>NZ_BBZK01000001.1 GCF_001748085.1 Streptomyces sp. TP-A0874
AGGGTCTGTGTGATGTTGTGATCAATCTTGCCGATCCGGGTCCGTCTGGAGGGCGGATCCGGTAGGAAGACGGTCGTGACGCGCAGGCAACTTACCGATGAGCAGTGGAAGTTGATCGAGCCGTACCTGCCGATAGGCGAGTACGGCCCGTACCCCGAGCGGCTGCGGGAGCAGTTCGAGGGGGTGATCTGGCGGTTCAGGACCGGCGCGCAGTGGCGTGAGATGCCGGGCGATTTCGGGCCCTGGCCGACCGTCTACGGGCGCTTCCGGGTCTGGCGTAACGCGGGCGTCTTCACCGCCCTGCTGGAGGGCCTGATCGCCGAGGCCGCCCGCCGGGGCAGGACAGACTTGTCCCTGGTCAGCATCGACTCCACGACCGTCCGCGCGCACCACGACGCCGCCGGGATGCCCGTCGGCAAAGACGTCATGGAGGCGCTCGAGGAAGCCGCCGCCGAGCAGGAACAGGCCCGGCAAAAGGGGGAGCCGAGGCGGAACAGAACGGACGGGACGGCGAAAACGAGCCCGAGCGGACCGAACGCCGGCGCGTCCGCCGGCGACGCCGGCTCCGCCTGAAGGAAGCCCTGCTCGGCAGGTCCCGCGGCGGGCTGACCAGCAAGATCCACCTCGCCGCCGACCGCAGGCGCCGGCCGCTGTCGTTCGTCCTGACCGCCGGGCAGGCCGCGGACAGCCCCCAGTTCATCCCCGTGCTGCACAAGATCCGCGTCCGCCTGCCGGTCGGCCGGCCCCGCACCCGGCCCGCCGCGGTCGCCGCGGACAAGGCGTACTCGTCCCGCGCCAACCGCGCCCACCTGCGCAAACGCCGCATCAAGGCGGTCATCCCGGAAAAGAAGGACCAGGCCGCCCACCGCAAGAAGAGGGGCAGCCGAGGCGGCCGTCCCGTCACTTTCGACGCCGGTCTCTACCGTGACCGCAACACCGTCGAGCGCCTGATCAACCGGCTGAAGGACTGGCGCGGCATCGCCACCCGCTTCGACAAGACACCCGAGAGCTACCTCGCCGGCCTCGAACTCCGCGCCTCGATGATCTGGCTCGGAGATCTCCTGCAAGCAGCCGGTTGATCACAACATCACACAGGCCCTA
>NZ_BBZK01000002.1 GCF_001748085.1 Streptomyces sp. TP-A0874
AGTATGGCCCGGGGGATCCGTTAGCTATCGTTCGCGAGAAAGTTAGTAGACACACAGGACCCAGGCGTGCAAGTCAATTTCAGCTGACTACACCGATTCTGGTTAAAAGAGCCTATGGCCACCCTTATTTTAGAGAAAAAAAACCACACCTCTAATGTGTTGGGCACTAGAAAAAGCTAACTACCTAGTCCGTTTCTGGACGACTTCATTGGGAATAACATACCCCCCACTGTGATTAAGACTGGCACTGTCCTAATGCTTTCTTCAATAGGTTTGGCTCATGTGTGATTCCCTCTGGCAAACTTATAGAGGACAAGCAGAATAAACCAATTCAAGGTCGTTGTAGCTGAAGGCCTGGCCTGCCTGACAGTTAATTATGAGCATGTCTTGCCCTTCATGGTGGATATTCACAGCTGAAAGTGGTATTGGCATTTTTTTCTGAGGACACAACGAGGAAATCTGATAAATACGGCCACCTGAAGTCTAGCTCGGAGTTAACAATTTACCACGTTTAGAGCGGCCGCGATATCCTGCAGATGCATCCAGTACTAGTATGGCCC
>NZ_BBZK01000003.1 GCF_001748085.1 Streptomyces sp. TP-A0874
CTTTGTTTCCGAGGTGGATCCCGGTGTCCGTTCTGAGGGGCTGCGGTCGGGGCCAGCGGGCCCTGGCCTGGGCCAGCCTCTTTCGTATTCCCGGGCCTCTTGCCGATCGCTTCAGGTCCTCCCGGAAGGGAGGAGGCATCAGAGACGGCCGCTGCTCTTGAGGGCCAGATAGGCGTCGGCCAGGGCCGAGGACAGCTGGTCGGGGACCGCATCGACGACCGTGACGCCGTAGCGGCGTAGACGGTCGGCGGTCTGCTCCCGTTCCGCCTGGGCCCTGGCAGCCGCAGCGGCCTGGTAGACGGACTGGACCGTCCCCCGGGCCGCAGCCATCTCCGCGACCCGTGGATCGGCCACGGAAGCGAGCAGTACGGAATGCCGGTGGGTGAGTTGGGGCAGCACGGGCAGAAGGCCCTCCTCCACCGGAGCGGAGTCCAGTGTGGTGAGCAGGAGGATGAGAGAACGGCGCGGGGCCATCCGGAGGGCCGCAGCCGCCAGCCCGGAGGCATCCGTCTCGACGAGTTCCGCCTCGAGCGGCGCCAGCGCCGCCACCACGGTGGGGAGGAGATCACCCGCCGTCCGCCCTTGGACCGTCGCACGGACCCGGCGGTCGAACGCCATCAGGTCCACACGGTCCCCGGCGCGAGCGGCGAGCGCGGTGAGTAGCAGTGCGGCGTCCATGGCGGCGTCCAGTCGGGGCACATCGCCCACCCGGCCGGCGGAAGTACGCCCGGTGTCCAGGATCAGCAGAATGCGGCGGTCGCGCTCCGGACGCCAGGTCCGCACCGCCAGTTCGGTCCGTCTGGCGGTGGCCCGCCAGTCGATGGACCGGGTGTCGTCGCCGGGGACGTACTCGCGGAGGCTGTCGAACTCCGTCCCCTCGCCGCGGGTCAGCACGCTCGTCCGACCATCGAGTTCCCGCAGCCGGGCGAGTTTCGCGGGCAGGTGCCGGCGGCTGGTGAAGGGCGGAAGCACGCGCACCGTCCAGGGAACCCGGTGCTGTCCCTGCCGGGCTGCGAGCCCGAGCGGCCCGTACGACCGGACGGTGACCCGGTCCGCATGACGGTCTCCGCGCCGTGTCGGATGGAGCCGAGTGGTGACCCGGAGGCGTTCACCGGCGGGGATCCTGAGCGAGTGGCGGGAGCCTGCGAAGGCCTGGGTCTCCGTGTGCCAACTGCTCGGGGGCCAGGCGTCTCGAAGGAGGGCGCGCAGGGTGCGACCAGCTGGGTTGGCGATGGTGAGGTGTACCTCCGCCCCCTCACCAAGTCGAACTGATGTATCACCAGATCGGGTGAAACGGAGACTGCCTACTGGCGCGGCGAGGACCAGGTCACCAAGAATTGCCACCAGCAAGGGGAGATTGATGGCGAGAACGCCGGTCCAGTTGGGGAGCAGAAGGCCGGTGACAAGGGCGCCGAGAGCGGCGATGAGGGCGGTTCGTCCGGTGAGGGCCATAGCTGAAGGGGTCGCTCTCGTCGGCTCAGCGAGGTACGGGGACGTTGGCGAGCGTCGCCTGAATGACAGAGTCCGCAGTGACGCCCTGCATTTCCGCTTCCGGCCGGAGCTGAATCCGGTGTCGGAGTGTCGGAAGGGCCAGAGCCTTCACATCGTCCGGCGTCACATAATCGCGCCCGGTGAGCCAGCCCCAGGCGCGGGATGTGGAGAGCAGTGCGGTGGCCCCACGAGGGGAAACACCGAGGGAGAGCGAGGGGGATTCACGAGTGGCGCGGCAGATATCGACGATATAGGCGGCGATCTCCGGTGAGACCGTGGTCTTGGCAACGGCCTCCCGGGCCGCTTCCAGATCTGCTGGCCCGGCGGTGGGGCGCAGGCCCGCGGCATCGAGATCGCGGGGGTCGAAGCCTCCCGCGTGTCGGGTCAGTACATCGATCTCGTCCTGGCGACCGGGCAGTGGAACCGTCAGCTTTAGAAGAAAGCGGTCCAACTGGGCCTCGGGGAGGGGGTATGTGCCTTCGTACTCGACCGGGTTCTGAGTGGCGGCCACGAGGAAGGGGTCGGGCAGGGGGTGTGCCGTGCCATCGACGGTGACCTGGCGTTCCTCCATCGCTTCCAGAAGGGAGGCCTGGGTCTTCGGTGGTGTGCGGTTGATCTCGTCAGCGAGCAGCAGATTGGTGAAGACCGGCCCGGGCTGGAAGGAGAACTCTGCCGTGCGCGCGTCGTAGACCAGGGAACCGGTCACGTCGCTCGGCATCAGGTCCGGTGTGAACTGTACGCGCTTGGTGTCGAGTTGGAGCGAGGCGGCCAGCGCTCGGACGAGAAGGGTCTTGGCCACGCCAGGCACCCCTTCGAGTAGGACGTGTCCCCGGCACAGCAGTGCCACCACCAATCCGGTGACGGCGGGATCTTGACCGACGACCGCCTTGGCGATCTCGGTCCTCAGCGCCTCCAGGGAGGCGCGGGCGCTGTCAGTGGTCGGGGCGCTCACGGTGGGTGTCCTTTTCGAAGAGGGTCCGGGAAACGGGCGATGTGGTGCCGGAGGTGATGCGATGTTCGAGGTCGTCCAGGTCAGTGGCGAGTCTGACGAGTGCGGCATCGTCCTTCGGCGCCGGACCGAAGAGCAGCGGCTCCGCGACGGGGACGGGGACCCCGACCCGGTCCGCCACGGCGGGGCAGAGCCTGTCCGGTCGGTCTGCCTGGGCTGCCGTTACGCCGAGGAGTGGGGCGATCCGGGCCCGGCTGGCCGATCGCAGGGCCTCCGATGCACGGTCGCGGGCCCCCACTCGCCGGTAGAGGCGGGCGCGGCCCTCGGTCACCTCGGAGGCGGGGATCGGGACCGGGAGCCCCTCCGTGACCAGCGGGCCGAGCCGGCGGGCCCGCCAGAGGGCGGTGAGGGCGGCCGCCAACAGGAGCTGCCCGACGGCCCAGTACCAACCCGCCGGTATCAACTCGAAGAAGTCGGGGCCGTCGGAGTCGACGGCCGCGGTGTCAGCCAGGGAGGGGAGGTACCAGACGAGATGCGGCCGCGAACCGAGCAGTTGAAGGGCGAGCGAGGCGTTGCCGTGCTCGGCGAGGCGGTGGTTGTACAGGACGTCGGGGGCTCCGATGACCACGGTGTCGCTGTCGGCGGGCCCCGGCAGCCGGAGCAGGGTGGGCAGCCCGGAACTCGGGTAGCAGGCCTGCACCCCGGACCCGGTGTGTGTGTAGCGCAGGCCGCCCGTCTCGGCGGTCCCGGCGCGCTCGGCGGTGGCGAAGGCGCATTCGGGGGAGCGCGGTCGTATCGGGGAGGTACCCGCCGCATCGACCCCGGGGACGAGGAACCCGACCGAGGAAGGGCCGGGGGCGATCAGGATGGTACGCCCGAACCGGGAGGCCGTGTCGCTCAGCTCGGCTCGTTGCCCGGACGAGAGCAGGTCGGGGTTGGCGAGCAGCAGGGTGCTGTCCGGCCCCGCTGCGGCGACGGCCTCCTCGGTGGTGGTGACCAGTCGGGTGATGACCCCGTGGTCTTCGAGGAGCTCGGCCACCGCTCGGCTGCCGAACCGGTCGGTGGAGTGTGGGTCGAGCCGCCCGTGGCGCTCCCCGGAGCCGATCGCGGCGAAGACCAGTCCGGCGACGATCAGGACGGCCAGGGCGAGCAGAGGGCCGCGGAAGCGCGACCACGGTTTCCGCCCGATGGACGATGTCCCCGCGGTGGCCGCTGGGCTCGACGACTGCTCGGCGGCTCCGCGCGGAGCGGTCTGCCTCATCGCACCGCCCCCAGCGGGTCGGCGGTGGGCAGCACCGGACGGCTTCCGCGCAGGATGCCATCGGTCTCCTGGACGCGGAGGTACTCCTCCGCAGAGCCTTTGCGCCCGCCGTACGTCACCTCGTCGAAGGTGCGCGCGGCTTGGTGGAGGCGTTCAGCGTGCTCGGGGAGGGCACGTCCGGCCTCGTCCGCGGCCTCGTCGGCGGTCCGGCCGGGGCGCGGGTCGAGCAGCGCCCGTTCCTCCAGGGAGCGGACGATGGCCCGCAACTGCTCCTGGATCGCCGCGCCCCAGCGCTGTCGGGAGGCGTGGAGCTCCGCGGCCGCGCGGTACTCGGCCGCACTCCTGGGCCGGTTGTCGAAGAGCTCGTCGCGGGCCGCAGGCGTACGCCGGGCCGGCCCGAGCCGGAGTATGAGTCCGATCACCAGCAGGAGGACCAGTACGACGACCACGGCGATCCCGAACGCCCCGCCGGGGGTGGCTCCGGTTGCCGCGTGGAGCAGTTCGCCGACCCAGTTCCAGAAGTGCTCCAGCGCTCGCTCGAGGAGGCTCGGATCGTTCTCGTGGTACATCCGCTTGGACAGTTCCTGCTCAGCCGCCTCCCTGGCGGGCAGCCGGGGAACTGTCACCGGTCCGTTCGCCGCGTGCTCCAGCGCGGCGCGTGCCCGGGGGGTCACCGCGGTCACGCTCACCGCATCAGCCCTCCGCCACGGGGCCGCCGCCCGAGCCGCCCGGGCCGTATCCGGGCAGTCCGGCGGCCTGGCCCAGCTCCAGGTCGAGCGCCTCCCGGCGGATGCGCTGATCCACGTAGAGCAGCGCGTTGACGCTGGCACTGATCGGCAGCGTGATGGTCGAGCTGATCACCGCACCGATAGCCGCGATGATCAGGAAGACCCAGCCGATGTCGTCGGACTCTCCGAGCAGCCAGTTGAGGGTTTCCTCACCCCCGGCCACCAGGCCGATGAGCATCATCGGGAGCTGGATGACCAACGCGGCCATCATGACCAGGAGCACGGTGAGGAGCTGGATACCGAAGATCCGCCACCAGGCGCCGCGCACCAGCTTCGCCGAGCGCCGCATGGCGTTGATCACGCCTTGCTTCTCCAGCATCAGAGCGGGCGCCGCGAGACTGAAGCGGATCCAGATCCAGACCGCCACCACGATCGCGGCCAGTGCCCCGATCAGCAGGAGCGCGCCGCCGGCCGGAGAGGGGTTGCCGGCGAGCAGGAGCGCTCCCGGCATCATCAGGAGCGCGGCTGCGGCGATGGTGAGCAGTGGGAGCAGACAGAAGAGGCCGAGCAGCCGGGGGAGCTGGGGCCGGGCGCTCCGCCATGTCTCTCGGAAGGTCACTGTCCGTCCGAGGACCGCGCGGCTCACGACCATGGTGAGGATCGCGGTGGCGAGCAGGGTACCGAGCATGGTGATGAACAGGTTGACCAGGTCGCCGGTCACGCTGGCACCCGTCCTGATCAGCAGCTCGCTGGAGCTCGGCGGAACGTCGTACTCGGTGTTTTCGAGAGTGGGGAGGTCCGCCAGCCACATCCTGATCGTCATCATCGAGCAGAACTCGACGACGAGCGCCACCGCGAAGGAGACGCCGAGCACGGTGCGCCAGTGTGCCCGCATGGTGGAGACCGCGCCGTCGAGTATCTCGGTGACGCCCAGCGGCCGCAGCGGGATGACTCCCGGTTTGGCGATGGCCGGTGCGGCCCACTTCGAGTGCGGCCCCGGAGCCCGCCCCCAGCCGGGGTGGCCGGGCGGCGGGGCCTGTGGGGTCGGGCCAGGGCGGGGGCCCGTAGGAGCGGTCCACTGGCCAGGAGGGGGCTGCTGGGCGGACGAGTCGGCTGGCGGGAACGTACCCTCGCCGGACGGGGGCTCTGCCGGTCGCTGTTCCGGAACGCCACGCTCCGAGTCGTCGGAGGAGGTGGAACCGGGCGAGGTCCAGCCCGGGGAGTCGTTCATGATCGCTCCTTCATGGTCCCGGCAGCCGTTCGACCGTGCTGTTCGGGAGAGCAGCCCTGCGGAAAGCGCCACAACGGACGGTTCGGCTGACATCGTGCCACGGTGCCGTACCGGCTGATCCGGGACGTGGGCTTCTTCCGATCGGCCGGCGCCGCACCGGCCAGGGCGGACTGGTTGAGTAATGCGTGGGGACGTGAGAGAAATCACGTCACAGACTGTGATCGAGGGAGGGGGACGGGGGACGCGGGGCGCGCTGCCCAGAATCGCGGTGCGCGAAACGGCGTTCGAGGTCAGACGCCTGAGAGCGGCAGTGGATGACCGTCACCGACAGTGCCGGGAGGCGCTCCGCGGGTACGGCGCTCCGGTGGGGCCGCGCATCAGGACATCCAGGTAACGAAGAGCTAATGGGATGATGACAATTATGAAAGGACGCGTCCTCGTCGTCGATGACGACACCGCACTGGCGGAGATGCTCGGCATCGTGCTCCGGGGCGAAGGCTTCGAACCGTCGTTCGTCTCGGACGGTGACAAGGCTCTGGCCGCATTCCGCGAGGTCAAGCCCGATCTTGTGCTTCTCGATCTGATGCTCCCGGGTCGGGACGGCATCGAGGTGTGCCGGCTGATCCGGGCCGAGTCCGGAGTGCCGATCGTCATGCTGACCGCGAAGAGTGACACGGTCGACGTGGTGGTCGGCCTGGAGTCGGGTGCGGACGACTACATCGTCAAACCGTTCAAGCCCAAGGAGCTGGTCGCGAGGATCAGGGCCCGGCTGCGGCGCTCCGAGGAGCCCGTGCCCGAACAACTCTCCATCGGAGATCTGCTGATCGACGTGGCGGGCCACTCGGTGAGGCGGGACGGCCGCCCCATCGCGCTCACCCCGCTCGAGTTCGACCTGCTGGTCGCGCTGGCTCGCAAGCCGTGGCAGGTCTTCACCCGCGAGGTCCTGCTCGAGCAGGTCTGGGGCTACCGGCACGCAGCCGACACCCGGCTGGTCAACGTGCATGTGCAGCGGCTCCGCTCGAAGGTCGAGAAGGATCCCGAGCGGCCGGAGATCGTGGTGACCGTACGCGGCGTCGGATACAAGGCCGGACCGAGCTGAGATGATCGGGAGCGGCGCTGCTCCGGAGCGCGGCGAGAAGCGGTCGACAGACCAGGTCGGGAAGATATCGCTCTTCGACCGCTTCTGGCAGGGCGGGAGTCTGCTGCAGGACGGGGCACCGGGTGGTCCGGTGCACCCCGTCCTGAGACTGCTGCTTCGCTGGGTGCGGAGGCCGCTGCTGCCGGCCGTCCGCCTGTGGCGCCGCAACATCCAGCTCCGGGTGGTCGCCTCCACGCTGCTGATGTCCTTCGGCGTCGTGCTGCTGCTCGGGGTCGTCGTCATCGGCCAGGTGCGCAATGGCCTGCAGGACGCCAAGCAGGGAGCCGCGCAGAGTCAGGCCATCGGCGGCTTCAAGGTGGCTCAGGACAAGGCCGACGCCGATGCCCGGGGGCAGCGGGTCGGGGCCTCGGCCGGCGGGCGGGGGGCCCAGAACTCGGGGGTGTGGCTGACCGACCTGGTCCAGCAGCTGGCCAGTGGTGGGCAGGGCGTCTACTCGGTGGTGGCGCTCAGCTCCGACACCCAGCAGCCCTTCGTGGACGACAGTCGCGGCACCCGGGCCCCCCGGGCCTCCGGCGACGTCCAGCCGGAGAGGAGCGTCCCGCAGAAACTGCGGAACATCCTGGACCAGGAGGCCGGCACCTACCAGCAACACACCGGGATCGTGCGTGCCTCGGGGGAGCGGGAGCCGGCGCTGGTCATCGGCAAGCAGCTCAACGACGTCAACGGCAATCCCTACCAGCTCTACTACCTCTTCCCCTTCACCCAGGAGGAGAAGTCGCTGAGCCTGGTGAAGGGAACCCTGGCGACCGCCGGGGTCTTCGTCGTGGTGCTGCTCGGCGCCATCGCCTGGCTCGTGGTGCGGCAGGTGGTGACCCCGGTGCGGATGGCCGCCGGGATCTCCGAACGGCTGGCGGCCGGCCTGCTCCAGGAACGGATGAAGGTCACCGGTGAGGACGACATCGCCCGGCTGGGAGAATCCTTCAACAAGATGGCGCAGAACCTCCAGCTCAAGATCCAGCAGCTGGAGGAGTTGTCCAGGATGCAGCGGCGCTTCGTCTCCGACGTCTCACACGAACTGCGTACCCCGCTGACCACCGTGCGGATGGCCGCGGACGTGATCCACGAGGGCCGGGAGGATTTCGACCCGGCGACGGCCCGCTCCGCGGAACTCCTCCGAGACCAGCTCGACCGCTTCGAGTCGCTCTTGGCCGACCTCTTGGAGATAAGCCGGTTCGATGCCGGTGCCGCGGCTCTGGAAGCGGATCCGGTCGACCTGCGGGACATCGTGCAGCGGGTCATCGAGGGCGCCGAACCGCTCGCCGAGCGGAAGGGCGGCAGGATCCTGGTGCGGGGCGGAGAGCAGCCGGTGGTGGCCGAGGTCGACGCCCGGCGGATCGAGCGGGTGCTGCGAAACCTGGTGGTCAACGCGGTGGAACACGGCGAGGGGCGGGATGTGGTGGTGCGGCTCGCCAGCGCGGACGGTGCGGTCGCGGTCGCGGTGCGGGACTACGGGGTGGGCCTCGGGCCGGGGGAGGCGAAGCGGGTCTTCAACCGCTTCTGGAGGGCCGACCCGGCGCGGGCGCGCACCACCGGAGGCACCGGTCTCGGCCTCTCCATCGCGGTCGAGGACGCACGGCTGCACGGCGGCTGGCTGCAGGCGTGGGGCGAGCCCGGGGGCGGGGCGCAGTTCCGGCTGACACTGCCGCGTAGTGCGGAGGAACCGCTGCGCGGTTCGCCGATCCCCCTGGAACCGGAGGACTCCCGGCGCCACCTCGCCGGCGACCCTCCGCTCTCCGGTGCGACCGACGGCGCTCCCGTGCCGGCTCCGGCCGCGCCGGAACGTCCGGCCGCCACACCACGGCCGCAGCAGGGGGGGACGGCCCGACCGGCGGCGCGGTCCGGTACCGACGCCCCCGGTGACGGCGGGCAGGTAGCGCAGGGGGCTTCGGGCGGACTCGGTGCCGCCGGTGCCGTGCCGGCGGGGAACAGGTCGCCGGCTGCCGGCAGCGGTGAGGGGCACGCAGCGGATCGGGAGGGCCGGCCTCGTGAACTCTGAGCACGGTCGCCGCCTCGGAGGCGGGCGGCGGTCGCGTCGCCGGACGGTCGTGGTGCTGGTGTGCGCCGCGATCCTCACCGCCGGTTGCGCCTCCATGCCCGACAGCGGCGGCGTACACCGGGTGGACGCCTCCAAGCGCGCGGATTCCGAGTCGCAGGTCCAGGTCTTCGGCGTGCCGCCGCGGAAGGGCGAGCACCCCAGTGACATCCTGCGGGGTTTTCTGGAGGCGACCACCAGCGACGAGGCGGACTTCGACACCGCCCGCCAGTACCTCACCAAGGAGGCCGCCGAGCAGTGGCGGCCGTTCTCCCAGACCACGGTCCTCTCGGACGGGCCGGTCCCGAGGCTGGAGGGCACGCCCGCCGACTGGGAGAGTGGCACCGCCGTCGCGGTCCTCAGCGGCAGACAGCGGGCCCTGGTCGACCAGAAGCAGGCATACCGGCCGCAGGAGGGCGTCTACGAGACCCGGGTCCAGCTGAAGAAGGAGTCCGGTGAGTGGCGGATCGACGGTCCTCCGGACGGTCTGGTGCTCGGTGAGTCCGACTTCGAACGCATCTACCGCTCGGTCAACGCCTACTACTTCGCACGACCGGCCCCGCCCTCCGAAGGGGCCGGCGGGGGGCAGGGGGTGCTGGTCGCCGACCCGGTGTACCTGCGCAAACGGATCGACCTGATCACCTCGAGCGTGAAGGCGCTGCTGCGGGGGCCGAGCAGCTGGCTGGACCCGGTCGCCGACTCCCGGTTCCCGTCCGGCGCGGGGCTGGCCGATCCCGAGGAGAGCCTGTCGCTGGACGACTCGAACAGCCTGCGGGTGCGGCTGGACGAGCGGGGTGCGAACGTGCGGCCCTCGCAGTGCCGGCAGATGGCCGCCCAGGTGCTCTTCACCGTCCAGGACCTGGCCTCCGCCAAGGTCGACGAGGTGGAGCTGGCCCGGGAGGACGGCTCCCGGCTGTGCACCGTGCCGCACAGCGCGGCGCAGGTCTTCGCCCCCGCCGGTCTGAAGAGCCGCTCCGAGCAGCAGTACTTCATCGACGAGGACGACCGGTTGGCGAGGCTCTCCCCCGGGGACGTGGCGGCCTCCCGGGTGCGGGGTCCCTTCGGCGACGGGCAGACGCACCTCAAGTGGGTCGGGATCGACCGGAGCGAGCAGTACGCGGCGGGGGTGTCGTTGGACTCTCGGTCGCTGTACGTGGCCGCGATGCAGTCGGGCGCCGAACGCGGGCCCGCCGTCCTGGTGAGCGGCGCCAAGCGGGAGGCGGACGGTCTGACGGCACCGAGCTGGGACGGTCACGGCGACCTCTGGATCGCCGACCGGGACCCCGAACGCCCCAGGCTGCTGTGGCTTCGCGGCGGGACCGCCCAGCCGGAGGAGGTCGTGGTGCCCTCACTCGGCAACGGCCGGATCGAGGCTCTACGGGTGGCCTCGGACGGTGTGCGGATCGCCCTGCTGGTGGAGCGGGACGGGCGGACCTCCCTGGAACTGGGGCGTGTGGAGCGGACGGGCGAGACACCCGGTAAGCCGCAGTTGACGGTGAACGACCTGCGGTTGGTGACTCCGCAGTTGGAGCAGGTGGACTCCGCGTCCTGGGCGGGCAGCAGCCGGCTCGTGGTCGTCGGCCGGGAGGCCGGCGGGGTGCAGCAGCTGCAGTACGTCGAGACCGACGGATCGGCGTCCAACACCCCGACGCTGCCGGGCATCAGCGGGGTGGAGTCCGTGGCGGCCTCGGAGGACGAGAACAAGCCGCTGATCGCCGACTCCGAGGACGGCATCGTGCGGCTGCCCCCGGACGCCAACTGGCAGTTGGTGAGCAAGAACGGGTCGGCACCGGTCTACCCCGGCTGAGGGGCCTGTTCCCCGCCGTCCGCCCGGCGGGGTTTTCCACAGGCGGTGGTGGGCGAGGCGCTTCCGGAGCAGGCTGGGGCGGTGCGCGGATGGTGGCGAGAGATCGCGGAACTCCTCCTCCCGGCCGACTGCGCGGGGTGCGGTCAGCCGCGCACCGCGCTCTGCCGCCGGTGCCGCGGCCTGTTGGCCGGTGGTTGCCCCCGCCGGGTGCGACCGGGGCCCGCGCCGGCGGGTCTGCCGTCGGTTCACGCTGCGGCGCCCTACGCGGGCGAGGTGCGTGAGGTGTTGCTGGCGCACAAGGAACGCGGCGCTCTCGGGCTGGTCGGACCGCTGGGTGAGGCACTCGCCAGGGCGGTGCGGGCCTGCACGGAGCCGGAGTTCGGGCCCTTCCTCCTGACCCCCGTGCCGTCCGCCCGGCGAGCGGTGGCCGCACGTGGCCACGACCCCACCCGCCGTGTCGCGCTGGCCGCCGCCGCGCGGCTGCGGGCGACCGGCCATCCGGCGCGGGTGATCGCCCTGCTGAGGCAGCGACGGACCGTGGCCGACCAGTCCACTCTCGGTCCCCGGGAGCGGTTGGCGAACCTCTCCGGCGCCCTGGGGGTGGCGGATCGCGCCGCTCGATCGGCGCGCGACCTCCCGGTGGTGCTGGTGGACGACGTGCTGACGACCGGGGCCTCACTGGCCGAAGCGGCCCGGGCGGTGACCGCGGCGGGCCGGGAGGTCGCCGGGGCGGCCGTGGTGGCCGCCCCGCCCGCGGTCTTCCATGCGGGGGTCCGACGGCTCCAGGAACTCTGATCGGTCACCGGATCGTTGCAGATGGTAGAGGGGAGAAAGCAGTTCCCGGAGAGGAGGTCGGGACTGGAGAACGGCCCAGGGGTGTCATCCCAGGGCCTTTGGAGCTACTTTCGTGGTAGGGGAGGCGGAACATTGCCTCGTAAATCAGATCAGCCGACTCTAGGGGCTTTCGTCTACTTCTGAAAACTGAGGGGGGTGGCAGACCCCTCCAGTGGGGAGAAGGAGGTGAAAGTCGCAGTGCCGCGGCTCCGGTCCCATCGGGGTCCGCGGTGATGCAGCAGACGCGTGCCGGATGGGCCCCGCCCCGAAGGCGACCCACCGGCCCCAGCAAGGAGGACGCGCTCCGCTCCACAGCGGGGTGCTCCGGGAACGGAGTTCTGCGTGGACATCGTCGTCAAGGGCCGAAAGACCGAGGTGCCCGAGCGCTTTCGCAGGCACGTGGCCGAGAAGCTGAAGCTGGAGAAGATCCAGAAGCTCGACGGTAAGGCGATGAGCCTCGACGTCGAGGTGTCCAAGGAGCACAACCCTCGTCAGGCAGACCGTTCCGACCGTGTCGAGATCACCCTCCGCTCCCGGGGACCGGTGATCCGGGCCGAGGCGTCCGCCGGTGATCCGTACGCCGCGTTGGACGCGGCCACGGCCAGGTTGGAGTCCCAGATCCGCAAGCAGGCGGACAAACGCCGGGTGCACCGCGGCGGACGCACGCCGATGAGCGTCGCCGCGGCAACCGCCCCGCTCGCCGTCCATCTGAACGGGGAGGCGGCCCGCACCCCCGAGGAGCCGCAGCAGACCGTCCCCACCCGGCGGATGGGCTCGCTCGAGGTGCAGGGCGACGGCCCGCTGGTGGTCCGGGAGAAGACCCATGTGGCGGCTCCGATGAGCCTGGACCAGGCCCTCTACGAGATGGAGTTGGTGGGCCATGACTTCTACCTGTTCATCGACACGGAGTCGAAGCGGCCCAGCGTCGTCTACCGCAGGCACGGCTACGACTACGGCGTCATCCACCTGGAGAGCGACCCGCTGACCCAGCAGTCGCCAGAGGGGGCCGGCGGCGCGCTCAGTGTCTGAAGGTCTCAGTGTCTGAAGGTCTCAGCGTCTGAGGGTCCGCCGGCCAGCCCACACCGTCCCCCCGGTTCGTGGCACCGCAGCAGAGAGTGCGGGACACGGAGGGGGCGGGGCGGTGTGGGCGTGCCCCCGATGCCTCCCCGAAAGCCCCCGTGCGCCCCGCGCGCGTCAGCAGTGCGTCGAAACCGTCTCCCCAGCGGGGAGACCTCCCCGGCGCGGGCAGCGGTCGCTCAGCGGAGGCGCTCCGCTACCGCCGCGGCATGAAATCATGCTCTCGTAGCCAACCCACGCTCGATGGAGACCGGTTGGCCCGTTACGTACTCAAGGGCCATGGCCTTCAGGGGGAGGAACGATGGCGGACAGTTTCGGGGCGGTGTCCGGTGTCGCCGGCGAACGCGTCGACGACACCGAGGCGGACACCGGCAGGCCCCGTGCGGAGCCGATCCGGGTGCTCGTGGTGGACGACCACGAACTGTTCCGCCGGGGGCTGGAGATCGTCCTCGCGCAGGAGGAGGACATCGAGGTCGTCGGAGAGGCCGGGGACGGCGCGGAAGCCGTGGACAAGGCGGCTGACCTGCTGCCCGACATCGTGCTGATGGACGTCCGGATGCCCAGGCGCGGGGGGATCGAGGCGTGCAGCGCCATCAAGGAGGTGGCCCCCAGCGCGAAGATCATCATGCTGACGATCAGCGATGAGGAGGCCGACCTCTACGAGGCGATCAAAGCCGGGGCCACCGGCTACCTGCTCAAGGAGATCTCCACGGACGAGGTGTCGGCGGCGATCCGTGCGGTGGCCGACGGTCAGTCCCAGATCAGCCCCTCGATGGCCTCCAAGCTGCTCACCGAGTTCAAGTCGATGATCCAGCGCACCGACGACCGCCGGCTGGTGCCCGCTCCCCGGCTCACCGACCGGGAGCTCGAGGTGCTCAAACTCGTCGCCACGGGGAAGAACAACCGGGACATCGCCAAGGAGCTGTTCATCAGCGAGAACACCGTCAAGAACCATGTCCGCAACATCCTGGAGAAGCTCCAGCTGCACTCCAGGATGGAGGCGGTGGTCTACGCCATGCGGGAGAAGATCCTCGAGATCAGGTGAGGGCGGGCGCCGGCAGCCCCTGTCCGGAGACCTCGTCGACCGCGGCGACCAGCGGTTCGCGCAACTGCGCCGGCAGGACCCGCTCGACCCGTACCTCCGTGCTGCCCACCCAGCCCGCGGCCTGTAGGAGCGCCTCGGCCATCGGGCGGACCGCCTTCGCCGACTCCAGGGACGCCTGCCGTGCCACCAGGACACCGCCCTCCCGGGCCGGGTCCACCCGGCCGACCAGTCTGCCGCCGGAGAGCAGGGGCATCGCGAAGTAGCCGTGTGTCCGCCGGGGCTTGGGGACGTAGGCCTCCAGCCGGTGGACGAAGTCAAAGATGCGCTCGGTCCGGGGGCGGTCCCAGATCAGCGAGTCGAAGGGCGAGAGGAGTGTGGTGCGGTGCCGCCCGCGGGGTGCGGTCGCCAGCGCCTCCGGGGCGGCCCAGGCCGGACGCCCCCAGCCGTCGACCGCGACGGGCACCAGCCCCGAGTCGGCGACCACCGACTCCACCTGGGCCTTCCGCAGCCGGTGGTAGTCGGCGAGGTCGGCCACGGTGGCGACGCCCATCGCGATGCCGGCCTGCCCCACCAGTCGGCGCAGGCACTCCCGGTCGCTCAGGTCGTCGTGGAGCAGCTCGGCCGGTACCGCCCGCTCGGCGAGGTCGTAGACCCGCTTCCAGCCCCGCCGCTCGGTGCAGACCACCTCGCCGGTGTCCAGCAGCCACTCGACGGCGACCTTCGTCTCCGACCAGTCCCACCACTCTCCGCCCCGCTTGGCACCGCCCAGCTCCGCCGCCGTCAGCGGGCCCTCCGACCGCAGCCGGGCGCGTACCGCCGCGCAGGAGCGCGCCGGCTCCGGGAGGACGTGCCAGCGGTGCCCCCGGGCGGCGCGCGCCCGACGCCGGAACGCGAAGTGCGGCCACTCCTCGATCGGCAGGATGCAGGCGGCGTGCGACCAGTACTCGAACGACCGGCCGTCGCCCCAGTAGGCCGCCTCGATCCCGGCTCTTCCCACCCGACCCAACCGGGCGTACGGCACCAGCTCGTGCGACCGGGCGAGGACGGAGATGGTGTCCAGCTGCACGGCCCCGAGCCGGCGCAGCAGGGCGCGGACACCGCCCCGGCGGTCCGGAGCGCCGAGCAGCCCCTGGGCGCGCAGTACGATCCGGCGGGCCTCGTCCGCGGAGAGTCGGACGGTGGGTGAGGGAGTCGTCATTCCGCGCACTGTAGACCCGGGTACTGACAGCGGCCCCGGTACCGGCACCTCCGGCGCCGCCGTCGGCCGTACCGGCGGAAGCGGCCCGGGGTGCCCGTGGGCGGCGGAGCGCGGGGGCCCCGGCGGTGCGGCCGTGTGGCGGCTCTCGGACCAGGGCATTCCGTACGGTGGGGCAGGGCGACACCGGCCTTCGTGCGACGGACCTCCCGATGCGGGCGGCTCCTGTCTTACGATGGCCGTTGCGGCGGGTCGTGGTATGGCCCACCCACCGCGCCCGCCCGACCAGACCATGCCAGGCCCGACCGGCAAGGAGACCACCCTACGTGTCCGTCTTCAACAAGATCATGCGTGCAGGCGAAGGCAAGATCCTGCGCAAACTGCACCGCATCGCGGGCCAGGTCAACTCCATCGAAGAGGACTTCGTCAATCTCTCCGACGCCGAGCTGCGCGCCCTGACCGACGAGTACAAGGAGCGGTACGCCGAGGGGGAGAGCCTGGACGACCTGATGCCCGAGGCGTTCGCCACGGTGCGTGAGGCCGCCAAGCGGGTGCTCGGGCAGCGCCCGTACGACGTCCAGCTGATGGGCGGGGCCGCGCTGCACCTCGGGTACGTCGCCGAGATGAAGACCGGTGAGGGCAAGACCCTGGTCGGTACGCTCCCGGCCTACCTCAACGCCCTCTCGGGCGACGGTGTGCACCTGATCACGGTGAACGACTACCTCGCCGAGCGTGACTCCGAGTGGATGGGCCGGGTGCACCGCTTCCTCGGTCTGACCGTGGGCTGCATCGTGGCCAACATGACCCCCGCGCAGCGGCGCGAGCAGTACGCCTGCGACATCACCTACGGCACCAACAACGAGTTCGGCTTCGACTACCTGCGCGACAACATGGCGTGGGCCAAGGACGAACTCGTCCAGCGCGGCCACAACTTCGCGATCGTCGACGAGGTCGACTCGATCCTCATCGACGAGGCGCGCACCCCGCTGATCATCTCCGGCCCGGCCGACCAGGCCACCAAGTGGTACGGCGACTTCGCCAAGCTGGTGAAGCGGCTCAACCGGGGTGAGGCCGCCAACCCGCAGCGGGGCGAGGAGGAGACCGGGGACTACGAGGTCGACGAGAAGAAGCGCACCGTCGCCATCCACGAGTCCGGCGTGACGAAGGTCGAGGACTGGCTGGGGATCGACAACCTCTACGAGTCGGTCAACACCCCCCTCGTGGGTTATCTGAACAACGCCATCAAGGCGAAGGAACTGTTCAAGAAGGACAAGGACTACGTCGTCATGGACGGCGAAGTCATGATCGTCGACGAGCACACCGGCCGTATCCTGGCCGGTCGCCGCTACAACGAGGGCATGCACCAGGCGATCGAGGCGAAGGAAGGGGTGGAGATCAAGGACGAGAACCAGACGCTCGCCACGATCACCCTGCAGAACTTCTTCCGCCTCTACACCAAGCTGTCCGGTATGACCGGTACCGCGATGACCGAGGCCGCGGAGTTCCACCAGATCTACAAGCTCGGCGTCGTGCCGATCCCGACCAACCGCCCGCTGGCGCGGGCCGACCAGTCGGACCTGATCTACCGCACCGAGGTCGCGAAGTTCGACGCGGTCGTGGACGACATCGTGGAGAAGCACGAGAAGGGCCAGCCGATCCTGGTCGGCACCACCTCGGTGGAGAAGTCCGAGTACCTCTCCCAGCAGCTCAAGAAGCGCGGGGTGCGGCACGAGGTGCTCAACGCCAAGCACCACGAGCGAGAGGCCTCCATCGTCGCCCAGGCGGGCCGCCGGGGCGCCGTCACGGTGGCCACGAACATGGCGGGCCGCGGTACGGACATCAAGCTGGGCGGCAACCCCGACGACCTCGCCGAGGCGGAGCTGCGGCAGCGCGGGCTGGACCCGGTCGAGCACCCGGAGGAGTGGGCCGCCGCACTGCCCGCGGCGCTGGAGAGCGCCGAGAAGTCGGTCAAGGCCGCCTTCGAGGAGGTCAAGGAGCTCGGCGGGCTGTACGTGCTGGGCACCGAGCGGCACGAGTCCCGGCGCATCGACAACCAGCTGCGCGGCCGCTCCGGTCGGCAGGGCGACCCCGGCGAGTCCCGCTTCTACCTCTCGCTCGGCGACGACCTGATGCGGCTGTTCAAGGCGCAGATGGTCGAGCGGGTGATGTCGATGGCGAACGTGCCCGACGACGTCCCGATCGAGAACAAGATGGTGACGCGCGCCATCGCCTCCGCCCAGTCGCAGGTCGAGCAGCAGAACTTCGAGACCCGTAAGAACGTCCTGAAGTACGACGAGGTGCTCAACCGGCAGCGTGAGGTCATCTACGGTGAGCGCCGGCGGGTGCTGGAAGGGGAGGACCTCCGCGACCAGGTCATCCACTTCATGGACGACACCATCGACGCCTACATCCACGCGGAGACCGTCGAGGGCTTCGCGGAGGACTGGGACCTCGACCGGCTGTGGAGCGCCTTCAAGCAGCTCTACCCGGTGCAGGTCTCGATCGAGGAGTTGGAGGAGGCGGCCGGCGACCGCGTCGGGCTGACCGCGGAGTTCATCGCCGAAGCCGTCAAGGACGACATCCACGAGCAGTACGAGGCCCGGGAGAAGCAGCTGGGCTCGGAGATCATGCGTGAGCTCGAGCGGCGCGTGGTGCTTTCGGTGCTGGACCGCAAGTGGCGTGAGCACCTGTACGAGATGGACTACCTCCAGGAGGGCATCGGCCTGCGGGCGATGGCCCAGAAGGACCCGCTGGTCGAGTACCAGCGCGAGGGGTACGACATGTTCACGGCCATGATGGACGGCATCAAGGAGGAGTCCGTCGGCTACCTGTTCAACCTGGAGGTCCAGGTCGAGCAGCAGGTCGAGGAGGTGCCGGTGGCGGCCGAGGCGGAGGCCGAGGAGAAGCCCTCCCTGGAGAAGGTCCCGCAGGAGGCGGTGGCCGCCGGGGGCGGTCGGCCGGAGATCCGGGCCAAGGGCCTGGACAGCCCGCAGCGGCCGGACCGGCTGCACTTCTCGGCGCCGACGGTGGACGGCGAGGGCGGTGTGGTCGAGGGCGACCTGACCAGCGACGGCGGCGGGGCCGCTCGCTCCGCGGCGGACGGGATGACCCGGGCCGAGCGCCGCAAGGCCCAGAAGGGCCGTCGGCGCAAGAAGTGACACCGGTGCCCGGGCGGGGTTCCCCGCTCCGGGCACCCCGGCCGTGAGCTCGAGCAACCGTCGGGGCCGGCTCCCGCACATCCGCGGGAGCCGGCCCCGGGGCTTTGGCGCGGTGCTCGCGGCCCCGGGCCCGCCGGTCAGCTCCGGACCCCCGGTGTGCCGGCGTCCAGGTCCACGGCCGAGCAGCGCCAGCGCCGGTCCCGGCAGTGCTCCAGGCGGAAGGCCAGGGCTCGTACCCGGTCCTCGCCGGCGGAGATCCGCGCGAACGCCTCGATCACCCCGGGGTTCGGCCGGTACTCGTCGCAGCGCCGGAGGACCGGCAGTCGGCGGAGACCGGGTGGGAGAGCCGGTCCGGACCTGGGAGGTGCGGCCAGCGGTCGGAGCGGGGCCAACTCGACCAGCCGCTCGTAGGCGGGCCCCAGCGTGTGGCCCAGCATCCAGTGGACCGGCTTCTGCCCGCTCAGGGTGAGCAGCAGCCGGTTGGCGAACCAGTACCGGGGCAGCCGGTCCAGTTCGCTCCGCCGGGCGGGGCCGGGGCCCCGCGGGTCGCGCCGCTGCGGCGGGCGGCTGCGGGCACGCCCCGGCCGCCGCCCGGATGCCTGGAGTCCGCGCGGGCCGGCGCCGGTCGTCCCTTCCCGAGCCCCGCCGCTGATGCTGCCGGTCAACCTGTCGATGGTGATCGCCCCCGGTGTGGGCCCGGCGCGTACCGGGCAGTAACTTGATGGTCAGAGAGATAGCGGCCCGCCCGGGTGAGGTGCAAGGCGGAGGCGTCCGCCGCCGGTTCGGCGGCCGATTCGCCTATTCGGCTGAAGGCGCGCCGGCTCCGCCTTGGCGTGGTGGGGCGCGCGGGCCTTCCCTAGGGGGCAGCCGGAGGAGGATGGACGTTTCGCCTGACAGCTCAAAAGGGGGAAGCCGAACGTAAGCTGTCCACGCCCGATGCCCCCCGGCCGGGTTACGGCGCCCGGGTGCCCGGCCCGGCGGTCATCTGAACACCGAAGAACAGCATCTGACGGAGGCGGCGGCAATGCGTGTCTACGTTCCCACCACCCTCAGCGGACTCGCTGGGTCCGCGCGGGCGGGCGAGATCGGCCCCGGGCCGGTGCTGGCCCACGCCGTCACCCCCGGCCTGCGGGAGTGGTACCTCTCCGACAACGTCGAGGAGTTGGAGTACGCGGCGCTCACCCGGGCCGCGCAGAGTTCGCTCCGGCTGCTCGCCGCCGATCCGGAGGCCGCCCGCCGGCGGGTGGTCATCGCCCTGGACGTGCCCGAGGGCGCGGCGACGGCCGATCCGGAGGGCGCGGCGGCCGGGGTAGTGCGGATCTCCGAGGCCGCGCCGCTGAGCTGGGTGGCGGCGGTGCACGTCGACGCCGACGGCGCCGAGCGGGACATCGCCGGAGCCGCCCGGGCGCTGGACGCGGCCGACCGGGGGGACGCGGACGCCAGGCTCACCGTCGACGGGGCGGAGGACCACGAGTTGCTGTGGTACGCGACACAGGAGATCCCGATCCTGACCGGGGAGTGAGCGAGCCCCTCCACCGGCCGGCCCCGGGGGATGTCAGACCCCGTCGGTACCGTCTTGGCATGGGGAAGACAGAGAAGCGGACGGCGCACATCGTCTGGGACTGGAACGGCACGCTCTTCCACGATCTCCACGCGGTCCTCGAGGCGACGAACGCCTCGTTCGCAGAGGTCGGCATGGAGCCGATCACGCTCGACCGGTACCGGGAGCTCTACCGGGTCCCGGTGCCCGGCTTCTACGAGCGGCTCATGGGGCGGCTGCCCACCAGCGCGGAGTGGCAGCGGATGGACGAGGCATTCCACCGCCACTACCGGGTGCTGGTGGACACCGCCGAACTCGCCTCGGGGGCCAGGGAACTGCTCGCAGGCCGGCGGGCCGCGGGGGTGACACAGTCGCTCTGCTCGCTCGCACCGCACGAGGAACTGGTGCCGATCGTACGGAAGCACGGCATAACGGAGCACTTCGTCCGGGTGGACGGCCGGACCGGTCCCTCCTCCGCGGGCAAGGCCGAGCAGATGACCCGTCACCTGCTCTCCCTCGACGGGGTCTCGGCGACCCGCACCGTGGTGATCGGGGACGCGCTGGACGACGCGGCGGCGGCCGCGCATGTAGGGGCCAAGGCCGTGCTGTACACCGGTGGTTCGCACAGCCGACGGAGTCTGGAGACCGCCGGGGTGCCGGTGGTCGACACCCTCGCCGAGGCGGTGGAGACGGCCGAACGGCTCGTCGGTTGAGCGGTGGTGGCCGGGAGTTCCGTCGTGCCGTGCCCCCGGGCGTGGGTGCCGCGGCCGGAGGAGCGCCTCCAGGCGCGGGTCGAGCCGCCCATACCTGCGGTGTTGTCCAAAGACCTCGGGGCTGTTGTCCAGACCGGCACAGTCGATGAGGCGGGTTGTACACAAACGGTGCATGACGTCCCCGGGGGGAAGGGCGGTAGCCTGGGGCCGTGATCAGCGCGATATTCCGCGGGGGCGGTCATGCCCTCCGTGGCTTCGGCCCAGTGCCGGAACGGCGCCCGACGCACCACGGCGCCGGGGCGACGACTGATCATTCGCACCGGGTTCGTACACCCGATACGGCCGAAGCCGGCCCGGCGATACCTCATCCCGGCACCACGTCGAACCGGCCCGGCGAAGCCGCGTCGCGACGCCGTGCCACCTTCACCACCGACGTCACGCAAGGGCGCGCGACAGGAGCCACAGGACATGCAGACCAAGCTGGATGAAGCCAAGACCGAGCTGCTCGTCCGAGCAACCCGGGTAGCTGAGAACAGCCCGACCGGAGAGCAGCGACCGGTATCGGGACTCGCCCCGGAGAACCGGGGCGCCTTTCTCCAGCGTTTCTACCGGCACACGGCGCCGGAGGACCTCAACGGCCGGGACCCGGTCGACGTCCTGGGCGCCGCCCTCTCCCACCTCCGGCTCGCGGAGCACCGCCCCCAGGGCACCGCGAACGTCAAGGTCCACACCCCCACCGTCGAAGAGAGCGGTTGGACCTGCCACCACACGGTCGTCGAGGTCATCACCGACGACATGCCCTTCCTCGTCGACTCCGTGACCAACGAGCTGTCCAAGCTCGGCCGTGGCATCCACCGGGTCATCCACCCGCAGGTGATCGTCCGCCGGGACGTCGCCGGCGAACTCCTGGAGGTGCTCGACTCCGGCCGCGGTGCCCACACCGACGGCACCGAGAACATCGAGGGCGGTGACGAGAACGCCGAGTGGCCGCAGGACGCGCTCACCGAGTCCTGGATCCACGTCGAGATCGACCGGGAGAACGACGCGGCCGAGCTCGAGCAGATCGCCGCCGACCTGCGGCAGGTCCTCTCCGATGTGCGGGAGGCGGTGGAGGACTGGAGCAAGATGCGCCGGTCCGCGCTGGAGATCGCCGAGGGACTGCCCGGGGAGCTGACCTCCGCCAAGCTGCCCGAGCAGGAGGTCGAAGAGGCCCAGGAACTGCTCCGCTGGCTCGCCGAGGACCACTTCACCTTCCTCGGATACCGCGAGTACGACCTCTCCTCGGTGCCGAACGAGAGCGGTGGCGAGGAGGACGTGCTCAGCGCCGTTCCCGGCACCGGCCTCGGAATCCTCCGCTCCGATCCGCGCCGCAGGACCGCCGACGACAGCCAGGCCGTCTCGCCGTCCTTCAACCGCCTGCCGGCCGACGCCCGGGCGAAGGCCCGGGAGCGGAAGCTGCTGGTGCTCACCAAGGCCAACAGCCGGGCCACCGTGCACCGGCCCTCCTACCTGGACTACATCGGCGTCAAGAAGTTCGACTCGGCCGGCAACGTGATCGGTGAACGCCGTTTCCTCGGGCTGTTCTCCTCCGCCGCCTACACCGAGTCCGTGCGCCGGGTGCCGGTCATCCGGCGCAAGGTCGCCGAAGTCCTCTCCGGGGCGGGCTTCTCGCCCAACAGCCACGACGGCCGCGACCTCCTCCAGATCCTGGAGACCTACCCGCGGGACGAGCTGTTCCAGACGCCGGTCGACCAGCTCCGTTCGATCGCCACCAGCGTGCTCTACCTGCAGGAACGCCGCCGGCTGCGGCTCTACCTCCGTCAGGAGGAGTACGGCCGCTACTACTCGGCGCTGGTCTACCTCCCCCGCGACCGCTTCAACACCGCCGTCCGCCTCCGCCTCATCGACATCCTCAAGGAGGAACTGGACGGCACCAGCGTCGACTTCACCGCCTGGAACACCGAGTCGGTCCTCTCCCGGCTGCACTTCGTCATCCGGGTCGCCCCGGGCACCGCGCTGCGCCGGCTCGACAACGCCGACGTCGAACGGATCGAGGAGCGGCTGACCGAGGCCGCCCGCTCCTGGTCCGACGGTTTCGTCGAGGTCCTCACCGCCGAGGTGGGCGAGGAGCGCGGGGCCGAGTTGGCGCACCGCTACGCCAACGCCTTCCCCGAGGGCTACAAGGCGGACCACTCGCCGCGCAACGCGGTCGCCGACCTCCAGCACCTGGAGCGGCTGACCGACCGCGACGAGCAGCACGGCTTCGCCGTCAGCCTCTACCAGCCCGTCGGCGCGGCCCCCGGCGAGTTCCGGTTCAAGATCTACCGGACCGGCTCGCAGGTGTCGCTCTCCGCGGTACTCCCCGTGCTCCAGCGGCTCGGCGTGGAGGTCGTCGACGAGCGCCCCTACGAGCTGCGTCTCGCCGACCGGAGCATCGTCTGGATCTACGACTTCGGGCTCCGACTGCCCGAGGCCGGCCGTGACGGGGACCACCTCGCGGACGACGCCCGCGAGCGGTTCCAGGAGACCTTCACCGCCGTCTGGACCGGCGAGGCGGAGAACGACGGCTTCAACTCCCTGGTGCTCAACGCCGGACTCAGCTGGCGGCAGGCCATGGTGCTGCGGGCCTATGCGAAGTACCTGCGGCAGGCCGGTTCCACCTTCAGCCAGGACTACATGGAGGTCACCCTCCACAAGAACGTCCACACCACCCGGCTGCTCGTCAGCCTCTTCGAGGCCCGGCTCTCCCCGCACCGGCAGCGGGCCGGTACGGAGCTGACCGACGGCCTGCTGGAGGAGTTGGACGGCGCGCTCGACCAGGTGGCCAGTCTGGACGAGGACCGCATCCTGCGCTCCTTCCTGACCCTGATCAAGGCGACCCAGCGCACCAACTACTTCCAGTCGGGGCGGAACGGCGAGCCGCACGGCTACGTGTCGTTCAAGCTGGACCCGTTGGCGATCCCGGACCTGCCGGCCCCCCGGCCGGCCCACGAGGTCTGGGTCTACTCGCCCAGCGTCGAGGGCGTACACCTGCGCTACGGCAAGGTCGCCCGCGGTGGCCTGCGCTGGTCCGACCGGCGTGAGGACTTCCGTACCGAGGTCCTGGGCCTGGTCAAGGCCCAGATGGTCAAGAACACCGTCATCGTGCCGGTCGGGGCCAAGGGCGGCTTCGTCGGCAAGCGGCTGCCGGACCCCTCGGTGGACCGGGACGCCTGGATGGCCGAGGGCGTCGCCTGCTACAAGACCTTCATCTCCGGACTGCTCGACATCACCGACAACCTGGTCGGCGGGGAGGTCGTGCACCCCGAGGACGTCGTCCGGCACGACGACGACGACACCTACCTCGTGGTCGCCGCCGACAAGGGCACCGCGCGCTTCTCCGACATCGCCAACGAGGTGGCCCAGAGCTACGGCTACTGGCTGGGCGACGCCTTCGCCTCCGGCGGCTCGGCCGGCTACGACCACAAGGGCATGGGCATCACCGCCCGCGGTGGCTGGGAGTCGGTCAAGCGCCACTTCCGGGAGCTGGGCCGGAACACCCAGACCGAGGACTTCACGGTGGTCGGCATCGGCGACATGTCCGGTGACGTGTTCGGCAACGGCATGCTGCTCTCCGAACACATCCGGCTGGTCGGCGCCTTCGACCACCGGCACATCTTCGTCGACCCCGATCCGGACGCCGCCACCTCCTACGCCGAGCGGCGGCGCCTGTTCGAACTGCCGCGCAGCTCCTGGGCCGACTACGACACCGAGCTCATCTCCGAGGGCGGCGGGGTCTTCCCGCGCACGGCCAAGTCGGTGCCGATCAGCCCCCAGATGCGCAAGGCGCTCGGGCTCGGGGAGGACGTCACCAAGCTGACCCCGGCCGAGCTGATGAAGGCCGTCCTCCGGGCCCCGGTGGACCTGGTCTGGAACGGCGGCATCGGCACCTACGTCAAGGCGTCCACGGAGAACCACGCGGACGTCGGGGACAAGGGCAACGACGCGATCCGGGTGGACGGCAGGGAGATCCGGGCCAAGGTCGTCGGCGAGGGCGGCAACCTGGGGCTGACCCAGCTCGGGCGGATCGAGTTCGCCCTCTCCGGCGGCCCCGACGGCACCGGTGGCCGGGTGGACACCGACGCGATCGACAACAGCGCCGGTGTGGACGCCTCGGACCACGAGGTGAACATCAAGATCCTGCTCAACGCCGTGGTCGCGGGCGGCGACATGACGGTCAAGCAGCGCAACGAGTTGCTCGCCGAGATGACCGACGAGGTCGGGGAGCTGGTGCTGCGCAGCAACTACGCGCAGAACGTCGCGCTCGCCAACGCCGTCAGCCAGGCGCCCAGCCTGCTCAACGCCCACCACCGGGCCATCCGCCGGCTGGTGCGCGACGGCCACCTGGACCGGGAGCTGGAGTTCCTGCCCAGTGACCGGCAGATCCGCGAGCGGCACGCCGCGGGGCAGGGCCTCACCCAGCCGGAGCTGGCGGTCCTGCTGGCCTACGACAAGATCACCACCGCTGAGGAGCTGATCGACACCGAACTGCCGGACGACCCCTACCTCCAGCGGCTGTTGTACGCCTACTTCCCCAAGCCGCTGCGGGAGCGGTTCGACGAGCAGATCGACGGCCACGCGCTGCGCCGCGAGATCGTCACCACCGTGCTGGTCAACGACACCATCAACAGCGCCGGCAGCAGCTTCCTGCACAGGATGCGGGAGGAGACCGGGGCCTCCACGGAGGAGATCGTCCGGGCGCAGACCGCTGCCCGGGCCATCTTCGGCCTGGCCGGGGTGTGGGACGCGGTCGAGGCGCTCGACAACGAGGTGTCGGCCGACGTCCAGACCCGGATCCGGCTGCACTCGCGGCGGTTGGTGGAACGAGGCGCCCGCTGGCTGCTGAACAACCGTCCGCAGCCGTTGCGGCTCGCCGAGACCGTCGAGTTCTTCGAGGAGCGGGTCGAGTCGGTCTGGGCGGACCTGCCCAAGCTGCTCAAGGGCGCCGACCTGAGCTGGCACCAGGACACCCAGGACGAGATGCTCGCGGCCGGCGTCCCCGGTGAACTGGCGCTCCGGGTGGCCGGTTTCTCGGCCGTCTTCCCGGCGCTGGACATCGTGGCGATCGCCGACCGCACCGGCGCTCAGTCGCTCGAAGTGGCCGAGGTCTACTACGACCTTGCCGACCGGCTGCAGATCAGCCAGCTGATGGACAAGATCGTCGCACTGCCGCGCGCCGACCGGTGGCAGTCGATGGCCCGCGCCTCCATCCGCGAGGACCTGTTCGCCGCACATGCGGCGCTCACCTCGGACGTGCTGTCGGCGGGCGAAGGCGACTCCACCCCGGACCAGCGGTTCGCCGCCTGGGAGCAGAAGAACGCCTCGATCCTGGGGCGGGCTCGCGGCACCCTGGAGGAGATCCAGGGGTCGGACTCCTTCGATCTCGCCAACCTCTCGGTGGCGATGCGCACCATGCGCACCCTGCTGCGCACGCACAGCTGATCCGAGGAGCGGTCCCGGGAGGGGCGGTTCGGAACCACGTGTTCCGGGCCGCCCCTCTCCGCCTGTGCGGATACGGTGCGGTGCCCGGTCGGCAACCCAGGTGCTCGGGAGGGCTCGGTCGGGGACCGGTCAGGGCTGGGTCGCGGCGACCTTCAGCCCGAAGCCGATCAGGACGAAGCCGGTGACACGTTCCATGGCCCTGCGGACGGCGGGCTTCTCGAACAGCGCCCGTGCCCTGGCCAGCAGCACCACGTAGCCGCCGAGCCACACCGTGGTCAGCACCGCGTGGACGAGGACGAGCAGTGCCATACCGGTGTGCGGGGCGAGCCCGGTGGGGGCCAGGGTCGGCAGCAGCCCGGTGTAGAAGACCGCGATCTTCGGGTTGAAGACGTTGCTGACCAGGCCGGTACGCCAGGGGTTGCCGGCGGGTGCGGCACCGGCCGGGGCCACCGGCCGTGACCGGACGCGCCGGCTGTGGACCAGCGCCTGGACACCGAGGAAGAGCAGGTAGGCGGCCCCGGCCAGCTTGACCGCGGTGTACGCGGTGGCGGAGGCGGCGAGGACTGCGGCAAGACCCGCGACCGCGAGGACGCCCCACACCAGCAGGCCGGTGGTGATGCCGCCGATCGTGCGCAGCCCGTCCTGCCACCCGGAGGAGACGGCCCGCTTGGTCACAACGGCCATGTCCGGCCCGGGAACCATGGTCAGCACGGCGAGCACACCGGCCGCGGCGAGGAACTGTGGGAACATTCGCCCAGTCTCACATCCCGTGGCGGGGGCCGGACCGCCCGGTGGGAGTCTCGGTGGAACCTCGGCCCCGCCTCACCTCCCGCACCCTTCTCCGTCCGGCGCCGCGCCTCTCGGAGGCGGTGGGAAGCCCTGGTCCTGGCTCCTCAGGAGCCGGCCGAGCACTCCGCCACCGGCTCGCGGTCGGCCGGCACCGGGGCGGTGGCGGGGACGGTGGCGGAGCGCCGGCGAGCTGGTCGACGGGCGACGGCGACGCCGGCCAGGCAGAGCGCGCCGCCGGCCAGGGTGAGGGGGCCGGGCACCTCGTCCAACACGATCCAGGACATCAGCACCACGAGCGTCGGCACCACGTAGGTGGTCGAACCCATCTTGCCCGCCGTGGTGCGGGCGAGGGCGAACGCCCAGGTGGTGAAGGCCAGGGCGGTGGGGAACACGCCGAGGTAGACCATGTTGAGGGTGGCGGAGACCGGGGCGCGCGCGGATTCCGTGAGCAGCGCGCCGGTGAAGGGGAGGCACACCACGGTGCCGGTCAGACAACCGTAGAAGGTGACCTGCAAGGCGCTGGCGTGCCCGAGGGCCGGTTTCTGGAAGACGACGCCGCCGGCGTAGGAGCACGCGGCCAGCAGACAGAGGACCAGCCCCAGCAGGGTGGCGTGACCGGAGCCGGACATCGACAGTCCGACGACGACGGTGCCGGAGAACGAGACCGCCATGCCGAGGAACAGGCGGCGCGGCAGCCCCTCGCCGAGCAGCCGCCCGCTCAGCAGCCCGATCAGGATGGGCGCGAGGTTCACCACCATGGCCGCGGTGCCGGCGTCGACCTCCCGCTCACCCCAGTTGAGCAGGAGCATGTAGCCCCCGAACCAGAGTGCACCGGAGCAGAGGATGCCCGGCCAGGCGGCGCGCGGGGGCGGTCCCTCGCGGCGGAGCAGGACGATCAGGCCCAGTACGAGGGTTCCGGAGGCCAGGCGCCCCAGCGCCAGCGCGCCGGGGGAGTAGGAGCTCCCCGCGCTGCGGATGGAGACGAAGGCCGACGCCCAGAGAACGACCGTCACCCCTGCTGCGGCGAGGGGCCACCAGTGCTGGGAGCGGACGCGGTCCGACAAGAGTGTCATAGGGCGACCGTAGAGCTATGACGTTTCGACGTTCAACGACGTTTGCCCGCTCTTCGTGGATGAGGGTGTAGCGGCGGGCACGGAGGGGCCGGGTGGGCGCCTTCCGCGGGACGCCCAAGGCTCACCCGATTGCGGCCCGGCACCAGCCGTTTCACGCTCGTTGACCCCGACGAAAACGACCTCATGTTCGTTAGACGGAATGAGCCGGAGCTCGAAAACGGGGGCTCCCCGAGCTCGCGGGACTGGCGAAAGCGCTTGGGAATGCTCGGAACCCTCGTGACTACGGGGCGGGGCGCCGTAGGCGGCGATCACGCGTTGGCGGACACCCCGGCTCGTTTCCCGCGCCGGTCGCGGGGCGTGAGACCGCGTCGTGGAAGCGGCTGTGCCGCCGTCCCCGCGAGGACGGCGGCACAGCCGGGGTGTTCAGTTGCCAGCGGTGGTTTCCCAGCCCTGGCGGGGGCTACTTCACCGCACCGGCCATCATTCCGGAGACGAACTGTCGCTGGAAGGCGAAGAACACCACCAGGGGGATGACCATCGAGATGAAGGCGCCCGGCGCCAGCACGTCGATGCTGTTCCCGAACTGCCGCACCTGCTGCTGGAGCGCCACCGTGATCGGTGGCGAGGTGCTGTCCGCGAAGATCAGCGCGACCAGCATGTCGTTCCAGACCCAGAGGAACTGGAAGATGCCCAACGAGGCGATCGCCGGTCCGCCCAGTGGCATGACCACTCGGGTGAACAGCCGGATCTCGCCCGCTCCGTCCAACCGGGACGCCTCGATGAGTTCCCGAGGGATCTCGGCGAAGAAGTTCCGGAGCAGGAAGATGGCGAACGGCAGCCCGAAGGCCGTGTGGAAGATCACCACGCCGAACGTCGTCTCGAAGAGGCTGACGGTCTTGAACAGCTTGGCCACCGGGACCAGCGCGACCTGCACCGGCACCACCAGCAGGCCGACGACCAGCAGGAACCACCAGTCCCGGCCCGGGAAGTCCAGGCAGGCGAAGGCGTACCCGGCCAGCGAGCCGATGATGACGACCAGCAGCGTGGACGGGACCGCGATCAGCAGGGTGGTGACCAACGACTGCGTGATGGCACCGTTGTTGAGCAGGTTGGAGTAGTTCTCGGTGGTCAGCTGCGCCGGCGCGGTGAACACCGTCCACCAGCCGGAGCCGGCAATGTCGCTCGGACTGCGCAGCGATGAGACCAGCAGGCCCAGGGTGGGCATCAGCCAGAACAGCGCGACCACGACGAGGGCGAACTGCACCAGGCCCCCGCTCGCCCGGGCCGCCAGGCGCGATGCCACCGATTCCTTCTTCACGGCCGCCGGCGCGGGTGCCGGGGCCGATGCCGTGTCCGTTGCAGTGGTCATCGGCGGCGCTCCCTCCGGATGCGGCGAATGTTGACGACCATCACCGGTACCACCAGCAGCAACAGGAGCACGGCGATGGCGCTGGCGACACCGTGGTCGGGATCGCCGCCGAAGGCCGACAGGTAGAGCTGCAGGGCCAGCACGTTCGCGTCGGCCTGGGTCGGTCCGGGCGCGATGATGTACACCAGGTCGAAGATCTTCAGTACGTTGATCATCAGTGTGACGAGGACGACCGAGAGCACGGGGGCCAGGAGCGGCACCGTGATCTTCCGGAAGACCTGCCACTCCGAGGCGCCGTCCATCCGGGCCGCTTCCAGCAGTTCCCGGGGGACGCCGGCCAGCCCGGCGGCGATCAGCACCATCGCGAAGCCCGCCCACATCCAGACGTACGAGGCGATGATGGAGGGGGTGACCAGGCTCGGTCCGAGCCAGTTCACGCCGTTGTACTGTTCGGCGAAGTTGGCGGCCGGCAGCCGTAGCTTCGCCCCTTCCGCCGTGGCCGGAAGGCTGAACGTGCCGTCCTCGCCGGCCTTGGCGGTGGCGACGACCTTGCCGTCCTTGACCGCTTCGACCTCCACGCCGGCGAGGGCCTTCTCGCCCTTGTCGATGACGTTGGGCTGGCCGCCACCGCCCTTGGCGAAGTCCAGCCAGACCGTGCCGGTGATCTTGTCGCCGTCGGGCTGTGCGGGCTTGGCGTCGGAGGCGTCGGCCGGGATCGTGCCGGCCCGCACGCCGACCAGCGGGATGTTGGCCGGATCGCCGGCGCGGACCGCGGACTTGCCGGTGACCGTGCCGTCCTTGGCCTGGGACAGATCGGCCGTCGGGCCCGGGCGGGCGCCCGGATAGGCGGAGGACTCACTGAAGGTGTCGTGCACCCCCACCCAGACGGCGTTGGCCACACCGCGGCTCGGGTCCTGCTCGTAGACCAGCCGGAAGATGATGCCGGCCGCCAGCATGGAGATCGCCATCGGCATGAAGACGACCAGCTTGAAGGCGGTGCCCCAGCGCATCCGCTCGGTCAGCACGGCGTAGATCAGGCCGAGCGCCGTGGCGGCGACCGGGGCGACGATCGCCCAGATCACGCTGTTCTGGACGGAGGTGAAGAATCCGTCGTCGGTGAAGAGCTGGACGTAGTTGTCCAGGCCGACGAACCCGGAGCCGGCGGCGTCGAACAGGCTCCGGTAGATCGAGTAGATGATCGGGTAGACGACGAGCGCTCCGAGGAGCACCAGTGCGGGAAGCAGGAAAGACGCGGCGAGCCAGGGACGAGTGCCCAGCACGCCGCGCTTCCTGGCGGGGGGTGGGGAGGGCGCGCCAGTCGCGGCGGCGCCCTCCCTGGTCGCGGTTGTCATGTCGGTGAGAATCCGTCAGTTAGTTTTTGTAGGCCTTGGCGGCTGCGGCCTCCAGCTGCTGCTGGGCACCCTTGACGTCCTTGGGGTTCTTCAGGAAGTCCTGGAGGGCCTTCCACTCGCCTTCGCCCTTGGTGCCGCCGAAGGCCGCGGGGGCCTGGTCGGACATGTCGAACCGGAAGTCGTCGCCGGCCTCGATCAGCGCCTCGGCGATGTCCCGCTGGACCTCGTCGGTGTACGAGTCGAGGTCGAGTTCCTTGTTCGGCGAGATGAAGCCACCCGCCTCGGCCCAGATCTCGGCGGCGTCGGTGGAGGCGAGGAAGGTCATCAGGGCCTGAGCACCCTCGGTGTCCTTGAGCGCCACGGCCACGTCGCCACCGCTGACCACCGGAGAGTTCTCGCCGACGGCCGGGAACGGGAAGACCTTGGCGTCCTTGCCGACCTCGGCGTCGGTGTCCGCGGAGATGTTGCCGGCGACGAAGTCGCCCTCGTAGACCATGGCGGCCTTCGGCTGGTCGCCACCGGTGAAGGTCTGGGTGACGGACTTCGGGAAGCTGGTCTGGAGCGCCCCGCTCTGGCCGCCGGCGATCAGGGTCTTGTCGCCGAAGAGCTCACCGAGGGTCTCCAGTGCCTCACCGACGGACGGGTCCGTCCACTTGATCTCGTGGTCGGCGAGCTGGTCGTACTTCTCCGGTCCGGCCTGGGAGAGGTAGACGTTCTCGAACCAGTCGGTCAGCGTCCAGCCGTCCTCACCGCCGACGGAAACCGGAGCGACGCCGGAGGCCGATACGGTCTTCGCGACCTCGAGGAATTCCTTCCAGGTCTTCGGCTCGGAGACGCCGGCATTCTCGAATGCCGCGGTGTTGTACCAGATCAGGGATTTGTTGGCGACCTTGAAATATACGCCGTACTGCTTGTCCTTATAGGTGCCGAGGTCCCGCCAGCCGTCCGAGTAGTTCTTGTCCAGCTGCTTCTGGACGTCGTTACTGACGGGTTTGATCCAGCCCTTTTCAGCGAACTGGCGGAGAGCGCCGACCTGCGGCAGCATCGCGACGTCGGGCGGGCTGCCACCTTCGATCTTGGTGCTGAGGTAGGTCGCGATGCTGTCGCCGGTCGGTACGAAGCTGACCTTGGCACCGGTGCGCTCCTCGAACTCGTCGAGGACGGCCCGGAAGTTCTTCTCCTCGGCCCCCGTCCAGACCGCGCCAACCTGGAGCTTCTGGCCCTTGAGATCGGGAAGTTCGACGCTGGGGGCGCTCTTCTTCCCGGAGTCCTTCTCATCGCTGTCGCCGTCGCCGCCGCAAGCCGCGGCGGTGAGGGCGAGCGTACTCGCGGTCGCGACCGCCAACGCGGTCCGGGCCGTCCGAGAGGCTCGCGCTCGCGCGGGGCCCGAGAGGCCCCGGGCGCCTCCGGAGCCCCGGGAAATGCGGAAAATCTGCCGTGTGCTGAACATGTGCCTGCCGTCCCTCCAGCGACCCCCACTGTGAGAGCCGCCGCAACAAGCGCGGACCGGGAAGAATCGCCGACCGCACAGGGGCGATATCTCTTTTAGACGCCCGTGTCGACAGTCCTATCTCCGGAGCGGGACCAGTCGCAATACTGCGAGAGCCGCCGATGACAAGATCGTGATGCCCCTGTGATCGAAAGTGGGTTTGACGGGCTGGCAGTTGGCGCGAAAGCTGTCAACTCTATAGAATTCCTCGGTTCCTGGCGTCTTTCCAGGCCGTCCCGCAAACACGCTGGCACACCGCACAGAGCGTGTTTGGTGCGTCGCAATGCGCGCACCCGGCGGATATACCGGGCGAACTCGGCTGCCCCGGCGCCCGAAGGGCCGCCCCGCCGGGGCGCGCAGCACAGCCCTTCCGCGCGTCTCTGCCGTCGCCCGACCGGCCGAGATCCGTCCGCCGACGCCGACCGTTGACGGTGTTTCACAGCAGTCCCGGCCCCGCCTCGGCGGAGACGGACTGGGCCGCCCGGTGCAACGCGCTCGCCAACAGGGCCAGGTCGGTGGGCCCGTTGCCCAGTTCCCGCAGGGGCCGCCGCGTGGCGGGGTCGCCCATCCGCGCCCAGTCCAACGGAACGACGGTGGGCCGCAGCGTGGCCGTACGCGGAATGCGCCCGGTGACCCGGCCGGCCTGGAACTCCACCCGCGCGCCGTCGGCGGTGAGCAGCCGCCCCCGTCCGACCACGGCCGAGCCCCCGACCGCGCCCTCCGCTCCAGCCGGCAGCACCTCCAGCCAGACCCGCAGTCCGGCCCGGGCGGCCACCGCGCCGTCCGCCGTGAGGTCGGGACGGCCGGTGGAGACCACCAGATGCACCCCGAGCCGCCCACCCTCCCGGGCCACCGCCTCCAGGGCGCGCACCATCGATCCGGCCGCGGGCCGTCCGGGGCTGCCCAACGCCGGCGCTGCCAGAGCGTCGAAGTCGTCGACCAGCACCACCAGTCGGGGCAGGTCCGTGGTGACCGGTGCGGCCCCCTGCTCATCCGCCGGGGCGCCCGCCGGGATATCCGCCGGAATTTCGGCGGCGGCCGGCGAACCGGCCCCGGCCTCCCAGCGCTGAGCCCTGCTCCGCACCGGTTCCCTGTCCCCGGGCCCGCCGGTTCCCCGACGGCTCGGGTTCTCTCCGGAGCGGCGCTGTTCGACGAGCCGCTCGGAGACGGTCCGGCGCTGGTGCCAGGCGGCGAAGTCCAGGTCGCCCAGGAGTTCCGCCCGGCGTTTGAGTTCGGAGCTGAGCGCCTGGGCGAACCCCCGCATCCGGATCGGGTCGGAGGCCACCAGGTGCGTTGTGACGTGCGGCAGTTCGGTGCAGGCGCGCAGCCCCTCGCCGCGCTCCGTCCCGGCGCCGTCCACCAGCACCAGCGCGATCCGGTCCGGTCGGTCCGCCGCGGCCAGCGAGGCCGCGGCGGAGCGCAGCAACTCGGTCTTGCCGCTGCCGGGCCCGCCCTCGACCAGCAGGTGCGGTACCTCCGCCGAGAGGTCCAGGCTGAGCGCGCCGTGCGGACCGGTGCCGAGCACCGCCCGGGCCCGTCCGCCGTCGGCCCGGTCCCCCTCGGCCGCCGCCCAACGCGCCTGCAGCGACGCAGGGGTGGCCCGGGCCAGGCCCAACTCGTCCAGCAACCGGACCTTCTGGGGCAGCGCCGCGCGGGCTCCGGGACGATGGCCGGGGTGCGGGCCGCTGCCGTCGGCCGCGCCGGCCGGCTCGGCGTGGGCGAGCCGGAGCGGCGCCAACGACCGGGCGAAGCGTTCGGCCCACGCCGCCGAAACCGCGTCCACGGTCGCGAAGACGCCGTTGTCGACGGGGCCGGAGGGGCCGAGCGCTATCAGCCGCAGCGCCGTGGCGACGTCCCCGCTGAGCAGGGCCACCGCCCCGCACTCGGCGAACGCCGGGGAGATGCTCCGGGCCCGTTCGTAGGTGGCCACTATCGGCGAGGAGGGCGAGGCCGGCGGGGTCTCCGCGAGGCAGAGGAGATGGACGCCGCAGGCGGGCCCGCTCGCGGCGAGCCGGACCGTCGCCTCCCGCAGCGAGCGAGAACCGGGGTCGCCGTCCACCACGACCACGGTGTACGGGCCCTGGTGGGCGCGGGTCGCCGCCTCCACCGCGGCCCGGCCCGCCGCGGCCCAGCCGGGGCCGAGCGGGCCGTCGTCCAGTCGGCGGGCCAACTCATCGAGCCGGGTGGCCGCCTGCTCGGGGTCGTGGGCGAGGAGCAGTCGGCAGCTCTGGCCGTGTGCCGGGCGCAGCTGCGGCAGCCAGCCCAGCCACGTCCAGTCGGTCCGCCGCTCGTCGGCGGCCGACCCCGGCTCCGCGCTGATCAGTACGATCTCCAGGGCACCGGGCGGCAGCAGCGCGGCGAACTGGGCCAGTACCGAGCGGCTGAGTCCGAGCAGCCGCTCCCGCGGCCCGCTCAGGCCGAGCGCACCGAGCCGCCGCAGGTCGACGGTGACGGGGGAGCCCGGTGCGCCCGGTCGGTCATCGGTGCCGAGCCGGGCGACCAGGGCGTCGGGGTGGGTGGGGCAGCGTTCCCAGAGTCGGCGGCCGGGGCGGAGGGCGGTGAGCAGCACCTCGGCCGGGTCGGGCCAGCGGTGGCCCACCGCCGGTGCGGCGCCCGAGGGGCCCAGGGAGCCGTCCGGGAGGCCGCGGGGCTCGCCCGGATCCTCCCGCTGGCCCATGGTCAGCCGCCGAGCCCAGCCTCCTAGGCCACGCTCCCGCCGCTGGTTCGGCGGCTCGGTGCCCGCCGCCGGCATACCTGGGGCGGCCGGGCGGTCGCCCCAGTCGATCAGCCCGCTGCCATGGGTGGTGGTCCCCGCCGGCCGTTCTCCGGACCGCTGCTCCCACCCGGCCCCGGTCTCCCGGGCGGACGCCTCTCCGCCGACCAGCGGGGTGCTCTGGCCTGGGCGGCCCCATGGGTCGGCCGGGGAGGCGGCGCCGGTGCCGGTCAGCCAGCCCGGGTGCTGGCCGGTCGCGCCCCCGCCCTGCGGCGGAACCCTGCCTCCGGTGGCCGGGCCGGGGGTGCCGGGCCGGTCGCCGTTCCGGGGCTCGTCCCCGAGGGCCACCACCAGGTGGCCCTGCCCGTCCGGCGTGGTCGGCAGGGGCCCCGACCGCTGTCCGGCCGTCGCTCCGGCGGCCCGGGCGGGGGCGTCCGGCAGCCGGGACTGCTCCACCGCCTGCTCCGGGACGACCAGCCGGAGCGTCGACTCACCGACCCGTAGCGGCACCCCGGCCGGCAGTGGCACCGGCCGGCCGTCGAGCGGGCAACCGTCCAGGACGGTCCCGTTGGTCGAGCCCAGGTCGGCCACCGTGACCAGCCCGTCGTCCGTGACGGTCACCACACAGTGCAGCCGGGAGACGTCAGGATCGCTCAGCGGCACCTCCGCGCCGGCGGAGCGGCCGATCCGGACCGGCCCGCCGTGCAGGAGGTGGATCCCGCCCGCGTCGGGCCCGGAGACCACATGGAGTTGGGGAGCCGTGGTGTCCTGGACCGCCTCGTGCGCTATCCCCGGGTGCCGGCCGGGTTCGACGGGGGCGTTCAGCGACAGCACCACCCCGTCGACGAGAGGCGGCTCACCCAGCACGCAGCGCTGCGGGTCCAGCCGTTCGTAGCCGTAGTAGAGGACGGCGGGGCCGGTCCCAGCGCCCTTCGCCCCGGCGGGCGGGGCCGCCACACCGGGCGGCCTCGGGGCGGCGACCGCGTCCGCGAGCCCGCTCGCCACCCTGGCGAGCGCCGTCCCCACCGGGGCGGTGACGAGCACATCGCGGGAGTAGACGGTTCCGTCGTACGGCCCGAGGACGGTCAGCCGGATCTGCATCGCCGTCAGCAGTCCCTTCCACCCGGGCCGCGCCGAGGGCCACCCCTGACCCCCACCGCGTACGGGCGAGTCGGCATGTACAGGTCTCACGGAGCCTCGGAGCCCCCGCTCCCCACCCCTCCATGCTGGGATGCATCTTTGCACCAGCCACCGGCTCCGCGCTGGGTGATCAGCAAGAAATGATCTTGAATGGGCGGCTACGGTCCGAAAAGTTCCGCCGAGGTCCACGCGACGGCGGTTATGTCCGTCCTTCTGCCGCCCTGCCCGGGGGCGGTGGGGCCTCTGCCCGGCGGAGTCGGGAACCGCGTGGACCAAGGCCACAACGACGGCCACGGCATTACAGTGGACCGGGCGGGCCGCGGAGATCCGGAGCCACCCGGCGCCCGAGGACCGGAAGACTTGGACCACTGATCAGGGAGCTCATGACGTGCGGCCGGTAGGCAGCAAGTACCTGCTCGAGCAGCCGCTCGGACGTGGGGCCACGGGCACCGTCTGGCGGGCCCGCCAGCGGGAGACTGCGGGCGCCGAGGCGGCGGTCGCCGGCCAGCCCGGCGAGACCGTGGCGATCAAGGTCCTCAAGGAGGAGCTGGCCAGCGACCCGGACGTCGTGATGCGCTTCCTGCGCGAGCGGTCCGTGCTGCTGCGGCTGACCCACCCCAACATCGTCCGCACCCGGGACCTGGTCGTCGAAGGCGATCTCCTCGCCCTGGTGATGGACCTCGTCGACGGCCCGGACCTGCACCGCTACCTGCACGACAACGGCCCCTTCACCCCGGTGGCCGCGGCGCTGCTGACCGCCCAGATCGCGGACGCGCTGGCCGCCAGTCACCGGGACGGCGTGGTGCACCGGGACCTCAAGCCCGCCAACGTCCTGCTCGCCGGGGCCGACGGTGACGGCGAGGCCCAGATGCGTCCGATGCTGACGGACTTCGGCATCGCCCGGCTCGCCGACTCACCCGGTCTGACCCGGACCGCCGAGTTCGTCGGGACGCCCGCCTACGTCGCCCCGGAGTCCGCCGAGGGCCGGCCGCAGACCTCGGCCGTGGACATCTACGGCGCCGGCATCCTGCTCTACGAGCTGACCACCGGCCGGCCGCCGTTCTCCGGCGGGACGGCGCTGGAGGTACTCCACCGGCACCTCGGCGAGGAGCCCGTCCGGCCCGCCGGGGTTCCCGAGCCGCTCTGGACGGTCATGGAGCGCTGCCTGCGGAAGAACCCCGACGAGCGGCCCAGCGCCGAGAACCTCGCCCGCGGACTGCGCACCGTGGCCGCCGGCATCGGTGCGCACGCCACCCCCGAGGCGGCCGAGGCGGCGCTCGGAGTGGCTGCCCTCCTCGCCCCGGACCCGCAGCCGACCGCGGTCCCCGGCACCCATCCCGAACCGCCCTCGGCCACGGCCGCGACCCAGGCGCTGCCGAGCAGCGCCCCCGGCCACGACCCCAACGCGGCCACCAGCGTGCTCCCCACCACCGGTCCGCCCGGCGCCCAGGCCGACCCCACCCGGGTGATGCCGTCGACGGGCCCCGGCGGGGCCGGGCAGCAGTCGGACCAGGGCGGCGAGCATCCCTGGCAGACGCAGCTGCGAGCCGCCCGCGACCGCAACGAGCAGACCCAGGTGCAGTACCTGGACCCCAGCGAGGACCCGCTGCGGCGCAGGCCGCAGCGGAGCGTCGCACCGCCCCCGCCCCAGCAGCAGCCGCCCGGCTACGCGCAGCCCTACCAGCACCAGCCGGAGCCCGTCCCCTACCACCGGCGTCCGGAGCCGCCGCGCCGCCAGCAGCCGCCACCCCAGCGGTACGCCCCGCCGCCCGAGCCCGAACCCCGCCCGCGCCGGGAGCGCCGCCGCAGCGCCAACCCGATGCGCATCCCCGGCCTGGGCTGCCTCAAAGGCTGCCTGTTCACCGTGGTGGTCCTGGCCGTCGCCTGCTGGCTGCTGTGGGAGTTCACCTCACTCCCCGAGCTGTTCAACCAGACCAAGGGCTTCTGGAAGGCCACCACTGACTGGCTCCGCGACGCCAAGGAGTGGGTGTCCGATCTCGGCGGAGGCTCGGACAGCTCCGGCGTGTAAGCTGCCGCTCGCTCTCCGTTCCACCCCGCCCGCGAGGTCCGGCGCCGGGGTCCGCTCCGCAACCGCCCACCCGACCGACGCGCACCGCCGGCCGGGACGCGGTCGGGGCGCGGCCGGAGGGGCCGAGGGCCCGGGCGCCTCGGATCCGCCGACACCGGCGGGTGGTCCCACTGCCCGGAAAGGGCGGTCGAGGGCGGCTGTCAGTGCCCAACCGCCGTATCCCCGCGTAGCTTTGTCGCCACGCCAGTCCCCGGGACCCGTCGGCCCGGGGCAGGACAAGGACGGTCGGAGCAGCCTTGGCACGGAAAATCGGTAGTCGATACAGCGCCAACCAGATCCTGGGCCGCGGATCGGTGGGCACGGTGTGGCTGGGGGAGGGCCCGGAGGGGCCGGTCGCCATCAAGCTGCTCCGCGAGGACCTCTCCTCGGACGAGGAACTCGTCGGCCGGTTCGTGCAGGAGCGCACCGGCCTGCTCAGCCTGGAGCACCCCCGGATCGTCAAGGTCCGCGACCTCGTGGTCGACGGCAACGACCTGGCGCTCGTCATGGACCTGGTGCGGGGCACCGACCTCCGCACCCGGCTGGAGCGCGAGCGCCGGCTGGCCCCCGAGGCGGCCGTCGCCATCACCGCGGACATCGCCGACGCCCTCACCGCGGCGCACGCCGCCGGGGTGGTGCACCGGGACGTCAAACCGGAGAACATCCTGCTGGACATGGCCGGCGAGCTGGGGCCGGGCGGCTCCCACCCGGCCCGCCTCACCGACTTCGGCGTCGCCCGGCTGGTCGACGCCCCGCGCCGCACCCGGGCGCTGCGGGGCGCCGCGGGCGGCGAGGGGGCCCGGCGGGAGGGCGGCCAGGGCGGACTCCGCGAGCAGTCGGCCCGGAACATCATCGGCACCCCGGACTACCTGGCCCCGGAGGTCGTCGAAGGGCTCCCGCCGCGCGCCGCGGTGGACATCTACGCCCTGGCCACCGTCCTGTACGAGCTGCTCGCCGGCTTCACCCCGTTCGGCGGGGGCCACCCGGGGGCGATCCTGCGCCGGCACGTCACCGAGACCGTCGCCCCGCTGCCGGGCATCCCGGACGAACTCTGGCAGCTGATCGTCCAGTGCCTGGCCAAGTCGCCCGCCTCCCGGCTGCGCGCGGTGGAGATGGCCGGGCAGCTCCGGGAGATCCTCCCCGACCTGGTCGGCCTCCCGCCGCTGGAGGTGGACGAGCCGGGCGAGGAGGGCATCGGCGGCGCGTCCGCCGCACCGGCCCCCGGCGCGCCCGACCCGGTGGTCCCCGCCGCGCCGAAACGGAGCGCCGTACCGCTGGTGCACGGTGCCACGCCGCCGGACTCCAACCGCGACACCCACACCAGCATGCGGGTGCCCGGACCGGACGAGCTGGCCGGCGGACCCCGCGGCACCGCCCGGTTCCCACGGCTCGCCGGAGAGCGGCGGCCCGGCTCCGCCCGGCATCCCGTCTCGAAGGCGGCGCGCCGCCGCCGGATGCTGTTCGGCGGGGCGGCGGCCCTGCTGGTCGCGCTGGCGGGCGTGGGCGGTTGGCTCCTGCTGGGCGGCTGAGGCCCGCCCGCTCCACCACCCGGCGTTGTGACGGAACGCTCACACAGCGCTCAACGCCCCCGGACCGAACGGAACGCATGGCGTCGAAGGGGGCTGAGACGTCCGACGGCGCGGTCGGAGCCGTTACGCTGGTGGTGTGGCAGTCGTTGATGTTTCCGAAGAGCTGAAGTCCCTCGCCGCGACCATGGAGTCGATCGAGGCCGTCCTGGACCTCGATGGGATGAGGGCCGATATCGCCGCGCTCGAGGAGCAGGCGGCGGCGCCGACCCTGTGGGATGACGCCGCGAACGCCCAGCGCGTCACCAGCAGACTCTCCTACCTCCAGGGGCAGCTGCGCCGCGCCGAGGAGCTCCGCAGCCGGATCGACGACCTCGAGGTGCTCTTCGAACTCGCCGACTCCGAGGACGACCCGGACGCCCGGGCCGAGGCCGAGGTGGAGCTGACCGAGGTACACAAGGCGGTCGAGGAGCTGGAGGTCCGCACCCTGCTCTCGGGTGAGTACGACTCCCGCGAGGCCGTGGTCAACATCCGCGCGGAGGCGGGCGGCGTCGACGCCGCCGACTTCGCCGAGCAGCTGCAGCGGATGTACCTGCGCTGGGCCGAGCGGCACGGTTACAAGACCGAGGTGTACGAGACCTCGTACGCCGAAGAGGCCGGTATCAAGTCCACCACCTTCGCCGTCCAGGCCCCGTACGCCTACGGAACGCTCTCGGTGGAGCAGGGGACGCACCGGCTGGTGCGGATCTCGCCGTTCGACAACCAGGGCCGGCGGCAGACCTCCTTCGCCGGTGTGGAAGTGCTGCCGGTGGTCGAGCAGACCGACCACATCGAGATCGACGAGTCCGAGCTCCGGGTGGACGTCTACCGTTCCTCCGGGCCCGGTGGTCAGGGCGTCAACACCACCGACTCGGCGGTGCGGTTGACGCACATCCCCACCGGGATCGTGGTGTCCTGCCAGAACGAGCGCTCCCAGATCCAGAACCGCGCCACCGCCATGAACGTCCTCCAGGCCAAGCTGCTCGAGCGGCGCCGTCAGGAGGAGCAGGCGAAGATGGACGCGCTGAAGGGGGACGGCGGCAACTCCTGGGGCAACCAGATGCGTTCCTACGTGCTCCACCCGTACCAGATGGTCAAGGACCTGCGGACGGAGTTCGAGGTCGGCAACCCGCAGGCCGTCCTCGACGGCGACATCGACGGCTTCCTCGAGTCGGGCATTCGCTGGCGCAAGCAGCGCGAGCGCTGAAGTCCCGAACGCTGAGGTTTCAGTTCCCCCACGGTCCATGCCGGTTGCGCCGGTACGTCACAGTCCTGTTCCCGTCTGAGGTCCAATTAACTGCAAACAGGACATGATGCTCCGTAACCGCCTTGACGCTGATCTGAAAAGTGGGAAGGCTGACGCGCGGCATGCCCGTGTCTGGACGCGTGAACGGGGCAGGGCGGGGCCACGATCCCACAGCTCTGATCTCCCGATCCTCCGCTGACCAAACAGGGCTGCTCCCACATCGGACACAGCTACTGGGGGTAGCAGTAGATGACTAAGAAGACGCGGCTGCGCGTGGCGCGGGTGGCGGCGGGCGCGGTGATCGTCGCCGGTGCGTCGCTGACCGCGACCGGCGCGGCCCAGGCCGTCGGGCTCGATCTCGGCATCATCAGCGTGGACGCCGGCAAGGACGGCGTGCAGGTGGGCCTCCTTGGCAACGGCAAGGGGAAGGACACGCCGGAGCCGACCCAGGACCCGACATCGATCCCGGAAGAACCGACGCAGGAGCCGACGGAGCCGACGCAGGAGCCGACGGAGCCGACCGAGGGTCCCACGGAGCCGACGCAGGAGCCGACGCAGGAGCCGACCGACCCGACCGAGGGTCCGGCCGAGCCCACCGAGGAGCCCTCCGACCCCACCGACGGTCCGGCTGAGCCCACCGAGGAGCCGACCGACGGCGCCGGCGGCAGTGGTGGCGGCGACGGTGGCAACGCCCATGGTCCGGACAGCGGTCTGGACACCGACAACGACGGTACGGCCCCCGTCCAGCAGGGTGAGGCCAAGGAGGAGCTCGCCGAGACGGGTACCTCCGAGACCACCGTCTTCCTGCTGATCGGCGCCGCGACCATGATCGCGGGTGGTGTCGGCTTCCGTATGATGCCGCGCCTGATCAACCGCGGCGGCGCCGTAGCCTGACACAGGGCTGCCAGCCGGTAACACAGCGCGAAGCGGGGCCCGGGACGCGATGAGCGTTCCGGGCCCCGTGCTCGTGTCCGGATCGCCCTGTGCGGTGCGTCTCCCGGGTGCCCTGGCCGCCGGTCTCAGGCGGCGTGGTTGAGGAACAGCGCCAGCGCCGCCAGTACGACGAGAAGCACCACGAGCCCCGTGGGGGAGAGTCCGGCGAAGAAGCCGCCGGCTCCGTGCAGCCGCTCCCTGCTGGCCCGGCACACCGCGCAGCGGCCCTCGCTGACGGGTGCGGCGCAGTTGGCGCACACCAGACGGTCGCAGGTCATGCGATCTCCTCCTCACTGGGGCGACGTCCCGGACACCCGGTCGTCCCCGGGGGAGAGACGTACGCTCCCCTTACCACTGTGCCAGCTTCCCGACGGGTCGCGTCGCCCGAGCGGGCCGGGCCTTACCCGCGGCAATGCCTGGTTTGTGGCTGAAGGCGCCGTGAGCAATCGCTCAACCTCCGACGGCGGCTGCGCGTTGCCAGCCGGCTTCGCGTAAGGTCACGCTCACCGACGGAAGGCCGTGGACCGGCTTTCCGTGTCCCTCTTCTACAGGTCGACCGTGGTGCATCCGTGATCCGATTCGACAACGTCTCCAAGTTCTATCCCAAGCAGAGCCGCCCCGCCCTGCGGGAGGTCTCACTCGAGGTCGAGCGGGGCGAGTTCGTGTTCTTGGTGGGCTCCTCGGGCTCCGGAAAGTCCACCTTCCTCCGACTGCTGCTCCGGGAGGAGCGGGCCAGCCACGGTTCGGTCCATGTGCTGGGCAAGGACCTGTCGCGGCTGTCCAACTGGAAGGTGCCGCAGTTGCGCCGCCAACTGGGCTGCGTCTTCCAGGACTTCCGGCTGCTCCCCAACAAGACGGTGGGGGAGAACGTGGCCTTCGCCCTGGAAGTGATCGGCAAGCCGCGGGCCACCATCCGCAAGACCGTCCCCGAGGTGCTGGACCTGGTCGGACTGGGGGGCAAGGACGACCGGATGCCCGGTGAGCTCTCCGGTGGTGAGCAGCAGCGGGTGGCCGTGGCGCGGGCGTTCGTGAACCGGCCCATGCTGCTGATCGCGGACGAGCCGACGGGTAACCTCGACCCGCAGACCTCGGTGGGGATCATGAAGCTGCTGGACCGGATCAACCGGACCGGTACGACCGTCGTGATGGCCACCCACGACCAGCAGATCGTCGACCAGATGCGCAAACGCGTCATCGAGCTGGAGAAGGGACGACTGGTGCGCGACCAGTCGCGCGGTGTCTACGGCTACCAGCACTGAGTAGGCCGGGGCTGCCCCCCTGCCGCAGCGCGGACCCCATCTGGAAAGGACACCATGCGCGCCCAGTTCGTCTTCTCGGAAATCAGCGTCGGTCTCCGTCGCAACCTCACGATGACCTTCGCGGTCGTCGTCTCCGTCGCCCTCTCGCTCGCCCTCTTCGGCGGAACCCTGCTGATGCGGGACCAGGTGAGCACCATGAAGGGCTACTGGTACGACAAGGTCAACGTCTCCATATTCCTCTGCAACAAGAACGACGCGGAGAGCGACGACCCCAACTGCACCCGGGGGGCGGTGACCGAGGACCAGAAGAAGGAGATCAAGGCGGACCTCGCCAAGATGGACGTGGTCGAGCGCGTCCAGTTCGAGACGGCGGAGGAGGCCTACAAGCACTACAAGGAGGAGTTCAGCGACTCACCGCTGGCCCCTTCGGTCACCCCGAACCAGATGCAGGAGTCCTTCCGGGTCAAGCTCAAGGACCCGGAGAAGTACCGGGTGATCTCCAGCGCCTTCTCCAGCCGGCCCGGGGTCCAGGAAGTGCAGGACCAGAAGGGGCTCCTGGAGCAGTTGTTCAACCTCCTCAACGGGATGAACTACGCGGCTCTGGCGGTCATGGCGCTGATGCTGGTGGTCGCGTTGATGCTGATCGTCAACACGGTGCGGGTCTCCGCTTTCAGTCGAAGGCGGGAGACCGGGATCATGAGACTGGTCGGCGCCTCGAGTTTCTACATCCAGATGCCGTTCATCATGGAGGCGGCGCTGGCCGGGCTGTTCGGCGGGATCGGCGCCTGCGTCATGCTCGTGGTGGGCCGTTACTTCCTGATCGACCACGGGCTGTCCCTGGCAACGGAGTTGGAGTCCATCAACTTCATCGGCTGGGACGCCGTCCTGGTGAAGTTGCCGCTGATCATCGCCATCGCTCTGCTGATGCCGGCCCTTGCCGCATTCTTCGCGTTGCGCAAGTACCTCAAGGTGTGACTTTTAGCTGAGGAGCCGTACCGCCAACCGGCCGTTCGGCGTCTCGGCGTTCGCCTAGACTCACCAGCATGTCGGGCTCGTTGATGTTCGTCCGGCCCCGCCGCTTTCGCCATGGGGCAGCCATGACCCTGGCCGTCGGTTGTGTCCTCGTCACCGGGGTGGCCGCCGGTTCCTGGCGGGATGAGGCCCGGCAACCGGGCGCGCAGACCGCTGACTCGCTGGTGACCAGGGCCGAACGGGAAGCGCTCGCCGCCTCGGTGGCCGAGGCGGCGGCCGAGGAGAAGATCGACGCGAAGTCCGCCGCCGAGGCGGTGAGCCGCAGCGGCGACCGCTGGTCGGCGATCTACACCGCCCGTGAGTACGAAGGACTGCGGCAGGCACTGGAGGGCCGGTACGTCGGGGTCGGGCTCTGGGTCCGACGGGACGCCGACGGCCGGATCGAGGTGGCCCGGGCCACGCCGGAGGGCCCTGCCGGACGCGCCGGGATCACGGAGGGCGACCGGATCCGTTCCATCGACGGCGAGAGCGTCGACGGCAGACCGGTCACCGAGGTGGTCGCGCTGCTGCGGGGCGGGGAGCGGGCCGCCGTCGGCACGCAGGTCGAACTCGGCCTGGAGAACGGCGAGCGCAGCTGGCGGGAGACGCTGCGCCGGTCCTGGCTGGACACCGAGGACGTCACCACCGAGCGGACCGAGGACGGCGCGCTGCGCATCGACGTCAACTCCTTCAGCAGCGGCGTCGGCACGGAGATACGGCGGGCGGTCCGGGGAGCGGACGAGGAGGCGGGCGTACTGCTCGACCTCCGTGGCAACTCCGGTGGCCTGCTCCAGGAGGCGGTCGCCATCTGCTCGGTCTTCCTCGACGGCGGAGTGGTGGCCAGCTACGACGTACGGGGGGAGGAGCGGACCCTCTACGCGGAGCCGGGCGGGAACACCGAACTGCCGCTGGTGGTTCTGGTGGACGGCGGCACGATGAGCGCGGCGGAGCTGCTGGCCGGGGCGCTCCAGGACCGCGGCCGAGCGGTGGTGGTGGGCACCCGTACCTTTGGCAAGGGCTCGGTGCAGATGCCCAGCGAACTGCCGGACGGCTCGGTGGCCGAGCTGACCGTGGGGCGGTACCGGACGCCGGAGGGCCGCCAGGTGGAGGGCCGGGGGATCGTGCCCGAGGTGCTGGCCGAGAACGGTGCGGAGGAGCGTGCCCGCACGGTGCTGAGCGGTCTCGGCGTGGACTGAGCCGTCGGCGGATGGCCGCCGGAAAGAAGATCGCAGGCGGGGGCCGGTAGTGCGAGAATGGCATGGCTATGGCTAAGGCGAAAACGAAGAAGGCTAAAGAGAAGGCCAGGGAGTCCGGTCGGCAGCTGATCGCGCAGAACCGGAAGGCCCGGCACGACTACAACATCCTCGACACCTACGAGTGCGGACTGGTGCTGACCGGGACGGAGGTCAAATCCCTCCGGCAGGGGCGGGCGTCGCTGGTCGACGGCTTCGCGCAGCTCGACGCCGGCGAGGTCTGGCTGCACAACGTGCATATTCCCGAATACGCGCAGGGAACTTGGACGAATCACTCGGCCCGGCGGAAGCGGAAGCTCCTGCTCCACCGGGCGGAGATCGACCGGCTGGAGCGGAAGAGCCAGGAGACCGGTCACACGCTGGTGCCCTTGCAGCTGTACTTCAAGGACGGCCGGGCGAAGGTCGAGGTCGCCCTGGCGCAGGGCAAGCGGGAGTACGACAAGCGGCAGACGCTGCGCGAGAAGCAGGACCGCAGGGAGACCGAGCGGGCCATCTCCGCAGTCCGCCGCCAGCAGCGCGGCTGACCCGGCCGCCACCAGCTGACCGGCGGGGAATGCGCTGGCCCCGTCGAGCGTTGTTCACGTAAGATGGCAGCAGCGCCGCCAGGCCCGGCCTGGTGTGCTTGTCAAAAAAACATGGGGATGATCGGTTTCGACAGCGGATGTCGAGGCAGGGGAAGCGAGCCGAGGAAGCGGCAATGATCTCGTTAACCATATGTCGCAAAAAATAATCGCCAATAACAAGCGCGATTCCTTCGCCCTCGCTGCCTGATCTAACAGTCAGCGACTCTGCGGAGTGTCAGCCCGGGGACGATCCCGACCCGGTGTCTGGCATCAGCTAGGGATCTAAACCACCGGCTTCGGCCACGGAGGTCGGTGGGAAATCAAACAGTGGCTGAGCCCGTCGGAGACTTGTCCGCGTGATCTCCGGGGCCGAGAAAATCGCAGCGGACTGCGCTCGGAGAAGCCCTGTTTCCGCACCGTTGGACGCGGGTTCGATTCCCGCCATCTCCACTGTGAAGCGCCCTGCGCGAGCCCTCCGCCCCGACCGGTGGTGGGATCGGGCAGGGCGCTTTGTCATGCCCGAGGGCAGTCCGGCGTGGGGTCCTCCTGATCGGGCGAGGTGGGAGCGTCACCCCTCCCGGGAGGTGGGTGGGTGAGCGGCCTGCCGGTCGGCCGTCCGCGGCGGGTGCGGTGGCCCCGAGCGCGCGCAACGGCCGACGCCAGCCGGCCGAGTGCGCTGCCGAGTGCCGGGATGGTGGCGCCCGGCCTCCGGGGCCCGGCCGAGGGCAGGGCTTCGGAACGCGACGACGGAAGGCCCGGGGGCGGACGGCCGGAAGGCGGAGGATCAGGAAGCGGGGGATCGGAGGGGACGATCGGCCGGAAGGCGAGGAATCGGATCACGGGACAACTGTCCGGCCGGACCGCCTCCCCGGTCCAACACCTCTTCGGTAGCCATTCACGCGCCTCGGTTGTGAAACTGGGGCGGTGCCCCAGGACATCGATCCCAGACTGCTGCGCGCCTTCGTCATGGTCGCGGCCGAATCAAACTTCACCCGAGCCGCTGCCCGGCTCCATACGGCACAGCAGGCGCTCAGCCGGGACGTCCGGCGGTTGGAGACCGCCCTGGGCACCCGGCTCTTCGACCGGACCACCCGCAAGGTGGCCCTGACCGCCGAGGGGGAGCGGCTACTGCCCTACGCGGAGCGGGTACTCGCCGCGCAGCGCGAGCTGGTCGACGCCGCCTCCGGCACGGCCGAGGGCCTCCGGCGGCCCCTGCTGGTCGATGTGGCGGCGGACGCCTCGACCGGCAACCGGGTGCTGTCGGCCGCCCGCCGTACCGCGCCCGCCGAGGCGGAGTTCTTCGCCCGGTACTACTCCGGGCTCACCCGCGCCGCCGCCGACATCGCCGCCGGCAGCCTCGACGTCTCCTTCGGCCGAGTGGCCGGGCTGCCCGCCCCCATCCGCGCCCGTCTGGACCACCTGCCGGTGCGCTACGAGCCGCTGGCCGTGCTGCTGCCCGAGGGGCACCGGCTCGCCGACCGGGAGACGGTGCCCCTCGGCGAACTCGCCGGGGAGATGCTGTACGCGGGTGCGGGGAACAGCGAAACCGGTGAGTGGACGGATCTCGCCGTCCAGTTGTTCGCCGACCGCGGGATCCGGATCGCCCCGCCGATCCCCCCGATCCAGGGTGAGGCGGAGTTCACCCGGGTGATGCGGAAGCTCGGCTGGCCCGTGCTGGCGAGCGTCCAGTTCATGGCGGTTCCCGGGTCCGTACTGCGCCCGATCACCGATCCCGTGCCGCTCTCCCCGGTGTCCATGGTGTGGCGACCCGGGCTGGACCATCCGGGGCTGGCGGCGTTGCGGGCGGCCGCCGGTGACCTGGCCGCCGCCCACGGCTGGTTGGAACGGCCGCCGGGCTCCTGGCTCCCCCGGGAGGAGGCGGAGCGGGGCTGAACACCCGGGGGGCCGCGGACTTTCGGAAGCGGGCTGCCCGACGGCGCCCGACCGCCTCCGGGCACCGATCGGAGTGAGCGGGCAATCCGGAGCCGGCGGTTTCCGGCAGCTCACAGCCGCCGCGCCAGCCAGTCGGCGCCGCGTGCGCCCCAAGCCCGCTTGGCGTACGGTTGACGGCTGCCCAATACGTCAGAAAGGGGCCCGGGTGGCCGCGCAGGGAGCCATGCAGCAAGCCACGGTCGAGTCGACACGGGACCGGGAGATCGCCGGCGAACAGCGCCACCTGGACGAGGTGTACCTACGCCTCGAAGAGAAGATCCACGAGGCCGAGTTCCTGATGGACGACGCCGCCCGGCACGTGCACGTCGGTACGCCCGGCGCGCTGGCCGAGCGGGACGCCCAGGTCTTCCGGGCCGGGGTGCACCTCAACCGGCTCAACTCGGAGTTCGAGGACTTCCTCTTCGGCCGCATCGACCTGCTGCCGGGCAAGGACGGCGAACGCGGGCCGGACGGCGCGTACACCTCCGTCGAACCCGCCGAGGACGCGGTCCTCCCGGGGGAGGACGGCGCCCCCGGTCGTGCGGAGATCGCCGAGACGCTGCACATCGGCCGGCTCGGCGTCCTGGACGCCGACTACACACCGCTGGTCGTCGACTGGCGGGCACCGGCCGCCGCGCCCTTCTACCGGGCGACGCCCAGGCACCCGGGCCGGGTCGTCCGGCGCCGGGTCATCCGCAGCCGGGGCCGCCGGGTGCTCGGGGTCGAGGACGACCTGCTCCGACCGGAACTGAGCGTGACCCGGGACGGGGCCCCGCTGCCGGTGGTCGGCGACGGCGCCCTGATGGCGGCGCTGGGCCGGGCACGCAGCCACGCCATGCGGGACATCGTCTCCTCCATCCAGGCCGAGCAGGACGAGGTGATCCGGGCCCCGGCGGCTTCGGTCACCGAGGTCAGCGGCGGACCGGGTACCGGCAAGACGGCGGTCGCCCTGCACCGTGCCGCCTACCTCCTCTACCAGGACCGCAGGCGCTATGCCGGCGGCATCCTGGTGGTCAGTCCCACTCCGCTGCTGGTCGCCTACACCGAAGGGGTGCTGCCCTCGCTCGGCGAGGAGGGGCAGGTGGCGATCCGGGCCGTGGGGTCGCTGGTGGACGGCGCCGAGGCGACGGCCTACGACGAGGCGCAGGTCGCCCGGGTCAAGGGCTCCTCCCGGATGGTCGGGGTGCTTCGCCGGGCCGCCCGCGGCGCACTGGAGCTCCCGCCCCCCGGTGCGCCCGCGGAGAGCGGCAGCGGTCAGCTCTCCCTCGACGACGCCGCGGGCCCCGGGGGCGCGGAGGCCGCGGACACTCCTCCGCCCGGGCCGCCCAGCCGGCTCCGGGTGCTGGCCTCCGGCTCCAGGATCGAGCTGGACAGCGGCGAACTGCGCAAGATCCGCCGGGCGGTGCTGGGCGGTACCGCCCCGGTCAACCTGCTGCGCCCGCGCGCCCGCAGGCTGCTTCTCGACGCGCTCTGGGAGAAGTCGGGCGCGGGCCGCCACCTCACCGACCCCGAACTCCTGGCCGAGGTGCGAGAGGGCTTCGACGAGGACGTCTCCGGAGAGCCGGAGTTCCAGGAGTTCCTCGCCGCCTGGTGGCCGGAGCTCACCCCGCGGCGAGTGCTGGCCGCGATGGCCGACGAGCGGCGGCTCGGGCGCTGGGCGCGTCGGCTGCTCCGCCCCGCCGAGACCCGGGCGTTGGCCCGGTCGCTGGGGCGGCTGGACGCGCTGGGAAACGGTCCGCTGTCCGTCCACGACGTGGCGTTGCTGGACGAACTGCACGGCCTGCTGGGGGCCCCGGCGCGTCCGCGCCGGCGGCAGGCGGATCCGCTGGACCAACTCACCGGACTGACCGAGGTCACCACCTACGCCGACCGCAGCGCCCCGAGCCGCGGTCGGGCCGAGCGGCGGGAGGAGGAGCGGACGGACTACGCGCACGTCATCGTCGACGAGGCGCAGGACCTCACCCCCATGCAGTGGCGGCTCGTCGGCCGGCGGGGCCGCCACGCGACCTGGACGGTCGTCGGCGACCCGGCGCAGAGCTCCTGGGCCGACCCTGAGGAGGCCGAGCAGGCCCGGGACGAGGCGCTGGGCAGACGCCCGCGCAAACGGTTCACCCTCACCGTCAACTACCGCAACCCGGCCGAGATCGCCGAGGTGGCGGGCCGGGTGCTGGCGCTGGCGATGCCCGGCGCCCAGTCGCCGGAGGCGGTCCGCTCGACCGGGATCGAGCCCCGTTTCGACGTCGCCGCCGGCGGGCTGGGGTCCTCGGTGCGGGCCGAGGTGGAGCGACTGCTCTCGCAGGTGGAGGGGACGGTCGGGGTGATCGTCGCGATGGGCCGTCGGCAGGAGGCTCGTCGCTGGCTGGACGGTCTCGGTGACCGGGTGGTGCCGGTGGGCAGCTTCGAGGCGAAGGGGCTGGAGTACGACGCGACGGTCGTGGTGTCGCCCGCCGAGATCGCCGACGAGTCCCCGGTCGGGCTGCGGGTGCTGTACGTGGCGCTGACCCGGGCCACCCAGCGGCTCTCGGTGCTCTCGGCGGAGCGGGACGCGCCGGACGCGGACGGCGTCCCGGACCTGCTCCGGGACTGACGGAACCGGCCGCCGGCCGCCTCCCGCGGAGCGCTGGACCGGGCCTCGGCCGGCCCCGGAACTGCGACCGGAATTCGGTGGATCGTGCAGCTGATCCGCGCGGCCGACGGTGTTACGGTGGTTATGGCACCGGCCCGATCCAAGCCCCCGGGCCCAACCATTGTCGCTTCGAGCGACCACTTGCCGCGAGGCGAGCATGGCGGGTCGGTGTCATCATCGGTTGCGGCGGGCGCCCCTTCGTAAGACGGAGGAGCGCCCGCCGTCGTTGGTGCCCGAGGCCCGTCGGCGGCTGGGGTGTGAGGTAACCCACTCTCACCCGAACGACCATTGAAGGTGCTCAACAAGGAATCCGGCCGGTCGCTGGTCGGGCCGAGACAGAGCGAGCATCTCCGCTCGTGAAAAAATACTTTCCAGTACTTCGGGTGGTTACCGTTTACCGACTGGTAGGTGGGACCATTCGAACGAGCGTGCCCTCGCCACCCCTACCGGGGGCGTCGCAGCACCTGACATGGGAAAGCAGAGGAAGTCGGCCATGGCAACGGCGCCCAGCGTCTCCTACTCGATGACGGTAAGGCTTGAGGTCCCCACCAGCGGTACCTCGGTCAGCCAACTGACCACGGCCGTGGAGTCCTCGGGCGGCTCGGTGATCGGCCTCGACGTCACCGCCTCCGGCCACGAGCGGCTGCGCATCGACGTCACCATCGGTGCCGGTTCGACCGAGCACGCGAACGAGATCGTGGAGAAGCTCCGGGGCATCGAGGGCGTCTCGCTGGGCAAGGTCTCGGACCGTACGTTCCTGATGCACCTCGGCGGCAAGATCGAGATGGCATCCAAGCACCCCATCCGGAACCGCGACGAACTCTCCATGGTCTACACCCCGGGGGTCGCCCGGGTCTGCACGGCGATCGCCAACAACCCCGAGGACGCCCGCAGTCTCACCATCAAGCGGAACAGCGTCGCCGTCGTCACCGACGGCTCGGCCGTACTCGGTCTGGGCAACATCGGGCCCAAGGCCGCGCTGCCCGTGATGGAGGGCAAGGCCGCGCTGTTCAAGCGCTTCGCCGGTATCGACGCCTGGCCGCTCTGCCTGGACACCCAGGACAGCGACGCCATCGTGGAGATCGTCAAGGCCATCGCGCCCGGCTTCGCCGGCATCAACCTCGAGGACATCTCCGCTCCCCGCTGCTTCGAGATCGAAGCCCGGCTGCGGGAAGCGCTCGACATCCCGGTCTTCCACGACGACCAGCACGGCACCGCCATCGTGGTGCTCGCCGCGCTCACCAACGCGCTGCGCATCGTCGACAAGGGGATCGGAGACGTCCGGGTGGTGATGTCCGGTGCCGGAGCGGCCGGCACGGCCATCCTCAAACTCCTGCTCGCCGCCGGGGTGAAGCACGCGGTCGTGGCCGACATCCACGGTGTGGTGCACGCCGGGCGCGAGGACCTCGCCGGTGAGGACCCCGACTCGACGCTGAGCTGGATCGCCGAGCACACCAACCCCGAGGGCGTCTCCGGCACGCTGAAGGAGGCCGTCGCGGGCGCGGACGTCTTCATCGGCGTCTCCGCCCCCAACGTCCTCCAGGGCGAGGACGTGGCATCGATGGCCGAGGGCGCGATCGTCTTCGCCCTGGCCAACCCGGAGCCGGAGGTCGACCCCACGGTGGCGCGGCAGACCGCCGCGGTGGTCGCCACCGGACGCAGCGACTTCCCCAACCAGATCAACAACGTGCTCGTCTTCCCGGGGGTGTTCCGCGGGCTGCTGGACGCGCAGTCCCGCACGGTCAGCACCGAGATGATGTTGGCCGCCGCCCGGGCGCTCGCCGATGTCGTGGCCGAGGACGAACTCAACGCGAACTACATCATCCCCAGCGTGTTCAACGACAAGGTCGCGGGGGCGGTGGCGGGCGCCGTCAACCAGGCCGCCCGGGCGGCCGGAGCGGCTGCCGAGCCGGCCACCGCGACCTCCTGAACGGCGCGTCGTGGAGCACGGGGCGTAACCGCCCCATAGGCTGATCGGCAGAAAACAGCCGCGAAACCTGAAGTAACCCCGCGCGGTACGCTGCTGAGGGGCTACGGAGCGTCACCGAGTGAGGCGGTGACGCTTATGGATGACTATTCAGGGTGCCGGATTGGCTTTCCCGCCGCAGGTGGGGGCAGGATGCGTACCCGGGCGCGAGGGTCCGGCAACGGACCCGGATCCGGGGACTGTCCGAGGGCCCTGGCAGCATCGGCTTAGATCTCACGCCTCATTGGCAAGAAGAACACGGGAGTACATATGAACCGCAGTGAGCTGGTGGCCGCTCTTTCCGAGCGCGCCGAGGTGACCCGCAAAGACGCCGACGCCGTGCTGGCCGCCCTCGCCGAGACCGTCGGTGAGGTCGTCGCCAAGGGCGACGAGAAGGTCACCATCCCCGGCTTCCTGACCTTCGAGCGCACCCACCGGGCCGCCCGCACGGCGCGCAACCCGCAGACCGGCGACCCGATCCAGATCCCCGCCGGCTACAGCGTGAAGGTCTCCGCGGGCTCCAAGCTCAAGGAAGCCGCGAAGGGCAAGTAAGTCCCCTCCCGGCGGCGGCCACCCGACGCGCGCTTCGGGGGCACCCCCAGTGGTCGCTGGGGGTGCACGCGTCAGACCTCGCGCCGGGAAGTGGCCGCCGGGCAGCGGCCCCGCCGAGGTGCGGAGCCCACGGCGGCGTGAAGGGCGGCCTCCCGGAGAGGGTGGACCGCCCTTCGCCGGATCCGCTTCCGGTCGACTCGCTCAGGCCCCGGCGGGCAGTTCGACCTTCCCGCCGAGCGCGATCAGCTTGTCCTGGAAGTTCTCGTAACCCCGGTTGATCAGGTCGATCCCGTGCACCCGCGAGGTGCCCTGCGCCGCCAGAGCCGCGATCAGGTACGAGAAGCCGCCCCGGAGGTCCGGGATGACCAGGTCCGAGCCCTGGAGCTTGGTGGGGCCGGAGACCACCGCGGAGTGCAGGAAGTTCCGCTGGCCGAACCGGCAGGCCGAACCGCCCAGGCACTCCCGGTAGAGCTGGATGTGGGCGCCCATCTGGTTCAGCGCGGAGGTGAAGCCCAGCCGCGACTCGTAGACCGTCTCGTGGACGATGGAGAGCCCGGACGCCTGGGTGAGGGCCACCACCAGCGGCTGCTGCCAGTCGGTCTGGAAACCGGGGTGGACGTCCGTCTCCAGGGCGATGGCGTTCAACGGGCCGCCCGGGTGCCAGAAGCGGATGCCGTGGTCGTCGATCTCGAAGGCGCCGCCGACCTTGCGGTAGGTGTTGAGGAAGGTCATCATCTCCCGCTGGCTGGCCCCGCGGACGTAGATGCTGCCGCCCGTCGCGAGCGCCGCGCTCGCCCAGGAGGCCGCCTCCAGCCGGTCCGGCAGCGCCCGGTGGTTGTAGCCCCCCAGTTTGTCGACGCCGGTGATGCGGATGGTGCGGTCGGTGTCCATGGAGATGATCGCGCCCATCTTCTGCAGCACGCAGATGAGGTCCTCGATCTCCGGTTCCACCGCCGCGTTCGAGAGCTCGGTGACGCCCTCCGCCAGCACCGCGGTCAGCAGCACCTGCTCGGTCGAGCCGACCGAGGGGTACGGCAGCCGTATCCGGGTGCCCCGGAGCCGCTGCGGGGCCTCCAGGTACTGGCCGTCGGCCCGCTTCTCGATCGTCGCGCCGAACTTGCGCAGCACGTCGAAGTGGAAGTCCACCGGCCGCCCACCGATGTCGCAGCCGCCGAGCCCCGGTATGAAGGCGTGGCCGAGGCGGTGCAGCAGCGGGCCGCAGAAGAGGATGGGGATCCGTGAGGAACCCGCGTGGGCGTCGATGTCGGCGACGTTGGCGCTCTCCACGTGCGAGGGGTCCAGGACCAGCTCGCCGGGTTCGTCGCCCGGGCGGACCGTGACGCCGTGGAGTTGCAGCAGGCCGCGCACCACGCGCACGTCGCGGATGTCGGGTACGTTGCGGAGCCGGCTCGGTCCGCTGCCGAGCAGAGCGGCGACCATGGCCTTCGGCACGAGGTTCTTCGCGCCGCGGACATTGATCTCGCCCTCCAGCGGGGTGCCGCCGTGAACAAGCAGTACATCGTCGGTGCCGGTCATCGATCTCGCGTTCCTGAAGTCGGGCAGGGCCAAGGGAATGGTAAGCGGCTGACGGGCGGCCGCTGTGAGCCCGTGTGGCCGCGGGGCCTCCGCTGTGACCTGCACCGCACCCGGATGGGAACACCTGTGCGGCGAGTGTCGCTCTCGGTGGCTGCCGGACAGCGGTGCGCTGCGAAGGCGTCCCGGGGGCGTATGGGGGGCGTGCGGCCGCCCGTGCCGTACGACCCGGGTTCCTTCGGCCACCTTCGCCCTTCGACTCCCCACGGAAGTAGAAGGTGCGGGATCATTGACAGCATGACGGAGGTGTCCTCGCTCACAGGGCGGCTGCTGGTCGCCACCCCGGTGCTTGCCGACCCCAATTTCGACCGCGCGGTCGTGCTGCTCCTCGACCACGACGAGCAGGGTTCGCTCGGCATCGTGCTGAACCGGCCGACGCCGGTCGGGGTCCAGGACATCCTCGGTTCCTGGGCGGAGTTGGCCGGCGATCCCGGGGTGGTCTTCCAAGGCGGCCCGGTCTCGCTGGACTCGGCGCTCGGGGTGGCGGTGGTGCCCGGGGAGTCGGACGCGCTGTCCAGTGGTGGCCCGCTCGGCTGGCGCCGGGTGCACGGGGCGATCGGCCTGGTGGACCTCGAAGCGCCACCGGAGCTGCTTGCCGCCGAACTCGGTTCGTTGCGGATCTTCGCGGGCTATGCCGGCTGGGGTCCCGGGCAGTTGGAGGACGAACTCGCCGAGGGGGCGTGGTACGTCGTCGACTCCGAGCCGGGCGATGTCTCCTCGCCGGATCCGGAGCGGCTGTGGCGGGCGGTCCTGCGCAGGCAGCGCAGCGAACTCGCGATGGTGGCCACCTATCCGGACGACCCGAGTCTGAACTGACCGCGCGCCGCGGCGGACCGCGGGCCGAAGCGGGCCGGATGCCCGGGGCGGTCGGTCGGGTGGGCGTACCGCCCTCCGCGCGGTGCCTGGGTACCCTTGGATCCTATGAGCACTCTTGAGCCCGAGCGCGGTACAGGGACCGGCACCCTCGTAGAGCCGACGCCGCAGGTTTCACACGGCGACGGTGACCACGAGCGCTTCGCGCACTACGTCCAGAAGGACAAGATCATGGCGAGCGCGCTCGAGGGCACGCCCGTCGTGGCGCTCTGCGGCAAGGTGTGGGTGCCCGGCCGCGACCCGAAGAAGTATCCGGTCTGCCCCATGTGCAAGGAGATCTACGAGTCGATGTCCGCGGGCGGCGACAAGGGCAAGGGCGGCGACGGCGGGGGCAAGAAGTAGCCCCTGAGGCCGGCGTGGCCCGGCCTTCCCCCTCTTCCGGCCCTGGCGGGTACGGGGTGGGGTGCCGTGGTCACTGACGGTCCGCGCGCTGCCGCCCTGCTGCCCGAACCGCTGCGGTCGGCCCCGGGGCCGGGCGGAGCGTTCCTCCTGGATGCCCGGACGGCGCTGGTCGCCGGGCCCGGCAGCGAGTCGGCGGCGCGCTGGCTGCGCGACACCCTCGGGGCGGCCACCGGGTTTCCGCTGCCGCCCGGGCCGGACCCGGGCGGCGGTCCGGGCGGCGCGATCGTCCTCGGGCTCCTCCCGGAACTCGCGGGGCAGCGGGGCCCGGGATCTCCGGAGGCGTACCGGATCACCGTCGACTCCCGGCGGATCGACATCCGGGGAGGCGGTGCGGCCGGGGTGTTCTGGGCCTGCCAGACCCTCCGCCAGTTGCTGGGCCCGGCCGCCTTCCGCCGGGCCCCGGTGGACCCGGCGGCGAGGTGGGAGGTGCCGGCCGTAAGCATCGAGGACGCGCCGCGGTTCCGCTGGCGCGGCATGATGCTGGACGTGGCCCGCCACTTCACGCCGAAGGACGGTGTGCTGCGCTGGCTCGACCTGCTCGCCGCCCACAAACTCAACGTCCTCCACCTGCACCTGACCGACGACCAGGGGTGGCGGCTGGAGATCCGGCGGCACCCCCGGCTCACCGAGGTCGCGGCCTGGCGCAGACGCACCAAGTACGGTCACCGCGCCTCCCCGCTGTGGGACGAGCGGCCGCACGGCGGCTACTACACGCAGGACGACGTCCGGGAGATCGTGGCCTACGCGGCGCAGCGGCACATCACCGTGATCCCGGAGATCGACATCCCCGGCCACTCGCAGGCGGCCATCGCCGCCTACCCCGAGTTGGGCAACGGCGACGCGGTGGACACCCGGGCCCTGGAGACCATGACCACCTGGGGCGTGAGCCCCAACGTGCTCTCCCCGGCCGACTCCACCCTCCGTTTCTACGAGGGGGTGCTGGAGGAGGTCCTCGACCTCTTCCCGTCCCCCTATGTCCACGTCGGCGGCGACGAGTGCCCCAAGGAGCAGTGGCGGCGGTCGCCCGCCGCGCAGGCCCGGATCGCCGAACTCGGTCTGGCGGGCGAGGAGGAGTTGCAGAGCTGGTTCGTCCGGCACTTCGCCCGCTGGCTCGGCGACCGGGGGAGGCGCCTCGTCGGGTGGGACGAGATCCTGGAGGGCGGCGGGCTCGGCGGCCGTGGACCGACGGAGGGCGGCCGGCCCGGGCCGGTGGTCGCCTCCTGGCGTGGTTACGCCGGCGGGATCGCGGCCGCCCGGGCCGGACATGACGTCGTGATGTGCCCCGAGGAGCACGTCTACCTCGACCACCGGCAGGCGCCCGGAGACGACGAGCCGATGCCGATCGGCTATGTCCGCACCCTGGAGGACGTCTACCGGTTCGAGCCGGTGCCCGCGGAGTTGACACCGGATCAGGCGGAACGGGTGCTCGGCGCGCAGGCCAACGTCTGGACGGAGGTGACGGAGACCCGGCAGCGGGTCGACTACCAGGTCTTCCCCCGGCTCGCCGCTTTCGCGGAGGTCGCCTGGTCCGCCCTGCCTCCCTCCGCGGAGCGGGACTTCACGGCCTTCGAGGCGCGGATGACCGGCCACTACGCCCGCCTCGACGCCCTGGGCGTCGACTACCGTCCGCCAGACGGGCCCCGGCCCTGGCAGCGCCGCCCGCTGCCCGACGGGGTCAGCGGCACTCTCGGACGCCCGATCGACGGACCGCCCCCGGCCGGCTGAGGCGCGCCGACCGGCCGGCGACCGGGCGGTGTCGGGAGACGTCGCCGGCCGCCGATGCCGCCGGCGACCGTGCCCGCTGCCGATGGGGACGCGGCCGGAGAGCCGTCGAACACACGGCGGCGCAACGCGTACAGCTCAGTCGAACAGCGCCAATCCACCGGTACGGGTGACAGCCCCGGAAACCGTAGGTTCGGGAAGTAACCGCCCTTCGGGCATCCTCGCTTCGAGCAGCCGCGAAGATGTGCCAGAGTTGCCACGTCCGGGTCGTGAACGCGTACCGTACGGCGGAACAGCCGGAACGCGCGGAACAGGCGGGACACCGGGAAGGGGCAGCTGGGTTGACCACGCACGCACCGCAGGCGGCGAAGACGGTGACGCTGCCGACCTCGCTGGACGAGGCAGTGGCGGCGCTGGCCGCGATGCCCACCGCCGTGCCCGTCGCAGGCGGCACCGACCTGATGACCGCCGTCAACTCCGGCCAGTTGCGGCCCGCCGCCCTGGTGGGCCTGGGCCGGATCAGCGAGATCCGCGGCTGGCAGTACCAGGACGGCAACGCCCTGCTCGGCGCCGGGCTCACGCACGCCCGGATCGGCCGCCCCGACTTCGGGGCGCTCATCCCCGCCCTCGCCGCCGCGGCGCGCGCCGCCGGGCCACCGCAGATCCGCAACGCCGCGACCCTCGGCGGCAACATCGTCTCGGCGGCGCCCACCGGTGACACCCTCCCGGTACTCGCCGCACTGGAGGCCACGCTGGTCATCGCCGCCCCGGGCGGCGAGCGCCGGGAGATCCCGGTCAGCCATCTGCTCGCCGGTGTCGACATGCTGCGCCCCAGCGAGGTGGTCGGCTACGTCCGGGTGCCGCTGCTGCACGCCCCGCAGACCTTCCTCAAAGCCACCGGCCGCACCGGGCCCGGGCGGGCCGCCGCCTCCGTGGCGGTCGTCCTCGACCCGGCCCGGCGGCAGGTGCGCTGTGCCGTCGGCGCGGTGGCCCCGATGCCGCTGCGGCCCCTGGAGGCCGAGCGCTGGGTGGCCGGTCTCATCGACTGGGAGAGCGGCCGGGCGATCGCGGCCGAGGCCTGCGAGGCCTTCGGTGAGTACGTCGCGGCGGCCTGCATCCCGGACCCGCCGCCGACCGGGGAGGGCGCCGAAGCTCCCCGGTTGTCGCCCGCGGTCCTGCACCTCCGGCGTACCGTGGCCATCCTGGCCCGCCGAGCACTGGGGAGGGCGCTCGCATGACATCCGGCAACCAGGACCGTCCCCGACCGACGGGTTGGGAACCCACCTCGCAGAGCGGGGAGCACGACGCGGACGCGACCGGCTTCCTCCAACTCCCGGAGCACCTGCTCGACCCGTCCGCGGTGCCGCCGGGCGTCGACCCGCTGGCGGCCCCCGGTCACGGCTACGTGCCGCCCCCCATCTCGACGGCCACCACCGACCCCGGGGCACCGGGCGGTTGGGCCGTGCCACCGACCGGTTCGGCCCAGGGGCAGATCCCGGCGCAGAACCAGCCGCACGACGGGCAGCATGTGCCCGGCCCGCGGGGACCGCTCTCCATGGACGGTCCGGAGCGGCCCGCCCAGCGGTGGCCCGAGCCGGAGCCGGCGGCCGGGGACTCCGGGGAGCGGCCGCTCCCCGGCGACCCGGGCACGCAGGGGCCGAGCACCGGGGGTTGGCCCGGCCAGCCCGAGGCGGGACCGAACGACCGGCCCGGCCGCTGGGAGAACCCGGCGGAGGGTGAGGGGCGGTCGCCGGGTTCCGGCGCGCCCTCCCCGACCGGCGGCGGAGCGGACCCGACCGGCTCCGGCCGCTGGGACGCCCCCAACGCACCCGCCGCCGGCGGACAGTGGGGCGGTCTGCCCACCGACGGCGGCTGGACGTACCCGGCCGAGCGGATGCCGGCGGGGGAGGGCCGGATGCCCGAAGGCGCCTGGGCCGACCCGGTCGTGGGCGGTCCCTGGACGAGCCCCGCCGATGGTGCCAACGGCACCCACGAGACCCCGCACGCCGCCCACCCCGGCAGCGGGGCGTGGCCCGCCCCCGACGCGCAGGTCGCCGGTGCCGGCTTCGACCGGGAGGCATGGCCGCCGGCCGGAGGAGCGGAGGCCGTCGGCGAACCCGGCATTGGCGCCCAGCGGCCCGAATCGCACCTGCCCGAACCACACCTGCCCGAACCACACCTGTCTGAGGCCCGGTTGGCCGGCCCGCACCCCACGGACACCGACTCCGAGGCGCGGCTCGCGGAAACAGGCCCCCAGGAGCACCCCGAACCCGGCCGTCCGGAGGCGACGGGCACGGCGTGGCAGGGCGGTCCGGCCGACGGCGCCGCCGTGTTCACCGCACCCGTCGAACACCCCCCGTACGGCGAACACCCCGGGCCCGGCGAAGACGCTTTGACTGCCGAGCACCCCGAGTCTGCCGAGCAGGAGGGGCCAACCGGGCAGCAGGCACCTGTCGAGCACCCGGGACTGTTCGAGAACGGCACCGCAGCCGAAGGCATGCCGACCACCGCCCCGGGCGGCGAGGCGCCGGTCGATGCCCAGGCGGAGAGCGGTGAGCCGGAAGGGCTCCGGGATCCGGCAGCCGACGGGCAGTCGGCCGCCTCGGACGACGGCGAGCGGGCCGGTACCGGCGACGGCCGCGAGGAGACCGCGGCCGGAGGGGTCAGCGAGCACCCGCAGGCCTCCTACGTCCTGAACGTCAACGGCGTCGACCGGCCCGTCACGGACGCCTGGCTCGGCGAGTCACTCCTCTACGTACTGCGCGAGCGCCTCGGCCTGGCCGGCGCCAAGGACGGCTGCTCTCAGGGGGAGTGCGGCGCCTGCTCGGTGCAGGTCGACGGCCGGCTCGTCGCCTCCTGCCTCGTGCCGGCGGCCACCACCGCCGGCTCCGAGGTGCGCACGGTCGAGGGCCTGGCCCACGACGGCGTCCCGTCCGACGTGCAGTCGGCACTGGTCGAGGCCGGGGCCGTGCAGTGCGGTTTCTGCGTGCCGGGCATCGCCATGACCGTGCACGACCTGCTCGAAGGCAACCCGTCCCCGAGCGACCTGGAGACCCGGCAGGCGATCTGCGGCAATCTCTGCCGCTGCTCCGGCTACCGGGGCGTCCTGGAAGCCGTCCGACAGGTGGTCAGGGCACGGGCGGACTCCACGCAGCCGGGCAACCCCGCCGAAGCGGCCGAACCCCGCCCGGACGGGACCCGGATCCCGCAGCAGCCAGGGTCGCCCGGCCCCGGCGACGCGCCTCCCCCGGGAGGGCACCTCTGATGTACCAGATCGGAAGCCGGTCCCCGGGTGCCGGGCCGGCACACAGCGGTAGCGGAAGGGAAGCCAGATGAGCGGTCCCGGCGCGGCCACCGCCGCCACCCCCGCCGGGGGCGGCGGCAGCGGTCCCGGCAGCACGGAACAGCCCGCGCAGGGGCTGGGAGCCCCGCTCGCCCCGGCCGACGCCCTCCCCAAGACCGCCGGCACCTTCCCCTACGCGGCCGACCTGTGGGCCGAGGGCCTGCTGTGGGCCGCGGTCCTCCGCTCGCCGCACCCGCACGCCAGGATCCTCTCCGTCGACACCGGCGGCGCCACCGAGATGCCGGGCGTCCACGCCGTGGTGACCGCCGAGGACGTGCCGGGCGACTCGAACCAGGGCCGTCGGGTGGCGGACCGGCCGGTCTTCGCCAAGGACCTGGTACGGCACCACGGCGAGCCGATCGCCGCCGTGGCCGCCGACCACCCCGACACCGCCCGGCTCGCCGCGGCGGCGATCGCGGTCGAGTACGAGGTCCTCGAGCCGGTCACCGACCCGGAGCAGGCGTTCGAAGCCGAGCCGCTGCACCCGGACGGCAACCTCATCCGCCACATCCCCCTGCGGTTCGGCGACCCGGAGGCCACCGGCGAGGTGGTGGTCGACGGCCTGTACCGGATCGGCCGCCAGGACCCCGCCCCGATCGGCGCCGAGGCCGGGCTCGCGGTGCCGCGCCCAGACGGCGGGGTGGAGATCTACACCGCCTCCACCGACCCGCACGCCGACCGCGACCTCGCCGCCGCCTGCTTCGGCCTGGAATCGGAGCGGGTGAAGGTGGTGGTGACCGGAGTGCCGGGCGCCATGGGCGACCGGGAGGACCCGGGCGTGCAGTTGGCCCTCGGACTGCTGGCGCTGCGCACCGGCTGCCCGGTGAAGCTGGCCGCCACCCGGGAGGAGTCCTTCCTCGCGCACCCGCACCGCCACCCCACGCTGCTGCGCTACCGCCACCACGCCGACGCGGAGGGGCGGCTGGTGAAGGTGGAGGCGCAGATCCTGCTGGACGCGGGCGCCTACGCCGACTCCTCCAGCGAATCGCTCGCCGCCGCCGTGGCCTTCGCCGCCGGACCGTACGTGGTGCCGCACACCTTCGTCGAGGGGTGGGCGGTGCGCACCAACAACCCGCCCTCCGGACACGTCCGGGGCGAGGGCGCGATGCAGGTGTGCGCGGCCTACGAGGGCCAGATGGACAAGCTCGCCGCGAAACTCGGCATCGACCCGGTCGAGTTGCGGATGCGGAACGTGATGGCGACCGGCGACCTGCTGCCCACGGGGCAGACCGTGACCTGTCCGGCTCCGGTCGCCGAACTCCTCCAGGCCGTACGGGACGCCGACCTGCCGCCGCTGCCCAAGGACACGCCGAGGCAGGACTGGTTGCTGCCCGGCGGCCCCGAGGGCGCCGGCGAGCCGGGCGCGGTGCGCCGCGGGGTCGGCTACGCGCTCGGCATGGTGCACATGCTGGGGGCGGAGGGCGCCGACGAGGTGTCGACCGCCACCGTCCGGGTCAACGCCGGCACGGCGACCGTCATCTGCGCCGCGGTCGAGACCGGCCAGGGCTTCGCCACCCTCGCCCGGCAGATCGTCCAGGAGACGCTGGGCATCGAGGAGGTGCACGTCGCCTCGGTCGACTCCGACCAGCCGCCGGCCGGGCCGGCCGCACACAGCCGGCACACCTGGGTGTCAGGTGGCGCGGTGGAGCGTGCGGCCAAGATGGTCCGCACCCAGCTCCTCCAACCGCTGGCGCACAAGTTCGGGATGTCGCCCGAGCTGCTGACCATCGCCGACGGCAAGATCACCTCCTATGACGGGGTGTTGAGCACCACGGTCGAGGAGACCCTGGACGGACGGGAGCTGTGGGCCACCGCCCAGTGCCGCCCGCACCCCACGGAGCCGCTGGACGAGACGGGGCAGGGCGACGCCTTCGTCGGACTGGCCTTCGCCGCCGTCCGGGCCGTGGTCGACGTGGACATCGAGTTGGGATCGGTGCGGGTGGTCGAGATGGCGGTGGCACAGGACGTCGGCCGGGTGCTCAACCCACGCCAACTCGCCACCCGGATCGAGGCCGGGGTGACCCAGGGGGTCGGCGCGGCGCTCACCGAGCACCTCCGCACCTCCCGCGGTGTGGTCCGCCAACCGGACCTCACCGGCTACGCGCTGCCGACCGCGCTGGACGCGCCCGAAGTCCGCATCGTCAAGCTGGTCGAGGAACGGGACGTGGTCGCGCCCTTCGGGGCGAAGGCGGCGAGCGCGGTACCGGTGGTCACCTCGCCGGCCGCGGTGGCCGCGGCGGTCCGGGCGGCCACCGGGCGCCCGGTGAACCGGTTGCCGATCCGTCCGCAGGCAGCCGTGGTGCCGCCGGCGCAGTGACCGGGGGAGCCCGGCGGGGCGGGGCCGGGCGCCGGCTCACCCCGCCACCCCGCCCGGGAGGCCCCGGATAGGGTGGCCGGGCTGACGTACAACACCGAGAGCACCAACCGGAGACCGTGTCTACCACCGCCGCGTCCTCGTCACACCACCTGTCGCCCGCCTTCCCGGGCCGCGCCCCCTGGGGCACCGCGAACAAGCTGCGCGCCTGGCAGCAGGCGGCGATGGACACCTACATCCAGAGCCAGCCCCGGGACTTCCTGGCGGTGGCGACACCCGGGGCCGGAAAGACGACCTTCGCGTTGACGCTGGCCTCCTGGCTGCTACACCACCACGTCGTCCAGCAGGTCACGGTGGTGGCGCCGACCGAGCATCTGAAGAAGCAGTGGGCGGAAGCGGCGGCCCGGATAGGCATCAAGCTCGACCCCGAGTACTCGGCCGGTCCGCTGGGCCGGGAGTACCACGGGGTGGCCGTCACCTACGCGGGCGTCGGGGTGCGTCCGATGCTCCACCGCAACCGCTGCGAGCAGCGCAAGACCCTGGTCATCCTCGACGAGATCCACCACGCCGGCGACTCCAAGTCCTGGGGCGAGGCCTGCTCGGAGGCGTTCGACCCGGCCACCCGGCGGCTGGCGCTGACCGGTACGCCGTTCCGCTCGGACACCAACCCGATCCCCTTCGTGGCCTATGAGGAGGGCAACGACGGAATCCGCCGCTCCAGTGCCGACTACACCTACGGCTACGGCAGCGCGCTCGCCGACGGAGTCGTCCGGCCGGTCATCTTCCTCTCCTACAGCGGGAACATGCGCTGGCGGACCAAGGCCGGGGACGAGGTCGCCGCGCGACTCGGTGAGCCGATGACCAAGGACGCCGTGTCCCAGGCCTGGCGGACCGCGCTGGACCCGCACGGCGACTGGATGCCCAACGTGCTGCGCGCCGCCGACCAGCGCCTCAGCGAGGTCCGCAAGGGCATCCCGGACGCCGGCGGACTGGTGATCGCCAGCGACCAGGACTCGGCCCGGGCGTACGCCAAGCTGATCAGGGACATCACCGGTACCGCCGCCACCCTGGTGCTCTCCGACGACACCGGCGCCTCCGCGCGGATCGACGAGTTCAGCGGTTCCAAGGATCCGGCCGACCGCTGGATGGTGGCCGTCCGGATGGTCTCCGAGGGGGTGGACGTACCGCGCCTCGCGGTCGGCGTGTACGCCACCACCATCTCCACGCCGCTCTTCTTCGCCCAGGCCGTCGGCCGCTTCGTCCGCTCCCGCCGGCGTGGCGAGACCGCCTCCGTCTTCCTGCCCACCATCCCGGACCTGCTCGGCTTCGCGGGCGAGATGGAGGTCGAACGGGACCACGTGCTCGACCGGCCGAGGAAGGATTCGGAGGAGGACCCCTACGCCGAGGAGGAAAAGCTGCTGCGGGAGGCGGAACAGCAGCAGGACGAGGACACCGGTGAGCAGGACATGCTCCCCTTCGAGGCGCTGGAGTCCGACGCCGTCTTCGACCGGGTCCTCTACGACGGCGCCGAGTTCGGCATGCAGGCCCACCCCGGCAGCGAGGAGGAGCAGGACTACCTCGGCATCCCCGGGCTGCTCGAGCCGGAGCAGGTGCAGCTGCTGCTCCGCAAGCGGCAGGCCCGGCAGATCGCCCACAGCCGGAAGAAGCCCGACGAGGAGGCCGACCTGCTGGAACTGCCGGCCGAGCGGCGGCCGGTGGTCTCCCACAAGGAGCTGATGGAGCTGCGCAAGCGGTTGAACACGCTGGTCGGCGCGTACGTCCACCAGAGCGGCAAACCGCACGGGGTGGTCCACACCGAGCTGCGCAGGGTGTGCGGTGGACCACCCAGCGCGGAGGCGACGGCCGGGCAGCTGAACGCACGGATCCAGAAAGTCCAGGAGTGGGCGACCCGGATGCGTTGACCAGGCCGTCGACCAGCGCGTCGATCGGTGACCGACCGACTGCTACACGCCACGGACGTCGGCGCGAAACGGACAAACCCGTATGGGTGTGCCCGGATTCTGGACGGGCTCTTCCGCTGAGCGGGGCAGGTCAGTAGCGTTCCGGTCACTCAGACCTCGTGGCGGTCCGCCGCGGCGGCGGAAACCCACGCCAGGAGCCCGCCGACCGTTCCACGCGCTGTCGCAGGGTCGGCGAGGCGCGCCGCCATGAGAAGCCGCCGCACTCACCCGAGGGAGGGGCGTCGTGACCGCGGAGACGTCTCAAACGCTCGACCGGGGCCTGCGCGTCCTCAAGCTGCTGGCCGACACCGACCACGGGCTCACGGTGACCGAGCTCTCCAACAAGCTCGGCGTCAACAGAACCGTGGTCTACCGGCTGCTGGCCACCCTCGAGCAGCACGCCCTGGTGCGCCGGGACCTCGGCGGCCGGGCGCGGGTCGGGCTCGGCGTTCTGCGCCTGGGCCGGCAGGTCCACCCGCTGGTGCGGGAGGCGGCGCTCCCCGCCCTCAGATCGCTGGCCGAGGACATCGGCGCGACCGCCCACCTGACCCTGGTCGACGGGACGGACGCGCTGGCCGTCGCGGTGGTCGAACCGACCTGGACGGACTACCACGTCGCCTACCGGGCTGGTTTCCGGCACCCGCTCGACAAGGGGGCCGCGGGGCGCGCGATACTCGCCGCCCGGAAGTCACCGGGCGGCGACCCCGGCTTCGTACTGACCCACGGAGAGCTGGAGGCGGGCGCCAGCGGGGCCGCGGCCCCGCTCAGGGGGGTCACCGGGCTGGAGGGCAGCGTCGGCGTGGTGATGCTGACCGAATCGGTGCCCGAGCGGGTCGGCCCCCGGGTGGTGGAAGCGGCCCGCGAGGTCTCCGACGCGCTGTGCTGACCCGTTCCCCACGGAGGCTGTGCTGACCCGCTCGGCCGGTCCGGCGGAGCCCCGGACCGGCCACCGCCGTGGGGAGGGCGGGTGGCGCGTCGACTAGATTCCTGCCATGCGCGCCGTCTCCCTCCGCACCACGCTCCTCGCCTGCTGCACCGCCCCGGTGGTCGCCCTCGTCGCCGTGGCCGCCCTCGCCCCGCTCCCGTTCGCCATCACCGAGCCGGGGATGACCGCCGACGTCCTCGGCGACTACCGGGGCGAAGAGGTGATCACCGTCTCCGGTACCGAGACCAGGAAGACCTCCGGGGAACTGCGGATGACCACCATCGCCGCCACCGCCCCCGAGACGGACGTGGGCGTGACCGACGTCGTCGACGCCTGGTTCGACGAGGAGCGGGCCGTGCTGCCGCACGACGCCGTCTACCCCGCCGGCAAGACGCCGGAGCAGGTCGAGAAGCACAACGCCGCGGAGATGCGGGAGTCGCAGCACACGGCCACGGCGGCCGCGTTGCGGCTGCTGCACCGGTCCCCCGGCTCGGTGCGGGTGAAGCTGAGCCTGGCGCAGGTGGGCGGGCCGAGCGCCGGGCTGATGTTCGCGCTGGGCATCGTCGACAAGCTCGACGGGGACGGGCGCGGCGGCGATCTGACCGGCGGACGCACCATCGCGGGCACCGGAACCATCACCGAGCACGGCGCGGTCGGCGCGGTCGGCGGGGTGCCGCTGAAGACCCGGGCCGCCGTCCGCGACGGGGCCACCGTCTTCCTGGTGCCGAAACAGGAGTGCGCCGAGGCCCAGGCGAGCCTTCCGCACGGCCTCCGGCTGATCCCGGTCAGCACGCTGAAGGGCGCGGTGTCCGCGCTGAAGGCGCTGGACTCCGGGGGCCGGGTCCCCTCCTGCTGAGCACGCCGGCCGACCGCCCGACCGCCCTGACAGGCTTCAGAAGGCCGGCTCGCTGAGCTCGACGGCGCGCAGCGCGGCGGCGAGGGCCTGGTCGTCCCCGACGTCCAGGGCGGTGTCGGCCAACTTGATGACGTGTTCGTCACCGTGTTCCAGCGCCCGCTCCAGCACCTCCTCGGCCGTGGGCCGGCCGACCGGTGCGTACGGCACCCCCTCCGGGGGCGAGTACATCGCCGTCACCGCCGCGGAAGCCGTCCAGGCCGCGTGCAGGCTCGGCACCCACAGATCCCGCGGCAGCGCGGGCAGCACCCGCAGCACGGCGTTCGGGGCCGTCGCGGAGTGCACCAGCATCGTCTCCTCCCCGTGCCCGTGGGTGAGGTAGCGGTGGGTGGCGGCGCGCACCAACTCGGCCAGCCGGCGCTGAGCCTCCTCCGCGTCGGTCACCCGCGCCGACCAGACGGGCAGCCGGTCGACCAGCGCCAGACGGGCCGGGAAGCCGTCCGGTGACGGGGCCCGCGTGAGCAGGGGGACGGCGTCCAGCGCCTCGGCGGCGCTCGCCGCCCCCGGCTGCTCCCGGAGGCCCGGGACCGGACGGTGGCGGGCCGCCCAGTAGCCGAGTCCGTGGGCGAGTTCGCCGAGTTGCGGAAGGTCCTCGGGGCGCCCGGTCGGCCCGCTCCGGGAGAGCGCCCGCACCGCGTGCCCGACCCGGATCACCGGATGGGTGGACCCTCCGTAGATCCCGGGGAGCAGCCGCGGCCACCACCGGGCCAGGACCTGCCGCCAGGGGGACTCGGAGAGCAGCCGGGTGAAGTAGGCGATCCAGTCGCCGGCCCGCCGCAGATCACCCAGCGCCCGCGGCCAGTCGGCGTCGGTGACGGGCTCCACCGGGGCCGGGAAGTCCTCGAGTTTGCTCTGGTAGTAGTCCAGCCAGCGGTGCACGGCGGCCGAGTGGCCCCGGGAGACCAGCGCCTCGACCACCATGGGGGCGTGGTTGGTGAGCCGCCCCAGCCGCTCGGGGCCGGAGGCGTGGAGCCGCTCCAGCGCCTCCTCGAGTACCCCGCTCTGATCCTTCGCGTCCATGCGCCCAGGCTAGGGCCGCTGTTCCGGGGTGCCCTCGGTCCGCGGTAGGGAGCCGAGGCGGCCTGGGGACCTACGACCGGGCGCACGGGGGCGAGCGGGCCCGGGCCGAGGAAGGCTGGGCGGCCCGGGTGCGGTGCTCAGTCCTCCTTGATGAAGCCTTCCTCCACCATCCAGTCCTTGGCCACCTCGTGCGGGTCCTGCCCCTCCACGTCGACCTTGGCGTTGAGCCGCTGGGCCAGCCCCGTGGTCAGCTTCTCGGTGATCGGCGCCAGCACCTGCCTGATCTGCGGGTACTTCTCCAGCGTCTTGGCGTTGATCATCGGGGAGGCGTTGTAGTTGGGGAAGAACTTCCGGTCGTCCTCCAGCACCTTGAGCTTCAGCTCCGGAATGCGCCCGTCGGTGGTGAAGACCTCGCCGAGGGTGCAGGCCCGGCCGCGGGAGACCTGGGTGTAGACGATGCCGCTGTCCATCTTCTTGAGGTTCCGCGAGGGGAACTTGAAGCCGTACTTCTTCTCCAGCCCGGGCAGACCGTCGTCCCGCACCGCGAACTCGCTCTCGACACAGAGGGTGGCCGCCTTCGGGTTCTCCTTCAGCAGCCGACCGACGTCGGAGACGGTCTTCAGGCCGTACTTCTCGGCGTACTTCGGATTGACCGCCAGGGCGTAGGTGTTGTCCAGCTTGGACGGCGGGAGCCAGTCGACGCCGTTCTTCCGGTCGGCGTCGCGCACCGCCTCCCACTGCTTGCGGGGATCGGCGATGGGCTTGCTCCTCCCCAGGTAGGTGATCCAGCCGGTCCCGGTGTACTCGTAACCGCCGTCCGCGGCACCGGTCCTGACCGCCTCCCGGGAGCCGATCGACCCCTGGATGTTCGTCCGGTCCAGTACCTCGGCGCCCGCGGCCTTGAAGGCCAGCCCCATGATCTGCCCGAGGATGATCTGCTCGGTGAACTGCTTGGAGGTGACGGTCAGCTTGGCGCCCTTCAGCGGTTGCCCCCTCCCGACCGTCCCGGGCTGCACGGCGTCCACCATCGGGCTTCCGCTGGTCAGGCCGCAGCCGGCCAACATCGAGCCGCAGACGGCCAGTGCGGCCAGGGCGGTGCCCGGACGGGCCAGCCGCCTGCGGTAGGTGCCGGGTATGTTCACTTCTCCTCCAGGCCCCGGGGCCGCAGGAGGACTTCGGCGAGCGAGGCCAGCCAGTCCACCGTCAGCGCCAGCGCCACGGTCAGTACGGACCCCACCACCAGCACCGGCATCCGCTGCAGCGTGATGCCGGCGGCGATCAGGTCGCCGAGCCCGCCGCCGCCGCCGAAGGTGGCCAGGGTGGCGGTGCCCACGTTGAGCACCAGCGCGGTGCGGATGCCGGCGAGGATCAGCGGTACGGCGAGCGGGAGTTCGACGCGGGTCAGCACCCGGGTCGGCGACATGCCGATACCCCGAGCCGCGTCCACCAGCGTCGGGTCGATGGCCCGCAGCCCCGCGATGGTGTTGCTCAGGACGGGCAGCACCGCGTAGCTGATGATGCCGATCAGCGCGGCCTTCTCACCGATGCCGAGCCAGATGACCAGCAGGGCCAGCAGGCCCAGCGCCGGAGTGGCCTGGCCGATGTTGGCGAACGCCACCACCACCGGGGCGGCCCGCCGCAGCAGGCCCCTGGTCAGTGCGATCCCCAGCGGGATGGCGATGATCAGAACGAAGAAGGTCGAGATCGCCGTGAGTTCGATGTGCTGCCACAGCGCGGTGGTGATCGCCCCTTCGCCGAGCGCGTTCTCGGCGATCGAGTCCAACTCCGTCGAGTGCAGCCAGAGGAAGGTGATGGCGAGCATCGCGGAGAGCACGGCGGGGACGGTCAGCACGTTCCGGGCGTGGAGTCGGCGGGGGAGCCCCGCGCCGTCCTGCTCCGCCCGGAAGTCGGCCGCGGCCTCGTCGTCTTCGCGGTCGATGTCGATGGCGGTGCTCATGACGGGTCCCCGACCACTCCCAGCTTCGGCGTCCCGCTGCCGTCCGAGGAGGCCGGCCCCTGCTCCGCGGAGGCGTGGGCCAGCTCCTGCTCGTGCTCGTGTTCCAGAGCGGCCAGCCGGTCGGCCTGGAGCAGCTCGTGCACGGAGTTCATCAGCGTCTCCATGTCGACGACGCCGACGAACTCACCGCGCCGCCCGGTGACCGCGACCCGGCCGCCGCTGTCGGTCAGTACGGCCTCCAGGGCGTCGCGCAGCGTCGCGTTCCGGGTGACGTAGTCCCCGACCGGGGTGCCGGCCCGGGCCAGCGAGCCCTTGGCACGCATCAGGTCGCCGCGGCGCAGCCACTTGTAGGGACGACCGCGCTTGTCCAGCAGCAGCAGTTCGTTGGTCGGCCCGGCCTTCAGCCGGTTGAATATGGTCTGCAGCGGGTCCTCGATCGTGACGGTCGGGAAGTCGGCGATCTCGACGTCCCGCACCCGGGTGAGGTTGAGCCGCTTGAGCGCGGCGCCCGCGCCGACGAATCCGGAGACGAAGTCGTCGGCCGGGTTGGTCAGGATCGCCTCGGGGGTGTCGAACTGGGCGATGTGCGACTGCTCGCGCAGCACCGCGATCCGGTCGCCCAGCTTGATGGCCTCGTCGAAGTCGTGGGTGACGAAGACGATGGTCTTGTGGAGTTCGTGCTGGAGCCGGATCAGTTCGTCCTGGAGGTGGTCGCGGGTGATCGGGTCGACCGCGCCGAACGGCTCGTCCATCAGCAGCACCGGCGGGTCGGCGGCGAGCGCCCGGGCCACCCCGACCCGCTGCTGCTGGCCACCGGAGAGCTGCCGCGGGTAGCGGCCGTGGAACTCGCGCGGGTCGAGCCCCACCAGGTCGAGCATCTCCTCGACCCGGGCGCGGACCTTCGCCTTGGGCCAGCCGATCATCTTGGGCACCAGCGCGATGTTGTCCGCCACCGTCATGTGGGGGAACAGCCCGGAGGACTGGATGGCGTAGCCGATCTTCCGGCGCAGCTGCACCGGGTCCATGTCGGTGACGTCCTCGCCGTCGATCCGGATCCGGCCGGAGGAGGGCTCGATCAGCCGGTTGATCATGCGCAGGGTGGTGCTCTTGCCGCAGCCGGAGGGGCCCACCAGGACCACCACCTCGCCGGCGTTGATGTCCATGGTGACGCTGTCCACCGCGGGCAGGGCGTTCCCGGGGTAACGCTTGCTGAGGTTGTCCAACTGGATGGTGGCCCCGGTGACGGCTGGCCCCGAGGAGGACTGGGATGGCGACTCGGGATCAGGCACGGATTCCCCTTGAGATGGTCAGACGCCCGATGAGGACGTAGGCGGCGTCGAACAGCAGGGCCAGGATGACGATTCCGAGTGTGCCGGAGAGCACCTCGTTCAGCGCGTTGGAGCTGCCGAGGCTGGAGATGCCGCGGAAGATCTGGTTGCCGAGCCCCGGTCCGGAGGCGAAGGCCGCGATGGCGGCGATGCCCATGAGCATCTGGGTGGACACCCGGATGCCGGTGAGAATGGGAGGCCAGGCCAGCGGCAGCTCGACCCGGAGGAGCCGGGAGAACCGCGACATGCCGATGCCGCTGGCCGCGTCGGTCAGCGTCGGGTCCACCCCGCGCAGCCCGACGATCGCGTTCCGGGTGATGGGCAGCAGCCCGTAGAGCACCAGCGCGATGACCGTGGGCGCGACGCCGAGGCCGACGATCGGGATCAACAGCCCGATCATGGCGAGGGAGGGGATGGTCAAAATCGCCGACGTGGTGGTGGTCGCGAGGTTGCCGGCCCACTCCTTTCGGTAGGTCAGCACGGCGATGAGGACGCCCAGCAGCGTGGCGAGCACCATGCACTGGAAGACGGCGCTCGCGTGCTGGAAGGCGTCCGCCAGTAGTTGCTGGTGGCGATGGCCGAGATACTCCCAGAAGCTCACGAGGGCGTCTCCTTGCCAGTTCCGATCACCTCAAACATTGAACTTTCGAGAGCGGTCCTCGGCGGCCTGCCGCACCAGCGGGATGATCCGCAGGGGGACGGGGTTCTCCATCACGATCGCCGTCGAGGCCCGCACGATCCCATCAAAACCCACAACCCGGTCGATCACCCGTTGAAGGTCGGCGTTCGAGCGGGCCACCAGCCGGCAGAGCATGTCGCCGTGCCCGGTCGTGGTGTGCAGTTCCAGGACCTCGGGCACACCGGCGAGGTGGGTGCGGACATCGGCCCCTTGGCCCTGTTTGATCTCCAGGGTGGCGAAGGCGGTGACCGGGTAGCCCAGCGCCGCCGGGTCCACGTCCGGGCCGAAGCCGCGGATCACCCCGTTGGCGCGCAACCGGTCGAGTCGGGCCTGCGCGGTGCCGCGTGCCACCCCCAGCCGCCGCGAGGCCTCCAACACCCCTATCCGCGGCTCCTCGGCGAGCAGCTCCAGCAGTCTGCCGTCCAGTTCGTCGATCCCCATGCCCCGCTCCTTCCGGTGGTCAGCCTGTACAGAACGTCCTCTGTTTTCCCGTCTCCGCCGTACGTGTTGTACAGCAAAGTTCACAACTATTGCGCACCTTGTGGAACGGCGAGACCCTTCCGACATGACTGAGACCCTCGATCAGACCCCGGGCAGCGCACCGCAGGCAGACCCCTTCCCGGTGAAGGGGATGGACGCGGTCGTCTTCGCCGTCGGCAACGCCAAGCAGGCCGCCCACTACTACTCCACCGCCTTCGGTATGAAGCGGGTCGCCTACTCCGGTCCGGAGAACGGCAGCCGGGAGACCGCCAGCTACGTGCTGGAGTCCGGCGGCGCCCGCTTCGTCTTCACCTCCGTCATCAAGCCGGCCACCGACCACGGACGGTTCCTCGCCGACCACGTCGCCGAGCACGGCGACGGGGTCGTGGACCTCGCGATCGAGGTGCCGGACGCCCGTGCCGCCTACGCCTACGCCGTCGCGCAGGGCGCCACCGGGCTGGAGGAGCCGTACGAGCTGAAGGACGAGCACGGCACCGTCGTCCTGGCAGCCATCGCCACTTACGGCAAGACCCGGCACACCCTGGTCGAGCGCGGCGGCTACACCGGCCCCTACCTGCCGGGGTTCGTCGCCGCCGAACCGATCGTCGAGCCCGGCAAGCGCTTCTTCCAGGCCATCGACCACTGCGTGGGCAACGTCGAGCTGGGCCGGATGAACGAGTGGGTCGGCTTCTACAACAAGGTCATGGGCTTCACCAACATGAAGGAGTTCGTCGGTGACGACATCGCCACCGAGTACTCCGCGCTCATGTCGAAGGTGGTCGCGGACGGCACCCTGAAGGTGAAGTTCCCGATCAACGAGCCCGCCGTCGCGAAGAAGAAGTCGCAGATCGACGAGTACCTCGAGTTCTACGGCGGCGCGGGCGTCCAGCACATCGCGCTCGCCACCAACGACATCGTCGCCTCGGTGCGGGCCATGCGCGCCGCCGGGGTGCAGTTCCTGGACACCCCCGACTCGTACTACGACACCCTTGGCGAGTGGGCGGGTGAGACCCGGGTGCCGGTCGAGACGCTGCGGGAGCTGAAGATCCTCGTCGACCGGGACGAGGACGGCTACCTGCTGCAGATCTTCACCAAGCCGGTCCAGGACCGCCCGACGGTCTTCTTCGAGATGATCGAGCGGCACGGCTCCATGGGCTTCGGCAAGGGGAACTTCAAGGCCCTCTTCGAGGCGATCGAGCGGGAGCAGGAAAAGCGCGGCAACCTCTGACCGCGTCGCGCACCGAGTCGTGAGCGTGGACGGCACGGGATGAACGGCGAGCCCCGGGCTCGGTGGCGGCGGCCACCGGGCCCGGGGCCCTCCCGTTCCGGCGCCCGCCGCGCCGGACGGTGGTGACCGGACCTGCCCCGCCCGTGGCTGCTCAGTGGCGGGTCCCGGTGCTGAAGAGCCCTTCCTCGGGGGGGCCGTCGGATGCCAGGCTAGGCCCCATGGAGCAGCTGATCGAACTTCTGCGCGGCGGACTTCCTGCCGAGGCCGTCATCACCGATCCCGACGTCACCGCCGGTTACGCCCACGACATGGCCAGCTTCTGCGAAGCCGGCACCCCCGCCGTCGTCGTGCTGCCGCGCACGGTCGAACAGGTGCAACACGTCATGCGGACCGCCACCGAGCTGCGGGTGCCGGTGGTCCCCCAGGGCGCCCGCTCCGGCCTGTCCGGAGCCGCCAACGCCTCGGACGGCTGCATCGTCCTCTCCCTGGTCAAGATGGACGCCATCCTGGAGATCAACCCGGTCGACCGGATCGCGGTCGTCGAACCGGGCGTGGTCAACGCGGTGCTCTCCCGAGCGGTCGCCGAACACGGCCTGTACTACCCGCCGGACCCCTCCAGCTGGGAGCAGTGCACCATCGGCGGCAACATCGGAACCGCCTCCGGCGGCCTGTGCTGCGTCAAGTACGGCGTCACCGCCGAGTACGTGCTCGGTCTCGACGTGGTCCTCGCCGACGGCCGGCTGCTCTCCACCGGACGCTCCACGGCCAAGGGCGTCGCGGGCTACGACCTCACCCGGCTCTTCGTGGGGGCGGAGGGCAGCCTGGGCATCGTGGTGCGGGCGGTACTCGCGCTCAAGCCGCAGCCTCCCCAGCAGCTCGCACTCGCCGCGGAGTTCCCCAGCGTCGCCTCGGCGGGGACGGCGGTGAAGGAGATCATGGCCGGCGGCCACGTCCCCTCGCTGCTGGAACTGATGGACCGCACCACCCTGCGCGCGGTCAACGAGATGGCGCAGATGGGGCTCCCGGAGAGCACCGAGGCGCTGCTCCTGGCGGCCTTCGACACCCCGGACCCGGCCGCCGACCTGGCGGCCGTGGGTGAGCTGTGCAAAGCGGCCGGGGCCACGGAGGTCGTCCCCGCCGAGGACTTCGCGGAGTCCGAGCTGCTGCTCCAGGCGCGGCGGCTCGCGCTGCCCGCGCTGGAGGTCCTCAAGTCGGCGACCATGATCGACGACGTCTGCGTCCCCCGGTCCCAACTGGCCGCGCTGCTCGAGGGCACCGCGGCCATCGCGGAGAAGCACGACCTGACCATCGGGGTCTGCGCACATGCCGGAGACGGCAACACCCACCCGGTGGTCTGCTTCGACCCGGGCGACCAGGACGAGGCCGCCCGGGCCCGGGCCTCCTTCGACGAGATCATGGCGCTCGGCCTGGAACTCGGCGGCACCATCACCGGTGAACACGGGGTCGGGCTGCTCAAGAAGGAGTGGCTGGCACGCGAGTTGGGGCCGGTCAGCCTGGAACTCCAGCGCGGCATCAAGCGGACCTTCGACCCGCTCGGCCTGCTCAACCCGGGCAAACTCTTCTGACGGCGCGGTCCCGGCTGCTGCGTGTGCGGGACCGGCGCCCGGCGGGAGCGGGGTACCGGTACGGCCGGCCGGTGCCGCGCCCCGCCGGCACCGGTCGGCCGTCCCCTTCCGGGCGGTGTTCGACCCGCCTCACGCGGCTCCGTCCGGCGGCCCGTCCACCGGACGGGACTCGCCCGGCCGCCCCTCGTCGTACGGTGCCACCGCCGTCAGCTCCAGCAGCGCCCCCTCCACGTCCACCCGCTCGTGCTCCGAACCGGGAGGGCAGATCCGCAGGGTGCGCTCCAACCACGCCGACACCGGCGCCGCGGCCGCTTCCAGCAACGCCTCGCCGTTCGGCGAGCTGAGCGCTATGCAGACGGTTCCGCGGCCCTGGGAGCGCCGCGGCCAGACCCGGACATCACCTTGTCCACACGGCCGGAAAACCCCTTCCACCAGCAGGTCCCGCGCGAAGGTCCAGTTGACGGCCGCGTCGGAGTCGATGTGGAAGCTGATGTGCACGGCGTAAGGGTCCTCGGCACGGTAGGTCAGCCGGGCCGGTACCGGGATGCTCCGCTCCGGAGAGAGCACCAGAGCGATCTCCAGTTCTCGTTCCACCACAGTGTGCATGGGTGATGTCCCTTCTCCCTGCGGGCGGCTGTCCGGCCCGCACACATGGAGAGCCCCTTCCGGGCCGGTCATTACGCGACTTCCGGGAACTCCTCACCCGCGGCGTCCATCGTCGGCCTCCGCCCGGCCCCAAAGCCCCGCATCCCGTGGTCCCCGAGCGGGAAGGCTGTCCTCCTACCGGTCTGCTTCCGCTCCGGACCGCGTTCTTCGTTAATGTCCTCCTTGACAGGCGGAGACACGTACCCGACCGCCCGGGTGCGCACGACTCCCGACCGGTGGACGTGCGGGGCTGGGGCGCGACCGGACCCGGACACTCGGAACAGATCAAGCATGGTGCTCACGATGGGAGTTGGGGGCCTTGGTTTCCTCCGGCAACGGTGAAGAAGCAGCCCGCGCGGGGTACTACCCCGACCCCTCCATTCCCGGCTACATCCGGTACTGGGACGGCGATGCCTGGGTACCGGGCACCAGCCGGCCCGCCCCGCGCCCGGGAGAGGAGATGCCCTCTCCCCCGGCCGGCTACCCGCTCCCGGAGCCCGATCCCGCACCCACCGACGAGACCGGGCCGGTCTTCCTCGACGAGGACCCGGCCATAGAGGGCACCGGTGACGGCGGCGGTCGCGCGCTGCCGGAGCTCCGGCAGCGGGGAGAGGTCGACCTGCGGCAGCTCGGCACCCCGGATCCGCAGCCGGAGCCGCAGAGCATGGCCTGGGACGACCCGCAGCGACTGCACGGCTCACGCCCCGAACCGGCGGCCGCCTGGGGCGCGGACGTCTCCCGCCAGGCGGGCTTCGGTGACGGTCCGGGCCGCGGTGTCCCCGGGGCAGCGGGCGACTCCTCCGCCCCGGTGCCTGATCCACGGCTCCCCGGGGCCCGAGCGGGCGCGGTGGAGAGCGGCTCCGGAGGCGCCGGGCAGGACAAGCAGACGGTGACGTTCCGCCGGGACGAGCAGAGCGGGCGGACCCCTGCGACGCCCACCGGGGACCCGGGGGGCACCACGCCGGCCGGGGGCACCGGCCCCGAGGCGACCGACGGCACCATGACCATCCGTGCGGCGGGTCGGCCGGGTGAGGGTGAGCGCCCGGAGGCGGCCGACGGCACGATGATGATCCGTGCGGCGGGTCGTCCGGAAGGCGGTGAGGGGCCAGGGGCCACCGACGGCACGATGATGATCCGTGCGGCGGGTCGGCCGGAAGGCGGTGAGGGGCCAGGGGCCACCGACGGCACGTTGACGATCCGTGCGGCGGGTCGGCCGGAAGGCGGTGCCGGCCCCGGGGCGGCCGACGGCACCATGGCGATCCGGGCGCTCCGCCCGGGGGAGGCGGCCGCAGGCGCCGGCTCCGGCGCCGCGGAGCGCCGAGGCGACGGTGAACCGCCGGCTCTTCCGCCGGCAGGACCGGACCCCCGGGGGCCGGTGGGCGCAGACCCCGGCACGATGGCGATCCGAAGCCTCGGACCGGCGCGAGGCGACGCGCCCGGCCGGGGAGGCCCGGCCCCGCTGCCCCCGCGCGAGGACCTTCCGGTGCGGCCGGCTCAGCCGACTCCGCCGGCCATCCCCGACCCCCGCCAGGCGCACGGGGTCCCGGGGCCTGCTGCGGTGTCGGCACCGGGGCAGGGAGCGGCGGGAGCCGCCCCACCGAGCCCCCAGCCCTCCTGGGCCCAGCAGGTGCAGCAACTGGCGCAGCCGGAGGGGCCGGCCGACGCGCCGGCCGGAGTCCACACCGGCTGGCGGCCGCCGGTCAGCGACCCCTTCCTCCAGGCCGCGCAGGACCAGGCGGCCGCCCGGCCCGCGTCCCTCGGCAAACGCCTCGTCGCCCGCGTCATCGACGCGCTGCTCCTCGGCCTGCTGCTGGCGGCGGCCGCCGTACCGCTGGGCACGCGGGCCGTCGGTCACGTCGACGACAAGATCGAAGCGGCCAAGCTGAGCGGCGAGACGGTGACCGTGTGGCTCGTCGACGGAACCACCGGGGCCTACCTCGGGATCCTCGTCGGCGTGCTGCTGCTCCTCGGGGTGGTCTACGAAGTGCTTCCCACCGCCAGGTGGGGCCGTACGCTCGGCAAGCGGCTCTGCGGCCTCCGGGTGCTGGACATCGAGTCGCACAGCACCCCCACCTTCGGGCAGGCGCTCCGCCGCTGGCTGGTCTACAGCGTTCTCGGTCTGCTGGCGGTGGGCGTGGTCAACGTGGTGTGGTGCCTCTTCGACCGGCCTTGGCGGCAGTGCTGGCACGACAAGGCGGCCCACACCTTCGTCGGCAGCTGAGGGTCCTCCCGCCGGCGTCCCGGAGTCCCCGCCCGGACGGCGTAGGCCGGGATGCGCCGCCGCGGCCGCCGCGGTCGACTGGCGGCATGAGCAGCGACCAGCCGCCGGAAGCGGGCGGTCCGCAGGACGAGGACCCGTTCCGCAAGGGGCCGCCCCGGGAACCACCGCCGAACGCGCCGTTCGGGGGTGGCTCAGACGATCCGTTCGGCGGGGGCTTCCACGGGCATGAGCCGTTCGGCGGAGGACCCTACGACACGCCGGACCCGCTGGCCGGGATGCCCCCGTTGGCCAACCGGGGGCGGCGGCTGCTCGCCCGGATCATCGACAGCCTGCTGATCGGCATCCCGGTCGGTTTCGTCATGTCGCTGATCGTCGGCGGGATCGAGAACAACAGGGTCCTCACCGCGGACAGCGGGCAGTCGACGATCGTGCAGATCATCGTGCTCCTGGCGTACTTCGTCTACGACGCCGTGATGCTGACCACCTACGGGCAGACGGTCGGCAAGAAGCTGATGAGGATCCGGGTCGCGATGCTGAGCGACGGGTCGATCCCCTCCGGCCAGGCGGGCTGGTTCCGGGCCGGTACCTACGCCCTTCCGCAGTTGGTGCCGTGCTGCGGGTTCGTCTTCTGGCTCATCAACGTCCTGTGGTGCACCTGGGACCGGCCCTACCACCAGTGCCTGCACGACAAGGTGGCCAGGACCGTCGTGGTGGCGGCGCACTGACCGCCGCGGAGGCGAGGGCGGCGCCGGTCTTCCGGCCGCCGCCCTTTCCATATCGTCAGCGGCTGAGCGAGTGCTCCCTCACCCGGCGGCGTGCGGCGAGCGGTTCGGAACCGGAAAGCCGAGCGGAAACCCCGTGGGTGAGGCTCCGGTGGGGCGCTGCCGGGCGGACCGACCGGTCCGCGGGGCGGGAGGCCGGAGCCCTGATCGCCACGACGATCCCGAGCACCAGTCCGATCACGGAGGCGAGGGCGACCCCGAGCCCCGAGCGGGCCTGGGTCAGCAGCAACAGGGCGGCGGTACCGAAGACGACGGTGGCCGAACCGTAGACGAGCTGTGCGGCAGTCGGACGCGGCATAGCGGAAACCGTCCTTGGGACGTCTGATGGGGGTCTGGTTGGCCTTCGGGCCGTGAACGGCACGACTCCAGGCGCGCCGCGGAGACTCTACGCTGCTGTCTGCCCCGCGGGGCCACCGGTAAGCGTGACCTCAGCCACGCCACGTTGCACGGGGGGCGCACGGAGTCAGCCGTCCTCCGTGACCATCGGGCGTACGCGCCGGTCCGGCTATGGCGGAGCTGTCCGGTTCCTGCTGCCCGCGCGGAGGGTTGCCCTACTATGCTGGCGTGTTCAGGTCAAGGACTGTTTTTTTGGCCGTCCCTCAGGTGCAATGCCCCCCTGAATAGCAGCACTGGCAACTCCGGAGGGACAAGCGCGAAGTGAGAATGAGCCATCGGAGGGCATACAGATCCGCAGCCCTGGCCACGGCCGTCGCTGCGATCGGAGCGATAGCTCTGCCCGCAGCCGCCGCGCCGTCCAACGGCGGCGAAGCCACCACCGGTTTGGAGCGCCGAGACCCGGCGCCGGCCAAGGTCGACACCGAACACGACCTCAAGGGCCCCTTCAGCGACCGCCAGGAGGCGGAGCGCAAGGAAGCGCTCCAGGATGTCCTGGCGGGCAAGAAGAAGGCCGAGAAGCGAGGGAACTCACAGGTCGTCAAGCTCGGCAAGGGCCGGTACGTCGAGCTCGGCCGGGAGAAGACCGACAAGATCTTCACCATTCTCGTCGAGTTCGGCGACAAGGTCGACGACACGACGATGTACGACCCGGACGGGCCGGAGGGCCCGGAGGAGCCCATCGTGAAATACGGTGGCGACCCCGGCCCGCGGCACAACGAGATCGCCGAGCCCGACCGCCGCGAGGACAACAGCACGGCCTGGCAGGCTGACTACAACCAGGAGCACTACCAGGACCTGTACTTCTCCGAGGAGAAGGGCAAGGAGTCCCTCAAGAAGTACTACGAGAAGCAGTCCTCCGGCCGCTACTCGGTCGAGGGCGAGGTCTCGGACTGGGTCAAGGTCGAGTACAACGAGGCCCGTTACGGTTCGAACTACTGCGGCGACTCCATCTGCGACAACGTCTGGGACCTGATCCGCGACGGCGTCAACCAGTGGGTCGCCGACCGGAAGGCCGCCGGCCAGAGCACCGAGGAGATCCGGGCGGAGCTGGCCGAGTACGACCAGTGGGACCGCTACGACTACGACGACGACGGCGACTTCAACGAGCCGGACGGCTACATCGACCACTTCCAGATCGTGCACGCGGGCGAGGACGAGTCCGCGGGCGGCGGTGTCCAGGGCGGTGACGCCATCTGGGCCCACCGCTGGTACGCCTACGGAACGGACGCGGACAAGACCGGCCCGGCTGACAACAAGGCCGGTGGTTCGGAGATCGGTGACACCGGGATCTGGGTCGGCGACTACACCATGCAGCCGGAGAACGGCGGTCTCGGCGTCTTCGCCCACGAGTACGGCCACGACCTCGGTCTCCCGGACCTCTACGACACCAGCGGACTGGGCGAGTCGTCGGTGGCCTTCTGGTCTCTGATGGCCTCCGGCTCCTGGATGGGCACCGGCAAGAACGAGATCGGCGACCTGCCGAACGACATGAGCGCCTGGGACAAGCTGCAACTGGGCTGGCTCAACTACGACACCGCCAAGGCGGGCAAGAAGTCGACCCACAAGCTGGGGGTCGCGGAGTACAACACCAAGGACAAGCAGGCCCTGGTCGTCGAACTCCCGGCGAAGTCCAAGACCACCACCATCGTGAAGCCCGCGGAGGGCGAGAAGCAGTGGTGGAGCGACATGGGCAACAACCTCAAGAACACCCTGACCCGCTCCGTGGACCTCACCGACGCCTCGTCGGCCTCACTGGAACTGCGGGGCTGGTGGGAGATCGAGGAGGACTACGACTTCCTCTACGCCGAGGCGACGACGGACGGCGGCGCCAACTGGACCGTGCTGGACGGCACGGCCGACGGACAGGCCATTCCGCGTGACGGCGGCGACAAGCCCGGCCTGACCGGTTCCTCGGAGAGCTACCGGGACCTGGTCTTCCCGCTGGACGACTACGCCGGGCAGAAGATCGACATCCGCTTCCGCTACCAGACGGACGGCGGACTGGCGCTCAAGGGCTTCGCGGCGGACGCCATCTCGGTCGTCGCGGACGGCGAGGCGGTCTTCACCGACGGCGCCGAGGGCGACGACAACGGCTGGACGGCCAACGGCTTCTCGCGCATCGGCGAGTCCTACACCAAGGACTACCCGCAGTACTACATCGCGGAGAACCGCCAGTACGTCTCCTACGACAAGACGCTGAAGACCGGTCCGTACAACTTCGGCTTCACCTCCACCCGTCCCAACTGGGTGGAGCACTACCCCTACCAGAACGGGCTGGCGATCTGGCTCTGGGACACCTCGCACACCGACAACCAGGTCGGCGTGCACCCCGGTGAGGGGCTGGTCCTGCCGATCGACGCGCACGCCAAGCCGGAGAAGTGGGCGGACGGAAGCATCATGCGCAACCGCTTCCAGGCCTACGACTCGCCGTTCAGCGGCTGGCCCACGGACGGCTTCACCCTCCACCTGGACGGGGTGCCGACGAAGGTCAAGGCGAAGAAGGGCGTGAAGGTCTTCGACGACCGCAAGGGCACGTACTGGTACGAGTCCAACCCGACCGGTGGTGTGAAGGTGCCGGACACCAACACCCGGATCGAGATCGTGAAGGAGCCGCGCAGCGGTGTCACGATGACCGTGAAGGTCGGCCCCTCCAGCCGGCGCTGACCGACTGCTCGGACGGATCGGCCACCGGTTCCGGTGACCGAGCGCCCCGCCCCGGCCACACCGGGGCGGGGCGTCGTCACGTCCGGCCCGTTCCGGCACCGGACACCGCCGGCTGCCCGATCCACACGGGGCCGCCTCGTCGCCCCTCCGCGGAGGCCGGCGGGACCCGCCGGCAGTGACCCGGATCTCCTGGCGGTCACTCCTCGGAAGCGGCCGCCAGCTCGGCGTCAGCGCGCCGCAGCTGACCGGCCGTGGTGGCCGGGATGCCGATTTCGGCATTGTTTCCGCAGGTCAGAGCTTGATCCGCAGAAGAGCCTCTGGCGGTCGGCCGACGGAGGGGTTTAGATGCAGTCAGAAGGTTTTGTCGACACGTGGCTCGGGCGGGGGGAGTGGAGAAGAGATGGCCGGTGGAGGATTCGTCAAGCTGCCCAGCGGCGCCGTGGTGGTCGCACTGTCGCTTCCCCGCCCCGGAGGCCGGGCGGCAGCGGGCGGCCCCGGGCCGCGAGTGCGGGTGCTGGTCCACGCCCTGAACCGGGCGCGGGCGCTGACCCGGGTGCGGAACCTCGGGTGGTGCTCGGTCTTCCTCCGAGGCAACGCGGACCCGCCGACCCCCGACGAGGTCACCGCGGTGCTCCACCACCCCGACGGGATCGTCTGGCGCTCCGTCCCCAGCGGGCCGGCGGAGTGCTGGCAGCCGATATCCAGCCTGCTGCGACCGGCCGCACCGGAGGTCCGCTGGACCCTCGAGGACATCGCCGCTCCGGCGCTGCTCGGCACCGACCAGGCTGCCGAGCCCGCCGTCGGGCCGGGCGGCACTCCGCCCCGGCAGCGCTCCGCGGGCTGGTCCGCGGTACGCCCCGAGCCCGCCGCCGGCGGGCCGCTCACCGCCGGGGGACGCCGGCTCAGCCGATGACCGGCTTGCCGCTCAGGGCCACGCCGGCGGCGTGCAGCTCCTCAACCGCCAGGGCGGTCGTCTCCTCGGCGACGGCCGCCGTCAGGTCGAGCAGCACCCGGGTGGTGAACCCCTGCCGGGCGGCGTCCAGCGCGGTGGCCCGTACGCAGTGGTCGGTGGCGATGCCCACCACGTCGACCTCGGTCACCTCGCGCTCCCGCAGCCAGTCCCCGAGCGCGGTGCCGTTCTCGTCCGTGCCCTCGAACCCGCTGTACCCGGAGCTGTAGGCGCCCTTGTCGAAGACCGTGTCGATCGCGCCGGAGGCGATGGCGGGGGTGAAGTTCGGATGGAAGCCGCTGCCCTCGGTGCCCGCGACGCAGTGCGCCGGCCAGGAGGTCTGGTAGTCCGGCTGTTCGGAGAAGTGGTCGCCCGGATCGACGTGGTGGTCCCGGGTGGCGACCACGTGCCGGTAGCCGGCGGTCGACTGGCCGACCAGATCGGTGATGGCCGCGGCGACGTCGGCGCCGCCCGCCACGGCCAGGCTTCCCCCCTCGCAGAAGTCGTTCTGCACGTCTACGACGATCAGTGCCCGGTGCATGGTGCCGCCCTTCGGCTGGATGTGCGGCGGGGCTCAGCCCCGTCCGAAAGGCCTGGGAACCTTCCCAGACCCGAGGGTAGAGAATCGAGAGCCCGCGCGGGAGGGGTGCGCCGCCGGCCGCCACGGCGTCGACCGGGTCCCCGACCGGTGAGCCCCGGCGCCACGGCGGAGTTCACACGTACTCCGTTGGAATGACCGGCTCGCCCCGCGACAGCTGCATCGCCGACAGCGGCAGGCCCGCAAGCGCGGCCTTGTGCCGGTCGCGAGCCGCTTCCAGGGGTTCGCGCACCAGCACCTCACCGTCCTTCACCAGCTCCGTCAGCAGCTGCCGGTCGGCCAGCTCCCCGGGGACCGGGCCGACGCCGATGACCTCGGCCTCCGCAACCCCGGCCGCGTCCAGTCGGCGCGCGGCCCACTTCCGGCCGCCGATCGAGGTCTTGGAGCCCATCGACTTCTTGGCCACCGCGCGCAGCGGTGCGTCCGGCGCTCCCGACTCCGCGCGTGCGACCAGTTTGTACACCATGGAGCAGGTGGGGTGGCCACTGCCGGTGACCAGCTGGGTGCCGACCCCGTAGGAGTCGGCGGGGGAGGCGGCCAGAGAGGCGATCGCGTACTCGTCGAGGTCGCTGGTCACCACGATCCTGGCGCTGGTCGCCCCCAGTTCGTCCAACTGCCGCCGGACCCGGTGGGCGATCAGGAGCAGGTCTCCGGAGTCGATCCGGACCGAGCCCAGCTCGGGACCGGCGATCTCGACGGCCAGCCGGACCGCCTCGTCCACGTCGTAGGTGTCCACCAGTAGCGTCGTGCCCCTGCCGAGCGACTCGACCTGGGCCCGGAAGGCGTCCCGCTCGCTGTCGTGCAGCAGGGTGAAGGCGTGGGCGCTGGTGCCCACGGTCGGGATGCCGTACCGGAAGCCCGCGGCCAGGTCGGAGGTCGAGGAGAAGCCGCCGATGTACGCCGCCCGGGAGGCGGCCACCGCGGCGAGTTCGTGGGTGCGCCGGGCGCCCATCTCCACCAGGGGGCGGTCCCCGGCGGCCACCGCCATCCGGGAGGCGGCCGCCGCGACGGCGGAGTCGTGGTTGAGGATCGACAGCACCACCGTCTCCAGCAGCACCGCCTCCGCGAAGCTCCCCTCCACCCGCAGGACGGGTGAGCCGGGGAAGTACACCTCGCCCTCCGGATAGCCCCAGATGTCCCCGCGGAAGCGGTAGCCGGCCAGCCACTCCAGGGTCCGCTCGTCCACCACCCGCTGTTCCCGGAGGAAGCCCAGCACGCCCTCGTCGAAGCGGAAGTTCTCCACGGCGTCCAGCACCCGGCCGGTACCCGCCACCACCCCGTAGCGCCGACCGGTGGGCAGCCGGCGGGTGAAGACCTCGAAGACCGAGCGGCGGTCGGCGGTGCCGGAGTGCAGTGCGGCCTGCAACATGGTCAGTTCGTACTGGTCGGTGAAGAGCGCAGTCGACGGTACGGTGACCGGAAGTCCGAGGTCTGCTGTGTTCATACTCTGATGCTAACCCCATCTCGTCAGGTTGACGATTTTATCCGGCCCCCCGGCGCCGCCGCGTCGAGGGGTGGTCCGTTTGTGCGACGGACGGCCCCGGGTGGCAGCATGGTTCGCGTGATGAGCGTCGCACCCACCGAGATCGAACGCACGGAACCGGCGGAGGCACCGGTCGAGGTGCCCGCGCCCGACGTCCCCTGGATCACCCTGGTGCACAACGACCCGGTGAATCTGATGAGCTATGTGACGTACGTCTTCCAGACGTACTTCGGTTACCCGAAGGACAAGGCCGAGAAGTTGATGCTCGACGTGCACCACAAGGGCCGCGCCGTCGTCTCCAGCGGGAGCCGGGAAGAGATGGAGCGGGATGTCCAAGCCATGCACGGCTACGGCCTGTGGGCGACCCTCCAGCAGGACCGCTGATGCCCGGGCAGTTCGAACCCCTCGGCGATGGCGGCTGCGCGGTGCTGCTCGACGAGGTGGAGATCTCCATCCTGCGCAGTCTCGCCGTACAACTGCTCGAGCTGATCGGTCCGGGGGACGAACCGGCCGCGGGTGAGGATCCGCTGGCCGCGCTGTTCAGCGAGGGCCCCAGTGAGCCGCCCGCCGACCCCGCGCTGGCCCGGCTCTTCCCGGACGCCTACGGGGACCCCGGCCGGCCGGAGGAAGAAGCGGAGGCCCGGGCCCGCTCGGCTGAGTTCCGCCGCTTCACCGAGCCGGACCTGCGCACCCGCAAGCGCGAGGACGCCCTGGCGGTCGTACGGTCGCTCGACGCGCTGGCGGCCACCGGGGAGCACGGCGCGGTGCTGGAGCTGGGCGTTGAGGACGCCCGGCAGTGGCTCGGCGCCCTCAACGACCTGCGGCTGGCCATCGGAGCCAGGCTGGAGGTGACCGACGACCAGGACGGCGGCGAGTTGTACCGGTTGCCGGACGACGACCCCCGCAAGCCGATGGTGATCGCCTACCTCTGGCTCGGTGAACTGCAGGGCAGCCTCATCGAGACGCTGACCGGTTGAGTTCTGCTCCGGGGCGAGCCGTCTCCGCGCGGAGCGGTCGCCCGGCGCGGGCACCGGGAGACGACCGGCGACCAGGGCCACGATCGGCGTCAGGTAACGATCAGTAAAAAAGATCATCCTGATTTGCGCGTCGATGGTGCTTTTCTCCGCCTTCTGTTGTGGTCTGCCCACATCCGTCCACTGAGGGTTCCCGGCGCGACCTCGGCGCCGGGTGGCAGTTCCGCACGTCCGCGCTCCCGGTACCGGCTCCTCCCCGACCGCCGGGGCCGAACCGGTCCACCGCCGACGGGCGGGCTCCGCCCCGGGGCGGAAGCCGTCCCGGACCGGCTGGGCCGGTAGTGAGAAAGGCGCACACTCATGGCCCCGACGCAGGTCACCGGAGCGCACGGCGATCACCAGGGCGGAGACGGCGCCCCGGCCGAGGGGTACCAGCGGGCCCTCGGCGGCCGTCAGGTGCAGATGATCGCGATCGGCGGCGCGATCGGCGTCGGGCTCTTCATGGGGGCCGGAGCCAACATCGCCAGGGCCGGCACCAGCATCATCGCGATGTACGCGCTCGCCGGCGTGGTCATCTTCTTCATCATGAGGGCCCTGGGGGAACTGCTCCTCTACCGCCCGGTGACCGGGAGTTTCGCCGAGTACGCCCGGGAGTTCCTGGGGCCGTTCTTCGGCTACGCGACCGGGTGGACCTACTGGCTGCTCTGGATCGTCACGGGCATGGCCGAACTCACGGCGGCCGCCATCTACGTCCACTACTGGTTCCCGGGGGTCCCGCAGTGGGTCAGCGCCCTGGCCTTCCTGGTGGTCCTGTTCGGAGTCAACCTGATCTCGGTGAGGACCTTCGGGGAGGTCGAGTTCTGGTTCTCCATGATCAAGGTCACGGCCATCATGGGCATGATCGTCATCGGGCTGGGGGTGCTCACGCTCGGCTTCTCCGCCGCCGGGGAGAGCGCCACCCCCGGAAACCTCTGGGCCCACGGCGGCTTCTTCCCCAACGGCATCGGCTCCAGCCTGATGACCTTGCAGGGGGTGATGTTCGCCTACGTGGCCGTGGAACTCGTCGGGGTGACCGCCGGCGAGAGCCAGAACCCGGAGAAGACCCTCCCCAAGGCGATCAACACGCTGCCCTGGCGCATCGTCCTCTTCTACGTCGGCTCGCTCGCCGTCATCCTCGCCGTGGTGCGGTGGACCGAGTTCTCCGCCGGTGAGAGCCCGTTCGTCCACGCCTTCAGCCGGATCGGGATCCCCCTGGCGGCCGGCATCGTCAACTTCGTGGTCCTCACCGCGGCGCTGTCCTCCTGCAACTCCGGGATGTACTCCACCGGCCGGATGCTGCGCGACCTCGCCACCAACGCGGAAGCGCCCAAGGCGCTGGGCAGGCTCAACGCCCGCCGCACCCCGGCCGCCGGCATCACGCTCTCCGCGAGTCTGATGGGTATCGGTGTGGTGCTCAACTACGTCGTCCCCGAGAAGGCGTTCTTCTACGTCACCTCGGTCGCCACCGTCTGCGCCATCTGGACCTGGGGGATGATCCTGGTCAGCCACATCAGCTACCGGCGCGCGGTGGTCGCGGGCCGGCTGCCCGCCTCCTCCTTCCCGGCGCCGGGCGGCTCCTCGTTCAGCTGGGCGGCGCTCGCCTTCCTCAGCTTCGTCACCGTCCTCACCGCCATCGACGAGGACGCCCGCGTCTCCCTCTACGTGGGCATCCTGTGGGCCGTGGTCCTGGGCGCCGGCTGGCTCGTCCGCGGGCGCTCCGCCCAGCGGACCGGGCAGCCGTCCCGGCAGGTGGAGCCCGCTCCGTGACCTCGCGGCCCGGCGCCACCGCGGCGCGGGCGGGTGCTGCCCGAGGAGAGAGACCCGTTCTTGAGGAGTGAGACACCCGCGGGTCGTTCCCGGGGTCTGTCTGCCTATCCTGGCGCCATGCTCATCATCACCAGGGACCTCCACGACCAGATCATCGCGCACGCCCGCGCCGACCACCCGGACGAGGCGTGCGGAGTGATCGCCGGCCCCGTGGGGTCCGGCCGCCCGGAGCGCTTCATCCCGATGTTCAACGCCGCGCGTTCCCCCACGTTCTACGAGTTCAGCTCCGAGGACCTGCTGCGGCTCTACCGGGAGATGGACGACCGGGACGAGGAGCCGGTGGTCATCTACCACTCGCACACCGCCACCGAGGCCTACCCCTCCCGGACGGACGTGGCCTACGCCAACGAACCCGGCGCCCACTACGTGCTGGTCTCGACGGCTGACGAGTTCCCCAGCGACCTGCGCTCCTACCGCATCGTGGACGGCGAGATCACCGAGGAGGAGGTCAAGGTCGTCGAGTCCTACTGAGGCTTCGACGCGACTGACCGCCCGTCTGTCCAGATGATGTCCGCATGGCGGGACATGATCTCGGGCCTCGGACGGGGAATCGATACCATGCACCCATGGTTGTCCAGGACGTGAACCCCAACTCGCCGGGCGAGCTGCTCGTAGGCCGCCCACACGTCGACCTGGGCCGCCTCGCCGCCGCTCTCTGTCGCTGAGCCGGCCCCCATCCGCTTTTCCCCCGCCGGCCAGTGTGCCGAGCCACGCACCCATCCCGACAGGAGCTTCCCCATGGCCATCGAGGTCCGCATCCCCACCATCCTCCGCACCTACACCGACGGGCAGAAGACCGTGGAGGGCAGCGGGGCCACCGTCACGGAGCTCTTCGCCGACCTCGAGTCCCGCTACAGCGGCATCCAGGAGAGGCTGCTCGAAGACGGCGAACTGCGGCGCTTCGTCAACGTCTACCTCAACGACGAGGACGTCCGCTTCCTCGAGGGCGTCAACACCAAGCTGAGCGACGGGGACAACGTCACCATCCTCCCCGCCGTCGCCGGTGGCTCCTCCGCGCAGGCGACCGTCCGCAGCGCGGCCAACCGCTGATGCGATACGACAGCCCGCTGGCCGCGGTGGGCAACACCCCCCTGGTGTGCCTGCCGCGGCTGTCGCCGGCCCCGGAGGTCCGGATCTGGGCCAAGCTGGAGGACCGGAACCCGACCGGGTCGGTCAAGGACCGGCCGGCCCTCCACATGATCGAGCAGGCGGAGAAGAACGGCCGGCTCAGCCCCGGCTGCACCATCCTCGAGCCGACCTCCGGGAACACCGGTATCTCGCTCGCGATGGCCGCCAAGCTCAAGGGCTACCGCATGGTCTGCGTGATGCCCGAGAACACCTCGGCCGAGCGGCGCGAACTCCTCACCATGTGGGGGGCGGAGATCATCCCCTCCCCGGCCGAGGGAGGCTCGAACGAGGCCGTCCGCCGCGCCAAGGGGCTCGCAGCCGAGCACCCCGACTGGGTGATGCTCTACCAGTACGGCAACCCCGACAACGCCGGCGCGCACTACAGCACCACCGGCCCGGAGATCTTCGCCGACCTCCCCTCCGTCACCCATTTCGTCGCCGGACTCGGCACCACCGGCACCCTGATGGGCGTCGGCCGCTACCTTCGGGAGCAGAAGCCCGACGTCCGGATCGTGGCCGCCGAACCGCGCTACGACGACCTCGTCTACGGTCTGCGCAACCTCGAAGAGGGGTTCGTGCCGGAGCTCTACGACGAGTCCGTGCTCACCACGCGTTTCTCGGTGGGCTCCGAGGACGCCGTCGCCCGCACCCGGGAACTGCTCCAGCAGGAGGGCATCTTCGCCGGCGTGTCGACCGGCGCCGTGCTGCACGCCGCGCTCGGCGTCGGGCGGAAGGCCCTCAGGGCCGGGGAGAGCGCGGACATCGTGTTCGTGGTGGCCGACGGTGGCTGGAAGTACCTGTCGACCGGGGTCTACACGGCGGAGACCACCGAGGACGCCGTCGCCGCACTGCACGGCCAACTCTGGGCCTGAGCGCTCCTCGGCGCCGCATCGGGCAGGTTCCGAGGCGGGGGCCTGTCCGGCCGATCGGGAAGATCCGCCGGGCGGACCCCGCCAGCTCGGTTCCTGGGCCCGGAGCCCCCATACCGGTGAAGCCGCGGGTGAGTTGCCCCACAACGGCGACCCGCGAAGGAGCCACCGGCCGTATCCCGTCTTACGCTCGACGGACCATACGGCCCCCCTGAACCTCCCACGGGGCCCCCAGTCCACGGAGGTCTCCGCTCCATGAAGCTCACGGTCGTCGGCTGCTCGGGGTCGTTTCCGTCCGCGGACTCCCCCTGCTCGAGCTACCTGGTCGAGGCTGACGGCTTCCGGCTGCTCCTCGACATGGGCAACGGAGCTCTCGGCGAGTTGCAGCGCTACTGCGGCCTGTACGACCTCGACGCGATCTTCCTCAGCCATCTCCACGCCGACCACTGCATCGACATGTGCGCCTACTTCGTCGCCCGCTACTACCGCTTCGACGGCGGGCCGGCGGCCGCCATCCCGGTGTACGGCCCCGAGGGCACCGAGCAGCGGCTGACCACCGCCTACGCGGACACACCGTCCGAGAAGTCGATGAGCGAGGTCTTCGACTTCCGGGTGCTCCAGCCGGGCACGCTCGAAGTCGGCCCCTTCACCCTCCGGGTCGACCAGGTGAACCACCCGGTCGAGGCCTACGGCGTCCGGGTCGAGCACGGCGGCCGGGCGCTGACCTACTCCGGAGACACCGGCGAGTGCGCGGCGCTCGACGGGTTGGCCAAGGGGGCGGACCTGTTCCTGTGCGAGGCGTCGTTCACCGACGGCAAGGAGGACGTCCCCGGCCTGCACCTCAACGGCAGGCAGGCCGGGGAGCAGGCCCGCAGGTCGGAGGTCGGCCGGCTGGTGCTGACCCACATCCCGCCCTGGACCGATCCGTCGGTGAACCTCCGCGACGCGGAGGCGGCCTTCGCAGGCCCCACCGAGCTGGCCCGCCCGGGTGCGGTCTACCACCTCTGAAGCCCCCGACGCCCGGTGGCGTCGCTCCCGGGCGGACCAGCGCACGGCCCTCGGCCGCGTGGACGCAAGGCGGCGCGAGCGGCCGGTACCGGCGCTCTTCCGCTGCACGGCTCCCGCATGGACCGGGTGGGTCGGCGTTGCCGATAGGGTCGGGGCCATGCTTTTGACAGATGGAGTGCGCACCGACGGCCGAACCCCCGAGCAGCTCCGCCCGGTGACCATCGAGCGCGGTTGGAGCAAGCACGCCGAAGGTTCCGTGCTCATCTCCTTCGGCGACACGAAGGTCCTCTGCAACGCCAGCGTCACCGAGGGCGTCCCACGGTGGCGCAAGGGGAGCGGGGAGGGCTGGGTCACGGCCGAGTACGCCATGCTCCCGCGCGCCACCAACACCCGGGGCGACCGGGAGGCCGTCCGGGGCAGGATCGGCGGGCGGACCCATGAGATCTCCCGGCTGATCGGCCGTTCGCTGCGGGCCGTGGTCGACTTCAAGTCGCTCGGTGAGAACACCATCGTGTTGGACTGCGATGTGTTGCAGGCCGACGGCGGGACCCGCACCGCCGCCATTACCGGCGCGTACGTCGCCCTCGCCGACGCCGTCGCCTGGGCCCAGGGCAAGAAGCTCGTCAAAGCCGGCCGCCAGCCGCTCACCGGCACCGTCGCCGCCGTAAGCGTGGGCATCGTCGAGGGCGTTCCGCTGCTCGACCTCTGCTACCGGGAGGACGTCACCGCCCAGACCGACATGAACGTGGTCTGCACCGGCGACGGCCGTTTCGTGGAGATCCAGGGCACCGCGGAGGGCGAGCCCTTCGCCCGGGTGGAGTTCAACGGACTGCTCGACCTCGCCGTCGCCGGCTGCGCGGAGCTCGACGGCGTGCAGCGGGAGGCGCTCGCCAGGACGCTGTGACCTGGGGGGCACACCGGGACCCGCGGGCCCCGGCATCCGGCTCACCGGTTACGGGCTGTCAGTTCAACGGGCGCGGGGGCGAGTTCAACCGCGAGCGAAGGCCAGCAGGTCCGCGTTGAACCGCTCGGCGAACCCGGGGAGCATCGCGAGACCGTGCGGGGCGCCCGGGTAGACCTTGAAGGTGGCGTCCCTGACCAGCTTCGAGGACTTGTCGCCGGCCGCAGCGATGGGCACGATCTGGTCGTCGTCACCGTGCACGATCAGTGTCGGGATGTCGATCCGCTTCAGGTCCTCGGTGAGGTCCGTCTCGGAGAAGGCCCTGACGCAGTCGTAGGCGCCCTTGATCCCCACCGACATCGACCAGAGCCAGAACTCGTCGCGGGTGCCCTGGCTCACCGTCGCCCCCTCGCGGTTGGCGCCGAAGAAGGCCGCGCTGAGATCCCGGTAGAACTGCGAGCGGTCCCCGGCGACGCCTGCCCGGATCTCGTCGAAGACCTCGATCGGCAGTCCCTCGGGGTTCGCCTCCGTCCTGAGCATCAGCGGTGGGATGGCGCTGAGCAGCACGGCTCTGGCGACCCGGCCGGAGCCGTGCCGGCCGATGTAGCGGGCTACCTCGCCCCCGCCGGTCGAGTGGCCGACCAGGATGGCGTCCCGCAGGTCCAGCGTCTCGATGAGGGCGGCGAGGTCGTCGGCGTAGGTGTCGAGATCGTTCCCGTGCCAGGGCTGCCCGGAGCGTCCGCCACCGCGTCGGTCATGGGCGATCGCCCGGAAACCGCTGTCCGCCATCAGCTTCGCCTGTGGGTCCCAGGCGTCGGCGGTCAGCGGCCAGCCATGGCTGAACACCACCGGCTGACCGGTCCCCCAGTCCTTGTAGTAGATCTCCGTGCCGTCTCCGGCGGTGACGAAGGGCATGGTGCCGATCCTTTCGACGGGTTCCAGGACGCCAGGCCGAGGCGGGCGCCTGGCTCTCCTCGGAACACCGGGCCGGGCCGCCCGGGTGCAACCGAGGAGGGAGCTGCGGAAGACGGAAGAGGCGACCGGAACAGCTGTTTCCTCCCGGTTACGCTAGCCACCCGGCAGCACCGACCCGGGGCACGACGCGCACCGGCCGTGGTTCCCGTCCGCCGCCCGTCCTCGGGGGCAGGTCGTGGTGTGACGTTCCCCGTCCGGCCCGGGGCAAGGCGGCTCCGGGGCGGCCGGGATAATCGCCCCATGAAGCGCCTCATCCTCGCCACCCGCAACGCCAACAAGGTCACCGAACTCCGTGCCATCCTGAGCGGCGCCGGACTCGACGTGGAACTCTCCGGGGCCGACGCCTACCCCGAGGTGCCGGACGTCAAGGAGACCGGTGTGACCTTCGCGGAGAACGCCCTGCTCAAGGCGCACGCCCTGGCCGGCGCGACGGGCCTGCCCGCCGTCGCCGACGACTCGGGACTCTGCGTGGACGTCATGAACGGCGCTCCGGGCATCTTCTCCGCCCGCTGGGCCGGCCGGCACGGTGACGACCGGGCCAATCTCGAACTGCTCCTGGCCCAGCTCTCCGACGTGCCCGCACCCCATCGGCGCGGGTCCTTCCGCTGCGCCGCGGCGCTCGCCCTGCCGGACGGTACCGAACGCGTCGTCGAGGGTCGCCTCACCGGGACCCTGCGCCACGAACCGGCCGGGAAGAACGGCTTCGGCTACGACCCGATCCTCCAGCCGGACGGGGAGGACCGCACCTGTGCCGAGCTGACGGCCGAGGAGAAGAACGCGATCAGCCACCGGGGGAAGGCGTTCCGGGAACTGGTGCCCGTCATCCGCGAGTTGCTGGGCTGAGTCGGAGCACGGTCGCCTGCCCGACGTGCCGAAGGCCCCGGGACACCTCCGCCTCGGGGCCTTCGGAGCGGTGCGGCCGGAGGGATTCGAACCCTCACGGGTGTTAACCCACTGGGACCTAAACCCAGCATGACTGCCAGTTCCATCACGGCCGCGGGCCAGACATATCGTAACCGGTCGCCGTAGCCGCCGGACCTCCGCCTTTCGCCGTCCGCCCGAGGAAGGGCGGACGGCGAAAGGCAGGGCCCGGGCGGCGGCGCGGCGGTCCGACGGTCAGAAAGTGGGCTGCTGCGCCTGGGAGCTGACCAGGCGCGCCGCTTCCTCCTTGGTCGTCACCGAGGGGGGTGAGCCCTCCAGCGGACGTCTGGCGGTCTCCGTCATGAGGGCCACCGCGACGACGCCGATCAGGGCCGCCGCCATCGTGTAGTAGGCGGGCATCAGGGGGTTGCCGGTGGTGTCGATCAGGGCGGTGATGACCAGGGGGGTGGTGCCGCCGAAGATGGAGACCGCGAGGTTGTAGCTGATGGACAGGGAGCCGTAACGCACATCGGTCGGGAAGAGGGCCGGCAGCGCCGCGGACATGGTGCTGAGCAGGCAGACCAGGCAGAGGCCGAGCATCCCCATCCCCGCGATCACCGCGAGCAGACTGCCCTGTCTGACCAGGAGGAAGGCAGGGAGGGAGAGGACGACGAAACCGAGCATCCCGGCCATCAGCAGCGGCTTGCGACCGTAGTGGTCGTTGAGCCGTCCGACCTGGCTGATGACGGCCATCAGCGCGATCATGACGCCGATGAGCACCAGCAGCCCGTGGGACTCCTTGTAGTGCAGCTGATCGGTGACGTAGGTGGGCATGTACGACAGCAGCATGTAGTCGGTGATGTTGTACGCGCCCACCAGGCAGACGCACAGCAGCAGCCTGGGCCAGTGCTCGGCGAAGATCCGGCCGAACGCCTTGCGGGGCGCGTTCTCCGAGAGGTGCGCGAACTGCTCCTGCTCCTGCTCGTGCGGCTGGGCGGCGGTCTCCGCTGCTTCGGGGACGTTCGTCTTCGAGGCCTCCAGGCGCTGGAAAGCCGGGGTCTCCTCCAGTCTCATCCGCAGGTAGAGGCCGACCAGCCCCAGTGGGCCGCCGACCAGGAACGGGATGCGCCACCCCCAGGCGTCCATGGTGTCGGGACCGAGCCAGGCCCGCAGACCCGCGACCAGGCTGGCGGCGGCGACGTAGCCGGCGAGGGTGCCGAACTCCAGGAAGCTGCAGAAGAAGCCGCGTCGCCGGTCCGGCGCGTACTCCGCCATGAAGGTGGACGCGCCCCCGTACTCGCCGCCGGTGGAGAAGCCCTGCACCAGGCGGAAGAAGATCAGCAGCACGGGAGCCCACAGGCCGATGCTGGCGTAGCTGGGGATGAGCCCGACACAGAAGGTGCCGGTGGCCATCAGGAGGATCGTGGCGGCGAGCACCTTCTTGCGGCCGATCCGGTCGCCGAGTGGGCCGAAGAACGAGCCGCCGAGGGGGCGGACCACGAAGGCTACGGCGAAGGTGGCGAACGAGGAGAGGAGTTGGGTGGTGCCGCTGCCGCCGGGGAAGAAGACATGGCCGATGGTCACGGCCAGGTAGCTGTAGATCCCGAAGTCGAACCACTCCATCGCATTGCCCAGTGCGGCTGCCTTGACGGCGCGTTTGACGGAGTGCGTGTCGGTGACGGTGATGTCGCTCCGGCGCAGCTTGGGGTTGCGCCTGCGCTGGACGGCGCGGAAGAGGGCCGGGTGCCGCTTCCGGGCGTACGGATCGGTCTCGCCTGCGGAGCCCCTGTCGACCGGCATGGCGCTCCTCTCGCTGACGGAAGCTGGAGCCGGTGCGCCTGATGGCACGGTGGTGGGTCGAGACCCCACGGAGGTCGACTGGTGCCGGATGGGGCGCTAGGGGTAATTGTTGCTTATGTCGGACGGGCTCGCGGTCGATTGCCCGTCAGGTCGAGCGGTTTTCCCGTATGCGTCCCCCGAACGGCGCGGAGCGCTCCGGGCCGTTCGGGGGACGCGGGGACTCCCGAGACGGGCCTGTCAGATGGCGAGGTCCCGGATGAGCTTCGCCACGTGCCCGGTGGCCTTGACGTTGTAGAGGGCCCGCTCGACCTTGCCCTCCTCGTCCACGATCACGGTGGAACGGATGACGCCGGTCACCGTCTTGCCGTAGAGCTTCTTCTCACCGAAGGCGCCGTAGGCCGCGAGCACGCTCTTCTCCGGGTCGGCCAACAGAGTGACCTGGAGGTCCTCGGCCTCCCGGAACTTCGCGAGCTTCTCCGGGCGGTCCGGCGAGACGCCGATCACCTCGTACCCCGCGCCGGAGAGCAGTTCGAGGTTGTCGGTGAAGTCGCAGGCCTGCTTGGTGCAGCCCGGGGTGAGCGCGGCCGGGTAGAAGTAGACGATGACCTTGCGCCCGCGCTTGTCGGCGAGTGAGACTTCCTTGCCGTCCGCGTCGGGCAGGGTGAAGGCGGGGGCGGTGTCACCTGGGGCGAGTCGCTCGCTCATCGGGTCTCTCCTCGTCGATGCGGGTGGTTCGGGGGCCGGGAGGGCCGGCCGACAGTGAGAGATTAGCCGTGCCGGTTGGGGTGCCGCGGAGCGCGTCCCGCGGCGAGCTGACAGACTGACCATCACGGATCGGACCAGACGACGGAGGCAGCGCGGTGGCGGATGCCAGGACCCCGGCGCAGATCGAGGCGGAGATCGCCCGCAGGCGGGGGGAGCTCGCCTTGACGCTCGACGAGATCGCGTCGCGGGTGAGCCCGAAGGCGATCGTGAGCGACGCGAAGGCGCGGGCGGTGTCCGCGGTGGACCGGACGGCCGGTCGGGCCTATGTCGCGGTGAACCGGGCGGTGACCGATGTGCGGGGCAGACTGGTCTCCAAGGACGGTTCCGCGAGTCAGCTCGGCAAGGCCGCCCCGGTGGTGCTCGCGGTGGCCGTGGTGGCCGGCGTGGGGCTGATGGCCGTCGCGGTCCGCCGCCGGCGCCGCTGACCGGCCGGCGCTCCGCCCGGCCGACGGCATCGGGTGAGCAACGCCCCGTGGCGGCTCCCCGGAGCCGGGGCGGGTACCGTCATGCCCGTGAGTGAGAACGTTTCCCACGACAAACTGCCCATCTGGATGCTCCATGACCGGGTGCTCGTCCGCACCGACATCGCGGAGGGGGAGCGCCGGTCGAGCGGCGGCATCGTCATCCCCGCGACGGCCGCGGTCGGCCGTCGGCTCAGCTGGGCCGAGGTGGTCGCCGTCGGGCAGAACGTACGGACGGTGGAGCCCGGTGACCGGGTGCTCTACGACCCCGAGGACCGGGCCGAGGTGGAGGTCAGGGGTGTCGCCTACGTCCTGATGCGGGAGCGCGATCTGCACGCGGTCGCGGCGGAGCGGCTGGAAGGGTCCGAGGACTCCACGGGGCTCTACCTCTGAACCTCTGACGGCGACGCCGCTGGCGGCTGTGGCCCCCGTGAGGGGCGCGGGCGTGAACCGCGGCCGGCCGTCCGGTGCCCGGGGCGGACCGGCCGGGCCTCCCGGCGGGGGTCGGCCGGACGGGGCGCGGAGTCCGCTCCAGTCGGCCGCCGGCACGGCGGCCCTCGGCCGACGGAGCGGTATCAGCCGGCCTCCCCGCCGGTGTCCTGTCCGCCGCCGGTCGCCCCGCCGGTCTCTCCGCCACTGTCCCCGCCGCCGGTGTCCCCGCCGCCGGTGGTGCTCCCGCCGTCCTCGCCGCCGGTGCTCTGCCCACCGTCGTCCTCGCCGCCACCCGTGTCCCCGCCGGTCTCTCCGCCGCTGTCCCCCGGCGGTTCGGTGGCGCCCGGCGACTCCTCCGGGGTGTCCGGCTCGCTCGGCTCGTCGGTGTCGTCCGAGTCACCGGGGGAGTCCGTGCTGTCGGACGGTTCGTCGGTCTCCTCCTCGGAAGCCGAGGGGGACTTGCTCGACTTCTTCTCGGGCTTCTTGCCGTCCTTGAGGAGGTCGAACTTCCGGGCCTTGCTGCCCTTGAGGGCGTCGGCGGTGTACTGGCCCCAGATCCTGGCGGGGAAGTCCCCGCCGTTGATCCGGTCCTTGCCGGTCGCTCCGTACAGCGGCTTCTGCGCGCCGGTCTCGGAGTCCTGCCCCATGACCGAGACCACGGTGGTCAGGTCCGGCGTGTAGCCGGCGAACCAGGCGGCCTTGTCCTCCTCTGCGGTCCCGGTCTTGCCGGCCGCCGGCCGGTGCGCCGACTTGGCGGCGGTGCCCGTACCGCTGTCGATGACGCCGCGCAGGACGGCGGTGGTCTCGTCCGCGGCCTTGCGGCTGACCGCCTGCTTGTCCGACCGGTCCGGCAGCGAGAACTTCTCGTCGTCCTTCGTGATCTTCTCGACGAGGGAGTACGGGGTGTACCGGCCGTGGTTGGCGAGGGTCGCGTAGGCCTGGGTCATGTCGAGGACGCTGGCGGTGGCCACACCGAGCGCCATCGACGGGTCGGAAGCGAGGTCCGGGGTGTCCTTCGGCAGCCCCAGCGCGATCGCGGTCTCCTTGACTTTGGCCGGCCCGACGTCCTGGGCCATCTGCGCGTAGACGGCGTTGACCGACTTGTCGGTGGCCTCGGAGACCGGGATCTGTCCGTAGCTGTGGCCGTCCTCGTTCGCCGGTTTGTAGCCGGTGCCGCCGCGCGGGCCGCGCACCTCGCGCCCGCTGCTGCCGTCGTAGGCCGTCTTGGCGGTGATGGGCTCGCCGTGCTGGGTCTTGGAGCCGTGCTCCAGCGCCGCGGCGAAGACGAACGGTTTGAAGGTCGAGCCGACCTGGTAGTCGCGGCGGGTGGCGTTGTTGAGGAACTGCTTGGTGTAGTCGACACCGCCGTAGAGGGCCAGCACCTTGCCGGTGGCCGGGTCGATCGAGGCTCCTCCGGCGCGTACATGGCTGTCGATCTTCCGGTCGTCGCTCAGCTTGGACATCAACTGCTCGTCGACGGCCTTGACCAGAGCGTCCTGGTTCTTCTTGGTGATCGTGGTGGTGATGCGGTGGCCGCCGGTGGCGAGCGTCTGCTCGTCCATGATGTCGTTCGAGGTCAGATAGGACTTGACCGCTTCCACCAGGTAGCCGCGCTGGCCGGAGAGTCCGGAGGAGGGCCGGCCGGTCCTGGTCTCGGGGAAGTGCAGGGCGGCCCGCTTCCGGGGGCTGAGCCACCCCTCCTTGACCATGCCGTCGACGACGTAGTTCCAGCGGGAGTGCGCCCGTGACTTGTTCTCCGGGTGCACGGCGATGTCGTAGGCGCTGGGAGCGTTGAGCAGCGAGGCCAGGTAGGCGCCTTCGGCGGTGTTCAGTTCGCTGACGTCCTTGCCGAAGTACGCCTGGGAGGCGGCCTGGATGCCGTAGGCGTTCCGGCCGAAGTAGCTGGTGTTGAGGTAGCCCTCGAGGATCTCGGACTTGCTCTTCTCCCGGTCGAGCTTGATCGAGATGAAGAACTCCTTGGCCTTCCGGGTGTAGGTCTGCTCCTGGCCCAGGTAGTAGTTCTTGACGTACTGCTGGGTGATCGTCGAGCCCGACTGCCTGCCCTTCCCGGTGGCGGTCTTCCATGCGCCGCGGACCACGGCCTGCGGATCGATCGCGGACTCCGAGTAGAAGTCCCGGTCCTCGGCGGAGAGCACCGCCTGCTGAACGGTCTTCGGCACCTTGGAGAGCGGGACGTTCACCCGGTTGACGTCCCCGTCCCGGGCGAGCTGGCTGCCGTCCGCGTACAGGTAGACGTTGCTCTCCTTTACGGCGGAGGCGTTGGCGGAGGGGATGTCGACCAGCAGGTAGCCGGCGACCAGACCACCTCCGATGAAGAGGAGTGCGAGCAGCAGTGCGCCGAAGAGCATCCGCCAGGTCGGCAGGGCCCGGCGCAGTCCGGTGCGCTTGGCGACTCCGCTTCCCTGACCGGCCTGCCCGGACCAGCCCAGCGGATTCTGCTGCGGTTCGTCACTCATGTTTCCAGGGACTCCTCGGACACCGCGGAAGGTTGTGCTGTGACGGGTGACGCTCGAACCAGGCGACAGGTGATCCGGCCACTTCAGCACACTGTCGCATCATCAGCCCCGTTCTCCGGCGGTGGCGCGCTCCGCGGCGCGGTCGAGGGCGGGCCGAATGGACCACTCCGCCCACTCCGACGGCCGGAAGCCGCGGCCCTTCGGTGCCGCTCGGCGGCAGGACCGCGACGAGGGGCTGCCCCTGCCGGCCGAGCGGTCCGGGCGGCGGGCGAACGGAGGACATCGGTCCTTCGCGGACAAACCGCGGTCCCGGAGGGCGCACGGCGCTGGCTGACCCGGTGCCGGTCGGTCACAGCGGGACCGTCTGATGCGTACTCTGTTCGCATGACGAGCGATCTCCCTGAACTCCGGGCCTCCGACTCAGACCGAGAGCGGGTGGCCGAGGCCCTCCGAGAAGCGGTAGCCGAGGGCCGCCTGGACATGGAGGAGTTCGACGCCCGGCTGGAGGCCGCCTACCGGGCGCGCACCTTCGCCGAGTTGGAGCCCCTGACCGCCGACCTGCCGGCGGCGGCCGCCGCGGCCCCGGCCGACGGGGCGCGGGGGGCCTGGGCCGAGCGCGTCGGCGGAACTCCCTCGTCGAAGTGGGCCGTGGGCATCATGGGCGGCTTCCAGCGCAAGGGCCGCTGGGTGGCGCCGCGCCGGTTCACCGCCTTCTCCATCTGGGGCGGCGGTCAGATCGACCTGCGGGAGGCCCGCTTCGAGGACCGCGAAGTAGTGATCCGCTGCTTCGCACTGATGGGCGGTATGTCCGTGGTGGTGCCCCCCGAGATCGAGCTCGACGTGCGGGGCGTGGGGATCATGGGCGGCTTCGACCAGAGCAAGACCGGCGGCGGGGAGCCGGGGGCGCCAAGAGTCGTGGTGAAGGGCCTGGCCATCTGGGGTGGGGTGGGCACCATACGGAAACGGGCCAAGGCGGAGCGGCAGCGGCTGGAGGCGGAGCGGGCGGAGCGGAGCCTCGACGGGAAGCCGTCCTCCACCGGTCGGGAGCTGGACGGCGGGGCGCGGGAGGCCGGCCCGGAGCAGCGGTAGGCGGCTGCCAGCCGTGCCGGAGCATCCGGGGGCGGCCCGACCGCCAGGGCGGAGCGGGCAACGCCCCAAGGCGGAGGGCGGGCTGCGGAAGAGCGGCGAGGGGTGTCCGGCCAAGGCCGGGCGCCCGCCCCGCCACCGGCGTCCGACCGCCGCCACCGGCCGAGGTCGGCCCCCGGCTTCAGAGCCTCGCCGGCACCGATCCCTTGAGGTGCCTGAGATCCAGCGCGTGCGCCATCGCCCGGAAGCCTTCGTCGCTGGGGTGCAGATGGTCGCCCGAGTCGTAGCGGGGGAGCAGCCGGTACGGATGGGCCGGGTCCCGTAGCGCCAGATCGAAGTCGACGACCGCGTCGAAGACGCGCCCTGCCCGGATCTCGGCGTTGACCTGCTCCCGTACGGCGTCCAGGTGCGGCGCGTAGGCCCGGTGGCCGCCGAACGGCATGAGGGTTCCGCCCACCACCCGCAGCCCGTGCGCGTGTGCCTGTCGGACCAGCGCCCGCATCCCGTCGATGATCTTCTCCGGGTCCGTCTGGTGGGGCGTCTTCAGTATGTCGTTGACGCCGAGTTGGACGACGACCGCGCGCACCCCGCTGTGCGAGAGCACGTCGCGGCCGAACCGGCGCTGGGCGCTCGGCCCGTTGGTGGGTGCCAGGAGGCTTCCGTCGACGAGGATGCGGTTGCCGCTGATGCCCTGGTTGAGGACGCCGTACCGGGGTGCGCCCGCCTCGGTGCGCAGCCGGGTGGCGAGGAAGTCCGTCCAGCGCTGGTTGGCGCCGAAGGTGGAGGTGATGCCGTCGGTGATGGAGTCGCCGAGGATGACGACGGAGCCCGCGGCTTCCGTGCTCCAGACCTCGACACCGGTGAGGTAGCGCCAGTACGGGCTCTGCTGGGTGTAGAAGGCGCCGGTGGTCTCCTCGGTCCGGTCGCCGGCTGCCAGGTAGGAGGACTGGCGGGCGAAGGGGTGGTAGGTGACCGGGCCGGCCGGACTCGGCGAGTACGTGCTGACCAGCAGGTCGGCGGCGGCCGGCACCGGTAGCCGGGCGGTGTCGCTGACGACCTGTTCGCCCGCCGGTATCACCACGGTGGCCGCGCCCGAGAAGGTCAGCCGGCGCATCGTGCCGTGGGCGGCCACCGGGGTGCTGGGCGCCTCGGCGAGGGCGACCGAGGCATGACTGATCGTCAGCGGTGCGGTGCCGTAGAGGTTGGACAGCCGGACGCGGATGCCGCTGCCCCCGATGGAGGTGTGCACGATGTTGCGGATCGAGGTGTTCGGATATCCGCGTTCGGAGTGCGGCTCGGCCGCCGCCGGGGCGGTGGACCAACTTCCGACCCAGCTGCCCGAGGCCGCCGGCGCCGCCGGGCCCCCGTGCTTCGAACGACCGGCGGAGGCGGCCTCCTCACCACCACCGCCGGCGCCGACGAATATCGCGCCGGAGATGAGGACCACCACTGCCGCGAGCGCGGCGAGCAGGGCATAACCGTGTCGCTTGGTCATGCGGGGTGCTTCTCCTCGAACGGGTTCCTGGGCTCCGCCTCTGTGGCACGGAGCCTGGCCGGTGGCGGCGGCGGTGGCGCGGACTGGCCGGCCCCATGTTCCCATGGGCGGGACGATCTTCAGACAGCGGTGTCGAACCGACTCCGCGTGGTCGACGGGTTCTGTTGTGTCGGGCTCTCTTCACTCAGACGAGGGGAACCCGGAGTCCGTTCCAGGAGTATTTGAATTGTGCGGTAAGTGACAGGGGCCGGCTGGGACAGGTGGAGTGGATGGAACGGACCGACGAGGAAACGCTTGAGCCGAGTCAGCCCGCCGGGCCCGGCGGCCTCTCCGCGGCCTTCGCCTTCAACGCGGCGGACGAACGGCGGCGGCGCGGCGTCCGGCGGATGAAGGCCTTCGCCCTGTCCCTGCTGCTGCTGGTCGCCGTCGTCTACGCCCTCGCCACCTGGGCCTCCGCCAACGGCGCGGGCGGTTGGACGGAGTACGTCGCCGCCGCGGCCGAGGCCGGCATGGTCGGCGCGATGGCCGACTGGTTCGCGGTGACCGCGCTCTTCCGGCACCCCATGGGACTCCCGATCCCGCACACCGCGATCATCCCTACGAAGAAGGACGTCCTGGGCCGGAGCCTGGGCGAGTTCGTGGGGGAGAACTTCCTCTCCTCCGACGTGGTGCGGGAACGGCTGCGGTCGGTGGGGTTCGCCGCTCGGCTCGGTGCCTGGCTGGCCGAGCCGGCCAACGCCGACCGGGTGACGGCGGAGCTCTCGACAGCGCTGCGGGGGGCGCTCACCGTGCTGCGGGACGTCGATGTGCAGGCCGTCGTGGGAGAGGCGATCACCCGCAGGGCACACGCCCAGGAGATCGCCCCCGGGCTGGGGAAGACGCTGGAGCGGGTGGTGGCCGACGGCGGCCACCGCAAGGCGGTCGACCTGGTGTGCGCCCGGGCGCACGACTGGCTGGTGGAGCACAGTGACTCGGTGATGGCCGCGGTCACCGGCGGGGCCCCCGGCTGGACCCCGCGGTTCGTCGACCGGAAGGTCGGGGACCGGGTCTACCGCGAACTGCTCCGCTTCGTCACCGAGATGAGGGACAGCCCCGCCCATCCCGCACGGGGGGCGATCGACCGCTTCCTCACCGACTTCGCGGCCGACCTCCAGTCGGACACCGCCACCAGGGCGCGGGTGGAGCGACTGAAGTCCGAGGCCCTGGCCAGGCAGGAGGTGCAGGACCTCATCGCCTCGGCCTGGAACTCCGTGCGGGCGATGGTCGTCGCCGCGGCGGAGGACGAGCGGAGCGAACTACGGCTCCGCGCCCGGGCGGGACTGCTCTCACTGGGCCGGCGGATGGCCGGGGACCCGAAGCTCCAGAGCAGGGTGGACGACTGGCTGGAAGGGATGGCGGTGCATGTGGTCACCTCCTACCGGTCCGAGATCACCCTGCTGATCACGGACACCATCGCCAGCTGGGACGCGCAGCAGACCACCCGGAAGATCGAGGCGCACATCGGCCGGGACCTCCAGTTCATCAGGATCAACGGAACCGTGGTGGGGGCGCTCGTGGGCCTGCTGATCCACACCGTCTCCCGGGCGCTCGGGGCCTGACGGCCGCGGGAAGCCCCGAGGGACATGGGCCTGAGGGGAACGCGAAGCCGGCCGGACGCCGACCCGGAGCGCCCCCCGGCCCGCGGTCGGCCCGCTAAGGGTCGTCCCGTAATCCCTGGTGGGCGCACGACGACAGCTACGGCACCTCGCCGCGTTGTCGGAACATCCTGATACGCCCAGTATCGGGACGTCCCTCCGCCTTGCGATGTACCGCATCTGCCGTCGTGCGCTGATCCACCGGGGATTACGGGACAACCCTCAGGGAGCCTTCGGGGCGATGACGGCGAACATCGCGCCCTGCGGGTCCTGCACCAGCGCCATCCGGCCGGCGACCATGTCGAAGGGCGGTTGCAGCACCGAGCCGCCCCGCTTGGTGAGCGCGTCCACCGTGGAGTCCGGGTCGTCGACCGCGAAGTAGGGCAGCCAGTGCGAGGTGTCCGTCGGCAGACCCTCGCTCTCCAGCCGCCGTACGCCGCCGACCGCGCGACCCGCCACCTTCAGGGTGAGGTAGCCCTCGACGTCGGCGAGCGGCTCGGCCTCCAGACCGAGTGCGGTGGAGTAGAAGTCGGCGGCCCGGCCGGGGTCGGTGGTGACCAGCTCGCTCCAGATCAGGGAGCCGTGCTCGTTGGCGATCCCGGCCCCGGGGAAGTCGAGCGGTTGCCAGGTGCCGAAGACCGCCCCGGTGGGGTCCGCTCCGAGCAGCATCCGGCCGAAGGTCGAGACGTCGGTCACCTGGAGCATGACGGTGCCCGAGTGGGAGGTGATGGCCTGCGCGGTGGCGTCGGCGTCCGCATCGGAGAGGTAGGTGGTCCACGAGGGCTTCGCGGACGTCTCGTCCCCTATCGGACCGGTGATCCCCGCCACCGCCCGGTCGCGGAGCCGGCAGATCGTGTAGCCGCCCATCTCGGGCGGGCCGATCTCACCGGACCAGCCGAACAGGTCCGCGTAGAAGTCGATGGCGGCCTGCTGGTCGGGTGCCACCAAGTCGATCCAGCACGGTGTGCCGGGGGCGTAGGGAGTGGTGATCTCGGGCATGCTGCGCCTCCAGAACGGTGGGTCCCGCCCTCGGGCCCCGTCGGATGTCTCGAGTGCCCGCATCCCACGTTCCCCAATTCGGTCGGAGCCTGCCACTCGGGGCCGCACCCCGCCGCTCAGCCGGCGGCGGCAGGTGTGTGGGACCCGCGGGCCGCGCCGGAAAAACCACTGGAGCCGGCCTGCGGGCCCCTCCTACCCTGCGCCGGGTGCGGATCTTTCTCGAGACCGAGCGGCTGGTGCTGCGCCGGCTCACCGGAGACGACGTGGACGACCTGTTCGCCCTGCACGCCGATCCGGAGGTCATGAAGTACCTCGACGCGGGGCCGCCGATGGCCCGGGAGGCGGTGCGCGAGCAACTGCTCCCGCGGCTCCTGGAGTGCTACGAGCGGTACGGCGGGCTCGGCTACTGGGCGGCGGTGCGGCGGGCGGGGCCGGACGCGGGCTCCTTCCTCGGATGGTTCGAGCTGCGGCCGCAGGAGGGCGGGCCGCCCGAGGAACTCGAACTCGGCTACCGGCTGTGCAGGTCGGCCTGGGGCCACGGGTACGCCACCGAGGGCGCGCGCGGACTGGTCCACAGGGCGTTCACGGACCCCGCCCTCGGCGGAGTCCGGCGGGTCTTCGGCGAGACGATGGCGGTGAACCGCGGCTCGCGGCGCGTCATGGAGAAGGCCGGGCTCAGGTACCTGCGGACGTACCACGCGGCCTGGCCGGTACCGCTGGCCGGATCCGAGCGGGGCGAGGTGGTGTACGAACTGCTCCGCGGCGACTGGGAGGAAGGTGGCCCGCGGTGCCCGGCCGCGGGAGCCCCGGGCACCGCCGGCTGACGCGTGCGCCGACACCCGGACTGCGGGCCGGGACGGCCCGGTTAGGCTGGAGGTGCTTGGCGGCCCGGCCCGCGGAGCCGGTCCGGACCGCCCCGGCGGATGTCCTTGGCGCACACGGTGAGGGAGCCTTTTCGTGGCAGAGCGTAAGCCGATCGAGTCGTGGCTCACCGACATGGACGGGGTGCTGATCCACGAAGGCGTACCGATCCCCGGTGCCGAAGCGTTCATCGACCGGCTGCGGGAGAAGGCGAAGCCGTTCCTGGTGCTCACCAACAACTCGATGTTCACCCCACGGGACCTGCACGCCCGGCTGTCCCACATGGGACTGGACGTGCCCGCCGAGAACATCTGGACCTCGGCGCTGGCCACCGCCCGGTTCCTGGACGAGCAGCGGCCCGGCGGTACGGCGTACGCCATCGGGGAGGCGGGGTTGACCACCGCGCTGCACGAGGTCGGTTACACCCTCACCGACACCGAGCCCGACTACGTGGTGCTGGGTGAGACGCGCACTTACAGCTTCGAGTCGCTCACCAAGGCGATCCGCCTGATCAAGAACGGTTCCCGGTTCATCGCCACCAATCCGGACAGCACCGGCCCCTCCACCGAGGGACTGCTGCCTGCCACCGGTTCGGTCGCCGCGCTGATCACCAAGGCGACCGGCCGCGAACCGTACTTCGTGGGGAAGCCGAACCCACTGATGATGCGCGCGGGGCTCAATGTGATCGGTGCGCACAGCGAGACCAGCGCCATGATCGGAGACCGGATGGACACCGATGTGCTCGCCGGCCTGGAGGCGGGGATGACGACCCTGCTGGTGCTGACCGGGGTGACCCAGGCAGCGGACATCGGACGCTATCCGTTCACCGCGTCCCGGACCGTCGACTCGATCGCGGACCTCATCGACCTCGTCTGACGGAGCGGACCGCCGGGTGGTTCCGGCGCCGCCGGAAGGAGTACCCGGAGCTGTCCGGGGATGCGCCAGGACCCGGCTCACGGGAGTCTGCTGGTGTCGAGGAGGTTCACGATGGGCGCTGTCCGGAGGCCACCCGCTGCCGCGGGTCTCGCCCTGGCGGCGGCCCTCTGCGCCGGCTGTTCGTCTGAGACCCACGGGCAGCGGGCGGAACCCCGACCCGCCCACGGGCAGGTGTCCACGGTCACCGCGGCGCCGGGTGGCGCCGCCCCGGACGGTACCGGCCGGAGCGCGGAGCCGGCGCAGAGCGGTCATCCGGCGCCGCATCGGGGGACCGCGGATCCGCCGAACAAGCGGCAGATCACTCTCGCGGCCGCGCTCGCCGGCGCCGCCGTACTGGCGGTCTCGGGCAGCGCGCGCCGCCGCCGGGACGCGGGCCGGGGCGATCGCCTTCCGGCGGCCGACGGGGAGTGAGGGCTCCGGCGGACCCGCGTGCCGTGCTCAAGGCCGGGTGAACCGCCGCCGGGTGGCCGGAAACGACTCGGGGCCCTTCCCGCTGGAGGAAAGGACCCCGGTCTCGGGTGCGCCGCCAGGGACTCGAACCCCGGACCCGCTGATTAAGAGTCAGCTGCTCTAACCAACTGAGCTAGCGGCGCCTGCCGACCATGGAAGCGTACCGGATGGTGAACGGTGGTCCGCACGCGTACCGGACGCCGCGGGCTCTGCGGGCCGAGAAGTGACGATCCTCACGTGGTTGCCGGCCGGTGTGGCGGGGCTGTCGGTGGGGCTCCGCCGCGGGGGCTGTCCGGGAGTTCCTGGCCGGGCGCAGGCCGTCCCCCGCTTGTCATTGGTCTGGACATGACCAGCCCTCCCTGGCTAGTCTCCCACTTGGTCTAGACCGCAGTGCATGCCGAGATCGGCGCCTCCCGTCCCGATCTCATGGAACCCCACTTCCACAGGAGCGAAGCATGCGTAGGAAGATCACGGCCGCCCTGCTCGGACTCACCACGATCGCCGGCTTCTCCCTGCTGGCCACCGGCAGCGCCCAGGGGCACGGCTACACCGACTCCCCCCAGAGCCGGCAGTGGATGTGCGCGAACGGCACGGTGGCCGATTGCGGTGAGATCCAGTACGAACCGCAGAGCGTCGAGGGCCCCAAGGGATTCCCGGCGGCCGGCCCGGCCGACGGCGCCATCTGCGCCGGCGGCAACAGCAGGTTCGCGCAGCTGGACGACCCGCGCGGCGGCTCCTGGCCGGCCACGCAGGTCTCCGCCGGACAGGACTTCTCCTTCAACTGGCGGCTCACCGCCCGCCACTCCACCACCGACTTCCGCTACTACATCACCAAGGACGGCTATGACCCGAGCGCTCCGCTCACCCGGGCGGACCTGGAGCCCGAGCCGTTCCTGACCGTCCCGTACAACGGCGCGCAGCCCGACGAGACCGTGACCCACCAGGGGGCCATGCCGCAGAAGTCGGGCAAGCACCTGATCCTCGCGGTCTGGAACGTGGACGACACCCCGAACGCCTTCTACGCCTGCTCCGACGTGCAGTTCTAGGCCCGCTCCGGCGGTCCCGGCCGCTCGGGGCCGCGGTTCCCCGTCTCTGTCCGCGGTCCGGGCTGACCGCTGGGGCCGTGACGGGCGTGCGGCGACAGGCGCGGGAGTGACCCGGCGCAGGGGGTCCGTGACCGGTCCGTACGGCAACACGGCGAGCCGCCGGCATCGCGGGCGGTCGAGGTCCGTCGGGCCCCTTCGTGCTGACGAAGGGGCCCGACGGTCTTTTCGGGTGGCGGTGCCCCAGCCGAAGGCGCCGGCTCGGTGCGGACCGGAGGGTCGTCGGCGCCTGCTCGCGACGGCCGGCCGCTGTCTTCCGAGGATCGCGGCCCGTCCTCGGGGCGGGGTGCGAAAGAAACTCTCACTCTCCGCTTCCGGCTGATGGCGTTGTGTTTGCGAGGGTCGGATAGTTGGCGGTTGTTGCAAATGACGGAACCTCCGGGGTTGCGGCGTCGCTGCCGTCGTTCGATGCGGCTTCCGGCATTACCGGAGGGGTTTTAAATCAGAAATTTCCACCCTTTCCGGCCGGCCCCTCGAAGGGGGCGTCGATATTTCGTCACTCTCCGCCCTTTTCTGCTCACGGAGCGATGTTTGTTGGGCTCGTCGCGGGTGACGTAATGTCTTCCATGTGCAACGCAGTGACTGTAGGGTCAGTGTGGCAAGTGGCAGTGAATACCTGATTGTTCGGCCAGTGCTGCGGCCGGTGGTGCCTGCCCGTTGAGGAGCGGCACTCAGTGCTCGCGGCCGTAGGACGGCCAGGATCCCCTGTAGCGGAGCTACCCGGGTTTCGGTCGGCGCGGCAGGCGCGCGCACCGGGTGTCGCGACGTGCGGGCGTGCCGGTTCCAGCGCTGGTTCCTGGTTGAACGCCTCTGTGGCCGCGTGTTAGAAGGTAATTGATGGGGGTTTCCGTGCACGTTCTTTTGTGGCCTTGTCCCTGCCCTGCTGTCGCGGGTATTTCTCTGGCCTAGTGCCGTTCAAAGGCTCTTTCCGGTGGCCGGTGCTCGTTGTGTCGAGTAGTCGCTGAAGTGGGCTTTCTTTAGTCGGGGGATTCGTTTCCTGACTTCCGTCGTGTGTTCTCCGGGGCTGCCGGGTTCATGGGTATGCGGAAGGGGCGTTGTGGCGTGTCTGGAAGTCCTACTTCCAATCCTGGTGCGGAGATCGCGGTAATCGGTATGGCCTGCCGGTTGCCCGGGGATGTCCAATCACCCGAAGCCTTCTGGGAGTTGATATCCAGTAAGGGAGACGCTGTCAGCGAGGTGCCCGCTGACCGCTGGCAGGAATACCGCGGTCGGGACGCCAGGGCGGACTCCGTGATACGGCAGACGAGCCGGTACGGCGGATTCATCGCCGATGTCGCGGAGTTCGATGCCGATTTCTTCGGGATCAGTCCCCGCGAGGCGCAGGCCATGGATCCGCAGCAACGCCAACTACTGGAAGTCGCCTGGGAAGGCCTGGAAGCCGCCGGGATCGCCCCGGGCAGCCTCGCCGGCACCCGCACGGGGGTGTTCGTCGGGGCATGGTCGGACGACTACGGCCGCCGCCTTCTGGAGGACCTGCCGGGGATCGAGGCGTGGACCGGGGTGGGCTCCAGTCTCGGCAGCGCCGCGGCCAGGATCTCGCATCACCTGGGCCTGCACGGCCCGTCGGTGACGGTGGACACGGCCTGTTCCTCCTCTCTGGTGGCGGTGCACCAGGCCTCCCAGAGCCTCCGCCTCGGTGAGACGCCGCTGGCGATCGCAGCAGGCGTCAACCTCCTGCTCTCGCCCGGCCTCACGGTCAATTTCGACCGGGCCGGAGCGCTCTCGGCCACGGGGAGATGCCGCGCCTTCGACGCGGATGCCGACGGCTACGTACGCGCCGAAGGCTGCGGCGTGGTCGTGCTCAAGCGCCTTCCCGAGGCCCTCGCCGACGGCGACCGGGTGCTCGGTGTACTGCGCGGGAGCGCCGTGACACAGAACGGCCGTGGCCCGGGAATCATGGCCCCCGACAGCCGGGCCCAGGTGCGCACCATCCGGATGGCCTGCGCGGCGGCGGGCGTGCGGCCCGGGACCCTCGACTACATCGAGGCGCACGGCACCGGCACGCCGGCCGGGGACCGTGCCGAGGCCGCCGGCATCGCCGAAGCGGTCGGTGCGCTCCGGCCCGAGAACGCCCCCTGCCTCGTCGGATCGGTGAAGACGAACATCGGGCACGCGGAGTCGGCCGCGGGCATCATCGGTCTGATCAAGGTCCTGCTGACACTGCGGCACGGCCTCATCCCACCGAGCCTCCACTACCGGCGGCCGAACCCGACGCTGGCCGAAGGGGGGCTCGGCTTCCGCGTCGTGACGGAACCTGAGCCCTGGCCGCGGGGTGACCGGCCGCGCCGGGCGGGGGTCTCCTCGTACGGATTCGGCGGCACCAACGCCCACCTCGTGGTCGAGGAGGCGCCCGACGGCGGCTCGTCGCGGCAGACCGCGGAGGCCAGGAGAGGCGACGGTCCGCGGCGCCCCCTGGTGGTCCCCTGGTCCGCCTCCTCCCGTGCCGCGCGGGACCGGGCGGCCGAACGCCTCGGAGTGTGGGTGCGGGACGCCGCGGAGCCGGTCGACTTCCAAGCGCTCGCACACACGTTGACCGAACGCCGTTCACACGCCGCGCACCGCGCCGCCGCGGTGGCGGAGGACCTCGACGAACTGGAGCGGTTGCTGCGGGCGGGGGCGGCCGGGGACGCGGACGCCGATCTGGTCACCGGGCGCACGCTGCCAGGGGCCGAGACCGGTGTCGTCTGGGTGTTCTCCGGCCACGGCTCTCAGTGGACGGGTATGGCCCGTGAACTCCTCGCCGACGAACCGGTCTTCTCCGGTGTCGTGGACGAACTGGAGCCCGTCTTCGTGGCGGAGGCGGGGTTCTCCCTGCGGGAGTTCCTCCAGAGCGGGGACTCGGAGCGGGCCGGGGCGGACCGGCTCCAACCCGTGATATTCGCCGTCCAGACCGCTCTCGCCGAGATGTGGCGGGCACACGGTGTGCGGCCCTCGGCGGTGATCGGCCACTCCGTCGGAGAGATCGCCGCCGCGGTGGCGTGTGGCGGGCTCTCCCGGGCGGACGGCGCGCGCCTGGTCTGCCGCCGCTCGGTACTGCTCCGCACGGTCCTGGGCAAGGGGGCCATGGCCCTCGTCGCCCTCCCCGCCGACGAGGTGCGGCGACTGCTGGAGGAACAGAGCGACCTGCGACTCTCCGTCGCCATCAGCGCCTCCGCCGAGTCCACCGTCGTAGCCGGTTCCCCGAACGACATCGACACCGCGATCGAACGGTGGAGCGGCGAGGAGGTCCTGGCCCGTCGGGTCGCCTCGGACGTGGCCTTCCACAGCCCGCAGATGGACCCCCTCCTGGGGGATCTGGCCACCGCCGTCGAAGACCTCGGCCACCGCACTCCGGAGCTTCCCCTGTACTCCACCTCCGCGGACCGGCCGCGGGGCTCCCACCTGCTGGACGCCTCCTACTGGGTCCGCAACCTGCGTGGCGAGGTCCGCCTGGACGCGGCGGTCCGCGCGGCGGCGGAGGACGGCTACCGGGTCTTCCTCGAACTCGCCCCGCACCCCGTCGTCGTGCACTCCGTCCGCGAGACCCTGCATCACGCCGGTGTCGAGGACGTCTGCGTCACCGGGACGCTGCGGCGGGGCCTGCCGGAGCGCCGGGCCTTCCTCCGGGCAGCCGCTTCCCTGCACTGCCACGGGGTGCCGGTCCGGCTGGATGCCGAGGGCGACGCGTCCGCGACGGACGCCCCGCCCCGCGCGTGGGTGGCGGCGCCGACCACGGTCTGGGACCACCGGCGGCACTGGCACGGAGCCTCGCCCGCCGCCCGGATCGCGGGCGGGCATTCCCCGGACGGCGGGACACTGCTGGGCAGCCCCGTGCCGCTCGGCGGTCGTGCGAGAGGCCGGATGTGGCACACCGTCCTCGACGCCTCCTCGGTGCCCGGCACCCCCGAACGGTCCGGTGGGCGCCCGGCCGTCGGAGCGTCCGTCCTGCTGGCGACGTTGACCGCCGCCGCACGGGCGTCGGCGGCCGGTACCACCGCGGAAGTGGTCACGGTGCGCGGGGTGGAACTGCTGGACCGCCTTCCCGTGGACGTCGAGAGGCAGGTCCAGGTGGTCTCCTACGACGGTGAGTTGAGCGTCACATCGATGCCCGTCGGGGAAGACGAGCCGGACCTCACCCACGCCACGGGACGGCTGGAGCGGGGAGCGGAGGTGGACGGCCCGGTCGGCGGCGCCCTCGACGAGGCGGTGGCCGGACCGCCGCCGGGCGTCTCAGCCTCCCTCCCTGCGGCCTCCCCGTGGCAGGTCCTCGCACACCGCCGCTCCGAGGACGGACTGACCGCCGAGGTCGAGCTCGTGCGGGAACCCGACGCGGGCCGTGGGGCCGCCGACGCGTGGGCCGACTGGATCGACGCGGTGCTGTCGCTGGCCTCCGGCCTCCTGCCCGAGGCCGAGCGACCGGCCCTGGTGGAGCGGCTGGAGGAGATGACCGCCGTCGGACCGGCCCCTCGCCGGGCCCTGGTCACCCTCACCCGCTCCGAGAACGCCCAGGACGGCGACGAGTCGGCGCTCTCCGCCCGCGGTGGACCGTCGGTCGACGGGACGGTCTCGGGCCCGAAGGGCGAACTGCTGCGCCTCGGCGGGGTTTCCTTCTCGGTGGCGGACGCCGGCGGTCCGGCCTCTCCCGAGGAGAGCGTGCTCGCCGTGGAGTGGGAAGCCCTGCCCGGCCCGGTCGACGCGCCCGAGCCGGACACCGGCACCGTGCTGGTCATCGGACCGCCGGACGGGCCGGCCCGGACCGTCGAGGAAGGGCTGCGCGCCGCCGGCGCCCACCCCCTCCGGATCGACGGCCCCGAGCGGCTGGCCGACCCCGGACTCCGCACCCTGCCTACGCGGGCCGATGCCGCCCTGCTGGTGCTCTCCGACACCGGTCCGGCCTCCGGCACCGACATGGCGGAGCGTGTCGGGTGGGCCGCCTGGGAGACGGTCCGCGCGATCCGTGAACTAGCGCGTTGGCCCGAGGGGACCGCGCCGAAGCTGTGGTGCGCGGTCGGAGACTGGGAAGGCCGGGGCGCCGAGGCGCTTGCGCACCACGCGCTCCGGGGGCTGAGCCGGGTCGCCTCGGGAGAACACCCCGAACTATGGGGCGGTCTGGTCCACCGCGACGGTCACACCGCGGACCACCCGGCCTATCGGGACCTGCGGCGGGTGCTCCGCGAGGACCCGGGCGAGGAGGTCGTGCGGATCGCTGCCGCCGAACCGCTGCGGCCCAGGCTCGCTCCGGCACCGCTGTCGGACACCGTGAGTCTGCGATGCCGCCCGGACGGCACCTACCTGGTCACCGGCGGACTGGGGGCGCTCGGACTCCGCTTCGCCGAGGAACTGGTGGCGATGGGCGCCCGGCGGCTCGTGCTGGCCGGCCGCCGGCCGATGCCACCACGGGCGGCCTGGCCGGATGCGACCGACACGGCGACGCGCCACCGCGCCGAGCGCATCCGAGCTCTGGAGGACGCGGGTGCCACCGTCCGCACGGTGGCCGTCGACATCTCCGACGAGGAGCAGGCCCGCACCCTCCTAGCCCCGGAGGCGCTGGGTATGCCGCCGATCCGCGGCGTGGTGCACGCGGCCGGTGTGATCAGCGGAGGCACGCTGAGCGGTCTGACCCAGGGCTCGCTCCACGCCGAACTGCTGCCCAAGGTCGCCGGCGCGACGACGCTCGACCGGCTTCACCCGCCGGGCACGGTCGACTTCTTCGTCCTCTTCTCGGCGGTGGCGGCCCAACTGGGGCTCGCCGGACAGGCCGGGTACGCCACGGCCAACGCCTTCCTCGACGCTCTCGCCGAGCGGCGCCGTGCCGCGGGCTGCCGCCATGCGGTGAGCATTGCCTGGCCGGCCTGGCGCGGCACCGGTCTGGCCGCGACCGCGGGCTCCCTGGCCACGGAGTTCGACGCGGTCGGAGTGCGGGAGATGAGTGTGCGAGAGGGACTCGCGGCATGGCGGTATGCCGGGCGCTGCGCCCCCGCACACCTGGTGGTCCTGCCGGTGGACCGAACCCGCCGGCCGGCGCGGGCGCTACCGCTCCTGGAACGTCTCTTCACCGGGACGCCGACCGACGACGGGCGTGAGGACCCCGGCAACACCTCCTATCGGCACCTGGCCGGCGCGGAACTCCGGGAGCGGGTGGCGGACTCCGTGGCGGGCCTGGCGGCGGGGGAACTCGGCATGGCGGCGGCCTCCCTGGACCGGCGGAGCCCGCTCGCCGAGATCGGTATGGACTCGATCATGGCGCTGGCCATCCGCCGTCGCCTGGAGCGGGAGTTCGCCCTCCCGCTCCCCGCCACGCTGCTGTGGAACTTCCCCACCGTGCATGCGCTCGCGGAACGAGTCGCCGAACTGCTGAACCCGGCCCAGCGGACGGGGGCCGAGGAGGAGCCCGCGCCGCCTCCGGTGAGTGACGACACCTTCCCGGCGGTCGACGGATTCGCCGTGCTGCTGGACGAGTTCGAAACCGGCTCGGTGAGCCCCGACGGCGCCGGTCCATCCGAGGGTGCTGGTCCATCCGAGGGCGCTGGGCGATCCGCAACGAAGGGACAGGCATGACGAGCATGAGTCGACGGCTGGCCGGTCTGCCGCGCGAGCGACGCGGTGAACTCGCCACGCGGTTGGCCCAGGCGGCCGGCACCGTCGCGACAGAACCGATCGCCGTGGTCGGACTGGGTTGCCGCTTCCCCTCCGGGATCGCGACACCCGAGGCGCTCTGGTCCGCCCTGGCCGAAGGGCGCGACCTCGTCGGTGAGCGCTCCGACAACCGCTCGAACGGGGCCGGCCGTACCGGAGCCGTCGCGGACCCGGCGCTCCGGCACGGCGGCTTCCTCGACGATCCTTGGGGCCTGGACAACGAGTTCTTCGCCATCTCCCCCCGTGAGGCCGCGGCCATGGACCCGCAGCAGCGGATGCTCCTGGAGGTGGCCTGGGAGACCGCCGAGCACGCCGGGATACCGGTGCGCGGTCTGAGCGGCAGCCGCACGGGCGTGTTCCTCGGCCTGTACTACAACGAGCACCTGCAGGCCGGGCTCGCCGATCCGGAGTCGGTGGACGCGTACACCATCACCGGCGGGCTGCACAGCGTGGCGGCCGGCAGAATCTCCTACACGATGGGGCTGCGCGGTCCGTGCCTCGCCCTGGACACGGCGTGCTCGTCCTCGCTCGCCGCGGTGCACCTGGCCTGCCAGAGCCTGCGCCTGCGGGAGAGCGACCTGGCGTTCGCCGGCGGGGCCAACCTCATCCTCGGGCCGGAACTGACGCTCTCCCTGCACCGGTACGGCCTGCTGGCGGCGGACGGGCGGTGCAAGACGTTCGACGCCTCGGCGGACGGCATCGTGCGCACCGAAGGGTGCGCGATGGTCCTCCTCAAGCGGCTCGGCGACGCCCTCGACGACGGTGACCGCGTCCTGGCGGTGCTGCGCGGCAGCGCGATCAACCAGGACGGCAGGTCCAACGGCCTGACCGCGCCCTCCGGCACGGCTCAGCGGGAGCTGCTGGCGGACGCGGTCGCCCGCTCCGGCACGGACCCGAGCACCGTCGGCTTCGTCGAGGCGCACGGCACCGGGACCGAACTGGGCGACCCGATCGAGGTCGAGGCCATCGCCTCCGTCTACGGCGAGGGGGACCAGGGCGGACTCGCGCTGGGCGCGGTGAAGACCAACCTCGGCCACACCGAGGCGGCAGCCGGGGTCACCGCGCTGATGAAGGCCGTCCTAGCCGTACGCCACGGGGCGGTACCGCCGAATCTGCACTTCCGACGGCTCAACCCCAAGCTGGACCTGGCGGGCACCCGGTTGTTCGTGCCGACCTCCCTCACCGCCTGGCCGGTCGCCCGCGGCCCCCGGCTGGCCGCCGCCTCCTCCTTCGGCATGGGGGGAACCAACGCCCACGCCATCGTCGAGGAGTCACCGCTCCCGGAGCACGGTGCCCAGGTGGGTCGGCCGGCTGCCCCGCGGGTCTTCCTGCTCTCCGGCGCGAACGAGGGGGCGGCCAGGGCGAACGCCGCCCGGCTCGCGGAGCACCTCGAAGCCGGCCCGGTCGATCTTGCCGACGTCGCCCACACGCTGGCGCACCGGCGCTCGCCGCAGCCGGTCCGGATCGCGGTCGTCGCCGAGGAGGCGGCGCAGCTCACCGCACGTCTCAGGAGCGCGGCCCGGGGCGAGGCCGCCGCGTTCACCTCCTGCTCAACCGCCTCCCCCGCCGCCGCCAAGGGCGCCGTGTGGGTGTTCTCCGGCCACGGTTCGCAATGGACGGGTATGGGGCGTGAACTGCTCGAAGAGCCGGCGTTCGCGGCCGTCGTCGACGAGCTGGAACCGGTGTACCGGCAGGAGTCCGGGATCGACTTGCGGGCCGGACTCGCGGAGGCCGACCTCGACTCCCTGGGTGCCGACGGCGTCCAGCCGCTCATCTTCGCCGTGCAGGTCGGCATCGCGCAGACGCTACGCGCGTACGGAGCCGCCCCGGCAGCGGTGATCGGCCACTCGATGGGCGAGATCGCCGCGGCGGTGGTGGCCGGTGCACTGTCCCCGGCCGAGGCCGCCCGACTGGTGCTGCGCCGCTCCCGACTGCTCGCGGAGGCCGTCGGGAAGGGCGCGATGGCGGCGGTGACGCTGCCCGCTCCGGAGGCGGCCCGGCGGTGGCAGGACACGGGCGTCGACATCGCGATCCGGCCCACCGGCGACTCCGTCGTCCTCTCCGGAGCGCCGGAGGCCGTGGACGCCGTGGTGGCGGAGTGCGCGGCGGAGGGGATACCGGCCCGGCGGGTCGCGGCCGACGTCGCCTTCCACGGCAGGTGGATGACCGACCTGGCCGCCCGGTTGCCCGCGAGCGTCGCCGGGCTCACACCGAGCCGGCCGCAGGTTCCCGTCTACGGAACGGTGCATGACGACCCACGCCGGGAACCCGCCTATGACGCCGCCTACTGGGCCGACAACCTGCGCCGCACCGTGCGTTTCGCCGACGCGCTCGAAGCCGCGCTCGAAGACGGCCACCGGACCTTCCTGGAGGTGGCCCCGCGCGGCATCGTGGTCCCCTCGATCGCGCGGGTCGCGAAGGAACGCGAGGTTCCCGGCGTCACCGCGCTGGCTGCCGGGCGGCGTGGCGTGCCGGCCGCCGCGACGCTGCGGGCCGCCCTCGCCGGGCTGTACGGCGCCGGTGCGCCCGTCGACCTCGGAACCCTCGTGCCGGACGGCGAGCTGACGGACCTGCCGAGGTACGCCTGGCAGCACGACCACCACGGCAGACCGCACACTCCGGGCGCTCCCGGGGTCGACGGCGCCCAGCCGGTCCGCGAGGACTGGCTGCACCGGCTCACCTGGCGCCCGGCCCCGTCGCCCCGGCAGGAACCGGAGCCGGCCCCGGCGCGGCGTGGCGTGCGTTGGCTGCTGCTCGGCGACGACCCGGCCGGTACGGCCGGTGCTCTCGCCCGCAGGCTGGAGGAGGCCGGGGTCGGATGTGACCGGCTGCCGCTCGCGGAGGTCGACGCCGCGGACGACGGGGCCCTCTCCGACCTGCTCGCCGGCGCCGACCGCGTAGTCCACCTAGGCGGACTCGCGATGCCGGCCGAACTGGACGCCGACCCGTCCGTCGTCCACGAGGAGACGTACCGGCTGCTGCGGGTGCTCCGTGTGCTCGCCGACCGGTGCCCAAGGGCCCGACTGCACATCGCCACCCGGCGGGCGCAGGTCGTCCACCACGGTTCGGGCGTCCGTCCCGCCGCGGCCGCGCTCTGGGGGCTCGGTTCCAATCTCGCCCTGGACTACCCCCGGACCTGGGGCGGGGCCGTCGACCTGGACGTCGACGAGCCGGCAGCGGCGGCCCAACTGCTCGCCGGGGAACTGCTCCGCACCCGGCCGGAGGAGCCGGACCACGAACCCCAGATCGCCTACCGCGAAGGCCAGCGGCACGTCCTCCGGCTGGAGCGCGACCGGCTCACCGGCCCCCGGGCCAGGTTGGAGCCGGACGGCAGCCAACTGCTGCTGGGCGCCAGTGGTCTGCTCGGGCCGCGGCTGGCCGACTCCCTGGTGGCCATGGGGGCGCGGCACCTCGTGCTGGTCTCCCGCCGCGGGCCGTCCCGGGAACTCGTCGAACGCCTGCGGGCCTCCGGCGCCGAGGTGACGGCGGTGGCCGCGGATGTCGCGGACGCCCAGGCCATGGGGGCGCTGTTCGACCGGTTCGGCGCGGACCTGCCCGAGCTGCACGGAGTCTTCAACGCCACCCTGTCCGGCGGCTACACCGAGACCTCGGAGCTGACGGCCGCCGAGGTGACGGACATGCTCCGGCCCAAGGTGGACGGGACGGTGCTCCTGCACCGGCTGAGCCTCGGGCAACCGGTCCGGCACTTCGTCCTCTTCTCCTCCACGACCGCGCTCCTGGGCTCCCGGGGGTTGGCCCACTACGCCGCCGCCAACCGCTTCCAGGACGCCTTCGCGCACGTCCGTAAGGCCCAGGGGCTCCCCTGCCACGTCGTCAACTGGGGCGCTTGGGGCTCCTGGATGGACGCCGCGTCCTACGGCGAACTGATGTCGGACTCCGGGATGCGGGGGCTCGACGACGCCGCGGCGGTCCGCCTGCTGGAGTACGTCCTCGCCGACGACCAGGTGCAGCGGGTCGTGGTCGAGGCCGACTGGCCGGGACTGGCCGCTGCCTATCGCTCCCGGACGGCCATCCCCCTGCTGAACGAACTGGCCGCGGCCGACGGCGCCGACGCGCGGTCCGCCCCGGAGGCGGGAGCCGTGGGAGAGCGGATCAAGGCGGCGCCCCCGGCCCGGCGCCGCGTCCTCCTGCGGGAGCAGGTGCGGGAGACCGTGGCCGGCGTGATGGGGTTCGCCGATCCGCGTGAACTTCCCACCGACGAGGGCTTCTTCCAGATCGGCATGGACTCGCTGATGAGCGTGCAGGCACAGCAGCGGCTCAGCGGCGCTCTCGGCTGCGATCTGGCCCCGGCGGCCGTCTTCAACCACCCCACGGTGGAGTCGCTGACCGACCACCTGCTGGCCCTGCTGGCCCCACCGGACGCGGATTCCGCCGGGCGGCAGGAACCGCCCGCACCGGTTTCCCGCAACGACGAACTGTCCGACGACGAACTCGTGCAACGTCTGACGGAAAAGCTGAGGTCTCTGTCATGACCGCAAAGAACGATGACCGCCGTGGCCTGCTGATCGAGGCGATGGAGACCATCGAGCGCCTCGAGGAACGCCTCAGGTCAGCCGAGGACTCCCGCCGGGAGCCGATCGCGGTGATCGGGGTCGGCTGTCGTCTGCCCGGCGGTGCCGAGGGGCCGGACGGCTACTGGAGGCTGCTGGCCGAGGGACGCGACGCCGTGGTCGACGTTCCGCCCGGCCGCTGGGAACACGACCGGTTCCTCGGGGACGACCCCGAGGTTCCGGGGACCATCCGGGCCCGCGGGGCTGGGTTCCTGACCGGCTGGGAGCCGGACCGGTTCGACGCCTCGTTCTTCGGCATCTCGCCCCGTGAGGCGGCGGCCATGGACCCGCAGCAGCGACTCCTGCTGGAAGTGGCCTGGGAGGCTCTCGAACACGCCGGGCTGCGCGCGACCGACCTTCGCGGCAGTGCCACCGGGGTCTTCACCGGGGTCACCCTCCACGAGTACGCCGTCCGGCAGCTGCGGCACCTGGGGCCCGAGGACGTGGACGCGTACACCGTCACCAGCTCGCTGCCCAACCACGCCTCCGGCCGTCTCTCTTACTTCTTCGGCTTCAACGGCCCGAGTATCGCGGTGGACGCCGCCTGCGCGTCCTCGCTGGTCTCCACCCACCTCGCCTGCCAGAGCCTGCGCACCGGGGAGAGTTCCCTCGCGCTGGCCGCCGGCACCAACCTGATGCTGATGCCGGAGACCAGCATCACGATGAACCGGTGGGGCGCGCTCGCCCCCGACGGCCGGTGCAAGGCGTTCGACGCCGCAGCGGACGGACTCGGCCGCGGCGAGGGCTGCGGCGTCGTGGTGCTCAAGCGCCTCGCGGACGCCAGACGCGACGGCGACCGGGTCCTCGCCGTGATCCGTGGCAGCGCCGTCAACCAGGACGGGGCCAGCAGCAACTTCACCGCCCCCAACGGGCTCGCGCAGGAGGCCGTCATCCGTGCCGCCCTGAGCGACTCCCGGCTGACCCCCGAGGACATCGACTACGTCGAGGCCCACGGCACCGGTACGGCCCTGGGCGACCCGATCGAACTGGAGGCCCTGGCCGCCGTGTTCGGCGACCGGGCCGCCGCGGCCCCGCTCATCGTCGGCTCGGCCAAGACCAACATCGGCCACGTCGAGGCGGCGGCCGGGATCGCCGGACTCATCAAGTCGGTCCTCAGCCTGCGACACGGACACATCCCCCCGCATCTGCACTTCCGCCGTATGACGCCGAGGATCAGCCGGCGCGCCGCGGAGCTGAGGATCCCCACCGACGGTACCGACTGGCCGAACCTCGGCCGGCCGGCCCGCGCCGGTGTCAGCGCCTTCGGGGTCAGCGGGACCAACGCCCACATCGTGCTGGAGGAGTACCGCGCCGACGCGGACCCGGAGCCGACCGCCGTGGAGGACGCCCCCGGCGACCGCCACCGCCTCTACCCGCTGTACGCCGCGACCCCGGAAGCTCTGGGCACGGCCGCACGGCGGCTCGCCGACCACCTCGAAACGGCGGACCGCGGAGACCGGGACGGTGACGACCGCGAGCTGCTGGACGTCGGGCGCACTCTCACGGTGCACCGCACCCCGCTCCCGGAGCGGCTCGTGGTGCTGGCCAGGGACCGTGCGGAACTGGTGGCCGGCCTGCGTGCGCACGCCGAGAACACGCCCTCGGCCCAGGTGCTCACCGGACGGGCGCGGGCGAGCTCCGAGGCCGACGCCGTCTGGGTGTTCTCCGGCTTCGGCTCGCAGTGGGCGGGCATGGGCCGCGAACTGCTGGAGGCGGAGCCCGCCTTCGGGGACACGGTCGACCTGCTGGAACCGGTGATGCGGCAGGAAGGCGGTTTCAGCCTGCGGGCCTGTCTGGGATCGGGCGATTTCGGTGATGTCGCGCAGAGCCAGCCCGTCGTCTACGCCCTCCAGGTCGGTCTCGCCGCGGTGTGGCGCTCCTGGGGACTGCGTCCCGCGGCGGTGCTCGGGCACTCCATGGGGGAGGTGGCCGCGGCCGTGGCGGCGGGGGCGCTCACCAGCGCCGACGGCGCCCGGGTGATGTGCCGCCGCTCGCGGCTGCTGCGGGAACACCTGGCGGGCAAGGGCGGCATGGCCCTGGTCGAACTGCCCGCCGCCGAGGCGGCGGCGCGCCTCGCGGGCCACCCGGACCTCAACGTGGCCGTGCACGCCTCACCGCGTTCGACGGTCGTGGCGGGGCCGAACGCCGCTCTGGAGGCCCTGGTCGCCGAAGTGCGCGACCAGGGGCTGATGGCGAAGCAGATCAGGGGCGCGAACGGAGCGGGGCACAGCCCCCAGGTCGACCCGTTGCTGCCGCTGATCGAGCGGGCGTTGGCGGACATCGTGCCGGCCGAGCCCGATGTCCCCGTCTACACCACGGTCCTGGAGGACCCGCGCACCGTCCCGGTCTTCGGGGCCGGCCACTGGGCGGCGAACGCCCGCAACCCAGTCCGTTTCACCGACGCGGTGACAGCCGCCGCCGAGGACGGCCACCGGCTCTTCCTAGAGGTCTCGCCGCACCCGATCACCACGCAGTCGGTGACCGAGACGCTGGCCACGCTCGATGTGACGGACGCGTACGTCAGCGGCTCCACACGGCGCGAGGAACCGGAGCGCGAGACGCTCCTCACCGCCCTGGCGGGTCTGCACGTCCACGGAGTGTCGGCCGACTGGCGGCGGCTCCACCCGAGCGGGGAGCTGACCACGCTGCCGACCAACCCGTGGCGGCACGAAAGCCACTGGTACACCTCCGTCGGCCGGGGGCGCGGGGAGGAGACCGGGGGGCATCCGTTGCTGGGCACCGGTGTCCGGGTCCCCGGCCCACCCGTCCAGCACGTCTGGCGGGGCACGGTCGACACCGATCGACTCCCCTGGCTGGCCGACCACCGCTCCGAGGACGCGGCCGTCATGCCGGGCACCGCCTACTGCGAGATGGTGCTGGCGGCCGCGGCCGAGGCGTTCGGGGTCCACCCCGCGGACGTACGGGCGGAGGACATCGAGTACCTGCGGCTGCTCACCCTGGAAGAGCCCGTCGAGACGGTCACCGTGCTGACCGAGGAGACCGCCGACAGCGGCGTGGTCGAGATCCTCAGCTGGGACTCCGCGGGAGAGCAGGTGCGGCACGCCCGTGCCCGGGTGCGCCGCGCCGCTGCCGGCGAGCAGCCCGTCCGGGACCTCGACGCACTGGCCGCGCGCCATCCCGAACACCATGAAGCGGGCTCGCTGTACGCACGGCTGCGGGCGGCGGGCCAGCACCACGGTCCGGCCTTCGCCGGAGTGACGGGGGTGGCGACCTCGCCCGACCACGGGCACACCGCCCTGGGGAGCCTCGCACTGCCCGCGCGCTGCCGGGTCGGCTCCCACGGCATGTACGTCCATCCCGCGCTGCTCGACTCCGCGATGCAGCTCCTTGGCGCCGCCCCGACGGCAGCCGAGGCGGTCACCGCCGACGGGCCGGGCAGTGTGCTGCTGCCGACCGGTGTCGGCTCCCTTCGGGTGTGGGGCGATCCCTCGACCGGGGTCCGGTGCCTGACGGAGGTGGCGCGGCCGGAACGGGACGACGCGGCCGGTGCCGCCCTGGTCGGCAGGCTGCTCCTGCTCGACGCGGACGGCTCCGTGGTCGTCGAGGCGTCGGACGTCCGCCTGATGTGGCTGAGCCGTGCGCCCCGGTCGGAAGCGGAGCACGCTCCGCTGCTCCACGAGCTGTCCTGGCACCGTGAGCCGTTGGAGGCAGCCGTCGAGGAGCCCGGGGCGTGGCTCGTGCTCGCGGAGTCCGCCGACGACCCGTTGGCCGGAGAGCTGCGGGAGCGCCTGGGGGAGGAGGCCTGCCGGGTACTGACAGCCGTCGACGAGGAGGAGGTGCGCGCGGCCGCCGCGGACCCGGTGCTGCGTGGCGTCGTTCTGCTGCTGCCGCCCGCCCGCGCGGACGAGACGCTGCGGGCGGGCGCCCCCGAGGCGGCTCTGGAACGGGCGGAAGAGCGGGTGGCGCGACTGCTCGCTCTCGCACGCGCCCTGGCGACCACCGAACGCCCGGCGGCGGGCCCGCCCCGGCTGCGGGTCGCGGGGCACGGCGCGCTGCCCGTGGACGGTGCGGAGACCGTCGTGCCGGAACAGACCGCGCTCCGCGGGGTGATCCGCACGCTCGGCTGGGAGCATCCGGAGCTGAGAGCGTCCCTGACCGACTTCGGTGCCGCTCCCGCCTCGGCCGTGGTGGGCGACCTGGTCGCGGAACTGGCGGCGGACACCGACGAGGAAGAGGTGGCCTACCGGGACGGTGACCGTCTGGTGGCCCGGCTGGGGCCGGTCACCGAGGAGCGCCGAGCCGCACACCTCCGACGGCCGGTGGAGGGCGGGTCCGCGTTCCGCCTGGAGAGCACCGAACCGGGGAACCTGGACGCCGTGCGCCCGGTCCGGCGGGAGCGCGGGCGGCCGGCCGAGGGCGAGGTGGAGATCCGGGTCGAGGCCGCCGGGATCAACTTCAGCGACGTGCTCAAGGGCATGGGCTGGTACCGGCTGCCCGAGAATGACGACCGGGAGCTGCACCTGGGCGGGGAGTGCGCCGGTGTGGTCAGTGCGGTGGGCCCGGGGGTCGAGGGGGTCGAGGTCGGGGACCGGGTGGTGGCCATCGCCTTCCACAGCTTCGCCTCCCACACCATCACCCGACAGGAACTGGTCGTCCCACTGCCGGAGGGGCTGGACGCGGTCGCCGCGGCAGGTCTTCCCACGGCGTACGGCACCGCCTGGTACGGCCTGGTGGAGGTGGGCAGGCTGGAGCCGGGCGAGCGGGTCCTCATCCACGCCGCGTCCGGGGGCGTCGGTCTCGCGGCCGTCTCCATCGCCCGCGCCCGCGGCGCCCGGGTGTACGCCACCGCCGGAAACGAGGCGAAGAGGGAGTTCCTGCGCGACTCGGGCGTGGAGTGCGTACTGGACTCCCGGAGCGCGACCTGGGCCGAGGAACTACGGGAGGCCACCGGTGGTGCCGGCGTCGACGTGGTGCTCAACTCACTGCCCGGCGCGGCCATCCGATGGGGGCTGGAGGCCCTCGCGCCCGGCGGGCGCTTCATCGAGCTGGGCAAGCGGGACATCCACCAGGACCTCCGCCTGGGACTGCTGCCGTTCGCCCGCGCCCTGACGCTGAGCGCGGTCGACTTCGACCTGCTGACCCGCAGCCGGCCGGCGCTCGTCGGCCGACTGCTCAGGGAGACGGTGAACGCCGTCGCCGACGGGGTCCTCGACGTACTACCCAGTACGGCGTTCCCGCTGGACCGGGCCACCGAGGCCTTCCGGGTCATGGCCGCGGCCGAGCACATCGGCAAGCTGGTCGTGACGGTCGACGACGAGCCGCCGGGCCGCGTCGTGGTGCGGCCCGGCACGGTGCCGTTCGCCCGCCGCGACGGGGCGTACGTCATCAGCGGCGGCTTGACCGGCATCGGCCTGGCCACGGCCCGCCGGCTCGCCGAGCGGGGCGCCGGCGCACTGGTGCTCAACGGGCGCGGTGAACCCTCGGAGCCGGCCCGGCGAGTGATCGAGGAGGTACGCGCCCTGGGCGCGAGCGTCCAGGTGGTGCTCGGCGACGTGGCGCGGCCCGGCACGGCGGAGCAGCTGGTGGCAGCGGCGAAGAAGGACGGGCGGCCGCTCCGCGGCGTGGTCCACTCCGCGGCCGCCCTGGACGACGCCGCCGTCCTGCAACAGGACCGACGGCGACTGGGCCGTGCGTGGTGGCCCAAGGCGGTCGGTGCCTGGCGGCTGCACGCCGCCACGGAGGGCGAGGACCTCGACTGGTGGGTCGGCTACTCGTCCACCGCCTCCCTGCTGGGCTCAGCCGGTCAGGCGAACTACGCCGCCGCCTGCGCCTACCTCGACGGGCTCGCCCTGTGGCGCCGGGAGCGGGGACTGCCCGCGCTGAGCGTCGACTGGGGACCGTGGGAGTCGGTCGGCGGCGGTCAGGGACTCGCCGACCGCGGCTACCGGATGATCTCGCCGGACACGGGTTTCGCCGCCCTGGAGGAGTTGATCAGCCAGGGCCGGTGCAGCACCGGAGTGCTGCACTTCGACATCGACACGTGGTTCGCCGACTTCCCCGCAGCCGCGGCTTCACCGCTGTACGCCGGATTCCGGGCCTCGGAGGGTGGCGGGGGCGCACCGGCGCCGGGGCTCCCCGCGGCGCTCGCCGCCGCGTCGGACGGTCCCGCCCGCCGCCGGCTGCTCGAGGCGGAACTGACCGAGCAACTGCGCACCGTGCTGCGGCTGGGCCCGGCCCCGGTGGATCCCGCGGCGCCGCTGAGCACCTTCGGCATCGACTCACTGGGCGCCCTGGAACTCCGCAACCGCCTGGAGAAGGCGCTCGGCATCACCCTGCCCGCGACGCTGGTGTGGGCCCACCCCACCCTCGCGGCCCTCGCCGGAAACCTCGGAGAGCGGCTCGGGTTCGTACTCGACCCGCCGACCGGGGACCCCGCCCCGGAGCCGGACCCGGACCTCACCGACGGAGACCAGGAACTACTCGCCCAGATACTGCGGACGGTCGACGAGGGCGCCGCGGAGCGCACACCCGAGGAGCCTGCCCGATGACCGATCTGACCGCACTCATCGAGAAGCTCTCGCCGCAGGCCCGCGCCGCCCTGGCCCGGCAGCTCGCCGACGCGGGCGTCACCGTGCCCGGCGACCGGCGGGGCCGGGAACCGATCGCTCTGATCGGCATCGGCTGCCGCTACCCCGGGGGCGTCGCCTCCCCGGACGACTTCTGGCGGCTGCTCAGCGAAGCCCGGGACGCGGTTGGCCCGTTCCCCGCCGAGCGCTGGGGCGGGCCGGTCAACGGCCTGACGGGGGAGCACCCGCCGGCCGCGCCCGAGAGCCGGAACCCGATCCGCAGCGGAGGCTTCATCGAGGACGCGGACCGCTTCGACGCGGCGTTCTTCGGCATCTCCCCCAGCGAGGCGGTCGGGATGGACCCGCAGCAGCGGGTGCTGCTCGAAGTCGCCTGGGAGGCCCTGGAACACGCCGGCCAGGCACCACGGGAGCTCGGCGGCAGCCGCACCGGCGTCTACGTCGGGATCGCCGCTCCCGACTACATCGTCGAGCGGTTGCACGACCCGGCCACTCGGGACGACCTGCACACCGTCACCGGGGCGATCCACAGCACGGCCGTCGGACGGCTGTCCTACCTCCTTGACCTCCGGGGCCCCTCGGTGGCGGTCGACACCGCCTGCTCGTCGTCGCTGGTCGCGGTCCACCTCGCCTGCCAGAGCCTGCGGGACGGTGAGAGCGACCTGGCCCTCGCCGGCGGGGTCCACGTCATCAGCTCGGTACTGACCAGCTTCGGACTGCGCACCGCGGGGCTGGCCGACGAGGACGGCCGCTGCAAGACCTTCGACGCGTCGGCCAGCGGCATCGTCCGGGCCGAGGGATGCGGGGTGGTGGCACTCAAACGGCTGTCCGACGCGGAGCGGGCCGGCGACCGGATCCTCGCGGTGATCCGCGGCAGCGCGGTCAATCAGGACGGGCGCTCCACCAGTCTCACCGCGCCCTCCGTAGCGGCCCAGCGGGAGGTGCTCACCGAGGCGCTGAGCCGCTCCGGGGTGGCGGCGGAGGACGTCGGCCTGGTGGAGACGCACGGCACGGGAACAGTCCTGGGCGACCCGATCGAAGTCGAGGCGTTGTCCGCCGTATACGGGGGCGGGAAGCGGGGAGCCTGCGCGCTCGGGGCGGTGAAGACCAACTTCGGGCATGCCGAGGAGGCCGCAGGCGTGGCCGGGCTGATCAAGGCCGCGCTCTGCGTTAGGGCCGGAGTGGTGCCGCCGAACCTGCACCTGACCACGCTTAACCCCGACATTTCCCTGGCGGGCACCCGGCTGGTCGTGCCGCGGCGGACGATGGAGTGGCCCGTCGAGGCGCCGACCCGGTACGCGGCCGTCTCGGCCTTCGGCATGGGCGGCACCAACGCCCATCTGGTGCTTTCCGGGCCGCCCGTGGTGGCCGAAGCCCCGCCCGAGGGCCCGCGCCCCAAGGCCTTCGCGCTGCCGCTGACCGCGGGGTCGCCGGCGGCGCTGCGCGGCACCGCGCTGCGGACGGCGGAGTGGCTCGACGGGCCCGGAGCCGAAGCGGACCCGGCCGATATCGCCCACACCCTGGGCCGGCGCTCGTCGCTGGAGGAGCGCCTGGTCCTCGTGGCGGACGCCCACACGCCGCCGGTCACCCTCGCCGAGAGCCTGCGCGCCCACGCCGCCGGAGAGACCGTGCCCGGCGTGGCGGTCGGCGGTGTGCTGCCCGCGGCGCGGCGGGGCACCGTCTGGGTCTTCCCCGGACAGGGGGGCCAGTGGGCGGGGATGGGCCGCGAACTCCTCGCCGAGGACGCCGACTTCGCCGCTGCGGTCGAGGAGATCGACCCACTGGTCCGGCAGGAGGCGGGCTTCTCCGTCCGGCAACTGCTCGCCGAGGGCGCCGACCCGGACGTCGACATCGCCCGAGCCCAGCCGCTGATCTTCACCGTGCAGGTCGCGCTCGCCCGGGTCTGGCAGGCCCACGGCCTCCGGCCGGCGGCCGTCCTCGGCCACTCCATGGGGGAGGTCGCCGCGGCCGTGGTGGCGGGGGCGCTGTCGCTGCCGGACGCCGTACGGGTGATCTGCCGGCGCTCTCGCCTGGCGGCGACGAGCCCACGGGGCCAGGGGGCCATGGCGCTCGTCGAGCTCTCGGCGGAGGCGGCCGCCGAGCGCCTCGCCGGCTGTGACGACGTCTCGGTGGCGGTCCTGTCCGGGCCGCAGAGCACCGTGGTCTCCGGGGCTGCCGAGCGCATCGACCAACTGGTGGCCGAGTGGTCGCGGGAGGGGCTCCTGGCGCGCCGGATCAGGGGGGTCACCTTCGCCTCCCACTCCCCGCGGATGGACTCGCTGCTGCCCGAGCTCCGTGAGGAACTGGGCCAACTGTGCCCGCTCGAACCGCAGGTGACGTTCTACTCGACGGCGGCCGACGACCCCCGGGCCGAGGTGGTGTTCGACGCCGACTACTGGGTCACCAACCTGCGCAACCCCGTACGCTTCGCCGACGCCGTGGCCGCCGCTCTCGTGGACGGGCACCGGTTGTTCGTCGAGATCTCCCCCCATCCGACCTCGGAGCCGCAGATCTCCGCGGTCGCGGAGGCCGCGGCGGTGTCGGACGCCGTGGTCGTGCCGTCCCTGCGCCGCGACGAACCCGAACGCCGCACGTTCCTCACCAACCTGGGCTCCCTGTACTGCCACGGCGTACCCGTGGCGCTGCCGGGCGCCGGAGGCGGTCGGCTCCTGGACATGCCCACCACGGCCTGGGACCGCCGGCGCTACTGGCTCCGCCCCGAGGGGGCGCGGGGCCCCGCCGTCTCCCGCGACGCGCACCCGCTGCTCGGCGTGCACATCGAACTGCCCGGAGAGCCGGGGCACCACCTCTGGCAGGCACGCGTCGGTGCGGACGTCCTGCCCTGGCTCGCCGAGCACCGGGTGGGCGATGTGCCGGTGCTGCCGGGCACCGCCTACTGCGAGATGGCGCTGGCGGCCGCGGCCTCCGCCTTCCGGGCGGCGCCGCAGGCGATCCTCCTGGAGGACATCGACTACCAGGCGCTGCTGAGCCTCGACGAACCGGTCACGCTCACCGTCACGCTGCGTACGACCGGTCCGCGGCAGGCCGTGGTGGAGATCGTCTCGGCCGCCGACGGGGCGGAGGGCCGCACCGTCCACGCCACGGCGCGGACCGGTCTGCTCACCCCTGACGAGGAGTCAGCAGGTGCGACCGCCCTGCGCGATGTGCCGGGACTGCTGGCCGCCCACGGCGATCACCGAGCCGCGGACAAGCTCTACCGGCGTATGCGGGAGTCCGGCCAGTACCACGGGCCCGCTTTCCGGGGGACCACCGAGCTACGGCTGGACCGCGGCCCGGAGAGCGGGCAGTCGGCCGGAGGGGAGCTGTCCGTCGTCTCCCGGCTCGGCCGGCCCGCGGAAGCCCTGCCGCACCCGATGCTGCACACCCACCCCGCACTGCTCGACGGTTGGCTCCACCTGATCGCGGCCGCGGTACTCGACCGTTCCGAGACCTACCTGCCGGCGGGACTCCGCCGGCTGCGGTTCCACGGGGACCCGGACGACGCGGCCTTCGCACACGCCAGACTCCGTCCCGCCGGACAGGGCACGGACCTGCTGGCGGACGTGGAACTGCTCTCCGAGAGCGGGCTGGTCGTGGCGGAGGCGGGCGGCATCTTCCTGCGGGAGGTCGCCGGGACCGAACTGCCGGTGACCACCCGGGGACGGCTCCTGGAGGTCGTCTGGGAGGAAGCGGCGCTGCCGTCCGGCCAGGCGTCCGGCCGGGGGCAGGGTGTGGTGGTCCTGGGAACCGGTGAGCACGCCCAGGCCGTTCGAACGGCCCTGGCGGAGGCGGGCCGGCGGTGCACGACCGTCGTGGTCGACGACGAGCAGGCGCTCGCCGAGGCGGCACGGACGGCCGGCGACGTACTGCTGCCGCTGGAGGTGGACCAGGCGGTCGCCGGCGGATCCGATGAAGCCGCGTGGCTCGTGGACACCCAGGCGAAGGTCCTCGCCGCGGCGCGTGCGGCGGTCGCCCTGGCCACCGCGCCGGCGGGCGAGGGCGGAGCACGCGCCCGACTGTGGATCATCACCCGGGGCGCCCGGGCGCTGTCCGCCGCAGAAACCCCGGACCTGACGCAGGCGGGGATCCGCGGCCTCGCCCGGACCCTCGCCCTCGAACACCCCGATCTGCGGACCACGCTGGTCGACCTCGACCCGGAGGGGGACGGCCTCGCCGACCTCGCGGCGGAGCTTGCGGCAGGCGGCGACGACGAGGTCGCCTGGCGCGGCGGCCGCCGTCACATCGCCCGGCTGCGGCGGGGCGGGGATCCCGAGAGCGACGGCTCCCGGCCGGCGGTGCGGGCCGGGAGCGGATACATCGTCACCGGCGGGCTCACCGGCGTGGGACTGCGCACCGCCGACTGGCTGGCGGCCCGCGGCGCCGGCTGCTTGGTGTTGAACGCCCGGTCCGCACCCGACGCCGAAGCCGAGGAGGCGATCTCCCGGATGCGGGCCGCGGGGACGGAGGTACGCGTCGTACGGGGAGACATCGCCGCCCCCGAAACCGCTGACCGGCTGGTCAAGGAGGTTGCTGAGGCCGGTTACCCGCTGCGCGGCGTGGTGCACTCGGCCATGGTCCTCGACGACTGCGTCGTCGCCAATCTCGACGCCGAGCGGCTGGACCGGGTGTGGCGGCCGAAGGCCCTCGGGGCGTGGTGGTTGCACCGCGCCACCGCGGACACCGAACTCGACTGGTGGGTCTGCTACTCCTCTATCGCCTCCCTCTTCGGAGGCGCCGGACAAGCCAACTACGCGGCCGCGAACGCCTTCGTCGACACGCTCGCCGAATGGCGCGCCGCCCGCGGCCTGCCGGCCCTCTCCCTCAACTGGGGCGGCTGGGCCGAGATCGGCCGGGCCCGGGAACTCACCCACGAGGCCTTCCCGAAGATGCCACCCGCCGAAGGGCTCGCCGTCTTCGGGGCCCTCGCCGGACGGCGCTCCGGGACCGCCGCCGTGCTCCGGCTGGATACCGAAGCGTTGGCGCGCACCATGCCGGAGACGCTCTCGTCGTCGTTCTTCGCCCCGCTCGTCGAGGAACGCCGGGACCCGGCGGACGACGACTGGATCGGTGCGGACGCCCTGCGGGCGCTTCCGCGGGAGCGGTTGCGCGAGACGGTCGCCGCGCGGTTGCCGGTCAGGGTGGCGCGGATCCTCGGCTACCGCTCCACCCAGCTGAGCACCACCACGGCCCTGACCCGGATGGGACTCGACTCACTGATGGCGGTGAAGACCAAGAACGCCGTTCTCGCCGACTTCGGGGTCGCGCTGCCGGTCGCCCGGCTGCTGCAGGGCCTCAGCCTCACCGAACTCGAGGACCTCATCGTCCGGGAGCTCGCGGGCGAGGGCACCGGGCAGCCCGGAGGGCCCGACGCCGTCGCGCAGGCACAGCAGCGCGCCCGGGCACGGCGGGCCTCGCAGACCAAGCGCCGGAGGAACAAGTGAACGTACCCCCACAGACCCCCGCCGCGGCGACCTCGGCTCCGGAGTCCCGGGGTGGCGCGCCGGAGCCGGCCGACGAGGAGTTCGACGGCATCGCCGTCATCGGCATGGCCGGCCGGTTCCCCGGTGCCCGCGACATAGGTGAGTTCTGGGCCAACCTGCGCTCCGGCAAGGAGAGCATCGTCGACGTCTCGGAGGAGCAGCTCGTCGGGGAGGGCGTCCCCGACGAGCTGCTTGGAGACCCGCACTACGTCAGGCGCGCGGCACCCGTGGACGGGGTCGACGAGTTCGACGCGGAGTTCTTCGACCTCACTCCGCGGGCGGCACGCACCATGGACCCGCAGCAGCGGCTCCTCCTCCAGCTGAGCTGGCACGCCCTGGAGGACGCCGGGTACAACCCGCTGGGCTGCGACCGGTCGGTCGGCGTCTTCGCCACCGCGTCGGTCAGCTCCTACCTGCTGTACAACCTGCTCTCCCGACAGGACACCAGAGCCCTGCTCGGCGCCGGGCTCAGCCTCGAACTCGTCCAACTCGTCGGCGGCAACGACCCGAACTTCGTCGCCACCCGCGTCGCCCACGCCTTGGACCTGAGGGGGCCTGCGGTCGGCGTCCAGACGGCCTGCTCCAGCGGCCTGGTGGCGGTGCACACGGCCTGCCAGAGCCTGCTGTCCGGGGAGTGCGACATGGCCCTTGCCGGCGGGGTGTCGATACGCGTCCCGCACAGGGCGGGATACCTGTACGACCCGGGCGCGATCATGTCGCCGGACGGCAGTTGCCGTCCGTTCGACGAGCGGGCGGCCGGAACGGTCTTCGGTAGCGGCGGCGGGGCGCTTCTCCTCAAGCCCCTGGGCGACGCGCTCGCCGACGGCGACCCGGTCCACGCGGTCATCCGGGGATCGGCGATCAACAACGACGGCTCGCAGAAGATGGGCTTCACCGCTCCCAGCATCGACGGGCAGGCGCAGGTCGTCGCTGAGGCGCTCGCGGTCGCCGGGACGGCACCCGGAAGTATCGGTTACATCGAGGCGCACGGCACCGGCACCGCGCTCGGTGACCCCATCGAAGTGGCGGCGCTGGCCACCGCGTTCGACGGGGTCGGGCCGGGGCGGCACATCGCTCTCGGCTCGGTGAAGTCGAACATCGGGCACCTGGAGGTGGCCGCGGGCATCGCCGGCCTGATCAAGACGGTGCTCTCCCTGAAGCAGCGGGAGCTGGCGCCGACCCTGCACTACTCCCGCCCCAACCCGGAACTCGCCCTGGAGAAGACGCCGTTCTACATCGCTGACCAGCTGTCCCCCTGGACCGGTCCCGGTCCGCTGCGGGCCGGCGTCAGCGCCCTGGGAGTGGGGGGAACGAACGCCCACGTCGTCCTGGAGGAGGCGCCGCCGGTCCCGGCGGAACCCTCCCGCACCGGTCCCGCCGTGCTGTTGCTCAGCGCCCGGACCCCCGAACAGTTGTCCGAATCGGGCCGCCTGCTGGCGGACCGGCTCGACGGCGACAGCCCGCCGGCGCTCGTCGACGTCGCCGCGACCCTCGCCACGGGCCGGCATCCGCAGCAGCACCGCCGCGCGGTGGTGGCCAGCAGCCCCGAGACCGCGGCAGCCGCTCTGCGGACCGCCGGGCACCCGTCGCGACACGAGGGACGGGCCCTGCTGGAGACACCCGGAGTCGTCCTGCTCATGCCTGGGCAGGGAGCCCAGTACCCGGGTATGACCAAAGGGCTCCACCGCGCCGACAGCACTTACCGGCGCCACTTCGACTGGGCCGCCGAGGGCTTGTCCGACCTCCTCGGCCTCGACGTCCGAGCGGCCGTCCTGGACGGCGACGAGGACGCGCTGCGCCGCACCGACCTCGCCCAGGCCGCGCTGTTCTCGGTGGAGTACGCGCTGGCCAGCCGGCTCGCGGAGCACGGCATCCATCCCACCGCGCTCGCCGGCCACAGCGTCGGCGAATACACCGCCGCCCTGCTGGCCGGTGTGTTCTCGCCGGAGGACGCGTTGCGGGTGGTGGCCGCCCGCGGTGCGCTGATGCACGCCGCACCCCCTGGCGCGATGCTCACCGTCGGCCTCCCGGAGCAGGCCGCCCGCGAGGCCGTCGCCGGGACCGGTCTGGAGGTCGCGGCCGTCAACGAACCCGGCCACACGGTGGTGGCCGGCCCGGAGGCGGCCGCCGGAGAGCTGACGGAGCGACTCGCGGCTCGGGGAGTGTCCGTACGGCGCCTGCACACCGCGCACGCCTTCCACACCGCCGCCCTGGACCCGGCGGCCGGTCGGTTCGCCGACCGCATGGCCGAAGTCGCCCTGCACGTGCCCCGGATCCCTCTGCTGTCCGCCACCACCGGCGACTGGATGACCGACGACGAGGCCCGCGACCCAGGCCGGTGGGCACGGCAGATCCGGGTCCCGGTCCGGTTCTCCGACCTGCTCGCCACGCTGCTGGGCGAACCCCGACAGGTCCTGGTGGAATGCGGGCCGGGCCGCGCCCTCACCACCTTCGCCCGGCGTAACCCCGGTTGGGGCGACGGGCACCGGGCGCTGCGCCTGGTGCGCCATCCGCGGGAGGAACGCGACGACCACGAGACGTACCTGCTGGGGCTCGGCGCCCTGTGGACCGCGGGGGTGGACCCGGATTGGCAGGGCCCGGAGGGTGGCCCCGCGGGGCGGCGCGTGTCGCTGCCCGGCTACCCCTTCCGGCGCGACCGCCACTGGATCACCCCGATCTCCACCGACCTCCCCACCGGCTCGTGGGAGGCGGCAGCCTCCCACGACCGGTCGGCGGCGCCCGCCGACCCGCCGGCCGAAGCCGGTGGGACCCCCGTCGACCGCGCCGTACGGCTGATCAGCACCATCTGGACCGAGACACTCGGCGTCCCTGACGTCGGGGAGCACGACAACTTCTTCGACCTCGGCGGTGACTCCGTCGTCGCCGTGCAGGTGGCCTCCCGGGCCTCGCGCGGTGGTCTGTCGATGACGCCCCAGGACATGTTCCGGCACCAGACCGTGCGGGCCCTGGCGACCGCCCTGGCGGAGACCAGCGGCGGGGAGGACGACGCCGTCGGCACCGCCTCGACGGACACCCCGCCGCTCACCCCGACCCAGCAGTGGATCGCCGAACACCCGGGCGGGCGCCTGGCGGAGTTCACGGTGCCGCTGCTGCTCGACATCGGGCCGGACGTGGCCGCCGAGGTGGTCCGGGAGGCGGTCGGAGCCGTCGTCGCACACCACGAGGCGCTCCGCCTCCGCCTGGAGCGCCGCGACGGCCTGTGGCAGCAGCGCATCGAGCCCGCAGGCGACTTCGACGTCCCCACCATCCCGCTCCCCGGCGGGCTCGCCGCGGTCGGCGCGACCATCGCCGACCTGGGCCGGGACCTGCTGGGGCGGTCGGGGCCGCTGCTGAGGGCAGCCATCCTGGAGCCGGTTTCCGAGGGGCCGCGCCGGCTGGCCCTGGTGATGCACCACTTCTGTGTGGACAACGCCTCCGAACGGATCCTGCTCGAAGACCTCGCCACCGCATGCGGCCAGCTCATGGAAGGCCGGCCGGTCCGGCTGCCCGAGGTGGCCACCGAGTGGTCTGCCTGGGCGCGGTGGGTAGCCGGTCTGGCGGCCGCGCCCGAGGTGCTCGCCGAGCGCGGCGAGTGGCTGGAGCTGCTGCGAGCGGACGCCGCCGTCGGCCTGCCCACTCGGTCCACGTCGCGGGAGGGGGCCACCCGCGACGTCCGCCTCGCCTCGACCGAGCTCGACCAGGAGACGGTCGAGGCGCTGACCCGGCTCCAGCGCGAGCGACGCGCCCGCATGGAGGAGTTCCTGTTGGCCGCCGTGGCGGTGGCCGTCACCGAGGCGACCGGCGAGGAACGCGCGCTGCTGGATGTGGAGGGGCACGGGCGGGCAGCGCTGCCCGCCGGCATGGACCTCAGCCGCACCATGGGTACCTGCACCACGCTCCATCCGGTCACCGTGGAGACCGGGCGCAGGGGGATGACCGGCGCCGTCGACTCCGCCCGGCGAGCGATCCGGTCGACGCCCCGCGAGGGGCTGGGGTACGGCGTGCTGCGGACGCTGCACGCGCCGTCCGCACGGCTGCTGGACGGCCTGCCGCGACCGGACCTGCTGGTGACCTACCTCGGCACCGTCACCTACGACGCGGTCGCCGAACTCGCCGGCGGGCCGCTGCGGGCCTCGACCGCGGCGGAGCTGTCAGCGCTCGCCGTGCCGGGCTGTCTGCTGCACGGCACGGAACTGCGGGCCTACGTCCACCACGGCCGGCTCCACCTGGACTGGTGGTTCGACGCCGGCCGGTACGCGCCCGAGGTGGTGGCAGCCGCGCTCGACCGGGCGGCGAGCGCACTGAGCACCCTCTCCCAGGACGCCGCGGCCGCCCCGGACGCCGCCCCCGGCAGTACCCGCTGGGCGGACGTCAACCAGGACGAATTCCGGATGCTGTTCGGCGAGCAGCACCGCGACATGTGAGGACGGACCATCCATGACTGCCCATGATGTCGAGGACATCTACGTACTCTCCCCGATGCAGGAAGGGCTCCTGTTCTACACCCTGCAGAACCCGCGCAGCTCGATGTACGCGCAACAACTCGCCCACACCTACGTCGGTGACCTGGACGAGGAGGCGCTGCGATCTGCCTGGCAGGTGGTGGTCGGCAGGCACCCGGTGCTGCGCAGCTCCTTCGTCTGGGAACGCCTCGACAAGCCACTGCAGATGGTCCACCGGGAAGCACCGGTGGAGTTCGAGACGCTCGACTGGAGCGGGCTCTCCGCCGAGGAACTGGTGGAGCGCGAACGGCGTCTGCTGCGGGACGACCGCGAGCGCGGCTTCGACCTGGCCGCCCCGCCGCTGATGCGCTTCTACCTGGCGCGGCTGGACGACCGGCGGCACCGTTTCGTGGTCAGCGTTCACCACCTCGTCCTGGACGGCTGGTCCACCGGGGTCGTCCTCAAGGAGGTCGCCGCCGCCTACACCGCCATGCGCGAGGGCAAGCCCGTCGACCTGCCCTCGGCGCGGCCCTTCCGGGCCTATGTGGACTGGTTGCGCGCGAAGGACCCGGACAGCGCGGAGGCCTACTGGCGGCGCGAGCTCAAGGGGGTCACCGGGCCGACCCCGCTCCCCGTGGCGGACGCCGCGCACCGCGCGGGGCTCGGCGAGCAGCAGGTCGCGGCCGTCGAACTCGGCGCACGGGAGAGCTCGCGCCTGACCGACCTGCTCCGGGAGCGCCGCCTGACGCTCAACACCCTGGTGCAGGCGGCGTGGGCGCTGCTGCTCTCCCGCTACGCCGGTACGCCCGAGGCGGTCTTCGGCACCGTCTCCTCCGGCCGTCCTCCCGAGCTTGAGGGCTCCGAGGAGATGGTCGGCCTCTTCGTCAACACGCTGCCCATCCGGGTCCGGGTCGACCCCGCAGCACACGTGGGCGAGTGGCTCGACGAGGTGCAGGCGAAGTCGGTCGCGGCCCGCGCGCACGAGCACGTACCGCTCACCCGCATCCAGGAATGGAGCGACGTACCGCACGGCACGGAGCTCTTCGAGAGCGTCCAGGTGGTGCAGAACGCGCTCGACCTGTCGTTGCTGTGGGAGCGGTTCGCGGACCTGGAGGTTGCCGACCCCGTCTACTTCACCCGGACCAGCTTCCCGCTCACGCTGACCGTGGTGCCCGGTGACCGCATCCTGCTGCGGGCGATGTACGACGCCTCGTGGCTGCCGGACACGATGGCCGGCCGGCTGCTCGGACACCTGAAAACCCTCCTGGGCGAGCTGGCGGGCGACCCCGGGCGACGGTTGGCCGACCTGCCGATGCTCACCCCGGAGGAGTGGACCGCACTGGTCGGCCCGGGCGGCGGGCGAGCGGACGAGGCCCCGTGGCCGGTCGGGCAGGAGTGCGCGGAGCACGGGGCACACCGGCCGGACGCCGTCGCGGTGACACACGGCGCGCGCTCGCTCAGCTGGGGGCAACTGGACACCGGGGTGGAGCGGTTGGCCGCCCGGCTGCGGGAGCGGGGCGCCGCGGAGAACACCGTGGTCGCACTCTGCCTGCGGGATCCCGTCGACGCTCTGACCGCCCTCCTCGCCGTATGGCGCGCCGGGGCCGCCCCGGCGCCCCTGGACCCGGCGCGCCCGGCCGCCGACCTGCTCCACCTGGCCGAGGCCGCACGCCCCGGCCTGATGGTGGCCGATCCCGAGACCGCCGAGGCCCTCGCCGACACCGGCCACGAACTGCTGCTGCTCGACCCGGAGGCTGGCGCCCTCCCGGCGCCCGTCGACTCCCCGGTGCGGCCCCCCGCCCCGGTGGAGACGGCGCTCGCCTACGTCGCCTTCACCTCCGGCGCCGAGGACGGACCGAAAGCGGTGCCGCTCGACCACCGTTCCCTGACCGCGACGGGCGGCGTGCACCGGGAAGAGCTCCACCTCAGGCCGGACGACACCGTCCTGCTCCACGCCCCCGCCGACTCCTACCTGTACCTGCTCACCGTGCTGGCCGGACTGCGCGCCGGGGCCCGGTTCGTCCTGCCCACCGGTTCGGCCGCGGAGTCCTCCTCGGCCGTCACCGCGGCGATCGAGGCCCAGGTGGCCGAGTACGGCGTCAGCTGCGCCGTCCTCACCCCCACGCTGCTCGGCGCCCTGGACCCCGAGGGCCCGGCTGGGGCCCTGCGTACCGTGATCGTCACCGGGGAACACTGCCCGGCGCCCGTGGCCGCCGCCTGGGCCCGGGACACCGGCCGGCGGGTGTTCTCGCTGTACGGATCAGCCGAGACGGCCGGTGCGGCGGTGCTCGGCCGGGTCACCCCGGAGGGCGCCACCGAGGGGCGGCCGGTCGGCGGGCGCCGCGCCTACGTCCTCGGCGCGGGCGGCAGCCCGCTGCCGTGCGGCGTCGCCGGGGAACTCCACCTGGCCGGCCCCGGTCTCTCCCCCGGCTACCTCGACCGTCCGGCGTTGACCGTCGAGCGCTACCGACCCGACCCCTTCTTCCAGGACGCTCCGGAGAGGATGTACCGCACCGGGGACCTGGCCCGGTGGACCGAGTCAGGCGGACTGGAGGTGCTCGGCCGGGTCGGCGAGAGGCTGACTGTCGCCGGTCGCGCGGTGGATCCGGCGGCCGTGGCGGAACTCCTCCGCACCCACCCGGCGGTGGCCGCCTGCACGGTCGGTGGGGACGACGACGGCCTCACGGCGTACGTCGTACCGGACCACGAGGGATCCTCCGGAGCGGACGCCGACGAGCAGGTGCACCAGTGGCGCCAGCTCTACGAGCACACCTACGCCGACCAGAACGGCACGGGCGAGGCCGAGTTCAACACCGTGGGCTGGAACAGCAGCTTCACCGGTGGCGCTATCCCCGAGGACGAGATGCGTGAGTGGCGCACCGCGACTCTGGAGCAGTTGCGCGGACTGCGGGCCTCCAGCGTCCTTGAGATCGGCTGCGGCACGGGCATGTTCCTGCTGCCGCTGGCCCGGGAGTGCGAGGAGTACTGGGCCACCGACCTGTCACCCGCGGCCCTCGACTACGTGCGCGAGCAACTCCGGGCGCCCGCCTACGCGGACAGCCGGGTCACCCTGCGGGAGCAGCAGGCGGACGACCTCACCGGGATCCCCTCCGGCCGCTTCGACCTGGTCGTCATCAACTCCGTCGTCCAGTACTTCCCGGACGAGGCGTACCTGCGGCGGGTGCTCGACGGGGCCGTCCGCGCGCTGCGGCCGGGCGGTCGGATCTTCGTCGGCGACGTCCGGAACCTCGACACCCTCCGCGCCATGCACCTGTCGATGCAGCTCGCCGACCGTCCGGCCGACCACCCGGCACCGGAACTGTGGCTCGCCGCGCGTTCCCGCGCCCGGCTGGAGGAGGAGCTCGTACTCAGCCCCGGGTTCTTCCGCGGTTACGCCGCGCAGCTGGCCCCCGGCGCGGTCGCGCGGGTCGCCGCCAAGCGCGGACGGGCCCGCAACGAACTGACCTGCTACCGGTACGACGTGCTCATCGAACCGGCCGGGGGCGAGTCGGGCCGGGCCGGCCGGGTGCTCGACTGGGCCTCGGACATCGGGGAGCCCGACGCGTTGGCGGGGCTGCTGGCGGAGGAGCCGGACACCCTGCTGATCGGCGGTGTCCCCGACGCCCGGGTGCGGGACATGGTCGCCGCCGTGGAACTGCTGGACCGCGACGCAGCCCCGGCGACCGCGGGCGGCCTGGCCGAACGGGTCTCCCGGGAGGCCGGTGTGGACCCGGAAGCCCTCCACGAGGCCGCCGAACGCGCCGGCTATCAGGTGGACCTGCTGCTGGGCGAGGCGCCCGCCACCCTGGACGCCCTCTTCGTGCGGAACGGCTCGCCTGCCGCAGCCCCCGAGGCCCGGGCCGGCCAGTGGCGTGCCCACGCCGAGGGCCTGCCGCCGGTGGAGGGGCGGGTGGCCAACGACCCGTTGGCCCAACGCCATGACACCAGGCTCCTCGGCGAACTGCAGACCCTGGCCGAACGGCGACTGCCGTCCCACGCGGTACCGGGCGACTACCTGGTCGTCGCCGACCTGCCGCTCACCCGCGACGGGCGGACCGCTCGGGGGCCGCTCGGCTCCCTGCGTGGCTCGGGCCGGGGCCCGGGGCGGGAGATCACCGCCCCGCGGGACACCACGGAACTGGTGGTGGCCCGGGTCTGGGAGGAGGTGCTCGGGATCCGACCCGTCGGTGTCACCGACGACTTCTTCTCGCTCGGCGGGCACTCACTCGTGGCGATGCGGGTGATCTCCCGCCTACAGCGGCATTTCAACCGCGACATCGACCTGGCCGTGCTCCTGAACCAGCCCACGGTGGCCGAACTGGCGGCCGTCCTGAGAGCGGAGGCCGAAGGCCCGGGGCGCTCGTCCGTGGTGACCCTGCAAGCCGCCGGTGAGGAACCGCCGCTGTTCCTCGTCCACCCCTCCGGGGGCAACCTGCTCGTCTACCAGTTCCTCGCGGAACGACTCGGCGCGGACACCCCGGTCCACATGCTGGAGACGCCCGCACTGCACCGCTTCGGCACGGTCGAGGAACTGGCCGCCCACTACGCGGAGGCCATCCGGCAGTTCGTTCCGCACGGCCCCTACAGGCTCGGCGGCCTCTCCTTCGGCGGACTGGTGGCCTTCGAAGTCGCCCGGCAGCTCACCGAGGCGGGTGAGAAGGTCGAGGCGGTGACGATGTTCGAATCCTCGCTGGCCGGCGCCGTGCCCAAGGACGTCACGCCGGAGGACCTGCTCGCCTACCGCACCGCGCACTTCGCCCACGTCTTCGAGCTGGTCTTCGGCAAGGAGATCCCGCTCACCGAGGAGGAACTGCGCGGTCTCGCCCCCGACGAGCAGTTGGAGATGCTCTACCAGCGGGTCGACGCGTCCCTCGGGGGCGGCCTCGGCATGGGCATCCTGCGGAGCACCGTCGAGGACGTACAGCGGGTCCGGGACATGATCCGCGCCTACCGGCCCGGTGACTACAGCGGTCCGGTGCACCTGTTCATCGGTCTCGAACCCATGCCGCCGCACCTCAACGACCCCGAGTTCTACCGGAGCGACCGGACGCTCGGCTGGGACGAGCACCTTCCGGACCTGCGGATCGTGGACACCCCCGGGAACCACCTCACGCTGCTCAACCCACCGCACGTCGACACCCTCGCCGAGCGGATGCGGGAGATCACCGGCTCCGCACGGACCCGGGAGGCGCGATGACCTTGCGCACCCACATAGCGGCCGAGCGGTCCGCCCGCTGGTTCCGGTGTTTCCGGCCCAGACCACAGGCCGCCGTCCTGCTCTACGCGCTGCCGTTCGCCGGCGGCGGAGCGGCCTTCTACCGCGCCTGGGCCGATCGGCTGCCCGCCTCGGTGGAGCTCCGCGCCGTCCAGTTGCCCGGGCGGCAGGACAGGATGGCCGAGCCGCCGGCGGTCGACTGCGCGGCGCTCTGCCGCTCCCTCGCGTCCGCGCTGCGGGACGATCTGTCGGACCGGCCCTTCGCGCTGTTCGGGCACAGCATGGGAGCGCTGCTCTCCTTCGAGCTGGCTCGCGAACTGCGCCGCCTCGGCGAGAGAGCGCCGGTGGCGCTCGGCGTCTCCGGCTGGTCGTCGCCGCGCGACCGCCTCCCGCACGGTCGGTACACCACCCTGAGCGACGCGGAGTTCCTCACCGTGGTGCGACGTCTCGGCGGAATGCCGCAGGACGTGCTGGACGAGCCGGACCTGCTGAGCCTGGTGCTGCCCACGCTCCGTGCCGACTTCCAGGTGGTGGAGGGCTACAGCTACCGGGAGGAGCCGCCGCTCGACCTGCCGATGTCGGTGTTCGGCGGCGTGTCCGACCCCTTCACGGAGCGTCAGGGGCTGGAGGGATGGCAGCAGGAGACCACCGGTCCGGTGACCGTCCGCCACTACCCCGGACGCCACTTCTACCTGACGGAGCACGCCGACGCCGTCGCCGGCGCGTTCCTGGCCGACCTCAGGGCCGCGCTCGCCGGCTCGAACCCGGCCCCGACCGAAGGAGGCCCGCGATGAGCGACGACCTCGGCCCCGTCACCACCGCCGACCGTATCGAGGACTTCAAGCGGCGCCAGCGGGAAGCGGCGGAAGCCTCCTCCCCGGCGGCCGTCGAGAGGCAGCACGCCCGCGGGAAGCTGACCGCGCGGGAACGGATCACCGAACTCCTGGACGAGGGGTCCTTCGTCGAGTTCGACGCCCTGGCCCGGCACCGCTGCCACGGATTCGGCATGGAACAGCGGCGCCCGTACGGCGACGGCGTCATCACCGGCCACGGCACGGTGGGCGGGCGGAAGGTCTTCGTCTTCGCCCAGGACTTCACCGTGTTCGGGGGGAGTCTGGGCGAGGTGTACGGCGAGAAGATCGTCAAGGTGATGGACCTCGCCATCCGCACCGGGTGCCCGATCATCGGCATCAACGACTCCGGCGGCGCCCGGATCCAGGAAGGCGTCGTCTCCCTCGCCTACTACGCGGAACTCGTCCGGCGCCATGTCGAGGCGTCGGGCGTCATCCCGCAGATCTCCCTGATGATGGGGCCGTGCGCGGGCGGAGCGGTGTACTCCCCGGCCATCACGGACTTCGTCGTCATGACGGACCGCACCTCCCACATGTTCGTCACCGGACCGGACGTGCTGGAGACGGTCACGGGACAGGTGGTCAGCCACGAGGAGCTGGGCGGCGCCCACACCCACAACACGGTGTCCGGCAACGCCCACTACCTGGCCGCCGACGAGAAGGAGGCCTTCGAGTACGTCCGGGACCTGCTCTCCTACCTGCCGTCCAACAACCTCGACGACCCGCCGGTGTACGCCCCGGAGACCGATCCGCGGCAGGAGGCGGAGGCGCTGACGCTGGACGCCATCGTCCCCGACGACCCCAACCAGCCCTACGACATGCACGAGGTCGTCTCACGCGTGGTGGACGGCGGCGAACTGCTGGAGGTGCAGCCGCTCTACGCCCCCAACATCATCTGCGGCCTGGCCCGGATCGACGGCCGCACCGTCGGGGTGGTCGCCAACCAGCCGCTGCGGATGGCCGGCGTGCTGGACATCAACGCCAGTGAGAAGGCGGCGCGTTTCGTCCGTTTCTGCGACGCCTTCAGCATCCCGATCCTGACCTTCGTCGACGTGCCGGGGTTCATGCCGGGCACCGAGCAGGAACGCATGGGCATCATCCGGCGCGGCGCCAAGCTGGTCTACGCGTACGCGGAGGCCAGTGTGCCGACCGTGACGGTGGTGACCCGCAAGGCGTTCGGCGGCGGATACGGGGTGATGGGCTCCAAACACCTGGGCATCGACGTCAACTTCGCCTGGCCCACCGCGCAGATCGCCGTCATGGGCGGGGAGGGCGCCGTCCGGGTGTTGTACCGCCGCGCCATCGAGGGGGCCGAGGACCCGGATGCGGAGAGCACCCGGCTGCGCCGGGAGTACGAGAAGGAGCTCTGCAACCCGTACATGGCCGCCGAACGCGGATACGTGGACGCGGTCATCCTCCCGTCCCAGACGCGTGAACAGGTGAAGGCCGCCCTGAGCACCCTGCGCACCAAACGGGTGACCGGACTTCCGAAGAAGCACGGAAACCTGCCGCTGTGACCGCCGGAGGAGACATCGGCGGCGATCGGACCGGAGGGCCGCCGGTGCGGGCCCCCGGGGGCGCCGAGCCGTCACCGGTGGTGCCCCCGAACCACCTCGCCTCGGTGAACGTCGTGCGCGGCGACCCCACCCCAGAGGAACTGGCCGCCGTGATGGCGTGCCTGGTGGTGGCGTCCGCCGGTCGTCCCGCAGCCGACCGCGGGGTCGTGGCCGAGGCGTCCGGATGGACCCGCGCCGCACGTACGGGGCTGCTGCGGTCCACGCTGCTGCCCATGCGGGGCTGGCGCGGGGCCTCCGGCCCGGGACGTTGACCGCGCCCCGGCCGCTGCGCGGAGGACAGCCGGTGGACGGCCGCAGAACAACGACTCGATCCGGCTCCCCGGGAGCCGGAGGAAGGAACTTCCCGATCATGTCGGATGCGATGCCGGAGAGGGCGACCGGCTTCCGTCGCCTGGACGAACTGTTCCGCCAACAGGTCGCCGAACACCCCGACGCGGTGGCGGTGGTCGACGCGGGCCGGTCGGTGAGCTACCGCGAGCTCTGGGAGGCCGCCGGCGGTGTCGCGGAAGAACTCGCCGGCGCGGGGGTGGAACCCGGCGGCCTGGTCGGACTGAAGCTCGGGCGGGGCTGGCGAGTGGTCGCGGGGATTCTGGGCATCTGGCGCCACGGCTCCGGTTACGTCCCCATCGACCCGCGCTATCCGCAGGCCCGCCAGGAGTACATCGTCGCGGACGTCGGGCTCCGGCACACGGTCGTCGAGGGGGAGGGCGGCGGACTGCTGGTCACCGCGGGGGGCGGTGCGGCCGGGCCGGCGGCGCCCGTCCCGGACGACACCGCCTATGTGATCCACACATCGGGTTCGACCGGCGATCCCAAGGGGGTCGTCATCCGCCACAGCCATGTGCTGGCCCTCCTGGAGGCGTGCTCGAAGACGTACGAGGTGGGGGCGGACGACGTGTGGTCGTTCTTCCACTCGCACAGCTTCGACTTCAGCGTCTGGGAGATCTGGGGGGCCCTGCTGTCGGGTGGCAGGGTCGCGGTGGTCCCGCAGGAGGCGGCCACCGACTCCCGGCGCTTCGCCACCTTCCTGGCCGAACAGCGGGTCACCGTGCTCAGCCAGGTCCCCTCCGTCTTCGGCTTCCTGGTGCGCGCGCTCTCGGCCGACCCCGTGCCCCTGCCGGACCTGCGGTACGTGGTCTTCGGGGGAGAGGCGATCACTCCGCGGACCTTGCTGAACTGGTACCGGCTCGGTGTCGCGCCCCGGGCGGAACTGTTCAACATGTACGGCATCACGGAGATCACCGTGCACGCCACGGTGGCCAGGCTCACTCCGGAGGCGCTGCGGGCCCCCTCCGTGGGGACCCCCATCGGGGAGCCGCTGCCCCATCTCAGCATCGCGCTGATGGAGGACGGGCGCCCGGTGCCGCCCGGCGTCCCCGGGGAGATGCACATCGCGGGGCCGAGTGTGGCGGAGGGGTACCTGGGGCGGCCCGAGCTCACCTCCCGGCGGTTCGTCCGCCACCAGGCGCTGGGCGAGGACCGGCTCTGGTACCGCAGCGGGGACTACGCGATCGAACGGTCCGACGGCGGCTTCGAATACCTGGGGCGGCGCGACGACCAGGTGAAGATCCGCGGGTTCCGGATCGAACTCGGCGAGATCGAGGCGGTCCTCGCCGACCAGCCGGAGGTGCGCGAGTGCGCCGTGGTGGTGACCGACTCGCCCAACGGCGATCCGGTGCTGGTCGGTTGCTTCCTCCCCGAGGCCTCCGCCGACGCGATGGGGAGTGGGGAGTTGGCGAGCACGCTCGGCCACCGGCTGGCGGGCCTTCTGCCCCGGCACCTGGTCCCCGCCCGACTGCTCCAGGTCGCCCGACTGCCGCTGACCCTGTCGGGGAAGCTCGACCGCGCTGCCCTCGCCCGCCGGGCTTCCGAAAGCGGTCACTGAAGCGAGTGTGTGAACGACGATCCGCCCCGTTCGGGGCCGAGGATGGGGAGCCATCGTGCGCAAGGTACTCATCGCCAACCGTGGCGAGATCGCGGTCCGGGTGGCCCGGGCCTGCCGGGACGCCGGCATCGCGAGCGTGGCCGTGTACGCGGACCCGGACCGGGACGCCGTCCACGTCCGTGCCGCGGACGAGTCGTTCGCTCTCGGCGGCGGCACCCCCGCCGACAGCTACCTCGACATCGACAAGGTGTTGCGGGCCGCGAGCGACTCCGGGGCGGATGCGATCCACCCCGGCTACGGGTTCCTGTCGGAGAACGCCGACTTCGCCGAGGCCGTCCTCGACGCCGGGTTGACCTGGATCGGGCCGCCGCCACAGGCCATCAGGGACCTGGGCGACAAGGTCGCCGCCCGGCGTCTCGCGCAGCGCGCCGGCGCTCCGCTGGTGGCGGGCACCCCGGACCCGGTCTCCGGCGCGGCGGAGGCGGTGGCCTTCGCCGAGGAGCACGGGTTGCCGATCGCCATCAAGGCCGCCTTCGGCGGCGGGGGGCGGGGGCTGAAGGTCGCTCACACCCTGGAGGAGGTCCCCGAACTGTACGAGTCCGCGGTCCGCGAGGCGGTGGCCTCCTTCGGGCGCGGCGAGTGCTTCGTGGAGCGGTACCTGACCAGACCGCGGCATGTGGAGACGCAGTGCCTGGCCGACGCCCACGGCAACGTGGTCGTGGTCTCCACCCGGGACTGCTCCCTGCAGCGGCGCCACCAGAAGCTGGTGGAGGAGGCGCCGGCCCCCTTCCTCACCGCCGCGCAGACCGCCGAGTTGTACCGGGCCTCGAAGGCCGTCCTCCGGGAGGCCGGCTACGTCGGCGCCGGCACCGTCGAGTTCCTCGTCGCGGTGGACGGCACGATCTCCTTCCTGGAGGTCAACACCCGGTTGCAGGTGGAGCATCCGGTCACCGAGGAGGTCACCGGCATCGATCTGGTGCGTGAGCAGTTCCGCATCGCCGACGGCGCGGAACTCGGCTATGACGACCCGGTCCACCGCGGTCACTCCTTCGAGTTCCGGATCAACGGTGAGGATCCGGGCCGCGGCTTCCTGCCGGCCCCCGGTACGGTCACCCGGTTCTCCCCGCCGACCGGTCCGGGCGTGCGGCTGGACAGTGGTGTCGAGTCCGGCAGCGTCATCGGCCCGGCCTGGGACTCGCTGCTGGCCAAGCTGGTGGTGACCGGCCGGACCCGTACCGAGGCCTTGCAACGCGCCGCCCGCGCCTTGGAGGAGTTCACCGTCGAGGGCATGGCGACCGCGCTCCCGTTCCATCGCGCGGTGGTGCGGGATCCGGCGTTCGCCCCCGAACTCAACGGATCTGACGCGCCGTTCACGGTGCACACCCGTTGGATCGAGACCGAGTTCGCCAACGACATCGAGCCGTTCACCGCCCCGGCGGAGACGGAGGCGGGGGAGGGGCCGGGACGCGAGACGGTCGTCGTCGAGGTGGCCGGCAAGCGCCTTGAGGTCTCACTGCCCGCCAGCTTCGGGGCGTCGTCGGGCCGCGGCGGGCCGCCGGCCGACGCCCGGAGGAAGCGCCGCTCGGTTCGCCGCTCCGGCTCCGGCGCGGGCGGCGACATCCTCTCCTCGCCGATGCAGGGAACCATCGTCAAGGTCCTCGTCGAGGACGGCCAGGAGGTCGAGGAGGGTGACCTGGTGGTCGTCCTGGAGGCGATGAAGATGGAGCAGCCGCTGAACGCCCACCGGAGCGGCACGGTCAAGGGCCTGAGCGCCCGAGCCGGCGCATCGGTCGCGTCGGGAGCGGCGATCTGCGAGATCAGGGACTGAGCCACGGCGATCTCGGCGGTTACCGACTTTTGGATGTCGCTTCCAAATGGCATCCTGTCTAAATGGTTAGTGAGTATCAAGAATGGCCTCAGGGCCCGACCGTCGGCGAGGAGGCGGACATGGACCGCGGCGATGCCGTGAAGGCGCCTTACCCGAAGCGCTGGTGGGCACTGAGTGCCCTGGTGCTGAGCCTGCTGGTCATCGGGTTGGACATCACGATCCTGAACGTGGCCCTACCGACCCTCGCCACGGACCTGGGAGCCACCAACCAGGATCTGCAGTGGATCGCCGACTCGTACACGCTCGTCTTCGCGGGGCTGCTGCTGCCGGCCGGGGTGCTGGGCGACCGCTTCGGTCGTAAGAAGCTGATCATCATCGGCCTGCTGGTGTTCGGCGCCGCCTCGGCGCTCTGCGCCTGGTCGCCGGGGGCCGCCGAACTCATCTGGGCCCGCGGTCTGCTGGGCGTCGGTGCGGCGATCGTCACACCGCTGAGCCTGTCGATCCTGCCCGCGATGTTCCCGAAGGAGGAGCGCGGCAAGGCGATCGCCATCTGGTCGACGGGCACGGTCATCGGCCTGCCGCTGGGGCCGATCCTCGGCGGTTACCTGCTTGAGCACTACTGGTGGGGTTCGGTCTTCCTGATCAACGTGCCGGTGCTCGTCGTGGGGGTGCTCTGCGCGGCGGTTCTGCTGCCGGAGTCCCGAGACGAGACCAGGCCGCGCGTCGACCTGGTCGGCGGGGTGCTGTCCACCGTCGGTCTGTGCAGCCTGCTCTACGGGATCATCGAGGGTGCCGACCGGGGCTGGGGTGACGGTGTCATCCTTGGTTCCATCACGGTCGGTCTGCTGTTCCTGGTGGCGTTCGTCCTCTGGGAGCAGCGTGCCCGGGAGGCCCTGATCGACCTCGCGCTCTTCTGGAACCGGAACTTCTCCGTCGCCACCATCGTTCTGACCGTTCTCTCCTTCGTCCTGTACGGGATCCTGTTCGTCACCCCGCAGTACCTGCAGGTGGTGCTGGGCACGTCCGCGCTCGGCACCGGGGTGAGACTCCTCCCGCTGGTGCTGGCCTACATGGTGGGCGCGGGCGTCAGCGACGCCCTGGTGAAGTTGGTCGGGGTGCGCTGGGTGCTGGTGGGCGGGCTCGGGGTCCTCGGCGTCGGTATGGCGGTCATGGCGGGCATCTCGTCGGACAGCGGATACACCTACGCGGCCCTGTCGTTCGTCGTCCTGGGGCTGGGGCTCGGCATCTCGCTCCCGCCGTCGGTGGACCTCGTGATGGACGCCCTGCCGGCGGACCAGACCGGGCGGGGCACCGCGCTGACCACCGCGCTGCGGCAGGTGGGCGGCGCCCTGGGCATCGCCGTCCTGGGCAGCATGCTCGCCTCGACCTACTCGAGCGGGGTCAGGGAGGTGGTGAGCGGGATGCCGGCCGAGGTCCGCGGCCCGGTGGAGGACTCGGTGGCCGCGGCCGCCGCCGTCGCCGACAAAATGGGGGCCGCGGGCGAACCGCTGCGGAGTGTCGCTTACAAGGCCTTCACAGATGGCATGGAATCTCTTTCGCTAGCCTGTAGTACTATGGCTTTCCTTGGAGCCTTGACGGTCTTCGTGTTGCTATCCGAGAAAAGCGGCAGCGAGGCCGAAGCCAGCCGAGCGGAGGAGGTCGCTCCGGTGGATTCAGGCACCTAGCTTGAACAAATGAGACTCTGATCGGCCGCGCTTACGAGCGCGGCCGATCAAGTTCTGACACGAGAGGTTTGCTGTCATGTCGTCAGCCCCTGGTCTGCGCGAACGCAAGAGAATGCGGGTCCGCATGACTATCAGGCAGGAGGCTCTCCGGCTGTTTACGGAAAGGGGCTACGACAAGACCACGGTCGAGCAGATCGCCGAAGCGGCAGAAGTCGCGAATACCACGTTCTTTCGATACTTTCCATCCAAGGAGCATGTCGTCTTCGCTGATGAATACGATGTGCCGCTGAGAGAGGCGATCACTTCCCGCCCGGAGGACGAGCCCCTCCTGGTAGCGGTCCGCAACGGCATTACCGAGTTCTGTCGGACGAGCCTCGTCGCGGACCAAGAGGAATTGCTGACGCGCCTGCAGTTGATCGACCGGGTGCCCGCCCTCCGTTCCAGGCTCCCGCAGCACCAGCGCGACGAGTCGGACTTCATGGCGGACTTCCTCGCGCGCAGGATGGGGTGCGAGCCGGACGACCTGGTGGTCCGGGTGCTGGTGGGCGTGCTGGGCTCGATGGTGGCGGAGGTGCTGCTGGCCTGGGCGAGGGCGGGTGGGGAGCAGCCGCTCGAAGACCTGTTCGCGAAGCTCTTCGATGAGATGTCCCAGGTCTTCTCCGAGGTTGGCGCCGGGTGACCACAGCCGGGCCTCCCCTCGGAGGCCGTGTGGATCCAGAAATTCGGTATCGAGTTTGACATGGAAGTGACTTCCAAAATACCCTCAATCCTGTAACTGGGGGCCGCTCTTCCGGGGGTGAACGCCTGGTCCGCGTGGCTTCCCCCGGGCGCGCCATCAGGCGTCCTGCCTGCCGGAAGCGGTCCCGTCCGCCCTGCCTGAGGGGTCCTCAGGCAGGGCGGACGTTTCTCCGGCGGAGCGGCCGCTCAGGCCGGGGACGCGGCCGGTGCCGCGGAGCCCAGTCGGCCGCTGTTGACGTGGAAGGCGATCGACTGCCCCGCGACCAGCAGCAGGTTGGCGCAGGCGAGCGCGGTCCACAGCCCCGGCAGTCCGCCGGCCGACCCGGCGGGTACCGCCACCAGCGCGAGCGCCCCGTAGCAGCAGGTGAAGGAGAGCAGGCTCGGCAGCGTCCGCTTGATGCCGATGAGCCCGAATCCGGAGACGGCCTGCAGGGCGTCCGCGACCACCACCGTCAGTACCAGCGGCAGCAGTGCCACCGCCCGCCCGCGGACCTCGGAGTCGGAGGTGAAGACGGTGAAGACCTCGCTCCGCAGCAGCACCGCGGTGGTGCCCAGCACGGCCACCGCGCTCAGCGCGACGGCGGCTCCGGCCAGCACCGAACGCCGAACCGCCACCACGTCCCCCTCCTCGGCCGCGGCGGCCACCGGGGGGACGGTCGCCTGACCGACCGCCACCGCCGCGGTGAAGATCAGGTTGCTCAGCGAGACGCAGATGCTCTGGACCGCGGCCTCCGCGGTCCCGATCCGGGCCGCCGCGAACGCCAGCACCCCCAGGACGGCGAACTTGACGAGCACCGTCCCCGCCAGCGGGATGCCGACCCTGGCCAGCCGCAGGGCCTCCGGGAGGTTCGGTCGGCCGAGCCGGAGCGAGTGCCCGGCCAGGACGGTCCTCCTCCGCAGCGCCGACTGGGCGAGCACCGCGCTCACCAGGCAGGAGGCGAGCATCGCCACACCGGCTCCGGTGAGCCCCAGTCGGGGCGCCGGTCCGAGCCCGGCCACCAGCACGGGGGACAGCCCCACCGCCACCGCCGTGCCGGACAGCCCCGCCCGCATGACGAGTCTGCCGCGCCCCAGGCCGATGAGGACCGCGCCGGCCGCGGAGGACCAGGCGGAGGCGACCACCGCTAGGGCCAGCAGGATGGGCAGCGCGCCCAGTTGGCTCCGCGTCGACTCGGGGACACCGCCGAGCGCGGCGACCAGCGGCACCGAGGCCACGGCCGCGCCGCCCAGCCCCCCGACGACGACGGCGAGCCACATCCCGTTCCGCACTGCGGGCAGTATCCCTTCGGGACCCCCCGCCGCCTTGCCGCTCACGAAGGGGATGAGGCCGCGCAGCGCGCCGGAGACGGTGGCGGTGGCGGGGCTGAAGACGGCGAGCGTCACGGTGAGCGCCGCCAGTGAGTCCGTCGAGTGGTGGCCGAGCAGAGCGGTGTCGACCAGGGAACCGGTGGAAGCCGCGATCATGGTCAGGTAGAGCGGCAGGGCGGACTGGGCGATCTCCCCGAAACGGCTCTTCAGCGCCGCCGCCTTCCGGCTCTCGGACATCCACTCCGCCTCTCCCCGGTGCCCGACACGGCGCGCCAGGCGCCTCCCGAACAGCGTAGGCACCGGGCCGGCCGGGGGTGGTGCCCTCAGGAAACCCGGCCGCTCCCTGCCGAGTGCGGCCGGCGCCGCGGGCGTACCGGTGTGTCCGGCGGACGGTCAGGAGCGGGCGTCCGGCTCGGTGGCCGCCCGCTCCGGTGGGCGGTCCGGTTCCGCGGTGCGGGTCAGGGCCAGCAGCGCGATGTCGTCCTCCTGCCGGCCCCCGGTGTACCGCCGCAGATCGGCGACGAGGGCGCTCAGCAGCCCGCCCGGGCCCGGCGGAGCGGGGCGCGACAGCACGGGGGCGGGATCGTAGAAGGCGCCGCGCGGGTCGCGGGCCTCGGTGAGGCCGTCGGTGAAGAGCAGCAGGGTGGCGCCGGCCGGCAGGTCGAACCGGTCGACGGGGATCTCGGGGGCGTTCGGCACGGAAAGGTCGGCCAGGCCGAGCGGCAGCGACGGCGACCCCGGCTCCAGGCACCGCACCCGGCCGCCCTCGACCAGGAGCGGCGGAGGATGCCCCAGGTTCGCCATCCGCACCGTGCAGCAGTCGGGCGGGATCTCGGCGATGACGGCCGTGGCGAACGTCTCGGCCCCCCGCGGGCCACCCAGGTCGGCGTTCATCCGCCGCATCTTCTGCTCCAGCTGGTCCACCACGCGGGGCAGCTCGGGCACCCGGATGGCGGCTTCGAAGAAGGCCCCGAGCAGTCCGTTGACGATTCGCACGGCCCCCACCCCGTGGCCGCGGACGTCCGCCAGCATCAGCCGGGCGCCGTACGGACCCTCCTGGACGGCGTAGAGGTCCCCGCCGATGGCGGCCTCCCTCTCGGCGGCCTGGTACCGGGCAGCCACGAGCAGCGGCCCGATGTGGTCGGGCGGAGTCGGGAGGACGGCCCGCTGGACGGTCTCCGCGACCTCGCGGGCGGTCTTCAGCTGCCGCCGGTCGTGCGCGATGATCCGGTTGATCCCGGCGGCCAGGGCGGTCAGGAGGATCATGCTGGTCAGCGCGACGTTGTGGGTGATGTCGTACGGGCCGCCGTAGACGGTGACCAGGAGCAGCCCGGCGAGCATCACGGCCGCCCCGGTGGCGATGGTGCCGGCCAGGGAGAGCAGCGGGGCGGCGACCACCGGGGCGGCCGCGAGCAGGGGGAACACGCTGACGCTGTTCGACGAGGCGACCGCGATGAGGATCGCGCAGCAGATAACCCCCGGGGGCAGCAGTCGGCGCCACCTCGCCGAGGAGCTGTGCCCAGACTCACTGTCGCGCTTCATCCGTCCCTCTGGAGATGTACGGGAGCTGGATCCCAGTCTCGTCCGCCTCCTCGGCGACGGCGACCGCACAGCCTGCCGCCGGGGGCGCGCCGATCCGTCGAGGGACAGCGGGTGCCCGGGCGCGGTCACCGCCGTACGCACGACAGAGGGGGGACGGCTGCCCACCACGGTGGTCCGCCACATGCGAAAGGGCGCCCTCGGATACCGAGAACGCCCAGGTCAGCCACTTGATCGCTGGTGCGCCGCCAGGGACTCGAACCCCGGACCCGCTGATTAAGAGTCAGCTGCTCTAACCAACTGAGCTAGCGGCGCCTACTGACCAGGAAATCATACCCGCTCCCCGAGGGTGCTTCCGACCACGACCGCAGGTCTTCCGGGGCCCCGGCCCCGGCGCTGGGCCCCGGCCCTCAGATGGCCAGGGAGAGCAGCAGCGGCGTCGCTCTCCGGTTGAGGGTGTCGGCGGCCTGCCGCAGCCGGTGGGCGTGTCGGACGGGCAGTGACAGGGCTATGCTCCCGACGGACTTCCCGGCCGTGATGGGCACCGCGGCGCAGACCGTGCCGACCGCGTACTCCTGCAGGTCGAGGACCGGCACCGTGGGCGGCTGGTTCTCCAGTTTGCTCAGCAGCACCTTCTCGTCCGTGATCGTCCGGGAGGTGAACCGGGCGGTCCGGTGCCGGGCCAGATGGTCCCGGCGCGCGTCGTGGTCCAACTGGCTGAGCAGGCACTTTCCCGCGGCGCTGGCGTGTGCGGCGTAACGGAAGTCCACCCACTCGTTGACCTTCGGGGCGCTGGGCCCGTCCGCGTACTGGGTGATCCTGAACTCGCCGTCGACGTAGTGGCTGATGTAGACCGCCGCTCCCACCGTGTCGCGCAGCTCCCGGAGGGTCTTCTGGAGTTTGTCCTTCAGCGCCCGCCGGTGGTTCGCGCCGGAGCCGAGGAGCAGCAGGGTCTCGCCCACCACGTAGCCGTCATCGGCGGTCCGGGCGATGTACCCCTCGCGGCTGAGCATCGGCAGGATCCGGGCGAGCTGCTCCTCCGGCAGGCCGGTCTCCTGGGCGATCCGCTCCGCCCGGACCCCGTCGCCGTGCCGGGCCACCGTTTCCAGTACGCGGAGCGCCCGCTGCACGGAGCGGGACGGCGCGATCGGCTCCGGGTTCTGCGCCACGGTTGTCCCCCTTGCAGGTATGACCGTTTGCGTGGTTCGCCACGCTCGCGCGTGGCGGGCGCTCCGGTGGGCCCGACGCGCGCTCGGGGCTCGGCTGGAAGTCCACGATAACGGCCAAGGGCCCTTTGGTGAGAGAGAGTTGAACAGAACAGCTGCGCGCCCCGGTCGGCTCGACCGGGGCGCGCAGGATTGGCATATGCCGGAATCCGCCTCGCCGGCACCGGGGGGTCCGGCGCTCGGCGCCCACCGGAGGGCGCAGTGGGCGGCGCTCAGAGGACGGCGCTGAGGAACTCGCGGGTCCGCTGGTGCTCGGGGTCGGTGAAGATCTTCTCCGGCGGCCCGGACTCGATGACCCGGCCGGCGTCGAACATCAGCACGTCGTCGGAGATGTCCCGGGCGAAATTCATCTCGTGGGTCACACACAGCATGGTGATGTCGGTGGTGTGGGCGATGTCCCGGAGGACGTCCAGCACCCCGGCGACCAGCTCCGGGTCGAGCGCGGAGGTCACCTCGTCCAGGAGCAGCACCTGCGGGCGCATCGCCAGCGCCCTGGCGATCGCCACCCGCTGCTGCTGGCCGCCGGAGAGCTGCGTCGGGTAGGCGTCGCAGCGGTCGCCGAGGTCCACCAGCTCCAGCAGCTCCCGGGCGCGCTCCTCCGCCTCGTCCTTGCTCAGGCCGAGGACGTGCACCGGCGCCTCGGTGATGTTGCGCAGCACGTTCATGTTGGGGAAGAGGTTGAACTGCTGGAAGACCATCCCGATCTTCTTGCGCACCTCGCGGGTGTGCCGCTCGCCGGCCGGGCTGAGCTTGCCGCCCTTCTCCTCGTGGGTGAGGTACTGGCCGTCCACCCGGATGGTTCCCTCGTCGGGCTTGAGGAGGGTCATCAGCAGCCGCAGGATGGTGGTCTTCCCCGATCCGGACGGGCCGATGAGGGTGACGTGCTTCCCGGAGGAGACGGTGAAGTCCAGGTTGTCCAGGACGACGTTGCTGCCGAAGCGCTTGGTCACGCCGTCGAACCGGATCAGCTCGCTGCCGTCGACGGTCGGGTTGCTGTGCTCGGTCGATGGGGTGTTGCTGTCAGCGGACAAGACGACGCTCCAGGGCTCGCATGAGGAGGGAAGCCGGGTAGGCGATGAGGATGAAGGCGATGCCGACCACCGTGATGGGCTCGGTCATCACGAAGGTCTGGGAGCCGAACTGCCGGGCTTCGCCCAACATCTCCAGAACACCGATGGTGGCGATCATCGGGGAGTCCTTCAGCATCGCGATGACGTAGTTGCCGAGCGCCGGGACCACCCGCCGGATCGCCTGCGGCAGGATCACCGCGCTCCAGGTGCGGACCCGCGGCAGGCTGAGGGCGGTGGCCGCCTCCCACTGGCCCCGCGGCACGCCGTCGATACCGGCGCGGTAGACCTCCGCGGTGTACGTCGAGTAGTGCAGCCCGAGACCGATCACGCCCGTGGTCAACGGGGAGAACGTGAGGTTCCACTCCGGCAGCACATAGAACAGGAAGAAGAGCTGGACCAGCAGCGGGGTGTTGCGCACGAACTCGGTGAAGGCGGTCACCGGCCAGCGCACCACCTTCAGCTCGGAGCGCTGGGCCAGCGCCCAGACCAGGCCGAGCGAGAAGGCGACCAGCGAGCCGAGCAGCAGGGCCTCCAGCGTGACCAGCACGCCGTCCCAGAACCGCGGCATGAAATCGCCGACGGCGGACCAATCCCAGTTCATCAGTTACCTCCAGAGCGGGAGAAGTCGCCCGACGTCTCGGTCTGCTGCCGGAGGCTGAGCTTCTGCAACGGGCCCTCGCCCCTCGCCGGTGCCTGCCCGATCCCGGCCTTGGCGTGCCGCTCCACGACACGCATGCCACGGGTCAGGGCGAAGGCGAGGACGAAGTACATCAGCAGGATGATCGTGTAGACCGGCGCGCTCTGCCCGGTCGCGTTGCGGACCAGCGAGGCGCCGAAGGCGATGTCCCCGACACCCATGATCGAAACCAGTGCGGTGCCCTTGAGCAACTCGATCAGCAGGTTGTTGAAGGGCGGGACCATTTCCGGCCAGGCCTGCGGCAGAACGATCTTCCGTAGCTGCTGGAACGGGGTGAAGCTGAGCGCGATGCCCGCTTCCCGCTGTGCCGGAGCCACCGCCGCGACGGCGCCGCGGACGATCTCCGAACCGTAGGCGCCGTAGGACAGGCCCAGCGCCAGCACCGCGGCCCAGGTCGGCACCAACTGCCAGCCGAAGGCGACCGGAAGGACGAAGAACAGCCAGAACATCAGGACCAGCGCGGAGGTTCCGCGGAAGATCTCCATGTAGAGGCCGGAGAGGAAGCGCACGACCTTCAGACGGTGGGTGCGGGCGATGCCCACGCTGAACGCCACGAAGGCCCCGAGCGCGGCGCTGTAGACGGTGAGCTGGACGGTGACCCAGAGCCCCTGGAACAGGAGCCCCCACAGGCCTGCTGTGATCTCACTCATGGCCTGCACTTCTCCTCTGCGGTGATCTCCGTCATCTGCTCCTCGCCGAAGCCGAAGGGACGCATGATGCGGAGCAGCTCGCCGCTCTTCTTCATCTTGTGCAGCTCACGGTTGAAGGCGTCCCGCAGGTTGGTCTCCGCCGGCCGGAACGCGAACCCGCCGACGTCGATGACGGGCTCGCCGTCCACCAGCGGGGTGACCTCGGGGGTGGCCTCGACCTTGCGGCTCTTGGACTGCTGCACCACGTTGCGCACGGTGACCGCGGTGCCGACGAAGACGTCCACCCGGCCCTGCTCGACGTTGAGGAGACCGGCCAGCTGGTCCGGCAGGGTCGTGATGTTCTTGACCCCGGCCTCCTTGGCGTACGCGATCTCGGCGTATCCGACGCCGGTGGCCATCTTGGCCCCGCTCTCCGCGATGTCCTTGTACGTCCGCAGGTTCAGCGGATTCCCCTTGGGCACGATGAAGGCATCGAGCATCTGGTACTCGGGGTCGGCGAAGATGACCTGCTGGCAACGCTCGGGATTGATGTACATCCCGGCGGCGACCACGTCGAACTGCTGGGAGTTCAGCCCGGAGATCAGCGAGCTGAACTCGGTGGGGAAAGGCTGGAGGTTGGGAACGCCCAGCCGTTCGAAGATGCGCTTGGCGATCGTGGGCGCCGATCCGGTCATCTTGCCGTCCCGGCCGATGTAGCTGTACGGCTGCTCGCCGGCGAGCCCGAGCCGTACCGTGCGCTGCGCCCGCAGGCGCTCCAGTAGATCTCCCCCGCTTCCCGTCTCCGCGGTGGACACCCGGCTACAGCCGACGGCGCCCATCGCACCAAGAGCCGCCGCACCCGCGAGCAGCGAGCGGCGGCGCACCCCTCTTCCCATGTCGTCGTTCCCCTGTGGTGGAGCCATGGGCGCGCGGCTACCCGCCCGAGCCACAGGTATGCCGATCGTTTCCGGCCCTTGACGAGAGTGTTGCCCTATTGACCGCTACGTCACTATTGACCTGTGTACGGAAACAGCGAACAGGAGAGGTGAACATGGCCGACCAGTCACCACCGGAGCGCTTCATCCGGGTCTCGCTCGACAAGCGGGGTGTGAGCTGCACCGCGAAACTGCTCTTCGAGCGTGCGCCGATCACCTGCGAAGCCGTGTGGAACGCGCTTCCGCTGGGCGGTGATGTCTACCACGCCAAGTACGCGCGCAACGAGATCTACACCCTGGTGTCTCCGTTCGCGCCCGAGGAGCCGCCGCTGGAGAACCCCACGATCACTCCGATTCCGGGAGATCTCTGCTATTTCACCTTCTCCGACACCCAACTCGGCACCGCCTCCTACGGTTACGAGTCGGACGCCGCCCACCAGGGCCGGAACACCGTCGTCGATCTGGCACTCTTCTACGAGCGGAACAACCTGCTGATCAACGGCGACGCCGGTTGGGTCCCGGGGATCGTCTGGGGCACCGTCGTCGACGGCCTCGACCGGATGGCCGAGGCCTGTCAGGACCTCTGGCGGGCCGGAGCGCTGGGGGAGAGCCTCAACTTCCGGCGGGAGTGACCGGGCGCCGACCCGCCCTGTGCGCGGCGCCCGTCACCAGCGGGGGGCGGGGGACCGAGTCCGCCACCCCCGCCTCGAAGAGGGCGTGCGCCGCGCGCAGCACCAGCGAGTCCGAGTGGCGGGGTCCGACCAGCTGCACACCGATCGGCAGCCCCGGGCCGTCGGGCCCGCCGCCCGCCATTCCACAGGGGACGGTCGCCGCGGGCTGCTGGGTCAGGTTGAACGGATAGCTGAACGGCGTCCAGCCGGTCCACCTGGTGTCGCCGGAACCGGCGGGCACCTCCACCCCGGCCTCGAAGGCGGTGGACGGCATCGTCGGCGTGACCAGCAGGTCGTAGTCGTCGTGGAAGGCGCCCATCGCCTGGCCCAGGGCCATCCGGCGGTCCACCGCGGCCAGGTAGTCCAGCGCGCTGTAGGCGGCCCCGAGCTCGCAGATCTCGCGCAGCCCCGGATCGAGCAGCTGCCGCCGAGCGCCATCCAGGTGCTGGACGACGCGGGCCGCTCCGCTGAACCACAGGGTGTGGAAGGACTCCAGCAGGTCGGTGCCGATCGGCGGATCCGCCTCCACCACCTGGGCGCCCAGCCCGGCGAGCAGTCCGGCGGCCCGCCGGACCGCGGCGGCGACCGCCGGATCGACCGCCACCCGCCCGCCGAAGGAGACACTGCAGGCGATCCGGAGCCCGGCCACCCCGCCGCCGATGCCCTCCCGGAAACCGCCGGCCGGCGGCGCGAGTTGCGACCAGTCCCGGTGGTCGGGTCCGCAGACCACGTCCATCATCAGCGCCGCGTCCAGGGCGTCCCGGGTCATCGGGCCCACGTGCGCCAGGGTTCCGAACGGGCTGGCCGGATAGTGCGGCACCCGTCCGTAGGTGGGCTTCAGGGCGAAGATCCCGCTGAACGAGCCGGGGATGCGCACCGAGCCGCCACCGTCGGTGCCCAGGCTCAGCGGCCCGGCGCCCAGCGCCACCGCCGCGGCGCTGCCACCGCTCGAACCGCCGGCGGTACGGCTCGGGTCGTAGGGGTTGCCGGTCACCCCGTGCCGAGGGCTGTCGGTGACCCCCTTCCATCCGAACTCCGGAGTGGTGGTCTTGCCGAGGAAGACCGCCCCGGCCTCCCGCAGCCGGGCCACCGCGGGCGCGTCCTCGTCCCACGGCCCGTCCGCCGAGACGGTGAGCGAACCGCGCAGCGTCGGCCCGCCGCGCTGGAGCAGTATGTCCTTCACCGACACCGGCACCCCGTCGACCGGGCCGGCCGGCCGCCCGCGGTGCCACCGCCGCTCCGACTCCTCGGCCTGGGCCAGCGCCTGGTCGGCGTCGATCCGCACGAAGGCGTTGACGGCCGGATCGATCCGCTCGGTCCGCTCCAGCACCGACCGGACCGCCTCGACGGGGGAGAAGCTGCCGGCGGCGTAGCCGGCCAGGAGCTGTGTCGCCGTGAGATCACTGAGCTCGGTCAAGTGGCCCTCCATCGAAGTCGTCGGGGCGGGTCGGCCCCGGCTCACTGCACCGGTACGTATCCGAGCCTCTTGTCGACCACGTTGAGCAGTGGTTCGCCCGCCGCCCACCGGTCGAAATTGTCCAGGAACTGTTCCTCGAGGTCATCCCTCCAGCCGACCGTGTCCCCGCTCATGTGCGGGGAGACCAGCACTCCGGGCACCTCCCAGAGCGGGTCGTCCGGGGCGAGCGGCTCCTGCTCGAAGACGTCCAGCGCGGCGCCGGCGAGCGCCCCCCGGCGCAAGGCCTCGACCAGGTCCGCCTCGACCACCAGCGGACCGCGCCCGATGTTGACGAACCGGGCCGAGGGCCGCATCCGGGCGAAGGCTGCGGCGTCGAACATGCCGCGGTTCTCCTCGGTCAGCGGGGCGGCGCAGACCACCCAGTCGGCGGTCGGAAGCAGCTTCGGCAGGGCCGCCCCACCGTGCACCCGGCCGAACTCGGCGTCCCCGGTCCGCTCGGTGCGCCCCACGAGGTCGACCGCCACACCGAGCGCGGCCAGGGTTCTGCCGATCGCCCGGCCGATCGGGCCGGAGCCGACCACCACGGCCCGGGAGCCGCCCAGCCGCATGGTCTCCCGGTGCAGCCAGCGGCGCTGCCGCTGGAGCGCCCAGCTGCCGGGGAAGTCCTTCGCCATCGCGATCACCAGTCCGGCGACGTATTCGGCGATGGGTTGGTCGAAGACCCCGCGGGCGTTGGTCAGCACGGTCTCTGAGGAGACCAGCTCGGGGCAGAGCAGCCGGTCCACACCGGCGCTGGCGGTGTGCACCCAGCGCGGCCGGGGGCCTGCCCCGGGCCACGCGGAGCGGACCGCGTCCGAGGTGAAGTCCCAGACCAGCAGGGCGTCCGCGGTGGGGAGGAGGTCCGGGAGCGAGGAGTCGTCGGCGTGGCGCACCTCGACCCGGCCCGCGAGTCTGGCGAGGCGCGGAGCGGGGCTGCCGAAGACGAGGAGGGTGCTGTCAGACATGGGCGGGGCAACCGTTTCGAACGTAGGGTCGCTCGGCTCATACGGCGAGTTTGAGCGCGGTCCGGAGATGAGATCAGCGCGGTCGGAGAGGAAGGATTGACCACGCTAGGGAGCGGAAACTACCTTCGTCAATACGGGTATCTGTCCGGCTATCCGTCCCGGCGTCCCGGCATGTTCCGGCTTGCGTTTCTCCGTGGCCTCGGCCAGCCCTCCGTTGTATTGGGGCTTGAAATGGACGTCTCCTTCCTGGGCGGTCCACACCCGCAACGCGGTGTGGGCGTAGTTGCACCGTTTGATTTCGCACTCGACCGCGAGCTCTGGCGATGGGTGCCTGACGAGGTGTCTCTCCACCTCACCCGAACACCTTTCGTGCCGGTCGAGGTGAGCCTGGACCTCGCCCGGCTGGTCAGTGAACACGAGACGCTCGGGGCGGCCACCCAGGCGCTGACCGCGGTCGCGCCGGAGGTCGTCGCCTACGCCTGCGCCTCGGGGAGTTTCGTCGGCGGGATCGCCGGCGAACGGGCCATGTGCGCGGCCATGGAGCAGTCCGGCGAGATGCCGGCCCTCACCACCTCGGGGGCCCTGCTCGAAGCGCTCCGGGAGATCGGCGCGGAGCGCATCGCCCTGGTGACCCCGTACACCTCCTCGGTGACCAGGTCGCTCCACGCCTACCTCGACGAGGGCGGTATCTCCGTTACCGGTTGCGCCTTCCTGGGGCTGACCCGGCACATCTGGAAAGTGCCGTACCGCGATGTCGTCGAGATGGCGCGCCGGGCGGTGGTCGACTCGGTCGACGCCCTCTTCATCAGCTGTACCAACCTGCCGACCTACGACGTCATCCCGCAGCTCGAGGCGGAGCTGCGGATGCCGGTCCTGTCGGCCAATCAGGTGACGATGTGGGCGGCGCTGCGCCGGATCGGGGAGCGGGCCGTGGGCCCTTATCAGGCGCTGCTCGATCCGGTGGCCAGACGCGGGCCGGCATCGATGTCGGCTCTGCCGCCGCCGCCGTCCCAGTCGCCGGAACCGCCGGTTCCCACGGTGGAGGCGCTGCCGCCGCTGCCGATCGCGGACGAGTCCGGGATGAGGTACCAGTCCGGAGACCGCGGTGAGCCGGAGGCGGCGTTAGCCGGGGCCGGAACCCCCGGCGGATCCGAGGCGGAGGCCGTGGAAGGCGGCGATCTTCCGCCCTACCCCGAGGAGTCGGGCGGCTCGGCGGGCAGCTGACCGGCCAGGGAAACCGGCGGCCCGGCGGCACGGTCCGGCGGTTCCCGGCTCCTCCCCCCATTCGAAAGACGCGTCGGAACGCCGACGCCGCACGGACCCGAGCAGTCGTGAGCAGCGCGAGAGGTGGAGATGGCGGACCACACACCGAAGACGGATGCGGCGGCGGGCGCGGAGCAGCCGGACGCCGTCGGGTTCCTCTACCCCGGACACTCGGCGGAGGACGACTACCCGCGGATCGCGGGCATGCTCGCCGAGGCCGGCCCGGAGGTACGGCTGCCCCTGGTGCACACGGACATCGGCGAGGACGCCCACCGGGTCGACGCGCTGCTGGAGATGGGCTCGGCGGACCGGCTCGCCGCGCGGGTCGAGGAGGTCAGGGCGCTCGGGGCGCGGGCCGTCGTCTGGGCCTGCACCAGCGCCAGCTTCGTCTTCGGCCCGGAGGGCGCGCGGCAGCAGGTGCGGGAGCTGTCCCGGACCGCGGGGCTGCCGGCCTCGAGCACCTCCTTCGCCTTCGCGCACGCCCTCCAGTCCCTCGGGGTCGACCGGGTGGCGATCGCGGCCACCTACCCGGAGGACGTCGCCGAACTCTTCCGGGCCTTCCTCAAGTCCTTCGGCACCGAGGTCGTGGCCCTGCGCGGCAGCGGCATCATCACGGCCGCCGAAGTGGGCACCTGGGGCTGGGAGGAGGTGCTCGCCCTGGCGCGCGGCGGCGACCATCCCGAGGCGCGGGCCGTACTCCTTCCGGACACCGCGCTGCACACCGCCGCCTACCTCACCCGGCTCGAGGCCGAGCTCGGCAAGCCCGTCCTCACCGCCAACCAGGTGACCGTGTGGGAGGGGCTGCGGCTGCTGGACCGCCCGGCGCGCTGCCCTGAGCTGGGCACCCTGTTCTCGCCCGGCGCCACGCCGAACCGGGAATAAAACGGAAGACCTCTCCGGTTGGCCGGGTCGGCAGTCAAGACAACCAGGGAGGCAGCCGCACCATGGCCGACCAGCACCACGTACGTGGCCAGGCGGGCGGAACCGCTCCGGTTCCGCTCTCCGTACTCGACCTCGCCGTGGTCGGCAGCGGGGCCACCGCCAGCCAGGCGCTCCGCACCTCGGTCGAACTCGCGCAGCTCGCGGAGCGGCGCGGCTTCCACCGGTACTGGGTCGCCGAACACCACTCGATGCCCGGTATCGCCAGCTCCTCACCGGCGGTGATCCTCTCCCACCTGGCCGCCCACACCGAACGGATCCGACTCGGTTCGGGCGGGGTGATGCTGCCCAACCACGCGCCGCTGGTGATCGCCGAGCAGTTCGGCACCCTTGAGGCGCTGGCGCCGGGCCGGATCGACCTCGGGCTCGGCCGGGCCCCGGGCACCGACGGGGCCACCGCCGCCGCGCTGCGCCGCACCGACCGCCTCCGGGAGGGCGCGGACGACTTCCCCGACCAGCTCGCCGAGCTGACCGGCTTCCTCGACGACGACTTCCCCGAGGGCCACCCCTACCACCGGATCCACGCCGTGCCCGGACCGGTCCAGGCCAGGGTGGCGGGCGGGGTGCAGTCCACCGACCGGCCGCAGATCTGGCTGCTGGGCTCCAGTGGCTTCAGCGCCAGGCTGGCCGGCCTGCTCGGCCTCCCCTTCTCCTTCGCACACCATTTCTCGGCCGCCAACACCGTTCCGGCCCTGGAGCTCTACCGGGAGTCCTTCCGTCCATCCGGGGTGATCGAGGAACCGTACGCGTCGATCGGGGTCTCGGCGCTGGCCGCCAGGGAGGAGCGGGAGGCGCGCCGCGAGGTGCTCGCGGGCGCGCTGTCGATGCTCCGGCTCCGCACCGGCCGGCCGGGCCTGGTGCCGACCCCGGACGAGGCCGCGGCCTACCCGTGGAGCCCCCGGGAACGCGAGTTCGTCGACGGCTGGCTCGCCAACATCGTCCACGGCACCCCGGAGGCGGTGCGCGAGGGCCTCGACGCGCTGGTCGCCCGGACCGGCGCCGACGAGCTGCTGATCACCGCCAACGCGCACGGTGCGCGCGCCAGGGTCGACTCCTACGAGCTGATCGCGGACGCCTACGGACTGCCGGGCGGGGAGCCGGGCGCCTCCGGGGGCCTCGACGCCAGCAGCGCGGGGATCCGCTCGGCCGGCATGGGCCGGGCGTAGAACCAGCCCTGGCCGGTGTCACAGCCGATCCTCCGCAGCCGCTCCGCCTGCTCGGCGCTCTCCACGCCCTCGGCGGTGACGGTGAGGCCCAGCCGGTGGGCGAGGTTCACCAGCGCCTCGACGATGGTCTGGTCGGCCGGGCTGGGGTGCTTCTCGTCCCGGAAGCCGCGGACGAAGGAGCCGTCCAGCTTCAGGGTGGAGACCGGCAGCCGGCTCAGGTAGGCGAGGTTGGAGTAGCCGGTGCCGAAGTCGTCGATGGCGATGGCGACGCCCATGTCGCTGAGCGCCTGGAGCGCCTGGAGCGGTTGGCCGGTCGAGCCCATCACCGCCGACTCGGTCAGCTCCAGCTGGAGCAGCTCCGGCGGCAGCCCGGTCTCCGCCAGGATCTCGGCCACATCGGCCACCAGATCGGAGTCCCAGACCTGCCGGACGGCCACGTTGACGCTGACGAAGACCGGGGCCTGCGGATGGTCGAGCTGCCAGCGGCGGGCCTGTTGGCAGGAGGTCTCCAACACCCAGCGCCCGAGCTGGACGATCGAGCCGTTCTCCTCCGCCAGCCCGATGAACCGGTTCGGCGGCAGCACCCCGAAGCGCGGGTGCCGCCAGCGGACGAGGGCTTCCACACCGCGGACCGCGCCGCAGCCCAGCCCCACCAGCGGTTGGTAGTCGAGGGTGAACTCCCCGCGGTCGACCGCCGGCCGCAAGGTGCTGGTGAGGGCCTGACGGGTCATCCGGTGGGCGTTGCGGTCCGGGTCGAAGAGGGCCCACCGCCCCTTCCCGTCGGCTTTCGCCCAGTAGAGCGTGGTGTCGGCGGCCTGCAGCAGCGCGGTCGCGGTGGCCCCGCCGGCGGTCCGCTCCACGATCCCGATGCTCGCCGAGATCGACAGCCGCTGCCCTGCGACGTCGAAGGGCCGCTGGAGTGAGGCGAGGATGGAGTCGGCGAGTTCGGAGAGCTGCTCGGTCCCGGTCGAGTCCGCCACCAGCACCGCGAACTCGTCACCGCTCAGCCGGGCCACCAGTAGCTCACCCCGGCGCCCCTGCTCCGCCTGGTCGGCGCAGTGCGTGAGCCGTTCGGCGACCAGCCGGAGCAGTTGGTCGCCGGCCCGGTGGCCGAGGGTGTCGTTGACCGCCTTGAAACCGTCCAGGTCGAGGTGGCAGATACCGATCCGCCCGGTGCCCCCGCCGGCCCGCCCCGAGGCATCGGTCGTCTCGGCCGCGGACTCCAGAGCGCTGGTGAGCCGCTCGATGAAGAGCGCCCGGTTGGGGAGCCGGGTCAGCGGATCGTGCATCCGCAGGTGCCGCAGACGTGCCTCGAGAGCGCGCCGGTCGCTGATGTCGGAAACGGCCAGCAGCAGGCTGCCGGTGTCCGGCAGCGGCGAGAGGGTGACCTCGGCCCACAGGGACCGGCCGTCGCCCTGCTTGAGGCGGCGGGTGCAACGCATCCGGTCGCTGCGGCCGAGCAGCACCTCCCGGTACGCGCTCCGGAGCTGGGAGTCGGCCTCCAGGTCGACGAGGTCGGCGGCGGGGGAGTCGGCGAGCCCGGCGGGGTCTGCGCCGAGCAGCGTGCCGAGTGCGTCGTTCGCCGTGACGACCAGGCCGTCGCGGCCGACCACGGCCATGGCGAGCTGGGCGGCGTTGAACGCCGCCTGGCAGTCCCGCGCGTGGGTGCCCGGGTGGGCGGAGCGCGGTCCGCCGGGAGGGTGGATCGGGGCGGATCCGTCACTCTCCGTGAGAGTCGGTAGTGCGGGGCCGGGGCCATCGCCCGGCTGGTCGGGGGGTCCGCTCACCGATAGCTCCCGCTGGGCGCTCGTCCTGGTACAGAAGTCATGGAGTGTTCCGGTTGCGGCGGAGGGTCGCCGGGCGCCCGGCTCCGCGCTGGAAATGTGCCGATCATAGAGGCTGACGGGCCCGTCCTTCCAGCAACCCGGCCGTGCGCCGTCGGATGTCCTCCGACTGCCTGATCGTTCCTGCACGGCTGTGTACGAGCCTGATGAGCTGGCGATCGCTTCTCGCTTATTCATCACAGAGAGTAATAAGTCTGCCCCTCACCTGCATGGCGCAACGGCTCAGGGCGCTTTACGTCGAAATGTCACAAAGTGGTGAAAGTGTCCTGATTCCCTGCGCCCGGGAGGTGGATGTGGTCCGTCCGCAGACACCCGAGGGTGTGGGGAAGGCCGGCGGGGCGCGGCTGCGCAAGCCGGCGGCCGTGCTGACCTCCTTCGCGGCCATGCTGGCGACCTCGCTGGTGGCAGGGCCGGTCTCGGCCGCCGCCGCATCCGGGCCGTGCGATCTGGTGCGGACCGAAGCCCACCACTCCGAGGGGCTGGACACCTGGAACGACGACTATCCGCGGCCGACCCGGACGCTCGACGCCGTGCTGGTGTTCCTGTCCTTCCCCGACTCCGAACCGCGGGTCTCCCCTCGCGAGCTGACCGCCGACTACTTCCCGGAGACCAGCCGCTTCTTCGAGCGCGCCTCGTACGGCAAGTTCCACCTCCGCCACCACGCGATGTCCAGCTGGCTGGAGATGCCCTCCGACTCCACCTCGTACCGGATAGAGCGGGACTGGGACGACGGGAAGCGGGCCGACTACCTGGGCGACGCGCTCGCCGCGGCCGACCCCTCGGTCGACTTCTCCCGCTACGACATCGTGTACATGATCGCTGACCCGGACGCGCCGGGCGTGGACTCCGACGCGACGAAGGTCGTCAACTTCGACCGGCCGATCCGGATCGACGGTGCGGACCTCCACCGGGTGGTGACCGTCTTCGAGCAGCGCCCGCCGGACCGGAACGTGCTCGCCCACGAGACCGGCCACGCCTTCGACCTGCCAGATCTCTACCACCGGCCGGAGGACGCGAAGGGCGACTGGGACACCTACGTCGGGGACTGGGACCTCATGGGCAGTCAGTTCGGTCTCTCGCCCGAACCCTTCGGCTGGCACAAGTGGAAGCTCGGCTGGCTGGACCGGAGTCAGGTCGGCTGTGTCCGCAGCGGGGAGAGCGGGACCTACGGCCTGGTGCCGCTGGCCGCCCCCGCCGACGCCGGCCGGCTGCCCGGCTCGGCCGGGGTGCCGCCCGCGGGCCGGAACGACCGGCGGCTGCTGGTGGTGCGCACCGGGCTGGAGAGCGCCCTCGGCATCGAGGTCCGCCAGGCGGTCGGCAACGACAGCTCCAGCTGCACCGAGGGGGTGCTGGTGTACCGGGTGCACAGCGGGCTGGCCTCCACCGACGGGCCCATCGAAGTGCTCGACGGCCACCCGGGGACCGGTGCCTGCGCCGACTTCTCCGTCTATCCGGAGCTCGCGGACGCCCCCCTGCAGGTGGGGGAGGAGTTGACCGACCCGGAGAGCGGTGTGTCGGTCAGGGTGCTCGCGGAGGGGGCTGACGGGCGCTGGACGGTGCAGGTCGACCGAGGCTGACGGCCGGGCCGGGGGCGCAGCACACGGCGTCAGGCCGGGGTGTTGCGGTCGAGCTGGTTTGCACGATAATCGGCTGAGTGCATACGATGCACTCCATGAGCGGAAGTGCACCCGAGGGAGCCCTGGCGAAGCGCCGCCGGGAATCCACCGCACGTGAGATCAATCGGTGCGCGCAGACGCTCGCTGACGAGCGCGGTCTCGACGGCTTCACGATGGAGGACCTGGCCGAGGCGGTCGGGGTGTCGCGGCGGACGTTGTTCAACTACGTTCCCAGCAAGATCGACGCGGTGCTCGGCAGCGATCTGCCATCGGAACCGGAGTCCGAACCGTTCACCACGTTCCGGCTGGGCGGCCCGTCCGGTCACCTGGTCTCCGACATCCGTGAGGTCGGTGCCAGTGTGCTGCGGCTCAACGAGCACGACTCCGAGGAGGTCGCCCGGTTGCGGCGGCTGCTCCGCAGCGACCCGCGTCTTGCGAAGGCCGTGCACGACCGTCTGGAGAAGGTCGTGAAGCTGCTCGCCGAGGCGATCGTCGAGCGTGAGGGCAGCGACTTCGAGCCCTTCGCGGCCCGGGTCCTGGCGCACGTGACGCTGTGCATCTTCGGCATGTCGGTCGACGAGTTCATCGCCGATTCGTCGGTGTCGGCGGCCGATCACTACCTGCGGGTCTTCGACACGGCGGTCGACTTGTTCGGCTGATCCTGCTTCGGCCCGGCTCTTGCCCCCCAACGCCCGTTCGGCCCGCGCTTCCGAGCGGATGTTCCACGACCCTCGCGCATGTGCTCTTCGACTTTGAAGGAGTTCGCTGAACCATGGCAACCCTGCTTTACCGCCTCGGTAAGACCGCGTACAGGCGGTGGCCGGTGTTCTTGGTGGGCTGGCTGATAGCACTGATCGGCGTCGGAGCCGTTGCGGCCGGGTTCTCCAAACCGATGTCGGACCAGTTCACGATGCCGGGCATCGAGTCCGTCGAAGCCGCCGACGTGCAGAAGGAGCTGTTCCCCGACGCACAGGCCGTCGACGCGGCCACGGCGTCGATCGTCGTCGCCGCCCCCAAGGGCAAGGCGCTGACGGACGAGCCGTACGCCGCCGCCGTCGAGACCCTGGTGCAGCAGTTGCGCACCCTCGACAAGGTGCCCGACGACGTGGTGGGTCCGGTCGAGGCGGCCGCGGGCATGGACGGGATGGCCGTCGCGGGCGTCGACGAAGCCGAGCAGGCCGCCAAGGCCGCCGGGCAGCCCTTCGACCGCGACGAGGCGCTGGCCGCGGCCCGGGCCCAGCTCGCCGGCGTCTCGCCGCTCTCGGACGACAGCCGGGTGGGCACCATCGACTTCGCGTTCGAGGTCGCCGAGCTCACCGACGTGACGCCCGAGATGCAGGACGAGGTCCTGGGGCTCATGGACACCGCCCGGGATTCCGGCCTGGAGGTCGAGGCGTCCGGCACGGGCATGCAGACCTTTGACGCCGAGGGCACCTCGGCGGAGATGATCGGTGTCGCGCTGGCCCTGGTCATCCTCGCTCTGACCTTCGGTTCGCTCGTCGCGGCGGGCATGCCGATCCTGACCGCCGGTCTCGGCGTCGGGCTGGGCGTCGTCGGCATCACCGCGATCACCGCGTTCGCTGACGTGCCGTCCTCGACGACCGCCCTGGCCTCGATGCTCGGCCTGGCGGTCGGCATCGACTACGCGCTGTTCATCCTGGCCCGTTTCCGCAGCGAGATGGACCACACCGACGACCGTGAGGAGGCGATGGGCGTCGCCGTCGGCACCGCCGGCTCGGCGGTCGTGTTCGCCGGCCTGACCGTCATCATCGCGCTCGTCGCGCTGACCGTCGTCGGTATCCCGTTCCTGACCGCCATGGGCCTCGGTGCGGCGGCCACCGTCACCGTCGCGGTGCTGGTGGCGCTGACGCTGCTGCCGGCGATCATGGGCCTGCTCAAGTCGAAGGCGTTCGGCGGCCAGTTCCGCCGTTACACGCCGCGCCGGGAGTCCAACGGCCGGGTGCTCAACAACGGCGTCCGCTGGGCCCGGTTCATCGGCAAGGCCCCCCTCGCCTGGATCCTGCTGGTCGTCGTCGGACTCGGCGCCCTGGCCGTCCCGCTCAAGAACCTCCATCTCGCGCTTCCCTCGGACAGCACCGCCTCCACCGAGACCTCCAAGCGGAAGGCCGCCGATCTGGTCACCGAGGCGTTCGGCCCGGGGCGGCTGGCACCGATGGTGGTCATCGTGGACGCGCGTGGGGTGGAAGGCGACCAGGAGCGGCAGGCCGCCTACCAGAAGGTCACGGAGTGGGCCGCCGGCCAGGACGGCGTGGCGAACGCGATGCTCGCCTCGTCCAACGAGAACGGCGCGATGGTCATGCTGCAGCCCACCCACGGGCCCGAAGACGCCCAGACGGAGAACCTGCTCGACGCGCTGCGTGACGGAGAGGCCGGCATCGAGGCCGAGACCGGCACCGAGCTCGGCGTCACCGGGATGACCGCGGTGCAGACCGACATCTCGGCCAAGCTCGCCGGCGCCCTCGCGCCCTATCTGGCGATCGTGATCGGATTGGCGTTCGTCCTGCTGATCCTGGTGTTCCGCTCCATCCTGGTGCCGCTGACGGCGACCCTCGGCTTCCTGCTGTCGGTGCTGGCCACGCTCGGTGCGACGGTCGCGGTCTTCCAGGACGGCCTGTTCGGCCTCTTCCCGGAGCAGCCGATCATCAGCTTCATGCCGATCTTCCTCATCGGGATCGTGTTCGGCCTGGCGATGGACTACCAGGTGTTCCTCGTGACCCGCATCCGCGAGGCTTACGTCCACGGCGCGGACTTCCGCGAGGCCGTCGTCGACGGCTTCCGCAACAGCGCCCGGGTCGTCACGGCCGCCGCGCTCATCATGACCTCGGTCTTCGCCGGCTTCATCTTCATGGACGAGCCGATCATCCAGTCGATGGGCTTCGCGCTGGCGGTCGCGGTCGTCTTCGACGCCTTCGTGGTCCGCATGCTGCTGGTCCCCGCGCTGATGTACCTGATAGGCGAGAAGGCCTGGTGGCTGCCGAGGTGGCTGGACAGGCTCCTGCCGAACGTCGATATCGAGGGTGAGAACCTGCACCGTCCCCACCTGGAGACGCGGTACAGGGACGAGGTCCTCAGCGAGCAGCTCGACGACCGCTCCGAGGAGGTCGGGGCGCGCGCCTGACGCGCCGGCTGCGGGGTTTCTCGGGCGGCACCGGAAGCCCCGCAGCCGATTCCGTCAGCTTCGGGTGCGAGCGCTTCGTCACCCGATTTCGCGGTGACCCGTTCCGCGGGCTCGGTGTCGCGCGGACCAGGCGCGGGAGGAGATCTCTTCGCCCGAGGTCTGCGTCGACGGGGGCGATCAGCTCCACGCCGACAAGCCCGGCCGTGCGACCGCTTGCGCCCGAGTCCGGCGCTCCACACGGGCCAGCACGCACACAAGGGCTTGAACCCCCGCCGATGATCTTCCAGCGAAGGTTCAAGCCCTTGTGCTAAGAGTGCGCCGCCAGGGACTCGAACCCCGGACCCGCTGATTAAGAGTCAGCTGCTCTAACCAACTGAGCTAGCGGCGCCCGATGGGTAAAACACTAGCACCCGTCGTGTTCCGAGTGAAAATCGATACCGCTCGGGCGAGCACCGATCAGCCCGAGCAGGGAGCGGCCGTCGCCTCCCGCGCCGCGTCGCCGCGCCGCTCGGCCCGGGCGGTGCGCACACAGGCCCACAGTAGGACGCCGGTGCCCGGCAGCCAGGGCCAGCGCACGTCGGGGGCCACCAGCCAGCGGGCCGAGGAGGCTCCCGCCGGGGCGTCGGCCGGCGCGGGACGCTTCCCGCCCCGGTCCGGCGCGGGAAGCGGTGCGGGCACCGTCACGTTGTCGCCCCTGCCGTGACAGAGCAGCGGGGGCACCTCCCGGCCCCACTCCTCCCAGCTCAGCAGCGCCGGCAGCCGGTGTGCGGTGCCGGGCGCGGCGAAGAGCAGCACCCGGCCCCGGTGGGCCGCCACCGGCCCGGATCCCGGGCCGTTGTTCCACAACTGGTCCAGCATCCGGCGGCCGAACACGGCCGGCACGCTCACCACGTCGAAGGCGGAGCCGCAGGGCAGGGTGACGGGCGTGGACGGACATGCCTGCCACAGCGCGTGCACGCTCCGGGGGAAGAGGGCGGCCGAGGCCAGCCAGTCCGCTCCGGCCGCGGTGATCTCCGTCGCGCTCCGGGGGGCCGGATCGCGGAGAAGTCCGAAGAGGTCGGTGCGCTCTGGAGGTCGCTGTGGGTTCGTCATGCCGTCCATAACTACCCACCGGGTGCGCCCGTTTCGTCGTGTTAGGCGAAATGGGGACATCGGCGGGCGTTGTGCGGTACCTTGCCCGCCCGACCTGCATATGCCCCTGGTCAGTGGCGGTCGCGCAGCTGCTCCCGGCCGAACTCGATCATCTTCCTTGCGTAGTCCTCGCTCCACCCGGCCCGCTCCGCGACGGCCTGCTCCGAGAGGCGGTCGAAGCGCTTCGGGTCGGCGAGCTGGGCCGCGGCGACGGCCTGGAACTCGGTGGCCCGGTCCGCGGCGATCCGGAAGGCCACCGCGAGTTCGCTGGCGCGGGCAAGCAACTCGCGCGGGTCCTCGACGGACTCCAGACCGAAGAAGTGTTCCGGGTCGGTGACGGCCTCCGGGGGCTCGAAGAGCAGTGCCGCGGGTTTCAGCCGCCGCGGCCCGTGGCGCTGGGGATCGGGAGCCGACTGCGGCTCGGACATGTGCGTGCCTCCGGCTTTCCGGGGTCGGTGGGGAGGTCCCGAGGATTCGGTGCCTTATTCCATTGTCCCTCTCCGGGCAAGACCGCTGCCGGGAACGCGGGCCGGCCGCTCGCCGAGCAGCCCGCCGGCCCAGCGGCCCCCTGCCGGGCGAGGTGCACGAGCACCGCCTGGTACTTCCCAAGCCTGGGAAGACCGAGACGAGCAGATGGGGCCGGAGACGGAGCACGCCGGCGACAGCCCTCTCGCCCGCCGCCCAGAAGACCACCGACGACAATGGAGGCCGGAACTGCCGACGAGGGGGCACTAGCTGTGCGGCACGCGCTGAACTTATGGCGTCAAGAGCTCGAAGAGGTTCCCGAGTCGGTCTGGCAACGAACCGAGCTCCGCGTGTTGATCCTCGCGGAGAACGGGCTCACCACCCTCTCACCGGAGGTCGGGAAACTGGACCGGCTGAGCACACTGGATCTGGGCCACAACGCGCTCACCTCCGTGCCGGACGAACTGGGGGATCTGTCAGGGCTCACCGACTGCCTCTACCTGCACGACAACCGCCTGTCTCGGCTTCCGCGGACCCTGGGACAACTGACCCGACTGCGTTACCTCAACATCGGCGAGAACCCCGTCGCCGCCTTGCCCGAAGCCATCGGAGAGATGAGCGGCCTCATCGAGTTGAGAGCACAGCACAACCGGCTGACCGCGTTGCCCGAGTCGATCGGCCGGCTCCGCAACCTGCGCGAGCTCTGGCTGCGCGGAAACGCCATCGAGAACCTGCCGCCATCGGCTGCCGAACTCCGGGAACTGCGTCACCTCGACCTTCGGGAGAACGCGGTCGCCGAGCTTCCCGAGGCCCTGGCTGGCCTTCCGCTACTGCGCCAGATCGACCTGCGGAGCAATCGACTCAGCCGCTTGCCGGACTGGCTCGCCCGGATGCCGTCGCTGGAGAAGCTGGATCTGCGGTGGAACGAGATCGATCCCTCCCAGCCAGTGCTGGCCGAACTGGAGCGGCAGGGATGCGTGGTCTTGATGTGAAACCGTTCCGACGCGCACAGCGGCAGCTCTTCGAGGAGCACCAGGTACTGGAGCCGGGCCACGGCCACCGGAGCGCCGGGCGGGCGCCCGGCGGCAATCGAGACCAACTGCTGAGCGCCCTTGGCTGTGCCGAGGGCCCCAGCCCGGCACCTGCCCACAGCCCAGGCCCCGGTCCGCTGGATCGAGGGGAACGGTTACCGGTCGGCCGGGTATCCCCGGGAGATCAACCTGGAGTGGCCGGAGAACCGCGAGGACTGGGTGACGGAACTCCAGGTCCGGTCGTCCGGGCCTGACCGCCGGGGGTTCCTATGGCTTCCCTGCGAATGTCGGGGAACCCCCTCGCCGCACCGAACCGTCAGCCGAGTACGTCCAGGACGAGGACGACGGGCCGTCACAGGCGAAAGCAAGCTCCAGAGGCAGCTCCTGCCTGCACGGAGAACCAGACGAAACGGCCGGAGTCCCGTTGTACGGGTCACGGCCGCCAGGAGACCCTGTGCCGCTGCCAGTGGTCCAGCGTGGCGAACATCGCCTCCCAGCCGTCCGGGAACTTCACCGTCACGCCCAGCTGCACCGGCTCGGTCGAGGGGTGCTCGTCCAGCAGCTCCGCGACCCCCGCCCGGCAGACCACCACGCAGGCGTGCCGGTGGCGGGAGGTGAGTACGCACAGCCGGCCGGTCTCCAGATGGAAGGCGGTGGCGTCCGGCCGGCCGGAGAGCGGGTGCAGCACGACGGTGACGTCGAACTCGCGTCCCTGGAGCCGGTTGGCGGTGTCCACCGCCACCGCCCTCACTCCCAGTTCGGCCAGCGCGGACCGCACCGCGGCGGCCTGGTCCCGGTGGGCGGTGCCGACCGCGATCCGCTCCTCGGTCAGTGGTGTGGGCTCCGGTCCGCGCTCGTCGACCGTCGTGGTGCCCCGGTCCAGCAGCCTGCGCACCACCGCCGCCACCGCCCGTACCGCCTCCGGGTCGGTGCGGGGGGTGTGCCGGGGCGGCAGCTCCAGCAGCCCCCAGCCGGACTCCGCGGCCAGGTCCAGTACGCGGTCCGGCGCGGATCCGTCCGAAGCATCGCGGAAGGCCAGTCTCCGGTCGCCGTGTTCGGTGCCGCTGCGGAACCGGGTGAACGGGTAGAAGGCGTCCGACACCAGCGGCGCGGCGGAGGCCGGCAGCCGCCAGGACACCGGCAGCCGGTGCTGCGGCAGGGCCGGGTTGTGGGCGAGCAGGGTGCTCACCGCGCTCGCCGACGGATCGTAGGACAGGCCGGCCCACTGCTCGGCCCCCACCACGCTGAACGGGTCGAGCTGCCCCGGGTCACCGACGAACAGCGCCCGCTCGAAGAGCCCCGCGACGGCCAGCAGCGCGTCCGAGCGCATCTGGTACGCCTCGTCGACGATCGCCTGGTCCCACGGTTCGACATCCCTGGTGTGCGCCCACTTCGCCGCGGTCGAGACGACGATGTCCAGCCCGCGCAGCTCGGTGGCCTTGGCCGAGGTGCGCACCGAGGGCAGCTCGCTGAGCAGCGGATCGAAGGGCCGGGGATCGCTGCTGTGCAACCGCCCCACCGAGAGGTCCGGGTCGGCGTCGGCCAGCCGCGTCACCAGGTCGTCCACCTGGGCGTTGGTCTGCGCCACCACCATGAGCGGACGGCCGGCGCCGGCGAGTTCGCGGGCGGCGCGGACCACCAGCGTCGACTTGCCGGCCCCGGGGGGCGAGTCGACTACGACGCCGCGGGCGGTGCCGTGCAGCGTGTCGCGGAGGATCGCCGCGGTCGCCTCGGCCGCGGCCTGCCCCGGGTCCACCCGCCCCGGTCGGTCGGCGGCGGGCCGGGCAGCGGAGGGCCCTTCGGGCGACTGCTCGGTTCCGAGCCGGGGATCGTCCTCGGTCACAGGAAGTCCTCCGCGGTGACGGGGTCGGGGGAGGTCGCCGGGGCGCCGGTCAACGCGGTGTCCTCCGGCGGCCCGCCGTGGGTCCAGGGGGTCTGCTCCGGCTCCGGGAGCCGTGGACCACCCCGCGGAGCGTGCTCGAAGAGGGTCCAGCACACCTCCTCGCCGACCTCCGGCACCGAGCCGGGCTCCGGCACCTTGCCGCGGCCCATCCCGCCGGTCAGCCGGACCACGACTGCCCCGGGCCGCTGGTCGACCAGTTCCCCGGGCTGCGTCCTGCCGTCGGGCAGCGCCCGGAACACCTTGGCATCCCCGGAGAGCTGCGGCCGGTCCTCGGTGCGGATGGTGAGCAGTGGCCGGGGCATCGGTCGGCTGCTCGCCGAGTAGGCCATCTCCACCTCCACCACCCGGCCCGCGAAGGCCTCTCCGGCGAGCCGGTGCCCCGCCATGACCAGCGGGTCGTCCAGCGCCTCCTGCGCCTCCAGCCGGGCCTGGGCGGTCTCCCGGCCCAGCAGCTTCCGGGCGGCGGTCACCGCGTCGTCCCACTTCGGCTGGGGCGGCTCACCCGCCCGCAACCGATCGCGGTGGTGGGTGTAGGACCAGCGGTCCAGCTCCCAGCGCTCGACGACATGGCCGGCCTCCGGCAGCGCCCGCAACAGGTCGACGCCGCGCCACACCGCCTCCCAGGTGGGTCGTAGCTGTCCGGCCACCGCCCGGCGGATCTCCGCCTCGGCCGCGCGCAGTGCGGTGCCCGCGGCCCGATCGCCCTGCTGGAGGAGGGCGCGAGCGGCGTCGTAACGCCCCATCGCCGGGGCCAGCACCCGGTTGTCGAAGACCGGGTCGGTGGCCGGCCCGGCCGGCGGGCAGCACAGCAACCCGTCCTCGCCGCGCTCGCACTCCGCGAGCAGCGCCGCCTCGGCGCCCGACAGCCCCTCCGGCGGGTCGATCCAGCCCAGCAGCGCCCCCAGGTGCTCGTCCTCCGGGCTGCTCTGGCCGGTGGTCCAGTGTCGGCCGAGGAGTTCGGTGACCGCGAGCAGCAGCGAGGACCCGGGCACGCGGGAGCGCTCACCGTAGTGCGTCAGCCAGCGGCCGAGGCGGGGCACCCCGGCCGGAGCGGGATAGGCCGCCTCCGGATCCTCCTCCGCGGTCCGCCGGAACCTGGTCGACCGGCCCAGCAGCCGTAGGAACTCCACACCGGCACGGCCAGGCACCAGCAGTTGCGGGGCGTCGGAACACAGCTCCACCTCGACCGGCACCTTCTCACCGGTCTCCGGATCGGTCTCCTTGCGCTGCCGGGTCTCGACCTCCTCCGCGTACCCCTCAAGGTGCGGCAGGACGGCATCCGCCAACTCGGCGAGGAACGCGGACCGCAGATCGCGGTCGCGCGGCTGCGCCACGACCAGCAGCCGGGGCCGCTCCCGGTCGGTGCCGACGAGTGCGCCCAGCGGTGCGGCGGCCTCTCCCGCGGTGGCCAAGGGCACCAGCACCAGGGGGCGGTCGGACAGATGGCGGTGGCGCACGGTCGCAGCCGGCTGCGCCCGACCGGTGGCCACGGCCTCCATCCGGGCGAGGGTCTGGATCAGCGACACGGCGCCTCCGGCACGGCCGGGCCCCGGCTCGACGGCCTGCTCGCGGGGTGCCCCGGGCCGCGGCGCGGCACCCCCGGGAGGGAGCGCGGGATCAGCCGCATGCGGCGGCTCCTCCGGCTGCCCCGGCGGCGGCGAGCGCCTCGGCGCGGAGCGCGGCGGCTCGGCGGAGCGCCGCGACCGCCGGGTCTTCCGGGTCGCCCGCGAGGCCGTGCGCCGCCGCCAGCACCTCGCCGACCGTCCGCAGGCCGCCCAGCTCACTGCGGACGCCGCGCCCCAGCACCCGGACCGAACCGGCCTCCCTGGCCCGGAGCCGGCAGTGGAAGGCGAGCTCGCAGGAGGCCAGGCAGTCGGGCACGTACGCGGCCTCGACCGCCTCCACCGCCTCGGTGAGTTCGCCGACCGGCCGCGGCGCGGTCCGGCCGTCCTCGGCCAGCCGCAGGGCGAAGGTGGTGCCCTCGGGGAGCGCGGCGGTGATCTCCTCCAGGTGGGTGAGCCGTTCGAGTTGGCGGCGGGTGACCGCGAGCTGTTTCCGGACGTCCAGCGGCGCGGCGGTCGGCAGGTTGGAGAAGTCCTTCGGGCAGACCAGCAGCGTGGTGTGCCGGACCCGGGCTTCCGGGATCTCCGCCGCCAGCCCCTCCAGGGCCAGCACGTAGACGGCCGACTGGCGGGCCGCCGCGCCCACTTTGGCGGCGTCGGCCGCGCCGTCCAGCACCGGGAAGGACTTGATCTCCACCACGGTGAGGCCGCCGTCCGGCTGCACCACCACCGCGTCCGGTTCCAGGTGGGCCGGGGAGCCGGCCACGCCCAGTTCCACCATGGGGTGGAACAGCAGGGACCAGCCTCCCGCGGCGACCGCCGAGGCCAGGGCCGCCCGGGTGCGGTCGGCCCGGCCCTCGCAGCCGGAAGCGGAGAGGTCCGGTACGTCGAACTCGACGTGCTCGGCGGCCGTGCCGGGAGCCAGGTGTTCGAGCAGCAGCCGGATCAGTTCGCTGCCCTCGTCGGCGCTGAGCCGCGCCTCGAAGGAGTTGCCGCGGACGAAGGCGAACTGCGACTGGCCGAAGGTGGCCGGTGAGCCCAGCGCCTCGGCCAGCGCGGACTTGTCCACCCCGGCACCGTCCAGCAGCGCGCGCCGCCGGCACCCCGGGTTGGCGGCCAACGCCGCCAGCGCCCGGGCGTCCCACGGCCGGGGCGCGGAGTCGGGGCCGCGGAGTTCAGCGAGCCGCCGCCGGAGCGCCGTCGTCTGCCGCGGAAGCGCCCGAAGTGACGGCCGTCCCGGAGCCCGGGACGCGGCCGTCGGGCTGTGGTCGCCGGGCCGGTTGTGGAGTCGGCTGTCGGGGGATGCGTTCACCCGCCGAAGTCTCGCATCCGTCACCGACAACGGCCGAATCACCCACCGCCGCAGGCTCCCCGGGCCGGTCGGCCGGCCCGGCCGGGAGCCGCCGCGCGAAGCGGGCCGAGAGTTGGTCGACGAGGCGCAGCGCCGGCCGCACCAGCAGCCAGCCGGCCAGCATCACGGCGGCTCCGGCGACCGCGTCCAGCAGGTAGTGGTTGGCGGTGCCCATCACCACCACGCAGATCAACAGCGGGTAGGCCACGCCCACCGCCTTCGCCAGCGGGGTGCCGCGGTACCGCCAGAGCAGCACCCCGCACCACAGCGCCCAGCCGACGTGCAGACTGGGCATCGCGGCGTACTGGTTGGTCAGGCCGCCGAGCCCGCGCGGCGCGCTCGCCTCGGCGCCCCACCAGCCGTAGGAGCCGTACTGCGCCATGGTGTCGACGAAACCATGGGCGGCGTCGAGGAGTCGGGGCGGGCAGGTCGGCAGGAAGGTGTAGCCGATCAGACCGATCATGGTCGAGAGCAACAGCCAACTGCGTTCCAGCCGGTAGCGGGTCGGCAGGCGCAGCCACAGCCAGACCAGGAACGCCGGTGTCACCACGTAGTGGAGCGAGGCGTAGACGAAGTCGGCCGGTATCCCGACGGCCGGGTGGTGGGTGAACAGCCGGTTGAGCGGGGTCTCGGCGTCGATGCCCAGCCACTGCTCGAAGCGGAGGATGGCCAGGCCGTGCTCGACCGCGGAGGCGACGTCGCCGCGCACCAGCAGCCGCACGCCCAGATAGCAGCCGTAGACCACGGCGATCAGCGGCAGTTCGGTCCACCAACGGAGCCGGCGGACAGCCGGCGCTCCGGCGGCGGTCGCGGTGTCGGGCATCCGGACGCTCTCCAAATGTGTTCAGGCGGCCTGCGGGCGCGCGTCAACCGTACGGTGTGGGCGGAGCCCCGGGTGCATCGGCCCCGAGCGCGCGGCGCGCCGTCGCGCCCGGCCACTGAGCGCTGTCCCGTCATCCCTGGCGGGCGTACGACGCCGGCAACGGCACCCCCGGCCACCGCTGAGGGGCGCCCCACGCCGCGTCGTCGGAACACCCGATACGGCCGGTATCCGGGCTTCCCTCCGCCTTGCGACGTGTAACGCACCTGACGCCGTGCGCTGATCCGCCAGAGACCACGGGACAGCGCTCAGCCGTCAGCCGGGGTGGTGCACGGACCTCCGATCCAAGCCTTCCGCCCCTTCCCCTGTCGACGGGGTGGTTCAGCGCGCCGGACCATCGCTCGTGCACGGGCAAGGACGCCACTGGGGTCGATCAGGTTGACGGCCGGTCCGCTACGTGACGATGGATGCAGCAGTGCACATATTCTTCCGGGAAGATCTGGATTACTAGGGAAGGTCCTGCCCATGGCACCGCGAATCCTGCTCGTCCGGCACGGACAGACCGAGTGGTCGCTGTCCGGGAGGCACACCGGCCGAACCGACGTACCGCTGCTCGAGGAGGGGCTGCGGGGGGCGCGGCTGGTGGGTGAGCGACTCCGCCGTCCGCCCTACGACGGCCTGGCCCGGGCGCTGGTGCGGACCAGCCCGCTCGCCCGGGCCGTCGACACCTGCGCCGCCGCCGGCTTCGCCGAACCCGCCGAGACATGGGACGCGTTGCGGGAGTGGGACTACGGGGCGTACGAGGGGCTGACCTCCGAGGCGATCCAGGTCGAACGCCCGGGCTGGACCATCTGGCGCGACGGGGTGCCCGAGGGGGAGGGGCGGGCGGAGGTGGCGACCCGTGCCGACGCGGTGCTGGAGTGGGCGCGCTCCACCGACCGGGACGTCCTGCTCTTCTCGCACGGCCACATCCTGCGGGTCCTCGGCGCCCGCTGGCTCGGCCGCGAGGTGTCGTTCGGGGCCCGGCTCAAGTTGGCTCCCTCGTCCCTCTCGGTGCTGGGCTGGGCCTACGGTGAGCCGGCGGTCGAGAGCTGGAACGACACCGGCCACCTCTCCGCGGCCGAGAGCTGACGGGCCTCAAGCGGTGCCCGGACCCGGGCCGTCCCGAATCCGGAAGCCTGGCGGGGGCGGGCCGTGCCGGGACCACCCGGCGCGCGTCATCCCCCGGTGCTTTCAACCCGGACAGGTCACGCCGCCCGTTCGAGCTCGGCGTGCCGGGCGAGGAAGGAGCCGACCGAGACCGAGTCCCTGCGGTGGGGGGTGAGGGCCCGGGCCGTGCCGGCCAGTATCGAGCGGATCCGGGCCGACTGCACCTGGCGCAGCAGGTCCAGCACCCGCTCACCCGCGCTCGCGGCCTCCTCGGGCGCCCCGGCCCGGGCCAGGTCAGCCGCCAACTCCGCGGTGAACAGCGCGGTGTTCCGGGCGAAGTGCGGATCCTGCAGTGCCGCTGCCCGCCGGGCATGGTCGGCCGCCCGCCGCCACTCGCCCAGCGCCGCCCAGCACTGCGCCTCGAGCCCCTCCAGCTCGGCCTCCCCGTAGAAGGACATCCACTCCGGGTCGCCGTCGGAGGGGCCCCGCTCGAACAGGTCCCGGGCGCGTCCCAGGGCCTCCACACAACCGGCGCGGTCGCCCAACCCGGCCCAGCCTCCGGCCTCGCGCAGGGCCAACAGCGAGAGCAGGCCCGCGGAGGGGAGCTGCTTCGCCGCCCGCTGGGCCGCCTCGGCGGCTCGCACCGCTTCCCGCGGCCGCCCCTCGTCCCGGGCGAGGAAGGCGGTGTTGCAGAAGGCGTGGGCCTCCAACGCCGCGTCGCCGGACGTCCGGGCGATGGCCAGCGCCTCGGCGTAGTGCGAGCGGGCGTCGGCGAAACGGCCCGAGTCGTGCGCCAGCCAGCCCACGGAGATGGCCAGTTCACCGGCCCCGGCGTGGATCCGGTCGCTGGTCGTCCGGCGCGGGGCCCCCGCTTCCAGCAGTGTGAAGGCGGTGCGCAGCGGTTGTTCCGCGCGGCGGTACAGGCCGTCGGCGCCGTGCTGGTCGTCGAGGAGCCGGATGCGACGCACGGCCTCCTCGACCGCCGACGCCTCGGACTCCCCGACGCGACGGGGCGGACGGGCTGGGCTCAGCCCCAGTGAGGCGGTGGCCATCGCGACCGAACCGCCGGTCATGAACGCGCGACGCAGCACGTCGCTCTCCTCGTGAGTGTCGGCAAGGGTGGGTGGTCGGGTTCCCGCAGCCGCGTCGGCGGGGGTGCGCCGTCTTCGGCCCCGCACGGTCTCTCGGGGAGAGAAGCCGAGGTCGCTGAGCGAACGCCCGGGGAACATGTGCCGGAACACGCGCTCGTACGCGTAGTTGGGGCAGCGGATCTCTCCCGACTCGACCCGGCCGATGTACCGGGCGTCGCAGGAGACCTGCTCCCCGATGTCGCGGGCGGCCCGGCGGACCGCCGCCGCGAACTCACCGGGGGAGAGCGGACCGCGCAACTGCCTGAAGATCGTGTTCGGCCGGCGCGCGGGACTGCCGGCCCGGACCCGCGAAGACGACGAGGACGCTGTTGGCGACGCCACGGCTGGCCTTCTTCCTGGCGGTGCTACCGCTCTGCGAGGCGGAGATCCTGCTGCCGGTCCCGAAACGCGTGAGAGACGCTGGAACGGCGAGAGGAACCGTACCGTTCGTGTTGGCTTGATCACTCAGAGTTTGGCTACAAACCGGATATCTCATCCCCGATCCGCCATGAAGCGCCATCCTTTCCAGCGGTGCGCCGCCGTAGCCGTTGACGAGTCGGCGGCGTTGAACCTTCTGCGGACGAAGGCGTTCTCAGCCGAGGAGGGTTTCCCTTGTTGGAGGCGGATGTGGACACGAACGACCCCCGGACGACGGTCCGTCGCCGCGGTGCCGTGGTGGCCCGGAGCGACGACTCCGAGGGCCCCTGCGACCTGGTCACCGTGCCGGCGCGCCAGGGGCTGGAGGCGGTGGACATCCTGCGCCGGCGGAACACCCCGCTCTCCCCGGAGCCCGGGGCCTCGCGCAGGCCGGCGGGCGACGGAGCCGCGACGGACGCGACCGTCCCGGTCGGCCCCGTACTGCACGACGGCGACTGCGACACCCTCGGCTTCCTGGTGCCGCCCGGCACCGCCGAGCAGTGGGACCTGCCCGGCAGCGCCTGCACCGAGACCTTCGGGCGGGGCGCGCGACTCGCCCCCGACGCGGCCCCGCCGGTCGACGGCACCGGCTGGCTGGTGCCGCCGGAGGACGCCGAGACGGTGACCGATCCGGCAGCGCTCCGGGACGCCCTCGGGGAGGCCGCGCGGGTGATCGAGGCAGCCGACCGCTGCCGCTGAACCGTCCTGGTGGCCGGCCGGGGATACTGGTGCCATGGCGAAGGGCGGACGGCGTGCCGAGCGCGGCCCGGGCCGAAGCGCCCGGGAACGGATCACCGAGCGGGTGGACCGCGGTCTCGCCGAGCTGGTCCCGGACCGGGACCGGCCGGGCGGCTGGACCCTGCTCATCGACGGCGCGCCGCAGTCCCACGTGGACCTCGACGACCCCACCCGCCTCGAGTTCGCCTACCAGCGCAGGCTCGGCCACATCGCGGACCTCGCCGCATCGCCCGGGCGACCGCTGAACGCACTCCACCTGGGCGGCGGGGCCTTCACGCTGGCCCGCTACATCGCCGCCACCCGGCCCCGCTCCACCCAGCGGGTCGTGGAGTTGGACGGGGCGCTGATCGATCTGGTGCGCCGAGCACTGCCGTTGGAGCGCGGCTGGCGGATCCGGGTGCACAGCGCCGACGCCCGGAACGCCCTGACGAGGGTGGCGGACGGTTGGGCCGATCTGGTCATCACCGACGTCTTCGACGGCGCCCGCACCCCCGCCCACCTCAGCAGCACCGAGTTCGCCGCCGAGGTCCGCCGGACGCTCCGGCCCGGCGGTCAGTACGCGCTGAACCTCACCGACGGCCCGCCGCTGGCCCATCTGCGCGGGCAGATCGCCACCCTCGCCAGCGTCTTCCCGGAGCTGTCCGTGGTGGCCGATCCGGCGGTACTGCGCGGCAGGCGCTTCGGGAACGCCGTGCTCCTGGCCGCCGACCGCCCACTGCCGCTCGCCGAGCTGACCCGGCGCGCCGCTGGCGACCCGCACCCCGGCCGGGTCGAACACGGCCGGGCGCTCGCCGACTTCACCGGCGGCGCCGCCGCCGTCCACGACTCCGGGGCCCGGCCTTCACCACCGCCACCGCCCGGCACCTTCGGCTGATCGGGATACGGCGGCGCGCCCCGGCAGTCCCCTTCTCCGGGCCGGGGCGCGCTAGGAACGCGGGCTACCCCTCCGCGGGCAGCCGACCGCCGCGGGCCACCTCGGCGTACCAGCGCGCGCTCGACTTCGGCGTGCGCTTCTGGGTGGCGTAGTCGACGTACACCGCGCCGAACCGCTTGCTGTAGCCGTACGCCCATTCGAAGTTGTCCAGCAGCGACCACAGGAAGTAGCCGCGGACATCGGCGCCGTCCGCGATCGCCCGCTGTACCGCTGCGAGGTGGCTGCGCAGGTAGGCGATCCGCTCCGGGTCGTGCACGGCGCCGTCGGCGTCGGGCTCGTCCTGGTAGGCGGCACCGTTCTCGCTGACCAGCAGTGGCAGCCCGGGAACCTCCCGGGTGAACCGCATCAGCAGGTCGTGCAGTCCGCTCGGGTCGACCGACCACTCCATCGAGGTGAGATCCCCGGGCGGCTGGTGGAAGGCGACGTTCTCCGCGCCGACCCACGGTGAGTGCTCGCTCGCCCCGTGGCCGTCCCTCCTGGGAGCCTCCCCCTCGGCGGTCGCCGAGACCACCGTGGGCGTGTAGTAGTTGATGCCCAGGGCGTCGATCGGGTGCTTGATCACGGCCAGGTCGCCGTCCTGTACGTACGACCAGTCGGTGATCCCCGCAGTGTCGTCGAGGAGATCCGCCGGGTAGCTGCCGTGCAGCATCGGATCGCTGAAGACGCGGGTCGCCAGGGCGTCGATCCGCCGCTGCGCGTCGACGTCCCCGGCGGACTCGGTGAGCGGACGGACCACGGCGGCGTTCAGGCTGACCGAGATCTTCCCCCGGGGCGGCAGCGCCGTGCGGAGTGCCTGCGCTCCGAGGCCGTGCGCCAAGTTGAGGTGGTGCGCCGCGCGCAGCGCCGACTCCGGCTCGGTCCGGCCCGGGGCGTGCACCCCCGAGGCGTAGCCCAGGAAGGCGCTGCACCACGGCTCGTTGAGCGTGGTCCACATCTCCACCCGGTCGCCGAGCGCCTCGCCGACGAGCGCCGCGTACTCGGCGAACCGGTAGGCGGTGTCCCGCTCCGGCCAGCCGCCGGCCGTCTCCAGTTCCTGGGGCAGGTCCCAGTGGTAGAGCGTCAGCAGCGGCTGGATCCCCTTGGCCAGCAGTTCGTCGACGAGCGCGCGGTAGAAGTCGAGGCCGCGCTGGACGGCCGGCCCGCGGCCGGTGGGCTGCACCCGCGGCCAGGAGACGGAGAAACGGTAGGAGCCCAGGCCCAGTTCGGACATGAGGGCGACGTCCTCGCGCCACCGGTGGTAATGGTCCGTCGCCACGTCACCGGTGTCACCCCCGAGCACCTTCCCCGGGGTGTGGCTGAAGGTGTCCCAGATGGACGGGGTGCGGCCGTCCTCCTGCGCCGCGCCTTCGATCTGGTAGGCGGCGGTCGCCGCGCCCCAGAGGAAATCAGACGGAAAAGCAGTCATGGAAGCGCTCCCATTAGAAGTCGGGTGTGGTGGACGGGATCGGGACGAGGGAAGGTCGCGCTGAACCGCGGACCGGGGCGGCTGCGGGCCGGCAGGATCGGTCAACCCTTGACCGCGCCCTGCATGATGCCGCCGACGATCTGCTTGCCGAACACCGTGAAGGCGAGCAGTAGGGGAAGCGTACCCAGCAGCGCCCCGGCCATGATCACCGATTGGTCGGGGATGTAACCCCGCCCCAGTCCGGTGAGGGCGACCTGCACGGTCGGGTTGTCCTGCGTCAGCGCGATGATCGGCCAGAAGAAGTCGTTCCATGCCTGGACGAAGGTGAGCAGCCCCAGCACCGCCATGGCCGGTCTCGCGGCGGGGAAGACGACGTGCCAGACGACCCGCAGACTGCTCGCCCCGTCGACCCGCGCCGCCTCGATGATCTCGGTCGGCAGCGCCTCGGTGAGGTACTGCCGCATGAAGAACACGCCGAACGCGGTGACCAGGGTCGGCAGGACCACCGCCTGGAGCTGGTTGGTCCACTCCAGCTTCGCGACGACCATGAACAGCGGCACCACCGACAACTGCGGCGGGATCATCATGGTGCCGATGGTCAGCAGCAGCAGAAGGTTGCGGAACCGGAAGCGCAGCTTGGCGAAGGCGAAGCCGGCGATGGTGGAGAAGAGCACCGTGCCGACGGTGATGGTGCCGGCGACCAGCAGCGTGTTCCACAGGGCGAGCCCCATGTTGGCGTCGCTCCAGGCCAGCTCCAGGTTGCGGAACAGGTTCCCGCCGAACCAGAAGGGCGGAGGGGTCTCGGCGAGCCGGGTGTTGGTCCGGGAGGCGGCGACGGCCGTCCACACCAGTGGGAAGAGCGACCCGGCGGTGAAGAGGATCAGCACCGCGTAGGCGAACTTCCCGGCGTGCAGCTGTCCGCCGGCGCGGTTGGCTCTCATGGCGCCCTTCATCGGCTCCTCCCCAGCCGCCGGGTGATCAGCCAGTTGACCAGGCCGATCAGAAGCAGGATCAGGAACATCGACCAGGCGATGGCGGCGGCCCGGCCGAGGTGGAAGTTGAACCAGCCCTGCTCGTACATGTAGAGCCCCAGGGTCTGGAACTGGTGCGAGGCGCCGCCCTTCTCGCCGCCCGGGCCGCCGAAGAGCAGCGGCTCACCGAAGAGCTGGGTGGCGCCGATCGTCGACACCACGATGGTGAACAGGATCGTCGGCCGCAGCGACGGGATGGTCACATGGAGGAACTGCTGCCAGCGGGAGGCGCCGTCCAGCGCGGCGGACTCGTAGAGGTCCTGCGGTACGGCCTGCATCGCCGCCAGGTAGATCAGGGTGTTGTAGCCCGTCCAGCGCCAGATCACGATCGAGGAGACCGCCAGCTGGGAGGCCCAGGTGCCGTTCTGCCAGTCGATGGTGTCGATCCCCGCCATGCCCAGCAGCCAGTTGACCATCCCGTAGTCGCGGCCGAAGAGCAGCACGAAGACGAGCGTCGCGGCGGCCACCGAGGTGGCGTAAGGGGTCAGCATCGCCACCCGGAAGAAGGCGGAGCCGCGCAGTCTGTAGTTGAGCAGATGGGCCAGGCCGAGGGCCATCAGCAGCTGCGGGACGGTGGAGATCACCCCGATGGTGAAGGTGTTGCGCAGGGCGTTCCAGAAGAACTCGTCCTCCAGCAGCCGGGTGTAGTTGTGCAGCCCGACCCACTCCATCGTGGTCGGGTCGTGCAACGACACGCTGTGCAGGGACGACCAGCCCGTGTAGAGCAGTGGGAAGAGGCCGAATGCGGTGAAGAAGAGGAAGAAGGGCGCTACGAAGGCGTACGGGCTCCACTTGACGTCGCGGCGGTAGCGGCGGCTGCGGCGCCGCGCCTCGCGGTCTGCGCGGAGGGCCGCGCCCCCCTGCCCGGCAGGGGGCGCGGCCGTACGGGACTCGACTGCCATCGGGTCACTTGTCCAGCAGGTTCTCGATGTTCTTCAGCGCCGCCGACCAGCCCTCGGCGGGTGACTTGCCCTGCTGCTCGACCTGGAGAACGCCCACGTCGACGATGGCGGTCTGGATCGGCTGGTCCTTCGCACCCAGCAGCAGGGTCGGGGCGTTCTCGGCCGCCTCGACGAAGATCTGGCCGATGGGGGCGTTGTCGAAGTACTCGTGCTTGGCGTCCTTGACTTCGGGTAGTTCGTAGGCCGCCTGGGAGCTGGGGAAGCTGCCCTGTTTGGCGAAGAGCTTGGCCTGCTGCTCCGGCGCGGTCAGCCAGGTGGCGAGCTTGATCGCCTCCTTCTTGTTCTTCGCGGCTTCCGGCACGGAGAGGAAGGAGCCGCCCCAGTTGGCCGGCTGCGGGGCCTGCGCGACGTCCCACTTGTCCGCGGCCTTCTCCCCGGCCTTCTCCTTGATGTAGCCGAGCATCCACGGCGGGCAGACGACACTGGCGAACCGCCCGTTGGCGTAGGCCTGGTCCCAGCTCTTGTCGAACTGCTTGAGCTTCGCGGTCATCTTCCCCTTGACGGCCTCCATCGCCAGGTCCCACGACGCCTTGACGGCCGGGCTGTCCTCGTAGATCAGCTCGCCGTCCGCGTCGTAGTAGCGCTCGGGGCTGCCGGAGATCGCGCCGTTGTAGACGCCGCCGGCGGAGTCCGTGAACACCGTGCCGGAGGGGGCCTTCTCCATGTACTTCCGGCCGGTGTCGATGTACTTCTCCCAGTCGCCCGCCCAGAGCTTGCCGACCTCATCCCGGTCGGTGGGCAGGCCGGCCTTCTCGAAGAGGTCCTTGCGGTAGCAGACGGCCATCGGCCCGATGTCGGTGCCGAGGCCGATGACCCTGCCGTCCTCGGTGGTCCCCTGGGCGAGCTTCCAGTCGAGGAAGTCCCCGGTGTTGACGCCCTTCTCCTTGCCGAGGTCGACGAACTTGTCGCCGTGCAGGGCGGTGGTCTCCGCGATGTTGCCGACTTCGACGGCCTGGATGTCCTGGAGGCCGCTGCCGGCGCCCAGGTGGGTCAACAACTGCGTGTAGTACTGGTCGCTTCGCTCGATCGAGGTTTCCTTGATGGTGACGCCGGGGTTCAACTTCTCGTACTCGTCGTAGAGCCCGGCCTGCTTGTAGCCGAAGACCCCGAAGACGCCGATCGTGATGACTTTCTTGCCGTCCTTGCCGGAGCTGGCGGAACCTCCGTCGTCTCCGTCGTCGGCGCAGCCGCCGAGCAGGCCGATGCCCAGGGCCGTGACCGCCGCGAGCGTCACCGCCCGCCGCGTCCGAGTAGTGCCCATCAGTCCTCCTAGCGCCCTGACGTTCGCTCCCGGCCGGGAATGCTCGTGGGGAAGCTTGTACTGAGGCTCGGGCGGGGAACGTACGGGATGTGTATGAGTCAGGTACCGTGGGAGCGCTCCCAAAAGTGATGTGTTGAAGGGTTGCCGCTACTCGGTGGAGTGTCAAGGCCGTCGGCATGACGAACTCGCCGCAACGGGAGTGATGTTGAATGGCGCGGAGGCGCCGGAATCGGCTTGTGGCTGGAGGCGGTCATGTCGGCGATGGGAAAGCGTGGTGCGAGGCCCACCCTTGAGGAGGTCGCCGCGCGGGCCGGGGTGGGCCGCGGCACGGTCTCACGAGTGATCAACGAGTCACCCCGGGTCAGCGCCCGGACCAGGGAGGTCGTGCAGAACGCCATCGCCGAACTCGGCTACGTGCCCAACCGCGCGGCCCGTGCCCTGGCGGCCAACCGGACCGACGCCGTCGCGCTCGTGGTCCCGGAGGCCGAGACCCGCCTCTTCGCCGAGCCGTACTTCTCCGGCATCATCCGCGGGGTCGGCTCGGAGCTCGCCGATACCGAAATGCAACTTCTGCTCACCCTGATCCGCACCCCTAAGGAGCGGGACCGCTTCGCCTCCTACCTCGCCGCGCACCGGGTCGACGGCGTCCTCCTGGTCTCCGTGCACGCCGACGACCCGCTGCCCGACCTGCTGGAGCGGATCGGGATGCCGGCGGTGCTCAGCGGGCGTCGGGCCGCCGGCGAGTCGGTCTCCTACGTGGACTCCGACAACGTCGGCGGTGCCGGCGCCGCAGTCGAGCACCTGATCGAGCGGGGGCGGCGCGCGGTCGGCACGATCACCGGGCCGCTCGACATGTACGTCGCCGAATGCCGCTTGGACGGCTATCGCCGGGCGCTCGCGGCCGGTGGCCGGGAGGTGGACGAACAGCTGGTGGCCGTGGGCGACTTCACCGAGGACGGCGGACGCCGCGCCATGCGGCAACTGCTCGACCGCAGGCCGGACCTGGACGCCGTGTTCTGCGCCTCCGACCTGATGGCCTCCGGTGCCCGCCAGGTACTGCGCGAGCACGGCCGCGCCGTCCCGGACGACGTGGCCCTGATCGGTTTCGACGACTCCGCGGTGGCCCGGCACATGGACCCTCCGCTGACCAGCGTCCGTCAGCCGATCGAGGAGATGGGACGGGCGATGGCCCGGGTGCTGCTGGGGCAGATCGCCGAACGCCCCGCGGAGCGCCGCCAGGTGGTCCTGCCGACGGAGCTGGTCCGGCGGGCCTCCTCCTGAAAACGGCCGCTCGGTGACTCCCGAAGGGGGAGCGAACTCGGCGGGGCGGCGGGCGATGTGCTCCCGTACGGCTCACCCGGCGCCCCCCGGTCCCGCTCGCGACCAGCACCGGAATCATCCGGGGGTGCCGAGTTCGGTGGCGGGTCGGAGTCGCTGGCGTTCGCCGCCGACGAACGCCGAGGGGCAGTGCGAGAGGCCAGCCGAAGGCCAGGAGTGCCGCGTGGTCGCCGGCGCCCATCCCCGGAGCAGCGACCTCGCCATCGGGCGTCCCGTACCCGGTCCCGGCGCTTCGGCCAAGTACGAGACCGAGCTGCGTGCCCTGGACGGGATCGGGCTGACCGACATCGGGATGGAGCACACCCTGACCGCCCTGCTCTCCCTGGTGCGAGGGACCGCCCGAGCCGCACTCGCAGCCCAGGGCTCCGGGGAACCGGGTGAGGACCAGGACACCGGCTGGTGGGCGAACATCGAACCTGCCCTCACCGCGGCCATCGGCGAGCAGACCCGGTTCCCGACCGCCTCGCGTGTCGCACGCGCACTCGGTGAACAGACCGGCAAAGCCAACGACCCGGAGGGTGCCTACCGGCGCGGTGTCGGCCTGCTCCTTGAGGGCATCGCGCGGCAGATCGACCTCCCGGGAGCGTGACGCCCGCCAGGCCGCGTGCGCAGCCGGTCAGATGCCGATCGCGACCACATCGTCGACCAGAGCTTCCGGGGGACGGAGGCTCTGCCGCTGACCGGCCGTACGGCAGGGGGCCAGGCCGATGATCCAGGCTGGGCCGAGAACTCCGGAACGAGAGCGAGGCCCGAACTTTCGACCGAGCTATTCCTCAGTCGAAAGTTCGGACCTCGCGCGCTGGGGTGAGTAACGGGACTCGAACCCGCGACATCCTGGACCACAACCAGGTGCTCTACCAGCTGAGCTATACCCACCACGAACGATTCTTGCTCGAACCGTTCAAGAAGAAGTGTACAGGGTCCGGCGGGGTGCTCGCTCCCGCCTTTCCCCCTGGGCAGCGTGTCGTTCAGGGGCCGCGCGGCGGCACGCGGCCGGTTGCCGTCGGTTCTGGTAGGGGCGTTCGGAAGAGCGGCTCAGGTGCTCGGCTGCGCCGGAGCCGTCGGAAGCACGTGCTTGGCCGCGATGGCCTTCGCCGTCTCGGAGTCGGGGCCGGGTCGCGGCACGAAGACCGCCTCCCGGTAGTAGCGGAGTTCGGCGATGCTCTCCCTGATGTCGGCCAGCGCCCGGTGGTTGCCGTTCTTCTCCGGGCTGTTGAAGTACGCCCGGGGGTACCAGCGGCGGGCGAGTTCCTTCACCGAGGAGACGTCGACGATCCGGTAGTGGAGATGGTTCTCCAGCTTCGGCATGTCACGCAGCAGGAAACCGCGGTCGGTGCCGACCGAGTTGCCGCAGAGCGGGGCCTTGCCACGCTCCGGCACGTGCTCCCGGATGTAGGCCAGGACCTGTTCCTCGGCCTCCTCCAGCGTCGTGCCGTCGTCGAGCTCCGCCAGCAGGCCCGACGCGGTGTGCATCTCGCGCACCACGTCGGGCATCGTGGTCAGCGCGCCGGCCGGTGGGCGGATGACGACATCCACGCCCTCCCCGAGCACGTTGAGCTCAGAGTCGGTGACCAGTGCGGCCACCTCGATGAGCGCGTCGTCAGACAGCGAGAGTCCGGTCATCTCGCAGTCGATCCACACCATGCGATCGTTCATACGTCCTAGCCTATGCGTCCTATTCCACCGGGCGGCTTCGCTGGCCGGGCACCATCGGGCGGGCGCCCGACCGGTCCGGAGCGTGGTCGACCCCGTACGGTACGTACCCCTCCGGTTCCGGCCTGCCGACCGCGCCGGGGAAGCCGGCCTCGGACGGTCCGGGACCCGCGGGGCCGCCGTGGCCGCCCCGGCCCTGGCGGCGCGTGGCCGCCGCATGCTCGGCGGCCGCCGTCCCGTCGGTCCGCTCGGCGCCGCCCTGCGGCCGTCTGGCCCGGTAGGCGGCCCGGTAGGCGGCGGGCGAGGAGCCCAACTGGCGTCGGAAGTGACCGCGGAGGGCGACCGGCGACCGGAACCCGCAACGACCGGCCACCTCGTCGACCGAGTAGTCGGAGGTCTCCAGCAGCCGCTGTGCCTGGAGCACCCGCTGGGTGATCAGCCACTGCAGGGGGGCGCTGCCGGTGAGTGAGCGGAAGCGCCGGTCGAAGGTGCGGCGGCTCATGTAGGCGCGGGCGGCGAGGGTCTCCACGTCGAACTGCTCGTGCAGGTGCTCCAGCGCCCATGCCACGACCTCGGCGAGCGGGTCCGCGCCGATCTCCTCCGGTAAAGACCGGTCCAGGTAACGCTCCTGTCCGCCGGCGCGGCGCGGCGGTACGACGAGTCGGCGGGCGAGCGCACCGGCCGCCTCCGGTCCGTGGTCGGCGCGGACTATGTGGAGGCAGAGGTCTATGCCGGCCGCCGTCCCCGCGGAGGTCAGCACATCGCCGTCGTCGACGAAGAGTTCGCGCGGGTCCACATGGACGGACGGGTAGCGTTTGGCCAGCGTCGGGGCGTACATCCAGTGGGTGGTGGCGGGGCGGCCGTCGAGCAGCCCCGCGGCGGCCAGCACGAACGCGCCGGTGCACAGGCCCACGATGCGCGCGCCCTCCTCCTGGGCGCGGCGGAGCGCTTCCAGGGCCTCCCTGGGCGGTGGCGCGGTGATCGACCGCCAGGCGGGCACGACGACGGTGCCGGCTCGGGCGAGCGCCTCCAGGCCGAACGGCGCGGTCAGTTCGAGTCCGCCGGTGGTGCGCAGTGGCGCGTCCTCGCCGGCGCAGACCAGGAGCCGGTAACGGGGGACGCCGGCGTCCTGTCGGTCGATACCGAACACGGAAAGCGGGATGGAGCTCTCGAAGATGGGCCCGCCGCTGAAGAGCAGTACTGCGACGATCTCCCGGCGGCGGCGCCCGGACAGCTTTTGCGCCGTCTCCGGTATCGTCGTGGAGTCCTGGCTCATGGCTCTAAGCCCCCCTCGGTGGTCGCGTCCTCTCGGTGCTGCACGTTTCCCCTCGGTCCTGCACAAGTCCCCCGCCGTGAATGGCCAAGATCGAATCTACTGTGTCGCACGTGGCGAGCGTGACTAGTTCACCACCTACTGCTATGTCGACATGACAACTTGGCGTGAAGCATTCGATCACGAAGCGTGGCAGCCGTCGGCTCCGCTGGGAAGTCCGCCTACCGTCGGTCTCCCCCTGGGACACGTGGCGTGCGCCCCCGAAGCCCACTTTTGCCCAGGTCGGAACGGTGCTGGGCGCGCTGTCCGGCGAGGTTGGTGCCGTTGCGGGAAGTTGGCCGAAAAGAAGCGCAGCTGTCGAGGCGGGTTGATTCCATGATCGACAGACTGCCCCGGACGCTCTCCCTGCTTCCGTGCGCCCCCGTTGCGCCCCGTCCCGAAGGCGGGGGAGCGGCCGGTCCAGAGGGTCGGGGACCCTGTCGGCCCCGCCCACGCACGGGTGGCGCTCGGCGCCGCCGCGCCCGTCCGCGACGGGACTTCCGCCTGCGGCCGCGGAGGGCCCGCCGACGGACCCCGTCTGCGGGCCGCAGCGGCGTTGCGTTATGGGCCCATTCTCCGGCATGCTCCCGGAAGCCGTGTGTGGGAGCCGGACGAATACCCCGCTCTCCGCGCGTCGGTGCACATGACCCCGGCAGGTGAGGAGTGTCGTCGTACCCTTTGGGGTAAGGGCTTGGAAAGATGATTCCCGGACTATCCCCCTTCCCCTTCGGAGCCCGCTCCGCCACCCACCGCCGCTCCCTCCCGTAGAGGACCTTCTTCGCCGAGACACCGATGGCCGGTCACGAGATCCCTGAACCAGCGGACCGCAGGAAGGTCGCCGATCTGACGGCAGACCTTGAAGCGGCGGAAGGGGTGCGCCAACCCTGTGACCCCGCGTTCCAACACGGCGTGGTGGTGGGGTTCGACGGTTCGACGTCCAGTGAGCGCGCACTCGCCTATGCCATCGGGATGGCCCGGCGCTGCCGGTCGGGCCTGATCATCGTCCATGTGGCGAACCGGCTGCCGACGACGGTGTGGGCGGGGTGCGAGCCGCCGGTCTTCGTGGACGTGCCGGACCACCGCACCGAGGTGCTCGGTCTGGAACTGGCCTGTGCCGAGCACCTCGCCGAGGTGCCGTGGATCCTCGTCGAGCGCGGCGGGGACATCTGCCACGAACTGGAGGAGGTCGGCCGGGAGTACGCGGCCGACGCCATCGTCGTCGGTTCGACCCACGGGCTGGTGGGCCGGATGTTCGGCTCGGTCGCCGGGCGGCTCGCCCGCCGCGCGCAGCGTCCGGTGGTCACCATCCCCTGACGGACCGGTGGGTGGTGATCGCCACCGGCTGAAGGGCCCGGCCGTCACCACCCGCTCGTATGGGCGGCAGCGGCCCGAGCCCCCTCCCTCCGCACCGGTTCAGCCCGTCCACCGGGCGGTCCGCCCCGCGGGCGCGGTCACTCCACCGTCACGGACTTGGCGAGATTGCGGGGCTTGTCGATGTCCCGACCGAGCGCCAGCGCCGTGTGGTAGGCGAGCAGTTGCAGCGGGATGCCCATCAGGATGGGATCGAGTTCCACCTCGTTGCGGGGCACCAGGATCGTGTGGTCGGCCCGCTCCTGCTCCTGGTGGGCCACCGCCAGGATGCGGCCCTTCCGTGCCTTGATCTCCTCCAGGGTCGCGCGGTTCTTCTCCAGCAGGTCGTCGTCCGGGACGATGGCCACGGTCGGCACCTCCGGCTCGATCAGCGCGAGCGGACCGTGCTTCAACTCCGAGGCCGGGTAGGCCTCGGCGTGGATGTAGCTGACCTCCTTGAGCTTCTGCGCGGCCTCCCGGGCCACCGGATAGCCGCGCACCCGGCCGACGAACATCATGCTCCGGGCGTCGGCGTAGTCGGCCGCGATCGCCGCGATCTCCCGCTCCCCGCGGAGCACTTCGGCGATCTGCTCGGGAAGCCTGCGCAGGCCGGCCAGGATCCGTCTGCCGTCCGCCACCGAGAGGTCCCGGATCCGCCCCAGATGCAGCGCGAAGAGGGCGAAGGCCACCGCGGTGTTGGTGAAGCACTTGGTGGAGACCACGCAGACCTCCGGACCGGCGTGGACGTAGATGCCGCCGTCGGTCTCGCGGGCGATGGCGCTGCCGACGACGTTCACCACCCCCAGCACCCGGGCGCCCTTCCGCTTCAGCTCCTGCACGGCGGCCAGGGTGTCGTAGGTCTCCCCGGACTGACTGACCGCGATGTAGAGCGTGTCGGGGTCGACCACCGCGTTCCGGTAGCGGAACTCGCTGGCGGGTTCGGCGTCGGCGGGGACCCGCGCCAGCTCCTCGATCAGCTGGGCGCCGATCTGGCCGGAGTAGTAGGCCGAGCCGCAGCCGAGGATCTTGACCCGCCGCACTCCGCGGGCCTCGCGCGCGTCGAGGCTGAGCCCGCCCAGCCGGACGGTGGCGAACCGGTCGTCGATCCGGCCGCGCAACACCCGGTCGACCGCCTCGGCCTGCTCGCTGATCTCCTTGTGCATGTAGGTGTCGTGGCCACCCATGTCGTAGGACTCCGGCTCCCACTCCACGGTGGTCGGGGCCGCCGAGGTGCGGTCCCCCTCGGTGGTGTAGGTGCGGTAGTCCCCGGCCTGCACGGTCGCCATCTCGCCGTCCCCGAGCGTGACCACCTGCCGGGTGTGGCTGACCAGCGCGGCCACGTCGGAGGAGACGAACATCTCCTTGTCCGCGATGCCCAGGACGACCGGGGAGCCGTTGCGGGCCACCACGATCCGGTCCGGGAAGTCCGAGTGGAGCACGGCGATGCCGTAGGTGCCCTCGACCAGCCGCAGGGCCCCGCGGACCCGTTCCTCCAGCGTCTCGGCGGTGGAGCGGCCGATGAGGTGGGCGAGCACCTCCGAGTCCGTCTCGGAGGCGAGCAGGACGCCCTCGGCGGTCAACCTGGCGCGCAGTTCCGGGGCGTTGTCGATGATGCCGTTGTGGACGACGGCGACCTTCCCCTCGCCGTCCAGGTGGGGGTGGGCGTTCTCGTCGTTCGGTGCGCCGTGGGTGGCCCAGCGGGTGTGGGCGATGCCGGTGGTGCCGGCGAAGCGCTTGGGGAGTTTCGCCTGGAGCTCACGCACCCTGCCCTTGGACTTGACCGACCGCAGGGCACCGGGCCGGCCGCCGACGGCGATCCCGGCGGAGTCGTAGCCCCGGTACTCCAGCCGCTGGAGCCCCTCCAGCAGCAGTGGCGCCGCGTCCCGTTTCCCGATGTAACCGACGATTCCGCACATGCGGTTCGACCCTCTCTGTTCGTGGTGGTCCGGCTGTCCGTGGCGGTCTGGCCGGCCGTGTCACCGGTCTGGTTGGTGGTGTGGGAGGTCCGTCCGGGGCGAGGTGGCGGCCGCCGGCGGCTGGGCAGGCCGCCGCGGACACCCGGTGCCGGTTCAGCCGTAGACGATCCGACGCAGCTGCCGCAGTGAGAGCGGGGGCGGGTTGACCGCGCGGTGCGGCAGTTCCGCTGTGATCCGTTCGAAGATCTCGGGGTTCTTCAGACCACCGGAGCGCAGTTCCTGGTGGCGGCGGCGGACGAACTCCTCGGTCGTCTCGTCGAAGTACGCCAACACGTCGAGGACCACCCGGGCGGCTTCGCCGCGCCGCAGCGGAGTGCTGCGGACCAGGTGGTCGACGAGGTCGTCGTGGGGCAGGGATCGATCGGACACCCGTCGATACTGAGGCGCTAAGGCCCTCCTGCGCAAAATATCTGCCCGAAATCGGGCAGGAAACATGATGTCCCTCGGGGGGCGGGCGGGGGAGCCGCCTCAGGGCCCGGCTCGCCACCGCACCGGGGGGCCGGACGCCCACCCGGTGCGGCGCGGGACTCAGCCGGTGGGGCGGTCGGAGAATCCGAGCTCGCGGGCGATCAGCATCCGCTGCACCTCGCTGGTGCCTTCGCCGATCTCCAGGATCTTGGAGTCCCGCCACATCCGGGCCACCGGGTACTCGTTCATGAAGCCGTACCCGCCGTGGATCTGGGTGGCCTCCCGGGCGTTGGTCACCGCTATCTCCGAGGAGTACAGCTTGGCGAGCGCCGCCTCCTTCTTGAACGGTTCGCCGTGCACCAGCCGGGAGGCGGCGTCCCGCCAGGCCAGCCGGGCGGTGTGGGCGCGCATCTCCATGTCGGCGAGCTTGAACTGGATGGCCTGGTTGGCGCCGATCGGCCGGCCGAAGGCGTGCCGGGTCTTGGCGTACGAGACCGACTCGTCGACGCAGCCCTGCGCGAGCCCGGTGGCCAGCGCCGAGATGGCGATCCGGCCCTCGTCGAGGATCCGCAGGAACTGGGCGTAGCCGCGGCCCTCCTGGCCGAGCAGGTTGGCCGCCGGCACCCGGACGTCGGAGAAGGACAGTTCACGGGTGTCGGAGGCGTTCCAGCCGACCTTGGAGTACGGCGCCGCGACGGTGAAGCCGGGGGTGCCGGAGGGCACGATGATCGAGGAGATCTCGGGACGGCCGTCGTCCTTGTGGCCGGTGACGGCGGTGACCGTGACCAGCCCGGTGATGTCCGTGCCGGAGTTGGTGATGAAGCACTTGGTGCCGTTGATCACCCACTCGCCGGCGGCCTCGTCGAGCCGGGCGGTGGTGCGGGTGCCGCCGGCGTCCGAACCGCACTCCGGCTCGGTCAGCCCGAAGGCGCCCAGGATCTCGCCGGTGCACAGGCGGGGGAGCCAGGTGCGCTTCTGCTCCTCGGTGCCGTAGAGGAAGATCGGCATGGCGCCGAGCGAGACCCCGGCTTCCAGGGTGATGGCCACCGAGGAGTCCACCCGGGCGAGTTCCTCCAACGCCAGGCCGAGCGCCAGGTAGTCGCCGCCCATGCCGCCGTACTCCTCGGGGAAGGGCAGCCCGAAGAGGCCCATCCGGCCCATCTCGCGGACGATCTCGTAGGGGAACTCGTGGTTCTCGTAGAACTCGCCGATCTTCGGCGCGATCACGTCGTGGGCGAACTCCTCGACGGTCCTGCGGAGTTCCTCGTACTCGGGGGAGAGGCGGTGGTCGATCGACATGGCGGTCACTGCTCCTGGTGGGAGGTGGTGCCGGCGAGGGCACGGACGGTGCGGGACGGGCTGGGTCGGCCCAGGTGAGCGGCCATCCACACGCTGGTGGCGGTGAGGAGGCCGAGGTCGACGCCGGTCTCGATGCCGAGACCGTGGAGCATCCACACCAGGTCCTCGGTGGCGAGGTTCCCGGTGGCGCTCTTGGCGTACGGGCAGCCGCCGAGGCCGCCGGCGGAGGAGTCGACGGTGGTGACACCGTGCCGGAGCGCGGTGAGGGTGTTGGCGAGCGCCTGCCCGTAGGTGTCGTGGAAGTGCACCGCGAGCCGGCCGGCCGGCACCCCGGCGGCGTCGAATCCGGTCAGCACCGCCGCGACCTGGCCCGGTGTGGCCACCCCGATGGTGTCCCCGAGGCTGAGTTCGTCACAGCCCAGGTCGAGCAGGCGCCGACCGACCCGCACCACCTGGTCAGCGCTGACCGGCCCCTCCCAGGGGTCGCCGAAGCACATCGACAGATAGCCGCGGACCTCGGCGCCGGCCTCCTTGGCCCGCGCCACCACCGGTTCGAACATGGCGAGCGACTCGTCCACCGTCCGGTTCAGGTTGGCCCGGGCGAAGGACTCGGTGGCACTGCCGAAGACGGCGATCTCCCGCACGCCCAGCGCCAGTGCCCGATCCAGCCCGCGCTCGTTGGGGACGAGCACCGGAAGTCGCGGCGCCGCGGTGGAAACGCTGGCGTCGGGGGCCGCGACCGCGCCCTCCGGGGTGGTGTGCGCGCCGCGGGTGCCCTGCTCGGCGAGGAGGGCCATCAGCTCTTCCGCGTCGGCCAGCTGCGGCACCCAGCGCGGGTGGACGAAGCTCGTCGCCTCGATGGTGGACAGGCCGGCGTCGGCGAGCCGGCGGATGAACTCCGCCTTCACCTCCACCGGGACGGTGGCCTGCTCGTTCTGCAGACCGTCCCGCGGGCCCACCTCGTGGATACGGACCCTGCCGGGCAGCCCTTCGGCGGGCACCGGCATCGGCAGACCGTCGATCATCGCCGCTCCTTCTCGTGACGTCCCTTCCGGGGGTGACCCGGCAACGGGACCGGTGCCTCGGAGGCCTCCTCCGCCGACGGGTCGGCGGATGGTGTGACCACGGCGAGCACCTGGTCCATGGCGACGGTGCTGCCCGGTGACACGTCGAGCTCGGTGACGGTGCCGTCGTGCGGCGCGGCGATGACGTGCTCCATCTTCATGGCCTCCACCACCAGGAGCCCCTGGCCGGCCGTCACCGCCTCGCCCACGGCCGCCTTGACCACGGTGACCGTGCCGGGCATCGGTGCCGTCAGCGCCCCGGCGTGCGCCGCCGCGGAGCCGCCGCGCAGCGCGGCGGCCACCGGGTCGAAGACGGCCGTGTGCCAGGCCCTTCCCTCCCGGCCCAGCCAGTGGCCGGCCGCCCCGTCGTCGGCGCAGGTCAGGACGTGGGTAGCCCCGTCCCACTCCAGCAGCGCCCGGCCGGGAGTCCCGGCCTCGACGAGCCGCGCGGGTATCGGCGCGACGGCGGTCTCGCCGTCCGCGATGAGGACTTCGGCGCCGTGCACCGGCCCCCGCACCCGCACCGTCACCGGGTCGTGGCCGGGCACCCGGATGTGGTGCGGGGTCCAGGCGTGCTCGCCGCCCAGCCGCCAGCCGGTCGTCGCCGAGAAGGGGCTCGCCCAACCGCTCGCGCCGCTCCTCGAGGCGGTGTCCTCGGCCTTCGGCGCCGAAGCGGCGAGCTCCGCGTGCCGCAGCAGCGCCGCGGCCGCGTAGATCTCGGCCGGCACCTCCCGCGGCACCAGTGCGGCCGCGTCCCGGTCGACCAGGCCGGTGTCCAGCTCGCCGGAGACCACCGCGGGGTGGGCCAGCAGTTCGCGGAGGAAGCCGATGTTGGTGTCCACTCCGAGGACCGTGGTGTCCGCCAGGGCGGCGCGCAGCCGGCGGAGCGCGGTCGGGCGGTCCGGGCCGTGGGCGATGACCTTGGCCAGCATCGGGTCGTAGGAGGTCCCGACCTCGTCGCCCGCCGTCAGCCCGGAGTCGACACGCACCCCTTCGCCGCCGGGCTCCCGCAGCAGCCGCACGGTGCCGGCGGACGGCAGGAAATCCACCCGTCCACCGGCGACCCGCTCGGTCTCGGCGCAGATCCGCGCCTCGATGGCGTGGCCCCGGGGGGCGGCCTCCGGCTGCGGCAGGGCGAGCCGTTCTCCGGCGGCGACCCGCAGCTGCCACTCCACCAGGTCCAGCCCCGTGATCAGCTCGGTGACCGGGTGCTCGACCTGGAGCCGGGTGTTCATCTCCATGAAGAAGTACGACGACGGGTCGTCGCCGGGGACGATGAACTCGACCGTGCCGGCCCCGGTGTAGCCGCAGGACCGGGCGGCCTGGACGGCGGCCTCCCCCATGGCCTCCCGGGTGCGGGCGTCGAGCAGCGGGCTGGGGGCCTCCTCGACGATCTTCTGGTGCCGGCGCTGCAGGGAGCACTCGCGCTCCCCGAGGTGCACGACCTGGCCGTGGCCGTCGGCCAGTACCTGGATCTCGATATGGCGCGGCCGGTCGATCCACCGCTCCACCAGGAGGGTGTCGTCCCCGAAGGAGCTCCGGGCCTCCCGCCGGGCCGCGGCGATCTCCTCCGCCAGCAGCGACTCGTCGCGGACCAGCCGCATCCCCTTGCCGCCGCCGCCGGCCGAGGGCTTCAGCAGCACCGGCATGCCGATCCGGTGGGCCTCCTCGGCGAGCCGCTGGTCGGTCAGGCCGCTGCCGGAGGAGCCCGGTACCACCGGGACGCCGGCCTTCCGCACGGTCTCCTTGGCGCGGATCTTGTCGCCCATCAGCTCGATGGCGCTCGCCGGCGGCCCGATGAAGGCCAGCCCGGCCTCGTCGCAGGCGCGGGCGAAGCCGGCGTTCTCGGCCAGGAAGCCGTAGCCGGGGTGGACCGCCTGGGCGCCGCTGCGGGCGGCCGCGGCGAGCAGGCGTGGGACCGAGAGGTAGCTTTCGGCGGCGGCGGCCGGGCCGATCCTGACCGCGGTGTCGGCCTCCCGCACATGGGCGGCGTCCGCGTCCGCGTCGCTGAACACCGCGACCGAGCGCACCCCCATGCGCCGCAGGGTGCGGATCACCCGGACGGCGATCTCCCCGCGGTTGGCCACCAGTACCGTGTCGAACATCGTCATGCTTCCCTCACATCCGGAAGACGCCGTAGCCGGGACCGGCCGGGTCCCGTTCGGGCAGCGGCGCGTTGGCACAGGCGGTGAGCGCGAGCCCGAGCACCTGGCGGGTCTCCAGCGGGTCGATGACCCCGTCGTCCCAGAGCCGGGCCGTGGCGTAGTAGGCGTTGCCCTGGGTCTCGTACTGCTCGCGGACGGGTGACCGGAAGGCGGCTTCCTCCTCCGCGCTCCACTCCTCGCCGCGCGCCTCCAACTGGTCGCGCTTGACGGTCGCGAGTACCGAGGCGGCCTGCTCGCCCCCCATCACCGAGATCTTGGCGTTGGGCCACATCCACATGAAGCGGGGGGAGTAGGCGCGGCCGCACATCGAGTAGTTCCCCGCCCCGTAGGAGCCGCCGACGACCACGGTCAGCTTCGGCACCCGGGCGCAGGCCACCGCCGTGACCATCTTGGCGCCGTGCTTGGCGATACCGCCGGCCTCGTAGCTCCGGCCGACCATGAACCCGGAGATGTTCTGCAGGAACAGCAGCGGGGTGCCGCGCTGGTCGCACAGCTCGATGAAGTGGGCGCCCTTCTGCGCGGACTCGGAGAACAGGATGCCGTTGTTGGCGATGATGCCGACCGGGTGCCCGTGGATCCGGGCGAATCCGGTGACCAGCGTCTGGCCGAACTCCGCCTTGAACTCGGCAAGCCGCGAGCCGTCCACGATCCGGGCGATCACCTCGCGCACGTCGTAGGGGGTGCGGGAGTCGACCGGCACGGCTCCGTAGAGCCCGGCCGGATCGACGGCCGGCTCCTCCACCGGCCGCACCGACCAGGGCAGCGCACCGCGCTGGGTGGCCGACTCGGGCAGTGTCGAGACGATGGTGCGGACGATCCGCAGGGCGTGCGCGTCGTCCTGGGCCAGATGGTCGGTGACCCCGGAGACCTTGGAGTGGACCTCGCCGCCGCCCAGCTCCTCGGCCGTGACCACCTCGCCGGTCGCGGCCTTCACCAGCGGCGGGCCGCCCAGGAAGATCGTGCCCTGTTCCCGCACGATGACGGCCTCGTCGCTCATCGCCGGCACGTACGCCCCGCCGGCCGTGCAGGAGCCCAGCACGGCGGCTATCTGCGGGATGCCGGCGCTGGACATCCGGGCCTGGTTGTAGAAGATCCGGCCGAAGTGCTCCCGGTCGGGGAAGACCTCGTCCTGCATCGGCAGGAAGGCGCCGCCGGAGTCCACGAGGTACAGGCAGGGCAGCCGGTTCTCCAGGGCCACTTCCTGGGCCCGGAGGTGCTTCTTGACGGTCATCGGGTAGTACGTGCCGCCCTTGACCGTGGCGTCGTTGGCGACGATCACCACCTCCCGACCGGAGACCCGCCCGACACCCGCGATCACCCCGGCCGCCGGGGCCTGCCCGCCGTACATCCCCTCGGCGGCGAGCGGGGCCAGCTCCAGGAAGGGGGAGCCCGGGTCCAGCAGGCCGTCCACCCGCTCGCGCGGCAGCAGCTTGCCGCGCGCGGTGTGCCGGGCCCGCGCCCGTTCACCGCCGCCGAGCCGTGCGGCGGCCAGCTTCTGCCGCAGCTCCGCGACGAGCTCGCGGTGGGCCGCCTCGTTTGCCCGCCAGGCGTCGGACGCGGGGTCGGCGGTACTGCCCAGCACCGGTGCTTCGGGCCTCCCATGGAGGACGGTCATCGGCTTGCGCTCCCTCGGGACGGTGAGGCGGTCAGGCGGCCGGCAGGTGGTTAATGGACGTTAACGGCCCGCCTCCTCCAGGTTAACGATCGCTAACGGGGCTGTCCAGGTTGGATCTAGAATGGATGTCCATGAGCACCCAAGCCGCGAGGGTGGGCTCCACGGCCCGCCGCGAGCAGATCCTCCGAGAGGCCGCCCGGCTCTTCGCCGAGCGCGGCTTCCACGGCGTCGGAGTGGACGAGATAGGCGCCGCCGTCGGCATCAGCGGCCCTGGCCTGTACCGCCACTTCGCGGGGAAGGACGCGATGCTCGCCGAGCTGCTCGTCGGCATCAGCGAGCGGTTGCTTGAGGGCGGCAGGCAGCGGGTGGCCGGAGCTGCGGACGAGGGGTCGGAGGTCGAGGGCGCAGCCGCCGACCGGTCCGCGGAGGCGGTGCTCGACTCGCTCATCGACGGCCACATCGACTTCGCGCTGGACGACCGGCCGCTGATCACCCTCCACGACCGGGAGCTCGACCGGCTCCGGGACGCGGACCGCAAGCTGGTCCGCCAGCTCCAGCGGCAGTACGTCGAGCTGTGGGTGGACGTCGTGCGCCGGGTCTACCCGGCGCTGGCCGAGGCGGAGGCGCGGGCGTCGGTGCACGCGGTCTTCGGGCTGCTCAACTCCACGCCGCATCTGGGCCGCCCCGGCGCGCTGCCCGGGCGCACCGCCACCGCCGCGCTGCTCCACCGGCTGGCCCGCGGGGCCTTCGGCGCCGCCGCGAGCGCTGGACAGTCCGAGTGACGCCCGGGTAACTTTTACTGAGCAAGCGCTTAGACAGGATTCTCCGGCGGCGTCGGCCCCTTGGTGGGGAGGGTCTCGGGAGAGCGGATCGCGGCAGAGGAGGCCCACGGATGCGGCGCACGGTGTTCGGCGAGGAGCACGAGGCGTTCCGGGAGACCCTCCGCGACTTCATCGCCGCCGAGGTCGTCCCCGTCTACCCCGACTGGGAGCGGGACGGGCAGGTGCCGCGGGACTTCTATCGCAAACTCGGCGAGCTGGGCCTCTTCGGGATCCAGGTGCCGCAGGAGTACGGGGGCGCGGGTGAGACCAGCTTCAAGTTCAACGCGGTCCTGACCGAGGAGACCACGCGGGCCGGCGTGACCTTCGGCGGCAGCAGCGTGCACGCCGGGCTCTGCCTGCCCTACCTCCTCAAGTACGCCGACGAGGAGCAGAAGCGACGCTGGCTCCCCGGCTTCGTCTCGGGCGAGATCATGACCGCCATCGCCATGACCGAACCCGGCACCGGATCCGATCTGGCCGGTATGCGGACCACCGCCAGGCTCTCGGCGGACGGCAGCCACTACGTCCTGAACGGCGCCAAGACGTTCATCACCGGCGGCGCCCAGGCCGACCGGGTGCTGGTCTGCGCCCGTACCGCGCCGGCCGCCCCCGAGGACCGGCGCGGCGGCATCTCCCTCCTGGTCGTCGACGCGGCCAGCGAGGGGTTCGCGGTTGGCCGGAAACTGGAGAAGATCGGGCTGAAGTCCTCCGACACCGCCGAACTCTCCTTCACCGACGTCAAGGTGCCGGTCGAGGACCTGCTCGGCGAGGAGGGCGCGGCCTTCTCCTACCTCATGGACAACCTGCCGCAGGAGCGGCTGGCCATCGCCGTCAGCGCCTACGCCCAGGCCGCCGCAGCCGTGCGGTTCGCCCTCGGTTACGTCAAGGAGCGCACCGTCTTCGGCAAGGCGGTGGCGGAGTTCCAGAACACCAAGTTCGTCCTGGCCGACTGCCGGAGCGAGGTCGACGCCATGCAGTCCTTCGTGGACCGGGCGCTCGACGCCCACGACGCCGGGGAACTGAGCGCCGCGGACGCCGCCTCGGTGAAACTCTTCTGCACGGAGCGGGCGGCCGTCGTCATCGACAAGTGCCTCCAGCTCCACGGCGGATACGGTTACATGACGGAGTACCCGATCGCCCGGCTCTACGCCGACACCCGGGTCACCCGCATCTACGGCGGCACCAGCGAGGTCATGCGCTCCATCGTGGCCAAGTCGATCGGCCTCTAGTGCTGCGTCAGGCAGGCTTCGCACGTCGAGGAGCGGCGTCCGGCGCTTGTGATCGCAAGGCTGCCGGAAGTCCTCGTAGTGGACGCACCAGGGCTTTCGGCCAACACGGCGAGCGCGCGTGCCGGGCGTCGCGACGGGGCCAACCTTCCTGACGCGGCACTAGCGGACCGCCGCCAGCCCCGACCGGCCGCACCCGCGAAGCCCGTGTCGGAGACGGCCGGCAGGCCGCCGCAGCCAGCCCGATGAGCGGCCGTCACCTCTGAACCAGCGGAACAACGTGGAACAAGCCGGAAGAACGCGCCCATGAGCACAGCACTCCACCGCCTCCTCGAACTGCTCGACCTCGAGGCGGTCGACGAGGACACCTTCCGCGGCGCCAACCGGCCCGCCGCCGTCTCCCGGGTCTTCGGTGGGCAGGTGGCCGCCCAGGCCCTGGCCGCCGCGGGCCGCACCGTGCCCGGGGACCGCGGCCCGCACTCGCTGCACGCCTACTTCCTGCGCCCGGGCGACCCGGGCACCCCGATCATCTACTCCGTCGACCGGATCCGCGACGGCAGCTCCTTCGCCACCCGGCGGGTGGTGGCGGTCCAGCAAGGGCAGCCGATCTTCCACCTCTCCGCCTCCTTCCAACGAGCCGAGCAGGGGCTGGAACACCAGGAGCCGATGCCCAAGGCGCCGGACCCGCGGACCCTGCCGACAGCGGCCGAGCGGCTCGCCCGGCACGCCCATCTCTTCCCCAACCCGCTCGTGGTCCGGCGGCTGCTGGAGATCGGCGAGGCGATCGACCTGCGGTACGTCCTCGACCCGCCCTACCTCACGGCCGGGACGGCCCGCGAGCCCGCGTCCCAGGTGTGGTTCCGGGTGGCCGGCGAACTCGCCGGCGCCGCCGACCGCCCGCTGCTCCACTACTGCCTGGCCACCTACGCCTCGGACATGACGCTGCTTGATTCGGTGCTGCTCGCCCACGGCCGCGGCGGATGGTCGCTCGGCGACATCGTCGGCGCGAGCCTGGACCACGCCATGTGGTTCCACCGGCCGTTCCGGGCCGACGAGTGGCTCCTCTACGACCAGCTCAGCCCCTCCTCCGCCGGCGGGCGGGGCCTCGGGCAGGCCAGGATCTACACCGAGGACGGCCGACTGGCGGCCTCCGTCGTCCAGGAGGGCGTGATGCGGGTACCGCGCCGATGACGCCTCGGCCCGCCGTTCGGACCGGCGCTGCGGGGCCGTCCCGGCGGCGGCGGAGCGCTCTCACAGTCCGGCGGCGGAGAGCAGGTACGCCGTCAGCGGATCGTAGAAGCGCGGGTCCAGCACGTGGTCGTCCAACGGCACCGTGACCTCCATGGTGCCCTCCTCCTCGGCCAGGAAGAGCGCCGGGTCGTTGCAGTCGGCGAAGCCCACCGCCGGAATGCCGCGCTGCGCCGCACAGCCGGCCCAGCCGTGGTCGGCGACCACCAGCTGCGGCAGCGCCCTGCCCTCGCGCAGCAGACCGTCGAGGATGGCCGTCATCGGCCCGGGGGAGTGGGTGTGCCACAGCGTCGCGCCCTGCTCCAACACCGCGACGTCGGCGAACTGGAAGACCAGCCCGCCGTCGGCCTGGAGGCCGCCGGGGATGACCACGATGTCGCAGCCGGCCTGCCGCAGGGCCTCGGCGATGTGCCGGTGCACATCGAGCAGTCCACCGGGGTGACCGGTCGCGAACAGCACCCGCTCGCCGCCGTCGGCGGCCCTGCGGAGCACCGAGGCCATCCGGTCGAGGGCGCCGACGGTCAGCTCCGGGTCGATGATGTCCTGCCCGGCCCGGTACTCCGGGTCGTCGATCACCCCGCACCGGTCGGCCATGACGGCCAGCACGTCCTGCTCGTCGTTCCACCGGTCGCCGAACTCCAACCCCAGCCAGAAGTGCCGGTCGCCGTTGGCCAGCAGGCGGTAGTGGGAGAGGTTGTTCTCCCTGGGCGTGGCCACGTTGCCCGCGATGCGCGTGTGGACGAGCTGGTCGATCAGTTCGGCACGGCCGGGGGCGGGACGGGGTATCGGCATGGGCACATTGTGCCTGGCCGGGGTGGGGAACGCCGTGGAGCTGCTGCGAAAGTACCTGCGGAGTTGGATGCCGCCTCCCGGAACTTCCCGGCAGGATGGTCGTTCGCCGAGGCTTTCGACCCACAGGATCCCACTAGGTTAATCTTGTGGAATCCTGTGGCCATGACTGAGATCGCGATCAGCAAAGCCCGCTCCGAACTGGGTGACCTCGTGCGGCGCGCCGCACACGGCCGCGAGACCATCGCGCTCACCGATCACGGCCACGTCGCGGCTCTCCTCGTGTCGCCTCAGGTAATTGAAGACCTCGAGGACTCCCTGGCGATCGCTGAACGCGAGCAGCGCCGGGCCCAGGGCGTGCTCGATGAGGGTGTCAGCCACGAAGAGGTCGGCCGCATGCTGGGGCTGCGTACGTGACCTACAGCATCATCTGGGAGCCAGAGGCCACCAGCGCCGCGGTGCGGTTCCTCAAGGACGATCCGCAGGGTCTGGCCGCCCTGTACGAAGCCGTCGACGCCCTCGCCGGGGATCCCCGGCCCGCCAACTCCACGCCGTACGGCAACGGGTACCGGCGCCTGAGAGGCGGTTCCTACCGGGCGTTGTACGTCGTCGACGACCAGGTCGTCCGCATCCTGGTCACCCACATCGGGCGCACGTCCGGCCGAGCGACCTCCCCCCATCGGTAAGCTTCCAGCGCGGTGCCGGGGTGAAGCGGCCGGGCGTCGAGAAGCCGTTGAACGACGGCGTGACAGGCGACGGTCGTGAGTGCGAACCGTCGGGCCCGCTCGTTCGATCGGGCCGCCTGAACCGTCCCACCGCCCCCTTGGTGCTTTCGGGCGGAAGGAAGAGCGACCGCTTACGGGACAACCCTTAGGCTCGTGGACCGTCCTCCGATGTCCGTGCCGTGTGAGAGGCAGGTAAAACAGGTGACTACGCAACCCCGTCGGCCGGATGGCCCGGTCGGGCCCGTCGACTCGTCCCGGACCCCGCGCTACGCCGGTCCGGCCACCTTCGCGCGACTGCCCCGGATCGACGAGGTGGGCGCGGCCGATGTCGCGGTGGTGGGGGTGCCCTTCGACAGCGGGGTCTCCTACCGGCCCGGCGCACGCTTCGGCGGCAACGCGATACGTGAGGCCTCCCGGCTGCTGCGCCCGTACAACCCGGCACAGGACGCCGCCCCGTTCGCGCTCGCCCAGGTGGCCGACGCGGGCGACATCGCCGCCAACCCGTTCGACATCCACGAGGCGGTCGAGACGGTCGAGGCCGCGGCCGACGACCTGCTGGCCACCGGCGCCCGGCTGATGACGCTCGGCGGAGACCACACGATCGCGCTGCCGCTGCTGCGCTCCGTCGCCCGCCGGCACGGACCCGTCGCCCTGCTGCACTTCGATGCCCACCTGGACACCTGGGACACCTACTTCGGCGCCGAGTACACCCACGGCACACCCTTCCGGCGCGCGGTCGAGGAGGGCGTCCTCGACACCTCGGCGCTCTCCCACGTCGGCACCCGCGGCCCGCTCTACGGCCGGCAGGACCTGACGGACGACGAGAAGATGGGCTTCGGCATCGTCACCTCGGCGGACGTCATGCGCCGGGGGGTGGACGAGGTCGCCGACCAACTGCGGCAGCGGGTCGGCGACCGCCCGCTCTACATCTCGATCGACATCGACGTCCTGGACCCGGCGCACGCACCCGGCACGGGCACCCCGGAGGCGGGCGGGCTCACCTCCCGCGAACTGCTGGAGATCCTCCGCGGGCTGGCCGACTGCCACCTGGTCTCCGCCGACCTGGTGGAGGTCGCACCGGCCTACGACCACGCGGAGATCACCTCGGTGGCGGCCTCCCACACCGCCTACGAACTCACCACGCTGATGGCACGCCAGATCGCGGCAGCCCGCGGTTAGGCCGTGTCGTCGGGATCTGCGTGGACCAGGTCGCGGCGTCCGGTGCCCGCGATCGCCGGGCGGCCGGCCCCGTGACCCCCGTCAAGAGCCGACTGAGGCACCGTGAGCGCTGCCCCGTGCGGCCCGCCGGACACCGCGCCACCACCACCCGGGCGCTCACCCGTGGGTGGACCGCGGTACGCGCCGTTCCGCCCCGCCGCCGGGAGCTCGGCATAGTGTGGCTGCGGTTTCCGAATCGTGGACGTGCCCTCCCCACCGCCCCGGGCGCGGCGGTGGGGAGAGGGGAGATGCGCGGTGGTGGAAGAGGACCTCGAGAAGGCCGCGGCGCTGGTGGTGGCGCGGATGATCTCCGGCGTGATCGCCGTGCTCGCCCTCGTGGTGACCATGCTGACCCTGCCCCGCGGCGGCCACACGGGGTTCTACCCGCTCTCCGTCTTCACGGTGAGCGTCGCCACCTGGATCTACCTGAAGGTCCGTCTGAAGGGCTGAGACCCGGCGGCCGCGAATTCGGTCGTGGTATCCCTGGCCGGTCGGAACCCGGGACCCCTCCCGCCCCGGCGCGGCCGACCCGCCACGGACCGAGGAGCGCCCGATGACCGCCTGCCGCCCCGAACCCGCCCGGACACCGGTCCCCGCCGCACTGGCCGCGGCGTACGAGACCCACTCCGGAGCCTCGGGGCGGGCCTGGATCGCGGCCCTGCCCGCACTGGTCGCCGAGTACCTCGATCGCTGGGAGCTGCGGCCGGACGGGGGTGTGCGGTGCGGCAGGATGGCCCTCGTCCTGCCGGTGCTGGACCGGGACGGCGCCCCGGCGGTACTCAAGCTTCAACCGGTGGACGCGGAGACCTGCGGGGAACCGCCGGCCCTGCGCCGCTGGGACGGAGACGGTGCGGTGAGGCTGCTCCGCCACGACCCCGCCTCCGGGACGATGCTGCTGGAACGGTTGGACGCCGACCGCTCCCTCGCCTCCCTGCCGGACGACACGGAGGCACTGCGGGTGCTCTCCGGGCTGCTGGCCCGGCTGACCGCGCACCCCGCGCCCGAGGGGCTGCGCACACTGACCGGCATCGCGAAGGCCCTGCTCGACCGGGCCGAGCAGGCGCTGCCCGCCCTGGCCGACCCGGCCGACCGCCGGCTGCTCGGCGACTGCGCGGCCAGGGTCCGCGAACTGCTCGGTGAGCCGCCGGGCGACCGGTTGCTCCATTGGGACCTGCACCACGACAACGTCCTCGCCGCGCCCGCCACGGCTGCCGACCGGGGCCCCTGGCTGGCCATCGACCCGAAACCGCTGGTGGGAGACCCGGCCTTCGAGCTCTTCCCGGCACTCTGGAACCGCTGGGACGCCCTCGTGGCGACCGGGGACGTCGTCCGATCCGTCCGCCGCCGGTTCGACCTGATGACCGAGGCGCTCTCCCTGGACCGGGAGCGTGCGCGGGGCTGGACCCTCGGGCGGGTCCTCCAGAACTGCCTCTGGCGGCTGGAGCAGGGGCAGCGCGCGGTACCCGCCGACCAGCGGGCGATCGCCGAGGCGCTGTCGGAGTAGGCGGCGCCCAGACCCACCTCCGGTACGCATCCGGCGTTGTTGAACGGCGTCCGGGGCACCGCATACCGTCGGGATGATGGAGACGACGCACCGGCCCGCCGCCCGGGTCATCTGTCTGGACGCCGCCCATCGCCTGCTTCTCCTGCACTGGCGCGACCCATTCGGCGGGAGGCTGCTCTGGGAGCCGCCTGGCGGCGGCATCGAGCCCGGCGAGACCCCGCTGGAGGCCGCGCGCCGCGAACTTCTGGAGGAAACCGGACTCGACCCGTCGGCCGTCCTCGACCAGTCGCTGCCGGTCGAGCGGGACGTGCGCTGGAACGGCAAGCGGTTCACCGGGCCGGAGCACTTCTTCCTGGCGCGGTTCGCCGAAGAGGAACCGGCGCTGGTTCGCACCGGACTGCTCCCGGACGAACAGGTCAACCTGGACACACACGCCTGGGTCGCGTGGTCGGAGCTCGGCTCGCTTCCCGACGAGGTCGAGCCCCCGCAGTTGCCGGCCGTGCTCGCCGCCCTGGTGCCGGACGGCCCCTGGTCGGTCCCGCCCGGCGCCGCTCCCGCGCAGCCCGGCCCGCCGCTGCGGGACTGACCCGGAGCCCCGGCGCGGACCCGGCCCCAGGGGTGGGCGGCAGACCGCGGAGACCCGTCCGCGTCCCGGCGAACCCGGGCCGGGACGGACGCCGCCCGCCGCACTACGACCTCCGGCTGAGGTCGGACGGGCCATAAGGTGGAACCGCTGCCGAAACAAACCGATGAGCCGCAGGCGTTCTCGATCGTGGTGTGGCGGAATCAGCACCGCGTAGCGGACGGGGACGACGGAGGTCATGGGTGAGCGGCGGTACTCAGACGGGGGAAGGCACGCGACGGGAGGCGGGCGGCGGCTCGCCGCACCGCGGACCGGAGGCCGGGGACGGGACGGCCGCGAGCAACCGCGGCCCGCGCACCGGGACGGTCGCGAGGGAGACCGCGGGCGATTCGCCGGGCTGGGCACGCCGGCTGACCGGCTACGCCTGGCGCTACCGGAGCAGCCTGCTCCTGGCGCTCGGCTCCTCGCTCGGCGGCATGGCCGTGATGGCCCTCGTGCCCCTGGTCACCAAGCTGATCATCGACGACGTGGTGGTGGAGCAGCGCCGGCCGATGCTCCCCTGGGTGGCGCTGCTCGTGCTGGCCGCCCTGGTCGTCTACGCGCTGACCTACCTCCGCCGCTACTACGGCGGGCGGCTGGCGCTCGACATCCAGCACGACCTGCGGACGGCCATGTTCTCCTCGCTCACCCGGCTCGACGGGCGGCGCCAGGACGGACTCTCCACCGGCCAGGTCGTCGGCCGGGCCACCAGCGACCTGCAACTCGTCCAGGGCCTGCTCTTCATGCTGCCGATGATGATCGGCAACGTCCTGCTCTTCGTGATCTCGCTCGTGGTGATGGGCTGGCTCTCTCCGCTGCTCACCGTGGTGGCCCTCGCCGTCGCCCCGGCGCTGTGGGTGATCGCCAACCGGAGCCGGAAGCGCCTCTTCCCGGCCACCTGGTACGCCCAGGGGCAGGCCGGTGCGGTCGCCGGGGTGGTTGACGGCGCGGTCACCGGGGTGCGGGTGGTCAAGGGCTTCGGCCAGGAGGAGCAGGAGACCCAGAAGCTGCGGGAGGTCAGCCGCCGGCTGTTCGCCGGGCGGCTGCGCACGGTGCGGCTGAACTCCCTGTACACCCCCGCGCTGCAGGCGGTCCCGGCGCTCGGGCAGGTGGCCATGCTGGCGCTCGGCGGCTGGATGGCGACCCGCGGCCAGATCACGCTGGGCACCTTCGTCGCCTTCTCCACCTACCTGGCCCAGCTCGTCGGACCGGTCCGGATGCTCACCATGGTGATCACCGTGGGCCAGCAGGCCCGGGCCGGTGTGGAGCGGGTGCTGGAGCTCGTCGACACCGAGCCGGTGGTGCGGGAGCGGCCGGACGCGCGCGAGCTGCCCGCCTCCGCCCCCGCCGACGTCGAGTTCGACCGGGTCACCTTCGGCTACGACGAGAGCCGGCCGGTCCTCGAGGACTTCAGCCTGCGCATCGCGCCCGGGGAGACGGTGGCGGTCGTCGGTGCCTCGGGAAGCGGCAAGTCGACGGTCTCGCTGCTGCTGCCCCGCTTCTACGACGTCACCTCGGGCGCGGTCCGGGTCGGGGGCCACGACGTGCGGGAGCTGACCCTGGACTCGCTGCGGGCCGCCGTCGGGCTGGTGCCGGAGGACAGCTTCCTCTTCTCCGACACCGTGCGCGCGAACATCGCCTACGGACTGCCGGACGCCACCGAGGAGCAGGTGCTGGCGGCCTCCCGGGCCGCCCAGGCGGACCGCTTCATCCGCGAGCTGCCCGATGGGTACGGCACGACCGTCGGAGAGCAGGGGCTGACGCTCTCCGGCGGCCAGCGGCAGCGGATCGCCCTGGCCCGCGCCATCCTCACCGACCCGCGGCTGCTGCTCCTGGACGACGCGACCTCCGCGGTGGACGCCAGGGTGGAGCAGGAGATCCACGACGCGCTGCGCGGGGTGATGGCCGGGCGCACCACGCTGCTGATCGCCCACCGGCGCTCCACGCTCGCGCTCGCCGACCGGATCGCGGTCATCGACGCGGGACGGGTGGCGGACGTCGGCACGCATGAGGAACTGGAGGAGCGCTGCGAGCTCTACCGCAGGCTGCTGACCGACCCGGACGAGCTGGGCGGTGTGGAGCGTGATCCGGCGGGCCGGGCCCAGGAGCCGGCGGAGCCGGAGCCGCAGGAGGAGGGCGACGGCGCGGCGGGCGAGGACGCGGCTCCCGGTGACGCCGGGCCGGCGTCGGACACCGCCGGGAAGGCCGGACCGGCCACCCCCGGCGGAACCAGCACCGCCCCCGCCCCCGGTGTGGCGGGGGCGCTCGCCGGGATGCCCGCCACCCCCGAGCTGCTCGCACAGGTGGCGGCGCTGCCGCCGGCCACCGACACCCCGGACGTGGACGAGGAGCGGGCGGCCCGGCCGGAGACCGAGTTCGGCCTGCGCCGGCTGCTCAGCGGTTTCCGTACCCCGCTGCTGATCAGCCTGGGCCTGCTGGCGGTCGACGCGGTCGCCGGGCTGCTGCTGCCGATCCTGATCCGCCACGGCATCGACGAGGGGGTGCAGCGGATGGCCCTCGGGGCGGTCTGGACCGCCTCGGCCCTCGCGCTGCTGGTGGTGCTCGTCCAGTGGGCCGCCCAGTTCGCCGAGACCCGCATGACCGGCCGCACCGGTGAGCGGGTCCTCTACACGCTGCGGGTGAAGACCTTCGCCCACTTGCAGCGGTTGGGGCTCGACTACTACGAGCGGGAACTCACCGGGAAGATCATGACCCGGATGACCACCGACGTGGACGCGCTCTCCAGCTTCCTCCAGACCGGTCTGGTCACGGCGATGGTCTCGCTGCTGACGTTCCTCGGGATCCTCGTCGCGCTGCTGGCGCTCGACCTGGAGCTGGCCCTGGTGGTCTTCGCCACCCTGCCGGTGCTGATCGTGGGCACGGTCTTCTTCCGCCGCAAGAGCGTCAAGGCCTACGCCTTGGCCCGGGACCGGATCAGCGTGGTCAACGCCGACCTCCAGGAGAGCGTCGCCGGGCTCCGCATCGTCCAGGCGTTCCGCCGCGAGCGGAGCGGGGAGCAGCGCTTCACCGAACGGAGCGACGGTTACCGGCAGGCGCGGGTGCGCGGCCAGTTCCTGATCTCCGTCTACTTCCCCTTCGTGCAGCTGCTGTCCTCCCTCGCGGCGGCGGCGGTGCTGATGGTGGGGGCAGGCCGGGTGACGGAGGGCACCCTGACGGCCGGGGCGCTGGTGGCGTACCTGCTCTACATCGACCTCTTCTTCGCGCCGGTGCAGCAGCTGTCGCAGGTCTTCGACGGTTACCAGCAGGCGTCGATCTCGCTCTCCCGGGTGCAGGAGCTGCTGCGGGAGCCCACCAGCACGGCGCCCGCGGACCGGCCCCGGGAGGTACGCCGGCTCCGCGGCGAGATCGCCTTCCGGGACGTGCACTTCCGCTACGGCCCGGACGAGGAGGCGCTCAGCGGCGTCGACCTGCACATCCCGGCCGGGCAGACGGTGGCGTTCGTCGGGGAGACCGGAGCCGGAAAGTCCACCCTGGTGAAGTTGGTCGCCCGGTTCTACGACCCGACCTCGGGCGCGGTCCTCGCCGACGGACAGGACCTCCGGGAGCTGGACCTGACCGGCTACCGGCAGCGGCTCGGGGTGGTGCCGCAGGAGCCCTACCTCTTCCCGGGCACGGTGCGCGACAGCATCGCCTACGGGCGGCCCGAGGCCACCGACGCCGAGGTCGAGGCGGCGGCCCGGGCGGTGGGCGCCCACACCATGGTGGCCTCGCTGGACGGCGGCTACCGCCACGAGGTGGCCGAGCGCGGCCGGAACCTCTCCGCCGGCCAACGGCAACTGCTCGCCCTGGCGCGGGCCGAGCTCGTCGATCCGGACGTGCTGCTGCTGGACGAGGCCACGGCTGCGCTGGACCTGGCGACCGAGGCGCTGGTCAATCAGGCCACGGATCGGTTGGCGGGCCGGCGCACCACGCTGGTGGTCGCGCACCGGCTGACGACCGCCGCCCGAGCCGACCGGATCGTCGTCATGGACCACGGCCGGGTGGTGGAGGACGGCACCCACGCCGAACTCCTGTCGGCCGGCGGCCGGTACGCCGAGTTGTGGCGCACCTTCACCGGAGAGCCGGAGGGCGCGGCGGCCTGAGGCCGCCGCCCGGTCACCCCGGCGGTACGGGACGGCGGCCCGGCGACTCGCCGGGCCGCCGTCCCACGGGCCGCAAGGAACCACCGGACAGCCTCCAGTCGGCCGGTTCCACCCCGGGCCGTCCTCCGGTCGCGGGGGCGGTCCGGCCACGGTAAGAATCTTGGTGCGGTGAGAAGCAGCGCTGAAGAGGAGTCGGTGCGCTGGAGAACGGTGTGCCGAAGGCGGTGCGGTGGGGAACCGGCTACGGCTCACCGGTGAGACCGCTGCGCGCCCGGTAACGGCCGGCGCAGCGGAGCCGATCGGGTGCGAGGAGCGGCACCGGGCCGGATGGACCCGGTCCCGGTCGGAGAAGGAGCGGCGCTGTGCAGACCTTTCTGCCCCTGCCCGGTTTTCTGCGGAGCGCCCAGCTCCTGGACACCCGTCGGCTCGGCAAACAGCGGGTGGAGGCCCTCCAGGTGCTGCGCGCCCTGACCGTTCCCGGCTACGGGTGGCGCTCCCACCCGGCCGTACTGATGTGGGCCGGGTACGAGGAGGCGCTGGTCCGCTACGGCGTGGAGGTCTGCCGGGTCTGGTCCGCCGCCGGCCACCGGGACAGCTGCCAGGAACAGTTGCTGGCCGGGCTCGCGGGGCTTCGGTACGTCACCGGAGTCGTCCCACCGGACTCCGCGGACGGGCCGGGGCAGCCGCGGTCGCAGCGGGAGCTGGGGCTGGCGGGTGAACTGCCGCCCTGGCTCGGCGAACCGGCGTTCCACCGCAGTCACCAGTCGGCGCTGGTACGAAAGGCTCCCGACCGGTACGGGGAGGTGTTCCCGGAGGTCCCGCCGAACCTGCCGTATGTGTGGCCGCTCTCCGACCGGCCGCCTACCTCCGCCGACGGCCGGGCGGCGGCACCGGACGCCGATGCGGCGGCCGGGGAGCCGGCTGAGCCCGGGGACGGGACACCGCCGTGGGTGTAGCGCGCGGCGGAGCGGCCGGTCCCCGGGCCGTGACCGCCCGCTCGGCGGAGCCGTCCGATGCTGGCATGAACATGCACCTCCCCGGTAGGTTCTCGGCGACCTACGCGAAGTCCCAGGGAGGGCGAATGGGCAAGGCGCTCAGATGGCTCCTGTCGCTCGTGGTGCTCATAGGCACCACCGGAGTCGGCGGAGCCTCGGCAGCAGCGGCCACCGCCGCCGAGCCGAAGACCGAGGCGGGCACCACCACCGGCACGGCCGGCAGCAGTCACAAGGACATCAAGGACCGGCTCCTCGCCATCCGCGGTATGAGCCTCATCGAAGAGAAGCCGGTGGACGGCTACCGGTTCTTCGTCCTGAACTACACACAGCCGGTCGATCACCGGCACCCGGGCAAGGGCACGTTCCAGCAGCGGATCACCCTGCTGCACAGGTCGACCGCCCGTCCGACCGTCTTCTACACCTCCGGCTACGGCGTCTCCACCGACCCGAGGCGCAGTGAACCGACCCAGATCGTCGACGGCAACCAGGTCTCCCTGGAGTACCGCTTCTTCACCCCGTCGCGGCCCGAGCCGGCCGACTGGTCCAAGCTGGACATCTGGCAGGCCGCCAGCGACCAGCACCGGATCTTCCGGGCGCTGAAGCGGATCTACCCCCGGAACTGGCTCGCCACCGGCGGCAGCAAGGGCGGTATGACGGCCACGTACTACGAGCGCTTCTACCCCAGGGACATGGACGGTGTGGTGGCCTACGTGGCGCCGAACGACGTCGTGGACGGCGAGGACTCCGCCTACGACGAGTTCTTCCGCCAGGTCTCCACCGAGGAGTGCCGCACCGCCCTCGACGCCGTACAGCGGGAAGCGCTCGTCCGCCGGGGCGAGATGACCGACCGCTACCGGCAGTGGGCCGAGGAGAACGACGCCACCTTCAGCACGATCGGCAGCCTGGACCAGGCCTACGAGAGCGCCGTCCTCGACCTGGTGTGGGCGTTCTGGCAGTACAGCACCGAGGCCGACTGCAACGACGTGCCGAAGCCGACCGCCGCCACCGAGGAGCTCTACGGCTTCGTCGACGAGGTCTCGGGCTTCTCCTCCTACACCGACCAGGGCCTTGAGCCCTACACGCCGTACTACTACCAGGCCGGCACCGAGTTGGGCGCGCCCACCGTGCAGACGCCGCACCTGGACGACCTGCTGCGCTACCCGGGCATGTTCACCCCGCGCGCCTTCGTGCCCGACACCATCCCGATGAGGTGGCGGGACGGCGTGATGCGGGACGTCGACCGCTGGGTGCGGCACAACGCCGAGCGGATGCTCTTCGTCTACGGGGAGAACGACCCCTGGGGCGCCGAGCCGTTCCGGCTGGGCAAGGGGGCCGAGGACTCCTACGTCTTCACCGCACCGGGCGCCAACCACGGCGCGAACATCGGCGGTCTCGTCGAGGAGGAGCGGGCCAAGGCCACCGCGGAGGTGCTGGAGTGGGCGGGGGTCGCCCCGGCCGCCGTCCGCTCGGGTGAGGCGACCGCCGAGCCGCTGGCCAAGCGGGACTCGGCCCTCGACCAGCGATCGGTCGAACGGCGGCCGGCGCTGCTGCCGTAGCGCCCGGCGTTCTCCGGCCCGCCGGCAGGCCACGCTCCGGGCGGTAAGCGCTCGCCCGCCGGACAGGCAAGTGATCGTCCGGTCGCGGTGCCGGCTTCCGGCCGTGCCTGCCGCGCTGTGAGCAGCGCGGCAGGCGGCCAGCGGCCGCCGTGGGAGATGCCGGGGTAGAAGCGGCGGGAGGCGGGTACCCGCGCGGGACCATCCGTGAGGGGGTTGAGCGATGACGTCAGCAGCCACGATCCGGACGCTGGCCGATGTGGTCGGGCGCGGCCTGTTCGCGGGGCTGGCCGGCACGGCGGCGATGACCGTGTCCAGCACCGTGGAAGCCAGACTGAACAAACGGGGAGCGAGCAGCGCACCGGCCGATGCCGCCGCCACGGTGGCGGGCGTGGAACCCACGGAGAGCGGCCGGACGCGCTTCAACTCGATGGCGCACTGGGGCTACGGCACCGGCTGGGGGATCGCCCGCGGCCTGCTCTCCCTGACCGGGATGTCGGCGCCCGCCGCGACCGCGGCCCACCTCGGTGCGGTGTGGGGTGCGGAACAGGCGGTGCTTCCGGCGCTCGGCGTCGGTGCTCCGGTGTGGAAGTACGGCGCTTCGGCCACCGGCACGGACGCCTTGCACCACACCGTCTACGCCGTGGCCACCGGCCTCGCCTACGCCTGGCTCGACAGCGCCCCGGGCCGGTAGCGGTAGGGGGTGGTGGTGCTCAGCTGGACGAACCCCAAACGTCGCAGGATCGGGCGACTCTGTTCCGAGGCATCGACCTGCAGGTAGCGGTACCCGAGTCCGGCGGCGATCCGGGCCCGGTGGGCGACCAGAGCCCGGTATATGCCGCGACCCCGCCAGGCGGAGACCGTGCCACCGCCCCAGAGGCCGGCGAACTCCGTGCCGGGGATCAGTTCCAACCGAGCCCCGCACACTGGCAGATCGCCGGCCATAGCGATGGTCATGCTGACCCTCTTGGGGCCCCGATCCAACTGGGTGAGCAGCCGCTGACGCGCACGAACGCCGTCGATTCCGAACACTTCTTCGGTAACCGTCGCCAGTAGCTCCACTCCGGCCGAGTCGGTCACCGGGCACAGGTGGACACCCTCGGGCAGCGCGACCTCGGTGGACAGGTCCCGGACCGGGGCGACCATGAGCGCCTCCTCGGGTTCGGGGGCGAACCCCGCCGCCCGCAGGCGTCGCCCGAGATCGCCGGGCTGGTCATGGGCGTAGACTTTCCATTCAAACTCCAGTCCGAGCTGCGTGAAGTGCCGCACCTGCTCGGCGATCGCCGCGGCCGCCGAGGCGGCGTCCAGGTCCGACCAGAGGATCCCGTTCCAGTCGTGCTCAGCACCCATCTGCCGCACCACCCCGCCGGTCAGTTCGACGCGGGTTCCGGGGTCAGCCTTGGCAAGGCGCCTCATCTGGCGGTCGAACAGGGCGCGTACTCCTCCGTGGTCCATCCGGCCACCCCAGCACGAGGGTGGTCACGTGGCCAACGGTTTTCTCCGCGCGGGCTCCGCTCCCATCGCCTCGACAACAGCGTCAATGCTCCACGGAGATCCGCCAGGGGGGGGAGCAAGACGCCTTCGCCAAAGGCCATCACCGCACAATCGGTGGCACTGGCCGCCTCCGCGCTTCGGGCCGGGGCAGCAAGAACCCCGGAGCGCGGTCCGCCGCCCACCACTCACGATCCGGACGGACCCTCGCGGCGGTTGATGCGGTAAACATCCCGAACGCACAGGTTCGCCAGCGTGGCCACCGCGATGACACAGGCGCAGAGCAGAAGCACCGCCCGGTTGCTGAACGCATGTGACGCGAACGCCGTGATGAGGTAACCGAACGGCATGGCGAGCCGTTCACCAACGCTGTTGAACGAGGGCGTTGGTGGCCAGGACCACACCGAGTGCTCCGGCTCCTCCGCCCTGTCCGATCACCGCGTAGGCCAACGCGAGGGGTGCCATCGCGGAGCCGGTGGCCGAGATGAGGTTGGCGAGCACGAAACGGCGGAACGCGGCGATCCGCAGGGGTGTCACGCGAACTGTGCCTGACGGCCTCCCAGCTTCTATGCGCTCTGGACCGGATGGCACGGCAGGCAGTCTAGAACTCCCAGATGCGCCGCCCAATCGAGGCTGAATCCCGTCGGTACCTGGGCAAACATCACGCGGGCGCGATCAGCGGATCGAGTTAATGCCGCCGATTTTCCATGGTCCACGGGGCATAGCGGCCACTAGCGTCGTTCACCGGGATCTTGGCGCGTTCTCCTTCAGATCCTGCCTTTCCTCCCGTTGCCCGACAAGGCCGACATGGTATGCCGTCACCTCGCTGAACAAGGAGAGCTCGCCCGATGACTGTTGACTCGAGCCCGGAAGCACGACCGGAGCCGGCCCAGCAGGCCAGCCTCGGCACGGCGGCCGCCCGGAACCTCGCCACCACAACCAAGTCCGCTCCGCAGATGCAGGAGATCACCTCTCGCTGGCTGCTGCGGGTGCTCCCCTGGGTGGAGACCAAGGGCGGCGTCTACCGGGTGAACCGTCGCCTGACCTACACCGTCGGCGACGGCCGCGTGGAATTCGTCCAGGAAGGCAGCGACGTCCGCGTGATCCCTCGTGAGCTCGGTGAACTCGCCCCGCTGCGCGGCTTCGACGACGTGGAGGTACTGACCGCCCTCGCCGATCGGTGCCGCCAACACGACTTCCGGGCCGGCGAGACGCTGGTGGAGCGCGGTGCGCCCGCGGACAAGCTCCACCTGATCGCCCACGGCCGCATCAGCCAGACCGCCGTCGGCGAGTACGGCCACGAGGTCGCCCTGGACGTACTCGCCGACGGCGACCGGTTCGGCGACCACGCCCTCCTGGATGGAGACGCCCGGTGGCAGCACACCGCCACCGCCGAGACCTCGGGCACCCTGCTCACCCTGTCGCGCGCCGACTTCGAGGCCGTGCTGTCCACCGCGCCGGGCCTGCGGGAGCACGTCGAGGAGATCACGTCGCTTCCCCGCCAACGGCAGAACCACCGTGGCGAGGCAGAGATCGCGATGTCGGCCGGCCACACCGGCGAGCACGAGCTGCCGGGCGCGTTCGTCGACTACGAACTGAAACCGCGCGAGTACGAACTCTCGGTCGCGCAGACCATTCTGCGGATCCACACGAGAGTCGCCGACCTCTACAACGAGCCGATGAACCAGACCAAGGAGCAACTCAGGCTCACTGTCGAGGCACTGCGCGAGCGCCAGGAGTACGAGCTTGTGAACAACAAGGAGTTCGGCCTTCTCCACAACGCCGACTTCAAACAGCGCCTCCAGACGCACTCCGGCCCGCCGACCCCGGACGACCTGGACGAGCTGCTCTGCCGCCGTCGCGGGTCGAAGTTCTTCCTCGCGCACCCGAAGACCATCGCGGCGATCGGGCGTGAGTTCAACGCGCGCGGGCTCTATCCGGACCACGTCGACCTCGGTGGTCAGCAGGTCCCGGCCTGGCGCGGCGTTCCGATCCTTCCCTGCAACAAGATCCCCGTCACGAAGGAGAAGACCAGCTCCATCCTCTGCATGCGTACCGGCGAGGACAACCAGGGCGTCATCGGTCTTCATCAGACGGGTCTGCCGGACGAGTACGAACCGGGTCTGTCGGTCCGCTTCATGGGCGTCAACGAGCAGGCAATCACCTCCTACCTCGTCAGCACCTATTACTCCGCCGCCATCCTCGTGCCGGACGCCGTCGGCGTCCTGGAGAACGTGCAGATCGCCCGCTGGCCCAGGTAACGGGGCCAGCTCGCACGGCGTGGTGCGACATCCCGGAGGCTCCGGGCCCTTCGGGTCGGTCGCGCACGCCCGAGAGGGCCTGGACGACGCCCACCCCACCGAGGAGTCATCGATGCCGGCGCCTGAGCCGCCACCACCACAATCGACCCTGCCGGAGACCACCGCCCGCTTCGGGGCGGACGTCCTCGCTGAAGCCGCGGCCCGTGCCCGCGATATCAAGGCGGTCACCGGCGGCCCACCCCATGCTCCGTCGGTGCCCGTACCGCATGTGGTTTCCGTGCCGGCACCGCCACTCCCCGATAGCCCGGCAGCCGGGCTGCCGGCGCCGGCCCACGGCCTGGAACGGATCCTGCGCGGCCCCAGCGGCCTGGGCACGGCGGGGCTCCGCCTGATGCCGCGGGAGCAACCGCCGCCCCCTTCGGAGCCGTCGGCAGCGACGGTTGAGGGCAGACCGGTCCCGGGCCTCTACCACCACCCGGTGGCCGAGCCCGACCCGGTGCGGGTCGAAGAGGTCAGCCGAAGGATCAAGTCCTGGGCACTGGACGAGGTCGCCCTGTATCCCAAGGACTGGGAGGAGCAGTTCGACGGCTTCTCCGTGGGCCGCTACATGGTCGGCTGCCATCCGGACGCCCCCACCGTCGACCACCTGATGATCGCCACCCGCTTGATGGTGGCCGAGAACGCGGTGGACGACTGCTACTGCGAGGACCACGGGGGCTCGCCCGTCGGCCTCGGCGAACGCCTTCTGCTGGCGCACACCGCTCTCGACCCCCTGTACACCACGGACGAGTACCAGGCGCCATGGGCGAACTCGCTCCATGCGGACGCGCCTCGGCGCGCCTACCGCTCGGCCATGGGCTACTTCGACCAAGCAGCCAGCCCCTCGCAGAGCGACCGATACCGGCACGACATGGCCCGGCTTCACCTGGGGTACCTCGCCGAAGCCGCCTGGGCCCAGATGGAACGGGTACCGGAGGTGTGGGAATACCTGGCGATGCGCCAGTTCAACAACTTCCGCCCCTGCCCGACCATCACCGACACTGTCGGGGGCTACGAACTGCCGGCGGACCTGCATGCCCAGACCGCCATGCAGAAGGTCATCGCGCTCGCGGGAAACGCGACGACCATCGTGAACGACCTGTACTCGTACACCAAGGAACTCGACGCTCCCGGCCGGCACCTGAACCTGCCCGTCGTGATCGCCGAACGTGAGGGCCTCTCCGACCGGGACGCCTATCTGAAGTCGATCGAGGTCCACAACGACCTCATGCACGACTTCGAAACCAACGCCGCCGCCCTCGCCGCCGACTGTCCCGTCCCAGCCGTGCAGCGCTTCCTGCGGGGCGTGGCCGCCTGGGTCGACGGAAACCACCACTGGCACCAGACCAACACCTATCGCTACAGCCTGCCCGACTTCTGGTAGGAAGAATGGACTCATCTGTGACCAGCACGACCAGCACCGCACGCACCGCCACCGACGCCCCTCTTCCCATCCCCGGTCCGGCGACTCCCTACCAGAGGGACATCGCCCGCTACTGGGACGGCGAGGCCCGGCCCGTGAACCTGCGTCTCGGCGATGTCGACGGTCTCTACCACCACCACTACGGCATCGGTGAGGTCGACCACGCCGCGCTCGGCGATCCCGAGGACAGTGAGAGCGAGAAGAAGCTGATCGCCGAGCTTCACCGGCTGGAGTCGGCGCAGGCCGAGTACCTGCTCGGCCACCTCGGCGACATCGGGCGCGAAGACATGGTGGTGGACGCGGGCTGCGGGCGCGGTGGCTCGATGGTGATGGCGCACCAGCGTTTCGGATGCCACGTCGAAGGCGTCACGCTCTCGGCCAGGCAGGCCGAGTTCGCCAATCGGCGCGCCCGCGAACTCGGCATCCAGGACCACGTACGCGCCCGCGTCTGCAACATGCTCTCCACGCCCTTCGAGACCGGGCGGGCCGCGGCCTCCTGGAACAACGAGTCGACCATGTACGTCGACCTGCAGGACCTCTTCGCGGAACACTCCCGCATCCTCAGGGTCGGCGGTCGCTACGTGACCATCACCGGCTGCTGGAACCCGCGCTACGGACAGCCTTCGAAGTGGGTCTCCCAGATCAACGCGCACTTCGAGTGCAATATCCACTCGCGCCGGGAGTACCTGCGTGCCATGGCCGACAACCGCCTCGTGCCGCAGGCCGTCGTCGACGTCACCCCCGCGACTCTGCCCTACTGGGAGCTGCGGGCAACGTCGTCGCTGGTCACGGGAATTGAGGACGCGTTCATCAACTCCTACAAGGATGGCTCCTTCCAGTACCTCCTCATCGCAGCCGACCGAGTCTGACCTTCCGCTCCCGGGGGACCGTCCCTCCCCGGCCAGCACCCCTTGAGAGCCCGGTCCATGCCGGAGCAGTGGAAAGCGGTGGGACGCCGAGCCGAACACACTGACACGTGAGAAGCCCGGCGCTCGCGTCATGGGTGTGCATCCCCGCGGTCATCGGGCCCTCGCCCCGGGGACCGGAACGGCCGGTCCGGTGCCGCGTCCAGCGATGCCTGACCGTCACGGTGCCCGGCGGCGGGCGCTCGCCGTGTTGGCCGGAAGCCCTGGTAGATCCACTACCAGGACTTCCGGCCGTCCGCGGAGCGCACCCGCCGGAGCCGTTCCGCGGCGGGCGGAGCCTCAGTAGGTCAAGCCGTGCCCCACCGGGTAGAGCACCTCCGACGGGTCCTCGGCGCTCGGCACCGGCACCGGCAGTTCGCCGGTCGGCCGGACCTTGCCGGCCAGCACCCGGGCGGCGGCCCGGATCTCGACATCCGTCCAGCAGTAGCTGGCCAGCGAGGCGGTGAAGCTACCGGTCGGCAACTGCGCGATGTCGTAGGGGTTCCGGATGGCGAGGTGCACGACGGGAACCCCGGTCGCCGCCAGCGCCGAGACGAGGGTGCGCTGCGAGGAGCTCCCGGTCACGTTGTTGGTCAGCACCACGACGGCGTCCTTGCCGTCGGCCGCCGCGACCGCCGCGTCGATCTGCTCCTGGGTCGGGCTGGTCGAGGAGCCGTTGGACAGCGCCTCCGCGGTGAAGCCCAACTCGGTGAGGGCCTCGGCGAGCACCTGGGTCGGCGGGCCACCGGTGCCGCTGGGCGCCGCCGGGTCCACGCCCACCACCAGCAGGTCGCGCTGCCTGCGGGGGGCGAGCGGCAGCAGCGCTCGGCGCTGCCCGGTGGCCGCCTCGTTGACCAGCAGGGTGGTGGTGCGCCCGGCGATCTGGTCGGCGCTGCGCAGGTGGCTGCCGATGCCGACGGTGCGGTCCACGCCCCGGTGGGTGACGAACGGCTGCTCGAACAGTCCGCGCCTGGCCTTGAGTTCCAGGATGCGCAGGACGGACCGGTCGATCGCGGCCTCCTCCAACTCGCCGTCCTTCACTGCCTGGAGGACGGCGTTCCAGGCGGTGTCGAGGTCCGGCGGGTTGAGCAGCTGGTCGACACCGGCCTTCAGGGCGAGCACCGGCACCCGGTCGTCGCCGTACTTCTGCCGCACTCCGGCCATGCCGAGCGAGTCGGTGACGACCACGCCGTCGTAGCCGAGCCGCTCACGCAGGATGCCGGTGATGATCGGGCGGGAGAGGGTGGCCGGGTCGTCGGCCGGGTCCAGCGCCGGGAAGAGCAGGTGGGCCGTCATGATCGAGTCGATGCCGGCGGCGATGGCGGCCTTGAACGGCGGGGCGTCCAGCCGTTCCCACTCCTCTTCGCTGTGGGTGATGACCGGCAGGTCGTAGTGGCTGTCCACCCCGGTGTCGCCGTGCCCGGGGAAGTGCTTCGCGGCCGTGGCGACCCCGGCGCCCTGGTATCCGGTCAGCTGCGCGGTGACCATTCGGGCGACCGCGTCCGGGTCGGATCCGAAGGAGCGCACGCCGATCACCGGGTTGGCCGGGTTGACGTTGACGTCCGCGACCGGTGCGTAGGTCTGCCGGATGCCCATCGCGGCGAGTTCGGTGCCGGACACCGCCGCGGCCTTGCGGGCGTCGGCCCGGGAGCCGCCCGCTCCCAGTGCCATGGCGCCCGGCAGCAGTGTCGCGGGCGCCCCGACCCGGGTGACGGTGCCGTGCTCCTGGTCGGTGGAGACGAGCAGCGGCACGGGCGTGGGCTGGGCCAACCCGGCCCGCTGGATGCCGTTGGAGAGGTCGGCTATCTGGTGCGGGTCGCGGACGTTGTTCGCCCAGGCGAAGTAGATGATGCCGCCGACGTGGTAACGGGAGATCAGCTCGGCGGCGTCGGAGACGCCGATCTCCTCCTGGTTGGCGGCGACGTCGGCCGGGTCGGGGTCGGTGGCGGAAGCGCCGTAGACCCGCATCACGAACAGTTGGCCGACCTTCTCCTCCAGGCTCATCCCGGCGATGAGTCGGCGCAGGGCGGTCCGTCTGCCGCGGCCGGCGGCGGGCTGGGCCGCCCAGGCGGTGCCGGCGGCGCCGGTGGCACAGGCCGCGGCGGCTGCCGCCGTGGCGGTGAGCAGGGTGCGGCGGGAGGTGGGTTGTTGCACTCGCGCTCCTTGAGCCGGCGCACGTCCGAGACGTGCGGTGGGGGAGCGACAGGCGCCGGATGCCGATCCGCGTGTGGTGCCGGTCGGCGCAGCCGGGCTTGACGCTACTGGCTGAAGAAAACTTCCAAGGAGCTACGGATATAGGGAAAGTTAGTTCCGGTCAATGGTCGGGAACCGGCCTGCCCGGGTCTGTCTGCGGTTGTCCGTGCCCGGTCTTGGGGCAATCGGAGACGACCGTGACAGGACTCCGCCGGGATGCGACGGGGCTCAGCCATCCCGTGCGGGACCACGCCCGGGGCATCAGCGGTGGGACGCGCCGGGGCGGCCGCCCCTGACGGCCTCGTGGGTCAGCTCGCCCGGGCCGGCAGCCAGGAGAGGTGGTCCCGCGCCGGTCCGAGCAGCGAGGGCAGCTCCGCGGCCTCCGGGTGCCAGCGCTTCTCGTACTCCCAGCACACCCAGCCGCCGCCGGATTCGGTACGGGAGGTGGCCCCGCCGGCCTCCTGGTCGAGCAGCGCCAGGCACTCCGCCAGCGGCAGGACCCCCGCGCCGAGCGGCAGCGGGGTGGTGTCCTCGCGCGAGGCGACGTCCTTGACCTGCACGTAGCCCAGGTACGGAGCGAGCGCGGCGTGCGAGGCGGCGGGCTCCTCCTCGCCGAGCCAGGTGTGCAGTACGTCCCAGACCGCCCCGACGTTGCGGTGGCCGACCAGCCCGAGTACCCGGGCGGCGTCCTCACCCCGGCGGTGCGAGTCGTGTGTCTCCAGGAGCAGTCGTACGCCCATGTCGGAGGCGGTGGGGGCGACCGCCGCGAGCCGCCGGGCCGCGGTCGCGTCGGCCTCCTCCAGCGACTGCCCCTCACCGCCCGGGAAGACCCGGACGAAGGGGGCGCCGAGGTCACGGGCCAGCCGCAGCAGGGCGCGCAACTCCTCCAGCACCGGCTCGTCGTCCCCCGGTTCGGCGGCGCGGGCGTATCCGGCGACGGCGAGGATCTCCACGCCGGCCTCCTTGAACGCCTCGACCGCATCGACCCGTTGGAGGAGTCCGATACCGGGGTGGACCGGCTCCTCCGGGTGGGCGCGCAGCTCCACCCCGTGGTAGCCGTTCTCCGCCGCCAGCCGGGCCACATCAGGGATCGGCATACCCGGGACGCCGAGGGTCGAGAAGGCGAATTTCAAGATCGCTCCAGAATGTGCCAGAGACGTTGCGGCGGCAGCCGGTGGCCCGCGCGGACGGTAAGGGTTGTCCCGTGGTCCCTGGTGGGCGCACGACGACGGCTACGGCACCTCGCCGTGTTGTCGGGACGTCCCGATACGCCCGGTATCGGGACGTCCCTCCGCCTTGCGATGCACCGCAGCTGACGCCGTGCGCTGATCCACCGGGGATTACGGGACAACCCTTAGGCAGGAGCTTACGCCGTGGTCGGTGCCGTCATGCGGGAGCGCCGTTCCGGTTCCCCCGTCGGCGTGGCGCTCCCTTCCGACCACCTGCCTCCTGCCGTTTCCCGGCGGGCAAGGCCTTCCGGTCACGGCGTCCGGTCAGGATGAGGGGGAGGGGCGGTGGAGGCGCGGACCATCAGCTCGGCCCCGATGGTCGCCACGCCTCCCGGAGGCGGGGTCTCCCGTCCCATCGCCAGCCGTCCGGCGCGGGCGCCCGCGGCGTGCAGGGGGAGCCGCACGGTGGTCAGCGCGGGCACCGCGTCCACGCTGAACGGCAGGTCGTCGAAGCCCGCCACCGAGACGTCCTGGGGGATGCGCCTCCCCTGGTCGCGCAGTGCGGCGCAGGCGCCGAGCGCGATCGTGTCGTTGGCGGCGACGACCGCGGTCAGCTCCGAGTCCCTGCGCAGTAGTTCCAAGGTGGCGTCGTAGCCGGAGGAGCGGTCGAAGGAGCCGTGCACGGTCAGCCGTTCGGTTCCCTCCGAGAGTCCTGCGGCGGCCAGTGCGGCACGGTGGCCCTCCAGCCGGTGCCGGGTGGTGGTTCGGTCGACCGGGCCGGCGACGTAGCCGATCCGCCGGTGGCCCAGGCTGAGCAGATGCTCGGTCAGCCGCCGGGCGCCGCCGCGGTTGTCGAAGGCGAGGGTGACGGCGGTCCGGCTCGACTCCGGGGCGTGGTCGGCGGAGTCGGCCGGACGGACCCGCCCTCTCCCCGTCCGCGGGGTCTGGGCGGCCTCGGGCAGCGGTGGCCTTCCGCAGAGCACGATCCGGGTGCCGGCGGCGGCGAGCCGGTGGAGCTTGGCCGCGAGCGCGTCGGCGTGCTCCGGCACCTCGGCGGCCCCGCCGGTGAGCACCACGGCGGCGGCGCGCTGCCGCTGGAGCAGTGTGAGGTAGGTGAGTTCGCGCTCGGGGGAGCCCCCGGTGTTGCAGACCACCGCCAGCTTCTCGCCGCCCTGCTCGGCCCCGCCGCCCATCTCGGACTGCGCCGCCGAGGCGATGATGCCGAAGAAGGGGTCGGCGATGTCGTTGACGAGGATGCCGACGAGGTCCGAGGTGGCGGCGGCGAGCGCGCTGGCCGGGCCGTTGAGCACGTAGTCGAGTTCCTCGACGGCGCGCAGCACCCGGGAGCGCGTCGCCTCGGAGACCGGGTAGTTGCCGCTGAGCACGCGGGAGACGGTGGCCGAGGAGACCCGGGCGTGAGCCGCCACGTCGGCCAGGGTCACTGCCATGTCGCACTCCAGGTCATGAACGACTCCTCCCCCTGTCGAGGCGCGGTCGGGGCGCATCTGCCGGGAGACCGGCCGGACGACCCCGCCGGGGGACATGTTCTCACCCCCGGTATCCGCCGGTGGAGGGGTACAGGTTCTTCACAACCCGACCCCTTGTTCTTACATTCGAGCACTGCCTAAGGTCCCTCGCAGCAAGCGCTTTCCGTGGTCTGCCGAAGGAGCGTACCTGTATGCCCGCAGGGAACCGAAGCCTCCGAGCCGCGGTCGTCGGCACCGGGGGCATCGTGACCGGGAGTCATCTGCCGGCGTTGCGAGCGCACTCCGCAGAGGTGGAACTGGTCGCCGCCGTCGACGTGGACGAGGAGCGGCTGTCGGCCTTCCGCGCCGTGACGGGGGAGGCCGTGGCGGGATACACCGGGCTCGGCGAGATGCTCGCCGCACACCGCCCCGATCTGGTGCTCATCGGCACCCCACCCGCCTTCCACCAGGAGCAGACGGTCGCCGCGCTGCGTGCCGGCGCCTGGGTGCTCTGCGAGAAGCCGCTGTGCCTCTCGCTCGCCGAGTTCGACCGGATAGCCGCGGCCGAGGCCGGCGCCCGGGAGGCCGGCGGGACGGGCGGCCCCTACGCCGGCGTGGTTTTCCAGCACCGCTACGGCTCCGGTGCGGAGCACGCCCGCCGTCTGCTGGCGGCGGGACGGCTCGGCGCTCCACTGGTCGCCCACTGCCAGACCACCTGGTATCGCGATAACGCTTACTATGAGGTTCCCTGGCGCGGTAGGTGGTCCACCGAGGGCGGCGGGCCCTCCATGGGCCACGGCATCCACCAGATGGACCTGCTGCTCCACCTCCTCGGCGACTGGACCGAAGTGCGCGCCATGGCCGGGCGGTTGGTGCACCAGGTGGAGAGCGAAGACGTCTCCACGGCGCTGGTCCGGTTCGCGAGCGGCGCCATGGCCACCGTCGTCAACAGCGTGCTCTCCCCGGACGAGGTGAGCCGGATCCGGATCGACTGCGCAGACGCCACCGTCGAACTCACCCACCTGTACGGGCACCGCAACGACGACTGGGTCTACACCCCGGCGCCGCACATCGCCGCCGACGAGGCCCGGGTGCGTGCCTGGCGCACCCCGGAGGCCGACCGGCCCAGCTCCCACGCCGCGCAGCTGGCGGGGATGCTCGCCGCCATCCGGGCCGGCACCCCACCGCCCGGTTCGGGCCACGAGGCCCGCCGGACCGTGGAGTTCCTCGCCGCGCTCTACAAGGCGGCCTTCACCGGTGCCACGGTGCGGGCCGGCGAGATCGTGCCCGGCGACCCGTACTACGCGGCCATGCACGGCGGCCACCCGGACTGGGCCCCGGCCGCCGAGCCCGGGCCCGGCCCGGCGGTCGGCGGCGGCGCCCGGACAGCCGCCGCGCCGCCGCCCCAGGCCGCTCCCGCGGACGAGCCGGCCGAAGCCACCGCGAGGGGACACCGATGAGCGCACCGATCACCGTCACCCACACCCACGGCGAGCGGATCTCCGTCACCTCCGGCGGGGTCGAACTGCTGGCCTACGTCTACCGGCCCGATCCGGTGGCCTTCGAGTCGCGGAAGCCCTACGTGCACCCGCTGCGCACCCTCGCCGACAGCCCGGTCAGCGGTTACCGGCCGAACGACCACCGTTGGCACAAGGGTCTCCAGATGACCGCCAGCCACCTGTCCGGGCAGAACTTCTGGGGCGGCAACTCGTACATCCACGGCCAGGGCTACCAGCCGATCCACGAGCGGGTCGGCTGGATGCGCCACGACGGCTTCGACGATTTCCGGGCCGCCCCGGACCGGCTCGCCTTCACCGAGGCCCTGACCTGGATCGAGAACGGCGGCGCGGAGTGGGCGCGAGAGCGGCGCACCATCGAGGTGCACTCGGTGGAGCCGACCGAGGGCTGCTGGGCGTTGGACTGGTCGATCCGGCTCACCAACACCCGCTCCGAACCGCTGCACTTCGGCTCGCCCACCACCGCGGGCCGGGAGATGGCCGGCTACACCGGCCTGCACTGGCGCGGTCCGCGCGACTTCACCGGCGGCGACGTCCTCGGCCCCGGCGGCCGCGGCGGACGGGCCGAGGCGGGCGCGGCCGACATGATGGGCACCCGGGCCCCCTGGCTGGCCTTCACCGGCGTGCACGACGGGACCGACGCCAGCAGCACGCTGCTGTTCGCCCACGCGCCGGAGAACGCCGAGGCGATCCACGAGTCGCACTGGTTCGTACGCTCCGAACCCACCCCGACCGTCGCCTTCTCCTGGGCCTTCTTCGAGGAGTTCGAACTGCGGCCGGGCGAGAGCTTCGCCTACCGCTACCGGGTGGTGGTCGCCGACGGCGAGTGGGACCGAGACCGGGTCGAGTCCTACCTCGGGAGCCACCCGTGGTGAGCCGCGGCGCGGCCGGGCGGCACGGCGGCCCCCCGGCACTGCCCGACCCGCTGCCCGGCGCGGTCGGCATGTCACACATCACCCCCTACGACTGGGAGGCGGCCGACGGGGTGTGCGGCGGCAGCCCGCACCTCCACCTCGTCTGCACCGAGGCGTACGTGGTCACCGCCGGCCGCGGCGCCGTGCAGACGCTGACCCCGGGCGGCTACCGGGAGACGGAGCTGGAGCCCGGCGCCGTCGTCTGGTTCACCCCCGGCACCGTCCACCGGATGGTGCAGCGCGAGGGCCTCCGGGTGACCGTGCTGATGCAGAACAGCGGCCTTCCGGAGGCCGGCGACGCGGTCTTCACCTTTCCCCCGGAGGTGCTCGCCGATCCGGACCGCTACGCGGCCGCGGCCCGGCTCCCCGAAGGTCAGGAGCGGGCCGCCGCCGCCCGGGCCCGGCGGGATCTCGCCGTCGAGGGCTACCTCGCCCTGCGCACGGCGGCCGAGGCCGGGGACCGGGGCCCGCTCCGGGAACTGCACCGGGCCGCCGCCGCGCTCGTCGCCCCCAGGGCGGCCGGCTGGAAGGCGTTGTGGCGGGCCGGCGCGCTCGCCGCCGCGGAACGCACCGGCGAGCAGATCACCGCCCTCGGCCAGGGTGTGCCGGACCACCTCGAGCAGGCCCGGGTCCGGGCCGCGACGCCTTCCCGACGGGACGGCTACGGCATGTGCGGCCGACGGGCGGAGTACGAACTCCCGGGAACCACGCTCCCGTACTACGGGGAGTGAACGGCGGGAACCCCGGCCGACCGTCCCGCACCCGCGGAACGGTCCGCATCCAGGAACGAGACCACCGGCACAGACCTCGAAAAGGAGTGGGCCATGCGCGGTTCCTCGACAAAGGCGTGCTGCGCGCTCGCCGCCGCGCTCGCGCTCTCCGCCGGACTCACCGGCTGCGGCGCGGCAGGAGCCGGCGAGTCCGGCCAGACCGTCCTCAGATTCTCCTGGTGGGGGAACCCCGACCGGGCCGAGCGCACCGCGAAGGCGGTGGCGCTGTTCGAGAAGCGCCACCCGGGCGTCGAGGTGCAGACCTCGTACGCCGGCTACGAGACGTACAAGCAGAAGCTCGCCACCCAGGCGGCCGGCGGCGACGCCCCGGACGTGATGCAACTGGACTACCGGCAGATCAACCAGTACGCCGACTCCGGGGTGCTGCTCGATCTGGGCGGGCGGAAGGGCCTGGACACGTCCGACATGGACAAGGGGCTGCTGAAGACCGGGGCGGTGGGGCACCCAGTACGCCATCCCGATGGGGCGCGGCTCGCAGGCGGTCGTCTACGACGCGAAGGCCTGGCGCCGGGCAGGGGTCCAGCCGCCCCGGGGCGACTGGACCTGGGCCGAGTGGGCCGACGCCATGCGCCGGTTGACCCGGGCCTCGGGCAAGGTCGGCAGTGTCGACCCCGGCCACGCCGAGGACTGGTTCGAGATCTGGCTCCGCGGTCGCGGCAAGGCGCTCTACACCGCGGACGGCCGGCTCGGCTTCACCGCCGCGGACCTGGCCGAGTGGTGGGAGATGACCGACGCGCTCCGCAGGGAGGGCGTGGTCAGCAGCGCACAGCAGACCACCCAGCTCGACGGCTCGGTGGAGAACACCCCGCTCGGCAGGCTGCAAGCCCTCACCGACGTCAACTGGGACGCACCGGCCAGCGGTTTCCAGGCCGTCATCGGGGAGGAGGTCGGGCTCGCCCCGGCACCGGTCGGGGAGGACGGCACCCCCGGCCAGTACTACAAGCCGTCGATGTTCGTCGGTGCCAGCGCCAACAGCACACACCCTGAGGAGGCCGTCGCCCTCGTCGACTTCCTCGTCAACGACCCGGCGGCGGCGGAGATCCTCGGTGCCAGCCGCGGCATTCCGGCCAACGACGCGCTCCGGGAGAAGCTCCGCCCCGAACTCGCCGGCTTCGACCGGACGGTGGCCGCCTACCAGCAGGGGCTGGAGGGCCGGCTCGACCCGCCCCCACCGGCCCCGCCCAAGGGCGACAACGCCCTGCAGTCCACCTTCCAACGCGACTACGACCAGGTGATCTTCGGCCGGAAAACTCCACGCGAGGCGGCCGAGGAGTTCATCACCGAGGCAGAGGCGGAGCTGCGGCAATGAGCACCACGACTCGAACCACGCCCGCGGATACCCGCGGCGAAGGCGCCCCCAGCCGCACCGGCGGAACCCGGAGAGCCCGGAACCGGCACCCCGGCGCGGCCTGGATCTTCCTCTCCCCCTGGGTGCTCGGCGCGGTCGTCCTCACCCTGCTGCCGATGGCCGTATCGCTGTACCTGTCCTTCACCGACTACGACATGTTCGACCCGCCGAGCTGGGTGGGCCTGCGCAACTACACCCAGATGTTCACCGAGGACCCCCGCTACTGGCGCTCGGTCGCCTCCACCCTGCTCTACGTGGCCATCGCGGTGCCGCTCCAATTGGCGCTGGCGCTCGTCGTCGCCCTGGCGCTGAAGTCCATCCGCCGGGGCAAGGGCTTCTACCGCTCGGCCTTCTACGCGCCCTCGCTGCTCGGCGCCTCGATGAGCATCGCCCTGGTCTGGCGGGCCGTCTTCAACGACGGCGGCACCGTCGACGACATGCTCTCCCGGGTCGGCGTGCACACCGGCGGCTGGGTCAACCAGCCGGGCTGGGCGCTGCTCGCCGTCGCACTGCTGACGGTCTGGCAGTTCGGCGCGCCGATGGTGATCTTCCTCGCCGGCCTCCAGCAGATCCCCACCGAGCTGTACGAGCAGGCGTCCGTGGACGGCGCGGGGCGCTGGCGGCAGTTCCGCTCCATCACCGTGCCGATGCTCTCCCCGATCGTCTTCTTCAACCTCGTCCTCCAGACCATCCAGGCATTCCAGGTCTTCACCCCGGCCTTCGCGGTCAGCGGCGGCAGGGGCGGCCCGGCGGACTCGACGCTCTTCTACACCCTGTACCTCTACGACCGCGGCTTCACGGCCTCGCACATGGGCTACGCCTCCGCCATGGCCTGGGTGCTGCTGGCCGCCATCGGCCTGGTCACCGCGGTGCTCTTCCGCACCTCGCGCTCCTGGGTCTTCTACGCCAACGAGGGGGGCCGATGAATACCGCCGCCACTGGGACCGCGCCCGCGACCCCGTCGAACGAGCCCGCCGCCCGGCGGGGGCCGGGCAAGCCCCTGCCCTGGGGCCGGATCGCCCTGCACACCGGCTGCGTCGCGGCGCTGCTGGTGATGCTCTACCCGCTCGCCTGGCTGCTGGCTACCTCGCTGAAGCCGGCCGACGAGGTGGTGGCCAGCCTGCGGCTCCTCCCGGGACGGCTGGAGTGGGGCAACTACGCCACCGCCATGGACGGCCTGGAGGGCGTCTCCATCTGGCGGCTGCTCTCCAACTCGCTGGTCATCGCCGGCGGCGCGGTGCTCGGCAACGTGGTCAGCTGCTCGCTCGCCGCCTACGCCTTCGCCCGACTGCGGTTCCGGATGCGCGGCCCGCTCTTCGCGTTCATGATCGCCACCATCATGCTGCCGCACCACGCGGTGCTGATCCCGCAGTACATCGTCTTCAACCAACTCGGCATGGTGAACACCTACTGGCCGATGATCCTGCCGAAGTTCCTCGCCACCGACGCCTTCTTCGTCTTCCTCATCGTGCAGTTCATGCGCGGACTGCCCGAAGAACTCGAAGAGGCGGCCCGCATCGACGGCTGCGGCCCGGTCCGCAGCTTCTTCAGCATCATCCTGCCGCTCACCCGGCCGGCCCTGATCACCACCGCGATCTTCACCTTCATCTGGACGTGGAACGACTTCTTCACCCAACTCATCTACCTCTTCGAGCCGGAGAAGTTCACCCTGACCCTCGCCCTGCGGGCGTTCGTCGACTCCTCGAGCCAGTCCGCCTTCGGCCCGATGTTCGCGATGTCGGTGTTCGCGCTGCTGCCGATCGTGCTGTTCTTCCTCGCTTTCCAACGCTTCCTGGTCGAGGGCATGGCCAACTCCGGAATCAAGGGGGGAGCCCGCTGGACACCGCCGGAACCACCGGTTCACCTGCTCGGGAGCGGGGCGAGCTGTTCGGCCCCCGGTTCGAACTCTTCGCCGACGTACTGGTCCTAGGGGCCGCCGTCACCGTAGGCAGCATCCCGCTGGTCACGGCTCCGGCCGCGCTCGCCACCGGTTGCCGGCTGCTCCACCGCCGGCAGTTGTTCGACGAGCCGGCGGGCGCGGGGCGCTACGCCAAGGCGCTCGGCGCCCGACTGCGGCGGGCACCGGGCCGGGAGGCCGCGGCCGGTGCCGTCTTCCTGGCGGTCGTGCTGCTGCTGACCGCCGATGCGGCGCTGACCAGCACGGGGACCGGGCTGCCCGGCGCCGGTCCGTTCGCCTTCGCCCTGGCAGCAGTCGCGGCCGGGGGCACGGTGGTGGCCCTGCGCGCCTGCGCCGCCCCGGCGCAGGCCGAGAGCGCGCGGTTCGGCTGGCGTCGGGCGGTGCGGGAGGCTGCGGGGCGCGCCCACCGGGACCTGCCGGGCAGCGGCCTGGTCCTGCTCGCGCTGGCCACCGCGGCGGTCTGCGGCTGGATGCTGCCACCGCTGCTGCCACTCCTGCCCGGGCCGCTGGCGCTGGCGCTCGTCGCGGTGGAACTCCGGTTCCGGCGGCGATCCGACGACGTGGACCGCCGCCGTCCTGCCACCTGATCCGAGGACTGTCCCGTAGTCCCCGGGTACCGGGCTTCAGCCGGTGGGAAGTCGCTTTCGAAGGTGGCTGCCCGGAGTGCCGGCGCTGGACAAGCGCCGTGCCGGACTGCCGTCAGGCCAATACGCTGGAAGTATGCGCGGCAGCGTGGTGACCCTGTTCCTCTGCGGCGACGTGATGTTGGGTCGCGGCGTCGACCAGATCCTCCCGCGCCCCGGCGAGCCGGCCCTGCGGGAGGTCGGGATGGGCGACGCCCGGGGCTACGTCGCACTGGCGGAGGCGGCGAACGGCCCGATCCCGGCCCCCGTCCCACCGGCGTGGCCATGGGGCGAGGCCCTGCGGGTACTGGCGGCGGCCGCCCCGGACGTGCGCATCGTGAATCTGGAGACATCCGTCACCCGGAGTGACGAGTTCGCGCCGGGGAAGGAGGTCCACTACCGGATGCACCCGGCCAACCTGCCCGCCCTGAGCGTGGCGCGCCCCGACGTCTGCGTCCTGGCCAACAACCACACGCTCGACTTCGGCCGTACGGGGCTCCGGGAGACGCTTGACGCCCTGAGCAGTGCGGGACTGGGGACGGCAGGGGCCGGCCGGGACGCGGAGAGGGCGTACGCGCCCGCGGTGTGCCCGACCGTGGACGGCCCGCGCGTTCTGGTGTTCTGCCTGGCGATGGGGTCCAGCGGCGTACCGCCGGACTGGGCGGCCACGGCGGACCTGGCCGGTGTCGCCTATGTCCCCCTGCCGACGGCGGCGGCCGCCGCCGCCACCGTCGAACGCGTCCGGCGGGTGCGGCGTCCGGGCGACATCGTGGTCGTCTCCGTGCACTGGGGATCCAACTGGGGGTACGGCGTCTCCCGGGAGCAGACCCGCTTCGCCCGCGCACTGGTCGACGGCGGCGTCGACGTCGTCCAGGGGCACTCCTCGCACCACCCCCGGCCCATCGAGGTGTACCGCGACCGGCTGATCCTCTACGGCTGCGGGGACTTCATCGACGATTACGAGGGCATCTCCGGTTTCGAGGAGTACCGCGACGACCTGCGGCTCGCCTACTTCCCCTCGGTCGAGGCGGATACCGGGCGGCTGGTGGACCTGCGGATGGTGCCGCTGCGAGCCGGAAGGATGCGGCTCGAGGCCGCCGCCGAGGAGGACCGGGCATGGCTGCGGGCGACGCTCGGCCGGATCAGCCCGGGCCTGGTCATCGACCCGGCGCCGGAAGGCGCGCTCCGAGCGGCGACCGCCGTGCGGGGCCGGTGAGTCAGCCGTACCGTTCTCCTCCGCCCGGGCGGCCGGGGCGTGGGTAACCGCTTCATGGCCGGCGGCAGACCCGTCCACCTTCATTGAAGCCTTGAACAGTGAGCAGCTTGCGGTTAGCTTAGCCAGGATAGAAAGCGCTTGCTGTCGCCTCTGCGGAGATCGTCGCCTCTGCAGAGACCTTCGAGTGGGTGGGCGCCCGAGAGGGAGGAACCGAGTGGCTCGCAAGACGGTACGGATCGCCATGAACGGTGTGACCGGCCGGATGGGGTACCGCCAACATCTCGTCCGATCCATCCTGGCCATCCGCGAACAAGGCGGCGTCGCCCTCGGCGACGGCGACCTGCTCTGGCCGGAGCCCGTCCTCGTCGGCCGGCGGCAGCACGCCCTGAAGGCACTGGCCGAACAGCACGGCCTCGAGCACTGGTCGACCGACCTCGACGCGGTGCTCGCCGACCCGACCATCGACATCTACTTCGACGCCCAGGTCACCTCGGCCCGGGAGGCGGCGGTCAGGAAGGCGATCGCCGCGGGCAAGCACATCTACTGCGAGAAGCCGACAGCCACCGACCTCGAAGGCGCCCTCGAACTGGCCCGGCTGGCCCGGGCCGCCGGCGTCAAACACGGTGTCGTCCAGGACAAGATCTTCCTCCCCGGCCTGCTGAAGCTGAAGCGCCTCATCGACGGCGGCTTCTTCGGCCGGATCCTGTCGATACGCGGCGAGTTCGGCTACTGGGTCTTCGAGGGCGACTGGCAGCCGGCCCAGCGCCCCTCCTGGAACTACCGGGCGGAGGACGGCGGGGGCATCGTCGTCGACATGTTCCCGCACTGGGAGTACGTGCTGCACGAGCTGTTCGGCCCGGTCCGCAGTGTGCAGGCCCAGGTCACCACCCATATCCCGCGCCGCTGGGACGAGCGGGGCGAGGCGTACGAGGCCACCGCCGACGACTCCGCCTACGGCATCTTCCGACTCGACGGCGGCGCCGTCGCCCAGATCAACTCCTCCTGGGCGGTCCGGGTCAACCGCGACGAACTCGTCGAGTTCCAGGTGGACGGCGTCGAGGGATCGGCCGTGGCCGGCCTGCGCCGCTGCCGGGTGCAGCACCGCGCCGCAACTCCGAAGCCGGTCTGGAACCCCGACCTCCCCACCCCGGAACCGTTCCGCGACCAGTGGCAGGAAGTGCCCGACAACGGGGAGTTCGACAACGGCTTCAAGACCCAGTGGGAACTCTTCCTGCGCCATGTGGCGCTCGACGCCCCCTGGAGCTGGGACCTGCTCGCCGGAGCCCGCGGCGTGCAACTCGCCGAACTGGGCCTGAGGTCCTCCGCGGAGGGCCGCCGCTTCGAGGTGCCGGAGCTGACGCTTTGACCGCGCCACTGCTGCTCCCCGACGGCCGCGGCGGGCTGCGGGACTACCGTCCCCGGCGGGAACCGGCCCGCTTCGCACCGGGCGGTTCGCCGCTGGCCTCCCGCGCCGTCCTCGCCGCCGCGCACGTCGTCGCCGATCCGCTCGCCGACACCACCCCCGACGGCCCCGCGGCCGTCGACTGGGACGCCACCCTCGCCTTCCGCCACCACCTGTGGGCCCATGGCCTCGGCGTCGCCGAGGCCATGGACACCGCCCAGCGGGGCATGGGGCTGGACTTCGGCGGCGCGGCCGAGCTGATCCGCCGATCCGCCGCCGAGGCCAGGACGGTGCCGGGCGCCCGGATCGCCTGCGGCGTCGGCACCGACCAACTGGCCGGCGGACAGACCGCGGGCCACACCCTGGCCGAGGTCCGGGTGGCCTACGAGGAGCAGCTCGCCCTGGTGGAGGAGGTCGGAGCCCAGGCCATCCTGATGGCCTCCCGGGCGCTCGCCGCCGCGGCCCAAGGGCCGGAGGACTACACCGAGGTCTACGGGCAACTGCTCAGGCAGGCCGCCGAACCGGTCATCCTGCACTGGCTCGGCCCGATGTTCGACCCGGCGCTGGAGGGTTACTGGGGCAGCGGCGACCTCGACACCGCGACCGACACCTTCCTTGAAGTGATCGCGGCCCACCCGGACAAGGTCGACGGGATCAAGGTGTCGCTGCTCGACGCCGACCGGGAGATCGCTCTCCGCCGCCGCCTCCCGCAAGGCGTGCGCTGCTACACGGGTGACGACTTCCACTACCCGCAGCTGATCGAGGGCGACGAACGCGGGTTCAGCCACGCCCTGCTGGGCATCTTCGACCCCCTGGGTCCGCTGGCCGCCGAGGCCGTGCGGGTGCTGGCCACCGGCGATGCCCAGGGCTTCCGGGCGATGCTCGACCCCACCGTCGAACTCTCCCGCCACCTCTTCCGGGCACCGACCCGCTACTACAAGACCGGGGTGGTCTTCCTCGCCTGGCTCGCCGGCCACCAGAGCCACTTCAGCATGGTCGGGGGCTTCCAGTCCGCCCGCTCCCTGCCGCACTTGGCCCGCGCCTACGAACTGGCCGATCAGATCGGCCTCTTCCCGGACCCGGAGCTGGCCGAGGCGCGGCTGCGGCGACTGTTGGCCGTCCACGGCCTGACGACCAACGGAGGTGGCACCGTATGACGGCCCCCAAGGATCTCCAGCGGCTGAGCCTCAACCAGGAGACGATCAGGCAGTGGTCGCTGCCGGAGCTGGCGGACGGCTGCGCCGCGGCGGGGCTCGGCGGCGTCGGCCTCTGGCGGGCGCCAGTGCAGGAGTACGGCGTCGAGCGGGCGGCGAAGCTCGTCCGGGACGCGGGGCTGGCCGTCACCAGCCTCTGCCGGGGTGGCTTCCTCACCGCGGCCGACCCCACCGAGCGGGCGGCGGCGCTGGCCGACAACCGCCGGGCGATCGACGAGGCGGCGACCCTGGGGACCGGGACGCTGGTGCTCGTCTCCGGTGGGCTCCCAACCGGGAGCAGGGACCTGCCCGGGGCACGGGAACGTATCGCGGACGCACTGGCCGAACTGAGGCCCTACGCTGCCGAACGAGGGGTGCGGCTGGCGGTCGAACCCCTGCACCCGATGTTCGCCTCGGACCGCTGCGTGGTCTCGACGCTGGGGCAGGCCCTGGAACTCGCGGAGCGTTTCCCGGCCGAGCAGGTCGGGGTGGTCGTGGACACCTACCACATCTGGTGGGACGACACCGTGGGAGCCCAGATCGCCCGGGCCGGCGAAGGCGGCCGGATCGCGGCTTTCCAGCTCGCGGACTGGATCACCCCGCTGCCCGAGGGCGTACTCCTGGGCCGCGGGCAACTCGGGGACGGCTCGGTGGACCTGCGGGATTTCCGCGAACGCGTGGACGCGGCGGGCTATGACGGGCCGATCGAGGTCGAGATCTTCAACCCGGAGCTGTGGGCGCGGGACGGCGGCGAGGTGCTGAAGGAGATCGCGGACCGCTACCGGGAGTTGGTGCTACCGCAGCGGTAGTGCGCGGGCCACAGGAGTCGAAGTGATCGGGCTCAGCGGTGGCGACCAGCCTTGAGGTCGCGGAGAAAGGCGCTCCACGCGTCGGTGGGGAACAGTAGGACCGGTCCCTCGGGATGCTTGCTGTCCCGAACGGGAAGCGCCTTGGATATGGGCTCCGCGACCTCAAGGCAGGCACCACCCTCCTGATTGCTGTGGCTGCTCTTGTGCCAGCGGAAGCTGCTCAGGTCGCGGGGGGTCTCCAAGGGAAGCTTGCCTCCATCACGGTCTGGATGAAAGCCGCTGACTCGTCCGGCGGCAGGGCATTCGCCCTGAGCAGATTGTATGTTAATTGATGGGCTACAACTTCTTCGTAGGCTTCGATGAGTTGACCACCCCAACCACCTTCGAGATAGGCGATATCCGGACCGTCGGAGAAATGGAGAAGCCAGAGCGCGGAGCCCATGGCAGCGTGTTCGCCGTGGTCGATCGGCAGCAGCTGGAGGTGGATGTTCGGATGCTCCGCCATCACCAGCAGGTGTGCCAACTGTTCCCGCATGGCCGCTCTTCCTCCCACCGGTCGGCGAACCACAGCCTCATCGAGAACGACCCAGAGTGATGCGGGGGATGGTCCGTTGAGCAGCGCCTGACGTTCCATCCGAGCAGCCACCAACTCCTCAAGCCGCGCTTCGTCGCGGGGGCGACCGATGCGCAGCATCGCCCGGGCGTACTCCTCGGTCTGGAGAAGGCCCGGCACGGTGTCCAGACCGTAGGTGCAGAGGCTTGACGCCTGCGCCTCCAACTCCATGAAGCGGCGGTAGCGTCCAGGGATGGCGGCCCTGATGACCAGTGGATACAGCCGACTGAAATAGCCGTCCGTGTCGAGTGCGGCGTCGAGTGCTTCGGAGAGTTCCCGGGTTGGCATCCGGGTCGTCGTTTCCACGTGTCCGATCATCGCCGGGCTGTAGCAGACGATTTCGCCGAGTCGGGCGTGTGAGAGCCCGGCGGCGGTGCGGAGTCTGCGGAGCTCTGCCCCGTAGTAGGCCGGTACGGATTCCGTGGGGTCCAGTTCCCGTGGACGTGCTGCCATGGCTCGCAAACCTCAATCTCTACTTCGCCCACGTAGGGGCGAAACCCCTGTTGGGTGTGGTTCTTCTGGGGCGATCCTGTGGGTACTCAACGTAGCGGGCTGGTTGCACAGGGCGACTGGCTTTGGGAAAGGTGCGACCTTGATGACGCAGGCAAGCCCCAGGGATGCCGTGGTGAACCGCTTCTCACGTCACGCGCGGAGCGTCGGGCGGGCCAGGGCGGTGCTCCGGGCGCAGCTGGCGGTGTGGGGCATTGCCGGAGATGCGGCGGAGGTGGCCGAACTCCTGCTGTCGGAACTGGTCACCAATGCCGTCCGGCACGCCTGTGCGCCTCAAGGCCGGGAGATCCGGACCCTCTTCTCCGTGAACGGCGGTCTGCTGAGGTTGGAGGTCTCCGATGCGAGCGATCGGCAGCCGAGTCCGACGGTGGCTGGAGACGGTGACGAGGGCGGACGGGGGCTGTCACTGGTCGCGGCGCTCTCCGACGACTGGGGCGTCATGCCGCGCGAGGGGGTCGGCAAGAGCGTCTGGGCGTTGGTCAAGCTCCCTGCCAGGTCAGTGGGCGGGTTGGTGGATGACTCGCGCATCAGCGCCCAGGTACTTGGGTCCCGGCACCGCCAACAGCGGCGGTGAACCGGCGAACCAGCGCTGCACACAGTAGGTGCCTTGCTGTTCGACGTACAGTGACCGTTCTGCCCGGGGTGCGCTCGATGCCGAGGGCAGGGTCGGCTCGATCCGTCCAGGGGCTGCCGCCAACTGGCCGCTTCCCGGGTGATGGAGAGTTCGCGGTTGACGGTGTCTCGGCGTCCGACCCGTCCGCCCGCGCCGCCGTGAGTTCGGCGGGCAGCGGCGGTGGACCGGGTTCCGTACGCCTCTCTTGTGTGCGGCGACAGAGCCGAGTGTCAGAAGTGTCCGGGCAGGAGTTCGGCGAGCAGGCTGCGGATGCGCTGCTCGATCTCGTCCCGGATGGGACGGACCGCTTCGACACCCTGCCCGGCCGGGTCGTCGAGCTTCCAGTCGAGGTACTGCTTGCCGGGGAAGACGGGGCAGGAGTCGCCGCAGCCCATGGTGATCACCACATCCGAGGCTTGGACGGCCTCGACGGTCAGTACCTTCGGCCGCTCGGCGGCGATGTCGACACCGATCTCCGCCATCGCCTGGACGGCGGCCGGGTTCACGGCGTCGCCCGGTGCGGATCCCGCGGAGCCAACCTCGACCAGGCCATCGGCGAGATGGGTGAGGAAGGCGGCGGCCATCTGCGAGCGGCCGGCGTTGTGGACGCACACGAACAGCACCGACGGCCTGGACTCAGACACGGGCGGATCCTTCCGGGGAGAGCGCCGACCCGGCCGTCGGCGCGGGCCGGGGGAAGAACCGGCGGGCGGCCAGGGCGACATGGACCATGCCGATGAGGACGGGGACCTCGATGAGCGGTCCGACCACCCCCGCGAGGGCCTGGCCGGAGGCGGCACCGAAGGTGGCGATGGCGACCGCGATGGCGAGTTCGAAGTTGTTGCCCGCGGCGGTGAACGCCAGCGTCGTCGCCTTCGGGTAGTCCAGCCCGGCCGCGCGGCCGACGGCCATGGACCCGGCCCACATCACGGTGAAGTACACCAGCAGGGGCAGGGCGATGCGGGCGACGTCCAGAGGCCGGGAGGTGATGGCCCCGCCCTGGAGGGCGAAGAGCACGGCGACGGTGAACAACAGGCCGTACAGGGCGAACGGGCCGATTCTCGGGATCAGCTCCGTCTCGTACCAGGTACGGCCCCGGGCCTTCTCGCCCAGGCGCCGGGTGAGGAAGCCGGCCAGCAGGGGGATGCCGAGGAAGATCAGCACGCTGCGGGCGATCTCCCACACCGAGACGTCCAGCGCGGTCTGCTCCAGGCCGAGCCAGCCCGGCAGCACGCTCAGGTAGAACCAGCCCAGCGTGGCGAACGCGACCACCTGGAACACCGAGTTCAGCGCGATCAGCACGGCGGCGGCCTCGCGGTCACCACCGGCGAGGTCGTTCCAGATGATGACCATCGCGATGCAGCGGGCCAGGCCGACGATGATCAGGCCGGTCCGGTACTCGGGCAGATCCGGCAGGAAGACCCAGGCGAGGGCGAACATCAGCGCCGGGCCGACGATCCAGTTCAGGGCCAGGGACGGAAGGAGCAGACGGCGGTCGCGGGTGACGGTGTCCAGACGGTCGTAGCGGACTCTTGCGAGGACCGGGTACATCATCACGAGCAGGCCGAGCGCGATCGGCAGTGAGACGCCGGCGACGGTGACCTTCGCCAGCAAGTCCCCCAGGCCGGGAACGAGCCGGCCCAGTCCGAGGCCGGCGGCCATCGCGAGCAGAATCCACCCGGCGAGAAACCGGTCCAGGAACGACAGCCGCGCGGCCACCGGCCCCGCGGGCACCGCTGCGGTGGTGGCTTCCGGGTTCACGAGGGGCCTCCGGCGGGCCCGGTCTCGGCCGGCGGCTGCCCGGCGGGGCGGGTGAGAATCGTGGCCAGGCGGTCGGTCGTCTGCGGCAGCAGCCGGTAGTACACCCACGTTCCGCGCCGCTCGGAGTCGATGAGTCCGGCCTGCTTCAGCAGCTTGAGGTGATGGGAGATGGTCGGCTGGGACAGCTCGAAGGCCGGGGTGAGGTCGCAGACGCAGATCTCCCCGCCGGCGCGGGAGGCGATCATCGACAGCAGCCGTAGCCGCACCGGGTCGCCCAGCGCCTTGAACACCTTCGCCAGTTCGATGGCCTGGTTTTCGTCCAGGGGGGTGGTCAGCAGTGCGGGGCAGCATCCGCCGACGCCATCCTGCCCGAGCACCTCGAGCCCTTGTTTCGACATGCTTCTATGTTGACGTTTCTCGATCCAAGGCGCAAGCTTGAATCGGTAATCATCAATGCAGCCTGTTCGGAGAGGTCACCATGTCCCGTGCCCAGCTCGCGCTCAACGTCGCCGACCTCGAAGCGTCGGTCACCTTCTACTCCAAGCTGTTCGGTGTCGAGCCCGCCAAGCGCCGCCCCGGCTACGCCAACTTCGCGATCAGCGCCCCGCCGCTCAAGCTCGTCCTCATCGAGGGCGAGCCAGGACAGCAGACCCGCCTGGACCACCTCGGCGTCGAGGTCGGCACCACAGACGAGGTCGGCGCCGCAACCACCCGGCTCAGGGAGGCTGGACTCGCGACATTCGAGGAGAACGACACCTCCTGCTGCTACGCCCTCCAGGACAAGGCGTGGGTGCATGGCCCCGGTGGGGAGCCGTGGGAGGTCTACGTGGTCAAGGCCGATACGGAGCAGATGGGCAAGAGCGCTACTCCGGACGGTGACGCCTGCTGCGGCGGGTAGTGGCGCTGACACCGGATCGGCGGAGCCCAGCCGACGGTTGCCCGCGGTGCCTGTGAACAGCCGACAGCGTCTCCACCGCTCCTCTGGCCCCAGTCGATCCGCCGTTGCCGGGACGCGAGTGGACGCAGGTCGCCGCTGCTGCCGATCAGGCCTGTCTCCTCGCTAGGCGGAAGGGGCGACCAGGGCGTCGGACTGGTACGAGCGCCGCAGCGCGTCGGCGATGAAGCCGCTCGCCTTCAGCTCTTCGACGAGGTCCCGCAGGAACCGGACGGTCTCCGGCCGCCGGTTCCTGGTCGTGCCGAGCGCTTGCCGGATCTGCATGAAACGGTCTCCGATCATCCGGACGTCGGGGTTGGCCGCGACGAACTCGGTCATCGGCTGCCGGATGCCGGCCGCGACTTCCAGCCCCTCGCTGCGGAAGGTGTCGACCCCTTCGTCGCCACGCACAACGCTCGCGTGCCGCAGGGTGCGGGTCAGGAAGAGGTCGTAGGCGGAGCCGCGCTTCACGCCGATGCGTACCCCCGCGCGGTCGACGTCCGCCGCCGTGACCAGCGGGGACCCCTGGGGCACGGCGAACACGCCCTCGATCACCACGTACGGTGCGGTGAAGGCGACCTCCTCCTCGCGCGCCGGCTCGACGGCGAGGAAACCGATGTCCGTCCGGCCCGTGGTCAGCGCTTGCTGCGACTTCCGCGCCGCGTCGAAGCAGACCAGCTCCACCGGCACCCCCAGCCGTGCGCCGATCTCCCGCGCGATGTCCACCGTGACGCCTTTGGGCGCTGTCGGCGTGCCCTGGGCCAGCACCGGGTTGCCGAGGTTGATCGAGGCCCGAAGTACCCCACTGGGCGCCAGGTCCGTGGTGACAGCGGTTGTAATGACCATGATCGGAGTGTAGAGGTCGGGGGGAAGAAGCCCTCCCGGAAAGCCACATGCTCCGGCGCGGTCGGTCGCTGCCGGAGCTGGGCCGGGCGCACCCGTCCGGAGGCGAGGCAGGCCTGCGGCGGCCCGCACCGCTGCCGCCGACGAGGAGGGCGGGCTGCCCGGTCGGCTCAGGAAGCACCGCGGAGGTCCTGGAGCCAGGACTGCCACACGGCGTCGAGCTCCTCCTCCACGGTGTGGGCCTGGTCGCTGACCAGCCGGATGACGGCGCCCCGCTGGGCGAGGGGCGTGGTGTAGGGGTGGCTGAGGTCGTCGGGGGTCCAACCGAAGGCCGCCACCGAGGACATGACTCGGCCCGAGCCGATGATCCCGGGCAGTTCCCGCTCCTCCGGGTCGCTCAGGTCCAGGTCCTCCACCAGCAGGGCGGTGCCGCCCGAGCGGACCCGGGCCAGCGAACGCAGACCCCCGCCGCGTTCCCCGGAGCGCCCCAGCACGAGCGTCTCCCGCCACAGCATCCGGGCGCCCCGGCCGAGTCGGACGTCCATGCACCGCCGGGTCGCAGCCCCGGCCGCCGCGACGAACGGCCGCCCGGGCCAGACGAGCAGCGCGCCGTCCCCGAGATCCACCCGGGCCCGCCAGGCCGAACTCCGTCCGCCCCGGTGGTCGTAGGCCACCAGCCCCGCCGGTTCCAACAGCTCCAGCCGGGCATGGGCACCGGCTCGCACCCGCAGTCGGAGGTCGTCACCGGAGAGCAGGCCGGCCCGGCTGCCGACGAGGGCGATGCGGGGGCCGTGCGGGCCGGCGTGGAGCGGCCGCGGCGTGAGGAAGGTGCCGGGCCGCAGGGTGGTGGCGATGTGCGCGCCGCCCTCGCCCCGGTGCACCTCCACCACCGTCGGCCGGGTCTCCTCGGTGGCCATCAGGCCACGGGGGCCGGGTCCGAGCCCCGATCCGCCTGCGGCTGCTCGTCGTGGCCGTGGCTGTGCGGGGCCATCGGCCCGGGGTCGCGGGGGGAGTGCTCACCGGCCCGGTGCCGGGCGAGGACGTCCTCCACCCAGGCGCACAGCCGGGTGACGGAGTCCGGGTCGTGCTGGGAGAGCGGCAGGACGGGCAGCCCCTCGCGGGCCCGCTCGGCGTCGGTGGCCATCCGCCGCACGTCGACGCCGACGTGCGGCGCGAGGTCCGTCTTGTTGATCACCAGCAGGTCGGCGCGTGCGATGCCCGGTCCGCCCTTGCGTGCCACGTCGCCGCCGCCGGCGACGTCCAGGCAGAAGATCTGGGCGTCGGCCAGGGCCGGGCTGAAGGTCGCGGTCAGGTTGTCCCCGCCGCTCTCCACGAGCACCAGGTCCAGCGGGCCGAACCGTTCCTCCAGGTCCTCGATCGCGTCCAGGTTGAGGCTCACGTCGTCCCGGATAGCGGTGTGCGGGCAGGCGCCGGTCTCCACGGCCCGGATCCGCTCCGGGTCCAGCACCCCGGCGGTGCGCAGGAAGCGGGCGTCCTCGTCGGTGTAGATGTCGTTGGTGACGACGGCCATCGAGAGCCGGCCGGCGAGTCCCCGGCAGAGGGTGGCCAGGATGTGGCTCTTGCCGGTGCCGACCGGTCCGGCGACGCCGAGCCGCAGTGCGGGGACCGGCCGGCCGGGACGGGCGGTGGTGTCAGGCATGGAAGAGTCTCCGTTCTCGTCGGTCGTGATCGAGCGCCCACCGCTCCACGAGCGGCGCGGTGCGCGCGGGCAGTTCGTCGGGACAGGTGACGGCCAGCGCCCGGGCCACCGTGGAGGCGGCCTCGGCTTCGGCCTCCAGCACCCAGGCGGCCATGTCCAGCGGGTCCACGGGCAGCAGCTTCAGCGCCGCGGCCGCGACCGTCTGCAAGTCGTCGTAGAGCACGATGTACGCCAGGTCCGTCTCGGCGACCCGGAGCGCCGTGGCCAGCGCGCCCAGCGCCACCGGCCGTAGCGGCCGCAGCCCGGGTACGGCCGCCGCCGCGGTGTGCAGGGCCGTGACGGCCGGGTGCTCCGGCGCCACCCGCCGGGCGAGCCGGTGCAGTCCGCGTCCCACCGCCGCCGAGGCGCCCCGCAACGGGGCGGCGGCGGTACGGGCCGCCAGCTCCACCTGGAGCGGGCCGTAGTCGACGGACCGCTGCTCGGCGGCCCGTCGGGCCAGTACGGCGCCCGCCGCTTCGGTGAGGGTCACCGTGCGCAGCCGGGAGCGGAGGTAGGCGGGCAGTTGCCGGGCCGTCAGGCCGGCGGCGACCGCCGCCTCCAACCCCGCGGACTGCGCGTACGCGCCCACCGGGAGCCGCCCGTCGGCCAGGAGCAGGGCGGCCAGACCGGACGCCGCCGGGGAGCCGGCCGGCCGCGGGCCGGGGAGGACGGTGCGGGGACGGTCGGTGCGCATCAGAAGAGGCTGTAGCGCTGGGCGAGCGGCAGCTCGAGGGCGGGGGAGGGCTCCACCAGCTCCCCGTCGATCCGGATCTCGAAGGTCTCCGGATCGACGTCGATCCGCGGCAGCGCGGTGTTGTTCGGCATGTCCTCCTTCGTCAGCCCGCGGGTGGGGCGGATGGGCACCAGCCGCCGGGAGAGCGCGAGCCGGTCGGCGAGCCCGTCCTCCAGGGCGGCCGGGGAGACGAAGCTCACCGACAGGTGCGGTGCGCCGGATCCGGTGGCGGGGAGCGTGGAGCGGAGCAGCACCGGTTCGGTGGTGGGGATGGCCGCGTTGGGATCGCCGATCGGGGCGTGCACGACGGCACCGCCCTTGAGCACGGCGGCCGGACGGATGCCGAAGAACGCCGGGTCCCACAGGACCAGATCGGCGAGTTTGCCGGGCTCGACGGAGCCGACCCAGTCGTCGATGCCGTGGGCGACGGCCGGGCAGATGGTGTACTTGGCCACGTAGCGGCGGGCCCGTTCGTTGTCGGCGGGCGACAGCGACTCGGGGACGCCGAAACGCCGCTTCATCTCGTGGGCGACCTGCCAGGTGCGGGTGACGACCTCGCCGATCCGCCCCATCGCGTGTGCGTCGGAGGAGGTGATCGACAGGGCGCCCAGGTCCTGCAGGACGTCCTCGGCGGCGATCGTGCTCGGCCGGATGCGGGACTCGGCGAAGGCGAGGTCCTCCGGCACCCGGGGGTTGAGGTTGTGGCAGACCATCAGCATGTCGAGGTGTTCGGCGACGGTGTTGACGGTGTGCGGCAGCGTCGGGTTGGTGGAGGCGGGCAGCACGTTGGCGTGCGAGGCGGCGGTGATGATGTCCGGCGCATGGCCGCCGCCGGCGCCCTCGGCGTGGAAGACGTGGATGCCTCGGCCGCCGATGGCCTCCAGGGTGCGCTCGACGTAACCGGACTCGTTGAGGCTGTCGGCGTGCAGGGCCACCTGGAGCCCGTGGGCCTCGGCGGCACGGAGCGCGCCGTCGATGGTGGCCGGGCCCGCGCCCCAGTCCTCGTGCACCTTGTAGCCGCCGGCGCCCGCCATCGCCTGCTCCCGCAGCGACTGAGCGCTGACCGTGCCCTTGCCGAACAGCAGGACGTTGAGCGGAAGTCCGTCCATGGCCCGGTGCATCAGCCGCAGATGCCGGGGCCCGGCGGTGACGGTGGTGGCCTTGGAGCCCTCGGTGGGACCGCTGCCGCCGCCCACCACGGTGGTGGTGCCGGTGGCGACGGCCTCCCACATGGTGTGCGGGGTGAGCATGTGGACGTGGGTGTCGACGGTTCCGGCGGTGAGGATCCGCCCCTCTCCGGAGACGACGTCGGTACCGGGGCCGATCACCAGCTCCGGGTGCACCCCGTCCGAGACGGCCGGGTTGCCAGCCTTGCCGAGTGCGACGATCCGGCCGTCCCGCACTCCGACGTCCGCCTTGACCACCCCCCAGTGGTCGAGCACCACCGCGTTGGTGATCACCAGGTCGAGCGCGCCGTCGGCGTGGGACCGGGAGGACTGCACCATCGAGTCGCGGATGCTCTTGCCGCCCCCGAAGACCGCCTCGTCCCCGCCGAGGCACCGGTCCTCCTCCACCTCGATCCACAGGTCGGTGTCCGCCAGCCGGAGCGAGTCGCCCCGGCTCGGGCCGTACAGCGCGGCGTACTCGCCGCGCGTCAGCTCGGCCATGAGCCCCCTCCTTCCGTTTCCGCGTCGCCGCCCTCCGCCGCCACGCCGTCCCTGCCGGGGCCGCCGAGCGCCACCAGTGGCACCCGACGGCTCACCCCCGGCTCGAACCGGATGGAGGTGCCTGAGGCGATGTCCAGCCGGAAGCCGCGGGCCCGCTCCCGGTCGAATGAGAGGAATGCGTTGACGTCCGGGAAATGGGCGTGGGAACCGACCTGAATGGGGCGGTCTCCGTCATTGGTCACAAGTATTTCCGAACGAGGGGCATCCGAATTCACCCGGATGATTCCCGGCGCGGTTCGTATCTCGCCTGGGATCATGGGATCGGGGAGGTGATCGTGACGAGCTTCCGCCCATCTGGAAAGGTCGCCTCGACTTGGACGTCCCGCAGCATCTCCGGGACGCCATCCATGACATCAGCCCTGCTGAGCACGGTGCGCCCGGTTGTCATGATCTCCGTTACGGAGGCACCTTCACGGGCTCGCTCAATAGCCCAACAGGCGAGCAGAGCGGTCGCCTCAGGGTAATTGAGCGGTACTCCTCGCTCACGTCGGTCGCGTGCGAGCATCCCGGCTACGGACAGCAGCAATTTCTCCGTGTCGGACGGAGTGAGCAGCATGGAAGATCCTCCGTGAGAAGTCCTGGGTAATCTTCAAGAAACTCTGGAATCTGTGTCTCACTTATAAGGCACGGAGTTATGGACGGCAAATTTCCAACGGCAGCGGGATGTCTGTTTTACCTATTACACCCGTATATGTACGGACAATTGCGTCAAATTTTCCCTGAATCCTGTGGGGAAAGCCGCTTCCGTGGGATCGACGGAAGGGGCGCACGGGCCCGAATCCGGCCGGCGTCCGTCCGCAGGGAGCGCTCGGCCCGGGGGTGCGGGATCAGGTCGTGGTCGGGCGGGTGGTCGGCAGGAAGCCTCCGGCGGTCCCCGGGGGCTGGATCAACAGGCCGGTTCCCGCCGGAGGCTTCACGGCTGTGGACGGAGAGGGGTTCAAGCGCCCCCGTGCCGGGACCTCCGGTCGGCGGCGAGCGGCGGCTCTGCGGCGATCACTCCACTGAGGCTCTTTCGCCTCCCTGTCTGTTCCGGCTGCTGTTCGCCGGAATTTGTCATTTCGTCAGAATAAGAGGTGGCCTTCTTGAATCTGGGAGAAGATTCCGTGATCGACCCGCTTGGACGAGGTCCGTCGGCTGAATGGGCGGCCGCCCTGACGGCCGCGCCGGCGCCTCGACTCGGTGGTTCTCCGGTGTCCCCCGCTCCGTCACTCTTCTGCGGGAGGGAACGCGCGGCCGGGGACCGGGGAGTCGCCTCAGACCACGGGAGCCGGTACGCGTGTACAGCTGATGCGAGAAGCCGTTGTTGCTGCCGCCCGCCCTCGTGGCTGCTGACGCCGACCGGCCCGGCGTCACCGACCGGTGCGCCGACGGTGATCTGAATCGCCCGCCCATTCGCCGGCCGATTTCACCGCCGCCAGCGAGTACTACCTGCTCGGCCGCAGCTGGGACGAGGTCGCCCACGGGAACAACCTCGAACTGTTCGTCGACCACATCCACCTGAGCGACCGTGGCGGAGCGCTCGTCACGGACCTCGCCGCGGACTGGCTCTCGGCGGAACACGAGGACACTCGGCGAAGCAGTAGCCGCTAAGGGTTGTCCCCTGATCCACCGGGGACCACGGGACAACCCTTAGCGGTGGGGGTCTCGTCGAGTGGTAGGAGGGGCGGCCGGGTCTCAGCTCGGCAGCGCGTCCGGCCCGGGGAAGGAACGCTGAGCGCCGGGGCGGGTGACGGCGGCCGCGCCGACCCGGACGGCGTACCGGACGGCGGTCTCCAGGTCGTCGCCGCTAGCCAACCGCCAGGCGAGACCGCCGGTGAAGGCGTCGCCGGCGCCGGTGGTGTCCACCGCCTCGACGGTCGGACTCGGCACCAGCACGGTGCCCTCCCGGGTGGCGGCGAGCGCCCCGGCCGGGCCCAGGGTCACGACCACCGAGCGCAGGCCGCGGGAGAGCAGCGCCGAGGCCCACACGGCCGGTTCCTCGGAGCGGGCCGCCGCGTGTCCGTCGAGGAGCTCGCGGGCCTCGTGTTCGTTGACGACAAGCGGGTCGCAGGCGGCGAGCACCTCCGCCGGCAGCGGGGCCGCGGGGGAGAGGTTGAGCACCACCCGGGTCTCCGGGCCGGCCGCCCTGACCACCTCGCACACCGTCTCCAGTGGGATCTCCAACTGCGTCGAGACGACGCGGGCGCCGGCCAGCAGGCTGCTCGCCGCCCGGATGTCGGCCGGGGTGAGCCGGGCGTTGGCCCCGGGCGAGACCACGATGCTGTTGTCGCCCTGCGGATCCACCACGATCAGGGCCACCCCGGTGGGGCTGGTGCCGACCAGGACGCCGACGGTGTCCACGCCCGCCGCGCGCTGGGAGTCGAGCAGCAGCCTGCCGTGCTCGTCGTCGCCGACCCGGGCCAGCAGCGCCACCCGGGCGCCCAGGCGTGCGGCGGCGACGGCCTGGTTGGCGCCCTTGCCCCCCGGATGGACGGTCAGGTCGGTGCCGAGGACGGTCTCGCCGGCCGCTGGACGGCGATCCACGCCGACCACCAGGTCGGCGTTGGCCGACCCTACGACCAGCAGGTCGTAGACATGCATTCCGCTGCTTCCTCTTTCCGGGCTTCCAGACCCACCGGCCCGTCCGATCCGCCGCTCCGAGTCCATGGACGGGGTGTGCTTCCGACACGGTACGGGGCGCCACCGGTCCCATCGGGCGGAACCCAACATTCCGTCCGATGGTGTCCCTCTTGCCGGGTTTGCTGCCGCCCCCGGCCCTGTCGCCCGGAGACACCGGCAGCCAGGCCGCCCCACGGCCGCCGTCCACCACGGGTGTCCGGAGCGGGCGGTACCGTCGCAGGCATGGCTCAGGCGCAACTGGCGGTGGTGGAAGGGGTCCTCGAGCGGATCACCTACGCCAACGAGGAGAACGGCTACACGGTGGCCCGGGTCGACACCGGTCGCGGCGCGGGCGACCTGTTGACCGTGGTGGGCGCCCTGCTCGGCGCGCAGGTCGGCGAGTCGCTGCGGATGACCGGCCGCTGGGGCTCGCACCCCCAGTACGGGCGGCAGTTCACGGTGGAGAACTACACCACCGTGCTGCCGGCCACCGTGCAGGGCATCAGGCGGTACCTCGGCTCCGGTCTGGTCAAGGGGATCGGACCGGTCTTCGCCGACCGGATCACCCGCCACTTCGGGCTGGACACCCTCCGGATCATCGAGGAGGAGCCCCAGCGGCTGATCGAGGTGGAGGGGCTCGGCCCGAAGCGCACCAAGAAGATCGCCGATGCCTGGGAGGAGCAGAAGGCGATCAAGGAGGTCATGCTCTTCCTCCAGACCGTGGAGGTGTCCACCTCCATCGCCGTGCGGATCTACAAGAAGTACGGGGACGCCTCGATCTCGGTGGTCCGGGAGCAGCCCTACCGGCTCGCGGCCGACGTCTGGGGCATCGGCTTCCTCACCGCCGACAAGATCGCCCAGTCGGTGGGCATCCCGCACGACAGCCCGGAACGAGTGAAGGCCGGACTCCAGTACGCCCTGTCCCAATCCGCCGACCAGGGGCACTGCTACCTGCCGGAGGAGCAGCTGATCTCCGACGCGGTCAAGCTGCTCCAGGTGGACACCGGACTGGTCATCGACGCCCTGGGCGAGCTGGCGGGCGAGGAGGAGGGCGTCGTACGCCAAGCGCTGCCGACCGGTGAGCGGGGCCAGGGTGAGCAGGCCGAGGAGCTCACCCATTCGGCGGTCTACCTGGTGCCGTTCCACCGGGCGGAGATCTCCCTGGCCGGCCAGTTGCAGCGGCTGCTGCGAGCTGAGGAGGACAGGCTGCCGGCCTTCCAGGAGGTGGACTGGGAGAAGGCGCTGGGCTGGCTGGCCGGCCGGACCGGGACCGAACTCGCCCCGGAGCAGCAGGAGGCGGTGCGGCTGGCGCTCTCCCAAAAGGTCGCGGTGCTCACCGGCGGGCCCGGCTGTGGCAAGTCGTTCACCGTGCGGTCGGTGGTGGAGCTGGCCCGGGCGAAGCAGGCCAGGGTGATCCTGGCCGCCCCCACCGGACGGGCGGCCAAGCGGCTCTCCGAGCTGACGGGCGTCGAGGCCTCCACCGTCCACCGACTGCTGGAGCTCAAGCCCGGCGGTGACGCGGCCTACGACCGGGACCGGCCGCTCGACGCCGACCTGGTCGTGGTCGACGAGGCGTCGATGCTGGACCTGCTGCTCGCCAACAAACTGGTGAAGGCGGTGCCCCCCGGCGCCCACCTGCTGCTGGTGGGCGATGTCGACCAACTGCCCTCGGTCGGCGCGGGCGAGGTGTTGCGCGATCTGCTCGCACCCGGCAGCCCGGTACCCGCGGTCCGGCTGACCCGGATCTTCCGGCAGGCCCAGCAGTCCGGTGTGGTGACCAACGCGCACCGGATCAACTCCGGGACCCCGCCGCTCCTCCAGGGGATGACGGACTTCTTCCTCTTCCCCGAGGAGGACCCCGAGGCGGCCGGACGGCTGACGGTGGACGTGGTCGCCCGCCGCATCCCGGCGAAGTTCGGCCTCAACCCGCGCCGCGACGTGCAGGTGCTCACCCCCATGCACCGGGGTCCGGCCGGTGCCGGGGTGCTCAACGGGCTGCTCCAGCAGGCCGTCACCCCGGCCCGGCCCGATCTGCCCGAACGCCGCTTCGGCGGACGGGTCTTCCGGGTCGGGGACAAGGTCACCCAGATCCGGAACAACTATGAGAAGGGCGCCAACGGCGTCTTCAACGGCACGGTCGGGGTGGTGACCTCACTCGACGGAGACGAGCAGCGCCTGACGGTCCGTACCGACGAGAACGAGGAGGTGCCGTACGACTTCGACGAGCTGGACGAGTTGGCCCACGCCTACGCCATGACCATCCACCGGTCGCAGGGCAGCGAGTATCCCGCCGTGGTGATTCCGGTCACCACCAGCGCATGGATGATGCTCCAGCGCAACCTCCTGTACACCGCGGTGACCCGGGCGAAACGGCTGGTCGTGCTGGTGGGATCGCGGCGGGCGCTGGGCCAGGCGGTCCGTACGGTCTCCGCCGGGCGGCGTTGGACCGGGCTCGACCACCGGCTCAGCGGGCGGGTCGGGGCCGGCTCCTCGCGCCCCAGCCTTCCGTAAAGGGTGTGATGAGGAGCAGGATGGGGGCCACACGCGGCACTGCGTGCCACCAATGGGCCTTGTGGCCGACCCCGAGTGCACGGAAACGGGCTGGATGGGGGAAGGTGGAGCTAGGCACCTCGAAGAAGAGGCACAACGTCGGTGAGGGATGACGTGAGCGACAACTCTGTAGTACTCCGGTACGGGGACGGCGAATACACCTACCCGGTGGTCGAGAGCACCGTCGGCGACACGGGCTTCGACATCTCGAAGCTCCGCAGCCAGACCGGTCTGGTGACCCTGGACAGCGGGTATGGCAACACCGCGGCGTACAAATCGGCGATCACCTATCTCGACGGCGAGCAGGGCATCCTGCGTTACCGCGGGTATCCGATCGAGCAGCTCGCCGAGCGCAGCACCTTCGTCGAGACCGCCTACCTGCTGATCAACGGCGAGCTGCCCACGGTCGACGAGCTGGCCAGCTTCAAGGACGGGATCACCCGGCACACGCTGCTCCACGAGGACGTCAAGCGCTTCTACGACGGCTTCCCGCGCGACGCGCACCCGATGGCCATGCTCTCCTCGGTGGTCAGCGCGCTGTCGACGTTCTACCAGGACAGCCACAACCCGTTCGACCAGGAGCAGCGCGACCTCTCCACGACCCGGCTGCTGGCGAAGCTCCCGACGATCGCGGCCTACGCGTACAAGAAGTCCGTCGGTCACCCCGTGATCTACCCGCGTAACGACCTCGGCTACGTCGAGAACTTCCTCCGGATGACCTTCTCGGTGCCGGCCGCGGAGTACGACCTCGACCCGGTCGTGGTCTCCGCCCTGGACAAGCTGCTGATCCTGCACGCCGACCATGAGCAGAACTGCTCGACCTCGACGGTGCGGCTGGTCGGCTCCTCCCAGGCGAACCTGTTCGCCTCCATCTCCGCGGGCATCTCAGCGCTGTGGGGCCCGCTGCACGGCGGGGCCAACCAGTCGGTGCTGGAGATGCTGGAGGGCATCCGGGACTCCGGCCAGGACGTCGACACCTTCATCCGCAAGGTGAAGAACAAGGAAGACGGTGTGAAGCTGATGGGCTTCGGACACCGTGTCTACAAGAACTTCGACCCCCGGGCGAAGATCATCAAGGCGGCGGCGCACGATGTGCTCTCCGCACTGGGCAAGTCCGACGAACTGCTCGAGATCGCACTGCGGCTCGAGGAGCACGCGCTCGCCGACGACTACTTCGTCGAGCGCAAGCTCTACCCGAACGTCGACTTCTACACCGGTCTGATCTACCGGGCCATGGGCTTCCCGACCGACATGTTCACCGTGCTCTTCGCGCTGGGCCGACTGCCCGGGTGGATCGCCCAGTGGCACGAGATGATCAAGGAGCCGGGCTCCCGGATCGGTCGTCCCCGCCAGGTCTACACCGGTGTCGTGGAGCGCGATTTCATCCCCGTCGAACAGCGCTGAGCCGAACAGCGCCGACAGGCGGTCCCGGGTCCGGGGCGGCACCCGCTGCCCCGGACCTTCGCGGGCTCTCCTGGGTCGGAGGCCGACCGGTCGGCGAAATGAGAAGCGCCCCGCACTGACCGATCCCCCCACGGGTCGGTCGGCGGGGCGCTTCCCTTTGTTCCCGATCGGATACCCCCCACGGGATCCGGCCGGGCGCTCAGGGGCGCGGTGCCGGCTTGTCGGCCGGCCGCGCTCTGCCGGGACGCGTACGTACGGGAGGGCCGCTCAAAGCTCCCCGGGTACGTCGTCCCGGCCATACGCGGAACTGTTCCGTCCCCCCATAGGCGGTCCGGTTCCAGCAGTTGTGGCAATCCGCCGGGAGTGCCACAACACCCAGTTAGACTCGCGGACCCCCCGAATGGTTACGTCCCAACCTCTGTGATCTGCGTCTCATGCCATATGGATACCAATTCGGGCAAGAGCAGAGATAAGGAGATCCTACCCCCTGAGTGAGAGTGTCGTGCAGCTCTTGCGGGCGCTGTGAAGAATCGCCGGTTATGTGAATGATTTGAGACGAAGGCTGTTGCTGACAACGAAGACCGACGAGAAAGCCATCGCCGCACCCGCGATCATCGGGTTGAGCAGACCGGCCGCCGCCAGCGGGATCGCGGCCACGTTGTAGCCGAACGCCCAGAACAGGTTGCCCTTGATCATGGAGAGGGTTCGCCGGGAGAGCCGGATCGCGTCGGCCGCCACCCGCAGGTCCCCTCGGACGAGGGTCAGGTCCCCGGCCTCGATCGCCGCATCGGCCCCGGTGCCCATCGCCAGGCCGAGGTCCGCCGCGGCCAGCGCCGCCGCATCGTTCACGCCGTCGCCCACCATGGCCACCGTCCGGCCCTCCTCCTGGAGCCGCCGTACCGCCGCCACCTTGTCCTCCGGCAGCACCTCGGCGAGCACCGTCTCCGGGCCCACCTCGATGCCGACCTCCCGAGCCACCGACTCGGCCACCGCCCGGTGGTCGCCGGTCAGGAGCACCGGGGTGAGGCCGAGCGCGCGCAGCTCCGCCACCGCCCCGGCGCTGCTGTCCTTGACGGTGTCCGCGACGGCCAGCACACCCCGGGCCTCGTCGTCCCAGGCCACCGCCACCGCCGTGCGCCCCGCCTGCTCCAGCGCCGCCTTGGCCTCGGCCAGCTCCGCGGGCCAGGCCACCGACGCCTCGGTGAGCAGCCGCTCCCGGCCGACCAGCACCGAACGGCCCTCAACCGTGCCGCGTACGCCGAGCCCGGCGACGTTCTCGAACCGCTCCACCGCGGGCAGCCGCCCGACGCGCTCCGCGGCGCCGGCGGCGACGGCCCGGGCGATGGGGTGCTCGGAGGCGTGCTCCACCGCACCGGCCAGCCGCAGCAGCTCCTGCTCGGTGACCCCGGGCGCGGGAACGGCGCCGTGCAACGTCATCCGGCCCGTGGTGACCGTGCCGGTCTTGTCCAGCACCACGGTGTCCACCCGGCGGGTGGACTCCAGCACCTCCGGGCCCCGGATGAGGATGCCGAGCTGCGCACCCCGTCCGGTGCCGACCAGGAGGGCTGTCGGGGTGGCCAGCCCCAGGGCGCAGGGGCAGGCGATGATCAGTACCGCGACCGCGGCGGTGAACGCCGCGGCGGCCTCGCCCGCCACGGTCAGCCAGACCAGCAGGGTGCCGACGGCGATCAGCAGCACCACCGGGACGAAGACCGCCGAGATCCGGTCGGCGAGCCGCTGCACCTCGGCCTTGCCGCTCTGGGCCTCCTCGACCATCCGGGCCATCCGGGCCAGCTGGGTGTCCCCGCCGACCCGGTTCGCCCGGACCACCAGCCGGCCCGCGGTGTTGACCGTCGCCCCGGTGACCGCGTCGCCCGGGCCCACATCCCGCGGTACCGACTCACCGGTCAGCATCGAGACGTCCACCGCCGACTCGCCCTCGACCACGGTGCCGTCGGTGGCGACCTTCTCGCCGGGACGCACCACGAAACGGTCGCCGACCGCCAGCCGTCCCACCGGTACCCGCTCCTCCGTGCCGTCCGGCCGCAGCAGGGTCACGTCCTTGGCCCCGAGCTCCATCAGCGCCCGGAGCGCTGCCCCCGCGCGCCGCTTGGACTTCGCCTCCAGATAGCGGCCGAGCAGCAGGAAGGCGGTGACGCCGGCCGCCACCTCCAGATAGATCATCGATGAGCCGCTGCTGCGGGAGACGGTGATGTCGAAGCCGTGCCGCATACCGGGGGCGCCGGCGGTGCCGAAGAACAGCGCCCAGAGCGACCAGCCGAAGGCGGCCAGGGTCCCGAGCGACACCAGGGAGTCCATGGAGGCCGCGCCGCGCCGGGCGTTGGACCAGGCGGCCCGGTGGAACGGATAGGCGCCCCAGACCACGACCGGTGCGGCGAGGGTGAGGGAGAGCCACTGCCAGTTGTCGAACTGCAGGGCCGGCACCATCGCCAGCAGCACCACCGGGGTGGCGAGGGCGACGGAGACGACGAGCCGCTGCCGCAGCGCGGCGAGCTCCGCCCCTCCCTCGTCGGGCTCGCCGTCGGACTGCTGGCTGCCGCCGTCCGCGTCCGGCGCGGCCGCGCCGGCGCCGGACGCCGTACCGGGCGGGGCGGCCGGCCGGCGCGGGCGGGCGGTGTAGCCGGTCCGCTCGACGGTGGCGATCAGATCGGCGACCCGCACCCCCTCGCCGTAGGAGACCTGCGCCTTCTCGGTCGCGTAGTTGACGGTGGCCGTCACCCCGTCCATCCGGTTGAGCTTCTTCTCCACCCGGGCGGCGCAGGAGGCACAGGTCATGCCGCCGATGGCGAGTTCCAGTCGGCCGCCGGGTTGGTCGTCGGTTGCCGTTGCCGGGGAGGACGCGCTGGTCATGGGGTGACTCCTGGGCGGGAGGGGGGACGGTTTCGGGGGGCCGGGGATGGGCCGGGGCTGGTGCCGCGTCCGGTGGGGCCCGCCCCGCCGCGACCTCCGGCGCGGGTGGTCCGCTCGCCGTCGGCCGGGCGTCCCGCGGGTCCGCCACAGGGCTTCGGCCGCCTTGCGATCACCCGCACCGGAGGCCGCATCCTCGGCGGGGCCGCCGGGCACGGCACTGGCTCAGACGGCGCCGACGAGTTCGTAGCCGGCCTCGTCGACCGCGGCCCGCACGGCCTCTTCCGGCAGCGGAGCGGCCGAGACCACGGACACCCGGCCGGTGGCGGCGTCGGCCTGGACGGAGGCGACGCCCGGTACGGCGGACAACTCCTCGACGACGGCGTGCTCGCAGTGGCCGCAGGTCATCCCGGTGACCTGGTAGGTGGTGGTCTCGGTGGCGGTGCTCTCCGACATCGGTCGGTCTCTCCTTCCGGGGCCCCTTCGGCGGATCGGCGCCGAGGGCGGGTGGGTCTCTTGTCCGAGGCCGGTCCCGTGATCCCTGGCGGCGCGGCGAGATGCCTTGGGGTCCTCGTGCGCCCGCCATGGGTTACGGGACGGACCTGTGCCTTCGGTGCGGTCCGGACTTCCGAAACGCACCCGACACCGCCACTGTATACCCCCGGGGGGTACCGACGGGGGTTGTCCCTCGTCGGGGCGCGACGGAGGATCCGCACCCCGGGGACGTTCTTGTTTTCCGCCGACGGCATCGCCGTGAGCGCGTACCGACGACCGCTGGGCCGCACCGGGCCGTGCGGTGGAGGGCGGGGGCGGGGCGGCGCCAGTCGGCGTGCGGTCGGACGCCGCCCGCGCCCCGCGCGGCGCGGAGGCTCAGCGGCCTCTGCCGCGGTTGCCCGGCCGTCTGGCGACCCAGCAGCGCACGGTGTCGGCGTACCAGTACGGCCGGCCGCCCTCCACATGGTCCGGGGGTGGCAGAAGTCCGTGTTTGCGATAGGAGCGCACGGTATCGGTGCGGACGCTGATGTGCGCCGCGATCTCCTTGTACGACCACAGGGTCTGGTCGGTCAACTCCGGTCCTCCTGACGGTCGGGCGGGCGCCGCGGGAGCGGCCGGTCAGGAGGGGAGGTGAGGACGACCCGCGGGGTCTGCCGCCGAGACTGACCGGCCCAGTGCAGAACGACCGCGGGGGCGGCAGGTCGGCCGTTGTCGATCACCTGTGACGGAAAGGGGGCTTCACCGTGACAAGCGTCACCCTGCTCGGCGGGCTGTCCGGACGGTGGACGGCCCCGCCATCCACCGGGGGATGACGGGGCCGTCGCCGTGGCCGGAGGGGTCAGCGGTAGAAGTCGGGCCGCTCGACCAGCTCCACCGCCGTCCGTTCGCCGCTCTCCTGGGCCCGGACCCCGGCCTCGCAGGCCGCGGCTGCCGCGTACCCGTCCCAGACGCTCGGACCCTCGACCTCGCCGCGCCGAGTGGCGTCCACCCACCGCTGCATCTGCCGGTCGTAGGCGTCCGCGAACCGGACCACGAAATCCTGGGCGATCTCCGCGCCCCAGCGCCCCGCCGCGCTGGTGACCATGGAGTGGCCGTCGCCCACCCGGGCCGCCCCGGACTCGCAGACCGCCTCGCACCGCACCTGGTAGCCGAAGCCGCAGTTGACGAAGATCTCGACGTCCACCAGTGCCCCGCCGGAGGTCTCCAGGAGTACCAGCTGGGGGTCGCTCAGCCCCTCGGGAGCGCCACCGGAGGGCCTCGGTCGGACCACGGTCACCGCGGTGATCTCCTCGTCCAGCAGCCAGCGTGCGGTGTCGATCTCGTGCACCACCGAGTCGTTGATCGTCATCCGGCTGGTGAAGCCCGGGGCCGAGGAGACGTTCCGGTGCGTGCAGTGGAGCATCAGCGTCCTGCCCAGCGCGCCCTCCGCGAGCAGCGACCGCAGCCGCAGGAACTCCGCGTCGTAGCGGCGCATGAAGCCCACCTGGACCCTGCGGTGGCCGAGCCGCTGCTCGGCTTCCATCACCCGCAGCGCCGAGGCCGGGTCGGGGGTGAGGGGTTTCTCGCAGAGCACCGGCAGATCCCGTTCGAAGGCCAGCAGCAGCTGGGCTTCGTGGACCGGTCCGGGGGAGGCGATGACCACGGCGCCCACGGCGGGGTCGGCCAGCGCGGCGGCCGGGTCGGTGTAGGCGGTGCAGCCCTCGATGCGGTCGGCGAGGCCCTTGACCCGCTCGGGATCGACGTCCACCACGGCGGCCACCCGGGCCCCGCTGATCGTCCGGTCGATGCGGCGTACGTGGTCCGCGCCCATCCGGCCGGTGCCGATGACCGCCACGCCGAGTGTCTGCTGCTGTGTCATGTTCTCTTCGCTGCCCTCTCTTCGTGTGGGGGGCCGGCCGGTGCTGCCGGGCGGCGTAACCGCCATGCCCGCCGAGCGGGTGGCGGGCGCGGTCACGCCCCGCAGGAGCGCAGGAAGCGGCGGGTGCGTTCGGCGATCGGGAAGGGCTGGTCCGGCGGGCAGGGGTACATGTCCTGCTCCACGATGGCGAAGAGGTCGACGTCCAGCTTCTGAGCGGCGGCCAGCACCGGCTCCAGCTCGGGCACTCCCCGCGGCGGTTCGCACATGACGCCCCGGCGCACCGCGGGGCCGAACGGCAGGTCGTCGGCGACCACCTCGGCGAGGATCTCCGGATCCACCTGTTTGAGGTGGAGGTAGCCGAGCCGCTCCCCGTAGGTCTCGATGAGTTTGACGCTGTCTCCGCCGCAGTAGGCGTAGTGGCCGGTGTCCAGGCAGAGGCCCACCAGCTCCGGGTCGGTACCGTCCAGGAAGCGCGCGACGTTCGCCTCCCCGTCGACGTGGGTGTCGGCGTGCGGGTGGACGACGATCTCCAGGCCGTACCGCTCCCGCACCTCCCGGCCCAACCGCTCCATGCCGGTGGTCAGATGGCGCCACTGCTCGGGGGTGAGCTGCTCGCTCTCCAGCCGCTCGGCCGTCTTGTCGTCCCGCCAGAAGGCCGGGATGACCACCAGGTGGCGGGCGCCCATGGCCTGCGTCAACTCCGCCACCCGGGCGACGTGTTCCCAGGTGGCCTCCCAGACGGCCGGGCCTCGGTGCAGGGCGGTGAAGACGGTGCCCGCCGAGACGGTCAGCCGGCGGCTGTCGACCTCCTCGCGCAACCGGGCCGGATCAGTGGGTAGATAGCCGTAAGGTCCGAGTTCGATCCAGGAGTAGCCGGCCTGGCTGACCTCGTCCAGGAAGCGCCGCCAGGGCACTTGGAGCGGGTCGTCCGGGAACCACACGCCCCAGGAGTCGGGCGCCGAGCCGACCCGGATGCGGTCCAGGGCGGGTGGGGCCGAGCGGGCTGCGGTCATGGGGCGCTCCTCTCACCGGTCGGTGGGACCGGGAAGGCAGGTGATTCCCCGGTAGCTTTCCGCGACGTTCCGAGGGGTGTCAAGATTAAGTCCTGACATACGGATGTACGGACTTCGGCTCCAGGGTGGCGGAGCAAGATCACGTCGCTATGTCCGGACAAATTATTGACAGGCCCGGGTGGGCCCGGCTAGACCTGAGGACCGCGGTGCCGGGCCGAGCAGAAGCGGAGGGACGTGCATGAGCGGGACGTTCGACGTCATCAGCATGGGCCGGGTCGGAGTGGACATCTACCCACTGCAGACCGGGGTACCGCTGCCACAGGTGGAGACCTTCGGCAAGTTCCTCGGCGGCTCGGCCACCAACGTCGCGGTCGCCGCCGCCCGGCTGGGGCGTTCCGCCGCCGTCATCACCCGCACCGGCCAGGACCCCTTCGGAGAATACGTCCACCAGGCGCTGCGGGAGTTCGGGGTGGACGACCGCTGGGTCACCCCGGTCAGCCGCTACCCCACACCGGTCACCTTCTGCGAGATCTTCCCGCCGGACGACTTCCCCCTCTACTTCTACCGGCAACCGAAGGCTCCCGACCTGGAGATCGCCACCGAGGAACTGGACCTCGACGCCATCCGCGCCGCCCGGATCTTCTGGATGACCGGCACCGGGCTGAGCGAAGAACCCAGCCGCACCGCGACACTGACAGCCCTTCAGGCACGGGCTGCGGCAGGCCCGGGCGACGGTTGCGCGACCGTCTTCGACCTGGACTGGCGGCCGATGTTCTGGTCCGAAGGCGACGCGCCTGGGCAGGCCGGCGGCGCCACGGAGGCCGAACAGGCGGCCGGGGCCGCCGCGGCCCGGCCGCACTACGCCCGCGCCCTCGCGCACGCCACGGTGGCGGTGGGCAACCTCGACGAGTGCGAGGTCGCCACCGGCGAGCGCGAACCACGGGCCGCCGCCCAGGCGTTGCTGGACGCCGGGGTGGAACTCGCCGTCGTCAAACAGGGGCCCGGCGGCGTCCTGGCCGTACACCGGGACGGCACCACGGCCGAGGTACCACCGCTCGCCGTGGAGGTGGTCAACGGCCTGGGGGCGGGCGACGCCTTCGGCGGGGCGCTCTGCCACGGCCTGCTGGCCGGCCGGCCGCTGGACCGGATCATGCGGGAGGCCAACGCGGCCGGGGCGATCGTCGCCTCCCGGCTCGCCTGCTCCTCCGCCATGCCCACCGAGGCGGAGATCGCGGCGGCCACCGGCCGCCACTGACCGGCCGCACCGCCCCGCCGCTGACCACGGCTGCGACCGGCGTTCGCCGGACCGCCGCCCCCGACCTTCCGAGAGAGAGCCTTCCGTTGAGCATCCGCGTCTCCGACATCGTGACGCTGCGGGCCCGGCACCCCGAGGCCGTCGGCGAGGCCGCGGCCCGCCGGGTCCGCCGACCGCTGATCGGCGAGAGCGGGGGCCTGCTGATCGTGGCCGCCGACCATCCGGCGCGCGGCGCCCTGGCCGCCGGCGGGGGGAGGCTGGCGATGGCCAATCGGATCGAACTGCTGGAGCGGCTCTGCCTGGCGCTCTCCCGCCCCGGCGTCGACGGTGTGCTGGCCACCGCCGACGTCCTGGAGGACCTGCTGCTGCTCGGCGCGTTGGAGGGCAAGGTGGTGGTCGGGTCGATGAACCGGGGCGGGCTGGCCGGCTCCGCGTTCGAGATGGACGACCGGTTCACCGGCCACCGGGCCGAGGACCTCGCCCGGCTCAACTTCGACGCCGGGAAGCTGCTGCTCCGGATCGACTACGACGACCCGGGATCGCTCTCCACCCTGCACGCCGCGGCGCGCGCCATCGACGCGATGGCCGACCGGCGGCTCCCGGTCTTCGTCGAGCCGTTCATATCCCGGCGGGTGGCCGGGCGGGTCCGCAACGACCTCAGCCCGGAGGCCGTCACCACCTCGATCGCCGTCGCCTCCGGGCTCGGCGGCACCTCCGCCTACACCTGGCTGAAGGTCCCGGTGACCGAGGACCCGGAGGCGATGGCGACGGTGCTGGAGACCTCCACGCTCCCGGCCGTACTCCTCGGCGGAGAGGTGGACGAGGACCAGGACGCGCTGTACGAACGGTGGCGCCAGGCGCTGCGGCTGCCGACCGTGCAGGGCATGGTCGTCGGGCGCTCGCTGCTCTACCCGGCGGACGGCGACGTCGCCGCGGCCGTCGACACGGCAGTCGGCCTGCTGAAGAACCCCCGCCCGACCGCCGGAGACCGCCGGCCTTGACTTCCTCCCCGCCCACCGGCGGGGAGCCCATGGAGGGACCCCGATGACCGCGACGCCCCGACCGAACGACTTCCACTTCCCGGCCGGCAGCGCGGCGGACGGCCCGTACACCCTGCGCGTCGAGCCCGAACAGGCCGGCTGGGAGCACTCGAGCCTGCGCGTCCTCGAACTCCCGCCCGGCGGTGCGCACGGCTTCGACACCGGTGAGAGCGAGTGGATCGTGCTGCCGCTGAGCGGTGGCTGCACCGTGGAGTGCGACGGGCTGACCTTCGAACTCCAGGGCCGCACCAGTGTGTTCGCCTCGCCCAGCGACTTCGCCTACCTGCCGCGTGCGGCAGCAGCCCGGGTCACCACCGCGGGCGGCGGCCGGTTCGCCCTCACCGGAGCCCGCTGCCGGCGCCGGTTGCCCGCCCGGTACGGGCCCGCGGCCGACGTCCCGATCGAACTGCGCGGCAGCGGGAACTGCTCCCGGCAGGTCAACAACTTCGCCGCCGCGGACGTCTTCGAAGCCGACCGGCTGATCGCGGTGGAGGTGCTGACACCCGGCGGCAACTGGTCGTCCTACCCCCCGCACAAGCACGACGAGCACCGGCCGGGCGAGGAGTCCCGGCTGGAGGAGATCTACTACTTCGAGATCGAGCGCGCCCACGGCGCGCCCGGCCTCGGCTACCAGCGGGTCTCACCGTCCGGCCACGGCCGGCGGACCGATGTGCTGGCCGAGGTCCGCACCGGGGACACCGTCGTCATCCCGGACGGCTGGCACGGCCCCTCGATCGCCGCGCCCGGGCACACCATGTACTACCTCAACGTCATGGCCGGTCCCGACAGCGAACGGGCCTGGCTGATCAGCGACCATCCCGACCACGCCTGGATCCGCTCCACCTGGCCCGACCAGCCCACCGACCCCCGCCTTCCCCTCTACCCCGCCGCCGGCCGGTCCGCAGAAGGAGGCCCCCGTTGAACAGCCCCGCCGATCCGCCGCCCGCGCCCGACGGTTCGCAGCGGCCGCCGGGCCGGCCGGTCACCCGCAGGCTCACCGTCGCCCAGGCGCTCGTCGAGTTCCTCGCCCACCAGTACACCGAACGGGACGGCCGGCGGCACCGGCTGATCGGCGCCTGCTGGGGCATCTTCGGCCACGGCAACGTAGCCGGCCTCGGCCAGGCCCTGCTGGAGACCGGCCGGCAGCGGATGCCCTACCTCCAGGGCCGCAACGAGCAGGCCATGGTGCACGCCGCCACCGGCTACGCCCGGCAGCGCAACCGGCTCTCCACCCACGCCGTCACCACCTCCATCGGGCCCGGCGCCACCAACCTGGTCACCGGTGCGGCGCAGGCCACCATCAACCGGCTGCCGGTGCTCCTGCTCCCCGGCGACACCTTCGCCACCCGCCCCGCCGACCCGGTCCTCCAGCAGTTGGAGACGGCGCACTCGGGCGATGTGTCGGTCAACGACGCGCTGCGCCCGGTCTCCCGCTGGTTCGACCGGATCTCCCGGCCGGAGGCGCTGGTTCCCGCGCTGCTCCAGGCGATGCGGGTGCTCACCGACCCGGTCGAGACCGGGGCGGTCACCCTGGCGCTGCCCCAGGACGTCCAGGCCGAGGCGTACGACTGGCCCGAGGAACTCTTCACCGACCGGGTCTGGACGGTACGCCGCGCCGCCCCCGACCCGGCGGCGCTCGCGGACGCCGTCCGCGTGGTGCGGTCGGCCGCCCGCCCGCTGATCGTCGCCGGCGGCGGGGTGCACCACAGCGAGGCCGAAGACGCGCTCCGGGCGCTGGTGGAGGCCACCGGCATCCCGGTCGCGGCCACCCAGGCGGGCAAGGGCGCACTGCGCCACGACCATCCCGGCGACGTCGGGGCCGTCGGCCACACCGGCACCGCCGTCGCCGACGACCTGGCGCGCAGCGCGGACCTCGTCATCGGGGTGGGCACCCGCTACAGCGACTTCACCACCGCCTCCAACACCCTCTTCGCCGACCCGGCGGTGCGCTTCGTCAACCTCAACGTCGCCTCCTTCGACGCCCACAAGATGAGCGCCCTGCCGCTGGTCGCCGACGCCCGGGCCGGGCTGGAGGCGCTCGGTGCGGCCCTGGAACAGGCCGGCGGGTACCGCGTCGACGACGGCTACGAGGCGGAGTACCGGGCCGGCAAGGAGCGCTGGGAACGAGAGGTGGACCGGGCCTACGCCGCCGGGGACGAGGACGCCCGGCCCACCCAGGCCCAGGTGCTCGGCGCCCTCGACGCGGTGGTCGGGGAGGAGGACGTGGTGGTCAACGCCGCCGGCTCGCTCCCCGGCGACCTGCACCGGCTCTGGCGGGCGCGCTCCCCGCGCCAGTACCACCTCGAGTACGGCTACTCCTGCATGGGCTACGAGATCCCCGGCGCCATCGGCGTGCGGCTGGCGGCCCCGGACCGGCCGGTGTGGGCCCTGGTCGGCGACGGCACCTACCTGATGATGCCGACCGAGATCGTCACGGCCGTCCAGGAGAACGTCAACATCAAACTGGTCCTGCTGCAGAACCACGGCTACGCCTCGATCGGGGGCCTCTCCGAGGCGACCGGCGCCGAACGGTTCGGCACCGCCTACCGGTTCCGGGACGCCGACGGCGGCTACACCGGTGACCCGCTGCCCGTCGACCTCGCGGCCAACGCGGCGAGCCTGGGCATGGAGGTACTCCGGGCCGACTCCGTCCGGCAGCTCCGGGCGGCCCTGGCGAAGGCGAGGGCTTCGGAGCGTCCCACCTGCGTCTACGTGGAGACGGGCGCAGCCGGTGCGCCCTCCGGCGCCCTCCGGGCGCAGGCGTGGTGGGACGTGCCGGTGGCCGAGACCGCGACCCGGCCCGCGGCCGTCAGGGCCCGCGCGGAGTACGACCGCGAGGCCGCCGCGCGCCGGCGCCACCTGTGAGGCCGCCACCACGAGAACCGCCACCCGCTGAAGCCACTGCGGCCTGAAAGCCACCGCTCCCGAGAAGCGCCGCCCCGACACAACCGCCGACCACGCGAGGAGTTCCGTCACCGTGAAGACCATCGACCACTGGATCGACGGCAAGACCGCCGAAGGAAGCTCCGGCGAGTACGGCCCCGTCACCGACCCGGCGACCGGGGCGCAGACCGCCCGGGTGGCCCTCGCCTCCGCGGCCGAGGTGGACGCCGCGGTGGCGTCGGCCAAGGCCGCTCACGCCGACTGGCGCGACTCCTCGCTGGCCACGCGGACCGCCGTGCTCTTCCGCTACCGAGAACTGATCGACGCCCACCGGACCGAACTGGCGCGGCTCATCACCGCCGAACACGGAAAGGTGCACTCCGACGCGCTCGGCGAGGTGGCCCGCGGACTGGAGATCGTCGAGGCGGCCTGCGGCATCCCCCAGCAGCTCAAGGGGGAACTGTCCACCCAGGTCTCCACCCGGGTGGACGTGGCCGCGATCCGGCAGCCGCTCGGTGTGGTGGCCGGCGTGGTGCCGTTCAACTTCCCCGCCATGGTGCCGATGTGGATGTTCCCGCTCGCCATCGCCTGCGGGAACACCTTCGTGCTCAAGCCCAGTGAGAAGGTGCCCTCGGCCGCCTACCGGCTCGCCGAACTGGCCGCGGAGGCCGGACTGCCGGACGGCGTCCTCAACGTCGTCAACGGAGCCCGGGCCGCCGTCGACCGGATCCTGGCGCACCCCGACATCCGGGCGGTGAGCTTCGTCGGCTCCACCCCGGTCGCCCGGCACGTCTTCACCACCGGCTCCGCGGCGGGCAAACGGGTGCAGGCCCTGGGCGGGGCCAAGAACCACATGCTGGTGCTCCCGGACGCCGACCTCGACGCCGCCGCGGACGCCGCCGTCTCGGCGGCCTACGGCTCGGCGGGGGAGCGGTGCATGGCGATCTCGGCCATCGTGGCCGTGGGGGACACCGCCGACCCGTTGATCGAGAAGATCACCCGGCGCGCCGCGGAGATCACCATCGGCCCCGGGCACGACCCGGCCTCCGAGATGGGGCCGCTGATCACCAGGGCCCACCGGGACCGGGTGGCGTCCTATGTGCGGGGCGCCGCGGCACAGGGCGCCGAGGTGGTGCTGGACGGCACCGGCTTCACCGTGCCCGGCCACGAGGACGGCCACTGGATCGGACTGAGCCTGCTCGACCGGGTCACCCCGGAGATGGACGCCTACCGCGACGAGATCTTCGGCCCGGTCCTCTGCCTCCTGCGCGCCGAGAGCTACGAGGAGGCCCTGGAACTCGTCAACGCCTCCCCCTGGGGCAACGGCACGGCCATCTTCACCCGGGACGGCGGTGCGGCCCGCCGATTCCAACTGGAGGTGGAGGCCGGCATGGTCGGGGTGAACGTACCGATCCCGGTGCCGGTCGGGTACCACTCCTTCGGCGGCTGGAAGGACTCGCTCTTCGGCGGCCACCACATCTACGGCGAGGACGGCGTGCGCTTCTACACCCGGGGCAAGGTCGTCACCACCCGCTGGCCGGACCCGGCCGACGCCGGGGTGGACCTGGGCTTCCCCAGCAACCGCTGACGGCCGGGGCCCGTCCCGCGGCGGTGGCCCGGGCCACCGCCGCGGGACGGGCGCCGTTCGCGGGTGGTCGGCGGCGCCTCCTCGGCCAAATCCATCGGTGCGGCCCCGAAACGACCTGCGACCAGGCACCCTGATGGGGTGCCAAGCCTGCCCTTCGTCTTTCCGCAGATACCGTTCCCCCGCCGTGGGCCGTTCAGCGGCCACATGATCGTCTGTGGCGACAGCTCGCTCGCCCACCGGCTCACCCTGGAACTCTCGGCCGTCTACGGCGAGCAGGTGACCGTCATCCTGCCCTCGGTGCGGGAGCGCCACGGCCCGCAGATCGCCGCGTTGGCCCGCCGCCGCGGCCTGCCGGTCAACATCGTGCAGTCCGACACCCTGGACGACACCGCGCTCAGCGACGCCGGGGTGGAGCGCGCGGTGGCGCTCGCCCTCACCGACAGCGACGACCAGGAGAACATCCACGCGGCGTTGCGGGCCCGTCGCCTCAACCCCGAACTCCGGCTGGTCATCAAGCTGTTCAACCGCAACCTCGGCCGACGCCTGGAGGACCTGCTGGAGCGGGCGTCCGCCGTCCGCGCCCCCGACCTCGGCCTCCGTGAGATCGACGCCACCACCAGTGTGCTCTCCGACGCCGACACCGCCGCGCCCTCGCTGGTCGCCGCCGCCATCGTCGGCACCAGCAAGATCGTGCAGGCCGACGGCGCGCTGCTGCGGGCCCGGGAGCTGCCCGTCGGGGCCCGGCAGAGCGAGCGGGCGCTCTGCACCCTGGCGCTGCTCCCCGAGCGCGAGGACGACCAGCCCCAACTCCTCCCGGACGACCGGACGCTGGCGGCCACCCAGCCCAACCGCACCGCGGTCATGCTGGAGGGTGTCAGCAACGGCGGCGCCGACAACGCCAAGCCACCGCCCCGCCTCGCGGGCTCGCTGCCGCTCGGCTCGTTCTTCTCCCGCCGGCTGCGCATCAGCATGGTCGCCCTCGTGGCGCTGGTGGTGCTGCTAGCGGTGCTCACCTGGCGGCTCGCCCACAAGCCCTTCCTGCACGCGACCCACCTGGCCCTGCTCGACGTCTACGGCATCGGCGATCCGGCGGTCGGAGAGGACAACCCGCGCCAGATCCTGCAACTCCTGGCGGGCCTGGCGGGCATGTTGGTGCTGCCACTGCTGCTGGCGGTGGTGCTGGAGAGCTACGGCGCCTTCCGAGTGGCCTCCTCGCTGCGGCGCCCGCCACGCGGTATCTCCGGCCATGTCGTCCTGCTCGGCCTCGGCAAGATCGGCACCCGGGCCCTGGACCGGCTGTGCGAGCTGAACGTCCCGGTGGTGTGTATCGAGCGTGACCCGCAGGCGCGCGGAGTGGCGCTGGCCCGCCGGCGCCGGGTGCCCGTGGTCATCGGCGACGTCACCGAGGAAGGGGTGCTGGACGCCGCGAAGATCCGCCGCAGTCGGGCGCTGCTCGCGTTGACCAGCAGTGACAGCACCAATCTGGAGGCGGTGCTCTACGCCCGGGAGAAGCGGCCCAGGCTCCGGGTCGTACTGCGGCTGTACGACGACGAGTTCGCGCTGACCGTCTACCGCACGCTGCGGGACTCCTACCCCGACGCCCTCACCCGCAGCCGCAGCGTCTCCGCGCTGGCCGGACCGGCTTTCGCCGCCGCGATGATGGGCCGCCAGGTGCTCGGCGCGATCCCGGTCGAGCGGAGCGTGCTGCTGTTCGCCGCGGTGGAGGTGCGCGGCCATCCCGAGTTGGAGGGGCGGACGGTCGCCGAGGCGTTCCAGCCCGGCGCGTGGCGGGTGCTGGCGCTGGACGTGGCGGCTCCGGAGGACCGCCGTCCGGACCTCTCGGAGCCGGGGCGCACCGGCTCCCACCGCCGGCCGGAGCTGGAGTGGCAGCTGCGCCCCGGATACGTGCTCCGGCCCGAGGACCGGGTGGTGCTGGCCGCCACCCGGTACGGGCTGGGGCGGTTGCTGCAACGGGTGCCCGACGCCGACCAGCACGCGGAGTGAGCCCCGGGGCTGCGGAGGCGGCCCAGGGGCTCGAGGTCTTCACCGGGCCGACGGCGTACCGAGCCGGTCCGGCCGGTGAAGACGGTGCTGCGGGCCGGTCAGCCGCGGCGCGAGTTGCCGAACAGCAGGCGGTAACCCACGAGCAGGATGAAGGCGCCGACGACGGCCGCCACCCACGTCGCGAGGTCGAAGAAGTCCTTGGCGATGGGCTTGTCGAGGAAGGTCGCCGAGAGCCAGCCGCCGATGAACGCGCCGGCCACGCCGATGAGCGTGGTGCCCACCAGCCCGCCGGGGTCGCGGCCCGGCAGCAGGATCTTGGCGATGATGCCGGCGACCAATCCCAGAATGATCCAACTGATAATGCCCATGCCGAGGTCCTCCCCAGGTGATGACGGAATATGCGGCTGGCCCTCGTCCGGGAACCGCGCCCCGGACAGTAACAAGCAACCCCCCGACCGGAGACGCGGGGGCCGAGCGGTAGGGGACAGCCCCTTGGTACAGACGCCGGTTGGCCAGGGCTGGTTGACAACCGCCCGCCCCGGAACCGGGGTGGGCCCGGAAGACACCCTCGGCCGGCGTCGTTCTGGAAATTTTCCGGAGCTTTGCGATCGCCCGTGCCGTGCCTCGGGTGCGGATTGCCTGTTTCGTTCGGAGATATGCGGAGCGAAACGCCGTGGTGGCGCGGAAGGCAGTAGTCGGGAAGCTTGTCGTGAACATTGCCCTTCCGGAATGGTTCCGATAACTTCCGGGGCGCCAGCCATTCTCGTCACCCCCACTGCGGAGCCCCAGCCATGAGAAGGTCATCCGGCAACTCCCCCACCCCCACCCAGCCCTCCCGACGCACGCTCCTCGCCGGTGCCGTCGCCACGGCGGCCGCCGTGGCCGCAGCCCCCGCGGCCGCCGCCGAGTCCCCGGGCACCGGCGGCTCCGGCTCGGCCTTCGGCCCGGCGGCCGAAACCCGGGGGCCGGGCCGGGACCCGTACCGGTTCATCGCCTTCGCCCCCACCGCCGGCAGTTTCCCGCTGGCCGCCGGCGGTCGTGCCGCGCCGCTGGTGGTCAGCGCGGAGGACCACCCCGGAGTCGTCCGGGCGGTCGGGGACCTGCGCCAGGACATCGAGCGGGTCACCGGGACGGCCCCGGTCCTCGCCACCGACGGGCCGCCCGCCGGGCGAGGCGACATCGTGCTCATCGGCACCCTCGGTCGGAGCCCGCTCGTCGACGGCCTGGTGCGGGCCGGAAAGCTCGACGTCTCCGGTGTCGAGGGCAAGTGGGAGACCTCGCTGGAGCAGGTGGTGCACGATCCGCTGCCCGGGGTCCGCCGGGCCTTCGTGATCGCCGGCAGCGACCAGCGGGGCACCATCTACGGCGTCTACGAGACCTCCCGGCAGATCGGGGTGTCGCCCTGGCACTGGTGGGACGACGTACCACCGCGCCGCCACGACGCGCTCCACGTCCTGCCCGGGCGGCACAGCCAGGGCACGCCCGCGGTGAAGTACCGCGGCTTCTTCATCAACGACGAGAACCCGGCGCTGGGCACCTGGGCGCCGGAGTACTTCGGCCCCGGCCACGCGCCGGGGTATGAGGCCGGCCTCAACAGCGAGTTCTACGCCAGGGTCTTCGAGGTACTGCTCCGGCTCAAGGCCAACTACCTGTGGCCGGCGGTCTGGGGCCGGGCGTTCGCGGAGGACGACCCGGAGAACCACCGGACCGCCACCGAGTACGGCGTGGTCATGGGAACCTCGCACGAGGCGCCGATGATGCGCGGCATCGAGGAGTGGAACCGGCACGCCACACCGGCGGTACGGGACGACGACGGCGAGATCGTCGAGCCGGGCGAGGACCCGTACGGCGGCACGGGTGAGTGGAGCTTCCGCACCAACGGCGAGGCCATCAAGAAGTACTGGGCGGACGGCGTCCGCCGGATGGTCGAGGAGGGCTTCGAGGGGGTGGTGACCCTCGGCATGCGCGGCAACGGCGACGTGAGCCTGCCGGACGGCGACGGCATCGAGCTGATGGAGTCCATCCTCGACAGCCAGCGAAAGATCCTCGCCGAGGTCGGCGGGGCGGATGTGACCGCCGTCCCGCAGGTGCAGACGCTCTACAAGGAGGTGCAGCGCTACTGGGACAAGGGACTGCGCCCGCCGGAGGACGTCACGGTGATCCTCTGCGACGACAACTGGGGCAATATGCGGATGCTGCCGGACCGCAGCCTTCCGCCCCGCGCCGGCGGCTACGGCATCTACTACCACTTCGACTACGTCGGCGGCGGCCGCAACTACAAGTGGGTGGACACCACCAACCTCGCCTCCACCTGGGAGCAGCTCCACCTCACCTACGCCTACGGGGTGGACCGCCTCTGGGTGGTCAACGTGGGAGACCTGAAGAACGAGGAACTGCCGCTGCAGTTCTTCCTCGACTACGCCTGGGACCCGGAGCGCTGGCCGATCGAGCGGCTCGGTGAGTGGGAGCGGCAGTACGCCGAGCAGAACTTCGGCCCGAAGCAGGCGGAGGGGATAGCCGGGGTACTACACCGCTACGGCGTCCTCCAGGCCCGCCGGAAGCCCGAACTGCTCAACCGCAGGATCAGCCTGGACCCCTCGAAGAACCTGCCCACCGACCCGGAGGCCGTGGTCTACGACGACGAGGCGAGCCCGTTCAGCCTGACGGACTACCGGGAGATCGAACGCGTCACCGAGGAGTGGCGGCGGTTGGCCGAGCGGGCGGAGCGGGTCGGCCGGAAGCTGCCTCCGGCGGACCAGGACGCGTACTACCAGTTGGTGCTGTACCAGGTGAAGGCCACCGCCAACCTGTACGAGCTGCGGGAGGCGGAGTTCAAGAACCTCCACTACGCCGATCAGGGCCGGGCGAGCGCCGGGCGGTTGGCCGATGTCACCGACGCCCGGTTCGCAGACGACCAGGCGATGTCGGAGTACTACGACAACACCCTGTCCGGCGGGAAATGGCGGGGGCTCCAGACCCAGCCGAAGATCGGCTACGGGGATGTGGAACGTTACGGTCCGGACGCCGGCTGGCAGCAGCCGGAGCGGGACGACGTCGCCCTCCCGGACGAGGTCTTCCCAGCCGTCCGGCGGATCGAACTGCCCGACCGGGCGGAGCTGGGGGTGGCCGTCGACGGCTCCGACCGCTGGTGGCCGGCGGAACGGCGGCCGGCGGTGCTGCCGGCCTTCAGCCCCTACCAGAGCCAGCCCGCGCAGTACATCGAGGTGTTCAACCGGGGCCGTCGAGCCTTCGACTACCGGATCGAGCCCGCCGTCCCCTGGGTGACGGTCGAACCGTCCCGGGGGAGGGTCCGGGAGCAGGTCCGGGCGACGGTGCGGGTCGACTGGTCGAAGGCGCCCAAGGGCGTCACGGAAGTACCGATCACGGTCAGCGGGCCGGCGGACGCCGAGCCCGTGGAGGTGCGTGCGGTCGTGGAGAACCGGCGGCCGCCCCGGCGGAAGGCCAAGGGCTTCGTCGAGGCCAACGGCTACGTCTCGATGGAGGCCGAGCACTACACCCGCGCGGTGGACAGCGGCGGGGTCACCTGGACCCGGATCCCCGACCTGGGGCGCACCGGCTCGGGAGTGACGCCCTTCCCGGTCACCGCGCCCAGCCGGAAGCCGGGCGGCGGCGGTCCGCGCCTGGAGTACGAGATGACCCTCTTCACCACGGGGCCGATCGAGGTGTGGGTCCACCTGTCGCCGCGGAACAACGTGCTGCCGACGGAGGGGCTCAGGTACGCGGTGTCGATCGACGACGAGCCGCCGCGGACGGTGGACGTCACCGCCGCGACCGGCGCCGACGACACCGCCATGAACCGCCAGTGGGAGCGGAACACCTCGGACAACGTCAACCGCACGGTCACCACCCACACCATCGCCAAGGCCGGGACCCACCGGCTGAAGATCTGGATGGTCGACCCGACGGTGGTGGTGCAGAAGATCGTGGTGGACACCGGGGGCCTGCGCCCGAGCTATCTGGGGCCGCCGGAGAGCCACCGGATTCGGGGCCGGGGCTGACCTCCCGGCACGCCCCCGGCGGAATCACCGTTCCGGCCGGGGGCGGGCGGGGTATGGGTGAGCGGGGCGTTCTGGCGTCCACTCGGATCGGCCGGAGGGGCTGCCGACGGCCCGTCAGCATCGCTACGCTTCTTCTGCGATCGACTTTTATCGCATATGTAACAAAAGCGCATTAACGGGATGTACCGTGCATGTCACCGGGCGCTGCCACCGGCCCGGGTTCCACTGCCAACGGATACCGGAGAGCCATATGCGCAGAAGAGCCTTGCCGACCGCGCTGAGCATCGCCGTGGTGGCCACCATGGCCGCCGCCTTTCCCGCAGCCGCCTCCGCCGCCGCGGACCACACCGCCACCTCGACCAGCAAGCACTGCCCGAGGCTGTCGACCGGCCTCGACTGGTACGGCAAGAACCGGGCCAAGCTCCAGCGGATGATCGACGAACGCGGCCGGTGCGGCGAGGACTGGGACCCGCACCACCGCCCGGTGGCGGCCTTCGACTGGGACAACACCGTGGTCAAGAACGACACCACGGACGCGACGATCGCCTGGGCCCTGCGACACGACAAGATCCTCCAGCCCAAGAGCTGGCGGTCCACCAGCAAATGGCTGACGCCGGCCGCCCACCGCGCGCTCACCAAGGCCTGCGGCACCTCGGTGCCGGTCGGCCGACCGCTGCCGACCTCCGGGAACGCCCGCTGCGCCGACGAGATCTTCGAGATCAGGGCCGCGGCCCAGACCATGGACGGCGACCCGGCCTTCGCCGGTGACTGGAACCACCGCCGGACGAAGCCGGAGTACGCCTGGGTGGCGCAGATCTTCGCCGGCTACACGCCCGCCCAGCTCACCGGGATCGCCGAGAAGGCCCGGGCGGAGGCGCTCGCCGCACCGGTGGGGAGCGAGCAGACCGTCGGCACCCACACGCTGCCCGCCTACGTCCGCTACTACCCCCAGCAGCGGGATCTGATCCGGACCCTGAAGAGGGCGGGCTTCGACGTCTACATCGTCTCCGCCGGGGTCAAGCCGATCACCGACGCCTGGTCGCCGGGTGTGGGTATCGACACCGACCACACCATCGCGATCCGCAGCGTGCTCCGGCACGGGAAGATCACCACCATGACGGAAGGCTGCGGCGGGATGCCGGACAGCCAGGGGGAGGCGATCCCCTACGTCGACGGCAAGCGCTGCTGGATCAACCAGGACATCTTCGGGTTCAAGGGCCCCGCGGCCTGGACCAAGCTCAGCCCGAAGTACCGCATCGCGCTGGGTGGCGGTGACGCCGACACCGACGTGACGTTCGTCAACGACGCCACCGGGGCGCACCTGGTGCTCAACCGGAACCAGAACGAGATCATGTGCCGGGCCTACGACGACGCGGACGGACGCTGGGTGGTCAACCCGATGTTCATCGAGCCGCTGCCGCGCAAGGCCAAGCCGTATCCGTGCTCCACGGCGGCCTACATCAACCCGAACGGCTCCCTCACCCCGGTGCTGCGCGAGGACGGCAGCGTGGTGCCGGACCAGCGGGACGCCGTGTACGGCGGCTGAGCCGGGCGGGACGGCACCACGGCCGGGGCCGCCCGTGCGGGGCGGTTCCGGCCGGGGCTCCGGCGACGGGCGGTGGCCCGCCGCCGGCCGTCATCCCCGGCCTTCGCCGACCAGGGCGGTGCGCTCGACCGCGATCATGACGGCGTCGTCGCTGAGCGCCCCGCCGACGTGCTCCAGGAGGTCGCTGCGGAGCTGGTCGAGCAGGATCTCCGGCGGGGAGCCGGCGTGCTCGGTCATCCGCTCGGCCAGCGGGAAGAACTCGCCTTCGAGGTTGCGCGCCTCGACGACGCCGTCGGTGTAGAAGAGCGCGAGTTCACCGACCCGGAACGGCCAGCTCTCCATCCGGTAGGAGCGCGGCGCCATCTGCCCCAGGCCGAGCGGCGGGGCCGGCTCGGTGGCTTCGAGCGGGACGATCTGGTTCTGCCGGAGCACCAGCGGCGGCGGGTGGCCGCAGTCGACGATCTGCAGGGTCTCCGAACCGTCGGGCACGTCGATGAGGGCGGCGGTGATGAACGTCTCCCCCGAGTGCTCGGTCAGCAGCGGTTCCGCCAGCTCCCAGCTGACGCTCACATCGAGATAGCCGGCCAGCTCGGCCAGTTCCCTGGGGTGGCGGGCCGTGGCCCGGAAGGTGCCCAGCAGCAGGGCCGCGTCGCCGACCGCCGCGATGCCCTTGCCGCGTACGTCGCCGATGAGCAGCCGGGTGGCGCCCTCGGCGGTCCGGGTCGCCGCGTACAGGTCGCCTCCGATCTGGGCCTCCTCCTCGGCGGCCAGGTACACCGAGGCGATGCGCAGCGGTCCGATCTCCGGCGGCAGCGGATGGAGGATCACCTCCTGCAGCGCCTCGGCCACGTAGCGGGCCTGGTGGAGTTCGGCCGTCCGGCGCTCCCGGACGCCGGAGAAGACGACCACGAAGACCGAGACCGCCAGCAGTGCGGCGGTCTGGGCCTGGAAGTTGCTGTTGGTCAGGCCTTCCACGGCCCAGCCGATGTACACCTGGGCGGCGAGCGCGCAGAGCCCGATCAGCGCGGTGAGTGCCGGCCCGGCGAAAGCGGCGGTGATGGCCGGCGCAGCCACCAGCAGCGGGGAGATCTGGACGCGGGAGGGGGCCAGGATGTGGACCCAGGTGATCAGCACGATCAGGGCGAGCGGCAGCAGCAGGATGGCGCGGCCGCCGTGCAGGGACGATTTCAGCTCGTTCACCAGTCGCCGGTAGATCACGGCTCATCCCTACCCCGCCGCCCTGGCGCCTCGCTTCGCGCCGCGCGCCGTCACCCGAATGTCGGGCCGGGGGGACAGGCCCGGGAGCCGAATGCCCGGGAAGGCCGCCCCCGGGCCGGGGCGGCGGTGCCGATGCACCCGGCCCTCGCGGTGGGCACCGCAGGCGGCCCCCTCGCTTCCGCCGGGATGCCGGAAAGTCCGGATGGGCTCGGTATCCGGCCCTTTCTCCGCGCCGGTGCGCGTCACCGGGGTCGTGACCTCGGTGCCAATCACCCCTGGGACGGCTGAGCGGCTCCTATAATGCCGCTCCCGTGCCTACGATGTGCTGACTGATCAACAGGCTTACACAGAAGGACGGTTGGCATGACCGAGGCCCCGATCCCCGAGATCGACCAGAACACGCCGAGCATCGCTCGCGCGTACGACTACATGATCGGCGGGAAGGACAACTACGCCGTCGACCGGGCCTTCGGGGACCAGATCAACGAGTCGCTGCCGGGAGCCCAGGCGATCGCCGTGGAGAACCGCAAGGTGCTCGTCCGGGCGATCCGGGAGATAGTCACCCAGACCGGGATCCGGCAGTTCGTCGACCTCGGCAGCGGTCTGCCGACCGCGGACAACGTCCACCAGGTCGCCCAGGCCGTCGCCCCGGAGTCCCGGGTGGTCTACGTCGACAACGACCCCATCGTGCTCGCCCACGGCCGGGCGCTGCTGGACGAGAACGACCGGACCACCGTCATCCAGGCCGATGTGCGTGAGCCGGAGAAGATCCTGGAGCACCCCGCCACCCGCTCCCTGATCGACTTCGAGCAGCCGGTCGGCGTGGTGATGTGCGCCATCCTCCACCACCTCAACGACGACGAGGACCCGGCGGGCATCGTTCGCTACTGGTACGACCGGGTCCCCTCCGGCAGCCACTTCTTCATCAGCCACTTCCGCACCGAGCACAACCCGGAGACCGCCGAGATCGAGGGGATGCTCCAGACCACCTTCGGTCGGGGCCGCTGGCGGGACGACGAGGAGATCCGCGCCTTCTTCGACGGGCTCGAGCTGCTCGAACCCGGCGTCGTGCCGACCGCCGAGTGGCGGCCGGACGACATCGAGGGGCTGTCGCTGGTCGGGAAGACCTCGCAGCAGCGCGAGTTGACCGTCTGGGAGCGGTTGATCGTCGCCGGGCTCGCCCGGAAGCCGTAACCAGCGGTCCGCTCCGTGCTCCACGGAGGCGGGACGACACATCCCGGGGGTGGAACCGTAAGGTCCGGTTCCACCCCCGGGATGTGCCCCATCCTGGGCGCGGCTCAGGAGCCCTGCGGCTGCCGGGCGCTCGCCGTGTCGAGGGACGGCCCCTTGGAGAGGAAGTCCACCCAGGCCGCGGGCACCTCCACCGGCTTGGTGTCCCCGTATCCCAGCCGGACCTGGTTCTCGTTCACCCGGCCCCCCGCTCCGCCGTCCTGATCCGGCGAACCGCCGCTCACCGGGATGGAATAGCGGAGTCCGCTGTCGGTGAGCAGGTAGTTCGCGCCGCTCTTGGCGCCCGGGGTGTCCGGGCGGCGCAGCAGCAGCCCGGTGCCCGGGGTGACGTACGTGCCGGTGCCGCTGTCGACGGCCTCCAGCGGTCGTCGGCTGCCGGCCCACAGACTGAGCTCGGGCCGCTCGGGGGCGTCCTTCGCCCCGTGGTAAACCCCGCAGGCCACCGTCCGGTCCCCGGTGTTGGCCTGGACCGGGATCTGGTCCGGCCACCCCCGGTCGCCGTAGAACGGCCGGACCCCGGAGGCCACCGCCTGCGGGGCGACCGGCTGCGGCGCGGGCACCTCGCCCGGGTACATGGCCTGCGCCCCCGGGGCCGACATCAGCAGCCGGGCCACCAGGTCGGAGACCGGCGCGATCCGTCCGGGCAGCACCACGTAGTGCTGCGGACCGTCGCCGGTGGCGGCGGTGAGGACCATGCCGATCCGGTCGGTCGCCTTCGGCAGCCCGGGGACGCCGGCGGCCGCCCCGGCGGCCTGCAGCTCGGGGAAGGTCAGCGGCTTGCCGGGGTTGAGCGCCGCCAGCCACTCCTTGCTGACCTGCTGCGGGCGGGCGCCCTCCCCGAGCAGTGCGCGGACCAGCTGGCTCAGCCGGGTGCCGGGCTGCTCCGCCCGGGCCGCCGCACCCTCGCCGATCGGGTGGCTGGTGCCGTCGGCGGTGACCAGGTACCGGGTCCGGTCCGGCCCCTGCACGAAGAGCGACTGACGCCCCCTCAGCCGATCGCGTCCCTCCACCTTCGCTCGCTCCTCGCCGGCCAGGACGTAGACCGTGCGCTCCACCAGGCGGCCCTCGTCACCGGTCGGCAGTTCGCAGACCGTCCAGACCTTGGGGGAGGCCGCCTCCCGGGCGTCCGGCAGCCGGTCGGGGGCGTAGGGGATACCCAGGGTGGCTCCGCGCGGCAGCTCCCCGCCGTCCAGTATCTTCTCGTCCACCTTGAGGACCTCGAAGGAGCCGGGGTCCAGCAGCAGCCTGGCCGAAGCCATGTTGAGCACCGGGTGCAGCTGCTTGCGGCCGTGGGTCTTCAGCACGACGTAACGGGTGGTGGACTCGCTGCCGACGACCACGTTCCTCGCCTCGGCCGACCACCCCTTGGGGGCCGCGGGCCGGAACATCCCCCAGGCGCCGAAGCCGGCCAGCAGCACCGCTCCGATGATCATTCCGGGCAGGACCGTGCGCAGCGGGCGCGGTGCGCTCTCCTCGGAGCCCGTCGGGGAGGGGGCCAGGAACGCGGCGACGGCGCGTCGGCGAGCGAAGGAGTAGGCGTTGAGTTCATCCCGCCGGGACGGCATCGCGGAAACTTCCCCTCGGTGGTCACGACTTCCGGCTGACAGCCCCGTCGGCCCCGGTGATGAGCGCGGGGCGGTTGTGGGACGCGTCGGAACACTATGCCGCAGTGTGATCGACCGGTTGCGCTGGGGGGTCGCTTTCCTTCGGGGGCCTGGTTCCCGCTGTCTGGCCGGTGGGCGCGGAACCGTTTGACCGACCCGGTCAGCTGATGTGATCATTCCTGCGGTTAGTGTGTAGTTGCAACATAAATGCATCAAGGAGGTCGAGGGTGGCGCGTGACCGTACCCGCCGCGGGTTCCTCGGCCTGGCGGGCGGTTCCGCGGGGGCGGCGCTGCTGGCCGCCTGCGCCCCCGGCCCGGGAGCGGAACGCAGCGGCCCGCCGAAGCGGGGCGGCACCCTGCGCGCGGTGTTCCCCGGCGCCGGCGCCAAGGAGACGATGGACCCGCACGCCCAACGGCAGTTCGTGGACATCGCCCGACACAAGGCGGTCTTCGACAAGCTGGTGGAGCTCGACGCCGATCTGCGACCGGTGCCCCGGCTGGCCGAGCGCTGGGAGCCCAACGCGGACGCCACGGTGTGGCGGTTCCACCTCCGCCCGGCCACCTTCCACGACGGCAGCCAACTGGAACCGGCTGACGTGCTGTTCAGCCTGGGGCGGATACTCGACCCGAAGGCCGCCGACCACCTGGCCCAGAGCATGCTCTCGATCGTCGACCTGAAGCGCTCCCGCGCGATCGGCCGGCGCACGGTGGAGATCGCCCTGAAGCGGCCCCACGCCGAACTGCCCACGCTGCTGACGCACACCGGCACACCCATCGTCCACCGCGACTACCGCGACCCCGCCCGGCCGGTGGGCACCGGCCCCTTCCGGTTCGGCTCCTTCACCGCCGGCCGGTCCTTCGTCGCCCACCGGTTCGACGACCACTGGGGCGGCGCGCCGTACCTGGACGAGCTGCGCGTCCTCTCCGCCGAGACCGAAGCACGGGCCGCCGCCATACAGGCCGGCGAGGTGGAGTACGCCCACGAGATGACGGCCACGTTCGCCCGGATCGTCGAGGCCAGCGCCCGGGTGCGGATCGTCGCCACCCCCGGCAGCAGCGCGGAGGGCATCGTGCTGAAGACCGACCGGCCCCCGTTCGACGACCCCGACGCGGCGATGGCGCTGAAGCTCCTCGCCGACCGCGAACGGCTGCTGGAGGTCGTGCTCGGCGACCGGGCGCTCATCGGCAACGACCTCTACGGGAAGGGCTTCCAGTACTACCCGGAGGGGATCGAGCAGCGGCAGCGCGACGTCCCCGAGGCCCGGGCCCTGCTGCGCCGCTCCGGGGCGTTGAACCGGAAACTCACCTTCTACACCTCGACCGCCGCGGACGGTTTCGTCGACGCCGCCCACCTCTTCGCCGAGCAGGCGGGCGAGGCCGGGCTGCGGATCGATGTCGTCACCGGCCCGCCGGAGAGCTACTACACCGACATGCTCGACATCGGCGAGATCGGCAGCCACCGCACCGGGGCCACCCCGATCCCCACCTACCTCACCCAGCGGATGCTCTCCGACTCCCCGCAGAACGCCACCGCCTGGCGCCGCAAGGACTTCGACCAGGACTTCGCGCAGGCCCAGGCGACGGCCGACGAGGAACTCCGAGCACGCCGCTACGACAAGCTCCAGCGCACCGTGCGCGACCAGGGCGGGCTGCTGATGTGGGGCCACCCGGACTGGCTGAACGCCGTCTCGACCCGGCTGCGGGGGGTACGCCCCGCGCCGCCCAACACGGTGGACTGGGCGAGGTTCGACCGGGTCTGGCTGGTCTGAACATGCTCCGTTACGCACTGAGGCGCCTCGCGCTCACCGCGGCCCAGCTGGGGCTGCTCGCCGTCCTCGTCTTCCTGCTTACCTCCCTGCTGCCCGGCGACGCCGCCGAAGTCGCCTTCAACGAGTACGTCACCCCGGAGCAGGTGGCCGCGCTCCGGGACCAGTTGGGGCTCGACCGCCCCCTGGCCGAACGCTTCGCCGACTGGGCCGGGGCGCTGCTCACCGGGAACCTGGGCACCTCACTGGTCAGCCGGGGACCGGTGGCCGACGTCGTCTCCGGCTCGATCGGCGCCACCGCCGTCCTCGCCGCCGCCACCATCGCCATCGTGGTTCCGCTGGCGATGGTGCTCGGACTGGTCATGGGCGTGAAGGAGGGCAGCCGCACCGACCGGGCCATCTCCACGGTGACCCTGGCCCTCAACTCGGTGCCCGACTTCGTCCTGGCCCTGACCCTGGTCGCGGTGTTCTCGCTGCGACTGGGCTGGCTCCCCGCCACCTGGGTGGGGGTGGACGGCGGCGACCTCTTCGACCGCCCGGCGGTGTTCGTGCTGCCGATCCTGGTGCTGCTGGCCCGCACCGTCTGCCTGCTCTCCCGGCAGATCCGGGCGGGCACCGTCAGCACCCTGCACGCCGGCTACACCGTCCAGGCCCGCCGGCTCGGGGTGCCGCGCCGGGCCCTGCTGCTGCGCCACGTACTGCCGAACGCCGCCGTCCCCGGTGTCCAGGAGCTGGCCCGCACCGGCGACCAACTCCTCGGCGGTGTGCTGGTCACCGAAGCCGTGTTCGCCATCCCCGGTGTGGCGACCGCGCTCGTCAGCGCGGTCCAGAACCGCGACATCCCCACCATCCAGGCGCTCACCCTGCTGCTGGCGGCCGTCGCCATGCTCGTGAACCTCGCGGCCGACCTGGTGTGCAGCAGACTGGCCCCGCGCACGGAGGTCCTCCGATGACGGCCGAGCCGGCCACCCGCCGCCCCCGCTCCCCGCTGCTGTCCGGCGCCGCCCTGCTGGTCGCGCTCCCACTCGCGGTCGCCCTCCTCGGACCCGTGCTGGCCCCCGCCCTGACCCCGTCCGACGGCGCCCCGTACGCCCTCGGCGGCGGGCACCCGCTGGGCACCGACGGGATGGGCCGGGACGTGCTCGGCCTGCTGCTGCGCGGCGGGCGCAGCGCCCTGGGGGTGTCCTGCTGCGCGGTCGCGGTGGCCTATCTGGTCGGCGGGGCGGTCGGGCTCACCGCCGCGGCCACCCGCCACAGCTGGCTCGACGAACTGCTGCTGCGGCCGCTCGAGGTGCTGCTGCCCATCCCCTCCCTACTGGTGATCAGCGTGGTGGCGGTGGGCTGGCGCGGCGAGCCGCTGGCGATCGCCCTGGCGGTGGCCGCCGTCAACGTGCCCGCTGTCGCCCGCCTGGTGCGGGCGGCGGCCCTCGACGCTGCGAGCAGCCCGGCGGCCGAGGCCATGCGGGTACAGGGTGAGACCTGGGCCCGGATCGAGTTCGGCTACGTCGGACGCCGGGTGCTGCCGGTCGCCGCAGCGGACAGCGGGACCCGGATCGCCACCGCGGTCTTCACCGTCGCCGCCGCCAACTTCCTCGGCCTCGGGCTGGAACCGACCTCGCCCGACTGGGGAGTGACCATCGCCGGCAGCCGGGAGGCCCTGCTCATCCAGCCCTGGGCGGTCTGCGCCCCGGCGGCGATGCTGGTGATGTTCACGGTCGGAGCCAATCTGCTGGCCGACCGGGCGCTGAGGAACTCCCGAGTCCGGCGGACACAGGAGGCGGACCGATGAACCCGGTGATCGAGGTACGCGAGCTGGAGGCCCGGACGGCCGGCGCGATCCTGCTGGCCGGGGTGGAACTGACGGTGCCCGCGGGCGCCGTAACCGCGCTGGTCGGTCCGTCCGGCAGCGGCAAGACCACCACCGCCCTCGCGCTGCTGGGGGAGAGCGAGCCCGGTGTGCGGCTGACCGGCACGGTGCGGGTGGCCGGTACCACGGTGGTCAGCGCCGACGGGGTGACGGCCGAAGCCGACCGGGTGCGGGGCGGAACGATCGCCTACATGCCGCAGCACCCGGGCAACGCGCTCAACCCGGCCCGCCGGACCGGGCCGGTGCTCACCGAACTCGCCCGGCTGCACCGGCGGGAGGAGCCCGGCTCCCGCCGGGAGGCCGCCACCGCGGCCGAGGAGCGAGCCGCGGCCGCCCTGGAACAGGCCCAACTGCCCACCGACCGGGCCCTGCTGCGGCGCTTCCCGCACCAGTTCTCCGGCGGGCAGCGCCAGCGGATCGCCCTCGCCCAGGTACTGGCCTGCGGCCCACGGGCGCTGATCCTCGACGAACCGGGCACCGGCCTGGACACCGTCACCCGGCTGGGCCTCGCCCGCGAACTCGCAGCCCTGGCCCGCAACGGGCTGGCCGTGCTGCTGCTCAGCCACGACCACGACCTGGTGCGCGCGCTGGCCGACCGGGTGGTCCTGTTGGAGCGGGGCCGGGTGGTTGCGGCGGGAACGGCCGGGGAGGTCCTGCCCCCGCCACCGGCGGAGCCGGCCGGTCGGCCCGGCCCCGCCCCGACGGAGCCACGGGAGGCGCCCCCCGCCCGCGGACTGGAGGTGCGGGGACTCACCGCCTGGCTGCGCCCGGGCGGCCGGGGCGAGGTCCTCCGGGACGTCTCGCTCTCCCTGCCCCCGGGAGGGGCGCTCGCGGTGGCCGGGCGCTCCGGAAGCGGGAAGACCACGCTCGCCCGGTGCCTCGTCGGCCTCCACGAACGCTTCCGCGGGCAGGTGCTCCTGGACGGCGAGGAACTCCCCGTGCTGCGCCGCCGCGACACCGCACAGCGCCGCCGGGTCCAGTACGTCTGGCAGGAGGTGCGCGGTTCCTTCGACGAACACCGCCCGGTGCTGGAGCAGGTCGCCCGGACGGCGGTCCGGCTGCGGTCGCTGACGCCGGCGAACGCCTCCGAGGAGGCGGCCGAGATGATGGAGCGGCTGGGGGTGGCGCCGGAGACGGCCCGGCGCCGTCCACCGGGCCTGTCCGGCGGGGAACTCCAGCGGGCCGCCTTCGCCAGGGCGCTGCTCGCGGCCCCCGACGTACTGCTCTGCGACGAGATCACCGCCTCGCTCGACGACGCCACGGCCGAGCGGATCGTCGCCGAGGTGGACCGGCTGCGGAAGGAGCGCGGCACCGCCGTGCTGTGGATCGGCCACGACCTGCGCCTGCTGCGCACCGTCGCCGAACGGCTGCTGGTCCTCGACCGCGGTGAGGTGGTGGAGGAGGGCGACTGCCGCCGGGTGCTGGCGGCTCCGCGCTCCGAGCCAACCCGGCTGCTGCTCGCGGCCGAGCGGCTCGGCACCGGCGACCCGGAGCCCGGGCTGAGCTTGTCGGCGGGATGAGCGGACCTCCCGGCCGCCGGGGCTCCGGTAGCCGCCGCGTGGGGAGCGGCGGTGCACCCCTTGTGCGAACGATCCGCTGAGCACCTAGGGCGGGAGTTGCGACAATGGTGCTGTAATAGGTGCACCTAGTGTAGACCTATTACGGTGTGGGCTCTATGGTGGCTTCGGACCCATCAGGTGCCTCCATGGCACTCACCTAGCGGAGGTAGGTTTCGAATGGCTGAGGTGGCCAAGCCGGCGCAGACACCGGCCCCCGGCGACTGGCAGGCGTGGCAGGAGAGCTGGGACCGCCAGCAGGAGTGGTACATGCCCGACCGCGAGGAGCGGTTCCGGGTGATGCTCGACACCGTGGAGGCGCTGATCGGCCCCGAGCCGGTCGTGCTGGACCTCGCCTGCGGCACCGGCAGCATCACCGAGCGCGTGCTGCGCCGCCTCCCCGGCGCCCGGTGCACGGGCGTCGATCTGGACCCGGCGCTGCTGACCATCGCCCGCGGGCACTTCGCGGGGGAGAAGCGGGTCGAGTTCGTGACCGCCGACCTCACCGACCCCGGGTGGCGCGAGGCGCTGCCGCACCGGTCCTACGACGCGGTGCTGACGGCCACCGCGCTGCACTGGCTGGACACCGAGCCGCTCCGGGTGCTCTACGGGCAGATCGGACAGGTGCTGCGGGACGGCGGGGTCTTCCTCAACGCCGACCACATGACCGACGAGTCCGCTCCCCGGATCAACGCCGCGGCGCAGTCCTTCGGCCAGGCCCGCAAGGACCGGGAGCTGGCCGCCGGGGCGGTCGACTGGGCCGCCTGGTGGGGCCAGGTCGTCGAGTCACCGGAGCTCGCGGAGCCGGCGCGGCGGCGCTTCGAGCTGTTCGGCGATCCCCGGGTGCCCGGCGACCACACCCGGCGGGACCGGCCGACCACCGTCCAGTGGCATCTGGACACCCTCCGCGCCTCCGGCTTCGCCGAGGCCCGCCAGGTCTGGTGCTCGCCTAGCGACGCGGTGGTGGCGGCCCTGCGCTGACAGCGCCCGCGGACGCCCCAGGTCGGCCGCGTCGCTGGGGAAGGGGCGCTGAGCCGCTGCCCCTGGGGAACGGACCGGGACGGGGTGTCCGCCGGCCGGGCTCACCGGCCGGCGGGCACCCCGTCCGCCCGGGCTCACCGACTCCTCGGCGAGCGTGCCGTTCAGCGGTCGCCGAGGTCGGGGGCGAAGGTGACCGGCGCGTCGAAGGCGGCGCGTCGGGCGGCTCGGCGCAGCACGGCGGGCCCGGTCAGCAGGATCGCCACGAGATTGGTGATCGCCCGTCCGTCCGCACCGCCGAAGGCGTACGGTCGACCTCGCAGACAGTGGGAGAGCGGCTGGAGCCGAAACGCCGCGGCCGATCCGAAGAAGGGAAACCGAAGCGTCGATGACCGGGTCCGCCGACTCAGTCCTGCTGCGCACCGAAGGGCGCGCCGCCTACCTCACCCTCAACCGACCGAAGGCGCTGAACGCCCTGACCCACGCGATGGTCCGGAGCATCGACGAGGCCCTGACGGCGTGGGAGGAGGACCCGGCCGTCGAGACGGTGGTGCTCACCGGAGCGGGGGAGCGGGGCCTGTGCGCGGGCGGCGACATCCGCGCCATATACGAGGACGCTCTGGCCGGTGGCGGCACCTCGCCGGCGTTCTGGCGCGACGAGTACCGGCTCAACGCCCGTATCGCCCGCTACCCCAAGCCGTATGTCGCCGTGATGGACGGCATCGTCATGGGCGGCGGGGTCGGCGTCTCCGCGCACGGCGGCTGCCGGATCGTCACCGAACGCTCCCGGATCGCCATGCCGGAGACCGGGATCGGGTTCGCACCCGACGTAGGCGGCACGTACCTGCTCTCCCGGGCCCCGGGCGAGCTGGGCACCCACCTGGCGCTCACCGGCACCCCCGTCGGGGCCGCCGACGCGCTGCTGTGCGGACTGGCCGACCACTTCGTCCCCACTCGCCGACTTCCCGAACTGCTGGAGCGACTGGCCGCATCACCCCTCCCGGAGGCCCTGACCGGCCTCGTCGAGCCGGCCCCGGAAGGGCGGCTCGACGGAGCCCGGGAGTGGATCGACCACTGCTACGCCGCCCCCACCGTGGCGGAGATCGTCGAACGCCTGCTGGCCAGCGGGGTGCCGGCGGCCAAGGAGGCGGCGGCCACGCTCCAGGGCAGGGCTCCGACGGCGCTCAAGGTCACCCTGCGCGCCGTCCGGCAGGCCCGAGGGATGGAGACCCTCGAAGCGGCGCTCCGGCAGGACTACCGGACTTCCTGCGCGGCGCTGTCCACACCGGATCTGGCCGAGGGCATCCGGGCCCAGGTGATCGACAAGGACCGGCAGCCGCGCTGGTCGCCGGCGACCCTCGCCGAGGTTACCGACGAGCACGTGGAGCGCTACTTCGCCCCGCTGGGCGAGCACGAACTCCGACTGCCCTGAGGGACCCGGGCCCGCCCGCTCCTCCCGGTCCGACCGGGCGCCGGGGCGGCCCCGTGCCGCGGCACCCGGGCCCGCCCCGGCCGGACGGCGCAGACCCGCCGACCACACGCGGTACGCCCGTCCGCCAGGAGCAGGGCCGCGGCTCCGGAGTCCGCGACTCGCGGCGGCGGACACGGAGTCAGCCCGCCCGGGCCGAGGCGTCCGCCGTCGCCAGATCGCGCGGATAGGTGCGCAACGCCGCCAGGCCGAGCAGGCCCGCCGCGGCGAGCGGAATCAGGCAGAGCAGGAAGGTGTACATCAGACCGTCCGTGCCGCCGAAGACGTCGCTGGAGACGAACCCGAGGACCAGCGGCGCGCTGAACTCGCCGAGGGTGCGCACGGTCGTGCGGACGCTCTCCGCACGACCCCAGATCGCGGGCGGCACGATGTCCAGCCTGGCCGCGTCCAGTGGAGGGTTGGGGACGGCCAGCAGGAAGCCGCCCGCCGTCAGCAGCGGCACCGCCAGGAGCGGTGAGGTGACGAAGAGCCCCGGGGCGAGTGCCACCGGGGCCGCCAGAAGGGCGAGCGACGGCACCAGGATCCGTCCGTTGAGGTAGCCGCGGCGCAGTAGGCGGTCGGCCAGGTGACCGCCCGCGAACACCCCGAGCAGCGCGCCGACACCGACCACCAGTGTCAGGGCGCTCGCGGTGGGACGGGAGACCCCGTAGTGGCGGGTGGCGTAGAGCACGGCGAAGGTGCGCAGCCCGGCGAAGAAGAAGTACCCGAGACTCGAGGCGAGGATGAGGATCACGACCGTGCGGATCCGCAGCACGTAGAGGTAGATCCACCAGACCGGCCTGCTCTCCGCGGCCCCGGGAGGCAGCACCAGGTGCTCCACCGGTGCCACGCCGCGGCGGCGGGTGAGCCGCCGGGCCCGGTCGGGCGGTGGGCGGCGGCCGGCCGGGCTCCGGCGGGACCCGGGGGCGGCGGGGGACTCGTCCGCGGGGGTCGGCCGCCGGGCCGCCAACCGGGCCTGGCGACCGCGTACCGGCTCCGGCATCCGCCACACCAGCCGGGCCAGCCAGAGCGCCGGCAACGCGAGCCAGGCCAGCGCCACCCGCCAGGAGACGGCGGAGGCGATGGTGCCGGAGAGGAAGTAGCCGGCACCGGCGCCCACCAGTTCCCCGGCGAGCACATAGCCGTACAACCGGGCCCGGTCGGTGGTGGGGAAGTAGTCACCGACCAGTGAGGCCACGGTGGGCCCGGCGGTGGCGGTGACGGCACCGAGGGCGATGCGGGAGACCAGCAGCCAGCTGAAGGAGGGACTGGCCCCGCTGGCGACGGTCGCGACGGCCCACAGCACGATGCTGCCGCCGAGCAGGTGGACCCGGGTCACCCGGTCGGTGAGGATGCCGATGGGCAGGGTGAAGGCCGCGCCGGTGAGCGAGGTGGCCGACACCAGCAGGCCCACCCCGGCGTTGCTGATCCCGAAAGCGCGTTCGAGATCGCCGGCGACCACCGAGACCGTCGCCGTGTCCGCGCCGTTCAACGCCACCACCGCGGCCAGCAGCACGATGACCGTCAACTGGTCGGGGCCGCCCACCGCCTCCAGGACCCGATGCCGGAGCAGCCTCCGGAGCCGTCCGAAGGGCGCGCCGAGCGGCCGGACGGCGCGTGCGGCGGGCCCCGCCGGTCCGACGCCGGATGGCTCCATCCGTTCGGCTCCTCCTCGCCTGCGCGCACCGCGACGCCTCGCCGGCGGGAACCTCTGCCCTCCCCGCTGCTTCCGGCCGTCCGACCCGCGGCAACCACTACCAGACGCGCGCGACGGTCGCCCCGAACCGGCCGCGTGTCCGCCGACGGTTCCCCGGTGGGGGCCGTTCACTGTGCCGGGCGCCCGCCCGGCGTGGGCACCGGACCGAGGCGTCACCGGCGCCTGGCGGGGCGGGTCACCGCGGGCCGGAACCCGGGGCGCGGTCGAGAGGGGAACCCGGAGGAGATATCTTGATGTCGAGCAATGTTACGACGTGGAGCGGAGCACCCGGTGACTGACTCGACCATCATCTACACCCACACGGATGAAGCCCCGGCCCTGGCGACGTATTCCTTCCTGCCCGTGGCCAAGGCGTACGCCTCGACGGCGGGGGTCACCGTGGAGAGCCGTGACATCTCGCTGGCCGGGCGGATCATCGCGGTCTTCCCCGAGTACCTGGAGGAGAGCCAGCGCATCGACGACGCGCTCGCCGAACTCGGCGAGCTGGCCAAGACGCCCGGCGCCAACATCATCAAGCTGCCGAACATCTCGGCCTCCATTCCGCAGATGAAGGCGGCGATCGCCGAACTCCAGCAGCAGGGCTACGCGCTGCCGGACTACCCGGACGACCCGAAGACCGACGAGGAGCGGGAGATCCGCGCCCGGTACGACAAGGTCAAGGGCAGCGCGGTGAACCCCGTGCTCCGGGAGGGCAACTCCGACCGCCGCGCGCCCGCCTCGGTGAAGAACTACGCCAAGGCGCACCCGCACCGGATGGGGGCCTGGAGTTCCGACTCCAAGACGAACGTCTCCCACATGACCGGTGACGACTTCCGCTCCACCGAGAAGTCCGTGGTCATCGAGGAGGCCGGCTCGCTCCGCATCGAGCTGGACGGGGACGACGGCAGCACCACCGTGCTGCGCGAGTCGGTACCCGTACTCGCCGGCGAGGTGGTCGACGCCTCCGTGATGCGCGTCGCCGCGCTCCGCGAGTTCCTCGCCGCCCAGGTCGCCAGGGCCAAGGCCGAGGGCGTCCTCTTCTCGGTGCACCTGAAGGCCACCATGATGAAGGTCTCCGACCCGATCATCTTCGGCCACGTGGTGCGCGCCTTCTTCCCGAAGACCTTCGCCGCCCACGGCGAGACGCTGGCAGCGGCCGGTCTGACCCCGAACGACGGGCTCGGAGGCATCCTCAAGGGCCTCGAGTCGCTGCCCGGCGGCGCGGAGATCCAGGCCTCCTTCGACGCCGAGCTCGCCGAAGGCCCGGAGCTGGCCATGGTCGACTCCGACCGGGGCATCACCAACCTGCACGTGCCGAGCGACGTCATCGTCGACGCCTCGATGCCCGCGATGATCCGCACCTCCGGCCACATGTGGGGACCGGACGGGCAGGAGGCCGACACCCTCGCCGTCATCCCCGACAGCAGCTACGCGGCCGTCTACCAGGTCGTGATCGACGACTGCAGGGCGAACGGCGCCTTCGACCCGTCGACCATGGGCTCGGTGCCCAACGTCGGACTGATGGCGCAGAAGGCCGAGGAGTACGGCAGCCACGACAAGACCTTCGAGATCCCCACCACGGGCACCGTGCGGGTCGTCGACGAGAGCGGCAAGGCCGTGCTCGAGCAGGTCGTGGGCGCCGGCGACATCTTCCGCATGTGCCAGACCAAGGACCTCCCCATCCGGGACTGGGTCAAACTCGCCGTCACCCGCGCCCGGGCCACCGGAAACCCGGCCGTGTTCTGGCTGGACGAGGGGCGCGCCCACGACGCCCGGCTCATCGAGAAGGTCCGGCAGTACCTGCCCGAGCACAACACCGAGGGCCTGCAGATCGAGATCATGACGCCGGCCGAGGCAACCGCCTTCTCCCTGGAGCGGATCCGCCGTGGCGAGGACACCATCTCGGTCACCGGCAACGTGCTGCGGGACTACCTGACCGACCTCTTCCCGATCCTGGAGCTGGGCACCAGCGCCAAGATGCTCTCGATCGTCCCGCTGATGAACGGCGGAGGGCTGTTCGAGACGGGAGCCGGGGGGTCCGCCCCCAAGCACGTCCAGCAGCTGGTGAAGGAGAACTACCTGCGCTGGGACAGCCTGGGCGAGTTCCTCGCCCTCGCGGTCAGCTTCGAACATCTCGCTCAGACCGCGGGGAACGCACGCGCCCAGGTGCTCGCCGACACCTTGGACCGGGCGACCGCCACCTTCCTCAACGAGAACAAGTCGCCGAGCCGGAAGCTGGGCGGTATCGACAACCGCGGCAGCCACTTCTACCTCGCGCTCTACTGGGCGCAGGAGCTGGCGCGGCAGACCGATGACGCCGAACTCGCCAAGGACTTCGCCGAACTGGCCAGGACGCTGAGCGAGCAGGAGCAGACGATCGTCGACGAACTGGTCGCGGTGCAGGGTTCGCCGGTCGAGATCGGCGGCTACTACCAGCCCGACCCGGACAAGACCTCCGCGGTCATGCGCCCGTCGAAGACCCTCAACCAGGCGCTGGCGACCCTGGGCTGAGCATCCGGCGCGTCTCACCGCCACCTTCGGTGAGACCGTGAGCCGGCGGAGGGGGCGGTCCTCGGACCACCCCCTCCGCTGCTTTTCCGGCCGGCAGTGTGGCGACCGGTGGCGCCGCCCCGTCCGGCGTGCTCCCCTCGGTGCGCGAGGGTGCCGAGGCTGTCCTGTTCTTGTCGTGTCAAATGTCTTGCACCTGACAACTTCGGTGTTCACCCTGGCTGATCGGTGCCCGCGAGCAGCGGACCGCAGTCGGACGAAGGGAAGCAGGCACATGCGAGGAAGAAGCGAGGCCGGCGGCCGCCGAAGAGCGAGCCGCCGGGTGCTGGCCGGGGCTGTGTCGCTGGCGGCGGTCGGAGGACTGGCCATGGCTTCCGGCGCGGCCTCCGCGGCACCGGCGACCGGGGCATCGGCCTCCGTGCCCTCGGGGACGGCGAAGCAGAGCGCCGCCTCCTGGCGGGTCGACCTGTCCGCCACGGGTGGGGAGGACGGCGCCAACCTCCGCTACGCCGACGGCGCCCTGGGCATCCGCGACACCGGTGTCGGCCTCGCCTCCGCGGATGGAGCAGGCGGCTACGGATCGGGCGTACTCCCGGTGCACACCGTCGAGCGCGCCGTCAACCGGATCGCCGCCGACGTGCGGGCGGACGCGCCCGCGGGCGCGCGGGCGGTAGTGGACGTCCGTGGCCGTGACGGCGAGCACGGGGCCTGGACGGAGTGGCGCGAGGCCACCCCCGGCGCACCCGCCGAACTCCCACGCGCCGTCACCGAGGTGCAGGCGCGCCTCACCCTCTCCAGTGGGAAGGACGGGGCCGGCCCCGCGGTGCGGAGCCTGCGGCTGACCGCGGACCGGGTGTCGAAGGCCGCTCCGCTGAAGCAGACGGCGGAGCCGTTCACCGCCCAGGTCTACGCCACCCGCGAGGGCCTGGTCGGCTACACGACCGCCAACGGGCACGTGATCCAGCCGAACGACCACTTCGTGGCGCTGCCCTCCCGGCGGGGCCTGTCGGCCAACGGCAGCGGCGAGTACTCCGTGCGGGTGTGCGGGCCGGCGCGCTGCGAGACGGCGCCGGTGTGGGACGTCGGCCCGTGGAACACGCACGACGACTACTGGAACCCCTCGGCGAACCGCGAGAGCTTCAAGGACCTGCCCCGGGGCAAGCCGGAGGCCCAGGCGGCGTACCAGGACGGCTACAACGGAGGCCGCGACGAGTTCGGGCGCGCGGTCCTCAACCCGGCCGGCATCGACCTCGCCGACGGCACCTTCTACAACGTCGGCCTGAACGACAACGGTTGGGTGACCGTCACCTACCTGTGGACCGGGGACGACGGCGGCGCGACCAAGTCCTTCCCGACCTGGGGCACCGACGTGAGCGTCCGGCAGGCCGCCACCACCGCCTCCACCAGGGTGGGCTCGCTGGCCGGCCCGACGACCGTGCGGGTGCAGTGCCAGGTGCACGGCGAACTCGTGCAGTACCAGGGCTACACCAACGACGCCTGGTCCTACCTCCCGGACTACGGGGGGTACGTCTCCAACATCTTCATGGCCGTCCCGGACGCCTGGCTGCCGGGCGTCCCCGACTGCTGACGCCGGCACCACCCCTCGACACGGCCGCCGCCCGCCCCCTCGGCGCGGCGGCCGTGCCGCGTCCGCCGGCGCGCTCGGCAGCGCTCGAAAAACCGGTGGGGTGTCCCGGCAGCGCTCTGTAGGCTCGTGGTTCCCGTGGCCACTCCGCCCGCCACGTCGTCGAGCAGAAGAGAAGCAGAGCTATGGCTGAGCAGCACACCTACCGGGTGATCGTGCGCGGCACCTGGCACGACCTCACGGACGAGGCCCGTGCGCGACTGCTGTCGGAGGTCGACGAGCACGGCCTCGACCAGATGCGGTTCAGTGAGGAGGGGTGCCTCTCGTACGACAGCGCCCTGAAGCACTTCAGCTACCGCTTCGTGGTGGTCTCCGACGCGGCGGACGGCGAGGAGATGGCTGCGGCGATCGCCGAGGAGCAGGCCGAGACGGCGCTGCGGGAGCAGGGCCTCGGCTACCGCGACCTGCGCTCCTCGGCGACGGACATGGATCTGATGAAGATCAACCGGAAGCCCGGCCGGCGCTGACCGACCGGCGCGGCAGATCCGGCATGGCCGGGCGCCGGGATGCTCCGCAGCTCACCGTGGGGCTGGTTCGGTGGCACAGCCGGTGGTGTTCGCCACCAGGGTCTGTCGAAGGCCGTGTCGGCTTGTCCACCTCGCATGGTGAGGCGTGCAAGTTTTTTTCTTCGTGCGTCCGATGAGTCCCGACCAGCTCTACCGAGTCGGAGTCGGTGCACGAAGACCGCGCCCGACGGTCATGATCGGAAACTGCGAGTCACCGGCTGGAAGGGCCCCCGAACGCTAGGGTGATTCAAATAAGGGTGTGTTGCATAGATTTGGTGAAAGGTCGGCCTGTCGAGAGCAGTGACGACCTCTGCGCTGGGGGGCGGCATGCAGGAAATGGCCAAGGGGGCCAACGTCGGGCTGGACACTCTGAGTGAGGATGTCGGGTCCTTGGTCGTGCGCCTGGCGTGGTGCAGCACGACGGGGGACGGGGATGCTGATGTGTCCGTGCTGTTATTGGCACCGGACGGCAAAGTACGCGGCGATGCGGACTTCTTCTTCTACAACAACCCCACCGCAGCTGACGGAAGCGTCGAGCTGTTGGGTAAGACGCCGACCGCCAACGGCAGCGAGGACCGCATCGGCCTTGATCTGACAGCGGTGCCGGAAGATGTGGAGCGCGTGGTGCTGGCCGCGAGCAGGTACGGCGGCGCGCACTTCGGTGACCTGGACGATCTGCGCTTGACGATCGCCGACCCCGCCGGGGAGGCCCTTCTCGGGTTCTCCATCACCGACGCCGGTATGGAGAGTGCCTTCATCTTCGGTGAGCTGTACCGGAGGGGCGGAGAGTGGAGATTCCGCGCCGTCGGCCAAGGGTACGCGACCGGGCTGGCAGGGCTGGCCACCGACTTCGGTATCGATGTGGACGACACTTCGGAAGAGGAGGCCGACGATGCGGAGGGCTCCGACGGACGCGAGGGGGAGGCCGGCTCGGCTGGCACCGCGGAGGTTGTCGGATCGCCTGCTCCACAACAGTCGGTGACCATCCCTGAACAACTGGCGGATGCTGGGAGCGCCGTATCTGCCGTCCCCGCGAAGCGCCGCCCCCGTACCGCCAAGAAGAAGGTCACCCTGCCCAAGACGGACCGGAAATCGCTCGCCGAGGACGACGCATGGCGGCAGGCCCGGCTCTTCCCTGCTTCCTCGCTCAAGAACGACCGAGAGCGGGAGATGCGCGCCACGTCCGTTTTACTGTCGGTGATGGCCCAGGTGCCGGAATTCGGCCGCCGGCTCACCGCCGCGTTCGGTGCCCCGGCCGGTCGGATGGAGACCTTCACCGAGGTTTCTCTGCCTCATGGCGACAGGCCCAGACGCCCTGACGGAGTCGTCCGCGTCGAACGGGCCGGCAAGTTGTGGACGGCGCTGGTGGAGACGAAGACCAATGGCAATGCGCTGAGGTCCGGGCAGGTACAGGACTACGTGGACATCGCCGCGCGGCGCGGCTATGAAGCCGTGATCACACTCTCCAATGACGTGGCACTCGACGGCAGTTCGCTCATCGACGTCAAGATCGATCGACGTCGTAAGCACAAGGTGACGCTGTGGCACCTCTCCTGGGCGGAAGTCGCCCACCAGGCGCAGACGCTGATCCATCATGAAGGCGTCGGCAGCGCTGTCCACGCCTGGCTCCTCCGGGAACTCCTGCACTACCTGCAGCACGAGAACTCGGGCTGCCACGGCTTTCAGAACATGGGTCCGGCCTGGGTGCCGGTACGCAGGGGGATCGAGGACGAGACGCTCTGTCCGGGGGACAAGCGGGCCGTGGAGGTCGTCGAGAGCTGGGAACGGCTCATGCGCCAGGTCTGCTTGTGGCTGGGTGGCGAACTCGGCCAGAAGGTACTGCCAGTGCAGCGGGCCAAGCGGGGCACCGACCCGCAAAGCCGCCGTACCGCCCTGGCCGAGCGCTTCTGCGAGACCGGACGGCTGACCGCCGAGATCCGTATCGAGGGCACGCCGGGCACGCTGGCCATCGTCGCTGATCTACGCACAGGCAAGCTGCGTACCTCGATCGAAGTGCCCGCGCCCGAACAGGGTTATCCGCTGACCTGGGCCAAACGGCTGGTACGACAACTAGCCGAAGCGCCAGCCGATCTGCGTATCGAGACTCTCATCGACGGGCAGACCGGTCCGCGTAGCACTTTGGCGCGCTTGCGTTCCGAACCGGCCGACCTCCTTCCCCAGGACGGTGCGAAGATTGCCGGTTTTGGGGTGGCGCTGAGCAAGAGTATGGGAAGCAGCCGAGGCAACGCTGAGACCGGGTTCATCCGTAGCGTCTACGACGCCGTGGACGGCTTTCACACCTCCGTTGTGGCGCATCTGCGACATGGTTCGACCCGCCGCAGGACTGCTTCCCGGGGAACTGCCGTGGAGTGACCGGGCGGTGCGTCGCCGCGGTCCTCGCAGCCGCTGCTGCGGCACCAGGCAACGATCGCCTCGCTGCACTGCCTGAAAGCCCAGCAGCGTCCAGGACGTACTGGACGCTGCTCCTCAGCGAGCAAACACTTGTCGTTACTCTCTGCGGTGATCCAGCTGTGGTTCCGGCTTTGGGCGGAGTCATCGGATTGGGTTTCCAACGCTCTGCACTCGATGCCCGGGGTGGGCCAAGCAACTGGGGGGTGCCACTCCAGGCCGACAGCGCGCGAACCTCGTTCGCTCGACCGGCACCACGGCGGTCGGGGGCCCAGGTGGCCGGCCGCCTCTCCGAACTGACCGTGAACGGCCTCCTGCTCGCCTGAGCAGGTCGGGCGAGCCCGACCTGCGAGGTCGGAGACCGAGTTAGGCTGGCCGGGTGACTGCGGTGGCGTCTCTTCTACCGGTCAACGTGAAGCTCGGCGTCCTGCTGTTCGCTCTGCTCCTGGTGGCGGCCGGAGTCACGCACTGGTTCCGGTTGTCCCCTGACTCCGGTGTGGACCGCCGGAAGCAGATCCTCGTCGCCGGCGTGCGCGCCGCGGTCCAGCTCGCTGCGGTCTCTCTCGTCATCAGCTGGGCGGTCACGGCCCTCTCCGGGCTGCTGACCTTCCTGGTCGTCATGTTCGGCGTCGCGGTGCGCACGGCCGGGCGGAGACTGACCGGCAACCACACCTGGTGGCTGACGGCGGCCCCGATCGCCGCCGGGGTGGTCCCGGTGGTCGCCGCGCTGCTGCTGACCGGGCTGGTCCCGCCGGAGGGGATCGCCCTGATCCCGATCACGGGGATCCTCATCGGCGGCGCGCTCACGGTGACCGTGTTGGCCGGCCGCCGGGCACTGGACGAACTGGCCCAGCGCCACGGTGAGGTGGAGGCGGCGATGGCCCTGGGGTTCCCGGACCGGGAGGCCCGGATGGAGATCGCGCGGCCGGCGGCCTCGGACGCGCTGCTGCCCGGTCTCGACCAGACCCGCACGGTCGGGCTGGTCACCCTGCCGGGGGCGTTCGTCGGCATGCTGCTGGGCGGGGCCAGCCCGTTGATGGCGGGCGCGGTGCAGCTGTTCGTGCTCATCGCGCTCATGGCGGTGCAGTCCGTCGCGGTGGCGGTGACGGTCGAGCTCGTCGCCCGGCGCCGTCTCCACCGGGCCGCCCCGGGGCCGCAGGCAGTCGGTCTCGGCCGCGGGCAGTCGGTGACGGCCGACCGGGCTGGCCCCGGGAGCTGGCCGGGCCGTTCCCGGGACAAGGGCGCCACCGGCTGACCTGGCGAACCCCTGAGCTCTATGCCGACTCGCGGAAACAACCGCCGATCCAGCAGAATCGCGGAGGGCGCCCCCGGCAGGACTCGAACCTGCGGCCAAGCGCTTAGAAGGCGCCTGCTCTATCCACTGAGCTACGGGGGCCTGAAGGCGCCGCGGAACCCGGTCCCCGACGTGCCGACGGTTCCGACCGTACGGGCGATGCTGCTCGGTACCCGGGTTCGGCGGATCCGTGGCGTTGCCGGGGACAAGGATAGGCGTCCGCGTACCTTGTCCGGCTTGCTTCACCTCCGTGACACGTTGTGGAGGTTCCGTGAAGCGGTCCTGATACTCGCAGGCGGGGGCGATTCCCGCATCGCTTTTGCGCTCTCGGAAGCCGGGTGTTGTGCACTCGTTATGCCTGACGGCCCGTGGGTAACGCGGCGTCACGCCGCTGGGCCGCCCGGTAATCCCCGGGTGGGCGCGCGGCGGTCGGGTGGCGCCCGCCCCGCGGCCCGGGGGGCGGCGCGCAGGATGGCTATACGCTTTAAAACGGTGACAAAATTGGGCATTCTTCGCGTGTGGCGACCTTGGACGTACAGCCTCAGCTGATCGACGCACTGTCCGCACTGCGCGACCGTGTCGCTGCCGCACGCTTTCCGCTCCCCCTTCCGGACGCGCCGCGGGCCCGGCGGACCCGGCTGGAGCTGCTGGCGCAGTTGGACGACTACCTCCTGCCCCGCCTCCAGGCCCCGGACGCGCCGCTGCTCGCCGTTCTCGGCGGGTCGACCGGTGCGGGGAAGTCCACGCTGCTCAACTCGCTCGTCGGGCGCCGGGTCAGCGAGGCCGGAGTGCTGCGGCCCACCACCCGCACCCCCGTACTCGTCTGCCACCCCGACGACCGGCACTGGTTCACCGGCCGCCGGGTGCTGCCGGAGCTGAGCCGGGAACTGCGCCGTAACATCCCGTCAGCCGCCGGGCGCCCCGGTGGCGCTGTACCGGCCGCGGCGGGCGGCGGACGGCCCGCGCACACCGCCGAACGGCCGATCCCGCGGCGGCCCGGCCCCGACGGCGGTACGTTGCCCCGACCGGGGGAGAACCGTCCCGGGGGTGGCGCCGAGGACGCCCCGTGCCGGCTGCGGGTCGAGACCGTGCCGAGCATCCCCCGGGGCCTCGCCCTCCTCGACGCCCCGGACATCGACTCGCTCGTCACCGGCAACCGCGAACTGGCCGCCCGGCTGGTCTGCGCCGCCGATGTGTGGGTGCTGGTCACCAGCGCCGCCCGCTACGCCGACGCCGTCCCCTGGCACCTGCTGCGGGCCGCCCGGGAGTACGACGTCACCCTGGTCACCGTGTTGGACCGGGTGCCGCACCAGGTCGTGGCGGAGCTCTCCGGCCACTTCGACCGGCTGCTGGAACAGGCCGGACTGGGCGACGTCCCCCGGTTCACCATCCCCGAGCTGCCCGAGTCGGCCGGCGACGGCGCGGGGTTGCTCCCGGTCAGCGCCGTCGCCGCCCTGCGGGGCTGGCTCATCCAGCGCGCGCAGGACCCGGCCGCCCGGGCGGTCTCCGCCGCCCGTACCGCCACGGGCGTGCTCGACTCCCTCAACGCCCGGCTGCCCGGGTTGGCCGCCGCCACCGCCGCGCAGCACGCCACCGCCCTCCGGTTGGCCCGGTGCGTGGAGGCGGCCTATCTCGAAGCCGTCGACCAGGCCCGCTCCGAAGCGGCGGGCGGCGGCCTGCTCGCCGGCTCGGCCCTCGCGCACTGGCGCGGCTACCCCGAGGACAGCACCGCCGGCGAGTTGCTGGACGCGCTGGTCGACGGGGTGACGGCGCTGCTGTGCTGTGTGGTCGCGGACACCGACGAGCGTACGAAGTCGGCCTGGCGGAAGGAACTGGCCGACAGAACCGCCGGCGGACCCGCGGAGGGCGGACCGGGCAGCGGGACGGTCGGAGCGGCCCGCTCGGCCGGTGGCCACGGTGTGGACGCCCCGGACGATCGCGGAGCCGAGGGGGCCGGCTGGGCCGAGCGGCTGGGGGTCTTCGGCGCCGCCGGAACCCCGGCGGCCGATGCCGAGACCGGGCTCGCCAGCTCCGCGGAGCGCGTCGGGGTGGCGGTCCGGCGCTGGCGCCGCCGACTGGAGGAACTCGCCGAGGAGGCGGCGGACCGCACCGAGACCGCCGGTGCCGTGGACCCCGCCCAGGTGTCCGCCCTCCTCGCCGCCGCCCTGCTCGGCGGCCCGGCCGCGGGCTCCGCCGCCGACACGCTCGCCGCGCAACTGGGAGAACGAGGAGCGGCACGGCTGCGGGAGAACGGAGACCGGCTGCTGGCTGACTCGGTGCGCGGGGTCCTGGCCGCGGAACGGGACCTGCGGCTGGCTCCGTTGGACGAACTCGACGTGAACCCGGTGCGGCAGAGCGAGCTGATCGCCGCGCTGTCCGTACTGCGGAAGGAAAGGTGACCGGAGTGTCCTCCACCACAGCCGATCGGCCGGAAGACGCCGGCGGTCCTCCGTCCCCGTCCCCGGCGGGGGCCGACACCCCCTGCGGCGAGCCGCCGACCGGTGTCGAGGATGGAGGGGAGCGGCCCGCCGGCGCCGCTCCGGTCGCATCCCCGCGACTCCCCGCGCGTCGGTCCCGCGAGGACCGCGCCGATCCGGAGGAGCACGGCCCCGGCGAGCCTGCCCGCGCCTGGAACGACGGACTGATCGCACGGCGCGCCCTCTCCCGCGCGGCGGCACGGAGCGGGCCGGCCGCGGCGGGCGAGACGGGCGAGCGTTCCGCCCCGCCGCCCCCGCGGGACGAGCGGGCCACCGCGCCCGAGGGCCCGACCGGTGGAGGGCTGGGCACCGCGGCGGCGGTCACCGGCCTTGCCGGAGACGGCCCGTCGGCGGTCATCCCCGTCCCGGAAAGCCCCCTCTCGCCTCCCCGGGACGGCGACCGCCGGAAAGAGCCGCCCACACCCCGCCACAGCCCCGGCGTCCCAGGGGCGAGCCACAGCCCCGGCGTCGCAGGGGTGAGCCACAGCCCCGGCGGTGCCGGGTGGACCGACGGCGAGGGTGTCCGGCCCACCGACTGCTCCGGCGCTAGGGCGCCAGGCACGGGCCCCCTCTGGACCCCCGGCACGGCGCCGACCGTAGCCTCGCCCTACGGAGGAGCCCGGAGACTGGAGTTCGGCGCCGCGCTCCGCGGCCGGCTGGAGGCGCTGCGCCGGCTGGTCGGCCTCTCCCGGGTCCGGCTCGCGCCCGAGACCCTCGCCGAGGCCGGCCGGGTGCTCGACGAGGCCGCCGCCCGGCACCGGCTCTCGCTGGACCACACCGTGGTGGCGGTCGCCGGCGCGGGCGGTAGCGGCAAGTCGACGCTGTTCAACGCCCTGGCCGGGGCCCCGTTGTCGGAGACGGGGGTACGCCGGCCGACCACCTCGGCCCCGATGGCCTGCACGTGGTCCCAGGGGGCCGACGGCCTGCTCGACCGGCTCGGTGTCCCGCACCGGCTCAGGCGGCAGGCGCAGCTCTGCTCCGACCCCGGGCTGAGCGGGCTGGTCCTGGTCGACCTGCCCGACCACGACTCCGCGGTGGGCGGCCACCGGGAGCAGGTGGACCAGCTGATCGGGCTCGCCGACGCGGTGATCTGGGTCGTGGACCCGGAGAAGTACGCCGACGCGGTGCTGCACGAGCGCTATCTGCGTCCGCTGGCCGGATACGCCGAGGTGACCTTCGTGGTGCTGAACCAGCTCGACCGGTTGCCCGGTGACTCCGCGGCCCAGGTGCTGGAGGACCTCAGGCGGTTGCTGGACGACGACGGCCTCGCGCTGGGCGAACACGGTGAGCCCGGCGCGGCCGTGCTGGCCGTCTCCGCCCTCACCGGCGAGGGGATGGCGGAACTCCGCGAGCAGCTCGGCCGCTTCTGTGAGGAGCGCGGAGCCGCCGAGCGCCGTCTCACCGCCGACGTGGCCGGGGCGGCCGAGCGGTTGCGGCCGGTCTACCTCTCCAAGGGCAGGACCGTCCTCACCGAGGGGACCCGGGAGGTCTTCGAGGAGCGGCTGGCGGAGGCGATCGGCGCCCAGGCCGCCGGACGGGCGGCACGGCGGGAGTGGCTGCGGCTGGCCGAACTGGCCTACGGAGGGCCTTGGTGGCGGCTGCGCCGGCGCTACCGGAGGAGGCGGGCCGCCGCCGGCGTGACCGTCCGCCCCGCACCAGGCCGGCCCCGCGCCCGGCGTCCGGGGGTACTCAGCACTGGGCTGTACCGCCCCAGGTTCCGGCCCACTCCCCGCGCGGCGGGCAGGGCTCCGCTCCCGGCGGAGCAGGACGAGGGGCGGGCGCCCCGAGCCGACCGGGCGATGGTCGAGCAGGCGGTCCGCGCGGTGGCCGAGGATGCCTCCGCGGGGCTGCCGGAGCCCTGGGCGCGGGCGGTGCGGGAGTCCGCGGCGCAGGGCGCGGAGTGGCTGCCGGAGACCCTTGAGGAGACCGCCGCCGCGCAACTGGTGGGCGACGGGCAGCTGTCCCGGCCGCGCTGGTGGACGCTGGCCGCCGTGACCCAGGTGCTGCTGCTGGCCGCGCAGCTGGCGGCGGCCGCCTGGTTGGTGGCGGTGGTCGCCGGCCCCACGGGGGGGTTGGGGGAGGCCGTCCGGGCCCCGCTCCTGATGCTGGGAGCGGCCGCGGTCAGCGGCCCGCTGCTGGCGTGGTGCTGCCGGAGAGCCTCCCGGCAGCCGGCCCGGGAACACGGTCGGGAGGTGGAGCGGCGGCTGCGGAGCACGGCGGGTTCCTGCGGACGCTCCTGCGTGCTGGAACCGGTCGCCGCGGAGTTGCTGCGGTACCGGGAAGTGAGGGAGCAGTACCTGACAGTGGCCGCGGACGCTCCCTGAAGTCCCCGACGAATCTCCGCATCCGCACGGAGGTCCGGTAACTCCCGTTTCGGCACGGGGATTTGTCGATATAGCAAGTTTCAATCGTCTCACGGGGTAACGATTGCGATTCGATCGGTTCTCCTGGAGTCCTGACGGGGAATCGGATCGCTTTTCGTTCCCTAGTATCCGGGCGTACTCACGGGGACTTGAGTTATTCGTCGCGAGGTGCGGCACCAGGTGCCGCCTCGCCCGGAGGGGACATCCATGATTTCTGTACGCAGGCGGGGTTCCGCCCGCCTCACCGCCGCGGTTCTGGCCTCGGGCCTGGCCGCCGCGGGCGCGATAGCCACCGCGAGTCCGGCCGTGGCCGACGACGCGGTTCCCCACAAGGGGGGTGCCACCGCGACCCTGGCCGGTCTGAAGACCTACGACCAGGTGGTCATCCACCACCAGGGCCGCCCGGACCAGAAGCTCAGCGGCGGTCTGTTCGAGCTGACCGTCGACGGCGGCGGTTCGCTGCTGACCTACTGCATCGACATCAAGAACCCCACGCAGCAGCGGGCGAAGTACAACGAGCGCTCCTGGGCCGAGACCTCGCTGCACGACAACAACGACGCGGGCAAGATCAACTGGATTCTCCAGAACTCCTACCCGCAGGTGAACGACCTGGCGGCGCTCGCCCAGAAGGCCGGCTCCGGTGCGCTCACCGAGAAGACCGCGGCGGCCGGTACCCAGGTGGCCATCTGGCGCTTCTCGGACCACGCCGACGTCGAGGCGGTGGACCCGGCGGCCGAGAAGCTGGCGGACTACCTGGAGCAGAGCGCGGAGAACCTCGACGAGCCCGGCGCCTCGCTGCACCTCGACCCGCCGGCGGTCTCCGGCAAGGCCGGTGACCTGCTCGGTCCGATCAAGGTCGCCACCAACGCCGGAAGCGTCACCGTGGCCCCGGCCGCCGACGCCGCCGATGCCGGGATCAAGATCGTGGATGCCGACGGCAAGCCGGTGACCAACGCGAGCAACGGCGCCGAGCTGTTCTTCCAGGTGCCCGCCGGAGCCGAGCCCGGCTCGGCCTCCGCCGTCGTCAAGGCCAGCACCAAGGTCGAGATCGGCCGGGCGTTCGCCAGCGACAGCAAGAGCCAGACCATGATCCTGGCCGGCTCCAGCGAGAGCACCGTCTCCGCCACCGCCACGGCCAACTGGGCGAAGCAGGGCCCGATCCCGGCCCTCTCCGCCGAGGAGAACTGCGCCAAGGGCGGTGTGGACATCTCGGCCGCCAACAAGGGCGACGAGCCGTTCACCTTCGAGCTGGCCGGTGAGAAGCACACCGTCGAGGCGGGCAAGTCCGAGACCATCACCGTCCCGGTGGAGGAGGACCAGGCCTACGAGTTCACCATCAAGGGCCCGAACGGCTTCGAGAAGACGTTCTCCGGAGTCCTCGACTGTGAGACCGCCGGTGTCGACACCGACGAGCCCTCCTCCGAGCCGAGCCCGGCCAGCGTCGGCGGTTCGTCCGGCGACCTCGCCGAGACCGGCAGCAGCGACGCCACCCCGGTGATCGCGGGCGTCGCCATCGCCCTCGTCGTCCTCGGCGGCGGCACGGTGTTCTTCCTCCGCAGGAAGAAGGCCGTCACCGCGGGTGAGTGAGGTTGTCGCCCCGATCAGTACACCGGTCGCGGCCCAGCACCCGCTGAGCTGACCTGACCGACCAGGCCGGAGGGCCGGAGCTCCCAGTGTCCCAAGGGGCTCCGGCCCTCCGCCGCTCACATCCCCGCTCCTCCCGGACCGCGGCCCGGGCCGCGCCGAGACCGTCTGGTTTTCCCCGGACGGCAGCCGTGCGGCAGGATGGGATGTATCTGCCTCCACACGGCGGAGCCGCACATTGGTCCTCCTCGATTGCCGGACGGTTTCTCTTGGCTGAGTTCATCTACACCCTGCGCAAGGCGCGCAAAGCGCACGGCGACAAGGTGATCCTCGACGACGTCACGCTGAGCTTCCTGCCCGGTGCGAAGATCGGCGTGGTCGGCCCGAACGGCGCCGGCAAGTCCACCGTTCTGAAGATCATGGCGGGGCTGGAGCAGCCGTCCAACGGTGACGCGATCCTCACCCCCGGCTACTCCGTCGGCATGCTCCAGCAGGAGCCGCCGCTCGACGAGTCCAAGACGGTCCTGGAGAACGTGCAGGACGGGGTCGCCGAGACCATCGCCAAGCTCAAGCGCTTCAACGAGATCGCCGAGCAGATGGCCACCGACTACTCCGACGAGCTGCTGGAGGAGATGGGCAAGCTCCAGGAGCAGCTCGACCACTCCGGCGCCTGGGAACTGGACGGCCAGCTGGAGCAGGCGATGGACGCGCTCGGCTGCCCGCCCGGCGACTGGCCCGTCACCAACCTCTCCGGTGGAGAGCGCCGCCGGGTCGCCCTCTGCAAACTGCTTCTCGAAGCCCCCGACCTGCTGCTGCTCGACGAGCCCACCAACCACCTGGACGCCGAGTCGGTGCAGTGGCTGGAGCAGCACCTGGCCAAGTACGCCGGCACCATCGTGGCCGTCACCCACGACCGGTACTTCCTGGACAACGTCGCCGAGTGGATCCTGGAGCTCGACCGCGGCCGGGCCATCGCGTACGAGGGCAACTACTCCACCTACCTCGACAAGAAGGCCGCCCGGCTCAAGGTCGAGGGCCAGAAGGACGCCAAGCGGGCCAAGCGCCTCAAGGACGAGCTGGAGTGGGTCCGCTCCAACGCCAAGGGCCGGCAGGCGAAGTCGAAGGCCCGGCTGAGCCGCTACGAGGAGATGGCCGCCGAGGCCGAGAAGACCCGGAAGCTGGACTTTGAAGAGATCCAGATCCCGCCGGGGCCGCGGCTGGGCAACGTCGTGGTGGAGGTGGAGAACCTCAGCAAGGGCTTCGGTGAGAAGCTCCTCATCGAGGACCTCTCCTTCACCCTCCCGCGCAACGGCATCGTGGGCGTGATCGGTCCGAACGGCGCCGGCAAGACGACGCTGTTCAAGATGCTCCAGGGACTGGAGAGCCCGGACAGCGGCTCGATCAAGGTCGGGGAGACCGTCAAGATCTCCTACGTGGACCAGGGCCGCGACAACATCGACCCGAAGAAGACGCTGTGGGCCGTCGTCTCCGACGAACTGGACTACATCAACGTCGGCCAGGTCGAGATGCCCTCCCGGGCGTACGTCTCCGCCTTCGGCTTCAAGGGCCCCGACCAGCAGAAGCCGGCCGGCGTCCTCTCCGGAGGCGAGCGCAACCGGCTCAACCTCGCGCTCACCCTCAAGCAGGGCGGCAACCTGCTCCTGCTTGACGAGCCGACCAACGACCTGGACGTCGAGACGCTCTCCTCGCTGGAGAACGCGCTGCTGGACTTCCCCGGCTGCGCCGTGGTCGTCTCCCACGACCGCTGGTTCCTGGACCGGATCGCCACCCACATCCTCGCCTACGAGGGCGACTCCAGGTGGTTCTGGTTCGAGGGCAACTTCGAGTCCTACGAGAAGAACAAGATCGAGCGGCTCGGCCCGGACGCCGCCCGGCCGCACCGCACCACCTACAAGAAGCTGACCAGGGGCTGAGCGGTGCGACACGTCTACCTCTGCCCACTGCGCTGGGCCGACATGGATGTCTTCGGGCACGTCAACAACGTCGTCTTCCTCCGCTACCTGGAGGAGGCCCGGATCGACTTCATGTGGCGACTGGCCCCCGGCAAGGACAGCAAGTCCTTCAGCGGGGGGTCGGTCGTGGCCCGTCACGAGATCGACTACCTGCGTCCGCTGGTGCACCGGCACGAGCCGGTCACCATCGAGCTGTGGGTGACGAGGATCAGCGCCGCCTCGCTGACCATCGCCTACGAGATCAAGGACGACGAGGAGGTCTACGTCCGGGCCTCCACCGTCGTGGTGCCCTACGACCTCGAGGCGGCCCGGCCGCGCCGGATCACCCCCGAGGAGCACTTCTTCCTGGAGGAGTACCTGGACGACCCGGAGAAGGCCGTAGCGGTATGAGGGCGCTGGCCCTCGCCGACGCCGGGGAGGCGGCGGACCTCGCCGCCTTCCTGGAGCGGCTGATCCACTACGACCGGGCCGCGGCGGTGCGTCTCCAGGCGGGCGACGGGGTGCTGGCGGTCTTCGGCCGCCCGGCCTCCTTCGAGGTCCTTGCGGTCCGCACCGCCCGGCTCGCCGGGGAACCGGAACATCCCGGGCCCTCTGAGGGCGGTGCGGAGCCCGCGCCCGGTGGCGGGCGGTTCGACCTGACCGTCTCGGCGGGGCAGTTGGCGGACGCGATCGACACCGCCCTGCCCGACGCCGTGACGGAGGCCCGCCCGGGCCGGGGGCTGTCGCTCACGCTCCCCGCCCCGGTCACCGGACCGCCCTGGACGGGGCTCCTTCCGCCCCGAGGCGGCTGGCAGCGGGCCGACGGCCTGCCGGAGCCGGCCGAACTGCGGGCCGCGGTATCGGCCTCGGTGCGGGAGTTCCGGATGCGGACGGAGGCCCTCAGCGCCGAGCAGCGCACCCGGAGCGCCTTGGACGCCATCGGCCGGGAGATCTGGTCCCGCACGCTCGGCACCACCGACCTCCCGGTGCGGGCGGTGCACGCCGCCCGGTCGCTGGGCTTTCTCGGCCGGGCCGCGGAGCGGGAGGCCGTCGGCGCCGCCGGTGAGCGGGGACCCGAACCGCTGACGCTGTTCACCTCGGGCAGCTGGCTCCGGTTGCGCACGCCCTACGGTTCGGTCGCGGTCCGGCGCACCGGACCGCCCGGGTTGGAGCTCACCCCGGCCTGAGCCACCGAACGGCCTGAGCCACCGACTGGGTGGGGCCCGCCGCCGCGAGGCGGGGGCCGTCGCGGTCACAGCGGCCGCGCCCGGTCGCCGGAGCGTGCGTCAGTCGGGCGTGTTGATCAGCGAACCGGCCGCGTAGGTCAGGTAGTTCCAGAGCTGTTCCGCGTGCTCGGGTGCGAGTTCCAGCTCGTCGAGCGCGACCCGCATGTGCTTCAGCCAGGCGTCGTGCGCGGCCCGGTCCACCACGAAGGGGACGTGCCGCATCCGCAGCCGCGGGTGGCCGCGGCGTTCGCTGTAGGTGCGGGGACCGCCCCAGTACTGCATCAGGAAGAGTGCCAGTCGCTCCTCGGCCGGACCCAGGTCCTCCTCCGGGTACATCGGCCGCAGCAGCGGGTCCTCGGCGACGCCCTCGTAGAAGCGGTGCACCAGCCGCCGGAAGGTCGGCTCACCGCCGACCTGCTCGTAGAAGGTCTGCTGCACCGTGCCGCGTGGAATCTCAGTCACTCCTCCATGCTCTCAGATGGGCCTCCGGACCGGGCGGGGACGTGCGACGTCCCGGTTTCGGGAGGGGGCGCCTTCCGTGCCGGAGAAGCGGGAACGGCCCGCCGAGCGGCGGGCCGTCCTCTTTGCTTCCGTCCTGCCGGGCCGGGACCCCGGCCCCGGGCCCGCCGTACCCCGCTGGAGACCGGCGGGGTACGGCGGGCTCAGCCGCGGCGGACCGTGATGGTGGTCCAGGCACCGACATGGACCCGGTCGCCGTCGTTGAGCTGTACCGGGACGAACGGCTGGATCGGTTCCTCCCCGTTGTTGACGGTGGTCCCGTTGGTGGAGTTCTGGTCGATGACCGACCAGTTCCCCTCCGGCCCCTGCACCAGGATCGCGTGCTGGTGCGAGACGCCCGGATCCTCCGGCGGACGGGACAGGTCGATGTCGGGGGACTCGCCGGTGCTCTGCCGGCGCCGGCCGATGGTGACCTGCTGCCCGCTGAGCGTCAGCTGCTGCTCGGGGGAGTAGGCCGGCAGGCTGAGACCGGAGGCCTCCGGACCGCTCCGCGCCATCATCGCGGTGAAGTACTCGCGGTCCGGGGCCACCACCGCCACCCAACTGGTCTGCTGGGGAGGTGCGGCCGGACCGGGCCGGCCGGGCCCGTGGTCGCCGCCGAAGGACGGACCGCCGCCGTGCGGTGCCGGTGCCGAACCGGGCGGCGGCGGCAGCGTCCAGTCGTCACCGCCCCCGGAGCCGGCACCGCGGGCCGGGGCCGGCGGCTGGGGTGCAGGAACCTGCAGGCCGGCGGGGGGTGCGAGGCGCTGTTCGGCCGGCGATCCGCCCTGCGGTGCCTGCGGCTGCCCGGGCTGGAAGCCCGGCTGGGGCTGCTGGGTGTGCTGGGCGAAGCCGGGCGGTGGCGGCGGCATGCCGTGCGGCTGCTGGTGCGGCGGGGTGAACGAGGTGGGGGAGTGGGTGAGGAAGTTGTAGCGGCACTGCTCGCAGAACGGCGCCTGGGCCTCGCGCGGGGTGCGGCACTGCGGGCACAGCTCCGCCTGGGGCCTTCCGCCACCCGGCGGTTGCGGGTACCCGTAGCCGCCGGTGGCGGCTGGTGGAGGGGGTGGAGGCGGTCCACCGTGGCCGGGCGCGGGCGGTGGAGGCGGCGGGACGGCTCCCGCGGATGGCCCACCGGCCATGCGGTGTCCGCAGACCTCGCACCAGTCGTCGGAACCCGACTGGTGACCGTTCGGGCAGGTCGGCATGTCGGTGCTTCCCCCTCTCGGCTCGGCCCCTTCCGGACCGTCTTCCGTCACTTCTTGACGCGAACTGTCTTGATGGAGCGCGTCTCGAGTGTCATCTCGTCGGCTTCCGTGACCTTCGCTTTGAGTCGCACAGTACCGCTCGCCGCGTCGACCACGTCCACCACCTTCGACAGAAGTTTCGCAGTCTCTTCGTTTCCGGACCGGACGGCGAGTTGCACAGCGCGCCCGAGTCTGCTCGTAGCTCCGTCGATATCGCCTGATTTGCGGGCTTCCAGGCCTTGTTGGATCGCCTGCGCCAACTCGGTCTGCCCCAGGTAGTGAGCCACCTGGGGATCCATTACGGAGGACCGGGACAGGTCGTCGGTCCACACGGCGCGCACCAACCCCTGCGCCAACGGCCGCGGTGCGTCCGGCTCCGGTTGCGGCAGGAGCAGCGAGACCCGCGCCGCCAGCATCTCCTGGCCGACCCCGGCGGCCCGAACCCGGAGGCGCAGGTGGTAGTCGCGGGACTCGTCCCCCCAGGAGCCGGTGGGGTAGTCGCCGTTGCGCGGACCCGCATCGGCGCGCCGGTGTGTCAGTTCCTGCACCGTGGGGGCCACCTGTCGGACCGAGAGCACCTCGCTGCCGACCGGTGTCCACAGCCGCAGGGCCACCCCGGACACCTCCTTGCCCATGGTGCTCTCCATCATCCGGACGAAGTCGGCGGCGAGGCCCGTCGGATCGGCGACGATGTCGGCGGTGCCCAGCAGCGCCGCGGCGATCTGGGTCACCTCCGCGACCTCCCAGTCCGTGCCGACGCCGCGGGCGTCGCAGGTGAACCGTCCCGCACAGGCGTCCAGAGCGGCCTGCAGCGCCTCCGGCGGCTCGTGTTCGTTGCGCCCGTCGGTCAGCAGGATCCCGTGCCGGATCGAGACGTCGGCGGTGGCCAGGAGCTGGTCGGCCCGCCGCAGCCAGGTGCCGATGGCCGTGCCGCCGCCCGCGGTGAGCCCGGCCAGCGCCTCCTTGGCACGGACCCGGCTGGCCGCGTCGGCCGTGGCCAGCCGACTGCCACCGGGGTAGACCTCGGTGGCCCGGTGGGTGCCGGCGATCACGGTGAACCGGACCCCGTCGCGCAGCGCGTCGATGGCGGCGGCCGTGGCCGTGCGGGCGTTGGCGAGCTTGGCCGGCGGGTAGGCCATCGAGCCCGAGCAGTCGACCATCAGGGCGACGGCGGCGTCGGGCCCGCCGCCGGTGTGGGTGTGCCGGGCGCCGGAGGACCGGAGGTACTCGCCGCCGATGGTGCCGCCGCCGGTGGCGGTCACCGTCAGGACGGCGTTCACCTCGCAGCCGTCGCCGGGGAGGTAGGGGTTCTGGTGCACCTGGACGGAGAACCGGGGCACGTACGACTTGGAGAAAACAGCCATGGCCAGCTCCTCGGCGCTCCGGTGTGGACGGACTCGGACGAAGACGGACCGGACGGCGGCCCCGGGGGGCCGGCCTCGGCGGGCATCAGCCGCCGAGGCCCGCGGAAGCGTCCGGTCTCAGGCGGAGACGGCCCGGCTCGGCGGCTCCGGAACGGGGAGCACCGCCACGGTCACGTTGTCGTGGCCGCCACCGTCGAGGGCGTAGCCGACCAGGGCCTGTGCGCCGTGCAGGGGGCGGTTGCGTGACTCCGGCGGGACGGCCAGCGCCATTTCGCCGGCCGCCTCGGCATAGTTCCACAGGCCGTCGGTGCACACCACCACCACGCCGGGCCGGTCCGGGGTGAAGGAGGCGGTGTGCGGCTGGAGTTCGTAGGCGTCCGCCCCGAGCCAGCCGGTGATCGCGTGCGCCCGGTCGTCGGCGTAGGCCTCGGCCTCCGACAGCAGGCCGCCGGCGACCATCTGCGCGGCCCAGGAGTCGTCCTCGGTCAGCCGGGCGGACTGCGCCGCCCGGTCGTCGGGTACCCAGTACGCCCGGCTGTCGCCGATCCAGCCGACGGTGAGTACGCCGGAAGCGAGGACCGCGGTCACAATGGTGCAGGCCGGCGCGTTCTGCTGTTCCGGACCGGGGGACGGACCGGTCTCGGCGAGCTGGTTGACGGCCTGGGCCGCGGCGACGATCGCCTCGTGGGTGGCGGGCTCGGCGGCCACCCCGCGGGAGACGGCGGACAGCAGGGACTCGGTGGCCGCCCCGGCCGCCGCCTCCGAGGCCTCGTCCGGGCGGCTCGCCGAGGAGACGCCGTCACAGACGACGGCGAGTACGGCGGGCGAGCCGTCGGGCAGCGCGGCGGTCGCGATGCTGAACGCGTCCTCGTTGCGGTGGTGCCGCAGTCCCCGGTCGGTTACCGCGGCCACCCCCGCCAACTCCTGCTCCATGTGGTCGCGTTCCCGGGGCTGGGCGTGACCGCAGTGCTCGCAGTAGCCGTCCCGGTCGACACGGCCCGCCCGGCAGGCCACACAGTCCCCGGTGGCCGGCTGGAGGCCCGACTCCGCGCCCCCAGGCGCGCCGCCGGGAGCGGCTGCTCCCGGGTCGGCCGAGTCGGTGGTCAGCAGATCGTCCGGCCGGTGCGCCCCGGGGCCGCTCGGATCCGCGGCCGGCCAGCCGGCGGACGGCCCGGCCGGAGGCTCGCCGCCCGCGGTCCAGGGGGCTCCGGGGGCCGGGTAGGAGAGTGCCGGGGCACCCCCACCCGTCGTCGGGTCCGCGGTTGCGAGGTCGGCACCGCAGGCCCCGCAGAAGTTGTCGCCCGGTTCCAGTGGCTCATCGCAGCTCGGGCAGACGGACAGTCGAGGCAGCTGCGGCATCTATCACACCCACGTCCTGGGGCGGAAGCGGTTGGCCCGCTCCACCAGTTCGATTCTTTCTTCGCCGCGCTGAGCGAGCCGTGCCAGGACCCGGTAGGAGCGCTCCAGGCCCGAACGCAGACCCCGCTCGTCCAGCCTGGTGCCGAGCAGCGTCGACGGCCGGCCGCCGACGTCACCGCTCGGCCACGGTCCGGTCGTTGACGCGAGGCCGGCTTCGGCCGGAGCGCTGGGTGGCGCGCCGCGCTCCCCGGAGAGTACCCAGTCGAGTGCGGCGCCCAGTACCTCGGTCGCCAGCAGCTGTTCGCGTACCGTGTCCAATCCGACCTCTCGCAACAGTTCGACCTGCTCGGCCGCGGCGACCAGGTCGTCGAGGAGCGGTTCGGTGGGGGCGCGCCCCCGCAGCCGGGCGCGGATCGCCGCCATCCGCGCCGCCGTGTAGTGGATCGACCCCTCGGGGACGGATTCCAACGCCCGTACCGCGCCGGGCCGGTCCCCGGTGGCCAGCCGCACCCGGGCCAGGCCGAAGGCGGCGCTGACGAAGCCCGGGTCGGTGGTCCACACCAGACGGTAGTACTCGGCGGCGTTGTCCAACTGGCCCAGCACCTCGGCGCAGACGGCGAGTGCGAGCTTCGGCGCGGGCTCCCCGGGGAAGGCGTCGTAGACCGCGTCGAAGGAGAGCGCGGCCATCTCCCGGTCGCCCGCCACCAGCGAGAAGAGCCCGCGGTGCCAGACCACCCGCCAGTCGGTCGGATGGCGCCACTCCAGGGTGTCCAGCGCCTGGGAGGCGGACGCCGAGTCGTTCAGCTCCAGTCGGGCGCGGAGTTCACGCAACTGCCGCTCCACCGAGTCGACCGGGACCGACCAGAGGGCGAGGAGCAGATCGGCCGGGTTGGAGGCCGACAGCCCGGCCAGAAAGCCCGCGTTGGGATCTGCGGGGTCGACTCGGGGGACGGGCAGCGCCAGCGCGGCGGCCGTGACGTCCAGCGGTTCCACGCCGAGGCCCCGGTCCGGGGCGCCGCCACCTGTCCAACCGGGGTGGTGCGCCGTTCCGTCGGCCACCGCGGGCGCGCTGGAGCCGCCGGGCCGGTGGGCGGGGTGCGGACCGGCCGGCTGCGCGGGGATCAAGCCGGCCGGGGCGGCGGGCCGGGAGCCCGACCGCGCCGGCCACCACCGGGGTGGCCGGCGGAGACCGAGCGGCGACACCGGTTCCGACCGCTCGGCGAAGAGACGGCTGTCGGTGACCCGCAGCTCGGGGCCGAAGAGCCGGGACAGCGCCGGCCGGGGCCGGTCCGTCCGCAGCGCCACGACCTCCCGCAGCACCCCGGTCAACTGCTCGGACATCTCCTCCGCGGAGGCGAACCGCCGTTTCGGATCGGGGTCGGTGGCCCGGACGAGGAACCGGTAGAACGACTCGTAGCGGGTGAACGGCTCGATGCCGTCAGGCGGGGGCAGGCTGTCCACGAAGACGTTGGTGTAGCCCTGGAAGTCGAAGGTCAGCACGGCGAGGGTACGGGCGACGGTGTAGAGGTCCGAGGCGATGGACGGCCCGATCTCCGGGACCTCCGGGGCCTGGTAGCCGACCGTGCCGTAGATCGGGCTCTCGGTGTCGTCCATCCGCCGGACGGCGCCCATGTCGATCAGCTTGAGCTGGTCGTCCTGCTGTATGGCGTTGTCGACCTTGAAGTCGCAGTAGAGGAGGTTCCGGCTGTGCAGGTGGCCGAGCGCCTCCAGAGCCTCCAGGCCGTAGGCGCACGCCTGCTCCACCGGAAGCGGCTGGCGCCGCCCCTCCGGGGTGCGCAGACCGTTGGCGATTTCCTTCAGCGACTTGCCGCCGACGTACTCCATCACTATGTAGCCGTCGAGGCTGCCGGTCCGCCGGTCGAGGTGTTCGACGAAGTTGTAGATCCGGACGATGTTGGAGTGCTCGATCTCGGCGAGGAAGCGGCGCTCCGAGACGGCCGCCGCCAGCGCGTCCTCGTCACCGGTGTCCAGCAGGCCCTTCAGTACCACCCAGCGGTCGCTCACCGCCCGGTCCACGGCGAGGTAGATCCAGCCCAGCCCGCCGTGCGCCAGGCAGCCGGCGACCTGGTACTGGCCGTGCAGCACCTCGCCGACGTGCAGTTTCGGCACGAAGGAGTACGGGTGGCCGCACTTGGTGCAGAACCCCTCGGTGCGGCCGGGCTGGTCGCCGCGGGACCGGCCGACCGGCGCTCCGCAGTCCCCGCGGCTGCAGAACCGCTTCCGCTCGGGCACCTCCGGATTGGGCAGCACCACCGTCCGCGGGTCCGGGCGAGGCACGTCCGGCACCGTGACCAGCCCCGCGCCCAGCTTGCTGCGGCCCGAGGTCGCCGCCGCCACCGACCCCGAGGTGCGCACCGACACCGATCGGGCGCTGGACTGCCCGGAAGAGGACCGGGAGAGGCGGCCGGAGACCGACCGGTGGGAGGAGGACGAGCGGGAGGACCGTCCGGAGGAGGCGGCCGAGGAGGAGGCGGAGGGCCGGGAGGAGGGCGCCGCCGCGCGGCGCCCCGCGCTCGCGGTGCTGGTGGCGGCAGAGTAGACCACGCCCTTCGAGGCGACCTCAGGAGCCAGCCCGCAGGTGTCGCAGTAGAGTTCGCCGCCCCCGACGTCCTCGTACGAGCCCGGGCAGTCGGGCCGCTGGCACCTGGTCAACATGGTCTCCCGCTCTCCGCTGAACTGTTCGGCGGCCCGCCGCTCACCGGCCCGTCGCCGGGGAGCGGTCCCGCCGCCGGGCCCGTGGTCGCCGACTCGGCGGTGGCCCGCTGGTACCTGCTGACGGCCCGCTCGGCGGCGCGCAGATCACACGGTGCGCTCCACAGCAGTCGGCGGGCGGTGTCGTAGAGCTCCTCGAGGAGCGGATCCCCGGCGACCCCCTGGTGGGTGGCCCGCGCCCGGCAGGCGTCGAGCCGGCTGCGCAGTCCGGCCCGGACCGCCAGCGGGGCCGTCACCGCGGTGAGTGACTCCCGTGCCCGGGACAGCTCCTCCTCCGCACGCTCCTCCAGGCTGTCCAGCAGGGGGGACAGCCGGTGCCACTGGGAGTGGCGGCGGTAGCGGGCGGCGGCCGTCAACTGCTCGTGCAGCACCGTCGGCGGGCCGCTGACCGCGGGGACCTCGGACGCGGCGATCTTGGCGAGGACCTCGCCCCGCGCGGTGCGGGCCTCGGCCAACGTGCGGTCGGCGCGCGAGAGGACGTCGCGGAGCCGGTACAGCCGCTGTTCCGCGTCCTGCCGGACGGTCAGCACCGCCTCGACGTCCCGGCGGACGTCCTCCAAGGCGCGGGCCGCGCGGTCGTAGGCCGAGGTGTCGGGCCGTCCGCTGCCGGGTGCCGAACTCGCCGAGCCGCCTCCGGCCGCCGACCAGAAGGCCAGTGGATCGGAGACCACCCGCGCCCGGAGGGCGGTCAGTTCGGCGGTGATGTGCTCCAGCTCGTCACCGGCGGGGTGCTCGCCGGGACGCACCCCGACGGAGCGCGCCAGCGACCGGATCCGCCGCAGTTCGGCGCCGAGCATGTCCATCCGGGCGGGCAGCGCCGACCAGACCTTGTCGGCGGCGATGACCACGTCCAGCGCCTGCCGGTACCAGCCGTTGATCCGGTCGACGAGCTCCCGGAAGCCGAGCGGTTCGCCGGACGGGGCCGGCTCCGGCCCGCCGGCCGCCGGCTGCTCGGTGCTGCGCTCCGGGGCGCGGCCGACCGGGGGGACGACGCAGCCGCCGCTCAGCAGCTCGGTGAGCTCGCTCAGCTCCGCGTGGTCGGGCCAACGCCGGCGCTCCCGGACGGCGCGGGCCCGGCGGAGCCCCTCGGTGTACGCCTCGAAGTGGGTCCACAGGCGGGCGGTGGCCTCCTCGGCCGCGGCCCAGCGGGCTCTGGTCTCCCCGGTCAGCTCGGTGCCCTCCAGCATTCGGCGGCCGGCGTGCTCCTGGAGCGTCAGCAGCGAGGCCTCGATGGCCTGGTGCTCGGCGCTGAGCCGGGCCAGGGCCTGGTCCACCGCTTCCCGGTCCATGACCGGACCCCGTGCCTGCCCCGCGGAGTCGGGGAGGGGCGGCCCTGAGACCCCCATCGATCACCTCTCCAATGTGTGCGGCCACCGGCCGTCGATCGTCAAGAACCCCGGTACTTGGGGGCCGGAGGGCCGTCGATGCCCTTCAGGTCCGCCGCGAGCCACCGGTGGTACGCCTGCATCCAGGGGCTGCCCGACCCACCGCTCCGGTAGTCCTCCAGGACCTTGTTCACCCGGCGCACCAGGTCCTTGTCCTCCAGGTTCATCGCCACGCCGTAGGGCTCCTCGGTGAACGGCTCACCGACCAGGCGCACGGAGGGGTCCTGGGCGGCTTGGCCGGCGGCGAGCGCGTTGTCGGTGACCACCGCGTCCACCTCGCCCAGTTGCAGCCGCACCAGGCAGTCGAGTTGGTTGGGGACGGTCATGACCTCGGCGCCGTGCGACTCCTTCTCCAACTCGCTCTCACCGGTGGAACCGGACGCGGTGCACACCTTCTTGCCGCGCAGCGAGTTGTCGAAGGCCGTGATGGGGGAGTCCTTCGGCGCGAGGACCTGCTGTCCCGCTTCGAAATAGGCGGTGGAGAAGGCGACCTCCTTGATCCGTGCGCAGTTGATGGTCATCGTACGGGCCACGATGTCCACTTTGTGCTGTTGGAGCGCGGTGATGCGCTGGTTGGTGGGGATCGTCCGGTAGATGACGGCGTCCGGGTCGCCGAGGATCTCCTCGGCGACGGCCCGCACCAAGTCGATGTCGAAGCCGCTGAGTCTGCCGTTGGCCGGGTCCCGGTAGCCCCAGCGGAAGCTGTTCTGGTCGACACCGGCGATCAGCTTGCCGTTCTTCTTGATCCGCTTGACGGCCGCACCGTCGACCTCGGACGGCGGCAGACTGGCCTCCGGATCCCGGCAGTCCTCCTCGGCCGCCCGCACGGCCCGCACGGGCCCCGGGCCGGACGCTCTGCCGGCGCTCGAATCCCGCTCGCTGTCGGCGGCCAGCGGCAGCACCGTGCTGACCAGGGCGCACGTCACCGCCATGGCCGCGACGCCGCCCCAGCCGCGCAACCTCCGCGCGGGGGTCGCCCGAGACCCGTCACTCCGCATTCCGCTCCTCATCCCCGCACGCCGTACCGCCGCGCGTCCGCTCTCCACCTGCTCCGCGTACCCGGCCGTGCGGGCCCTGTTCACCGGTACTCCGCAAGCCGCCGGCCGACGCCCAGCACGGCCGCGACGGCCCCGAGCAGGGCGAGCAGGACGGCGCTGGTCGGCAGTGCGGTGAGGGCGCCGCCCCCACGCTCCACGGCCTGTTTGAACTCCTGCTGCTCGTGCGCCAGCGCGGCCTTCAGACTGGCGTCCACCTGGTCGAAGCACTCAGCGGTGGTGCCCTCCGCGCCGATCACCTTCTTCAGCGCTCCGGCGTAGTCACCGCTCTCGTCGGTGGCCCGGGCGGCGGCGTGCCGCTCGCGCCACTCGCGGACCCCGGTGACCGCCTCGGCCACCGGCTTCCGCCCCTTGAAGTCGTTGGCCAGATCCTGCGCCCGCCCGAGCAGGCTCTCCGGGCTGACCCCGTCCTCGGAGCCGCCCGCGGTCTCCCGCATCGCGGCCTGGTAGCCCTGCTCGTAGAAGTCCTCACCGTCGTCGGTGAGGACCGCGCCCCGGGCCACCAGTGTCAGGCTCTCGTCCCCGCGGGCCTGGAGGGTGCTGATCCGGGCCTCGTTGAGTACCTGGAGCGACTTGAACCCGTACTCGTAGGAGTCCGTCAGCCCGGACCTGGCCAGGCCGTGCCCGGCGACCAGCCAGAGCAGGACGACGGTGCTGGCGGCGGTGGCCGCGAGCAGGCCCCGGTTGAACACCCGGTTGGTTCTCAGGAAGTCGCGCCGCTGGGCCCACCCCAGCGCCAGCAGGGCGGCCGCACCCAGCCCGAGGGCGAACCACGGCCACTCCATCGCCTTCCGGTGGTCCGTCTGCAGCTGGGCCGTCTCGGCCTCGTAGAGCGCGCGGGCGGCGGGCAGTAGTTCGGTCCGCATCCGCTCGTTGGCGTAGCGCAGGTACGCGCCGCCGAGCGGCAGGCCCTGCCGGTTGTTGGCCCGGGCCTGCTCGACCAAGCCGGTGTAGACCGGGAGTTGCTGGCTGATCCGGTCGATCTGGGTGCGGGCCGATCCGGGTGCGTGGCTGTCGGCCGCCGCCTTCACCAGCAGTTCGGACGCCCGGTCGATGTCCTGCTGGTAGCGCTCCCGGATCTCCGGTGACCACTGGCCCTCGGAGAGGAAGCCGGCGGCGGCGGTGGTGTCGGCGTCGGCCAGTGAGCGGTAGAGGCTCGCGGCGTCGGCGCTCAGCTGCTGGCTGCCGGGCACCACCCGGGTCGCACCGTCCGACCGGTCGGAGACCTGCCAGGCCGTCACCGAGCCGAAGGCCATCACGAGCACCGCGACCACGACGCTGATGATGCGCAGCCGGCCGGGCTCGGTGGTCGCCGCCCGCCGCAGCCGACGCACCCGGTCGGACCAGGAGTCGTGCGGCTCGGGGTCCGGTGCCTCCGCCACCGCCTGCTGCGGCCACCCGGCGGCCGGCGGCCCCGCCCGCAGTTCCGCTCCGTGGTGGAGAACGGGCGGGGGCGGAACCCTCCCGCTCGGCGGATACGTCACTTGCCCTCCCCCACGATCACTGGCCCCGACCCGTCACCCGGGGCGGCGGGGGACAGGTGCCCGGCCAGCAGTATGGCCCCACACACAACCTCCACACCAGGAACGGCCCCGGTTGGACGCCGAATCGTCATGGCCCGGCTATCAACTGACTTGCCGTCAGGTGACTGCCGGAGCGCGCCGCTCTCCCCGGTCCGGCGTCCTCAGTGCGCGGCGCCGAGCGCCGGGCCGTCCGGCGCGGACGCGTAGTACGAGCGGAGCCGGGCGGCGGCCTCCGGACCGCTGCCGAGGCGGTCCAGCCCCAGCAGCGCCGCCCCCAGCACCGGCGGAGCGGTCACCACCCGGGGCACGGCCTTCGGCGCCCGGTCGGCGAGCAGTTCGACCACCCGGTCGTGCAGCAGCGGGTGGCGGGCGGCGGCCACACTGCCACCGAGCAGCACCGGCGCCTCCTCACCGAGGAGACTGAGCCGCTCCAGCGCCACACAGGCCATCAGGACGATCTCCTCGGCCTGCCGGTACACGATCGAGCGCGCGACCCGGTCGCCCCCGGACGCCGTGGCGAACAGCACCGGGGCCAGCTCGTGTTGCCGCCCCCTCGCGATCCGCCCCAGGTGCACGGCCTCGATCAACGCGTACATGCTGGGCAGCCCGAAGTGCTCCGGCAGGGCGCGGGCCAGCTCCGTCGGCTCGCCGCGCCCGTCCTCGGCGCGGACCGCGAACCAGATCGCCTCCTCGGCGAGTCCGGCTCCGCCGCCCCAGTCTCCCGAGAGCCGTCCGACGGCGGGGAAGCGTGCGGTGCGGCCGTCCGGCAGCATGCCCGCGCAGTTGATGCCGGCCCCGCACACCACGGCGACCCCGCGCGGCTCGTCGGTGCCGGCCCGCAGGACCGCGAAGGTGTCGTTGGCGACGTCCGTGTCCACCCCCCAGCCGCGCCGCTCCAACTCCTCCCGCAGCCGCCGCTCCTCGACCGGCAGGTCGGCGTTGGCGAGGCAGGCCGACACCCGGCGGGCGTACGGCGGGCCGCTCGTTCCGGAGCCGCCGGCTCCGCCGCGGGCGGCCACGGCCCGGGCCACCGCCTCGGCCAGCACGTCCACCGCGGGCCCGACGCCGACGGCCGGCGGGCGGAAGCCCCCACCGCGGGCGGTGGCCAGCACACCGCCGTCCGCGCCGATCAGTGCCACATCGGTCTTGCTGTTGCCCGCGTCGATCGCGAGCACCCCGGCGACCTCGGTCAAGCCCACGGCAGGTACTCCCGGTTGTGTGCGATCAGATCGTCCGTCAGCCGCTCGGCGTACTCGATCTGTCCGATGAGCGGGTGGCTCAGCAGTGCGTCGAAGACCCGGCCCCGGCCGCCGTGGAGCGCCGCCTCCAGGGCCAGCCGCTCATACGCCGTGACCTGCGCGATGAGTCCGGCGAACAGCGGTTCCACGGGGTCGACGGGCAGCGGACGGGTGCCTTCGGCGTCCACCGCCGCCGGGACCTCGACGACCGCGTCGTCCGGGAGGAAGGGCAGGGTGCCGCGGTTGAAGGTGTTGACCACCTGGGTGCCGGGGACGCCCGTCCCGCCGCCGGTGCCCAGGAGCGCGGCGGCGAGGGCGACGGCGGCCTCCGAGTAGAAGGCGCCGCCGCGCTTGGCGAGCAGCGCGGGCTTCTCGTCCAGCGCGGGGTCCGCGTACATCTCCAGCAGCCGCTCCTCCATCGCGGACACCTCGGCCGCCCGGGAGGGCTTGGTGGCCATCTCCCGGACCACCTCGTCGTGCTGGTAGAAGTACCGGAGGTAGTACGAGGGCACCACCCCCAGGCGCTCCAGGAACGCGGGCGGCATCCGCAGGTCCGCGGCGATCGTCCCGCCGTGTTCGGCCAGGAGCTTGGGGAGCAGGTCGACACCGCCGACCCGGACGCCGCGCTCCCAGGTCAGGTGGTTCAGCCCGACGTGATCCAGTTCGATCTGCTCCGGCGGGACCTCCAGCAGCCGGGCGAACTTCCGTTGGAAGCCGATGGCCACGTTGCACAACCCCACCGCCCGGTGGCCGGCGGTCAGCAGCGCCCGGGTGACGATGCCGACCGGGTTGGTGAAGTCCACGATCCAGGCGTCCGGGTTGCGCCGGCGCACCCGCTCGGCGATGTCCAGCACCACCGGCACGGTGCGCAGCGCCTTGGCCAGGCCGCCCGCCCCGGTCGTCTCCTGACCGACGCAACCGCACTCCAGCGGCCAGCTCTCGTCCTGCCGGCGGGCCGCCTGCCCGCCGACGCGGAGCTGCAGCAGCACGGCCTCGGCGCCGTCCACCCCGGCGTCCAGGTCACCGGTCCTGGAGATCCGCCCCGGGTGGGCCTGCCGGGCGAAGATCCGCCGCGCCAGACCGCCGACCAGTTCCAGCCGGTCCGCGTCCGGGTCGATCAGGACCAGCTCCGTCAACGGCAGGACGTCGCGCAGCCGGGCGAATCCGTCGATGAGCTCGGGGGTGTAGGTGGACCCCCCGCCGACCACTGCCAGTCGCATGTTCGTTCAGCCCCTTCCTCCGGTGGTCGCGGGGCTCGGTCGAAGCGCCCCGTGATGACGCCCCCGGGAACTTGATTCTCCGTCAACCCTCGTGCGACGCGGCGGGGCCCGGTGCCCCCGGCCCGCGAGCGGACGGCAGCGGCCCGGTGCCGGTGGTCGCTGAGGGGCTGCCGCCGGAGCCGCCCGAGCCTCCGGAGCCGCCCGAGCCTCCGGAGCCGGACGGTCCGGCGGGAGCTGCCGGTTCGGCCCCCTGCCTGGGCGCCGTGGTGGGCAGGACACCGGTGTCCGCACCGCCCACGATCCGGATACCTGCGGCGTCGAGCGCCTGTTTGATCCGCCAGCGCAGCTCCCGCTCGACTGCGAGCGACTCGCCGGGCATCGTCCTGACCTGGGTCCGCACCATCATGGACTCCAGCGTCACCGCCTCCAGCCCCAGCACCTCGACCGGGCTCCACAGCCGTTCGATCCAGGCCTCCTCGCCGGCCAGTCGCTCGCCGGCCTCCTCGATGGTCCGGCGGACCTTCTCCAAGTCCTCCTCGTAGTGGACCTGGACGTCGACGACGGCCGTCGCCCAGCCCTGACTCTTGTTCCCGACCCGCTTCATCTCCCCGTTGCGGACGTACCAGATCTCGCCGCCCTCGCCGCGGAGCTTGGTGACCCGAAGCCCCACCTCCACCACTTCGCCGCAGGCGGCCCCGGCGTCGATGGTGTCCCCCACGCCGTACTGGTCCTCCAGGATGGTGAAGGTGCCGGAGAGGAAGTCCGAGACCAGGTTGCGCGCGCCGAAGCCCAGCGCGACACCGAGGACACCCGCGCTGGCGGCGAGTGGGGCGAGGTCGATGTCCAGCACGGAGAGCACGCTCATCACCGCCGTGCCGAAGATCACGAAGGAGGTGACGCTGCGGAGCACCGACCCGATCGCCTCGGAGCGCTGGCGGCGGCGCTCGGCGTTGCCCAGCAGGCCGCGGAGCGCGGTTCCGTCCGCTCCCCGGCGGCGGTTCATCCGGGAGACCAACTTGGTGATCGCCCGCCGGAGGAGGTACCGGACGGCGAAGGCGGTCAGCGTGATGAGCAGGATCCGCAGGCCCACGGAGAGCCAGTGGGACCAGTCCAGCCGGGTCCAGACGGCGGCCAGCGGGCCGCCGCCCGAGTCCGCCGCGAGCGGGTGCGGCCATCCGGTGGTACCGAGTGCGGACGACCACGTCACGGTGGAAACCCCCTGTCGATCGACCCGTCCCGTGTGCTGCGGGCGGGCGCGGCTCACCACACTAACGACTGGACGTTTCCGACACCGCCGACCGGGCGCTCCGGACGGCGCTCCCGGCGGCGCGGTCGTCCCCGAGCCGCCGGGGTGACCGGTGACACCCGCCGCGGTGGCATCCCCCGGGAGCGGGGCCGCGCCGCGGCCAGAACCCGCTCCGCCGCCCCCGCCACCGTGGTACGGGCACCCGGAGCCGCCCGTAGCGGAGCCGCAGTCCGTCTCGCGGGGGCTGGCCGCGGTGGTCCGGAACAGCCCCATGTGGTGGAAAACACCCCCCATGCGTTACCTGTACGTGGTGGCGCGGTGGGCGGGGCTGAGGAGAGACTGTGTGGCAGATCGCCGGGCGCGAGCCACGCGCCGCGGTGTACAAGGAGGCACCCGTGCCGCATGTCCTGGTCCTCAACGCGTCGTACGAGCCGCTCGGCGTCGTACCGCTCCGACGCGCGCTCATTCTCGTCCTCAACGACAAGGCGGTCAGCCTGGAGGACTCCGGCGCCCTGATGCGCAGTGCGACCCGCGTCATCCCCGCTCCCAGTGTGGTGCGGCTGAAGCGCTTCGTGCGGGTCCCCTTCCGGGGGCCGGTGCCGCTCACCCGCCGCGCCCTGTTCGCCCGGGACGGTGGCCGCTGCGTCTACTGCGGTGCCACCGCGACCAGCGTCGACCACGTCGTGCCGCGCAGCCGGGGCGGACCGCACGTCTGGGAGAACGTGGTCGCCGCCTGCCGGCGCTGCAACCACGTCAAGGCCGACCGGCACGTCGCCGAGCTCGGCTGGCGGCTGCGCCACCAGCCGGCGCCACCGTCCGGCCTGGCCTGGCGGATCATCGGCACCGGGCACCGGGACCCGCGCTGGCTGCCCTATCTGGAGCCGTACGGGGCGGAGGACGCGCTGAGTCGGATCGACGGGGTGTCGGCCTGAGGAGGCCGTACCCCGGCTCGCCGCGGTGGAGGACCGGTTCAGCGCCCCCGGTCGTCCGCCGGGCCGTCGCCGCTGGCGACCGCGTAGAGCTCAACCGACCAGAGCGAGTAGCCGAACCGGGTGGCCCGCCGCTCGCCCTGGATCCGGACGAACCGGGCGCCTGGCGCGTCGAACCGCACCACCTCGCGGCCGCCGCCGCCGTTCCGCACGGTGGCCGCGGTGCGCCAGGTACGGCCGTCGGCGGAGACCTGGATCCGGTAGCGGGCGGCGTACGCCTCCTGCCAGTGCAGCACCGCCTGGCCGAGGTGGCGCGGGCGGTCCAGCTCCACTTGGAGCCAGGCGCCGTCCTCCGCGGGTGAGGACCAGCGGGTCCGACGATCCCCGTCGACGGCCGCCGAGGCCGGGAAGTCCGCGGTCTCCTCCCCGGAGGAGACCGTCTCGGCGCCGCGCGCCAGGTCCGGTCCGCCGGTCCGGTGGGAGACCCGCACGGTCAGCGTGCGGGTCTGCCCGGCGAGGTCCAGCGGCACCCGGTAGCTGCCGGGCGGGGTGCCCTTCTCGGCCCGCACCCGGACCGGCAGCGACGTCTTCGCCCCGCGCCGGAGCGACACCCGCTCGGGCAGGTCCACGGTGATGCCTCGGGGAGCCTTGGCGCGCAACCGGCCCCGCACCTCCCGGGGGCGGTCGGAGGTCAGCTCGGCCAGCACCTGCTGCGGGCCGCCGCCGATCTCCACGTCGGTCTCCTCGCGTTCCAGTGCCGAGCGGGCATCCGGGTTGTCCGTGTGCCAGGGCGCCAGCCGGTGCACCTCGGGCGGGCGGGCACCCTGCGGCCAGGAGAGCCGTACCGCGTCCGCACGCACCCCGCGGGCCGGCAGCTCCGTCCAGCCGCTGCCCGACAGCGGGCCGATCCGCCGCCAGCCCTCGCCCGGCACCCGCACCTCCACCGCGGTGCGGCGGCCGGCGCCGTCACCGGTCGGGGAGGTCAGGACGGTCACCGCCTCCAGCGGACGGGGACGCCCGAGGGAGACGCGGAACTCGGTGCCGCCCGCCTCCACGGAGGACTCCGGGCGGGTGTTCGCCCCGCCGGACCACGCCTCCGCCCGGGCCAGCGTGCGGTCCAGGAAGGGGTCGAGGACCCCCTCACCCACGGTCTCCGGTGCCCGGCCGATCGCCTTCCGGAGCCGCCGGACCTCCAACTCCGCCCGCCAGGCGGCGGCGCCGTCCCCCTTCCGCAGGGCGAGCAGCACATCGACGGCCCGCTGCCCGGCCTCGCCGTAGCGGGCCAGTTGCTCCAGCCACGGGCCCACCTCCCGCGCCAGCGCGCCGCCCTGTGCCTCGGACAGCTGCCGGGGTGCGCCCCGCATCACCCCGAAGGCCTTCCGGAGCCGTTCGGTGGCCGTGCCGAACCGCTCGGCGTCGTCACCGTCGTCGCTCCGCCACACGGCCTCGATCAGCGGACGCAGATAGGCCGACTCCTCCGCTCCGAGCACCGAGGACGCGTCGTTGCCGGCGAGGGCGCGCAGCGCCGCCCGGGGGCCGGGGTCGGCGCCGGCGAGGTCGTCGACGGCCGCCCGCCAGGAGTCCGCGGGCCGGTACCCGCGGGGGTTCCAGGCGTAGTCGGCGGCCGTGAACAGCGGTATCCGGGAGGCCGTCGGCTGCTCCATGGCGTTGGCGAGCAGCGCCTCCGAGCCGGTGGCCACACCCGGCTCCCGGCCCGTGTAGGGGCCCAGGAAGATCCGGTCCCGGGCGTAGTCGTTGACCGGGTAGTTGTCCACGGTGACCAGCGGGTGTGCGAAGACCTGCCGCGCGGTCGCGACCTCGGACCCGGTGATCGTCCTCGGCACCACGCCCACCCCGGTCCAGGCGACCCGCACCCGGGGACTCAGCGCCTTCGAGAGCGCCCGCCGGTATTCGGTCTGCCCGTCCTGGTAGTACTCGGTCGGCATCAGCGTCAGCGCGGCCGAGCCCGGGTGGCGCCGGGCGAGGTGCTCGGCCACCGCGTTCGCGAAGTGCGCCTGCGCCCGCGCCGCGGCCCGCGGCCCGGACCCGAAGCGGTCGCGGTCCTCCCCGCAGTGCCACTCGTCGTAGCTGACGTCCTGGAACTGCAGTTGGAAGGAGCGCACCCCCAGCGCCCACATCGCGTCCAGCTTGCGGTTGAGGGCCCGAAGATCGTCCTCGTCCGCGAAGCAGAGCGCCTGCCCCGGGGCCACCGCCCAGCCCAGGGTGACGTGGTTGCGGCGGGCGCGGTCGGCGAGCTCCCGGAAGGCGGCGCGCTGCTCGGCCGGGTAGGGGTCGCGCCAGCGGGCCTGCCGGTAGGCGTCGTCGCCCGGGGCGTACAGGAAGTGGTTCTGCTTGGTCCGTCCCAGGAAGTCCAGGTGCGCCAGCCGCTCCCGGGGGGTCCAGGGGGTGCCGTAGAAGCCCTCCGTCGTGCCGCGCTCGGCGATCCCGGGCCAGTCGCGGACGACCGCTCCGGCGATGGTGGCGCGCTCGCCGCCCCCGGAGGGCCCGACCACCAGTTGGCGGAGGGTCTGAACGGCGTGGAAGAGGCCGTCGGGGCCCTCGCCGGAAAGCGCCACGGTGTCCCGGCCCTCGAACCGGCCGACGGCGAGCCGGTAGCCGCCAGCGGGCAGATCGGCGCGGAGCGGGGCGCGCAGACCGCGCAGCGCCTCTTCGGCGCCAGGGCCGCCGGCCCGCACCACCAGCGCCTCGGAGGGGAGTCCGGCCCCGGGGGCCAGCTCGCCGACCTCTTCGGCCCCGGCCGAACGCAGCACCTCGCGCAGCGCCTCCAGCGCGTGGGGGTCCACCCCCTCGGCGGCCACCAGGGCGACCTCGGTGCCCACCGGGACGGAGCGGCCCTGGGCCCGGATGTCGTGCGGGCGCGGCCAGACGGCCGGGACGGACCGGCCGCCGGAGCGGTTCCGCTCCTGCGGGGCCGCGGTGGCCGGACCCTCCGAAGGCTTCACGGGAGCCGCGGCTGCCCCGGGCGCGCCGCCGAGCAACCCGCCGACGAGGGCCGCGGCGAGCGCCGTGGCCCGCGCGACGCGAGGCCGGCGGCCCGGCCGGGGGGCGCTTCCCGGCGCGCCGCGGGGCTCCTCGTCCGCCGGCTTCGGGCTGCGGTACTGCACGGCCATCTCCTCGCCCTGGAACTGAGTACCCGTGACCTCGTGCCGCGGTTGCGCGCGGTCGCTCGTCCCGCGCCTGGTGGCAGTCGGGACAAAGAGCCCATCACCGGCCGCTGGGAGTGTCAACGACCACGCCCGGTGTGACGTGTTCGCCCCACTTCGGCCGGGCGGGACGCCGCTCTCCCCGTTCCCGGGACCGGGTCCCTATGATGGCGCCGTGGCGGAACCCCACGAACTGACGATGCTGGAGCAGGCCGCCGCCCTTCGGCGGGCGGAGCTGTCGCCCGTCGAGCTGACGGAGCACTACCTGCGCCGCATCGAGCGGCTGGACGGCGCGGTCGGCGCGTATCTCACCGTGACCGCGGACCGGGCCTTGGACGACGCCCGGCGGGCCGAGCAGCTACTGGTCGACGGCGGCGAACCGCCGCCGCTGCTGGGAGTGCCGCTGCCGATCAAGGACCTGGACCCGGTGCCGGGGGTGCGGTTCACCGCCGGATCGGTGGTCTTCGCCGACCGGATCGCGCCGAAGGGGAGCGACACCTCCCTGGTGGAACTGGTGCGGGACGCCGGCACGGTGCTGCTGGGCAAGACCAACACGCCCGAGTTCGGGCTGCCGGCGTACACCGAGGGCGACGTCGGACCACCGGCCCGCACCCCCTACGACCCGGGCCGGGGCGCCGGCGGTTCGAGCGGCGGGGCCGCCGCGGCCGTCGCGGCCGGGCTCGCCCCCGCCGCGCAGGGCAGTGACGGCGGCGGATCCATCCGCATCCCAGCCAGCTGCTGCGGCCTGGTCGGCCTCAAGCCCAGCCGGGGCCGGATCAGCCCGGCCCCCCACGGGGACGTCAGCGGCCTGGCCACCGACGGCCCGCTCGCCCGTACCGTGCGGGACGTCGCCGCCCTCCTCGATGTGCTGGCGGTGCCGTTCCCCGGCGACCCGGTGCCGATGGCCGCGCCGGAGGAGACCTTCCTGGGCGGCTGCGACCGGCCCCCCGGGCGTCTGCGCATCGGCCGCTGGGCCCAGCCGGACGTGCCGGACGTGGCGGTGGACCCCGAGGTCCTGGCCGTCTACGAGGAGACCTCCCGGCTGTTGACCGACCTCGGCCACGAGGTGGTCGACGTGGAGCAGCCGCTGCGCCCCGGTGACCGGGACACCTTCACCCCGGTCTGGGCGGTGCTCGCGGCGCTCACCCCGGTGCCGGCGGACCGCGAGGCGGAGCTGCTGCCGCTCACCCGCTGGCTGCGCGAGCGGAGCCGCGGGGTGAGCGGGGTCGACTACGCCCGCAGACTCGCCGCCATGCAGCGGGTGGGGCGCCGCTTCGCCACGGCCGTGGCGCGCTACGACGCGGTGCTCACCCCCACCCTCGCCCAGTTGCCCGCCCCGGTGGGAGCGCTGCGGAACGACGCGGATCCGGCCGCCGACTTCCAGGCGCAGATCGCCTTCACCCCCTTCACGGGGCCGTGGAACATCGCCGGGCTGCCCGCGGTCTCGCTGCCGCTGGGATGGACGGAGGCCGGGCTGCCGGTGGGCATGATGCTCGGCGCGGCGCATGGTGAGGAGGCCCGTCTGCTGGCGCTGGCGGCCCAGCTCGAGGCGGCCGCACCCTGGTCCCACCGGCGACCGGCCGTGTGGTGAGGTGCACTTCCCGGCTCGGACGGCCGACGGTGTCCGGTCACCACGGAGCGCCGCAAATCCGCCGCGAAGAGCGGGGTCGGACGCAAACCTCTGCGCTCGAATTCGGCTTCCGCAGGGAAAAAGACGAACACGATGGTGTGACCTGAGACACGTTCGTGTGGTGTTCACGTCTGCGGATCCGTCTGCTGGGTAGGGCTATGCCCTGTCCTGTCGCCAATGACCGGAGGCCCCCGTGGTCGCCACAGTCCCGCTGATGCTCTCCGCCGTCCCCAAACCCGCCGGCCCCGTCGACCTCACCCCTCCGGGCGGCCTGGAACCCGTCAACCCGTTGGACGCCCACGGCCTCTCCGACCCCGACTGCGGACTGGACGGCGCCAGCTCCGGCGAGTACGCCGAGCCGCCCCTGACCAGCGAACCGCCGCTGGCCGACAGCGCCCCGCTCACCAGTGAGCCCCCGCTGGCCACCGAACCCCCGCTCACCAGCGAACCGACCGTCACCGGCATGGGTACGGAGCCCCTGGAGGTCTGATGGGCCGCGCGCGACTCGCCGCCCTCCACGGCGTCGCCACCTCCTATCAGCCCACACCCCGCGGCACGGTCGCGGTCCCCGACTCCACCGTCGTCGCCGTGCTCGCCGCCCTGGGGATCGACGCCTCGACCCCGGGTGCCGTCCGCGCCGCCCTCGACCACCACGACCACGGCGCCCGCCAACGACTGCTACCACCCACCCTCGTGCTGCGCTCCGGCCGTCCACCAGGCCCCGGCACACTGCCCGATCTGCCCGAGGGCGCCGTCCTGCGGGTCCAGACCGAGTCCGGTGACTCCCTCGACTGGGGACTCGACCGGAGCTCCCCCGAAATCCGGCTGCCACTGGGCGTCCACACCCTCCGCGCCCACGCTCCGGACGGGCGCTCGAGCCGCGCCACGCTGATCGTCGCACCGGCCCGGATGCCGGCTCCCCCCGAGCGCACGCACGGCTTCCTGCTCCAGCTCTACTCGCTCCTCTCCGACCGATCCTGGGGCCTTGGCGACCTCGGCGACCTCTCCGAGTTCGCCTCCTGGGCGGGGCGCGCGCCAGCCGCCGGATTCGTCCAGCTCAACCCGCTGCACGCGGCCGTACCCGGCCGCCCGACCGACCCATCGCCCTACCGGCCCGGCTCCCGGCGCTTCCCCGATCCGGTGTACCTGCGGGTGGCGGACGTACCGGAGTTCGCCCGGCTCCCCGGCGAACTGCGGGCCCGGGCCGCGGAGCTCGCAGCCCGGGCCGGGGAGCTCCGCGCGGGCGTGCTGCACCGCGGAGCGCTGATCGACCGGGACGCGGTCTGGCGGCTGAAGCGTACGGCCCTCGAACTGGTGTGGACCGTGCCGCTCTCCTCCCGGCGGCACGCCGCCTACCGGCGTTTCCTGGACGAGCGGGGACAGGCGCTGGAGGACCACGCGACCTGGTGTGCGCTCGCCGAGGTGCACGGCCCGCGGTGGCGCTCCTGGCCGGCCGGGCTCGACGATCCCCGCTCGGCCCGGACCGAGCGGGCCCGGGAGGAACTGCGCGGCCGGGTCGACTTCCACCGCTGGCTGAGCTGGCTCACCGACGAGCAGCTCGCGGGGGCCCAGCGGGCCGCCGAAGAGGCCGGTATGCCCGTCGGCCTCGTCCACGACCTGGCGGTGGGGGTGCACCCGGAAGGCGCGGACAGCTGGGCTCAGCAGGAACTCTTCGCCTCCGGCATGTCCGTCGGCGCGCCACCGGACGCCTTCAACACCCGAGGCCAGGACTGGGGCCTTCCGCCATGGCGGCCGGACGTCCTGGCCGACTCCGGATACACCCCCTACCGGGAGCTGCTCCAGGCGGCGCTGCGCCATGCCGGAGGGCTGCGGCTCGACCACGCGATGGGCCTGTTCCGGCTCTGGTGGGTGCCCGAGGGACGCGACCCGGCGGAGGGGACGTACGTCCGGTACGACGCCGAGGCGATGCTCGGGACGCTCGCCCTGGCCGCGCACCGGGCGAACGCGGTGGTGGTGGGGGAGGATCTGGGTACCGTCGAACCGGGTGTCCGGGAGCGGCTGGCGGACAGCGGAGTGCTGGGTACCTCGGTGCTCTGGTTCGAGCGCGGCGAGGGCCGGCCTTCCGGCGCCGAGCGGCGGCCCGCCGGGGAGCCGGCTCCGCCGCCGGCTGAGCCGCTCTCGCAGCCCCTGGCGCCGGGGGCCTGGCGGAGCGGATGCCTGGCCACCGTCACCACGCACGACCTGCCCAGCACCGCGGCCCGGCTCACCGGCGACCACCTCCGGCTGCGGCACCGGCTCGGTCTGCTCGCTCGTCCGCTCGCCGTGGAGCAGGCCGAACTCGATGCCGAGTTGGGGCAGTGGCGGGTGCTGCTGGACCGGCTGGGGCTGCTGCCCGAGGGTGCCTGGGGCGGCAGCGGGGCGCCGGACGAGCGGGCGGTGATCGAGGCCGTCCACCGTTTCGTGGCCGGCACCCCGGCCCGGATGGTGGGCATCTGGCTGCCCGACGGGGTCGGCGACCGCCGCCCGCAGAACCTCCCCGGCACCTGCCGGGAGTACCCGAACTGGCGGCTGCCGATCGCCGACGACCGGGGCCGGCCGGTCACGCTCGGGCAGCTCATGGCCTCGGACAGACTGCGTTCCCTGGTGGCCGCGGTGGCGGCCGCCGGGGCCGGTCGCGCCGGTGCCCCCTCCCCGGCGGCCCCGGCGCGCGCCGGGACCGGTCCCGGCGGTCGGCGGGACGGCGTCCGAAAACCGGTCTGAGGGGACCCGGGTGTCCGCTCCGGCGGCCGGTTCGCTACGTTTGGGGTGTGGACAAGAAGAACTCACTGCGCGCCGGAGCTGTGGCCGCCGGTTCGACGCTGATGATGCTGCTGATGTCGTCCCCCGCGCTCGCGCTCGTGCGCGATGACGGTGACGACCCCGGCCCCGGGCTGAGCGTCGGTGAGACGCTGGGCCTCTACGTGGTGACCCCGATCGTCGCCTTCCTGGTGATCGCCGGCCTGGTGGTGGCGGGGGAGCGGATGGGCCAGAAGGAGCGCTGACCGACGCACCGGGGGCGCCTCCGCTCCGCAGGTGATCGACGAAGGGCCGTTCCGGTATGTGGTACGCCGGAGCGGCCTTCGGTGTGCCCGCGGACGGTGCTCTGCGTGGCGCGGCGGAGGGAGTCGACGGACGGGAGACCCTCTTCGGAGGAGTGTGCTCTTCCTGCCGGGACGGTGGCCGGATGCTGCCCGGTGGTCGTCTTGACCTTCGACTTGTCATGTCCTTGACTGCTAGGGCTCGTTGACCGACGAGTAGCCGGACGCGGCCGGCTCCGGAGGTGACCGCCCCTGCGACAGACGGGGGCGCAGGTGCGTACCGGAAGTGGCTTGTGGGGAACTGCTTTCGTCGCCGTCCCGGATCCCGGCCGGACTGACGGCGCCCATCCTCCGGCGGAGGGCGGACGGCGGCAACCGCGCGCCGCTCATTCCCGCCGGGACACGGAGAGGAATCCGATGGCAGCCAGCAAGCTCCCTTGGAAGCGAGGGGGAACCGCCCTCCTCGGCGGTCTCATCGCCGTGACCGTGACGCTCACCGGCCAGTCGGCGACCGCCGCCCCCACAGAGCGGCCCTCCCAGGTCGCGATGGACGACGCGTTCTCCCAGGCGGCCGCAGAGTTCAACGTCCCCCGCGCCCTCCTGGTGGCGGTGGGCTACGGGGAGACCCATCTCGACGGCCACGCCGGCAAGCCCAGCCAGGCCGGCGGATACGGCGTGATGCACCTGGTCAGCAACCCCGAGCAGCACACCCTCCAGCAGGCCGCCCAGCTCACCGGTGAGTCGGTGGCCGACCTGAAGAAGGAGTCGGCGGCGAACATCCGCGGCGGCGCGGCGCTGCTGAGCGCCTACGCCGACGAACTGGAGCTGAAGCCCTCCCAGCGAGCCGACCTCGACCAGTGGTACCAGGTGGTCGCCCGGTACAGCGGCGCATCCGACGCACGGCTGGCGCGACTCTACGCCGACACCGTCTACCGGACCGTCAGCGAGGGTGTCCGGGCCGGTGTCGAAGGCGGTGAGTCCGTCGTCAGCGCGGCCCGCCGGGTGCGGCCCGAACGCGGCGAGTACGCCAGGGTGACCCCGCTGGACGGGCCGGTGGGCAGCGGCGCCCGGAGCGGTGCCGGCACCCGTAGCGACGACTACCCGCCGGCGCACTGGGTGCCGGCGGACAGCGGCAACTACGCGAGCGGCCGGACGGCCGCGATCGACACCGTGGTCATCCACGTCACCCAGGGGTCCTACGCCGGCACCATCAGCTGGTTCCAGAACCCGGACGCCGAGGTCAGCGCGCACTACGTGGTCCGCTCCTCGGACGGCGACATCACCCAGATGGTGCGTGACGCGGACACCGCCTGGCACGCGCGCTCGGCCAACCCGCACTCCCTCGGCATCGAGCACGAGGGGTACGTGGACGACCCGTCCTGGTTCACCGACACGATGTACCGCTCCTCCGCGGCGCTCACCAAGCACCTGTGCGACACCTACGGCATCCCGAAGGACCGCGACCACATCGTCGGACACGTCGAGGTGCCGGGCAACGACCACACCGACCCCGGTCCGCACTGGGACTGGGACGCCTACATGGGTTACGTCACCGGATAACGGCGACCGACCGTGAAGTGCGGCCCGCCCCGAGCGCTGCTCGGGGCGGGCCGCACCGCTGTGCGGCCGGCGGACGCCTCCGCGGCCCCACCCGGGGGCGGCCCTCCATCCGGGCTCAGCGCCTGGCCCCCGGGCCCGCCGCTGCAGGAGCTGCTGACCCAGCCCGCCGTAGCCTCGTCGTTCTGCTTGAGGTGGACAGCTGGTCCGGTCGCGGGGTGCCGGTGACTCCCCTTTACCGGTCGGTGGGGGGACCGGCGCCGGAGCGGCCTCGGCAGGCGGGAGTGGTCGAGCGTCGACTCAGTCCGGACGGGCCCCGCTCATGCACCCGACTGCCCTCCACCGCAGGACGGTCACGGGCCACATCTACCGGTCCCGGCGTCGCGGGTGGGGTGGGGCGTGATCGACCGGCCCCGCCCCACCCGCACCGGCTCAGCCGCGCTCGCCCGCCGCCAGGTCGGCCCGCTGGGCGTGCATGGCCCGCTCCACGCCCGCCCGGGACTCCAGCACCAGCCGACGCAGCGCCGGTGTCGGCTCCGCCTCCGCCAGCCAGGCGTCCGTGGCGTCCAGGGTCTCCTGCGATACCTCGAGCCGCGGGTAGAGGCCGACCACGATCTGCTGCGCCATCTCGTGGCTGAGCTCCTGCCAGACCTGGCTCAGGACGGCGAAGTAGTCACCCGTGTACGGGGCCAGCAGGGCCCGCTGGTCGGGCTGGACGAAGCCGCCGATCACGGCTTCCTGCACGGCGTTGGGCAGCCCCTCGGCCTTCTTGGTGACCGGGTCGAGGACGGCGGCCCACGCCTCGGCCTTGGCCTCGGCGGTCGGCCGCGCCGCCCGAGCGGCGGCCGCGTGCTGTTCACCCGCCGAGGTCCGGTCCCGCTCCAGCTCGGCCTCGATGGCCTCGGCGCCGGCGCGGCCGGTCGCGGCCAGCCGCTGGAGCAGCCCCCACCGCAGTTCGGTGTCGACCGCCAGCCCCTCGATGGTCTCGGTTCCCTCCAGGAGCCGGGAGAGCAGGTCGAGTTGCTCATCGGTACGGGCCGTGGCGATGAACGCCCGGGCCCAGGCCAGCTGGTGGTCGCTGCCTGGCTCCGCGGAGCGGAGACCGTCCAGCGTCGCCTCGGTCCACCTGGCCAGCCCGGTCTCCCGCCACTCCGGGGCGGCGTAGAGGTCCAGGGCCAGCTTCACCTGGCGGTGCAGCGACTGGACCAGCCCGATGTCGGGTTCCCCGGCGATGCCGGAGAGCACCAGGTCCAGGTAGTCCCGGGTGGGCAGCTCCCCGTCCCGGGTCATGTCCCAGGCGGAAGCCCAGCACAGAGCGCGCGGCAGCGAGGTCTCGAAGTCGGCCAGATGCCGGGTGACCACCGCCAGCGACTCCGGGTCGAGGCGCACCTTCGCGTAGGAGAGGTCGTCGTCGTTGAGCAGCACCACGGCCGGGCGCGCCCGGCCGACCAACTGCGGTACGGGGGTCAGCTCGCCGTCGACGTCCAGCTCGATCCGCTCGGTGCGGACCAGCCGGCCGTCGACCAGCTCGTAGGCGCCGACGGCGATCCGGTGCGGCCGCAGCGTCGGACGGCCGTGGGCGCCCGCCGGCAGCTCGGGCGCCTCCTGCCGGATCGCGAAGGAGCTGACCGTGCCGTCCTCGGCGGTCTCGATCTCGGGGCGCAGTACGTTGATCCCGGCGGTCTGGAGCCATGCCTCGGACCAGGCCTTCAGGTCCCGCCCCGAGGTCTCTTCCAGCGCGTTGAGCAGGTCGGAGAGGCGGGTGTTGCCCCACTCGTGGCGGCGGAAGTACTTCTGCACGCCCTTGAAGAACTCGTCCCGGCCGACATAGGCGACCAGTTGCTTGAGCACCGAGGCGCCCTTGGCGTAGGTGATGCCGTCGAAGTTGACCAGGACGTCGTCCAGGTCCTTGATGTCGGCCATGATGGGGTGGGTCGAGGGCAGTTGGTCCTGCCGGTAGGCCCAGGTCTTCATGGTGTTGGCGAAGGTGGTCCAGGCGTGCGGCCACCGGCTTCCTGGCGCGTGGGCCAGGCAGGCGATCGAGGTGTAGGTGGCGAACGACTCGTTCAGCCACAGGTCGTTCCACCACTCCATGGTGACCAGGTCGCCGAACCACATGTGGGCCAGCTCGTGGAGGATGGTCTCGGCCCGCGTCTCGTAGGCGGTGTCGGTCACCTTCGAACGGAAGACGTACTGGTCGCGGATGGTCACCGCGCCCGCGTTCTCCATCGCCCCGGCGTTGAACTCCGGCACGAACAGCTGGTCGTACTTCTCGAACGGGTAGGGGTAGTCGAACTGCTCCTCGAACCAGTCGAACCCCTGCCGGGTGACGTCGAAGATGGCCTCCGCGTCCAGGTGCTCGGCGAGCGAGGGACGGCAGTACAGCCCCAGCGGCACGGTGCGCCCGCCGCCCTCCCAGCTGCTGTGCACGCTGTGGTAGGGGCCGGCGATGAGCGCGGTGATGTAAGTCGAGATCCGTGGTGTCGGGGCGAAGCGCCACACGCCGTCCTCGACGCTCTCCGGCGCGGGCGAGTTGGAGACCACCGTCCAGCCCTCCGGGGCCTTCACGGTGAACCGGAAGGTCGCCTTGAGGTCGGGCTGCTCGAAGGAGGCGAAGACCCTCCGGGCGTCCGGCACCTCGAACTGCGTGTAGAGGTACGTCTCCTGGTCCACCGGATCGACGAAGCGGTGGAGCCCTTCGCCGGTGTTGGTGTACGCGCACTCCGCGACGACCCGGAGTTCGTTGCCGCCGGCGCGGAGGTCCGCCAGCGCGATCCGGCAGTCCTGGAAGACCGCGGCCGGGTCGAGCGCGGTGCCGTTCAGCACCACCTCCAGCACGCGGGGCGCCACCAGGTCGATGAAGGAGGAGGCGCCGCCCTCCGCGGAGTCGAAGCGGACCGTGGTGACCGAGCGGTAGGTACCGCCCTCCCGGGCCCCGCTCAGATCGAGGTCGACCTCGTAGGAGTCGACGGTCAGCAGGCGTGCCCGCTCGCGGGCTTCTTCGCGGGTCAGATTCGTGCCAGGCACCGGGTCATCTCCTTGCTTTCTCGGACTCGGGCCATCCTTCCACGCGACGGGGCCCGGACGATCAGTCCGGGCCCCAGCTCGCCGCTCCGACGGACGGACTCACCCGGCCAGTTCCGCCGCGACCAGCTCGGCGATCTGGACGGCGTTGAGCGCCGCGCCCTTGCGGAGGTTGTCGCCGGAGCAGAACAGCGACAGGCCGTGCTCGACGGTCTCGTCGGCCCGGATCCGACCGACGAGGGTCGGGTCCTGGCCGGCGGCCCCAAGCGGTGTCGGGATCTCCGACAGCGCCACCCCGGGTGCCCGCGCGAGCAGCTCGCGGGCCTGCTCCGGGCTGAGCGGGCGGTCGAAGGAGGCGTTGATCTGCAGCGAGTGACCGGTGAAGACCGGTACCCGGACGCAGGTGCCGGAGACCTTCAGCTCCGGGATCTCCAGGATCTTCCGGCTCTCGTTGCGCAGCTTCTGCTCCTCGTCGGTCTCGTTCGACCCGTCCTCGACCACCGAGCCGGCCATCGGCAGCACGTTGAAGGCGATCGGCCGGACGTAGGTCTCCGGTGCGGGGAACTCGACCGCGGAGCCGTCATGGGTCAGCGCCGCCGCGTCCTCGGCGACCTTGCGGACCTGCTCGTGCAGCTCGGCGACGCCGCTCAGCCCGCTGCCGGAGACCGCCTGGTAGGTGGAGACCACCAGGCTCCGCAGCCCGGCTTCGGCGTGCAGCGGCCGGAGCACCGGCATGGCGGCCATCGTGGTGCAGTTCGGGTTGGCGATGATCCCCTTGGGGCGCTGGGCCGCCGCGTGCGGGTTGACCTCGGCGACCACCAGCGGCACCTGCGGGTCCAGCCGCCAGGCGGAGGAGTTGTCGATCACCACCGGTCCGGCCGCCGCGACCTGGGCGGCCAGCGCGCGGGAGGTCGCGCCGCCGGCCGAGAAGAGCACGATGTCCAGGTCCGAGTAGTCGGCGGTGGCCGCGTCCTCGACGGTGATCTCCGAGCCCTGCCACTCCACGGTCCGGCCGGCCGACCTGGCCGAGGCGAACAGCCGCAGTTTCCGGACCGGGAAGTCCCGTTCCGCCAGCAGGCCCAGCGCGACGCCGCCGACCTGGCCGGTGGCTCCGACGATTCCGATCCTCATGAGACGCCTTTCCGTGTTTCCGGTGGATCGGGGAGGCGCATACGCGCCCACCCCGGCACTCCAGTTTCTCAGGTCGCCCCCACGGACCGCTTTCCGCCCTTTATGTCGCTTTCCTCATGGTGTTCTGTACTGCCGGATTCGGCCAGAGGAATGGTTCCGGTCAGTTTGGCCGGTAGCACGCCGGGGGGAGCAACGGTCTGCGAGGACGCTGGAGTCCTCCCGGGTGTCGGACGGGCGCCGCGGCGCGCCCGACGACCTCGGCGGTCTCAGCGAAAGGACGGCTTCATGGGCGTACGTACGGCGCGCGGCAAGATCGTGGGAGTCCTGGTGGCGCTGGCCACCACCGGAGCCGTGTTCGCCATTCCCACGGCGACCGCCCTCGACCACTCGGCGCCCGCCGGGCACCAGGCGACCAGGGAAGCCATGGACGCGCAGGTGGCGGCAGGGGTCCCCGGCGTGCTCGGGGAGGTCCGGGTCGGGCCGGGTGACGGACGGGTCTGGGGAGGCACTGCGGGCGTCGCCGACCTGCGGACCGAGCGCCCGCGACTGCCAGAGGACCGCTTCCGGGCCGGCAGCATCACCAAGAGCTTCGTGGCCACCCTCGTACTCCAGCTCGAGGCGGAGGGGAGGCTCAGCCTGGACGACACCGTGGAGGAGTGGCTGCCCGGCGTGGTCCGGGGCCACGGCCACGACGGCAGCGCCGTCACCATCCGGCAGTTGCTCAACCACACCAGCGGCGTCTACAGCTACAACGCCGACCCCGAGCTCCAGGAGGGCGTCTTCGGCCCGGGCTTCGAGAAGCACCGCTTCGACACCTGGGCGCCGCGGCAGCTGGTGGATATCGCCATGCGGCACGAGCCGGACTTCGCACCGGGGACCGCCTGGGGCTACTCGAACACCAACTACGTACTCGCCGGCATGATCGTGGAGAAGGCGACGCACGGCACATACGCCGAGGCGGTCGAGCGGCGCATCCTCGCCCCCCTCGGGATGCGCTCCACCGCCCTGCCGGGGGTGGCCGTCACGATGCCCGTGCCGCACGGTCGGGCCTACTCCTCGCTCGGCGCCACCGGGCTGACCGACGAGGTCCGCGACACCACCGAGCTCAGCCCCACCATCGCGGGCCCGGCGGGCGAGATCATCTCCACCGCCGGGGACCTCAACCGCTTCTACCGGGCCCTGCTCCGCGGTGAGCTGCTCCCCGAGCCCCAGCAGCGCGAGCTGCTGACCACCGTGCCCACCGGGCAGGGGAGCATGCGGTACGGGCTCGGCCTCTCCGTCGAGCGCCTCTCCTGCGGTGTGACCGTCTACGGACACGGCGGAGGCATCCACGGATCGAGTTCACTCGCCCACACCACCCGCGACGGCGACCACTCGGCCGTCTTCAACATCAACGCCGACTACGCGGGCGACCTCTCGAAACTCTCGGAGGCCGAGTTCTGCGGCACCGACTGAGCGGGGGGCCGCGCCTGCCGGGCGCGGCCCCCGTCAGCGGGCTGCTGCGAGCCGAGGCGGGCCGGGATCAGCCCGCCGCGGCGTCGCACGCCTGACCGCGCAGTCCGCGCGCCAGATCGTCCTGTGCCTCCAGCACCAGCCGGCGTAGGGCGGGCGGGGCGTCCGGGTGCTGCTCCAGCCAGTCCCGGGCCAGGTCCAGAGTCTTCTGGTCGGCCTGGAGCGCCGGGAAGAAGCCCCGGACGATCTCCATCGCGATCTCGATGGAACGCTCCTGCCAGACCCGTTCCAGCATCTCGAAGTACCGGGGCGCGTACGGAGCGAGGAGCTCCCGCTGCCCCGACTGGTTGAAGCCGGCGACAACCGAGGCGACCAGCGCGTTCGAGCGCCGGTCCGACTCGATGACATCGGCCCACGCCTCCGCCTTGACCTTGGTGGACGGGCGGGCCGCCAGACAGCGCATGTGGTGGCGCTGGCCCGAGGCGGTGTTGTCGCGGGTCAGCTCCGCGGTGAGCACCGTGTCGTCCGCGAGACCGTGCGCGGCCAGTGGCTCCAGGAAGGCCCAGCGGAGCTCCTGGTCGACCTCCAGCCCGTCGATCTTCGCGGAGCCCGCGAGCAGCCCCCGCAGCAGTTGGAGATCGGCCGACTCGCCCGCCACCTGGGCGAAGAACCGCGCCCAGGCCAACTGGTGGTCGCTACCGGGAGCGGCGAGCCGCAGTTCGCCGAGGGCACCCTCCGCCAACGCCCGGGCGCTGCGCTCCCGGCGCTCCGGCGCGGTGTAGTGGACCAGCGCCGACCGGGCCCAGGCGTGCACCATCTGCAGCACGCCGATGTCGCTCTCCCCGCCGGCGCAGCGCAGCACCAGGTCGAGGAAGTCCCGGGCCGGCATCAGCGCGTCCCGGGTGAGGTTCCACAGCGCCGTCCAGCACTGCGCCCGGGCCAGCGGTTCGCTCAGGTCGCCGAGGTGGTGGCGGAGGGTGTCGAGCGAGACCTCGTCGAAGCGGGTCTTGCAGTAGGTCAGGTCCTCGTCGTTCACCAGGATCAGCTCTGGCCGCTGGACGCCGGTCAGCTCCTCGACGACGGTGCTCGGACCGGTCACGTCCAGCTCCGCGCGGGCGTAGCGGACCAGGGAGCCGCCGGCGTCGGGGCGGTGGTACAGGCCGACCGCCACCCGGTGGGGGCGCAGCCGCACCGTGCCGTCGGCGGCCGGGTCGGCCTCCTGGTGGACGGTCAGCTGGGTGATCCGGTCGTTGGCGTCGTAGGTGGCCTGCGGGGTCAGGGTGTTGACGCCCGAGGTCTGCAGCCAGGCCCGCGACCAGGCCGCCATGTCCCGGCCGGAGGTCTCCTCCAGCACCGACAACAGGTGCTCCAGCCGGGTGTTGCCGTAGGCGTGCCGCTTGAAGTAGCGGCGGGCGCCCTCCAGGAAGGCGTCCCGGCCGACGTACGCCACCAGTTGCTTGAGCACGGCCGCGCCCTTGGCGTAGGTGATGCCGTCGAAGTTGAGCTTGGCGTCCTCAAGGTCGCGGATGTCGGCCGTGATCGGGTGGGTGGAGGGCAGTTGGTCGGCCCGGTAGGCCCACGCCTTGCGGCGGTTGGCGAAGGTGATCCAGCCGTCGCGGAAGCGGGTCGACTCCACCAACGAGAAGGTGCCCATGAAGTCGGCGAAGGACTCCTTGAGCCACAGGTCGTCCCACCACTCCATGGTGACCAGGTCGCCGAACCACATGTGGGCCATCTCGTGGAGGATGACGGTGGCCCGGTTCTCGTAGGAGGTGTCGGTCACCTTCCCGCGGAAGACGAACGCCTCGTTGAAGGTGACGCAGCCCGGGTTCTCCATCGCCCCCAGGTTGTACTCGGGCACGAACGCCTGGTCGTACTTCCCGAAGGGGTACGGGTAGTCGAAGTGTTCGTGGAAGAAGTCCAGTCCCTGTTTGGTGACGGTGAAGATGTCGTCCGCGTCGAAGTGCGGGGCGAGGCTCCTGCGGCAGAGCGCGGCCAGCGGGATCTCCAGCTCGGTGCCGTCCTCGAAGACCCGGCGGTAGTCGTCGCGCACCAGGTGGTAGGGGCCGGCGAGCACCGTGGTGATGTAGGTGGAGATCGGCTCGGTGGGCAGGAACCGCCAGGTCGCGCCGGCTCCGTCGGCCGCGGGTGAGACCCCGCCGTCCTGCGCGCCGTTGCTCAGCACCGTCCACTCTTCCGGAGCCGTCACCGAGAAGGAGAAGGGCGCCTTGAGGTCCGGCTGCTCGAAGTTGGCGAACACCCGGCGTGCGTCGGCCGGCTCGTACTGGGTGTAGAGGTAGACCTCGCCGTCCGCGGGGTCGACGAAGCGGTGCATCCCCTCACCCGTACGGCTGTAGGCGCAGCGGGCGTCGACGGTGAGGACGTTCTCCGCCCGCAGGTCCTCCAGCTCGAGCCGGGTACCGTCGAAGGCGGCGGCCGGGTCCAGCCGCCTGCCGTTGAGCACCGCGGAGTCCACCGCGGGGGCGAGCAGGTCCACGAAGGTGGCGGCGCCGGGCTCGGCGCAGCGGAAGCGAATGGTGGTGGTGGACCGGAAGGTCCGGGGCTCCTCAGCCGCCTCCCCGGTGGCCGACCGCAGATCGAGGGCGATCTCGTAACCGTCCACGGACAGCAGCCTGGACCGTTCACGGGCCTCGTCACGGGTCAAGTTCTCACCGGGCACGACGGCTCCTTCGTTCTCTTCACGGCTGAATATCCGCGTCTCATTCTCCGGACATCGCCATAGTGTCACGGAGGTCCGACGGACGCCGGTGCGGGAATGGTGGGGGCTGCGGCCTGGTTCCCCCTCAAGCGCCGCCGTCCGAACGGCCCACGACCGCTGTCCCGACTCTCCTGAGGAGGAGCTCCGTGACCACCGCACCCGAGAAGACCCCTGCCGACTTCTGGTTCGACCCCATCTGCCCCTGGGCCTGGCTGACCTCGCGCTGGATGGCCGAGGTGGAGAAGGTCCGAGCGGTGGAGGTGCGCTGGCACGTGATGAGCCTGGCGGTCCTCAACGAGCCCCGGATGGACGAGTTGCCCAAGGAGTACCAGGAGACGATCAGGACGGCCTGGGCTCCGGTACGGGTCTGCGTCGCAGCCGAGCAGGAGCACGGGAGCGAGGTGCTCGGACGGCTCTACACGGCGCTCGGCACCCGTTTCCACAACCGGGGCGAGGGGCGCGGCCGCGAGGTGATCGAGGCGGCTCTGCGCGACACCGGTCTGCCCGCCGAGCTGGCAGAGGCGGGCGACTCCGACCGCTACGACGCGGAGCTGAGGGCCTCACACCAGAAGGGCATCGAGCTGGTCGGGCAGGACGTCGGCACACCGGTGATCGCGGTGCCGGGCCCCGAGGGCGAGCAGGTCGCCTTCTTCGGCCCGGTGGTCACGCCCGCCCCCAAGGGGGAGGCCGCGGCCCGGCTGTGGGACGGCAGCCTGCTGGTCGCCTCGACCCCGGGCTTCTACGAGATCAAGCGGACCCGCACCGAGCGGCCGTCCTTCGACTGACCACCGTCCCGTCCTCTGGCACCCGGCCCGGGGCGGGCACCGCTCGCCGACGCTCGGAGGAGGGACGGCGAGGCCCCCGCACGGCACGGACCGTGCGGGGGCCTCGCCTTCCGCCTGCCGTGAAGGGTGAGAAGACGATCACGAGCAGGGGCCTGCGACGTCACCGGCCGGGGCGGACCCGGACGGTGCGGTACGCGGAGTTCGCGGTCTGGTGCGCGACAGCGGGCGCGTCTCCCGCTCCCGCCGGAGTGGCGCCGCGGGTCGTCAGGGGGCGACGATGAGCCCGGCGGCCCGCTCCTTGGCGGCGAGATAGCGCTCGGAGACGTCCTGCCAGTTGACGACCTGCCACATCGCCTCGATGAAGTCGACCTTCTGGTTGCGGTACTGCAGGTAGAAGGCGTGCTCCCAGGCGTCGAAGACCAGGATCGGGATGCTCCCCTGGCCGACGTTGCCCTGGTGGTCGTAGACCTGCTCCACGATCAGCCGCTCGCTGACCGGCTCGTAGGCGAGGACCCCCCAGCCGGATCCCTGGGTGCTGGCGGAGGCCTTGGAGAGCTGCGCCTTGAACCGGGCGAAGGAACCGAAGTGCTCGGCGATGGCGTCGGCCAGCTCTCCGGTGCCGTCCTTCTCCAGCGGCTCACCGCCGCCGTCGCCGGACATGTTCCGCCAGTAGATGCTGTGCAGGATGTGGCCGGAGAGATGGAACGCGAGGTTCTTCTCCAGCGCGTTGAGCGCGCCCCACTGGTCCTTCTCCCTGGCCTCGGCCAACTGCTCGAGTGTGTCGTTCGCGCCCTTGACATACGCCGCGTGGTGCTTGTCGTGGTGCAGCTCGATGATCTCGCCGCTGATGACCGGCTCCAAGGTGGAGTAGTCGTAGGGGAGTTCAGGGAGTGTGTAGGTAGCCATACCGAGCCTTGCCCTCCACTGTTGCGCATCAATTGCAAGTGCAGGCTAACAGCAATAGATCTTCCGGTGGGGGAGGTCGCCCGATCCGAGCCCAGGAGGTGCGCGGCCGAGAGGCGTCCCCGTCACGGGGAGCGTGCGGGTGAGCAGGATCACGCCGCGGGCCAGGCGGGCGCGGAACGCCGGTGAGCCGCCCGTTGTGTGGATGTCACCAAGCCCGCCGAGCGGCCTTTGTCTACGGCAGACGGTGAACGACCGTTGACTCCTGGGCTAGCGTCTGACCCCGGGAGGCGGCGCCGCCGTGCCCCGCTGTCCGAACTCCACACCTCCGTCCCCCGGCCGGGTGCCGCCGCCCGGCGGCCCGGGCCGCCCGGTCCGCGCCCTCGTCCACCTCACTCGCTGGAGCGATCCTGATGAGCAGCACCACTGTCACCACCCACCCGGGTACGGTCCTCGCCGACCTGCTGCCCGCCGCCACCGCCACCCGGGCGCGGGTCCGGGACGCGGCCCTGGTCCTCGGCGGCGCGGCCCTCACCGGGGTCGCCGCGCAACTCGTCGTGCCGGTTCCGGGTTCGCCGGTCCCGGTGACCGGCCAGACCTTCGCCGCGCTGCTCGTCGGCGCCTCGCTCGGAACCGGCCGCGGCTTCCTCTCGCTCGCCCTCTACACCGTGATGGGCATGGTCGGCGTGCCGTGGTTCGCGGAGGCCAGCTCCGGAGCCCTCGCCCCCTCCTTCGGCTACGTCCTCGGCATGCTGCTGGCCGGCACCCTCGTCGGCGCGCTGGCCCGCCGCGGCGGCGACCGGCACGTGCTGCGCACCGCGGGCACCATGGCGCTCGGCTCGGCGGTGATCTACGCGGTCGGTGTGCCCTATCTGGCGGTCGCGGCCGACCTCTCGCTCGGCGAGGCCGTCGCCGCCGGACTGGTCCCGTTCCTGATCGGCGACGCCCTCAAGGCGGCCCTGGCGATGGGCGCGCTGCCCACCGCCTGGAAGCTCGCGGGGCGCAGGGGCTGACACCGGCCACCGGGAGAGGCGAAGAACAGGTGCCGGTGCCCGCCCGGTGGCGGGCACCGGCACCGGGCGAACCGCGAACGTGCTGGCCACCCGGGAACGCGTGCCCGCCCGGGCCCATGGCAGACTCTGCGCCATGCGCGTCTACCTCGGCTCCGATCACGCCGGCTTCGAACTCAAGAACCACCTCGTCGAGTGGCTCCGGGCTCAGGGCCACGACCCCGTCGACTGCGGCCCGCACATCTACGACGCCCAGGACGACTACCCGCCCTTCTGCCTCCGAGCCGCCCAGCGCACGGCCGCGGACCCGGAGAGCCTGGGGATCGTGATCGGCGGCTCCGGAAACGGGGAGGCCATGGCGGCCAACAAGGTCAGGGGCGTACGCGCCGCGCTGGTCTGGAACAAGGAGATCGCGGCTCTCGGGCGGGAGCACAACAACGCCAACGTGATCAGCATCGGTGGCCGGATGCACACCGCCGAGGAGGCCACCGGGTTCGTCGAGGTCTTCCTGAACACCCCGTACTCCGGCGAGGAGCGCCACACCCGCCGTATCGAGATGCTGAGCGCCTACGAGAACGAAGGGACACTGCCGGACATCCCCGCCCACCACCCGGCCCAGGACTGACCGGTGCCCGAGGGGCACATCATCCACCGGCTCGCCGCGGACTGCCGGCTGCGCTTCGCGGGCCGGCCGGTGCGGGCCAGCAGCCCGCAGGGGAAGTTCTCCGACGGCGCCGCCCTGCTCGACGGACGCCTCCTCGAGGAAACCGACGCCCACGGCAAACACCTCTTCCTCGGCTTCGAGGACGGTGGCTGGGTCCACGTCCACCTCGGTCTGTACGGATCGCTCCGCTTCGGTGCCGGCCCGGCGCCGGCGCCGGTGGGCGCCGTCCGGCTGCGCCTCGTCGGCGGCACCGGGGACGGCGGCCACTGGGCCGACCTGCGCGGCCCCAACCTCTGCGCACTGATCACCGAGGACGAGAAGCGAGCCGTCCACCAGCGCCTGGGCCCGGATCCGCTGCGATCCCCGGCCGGCGAGCCCGCCGCCGGGGAGCCCGCCTGGGCCCGGATATCCCGCAGCCGCAGCAGCATCGCCGCACTGCTGATGGACCAGAAGGTCATCGCGGGCGTCGGCAACGTCTACCGGGCCGAAGCGCTCTTCCGCCACGGCATCGACCCCTACCGCGCCGGCCGGGACCTGGACCGCGGTGAATGGGACACCCTCTGGTCCGACCTGTCGACCCTCATGCGGCAGGGCGTCCGCGACAGCCGGATCGACACCGTACGACCCGAGCACACGCCCGAGGCGATGGGCCGGCCGCCCCGCGTCGACGACCACGGCGGCGAGGTCTACGTCTACCGGCGGGCCGGGCAGCCCTGCCTGGTCTGCGGCGAGCCGGTGCGTATCGCCGAACTCGCCGCCCGCAACCTCTTCTGGTGCCCCGGCTGCCAACGGCGCTGAGACCGCCGGCCCGGGAACCCAACTCCCCTGAACCGAGCCCGGCTTGGCCCCCCACCGGACACCACTTCGGTGACCCGAAGCCGGTTTGCGGCGCGCCGCCGTGGGCAGCGTCTGTGAAAGGCTCCGCGGCAACGCTTACGCGGGTTCTTCTGGCTGCTTCTGCCCCGTGCCCGGACGGCACCGGGGTGTGGTTCGGCGCGCCGCGAATCGACGCACCGCCGAACGGGTGGATAGGGTCCCGGTGAAATGGCACGCGTCGCGGGAGTTGAGACTTTCACGGCCCGAATGCGCAAAACGCTGCACCGGGCCCGAATCGGCCTGCGCCGAGCAGGGGTCGACTACTTCCGCGGCGACGGCTCCGACTGGATCGTACTGGCCGCGCTGCTGCTCACCGTGCCCGCCATCGCCATCCTGACGGTGAGTACCCCCGTCTGGTGCCCGCCGGCCGCGCTCGTCCTGCCGATCGTGGTCGGCGGGCTGCTGCTGCGGCCCTCAAGTCTGCTGCTGCTGTACGCGGCCTCCGCCACGGCGCTGATCGTCGAGTCCGCGCTGCTTGGCCCCTATACCCGGGGACCGGGTCGGGTCACCCCCGGAACGATCCTGGTGGTGGCCGCCGTCGGCTTCGCCGGGCTGGTCATCGCACAGTTCCGGAGCCGGGTCGGGGTGCCGTGGCGGCGCGGCGGCACCATGCTCTTCGACCTCCGCGAGCGGATCCGCGTCCAGAGCAAGCTGCCGCGGCTGCCGAAGGGCTGGCACCACGAGATGGCGCTGCGCCCGGCCGGAGGCCAGTCCTTCTCCGGCGACTTCGTCGTCGCGGCCCGGACCAACGGCGGGCGCACCCTCGAGGTGGTGCTGACCGACGTGTCCGGCAAGGGCATGGACGCGGCCTCCCGCTCCCTGCTGCTGTCCGGTGCCTTCGGCGGACTGCTCGGCTCGCTGCCCCCGCACAACTTCCTCCCGGCCGCCAACGGCTACCTCCTGCGGCAGGACTGGGACGAAGGCTTCGCCACCTCGATCCACCTCGTCCTCGACCTCGACAGCGGAGACTACGAGCTGCTCTCCGCGGGGCACCCACCCGGGCTGCAACTCATCGCCGGAACCGGACGGTGGGAGGAGAAAGGCGCCGAGGGCCCGCTGCTCGGGGTGTACGACGGGGCGCAGTTCGACTCGGTCAAAGGCACCCTGCGCCCCGGGGACGTGCTGATGCTGTTCACCGACGGGCTGGTCGAGTCCGCCGACCGCGAGCTGGCGGAGGGCATCGACCGGCTCACCGGAGAAGCCGACCGCTACATCACCTCCAGCTTCCGCGGTGCGGCCTGGCACCTGATCGAGGCGGTCGCGAAGGACGTCAACGACGACCGGGCGCTGCTGCTCCTCTGCCGGGACTGACCGGGGCACCGGAGGCCGGGCGATCGGGTAAGCCGGGAAGAAGCATGGGGCGTACCCCGAATCGGAGTACGCCCCGCCGCACGGCGGCCGGCCCGAGGGCTGACCGGCTCGCGCCTATGAGGTGGCGGCCCGCTGGGCCGGGTCCGGCTCGCCGCTCCCGCCGGCCGGTTCCTCCTGCTCGTCGGCCGGATAGAGGTCTGGTGGGGTGGCTCGACCGCCCGGCAGCAGCCTGGCCAGCCAGTGCGAACGTCCTGCGGCCAGCGGGCCGAGTACCGCCATGATCAGGACGTATCCGGCGATGAAGGGGGAGAGCCGCTCGTCCAGTCCGGCGAGTGCGGCCATCGTGGCGAGGATGAGAGCGAACTCGCCACGCGCCACCAGCGTGGTGGCGACGTTGGCCGCGGGATAGGCGCCGAAGCGGTAGAGCCGGGCCGCGACCAGTCCGGAGATGATGTTCACGACGATGGTCACCAGCACGGCGATGATCACCGGCCACATCACGGTGGGCATGTCACTTGGCGCGATGGAGAGCCCGAAGGCGAAGAAGAAGATCGCGCCGAAGGCGTCCCGAAGCGGTAGCACGAGTTCGCGGATCCGGTCACCCGAGGTGGTGTTGCCGAGCATCAGGCCGACCATGAACGCGCCGATGGCGTCGACCACTCCGAACTTCTCGGAGACGCCGGCGACCAGCACCGCGGCACCCACGAAGGAGATCACCAGCAGCTCGTTGTCCTTGGTGCCGATGAGCCGGCCGATGAAGCCGAGGCACCAGCGGGCCGCGATGGCCAGGAGCAGCAGGAAGCCGAAGGCCTTGCCCATCTGGATCATCGCCGAGGCGGCGCTGTCGGCGCCGGAGATGACCGGCTGGAGTACGGCCAGGTAGACGGCGAGGTAGATGTCCTCGATCACCGTGATGCCGAGGATGGGTTTGGTCTCCGGCCGGCCGATCCGTCCGAGGTCGACCAGCACCTTGGTGACGATCGCCGAGGACGAGAAGCTCAGGACACCGGCGAGCAGCAGCGCCTCCGAGGTGCCCCATCCCAGCAGGAAGCCGAAGCCGAGACCGGCGCCGAAGTTCAGCAGGACGTAGGAGGTGCCGGCCACGGCCATCTTGCGGCCGCCGCTCTTCAGGTCGTCCATGTGGAACTCGAGGCCCAGGTAGAAGAGCAGGAGCACCAGGCCGAGAGCGGAGAGCATCTCCAGGTCGTTGGGGTCGTGGAGGAGCACGAAACCTGGTGTGTGCGGGCCGAGGAGGATGCCGGCGAGGATGAACAACGGGATGGTCGGCAGCCCGATACGTCGGCCGACGCGGGCGAGGAACGCGGCGGCGAGGAAGGCGCCGCCCATGGCGAGCAGGGTGTCCGGATGACCCATGCTCATCGCCTGCCAGCGGTGGGGTTGCGGGTGCGGGGCAGGACGCGGGGTGAGCGGACGGCTGCGGTGCTCGTGGCTGTCAGTGCGCGGATGGTTCCTCCTCGGGGGCGCGCGACGACCGCAGTCAAGAAGTCGTCAAGAGGGCATCAAGAAAGCGTTAATGCTTAGATTAACAAACGACTTTGGAGCTCCGCGCCAGCAGTCCGAGGTGTGGCTCGGACTGCCCGGGTGAGGCCCCGGCGGCTCCGGTGGGCCGCTCCTCGGCGCGGCCTTCCGGCCCTGGGGCGACGACCGCCCGGCGGATCGGGGAAGAGGGCGCCCGCGGCAGGGGGAGGGGTGGGGCCGGCCGCCTCCGGTTCCGTGCGGGCGGGGTATGGAAACGGGTCGGCCCCGGAGGTGTGTACCTCCGGGGCCGACCCGTTCGGAGTCGTTCCCCTGGCCGAGTAGGCCAGGGGTCGTGCGGTGCCCGGTCCGGCGGACCGGGGGAGCTCGGCTCAGGCCGTGACCTTCTCCTCGGCCTTCCGTGGCGTGGTTCCGCGCTCCCGCGCCAGCTGCGTGGCGTCGGTCTTGAACGCCCATTCCATCCGGGGCTCCATGGTGAACCGGAGCGCCCGTCGCACCGGTGGGGTGCACAGCAGGGTGATGATGACGCCCGCGATGAGCGTCACCACGACGGCGCCGCCCGGCGTCCGCACCCACGGGACCTCGTACCAGTCCCAGAACCGGGAGCCCTTGGCCAGGAAGCCGTGCAGGAGGTAGCCGTAGAGCGTCCCCGCGCCGAGCACCGTGTACCAGGTCTTCCGGCGGGGGACCCAGGAGAAGAAGCAGGCGGCCAGGAGCATCGAGCAGCCGAAGAGCGCGAAGGTCATGACCACGCCGCTCCACCACGGGGCGCCGAGCTCCTGGGCGCTGTCCCGGTGGTAGAACCAGGCCGTGTTCATCCGCGGGGCCGCCCAGTAGGCGAAGGCACAGGCCACCACGGCGACCGGCACGGAGAGGATCCTGATCTCACGCCGGCGCATCAGCTGGAAGTGTTCGGGCTTCATGGACAGGCCGATCACGAAGAACGGCATGAACTGCAGCACTCGTTGGAGGTCCAGGTCGTTGCCGATGTCCGGCGAGACGGAGGCGAGCACCGCCATCGCCAGGGCGAGCGGCACCGGCCACTTGACCACCTTCCACAGCGGGGTGGTGAGCCGCCAGATGAAGAGGGCGACCAGGAACCAGGTCAGGTACCAGGGGTCGAGCAGGCTGATCGGGTGGGTGGGGTCGTCGTCGGCCCAGCGCTTGAACAGGCTGTACGCGACCTCGAACACCACATAGGGCACGGCCACACCGGTGATCAGGCGGCGCAGCCGGTCCGGCCGCATGTCGAAGCTGCGGGAGAAGTAGCCGGAGACGAGGATGAACGCCGGCATATGGAAGGTGTAGACCACCATGTAAAGCGCGGCGGCCGCCCGACTACTGTGCGTCAGCGGCTCCCAGGCGTGGCCCATGGCGACCAGGACGATCGCCAGATACTTCGCGTTGTCGAAGAACGCGTCCCGTTGCTTCGGTCTGCCCTGGCCGCCCTTGGCGGGCGGCTCCTTGCGCTCCGGTCTGGCGCTTTCGTCCGGCTCCGGGGCCTCGGCCGCTGCCTCCTGTGCCTGCGGTGGGGAGTCGGGGCCGCCGTGGGGGTGCAGCGTGTTGGTCACAGACCCTCCCACCAGGAGCTGGGGGAGATGATCCTGGACTGCACCAGGTAAGTGGGTGGGTACGGGGGGATAGGGGCGACGTGGAACATCTCAGGCACCATAACGTTGGAAGGCGGAGTCCGTAAAACCTTCGCTCGCTCCTCTCTGTTAATCGAACAGTTACCCCGTTCCCCCTGAGCCATTACCGGCATTCGGCCGTTGGTGTGCGATGTGGTGATCCGGCGGGTTGTTTATTCGCTTTCCCCTCCTCCTCCCCTCCTCGTGGTCACTCGATCTTCACAACCGGAGGCAGCGGTCGGGCTTCACCGCTCCAGACGGTGGCCAAAGCGGGGCAGGAGTGGTCGATCTCCCAGCGCGAGTCCCCGGGTGCCGCCCGGCCGGTGCGGACGGTCCCGGCGGAGCGGCGGGACGACAGCCGACGATTCGTCAGCACGGACATACTCCAACCGGGTTGGTGGCACGATGGTTCCTGGCGGGGCGTGCGGGGGTGCACTCCCGGGCCGGCAAGTCGTTCCGACCGAGGGTGTGATCAGTTGTGGTCATTTCGCTATCAGCCGTGCTCGTATTGGCGGTCATTCTGGTCGTCCTGATGCGGAGCAAGGCGCTCAAACCGGGGCCGGCGGCGGTGGCCGTGCTCTTCGGCTTCTTCCTCGCCTCGACGGGCATGGCGCCGTCGATCAAGAGATTCCTCGACTCGATAGCGGAAACAATCAACCAGATCAACTTCTGAGCCGTGGCTCCGCCCGTCCCGTCCGCCCTTCGGGCGCGGGGGACGGGTCGCTCGCGCCCGGCGGGCGGAGCGGGCGACACCGGGGCCGGCGGGCCCTGACTGCGGAGCGCCCACGGCGCGGCACATGCCCGAGGGCACCGCACCTGAGCACCGGAAACGGGGACGGCCGCCGCCGGTGCTCGGACACGTGCCGCATACAGGCAGCGTTCGCTCCGTCGCGCCGCCCGGCACCTTCCCCCGAGCTCTTCCAGCAGGGGACCCCCAGCTCGCAGCGTTGCACGAAAGCCCGGGTGGAGCCGCCACGAGAACTTCCGGCCGCCTTGCGATCACACACACCGAACGCCGTTCCTCAGTGGGCGAACGTTGCCTGACGCAGCACTAGTCGCCGCGACCGAGCGCCTCCCGTACCGCCTCATCGCTGCGGGCGACCGAGGCCGTGCCGTCGTCCGCGGTGATGATCGGCCGCTGGATCAGCTTCGGATGTGCGGACAGCGCCTCGATCCACCGCTCGCGCTCGGCGGCCTCCCGAGGCCAGCTCTTCATCTGCAACTCGACGGCCTGCGGTTCCCTGAGGCGCGTGATGTCCCATGGTTCGAGGCCCAGCCGGTCCAGCACCCGGCGCAGCTCGGCCGGGCTCGGCGGATCGTCCAGATAGCGTCGCACCGTGTACTCCGCCCCGGCCTCGTCGAGCAGGCGAACGGCCGAGCGGCACTTCGAGCAGGCGGGGTTCACCCAGATCTCCATGAGGGGAACCCTACAAAGCCCGCGGTGACCGCCGCCCCGTTTCCCCGCCGAGGGCTTCCGCCCGACCCGGCCCCCTGGAACGACCTCGGCCCAACTCGGCGGCGAAGCCGAGCCGGGCCGGGAGGTCATGGAGCGGGCGACGGGAATCGAACCCGCGTAGCCAGTTTGGAAGACTGGGGCTCTACCATTGAGCTACGCCCGCGAGCGCCGCGGCCGATCGGCGGAGCCGACCGCCGTCGCGGCACGGAATGCATCGTAGCGGGTCGCAGGGCTCCTGCGCACACCCGCTGGCCGGGGAGCCGGGGGATGGCAGCCGAAGCGCCACGGGCCATGTACCCTACGTCTCGCACCGACGGGGTGTGGCGCAGCTTGGTAGCGCGTCCGCTTTGGGAGCGGAAGGTCGTCGGTTCGAATCCGGCCACCCCGACCACAACGCGAAGAAGGACCGCGGCGCCGATCTCCACCGCGCCGCGGAGAGCAGCGGTTCGTCCCGGCCCGGGGGCGCCGTCAGCCCGGGCTTCCCGCCCGCGCGGGTTCTTATCCGGATCCGATTTATGGGCACGATCGCCCTTGCGGTTACTATGCAGACCGCGTCCCCGTGTCCCGGCTCGACCGAGTATCGAATGCGGGACGTCTCAGCTGAATCTCAGCAGAACCCAAGAAATCAGCCCCAAGGAGACCGAACCGTGAAGAGCGCCGTGGAGACCCTGAACCCGACTCGGGTTCGGCTCACTGTCGAGGTGCCCTTCGAGGAGCTCAAGCCCAGCCTCGACGCGGCGTACAAGAAGATCAACCAGCAGGTCACGGTGGCGGGCTTCCGCAAGGGCAAGGTCCCGGCCCGCATCATCGACCAGCGGTTCGGTCGCGGTGCGGTGCTCGAGGAGGCGGTCAACGACGCGCTCCCGAAGCTCTACACCGAGGCGGTCAGCGAGGGGGAGATCGACCCCCTGGGCCAGCCCGAGGTGGACATCACCGAGCTGAAGGACGGCGAGCTGCTCTCCTTCACCGCCGAGGTCGACGTCCGGCCGACCATCGAGATCCCGGACTACTCCGGCATCGAGGTCACCGTCGACGCGGTCGAGGTGTCCGACGAGGACGTGGAGAACTCCGTCCAGCAGCTGCGTGAGCGCTTCGCCTCCACCACCCCGGTGGAGCGTGCCGCGGCCGAGGGCGACGTCGTCACCGTCGACCTCGAGGCCAAGGTCGACGGTGAGGTCCTGCCGGACGGCGTCGCCAAGGGCGTCAGCTACACCATCGGCTCCGGTGAGCTGCTCGACGGCATCGACGAGGCCGTCACCGGCCTGGAGGCCGGTGGTAGCGCCACCTTCACCTCCGAGCTCAAGGGCGGCTCCGCCCAGGGCAAGGAGGCCGAGGTCAAGGTCGATGTCAGCGCGGTGGCTGAGCGTGAACTCCCGGAGCTCGACGACGACTTCGCCCAGCTGGCGAGCGAGTTCGACACCCTGGAGGAGCTCCGGGCCGACAGCCGCAAGCGGCTTGAGGAGGCCCGGCGCTACGAGCAGGCCACCGAGGCCCAGGAGAAGGTGCTCGAGGCCCTGCTCGGCCTGGTCGAGGTGCCCGTCCCGGAGAAGCTCCTCGAGGACGAGATCGGCACGCGCAAGCACAACCTGGAGAACCACCAACTCGCCCAGATGGGCCTGGACCTCGACGCCTACCTCAAGATCCAGGAGAAGACCGCCGAGGAGTTCGAGGCCGAGCTCAAGGAGCAGGCGGAGAAGGGCATCCGCACCCAGTTCGTCTTGGACGAGCTGGTGAAGAAGGAGCAGTTGTCGGTCGGGCAGGAGGAACTCACCGAGCACCTGGTGCGCCGTGCCCAGTCCTCCGGTATGAGCCCCGACCAGTTCGCCCAGGCGGTCGTCGAGGGCGGCCAGGTGCAGATGCTCGTCGGCGAGGTGGCCCGCGGCAAGGCGCTCGCCACCGTGGTCGAGGCCGCCAAGGTGGTCGACAGCAACGGCGAGCCGGTCCACCTGGAGGACGAGGAAGAGGACGAGGAGGCCGCCGAGAGCGCCCCCGAGTCCGCGGACTCCGGCTCCGAGGCGGCGAAGGCCGAGGAGCAGAAGGACGCCTGAGCCCCATCGGAACCGTGCCCGGGCCCGTACGCCGTCGACCCCACCCACGAGCGGGTCGACGACGGACGGGCCCGAGTGCGTCGGGCCCCTGCACGGGCCGCCGGCGCCCGGTGCGGGCATGCGCTGACAGCGAACAGCTCTCTGTGCGGGATGGCGTAGTCCCACCTGCGCGTTAAGGTCCGTAGACAGAAGGGTGGGAGAGCCTTCGCCACGGTGCCGGAGGGTACCGGAGCATCGGCCCCGCACCCGAAGAAGACGCTGAGACGGCGCGCGGCCGTCAAACTACGAGCAGGTGGATACGTGACGAATCTGAAGCCTTCCGCCGCCGCCGGCGAGCCGACCTTCGGTGGCCTCGGCGACCAGGTCTACAACCGGCTGCTCGGGGAGCGGATCATCTTCCTCGGCCAGCAGGTCGACGACGAGATCGCCAACAGGATCACGGCGCAGCTGCTGCTCCTTGCCGCCGAACCGGACAAGGACATCTACCTCTACATCAACTCCCCGGGCGGCTCGATCACGGCCGGCATGGCGATCTACGACACCATGCAGTACATCAAGAACGACGTGGTCACCATCGCCATGGGCCTGGCCGCCTCCATGGGGCAGTTCCTGCTGAGCGCCGGTACCCCGGGGAAGCGCTTCGCCCTGCCGAACGCGGAGATCCTGATCCACCAGCCCTCGGCGGGCCTGGCCGGCTCGGCCTCCGACATCAAGATCCACGCGGAGCAGTTGCTGCGCACCAAGAAGAAGATGGCGGAGCTCACCGCCCTGCACACCGGCCAGACCGTCGAGCAGGTCATCCGTGACTCCGACCGGGACCGTTGGTTCTCCGCCGAGGAGGCCAGGGAGTACGGGCTGGTGGACGAGGTCATGGCCTCCGCCTCCGACGTGCCGGGCGGTGGCGGCACCGGAGCCTCCAGCTGAGCCTCCAGCCGCCGCACAGCCGACGAGCCAGCCACTGATCTGATCCGCCTCCAGGACGGTGAACACCTATATGAGCAACAACCCCGGCAGCGGCCTCTTCCAGGGCCCCGTCGCCGAGTCCCGCTATATCGTTCCGCGTTTCGTCGAGCGCACCTCGCAGGGGGTGCGCGAGTACGACCCGTACGCCAAGCTCTTCGAGGAGCGCGTGATCTTCCTCGGCGTGCAGATCGACGACGCCTCGGCGAACGACGTCATGGCGCAGCTGCTGTGCCTGGAGTCGATCGACCCGGACCGTGACATCTCGATCTACATCAACTCGCCCGGCGGCTCGTTCACCGCGCTCACCGCCATCTACGACACGATGCAGTTCGTGAAGCCGGACATCCAGACGGTCTGCATGGGACAGGCGGCCTCGGCCGCGGCCGTGCTGCTCGCGGCCGGCACCCCCGGCAAGCGGATGGCCCTGCCGAACGCCCGCATCCTGATCCACCAGCCGTACAGCGAGACCGGTCGCGGTCAGGTGTCCGACCTGGAGATCGCCGCCAACGAGATCCTCCGGATGCGTACCCAGCTGGAGGACATGCTGGCCAAGCACTCGACGACTCCGATCGAGAAGATCCGGGACGACATCGAGCGCGACAAGATCCTTACCGCGGAGGAGTCGCTCGAGTACGGTCTGATCGACCAGATCGTTTCGACTCGGAAGTCTTCTGTTTCTTTCTGATCGAGCAGTGCCGAAGGATCCCCCCTTGGACCGAGTCGGTCCAAGGGGGGCCCGGACAGGGGGTCCGGCAAGGTACCGTCGATAGGCAAGCACCCGGGTCTGCGCAAGCGTTGCAGATCCCAGGCGAAGGGGAAGCACCTCGTGGCACGCATCGGTGACGGTGGCGACCTGCTCAAGTGCTCGTTCTGCGGCAAGAGCCAGAAGCAGGTGAAGAAACTCATCGCGGGGCCCGGCGTCTACATCTGCGACGAGTGCATCGACCTCTGCAACGAGATCATCGAGGAGGAGCTGGCCGAGTCCTCCGAGGCCCGCTGGGAGGAACTGCCCAAGCCGCGGGAGATCTCCGAGTTCCTCGAGGGGTACGTCGTCGGGCAGGAGGCCGCGAAGAAGGCGCTCTCGGTCGCGGTCTACAACCACTACAAGCGGGTGCAGGCGGGGAAGAACGGCGGCCGGGACGGCCGTGAGGACGGCATCGAGCTCGCCAAGTCCAACATCCTTCTGCTGGGCCCGACCGGCTCGGGGAAGACGCTGCTCGCCCAGACCCTCGCCAGGATGCTCAACGTACCGTTCGCCATCGCCGACGCCACGGCCCTGACGGAGGCCGGCTACGTCGGCGAGGACGTCGAGAACATCCTGCTCAAGCTGATCCAGGCCGCCGACTACGACGTCAAGAAGGCCGAGACGGGGATCATCTACATCGACGAGATCGACAAGGTCGCCCGGAAGAGCGAGAACCCATCGATCACACGCGATGTCTCCGGCGAGGGCGTCCAGCAGGCGCTGTTGAAGATCCTGGAGGGCACCAGCGCCTCCGTGCCGCCGCAGGGCGGACGGAAGCACCCGCACCAGGAGTTCATCCAGATCGACACCACCAACGTGCTCTTCATCGTGGGGGGCGCCTTCGCGGGGCTGGAGAAGATCATCGAGTCCCGCGCCGGGGCCAAGGGGATCGGCTTCGGGGCGACGATCCGCTCCAAGCGGGAGATCGACAGCAGCGACCAGTTCCAGGAGGTCATGCCGGAGGACCTGGTGAAGTTCGGGATGATCCCGGAGTTCATCGGGCGGCTGCCGGTCATCACCTCGGTGCACAACCTCGACCGGGAAGCGCTGCTGAAGATCCTCGTCGAGCCGCGCAACGCCCTGGTTCGGCAGTATCAGCGGCTGTTCGAACTCGACGGGGTGGAGCTGGAGTTCGACCGCCCGGCGCTCGAGGCCATCGCCGACCAGGCGATCCTGCGCGGCACCGGCGCGCGCGGACTGCGCGCCATCATGGAGGAGGTGCTGATGTCGGTGATGTACGAGGTGCCCTCCCGTAAGGACGTGGCCCGGGTGGTCATCACCGAGGAGGTCGTGCACTCCAACGTCAACCCGACGCTGGTGCCCCGCAGCCGTGGCGGCGAGTCGGGTGAGCGGCACGAGAAGAGCGCCTGAGGCGGCGGCTTCCCACGGCACAGGCGGGTGCTCCGTCCGGGAGGGCGCTGAAGCGCGGAGGCGAGAGCCTGGACCGGAGAGGGACACCGCGGGTTGGAGAGAACGAGGAGAGGGGCGCCCGGTCCATTACCGGGCGCCCCTCTCACGCCCTGCGGCCGCCGGCTGCCCTCCCGCGGTGGGAACGGCACCCCGCCGGTTCGATCAGAGCGGGACGCGGCTCTCCTCGTAGATGGTCGCGGCCACCTTGGCGAAGGCGTCGACGTCGACGCTGTTGAGCGAGGTGTAGTCGATGTCGATGCCCAGCACCATCGCGGCGTTGGACTGCTCGGCCCAGGTGCAGGCCGGGGCGTAGAGGCTGCCTTGCACCTTGGCGACCAGGCAGCGGAACACCGGGCCGTCCGAGCCGTTCGGCCGGTACTCCTCGGGCTCCTTCTCCACCGTGCTGCCACTGCTGGTGAAGCCCTCGATCATCTCGTCCTGGACCTGCTTCGGGTCGCCGATGTAACCGTAGGCGCCGGAGAAGGAGAGCCCCTGGTTCTTGTCGCCGGAGCCCCGGTACTGGCCGAGCACCGAGATGGTGCCGGGGGGCATCTGGTCCTGGACGGACGTGCCCTCCTTCTTGAGCTGCTCGGTGTCCTTCTCCAGCACGTAGGCGCCGTCCGCCAGGGTCTTGGGCGTCGTCAGCTTCATCGCCCCGCTGTCGGTGTCGTCAGCGTCCTCGGCGTCCTCCTTTTCGTCGCCGGGGGAGGGCTCGGCCGAACTGCTGGTGCTCGGCTTCGGCTTGTCCGCCTCGTCGTCGCTCTTGTCGTCCGAGCCCAGCAGCAGTACGCCACCGGTGACGATCGCGGCGACGAGCACCGCGCAGCCGGCGACTATCGCGATGATCTTGTTCTTGTTGCCGCCCCCGGGAGGCTGTGCGCCGGGAGGCCCGTAGGGGTTGGGCGGCTGCCCGTAGGGGCCGGCCTGGGGCTGCCCGAAGGCCCCGGGCTGCTGGCCGTGGCCCTCCGGCTGCCCCGGTGGCGGGTAGCCGTACCCGGCCTGGCCCGGGGGCTGCTGAGGGTAGCCGTACCCCGGCTGTCCCTGCGGGGCCGGGGGCTGCTGCGGGTAGCCGTACCCGGGCCCCTGCGGCGGCTGACCGCCACCCTGCTGCTGGCCTCCGAAGGGACCAGACTGGTTGTCGCTCATGCGGCGCTCCTCTCGTGCCGGCTGTGACTACTCGGAGATCTCGACGCGCGCGTCGTTGCGCACCTTGGCTGCCAACTCGGCGGCTGCCGAGAGGTCCACCTCACCACCGGCGATGGCCGCCACGGGATCCACCGACACCACAGCGCCCACCGTGCTGGAGTCGCCCCATATGCAGGCGGGGAACTCGATCGAGTCGATGGGTGCGTCACCGGGGTCGTCGGGCGTCAGCTTGTACTTCTGGCACTTCATGACCGCGCCCTTCAACCCCTCCGGCTCCATCTTCTGGGGGCTGCCCACGGCCTCTACCGTCATCTCGCCGTCGTTCTCATCGCCGACGGCCTTCTCCATCACGACGAACATCGCGTCCACGACCTGGCCGGGGTTCTCCACGCCGCCCCAGACCCCCATCAGCATCAACTGCTTCTTGGAGGAGGAGGAGTACTCGCCCTGCACCGGCTCAGGGTCCGAGACGCCCGGGACCCCGTCGAGGTCGTTGGAGCCCGGATCGTCCGAGCCGGTGTCCTGCAACTCGTACTCCGAGGCAACTGTCTTCGGCGTGGTGAGCTTGTACTTCTTTCCGTCAGAGAAGACGCCCTCGTCGTCGTCCCCGCTGAGCACGTACGCCGTGCCGCCGATGATCGCGGCCACCAGCACCAGCGCCCCGACGATGATCCCGATCGTCTTCCCGTTGCCGCCGCCCGAGGTGGGAGGCGGCGGCACCGCGCCGTACGGGGGCTGCCCGCCGTAGGGGCCCGCCTGCTGCGGCTGCCCGTAGCCGGCGGGCTGCTGGGGCTGCCCGTAACCTCCTGGCTGCTGCGGATAGGCGTAGCCGCCCGGCTGACCCGGCTGCTGCGGGTACCCGTACCCGGGCTGGCCCGCGGCGCCGCCCTGGCCGTACGGGTTGGGAGTGGGCTGGTCGCCTCCGTACGGGCCCGGTGGCGGGGGCGGCTGGTTGTAGCTCATGCGATTACCTCGTTCTGGAGACAGTTGAGACCATCCTTCCTGACGCCTTACGTGGGCTTTACCTCGGGGCAGCAACGGGTTCGTAACAGCCTCCCGACCGCCCTTACACTGACGCCGTGACCGAGAACACCCAGCGCCCCCAGGACGGGGCCCACCCCAGCGCCCCGATCGATCTGCCGACCCAGTACGCGCCGGCCGACGTAGAAGGGCGGCTCTACGAGCGCTGGGTAGCTCGCGGGTACTTCGAGGCGGACGCGGGGAGCGGCAAGGAGCCGTACACGATCGTCATCCCGCCGCCGAACGTCACCGGTTCCCTCCATCTCGGCCACGCCTTCGAGCACACCCTGATCGACGCGCTGACCCGCCGGAAGCGGATGCAGGGCTACGAGACGCTCTGGCAGCCGGGCATGGACCACGCCGGCATCGCCACCCAGAACGTCGTGGAGCGGGAGCTGGCCAAGGAGGGCAAGTCCCGGCACGACCTGGGCCGTGAGGAGTTCGTCCAGCGGGTCTGGAAGTGGAAGAGCGAGTCCGGCGGGCAGATCTCCGGTCAGATGCGGCGGTTGGGCGACGGAGTGGCCTGGTCGCGGGAGCGCTTCACGATGGACGAGGGCCTCTCCCGCGCCGTCCAGACCATCTTCAAGCGGCTCTACGAGGACGAGCTGATCTACCGCGCGGAACGCATCATCAACTGGTGCCCCCGCTGCCTGACCGCCATCTCCGACATCGAGGTGGAGTACCAGGACGACGAGGGCGAGCTCGTCTCCATCCGCTACGGCGAGGGGGATTCGGCGCTGGTCGTCGCGACCACCCGCGCCGAGACGATGCTCGGTGACACCGCGGTGGCGGTCCACCCCGAGGACGAACGCTACGCCCACCTGGTCGGCACCGAGGTGGAACTCCCGCTCACCGGGCGGCGGATCCCGGTCGTCGCCGACGAGCACGTCGACCCGGAGTTCGGCACCGGTGCGGTGAAGGTGACCCCCGCCCACGACCCCAACGACTTCGAGATCGGCCGCCGCCACGGCCTGCCCAACCTCGAAGTGCTCGACGAGCGCGGCATCATCACCGCGCACGGTCCGTTCCAGGGGCTGGACCGGTTCGAGGCCAGGTCGGCGATCGTCGGCGCGCTGCGCAGCGAGGGCCGGATCACCGCGGAGAAGCGGCCGTACACCCACTCGGTGGGGCACTGCTCACGCTGCAAGACGACGATCGAACCCCGGCTGTCCATGCAGTGGTGGGTCAGGACCGGCCCGCTCGCCAAGGCGGCCGGTGACGCGGTGCGCGACGGGCGGGTCGCCGTCCACCCCAAGGAGATGGAGTCCCGGTACTTCGGCTGGATCGACAACCTCCACGACTGGTGCATCTCCCGCCAGCTGTGGTGGGGCCACCGGATCCCGGTCTGGTACGGGCCGGACGGCGAGATGGTCTGCGTCGGTCCCGACGAGGAGCCGCCCGGCGGTGAGGGCTGGCACCAGGAGACGGACGTCCTCGACACCTGGTTCTCCTCGGCGCTGTGGCCGTTCTCCACCCTCGGCTGGCCGGAGCGGACCGAGAGCCTGGCGAAGTTCTACCCGAACTCCGTCCTGGTCACCGGCTACGACATCCTGTTCTTCTGGGTCGCCCGGATGATGATGTTCGGCCTCTACGCCATGGACGGCACCCCGCCGTTCCACACCATCGCGCTGCACGGCATGGTCCGGGACCAGTTCGGCAAGAAGATGTCGAAGTCCTTTGGCAACGCCGTGGACCCGCTGGACTGGATGGACGAGTACGGCTCCGACGCCGTCCGCTTCACCCTGGCCCGCGGCGCCAACCCGGGTACGGACGTGCCGATCGGTGAGGACTGGGTGCAGGCCTCCCGGAACTTCGCGAACAAGATCTGGAACGCCACCCGCTTCGCGATGATGAACGGCGCCACGGTCGAGGGCGGGCTGCCGCCCGCGGCTGAGCTGTCCGCGGCCGACCGCTGGATCCTCTCCAGGCTGAACAGCGTGGTCGCCGAGGTGGACGCCTACTACGAGGACTACCAGTTCTCCAAGCTCAGCGAGACGCTCTTCCACTTCGCCTGGGACGAGGTCTTCGACTGGTACGTCGAGCTGACCAAGACCACCTTCCAACAGGGCGGCGCGGCCGCCGAGGCCTCGCGCCGGGTGCTCGGGGAGGTCCTGGAGGTCACCCTCCGGCTGCTCCACCCGGTGGTCCCGTTCGTCACCGAGGAGCTGTGGACCACGCTCACCGGTCGGGAGACGGTGGTCACCGCGGACTGGCCCACGGACAGCGGTTTCCGGGACCAGGCGGCCGAGAGCGAGATCGAGACCGTGCGGCAACTCGTCACCGAGGTGCGGCGGTTCCGGGCAGACCAGGGGCTCCAGCCGGGGCAGAAGGTTCCGGCCCGGCTGGAGCTCGCCGGCACCGCGTTGGGGGCGCACGAGGACGCCATTCGCCAGCTGCTCCGGCTGCAGCCGGAGACCGAGGGCTTCAACGCCACCGCCACCCTGCCGGTGGCGGGGGCCAGGGTCGCCCTCGACCTCTCCGGTGCGATCGACGTCGAGGCGGAGCGCAAGCGGCTGACCAAGGACCTCGCGGCGGCGGAGAAGGAGCTGGCGCAGACCACGGCGAAGCTCGGCAACGAGTCCTTCCTGGCCAAGGCGCCGGAGCAGGTGGTGGACAAGATCCGCGGCCGGCGGCAGACGGCGGAGGCCGATATCGAACGGATCTCCGCCCAACTGGCGGCGCTCCCCGGCGCCTGACCGGCCGGTCGTCTCCTCGGGGCGGCGCGGTCCGTAGACTGTCCGCTGTGAGCGACCGCGCCCCCCATGAGGACCCCGAGCCCCAGACCGGCCCCGACGCCTTCGACGAGATCGTCGGGGCCGAGACCGGCCGCGACCCCGACCTCGCGGTGATCGAAGCCGGCAGTCGTACCCTGCGCACCCAGGCGGGCCCGCCGCCCGGTGACGGCGTACCGGCCCGCCCCGAGGACCCGGAGGTCGACCGGGCGCTGCGGGAGGTGGAGGCGGAGCTGGCCGGCCGGTGGCCGGAGACCCGGCTCGACCCCTCCCTCACCCGGATCGAGGCGCTGATGGACGTGATGGGCGATCCGCAGCGCGCCTATCCGTCGATCCACATCACCGGGACGAACGGCAAGACCACCACCGCCCGCCTGATCGAGGCGCTGCTGACCTCGCTCGACCTGCGCACCGGCCGCTACACCAGCCCGCATGTGCAGTCCGTCACCGAGCGGATCAGCGTGGACGGGGCGCCGCTGGACGCCGAGCGGTTCCTGGCGACCTACCGCGACATCGAGCCCTACCTGGCGATGGTCGACGCGGCCCAGGAACACCGCCTCTCCTTCTTCGAGGCGCTCACCGGCATGGCCTACGCGGCCTTCGCCGACGCCCCGGTGGACGTGGCCGTCGTCGAGGTCGGCATGGGCGGCAGCTGGGACGCGACCAACGTGATCGACGCCGGTGTGGCCGTGGTGACGCCGATCGACCTGGACCACACCGACCGGCTCGGCGCCACGCCCGGGGAGATCGCCGTGGAGAAGGCCGGGATCATCAAGCGGGGCGCGACCGTGGTCCTCGCCCAGCAACCGGTCGACGCGGCCCAGGTGCTGCTGAAGAAGGCCGTGGAGGTGGACGCCACCGTGGCCCGGGAGGGCATGGAGTTCGGCGTGCTGAGCCGCGAGGTGGCGGTCGGCGGCCAGCTGCTGACGCTGCGCGGGCTGGGCGGCGAGTACCCGGATGTCTTCCTGCCGCTGCACGGCGCCCACATGGCGCACAACGCCGCGGTAGCGCTCGCCGCCGTGGAGGCCTTCTTCGGCATCGGCGCCCAGCAGGCCCGCACCCTCGACCTGGACGCCGTCCGTTCGGCCTTCGCCTCCGCGCTCTCCCCGGGCCGCCTGGAGGTCGTGCGCAGCAGTCCGACCGTCGTGCTGGACGCCGCGCACAACCCGGGCGGCGCGCGGGCGGTGGCGGACGCGGTGACCGAGGCGTTCGGCTTCAGCCGCCTGATCGGCGTGGTCGGCGCGAGCGAGGGCAAGGACGTGCGGGGCGTGCTGGAGGCCTTCGAGCCGGTCTTCGCCGAAGTCGTGGTCTGCGGCAACTCCAGCTACCGTGCGATGGACGTGGACGAGCTGGCGGCCGTCGCGGTCGAGGTCTTCGGCCCGGACCGGGTGCGGGTGGAGCCCCGGCTCGACGACGCGCTGGAGTCGGCGATCACACTCGCCGAGGAGGAGGGCGAGTTCGCCGGTGCCGGAGTGCTGGTGACCGGCTCGGTGATCACTGTCGGCGAGGCCCGGCTGCTGTTGAGGAAGGGCTGAATACCTTGCGAACTCTGTGTGCCTCGACGCTGGTGGGCGAGTTCTTCGTGATCGGTCTCGCCGCGTTGGTCGCGATGCAGCTGTCCGACGTGTCGACCGGCACCGTGTGGACGGTCAGCGGTGTGGCGATGGTGCTGTGCCTGCTGCTCTGCGGCATGTTGTCCCGCCCCGGGGCCGTGCAGATCGGCTGGGTGCTCCAGGCGGCGCTGGTGGCCAGCGGCTTCGTGATCCCGGCGATGTTCGCCCTCGGGCTGTGCTTCGCCGGACTGTGGTGGGCCTCGGTCCATTTCGGCCGCAAGATCGACGAGGCGAAGGCCCGCCGCGCCCGGCTGGCGGCGGACACCGGCTCCCCCTCCTGATCCCGGGTGCCGGAGGCACCGGGGCGACCAGGTATTCTGCGCGTCACCTCCCCGACCGCTCAGAGATCCTGGAGCCGTACACCATGACCCAGCGCAGCCTCGTTCTTCTCAAGCCCGACGCGGTCCGGCGGGGCTTGGTCGGCGAGATCCTCGGCCGGATCGAGCGCAAGGCCGACTGGTCGATCACCGCGTTGGAACTCCGCCGGCTGGCGCAGGACACCCTCGAGCAGCACTACGGCGAGCACCAGGGCAAGCCCTTCTACGAGCCGCTGATGGAGTTCATGGCCTCCGGGCCGTCCGTGGCGATGGTCGTCGAAGGGGAGCGGGTCATCGAGGGACTGCGGACCCTGGCCGGCCCCACCGACCCGATCGCCGCCGCGCCGGGCAGCATCCGGGGCGACTTCGGCACCGTGGTGCGGGAGAACCTCATCCACGCCTCGGACTCCGAGGAGTCCGCGGAGCGGGAGATCAAACTCTTCTTCCCCGATTTCGCCTGAGGCCCCGTCGGTCCTTACCCGGCTGGTGCCTGGACCACAGGAATTCGGCCGCCGCCCAGCATATTTGAGCCGATCGGGGGAACGCATTGCTCCGACACGGCGTCACCATGGCGGGAGGTGGCACCGCTTCCGCCGACAATGGCGGAGGGCCCTAGCACCGCGCAGTCGTGAGCGGGACTACGATGGGGACCTTCCACACTCTCGCAGCGCTGACCCCGCAGACGTACAAGTCATACCGTTCCAGCTGGGAAGGCCAGACGTATCCTCATGGGGAACAACATGTCGTTCATCGGCCGTGACATGGCTGTCGACCTCGGCACCGCCAACACGCTGGTGTACGTCAGAGGTCGCGGGATCGTTCTGAATGAGCCATCAGTGGTGGCCATCAACACGAATACCGGTGGCATTCTGGCCGTTGGCGCCGAAGCGAAGAAGATGATCGGCCGTACCCCCGGCAACATCGTGGCGGTGCGGCCGCTCAAGGACGGCGTGATCGCCGACTTCGAGATCACCGAGCGGATGCTCCGCTACTTCATTCTCAAGATCCACAAACGCCGTTACCTGGCGCGCCCGCGCGTCGTGGTCTGCGTGCCCTCGGGGATCACCGGTGTCGAGCGCCGGGCGGTGATCGAGGCCTCCACCCAGGCCGGCGCTCGGCAGGTGCACATCATCGAGGAGCCGATGGCGGCCGCCATCGGCTCCGGCCTGCCGGTCCACGAGGCCACCGGCAACATGGTCGTGGACATCGGCGGCGGCACCACCGAGGTCGCGGTTATCTCCCTCGGCGGCATCGTCACCGCCCAGTCGATCCGGGTCGCCGGCGACGAGCTGGACAACGCGATCATCCAGCACATCAAGAAGGAGTACAGCCTGCTGCTCGGCGAGCGGAGCGCGGAGAGCATCAAGCTGACCCTGGGCTCGGCGTTCGACTCCGGCGACGACGAGCACACCGAGATCCGCGGCCGGGACCTGGTCAGCGGGCTGCCGAAGACCGTGGTCATCTCCTCGGCGGAGGTCCGCAAGGCGATGGAGGAGCCGGTCAGCTCCATCGTGGACGCGGTCAAGACGACGCTCGACAAGTGCCCGCCGGAACTCTCCGGCGACGTGATGGACCGGGGCATCGTCCTCACCGGTGGCGGCGCTCTGCTCCGCGGCCTGGACGACCGGCTGCGCGAGGAGACCGGCATGCCGATCCACATCGCCGAGGACCCGCTCGATTCCGTGGCGCTCGGATCCGGCAAGTGCGTCGAGGAGTTCGAGGCGCTCCAGCAGGTGCTGGACTCGCAGCCGCGGAGATGACGCCCGCCCGATCCGCCGCACGGGTGCCCCTCCACCGGTGCGGTGGGCTCGGTTGATATACAGCTATAACTGACAAGCAGCGGATACAGCGGTGGCGGCCGTACGGCCGGACCGGCCTGTAGTCGTACCGCTGTACCGGCGTCCAGACGGGTGACGAGCCCTCAGCTGGACGACCGTCCGGCCACGGCAGATCCTGTCGACAACGGGAGCACCGTGTGCCGCACCGCCAACACGAAACAGGCTCAAGCTCCTGATGACCGGACCCGGCCAGCGCCGACCGGTCCGACGAGGAAGGCACGCCGCCGCAGGTGAGGGACACACGAGAGAGTCGGCTGCTCCTGGTGCTGCTGATCGCCACCGCGTTCGCGCTGATCACGGTGGACATGCGCAGCCAGGAGTCCCCGCTCGACGGCGCCAGGCAGGCCGCCGCGGCGGCGTTCGGACCGGTGGAGAACGCGGTCGCCACGGTCATCGACCCCGTCGGGAACGCCATCGGAGCGGTCCGCGAATCCACCGGTCGGCACGGCCGGCTCAGTGCGCTCGAGCGTGAGAACGCCGAGCTGAAGGCCAAGCTGGGCAGCGACGACCGGAACCGCAGCCGGCTCGCCGAACTCGAGAAGCTGCTGAAGACCGCCGGCGCCGGCCAGTACGGAATAAAGGGCGCCCAGGTCATCGCCATAGGAGCCGCCCAGGGATTCTCCTGGACGGTCACCATCGACGCCGGCAGCGACGACGGACTGCGCCGTGACATGACGGTCATCAACGGCGACGGGCTGGTCGGCCGGATCACCACCGTCGCCTCCTCGACCTCCACCGTCCTGCTCGCCACGGACCCGGACTTCACCGTCGGCACCCGGATGGAGGCGTCCAACGAGCTGGGTTTCGCCACCGGACGCGGCGACCGGTCGCTGAGTGTGCAACTGCTCAACGGCAAGGCGCGGGTGAAGAAGGGGGACCGGCTGGTCACCTTCGGCTCCAGTGAGGACCGGCCGTTCGTCCCGGGCGTACCGGTCGGCGAGGTCAGCAAGGTTGACCCGGCGACCGGCGACCTGACCCGGACCGTCGAGGTGCGGCCCTACGTCTCCTTCACCAAGCTCGACATCGTCGGCGTCGTGGTGAAGCCGCCGAGGAAGGACCCGCGGGACACCGTGCTCCCGGAGAAGCCCAAGCGGCCCAAGCCCGCCCCCACCGTGACCGTCACCGCCACCCCGGGGGCGGAGTCCGGCGACGAGGGGGACGAGAGCGGCTCCGAGGACACCGACGAGAGCGCCGGTGAGACCGGCGACGACTACGGCGAGGCGCCCGACGACGAACCCGGCGGCGGCCCCTCCGCCTCTCCGCCCGCCACCCGCGACAGGGACTGATCATGCGAGTCAACCGGATTCTGCTCTCCACCACCATGGTCGTGGTGGCGCTCGTGATCCAGGTGTCGGTGCTCGCCCGGCTGCGGCTGCCCGGCGCCGTCCCAGACCTGGTGCTGCTCGTCCTGCTGGGGCTCGCGCTCGTCTACGGCCACGTCGGCGGCGCGCTGGTCGGCTTCGGCGCGGGTCTCCTCACCGACCTGGCACCCCCCTCCGACCACGCGGCGGGCCGCTACGCCCTGGTGCTCTGCGTGGTCGGCTACCTCGCCGGGCTCGCTCGACCGGAGAGCGGCCGCATCCGCTCGGCCGCCGGCCCGCTGCTGGCGGTGGTCGGTGCGGCGATCGGCACCACGCTGCTGTACGCGGGGGTCGGAGCGGTCGTCGGGGACTCCGCCGCCCACCAGGCGGGCTTGGGCAGTCTGCTGTTCACCGCGGCCCTCTACGACCTGCTGCTGGCCCCGTTCGTGGTGCCGGCGGTGATGGCGGTGGCGCGGCGGTTCGAGCGGGATCCGCTCACCGAGTCCTCCGCCGGAACGGGCGGCCCGGACGGTCCCCAGTCCAGTTGGCTGTCGGCCGGCACCGGGGTGCGGACCAGGCGCGGCGGTCGGATCCGGCAGGGCCTCGGAGGCCGGCGCGGCAGTGTGCTCAGCCGGCCGTCCAAGTCCGGTGCCGGGCGGATCAAGGGGGTCAAGCGGCTGTGAACGTGGGGCGATTCTCCGAGGGGCAGTGGGCGGCATGAGCAACATCCCGGAGACCGGGCGTACGGCGCGCGTCACGATCCGCCTCGTCGCCATCCAGATACTGGTCTTCTCGCTTCTCGCGACGCTGGCCGGGCGACTCTGGTTCATCCAGATCCGCAACGGCGACGAGTACGCGGCCAAGGCCATGGGCAACCATGTGCAGCAGGTCGTCCAGCCCGCCGTGCGCGGCTCCATCCTGGACGCCCGCGGGGTGCCGATCGCGGACAACGAGACCCGGCTCGTGGTCTCCGCGAACCGCACCGAGCTGCTGAAGATGAAGGACGGCGGCAAGGCGGTCCTCAACCGCCTCGCCAAGATCCTCGACATGGATCCGGCTGAGGTGGAGGCGAAGATCCGGCTCTGCGACGCGGAGACGAAGCAGCCCTGTTGGAACGGTTCGCCCTACCAGCCGATCCCCATCACAGACGAGGCGACCACCCACCAGACGCTGCTGATCCGGGAGCGCTCGGAGGACTTCCCCGGCATCACCGCCGAGCCCACCGCGGTCCGCCGCTATCCGACGCCCTACAAGGCCCGGACGGCCCAGGTACTGGGGTACCTCTCGCCGGTCACCGACGAGGAGATCAAGGAGGCGGAGGACGGTCCCTCGCCGTTCCTCCGCTCGGACCAGGTCGGCCGCTCCGGCCTGGAGCGCTCCTACGACGAGAAGCTGCGCGGCAAGGCCGGGGTGACGCGGTACGAGGTGGACAAGGTCGGCCGGGTCATGGGTGAGGCCGAGAACGAGCCGGCGGAGGCCGGCTGGTCCCTCATCACCAGCATCGACGCCCGGGTGCAGGCCCTGGCCGAGAAGGAGCTGGACCAGGCGATGAAGGCGGCCCGGCAGGAGATCGACCGCAACACCAACCGCCCCTACGAGGCGGACGCCGGAGCCGTGGTCGTCATGGAGTCGAAGACCGGTCGGGTGGTCGCCATGGCCTCCAACCCGGACTACGACCCCAATGCCTGGGTCGGTGGCATCTCCGGAGCCGACTACACCAAGCTGACCAGCAAGAAGTCCAACTACCCGCTGCTCAACCGGGCCATCCAGGGGCAGGCGGCGCCCGGCTCCATCTTCAAGGTGGTCTCCACGGCCGCCTCGGTCCAGGCCGGCTACGACTTCAACGACACCTACCCGTGCACCAGCTCGTACAGCATCGGCAACCAGGTCTTCAAGAACTTCGAGTCCGAGGACCACGGGCCGATCACCCTGGGCCGGGCCCTGGAGGTCTCCTGCGACACCGTCTTCTACGGCCTGGCCCACCAGGAGTGGAAGAAGGACGGCGGCACGAAGCCGAAGAAGGACGCCCACGACTGGTTCTATGAGACCGCCCACCAGTTCGGCCTCGGCGAGGAGACCGGTGTCGACCTGCCCAACGAGGTCTCCGGCCGGGTACCGGACCGGAAGTGGAAGAAGGACTTCTGGAAGGTCAACAAGGACGGCTGGTGCGAGACGGCCAAGGAGTGGCCGAAGAAGAAGGACTACCTGACCAGGCTCGCCCACGAGAACTGCCTCGGGGGCATGAAGCTGCACGCCTACGACTCGGTCAACTACTCCATCGGTCAGGGCGACACCCTGGTGACCCCGATCCAGATGGCCACCATCTACGCGGCGCTCAGCAACGGCGGCACGCTGTACGACCCGAGCGTCGGCAAGGCCCTGGTCAGCCCCGACGGCCGGAAGGTCGAGGAGATCGAGCCGAAGTCGCACGGGAAGCTCCCCACGAGCAAGAAGACGCTCTCGCAGATCGACAAGGCGCTGGAGGGCGTCGCCACCCGCGGCACCGCCGCCTGGCGGTTCGAGGGCTGGCCCCAGGAGAAGATCCCGATGCACGCCAAGACCGGCACCGCGGAGGTCTACGGGAAGCAGACCACCTCCTGGTTCGCCACCTACACCGACGACTACACGATCGTCATGACGATCTCCCAGGGTGGCACCGGATCCGGCGCCTCCGGACCGGCGGTGCGCAACATCTACGACGCCCTCTACGGACTGGACGGCGGTGAGGGGCTGCTGCCCAAGCCGCAGACCAAGCTGCCGAAGATCGCCAAGGACGGCACCATCGAACCGATCGAGTCGAAGGCCGAGCGCCGCCGGAAGGACAGCGACGAGTGACGACGACCTCCAGCGGCTTCGCCGTTCGCCGCTACTCCCCGGAGCGCGGGGCCTGGGGCCGGCTCACCGCGCGGGACTCGCTGCTCCGCCGGCTCGACTGGCCGCTGCTCGGGGCCTCCCTGACGCTCTCCGCGATCGGAGCGCTGCTGGTCTGGTCGGCGACCCGGAACCGCAGTGAACTCAACGAGGGCGATCCCTACTACTTCCTCATCCGCCACCTGCTGAACACCGGGATCGGCCTCGCGCTGATGGTCGGCACCATCTGGCTGGGCCACCGGACGCTGCGCGGCGCGGTCCCGATGCTCTACGGGCTGTCCATCCTGCTCACGGCGCTGGTGCTGACCCCGCTCGGCACCACGATCAACGGCGCGCACGCCTGGATCCAGATCGGCGCCGGGTTCACGCTCCAGCCGTCCGAGTTCACCAAGATCACCATGATCCTGGGCATGTCGATGCTGCTGGCCGCCCAGGTGGACGCCGGCGACCGCCCGCACCCCGACCACCGCACAGTCCTCCAGGCGCTGGGCGTCGCGGCGCTGCCGATGGCCGTCATCATGCTGATGCCGGACCTTGGCTCGGTGATGGTCATGGTGGTCATCGCGCTGGGGGTGCTGATGGCCTCCGGGGCCTCCAACCGCTGGCTGATCGGACTGGTGGGGGCGGGGACGAGCGGGGCGCTCCTGGTGTGGCAGCTGAAGCTGCTGGACGAATACCAGATCAACCGCTTCGCCGCCTTCGCCAACCCGCAGTTGGACCCGTCCGGCGTCGGCTACAACACCAACCAGGCGCGGATCGCGATCGGCTCCGGCGGGCTGTGGGGCACCGGTCTGTTCAACGGCACCCAGACCACCGGACAGTTCGTGCCCGAGCAGCAGACCGACTTCGTCTTCTCGGTGGCGGGGGAGGAGTTGGGCTTCGCCGGCGGTCTGCTGATCATCCTGTTGCTGGGGGTGGTGCTCTGGCGGGCCTGCCGGATCGCCCACAACACCACCGAGCTCTACGGCACGGTGGTGGCCGCCGGGATCATCGCCTGGTTCGCCTTCCAGGCCTTCGAGAACATCGGTATGACCCTGGGGATCATGCCGGTGGCGGGACTGCCACTGCCCTTCGTCTCCTACGGGGGCACGTCCATGTTCGCGGTCTGGATCGCCGTCGGACTGCTTCAGTCGATCAAGGTGCAGAGACCGCTGTCGGCCTGAGCCGACGCATCCGGACAGCCTGCCGGCCGCCCCCGCCGGCAGGCCGTCGGGCGTCCGGCGGGAGGTAGGCTGAGCCCCTGAACCGCCCCCGCCTGCTCACGAGAGACACACCGCGATGCCTGTCGAGTCGGTCTTCCCACAGCTGGAAGCGCTTCTCCCGCACGTACAGAAGCCCATCCAGTACGTCGGTGGAGAGCTCAACTCCACCTCCAAGGACTGGGACGCCTGCGATGTGCGCTGGGCGCTCATGTATCCGGACGCCTACGAGATCGGGCTGCCCAACCAGGGCGTCATGATCCTCTACGAGGTGCTCAACGAGCGGCCGGGCGTCCTCGCCGAGCGGGCGTACAGCGTCTGGCCCGACCTCGAGCAGCTGATGCGCGAGCACGGGGTACCGCAGTTCACCGTGGACTCGCACCGCCCGGTCCGCGCCTTCGACCTGTTCGGACTCAGTTTCTCCACCGAGCTGTGCTACACCAACATGCTCACCGCGCTGGACCTCGCCGGCATCCCCCTGGAGTCCGCGGACCGCGGCCTGGAGGACCCGATCGTCCTCGCCGGCGGACACGCCGCCTTCAACCCGGAGCCGATCGCGGACTTCATCGACTGCGCGGTGGTCGGCGACGGTGAGCAGGCCGTGCTGGAGATCACGGAGATCGTCCGGGAGTGGAAGGCGGAGGGGCGGCCGGGCGGCCGGGACGAGGTGCTGCTGCGGCTGGCCCGCACCGGCGGCGTCTACGTGCCCCGCTTCTACGACGTCGAGTACCTCCCGGACGGCCGGATCGCCCGGGTGGTGCCGAACCGTTCCGGCGTTCCCTGGCGGGTCTCCAAGCACACCGTCATGGATCTCGACGAGTGGCCCTATCCGAAGAAGCCGCTCGTCCCGCTCGCCGAGACGGTCCACGAACGGATGTCGGTGGAGATCTTCCGCGGCTGCACCCGGGGCTGCCGTTTCTGCCAGGCCGGCATGATCACCCGCCCGGTGCGGGAACGGAGCATCACCGGTATCGGCGAGATCGTCGACCGGGGGCTGCGCGCCACCGGTTTCGAGGAGGTGGGCCTGCTCTCCCTCTCCTCAGCCGACCACAGCGAGATCGGCGACATCGCCAAGGGGCTCGCGGACCGCTACGAGGAGGACAAGGTCGGCCTGTCGCTGCCGTCCACCAGGGTGGACGCCTTCAACATCGACCTGGCCAACGAACTGACCCGGAACGGCCGGCGCTCCGGTCTGACGTTCGCCCCCGAGGGCGGATCGGAGCGGATCCGCAAGGTCATCAACAAGATGGTCTCGGAGGAGGACCTGATCCGGACCGTCGCCACCGCCTACGGCAACGGCTGGCGGCAGGTGAAGCTGTACTTCATGTGCGGGCTGCCGACCGAGACCGACGAGGACGTGCTGCAGATCGCCGACATGGCGGTCAACGTCATCGCCAAGGGGCGCGAGGTCTCCGGTCGGAAGGACATCCGCTGCACCGTCTCGATCGGCGGGTTCGTTCCCAAGCCGCACACCCCCTTCCAGTGGGCTCCGCAACTCTCGGCGGACGAGACCGACGAGCGGCTGGCGAAGCTGCGTGACCGGATCCGCGGTGACAAGACGTACGGTCGCTCGATCGGCTTCCGCTACCACGACGGGCGGCCCGGCATCGTCGAGGGCCTGCTCTCCCGCGGCGACCGCCGGATCGGCGCGGTCATCCGGAAGGTCTACGAGGACGGCGGCCGGTTCGACGGCTGGCGCGAGTTCTTCAGCTACGACCGGTGGATGGCCTGCGCGGCCGAGACGCTGCCGGCGACGGGGGTGGACGTCGACTGGTACACCACCCGGGAACGCTCCTACGAAGAGGTCCTGCCCTGGGACCACCTGGACTCCGGCCTGGACAAGGACTGGCTCTGGGAGGACTGGCAGGACGCCCTGGACGAGACCGAGGTCGAGGACTGCCGCTGGACACCCTGCTTCGACTGCGGTGTCTGCCCGCAGCTCGACCTCGACATCCAGATCGGCCCGACGGGGCGGAAACTGCTGCCGCTGACGGTCGTCAAGTAGGCCGCGCACCGCCGGGTGCGCCGCGTCTCCGCGGCGCGGAGCGGTGTGACCGCCCGCTGTGCGGGCAGTACCGGAGTGGGCGGTGCGCCGCCTCCGGCCCGGGACGCGGCGGCCGGCAGCCGATGCGGACCGTGCCGACGACCGGTCGGGCCCCGGTCGTCCGGTGCCGTGGTGACGCCCGTGGGAAGGCCCCGCGGCGCAGCCGCCACCGCTCCGGGACGTACTCTGGACAGAGCAGGACCGCACTCACGAAGGACTGATACACCTGGGTAAGCGACAGCCCGAAGGTCCGCCGCCGGCACCGGTGGCGCAGCGCATCAGGATGCACTACGCCAAACGCGGCCGCCTCCGGTTCACCAGTCACCGCGACTTCCAGCGCGCCTTCGAGCGGGCCCTGCGCCGTGCCGAGGTGCCCATGGCCTACTCGGCGGGCTTCACCCCGCACCCCAGGGTCTCGTACGCGAATGCCGCACCCACCGGCACCAGCAGCGAGGCCGAGTACCTGGAGATCGCACTCACCGAAGAGCGGGACCCGACGGCCCTGCGCCTCCTGCTCGACGAGTCGATGCCCAGCGGGCTCGACATCGTCGACGCCGTGGAGGCCGGGACGGGCGCACTGGCCGACCGGTTGCAGGCCTCCGTATGGCGGTTGCGGCTGACCGGGGTGGGCTCGGCGGAGGCCGAGGAGGCCGCCGGGCGTTTCCTCGCGGCGGAGAGCGTGGAGGTGCAGCGCCGCACCAAAAACGGGTTGCGAACCTTCGACGCACGCGCCGCGGTGATGCGCCTGGAGGCACTGGAGGAGTCGGCCGATAGGTCCGACGACGCCGCCTGTGCGATACTGCGGCTGGTTGTTCGGCATGTGACACCTGCCGTGCGACCCGACGACGTCCTGTCCGGTCTCCGAGCCACGGCCGACCTCGCGCCGCCGGTCCCCGCAGGGGTGACCAGGCTGGCGCAGGGGCTGATCGATCAGGAGACCGGAACCGTGACCGACCCGCTCGCGCCCGACCGCGAGGCAGTCACGGCCGCCGCAACCGCGGCCGCCGGACTGACCACCTCCTAGCCAGGAGGTTTCCGGCGGCGGCGCCGGAAAGGTTCGCACCGGACTGCCGCCGCCGCGCCGCCGAGGCACCAGGGAGCCACCCCGGGGCCGGCAGGCGCACTGACCAGAAGACTTTCGCCGGTGCCGACGAGCGGGACCGGCGAGCGATACGACAGCTCCCGAGCGGCGCCAGCGCCCCCGGCAGACCGCCTCGCCACGAGCGGGTAGCGGACCGGACACCGGCGTGGCGCCCGGGAGCGTGACGGGAGAAACGCCCGCATGCCCGAGCCGATGGAGCCCATGGAGACGGCGCAGCACAGCGCCGCCCGGGACAGCTCACAGCACAGCAGCCCCAGCGACACCCTGCCGCCGCGCCGCAGGCGCCGAGTGGCCTCCAGGCCGGCGGGACCGCCGGCCGCGCTGGACCCGAACGAGGAGAACCGGCGATCGGCCGCGGCCGATCCGGCGGAGCCGGAGGAGACCGCCACCACCGTGGTGCCCACGGTGGCCTCGGCGGAGGTCGGCGACCTCGCCGGAACCCCCGGGAAGGCCGAGGGAACCCAGGGGACGGCCGAAGACGCCGAGGAGGAGCCGGACACGCCCGCGGAGAGCGCCGAGCCCGTGCCCCCGCGTCGTCGGCGAGTGGTGCGCAAGGCCACCGCCCCGGCCGGTCCCCCGGAGCCCGCTTCCCCCGCGAGTCACGAGGAGCGGCGGCAGGGCGCGGCACCGGCGGAGCCGGCCGCTACCGGGACGACCGCCCAGACACCTTCCGCCCAGACACCTTCCGCCGAGGCGCCCGCCGCCCAGGCGCCGGCCACCGAGTCATCTGCCGCCGGAACGCCCGACGGCGAGCCCGCGCCGCCGCGCCGCCGGCGGGCGGTTCGGAAGGCGACCGCCCCGGCCGGCTCGCCGCAGCCGAGCGACGAGTCCGCGACCGGCCCCGGCGCCTCGGCCGAGCCCGCCGAGGAGGAGCAGGCAGCCGCTCCGCGGCGCAGCCGCCGCCGTTCCGCGGCCAAGGCCGCTGTCCCCGCGGAGGAGACCGCCGAGGCTCCCGGGGCCGGGGAACCCGCGGCCCCCCGGGGGGAGGCCGAGCAGGCCGGCAAGGAAGCCCAGCAGCCGGCGGAGGAGGCTCCGCCCGCCAGGAAGCCGACCCGGTCGCCAAAGCAGCCCCTGGCCGCTCGGAAGGCCCAGCCCGCCGGTGAGGAGCGGGCCGAGGAGTCGGCTCCGCAGCGCCGCCGCGCGGTCCGCCCGCCCACCGCCGTGTTCCAGGCGCCGGTCTTCACCGAGCCGGTGTTCCAGACCCCCGATTCCGTGGCCGCCGCCGCGGCGGCCGAGACCGCCGCCCGCAGGGCGGAGGAGAGCGCGCCCGAGGAGCCCTCGGGCCCCGGGGCAGGCTCCCGCCGCCGGCGCCGTAGGAGCGGGTCGGCCGCGGAGAGCGTCGCCACCGAGGAAGCGGGCGGCACCCAGCCGGAGGAGGAGCCCGCGGCAGGCGCCGAGGGCGCCGACGAGGAGGAGTACGGTGACCGCCCGGCACGCCGCCGGCGCCGCGGCGGCCGTCGTCGCCGACGAGGAGATTCCGCCGACGGGGCGGACGAGTCGGCCGCCGAGGAGTCGGGCGAGGAAGCCGAAGAGGAGAGCAGCACGGCGGACGGCGGCGCGGCCGAGGCCGAGCAGCACGCCGAGGAGGAGCCCTCCGGCGAGGAGGAGAACGGCACCTCCGCCACCAGCCGCCGGCGCCGCCGTCGCCGGCGCCGCAGCAGCGACCTGGGTGAAGCCGCCGGAGAGGCGGCCCAGGACGATCCGGAGCGCACGGTCGTCAAGATCCGCGAACCGCGGGAGCGCCGGGTGCGCGAGGCCGAGGCCGCCTCCGACGAGGTGCAGTCCATCAAGGGCTCCACCCGGCTGGAGGCGAAGAAGCAGCGCCGCCGGGAGGGGCGCGAACAGGGCCGGCGCCGGGTGCCGATCATCACCGAGGCCGAGTTCCTGGCCCGGCGGGAGGCCGTCGAGCGGGTGATGGTGGTCCGCCAGAGCGGTGAGCGCACTCAGATCGGGGTGCTCGAGGACGACATCCTCGTCGAGCACTTCGTGAACAAGGAGCAGTCCAGCAGCTACGTCGGCAACGTCTACCTGGGCAAGGTGCAGAACGTACTGCCCTCGATGGAGGCAGCCTTCGTCGACATCGGGAAGGGCCGCAACGCGGTCCTCTACGCCGGTGAGGTCAACTTCGAGGCGCTGGGGATGGCGCACGGTCCGCGTCGGATCGAGACCGCGCTCAAGTCCGGGCAGTCCGTCCTCGTGCAGGTGACCAAGGACCCGATCGGTCACAAGGGCGCCCGTCTGACCAGTCAGGTCTCACTGCCCGGCCGCTACCTGGTCTACGTGCCCGAGGGGTCGATGACCGGTATCAGCCGCAAGCTGCCGGACACGGAGCGGGCCCGGCTGAAGCAGATCCTGAAGAAGATCGTCCCCGAGAACGCCGGTGTGATCGTGCGCACCGCCGCGGAGGGCGCGAGCGAGGAGGAGCTGGCCAGGGACGTCACCCGGCTCCAGTCGCAGTGGGAGGAGATCCAGAAGAAGGCGAAGAGCGGTAACGCGCCGACGCTGCTCCACGGCGAGCCGGACATGACGGTCCGGGTCGTCCGCGACATCTTCAACGAGGACTTCAGCAAGGTCATCGTCAGCGGCGAGGACGCCTGGAGGACGATCCACGGGTACGTCGAGAAGGTCGCCCCGGACCTCACCGGCCGGCTGGAGAAGTGGACCTCCGAGGTGGACGTCTTCGCCACCTACCGGATCGACGAACAGCTGATGAAGGCGCTGGACCGCAAGGTCTGGCTGCCCAGCGGCGGTTCGCTGGTCATCGACCGGACCGAGGCCATGGTCGTGGTCGACGTCAACACCGGGAAGTTCACCGGGCAGGGCGGGAACCTCGAGGAGACGGTCACCAGGAACAACCTGGAGGCGGCCGAGGAGATCGTGCGCCAGCTGCGACTGCGCGACCTCGGCGGGATCATCGTGATCGACTTCATCGACATGGTGCTCGAGTCCAACCGGGACCTCGTCCTCCGGAGACTGCTGGAGTGCCTCGGCCGGGACCGCACCAAGCACCAGGTGGCGGAGGTGACCTCGCTCGGACTGGTTCAGATGACCCGCAAGCGGGTCGGCCAGGGCCTGCTGGAGTCCTTCTCCGAGAGCTGTGTGCACTGCAACGGCCGGGGCGTCATCGTCCACATGGAGCAGCCGACCGCCATCGGTGGCGGCGGCAACGGCGGAAAGCGCCGGAAGAAGGGCAAGGGCGCTCCGGCGGAGACCGCCGAGGCGGTCCGCCCGCAGCCGGAGCCGGAGCACCGGCACGCCGAGGACGAGGCGGCACCGCACCCGGTGGAGACGGCCGCCGAGGTCGAGGCCGAGACCGCACGTCCCAAGGCGCTTGCCGAGCCCCTGATCGCCCCGGACGAGGAGCTGTTCAGCAGCGCGGCCGAAGCGGAGGCTGCGGCCTCGCGGGCGGGCCGGTCGCGGCGTCGGGCGACCCGCAAGGTGTCGGCTCCGGCCGGTTCGCCGAAGGCCGCCGAGGAGGCCGCGGCCGTGGTGGTCGAGCCGGCGGTCCGGGAGGCGAAGCCCGAACCGGCCCCGGAGCAGCCGGCCCCGGCCGAAGCGGCCGAGGCGGCTCCGGTAGAGGCGGCTCCCCAGCCGCGTACCCGGCGTCGGGCGACCCGCAAGGTGTCGGCTCCCGCGGGTTCGCCGAAGGCCGCCGAGGAGGCCGCGGCCGTGGTGGTGGTTCCGGCCGCCACCGCTCCGGAAGCGGCACCGCAGGAGGCCGCCGCTCAGGAGCCCGCACCGCAGGAGCCCGGTCCGGCGGCTGAGCCGGCCGCTCCGGAGGCGGAAGGCGCGGCGGCGGCCCCGGCGCCCAAGAAGGCGGCGGCGAAGAAGACCACCGCCAAGAAGGCGGCGGCGAAGAAGACCGCTGCCAAGAAGACCGCCTCCACCAGGAAGACGGCCGCCAAGAAGACCTCGGCGGAGAAGGCGGCTGCAGGCGAGGCCGAGGAGCCGGCCGCCGAGAAGCCCGTCACCGAGGGTGTGGTCGAGGAGAAGGCCCCGGTGAAGAAGGCCGCCAGGAAGACGGCTGCCAAGAAGAGCACCGCGGCCAAGACCACGGCCACGAAGAAGACCGCACCGGCCAAGAGCACGGCGGCGAAGAAGACCGCGGCCAGGAAGGACGCGGCCTCAGCCGCGTCACCGGAGGCCGCCCAGCCCTCGTCGGAGCCGGGCGGTGAGGAGTAGGACTCCCTCTACGGGGGCCCGGTTTGACCGTTGAACACGGGCCCCCGTAACCTTGACCGTCGGCGTCTGTGCGCCAACCCCCTGAGCAACTCCCTTCCGGTCCGTCCGGAAGAGGCCGCCCGTCCGATGGGATATCGCGGACGGATCTGGCAGATCCCCCGTGTGGGCGGCTGGCATCAAGGGTCCCGTTCCGAGCAAGAGAGTGAGATCTGCGTGTACGCAATCGTGCGCAGCGGTGGTCGCCAGCACAAGGTGGCTGTCGGCGACATCGTTGAGGTTGACAGGATTCCCACCGGCAAGGTGGGCGACACGGTCGAGCTCTCGACCCTGCTCCTGGTCGACGGGGAGACCGTCACCAGCGACCCGTGGGTGCTGGCCGGCGTCAAGGTCCAGGCCGAGCTCGTGGACCACCACAAGGGTGCCAAGATCGACATCCTCCGGTACAAGAACAAGACCGGCTACCGCCGGCGGCAGGGCCACCGCCAGCACTACACCTCGCTGAAGATCACCGGTATCCCCTCGGCCGCGAAGTAAGGGACTGACAAGACATGGCACACAAGAAGGGCGCATCGTCCACTCGGAACGGTCGCGACTCCAACGCCCAGCGGCTCGGTGTGAAGCGCTTCGGCGGTCAGACCGTCAGCGCCGGCGAGATCCTGGTCCGCCAGCGCGGTACCCACTTCCACCCCGGTAAGGGTGTCGGTCGCGGCGGCGACGACACGCTGTTCGCCCTTGCTGCCGGTGCCGTCGAGTTCGGCACCAGCCGGGGTCGCAGGGTCGTGAACATCGTTCCGGTCGCCGAGTAAGCAACCGGCGCGACTCAGCATTCTCCGAGGGCGGACCGTCTTTCCCACACAGCGCTCGCAGCGCCGGGAAGCCGGTCCGCCCTCGGCGTGTTCCACTCGACAGCGGGGGAGCGGAGGCGTCCGGACGCCTCCGGCCGGATGACGGGCCGCGCTGCACGCTCGGCCCCACAGCGGCACCACTCCCGGAGAGAGACCGGCCGGACGAGGCGATCGCCCGGCGACCAGCACAGTGCAGGAGGCACTCCGTATGACCACCTTCGTGGACCGCGTCGAACTCCATGTCGCCGCGGGTAGCGGGGGCCACGGCTGCGCCTCCGTACACCGGGAGAAGTTCAAGCCGCTCGGTGGTCCGGACGGCGGCAACGGCGGACGGGGCGGCAACGTCGTCCTGGTCGTCGACCAGTCCGTGACCACGCTGCTCGAGTACCACCACTCACCGCACCGCCGGGCCACCAACGGCCGGCCCGGTGAGGGCGGCAACCGCTCCGGCAAGGACGGCTCGGACCTCGTGCTCCGGGTGCCGGACGGCACCGTGGTGCTGGACCGCGCCGGCGACGTGCTGGCCGACTTGGTCGGCGAGGGCACCAGCTATGTCGCGGCGCAGGGCGGCCGCGGCGGCCTGGGCAACGCCGCGCTGGCCTCCACCCGCCGCAAGGCCCCCGGCTTCGCCCTGCTCGGCGAGCCGGGCTGGTCCGGGGACGTCGTCCTGGAACTCAAGACCGTGGCCGACGTCGCCCTCGTCGGCTACCCGAGCGCGGGGAAGTCCTCGCTGATCTCCGTACTCTCGGCGGCCCGACCGAAGATCGCCGACTACCCCTTCACCACCCTGGTGCCCAACCTCGGTGTGGTGACGGCGGGGGAGACCGTCTACACCGTCGCCGACGTACCCGGGCTGATCCCTGGGGCCAGCCAGGGCAAGGGGCTCGGTCTGGAGTTCCTGCGCCACGTCGAGCGCTGCTCGGTGCTGGTGCACGTCCTGGACACCGCGACGCTGGAGTCCGACCGGGACCCGCTCAGCGACCTCGATGTGATCGAGTCGGAGCTGAGCGAGTACGGCGGCCTGGACGGCCGGCCGCGGGTGGTCGTCCTCAACAAGATCGATATTCCGGACGGCCGGGACCTCGCCGAGATGGTCCGGCCCGAACTGGAGGCCCGGGGCTTCGAGATCCACGAGGTGTCCGCCGTCTCCCGCGAGGGGCTGAAGGAGCTGTCCTACGCCCTGGCCTCCCGGGTCGCCGAGGCCCGGTCCGCCAAGCCCAAGGCGGCGGCCACCCGGGTCGTCATCCGGCCGAAGGCGGTGGACGACACCGGGTTCACGGTCCGCGCCGAGGGCGAGGGGCTCTACCGGGTCCGCGGGGAGAAGCCGGAGCGCTGGGTGCGGCAGACCGACTTCCAGAACGACGAGGCCGTGGGCTACCTCGCCGACCGGCTGAACCGGCTGGGGGTCGAGGACGCTCTCGTGAAGGCCGGTGCGCGGCCGGGAGACGGGGTGGCGATCGGTGCCGAGGACAACGCCGTCGTCTTCGACTGGGAGCCGTCGCTGACGGCTGGGGCGGAGATGCTCGGCCGCCGAGGCGAGGACCACCGGTTCGCCGAGCCCCGGCCGGCGGCGCAGCGTCGCCGGGAGCGCGAGGCCGAGCGCGCCGAGGAGCAGCAGGGCTGAGGGCCCACGGACTGCCCTCGGCGCGGAGGCAGGCGGCGGAGTCGGCCCGGCTGGGTGCCGGGCACCAGCCCGTAGCGACCAAGAAGCCGGGGCCTGGAGGACGGCGAATCGCCGTCCTCCAGGCCCCGGCTTCTTCCTTGCTGACCGGTGGGTCCGCCTGACGCCCGCAGGGGCTGGGTCAGACCGTGGCCGTGTCGTCCGTGGCGGGCTCCTCGGCCCCCACTCCGTCCAGCACCGGCTCCCCGGCGGCCGTGTCCTCGAGCGCCGGGACCGGATCCGCCTCGGGAACGATCCGGCCCGGAGCCGCCGGCTTGGCGCCGGTCCGCTCCGCCATCCGGGCGTTCCGCTGGTCAGCCCGCTCGCAGAGGGCCAGGACCGCTTCGTTGAAACGGACCAGCGACGGCGGGTCGGACGGGCCGAGCAGGTGCAGCTTCAGCTCCGCCCGGGCCCTGGCCAGGGTGTCCAGCTCGGGCTTGCGCACCGACTCCAGCAGGGCCGCCACACCACTGGCCTTCGGGGTGAGGATGGTCGCGGCCCGCACCGTCGGGAAGTCCTCCCGGAACTCGTCCTCGGACAGTCCGCTGGTGTTCGCCACCGCGTAGGGCTTCTCGCTGCTCAGGTAGTCCGAGACGACGCTGGACACGTCGCTGATCAGCAGGTCCGCCTGGTTGAAGCAGCTGAAGATCGAGGGCCGGGAGTCGGTGATGATCTGGTGCCAGCTCGCGGGGACAGAGGCCCAGTAGGCCCGCTCCCAGTCGGCGGTCGCCGCGGCGACCGCCGCCGCGCGGTCGCCCGCCGGCCGCCCCTGCAGCATCATCCGCTCGTTCTCGTCGGCGCTGGCCCGGAAATGCGTGGTGGTCAGCCGCTCCAGGGAGGCGGTGCGCCGCTGCAGCTCGGCCACGGCCTCCGGGTCGGGGCGCTGGTCCGCACGGCGGATGTTGGCCTCGGTGATCATCGCCTTGATGCGCTCGTTGGCCTGGCCCGCGCGGGGGTCGACGGAACCGGTCATCGGGTGCGGTTTGTACAGCAGCCGCACCCCTGGGTCCGCGAGCAGCTCGCGGACGATGTTCTCCCCGGCGAGGATCACCGAGGTGTTGCCCGGGTCGTTGGTCCACCCCTCCCAGGTCGGCGCGTAGAGCACGGTGGTGAGGGAGCCGGGTCCGGGGGGTCCGGCGTACGCCCGGATCGGCGACAGCTGCGGGCGGCCGACCTCCACCACGTCCTTGTCCTCGACGCCGATGTCGGCCTGCTGGTAGCGCTCGCGCGCCGCCGGTCCGGCCACCCAGACCTCGTCGTAGGCCTTGGCGTACGGGTTGCAGCTGGAGAGCTTGTCGCTCTCCCCGTGGTTGATGAACGCGTGCTTGATCGACGGGATGCGCAGCACCTGGGAGGTCTTACCCGAGTTCGCCGGGTGCAGCATCATCTTCAGCGTCGAGTGCTCCAGGTGCATCAGGTGCGCGACCTTCGGGATGCACACGATCGGTACGTCCGTGGCCTCGATCTTCTGGACCATGAAGCGTTCCCGGAGCACGATCAGCGGCTTGCCCTCCAGCTCGGGGAGGGTGGAGAGCCACATGTTCGCCTGGTAGGCGGAGGTCGTCCCGCCGGAGAAGTAGAGCCCGACCGTCGGCTGGTACTCGGCGAGCCAGGCGCCCAACCAGGCCAGCGCCTGCTTCTCGGTCGCGGGGCGCCGACTCGGCAGCAGCCAGCGCGCCAGGTGGGCGACTCCGCCGACGCCCAGCAGCAGGGCGATGCCGATCCCGATCTCTCCCCAGAGCGCGTCCCGGGTGATCAACGTGCCCATCAGGCCCGCTGTGGCCGGGATGGAGAAGGTCAGCAGCCGGTGCCCGGGCCGTCGGGCCAGCAGCCGCGGCGGGGCGGCCGAGAGCCGCAGTGCGGACGCGTCGATGTTCCTGGTCAGCACCGGGAGCGTGCGCGAGCGGCGGACCACCACGGCCACCGCCTGGCACACGAAGTGCACCAGGTAGCAGGCGAGCAGCCCGATGGTGAGCGGGGAGTGCTCGGCCAGCGGGTGGATCCCCTCCACCCGCAGCAGTCCGGCGACGATGAGCATGTCCCGGAGCAGCTGCCGGACGGTGACGTCGAAGCGGACCTTGCTCAGCAGCGCGAGCAGACCGGGCTGCTTCAGCTGGAGGTAGAGGTCCAGTGCCAGCCCTGCCGTGGCGCCGATGACGAAGAGCGGCACCAGGGAGAAGAGCGCGCCCGCGAGCTGGGCCGTGAAGGCCGCGAACATCGCGAGCAGGGCAGTGAGCTGCACGAGGCGTTGGGGGGAGAGTCCGGCTGAGGGCACGGGCTGGGCTCCTGCGAGGGCGATCGGATGGGGGGCGGCCAAGGTTAAGGGGGCGGCCGGGTTCTGCGACGGTCGCCGCAGTCCGAATACGGCGTCGACTCAGGACGACCACTGACCGTATGATGCGCGCCGCCTTAAAGACAATCTTGCCTGATGGCAATCCGTCGCAAAGCACCCAAACGCGATGGGGTGATGCCCCGAAGGTGTCGCGCCGCTGGACCATCCGGTGGTGGAGGCGCGCCGCGCCCTCTCCGGGGCGCCGTTCCCGGGTCGTCCGGAGGACGGGACACCTCCACGCGGCCACGGCCCGCTGCCGTAGATTGCGCACCGGAATACCGTACGACCGAGCGAGGGCACAGGTGTCTGGGGCAGCAGCAGATCGGGACGAGGTCGTGGCGGCCCGCAGAATCGTGGTCAAGATCGGCTCCTCCTCGCTGACCACCGCCGCCGGCGGCCTCGACGCGGACCGGGTCGACGCCCTCGTCGACGGCCTGGCCAAGGTGCGGGCCGGCGGTCCGGGCACCGGCGGCGGACCCAAGGAGATCGTCCTGGTCTCCTCGGGCGCCATCGCCGCCGGACTCGCTCCCCTGGGCCTGCCCCGCCGCCCCCGAGACCTGGCCCGGCAGCAGGCGGCGGCGAGCGTCGGACAGGGGCTGCTCGTCGCCCGGTACACCGCCTCCTTCGCCCGCTACGGGGTACGGGTCGGCCAGGTGCTGCTCACGTCCGACGACATGAGCCGGCGCGCCCACTACCGCAACGCCTACCGGACGCTCGACCAGCTGCTCAGCATGGGAGCGCTGCCGGTGGTCAACGAGAACGACACCGTCGCCACGGACGAGATCCGGTTCGGCGACAACGACCGGCTCGCCGCCCTCGTGGCCCACCTGGTCCGGGCCGACCTGCTGGTCCTCCTCTCCGACGTGGACGGCCTCTACGACGGGGACCCCGCGACCCCCGGCGCCTCCCGGATCCCCGAGGTCAGCGGCCCGGCCGACCTCGCCGGGGTCTCCATCGGCAGCGCCGGCCGGGCCGGGGTCGGCACCGGCGGCATGGTCACCAAGGTCGAGGCCGCCCGGATCGCCGCCGGGGCGGCCATCCCCGTGGTCCTCACCTCCGCCACCCGGGCCGTGGACGCCCTCGCCGGCCGGCCGACCGGCACGTACTTCCACCCCACCGGGCGCCGCTCCGCCAACCGACTGCTGTGGCTGGCGCACGCCTCGACCCCGCGGGGCGCCCTGGTGCTGGACGAGGGGGCGGTGCGGGCCGTGGCCGAGCGGCACAGCTCGCTGCTGCCGGCAGGTATCTCGGCGGTCGAGGGCGAGTTCACCGCCGGTGACCCGGTGGAACTGCGTGACCCGAGCGGTCGGGCGGTGGCGCGCGGCCTGGTCAACTTCGACGCCCGGGAACTCCCCAAGTTGCTCGGCCGGTCCACCAGGGACCTCGCCAGGGAACTCGGCCCGGCCTACGAGCGCGAGGTGGTCCACCGCGACGATCTGGTGCTCCTGGCACACTGACGGTCGACAATCGGGAGGACTTCGGCCAAAGTCCAGCCTTTCCACCGAGACCTTCGGCGAAACCGCCCCCGACGGCGCCCCGGGCTGGTCAACTCTTAGGGCGCGTCGCTCTGACCTCCGCTCCGTCACGGGACCTGGCACGCCCGCTCGCCGCGTTGCCGAACAGCCCTGGTAGCTCCGCTGCGAGGGCTTTCCGGCGCCCAGCGACACCGCGCGCACCCGGTCCCGCTCCCTGGTCCACGGAGGTCAGAGCGACGCCGAGCCACGCACGCCCCCGGGCGCGACCGTCGCCCGTTCCGGGGGTCCGGGGCCTCCTGGGGACGGCACCCTCGGGGTGCCTCCGGGCGGGCCCGGATCCGGCCGCCGGCCGGCGGGGTCAGCAGGTACGTCCAGGCAGGAGGTCGCCGGTGAGACGAGGGAGTTCGGGCACACCACCGCGCCCGGGAGCGGGTGCGCTGAGACTGGCGAGCCCGCGGGCGGGGGAACCCGGTCCGGAACGGACCGAAGCCGAGCCGCGCCCCCACCGCGGAGACCTCGCCACTCCCCGGCTCTGGCACGTCACACTCAGTGTCGAGGGGGAGTCGAGGCCGTTGGACGAGGTCCGAGGCGGCCTCGAACAGCTCGCGCACGACCACCCCTTCCTGCTGACCAGCCGGTACGCCGCGGACCACGCCGAGATCCGCTACTGGGAGGAAGCCCGCACCCTGCACGACGCCGCGGCGGTGGCGCTGCGGCTCTGGGGAGAGCACCGGGGCACCGCCGGGCTGCCGCCCTGGGAGATCGTCGGCCTGGAGGTCATCGACCGGGAGACCTATCGCCGGCGCTTCGCCGACGGCCGTCCGGCCCCGCCGGCCGCCCCGATCGGGGTGCACCCTCTTTGACCAGGCGTTCCACGGCCGGCCGACCGAGGCGTTCCGTCGTCCGGTGACCAGGCGCTCCACCGCCTGTCGGTGCCCCGGGAGGGAGCACGGGGCCGCGACCGGCCGGGCGGCCGTCTCGCAGTGCGGATGTGCGGCCGTTCCACCCCCTGCGCTCAGTAGGCTGGCAGGTATGAGCAGCAGCGTTTTCCCCTCGCCCCTGGCCGATCCCACACCGCAGTCGCCGGTCATCCGGGCCGCCTACCGGGCTCGGGCGGCCGCCGCCGACCTCGCCCCGCTGCCGCGGGCGGTCAAGGACGACGCCCTGCGGGCGATCGCGGACGCCCTCGAGGTGCGGACCAAGGAGATCGTCGAAGCCAACGCGGAGGACGCCCGGCGGGCCAGGGAAGCCGGCACCTCGGAGGCGATCATCGACCGGCTCACCCTCACCCCCGAGCGGGTCCGCGCCATCGCCTCCGATGTGCGCGACGTGGCGGCGCTGCCCGACCCGGTGGGCGAGGTGGTCCGCGGTGCCACCCTGCCGAACGGCATGGACCTCCGCCAGGTGCGGGTGCCGCTGGGGGTGATCGGCATCATCTACGAGGCGCGGCCCAACGTCACCGTGGACGCGGCGGCGCTCTGCCTGAAGTCCGGGAACGCGGTGCTGCTGCGCGGTTCCTCCTCGGCGTACACCTCCAACGAGGCCCTGGTCACCGTGGTCCGCGACGCCGTCGGCGGCGCGGGGCTGCCCGCCGACGCGGTGCAGCTCGTGCCCGGGGAGAGCCGGGAGTCGGTCCGGGAGCTGATGCGCGCCCGGGGCATGGTGGACGTGCTGATCCCGCGCGGGGGCGCTTCGCTGATCAACACCGTCGTAGAGGAGTCCACGGTCCCGGTGATCGAGACCGGTACCGGGAACTGCCACGTCTACGTGGACGCCGACGCCGATCTCGACATGGCCGTGGAGATCCTGGTCAACTCCAAGACCCAGCGGCCCAGTGTGTGCAACGCGGCCGAGTCGCTCCTGATCCACCAGGACATCGCCGAGCGGTTCCTGCCCCGCGCTCTGGCCGCCCTGGCCGAGGCCGGAGTCACCGTGCACGGCGACGAGCGGGTGGTGGAACTGGCCGGGGAGGCCGGCGGCGGGGCGACCGTGGTGCCGGCCACCGTCGAGGACTGGGAGACCGAGTACCTCTCATACGACATCGCCGTGGCCATCGTCGACTCCCTTGAGGCGGCGGTCGCGCACATCCGGCTCTGGTCCTCCGGCCACACCGAGGCGATCGTCACCTCCTCACAGGCGGCCGCCCGGCGTTTCACCCGACTGGTGGATGCGACCACGGTCGCGGTGAACGCCTCGACCCGGTTCACCGACGGCGGCCAGTTCGGCTTCGGAGCCGAGATCGGCATCTCCACCCAGAAGCTGCACGCACGGGGACCGATGGGCCTGCCGGAGCTGACCTCGACCAAGTACGTCGTGACCGGGGACGGCCACGTCCGCTGAGCCGACCGCCGGCCGATTTCGGTCTCTCCCTGCCCAAAAGGGCGTTACCGCCGTACCCTGGACGGGTGCCGGACGACGTGGGGGACAAGCCGTTCAAGGACGGTGAGGATCCCCGGGAGCATGGCCACGGAGCAGCGGACGAGGAGTTCGCCTCCGTGGTGTTCGACGAGGCGTTCGTACGGTCCGCCCGGATCCACGAACCGACGGCCGTGGAACGGATGCTGGCGGCCGCCGAGGCCCGGGCCGAGGCGGAGGCCACGGCCCGGGGCGGCGGCGCCGCGGGCCCGTCCGAGGACGACTTCCCGGAGGACGTGTACGGGCCGTTCGGCGCCGAGCCGGGGATGGCGTACGGGGAGTCGGGCTCAGAGGAGGACGGCCCCTACGGCCCCTACGGCGGCGCCTTCCGGCCCTATCGGGGCCAGGTCCGCTGGCACCGGCCGGTCGCCTGGGTGCTGGCGCTGGTGATGGGCATCGGGATGATCGCGCTGGCCTTCGCCGCCATCTACCGCGACGACACCGACAGCCGGCGGAACCCGGATCCGCCGCCGGCCAGCAGCGATGTCGACGGTCGGAGCGCCGACCGCTCGGCGGGAACGCCACGACGGCCGGGCAGCGGGCCGGCGGACGTCGCGGGCGGGCCGGAGGCGGTGCCTTCCGTACCGGCCGCGGTCGGGCACTGACGGTCCGTGGGGTCGGTAGAGCGCCATGGCACTCCCCTCCGGCGTTCCCTCTGATGGAGCACGAGTCGGGGCAAAACCGGGCCGTGGTTTGAAACTTGTCGCGAATGGGCGCGTTTAGCGGAGCCGTCCGCGGCCTACTCTCTGGGTATGACGGGGTCTGGCGACCCTCCCGAAGGGGCGCCCGAGGGCGCTCCCGGGGGCGGCGACGAGGAGTACCGATCCGTCGTCTTCGACGAATCGTTCATCCGGGCTGCCCGGCTCCAGGAGTTCTCCGCGCAGGAACGGGTGGAGGACCGCACACCGGCCGTCCGCAGCCGCCGGTCCTGGGCCCGGCGAGGCGGCTCACGGCAGGTCATGGTGCTGGCGGTGCTGATCACCCTGGCCTTCGCCACCGCCGTCTACCTGGGTGTGCGCGGCCCCGTCCAGCGGCCGGTGGCGGTGGTTCCGGAACCCCTGCGGGCCACCGTGATACCGCTCGCCCCGCGTGGCGCGGTGCCCGGAGGGAAGCCCCAGACGCTCTTCGAGCACAGCCCGGCCGCGCAGTTCCGGGTCGGGGCGGAAGGGGTCACCCTGCCCTCCGCGGGTTCCACCGAGCACTTCTCCGACAGCCAGGTGCTCTCGGCGCTCGACACGGCCAAGGAGTACATCGTCCGCTCGGCCCTGGACCCGGCCGTGCTCACCGGGAAGGCCGTACGGCCGGTGCGGCTGCTGCTCGACCCGGCCCAGGTGGACCAGTACGACCGCAGCATGGAGAGGCCGGTGGACGACGGGCGCCACCCGGCGACCGGCTGGCTGGTCCGTTTCGACCCGGCGAAGGTCGTGCTGGCCGACCCGCAGGTCCGGGTGGAGGGCACGCTCTCCGTGTCCGAGGTGGCGCCGGACCAGTTGGAGGTCGTCAGCGACCACACGTTCGTCTACGCGCTGCGCCGAGTGGGCAAGACCGAGCCGGCCGACCGGGCCTCGCTCTTCACCGTCCGCCGGGAGCTGCGGTTCCGACTGGACCGCGGCGACCTGCGCGACCACCATGTCGAGCTCCGGCAGAGCCATCTGGAGGCCGGTCCGATGGACTGCTCCGCCAAGATGGCCGAGTACCTCCGCCCGCTGCTGGCCGGTGAACGGGCCGGGACGACCGGGCCCGCCGGTACCGACCCCTACACCTCGAACGCCCCGACCACCTCGCTCTGCGGGGTGCTGGCGGGCCGGGCGCAGCCCAGCCCGCCCCGTTGAACCACTCAGGCGCCGCTGCCGCCGGAAGGCGTCGGCCCCGGCTCGTCCCCGCCGTCCCGGCCGGTGGCCGGGCCCGTCGGCCCGGTGAACTTGTCCCGGAGCTTGCTGCCGAGGTCGCCCGCCCCTCCGGCGATGTCCCGGACCAGCCCCATCAGCGGGTCCTTGCTGTTGCGCACGGTCTCGGCGTAGTGGCTGGCCGACTCCTTGAAGGAGTCGCTGACCGAGGTGGACCCGTCCTCGTCGCGGCGCGGGTAGTCGCCGTCCAGGATCCGCTGGTAGTCCCCGCCGTCGGCCCACTTCTTCAGCTCCGCGGCGCGGACCGTCGCGAAAGGGTGGGAGCGGGGCAGTACGTTCAGGATCTTCAGCACCGAGTCGCGCAGGTCACCGCTGGCCTCGTACTCCTCAGCCTGGGCGAGGAAGGCGTCGACGTTCATCTCGTGCAGGTGGTTGCCGCCGGCGAGTTTCATCAGCCCCCGCATGGAGGCCTGGAGGTCCTGCCCGACCAGCAGCCCCGCGCGGTCCGCGGAGAGCTCCGACTTGCGGAACCACTCGCGCAACGCGGTGGTGAGCGCCATGATCGCGACACTCCCGAGCGGGATCCAGGCGACGCGGACCGCGAGCCCGGTGAAGAAGAGCAGTATCGTCCGGTAGACCGCGTGGCCGGAGAGGGCGTGGCCCACCTCGTGGCCGATCACCGCCCGCATCTCCTCCTCGTCCAGCAACTCGATCAGACCGGTGCTGAGGACGATGATCGGCTCGTCCAGGCCGATGCACATGGCGTTGGGCTGCGGGTCCTGCTTGACGTACATCTGCGGGACCTTCTTCAGGTCCAGGATGTAACAGGCGTCCAGCAGCATGGTGTTGAGGTACGCGAACTGCTGGTCCCCCACCCGTACCGAGTCGGAGAGGAACAGCAACCGCAGACTCCGCTCCGGCAGCAGCCCGCTCAGCGCCTTGAAGGCGGTGTCGAAACCGCTCAACTTGCGGAGTGCCACCAGTGCCGAACGGTCCGCCGGATGCTCGTAGGCCCGGGAGGAGATCCCCGGGAAACGCTCGCGGTTCCGGCTCGGGACGTTCTCCCGGCTGTTCTCGGTCATGTTCTGCGACCCCCTAGTCGGCCCGGTTGTGGCCCCAACCGCGTGGCGGCTCCCACCCTATGCGGTGCCTCCGACAAAGGCCCGTGTGATGCCCCTGGTGAACAGCGAGGACGGTGGGGTGGTGGGGCAAGACATAGGACGTCCAGAGTCCCGCGTGAGGTTGCGAAGCGGCCCCGCTTACGATGATGGCGCCCAGCGTCCTTTCCCGACGACAACGACAACCTGGATAGGTCTGCCGACGATGACTCTCCCCAGCTCCGTCCATTCCCTGGTCGTGCTCGCCGCCGAGGGCGGCGAGCACAGTGATCACGACCCGAGCCTCAACCCCCTCCTGACCGGGGGCGGCGTGCTGTTCGTGCTCCTGTTGCTGCTCTGGATCATCACTCGCTTCAACCGGGACCGATGAGCCGGGGGCGGGCCTCCGGGCCGGGCCAGTAGGCTCTGAACGCATGGGAACGCAGGAAGGGGCCTCGAGCGGGCCAACGAAGCGTCGGCTGGGTGTGATGGGCGGGACGTTCGACCCCATCCACCACGGCCACCTCGTGGCCGCGAGCGAGGTCGCGGCGCAGTTCCACCTCGACGAGGTGGTGTTCGTGCCGACCGGGCAGCCGTGGCAGAAGAGCCACAAACAGGTCTCGCCGGCCGAGGACCGGTATCTGATGACGGTCATCGCGACCGCCTCCAACCCGCAGTTCTCGGTGAGCCGCACCGACATCGACCGGGGCGGCCGGACGTACACCATCGACACCCTCCGGGACCTGCACGCGGAGAACGACGACACCGACCTCTTCTTCATCACCGGTGCCGACGCCCTCTCGCAGATCCTGGGTTGGCGTGACGCGGGCGAACTGTTCTCGCTGGCCCACTTCATCGGAGTGACCCGACCGGGCCACGTCCTCTCCGACGCCGGACTGCCCGATGGCGGGGTCTCCCTGGTCGAGGTGCCCGCTCTCGCCATCTCCTCGACGGACTGCCGGGCACGGGTCGGGGCGGGGGAACCGGTCTGGTACCTGGTGCCGGACGGGGTGGTGCGCTACATCGACAAGCGAGGGCTGTACCGGCACAACCGCTAGTCCTGCCGGAACACCCGTGGGGAAGGGGCACTGGTGAACGACGCACACTCCGGGCGCTACGGGAGGCCCGAGGACGGCCAGGACGCCTATGCGAGGGAGGGGTACGCCCACCGGTACCAGGAGCCCTACCCCCCACAACAGCCCCAACCGCAGCCGCCCCAGGGGGAGTACGGATACGACCCCTACGGGCAGCAGCCGGACGCGCCCTCCGGGTACGACCAGTACGGCAACGCCTACGACCCCTACGGTCAGCCGCACCCCGGGCAGCAGCCTGACCCGTCCTACCAACCGCACCCCGGCTACCAGCCGGCCCCCGGTTACCAACCGCACCCTGGGTACCAGCCCGAAACCGGGTACCAGCCCGAGCAGCCTGGGCCCGGGTACGATCCCTACGCTCCGCAGCAGCCGCCGCAGCCCGCCGGGTGGGACCCCTACCGGCAGGCCCGTCCGGAGCCGCCGCGGCAGACCGGACAGCCCCTGCCCCACCAGCGACCGCCGGAGTCGGAGCAGCCCTCCGGACCGGAGCCCGCCCCCGCCCCGGAATCCGGGCAGCCGTCCGGCGGCGGACCGGGGGGTGACGGCCCGGAGTACCACACGGAGGAGTTCGCCTTCGTCGAGGACCCGGACGAGGACGCGGAAGACGTCATCGACTGGCTGAAGTTCGCCGAGACCCGCTCGGAACGCCGGGACGAGCGCAAGCGGAAGAGGCGGAACCGGATCACCGCTCTGGTCGTGGCGCTGGTCACAGCCCTCGCGGGCGGGGTCGGCTACCTCTGGTACACCGACGCGCTGCCGAGCCTGCCGGGGGCGCAGACGGTGGCCGACGGCCCCCAGAAGCGCGATGTGATCGTGGTGCACCTCCGGACGACCAAGGGCGGGTCGAGCTCCACCGCGCTGCTCGTCGACAACGAGACCACGGGCAAGGCCACCCTCGTCCTCCTGCCGAACTCGCTCGCCCTGTCCACCGAGACCGGGGAGACCACCACCCTCGGCAAGTCGGTGGTGACGGACGGCAACGCCCCGACGCGGCAGGCGCTGAGCACGCTGCTGGGCGCGGACATCAAGGGGAGTTGGCGGCTCGACACCCCCTTCCTGGAGAACCTGGTCAACCTCGTCGGCGGCATCAGCCTCGACACCGACGCGAGCGTCCCGAGTCCCAAGAAGGGGGAGGGGCCGCTGGTCGGCAAGGGCAAGGACCAGAGCCTCGACGGCCAGGCCGCGGTCGGCTACGCCACCCTGCTGCGCCCCGGTGAGCTCCAGAGCGACCAGTTGCGGCGGTTCGGCGAGGTCATGCGGGCCGTGCTGCGGCAGATGTCCAGCGATCCGGCCGCCGCCACCACGGTCGTCCGCACCCTGGGGCAGGTCCCCGACCCCTCGCTCTCCGAGTCGCAACTCGGCTCGACGCTGGCGCAACTGGCGGACCGGGCGAAGGAGGGGCAGTACGAGACCACGACGCTGCCGGTGCAGGCCGACGGGACCCTCAGCGAGGAGGCCACCGACGGAGTGGTCCAGGCCGTCCTGGGCGGCACGGTCAAGAGCCCCGAGGAGGGGGCCACCCCGCGGGTCAGCGTCCACAACGCCACCGGCAGGGAGGATGCCTCCACGGACGCGCAGGTCGCGCTGCTCAACGGCGGTTACAGCTATGTGGACGGCGGGCCGGCCGAGGCGGCCCGGTTGGTGTCCCAGGTGCTGTACTCGGACGCCGCGCGGGCGGAGGAGGCCGCGGAGGTCGCCAAGACGCTGGGGCTTCCGAAGAGCGTGGTGCGCAAGGGCAAGAGCGACCACAACGCCGATATGACCGTCGTGCTGGGCGGGGACTACCGGGCGCGGTGACGCGGGTGGGTCGGCGGTCGGGCGGGGTCGGTGGGCCGTGAGATCCTGGACCGAGCCGTACCTCGCTGCGGCCCGTTGTCCCCGACCCCGAAAGCCTGCCTGTGACCGCCACGGACCGCTCCATCGAGCTGATCAACGCCGCCGCCCAGGCGGCGGCCGACAAGCTCGCGCACGACATCGTCGCCTATGACGTCAGCGACGTGCTCTCCATCACCGACGCCTTCCTGCTGGCCTCCGCCCCCAACGACCGCATGGTCAAGTCGATCGTCGACGAGATCGAGGAACGGCTGAGCACGGAACTGGACAGCAAGCCGGTGCGCCGCGAAGGCGACCGGGAGGCCCGCTGGGTGCTATTGGACTACGTGGACATCGTCGTCCACGTCCAGCACAGCGAGGAGCGTGTGTTCTACGCCCTCGAGCGGCTCTGGAAGGACTGCCCGGAGCTGGAGCTGCCGGCCGACGCCGCCGCCAGCCGGGGGAGGGCCGAGGCCCACGAGGAGCAGGCGAGGGCGGAGGCCGCCGCCGAGGACCTGGACGGTGAGCTCCGCTGAACGGCGCGAAGCCCGGCCGGGACCGTCGGATCGTCCTGTGGCGGCACGGCCAGACGCTGTGGAACCTGGAGCGCCGCTTCCAGGGCACGACGGACATCGAGCTGACCGACGAGGGCGTGGCGCAGGCCCGGCGCGCGGCCCGGCTGCTGGCGGCGCTCCAGCCGCACACGATCATCGCCTCCGACCTGCGGCGGGCGGTGGACACCGCCGCCGAGCTCGCCACGCTCTGCGGCCTGGAGTTCACCCGGCACGCCGAACTCCGGGAGACCTACGCCGGGAGCTGGCAGGGCCTGACGCACGAGGAGATCGTCGCCGCCCACGGCGAGCAGTACGCGGCCTGGAAACGCGGTGAGCCGGTGCGGCGGGGTGGTGGAGAACTCGAGACCGAGGTCGCCGACCGGGCGGCTCCGGTGGTCGCGGCCCACGCCGACAAGCTGCCGGAGGGCGGAATCCTGGTGGTGGTGAGCCACGGCGGCACCATCCGCACCACTATCGGCCGGCTGCTCGGGCTGGAGCCGCGGAGCTGGGAGTCGCTCGGCGGCCTCTCCAACTGCTGCTGGTCGGTGCTCGGGGAGGGAGCGCGGGGCTGGCGCCTGATGGAGCACAACGCCGGCACGCTCCCGGAACCGGTGCTCGGCGACGACGACTGAACCGATTTCGCGTCCGGCCACGTCACAGGCTAGACTTCTGATCGTTCACAGCACAGCGGGTGATCTCCGGTCCCTGATGGATCGGGATCGGGTCCGGTCTAGAAGGTCGGATTTCGATAATCCGGTCAGGTGTGAACGATGGGGCTATAGCTCAGTTGGTAGAGCGCCTGCATGGCATGCAGGAGGTCAGGAGTTCAATTCTCCTTAGCTCCACACGTGATCTGGGAAAATCCCGCCCTCGGTACGGAGGGCGGGATTTCGCGTTGTGCGGCCCGTGACTGGTGCGGCCGCGGGTGGGGGCGGTGCTCGACGCCGGGGCGTCATCCGGCCATGACGCTCCACGTGGCGGGGGAGCCGTGCAGTCCCCGGAAGCCGAGACCGTCGGAACGATCTACCCGCCGGACCCCGGTCCGGCAGCCCCTCGAGTGCGGCCGGATCCCTTGCGGGCAGTGGGCCGGAGCCCGGCGGCTCCGGGCGCCGACGGGGCGGAAGTCCCGGGCCCGGAGGCTTCGGCAGCCCGGCGCGTCCGGTGGTCCGGCCGCCGCCTTGTCCGGAAGGCGGCCCTGCCCAGGTGTTTCCCCGTCGATCTCGTGGCAGAATCCCTTGCCGGAAGAGAAGGGGAGCGCGATGCCGCCGAGCGTTCTCGAGGAGGCCGAGGAACTGCTCGGCGTCGGCGGGGTCAGCGAGGTTGGCCGGCCCTCCGGAGGTGCTCTCCGCTTCGCCCGTCCTGCGTCCGTGGAGGTCGTGCGAGGGCGGAGGTGCCTTCTGCAGTGTCCGTCCTGCGGCTCGGCGCACGTCGCCCTGGTGCTCGGTGACAACGGCGGGATCTCTTACGTGTGCACGGCCTGCGGCCACAGTTGGAGCTGAACGATGGGTGCCCACAGCCGGAAGTGCGACTGGTGCGGTAGCGGCACACCGGTAGTCCGCGACATGGAGCCGCTCAACAGCGACTACCAGTACTGGTGCGAGGAGTGCGCCCGGGCTCTGGTCATCAAGGGTGACCCGATCGAGACGTACCGGGAGCTCGACGGCGAGCCGATCTACGGACGGCTGCTCGACGAGCACTGCACGCTCAAACGCTTCTACTCCTTCGTGACGATCTGACCGCCATGCTGCTTTCCCCTCACGTGAGGCCGGTTTCGGCGGCCCGGCGACTCCTGGTCGTCGGTCGCCCCCGACCCAGGAAGGGGGAGTCGGGGAAGCCGTTCCGCGATTTGGCGCAACCAGGGGAAGGGCGTGTAAGGTTGGCGCAGTCGCCGCGGGAGACCGGGGCGGGATCCGGGGCTATAGCTCAGTTGGTAGAGCGCCTGCATGGCATGCAGGAGGTCAGGAGTTCAATTCTCCTTAGCTCCACAGATCAGTCGATCCACATGAGCGGGCCGTCCTGGCGGGCGGTCCGCTCAGGCGTTCCCGGCCTGCCCCTTTCGTGTGTCCGGCGCCGCAGCGGGGGTCGGCGTCCGTACCCCGCCACGGGACCGTCCCACCGAGGGAAGCTCGATGCGACGCTCCGCGGCGCTGCGGTACTCTGACCGTATGCGTGCCGTACGCCTTCTGCTTAGCAGGCCGCGCTGACCAGTCCCGACGGAGACGACTCCAGGTCGGATTCAGCGCGGCGTCCCCTCCTGTCCGAGGGGACCTTTCTTTTTCCGGGGCGAGAATCGCGACACCAGGGGCCTGCTGGCGTGACGGCAGAGACGATCGATGGAGCTTTGAGACGATGAGCGAGAGCAATTCCGCCGCGGAGGCGGCCGAAGGACAGCGCACCGCGCCGTTCAAGTACACCGCCGCACTGGCCGCTGACATCGAGGCACGCTGGCAGGACTTCTGGGACGTGGAGGGCACCTACCGGGTGCCGGACCCGGTGCGAGACCCGGCCGTCCGGGCGAAGGGCGCGGACCGCCCGAAGAAGTACGTCATGGACATGTTCCCCTATCCGTCCGGGGCGGGCCTGCACGTCGGCCACCCCCTGGGGTACATCGCCACCGACGTCTACGCCCGGTTCAACCGGATGACCGGCCACAACGTCCTGCACACCCTCGGCTTCGACGCCTTCGGCCTGCCCGCCGAGCAGTACGCGGTGCAGACCGGCACCCACCCCAGGGTGAGTACCGAGGCCAACATCGCCAACATGCGGGCGCAACTGCGCCGGTTGGGCCTGGGCCACGACACCAGCCGCTCCTTCGCCACCATCGACCCTGACTACTACCACTGGACCCAGTGGATCTTCCTGCAGATCTTCAACTCCTGGTACGACGAGGAGGCCGGCCGGGCCAGGCCCATCGCCGAGTTGGCCGAGCAGTTCGCCTCCGGCGTCCGCCCGCTGCCCGACGGGCGCGCCTGGGCGGAGCTGACCGCCGTCGAGCGGGCCGACCTGCTGGGGGAGTACCGGCTGGCGTACGCCTCCGACGCGCCGGTCAACTGGTGCCCGGGTCTGGGTACGGTGCTGGCCAACGAGGAGGTCACCGCGGACGGCCGCTCCGAGCGAGGCAACTTCCCGGTATTCAAGGCCAAGCTGCGCCAGTGGAACATGCGGATCACCGCCTACGCGGAACGGCTGCTCCGGGATCTGGACGAGCTGGACTGGCCGGAGGCCATCAAGCTCCAGCAGCGCAACTGGATCGGCCGTAGCGAGGGCGCACGGGTGGAGTTCCCGGTGCGCACCGCCGACGGCGCCGAACGCTCCGTCACGGTGTTCACCACCCGCCAGGACACCCTGTTCGGCGCGACGTACATGGTGCTCGCCCCCGAGCACGAGCTGATCGAGTCGATCGTCCCGGCCGCCTGGCCCGCGGGGACGCACGAGGTGTGGACCGGGGGCCACGCCACCCCGTCCGAGGCCGTGGACGCGTACCGCAAGCAGGCGGCGGCCAAGTCCGACGTCGAGCGGCAGGCCGAGGCCAAGGAGAAGACCGGCGTCTTCACCGGCGCCTACGCCACGAACCCGGTCAGCGGCGCCCGGGTCCCGGTCTTCATCGCCGACTACGTGCTGATGGGTTACGGCACCGGGGCGATCATGGCGGTACCGGCGCACGACAGCCGGGACTTCGCCTTCGCCCGCGCCTTCGAGCTGCCGATGCGCTGTGTGGTGGAGCCCACCGACGGGCGCGGCACGGACCCCGGCACCTGGGATGACGCCTTCGCGGCGCAGGACGGGCGGCTGGTGAACTCCGCGGCGGACGAGGTGTCCCTCGACGGCCTGGACGTGGCCGGGGCCAAGGAGCGGATCACCGGCTGGCTGACCGAGCGGGGAATCGGCGCGGGCACCGTCAACTACCGGCTGCGGGACTGGCTGTTCAGCCGGCAGCGCTACTGGGGCGAGCCCTTCCCGATCGTCTACGACGAGGACGGCATCGCCCACGCGCTCCCCGAGTCGATGCTGCCGGTGGAGCTGCCCGAGGTGGACGACTACTCGCCGCGCACCTTCCCGCCGGACGACGCGGACACCTCGCCGGAGCCTCCGCTGGCCCGCAACGAGGAGTGGGTCCGGGTCGAGCTGGACCTCGGGGACGGCCGTGGCCGCCGCAGCTTCCGCCGCGAGACCAACACCATGCCGAACTGGGCCGGCTCCTGCTGGTACGAACTGCGCTACCTGGACCCGGAGAACTCCGAGCGGCTGGTCGACCCGGAGGTCGAGCGCTACTGGATGGGGCCGCGCGAGGGACAGCCGGCCGGCGGGGTCGACCTGTACGTGGGCGGTGCGGAACACGCCGTACTGCACCTGCTGTACGCCCGCTTCTGGCACAAGGTCCTCCACGACCTGGGCCACATCTCGTCCTACGAGCCCTTCCACAAGCTGTACAACCAGGGCATGATCCAGGCCTACGTCTACCGGGACGAGCGCGGTATGGCCGTCCCGGCGGCCGAGGTGGAGGAGCGGGACGGCAAGTACCTCCACGACGGCGAACCCGTCAGCCGAGTGCTCGGCAAGATGGGTAAGTCGTTGAAGAACACCGTCACCCCGGACGAGATCTGTGCCGAGTACGGCGCGGACACGCTCCGGCTGTACGAGATGGCGATGGGCCCGCTGGACGTCTCCCGGCCCTGGGACACCCGGGCGGTCGTCGGTCAGCACCGACTGCTGCAGCGCCTGTGGCGCAACGTCGTCGACGAGCGGACCGGCGAGGTCACGGTGGTCGACACCGAGCCGGACGAGCCGACGCTCCGCGCCCTGCACCGCGCCATCGACGGCGTCCGGCAGGACATGGCCGAACTCCGCTTCAACACCGCCATCGCCAAGGTGACCGAGTTCAACAACCACCTGACGAAGGCCGGGAGGCCGGTACCGCGCTCGGTCGCCGAGCCGCTGGTGCTGATGGTCGCCCCGCTGGCCCCGCACATCGCCGAGGAGCTGTGGCGCAGGCTGGGCCATGATTCGACCGTGGTACACGCACCGTTCCCGGTGGCCGACCCGGAGTACGCGCGGGAGGAGGCCGTGACCTGCGTGGTGCAGATCAAGGGCAAGATCAAGGCGCGGTTGGAGGTGGCGCCCTCCATCCCGGCCGCGGAACTGGAGGAGCTGGCGCTCTCGGAGCCCGCGGTGCGGGAGGCGCTGAACGGCGCGGAGATCCGCAAGGTGATCGTGCGGGAGCCGAAACTGGTGAACATCGTTCCAGCCTGAGGCGGGAGGCCGTGACCTCGGGGCCCGAGCCGTGGGTCCCGGGGCCACGGCCGGCACGCGGCTGGGACACACGGTGTCCCTCGGCGACTGACTCGGAGGACGGCTAAGGGGCTTCCCCTACGGGATATTGGGGGCTGCGGGAGGAACGGCGGAGAGGCCCCCGCCGTTACCGTGGAGGGACGGCTGGACTAGCGCGAGGGAGCGTCCGATGGCCGGTGTGATCTTGACCATAGTGTTGGTCTTCGTGCTGTTCCTCGGGATCGGGGGCTACCTGGCGGCCAGACTGGCCCGGGCCGCCGGTCGGCAGATCGACCGGACGGTCTCCCAGACCAGGCGCGCCGTCGAGGATGCCACCCTCAAGGCCCGCCAGTACTCCCGGCCCGGACCCGCCGGGGAGGTCGCCCAGCTCCGCGTCGAACTGCGCACCTCCATGCGGGCCACCCGGGAGGCGCTGGACGCGGCGGCCCCGACGGATCCGTCGCTCAGCGAGGCGCTCGACCTCTACCGGCGGTTGAGCCACCACGGCCATGAGCTCGACGAGGAGCTGAAGCGGCTGGAGAACGAGCCGGACCGGAGTGGTCTCGGCGAACGACTGCCCGGCCTCAGAAAGCGCACCCAGCGGGTGACCCACTCCGCGGACTCACTTCGCTGGGCCATCCAGGACCGGGCCCGCCGGTTCGCCGAGGACGACCTGTCGACCCTGGGCAGCCAGATCGACCTGGAGGTCGACGCGTTGCGGCACTGGACACCGACGGACGGCCCGAAACCGGAGAGTGCTTCCCCTGGGCCGGAGGGGCGTTCGGAGTCCGAGGCCCGGCGGGCCGAGTCGGAGAAGCGGAAGAAGACCGATCCGCCGCGCTCCGAGATCCCCTTCCGCCCGCCCTGGAACCGTCCCAGCAAGTCCCGACGCCCAGACCATCGGCCGGAGAACACCTCCTGAACCGCAGCCCCGGGCGCGGGGCTGCTCCTTGGCCTGAACTGTTCGAACTCAACCCCTTCCGGATAATCTCCCTGCCATGGCCCGCAATGTCGCGATCATCACGGATTCCACCGCCCACCTGCCCCGGCGGGAGGTGGAGCGACACCGCATCACCGTGGTGCCGTTGACCGTGGTGCTGGGCGGCCGGGCGCTGGAGGAGGGCACCGAGGTGTCGGCGCGTTCGGTCGCCGAAGCGCTGCGGAGCCGTAGCCCGGTGACGACCTCCCGGCCGAGCCCGGAGACGTTCGCGGCGGCCTACCGGGCGGCGGCGGACGCCGGCGCGGCCGGGGTCGTGTCGCTGCACCTGTCCGCCGAGATGTCCGGCACCTGTGACGCGGCGGTCCTCGCGGCCCGGGAGGCCCCGGTTCCGGTGCGGGTGGTGGATACCGGCATGATCGCGATGGCGCTGGGCTTCAGCGCGCTGGCCGCGGCGGAGACGGCGGAGGCGGGAGCCGGCCTGGATGAGACGGTGGCCGTGGCGGAGCGGCGAGCGGCCTCGGCCGCGGCGTACTTCTACGTCGACACCCTCGACTACCTGCGGCGCGGCGGCCGCATCGGGACCACCCAGGCCCTGCTCGGCTCGGCGCTGGCGGTGAAGCCCCTGCTCCACCTGGCCGACGGCCGGATCGAGTTGCTGGAGAAGGTCCGAACCGCTTCGAAGGCCATCGCGCGGCTGGAGGACCTGGCGGTGGCCCGGGCGGGCACCCGGCCGGTGGATGTCGCGGTACACCATCTGGCCGCGGAGGAGCGTGCGGAGCGACTCGCCGAACGGTTGCGGGAGCGGTTGCCGGGGCTGGTGGACCTCCATGTCAGCGAGGTGGGCGCGGTGATCGGCGCGCACACCGGGCCGGGGCTCCTCGGGGTGGCGCTGTCTCCGCGGGAGTGAGCGCCGCGGTCGGGTGCGTTCCGTAGCGGGGAGGGTGTCACTGCGGGGTGGGGGCCGCGGCGGGCCTGTCATGGCCGCCGACGCTCCCCTCGGGGCAGCCGTTCCGTTCCCCGGCGGTGCCGGAGGCTTCCCTTCGAGTGAGCGAGTTATCCACAACTCCGGGGTATTCCACCGGAATCACGGCTCCCCGACGGCCAAGCCAGGAGAGAGCTACGGTCGCTCTCCATGGGCAGGAGATCACGCACTGTAGTTGTGGCGGCCAGTGGTCCGGGGCGAGCGCCCGGGACCGATGGGCGTTCCCGGCACCGGCGCGGCCGGTGGAGCCGGAGGCCGGGGCCGGGCGTCGGCAGGGTTCGGCTGGCGATGCCCGAACGAGCCGCAGGGGCCGGGGCGTTGTCAGCGGCTCCGACCGACCCACTGCGCCCACGCCTGGAGGCGCTCTTCGTGACCGCTTCGGCCCCCGTCTTCCACTCCGGGGGAGCGGGGGACCCGGTATGGGCGCCGAACCCGCCCGGCTCGGCCGCAGCCGCCGCACCGGTCGGCGACCGAAGGGGGAGGCGCGCGGCACGACCCGGCCCGGGCGGCCCGGTGGTCGTCGAGCCGGTGGCGGCCCTGGGTGCTGCGGACAGCGGCCGTGTGCGGCACAGCGAGGACAGAGCCGACGGTGAGGGCCGCGGCCGGGACGAGGACACCGGTCAACCCCGGATCGACGAGGAGGGCGGCGGCGACCCGGACGCCGGCGTGGCGGACGGCCAGGCCACCGGGCTGCCCTGGCGCACTCGCGTCCGGCTGGCGGTCGGCGAGCGGATGCCGCTCTGGGTGCAGTCGCGTTGCGGACTGGAACTCAGGAAACTCGCCGCGCTGACGATCGTGTTGTTCGCTGCCGGAGGCTTCGCCGCCTACCACTTCTGGTCCGGCAGACCCGAGACCGTCCGCGCACCGGCCGCCGAGCCCGCCGCTGCCGCGCTCGCCCGGGCGGGGCAGCCCACCCCGCACGCCTCGGCGGCCGGCGGTCTCCCAGCAGGAGCGGAACCGTCCGGCGGGAGCGGAGCCACCATCGTGGTGGACGTGGCGGGCGAGGTCCGGCACCCAGGAATCCACCGGCTGCCGGCCGGCGCCCGGGTGGCGGACGCCCTCAAGGCAGCCGGCGGCGTCCGGCCCGGCACGGAGACCGACGCGTTGAACCGGGCACGTCTGCTGGCGGACGGAGAGCAGCTCCTGGTCGGCGACTCGACGGCGGCCCCCGCTCCCGGTACGGAGGCGGGGGCCGGGAGCGGGCCGGGTGCGGCGGCACCCGCCGGTCCCATCAGCCTCAACAGCGCCACGCTGGAACAGCTCGTCACCCTTCCCGGGGTCGGCCCGGTACTCGGGCAGCACATCATCGACCACCGCGAGCAGCACGGCGGTTTCAGCTCCGTCGAGGAACTGCGCGAGGTGAACGGCATCGGTGACAAGCGCTTCGCCGACCTCCGGCCCCTTGTCCAGCCCTGAGGGTGTCCGCACCGGACCGGTCGCGCGGACGGGACCGGTCCGGACGGCGGAGCCGCCGGTCGACCGTGAGGAGTCGGGGCGGACGGACCTGCGGTTGGTCGCCCCGGCCCTCGCCGCCTGGGCCGCCGCGGCCCTCGCGCTGGGCGCGCCGGCGCGTTGGGCGCTGCTCGGGGTGGGCCTCTGCGGCCTGGCCGCCTCGACGCTCCTTCTGTTCGCCCTGCGCCCGGCACTGCTCCGGAGGTCCGCCGCCCCGAGTGTCGAGAGTGCTCCAGCGCAGCGTCCGGGCCGGTCCGCCGCACGGTTCGGCCTTCCGGTGACGATCGCGGCGAGCGCGCTCTGCGCCGCCATGGCCGGCGGGGTGGCGGCCCTGCACACCGCCGAACTGCGCCGGGGCCCGTTGCCGGAGCTTGCCGAGCGGTACGCGCGGACCACGGTGGAGGCGGCCGTGACCGGTGATCCCCGGCTCAGCCGCCCACGGGTGAGCGGAGCCCACGAGCGGCCGCCGGCGGTCCTCATCGAGGCCGAGGCGGTACGGATCGCACCCACCGACGGGCCGGCCAGCGAACTCCGCACACCACTGCTGGTCATCGTCGAGGACAGCGCCAGGACCTCTCCGGCCTCTCCCGGCCGGGCCGGGGAGCCCGCCCGTGCGGGCGCACCACGCGATCCCTGGCTGGGGCTCCTGCCCTCCACCCGGCTACGGCTGACCGGACGGCTGGCGCCGCCGGAGCACCGCGGCGCGGAGATCGCGGCGGTGCTCCGGGTGTCCGGGGCAGCACCACCGGAGGTGGTCCGCGGGCCGAGTGCCGTGCAGCGCGCCGCAGGGAGGCTCCGGGCCGGCCTCCGGGAGGCCTCCACCGGGCTCTCTCCGGACGCCCGGGCGCTGCTGCCCGGTCTGGTGGTCGGAGACACCTCGCAGGTCTCCGCCGAACTCGAGGAAGTGTTCCGGGCCACCGACCTCACCCATCTGCTCTCGGTCTCCGGAGCCAACCTCACCATCGTGATCGTGCTGCTGGTCGGTCCGCCCCATCTCGCCGGCCGGGCCGAGCGGCGCGGCATCGCCCCCCGTCTCGGCATCCCGCTGCGCTCCACCGCGGTGCTCGCCGGCGCCCTCACCCTCGCCTTCGTCGTGGTCTGCCGTCCGGAACCGAGCGTGCTGCGCGCCGCGGCCTGCGGGGCGCTGGCCCTGCTCGCCATCGCCACCGGCCGGCGTAGATCGCTGCTCCCGGCGCTCGCCGCCGCGGTGCTGCTGCTGGTGCTCTACGACCCCGGGCTGGCCCGCTCCTACGGCTTCCTGCTCTCGGTGCTGGCCACCGGGGCGTTGCTGACGATCGCTCCGGGATGGAGCCGAGCACTCGCCCGCCGGGGCGTACCGGAGCGGATGGCCGAGGTCCTGGCGGCCGCCGCCGCGGCCCAAGCCGTCTGCGGCCCGGTGATCGCGGTGCTGGCGGGGCAGGTCAGCCTGGTCGCGGTGCCCTGCAACCTGCTCGCGGAGCTAGCCGTGGCGCCGGCCACGGTGCTGGGCTTCGCCACCCTGGCGGTGGCCCCGCTCGCAGCCTCCCCGGCCCGGGGACTGGCGTGGTTGGCCGGCTGGCCGACCGAGTGGATCGCGGCCATCGCCCGTACCGGAGCAGGGCTGCCCGGTGCGGTGGTGGACTGGCCCGGTGGGTTGGCCGGCGGGCTGCTACTGGCCGCGGTGACAGTCGCCCTCGTGCTCCTAGGAGCCGGGATCGCCCGCCGTCCCTGGCTCTGTGCGGCGACCGCGCTGCTGCTGGTGTCGGTGGTCCTACGCCCCACCCCGCTTCCCGGGTTCGTCACCGGATGGCCGCCGCCCGGATGGCGGATGGCCGTGTGCCAGGTGGGGCAGGGTGACGCCCTGGTGCTCTCCGCCGGTAACGGCCAGGCCGTGGTCGTGGACGCCGGCCCGTCCGGCAGACTGGTCGACCGCTGCCTCCGGAGGTTGGGCGTGGCCCGGATCCCGCTGGTCGTGCTGACCCACTTCCACGCGGACCACGTGGGCGGGCTGTCCGGGGTCCTTCGGGGAAGGGCCGTCGGCGCGATCGAGACGACGACCCTCGACGATCCACCGGCGCAGGCCGCTTACGTCCGGCGGATCGCGAACCGGGCGCGGGTCCCCGTCCTGCGCACCGCACCCGGTGAACGGAGCCTCGGCCCGCTCCGCTGGCAGGTGCTGTGGCCACCGGCCGGGTCCGACCGGGGACCCGCCGGCGACGGTGCCAACAACGCCAGCGTCACCCTGCTGGTCCGCACCGCCGGAATCACCCTGTTGCTCCTCGGTGACCTCGAACCGCCCTCCCAGCGTGCGCTCTTGACGGCCCATCCGGAGTTGCCCGAGGTGGACGTGCTCAAGGTCGCCCACCACGGTTCTCGGTTCCAGGACCCGGCGCTGCTACGCCGCACCCGGCCGCGGCTGGCCCTGATCTCCTGCGGGGAGAACCCATACGGCCACCCGGCACCCCGGACGCTCGGCGCGCTGCGGGCCGCCGGCGCCGTGGTGCTGCGGACGGACACCGACGGGGGCATCGCGGTGACCGCCCGGGACGGTGAACTCGCGGCCGTGGTGGAGGACGGCGGAGGGCACGGTGTCGGAGCGGACGCCAGTCGGGCCGTCACGACCCCGGACGCGAAGGCCGGACGCCCGGCGCTGGCCTCCCACCCGATCAGCCGGCCTCCCACCAGCCCTCGTACTCGGCGGCGAAACCGTCCAGCCGCTCCGGGGTCCACTGCCCGGCAGGGTCGTCGAGGACCAGGAGCCACTGTGCGTCCTCGGCGTCGTCCTCACCGGCCAGCGTCTCCCGGACGAGCTCGGGTTCCTCCGGGAGGGCGAAGCGCTGCACGGCCTCTTCGGCCGCGGCCTCGGCCGCCTCGCGGTCGGGGAAGACCAGCAGGTGCCGCGCCGGTGCCGCGTCGACGCCCCGGTCGGCTCTGCCGGGGCGGGGCCGGGCCTCAGAGAGGGGGACGGAGGCGTCGGTGGTCGGGTCGGCGGTCCGGGGCGGCCGGGGATGCGTCGCGCTCATGTGCCCATTGTGCGGCGGCCGGTGGTCGGGTCGCGGAGCGGCTCCGCGGGCCGGCTGTCGGAGCAGCGTGGGATGCTTGACCGCGATGGCCAGGAAGACGACGACCGATGACCCTCTCGCCCCGGTGACGCTCGCCGTGGGCCAGGAGGAGTTGCTGCTCGACCGCGCGGTCCGGCAGGTGATCGAGGCGGCCCGGGCCGCCGACCCCGACACGGACGTACGGGACCTCACCCCCGACGCGCTGCACCCCGGCACCCTCGCGGAGCTGACCAGCCCCTCGCTCTTCGCCGAGCGCAAGGTCGTCGTCGTCCGGAACTCCCAGGACCTTGCCGCGGAGACCGTCAAGGACGTCAAGGCCTACCTCGCCGAGCCTGCTGAAGAGATCACCCTCGTGCTGCTGCACGCCGGGCAGGCCAGGGGGAAAGGCCTGCTCGACGCCGCGCGCAAGGCCGGGGCCCGGGAGGTCGCCTGCCCCAAGATGACCAAACCCGCGGACCGGCTCTCCTTCGTGCGGTCCGAGTTCCGCGCGGCCGGCCGCTCCGCGACCCCGGAGGCCTGCCAGGCGCTGGTCGACGCCGTCGGAAGCGACCTGCGGGAGCTGGCCGGCGCCTGTTCCCAACTCACCGCCGATGTCGACGGCACCATCGACGAGGTGGTGGTGGCCCGTTACTACACGGGCCGGGCCGAGGCCTCCAGCTTCACCGTGGCCGACCGGGCGGTGGAGGGCAGGGCGGCCGACGCGTTGGAGGCGCTGCGCTGGGCGCTGTCCACCGGGGTGCCGCCGGTTCTGGTCACCAGCGCTCTCGCCCAGGGGGTGCGGGCCATCGGCAAGCTGGCCTCCGCCCCGCCGGGCCTGCGCGCCGGGGATCTCGCCCGCGAGCTGGGGATGCCGCCCTGGAAGGTCGACCGGGTCCGCCAGCAGATGCGCGGCTGGTCGGCGGACGGTGTGGCGGTCGCGCTGCGTGCCGTCGCGGAGGCGGACGGCGCGGTCAAGGGCGGCGGCGACGACCCGGGCTATGCCCTGGAGAAGGCGGTCGTCGCGGTGGCCCGCGCGGCCCGGCCCAGCCAGCGCCGGTAGCCCGCCTCCTTCCTCGGGCAGGCCGGGACTCCCCGCCAGTTCCTCGGGCAGGCCGGGACTCCCCGCCAGCCGCGGGGAGCCGGGGCGATGGCCCACGGCCGTCCCCAGAAGTCGCGGGGCCCACGGAGCCGCGGTCTCCGTCAGGAGTCCAAAGCCGGGGAAAACGCCAAGGGCCCGGTGGCGGTCTCGGCAAAGACCGCCACCGGGCCCGTGGGCCGTACGAGTGGGGTGCGCCGCACCCGCGTGGCGAACGCAGGCCGCGTGCGGCGCTGAGGGTAGCGAGTGCTACCGGTGCCGGTCGGGGCGGCTGAGAGGGGGCCGCTGGGTCCGGACCGGCGGGATCGGGGCCGGAGCCCCACGGGCTGCGTCAGCCCGCCTCCGAGAGCTGGATCAGCCCTGGAGGGTGGAGACCCGCTTGGCCAGCGCCGCCTTCTTGTTGGCGGCGGAGTTCTTGTGGATCACGCCCTTGCTGGCGGCCTTGTCGAGCTTCTTGGTCGCCTCGCGGGCGGCTTCGGTGGCCTTGTCGAGGTCACCGCTGGCCACGGCCTCACGGGTCTTGCGGATCGAGGTGCGGATCGAGGACTTGACGGCCTTGTTGCGCTGGCGCGCCTTCTCGTTCGTCTTGTTCCGCTTGATCTGGGACTTGATGTTCGCCACGAAAAAGCCTTTGCGAGTTCGTCGGATCTTCGTCGGATCTGTGGTGAGACCCCGGTCGGGGCCCGCTCGGGCCCTGGTTTGGATCCTCGGTCGGATCCGTGTTGGATCGGTCGGGACCCTGGCTGTGCCCGCGTGGCGAAAAGCGCACGAGGCACAGTGCTCCACGCTATCAGCAGGCTCGACGGCCTCCCAAACCAGACCCGAGGCCCCGGTCATGGGACGATATGGGGTGGGGACTGCCAACGGTTCCCGCCCAAGACCCGCCCCGACCGAGCCGCGTCATCACCGAATGGACCCTGCGTGCCCGCGACCCCTACCAATGTGCCGGAACCGAGCCGTACCGATCCGGCGCTGCTCCGTAACTTCTGCATCATCGCGCACATCGACCACGGCAAGTCGACGCTCGCTGACCGGATGCTCCAGATCACCGGCGTGGTCGAGCAGCGACAGATGCGCGCTCAGTACCTCGACCGGATGGACATCGAGCGCGAGCGCGGCATCACCATCAAGTCCCAGGCCGTCCGGCTGCCCTGGGCACCCACGGTGGGCGAGGGCGAGGGGAAGACCCATGTCCTCAACATGATCGACACCCCGGGGCACGTGGACTTCACCTACGAGGTCTCCCGCTCCCTGGCCGCCTGCGAGGGCTGCATCCTGCTGGTGGACGCCGCCCAGGGGATCGAGGCGCAGACCCTCGCCAACCTCTACCTGGCGATGGAGCACGACCTCACGATCATCCCGGTGCTCAACAAGATCGACCTGCCGGCCGCCCAGCCGGAGAAGTTCGCCGCCGAGCTGGCGCACCTCATCGGGTGCGACCCCGGAGACGTGCTCAAGGTCTCGGCGAAGACCGGGGAGGGCGTCGAGGAACTGCTGAACAAGGTCGTCGCGGAGGTGCCCGCGCCGGTCGGGGAGGCGAACGGCCCCGCCCGAGCGATGATCTTCGACTCGGTCTACGACGCCTACCGCGGTGTGGTGACGTACGTGAAGGTCGTCGACGGTGCGCTCGGCAAGCGCGAACGCATCCGGATGATGTCCACCGGGGCCACCCACGAACTCCTGGAGATCGGTGTCTCCTCACCCGAGATGACCCCCTCCGACGGGCTGGCCGCCGGGGAGGTGGGATATCTGATCACCGGTGTGAAGGACGTCCGCCAGTCCAAGGTCGGCGACACGGTGACCCTCCTCAACAAGGGCGCCGAGGAGCCGCTGGGTGGCTACAAGGACCCCAAGCCGATGGTGTTCTCCGGCCTCTACCCGATGGACGGCTCGGACTACTCCGAGCTGCGGGAGGCCCTCGACAAGCTGCAGTTGAACGACGCCGCCCTGGTCTACGAGCCGGAGACCTCCGCGGCCCTCGGCTTCGGCTTCCGGGTCGGCTTCCTCGGTCTGCTGCACCTGGAGGTGATCCGGGAGCGTCTGGAACGGGAGTCCGGCCTCGACCTGATCGCCACCGCGCCCAACGTCGTCTACCGGGTGGACATGGAGGACGGCACCGAGCACATCGTCACCAACCCCAGCGAGTTCCCCACCGGCAAGATCGCGACCGTCCACGAACCGGTGGTCCGGGCGACGGTGCTGGCGCCCAGCGAGTTCATCGGCGCGATCATGGAACTCTGCCAGAACCGCCGCGGCAGCCTGCTCGGGATGGACTACCTCTCCGAGGACCGGGTGGAACTGCGCTACACGCTGCCGCTCGCCGAGATCGTCTTCGACTTCTTCGACCAGCTGAAGTCCAAGACCCGCGGCTACGCCTCGCTCGACTACGAGCCCACCGGTGAGCAGGAGGCCGATCTGGTCAAGGTCGACATCCTGCTGCACGGAGACAAGGTGGACGCCTTCTCCGCCATCACGCACAAGGAGAAGGCGTACGCCTACGGGGTGCGGCTGGTCTCGAAGCTGCGGGAGCTCATTCCGCGGCAGAACTTCGAGGTGCCGATCCAGGCGGCCATCGGTTCCCGGGTCATCGCCCGGGAGACGGTGCGGGCGATCCGCAAGGACGTCCTGGCGAAGTGCTACGGCGGCGACATCTCCCGGAAGCGGAAGCTGCTGGAGCGGCAGAAGGAAGGCAAGAAGCGGATGAAGATGGTGGGCAACGTGGAGGTACCGCAGGAGGCCTTCATCGCCGTGCTCTCCACCGACTCCGCGGAGGCCAAGGGAAAGAAGTAGCCCTCGGGGCCGGGGCGGCGGCCGGCTTCACCGGCCGCCCCGGCCGCCGGACGGCGGTGAGCACGTCGGGGACGGGGCGCGGTCTCTTCGGCAGTCGATCAGATGACCTGAACCCCTTACAAACCGGCCGAACGCCATCTACCCTGTGCGTGCTCGAAGGTTACTCGCTAGTTTAGAAAGTTCCCGTCACAGCACTGTCCCGTCACAGCACTGTCGCGGGCCACGGAGGATGACGTGAGCGACACGCAGACGTTGATCGAGAACAGGCCGCCCTCCGTGGCGACGCTCTTCGTGGAGCGGGTGGACGCCACCCCCGACCGGGAGGCGTACCGCTACCCGGTGCCTCCGGCCTCCGGTGAGGGGCCCGACGACTGGCGCTCGCTGACCTGGTCCCAGGCCGCGGAGCGCGTCTACGCGCTCGCCGCGGGCCTCATCCGGCTCGGGGTCGAGCCGGAGCAGCGGGTGGCCATCGCCTCCAGCACCCGGCTGGAGTGGATCCTCGCCGACTTCGGCATCCTCTGTGCCGGTGCCGCGACCACCACCGTCTACCCCAGCACCAACACCGAGGAGACCGCCTACATCCTCGCCGACTCGCAGAGCCGGGTGCTCTTCGCGGAGGACGCGGAGCAGTTGGCCAAGGTGCGCGAGCGCCGGTCCGAACTCCCGGACCTGGCCCACGTGGTGCTGGTCGAGGAGGGCGACGCGGTGCCGGCCGAGGGCGACCCCGAGGGCTGGGTGCTCTCCCTGGCGGAGCTGGAGCGGCGGGGCCGGGCCCGGCTGGCGGAGGAGCCGGAGCTGGTCCGCGAGCGGGTCGCCGCGATCACCGCGGACCAGCTGGCCACGCTGATCTACACCTCGGGCACCACGGGCAGGCCCAAGGGGGTGCGGCTCCCCCACGACTGCTGGTCCTACATGGCCCGCGCCATCCCGGCCACCGGTCTGGTCACCGCCGAGGACGTGCAGTACCTCTGGCTCCCACTGGCGCACGTCTTCGGGAAGGTGCTCACCGCCGGACAGGTCGGGGCCGGGCACATCACCGCCGTCGACGGCCGGATCGACCGGATCATCCAGAACCTGCCGGTGGTCCGGCCGACCTACATGGCCGCGGTGCCCCGGATCTTCGAGAAGGTCTACAACGGCGTCGCCGGCAAGGCCCGGGAGGGCGGCGCGGCGAAGTACCGGATCTTCCAGTGGGCCGCCGGCGTGGCTCGCGAGTACGCCAGGCAGGCGCAGGAGAACTTTCGCCGCACCGGCCGGTGGCGCGCCTCCTTCGGCCTCACGGCGAAGCACGCCGTCGCCGACAAGCTGGTCTACGCCAAGCTCCGGGAAGCCTTCGGCGGCCGGCTCCGGGCCGCCGTCTCCGGCTCCGCGGCGCTCGCCCCGGACATCGGCTTCTTCTTCTCCGGCGCCGGCATCCACATCCTGGAGGGCTACGGCCTCACCGAGTCCAGCGCGGCCAGCTTCGTCAACCCGGGTGAGGCGTACCGCACCGGCACCGTCGGCAAGCCGCTGCCCGGCACCGAGGTGCGGATCGCCGACGACGGCGAGATCCTGCTGCGCGGCCCCGGCATCATGGAGGGCTACCACGGCCTGCCGGAGAAGACCGCCGAGGTACTCGAGGCCGACGGCTGGTTCCACACCGGCGACATCGGCGAGCTGTCCTCGGACGGCTACCTGCGGATCACCGACCGCAAGAAGGACCTGATCAAGACCTCGGGCGGCAAGTACATCGCGCCCGCCGAGGCCGAGAGCCAGTTCAAGGCCATCTGCCCGTTCGCCTCCAACATCCTGGTGCACGGCGCCGACCGCAACTTCTGCACCGCGCTGATCTCCCTCGACGAGCCCACCATCATGGGCTGGGCGGCGGAGAAGGGCGTCCCCGGCGACAGCTACGCCGAGGTCGTTGCCAGCAAGGAGGTCGAGCAGCTCGTCGACGGCTACGTACAGCGGTTGAACGAGGGCCTGCAGCGCTGGCAGACGATCAAGAAGTTCCGCATCCTCCCCCGGGACCTGGACATCGAACACGGCGAGCTGACCCCGAGCCTCAAGCTCAAGCGGCCGGTCGTCGAGCGCCAGTACGCCGACCTCATCGAGGAGATGTACAGCGGGGCGCGGGAGGCCTGAGACCGCCGCAGCCGGCCGTCCCCGCACCGAAACGGAGGGCGGCCGGTCCGGAGCGCTCGGCCGATGCCTGACAATGGGGGTATGCCCTCAGCCCTCCCCGACGGGGAACCCGTGCCCGCGGACGGAGCGCTGCCCGGCCAGGCGCTGGGCGGCGACCGGCCGCTCGGCTTCTATCTGCACGTGCCCTACTGCGCGTCGCGGTGCGGCTACTGCGACTTCAACACCTACACCGCGAGCGAGCTGCGCGGCTCCGGTGGGGTGCTCGCCTCCCGGGAGAACTACGCGGAGACGCTGCTGGAGGAGGTGCGGCTGGCGCGGAAGGTGCTGGGGGACGACCCGCGCCCCGTCGAGACGGTCTTCTTCGGCGGCGGGACGCCCACCCTGCTGCCCGCCGACGACCTGGTGCGGGTGCTCGACGGCGTTCGGGCGGAGTTCGGCCTGGCCGACGGCGCTGAGATCACCACCGAGGCGAACCCGGAGTCGGTCGACCCCGGGTATCTGGCCCGGCTGCGGGAAGGCGGCATCAACCGGATCTCCTTCGGCATGCAGAGCGCCCGCCGCCACGTGCTGCGGGTGCTGGAGCGCAGCCACACCCCCGGGCGGCCGGAGGCCTGTGTGAGCGAGGCGCGCGCCGCCGGCTTCGAACAGGTCAACCTCGATCTCATCTACGGGACGCCGGGGGAGAGCGACGAGGACTGGCACGCCTCGCTGGACGCGGCGATCGGCGCGGGCCCGGACCACGTGTCGGCCTACGCGCTCATCGTGGAGGAGGGCACCGGCCTGGCGCGGCGCATCCGGCGCGGCGAGATACCGATGACCGACGACGATGTGCACGCCGACCGCTACCTGATCGCCGAGGAGCGGCTGACGGCCGCCGGTTTCCACTGGTACGAGGTGTCCAACTGGGCGAGCAGCGAGGCCGGCCGCTGCCGCCACAACGAGCTGTACTGGCGCGGCGCCGACTGGTGGGGCGCTGGGCCGGGCGCACACAGCCACGTCGGCGGGGTGCGGTGGTGGAACGTGAAGCATCCGGCGGCCTACGCGCAGGCGCTCGCCGAGGGGCGCTCACCCGGGGCCGGACGCGAGGTGCTCGGCGTGGAGGACCGCCGGGTGGAACGGATCCTGCTCGAACTGCGGCTGGCCGAGGGCTGCCCGCTCGGCTTGCTGGAGCCCGCGGGCGCGCGGGCCGCCGCCCGGGCGTTGGCCGACGGCCTCCTCCAGGCCGAGCCGTACCGGGCGGGCCGGGCGGTGCTCACCCTCCGAGGCCGACTGCTGGCCGACGCGGTGGTGCGCGACCTCGTGGACTGAGCCGGGCGAGCCGGGCAGGCCGGAGCGGGGACCCGCCCTCAGGCGGTCACATGGTCGATGAGCTGCTCGACCCGGCCCAGCAGCTCCGGTTCGAGGTCCCGGTAGGAGTGCACGGAGGCGAGGATCCGCTGCCAGGCGGCCCCGGTGTTCTCCGGCCAGCCGAGCGCCCGGCAGACCCCCGCCTTCCAGTCCTGGCCGCGGGGCACCGACGGCCAGCCGGGGATGCCGACCGACGCGGGTTTCACCGCCTGCCAGACGTCCACGTAGGGGTGGCCGACGACCAGTACGTGCTCATCGCTGACGGCGGCGGCGATCCTGGACTCCTTGGAGCCGGGCACCAGGTGGTCGAGCAGGATGCCCAGCGGGGCGTCCCGGTCCGGGCCGAACTCCGCCACGATCCGCGGGAGCTCGTCCGCCCCGTCCAGAGCCTCCACCACCACGCCCTCGATGCGCAGGTCGTCACCCCACACCCGCTCCACCAGCTCCGCGTCGTGGCGGCCCTCGACGTAGATCCGGCCCGCCCGGGCCACCCGTGCCCGGGTGCCGGGCACCGCGATCGACCCCGAGGCGGTGCGCGCCGGGGGCGCCGCCCCGGGCGCGGTCGGGCGTGGCGGCACCAGGGTCACCACTCTGCCTTCCAGCAGGAAACCGCCGGGCTCCAGCGGGAAGACCCGGTGCCGTCCGAAGCGGTCCTCCAGGGTGACCGTCGGGCCCTGGGCGGTCTTCTCACAGCGGACCACCGCCCCGCAGAAACCGGTGCCGGCCTCCTCTACGACCAGCTCGGCGTCGGCGGGCACCTCGGGGACGGGCCGGCGCTTCTTCCACGGCGGTGTGAGGTCGGGTCCGTACTCTCTGCTGCGCATCCCGAAGAGGATAACGAGCCGGCGTCCGTTCGCCGGCGGTGGTCAGGACGCGCCGAACCGGCGGGCGAGCCGGGCCCGTTGGGAGCGGACGAAACCGGCGTCGACCACCGCTCCGTGCCCCGGCACGTACAGCGCCTCCTCGCCCGCCAGGGCGAGCAGCCGGTCGAGCGCGGCCGGCCAGCGGCTCGGCACGGCGTCCGGCCCGGCCTGCGGCTCGCCGGACTCCTCGACCAGGTCGCCGCAGAAGACGACCGGGGGCGTGCCGGGCACCAATACCACCAGGTCATGAGCGGTGTGACCGGGGCCGATGTTGGCGAGCACGGCCTCCCGGCCGCCGCCCAGGTCGAGGGTGACCGCGCCGGAGACCGGGTGCCGTGGCGGGCGCAGCAGCCGCGCCGCCTCCTCGGCCGCCTCGGGGGCGAGGCCGTGCCGCACCGCGTCGGCCACCAGCTCCCGGCGGCCGTCCACGGTGAAGCCGACCGCGCCGTAGCTCTCCGCCTCCGGGAACGCGGCGGCACCCAGCACGTGGTCGAAGTGCGGATGGGTGAGTGCGAGGTGGGTGACCGAACTCGGGGCGGGGAGTCCGTCGAGCAGTTCCTGGGCCCCGGCGCGCAGCGAGCGGCCCTCGGCGAGGGTGGCCCCGGCGTCCACCAGGAGGGCGGCCGAGGGGCCGTGGACCAGCCCCGCGGTGGCGTCCCAGCGCGGCAGCCGACGACGTGCCACTCCCGGAGCCAACCGCTCCCAGCCGCTCTCTTCCGCACGGAGGTCCATGGGGCGAGACTAGGGGCTGTCCCGCCGGCGTCGCGGGACGGTCCCGGGGTGGCCAGGTGATCCGGCCGGGAGTAGGAAGGACGCCGGGGTCGGTTGGGGCACGGGGTCGTCCGAGATCCCGGCGGCCGGTCACCGCAGGCCGCGTCGGCGGCGCGGCACTGACCGACCACCCTTTCCCATGACACGGTTCTCAGCCGTACACTTGGCCGGGAACATCTGGCACTCGGTCATGATGAGTGCCAGGGGGATACGAGGACAGCCGGAGGTGGTGCGGTGCTGAGCGAACGTAGGCTCCAAGTGCTGCGCGCCATCGTCCAGGACTACGTGGGCACCGAGGAACCGGTCGGCTCCAAGGCGCTCACCGAACGGCACAGCCTCGGCGTCTCACCGGCCACGGTCCGCAACGACATGGCCGTCCTGGAGGAGGAGGGGTTCATCGCCCAGCCCCACACCAGCGCCGGGCGGATCCCGACCGACAAGGGCTACCGGCTCTTCGTCGACAAGCTGGCCGACATCAAGCCGCTGTCGGCCCCGGAGCGCCGGGCCATCCAGAACTTCCTGGAGGGCGCGGTCGACCTGGACGACGTGGTGGGGCGGACGGTGCGGCTGCTGGCGCAGCTGACGCGGCAGGTGGCGGTGGTGCAGTACCCGTCGCTCACCCGCTCGACGGTGCGCCACGCGGAGCTGCTCTCGCTCTCCCCGGCCCGCCTGATGCTGGTGCTGATCACCGACACCGGACGGGTCGAACAGCGGGTCGTCGACTGCCCCTCGCCGGTCGGCGAGGCCATGCTGGCCGACCTGCGGGCCCGGCTGAACAGCCGGATCGTCGGACGCCGGTTCGCCGACGTGCCCCGGCTGGTGCAGGACCTCCCCGAGGCCTTCGAGGCCGAGGACCGGAGCACCGTCTCGACGGTCCTGGCCACGCTGCTGGAGACCCTGGTGGAGGAGACCGAGGAACGGCTGATAATCGGTGGCACCTCGAATCTCACCCGTTTCGGCCAGGACTTCCCGCTGTTGATCCGGCCGGTGCTGGAGGCGCTGGAGGAGCAGGTGGTGCTGCTGAGACTGCTCGGTGAGGCCAAGGACTCCGGCATGACCGTCCGGATCGGGCACGAGAACGCCCACGAGGGACTGGCGTCCACCTCGGTCGTCGCGGTCGGCTACGGTTCGGGCGACGAGGCGGTCGCAAAACTCGGCGTGGTCGGACCGACCCGCATGGACTACCCCGGAACGATGGGAGCGGTACGCGCAGTGGCACGTTACGTCGGACAGATCCTCGCGGAGTCGTAGGTGGCCACGGACTACTACGCCGTACTCGGCGTGCGCCGAGACGCTGGACAGGACGAGATCAAGAAGGCATTCCGCCGACTCGCCCGTGAGCTGCACCCGGACGTCAACCCGGACCCGAAGACCCAGGAGCGGTTCAAGGAGATCAACGCCGCCTACGAGGTGCTGTCGGACCCGCAGAAGAAGCAGGTCTACGACCTCGGCGGGGACCCGCTCTCCGGCTCGGGAGGCGGTGGCGGTGCCGGGGCCGGAGGCTTCGGGGCGGGCTTCGGCAACTTCTCGGACATCATGGACGCCTTCTTCGGCAACGCCTCGCAGCGTGGGCCGAGGTCGCGCACCCGGCGCGGGCAGGACGCGATGATCCGGCTCGACATCGAACTGGACGAGGCCGCCTTCGGCACCACGAAGGACATCCAGGTCGACACCGCTATCGTCTGCACGACCTGCAGCGGTGAGGGCGCGGCGCCGGGGACGTCGGCGCAGACCTGTGACATGTGCCGCGGTCGGGGCGAGGTCTCCCAGGTGACCCGCTCCTTCCTGGGGCAGGTCATGACCTCCCGGCCGTGCCCGCAGTGCCAGGGCTTCGGCACGGTGGTCCCGACCCCCTGCCCGGAGTGCGCCGGGGACGGCCGGGTCCGCTCCCGCCGGACGCTGACGGTCAAGATCCCGGCCGGGGTGGACAACGGAACCCGGATCCAGCTCGCCGGAGAGGGCGAGGTCGGCCCCGGCGGTGGACCGGCCGGCGACCTCTACGTCGAGATCAACGAACTGCCGCACTCGGTCTTCCAGCGGCGCGGGGACGATCTGCACTGCACGGTGACCATCCCGATGACGGCCGCCGCGCTCGGCACCCAGTGTCCGCTGGAGACGCTCGACGGCCTCCAGCAGGTCGACATCCGGCCGGGCACCCAGTCCGGCCAGTCGATCCCGCTGCACCAGCGGGGGGTGACCCATCTCCGCGGTGGCGGCCGGGGCGACCTGATCGTGCACGTCGAGGTGCAGACCCCGAGCAAGCTCGATCCGCAACAGGAGGAGCTGCTCCGCCAGTTGGCCAAGATGCGGGGCGAGGAGCGGCCGGCCGGCCACTTCCAGCCCGGCCAGCAGGGGCTCTTCTCCCGGCTGAAGGACGCCTTCAACGGGCGGTGAGCGGTGCGCGGTGCTCCAGGGCCGGCCCCGGCCCTGGAGGGCGGCCGACCGACCGACGGTTCTGCCGGGTGGCCGGCGCGTGACACCATGTGGTCATGGCTTTTGAATCCCGGGGGGTCTTCGCACTGGCCGACCTCTGCCCGCACCCGGTGGTGCAGGCGCCCATGGCGGGCGGTGCGTCCTGCCCGGAACTGGCGGCCGCCGTCTCGCGCGCCGGTGGACTCGGCTTCCTGGCGGCCGGCTACAAGACGCCGGAGGCGATGTACCGGGAGATCCAGCGGCTGCGGGGGCTGACCGACCGCCCCTTCGGGGTCAACGTCTTCATGCCGCAGGGCCAAGGGGTCGACCCGGCCGCCCTGGAGGCCTACCGGGAGCAACTCGCGGGGGAGGCCGCCTGGTACGACACCCCCCTCGGCGACACCGACGCCTCCAGCGACGACGCCTACGACGGCAAGCTCGCGATACTCGCCAACGACCCGGTGCCGGTCGTCTCCTTCACCTTCGGCTGCCCCACCCGGACGGTCTGCGAGGCCTTCGCCAAGGTGGGGACGCGCACCATCGTCACCGTCACCTCGCCGGCCGAGGCGCTGGCCGCCGAGCGTGCGGGCGCTGACGCGGTGTGCGTGCAGGGCATCGAAGCGGGCGGTCACCAGGGCACGCACCGGGACGATCCGCATGCGGACGGAACCTCCGCCGGCCTCGGACTGCTGAGCCTGCTGACCGAGGTGCGGGAGACCGTCCGGCTCCCGATCATCGCCGCGGGCGGGCTGATGCGCGGCTCGCAGATCGCCGCGGTGCTGGCCGCGGGCGCCTCCGCCGCGCAACTCGGCACCGCCTTCCTGGTGTGCCCGGAGTCGGGCGCCGACCCGCTGCACAAGCAGGCCATGACCGATCCGATGTTCCCCCGCACCGAACTGACCAGGGCGTTCTCCGGCCGCCCCGCCCGGGGGCTGGTCAACCGCTTCCTCAGGGAGCACGGTCCGTACGCCCCGGCCGCCTACCCGCAGGTGCACCACCTCACCGCCGGTCTGCGCAAGGCCGCCGCCCGGAGCGGCGATCCGCAGGGCATGGCCCTCTGGGCCGGGCAGGGGCACCGGCTGGCGCGGGAACTCCCCGCCCACCACCTGGTCGAGCTGCTGGTCAGCGAGGTAGAGGCGGCCCGACAGGCCGTCCGTTCCGGCAGCGGAGCGCTGAGTTGACCGCCCCCGTCTTCCTGGTGCCGACCGGGCCGCGGGCCCCCGGCCCCGTCACGCTGGACGGCCCGGAGGGGCGACACGCCGTGTCGGTGCGGAGGCTGCGGATCGGCGAGCCGGTCGTTCTGACCGACGGTTCGGGCAGCGGCGGTTATGGCACCGTCGTGGCGGTGGAGGGCAAGGACCGGCTGCGGGTCGAGGTCTCCGAGGTCCGCACCGAGCCGGAGCCGCGTCCGACCATCACCGTGGTGCAGGCGCTGCCCAAGGGCGACCGGGGCGAGCTGGCGGTGGAGACCATGACCGAGACCGGCGTGGACGCCGTCGTCCCCTGGGCGGCGGCCCGGTGCGTCACCCGCTGGCAGGGGGAGCGCGGCCTGAAGTCGCTGACGAAGTGGCGGAACACCGCCCGGGAGGCGGGCAAGCAGTCCCGCCGGCTCCGCTTCCCGGAGGTCACCGAGGCGGCGACCACCGCCCAGGTGGTCCGCCTGCTGGCCGAGGCGTCCTTCGCGGCCGTGCTGCACGAGGCCGGGAGCAGCCCTCTGGCCACCGCGGAGCTACCCGACGACGGCCGGATCGTGCTGGTGGTCGGCCCCGAAGGCGGCGTGACCCCGGAGGAGTTGGCGGCCTTCGCCGAAGCCGGGGCGCACCCCTACCGGCTGGGGCCCACCGTGCTGCGAACCTCCACCGCGGGCACCGCCGCGGCGGCGCTGCTGCTGGGCCGCACCGGCCGCTGGTCCTGACCACCTGATCGGTTTCCGAGCACTCAGTTGGGCTCCCGGGCGCCCCGTCCCCGAAGGCTGCCTGAGCAGTACCTAAAAGGCACTGGTGGGAGCGGTGGCGGATGAATAGGGTGGCGCGCGTGACGCAGCCTTCCTATCTCCGCTTCCCCCATGTCCACCGTGACCTGGTCACGTTCACCGCCGAGGACGACGTCTGGGCGGCACCGATCGACGGTGGCCGTGCCTGGCGGGTGAGTGCGGACAACATGCCCGTCTCACACCCCCGGATCTCGCCCGACGGGCGGCACATCGCCTGGACCTCGACCCGGGACGGTGCCCCCGAGGTCCATGTGGCGCCCGTCGAGGGCGGACCCTCCAGGCGGCTGACCCACTGGGGCAGTGCGAAGACCTCGGTGCGCGGCTGGCTCCCGGACAGCGACGAGATCCTGGCGATCAGCACCTGCGGCCAGCACTCGCTCCGCCGCACCTGGGCCTGGGCCGTGCCGCTGGACGGCGGCCCGCCCCGCCGGCTCCCGTACGGACCGACGGCCGGCCTCGCCCACGGCCCGGACGGCGCCCTGCTGTTGCTGTCGGCGACCATGGGCCGGGAGGCCGCCTACTGGAAGCGGTACCGCGGCGGGACCGTGGGCAAGCTGTGGATCGACCGTGAGGGCGACGGCGAGTTCGAGCGGATCCACGCCGACCTCGACGGCAACATCGAGTACCCGCTCTGGCTCGGCGAGCGCATCGCCTTCCTCTCCGACCACGAAAACACCGGAGCGGTGTACTCCGCCCTGCCGGACGGCAGCGATCTCCGCCGCCACACCCCGCTCGACGGTTTCTACGCCCGCCATGCCGCCACCGACGGCAGCCGCGTCATCTACAGCTCGGCGGGTGAACTCCACCTCCTGGACGACCTGGAGGGCGGCGAGCCGCGCCGCCTGGAGATCCGGCTCGGCGGACAGCGCGCCGACCTCCAGCCGCATCCGATCCGCACCGCGCCGCACCTCGGTGAGGCGCGTCCGGACCACACCGGCCGGGGCAGCGCCGTGGAGGTCCGCGGCACCATCCACTGGGTCACCCACCGGGAGGGTCCGGCCCGCGCGCTGGCGGCGGAGCCCGGCGTACGCGCCCGACTCCCGAGGGTCTTCCGCGCCGCGGGGGCCGAGCAGGTGGTCTGGGTCACCGACGCCGAGGGCGAGGACGCCCTTGAGTTCGCCCCGGCCACCGGTGGCTCCCTCCCGACCCCGGACTCCCGCCGCCGGCTCGCCGCCGGTCAGCTGGGACGGGTCCTCGAACTGGCGGTGGCGCCCGACGGCAGCCGTACCGCGGTCGCCTCCCACGACGGCCGGGTGCTCCTCGTCGACCCGGAGTCGGGCGAGGTGCGGGAGCTGGACCGCAGCGAGCACGGCGACGCCCAGGGCCTGGTCTTCTCGCCGGACTCCGGCTGGCTCGCCTGGTCGCAGGCCGGCCCGGGGCCGCTGCGCCACCTGAAGATCGCGAACATGGCCGACCTCGCGGTCGCCGAGGCGACCCCGCTCCGCTTCAAGGACTACGCGCCGGCCTTCACCACCGACGGCAGGCACCTCGCCTTCCTCTCCGAGCGCGCCTTCGACCCGATCTACGACGCGCACGTCTTCGACCTGTCGTTCCCGAACGCCTGCCGCCCGCACCTGATCACCCTCGCCGCCGCCACCCCGTCGCCGTTCGGTCCGCAGCGGCACGGCCGGCCGGTGGAGAAGCCCGCCCCGGAAGGCGGTGGCGACCGCACCGCCATCCCGGTCACCCGGGTGGACCTGGACGGGCTCGCCGACCGGATCATCCCGTTCCCGGTCGAGGCCGCCCGCTACTCCTCGCTCCAGGCCGCCGAGGACGGGGTGCTGTGGCTGCGCCACCCGCTGCGCGGGGTGCTCGGCACCGCCATGCCGCCGGAGGCCGCCGCCCCGCCCACCAGGCTGGAGCGCTACGACCTCGCCCGGCTGAAGCTGGAGGAACTCCGGGAGGACGTCGACGACTTCGCCGTCACCGGCGACGGCAAGCGCATCCTGGTCACCGCCAACAGCAAACTCCGGCTCGTCCCGGCCGACAGCAAGCCCTCCGACGAGGACGGCGACGACAACATCGGCGTCGACCTCTCCCGGGTCCGGGTCACCGTCGACCCGGCCGCCGAGTGGCGGCAGATGTTCGACGAGACCGGCCGGCTGATGCGTGACAACTTCTGGCGGCCGGACATGAGCGGTGTCGACTGGGACGGCGTCCTCGACCGCTACCGCCCGGTGCTGGACCGCTGCGCCACCCACGACGACCTGGTCGACCTGCTCTGGGAGGTCCACGGCGAGCTGGGCACCTCGCACGCCTACGTGACCCCGCCGGGGGGTCCGGGCGACAGCGAACACCGCCAGGGCCTGCTCGGCGCGGACCTCTCGCCCTCAGGCGACACCTGGCGCGTCGACCGCATCCTGCCCTCCGAGACCTCCGACCCGCAGGCCCGCTCCCCGCTCGCCGCCCCCGGCGTCGCGGTCCGCCCCGGGGACGCCATCCTCGCCGTGGACGGGCGCCCGGTCGATCCGCGTACCGGCCCCGGGCCGCTGCTGGTCGGATCCGCGCACAAGCCGGTGGAGCTGACCATCGGCCCGGCGGACGGCGGGGACCCGCGCCACGCGGTGGTGGTGCCGCTCGCCGACGAGGAGCCGTTGCGGTACCACGCCTGGGTCGCCGACCGGCGGGCCTACGTCCACGAGCGCTCGGGCGGGCGACTCGGCTATGTGCACGTCCCGGACATGATCGGCTCGGGCTGGGCGCAGCTCCACCGCGATCTGCGGATCGAGGTGGCCCGCGAGGGGCTGGTGGTGGACGTCCGGGAGAACCGCGGCGGACACACCTCGCAGCTGGTGGTGGAGAAGCTGGCGCGCCGGATCATCGGCTGGGACCTGCCGCGCGACATGGTGGCGGAGAGCTATCCGCTGGACGCCCCGCGCGGGCCGGTCGTCGCCGTGGCCAACGAGTTCTCCGGCTCGGACGGCGACATCGTGAACGCCGCGATCAAGGCGCTCCGGATCGGCCCGGTGGTCGGCACCCGCACCTGGGGCGGGGTCATCGGCATCGACTCGCGGTACTCGCTCGTCGACGGCACCAGCATCACCCAGCCCAAATACGCCTTCTGGCTGGAGGGCTACGGCTGGGGGGTGGAGAACCACGGCGTCGACCCGGAGGTCGAGGTCGTCCACGCCCCCCAGGACTGGACGCACGACCGGGACCCGCAGTTGGACGAGGCGATCCGGATCGCGGTCGAGTCGCTGGCGGAGACCCCGGCGAAGACCCCGCCGCCGCTGCCGCAGGACTGAGTCCGGCTGCCCCGGTGGGCCGGTCCGCGCCGACCGGCCCACCGGGGCGCGCCCGTTCCGTGCCACCCCGGTGGCGATCCGCCGTGTCCGCCCGAGAACTGACGCGCCGTGGCACCCGGCCGCGGGCGGGGTGACCGCCGGGTGGCGATATACCATGCGAGCGTACCGATCAGAGGCGCGAAGGAGGCTCTGGCGATGGCCGGGGAACCGCAGGCCGACTGCCTGTTCTGCAAGATCGTCGCCGGTGATGTGCCGGCGGACATCGTGCGCGAGTCGGCGACCACCGTCGCGTTCCGCGACATAAACCCGCAGGCGCCCACCCATGTCCTCGTCGTCCCCAGGGCGCACTACCGGGACGCGGCCTCCCTCGCGGCGGCCGAGCCGCACATCATGGCGGACCTGCTCTGCGAGGCCGCGGCCGTGGCCGTGGACGAGAAGGTCGACGAGACGGGCTACCGCGTCGTCTTCAACACCGGCAGCGGCGCGGGGCAGACCGTCTGGCACACCCACGCCCATGTGCTCGGCGGTCGCGGTATGGAGTGGCCGCCCGGATAACCACCGGCGGTGTGGGCAGTGATCAGCACGGTGACCCCGGCAGGAGTCTGAGCCTTGTCCGTACGAGAACTCGTCGTCCTGGGCACCGCGAGTCAGGTGCCCACCCGGCACCGGAACCACAACGGCTACCTGCTGCGCTGGGACGGCGAGGGCTTCCTCTTCGACCCGGGCGAGGGCACCCAGCGGCAGATGGTGCTGGCGGGCGTGACGGCCCACGACCTCAACCGGATCTGCGTCACCCATTTCCACGGTGACCACTCGCTGGGCCTCGCCGGGCTGATCCAGCGCATCAACCTCGACCGGGTGCCGCACCCGGTGACCGCCCACTATCCGGCCAGCGGTCAGCGCTTCTTCGAACGGCTGCGGTACGCCACCGACTACCACGAGACCGTGCCGCTGCGGGAGCGGCCGGTGGTGGCCGGCGGCGTCCTGGAGGAGACGGCCGCCTTCGTGCTGGAGGCCCGCCGGCTCTCGCACCCCGTGGACTCCTTCGGCTACCGCCTGGTGGAGCCGGACGGGCGGCGGATGCTCCCCCGCCGACTGGCGGAGTACGGCCTGCACGGCCCCGTGGTCGGCCGGCTCTACCGGGAGGGCGAGGTGACCACCGCGGAACACGGCACGGTGCGGCTGGAGCAGGTCAGTGAGGTGCGGCGGGGCCAGCGCTTCGCGTTCATCATGGACACCCGGCTCTGCGAGAGCGTGTACGCGCTGGCCCAGGGCTGCGACCTGGTCGTCATCGAGTCGACCTTCCTCGACGAGGACGCCTCACTGGCCCGTGAATACGGCCATCTCACGGCCGGGCAGGCCGGCCGGGCCGCGGCCGAGGCGGGCGTCCGCCACCTGGTGCTCACCCACTTCTCCCAGCGGTACGGGGACCCGCACCTCTTCGAGGAGCAGGCCCGGCAGGCCGGGTTCGAGGGCGAGTTGACGGTGGCCCGGGACCTGATGACGGTGCCCGTCCCCAAGCGCCGCTGACCCCGGCCCGGCCGCCTCCCCCGGCTGAGGGAGGCGGCGGAGCGCGGGGCGGCGTCAGTCCCGTTCGTCCCGGACCCGCTCGTCCCGGACCCGCGCGTACAGGTCGGGGCGCCGGTCCGCGTGCACGTCGTTCCGTTCGCTGATGGACTTGTCGCGGGCCGCCGCCGGGTCGACCGTCGCGGTGACGACGGCCTGCTCGCCTAGGCGCGGTGCCGTCAGCGGGAACCCGTCGGCGTCGACGATCACACTGCCGCCGAGCCACTCCTGACCGCGTTCGACGCCCGTGCGGTCGGCAGCGGCGATGAACATCCGGTTGACCGAGGCGTCGGCCTGCACCCGGACGACCTCCCCAGGGCGCTCGCCCTCCGGTCGCGGGTACAGCGGCCAGTTCACCGGTGCGCACAGCAGCTCGGCCCCGTCGAGCGCGGGCAGCCGTACCCACTCGGGGAACTCCAGGTCGTAGCAGATCATCATGCCGATCCGGCCGTACGCGGTGTCCACCACCGGCGGCGGCGCCTCACCCGGAGTGAAGCCCCAGGTCTTCTCCGCGTTCCACAGGTGCGCCTTGCGGTACCCGGCGCGCAGGCCCGTCTCGTCGACGATGGCACCGGCGTTGTAGACCCGGCCGTCGGCCCCCAGTTCCGGGAAGCCCCCCACGATCACCAGCCGGTGCCGGGCGGCCAGGGCCACCCACTCCGCGACGGTCTCCCCGTCGATCGGCTCGGCGACCGCCCGCAGTTCCCCGGCGCTGCCGAAGACGTACCCGGAGTTGGCCAGCTCCGGCAGTACCACGACGTTCGCACCCCGGTCCGCCGCGGAGGCGACCGCCTCCCGGATCCGCCGCCGGTTCGCCGCCGCCTGCCCGACCTGCGGGGCGAGTTGGCAGCAGGCGACGGTGACGGCGGCGGCCGACGGTGATCGGGTCATCGCGCGCTTCCCTCCAGTACGGCCCCGCTCTCCTCCCGGGCCCTCGCTTCCGCGCCGCGGTCGAGGTTACGGGAGAAGACCAGGTAGAGCAGGCCGGAGACGAGCAGGCCCACCACGAACGAGAAGTCCGCCTCGCCGAGCAGCTCGGCGACGGGTCCGACGTAGAAGCTGGTCGAGAAGAACGGGATCATCGAGAGGAAACCCAGGAGGTAGGCGAGTACGCCCCGCCAGGCCCAGCGTCCGTAGAGGCCGCCCGGCTTCAGGATCTCCGCGATGGCGTACTGGCCGCGGCGCACGAAGTAGAAGTCGACGAGGTTGACCGCGGTCCACGGCACCAGGAAGTAGAGCATCAGCAGCACGAAGTTGTTGAAGCTCCCGATGTAGTTGTCGGGGATCAGCAGTCCGATGACCAGCGAGCCGAGGCCGACCACGGTGAGTCCGATCACGCGCAGCCGGACCGTGGGGCGGACCTTCCTGAAGCCGTCGAGGGCGCTCGTCCCGGTCAGCATGGCCCCGTAGGCGTTGACCCCCATGATGGAGATCAGCGCGAGCACCGAGACGATGACGGCCGCGGTGCCGAAACCGGGGAAGACCAGGTCGCCGATCTGGCGCACCGACTGGATCGGGTCCGGGTCCGGGAGGTTGCTGGCGAGGAGCGCGCCGAGAGACATCAGCCACACGGCGGAGAACGTGGCACCGGCGTACACGTAGGAGATCAGCTTCTTCGCGGGCGCGTTCGCCGGAAGGTAGCGGGTGTAGTCCGAGACGTACACCGAGTAGCTGATGTTGTACCCGGCCGCGAGCGATATCTGCACCAGGAACGCCGGGGTGTCCCAGCCGGCGGTCAGCCCGGGCGCCTCGGCGGGCAGCGGGGTCCCTGAGAAGTGGACGACGGCCACCACGGTGATGACCGCGAACACCAGGATGAGCAGGTACGTCAGCCACCGCTGCACCAGGTGCAGCAGGTCGTGCCCGACCACCGCGATGGCGATCGAGGCGGCGATGATCACCGGGTACCAGAACAGCTTGGCGTCCGGCAGCACCAGCCCGATGCCCTCGGTCGCCAGGATCGTGTCGAAGACGAGGAAGCCGACGTAGACGAAGACGGTCGCGGCGAAGGGCACGACCGCGCCCCGGCTGCCGAACTGCGCACGCGACTGGATCATCTGCGGCAGGCCCATCCGCGGTCCCTGGTTGGCGTGGAAGGCCATGAAGAAGGTGCCGAAGCCGACTCCGAGCACCACGGCGAGCACGCTGAAGCCGAGGCTCAGACCCATGGCCGGACCGACGAAGCCGGTGACCATGGTCGGCAGTACGAAGTTGCCCGTGAACCAGAAGGGCCCCTGGTGCCACACCTTGCCGTGGCGTTTGGCATCGGGCACGTAGTCGATCGAGTGCTGCTCGATCACGCCTTCGTGACTGGCGGTCTCGATGGAAGACATGGCGGTCCTCTCAGGGCGGGCCGGCGGCTATCGGGGGGTCGCCGGTGGGTGGGGACGCATGGCCGAGAGGATCTCGTATGCGGTGTGTGCGGCCGCGACGGCCGTCACCTGGGCGTGGTCGTAGGCGGGCGCCACCTCGACGATGTCGGCGCCGACCAGGTTGACCGAACGCAGGGTCCGGATCATGGCGAGCAGCTCCCGGCTCGTCATGCCGCCGGCCTCGGGGGTGCCGGTGCCCGGCGCGTGCGCCGGGTCGAGCACGTCGATGTCCACGGACAGGTAGACCGGGCGGTCGCCGAGCCGGGCGAGCATCCGCTCGATGGCGCGCGGCAGCCCCTCGGACTCGATCTCCGGGCTCGATATGACGGCGAAGCCGAGGCGCTCGTCGTCCCGCAGGTCCTGGCGGGAGTAGAGCGGCCCCCGGATGCCGACATGGGTGCTCGCGGAGAGGTCGATGAGCCCTTCCTCGGAGGCGCGGCGGAACGGTGTGCCGTGGGTGACGGGGGCGCCGAAGTAGGTGTCCCAGGTGTCGAGGTGGGCGTCGAAGTGGAGCACGGCCACCGGGCCGTGCCTGCGGGCGACCGAGCGGAGCAGGGGGAGGGCGATGGTGTGGTCGCCGCCGAGGGTGAGGAGGCGCTTGCCGTCGGCCGAGAGTTCGGCGGCCGCGGCCCCGATCTGCTCGACCGCCTCGGCCAGGTCGAAGGGGTTGGCCGAGATGTCGCCCGCGTCGACGATCTGCTGGGCGGCGAAGGGTTCTACGTCCTGCTCGGGGTTGTACGGGCGCAGCAGCCGGGACGCTTCGCGGATGTGCGACGGGCCGAAGCGGGCGCCGGGCCGGTAGCTGACCCCGCTGTCGAAGGGGACGCCGACCACGGCGATGTCGGCCCGGCGCACCTCCTCCAACCGGGGCAGGCGTGCGAAGGTCGCGATTCCCGCGTAGCGGGGGGTGACGCTGGCGTCGGGCGGACCCAGAGGGGGTTCGACGGCGTTCATCGGAGCCTCGGATTTCTTGCTCAAGTAAGTCACCTATACGAAACAGACGGTGCCTATTAGGCAACTTTACCGTGCCGGTAGTCTGATCCCGGGCCATCACCCTGTCAAGGGTGGACAAGTCGACAGATCGATGGGGACTCATGAAGGCGTTGCACCCGGAGCCGTCCGCACACCCGGTCCGGCTCGGCGCGCGCCTGCGGGCCTGCCGGCAGGCCCAGGGGCTCACCATCGGCCAGGTGGCGGACGCGACCAATCTGACGAGGGGGTTCGTCAGCCGGGTGGAGCGGGACGAGACCTCGCCGAGCGTCGCAACGCTGGTGACGCTCTGTCAGGTGCTCTCGCTCCCGGTGGGCTCGCTCTTCGAGGACGCCGAAACCGAGGTCATAGCCCTGGCGGAGGCGCCCCACATCAACATGGGCGGCAGCGGCGTACTCGACCGCATGGTCACCCCGCGTGGCCAGACGAAGGTCCAGCTGCTCCGCTCCCGCCTCGACGTGGGGGCGAACGGCGGTGCGGACCTCTACACGATCAACTGCGAGGTGGAGGTGATCCACGTCATCGAGGGAGAGGTCGCCGTGCGCTTCACCGACCGCACCCAGACCCTGGCGTCCGGCGACACCCTCACCTTCTCCGGCCGGGAGCCGCACACCTGGCGGAACAGCGGCGACCGGGCCGCCGAAGTGCTCTGGACCTTCGTGCCGGCCCCCTGGAGCGGTTCCCGCTGACCGGCCGCCCCCGGGCGGCCTGTCGGGCCGCTGGCCAGCGGGCTCCGGGCTGTGCTTCCATCCGGCGGTGGACAGTCGCAGGGCGAGTGCGTCCGATGAAGACCCCGTCCGGTACGTCCGGCGCCGCAGCGGGCCCGACCTCGACGGATGCGTGGCGGCGCTCGCCGTGGTCCACGAACGTGACGGCTACCCGCTCGACTGGCCGGACCGCCCCGGAGACTGGCTGACCCCGCCGTCGCTGCTCTCGGCCTGGGTCGCGGAGCTGGACGGCCGGGTGGCCGGCCACATCGGCCTGGCCCGGAGCGGCGCGGGCGATCTGGCGCCCGGCCTGTGGGGCGCCCGCGCGGGGAGCGGCCCCGGGGCGGCCGCCGTGGTGAACAGGTTGTTCGTCGCTCCCGAGGCGCGCGGGCGCGGGCTCGGCGCGTCACTGCTGGCGCGGGCCGTCGAGGAGGCGCGGGAACGGGGCCTGCACCCGGTGCTCGACGTCCTCGCCTCCGACGCCGCGGCTGCGGCGCTGTACGAGCGGCTGGGCTGGGAGTTCCTGGCTGTCGTGGAGCAGCGGTGGAGCCCGGCGCGGACGGTCAGCGTCCGCTGCTACGCGGCGCCGTCCCGAGCCGTGCGGACCGCTTGAGCGGAGCGGGGCCGCCAGCCAACCGCTCACGACACCCCGGGGCTGTCGTGAGCGGCCGCCCGCGGGGCCGTCCCCGGTATTGACCGGGCCCCGCCCGCTCTCTAGTCTCCGATCCCATACATAAACGCTGTCTACATATGGAGACAGATCAGATGGTGGTGTTCGCTGCCGGCACGAAAGACCTCACGATCAGCGAGGTCCGGCTCACGCCCGTCCTCATCGCCGATCCACCGCTGCTCAACACCCAGGGAGTGCACCAGCCCTACACCCCCCGGCTGATCATCGAGGTGGTGACCTCCGGCGGGGTCGTCGGCCTGGGGGAGACCTACGGCGACACCAAGTACCTGGAAGTGGCCCGGCCGCTGGCTGAGGCGCTGCCGGGCACGAGCGTCGCCGCCTCCAACAGGCTCCCGGCGCTCGCCGCCAGCGCCTGCGGCGCCCCCGGCGAACCGGCGGACGGCCGCGCCGCTGTCGACGTCGGGGGGCTCCGGGGCGTGCAGACCGCCGACAAACTGCGGCTCTCGGTCGTCTCCGGCTTCGAGGTGGCGCTGCTCGACGCGTTGGGGAGAACGCTCGGCCTGCCGGTGCACGCCCTGCTCGGCGGCAAGGTGCGCGACCGGGTGGAGTACAGCGCCTACCTCTTCTACCGCTGGGCGGAGCACCCGCACGGGCAGGGGGAGGGCGACGACTGGGGAGCGGCTCTCGATCCGGCCGGGATCGTGGCGCAGGCCCGGCGGTTCGCCCGCGACTACGGCTTCGGCTCGTTCAAACTCAAGGGCGGTGTCTTCGAGCCGGACGCGGAGATGGCCGCCGTCCGGGCGGTCGCGGAGGCCTTTCCCGGGCATCCGCTGCGGCTGGACCCGAACGGTGCCTGGTCGGTGGGGACCTCGCTGCGCGTCGCCGAGGAGCTGAAGGACGTACTGGAGTACCTGGAGGACCCGGCCGGCGGCACCCCCGCGATGGCCGAGGTCGCGGCCGGGACCCCGGTACCGCTCGCCACCAACATGTGCGTGACCACCTTCGAGGAGATACCTGAGGCCTTCACCACGGGGGCGGTCCAGGTGGTGCTCTCCGACCACCACTACTGGGGCGGTCTGCACAACACCAGGGAACTCGCGGCGCTCTGCCGCACCTTCGGGGTGGGGCTCTCCATGCACTCCAACACCCACCTGGGGATCAGCCTGGCCGCGATGACCCAGGTCGCCGCCGCGGTGCCCAACCTCGACTACGCCTGCGACAGCCACTACCCCTGGCAGAGCGAGGACGTGATCACCCGGCGGTTCACCTTCCACGGCGGTGGGCTCGAGGTCTCGGACCGGCCCGGGCTGGGCGTGGAACTCGACCGGGACCGGCTGGCCGCGCTGCACCGGCGCTGGGTCGAGGACGACGGCACCCTGCGGGACCGGGACGACGCGGCGGCCATGCGCGAAGCCGACCCCGGGTGGACCGCCCCCACCGTCCCGCGTTGGTGACCGCGCCGTGAGCCGGGCGGCGGCCGAGCGGGCGGGAGGGTCGCCCCCCGGGCCCCGGCGCCCGGTCGCGGTGTGTGACGGACCCCGGGCGGTGCGTCGGGGGTGGACACAGGAGCGAAAACGGTGGTGATGTTGTCGACCCGCCGTCGTAGGCTGGATGGCGAGAGGCGTTCGCAGGAACCGGTCGCCCCCCGGCTGGGCGGCCGGAGGACATGCGGACCAGGTCCATACAGAAGGCGGGATCAGCAGGCCAGAAGGCCGGCCCATGGCACAGACACCCACAGCTCACAGCTCCGAGCGCGAGCAGGCTCACGCCCGTTTCACCGTCCCGGCCAAGCACCCGATGGTCACCGTCCTCGGCTCGGGCGACTCACTGCTGCGCGTGATCGAGAAGGCTTTCCCGGCGACCGACATCCACGTCCGCGGCAACGAGGTGAGCGCCGTCGGCGACCCGGGGGAAGTCGCCCTGGTGCAGCGCCTCTTCGACGAGATGATGTTGGTACTCCGCACCGGTCAGCCGATGACCGAGGACGCGGTGGAACGCTCGATCGCCATGCTGCGCGACGCGAACGGCGAGGCGGGCGGCGCCGAGACCCCGGCCCAGGTGCTCACCCAGAACATCCTCTCCAACCGCGGCCGCACCATCCGCCCCAAGACCCTCAACCAGAAGCGGTACGTCGACGCGATCGACAAGTACACCGTGGTCTTCGGGATCGGCCCGGCGGGCACCGGGAAGACCTACCTCGCCATGGCCAAGGCGGTACAGGCCCTCCAGTCGAAGCAGGTCAACCGGATCATCCTGACCCGGCCCGCGGTCGAGGCGGGGGAGCGGCTGGGATTCCTCCCCGGCACGCTCTACGAGAAGATCGACCCCTACCTGCGCCCGCTCTACGACGCCCTGCACGACATGCTTGACCCGGACTCGATCCCGCGGCTGATGGCGGCCGGCACCATCGAGGTCGCCCCGCTGGCCTACATGCGCGGCCGGACGCTCAACGACGCGTTCATCATCCTGGACGAGGCGCAGAACACCAACGCCGAGCAGATGAAGATGTTCCTCACCCGGCTCGGCTTCGACTCCAAGGTCGTGATCACCGGCGACATCACCCAGATCGACCTTCCGGGCGGTACGAAGAGCGGGCTGCGCCAGGTGCAGGACATCCTGGAGGGCGTGGAGGACGTCCACTTCTCCCGCCTCACGAGCACCGACGTGGTACGGCACAAGCTGGTCGGCCGTATCGTCGACGCGTACGAGGAGTACGACAGCCGCACCGCGCGGACTGACACCTGACCCGAGAGGGCCCCCGGAAGCAACATGTCCATCGACGTCAACAACGAGTCCGGCACGGACATCGACGAGCAGGCCGTCCTCAGCGTCGCGCGCTACGCGCTCAACCGGATGCGGATCCACCCGCTCTCCGAGCTGTCCGTGATCGTCGTGGACGCCGACGCCATGGAGCAGCTCCACCTCCAGTGGATGGACCTGCCCGGGCCGACCGATGTGATGTCCTTCCCGATGGACGAGCTCCGTCCGCCGGCCAGGGACGACGAGGAGCCGGCGCAGGGCCTCCTCGGCGACATCGTGCTCTGTCCCGAGGTGGCCGCCAAGCAGGGGGCCGAGGCCCCGACGGCGCACTCGATGGACGAGGAGCTCCAACTCCTCACCGTCCACGGAGTCCTCCACCTGCTGGGCTACGACCACGAGGAGCCGGCCGAGAAGACCGAGATGTTCGGCCTCCAGCAGGCGATCATCGACGGCTGGCGCGCCGAGCAGGGGATCGGCGGCCCGTCACCGGCCCCCACCACCCGGTGAGCGGCCAACTGATCCTCGCGGCGGTCCTGCTGGTCGTGGTGGCCTGGCTGGCCGCCTGCGCGGAGACCGGGCTGGCCCGCACCACCCGCTTTCGGGCCGAGGAGGCGGTCCGCGCCGGGCGCCGCGGCGCCGGCCGGCTGCTCGCCGTGGCCGAGGACCCGACCCGCTACCTCAATCTGGCGCTGCTGGTACGGGTGGCCTGTGAGATGGCGGCCGGTGTGCTGGTCACCTACGCATGTGTGGCGGCCTTCCACCGGAGCTGGGAGGTCTTCGTCATCGCCATCCCGGTGATGGTGCTGGTCTCCTACGTCGCCGTGGGCGTCTCCCCCCGCACCATCGGCCGCCAGCACCCGCTGAACACCGCCACCGCCGCCGCCTACGTGCTGCTGCCGCTCGCCCGGGTGCTCGGCCCCATCCCGCAGCTGCTGATCCTGCTGGGCAACGCCTTCACCCCCGGCGGGGGCTTCCGCAAGGGCCCCTTCGCCTCCGAGGCCGAACTGCGGGCCTTCGTCGACCTGGCCGAGCAGGAGTCGCTGATCGAGGACGAGGAGCGCCGGATGGTGCACTCCGTCTTCGACCTCGGGGACACCCTGGTGCGCGAGGTGATGGTGCCGCGGACCGACCTGGTCGTCATCGAGCGGGCCAAGACCATCCGGCAGGCGCTCACACTGGCGCTGCGCTCCGGTTTCTCCCGGATCCCGGTGACCGGCGAGAGCGAGGACGACGTCGTCGGCATCGTCTACCTCAAGGACCTGGTCCGCAGGACGCACATCAACCGCGAGGCCGAGAACGAGCTGGTGTCCACGGCGATGCGGCCCGCGGTCTTCGTGCCGGACACCAAGAACGCCGGCGATCTGCTGCGCGAGATGCAGCAGCGGCGCAACCACGTCGCGGTGGCGGTCGACGAGTACGGCGGCACGGCGGGCATCGTCACCATCGAGGACATCCTGGAGGAGATCGTCGGTGAGATCACCGACGAGTACGACCGGGAGCTGCCGCCGGTGGAGGAGCTGGGCGACGGCCGCTACCGCGTCATCGCCCGGCTCGACCTCGGCGACCTCGGCGAGCTCTACGGCATCGACCTGGACGACGAGGACGTCGAGACGGTCGGCGGCCTGCTCGCCAAGTGCCTGGGCCGGGTGCCGATCGCCGGGGCGACCACCGAGGTCGACCTGTCCGAGGACGCCTCCGACCCCTCGCTGCGGGCGCTGCGGCTGAGCGCGGAGTCCCCGGCCGGCCGGCGGAACCGGATCGTCACCGTGCTGGTCGAGCCCGTCCGCGAGCCCCCGCCCGAACCGCCGGAGACGTGATCGGCGGGCGGCGGGCCCCCGGCGGCTCCGCCCCGCCCTCCCGGTCCGCACCACGTCGTTATGCTCTCGACCATGACGGACAGCACGGACAGCACCCCCGGCCTCGACACCCCCGGCCTCGACCCGGAGGACCGCAAGCTCATCACCCTCGCCCGCGCCACCCGTGCGCGGAACGGAGCAGCCGAGGGGGCCGCGGTGCGGGACGAGACGGGCCGGACGTACGTCGCCGGCACCGTGGCACTGGAGTCGCTGCGGCTCAGCGCCCTGCAGACGGCCGTGGCGATGGCGGTGGCCAGCGGCGCCTGGTCGCTGGAGGCCGCCGCCGTGGTCTCGGGGGGCGAGTCGGTTGCGGACGGCGACCGGGCGGCGGTCCGCGATCTCGGCGGCCCCGGGACGCCGGTCCTGCTCGCCGGCCCCGACGGAACCCTGCGCTCGACGGTGACCGCGGGCTGACCGAAGGCCCCGGCTCCGCCCCGCGGACCCCGCCGCGGGGCGGAGCGGGAGCGGCTCGGCGATGGTCGGAGCGCTCCCCGGCATCGGGGAGAATGAGACCATGAGCGACCTCTCCCCAGCCCAGCCCGAGCCGCAGGCGCCCGCGCACCACCGCGCGGGCTTCGCCTGCTTCGTCGGCCGTCCCAACGCGGGCAAGTCGACCCTGACCAACGCGCTGGTGGGGACGAAGGTGGCGATCACCTCCAACCGGCCGCAGACCACCCGGCACACCGTCCGGGGCATCGTCCACCGTCCGGACGCCCAGCTGGTACTGGTGGATACCCCAGGTCTGCACAAGCCGCGCACCCTGCTCGGCGAGCGCCTCAACGACGTGGTCCGCACCACCTGGGCCGAGGTGGACGTCATCGGCTTCTGCGTGCCCGCCGACCAGAAACCGGGGCCGGGCGACCGCTTCATCGCCGGCGAGTTGGCGGAGGTGAAGAAGACCCCCAAGATCGCGGTGATCACCAAGAGCGACCTGGTGGACGGCGACCGGCTCGCCCAGCAACTGGTCGCCATCGACCGGCTCGGTGCGGAGCTGGGCATCGAATGGGCCGAGATCGTGCCGGTCTCGGCGACCGCCGGGCGGCAGGTCGAGCTCCTCGCGGACCTGCTCGTCCCCATGCTCCCGGAAGGCCCCCGCCTCTATCCCGAAGGGGAGCTCACCGACGAACCGGAACAGGTCATGGTGGCCGAGCTGATCCGGGAAGCCGCGCTGGAGGGAGTCCGCGACGAACTGCCGCACTCCATCGCGGTGGTGGTGGAGGAGATGGTTCCGCGGCAGGGGCGGCCGGCCGACCGGCCGCTGCTGGATGTGCACGCCAACGTCTTCATCGAGCGTCCGAGCCAGAAGGGCATCGTGATCGGGCCCAAGGGCGCCCGGCTCAAGGCGGTCGGGACGAAGTCCCGCAAGCACATCGAGGCACTGCTCGGCACACCCGTCTACCTCGACCTCCACGTCAAGGTCGCCAAGGACTGGCAGCGGGACCCGAAGCAACTGCGCAGGCTCGGCTTCTGAGCGGGCCCCGACCGGTGTGGGCGGCGGCTCGGGGCGCCGCCCGGCGGAGGGCTTCCCCGGTGGCCCGGTCGCTGCCCCGGCCCGGCTTCCGCGGTGACGCGGAGCACAACGGCGGCCCGCCTCTCTTTACCCAATGGTGATGTGCTGTCCCGCATACTGATACAGGACCGCCGTTCACCGCACACCTCCAGTAGTCTTCGGAATCATGCGTTTCGGGCTGCTTCTCCTTAGCTGCCGCGGCGAGGGCCTGTAATCCATAGGCCGACCCCCTCACCGCGGAGTTTCGGCGATGCGGTATCCGCGTCCCGTCGGCCACACCGCCGGACCCGAGGAAGTCAGCCACCATGTCGAACGCCAGGAACTCCGTAGGCCGCCCCACGCCCATCACCGCGGCCAGCCTCCCGCAGCAGCCCTCCCGGATGCCGATCCACAAGTACGCGCCCTTCCAGACGGTGGACATCCCCGACCGCACCTGGCCGGACGCCCGCATCACCACCGCCCCCCGCTGGCTCTCCACCGACCTGCGGGACGGGAACCAGGCGCTGATCGACCCGATGTCCCCCGCACGCAAGCGGGCCATGTTCGACCTGCTGGTGAGCATGGGCTACAAGGAGATCGAGGTCGGCTTCCCCTCCTCGGGAGCCACCGACTACGCCTTCGTGCGCTCCATCATCGAGGAGGGCGCGATCCCCGAGGACGTCACGATCTCCGTCCTCACCCAGGCGCGCGAGGAGCTGATCGAGCGCACCGTGGAGTCGCTGCGCGGCGCCCATCGGGCCACCGTGCACCTCTACAACGCCACGGCCCCGGTCTTCCGGCGGGTCGTCTTCCGCGGCAGCCGGGAGGACGTCAAGCAGATCGCGGTGGACGGCACCCGGCTGGTCGTGGAGTACGCCGAGAAGATCCTCGGGGACGAGACGGTCTTCGGCTACCAGTACTCCCCGGAGATCTTCACCGACACCGAGCTGGACTTCGCCCTGGAGGTCTGCGAGGGCGTCATGGACGTCTGGCAGCCCGAGGAGGGCCGGGAGATCATCCTCAACCTGCCCGCGACCGTCGAGCGCTCCACACCCAGCACCCACGCGGACCGTTTCGAGTGGATGTCGCGGAACCTCTCCCGCCGCGAGTACGTCTGCCTGTCCGCCCACCCGCACAACGACCGGGGCACCGCCGTCGCCGCCGCCGAACTGGCAGTCATGGCCGGCGCCGACCGGGTGGAGGGCTGCCTGTTCGGCCAGGGCGAGCGCACCGGCAACGTCGACCTGGTCACGCTGGGGATGAACCTCTTCTCCCAGGGCGTCGACCCGATGATCGACTTCTCGCAGATCGACGAGGTCCGCCGCACCGCCGAGTACTGCAACCAGATGCAGATCCACCCCCGCCACCCCTACGCGGGCGACCTCGTCTACACCGCCTTCTCCGGCTCCCACCAGGACGCCATCAAGAAGGGCTTCGAGGCCATGGAGGGGGCCGCGGAGGCCGCCGGCAAGAGCGTGGACGAGATCGAGTGGGCGGTACCGTACCTGCCCATCGACCCCAAGGACGTCGGCCGCTCCTACGAGGCCGTCATCCGGGTCAACTCGCAGTCCGGCAAGGGCGGTATCGCCTACGTACTGAAGAACGACCACGCCCTGGACCTGCCACGCCGGATGCAGATCGAGTTCTCCAGGATCATCCAGACCCGGACCGACACCGATGGCGGCGAGGTCACCCCGGCCGAGATCTGGAGCGTCTTCCAGGACGAGTACCTGCCCACCGAGGCCAACCCCTGGGGCCGTATCTCGCTCCGCTCCGCGCAGACCTCCACCACCGACGAGGGCGGCGACGCGCTGACGGTCGAAGCCGTGCTGGACGGCGAGGACACCGTCCTGACCGGCACCGGCAACGGGCCCATCGCGGCCTTCATCGACGCGCTGGCCTCGATCGGGGCCGATGTGCGGGTGCTGGACTACGCCGAGCACGCGCAGAGCGAGGGCGCGACGGCGCAGGCCGCCGCCTACGTCGAGTGCGCGGTCGACGGACAGGTGCTCTGGGGCGTGGGCATCGACGCCAACACCGTCCGTGCCTCACTGAAGGCCGTGGTCTCCGCGGTGAACCGCGCCAGCCGCGGCTGACCGACCCGCTGCCGCAAGTCCCCGCAGGTCAACAGCTGTTCCAGCGGTGAACGAAGAGCCGGCCCGGCCCCTCGAAACAGGGGCCGGGCCGGCTCTCGCCGGTACCGGGTGCTGACGCGGCGTCGCTGATGTGGCTAACATCACGCCACACGGCACCGCCGCCGCACCGACGCCACACGGCGGCGGGCCGTGCCGGAAGCGAAGGGCCGAACCGCCGGAGGTGCGCGATGTTGCGCGTTTGGGGAGTGCGCACCAGCTGGCGCACCGTGGGCGACGGTGAGTTCTACTGCCCGGACTGCGGAGGCGACCGGAACTTCCGCCGCCGCACCGGCCGACGGCGGCTGACCGTGCTGGGCGTGCCCGTCCTCTCCCGGGGTAGCACCGGGCCGGTGGTCGAGTGCTCCACCTGCTCCGGCCGCTTCGACATGGAGGCCCTCGACCGGCCGACGAGCACCCGGTTCTCCGCGATGCTCCGGGACGGCGTCCACACCACCGCCCTCGCCGTGCTGGCCGCGGGCGGCGCCGCCAAGGGGCCCAGGGAGGCGGCGGTGGCCGCGGTCCGCAGCGCCGGGCTCGCCGACTGCACCGAGGAGCAGCTGCTCACCCTGGTCCAGGCGCTCGCCGCGGACGCCGGGCGGCTGCCGGGCTGGACCGAGACCCCGCAGGACGAACCGGGCGGCGCGGCGCTGGCCATAGAGCTCCGGGAGGCGCTCGAACCCCTGGCCCCGCACCTCGAGCCCGCGGGCCGGGAGGCGATCCTGCTCCGCGGCGCCCGGATCGCCCTCGCGGACGGCCCCTACGCGCCCGCTGAGCGGGAGACGTTGCAGACGGTCGGCGAGGCGCTGCGGATCCCCCGGGAGGACACCGAGCGCCTGCTGGCCGACGCGGCCCGCACACCGTCCTGAAGACCGGCCGCCGCCCCCTCGTCGGGACCCGCCCCGCCGTACGGGAGAATGGTCCGCATGACCCTGTTCCGCGACGACGGCATCGTGCTGCGCACTCAGAAGCTGGGTGAGGCGGACCGGATCATCACCCTGCTCACCCGCGGGCACGGCCGGGTGCGGGCGGTGGCGCGCGGAGTCCGCCGGACCAAGTCGAAGTTCGGAGCCCGGCTCGAACCCTTCTCCCACGTCGACGTGCAGTTCTTCTCCCGAGGCGGGGAGCTCGTCGGCCGTGGGCTGCCGCTCTGCACCCAGAGCGAGACCATCACCGCGTACGGCGGCGGGATCGTCAGCGACTACGCCCGTTACACCGCCGGGACCGCGATGCTGGAGACCGCCGAACGGTTCACCGACCACGAGGGGGAGCCCTCGGTGCAGCAGTACCTGCTGCTGGTCGGCGGGTTGCGGGCGCTGGCCGGCGGGGCGCACCAGCCGCACCTCGTGCTCGACGCCTTCCTGCTCCGCTCGCTCGCCATCAACGGCTACGCGCCCAGCTTCCACGCCTGCGCGAAGTGTGGCCTGCCCGGCCCGAACCGGTTCTTCTCGGTCGCCGCCGGGGGCGCGGTCTGCGCCGACTGCCGGGTGCCGGGCAGCGTGGTGCCCTCCGCGGAGGCGCTGGAGCTGCTCGGGGCGCTGCTGACCGGCGACTGGGAGACGGCGGACGCCTGCGACCGGCGGCACGCCCGAGAGGGCAGCGGGCTGGTGTCGGCGTATCTTCACTGGCACCTGGAGCGCGGGCTGCGCTCGCTCCGGTACGTGGAAAAGTAGGGGTGCGGCGCCCGCCCGGACGGTGCGGGCCCGGCAGCGGGCCGGAGCGGCGGCACCGGCCACCGAGCGAAGCAGAATGGGAGACGTGGACCGTATGGCACGACGCGGCATTCTCAGCCGTTCCCGACGGGAGTACCGGGTACCGGATCCGCATCCGTCGGGGGCACGTCCGCCGGAGATCCAGTCCGAGCTGGTGCCGAACCACGTCGCCATCGTGATGGACGGCAACGGCCGCTGGGCCAAGGACCGGGGCCTGCCGCGCACGGAGGGCCACAAGGTGGGTGAGGGGGTCGTGCTGGACGTCCTCAAGGGCTGCCTGGAGCTGGGCGTCAAGAACCTCTCCCTCTACGCCTTCTCCACCGAGAACTGGCGGCGCTCGCCCGACGAGGTGCGCTTCCTGATGAACTTCAACCGGGACGTCATCCGGCGCCGGCGCGACGAGATGGACGAGCTGGGCATCCGGATCCGCTGGACCGGGCGGATGCCGAAGCTGTGGAAGTCGGTCGTCCAGGAGCTCCAGGTCGCCGAGGAGCAGACCCGCGGCAACGACGCCATGACGCTGTACTTCTGCGTCAACTACGGTGGCCGGGCGGAGATCGCGGACGCGGCCGCCGCGCTCGCCGCCGACGTCAAGGCGGGCCGACTGGAGCCCTCGAAGGTCAACGAGAAGACGCTCTCGAAGTACATGTACCACCCGGACATGCCGGATGTGGACCTCTTCCTGCGGCCCTCCGGGGAGCAGCGCACCTCGAACTACCTGATATGGCAGAGCGCGTACGCGGAGATGGTCTTCCAGGACGTGCTCTGGCCCGACTTCGACCGCCGGGACCTGTGGCGTGCCTGCCTGGAGTACGCCTCCCGGGACCGCCGGTTCGGCGGCGCGGCGCCGAACACGGCGGGATAGCCGCTGCGGGCCGGAAGGGAGAACCGGCCCACTCGTCCACGGGTACGACCACGGCGCACCACCGGTCCCGGTGGTGCGCCGTGGTGGCGGCCGTCGCGGCCGGAGGGTCAGCCCTTCGGCTTCTCGTCCTTGGCGGCGCACTCGCCGCAGATGCCGAAGATCTCCACCGTGTGGTTGACGTCCAGGAAACCGTGCTCCTCGGCCACCTGGTCGGCCCAGCGCTCCACGGCCGGGCCCTCGACCTCGACGGCCTTGCCGCAACGGCGGCAGACCAGATGGTGGTGGTGGTCGTCGGTGCTGCAGCGCCGGTAGACGGCCTCGCCCTCACTGGTGCGGAGTACATCGACCTCGCCGGCGTCGGCGAGCGACTGCAAGGTGCGGTAGACGGTGGTCAAGCCGACCGAGTCACCTCGATGCTTGAGCATGTCGTGGAGTTCCTGCGCGCTACGGAACTCGTCGACCTCGCTGAGAGCCGCAGCCACTGCGGCACGCTGCCGGGTGGATCGGCCGCGCACTGGGGGTCCCGCGGTAGTCACCGTACCTCCTACGCTCGCCCCGTCCGGACGTTCAACTTGCCATTGTGCCAGTTCGCCCCTGGGCGTCGGCCTGGCCCTCCGCCGGGTCGTCGTCCGGCACCCCGGCGGGGCAGTCCGCGGCGGCCGCCGCGCCCCCGGCTCGGGCACGGGCGAGCGGGGCGGAGACGGCGGCGAACAGCAGGAAGACGGCGATGGACAGCAGCACGATGGCGGCCCCCGAGGGCGCGTCCAGGTAGAACGTCGTGGCGGTGCCGGTCAACGAGACGGCGACGCCGATGGCCATGGCGAGGGCCAGGGTGGTGGCGAAGCCGCGGGTGACCCGCTGGGCGGCGGCCACCGGGAGCACCATCATGGCGCTGACCAGCAGCAGCCCCACGATGCGCATGGCGACCGTGACGGTGACCGCCGTGGTGACCGCCAGCAGCAGGTTGAGCAGCCGGACGGGCAGTCCGAGCACGCGCGCGTACTCCTCGTCCTGGCAGACGGCGAAGAGCCGCCTGCGGAGTCCGAGGGTGATTGCCAGCACGAACGCCGTGAGCAGGCAGATGGCTGTCACGTCCGCCGGCGCGACGGTGGTGATGGAGCCGAAGAGCGAGCCGATGAGGCTGGCGGTGGAGCCGTTCGGCGCCAGGTTGACCAGCAGCACTCCGCCGGCCATGCCGCCGTAGAGGAGCAGGGCGAGCGCGACGTCTCCGCTGGTCCGGCCGCGGGAGCGGATCAGCTCCATACCCACCGAGCCGATCACGGCGACCGCGGTGGCCGTCCACACCGGGCTCTGGTTGAGCAGGAAGCCGAGCGCCACACCGGTCATCGCCACATGGCCGATGCCGTCGCCCATGATCGCCTGCCGGCGCTGGACGAGGTAGATGCCGATGGCGGGGGCGGTGATCCCGACCAGCAGGGCGGCCAGCAGCGCCCGCTGCATGAAGGGATAGGTGAGGATCTCCATCAGTTCAGCTGCCCCGTCCACGGCGATGGGTCGCAGGGCGCCGGATGGCAGCCCTGGTTGGCCGTCCCCTCGGTGCCGGGCGCCGCTCCGTCCTCGGCGGGTGTCCGGACGTTCGCCGAGGGTGGTGGCCCGTCGTGGACCACCCGGCCGTCGCGGAGCACCACGACCCGATGGATCAGCGGCGCCAGCGGGCCCAGTTCGTGGAGCACGAGCAAGGCGCTGACCCCGGCCGCCAACTGGTTGCGCAGGGTGGCGGCGAGCACGTCCTGGCTGGTCAGGTCGACCCCGGCCAGCGGCTCGTCCATGATGAGCAGTTCGGGTTCGACGGCCAGCGCCCGGGCGATCAGCACCCGCTGGTGCTGCCCGCCGGAGAGCGCGTCCACGGAGTCGCGAGCCCGGTCCTCCAGACCGACCAGGCTGAGCGCCCGGTCGACGGCGCTCCGGTCCGCCCGGCGCCGCCGGCCGGATCGTGCCAGCCTCCCGGAGGAGACCACCTCGCGCACGGTGGCCGGCACGCCGGAGGAGGCGGTGGTGCGCTGGGGCACGTAGCCGATCCGGAACCACTCCCGGAAACGGTCCCGCGGGGTGCCGAACAGCTCCAGCGAGCCGCCCGTCAGCGGTACTTGGCCGACGGCGGCCCGGACGGCGGTGGACTTGCCGGAGCCGTTGGGGCCGAGCAGGGCGACGACCTCGCCGCGGCGCACGGTCAGGTCGACTCCGCGCAGCACCGGTCGCGAGCCCAGCGCCGCCGTGGCCGCGCGGAGGGCGAGCAGTTCCCCGCCGGTCGCGGCGGGGCCGGTCTGCCGCTGTCGTTCACCGGTCACGGGGAGCCTTCCGGGGAGATGGGTGCGGGGAGTGGGGGACCGGCGGGTCGCCCGCGCCAGAGCGAGGGTCACCCGGCGTCGAGCGCCTTCTGGAGGGCGCTCAGGTTGGCGCGCATGATCTCAAGGTAGTCCTGGCCGCGGGAGGCGTCGGTGACGCCCTCCACCGGGTCCAGCACATCGGTGCGCAGACCGGTGTCGGCAGCCAGTGTCCGGGCGGTCTTCTGGCTGGCGATGGTCTCGAAGAAGACGGTGGTGGACTTCTCCTTCGCGGCGATCTTGTGGAGTTCCTTCACCCGGGCCGGGCTCGGCTCGGACTCGGGGTCGATGCCGTTGACCGCCTCCTGCCGGAGCCCGTAGCGCTCGGCGAGGTGGCCGAAGGCGGCGTGGGCGGTGATGATGGTGTCGCCGGAACGGTTCTTCAGGCCGCTCTCGAAGTCCTGGTCCAGCTTCCGGAGCTTGCTCACGAGGGCGTCCGCGTTCTTCTCGTAGCTGCCCGCGTGCTCCGGGTCAGCCTCTCCGAGCGCCTCGCCCACCCCGGCGGCCATCTCGGCGTACTGCCGCGGGTCGAGCCAGATGTGCGGGTCCTTGTCGGCTCCGGTGCCGTTCTTCGACCGCTCGGTGAGCGTCCCGGCGTCCACGGTGTGTGCGGCGTCGGACTGCTCGACGGCCTTGTCGACGGCCGGTTGCAGCTTGCCCAGGTAGACGATCAGGTCCGCCTCCTGGAGGCTGCCGGTCTGCCGGGGGGTGAGTTCGAGGTCATGGGGCTCCACGCCCGGTGCGGTCAACGTCGTGACGTCGACGAACTCGCCGCCTATCTGCTCGGCGAGGAACTCCAGCGGGTAGAAGGAGGCGACGACGGCCACCCGGCCGCCCTTACCGGCGTCCGCGGCGTCGGATGTCGAGCAGGCGGACAGCGCCGTGAGGCCGAGGAGGGTGACCGCGGCGACGGCGGTGGTGGATATTCGGGGCCGTACGTTCATGACAGTCATTTTCAACAAGATGGAAATGATTGTCAACACCGCCCGTTTCCGCGCTCGGCGCCGGACTGATTTGGTCCCCACCGGGCAGCCGGTAACCTGGTGGCTTCGCCGCCCGCCATCGTCATGAAGAGAGCACCGTGGCCGCCGACAAGATCGACACCATCGTCAGCCTGAGCAAGCGCCGTGGCTTCGTCTACCCGTGCAGTGAGATCTACGGAGGCCAACGGGCCGCCTGGGACTACGGACCCCTCGGCGTCGAACTCAAAGAGAACATCAAGCGCCAGTGGTGGCGCTCCATGGTCACCTCGCGCGACGACGTGGTCGGTATCGACTCCTCGGTGATCCTGGCCCGCGAGGTCTGGGAGGCCTCCGGCCACGTCGCCACCTTCACCGACCCCCTCACCGAGTGCACCTCCTGCCACAAGCGGTTCCGCGCGGACCACCTGGAGGAGGCGTACGAGGCCAAGCACGGCCGGATGCCCGCGGCCGGCCTCGCCGACGTCAACTGCCCGCACTGCGGGAACAAGGGCGGCTTCACCGAGCCCAAGCAGTTCTCCGGGCTGCTCTCCACCCAGCTGGGGCCGACGCAGGACTCCGGCTCGGTCACCTTCCTGCGCCCGGAGACCGCCCAGGGCATCTTCACCAACTTCGCCTCGGTGCAGCAGACCTCGCGCAAGAAGCCGCCGTTCGGCATCGCGCAGATCGGCAAGTCCTTCCGGAACGAGATCACCCCGGGCAACTTCATCTTCCGCACCCGCGAGTTCGAGCAGATGGAGATGGAGTTCTTCGTCAAGCCGGGCGAGGACGAGCAGTGGCACGAGTACTGGATGGAGCAGCGCTGGGCCTGGTACCGCGACCTCGGTATCCAGGAGGAGAACATGCGCTGGTACGACCACCCGGCGGAGAAGCTCTCGCACTACTCCAAGCGCACCGCGGACATCGAGTACCGCTTCAACTTCGGCGGTTCGGAGTTCTCCGAGCTCGAGGGCGTGGCCAACCGCACCGACTTCGACCTCACGGCGCACTCGAAGGCCTCCGGGCAGGACCTGTCGTACTTCGACCAGGAGGCCGGTGAGCGCTGGATCCCGTACGTGATCGAGCCGGCGGCCGGCCTCAACCGGGCCATGCTCGCCTTCATGCTCGACGCCTACAACGAGGACGAGGCACCCAACGCCAAGGGCGTGCTGGAGAAGCGCACCGTCATGCGGCTCGACCCGCGCCTGGCCCCGGTCAAGGTGGCCGTGCTGCCGCTCTCCCGCAACCCCCAGCTCTCGCCGAAGGCCAAGGGGCTCGCCGCGGACCTGCGCAAGGCCTGGAACATCGAGTTCGACGACGCCGGTGCCATCGGCCGCCGCTACCGCCGCCAGGACGAGATCGGTACGCCGTTCTGCGTCACCGTCGACTTCGACACCCTCGAGGACGACGCGGTGACCGTCCGGGAACGCGACACGATGAAGCAGGAGCGCGTCGCGCTGGACCAGGTGCAGTCCTACCTGGCCGGGCGGCTCATCGGTTGCTGACGCGGCATCAGCCGGTCTGAACGGCGGGCCCGCCCCCTCGGTTAGACGAGGGGGCGGGCCCGCCGCTCCGTTCCTCTCACACCTTTCTCGGGACGGCTCGGCCGCTCACGGCCCCGGCGGGCCGCCCGCACGGCCCGTGCCGGCCTCAGGCCGCGCCGCCCGGCGGAGCTGGCTGCTCCGCCGCCGGGGAGGTCTCCCGCGGGGACGTACGGGCGGGGCCGGGTACCCGGGGGCTCTCCTTCTCCAGGCGCTCCGCGGTACGGCGGACCGTCCGCTGGGCCCAGCGGCCGGTGGTCACCAGGCCCAGCACCGTCACCAGCACCCCGCAGCCGGCGACGATCCACCAGGCGGGGCGGCTCGCCGCCGTGACTCCGGCCGGGACGGCGCCGTGCACCCCCGCGGCCAGTACCGCGCCGATCACCGCGACCCCCAGCGTGGTGCCCACCTGCCTGCTGGTGGAGGCGATGGCCGAGGCGACACCGGCCTGACTCCTTGGCATCCCGGAGACGGCGGTGTTGGTGATCGGGGGGTTCACCAGGCCGAAGCCGACGCCGAACAGCACGAACCCGCAGACCAGCAGCGGATCGGAGCCGGCCGCGTGGAAGCCGGCGAAGAGCACCGCCGAGCCGGTTATCGCGACACCGGCTACGACCAGCGGCAACCGGGGCCCACCGGTGCCGATCAGCCGACCGGAGAGCGGCGAGAGCACCAGCGTCATCACCGCCATCGGCAGCATCCACAGTCCGGCGTGGAGTGCGGACAGCCCGCGCTCCTCCTGGAGCTGGAGGGTGTTGAGGAAGAGGAAGCCGGCGAGCGCGGCGAACGAGGCGACCGCGACGACGGTGGCTCCGGTGAACGGGGCGCTGCCGAAGAACCGCGGGTCGATCAGCGGCTCGTCCCGTCGCCGTTCGTAGCCGACGAGCCCCAGCAGGAGGAGGACGGCGGTACCGGCCAGCGTGAGGGTCAGCGGGGAGGCCCAGCCGATCGAGGGCGCCTCGATGATGGTGTAGGTCACCGTGCCCAGCAGCGCCATCACCAGCGACTGACCGACGGGGTCGAGCCGCCTGGGCTTGGGGGCCCTGGACTCGGGGATGTACAGGGCCGTCAGCAGCAGCGCCGCCAGGCCGACCGGCAGGTTGAGCCAGAAGATCGACCGCCAGCCGATGGTGTCGACGAGCACACCGCCCACCAGCGGGCCGGCGGCCATGCTGATCCCCTGTACGGCGCCCCAGGCGCCGATCGCCCGGGCCCGTTCCCTGGGATCGGTGAAGGTGTTGGTGATGATCGACATCGCCACCGGGTTGAGCATCGACCCGCCGACGGCCTGCATCATCCGGAAGACGATCAGCCACTCCAGCGTGGGGGCCAGGCTGCACAGCAGCGAGCCGATGGAGAAGACCACCAGGCCCGTCTGGAAGACCCGGCGGCGGCCGATGCGGTCGGCCATGGAGCCGGCGAGCATCAGCAGGGCGGCGAGGACGAGCGTGTAGGCGTCGATCGTCCACTGCATTCCGGCGACCGAGGCGCGCAACTCCTCCCGCATGGCGGGCAGGGCGATGTTGAGGACGGTGTTGTCCAGGCTGACGATCAGCAGGCTGGTGCAGCAGATCGCCAGCACGAGTTGGCGCCGTCGGCGGCTGAGCTGGGGCATGGTTGAACGTTATATCCACTGTCCCGGCTCGCTGCCCGAGGCTCCGGGGGTGCGGGACAATGAGAGGTCCCGTTCCGTTCGCACCCGAGGAAGCACCGCGATGAACCAGCTGCAGATCGGCCCGCACACCGTATGGCCACCCGTGGTGCTCGCGCCGATGGCCGGGATCACCAACGCCCCGTTCCGGACGCTCTGCCGCGAGTTCAGCGGGGGCAAGGGCCTCTTCGTCAGCGAGATGATCACCACCCGGGCGCTGGTCGAGCGGGACGCCAAGACGATGCGGCTGATCCACTTCGACGGCACCGAACGGCCGCGCTCGGTGCAGCTGTACGGGGTCGACCCGGCGACCGTCGGCAAGGCCGTCCGCATGATCGTCGACGAGGGGCTGGCCGACCACATCGACCTGAACTTCGGCTGCCCGGTGCCCAAGGTGACCCGCAAGGGCGGCGGCTCCGCCCTGCCGTACAAGCGGAACCTGCTCCGCGCGATCCTCCGGGAGGCGGTCTCGGCGGCCGGCGAACTGCCGGTCACCATGAAGATGCGGAAGGGCATCGACGACACGCACCTGACCTATCTGGACGCCGGCCGGATCGCCGTCGAGGAGGGTGTGACGGCGATCGCCCTGCACGGCCGGACGGCGGCCCAGCACTACGGCGGTACGGCCGACTGGGAGGCCATCGCCCGGTTGAAGGAGGCGGTACCGGAGATCCCGGTGCTGGGCAACGGGGACATCTGGTCGGCCGCGGACGCGGTGCGCATGGTGGAGGAGACCGGGTGCGACGGGGTGGTGGTCGGTCGTGGCTGCCTCGGCAGGCCCTGGCTCTTCGGGGATCTGGTGGCCGCCTTCGAGGGCGGGGGAGAACCGGCCCGGCCGGCCCTGGGCGAGGTCGCCGTGGTGATGAGCCGCCATGCGCGACTGCTCGGCGAGTGGTTCTCGGACGAGGCACGTGGTGTCATCGACTTCCGCAAGCATGTGGCCTGGTACACCAAGGGCTTCTCGGTCGGCTCTGAGATGCGTAGGCAGCTGGCAACCGTCTCATCTCTGGACGAACTGGACGCTCTGATGAGCGGGCTTGATCTGGCGCAGTCATGGCCGGCTGGAGCCGACGGGCCGCGCGGCCGGACCGCCGGACGGGATCGGGTGGTCCTCCCGGAGGGCTGGCTCGACGACCCCTACACCTGTAGCGATATCAGTCCTGAGGCGGAGTTGGACACCTCCGGGGGGTGAGCGTCGCCTCCTGGGCGGGCGGCCGGAGGGCGGGCGCACGCCGGTCCGAATCGTGGGATGAGGCCGCTCAGAAGAGCGTGATTCTCGCCACGCTTGATCAATGTTTCGCTCATATGAGCGTTGCTAAATGGTGGCTTCTGCGCTCCTTTGATGCCCACATCTCTCAAATGAATGGCACGGAGTGTCACCCGTTCTTCTTCCAAGAAGTCAACGCCGTGCTCCGAAGCTCCCTGGCCGGCCCGGTGTGTCATCACCCTGGGTCGCAGACGCTCCGTCCTTCGGGGGAAAGCTCCGTTAGAAAAGTGAAGACAGTGCGGTCCATGGCTGCCTAGCCGGCAGGTGCTCGGCCGCGCCGAACTCGGCCGCCTGGGTGGTCAGCGGCCGGGTGGTCAACGCGAAGGCGCGCCGGAAGGACGTACCGAGGCCCCCCGGATTCTGGGTACGCTCCCCGCCGTCAGGGCACCCTCCCCCCACTCCGTCCGGGGGACACCCAGCTAGGAGCGGAGACCCCGTGCAGGAAAACTCTCAGGCAGCCGAACCGCAGCCCGCGTCTTCGAAGTTCGTCTACGACTTCACCGAGGGCAACCGGGATCTGAAGGACCTGCTCGGCGGTAAGGGGGCCAACCTCGCCGAGATGACCAACCTCGGTCTCCCCGTCCCTCCGGGCTTCACCATCACCACCGAGGCCTGCCGGGTCTACCTCGAGAGCGGCAGTGAGCCCCCGGCGCTCCGCGACGAGGTGAGTGCGCACCTCGCCGCCCTCGAGCAGCGCATGGGGCGGAGCCTCGGGCAGGCCGACGACCCGCTGCTGGTCTCCGTGCGCTCCGGGGCGAAGTTCTCCATGCCCGGGATGATGGACACCGTCCTGAACATCGGCCTCTCCGACGCCTCGGTCGCCGGGCTCGCCGAGAAGGCCGGTGACGAGCGCTTCGCCTGGGACTCCTACCGCCGGCTGATCCAGATGTTCGGCAAGACGGTGCTCGGCGTCGACGGCGAGCTCTTCGAGGAGGCGATCGAGGAGGCCAAGCGCGCCAAGGGGGTCGCCGTCGACATCGAGCTCGACGCCGCGGACCTGAAGGAGCTGGTCGAGCGGTTCAAGGGGATCGTCTCGCAGGAGACCGGCGGGGGCTTCCCGCAGGACCCGCGCGAACAGATGGACCTCGCCGTCCGGGCCGTCTTCGACAGCTGGAACACCGACCGCGCCAAGCTCTACCGCCGCCAGGAGCGCATCCCCGGCGACCTGGGCACCGCGGTCAACATCTGCTCGATGGTCTTCGGCAACCTCGGACCGGACTCCGGCACCGGGGTGGCCTTCACCCGCGACCCGGCCAGCGGCCACCAGGGCGTCTACGGCGACTACCTGCAGAACGCGCAGGGCGAGGACGTCGTCGCCGGTATCCGCAACACCGTGCCGCTGGCCGAACTGGAGCGGCTCGACAAGCCCTCCTACGACCAGCTGATGCAGATCATGGAAACCCTCGAGCTGCACTACAAGGACCTGTGCGATATCGAGTTCACCATCGAGCGCGGCAAGTTGTGGATGCTCCAGACCCGGGTCGGCAAGCGGACCGCCGGCGCCGCCTTCCGGATCGCCACCCAACTCGTCGACCAGGGCCTGATCGACGAGGCGGAGGCGCTCCAGCGGGTCAACGGAGTCCAGCTGGCCCAGCTGATGTTCCCCCGCTTCGACGACACCGCCGAGCGTGAGCTACTGGGCCGCGGCATCGCCGCCTCGCCCGGCGCGGCGGTCGGCAAGGCGGTCTTCGACTCCTACACGGCCGTCAAGTGGTCGCGCTCCGGGGAGAAGGTCATCCTCATCCGCCGGGAGACCAACCCCGACGACCTCAACGGCATGATCGCCGCCAACGGCATCCTCACCTCGCGCGGCGGGAAGACCTCACACGCCGCCGTGGTCGCCCGGGGCATGGGCAAGACCTGTGTCTGCGGCGCGGAGGAGCTGGAGGTCGACACCAAGCGGCGCCGGCTGACCGTGGAGGGCGCCGGCAAGAAGACGACGGTCATCGAGGAAGGCGACCTCATCTCCATCGACGGCTCCACCGGCCGGATCTACGTGGGCGAGGTGCCCGTGGTGCCCTCCCCGGTCGTCGAGTACTTCGAGGGCCGGATGCACGCCGGTGCCGACGACGCGGACGGGCTGGTCCAGGCCGTGCACCGGATCATGGCCTACGCCGACCGGATGCGGCGACTGAGCGTGCGGACCAACGCGGACACCGCCGAGGACGCCGCCCGCGCCCGCCGCTTCGGCGCACAGGGCATCGGCCTCTGCCGGACCGAGCACATGTTCCTCGGCGAGCGCCGGGAGATGGTCGAGCGGCTGATCCTCGCCGACACGGACAGCGAGCGGGAGGATGCGCTCGGCGGGCTGCTCCCGCTCCAGCGGGCCGACTTCGTCGAGCTGTTCGAGGCCATGGACGGACTGCCGGTCACCGTACGGCTGCTGGACCCGCCGCTGCACGAGTTCCTGCCGGACATCACCGAACTGTCGGTCCGGGTGGCGCTCGCCGAGTCCCGCAAGGACGCCAACGAGAACGATCTCCGGCTCCTCCAGGCGGTGCACAAGCTCCACGAGCAGAACCCGATGCTCGGACTGCGCGGGGTGCGCCTCGGCCTGGTGATCCCCGGACTCTTCGCCATGCAGGTACGGGCGATCGCCGAAGCCGCCGCCCACCGGGTGGAGGCGAAGGGCGACCCGCGTGCGGAGATCATGATCCCGCTGGTCGGCACCGTCCAGGAGCTGGAGATCATCCGTGACGAGGCGGAGCAGGTGATCGCCGAGGTCGAGGCGGCGACCGGCACCGAGCTCGGGTTGAGCCTCGGCACCATGATCGAGCTGCCCCGGGCCGCGCTGACGGCCGGGCAGATCGCCGAGGCGGCCGAGTTCTTCTCCTTCGGCACCAACGACCTCACCCAGACGGTGTGGGGCTTCTCCCGGGACGATGTGGAGGCGAGCTTCTTCACCGCCTACCTGGAGAAGGGCATCTTCGGCGTCAGCCCCTTCGAGACCATCGACCGGGACGGCGTCGGCTCCCTCGTCCGCCACGCGGTCGAGGCCGGGCGCGCCACCCGCCCCGACCTCAAGCTGGGGATCTGCGGGGAGCACGGCGGCGATCCCGAATCGGTCCACTTCTTCCACGAGGTGGGGCTCGACTACGTCTCCTGCTCGCCGTTCCGCATCCCGGTCGCCCGGCTGGAGGCCGGCCGCGCCGCGGTGCAGAGCAAGGGCAGCGACAGCCGCTGACCCGAACCGGGGCCACCGGCCCCGGCCGATGACCGGGCTCTCTCCGCCATCCCTCGGCGGAGAGAGCCCCGACCACCGGAAGTGGCCGCCGGGCACCAACCCTCACCGCCCGGCAGCCGCTCCGGAACCCTCGGGGGCGGCACCCGGTGCGGCGGGTGCCGCCCCCGAACCCATGCCGGGCAGCGCCAGGCCGAGGCGGCACACCCTTCTTCAAGGGTGCGAACTGACGGGTCGTCGCCTGGAGATGATCAAGGCCGTTCCCAGTCGTGAGGCTGCCCGTATGAAAAATGGGGGAGAGGAGCGTGTCGGCGAGGACCCGACTACGGAGGGGCTCGACGCGATCCGGCGGATGGCTCCACCGAGCAGGGTGGCTGGATAGCCCGGTCGAAGGCGCGTCGGCTGCTGGTGTCCGGAGTGGCGGTGGCGGTGCTGGCGGCCGGCATCGGGGTGGCCGTTCGCTGTGATGCGCTCCGACGGCGACCGGGACGCCCGGACACCCCTACCCGGGGGCACCGCCGCGCTCACCGACCGGGGGCGCCGCCTGCTGTGGCGATTCCGGCTGGTGCGCGGTGGTGGGACGGGCCCAGGGCCACCGCGGTTCACAGCAGTCGAAGCCCGGGGGAGACCTCTTTGTCCGGACCGACCAGCACGACACCGGCGGCGTCCTCGGCCGGCACTCCGAGCACGAGGACCTCGGAGAGGAAGTCGGCCACCTGGCGCGGGGGCAGGTTGACGACCGCCAACACCAGGCGGTCCTTCAGGTCCTCGACTCGGTAGAGATCGGTGATCTGCGCACTGGACTTGCGTACGCCCAACTCGCCGAAGTCGATCCACAGCCTGTAGGCGGGCTTGCGGGCCCGCGGGAACTCCTCGGCGTTGACCACTCGCCCCACCCTGATGTCGACACCCAGAAAGTCCTCGATCGTGGTGGGCTCCGGGAGCATTGAGGCGCCGTCCTTCCGCAGTGGCCGTGTGGCCGCCATCCTCCAACCTCGCCGGGCCCGCGGACAACCGTCGCTGCTCCGTGACCCTGTGCGGCGGACCGGCCGTCACCGACGCCTGCCCCTCCCGGTCGGCAAGCGCTCCACCAGGTCGGAGCGGTTCTGTCGCGGGCGGCAGGACACCCGCGACAGAAACAACGCTTCCCGGGCCGTGCCGAGGAGACTCGGAGCGCCCGCGTTCTCGCTTCGCTCTCAGCGCACCTTGACGGTCACGGGCTCGGAGCGCTTGCCGTCGACCACCGTGCGTATCTGCTTCTTGCCCTTCTTGTCCCAGGCGGCCTTGAGCGTGTACGTGTGGTCGGTCATGACCGCCGAGGTCTCGGTCAGGGTCTTCCACTTGCCGTGCTGCTTCTCCTCAAGGCTGACGGAGGTCCCGGCCTTGATGCCCGTCACCTTGCCGTGGACCGTGACCTCGTCGCCGGGTTTCACACTGCGGTGATTGACCTTGATGGTGTTCGTCTTGGTGGTCTGGTTCGTGGCCTGGACGGCCGAGTGCGGGGCGGCGGACGGGGCGGCGACGGCGGCGCCGGCCCCCCCGCCCAGCAGGCCTACGGCCATGGCTCCCGCGACGACCGCACGGAGGTGGAAGGACGAAGACATGGGCGCTCCCTCTCGTATGAGGTGGTTCATCACATACACCCATAAGTGGATATGGTGCCATGGTGCATGGCAATGCCATCTATTTTTCCGTGGGCGGCGGGGACCGTCTGCGCCTGTCCGGGCATCGGTGCCGTCCTAGTACCGCACCCCGGTGAGCTGCTCGGAGAGCTCCCACAGTCGCATCCCCGCGCGGTCGTCCTTGGTCCAGGGCGCTGACCGGGACGGCGCGGGGCTTCCCCGCCATCCCAGCAGGCGCGGCCCGGTGAAGGAGTCGGGGGCGACGCCGGGTGCGGTGGCGGCGTACAGCGTCGGCATCGCACCCGCCTCGGCCGACTGGGCCAGCAGGCGGTTGCTCAGCAGCATGGCGCGCTCGGCTGCGCGCCGGCCCTCCATCCGCGAGCCGGTGGTCTGCAGGTTGGTCGCGGCGTAGCCAGGGTGGGCGGCCGCGGCCACCACGTCGGCGCCCTGCTGGGCCAGCTTCCGGGCGAGTTCGTGTACGAACAGCAGGTTGGCGCTCTTGGAACGTGCGTAGGCGAGCCAGCGACGGTACCGCCGCTCACTGTTCGGGTCGTGGAGGTCGACGTTGGCCATGGCGTGCATACCGCTGGAGACGCTGATCACCCTGGCCCCCGCAGTGGCCAGGAGGCGGGGCATGAGCAGGCCGGTGAGGGCGAAGTGCCCGAGGTGGTTCACCCCGAACTGCATCTCGAAGCCGTCCACCGTCAGCCGGTGCGGCAGCGCCATGACGCCCGCGTTGTTCACGAGCAGATCGAGCCGGCCGCCGTCACCGCGCTCCTCGGCCGTCTCCTCGTACCGGCGGGCGAAGTCGCGGACGGAGGCGAGGTCCGCCAGGTCGAGCCGGGCGAAGCGGGCCTGCCCGCCCGGCACCGCGCGCCGCAGGCGCGCCTCCGCCTCCCGGCCACGGGTCTCGTCGCGGCAGGCGAGCACCACCCTGGCCCCACGACGCGCGAGTTCCCGGGCGGTGATGTAGCCGATACCGCTGTTGGCGCCGGTCACCACGGCCGTTCGACCGGACTGGTCGGGGATGTCCTTCGTGGTCCAGCGCTTCATCGGCGGCTCCCTGGTCTTCGCGAAGGCACCGCGCGGCCTGGCTGGGTGAGCGGCCCTCCGCCCCTGGGACAGCTTAGGGCGGTGGCCTGGTGGCCGCGAGCGGGTCCGCCCGCTCGCGGCAACGGGCGGCGAGGGGCTGATGGGAACGTGCATGCGAGTTGCCCGTACGATCAGCTGCGGTGGCGTGGCAGGGGGAGCGGCACCCCCTGAGCGATCGAATTGAAGCAACGGTGATGTACGACATATCCCTGACCACGCTGGTCCTGCTCTGCCTGGCCGCGGGCGCCGCGGGTTGGATCGACGCGGTGGTGGGCGGCGGCGGGCTGCTGCAACTGCCGGCCCTGCTGGTCGGCTTTCCCCAGCTGGCCCCCGCCTATCTGCTGGGCACCAACAAGGCGGTCTCGATCGTCGGGACCTCTGCCGCCGCCGTCACCTACGCCCGCAAGACGCCGATGGACGTGTCGACGGCGGTCCGGCTGGGCCTGGCCGCACTGGGCGGCTCCCTGTTGGGGGCATCCTTCGCGGCCGGTATCGACAGCGCGGTGCTCCGCCCGCTCATCATGGTGATCCTGCTGGCCGTCCTGGCCTTCGTGCTCTTCAAGCCCGCCTTCGGCTCCGTGCCCGCCCCCGGCCCGGTGACCCGCCGGCGGATCTGGGCGGCCGTATTGGTCGCCGGGCTGGGCATCGGCTTCTACGACGGTCTGATCGGGCCGGGGACCGGCACCTTCCTGGTGATCGCCCTGGTCGGCATCGTGCACATGAACCTGGTGGCGGCCTCGGCGATGACCAAGGTCGTCAATGTCTGCACCAACTTCGGCGCGCTGGTGACGTTCGGGATCCAGGGCACGGTGCTGTGGCGACTGGCCGCGCTGATGGCCGTGTTCAACCTCGCCGGCGGCACCCTGGGGGCAAGGATGGCGCTCAAGAACGGCAACCGGTTCGTACGGGGTGTGCTGCTCGTGGTGGTCGTTGCTCTGGTCTGCAAGCTCGGCTACGACCAGTGGAGCGGTTGAGGTTCTCGGAGGCCTGCGGGGCGGGCCGTCAACGATCGAACGACGGCCCGCCGGCCAGGCTGGTACGGAAGGCGGTCCAGGCGCTGGCCGGGAAGCGGAGTATCGGTCCCTCGGGGTGCTTGGAGTCCCGTACCGCCACGGTCCCCGGCCGGTTGACGGCCACCTCGACGCATTCCTGGCCGGCGTTGCCGCCGCTGTAGCTGGACTTCACGAATATGTAGTCGTCCACTGCCTGCTACATCTCCCTGCGTACCCGTTCGATCAGGTTGGTCGCGTCACGCTGCGCCAGGCTCAGCCGTGCGATGCGGTCGAAGATACCGCTGTGGTGCGTTGCGTCGGACTCGCTCTCCAGCCAGAGCGTACTGGAGGCCGTGTCCATGTAAACCACGTCCAACGCCCCGGGGTCGGCGAAGGAGACGATGGTGAAGGCGCTGCTCATACCGGGATGTGCTCCTGCCGAGTACGGCACGACCTGCAGTCGCACGTTGGGGAGCTGCGTGGTCTCCAGAAGGCGTTCGAGTTGCTCCCGCATGACATCGCGTCCGCCGACGAGTTGGTGCAGGGCCGCCTCATGAAGGACCGCCCAGACATGCAGTGGCCGCTCGCCGGTCAGCCGGGCCTGACGAGCCATGCGTGACTCCACGAAAGGCTCGATCTGGCCCGGGTCCTCCCAGACACCGTTGCCGACGGCGAGGGCTCGCGCGTACTCGGCCGTCTGGAAGAGACCGGGCACGAGGGAAAACTGCCAGGTGCGAACGCTGGTGGCGATGTCCTCAAGAGCGACGTACTCGACCATGTCCGGTAGCTCGGGGTACTGGTTCCACCAACCTCGGGCCTTGCGTCGCTCCCTGTCTGCCTTGGCCAGCTTGAGCAGACGATCGATGATCCCGGGCTCCTGCACGTCGTACAGATGGCACAGGGCCCGGATGTCGGGGTCCCGCACGGGCACCCAGCCGCGCTCCATCTTCGCGACCTTCGCCACCGAAGAGGTCAGCGCTTCGGCCGCATGAGGTTGTTTCAGGCCCCGTTCTTCGCGGAGCTTCAGCAACTCGCCGCCGAGTCTGCGCCCCAAGACCGTTGACACCGACGTGCCGCGGTCCGTCCGATTGGCTGTCATTGTCCCTCGCCTCCCCGAAACCGCCGCCCAGTCTGTATCGATCTCGGGCGGCCTCACAACCGAGTTAGGAGAAATATTTATGCAGAGAGAGCTTTATGGCATCGAGATGTGAGTTACAGTCTGTATCGAACCGCTTCCGCAGCGGCGTCACTTGGGGGCGGAAGCGCATCACCGGAGCCTGTCGGGCTCCTGCCGCGCCCCTCGATCAGGAGGTGCTCCGACGATGGCCGAGCCCGTACCCTCCGGCGAAGTGGTCCTGCGGGAGGATGTGTTGGACTACACGCCGTGTCCCAAGAGCGTCACCCTGGCGCGCAGACGGGCCGCCAGACTGGTGGCCGAGTGGGGGTATCCGGGTCTCTCGGGCGATCTGGCGCTGGTGGTTTCGGAGTTGGCGGCCAATGCCGTCCAGCACGGCGGGGTGTCCGGCCGACTCTTCCGGGTGGAACTCGCCCTCACCGCGACGGTGGTACGCGTGGCCGTCTCCGATGCCCGAAGTGCATCGCTCCCGGTTCAGCGTCCGGTCGGGCCCGAGGACACCTCAGGGCGTGGTCTGCTCATCGTGCGGATGCTCGCCGCGCGCTGGGACGTCGGGAAACAGGCCGACCGGAAGACCGTGTGGTGCGAACTGGAGCTGCCGGAGCGGGGGCCGAGCTCGACGGGTGTGAACCGCCCCGGCGTGCCACGCGGTTGAACACGACGATGGCTTCACTCGTGGCGCGGCTGGCTGCGGCATGATCGCTCGCCTGCGCCAGCAGGCACGCGGATGCCCACGAGCCCGGTGTTCAACCGCCCTTTCGGACAGTCACTCAACCTCGTCGCGCGACGTGCAACGCGGTGGACCACAGGACGGCGGCAGCTCCGAAGCCGACCAGCGTCCGAACGTTCGCGGGGTCGCTGCCGTCGGCTAGCGCCAGGGCGCCGACCAGCGCCAGGGTCATCAGCGAGCCGCCGGTCCACCAGTACTGCGGCTGCGCGAAGGACCGCGCGAGCGGCAGGAAGTGCAGACCGACGACCAGGCACACTGCCGCGGGGATATAGACCCACCTAGCCCGCCATCGGATTGGCGGTACCGGTGTTTTCCGGGGCATGCCCTATGAACCGATGGTCACCCCGTACGGCCCTTAGGTCCGCCCCGGCCCGCACCGCACCCGCGCCCGCACCGCACCCGCGCCCGCACCCTCACCCGCGGTCGCGCTCGTCGACGATGCGGCGGATCTTGCCCACCGAGCGCTCCAGCGTCTCGGGGTCGACTATCTCGGTGTCGACGGTGAGCCCGACGCCGTCCTTTACGGCCTGCGTTATCGCCGAGGCCGCGGCGGCCCGCCGCTCCGGTGTGGCGTCGGGACGGGCCTCGGCCCGCACGGTCAGCCGGTCCAGTCGGCCCTCCCGGGTCAGGTGGAGTTGGAAGTGCGGGGCGACGCCCGGTGTGCCGAGCACGATCTCCTCGATCTGGCTGGGGAAGAGGTTCACCCCGCGCACGATGATCATGTCGTCGCAGCGGCCGGTGACCCTCTCCATCCGGCGGAAGGCGGGGCGGGCGGTGCCCGGCAGCAGGCGGGTCAGGTCCCGGGTGCGGTAGCGGATGACCGGCATGGCCTCCTTGTCCAGCGAGGTGAAGACCGCCTCACCGGTGGCGCCGTCGGTGACCACCTCGTCCGATAGAGGGTCCACGACCTCCGGATAGAAGTGGTCCTCCCAGATGTGCAGCCCGTCCTTGCTCTCCACGCACTCCTGCGCCACACCGGGGCCGATGACCTCCGAGAGGCCGTAGATGTCGACGGCGTGGAGGTCCAGCCGCTCCTCGATCTCCTGGCGCATCCGCTCCGTCCACGGCTCGGCCCCGAAGATGCCGATCCGGAGCGAGGTGGTGCGCGGGTCGATGCCCTGCCGCTCGAACTCGTCCAGCAGGGTGAGCATGTAGGACGGGGTCACCATGATGATCTCCGGACGGAAGTCCTGGATGATCTGGACCTGCCGGGCGGTCATCCCGCCGGAGGCCGGGATGACCGTGCAGCCGGCCCGCTCGGCCCCGTAGTGGGCGCCGAGACCGCCGGTGAAGAGGCCGTAGCCGTAGGCGACGTGCACCTTGTGGCCCGGCCGACCGCCGGCGGCCCGAATGCAGCGGGCGACCACGTCCGCCCACATGTCCAGGTCCCGTTCGGAGTAGCCCACCACGGTGGGCCGGCCGCTCGTGCCACTGGAGGCGTGCACCCGGCGCACCCGGTCCATCGGGACGGCGAACATGCCGAACGGGTAGGTCTCCCGGAGGTCGGCCTTGGTGGTGAACGGGAATCGCGACAGGTCGGCCAGGGAGCGGCAGTCCTCGGGGCGGACCCCGGCCTCGTCGAACTTCCGCCGGTACAGCGGGATGTTGGTGTAGGCGTGGTGCAGCGTCTCCCGCAGCCGCCGCAGCTGCTCCGCCCGCAGTTCGCCGAGGCCCAACCGCTCACCGCTGTCCAGCAGCCGGGCGGGTGGCGCGCTCCCCAGCCGGCGGCCGGCGGCCGGAGGGGGCGTGGTGGGCGCGTCCGGCGCTGTCGTCGTGAGGTCGTCGCTCAAGTTCACTCCCCGCCTCCTGCGTTGCTGGCTCCGTCCCGGATGCTGCGGCTGCGCCCGCGGAACTCCGCCACCACCGTCTCCCCGCGCAATACCGTCACGTCGTAGAGGCCACTGCGGCCGAACCGGGTGCGCTCCTCGGCCACCGCGAGCAGCTCGTCCCCCTCGTGGGCCGGGGTGACGAAGGTGATGTCGGCGCCGGACGCCACGGTCTTCGGGCCCCGACTGTTGCAGGCGCAGGCGAAGGCGGTGTCGGCGAAGAGGAAGACGAAGCCGCCGTGCGCGATCCCGTGCCCGTTGACCATGGCCGCGGTGACCGTCATCCGCAGCCTCGCCGATCCGTCGCCGACCGCCAGCAGCTCGATGCCGAGGCCCTTGGAGGCCGCGTCGGCGGCGAACATCGCCTGCGCCGGTCCGGGTCCTGTGTCAGCCGTCTCCGCCATCACTCTCCACGGTCTCCGAACACCCACCGGGCTTTCCGCCACACCACCGTGCACCGAACGAACATTCGGTCATGTGGCCGCGAGTTAACCCAGCCTCGGGATGGTGTGTCAAGAGGGTGTGACGTGCTGGGGGAGCCGCATCGCCATCGGGGGTTCCTCCTGGCAGCCTGTTAGCTGCGCGGGACCGGCCCGCGGCCCGTATCCGAGAGGGAGTGATCAGGTGCCGGCCGATTTCCTGACCGTCATGACCACCACCGACAGTGTCGAGAAGGCCGAAGACCTGGCGCGTGGAGCGGTGGAGGCACGGGTGGCGGCATGCGCGCAAGTCAGTGCGCCGGTGACCTCCGTCTACCGCTGGGAGAACGCCATCGAGACCGCCCAGGAGTGGCAGGTCCTCTTCAAGACCGTCGCCACCGGCTACGCCGAGCTGGAGGGGTACATCCGCAGCGCCCACGACTACGACACCCCGGAGATCATCGCCACCCCGATCACCCACGGCGGCGTCGAGTACCTCGCCTGGGTGGCCTCCGAGACGGCCGGCGAGTGACCTGCGGCCAACGGCCGATCTTCGTCTACGGGACGCTGCGGCCGGGCCGCGGCAACCACACCCGCCTGGTCCGCGGCCGGACCGCCGCGGAGGAACCAGCCCTGCTGCGGGGCGCGGTGCTGTACCGAGGGCCGGGCTTCCCCTACGCCGTGCCGGTGGAGCCCGGAGCGGACGGCGGCGGGATACGCGGCGACCTGCTCTGGCCGCGGGCCGCCGAACACGCCGCGCTGCTCACCGCCCTGGACGAACTGGAGGGGTACACGCCGGGCGCGTCGGACAACCACTACGAGAGGGTCCCACGGGTGGCGTCGCGCGCCGACGGCAGCGCCGTCGAGACCTGGGTCTATCTCGCCTCCGAACCGGTGGCCCGCCGACTGCGGGCCACCGGCAGCCGGGTCCCCGGCGATCAGTGGCCGCCGTCGGCTGACGTTCTCGGCGCTCGATGACGAGCGGGCCCCCCGGTGCCACGCGGCTCCGAGTCCAAGGCAGAGGCGGAGTCGCATGACGCCGATCGCTATCGTGCACCGAGTCGTCAGCTGAGCGATTCCCGGCCAGAACAGGTGTGATTTCGAGTGTCCCCGATACCCAAAGCAGAGCTGCACCTCCACATCGAGGGCTCGCTGGAGCCCGACCTCGCCTTCGCGCTCGCCGAGCGCAACGGGGTGGTACTGCCCTACGCGTCCGAGGACGAACTGCGGCAGGCCTACCACTTCGACGGGCTGCAGGACTTCCTCGACCTCTACTACTCCCTGATGGCGGTCCTGCGCACCGAGGACGACTTCGCCGAACTCGCACACGCCTACCTGGCACGCGCCCGCCGGCAGGGGGTCCGGCACGCCGAGATCTTCTTCGACCCGCAGGCCCACACCGCCCGCGGGGTCGCCATCGGCACCGTGATAGGCGGCCTCTCCCGGGCGCTTGACGAGGCGCCCGCCGCGTACGGCATCACCACCCGGCTGATCATGTGCTTCCTGCGGGACCAGAGCGCCGAGTCCGCCCTGGAGACCTTCGAGGCCGCCCGTCCCCACCTGGACCGCATCGCCGCCGTCGGGCTGGACTCCGCCGAGGCGGGCAACCCGCCGTCCAAGTTCCGCGAGGTGTACGCCCAGGCCCGCGCGGCCGGCCTGAAGTGCGTGGCGCACGCGGGGGAGGAGGGCCCGCCCGCCTACATCACCGAGGCGCTCGACGTGCTGAAGGTCGACCGCGTCGACCACGGGGTGCGCTGCATGGAGGACGAGGCCCTCGTCGCCCGGCTCGCCGCCGAGCGGATGCCGCTGACGGTCTGTCCGCTCTCCAACATCCGGCTGCGGGTCTTCGACACCCTCCAGGACCACCCGCTGCGCCGGATGCTCGACGCCGGACTGCTGGTGACGGTCAACTCCGACGACCCCGCCTACTTCGGCGGTTACGTACACGACAACCTCACCGCGGTCACGGAGGCGCTCGGGCTCGACGAGGAGACGGTACGCAGGCTGGCGGGGAACTCCTTCACCGCCTCGTTCCTCGAAGAGGAGGAGAAGAAGGCCCACCTCCGGGCCGTCGAGGAGTACGTCTTCCCCGGCGGCGTCTGACCGGTCGCCCACCCTCCTGCCGCCCGGCCGCTCCCCAGCGCCACCCGCCGGGGAGCCGGCCCCCGCGGCCGCCGGCCCGGCTCCGGTGGGCCGTGGCCCCCGACCTGCCGTTACGGTCGTGGCATGGACGGCAGCACATCAGGCCCCTGGCCGGCGCACGGCACCGCCCGACCAGGGAGCGGCGCGCGGGGCGGCGGCGCACCGGGGGGTTCGGACGCCGCGGGATCCTCCGAGACCGGCACCGCGGGCCTCGGCTACGACCGGGCCGCTACCGAGCGCTGGGTCCCCGAACCGGACAAGCGCCCCGGCCGCACCGCCTTCCAGCGGGACCGGGCCCGGGTGCTGCACTCCGCCGCGCTCCGCCGGCTGGCCGGGAAGACGCAGGTGGTGACCCCGGGGATCGCTCCGGGGGGACCCGGAACCGGGATCCCCTATCCGGCGTGGGACGCCAGCCCGCGCACTCGGCTGACCCACTCGCTGGAGTGCGCGCAGGTCGGCCGGGAACTCGGGGCGGCCCTCGGGTGCGACCCGGACCTCGTCGAGACCGCCTGCCTGGCGCATGATCTTGGGCATCCGCCCTTCGGCCACAACGGGGAGCGGGTGCTCAACGACTTCGCCCAGGACTGCGGCGGCTTCGAGGGCAACGCGCAGTCCCTGCGGCTGCTCGCCCGTCTGGAGCCGAAACGGTTCGTCACTCCTTCCGGGCCGAGCCCGGAAGGCGAGCCGAGCCCCCCGGCCGGGGCCGAGGAACAGGTCAGCGTGGGGCTCAACCTCACCAGAGCCGCACTCGACGCCGCCACCAAGTACCCCTGGCCGCGCGGCGGGCAGCCCGCGGGCGCCGATCCGGCGAAGTTCGGCGTCTACGAGGACGACCTGCCCGTCTTCGAATGGCTGCGGCGAGGCGCACCAGCCGGCCGCCAGTGCTTCGAGGCGCAGGTCATGGACTGGTCCGACGATGTCGCCTATTCGGTCCACGACCTCGAGGACGGCCTGCACGCCGGCCACCTCGACCCCAACCTGCTGCTCGCCGAGCCCGAGCGCCGCGAGATCTTCGCCGTCGCGGCGGAGCGGTACGCCCCGGCCGGCACCGAACCGGACGAACTCGCCGAAGCGCTCGACCGGCTCCTCGCGGAGGAGTGGTGGCCACACGGCTACGACGGCTCAGCGGTGGCGCAGGCCAGGCTGAAGGACGCGACCAGCCAGCTCATCGGTCGCTTCTGCCTCGCCGCCGAGGGCGCCACCCGGATGGCCTACGGCTCGGGACGGCTCACCCGCTACGCCGCCGAACTCGTCGTACCGCGCCCGGTGCGTCAGGAGTGCGCGGTGCTGAAGGCCGTCGCCGACCGCTATGTGATGCAGCACCCGGAGCAGGAGCGGCTCCGGGCCGAGCAGCGGGTCGTCCTCGGTGAACTGGCCGAGGCGCTCGACGCACGCGCACCGGGCGGCCTCGACCCGCAGTTCCGCGCGCTGTACGCGCGAGCCGCGGACGACCGGGCGCGGAAGCGGGTGGTCGTCGACCAGATCGCGGCGCTCACCGACGTCTCGGCGCGGGGCCTGCACGCCAGGCTCGTGACGCGGGCCTGAGCCGCCCGAGCCGGACGGCCGGCTCGGCACCGCCCCGGCCACCCGTCGGGGAGCCCGACCGGGCGCCCCCGGGCGGCCTCCGTGCGGGTGGTGCCGCATGGCCCATGCGGCTCACTCCCTCTTCCCGCGCCCGGCTCGGTGCGGGACGCTCACTGTGCCGGGGAGTGTGGCGGGCACGGGAGGGACCCGCCACCGGAAGGCCGGCGCGGAGCCGGACAGCGAGGAGGCACACGTGGTCGACGCCGATCGGACGTTCGTCATTGTCGGGGGAGGGCTGGCGGGCGCGAAAGCCGCTGAGACCTTCCGTTCGGAGGGGTTCACCGGGAGGGTCATCCTCATCTGCGACGAGCGCGACCACCCCTACGAGCGCCCGCCGCTCTCCAAGGGCTACCTCCTCGGCAACGAGGAGCGGGACAGCGTCTTCGTCCACGACCGTGCCTGGTACGCCCGGGCCGAGATCGAACTCCACCTCGGCCAGCCCGCGGTCCAGCTCGACCGCGCGGCCAAGGCCGTCGTCCTCGGCGACGGGGCACGGATCAACTACGACAAACTGCTGCTCGCCACCGGTGCGGAGCCTCGCCGCCTCGACATCCCCGGCACCGACCTCGCCGGCGTCCACCACCTGCGCCGCCTGGCACACGCCGAGCGGCTGCGGGGGGTGCTCGCCTCCCTCGGCCGCGAGAACGGCCATCTGGTCATCGCCGGAGCCGGCTGGATCGGACTGGAGGTGGCCGCCGCGGCCCGCTCCCACGGCGCCGAGGTGACCATCGTGGAGCCGGGGGCCACCCCGCTGCACTCGGTCCTCGGCCCGGAACTGGGGCAGCTCTTCACCGACCTGCACCAGGAGCACGGCGTCCGCTTCCGTTTCGGCGCCCGGCTCACCGAGATCATCGGTCAGGACGGCATGGTGCTGGCCGCCCGGACCGACGACGGCGAGGAGCACCCGGCGCACAGCGTCCTCGCGGCGATCGGCGCCGCCCCGCGGATCGCGCTCGCCGAAGCCGCCGGCCTGACCCTCGCCCGGCGGCCCCCCGGCGGGATCGCCGTCGACGCCGCACTCCGCACCAGCGACCCGGACATCTTCGCCGCCGGGGACGTGGCCGCCCACGAGCATCCGCTGCTGGACGTCAGGGTCCGGGTCGAGCACTGGGCGAACGCGCTCAACGGAGGCCCTGCCGCCGCCCGGGCCATGCTCGGCCAGGAGATGGTCTACGACCGTGTGCCCTACTTCTTCTCCGACCAGTACGACCTGGGCCTGGAGTACTCCGGCTACGCGCCACCCGGCTCCTACGACCAGGTGCTCATCCGCGGCGACACCGGCAAACGGGAGTTCGTGGCCTTCTGGCTCGCCGACCGAAGGCTGCTGGCCGGTATGAACGTCAACGTCTGGGACGTCACCGACCCCATCCAGCGGTTGATCCGCAGCAAGCGGCGGCTCGACCCGGAGGCGCTCGCCGACCCGGCCGTGCCGCTGGAGTCGCTGCTCGCCTCCGAGCAGGGGTGAGGGGAGCGCCGGACCGGGTGTCCGAGGTCCGCCGTAGAATCCAGGCGTGGCGGGCAGGATCAACGATGACGACGTGAAGGCGGTCCGGGACGCGGTCCCGATCGACGCCGTCGTGTCCGAGTACCTCCAGCTGCGCAACGCCGGCGGTGGCAACCTCAAGGGGCTGTGCCCCTTCCACGACGAGAAGTCGCCGTCCTTCCAGGTGAGCCCGAGCAAGGGCCTGTTCTACTGCTTCGGCTGCCAGGAAGGCGGAGACACCCTCGACTTCGTGATGAAGGTCGACCACCTCTCCTTCTCGGAGTCGGTCGAGCGGCTGGCCGCCCAGGCCGGCATCACCCTCCGCTACGAACAGGGCGGCTACACACCTGGACGGCAGCAGGGCGAGCGGACCCGGCTGGTGGAGGCGCACCGGATCGCCGCCCAGTTCTACGTCGAGCAACTGGACGGCGCCGAGGCCGAGATCGGCCGGAAGTTCCTCGCCGAGCGGGGCTTCGACCAGGCCGCCGCGGAGCACTTCGGTGTCGGATACGCCCCGGCGGGCTGGGACCACCTGGTGCGGTTCCTGCGCGGCCGGGGCTTCACCGACCAGGAGCTGGTCCTCTCCGGTCTGGCCCAGGAAGGCCGCCGCGGCCCCATCGACCGCTTCCGCGGCCGGCTGATGTGGCCGATCCGCGACATCACCGGCGAAGTCGTCGGCTTCGGCGCCCGGAAGCTGCGGGAGGACGACAACGGGCCGAAGTACCTCAACACCCCGGAGACCCCGCTCTACCGGAAGTCCCAGGTGCTCTACGGCATCGACCTGGCCAAGCGGGACATCGCCCGGAGCAGCCGGGCGGTGGTCGTCGAGGGCTACACCGACGTAATGGCCTGCCACCTCGCCGGGGTCACCACCGCCATCGCCACCTGCGGCACGGCCTTCGGCGGCGACCACATCAAGATCCTCCGCCGGCTGCTGATGGACAACTCCGGCGCCGAAGTGATCTTCACCTTCGACGGGGACGCCGCCGGGCAGAAGGCCGCCCTGCGGGCCTTCGAGGACGACCAGAAGTTCGCGGCGGAGACCTCCATCGCCATTACCCCGGGCGGGATGGACCCCTGCGAACTGCGGCTGGCCGAAGGCGACGAGGCCGTCTCGGCACTGGTCGAGAGCCGTACCCCGCTGTTCGCCTTCGCCATCCGCCAGGTCGTGCAGCGGCACAACCTGGACACCGCGGAGGGCCGGGCCGCCGCGCTGGAAGCTGCCGCTCCGATCGTCGCCGGGATCAAGAACAGCGCCATCCAGCACGAGTACGCGGTACAGCTGGCCGGGATGCTCGGCATCCTCGACAGCCAGTTCGTGGTGCGCAGGGTCGGCCAGCTCGCCCGCTGGGCCCGGGAGCGCGGCGGAGCCCGGCCCGGGCGAGCGGTCCCCGGCCGGCTGGCGGGTCAGCCGGCCGCCAGCCCGGCCGTCGCCGCACCGCAGGCCCCGGGCGGGCCGCGGATCGACCTGCGGAGCCCGGCGCACCGCACCGAGCGCGAGCTGCTCAAGCTCGCGCTGCAACACCCCGAACTCGTCGCCCCCGCCTTCGACGCCTACGGGGCGGACGAGTTCACCGCCACCCCGTACGCGGGGGTGCGGCGCACCATCGAAGCGGCCGGCGGGGTGGAGCGGGCCGACGATGAGTACCTCGCCCGGGTCCGGGACGAGGCCCCGGACGACACCGTCCGGGCGTTGATCACCGAACTCGCCGTCGAGGCGATCCACAGCCGCACCGTCGACGCGGTCTACGCCGGTATGCAACTGGTGCAGGTCCGGCTGCGGGCCGTCGACCGCCGTATCACCGAGGTGCGGGGCACCCTCCACCGGCTGGGTACCCAGGGCGACCCCGGCCAGCTGGCCGCTGTCCAGCAGGAGCTGTGGGAGCTCCAGCAGTACGGCCAGTCGCTCCGCCAGCACGGTCCGGACGCGCTGTAGGAGACGGGGCGGCACAACGGGACACGGGACAGTCGGCCTCAGCGAGGAGTACATCGAGATGCGTGCTTGGACCCTGCCGATATCGTTCGCGGCTTGCGGTGCCCTCCTCGCGGCCGTACTGGCCGCCGGGGGAGACCTCGGCGGCGCCGTTCCCCTGCTGCTGGGCTTCCTCCTGCTCGGTGTGGTCCACTCGCCGCTGGTGTTCCCGCGATCGATCGGGGCGGCGGAGGCAGAACGACGCAGCGCCGACGACGGCCGGCCGATCGTCTACTGGCGGGCGGGCTGCAAGTACTGCCTGCGGCTGCGTCTCCGGTTGGGGCGGAGCGCCCGTCGGCTGCACTGGGTCGACATCTGGCGCGACCCGGACGGGGCGGCGGCGGTGCGGGCGGCCAACAACGGCGACGAGACCGTGCCGACCGTGCTGATGGCCGGGCAACCGCACGCCAACCCCGACCCCGCCTGGGTGCGCGCACAGCTCCCGCCGGCTGGCTGACCGAGCGCTGCCCACCCCGGGCCCCGCAGGCTTCGGCCGGCGGTTCCCAGCGTGCCTTCGGGGCGGTCGCCACTCCGACTCGTCCGGCCAGTCGCTCAGGGAGCGCTGTCCGAGACAGATCACTGCGACCTGCACGTTGTCGACCTGGGCGCGGTTCAGCGCGGCGCGGGCTTCGCCGGCTACGACAGGCGATGCGTCGACCGTGGTGACCTCGGCTCCGGTGATGTGGGCGATCAGGGCCGCGTGCCAGCCGGTGCCGGCCCCGATTTCCAGGACCTGCATGCCGGGCGTCAGTCCGGCGGCTTCGAGCATTTTGGCGACGATGGACGGCTGGGAGGTGCTGGAGTAGCCGCCGGCCGGGCCGGTGGGGTGCGCGTCATGATGCCCCGGTCGGCGTAGGCGAGTTGGAGGAGATCGGCGTCTGGCCGCACGGGGGTCGACGGCTGTGTGCCGTCCAGTGGCGTAGTGCCCGGAGAGGAACAGGTGCCGCGGCACACTCGCGATGGCTTCCGCCACACTCTCCGAGTGCAGCGCTCCCTTCTCGCGGAGCGTCTGGGCGAGCCTCTGGGCGAGTGGTGCCCAGTCGGTGGGAATGGTGATTCACAGCGGGTCGGCCTCCTGGAACTGGTAACGGGTGATGGGGACGTAGAGAAGACGGGGATCGGTCGGTTCGGCTGCGGGCTGCCGGTCCGCTTCCAGCCAGGCGTGCACCTGTGCGGTGCCGGGCCGCATTTCGAGCACCAGACTGGGGGAGTGGCCGTGGGCACGGCAGTACAGCAGTGCGGCCAGGCAGGCGGTGATCCCGGCCAGCCGGATCGATGCGGTACAGACCGCGAGGACCGCGGCCTCCGTCTCGGCCAGGGTGGAGGGTCGGTCTGCGGAGCGCTGCGCCCAGTGCACCGCGTGCTCGACCCGCCGGGCACTGGGCGGGAGTCGAGTGGCGACAAGACTGCAGGCCCGGGCCAGCGCGTGTTCGCGGCGGGTGAGCGAGGTACGGGGCGGCAGCGCGACCGTGAAGCTCACCCGGTCACCATTCCTTCTTTTGAAGGCTGGCCAGCAGCGCGTCGAGGTCGACGCGGATCCTCTCGATCGGCACTTCGGGACAGGCCCGGACGAGGGCGTCTTCCGCGTCCGCGGCGGTGCCGCCATCAGCTACGACGCTCAGAGCGATGGCGGCTGACGGGTTCAGCGTCACGACGCGGCCGTCCGCCGTGATCAGGGTGCCCCATCCGGTCGATCGGTCGGTCAGGACGCGGGCGCCGGGGGTCAGGGTCAGCATGGTGCCTCCGTCAGCGTTGAGCTCCGTCAATTCAACGGATTGGGGCAGGGCGGTGGTGGATGGTGCGGGCGAAGATTTCGCACATGACGGTCAGGTGCAGCATCAGATCCGTGCGCGCATCGATCCGCTGGTCCCACCGTGCTACCGCGACGGCTATCGCGAGGGGATCGACCAGTCACGCTCTCCTCCCCCAGCAACTGGGCGAGGACGGGCCGGTGGCGCTCGAGGGCCCGATCGGTATCCGCGTTGTAGCCGCCTTTGGTACGGCGGTTGAGATTGCCGTCCGGCACGATGCCGCGCATCGCTTCGCTCAGCAGGGGCTTGAGCCGGTAGGGGCTGATCCGCTGCTCGGCACGGCAGCGCAGCGCGGCCTCGATCACCTGGAAGTCGGTGTAGGGGTAGCCGAGTTTTAGGCCGGACCAGGCGGCGAGGTCGGCCTGGATCCGGTTGCAGCGGGCGATCGCCCGTAGGCTGACCATGGTGGTGTGCTGGTGCGCTCGCTCGTGTAGCGGGGAGCCGGCCGCCGCCGCAGCGGCGGCGAGTTCCTCGGCGAGTGCATCGCGAACCGGTGCGGTGAGCCAGGGTGGCACGTGCGGGCCGGATTCCCACCCGACCGCTGGGAGACCCTGAGAGCACAGGGCCGTCAGCCACTGCCGGTACGGGCCCGGATGGGCTGCCTGGTGTCGAATGTCCTTGCGGGAGACACCCCAGAGCGCGGCCCATCCCGCCAGATGCTTCCGGGCGATCTGGGGGTCGCGCCGGCGAGCGTGCGCCAGATACGACAGCGGAGACATCAGCAACTCGTCCGCGCCCTTGCCTGACAGGAGCACTCTGGCGCCCGTGCCCGCGGTATGCCGCCACCAGGCGGTCTGCCGATCCGGGCTGGCGGCCGCCGGGCTGGGAGCATCGAGAAAAGCCGATGCGCCTTTCTCCAGCCCGGCGAATTGTGACGGAAACTGTCCCAGCTCAACCAGCAGGTGCCGGGCACCCGCCTGAGCAGCGACGGCGGACCGGGCCCACCCCGCATCGTCGTTGCCCGGATCGGCAGGAACCCGGGTCAGGTTGACGAGCCGACTCCCGACCTGCCGGTAGTCGATCGCGGACAGGGTGGTGCTGTCAGCACCCCCGGACAACTCGCACGCCACATGCCGCTCTCCCCGCGTACGAACGCCGACCGCCTCCACCAGCGTCTCGCGAAAAGCCGCGGAGGCCTCGGGCAGCTCGAGTTCGTCGTCGGGCACCGACCACCACGGACACACCGAAATACGCCCGTCTGAGCCGAGGCGGACCGCCGAGCCCGGCTGTACCGCCCGTACCCCCACGTAGGGGGTCGCGCCTGACGGGCGGCTGGTCACAAGGGGCAGAACGGATCAAGCGCTCACGCCGCACCGGCGCTGACTGGCCGACGCGGGGCGATCACCCGCCCATCAGGCAGCACTTCACCCATGTCGTCGAAGAGGATGACCCCGTTACAAACATGCTCCTTCTCTGCACTTCACTCGATCGAAGGTCGCTGGGGACCTGAGCGACGGGAGAGCGTCCGGCTTGGCCCCTGGCATGCGTTTCTCGCGGGTGGCACGATGAACGCCAATGGATGATCAAGGAACTCTGGCTGCTCAGGCTCTGCGTTTGGTCACGACCCGTTTCCCGGATGCGCTGGGGGCGGTTCTGGGGGGATCGGTTGCCCAGGGCCGTGCCACTGAGACCAGCGACTTGGATGTGGCCGTCCTCCTGCCGGACTCGGATATCAGCCGCCGTGAGGTAGTACGCCATGAGGGCCGCCTGGCCGAGCTGTTCCTGAATACCGTTGCCGACATACCGGAATTCTTCGAGTGGGACAGAGCTCGCCGCCGCGGCACGGTCCTGTTCATCTATGACCAGGGCCTGCCGTTGTTGGACCCGCGCGGCGATCTCTCCCGTGTGCGTAAACAGGCCCAAGCGGTCCTCGCGGCTGGTCCGCCGCCGCTCACGCCGGCGGAGTGGGAACGAAGCCGCTACGGCCTGACCTGCTTCATGGACGACCTGGTCGATACTCCGCCCGCCAACCGGTACGAACAGCTTTCCCTCGCCGACTTCACTCTGCGAGAGGCGGCACACCTGCTCACTGCCTACCACGGTGCCTGGACGGGCATCGGCAAGTGGTTGCCTCGGAGGCTGCTGAGCGCGGACCCGGTCCGGGGAAAGACGCTGTTGGACGGCCAGCTGGCCTTGGCGGAACAGGCCGATCCCGTTCCACTGGCGACTGCGGTTGAGGGGGTACTCGACCTGCTCGGCGGACCGCTGAGAGAAGGGTATGCGCATCGCTGGCGCACCTGACCTGCTTCTTCCTTGTCTGCGCTCACTCGACCGTGGTTCGTTGGGGATCACTGGATCTGCTCTGGTCGTGGGCGTGGGATGCCGAGGTCGGTGGTTGGTCTCTTGGTGAGGCGGGCGGCTTCGGCCTGTTTGGCGCGGAGGAAGGTCAGGGTCGAGTCGATGCCCTCGACCTCGCCGATCCAGTGCTCACCTGGGCCCGCTTGCGGCGCAGGAGCAGGTTCTTTTCGATCTCCGCGAGGCGGGGCAGCAACTTGGGGTTGACCTGGAGTATCGGGCAGCGGATGCAGGCGTGTTCGTGGTTGCAGGGGATGCCGTAGGGGCGTGCGCAGTTGGGGTCTGTGTAGCGACGAGAATCTTCGGTGGAACATCCTGTGATCTGGCAGTGGGCATCGGCGAGTTCCATGCGTCGTCGGTCCTGGGCGAGGATTACCTGGCGCGAGATGCCGGCCCGGCTGAAGGCCGTGCGCGAGGCAGCCGGTGGCGCGCTCAACGAACTCGGTCGCGCAACGTAACCCGCGGAGGGACGGTGGAGGCGAGGACGCGGCACGTGTCCTGGACCTTTTGGCGGGGGCGGAGACGACACCGGGGAAGGTTCCGTTATGAGACCGGCGCCCCATCGGGCAGGGCGTAACCCCTCTCCTCGTCCCAAGGGATGTCGATGTCGTCCATGCGCACCCGCCACTCGGCGTTCGGCAGGACTCGGCGCAGCCGCGTCACGGAGTCGAGTAGATGACCGATCACCGGCATGAGCCGGTCGTACGTACTGGGCATCCTGGTGGACCCGGCCAGTATCCCGTCGGGGTTGCTGCCGCCGTCCTCGTAGAGGTAGAGGTTCTCCTCGTCCTCGTCCTCGTCCTCGTACGGGAAGGTTGCCTGGCGGTCGGCGGCGATGCGATCGATGTCGGCTGCCTCGGTGGTTGTCAGGTGCGTCGCCCGGGACGCGCAGTAGTAGAGGGACACGCTCATGCGCTGAGCGTAGGAACGACCTCTGACAACGCTTCCGGAGTCGAAGTCACTGGGCGCCCGTTCAGTTGCTGAGGTCGGCCGTCCCGGCTCGTCGTCCCTCCTCTTGGGGCCCGCGGGCGGGAGAGGCAGCAACGGTGGCGTTCGTAGAAACCGGACGCACACCTCTCGTGGGCGGGGCGTGTCGTGGCCCACACTGGTCTGCGGTGCCCGATTCCGCACACGCCCGGCGGAGCCGGGCGAAACCGGCCGTAACCCTCACCGCTCGCGCGCGGTCGCGGCGCGGTGGCCGTCCACCAGCCGCAGCCGCCGCGCCGACACCTCCCGTCCCTCGCCCGGCAGCGATCACCAGGAGGTCGCCCCGTGCAGACCCAGGCCACCAGCCCCGATCCGACCGGCGCCGTGACCGTGCCGGCACCCCGCTCCCGGCCCGTCCACCACCAGCCAGAGAGGCGGGGACCGTCCCCCACCGCCGTGGCCGTTCCCCGGCAGGCGGCGCTGCCGACCACCCCCGAGGCTCGGCCGGCGTCCGCCCAACGGGCCGAGGCACCGACCGCCGTGCAGCTCTCCGCCGAACCGTCGGTGCTTCCTTCGCCTCCCGCCGAGGAGAGCGCCGCGGAGGACGACCCCAGGCGCCCGGGGCAGCGGGACGGGAACGGTCCCACCGCGGACCTGTTCCGCCAGTACCTGCGCGAGATCGGCCGGATCCGGCTGCTGAGCGCCGCCGAGGAGGTGGAGTTCGCCCGACGTATCGAGGCCGGCCTGTTCGCCGAGGAGAGACTGCTCCGCTCCACCGTGGCGGACCCGCAACTCGCCGTCGACCTCCAGCGGTTGGCCGCCCTCGGCCGGCAGGCCAAACGCCTTCTCATCGAGGCCAACCTGCGGCTGGTCATCTCCGTCGCCAAGCGCTACACCGGACGCGGGCTCACCATGCTCGACCTGGTCCAGGAGGGAAACCTCGGCCTGATCCGCGCGGTCGAGAAGTTCGACTACACCCGCGGCTACAAGTTCTCCACGTACGCCACCTGGTGGATCCGCCAGGCCATGTCGCGGGCGCTGGCCGACCAGGCCCGGACCATCCGGGTGCCGGTCCATGTGGTGGAGCAGATCAACCGGGTGCTGCGGGTCCAGCGCCGGCTGCTCCAGGAGCGCGGATACCAGCCGGGGCCCGAGGAGGTCGCCGGTCAGCTCGGCCTGACCGGCGAGCGGGTCAGTGAGGTGCTCTCCCTCGCCCGGGAACCGATCTCCCTGCACACCCCGATAGGGGAGGAGGAGGACGCCGCCCTCGGCGACCTCATCCAGGACGACGACGCGCCCGCGCCCGCCGAGTGCGCGGCCTTCTCGCTGCTCCGCGGCCATCTCGACGCCGTGCTGTGCACGCTCGGCGAGCGGGAGCGCGAGGTCATCCGGCTCCGCTACGGCCTCGTCGACGGCCGTCCCCGCACCCTGGAGGAGATCGGCAGCCTCTTCGGGGTCACCAGGGAGCGCATCCGCCAGATCGAGTCGAAGACGCTCAGCAAGTTGCGCGGCCACGCCTTCGCCGAACAGCTCCGGGGCTACCTCGACTGAACCCGCCCCCGGGACGCCGGGCCGGTGTCCCAAGGCGTCGGGGCGCGGCGGGCCGGTCGGCCGACCTCGGCGACCGGCCCGGACGCGCTCAGTCGACCTCGGCGACCGCCTCCGCGAACTGTGCGGCGTACAGACGCGCGTACGGTCCGCCCGCGGCCAGCAGCGACTCGTGGTCGCCCTGCTCCACGATCGAGCCCGACTCCATCACCAGGATCACGTCGGCGTCCCGGATGGTCGACAGCCGGTGGGCGATGACGAAGCTCGTCCGACCGTGGCTCAGTTGGGCCATCGCCCGCTGGATGAGGACCTCGGTGCGGGTGTCGACCGAGCTGGTCGCCTCGTCCAGGACCAGGATCACCGGGTCGGAGAGGAACGCCCGAGCGATGGTGATCAGCTGTTTCTCGCCGGCGCTCACCCCGGTGCCCTCGTCGTCGAGCACCGTGTCGTAGCCGTCGGGCAGGGTGCGGACGAAGCGGTCCGCGTGCGCGGCGCGGGCCGCCTCCTCCACCTGCTCCCGGGTCGCGTTCCGGGCGCCGTAGGCGATGTTCTCCGCGATGGTGCCGCCGAACAACCAGGTGTCCTGGAGCACCATGCCGATGCGGGAGCGCAGCTGCTCCCGCGGTATCGAGGCGATGTCCGTGCCGTCCAGCAGGAGCCGCCCGCCGGTCGGTTCGTAGAACCGCATCAGCAGGTTGACCAGGGTGGTCTTACCGGCGCCGGTGGGTCCGACGATCGCCACCGTCTGACCCGGCTCGACGGCGAGCGAGAGGTCCTCGATCAGCGGCTTCTCCGGCTCGTAGCGGAACGACAGCTTCTCGATGGTGACCCGCCCGGTCGGTTCGGTGCTGACCCCCGAGGGCGCGTCCGGCTCCTGCTCCTCGGCGTCCAGCAGCTCGAACACCCGCTCCGCCGAGGCGACCCCGGACTGCACCAGGTTGGCCATGCTCGCCACCTGCGAGAGCGGCTGGCTGAACTGCCGCGAGTACTGGATGAAGGCCTGTACGTCGCCGATCGACAGCGATCCGCTGGCCACCCGCAGTCCGCCGATGACCGCCACCAGCACGTAGTTGAGGTTGCCGATGAACATCATCGCCGGCTGGATGATCCCGCTGAGGAACTGCGCTCGGAAGCTCGACCGGTAGAGCGCCTCGTTCTCCTCGCGGAAGACCGCCGCGGACTCCTCCTGGCGGCCGAAGACCTTCACCAGGCTGTGGCCGGTGTACATCTCCTCCACGTGGGCGTTGAGCGTGCCGGTGGTCCTCCACTGTTCGACGAACTGCGGCTGGGACCGCTTCCCGATCCTGGTCGCGACGACCACCGAGACCGGCACGGTGACCAGCGCGACCAGCGCCAGCAGCGGCGATATCCAGAACATCATCGCCAGCACGCCGACGATCATGAGCAGTGAGTTGATCACCTGCCCCATGGTCTGCTGCAGCGTCTGGGTGAGGTTGTCGATGTCGTTCGTCGCCCTGCTCAGCACCTCGCCGCGGGGCTGCCGGTCGAAGTAGGAGAGCGGCAGCCGGGACAGCTTCGCCTCGATGTCCTCACGCAGCCGGTAGACGGTGCGGTTGATGGCGAGCGCGGCGAGCCGGCCCTGGGCGACGCCGGCCGCGCCGGCGACCGCGTAGAGCGCCAGCGCCGTCAGCAGCACCGTGCCCACGGCCCCGAAGTCGATGCCGTGGCCGGGGGTGAAGTCCATCGCCGCGAGCATGTCCGCGATGTCGCCGTGGCCGGAGTCGCGGGCGTTCTCGACGGCCTGCTCCTTGCTGACGCCCGCGGGCAGCTGCCGCCCGACGACGCCGGCGAAGATCAGGTCGGTGGCGTGTCCCAGGATCTTCGGGCCCAGCACGGAGAGCGCGACGCTCACCGTGGTGAGCGCCAGCACCGCGTACAGCAGCAGCCGTTCGGGGCGCAGCCGGCCCAGCAGCCGGAGCCCGGACTGGCGGAAGTCCATGGACTGCTCGGCCGGGCCGCCCATGAGCCGGCCGGGGCCGCCCTGCGGCGCGGGGCCCCGGCGCGGGGCCGCCGGAGCGGTCTTCTGCGGAGTGCTCATGCGGCGGCCTCCCGCTCGGTCAGCTGCGAGAGCACGATCTCGCGGTAGGTGTCGTTGTCCAACATCAGTTCCTGATGGGTTCCGGTGCCCACCACCCGGCCCTCGTCGAGGACCACGATGCGGTCGGCACCCCGGATGGTGCTCACCCGCTGGGCGACGATGACCACCGTCGCCTCGGCGGTCTCCCGGGCCAGCGCGGCTCGCAGCGCCGCGTCCGTCGAGTAGTCCAGGGCCGAGAAGGAGTCGTCGAAGAGGTAGATCTCCGGCCGCCGCACCAGCGCCCGGGCGATGGCGAGCCGCTGCCGCTGGCCGCCTGAGACGTTGCCACCGCCCTGCGCGATCGGCGCGTCGAGTCCGGAACCGACCTCGCCCTCCACACCGAGCCGCTCGACGAACCCCTTGGCCTGCGCGATCTCCAGGGCGTGCCAGAGATCCTCGTCGGTGGCGTCGGGGTTGCCGTAGCGCAGGTTGGAGGCGACGGTTCCGGAGAAGAGGTAGGGCTTCTGCGGCACCAGGCCTATGGTGCGGGCGAGCAGCGCCGGATCCAGCCGCCGGACGTCCACCCCGCCCACCAGCACCTGCCCGGCGGTCACGTCCATCAGCCGTGGCACCAAGTCGAGCAGGGTCGTCTTGCCGCTGCCGGTGGAGCCGATGATCGCGGTGGTCTCGCCGGGCCGGGCGACGAGGTCGACGTCCCGCAGCACGTCCTCCTCCGCCCCGGGGTAGCGGAATCCGGCGCCGCGGAGTTCGAGGTGGCCGTGGCGCTCCAGCTTCCGCACCGGGGCGGTCGGCGGCTCCACGCTGGTCTCGGTGGTCAGCACCTCCTGGATGCGCTCGGCGGCGACCTCGGCCCTCGGCACCATCATGAACATGAAGGTCGCCATCATCACGGACATCAGGATCTGCATCAGGTAGGCGAGGAAGGCGGTGAGCGCGCCGATCTGCATGCCGCCGCTGTCGATGCGCTGGGCGCCGAACCACAGCACCGCCACCCCGGCGACGTTCACCACCGTCATCACGGCGGGGAACATCATCGCCATCAGCCGGCCGGTGCTCAGTGAGACCTCGGTCAGTTCGGCGTTGGCCCGGTCGAAGCGCTCCCGCTCGTAGTCGTCCTTGACGAAGGCCCGGATGACCCGGATGCCGGTGATCTGCTCCCGCAGCACCCGGTTGACGGTGTCCAGCCGCTGCTGCTGGGTGCGGAAGAGCGGTCGCATCCGGCGGGCCAGCAGCATCACCAGGACGCCCAGCACCGGCACCACCGCGAGCAGCAGGGAGGAGAGCGGCACGTCCTGGCCGAGCGCCATCACGATCCCGCCGACGCACATGATCGGCGCCATCACCATGAGGGTGAACGACAGCAGCACCAGCATCTGGACCTGCTGGACGTCGTTGGTGGTCCGGGTGATCAGCGAGGGTGCTCCGAAGTGCCCCAGCTCGCGGGCGGAGAAGGTCTGCACCCGGTCGAATACGGAGGCGCGGACGTCCCTGCCCAGCGCCATCGCGGTGCGGGCGCCGAAGTAGACCGCCCCCACCGAGCAGCAGATCTGCGCCAGCGTCACCGTGATCATGACGCCGCCCAGCTGGAGGATGACCTTGGTGTCGCCGGTGACGACACCCCGGTCGATGATGTCGGCGTTGAGCGTGGGCAGGTAGAGGGCGGCCAGCGTCTGCACGAGCTGGAGCAGCAGGATCAACGAGATGGGTCTGCGGTAGGGCGGCAGATGGGAGCGGAGCAGTCTGATCAGCACGGGAGTCTCTCGATGCAGCGGGGAAGGCGGAGCCGCGAGCGGCGCGATCGAACGGCTGTCCATCTTCCGGCAAGGGCTCGGCGGCTTCCTCAAGGCGCGGTAAAAGTGTTTTCGCGCTCGGCGGAACACCGTCACCCGGAAGAAGACAGCGCTTAACCCTAAAGGCTGGACCTGCCCGAAGCACGACGATTTAACGACCGTGCCGGACCGGGACGGCCTCGGAGGGGCACGGTACGGCCGGACGCGCCTGCACACCGGGGCGGACCGCCCGTTGCGAGGGACGGACCGCCCGGAGTTCCGGAACCGCTCATCCGCGGGAGACCGGCCCACCGAAGAAGGGGCAGTGATGGCGACGGCACCTCCGGCGACATGGCGCAGGGTCGCCGTGGTCGCGGCGCTCATGCTGGCCGCGTTCAGCTTCAACACCACCGAAAACCTCCCCATCGGGCTGCTCCGGCTCATCTCCGCCGATCTCGGCGTCTCCCCCTCCGGCGTCGGCTACCTCGTCACCGGATACGGCGTCACCGTCGCCGTGGTGTCACTACCGCTCGCCCACCTGACCCGGTCGCTGCCGCGCCGCCACCTGCTGACGGTGCTGCTCGCCGCGCTGGCGCTGGCGAGCTGGGTCTCCGCGCTGGGCCCGTCGTACGGGCTGCTGCTGGGAGCGCGCATCGTCACGGCGGTCGCCCAGGCGCTGTTCTGGGCGGTCATGGGGCCGGTGGCGGTGGGGCTGTTCCCGCCCGAGGTGCGTGGCCGGGTGATCGGTGCGCTGTCGTTCGGCGGCTCCCTGGCGACGGTGGCGGGCGTCCCCGCCGGCACCTGGCTGGGGCAGCACGAGAGCTGGCAGGCGCCCTTCCTGCTGCTCGGCGTCCTCGGCGTCGTCTCGCTCGTGCTGATCGCCGGTCTGCTGCCGACCTCGCGCCCCGAGGAGGGGCACGCCGCGTTCGGCGCGGCACCCGACAGGCGGCGCTTCGGCATCGTGCTGGCCACCACGGCCCTCTCGGTCACCGGCGCGTTCGCGGGATTCACCTACGTGGTCGAGTTCCTGGACGAGGTGTCCGGGTTCTCCCGCGAGTGGACCGGTGGCCTGCTGGCGGTCTTCGGGGCCGCCGGAGTGGTGGGCGTGACCGTCACCGGGCCGCTGCTGGACCGGTTCCCCCGGGCGACCCTGACGGTGCCGGTGGCGGCCCAGGCGGTCGCGCTTCTGGTGATGTCCGGTGCGGGCACGCGACAGGCCGTCACCGTCGCGATGCTGGCGCTCCTGGGCTCCGCGGTGGGCCCGGTGTTCATGGCCACCCAGAACCGTGTGCTCCGGGTCGCCCCGGGACGGACGGAGATGGCGCTGGCGGCCAACTCGGCGGCGTTCAACGCGGGGATCGCGGCCGGCGCGCTGCTCGGCGGCGCCGCGCTGCCCGCAGTGCACGTCCGCGGCACCTTCCTGCTCGGCGGCCTGCTGACCGTCGCCGCGCTCGGTGTGCTGCTCAGCGAGTGGCGGCTGCCTCCCGCTGCCCTGCCCGACGCCCACAAGGCCGACCCGCCCGCCGTGCGAACCGGGGCCGCGGAGGGGGCGTGACCGTGCGCCCCCGAGAACCGCCCGGCCGGCAGGGGGCCGCTCAGCCGACCGAGGCCGCGCTCTCGAAGGCCTGCGGATGGGCCTGCTCGCGGACCGTCGTGTACTGCTGCCGCACCGCCTGCCCGACCGCCAGATCCCCACCCGGCTCGAAGGTCTGGACGGCCGCCTCCCGCCAGGCCGGCGGCTGGCGGTCGGAGAGCGTCCCCTGGTGGACGCCGAGCGCCCAGGCAGCCTGCCGCGCCGCGCCCAGCGCGGTGTAGTCGGCGGGCTCGGGAACCACCAGCCGGGCCCCGAGCAGCATCGGGGCCATGCTCTGGACCGCAGGCAGCTCCGCCGCCGCTCCCAGCAGGAACACCCGGTTCACCACCACCCCGCGCCCGCGGAGCACGTCCAACGCGTCCGCGAGCCCGCACAGCATGCCTTCGAACGCCGCCCGCGCCAGGTGCTCCGGCCGCATGCTCTCCCGGCGCAGCCCGAACAGGCTGCCAGCGGTGTGCGGCAGGTGCGGGGTCCGCTCGCCCGCCAGATAGGGCAGCAGGACCAGGCCGTGCGCGCCCGGCGTCGATTCCAGGGCCAGCCGGGACAGGCCGTCGAGATCGGTGCCGAGCAGCTCGGCCGCACCGCGGAGCACCCGCACGGCGTTCTGTGTGTGGACCGCCGGCAAGTGCACCCCGGTCGCGTCCGCGAAAGAGGTGATCAGACCGGAGGCGTCGGCCAACGCCTCCTGGTGCACGGCGAAGGTGGAACCGGAGGCCCCCAGGGAGACCACCGCGTCGCCCAGACCGACACCGAGGCCGAGCGAGGCGGCCATCGTCTCCCCGGTGCCCGCGGAGATCAGCAGCCCCTCGGGCGTCATACCGGCCGGCTCGGCCGGGCCGAGCACCTCCGGCAGTGCCACCTGCCGGCCCAGCGCCAACTCGACGAGGTCCGGCCGGTACGCCCCCGCCGCCGGCGACCAGTAGCCGGTGCCGGAGGCGGCGCCGCGGTCGCTGGTCCAGCGGGCCGGGCGGCCCAGCAACTGCCAGGCCAGCCAGTCGCCCGGTTGCAGCACCGCGGCGGTCCGGCGGGCCGCCTCCGGTTCGGTCCTGGCGAGCCAGCGCAGCTTGGCGACCGGCTGGGCCGGCTGCGGCACCGAACCGACCGCCTCCACCCACGCCTTGCGTCCGCCGAGTTCCTCGATCAGGTCGGCCGCCGCCAGTTGGGCCCGCTTGTCGTTGCCGAGCAGTGCCGGCCGGACCGGACGGCCTTCGGAGTCGAGCGCCAGCAGACCGTGCTGCTGCGCGGACACCCCGATGGCCTGGACCCCTTCCAGCAGGCCGCCGCCGGCGGCCTCTCCCAGCGAGACCAGCCAGCTCTGCGGATCGACCTCGGTCGGCTTGCCGCCGCCCGTCTCGCCCTCCGGATGGGCCGCGAACCCCTGTCTGAGCACGGCACCGGTCTCGGTGTCGCAGACGACGATGCGTGTGTACGCGGACGAAGAGTCCAGCCCGGCGACTATCCCCATGGCACAGATCATGCCCTACCGGGCGGTCCGTCCCGCCGGGGGCGGGCGGACCGCGGACCCTCAGGTGGCGCTCGACCCCCAGCCGTCGGCGGCGGCCGGCGCCTGCTGGTCACGTAGCGCCCGAACCCGCTCGGCGACCGCCTCGGGCAGCCGGTCGCCGAACCTCGAGTCGACGCTGTCGGCCGCCTTGGAGGCGACCTGGCGGCTGTTCTGCGCCGCCGACTCCGCGGCGTTACGGACCGCGGGGTTCTGCATGATCTGTCGCGCGGCGTTGCGGAGCTGCTCGTAGCGCTCCTTGCCGGCCCGGGTGCCGAGGACGTATCCCACGGCCAGTCCGGTGATGAAAGTGAGCCGATGCCGCATGGCTGCCATCCTCTCCTCGTGCCCGTACGGGCGCGCGCCACAGCCCTCCGGCCGCTGTTGCGAATACCGATTTCGAGACGCGCGCTGGCATGCGCTAATGTATTGCCCGCAGCGAGGGAACGCCCCCGGGAAGCCGGTCGGCGGGTCCGAGCAGGCAGTCCCCTGTAGCTCAATCGGCAGAGCAGCCGGCTGTTAACCGGCAGGTTACTGGTTCGAGTCCAGTCGGGGGAGCAGCAGATCAAGGCCCCGCCAGGGGCCTTTTTCATGCCCCGAGCGTCACTCGGACCCGTCCGGTGGATCTTGGGAACCGGAGCCACAGCGCAGTGCGTCGTCAGTGCGAGGCGTAGCGACCCGTACGGGCGGCAGATCGTATGAGCGGCTATGCTGCGGCAGACGGCGCGCACAGATGTGCGTGACACGCCGACACGGGGCGGTAGCTCAGCCGGTTAGAGCAACGGACTCATAATCCGTCGGCCGTGGGTTCGAGTCCCACCCGCCCCACCAGGTTCTCCCGCGGGACCGTTCTATCCGCGGATCGGCGAGAACGGCTCCGCCACTCCAGGGTGGCGACCCACGTTCATGCGTTCAGCCCAAGATTCCGGCGCCCAAGCGGCCGCACCGGAGCCGGCGGATGTCACAGGAACTCCGGCGGGTACACGCCGCCCCCTCCACCAGGGTGGGCGAAGCATTCCGCCGACATCCGCTCCGGGCCGGGTACTTCGCGGTTCCCCCGCGTCCGCAGCCCGCAGCGGGTCCGACCGTCCCGGTGTCCAGGGGCCGGGGCGTGCCCGGGCCGTCCGGGGACTGCCGACCGGCGAGTCCGAGGAGTCTCCTCGGCGGAAGAGGTGCGCGCGAGCATCTCACCTCGATAGGTTAGGCTGCCCTAAGTTCTGTGCGGCGGCCCTGCCGCGCGCCCTGACGAACCGAACACACACCGGGGCCCCGGCGCTGTCCGGTGCCGTGTCCCGGGGGGGAAGGCCCACTCATGCTCATCGCCGGTCGCCCGAAGACCCGCAGAACCCTCGCTGCCGCGGCGGTCGCCTCCCTGATGCTGCTCGCCACCGGTTGCGGCTCCGGTGAGCAGGACGACTCCGCCGACTCAGGTCGCGCCGACGGGGCCTTCCCGGTGTCCATCAAGAGCGCCCTGGGAACCGCAAAGATCGAGAAGGAACCGAAGCGGATAGTCACCCTGGGCCAGGGCTCGGCAGAGACGGCCATCGCCCTGGGGCACACCCCGGTGGGCGTCGAGGAGTACGCCTGGGGCAGCGACGACTCGGGCTATCTGCCGTGGATCCACGAGGCGGTGAAGAAGGCCGGCGACCCGCTGCCCGAGCAGTTCACGGGCGGGGACCGACTCGACATCGAGGCGATCGCGGAGCTGGCCCCGGACGTGATCCTCGCCCCCTGGTCGGGCATCACCCCGAAGCAGTACGACATCCTGAAGGACATCGCTCCCACGGTCGCCTACCCGGACAAGGCGTGGAGCACCGACTGGGACGAGCAGATCGACATCGTCGCCAAGGCGCTCGGCCAGCCCGAGAAGGGCGGCGAGTTGGTCGACGACATCAAGAAGCAGCTCAAGCAGGCCGCCGCCACCCGGCCGGAGTACAAGGACGTCCAGTTCTCGTACATCTACACCTCCGGACCCGGCACCCTCGGGGTGTTCAAACCCACCGAGCAGCGCGTCGAGATGGTCAGCTCCCTCGGGCTCAAGGTCGACCCGGTCATCGACACCTTCAAGGAGACCGAGGGGACCGACTCGTCCCTCATCGGCTTGGAGAACGCCGACAAGCTCAACGACAGCGATGTGCTGTTCACCTTCTACACGGACGACAAGACCCGCCGCGATGTGGAGAAGCAGCCGCTGTACGCCGCGATGCCGGCCGTGCGGAAGGGCGCCGTCGTGGCCAGCGACGACACCTCCTTCGTGACCGCCTCATCCATGATCAACCCGCTGACGGTGCCGTACAGCGTCAAGCGCTACCTGCCGCTGATCGACGAGGCCGTCGAGAAGGCCGGCAAGTAGGCACCGGCTCGGGGGTTCTCGTATGACCACCATGGCGCGGACCGGCCCGTCGCAGACCTCGCCGACCCGTGCGCCGGAGCGCACCGGGGCACGGCATACCGCGCTGCTCGCGGTCGTGGGGCTCGCCGCCCTGGTCGCGGTGTGTTTCGCGAGCATCGCGTTCGGGAGCAAGAGTCTGCCGCTGGAGCAGGTGTGGGACGCCCTCACCGGCCATGGCGACGCCTACACCGCCACGGTCGTCGAGAGCCGCTACCCGCGCACCGTCCTCGGCATCGTGGTCGGGTTGGGGCTGGCCGTCGCCGGGGTCCTGATGCAGGCGGTCACCCGCAACCCCCTGGCCGAACCGGGACTCCTCGGGATCAACACCGGGGCGGCGGCGAGCGTCGTCGCCGCCACCGCCTTCCTCGGGGTCTCCGGCCAGACGCCGACCCTGCTGTGGTCGCTGCCCGGCGCACTGGCGACGGGGGCGGTCGTGTACGTCATCGGCACCGCCGGCAGGGGGCTGAGCCCGGTCCGCCTGGTACTGGGCGGCGCGGTGATGACCGCGCTGCTGGGTGCCTTCATCCAGGCCGTGACGCTCAGCCGGCCGCAGGTCTTCGACAGCTACCGCTACTGGGTGGTCGGTGCGCTCGCGGGCCGGGGCTACGACGCCGTCTGGAGCACCCTGCCCCTGGTCGCCGCGGGGCTGGGGGTGGCGCTGCTCGCCGGACGGAGTCTCAACGCCGTCGCGCTGGGGGACGATTCCGCCGCCGCCCTCGGCGCTCGGCCGGAACGGGTGAAGGCCGCGGCGCTGCTCACCGCGGTCCTACTGAGCGCCGCGGCCACGTCCGCGGCCGGGCCGATCGCCTTCGTCGGTCTCGCCGTTCCGCATCTGGCACGCACCCTGGTCGGGCCGAACGTGCGGCGGCAGCTCGCGCTGAGCGCGCTGTTCGGGCCGACGCTGCTGCTCGCGGCCGACGTCATCGGCCGTCTCGTGGTCCGCCCCCAGGAACTCATGGTGGGGGTGGTCACCGCGTTCGCCGGTGCCCCCGCCCTTCTGATCGCCGTCCGCAGGATGCGAGCCACCTCATGACAGCTGGCCGATCGGCCGTTCTCGGCCGGCGCAACCAGAAGTTCGTCCTCAACGTCGGTCCGGCCGTCACCCTGCGCATGCAGGCCCGCGTGGTCTGGGCCGGTGTGGCGATCGCCGTGGCCGTGCTCGGCGCCTGCGTCCTGACCCTCGTATCGGGCCGCCTCGGCATCGCCCTGCCCGACCTGCCGTCCGCGCTCTCCGGTGACGCCACCGGAGTGCAGGCCTTCACCCTGGAACGGCTCCGCGGACCGCGGCTGACCGTGGCCGTCGCCGCCGGAGCCGCCTTCGGCCTCTCCGGGGCACTCTTCCAGTGCGTCACCCGAAACCCCCTGGGCAGCCCGGACATCGTCGGCCTGGGCCCCGGGGCAGGCGCCGGCGCAGCGCTCGTCGCGCTGCTCTTCCCGCAGCTGCCGGTGGCGCTGGGCGCACTGGTCGGCGCGGTAGCCGCCATGGGAATCGTCTACGTCTCGACCGGCTCGGGCTTCCGCAACCCGCAGCGGCTGGTCATCGCGGGCATCGGCGTCTCGGCGATGGCCACGGCCTTCATCCAGTACATCGTGTACGCCATCGAACGCGACCAGGCCACCGTCCTCAGCTCCTACCTCAACGGCAGCCTGACGGCGCGTTCCTGGGGCGACGCGGCCGCCATCGGGACCGTGCTGGCGGTCTGCCTGCCGCTGGCCGTCCTGCTGTCGCGGCCACTGGCGATCAGCGAGATGAGCGAGACGACGGCCGCGGCCCTCGGGGCGCGGCCCGGCCGCACGTTCACCTACGCCGTCCTGCTCTCGATCGTCCTGTCCGCCGGAGCCGTCACCTCCGCCGGGCCGATCTCCTTCATCGCGCTGACGGCTCCCCAGATCGCAAAACGCGTCACCCGGGGGACGGGGCCGCACCTGGTGCTGTCGGCCCTGATGGGAGCCCTGCTGCTGGTTCTCGCCGATCTCGCCGCGCAGAACTCGCCGGTCTTCGACGACCTGCCCGTCGGCATCTGGACGATGGCCCTCGGCGGCGCCTACCTCGGCCACCTCCTGCTCCGGGAGCGGCGCAGGGGCAGGCTTTGAGAGCCCTCCGCACGCCGGCCCCGGCAGCGGTCCGCACCCGGTCGGCCCACAGTGGTCCGTTGCCCGGCGACGACCCCGTGGATACGCTCGTCCGTGATACCGGCCGACGGCCGTGATCTCGGACGGAAGGGCGGCCATGGGGCGTCTGGTGCCGGCGGTGACCCGGGCCCTGGACATACTGGAGCTCTTCCTGGACGGCGACGGCACGCTCTCCGCACCAGAGATCACCCGCAGGCTGCGACTTCCCCGGACCACCGTCCACGAGTTGGTGAACACCCTCGCCACCCGCCGCTACCTGGTGGCGATCCCCGAACAGCCGGGGCGCTACCGGCTCGGCGTCCGCTCCTACCAGCTCGGCAGCCGGTACGCGGAGCAGCTAGACGTCGCCGTCGAAGGGGAACGAGTGGCCAGGGGCATCGCGGAGAGGTGCGGCGAGACGGTGCACGTGGCGATCCTGGAGGGCACCGACGTCATCTACATCGCCAAGGTGGACAGCACCCACGCCGTACGTATGGTCTCGGCGGTAGGCCGCCGGCTGCCCGCGCACTGCACGGCCGTGGGCAAGGCGCTGCTGGCCGCCCTGCCGGAACAGGACCTCGACGAGCGCCTCCCCGCCGGGCGGCGGCTCGCGGCGATGACCGACGAGAGCATCACCTCCGTCTCCCGACTGCGCCGCCAACTGACCGCCGTGCGGCAGCGCGGCGTGGCGATCGAGGAACGGGAGGCCAACCCCGACGTGAGCTGCGTGGCCGCCCCGGTACGGGATCGCCGGGGCACGGTGGTCGCGGCGCTCAGCGTCTCCGTGCCGGTGGTCCGCTGGAGCCGGCGGCGGTGTGCGGAGCTGGCCGAGTTGGCCGCCAGTGGGGCCGGCGAGTTGGAGAGTCGGCTCGGGCACCGGGGGCCGGCATGAGCAGCGGGGTGCGGGGCGTCCGCCCGGAGGTCGCGGTCCGGGCCGACGCGGCGCTGGGGGAGGGCCCGACCTGGGACCCGGTGGCGGAACGGCTGATCTGGGTCGACATCCTCTCCTCGAGGGTGCACGCCTACCAGCCGGCGACCGGGCGGCGGACGCTCCTCGCCGTGGAGCAGCACGTGGGAGCGGCGAAACCGCGGGCCGGAGGCGGTCTGGTGCTCAACCTGCGCGACGGCGTCGGCCTCCTCGACGACCCCTTCGGCGCATCGTCAGGCCCGGGGCCGGCCCGCCCGGTCCACTTCACCTGGCTGCTGCGCCACCCGGTGCCCGGAAGGCGCGGCAACGACGCCGCGGTGGCCCCCGACGGGGCACTGTGGGCCGGCACCATGCGGTACGACGAGGCGCCCGGCGGCGGGACGCTCAGCCGGATCGCCCCCGACGGTGCCGCGCTCGAAGTGCTGTCCGAGGTCACGGTCAGCAACGGCACCGGCTGGAGCCCGGACGGCCGGTCCCTCTACTACGTGGACACCCCCACCCGGCGTATCGACGTCTTCGACACGGACGGGGTGGCGGTGCGCCACCGGCGTCCCCTGGCCGAGATCGAGGAGGGCGCCGGCTACCCCGACGGGCTCTGTGTCGACGCCGACGGCTGCGTCTGGGTGGCGCTCTGGGACGGTAAGGCCGTCCGCCGCTACACACCGGACGGCCGCCTCGACCGGGTGATCGAACTGCCGGTGCGGCGACCGACCGCCTGCGCCTTCGGCGGGGCCGACCTCACCGACCTGTACGTCACCAGCGCCCGCGTCGGCCACCCGCCGCATCCGCTGGCCGGCTCCGTCCTGGTCCTCCCCGGAATCGGCCGGGGCCTGCCGCAGCCGACCTTCGCGGGTTGAGGGGTGAGCACCCGAGGCCGCCGGCCGGACGGCCCCGGCAGCAGCTCGTCCGCGGCCTTCTCCGGCCCGGTGACAGCGGAGCGGGATGCCGTATCAGGGGCGGATGCCGAGCACGCGCCGCAGCAGGTCCCGGAGCATGGTCCGCTCCTCCTCCGACAGTTCGCCCAGCGGCTCCCGGGCGAAGTCGAGCGAGCCGCGCAGCCGCGCCGCGGTGGCCCGACCCTTGTCGGTGGCGGCGGCCAGTTTCACCCGCCGATCGTCCGGGTCGGCCCGCCGCTCCGCGAGCCCCCGCGCCTCCAGCCGGTCGATGATGCCGGTGACGTTGGAGGGCTCGCACCGCAGGCGGTGGGCGATCCGGCGCATCGGCAGCGGTTCCACCGACAGCAGTCCCAGCACCCTTGCCTGAGCTCCGGTCAGGGCGTGTTCGGCGGCCGCGTCCTCGTACTCGTCGTGGTAGCGCGCCACCACATCGCCGATGAGCTCGACGACCTCGGCGGTCAGGGGGTCGCTGGATGCGGGCATGCCCCCAGGCTACCGCTTGCTTGACAGCATGAAACATAAAGATTTGGATCATTTCAGACATGAAGTTTCCCTCGGGGAAAGCGATCACAGGAGGCATGCGAAACATGGTCGAACTGCCCACCACCAGCCGTGAGTGGCATCTGGTCGCCAGGCCGCACGGCTGGCCCGAGCCGGATCACTTCGCGCTGCGTGAGGTGCCGGTCGCCGCCCCCGGCCCCGGACGGATCGTCGTCCGGAACAGCTACCTCTCGGTCGACCCGTACATGCGCGGCCGGATGGACGACGTGAAGTCGTACGTGCCGCCGTTCAACCTGGACGAGCCCATGGACGGGGGAGCGGTGGGCCGGGTCATCGCCTCCGAGGCCGAGGGCATCGAGGTGGGCGACCACGTGCTGCACCAGTACGGCTGGCGCGAGTACGCCACCCTCAGCGGACAGGGGGCGACCAAGGTCGATCCGGACGTCGCGCCGCTCTCCACCTACCTCGGGGTACTCGGCATGCCCGGACTGACCGCCTACGCGGGACTGCTGGAGGTCGCCTCATTCCGGGAGGGCGACGCGGTCTTCGTCTTCGCGGCCGCCGGAGCCGTCGGCAGCATGGTCGGGCAGATCGCCAGGCTCAAGGGCGCCTCCCGGGTGATCGGCAGCGCCGGCTCGGCGGAGAAGGTCGAGTCGCTCGTCAACGAGTACGGGTTCCACGCCGCCTTCAACTACAAGGACGGTGACGTGTCGGGGCAGCTGCGGGCGGCGGCCCCGGACGGTATCGACGTCTACTTCGACAACGTCGGCGGCGAACACCTCGAAGCGGCCATCGGCGCCCTCAACCGGCACGGGCGGGTCACCGTCTGCGGCATGATCTCGCAGTACAACGCCGTCGAGCCGACCCCGGCGCCCCGGAACCTCCCACTGGTCATCGGCAAGCGGCTGCGGATCGAGGGGATGCTCGTCACCGATCACGCGGGACTCCGGCCGCGGTTCGTGGAGGACGTCGCGGGCTGGCTGCGCTCGGGGGAACTGACCTACCGGGAAACCGTCGCCAACGGCATCGACCAGGCCGTGCAGGCGTTCCTCGGCATGCTGCGCGGGGAGAACGCCGGAAAGATGGTCGTCGCGCTCGAAAGCTAGCCCGGTGCCGGGCGCCGCGAGCCGGTGGACCGTTCCGGTCACGGCACCAGACGCCGGGCACCAACTCCACTGCCACGGCGGCCGTTCGGGCGGGCCGCAGCGGTCCGCCCAGACGCCCGCCGGGCCCCGGGGGCCGGCTGCTACGGTGACCCGCGTGCGAGATCTCGCGGCCGGCTTCGGCTATCTGGTAAAGGGACAGCGCTGGGTCTCCCGGAACACCCGCTGGTGGGTCTCCGGGTTGCTGCCCGCCCTCATCACCCTGGTCCTCTACGTCGCGGTGCTGGTCCTCCTCGGTTTCTGGGCCGACGACATCGCCGTCTGGATGACCCCCTTCGCAAACGACTGGGACGCTCCTTGGCCCGGTCTGCTGCGTGGAGTGGTCACCGCGCTGGTCTTCCTCGGCGGGCTGCTGTTCGCCGTGGTCTCCTTCGCGGCCGTGACGCTCCTGGTCGGCCAGTTCTTCTACGACGCCCTGGCGGAGCAGGTCGACGAGACGGAAGGCGGGGCCCCGCCGGCGCCGGAGGTGTCGCTCTGGCGGGAGCTGTGGATCGCCGCGTGGGACAGCGTCCTGGTGCTCGGCCGGGTCGCCCTCTACGGTGCGGTCCTCTTTCTCCTCGGCTTCCTGCCCTTCGTCGGCCAGACCGTCATCCCCGTGATCGGTTTCTGTGTCTCCGGCTACTTCCTCACGGCCGAGTTGACCGCCGTCGCACTCCAACGCCGGGGCGTCGACCTGGCCGGCCGGCTGGCCCTGCTGCGCGGCAGGCGGATGCTCAGCATCGGTTTCGGGGTTCCCCTGGCGCTGCTCTTCCTGGTTCCGCTGGCGGCGGTCTTCCTGATGCCCGGAGCGGTCGCCGGAGCCACCCTGCTCGCCCGGGACCTCCTGCCCCCGGAGGAGTGCGAGCCGGACCAGGATGCGGAGGAGCTCCCGGCGCGGCCGTCCGCGCCCGCCCCGCCGGGCCCGGTCTTCACCAAGGAGGGGTGACCGGGCGGTAGGGCAGCGGCCGGCCGGACCGTCCTCGACAGCGGGGGCCGCCCGCGCCCCGGAGCGGTCGGGCAGCCCCCGCCCCGGTCAGGCGCCGACCCGGCGCTTGTTCCAGACGTCGAAGCCGACCGCCGCCAGCAACACCAGCCCCTTGATGACCTGTTGGTAGTCGGTCCCGATACCGACCAGCGACATGCCGTTGTTGAGCACCCCGAGAACCAGACCACCGATGAGCGCGCCCAGCACCGTGCCGACCCCGCCACTGGCCGACGCGCCGCCGATGAAGGCCGCGGCGATCGCCTCCAGCTCGAAGTTGAGGCCGGCGTTCGGGGTGGCGGCGGTGAGCCGGGCCGCGTACACCACGCCCGCCAGGGCGGCCAGCACCCCCATGTTGACGAAGACCAGGAAGGTGACGCGCTTGTCCTTGACGCCGGAGAGCTTCGCCGCGTCCCGGTTGCCGCCGAGCGCGTACACATGACGGCCGATGACCGCGTTGCGCATCACGAACCCCAGGGCCACCAGCAGGCCGCAGAGGATGAGCAGGACGATCGGGGCCCCGTGGTAGCTGGCCAGGGTGAGGGTGAGCGCCACCACGGCCGCGACCATCGCCAGGCACTTGGCGAGGAAGAGACCGAACGGCAGCACCTCCAACTCGTAGCGCGCCTGCCGCTTGCGGCCCCGCCACTCCTGCCAGAGCACCAGCACGATCACGCTGAGCCCGATGAGCAGAGTCGGGTTGTGGTAGTCGGTGTAGGGGCCGATCTCGGGGATGAAACCGTTGCCGATGGCCTGGAAGCCGTCCGGGAACGGCCGCAGGGTCTGGCCCTCCAGCAGGATCTGGGTGCCGCCGCGGAAGAGGAGCATCCCGGCGAGGGTGACGATGAAGGAGGGGATGCCGACGTAGGCGATCCAGAAGCCCTGCCAGGCCCCGGCCGCCGCCCCGATCAGCAGGGAGAGGGTGAGCCCCAGTGGCCAGGACATACCGTGCTCGATCATCATCACGCCCGCGGCCGCGCCGACGAAGGCGGCCAGCGAGCCCACGGACAGATCGATATGGCCCGCGACGATCACGATCATCATCCCGATCGCCATGATCAGGATGTAGCTGTTCTGCTGGATGAGGTTGGTGACGTTCTGCGGCTTCAACAGGATGCCGTCGGTCCATATCTGGAACAGCACGGCGATCACTATGAGCGCCAGCAGCATCCCGTACTGGCGCATGTTGCGGCGTATGCCGTGCAGCAGCAGGCCGGTGAGGGCCTTCGTCGGGTGCTGCCGGCCGGTGAGCGGGCTCATCGGGAACTCCTGTCCATGGTCATCAGCCGCATCAGGCTCTCCTGGGTCGCTTCCGCAGCGGACACCTCGCCCGTCAGCCGGCCCGCGGCCATCGCGTAGATCCGGTCGCACAGGCCGAGCAGCTCCGGCAGTTCGGAGGAGATGAGGAGCACGGCCTTGCCGGCGGCGGCGAGTTCGGCGATGACCGTGTAGATCTCGTACTTCGCCCCGACGTCGATGCCGCGCGTCGGCTCGTCGAGGATGAGCACCTCCGGACCTGCGAAGATCCACTTGCTGAGGACGACCTTCTGCTGGTTGCCACCGCTGAGCCGGCCGGTCCGCTCGAAGACGCTCGGCGTCTTGATGTTCATGGTCCGCCGGAACCGCTCGGCGACCCGGGTCTCCTCGTGCTCGTCGACGACGCCGTGGCCGGCCACCTTCGGCAGCGCCGCCAGTGAGACGTTGCGGCTCACCAGCGCGCCGAGGTCCAGCCCGTAGCGCTTGCGGTCCTCGGTGACGTAGGCGAGGCCGTGGCCGACCGCCTCGGAGACGGTGCGGGTGGATACCTCACGGCCGTGCAGCAGCACCCGGCCACCCGAGTAGCGCCCGTAGGAACGGCCGAAGACGCTCATCGCCAGCTCGGTGCGGCCGGCGCCGATGAGCCCCGCGAGGCCGACGATCTCTCCCGGGCGGACCTCCAGGGAAACCCCGTCGACGACCTTGCGGCGCTGGTCGATGGGGTGTCGCACGCTCCAGTCGGAGATCGCGAAGGCGGTCTCGGAGGAGTCGGCTCCGCCGTAGGGGGTGCGGGGCGGGAAGCGGTGGTCGAGGTCGCGGCCGACCATGGCGCGGATGATCCGGTCCTCCGAGACCGAGGGATCCGAATCGGCGCGCTGCCGGACGGTGAGGGTCTCGATCGCCCGGCCGTCACGGAGCACGGTCACCCGGTCGGCGACCTTCCGGATCTCGTTCAGCTTGTGCGAGATGAGGATGGAGGAGATGCCCTGCCGCTTGAACTCCAGGATGAGTTCGAGGAGTTTCGCGCTGTCCTCGTCGTTCAGGGCGGCGGTCGGCTCGTCCAGGATGAGCAGCTCGACCTCCTTGGCGAGCGCCTTCGCGATCTCCACCAACTGCTGTTTGCCGACCCCGAGATCGGCCACCCTGGTCTGCGGCGGGTCGCTGAGCCCGACCCGGCCCAACAGTTCGGCCGCGTGGCCCAGGGTGTCGTTCCACCTGATGATCCCTCGGGTGGCGTGCTCGTTGCCGAGGAAGATGTTCTCCGCGACGGAGAGGTAGGGGACGAGCGCCAGCTCCTGGTGGATGATGACGATGCCCCGCCGCTCGCTGTCCCGGATGTTCCTGAACGCGCACGGCCGACCGCGGAAGAACATCTCCCCCTGGTAGCTGCCGTGCGGGTGGACGCCGCTGACCACCTTCATCAGCGTCGACTTGCCGGCGCCGTTCTCCCCGCAGACCGCGTGCACCTCGCCCTGCAGCACCGTCAGGTCCACTTCGCTGAGCGCCCGCACACTGGGGAAGCTCTTGGTGATCGCGCGCATCTCGAGCACCGGCTCGACCGCCGGCCCCGGACCTGCGCCGCCGTCCGTCTCGCTCATGGCCCCGCCTCCCTACCGGCTCAGCTGAGCGGATGTGTAGTAGCCGTCCTTCACCAGCAGGTCGGTGTTGGAGCGGTCGATGCTCACCGGCTGCAGCAGGTACGCGGGCACCACCTTCTTGTTGTTGTCGTAGGAGGTGGTGTCGTTGACCTCGGGCCTGCCGCCGGTCAGCAGGGCGTCGGCCATCTGCACGGTCGCTCCCGCGAGCTTCCGGGTGTCCTTGTAGACGGTCTGGGTCTGCTCGCCGGCGATGATGGACTTCACCGAGGCCAGTTCGGCGTCCTGACCGGTCACGACCGGGTAGGGCTGCTGCGCGGTGCCGTAGCCGACGCTCTTGAGCGCGGACAGCACACCGATGGATATGCCGTCGTAGGGGGAGAGGACGGCGTCCACCTTGGCCGAGGTGTACGACTTGCTCAGCAGGTCGTCCATGCGTTTCTGGGCGGCTCCGCCGCTCCAGCGGAGGGTGGTGATCTGGTTGAGCTGGGTCTGCCGGCTCCGGACCACCAGGCGGCCGCTGTCCAGGTAAGGCTTCAGCACGCTCATCGCGCCGTCGAAGAAGAAGCGGGTGTTGTTGTCGTCCGGTGACCCGGCGAACAGCTCGATGCTGAGCGGCTCCTTCCGGCCGTCGTCGTCCTTCTTCTTCGTCAGGCCCAGCTTGTCGACGATGTAGCGGCCCTGGATCTGTCCGACTTTGAAGTTGTCGAAGGTCGCGTAGTAGTCGACGTGCTCGCTGCCCATCAGCAGCCGGTCGTAGGCGATGACCGGGATGTCGGCGTCCGCGGCCCGGTCGAGCACGTTGGTGAGCGCACCGCTGTCGATCGCGGCGATCACGATCAGCCGGTGCCCTTTGGCGATCATGTTCTCGATCTGGGAGACCTGCTCGTCGACGTCGTCGTTGCCGAACTGCAGATCCGTTCGGTAGCCCTTGGCCTCGAACTGCTTGGCCATGTTCCTGCCGTCGGCTATCCACCGTTCGGAGGACTTGGTGGGCATCGCCAGTCCGATGGTGCCGCCGTGGGACCCCTCCGCGGCGCGCCGACTGTCCCGCCCGACACCGTTGGCGTTCTGCCCGCAAGCGGTCAGGGGCAACACCAGCAGTGCGGCGACCGCCACCGCGCCCAGGGTTCGCATCGGGTGCATGGTCAACCTTTCCCTCCTTCACATCGCAAGATCAGGGGTTCTGGGGGACCGGAAAGCGCCGCAGCGTCCCCGGAAGCCGGGAGCCGAGCGGCGACATACCGGCCTCCGCGCCGTGCCGGGCGAGCAGGTCGAGGACGAGCCGCCCCCGGCGCACCCGCTCCCGGGCCGATCGCAGCGCCACCTCGCGCAGCTGCTCGCCGTACGGGTAGAGGCCGGGCGCTCTGCTCAGCCCGAACTTGAGGTAGATCGGCGCACCGCGCCGGATCAGCTCGGCCGCGTCGTACATCCGCACATAGCCCCCGAGGTCGTCCGGGGCCTCGAGGTAGAAGTCCATCGGCGCCCGGCTGAGCCGGCGGATCTCGGTGAGGTGCTCCAGGGTCAGGTCGGAGGGGATGTTGATCGAGTCCGCGCCGAGCTGCTCCCAGAGCGTGTAGGAGACCGCGTTGACCGGTCCGACCAGCGCGGACACCTTGAAGGTGAGGTCGGGCGGCAGCCCGCCCCGCTCCCGCAGCCGGTGCAGCACCCACAGCACCCCTTCGTCCGCGACGAGAAGGCAGCGCACGCCGAGCTCCGCGGCCCGCAGCGCGTCCTCCACGCAGCCGGCCAGCGCGGCCTGCCCGCGCGCGCGGAGGCCCGCGCCACCCGAGGTGGTACGGGTGGCGGCTCCGATGTCCCAACTGCCGCGCGGGCCCGTGAACAGGCACAGCTCCACACCGTGCTCCGCGCAGCCCGCCACCATCTCGCTGACCTCCTGGTCGGTCAGCATCCACACTCCGCTGCCCTGACTGACCCGATGGACCGGGACGGACAGTCGGGCAGCCTCGTCGAGCACGGCCGCGAGCACCTCGGGCCCCTCCACGGACGGAACTTCGGTACGCCAACGGCCGCCGTCCGGGAACGTGTGCCGGGAGGCTTCGGCGGGGTCGTCCACCGGCACGGGGAGACCGAGCAGGGCGAGGCCGGCCGCGCCCGGACGCCGCTGTGGGGAGCGGTGGGTTCGGCGCTGTGGATCGGGGGGCTCGAAACGATCGGACACAGGACTCCTCCGGCCTGGACTGTGGGCTCTCGGGGGCTGGTCGAGCGAGCGTGTCGTACGGTTCGGTGTCTGGTCGGCGGCGGGACCCCGCCGGGGCACGGAGCAGGGAGAGTGGAGCCCGGCCGGGTCGACCCGTGGATCGGGTGCTGCGCGGCGCCCGGTTTCCGGATGCCCCACGGCGGGCCCGGCCGGGCCGACGCAGCCGGGGCTCAGGGAAGCAGCAGTACCTTTCCCACCTCCTCGTCGCCGCCGCCCACCAGGGCGACGGCCTCCGCGTACTGTTCCAACCGGAGTTCATGGGTGATCAGCGCTGCGGGGGAGAGCAGGCCCGAGGTGAACATCCGCACCGCGTGGGACCAGGCTCGGGAGGAAGCACCGAACACCCCGTGCACCGCGAGCTGGTTCACCGCCAGCAGCGCCGGATCGAGCCCCTCGGCGCCGGGGCCCGGGATGCCGGTGAGCACCAGCCTTCCGCCCCGGCGGGCCAGCCGGGCGGCAGCGGCGGCGCTGCCGCCCGCGCCGGCGGTCTCCACCACCAGGTCGTAGCCGCCCGCCGACTCCTCGGCGGCGGCCGGGCAGGTCTCCGTGGCCCCGAACCGCTCCGCCTGCCGGGCCCGCGCCAGCCGCGGGTCGACGACCAGCAGCGCCGCGGGGGAGGAGGCGGCGAGGAACTGCACGGCCAGCAGCCCCAGGGTGCCGGCGCCCACCACCGCGATCCGCTCCCCGGGCCGGGGCCGGGCCGCCAGCGTGGCAGCGGCGACGACGGCGGCCGGCTCCAGGAGGGCGGCGGCCCGCAGGTCGGCGTCCTCCCCGAGGAGGTGGAGCAGCCGGGCGGGCAGGGTGAGGGTGTCGGCGAAGGCGCCGGGCAGGGTGAAGCCGGTCTCGGCGTAGCCGCCCGTGCAGAGCGAGGTCGCCCCCGCCCGACAGCGCTCGCACTGCCCGCAGTTGTGGAAGCCCTCCCCGACGACCCGGCGGCCGACCAGCGACCGGCAGACGCCGTCCCCGACGGCCAGCACGGTGCCGGACCACTCGTGGCCGGGTACGAGCGGATAGCGGACGTAGGCCGACGGCCGCCTGCCCTCGAACACCTCGCGGTCGCTGCCGCAGACACCGGCCGCCGCGACCCGGACGAGCGCCTGGCCGGGCCCCGGTGCCCGCGGCTCGTAGGGGATCGTCCGATGCTCCCCCGGAGCCTCCAGGAGCACCGCTCGGCCCCGGCCCGTCACCGCTGCTCCCTCTTCTCCCAGCCCTCGGCCCACAGATCGAACCTGGCCCGGCGCTGCGGGAGTTCGGCCGCGGCGGCCACGTCCAACTCCACGCCGAGTCCCGGCCCCTGAGGCAGCTCGAAATAGCCGTCGACCACCTCCGGAGCACCTCGCACCAGCTGCTTCACCTCGGCGTCGGCGAAGTCGTTGAAGTGCTCAAGCACCTTGAAGTTGGGGGTGCAACCGGCCACTTGGAGCGATGCGGCGGTGAGTACGGCCCCGCCCACGTTGTGTGGTGCGACCAGGACGTAGTGCGTCTCGGCGGTGGCCGCCAGCTTCCGGGTCTCGCCGATGCCCCCGAGATGGCCGACGTCCGGCTGGATGATGTCGGCCGCCTGCGACTCGAAGAGTTCACGGAACTCGATCCGGTCGTGGATCCGTTCGCCGGTGGCGATCGGCAGCCGGGTCCGCTCGGCGACCTTGGCGAGCGCCCTGAGGTTCTCCGGCGGTACCGGCTCCTCCAGCCAGGACGGCCGGAACGGCTCCAGCTCCGCGGCGAGCCGGACCGCCGTAGCGGGGTTGAAGCGGCCGTGCATCTCGACCATCAACTCGGCATCCGGACCGATGGCGTCCCGTACCGCCTCGACGAGCGAGAGCGAACGCAGCGTCTCCTCCCGGTCCAGCTCGAAGCGCCCGGTGCCGAACGGGTCGAGCTTGAGCGCCCGGTAGCCGCGCTCGACCACCCGGCGGGCCGCGGCGTGGAACGCCTCCGGAGTCCGCTCGACGGTGTACCAGCCGTTCGCGTAGGCCTTCACGCGCTCCGTCACCCGGCCGCCCAGCAACTGCCACACCGGCACGCCGAGCGCCTTGCCCTTGATGTCCCAGCAGGCCGTCTCCACACAGGCGATGCCGGACATCACGATCTCGCCGGCGCGCCCGTAGTCGCCGTACTTCATCCGCCGCACCAGGTCCTCGACCGCGAACGGGTCGGAGCCGGCGATGTGGTTGGCCTCCGCCTCCCGGAGGTAGCCGAGCAGGGCGTCGGTGCGGCCCAGCATCCGGGTCTCGCCGACCCCGGAGAGCCCTTCGTCGGTGTGGACCCGCACATACGTCAGGTTGCGCCAGGGGGTGCCCACCACATGGGTGCTGATTCCGGTGATGCGCACAGCGGCCATCCCTTGCGTTCGACATTTCGGCAACCGTTCGAAACGCTGCCGCGAACGTAGTGACCGGCCGCGAGAGGTGTCAATGAGGCGGTGGAAGCCGGGAGTCGGCCATCCCAGCCCCGCTGGCCCGGCGTAGGACGGCGGACGGCCCGGAGGGGACGCGGGCCGGGCCGGCCCGTGACCGCTGCCGACTTCCCGCGGGGGCGGCCGACAGGACGGGAACGGCGGCGCCAGGTTGACCAGGAGGAGCTCAGGAGGGGGCGGTGATCCGCTGGTAGGCGATCTCCGCCAGTCGGTGCTGACCGTCCTTGTTCGGGTGGAACCAGTCCCAGGTGCTGAGCTGCCTGCCGGTGAAGCGGTAGGCGTGGACGGCGCCGTCGTCGTACCGGCACAGCCGGTCCTCCGCGCAGACGGACTCCAGCACCTCGTTGTACGCCACCACCCGGTCGGACACCTCCTGCCGCCGCTCGGCGGACGCGCGATCCGTGGCGTCCGGATCCTTGAGGATCGACTGGCAGATGCCGAGCTGCCAGATCTGCTTGCCGACGGGGTCGGCTCGCCCCTCGGACCAGAGCCGCTTGAGGTCGGGCACGCTGGCGACGTACACCTCCGTGCCCGGCAGCGACTTCCGCAGCGACTTCAGGGCCGAGGAGAAGGAGGCGCGGAAGTCGTCGACCGAGGTCATCCTGGAGGTGCTCTTCTGACAGGCGTCGTTGGAGCCCATCGTCACCGTCACCAACTGCGGCCGGTGCGGGACCACCTTCTCCAGTTGGTCGGGGAGCTCCTTCATCAGGGCGCCCGAGCGCGCGTAGTTCCAGCTCCTCCCCTCGGGGGAGGTGAGCAGCCGCTGGGCCAGCGACCGGACGTTCTTGTCCGTACCGGTCGACCAGGAGACCTCCGGGCAGTCGACGAGCACATCGCAGGCGTCGAATCCGCGGGTGATCGAGTCCCCCACGGCGGCGATCGACTCCGGCTCTGGGTCCCACTCCGTCGGCGGAGAGGTGAAGTGCTCGGGGGCCGGTTCCCTCGGGGCGGGGTTCTGCGGCTCGGGATCCTCGGTGGGCGGTTCGGTCGTCGGCGCCTCGGAGGGCTCGTGGCGGGGTTTCTCCGCCGGCGCCTGCTGCGCTCCGTGCTCGTCGGAGCTGCCCCCGGAGCCGCAGCCGGTGAGCACGGTGACCGCGGTGACCAGGGCCAGGGCGGCGGTGCGGCGCCTGCGACCGCCCCGGGCCGGAGCGGCGTCGGAACCGGTGCGTGGGGAGACCGTCCGCGAGCGCTCCAGGTTCCGCCGCATCGCCCTTCTCCCTCCGGTTGGCCCGGCCGCCGCCTTCCCGGCCGGAACGTGCTCTGTGCTCGCCGACTTCCTCGCGGCGTGGTTCATGTGGGTTCTGTGGTATTCCGGCGTCCATTGTCGCCGCTGGTCCGTCTGTCCTGCCTGGCCCGCCTGATCCGACTGGTCCGGCATGCCCTGCTTCATTTGTTTTTGACGAGTGGAACCGCCCTGGAGTTCCCCTGTACGGAGGTCCCGGGACGCCCCGGAGAGTGAAGCTTCCGTGATATCCACTCCGGAGCGACGCCAGGCCGCCCGGGGAGCGGCGGAGCGCGGTAGTTTCTCCTTCGTGGCATTCGGATCGCCGCGCCGCGAGGGCGGCGGCCCGGAGGCCGGTCGACCCGGACCCGGTCCACAGGATTCCGACCGGGTGCCGGTTCACCGCATCACGCTCCATACTGCCCGTCCATCGAAGAACTCCCGATACCAGCCCGGTCCGGATCTCCTGGATCTGGTGGGAAAGTCTTTTCTGGGGCAGAATGTCGGGTGCTGTGATGCTGTCCTGGGCACGACCGGTACGGGCACGAGGCCGCTGGGGAAGGTGACCCTCGTTCCACATCTGGAGGTCCGGTGACGACATGTGGAGTTCTGTACGTGCACTCCGCACCGCGTGCGCTGTGCCCGCACGTCGAATGGGCTGTGGCCGGGGTCCTCGGCGCACGCGTCAACCTGGACTGGATCAGACAACCCGCCTCTCCCGGCACTTGGCGCACCGAGCTCTCCTGGCGCGGTGAACCGGGCATGGCCTCCAAGATGGCGTCAGCGCTGCGGGGCTGGCACCTGCTGCGCTTCGAAGTGACCGCCGAGCCCTCCCCGACCTCCGAGGGCGAGCGCTACAGCTCTACCCCCGACCTGGGGATCTTCCACGCCGTCACCGGAATCCACGGGGACATCCTGATCCCGGAAGACCGCCTGCGCGCGGCCCTCGCCCGCTCCCGGCGGGGGGAGAGCGAGCTGGAGAGCGAGCTGGCCAAACTCCTCGGCAAGCCCTGGGACGACGAGCTGGAGCCGTTCCGCCACGCCGGAGAGGGCGCTCCGGTCCGCTGGCTTCACCAAGTCGTCTAGCGTCCCAACATGACGCAGAACAACACCTCGGTAGCAGTCCTCGGCACCGGCATCATGGGGGCGGCCATGGCCCGCAACCTGTGCCGGGCCGGGATGGACGTCCGCGTGTGGAACCGGACCCTCGCCAGAGCCGAACCGCTGGCGGCCGACGGCGCCCGGGTCGCCGACGCCCCCGCCACGGCGGTGGAGGACGCCGACGTCGTGCTGACCATGCTCTTCGACGGTCCGGTCACCCTGGAGACGATGCGCGCCGCCGCCCCCGCACTGCGGCCCGGCGCGGCATGGCTCCAGTCGAGCACCGCCGGGCTGCAGGCGGTGCGCCAACTCGCCGGCTTCGCGGCCGAACGGGGCCTCGCCTTCTTCGACGCCCCGGTCCTCGGTACCCGGCAGCCCGCGGAGAGCGGTGAGCTGATCGTCCTCGCCGCCGGACCGCAGAGCGCCCGCCCCACCGTCGCCCCCGTCCTGGAGACCATCGGCAGCCGTACCGTCTGGACCTCGGACGACGGGGCGAGCGGCGCCGCCAGCCGGCTCAAACTCGTCTGCAACAGCTGGGTGCTGGCGTTGAACAACGCCACCGCCGAGGCGCTCGCGCTGGCCGAGGGGCTGGGCGTGGAGCAGCGGGCCTTCCTCGACGCGGTCGCGGACGGACCGCTGGACTGCGGCTACCTCCGAGCCAAGGCGGCGACCATCCGAGGCGGCGAGTACTCCCCGGACTTCACCGTGCGCACGGCGGCCAAGGACGCCCGGTTGATCGTGGAGGCGGCCGAGGCCGCCGGGGTCTGGCTGGGTTTGGCCGAGGCCGGTGCCGAGCGCTTCCGGCGGGCCACCGAGCGGGGCCACGGCGGACAGGACATGGCCGCCTCCTATTTCGCCAGCTTCGGCGGGAGCTGACCTCCGTCGCCCGGCCGGCGGCCCGTACAGCCCCCGTCCACCCGGTGACACCGGCACCCCGGCGCGTGCGCGCGGTAGCCGCCCGGCCCCGGCTCGGCGGAGCACGAAGACGGCTCGGCCCGGCCCCCCCCCAGACGGAGGGCCGGGCCGAGCCGGTGTCAGCGGCGGGGGCGTCAGCGGGTGGCGAAGGCCAGCACCACGTTGTGGCCGCCGAAGCCGAAGGAGTTGTTCACCGCCACCGCGGCCCCCTCCGGCAGCTCTCGCGCGGTACCGCGCACCACGTCGGCGTCGGCCTCCGGGTCGAGGTTGTCCACGTTGATCGTCGGAGGGGCGAGCCGGTGGTGCAGCGCAAGCACCGTCGCCACGGTCTCCACCCCGCCCGCTCCGCCGAGCAGGTGGCCGGTCATCGACTTGGTCGCGGAGAGCGCCATGTGGTCGACGTCGTCGCCGAACACCGAGCGCAGCGCCTTGATCTCGCCGATGTCCCCCTGCGGGGTGGAGGTGGCGTGCGCGTTGATGTGCACGATCTCCGCCGGCTTGACGTCGGCCGTCGCCACCAGGTGCCGCAGCGCTTGGGCGATGCCGCGCCCGGTCGGCTCCGGCTGGGTGATGTGGTGGCTGTCCGAGGAGATCCCCTGCCCGAGGGCCTCGCAGTAGACCCGGGCACCCCGGCGGGCGGCGTGCTCGGCGGACTCCAGCACGATCACGCCGGCGCCCTCACCCAGGACGAAGCCGTTCCGGTCGACGTCGAACGGACGGGAGGCGCCCTGCGGGTCGTCGTTGTTCTTCGACATCGCCATCATGTTGCCGAACGCGGCGATGGGCAGCGGGTGGATGGCCGCCTCGGTGCCGCCGGCCACCACCACGTCGGCCCGACCGGAGCGGATCATCTCGATGGCGTAGCCGATGGCCTCGGCGCCGGAGGCGCAGGCGCTGACCGGGGTGTGGGCACCGGCCTGGGCGCCCACCTCCAGGCTGACGTTGGCCGACGGGCTGTTCGGCATGAGCATCGGCACGGTGTGCGGGGACACCTTGCGGACACCCTTCTCCTTCAGTACGTCGTACTGGTCGAGCAGGGTGGTGACACCGCCGATCCCCGAGGCGATCACGGTGCCCAGTCGCCCGGGGTCGATCTCGGGCGCGGCGTCCGAGGCATCCTCGGCCACCGTGCCGGCCGGGCCGGTGTAACCCGCGTCCGCCCAGGCCTCGCGCGCGGCGATCAGCGCGAACTGCGCCGAGCGGTCCAGCTTGCGGGCCAGCGGGCGGGGCAGGACCTCGGAGGGGTCGACGGCCGCTGAGGCCGCGATCCGTACCGGGAGCTCCGCGAAGCGCTCCCCCTCCAGGAGGCTCACCCCGGAACGCCCCTCTATCAGTCCCTTCCAGGTCGAAGCGCTGTCGCCACCCAGCGGTGTGGTCGCGCCGATACCGGTGACGACCACGGTGCGATTGGTCGAGTCCACAGGAATTCTGTCTCCACGTATCAGAGGTGCTGGAGCCGCCACCGGTTGGGTGGCGACGAACGCTTCGCTCAGGCCTGGTGCTTGAGGATGTAGTTGGCGGCGTCGCCGACGGTCTTGAGGTTCTTGACGTCGTCGTCCGGGATCTTCACGTCGAAGCGCTCCTCGGCGGCGACGACGACCTCGACCATGGACAGCGAGTCGACGTCAAGGTCGTCGGTGAAGGACTTCTCCAACTGGACGTCCTCGGCGGGGATACCGGCGATCTCGTTCACGATCTCGGCGAGACCCGCGACGATCTCTTCCTGGGTGGCGGCCATCGTGGCGCTCCTTCGTGTGTTTCGGTGGTGCTCTGTCGGGTGTAGCAGTTGTGCTGTGCCGGCCGCGCGGCGCCCTGCGGGAGCTGCGCGGATCCTGCCTACGGGAGGTTAACGACCGTGGCGGCGTAGGCGAGGCCCGCCCCGAACCCGATGAGCAGCGCGGTGTCGCCGCTCTTCGCCTGTCCGGTCGCCAACAGCCGCTCCATCGCGAGCGGAATCGACGCGGCGGAGGTGTTGCCGGTGGTCTCCACGTCGCGGGCGACGGTCACCTGCTCCGGCAGCTTGAGGGTCTTCACCATCGAGTCGATGATCCGCATGTTGGCCTGGTGCGGGATGAAGACGTCCAGGTCTTCCGGGGAGACGCCGGCCTCGTCGAGAGCCCGCTGGGCGACCTTGGCCATCTCGAACACCGCCCAGCGGAAGACCGTCTGGCCCTCCTGGGTGATGGCCGGGTAGCGGATGTCGCTCACATCGGTGCGGTCGCGGTAGGCGTCCCACGGAACCGTCTGCTTGATGGTCTCGGACTTGTCGCCCTCCGAGCCCCAGACAGTGGGGCCGATCCCGGGCTCCGCCGCCGGGCCCACCACGACGGCGCCCGCGCCGTCGCCGAACAGGAAGGCGGTGGCGCGGTCCTCGAGATCGGTGAGGTCGGACAGCCGCTCCACCCCGATGACCAGCACGTACTCCGCGCTACCGGCGACGACCAGGCCCTTGGCGAGAGTGAGGCCGTAGGTGAATCCGGCGCAGCCCGCGGAGATGTCGAAGGCGGCCGGCCTGCCGGCGCCGATCCGGTGGCCGATCTCGGTGGCGACCGCCGGGGTCTGCTTGAAGTGCGAGACCGTCGAGACGATCACGCCGCCGATCTGCTCCGCACTGATCCCGGCGTCCGCGATCGCCTTGCCGGCGGCGTCGAGCGCCATCTCGGCCACGGTCTCGTCCGGCCCCGCCCAGTGCCGGGTGGTGATGCCGGAACGGGAGCGGATCCACTCGTCGGAGGAGTCGATGTGCTTGAGGATCTCCTCGTTCGGCACCACCCGGCTGGGGCGGTAGCCGCCGACGCCGACGATGCGCGCGTGCGGCGCACCCTGGCTGGGCCTGATCTTCGCGGTCATGCTCCGCTCCTATTCGGCTGTGGAGCCGTCGACGGGCTCGGTGACCGGGGACTGCCCGGTGCCGTGTTCGGCGATGAGCTCGCGGGCGGCGTCGATGTCGTCGGGCGTCTTGACCGCCAACCTCTTCACACCCGGCATACCGCGCCGCGCCAGCCCCGTCAGCGTGCCGGCCGGGCAGACCTCGATCATGGCGGTGACGCCGAGCTGTTGGAACGTCTCCGAGCAGAGGTCCCACCGGACCGGGCTGGAGACCTGGTCGACGAGGCGCCGGACGATCTCCGCGCCGTCGGCCACGGGCTGGCCGTCCTTGTTCGACACATAACGGGTGTGTGGGTCGCTCACCTTGAGACCCGGCACCAGCTCCGCCAGCTTCGAGACAGCCGGAGCCATGTGGTGGGTGTGGAAGGCGCCTGCCACCTTCAGCGGCATCACCTTGGTCTTCTCCGGCCGGTCCTCGGCGAGCGCGGCCAACTGCTCCATGGTGCCCGCGGCCACGATCTGGCCCGACCCGTTCATGTTCGCCGGGGTCAGCCCCAGCTTCTCCAGATGGGCGACGACCTCCTCGGGGTCACCGCCGAGGACGGCGGACATGCCCGTCTCGGTCACCGCGGCGGCCTCGGCCATCGCCAGCCCGCGGCGGCGCACCACCGTGAGCGCGGTCTCCTCCGAGAGCACTCCGGTCAGCGCGGTGGCCGTCAGCTCACCGACGCTGTGGCCGGCGGCGGCACCGACCAGCCGCGGAATGTCCGAGTCCGGCTCGTCGAAGAGAGCACCGGCGGAGATCAGGCCGGCGGCCACCAGCAGCGGCTGCGCGACGGCGGTGTCGCGGATCGCCTCGGCGTCGGCCTCGGTCCCGTAGTGGACCAGGTCGAGGTCGATGGCGGCCGACCAGCGGGCCAGCAGTTCCGGGACGCCGGGCAGGTCGAGCCAGGGGCTGAGGAAGCCAGGCGTCTGAGCGCCTTGGCCGGGAGCGACGAGTACGAGCACTCTCACACTCTCTCTTGGGGACGGCGGTTGCCGCCGGTGGGGACAGGGACCAAGAACAGTCTGGGGAATTGTGGGTGTCCGACAAAGAACTACGGTTGTCTCTCGCCGTTGAGAAGACGCCCGAGGATCAGCGCGATGCGCAGGGTGAATGCGGAGCGTACATCGGAGGGTGACCAGCCGGTGACATCCGTCACACGTCGAAGCCGGTAGCGGACGGTGTTGGGGTGCACGAAGAGCATCCGCGCCGCCCCCTCCAGACTGCTGGCCTGCTCCAGATAGACGCTCAGGGTCTCCAGCAGCGCGGACCCGGCCTCCTCAAGCGGTCTGTAGATCTCCTCCACCAGCTGGTCGCGGGCCGTGCAGTCGCCGGCCATCGCCCGCTCCGGCAGGAGATCGTCCGAGAGCACCGGACGAGGCGCGTCCGGCCAAGCGGCGCAGGCCTTGAGCCCGGCACTGGCGGCGGCCGCGGAACGGGTAGCCGACAGCAGGTCGCCGACGACCGGACCGGCGACGACCGGGCCCGGGGCGAACGGACCGATCAGATCCTTCGCGGACCGGAGCGGATCGTCGCTGCCGCCGGCGATGACCACCAACCGCTTGCCCAGCACCCCGGTGAGCACCTGGAGTTTGGCGTGCCGCGCCGCCCGGCGGATCGCCTCCACGGTCAGTTCGCTGTCGCCGGTGGGGGCGGTGCCCACGATCACCGCGACATGCTCCGGAGAACTCCAACCGAGCGCAGCGGCGCGGGACAGCGCACCCTCGTCCGCTTCCCCCGAGAGCACGGCGTTGACCACCAACGACTCCAACCTGGCGTCCCAGGCGCCGCGGGCCTCGGCGGCCTGCGCGTACACCTGGGCCGTGGCGAACGCGATCTCGCGTGCGTAGACCAGCAACGCCTCCCGGAGGGTGGCCTCGTCCCCCGGCGCGGCGACCTCGTTGATCGCCGACTCCATGACCTCGATGGTCGTGCGGACCATCTCGACGGTCTGCCGCAGGGAGATCGCCCGGGTCAGTTCCCGCGGCGCGGTGCCGAACACGTCGGTGCTGATGGCCTGGGACGCCTCGGGATGCCTGAACCACTCGGTGAAGGCCGCGATACCCGCCTGCGCCACCAGCCCGATCCACGAGCGGTTCTCCGGCGGCATGGCCCGGTACCACGGGAGGGTCTCGTCCATGCGCGCGATGGCGTTCGCGGCGAGATGACCGGCTGACTGCTCCAGTCGGCGGAGGGTCGCGGCGTGAGCGTGGGCGTCTTTCGCATCGGATTCAGGCACGGGGACAAGCCTGCCTTATCGGAACCAGGGGCGTTGCCGGGGGTGTGAACCCGCCCGCCGGACCCCTGCGGAGCGGGCCGGTCACTCCGGTCGCAGGCCGGCTCGCCGCCGGCTGGGGCCGATGGAGAACCGGTCTCGGACTACGGTGGAGCGATGGGTGAAGTATGGCGCGCTGCGGACCGGTTCCGCGGCGGAGACCCGGCGGCCGGGATCGAGACGTTCCACGCCTTCTCCTTCGGATCGTTCTACGAGCCGGACAACCTGAGGTTCGGCGCGCTCATCGCCTGCAACGAGGAACGGCTGGCACTCGGGGCGGGGTTCGCGGAACACCCGCATCGGGACACCGAGATCGTGACCTGGGTGGTGGAGGGCGAGTTGACCCACCGCGACTCCACCGGAACCACCACGCTGCTCCGCGCCGGCGACCTGCAGCGGCTGAGCGCGGCCGGCGGAGTGCGGCACACCGAGCGCAACGACGGGGACCAGCCCCTGGTCTTCGTGCAGATGTGGTTGGAGCCGGTGGTGCGACCCGGGGGCGAGCCGGAGTACGAGGTGGTACGGGGCCTCGGCGACGGCACACCGTACGAAGTCGACCGGGCCGGCGCCGTCCTCCACGCGCGGCGGCTCCGCGCCGGCGCACGCAGCGCGTTGCCCACCGCGCCAAGCAGCTACCTGCACCTGGTGCGCGGCACGGCGCTCCTCGACGGTGAGACCCTGCACCCGGGCGACGCCGCCCGGCTCTCCGGGGGGCGGCGGCGCGAGGTGGTCGCCGAGGAGGACAGCGAGTTGCTGGTCTGGGAGTTGGGGGAGGAGTAGGGCCGGTCGTTCGGGCCTCGGGGGGCGTCGGCCTGGCGATCGCGGGCGTCGGGGCCCGCACACCGCGCCGACCGAGAGCTTCGTGACTCGGTGACCTGGTGACTCCCGGTTCCGTGACTCCGTGACAGGGCCCTGCCGGTCGCCTCACGGTCACCCCGCCGGGCGTCGGACCTCGGCACCCGGCTGCTCCTGGGCGCGGCAGAAACACCTCAGTGGGGGCGCACCGGCGTCGCCATCCCCGTAGCCGCGGGGACCGCCTCCCAATTTTGGTAGGCGTAGTCCTCCGGCTCGGACCACCCCCGCATGCGCGGGGACCACAGGGCGTCACCCGGGAGTTTAGATGGTCACGGGCCGGCTAGCGCTCGCGGGCTGGTTGCGTAGTTCGGCCAGGACCGCGTCGGTGAACACCGGCCAGGCTTCGACCGCCCATGGTCCGAAGGACCGGTCGGTGAGCACGACGCATCCGGCGCCGGCGTCCGGGTCGATCCAGAGGAAGGTGCCGGCCTGTCCGAAGTGGCCGAAGGTGCGCGGTGAGGACATGCTGCCGGTCCAGTGCGGCGACTTGCCGTCGCGGATCTCGAAGCCCAGCCCCCAGTCGTTCGGTCGCTGCTGGCCGTATCCGGGCAGCACTCCGGAGAGGCCGGGGTGGACCGGCCGGGTGGCCTCGGCGAGAGTCGCCGGGTGCAGCAGCCGTGGCGCCTGGAGTTCGGCGGCGAAGCGGACGAGGTCCTCGACGCTGGAGACGGCGTCCTTGGCGGGCGAGCCCGGGAGGTCGGTCGCGGTCATGCCCAGCGGTTCGAGCACCGCCTGCCGGAGGTACTCCGGGAAGGGCATTTCGGCGGCCTTGGCGATGTGGTCGCCGAGCGCTTCGAATCCGGCGTTGGAGTACAGCCGCCGGGTGCCCGGCGCGGCCATCGGCCGGTCCTCGTCGAAGGCGAGCCCCGAGGAGTGGGCGAGCAGGTGGCGGATGGTGGAGCCAGCGGGGCCGGCCGGCTCGTCCAGCTCCACCGCGCCTTCCTCACAGGCCACGAGTGCGGCGTAGGCGGCCAGGGGCTTGGTGACGGAGGCGAGGGGGAAGCGGCGGTCGGTGGGCCCGTGGGCGGCGACCGTGCCGTCGGCTCGTACGACGGCGGCCGCCGCGGTGGGGACCGGCCAGTTCTCGATCATCGGCAGGCTCTGCATGGGGCCGAGCCTACGCGGTGCCCCCACTGCTCCGAGGTTCCGGACCGGGCCGTGGCGGTCGGTCCGGACCGGGCCCGTCGTACGGGTCTAAAGCTCGGCCAGCAGTTGGGCCTTCTTCGCGCTGAACTCGTCATCGGTGAGCAGCCCCGAGTCGTGCAGCGCCCCCAGGTGGCGGATCCGGTCCGCGATGTCCGCGGGGGCGGGGCGGGCCTCGCTGGAGAGCGCGGCCGGCACCAGGCCGGCGGGGGAGGGGTCCGCCGGAGGTTCGGTGGCGCGTATCGCCTCCAGCACGCACGCGGCGAGCGGCAGGGACTCGTGCACCAGGCCGTAGCCGACGCCGAAGACGACCGCGGCCGGATCCTGGTCGGCCTCACCCGGCTGCTCCGGTCCGCCGCAACCGGCCGTCCGCGGCACCAGCCGCAGGTAGCCGTTGAAGAGTTCGGGGGAGCGCCACTCGACGTCGGCGAGTTCGGTGACCGGAAAGCTCTGGTCCCCGGCCTTCCACTTCCGTGAGGACGCCCCCGTCCAGAACCACCGGAAGCTGACCGTGCTGCCGTCGAAGGACGCTTTGCCGTCGTAGGCCTTGAAGCTCAGTGGCGCCGATGGGGCGGCGACCATATGGCGCTCGCAGGGAACGGTGGCGGCCGGCCCCAGCGCGCTGCGGAGTTCGTCGGCGTAGTAGGCGGCGAGGGTCTCCCGTTCGGCGGGGAGCACCAGCCGGTAGGGGTCGTTCCCGTCCTTGAGCTGTCCGTCCGCCGCGTCCATCAGCGGATCGGCGCCCCGGCGGGGCACCATGCGCAGTACCACCGTTCCTTTCTTGCCGGGAGCGAGCTCCACGGCGGTCAGCGCCTCGTAGGGTATGCGTCGCTCACCGAGCACCTGAAGAAGCTTCGGTATGCGGATCCCCCGTTCGAAGCGGATGAGCACGGAGTCCGTGTCGAACTCCCAGACGGTCTGAAAACCGGCCAGCACATCACCCATACGACTCATCGTATGCGGCAGGGGCTGACCCGTCCCCCTACTCGACGCTACGCGCGTCAATCGCCCGCCGGGGGCGGTGCTCAGCGCTGGCACGCGCCGGCGGATCCGGCGCAGCTCACGCTGGCCAGCGCACCGACGCCGACCTTGGCGAAGTTGTCCAGACTGACTGTGCCGGGCACGAAGTAGCCGCCGTGTCCGCCGGCCCCCGCGGCGGACAGCCGCCGGGCGCCGAACTCCGGGGTGACCGGATCGGGGCCGTGCCCGAGCTGGCCGATCTCGAGGAAGGGGATGTCGGCGATCCAGTCCCCGGCGTCCCGCATCGCCCAGATCCGGGAGTTGCCGCCCAGATCGCCGGTGTTGGCGGCCCGCATACCGGGACTGCCGGCGACCGCGATGTCGGTGACCCGGTCCGGCAGCTGGGAGGCCGCGACCCCGCAGACCACGGAGCCGTAGCTGTGGCAGAAGAGCGCCACGGATCGGGCGGACCCGGGCAGGGCTTCGACGAGGCCCCGCAACCGCACCGCGCCGCGCTCGGCGAGCCGGCCCGCCGCGGCGTCCACCCCGATCCCGGCCGGCGCGGTGTAGTCGGCCCAGGCGATGACGGCGGTCCTGCCTTCGGGGCGCTCGGTCCGCTCGGCGTCGTAGAGCGCCTGTGCCATGCCGACGGGCGCCCGGTACTTCTTGTGGGTGCGCTCGAAGTTCACCAGGTTGGTGTCCACCCCGGGGACCACGACGGACACCCGGTCCGCCTTCTCGAGGTCGCCGAAGACCTCGGCGGCCCGGCCGATGCCGGTGGGGTCGAAGGCGAGGATCTGCCGGTCCTCGCCGAGAAGCGAGTCGTACCGGTGCACCAGGCGCTCCGCCTCCTCCCGGCCCAGCTGGGTGAGCCGGTCGTCGCGGGCGCGCTGGCGTTCATGGGCGCGGGCCTGCTCCAGGGAGGTTCGGTTGGCCTCGTAGCGGAGGGTCAGCGGGGCGCCGTCGAGGTTGCCCACCACGAGTGGGTGGCGATCGGCGAGCCGGTGGCGCTGGTCGGCGGAGAGGGAGCGGAAGAAGCGGCTCACTTCCTGCGGCGGGGCCTCGGCGGACGGGAGGCGGCGGCCGTCGATGGAGCCGTGCCGCCACGCCTTCAGCGCGGCGGCTCTCGGGCTGGGCCCGGTCCCATGGTCCTGGATCGCGGTCCAGCCGGAGGTGGCCAGCATGACGAGCACCACGGCCAGGACGAACGCCGCGCGCGCGGCGGGCGAGCCGCCGCCCAGCCATGGAGGGGTCGGGGAGGAGCCGAGCTCAGAGACGGAAGACACTGCCGGACAGCCTAGGAGAAGTCCCCGGACAGTCACGGGATGGTGATGCTTATCACTTCACGATGTCAGCCGGTCGTCTGCTTCCGGCTGCTCCGCCAGGGCTCGGTGAGCGCCGGGGCGAGGTGGTCCAGGTAGGTCTCGCTGATCTCGCAGAGGGCTTCGACGGTGTGCTCGCCGTCGGCGGCCGTGTTCCACACCCTCCCGGTCACCCGGGTCACCCCGGCGAAGGCCGCCACCAGCACCCGGGGGCGGGGGTCGGTCTCCGGGTCCACCCCCTCACGCCGGGCGATCTCCTGGGCGATCCGCTCCTCCAGCTCCGTGCAGCGTCGCAGGTGGACGGCGAGCAACGCCGGCGTCGACTCGATCAGCCGGTACATGCGGAGGTGCAGCTCGGCCGGGACGGTGTCGCCGATCACCTGGGCGATGTTCGCCCAGCAGACCGCGGCCGACCGGCGCAGGGCGGTCATCGGGGGTTCGTCCGGGGGCCGGTTGCGGAGAGCCGTCAGGAAGTGCTCCTCCACCATCGCCTGGACGGCGAAGGCCACCTCCTCCTTGTTGGCGAAGTACCGGAAGAAGGTGCGCTGCGAGAGCTCCACCGTCTCGGCGATCTCGTCGACGGTGGTGCGCTCGTATCCCTGGGTGGTGAAGAGTTGCAGAGCCGTACGGATCAGGGCGTTCCGAGTGTGCTGCTTCTTCCTCTCCCGCAGACCCGTCCGTGCGGCTTCGGGGGCCTGTTGGCGGATGATCACCTGCCGCTCTCCTCTCGCCGTCCGCCTGGTCATTCAGCAGCTCAGCGCGGTGTGAGCCACATGACAGTTACTGATTGAGGAATGCGTTTGTCAAATGTCAGTCGCTGACTTTAATCTCCCGGCATGACGTCACAGAGCACCGTCGCCGATCCGGCGCCGTATCCGCCCTCCACGCCGGAGCCCCGCAAGGGACTGCGCGGCCATCCTTGGCTCACCCTCTTCTCGGTCGCCATCGGCGTGATGATGGTCGCGCTCGACGGAACGATCGTGGCGATCGCCAACCCCGCCATCCAGCACGACCTGAAGGCCTCGCTCGCCGACGTCCAGTGGATCACCAACGGCTACCTGCTCGCCCTCGCGGTCACCCTGATCACCGCCGGCAAACTGGGTGACCGCTTCGGACACCGGCAGACCTTCCTCATAGGCATCGCCGGCTTCGCCGCGGCCTCCGGCGCCATCGGGCTGTCGAAGACGGTGCCGCTGGTCATCGTCTTCCGGGTGCTCCAGGGGCTCTTCGGGGCGCTGCTGATGCCGGCCGCGCTCGGTCTGCTGCGGGCCACCTTCCCGGCGGAGAAGCTGAACATGGCCATCGGCATCTGGGGCATGGTCATCGGTGCCTCGACCGCCGGCGGTCCGATCGTCGGCGGCCTGCTCGTCGAGCACGTCAACTGGCAGTCGGTGTTCTTCATCAACGTGCCGGTCGGCATCGCCGCGCTGGTGCTCGGCGCGGTGATCCTCAAGGACCACCGAGCGGAGAACGCCCCGAAGTCCTTCGACATCCCGGGGATCGTGCTGCTCTCCGGGGCGATGTTCTTCCTCATCTGGGCGCTCATCAAGGCCCCCGCCTGGGGCTGGGGGGACAGCCGGACGCTCATCTTCCTGGCGCTGGCGGTGGTCAGCTTCGCGGTCTTCGGCTTCTGGGAGACCAGGGTGCGCGAGCCGCTGGTGCCGCTGACGATGTTCCGCTCCGTACCGCTGACCGCCGGTGCGGTGGTGATGGTGCTGATGGCCTTCGCCTTCATGGGCGGGCTGTTCTTCGTCACCTTCTACCTGCAGAACGTCCACGGGATGTCGCCGGTCGACAGTGGACTCCACCTGCTGCCCCTGACCGGCATGATGATCATCTCCTCGCCGCTGGCCGGAGCGCTGATCACCAAGGTGGGGCCGCGGGTTCCGCTGGTCGGCGGCATGGTGTTCACCGCGGCCGCCATGTTCGGTATGGCCAGCAGCCTCGACCAGGACACCAGCAGCCTGGTGACCTCCTTCTGGTTCGCCCTGCTCGGCCTCGGGCTGGCGCCGGTGATGGTGGGCGCCACCGACGTCATCGTGGGCAACGCCCCGCTGGAGCTCTCCGGTGTCGCCGGCGGCCTCCAGCAGTCGGCCATGCAGGTCGGCGGCTGCCTGGGGACCGCGGTGCTCGGTGCGGCGATGGCGGCCAAGGTCCGCAACGACCTGCCGGACAACTGGACCGGGGCCGGGCTCCCGCAACTGCCGCCCGCCCAGATGGACCAGGTCTCCTCCGCGGTGGAGGTCGGATACGCGCCGGTGGCCAAGGGCACGCCGCCGGAGATGGCCGAACTGATCACGAACATCGCTCATGACACCTTCGTGAGCGGCATGGGTCTCGCCTTCACCATCGCGGGCGGTGTCGCGGTCCTCGCCGCCCTGGCCGCGGTGTTCACCAAGCGGGGGAGCAACACCCCGGCCGAGGGTTCCGCCGCGCACATCTGAGCAGACCCCGGCGGCGCGGAGAGCCCTGCGCCGCGAAACGGAGACGACGCCTCCGTCCGAGTACCTCGGGCGGAGGCGTCGCCTATCCGGATGGTGTTGCCCGGGACCGCTTGGCCCGGCCGGCGCGCCCCAGGAGACTCACCTCTGACATCAGTCTCGTCCGTTACGGGGGGTCTTTCACATGCGTGCTTCTCTCACCACTTCCGCCCTGGTCATGGTCGCCGCGGCCGCTCTGCTGCCGGCGGTCTCGCCCGCCGCAGCCGCCCAGCAGGGCGGCTGCGCGGCCGGTGAGCTCTGCCTCTGGGAGCGGGCGGATCACTCGGGTGCCCGCTCCGTCCACGAACTGTCCAGCACCGCGATCGAGAGCTGCGAGCCCTTGCCCAAGGGAAGCAAGGCGCTCTCGCTGGCCAACCGGACCGGCCGCCCGGTCACCACCTATCAGAGCGCCGACTGCGCGGAGACCGGTGAGTTCGACACCTACCCGGGCGGCGGCACCTGGGTGCCCAGGTCGCCTTACCAGGTCCGGGCCTTCAAGATCTGGGAGAACTGACCGCCGCGCGGTGGAGCTCCCTGGGGAAGACGCTTCCGCAGGGAGCTCGACGGAAGGAGGCCGGGGTCGAACCGAACGGTTCGACCCCGGCCTCCTCGATGGCGACTCTCCTTCTACAAGTCCCCTGTCACGCGTCGCCGCCCGCCGGGCCGGGGTCGGCCGCGGTGACGTCCAGCAGCTGGTAGCGGTCGATCGCCTGCTTCAGCACCGAGCGCTCGATCTTCCCCTCCCGGGCGAGTTCGGTGAGGACCGCGACCACGATCGACTGAGCGTCGATGTGGAAGTAGCGGCGGGCCGCACCGCGGGTGTCGGCGAAACCGAAACCGTCGGCGCCCAGCGACTGGTAGGTGCCGGGCACCCAGCGCGCGATCTGGTCCGGTACCGCGCGCATCCAGTCCGAGACGGCCACCTTCGGCCCCTCGGCGTCGGCCAGCTTCGTCGTCACGTACGGCACCCGCTGCTCGGACTCCGGGTGCAGCAGGTTGTGCTCCTCCACCTCCACGGCGTCGCGCCGCAGCTCGTTCCAGGAGGTCGCCGACCAGACGTCGGCCCGGACGTTCCACTCCTCGGCGAGGATCCGCTGGGCCTCGACCGCCCAGGGGACGGCCACGCCGGAGGCGAGGATCTGCGCGGGGAGGGAGCCCTGCTCGCCGGCCCGGTAGCGGTACAGCCCCTTGAGGATGCCCTCCGCGTCCACGTTCTCCGGCTCCGCCGGGTGCTGGATGGGCTCGTTGTAGACGGTGAGGTAGTAGAAGACGTCCTCACTGTCCGGGCCGTACATCCGGCGCAGACCGTCCTTGACGATGTGCGCGATCTCATACCCGAAGGCCGGGTCGTAGGAGACGGCGGCGGGGTTGGTGGAGGCGAGCAACTGGGAGTGACCGTCCGCGTGCTGGAGCCCCTCACCGGTCAGCGTCGTACGGCCGGCGGTGGCGCCCAGTACGAATCCGCGCGCGAGCTGGTCGGCCATCTGCCAGAACTGGTCACCGGTGCGCTGGAAGCCGAACATCGAGTAGAAGACGTAGACCGGGATCAGCGGCTCGCCGTGGGTGGCGTACGCGGAGCCCGCCGCGATCAGCGAGGCCGTGCACCCCGCCTCCGAGATGCCGTCGTGCAGCATCTGGCCGGTCGGTGACTCCTTGTAGGAGAGGAGCAGCTCCCGGTCGACCGACTCGTACTGCTGACCGAGCGGGTTGTAGATCTTCGCGGACGGGAAGAAGGAGTCCATACCGAAGGTGCGGTACTCGTCCGGTGCGATCAGCACGAACCGCCGGCCGATCTCCTTGTCCCGCATGAGGTCCTTGAGCAGCCGGACAAAGGCCATGGTGGTGGCGATGGACTGCTGGCCGGAGCCCTTCTTCACAGCCGCGTAGACCTTGTCCTCGGGCAGTTCCAGCGGCTTCGCCCGCACGACCCGGGTGGGCACGTAGCCGCCCAGCGCCCGGCGGCGGTCGTGCATGTACTGGATCTCCTCGGAGTCCCGGCCCGGGTGGTAGTAGGGCGGGACGCCGGACTCCAGCTCCTTGTCCGGGATCGGCAGGTGGAGCCGGTCCCGGAAGCCCTTGAGGTCGTCGACCGTCAGCTTCTTCATCTGGTGGGTCGCGTTGCGGCCCTCGAAGTTCGGCCCGAGGGTCCAGCCCTTGACGGTCTGCGCCAGGATCACGGTCGGCTGGCCCTTGTGCGCCTTCGCCGCGGCGTAGGCCGCGTAGACCTTGCGGTGGTCGTGGCCGCCGCGGCCCAGGTGCAGGATCTGGTCGTCCGTCATGTCCTCGACCATCCGGCGGAGCCGGTGGTCGTCGCCGAAGAAGTGCTCCCGGATGTAGGCACCGGTCTCCGTGGCGTACGTCTGGAACTGCCCGTCCGGTGTCGTGTTCAGCTTGTTGACCAGGACCCCGTCGCGGTCCTGGGCGAGCAGCGGGTCCCAGGTGCGGTCCCAGACCAGCTTGATCACGTTCCAGCCGGCACCGCGGAACTGCGACTCCAGCTCCTGGATCACCTTGCCGTTGCCGCGTACCGGGCCGTCCAGCCGCTGCAGGTTGCAGTTGACGACGAAGGTGAGGTTGTCCAGCCCCTCCCGGGCGGCGATGGACAGCTGCCCGAGCGACTCCGGCTCGTCCATCTCGCCGTCGCCGAGGTAGGCCCAGACGTGGGACTTGGAGGTGTCCGCGATGCCGCGCGCCTCCATGTACCGGTTCATCCGGGCCTGGTAGATCGCTCCCAGCGGGCCCAGGCCCATGGAGACGGTGGGGAACTCCCAGAAGTCCGGCATGGAGCGCGGGTGCGGGTAGCTCGACAGACCGTCGGGGAACTTCGACTTCTCCTGGCGGAAACCGTCCAGCTGGGCCTCGGTGAGGCGGTCCAGGAGGTAGGCGCGAGCGTAGACGCCCGGGGAGGCGTGCCCCTGGAAGAAGACCTGGTCGCCGCCGTCGCCCTCGTCCTTGCCCCGGAAGAAGTGGTTGAAGCCCACGTCATAGAGGGAGGCGGAGGAGGCGAAGGTGGCGATGTGGCCACCCACCCCGATCCCGGGGCGCTGGGCGCGGGAGACCATGACGGCCGCGTTCCACCGGGTCGCGTTCAGGACCTTGCGCTCGATCTCCTCGTTGCCCGGGAAGAACGGCTCGTCCTTGGTCGCGATGGTGTTGACGTAGTCCGTGCTGCGCATCTCGGGCACGGCCACGCGCTTCTCGCGGGCCCGCTCGATGAGGCGGAGCATCAGGTAGCGGGCACGTTCCCGGCCTCGTTCGTCGACCGCCGCGTCGAGCGAGTCGAGCCATTCCCGGGTCTCCTCGGGATCGAAGTCCGGGACCTGGCTGGGAAGGCCGCCAATGATGATCGGGTTGCGATCGGATCCGGAAGCCACGCTGTTCCTTCGCTGTTTCGGTCGTGCTGTGCACGCGTTGGATTCGTGCTCTACTGGTGTCGCGCCGCCTCCATCGTGGACTGCTGAGGCGGATACGTCATCTCTACTGGGTGGTAACCGCCGCGTTGTCGGGGAAGGCGATCTGAAGGCCGACCGCGGGGGCGCAGGCGGCCAAATCGCAACCATACGCCTCCTCCCGGAGGAACCGGCGGACGGCTGTTCGGCTCCGGTCGATCCGGTGGGCCCAGCCCCCGGCCGGACCGCGGAACGGCGCCCCGGACACGACCGCGTCCCCGGGGCGCCGCGGCACACTCGGCCCGACGAAGCGGGCGGACGCCGGGCGGTGCCGAGGCTGGAAACGGTCACCCCCGGAACCATCGGAGCCGCCCCCGGAACTCGCCCGGGGATGTGGCGCACCCCACCCCTCATGAGGCATCTTGGGAGGAGACGTCAACGTTTGGGCGGGATCGGAGGTCGGGTACTTGCCAGATCCGCTCGGCCCGTGTGGACTACGGCCATAGACCCCGCGCACGCGCGAGGTCCTACCGTTTTTCGAAAAATGACAGGAGGCAATCCGTGAGCGCGACCGCGGACCACGCGGAGGAGCGGACCAACCCTGCCGCCAGGCTGGGTTTCCAGCCCGGACAGGTGGTCCAGGAGCTCGGTTACGACGAGGACACCGAGCAGGAGCTGCGTGAGGCCATCGAGGAACTCATCGGCATGGAGCTCGTCGACGAGGATTACGACGATGTCGCCGACGCTGTGGTCCTGTGGTTCCGTGAGGACGACGGTGACCTGACGGACGCGCTGGTGGACGCCACCACGATGATCGACCCGGGTGCGCCGGTCTGGCTGATGACGCCGAAGACGGGCCGGGAGGGCTACGTCGAGCCGAGTGAGATCGGTGAGGCTGCCACCACCGCCGGCCTCTCCCAGACCAGCAGTGTCAATGCCGGCAAGGACTGGTCCGGAAGCCGCCTGATCATGCCGAAGACCGCCCGGACGGGCAAGCGGTAAACCCCTGGTGCCGCGCGGCCGGGAGCACGCCCCGACCGCAAGCGTTCGACCGCCCTCCCGGCTCGGCCGGGAGGGCGGTCGCGTCTCCGGGCCCCGGCGGTGTGTCCACCCCCGCATGGTGGCGTCCCCTTCCACGCCGGGCGGCGGAGCGACCCGCCGGGCCGGTCGGCCGCCCCTCGGCCCGGTCCGCCGCTCTTTCCCGAGGCGGCTGTCCGACTCCGCCACGCTGGTGACAGACTGAGTGGGAAAGCGCCGGCGGCCCGATCTGCCGCGACCGTGCGTCCGGGGGCCGGCCGGCTTGTCTTCGAGAGAGGGAATCGCGTCCATGGCGATCGACATCGGCACGAAAGCTCCGGACTTCGAGCTGAAGAACCAGCACGGCGAGCTGGTCAAGCTCTCCGACTTCCGGGGTTCGAAGAACGTGGTGCTGCTCTTCTTCCCCTTCGCCTTCACCGGGGTCTGCACCGGCGAACTCTGTGCCGTCCGCGACGCGCTGCCCAACTTCGTAGGCGACGACGTGCAGCTGCTGGCCGTCTCCAACGACTCGCCCTTCACACTGAGGGTCTTCGCCGAGCAGGAGGGCTTCGAGTACCCGCTGCTGTCCGATTTCTGGCCGCACGGCAACGTCTCGCGGGCCTACGGCGTCTTCGACGAGGACAAGGGTTGCGCGCTGCGCGGCACCTTCATCATCGACAAGGAGGGTGTGGTCCGCTGGAGCGTCGTCAACGGACTGCCCGACGCGCGCGACCTGGACGAGTACATCAAGGCCCTCGGCGAACTCTGACTCCGCCGCCCCTCCAGGCGCGGCGGGTCCCCTTAGGATCGACGCGGGAACCGATGTCATTGCACGGCGGGGGCGCGGGATACTGCGGCACCCCTCTCGAACCACTGGAGGACTCGTGGGAGTCAGCCTCAGCAAGGGCGGAAACGTCTCACTGACGAAGGAGGCGCCGGGCCTGAGCGCGGTCGTCGTCGGACTGGGCTGGGACGCCCGTACCACCACCGGTACCGACTTCGACCTGGACGCCAGCGCGCTGCTCCTGGACGCGGGTGGCAAGGTCGTCTCCGACCAGCACTTCGTCTTCTTCAACAATCTGAGGAGCCCGGACGGCTCCGTCGAGCACACCGGTGACAACCTCACCGGTGAGGGAGAGGGCGACGACGAGGCCATCAAGGTCAGTCTGGCCACCGTCCCGGCCGAGGTGGACCGGATCGTCTTCCCGGTCTCGATCTACGAGGCCGAGACCCGGCAGCAGAGCTTCGGCCAGGTGCGCAACGCCTTCATCCGGGTGGTGAACCAGGCCGACGACAACGAGCTGGCGCGCTACGACCTGAGCGAGGACGCCTCCACCGAGACCGCGATGGTCTTCGGTGAGCTGTACCGCAACGGCGCGGAGTGGAAGTTCCGGGCCATCGGCCAGGGCTACGCCTCCGGGCTGCGCGGCATCGCCCAGGACTTCGGCGTCAACGTCTGAACAAGTGCGGGGTGGAGCCGGGGCCGCTGGGGCCGGCCCCGGCGCCCCCCTGGCGGACTCACCGGTGTCGCGGTCCACGCGCGGAGCGTGGGCCGCGACACCGGTCGCTAGCAGGGCAGCAGCGATCGCTGTCGGGGAGGAAAGCATCATGAGTGTCACGCTCGCCAAGGGAGGCAACGTCTCCCTCTCCAAGGCCGCTCCGAACCTCACGCGGGTGATGGTCGGACTCGGCTGGGACGCCAGGTCGACCACCGGCGCCCCCTTCGACCTCGACGCCAGCGCCCTGTTGTGCGCGTCGGGCCGGGTGCTGGGCGACGAGTTCTTCGTCTTCTACAACAATCTGAGGAGCCCGGACGGTTCCGTCGAGCACACCGGTGACAACCTCACCGGTGACGGCGACGGCGACGACGAGATCATCATGGTCGACCTGGCGAAGGTCCCGGACCAGGTCGACAAGATCGTCTTCCCGGTCTCGATCCACGAGGCCGACCTCAGGAACCAGACCTTCGGGCAGGTCAAGAACGCCTACATCCGGGTGGTCAACCAGGACGACGAATCGGAGCTGGCCCGCTACGACCTGAGCGAGGACGCCTCCACCGAGACCGCGATGATCTTCGGTGAGGTCTACCGCCGCGGCGGGGAGTGGAAGTTCCGTGCAGTTGGACAGGGGTACGCATCAGGGCTGAGAGGAATCGCCCTAGACTTCGGCGTCAACGTTTCGTAGCCGCGCACGGTGCGCGGGGGACCCCTACCAACGATTGGGTAGCCAGTGCTCCTGAAAACCTTCGGCTGGTCCTTCGGCGTCACCGCCGTCGGGCTGGCCGCCGCCGCTGTCTTCTGGGGATGGCAGGGGTTCGCCGTGGTGGCGATCCTGACCGTCCTGGAGATCTCGCTCTCCTTCGACAACGCGGTCGTGAACGCCGGCGTGTTGAAGAAGATGAACGCCTTCTGGCAGAAGATCTTCCTCACCGTCGGCATTCTGGTCGCCGTCTTCGGGATGCGGCTGGTCTTCCCTGTCGTGATCGTCGCGCTGACGGCGAAGGTCGGCCCGATCGAGGCCGTGCAACTCGCGCTGGACGACCCCACCCGGTACGAGATGCTGGTCACCGACGCCCATCCGGCGATCGCGGCCTTCGGCGGGATGTTCCTGCTGATGATCTTCCTCGACTTCCTGTTCGAGGAGCGTGACCACCAGTGGCTCAAGTGGATCGAGCGTCCCCTGGCCCGGCTCGGCGGGGTCGACGGCCTCTCGGTCTGCGTGGCCCTGATCGCCCTGCTGGTCACGGCGACCACCATCGCCACCGACGCCGCGCAGCACGGCGGCACCTATGTCGACAAGTCGGCCACGGTGATGCTCGCGGGCATCGCGGGCCTGATCACCTACCTGATCGTCGGCGGGCTCTCCGGCCACTTCGAGGACAAGCTCGAGGAAGAGGAGGAGCGGGAGCAGGAGGCCGAGGAGGCCGCCAGGAAGGCCGGGAAGAGCCCCACGGCGGTCGGTCTCGCCGGCAAGGCCGCCTTCTTCATGTTCCTCTACCTGGAGGTGCTGGACGCCTCCTTCTCCTTCGACGGGGTCATCGGCGCCTTCGCGGTGACCAACCACATCTTCTGGATGGCGCTCGGGCTCGGCATCGGCGCCATGTACGTCCGCTCGCTCACGGTGTACCTGGTCCGCGAGGGGACCCTCGACGACTACGTCTACCTGGAGCACGGCGCGCACTACGCCATCGGCGCGCTGGCCGTACTGCTGCTCGTCACCATCAAGTTCCACGTCTCGGAGGTCATCACCGGCCTCATCGGCGTCGCTCTGATCGCCTTCTCCTTCTGGTCCTCGCTGCGTCGGAACCGGGCCCTGGCGGGCGCGGGGCATGTTGACGAGGCCGAGGCGGACGCAGAGGGAAAAGATGACGGCGGTGGTTCCGACCGGAAGGCCGAGGTGACCTCCGGAGTGTGACCACGCGCTGATTGCGGAACGCTCTGAACGGGGCGGCAGGGGCGGGGCGATGCCCGTCCTCCTGCCGCCCCGTCGTGGTGTGGCCGGTGCTGACGGAATGGAACACTGGGGGTGTGCAGGGTATGTCTTTCTGGAACAACTGGCGGCAGGGGCGGCAGCATGGTTTCGACAGCGGCAGTCCGGCATCGAACGCGATCGAGCTGACGAAGCGTCGCCCGACCCTGTCGCTCACCAAACAGGGTGCGGACACGGGGAACCTGCGGGTCAACCTCTCCTGGCGGATGCGGACCTCCGACATCGGCCAGGGGCCGCCCGGCGGCGGTGGTCTCTTCCGCAACCCGTTGAAGGCGTTCAAGCCGGAGGTGGTGCAGGCCCAGGGCCCCGCGGTGGTCAAGATCGACCTCGATCTCGCCTGCATGTACGAGCTGCAGGACGGCAGCAAGGGGGTCGTCCAACCGCTCGGCAACCTCCTGGGGGACGTCAACGAACCTCCCTACATGCAGCTCAGCGGAGACGACCGGTTCGGTGCGCCGTCCGGCGAGACGATCTACGTCAACATGGACCACAAGGACGACTTCAAACGGCTGCTGGTCTTCGTCTACATCTACGACGGCACGCCGGCCTTCGACCGGACGCACGCCGTCGTCACGCTCTACCCGAGCAACGGTCCCCGGGTGGAGATCAGCCTCGACGAGCGGGCCCCGCAGGCCCGCTCCTGCGCGGTGGTCATGTTGGAGAACGTCAAGGGTGAGCTGACGGTCCGCCGGGAGGTGAAGTACGTCTACGGCTTCCAGGCGGAGTTGGACCGGCTCTACGGCTGGGGGCTGCAGTGGGGGAGGGGCTACAAGGAGAAGATCTGAGCCGCTCCGTGTCCTCCCTCCCCGCGCCCGGCGCCGTGGCGGCCGGTCCCCGCCGGACGGCTCAGCCGCTCCGCCGGAACTGCGGCCCCTGCGGGGGAAGGGAGAAGGCCGCTTCCGGAACGGGAGCGGGGGACGGCCCGACCGGCGGCTGCGGATAGCCGTAGGCCGCCGCCGGGTGCTGGGGGTACCCGTAGGACGGCTGGGTGAGTTGGTGGGCCGGTGCCGGCGGAGTAGCCGGCGCGGGTATCGGCCCGGCTATGTGCGGGGGCACCGGCGGATAGCCGTAGCCCGGCTGCTGCACCTGGGTCGGGGCCTCCGAGGAGGGGGGCGGCGAGGCGGGCTCCGGTTCCGGCTCCGGGAAGTGGGACGGTGTGACCGGCTGCGGCTCGGGCGGGGCCGGGTCCTCCGCCTCCCCGCCCGTCTCCTCGGCCTCCGGCAGGTGCGGTTCGCCCTCGTCCACCGAGATGCCGAACTCGGTGGCCAGGCCGATCAGTCCGGTGGTGTACCCCTGCCCCAGCGCGCGGAACTTCCAGCCGTCGCCGCGCCGGTACAGCTCACCGCAGATCAGCGCCGTCTCCTCACCGGTCTCCGGAGAGACCTCGAAGACCGCGATCGGGTCGGCTTCCTCCGAGGCATCCACGGCGGCGTCGTAGATCGCCAGACGCAGGTCCGAGACGGCGCCGAAGGCGTCTCCGTCCGCTGATGCCGCGAGCACCACCTGGGTCACCGAGGGCGGTAGTCCGGCCAGGTCAGCCTCGACGGTGTCGGTCAGCGACTCCCCCAGGCTCATCTTGGGGAGGTGGCGGACCAGTCCCGAAGGGTGGCGCGGCTGGTTGTAGAAGACGAAGTCCTCGTCGGAGTGCACGACTCCCTCTTGCCCCAACAGGAGGGCGGAGGCGTCGACATCCGGCACCTCCGGTCCGGGGGTCCAGTGCAACACGGCCCGTACGGCGCCGGTTTCGAGCGGGATGTTCGACCCCTTCAACATCGCGTGCGTCATGGCCGCAATCCTGCCCTCAAGGTAGGTGCCGGGACAACGCAGGGGACGCCCGCCCGGCCGGGAAAGACCTCGCGGAACCTTCACCCCCACGCACACGTACGATTATCGGCCAGATCGAGTGAGTAGGGGCCAAGAGAGCCACGGGGGAACCGGATGCGTCATTTCAGACACGTGCCAGCGGCCGTGCGACAGAGCCTCTTCCACTCGGAGCCGGTCGAGTTCGACGAGAACTCCCCGATCAGCACGCTCGGAGCGGCGCTGGGAGCCACCCTCTACAGTCCGGCCACCCGGCCCGGACTCGCCGACGACGTCGTCAAACAGGCCGGACGGGGCCTGGTCTCCATGGTCCTCTGCCTGGAGGACTCCATCCACGACTCCGAGGTGGCAGCGGCCGAGCAGAACCTCGTACGGCAACTGGTCGAACTCGACCGGCGCGAGGAGGAACGCCCCCTGCTGTTCGTCCGGGTGCGCAGCCCGGAGCAGATCACCGACCTCGTGGACCGACTCGGCCCGGCGGTCCGAACCCTGTCCGGTTTCGTACTGCCCAAGTTCACCGAGGAGCACGGGGTCCCGTTCCTTGAGGCCCTCGTCGCCGCGGAGGCGGCTACCGGACGCCGGCTGCTCGCCATGCCCGTACTCGAATCGCCCAGTCTGCTGCACCTGGAGACCAGGACCGAGACCCTGGCCGGCATCCGGCGGGCGGTGGAGAAGTACCGGGAACGCGTCCTGGCGCTCCGGCTCGGCGTCACCGACTTCTGCTCCGCCTACGGCCTGCGCCGCCCACCCGACCTGACCGCCTACGACGTGCAGCTCGTCGCCTCGGTGATCGGCGACGTGGTCAACACCCTCGGGCGGGCCGACGGCAGCGGGTTCACCATCAGCGGACCGGTGTGGGAGTACTTCCGGCTCCAGGAACGGATGTTCCGGCCGCAGCTCAGGGCCACCCCGTTCACCGGCCGGGCGGAGGAGCTGCGCGCCGCGCTCATCGAACACGACATGGACGGGCTGCTCCGCGAGATCGAACTCGACCGGGCCAACGGGCTCCAGGGCAAGACCTGCATACATCCCTCGCACATCGCGCCCGTCCACGCGCTGTCAGTGGTGAGCCACGAGGAGTTCAGCGATGCCCGGGACATCCTCCGGCCGGACCGTCGCGGGGGCGGGGTGCTGCGCTCCGCCTACACCAACAAGATGAACGAGGCGAAACCGCACCGCGCCTGGGCGGAGCGCACCCTGCGCCGGGCGGAGATCTTCGGAGTGGCGCGCGACGACGTCAGCTTCGTCCAACTGCTGATGGCGGCCGGCCTGAAATGAACGGTGACGGACTCGGCGCGTCAGCGCCATCGGTGGTCGGACGGCGGGACGGCCGGAACGGGGAGTGGGCGGACGTGCGGCGAGAGAACGGACAACCGGAGGACGGCGAACAGCAGCCGACCTGGTCCGGACAGTGGGTCGCGGACCGTCTCGGGGTCAGTCTCCGGGCCGCGGCGGAGCCGGCCACGGGCACCGACGAGGACCGGAGACTGACCGAACTGCTGGGCCTCGCCCTCCGGCGCAACCCCAAACGCGCCCACCTGCTGGTCTCCAACGTGCTCGGCAAGCACGTGCCCCAGCGCCCGGAGGTGGTCCACCAGGCCGGGGTCGACCTCGGCCGGCGGGTCCGGCGACTGCTCGGCGACGAGGCCGCCGCACGCGCCGTGGTCCTCGGCTACGCCGAGACCGCCACCGGGCTCGGCCACAGCGTCGCCGACGGCCTGGAGCTCGCTCCGTACCTGCACTCCACCCGCCGCCCCGTACCGGCCGTCGCCCCCGCCGGCGGCTTCGAGGAGTCCCACAGCCACGCGACGGAGCACCTGCTGCTGCCCGAAGACCCCCAACTGCTCGCCGGCGACGGCCCGCTGGTCCTCGTCGACGACGAGTTCTCCACCGGGAACACCGTCCGCAACACCATCAGCGCCCTGCACAGCCGCTACCCGCGCCGGCGGTACGTGGTCGTGGCCCTGGTGGACACACGCACCGAGGAGCAGCGGCAGGCCCTCGACGCGTTCGCCGCCACCCTGGGCGCACAGGTGGACCTGATCGCCACCGCGACCGGCACGGTACGCCTGCCGGCAGATGTCCTCGACCGCGCCGGGCGGTTGCTCGCCCGCCACGAGCCGGCCCGACCGGCGGAGCCCCCCGAGGGGAGCGCGGCCGAGCCCACCGCGGCGGTGACCCGGGTCGACCTCGGCTGGCCCGAGGGGCTGCCCGACGGTGGCCGGCACGGCTTCACCCCCGCCCATCGTGCACGGCTGGAGGCCGCGCTTCCGGCGATGGCCGACCGGATCGCCGCCGTCCTGCTCCCGGAACAGCTTCCGCCGACCACACTCCGGGACCGGCCGGAAACGGAACCAACGAGGCCGCCCCGGGTGCTCGTGCTCGGCTTCGAAGAACTCATGTACGCACCACTCCGCCTCGCCACCGAACTCCAGGCCTCGCTGGGCGACCGCGTGGAGATCCGCTACTCGACGACCACCCGGTCCCCGGTGCTGGCCGTCGACGACCCCGGCTACGCCATCCGCACCCGGATCACCTTCCCCGCCCACGACCGGCCGGCCGACGGACCGGGGGAACGCTACGCCTACAACGTCGCCGCCGGAGCCGACCCCCGGCGGCGCTTCGACGCCATCGTGGCCGTCGTCGACTCCGCGGCCGACACCCCGGCCCTGCACGCCCCGGACGGCCTGCTGGCCCGCCTCGGCGCCCACACCGACCAGCTGCTCCTCGCCACCGTTCCCGCCCACATACCGCGCCCGCGCCCGCGACGGGCCGAGCCGCCCGGGCCGCTGCGCGGACCGGCCTTCTCCTCCTACAACCCGGAGGAGGTCGGTTGGTTGCTCCAGGACCTCTCCGACGTCGCCCTCGAAGCGCCCACCGAGGAGCGCGAGGAGGCGATCCAGCAGGGCGGGGCGCACTACGCCGAGTCCCTCCCCGTCGAGTACCAGCCGAGCGCCGAGTACCAGCGGCTCTTCCAGAACGCCCTCGACTCCTCCTCCGCCCGGGTGGCCCGCGCGGTCGGCGCCGTCACCGAGACCGTCCTCGCCGAGCACGCCGCCCGCCGTCCCGGCCACCCGCCGGGCACCGCCGGTCCACCGGTCCCGGTACTGGTCTCACTCGCCCGCGCCGGCACCCCGGTGGGCGTGCTGATGCGCCGCTGGGCGCAGTACGCGCACGGCCTCAGCCTGCCGCACTACGCGATATCCGTCGTCCGCGGACGCGGCGTGGACGGCAACGCACTGCGCTGGTTGGCCGAGCACCACGATCCGGCGGACATCGTCTTCGTCGACGGCTGGACGGGCAAGGGCGCCATCACCCGGGAACTGGCCGAGGCGCTCCGCCCCCACCCCGGGTTCTCCCCGGAGATCGCCGTACTCGCCGACCCCGGCGGCTGCGTCCGCACCTACGGCACCCGCGACGATTTCCTCATCCCCTCCGCCTGCCTCAACTCCACCGTCTCCGGTCTCGTCTCCCGCACGGTGCTCCGCGCCGACCTGGTCGGCCCCGAGGACTTCCACGGCGCCAAGTACTACCGGGAACTCGCCGGAGCCGACCTGAGCCGGCACTTCCTGGACACAGTGACCGCCCGCTTCGAGGAAGTGGCCGCCGGGGCCGCGGAGGAGGCCGCGGAACTGCTGGCCGCCGACCGCGAACCAACCTGGGCGGGCTGGGCGGCGGTGGAACGGATCAGCCGGGAGTACGGCGTCGGCGACCTCAACCTCATCAAGCCCGGGGTCGGCGAGACGACCCGGGTACTGCTGCGCCGGGTGCCCTGGCGGGTGCTCGCCCGGCGGGGGGCGGGCGCCGACCTCGACCATGTGCGCCTCCTCGCGGAGCAGCGAGGGGTGCCGGTGGAGGAGGTGGAGGAACTGCCCTACAGCTGCGTGGGGCTGATCCATCCGCACTACACCCGGGGCGCGGTCGGCGCGGACGGCCGGGCGGTGTCCGCACCGTGAGCCCCGCACTCGTCGCCAGCGACCTCGACCGCACTCTCATCTACTCCGCGCCCGCGCTCGCCCTGGACATGCCCGACGCCACGGCGCCCCGGCTGCTCTGTGTGGAGATCTACGACTCCCGGCCGCTCTCCTACATGACCGAGACCGCGGCCCGGCTGCTGGCCCGGCTCGCCGGTTCCGCCCTCTTCGTGCCGGCCACCACCCGGACCCCCGAGCAGTACCTGCGTGTCCGGCTGCCCACCGGGGAGCGGCCACCGCGCTACGCGGTGTGCGCCAACGGCGGCCGGATCCTCGTCGACGGAGAACCCGACGCGGACTGGGACCGGCGGGTCCGGAAGGAACTCGCCGACGGCTGCGCCCCGCTCGCCGAGGTCCGCCAGCAGCTGGTGCGCCGGGCCGACCCGGCCTGGCTGCTCAAGGAGCGCACCGCGGAGGACCTGTTCGCCTATCTCGTGGTGGACCGGTCGCGGCTCCCGGCGGAGTGGGTGGCGGAGCTGACGGACCGGGCCCTGGGGCTCGGCTGGACGGTCTCCCTCCAGGGTCGGAAGCTCTACGCGGTACCGGTGCCGCTCACCAAGAGCGCGGCCGTGGCCGAGGTCGCCCGCCGGGCCGGCACCGGCCGGCTCTACACCGCAGGGGACTCGCTGCTCGACACCGACCTGCTGCTGGCCGGTGACGAGGCATGGCGGCCGGGCCACGGTGAACTCGCCGACAGCGGTTGGGATGCGGCGAAGGTCAACGCCCTGCCCGAGCGGGGTGTGCTGGCCGGTGAGCGGATACTGCGCGCCTTTCTCCACGCCGTATCCGACTGAGCGAGGATGGCGGTATGGCTCAGACAGATGGCTTGGACACCCCCGCCGGAGCGGCCGCGGCCGCTCCGGCGGGCGACGCCGCCCCGGTGCGGCGCAGCGCTTACGACCCGCGACAGAAGACCCCGGTCACCCCGGAGCTGTACGACTACCTGCTCGCTCACAACCCGCCGCTCGACCCGGTGCAGCGGGACCTCGTCGAGACCACCCGGGCCCGGCTGCCGGAGCGCTCCCAGATGCAGGTCTCGGAGGAGCAGGGGCCGCTGCTGGCCTTCCTGGTCCGCCTGCTCGGGGCCCGGCTCGTGGTGGAGGTCGGCACCTTCACGGGGCTGTCCTCCCTCTCCATGGCGCAGGCGCTGCCGGCCGACGGCCGGATCATCGCCTGCGACGTCTCGGAGGAGTGGACGGCGCTCGCCAGGGACGCCTGGGGGCGGGCCGGTGTCGCGGACCGCATCGACCTGCGGATCGGCCCGGCGCTGGAGACCCTCCGCGCACTGCCTGCCGAGCCGGAGGTCGATCTCGCCTTCATCGACGCGGACAAGGAGAACTACATCGCCTACTGGGACGAGCTGGTGCCGCGGATCCGCCCCGGGGGCCTGATCGTGAGCGACAACGTCTTCTTCCACGGCCAGGTGACCGAATCCGGAGGCCACTGGTCCGGGGGCGGCGATCCAGGAGTTCAACGCCCACGTGTCGGCGGACCCCCGGATGGAGTCGGTCATGCTCACCGTGGCCGACGGGGTGACACTCTCCCGCAAGCGCTGAGCGCCCGGCGACCGTCAGCCGCGCCGCCTCTCCACGAGACCGCCGCCTCGGCCGGGCACCGCGAGGTACCCGGCCGAGGCGGGAGATCCCACTGCCAGAAGTGACGGACGTCAGCCGCAGCAGCCGCCTCCGCAGCAGCCGCCACCACCACCGGAGGGCGCTGGGGCGGCGGCCGCCGTGCCACCGACGGCGACCGTGGACAGCAGCTTCATGGTGTCCTCGTGCCCCTCGGGGCAGGTGGCCGGGGCAGCGGACTCGGCCATCGGACGGCTCAGTTCGAAAGTGTCGCCGCAGGAGCGGCACCGGTACTCGTAGCGAGGCATGACAACAGCCTACGGCCCCGGCGGGCGGGGCCCGGCCGGCGACGGAGCACCACCGGGCAGGCGCTAACCGCCCGCCGCGCGCTCCCCACGGATCTCGGACACCACCCGGGCGACGCTCTGGCGCACCGCCTCGGTCTCGGTCAGGAAGTGCCACCAGTCCGGATGCCGCCCCTCCAGCCCGGACACGGCCCGCTCCAGCCGCTCCACCGCCTGGTCCAGGGGGCGGGCGTGCCGCGGGTCGGGGGTGGCCCGGCCGGCCATCGCCAGCCGCTGGGCGTCCCGGATCGCGAACCGGGTCCGCTCGACCTCCTTGCTCCGGTCGGCGGAGACCGCGTCCAGCCGGCGGAGCCGGTCCCCGGCCGCGGAGACCGCCTCGTCCGTCGAGTTCAACAGCGCCCGCACGGTCCCGATGCGGGCGGTGGCGTCCGCCCAGCGCTGCTCGCTCCTGGCCTGCTGGGCCTCGGCCAGCTTCTCCTCGGCCTGGGCGACCGAGCGCTCCGCCTCCGCCGGCACCTGCTGGAGGTCCTGCCAGCAGGCCACGCTGTAGCGCCGGCGCAGTTCACTGAGGATGGGCGCGACCCCGGTGGCCCGGGTCGTGATGGCCTGGGCGCGGGTGCGCAGCGAGACCAGGCGGCGGTCGATCTCGGCGGCCCGGGCCGGCAGCTGGGCCGCCTCCTCGCGCACCGCCTCGGCACTCCGCAGCACCTCGTTCGCCCGCCGGACGGTCTCCTGCACACCGTGCTGCCCGGCGCCCTGGTTGAGTTTGGTCAGCTCCGGGGAGAGCGCGGCGAGCCGGGCGGCCAGGTCGTCCGCGCGCAGGCCCGCGGAGCGCACGGAGTCCAGGGCCTCGGAGGCGGCCAGCAGCGCCTGCCGGGCCCGCTCGACCGCGGGTGCCAGCCGGGCGAGTTGGCCCTCGGCGGTCTCCAGGAGCGGACCGATGCTCTCGGCGAACCGCAGGAGGTCGGACCTGACCCGGTTCAGTTCGTCCTTCGCCCTGGTCAGATCGGCGCGGGCGCGGGCGATGGTGGCGTTGTCCAGGTCGTCGCGGTCAAGGTCGTAGGAGTCGAGCGCGGTGATGTAGGCCCCGCTGACCTCGTCGATGCGCTGCCCGAACGTCTGGTAGTCCGCGGCCACCTGCCGGGCCCGCGGAGAGTCGTCCACAGCCGTGATCGTCTCGATGGAGATCCGCAGGTCACGGTGGGCGGTGTCCAGCTCGTAGAAGGCCTCGGCAGCCGCGTCCTTGGCGGTCTGGGCGTCCTCCCGGCTGTCACCGCGACCGAACCAGCGGCGTGTGCCACCGCCGGCGAAGGAGGCGGCCAGCAGGGGGAGTGCCAGCAGTGGGAGGGCGGCCAGGGTCAGCACGTCCCGGGCCGTGCTCCGAAGCCCCGGTCGGCCACCGGCCCTCCGGCTGCCGCCGGCTCGGCGGCGCTGCGTCGGCGGTCCGGCCGGCTGCTTGTCTCTCGCCGTCACATCCCTCTCCCGTGCTGTGTCCGCCCCGGCTCCCCTCCCGCCGGGCTCACCCCGTCCATGACGGGGCGCTCCCCGGCCCCCGGGACGGGCACGCCCTCGCGGGCGCCCCGTCCCGGGGTCCGGTGCCGGACGTGGCCGAGAGGGCCATTCTCCCACCAGGTGGGAACGAACACACGGGACGGTTAGTTCGCGGTTCGGATGCTCACGTCCCCGTTGTTGCTCCGGGCGGTGAGGGTGTGGCTGCTCCCGCTGTCCCTGGGCACGTCCACGGACACCTTGCCGTTGGACGACTCCGCCGCCACCCGGTAGGTGGCGCGCGGCAACTCCACCAGGATCCGGCCGTTGTCGCTGACGGCCTTCACCCGGTCCGGCACCTGCCGGAGGGCCAACCGCACCTCTCCGTTGTTGGAGTGCGCCGACACACTGCGGGAACCGAGACCCGCAGCGTCGATCCTCCCGTTGTCACTGTGGAGTTCGAGCGGGCCCCGACACTTCCGAACCTTTATCGAGCCGTTGTTGGAACGCAGGGACAGCGCGCTCTCCAGACCGCTCGCGCTGACCGCGCCGTTGTCGTCGGAAACCGCCAGGGCGATCCCGCGCGGCACCTCCACCCGGTACCGGGAGTCGCAGTTCTGGATCAGCCCGTGGCACTCGACCTTGAGGGTGAGGACGCCGCCCTTCAGCGACCACTTCTTCTCGATGTCCCCCATCACCGCCGTCCAGCCGCTGAACCAGCGGGTGACCTTCACGTCCTTGGTGCCGGCGGCGGCGGGTACGATTTCGATGTCGGAGTTGCCGGACTCGATCTTGAGGTCCTTCCCCTCGAAGGCGAAGGTGCGGCGGTCGGGGGCGCTGTCCTCGGCGGAGTCGGCGCAGCCGGCGGCGGCCAGGGCGACGAGGAGGGCTCCGGCGACGGCGAGGAACCTACGGTTGCGGACGGCCACGGCTGACTCCCGGTGTATACGGCGAAGGGTGCCTGACGACCGTACGGGCGATGGCCGGCGTCTGGGATCCGGCGCCCTACCGAATCGCGGGTGGGGCTTACCCCCCGGACCGGCGGAGCGACCGGTTCCGGACCGGCGGTCAGGGTTTATGCCCCCGGCTGCGGGCCATGTAGGCTGTGGCCCGGTCTCCGGGCGCATAGCTCAGCGGTAGAGCGCTGCTCTTACAAAGCAGATGTCGGTGGTTCGAATCCGCCTGTGCCCACTCCCGTGTCACGACCCCGCCGTTTTCGACCGCTGCACGGCGAGGCGTCGAACACCTGCCCGAGGGTCGTCCTCGATCCGGGTGACGCCGGTGTCGGTGGTGCTGACGCGCGCTGGTGGGCAGCTCCTCCCCGGCGATGGACCCGCCCCGTGATCTCGACCAGCACCGGCTCCGCCCGCCGCTTCCGCCGCGCCGCCCGCGACTCCACGACCGGCTCCGGCATTCCGGGTTCGAAGTTCGACGGGAGCGAAGCGGCTCTCGCTCCTGCCGACGGTATGCCGGGGTGTGCCGTGGCTGCTCTCGTGTCCACGCCACACCCCGGGCCTTCCTTACGCGGCGCGGTTCTCGCCCGGGAGTTTCAAGAACAGTGCGACGAGGATCGCGGCGGCCAGGGTGAGAGCGGTGTTCGCGCCGATCGCGAGTTTGATGCCGGGAAGCAGGGTCGCCGCGGCGACGCTGACGGTGATGGCGGACATGATCGGGGTGCCCAGGGCGATGCCGACCTGCTGGCTCATGGTGACGAGCCCGGTGGCGAGGCCCTGCTGGTCGGCGGGGACGCCGGAGGTCGAGGCGACGGCGTAGCCGACGATCGCGACGAGGTTCGCGACGCCGCCGGCGAAGGTGACGATCAGCAGCGGAACGAGCCAGCCGCGGCTGTCGGAGACGAACACGAGCGGCAGGGTCGCAGCGGCCTGGGTGACGAAGCCGGTGATGATCACGGTCTTGGAACCGGTCCTGCCGATGATCTTCGGGGCGACGAGCCCGCCGAGTACGGTGCCGATGCCGAGGACGCCGAGGATGAGGCCGGCGGTCACCGCGCTGTATCCGAGGATCTCCTGCAGGTACAGGGTGAGCAGGAACACCAACGAGGTCTCAGTCGCGAACGCGAGCAGCCCGGCGAGATTGCCCCAGGCGATGTTGCGGCGCTTCAGCAGCGCAGGCGCGATGAGAGGTTCGGCGACGCGGGATTCGATCGCGAGGAAGACCGTGAACAGCACGGCGGAGGCGAGGAGCGGCCCCCAGGCGCCGGGGTGGGTCCAGCCGGCGTGGCCGGCGGTGTCGATGCCGAACACGAGCGCGACCAGGGCGAAAGTGACCGCGACCGCACCGGGAACGTCGAGGCGCGGCCGGGTGCCGGCGGCGGGTTCGCGGAGCACGAACGGGGCGACGAGGATCACGGCGAGGGCGACGGCGACGTTGACGAAGAACGCCCACCGCCACGACACGGTGCCGGTGAGGACGCCGCCGAGCACGGCCCCGGCGGTGAACCCTGCCGCCATCAGTGCGCCATTGAGGCCGAGGGCCCGGGATCGTGCCGGTCCTTCGGGGAACACCGTGGTCATCAGCGACAACGCTGCGGGGGTGACCATCGCGGTCGCGGTGCCCTGCCCGACCCGTGCCGTGAGCAGTAGCGCGGGCTCGGCCGCGAGACCGCCGGCGAGGGAGGAGGTGCCGAGGAGTGCGATGCCGACAAGGAACAGGCGCTTGCGGCCGAACAGGTCGGCGACGCGGCCGAAGAAGAGTGTGAACCCGGCAGCACACAGCGCGAAGGAGGTGACGATCCACTGCAACCCGCCGGTGTCGAAGCCGAGCTCGTGACCGATGTGCGGCAGTGCGACGTTGAGGATCGAGAAGTCCACGGCGAGAGTGAAGTTCGCGGTCAGCAGTACCGCCATCGCGATCTTCTGAGCGGGGGTGAAGCGCTCGGCGGTCGGGGCGGACGTGGTCGGGGGTGAGGTGTCGATCTCGGTCATGCCACGCAGGTTCGTCCCACGCGAAACAGACAGCCAGAACCCCCGGGTGAGGAGTCCGGGGGTGCCTAGCACTGGCAGGGACAGGCTGTGCTCGTGCCGGTGGGCGACGATGAGGCCATGGATCGACAGCCCTACGACTGCCCGGTGGCCACTGAGGCGGATCGTCCGGTGACGGAGCTGGGCGAGTTCCTGCGCTCCCGCCGCGACCGCCTGTCTCCGGACGACGCCGGGGTGAGCAGCTACGGCCGCCGCCGCGTGCCAGGCCTGCGCCGTGAGGAACTGGCGCAGCTGGCTGGGGTGTCGGTGACCTATCTGACCCGGCTGGAGCAGGGCCAGTCGCAGAACGCGTCGGACTCCGTGATCGACGCGCTCGCCCGTGCCCTGCGACTGGATGCGGACGAGCGGGCACACCTCTTCGCTCTCGCCCGCCCGACACCGGTGAAGCGGCCCCGCCCGTCACGGCCGGAGACCGCGAAGCCGGGCGCGGAGCAACTGCTGCACGCGATGGGTGATGTGCCGGCGGTGCTGCTGGGACGGTTCAACGACATCCTCGCCTGGAACCGCTCTGGCCACCGGTTGCTGGCCGGGCACCTCGACTACGACGCTCCCGCATACGAGGAGGAGCGTCCGAACCAGATGAAGCTGCTGTTCCTCGACGAGCACACCCGTGACCTCTACGCCGACTGGGCCGACGAAGCAGCCCTTGCGGTCGCGTCTCTGCGATTCGTCGCGGCGCGGTTCGCCGACGATCGTCGCCTGGCCGAGCTCGTCGGCAACCTGTCGATGAACAGTGCGGAGTTCGCGCGGCTGTGGGCCGGGTACGATGTGCGGCTGTGCACGAGCGGTTCCAAGCGGTTCCGGCATCCCGAAGTCGGGCAACTAACCCTCGGCTACGAGGTGTTGCACCTGCCCGAGGGAAACGGCCAGCGGATCCTCACCCACACCGCGGAACCGGGCAGCGACTCCTCCGCCGCGCTGCGCTTGCTGACCGCCTGATCCCGCCCGGATGACGCTGGTGGCTGTGACCGAACGGGAATCGGCAGTTCGTGCTCGATCGGGGGGCACGAGGGGATCGCCTTGCTGCGCGGGTACGTTCAGCGGCTGACCGGTTGTGCGCCGCGGTCGTCTCGGCGGATGGTGTACGGGGCCGTCGAAGCCGTGGTTCTTCGGGTGCGCCTCTGCCTGCCTCGGCGAGATCGAGGTGGGCGGAGACAGCGTCCGGGCCAGGCGCGTGCTCGGTGACGGGGCTTGGCCGAGGATCGACGGTCTCATGCGCCGATGGCCCCTGCGACGGGTTGTGCGTACGGCGCCTCCTCCTCGTGCAGCTCCGGCTCGGCGGTGCTTTCACGCGTCAGGCTGCTGCTCCCCGGTGCGGCGGCCCGTCGCGGAGGCCATGCCCAGCCAGGTGTGAGGATTGCCCTGCCAGCACCAGCCCAGCTTGGGGGCCTTCTGGCTGATCCACAGGGCCGGGACTCGGCGGTCGCCGCTGCGGGACCCGCCGAGTGAGAAGCATTTGTTCTTCACCAACAGCTCTGGGAAGTGGGTGAGGAGCGCGATGCCCTCCTCGATGGTGAGCAAGGTGCGGCCCCGGTCGTTGATCGTGGCCATGGCGTCGTGAGGCACGACGCCGCAGAACTCCTCGCCGCGTTCGACGCCGAGCAGCAGGTAGGCCCGCTGGTCGGGAAGGTTTGTCTCCGGCGTGGCGACGAAGCGTTCCAGGGCTCCGGGCTCAAAGGACCGGTCGACGAAGCCGGGCGGTCCGCCGCCGCGCAGTGCGATGCGCGGCATCGTCTCCTCGATGGGGGCGAGTTCGCGGGTGACGACCACGACGAACGGCACGCGGCCGTTCCCGGGGTCGAGGTCGGTGCCGTCCGGCGTCGGCACGGTGGCGCGCAGGGGCTCCAGCAGGGCCGTGAACTGCTCGTCGGTGAGTCCGGACAGCTTCGGGTAGCCGAGGCCGGTGAGGGTGCGGACCTGCCGGTCGAACTCGGCCGCCGGGTCGAAAAGGGTCATGTGGACTCCTTGCGCTGTTCGGCCGCGATGGCCTCGATCTCCGCCGGTGTGCCGGTCATGATCGTGCGGACGTGCTCGGTGACCGCCTCGACGGGCCAGTCCCACCAGGCGGCGCGCAGCAGGCGGTCGATGTCCTCGTCGTCGTACCTGCGCCGCACGGTGCGGGCCGGGTTGCCGCCGACGACGGTGTAGGGCGGGACGTCGGAGGTGACGACCGCCCCGGTGGCGACGACGGCGCCGTCGCCGATCGTCACTCCGGGCATGACGGTGACATCGCGGCCGAACCACACGTCGTTGCCGACGACGGTGTCGCCGCGGCTGGGCATCGAGGTGACGATGTCGAGGGTGCGCTCCGTCCAGGCACCGCCGAACATGGTGAAGGGAAAGGTGGAAACGCCCAGTTGGGGATGGGCCGCGCCCGCCATCAGGAACCGGGTGCCGGTGGCGAGGGCGCAGTACTTGCCGATGACGAGGCGCTCGGGGCCGTACGCGTACAAGACGTTGCGCCGCTCGAACTCCTCGGCGCCGTCCGGGTCGTCGTAGTAGGTGAACTCGCCGATCTGGATGCGGGGATCGGTGACCAGGGGCTTGAGGAACACGACGCGTTCGTGTTCGGGCAGGGGGTGCGGGACCGTCGGGTCGGGGATCGTGGACATGGTCTTCACCTTGGCCGACCGGGGCCTCGTGATCAACGCCGGGTTGCAGAACGATCCATAACCCGAGGCTTATCGGTAAGGGGTGCGGCCCCGCGCGCGGCGGGTGTCGGCTTGTCCGCGGTCTACGGGCGTCCGGCGCGCCGTGCCGGGCGGGAGGTGAGCGGGATGCCTGGTCAGGGCGTGCTCGGCGGCCGCCACGAACGCCCGGATCAGCGGCGTCTCGCCGGCGGTACGCCACACCAGGGCCCACTCCCCCAACGGGGCATCGCGGATGGGCAGGTAGACGATCTCCGGCCAGGGGTAGTAGTGGGCGGCCTCCGCCTGGATCGGCGTGATCGCCTGGCCGGAGGCCACGACGGCCAGGCATTCCTGCCAGACGGCGATGGGCGGCCCGCCGGGCCGGACGGGCCGGCCCGACGGGGTCCTGGAGGGCAGCAGCGCCTCGTACCAGTAGGCGGGGATCGGTGCGTCGGGCCGCGCCCGGGTCACGGGCCAGTCGCCCAGGTCCTCCATCTCCACCGATTCCCGGCTCGCGAGCGGGTGGGAGGCGCCGACCATCAGGACCAGAGGTTTGGAGCGGAGGACAGGCCCGACCGTGAGGTCGGGTTCCCGCACCGGGAGCCACAGCAGCGCCAGATCGACCTCTTCCCCGCGCAGCGGCCCGAAGGGGTCGCTGCCGTTCATCTCCTTGAAGGAGAGGGCGCATGCGGGATGCCGCGCCCTGAACAGTCCGGTGATGTCGGCGATGTCGTGCGCCAGCGCGCCCATGGTGCCGAGCACGAGGCTGCCGTGGTGGCCCTCGGCGGCCCGGGTCGCCGCGGCGACGCCGGCGCGGATGCGCTCGTAGCCGTCCTTGAGGTCGGCGCTGAGCATGGCGCCGATCTCGGTGAGGACCACGCGTCTGCTGGTGCGTTCGAACAGGGCCGCGCCGATGAGGCGCTCCTGTCGGGCTATGCACTGGCTGACCCGGGCCTGCGAGATGTGCAGCCGCTGCGCGGTGCGTCCGAAGTGCAGTTCCTCGGCCAGGGTCAGGAAGATCTCGATGTCGCGCAGTTCCATGCGGCCGCCCTCTCACCCCTTGCGATCACCCGTCTGCCCCGCGACGAAGGTACCCCCCCTCGAACACGCTCGATCACATGACCGGTCCACCGCCGTGTCCCGGCCGGTGCCGAATCGGGCGGCGAGTTGTTCGGCGAAGCCTCCGGGCGCATCGAACAGGGCGGTGTGTGTCGGGCCGGGCGAGACGACATTGGAGCGGATACCGGCCGGGCCGTACTCAGCGCGGTGATCATCTGGTTCGGTGTCAGCCCGAGTATGGGGTCAGTGGCCCAGCCTTCGGGGGAGGCCCGTCAACCGTTCACGCTTGGAAACCAGTCGGCGGCCCGCGCACCCACAGCCCCTGGAAGCGGGGCAGCGCGGACCGCTCCGACCGGCCATCGCGGTGGACTCTCAGTTCCGCGCCAAGGCGGGCTCGGCCTGCGCGTCGCGAGGCCGTCGGCGCTTCTGGAGAGCAAGATCCCATCCCCACAGCAGCAGCGCGGCACCGGCGAGCGCCGCCCCCATCACGGGGATGGCCGGATAGTCGTGTCCCGAGGCGAGGGCGAGTCCGCCAAGCCAGGGCCCGAGGGCGATGCCGACGTTGAAGGCGGAGATGTTGCCCGAGACCGCCAGGACGGGGGCGTTCGGGGCGATTGCCGTGAACCGGGAGTTCAGGGCCGGGTTGGTGCTGAATCCCAGCAGCCCCAGCGCGAAGACCAGGACCACCGTCGCCGCAGTGTGCTCGGCGCCGAGGGCGAGTAGCAGCGAGGTGATGACGAGACCGGCGAATCCGATGCCGAGGATGGCTCGGGGGAAGCGGTCTGCGGTACTGCCGCCTATGGTGATGCCGACGAGTGCGCCCAGCCCGTACCCGAAGAGCACGGCGGGGACCCGGGCCGGAGCGAGTCCCGTGGTGGTCAGCAGCATCGCGGCCAGGTAGGAGAAGGTGCCCAGCAGCGCGGTGGTCGCCACGGCCGTCATGGCGTAGGACAGCCAAAGTCGGGGCGGAGCGAGTCCCCGCAGCTCGGCGCGGAGGCTCGGCGGGTTCTCGGGCCGAAGACCAGGGATCACGGCGGTGATCGCGGCAGCCGCAATGGCGGAGAGGACCGTGACCGCCCAGAATGCGCCGCGCCAGCCGAGGTGCTGCCCGATCCAGGTGCCGGCGGGCAGGCCGAGCACGATCGCGAGGGTGAGCCCCCCGGCGACGACGCTCATCGCCCGCCCGCGCCGCTCGGGCCCCGCCATCGCCATCGCGGTACTGGCGCCCACCGCCCAGAACCCGGCATAGGCGAATGCGCCGATGAAGCGCATCGCGAACAGCAGCCCGTAGCTGTCGGTGAGCGCACTGGTGATGTGCGTGAGTCCGAAGGCGCCGAGGAAGACCAGCAGGGCGAGGCGGCGCGGCCAGCGCAGGGTGAGGACAGCGAGCACGGGCGCTCCCACGAGCATCCCGAGGGCGAAGGCGCTGATGAGAGCGCCGGCCCGTGGGATCGTCACGCCCAGGTCGGCGGCCATCTCCGGCAGGATTCCCGCGAGCATGAGTTCGCTGGTTCCCTGGGCGAAGATCCCGAACCCGATGGTCCAGATCGGCAGAGGCATTACAGCAGCGCCCCTCCCGTGGCGTCGATCCACTGGCCGGTCACCCATCGCGCATCGGCGGATGCGAGGAACGCGACGATGTCGGCGATGTCCTCCGGCTCCGCGACGGCGTTGAGAGGGGAGCGGGACGCGATCGCCTCGCGCCCTTCCGGGGTGGCCAGGCGCGCGGCGTTCATGTCGGTGGCGGTGGCTCCCGGCCCGACTGCGTTCACGGTGATGCCGCGCGGCCCGAGGTGCTTCGCCAGCGCTCCGGTGAAGGCGTCGATCGCCGCCTTCGACATCGAGTACGCGAGCAGGTCGGGGTTGCGGGAGCCGTGCGTGAACGAGGTCGACACGTTGATGACGCGCCCTGCGCGCCGCAGCCGACTCAGTCCCTCCTGGACGATGAAGAAGGGTGCCTTGGTGTTGGTCGCGAACACCTCGTCGAAGCCCGCCTCGGTCACGTCCTCGTATGGCTCGCGGGTCCCGAGGGTGCCGGCGTTGTTCACGATGATGTCCACCCCGTCGGCATGCTCATCGAACGCCGACCACAGGGCCGCCGCATCACCGGGCACCCCGAGCTGGGCATGGATCGCGAACGCGTCACCGCCGCGGGTCTTGATCGCCTCGACCACCCGCGCCGCGCCATCCGCACTGGACCCGTAGTGCACGGCGACCCGGGCGCCCTCGGAGGCGAGGCGTAGCGCGATCGCTCGTCCGATCCCGCGTCCCGCCCCCGTCACCAGAGCCGTCCTGCCGTCCAGTCCCAGCATTTGCTGCTCCTATTTGTAGCGACTGCTAGATAAGTCGAGGCTAGCAGATTGTGTAGCGAGTGCCTTAAAATGGGGGGCATGGCTGCTGCGACACGCGGGAGGCCTCGCGCCTTCGACCGTGACGAGGCTCTGGACCGGGCGATCCGGCTGTTCTGGACGAAGGGGTACGAAGCAACTTCGGTGCGCGACCTCAGTGAGGAACTGGGGATCGGGCAGCCGAGCCTCTACAACGCCTTCGGCGGCAAGCGGGCACTGTTCGACGAGGCGGTCGGGGTGTACGACAGCAGGTACGGCGGTTTCATCGACGCCGCGATCGAGGAGGAGTCGACCGCCGTGCAGGCGATGCGTCGCATTCTCGCCGAGGCCCCGGCGCGCTACACGCGCCGTGGGTTGCCGCGCGGGTGCCTCGTCATCAGCGGTGATGCCGGTGCCGAGGATGCCGACGTGCATGAGGTGATGTCTCGGCTGCGCGAGGAGAAGCGGTCCCAGCTCGCGAGCAAGATCGACGCCGATCTCGCCGCGGACCACCTGCCCGAGGGGGCTGATCCGTCGGCGCTTTCGGCCTATGTCATGGCTGTGCTCGCGGGCCTCGCGCAACGCGCCCGTGACGGTTCGAGCCGGCAGGAGCTGGAGGCCGTCGCGAGCATCGCCATCGCCGCCTTGCCGTAAGCCCTGGCGGGAGAACGAAGCCCTGGCGGGAGAACGCGGCATAGGCGTCTGGCCCCCGAGAAGAGCGATCACCTCTTCGTCGCCGGAGCGCCCGGGCGGTACGGTTGCGACTTCCACGCAGGTGGCCTCGGCGGCTGACCGGCGGAAACGAGGTGGGCCTCGCTCCTGGTCAGGCCCCACCGCAGTGCGCGCGAGACCGAGGCGGGCGCAGAGGAGGAAGCATGGACGTCGAGACCATCCGCTCCTTCCTCGCCGTGGCCAGACACCGCTCCATCTCCAAGGCGGCCGCCAGCCTCTACGTCACCCAACCGACCATGAGCCAGCGGCTGAGGCGCTTGGAGGAGAGCCTTGGCTTCGCCCTCTTCGAGCGGGACTGGACCGGTGTCGCGCTGACCCGGCAGGGTGCCTACTTCCTGCCGTACGCCGCGCAGCTCCTGCGGGACCTGTCGAACGCCTCCGCGGTGCTGGGGGAACGCGCCGTGCCCAAGCCGCGGAGCTACGCGGAGGTGGCCGACCACCCCCGGAAGGCCCGCTTCGGGGTGGACGACTGGCTCTCCGAACGTTCCGTCCGCGCGGTGGTGCGCGCCGCGCTGGGCGCCTTCTCGGTGGACGAGTTCCGGGTCACCAGCCGTCCGGCGACGACGCTGATCGACCTGCTGGAGCTGAACCAGCTCGACGCCGGCCTGTTCTACTCGGTCGGGACGGACTACCCGTTCCACACCGAGGACGTCGGTACCGAGGAGATCGTCCTCGTACACCCTCCCGGGACCTCCCTGGAGGAAGAGAGCGTGCCGGCGCTGAGGGAGCTGATCTCCCGCTACCGGTTCGTCCTCTTCGACAACCCCGTGCTGACCCACCACGCGCAGATCACCACGACCCTGATCGACACCTACGAGATCTCCCGTTTCCACGTGGTCGACGACTACCGGACCATGCGCGCCCTGATCGGCCTCGGCGAGTGCATCACCGTGGTTCCGGCCGGGGTCGTGCTCGACGACCGGGGGAGGGCGAGCGTCGACCCGCCCGCTACCCGACTGCCGGGGCTGCTCCCGAAGATCAAGGTGACGGTGGGGATCAGCGACATCGGTCGAGAGCACGGCGTGACCGCCGCGTTCGCGCGGTCGGTGGCCGGTCTGCTCGCCGCCCCGGAGCACGGGACCGACTGACCCGAGGCGGAACCGGCTGACCCCGCGGCGGACCGGCTGACCCGGATCCGGACCGGGCGGTGGGCGGTCGGCGGGACGGTATAAGGAATTCCTATGACCTGGATCACAGATCCCGGCAGTAAGGTCCTGCCCAAGGTTCCGTACCGAACGGCCGCCAGGTCTTCGGCACCCAGTCCAGCCACCGCTGGAGCCCGATCCCACCGCGGCCCCGGCCTCACCTCCGCTCCGCACCCGACCCGGTCCGGAGACCGAGGAAGGCCGAAGTCCCGTACCCGACCGCTCGGACCGCCGCCGTTGCCCGGGCGCCCGAGCAGAGCTCGCGAAGCCCGCCACCCGGGTACCCCGTCCAGAAACACAGAGGAGTTCTCCCTTGACCGCGATGTGGCGTGTGAATCCTCAGAAGTCGGCACTGCTCGTGATCGACATGCAGAACGATTTCGTGCTCGAGGGATATCCGATGGAGGTGCCGATGGCGCGCCACCGGCTCCCCCGGATGCGGCAGGTCATCGACGGGTGCCGGGCGGCCGGTGTACCGGTGATCTACACCGAGCACGTACTGCTGGACTCCTTTGACGTCTCCCCGCTCGAGTCCACCTACAACCCGGCCCTCCGCAGCGCCGGAATGCGCCAGGGCAGCTTCGGCTCCAAGGTGGTCGACGACCTCCGCCCGGAGCCGCACGACATCATCATCGAGAAGCACCGGTACGACGCCTTCCACAACACCCGGTTGGAGACCGTGCTGAGGACCGTCTCCGGCCTGAACCAGGTGGACACCGTCGTCATCACCGGCACCCTGACCGAGGTCTGCTGCGACTCGACCGCGCGGAGCGCGTACATGCGCGACTTCAAGGTGGCTTTCGTCGGCGACGCCACCGGAGCCCGGAGCGAGGAGGCGCAGCGGGCCACGGAGAACAACATCGGCACCTTCTTCGGCAGGGTGCTCCCGGCCGAGCAACTGCTCGCGGAGATCCGTGACGGCGGGGAAGGGGAGGCGTCATGAGACCGACGGGGTACAGCGTCGGCTACGAGCGGTCGACGGTCCTGCTGCTGTCGCTCGGCTTCGGCCTGGTGGGCCTCGACCGCTGGATCATCAGCCCCCTCTTCCCGTCGATGATGAAGGACCTGGGGCTGGACTACCAGGACCTCGGCAACATCATCGGTGCGCTCGGTCTGGCCTGGGGCTGCGCGGCCCTCCTGATCGGCGGGCTCTCCGACCGGCTGGGCCGGCGCAACGTGCTGGTCGGGTCGATCGTCCTGTTCTCGCTCTGCTCGCTGCTGACCGGCTTCGCCGGCGGCCTGGCCAGCCTGATCCTGATCCGGATCGTGATGGGCGTCACCGAGGGCGCGTTCAGCCCGACGGCCGTCGCCGCCACCGCGGAGGCCTCGCGGCCGGAGCGGCGCGGGCTGAACATGGGCACCCAGCAGAGCACCTTCGCACTCTTCGGGATCGGTCTGGGGCCGATCATCGCCACCCAACTGCTGCGTGTGGTGCCGAGCTGGCACTGGGTCTTCGGGATCATGCTGGTGCCGGGCCTGGTGCTGGCCTTCTTCATCTTCCGGACCATCCGCGAACCGCACCAGCTGCCGGCCTTCGAGTCCGCGGTCAACGCCGACACGGCTGACGGAGAGCGGGTGCGCTGGCTCGACGTCTTCCGCTACCGGAACATCCGGCTGGCCATCCTCGCCCTGTGCGGGGCGATGACCTGCATCTTCGTGCTCAGTGCGATGGTGCCCAGCTACCTGACCGACTATCAGGGCATCGGGACGAGCGCGATGGGCGTCATCGCCTCAGGCATCGGCTTCGGCGCCTTCGCCGGCCAGTTGGCCATCCCCGGGCTTTCCGACAGGTTCGGGCGCAAACCGGTGGTCATCGCCGCCCTGCTGATGGCGATGGGCATGCTGGTCGGCTTCATCTTCCAGGGCCCGGTGGTGCCGCTGCTGTTCCTCCTGCTGTTCTTCGTCGCCTTCGGCGCGAACGGCTGCCTGGCGATGCTCGCCGGCACCATGGCGGTGGAATCCGTCCCGGCGGGCCTGATGGCGGTGGCCGCCGGCACGGTCATGGGCGTCGGCGAGATCTTCGGCGGCGGCGTCGCCCCGTCGGTCGCCGGGTTCCTCGCCAACAACTACGGCATCGAGTACACCCTCTACCTCGCGCTCGGCGGTCTGCTGCTGTGCCTGGGCGGAGCCTCCTTCATCGAGGAGACCGCCCCGAAGAAGACCGGTCTGGTGGACGAGAAGGGCCCCGGCGTGACTCCGGCTCCGGCGCAGTAGGCGACGCCTCTGGGGGGGGCGGCGAACGGGCCCGTCTCGCGCTCGCCGCCCGCCCTCCCCGCGGGCCGTACGGCCACGGTGGTCCGAACCGATGCGACAGGGCTCGAGACGCCGCCCGGCCGTCCGAGACGCTCACCCCTCGGAACGCACCCGCACGAACCGGGCCGCCTCGTGGCGCCCCGGCGACTCGCGGAGCTCGACCGGCAGGGGCTCGGTGAGGCTCGTCATCGCTCCGTGGTCGGGATGCGTCGACTGTTCGCCCAGACGGCCGACGAGTACCTCCGCGACCTGCCGTGACTGCACCGCGGTCAGGCGTGGGGAGGTGGCCACCCGCCGCCCGTCCGAGAGCTCCACCAGCAGGCCGTGCGGGCGCTTCGGCGGTCCGAAGACGGCGAGCAGCACACCGTCCCTGGTCTCGAAGTGCCGGATCTTCCGCCATGACCAGGTCGGTCCCTTGCGGTACGGGGAGTTCAGCGCCTTCGCCACGATTCCCTCGACGCCCACCGTCCGCATATCGCGGAACCAGACGTGCGCGGTCGACTCGTCCGATGTCGCCAGCACCCGCTCCAGCGGCGGTTCGGACTCCTGGAGGACCGTGCCGAGCAGTTCCCAGCGGTCCTTCAGCGGCAGCGCGCGGAGGTCCCTGCCCGGAACGGCGAGCAGGTCGAAGGCGATGTACGAGACCGGAACCCCGAGCCGGCGGCGGTCGGCGTGGGAGCGGAGCAGCTCGGTGAAGCTGATCCGCCCGTCCCGGTAGGCGCACAGCTCACCGTCGAGGACCGCGCCGGGCGGGAGCTGCTCGGCCAGGCTCTCCGCCACCTCGGAGAAGTCCCGGGTCAGGTCCCGGCCGGAGCGTGACTGGAGGACGACCCGCTCGCCCTCCAGACGGAAGGCGAGGGCCCGGAACCCGTCGAGTTTGACGGTGTACTGGACGCCCCCCGACATGCTGCCCGGCGCCGGGATCTCGTCCGCCGAACGCGGGCGCATCACGCCCAGCGGCGGCCGGAGAGTTACTGGCGGCGGGCTGTCGGTCACGGCACCAGGGTCCGCCCGTGAGCTGCCGGACGGCGTGCCGGGCTCGCTGGGGCGGGCTCCGTTCTCACCGGAACGGCCCCGTCGAGGCACGGTCGGCGGAGGGGGCCGCCGCCGGGCTCAGCCGGCGGCGCCGGGCAGCGGTGCGGCGAGGCTCGTGTCGAACAGAGGGGCGAGGAGGTCGCCGTGGCGTTCCAGTCGCCCGGGGATGTCGTCGGCGCTCAGTTCGAGCTGTTCCGGACGGGAGCACTCGCCGATCTCCTCCCAGGTGACCGGTGCGGACACGGTCGGGGACGGTCTGGCCCGCAGGGTGTACGGCGCGGCGGTGGTCTTCGCCGCCGTGTTCTGGCTGAAGTCCACGAACACCTTGCCCGGCCGCAGGTTCCGCTTCATCCGGCTGACCACCAGCTCGGGCGTGGCCCTCTCCGCCTCAAGCGCCAGCTGCCTCGCATACGAGGTCACCGTCTCGGACGGGGTCGGTACCAGTGGGGCCAGCAGGTGCAGTCCCTTGGAACCGCTGGTCTTGGCGTAGGCGTGGAGCCCGTCGGCGGCCAGCCGCCCGCGCAGCCAGCCCGCCACCGCGCAGCACTCGACCACCGTCGCGGGCTCACCGGGATCGAGATCGATGACCAGCCGGTCGGCCAGTGCCGGGGCTTCGGCCCTCCACTGGGGGACGTGGAGCTCGGTGACGAGGTTCGCCACCCACATCAGGGTCGGCAGGTCCTGCACCAGCACCTGCCGGCCGTGCTCCCGGCCCGACCGCGGCACATCGGCGGTCTTCACCCAGTCGGGGGCACCTGGGGGGACGTTCTTGGCGTAGAAGTGCTCGCCTCCGGTCCCGTCCGGATAGCGGAGGAAGGACAGCGGGCGGTCGTACAGGTGCGGGAGGAGTGGGCCGGCCACGGTCGCGTAGTAGTGCAGCAGCTCCGCCTTGGTGAAACCGCTGGGGTAGAGCACCTTCTCCAGGTTGCTCAGAGCCAGCCGCCGCCCCTCCACCTCCGTGATCGGCGTCATACCATTGAGAATCCCACGAAATGCCGTAAAGGTCAGGAAAGGGATGAGAGATGCGATCCATCTGGCGAGGATCCATATCCTTCGGACTGGTCAACATCCCGATCAAGGTCTATGGGGCGACTGAGAACCACTCGGTCTCCTTCCGGCAGGTGCACGCGGAGGACGGCGGCCGGATCCGCTACCGCAAGGTCTGCGAACTGGACGAGGAGGAGGTCCCGAACGACGAGATCCGCAAGGCGTACGAGGCCGCCGACGGCACCACCGTCCAGTTGACGGACGACGACTTCTCCTCCCTGCCGCTGCCCACCGCCAGGACGATCGAGATCCTCGCCTTCGTACCGGCGGAGAGCATCGACCCGCTCCAGTTGGACCGCTCCTACTACCTGGGCACCGACGGCACCGGTGCGGCCAAGCCCTACGTACTCCTCCGCGAAGCCCTCAAGCGCAGCGAGAAGGTGGCGGTGGCCAAGCTCGCGCTGCGCAGCCGGGAGACCCTGGGCATGCTGCGGGTCGTCGAGGACGCCCTGGTGCTGCACACCATGCTCTGGCCGGACGAAATCCGCCCGGCCACCGGCATCGCCCCCGACACCAAGGTGACCGTGCGGGACTCCGAACTCGATCTGGCCGACACGCTGATGGACACCCTCGGCGAGCTCGACCCGGAGAACCTGCGCGACGAGTACCGGGAAGCCGTCGAAGCGCTGGTCCTGGCGAAGCTGGAGGGGACGGAACCCGCCCCGGTCCGGGCGCCGGGGGAGGAGGGCGGCAAGGTCATCGACCTCATGGCCGCGCTGGAGAAGAGCGTCCGTGCCGCGCGTGAGGGCCGACCGGGAGAAGAGGCCGCCGAAGGCGGGGCGGAGGCCGGGGAGGAGGCCGGGAAGGCGAAGAAAACCGGCGGTAAGAAGGCGCCGGCCAAGAAGGCGCCGGCACGGAGCGCTCAGGGGAAGTCGGGGAAGACGGCCGAGAAGAAGGCGCCCGCCAAGAAGGCCGGCGGCAAGAAGGCCCCGGCCAAGAAGTCCGCTGCGAAGAAGGGCCCCCGGGCGGCCTGACGCTCGGCGGGCGGCCGTGGACGGGGAGGCCGGCAGAGCGATGGTCCGGAAGCTACGGCGGTGATGCCTCCGCGGGTGCCGCCGGACGGGCCTCCCGCTGCCGCAGGGCGTAGGCCGCGGCGGCGCCCGCCGCGAAGAGCGCGAAGACGGAGACCGCCGTGCTGAGCCAGTTCGCCCCGAGCCAGTGGCCGCCGAAGTAGCCCAGCCCCACGCTGTAGCCGGCCCAGGCCAGGCCGGCCAGCGCCGACCAGGGCAGGAACTCCTTCACCCGCCGGTGCATGGCACCGGCTCCGAGGCTCACCACCGACCGGCCGGCGGGAGCGAAGCGGGCGACGAGCACCAGCAGCCCACCGCCGCGCACCAGGGCGCTGCTGAGCTGGTCCTGGGCGTTGGCGAGCCGGCGGGAGCGGGCGATGGCGCGGTCCAGACGGTGACCGCCGGACCAGGCCAGCCGGTAGGCCACCAGATCCCCCATGACCGAGGCGGTCGCTGCGCACAGCACCAGGGCGAGGATGTCGGGGACGTGTGCGTCGCTCGCGGCGGCGACCGCGGTCTTCGTGCCGGCGGCAGCGGTGGCCGCCGCGATCACCAGCACCCCGCTGGGCAGCACCGGCAGGAAGACGTCGAGCAGCACCGAGAGTGCCACGAGCAAATAGATCCAGGGCGTACTGGTCACTACGCCCAGGTTTTCCAGCAACGTTTCTCCCACTCCGGCTCCCCCGACCGCTTCGTCGCTGGAGAGCGGCAGGGCGGCCATTGCTGGCACCCAGAGTACGCCTCGGCGGCACCAGAAGATCAATCGGCCCGAACGGTTGTTACACAGATGTCTCTGGGGGCGAGCCCGCGGGGCGGCGCGGTGCGGCCGTCGTCCTTCCGGCCCGTGCCGCCTCGGACCGACCACCCGTCGCACCGTCTCCCCGGGGCCCGAGGGGGAGCCGCCCCGGTAACCGCTCCGCAGGCCGATCGGTCCGATGGTGCCGCCTGGCGGAACGGCGCCGGACCGAGCGGCAGGGCGGGGTGGTGCGGGCACGGGGGAGCCCCGCGGCGAGCGGACCGGGGAGCGGTCGCTCGACGCGGGGCCCTGGTCGTTCGGATGGTCGGCGCGGATCAGCAGCCGTGCAGGATGTCGGAGAGCGCCTGCTTCTCGGCGGTGTCGACGGAAAGCTTGTAGTGGTGCTTCACCGAGACCCACATGCGGGCGTAGGTGCAGTGGTAGCCCGCCGAGGGCGGCATCCACTTGGCCGGGTCCTTGTCGCCCTTGGAGCGGTTGGAGCTGTCCGTCACCGCGATCAGCTGCGGCCGCGTCAGGTCGTTGGCGAACGCCTGCCGTTGGTCGTTCGTCCACGAACTGGCCCCGGAGCGCCATGCCTCGGCGAGCGGGACGATGTGGTCGATGTCCATGGTCGAGGAGTTGGTGCGCACCACACCGTCATAGGCTGAGGTCCAGCTTCCGCTGACGGCGGCGCAGGCGCCGTCCTGCTCGACGTTCTGCCCGTCCCGCTTGAGCACGACCTCGCGGGTGTCGCAGTTCCCCTCCTGGTTGATCCAGTGTGGGAACTTGTCCCGGCTGTAGCCGTCGGAGGAGCCCTCGGCCTTCTCCGTGAGCTCGCCCAGGTACCTCAGGGAGGTGGTCGGGTTCGGCGGGGTCGGCGGGCTGGCCTGTGCCGCGGGGGCGCCGCTCACCAGCATCGTTCCGGCGAGGAGGGAGAGGCCGGCCAGCAGGGATATACGACGCGCGTAGACCTTCGGTCGCTCCGTGGAGCGGCTCGTGCGGGACATACGAACTCCATCTGTGTGGGGGGACAGCGGCCCGCGTCAACCGGCCCTGCCGCGGGCCAGCGTGACGGCGCCCGGTTTCCCGGCGGGAAGCGCCGGATTACAGAGTGGCGACATGGGCACGTCATATCAAGGGTTGACGGAGCGACAGCCGCGGGGCTCCACGGGCAGGATGGGGCGAATGGGGCGTACGGCTGCGATGGTCCGCCGCCCCGTTCGGCGCGCGGTCTGCGTGGCCGGCCGGCGGGGGCCGGGAGGTCGCGGCGCGGGGGGTCCGGAGAGCGCGGTGTGTCCGGGGTGCTCGGTGCCGGGTGGCGGATTCGTCCGCCGGTCGGGTGTCGAGTAGGGTGCGAGGAGCATGAAGGGGAGTAGCTCTTCGCCGGACCGTCGACATACTGCCCGAAGCGCCCGCTGACAAGCGGGAGCCTCGAGCCGGCGCCCGGAGGCGGATGGGGGACCGTCCGCCAGCGAGACCTTCGGCCGCAGTGTGCAGACGCTGCCGTGCCGAAGCGACCCCTGACGGAGCGGGCCTCTCGGTGCGGTAGCCCCGACCGATTGAGGTAGGTACCGCCCGTGTTCAGCATTAGCCTCGCCGCACTCGTCTTCGGCGTGGTCTTCGCCGCCGAACTGCCCGACAAGACCGCCCTGGCCGCGTTGATCCTCGGGACCCGTTACCGGGCGTCCTACGTCTTCGCCGGAGTGGCCGCGGCCTTCACCGTCCATGTCGCGCTGGCGGTGGCCGCCGGCAGTGTGTTCACCCTTTTGCCGCGGCAGCTGGTCAGCGCGGTGGTGGGCGCGCTGTTCCTACTGGGGGCGGGCGTGCTGCTGTTCAAGAAGGAGGAGGGGGAGGAAGAGAAGGTCCAGGGGCCGGCCGGCCAGAGCTTCTGGAAAGTGGCGGGTAGCGGTTTCACCCTGATCCTGATCGCGGAGTTCGGCGACCTCACCCAGATCATGACGGCGAACCTCGCCGCCCGCTACGGCGACCCGCTGTCGGTGGCGGTGGGGGCGCTGCTGGCGCTGTGGGCGGTGGCCGGTATCGGCATCCTCGGTGGGCGGACGCTGCTGAAGTACCTGCCGCTGCGCCTCATCACCAGGATCGCGGCGGCTGTGATGGTGGCGCTCGCCGGCTTCAGCATCTACGAGGCGGTGACTGGCTGAACCCCTCCGCCCCAGGGGCCCGGAGTGCCAGAGCGGCCCCGCCCGCTGGTCAGGGGGAACGGGCGGGGCCACTTTGTTCCTGCATCATACAAAGCGCTGGGTGTCCGCCGACAGGGGGGCCTGGCCGGTCGGCGCGGACCGGCTGGAAACGGTGTGCGAAAGGAAGGCGGGCCTCAACGGGAGGCCGTGGGAACGCCGGCCACCGGGGCCGCTGCGCAGCAGTCAGCCGGTCCCGGAGAACCTCGGCCGGAGAATGTCGGATCGCCTCAGGGCGGGCTGGTCTCCGCTTCCAGCGCGCGACGGGTGTTCGGCCCGTAGACGCCCTGCGGGTCGCCCTTGATCCGGTTCACGAACTGGTAGACCTCGACGGCCTGGCGGACCTCCGCGTCGTAGACCCCGTCGGCCTCCCCGCTGTACCAGACCGTCTGCCGCAGCCGCTGCTGCAACTCGACGACCTCCGGGCCCTCCATCCCGTACCGCAGCACCGGTGGCGTTTCGTCCTGGGGCGGCTCGGGGTCGTCCGGCTCCTCGGTGCCCTCCTGGCCGCCGGAGCCCGGGTCGGCCGGCGGGCCGGAGACGCTGCCGGAGGCGGCGGTGCTCTTCGGGGCCGAGGACCGCACCTCCTCGGACACGGCGCTCTCCCCGGCGCTGGCTGAGGTCTCGGCCGACGGGGAGGAGGAGCGCTCCTCGGTCGGTCCGGAGGGGCCGTCACCGTCGCCGGTCGGCAGCACCATCGTCACGCCCCCGCCGGTTTCGTCCGGGTCCGCCACGATGTCGTGCACCGCCCCGCCGAGCACCCCCGAGCCGAGTAGTCCGCCGCAGACCGCGACCACCGCGACCCCGGCGCCGGCTATGGCGGCTATGTGGCGGCGGGGCCTCCGGTGGCTGGTGGGCGGTGCGTCACCCGCCGGTGCGCCCTCATCATCGACGAGCTCCGGCACGGTCGCGGCGGGCGGCTCCGCGGCTCCGGGGCCCGGAGCGCCCGTAAGCAGCGGAAGGGGGCTCGTCCGCCCCAGGGCCGGTCCGGCGGTGGGGGCCTCGTCCGGATGCCGGCGGCCCTCTTCCCCGCGCCCGTAGGTCGCCTGGCCGGACGGGCCCGCCGGGCGTGGGAAGGCCGCCGGCCGGAGCAACGACTGCTCCGGATGCACCTGGTCGGCCGGGAAGTCCGCCCGGTCGCGTTCGACCGGTGCTCGCACCTGGTGCCCGGTCTCCGTCTCATGGAGGGTCACATACGGGCGGATGTGGAGCGGGTGGAAGTCCTCCGAGGCCGACACGGCGGTCGCCGCACAGGCGCAGTAGGGGCCGCCGCCCCCATCCGGAGCCTTACCGCACTCCGGGCAGCGATGAGCCGTCACGGTGAGTACCTCCCTTTGCCGGGAGCGATTATGCAGACCGGTTTCCGGTTTGCCCAGCCGGACCGCTCGGCCAACCGGCGGCTCACCGGGCCGCAAAGCGTGCAGAAGGTGACGATAGGCGTGTATCGCCGAGTGTCGGGCAAGCTTGGGAGGCGTCAGATGGCACAGCGCGCGGCCACGCCGGCCGGACCGGTGGCGTGGGACGCCCAGGGCCAGCCCGCCCAGCGCTCGGTGCTCGCCGCGATGGGTGCGCTCCTGCTCGGAATGCTGCTCGCCGCCCTCGACCAGACCATCGTCTCCACGGCACTGCCCACCATCGTCAGCGACCTCGGCGGGCTCGACCACCTCTCCTGGGTGGTGACCGCCTACATCCTCGCCGCCACCGCCGCCACCCCACTCTGGGGCAAGCTCGGCGACCAGTACGGGCGGAAGAGACTCTTCCAGGCCGCCATCGGCATCTTCCTCATCGGCTCGGCGCTCTGCGGCGTCGCCCAGAACATGCCGCAGCTCATCGGCTTCCGCGCGCTCCAGGGGCTCGGCGGCGGCGGGCTGATGGTGCTGTCCATGGCCATCGTCGGCGACATCGTCCCGCCCCGGGAGCGCGGGCGCTACCAGGGACTCTTCGGAGCGGTCTTCGGCACCAGCAGCGTCCTCGGCCCGCTGCTGGGAGGACTGTTCACCGAACATCTCAGCTGGCGCTGGGTCTTCTACATCAACCTCCCGGTCGGCTGCGTCGCGCTCTTCGTCATCGCCGTGGTGCTGCGCATCCCGGCGAGCGGCACCCGGCACACCATCGACTACCTGGGTACCGCGCTCATCGCCGGCGCCGCCGTCTGCCTGGTCCTGATCGCCTCGCTGGCCGGAACCACCTTCGACTGGGCCTCCTGGCCGACGGTCGGGCTGGCGGTGGCGGCGGCGGTGCTCACCGTCCTCTTCGTGCGGGTCGAGCGGCGGGCGGCCGAACCCGTCCTGCCACCGAAGCTCTTCGGCAACCGCACCTTCGTGCTCTGCGCGGTCATCGGCTTCGTGGTCGGCTTCGCGATGTTCGGCGCCATGATCTACCTGCCGACGTTCCTCCAGGTGGTCCGCGGGGTCAGCCCCACGATGTCCGGGGTGCACATGCTGCCGATGGTCGCCGGGCTGATGGTCTCCTCGACCGTCTCCGGGCGGCTCATCACCCGGACCGGCCGGTGGAAGGTGTTCCCGGTACTGGGCACGGCCGTCACCACCGTCGGACTCCTGCTGCTGCACCAGCTGAAGCAGCACACCGACACCTGGCAGCTCAGCCTCTACTTCGCGGTCTTCGGGTTCGGGCTGGGCCTGGTGATGCAGGTGCTGGTGCTGGCGGTGCAGAACTCGGTGGACTACCGGGACCTGGGCGTGGCCACCTCGGGCGCCACCTTCTCCCGATCCATCGGAGCCTCCTTCGGCGTGGCGGTCTTCGGCTCGATCTTCAGCGGGCTCCTCGCCGACCGGCTCGCCAGCGGATTGGCCGGGCGGAAGCTGCCCCCCGGGGTGGACGTCGACAAACTGCTGTCCGACCCGCGGAGCATCGGCAGCCTCTCCCCGGCGCTGCGATCCATCGTGCTCCACGCCTACTCCACCTCGATCACCGACGTCTTCCTCTACGCCGCACCGGTGGCCGCCGCCGCGTTCGTGCTGGCCCTGCTGCTGCGGGAGCAGCCGCTGCGGGGTTCGGTCACCAGCCCCGACCTCAGCGAGACCTACGCCAGCAACCCGGTGGAGCGCTCCTCCGCGGAGGAGGCGGCCCGAGCCCTGTCGGTGCTCGGCAGCCGGGAGGGCCGCCGGGAGATCTATCGGCGGATCACCGAGGAGGCCGGCTACCAGCTGCAACCCGCGGCGAGTTGGCTGCTGCTGCGGATCAGCCGGGAGGGCTCGGTCGAGCCCGCGCTGCTGTCCGATTTCGGTCCGAGATCGTTCGCGGTCGTCATGGCGGCGGCGCAGCAGGTCGAGGTCGAGCGGCTGGCCGCCCGGGAAGGCGTCGGGCTCGTCCTGACCGAGCGGGGGCGAGAGGTGGCGGAGCGGCTGGCGGCCGCTCGGGAGAGGTCGCTGGCCCGGCTGCTCGGGGACTGGTGGAACCCGCGGCGGCCGCACGAGCTGAGCGAACTGGTGCGCGAGATCAACGCCGAACTGTGCGGCTGCGACGACGAGCGGCCGCACGTGGCCGAGCACCACCGGCGACCGTACACCTGACAGGCCGGCGGGAGAGCGCCTCGGACGGCGGGCCACCGGTGCCCACGCCTCCGCGGAGGCGAGCGAGGTCGGCCTGGGCCCGCCGGTCGGCCGCGCTTGCCGGAAGGACACCGGAGCGCCTCGCGCGCCCAACGGCCCCAGCGGGACGGCATAAACTACCCGCCGGCGTTTCCTCCCAAGATCCTGCGTCCACCGGGAAGAAGCGGCGGGGTTAATCTTCGAAGCCGACAAGGCGTCCGTCAGGTGGCTGCGGAGCGGTCCGCGTCCCCCACCGGGAACAGGTCGGCGGGGACCGACCGGAAAAGAATGGGCGAAGCGTAGCGCGGGAACGGGGAGCGGTGGGCGTGTCGAATGCGCAGAGGCGCGGGCTGGTGAGACTGCCGGTGTCGCGGGGGGTCCTGGCTGTCGGAGCCGCGTGGCTGCTGGTGGCGCTGCTGGCGGCCCGTCAGGCGGCAGCGGTGCTCCGCCTGCCCCCGGAGCGCAGGTTCACCGATCTGGAGAGCTGGATCGGCGACAACGGCGTGCTGTGGGGGGCGCGCGGCTCCCTCTACGACGGCGGGACCTTCACCGGTACCCCGTTCAGCGGGATGGTGCTCAAACCGCTGACCCGGGCCGCCGAGCAGAACCTGGGCGTGACCTGGACGCTGGGCACCCTGCTGCTCGTCGTCGTACTCGGCGTCGCGGTGGCCCGCGCGCTGCCGGAGCCGCTCTCCGCCCGCACGGCGCGGTTCGCGGTGCCGGTGGCCATCTGCCTGCTGGTGCTGTCCACCCCGGTGCGCAACGCCTTCTCCCTCGGGCAGACCAGCATCCTCCCGGTGCTGCTGGTGGTGTTCGCCTTCCTCCCGGGCACCTCGGTCTACCGGACCGGGGTACTCGTCGGAATCGCCGCCGCGCTCCAACCGGTGGCGCTGCTCTTCGCGGTGCTGCTGTGGTGTTCCGGCCGCCGGCCGGCCGCCTTCACCGCCGCCGGCACCTTCGCCGCCTGCTCCCTGCTGGCTGCTGCGGTGCTGCCGGCGGACTCCGCTGCCTACTGGCTGCACCATCCGGGCGGCATCGGTCTGGGGGCGCCCGCCGACAGCCTCGCCAACCAGTCGCTCCACGGACTGCTGCTCCGGATCGGCCTGCGCGGCCCGGCCGAACTGGTCCTCTTCGGACTGCTCGCGGCGGTGATCGTGGTGCTGGGACTGCGGCGCGGCGTCCGCTTCGCGGCGGACGGCCAGTGGCTGCTGGCCGTCGCGCTCACCGGGTGCGTGGGGGTGCTGGTCTCGCCGGCGGCCTGGCAGCACCAGCAACTGTGGATCCTGCTGGCCGCCGTCGGCCGGGTCGGGCGACGCGCCGCGGACCGGCTGGTCTGGCCGGCCGTGGTCATAGCGGCGATGACCGTGCGCCCGGACGCACTGATGCCGAAGATCTGGCGCTTCGGGGAGTTGGGCGACCACGCGCCGATGCTGGCGGCGCTGGCCGCTGCCACTCTGGTCCCCTTCGTCTCCCGGGCCTCCGCGCAGTGGCGCAGCCCGGTGCCGACGGCCTACACGGCACCGCCGAAGGCCCGCTTCGGCTGGGTGCCGCTGCTCGGTTTCTGGAAGCAGTCGACGGCCCGGCCGAACCTCCTGCTGGAACTGCTGCTGATCCGCATCGGCTACTTCGGCTACTCGCTCATCCGCGGTTCCGCGCCCGACGAACGCGGCGTGGCCGAGGCGCACGGCCGGCAGATCCTCGACATCGAGTCGGCCATGTTCCTCGACGTGGAGCACTGGTTCAACCACATGGTGGCCGAGGTGTCCTGGCTCCAGGCGAGCATGAACTTCTACTACAGCACCTTCCACTTCCTGGTGCCGCTCACCCTGCTCGCCTGGATGTACCTGCAGCGACCGGCGACCTACCGGTGGGCGAGGACCGCGCTGGCCATCACCACCCTGCTCGCCCTGATCGGCTTCTGGGCGTATCCGCTGGCGCCGCCGCGGCTCATGCCCGGCCTGGGTTACATCGACACCGCCAACGGCCCGCAGGACCTGTCCGATCCCGACTTCGGCGCGCTGACGGGGATCTCCAACCAGTACGCGGCCATGCCCTCACTCCACATCGGCTGGTCGCTCTGGTGCGGTCTGGTGGTCTGGCGTCTGGCACCCAGACTGTGGGCGAAGCTGCTCGGCATGGCTTACCCCCTGCTGACCACCGCGGTCATCGTGGGCACGGCCAACCACTACATCCTGGACGCGGTCGGCGGAGCGGCCGTGGTGGCCGCCGGCTTCGGACTCCGCTATGTGCTGGCCGGCCGCTCGGTCGGGGAGGAGAGTGCGGCAGGCGCGCCCGAAACGGGGGCGGACGACCCGCCCCCCGAGCCGCCCGGTCCAGCCCTGGACGGGCCGCAGGAGGGCTCCGGGGCCGGCCCGGTGGCCCGCCCCGCACCTGGCGGGGCCCCGGCCTGAGGGCTCCCGCACATCTCCGGCGGGCGCAGGAAGACGGAAGGGCGGCTCCCCGGCCCACGGCGAGCCGCGGCACCGCCGCCGGCTCGCCGCGCACCGCTGCGGGCGGCCGCGCCGCGCCCGGCGTTTGAAGACGCGCCGGGACCAGTCCGGGCGCCGGGCGGCGGCGTCCGCGCGGTGGCTCAGGGCTCCGAAGACGCGCGGAACGCCACCGGCGCCTCGAAGGCCGCCCGACGGGTCGCCCGGCGCAGCGCCTTGAGCACCGTTCCGCCGAGCAGCAGCGTCAGGACGACCGTCAGCGCGGCCCGTGGAAGGTCCCATCCCAGGGACGTCGCCAGGCAGTAGGCGAGGAAGCGGACCAGGTTCTCGTGGAGCGGATCCCCCGGCACGAAGGAGACTCCGGTGGCCGCACCGCCCAGGTAGGGCCAGCCCTGGAGGTTCATCACGATGCCGTAGCCCACCGCCGCCACCGCGCCGTAGCCGGCGAGCAGCAGGAGTTCGGCGCGCCCCCGCAGCCGCTGCGTCCCGGGCAGCAGCCCGGCGCCCAGCGCCACCCAGCCCATCGACAGCATCTGGAACGGCAGCCACGGTCCGACGCCGCCGGTGAGCAGCGCCGACGCGAACATCGTCACCGAACCCAGGACGAAACCGAACCCCGGCCCCAGCACCCGCCCGGCCAGCACCATCAGGAAGAACATCGGCTCCAGGCCCGCGATACCGGCACCGAGCGGTCGCAGCGCCGCCCCCACCGCGGCCAGTACCCCCAGCATCGCGATCGCCTTGGCGTCCAGTCCGCTGTCCGCGACCGTCGCCAGCACCACGCCGATCAGCAGCGGCAGCAGCGCCGCGAACAGCCAGGGGGCGTCCCGGGAGTGGGCGAGGGCGGAGGAGGAGTCGGCCAGTAGCGGCCAGCCGAAGGAGACGACGCCGATCGCCGTGACGAGGGCCAGCGCCGCCGCCGAGCGTGGTCCCAGCCGGATGGCCCGAGGGCCGGACCCGGCACCCGTGGAACTCTCAGCGGACACGGCTGCTCCCGGCGTCCGGTGCGGCGGTGCGGTCCGCACGGTGGTCGGCGGGGGTGCCGGAGCGCTCGGCCGCCAGCGCCCGGCTGACCTGCGAGACCGTCAGCCACTGCCCGTCCGCCACCACCTTGGCCACCTGGGGCGCGAAGGCGGGAGAGGAGGTGACGACCTCCGCGGTGCGGCCGTCGGCGACCACCTCGCCACCGGCCAGGATCACCACCCGGTCGGCCACTTCGGCGGCGAGTTCCACGTCGTGCGTCGCCAGCACGATGGCGTGCCCCTCGGAGGCCAGCCGGCGCACGATGCCCACCAGCCGCTCCTTGGCCGCGTAGTCCAGACCGCGGGTCGGTTCGTCCAGCAGCAGCAGCGGGGGCCGTGAGGTGAGCACCACCGCCAGGGCGAGGGCGAGTCGCTGCCCTTCGGAGAGGTCGCGGGGGTGGCTTCCGCCCGCGACGTCCGGCAGCAGTTCGTCGAGCAGCGCCCGGCAGGTGCCCGGGGCGGCGCCCGCGTCCCCGTCCGCGGCGGCGCTCTCCGCCGCGACCGTGTCCGCGTACAGCAGGTCGCGCGGGTCCTGCGGCACCAGCCCGACCCGGTGGATCAGCCGCCCGGGGGAAGTACGGTGCGGGGCCACCCCGCCGACGTCGACCGAGCCGCCGTCGGGCCGGTGCATCCCGATCAGGGCGCCCAGCAGGCTCGACTTACCGGCCCCGTTCCGGCCCATCAGGGCGACCGTCTCATGCCGGCGCACCACCAGGTCGACCCGGCGCAGGGCCTCGGTGCGGCCACGGCGCAGCGAGAGACCCTCGGCCTCGACAGCCGGCCGGGCCCGATCGGCGCCGCCGTCGGGCGCGGGGGACGGCCGCGGGGCGTGCCCGGCCAGCCGCTCCCGGAGCGGGCCGGCCTGCCGGCGGGCGTCACGGACCGACAGCGGCAGCGGACGCCAACCGGCGAGCCTGCCCAGGGCGACGACCGGCGGATGGACGGGGGAGAGCGCCATCATCTCGGCCGGGGATCCGATCACCGGCGGTACGCCGGCGGCGGGCAGCAGCAGCACCCGGTCGGCGTACTGCACCACCCGCTCCAGCCGGTGCTCGGCCAGGAGCACGGTCGTGCCGAGGTCGTGCACCAGCCGCTGGAGCACCGCGAGTACCTCTTCGGCGGCCCCTGGATCGAGCGCCGAGGTGGGCTCGTCGAGCACCAGCACCCGCGGGTGGGTGGTGAGGACCGAACCGATCGCCACCCGCTGCTGCTGCCCGCCGGAGAGCGTCCCGATCGGCCGGTCCCGGAGGTCGGCCAGGCCGAGCAGGTCCAGCGTCTCCTCGACCCGGCGCCGCATCACTGCGGGGGCCAGCCCCAGCGACTCCATGCCGTAGGCGAGTTCGTCCTCGACGGTGTCGGTGACGAAGTGGGCCTGCGGGTCCTGACCGACGGTCCCCACCACGTCGGCGAGTTCGCGCGGCTTGTGGGTACGGGTGTCACGGCCGGCGACGGTGACCCGGCCGCGCAGCGTCCCTCCGGTGAAGTGCGGCACCAGACCGCTGACGGCGCCGAGCAGGGTCGACTTTCCGGCCCCGGAAGGACCCACCAGGAGGCAGAGCTCCCCCTCGGGGACGGTGAGGTCGACGCCGTCGATCGCGGGGTCGGTTGCACCGTCGTAGCTGACCGAGACCTGCTCGAACCGGATCACTGGACGTCCTCGGAAAGGCTGCTGGGGTGGAAGCGGAGTGGCGCGCTGCGGTTGAAGTGCTGGGGCGCGGTGGTGTGCGAGGGGCGGAGGTGGTGGGGCCGGAACGCCGGCTGCTCGTCGGTGGGCGGCGGGGAGGAGGCGTCCGGGCCGCGGGGCGGCGCGGAGGTGAGGAAGGCGGGCAGTAGCGCCAGCAGCACCACCAGGGCCGTGGTGAGCGGTAGGGACGGTGCGACGAGCGGCACCACCGAGGGGTGCAGCGCGGCCTCCGGGGTGCACAGCAGCACCAGCGGGGCCACCACCGCCCCGCAGCCGGACACCAGCCAGGCCCGCGGCCCCCAGCGGTCCGGCCGGTACCGGCTGCGCACCGAGCGTCGGCCGCCGAGCCGGAGTCCGCCGAGCGCCGCCCCCAGGCCGGCCAGCAGCAGCGGCAGCGCCAGGGCCGTGCCCTGGGCGGACAACAGCGCGTAACTGCCGGCGCAGACGCCCAGCAGTCCGCCGAGGCTCAGCGCGGTCGTGGCGTGGCGTACCGGGGCGGGCACCCGGGCGGTACGCCCGTAGCCCCGCGCGTCCATCGAGGCCGCCAGGGCGACCGAGCGTTCCAGAGCCCCTTCCAGCACCGGCACCCCGATTCCGGACAGGGCCCGGAGCCCCCTGTCCGGGCGGCCGCGCAGTCGGCGGGCGGCGCGCAGCCGCTGGACGTCCGCGACCAGATTGGGTGCGAAGGTGGTGGCCACGACCACCGCGACGCCCACCTCGTACAGCGCCCCCGGCAGCGACTTGAGCAGCCGCGCCGGACTGGCCAGTGAGTTCGCCGCACCGACACAGGCGAGCAGCGCGGCGAGTTTGCAGCCGTCATAGCAGGCGAAGACGATCCCCTCGGCGGTGACCCGGCCGCCGACGCGCACCCCGCGGGCCCACTCCGGCAGCGGCACCTCCGGCAGGGTGAACAGGGTCTGGCTGCCGGGGATCGGTGAGCCCAGGAGGATCGCGAAGAGCACCCGGACGGCGACCACGAAGAGGCCGAGCTTCAGGAAGACGAGGTAGCTGCGGGCCCAGGGCGCATCCGTCCGGCGGACGGCGACGACGTAGCCGGCCGTCGCCACCAGCAGGCCGAGCAGCAGCGGGTTGGTGGTCCGGGAGGCGGCGGCGGCCAGGCCGAGGGCCCACAGCCACCAGGCCCCTGCGTGCAGCGTGTCGCCGCGGGCGGCCCCGGACGCCCCGGGGGAGCGGGGCGGGGCGGCGCTCATCGGCGGCGGGCCTGCCAGAGCCCCGCCGCCCCCAGGGCGAGGACCGCTATGAGGCCCGTGTAGAGCCCGAAGGACGGCCCAGAGCCACCGTCGTCGGCGAGGTGCCCGTCTGCTGCCCCGGTATCCTCCGACGTTCGGCCGGAGTCCCCGGAGACCGGTTCCCCGCAGCCCTTCGCCGGGTAGCCGGCGATGCCGCAGAGCAGCGCCGCCGAGTTGTAGCGCAGCGGTTTGGCGACGGCGGCGAGTGCCTCGCCGCCGCTCGCGTCCTCCGACACCCGGGCACAGGCGGTGCGGGGTTGCGGTGGCCGTTCGCCCGCCGGGGCGTCGGCGGCGGTGCCGAAGTCCAGCACCACGGCCACCCGTTTGCTGCCCTCCTCGGCGGGGGTGTCGGCGCACACGGCGTCGAAATCCGCCGCGCCACGCGGCTTGGCGCCCGCCTGGGAGTCCTCGCTGACGGAGAAGCGGTAGCCCTGCACCGCGCCGTCGGCCGGCCGGGTGGTCGCCGGGCCTTCCGTAGCGTACGACCAACCGCCGTCCGCCCACTCCCAGAAGGACCAGTACCGGTAGCCCTCGGCGTGCGCCGGGACCGCGCTCGAGACGACGAGCGCGATCCCGGCGAGGGCCGCCGCGGCCCCCCGGGCCGGTCGGAGGTCGCGCGGAGTCCGGCCGGTGGCGCGGCGCGGGTTCACGCGCTCTTCTTACGGGTGCTGAGCCAGACGCCGATCCCGACGCCCACGATCAGGAACGCCCCGACGATCCACCAGACCCGGTCGCTCCCTTCCGACTTCTTCGCCTGCTCCGCCCCGGCCTCCTCCACCGGCTCCTGGGCGGCCGGCTTCGGGCCGGTCGCGTTCAACTGCCCGAGGAGGTCGGCTCCCCCGAAGTCGTGGGGGTCGCCGCCGGTGGCGTGGACGGTGAGCACCAGGGTGCCGAGCGCCGCCGGGTTCTCCTTCGACCACTCGGCGGAGTTCTCCCTCAGCCACTCCAACGGAGCCTCGGTGGCCTTCAGATGGCCGCCGGCGGCCAGGGCGAGCACAGCGTCAGCGGTGTTCGCCGGGTCCGGAACGGGGTCGTCCGCGCCGGGGGCCAGCGCGGTCAGGTGGTGGTCGTTCTCCTCCAGGGTCCGCACGAGGTAGGCGGAGGCGGCGGAAGCTGCTTCGGCCGGCTCAGCCGACGACTCGGAGCCACCGCACTCCAGGGGCGCGGGGCCGCCGTCGGCCGCCCTCTTAGGCGGGGCCACCACGAAGCCCTTGCCGAGCCCGGCGAGTGCGGCGGCCGCGGTCGCGTCCGCGTTCGGCGCGAGTCCGCCGTCGTCGTCCGGCTGGAAGGCGAACGCGCCCCGCTCGGCCTTCTTGGCGTCGCAGCCGAGCCGGAGCGTCGACAGCCCGTCGTAGGGCGACTTGTCCGCCTTGGAGGTGACCTTCTCGGGCTTCTCGCCGGCGGTGGCGAGCGCGCCGATCACCACCGAGGTGGAGTTGGCGTCAGTGGGGCTGTCCGCGGTGTACCCCCAGCCGCCGTCCTCGTTCTGCACCGACTTCAGCCAGTCGACGGCCTTGCGCACCTCTCCGCCGTGCCCGCCGAGGGTGGCCAGCGCCTGCACCGCCGCCGAGGTGGCGTTGGTGTCCACCGGTGTCTCGTCGTCGCACGCGGCCGAGACGTCGGCGCGGTACGGGGCGAAGGCGCCCGAGTCGCACTGCTGCCCGGCCAGCCACTCCACCGCCTCGGGGGCCGGTGTGACACCTACCGTGTCCTGCGCCAGCATGGCGATGGACTGCCGCCACACCCCGTCGTAGGTGGGATCGGCGGTGCCGTAGAGGGCGGGCGGCGGCTTCGCCGCCGATGCGGCCTGCCCCTCGGACTCGGCGGTGGCGGCCGCCTGGGCTGCCGGAGCGGCCACCGCGCAGAGCATGGCGGATGCCGACAGGACCGCGGCGGTGCGACGTATGTTCATGGTTGGACGGAGGCCTCTCATGCGAGCGGGTTGGCCAGGTGTCGGGCAGCGGCACACGGCTGCCCACCCGCGTAACCTCACGCGCATGGCATCCGGCTCAGCTCCGCATACCGCGACGGTGCCGACCGCCGGACGCGGCCGTGGTGAGACGGCGGCGCTGCCGGCGGGCGGGAGCCTGGTCGCGCCCGGCAGGTGCTCCGGCTCGTACCGCCGCGGTCGTTGCGCGGTGGCACTCACGGTTGCGGGTCAGCGCCGGAATCACACCGGTCTTCCCCTGTTCGGGCGCGGATGAAGTTGTCGCAGACACCATAACGGGCAGCCGGGCCCCCGGTCCGCCCCGAGTCGGCTCGGGAGAGCAGAGGGCGGCTTCGATCACGGGTCGGGAGCGTCGGATGGCGCTCCGTGACGGAATCGGCGCCAAACCCCTTGGCAAGCCGGAGGAACGTAAGAACAATCAACTGCCTGACAGGGCATCACCCGACGTTCGGAGGTGTCCGGCACCGACGCCGCAGCCGGCGTGCTGATCCGCGAACCGACGCCGATCCGGGAACCGAACGGGGGCAGGGATGACTGAGGACGGCCAACAGCCGGACCACGCTTCGATCGCCGCCCTGGAGAGCCTGTTCCGCGCCCTGCCGTCCCTGGCGGAGGACCGCGATGACAGCAGGTCCTGGAAAGGCGTGCCCCCGGTGGTGTTGGTCGCCGAACGGGAGGACCAGCGCCGCCACGTGCACAACCTCCTGTCCGACCTGCGGCAGGCGGTGAAGTACGGCGACACCGCTCGGATCCCCTGTGCCGCGCTGCTGCGAGAGCGGGGCTGGGCGGAGGACGAGACGGCCCGGGGGCCCGTACCGCTGCTCACCCCGGAGATCGCCCGCCAACTGCGCGTGAACTTCCCGGTGCGGCGAGGGCGCCTGCGACTGCCCGATTTCTCGCTTCTGCGGGACGTGGTCGAGTACCTGCTGCCCCGGTTGACGGCCGGTGAAGCCGGCCGGCGGGTGGAGCCCGAGGAGTCCCTGCGGGAGTACTGCTGGCGGAAGCGCCGCGACGAGAGCCTCCCGCTGCGGTTCCTCTGGGCCCTGAGCGGGCCGGAGGCTTCCGCTGATTTCCCGGCCGGATGGTTCGGTTACGTGCTGAGCGTCACCCTGCAGCCGATGCTGCGAACGCTGCCCTTCTGGCTGTGGTCGCGCGGCTGCAACAGGCGGTTGCTGCGGTCGAAGGAGCACGGCTGGTACGCGAAGCACCGAGGTCTCGGGCGCGGTCGTCGCAGAGCGGGGTTCTTCTTCGAGCACATCGAGAACAGCCTCAGCCGGCTGCGGGGAGGCGGTGAGACCGCGGTCCTGGAGGAGTGCGAGCGGTTGCTCCTGCTGGCCCTCCTCACCGATCTGCGCAGGGCGGTCAGGCCCTCGAAACTCTCCCCCTGGCGGCGGCGGAGAGCCTTCCGCCACCTGCTCCTGCTGGAACCCTCGGAGGAGCCGGACAGTTCCTTGGGTGTCGCCGAGGGACGGCGGTTCCTGGACATCTACCGGGAGGCCGTGCGGGAGACGGAGTGCGCCGCCACGGTGCTGCTCACCACCGCGCCGTCGCTGCCGCGCCCCGGCTCCGCCTCCGGAGCGTCCCCCGAACTGGGCGGGGTGGGGGAGCTGGAGCGGAAGTGCGGCCCGGTGTCCGGCGGTCTGGAACCGCTCTTCTTCAAGCTGCCGGAAGGCGGAGTCCCCGCCGCCTCGCCGGTGACCTCCGGTTTCGGCCTGGAGCCGCCGCTGGTCTCCCCGCTCGCCGAGGTGGTGCTGGAGGGCACGGCGCTGCTGGTCGTCGGCGCGCTCCTGGCGGGATGGTTGGTGCCCAAGGCGTTGGCGCCGCAGGACACCCGCTGTCTGGGCGGTACAGAATGGACATCGGGGCAGGTGCTGCCCGGCGCCGACCTGCCGGAGCACTTGTACGAGGAGGTGGAGCGGCGGATCGCCGACCAGAACCGACGGGTGGCGAAAGAGGCTCCCGAAGGTGCCACGGTCCTCACCGTCGCCTATCTCGGAGCCCAGGTGGCCGCCGAGGACAAGAACCCCTACCAGCTGTTCGACCCGGCGGTCCCCGAGATTCGGGGGATCGCGATCGCCCAGCAGGAGCTGAACGCGGACGCCTCGCGGGACCCGGAGAAGGTGTGGCTGCGGGTGGAGCGCTTCTCCGCGGGAACGCTCTTCGCGGACGCAGTCGAAGCCGCCCACGAGATCGTCGATTTCGCCGGCAAGCGCGAGGACTTCGTCGGGGTGGTGGGTTTCGCGCAGAGCCGGAAGGAGACCAAACAGGCGCTGGAGGTGCTCCAGGATCACGAGATATCGGTGGTGGGGACGACCGCGACCGCCAACGCTCTGTCCGATGGCGCCTTCTTCCGCCGGGTATCCCCGAACAACAGCCGCGAGACGGATATCGAAGCGGATTTCGCCAACCGGGCCAATATCGTCGAGTACGAGGACGGCAAGTGCGCCCCGGCCGAGGCCGCCGTGGTGGTGGAACAGCGGGGAGACCTCTACAGCGAGGAGATCGCGGGACTTTTCGCCGGCAAGTTCACCGCCAGCAGGCCGGGCCCGGGAAACGAGCCGACCGCCACCATCAGCCTGACCGGCGGTGGGAGCGACATCCACGACAAGGCGCACCAGGTGTGCGAGCTGGTGCAGCGGGAGCCGCGGACGGTCGTCTACTGGGCGGCGAGAGCGGCCGAGTTCAGTTCCTTCCTGGGGCACTTCAGTAAGGACACGCCGTGCGCCAACCTGCGGCTGAACGTGCTGAGCGGCAACGAACTCACCACCGCCGCACTCACCGGCGAGTACGACAACCCGTGGCTCCGTCTCTACCACGCGGCCCATGTGCTACCGGCCGTCGCCGAGACCGACAATTTCGTCGCCCAGAACTTCAACCACACCTACGCCAGCCAGTACGGCGAGGACGATCTCTGGCGGAGCGACGGGCGCGCCGCCCTGGCCTATGACGCGATGCAGGTGCTGGCCACCGCGGCCAACGACGTCAACCGACGCCACCGGCAGAAGCTCGGCAAGGAGGACCTGTCAGCGGTGCAGCAGGCGCTCACCGGCAAGATCCAGGTGCAGGGCGCCAGCGGCTACCTCGACTTCGACGGGGGAAGCCAGGTGTCCCGGGACAAGCCACTGGTCCTGCTGCACCACACCGAGGACGGCTCCGAGCCGGTGCTCGCCTGCGGCCAGTTCGCCCTGAACCGCCCGATGGGCGAGATGTGGGGGCCGGACGGACGCTACCCCTGCGTCCACGACGAGGTGTCCCCCTGATTCCCTGGATCAGCCATCCGCTCCGGCGGGCGCGGAAGAGCGCGCCCCGTCCGCGCCCAGCAGGCGGCAGACCGTCTCGATGTCGGCCTCCACCTGCTCCACCGAGGCCCGCCCCGCCAGCCAGGCGATGAGCGTCGAGTACCAGGTGTGCTCGATGACCCGGACGACGGAGAGCTGACCGGGCGTCGGGGAGCCGTCCGGTGCGACGGCGTCGAGCAGGATCGCCGTGGTCAGGCGGGAGACCCGGGCCACCTCCGAACTCGCCGAGCGGTCGGCGAAGGTGAGTGCCCGGAGCATCGCCTCGGCGAGCCCGGGCTCGCGCTGCAGGGCCTCGAACGCCCGCCGCAGGCTCTCCCCGGCCCGTGCCGCCGGGGTCGCACCGGCCGGAGGGTGCCGGCGCAGCCCCTCACGCATCCGCCGGAGCTGGTCCTCGAGGGTGGCGACCAGCAGATGGATCTTGGAGGGGAAGTAGCGGTAGAGGGTGCCGAGCGCCACCGCCGAGTCCTCGGCCACCTCGCGCATCTGCACTGCTTCGAAACCGCCGCGGCCCGCCAGCCGGACGCTGCTCTGGAGGATCCTTCGCCGACGTTCCTCCTGGCGCCTGGTCAAGGGTGAGGAGGTCGAACTCGGCTGGGCTTCGGTGGACATCGCTTCCCGTTCTCCGTGTCCGGGCTTACCTGGTCGTGACTCGCACCCCGCCGCCGGTCCGGCGACGGGCTCCGGGAAACCCCGGCCGTGGCGGGAATCACCTGGTGCAGGGGCTTTCGCCGGGACTACCTGCCGGTAGATTCGAAGTCTCCCAGACGATCAAGTCTGCAACTTGTTCTAGATTAGCGCCAGCGGTTACGCTCCGGCGGAACTTAGTGAGAAGGGGGCTTGAGTGACCGCTGAGGCCACGCAGTCAGCCGCACCCGGTCCTCCCGCGACACCCCAGGCCGCAGACGGCGGAAGACCGCTGCGCATCGCCCTGCTCACCTACAAGGGCAACCCCTACTGCGGCGGCCAAGGGGTCTACGTACGGCACCTCTCCCGCGAACTCGCCGGACTCGGCCACACCGTGGAGGTCATCGGCGCCCAGCCGTACCCGGTGCTGGACCGCGACGCCCACCCGGGTCGGGTGATCTTCACCCCGCTGCCGAGCCTTGACCTCTACCGGCAGCCCGACCCCTTCCGCACCCCCTCCCGCGGCGAGTACCGCGACTGGATCGACGGGCTCGAGGTGGCCACCATGTGGACCGGAGGGTTCCCGGAGCCGCTCACCTTCAGCCTCCGTGCCCGCCGTCATCTCGCCGCACGCCGGGGCGAGTTCGACGTCATCCACGACAACCAGACACTCGGCTACGGACTGCTCGACCGCGCCCGGATCGGCGCGCCGCTGGTCACCACCATCCACCACCCCATCACCGTCGACCGGCAGCTGGACCTCGACGCGGCCACGACCCGGAGTCGACGCGCCTCGGTGCGCCGCTGGTACGGCTTCACCAGGATGCAGAAGCGGGTCGCCCGACGGCTGCCCGCCGTCCTCACCGTCTCCGGCTCCTCCCGCCAGGAGATCGTCGACCACCTCGGTGTCCCGGAAGACCGCATCCACGTCGTCCATATCGGCGCCGACACCCGGCGCTTCGCCCCCGACCCCGCCGTGGCGGAGGTTCCCGGACGGATCGTCACCACCTCCAGTGCGGACGTCCCCCTCAAAGGGCTGGTCCACCTCGTCGAGGCGCTGGCCAAACTCCGTACCCAGTACCCGGAGGCGCACCTCGTGGTGGTGGGGAAGCGGACCGAGGACGGGCCGGTCGCGGCCGCCCTCGAACGGCACTCCCTCGAGGGAGCGGTGCGGTTCGTCAAGGGCATCAGCGACACCGAGCTCGCCGGCCTCGTCCGCAGCGCCCAGATCGCCTGCGTGCCCTCGCTCTACGAGGGCTTCTCACTACCCGCCGCCGAAGCCATGGCCACCGGCACCGCGCTGGTCGCCACCACCGGCGGCGCCATCCCCGAAGTGGCCGGGACCGACGGCGAGACCTGCTTGGCGGTGCCGCCCGGAGACGCCGAGGCCCTCGCCGCCGCCCTCGGCCGACTGCTCGACCCCGCCACCGGCCCCGAGCTGCGGCGACGACTCGGCCGGGCCGGACGGGAACGCGTACTGAGCCGCTTCACCTGGGAACAGGCCGCGCGCGGCACGGTGGCGCAGTACCGGCGCGCCATCGAAAGGCAGACGGGCGCCGTACGGACCGCCTGACCACCCCCTCCCGGCCGGAACCACCCTGAGTTGAGAGGCAGAACAGCCTTGCTGACCGTCGACTTCTCCCGCTTCCCGCTCGCCCCGGGCGACCGTGTACTCGACCTGGGCTGCGGTGCCGGCAGGCACGCCTTCGAGTGCTACCGGCGCGGGGCGCAAGTGGTCGCCCTGGACCGGAACGGCACGGAGATCCGTGAGGTCGCCGGCTGGTTCGCCGCCATGAAGGAAGCAGGCGAAGCGCCGCCGGGAGCCACCGCCACCGCCATGGAGGGCGACGCGCTGGCCCTGCCGTTCCCCGACGACACCTTCGACGTCGTGATCATCTCCGAGGTCATGGAGCACATCCCGGACGACAAGGGCGTCCTCGCCGAGATGGTCCGGGTGCTCCGACCCGGCGGCCGGATCGCGGTGACCGTCCCCCGGTACGGCCCGGAGCGCGTCTGCTGGGCGCTCTCCGACGCCTACCACGAGGTGGAGGGCGGCCACATCCGTATCTACCGCGCCGACGAACTGCTCGCGAAACTGCGGGCAGCCGGGCTCCGGCCGTACGGCACCCACCACGCCCACGGGCTGCACTCGCCCTACTGGTGGCTCAAGTGCGCCTTCGGGGTCGACAACGACCGGGCCCTGCCGGTGCGCGCCTACCACAAGCTGCTGGTCTGGGACATCATGAAGAAACCGCTGGCCACCAGGGTGGCCGAGCGGGCCCTCGACCCGCTGATCGGCAAGAGCTTCGTCGCCTACGCCACCAAGCCGCATCCGCCCTCCGCCAACCCGCTGCCGACCGTCGGCGGAGGAGGGGCATGACCGCCCCGGGGCACACCGAACGCCTCGTGCTCCCCGGTGTCCTCACCGCCGAGCAGGCCGCCCGCACGGTCGACGGCATCCTGGCCGTCCAGCGCGACGACGGGGCCATACCGTGGTTCCGCGGACACCACCTCGACCCCTGGGACCACACAGAGGCGGCCATGGCGCTGGACGCCGCCGGCGAACACCGCCGCGCCGAGGCCGCCTACCACTGGCTCGCCCGACACCAACTGGCCGACGGCTCCTGGTACGCGGCCTACGCGGACGGGGCGGCGGACGCACCGACCGATCGCGCCCGGGAGAGCAACTTCTGCGCCTACGTGGCCGTCGGCAGCTGGCACCACTACCTCTCCACCGGCGACGACACCTTCCTCGACCGGATGTGGCCGACCGTCCACGCCGCCATCGAGTTCGTCCTCACCCTCCAGCAACCCGGTGGGCAGATCGGCTGGAAACGCGACTCCCCGGAAACCGGCGGCGCCCACCACCCCGAGGCCCTGCTCACCGGATGCTCCTCGATCTACCAGGCGCTGCGCTGCGCCATGGCCATCGCCGAGCAGCGTGGCGAGCCCCAGCCCGACTGGGAGTTGGCCGCGGGCCTGCTCGGCCACGCCATCCGCCGCCATCCGGAGCGCTTCCTCGACAAGAGCCGCTACTCGATGGACTGGTACTACCCGGTGCTCGGCGGCGCCCTGACCGGGCCCGCCGCCACCGAACGGATCGAGGAGGGCTGGGAGCGCTTCGTCGTACCGGGCCTGGGAGTGCGCTGCGTGGTGCCCAACCCGTGGGTGACCGGCGGGGAGAGCGCCGAGCTGGCCCTGGCGCTCTGGGCGGCCGGCCAGTCCGAACGAGCGGTGGACATCCTCCGCTGGATCGGCCACCTCAGGTCCGAGAACGGCATGTACTGGACCGGTTACGTCTACGAGGACGGCGCCGTCTGGCCGGAGGAGCAGACCTCCTGGACGGCCGCCGCGCTGCTGCTCGCCGTGGCCGCCCTCGGTGGCGACGAGGCGACCACCGAGGTGTTCGGCGGCGGCAGGCTGCCGCGGGGCCTCGAACCGGACTGCTGCTGACCGCCGGGGCCGCGGTGTTCGAACGCGTCGGCCCCCGCCTCAGGCGGGGGCCGACGGGGGTTGCGGAGAGCTGCTGTCAGCCGCGCTGGATACCGCTGGTGTCCTGGAGGACACCACGACGGCCGTCCTGGGTCTGGGCGACGAGCGCGGCACCGCGCTGCTCGACCGCCAGGTACCAGGTGCCCGGCGTCAGTTCCGCGATCGGCGAGCCGGAACCGTCCTCGGGGAACAGCGGGCGGGCGACCGGCACAGCGAACCAGAACGGGGCGAAGTCGCCTCCGGCGGGCTGGGCCTGACCAGCCGGAGCCTGACCCGGCTGGGCCTGGCCGGGCTGGGCCTGCCCCGGCTGCGGCTGGCCGCCATAGGGCTGCTGGGCGCCGTAGGGCTGACCGCCCTGCGGTCCGCCGGGGTAGCCGTAGCCCTGACCGGGGCCGGCGCCGTAAGGGCCGGGAACGGCCTGCGGGCCGGCCTGGTTGACCAGCGGAGCCTGCAGCGCCGGCACCGCCGCAGCCGCGACGACACCTCCGGCCAGCAGGAGCGCGGCGAGCAGACCGAGGATCTGACCGGCCCCCGCGTCGACGCTCCCGCCACCGAGGATGGTCCACAGCGCCGTCCAGGCGGCGAACAGGGAGAGGGCCGTCCCCCACTGCTCCAGGCTGATCCCCAGTACCTTCCGCGCCGGTACGAAGCGGGAACCGACGATCAGCGCGGCCGCGATGATCCCGGCGAGGAATATCGACGGCAGCGCCGGGAACGTCTTCGTGCTCCACGCGCTGGGGGAGCTGCAGTAACGGCCGCAGTCGCCCAGGTCGTAGAAATTGAGGAAGGAGGCGATCAACAGCAGCACCGCTGCTGTTATCACCACACCGTCTCCTCGGGTGAGGGAGCGGATGTTCACGTGAGAATCCTTAAATGATGTGGTCGAGTTGTCGTGTTACTGTCGCCGAAAACGCAGCGGTGCGAGCCGGAGGACGATCCCCCATCGTACGGACGGACCTCCCGCCGCGGCTCCTGGGGGGCGCACCGGTCCCCGAAATCACTGTTTCCCCCATATCCCCCTGTCGTTACGCCTTCTTGACGCGGACGATCAGCTCTCCGACGTCAGGTAGCTCTCAACGCCCGTGTAGATCCCCCGCGCCGCCCTGCTCCGCCACTCGGCGTCCCTCAGCAGCGCCGCATCCTCGGTGTCGCGCATGTTGCCGCATTCGATGAACACCTTGGGTACCCGGGACAGGTTGAGGCCGCCGAGATCGGAGCGTACATCCAAGCCCGTACCCTCGCCGATGTAGTTGGACGGACTGCTGCCGGTCGCCTGCAGGAACCGGCCGGCGACGCGCTCGCCGAGCTCCCGCGAGCGGTCCACGATCGCCGAGGTGTCCGCCGCGCCGTCCCGCACCGCCTCCGGCAGGATCACGTGGAACCCGCGGTCACCCTCGGCCGAGCCGTCGGCGTGTATGGAGACGGCGGCGTCGGCGTGCGCCCGGTTCCCGATCTCGGCCCGCTCGTCCACACACGGTCCGTAGGGCCGGTCGCCGTCGTGGGTGAGCACCACCTTCGCGCCCTGCTCCTCGAGCAACGTGCGGACGCGCCGGGAGACGTCGAGGGTGAAATCCGCCTCCGCGTACCCGGAGTCGGTCGCCGTTCCGGTGGTGTCGCACTCCTTGCGGCCCGTCCCGATCCCCACCTGACGGGCGATCTCCTCGGTAGGACGCCGGTTCCCCGGATTGTGGCCGGGATCGACGACCACCACCTTGCCGGCCAGCGGACCGCGCTCCGGGCGACCACTCCCGCCGCCGGCACCGTCCGCGCCGCGGTCACCGGCCGAACCGCCCGGCGTCGCACCGCCCTGGGGCGAGAGCGGTGACGGCGAGCCGCCGTGGGACTCCGTCGGTGACGACAGGAGCAGCCACCCGACGACACAGAGCGGCGCCAGGAACGCGGGCACGGCCACCCAGCTCTTCCGGGACCGGCTCCGGACCGGGGAGGCACCGCCATCACTCACGGCCCTGATCGTACTGCCACCCCGACCGCCGCAGAACGCGCAGTGAGCCGGCGGCCGCGACCTCGGTGAACACCCCGGAACCCAGCGCCCGGCGGTAGATCCGGTACGGGGCCTGCCCGCCGTCGGCCGGATCGGCGAACACGTCATGGATGACCAGGAACCCGCCGGGCGCGAGATGCGGCGCCCAGCCCTCGTAGTCCGCGGCGGCGTGCTCGTCGGTGTGGCCCCCGTCCACGAACACCAGAGCGAGCTGAGTGCTCCAGTGGGCCGCGACCCGCGGGGAGCGTCCGACGACCGCGATGACGTGGTCCTCCAGCCCCGCCGCGTGCAGCGTCCGGCGGAAGGTGGGCAGGGTGTCCATACGCCCCGTCGCCGGATCCACCAGGGAGGGGTCGTGGTACTCCCAGCCCGGCTGCTGCTCCTCGGAACCGCGGTGGTGGTCGACGGTCACCGCCACGGTGCCCGCGTCCCGGGCTGCGGCGGCCAGCAGCACCGTGGAGCGTCCGCAGTACGTGCCGACCTCCAGCAGCGGCAGACCGAGCTCCGCCGCGGCCACGGCCGCCCGGTACAGGACGAGGCCCTCGTCGGTCGGCATGAAGCCCTTCGCGGCCTCGAACGCCGCCAGTACGTCGGGGTGGGGTCGGGTGCTCGTCTGCGTCATCGGTCGTCGGTTCTCTCTGCCCTGGGTGTCGCGTGGTCTCGCCGCCCGCCGCCCGGTGACGGCGGGCGGTACCCGGCGACCATAGTCACCCCCATGGCGAGGCCGACCGGGTGCGCCCCTCCGCCCGGGGCGGACCGGGGACGGCAGGCGGGGCCGTCGCGGACGACCCGGCCACGGCCGCGGTGGGCGAAAAGCCGATCAGCGGCGGCAAGCCGGTGATCGCGGGTAGGTTCTCGGCGTGTCTGCTCGGCCTCGGGAGGGCTACCTCCTGGGCGAGCGGTTCGACGTCGGACCGCTCGCGGCACGGCTGTGGGGCACCACCCTCCGCCGGCCGCGCGCAGTCGTCGTGGTTGGCGGCCCCGCACACCCCGTGGACGCCACTCGACGTTCGCCGCTCGCCGGGGACAGCGCCCGCGAGGGCCGTGCCCGAGCCGGACACGAGGGCTGTGCCCGGCTCGAGAGAGGGGAGAGGTGTCCGGCACGGAGCAGGCCGACACACAGGAGACCAGCCGGCAGAGAGGAATCCCGCTATGCCGCACGATCTGAACGACTGCGACCACGAATGGGTCGGCTGGAGCGGCAAGATCCGCTGCCGCAAGTGCGGGGCGACCCAGGGCTGAGCGGGCCGCCGAGGGTGGCACAGGAGGCCGTGCGGGAGGCCGAAGCGGACCGCGTGCGCCGTCGGAAGCGCGCCTGAGCCGGAGGTCGCCGCGGAATGCCGGACCACGCGCTCGCGGGCCGGAGACGGGGAGCCGCGCCGGAACGGCGGTACCGGCCGCTCCGAACGCTTACGAGCCCCGGCCGGTCCCGCCCACCGCCCCGCCGTGCCCGTAGGCTGACGCCGGCCGCCCCTGCGGGCAGCGGGTCGCGGCAGCAGTGGACCGGGAAGCACCGAAGAAGGGGAGACGAACCATGGCCGAGCCAGCCCGGGGACAGCCGGCCGCCGCCGAGCAGCCGCCGTTTCCCCGAACCGGCCGACGGGTGCTGGTCAGCGGCGCCTCACGCGGCCTGGGGCGGGCGGTGGCGCAGGTTTTCGCCGACAACGGGGACCAGGTGGCCGTGCACTACGGGTCCCGACGGGAAGAGGCCGGCGCGACGCTCGCCGCGCTGAGCGGAGGCGGGCATGTGCTGCTCCAGGCCGACCTCTCCGACCCCGCGCAGGCGGCCGAACTCGTCGCGGCGGCGGAGGCGGCGCTGGGCGGCGTCGACGTCCTGGTGAACAACGCCGCGGTGAACACCCCGCACCCGCCCGCGGACACCGGGTTCGCCGACTGGGTGGACGGCTGGCAGCGGCATGTGGAGGTCAACCTGCTGGGTACGGCCCATCTCAGCCATCAGGCGGCCCGGCGGATGGTCGCCAGGGGGAGCGGCGGTCGGATCGTCAACATCGGCTCCCGGGGCGCGTTCCGAGGCGAGCCCGACCACCCCGCCTACGCGGCGACCAAGGCCGCGGTGCATGCCCTCGGCCAGTCCCTGGCCGTGGCGCTGGCGCCGCACCGCATCGCCGTCTCCTCCGTCGCGCCCGGGTTCATCGACACCGACCGGGTCGCCCACCGGTTGGTGGGCGCCGAGGGTGAGGCGATCCGAGCGCAGAGCCCCTACGGGAGGGTGGCGGAGCCCGAGGAGATCGCCGCCGCGGTGCTGTGGCTGGCCTCCCCGGAAGCGGAATGGAGCTCCGGGACCGTGCTCGACCTCAACGGCGCTTCGTACCTGAGAACCTGACCGGCCCGAGCCGGCGGCCCTGGACTGACCGGGTTGAGAACCCGACCAGCCGACAGCCGGACCGGCCCGAGGGCCTGCCCTGACTCAGGACTCCTGCCGCTCCTCGGTCGGCCTGCGGTGCTTGCCCGTGGTCGGGCCCGGCGTCTCGTCGACCGAGGCCGGTCCCCGGTGCTTGCCCGAACCCGCCGGCACGGACGCCTCCTCGGGGTGCCTGGAGGTCGAGTCGATTCGGACTTCGGACATGTCGAACGTCACTCCGTGGAAATAGCTCGCTGTACGCCTCTGCCCGGGGACATGGGCAGCATCGGGAGGCAGATGGCCGGGCTCAGCCGCGCGGCCTGATCGCGAGTCTAACGGGGCCGACCGATCACGCTCCAGCTGATTCGACCGGTGTCGCCGGTGTGTCGAGCGGTGCCTGCTGCAAGGGCATCGGATGGTGCGGCACAACCGGTCCAGCGGGCGGAGCGGATGGTTCGGCGGCCTCCTCGCGCTCGGCTCGTAGCCGCTCCCGGCCCTCGGCCCGAGGGGGTTCCGCGGACGGCTTCATCGGGACGCGCGGGGTGAAGAGCGGAGCGGAGGAGCGCGGGGAACGCGGCGAACGCGGCTGGAAGGAAGCCGGAAAGCGGACGAACGGCCGGGGTGAGGACCGGGGCGACGGCGCGGGGCGGCCGCCACCGGTGGCCGGCCGGGGGTCCTCGGCCCGCTCCGGGGCGTCCCGGACCGCGGTCGCCCGGGCCAGACCACAGGGCACCTCGGCGGTCGTGTAGGGCAACCGCAGCTCCCCCTCCGCCGTCCACAGACCCGCGCCCGGCAACCAGCCCTCGGGGGCCGTGAACTGGCGCAACCGACCCTCCGCCGGCCGCCAGACACCGACCCGGCGGCAGTCCGGGCCGCCGATACGCAGCGCCACCGCGCAGCTCTCCGGGGTGAGCGGCCGCTCGGGCTGGATGGCGAACGGGGTCACCGCCGCCGCCTGTTCCGGCCGGCCGGTGAACTCCAGCGACCTGGGGAAACGCACCGGCAAGGAGCTGCCGAGCACACCCCAGCCCAGCCGGTCGTCCCCCGGTGCGTTGGAGCGGACGATCAGCAGGCCGCTCTCCGGGTCGGCCATCAGCAGCCGGTCGTCGCTCTTCTCGGCGATCTGGAGCAGCGGGCTGAGTTCGCCGCGCCGGTACAGGTCCACCGTGACGGTCTTCGTCCGCCCGTCGATCTCCTGGTCCACGGCGAGCAGCTGTCCCGTCCGGTCCAGCCAGACTCCGCCGGTGCAGTGTCCGGGAAGTTCGGCGATGTGCTCCGGGCCGCCGCCGCCACCGTGCACCATCCAGAGTCCGGTCGACTCCGCCCCGGCACCGGAGCGCTTGGATCCGTGGTGCGCGAGCGCGTAGGCGCGCTGGCCGTCCGGGGCGGGGGGCAGCAGCGTCAGCCGCTCGCACTCCAGGCCGCCCAGCGGCACCTCGCCGGTGCCCGGGCCGGTCGGGTAGAGCAGGGAGAACAACTGCCGTTCGTCCTTGCTCCGGTGGATCAGCACCCGTCCGTCGGCCAGCGGCAGCACCTCGCTGCCGGGCTCCTCGGGGCGGTCGCCGGGGAGCCGCACCACGTAGGGCTCGGGGCCGTTCAGCGTCCAGCGCTCCGGGAGCCGGCCACCGGCCTCGTCCCGGCACGGGGCCAGCCGAGCTGCGTAGGAGCCGTCCGCGGTGATGGTGAACGCCCCGGGGGACTCCGTGCCGTGGTCCACGGCGGTTTCGATGGCACAGGCCGTCATGAATCGCACCTCCGCCGGGCAAACTAGTTTCCACGTTTCCTGCCGAACCACGTAGCTGGCTACGCTTCACGCATATGGGTGTAACTGTCCCCAATCCGCTGGGGACGGAGCGGCGGATGTGCTTCACCGCAGGACCGGCCGGCCGGCGGAGAACCGTTCCGCCGCCCCCCGCCGCCGGACCGCGGTCGGAAGGGGCCGAGAGCACCCGGACCAGGAGGGCGGAGCAGCGACACTCGCCCGCGCGGTGGACAGGTAGCCTTTGTCGCGTGCCCGCACTCTCTGAAGTCATCGCCGCCCTCGAAACGCTCTGGCCCGCGGAGTGGGCGGAGCAGTGGGACGCCGTCGGTACCGTCTGCGGTGAACCGGAAGCGGACGTCCGGAGCGTGCTGTTCGCCGTCGACCCGGTCCAGGAGGTCGCCGACGAAGCGGTGCGGCTCGGCGCCGAACTCCTCATCACCCACCACCCGCTCTACCTGCGCGGCACGACGACGGTCGCGGCCGCCACCTTCAAGGGCCGAGTGGTCCACACGCTGATCAGACACGGTGTGGCCCTCCAGGTGGCCCACACCAACGCCGACCGGGCCGACCCCGGGGTCTCCGACGCCCTCGCGGGCGCGCTCGGCCTGCGGATCACCGGCCCGCTGGTGCCCGATCCCTCGGACCCCGCCGGCCGCCGCGGCCTGGGCCGGGTCTGCGAGCTGGACCAGCCGGTGGCGCTGGCCGCCTTCGCCGAGCTGGTCGCGGCCCGGCTGCCCGCCACCGCCCAGGGGATCCGGGTCGCCGGCGACCCCGAGCGGGAGATCCGCACCGTCGCCGTCTGCGGTGGATCCGGCGACGGCCTCTTCGACCAGGTGCGGGCGGCCGGCGTCGACGCGTACGTCACCGCGGACCTGCGCCACCACCCGGCCTCCGAAGCGGTGCAGCACGCTCTCCACACAGCCGGTGAGCGGGGCGGACCGGCGTTGGTGGACGCGGCGCACTGGGCCACCGAATGGCCGTGGGTGGAGCAGGCCGCCGCCCAACTCGACGAGATCTCCGACCGCCACGGATGGGGACTGCGCACCCACGTCTCCCGGACGGTCACCGACCCCTGGACCGCCCACGCGGCGGCCCCCGCGGCGACAGCCGCCCCGACCGCCGTTCCCGACCACACCACTGGAGCCCCGAACTGAACGCCGAGCCCGCCGACCAGATCCGCCTTCTCGACGTCCAGGCTCTCGACGTCCGTCTCTCGCAGCTGACCCACAAGAAGCGCAACCTGCCGGAGCACGCGGAGATCGAGGCCCTCACCGCCGACCTCGCCCAACTGCGCGACCTGCTGGTCGCAGCCCGTACCGAGGAGGGCGACGCCGCCCGCGAGCAGACCAAGGCGGAGCAGGACGTGGAGCAGGTGCGCAACCGCGCCGCCCGCGACCAGCAGCGGCTGGACTCCGGGGCCGTCACCTCTCCCAAGGACCTGGAGAACCTCCAGCGGGAGATCGTCTCCCTCGCCAAGCGGCAGGGCGACCTTGAGGACGTCGTGCTGGAGATCATGGAGCGCCGGGAGTCGGCACAGGAGCGGACCGCCGAACTGACCCAGCGGGTCGACTCGGTGCAGGCCAAGGTCGACGACGCCACGGCCCGCCGGGACGCGGCGGCCGGCGAGCTCGATGCCGAGATCGCGGCCGCCACCAAGGAGCGGGAGGTGGTCGCCGCGGCGGTGCCCGCGGAGCTGATGAAGCTCTACGAGAAGCTGCGGGTGCAGCAGGGCGGGATCGGTGCGGCCCGGCTGTACCAGCGGCGCTGCGAAGGGTGCCGGCTGGAGCTGAACATCACCGAGGTGAACGAGGTACGGGACGCGCCGCGGGACAAGGTGCTGCGCTGCGAGAACTGCCGCCGCATCCTGGTCCGCACGCCCGACTCGGGGTTGTAGAGCCATGTCACGAAGGTTCATCGTCGAAGCCGACGGTGGGTCTCGGGGCAATCCGGGCCCGGCTGGCTACGGGGCGGTCGTCCTGGAGCCGGAGACCGGGGAGGCCGTCGCCGAGGCCGCCGAGTACATCGGTACCGCGACCAACAACGTCGCCGAGTACCGCGGTCTGATCGCCGGCCTGCGGGCCGCGCACGCGCTGGACCCGGAGGCCCGGATCCATGTCCGGATGGACTCCAAGCTCGTCGTCGAGCAGATGTCGGGACGCTGGAAGATCAAGCACCCGGACATGCGTCCGCTGGCGGCCGAGGCACGTGGCATCTTCCCGCCGGGGCAGGTGACGTACGAGTGGATCCCCCGGGAACGGAACACCCACGCCGACCGGTTGGCCAACGAGGCCATGGACGCAGGACGCCGAGGGGAGCCGTGGCAACCCGGTGCCCCGAGCGCGGCCGTCGCCCCACGGCCGGAGGCGGTCGCGGACTCCGCCGAACCGGCCGCACTGGAGGCCCTCGCGGAGGTCGCGGCGAGCGGCGGGGGCAGGCCGCAACGACAGCTCCGCCCCGCGGTCTCCGTGCCGCCGGGCCCGCCCGGAGGGGACGGGGCGGGGGAGGCCGCGGGGGTGGCAGGCCCCACCGGGGAACGGGAGCAACCGGGGGTGGCCGCGCTGCCCCGGGAACGGAGCGCACTGGGGACGCCTGCGACGTTCGTGCTGCTGCGGCACGGTGAGACTCCGCTGACCACAGAGAAGCGCTTCTCCGGAAGTGGCGGTTCCGATCCGAGCCTGTCACCGGCAGGGCGACGTCAAGTGGAGGCCACCGCTGCGGCGTTGGCCGTACGCGGCACCATCCAGGCGATCGTCAGCTCGCCGTTGCGGCGCTGCCGGGAGACCGCGGACGCGGTCGGCGGTCGGCTGGGGTTGGACGTCCGTGTCGAGGACGACCTGCGAGAGGTCGACTTCGGGGCCTGGGAGGGCATGTCCTTCGCCGAGGTGCGCGACCGGTACCCCGATGACCTCGCCGCCTGGCTGGCCTCGCCGGAGAAGACACCGACCGGGCCGGGGGAGAGCGCGGCGGAGGTGACGCGCCGGGTCGCCCGGGCCAGGGACCGGCTGATCGCCCGGTACGCGGGCCGGACGGTGCTGCTGGTCACGCACCTCACCCCGATCAAGACGCTTGTGCGACTGGCCCTCGGAGCCCCGCTCGAGTCGGTCTTCCGGATGGAGGCGTCCGCGGCCTCGCTGTCGGTGGTGGCCTACTACGCCGACGGGAACGCTACCGTCCGGCTGCTGAACGACACCGCGCACCTGCGCTGAGCCAACGGCGGCCGGCCCCTGACGCTACCGCGCCGGGGGCCGACCGCGCTCGGTTTCAGGCGCGGTGGGGAGAGCGGTCCGGGCGGGCGATCGCCATGGCCGCCCGGGCCAGCTCCTCGACGCGTGCCCAGTCCCGTGCCCCGACCGCCTCCTGGGGCAGCATCCAGGTGCCGCCGACGCACCGGACGTTCGGCAGGTCCAGATAGGCGCGGGCGGTTGCGGGGCCGATACCGCCGGTGGGGCAGAAACGGGCCCGCGGCAGCGGGGAGGCCAGGGCCCTCAGGTACTCCGGGCCGCCCGCCGCCTCGGCCGGGAAGAACTTCATGTCGTTGACGTCACGCTCCAGCAACCCCACCACCTCGGCGGCGGTCGAGACACCGGGCAGGAAGGGGAGCCCGGAGTCCTTCATCGCGTTCAGCTGCCGGTCGGTCCAGCCGGGGCTGACCAGGAAGCGGGCACCGGCCGTGACGGCGGTGTCCACGTCGGTCTGGGAGAGCACGGTGCCGGCTCCGACCACGGCCTGCGGCAACTCGTCGGCGATGGTCCGGATGCAGTCGGCGGCGGCCGGCGTGCGCAGCGCCACCTCGATCGCCGGCAGTCCGCCGTTGAACAGCGCACGGGCCACCGGCACGGCGTCGGAGGCATTCTCGAGGACGACGATCGGCAACACCGGGGCGAGGTCGAGCACGGATGCCATGCCTCCCATTCTGACCCCGTGTGGTGCGGCTCACAACGCGTGCGGCCATGGCCGGCCGGGCGGCCCCCCGGACAGGAGCGGCGCCACTGAGGCTCCGGGGCGCCGCTTTGGCCGACGGCGGCTGCTCAGAGCGCGGTGACGACCACATCCGCCCGCCACGGAGCCCCGGCCTTCTCAGGCGGCTGGGCCTCGATCATGTGGCCCAGTTCCCGCAGGTTCCGCAGGAGCTGCTCGGGATCGGCGGGGCGCACTCCGGCCACCAGGAGGTCCCGGAGCAGCCGCCCCTTGGTGGCCTTGTTGAAGTGGCTGACCACCGAGCGCTTCTCCACACCGCCCACGGTCTTCGAGTGGAGCACCCGGAGCGTCACCGTGCGTTCGGCGAGTCCTCCCCTGGGCTTCCAGGCCGCCGCGTAGGCCGCCGAACGGAGGTCGAGCACCGGCCCCTCGCCCGCCAGCCGGGGGAGCACCTCGGCCATCGGGGCCCGCCAGTGGGCGCCGAGGGAACCGGTCGCGGGCAGCTTGACCCCCATCGAGCAGCGGTAGGAGGGGATCTGGTCCCCGACCAGCAGGGCACCCCACAGCCCGGAGAAGACCAGCAGCGTCCGCTCGGCACGTTCCCGGGCCTCCGGCTCCAGGGTGGTCAGGCCCAGGGCGTCGTAGAGGACTCCGGTGTAGAGCTCGGCCGCGGGCCGGGTGCCGGAGGTGCGCAGTGCGGCGTTCTTCTCGACCTCGCCCCGCTGGCCTTCGCTGAGGCCGAGCACCGTCCGGGCCCGCTCGGGGGAGTGGGCGCAGAGCGCCTCCAACTCGTCGAGCACGGACCGGCGCGCCGCGGTGAGCCCCGGGAGCGACAGGCGCTCCAGCTCCAGTGGAGCCCCGGAACCGCCGGCGGCCTTTCCTTCGGACGGTGGCAACAGCACCAGCACGGTCGATCTCCCACGGCTCGGCTCTTCGGGTTGCCCGAGCAGCCTACGAGCAGCCGCACCCGCCCGATCCGCGGCCTCGCACGGGAGGCCGGCGGAGGCAGGCTGCCGGTCGGCCGGTACGCGCCCGAACCGGGCCGCCGGCGTCGGTTACCGAGGCGCGGCGCCGCCGCGTACCATGGTCGGCACGGCGGACGAGCCGGCCGGGCGGTCGCGTCGGGACCCGAGTGGTCCCGCCGAGGAACGTCCGGGCTCCACAGGGCAGGGTGGTGGGTAACACCCACCCGGGGTGACCCGCGGGACAGTGCCACAGAAAGCAGACCGCCGGGCATCGCGAGGTGCCTGGTAAGGGTGAAACGGTGGTGTAAGAGACCACCAGCGTCCGGGGTGACCCGGACGGCTCGGTAAACCCCACCCGGAGCAAGGTCAAGAGGGGGCGTCGCAGACGTCCCTGCGCGGACGTTGGAGGGCTGCCCGCCCGAGTCCGCGGGTAGACCGCACGAGGCCGGTGGTGACACCGGTCCTAGATGGATGGCCGCCTCCCCGGGCGCCGTGAGGCTCCCGGGAGACAGAACCCGGCGTACAGGCCGACTCGTCCGCCTCTCTCCCTCCTCCCAGCACGGCCCGCTGCCGCGGGCACTCGTACGGCGCAGCAGCCCGAGCGACCCCGGTCGCCGCGTGAATGACTGGTGCCATGGCGCCACATCGCGGAGAGACGGCGGTCAGGTTGAGTGCACATGGTGGGAAGTGGGTGTCGCATGGCTGACGGGACACGAACCGCCCTAGTCGCGAGTATCGCGGGCGGGTATCTCCTGGGACGCAGTGGGAAGGCGAAGCTCGCGTTGGCGATCGCCGCCTATATGGGCAGCAAGAGACTCCGGGCGAAGCCGCAGCAGTTGTTGGCGGCGGGAACGGGGAAGCTCGGCGACCTCTCGCAGCTGTCAGGGAAGGGCGAGCAGGGGAGCGGGCAGTTGCTCTCCCTGGGGCGCCAAGCGCTGCGGGGGGCGGTCGACCGGAGGCTGACCGGCTTCGCCGACTCGCTGGCGGACCGGAGCAGAACGATGGGCGACGGGGACGGCGGCGAGGACGAGGACGGGGAGCCGCAGGGCGCCGAGGACTCCGAAGGCGCTGATGACTCCGAGGAGGCCGGTGACTCGGCGGACGGCGACCGCGCTGCGGAGGCCGACTCCGGGGAACGGCGGCGTGAGGGGACGGACTCCGGGGAACGGCGGCGTGAAGAGACGGACTCCGGGGAGCGCCGGCGTGAAAGGGGACCGCGAGAGGAGGAGGCGGGGGAGGACCAGCGCACCGAATCCCGTGGCCGGCCGAGGGCGAGGGCCCCCAGGTCTCCGGGTTCCCGCCCGGGGACGACCGCTCCGCGGGTCGTGGCCGAGAGGCCGACCAAGAAGACGGCGCCGGCCAGGAGGACGAGCCGGAGAGCGCCCGCCGACCAGTCCGACCGACGGAGGTGACAAGACCATGCCACCAGAGAACGACGGCGGGGGCGGTTCGGCTGTGGACCGGGTGCGTGAGGAGCTCTCCCACTACCTGGAGGCGCAGGCGAAGCGCCTGTTGAAGGCGGCCGAGGGCCGCCTGATCGAGTTCACCGAGAAGATGGCTGAGGGAGAGGGACCGGGCAGCGAGCTGCCGAAGGCGGGTGCCCAGATGCTGCGGGGGGAGTCCCCCGCGCGGGCGGTCGCGAAGCAGGGCGCGAAGGGCGCCAAGGACAAGGTCGTCGACACGGCCAAGGGGGCCGTGGGAGGCGGGGGCGGTGGTGGCGACGGCGGCGGTGGCGGCGGTGGCGGTGGCGGCGGCAAGGCGGGGGACAAGAAGGTCACCAACATCGTCGAGGTGCTCGACGTGGGCCTCCCGCTGCGCCGCGTCTACGACCACTGGACGGAGTTCGAGGAGTTCACGAGCTTCATGAAGGGTGTGGTCGAGGCGTCGCGCTCGGACGACGTCACCTCCGAGTGGACCTTCAAGGTCGGTCCTTCGAAGCGGCACGTGAAGGCCACCGTCGAGGAGCAGGTGCCGGACGAGCGGATCGTGTGGAAGACCTCCGGCGAGGTGACCACGCACGGGGCGATCTCCTTCCACGAACTGGCGCCGAGCCTGACCCGGATCGTGGTCGTCGTCGAGTACTCGCCGAGCGGGTTCCTGGAGAAGACCGGGAACATCTGGCGGGTGCAGGGACGCCGGCTGCGCCTGGACCTCAAGCACTTCCAGCGCTACGTGACGCTGGGGGTCGAGGAGGAGCCGGAGGGTTGGCGCGGGGAGATCCGGGACGGGGAGGTCGTCCGCGGGGACGAGGAGGGCCGCGAGTCTGATTCGGACGACGACCACTCGGACGGGGGCGAGGAGTCGGACGAAGGGGACGACCGGGGGTACGACGACGGTGACGGCGACGGCCAGGACGACGACCAGGACGACGACCAGGACGGCGACCAGGACGACTTCGACGACGAGGGGGACGGACAGGGGCGGCGGTGAACCAGCGCCCGCCGGGCCCGGGCCCGCGACCCCGGCCGCCGAGAAGGCGGCCGGGGTCGCACCGCTTTCATCACAGCTTGACTACGAAGCCCACCGCCCTCCGGACCTGTCGCTGACGGGCAGACCTGCTCGGCTCGGGGGCCGCCAGTGGCCTCCGAGTGCTCGACCAGGCCCGGATAAGCCCTGATTGACAGCTAATTGACAACCTGTCAGCCGGGCGGGCGGAAGCAGCGCCGGGCCCCTTCGGCGAGGCCTGGAGCACACTCGGGTTTCCGTTCCCTGCAAACGGACCGTGATTGGATACTCCCACCACGTGATTATCTGCTAACCTGCGCCCGCTTGGATGATCGTCCGTATCCGTACTCTCCACCGCTATTTCAGTAGACGTCCCCCGGAGGCTTCTCCGGGCGCAGTGAGGTGTTACCTACGTGTACAGACCTCCCTTTTCACCTACGGAGGCGCGAAACGCCAGAGCGAGGGTGGGTCTTTCCACGCCGCAAGTCGCCAGTGCCATGGCGGGCTTCGGTGTCTCGGTCCCGCCCCAGCTGGTCGACGCCTGGGAGAGCGGATCCCATGTGCCCAACGAGACACAGCTCTTCGCTCTCGCCGACGTCCTGTGGTGCTCCACCAACGAGCTGATGGGGATCGAACCCCGGACCCTGCGCGAGCTGCGCTGGGGGCGGCAGCTCACCGCTGAGCGACTGGCCGACAGGATCGGGATGCCGCTCGCCGAGTACGAGGAGGCGGAGGAGCAGCAGACCTGGAACGGCAACTATCGGCAGACCAGCGCGCTGGCGGACGTGCTCGGTCTCGGCCTGCGGCACCTCGTCGACGTCATGGGCCGTTCCGGCGAGTTGGAGAAGCTGCTGCTGGCGGCCATCGAGGGCCGCTGGAAGAGCTATGTCGGGCCGATCGCGCAGCTGTCCTCGGTGAGCGAGATGCGGGTCGCCTCCACGCTGAAGGCGATGCAGGCCGAGTACAAGGACTTCTCCGAGCGCTACATGGGACACCTGGCCACCCGGGGAGGCGACAGCCAGCTGAAGCAGATCGCCGCTGAGCGGGACGCCTACCTCGCCGACCTGGGCGGCCGGTTCTGGGAACGGGTCGACGGACAGGGCTCGGGAACCGCCTTCCGTCGATAAGCGCCACCTCATCGGGAAGCAGTCGCGCAGGAGCGCCGCCACCCGTCCGGCCCGTGGTCCACGTCACGGGCCGGACGCTTCGGCGACCGCGGGGGCCGCGTCCCCCGGGCCCGGTCGGGCCACTCCTCCGGGAGGACTGTGCCGCCTCCGCGGCCCCGGTGCGCGCGGAGCACGGCCCCGTCGACCCCTCCGCCCCTCGCAGCAGTCAGTGGCTCTTGAGACAATGGGATCGATCCCAAACCCTGGAGAGGACCCGATGCCGGAGACCGGCCCGAGCAGCCATGTGCGGAATGTCGTGACGGACGACCCCGAAACTCCACCGGAGTCCGTCGCGTTGCCCGAGCGGACACCCCCCCGCCCGGCCCTGGGAAAGCAACGCCGCACCAGCTTGCTCATCACCCTGGTGCTCGGTGGGCTGACCGCACTGCCGCCGCTCTCCATGGACATGTACCTGCCGGCACTGCCGGATGTGACCCAGACCCTGAACAGCCCCGCGGCGACCGTGCAGCTGACCCTCACGGCGTGCCTCACGGGTCTGGCGCTCGGCCAGGTCGTCATCGGGCCGATGAGTGACCGGTGGGGGCGCCGCCGCCCGCTGCTGATCGGCATGATCGTCTACGTCCTGGCCACCGCCGTCTGCGCGATCGCCTCCAGCATCGGACTCCTCATCGCCTTCCGGCTGCTCCAGGGCCTGGCCGGGGCGGCTGCCATCGTCATCGCCCGCGCGGTCGTCCGCGACCTCTACGAGGGCCTGGAGATGGCCCGGTTCTTCTCGACCCTGATGCTGATCTCCGGAGTGGCGCCGGTCATCGCACCGGTGGTCGGCGGCCAGGTGCTGCGGATCACCGACTGGCGCGGCGTCTTCGTGGTGCTGACCGTCGTCGGCCTGCTGCTCACCCTGGTGGTGTGGCGCTGGCTGCGCGAGACCCTCCCTCCCGAGCACCGGCAGGACGGCGGCCTCGGCGGGACCCTGCGCACCATGCGCACCCTCCTCGCCGACCGGGTCTTCACCGGCTACGTACTCGCCGGCAGCTTCGCCTTCGCCGCGCTCTTCGCCTACGTCTCGGCCTCGTCCTTCGTGGTGCAGGAGATCTACGGCGCCTCGCCGCAGACCTTCAGCCTGCTCTTCGGCATCAACTCGGTGGGGCTGATCGCCGTCGGCCAGATCAACGGCCGGATCCTCGTCGGAAGGGTCAGCCTGGACCGCGTGCTGGCCACCGGTCTGACCGTGATCACCCTGGCGGCCACCGTGCTCCTGCTGATGGCCTGCGGAGTCTTCGGAGAGGTCGGGCTGGTGCCGATCGCCGCAGGCCTGTTCGTCCTGATGTCCGCGATGGGGCTGGCGATGCCCAACAGCAACGCCCAGGCGTTGATGCGCACCCGGCACGCCGCCGGCTCCGCCTCCGCGCTCCTGGGAACCGCCACCTTCCTCGCGGGCGCCGTCGCCTCACCTCTGGTCGGTGTCGCCGGGGAGAAGACGGCCGTGCCGATGGCGGTGGTGCAGCTGGTGTGCGGGCTGGCGGCGGTCTGCTGCTTCCTGGGGATGTGCCGCCCCTGGCGCCGCCGGGAGCCCGCGGTCGGTTCCGTCGACACCTCGCCGGGAGCGGTGGCCGTGGAGGCCGCCGGCGGAGACTGAGCGCTCCCTGGCCAGCGGCGTCGGTAATCAGCGGGGTTCGGTGGGTCAGCGGCGTCTGGCGGTGTCTGCCAGACGCCGTGACACTCATGGCGGCACCCTGCTCGGCCCGTTCGGCGGGGAGGCGGCCCGGCTGCCGCCGATCGGTGGTTCGGGAGCCGCTACCTCACTGCGCGGGGCGCAGCTCGTTGGTGCAGCACTTGACGCTCCCGCCGCCCTTCAGCAGCTCCGAGAGGTCTATCCCGATCGGTTCGTACCCCCTTCTCCGCAGTGGCTCGAAGAGGCCGACCGCCGCCTGCGGCAGCAGTACGTGCCGGCCGTCGGAGACCGCGTTCAGCCCGAAGGCCGCCGCGTCCCCCTCCTCCGCGAGGAGGGCGTCGGGGAAGAGCCGGGCGAGTACGGCACGGCTACCCGGCGAGAACGCCGCCGGGTAGTACATGACCTGGTCCCCGTCGAGGACGCAGAGCGCCGTGTCCAGGTGGTAGTAGCGCGGGTCGACGAGCTCCAGGCCGATCACCGGGCGCCCGAAGAACTCCTGGGCCTCCAGGTGGGAGAGCGGGCTGCTGCGGAAGCCCCGGCCGGCCAGGATCCACGAGTCGGTGACGGCGAAGTCCCCCTCGCCCTCGTTGATGTGGGTCGGCTCGTGGAAGTCGCTGAAGCCGTGCTCCCGGAACCACTCGCGGTGTGCGTCGGCCTCCGCGGTGCGCTGCGGGTGGGCGAACCGGGCACCGAGGACCCGGCCGTCGACCACCGTCGCGCCGTTCGCCGCGTAGACCATGTCCGGGAGGTCCGGTCGGGGTTCGAGTTCCTCCACGGTGTGGCCGAGGGAGCGGTAGCGGTCGCGGAGGTCCTCCCACTGGGCCAGCGCCAGCGGCAGGTCGACCGGTTTGCTGGGATCCATCCAGGGGTTGATGGAGTAGGTGACCTCGAAGTAGGCCGGCGGGCACATCAAGTACCGACGGGGTGTGACGGTTGAGCGCAAGGAGGGCTCCTCACGGTAGTGGGGTTCCGAAGCGCATACGCGAAAATGCCTACGCGTATAGATGGTCCACTGTGAGCGGCGTCTCGAACAGTGATCCGTTCGGGTGGTTCCCGTCACACGGCCCTGAGTTCACCGCCCCGGGAGGCGTCCTCCGCCCCGCTCGCACCGGCCGTCGCACCCCTTCCGGACCGGAGCGGCAGCCCCCCGACCGACCCCCCGAATGCGGGCAGCGTTCCCGGTGGGCGCAGGATAGTGGCAGCATGGGCAGACAAGGGTCGACGTGAGGGGATAGATGCAACGCGAGAGCAGGTTCTCCCAGTGGCTGCGCCGCCGCCCCAGGAACGGGGCCGACAGCCGGACGGCCGCGGCAGCCGCCGCCGAGCGTGAGAACCTGCTGCTGGCCGCCGTCGCGGCCGGCTTCCCCCTGGCGCCGGCCGCCCACCCGGAGGGCTACGGCTGCTCCTGTGTGCGTATCGGCTGCCCCACCCCCGCCCGGCACCCGCTCTCCTTCGCCTGGCAGACCCAGGCCTCCAGCGACTCCGAAACGGTGGGGCGCTGGCTGGCGGACGACCCGCTCGCCAACTTCATCATCGCCACCGGCAGCGAACTCGACGTGCTGGACGTGCCCGCCGAGGCCGGCCGGAGCGCGCTGAAACGGCTGGACGAGGAGCGGGTGGAGGTCGGGCCGGTCGCGGAGAGCGACGACGGCTCACACAGCCGGATGCTGTTCTTCACCGCCACCCGGGGCACCCCGGAGGACGAGGACGAGTGGTGGCCGTGCGAGCTGGACTGCCATCCGGAGACCATGGACGAGCATCCCGGGCTCCGCTGGCACTGCCGCGGCAGCTACGTGCTCGTACCGCCAGCCCGGCTGCCAGGCGGCGGATCGGTCGGCTGGCTGCGCGGCCCCGAGCGGCAGCTGCCGGACCCACTCACGCTGCTGGAGGCGCTGACCGACGCCTGCGCCCGCCACGCGCGGGACAGTACCGACCAGGACGTCGCCATCTGGCCGCTGGGCCGGTAGCAGGCCGGAAGCGGGGGAAACCCTGAGACGGTGGGCGGCTCCCCCGTGAGTTGATCCGCCGAGCCCCGGAAGGCGCCGAGCCGGCCGCTCGGTGAGAAGGAACCAGCCCGGGCTCGCCACTGAGCGGCCGCGGCGCGCCGCCTCCCAAGGGGCCGGCGAGCGAGCGCGCTCAGCCGCCCTTGACGGCGGTCAGGCCCTCCAGGCGGTTGAGGAAGAGGATCCCGCCGCCGTCCCCCTTGAGCGGTACCTTCACCGCGGACTCCGAGATCCGCGCCACCGTGAGCGACTTGTTGGCCTCGCCGGTCAGCAGCGCCTCGGCCTTCCGGTCGTTGATCTTGCCGATCCGGTAGCCCTCGGCCATCGTCTGCTTCTGTGTGTGGTGCGCGGCGAAGAAGACCAGCGCCCCGCCGTCCTCGGTGCGCAGCGCCACCGGCGCGTACCGCGGCGGGTTCGCCGGCTGGTCGGCGTACTGCGTCCAGTACTTCGGGGTCTTGCGGTACTTGTCCCGGTCCTCCCGCTGGCCGGTCGTCGCCCGCCCCTCCTCGAAGAGGTCGCCCTCGCCGGTCTGCAGGAAGTCGGTGTACGCCTTGCTCAGCTTCCCCGGGGCGATCCGCAGCCCGGCGGCCGAGTCGTTCGCGACCGGCTCGGCCCAGCCGTCCTTGTCGGTGGCGAACTCGGGAACCTTCTCCTGGCTGAGGATCGACAGGTAGGAGGCCTTCCAGGGCGCGTCGGCGCCGTTCCGGACGAAGACGAACAGCCAGCGGTTCCCGTCGCGGTTGCTCTTGGTGTCCGCCACGAAGAACTTCGGCCAGCCGGCCTGCTTCGGTATGACGTAGCGGGCGTCGGACAGCTTCAGGTCCGAGTAGTTCGGCCGGCCGTCCGGGTGCTCGGCCCGGGCGGCCTTGATGTCCGCCTGGCTTATGGTGTCGAGGGCGCCGGTCGAGTACCGCGAGCTGACCCCGGAGTCGAGCTCCCGGTTGGCCTCGTTGTAGCCGTCGTTGAACTTCTTGAGGACGCGGGCCGCCTCAGCCTCGGATGTCGCGGGGATGACCTCCCGCTCGCCGTGCACCGTCATGCAACCGGTCAACGTCAGCAGAACGGTGGCTGACCAGAACGCCGTCACCTGGGGCAACCTGCGTGTCATCGGGCTGGGGCTCCTTCGGGCTGCGTGAGTGGGCGCAACCATACCGGGGTACGAACGCCCGGTGAGAGCTGGGATGCCGGTGGGGGAAGAGCCCGTACGCCCGGCGACTTCGGGACACGGGGGACGATGTGCGGAGCAGGACATTCGGCGTGGCGCTGGCCGAGTTGCGGAGTGCGCAGAAGACGGCGAAGGGCGTCTCGCTGTACTCACGCCACGTCAACCGCCCGGCCGGGCGGCTGTTCGCCGCCGCCGCGTACCGCGGCTTCCTCAGCCCGAACCAGGTGACGCTGGTCAGCGCCGTCTCCAGCGGAGCCGCGGTGGCGGCGATAGCGCTCAGCCGCCCGTCCTGGCCGCTGGCGCTCGCGGTCTACCTCATGCTCGCCCTGGGCTTCGCCCTCGACTCCGCCGACGGCCAACTGGCCCGGCTCCTGGGGCAGAGCAGCGCGGCGGGCGAGTGGCTGGACCACCTGGTGGACTGCGGCAAGATCGTCGCGCTCCACTCGGCCGTGCTGGTCTCCTTCTACCGGTTCTTCGACCTGCCCGGCCCGGGATGGCTGCTGGTCCCGCTGGGATACCAGTTCGCCGCCGTACTGATCTTCTTCGGCGGGCTGCTCACCGACAAGCTCGTCCTGAAGAGGTCGGGGTCGAGGAGCTCGGCCCGCCCGTCGCTGGTCCGGGCCGCGGCGCTGCTGCCCGTCGACTACGGGGTCAGCTGCCTGGTCTTCCTGCTGCTGGGCAGCGAACGGCTCTTCCTCGGGGCGTACACCGCGCTGGGCGCGGCGCACCTGCTCTTCCTGATGGCCTTCACGGTGAAGTGGTACCGGGAGTTGACACGCTCCGTCTGACCGCGGTGGTGCCGCTCAGCGAGTCCAGCGCTCGCCGCAGCTGGGTGCTCGAAGTGTGGACGGTGTAGGGAAAGTAGACGACCTCGACGCCGACGGAGGCCAGGTCCCGCTCCAACCGGTCCCCCTTGGGCGTACCGCGCCAGTCGTCGCCCTTGAAGAGCACGTCGAACCGGACCTGCTGCCAGATCTCCAGTTTGTCCGGCACGGTCTCGACGAACGCCCCGTCCACGCAACCGATGGAACGGACGATCTCCAACCGTTCGACCAGCGGGATCACCGGGGGCCGCCCCTTGGCCCGCTCGGCCATGGCGTCCGAGACGACCCCGGCGACCAGGTGGTCGCAGCGCCCCCGGGCGTGGCGGAGGAGGTTGAGGTGGCCGATGTGGAAGAGGTCGTAGACCCCGGGCGCGTAGCCGACGGTGTGCGGCATTGTGGTCTCGACCTTCCCCTGCGGAGCAGCTCACCAGCGGGCCGGAGAATCCGACGATAGCCGGGCCGGGGCCGGCCCACGGCCGATTCGCGAAAGCCCCAACTATCCGAGAAACGCGACATGTTGGCGAGCCGAGAGGTTAGGGTCGGCTGGTCGGCTCTGGGGAGGGACGGTCGCAGCCATGCCGGACGGGGTTGCGGAGCGGGAGGTCGGACGGGCCCCGGGGGGTGGCCCGGCCCCGGAGCGGCGAGTGCTGCTGGTCTCCACCAACTACGCGCCCGAACAGGCGGGCATCGGGCCCTACGCGACCCAACTCGCGGAGCACTGGGCTGCCGACGGCCGCACCGAGACGCATGTGCTGGCCGGGCTGCCGCACTACCCCGCCTGGCGGGTGGACCCCGCCTACCGGGGCGTGTGGCGCACCGTGGAGGAACGCCGGGGGGTGCGGGTACACCGCCGACGGCACGTCGTGCCGAGGCGGCAGAGCGCGGGCCGCCGGGCGCTGTACGAAGCCTCCATCCTCGTCGGAGGGATCGCCGCTCCTCCGAGGATGGGCAGACCGGACGCCGTCGTCGCACAACTCCCCAGCCTGGCGGGCGGCCTCCTCGGGGCGCGTATCGCCCGCCGGTACGGTGTGCCGTTCCTGCCCGTGGTCCAGGACCTGATGGGTGCGGCCGCCGCGCAGAGCGGTATCCGGGGCGGCGGCCGGGCGGCGGCCGTGGCGCGCGCCGTGGAGGGGCGACTGCTGCGCCGGGCACGTCTGGTGGGCGTCATCCACGAGAGCTTCCTCGACCGGCTCACCGCGATGGGCGTGCCCCGGGACCGACTCAGGGTGGTGCCCAACTGGACGCACATCACCGCGCCGACCCGCCCGCGCGACCAGACCCGGGCCCGGTTGGGCTGGGACGACGGTCGGACCGTGGTGCTCCACTCCGGCAACATGGGCCTCAAACAGGGCCTTGAGGTGCTGCTGGAGGCGGCCCGGAGGGACCCGGGCCTGCACGTGGTGCTGATGGGCGAGGGCAGCCAGCGAGCCCGGCTGCGGGAACTGGCCGGCGGGACGGCCAACGTGACCTTCCTGCCCCCCGCCGAGGAGGCCGACTTCCCCGAGGTACTGGCGGCGGCCGACGTGCTGGCGGTCACCCAGCGGGCCTCCGTGCTCGACATGAGCGTCCCCTCCAAGCTCACCTCCTATTTCGCGGCCGGCCGACCGGTCCTCGCCTCCGTCGCGGCGGCCGGTGGCACGGCCGGCGAGGTGCGGCGCAGCGCCGCCGGAGTGCTCGTCCCGCCGGAGGACCCGCAGGCCCTGCTGACGGCCGTTCGCGAACTGGCCGCGGACCCGCGGAAGGCCGGGGAACTGGGCGCCCGGGGCCTGTGCTACGCCGAGGAACGGCTCGGTCGGGAGGCGGGCCTGGCGCGCGTCACCGCGCTCCTCGACGAGGCGCTCGCGGCGGCGGCCCGGCACCGGCCCCCGGGAACGACCACCGCCCCGAGCCCCCAGCCGCCCCACGGGGGCACCACATGGAGGGCGGAGAACGAGGGAAGGGCCGCCGATGACGGATGAGGCACGGGCGCTGCCCGCCCCCGCGGAGGAACCCGACCTGCTGCGGGACCAGTTCCGCCAACTGCTGCGCTACCGGGCGCTGATCGCCGCCGGGCTCGTCGCGGGCCTGCTCGGGGCCCTCTGGCTGGCGTTCGGCACCGCCGACTCCTACGTCGCCACCAGCGAGGTGACCCTGCGCTCCGCCACCGTCGACCCGTTCGCCGCCTCCGGCGCCGCGCCGGACAAGCAGATCTCCATGGGCTCGGAGCGGCAGACCGCCGTCAGTACCGCGGTCGCGGCAGACGCCGCAGAACGGCTGGGCACCTCCCAGGACCCGGAACGACTGCTGCGGGACCTCCAGGTCACCAACCCGCCCAACACGCTCGTGCTGCGCTTCGCCTACACGGCCTCCTCGCCGTCGACCGCCGCCGACCGGGCCAACGCCTTCACCGACGGCTATCTCGACCACCGCCGGGCACAGACCCAGTCGCTGATCGACAACATGGTCGAGGGTTACGAGAAGCAGTTGGAGCCGCTGCTGGAACAGCGCGACCGGCTGGCCGAACAGATCGCGGACCTCAGCGACGGCCGGGCCCTGGACACCACGCTCTCCGTGCAGTCCGGAGTCCTCGGCAGGATCTCCGAACTGAACAGCGACATCACCCGACTGAAGGCGCTCGACACCACCCCCGGATACGTGGTCCGCACCGCGAGTCCGCCCGCGGAGCCCAGCGGCCCCGGGCTGCCCCTGCTGCTCGGCCTGGGGACGGCGATCGGCCTCAGCCTGGGACTGCTCGCCGCCTGGGTGCGGCTCGTCTTCGATCCGACCGCCCGCTCCGAGGCGGAGGTGGTGCGGGCCCTGCACGCCCCGGTGCTGGGCAGCCTGCCCCGGGTTCGGCTGGGGCGTTCGGCGCTCCTCGCGCAGGGCCGGCGGGCCGAGGAGTACCGCTCGGTGGCCTTCCGGCTCGTCTACGACCAGCGGTTCGCCGACCGGCGGCGGCTGCTGGTCGTCGCGCCCCGCGGCGCCATCGACCTGGCGGCCGAGGTCGCGGTGAACCTCGCCGCCTCCTTCGTCGAGGTCGGACGGGAGGTACTGCTCGTCGAGGCCGACCTGCGGGCCCCGAGCCTCGCAGTCCGGCTGGTCGAGGCCGAAGGGGTCCGGCCGGGTTGGGCCCGCACCCCTTCGCGCGGCGACCACGGCTGGCCCACCGGCCTCCAGATCCCGGTCGACGCGGGCGAGTCCGGGGCCTTCGACTTCGTGCCCGGCAACCGGGTCCGCAACGTCGCCCGGGCGCTCACCTCGGCCCCCGCGACCCGGCTGATCTCGACCGCCGACGAGAGCGACTCGGTGGTCGTGGTGCTGGCGCCCGCGCTGCTGTCCTACGCCGATGCCATCGCGCTCGCCGACCGGGTCGACGGGGTACTGGTGGTCTGCGATCCGCGGGCGGTCCGCCGCGACGACCTGGAGCGGATCCGGGAGCTGGTCACCGGCGCCGGGGGCACCCTGCTGGGAGCGGTGCTGCACGCCGAGGGCGACGGGCGGCGGCACGGCCGGCCCTCCGTCCGGCGCGGCCGGGAGGACGCCGCCGACCAGGCGACGCGGGCGGCGGCGGAGCCGCACACCGCCTCGGGCGGCGCGGCCGGGAACGGGCAGCCGCGGGGCGGCGAGCCGGAGGCGGCCGGTCCGCGAGGCCGCCGGAGCGCGCTCGTCCGGCGCGGGCCCGACCCGGCCGACCGTCGCCCGCCCCACTGGTGACGGGGCGACCGGAGACGGCACGCTGGTGACGGCCGACCAGGCGAGCGCCCGCCCCGTCCGGCGCACTCCGCGCACCCCCGTCGCCGCCGTGTGCTCGGTGGCGGACCAGGCGGTGGCCGCGGCCACCAACATCGTGGTGCTGGTGACGGCCGCGCGGCTGTCGACCGTCGCCCAGTTCTCGGTCTTCTCCCTCGTCTACGCGGTCTTCACGGTGCTGCTGGGGGCCTTTGCCGCCCATGTCGGCCAGGCGCTGGTGCTGGAGCGCGGCAGCGGGGCGGCGCTGGCCGGCCACTGCCGATCGGCGCTGGTCTTCACCGCCGCCGCCTCGGTGCTCGCCGGGGGACTCATGGCTGCTGTTTTCGCCGCCGTCCCGGGGCGTACGGCGCCCGCCCTCGTGGCCCTCGGCCTGGTCCTCCCGGTGGTGTTGACCCAGGACTCGCTCCGCTACTGCTTCTCGGCTCTCCAACTGCCCCAGCACGCGCTGAGCGGGGATCTGCTGCGGCTCGCCGTCACCGCACCGGCCCTCGCCGGGCAGTCCGGCGGCTCCGGCGCCGTGCGGCTGCTGCTCGTCTGGGGGATCGCCGCCCTCCCCGCAGTGGTGCTGGGAGCCGTGCTGATCGCCCCGAGCCTCCGCGGCGCCACCGCCCGGCCCGGGCGGTTCCTCCGCCGCGGCCACCTCGGCCGGCGCTTCGTCGTGGAGTTCGCGGTCGGCAACGCCTCCGGTCAACTGGCCGTCGTCGGACTCGGCCTCTTCGCCGATCCGCTGGCAGTCGGCGCGCTGCGGGGAGCGACCACCCTCTTCGGCCCGATGAACGTCCTGTTCGGCGCCGCCACCTCCTTCGGACCGCCGCTGCTGAACCGGATCCCGGCGGCCCGCCGGCAGGTCCGCGCCACCGCCCTGCTGGCGCTCGCCCTCAGCGCCGTCGCCGGCTGCTGGGCAGCGGTCCTGCTGGCGCTGCCGGACCGGTACGGCGGTGAACTCCTGGGAGAGACCTGGTCGGCGTCGGCCGCGCTGCTGCCCGCCACCGGGAGCCAGTACGCCGTCATGGCGGCCGGCAGTTGCGCGCTGCTCACCCTCCGGCTGCTGCGGCCCCGCGCCACCCTGCCCGTCCAGGTGGTCTGTTCGCTGCTTTCGGTGGTCTTCCTGCTCGTCGGGCACGCGCTCGGGGGTGTGCTGGGAGCGGCCTGGGGGCTCTGCCTCGGCTCGGCCCTCAAGGCGCTCGTCGGGTGGACCCGGATCGCCCTCCTCCCGGGGACCGGCCCGCGCCGCTGAGCCGCCCCCACCGGCCTCCGGGAAGCCGCGCCGCGGTCGGCGCCTCAGCGCAGCAGTCTCCGGTGGCCACCGCGGAGAGTGGTCACCAGGGCCAGGCAGAGCAGCGCGATCCCGACCCGGCCGGCCGCCTGCAGCAGCGGGCCGCGCAGCACGATGAAGGAGTAGCCGGCGACCAGCGGCAGCACCACCGCCCAGACGTCCGCCGGCCGCGGATCGTCAACCGTCCGCCTGGCGTACCCGCGGTCACCACGGGCGCAGAGGTAGCCCAGCCCCAGGAAACCCCCGGCCAGACCCGCCGGCCCGAAGTCCAGCCAGAGTTCGGCCCAGAGCGGCGAGGAGAGGTTCGTGTTGGTCATCCCCATCCACTGGCCCACCCGCACCCCCGAGTCCTCGGGTTTGCCGTCCCAGACCGAGCGGGGGACGAAGAACAGGGCGGTGCCGGCGAGTTGCCGGCCGTAACTGTGGCCGGAGCCCGCTTCGGCGAAGCTGATCGTGTTGGCGAACATCCCCATCTGGTCGTAGTCCTTCAAGGTCAGCGGCTCGACGAAGGACGCGGACTCCACCGGCCGGTGGCCGTCCCCCTGGTACCGGAAGCGGTCCATGAACGGGAAGAGCAGCACCGCCGCGGCCACCCCGCCGACCAGCGCCGCGCGGTACATGACGGGGCTGAAGGGAAAGGCCGCGAAGAACAGCGAGAAGACCACGGTCAGGAACCAGTAGCGCGGATTGGAGACGGGGTTGTTGACGACCAGGTTGACCAGGACCAGTCCGGTGAGCAGCAGCAGGACCAACGGGCTGCGCCGCGGGGTCCGCGAGGTGGCCAGCCAGCGGACCAGGATGACCAGCGCCAGCAGGGCCGGCACCGTGCCGAAGCCGCGCAGCAGGGCGGCTCCGGCCTGGGAGGCGTCACCGCCGTCCTGGAGGCTCGCGCCGAGCGCCTCGCGGCTGTCGAAGAAGACCGCGGGGCCGCCGAGCCGGAGGACGAACACCGCGCTGCCGACGTAGGCCAGTGCGATCAGCAGGTACAGCCGGGGCCGGCTGACCGACGCGGTGAGGTCGGACCGGCGCCGCGGCGGCGCCGGCCGGTGCCGGGCCAGCAGCGCCCCGACGTCGAAGGCGACACAGCCGCAGAGCGTCAGCGCCACCGCGAGAACGGTGTCGGAGCGGGGGCCCACCACCGGAGTGGGGGTGCTGGCGAGCACGGTCTGCGCCAGGGGCGCGATGCCCATGGCGACATAGCAGAAGAGCCAGAACGCGCCTTGGACCAGCCGCCGCCGGCCGGCCAGTACCATCGCCGCCAGGCGTGCCCCGGCGTAGCAGGTCAGGGCGAGTTGGAGCCAGAACGTCCGGCCGTGCGCACCCGGCCCCGGCTCCGCGGTGACCAGCGCGGGGAGCAGGGCGACCAGCGCGAGGATCAGCGGCACCGCCAGCGCCCGCGACAGCACGGCTCGCGGCCGTACGGCCCGAGACGGTACGGTCCGCGGCCGGACGCCCCGCGGCGGCGCAGCGCCGCCCGCCACCGGCTGAGGCCGGGTCACCTCCGCCGGGCCGTGCCGGCTCCCGCCGACCGCCGACCCGGCGCGATCCTCAGAGTCCACCAGCCACCCTCCACCGTGCGACAGCGACGCCCCCACCACGGTGCGGCATGGCGGGCGGGCGCGTCGGCGTTCCGCTCCCTCCGGTCAGCACCGGCCGCTCCGAGGCGGGCGGCGGACCCGTACACGCAGCCGGTCTCCCCGGCGGGACCGGCCACCGGAGGGCTGCCACCGCCGCGGACATCCGGCGATCGCAGGACACACCGGCAGGGCCGTCGATAGCCTGACGCGGACGAGGGCGTCGGGGGAGGGGAGTTCCACGTGAAGGTCCTGCATGTCGTCACGCTCCACACCCCGACCCACGACTTCGGCGGTCCCACCAGGGTCGCCCTCAACCTCTCCCAGGGCCTGCGGCGGCGGGGAGTCGACGCTCGGATCGCCGCCCTGGCCGACGGTTTCGACGGCCCGCTGCCCAGCTCCGTGGAGTCCGTGCCCACCTGGCTGTTCCAGGCCCGCCATCCGCTGCCGCGCTTCGAGGTCAGCGGTATCACCTCGCCCGCCCTGCTGGCCCGGGCCCGACGGCTGGTGAGCGGCGCCGACATCGTCCATGTGCACCTCATGCGGGACCTGGTGGCCCTCCCCACGGCGCTCCTCGCACTGCGCTGCGGACGCCCGGTGGTGCTCCAGACCCACGGCATGGTCGACCCGAGCGAGCACCGACTGGCCCGGCTCGTCGACCTCCTGGGGATGCGCCGGGTACTGCGCCGGGCTGACGCCCTGCTGTACCTGACCGAGACGGAGCGCCGTGAGGTGGCGGCGGTGGCCGGGCCGGGCAGGTTGACCACCGCCCGCCGGCTGGTGAACGGCGTCCCGCTCCAGGACCCCAGACCGTCCTCTGAGCCGGGGCGTCCACCCACGGTCCTGTATCTGGCCCGGGTGCAGGAGCGCAAGCGGCCGGCCGACTTCGTCTCGGCGATGCCGACCGTGCTCCGGCACCGCCCCGACGCCCGTTTCCTGCTGGCCGGTCCGGACACCGGCGCGCTCGCCGGGCGGATGCTCGCCCTCGCCGAACGGCTCGGAGTGGCCGACTCCCTGGAGTACCTGGGGCCGCTGGACCACCCGGCGGTGCTGGAGCGGATGCGGCGCTCCGACGTCTACGTACTGCCGTCGCTGGTGGAGCCGTTCGCCGTGTCGGTGCTGGAGGCCATGTCGGTGGGGCTTCCGGTGGTCGTCACCGGCACCGGCGGCCTCTCCCCGGATGTCGAGGCCGCCGGCGCCGGCCGGGTGGTGGACAGCCGCCCGGACTCGGACAACGGCCCGCTGCTCGGCAGGGCCATCCTGGAACTGCTGGATCCGGCCGAGAACGCCCGTGCCTCGGACGCCGCCCGGCGGCTGGTCCGGGAGCAGTTCTCCCTGGAACAGGTCGTCGAGACCGCCCACGGCGTCTACCGGGAGGTACTCGAGCGCCGCCGGTGAGCGGCGGGGGAGCTGCGATCGGTCGCCAGCCCGGGCGTCATCCGGCGCCACCGCCGCCCAGCCTGCGGTTCTCGCGAGCCTTGAGCCCGATCTGCCAGCGGTAGAAGCTCATGGCCAGGGCGTAGTCCAAGCCCGCCCGGCCGTCCAGGAAGCCCCGTCTGAACAGGTACGCGTAGCAGAACGAGAGCAGCGGTTTGCAGGGTGCCCGGTGGAAGATCCGGCCCTGCCGCGTCTTCGCCAGGCGGATCTCCTCCCTGACCCCGGGGCGCAGCTCCAGCCAGGCCTCCCAGTCCGAGTAGCGGTTGTGCCGGTCGAACCAGCTGCGCACCGGGTCCTCGTCGCGGTGCTCGATCGGCCAGCGCAGGGTGCGCACCGGCTCGGCGATCGGCTGGTAGTGGCCCTCCTGCTCGCCCATGCCGGGGGCGTCCAGGTCGCCGAGGGCCGGGAAGCGGCAGCGGGTGCGGTCCAACAGGGCGCGTTTGACGATGGTGTGGCCGTGCCGGAGGCGTCGGCCGGCGAACCAGTAGGCGAGCGGGATGTCGAATGCGGCGGCCTCCACCGGCCGGGAGAAGAGCTGCCGGAGTCCGGCCAGGAGCTCCTCGCTCGGCCGCTCGTCGCCGTCGAGGAAGAGCACCCAGGGCAGGTCCGTCCGGACGTTCTCCAGGCACCACTGCTTCTTCTTCGGGTAGCGCCCGTCCCACTCGTACCGCACGATCTCCGCACCCAGTCCGGCGGCGATCCGGCAGGTGGCGTCGGCGCTCCCGGAGTCGACCACGACCACCGCCTCGAAGTGGTCGATGACCGAGCCGACCGCCGCGGCGATGTTGCGTTCCTCGTTGAGGGTGGGGATGGCCACCAGGACCGGAAGTCTGCTCACCGCTGCTCCCGGAGGCTCAGCCAGGCATGGCAACCGGTCGAGGTGAACTCCCGGACGGACTTCCCGACGGTGACCTCCGGTACGGGGGAGCCCTTCTTCCAACGGCCGGACTCGGCGCGCCCACCGCCGGCGGGGACGAGCAGCCAGCGGCAGTCCTCGCCCGGGGTCGGCGCGCGGTAGCGGCCCGGGGCGAGGCGCTGCCTCGTCGGCCCTTCCGAGGCCACCTCGAAGGTGCCGTCGGTCACGCCCCGGTCGGCGTCGGCCAGCAGCGGCCGGTGTTCCGGGCAGAGGTGGGCCACCGCGGCCCTGGCCCCGGAGACCTCGCCGAGGAGGACGGCGGTGACGGCCAGCTCCCGGTCCTGCCGGAGCAGGTAGTCCAGGCGGTCGCAGGACTCCTGGCCGACCTGGAGGATCGCCGCCGGGTCGTGTCCTTTGGGCACCCGCCCCGTCAGATAGTCCTTCTCCTGTTCGGTGAAGGAGCCGGAAGGCGGGGAGAGCGCCGCCCGGGGTTCCTTGGGTCCGGGCGGCACGGCGTCCGCCGCGGAGGGCGGGCGGGCTTCCGAGGCGACGTCGGTGGGCGGCCCGGCCGGGGCCGGCTGCGAGTTCCGCACCGGCTCGGGCCCGGCCTGCTCCCCGCCTCCGCAGCCGGTCAGCAGTACGGCGGCCGCCGCCAGTACGGCGGTCCAGCCGGCGGGACGGTGACGATGGGGGTGCCGGCCGGTCCGGTCCGGCCGAGCGCTTCCGGCGACCGGGACGACCCCGGTGTGCCGGGTGCTCAAGACGCTCCGAAGGTGAGCAGCAGCTGGGGAACGGTGCCGTTTCCGGTCGACTCCCGGGCGTACAGCCACAGGCTGTCGCCGCCCTCGCAGGTGAGCGCCAGGTCGAGGTCCTCCCCGAGGGCGGCGGTGAGCGCTCCGGTGTCCAGGGCGGTGCTGTAGGTGGTCGATGTCGCGGTCGCGCCGCGCAAGGTGCCCAGCGGCTCCTCGGCCAGCGCGGGGCGGCTGCCGTAGGTGGTCTCGGACTCCGACCACCGGCCGGTGACCGGCACGATCCGGATGTCGTCCGTGGAACCGGCGGCGGCGTCGGAGGAGGTGCGGACCCGGAGCGTGGCGGCCTTGAGCTGCTGACCGGGCGGGGCGTCCGGCAGGGCGAACCTCAGGTAGCTGACGTAGCCCGGCGAGCCCCGGACCGCCAACTGCTGGTGTGTCCCGTGGTTCGCGTTGGGCGCGGCCTCGTTCACATAGGTGTCGGCGACCGGTTGGAGCGTCACCGCCGTGTCCGCGGAGGCGGTGCCGACGCGGTGGTGGGCGGCGATCCGGTCCGCGCCGAGGGCGCTCGGGTAGACGGCCGACTCGTCCAACTGGCCGCGGAAGTGGTCGCTGGAGGGGCGGTCCGGCCAGTTCTCCAGCGAGTCCCCGCCGAACCGCCAGTAGCCGGGGGAGCGCCGGCTGTCGGTGATCTGGGCGTCGGCGGCCTGCTGTTCGCCGTCCACGTACAGCCGCATACCGTCGGCGCCCTGAGTGGCGGCGACGTGGTGCCAGGCGCCGTCGTTGTAGGCGGCGGAGGTGCTGACCGTCCGGGCCCAGCCGCTGAAGACGCCGAAGACGAGTCGGCCGTCGTCGGTCATGTAGAGGTGCTTGTCGTGGGTGGCGCTGGGCTGGAGGACCCGGTCGCCGAACCCGGCGAGCATGCCGCCCTCGGTGGTGTCCGTCCTGAACCAGGTCTCGATGGTGTAGGCCGACGGACTGTCGTGCCGGCGGTCGCTGTAGGTGTAGGAGTCGGTCCCGTCATGGCCGACGGCCGTCCCGCCGCCGGGCAGTGCCCCGGGAGCGGCGGCCCGCTCCGGGCCGCCGCGGTGCACCCCGCTGTCGTCGGCCCCCGAGGCGTCCGCCGCGTAGGTGCCGGACGGTTCGTCATAACGCCAGTAGAGCTGCGCACCGTCGGCCACCACCTGCTCCGGGTAGGACTCCGCGGTGGCGGCGGCGGTCACGGTCCGGGGCGCCGAGGCCTCGCTGGTGTTCGCCCCGTCGCTCGCGGTCACCCGGTAGGTGTACGTCGACCCCGGGCTCACATCGGTGTCGGTGAAGGTCAGCTGGGGCCGCGCCCAGGGCAGGGAGGAGCCGCTGGTGGTGTGCACCGGTTCGGAGGAGCCGTTCCGGTAGACCCGGTAGGTGAGTTCGCTGTCGTCGAGGTCCAGGCTGGACTGCCAGCGGACGGTGACCTCTCCCGGCCGCACGCTGGCCACCTCGGTCTGCGGTACGGACGGCGCCCCGGTGTCCGGGCCGCTCGCGAAGCGGGTCAGCCCCTGCTGCCGGCCGCCGCCCACCGTGGTGAACTCGCCGCCGACCCAGAGGTAGTCGGTGGAGCCGGAGGAGGAGAGCGTCATCGCCCGCGGCCCGATCTGCTCGCCGATCCCGTCGTTGGTGTCGGGGAACCAGCCGAGCAGGGTGGGGTCGTCGACCGACTCGGCCAGCAGGTGTCTGCGCTCCTGGTTGGGGAAGGCCCCCATGCTGCTGCAGTCGTGGGCGTGCGAGCCGCTGTAGAGCACCGACTTGTAGACCACCAGCGCCTGGGTCGCCCCCAGGCAGGTGTCCCGCCAGCGCTGCTCCAGGCTGTCGAGGTCGAGCGCGATCCGGCCGTCGAAGACTCCTCCGCCGGTCCCCTCGTTGGCGGTGTAGAAACCGGTGGCGTCGGTGGTGATGTCCTTGACGACCGAGGTCCGCGGGATGAAGCCGAGCGGATAGTTCTTCACCACCTCGCCGGTGCGGGCGTCCACCACCGCCAGGGCGTGCGAGTCGGCGCCGTCGATGGTGAAGAAGTCCCCGCCCAGCAGGACCTTGTCGCCGTCCGGGGTGAGCTCCACCGCCCGCCCGGGCTCGTCCGCGTCGGCGCGCCAGGGCAGCGCGGCGCCGCTGGTGGAGACGGCGGCGAAATGGCGCCGGGGCTGACCGCCGACGCTGGTGAAGTCCCCGCCCAGGTAGACGGTGTCGTCGGTGACGGCGAGTGAACGGACGGTCGCGTTGACCGAGGGCCGGAAGTCGCTCCGCGGGGTGCAGCTGTCGATGTCGATCGCGGCCAGGCTGCTGACCGGAACACCGTTCACCGCCCCGAACAGCCCCCCGGCGTAGAGCGTCCGGCCGTCCGGCGAGACCGCCAGCGCCCGTACGGTCGCCGTGCCCGAGCCGACCGTGAACGAGAGGGCGCAGTCGGTCGGTTCCCCGGTCGCCGCGTCGAGCGCCGCGAAGTTCACCGCGGAGCGCTCCTCGGTCCCGGCGGCGGCGCCCGGCGGTCGCACGGCCGAGAAGGTGCCGCCGGCGAAGACCACGCCGCCGGACTCGGCCAGCGCCCAGACGATGCCGTTCGTCTGCCAGCTGGGGAGTTCGTCGGCGGTGATCGCCACCGGCGGGGTGAGCGCCTCGGCCGGGGGCGGCGCCGCCAGCCCGGCGCCGACCAGTGACGCGGTCACCAGTGACAGAACAGCGGTGTACACCCCGACTGCGCGCATGCAAGCTCCTGGGCCGTACGTCATCCCCCGCGGCCCGGCGGCCGCCTCTGTCCGCAGGTTAGGGCGCGGGCCCTCCCGCGGACACCGGATCGGCCGAATTGGCCGCCGGACACGCTGAATTGGGCCGGCTCTCAACGGTCGACCCGGACCGCGCCCCCGGACAGCTCCCGCTCCAGCAGGGAGATGTCGGCCTCCACCATGATGCGGGCCAGCTCCGGCCAGCGCACCCGCGGTTTCCAGCCCAGCAGGGACTCCGCCTTGGCGGCGTCCCCGATCAGCGCGTCGACCTCGGAGGGCCGCCGGTACTTCGGGTCGAAGCGCACGTGCTCGGCCCAGTCGAGGCCCGCCGCGGCGAAGGCGACCTCGACGAACTGCCGCACACTGCCCGCCTCGCCGGTCGCCACCACGTAGTCCTCCGGGGCGTCCCGCTGGAGCATCAGCCACATCGCCTCGACGTACTCCGGGGCGTAGCCCCAGTCCCGCACCGCGTCGAGGTTGCCGAGGTGGAGGTGCTCCTGGAGTCCCGCCCGGATCCGGGCCACCGCCCGGGAGATCTTGCGGGTCACGAAGGTCTCGCCGCGCCGTGGCGACTCGTGGTTGAAGAGGATGCCGTTGACGGCGAAGAGGCCGTAGGCCTCGCGGTAGTTGACGGTCGTCCAGTAGCCGAAGACCTTGGCTGTGCCGTACGGGCTGCGGGGGTGGAAGGGCGTGCGCTCGTTCTGTGGAGGGGGAGCCGCTCCGAACATCTCCGAGGAGGAGGCCTGGTAGATCCGGGTGTCGACACCGCTCGCCCGGATCGCCTCCAGCAGCCGGAGGGCGCCCATGCCGGTCACGTCGCCGGTGTACAGCGGAGCGTCGAAGGAGACCCGCACATGCGACTGCGCTCCCAGGTTGTAGACCTCGTCCGGACGCAGGTCGCGGAGCAGGTTGACCAGCGCCACCCCGTCGGAGAGGTCCGCGTGGTGGAGCACCAGTCTGCGGTCGGGCTCCTGGGGACCCTGGTAGAGATGGTCGATCCGCTCGGTGTTGAACGAGGACGACCGGCGTACCAGGCCGTGCACCTGGTAGCCCTTGGAGAGCAGCAGCTCCGCCAGGTACGAGCCGTCCTGCCCCGTGATGCCGGTGATCAGCGCGCTCTTGCCCATTGAGGCCCCCTCGGGACGGAGCCGAACGGCTCCGGGTATACGGATGGTGGAAAACGGATCCGCCGTGCCGGAAGTCAGTCGCCCTGGCAGAATCCGGTGGTATGACGGAGGCGGAGACGCTGCCCACACCGGCCCGGATATTCGTGGCGGGCCACCGGGGCCTGGTCGGTTCGGCGATGGCCCGCCGGCTCACCGCCGACGGCCACCGGGTGATCACCCGGGACCGCGCCGCCCTCGATCTGCGCGACGCCGAGCGGACCGAGGCGTTCCTGCGCCGGACCCGTCCGGACGCGGTGGTGCTGGCGGCCGCCAGGGTCGGCGGCATCCTGGCCAACAGCTCCCAGCCGGTGCAGTTCCTGGAGGACAACCTCCGCATCCAGCTGAGCGTGATCGCCGGTGCGCACGCCGCCGGGGTGCGTCGGCTGCTCTTCCTCGGCTCCTCCTGCATCTACCCGAGGCTGGCCGCCCAGCCGATCCGGGAGGACGCGCTGCTGACCGGGCCGCTGGAGCCGACCAACGAGTCGTACGCGCTCGCGAAGATCGCCGGGATCACCCAGGTGCGCTCCTACCGGCGCCAGTACGGCGCCTCCTACATCTCGGCCATGCCCACCAACCTCTACGGCCCCGGAGACAACTTCGACCCGGAGACCTCGCACGTACTGCCCGCGCTGATCCGCCGGTTCCACGAGGCCGTCCGGGACGGGCGCGAAGAGGTGGTGCTGTGGGGCACGGGAACTCCCCGCCGGGAGTTCCTGCACGTCGACGACCTGGCCGCGGCCTGTGCCCTGCTGCTGAGGGTCTACGACGGGGAGGAGCCGGTGAACATCGGCAGCGGAACGGACCTGACGATCCGGGAGCTGGCCGGGATCGTCGGCGAGGTGACCGGTTTCCGGGGCCGGATCCGCTTCGACCCCACCAGACCGGACGGCACCCCGCGGAAGCTGCTGGACGTCTCGCGCGTCCGGGGGCTCGGCTGGCGGCCGGCGATCGGGCTGCGCGAGGGCGTCGCGGCGGTGTACGCCGACTGGCGGAACAGCGGTGAGGCGGCCGGCACAGGCCGGAGCTGAACCGACTGGAGCTGTGTCGGCCGGAGTCGCGTCGGCGGGCTGGGGCCGGGCGTGGGCCGGGTAGGGTGCGTCGGTCATCACGGGCCGCCGCTTCAGTAGGCGCCGCGGCCGTCGACGACCGCGCGCAGGGTTCGGAGGATCAGCCGCAGATCGCCGCCGAGCGACCAGTTGTCGGCGTAGCGCAGGTCCAGCGCCACCGTCTCGTCCCAGGAGAGCTCCGACCGTCCGCTGACCTGCCACAGGCCGGTCATCCCGGGGCGCACCGCCAGCCGACGGGCCTCCGTCTCGTCATACCGGGCGGCTTCCTCCGGCAACGGGGGGCGCGGTCCGACCAGCGACATCTCGCCCCGCAACACGTTCACCAGCTGCGGGAGTTCGTCCAGTGAGGTGCGGCGGAGGATCCGACCGACCCGGGTCACCCGGGGGTCCCGCCGGATCTTGAACAGCGGCCCGTCCTGCTCGTTGACGGCGGAGAGCCGCGCCCGCAACTCGGGCGCGTCGACCACCATCGTGCGGAACTTCCACATGGTGAAGGCAGATCCGCCCAGGCCGAGACGGGTCTGGCGGTACAGGGCCGGCCCGGCGGAGTCCAGTCGGACGGCGAGCGCCAGCAGCCCGAAGAGCGGGGCGAGCAGGAGCAGCCCGAGTGCGGCCCCGGCCCGGTCCAGCGTGTGCTTGACGACCACCGGCAAACCCCTCCGGGCCGGTGGGGCCACATGGAGCAGGGGCAGGCCGGCGGCGGACGACAACCGCAGTCGGCGCGGCGCCACCTCGGTCAGCCCCGGGGCCAGGGCCACCGGCAGGCCCGCGTCGTGCAGCGCCCAGCAGAGCCGGCGCAGCCGTTCGCTGTCGAGTCCCGACCCGGGGGCGATGAGGGCGAGTTCGGCGCCGAGCCGCGCCGCGGTGGTGAGCACCGCGGTGTGGTCGCCCCGGGGCGCCGGAGGCGTGGCGGTCGGCAGGTGCCCGTGGACCACCGCCAGGGCGCCGCGGGCCGGGGCTCCGCCCAGCGGTGACAGGCCGACTACCACGTAGGGGTGGTCCGTCCTGCCGGCCAACTGCTCCATGAGGGCATCGGCCGCGCAGGCCTCGCCCACCACCAGGACCCGTTGGACGGATCGGGCCGCTCGCCGGCACGCGGTGAGCCGGCGGTGGGCGGCCCCGTGGCAGCAGAGCGTCAGCAGCGGTGCCAGGGAAAGCGCCGTCAGGGCGGGGACGGGATCGGGGCCCACGCCGAGGACACTGCGGAGCACGGCCAGTACGCCCAGCAGCATCAGCCAGTCGCTCAGCGCCGGGCCGACGCCGGTCGGCTCGCCGAGGGAGCGTGCGGCGTACCGGCCGCGTGCGGCCCGGGTACCGAGCCAGCCGGCTGCGGCGACCACGGCGACGAGCGTCGGCTGCTGCTCCTCCGTGCCCCGGAGCGCGATGAAGAGGGGCAGGCCGGCGCCCAGCAGGTCGCCGAAGAGGACCGCCGGCAGGTACCAGACGGGTGTGCCGCCGGCCTGGCGCTGAACAGTCGTCCGTCCGGATAAGGGTCGAACCGCTCCTGAAGAGGACATGCTGAAACCCCCGGTGGCACTTCGCGACCGAAGAAGCGCACCTGTCTCCCCCCGGGGTGCGCCGAGCCGATCCGACGGTATGTCAAATCAGCTGCTTTCGCTGGCATTCGCGGGATTTCGAGGAGGTGGCCCGGGGCGTTTCCCGACAGCCGGCCGTCAGACGCCAGTGGCCGGTGCGGCATCAGCACCCTTCAAACATCGGCGCAGTTCGCCCGTCAGCGCCGTCGGCCCCCCGGCGCGGTCTCCGGCGCGCTCCTCCGGAGCTCTTCGAGCAGCCGGGGCTCCAGTTCGCCGCGTTGACCGAAAGCCCTGGGCGGTCCGGTACGAGGGCCTCCGGCCGCCCGGCGATCCCCGCACCGGACGCCCCTGCGCCTCAGCGGGCAGACGTCGCCCGACTCCGCACCGGGTCTCCGCCACCGTCGGCCTCCCGACGCGGCACCACCAGGGGCTCGCCCGTGCGGGGATGCGCGATGACCTCCAGCGGCTGCCGGTAGACCTCGGAGAGCAACGACTCCCGGTAGACCTCGGACGGCGGGCCCTCCGCCGCTATCCGGCCGCCGTGCAGCACCGCCACCCGGTCCGCGTACGCCGCCGCCGAGCCAAGGTCGTGCAGCACCACGACGACCGCGTCACCGGCCCTGGCCCGCTCCCGGCAGTTGCGGAGCACCAGTTCCTGGTGGCGCAGGTCGAGCGCCGCGGTCGGCTCGTCGAGCAGCATCAGCGGGACGCGTTGGGCGAGGACCCGGGCCAGCGCCACCCTGGCGCGTTCGCCGCCCGAGAGGGCGGCGAAGGACCGCTGGGCGAACCCCGCCGTCTCGGTGACCGCCAGCGCGGTGGCCACCGCGTCGTCGTCCTCGTCCTCGGCGCTGGTGCCGTGCCAGGGCGCACGCCCCATCCGCACCACCTCCTCCACCGTGAACGGGAAGGAGAGGGTGGGGGACTGCGGCAGCACGGCCCGCCGCCGGGAGAGTTCCACGGCGGACCACTCGGCGGCGGGCCGGCCGGCCGTCAGCACCGTCCCCCCGTCGGGCACCAGGTCGGCGGCGAGCGCGGCCAGCAGCGTGGACTTGCCGGCGCCGTTGGGGCCGACCAGAGCCAGCACCTGGCCGGCGACGGCCTGCAGCGAGGCGTCCTCCAGCACCGTCCTGCCGCCCAGCCGTACCCGCAGACCGCGGGCCTCCGCCAGCGGACGGCCGGCCGGTACCGGCTCCGGCACCCGGGGCGGGCGGAGCCTGCCGAAGAGTGTCCCGATCATCCCCAACCCCCTTGCCGACGACGGGTCCTGCGGAGCAGCCAGAAGAAGAACGGACTGCCGACCAGCGCGGTCAGCACACCGAGGGGCAGCTCGGCCGGCTGCACGACGGTCCGTGCGGCGAGGTCCGCGCCGACCAGCACCACCGCTCCGCCGATCGCGCTGCCCGGCACCAGGAAGCGGTGGCCCGGGCCGGCGGCCATCCGCAGCAGGTGCGGAACGAGCAGGCCGACGAAGGTGATGATGCCCGCCACGGCCACCGCGGCGGCGGTCAGCAGCGCGACGACGACCATCAGGGTCATCCGCAGCCGCTCCACCTCCACCCCCAGGTGGCGGGCGGGGCGTTCACCGAGTGCCAGCAGGTCCAGCCGGCGGGCGTACATCGGGGAGAGCAGCAGGCCCGCCGCCGCGCACGGCAGCACGGCGAGCACCTTCGGCCAGGTGGCCTGGGCGAGCGAGCCGAGCTGCCAGAAGGTGATCTGGGCGATCTGCGCGTTGTCGGCGAAGAAGACCGACAGCCCGATCAGCGCGCCGGCGAAGGCGTTCACCGCGATACCGGTGAGGATCAGCGTCACCACCTCGGTGCGGCCGCCGGACCGGGAGAGCACGTACACCAGCAGCACCGTCAGCAGCCCGGAGAGGAAGGCGCAGACGGTGACGGTCCAGTTGCCGAGGAAGGTCACCCCGAGTGCGATGGAGGCCACCGCGCCGACCGCAGCGCCGGCCGAGACGCCGATCACCCCGGGCTCGGCGAGCGGATTGCCGAAGACGCCCTGCATGAGGGCGCCGGCGCAGCCCAGCGAGGCGCCCACCAGCAGCGCCAGGACCACCCGCGGCAGGCGTACGTTCCACAGCACGCTCTCGCCTACCCGGTCCAGTTCCGCGCCGCCCGCGCCGATGCGGTGCAGCAGCGAACCGAGGACGTCGCCGACCGGGATGGAGTAGGCGCCCAGAGCGGCGGAGAGGAGGGAGAGCCCGGCCAGGGCCAGCAGCAGGGCGATGGTCAGAGCACCGGCTCTGCCGCGCTTCGTGCCCTCCGGGCGCCGCGGGCCGGACTCGGACACCGGCTGCTCGGGCTCCGCCGAGGATTCCGGCCCGACGTCCTTTTCGGGGCGGGTCAGGGGACCGCTCGGTGGCGTCGGGGTGCTCGTGGTCATCTCAACGGCCGTCCGGGTAGAGCTGGTCGACGAGGCTCCGCAGTACCTCGTCGGTGCGCGGGCCGTAGTTCAGCAGCACGCCGTCGTCGATGGAGACGATCCGGCGGTCCTGGCCGGCGGGCGTCTGGGCGATACCGGGGATCTCCAGGAGTCCCTCCACGCCTCCCACCGAGTCAAGACCCTTGCTCATCACCAGGATCGCCTCCGGCGCCGCCTTCGCCAGCGCCTCGCTGGTGATCGGGGTGAAGTCCTTGCGCAGCCCCGACTCCTTGCCGGCGTCGACCGCCCCGGCGGCCTCCAACAACGAGCCGGCGCCGGAGTCGGCGCCGCCGAGCAGGTAGACCGAGGCCGAGCCGCGCAGGTAGAGGAAGGCGACCCGGGGCCCGGTGGGCTCGCCGCTCTCGGGGATGGTCCGGCGCACCGCGTCGATACGCCCCTCGGTGCGCTCGCGCAACTCCTCGCCCGACTTCGGCACGCCGAGCGCGGTGGCGACGGCGTCGATCCGGCTGCCGACGTCCTCCAGCGCCTTCGCGGGGGGCAGCACGACCAGCGGCACACCGGCGTCGCGGATCTGCTGCACCGCCTCGGCCGGACCGGTGGTGGTCTCGGCGAGCACCACGGTGGGGCGCAGCGCGAGCACGCTCTCCGCCGAGACGTCATGGGCCCGGGTCACCACCGGTAGGTCCTTTGCCTGTTGGAAGGTGGTGGTGACGTCACGGGCCACCACCCGGTCGCCGAGGCCGAGGGTGAAGACGATCTCGGCGAGCGAACCGGTCAGCGGCACGATGCGGTCGGCGCTGCGGACCGTCACCCGGTGTCCGTCGTCCGAGCGGACGGTGGCCGGAAGTCGGGGGTCGGCCGTGGTCGTCAGCGGCTCCAGCCGTTCCGCGGCGGGCGCGGCGCCGGGGCGTTGCCCGGAGCCGCCGCCCTTCGCCTGGGAGGTGCCGCAACCGCTGACCGCGAGGAGCACGGTGAGCAGCACGGCGAGCGAGGGCAGGAGAGCGCTGGCGCGCCGTTGTGTGGCGACCACCGCGCCGACCCGCTGCCGTTCAACCACGATCGGGCCTTTCCGGTGACAGTGAGGCTTTGGAGAAATCAGGTTATGGGTGGGGCTTTCGAGTAAAACAAGCCATAGTTTAGGTTAGCCTTACCTCATAATCCAGCCCTGGGGAGGGATGACGATGCTGTCCTCAGGTCCGGTCCGTGTCCTTACGGTCGGACTACTCGCCGCGCTGCTGGCCATCGGCCTGCCAGCCGCCTCCAGCCACGCCGAGAACCGCACGGTCTCCGGCGGGAGGCTCGACTGGGGCATCAAGGCCTCTTTCCAGAGCTATGTCACGGGCCCGATCGCCAACGGGAGTTGGAGCCTCATCGGCGGTGCCGCCACCGTCGGCCAGAGCAACTTCCGCTTCCACTCGGCGCAGGGGACCTACGACCCGGACAGCGGAGCGTTCTCGGCCACCTTCTCCGGCGGAGTGCGCTTCATCGGCCACCGGCAGTCGGACGGCAGCCATCAACTCGAACTGACCATCAGTCGCCCCAGGGTCAGCCTGGCAGGTGGCGGCGGCACCCTGTACGCCGACGTCACCAGCAAGGACCGGAACACCGGGAAGACCACCTCCGCCAGCGGGGTCCCCTTCGCCTCGCTCAACATCGCGGGCGTGAACATGCGCGGCGGCTCCACCGCCGTCCAACTGCAGAACGTGCCGGCGACCCTGACCGCTGAGGGCGCCAAGTCCTTCGCCGGGTACTACACGGCCGGCACCCCGCTCGATCCACTGACGCTCTCCGCCGACATCCGGCCCGCGCAGCAGCAGAAACCGGACCCCAAGCCCTCCGACAACTCCGCCCCGAAGAAGAAGGACAAGCGGACCGAGCGCTCCAAGGGCGGGTTCGAGGACGCGGCTGTCGACTGGGGGGTGCGGCGCACCTTCCGGGAGTACGTCACCGGCCCGGTCGCACAGGGGCGCTGGCGGCTCTCGGCCGGTGCGCAGGACGGCGGAGCGCTCTTCCGGTTCCCGGACGGCACCGGCGGCTACGACCCGAAGAAGGGCACCCTCGAAGCCGACTTCACCGGCCGGATCCGCTTCACCGGCGAGCAGTTGGACCTCGCACTGAGCGGTGTGGCCGTCCGGGTCGAGGACGGCTCCGGCACCCTCTCGGCGGACGTCTCGGGGAGCGACTTCACCGGCAAGGACGTACCGCTGGTGACCTTCCCGGCCGAATCACTGAAACCGAAGGACGGGCTGGTCAACCTGCGCGAGGTGCCCACCAAGCTCACCAGGGAGGGCGCCGAGGCCTTCGGCGGGATGTACCGCGCGGGCAGCTCCATGGACCCGGTCTCCCTCGCCGTGGCCCTGGACAAGAAGGCCGAACTCCCCGCGCTGCCCGACCTCGGCAGCGCCGACGACCAGCCGACGAGCACCCCGAAGGCGGCGCTCGACGGCGAGCAGCAGCAGAGGACCACCTCGACCTCCTCGGCCGCGGGCTGGTACGGCGGCGGAGCCGCCGCACTCCTCGCCCTGGGCGGCGCCTTCGCCCTGATCCACCGTCGCCGCTCCAGGCGACCCTCCCCCGCTGAGTGAGCCGGCCCCTCTGAACCGGCCCCTCCAACTGAGCCGGCCGTTGAACCGGACCGGCAGAGATTCCCTAAGGAGAACCCCCAGATGACCGAGCACCTGTCCCACCCCAGCAGACCGGCCGTCGCCGCTTCCGGTGGCCGCCGCGGCCGGCTGGCGCTCGCCGCCGCCACGGCGGTCGCCCTGGGCGGGATGGCCCTCAGCCTGCCCGCCTCGGCCCTCGCGGCCGGGCACGGCCAGAACCCGACCGCCGCCCCCGCGGCGGCGCCGAAGCTGCCGCTGGAGAACGGCACCCTGGACTGGGGTGTGAAGGAATCGTTCCGGAAGTACGTGACCGGTGTCGCGGGCGGCACCATCGAGGTCGCCGGCGGAGCCGAGAAGAACGCCGACGGCACCTTCCGCTTCACCGACGGCCAGGGCAGCTACGACCTCGGCAGCCACGCCGTCAACACCACCTTCGACGGCAGCGTCCGGTTCACCTCGAAGCAGCACGGCTTCGACATCGAGTTCGCGGACCTCAAGGTCGACACGGAGGGCACCTCGGGCACCATCACCGCGGACGTCACCAGCGACGGTTCCACCGACCAGGACGTCGCCATCGCCACGCTCGACCTCTCCTCCGTACAGCCGGAGCGCGGTGATGGCGGTGCCATGACCTTCGCCGAGATACCGGCCGAGCTGACCGCCGAGGGCGCGGAGGCGCTCGGCGGGATGTACCAGGAGGGCCAGGAACTCGACCCGGCCACGCTCTCCGTCGAGCAGGGTGAGGCGTCCCAGCCCTCCCCGGACCCCACGCCGACCACCGAGCCCTCGGCCACGCCCACCGAGCAGCCCACCGGGAAACCCGACCCCAAGCCGTCGAACGGAGGCTCCGACGCCCCCACCGACCGGCCGGCCGAATCCGGGGAGATCGTCGACGGCAACCTGGACTGGGGGGTGAAGAAGTCCTTCCGGGACTACGTCACCGGCCCGGTCGGCAGCGGCCGCATCGAACTCGGCGACGGCGCGGTGGCGTCCGGCGAGGGTTACCGCTTCCCCGAGGGACGCGGCAGCTATGACGGTGCGGACGAGGTCCTGAAGGCCGGCTTCGACGGCTCGGTCCGCTTCCTGGCACACGAGCAGGGCGGAGAGTACGCCCTGGACCTGAAGTTCAGTGACCTGAAGGTGGAGGTCAAGGGTACCGACGGCGAGTTGATCGCCGATGTCTCCTCCAAGGACCGGGAGACCGGAAAGGTGACCCGGTACGAGGACCTGACCGTCGCGAAGCTCACCCTCCCCGCGCCGATGACCGAGAAGGACGACATCGTCTCGCTCGCCGACGTACCGGCCGCCCTCACCGCGGCGGGAGCCGAGGCGTTCGGCGGGTTCTACGAGTCCGGTACCGCCCTCGACCCGCTCACCGTCGCCGTCTCCCTGGACGAGGACGCGGTGCTGCCCGGTGCCCCGGGCGGCGGCGGGGACTCCGGCGGCGGCTCCGACGCCGGTTCCATCGGCGGCGGCGCCCTCAGTGGCGGTGCGGGCGCCCTCGCCTCCACGGGGGCGAGCGTTCCGGCCGGGCTGCTGGTCGGGGCGGCGGGAGCGCTCGCCGCGGCGGGCACCGTGGTCTTCCTGGTGACGCGCGGACGCCGCGCCGAGCAGGTCTGACCGACCGGTCCGTGCTGAGCGGCCGACCGAAGAGAAGGACGATGGCCCCACCTCGCGGGTGGGGCCATCGTCCGTCGGGCTGGGGCGCCGGTCAGGCGCTCATCGGGAACCGCCGCCCCAGGTCCTCGAAGAGCGCGGTGTTCAGTGCGAAGGCCCGCTTGCACTCGTCGACGATCCGCTGCTTGGACAGGTCGTCGGCGGGCAGCTCGTCGAGGAGGGCGCGGTAGTCCCGCTTGAACGCCGCCGGGTTGCCGATGCCCTCGAAGACGTAGAACCGGACTCCGTCGCCCTTGCGCTGGAATCCCCAGGTCTTCTCCGCGGTCGAGCGGATGACCTGACCACCGCTGAGGTCCCCGAGGTAGCGGGTGTAGTGGTGCGCCACGTAGCCCGGGGGCCATTCCTTGGCGACCTCTCTGATCCGCTCGGCGTAGGCGCTGGTGGCCGGCAGCGCGGAGGCCGTCGAGCGCCAGTCGGCGCCGCGCAGATGGGCCAGATCGCGCTCCAGTTCGGCGGCGCGCAGGAGTTCGGGGCGGATGAAGGGGCCGACGACCGGATCGCCGGCCAGTCGTGCCGCCTCGCTCTCCAGCGCGCTGTAGACGAACCACAACTGCTCGGTGTAGAGGGCGTAGGCCTCCACCCCGAGCCGTCCGCCGAGCATGTCACTCATGAAGCTCGAGTTCTCGGCCTCGGTGTGCTGCTCCTGCGAGGCGGTGCGGATCAGGGTGGAGAAGGGGACGGGGCTGGTGGCGACCAAGGGAGACCTCCGAGGGCCGTCGGGAGCGGAAAGAGAGCGTGGGGGAGCGCCGCCGGTGCCTTCCCGGACGCGACACCAGGCGTCGACAAGGATTCTCTTGACTTAGGCTTGCCTAAGTCAATGCTTTTCCGACGTGATGTCGGTAAAACTCGCCCGCCGTGCCCCGCCCCGGTCTCCCGTGGTCGGAGGGGCACCCGCTCAGGGCAGCGTGAGGATCTCCGCTCCGGTCTCCGTCACCACCAGGGTGTGCTCGAACTGGGCCGTCCGCATGCGGTCCTTGGTGACGACCGTCCAACCGTCCTCCCACATGTCGTACTCGTGGGTGCCGAGCGTCAGCATCGGCTCGATGGTGAAGGTCATCCCGGGGCGGATCACGGTGGTCGCCCGGGGGTTGTCGTAGTGCGGCACGATCAGCCCGGAGTGGAACGAGGAGTTGATGCCGTGTCCGGTGAAGTCTCGGACCACCCCGTAGCCGAAGCGCTTGGCGTACGACTCGATGACCCGGCCGATGATGTTGATCTGCCGGCCCGGCTTCACCGCCTTGATCGCCCGGGTCAGGGACTCCCGGGTCCGCTCGACCAGCAGTCGCGACTCCTCGTCCACCGCGCCGCAGAGGTAGGTGGCGTTGTTGTCCCCGTGCACTCCGCCGATGTAGGCGGTGACGTCCAGGTTGACGATGTCCCCGTCCCGCAGGACGGTCGAGTCCGGGATGCCGTGGCAGATGACCTCGTTGACCGAGGTGCACAACGACTTCGGGAAGCGGCGGTAGCCCAGGGTGGACGGATAGGCGCCGTGGTCGCACATGAACTCGTGGGCCACCCGGTCGAGTTCGTCCGTGGTGACCCCGGGGGCGATGTGCTTCGCGGCCTCCTCCATCGCCTGCGCCGCGATCCGGCCCGCGATCCGCATGCGTTCGATCGTTTCGGCGTCCTGCACCTCCGGCCCGGTGTACGGCGTGGGGGCGTCCTTGCCGACGTACTCGGGGCGCGGGATCGAGGCGGGTACGGAGCGGGTGGGGGAGAGCGTCCCCGGGGTGAGAAGAGACTGGCCAGACATGCCAGGGAGTGTATCGGCGCGCCATCGGGCAGCATGGCGGCGGAGAGAGGAGCCCCGATGGCCCTGTTCAGGAAGCGCCCGACCGGAAACCCGGGCGAGTGGTACTACTGCATCCGGCACCAGAAGGTGGAGGAGGGGCCGGAGTGCCCCGCACGGGACCGCCTCGGGCCGTACCCCACCCCCGGGGAGGCCGCCCAGGCGATGGACACCGCCCGGCAGCGGAACGAGGACTGGGAGACCGATCCGCGCTGGCAGAGCGCCGAGGCCGGCGGTGAGGGGGAACCGCCCGCCGAGGACCGCGGCCCGAGCGGAACCAGCTGACCCGGCGGGGCCCGCCCGCCGCGACCGCAGCTGAGCTGCGAAGATCACTGTCATGACTTCAGCTGACAACACCAGCACCGCACAGCGGCGCCCGGCGAAGGACCCCTGGGACCTGCCGGACGTCTCCGAACTCGTGGTCGGCGTGCTCGGCGGCACCGGGGACCAGGGCCGCGGACTCGTCTACCGACTGGCCCGGTCCGGCCAGAAGATGATCATCGGTTCCCGCGCCGCCGAGCGGGCCCGGGCCGCCGCCGAGGAGCTGGGGGAGGGGGTCGAGGGGGCCGACAACGCCGAATGCGCCCGCCGGAGCGACGTGGTGATCGTCGCGGTCCCCTGGGAGGGCCACGCCAAGACCCTCGAAGGGCTCCGCGACGACCTCGCCGGCAAGCTCGTGGTGGACTGCGTCAACCCGCTCGGCTTCGACAAGAAGGGCGCCTACGCCATCGTCCCCGAGGAGGGCAGCGCGGCCCAGCAGGCCGCCGCCCTGCTGCCGGAGTCGAGGGTCACCGCGGCGTTCCACCACCTGTCCGCCGTGCTGCTCCAGGACCCCGAGGTGCAGCGGATCGAGACGGACGTCATGGTGCTGGGCGAGTCCCGGGACGACTGCGAGACCGTGCAGGCGCTGGCCGGCCGGATCCCCGGGATGCGGGGTGTCTACGCCGGCCGGCTGCGCAACGCCCACCAGGTGGAGTCGCTGGTCGCCAACCTGATCTCGGCCAACCGGCGCTACAAGGCGCACGCGGGACTGCGGATCACCGACGTCTGAGCCGCGCCGAGCCGGCCGGCGGCACGCGCCGGTCCCGGCAGGGATCGCTGCGGTCCGCGCCGCCGCCAGGGTGGCGGCGGCGCGGACGAGACGCCCTGGGAGACAATGGGCGGGTACCACCGCCCACCCAGGAGCCGAACCCATGCCCCGCCTCGCCGCCTTCTCGATCGCCCTCTGCGCGCTCGCCGTAGTCGCCGCCGCCGTCTCCTTCGCCCGGGGCAACCTGCTCGGCATTCTCTGGCTCATGGTGGCCGGGCTCTCCTCGAACATGGCCTGGTACTACCTGCGCCGGACGAAGGCCGAGCGGGCGGCGGCCCACGCCGAGCCCTCCGGCGACGCCTGACCCCCACCGGGAGAACCGCACGCACCGGCCACCGGCGGCGAGTGGGCGGCCCGGCGGACCGGCTGTGCGGGCGGCCCCGGCGGCAGGAGAGAATGCACCGGTGGAACCGGTGCGCTACGGCATTCTCGGCACGACCCAGGCGCTTGGCGACGACGGCAGGCCGGTCGCCCTCGGCGGAGTACGGCTGCGGGCGCTGCTCGCGGCCCTGGCGCTCCACCCCGGTCGGTCCCGGACCAGCCAGGCGTTGATCGACGAGGTGTGGGCGGGGGAGCCCCCGGCCGACGCGGTCGGCGCCCTGCAGGCCCTCGTCGGCCGCCTCCGGCGAGCCCTCGGACACACCGCCGTACTCTCCTCGGCCGGCGGCTACCAGCTCTCGGCCACCCCCGAGGAGGTGGACCTCCACCGCTTCGAGCGGCTGGTCAGAGACGGCACGCAGGCGCTCGACTCCGGTGCCCCCGAGCGCGCCGCACCCCTCCTGGACGAGGCGCTGGCGCTCTGGCGCGGCCCGGCGCTGGCCGACCTGCCCGACCCGGCGGAACCCGCCTCCCGTGCCGCCGCCCGGCACTTCGAGGCGCGCCGCGCCCGCTTCGCCGCCGCGCTCGCCGTCGGCCGAGCAGCCGAGGTACTCCCCGAACTCACCGCGCTCTGCGCCGAACACCCGCTCGACGAACCACTCCAGACCCTCCGCCTGCGGGCGCTGCGCGACACCGGCCGGCACGCGGACGCCCTCGCGGCCTACGAGACGGTGCGCCGCGAGATCGCCGACCACCTCGGGGCGGACCCGAGCCTCGCCCTCCGCGCCCTCCACGCGGAACTGCTGGAGACCGAACCCGGCGGAGCAGGCCCGGCCGGGACCGCCACCCGATCCGGCACGACCGGCGGGACCGAGCGGAAGAGCCGGGGCAACCTGCCGGCCCGGCTGACCAGCTTCGTCGGACGCCGGAGCGAACTGAGCCAGCTGCGCGCCGACCTGTCCACGGCGCGGCTGGTGACCCTCACCGGACCCGGCGGCGCCGGCAAGACCAGGCTCGCCCAGGAGGCCGCCGCCCTGCTGGCGGACGACCCGGACCGCTGGCCGGACGGCGTCTGGTTCGCCGAACTCGCTCCGGTGGCCGACGAGCACACCGTCCCCGAAGCGGTGCTCACCGCGCTCGGGGGGCGGGAGACCGTCATCCGGGGCACCGGCGACGGACTCCGCGCCGCGGGTGACCCGGCCGCCGGCGACCCCCTCAGCCGCCTGGTGGAGCACTGCGCCCGACGGCGGATGCTCGTCCTGCTCGACAACTGCGAACACGTGGTGGACGGCGCCGCGCGGGTCGTCAAGGAACTGCTGACCAGGTGCCCCGGCCTCACCGTCCTGGCCACCAGCCGGGAGCCGCTCACCGTGCCCGGGGAGGTCACCCATCCGGTGGGGCCGCTGCCCGACCCCACCGCGCTGCGGCTGCTCGCCGAGCGGGGAGCGGCCGCCCGCTCCGGGTTCCATCCCGACGACGACCCGCGGGCCTGCGCGGAGATCTGCCGCCGGCTCGACGGCCTGCCGCTGGCGATCGAACTCGCCGCCGCCCGGCTGCGGATGCTCTCGCCCCGGCAGATCGCGGCCCGGCTGGACGACCGCTTCCGACTGCTGACCAGCGGCAGCCGGAGCGAACCGGCCCGGCGCCAGACGCTGCGCGCCGTGGTCGACTGGTCCTGGGACCTGCTCGACGGGGAGGAGCGCGCCGTACTGCGCCGGCTGTCCGTCTTCGCCGGCAGCTGCGACCTCCCGGCGGCGGAAGCGGTCTGCGCCGACCCGCCGGCCGGGCCCGCGGTCCCGGCCTCCGCTCCCGTCGACCCCAGGGACATCGCCGCCCTGCTGGGCGCGCTGGTCGACAAGTCCCTGGTGGTCGCCGAACCCGACACCGAGGGGGACATGCGCTACCGCCTCCTGGAGACCGTCGGCGAGTACGCGGCCGAACGGCTGGACGAAGCGGGGGAGCGCACGGCGACCGAGCGCCGGCACCTCGTCCACTTCCGGGAGCTGGCCCGGACCACCGATCCGTTGCTCCGGGGTCCCCGGCAGCACGGCTGGCTGGACCGGCTGGAGCGGGAACACGACAACCTGCGGGCCGCTCTGCGCCGCGCCGTCGCCTCGGGCGACGAGCAGGAGGCGCTCTGCCTCGTCCTGTCGCTGAGTTGGTTCTGGCAGCTGCGGGACCACCGTGCCGACGCCCGAACCTGGTCCGCCGCCGCGATCGGGCTGGGCCCCGACCCGTTCGACCAGGGCCCCGCACCGCCACTGGAGCGGTCCTGCACCGACGCGCCACCTCCGATGCCCCCCGAGCAACTGGCGGAGGCGCGCCGAGGAGTACGGCTCGTCGCCCTCGTCAGCGACGAGGGCGGCATGGGCACGCTGAACTCTGCGGCGGCCAAGCGGCAGCTGCGGGCCATCGTCGACAGCTACCGGCCGGACCTGCCGCAGGTCTGCCGACTGCCCGGGCTGCTCTGGTTCTTCGCCGTGGTGCTGAGTGGTGACTCCGAGCGGCTGGGTGAGGACCTGGAGGAGGCGCTGCGCACCTGCCGGCGGCTGGGCTACGAGTGGGCGAGCGGCTTCCTCCTCCAGATGCGCTCCCGGATGACGCAGATCTCCCGGGGCGGGGCGAGTCAGGCGGTTTCGGACGCCGACCGGAGCTTCGCCGTCTTCCGGCGGCTGGGGGACGCCTGGGGCATGGCCGAGGCGCTCTCCTGCCGGGGCGAGGCGCGGGAGTGGCGGGGGGAGTACGAGGCCGCGGCGGAGGACTACCGCGCCGCCTGGCGGGCGGCCGAGGAGATCGGCGCCCTGGGCCAACTCCCGGAGATGAAGGCCCGGCTGGCCGGGGTGCTCCTGGAGTGCGGCAGCGGCGAGGAAGCCGAGGCCATGCTCCGCGAGGCCGTCTCCGAGGGCGAACGCCTCGGAGATGTCGCACAGTTCGCAGCCCGCCTGCACCTCGCCACCTGGCTCGGCCGGACCGGGCGCTCAGCGGAGGCCCGCGAGCAGCTCGGACTCCTGCTGGGGGAGATCGGCAGCGAGGTGCCCGAGCTGTTCCAGGGACTGGTGGAGGGGCTGCTCGGCTGGCTCGACGTGCTCGACCGGCGGCCCGCCGACGGGCTGGCACGGGTGCGCCGGGCGCTGCGGAAGACCCGGGGCCGGTTGGCGGAGATCGTGATGCCCGCCCTGCCAGCCAGCCAACTGCTCTACGCGGCCCGGGCGTTCGCCGCGCTCGGCACGGAGGAGGACGCCCGGTCGGCGGCCCGGCTGCTCGGGGCGTACGACGCTCTGCTGGTGCCCGGCTACCACGCCCCGGCCCAGGAGCGGGAGAACCGTCGACAGGCCGAGGCAGACGCCCGAGCGGTGCTGCCCGCGGCGGCGGGCTACGCCCAGGCCCACGCGGCGGGCGCCCGGCTCTCCCTGGCGGAGGCCGTCGCCCTCGTGTGAGCCCCGCGGCGGCCCGGCCCCGGTCATCCTCGGCTACTCGCGGAGAATCCGGGACCGGGGTCCGCCGCGTGCCGGCGATCCTCAGGTCTTCCTGCGGAACTGCGCCACCGCGATCGGCGCCGTGACGGCGGTGATGCCCACCGCCCAGGCGACGGTGATCAGCGCCGGGTGGGCCACCGGACCGCCGTTGATCAGCCCGCGGGCGGCGTCGGCGAGCGTCGACAGCGGATTGACCTTGGTGAACGCCTCCAGCCAGCCGGGCATGGTGCTCGGCATGGCGAAGATCGAGCTGCCGAACTGCAAGGGCATCAGCACCAGCATGGCGGTGCCCTGCACGGCCTGCGCCGACTTCAGCGACAGCCCCAGCAGGATGAATATCCACATCAGCGAGGCACCGAAGAACAGCGAGAGGACCACCGCGGCGAGCAGGTCCACGACGGAGGTCCGGATGGTCAGCCCCAGCAGGAAGCCCATCGTCAGCAGGATGGTGGTGGACACCAGCATCCGGCCGATCTCCACCACGATCTTCGCGATCAGCACCGAGGAACGGGCGATCGGCAGGGTGCGGAAGCGGTCCATCACACCGGTCTTGAAGTCCGTGTTGATGCCCGTGCCCACCGACATGGCGATGTTCATGCCCATCATCGCCATCAGGCCGGGCACCACGTAGTTGACGTACTCGTCCCGGCTGCCGGCGACGGCTCCCCCGAAGACGTACACGAACAGCAGGGTGAAGACGATCGGCATCAGCAGGGCGTCGAACATCGATTCAGGGTCCTGCTTGATCTGCAGCAGATTGCGCCGGACCAGCGCGCCGATGTGCCGGAGATTGGCCCGCAGCCCGATCCGCCCCTCGGCGGACGGCGCCTTCGCGGCGGGCGTGGTGACGGTCGCCGCGGTCATGCGGGCACCTCCTGGTGGTGGTCGTCCTCGGCGCGGCGGGCGTTCTCCGGGGCGTCCCCGGGGGCCGGACCGTCCGCCTGCGGTGTGGAGGCCTTCTGGCCGGTGATCGCCAGGAAGACCTCGTCGAGACTGGGCAGATGGGTGCCGATTCCGGCGACCGGGAAACCACGCGCACCCAGCACCCCGATCACCGCCGTCAGTTGTTCGTCGCTGCTGATCGGCACGTTCAGCAGCCCCTCGGACGCGTCGATGACCGTGTCGCTGCTGCCCCGGGGACCGGCCTCCGCCAGCGCCCGGGCCATGTGCCGCAGTGCGCCGGGGTCCGCCGGGCGGATCTGCAGGGTGCGGCCTCCGACCTTCGCCTTCAGCTCCTCGATCCCGCCGCCCGCGATGACCCGCCCCCGGTCGATGACGGCGAGTTCGTCCGCGAGCTGTTCGGCCTCCTCCATGTACTGGGTGGTGAGCAGGACGGTGACCCCCTCGTCGACCATCCCGCGGACCTCCCCCCACACCTCGTTGCGGGTGCGCGGGTCCAGCCCGGTGGTCGGCTCGTCCAGATAGAGCACGGCGGGTCGGCCGATCATGCTGGCGGCCAGGTCGAGCCGGCGCCGCATACCGCCCGAGTACTGCTGGGCCGGGCGCTTGGCGGCCTCGGTGAGCGAGAAGCGCTCCAGCAGTTCGTCGGCGCGGGCCCGGGAGACGGTCCGGGACAGGTCGAGCAGCCGGCCGATCATGTAGAGGTTCTCCCGGCCGGAGAGCTTCTCGTCCACCGAGGCGTACTGGCCGGTCAGTCCGATGACCCGGCGCAGCTGCCGCGGCTGCCGCACGACGTCGTAGCCGGCGACCACCGCCGTGCCCGCGTCCGGACGGAGGAGGGTCGAGAGTATCCGTACCAGCGTGGTCTTGCCCGCGCCGTTCGGACCGAGGACGCCGAGGACGGTGCCCTCGCGGACATCGAGGTCGACGCCGTCGAGGGCTCTGGTCTCGCCGAAGTTTTTGACCAGCCCCCGTACTTCCACTGCGTGACTTTCTCGGTACAAGCGATTCATACCGAACAGCGTGGCAGGCCGGACTGACAGGCCGCCGACATCGCACCGACGGCCGGCCGGGGCAGCGGCCGGGTCTCCCCGGACGGTCCCGTGAGAACCCCGGAAGCGGGTGTGCGCCCGCCCGACGCAGCCGGGCGGGCGCACACCGATCGAGGACCGCCGCTTCCATCGGGCAAGGTCAGCGGTGAACGGGCGGTCAGTGGAAACTGTGCTCCTCGGCGGGGTAGGCGCCGCCGACCACGTCCTCCGCGAAGGCCTTGGCCGCCCCGCCCAGCACCTGCCGGAGGTCCGCGTACTGCTTGACGAAGCGCGGCAGTCGGCCCGAGGTCATCCCGGCCATGTCGGTCCACACCAGCACCTGGGCGTCGCAGTCGGGGCCGGCGCCGATGCCCACGGTCGGGATGGCCAGGTCACCGGTGACCCGGGCGGCCAGCTCGGCCGGGACCAGCTCCAGCACCACGGCGAACGCTCCCGCCTCCTGCACCGCCTTGGCGTCGCGGAGCAGCTGCTCCGCCGCCTCCTCGCCGCGTCCCTGCACCGGATAGCCGCCGTAGGCGTTGACCGACTGCGGGGTCAGCCCGATGTGCGCCATCACCGGGATACCGGACTCGACCAACCGCTCGACCTGCTCGGCGGAACGTTCGCCGCCCTCCAGCTTGATCGCCCCCACGCCGGCCTCCTTGACCAGCCGGGTGGCGCTCCGCAGCGCCTGGACGGAGCCCTCCTGGAAGGAGCCGAAGGGCAGGTCCGCGACGATCAGCGCCCGCTTGGTGCCGCGCACCACGGCGGCGGCCAGCATCGTCATCTCGTCGAGCGTCACCGGAACGGTCGACTCGTACCCGAGGTGGCAGTTGCCCATTGAGTCTCCGACCAGCATCACCGGGATGCCCGACTCGTCGAAGACGGAGGCGGTCATCGCGTCGTAGGCGGTGAGCATGGGCCACTTCTCGCCGCGGCGCTTGGCCGCGGCGATGTCGCGGACGGTCACCCGCCGGGTGCTCGTACCGCCGTACAGAGCGGTACCGCCCTTAGCTGCGCCGGCCTCCTTCGGCGCACCGCCGGCGGGGGAGGACGGAGTCGACTGGACGTGCGTCATGGCAAAACTCCCTGTGTCATCTCGAGGCACCCTCACGGCGTCCCCGGATCGGTTCCATGGTCGCATCCGGGGGCCGGAGCGGGAAGGGTCACCCGGCATCCCGCGCTGCGGATCGGCCCCGCCGGTGCGGCCGGTCGGGAACTGGCCGAGCCGCACGGCTCGTCCTGGTAGGCGAGTGATCACCTGGCCGGCCGGGAGGCCCCGGTGATCCCCTATGGTGTTCCGTTCGGATCTCCAGGCGACGGGCAGCGGGGCCGCCGGCGGGTTCCGAGGAACTCGCGACGCCCCGGGCACGGAGCCGTCGGGAGCCCTCGGCAGCGCCGCCGCGCGAGGCGAGGCCCGCGGCGCCGCGAGGATCCGGGCGGCACACCCTAGTGTGCGAGTCGGTGGGCATCGGTCGGAGCAGCGAGGACAGGCACATGGCGCAGGCGGAGATGACCGGTGGACGCGATGGTGAGCCGGCCCCTCCGGTGGCGGGCGTGGGCGTCCGGGAGGCGCCGGTCAGGTGGCAGCGCCTCGGGCTGTTCCGGCGCGGTTCCGCAGCGGGCGGCCCCCGGCCGGGCTCCTCGCCGGGTGCGGGGGTGTGGCGCCGCGGCGCGTTCCTCTCGCTCTTCGCCCTGGCGCTGTTGCTGCTGCTGGTCTTCCACGCGAGCGTCCCCAACCGGGTCGGGAACCTCGGCAGTCTGCTGGAGACGTTCCTGCCCTGGCTGGGCCTGGCCGTCCCGCTCCTGTTCCTGCTGGCCCTGGTGCGCCGGTCGGCGACCGCGCTGATCGCGGTGGTGCTGCCGGCCGTGGCGTGGGTGAACCTCTTCGGCGGCCTGCTGGTCGACAAGTCCGCCGCGGCGGCGGACGGCAGCCGGCTGACCCTGGCCAGCCACAACGTCAACGCCGAGAACCCGGACCCGGCCGCCACCGCCCGCGACATCGCCGCCTCCGGAGCCGACGTGGTGGCGCTGGTGGAGCTCACCGAGTCCGCGGCGCCGACGTACCAGCGGACGTTGGGGGAGACCTACCGTTACCACTCGATGCAGGGCACGGTCGGGCTGTGGAGCAAGTACCCGCTCAGCGACAGCCGGCGGGTCGACACCGGGATGGGCTGGGCCAGGGCGCTGCGCGGCACGGTCGACACCCCGCACGGCCGGGTCGCCGTGTACGTCGCCCATCTGCCCTCGGTCCGGGTCAGGATCGAGGCCGGCTTCACCGCGGAGCGGCGGGACAACAGCGCCGAGGCACTGGGGCTGGCGATCCGGGAGGAGCCGCTGAAGCGGGTGGTGCTGCTGGGGGACCTGAACGGCACCATGAACGACCGCGCGCTGGCCCCGGTCACCTCGCAGATGCGCTCCACTCAGGGGGCGGCCGGTGACGGCTTCGGGTTCAGCTGGCCCGCCTCCTTCCCGATGACCAGGATCGACCAGATCATGGTGCGGGGGCTGGAACCGGTGTCGTCGTGGACGCTGGAGCGGACCGGCAGCGACCACCTGCCGGTCGCCGCGTCGGTGACCTTCTGACGGCGGTCCGTCAGTTCGGTTCCCGCCACCGGTTGGTGATGGGCAGCCGCCGGTCCTTGCCGAAGCCCTTCGCGGAGATCTTGGTGCCCGGCGGATACTGCCGGCGCTTGTACTCGGCGGCGTCCACCATCCGCAGCACCCGGGTCACCAGCTCGGCGTCGAAGCCCGCCGCGATGATCTCGGCATGGCCCTGGTCCCGGTCCACGTACCGCTCCAGGATGCGGTCGAGGACGTCGTAGTCCGGCAGCGAGTCGGTGTCGACCTGACCGGGCCGCAGCTCCGCGCTGGGCGGCTTGGTGATCGAGTTCTCCGGGATGGGCGGGGTCTGGCCGCGCTCCAGGGCGGACGCGTTCCGCCACTCGGCGAGCCGGAAGACGGTGGTCTTGTAGACGTCCTTGATCGGGCCGAAGGCGCCGACCGAGTCGCCGTAGAGGGTGGAGTAGCCGCAGGCCAGCTCGGACTTGTTGCCCGGGGCGAGCACGATGTGGCCCTCCTGGTTGGAGAGCGCCATCAGGGTGGTGCCGCGGATCCGGGACTGCAGGTTCTCCTCGGCCAGCCCGGAGAGCTCAAGGCCCGCCATGTAGGCGTCGAACATGGGCCCGATCGGGACGGTGCGGAAGTTCAGCCCGGTCCGCCGAGCCAGTTCCGCCGCGTCGGTCTCCGAGTGCTCCGAGGAGTAGCGCGAGGGCATCGCCACGGCGTACACGTTCTGAGCCCCGAGCGCGTCGCAGGCGATCGCCGCCACCAGGGCCGAGTCGATGCCGCCGGAGAGGCCGAGGAGCACGCTGCCGAAACCGTTCTTCGCCGCGTACGCCCGCAGCCCCACCACCAGCGCCGAGTACACCTCCTCGTCCTCCGAGAGCCGGTCGGCGTGGCCGCCGGTCAGCTCGGCGGGGTACGGCGGCAGCGGATCGGCGGAGAGGACCGCGTGGTCGACCCGGAGACCGTCGCCGACCGGGCCGGTCGGTGGGGCGCCGGCCGCCGGCAGCTCCAGATCGATCAGCACGCACCCCTCCGAGAACTGCGGGGCGCGCACCAGCACCTCCCCCTCGGCGTCGACGACCAGCGAGTCGCCGTCGAAGACCAGCTCGTCCTGACCACCGATCATGGCGAGGTAGGCGGTGGTGCAACCGGCCTCCCGGGCCCGTCTGCGCACCAGCTCCAGGCGGGTGTCCTCCTTCTTCCGCTCGTACGGCGAGGCATTGACGGACAGCAGCAGGCCCGCCCCGGCGGCACGCGCCGCCGGCACCCGGCCGCCCTCCTGCCACAGGTCCTCGCAGACGGCCAGCGCCACGTCGACGCCCCGCACCCGGACGACCGGCAGGGTGTCGCCCGGCACGAAGTACCGGTACTCGTCGAAGACCCCGTAGTTGGGCAGGTGGTGCTTGGCGAAGCGCAGCACGACCGCACCGCGGTGCAGCACGGCGGCGGAGTTGCTGGGCGCCCCGGCGGGCTGCCCGTAGTGGTGTGCCCGCTCGCTGCGGTCCAGGTAGCCGACGACCACCGGCACCTCGCCCAGCCCCTCCTCCGCCAACCGGGAGGCCAGCTCGGTCAGGGCCCGGCGGGAGGCGGCCACGAAGGAGGAGCGCAGCGCCAGGTCCTCGACGGGGTAGCCGGTCAGCGCCATCTCCGGGAAGGCGGCGAGATGCGCCCCCTGCTCGGCCGAGTGCCGGGTCCACTGGACGATCGTCTCGGTGTTTCCGGTCAGGTCGCCGACGGTGCTGTCGATCTGGTTCAGGGCGAGACGTAGTTGAGGCACGCCCCTCAGCGTAGGCGAGCGGGTGTCGGGGGGAGCGGCCGGTCACCCTCCGCGGCGGTGCGGGGAGCGCCCGGACTCGCGGGGCCCTGGTGGTGGGTCATGATGGGCGCGGAGCCGGGCCGCGGCCGGCGGTCCGGTGCGCGGGGACGGTGATGCGTCGGGAAAGAGCAGAGGTGAGACTGTGCCCATGGACAAGCAGCAGGAGTTCGTGCTCCGCACCCTCGAGGAGCGGGACATCCGCTTCGTGCGGCTCTGGTTCACCGATGTGCTCGGTTTCCTGAAGTCGGTCGCGGTCGCCCCCGCGGAACTGGAGCAGGCGTTCGACGAGGGCATCGGCTTCGACGGCTCGGCCATCGAGGGGTTCGCCCGGGTGTACGAGTCGGACATGCTCGCCAAGCCGGATCCGGCGACCTTCCAGATCCTCCCCTGGCGGGCTGAGGCCCCCGGCACGGCCCGGATGTTCTGCGACATCCTGATGCCCGACGGCTCCCCCTCCTACGCCGACCCGCGCTACGTCCTGAAGCGGATCCTCGCCCGCACCTCCGACCTCGGGTTCACCTTCTACACCCATCCGGAGATCGAGTTCTTCCTGCTCAAGGAGAAGCCGGTGGACGGCAGCCGGCCGGTGCCCGCCGACTCCTCCGGCTACTTCGACCACACCCCGCAGCACGTCGGCATGGACTTCCGCCGGCAGGCGATCACCATGCTGGAGTCGATGGGCATCTCGGTGGAGTTCTCCCACCACGAAGGCGCCCCGGGCCAGCAGGAGATCGACCTCCGCTACGCCGACGCGCTCTCCACCGCGGACAACATCATGACCTTCCGGCTGATCATGAAGCAGGTCGCGTTGGAGCAGGGGGTGCACGCCACCTTCATGCCGAAGCCGTTCTCCGAGCACCCCGGGTCCGGGATGCACACCCACCTGTCGCTCTTCGAGGGCGACCGCAACGCCTTCCACGAGTCGGGCGCCGAGTACCAGCTCTCCAAGACCGGCCGCTCCTTCATCGCCGGCCTGCTCAGGCACTCGGGTGAGGTGTCGGCGGTCACCAACCAGTGGGTGAACTCCTACAAGCGGATCTGGGGCGGCTCCCAGCGGACCGCCGGGGCGGGCGGGGAGGCCCCTTCGTACATCTGCTGGGGGCACAACAACCGGTCCGCCCTGATCCGGGTGCCGATGTACAAGCCGGGCAAGATCGGGTCGACCCGGGTCGAGGTGCGCTCCATCGACTCCGGCGCCAACCCCTACCTCACCTACTCGGTGCTGCTCGCCGCCGGCCTCAAGGGAGTGGAGGAGGGATACGAACTCCCGCCCGGAGCGGAGGACGACGTCTGGGCGCTCTCGGACGCCGAACGGCGGGCGATGGGCATCGAGCCGCTGCCGCAGAACCTGGGGGAGGCCATCACCCTGATGGAGCGGAGCGAACTGGTCGCCGAGACGCTCGGCGAACACGTCTTCGATTTCTTCCTGCGCAACAAGAAGCAGGAGTGGGAGGAGTACCGCTCCGAGGTCACCGCCTTCGAGCTGCGCAAGATGCTGCCGGTGCTGTGAGCCCGACGCCCGTGCGGTGAGCCGCTCGCCATCGCGCACCGAGTCGTTAGGCTGGGACGATCAGGCAGGCCGGAGGGCGGTGGACCGTGCAGCAGGGCAGACGGCGGAGCCGTTTCGGACAACTGCTGCGGAGCGGTTTCACCGACCCCGCCGCGGCCGAACAGCGGCTCACAGAGGAACTGCCCGAACCGCTGCGTGAGGCCCCGGCGCTGCTGGAGGCGCTCGGAACCACCGCCGACCCGGACCTCGCCCTCTTCGGGCTGGTGCGCTTCCTCGAAGCGCTCCCCGAGTCCGAGCTGCCGGCCCTGCTCGACGCGATGAGCGGCGCCGATCCGCTGCGGCAGCGGCTCCTCCGGGTGCTGGGCGCCTCCGAGGCGCTCACCGACCACCTGGTGCACCACCCGGAGGACTGGCGGGCCCTGCGGATGTACGACGGCGCCGGCCCGCCACCGGGGATCGAGGACTTCGGCCGGGGACTGGCCGGCGCCCGTGACCCGGACTCGCTGCGCGCCGCCTACCGCCGCTGTCTGCTCCCGGTGGCCGCCCGCGACCTGTGCGGCACCTCCGACCTGCAGCAGACCACCGCCGAACTCGCCGACCTGGCCACCGCCACACTGCGCGCCGCGCTGGTCATCGCCGAGAAGGCGGCCCCCGAGGACGCCGAGCGCTGCCGACTCGCCGTGATCGCCCTGGGCAAGTGCGGCGGACACGAACTCAACTACGTGTCGGACGTCGACGTCGTCTTCGTCGCCGAACCCGCCGAGGGCGCCGACGAGAACGAAGCGCTCAACGCCGCCACCCGGCTCGCCGCCCATCTGATGCGGATCTGCTCCGAGACCACCGTCGAAGGCACCATCTGGCCCGTCGACGCCAACCTGCGACCCGAGGGCCGCAACGGCCCCCTGGTACGCACCCTCTCCAGCCACACCGCCTACTACCAGCGCTGGGCCAAGACCTGGGAGTTCCAGGCGCTGCTCAAGGCCCGTCCGGTGGCCGGCGATCCGCTGCTCGGCTACGAGTACATGGACGCCGTCTCCCCGCTGGTCTGGCAGGCCGCCGAACGCGACAACTTCGTCTCCGACGTGCAGGAGATGCGCCGCCGGGTGGTGGCGAACATCCCGGCCGACCGCGTGGACCGGGAACTCAAACTCGGACCGGGCGGGCTGCGCGACATCGAGTTCGCCGTCCAGCTCCTGCAACTGGTGCACGGCCGCACCGACGCCTCGCTGCGCAGCGTCGCCACGCTCGACGCGCTGGCGGCGCTCGCCGCCGGCGGCTACATCGCCCGCGCGGACGCCGCGGCCCTGGACACCGCCTACCGCTTCCTGCGCTCCATGGAGCACCACATCCAGCTGTACCGGCTGCGCCGCACCCACCTGATGCCGCAGGACGAGACCGATCTGCGCCGGCTCGCCCGCTCGCTGGCCGGCCGCTACGGGTGGGACCGGGGCACCGAACCGATGGCGGCCCTGCGCAGGGAGTGGCGGCGCCACTCCCGGGAAGTGCGGCGACTGCACGAGAAGTTGTTCTACCGGCCGCTGCTGGACGCCGTCGCCCGGCTGGAGCCCGGAGGCACCCGGCTCAGCCCGCGCGCCGCCGGCCAGCGGCTGGAGGCGCTCGGCTACGCGGACCCCGCGGGCGCCCTGCGCCACCTGGAGGCGCTCGCCGCGGGCGTCACCCGGAAGGCGGCGATCCAACGCACTCTGCTGCCGGTGATGCTGAGCTGGTTCGCCGACTCGGCCGACCCGGACTCGGGCCTGCTCAACTTCCGTCAGGTCTCCGACGCCCTCGGCAAGACGCCCTGGTACCTGCGGCTGCTGCGGGACGAGGGCGCCGCCGCGGAGAACCTGGCCCGGGTACTGTCGGCCGGCAGGTTCGCCCCCGACCTGCTGATGCGGGCGCCCGAGGCGGTCGCCCTGCTCGGCTCCACCGAGCAGCTCCGCCCGCGCAGCCGGGACCACCTCGAACAGGAGGTGCTCGCCGCGGTGGGCCGGGCGGACGACGCCGAGCAGGCGGTGGCCGCCGCCCGCGGGGTCCGCCGCCGGGAACTGTTCCGCACCGCCGCCGCCGACCTCATCGGCGCCTACGGCAGCGAGGGCGCGCCGCCGGAGGACGACCCCTTCTCCTACCGGGGCTCCCACGCGGTCGACCTGGTCGGTGGGGCGCTCTCCGACCTCAACGCCGCCACCGTCGCCGGCGCCCTGCGCGCCGCCGTCCGGGCGCGGTGGGGCGAGGAGTTGCCCACCCGCTTCGCGGTCATCGGCATGGGCAGGTTCGGCGGCCACGAACTGAACTACGGCTCCGACGCCGACGTGCTCTTCGTCCACGAACCGCGGGAGGGCGTCGACGAGCAGCAGGCCAGCCGTGCCGCGTCCGCGGTCGCCAACGAGGTGCGGAGACTGCTGCAACTGCCCACCGCCGACCCCCCGCTGCTCATCGACACCGATCTGCGGCCAGAGGGCCGCAGCGGCCCCCTGGTGCGCACCCTCGCCTCCTACGCCGCCTACTACCGCCGCTGGTCGCGGATCTGGGAGAGCCAGGCCCTGCTCCGGGCCGAGCCGGTGGCCGGCGACCGGGAGCTGGGCCGGCGGTTCGTCGAGCTGATCGATCCACTCCGCTACCCCGCCAAGGGCGTCGACGAGGAGCAGGTCAGGGAGATCCGGCGGCTCAAGGCGCGGATGGAGAACGAGCGCATGCCGCGCGGCACCGACCCCACCACCCACACCAAGCTCGGTCGGGGCGGGCTCTCCGACGTCGAGTGGACCGTGCAACTGCTCCAGCTGCGGCACGCCGCGGAACTGCCCGAACTGCGCACCACCCGCACCCGTCCGGCGCTCGCCGCCGCGCACGCCGCGGAACTGCTCAGCACCGAGGACGCACACCTGCTCGACCAGGCCTGGACGCTGGCCACCCGGGTCCGCAACGCGGTCATGCTGGTCCGCGGCCGGGCCGGCGACACCTTCCCTGCCGACTCCCGTGGGCAGGCCGCGATCGGCCGCTACCTGGGCTACGAGCCCGGTCATCTGGGCGAGATGCTGGAGGACTACCGGCGTACCACCCGGCGGGCCCGTGCCGTGGTGGAACGGCTCTTCTACGGCCAGGAGGACTGAGCGGAACCCGACGGGACCACGGGAACCCGACGGTCCGCGGGCGATGGGGTGTCAGGCCCGTGGCCGGGTCGTCAGCGGCCCTCGGCCCGAGGCGTCCGGTCTCGGGCCCGGCGCCTGCGGAGCCGGGGGCCGAGGGAGTCGTACCACAGGAGGGACACCGCGTAGCCGATCGCCAGGCAGAGCAGACCGCCGACCGCGTCCAGCCAGAAGTGGTTGGCGGTCGCCACGATCACCACCAGGGTGACCAGCGGATAGAGCACCCCCAGCGCCTTCACCCACAGCGGGCGGGCGAGGACCACGATGACCACGGCGCACCACACGGACCAGCCGATGTGCATCGAGGGCATAGCCGCGTACTCGTTCTCCAGGCTGGAGAGCGGCCCCGAGGCCGAGGAGCCGAGCGCCGAGTGGACCAGTGCGGTGTCGACGAAGGTTCCGCCCGGCAGCAGCCTGGGCGGGGCGAGCGGGAAGAGGTAGTAGCCCAGCAGGCCGGTCGCGGTGGTGACGACCAGCACCAGCCGGGCGGGCGCGTACCGGCCGGGGCGCCAGTGGTACAGCCAGACCAGCACCGCGATGGTCACCACGAAGTGCAGGGTGGCGTAGTAGTAGTTCATCACGGTGATCAGCCAGCTCACCGAGTTCAGGGTGTGGTTGACGGCCGGTTCCACGGCGATCCCGAGCACCTTCTCGGTGTGCCAGAGCCCCTCGGCGTTCCGCAGCGCCGTCGTCTTCTGCTCCGGCACCGTGTCCCGGATGACGGTGTAGAGCCAGTAGCCCGCCACGATCAGCAGGATCTCGCCCCAGAGCCGCGGTCTGCGTACGGAATCCAGCCGATACATCAGCGAACCTTCCGGAGCCGACCGCTTCCTGTGCTTCCGCGGACACCCGGCGGGAGGTCGTCGTCCGCCTGCCGCGGCGCCGGTCAGCCGCGCCGATCTCCGCCATGCCCGGGACAGTCTGCCAGATTCGCCCTGGATGTCCGGTCAGGGGCCGGCGTGCACCCCGGCGCTGTCACCCGGCGAAGCGGCCTGCCGGACCTGCGGGCCGGCGGCGGTCGAGCCCCGGACGACCAGCTCCGGAAGGAACACGAACTCGCTGTGCGGAGCCGGTGCGCCACCGACCTCCTCCAGCAGGGTGCGCACCGCCGCCTGCCCCATCGCCCGCACGGGCTGACGGACCGTGGTCAGCGGAGGGTCGGTGAACGCTATGAGCGGGGAGTCGTCGAAACCGACCACCGACACATCCTCCGGGACGCTCCCGCCGCGCTGCCGCACCGCCCGGATCGCCCCCAGCGCCATCATGTCGCTGGCGCAGACCAGCGCGGTGCAGCCACGCTCCAGCAGCGCCGCGCCCGCGGCCTGGCCGCCCTCCAGCGTGTAGAGCGAGTGCTCTATCAGCTCCGCCGACCGCTCGGGGGGTGTGGCCAGCCGCTCCGCCATGGCCCCCTGGAAACCCTCGATCTTCCGCAGCACCGGCACGAACCGCCTCGGTCCGAGGGCCAGCCCGATCCTGGTGTGGCCGAGAGCCGCCAGATGGGTCACCGCGAGCCGCATCGCGGCCCGGTCGTCCGGTGAGACGAACGGCGCCCGGACCAGCCGGGAGAAGCCGTTGATCAGGACGAACGGGACCCCCTGGGCCCGCAGTCGGTCGTAGCGGGTCATGTCGGCGGTGGTGTCGGCGTGCAGTCCGGAGACGAAGATGATGCCCGCCACACCGCGGTCGACCAGCATCTCGGTCAGCTCGTCCTCGGTGGAGCCGCCGGGCGTCTGGGTGGCCAGCACGGGTGTGTAGCCCTGCCGGGTCAGATCCTCCCCGATCACCTGGGCGAACGCCGGGAATATCGGATTGTCCAACTCCGGGATGATCAGACCGACGAGCCCGGCGCTGCGCCGCCGGAGGCGCGCCGGGCGCTCGTAACCGAGCACGTCGAGTGCGGCGAGCACACTCTCCCGGGTGGCCGCGGCCACCCCCGGCCTGCCGTTGAGCACCCGGCTGACGGTGGCTTCGCTGACCCCCGCCTGAGCTGCGATGTCGGCGAGCCGGATGGTCATGGGGGGAGCGTACCCGCCGTCGGTCAGATTGCCCACCAGACACAGGACTCGGCCGGCGCCCGGAGCGTCCCGCCCGTGGGCTGCCGCGGGGGCAGCGGGGCGCTGGAGATCAGCGGGTGCCCGGAGACGGGCGAATCCACCGGGCGGTCGAGCGTGTTGAGCACGCAGACCACGCCCCCGGCCTCGCCGCTCCGGCGCCGGAAGGCGAGCACGCCCGCCGGGGAGTCCAACCACTCCAGACCGCCGCCGGCGCCCAGCGCGGGGGACTCCCGGCGCAGGGCGAGCGCCGCCCGGTACAGCTCCAGGGTGGATTCCGGGTCGCCGCTCTGCGCCTCCACGCTGAGATCCGCCCAGTCCTCCGGCTGCGGCAGCCAACTGCCGCCCGGTCCGAAGCCGTACGGAGCCGTCCGCCCCGACCAGGGGATCGGCACCCGGCAGCCGTCGCGGAAACCGTCCTGGCCCTCGGCGCGGAAGAAGGAGGGGTCCTGGCGGACCGAGTCGGGCAGGTCCAGCACCTCTGGCAGACCGAGTTCCTCACCCTGGTAGAGGTAGACGGACCCCGGCAGCGCCAGCACCAGCAGCGCGGCGGCGCGGGCCCGGCGCAGCCCCCGCTCCGCCCCGCCCGGCCCCTCGGCCGCGTAGCGGGTGGCGTGCCGGACGACGTCGTGGTTGGAGAGCACCCAGGTGGTCGGCGCCCCGACGGGGCCGGTGGCGGCCAGCGACTCGTCGATGGTGGCGCGCATCCTCGCCGCGTCCCAGGGGCAGCGCAGGAACTGGAAGTTGAACGCCTGGTGCAACTCGTCCGGGCGGACGTAGCGGGCCAGCCGCTGCGCGTCGGGGGCCCAGGCCTCCGCGACGCCGATCCGCTCGCCGTCGTAGGAGTCCAGCAGCCTCCGCCAGGAGCGGTGGATGCGGTGGACCGGGTCCTGGTCGAAGAACGGCAGCACCTGGGTGCCGATCAGCTCGGCCTGCCGGCCGTGGCCCACATCGGGCAGCCCCGGCGCCTTGACCATGCCGTGGGCCACGTCGACGCGGAAGCCGTCCACGCCCAGGTCGAGCCAGAAGCGGAGGATGGCCTCGAACTCCTCCGCCACCTCGGTGCTGTCCCAGTTGAGGTCCGGTTGCTCCGGGGCGAAGAGGTGGAGGTACCACTCGCCGGGTGTGCCGTCCGGGTCGGCGGTCCGGGTCCAGGCCGGGCCGCCGAAGACGGACTCCCAGTCGTTCGGCGGCAGTTCCCCGCCGGAGCCGCGACCGGGACGGAAGTGGTACCGGTCCCGGGCCGGGTGGCCGGGCGGGGCCGCCAGCGCCTCCCGGAACCAGGGGTGCTGGTCCGAGGTGTGGTTCGGCACGATGTCCAGGATCACCCGGATCCCCAGCCGGTGGGCTTCGTCCAGCAGGTCGACGGCGTCGGTCAGGTCGCCGAAGAGCGGGTCGACGGAGCGGTAGTCCGCGACGTCGTATCCGCCGTCGGCCTGCGGCGAGCTGTAGAACGGGGTGAGCCAGACCGCGTCGACACCCAGGTCCCGCAGATGGGGCAGCCGCTGCCGGACCCCGGGGAGGTCGCCGACGCCGTCGCCGTCGCTGTCGGCGAAGGACCGCACGTAGACCTGGTAGATGACCGCCTCCCGCCACCAGCCCGTCGCCCGCCGCTGGCGTGGCGGGCGCTGGTGCGGGGTGCGCGGTTGGACGGCGGGGCTGAGCTCCTGAGACATCGTCGGCTCCTCCGGTCGGCCGGTGACTGCAATTCCTTGCTGAAATTTCCAGCACTCCTTGCGGGGAGGCTTCCCCTGGGGCTCCCGCCCCACACGCGGGCTTGTCCGCGGTGGCCCCGAGGGGCGAAGGTCGGGGGTCGAAGCCAGGGGAGTTGCAGAAAATTTCCGCAAGCACTTTCGGTTCCTGTGTGGAGCTGTTACCTTCCTGCCAGCCCGGAGCCCGCGAACGGCGCGGTCGATCCGGTGGAGGCCGGCCCATCCCCGCCCCCGCCGCTTCGGGCACTCATGACGGGAGTGGACATGCGGCGTGGCATAGCGGCCACCGCGCTGGTTGCGGCCCTGGCTCTGGCGATGACCGGTTGCGGTGGCGACGGCGGCAGCGCGGACTCGAAGGGTTCGGGCGAGATCTCCGGCAAGGTGACCTTCTGGGACACCTCGAACGACGCGGAGAAGGGCGTCTACAAGGAGCTGGCCGAAGGCTTCGAGAAGAAGTACCCCGGGGTCGAGGTCGACTACGTCAGCGTCTCCTTCGGAGAGGCGAACGCCAACTTCAAGAACGCGGCGGGCAGCGGCTCCGGCGCTCCGGACGTCATGCGCACCGAGGTCGCCTGGGTCGCGGACTTCGCCAACCTCGGCTACCTGGCCCCGCTGGACGGCACGTCCGCCCTCGACGACGAGTCCGACTACCTCGAACAGGCCATGGGCAGCGCCCGGTTCAACGGCAAGGCCTACGGCGCCCCGCAGGTGATCGACACCCTCGCGCTCTTCTACAACAAGAGGCTGCTGGAGAAGGCCGGGGTGGAGGTGCCCAAGACCTTCGAGGAACTCGCCGAATCCGCCGAGACGATCAAGTCCAAGACCGGTGCCACCGCGCTCTACCTGCGCGGTGACGACCCCTACTGGTTCCTGCCCTACCTGTACGGCGAGGGCGGCGACATGGTCGACGCCGAGAAGAAGAAGGTCCGGATCGACGACGCGGCCGGCGTCCGCGGCTTCGCCGCCATCAAGGACCTGGTCGACTCGGGCGCCGCCATCACCGACGCCACCGACGGCCAGGAGAACCAGCTCAAGGCGTTCAAGGACGGCGACGTCGCGATGATCATCGACGGTCCCTGGGACATCGAGGGCGCTCTCGCCGGCAAGGAGTTCAAGGACCGGAAGAACCTCGGCGTCGCCGCCGTACCCGGCGGCAGCGCGGGGCAGGGCGCCCCGCAGGGCGGCTGGAACCTCTCGGTCTACGCCGGCTCGGAGAACCTCGAGGCCTCCTACGAGTTCGTCAAGTACATGTCCTCGGCGGAGGTCCAGCAGAAGACGGCCGAGAAGCTGAGCCTGCTCCCCACCCGCACCTCGGTCTACGAGAAGCCCTCGGTGCGGAAGAACGAGATGGTGCAGTTCTTCAAGCCGGCCGTGGACAAGGCCGTCGAGCGGCCGTGGATCGCCGAGGCCAACTCGCTCTTCGAACCGATCCGGGTCCAGATGAACGAGGTGCTGACCGGCAAGGCCTCACCCGAGAAGGCGGCGGCCGGCGCCGGGGACGCATACCGCAAGCTCCTCAAGGACTACAAGTAGGCACCGGAAGAGGCTGACCGACCCATGGCTGTCGACACCGGCCGGCCGGCCGGGCCGGCCGCGGACGCCCCGAGCGCCCGCGGCCGGCGCCGGCCGAGCGCCGGTACCCCAGGACCGCTCCGCAGAGCGCTGACCGCCCACTGGTACGCCTGGACCATGGTCGCACCCGTGGTCATCGTGATCTGCGTGATCATCGGCTACCCGCTGGTCCGCGGCCTCTACCTGTCGCTGACCAACGCGAACGAGGCCAACGTCGAGCGCCACATCGGCGTCAACCACATCCCGGCCAGCTACGACTTCGTCGGGCTGGACAACTACCGGGCCATCCTCGGCGACAGCGTCTTCTGGGACCGCCTCGGCTGGACCGCGGTCTGGACGGTCTGCTGCGTCGGCCTGACCTTCCTGATCGGCCTGGCGCTGGCCAACATGCTCAACCGCGACTTCGCCGGGCGCACCTTCTACCGGCTCGCGCTGATCCTGCCTTGGGCGATCCCCGCCTTCGTCTCGGTCTTCACCTGGCGGATGCTCTACAACGAGAAGCACGGCATCCTCAACAAGCTGCTCAGCGGGGGCGGTATCGAGGCGGTTCCCTGGCTCAACGACCCGACCTGGGCCAAGGGCGCCGTCATCGCCGTCAACATCTGGCTCGGCGTGCCCTTCATGCTGGTCGCCCTGCTCGGCGGCCTCCAGTCCATCCCCGGCGAGCTGTACGAGGCCGCCGAGATGGACGGCGCCAACCCCTGGCAGCGGTTCCGCCACATCACCCTGCCGGGGCTCCGCTCGGTGAGCTCCACGGTGATCCTGCTCTCCACCATCTGGACCTTCAACATGTTCCCGGTGATCTTCCTGCTCACCCGGGGCGGCCCCGGTGACTCCACCGAGATCCTGGTGACGTACGCCTACCGGCTCTCCTTCGTCAACAGCCCCCGCGACTTCGCGGGCTCCGCGGCCTGGGGCGTGCTCATCCTCGCCCTGCTGGCCCTCATCGCGGTGGTCTACCGCCGCGCGCTCCGCAGACAGGGGGAAGTCTGGTGACCGACCGCACGAGCGAGCACACCGGCGGACGCGCCCGCCGCCGCACCCTGCCGGCCAGCCTCGGGCTGCACGCCACACTGCTGGTCGCCTCGGCCATCGCCGTCTTCCCGCCGCTGTGGCTCCTGGTCACCTCCTTCAAACCGAAGAACGAGGCGTTCTCGACCAGCCTGCTGAGCCAACCCACCCTCGCCAACTACACGCACGTCCTGACCGAGACGCGCTTCCTGACCTGGTTCGGCAACTCCATCGTCGTCGTCGGGGCCACCACCGTGCTCGGCGTCTTCACCGCCGCCACCACGGGCTACGCCGTCAGCCGCTTCCGCTTCCCCGGCATGCGCCCGCTGATGTGGATGCTGCTGATCACCCAGATGTTCCCGGTGGCGATCCTGATCGTGCCGCTGTACAACCTGATGGCCGGGCTCGGCCTGCTCAACCAGCCGGTCGGGCTCGTCATCACCTACCTCACCATCGCCGTGCCCTTCTGCGCCTGGATGATGAAGGGCTTCTTCGACACCATCCCCGTCGAGATCGACGAGTCCGGGCGCGTGGACGGGCTCAACCCGTTCGGCACCTTCTGGCGGCTCGTGCTGCCCCTGGCCAAACCGGGCCTGGCGGTGACCGGCTTCTACACCTTCGTCACCGCCTGGGCCGAGGTCGCCTACGCCTCCGCCTTCATGACCGGCGAGGAGAACCTCACCCTCGCCGGCGGCCTGCAGACCTTCGTCAACCAGTACACCGGCGACTGGGGTTCCATGACCGCCGCCGCCGTGATCATCGCGGTGCCCGCCACCATCGTCTTCGGCTTCGCCCAGCGCCATCTGGTCTCCGGACTGACCGCCGGCGCCACCAAGGCCTGACCGGCACCGCCGCCGCACCTCCGAGAACCAGGGAAGAGATGACCCACCAGCCTGCCCGAACCGCCCCGTCCGACGCCGCCTCCGCCGATACCGCGGACCAGCGCACCAGGTGGTGGCGGGACGCGGTGATCTACCAGGTCTATCCGCGCAGCTTCGCCGACGCCGACGGCGACGGAATGGGCGACCTGGAGGGCGTCCGCAGCCGGCTGCCGTACCTGCGGGACCTCGGTGTCGACGCCGTCTGGCTCAGCCCCTTCTACGCCTCCCCGCAGGCCGACGCCGGCTACGACGTGGCCGACTACCGCGCGGTGGACCCGCTCTTCGGTACCCTCCGCCACGCCGAGGCGCTGATCGCCGACGCGCACGCCCTCGGCCTGCGCGTCATCGTGGACCTCGTCCCCAACCACTGCTCCGACCAGCACGAGTGGTTCCGGCAGGCGCTCCGCGAAGGCCCCGGATCCGCGCTGCGGGACCGCTTCCACTTCCGCCCCGGCCGCGGCCCGCTCGGCGAGCTCCCACCGAACGACTGGGAGTCCGTCTTCGGCGGCCCCGCTTGGACCCGCACCGACAACCCCGACGGGACGCCCGGCGAGTGGTACCTCCACCTCTTCGCCCCCGAGCAGCCCGACTTCAACTGGGAGCACCCAGCCGTCCACGACGAGTTCAGGACCGTCCTCCGCTTCTGGCTCGACAAGGGCGTCGACGGCTTCCGCATCGACGTGGCCCACGGCCTGGTCAAGGCCGAAGGGCTGCCGGACATCGGCCACGGCACCCAACTGCGGCTGCTGGGCAGCCGGCCGCTGCCGTTCTTCGACCAGGACGGGGTGCACGAGATCTACCGCGCCTGGCGGAAGGTGCTCGACGAGTACCCGGGCGAGCGGATCGGGGTCGCCGAGGCGTGGACGCCGTCGGCCGAGCGCACCGCTCGCTACCTGCGCCACGACGAACTGCACCAGGCCTTCAACTTCCACTACCTGACGACCCCCTGGGAGGCCGACGCGCTCCGCGCGGCCATCGACGAGTCACTCGAAGCGATGCGCCCGGTCGGCGCGCCGACCACCTGGGTGCTCTCCAACCACGACGTCGTCCGGCACGCCACCCGCTACGCCGACGACCCGGAGGACCCCGGCCAGGGCCTCCGCCGAGCCCGGGCCGCCGCCCTGCTGATGCTCGCCCTGCCCGGCTCGGCCTACGTGTACCAGGGCGAGGAGCTCGGACTCCCGGAGGTCCACGACATCCCCGACGCGCTGCGGCAGGACCCGTCGTTCTTCCGGCAGAACGGCCAGGACGGGCTCCGTGACGGCTGCCGGGTACCGATCCCCTGGTCCGGCACCGAGGCCCCCTACGGTTTCGGTCCCGAGCCGGGAGGACCGTCCTGGCTGCCGCAACCCGCCGACTGGGCGGAACTCAGCGTGGCGGCCCAGACCGGCGACCCGGACTCCACCCTGGAGCTCTACCGCGCCGCGATCGCGCTGCGCCGGGAACACCCCGCGCTCGGCGCGGGCGAGCACCTCGACTGGCTGCCGACGCCGGCCGGCGTGCTGGCCTTCCGGCGCACGGCCGGCGGCCGGCGACTGGTCTGCACGGTCAACACCACCGCCGCCCCGGTACGGCTCCCGCTGCCCGGGCGGGTACTGCTCGCCAGCGCACCGGTGACCGTCGAGGGGGAGCAGGCCGTGCTGCCGGAGGACGGCTCCGTCTGGTGGGAGGAGTGACCGCCCCGCCGTCGGCCGGCGGTCCTCCCGCCGCCCCCCGGCTGGCGGACATCGCGGCCCAGTCCGCGGTGAGCGAGGCGACCGTCAGCCGGGTGCTGAACGGCAAGCCCGGGGTGTCCGCCGCGACCCGGCAGCGCGTCGTGGCCGCCCTCGACCTGCTCGGCTACGAACGCCCGGTGCGGCTGCGGCGGCGCAGCCAGGGCCTGGTCGGGCTGGTCACACCGGAGCTGACCAACCCGATATTCCCGGCCTTCGCCCAGGTCATCGAGCAGGTGTTGGCCGGGCACGGTTACACCCCCGTGCTCTGCACCCAACTTCCGGGCGGCGCCACCGAGGACGAACTGGTGGAGCAACTGGAGGAGCGCGGCGTCACCGGCATCGTCTTCCTGTCCGGGCTGCACGCCGACACCACCGCCGATCCCGCGCGCTACACCCGGCTGGCCGCCCGCGGAGTGCCGTTCGTACTGATCAACGGCTACAACGAGCACATCAGCGCCTCCTTCGTCTCGCCGGACGACCGCTCGGCGGCCCGGATGGCGGTCTCCCACCTGCTGGAGCTGGGGCACCGGCGGATCGGGCTCGCGGTCGGGCCGAGCCGCTACGTGCCCTCGCGCCGGAAGGCCGAAGGCTTCGAGGCGGCGCTGCGCAGCTCGCTCGGGCTGTCCCCGGCGGGGATCGGGAACCACGTGCAGCACACGCTGTTCACCCTGGAGGGCGGTCAGGCGGCGGCCGGGACCCTACTGGAGCTGGGCTGCACCGGGATCGTGTGCGGCAGCGATCTGATGGCGCTCGGAGCCGTCCGGGCGGCCCGGCAGCGGGGGCTCGACGTACCGGGCGATATCTCGGTGGTGGGGTTCGACGACAGCCCGCTGATCGCCTTCACCGACCCCCCGCTCACCACGGTGCGGCAGCCGGTGCCGGCCATGGCCGCCGCGGCGGTCGGCGCACTCCTCGAAGAGATCGGCGGAAACCCGGTGCAGCGCACCGAGTTCGTCTTCCAACCGGAACTGGTGGTACGCGGCTCCACGGCCCAGGCCCGCGCGCCGGTCGGCTGACGGGGCGCCCCTCAGGCGCGCGCCGCACGCGGCCGGGAACCGGAGGCAGGTCCGGGCAGACTCTCCCGTCCCACCCTGGCCAGCTGGGACAGCAGCGCCTGGGAGGGGCCGTCGGGCGGTTCCTCGGCCAGGATGCGCCGCACCACCGAGCCGGCCTCCGGGTCGAGTGCGGCGCTCACCGCGGCCAGCGCCAGGAAGTCGTAGCACAGCCGCAACTCCAGCTCCTCACGCGGGATCCCGGACCCCTCCAGCCAGGTCAGCGCCGCCGTCTCGGCCAAGCCGATCCAGGAACGAACCAACAGGCTGACGCGCGGCCCCGGCTCGGAGATCTCCAGATGGCGCAGGAGTTGCTCGTAGGCCCGCTGGCGGACCCCGTCGATCATCGCGGTGGTCCGCTCCGACCCGACGGCCGAGCCGCCCCGCAGGAGCGCGGCGAACCCCGGGCCGTGATCGTCGACGAAGTCGAAGTAGCGGTTCATCACCCGGAGCAGCCGGCTGCCGAGCGGCCCCTCGGCGGGCTCCACCAGGCGGTCGGCCAGATCCTCCGCGGCCCGGCCCACGGCCGCCTCGTAGAGGCCGTGCTTACCCGGGAAGTAGTGGTAGACGAGCGGTCTGGATATCCCGGCGGCCGCCGCGATGTCGTCGACGGACACCTCCTCGGGGGAGCGGAGGCTGAACTGCTCCAGCGCCACGGCGATCAGCTGCTCGCGCCGCTCGTGGACACCCATCCTGCGGCGTATCCGGGTTGCCATGGCGACACCCTAAGGGTCTTCCTCCACCGCCCCCGTCTGATCATCCCGCCAGGCCGCCGGGTCCTTGACGGCCGTTCACCCGCCGGCGGCCGAGATCGCCCAGTCGCTGAACTCCACCAGGCCACGGGTGCCGCCGCCGCCGTTACCGGCGGTCATGAAGAACCCCGCGTCCTGCCGCCGCCCGGCACCGGCCGGGGCCACCGTGCCCACGGTCCGCCAGCGCGCCCCGCCGTCCTGCGAGAACTCACCCGTGTAAGCGGTCGGCCCGTCGGCCCGCACCAGCCGCAACAGCACCGGCGCGCGCACCCCCGTCACCCGCAGGTAGGCGTCCAGGGCACCGTCACCGTCCGAGTCGTAGGAGAGCACCACGCCGTTCTCCGGTGTCACCGCCAGATTGACGAAGCCGGTGGAGCCGGAGGTTGCCAGCTCGTCCCGTACGACGATCCCCGCTCGGGCCCAGGGCGCGGTGGCCGCCTGGGCGGTCACCCGCACGGTCACCGCGGTGCCCGCGGACACCGCTCCCGGCCGGTAGAGGGCGCCGAACTCCGCGGTGCCCTTCCACAGGTCGGCACCGCCGCCGTCGATCGCGAACCGTCCCGCCAACTCGCCGAACACCGCGTCGTTGTCGTTGAACCGCCGCCAACCCGGGCCCGGCGGGCCCGCCACGTACAGCGTGCCGGTCTCCACCACCCGGACCCGCGGCCCGCCCAGCGGGCCGTAGCGCACACCGAGTTCGTACGGCAGCGGATCCAGCGGCCGGCTCGGCTGCCCGCCGGGGGCGGGCAACCGCCAGCGGACGACGCCCTCACCGCCCGCCGGAACGCCCGGCAGCGAACCGGGTCCCCGCGGCTCGGGCTCGGTGCCGGCGGCGGTGAGGACGAAGTCCACCGGTCCGGTGGCCGAGAGGCCGCTGGTGTTGTGGAAGACCGCGGAGACGGTGGCGGCTCCCCCGGGAGGCAGCGCGGCGGGCTCTGCCGCCACCTCCACCCGCCCCTGGTAGGGCGCGCCGGCCAGCACATCGTGCACCCGGCGCGCCGTCCGGAGACCGTCACCGACCGGCCGAGTCGGATAGCTCTTCCGCTCCCGGGTCCACGACTCCTCCAGGGAGTACCAGTCGAACTCGGCGGGCGGCCGGTCCTCGGCGAGGGCGTCCCGCAGCTCCGCCAGGTAGGCGCTCCACTGGGGGAGATGGAAGTCCCCGATGAGGCCGTGCCAGTCCCGGCTGGCGTAGTTGGCGAGCTTCCCGCCGTCGGCCGTCGGCCGGTCGGCCCAGGTGGTGATGAGCGTGCGTGCCGTCCGCTCCAGCCGCGCCGACTCCTCCTCGTCGCCGCCCCACCGCCTGGCGTCGGTGAGCCAGGGGCCGAGCAGGAAGCTCCGATGGGTGCCCGCCAGTTCCTCGCTGAGCCGCATCAGGCGCAACCAGAGTTCGCTCAGTGCCGTGAAGCCCGCCAGGTCCCGCCGCTCGAAAGCGGTGCGGAGCTGCGGCAGGAGCTGCCAGGAGCGGTTGGCGAGGGCCTGCCGGGCAGTGTCGGCCAGATCGTGCCGGTAGGCGTCCGAACCGTGGAGCGGGGCGGCCACACCGAGCAGCGCGGCGAAGGCCACATCGAAGGCGGCGGGATCGAAGGCGGGGGAGTGGGTGGCGTAATGCGTACCGGATCGGGCGGTCAGGCTGGGACGGGCGGCGAAGAGGCTGTCGTGCGGGCGGCCGTCCGCGCTGCTGATCCGGTAGGCGGTCTCGCAGAGCGCCCCGAAGGCCTCCCGGGCCCGCTCGTCCGCCCCGCCGTACCGGAAGTCGGCGTACCGGGCGAACCACCGTCCGCGCTCCACCGCCTCCTGCCGCCAGGCCAGTTCACTGAAGAGTTCGAAGGCGGCCGGGTCCTGCCCCACGCCCTCCGCCAGGTAAGCGGTGCCGACGAGCCTGCTGCCGGCCCTGTCCCGCCACTCCGCGAACCGCCCGGACCACAGGTGCGTCTTGGCCCCGATGGTGGTGCGCCCGCCGAAGTTCGGGATGGTGCCGAAGGCGTACGGAGTACCGTTCCAGTCCGTCTCCCGGTCGGTCACCGCCTCCAGGTCGGAGAGGCCGTCGACGATCAGCGTCCGGTCCTTGTCGAGGGCGTCGACCAGCTCCGGGCGGGGGTTGTCCTGCCAGCCGAGCATCACCCAGACCGCCTCCGGGCGCGCCGCGCGCAGGGCGCCCTCGACGGCGCGGGCGGCGTCCGGCACGGGGACGTCGCCCGGGTCGCCGCCTTCGTGCAGCAGGTCCATCTTCACGTGGTCGACCGAGCCGAACAGTTCGCTCTGGTGGCGGTAGAAGGCGGCGGCGACCGCACGGAACTCCGGTGTGCGCGGGTCGAGCCAGTCGGGCCGCGGCAACCCGGCCCAGTCGCCCTGGCGGATGGTGCGGGCCCCGGGGTTCCGTTCGGCGAAGTCCTCCGGAACCGTCCCGAAGTAGCCGGGCAGGACGGGGGACATGCCCAGCTCCCGCAGCCGGCGCACGATCCGTCGGCCGAGGCCGGTGCGTCTCGCGAGCAGCCGGGGGCTGATCGGGCCGCCGTAGCCGCTGAGGTTCTGCAACAGCCACCACGGCTGGTGTGACGGGGCCGGGATCCAGCCGCGCGCCTCGGCCTCGGTGTAGCCGAAGTCCCGCAGCACCCGGTGGTAGACCGCTTCCTGACCTGCCGTGACCAGCACCTGGTTGCAGCCGTGCGCCGCCAGGACGTCGATCAGCCGCTCCCAGTGCGGCCAGTCGGCGTAGGGGGCGGTGTAGCCGTCATGGGTGTCGTTCAAGGCGAAGCGGACCGGGACGGTGGCCGAGCGGACGAGGGGTTCGCCGGGCGCCGGCATCCGGCGCGGCAGGTCGAGCTGGCTGCCGGCCCAGGAGATGTGGGCCCGGCAGACGTACTTGAGGTACCAGTGCACGCCGGTGAGCAGCACCGCCGGGCTGCTGCCCGACACCTCGATCCGCCCGGCGCCGCCGGTGACGTGGAAGCGATCCAGGGCTCCGTCGCCCGCACCGGGCAGCGGGTGGAGCCGGAACTGCTCGCTGTGGTCGGGCAGCAGCCGCTCCAGTGCGGAGCGCGCCGGAGCGACGTCGAAGGGAGAAGGCTCGGCGGGATGGTCGGCGCGGGCGGGGGCCTGGCCGCTGAGAGCCGCGCCGACGCCCAAGGCTCCGGCCGTGCCCAACAGCATCCTCCGGGAGAGGGCCGTCACATGACTCCACTCGGTATCGGTCGGTGACAACCGTGATGTTCGATGGCTGGGTGTTCGGCGGCTGACTGTTCGAGGTCGCACGTTATTGGCTCGTCCGGAGACGGGCAACGGGGCACGCTCGTCGGTGGTCCTGATGCCCCGTCACCGATGAGCCGTCAGGAGGACACGGGGCGAGCCGCACGCCGTCCGGACAACGGACGGCCAGGGCGGTGGGGCCACCGTCCGGTCGATAATCCATCCATACGATCGCAGCGGAAGGGGAGTCGGATGCGAATAGGACTGTTGGGCACCGGGCCGTGGGCGGAGCGGGTGCACGGACCCGGACTGGCCGCCCATCCGGAAGTGGAGCTGACCGGCGTTTGGGGCCGTCGGCCGGAGGCGGCCGAGGCGCTGGCCACCACCCTGCGGACCCGCGCCTACAACGACCCGGGCGCCCTCATCGCCGATGTGGACGCCGTCAGCATCGCCCTGCCCCCGTCCGTGCAGGCCGGGCTGGCCGCCCGGGCAGCGGAGGCCGGCCGCCACCTGCTGCTGGACAAACCGGTGGCCACCACCACGGTGGAGGCCCGACAGGTGGTGGACGCCGTCGGCCGCTCCGGCGTCTCGTCGGTGGTCTTCTTCACCCTCCGGTTCGACCCCGCCACGGCTGACTGGCTCGAATCGCAGTCCGCCAGGGGCGGTTGGTTCACCGGCCGTGCCGAGTGGCTGGGTTCGGTCTTCGCCGAGCCGGCTCCCGGAGCCGTCCCCAGCCCGTTCGCCGCCTCGCCCTGGCGGCGGGACAAGGGCGCCCTGTGGGACATCGCCCCGCACGCCCTGTCGATCCTGCTGCCCGCGCTGGGTGACGTCCGCGACCTCGACTCCGTGGCGGCAGCCAGGGGACCGGCCGACACCGTCCATCTGGTCTTCCGGCACGAGGGCGGGGCGTCCAGTACGGCGACGGTGAGCCTGACCGCCCCGGCCGCGGCCGAGGGTGTCACCGCCGAACTCCGGGGAGAGCACGGTACGACCACCCTGCCGGGCGGGCGGGTGGGACCGGTCACGGCCTTCCAGCGGGCGGTTGACGCGCTGCTCTCCTCGGTGGCCACCGGTCGGCCGCACGCCTGCGACGTCCGTTTCGGCCTGCGGGTGAGCGAGATCCTCGCCGCCGCCGAGCGCGCTCTCGGCCAGGGCTGACGGCTGCCTCGGTGACCCGTACCGGGGCCCGGGGCGGGGCGCGCCGACTGCCCGGTAGCGCCGCCCTCGGTACGCTCCGCCCCGTGGCCGGCTCCGGTACGCGTTCCGACATCTGTCGCCGGCTGGCGCCCTCCCGCCTCGTAGGCCGGGAGCGCCGGTAGGTGCGGTACGTGGCTCGCCCGGCTTGCGATCAGCGCATCGGACGACAGCTGTCGCTCAGCCGGAGAGCCCTGCCGGAATCGGCAGGAGACAGAACGGGTGACCGACCGGATCGGCGTAGACCCGCCAGCCCCGACTGGCGTCGAGCGTGGTGGCCCCCAGGGCGAGGACCCGCTCCTCGGCCGCGTCCAGGTCGGCGACCTCGATGTCGAGATGGCTCTGCTGGGGGCGGCTCGGATCCGGCCAGCTCGGCGGCCGGTGGTCCTCCGCCCGCTGGAAGGCGAGTACCAGCCCGTCGGGGGTGTGAAGCGTCGACCAGTCCGGGCCGAGACTCCACCGAGCGTCCGGACGGTCCACCTCACCGCCCAGGAGGGCCGCGTAGAAGCGCGCCAGTGCCCCGGTGTCCGGACAGTCCAGCACGACACACTGCAAACGGCCGATCAAAGTGCCCCCGGTTCCATGCTCGAGACGTCGGGTGTCCGGAGCGACGGTACCGCCGCGGCGGCGGGCCGGACACCCTCTCCGCGTTCCGCTCGCGGGAGACGGCGGGCGCCCCTCGGTGGGGGCGCCCGGACCGTCAGCCGGTGACTCCGGCCTGCCTGGCCGTGCCCTTCCCGACGTCCTCAGCGGTCGGCGTGCCTTCGGCGGGCACCGCGGCCTCGGCGGGCGTGGCGCCCTCCGGCCCGCCAGCCTCGGCGGGTTGCGCCGATCCGAAGCCGCGCAGCGGCACATGACGGATGAAGAAGGAGACGGCGATGCCCACGGCGGCCACCGCGGCCGCGGCGGCGAAGAGCGAGCCGATACCCGAGGTGACGCCTTCCTGGAACAGCCGCCGGAGGCCGTCCGGCAGCTGGCGCAGGGCCTCCGGGGTCATCTCCGTCGCCGACCGGGTCTGGCCCGCCGGGCCCGCGGCGCCGGCCGAGTCCATCTTGTCGAGGAGGGTGCGGGAGTAGATCGCCCCGAGGATCGAGACACCCAGCGATCCGCCCATGCTGCGCAGGAACGTGGCCGCACCGGTGGCCGCGCCCAGGTCGCGCATCGGCACGTCGTTCTGCGCGATGAGCATGGTGGTCTGCATCATGCAGCCCATCCCGGCACCCAGCAGGACCATGTAGAGCGAGGTGGTCCCCTTGGTGGTGTCCAGCCCCATGGTGGCCATCAGCCCGAGTCCCGCGGTGATCAGTACGCTGCCGACGATCAGCAGCGGACGGTAGTGGCCGGTCTTGCTGATGATGAGACCGCCGGCCAGCGAGACCACCATGGAGGCGATCATCATCGGCATCAGCAGCAGACCGCTGTTGGTCGCCGAGGAACCCTGAACGAACTGCTGGAACTGCGGCAGGAAGGTCACGCCGCCGAACATGGCGAAACCGGTGATGAAGCTGAGCACACCGGCGAGGGTGAAGTTGCGGTGCCCGAAGACGCTCAGCGGCATGATCGGTTCCTTGACCCGCTGCTGCGTCAGGATGAAGGCCGCCAGACCGACCGCCGCGACCGCGCTGAGGCCCAGGATCTGCGGGGAGGACCACTCGTACTCGCTGCCGCCCCAACTCGTCACCAGCACCAGTGCGGTGATCCAGACCGAGAGCAGCGCCGCGCCGCCCCAGTCGATGGTGGCCTTGCCGGTGCCACGGGGCAGCTTCCGCAGGGTGAACCAGCAGACCAGCAGCGTGACCACGCCCAGCGGGAGGTTGACGTAGAACGCCCACCGCCACGACAGGTGGTCGGTGATGAACCCGCCCGCCAGCGGTCCGCCGATCATGGCGACGGGCATGGCGGCCATCATGACGCCCTGGTACTTGCCGCGCTCCCGCGGCGGGATGATGTCGCCGATGATCGCGATCACGCCCACCATCAGGCCGCCGGCGCCCACGCCCTGGAGCGCCCGGAAGCCGATGAGCTGGGTCATGTCCTGCGACATGCCGCACAGCGCGGAGCCCACCAGGAAGATGGCCACGGCGGACAGGAAGGTGGCGCGGCGGCCGAAGAGGTCACCGAGCTTCCCCCAGAGCGGGGTGGCCACGGTGGTGGCCAGGATGTAGCCGGTCGCGACCCAGGCCAGGTGGTTGAGGCCGCCCAGGTCACCGACGATCGTCGGCAGGGCCGGGGCGACGATCATGTTGTCCATCATCGCGAGCAGCATGGCGATCACCAGACCGCTCATGGTGACCAGGATCTCCCGGGGGGTGAGCCGTAGTGGAGACCCGGCCTCCGTTTGGTTTGCCGTGGCATTCATGGGGTGTTCAATCCGTCCTTGGGATGCTCCGCGATGTCGGTCCGCCGTCTGTGGACGCAGACCGAGAAGACAGGTTACTTAACGGCCGGTAAGCTTACAACCGAGGGTCGGCCCCGCCGGGGCGACCAGGCCGTACGGGTCGATGTGTGGAGAAGGTGGCGGAGGATGGCGAGCTCGGGGCAGCGCCGGGGCGACGAGACCAAGGCCGAGATCCAACAGGTGGCCCTGGACCTCTTCAGCGAGCAGGGCTACGAGGCCACCTCGCTGCGCGAGATCGCCGAGCGCCTCGGCATCACCAAGGCCGCCCTCTACTACCACTTCAAGAACAAGGAAGACATCGTCCGCTCGCTCCTCAGGTACCACCTCGAAGCGCTGGACGAGCTGATCGACTGGGCCTCGGGCAGGCCCGCCACCCCCGAGCTCCGGCGAGAGGTGGTCGAGCGCTGGATGGGGCTGTTCCGTACGAACGGTCTCCAGATGGCCCGGTTCATGATCGCGAACCACAGCGTGGTCCGGGATCTCCATCCGGGGCGGGAGAACCTCGCCGAGCGGATCGAGGCGCTCTTCTCCGCCATCACCGAGTCCGACGCCCCGCCCGAGCGGCGACTCCGCATCCGGATGGCCGTGCTCTCGCTGAACTTCGCCTTCCTCGCTGGCCGGGGGCTGGAGTTGGGCGACGAGCAGGTCCTGGCGGTCGCCCGAGACGCGGCCGACCGGCTCCTCGAGCACGACGAGGCTCCGGTGGCCGTGCCGACCACCTGAGGGGGGGATGGGCGCTGCCCGCGGTTCTGAAGGGCGGGGCGCGGGTGTCGGCGGTGAGCGCCCGTCCGCGCCCACGGCCGGCCCGCCGGAGGGCGGGCGTCGATCCGCGCGGGTGCCGATCCGCGCGGGTGCCGGTTCACAGCGGTGAGGGCCGCCACTCAGTGGCGGCCCTCACCGTCTTCGTGCGGGTCGGCGTGTTTGCGCCGGAGCGCATCGGCGGGCGTCCGGCGGTGGTGCGGCCGGCCCGGATCAGACCGCTGGAGCAGGGTAGGTCGGGTACTCGGCCCCGGAGACGTACTGGACGACCCGGACCACCTGGCAGGAGTAGCCGAACTCGTTGTCGTACCAGAGGTAGAGGATCGCGTTGTCGCCCTCGACCTTGGTGGCGCCGGCGTCGACGATCGAGGCGTGGCGCGAGCCGATGAAGTCGCTGGAGACCGCGTCCGGGGCGGTGATGAAGTCGATCTGGCGCTTGAGCGGCGAGGTCAGCGAGACGTCCCGGAGGTAGTCGAGCACCTCCTGCCGTTCGGCCTCGCGACCGAGCTGGAGGTTGAGGATCGCTATCGAGACGTCCGGCACCGGGACCCGGATCGAGCTCCCGGTGATCTTGGCCTTCAGGTCGGGCAGCGCCTTGACGATGGCGGAGGCGGCGCCCGTCTCGGTGATGACCATGTTCAGCGGCGCGGAGCGGCCGCGGCGGTCGGACTTGTGGTAGTTGTCCAGCAGGTTCTGGTCGTTGGTGAACGAGTGCACCGTCTCCACGTGGCCGCGTAGGACGCCGTACTCGTCGGCCATCGCCTTCAGCGGCGGGACGATCGCGTTGGTCGTGCAGGACGCGCAGGAGATGATCCGCTCGTCCGGCTTGATCATGTCGTGGTTGACGCCATGGACGACGTTGGGGACGTCGCCCTTGCCCGGCGCGGTCAGCACCACCTTGTCGATGCCGGGGCGGAGGTGGTTCGAAAGCCCCTCGCGGTCGCGCCACCGGCCGGTGTTGTCGATGAGTATGGCGTCCTTGATGCCGTACGCCGTGTAGTCCACCTGGGTCGGGTCGTCCGAGTAGATCATCTGGATCTCGTTGCCGTTGGCGATGATCCGGCTGTTCGCCTCGTCGATCGTGATGGTGCCCTGGAACTGGCCGTGGATGGAGTCCCGGCGCAGCAGCGAGGCGCGCTTCACGATGTCCTGACCGGCACCCTTGCGGACGACGATGGCGCGCAGTCGGAGACCGTTCCCGGAGCCGGCCTTCTCGATGAGCAGCCGGGCGAGGAGGCGGCCGATGCGGCCGAACCCGTAGAGCACGACGTCGCGCGGCTCACGGCGGTCGATCTTGTTGGGGCCGGTGGCACCGGCGACGGCCTCGGCGGTGAACTCGGCCACCGAGAGACCGCGCTCATCGCTCCGGTAGGTCGCGGCGAGCATGCCGATGTCGATCTGGGAGGGGCCGAGATCGAGCGTGGTGAGGGCTTGCAGGAACGGAAGCGTCTCGGTCACCGAGAGCTCCGCACCCGCGATCTGCCGGGCGAACCGGTGGGTCTTGAGGATGCTGACCACCGACTTGTTCACCAAGGAGCGGCTGTGGACCAGGACCGTGACGTCCCGCTCCCGGTGCAGCTTCCCGATGATCGGGATCATCGACTCCGCGATCTCCTCGCGGTGCTTCCAGTCGGCAAACACGCCGTCGTTCAGAGTCACAGGATTATCTTTCGAGCTAGGTGGCGCTCATATGCTAACCCGTCGGTGATTCCGATCCGCCTGGGGCGGCCCTGAGCAGGGATTTTCCGGCCGTGGGCAGCGGAGCGGGGGAGACGTCCGGTCCCGCTCCCGGGCTCAGTCAGACCTCCGACGGAGCTCGTCCGCCCATTCCTCCAACTCGCGGTCCCGTCGCTCTCTTCGGTCAGCCTGATGTCGCCGGGCCTCCTTGCCTGTTGCCCGGTTGATCACGAGCGCCGGCCGTGAAGGGTCCCGGTACGAGACGAGGAACGACCAAGCCACCCGCACTCCCGCCCAGATCAGGGCGACGGCGGCGCACAGCGCGAACAGCCTCGCGATCCAGAAGCCGTCCTCCTGTCCCCGTCTGACCTCGTAAGGATCCCCACCGCCGATCGCGACGCACTCCTCGACGTAGGGATCGCAGTGCTGCGGTGTGAACTCGACGCCGAGGGCGTACGCCAGCAGCGCGAACCCCCCGACCATCAGCGGGAGGACGCCGAACAACGGCAGCACGCCGAAGCAGGGGGAACCCATGGGGCAGAGCAGTGCGTAGGCGGCGATGACGCCCACCGTCAGCGCGGCCCAAGCCCAGCCGAACAGCCACCCCGGGACGGCCCAGACGGGCAGCAGTCCCCCCACCATCCCCACCACCAGGGAGGATCGCCTGAGGAAGACACTCGTTGGACCGGAAAGACTCGACCAGCACACCACCAAGGGCTCGTACCCCGCAACGGCGCTGAAAACCCTGGGTGGCCCACGGATCACAGAGCGGCAGCGGGAGCGGCGGCCGGGACCGGCACGTGTCGCGCGCCGGTTCGGTGGGCCCTACGCTGAAAGGGATCTGCCGCCCCCTCCGGCTCAGAGAGGCTTCGGCGGCCGCGCGGGCGTCCCACGGACCCGCGGTGCGACGACAACACACCGAAAGATGGACCCGGCGCGGTTCCGCTCGCTCCAGACCGCGGGCAGCCCGGACCCGCCCGCGAGGCGTACGGAGGTGGACGGCTGTGGGGATCGAGCTGCCGGCGGGGCCGAAGGCGGATTTCAGTGCGGGCGAGCTCTACTTCGTGGGCAACGCCACCACGGTGATCCGGTACGCCGGATTCACCATCCTGACCGACCCGGCGTTCCTGCACGCGGGGGAACACGTCCACCTCGGGCACGGCATCTACGCGCGACGGAACGTGGAACCGGCCTGCCAGATCGGCGATCTCCCGCCGCTGGACGCGGTGGTCCTCTCCCACCACCACGGTGACCACTTCGACGACGTGGCGGCCCGGGAACTCGACAAGCAACTGCCGATCATCACCAACGAGCACGCGGTGGGCCTGCTGCGCGAGCAGGGGTTCACCCGCGGGCACGCCCTCGACACCTGGGAGTCGGTGGACCTCGTCAGGGGGGACGCCCGCCTCCGGGTGACCTCGATGCCCGGAAAACACGCGCCCGACCACGTCGCGGGCATGCTTCCCCCGGTGATGGGCAGCATGTTGGACTTCAGCCTCGCCGACGAGCGCCGCTTCCGCCTCTACATCAGCGGCGACACCCTGCTGCACGAGCGGCTGTACGACATCCCCCGCTGGTATCCGGACATCGACCTGGCGCTCGTGCACGCGGGCGGCACCACCCTGCTGGGGACGGTGGTGACCATGACGGGGGCCCAGGCGGTGCGTGCGATCGAGATCGTCGAACCGAGGACGGCGGTCCCGATCCACTACAACGACTTCTCGGTGTTCCTCTCGGGGCTCGAGGAGTTCCAGCAGGCGGCCGCCCGGACATCGGTCGCCACCGAGTTCCACTACGTCTCGCACGGAGACACCTACCGCTTCCACCCTGCGCGGTCCGCTCCGTCCGGCACTCGGACCTCGGGACCAGCCGCGGCCTGACGTCGAGTCAGCCTTTTCGCCGTTCATCTTCCTGGTGCTCTTCGTCATGATGCGGATCATCGCCGGGCTGAACGTCTAGACCCAGTTCAAGTACCTGGGCCGCTGGGAACGCGGTCGCCACGGTGCTGATCGGCACTTGGCCGAGGAGATCGACCGGGAGCGGGTCGACCAGGTTCTTTCCGGCGTTCTGTCCTTAGAGGTCCTAACAGAAGTCACTGATGATGTGACCGTCGGCTTGGATGCTCGTCGATCTGTTCGTGGGGAAGAGAGAGTCGCGTCCGTGGGTCGTCTCGGATGAACTGTGGTCGCAGATCGAGCCGTTGCTACCTGAGCCGGGGCGGCTCCGGCCAGCACCGTCCTCCACCGCCGCCGAGCACGCCGGGGTTCCTCCCCTTGGGAACCTGGCCGCTCGGCGGTGGACGTTTCTTACCGCGCTCGTATGCCGTTGCGTCTCCCCCGACGCCGTAGAGGGTGAAGCGGGGGAACACACGACTGCGGTGCGGCACGGTTCCACGCACAGCACCGTCCCACCCGGGGCGGTGAGGGATGTAGGGGTTTCCCCGATGCTGAGGGCGCGCCGGCGGTGCGAGATTGAGCAGGCCGTTCACGAGCGGTATCCGGTCATGAGAGGGGGGTCCTGTGAGGGCGTTTCCGCTGTGTTCCGTGGTGCGTGCGGTACTGGACGAGCGCCGTGCGGTGGGGTGGGGCATCGAGACCGGCGATGTCTGGTGCCAGGTCACCGCACCACAGCCGGTGCGACGGGTCCAGGGCTGGAAACTCCATGTCTCGGCCACCCGGCTGTCCGCCCCCGAAATGCTGTACCGGGCCGCCGACGTGCTGGTGGACGGCGATTGCATGTTCAAGTTCGCCAAGGATCTGGAGACCGTCGCGGAGATGACGTCCGCGCAGTACGACCGGGCGCAGTGTGGGAAGTTCCTCACGGCCTATCCCCGCGACGACGTCCACTTCCGGGATCTGGCGGCGGCGCTCGACGCCGCGACGGCGGGGCTGCCCGGCCCCGCGGTCCTCACGGACCGCCCCTACCGCCCCGGCGGTGTGGTCTCCTACCGCTACGGCGCGTTCGACGGAGTGACGGTTTTCACCGACGACGGGGTCTTCGAGCCCCGGATCCGCACCCCGGACGGGGGCACCGAGCCGGATCTGCGGCAGCCGTGGTTCTGTCCGCCTGAGTGGGCCGAGCTGCCGCTACCGGGCGAGCCGGGCCGGCCTGCGGTCGTCGGCAAGCCCGCGGAGGTGCTGCTGGCCGGGCGGTATGTGGTCCGGGAGGCGATCCGGCACTCGGCCCGGGGCGGCGTCTACCGGGCGTTGGACCGGCGCACCGGCTCCACCGTGATCGTCAAACAGGCCCGAGCCCATGTGGGGAGCGGACTGACCGGGGAGGACGCCAGGGAACGCCAGCGGCACGAGGTGGCGTCGCTGCGCAAGCTGGCCGGCCTCGCCCCCGAGGTTGTGGAACACGTCGCGGAGGACGGCCACTCCTTCCTGGTCGAGGAACTGGTGGCCGGTGAGCCGCTCCTGGCGTGGGTGCGCCGAAGGCACACCGACCCGGACAGCACCGGAGGACTGTCCGTGGACCGTGCGGTGGGGCTGGCCAGGTCGCTGACCGAACTGCTGACCGCCGTCCACGCGCGTGGGCTGGTCTACCAGGATCTCTCGCCGAACAACCTCCTGGTCACCGATGACGAGCAGGTGCGGCTCGTCGATGCCGAGTGGGCGGCTGCGCCGGGCAGTTGGACCCGCTGGGCCTACACCCCGGGATTCGGTGCCCCGGAACAGAGGCTGCGCCCTTACGAGGGGGTGGTGCAGGGCGATGCTGTGGACCGCTTCTCGCTGGGGGCGGTGCTCTTCCACCTGGCCACCGGGATGGTCCCGCTGCTGCCCGCGGACGAGGAGGCGGAGCGCTCATTGCTGGAGCGGCTGCGGGGCCTGGTGCCGCTGCTGCGCATGGACCGGCCCGCCTTCGCGGTGCTGGAGCCGGTCATCGAGGGGCTGACCCGCCACGAACCGGAACGCCGCTGGAGCCTGGACCGGGTGCGCGAGCACCTGTCCGGTCCGCCGGTCGGACCGGAGCGGACACCAGGAGCCAAGAAGGCGCGGCTGCGGCCGAACGCAGCCGGGGACCCGGTGGTCCGTCTGACCGAGGGACAGTGCGCTCGGGCGGTCGACGACGGAATCCGCCACCTCGCTCGGTCCATGGCCGACCCGGAGGGGCCCGCCGAACGGCTGTGGAGCATTGGCGACTTCGGCGACCGCACTGACCCGTGCAGCGTGCAGCACGGCGCTGCCGGTGTGCTGAGCCTGCTCAGCCGGGCGTCGGCGCTGCCCGGTCACCGGGAGGCGCGGGAACTCGCCGTACGCGTGGCCGCATGGGTGGCCGCGCGTCGTACCGCCGTGCCCCGGCTGCTGCCCGGACTGTACTTCGGGCGCTCGGGCACCGCGTGGGCGCTGGAAGAAGCCGGACTGGCCCTGGGCGACCAGGGGTTGCGGGAGCAAGCCGCCGAGCTGGCGCTGTCCGTGCCGACCCGGTGGCCCAACCCGGACGTCTGCCACGGTGTCGCCGGATCCGGACTGACCCAGCTGCGGTTCTGGCACACCACGGGGACGCACCGGTTCCTCGACCGGGCGCGTGAGTGCGCCGACGCACTGGCCGAGGCGGCGGACCACAGCACCGGACAGGTGCTGTGGCCGGTCCCGCCGGACATCGACTCCACCCTGGCCGGCATCCGGTACCTGGGCTTCGCCCACGGTGTCGCCGGGGTCGGGACGTTCCTGCTGGCAGCCGGCCGGGCGACCGGGGAGCAGCGCTACCTGGACCTGGCGGAGGCAGCCGGGGAGACGCTGGCCACGGAGGCCGAACGCGGCCCATGGGGAGCCCGGTGGCGGGCCGACATCGGGGACAAGCGCGGCACGGGGATGCTCCACCACTGGTGCAGCGGCGCCTCGGGCGTCGGCACGTTCCTGCTGAGGCTGTGGGACCACACGGGTGACCCGGCGCAGCTGAGGCTCGCCGAGGAGGCCGCGGCGGCGGTGCGCCGCGCGGTGTGGGAGGGGGGCAACTCCGTCTGTCACGGTCTGGCGGGCGACGCCCACTACCTGCTGGACGTCGCCGAGGCGGTGCCCGACGGTCCGTACCGTGCCTGGGCCGAGGAGGCGGCGGTGGTGATGTACTCCCGGCACGCCCTGGCCGGGGACCTGCTGCTGCTGCCCGATGACTCGGGTATCGGCCTGCGGGGCGACCAGCAGACCGGTTTCGGCGGCCAGCTCGACTTCCTTCTGAGACTCGTCCATGGCGGCACCCGCCCCTGGATGGTGGACACCTCCCCGCTCGGTGCGGCCGGGAGGAAGGGGGTGTGAAGGTTCCGCCCCTTCCGGGGACGAGTCCCGGACATCTCCGGCGCGTCACGCGCCACGCGTAAGTGAAACGGCACCAGCCGCCGGCACCGTCGGCGACCCAACACCTGTGGAGGGACACCGTGGAAAACGACCTTGACGCCCTGCAGACCATACCGGCCGAGGAGGGCTACTCCGCCGAGCTTGCCTGCGAGATCACCTGTGGTGGTGGCTTCACCTGCCTGAACACCACCGTGGAGACCCTCCGGGCCGTCTGACGGTCCGCGGCGGGAGCGTCCGGGCCGTGCCGTGAGGACCCGGCCCGGAGCGCCCGTGCCGGCGCCTGCAGCCGAGACGGCGAGCGCCACCGGGCGACGCGCCGTCGCCCAGTCCACATCTCACCAACACCCGTGCCCCAGGGGCACGGAGAACCGAAGGAGACCACGATGGTCACGACGATCGACATGCTCCAGGAGATTCCGGAGGAGTACGGCACGGTCAGCGGCATCTGCGGGACCGTGACCTGCGGCGGCACTCCCACCTGCAGTAACGGGACCTGTCTGGTCACCGGCGTCCAAGAGCCGCAGCTGTGACGGCGCCGCCGGAGCGTGACGTGACACCGCGGAGACTGCCGGAGATCTCCCTGCGCCGGAAGCGGGTGCTGCTGGTGGCCTCCGGGAGCATCAGCGTCACGGCGCTGCCGCAGTGGGCGACGCTCCTGCGCGCCCACTACGGCTGGTCTGTCAGGGTGTGCCTCACACACTCGGCCGAGCAACTGGTGTCCCGGAACGCTCTGGCGGCTGTCAGCGGAGCCCCGGTCGAGGGACCGGAGTGGGGGGCGGCGCGGGGGGTCGTTCCCCACCAGGAACTCGCGGAGTGGCCCGACCTGGTCATCGTCGCTCCCGCCGGCTTGAACTTCGTGGCCAAGTGCGCCGCGGGAATGGCCGACGGTCTCGCACTCACCACCGTCATCACGACCACGGCACCCGTCCTCATCGCGCCCAGCCTGCCCGAGACCGCGGCCGGACGCCCCTCGGTGCAGCGCAATCTGAAGCTGCTGGAGGAGGACGGCTATCACGTGGTGGCGATGGAGGCCGTCTACTCGGTGCACCGGCAGGCGATGAGCCCCACCGGAATGCCCCAGCTGAGCAGCATTCTGAAACGTGCTCAGCAGGTGCTCTCGGAGCAGAGGGCGAACGGGCCGGCAGGGTCGTGACCGGCGGTCCGGTGGCAGGCGCCACTGGAGGGCGGACCGGAGACACGGCGGTACAGGCCCCGGACGCGTGCCCGGAGCGGATCCCGCATGGCACACGCCCCCGGCACAATCCCCGAAAGGCGCGAACACGGTGAAGGACCCCGCGGACACCGAAGTCTCCGGCCGGTCACTGCTGCTCGGCGGTGCCCGTCGCATCCGGGGCCGGCTGGCCCTACTGGTGACCCTGATGGTGGTCCGTACCGGTGCCGGGCTGACCGTGCCGACGCTGCTGGCAGCCTCGGTGGACACGCTGCTGCGCGGCGACGGCGCGGCTGCCCCGGCGCTGCTGTGGGCATCGGCCGTCGCGGCCGGTGCCCTGCTGGACATCCTGATGGTGCCGCTGGCCGCGGTCAGCGGCAGCGGCACCACCTACTGGCTGCGCCTGCGCGGCATCCGGCACCTGCTGGCCCTGGGCGGTCGTTCCTCCCCGCCCACGGGAGAATCGGTCACCCATCTCACCCAGGCCGCCCCGCAGGCGGGTGCGCTGCCGGTGGCCCTGGTGAGCTGGTGCGTAGGGATCGGCGGCTCGCTGGCCGCCTACGCGGCGCTGTGGGCGGTGGACTGGCAGACCGGCCTGGTGTTCACCGTGGCTGTTCCCGTGACCGTGCTTCTGACGAAGACCTTTCTCGGCAGGGCGGTCCACACCCATGACGCCTATCTCACCGCCCAGGCCGGCCTGGCGAACCGGCTGCTGACCGCGCTCACCGGCGCCCGAACGATCCGGGTCTCCGGAACCCTGGAGTCCGAGATCACCCGAGTGCTGGAGCCGCTTCCCGAGGTGGCTGCCGCGGGACGCCGGATGTGGGGACTCCAGAAGGGCGTGGTGTGGCAACTGGGCCTGCTGATATCACTCACCTCGGTGGCCGCGTTGGCCGTGGCGGGCATGGGAGTGGCCCAGGGGCGGCTGTCTCCCGGTGAACTCCTCGCCGTCCAGGGCTATCTGGGCATGGCCTTCCAGGGGTTGCAGCGCGTCGACGGGCTGTACGGGCTGGCCCAGGCCCGCTCGGCGGCGGGCCGGATCGCCGCCGTGCTCAACCGTCCCGCCCCGCGCTACGGCAAGCGCACGGCGCCCGGAGGCCCCGGAGCGGTGAGCCTGCGCGCAGTGACCGTGCGGCGCGGCGCCGAGGTGGTACTGGACGGGCTCGACCTGGAGATCCCGGGAGGCAGTGTGGTCGCGCTGGTCGGGCGGACCGGCGCGGGCAAGAGCGTGCTGGCCGGGTTGCCGGGGCGGCTCACCGAACCTGACGAGGGCGAGGTGCTGCTGGACGGGGTGCCGGTGCGGGAGCTGAGCCGCGACGGTCTGCGGGACTCCGTCACCTACGCCTTCCAACGGCCTGAACTGGTCGGCGGCACCATCGGTGAGGCCATCGCCTACGGCCGGCCCGGCCTGACCGGCTCGGTGGTGCGCCGCGCCACCGAGGCCGCGCACGCGGCGCCCTTCGTCACCCGGCTCCCACAGGGCTACGACACCCTCTTGGTGGACGCTCCCATGTCCGGAGGGGAGCGGCAGCGGCTCGGGCTGGCCCGCACACTGGCCCGGAGCGCCCGAGTGTACGTGCTGGACGACGCGACCTCGGGGCTGGACACCGTCACCGAGGCGAAGGTGAGCGAGGCGGTCACCGGTGCGCTGGTGGGCCGGACCCGGCTGGTGGTCGCGCACCGGGCGGCCACGGCGGCCCGCTGCGACCTCGTGGCGTGGCTCGCGGACGGCCGGATCAGGGCGCTGGCACCGCATGCCGTGCTGTGGCGGGACCCGGCCTACCGGGCGGTGTTCGGCCGCGCCGGTCACACGGCGGGCGGTGCCGCGGCGGTGGACGGTGCCGTACCCGCGGGTGACGAGAAGGAGGCGGCATGCCCGGTACGGCCGTGACGACCGAGCACACGGCGGAGGCCCTGGCGGGTGGACCGGCCCCGGCCGCGTCCGCGCTGCGGCTGCTGCGCGAGGGCCTCCGCGGAAGCCGCCGCCCGATGCTGCACGTCGGCCTCTGGTCGGTGGCGGAGGCGGCACCGGCGATGGCGGCGGGCACCGTGGTGGCGATCGCCCTGGACAGGGGCTTCCTCGCCGGGGACATCGGCACGGGGTTGGGCTGGCTGGCCCTGCTGGCGGTGCTCTACCTGCTGCGGGCGCTGGCCGAACGCGCCGTCTTCGACCCGCTGGCCGAGATCGTCGAACCGCTGCGGGACGCCCTGGTGCGCCGCGTGGTACGCGGAACCCTGCACCACGCGGTGTACCGCACCCGTCCGGTCGACGCCAGCGGGGTCTCCCGGCTGAGCACCCAGACCGACACCGTGCGCGGCATCGTGGCCGCGCTGCTGCGGACGGCCCGGCCGCTGGCGGCCACCCTGGTGGCCGCCTCGGTGGGCATGGCCGCGCTCGACCCGCTGCTGGCAGTGATCGTCGTGCCGCCGCTGGTGCTGGCGGTGGTGCTGTTCGCGCTGGCGATGCGGACGCTCATCCGGCGGCGACTGTCCGCGGTGATGGCCGAGGAGCGGGTGGCGGCGGCCACCGGCGCGGTGCTCACCGCGGGGAGGGACATCACCGCCCTGGGCGCCGAGGAGGCGGCACACGATGACGTGGAACAGGCGGCGGCCCAAGCGGCGCGCGCCTCGGTCGCGATCTCCTGGGCGGACGCCCTGCGGCTGCCGGTGCTGCTGCTGGGAGGCTACGTACCGATCCTGGTGCTGCTGCTGACCGGTCCCGCGCTGGTGGAGCGGGGAACGGTCAGTGCGGGCGCGGTCGTCGGCGCGGTCCTGTGCCTCACCACGTACCTGGTTCCCGCGCTGCAGCTGATGACGGGGGCCGTAGCCGGCTACTGGAGTCAGCTGCGCGTGGTGCTGGGCCGCCTGGCGCAGGCGACGGAGGTGGCCGGGGAGGTACGCGAGAACCGTTCCGGAACCCTCCCGGCGGAACGGGGAGGGGAGGAACGGTCCGGCGTCGCGGGCGGTGACCTGATCGTACGCGGACTGACCTTCCGGTACGGACCGCACGCGGCGCCGGTCCTGTCCGATCTGACGGTCACGGTGCCGGCGGGGGACCACCTGGCGGTGGTGGGTCCGAGCGGGGTCGGCAAGTCGACGCTCGCCGGACTGCTGGTGGGTGTCGAGCAGCCGCAGCACGGTGCCGTCCTGCTGGGCGGCCGGCCGGTCCGCGCGTTCGGCGACGACGAGCGCCGGGCCGTGATGGCGCTGCTGCCCCAGGAGGCGTACGTCGTGCCGGGGACCCTGCGGGAGAACCTCAGCTACCTGGCACCGGGCCTGACGGACGACGAACTCCACCGGGGGGTCGAGGCGGTCGGGATGACGGACCTGGTACACCGGATCGGCGGCTACGATGTGCCGATCCCGGACCCGACCACCGCACTCTCCGGTGGGGAGCGCCAACTCGTGGCATTGGCGCGGGTGTTCCTCTCGCCGGCTCGCACGGTGATCCTGGACGAGGCGACCTGCCATCTGGACCCGGTCACCGAGGCGCGGGCGGAGGCCGCTTTCGCCCTCCGGCCCGGCACCCTCGTCGTCATCGCCCACCGGCTCACCAGCGCCGCCCGGGCCCGCCGGGTCCTGCTGCTGGACGGCGACGACGTCGCGCTCGGGACACACGACGAACTGCTGGCGCGCAACGCGGCCTACGCCGATCTGGTCGGGCACTGGACCGGGACGGCCGGATGAGCGGACGGCGACCGGGTGAAGGGGACGGACGGGTGGGCTACGCCCCGGCGGCCGGGGGCAGAGCCGGGCGGTCGTCTCCGGCGAAGGCCCCGGCGAGCGCGGTGCGCGAACCGACCCCGGTCTTGCGGAAGATGCGGGTCAGATGAGCCTCCACCGTCTTGACCGAGACGAAGAGCACCTCGGCGATGTCACGGTTGGCCATGCCCCGGCAGACCATGCGGACGACCTCCCGCTCCCGGCCGGTCAGCGCCGCCCCGGTGCGGTCGTCGGCCCGCTCCGGAGTCCCACGCGGTCGGCGGGCTCCCAGCGCGCGCTGCCGGTCGACCAGGAGACGGTGTAGCCAGGCGCTCTGGGCCGCTTCGGCGAACGCCTTGGCCCGCCCCACCTCGTCGGCGGCCTCGGCCGGCCGGCCGTCGGCGGCGAGCCGGTCGGCGGCGGCCAGCCGGGCGCAGCACTCCAGCAGAGGAGCACCGGAGTGCTGGACGGCCGCGGGCGGGCGGTCGGCCGGTCGGAGGCCCCAAGCGACCGGGTAGCCGCTGTCGCGGGCGGCCTGGATGACGGCGGCCCAGGCGCGTTCCCGCCTCCCGTCGCTCGCCGTCTTCCCGCGCGCTGTCTCCGGGGCTGGGGTGAGAGCGTAGGCGCACCACAGCGGCGGAAGCAGACCGGCGTCCGGTTCCGGCAGCGTGTCGAGCAGTCGCAGACACTCCTCCGGGCGGTCCTGACGGAACCGGAGGACCGCCAGCACCGCCGTGCCGGTCTGCCACAGCCCCCCTCCTGGTTCCGCCTCCCGCACGATGTGCTCCACCAGTGCCGCCGCGGGGGCCGGTCCATCCCGCCAGCCGGCCACTGCGGCCGTCAACAGGCCGGCGCGGCCGGCCGGTTCGCATCGGCCGGAGGCGAACGCGGCGTCACGGGACCGGTGGGCCGCGTGCTCGGCGGCGTCCCACCGGCCGGCCGCCAGATGGACGTACCCCTGGGCGAGGAACAGATCGGCGGAGGCGGCCGACGGCCCGGTGCTGTGGTCCAGGGCCCACAGGGCCCGCACGAGCAGGCGGTGGGCCGCGTCCCAGCGGCCGGCGCGGCACCAGGCGCGGACGAGGTCGTGGACGGCGGCCGACCGTTCGGCGAGCGCGGTGTCGTCGAGCACGGCCAGCAGTGCCCCGGCCTGCTCGGTGGCGGTGTGCAGTGTCCGGCGGTCGCCGGCGACCGCACCGGCCAGGGCGAGCGCTGCGTGTGCGTCCAGTGCGGCGGCGCCGTCCGGTAGCGGGTCCAGCAGTTCCCGGACCAGGGCCAGTTCACCGTCGGCCGCGGCCAGCGAGGCGAGCAGCCGGCGCATCGGCGGATGGCCCGGGAACCGGGACAGCTCACGTTCGGCGAAGCGGCGCGCCTCCCGGCGGCGGCCCTCGGCCCGCTCCTGCCGGGCGTGGACCACCGCGATGTCGCACCACCGGGCTGGGGTCGCCGAGTCCCGCAGGCACGGAAGGAGAGCCCGGCACAGGCGGTACTCTCCGGCGCGGTCGGCCGCCTGGTGGAGCGAGGCCGTGAGAGCCCGGTCCAGTTCGGGCTCCCGACCGGTGGGGGCGATGCGCCGGGCGGCCCGCAGCCAGCGGACGGCCTGCGCCGGTTCGGTGGCCGCGGTCGTGTCGGCCGCGGCGCGGAGGGTCGCCACCGCCGCCAGATCACCGGGAGCGGCCGAACGGACCAGGTGCGGGGCGATTTCGGTCGCCGGGGCGCCGTCGGCGCGTAGCACCTCGACGGCGCGGGCGTGCGCGGCGATGCGCCGACCCGGCGGCGTCAGCGCGTGGACGAGCGCCCGCAGCAGCGGGTACCGGAAGTGGAAGGCCGGTTCGGCGGGGTCGGCGTGCAGGAGGCCGCGGGCCACCAGGTCGTCGAGGGCCGCGAGGGTACGGTGCGCTGTGGCCTCCACCATGGTCGCCAGGTGGGTGGGGGCGCAGACGGGGCCGAGCACGGCGGCGCTGTGGAGCACCCGCAGGGGCAGATCGGCCAGTGCCACCAGCTCCCGGCGGAGTGCGGCGTCCGGGCCGGCGGGGAACCGCCCGGAGAACAGACCGGTACCGGCCAGTTCCCGCAGTTCCTCGTCCGACAGCCCGGACAGCGGGGTGAGCCACTCCGGCGCGCTCTCGGTGAGTCGCAGCAGCAGGGCGTGGCGCGGGTCCGGCAGCTCGACCGACGAGGTGTTCCGAACGGGCGTCGCCACGGGAAGATCAGCGCCCGGAGCGTGTGCAAGGGGGGAGCGGGGGCCGCTGACCGGTGCCCGCCGGCGGGCCGAGGGAACGGGACGTACCGTCAGGGTCGGTGAACTGCGGGGCATGGAACCGTCCTGAGGTGTCGGGCAGTGATTCTGATCGGCCGGGACGGCGGGGCCGCCCGGGCTCTCGGAGCAGCGCCTCTCGGTGGGACCTTCCGACCGCCGGGTCCGCGGGCCGGGGACCGGCCCGCGGACCTCCCGGGCGGCGGAGAAGCGCCGCCCGGGAGGCATTGAGCCGGATCGTCAGCAGACGACGATGCTGAAGTTGCTGTCGCAGGCGGCGAGGCTCATGTCGCTGGCCGGGGGAAGGTGAGGGGTCTGCTCGCCGTACTCGCCGTACTCGGTCTCCATCTCCTGGAGGGCGAGAACCTGGTCCATGGCTGTCATGGCGTAGTCCTTTCCAAATGGTGTCGTTGGTGTTTCTCAGGACCCGGACGCGGTGGTCCGGGGGCTTGGGACGCCCGTGGGGACGGTGGGCGCGTCGACCGTGAAGAACGGGTCGGGCACGGGCTTGGTGAGCTGGTTCAGGGAGAGCAGCAGACCGGCCGAGCCACTCCACAACTCGGCGCTGTAGCGCAGCATCTGGTCGCCGAGGAAGCGGGCGCCGGTCGGATGCGGTACGGCGTGCTTGAACAGCCCGGTGGCGGTGTCCAAGGCGGCCTCGCGGGCCGGGGCGGCCCCGGTGAGCCGGGCGTGCTCCGACAGGACCAGGGCGAGACCGGAGATCCCCTGGTAGAGCCCGGGCATCGCGGCGAACCGGGTGGTCATCCGGGGCAGCAGCCGGGACATCGCCCGGTTGAGGCGTTCGTCGCCGGTGTGCGGCAGGTAGCGCGAGGCGACATGGGTGAAGCCGGCCGACCCGCAGAACAGGTAGGGCAGGACGCGCTGGTCGACGCGGGAGAGCGGGAAGTCCAGGGTCGGGGCGTCGGGACTGAGATCACGGTCGAGTTCGGCGTGCAGCAGCCCTACCCCGCTGTCCAGCAGTGCCTGCTCTCCGGTGACCTCGGCGAGTTGTTGGAGGAGCAGCGCGATGCCGGCGCGGCCGTGCAGCAGACCGGTGGCATCGTCGTCCCCGAGCCGGGGAGTCAGATCGGGGAGGCCGAGCAGGGCACCGGTCAGCTCCCGGGCGCGGTCGAGGTGGCGGGCGTCCCCGGTGTGCCGGTGGAGGGCCAGGTGGGTCAGGGCGACACCGGCCGCGCCGCCGGCCAGGGTGGCGCAGGAGCCGGTCAGGGGGTGTTCGGTCGCCCGGGCCAGCAGGTCCGTCGCCTCGGTCAGCAGCCCCTGGTCGGCCAGTACCCAGGCGATGCCGGCGAGCCCGAAGTGCAGGCCGGGCGGCAGGTCGCCGGCCTCGGCCAGTGCGTCGCTGCGGAGCCGTTCCAGGACGCCCTCGGGTACCGCCCGTCCGGCCTTGTGCAGGGCGTGGACGACGCCCGCCGTTCCGTAGGCGACGCACAGCGAGTTCGCGGTGTAGCCCTCCGCGACGGTGGGGAACACCCGGTCGGGGTGGTCGGGCTCGGCCATCGCCAGCAGAGCGTCGGCGACGTGGTCGCGCAGCACCGCCAGATGCGGTAGCGGATCGGCGGCCAGTTCCTCCGCAGCCGGGGGCTCCCAGGCGGCCTCCGGGGCGGGGGCCGGCGGGTGGTACCGGGTGACGCGATCCCACAGGGGCACCGGGAGGGGGGCGCGGGTGCGCAGGTCCGCGGCGAGGTGGTCGAGGGCACCGGGGTGGCGCTGGACGACCTCGTGCATCGGGAGCAGCATCAACAGTGCCAGCGCGCAGGTCCCGTAGTCGTCGTACACCGTCGGGTCGTCGTCGGCCAGACCGGCGGGTGGCGCGTAGCCGCGGGTGGTGATGGGTGTGATCGGGGTTCCTATGCGGTGGACGCCCTCGAAGTCGATGAGCCGCACGGTGTCGTCATCGTCGATCACGAGGTTGCCGGGGCTGACGTCCACGAAGACGTGGCCGGTGGCGTGCAGCCGCTTCAGCGCCTCCTCCACCGCGTCGAGGACGCGGCCGCAGCGCAGATAGTAGGCGGTCAGGTCCTCTGCGCCGGCCGAGGTCACGATCACCTCGCTGTTGTTGACGACCCATCCGGCCAGCGAGCGTCCCGGCAGGAACTCGGTGACCAGGAACTCGTGCTCCCAGCGGCGGAAGTAGCCCAGCGGTTCGGGCGCCAGCCCGGGGGCGACGGTGTGCAGGGTGTGCAGGGTCTCCCGTTCCGCGCGCAGCCGGGCCACGGCGTCCCGTCCGTCGGGCCCCACCCCGGTGTGCGGGCGGGCCTCCTTGATGAACACCCGCCGCCCGGTGGCCTCCTGCCGACCCTGGTAGGCCCCTCCGGAGTTGCTGTGTCGCAGGACCTTCTCGAAGACGAAGCCCTCGAAGGCGGTGGATCCGGATGCGGACACGGGGACCGGGCGGTCCGGCGCGAACGGATCGGTGATTCCGGCCGGCGGCCGGAAGGACACGCCTCGTTCGTCCTCCTGGAGTTCGCCGTGTCCGTTGCGCACCAGGGGTCTGCGGGTACCGTCCGGGAGCAGCCGTTCGACGCGCCGGTAGGCGCCGTAGCGGTAGTGGACCGTACGGGAGTCGCGGTAGCGCCGGTCGGTGAGGACGTAGGGACCCTCCTCGTGCCTGAGGGCTTCGCGCAGGGCCTCCATCAGACGACGGGAGGCTTCCGCGTCGCAGGGGTACGCCGCGATGAACTTGCCGCACTGGGAGCGCGCGGCGTGCTTGTGGTGGGACCAGGTGTAGAAGAGCCGGGAACTCAGGTGCTTGAAGGCGACCCCCTGGTCGGCACAGACCCCGGCGGCCTTGTCGAGTACGGCGGAGAGCCGGTCGGGCCGGGCGGAGACATGGACTTTCCAGCCCGTCTCCGGCAGTGGAACGTTCTGGGGCCGCCACATCGTCCACACCCCCAGACGGATGTCCTCCCACCCCTCGGGCATCCGCTGGGGACGGAAGATCTCACCGAGGTGTTCGGCGGTCTCCAACGGGGCGTAGAAGTCGTCGTCCGCCACGGCGAAGGTGTATGGCCGCCACATGAGCCCTCCCAGAGCAATCCCACACAAAGAAATCAGCTGATATGGGTGCCAGGCCCCCCCTGATTCACCTCAGCTGATGAAACGATGGCATGACAGCCCAGTGAGGTCAACTGAAGTGAATGAAGTGACGCCAGCCGTTCATGTCAGAACATCCATAGTCCGGGGTGCGGACGGAGCGGGCCTCCCTCTCGATCAACGGGTGGAAGTCGGGTCGGCTAAGCTGACCGGCAGGTGTGTGAACGTGCGTCTCCGGGGCGAGGGGGAGTGCACGCCGTGGGGGCAGGACGGATGACCCGAACAGAGGGAGTGACCTGTGTCGGAACCGGATTCCGCAGTCACCACCCTGGCCGAGAAGATCGACGCGCTCTTCCGCGTCGTGCGGCGGCCGAACCGCGAACCGTACAGCAACGAAGATGTCGCACGGGCGTGCCGCGAGGTGACCGGCGAGAGCTTCTCGGCCACCTATCTGTGGCAGTTGCGTACCGGACGCCGGGACAACCCGACCAAACGTCACCTCGAGGCGCTGGCCCAGTTCTTCCAGGTGCCGGTTGCCTACTTCTTCGACGACGAGGCGGGGCGGGAGATCGCCGAGGAGCTGGAACTCCTCGGCGCGCTCCGCGAGGCGGGTGTCCGGAGTGTGGCGCTGAGGGCGGTCAACCTCTCCCCCGAGGGGGTCGGGACCATCAGCGACATGATCGACGTCATCGCCCGTCGGGAGCGCGACAGGGACGACCCGCCGCGCGACTGAACCGGCTCGACCGCACCCCGCGGCCGGTCCCCGCCGGGCGGGCTCCAGCACACCACGGCGGCCCGCGGTGAGGGGGAGGGGGATCGAACGGGAACTGTGGCGCCGCTGTCAGGAGACAGCGGAGTCGGTGCCACTGCCGCACCCGTTCGACATGGCCGCCTTCCTGGAGCTGCTGTCCCGGCAGCGGCAGCGGCCCATCGAGCTCATGCCGTTCACCGACCGGACGGAGTCGCCCTGCGGCCTGCTGGTGAGTACCGAACGCGTCGACTACATCCTGTACTCGGCGGACACGACCCCACTGCACCAGCAACACATCCTGCTGCACGAGGTCGCCCACCTGCTCTGCGCCCACCGGGATCCCGGCCGCGGCGAGTTCACCGGTGTGGTGCTGCCGAACCTGGACAGCGCCCTGGTGCGGCGGGTCCTGGGCCGCACGGTCTACACCGACCCGCAGGAACAGGAGGCCGAACTGGTGGCATCGCTCATCCTGGCCAGGATCGTGCGGGAGGACAGGGCCCCGGTACCGGCCGGGGAGTGCCGCCCCGGGCTATGGTCGTTGTTCACCCTCGGACGGGGGCGGAGGGCCGACCATGGCTAGCCTGCTCTCCCTGGTCACCCCCACCGTGTTCCTGGTGTTCACCGTGGCCCGACTGGCGCTGTCGCGCGGAGCGCCGGACGACCTGGTGCAGCGCTACGTCTGTGGCTTCACCGGCTTCACCGGGCTCTCGCTGCTGGTGAACGCGCCCCCGGTACTGGGGGCGGTGGGTGGTGTGCTGCCCGTCGAACCGGTCATCCTGGTGTGCCGGTTGTTCAAGACCGTCTCCATGATGTTCCTCGCACTGCTGGCGGTGGCGCTCACCGCGCCACCGGAGGCCGTCACCCGGCGGGCCGTCCGCCGATACCGGATGTACCTGGCCGCGGTGCTGGGCGTGATGACGGGGCTGTTCTTCGTGGCCGGCGTCTCCGTCACCGGCACGGCGGTCACCGTCCACCGCGCCCGCTGGGCGTTCGCCGTCTACAACCTGCTGTTCACCGGCTACAGCACCGCTTGCCTGGTCCCGATGCTCAGGGCACTGGCCTGGCACCGTCGCACCGTGGTCCAGACCCGCCTGCGCACCGGGCTTCTGCTCCTGCAACTGGGCGTGGCCGTCGGGACGGTATGGACCTTCTGGGGAGTGACGGACGTCGCCGACGTCCTGCGGACCGGACAGCAGACCCCCGGTGAGCAGCCGGTGGCCACCGTGCTCAGCACGCTGGTCGTGGTGCTGATCATCGCAGGGACGACCGTCGCCTGGTGGGACAGGATCCTGGCCGCTCCACTGCGTTGGTTCCGGCTGCGGCGCAGCCACCGGGCGCTGGAGCCGCTGTGGCGCGCGATGCACGCGGCCGTGCCGGAGATCGCCATGGGGTCGGGCACATCACGAGGCCGGCCGCAGCGGTTGTCAGCGGAGTTCGCGCTCTACCGCCGGGTCATCGAGATCCACGACGCCCACCTGACGCTCCGGGCCTGGGTGCCGGCTGAGGTTCCGGACTGGCTGGAGCAGGCCGCTTCCGGCACGGCCTCCAAGGTGCCGCCCTCCGTGCGCGAAGCCGCTCGCATCGCCGCCGCGCTGGAGATGCGGGCCTCGCCCGGACCGTACCGTAGCGACCGCAGCGAGGCGAGCGAGGCGCTCCGGACCGTGGAGGGGACGATCGACGCCGAGGTGGCATGGCTGGTCGAGGTCGCTGGCGCCCTGCTGCACTCTCCCGTTGTCGCCGACGTACGGGCGCGGGCCCGGGGGGAGGCGTCGGCTGCCACACGGTCGGCGGAGGCGCGGGATGGCCGGGGGGAGCCCGCCGACACCACCCGGGGCTCACCGGACTGTTGATCCGACGACCTGATGAGTCGTTAGGTTGGGTGCCCGCGTTGGCGAAGTCCCCAGGGGAGGCCCACGGACGGCGCACCCCCTGCCGAGCCGGCGTTTCACTGGTCGGGCAGGGGGCCGGCGGCCTTTCTCGATCAGATGTCGAAGTACAGCTCGAACTCGTGCGGGTGCGGCCGCAGCCGCATCGGGGCGATCTCGGCGGTCCGCTTGTAGTCGATCCAGGTCTCGATCAGGTCCTCGGTGAAGACACCGCCCGCCTGGAGGTACTCGTTGTCCGCCTCCAGGGCCTCGAGGACCGCGGGGAGGGAGGTCGGCACCTGCTCGACGTTCGCGTGCTCGTCCGGCGGCAGCTCGTAGAGGTCCTTGTCGATCGGCTCGGCGGGTTCGATCTTGTTCTTCACGCCGTCCAGCCCGGCCAGCAGCAGCGCGGAGAAGGCGAGGTACGGGTTGCTGGACGGGTCCGGGGCCCGGAACTCCACCCGCTTCGCCTTCGCGTTGGAGCCGGTGATGGGGATCCGCATCGCCGCCGAGCGGTTCCGCTGCGAGTAGACGAGGTTGACCGGAGCCTCGAAGCCCGGCACCAGGCGGTGGTAGGAGTTGATCGTGGGGTTGGTGAAGGCCAGCAGCGACGGGGCGTGCCTGAGGATGCCGCCCACGTAGTGGCGGGCGGTGTCCGAGAGGCCCGCGTAGCCCTGCTCGTCGTAGAAGAGCGGCTTCCCCCCGGCCCACAGGGACTGGTGGACGTGCATGCCGGAGCCGTTGTCGCCGAAGATCGGCTTCGGCATGAAGGTCGCGGTCTTGCCGTTCCGCCAGGCGACGTTCTTCACGATGTACTTGAAGAGCATGAGGTCGTCGGCGGCGGCGAGCAGCGTGTTGAACCTGTAGTTGATCTCCGCCTGACCCGCGGTGCCCACCTCGTGGTGCTGGCGCTCGACCTTCAGGCCCACCTTGTCGAGCTCCAGGGAGATCTCCGCGCGGAGGTCGGCGAAGTGGTCCACCGGCGGGGCCGGGAAGTAGCCGCCCTTGTACCGGACCTTGTAGCCGCGGTTGTCCTCGATGGCACCGGTGTTCCAGGCCCCGGCCTCGGAGTCGATGTGGTAGAAGGACTCGTTCGCCGCGGTGTTGAAGCGCACGCTGTCGAAGACGTAGAACTCCGCCTCCGGCCCGAAGAACGCGGTGTCGGCGATGCCGGTGGAGATCAGGTAGGCCTCGGCCTTCCGCGCGATGTTCCGGGGGTCGCGGCTGTACTGCTCGCCGGTGATCGGGTCGTGGATGAAGAAGTTGATGTTGAGCGTCTTGTCCCGCCGGAACGGGTCGACCCGAGCTGTGGCGAGGTCGGCCGCGAGCGCCATGTCGGACTCGTGGATGGCCTGGAAACCGCGGATCGAGGCACCGTCGAAGGCCAGCTCCTCCTCCGGGTCGAAGGTGTCGGCGGGCACCGTGAAGTGCTGCATCACTCCGGGCAGGTCACAGAACCGGACGTCGATGAACTTGACGTCCTCGTCCGCGATGAACCTCCGCGCGTCGTCGGCGTTCTCGAACATGCCACTCCTCCTAGCTCCCCGCCGGAGGGCGGGATCGCCTGACATACGGCCCGTATGTGCTGGCCCGCTGGGCCTCGACCATAGGGAGAAGGCATTTCCCGGACATGACCCATTTGTTTCGCCGAGGTTAACCGGTCCGTTGTGCGGACCGGGTCCATCTGCGAGACGTGCCGCCGGGCCGCCGCCGGCGGCCCGGTTCTCCGCCATGGGGCGCACTCCGCCGGAGACCGCACTGGCAGTACCGTGGACGCGTGGACAACAGGCAAGCACTCGGATCGTGGCTCTCCGGCCCCCGCGCCGCGGCCGAGGAGATGGGCGTCGACTTCGGGTACCGGGGCGAGCGCCTCGGTCTGCCCGAGCAGGGGCCGGGTTCTCTCGCGCCGGTGGCCCGGCGGTTCGGAGCCCTCTTCATCGACTGGGCGCTCTGCGTGCTGGTCGCCTACGGTCTCTTCTCCGGCGGCGACCCGCGGTCGGCCAGCAACTGGGCGCTGGCGATCTTCGCCGTGCTCCAGGTGCTGACGGTCGGCACCGTGGGGAGCAGCCCCGGAAAGCGTCTGCTCGGCCTGCGGGTGGTCGCCGAGGGCGGTGGACGGCTGGGGCCGCTGCGGGTGCTGCTCCGTACCGCGCTGCTGGTCGTGGTGATCCCCGCGGTGGTCTGGGACCGCGACGGCCGCGGGCTCCACGACCGGCTGAGCCGCGCCGTGCAGGTACGCATCTGAGGCGACTCGTCCGGGGCCGCCCCGGACCGGCCGGGCCCTCCTGCTGCCGGCCGACCTCCGTCCCCGGCCCGGGCGGCGCGGGGCGCGACGGGAAGAGCTGTGCGGGTGACGGGGACGAAGACGGCGGAAGCGGCCGGGGACGACACGCTCCCGGCCGCTTCCGCACTCCGACTCGCGAGCGGGGCTCAGCGCATCTTTCCGCCACCTCGGGGCATCCGCATGCCCTTGGGCATCGGCCCCTTCGGCACCGGCATGTTGCTCATCAGGTCTCCGAGCGCCCGCAGCCGGTCGTTGACCACGGTGACCTGCGCCCCCGGAAGCACCCGGGGGAGCTTCATCAGATGGGTGCGGAGCTTCTTCAGCGGCACCTGGCCCTCGTCGTTGCCCACGATCACCTCGTGCACCGGCACTTCCGCCACCACGCGGGACATCCGCTTCTTCTCAGCGCCGAGCAGACCGCGGAGCCGGTTCGGGTTGCCCTCGCCGACCAGGACGATCCCGGCCTTGCCGACCGCCCGGTGTACGACGTCCTGCTGCCGGTTCATGGCCACCGCGGGGGTGATGGTCCAGCCGCGCTTCATGTTGTCCAGCACGGAGGCCGCCGCCCCCAGCTTGCCCTCGAGCTGGCCGAAGGCGGCCCGCTCGGCCCGGCGGCCGAAGACGATGGCCATCGCCAGGAAGGACAGCAGGAAGCCGAGGAAGCCGAGGTAGATCGGGTGGTCGATCAGGAAGCCCACGGCGAGCAGCACACCGAAGGTGACGATTCCCACAGCCGCGACGACAAGGCCGACCTTGGAGTCGACCCGTTTGGTCATCTTGTAAGTCAGGGCGATCTGCTTGAGACGCCCGGGATTCTCGGAGTTTTCCTGCCTCGCCATGCGGCCGAGTTTACGTGGCCTGCGGAGCGTTGTTGGCCGCGGCCTCCGCTACCCCCGCGAGCCCGCGGTAGACCCGCCGGGCCCGTCCCCCGAAACCACCCGATCCCCGACGAGTGTGGGCGGCGGAAGCCGCCGCCCACACCGTAGGAACAACAGCGGGGCCGGTGCGGTGACGGCCTCCGACCCGCATCCGGAGACCTTCGTTCCGGGGCGTCGTACTCCCGGTAGCGCCGCCCCGACCCGGCCTGCGGCGCCTCAGACGGCCTCGGCCGAGGCCGACCGCCGGTCCATCGCCTGCCGGTACAGCCGGCCCGCGCGGTACGAGGAGCGGACCAGCGGCCCGGACATCACGCCCGCGTACCCGATGGCGTCCGCCTCCTCCTTGAGCTCGACGAACTCCTGCGGCTTGACCCAGCGCTCCACCGGGTGGTGCCGGGGGGAGGGGCGCAGGTACTGGGTGATCGTGATCAGCTCGCAACCGGCCTCGTAGAGGTCCCGCAGCGCCTGGCTGACCTCCTCGCGCTCCTCGCCCATGCCGAGGATCAGGTTGGACTTGGTGACCAGACCCGCCTCCCGCGCCCGGGTGAGGACTTCCAGGGAGCGCTCGTAGCGGAAGCCGGGGCGGATCCGCTTGAAGATCCGGGGGACCGTCTCGACGTTGTGGGCCAGTACCTCCGGACGGGAGGAGAAGACCTCGGCCAACTGTTCGGGGACCGCGTTGAAGTCCGGGATCAGCAGCTCGACACCGGTCTCCGGCATCAGCCCGTGGATCTGCCGGACCGTCTCGGCGTACAGCCAGGCGCCGCCGTCGTCCAGGTCGTCCCGCGCCACACCGGTGATCGTGGCGTACCTGAGCTCCATCGTCCGGACCGACTCGGCGACCCGGCGGGGCTCGTCCCGGTCCAGCGCCTGCGGCTTGCCGGTGTCGATCTGGCAGAAGTCGCAGCGCCGGGTGCACTGGTCGCCGCCGATGAGGAAGGTGGCCTCCCGGTCCTCCCAGCACTCGTAGATGTTGGGGCAGCCGGCCTCCTGGCAGACCGTGTGCAGCCCCTCCCGCTTCACCAGACTGTGCAGCTCGGTGTACTCCGGCCCCATCTTCGCCCGGGTCTTGATCCACTCGGGCTTGCGCTCGATGGGGGTCTGGCTGTTCCGGACCTCCAGGCGCAGCATCTTCCGTCCGTCGGGTGCGACTGCGGACACGTCCGGCACTCCCCTTCGCTTGGCGCGGGTTTGGATTCTTCGGCCGAAACCAGGGTACGCCCGAGGTTTCGTCGGCTGTTCGGGGGCCGGAGCCGACGCTGTGCGCGGCTGGCCCGGCGGCCGGACACCAGAGCCGTCGCATCCGGTCCGCGGCGGCCGGAGCAGCGGCCCTGGCTCACCCGTCGGCCGGGCGGGGGAGCGGCCGAGCCGCGCTCAGCACCTCCCGCAGATGCCGCTCGACGACCGGCAGCACCTCGGCGACCGACACCTTCCGCCCCAGCTCCTCGGAGAGGGAGGTGACACCGGCGTCCCGGATGCCGCAGGGCACGATGCGGTCGTAGGAGGTGGTGTCCGGATCGCAGTTGAGGGAGAAGCCGTGCATGGTGACGCCCTTGGCGGCCCGCACCCCGATCGCCGCGACCTTCCGGTCCTCGCCGCGCTGGCCCGCGTTGGAGGGCGCGTACTGCGGCCCCGCCATACGCGGGTCGAACTCCTCCTCCGGAGCGCCGCCCGGCGCCATCGAGGGTGCGAGATCGAGCGAGAGCCCGCCGAGAGCGGGACGCTGCGCCACCGGGTCGCCGAGCACCCAGACTCCGCTGCGGCCCTCGACCCGGGCGGTCTCCAGGCCGAACTCGGCGCAGGTGCGGATCAGCGCCTCCTCCAGGCGGCGTACGTGCGCGACCACGTCCACCGGCCTCGGCAGCTTGAGGATCGGGTAGCCGACGAGCTGCCCCGGACCGTGCCAGGTGATCTTGCCGCCCCGATCGACGTCCACCACCGGAGTGCCGTCCAGCGGCCGCTCGTCGTCCCTGGTCCGGGAGCCGGCGGTGTAGACCGGCTGGTGCTCCAGCAGCAGGCAGGTGTCGGGGATCTCGTCGGCGAACCGGGCGGCGTGCACCCGGCGCTGCTCCGCCCACGCCTCCCGGTACTCCACCGCCTCCGGCCCGAAGCCGAGATGGACGCAGCGCAGCTCGGGCGGTTCGACGGGGCCGGTCGGCGGGAGGGGGGCGGTGTGGACCGAGGACGCGGACGGTGCTTCCCCGGAGAGCGCAGCACTCACGGCAGCTCCTCTTCGATGTCTCCGATCGACGCGGCCTCCCGCGCCCCAGCCACTCTACGACCAGTCACTCCGACGGGTACCAGCCGACCGTCGAGTGGGCCTCCGGAGTCTGACGGAGTCCTGCTCACACGAACGGATGAATGAGCTGCGGACGGCTGCCGGAGGGGCGCCGGGGGCGCTAAATTCGCGGCGGTCCAGCGAGGGCGATCACACACCACTGGTTCCTCGACCGCCGCCGCTCGTACCACGGGGTCCGGAAGGCAGGAGACCGCACAGTTGACGACTGAACGACCCCCTATCGAACTGTCCGAGGCGCCGGCCCAGCAGCGCCTCCCCAACCGCCGGCTGGCCGCGCTCATCGCCGAGGCCGGCTTCTCCAACGCCGGTCTGGCCCGGCGCGTCGACCAACTCGGCGCCGAGCACGGCCTCGACCTGCGGTACGACAAGACCTCGGTGACCCGCTGGCTGCGCGGCCAACAGCCGCGGGGGGCGACGCCCGCGCTGATCGCCGAGGTCTTCACCCGGCGGCTGGGCCGTCGGCTCTCGGCACAGGACCTCGGGCTCGACGCCTGCGCCCCGGTCTACGCGGGGCTGGAGTTCGCGGCCACCCCGGTGGAGGCCGTGGACATCGTGAGCGGGCTGTGGCGCAAGGACTGCGGCAGCGTGGCCGACCTCCGCAGGATCGCTTTCACCCCCGCCGGGCTCGTGGTGCCCAGCCGGGACTGGCTCATCGGCGAGCCGGACGAACGGGTGGCCCGAGGGGTGGAGGCAGCGCCGGAGACGGTGCCCGGCCAGGGCCGGTCCGCCGGCTCGCCCCTCGCGGGGCGGGCCGGGGGGAGGCAGCCGGGTCCGGCCGCAGCAGGCCGGGGCGGGCCCCGCGTTCCGCCGCCCTCCGCCGGGCCGCCGCCGACCGGATCGACGGTGCCGCGCCAGCGGCAGGCCGACCGGGAGCCCGGGCACCGGGTCACCGAGGGGGACATCGCCGCACTGAACTCCGTGAGCGCCCTCTTCCGGAACCTCGACCACGCGTACGGGGGCGGGCACGCTCGGCAGGCGCTGGTGCGGTACCTGGAGCACGAGGTCGAGCCGATGCTGCGCGGGGTGTACCCCGAACGGATCGGCCGACGGCTCTTCGCCGCCGTCGCCGACCTGACCCGGCTCGCCGGATGGACCTCGTACGACATCGCGGCCCACGGACTGGCGCAGCGCTACTTCGTGCAGGCGCTCCGGCTCGCCCAGGCCGCCGGGGACCGGGAGTACGGCGGCTACGTGCTGGTGACCATGAGCAGGCAGGCGGTCTACCTCGGCCACGGCCGGGAAGCGGTGCAGCTCGCCCGGGTGGCCCAGCAGGGGGTCGGACCGGACGCGCCACCGCCGGTGCGTGCCCTGCTGCACGCGGCCGAGGCGCGCGGACACGGTGTGCTGTCGGACGTGCGCGCCTGCACGGGGGCGCTGGCCCGGGCGGAACGGGCCCTGGAAGCGGCCCGGGGCACCGAGCAGGCACCGGGTTGGGCGGCCTTTTTCGACGAGGCACAACTGGCCGACGAGTTCGGTCACTGCTACCGGGACCTGCGGCAGTACCGGGCGGCGGCCCAGTACGCCGAGCGCTCGCTGCGGCTCCGTGCGGCGGGGTACGTGCGGAGCCGGCTGTTCTGCCGGGTGGTCCTGGCCTCCGCCCGGCTGGCACTAGGCGATCTCGAACAGGCCTGTGCGCTGGGGCTGGAGGCGGCTCGGCAGGCCGCGCAGATGCGGTCGACCCGGGCGTTGGAGTACGTGCGCGACTTCGAGCGCCGACTGGAGCCGTACCGGGACGCCGGGCCGGTCCGCGGCTACCGGGAGCGGGTCGAGGCGCTGGCCCTCTGAGCGGCGGGGGAGCGCCTCGGCCCGCTCCGGCGCCCGACGGGTCGACGGAGCGGGCCGAGGCCCGGCGGTGGGGGTGCCGCCCCCGCGAGGTGGTTCGGTCAGGCGGCGGCCGCGGCCGGTGCCGAGGGGGCGGCGGCCAGGCCGAAGTCTCCGAGCAGGGCGTCGGCCGCCCGTCGGCCGGAGATCAGCGCTCCCTCCACAGAGCTGGTGTCCCGGTGGTCGCCGCACACGTAGAGGCCGGACAGCAGCCGTACGGGGCGCTGGAAGTCATGCGGCGCGGGCATCGCCGGCACCGCCTCCGGATCATGGTGGGCGCCGATCAGTTCCCAGTCCTCCGTGCAGGTCCCGTACAGCTCCGCCAGCTGGCGACGCGCCGCCTTGTCCAGGACGCCGATCGGTTCGGCGGAGACCGGCCCGAGCACCGTCGAGGTGATCAGCGGGCGGCCCGGTGGGGTGCGGGAGGGGTCGGTCGCGCTGACGACCGCGGTGTGCGAGACCGGTCCCCGGCGGTCCGCGTCCAGGAACAGCGCCGGCTCCTCGGTGGGGGCGGCCTCGGCGGTGTGGTGGAGCACGGTCGCCGGGTGGAAGTCGGGCACCCGCAACCCCGGCAGCAGTTCGGAGGCCGAGCGCGCGTCGGTGGCCACCACCACGGCCCGGCAGCCCAGCACCCCGTGGTCGGCCGTGGTCACGCTGGTGGTGGCGGCCGAGACGGCCCGCACCCCGGTGCACACCGTGTCCGGTGGGAGGGCCGCGGCCAGCAGGTCGGGCAGGGCGGAGGCGCCGCCGGCCGGCAGGCAGAGTCGGCCGCGGGCGTAACCGCGGAGAGCGAGGTCGGCGCAGTGGCTGGAGGTGGTCAGCTCCGGGTCGCCGAGGAGCGCGGCGAGCAGCGGTCGGAGGAAGCCGTCGACGGTGCGGGCGGGCAGGCCCCGGGAGCTGAGCGCCTCCGCCGCCGAGCGTTCCGGCCGGGCGAGGGTGCGGCCGGTGGGGGTCCCCGCGAGGCGGTTCAGGGCGGCGGTGAGCCGGGCCTGGTCCAGGGCGTCGCTCCGGGGAGCACGGGCAGCATGCGCCAGAGCACGCACCGTGGTGAGCGCCCCCCGGGTGCTCCGGAGTTCGGGCATCCGCCGCGAGCGCCCGCCACTGCGCACCAGCACCCCGGCGGAGAAGGGCCGCAGCACCAGCGAGGACAGCCCGGCGTGGCGGGTGAGCTCCATGGAACCGGTGGTGAGCAGGCGGCCGGAGCGGTCCAGTAGGAAGCCGTCGACCTGGTCGGTGACCATGCGCCCGCCGGGACGTCCCGAGGCCTCCAGGACGGCGACGGACAAGCCCGCCTCGGCGATCCGATGGGCGGCGGAGAGGCCGGCGAGGCCCGATCCCACGACGATGACGTCCGCCCGCTGGTCCTTGGTGCGGCGTGCGCTACTGAGCACGTGACCCTCCCCGAGGTCGGCTGGTTCTCCGCGCTGGGTTCTCCCGGGGTGCTGGAGACCTCATGCCCCTCAGCGGCCACCGGCATGCCCGATATCGCGATGAGCCTAAGTTCGGATGAGATGGGTGCGCAGTCGCGCACCGACCGGGCACGGGTGCACGGGCTCCGGCCGTCGCGCGCCCTCCACCGTGTGTCCGTCCGCCGGCGCCCGGCGATCCGCACCGGCCCGCCGACGTCTCCCCGTCGCGCCCGGGCCGGCTGCCGCACCACCGCTGATCCAATCCGTCCCGCCCTGCGCGGGGGTCAGTGCAGGGCGGCCCGGATCGCGGCGTCCACCTCGGGGAAGACGAAGGAGAAGCCCGACCGCGACAGCTTCGCCGGCAGCACCCGCTGGCTGCTGAGGACATCGCCGGCGAACTCGCCGAGCACCAGCCGCAGCGCGGGCGCGGGCGCGGCGGCGACCGTCGGGCGGCGCAGCACCCGCCCCATGGCCGCCGTCACCTCGCGGTTGGTGACCGGGGCGGGGCCGGTGAGGTTGACCGGGCCGGAGAGCGAGTCCGTCTCCAGGATGTGCCTCAGGGCGGCGATGTGGTCGGCCAGGGCGATGAAACTCCAGTACTGGCGCCCGTCGCCCAACCGTCCGCCGAGCCCCAGCCGGAAGAGCGGGAACAGCCGGCCCCAGGCGCCTCCCTCGCGGGCCACCACCAGCCCGGTCCGGCCGAAGACCGTCCGGATCCCGGCCCGCACGGCGGCGCCCGCCGCGGCCTCCCACTCCTGGCACACCTCGGCCAGGAAACCCTCACCCGGGGGCGCCTCCTCGTCCACCGGCCGGTCCCCGGTGTCGCCGTAGTAGCCGATCGCCGAGCCGCACAGCAGTACCCGCGGCGGGGTGTCCAGCGTGGCGAGCGCCTCGGCGATGGCCGTGGTGCCCAGGACCCGGCTGTCCCGAATCTTCTCCTTGTACCCGGCCGTCCAGCGGTGGTCGCCGACGCCGGCGCCGGCGAGGTGCACCACCGCGTCACAGCCGATCAGACCGGAGGTGTCGACGTATCCCCCCAGCGGATCCCAGCGGACCTCGTCCGGCGCGCGGGGCGGCCGGCGCACCAGCCGCACCGTCTCGTGACCGTCGGCCCGCAGCGAGCCGAGGAGGGCCGAGCCGATGAGACCGCTCGAACCGGTGATCGCGATGCGCATGCACGCCATCCTGCCCCGAAGCGGCTCCCGGCACCCTGCCGTGTCCCCGTGGAGGGCAGAATGACGCCCATGTCCGAGCCGCTCCCGCAGCAGACCGTCATCCGCCACGCCGAACCGTCCGACGAACGGCGGCTGGCCGCACTGAACCGGCGGACCTGGTCGGCGCTGCACGCGGTCCAGCCGCCGCCGGCCGAGGACGTGCCGTTCTTCGACTCGGGGCATCAGCCGCCCCACTACCTGGTAGCGGTAGTGGCGGGGCGGCTCGCCGGCTACATACGGCTGGTGCCGCCGACTCCACTGGCCAGCAACGCCCATGTGCGGCAGATTCAGGGTCTCGCGGTGGACAGCTGGGCCCGGGGCCGCGGTCTGGCGCGGGCGCTGATCGAGGCGGCCTGCGAAGAGGCTCGCCGGCAGGGCGCCATCCGGGTGACGCTCCGGGTGCTGGGGCACAATGCCCCCGCCCGGCGGCTGTACGAGGCCGCCGGCTTCGTGGTCGAGGGGGTGCTACCGGGCGAGTTCCTGCTGGCCGGGGCGTACGTCGACGACGTGCTGATGGGGCGCGGCCTCCGGGAGTGACCGCCGGGGGCGGTGCACCCCGCAGCCAGCGGTCGGAAGCCCCCGGGGGAGCTCCGGACGGGTGGGAGCGCGGCACGCCCCTCAGGCCCGGAACCTGGCCCAGAGCCGGGGGAACCGCTGGGCGAGCAGTTCCTCGTCCTCGAAGTCGATCGGGGAGCCGTGCGGTTCCCCGGGCTGCGGGGGCACGCCCAGCTCCGGTGTCTCGGTGCCGGTCAGGTTCTCGTAGGCCTGGTCGGCGGCGTAACCGAGGTCCTCGGCGTCGCCGCCGCTCTCCTCGTCGAAGTCGTCCAGCAGGTCGGCGAGGTCGTCGGGATCCCGCAGCGCCCCTTCGAAGACCTGCCGCCCCCGGCCGATCAACCAGCATCGGAAGTTGTCGAAGGCGTCGTCGCCCGCGCCGTCCAGCAGCATCCAGGCGGCCCCCCAGAGGTCCCAGCGGTAGGCGCGGTTGTAGCGCACCTCGAAGTGCCGGGCGAAGTCGAGCACCGTCTCGGGGTCGAGGCTCAGCAGCCGCTCGACGACCAGCTCCGCCTGCTCCACCGGATCGCCGTCGGCGCGCTCCCGCGCGTCGTCGACGATCTCCCAGAAACCCGTCTCGTCCATCATCCGACCAGCATCGGTCCTGGCCTCGGGGCCCGCACGCCGAAGCGGCGGCCGAACCCGAGCGCGACGTGAGGTCCTCGGCGGCCGCGGGACGCACCGAAAGGCGGCCGGGCGGAAAAACAGGACAGTGGATGTCCGGTTAACCGGGAAGAGTCGCTCGCCGGGCAGCGAACCGAGCGCTGTCCCGTGACAGGGAGAGGAATGAGGATGAGCGAGCAGGGCGCGTTGACCGGCAGGGTGGCGCTCGTCGCCGGAGCGACCCGGGGCGCAGGCCGTGCGATGGCGGTACTACTCGGCGCGGCGGGAGCCACCGTGTACGCGACCGGGCGAACGACCCGGGAGCGGCGCAGCGAGGTGGGCCGCCCCGAGACACTGGAGGAGACCGCGGAACTCGTCACCGCGGCCGGCGGCACCGGTATCGCCGTGCCGACCGACCACCTGGAACCGGAGCAGGTGCGCTCCCTGGTCGAGCGCGTCGACCGCGAGCAGGGGCGGCTGGACGTGCTCGTCAACGACCTGTGGGGTGGCGAACACCTGATCGACTTCGACTCGCGGATGTGGGAGATCGAGCTGGAGAGGGGCCTGCGGATGCTGCGGCTCGGGGTCGAGAGCCACATCGTCACCAGCCACTTCGCCCTTCCGCTGCTGCTGCGTCGCCCCGGCGGCCTCCTGATCGAGGTGACGGACGGCACGGCCGAGACGAACCGGCGCTACCGGGAGAACTTCTACTACGACCTCACCAAGAACGCCCCGATCCGCATGGCCCAGTGCCTCGGCGAGGAACTGGCGGAGCGGGGGGCCACGGCGGTCTCGATCACCCCCGGCTTCCTCCGCTCCGAGCAGATGCTCGACCACTTCGGGGTGACCGAGGAGAACTGGCGTGAGGGGGTCCGGAAGGAACCGCACTTCTGCATCTCCGAGTCCCCCGTCTACGTGGGGCGGGCGGTCGCGGCGCTGGCGGCCGACCCGGACGTGGCCCGCTGGAACGGGCAGTCGCTCTCCAGCGGCCGACTCGCCCGGGTCTACGGCTTCACCGACACCGACGGCACCCAGCCGGACGCATGGGCCTACATCAGCGAGGTCGCCCTGGGCGGACGGAAGGCGGACGACCGGGACTACCGCTGACGGCCCCCGCCCGTGGCGCGACCGGCGCGGCTCGTTGCCCCCACTCGGGAAGAGGTGCTCAGCCCTCGTAGAGCCGGATCGACCGCCGGGCCGCCTCGGCGAACAGCCGGCGCAACTCGACGGGGGCCAGCACCTCGCACTCCGGGCCGAGCATCAGCAGTTGCTCGTAGGCGACCTCGACCGACTCCACCAGAAGGGTGACGGTGAGCCGGCCGTCCCGGTCCGGTTCACCGGCCGCCGCCACGGCTTCCCGGCCGGCGGCCCGGTCGGTGACGTACGGCAGTCGGCGGGCCCCGGCCTCCGACAGCCGCAGCACGACCTCCGTACGCAGGAGGGAGCGGGCGAACTGCGCCGCCTGCTCCCTCCAGAAGCCCGGCAGGTCGAAGTCGGCGTCCCGGATGAAGCACTCGTCGCCGGGCCGGACCTCGCAGAACCGGTCCAGGCGGTAGATGCGGTACTCGGTCGCCTCGGCGACCCGGGCGACGAGGTACCAGACGCCCGCTTTGAGCACCAGGCCGTAGGGCTCCAGTCTCCGCTCGACCTCGGTGTCCCGGCGCCGGTAGCGCACCGAGACGACTCGGTCCGCCCACACCGCCTCCGCCACCGGCGGCAGCAGCGCGGGCACCGGTGGCGCCTGCCACCAGCCCGGCGCGTCCAGGTGGAAGCGCTGGGCAGCGCTGTCGGGAGCGTCCCGCAGGCCCGGCATCAGCGCCGCGGAGACCTTCAACCGGGCCACCGAAGCGGCGTCCGCGAGGCCCATCTCCCGTAACGCCGAGGGCACCCCCGAGAGGAACAGAGCCTCGGCCTCGGTACGGCCCAGCCCGGTCAGCCGGGTGCGGTAGCCCTCGACGAGCCGGTAGCCGCCGGCCCGGCCGCGGTCGGCGTAGACGGGTATCCCGGCCTCCGAGAGGGCGGCGGCGTCCCGGGCCACGGTCCGCTCCGACACCTCCAACTCCTCGGCCAGTTCCGGGCCCGTCATGGAGACCCGGGACTGGAGGAGCAACACCATTCTGAGGAGTCGAGCGGCCCGCATGTCACAGACCGTAGCGCTCGGCCGCCTCCCGCGGGGTGCCGGGCTTGACCTCGCCGCGCCGGGCGAGGGCGGCCAGGGCGGCGACCGTCACCGACTGGGCGTCGACCCCGAAGTGCCTCCGGGCCGCCTCCCTGGTGTCGGAGAGCCCGAAGCCGTCGGTGCCCAGAGAGGTCCAGTCCTGCTCCACCCACGGCGCGATCTGGTCCGGGACCGCCCGCATCCAGTCGCTGACGGCGAGGACCGGTCCGGTCGTCCCGGCGAGCGCCCGGGTCAGGTACGGAACCCGGTCCTCCCCGGCGAGCCGGGCGGCGTCGCAGGCGAGGGCGTCGCGGCGCAGCTCGGTCCAGGAGGTGGCCGACCAGACGTCGGCCGCCACCCCCCAGTCCTCGGCGAGCAGCCGCTGGGCCTCCAGCGACCAGTGGATGGCGGTGCCGCTGGCCAGCAACTGGAGCTGCGGGGAGGCGACCGCCGAGTACCGGTAGAGGCCGCGGAGGATGCCCTCCTCGACGCCTTCCGGCATGGCCGGCTGCCGCTTCGGCTCGTTGTAGACGGTGAGGTGGTAGAAGACGTCCTCGCCGTTCGGGTGCTCCGGGCTCGCCCCGAACATCCGGCGCATACCCTCCCGGACGATCACCGCGATCTCGTAGGCGAACGCCGGGTCGTAGCTGACCGCCGCCGGGTTGGTGGACGCGATCAGATGCGAGTGGCCGTCGGCGTGCTGGAGGCCCTCACCGGTCATGGTGGTGCGGCCCGCGGTGGCGCCGATCAGGAAGCCCCGGCCGAGCTGGTCGGCAAGCGCCCACATCTGGTCCGCGGTCCGCTGCCAGCCGAACATCGAGTAGAAGATGTAGAAAGGGATCATCGGCTCGCCGTGGGTGGCGTACGAGGTCGCGGCGGCCGTGAACGAGGCCATCGAACCGGCCTCGGTGATGCCCTCGTTGAGGATCTGCCCGTTCGCCGCCTCCTTGTAGTAGAGGAGTTGGTCCCGGTCGACCGGCTCGTAGGTCTGCCCGAGCGGCGAGTAGATCCCGGCGGTCGGGAAGAGCGACTCCATGCCGAAGGTGCGGGCCTCGTCCGGCACGATCGGCACCCAGCGGTGGCCGGTCGCCTTCTCCCGCATCAGCTCCTTGACCAGCCGGACGAAGGCCATGGTGGTGGCGATCTCCTGGCTGCCCGACCCCTTCTGGAGGGCCTCGAAGGGTTTGGCGGCCGGCTCGGGCAGCGGTACCGAGAAGAGTCTGCGCGCCGGCGCCGGCCCGCCGAGCGCCGCCCGCCGCTCCCGCAGATAGCGCACCTCGGGGGAGTCCGCCCCCGGGTGTACGTAGGGCGGCAGCTCCCCGGTCAGCGCGCTGTCCGGGACGGGAAGCTCCAGCAGGTCGCGCATGGCTCGGAAACCGTCGGTCGTCAGCTTCTTCATCTGGTGGTTGGCGTTGCGCGACTCGAAGCCCGGTCCGAGCGTCCAGCCCTTCACCGTCTGGACCAGGACCACGGTCGGCGCGCCGCGGTGGGCCAGGGCCGCCCGGTAGGCGGCGTAGACCTTCCGGGGCTCGTGGCCGGCCCGCGAGGTGCCGAACACCTCGGCGAGCCGCGCGTCGTCGAACGGCTCCGCGAGGGCCCGCAGCGCCGGGTCGGCACCGAAGAAGTGCTCGCGGACGTAGGCCCCGTCCCGGGTGGCGTAGGTCTGGAACTGCCCGTCCGGCAGTTCGCCCAGCCGAGTGACCAGCGCTCCGTCGAGGTCCCGGGCGAGCAACTCGTCCCAGGCATCTCCCCACAGGGACTTGACCACGTGCCAGCCGGCCGCCCGGAACAGCGCCTCCAGCTCCTGGACGATCTTCCCGTTGCCGCGTACCGGCCCGTCCAGCCGCTGGAGGTTGCAGTTGATGACGAAGGTGAGGTTGTCCAGGCCCTCCCGGGCGGCCAGGGCCAGCGCCGCGGTCGACTCCGGCTCGTCCATCTCGCCGTCGCCGAGGAAGGCCCAGACGTGCGAGGCGGAGGTGTCCTTGATGCCGCGGGCGTGCAGATAGCGGTTGAACCGGGCCTGGTGGATGGCCGAGAGCGGGCCCAGCCCCATCGACACGGTGGGGAACTCCCAGAAGTCCGGAAGCCGGCGCGGGTGCGGGTAGGAGGGCAGGCCCTCACCGGCGACCTCCTGCCGGAACCGGTCCAGGTGGCCTTCGGAGAGGCGCCCTTCGAGGAAGGCGCGAGCGTAGATGCCGGGGGAGGCGTGGCCCTGGACGTACAGCTGGTCTCCGGAGGTCGCCGACGCGTGGTGGCCGGACTCCTTGCCGCGGAAGAAGTGCTGGAAGCCGATCTCGTAGAGCCAGGCGGCCGAGGCGTAGGTGGCCATGTGCCCGCCGAGACCGCCGCGCAGATCGGCGCGGGTCACCATGGCGGCGGCGTTCCAGCGGTTCCAGGCCGTGATCCGGCGCTCCAGCTCCGGTTCGCCCGGCAGCGGGGGCTCGGCGGAGGTGGGGATGGTGTTGACGTAGTCGGTGGTGAGCAGCCCGGGCAGGCCGATGCCGGACCGCTCGGAGTGTTCGAGGGTCCGGCGCATCAGGTAGCGGGCGCGGTGGGCGCCTGCCGCCCGGTGGACGGCGTCCAGCGAGCTCCGCCACTCGGCGGTCTCCTCGGGGTCGCGGTCGGGCAGCTGGTCGAGCTGGCCGGGGCGGCGGTTGACGGGGTCGGGCATGGTGGTCCGCCTTCCGGAGGGGTGCAGAGGGCGGGGGGCGAGCAGGCAGGACAGGCAGCTCGCGCCCCTGCGCTCGACCATAGGCTTTGATCGATGATCGATCAATATTCATGGGGGAGTGGGAGGAAAGTCGGCACCACGTGCCTGGTCGCTCGGCACTCGGTGTCAAAAGGGGACGGTATGGCCGTTCAGGGGGCCGCCGTCTCCGGCCGTACCTGCGGGGCGCAGCTGAGCACGTGGTCCCGCAGCAGTTCACCGATCAACGGGTCGCGCCGGCGGAACGCCGCCACGATCTCGGCGTGCTCCTCGGCGTGCCGGCGTGGTTCCGGGCTGAGCCAGCGGATGGACAGCGTGGTCCACACCTCGATCCCCAGCGATTCCCAGCTGTGCAGCAGCACCGAGTTCTCCGCGGCCCGGACGATCTCCCGGTGGAACGCCACCGTGTGCCGGACCTGCGCCTCCCCGTCCATCACCCGGTCTGCCTCGCGCAACGCGGCGACCTCGTGCTCCAGCGCTCCGGTGTCCTCCGCCAGCCTGGGCGCGGCCAGCTCGGCGGCCACCCGCTCCAGCCCGGCCCGCACCGGATAGCTCTCCTCCACGTCGGCGGCGGTCAGGGCGCGGACCCGGACCCCCTTGTTCGGCGCCGACTCGATCAGCCGCAGCGCCTCCAACTCCCGGAGCGCCTCCCGGACCGGAGCCTGGCTGACCTCCATCTCGGCCGCGATCCGGCGCTCGACGATCCGCTCTCCGGGCTTCCACCGGCCACTGACGATCCCCTCCAGGATCTGCTCCCGGATCTGCTCGCGCAGCGATCGGACGACGGGCGGCGACATGCGGGCTCCGTAGGTCGGTGGCCGGCCCGGTCGGGCGCGGCGGGCAGCGGTGACGTAGCCATTATCGGGGGCATGGGGCGGTATCCGGAGGGGTGGATGCGGGTCCGTGACGCTCATAGGCCCTGGAGGGCGGTCCGAGGAGGGGTCGCCGCCAGCGGGCGAGGGTGTTTCCCGGCGGCGGGCGGCCCGGGGCGTCAGACCTCGTAGGGGCGGACGGCCTTGGCCTCCCGCAGCGCGGTGGCCCACCAGGTGAGCTGGTCGAGCATGCCCTTGGCGGAGCCCTCGTACATCGTCGCCTCGATCAGCGATCCCTCGCCGTCGAACCGCTCCCAGGCCGTGTGGAAGCTGACGCTGTCGCGCACGGTCACCGCGTGCAGTTCGGCGAAGACCAGTCGCAGTTGCTCGACCGCCCGCAGCCCCCCGCCCAGGCCCCCGTAGGAGACGAAGCCGACCGGCTTGGCCCGCCACTCGGTGGAGTGCGCGTCGATCACGCTCTTCAGGGAGGCGGGGAAGCTGTGGTTGTACTCGGGCGTGACGACGACGAAGGCGTCGGCCGTCCGCAGCCGCTCGGACAGTTCCTCCGCCTCCCGGCGGCTCCCCGGGGAAGCGGCTCCCGGGGCCAGCGCCAGCGGGGCTTCGACGAGGTCGATGACGTCGAGCGCGAGGTTCTCGCGCTGACGGGCGTGGTCGATGAACCAGGTGGCCACGGTGGGGCCGAAACGGCCCTCGCGGGAACTGCCGATGATGACCGAGACACGCAGCGGGTCGGGGGCGGTCGACATGGGGTCTCTCTTCCGTTGGTCAGGTCTGGGTGGTGGTGGGTCCACTTGGGCGGGACGTCGGGCGGCCCAGTCCGCCAGTGGCAGGGCGGACCGCGGTGGATGGCAGCCGAACGGGGAGCCTCCCGGGCCGGTGCGGGAACACGGCCTGAGACGGGGCGCGCCCCCCGCCCGGGGTTGGGCAGGGGGCGCGTCCGCCGGTGCGGGAACCGGTCAGAGACCGAGGTCGCCCTCGAACTCGCCGGCTTCCAGACGGTCCTTGATGGTGGCCAGGAAACGGGCCGCGTCCGCGCCGTCGACCAGGCGGTGGTCGTAGGACAGGGCCAGGTAGACCATGTCCCGGATGGCGATGGTCGAACCGAGCTCCGGGGTGGAGACGACGACCGGACGCTTCACGGTGGCGCCGATGCCCAACATGCCGACCTGCGGCTGGTTGAGGATCGGGGTGTCGAACAGCGCACCGCGCGATCCGGTGTTGGTCACCGTGAAGGTGCCGCCGGCCAACTCGTCCGGCTTGATGCCGCCTTCCCGGACCCGGGCGGCCAGGTCGGCGGTCTTCTTGGCGATGCCGGCGATGTTCAGATCGCCCGCACCGTGGATGACCGGGACGAAGAGGCCCTTCTCGGTGTCCACAGCGATGCCGATGTTCTCGACGTCGTGGTAGGTGATCGTGTCGTCGTCGTTCACCCGGGCGTTCACGACCGCGTGGACCTTCAGCGCCTCGGCGGCCGCCTTGACGAAGAAGGGCATCGGAGAGAGCTTGACGCCCTCGCGCGCCAGGAAGCTCTCCTTCGCCTTGGCCCGCAGCTGCATGACCTTGGTGACGTCCACCTCGACCACGGTGGTCAGCTGCGCCGACACCTTCAGCGACTCGAGCATGTGCTTGGCCGTCGCCTTGCGGATGCGCGACATCTTGACGGTCTGCCCGCGCAGCGAGGACGGGACCACGGGCGCCGGTCCCTTGGCGGCCGGGGCGGCCGGAGCGGCCGTCGTGGCCCGGGCCTTGGCGGCCTCGGCCGCGGCCAGGACGTCCTGCTTGCGGATCCGGCCGCCCACCCCGGTGCCCTTCACCGAGGCCAGGTCGACGCCGTTCTCCGTGGCCAGCTTGCGCACCAGCGGGGTGACGTAGGCGCCGCCGGTGTCACCGGCGGGGGCCGCCGGAGCGGGGGCCGGAGCCGGAGCGGGTGCGGGGGCGGACGGGGTCGGCTCCGGCGCGACCGGCGCCGGAGTGGCGACCTGCGGGGCCGGGGCGGACGGCGCCTGCGGAGCGGGCGCCGGTGCCGGTGCCGCCGGTGCGGCAGGTGCCGGCTCGGGCTCCGGCGCGGCGGGGGCCGGTGCGGGCACCGCCGGTGCGGGCGCCGCGGCCGGTGCGGCCGAGGGCGAGCCGATGACGGCCAGCTTGGCGCCGACCGCCGCGGTCTCGTCCTCGCCGACCACGATCTCCAGCAGCGTCCCCGCCGCGGGGGAGGGGATCTCGGTGTCGACCTTGTCGGTGGAGACCTCGAGCAGTGGCTCGTCGGCCTCGACCGACTCGCCGACCTCCTTCAGCCAGCGGGTCACGGTGCCCTCGGTCACCGACTCGCCCAGTGCGGGGAGGGTCACCGGGGTGCCCTCGGCTCCGCCGGCGGGCGCCGGTGCCGGTGCCGCCGGTGCCGGTTCGGGCTGCGTCGCGGGGGCCGCGGCGGCCGGTGCCGGTTCGGGCTCGGGCTGGGCGGCCGGGGCCGGAGCCGCGGCCGGGGCGCCGGAGCCGTCGTCGATGACGGCCAGCTCGGCGCCGACCTCCACGGTCTCGTCCTCCGCCACCTTGATGGAGGAGAGCACCCCGGCAGCCGGTGCCGGGATCTCGGTGTCGACCTTGTCGGTGGAGACCTCGAGCAGTGGCTCGTCGGCCTCGACGCGCTCGCCCTCGGCCTTCAGCCAGCGGGTCACAGTTCCCTCGGACACGCTCTCACCGAGCGCCGGCAGGGTTACGGAAACCGCCATGGTTCCTGTTGCTCCTTATGAGTGGTGCGGACGGTTCGCGCCCGGGGTTGCTAGTCGTGGGCGTGCAGCGGCTTGCCGGCCAGCGCCAGGTGCGCCTCGCCGAGAGCCTCGTTCTGCGTCGGGTGCGCGTGGATGAGCTGCGCGACCTCGGCTGGCAGCGCCTCCCAGTTGTAGATCAGCTGGGCTTCGCCGACCTGCTCGCCCATCCGGTCGCCGACCATGTGGACGCCGACCACGGCACCGTCCCGCACCTGGACGAGCTTGATCTCGCCCGCGGCCTTCAAGATCTTGCTCCGGCCGTTGCCGCCGAGGTTGTACTTGAGGGCGACGACCTTGTCGGCGCCGTACACCTCCTTGGCCTTGGCCTCGGTCATGCCCACCGAAGCGACCTCCGGGTGGCAGTAGGTCACCCGGGGCACACCGTCGTAGTCGATCGGCACGGTCTTGAGACCGGCCAGCCGCTCGGCGACGAGGATGCCCTCGGCGAAGCCGACGTGGGCGAGCTGGAGGGTGGGGATGAGGTCGCCCACCGCGGAGATCGTCGGCACGTTGGTCCGGCAGTACTCGTCGACCAGGACGTAGCCGCGGTCCATCCGGACCCCGGCCTCCTCGTAGCCCAGGCCCTCGGAGACCGGTCCCCGGCCGACGGCGACCAGGAGCAGCTCGGCGTCGTAGGTCTTGCCGTTCTCCAAGGAGACCCGGACACCGGCGTCGGTGTACTCCACGCCCGAGAAGCGGGAGCCCACCGAGAACTTGATGCCGCGCTTGCGGAAGGCACGCTCCAGCAGCTTCGAGCTGTTCTCGTCCTCGGCCGGGACGAGGTGCGGAAGCGCCTCGACCACGGTCACGTCGGCCCCGAAGGACTTCCACGCCGAGGCGAACTCGACGCCGATGACCCCGCCGCCGAGGACGATCGCGGACTGCGGCACCCGGTCCATCACCAGGGCGTGCTCCGAGGAGATGACCCGGTTGCCGTCGATCTCCAGCCCCGGCAGCGACTTCGGCCGGGAACCGGTGGCCAGCAGGATGTGCCGGCCCTCGTACCGCTGGCCGTCCACGTCCACCGAGGTGGGCGAGGAGAGGCGGCCTTCACCGGCCACGTAGGTGACCTTGCGAGAGGCCACAAGCCCCTGCAGGCCCTTGTAGAGGCCGGAGACCACGCCGTCCTTGTACTTGTGGACCGCCGGCATGTCAATGCCCTCGAAAGAGGTCTTGACACCGAAGCTGGCGCCATCGCGGGCCTGGTCGGCCAGCTCACCGGCGTGCAGCAGGGCCTTGGTAGGGATGCATCCGTAGTGCAGACAGGTGCCGCCCAGCTTGTCCTTCTCGATCAGGGCGACGTCCAGGCCCAGCTGAGCCGCGCGCAGCGCAGCGGCGTAACCGCCGCTGCCGCCGCCGAGGATCACTAGGTCGAAAACGGTGCTGGCGTCGTTCGCCACGTCACGTCCTCCATGCATGGGTACGCCGGAGCCGGTCTGCGGTGACCGGGCGGCGGCTGTCGTTCGGCCGCTGTGTACTCGGCTCGTATGTGTGGCTCGCTCGGTTAAGAGAGCCCGGGCCCTGTCCTGCCGGGACAACATCTTCGCACTTGTCGGCGGCAGACGGGACGCCGGGCCGGTCGCTCGGTGGACCGGAAGGCCAGGAAACCGGGTTACCGGTGCGTATCAGGTGCGGAATTCGTCCAGAGCGAACGCAAACGCCCGGCCCCGGGCGATGTGCCGGGGCCGGGCGGATCTGGGCAGCGGTCCGGGCCCGACGGGTGCGGCCGCCGTCGGGCACCCGTTCCGGCCCGGACGTCAGACGAGCTCTCCGGCGGCGATCCGCTCGGCCAGCCGCACCAGGGTGCGGACGGACGAGCCGGTGCCGCCCTTGTGCGTGTAGCCGTACGGGGCGCCCTCGTGGAACGCCGGACCGGCGATGTCCAGGTGGGCCCAGGTGATGTCCTCACCGACGAACTCCTGGAGGAAGAGCCCGGCCACCAGGCCGCTGCCCATGCGCTCGCCCATGTTGGAGATGTCGGCCACCGTGGAGTCCATGGCCTTGAGCAGTTCGCGCGGCATCGGCATCGGCCAGGACTGCTCGCCGACCTCCTCGGCGACCTCGTGGATGGAGGTGCGGAAGGCGTCGTCGTTCGCCATGATGCCGAAGGTGCGGTTGCCCAGGGCGAGCATCATGGCGCCGGTGAGGGTCGCCACGTCGACGATCGCGTCCGGCTTCTCCTCCGAGGCCCGGGTCAGGGCGTCGGCCAGCACGAGTCGGCCCTCGGCGTCGGTGTTGAGCACCTCCACCGTCTTGCCGCTGTACATCCGCAGGACGTCGCCGGGGCGGGTGGCCGAGCCGGACGGCATGTTCTCGGCCAGGGCGAGCCAGCCGGTGACGTTGACCTCCAGACCCAGCTTGGCCGCGGTGACGACGGCGGCGAAGACGGCGGCCGCACCGCTCATGTCGCACTTCATCGTCTCGTTGTGGCCGGCCGGCTTCAGCGTGATGCCGCCAGAGTCGTAGGTGATGCCCTTGCCGACCAGCGCCAGGGTCTTCTTCGCCTTGGGGTGGCTGTGGACCAGCCGCACCAGGCGCGGCGGGTTCGCCGAACCCTGACCGACGCCCAGGAGGCCGCCGTAGCCGCCCTCGCGGAGGTCCTGCTCGTCGAGGACCTCGACCTTGAGGCCGTGCTCCTTGCCGACCGCCAGGGCGATGTCGGCGAAAGACTTCGGGAACAGGTCGTTCGAGGGGATGTTGACCAGGTCACGCGCCCGGTGCACCTCTCCGACCAGCGCCGTGGCGCGCTCGGTGGCCGCCTTGTAGGCCTTGTCCTTCGGCTTCCCGCCGAGCAGGACGACCTCGCCCAGCGGCGCGCTCTTGTCCTTCTTCTCCTGGTCGGCGGCGGCCTTCTGGGCGGCGCCGGCGCGGTAGGTGGTGAAGGAGTACGCGCCCAGCAGGGCGCCCTCCGCGATGGCCGCGGCGTACTCGGCGCTGTCGAGCGGAAGCGCGAAACCGGCGGACTCCGCGCCCGCCAGGGCCCGGGCCGCCGACCCCGCCGCGCGGCGCAGCGTCTCACCGTCGAAGGTCTCGCCCTTCTCCGGGGCGTCGCCCAGGCCGACGGCCAACACGACCGGGGACTTGAAGCCGGAGGGAGCGGGGAGTTTGGTCACCTCCCCCTCACCCCCGGAGGCGCCGAGAGTCTCCAGAACGGCGGCCAACTTGCCGTCGTACGCCTTGTCGACGGCCTCGGCGCCGGCCACCACGACGGGGCGGCCCTTGGCGCCCTTGGCCACGGCGACGACGATGGCGTCCGAACGCAGAGCGGCCGGGGCAGAGGTGCTGAGAGTCAGTGCTGTCACGGTTGTGGGGTCCCTCTTCCGTTGAGTTCCTCGGCCGATGGGTGGGCCGGCCGCCGCCCGGTGCATCGTACGTTCCGGACTACTGGCCGCCGGGCGTGGGCCGTTGTCCGCACCTTAATGGCCTTCCAGGCCGTCGCCGTCCACCTACCGTGTCACGGACGGCGGGACCTGCTCGGGCAGTTCGGCGGTGAGCGCCGCGGCGGCCCGCACGATCGGCAGCGCGAGCAGCGCCCCCACGCCCTCCCCCACGCGCAGCCCCTGGTCCAACAACGGCTCCAGGGACAGCCGGTCGAGCGCCTTCTCCTGGGCCGGTTCCCCGCTCAGGTGACCGGCGATCCACCAGTCCGGGGCACGGAAGGCCACGCGCTGGGCCACCAGCGCGCAGGCCGCCGAGACGACGCCGTCCAGGACCACCGGCATCCGGCGCACCGCGCTCTGCAGCAGGAACCCGGTGATGGCGGCGAGGTCGGCCCCGCCCGCGGTGGCGAGCAGCGCCAGCGGGTCCCCCATGACGGGGCGGGCGCGGCGCAGCGCGTCCCGGATCGCCGCGCACTTGCGCATCCAGGCCAGATCGTCGATTCCGGCGCCCCCGCGGCCGGTCACCACCGAGGCGTCGGTGCCGCAGAGGGTGGCGATCAGGGTGCTCGCCGCCGTGCTGCCACCGACGCTCAGATCGCCGAGCGCGACCAGGTCGGTGCCGGCGTCCGCCTCCTCGTCGGCGATCGCCATCCCGGAGCGGAACGCCTGCTCCGCCTCCTCGGCCGTCAGCGCGTCCTCGATGTCGATCCGGCCCGAGCCCCGCCGTACCCGGTGCCGGACCACCTCCGCCGGCAGGTCACCCGGTTCGCAGTCGACGGAGAGGTCCACCACCCGGACGGGCGTTCCGGAGCGGCGGGCGAGGATGGCGACGGCCCGTTCGCCGTCCAGCACCCCGCGGACCAGTCGCTCGGTGCTCCCCGCGGGTCGCCCCGAGACGTCCAGCCGCGCGACTCCGTGGTCACCGGCGAAGAGCAGCACCCTGGGGTGTTCGACCGGGCGTACCGCGGCGGTGGACTGGGCCGCCGACAGCCAATCGCCGAGGTCGTCGAGGCGGCCCAGCGATCCGGGGGGCACTGCCAGCCGCCCCCGGCGCTCCTCGGCCTCGCGCCGCACGGCGGAGTCCGGGCGCTTGATCAGGTTGCCGAAGTCATCAAGATTCAGACCGCTCATCCGCCGAACCCTATCGCTGCCCCGAGGCTGGTGACCGGACTGGCCCGGTGGGGTGCGGAGCGGGCGGTCGCGGGCGGTGGCGGCCGGATCGGTCCGGTGTGCGGAGCGGCCCTGGTCCGGCGGGGCCCGGAAGACCATAGGCTGCGACGAGCAGGCAGACGGCGGAGCCAGGAGGCAGTACATGGCGTGGACGTGGCGGTTCGAGAAGGCCGACGGCACCGAGACCGAACCCTCGGTCGAGCAGGAGGAGTTCAGCACCCAAGGTGATGCGGAGTCCTGGGTGGGTGAGGTGTGGCGGGAGCTGCTGGACGGCGGCACCGACCAGGTGACGCTCCTGGAGGACGGCAGGAAGGTCTACGGGCCGATGGTCCTGCACGGTCCGGAAGCCGTCTCGGAGACCGGCGAAGGGGCGGGCGACTCCCTCAACGGGTGAGCGCGACGGGCACGGCTGGGGCGGCGGACCGTCCACCGGCCCTCCGGTACGGAGCCCGGTACGGGCCGACCGGGGGAGGGGCCGGCCGGGTCCGCCGTCCCACCGTCCCGGGCAGCGCCCGGGGGGTCGGGCTCCGGCGGGCGGCGGTCGCTCAGCCGCGGACGCCGCAGACGTGCAGCAGGTCCGCTATCGCACGGTAGGGGTCGGTGCGCCCGGCGCGCTCCTCGGCGGCCAGCAGCTGTTCCCGGTTCCGCCGATCCGACGCCGCGGGCGCCGGATCGGTGAAGACGCCGACCCCGTACCAGGAGTGGACGGGGACCCCGAGGTCCGCCAGCGTCCTGGTCAGGTTGCTGAACCGGTCGGGTTGGGCGGGGGAGTCGAAGGCGGCGAGGGCGGCCGTCCAGTCGCCGGCCCGGCCGGGGCGCATGGCCAGGGCGTCGGCGTTCCGAACCAGCAGCGAGAGGAGCCCTCCCGGGGCGAGGACCCGGGCGAGGCCGGCCAGCAGCGGGTCGGGCTGGGGGAGCGGGATGAGGGCGCCGTGGCAGAGCACCACGTCGAAACTGCCGGGCGGGAAGTGCGCACCGGTGTCCGGGCAGTCGCCCGCGACCAGGTGGACCCGCCGCTGGACCCGGAGCGGGTCGTCGACCAGGGCGTGGCGCAGGGCGGCCGACCGCGCGGGGTCGGGCTCGAGCGCGGTCACCTCGTGGCCCGCTCGGGCCAGCCGTACGGAGTGCGGGCCGGCCGCGAGGCCGACCTCCAGGATCCGCAGTCGTCGGTCCGGGCCGAAACGGCTGTCGAGTTGCTCCGACAACTGCCGGGCCACGAGTTCCCCGCGCAGCGTCTCGCGCTCCCCGCCGGGCACGCCGGCCGGGAGGGTGGCGGCGGTCGTCAGGGCCGTTCTCCACGCTTGACCGTCGGCTTCGGCAGGCGCAGCCGCCGCATCTGGAGCGACCGCATCAGGGCGTACGGGACGGCGCCCCGGAGGTTCTCGTCGGGGAAGCGCTCCCGCAGCCGCTTCTTCAGCCGGAACGACAGCGTGACGAAGTCCAGGATCATCACGACGATGACGCAGAGCCACAGCAGCTGGGAGATGTTCTGCAGGGTCGGCGACGGCATGGTGCTCAGCACCAGGATGATCACGGCGAGCGGCAGGAAGAACTCGGGCACGGAGAAGCGCGAGTCCACGTAGTCGCGGACGAACTTCCGGACCGGCCCGCGGTCGCGAGCGGGGAAGAACCGCTCGTCGCCCTTGGCGAGGCCCTCGCGCTGCTTGCCGAGCTCGGCTCGGCGGGCCTCGCGTTGCCGCTTGGCGGCCTCCTTCCGGGAGACCGGCGTCAGGGCCGCCGCACGACGCTGGGACTGCGCGACGGCGCGCTTGGGCGTCGGGCGGCCCTTGGGCGCCTGGGGGTCACGGGGCTGCTTGGGCTGGCCCGCGGTCGCGGTGGACTCGGCGGCCTGCTCATCCTTGGAACGGCTTCGGAACACGAGACCCAAGGGTACGGTGTCTTCGCCGCAGAGGTCCCGTGCGGTGCCGGGAAAGATCGGCGGCAGGCCGCCCGACACGTGTCCAATCCGGATATAGCGCCCCTCGCCTACTCCCTGCGCCGTAGGAAGTCCGTATCGTGTTCGTCCTGCGGGAGGAGCGCATCAGCGCTCGATCAGTGCGGTAATAGGGGTGGGACCCGTAGGCTGGGTCCTGAGAATGCTGGAGCTCAAGCCCGGAGAAGGGGGCGCGCGAGGCCCATGAGCGGTGTCATGAAGCGGATGGGGATGATTTTCCGCGCGAAGGCCAACAAGGCCCTGGACCGGGCCGAGGACCCACGCGAAACCCTTGATTACTCGTACCAGAAGCAGCTCGAGCTGCTGCAGAAGGTCCGGCGGGGGGTGGCCGACGTCGCCACCTCGCGCAAGCGGCTGGAACTGCAGCTCGGCCAGCTCCAGAGCCAGTCCAGCAAGCTGGAGGACCAGGGCCGCAAGGCGCTGGCGCTCGGCCGTGAGGACCTGGCCCGTGAGGCGCTGTCCCGGCGCGCCGCCCTCCAGCAGCAGGTCACCGATCTGGAGACGCAGCACCAGACCCTGCAGGGCGAGGAGGAGAAGCTGACCCTCGCTGCCCAGCGGCTGCAGGCCAAGGTCGACGCCTTCCGGACGAAGAAGGAGACCATCAAGGCCACCTACACCGCCGCTCAGGCCCAGACCCGCATCGGCGAGGCGTTCTCCGGTATCTCCGAGGAGATGGGCGACGTCGGCCTGGCGGTCCAGCGGGCCGAGGACAAGACGGCGCAGATGCAGGCGCGGGCCGGGGCGATCGACGAGCTGATGGCCTCCGGTGCCCTGGACGACCCGACCGGGACCGCCAAGGACGACATCTCCGCGGAGCTGGACCGGCTCTCCGGAGGGGCGGACGTGGAACTGGAGCTGCAGCGGATGAAGGCCGAGCTGGCCGGCGGCAGCGGTTCGCAGCAGGCGATCGAGGGCGGCGGGCAGTCCCAGGGGCAGCAGCAAGCGCGGCCCGACTTCGACAAGCAGTAAGAGACCCCTCGCCGACGAGGTCTCACGACATGGGAGGTCTTTCATGATCGTACGGATCATGGGTGAGGGGCAGGTGGAGCTGGCGGACAGTCACTTCGCCGAACTCAACAAGCTGGACGACGAGCTGCTCGCGGAGATGGAGAGCGGCGACGAGCAGGGTTTCCGGCGCACCCTGGTCGCGCTGCTCGGCGCGGTGCGGGAACTCGGCGAGGCGCTGCCGGACGACTCCCTGGAGCCGTCGGAGCTGATTCTGCCGGCGCCGGACGCCACCCTCGAGGAAGTGCGGGAGATGCTCGACGAGCAGGGGCTGATCCCGGGGTAGCGGTGCCGGGACGGTGACGGGTACGGGCTGGTGGACCTCCGCGGAGGTCCACCAGCCCGTCGCCTTTCCTGCTCCGCCCGAACGCCGGGAGGTGCTCGCCCGGGTCAGGGCAGTGCGAGCATCTGCTCCAGCGCCTGCTTGGCGTACCTCTCCGTCTCCGGATCCACCCGGATGCGGTTGACCGGCTTGCCGTCCGCCAGCGACTCCAGCGCCCAGACCAGGTGCGGCAGGTCGATGCGGTTCATCGTGGAGCAGAAGCAGACCGTCTTGTCGAGGAAGACCACCGTCTTGTCGCTGTGGCGGTTCGCCAGGCGGCGCACCAGGTTCAGCTCGGTGCCGATGGCCCAGCTGGAGCCGGCCGGGGCGGCCTCGAGGGTCTTGATGATGTACTCGGTCGAGCCGACCTGGTCCGCGGCCTGGACCACCTCGTGGCGGCACTCCGGGTGCACCAGGACGTTGACGTCGGGGATCCGGCTCCGGACGTCCCGCACCGAGTCGAGCGAGAAGCGGCCGTGTACCGAGCAGTGGCCGCGCCACAGGATCATCTTGGCGGCGCGGAGCTCCTCCGCGGTCAGCCCGCCGTTCGGTCGGTGCGGGTTGTAGACCACGCAGTCGTCGAGGGACATGCCCATGTCGCGGACCGCGGTGTTGCGGCCCAGGTGCTGGTCGGGGAGGAAGAGCACCTTTTCGCCCTGCTGGAAGGCCCAGTCCAGGGCGCGCGCCGCGTTCGACGAGGTGCAGATCGTGCCGCCGTGCCGGCCGGTGAAGGCCTTGATGTCGGCCGAGGAGTTCATGTACGAGACCGGAACCGTCCGGTCCGCGATCCCGGCGTCGGTCAGCACGTCCCAGCACTCGGCCACCTGCTCGGCGGTGGCCATGTCGGCCATCGAGCAGCCGGCGGCCAGGTCGGGCAGGACGACCTGCTGGTCGTCGGTGGTCAGGATGTCCGCGGACTCGGCCATGAAGTGCACACCGCAGAAGACGATGTACTCGGCCTGCGGGCGGGCGGCCGCGTCCCGGGCCAGCTTGAAGGAGTCGCCGGTGACATCCGCGAACTGGATGACCTCGTCCCGCTGGTAGTGGTGGCCGAGCACGAAGACCCGTTCCCCGAGCCGTTCCTTCGCCGCGCGGGCCCGTTCCACCAGATCCGGGTCGGACGGCGCGGGGAGGTCTCCGGGACACTCCACGCCGCGCTCGCTCTTCGGGTCCGCGTCACGGCCGAGCAGGAGGAGGGCCAGCGGCGTCGGCTGGACGTCGAGAGGTTGGGCGGTGGTCACGTCACGCACCCTTTCTTGGTTTCACAGACACCTTTTCGTCTGATTGACGTTATCTATCATAACCGCTTCGCGTCAGATTGACGATGGGCAAAGCGTCGATGTGACGCATTCCCCGCGTCGGCGCGGTGCTCCCTCTTGCGGCCCGGTGTGCGAGCATGAACGTGGAACGAACGCCGTCGGCCCCGGAATGAAACGGGGGCGCCGTAGGTTCCAGCCCACGGCAGGCGATCCGTACAACCCTGGAGAGAGCAGATGACCGTTCAGGACGAGACCACCGCGAGCGACGGCATTCTCCTGTCCGACACAGCTGCCGCGAAGGTCAAGAGCTTGCTGGAGCAAGAGGGGCGTGACGACCTCTCGCTACGCGTCGCGGTCCAGCCGGGTGGCTGCTCCGGCCTGCGTTACCAGCTGTTCTTCGACGAGCGCTCCCTCGACGGCGACGTGGTGAAGGACTTCGGCGGGGTCAAGGTCGTCACCGACCGGATGAGCGCCCCCTACCTGAGCGGCGCCTCCATCGACTTCGTCGACACCATCGAGAAGCAGGGCTTCACCATCGACAACCCGAACGCCACCGGCTCCTGCGCCTGCGGCGACTCCTTCAGCTGACTCAGCCGGCGGCGGACGCCCCGGACACGACGGAGCGGAGGCGGCGGAACCCCCCACAGGTCCGCCGCCTCCGCCGTCTTTACTCCCCCCGCGCTAATGCTTCAGGGGGACGGTCTCGCCCGTCGTCTCGTCGACCACCTCGCGGTCGCCCAGCGGCTTGTCGAGCGTCACCTTCCGCTCGTGCAGCTTGGCCATCCCGATACAGGCCCGCCCGGGCTCCTTCGGCGCGCCGGAGACCTCAGCCCGCACCGTTCCGGAAGCCGGTTCCGCGGTGGCGGAGTAGTGGCTGCAGACGCCGCCCCAGAACCGCAGCGTCAGGGTGCGCCCGTCCGCCCGGTACGAGTGCAGGCGCGCGGTGGCCTGCCCGTCGGACCGCGTCGGCTTCGGCTCCTTGGGCGACTGCGACGGCGCGTCGAGATACTCCGGGGCGATCGCGGGATGGGTGACCGTGACCGGCGAGCCGCCGGGGCGCTCCACCCGGAAGAGCCAGGAGGGCACCAGGGTGCGTTCGCCCGCCACCGAGTGCGTCGCCAAGCCGAACACCGCCTCCGTGACCTCCGCGGGCTCACCTGCGGGGGACGCCTCCCCCGCGTAGGCGCAGACTCGCGGCGCGGGATCGCCGCCCTTCTTGTGCTCCGCGCCCGCTCCACCCGGCTCGGGCAGCTTGTGCGGGGGCGGGGAGGCGCAGCCGGGAGCGTCGGCGCCGCCGGCCTCGCCCAGCCGGTCGAGCGTCTCCGCGGCGCCGAGCACCGGGTACTCGGCCCCCTTCCGGAACGTCGCCAGATGTCCGCTGCCGCCGACGACCTGGCCGTCCGAACCCACCTGGAAACCAGTGTGCCAGCCGTGGGTTGGCAGCCCGGCCACCACCGGGTCGGCGTTCACCGTCCGCACCGCCCCGATCGTCCGGCCCGCGTCGAGTTTCGCCTTGCCGAGCCCCGCGGCGCGCAGCGCCGGCCGGACGGCCTTCCGCGCCGCCTCCTCGGAGACCGCCCGGCCCGCCGAACCGGCCCGGTCCTCGGCGCGGCAGGCGGTTGACCCGACGTCCTTGCGGTGCTCACCGCTCGCCTGCGGCCCGCAGTCGGTGCCGACCGCGGTGCCGTAGCGGGAGTACGTCCAGGAGCCCGGGGCCTTCTCCACCACTTCGAGCGTCGGCCCGGCGCCCTCCTTGCCCTCGCCCACCGCCCAGACCCCGGCCTCCAGCTTCGGCGTGCCCGGCACATCCAGCGCCGCGGCGAGCCGCTCGACCTGCTCCTCGGTGACCTTCCCGGCGGGGCGGTGCACCGCGGCGCTGCCCGGCCCGGCAGGGAGGTCGCCGGTCGCCCGGTAGCGCTTCCCCGCCGGGTCGGGCTCGCCCGGCGCGATGCCCGGGCCGGCGGGGGCGCGCGGAAGGTCGTCGATGCGCAGCGGGGGCGGTTCGCCCTGCCCCGCCACCTCGCCGCGAGGCCCGCTCGAAGCGGTCGCGGCCCAGAAGGCGCCGCCGCCTCCGGCCAGCAGCACCGCGACGGCCGAGGCGACGACCACCGCGGAACGCTGCCTCTTCGCCCCGGAGGCCGGGCTCTCCGGGCCGTCGGGGCTGTCCGGACTGTCCGGGCGTTCTTCCGAAGTCTTGTCGCTGCTCACCGAATTGCTCCTCTGCCCGCTCGACGGCGATCGTCGGTCCTCGTCTCAGTGAGGACGCCGGTTGGACGGAGCAGTGGCGCGAGTGGTTCCCGCGAGTGCCGGGCCTCAGGGGGACCGCCCTTGGCGGCTGTGACCGCGGTGCGGGGGAAAAGGGCGGCTATCGGGCGGTTTTGACAGGTCGGAAGCGGGAGTCGGAAAGGGTAGCGTGAACTATCCCTATTCCGTCGCCCCCTTCGCAGGAGCAGACCCGTCGTGCATATCGCAGTCACCGGCTCCATCGCCACCGATCACCTGATGACCTTCCCCGGCAGATTCGCCGATCAACTGGTCGCAGATCAGCTGCACACAGTCTCCCTCTCCTTCCTCGTGGACGCCCTGGACGTCCGCCGCGGAGGCGTTGGACCGAACATCTGTTTCGGCATGGGGGTCCTGGGACTTCGGCCGGTGCTGGTCGGCGCCGCCGGCAGCGACTTCGGTGAGTACCGGGCCTGGTTGGAGCGGAACGGCGTCGACACCTCCTCGGTGCACATCTCCGAGATGCTGCACACCGCGCGGTTCGTCTGCACCACCGACACCGACCACAACCAGATCGCCTCCTTCTACACCGGCGCCATGAGCGAGGCCCGGAACATCGAACTCAAGCCGGTGGCGGACCGGCTCGGCGGCCTCGACCTGGTGCTCATCGGCGCGGACGACCCGGAGGCGATGATCCGGCACACCGAGGAGTGCCGCTCCCGGGGGATCCCGTTCGCCGCCGACCCGTCCCAGCAGCTCGCCCGGATGGGCGGCGAGGACATCCGGGTGCTGGTCGAGGGGGCGGCCTACCTCTTCACCAACGAGTACGAGAAGGCGCTGATCGAGTCCAAGACCGGGTGGACGGCCGAGGAGATCCTCACCAAGGTCGGCACCCGGGTCACCACGCTCGGCGCCCGGGGCGTGCGCATCGAGCGGGCGGGTGAGGAGCCGATCGAGGTCGGGTGTCCGGAGGAGGAGGCCAAGGTCGACCCGACGGGCGTCGGCGACGCCTTCCGGGCCGGCTTCGTGGCGGGAGTCTCCTGGAACCTCTCGCTGGAGCGTTCGGCGCAGCTCGGCTGCATGCTGGCGACGCTGGTGATCGAGACGCTGGGCACCCAGGAGTACGAGCTGCGCCGCGGCCACTTCATGGAGCGCTTCGCGAAGGCCTACGGGGAACAGGCGGCGGCGGAGGTCCAGACGCACCTCCCGTAGCCGCGCCCGCCGGGCCGCCCGCCGGGCCGCCCGCCGGGCCGCCCGCCGGGCGGCCCGGAGCGCTGTCCGGAGCGGGCGGGGGTCAGAGCCGGCGGCGCACCAGATAGGCCGCGCCGCGCTCCGCCGCACGCTCGCCCGCGTACTCCTGGCCGCGCATCCTGCACCACGCCGGGATGTCAAGCCGGGCCGCCTCGTCGTCGGAGAGCACGGCGACCAACGAGCCCACCGGCGCCCCACCGATCGCCCTGGCCAACTCGATCACCGGGATCGGGCACCGCTTCCCCAGCGAGTCGACCGTCAGCGCCGGAGCCTCCTCCCGGGCCGGGGCGGCCTCGCCCCGCTGCCGCTCGGCGGCCGGACGGTCCCCGGACGCGCTCGGCGCACCCAGCTTCTCGCGGACACCCCCGACCACCTCCGGCAGCACCGTCAGAAAGCGCTCCACCGTCTCCTCCTCCGTCCCAGGGGGCAGCGAGACGCGGATGTTGCCCTCCGACAGCACCCCCATGGCCCGGAGCACATGGCTCGGGGTCAGTGTGCTCGCGGTGCACGAGGACCCGGAGGAGACCGAGAACCCCCGCCGGTCCAGCTCGTGCAGCAGCGCCTCACCGTCGACGTAGAGGCAGGAGAAGGTCAGCAGGTGCGGCAGTCGGCGCAGCGGGTCGCCGACGACCTCCACCTCCGGCACCAGCTCCGGCACCCGGGCGCGGATCCGGTCCACCAGTGCCCGCAGCCGCTCCGCCTCCGCCGCCGCCTCCTGGCGCACCGCGCGCAGCGAGGCGGCGGCGGCCACCGCCGCCGGGATGTTCTCGAAGCCCGGCGTCCGGCCGTGTTCGCGCTCGTCGGCGGGCGCCGGGCCGGCGAAACGGACCCCCTTCCGCACCACCAGCAGCCCGACGCCCGGCGGCCCGCCCCACTTGTGGGCGCTGGCGGTGAGCAGGGACCAGTCGCCCCCGACCGGACCCCAGCCGAGCGACTGGGCGGCGTCCACCAGCAGCGGCACCTGCGCGGCCCGGCAGATCTCCGCGACCTCCGGCACGGGTTGCTCGGTGCCCACCTCGTGGTTGGCGGACTGGAGGCAGGCGAGTGCGGCGCCGTCGCGCAGCGCCGCCGCGAAGGCGTTCGGCGCCACCCGTCCGCCGTGGTCCACCGGGACGGTCTCCAGCGTGCCGCCGTCGTCCACGTGGACCTGGGCGGCCGCCAGCACACACGAGTGCTCGACGGCGGAGACGACCAGGTGGCGGCTGGCGCGCCGCCGTCCGTTCAGCGCCCCGGCGATCCCGGTGTGCACGGCCTGGGTGCCCGAAGGGGTGAAGGAGAGCTCGTCCGGGCGGCACCCTGCCTCGGCCGCGGCGGTCTCCCGGGCCGCGTCGAGCAGCAGCCGGGCTTTCCGGCCCTCGCGGTGCAGTCGGGCGGGGTCGGCCCAACCGTCCTCCAAGGCGGCCAGCAGAGCCTGCTGGGCCACGGGGTGGAGCGGAGCCGAAGAAGCGCTGTCGAAGTAGGCCACGGCGGCACGGTAACCCGCCCACCGCGCCCGGCCCAGGCGCGGCCCGGCCGGGGGGAAGTCCGAAGTGGAGGGCGGGGGCCACGGGGAGGAGCCCCCGCCGGGTGTGCTTCGATCGGGCGGGGTCGTGTCGTTCGGTCTCCGCGGTGCCGCGCGGCTCCGCGCCTCCGGGGCCGTGCGCCCCGGCCGGCACCGGGAAGCGCTCGCACCGGACCGGCCGAAAGCCCTGGTGACTCCGGCGCGGGAGACCTCCCGCGCCGTGCGATCCCGGGCGCCGGCTCCGGCCGCTTGCTCCCCGGAGATGCAAACGACGCACCCTGGGGCACCCTCCCCGCACGGTGCTCGGGGACGTCCAGTAGGGTTTGGTCCGCATAAACATCCAAACCCTGCCCGTGACAGGGTCGGCGACCGACCAGAGAGCGGCCGCGGATCGGCGGGCGAGACTCTCGGGAAGGCGCTACGTGAGTCCCAACGGCTCCGACCGCTCGTCGCGGCGCCCGATGTGGCGGCTGTTGCCGCAGGCGCTGGCCGCGGGCCTGGTCCTGGTGACCGCCACCGGTTGCACATACAAGGACTTTCCCCGCCTCGGCATGCCGACGCCGATCACGGAGGAGGCTCCCCGGATCCTCTCCCTGTGGCAGGGCTCGTGGGCGGCTGCGCTCGCCACGGGTGCCCTGGTGTGGGGACTGATCCTGTGGAGCATCTTCTTCCACAGGCGCAGCAGGACCAAGGTCGAGGTCCCCCACCAGACCCGCTACAACATGCCCATCGAGGCCCTCTACACGGTGGTCCCGCTGGTCATCATCTCGGTGCTGTTCTACTTCACCGCGCGCGATGAGACCGCGATCCTGAAGACCTCCGCGAAGCCGGACCACGTCATCAACGTGGTGGGCTTCCAGTGGAGCTGGGGCTTCAACTACATGGAGAACGTCGACGGGAACCCGTCCACTCCGAAGAAGCTGCCCTCCGAGGTCAGCTCCATCGCGGACAGCAAGCTCAAGGCGGTCCCCGAGGGCGCCGAGGGCGTCTACGACGTGGGCACTCCCGGAGAGCGCAACCCCCAGAACGGGGACCCGGGCCCGACCCTGTGGCTTCCCAAGGGCGAGACCGTCCAGTTCATCCTCACCTCGCGGGACGTCATCCACTCCTACTGGGTGCCGGCCTTCCTGATGAAGCTGGACGTCATCCCCGGCCACACCAACGTCTTCCAGGTGACCCCGAGCAAGGAGGGCACCTACAAGGGCAAGTGTGCCGAGCTGTGCGGCGTCGACCACTCCCGAATGCTCTTCAACGTCAAGATCGTCTCCCCGGAGCGTTACCAGAAGCACCTGGAAGACCTGGCTAAGAAGGGCCAGACCGGGTACATCCCGGCGGGGATCCCCCAGACTGACGCCGCCAAGAATGCGGAGACGAACAATCCATGAGCATCCTCAATGAATCCCGGGGTGCCGCCGAAGCCGCGCCGGTAGCGGCGCCCGTCCGTCGGAAGAAACCGGGCAGCGCCGTGGTGCGGTGGTTGACCACCACCGACCACAAGACCATCGGCACGATGTACCTGGTGACGGCGTTCGCCTTCTTCATCGTCGGCGGTGTGATGGCGCTGGTGATGCGCGCCGAACTCGCCCGCCCCGGCACGCAGGTGATCTCGAACGAGCAGTTCAACCAGGCGTTCACGATGCACGGCACGATCATGCTGCTGATGTTCGCGACGCCGCTGTTCGCCGGCTTCGCCAACTGGATCATGCCGCTCCAGATCGGCGCGCCGGATGTGGCCTTCCCCCGGCTGAACATGTTCGCCTACTGGCTCTACCTGTTCGGCTCGCTGATCGCGGTGGCCGGCTTCATCACGCCGCAGGGGGCCGCGGACTTCGGCTGGTTCGGTTACACCCCGCTCTCCGACGCGGTCCACACCCCCGGTGTCGGCGCCGACATGTGGATCATGGGTCTGGCCCTCTCCGGCTTCGGCACGATCCTGGGTTCGGTCAACTTCATCACCACCGTCATCTGCATGCGGGCGCCCGGGATGACGATGTTCCGGATGCCGATCTTCACCTGGAACGTGCTGCTCACCGGTGTGCTGGTGCTGCTGGCCTTCCCGGTGCTGGCGGGTGCGCTGCTGGCGCTGGAGGTGGACCGGAAGTTCGGTGCCCACATCTTCGACGCCGCCAACGGCGGCGCGCTGCTGTGGCAGCACCTGTTCTGGTTCTTCGGGCACCCCGAGGTGTACATCATCGCCCTGCCGTTCTTCGGCATCGTCTCCGAGGTCATCCCGGTCTTCAGCCGGAAGCCGATGTTCGGCTACATCGGCCTGATCGGCGCGACGATCTCCATCGCCGGTCTCTCGGTGACGGTGTGGGCGCACCACATGTACGCCACCGGAGGCGTGCTACTACCCTTCTTCGCGTTCATGACCTTCCTGATCGCGGTGCCGACCGGTGTGAAGTTCTTCAACTGGGTGGGCACCATGTGGAAGGGCAGTCTCAGTTTCGAGACACCGATGCTCTGGGCGGTCGGCTTCCTGGTGACCTTCCTCTTCGGTGGCCTGACGGGCGTCATCCTCGCCTCCCCGCCGCTGGACCTGCACGTGTCCGACTCCTACTTCGTGGTGGCGCACTTCCACTACGTGGTCTTCGGCACGGTCGTCTTCGCGATGTTCTCCGGCTTCCACTTCTGGTGGCCGAAGTTCACCGGCAAGATGCTCGACGAGCGGCTCGGCAAGATCACCTTCTGGACGCTGTTCGTGGGCTTCCACGGCACGTTCCTGGTGCAGCACTGGCTCGGTGCGGAGGGCATGCCTCGGCGGTACCCGGACTACCTTGCCGCGGACGGCTTCACGCTGCTCAACACCGTCTCCACGATCGCCTCGTTCCTGCTGGGGCTGTCGGTGCTGCCGTTCTTCTACAACATCTGGAAGACCGCGAAGTACGCGCCGAAGGTCGAGGTCGACGACCCCTGGGGTTACGGCCGTTCGCTGGAGTGGGCGACTTCCTGCCCGCCGCCGCGGCACAACTTCCTCTCGCTGCCGCGGATCCGCTCCGAATCGCCGGCGTTCGACCTGCATCACCCGGAGATCACGGAGATGGAGCAGCTCGAGGCCCGCGAGACGGTGGCCGCCAAGGCCGTGACCGGTGACAAGGAGGCCGGCAAGTGAAGATCCAGGGACGCATTTTCGCCTGGCTGGCCGTCTTCCTCCTGATCGTCTCGATCGTCTACGGGGTCTGGTCGAAGGAGCCGGTCGGCACCACCGCCCTGTTCCTCGGCTTCGGCCTGGCGATCATGATCGGCTTCTACCTGGCCTACACCGCTCGCCGGGTGGACGCGGGCGCGCAGGACAACAAGGAGGCCGAGGTAGCGGACGAGGCCGGCGAGGTGGGCTTCTTCAGCCCGTACAGCTGGCAGCCGCTGGCGCTGGCCGTCGGGTGCGCGCTCATCTTCCTGGGCATCGCCTTCGGCTGGTGGCTGATGTACTACTCGGTGCCGTTCCTCCTCCTGGGGGTCTTCGGCTGGGTGTTCGAGTACTACCACGGCGAGAACCAGAACCAGTGAGTCCCGTGCGCCCTCGGGCGCACGGAGGCTCGTCGAGCCGGCCCCTCGGGACCTCGGAGTCCCGGGAGGTCGGCTCGACCCGTTCGGCCGCATCCAGCGGGCTGAAGGGGTTGACTTTCCATAATTTGTGGCCATGAGTCGCATACGCGGATTTCCGACGGTGCCGGTCTTCGCCCTGCTGATACCCGGGCTCGCGCTCGGTTCGGCGGCCTGCGCGGGTGACCCGCACCCCCTGTCCAGCAAGCCCTACGACGCCTCCGAGCAGATCGTCTTCAACGGCGACGGCGACCAGAAGGTCAACCCGGACAAGCCGCTGGAGATCACCGCCCGGAAGGGTGGCCGAATAACCGACGTCACCGCGACGGACGCCGCCGGACGCCACGTACGCGGCGCTCTCACCCACGACGGAACACGTTGGCAGAGCACCACCCCGCTGGCCGCCGGGGCGCACTACACGGTCCGGGTCAGCACCGAGAACGGTGACGGCGACCCGGGCCTCCGCAGCATCGGCTTCCAGACCGCCGGAGCCGACCAACTGCTCCGGGTGGCCTTCGGCCCGGACAGCGGCACCTACGGGGTCGGGCAGCCCATCACCGCCGAACTCAGCCGGCCGATCAAGAGCCACAAGGACCGGGCCACCGTGGAACGGGCCCTGAGGGTCGAGTCACACCCACGGGTGACCGGTCTCTGGCACTGGGTGGACAACAAGACGCTCCACTACCGCCCACGCGAGTACTGGCCCGCGGGCGCCAGGATCGAGGTGCACAGCGGCCTCCAGGGCGTCCGGGTGGGCAAGATGCGCGGCGGCGCCGCCAAGCCCCTGAAACTACGGATCGGCGCCCGCGTGGAGGCCGTCACCGACGCCTCCCGGCACACCATGACCGTCAAACGGAACGGCAAGGTGCTGCGGACCATCCCGGTCACCACCGGCAAACCCGGCTTCGACACCCGCAACGGCATCAAGACGATCCTCGGCAAAGAGGCCTTCGTGCAGATGCGCAGTCAGAGCGTGGGCATCGCCGCGGGCAGCGCGGAGTCCTACGACCTCGGGGTGCACTGGGCCACCCGGGTCACCTGGAGCGGGGAGTACCTGCACGCCGCGCCCTGGTCCGTCGGATCGCAGGGCAGCGCCAACACCAGCCACGGCTGCACCGGGATGAGCACGGAGAACGCCAAGTGGTTCTTCGACCACGTGCGGGTCGGGGACATCGTGGTCGTCAAGGGCAGCGGCGGCGAGAAGATGACGCCCTTCGACAACGGTTTCGGCGACTGGAACCTGAGTTGGGCGAAGTGGCGGGCCGGGAGCGCCACCCAGAGCTCCGGAGCAGGCGGCGCCGGGGCGGCCCAGTCGAGCAGGCTCCGGCCCGGCGTCTGAGCCCCGCGCCGAGGCCTCCGCGCACGGCGCGGGGGCGGCGGCCCGGGGCCCGCAACGGCCCGAAGCCGGCCGTGGCGCCGATCGCCCGGTGCCACGGCCGGCTTCGGGCCGACGAGAAGCCGTGCGGGCGGTCAGGCCTGCACGGCCTGCCGGGTGCGCAGCAGCCCGGCGAGCTCGTCCGCGAACTCCACGGGGTCGATCGGGTGGGTCACCGCGGCCTCGGCCCGGCTCCAGGTCGCCAGCCAGGCGTCCTGGGGACGGCCGATGAGGAGCAGCACGGGCGGGCAGCGGAAGATCTCGTCCTTGATCTGGCGGCAGACCCCCATGCCGCCGGCCGGGCTGGTCTCACCGTCGAGGACGCAGACGTCGATCCCGCCCTGCTCGAGCGCGGTGAGCACGGCCGGGAGGGTGGCGCACTCCAGGAGCTCCACCGGGGGCACGTCGGCCGCGGGGCGGCGGCCGGTCGCCAGCCGTACCTGTTCGCGGGTGCTCGCGTTGTCGCTGTAGACCAGCACCGTCGCGGTCGGCTGCATCGTTCCTCCATGCTTCATGCTCGGACTGCTCCGTCTCCGGACCGCTCGGTACGGAACGGGCCGTCCAGGAGCGCTCTCTGGGGGTCGCGGGGGACCCCATAGGCGGATGCTACTCCGCGGAGGGGGCCCCGGAGGAGGGTGTGGGCGCAACGGAGGCCCACTCGGCGCCGGCGCCGTCCGCGGCGGGCGTCCGCGGCCCCCGGGGACGGGCATCCGAGCCCCCTCGGCACAGGCCGCACGATCTGCGCAAATGGGCCTGACACTCCGAAGAGCACCCCCCGGGGTGAGGGCGGGATAAGCGACCGACATAATGTCGGCGTGGCGACAGCAACGACAGTAGACACCGGGCAAGCGCATCCGCCGGTCAATCGGCCGAACATCACCAGCGTCGGAACCATCATCTGGTTGAGCTCCGAGCTGATGTTCTTCGCTGCCCTCTTCGCGATGTACTTCACCCTGCGGTCGGTGAGCGGTGCCGAGCACTGGAAGGAAATGGCGTCCGCGCTGGACTTCAAGTTCTCAGCGGGGAACACAACGATCCTGGTCCTCTCCTCACTCGCCTGCCAGTTCGGCGTCTTCGCCGCCGAGCGGGGCGATGTGAAGAAGCTGCGTACCTGGTTCATCATCACGTTCGTGATGGGGTCGGTCTTCATCGGCGGCCAGGTCTTCGAGTACACCGAGCTGGTCAAGAAGGAGGGGCTCTCGCTCTCCTCGGACCCCTACGGCTCGGTGTTCTACCTGACCACCGGCTTCCACGGGATCCACGTGACGGGCGGCCTGCTGGCCTTCCTGCTGATCCTGGCCCGGACCTACGCGGCCAAGAGGTTCACCCACGAACAGGCCACCTCGGCCATCGTCGTGTCCTATTACTGGCACTTCGTCGACGTGGTCTGGATCGGCCTTTTCGCCACCATCTACATGATCAAGTAATGGGGGCCCGCCGGCCCGCAGACACTCAACCAGAAGCATCGACGCAGAAGATCCTGACACCGGGGTAATCCGTGAAAAAGCTCTCCGCACGACGGCGCCATCCGCTGGCGGCGCTCGTCGTCCTACTCTTCGCGCTGGCGGTCACCGGGGGGCTGTACGCCGCGCTCGCTCCCGCGGACAAGGCCCAGGCTGAAGCCACCGCCCAGTCCCCCAATGGCATCGAGGAGGGCAAGAAGCTCTACGCTGTCGGCTGCGCCAGCTGCCACGGCACCGGCGGTCAGGGGACCACTGACGGGCCGAGCCTGGTGGGTGTCGGTGCCGCTTCCGTGGACTTCCAGGTCGGTACCGGACGGATGCCGGCCCAGCAGCCGGGCGCCCAGGTGCCGAAGAAGCCCGCGAAGTACACGCAGACCGAGATCAACCACCTCGCTGCCTACGTCGCCTCCCTCGGTCCGGGTCCGAACATCCCGTCCGAGAACCAGTACAGCCCGGAGAACGCGGACATCGCCAAGGGCGGTGAGCTGTTCCGCACCAACTGCGCGCAGTGCCACAACTTCACCGGCCGGGGTGGAGCGCTGACCGACGGCAAGTACGCGCCGGACCTCGAGGGCGTCAGCCCCAAGCACATCTACGAGGCCATGGTCACCGGCCCGCAGAACATGCCCTCGTTCCCCGACACCACGCTGCCGGAGAGCGAGAAGAAGGACATCATCGCCTACCTCGGCGAGGTCAACAGCGACCAGTCGAAGAGCCCTGGTGGCTTCGCGCTCGGCGGGTTCGGCCCGGTCAGCGAGGGTCTGTTCGCCTGGGTCTTCGGCATGGGTGCTCTGGTCGCCGCCGCTGTCTGGCTCGCGGCCCGGACGGCAAAGGTCAAGAAGTCATGAGTCAGACTGGATCGAACAAAGACGTGTCCGAAGAAAACCTGCCGAGTGAGCAGGCCACGGCTCGCGACGGCGCCGTAGTGTCCGCGGACGACCCGTTCGCGGATCCCGGGCTGCCGCCCCACCAGCACCGCGTCCAGGACATCGACGAGCGGGCCGCCAAGCGGTCGGAGCGCACCGTCGCCCTGTTCTTCGTGCTGTCCATGCTGGCCACCGTCGGCTTCATCGCCTCGTACGTCGCCTTCTCGATCGACAAGATCGTGTATGTGTGGCCGTTGGGGCACGTCAGCGCGCTCAACCTCTCGCTGGGGCTCACCCTCGGCGTGGCGCTGTTCTTCATCGGTGCGGGCGCCATCCACTGGGCCCGCACCCTGATGACCGACGTGGAGGTCTCCGACGACCGGCACCCCATCGCGGCGACGCCGGAGGTCAAGGCCAAGGTCATGTCCGACTTCCGGGAGGGGGTGGACGAGTCCGGGTTCGGCCGCCGCAAGCTGATCCGCAACACCATGTTCGGCGCGCTGGCCCTGGTGCCGCTCTCCGGTGTGGTGCTGCTCCGGGACCTCGGGCCGCTGCCTGAGGACAAGCTCCGGCACACCCTCTGGTCGAAGGGCAAGTTGCTGGTCAACCAGAACACCAACCAGCCGCTGCGCCCCGAGGACATCCCCGTAGGCTCGCTGACCTTCGCCAAGCCCGAGGGGCTGGAGGACGACGACCACGACTTCCAGAAGGAGATCGCCAAGGCGGCCCTGATGATCGTCCGGATCCAGCCGGAGGACATCAAGGACAAGCGCGAACTCGACTGGTCGCACGAGGGCATCGTCGCCTACTCGAAGATCTGCACCCACGTGGGCTGCCCGGTCAGTCTCTACGAGCAGCAGACGCACCACGTGCTCTGCCCCTGCCACCAGTCGACGTTCGACCTCGCCGACGGTGCGCGAGTGATCTTCGGTCCGGCCGGCCATGCGCTGCCGCAGCTGCGGATCGGTGTTAACAAGGACGGTTACCTCGAGGCGCTCGGTGACTTCGAGGAGCCTGTCGGCCCGAGTTTCTGGGAGCGCGGATGAGTACTGCTACCGACACGCGGCGGGGGAAGGCGCCCGCCGGTGAACGCGTGGCCGACTGGGTCGACGGCCGGCTTGGCATCTACAACATCGCCAAGTCCAACATGCGCAAGCTGTTCCCGGACCACTGGTCCTTCATGCTCGGCGAGATCGCGCTGTACAGCTTCATCATCATCATCCTCACGGGTGTGTACCTGACGCTGTTCTTCGTGCCGAGCATGGGCGAAGTGACGTACCAAGGCTCGTACGTGCCGATGCACGGCATCCAGATGTCGGAGGCCTACGCCTCGACACTGAAGATCAGCTTCGACATCCGTGGCGGTCTGCTCATCCGGCAGATCCACCACTGGGCCGCGCTGATCTTCCTCGTGACGATGTTCGTCCACATGATGCGGGTGTTCTTCACCGGAGCCTTCCGCAAGCCGCGTGAGATCAACTGGCTGTTCGGCTTCCTACTGTTCGTGCTGGGCATGTTCACCGGCTTCACCGGCTACTCGCTCCCGGACGACCTGCTGTCGGGCACCGGCGTGCGGTTCATGGAGGGCGCGGTCCTCTCCATGCCGGTTGTCGGCACCTACATCTCGATGTTCCTCTTCGGCGGCGAGTTCCCCGGCACGGACATCATCCCGAGGTTCTTCACCATCCACATCCTGCTGCTGCCGGGCATCATGCTCGGCCTGGTGGTGGCGCACCTGATCCTGGTCTTCTACCACAAGCACACGCAGTTCGCGGGCCCCGGCAAGAACAACAAGAACGTCGTGGGCATGCCGCTGCTGCCGGTGTACATGGCCAAGGCGGGTGGCTTCTTCTTCGTGGTGTTCGGCATCATCGCGGCGATCGCGGCGGTGTTCACCATCAACCCGGTCTGGAACATCGGTCCCTACCGGCCCGACCAGGTGTCCACCGGAGCGCAGCCCGACTGGTACATGGGCTTCTCCGAGGGCCTGATCCGGGTGATGCCCGCCTGGGAGATCAACTTCTGGGGTCACACGCTCGCACTGGGCGTGGCCATCCCGCTGATGATCATCTTCCCGCTGGTGCTGCTCTCCATCGCCGCCTACCCGTTCATCGAGGCGTGGGTGACCGGGGACAAGCGCGAGCACCACATCCTGGACCGCCCGCGCAACGCCCCCGTCCGCACCGGTTTCGGAGCGGCCTGGATCAGCTGGTACTTCGTACTGCTGGTCGGCGGCGGCAACGACCTCTGGGCCACCCACTTCGACCTGTCGATCAACGCGATCACCTGGTTCGTCCGGGTGGGCTTCTTCCTGGTGCCGCTGGTGACGTTCATGGTGACCAAGCGGATCTGCATGGGCCTGCAGCGCAAGGACCGGGAGAAGGTGCTGCACGGGCGGGAGTCGGGCATCATCAAGCGGCTGCCGCACGGTGAGTTCGTCGAGGTGCACGAGCCCCTCTCGCAGGAGCAGCTGCACACCCTCACCGCCCATGACCAGCCCAAGCCCTTCGACCCGGGACCGGCGGTCGACGAGAACGGCGTTCGGCGGCGGATCCCGATCACGGACCGGGTGCGGGCCAAGCTCTCCCGGGGCTGGTACGGGGAGCATGCGTTCATCCCCAAGCCGACTCCGGAGGAGTTCAGGGAGATCACCAGCGGCGACGGTCACCACTGACCCTGCCGTGTCGGGCCGCTCGGCCCGAGAAGTGGGCCGGGGCCCTGTGCGTACTCTCGGGTGCGCGCGGGGCCCCGGCCCTTTCCACCGGCCGCCCCGCCGGACCGCTCAGCAGCCACGGATAGGCTGGTGGGGGGCTTCGAGGCGGCCCTCACGATCTGTCCACGACCAGGAGCGGACCATGGAGCTTGTGACCCCGGCCGGAGGAGACAGCGGCGTGGCGGCCCGTACCTGGTCGGACGTACTGGAATCGCTGCTGGCCGGAGCCGACCTGAGCGCGGACGACACCGCCTGGGCGATGGACCGGATCATGCGCGGGGAGGCGTCCGACGCGCAGATCGCCGGCTTCGCGGTCGCCCTGCGGGCCAAGGGGGAGACGGTCGCCGAGGTCTCCGGGCTGGTGCGCACGATGTACGAACACGCTCGGTTGATCGAGGTTCCGGGGCCGGCGGTCGACATCGTGGGGACCGGGGGCGACCGCGCCAAGACGGTCAACATCTCCACCATGTCGTCGATCGTGGTGGCCGCTACGGGGGTCAAGGTCGTCAAGCACGGCAACCGTGCCGCCTCCTCCGCCAGCGGCGCTTCGGACGTCCTGGAGAAGCTGGGCGTCAATCTGGACCTGACCCCGAAGCGGGTGGCCGAGGTGGCCGAAGAGGTCGGGATCACCTTCTGTTTCGCGGTGCGCTTCCACCCGTCGCTGCGCTACGTGGCGCCCGCCCGCCGGGAACTCGGCATCGCCACCACCTTCAACTTCCTCGGCCCCCTCACCAACCCGGCGCGGGTACGTGCCCAGGCCACCGGGGTGGCCAACGAGCGGATGGCGCCGATCGTGGCGGGGGTTCTCGCGGAGCGGGGCTCCTCGGCCCTGGTCTTCCGCGGTGACGACGGTCTCGACGAGTTGACCACTACCGCCACCTCGCGGGTGTGGGTGGTGCGCGACGGCCGGGTGCGGGAGGAGAGGTTCGACCCGCGGGAGGTGGGCCTGCCGCTCGTGCCGGTCGAGGCGCTGCGCGGCGCCGACGCCTCCTACAACGCCGACGTCGCACGCAGGTTGCTGGGCGGCGAGCCCGGCCCGGTGCGTGACGCGGTGCTGCTGAACTCCGCCGCCGCCCTCGTCGCCCAGGACGAGCCGTCGGAGGCCCCGCTCGCCGAGCGGATCAGCGGCGCGATGCGGCGGGCCGCCGAGGCGATCGACTCCGGCGCGGCCCGCCGGACGCTGGAACACTGGGTCACGGCGACGAACAGGGGCTGACCGGTCGACTGAGTCTCCGCCCCGGGCCCCGGTCGGTCCGGGGCGGCGCTGGTTTGGCAGGGCCGCCACGCGGAGCCGCCGGACCATCGCTGCGGGGCGGGAGCCTCCGCCCGTCCCTCCGTGTACGGCTCGCCGGTCGGTGCCGCTCCGGACTCCGACACCGTCCCTCCGGCTCTCGGGCCGCCCGGCAGCGGCGGAGGCTGACCGGTCGCGGCGTCAGGAGTCCAGGCCGATGGCGAAGGCGGCCTCGAGGTCGTGCTGGGAGTAGGTGCGGAAGGCCACATGGGTGTCGGTCGCCTCCACCCCCGGGACCTTGCTGATCCGTCCGGGGATGACGTCCGCCAGATCGTCGTGGCAGGCCACCCGGACCATCGCCACCAGGTCGTAGGTGCCGGTGACGGAGTAGACCTCGCTGACCGACTCCAGGGCGGCGATCGACTCGGCGATCTCGGGAATCCGGTCCACGGTGGTCTTGATGAGCACGATCGCGGTGATCACGGTTGGCTTTCTCCCTCGGTCGCCCTGGCTACGCCGCTCACTCTAGTGCCACGCCCGTAGTGGGCCCACGTGTAGCAGAAGCCGAGGCCGAAGCCCGCGAGGTGGGCGAGGTAGGCGACGGCGGGCCCCTCCACGGTGGTCCGGGTGGCCAGCCACTGGAGGGTCAACCAGAAGGGGAGGACGACCCAGGCGGGGAAGCGGAGCGGCAGGAAGAACAGGAACGGGAAGAGACTGGTGATCCGAGCCCTGGGGAAGTGGTAGAGGAAGGCGCCGAGGAGCCCCGCGACGGCGCCCGAGGCGCCGACGAGCGTCTGCGGGTCGGTGGGGTTGGCGAGGGCGAAGGCGAGCAGGGCCAGGACGCCGCAGCAGAGGTAGAAGAGAGTGAAGCGGACGCGCCCCATCCGGGTTTCGACCATGCCGCCGAAGACGTACAGGAAGAGCATGTTCCCGATCAGGTGCAGCCAGCTGCCGTGGACGAACAGGGCGGTCAGCAGGGTGAGCAGCGCCCGGGGCTTCCCGCCGATCAGGTCGCGCGGGATCACCCCCCAGTGGCGGAAGTACCGCAGCTGTTCCGCCACGGCCCCGTCTCCGTGCCGGTCGGTGACGGCGAACCCGGAGACCGGGCTCAGCAGGAAGACGAGGCAGCAGAGTCCGATCAGGAACCAGGTGACCAGCGGAGCGTCGGATCGCGCCGCTCGCCGGACGGCGGCGGTGGCCGAGCGCACCTTTCTGATCACCCACGGATCATGTCGCACCGGGGTGCGGCCCCGCACGGTGCCTCGCCGTCATGGTCGCCCAGCGTCCGCGCGCGCCATCCGTCAGGCCGTAGGGTTGTGAAAAGCAGATCCGCGGTCCGAGGCGCGCCGCGGACGGTGGGCGCTCTGCGGGGCGGACCGCGAGGCTGCGTCACAGGCCCAGTCTCACGCGACACCGACGCGGAGCGGTGAGAAGGAGGATGGCACGATGGGTGATGTTCCCCAGCCGACGGCCGAGACCCGCTGGCGCTGCACACTGTGCGGCAATCTCACCCGCTTCGACGTGACGCGGTCGACCAGGGCCGTCGAGTACGTGCACCTGGACCTCTCCGGAGAGCCCAGGACCGAGGAGCGCAACGTGCTCAGCGAGACACTCGAGTCGGTGCGCTGCCGTTGGTGCAACGCGGTGGACCAGGTCGAGCTGGTGGACAGGCCCGGGGCGAGCACATGAGATCGGAGCGGTGACTGGTGGCGGAGCCGACGGGCGAAGACGGTGAGGCCGAAGAGGCCTCCGAGGGCGCGGAGGTGCTCGACGGCCCGTTGCCCGAGGGTGTCCGACGCCGGGTCATCGCCATCGTGGCCGACGCCTTCGGCAGCCTGACGGTGGCCGAACTACCGCCGCAACTGCGGCAGTACGTCCGATTCACCCCGAACCGTCGGGCGAAGTTCGCCGGTAGTGCCATGGCCGCGGCGCTCGAGACCCATCCGCCGTTCCGGACCCGGATCGCCGAGCGGCTCCGCGAAGCGCAGCCGGAGCTGGCCTCGGCCCTGGCCGCGGGCACACCGCCGCGGGCGGCTGATCCGCTGGACGTCGCCGCCGCGGCCTATGTGCTGCGCCCTGCCGGCTGGGTGGAACTCGTCGCCGTGGCGGGGGAGGAGGCCCGGCAGGCGGAAGCCGGGCGGGCCGGCGCCGAGGCCCAGCGAGAGTTGCGCAAGCTCCGGGCGGAGCTGAGTGAGGCGCGTGCGGCGGCGCGGGACGAAGCCGAGCGGGCTCGGACGGAGTTGGAGTCCGGACGCAAGGAGGCGGACGCGCTGCAGCGCAAGCTGCGCAGCGCGGTGAGCGATATACGCCGCGGACAGGCCGCGCTCCGCAAGGTCGAGGCGGAGCTGGAGTCACTGCGGGCGGCCTCGGCGGCTGAGAAGGCGGCTGCCGAGAGCGAGGCCCGGCGCCTCAAGTCCCGGCTAGCGGAGGCGGAGTCGGCCCTGGAGGTCAGCCGGAGGGCGGCCCGTGAAGGGCGGAGCGTTGCGGACATGCGGCTGCGGCTGCTGCTGGACACCATGCTGGAGACGGCGCAGGGGCTGCGTCGGGAGCTGGCGCTGCCGCCGGCCTCCACGCGTCCCGCGGACACCGTGGAGGCGGTGGAGCCGGGGCGGTTGACGCCGAAGGACGTGGCGAACCGGGCGCTGGCCGAGACCGATCCGGCGCTTCTGGACCAGTTGCTCGCACTGCCGCGGGCCCATCTGGTGGTCGACGGCTACAACGTGACCAAGACCGGTTATCCCACCATGCCGTTGGAGAAGCAGCGGCTGCGGCTGCTGGGCGGCCTGGCCGGGCTGGCCGCGCAGACCGGGGCCGAGATGACCTGTGTCTTCGACGGCGCGGAGTTGGCCGCTCCGGTGCTGCTCGCCCCGCCGCGCGGGGTCCGGGTCCTCTTCAGCAAACCCGGACAGACCGCTGACGAGTTGATCCGTCGTCTGGTCCGGGCCGAGCCTCCGGGCCGTCCGGTGGTCGTGGTCTCCACGGACCGCGAGGTGGCCGACGGGGTTGCGCGTGCCGGTGCGCGACCGGTGGCGTCCAGCCTGCTGCTGAAGCGCCTCGCCAGAAGCTGAAAAGTCAGCCCAGTGTTAATTCAGCGCTACTGACTGTGCGACATAAGTAAAGAATGCGCGCTGGAAGAAGAATTTTCCGATGAGGATTTGATCCGATCACAGAAGGGTCACTAAGGTCTGGGCTCGAACCTCCGCGCGGTCGATCATCCATCCGGGATATCGGCGGAGGAACCGCCGAGTCCGCTCGTTCGGTCGCACGTGGGGGAACCGAGCAGTGGAGCCGGGGTACGAGTACCCCCCAACCCGGTAGGCGGCTGGAGGAAGAAGGAGCTCGCCTTCGTGGCGTCCCACCGTCGACCCAAGCAGCCGAGTCGGGCACGCGTGACCGTGCTCACCGCCACCGCTGCCGCAGCCGTCGCTCTCACGTCCCAGGCCGCACACGCCGACCCGAAGCCGACCAAGGAACAGGTCAAGGCAAAGGTCGACAAGCTCTACGAGCAGGCCGAGGTCGCGACCGAGAAGTACAACGGCGCCAAGGAGAAGCAGGAGCAGCTCCAGGAGCAGGTCGAAGACCTCCAGGACAAGGTCGCGCGCGGTCAGGAAGAGCTGAACGAGATGCGCAACGGCCTCGGAGCGATGGCCAGCGCGCAGTACCGCAACGGCGGAATAGACCCCTCGATGCAGCTGCTCCTCTCCTCCGACCCGGACAACTACCTTGAGCGCGCCTCCGCTCTGGACCAGCTGACCAGCAAGCAGGCGGCGGCGCTCCAGAAGATCGCCGAGAAGCAGCGCACCCAGCAGCAGCAGCGCACCGAGGCGAAGGAGAAGCTCGGCGAGCTCGCCGAGACCCGCAAGACGCTGGGGGAGAAGAAGGAGCAGATCAAGGGCAAGCTCGCCAAGGCCCAGGAGCTCCTCAACTCCCTGACCGCCAAGGAGCGCGAGGCGCTCGAGGCCAAGGAACGCGCCAACCGGAACAACGAGCGCGTCAACCTGGGCAACGACGTGCCGGAGTCGCAGCGGGCCGCGGTGGCGCTCAGCGCCGCCCAGACCAAGATCGGCGCACCGTACGTCTGGGGTGCCACCGGGCCCAGCTCCTTCGACTGCTCGGGCCTCACCTCCTGGGCCTACGCGCAGGCCGGGGTCAGCCTCGACCGCACCTCGGAGGCCCAGGCCAACAACGGTGTCCGCATCGGGCAGAGCCAGCTGAAGCCGGGCGACCTGGTGTTCTTCTACGGAGACCTGCACCACGTCGGCCTCTACGCCGGCAACGGGCAGGTGCTGCACGCCCCGAAGCCCGGTGCGAACGTGCGCTACGAGTCGATCAACAACATGCCGTTCCAGTTCGGCGTGCGTATCTGAGGTTCCCTCACCGGCTGAATGTTCGCCCGAACGAGCGAAGTGGTGCAGCCGGTGCTCCCTCCGCACCCCGTCGGTGACCTGGGTCTCCGACGGGGTTTCGGGTTTTCGGACGCCACCCCGGTTCTTTGAACGGAGCGTCACCGTACGGCTACTCTCTGCCGCGCAGTTGTCGGTCCGTCCCGCGTATGTGCGGGCGGACCCTTCCAGCGGAGGGGAGCACGGCTTCCAGTGGGATCCCATCGTCGATCGCCGTACTCGGGGTTCGCCCGAGCGGCCCTGGCCACGGTTCTGTCCGCCACGATGGCGGTGGCCGCCACCACACTCGGCACCGGCAGTCCAGCGGGGGCCGCACCGAAGGAAGGACCGGCGGAGGTGCGGGCGAGGATTGACGGACTGTACGCCCAAGTCGAGCGGGCCACCGAGAGGTTCAACGCGGCGGACGAGCGTAGGCGGCGGCTCCGGGAACAGGCCGGCCACCTCCAGGACGGCTTCGCCCGGGCCCAGGAGGAGGTGAACCGGATGCGCGGCTCGCTCGCCTCCCTGGCCGGCGCCGAATACCGCTCCGGCGGCATCGACCGGACGGTCGCCCTGCTGCTCTCGACGGACCCCGGCCGCTACCTGGACCGGGCGGCGACTCTGGAACGGATCGGCTACCTGGAGGCGGGGCGGCTGCATGCGCTGCGCGGTGCGGAACGCTCGCTGCGGCAACAGCGCTCCGCCACCATCGGGAAACTGGCCGAACTCGAGGAGAGCCGCAGCGCCGTCGCTCGCCACAAGAAGCGGGTGGAGCGAAGACTCACCACGGCCCGGCGAGCGCTGCACCGGCTGACCGCGCAGCAGCGGACCGACTATCTCACCGGCCCGCACAGCCCCCGACCCCTCCCGGGCGGCGGGTCCGGAGCTCCGGCGGCCTCCGCCCGGGCCGCGGCGGCCGTGGCGGCGGCCCGGCAGGCCGTCGGCAGACCGTATGTCTGGGGTGCCACCGGGCCGGACTCCTTCGACTGCTCCGGACTCACGCAGTGGGCCTACGGGCAGGCCGGGGTGGCCATTCCGCGCACCTCCCAGGCACAGCGGAACGCCGGCCGGCAGGTGCCGCTCTCCCAGGCACGCCCCGGGGACCTCGTCCTCTACCGCGCCGACGCCAGCCACGTCGCGATGTACGTCGGCGGCGGCCAGGTGGTGCACGCTCCGCGCCCCGGTGCCGCGGTGCGCTACGACCCGGTCGGCATGATGCCGATCTCGGCCGTCACCCGGGTCTGAGGCCCCGGCCACCGCCGCCGCCGGCCCTCCGGACCAGTACGACGGTGGTCGCCCGGGCGCCGCGGGGAGCGGGCGATATCGTCGGCGGGGATGGACAAGACCCTGATCGTCACCAACGACTTCCCGCCCCGGCCCGGCGGCATCCAGGCTTTCCTGCACAGCATGGCGCTCCGACTGGACCCGGAGCGGGTGGTCGTCTACGCGTCCACCTGGAAGGACGGCACCGAGGTAGCCAGTTTCGACCGGCAGCAGCCCTTCCCGGTCGTCCGGGACCCATCCAGCATGCTGCTGCCCACACCACGGGTCACCCGCCGGGCGACGGAGCTGCTGCGGGAGCACGGCTGCACCTCGGTGTGGTTCGGGGCCGCCGCGCCGCTCGGGCTGATGGCTCCCGCGCTGCGGGCGGCCGGCGCCGGCCGGCTGGTGGCCACCACCCACGGGCACGAGGCGGGCTGGGCCAGGCTCCCCGTGGCCCGGCGGTTGCTGCGGCGGATCGGTGAGGGCACCGACACCCTCACCTACCTGGGGGAGTACACCCGCTCTCGGATCGCCGAGGCGCTCACCCCGCAGGCCGCCGCCCGGATGGTGCAACTGACGCCCGGTGTCGACGAGAAGACCTTCCACCCGGGCTCCGGCGGCGAGGAGGTGCGGGCCCGGCTCGGGCTCACCGACCGCCCCGTGGTGGTCTGCGTCTCCCGGTTGGTGCGGCGCAAGGGCCAGGACACGCTCATCGAAGCCATGCCGCGGGTCCTGGCCGCCGTGCCCGACGCGGTGCTGCTGGTCGTGGGGGGCGGCCCGTACCGGGCGCGGCTGGAGAAGCTGGCGGCCGCGAGCGGTGTCGCGGACAGCGTCCGCTTCACCGGGGTCGTCCCCTGGGAGCAACTGCCGGCCCACTACGGCGCCGGCGACGTCTTCGCCATGCCGTGCCGTACCCGCCGCGGTGGGCTGGACGTCGAGGGGCTCGGCATCGTCTACCTGGAGGCCTCCGCCACCGGACTGCCGGTCGTGGCCGGTGACTCCGGCGGGGCTCCGGACGCGGTACTGGAGGATGAGACCGGCTGGGTGGTCCGCGGCGGCTCCCCCCGGGAGGCCGCCGACCGGATCGTCCCCCTGCTCCAAGACCCCGGGCTGCGCGCCCGGACGGGGGAGCGGGGCCGGGCGTGGGTCGAGGAACGCTGGCGCTGGGACCTGCTCGCCGAACGTCTCAAGGCGCTGCTCTGATCAAGGCGCTGCCACGCCGGCCGGGCTCTCGCGGGCCGGCTGGGGCATCAGGTGCTCCGGCTCCGGCTGCCCCGGGCCCGCCCCGCCCAAGCCTGATCGGCCCGAGAGCCGAGAGCGAGACGTTGGCCGGCTCTCAGCGGTACAGGGCTTCGATCTCGTGGGCGAAGTCCTTCATGACCGCGGCCCGTTTGACCACCAGGGTGGGGGTCAGATGGCCGGCCTCCTGGGAGAGGCGGCTGGCAAGAACGCGGAACCGCCGCACACCGGCCGCCGCTCCGACGGCCGCGTTGCCCTCGTCGACCGCCTGTTGCACGGCGGCCAGCAGCTCGGGATCGTTACGCGGGTCGCCGGCCGGGGGGCGCGCCGATCCGCGGCGCCCGGTGGTCCACCGGGAGACGAACTCCTCGTCCAGGGTGATCAGTGCGCCGAGGAACGGCCGTCCCTCACCGACGACCACGCACTCGCCGACCAGCTCGTGCGCCCGGATCCGGCCCTCCAGGGCCGACGGAACGGTCCGCATCCCGTCCGCCGTGGTGATCACCTCGCTCTTCCGGCCGCTGATCGTCAGGTAACCGGCCTCGTCGAGGGCGCCCAGATCGCCCGTGTGGAACCAGCCGTCGGAGAGCGCCACCGCGGTCGCCGCATCGTCCTTCCAATAGCCGGCGAACAGGTGCTCGCCGTGGAGCAGCACCTCGCCGTCGTCGGCGATCCGCAACACCGATCCGGGCAGCGGCTGCCCTGCGGTGCCGATCTTCTGCCGGTCGTACGGGTTGAAGGCGGTGGCGGCACAGGACTCGGTGAGCCCGTACCCCTCCAGGACCGGGCAACCGACCCCGCGGAAGAAGTGGCCCAGCCGCTCGCCCAGGGCCGAGCCGCCGCAGACCGCGTGGCGGGCACGTCCGCCCAGGCCCCGCCGCAGCTCCCGGAAGACCAGGCGGTCGTAGAGCCGGTGCCGCAGCCGGAGACCGCGCGAGGGACCGTCCGAGGTGTCCAGCGCGCGGCTGTAGGCGATGGCGGCCTCCGCCGCGCGGTCGAAGAGCCGGCCCCGGCCGGCGGCCCGGGCGTTGGCTCGCGCCGTGTTGTAGAGCCGCTCGAAGACCTGCGGTACGCCGAGCAGCACGGTGGGGCGGAAGGCCGGGAGCTCCGCGGGGAGTTCCTCGGGGGTGCCCACGTGACCGAGCTTGATCGGCGCCAGCACCGAGGCCACCGCGAACAGCCGGCCGAAGACGTGGGCCGGCGGCAGGGAAAGCAGCACAGAACCCTCTCCGGTCCGGAACAGCGGTTGCAGCCGCTCCACGGCGTTGCCGCACTCCGCGAGGAAGTTGCGGTGGGTCAGCACGCAGCCCTTGGGGCGGCCGGTGGTTCCCGAGGTGTAGACGATCGAGGCGGGGGAGTCCGCGGTCGCCACCGCGGAGCGCTGGTCCAACTCCGCGTCCGAGACCCGCGTCCCCTCCTGCCGCAGTCGCCACACCGCGTCCTGCTCGATCCGCCAAACCCCGTCCAGCAGCGGGAGCCGGTCCCGTACCGCCTCAACCGCCGCCTCGTGCTCCGCGGTCTCCACCACGCAGCCGACGGCGCCGGAGTCACCGAGCACCCAGGCGATCTCCTCCGGCGAACTGGTCTCGAAGACCGGCACCGTGACCCCTCCCGCCGCCCACACCGCGAAGTCGAACAGGGTCCACTCGTAGCGGGAGCGGGACATCAGCCCCACCCGGTCACCCGGCCCCACCCCGGCGGCGAGCAGGCCCTTGGCGGTCTCCCGCACCTCCGTCAGGAAGTCCTCCGCGGTGACGTCCTCCCAGCGGTCAGCGCGTTTGCGGGCGATGACCGGCGTTCGGGGGTGGCGGGCGGCGTTGCGGCTGACGAGGTCCGTCAGGTTGCCGTCCGCGGGTACCTCGTACAGGGCCGGAAGGCTGAACTCGGGCAAGACTGCTGCTCCTCGTCGGGGGCCGGGGCCGCTCACGCCGTCTCCGGCGTACCGCGCGGCCGAGGCCCATGGTCGTTCTCGCGGACGGTGGGGGGAAGACCTGTCTCACGGATCACCGCGGTACCCGTCGCCGGGTGCGGCGCTCCCGACTCCGCGTGGTCCGCCCCGCCCCCGAGGGGGCGGAGACGGCGAGCCGGGCGTGCGGCGGACCCGCGGCTCGGGCGGTGACGGCGGGGGCCGACGCCACCGCGGACCCGGCGCCGTGCGCGCCCGCGCCGTGACCCGAGACAGGCTCAGGACTGGCTGGACGTTACCGGTCGGTAAAGGCTTGGGGTAGGGGAACTCCCGGATTACCACCGGTCCACCCCTCCGGTCGAAGACCGGTCGCGGGGCGTCCCGCCGCTGGCGCGGGCGGTGCGCACCGTCGGGAGGAGGGGGCGGGCGGCGGCGCCCGATCCGCGCGGTAGCCTTCACCGGCAGGCGCACACGCCGGCACGGGACCGTAGTGGAGGAGCCACCGCGATGGCGGAACACACAAACTCGAGTATCACGATCGAGGCGGCACCGGCCGAGGTCATGTCGGTGATCGCGGACTTCGACCGCTACCCCGAGTGGACCGGAGAGGTCAAGGAGGCCGAGGTCCTCGCCGAGGACGCGCAGGGCCGGGCCGAACAGGTCCGGCTGGTACTGGACGCGGGTGCGATCAAGGACGACCACACCCTGGCCTACACCTGGGCCGGTGACCGGAAGGTGAGCTGGTCGCTCGTCAAGTCGCAGATGCTGCGTTCCCTCGACGGCTCCTACAGCCTCGACCCGGTGGACGGCGGCGCCCGGACCGAGGTCACCTACCAACTGACCGTGGACGTCAAGATCCCGATGCTCGGCATGATCAAACGCAAGGCGGAGAAGGTCATCATCGACCGTGCGCTCGCCGGCCTGAAGAAGCGGGTCGAGAGCCGCGGTGACGTCGCTTCCTGAGCCCACCGCCCTCCCGCGCACGGTGCTGGTCACCGGAGCGGGAGGCGCGGGCCGCTCCACGGTGGCGGCGGCGACCGCCCTGGCCGCTGCCCGCGGCGGGCGGCGCACGCTGCTCCTCACCACCGACGCCCTCGGCACCCAGGCCGCGCTCGCCGTCAGGCTGCCCGTCACCCCGGAAGGACAGTTGCCCGGCGCTCCGGAAGGAGAGCCGGCCGCCTCCACGGAAACCGAGCGGTCCACGGACGAGGCGACCGGTGGGGCCGAGGTGGGCCACCCGGCCTGGCCGGCCCCCGTCGAGGCCGCCCCCGGCCTGTGGGCGGCCCGGTTGGAGACGGCGGAAGGACACCGGGAGGAGTTCCTCGCCCTCCAGCGGCAGGGCTCGGCCGCCCTGCGACTGCTCGGCACGACACCGCTCGACCGGGAGGAGCTCACCGCCCTCCCCGGCGGCAGGGCGCTGGCGCTGCTGCGCGCCCTGCGGGCGCTGCACGACGGGGCGGCGGCAGCGTCACCCCAGCGCGGCGGGCCGCTGGCCTGGGACCTGGTCGTCATTGACATGCCGCCCCTTCCGGAGACGCTGGAACTCCTCGCACTCCCCGAACAACTGCGCCGCTACCTACGCCGGCTGCTGCCGGCCCGGCGGCAGACCGGCGGTTCGCTCCGCCCGCTGCTCGCACAGCTCGCCGGCGTACCGATGCCCGACGGCTGGCTCCACGCGGCTGCCGCCCGCTGGGAGGAGGAACTCTCCCTCGCCCAGGCGGTGGTCGAGGCCCGCACGACCACCTTGCGACTCGTCGTCGAGCCGGGACCCGCCGCTGTCGAAGCGCTGCATGACGCCGGCGGCGGCATTGCCCTGTACGGGCACCGCGTCGACTGCCTCACCGCCAACCGGATGCTGCCGGCCTCCTCTCCGGACCCCTGGGCCGAGTCGCTCGCCGACCAGCAGCGGCGCGGACTCGACGGGCTCCGGCGGAGCGGACGAGCAGCCGGCCATCCCGTCCACCCGGTGCCCCACCTGGGCCGTGACCCGCGCGGCCTCGCGGATCTCGTCGAACTCCTCGCCGCCGCCGGGCAGCCGGAACCGGCGGAGGAGCAGGGGCCGTTCACCCCCTCACCGCGGCCCGGCGGGCGCGCTGACGACCCGTGGACGGTGGAGGACCTGCTGGACAGCGACGGCTTTCTCCTCTGGCACCTGCCGCTGCCCGACGTCGAACGCGGGGAGATACAACTCGTTCGACGGGGCGGGGAAGTGAGCCTCTCGGTGGGCCGGTTCCGGCGGATCCTGCCCCTGCCCCTGCCGCTCCGCAGCTGTACGGTCGCCGGCGCGCGGATGGCCGACGGGCGGCTGAGCGTGCGCTTCGCCCCCGACCGCGCCCGCCGGCCGGGCCATCCGCTCCCGGGCGGCATGCTGCCCCCGGAGGGCAGCGCATGAGGGCCGGGCGGAGATTCGGTAACGTCGGGGCGACTTCCGACGCCCGCCGCAGGAGGCCGTCATGAAAGACACCCCGAAGCGTCCGGCCGCCGACGCCGATCCGTGGGCCGAGGCCTGCGCCGAGGACCTCGCCGCCGAGCAGGCCCGACGCCGCGCCCGTTACGGCCGGCAGTCCGGCGGCGCCGCCGACGAACTGAAGAAGCTCGCCGACGCCATCGCCGACGGGCTCGACAAGCTCTCCTCTCTGGGGCTTCCGGTGGCCGGACCGGCGGCCCAGGCCACCGCGCGGCAACTGGTCGACCGGGCCCGGTCCGCCGTCGAGCCGGTCGTCCGGCGGAACCCCGAGGTCTTCGAGCACCTGACCAACGCCGGCTCCGAACTGCTCGCGGCATTCCGGGCGGCCGTGGCGGGGCAGGAGCAGCCGCCGGGCCCCGGTTCGGCGCGGAACGGGGCCGGCGACGAACAGGACCGCGGCGGGCCCGAGGGGACCTCCGGCGGCAGGCGCGTCGACCTCGACTGAAGCCCCCTCCGGTAACGTTGGGCCGGGCGCAGCACCAGCGCGGATCGACTGAACAACTGAGGGGCACATGGGACTCACCATCGGTGTCGACATCGGCGGTACGAAGATCGCAGCCGGCGTGGTCGACGAGGAGGGCTCGATCCTCGAGACCTGCAAGGTGGCCACTCCAACGACCCCCGAGGGCGTCGTCGACGCCATCGCGGACGCGGTGCGCGCCGTCAGCGGCGACCACCGGGTCGAGGCGGTCGGTATCGGAGCCGCCGGCTATGTCGACGACAAGCGCGCCACCGTGCTCTTCGCCCCCAACGTCAACTGGCGGAACGAGCCGCTGAAGGACAAGGTCGAACAGCGGGTGGGGACGCCGGTCGTCGTCGAGAACGACGCCAACGCCGCCGCCTGGGGCGAGTACCGCTTCGGAGCCGGCAAGGGCCACGAGGACGTCATCTGCATCACGCTCGGGACCGGCCTCGGCGGCGGCATCGTCATCGGCAACAAGCTGCGCCGGGGACGCTTCGGGGTGGCCGGCGAGTTCGGCCACATCCGGGTCGTGCCGGACGGCCTGCTGTGCGGCTGCGGCAGTCAGGGCTGCTGGGAGCAGTACGCCTCCGGGCGGGCGCTGGTCCGCTACGCCCGGCAACGGGCCGCTGCGACGCCGGAGAACGCCGAGATCCTGCTGAGCCTCGGGCAGGGCGACCCGCTCGGCATCGAGGGCCAGCACGTCAGCGAGGCCGCCCGGCAGGGAGATCCGGTCGCCATCGACTCCTTCCGCGAACTGGCCCGCTGGGCCGGCGCCGGACTCGCCGATCTCGCCTCCCTTTTCGACCCGTCGGCCTTCATCATCGGCGGCGGCGTGTCCGACGAGGGCGACCTGGTGCTCGAACCGATCCGCAAGTCCTTCCGGCGCTGGCTGGTCGGTGGTGAGTACCGGCCCCGCGCCCAGGTCCTCGCCGCCCGACTCGGCGGCAAGGCTGGCATGGTGGGCGCCGCCGACCTGGCCCGGCACGGCTGAGGACGGTTTCCGAAGTGGGCCTGCTCACGGACCTCCCCGCATCCCGCACCGAACCGGACGGCTCGGTGGTGGTCCGGGTGCTCGGCTACAACATCAGATCGCTGCGCGACGACCGGGCCGCCCTGGTCCGGGTGATCCGGGCCTGCGCCCCCGATCTGCTGCTCCTCCAGGAGGCACCGAGGTTCTTCCGCTGGCGCAAGGCCGCCGCCTGGCTCGCCCGGGAGACCGACCTGGTGTACGTCACCGGTGGGGCCCCGGCCGCCGGCCCGATGATCCTCTCCTCGCTCCGGGCCCTGGTGGAGCGGTCGGAGGACGTCCTGCTGCCGCTCACCCCTGGGCTGCACCGGCGTGGCCTCGCCATGGCCGTGCTGCGGATCGGGGGAGCCCGACTCGGGGTGCTCAGCTGCCACCTCAGCCTCGCCTCGGACGAGCGGTACCGGCAGTCGGGGGCGCTTCTCGACCAGGCCCAAGCCCTCGGAGCGCCGCACACGGTGGTGGCCGGAGACCTGAACGAGCCTCCCGGCGGGCGCAGTTTCCGCCGACTGTCGGGCCGGTTGCGGGACGCCCACGCCGTGCGGCCCTGGGGCCTGGAGCACACCTCGCCCGCTGACCGGCCGCACCAGCGCATCGACGCGGTTCTCACCACCGACGGCGTGGAGGTGCTCGGCTGCGGGGTACCGGTCGGACTGCCGGCGGTCAGCGACGCGGACCTGCGGGCGGCCAGCGACCACCTTCCCGTCCTGGCGGCCCTGAGGATCCCCGCGGCCTGAGGCACCCCTGACCCCGACGGCGAGCGCCTTCGGCGCGGTGACCGCTGCCGTGGTGGATCCTGGCTGATCAGGGTTGTGAGTGATCAGGGTTCCGAGCGGTCAGGAGCCCGAGGGACACAGCTCCGAGGGGGCCGGACGCTCGGCCGGAGCTCAGACCACCGCGCCCCGGCCCGGGTCGTCCTCGTCGTCCTCATCCCCGTCCCTCATCCGGGCCACCAGGGTGGCGAAGCCACCGAGGAAGCCGCCCACCCCGAGGAAGGTGACCCAACTGCGCATCTCCCACTGCATCAACACCATCAGGAGGAGCAGCAGCGGCCCGCCCAGCACCGCGACCCAGGCCATCCGGGAGGTGGGGTCACCCTTCGGCAGTGGCGGCGGCTCCGGGGGCACGAAGCGGTCTTCGGCCTCCGCCTCCTTCGGTGTCAGCTCACGCGGGGTCCAGTCCCGTGGTCCGAGCCCCGCGGAGAAGATGACCACGCTGGAACCGAGCGGTCGGTCCGACGGGGGTGGAACATCCGGGCGCGGCTGCCGCTCATCGTCGGCGACGGCGGCCTCGGGGGCTCCCTCCGAAGGGTCCGTTCCGTGGTCGGCCCCGGCGTCCGGGACCGGCCCGCCGGCTGGCAGGTCGACTCCCCTGCCGTCCTCACCGGGGCTCTCGGGCACCTTGTCGTAGCCGGCCACGATCGCCGCCCAGGCGGCTTCCTCGTCGAACGGCTCCCGGTTCTCGCCGTCCCCGCTGCCGGCGCCGATGTCGTTCCGCTCAGCCACCGCTCGCCGTCCTCTTCCCGCTGCCACTGGGGGTGAGGCGGCCGACGAATTCGTAGGAGCCCCGGAAGATCCGCTCCGCGTCGTGGTCGAGGGTGGCGACGTGGAAGCTGTGCTCCAGCAGTTCCTCGGTGATGTCCCGCGAGGAGACCCGGCTCAGGACCCGGGCCGAGTCCGCGGGTGGCACCACGTGGTCCTGCAGACTGTGCGCCAGCAGCAGTGGTTGGGTGACCTGCGGAAGCTCGCCGTCGACCAGTTGGAAGAAGCGCCGCAGCGAGTGGGCGGCCCGCAGTGGGACCCGGTCGTACCCGGTCTCCTCGACACCCGGTTTCGCGATGTCGCTCACCAGCCCCTTGGTGGTGCGGACCAGGTGGTGCGCGGCCGGCAGGGCGTACGCCGTGAGCCCGTGCACTTTGATGGCCGGGTTGACCAGGACCAGGCCGCTCACCGTGTGCCCGTGGTGTGCGGCCAACCGGAGGGCGAGCGCTCCGCCCATCGAGAGGCCGAAGACGAAGACCCGCTCGCACTGCTCGGCAAGGAGCCGGAGCTCCCGGTCGACCTGGGCGTACCAGTCCTGCCAACCGGTGTACTGGAGGTCCTGCCACCGGGTGCCGTGTCCGGGGAGCAGCGGTAGCGACACCGTCATGCCCCGCTCGGCCAGGAATTCGGCCCAGGGGCGGAGCGACTGCGGGGTCCCCGTGAAACCGTGGCAGAGAAGGACGCCGACCTCTCCGCCCTGGTGGCGGAACGGCTCGGCCCCGGGGAGGAGCTGCACCGGCGGACTCCTGTTCGTCGTGTGTCTGGGGGCGCGTCTTCACCGTACGCGAGCGGGCCGACACCCGGTAGGCCGGAAGGCCGTGCCGGTGACCACCTCCCGAGGGGGAACGGACGATCGCCGGGGCGTTAAGGTCTGTTCCCACACACAGGAGGTCCTCGGTTGATTTACGGTGCGATGAAGCTGTCCATCGGAGGGACGCTGAAGCTCGCCTTCCGTCCTTGGGTGGAAGGACTGGAACACGTGCCGGCCGAGGGGCCAGCGATCCTGGCGAGCAACCACCTGTCCTTCTCGGACTCCTTCTTCCTACCCGCGGTGCTCCACCGGAAGGTCACCTTCATCGCCAAGTCGGAGTACTTCACCTCACCGGGGCTGAAGGGCAAGCTGACCGCCGCCTTCTTCAAGGGCGTCGGCCAACTGCCGGTGGACCGATCCGGGAAGCGCGGGGCGGGAGAGGCGGCCATCCAGGGCGGCATCGAGGTGCTCCGGCGCGGTGAGCTGTTCGGGATCTACCCTGAGGGGACGCGCTCGCCGGACGGCAGGCTGTACCGGGGGAAGCCTGGAGGCCTCGCGAGGGTCACGCTCGCCACCGGCGCCCCGGTGCTCCCGGTCGCGATGATCGACACCGAGAAGGTGCAGCCGCCGGGCACGGTGGTGCCGAAGATGATCCGCCCGGGTATCCGGATCGGCAAGCCGCTCGACTTCAGCCGCTACCAGGGCATGGAGGGCGACCGCTACGTCCTCCGGTCGCTGACCGACGAGGTCATGTACGAGATCATGAAGCTGTCCGGGCAGGAGTACGTCGACATCTATGCCACCGAGGCCAAGCGCCGGCTGGCCGAGGCCGCCAAGGAGCGGGCCGCGGCGGCGAAGTCGAACCGCCCAGGACCGGACGGCGACGGCCCGCGCGACCCCGCCGGGGGGCGTACCGGCTCCGAGGAGGCGGAAGGCACGGCCGGATAGCTGCCCGTCCCGCCCGCTCGTCAGCCGCTCACCACCGCACCGGCCGGTGAGCCGGACCCCTGCGTCGTCGATCTTCATTCGTTCGAGTTGTGCGGACCTGAGGCCGCGTCGTTCGTCCGGGTGATCCATCTTCCGCCCTGTACTGCACAATCGGCGAATTGCCCCCTTTTCCTCCATCCCCTGTGACGTGGATCACCGTTAGCGTGAGGCCGGCCGGGCCGCAGGAGGGTCTGGTCAGTACGGGAGGACGCGCGAGAAGAGACGCAGAAGGGGAAGGGAACACCATGCGGGTGGGAGTTCTGACCGGGGGCGGCGACTGTCCCGGGCTCAACGCCGTCATCCGGGGGGCGGTCCGCAAGGGCACCCAGGAGTACGGCTACGACTTCGTCGGATTCCGCGACGGCTGGCGAGGGCTGCTGGAAGGGGACACCGTACGGCTGGACGTCCCCGCGGTGCGTGGCATCCTGCCTCGCGGCGGCACCGTCCTGGGATCCTCCCGGACCAATCCGTTCAAGGTCGAGCACGGTGTCCGGCGGATCAGGGAGACGCTGACCAAGACCGAGGTGGACGCCCTGGTCGCGATCGGCGGCGAGGACACCCTCGGGGTCGCCGCCCGGCTGTCCGGCGAGTACGGCATCGCCTGTGTCGGCGTCCCCAAGACCATCGACAACGACCTCTCGGCCACCGACTACACCTTCGGTTTCGACACCGCGGTCAACATCGCCACCGAGGCCATCGACCGCCTCCACACGACGGCGGAGTCGCACATGCGTGTCCTGGTGGTCGAGGTGATGGGTCGCCACGCCGGCTGGATCGCCCTCCACTCCGGGCTCGCCGGTGGCGCCAACGCCATCCTCATCCCGGAACAGCGATTCGACCTCGACCAGGTGTGCTCCTGGGTCGAGTCGCGGTTCCGGATCCGGTACGCCCCGATAGTGGTGGTGGCGGAGGGCGCCATGCCCAAGGGCGGGGACATGGTGCTCAAGGACGCCTCCCAGGACGACTTCGGCCACGTCCGGCTGTCCGGGGTGGGCGAGTGGCTCGCCAAGCAGATCGAGGAGCGCACCGGCAAGGAGGCCCGCACCACGGTCCTCGGCCATGTGCAGCGCGGCGGCACCCCGAGCGCCTTCGACCGCTGGCTCGCCACCCGCTTCGGGCTGCACGCGATCGACGCGGTGCGGGAGGGGGACTTCGGCAAGATGGTGGCCCTGCGCGGCACGGAGATCGTCCGAGTGCCGATCGTGGAGGCCACGGCCAAGCTCAAGACCGTCGATCCGGCGCTCTACGAGGAAGCGGGGGTCTTCTTCGGCTGACCGGTGACCCGCACGGCGGGCGTCGCTGACGGGCGGCGCCCGCCGAGCGGGATCCCGGCGGCGCGGCGGGGCGTTGTCCGGTCCAGGGAGGAAAACCACCCCGGAGGCCGGCGGCGCGGCGGGGCCGGGACCGCCATCGGCTGTCTCAGACTACGGGCATCGGGTGGGGTGGCGGACAAGACCCCGTAAGGTTGGCGATGTGACCGTGAACGCAGAAACCACTGCCGGTGGCAACACCTGGCGAGACCTTCCCGCGGCGCAGCAGCCCGAGTGGCCCGACTCCGAGGCGCTGCGCAATGTAGTGGCGGACCTCGAGTCGTATCCTCCGCTCGTCTTCGCCGGCGAGTGCGACCAGCTGCGTGCCCGGCTGGGGGCCGTTGCCATGGGCGAGGCGTTCCTGTTGCAGGGCGGCGACTGCGCCGAGGCGTTCGACGCCGTGGGCGCCGACCAGATCCGCAACAAGCTGAAGACGCTGCTCCAGATGGGCGCGGTGCTGACCTATGCCGGCTCGGTGCCGGTGGTCAAGGTGGGCCGGATCGCCGGGCAGTACAGCAAGCCCCGCTCCAAGCCGACCGAGACCCGCGGTGGTGTGACGCTCCCCACGTACCGCGGGGACTCCGTCAACGGCTTCGAGTTCACCGAGGCGGCGCGGGTTCCGGACCCGGACCGGCTCAAGCGGATGTACCACGCCTCCGCCGCGACGCTGAACCTCGTGCGGGCCTTCACCACCGGTGGCTACGCGGACCTGCGGCAGGTGCACGCCTGGAACCAGGACTTCGTCCGGTCCTCGCCCTCCGGCCAGCGCTACGAGGCGCTGGCGCGGGAGATCGACCGGGCGCTGAACTTCATGAACGCCTGCGGGGTGGACCCGGAGGAGTTCCGGACCGTGGAGTTCTTCGCCTCCCACGAGGCGCTGATCCTCGACTACGAGTCCGCCCTCACCCGGACCGACTCGCGTACCGGCCAGCTCTACGACGTCTCCGGTCACATGCTCTGGATCGGTGAGCGGACCAGGCAGCTGGACGGGGCGCACATCGAGTTCGCCTCCCGTATCCGCAACCCGATCGGGGTGAAGCTGGGCCCGTCGACGACCCCGGAGGACGCGCTCTCCCTCATCGAGCGGCTCGACCCGGACCGTGAGCCCGGCCGGCTGACCTTCATCACCCGGATGGGCGCGGACAAGATCCGCGACCGGCTGCCGACCCTGGTGGAGAAGGTCACCGCCTCCGGTGCCGAGGTGGTCTGGGTGTGCGACCCGATGCACGGCAACACCTTCGAGGCGGCCTCCGGTCACAAGACCCGCCGTTTCGACGATGTGCTCGACGAGGTGAAGGGCTTCTTCGAGGTCCACAAGAGCCTCGGCACCCACCCGGGCGGCATCCACGTCGAGTTGACGGGGGAGGACGTCACCGAGTGCGTGGGTGGGGGCGACGAGATCTTCGTCGACGATCTGCACCAGCGCTACGAGACGGCGTGCGACCCGCGGCTGAACCGCAGCCAGTCGCTCGACCTGGCCTTCCTGGTGGCGGAGATGTACCGGGACCAGTAAGCCGGAGCACCGCTCAATGGGGCGCGGATCACATCGATCCGCGCCCCTCGGCATTGTCCAGGTATGGCGAGATGAGTAAGGTTAGGTTTACTTTCCTAAGGCTTGCCTTATTCATCTGTGGTTATGGAGGTGATCGCGTGTACGTCTGCTCCTGCTTCGGCATCACCGAGGAACAGGTGCGCCAGCACGCGGACTCCGGCGCATGCTCCCCCCGCCGGATCGCCTCCCTGTGTAGGGCCGGTACGGACTGCGGGGGCTGCGTCCGACGCATCCAGGCGCTGCTGGGCCGTGGCGCCTACGGCCCGGCCCGAGGGCTGGGGGAGCGGAGCGCCCCGGTCGCACTGGACGCCGGGACGGTGACTCCAGCGGAGTCCGTCGACGGGGCACCGGTACCTGCCGCCCCGTCGGTCTTCTGAACCGCCGTTCTTCTCCGGGCTCCGGTCAGCTGTCCGGCTGCTTCACCAGCTGGGTGATGTAGAGCTCCTCGCCGAGCTTCTGGATCAGGTCCAGCTGGGTCTCCAGGTAGTCGATGTGGTGCTCCTCGTCGGCGAGAATGCTCTCGAAGATCTTGGCCGAGGTGATGTCGCTCTTGGCGCGCATCACCTCCACCCCGCGGCGCAGCCGGTCCACGGCCTCCAGCTCGATCTGCAGGTCTGCCCGGAACATCTCGGTGAGCGTCTGCCCCACCCGGACGTGGAAGAGGCGCTGGTAGTTCGGCAGGCCCTCCAGAAACAGGATGCGGTCGGTGAGCACCTCCGCGTGCCGCATCTCGTCGAACGACTCGGCCCGGGTGTACTTGGCGAGCTTCGGCCAGCCGAAGTTGTCCTGCATCTTGGAGTGCAGGAAGTACTGGTTGATCGCGGTGAGCTCGGCGGTCAGCTGTTCGTTGAGGAACTCGATGACCTCGGTATCGCCCTGCATCGCAAATGACTCCTTCCGGGCGGAACGGCAGGTTCGCCGCATCCTCGCACCGCTCGGAGGCCTGATCCAGTAAGTACGGATCTAGTGCGAGTTGCGCCGGTTGCCGTAGCCCTCCTCCCGAGGCTCGACCCCGGTCTGTCACCATGGAGCCATGGGCCAGCCGGAAAGCCAGGAGGGGGAGCAGCCCGGGCTTCCGCCGGGGCAGCGTCTGCAGCGTGGCTGGCCCGTCACCCACTACGGCCCGGTGCCCAGGTTCAAGCCGGACCGCTGGGACTTCGGGATCTTCGGTGCGACGCTCGGCGGGGACAAACGCAGCTGGAACCACGAGGAGTTCAGCGCCCTGCCCTACTCCACGGTCGTCGGCGACCTGCACTGCGTCACGAAGTTCAGCATGCTCGGAGCGGAGTGGGGCGGGGTCGTCGCCCGGACCTTCCTGGAGCTCGTGCCACCGGCACCGGAGGTCACCCACGTGATGGTCTGGGCCGAGTACGGTTACAGCGCCAACCTGCGGCTCTGCGACTTCGAGGCCGAGCACACCATCTTCGCCACCCACAAGGACGGTGAACCACTCACCGCCGAGCACGGTTTCCCCGCCCGACTGGTGGTACCGCACCGGTACGCCTGGAAGGGGCCCAAGTGGGTGCGGGGCGTGGAGTACATGACCGCTGACCGGCGCGGGTTCTGGGAGGAGCGGGGCTACCACAACATCGGGGACCCCTGGCGGGAGCAGCGCTACTCCTACCAGGAGGAGCCCGGAGACGGCCCGGAACTCTAGCGCGCCGGGGGCCGGCACACCGGGCCGTCCCGCCCTCCGGACCTCAGTCCTCGCGCAACTCCTTGAGCCGGGCCACGTCCACCGCGTGTGCCTCCTTGCCGCCCGGGGTCTCGATGACCAGCGGCACCCCTTCGGTGGCCGGGTGGCGGAGCAACTCGCGGAACGGGTCCGCCCCGATGTGGCCGGCGCCGATGTTCTCGTGCCGGTCCTTGAATGCGCCGGCCACGTCCTTGGAGTCGTTGGCGTGGACCAGTTTCAACCGGCCGGTACCGATCGTCTCCACCACCTCGTCGAGCAGCGCCTTCATCCCGCCGGGCGCCGCCATGTCGTGGCCGGCAGCGAAGGCGTGGCAGGTGTCCAGGCAGAGGCCGAGCCGGGGGTGGTGGTCCAGCGCCTCCAGGTAGGGGCCGAGACCCTCGGCCAGCGCGCAGAGCGAGGCGCCCTGGCCGGCCGTCGGCTCCAGGAGCAGCCACGGGTCGTCGTCATGGGTCAGCTCATCGAGCAGCGGCAGCATCCGCTCCCTGACCTGGGCCAGCGCCTCCGAGCGCGGACGGCCCCCGGTGGCCGCGCCGGTGTGCACCACCACGCCGAGCGCTCCGATGGCCCGGCCCCGACGCAGCGAGTGTCGCAGTGACTCCACCGACCGGTCGACCGTCGCCTCGGTGTGGGAGCCGAAGTTGATCAGGTACGGGGCGTGGACGTAGGCCGGGATCGACCGCTGCCGGCAGCCCTCGCGGAAGGCCTCGTCCTGCTGCGGTGCGCCGGGAGGAGTGGCCCAGCCCCGCGGGTTGGCGACGAAGACCTGCACGGCCTCGGCGCCGATCTCGTGGGCGTAGGACAGACCCTTGGTGGCGAGCCCGCCCGCCACCGGCACATGGCCGCCGACGGGGTTGCGGAGGGAGCGATCGTCAGTGTTCACCCCTCCAGGGTGCCAGGTCGGTGGCGGGGCGGGGCCGGGCCCGGATCGCCGTCACTGGTGCCGGTCCGCAGCGGGGCGGGGAGCGGAGGCTCCCGTCGGTTCACCGGATCCGAATGGTGATCTGGCTGCCCTTGGGGGCCTTCTCGCCGCCCCCCACCGACTGGCTGAAGACGGTGTCGCCGAGGAAGAAGCGGCTGACCCGCACCTTGAACCCGGCCTTCTCCAGCTTCTTCCTGGCCTCGTCCTGGTGCATGCCCTCGACGTTCGGGACCTTGATCATCTCCTGGCCCTTGGAGAGGGTCAGGGTGACCGTGTCGCCCTTGGCGAGCTCCTCTCCGCGGCCCGGTGACTGCTCGGCGACCGAGCCCTTGTCCTCCTTGGAGAACGCGCCGGAGGTGGCGATCTTGACCTTGAGGCCCACCTCCTCAAGCGCCTCCCGGGCCTCGTCGACCGAGTCGCCCACGACGTCCGGGGTCTCGATCGGGGCGCCTCGGCTCACGATGATCGCGATGGCCGACTCCGACCGGCGCTCGGTACCGGCCTCGGGCGTGGTGCGGATCACCGAGCCCGGCGGTACCTCCTCGTCGAACTCCTTATTGACGATGCCCGGGGCCAGGCCGGCCTTCCGCAGCTTCCGTTTCGCCTCCCCGAGCGGCAGTTCCTGGACGTCCGGGACCTTCACGAGCTCGGGGCCCCGGGAGACGGTGAGGGTGACGGTGCCGTTCCCCCGCACCCGGGAGCCCGGCTCGGGGGCCGAGCTGATCACCCGGCCCTGCTCCACGGTGTCGCTGAACGCCTCCTTCAACGACACCGACAGCCCCTTGTCGGACAGGACCCGCTCGGCCCGCTGCCGGGGCATGTCGAGCACTCCGGGCACCCTGGTGAACTGACCGGAGTTGATGTACCAGACGCCTGCGCCGAGGCCCACCACCATGAGCACCGCCGCCAGCAGCGCCAGCACCCCGCGGCTCGGGAGCCACCAGCGCCCGCCCCGGCGCCCCGGGCCGCCGCCCGGCTCCAGGGGACCGGTCCCCGACACCGCCTCGGACGGCTCCAGCCTGGTCGTCAGGTTCAGCGGGTCCGCTCCGGCCGGAGCGGGGAGGGCGCGCCCGGCGCCGTGCCGCGGGATCACGCTGGTCAGGTCCTCCGAGCCGGAGGGTTCCCGGGCGAGGGCCTGCGGCGGCACGGTGTCCAGTTGCTCGTCGGTGAGCGCCTTCCGGGCCTCCTTGGCCCTGGCGAGCAGCGCGACGGCGTCCGCCGGGCGGGCCTCGGGGGAACGGGCGGTGGCCGCGGCCACCAGGGCGTCCAGCTCGGGGGCGAGCCCGGCCACCGTCTCCGAGGGCGGCGGCACGTCCTCGTGGAGGTGCTGGTAGAGCACCTGGGCCGGAGTGCCCCCGGTGTGCGGCTTGCCGCCGGTCAGCATCTCGTAGAGCAGGATGCCGCAGGCGTAGACGTCGACGCGGGTGTCGGCGGTCCCGTGCTCGATCTGCTCCGGCGCCAGGTAGGAGACGGTGCCCAGCAGCGCTCCGCTGGAGGCGGAGGTGTTGGTGTCCACCGGCCGGGCGAGGCCGAAGTCGGCGACCTTCACTCTGCCGTCGTCACCGATCAGCACGTTCTCCGGCTTCATGTCGCGGTGCACGAGTTCGGCTCGGTGGGCGGCGCCGAGCGCGGCGAGGATCGGTTCCAGGACGTCCATCGCGATCCGCGGCCGGAGGGCGCCCCGCTCGCGCAGCACGTCGCGCAGGGTGCAGCCGGCGACGTACTCCATGGCGAGGTAGACGTACGTCCCGTCGGTTCCCTGGTCGTAGACACCGACGACGTTCGGGTGGTCGAGCCGGGCCACCGCCTTGGCCTCCCGGATGAACCGGTCCACGAAGGCCTCGTCCGCCGCGAGCGCCGGATGCATCACCTTGAGGGCGAGCACCCGGTCCAGCCGGGTGTCCATGGCCCGGTAGACCGTGGCCATGCCGCCGACGGCAACGCGCGCGTCGACCCGGTAACGGCTGTCGAGCACCTGACCGACGAGCGGGTCCTGGAGGGTCGTATCCACGCGATGAGTCTACGAGGCAACGCGGACACACCGGGCTTTCTCACTGCTCCGGAGAGCGGGATGCAGCGAAATGGTGACCTGCGCGGAACCGCCCCGCCACTTCCTGACCAGCGATGACGCCCGCGGACAGACGGTCACCCGAAGGCGGGGCGCTCCGGGTCAAGGAACGCCACGCCCTCCGAGGGGGAGGACGCCTCGGCGAAGTGGCGGCGGGGGATGCGCCCGGCCTCGTGGGCCAGACGTCCCGCCTCGACCGCGTACCGCATGGCCTCCGCCATCGCCACGGGGTGCCGCGCCCGGGTGACGGCCGAGGCGAGCATCACCGCCGAGCAGCCCAGTTCCATCGCGAACGCGGCGTCCGAGGCGGTGCCCGCTCCGGCGTCCAGGATGACCGGCACCCGGGCCCGCTCGACGATCAGCCGGAAGTTGTGCGGGTTGCGGATGCCGAGCCCCGAGCCGATGGGGGAGCCGAGCGGCATGATCGCCGCGCACCCGACATCCTCCAGCCTGCGGGCGAGCACCGGGTCGTCGTTGGTGTAGGGCAGGACGGTGAAGCCGTCGTCGACCAGCGTCTCGGCGGCCTCCAGGAGTTCGACCGGGTCCGGGAGCAGCGTCCGCTCGTCCGCCACGACCTCCAGCTTCACCCAGTCCGTGCCGAGCGCCTCGCGGGCCAGCCGCGCGGTGAGCACCGCCTCCCCGGCGGTGAAGCAGCCCGCGGTGTTCGGCAGGGTCCGGATGCCCAGCCGGTCCAGGACGGACAGGACGGAGCCGCTGACGGCCGGGTCGAGACGGCGCATCGCCACCGTCGTCAGTTCCGTGCCGGAGGCGACGAGGGACCGCTCCAGGATGTCGAGGCTCGGGGCGCCGCCCGTCCCCATGATCAGCCGGGAGGTGAGGACGGCGCCGCCGAGGTGGAGCGGATCGGCCCCTTCGCCGAAAGCGCCGGGTGCGGAGAGCTGGGCCGGTGGGTGGCCGGGTGTTCCGGTCGGCGGGGAGGGCACCTCAGCCTCCCTGCACCGCGGCGACGACCTCGACCCGGTCACCCGGTCGGAGTGGGGTGGTGGACCACCGGCCGCGCGGGACGACCGTCTCGTTGAGCGCCACCGCGACTCCGGAGGGTGCCGTGGTGAGCATGGTGACCAGGTGGTCGAGGGTGCTGCCGGCCGGGATCTCCCGGGGGGCGCCGTTGAGGGAGACCTGGACGTCGGAGGAGGGACCGGGCAGTGGACCGGCGGCGGAGGAGGTCACTGGGTGCTCCTTTGTCGTGGGGTGCTGGCGGCGCGGTTCACCGGGCCGGCGAAGCGATCGGGGGAGAAGGGGCGGGCCTCGGGGGTCAACTCGCCGGTCGTCAGGGCCTCGGCGAGCGCGTCCCCGGTGACCGGGGTGAGCAGTACCCCGTTGCGGTGGTGGCCGGTGGCCAGCAGCAGGCCGGGCAGGGCGGTCGGGCCGAGCAGCGGGGCGTTGTCCGGGGAGCCGGGACGGAGCCCGGCCGAGGTCTCCGTCAGCGGCAGTTCGGTGACGCCGGGCACCAGTTCATGTGCGTCCCGCAGGAGTTGGTAGACCCCGCCCGCGGTGACCGTGGTGTCCCAGCCGAGCTCCTCACTCGTCGCGCCGATCACCAGCTCACCGCTCTCCCGCGGCACCAGGTACACCTGGCCGCCGCGGACCACCGCGCGCACCGTCCGGGACAGGAAGGGCGCCAGGCCCTTCGGCACCCGGAGGCGCAGCACCTGCCCCTTGACGGGGCGGACCGGCGGCAGCACCTCCGCCGGCAGGCCGGCGAGCCGGCCGCTGAGACTCCCGCCGGCCACGACCGTCTGCTCGGCGTGGATCCCCGTCCCGTCAGTGAGGCGGACTCCGGTGGCCCGACCGGCGCGGACCGACAGGCTCTCGGCCCACTGCCGGTGGAAGACCACCCCGGCCCGCTCGGCGGCGCGCAGCAGGGCCGAGGCGAGCAGCCGGGGATCGACCTGGTGGTCCCCGTCCACCCGCAGGCCGCCGCGCACCCCCGGGGCCAGCAGGGGCTCCAGCCGACGGCACTCACGGCCCGTCAGCCACTGGGATTCCAGACCGAGACCGCGCTGGAGGCCGTGGAGATCCCGCAGCTGTGCCCGATCGTCCGCGTCCAGTGCCACGGCCAGGGTGCCGCAGGCGCGGAAGCCGACGCTCTGGCCGCTCGCCTCCTCCAGTTCCTCGACGAAGGACGCGTAGCCGCGCGCCGCGGCGAGGTTGAGACCGAGCAGCGCCTCCTCGCCGTAGTGCAGTTCGGTCACCGCGGCGAGCATGCCGGCCGCCACCCGCGCCGCGCCCCCGCCGGGCGCGGGGTCGGCGACGGCGGTGCGCAGACCGCGCTGAGCCGCCCGCCAGGCGGTGACCAGCCCGATCACACCGCCACCGACGACCAGGACGTCGTGGCTGGACGAGGGCTGCGGAAGCGGTCGACGCGCGGGCGCCGAACCGCCCTCCGGGGGTGCGTGCATGGGTCTCCAACCCCTCCCTTCGCCGGCATGATCCGGATCAGGTTCGTACGGTCGGAGGCCTCCAGCCTCCCTCTCAGCCCGGTACGCCGGGCTCCCGCGAGTGCTCTGCGCCAGCCAGCCTAGCCCCGGCCGGCCGACCGTCAAGGCGCGGTGTGCCCGCCGGTTTGGCTGACCGGGCCGGGCCGCCGCTCCACCGGGCCCGATCCTGCAGAGGGCGCGCCCCGGCCTTTTCGCGCCGCCCGGAGGCCGCCGCTTCCCGTACACCGGGCGGACGGTGCTGATCTCCGACGGGGCCTTAGGCTGAACGCGTGGACGAGGTCGAGCACACACAGCGCCAGGTCGTGATCGTGGGAGCCGGGATGGCCGGGGCACACACCGCGGTCGCCCTGCGCGAGGAGGGCTGGCCCGGCGCCATCACGCTGGTCGGGGCCGAACCTCATCCGCCGTACGACCGGCCGCCGCTCTCCAAGGCCGTGCTCCTGGGGGCGGCCGAGGGCTCGGCCTTCGACATCGACTTCACCGCGCTCGACGTCGAGCTGCTGCTCGGTCGGCGGGCGCACCGACTCCACCCGGACGAGCGGCGGTTGGACACCGAGGCCGGACCGATCGCCTACGACCACCTGGTCATCGCCACCGGGGCCGAACCCCGGAGGCTCTCCGGCAGCCACGCCGCTCCCCGAATCCACGTGCTGCGCACCCTCGACGACGCCGAACGGCTGCGGTCAGTGCTGGCGGCGCGCCGGCGGATCGTCGTGGTGGGAGCGGGCTGGATCGGGGCCGAGTTCGCCACGGCGGCCCGGGAGGCGGGCTGTGAAGTGACGGTCGTGGAGGCGGCGGACCAGCCGCTCGCCGGGGCCCTGCCCGCCGAGATCACCCGGCACATGGCGGACTGGTACGCCGAGAGCGGCGCGCGGCTGCTCACCGGGGCGCAGGTCAGCGCGGTGGCGGACGGGACCGTGCTCCTGGCGGACGGCCGACGGCTGACGGCGGACGAGGTCGTGGTGGGAATCGGCGCACGGCCGGTGACCGACTGGCTGGCCGGCTCCGGCGTCGACCTGTGCCCGGACGGCTCGGTACGCGCGGACGAACGGCTGCGGACCTCGGTGCCCGAGATCTACGCGGTGGGGGACTGTGCCTCCTTCCCCTCGGCCCGGTACGGCGAACGGCTGCTCATCCACCACTGGGACAACGCCCTGCAGGGGCCGCGGACGGTAGCCGCCCAGATCGTCTCCGGGCCGGCCGGAGCGGCGGTCCACGACCCGGTGCCGTACTTCTGGTCGGAGCAGTTCGGGCGGTTCGTGCAGTACGCCGGCCACCACACCGGAGCGGACGAGATGCTCTGGCGAGGGAATCCGACGGACACGGCGTGGTCGGTCTGCTGGCTGCGGGCGGAGAAGCTGGTCGCGGTGCTCGCGGTGGGGCGGCCCCGTGACCTCGCGCAGGGGCGGAAACTCATCGAGCGCGGAGCGGTGTTGGACCGGGGTCCGGCCGCCGACACCTCGGTGCCGCTCAAGACCGCGGTCGCGGAGCGGCGGGGCGGCTAGGCCCGGGCCGGAACAGCGCGGAGGGGTGTGGCACGGGCGGGTGTTCCGGCCGCGGCCGGCCTCCGGGCGAAACACCGGCGTGTGCTGGTGCCCCGCTCCCGACTGTCAGCGCGGGATGGCAGGCTTGCCCTGTGACCGAGATTGACGCGAAGACCGATGCACTCGTTTCCGACTGGCTCAACCTCCCCGAGGTCGCGGAGCGGCTCGACGTCGAGGTGACCCGGGTGCGACAGCTGGTCAAGGAGGGCCAGCTGATCGCCGTGCGCCGGGGAGAGAACCGGGTGCTCCAAGTGCCGGCCGCCTTCATCGGGGAGAACCGGCTCGTCAAGGGCCTCGCCGGTACGCTCACCCTCCTGAGGGACGACGGCTTCAGCGACGAGGAGATGCTGGAGTGGCTCTTCACGCCGGATCCGAGCCTTCCGGGCACCCCTGCCCAGGCTCTGCGGGAGAACCGGGGCACCGAGGTGAAGCGCCGGGCCCAGGCGCTCGCCGTCTGACCCGCCCGCCGTCGCCGAACCGCTGACAAGCCGTCGGCGCGGGGCCGGGAACGGGGCCGGCCCCGTTCCCGGCCCCGCACCCCACCGGTCGGCGGTCCCGCACACCACCGAACAAGGGGGTTGCCCTGAACGCCACCACCGATGTCACCGCTGACAGCGCCTCCGCCGGTTCGGAGGAGCGCGAGACTCAGGAGGCCTCCGCTCCGTCCGCCCGGTGGCGCCGCCTCGCGGAGGCCCGGCTCTACCTGTGCACCGACGCCCGCAGGCGCCAGGGTGATCTCGAGGCATTCCTCGACGAGGTCCTCCCGGCCGGGGTGGACATCGTGCAACTGCGTGACAAGGGCCTGGAGGCGGCCGAGGAGATCGAGCACCTCGCGGTCGTGGCCGAGGCCTGCCGCCGCCACGGCAAGCTGCTCGCCGTCAACGACCGGGCCGACGTGGCCCACGCCGTCGGTCCCGACGTGCTCCACCTCGGCCAGGGCGACCTGCCGGTGCCCGCCGCCCGTGCCATCCTCGGCGGCAAGGAGGCCATACTCATCGGCCGGTCCACGCACTCCGAAGCGGAGGCGGCCGCCGCGGCCTCGGACCCGGACCTCGACTACTTCTGCGTCGGTCCCTGCTGGCCCACGCCTACCAAGCCCGGACGCGCCGCGCCGGGGCTGGCCCTGGTCCGCTACGCCGCCTCGCTCCGCACCGACCGGCCCTGGTTCGCGATCGGTGGCATCGGCACCGGCAACCTCGAAGAGGTACTGAGCGCCGGAGCTCGGCGCGTGGTCGTGGTCCGGGCGATCACCGAGGCCGACGACCCGGGGGCGGCCGCCGCCGAGCTGGCGAGGCGCGTACGTGAGCACGGTGAGCGGCCCACGCGTGTCCTTGACGCAACGCCCCACGCAGAAAGGGGACGTAAGGGCTGAACAGGGCGAAACGCCCTATCGGGGCGTGGCGGAACCGGGGTCAACGGCACATTTCGCAGGTAAGGGTTGGGGACCTGTCGAGCCGCTGGTTAACTTGGCTGGCATGGCCCTTGGGACCCCTTCCACGCGGACCGATCGCGCGCGCACGGTGCGTGATCTCCTCGCCTCTGGTGAACGTTCGTTCTCATTCGAATTCGCCGCCCCTCGCACGGAGAAGGGTGAGCGGACCCTCTGGAACGCCGTAAGGCGCATCGAGGCGGTGGCGCCGACCTTCGTCTCCGTGACCTACGGCGCAGGTGGTTCCTCCCGCGACGGCACGGTGCGGGCCACCGAACGCATCGCCACCGACACCACACTGACCCCGGTCGCCCACCTCACGGCCGTCAACCACTCCGTCGCCGAACTGCGCAACGTGATCGGCCACTACGCCGACGCCGGGATCCGCAACATGCTCGCGTTGCGGGGCGACCCGCCCGGCGACCCCATGGGCCGGTGGGTCCAGCACCCCGAAGGGGTGCGCTACGCGGCCGACCTGGTGCGGCTGATCAAGGAGTCGGGAGACTTCTGCGTCGGGGTGGCCGCGTTCCCTGAGATGCACCCGCGCTCCACCGACTGGGAGACGGACATCAGGTACTTCGTCGAGAAGTGCCGAGCCGGCGCGGACTTCGCGATCACCCAGATGTTCTTCAACGCCGAGGACTACCTCCGACTGCGCGACCGGGTCGCGGCGAAGGGCTGCGGCACCCCGATCATCCCGGAGATCATGCCGGTCACCAACGTCCGGCAGATCGAGCGGTTCGCCCAGCTCAGCAACGCGACTTTCCCGCCGGAACTCGCATCCCGCATCCTGGCGGTACAGGATGATCCGGCGGCTGTACGCTCCATCGGCATCGAGTACGCCACGAAGCTCTGCGCCCGACTCCTGGCGGAGGGCGTCCCCGGGTTGCACTTCATTACCCTGAACCACTCCACGGCAACCCTGGAGATCTACGAGAACCTGGGTCTGCACGAGCAGTCCTGACAGTGGCCTGAGAAGCGTCGGAAGCGGGGCAGCACATGGGCTGGACGGTCCTCTACATCGCATTCGGGGTCGTCGCGCTCTGGCTGCTCGGCGAAGTGCTGCTGCAGTACAAGGCGAGACTGCGCTGGCGGTTGCTCGCGTTCGTGGGATTCCTCGGGGTGGTCGTCGGGGTGCTGCTGCCCTCGGTCCCGGTGATCGGGGTGGGCGCGGCCGCCTTCGCGGTGGGGCAGACCTGCGTCACGCTCTCCTTCCGGCGCGGCTTCTCCACCGGTTGGGCCATCGGAGGGAGCCCCGGCACGAGCCGCCGGCGTCGGGCTCCGGAGCCTTCGGAAGAGGCCGATCAACAGGAGGGAACCACGCGGGCCGAGGAGGGGTGGGCGTACGCCGAGGAAGGCTGGGGCCCCGCAGCCGCCGAAGGCCAGGCCCCGCAGTGGTCGGAGAGCGGGGAGCGGTCAGCCGGCAGCCGGGAGGGAAGTCCCTCGCCGGAGTACGCCGGCGACCACCTCGGCGAACACGGGACCGGGTACGGGTACGGGCCGGTCCACGGCCACGGCGAGGAGTCCGGTGGCCGGTCCGACCACCGCCCGGACGAAGCCCCGGTCTACCGGCCCGAGCCGATGCCCGACGACACCGGTCAGTACGGCGTGTACAGCGACTCCCCGTACTCCGGAGCCGACCACACCGCTGAGCGCTCCGTGTTCGGTGAGTACCAGCCGGCCGACTACGGCCACGGAGGCCACGGGTACGACGGCTACATACCGGACTCCGCGACGGCCCACGCCGGCCAGGACCCGGCCTACGGAGCGCCCTATGGCCACGCCGACCCACAGGGCCACGGCTACTACGGCGGATACTCCGACGGCTACCGGGAAGTCCCCCAGGACGGTGGCCTGTACAGCGGTCAGGCCTCGTACGAGGCTCAGACGCCGTACGACGCCGGCTACCACCAGCAGTACGGCGAGCAGTACGGGACGGGCCAGCCGTCCCACACCGAACCCTCCTACGGTGAGCCGTCCCCCTACGCCGAGCAGTACTACACCGGCCAGCACCCACACGAGGCGACCACCGCCCACTACGACGGCCCCTACGCCGACCCGGCCGCCCAGCAGTACCCCCAGACCCCGCCGGGCGGAGTCTGGATACCGCCGCAGCGCGGGGGTGAGGACCCGCGGCAGCCCGCGGCACCCGCGCCCCAGGAGAGCGCCTATCCCTACCGGCAGGGATACGAGGGCTCCGAAGGCCACCACTACTACTGACCGGCGCTGCCGACCGTGGCGCCCGCGGCTGTCGCCCTCTCAGTAGGAGCCGCGCCAGTCCGCCCCCTCCACGATCAGCCCCGCCACCAGCGCGCCCGACATCCCGGCGTGCGCCAGGCCGCCGCCCGGGTGCGACCAGCCGCCCACCGAGTACAGACCGGGGAGCCCGGTGGCGTTGGCCGGCAGCAGTCGCCTCCCACCCGCTCCGGCCAGCGCCGGCGCGGGAACCGCCCCGCCGACGCTCCCGGTCACCGCGGCGGTGTCGGCCGGGGTGACGACCTCCCGCCACAGCAGCCTGCCGGCCAGTCCGGGAACGGCCGCCTCGGCCACTTCGACCACCCGGTCCGCGAAACCCTCGGCCACCCCCGGGGCGGCCCAGTCGACGGCGGTGGAGTCGGCGGGCGCCCCGGCCGAGGCGTGCGCCGCCACCGTGACCTGCAGGGTGACCGCCTCATGCTCGGCGTCCGGACGCCCGGCGGGGTCGTCCGGACGCAGCACCGTCACCGTCGGGCGCTCACAGAGCGCGCCGTGGGCCTCGCTCCGCCCGCTCCGGCCGATCCTCCACCGGCTGCCGGCCGGCCCGAAGACGGCGGCCAACTCCGCCTCCCGGTCCCCGGCATGGACGACGGTCCGGTGCACCGCACCCGCCGGCCGGGCGCCGCCCAGCGCGAGCAGCACGGTGAACCGGCCGGCGGGCCGCCGCTCCGCAGGCCGGACGCCGACCTCTCCCCACAACTGGGTGGGCGAGGACGCGCCCAGCAACCCCGGCAGCCGTCGGGGATCGACCCCGCAGACCACCAGGTCCGCCTCCTCATGGCCGCCGTCCGCCAACTCCACGCCCGCGGCTCGGCCTCCGCGCTCCAGGATCCGGACGACCTCGGCACCGAAGACGAACTCCACCTTCCGGTCCCGGCACCGCCGCCAGAGGGCGTCGGCGAGCGCCCCCAAGCCGCCGGCGACGTACCAACTTCCGAAGGTCTGTTCGAGATAGGGCAGTACGACCGCCCCGGCCGGTGTCTCCCTCGGGTCCAGACCGTGGGCCAGCGCATAGCTCTCCAGCAGCGCGCCGAGCCGGGGATCACGCAGTTCCCGCCCGGCGACCTCGGCGAGGGAACGGGCGGGGCGGCGCAGCGGCCCGCCCCCGGCGGCCGGATAGGGGTCCCGGCCCAGGGCCGCCAGCCGTTCGTTCCGCAGCGGCTCCTCCAGCAGCGGTCGGCGGGTGGCGTCCCAGACCTCCCGGGCGCGGTTGAGCATCGCGCCCCACCTGGCTCCGCTGCCGGTCCCGAAGGCCGCGTCCAGTGCGGCGGTCACCCCGGCCCGGGAGGCGTTGGGCAACCGCAGGTCGGTGCCGTCCGGGAAGAGGTGCCGCGCGGCCGGGTCGACCTGGCTCAGCGCGACGCACTGCTCCAGGGGTTCCCGGCCGGTCTTGAGGAAGAGGTCACGGTAGACGGCCGGCAGGTGCAGCAGGCCCGGGCCGGTGTCGAAAGCGAAGCCGTCCCGCTCCAGGCGCCGGACCGCGCCACCGGGGGTCTCGGACCGCTCGAACACCTTCACCCGGTGGCCGGCCGTCGCCAGTCGGGCCGCCGCCGCCATGGCGCCCATGCCGGCGCCGATCACCACGATCTGTGACATGGACCAAGACCCTAACGACCCGGCCGGAGACGGGCGCACCAGGAGCGGCCGCACCGGGCGCGGAGGCGGTGGCCGAGGAGCTCTGGCGATGGACGGAGGAGGTTCGAGGCCGCCGCGCGGCAACGAGATGAGGCGGAGCACGGTCGAGAGAACGCCGGAGGCGGGCCGCAGCGTGGCCGGCTCCTCCCGCAGACAGGCGGTGCGGGGGCCGGTCAGGAGCCCGGGGACGGCCGGTCCTCCCGGACCAGCCCCCGGAGCAGCCGGGAGAGCGTCGAGTGCACCTCGTCGAGAGAGCGCTCGGGCTGGAACGCCTGCCAGTCGAGCGCGGCCACCAGCACCATGCCCACCAGCGCCGCGGCCGTCAGCTCCTCGTCCACCTCCTCGCCCAGTTCCCCGCTCTCCACGGCCTCCCGCAGCACCTCGCGAACCACCGCCACCGCCTGCTCCCGCACCACGAGCAGGGTGGACTGCCAGGCCCGGTTGGTCCGCCACAGCTCGGCGACGTAGAGCTGGGTGAACGACGGGTAGCGGTCCATGAACCCCAGACCGGCGCGGACCATCGCGTCCAGCGCCTCGACCCGGCTGCCGCCACGGACCGTCGTCTCCTCGGCGGCCTTCCGCAGCCCCGTGGTCAGCTGGCCGACGCCGTGCCGCAGCAGTTCCTCGAAAAGCTCGGTCTTGCTGCCGAAGTTGTAGTAGACCGTGCCCTTGGCCACCCCCGCGCGCTCCGCGATCTCCTCGACCGTGGTGGCGGAGAAGCCCTTCTCGGCGAAGAGGGTGACGGCTGCCTCATAGAGTCGCTCCTGGGTGGTCCGGCGGCGGGGGCTGCGGATGTCCATGCCGACATTCTTGCTCCGGGCGCACCTCCGCCCACCCCGCCGCACCGCGCCGCTTCTCGGCCCCGGAGCCGCGTGGCGACGCTCTCCCGGGCCGGGCCCGACCGCAGCGCGTCCTGCCGGGGCACGCAAGAGCCTCGGAGGCAATAGGGTGGAGGCGATCAGCCATCGTTCGCCCGCGCCGCCCGCGGCGGCCCCGCGCCCAGGAGCCACTCGCCGTGTCCGATCCGCTGCGCCCCCGCGCCTCTCTCCGTACCGCCGTGGTCTGGGAGGTGCTCCGGGAAGCTCTGGAACGCCGGGTGAAAGCGGTGGGCCGGGAGGCGCTGGACGTGCTGGACACCGGGGGCGGGACGGGGAAGTTCGCGGTGCCGCTGGCGCGGCTCGGCCACCGGGTCACCGTGGTCGACCCCAGCCCCAACGCGCTCTTCGCGCTGGAGCGAAGGGCCGCGGAGGCGGGTGTCGTGGACCGGGTGCACGCCGTGCAGGGGGACACCGCCGGACTGTTCGACGTGGTGGAGCGCGCGGAGTACGACATCGTGCTCTACCACGGTGTGCTCGAGTACGTCGACGACCCGGCCGAGAGCCTGCGGAACGCGACCGCGGCGCTCCGTCCGTCCGGGGAGCTCAGCCTGCTCGCAGCCGGTCTGGGGGGCGCGGTACTCGCCCGAGCCCTCGCCGGGCACTTCAGCGAGGCCCACCAGGCACTGACCGGCCCGGACGGCCGCTGGGGCGAGGGGGACCCGGTTCCGCGCCGCTTCACCGCCGACCAACTGTCCGAACTGGTCAGGGCGAGCGGCCTGACCGTCGGCTCAGTGCACGGCGTGCGGATCTTCTCGGACCTGGTGCCGGGAGTGCTGGTCGACACCGAGCCGGGGGCGAGCGAGGCCCTGCTGCGGTTGGAAGCGGCGGCGGCCCAGTCACCGGCCTTCCACGCGGTGGCCACGCAGCTCCATGTGCTCGCCCAGCGCGGAGCCGACTGACCCGGAAGGCGAGACTCCCGGGCCGGCCACCCCTTCGGACCGCCCGGGGACGCCAGGTCACCCGATCGGTGCCGGTGCACCGTATGATCGGAGGAACACGGTCCGGCATGACGGACCGCTGGTCGGGGAATGTCAGCTCTACGACTTCCACCGCCTTGTCGGTGGAGGTCGGCGAATTTGGGGCAGAGGGGCGGGTTTCACGGGGGTGATTCCCCGCCTATCCTGGAAGGGTCGCACCCGGTCGCCCCCCGCGGCCGACGAGTAGGAGGACTCCGTGCCGCTCTCGGAGCACGAGCAGCGAATGCTCGAGCAGATGGAGCGAGCGCTGTACGCCGAAGATCCTAAGTTCGCGACAGCGCTTCAGGGAAGCGGGCTGCGCAGGTACACCCGACGCCGGGTTTACCAGGCGGTCGCGGGCTTCCTCGTGGGTATCGCGCTTCTCATGGCCGGCATGGTCGCTCAGAAGATCTGGGTCAGCGTGGTGGGCTTTCTCGTCATGCTGGGGTGTGCCGTCCTCGCCGTGACCGGCTGGCGAAAGGCGCCCAAGCCGGGCGAGCAGCCCGCCGACACCGGGGGAGGAGCGCGGCGCCAGGCCAGGCAGCGCCGCTCCATGATGAACCGCATCGAAGACCGCTGGCAGCGCCGCCGCGACGATCAGGGGCACTGAGGGGCACCCGTCCGGACGGACCACCCTTCCCCGGCCCTCCCGTTCCCGACCCCCGGCCCCTGACGGCGGCTCCAAGCTTGTGACGCCACCGCTCCCCGTTAGACCCACAGCCGCCGTGGCGGGGAGTCTCCGCGGCTGCCATACCTCCATGGCAGCCGCACTTCCGTATGAGGGGCCTGTGCCACATGGCGGCCGGAGCGACGAGACGGGCCGGAGCATGACGGCCGGATCGACGGCCGAGCCCTCACGGGGAACTCGGCCCTCTCCGTAGCAGCCCTGTCCAGCGCGCCGGGCTGAGTCGCTCGGTCAGCGCGCCCCAGCGCCGGGAGCAGCTCCACAGCAGTCGGACCGTGGACGGAGCGGCGAACCGGGCGCGGAACCGCCGCCACCCGCTGGCCCGGGCGGAGAGTCCGGTCCGGACCCGCCGTACATCCTCCGCCAGCCCCGGTGCCGCTCGGGGCTTCGGTGCGTACAGCACCTGCTCCACCGCGCGGGCGACCCGGTGAGCCGACTCCGCGGGCGGGCCGACCAGTCCGCCGGCCGACACCACGCGCTCGGCCGCCTGCCGGGGCGTCTGGGAGTCGTCGGGCAAGATGCCGTAGTCCCAGGCCGAGTCGATGAGCTCGCGCCAGAGCGCGAGGGTGGGCGAGGCGCCGTCCGGCTCTCCTTCACCCCGGTCGCCGAACCGGCGGCGGCGCACCCAGGAGCGCCACAGCACCGGTGTCACCGACGCGGCCAGCAGCAGCGCCAGGGCCGCCAGACCGAGCGCGGGAGCGAGCGAGGAGCCGCCGCCCGTCGGAGTGGCGCTTCCCCCGTCCTCGGTGCCGGCACCGCACAGCTCGGCCCCGCGCATCTGCGGTGAGCAGCGGTCGCTGTCCGCGGGGGACTGCGGAGGTGCGGCGGAATCCCGTACCCGGGGCTCGTCCGGATCGGAGCCGCCGACGGTGGGGTTGTCGCCGACCGCGTAGTCGGGCACCGTCCCACGGGAGGGGGTCGGCTCGAAACGGAGCCAGCCGATGCCCTCGAAATACAGCTCGGGCCAGGCGTGGGCGTCCCGCAGTCCCACCGAGACCGAGCCGTCGTACTCCGCGGAACCGGGGGTGAAGCCGACCGCGACCCGGGCCGGGATGTCCAGGGTCCGGGCCATCGCCGCCATGGAGAAGGCGAAGTGGACGCAGAAGCCCTCCTTCTCCTTCAGGAAACGGGCGATCGCCGCCGGCCCCGTGCCGCTGGCCACCTCGGTGTCGTAGCTGAAGCCGCCGTCCGAGGCGAACCAGTCCTGAAGCCGCACCGCTTGCTCATAGGGCCCGCTCGCACCGGAGGTCACTCGGCGGGCGGTCCGTGCCACCACCTTCGGGAGTGAGTCCGGCACGCTGGTGTACTCCCGCTGCAGCCGCTTCGGAGCCGGACGGGCCTCCCGGAGCTGCTCGGCCGTGGGCTCCAGGAGCAGGCTGCTGACCCGGTAGCGGGCGCCCCGGGTGGTCTGGCCCCGGTCACCGACGAGGGTGCGGCCCTCCGGCTCGAACCGCCAGCGGCCGTCGACCTCCACCTTGGTGGCCGGATACGGCAGCGGCAGCCAGTCCTGCCGGTACCAGTCCGCGGCCGAGACGCTGGTCACGACCGTGCTGGTGGAGACGTCCTCACTCAGCCCGGACGGGTCCGGCAGCCGGGGTGGGACAGCGCTCACCGGGCGCTCCGAGGACTTCCAGGAGTCTCCGTCGAACCTGTCCAGAGCGACGATCCGCAGGTAGAGGTCGCGCGCGCTGGGCGCGTCGGTGCGGTATCTGAGGACCTCCCGGTTCTCCGGCTGGTTGAGGCTGTTCTGCAGCGAGACGAGCGGGTTCACCGCGGATATGGTGCCGCTCCCGGGCCCCTCGCCGGAGCCGCGCTTCGGCGCGTTCAGCACCCCGGACCCCAGCGACGGCACCAGCGCGGGCACCAGCAGCGCGACCCCGAGTACCGCCGCACCGATCCGGCGGCCGGTGCGCGCGGGGGCGAAGGACCAGTGGCGGCGCTCCCCCAGCCCAGCCCCCAGCCGGCTGGCGGAGCGGGAGGGGCCGGAGAGCACCGGGCCCCACCGGGAGAGCCGGTCCCGGCCCTCGGCCAGGAGCAGCAGCAGGAAACCGGCGGCGCTCGTCACGAACCACAACCAGCTCGCCCCGCTCTGGGACAGCCCGGTGGCCACCGAGTACAGCGCCAGCAGTGGGAGACCGGCCGGAGCGACCGTCCGGTACGTCACCGCGAGCGAGTCGACGATCAGCCCGATCAGCAGCACCCCGCCCACCAGCATCAGCCGGATGCCCGGGGTGACCGGCGCCGGTATGGCGTACTGCCGCACGTCGTCGCCGCCCTGGCCCAGCAGCCGGCCCAGCTCGGCGAGGGCCGACGGGCCCGGCAGCAGCCCACCGAGCGCCTGGCCACGGGCGAAGAGGAGGGTGAGGAGGAGCAGGGCCACCAGGGCCTGTGCCGCCACCGTCAGCGGCCGGGGCAGCGGCACCCGGCGGGCCACCACCCCGGCGCCCGAGACCACGGCCAGTGTGATCGTCGCCTGGACGATCCAGCCGACCGGTTCGACCAGCGGCAACAGCGAACACGCCGTCAACAGGGTGGCCAGCGCCGCGCAGAGGGCGAGCCGGCCCGGTCCGCTCATCACGCCTCCACACCCCCCGCGAAACCCTTGGGCCGGCCCGCCGCGGCATCCCGGTCGGCCCGCTGCCAGAGCTCCGGCAAGGAGGCGCCCGGTGGGACGGGGACCACGGTCCAGCCGGCCTCACGCAGCGGCCGCAGCCGCTCCTCGCCCAGGCTCTCCGAGGCGGACCACTCCGACCGGTCGGCCTCCGACCACCAGTCGGCGGAGTCCAGCAGGAAAACCACCGCGGCGTCGCTGCGGCGACCCATCCGGGCCACCAGGGCGGTCTGCTCCGGGTCGAGGTCGCCGAGGAAGGCGATCAGCAGTCCTTCACCGCCCTGGAGCATCACGTCGTAGGCGCGGGAGAGGCTCGGCTCCGCGGAGTGGTCCAGTACGGCGAGGGAGTCCAGCAGCAGGGCGGCGACCTCCGGTGAGTCGCTGCTGAAACCGCTGCTCCCCTGGCCGGGCACCGACAAGCCGGTGTCGGTCAGCAACCGGACCGAGAAGCCGCGCTCCAGCATGTGGGAGAGGACCGAGGCGGCCCCCGAGACTGCCCACTCGAAGGCCGAGTCGGGCCCACTGCCCCGGTACCCGGCCGAGCGGGTGTCCAACAGGACCGTGCACCGGGCGCGCCGCGGCTGCTCCTCCCGGCGGACCATCAGCTCGCCGTAGCGGGCGGTAGAGCGCCAGTGCACCCGGCGCAGGTCGTCACCGTGCCGGTAGTCCCGCGGGATCACGTCCTCCTCGCCGGCCAGGGCGAGCGAGGCCCGACGGCCGTCCCCGTAGCCGGCGGCATCCCCGGAGAGCCGCGCCGGCGGCAGTGGATCGACCCTGGGGACCACGGTGAGGGTGTCCTGGACGGTGAAGGGCCTGGCGAGCTCGCACATGCCGAACGGGTCCGCCACCCACAGCTGCAGCGGCCCCAGCGGGTAGCACCCCCGCAGGTCGGAGCGGACCCGGTAGGAGACCTCCCGCAGCCCTCCGGGCTCCACCCGGTCGAGCACGAACCGCGGCCTCGCGCCCAGCACGTAGGGCACCTGGTCCTGGATGAGCATCAGCCCCGTGGGCAGCCGGGAGGCGTTGCTGATCCGCAGCCACACCCGGGACTCGGACAGGGCGGTCACCCGGGTCGGGGACACCGTCCGAACGCCCGTCACCCGGTGGCGCGTGCGGTACAGCACCACCACGCAGACCAGTGGCAGCACCGCCAGCAGCAGCCCCACCCGCAGCAGGTCCGCCTCCCCCAGCGCGAAGCTGCATCCGCCGGCGGCGAGACCGGCGGCCAGGAACGACCTTCCCCGGGTCGTCAGCCCCGCGAAAGCGGCCCCGAGGCCGGCCCGGCCGGCCTCGGCCCCCGGTTCCGCGAGCCGCCCGGCCGGGTCCGCGGTCCGCCCGGGGGCGGCTTCCGGAGCGAAGGCCGCCCCGGGAGCCGCCGGGTGCGGGTCCGGCCCGGCCGCGGGCATCACAGCCCCCGCGCCCCGGAGGGTTGGGCGTACCCGGCCGGCGCCGGCACGGTTCGCAGGATCTCCGCGACGATCTGCTCGGCGGTCCGCTGGTTCAGTTGGGCCTGCGCGGTCGGCAGCAGCCGGTGCGCCAGTACGGGCACGGCCATCGACTGCACGTCGTCCGGGAGCGCGAAGTCCCGGCCGTCGAGCGCCGCCGTGGCCTTCGCGGCCCGCAGCAGGTGCAGTGTCGCCCGCGGTGAGGCGCCCAGCCGCAGCTCCGGGTGGTTCCGGGTGGCGGTGACCAGGTCGACCGCGTAGCGGCGCACCGGGCCGGCGACGTGGACGGTCCGTACCGCGGCGATCAGGCGGACGATCTCGTCGGCGTGGGCGACCGGCCGTAGCTGCTCCAGCGCCGGGGCGCCGCCGTGCACGTCGAGCATCTCCAACTCGGCCTCGACGCTCGGGTATCCGATCGACACCCGGGCCATGAACCGGTCGCGCTGGGCCTCCGGCAGCGGGTAGGTGCCCTCCATCTCGACCGGGTTCTGGGTGGCGACCACCATGAAGGGACTGGGCAGCTCGTAGGTGTGCCCGTCCACGGTGACCTGGCGCTCCTCCATCGACTCCAGCAGCGCCGACTGCGTCTTCGGGGAGGCGCGGTTGATCTCGTCGCCGATCACGATCTGGGCGAAGATCGCCCCGGGTTTGAACTCGAAGTCCCGGCGCTGCTGGTCGAAGACGCTGACCCCGGTGATGTCGGAGGGCAGCAGGTCCGGGGTGAACTGGACCCTCCGGATCGAACAGTCGACCGATCGCGCCAGCGCCTTGGCGAGCATGGTCTTCCCCACCCCGGGCACGTCCTCGATGAGCAGGTGGCCGGCTGCGAGCAGCACGGTCAGTGAGAGCCGTACGACCTCCGGCTTGCCTTCGATCACCCGCTCCACCGATGTGCGGATCCGCTCCGTGGTGGTGGTCAGGTCAGCGAGGCTCGCTCGTTCGTCATGGGTCGTCACCCGGCCCTCCTCAGCCCTTTCTCCGGGCCGACGCCGCTGCCCACGGACCGGCCCACCCCGAAACGACGGGTGTCCGCTCCCGGACAGGCCGGCAGCGGTAACCGTCCCCCGCATTCTCGCCGCCTCAGCGCCCTCCCGTCACTCGCCTGTGGATAACGGGTGAAGTTCCCTGGTGGGAGGGTTTCGCCCGGACCCGTGCCGGTCGGCCGGGCTGCCGACATCACCGCGGGTCGATCTCCCGCAGCAGGCCGGTCGTCACGTCGAAGACGAATCCGCGGACGTCGTCGGTGTGCAGCAGGAACGGGCAGGTGCGCACCCGCTGCATCGACTGCCGCACGTCCTGGTCGACATCGCGGAACGCCTCCACGGCCCAGGCCGGACGTTGCCCGACCTCCATCTCCAGGTCGTGCCGGAACTCCTCGGTGATGCTCTCCAGACCACAGTTGGTGTGGTGGATGAGGATCACGCTCCGGGTGCCGAGAGCGCGCTGGCTGATGGTGAGCGAGCGGATGGTGTCGTCGGTGACCACCCCGCCGGCGTTGCGGATGGTGTGGCAGTCGCCCAGCTCCAGTCCGAGCACCGCGTGCAGGTCGATCCGGGCGTCCATACACGCCACCACCGCCACCTTCAGGACCGGGCGGGCGTCCATCCCCGGATCGCGGAAGTCGGCGGCGTAGTGGCGGTTTGCCTCGAGCAGGCGGTCGGTGACGGTGCCGCCGGAAGCGGCCTCCGCTCGGGCGGGCTGCTCCGGAGCGGCCGGACCGGACGAGCCCGCGGACTGGGGTGCTGGTGTCGACATGCGTACGAAGTTATAGCGCGGACGCCGGTTGGGTGAGCGATAAGTCCCATGAAATCGGTCAGAGGAAACCCTTGTGACGCATCGCACAGGGCTTCCTGAGGGCCCGCCGGACGGGTGAGTCGAGCCGAGGCCCCGCCGCGCAGGCCAGTTGGTTGACCGAAGGGACGAGTGGACTAAAGTGACGCGAAGTGGGAGGCGTGAGGCTCCCCCTGGGATTCGAACACCTCCGCGTGCGCGGCGCGTACGTACGGCTCGGCCTCCTCCCGCTCGCCGGTCCGGCTGGCGCCCCTTCCCCGGCGCCAGCAGGGCCGTCCCCTTCAGAGCGGGCGGGGACCCGGCGGTGCGTACGGGCCGCCGCTCGACCGCCCGCAACGGAAGGCGCATGAGCCAGACCCGACACGTCCCGGTGATGCTCCAACGCTGCCTGGACCTACTCGCGCCGGCTCTGGGTGAGCCGGGAGCCGTCGTCGTCGACTGCACGCTCGGGCTGGGCGGCCACAGCGAAGCGCTGCTCGCGGCCTTCCCCACCGCCCGGCTGATCGGGCTCGACCGCGACCCGGCGGCGCTCGAACTCGCGAGACGGCGACTGGCCCCGTACGGCGACCGGGCCACCTGCGTCCACGCCGTCTACGACCAGCTGCCGGAGGTCCTGAACCGGCTGGAGGTGCCGCGGGTCCAGGGCGTCCTCTTCGACCTGGGGGTCTCCTCCATGCAGCTGGACGAGGCGGAGCGCGGTTTCGCCTACGCGCGGAACGCCCCCCTCGACATGCGCATGGACCAGACGACCGGACAGAGCGCGGCCGAGGTCCTCAACACCTATCCGCCCGGCGAGCTGGTGCGCATCCTGCGCCAGTACGGCGAGGAGAGGTTCGCTCGCCGGATCGTGGAGGCGGTCGTCAGGGAGCGGGCGAAGGAGCCCTTCAGCGACAGTGCGCGGCTGGTCGAACTGATCCGCGAGGCCCTGCCGCAGTCCGCCAAGCGGACCGGCGGCAACCCGGCGAAGCGCACCTTCCAGGCGCTGCGCATCGAAGTCAACGGCGAGTTGACCACCCTGGAACGGGCGATACCCGCGGCCGTCCAAGCGCTGGCGGTCGGGGGCCGGATCGCCGTCCTCTCGTACCACTCACTCGAGGACAGGCTGGTCAAACAGGTGCTCACCGCCGGTGCGCGCAGCACCGCGCCGGCCGGGCTGCCGGTCGTCCCCGAGCGCTACCAGCCGCGTCTGGAGCTGCTGACCAGAGGCGCCGAGCTGGCGACCGAGGAGGAGATCGCGGAGAACAGCCGGGCCGCGCCCGTCAGGCTGCGCGGCGCCCGGCGGATTCGGGAGGAGGCCGGATGACGACAACTCTGCGGGACGGGGTCGCCCGGCTGGCCCGGGTGCTGCCGGCCGGGCGGAGCACCGCACCCCGGACGCCCTTCGTGCTGCTGGTGGTGGTGCTGCTCGCCAGCGGACTGATCACCCTGCTCCTGTTGAACGCCTCCCTCAACCAGGGCTCCTTCCGGCTCAGCCAGCTGGAGAGGGAGACCGGCGAACTCACCGACCAGCAGCAGGCGCTGCAGCAGGAGGTCGACGGCTACTCCGCGCCGGACGCCCTGGAGCGGCGGGCCCGCGGGCTCGGCCTGGTGCCCGGCGGGGCCCCCGTCTTTCTCGCCCCCGACGGCACGGTGTACGGAGTGCCCTCACCGGCCGCGGCCGACCCCTCCGCGGGGGCGCCGCACCCCCGCGGGGACGGAGATGACTAGCCGGCGGTACCCCGACCGCCCGGGGGCGGGCCGGGGCGGGCCCCGGAACGGCGGCGGACGCCCCGCCTCCGGACACCGGCGGGGAAGCCGTCCGAGCAGCGGCGCCCCCCGCCGGCCCCGCCCGGCGGTCAAACGCCCCGCCGGGACTCTGCGGCTCGGCAGCCCGCGTCCCAGACTGCGCCTGGTGAGCCTCCTGCTGACGCTGGTGATGCTCACCTTCGCGGGGCGGCTCCTCCAGGTGCAGGCCGTCGACGCCACGGCCTACGCGACCAAGGGCGAGGTCAACCGCTACGTGACCCACCCCCTCGCCGCCGAGCGCGGCGCCATCACCGACCGCACCGGGAAGGCGCTCGCCACCACCGTCGACGCCTACGACATCATCGGCGACCCGTTCTTCCTCACCCCGGAGCAGAGCGGTGTCGAAGACGCCCCGCGGCGGGCCGCGGCCGTTCTGGCACCGATCCTCGGGGAGCCGGAGAGCGTGCTGGCCCAGCGGCTGGGCGTCTCGGGATCGCGCTACGCCGTCCTCGCCCGCCAACAGGCGCCCGAGGTCTGGAAGAAGATCAAGCGGCTGAAGCAGACGTACGCGGAGCGGGCGGCCGAGGGCAGAGGCCCCAACATCATGGCCGGGATAAACCCCGAGCCGCACAGCAAGCGGGTCTATCCCAACAAGGAGCTGGCCGCGAGCGTGCTGGGCTTCGTCAACAGCGAGGGCAAGGGCGCCGGCGGCCTGGAGGCCCTCCTGGAGAAGGAGCTGGCCGGCACCCCGGGAAAGATCACCTACGCGCAGTCCGGCGGCCGCCAGCTGCCGATGGTCGGCAGCAGGGAGCAACCCGCCGTACCCGGCACCGAGATAGAGCTGACGATCGACCGGGACATCCAGTGGGCCGCCCAGCGGGCCATCACCGAGCAGGTGAAGGAGTCCAAGGCGGACCGGGGCTACGTGGTCGTCCAGGACGTCCGCACCGGCGAACTCCTGGCGCTCGCCAACGCACCCGGCTTCGACCCCAACGACATCTCCTCCGCCGACGGCGCGAGCCTGGGCAACGCCGCGCTCCAGGACGCCTACGAGCCGGGGAGCACCAGCAAGGTCATGTCGATGGCGGCGGTGCTCGAAGAGGGCGTCGCGACGGCCGACACCCATGTGACCGTGCCCAACCGGCTGCACCGGGCCGACCGGCTCTTCGCCGACGACGTGGACCACCCCACCTGGCACCTGACGCTCAACGGGGTGCTCGCCAAATCCAGCAACATCGGCACCATCCTCGCCACCGAGCAGCTCGGACCGACCCAGCAGGAGGCCAACGAAGTCCTCCACTCCTACCTGCGGAAGTTCGGCATCGGGCAACCCACCGGCCTGGGCTATCCGGGCGAGACCCGCGGCATCCTCGCCGATCCCGCGGAGTGGAGCGCCTCGCAGCAGTACACCATCCCCTTCGGCCAGGGGCTCTCCCTCAACGCGGTACAGGCCACCTCCGTCTACTCGACGATCGCCAACGGCGGGGTGCGCGTCGAACCCACCCTGGTGCGCGGCACCCGGGGCCCCGACGGAGAGCACACCCCTGCCCCGGCTCCCCGGAAGACCCGGGTCGTCAGCGCGGAGACCGCCCGGACCGTGGCCGCCATGCTCGAGTCGGTGGTGGACGACGAGGAGGGGACCGGCGGCCGGGCACAGATCCCCGGCTACCGGGTCGCGGGGAAGACCGGTACCTCCAACCGGGTGGATCCGGACACCGGCCGCTACCGCGGGTACACCGCCTCCTTCGCCGGCTTCGCCCCCGCCGACCAGCCCCGGGTGGCGATCTACTGCGCCGTGCAGAACCCCACCAAGGGCAGTTACTACGGCGGCCAGGTCTGCGGCCCGATCTACCAGCAGGTCATGGAGTTCGTGCTGAAGACCCTCCGGACGCCACCGAGCGGCAAGGAGCGTGCCAAACTCCCGGTGACCTTCGACCCCGACGGCTGACCCGGCTGATGCCCCGACGCCGCTCCGCGTCGGCCCCCTCTCCCACCCGTCTCCCGCCGCCGCCCTCAGATGACGCCGCTCCGCTTCGGCCCCCTCTCCCGCCCGTCTCCCGCCGCCGCCCTCAGGTGACGCCGCTCCGCGTCGGCCCCCTCATTTCGCGGTGAGGTGGGTCGGGCCGGTACGCTCACGGCCGTGCCACACCCTGATCAGTCCCACACCGTTCCTGAGGACGCCCCCGTCACCTACCCGGGAGCGCCACGACCGGAGCAGATCCGTCCGACCCCGCTCAAGGCGCTGGCCGATCAGCTCGGCATCTGGCCGCCCGAGGCGGCCGCCGAGACGGTGGTGACCGGCATCACGCACGACTCGCGGGCGGTCCGCCCGGGCGACATCTACGCCGCGCTGCCCGGTGCCCGGTTCCACGGCGCCGACTTCGCCGCACAGGCCTCCGGCCTCGGCGCCGTCGCCGTACTGACCGACCCGGCCGGCGGCGACCGGGCCGCAGCGACCGGTCTGCCCGTCCTCGTCGTGGGCGATCCGCGCGGCCGGATGGGCGCACTGGCGGCCACCGTCTACGGCGAGCCCGGCCGCGACCTCCTCCAGATCGGTATCACCGGCACCTCCGGCAAGACCACCACCGCCTACCTGATCGAAGGCGGGCTGCGCGCCGCCGAGCGGGAGCGGGGCGGGCTCACCGGGCTGATCGGCACGGTGGAGTCGCGGATCGGCGACGAGCGGCTCAAGAGCGAGCGCACCACCCCGGAGGCGACCGACCTCCAGGCCCTCTTCGCGGTGATGCGCGAGCGCGGGGTGCGCGCCGTGGCCATGGAGGTCTCCAGCCACGCCCTGGTGCTGGGCCGGGTGGACGGCTGCGTCTTCGACGTCGCGGTCTTCAACAACCTCAGCCCGGAGCACCTGGACTTCCACACCGACATGGAGGACTACTTCCGCTCCAAGGCGCAGCTGTTCACCAAGCGCCGCAGCCGCCTGGGCGTGGTCAACCTCGACGACGAGTACGGCAGCCGCCTGCTCCAGGAGTCGGAGGTGCCCACCGTCAGCTTCTCCGCCGAAGGACACCCGGACGCCGACTGGCGGGCCGAGGACGTCGAGGTCGGCCCGCTCGGCTCCACGTTCACCGCGGTCGGCCCGGACGGCGTCCGGGCCAGCGCGGCGGCGCCGCTGCCCGGCCCGTTCAACGTGGCCAACGCGCTGGCCGCGATCACCGCCCTGGTCGCCGCCGGGATCGACCCGCAGACCGCCGCGGACGGGGTCGCGGCCACCCCGGGCGTACCGGGCCGGCTCGAGCGAGTCGACGCCGGCCAGCCGTACCTCGCGATCGTCGACTACGCCCACAAGCCGGACGCCGTCGAGTCGGTCCTGCGCGCCATGCGCCGGGTCAGCGACGGCAGGCTGCACGCCGTGCTCGGCTGTGGCGGCGACCGCGACCCGCACAAGCGGCACCGGATGGGCTCGGCTCTCGCCCGGCTCTCCGACACCGCTGTGCTCACCTCGGACAACCCACGCTCCGAGGACCCGCTCGCGATCCTCGCCGCCATGCTCACCGGGGCCTCCGAGGTCCCGGTCCACGAGCGCGGCGACGTACTGCTCCACGCCGACCGTGCCGAGGCGATCGCCGCGGCCGTCGCCCGCGCCGAGCCCGGCGACACCGTGCTCGTCCTCGGCAAGGGCCACGAGCAGGGACAGGACGTCGCCGGGGTGGTACGCCCCTTCGACGACCGGCAGGAGCTGCGCGAGGCCATCGAGCGGACGATGCCCGCCCAACCGACCGACCAGGGATGACGGACCGCCATGCCCGCATACGCCTCCAACCTGCCGCCACTCCGCACGCTGGGGGGTGAGCCCCGGTGATCCCGCTCTCCCTCGGCGAGGTGGCCGAGATCGTCTCCGGCCGGCTGCACGAAGTCCCGGAGCCCGACCGCCAGGTCACCGGACCGGTCGTGATCGACTCCCGTGAGGTACGGCCCGGCGGCCTCTTCGCCGCCTTCGCCGGAGAGCGCGTGGACGGCCACGACTTCGCCCGGGGCGCCGTCGACGCCGGCGCGGTGGCGGTGCTCGCCACCCGGCCGGTCGGTGTCCCGGCGGTGCTCGTCGACGATGTGACCGCGGCCCTGGGGGCGTTGGCCGGAGCCGTCGTCGAACGCCTCGGCACCACCGTCGTCGCCCTCACCGGCTCGGCCGGCAAGACCAGCACCAAGGACCTGATGGCCCAGCTGCTGCAGCGGGTCGGACCGACGGTCTGGACGCCCGGCTCGCTCAACAACGAGATCGGTCTGCCGGTCACCGCCCTCAGCGCCGGCCCCGGCACCCGGCACCTGGTGCTGGAGATGGGAGCCCGCGGCAAGGGCCACATCCGGTACCTCACCGGGCTGACGCCACCGCGGATTGGTGTGGTGCTCAACGTCGGCAGCGCGCACATCGGCGAGTTCGGGGGACGGGCGCAGATCGCCGAGGCCAAGGGCGAACTGGTGGAAGCGCTGCCTCCGGCGGCTGAGGGCGGGGTCGCGGTGCTCAACGCCGACGACCCGCTGGTGCGCGCGATGTCCACCCGCACCCGGGCCCGTACCGTTCTCTTCGGCGAGGCCGAGGACGCCGACGTGCGGGCCGAGGACGTCCGGCTCAACGACCGCGGGCAGCCTGCCTTCACGCTTCACACACCCACCGGGTGCAGTGGCGTGACGCTGCGGCTGTACGGTGAGCACCACGTGTCGAACGCGCTCGCCGCGGCCGCCGTCGCCCACGAGTCGGGCATGCCCGTGGACGGGATCGCCACCGCGCTCTCCGAAGCGGACTCACTCTCCCGTTGGCGGATGGAGGTCACCGAGCGCTCGGACGGCGTGACCGTCGTCAACGACGCCTACAACGCCAATCCCGAGTCCATGCGGGCGGCGCTCCGCGCGCTGGTGTCCATGGGCAGGGGGCGGCGTACGTGGGCGGTGCTCGGCGAGATGGCCGAGCTCGGTGAGGAGTCGCTCGCCGAGCACGACGCGGTCGGACGGCTGGCCGTCCGACTCAACGTCAGCAAGCTCGTGACGGTCGGCGGCCGGGAGGCCGGCTGGCTCGACATGGGCGCCAAGAACGAGGGTTCGTGGGGTGAGGAGTCGGTGCACGTGTCCGACGCGGATGCGGCGGTCGAGCTGTTGCGCAGGGAGTTGCGCCGGGGAGACGTCGTGCTGGTGAAGGCGTCAAGGTCGGTCGGCCTGGAACGGGTCGCGCAGGAGCTGCTCGCTCCGGCGGCCGCGGGTGAGGGAGAGGTCGCCGGTCGATGAGGCAGATCCTCTTCTCCGGAGTCATCGGACTCTTCCTGTCCCTGATGGGAACCCCCCTGCTGATCAAGCTGCTGGCCAAGAAGGGGTACGGCCAGTACATCCGGGACGACGGCCCGCGCGGCCACCAGGGCAAGCGCGGCACCCCGACCATGGGTGGCATCGCCTTCATCCTGGCCACGCTCATCGCCTACGCCCTGACCAAGGTCCTGACTTCGAGTCAACCGACGTTCTCGGGCATCCTGGTGCTGTTCCTGACGGCCGGGATGGGACTGGTCGGCTTCCTCGACGACTACATCAAGATCGTCAAGCAGCGGAGCCTCGGCCTGCGGGCCAAGGCGAAGATGGCCGGTCAGCTCATCGTGGGTGTGGCCTTCGCGGTGCTGTCGCTGAACTTCGCCGACCAGCGCGGCCAGACCCCGGCCTCGGACCGGCTCTCCTTCACCCAGGACTTCGGCTGGTCGCTCGGCCCGGTGATCTTCGTCATCTGGGCGCTGTTCATGATCCTCGCCATGTCGAACGGGGTGAACCTCACCGACGGTCTCGACGGACTGGCCACCGGAGCCTCCGTCATGGTCTTCGGCGCCTACACCTTCATCGGGGTCTGGCAGCACCAGGAGTCCTGCGCCGACCCGCTCACCTCGGGACCGGGCTGCTACGAGGTCCGAGATCCGCTCGATCTGGCCGTGGTCGCCTCCGCGCTGATGGGCGCCTGCTTCGGCTTCCTGTGGTGGAACACCTCGCCCGCCAAGATCTTCATGGGGGACACCGGCTCGCTGGCGCTCGGCGGCGCCCTGGCCGGACTCGCCATCTGCTCCCGCACCGAGTTCCTGCTTGCGCTCCTCGGGGGCCTCTTCGTCCTCATCACGATGTCGGTCGTGATCCAGGTCGGCTCCTTCCGGCTGACCGGGAAACGAGTCTTCCGGATGGCCCCACTACAACACCACTTCGAGCTCAAGGGCTGGACGGAAGTGCTGGTGGTGGTCAGATTCTGGATCATCCAGGGCATGTGCGTCATCGTGGGCCTCGGAGTCTTCTACGCCGCGTGGGTGGCGTCCAAGTGAAGTGGGACGGCAGCCGGGTCACCGTCGCCGGCCTCGGGGTGAGCGGTGCGAGCGCCGCCCGCGCCCTGGCCGGCCTCGGCGCCCGGGTCACCGTGGTGGACGGCGGCAGGGGGGAGCGGCAGCGTGCCTCCGCCGCCGAGCTGGAGGCGGACGGCGTCGCCGTCCGCCTCGGCGACGGCACGACCCTGCCCGACGCCACCGAACTCGTGGTCACCTCTCCCGGCTGGCAGCCGGAGAGCCCGCTGTTCACCGCCGCCGCCGAGGTCGGCGTCGAGGTGATCGGCGACGTCGAGCTCGCCTGGCGGCTGCGCGGTCCCGGGGCGGCGCCCTGGCTCGCGGTCACCGGCACCAACGGGAAGACCACCACGGTCCAGATGCTCGCGGAGATCCTCCGGGCCGAGGGGCTGCGGGCCGCCGCTGTCGGCAACGTGGGCACCCCGGTCCTGGACGCGGTGCTCGCAGAGGAGCCGTACGACGTACTGGCCGTGGAGCTCTCCAGCTACCAGCTGCACTGGGCGCCCAGCTTGCGGCCGCACTCCGCGGCCGTGCTCAACCTCGCCCCGGACCACCTCGACTGGCACGGCTCGATGGCGGCGTACGCCGCCGACAAGGGCCGCATCTACCAGGGCAACACGATCGCCTGCGTCTACAACGCCGCCGACCCGGCCACCGAGGAGTTGGTGCGCGCCGCCGACGTGGAGGAGGGGTGCCGGGCCGTCGGCTTCACCCTCGGAGCCCCCGGCCCCTCCCAACTCGGGGTGGTCGACGGACTCCTGGTGGACCGCGCCTTCGTTCCGGACCGCTGGCGGAGCGCCCAGGAGCTGGCCGGGGCCGACGACGTCTCCCCGCCGGCCCCGCACAACATCGCCAACGCCCTGGCGGCGGCCGCGCTGGCGAGGGCCTACGGGGTCGGCCCGGCGGCGGTCCGGGACGGGCTACGCGCCTTCCAGCCCGACGCGCACCGGATCGCCCGTGTCGCCGATGTCGGGGGGGTCTCCTACGTCGACGACTCCAAGGCCACCAACACGCACGCCACCGAGGCCTCGCTGGCCTCCTTCGACTCGATCGTGTGGATCGCGGGCGGGCTGGCCAAGGGCGCCACCTTCGACGGGCTGGTCGGCGGGGCGGCGCAGCGGTTGCGCGGCGTGGTACTGATCGGAGCCGACCGGGCGCTGATCCACGAGTCGCTCAGCCGACACGCCCCCGAGGTGCCGGTGGTGGACCTGGACCGGACCGACACTGGGGCGATGGCCGCGGCGGTCCGGGAGGCGAGGGCGCTGGCCCGCCCCGGCGACACCGTGCTGCTCGCCCCCGCCTGCGCCTCGATGGACATGTTCGCCAACTACGTCCGGCGCGGCGAGGCGTTCGCGGAGGCCGTGCGCGCGCTCGAGGACGGCGGGGCGGAGGAGTAGCCGAAGGGTTCCCGTGCCGCCGCCTTGGGGGCGGCGGCACCCCCAGGATTCGCCCGGTCGACGACCGGAGTGGGGAGTGGCCGGAGTGTGGAGTGGGGAGCGGAGATGACGGCCCGGACCGAGAGACCGGCGGCACCCCGGCCCGGCCGCCGCCCCGGGACCGCCCGTGCGGTACCCCGGGCACCGCGCCCGCGGCCCAGGGGGCTCGCCCAACGGATCCGGAAGCTCCGCAACCGGTTGCTACGGGCCTGGGACCGGCCGCTGACGGCCTACTACCTCATCCTCGGGAGCAGTCTGCTGCTCGCCGTGCTCGGCCTGGTGATGGTCTTCTCCGCCTCCCAGATCGAGGCGCTCCGCTCCGGTCTGCCGTCCACGTACTTCGCCCGCAAGCAGTCCTTCGCCGCGGCCATCGGAGCCGGCCTGCTGCTGCTGGCCGCCCGCATGCCGGTGAACAGGCAGCGGACCCTGGCCTATCCGCTCCTGGTGGGTTCCGCCGTGCTGATGGCTCTGGTCCAGGTACCGGGGCTGGGTATGACCATCAAGGGCAACCGGAACTGGTTGCAGCTCGGTGGCCCCTTCCAGCTCCAGCCCAGCGAGTTCGCCAAGCTGGCGCTGGTGCTGTGGGCCGCCGACCTCCTCGCGCGCAAACACGAGAAGAAGCTCCTGAACCACTGGAAGCACCTGCTGGTTCCGCTCGTCCCGGCGACCTTCGGGTTGCTCGGGCTGATCATGCTCGGCGGTGACCTGGGTACCGCGGTCATCCTCGCCGTGATCCTCTTCGGACTGCTGTGGCTGGCGGGAGCCCCGACCCGGCTGTTCAGCACCGTGCTCGGCGGCGCCACCCTGATCGGGGCGCTGCTGATCTGGACGAGCGAGAACCGGATGTCCCGGCTGGCGTGCCTGGGCGCCACCGAACCGGGCGAGAACGACCAGTGCTGGCAGGCGGTGCACGGAATCTACGCCCTTGCCAACGGTGGCTGGTTCGGCTCCGGCCTGGGGGCAGGAGTGGAGAAATGGGGCGAACTCCCGGAACCTCACACCGACTTCATCTTCGCCGTGACCGGGGAGGAACTCGGTCTGGCGGGGACGCTGTCGGTGCTCGTCCTCTTCACGGCTCTAGGCTATGCGGGTATCCGCGTGGCCGGACGCACGGAGGACCCGTTCGTGAGGTATGCCGCGGGAGGCGTGACCACCTGGATCTCGGCCCAGGCCGTGATCAACATCGGGGCGGTGCTCGGTCTGCTGCCGATCGCCGGTGTCCCGCTGCCGCTGTTCTCCTACGGAGGGTCCGCGCTGCTGCCGACCATGTTCGCCGTCGGACTGCTGATCGCTTACGCGCGTCAGGAGCCCGCCGCCCGGGCGGCGTTGGCCATGCGGCAGCCGGTGCTGCGAAGAAGGCTGGCCGGAGTCAGATCGAAGACGATGAGACGGCGCATGGAGAAGCGACCGTCCGGAGAGCGGTGAATTTCGGTGCATGTTGTTCTCGCCGGTGGGGGGACCGCCGGCCACATCGAGCCCGCGCTCGCCCTCGCGGACGCCCTGCGACGGAAGGACCCGGCCGTGGGGATCACGGCGCTGGGCACCGAGCGCGGACTCGAGACCCGGCTGGTGCCGGAGCGCGGCTACGAACTGGCGCTGATCCCGGCGGTACCGCTGCCGCGCAAGCCGACACCGGAGCTGATCACCGTGCCCGGCCGGCTGCGCGGCACCATCAAGGCGGCCGAGCAGGTGCTGGAACGCACCAAGGCTGACTGCGTGGTCGGCTTCGGTGGCTACGTCGCGCTCCCGGGCTACCTCGCGGCCAAACGGCTGGGGGTGCCGATCGTCATCCACGAGGCCAACGCCCGGCCCGGACTCGCCAACAAGATCGGTTCCCGCTACGCGGCGGGCGTCGCGGTGAGCACCCCCGACAGCAAGCTCCGCGGTGCGCGTTACGTCGGGATCCCGCTGCGCCGGACCATCGCCACGCTCGACCGTGCGGCGGCCCGCCCGGAGGCGCGCGCCGCCTTCGGACTCGCCCCGGACCTGCCGACGCTGCTGGTCTCCGGCGGCTCCCAGGGGGCGCGGCGGCTGAACGAGGTGATCCAGTCGGTGGCGCCGGCGCTGCAGGCCTCCGGGGTGCAGCTCCTGCACGCCGTGGGCCCGAAGAACGAACTGCCGGTCGCCGACAACGCCCCGGGGCGGCCCCCGTACGTCCCCGTGCCGTACGTGGACCGGATGGACCTGGCCTACGCCGCCGCGGACATGATGCTCTGTCGGGCGGGTGCGATGACCGTCGCCGAGCTCTCCGCGGTCGGACTGCCCGCGGCGTACGTCCCGCTGCCGATCGGCAACGGCGAGCAGCGGCTCAACGCCCAGCCGGTGGTCAAGGCCGGCGGCGGGCTGCTGGTCGACGACGCCGAACTGACCCCCGACTGGGTGCGCGGCGAGGTGCTCCCGGTCCTCACCGACCCGGCCCGACTGCGGGAGATGTCCCGGGCGGCGGCCGAGTTCGGCCGACGGGACGCCGACGAGTTGCTGGTCAGGATGGTCTACGACGCGGTGGCGGCGCGCCCCGCCGGCTGACCGGCGGGGCTGGCGGGCGGCATCGGCGAGCGAGGAGGCGAGCGGCTTGGCCGGACCGAGGCCTAACCGGCGCGGTGCGAGCGGGAGTCCGCGGTCCGGCTCCCTCGCCCCGGAGCGGCCGAACGCGGCGGGCGGGGAGGCCGGTGCCCGCCGTCCGCCCCGCCTCGACCGGCGGCGGGTCGTCTGGGGGGCGCTGGCCATCGCCCTGCTGTGCGCCTGCTCGGTCTGGCTGCTGTACGGCTCCCAGTGGCTCCGGGTGGAGCGGCTGGAGGTCCGCGGCGCCGACGTCCTGACGGAGAGTGAGCTCCGGACGGTGGCCGCCGTCCCGGAGCGCGCTCCGATGATCTCGGTGGACACCGCTGCGGTGGCCGAACGCCTGCGCGGACGGCTGCCGCGGATCGACACCGTCGAGGTCGTGCGCTCCTGGCCGCACACCGTCCGGCTGGAGGTGGCCGAACGGCAGGCGGAAGCGGTCGTGGCGGAGGACGGGAAGTTCGTCGAAGTGGACGACGGCGGGGTGCGGTTCGGCACCCTGGAGAAGGCCCCCGGGGGGGTGCCGCTGCTGGAGGTCGACGCGGCGCGCTCGCCGAGCCTGCGGCGCTTCGGCGAGCGGCGACTGGAACGCGAGGCGGTGCAGGTCGTGGCGGGGATGCCGGCCGCCCTGCACCGGCGTATCCAGGTGATCCGGGTCCGTTCGTACGACTACATCACCTTCGAGTTGACTAGTGGTCAGCTCGTGGAGTGGGGGAGCGGGGAGCGCGGGGCGCGGAAGGCCGAGACGCTGCTGGCCCTGCTGAAGAGCGAACCGGACGCCGAGCGCTTCGACGTGCGAGCCCCTTCGGCGCCCGCGGTCTTGACGGGCTGACAGCCCGGGTGGCCCCCGGCTTGACCGGTGCACTGCGTGATCACATAGGGTGAAAAGAAAAACGGGAGGTTCGGCGTGTTCATTGAACACGCAGCGCTTATCGACTTAGTGTCTCGTACGAGAGTCCCAGGACAGAGGCACTGGTAACCCTGAAGTTCAGGTTTAGGGTTCGGGTCGGGGTGCGAACCGACCCACAGGCATACGTAACTCGAGGCGAGAGGCCTTCGACGTGGCAGCACCGCAGAACTACCTCGCAGTCATCAAGGTCGTCGGCATCGGCGGCGGTGGCGTCAACGCCATCAACCGGATGATCGAGGTCGGTCTCAAGGGCGTCGAGTTCATCGCGATCAACACCGATGCGCAGGCCCTGCTGATGAGCGACGCCGATGTCAAGCTCGATGTCGGCCGCGAACTGACGCGCGGACTCGGCGCCGGGGCGGACCCGGACGTCGGCCGCAAGGCGTCCGAGGACCACCGCGAGGAGATCGAGGAGGTCCTCAAGGGGGCCGACATGGTCTTCGTCACCGCAGGAGAGGGCGGCGGGACCGGAACCGGCGGGGCGCCGGTCGTCGCCAACATCGCCCGGTCGCTGGGCGCGCTGACCATCGGTGTGGTCACCCGGCCCTTCACCTTCGAGGGGCGCCGCAGGGCGAACCAGGCCGAGGACGGCATCGCCGAGCTGCGGGAGGAGGTCGACACCCTCATCGTGATCCCGAACGACCGGTTGCTGTCGATCTCCGACCGTCAGGTGAGCGTGCTCGACGCGTTCAAGTCGGCCGACCAGGTGCTGCTCTCCGGTGTCCAGGGGATCACCGATCTGATCACCACCCCCGGGCTGATCAACCTCGACTTCGCGGACGTCAAGTCGGTGATGTCGGAGGCGGGTTCCGCGCTGATGGGGATCGGATCGGCGCGGGGCGACGACCGGGCCGTGGCCGCCGCCGAGATGGCGATCTCCTCCCCGCTGCTGGAGGCCTCCATCGACGGCGCCCGCGGAGTGCTGCTCTCCATCTCCGGTGGATCGGACCTCGGTCTCTTCGAGATCAACGAGGCGGCCCAGCTGGTGAGCGAGGCCGCCCACCCGGAGGCGAACATCATCTTCGGCGCCGTCATCGACGACGCCCTCGGCGACGAGGTCCGGGTCACCGTCATCGCGGCCGGCTTCGACGGCGGACAGCCGCCCTCGCGCCGCGAGGGCAGGGACAAGGTGCTCGGCTCCTACGGCGGCCGGGAGGAGCAGTCGGCCGTGGGCCGCGCCGCCGACCAGGCCGAGGAGATCCGGCCGTCCTTCGAGGGCCTCGGGAGTGTCACCGCCCGTGAAGAGGAGTCGGCGGACATGGGTCCGGCCGACGTGCTGCCGCCGCCCGTCACGCCGCAGGTCCCGCCGGCCCGTCCGTACTCGGACAGCCAGGCCGAGGAACTCGACGTGCCGGACTTCCTGAAGTAGTCCCGGCGGCAACCGCGTGATAGGGCAGCAGCACCACGCCGACGGCGCTAACTTCGCCTTCACCGACCGGTGGGGTGGAGTGAGCGCCGTTCCCTATGAGCAGCTCAACCTCGGCGGAGCGGTCGGCGACCGGCCGGAGGCGGTGCACACCAACCGCGAACTCGCCGCCGCGGAACTCGGTCTCGACCCGCGGCGGGTCGTCTGGATGAACCAGGTGCACGGCCGGGAGGCGCTGGTGGTCGAGCGGCCCTGGCACGAGGACGCCGTACCGCCGGCGGACGCGGTGGTGACCGGCCGAACCGGCCTGGCGCTCGCGGTGCTGACCGCCGACTGCGTACCCCTGCTGCTCGCGGACCCGGTGGCCGGGGTCGTCGGCGCCGCCCACGCCGGGCGCCCCGGGCTCGTCGCCGGCGTCGTCCCCGCGGTGCTGGCGGCCATGCGCGAGCTGGGCGCCGAGCCCACCCGGATCCGGGCGCGCACCGGACCCGCGGTCTGCGGGCGGTGCTACGAAGTCCCCGCCGAGATGCGCCGGGACGTGGCGTCCACCGTGCCCGAGAGCTGGGCGGTGACCTCCTGGGGCACCCCGGCGGTGGACGTCGTGGCCGGGGTGGGCGCACAACTTTCCGGGTTGGGCGTGCGGGACGTCGAGCACTCCGAGGTCTGCACCAGGGAGTCCACGGACCATTTCTCGTACCGGCGGGACCGCGAAACGGGGCGGCTCGCGAGCTATGTCTGGTTGGACGGTTGACGAAGTGACGGACCGCAGGAGTGAACTGGCAGCCAATCTGGACTCGGTGGAGCGGCGGATCTCCGCCGCCTGCGCCGCGGCCGGCCGGAAGAGGGGGGAGGTGACCCTGGTCGTGGTCACCAAGACCTACCCGGCGAGCGATGTCCGGGTTCTCTCCGAACTCGGCGTGCGGCACGTGGCCGAGAACCGCGATCAGGAAGCGGCTCCGAAAGCTGCGGAATGCGCCGATCTTCCGCTTTCCTGGCATTTCGTCGGTCAATTGCAGACCAACAAAGTTCGTTCCGTGGTGGGTTACGCGGATGTCGTGCAGTCAGTCGATCGGTTGAAGCTCGTCCGGACGCTCTCCTCCGCGGCTCTCCGGGCCGAGCGGGAACTGGGCTGTCTGCTCCAGGTCGCCCTGGACGCCGAGCATGGCGGCCCGGCCCGTCGCGGCGGCGCCGCCCCCGAGCAACTTCCGGGCCTCGCGGAGGCGGTGGCCTCGGCCGAAGGGCTCCGGCTGGACGGGGTGATGACGGTCGCTCCGCTCGTCGGGCCCTACGCGGGACGGGAGTCGGCCGCGTTCGAGCGGTTGATGGAAATCTCCGCGACGCTGCGGTCCGACCATCCTGCTGCAACCATGGTATCGGCGGGCATGAGCGCGGACCTCGAGGAGGCGATCGCGGCGGGGGCGACACATGTACGCGTCGGCACCGCGGTACTCGGACTCCGACCTCAGCTCCGGTAACGTCCAAAACAAAGTCGGACCACAGCAGAAAATATGGTCATTTCCGCCAACATACGGACAGGCCGAGTGGATCCAAGGCACCCGGTGATGGAGTCGATCCACCACAGAGCGGAGGGCGCAGAGAATGGCCGGCGTGATGCGCAAGATGGCGGTCTACCTCGGAATGATGGAGGACGATGGGTATGACGGTCGGGGCTTCGACCCCGACGACGAGTTCGAGCCCGAGCCGGAGCCCGAACGGGCCCGTCGATCCCACCAACCCCACCCGGATCGGGCGGAATCGGATGAATCGGCGAGAGGTGTCCAGCCGCCCGCGCCGCGTGAACCCGTCGTGGCCGCGGCGGAAAGTGGACGACCGGCGCGAATCGCCCCCGTGGCATCCATCACATCCGAACGCCACAACCTGGAGAAGAGCGGGCCGGTGATCATGCCGAAGGTCGTGTCCGAGCGGGAGCCGTACCGCATCACCACACTGCACCCCCGAACGTACAACGAAGCCCGTACTATCGGGGAACACTTCCGTGAGGGCACTCCGGTGATCATGAATCTGACGGAGATGGACGACACCGACGCGAAGCGACTTGTCGACTTCGCGGCCGGTCTCGTCTTCGGCCTGCATGGCAGTATCGAGCGGGTGACGCAGAAGGTGTTCCTGTTGTCGCCTGCTAACGTCGACGTGACGGCGGAGGACAAGGCCCGTATCGCAGAGGGCGGGTTCTTCAACCAAAGCTGAGACGCGACACTCGGCCGACAGCGGTCGATCGCGGCCGGGAGGCCGCGAACACGAGAGCAAGGGGAGAGGGAAGCGCGAGATGGGCATCGCACTCGAGGTGATCTACATCGCGCTGATGTGCTTCCTCATCGTACTGATTTTCCGGCTGGTCATGGACTACGTCTTCCTGTTCGCCCGCTCGTGGCGACCAGGGAAGGCCATGGTGGTCCTCCTGGAGGCGACCTACACGGTCACCGATCCGCCACTCAAGCTTCTGCGGCGGTTCATCCCGCCGCTGCGTCTCGGGGGCGTGGCGCTCGACCTGTCCTTCTTCGTACTGATGATCATCGTCTACATCCTGATCTCCGTCGTGAGGCAGCTGTGAACGATACGGTCTTGCCGATATGCCGACGACTACGTTGAGGTGAAGAGATGCCGTTGACCCCCGAGGACGTTCGGAACAAACAGTTCACGACTGTCCGCCTCCGAGAGGGCTATGACGAGGATGAGGTCGATGCCTTCCTCGATGAGGTCGAAGCCGAGCTGACCCGGCTGCTGCGCGAGAACGAGGACCTTCGGGCCAAACTCGCCGCTGCGACGCGCGCTGCCGCGCAGAGCCAACAGCAGCAGCAGAACATGCGGAAGCAGCAGGAGCAGCAGGAGCGTCCCGGAGGGCCGGTGCCCGCCGCCATATCGGGACCGCAGCCGGTGCCTCCTCAGCAGCAGATGGGCCCACCCCAACTGCCAGGAGGAGCACCCCAGCTGCCTGCCGGCCCCGGTGGACACGGTCCGCAGGGGCAGCACGGTCCCGGCCCCATGCAGGGACAGCACGGGCCCGGCCCGATGCAGGGACAGGGCGGTCCGATGGGCGGCCCCATGGGCGGGCCCGGTGGTCCGCACATGCAGCAGCACGGTGACGGCGGTGCGGCCCGGGTGCTCTCGCTCGCCCAGCAGACCGCCGACCAGGCGATCCAGGAGGCCCGTTCCGAGGCCAACAAGATCGTGGGCGAGGCGCGCAGCCGCGCTGAGGGGCTGGAGCGCGACGCCCGGGCGAAGGCCGACGCCCTGGAGCGGGACGCCCAGGAGAAGCACCGCGTCGCGATGGGCTCCCTGGAGTCCGCCCGCGCCACGCTGGAGCGGAAGGTCGAGGACCTGCGCGGCTTCGAGCGGGAGTACCGCACCCGCCTGAAGTCCTACCTGGAGAGCCAGCTGCGCCAGTTGGAGAACCAGGCCGACGACTCGCTCGCCCCGCCGCGGACCCCGGCCACCGCCTCGCTGCCGCCGTCGCCGTCGATGGCCTCGAGCGGTGCCGGGACCATGGGCGGCGGTCACACCATGGGCGGAAGCCAGCCCGGTATGGGCGGTGGACCGTCGATGGGCGGCCACGGCGGCAGCCACAGCGGCCAGCAGGGCGGCGGCGGTGCACCGTCCTACGGCGGCCAGCAGCAGATGTCCCCGGCGATGACCCAACCGATGGCCCCCGTGAGGCCGCAGGGTCAGCAGCCCATGCAGCAGGCGCCCTCGCCGATGCGGGGCTTCCTGATCGACGAGGACGACAACTAGGCGCCGGCGCGCCCGAGGCGCGCATGGACCGTCGGCATGTCAGAGGCCGGGCCCCGGAGTTTCCGGGGCCCGGCCTCGTGTGTGCGTCCCTGCTGCCCGCCGGAGAGGAGAGTGCTCGCCGCGCCGGCCGAAGGACCGAGCACCCGAGGACGGGGGGCACTTCCCACCGGCCGGTCGAGGCCGCTCCCCCAACGGCCGGCGTCGGCCGCGTCGCAGCCGGAGCGCGGTCACCGGTCCCCGCTGAGGGGCCCGGCGAGTGAGTTGGGCACCGGTGTCCGGTTTGACGGCGCCCAGACCTCCAGGTCGCCTCGCGGCACACCGGCCGGAGGATGCTCCCCGGCCGGGGAGGGGGTCACGCCTCGACTCTGCGCAACCGGAAGGTGAGGCCGAGCGGTTCGTCGGCGAACGGCTCACCGAAGGAGGCGTCCGCATCGCCCTCGGCGAAGTCCGTGGCGAGCACCTCGTCCGAGATCAGCGCCTGGTGCTCGGCCAGCGCGGTGGACGTCTCCTCGGAACTCGCGAGCCAGCGCAGTGCGATGCGGTCGGCGACGTCCAGCCCGCTGTTCTTACGGGCCTCCTGGATCAACCGGATGGCGTCCCTGGCCAGGCCCGCCCGGCGCAGCTCGGGGGTGATCTCCAAGTCCAGGGCGACGGTGGCGCCCGCCTCCGAGGCCACCGACCAGCCCTCCCGCGGAGTCTCGGTGATGATCACCTCCTCAGGCGAGAGGGAGACCTCCTCACCGTCGACCGACACCGTGGCGGTGCCCTCCCGCAGTGCCCGGGAGAGTGCGGCGGCGTCCGCCTCGGCCACCGCCCTGGCGACCGCCTGGGTGCCCTTGCCGAAACGCTTGCCCAGGGCCCGGAAGTTCGCCTTCGCCGAGGTGTCCACCAGCGAGGCGTCCGGGGACTCGCCAGCCGAGCCGCCGGAGAGCGCGGCGAGCGCCGTGACGTTCAACTCCTCGGCGATCTGGGCGCGGAGCTCGGCGGAGAGCTCCTCGAAGCCGGGAGCGGCGATCAGCGCGCGGGAGAGCGGCTGCCGGGTCTTCACCCCCGACTCCGCCCGGGTGGCCCGGCCGAGTTCGACCAGCCGGCGCACCAGGAGCATCTGCCGGGAGAGCGCGGGGTCGACGAGCGAGGAGTCCGCGGTCGGCCAGGAGGCGAGGTGGACGGAGTCCGGGGCGCCGGGGGTCACCGGTACGACGAGGTCCTGCCACACCCGCTCGGTGATGAACGGGACGACGGGGGCGAGGAGCCTGGTCACCGTCTCCAGGGTGTCGTGCAGGGTGCGCAGCGCGGCGGCGTCGCCCTGCCAGAAGCGCCTGCGGGAGCGGCGCACGTACCAGTTGGACAGATCGTCGACGAACGCGGACAGCATCCGGCCGGCCCGCTGGGTGTCGTAGCCGTCCAGCGCCTCGGTGACCTCGGTGACCAGGGTGTTGAGTTCGCTCAGCAGCCAGCGGTCCACCACCGGGCGGTCGGCGGGGGCCGGGTCGGCCGCGGAGGGGGACCAGCCCGAGGTGCGGGCGTACAGAGCCTGGAAGGCGACGGTGTTCCAGTAGGTGAGCAGGGTCTTGCGGACCACTTCCTGGATGGTGCCGTGACCGACCCGGCGAGCGGCCCAGGGCGAGCCGCCGGCCGCCATGAACCAGCGGACGGCGTCCGCCCCGTGGCGCTCCATGAGCGGCACCGGTTCCAGGGTGTTGCCGAGGTGCTTCGACATCTTCCGGCCGTCCTCGGCCAGGATGTGCCCCAGGCAGACGACGTTCTCGTAGCTGGACCGGTCGAAGACGAGGGTGCCCACCGCCATCAGCGTGTAGAACCAGCCGCGGGTCTGGTCGATGGCCTCGCAGATGAACTGCGCCGGGTAGCGCTTCTCGAAGAGCTCCTTGTTGCGGTACGGGTAGCCCCACTGCGCGAAGGGCATCGACCCCGAGTCGTACCAGGCGTCGATGACCTCGGGCACCCGGACCGCGCGCTCCGCGCAGTCGTCGAACGGGCAGGGGAAGGTGACCTCGTCGATGTAGGGGCGGTGCGGGTCGAGCCCGGTCTGGTCGGTGCCAGTGAGGGCGGACAGCTCGGTGAGCGAGCCGACGCAGGTGAGGTGGTCCTCGGCGCAGCGCCAGATGGGCAGCGGGGTGCCCCAGTAGCGGTTCCGGGAGAGCGCCCAGTCGATGTTGTTGTCCAGCCAGTCGCCGTAGCGGCCGTGCTTGATGGAGTCCGGGAACCAGTTGGTGTTCTCGTTCTCCCGGAGCAGCGCGTCCTTGATCGCCGTGGTGCGGATGTACCAGGAGGGCTGGGCGTAGTACAGCAGCGCGGTGTGGCAGCGCCAGCAGTGCGGGTAGCTGTGCTCGTACGGCAGGTGACGGAAGAGCAGCCCGCGGGTCGAGAGGTCCGTGACCAGCGCCTCGTCGGCCTTCTTGAAGAACTCGCCGCCCACCAACGGCAGCTGCTCCTCGAAGGTGCCGTCGGTACGCACCGGGTTGACGACCGGCAGCCCGTAGGCACGGCACACCTTGAGGTCGTCCTCACCGAAGGCGGGGGACTGGTGGACCAGTCCGGTGCCGTCCTCGGTGGTCACGTAGTCGGCGTTGACGACGAAGTGCGCACCGCTGCCCTCGCCGTCCGCTCCCTCGGGGGCCGGGAAGTCCACCAGGGAGAACGGGCGCTGGTAGGACCAGCGCTCCATCTCGCCTCCGGTGAAGGACTCGCCGGTGGGCTGCCAGCCTTCGCCCAGCGCCTGCTCCAGCAGCGGTTCGGCGACCACCAGCTTCTCCGAGCCGTCCGTCGCCACGACGTAGCGGACCTCGGGGTGGGCGGCGACGGCGGTGTTGGAGACCAGTGTCCAGGGGGTCGTCGTCCAGACCAGCAGCGCGGCCTCGCCGGCCAGCGGCCCCGACAGGAGCGGGAAACGCACGTAGACCGAGGGGTCGACGACCGTCTCGTACCCCTGGGCCAGCTCGTGGTCGGAGAGGCCGGTGCCGCAGCGGGGGCACCAGGGCGCCACCCGGTGGTCCTGGACCAGCAGGCCCTTGTCGAAGATCTCCTTCAGCGACCACCAGACCGACTCGATGTACTCCGGGTCCATGGTCCGGTAGGCGTCGTCCAGATCGACCCAGTAACCCATCCGGGTGGTGAGTTCGCTGAAGGCGTCGGTGTGCCGGGTCACCGACTCCCGGCACTTCGCGTTGAACTCGGCGATTCCGAAGGCCTCGATGTCCCGCTTGCCGTTGAAGCCCAGTTCCTTCTCGACGGCCAGTTCCACCGGGAGGCCGTGGCAGTCCCAGCCCGCCTTGCGGGCCACGTGGTAGCCGCGCATGGTCCGGAAACGGGGGAAGACGTCCTTGAAGACCCGGGCCTCGATGTGGTGCGCCCCCGGCATGCCGTTGGCGGTCGGCGGGCCCTCGTAGAACACCCACTCGGGGCGCCCCTCGGACTGCTCGAGGGTGCGCTCGAAGACCTTGTTCTCCCGCCAGAAGTCGAGTACGGCGTGCTCGAGGGCGGGCAGGTCTACCTGGGCGGGCACCTGGCGGTACTGGGACATCGGATCTTCCTCCGGCGGACATGAGCTTCTCCGTCGGAGGGACGAGAGCCTCGCTCCCGCGGTACCACCCTCCTTGGCCGCCGGGCGGACAGAACCACCCGAGGCCCCCTCACTTGGGGTCGCGCTGCCGGTTCTACTCGCTCCGGGGAGCTTTCTTCCGACGACTCCGGGGTGATCTTCGTGCCGCGCGGGCCCCCGGGCTTCCACCGTCCCCGGGTCGCTCAAGGCCGCGTGACGGCGCTACTCGTCCCCATCAACGCCTCTCGCGCCACCCAGTGTACGGGGCGTGCGGGGAGCGGCGACCTCTTTGGTGGCGCTTCCCGGACGGGAAGGGCGGCGTGCCCCGTTGCCGCGGGAGGGAAGTCGATTTATCGTCCCAGAACGTTTAGCGGAATATCGCAGTTTACCGGCCCAATTGCTGTTGCGCTGGTGAGCGCCTGGTGCGGAAGACGGGAGCCAAGTCGTTGGTCACGAAGAAGACTCCTGGTGCGGGAATCCCCGGCGGCGTGGACGAACAGGTGCCGGCCGGGCCGCTGCGCGACGCGGTGCCCCAGGCCGGATCCCTGCCCTCCGTCTCGGCTGAGCTGCCGGTGCGTGCCGACGAGGAACCCTGGGCCGCCGAGGAGGTGGCCGCGGCCCGGGCGCTGCTCCGGGGCGAGGTGGAGCGGCTGCGGGCTGAGATCAGCGCCTCCGGAGAGGCGCTGGCGGGACTGATGCGCGACTCCGGGGACGGAGCCGGCGACGACCAGGCTGACAGCGGTGCCAAGAACATCACCCGGGAGCACGAGATGGCGCTGACCGCCAACGCCCGGGAGATGCTGGAGCAGAACGAACGCGCCCTGCTCTGGCTGGACGCCGGCACCTACGGCCGCTGCGAGTCCTGTGCCGGCCCGATCGGCAAGGCCCGGATGCAGGCGTTCCCCCGGGCCACCCTGTGTGTGGACTGCAAGCAGCGGCAGGAGCGCCGGTAACGGATCGGCCGCCGGCGGTCCGCCGACCGGGGAGCGGCGGGCCGCCGTGCCGTACCCTCGTCCCCAGAGCTCCGCGCGGCGGGGCCGCCCTGACCAGGGACGGTCCCGTCCGGTGGAGCCCCCGGCCGGGTGGGGCCCGGCCGGGGTGCGGACGAGCTGAGGGACTCACGTGGCAGAGGCGGAGCGGATCATCGGTACTCCAGGTTTTGAGGGGGCGGAGCCGGAGCCGGCCGAGGAGCGCGAGGAGGCGGCGGCCGACTCGGGTGCCGCCAAAGGCGTGCGCCGGATCGGAGTGCTCGCCCTGGTCGCCGCGGTCGCCTACGCACTCGACCTGATCAGCAAGACCATCGTGGTGAACGTGCTGGAGCACCGCGCGGCGGTCCAGGTCGTCGGGGACCTGCTGACCTTCGAGGTGATCCGCAACGCCGGCGCGGCCTTCGGCATGGGCGAGGCGCTGACCATCGTCTTCACCATCATCGCGGCCACGGTGATCGTGGTGATCGCGAGGATCGCCCGCAAGCTGTACAGCGTGCCGTGGGCCATCGCGCTGGGGATGCTGCTGGGCGGGGCGCTCGGCAACCTCACGGACCGGATCTTCCGCGCGCCCGGGGTGCTGGAGGGCGCGGTGGTCGACTTCATCGCCCCCAAGGGCTTCGCCGTCTTCAACCTCGCCGACTCGGCCATCGTCTGCGGCGGCATCCTGATCGTGATCCTCTCCTTCCGCGGGCTCGACCCGGACGGCACCGTCCACCGGGACTGACCGGCCGCAGGGCCCGCCCGGCCCGCCGTCCGGCATACTCGACGCGTGAGCACGCTTCCCGAGATCCGCACCCTGCCCGTACCCGAAGGTCTGGAGGGCGAGCGCGTCGACGCCGCGCTGGCCCGGATGTTCGGTTTCTCCCGGACGAAGGCGGCGGAGTTGGCCGCCTCCGGAAAGGTCCAGGTCAACGGTGCTGTCGCCGGGAAGTCCGACCGGGTGATGGGCGGCGCCTGGCTGGAGGTCGAGCTGCCGCGGCCCGCCACCCCGGTGCGGATCGTGGCGGAGCCCGTCGAGGGCATGGAGATCGTCCACGACGACGACGACATCGTGGTGATCGTCAAGCCGGTCGGGGTGGCGGCGCACCCGAGCCCCGGATGGAGCGGTACGACGGTCATCGGCGGGCTCGCCGCGGCCGGCTACCGGATCTCCACCTCCGGGGCGGCCGAGCGGCAGGGCATCGTCCACCGGCTGGACGTCGGCACCTCGGGGCTGATGGTGGTGGCGAAATCCGAGCGGGCCTACACCCTGCTCAAGCAGCAGTTCCGGGAGCGGGTGGTCGACAAGGGCTACCACGCGCTGGTCCAGGGCCACCCGGACCCGTTGAGCGGCACCATCGACGCGCCGATCGGCCGGCACCCCAACCACGACTACAAGTGGGCGGTGACCGCGGCCGGGAAGCCCAGCGTCACCCACTACGACCTCGTCGAGGCGTTCCGCTCCGCCAGCCTGCTCGACATCAGGCTGGAGACCGGCCGCACGCACCAGATCCGGGTGCACATGTCGGCCCACCGGCACCCCTGCGTGGGCGACCTCACCTACGGTGCGGACCCGACCCTGGCCGAGCGGCTGGGGCTCGGCCGGCAGTGGCTGCACGCCGTGCGGCTCGGCTTCGAGCACCCTTCGGACGGGCGCTGGGTGGAGTACCGGAGCGACTACCCGGAGGACCTCCAGCAGGCTCTGGACACGGTGCGGGCCGAGAGCGCCTGACCACCGGTCGCTCCCGCAGCCGCGGTGGCCCGGGAGCGACCGGCGCCGCGCGTCTCAGCCGGAGCCGTGACCGTGCTCGGCGCCCTGCTTGGTCAGCCCCCCGGGGTGTGCCAGAGCGTGTTCCGGTTCCTGCTCGCGCCTCCGGCGCTGGTCGGGGAGTGAGGCGTCGGACGGCTGCGGCAGCGCGGCCGGGGCGGTGGCGATATGGGGCAGCGCGTAGGGGTGTTCCTCGCGCAGCCAGAGGATCATCTGCTCCCGGACCTGGCAGCGGGCGGTCCAGACGGTTCCGCTGTCGGCGGCGGTCACCAGCGCCCGCACTTCGATGGTGCTGGGGGTGGTGTCGGTGACCAGGAGATTCCAGTCCCGCCCGTCCCAGGTGTCGAGGCTCCGCACGATCTCGCCGAGCTTCTCCCGCATCTTCTCGATCGGGGCCGAGTGGTCGAGCTGGAAGTAGACGGTGCCGGTCTTCTCGGCGCCTCCGCGCGACCAGTTCTCGAAGGGCTGGTTGGTGAAGTAGGAGACCGGCATGGTCCAGCGGCGCTCGTCCCAGGTCTTCACGGTGATGAAGGTGAGCGTTATCTCCTCCACGATGCCCCACTGGTCGTTGACGACGACCGTGTCCCCGATGCGCACCATGTCGCCGAAGGCGATCTGCAGACCGGCGAAGAGGTTGCCCAGGGCCGACTGCGCGGCGATGCCCGCGACGATGCCGATCAGTCCCGCGGAGGCGAGCATCGAGGTGCCGAAGGTCCGCATCGCCGGGAAGGTGAGGAGCATGGCGGCGATCGCGACCACGGCGACCACCCAGGTGACCACCCGCTGGATCAGCGTCACCTGGGTGCGTACCCGTCGCACCCGGGCCGGATCGCGCGTGCTGGCCGCATAACGGGAGTAGCTGGACTCCACGACCGCCGACACGATCCGGACCACCAGCCAGGCGGTGGCCCCGATCAGCGACAGACTGAGGAGTCTGGCCAGGTCCTGGGCGTACCCCTCGGCGACCCGCGCATGTGGGTAGCTGCCACGCAGCAGCGCGGCGCAGAGGGCCACCTGCATCGGCGGCAGAGCCCTCCGCAGCAGACCCCACAGCGGTGTCTCCGGATGTCTCACGTCGGCCCGGCGCAGACCGCGGTCGACGGCCCATCCGACCAGCAGGGTGATCGCGACCGCGCCCCCCACGACGATCACCGGGCGCAGTACGTCCTCCATGGCCACCTCTTCCTTCCTCTCCGATCCTGCCGCGGCGGTCTCCAGAGACGGTAACTGGCACGATGTGGAGACTGCTAACCAGCAACAGGGGAGTGACACCGGTGGTGGCTGCGTCGACGGTTGTTCTTTTTCACAGTGTCTACGGACTGCGACCGGCCGTGCACACCGCGGCCGAGCGGCTGCGGGACGCCGGGCACGAGGTGCTGGTGCCTGACCTGTACGAGGGGCGGACGGCCGACACGGCCACCGAGGGCATGGCCCTCAAGGAGGAGATCGGAACCGAGGAACTGCTGCGGCGGGCGGTCGCCGCGGTGGCGCCGTCGTCCGACCGGGGCCTGGTCTACGCCGGCTTCTCCCTCGGCGGGGCGATCGCGCAGAACCTGGCGCTCGCCGACGAGAAGGCCCGCGGTCTGCTCCTGCTCCACGGCACCTCGGACGTTCCGGACGGCGCGGTGGCCGAGGACCTGCCGGTGCAGCTGCACGTGGCCGATCCGGACCCGTTCGAGCCGCACGACTGGCTGAACGCCTGGTATCTGCGGATGCGCCGGGCGGGAGCGGACGTCGAGGTCTTCCGGTACCCGGGCGCCGGCCACCTCTACACCGACCCCGGGCTGGCCGACCACGACGAAGAGGCCGCCGAGGCCACCTGGCGGGTGGCGCTCGGCTTCCTCCAGCAGCTGTGACCGGGGTGCCGACCGACCCGGTTCAGCGCACCGGCCGGTCGGTCCGCTCCAACCGCTGGGTGCCGGAACGGGTGAGGTAGGACCGGGCCCACCGGGCGGTGGCGTCCGGGTCGTCCTTGGCGGAGACCGTGTAGTAGTCCATCTGGGCCCGCTCGGCGGACACGCTGAGCACGCCGTACCCGTGGGAGTCCATGTCGACCCACCGCACATGGCGGTTGGCGGCCCGCACCGCGGTCGTCGCGAGGAGTGAGACCGTCTGCGGCGGAACGCGCAGGATGTCGTCCAGGTTGTCCGAGGTGACGGATGTGACCACGAACTCGGTGGCCGCCGAGGGGGATCCGGGGTAGGTCGCGGCGGTCTGCGGTACGTCGTTCGCCCAGGCCATGTGGATGTCCCCGGCGAGGAAGACGGTGTTCTCGACGGACCGGTCACGCAGGTGGTCCAGGAGCTCCCGCCGGTCGGCGGTGTAGCCGTCCCACTGGTCGACGTTGACGGCCAGCCCGCCCGTGGGGAGGCCCAGCAACTCGCCCAGGGGTCCCAGCAGATGCGCGGGGACCGATCCGAAGGCGACCGGTGAGACCATCACCGAGGTGCCGACCAGCTTCCAGCCGGCCGCCGAGCCGGCCAGCCCCTCCTTCAGCCAGTCCAACTGGGCGCGCCCGGTGATCGTGCGGTTCGGATCGTCGACGTCCCCGCTGCCGATCGTCGACTGCCGGGAGCGGAAAGAACGCAGGTCGAGCAGGTGCAGTTCGGCCAACACCCCGAAGCGCAGCCGGCGGTACGTGGTGCCCTCGGTCGAGGTGCGGACCGGCATCCACTCGAAGTACGCCTGCTTGGCCGCCGCCACCCGGTCGGCCCACTCGCCCTCGGACTCGGGCGAGTGGTTCTCCGCACCGCCCGACCAGGTGTCGTTGGCGAACTCGTGGTCGTCCCACATCGCGATGACCGGGTGCGCGGCGTGCAGCGCCTGGAGGTCGGCGTCCGTCTTGTACGTGCCGTGACGGAGCCGGTAGTCGGCGAGGGTGGTGACCTCGTGCGCGGGGGAGTGCGGGCGCACCACGTACTTCTCCGCCGGGTACTCACCGGAACGGTACTCGTAGATGTAGTCGCCGAGATGGAGCACCGCGTCCAGGTCGGCGCGGGCGGCGAGATGGCGGTACGGGGAGAACCAGCCGGCCTCCCAGTTGGCGCAGGAGAGCACCCCGAAGCGGAGGTCGGCGACGGCCTCCTCCGGGGCCGGGGCGGTCCGGGTGCGGCCGACCGGGGAGGCGGCACCGGCTGCGCTGAAGCGGAAGAAGTAGTCCGTGGCCGGCCGCAGACCGCGGACATCGGCCTTGACGGTGTGGTCGGCGGACGGTCGGGCCGTCGTGGTGCCGCTCGCGACGACGCGTTCGAAGGCTCGGTCCTCGGCGACCTCCCACCCCACCTCGGTGTCCGCTCCCAGGCCGGAGCCGGGGAGCGCCTCGGGGACCGGGGTGACCCTGGTCCACAGGAGCACCCCGTCGGGGAGCGGGTCGCCCGAGGCGACGCCGTGCAGGAAGGCCGGGCCCGTCCGTGCGGCCGCGGCGGGGACGGCGGCGAGGGGAATCAGCGCGGCGGAGGCGGCGGCCGCCGCCTTGACGACGGTACGACGGCTGGTGTTCTCGGCGCGGAGATCGGTCACGGCCGATCAGAGTAGTGGGCGGGCGGGTGAACCCGCCGGCGAATCACGGAAGTTCGCCTGCGGGCCCACCCGCTGGCAACCCGACCGGCCCGAGCGGACCGGGGGTTACTTCTTGGCGTCCTGAGCCTTGCCCTTGTCGCTCAGCGCCTTCTTGACCGCGGCGTCGAACTGCTCGGGGCTCATCGGCGCGTTCTGACCGCCCTCGTCGGTCAGCTTGTCACCGTTCAGCTTGAGCGTCGGGGTGCCGGTGACGCTCTTGTCCTTGTCGAAGGCGGCGGACATCTCCAGCGCCCACTTGTCGAAGGTGCCGTTCTCCACGGCCTTCTCGAAGTCCTTGTTGCCCTTCAGCTCCTTGACCTGCTGGGCGATCTCGATCAGCTTGGCGTCCGAGGAGAAGGCGTCGTCGTTCTCCTCCGGGTGGTTCTCCGGTGAGAACAGCGCCTTCTTGTACTGCACGAAGGCGTCCGGGCTGACGTCCAGGGCGGCGCCCAACGCGCTCAGGGCGTTGTGGGAGCCGGAGCCCTTGATCTGGTCGATCTCGTCCAGGAAGGTCCCCATGGTGAACTTCACCTTGTAGGTGCCGTCGTCCATGCCCTTGGTGAGGTTCTCACCGACGTTCTGCTCGAAGGTCGCGCATATCGGGCAGCGCATGTCCTCGAAGACCTCGAGGGTGTTCTCCGCACCCTCCTCCCCGATGACGACGGTGGTCCCCTTGGCGCCCGAGGTGTTCGCCGGCTTGGCGAACTTCGTCTTCTTCGCCGCCGCCTTCCAGTCGGCGTTGCTGACCATGGTGTCGCTGCCGCTGTTCATCTTGGTGACGGCCACCCCGATACCGGCCGCGATCGCGAGGACGGCGACGACGGATCCGCCGACCAGCAGCTGACGGCGGACCTTGTCCCTCTTCGCCTGCCGCTCGCGCTCCGCCCGCAGCCGTTCCCGTGCGGCCCGCTTGGCGTCCTGGCTGTTGCGCTTGCTCATGGTGGTGTTCGCTCCGTAATCCCTGAAGGTCGTAGGGCGCCGGGCGTCCGGCCTGCGGACCCCGCGCTCCGGTCTGAAACGCTCGTCGGAAGGGGCGCCGCGCTCGCGGTGTCGGTCAGAGCGCAGCCGGCCGGCACGGCGGTCCGCGCCGTAGGAGCGAGTGCACGAGCAGCGGGAGGCTGCCGGGGACGGAGCGGGCGGGCACGGGGCGCGCCGACCCGGATGCCAGCCGCTCCGGGAGCCGGTTGACCGCGGAGACCGCCACCAGCAGTGGCCGGAAGGCCGAGCCGGCGACGGCGCGCAGCAGCCGGCCCAGTGCCGCCTCACCGCTCCGAAGCCAGAGCGCGGCGGCCAGACCGACCCCGACGTGTGCGGCGAGCAGCAGCCAGGGGGTGGCCGAGGCCACCGCTGCCGGGGCCGCGGCGCCGCCTTCCCGGCCGGCCAGCCGGCCCAGCGGCGTGCCGAGGCCGCCGCCGGCGCAGAGCAGGTCGACCCCGACGGAGTGCAGTGCCCCGGTGACCGGTCCGCCGCGGGGGCCGTAGCAGGCGTGCTGGCCGGTGGTGAAGAGCGTGTCGGCGCCGAGCTCCAGCGGTACCAGGAGACCGGCGATGGCGGGGTAGCGGCGCTCCCGGCCGGCCAGTGCGTAGGCGACCAGGAACACGCCGACACTGAGCCCGGCCACTGGAGCGACCGGCAGGGGCGCGCCGGAGAGCAGCACATGCGAACCGACGGACAGCGTCACGCACAGTGCCGTGAAGAACGCTGCCCGCAGTGTCCGTAGCGGAGCCCCTGATATGTCCATCGTGGGAAAGTGTGCCACGGGGGGTGGTGGGGGAGGCCAGTCCCCGGCGGGCCGATCTTCGCGGTCCGGCAGGTCGGCGGCGCCGGTCGCGGCGGGGCTGTGTCGGGGGGCGGAAGTAGACTCCGGAGCCGTCGTCCTCGCTGCCGCTCCCGTCGGAGGTCTTCCCCGTGACCAAGCCGCCCTTCACGCACCTGCACGTCCACACCCAGTACTCGCTGCTGGACGGTGCCGCGCGGCTGAAGGACATCTTTGTGGCCTGCCAGGAGATGGGCATGTCCCACGTGGCCATGACGGACCACGGAAACCTCCACGGCGCCTACGACTTCTACCAGCAGGCGACGGCGGCCGGCATCACCCCGATCATCGGGATCGAGGCGTACGTCGCCCCCGAGTCCCGCCGGAACAAGCGGCGCATCCAGTGGGGCCAGCCGCACCAGAAGCGCGACGACGTCTCCGGCTCCGGCGGTTACACCCACAAGACCATCTGGGCGGCGAACAAGACCGGCCTGCACAACCTCTTCCGGCTCTCCTCGGACGCCTACGCGGAGGGCTGGCTCACCAAGTGGCCCCGGATGGACAAGGAGGTCATCGCCCAGCATGCGGAGGGGCTGATCGCGTCCACCGGCTGCCCCTCCGGAGAGGTGCAGACCCGGCTCCGGCTGGGCCAGGAGGAGGAGGCTCTCAAGGCCGCGGCCGAGTACCAGGAGATCTTCGGCCGGGACCGCTACTTCCTGGAGCTGATGGACCACGGTCTGGACATCGAGAAGCGGGTCCGGCAGGGACTGCTGGACATCGGCCGGAAGCTCTCCATCCCGCCGCTGGTGACCAACGACTCGCACTACACCTACGCCCGGGAGGCGTCCGCACACGACGCGCTGCTGTGCATCCAGACCGGCAAGAACCTCTCCGACCCGGACCGCTTCCGCTTCGACGGCACCGGCTACTACCTGAAGTCGACCGAGGAGATGTACGCCGTCGACTCCTCCGACGCCTGGCAGGAGGGCTGTGCGAACACCCTGCGGGTCGCGGAGCAGATCGATACCGAGGGCTGGTTCGAGAAGCGCGACCTGATGCCGCGCTTCGACGTGCCCGAGGGCTTCACCGAGGTGACCTGGTTCCGGGAGGAGGTCAAGCGGGGAATGGCCCGCCGCTACCCGGGCGGCGTGCCCGAGGACCGGCAGCAGCAGGCCGAGTACGAGATGGACATCATCATCCAGATGGGGTTCCCCGGGTACTTCCTGGTCGTCGCCGACTTCATCATGTGGGCGAAGGAGAACGGCATCGCGGTGGGACCCGGCCGCGGCTCCGCGGCGGGCTCGATCGTCGCCTACGCCCTGGGCATCACCGACCTGGACCCCTTGGAGCACGGCCTCATCTTCGAGCGGTTCCTCAACCCCGAACGCGTGTCGATGCCCGACGTCGACATCGACTTCGACGAGCGCCGGCGGGCCGAGGTCATCCGCTACGTCACCGAGAAGTACGGCGCCGACAAGGTGTGCATGATCGGCACCTACGGCACCATCAAGGCGAAGAACGCGATCAAGGACTCCGCCCGCGTCCTGGGATACCCGTACGCCATGGGAGACCGGATCACCAAGGCGATGCCCGCCGACGTGATGGGCAAGGGCATCCCGCTGTCCGGCATCACCGACGACAGCCACCCGCGCTACAGCGAGGCCGGTGAGGTCCGCGCGATGTACGAGAGCGAACCCGATGTCAAGAAGGTGATCGACACCGCCCGGGGGGTCGAGGGCCTGGTCCGGCAGATGGGTGTGCACGCGGCCGGAGTGATCATGTCCAGCGAGCCCATCACCGACCACGTCCCGGTCTGGGTGCGCCACTCCGACAACGTCACCATCACCCAGTGGGACTACCCCACCTGTGAGTCGCTCGGCCTGCTGAAGATGGACTTCCTGGGCCTGCGGAACCTCACCATCATGGATGACGCGGTGAAGCTCATCAGGAAGAACAAGGGGATCGACCTCCAACTCCTCGACCTGACGCTGGACGACCCCAAGACCTTCGAACTCCTCGGCCGGGGCGACACGCTCGGCGTCTTCCAGTTCGACGGCGGACCGATGCGCTCGCTGCTGCGCATGATGAAGCCGGACCACTTCGAGGACATCTCGGCCGTGGGTGCGCTCTACCGGCCCGGCCCGATGGGCATGAACTCGCACATCAACTACGCCCTCCGGAAGAACGGCCAGCAGGAGATCACCCCGATCCACCCCGAGCTGGAGGAACCGCTCAAGGAGGTGCTGGGCACCACCTACGGCCTCATCGTCTACCAGGAGCAGGTGCAGAAGGCCGCCCAGGTGCTCGCCGGCTACTCGCTGGGCCAGGCCGACCTGCTGCGCCGGGCGATGGGCAAGAAGAAGAAGGAAGTCCTCGACAAGGAGTTCGTGCCGTTCCGGGAGGGTATGCGGGAGCGGAACTACTCCGACGAGGCCATCCAGGCGGTCTGGGACACCCTGGTGCCCTTCGCCGGGTACGCCTTCAACAAGGCGCACTCCTCGGCCTACGGCCTGGTCTCCTACTGGACCGCGTACCTCAAGGCCAACTACCCCGCCGAGTACATGTCCGCGCTGCTCACCTCGGTGCGGGACGACAAGGACAAGTCGGCGGTCTATCTCAACGAGTGCCGGCGGATGGGCATCAAGGTGCTCCCGCCGGACGTCAATGAGTCCGACGCCAACTTCACCCCGCGGGGGGACGACACGATCGTCTTCGGGCTCACGGCCGTCCGCAACGTCGGCCAGAACGTCGTCGACTCCATCGTCAAGTGCCGCAAGTCCAAGGGGAAGTACAGCTCCTTCCCGGACTTCCTCGACAAGGTGGAGGCGGTGGTCTGCAACAAGCGCACCGTCGAGTCCCTCATCAAGGCCGGGGCGTTCGACGAACTGGGCCATACCCGCAAGGGGCTGGTGGCGCACTACGAGCCGATGATCGACAACGTCGTGCAGGTCAAACGCAAGGAGGCCGAGGGACAGTTCGACCTCTTCGGCGGCATGGACGACGGCAGCGGTGAGGACACCCCGGGCTTCGGCCTGGACGTCGAGTTCTCCGACGTCGAGTGGGACAAGGCCTATCTACTCGCCCAGGAACGGGAGATGCTCGGCCTCTACGTCTCCGACCACCCGCTCTTCGGGATCGAGCACGTCCTGGCGGAGAAGTCCGACGCCGCCATCTCGCAGCTCACCGGAGGCGAACACGCCGACGGGGCGATCGTCACCATCGGGGGGATCATCTCCGGGTTGCAGCGGAAGATGACCAAGCAGGGCAACGCCTGGGCCATCGCGACCGTCGAGGACCTGGCGGGCTCCATCGACTGCATGTTCTTCCCCGCGACCTACCAGTTGGTCTCCACCCAACTCGTCGAGGACACCGTGGTCTTCGTCAAGGGCCGACTGGACAAGCGGGAGGACGTGCCGCGGCTGGTCGCCATGGAGATGATGGTGCCGGACCTCTCGGAAGCATCGGCGGACGCCCCGGTGACCATCACGATCCCCACCGTGCGGGTGACCCCGCCGCTGGTGGAGAAGCTCGGTGAGGTGCTCAGCCAGCACCGGGGGCACACCGAGGTGCGGATCAGGCTCCAGGGGGCCCGTAAGACCACGGTGCTCCGGCTCGACCGGCACCGGGTCACCGCCGATCCGGCGCTCTTCGGGGATCTGAAGGTGCTGCTCGGGCCGTCCTGCCTCGCCGGTTAGCCGCCGTCTGGTCCCTGCCGGGCGGTCCGCGCAGGGAAAGGAACGGATGTGCGGGGTGTGCCCGGCTGGTTCCGGGCACACCCCGCAGTCGGGGCCGATCAGGCCCGAGGACTCAGCAGGCGCGTTCGGTCAGTTGTGGCCGAACTTGCGCTGCCGTCTGCCCGGGACGTCCGGGGGGCTGTCCTGGGCCTGCTGCTGCGTCTCGGCCGACGCGCTCTTGATGTTCTGCTCCTCGGCGGCGCTGCGGCTCTGCCGCCTGCGACTTCGGTTCTTGTTCTTGGCCATGATCGTGCCTCCTGGCGAACGGTCCGTGGACCTGGTCGAACTCCTGGGAGACGAGGCGCCTTCGCGCCCTCACGGTTACATATCCTGTTAAAGATCGCATTTCAGGCACTTAGTACGAGGGTGGTTCTCCCGTCGTCTTTCCCGGCGCCACTCGGCGCGCCGCTGTCCGTTTCGGCAGATAACCCAGCAGCTCTCGGGCAGACTCGAAGGAAAGCGGAAGTGAATCGTTACCCGAGGTGACGGACGCAAAGGAACCAGCGAGACTTTCGGGAAAACTCCCAGCGGGCCGAGAACACCGGTGCCACCGAGAAAGTCTGGAAAGAGGGTGGAACGTGGACCGCTGCGTCGTCCTGGTGGATGCCGGCTATCTGCTCGGCGCCGCCGCGAGCCTGCTCGCCGGAGAACCCGCCCGGTCCCGGATCAGCGTCGACCACACCGCACTCGTCCAGGGGCTGCGCGAGCGGGCCGAGGCGGAGACCGGGCATCCCCTGCTCCGCATCTACTGGTTCGACGGAGCCCCGGACCGGGTGCCCCAGCCCGAGCATCGACGACTCCGGGTCATGCCGCGTGTCACCGTCCGCCTCGGCGCCCTGACGCGGGCCGACGGCCGCTGGGCCCAGAAGGGCGTCGACGCGGCCATGCACACCGAACTGACGGAGTTGGCGCGCAACCGCGCCTGCTCCGACATCGTGCTGGTCACCGGGGACGGCGATCTGCTGCCCGGGCTGATGTCCGCCAAGGAACACGGTGTCGCGGTCCATCTCTGGGCGGTCCAGGCCGCGGACGGCGACTACAACCAGTCGGAGGACCTCGTCGCCGAGGCGGACGAGCGCCGGGTACTCGACCGCTCCTGGATCATCCAGGCGGTGCGGGCCAGGGAGTCAGGCGGGATCTGCCCGCCGCCCGGCCCGGAGATCGCCGCGATCCTCGCCGCACCGCTCCCGGAGAACGCCGAGGCCGCCCCCGTCGCCGCCGACAGCCCTGGCGACACCGGCGTGGCCGGCACCGCGCCGCCCCCCGACCGCCCGCGGGAACTTCCCGCCCCGGCTGTCGAGGGGGCGGAGAGCACCCCGGCCACGGGCCGTGCCGAGAACGGAGGCAAGGGGGTGCCGACCCCGAAGGACCTCGCCGGGCTGGCCCGTGGTGCGCTGGTCCCCAACGGTCAGTCGAACGCGGCGCACCACCCCGGCTCGATGACGCCGGCCCCCAAGGCCATGCTGCGCTGGTCCTCGGATCGGGGCTGGGTGGACCGCGACGCCGCCCAGCCCGAGCTCCAGGACCAGGCCGCCCTGCCGACGCTCTCCCAGCTCACCACCGCGGAGCAGCGCTGGGCGGACCGGGAGGAGGACATCACCGCGGTCAGCGGAGACCCCTTCGAGGTGGGCCAGGTCTTCGCCCGGCGGTGGACCGAGCGGCTCGCCACCCCCAAGCAGCTGCGGCAGCTGGCCGCCGACTACCCCCGCATCCCGCACCGCATCGACGGCGAGCTGCTCCGCTACGCCGCCCGGTTCGGGCTGCTGGCACACAAGGACGACCAGATCGACGAGCGGGACCGCTATGCCATCCGCGCCGGGTTCTGGCGGGAGGTCGACCTGCGCACGGCGGCCGAGCAGGAGGACGGGGACGGATGACCCGTCGCCGCTGCCGGTCCCTCTGCCGGGCGGCGGGCGAGGAGGCGCCTGCAGACGGCGGCGGTCCGGCGGCGGAAGGCGGCGTGAGCGGCCCCGGGAGCCTGATCGGCCGACGGGCGGCGTACCCTCGTGAACCGTGATGAGCGGCACCGAGCGGGCGGGTAGCGTGGCCATGCCTATCCAGGTGCGTGACCTGGTCAAGACCTTTCCGGCGGTCCGCGCCCGGCGCGGCGTGCCCGGCCACCCGGCCGTCCGGGCCAGCGACGGCATCAGCCTGAACGTACGACACGGCGAGATCTTCGGGCTGCTCGGCCCCAACGGCGCGGGCAAGTCCACCCTGGTGCGCCAGCTCACCGGCCTGACGCGGCCCGACGCCGGGGAGGTCCGGGTGCTCGGCCACGACCTCGTACGCCATCCGGAACGCGCCGCACGGCTGATCGGCTACCTGGGGCAGGAGACCGTCGCACTGGACGAGCTGACGGTGGCGCTCGCGGCGGAGACCACCGGACGGCTCCGCGGGTTGGAGACCAGGGAGGCCCGGGCCGAGCGGGACCGGGTCCTGGCCGAACTCGGGCTGGAGGGGATCGCCGGGCGGCCGCTGAAGAAGCTCTCCGGTGGCCAGCGGCGGCTCGCCTGCTTCGCCGCCGTGCTGGTAGGAGACCGCCCGCTACTGGTCCTGGACGAGCCGACCACGGGCATGGACCCGATGGCGCGCCGGGCCGTCTGGGCCGCGGTGGACCGCCGCCGGGCGGAGCGGGGCACGACCGTGCTGCTGGTCACCCACAACGTGATCGAGGCCGAGACGGTGCTGGACCGGGTCGCCGTGCTGGACGGCGGTCAGGTCATCGCCTGCGACACCCCGGCCGGGTTGAAGGCGATGGTCGCCGACGAGGTCCGGCTGGAGCTGGTGTGGCGGGAGCGGGCACCACTGGAGGTGCCGGAGATAGCGGCCCTGGAGTCCTCGGCCCGGACGTCCGGCCGGCGCTGGGTGCTGCGGCTCTCCCCGCAGGAGGCCCGCTCCCTGGTCGCGGTGATCACCGGCGGCCGGGCGTTCGCGGAACTCGACGACTTCACTCTCACCACCCCCAGCCTCGAGGACGTCTACCTCGCGCTGGGCGGCCGTTCGGAAGGTCTGGTGAAGGCGTGATCGACGGGTCGATCGGAGCGTGGGACGGGAGCAGAGCAAGGTGAGCGTCGGGTCCGCGGAGGCGGTGGCCGGGAGTCGCCCGGAGGTCCGGGAAGGGGCGCCCGCCCCACTGGCCCCCCGGGCGGGACTGCTGCCCGCCCTCGGTGCCGTCTACGGAGCACAGCTCTCCCGGGCCCGGGTGGCCCGGATGCCCCTGCTCTTCGTCGCGACCTTCCAGTCCGTGGGGATCATGGTGCTGATGCGCGGCGTGGTCGACGGCGGGGCGGAGGCCCGGGCGGTGGTGGCGGGCTCGGCCGTCCTGGTGGTCGCCTTCGTCGCACTCAACCTGCTGGCCCAGTACTTCGGACAGCTCCGCGCGAGCGGAGGGCTCGACCACTACGCCACCCTTCCGGTGCCGCCCGCGGCCGTGGTGCTCGGCGCCGCCGGCGCGTACGCCTCCTTCACGGTGCCGGGGACGGTCGTGACGGCGGTGGTGGGCAGCGTGCTCTTCGGCCTGCCGATGGGCAACCTCTGGGTGCTGGCCGCGGTGATCCCCCTCGCGGGGGCGTCGCTGGCCGGCCTTGGGGCCGCACTCGGTCTGCTGGCGCCGCGTCAGGAGCTGGCGACCCTGCTGGGGCAGCTGGGCATGTCCGCTGCGCTGCTGCTCGGTGTGCTTCCCGCCGAGCGGCTGCCCACCCCGGTCTCCTGGCTCCGCGACCTGATGCCCTCGACCTATGGCGTGGAGGCGCTCGCCCGCACCTTCGTGGACCGGCCCGACTGGGGGACGGTCACCCTCTCCCTGGCGGTCTGCGCGGTCGTCGCGGTCGCCTCGCTGACGGTCGCCACCTGGGCCTACCGGCGGGCGGTGACCCGGTGACGCGCCCAACGCCCCCTCCTGGGCCCCAGCCGTCGTCGGCCACCTGGCACGATGGCGGAGTGAACGCACCGCTGACTCCGCCCGACCCGCCTTCGAACGGTTCAAGCGACTACGAGGCCCCCTGGCCGCCCCCGCCCGGTGACGGCGGTACCGACCACCGGGCCGAACTGCGCCGGGCGGCGTGGGTGGCGCTCGGCGTGACCGTCGCCGGGGTGCTGCTCGGACTCCTCTGGCTCTGGCTGGCACCGAAGATCCCGCTCGTCTCGAACGGCAAGGTCGTCTACTTCCAGAACACCGAGGGGGAGGAGGCGATCGGTGCCGACGGGACTTTCGTGCTGCTGGCGCTCGGCTTCGGCGTGATCAGCGGCGCGGTGGTCTTCCTCTGTGCGAGGAGCGGCGGGGTCGCCCTGGTGGTGGCGCTGGCACTGGGCGGGGTGCTGGCTTCGGTGATCGCCTGGCGGTTCGGCATCGCCTTCGGTCCGGACAACGACGTCGCCCGACACGCCAGGCAGGTGGGCAAGGGCGTGGTCTTCGACGCCCCGCTGGAGCTGCGGGCCAAGGGTGCGTTGCTGGTCTGGCCGCTGGCGGCGATGGCCGTCCACCTGGCGCTGACCGGCTTCTTCACCCCACGTGACCCGGAGCCCGAGCAGCCGCTGCCGGCGGGGGCGTGGCCGCGGTCCTGAGCCGCGGCACCGAAGCGCCCGAGCCCCGGTGCACTCCTCCGAGGGGTGGCCGGGAGTCAGTTGGGGCTGGTCGGCTGCCGGGTGAGGTCCACCGCGGGCAGTGAGGGGAGGTTGCGGATCAGCGCGCTCTCCGAACGGAGCAGTTTCAGCTCCCGTGCCAGCCGGGTGGAGGTGTCCGGCGCTTCGAGCAGACGCTGCTTCGCCGGAGTGTCCAGCACGAAGGCCGCGGCGACCAGATAGGACAGCACCGAAGGCTCCTCCGGAAGCTCCTGCCCCGCGGCCAGGGTCTGCTCGCTCGCCCCCGCTAACCGCTTCTGGTAGGTGAGGAAGGCGCTCTCCACCCCGGAGGCCAGGGCCCCCGCGCCGTCCCCGTCCACTTCGGCGATCTCCTCCAACTCGGCCGTCAGGTACGGGCCGCTGGAGTCGACCGAGAGCAGCCGGCAGCGGTTGGTGCCGGTGGCGAGCACCTCGAACCCGCTCTCCTCGTCGTCCGGGTCCTTCTTCCGGATGGTGGTCGCGTCCGCCACACAACCGATCGGATAGAACGCCCCGATCGGGTCGTCGCCGAAGCCGGCCGCCGCACCGCGCTCGGGCAGCCCCGTCGGGTCCGGGAGACCGGGCGCGCTCGGGGCGGCCTCCGCGCCGTCGCGGATGGCCACCACGACGAAGCGGCGCGACTCTTCTTCCTCCATGTCCAGCAGATCCCGCATCAATGTGCGGTACCGCTGCTCGAAGACGTTCAACGGCAGTACCAGGCCGGGCAGCAGCACGGTGTTGAGCGGAAAGAGCGGCAGGCGAGCGGTGGTCACAACCCCAAAGGGTAGTGGTTCGCGCCCGGCCGCCCCGGTTCCCGCTCCGGCGGCGCCCCCTGTCGTCGTCAGTCGGCCCGGCGGCGGCCGGCGGAGAGACCGGCGCGGGCGCCGGAGTGCTCAGTCCTGCCGGTCGGCGCTTCGGGCGGGGCGGAGCGGTGTCATGGCGGCCACCTGGATCCGGGTCCCGTCCCGCGCCTCCAGGAACTGGCCGAGCGGGTCGTCGCTGATCCGGTTCCACGGAAAGGCCGTGGCGCACGGGCCGAGCAGCCGGAACTGGTCGAGCGCCGCCTGCCAGCGGCCCCGGTGGATCAGGAGGAAGACCAGCAGGTTCCGGGCCTCGGCGGGCCAGAGGTCACCGGGGGCGTAGCGCGAGGAGAGCGCGATCGCCAGGTCGGCGGCTGCGTCGGTGCGGCGGACCGGAACGGTAGCCAGGTGGTGGAAGACCGCGCGGAGGGGCAGCGCCCGCAGCAGGGAGCCGGGCAGGGCCTGCTCCGCGGCGCGCTCGGCGAAGCCGAGGCAGTCGTGCCGGGTCGGGCACCCGCCACCCGACCCGCCCGGTGCGGTGGGGGCGGCGCCGGTGATTCTCCCGCCTCCCGACCACGGCTGACGGCCTGTCAGGTCAGCTTCGAGGTGAGGCCGGGGCCGGTCCTCCGCCGCCGGACAGTCCGCGCCGCGGTACCGCAGCGCCGCCAGATGGCAGCCGTAGTGGTGCGGTGCGCGCTTGACCGCCTCCGACCAGTACGACTCGAACTCGGCGGGCGGAGCCCCGGTGGAGCGGGCACGGTCCAGGGCGAGGCGCCAGGGCACCGGATCCCGCGGGGACGCCTCGGCGGCTGCCTCGACGAGCGGCAGCGCGGCCGAGTCTTTGGTAGCCCCGGCGGAGTCCTCTCCCCGGGACCGGTCCTCGGCGCGCCGCACCGCCACCCCCGCCCTGAGCAGGGCGGCGTCCGGATCTCGGGGCGCGGCGGACAGCCAGGCGCGGAGCCAGTCGGAGCGGCCGGCGGGGACGAGTCGGACGAGCTGGGACGTGTAGTGGTCGCGGGACTCCCACTCGCCCGCCTCACGGGTCATGGCGAGCAGCCTGGCGGCGGGGCGGTGGTCGCCGCGTCCGGCGGCGGTGAGCGCCGGCCCGAGTCGGTCGTCGGGCGCTTCCAGGACCACCTGGTCGTCCGGTGGCAGTCCGACGGCGAGTCGGGGGGTGTGGTGGATCATGCGCGCGGTGCCGACGAGGGCGCGGAGGAAGACCATCGTGCCTTCCGGCGGTAGGGGAAACGAGCGGTCCTTCTATGAAAACCGCAGGTCGCAGGTGGTACCAGCCGGAACGCATGACGCTTCGATATCGGAAAATCGGTTGCCTGCGGGATGGTCAACAACCGGTAAAGAAGTCGCTCCGCCCCCGCGGCGGCGCCGCGGTGGGGGAGGGGCCGCGGGTGTCAGCCGCGGTTCAGCAGACGGGAGGCTCCGGCCGCGACGGTCGTGGCGAGCATCCACCCGAGCACGATCAGCGCCGAGGCGGCCCACTGGAGACGGCCGCCGGGGTCGAAGTAGCTCTGCTGCCCCAGGTCGATGACCGGCACCAGCAGGTCGAGGGCGTAGAGCGAGGGGTTCAGCTCCGGCGCCTCGTCCGGTTTTATGGGGTGCGGCTGGGAATGGGAGAAGACCGCCGCGCCCATCGCCCACAGCAGCGCCATCCAGATCGCCGCCCGGCCGGGACGGTAGCCGTAGGCGACCGTCCAGTCCTGGAGGAAGCCCCACAGCTTTCCGGCCACCGGCAGGGTCTCGCGGCGCCGTCGCTGCTTGGCCAGCAGCACTTCCCGGGCGTCCGCGTCCTCGCCGCCGGCCCGCAGCGCGTGCGCCAGCTGCTCGTAGGGCTCGGGGGCGTACTCCGGAGTCGCCGCCGCCACCCACTCCAACCGCCGGTGGAGGGGGAAGGGGCCGCGGGGTATCAGCGTCTCGTAGGAGAACCCGGCCATCGCCAACCCGCCCGGCCCCGGCCAGCTGGACGACCGGTCCACCAGGTTGACGACCTTGGCGCCGGAGAGCACCACCCGGCCACGCTGCTGCCGCTCGCAGAGGAACCGCAGCTCCGGCGTCTGGATACGGCGCAGGGACAGCTCCTGATCGGTCTCCATCACGAACCGGGCCTGGCTGAAGTCGACCGCGTCGCCGAACCTCCCGTCGTCCAGCCGGACACCGCCCTGGCACTCGAAACGCTGAATCCGGGTGCCGCGCGCCGGCGTGGCGGCGAACTGGTGTGGCGCGTTGCCCTCGGAGAGCGCGGTGGCGCCGCTGATCGTCGCGGAGGTCAGGTGGATCGTCCGCTCCACGGTCAGCTGCGGAGCGTTGAGCGCCCGCTTGCCGTAGCTGTTGCTCAGGTGGCTGCCGCGGAGGCTGAGCGAGACCCCTATCTGCGCCCCCCGCAGACTGAATTCCCCCTCCGAGTCCAAGAGTTCGGCATGGAGGTCCTGGGCCACGGAGAGGCCGTCCGCGCTGATCGAGCGGCCCTTGCGGTCCCTGCGCACCGTCAGCTGGTTGAGCAGCAGATCGGTGCCCACGTGGGCGTCCGTGAGCCGGATGCCGCCCGCGACGGTGCAGCGCTGGAGATGGAGGTCCCCCTCGGTGGTCAGCCGGGCGGCCTCCAGCCGCGGAATGCGGCAGCCGACGAGGCGCAGCGTCGAGAAGTGGCACTCCGCCAGCATCACCCGCTCCTCGAAACGGCAGTTCCGTAACTCCACGTACGGCTCGACCTCGCCTCCGGAGAGATCGAGCCTGCCGGTGACGCAGGCGCCGTTCAGCTTGAGCGCGGCGACCCGGCCCGGCTGGGCCGGCGGGCCGTCGAGCAGCAGCAGGGCGATCACCCGGGCGCGGACGCTGCGGTCCGGTCCCCAGGGGTACTGGCCGTCCGGGTCGTCGTGCGCGGGGTTGCCACTGCTGAGGTCATGGGTGCTGCCGTTGCGGAACGCCTGCCACATGCCCCACTCGGACGAGGTCAACTGGAGCGACGACGGCGGTTCGCCGTCTCCCGACCCGGACAATGGAGCCCCCCTCGCCACCCGGCGCACCCCCGAGGATCGCGCAAGCATTCTCTGTCCCGATACCTTCCCGACGCGTAACGGATTGAAAGCCGACCGTGACGGAAGAGTCCGTGACCCGTATCAACGGGTGATACGGGCGGCCGGTCGGCTGGCCTGATCTGCCACACTTGGCCGTGTGATCTCCCGAATCGATCTGCGTGGTGCCGCCCTGCCCTCGGGCGCCGCCCTGCGCGACCTCCTGCCCCGAGCCGAGTTCGACGTCGAGGCCGCCCTGGAGCGGGTCAGGCCGATCTGCGCCGAGGTGCGTCGACGGGGCACCGCCGCGCTGATCGACTACGCACAACAGTTCGACGGGGTCGCCATCCAGCAGGTCAGGGTGGACGGACGGACCCTCGCCCGGGCACTGGACGAGCTGGACCCCGAGGTCCGGAAGGCGCTGGAGGAGTCGATCCACCGCGCCCGACTGGTCCACCGGGAGCAGCGCCGCACCAGCCACACCACCGAGGTCGTGCCCGGCGGCACCGTCACCGAACGCTGGATCCCGGTCGAGCGAGTCGGTCTGTATGTACCCGGTGGGCGGGCCGTTTACCCGTCATCCGTGGTGATGAACGTGGTCCCGGCCCAGGAGGCGGGCGTCGAGGGGATCGCCGTCTCCTCCCCGCCGCAGGCCGAGTTCGGCGGGCGTCCGCACCCCACCATCCTCGCCGCCTGCGCGCTGCTCGGCGTCGACGAGGTGTACGCGGCCGGCGGTGCCCAGGCGATCGCCATGTTCGCCTACGGCACCGAGGAGTGCCCGCCGGTCAATCTGGTCACCGGCCCCGGCAACATCTACGTGGCCGCCGCCAAACGTCTGCTCCGCGGGCGGATCGGCATCGACGCCGAGGCCGGGCCGACCGAGATCGCCGTCCTCGCCGACGCCGGGGCCGACCCCAGGCACATCGCCGCCGACCTCGTCAGCCAGGCCGAGCACGACCCGCTGGCCGCCGCGGTGCTCGTCACCGACTCCCCGGAACTCGCCGACGCCGTCGACACCGAGCTGGACGCCCAGGTCGCCGCCGCCCGCCACCGGGAACGGATCACCGAGGCGCTGACCGGTCGGCAGTCCGCCACGGTGCTGGTCGACGGGGTGGACGAGGGCCTCCGGGTCGTCGACGCCTACGCCGCCGAGCACCTGGAGATCCAGACCGAGGACGCGGACGCGGTGGCCGAGCGGGTACGCAACGCCGGCGCCGTCTTCGTCGGGCCGCACGCCCCCGTCTCGCTGGGTGACTACTGCGCCGGCTCCAACCACGTGCTTCCCACCGGAGGCTGCGCCTGCCACTCCTCGGGGCTGTCCGTGCAGTCGTTCCTGCGCGGCGTCCAGGTCGTGCGGTACAGCCGGGAGGCGCTCGCCGAGGTCGCCGGCCAGGTGGTGGCGCTCGCCGAGGCCGAGGACCTCCCGGCCCACGGCTCCGCCGTCAAGGCCCGCTTCGACTGGCAGGTGCCGAGCTGATGGCGGGCATCGACGATCTGCCCATCCGGGACGAACTGCGCGGCAAGTCGCCCTACGGCGCCCCGCAACTCGACGTCCCGGTGCGGCTGAACACCAACGAGAACCCGTACCCGCTGCCCGAGCCGCTGGTGGCCAGCATCGCCGAGCGGGTCGCGGAGGCCGCCCGCTCGCTCAACCGCTATCCCGACCGGGACGCCATCGAACTCCGCACCGAGCTGGCGAGGTACCTCGGCCGCAGCGGTGGACCCCGGCTCGGCGCCGAGTCGATCTGGGCCGCGAACGGCTCCAACGAGGTCCTCCAGCAACTGCTGCAGGCCTTCGGCGGTCCGGGCCGGACCGCGATCGGCTTCGAGCCCTCCTACTCCATGCACGCGCTGATCTCCCGGGGGACGGGCACCGGCTGGATCACCGGACCCCGCCGGGAGGACTTCGGCATCGACCTCGGCGCCGCCCGGTCGGTCATCGCCGAGCACCGTCCCGACGTCGTCTTCGTCACCTCCCCGAACAACCCGACGGGTACGGCCGTCGACACCGAGACCGTGCTGGGGCTCTACGAGGCGGCGCAGGAGGCGGGCCCGTCGATGTTCGTGCTCGACGAGGCCTATGTGGAGTTCAGCCACCGCCCCTCGCTGCTGCCGCTGATCGAGGGGCGCCCGCGGTTGGTGGTCAGCCGCACGATGTCCAAGGCCTTCGGCGCCGCCGGGCTGCGCCTGGGATACCTCGCCGCCGATCCGGCGGTCGTGGACGCCCTCCAACTGGTCCGGCTGCCCTACCACCTGTCGGCGGTCACCCAGGCCACCGCGCTCGCCGCGCTGGAGCACACCGATACGCTGCTGGGCTACGTCGACAGACTCCGCGCCGAGCGTGATCGGCTGGTCACCGAGCTGCGGGCGGCGGGCTGCGAGGTCACCGAATCGGACGCCAACTTCGTCCAGTTCGGCCGCTTCGACGACGTGCAGGCCACCTGGCGTGCGCTGCTGGACCGGGGAGTGCTGGTCCGGGACAACGGTGTGCCGGGACGGCTGCGGGTCACCGCGGGCACCCCGGCCGAGAACGACGCGTTCCTCGACGCGGTACGTGCAGTGATGAAGGAGAACGACAGATGAGCCGCGTGGGCCGGGTGGAGCGCACCACCAAGGAGACATCCGTACTGGTCGAGATCGACCTCGACGGGACCGGTGTGGCCGACATCTCGACCGGGGTGGGCTTCTACGACCACATGCTCGACCAACTCGGCCGCCACGGCCTCTTCGACCTGAAGGTCAAGACCGACGGCGACCTGCACATCGACAGCCACCACACCATCGAGGACACCGCGCTGGCGCTCGGTGCCGCCTTCCGGCAGGCGCTCGGCGACAAGGCCGGCATCTACCGCTTCGGCAACTGCACGGTGCCGCTCGACGAGTCCCTGGCCCAGGTCACCGTCGATCTCTCCGGCCGCCCCTACCTCGTGCACACCGAGCCCGAGAAGATGGCGCCGATGATCGGCGAGTACGACACCACCATGACCCGGCACATCCTGGAGTCCTTCGTGGCGCAGGCACAGGTGGCGCTCCACGTGCACGTGCCCTACGGCCGCAACGCCCACCACATCGTCGAGTGCCAGTTCAAGGCCCTGGCGCGGGCGCTGCGCTACGCCTCGGAGCGCGACCCCCGGGCCGCGGGCGTCATCCCGTCGACCAAGGGTGCGCTGTGACCGGTATCTCCATCCTGCTGATCGTCGTCGGGCTCTTCCTGGCCGGCGGGGTCTTCTCGTTCGTCAAGCAGGGGCTGCCCCGAGGGGTCGTCCTGCTGCTGGCGCTCTCCTCCGCGATGTGCCTGCTCGCCGGCGTCCTGCGGATCCAGGGGGTCTGGGCATGAGCGGTGCCGCGGGGAAGGTCGTCGTCCTCGACTACGGCTTCGGCAACGTCCGCTCCGCCGAGCGGGCCCTCGCCCGCGCCGGGGCTGAGGTCGAGATCACCGGCGACTACGACCGGGCGATGGCCGCCGACGGACTGCTGGTGCCCGGGGTGGGGGCGTTCGCCGCCTGCATAGCCGGCCTGCGGGCCGTCCGCGGGGACTGGATCATCGGCCGCAGGCTGGCCGGCGGCCGACCCGTCCTCGGTGTCTGCGTCGGGATGCAGGTCCTCTTCTCCCGCGGCGTAGAGCACGGCGAGGAGGCCGAAGGGCTGGACGAATGGCCCGGCACCGTCGGCCCGCTCCGCGCCGACGTGGTACCCCACATGGGGTGGAACACCGTACGGGCCGCCGAGGGCTCCCGGCTCTTCGCCGGGCTGGACGCGGACAGCCGCTACTACTTCGTGCACTCCTACGCGGTTCACGAGTGGAGCCTGGAGAGCGCCAACCCCGCCCTCCGGCCGCCCAAGGTCAGCTGGGCCACCCACGGCGAACCGTTCGTCGCGGCCGTCGAGAACGGCCCGCTGTGGGCCACCCAGTTCCACCCCGAGAAGTCCGGTGACGTCGGCGCCCACCTGCTCAGAAACTGGATCGAGACCCTCTGAGAGCACGGCTACGGCCGGCGCCGCTCCCGTCCCGCAAGCACCCCCACCCGCAACGAACCGAAGGCTCCAGACGCCATGAGTACGAACCGACTCGAACTCCTTCCCGCCGTCGACGTCCGGGACGGTCAGGCCGTCCGCCTGGTGCACGGCGAGTCCGGCTCCGAGACGTCGTACGGAGACCCGCTCGCCGCCGCCCTCGCCTGGCAGCGCGCCGGCGCCGAATGGCTGCACCTGGTCGACCTCGACGCGGCCTTCGGCACCGGTGACAACCGCGAGCAAATCGCGGAGGTCGCCCGTGCCATGGAGATCAAGGTCGAGCTGTCCGGCGGCATCCGGGACGACGCCTCCCTCGAGGCGGCCCTCGCCACCGGCTGCGCCCGGGTCAACCTCGGCACCGCCGCGCTGGAGAGCCCGGAGTGGGTGGCGAAGGTCATCGCCGAGTACGGCGACCGGATCGCGGTGGGCCTGGACGTCCGCGGCACCACGCTCCGCGGCCGGGGCTGGACCCGCGACGGAGGCGACCTCTACGAGACGCTCGCCCGGCTGGACTCCGAGGGGTGCGCGCGGTACGTCGTCACCGACATCGCCAAGGACGGCACGCTCCAGGGCCCGAACCTGGGGCTGCTGCGGGACGTCTGCGCCGCCACGGACAAGCCGGTCGTCGCCTCCGGCGGCGTCTCCTCCCTCGACGACCTGCGGGCCATCGCCGAGCTGGTGCCGGAGGGCGTCGAAGGCGCCATCGTGGGGAAGGCGCTCTACGCGGGGGCGTTCACCCTGGAAGAGGCGCTGGAGGCCGTGGAGCGATGAGCGAGGCGGTCCGGCGGGTCCAGTCCGACAGTCCGTGGGAGGAGTCGATCGGATTCGCCCGCGCCGTCGAGGTCGATGGCCGGGTGCTGGTCTCCGGCACCATGCCGGTGGCCGAGGGAGATCTCCAGGGCGAGGGCGACCCCTACCTCCAGGCGCTCACCGCCTTCCGCAACGGACTGGCGGCCCTGGGCGAGTTCGGCCTCGGCCCGCAGTCCGTCGTCCGTACCCGTATGTACCTCACCCACGCCAGGGACGTGGACGCCGTCGGCCGCGCCCACAAGGAGCTGTTCGACGCCGTACGGCCGGCTGCCACCGTGGTGGTCGTCTCCGGCTTCGTCGACTCCCGGGTCCTGGTCGAGGTGGAACTCGAAGCCGTGCGCGGCAGTGAGGAGTCCCGGCGATGAGCCTGGCGGTCCGTGTCATCCCCTGCCTGGACGTCGACGGCGGTCGGGTCGTCAAGGGCGTCAACTTCCGTGATCTGCGGGACGCCGGCGACCCCGTCGAGATGGCCAGGCTCTACGACGCCGAAGGCGCCGACGAGCTCACCTTCCTCGACATCACCGCCTCCTCCGGCGACCGGGAGACCACCTACGACGTGGTGCGGCGCACCGCCGAGCAGGTCTCCATCCCGCTCACCGTCGGCGGCGGCGTCCGGACCGCCGACGACGTGGACCGGCTGCTGCGCGCCGGCGCCGACAAGATCGGCGTCAACACCGCCGCCGTCGCCCGCCCGGAGCTGATCAGGGAGATCGCCGAACGCTTCGGTCGGCAGGTGGTGGTGCTGTCGGTCGACGCCCGCCGCTGCCCGCCGTCCGCCGACGGCACAACCACCGGCTCGGGCTACGAGGTCACCACCCACGGCGGCCGGCGGGGTACCGGCATCGACGCCGTAGAGTGGGCCCGACGGGCGGCCGAACTGGGCGCCGGCGAGATCCTGTTGAACTCCATGGACGCCGACGGCACCAAGGACGGCTATGACACGGAGATGCTGGAGGCGGTCCGCCGGGAGGTCAGCGTCCCGGTGATCGCCTCCGGTGGAGCGGGCCGCGCCGAGCACTTCGCCCCGGCCGTGACGGCGGGCGCCGACGCGGTGCTGGCCGCCTCCGTCTTCCACTTCGGCGACCTGCGGATCTCCGAGGTGAAGCAGGCGCTCCGGGCGGCCGGGCATCCTGTCCGCTGAACTCGGACCGCCCCGGTCAGATACCGAGCTTCGCCTGGCGCAGCTTCGCCACCGCGTCCTGTTCGCCCTCCAACTCCACGTCCGCGACGCCCTGACGGCCGAAGAGGAACAGGGTGAGCTCGCCGGGCTCGCCGGTGACCGTCACCACCGGAGTGCCCCGGCGGGCCACCGCGGTACGGCCGTCCGGCCGGCGCACCACCAGGCCCACCGGCGACTTCCGCCCCACCACCCTGGCCAACCGCTCGATGCGGGACCACAGGGCGTCGGCGAAGACCGGGTCCAGCTCCCGCGGCGTCCAGTCGGGAGCGGCGCGGCGGACGTCCTCCGCGTGGATGAAGAACTCCACGGTGTTGGCCGCCTCGTCGACCTGTTTGAGGGCGTACGGCGACAGGCGGGGCGGGCCGGTGCGGATCAGCTGGAGCAACTCCTCGTAGGGCTTCTCCAGGTACTCCGCCTGCACCCGGTCAAGCCTGGGCCGGAGCGGTTTGAAGAGTATGCCGCCGGCGGCGTCCGTGCGGTGCTCCCGCACCACGAGATGGGCGGCGAGATCTCGGGTGGTCCAGCCGTCGCAGAGGGTCGGCGCAGCCGGCCCGGAGCTCTCCAAGAGGTCTGCGAGCAGGAGGCGTTCGCGCTTGGCATGGGTCGACATGTCCGACAGGGTACGGGCTGCGGCCGACAGCCGGCCACGGCGCCGCGCGGGACCCGCGGACGCGGCGGGAGACGGCGCGGTGCCGGAACACGGCACAATGGGCGCATGTCCAGCAGCACGCCCGGCGCCGGGCTCGACCCCGCCATCGCCTCCCGCCTCAACCGGAACGACCAGGGCCTGTTCCCGGCCGTGGCCCAGCAGTACGACACCGGCGAGGTGCTGATGCTCGGCTGGATGGACGACGAGGCCCTCCACCGCACCCTCACCACCGGCCGGTGCACCTACTGGAGCCGCAGCCGCCGCGCGTACTGGGTCAAGGGGGAGACCTCGGGCCACTACCAATGGGTGAAGTCGGTGGCGCTGGACTGCGACGGCGACACCGTTCTCGTCCGGGTCGACCAGGTGGGGGCCGCCTGCCACACCGGTGACCGCACCTGCTTCGACGCCGACACCCTGCCGCTCGACAACGCTAAGGCTCACTGACATGACCACCGGTGCACCCACTCTGGACCTCGAGACCTTCCGCAAGCTGGCGGCCGACCGCCGAGTGATCCCGGTCACCCGGAGACTGCTGGCCGACGGCGACACCCCGGTGGGCCTCTACCGCAAGCTGGCGGCCGAGCGCCCCGGCACCTTCCTGCTGGAATCGGCCGAGAACGGCCGGACCTGGTCCCGCTACTCCTTCGTGGGCGTGCGCAGCGCCGCCACCCTGACCGTCCGGGACGGCGAGGCCCACTGGCTGGGCACCCCGCCTGTCGGCGTCCCCACCGGCGGCGATCCGCTCGCCGCCCTGCGGGCCACCGTGGAAGTCCTCCACACCCCCCGCGACCTCGGCGGTCTGGCCTCCCTGCCGCCGTTCACCGGCGGCATGGTGGGCTACCTCGGCTACGACGTGGTGCGCCGCCTGGAGCGGGTCGGCGACAGCGCCCGGGACGACCTCGGGCTCCCCGAACTGACCATGCTGCTCACCTCCGACCTCGCGGTGCTCGACCACCGCGACGGGAGCGTGCTGCTGATCGCCAACGCGATCAACCACAACGACCTCGACACCGGTGTGGACGAGTCGTACGCGGACGCCGTCGCCCGGCTCGACGCCATGACCGCCGACCTGGCCCGTCCGGTCCCCACCGGACCGGCCCTGCTCCCCACCTCCGAACTCCCCGAGTACACCGCGCTCTGGGGCGGGGCCGCCTACCAGGGCGCCGTGGCGGAGATCAAGGAGCGGATCCATGCCGGTGAGGCCTTCCAGGTGGTGCCCTCCCAGCGGTTCGAGGCACCCTGCTCGGCCTCCGCGCTCGACGTCTACCGGGTGCTGCGGGCCACCAACCCGAGCCCCTACATGTACCTCTTCCGCTTCGACGGGTTCGACGTCGTCGGCTCCAGCCCCGAGGCGCTGGTGAGGATCGAGGACGGCCGGGCCATGCTGCACCCCATCGCGGGCACCCGGCCCCGCGGTGCCACCCCGCAGGAGGACGCCGCGCTCGCCGAGGAGCTGCTCGCCGATCCCAAGGAACGGGCCGAGCACCTGATGCTCGTCGACCTCGGCCGCAACGACCTCGGCAGGGTCTGCGAGCCCGGCAGCGTCGAGGTCGTCGACTTCATGTCCGTGGAGCGCTACAGCCACGTCATGCACATCGTCTCCACGGTCGTCGGCCGACTCGCCGCGGACCGCACCGCCTTCGACGCCCTGACCGCCTGCTTCCCGGCCGGCACCCTTTCCGGAGCGCCAAAGCCACGGGCGCTCCAGATCATCGAGGAGCTCGAACCCACGCGCCGGGGCCTGTACGGGGGCTGCGTCGGCTACCTCGACTTCGCCGGTGACTCCGACACAGCGATCGCCATCCGCACCGCGCTGCTGCGCGACGGCACCGCCTACGTGCAGGCGGGGGCCGGGGTGGTGGCCGACTCCGACCCGGTGGCCGAGGACACCGAGTGCCGCAACAAGGCGGCTGCGGTCCTCCGGGCCGTCGCGATGGCGAGCGGACTGACCCAGCCGGAGTCGGCCGGGCGCAGCTGAGCACGGCTCTCGGACACCGGACCATTCCCTCCTGGAGCCCTGCCGCGGCCCGGATTTCCGCCCCGGATCCGCCCCCGGCCCGGCACACCGCGGCCGGACAGGCGATAGTGGAGGGGTGAGCGCCGTACCCGAGCCCCGTCGCGAGGCCGTCCCCCCGAAAACCGGGCGGAGCGGCCGTAGCAGCCTCGCCGCCGCCCTGCTGCTGGGCGCCGCCGGCGCCGCCCTGTGCCTGCTGGCCGGCGGACAGACCTGGAGTGAGGCCGTCTCCACGGCCGGTCAGGGCGCGCTGCCGGTGTCGGTGAGCGGCCGCCAGGTCACCGGGCTGCCGGCGGCACTGGCCATCGCCGGGCTGGCCGCCCTCGTCGCGGTCTTCGCGGTGCGCGGCGCGGGCCGGACCGTCGTGGCCGGCCTGCTGTCGCTCAGCGGGGCGGCGACCGTACTCACCTCTCTTCTCGGTGCCCGGGACCCCGCGGCCCTGCGGTCGAAGGCGGCCGAGGTCACCGGTCTCACCAACGCCGGGGTGGAGCACGTCACCCACACCGTGTGGCCCTGGGTCTCCGCCGTGGGCGGGCTGCTACTCCTTCTCGCCGGAGTCCTCGCGCTGCGGTACGGAGCGCGCTGGCCGGCCATGTCGGGCCGGTACGAACGGCCCGGCCAACGGACGACGCCGGCACGCGGTCCCAGGGCTGCGGACCCGGAACGACCCGAGGAGATCTGGAAGGCCCTGGACCGCGGTGAGGACCCGACACAGGAGACCTGAGGCGGGCCTCCACCCCCGATCACGGTGGTCGGGCCCATCGGGGACAATGGGACGAGCGTTCAACGCCTGCCCCGGCCTGGACAGGCCCCGCCCGGCCATCCCGGGTTCCGGAGAGCGACACTGCAACGAGGAGTACTCATGGCCAACAGCCATCACGGACACACCCCGGCCGCCTGGACCGGCGTCATCATCGCCTTCGCCGGCTTCTGCGTGGCCGGCATCTGCACCGTCATGGCTCAACCCGTCGGGTTCCTGGTGGGCATGGCGATCGTCGGTGCCGGTGCCCTCGTCGGGCTGCTGATGCGCGGAGCGGGACTGGGGCAGGAGAGCAGGCGCCAGCGGGAGTTGGAGCAGAAGCGGGAGCGTGACGAGGCCCGGCGGGAGAACGAACCCCAGTACTGAGCCGTCGCACCGAGCCCGTTCGCTGAGCCCGCCGGTCCGAGCCGCGGCACCGAGCGGGGCGGGAGTCGTTCGCCGACGGGGCCGCCACCGGGCAGGGCGGCCCCGTCGAACGGCTCCCGGGGCAACCCTCCCGGCCAGTGGGGCCGCCGTCCCGGCTGCGGTCCCGCGCCACCGGGAGGAGACTCGGCGGCATGACCGACACCTCCCCGAACCGGACCACCGGCTCCCTCGGTGGCGCCGCTCCGGGACCGGCCGCTCCCAGCGCGGGAAAAGCGTGGACGCGGCCCGGCGCCGGACGGAACCGGCCCGCCGGCGCCCCGCGGCGGCCTCCGCTCGGAGCCACCGGCCGACGCCGATCGACCGGCCGGAACCTCATGGCCCCGGCAGCGGCCCTGGCCGGGGTGGCTGCCGCGGTCGGCTACGTCGGCGCCGTCGATCCGCACCAGCCCGGCCACTACCCGGTCTGTCCGCTCTTCCGCTGGACGGGTGTGCTCTGCCCGGGGTGCGGCGGCCTGCGCAGCGTCCACTCCCTCGCGCACGGCGACCTCACCGCCGCCCTCGGCGCCAACGCGCCGGTGGTCGCAGGCTGTGCCGCCTTCCTCTGCGTCTGGGCGCTCTGGGTCGGCCGAGCGGCCCGCGGCCGGCCGATGAGCCTCCCCCTGCGCCCGGTGCACGCCTGGCTGCTGGCTGCCCTGCTCGCCGTCTTCACGGTTGTCCGGAACCTTCCCTTCGGCTCCGTACTGGCGCCCTGAGGCACTGGCATCCCAGGGTGCGGACGCGCGCCGCGGTTCCCGGGGAGGGCGGGATGTGAGCCGGTCGCCGCCGCGCCGCACGCCCCGGTTCCAGCAGGTCGGCGACGTGTCCCGGGAGACCGGATGCGGGGCGGCGCATCCCGGCCGGATACCATCGCAGTACAGACCAGGGCAGAGCCGGCCGCCGGCCGCCCGCCCGCAGGTGTCCGCCAGGACGCCGACGACAGCTCCACCACCTCCGAAAGGGGGCCGCTCGCGTGAGTGTGCTCGACGAGATCATCGATGGAGTCCGGGCCGACCTCGCGGAGCGGCAGGCGACGGTCAGCCTCGACCAGCTCAAGGACCGTGCGGCGAAGGCGCCGCAGGCCAGGGACGGGGCTTCCGCACTGCGGGGCGACGGCGTGAAGGTGATCTGCGAGGTCAAGCGTTCCAGCCCCTCGAAGGGCGCGTTGGCGGCCATCGCCGACCCGGCCGGGCTCGCCGCCGACTACGAGGCGGGCGGGGCGTCCGTCATCAGCGTGCTGACCGAGCAGCGGAGGTTCGGCGGGTCGCTGGCCGATCTGGAGGCCGTCCGGGCCAGGGTCGACGTCCCCGTGCTCCGCAAGGACTTCATCGTCACCTCCTACCAGCTGTGGGAGGCCCGCGCGTACGGGGCGGACATCGCCCTGCTGATCGTCGCCGCGCTGCCCCAGGAGGCCCTGGTTTCGCTGATCGAGCGGGCGGAGTCCATCGGACTCACCCCGCTGGTCGAGGTGCACGACGAGGAGGAGACCGAGCGCGCGCTGGCCGCCGGGGCGAGGGTGGTGGGCGTCAACGCGCGCAACCTGCGGACGCTGGAGGTGGACCGGGGCAACTTCGCCCGGATCGCCCCCGCCATCCCGGACCACGTCGTCAAGGTCGCCGAGTCGGGGGTCCGCGGCCCGCACGACCTGATCGCCTACGCCAACGAGGGCGCGGACGCCGTGCTCGTCGGGGAGTCGCTGGTCACCGGCCGGGACCCCAGGACCGCGGTCGCCGACCTCGTCGCCGCCGGGGCCCACCCGGCACTCCGGCAGGGGCCGGGGCCGAGCTGAGATGAGCCCGCACGCCCACCTGGCCCCCGGCTGCCGGCCGCGGGGCTGCCGCGCCCCCGCCCGGAGGGTGCGGGGCCGCCGGGTGCGTTACCACATCGGCTGCGAACCCGGGCAGATCAACGGGATGCGATGGCCGGAGGCCGGCCGTCCGGCACACGTCGTGTCGGAGCCGGCCTCCCCGCCGTCCATGCCGGCCCCGGACCGGCCGTACCGCGGTCGGCGCCGGAGCTGATCCCGCAGATCGTTTTCCGGGGCTCGTCCCCGTTAGAGGAGCAGACCGATGTCCTCCGATTTCTTCATTCCGGACCCCGCTGGTCCGGTGCCCGACACCGCCGGTTACTTCGGCGCCTTCGGCGGCAAGTTCATCCCCGAGGCGCTCGTCGCCGCGGTGGACGAGGTCGCCGCCGAGTACGAGAAGGCGAAGAGCGACCCCGCCTTCGCCGCGGAGCTGGAAGAGCTGCTGGTCAACTACACCGGTCGGCCCAGCCCGCTGACCGAGGTGCCCCGCTTCGCCGAGCACGCCGGCGGGGCCCGGATCTTCCTCAAGCGGGAGGACCTCAACCACACCGGCTCCCACAAGATCAACAATGTGCTGGGCCAGGCGCTGCTCACCAGGCGGATGGGCAAGACCCGGATCATCGCCGAGACCGGTGCCGGGCAGCACGGGGTGGCCACCGCCACCGCCTGCGCGCTGTTCGGGCTGGACTGCACCGTCTACATGGGCGAAGTCGACACCGAGCGGCAGGCTCTGAACGTCGCCCGGATGCGGATGCTCGGCGCCGAGGTGGTGGCTGTCACCTCGGGCAGCCGCACCCTCAAGGACGCGATCAACGAGGCGTTCCGCGACTGGGTCGCCAACGTCGACCGCACGCACTACCTCTTCGGCACGGTGGCCGGGCCGCACCCGTTCCCGGCACTCGTCCGCGACTTCCACCGGGTGATCGGGGTCGAGGCGCGCCGGCAGATCCTGGAACGCGTCGGCCGGCTGCCGGACGCCGTCGCCGCCTGCGTGGGCGGCGGTTCCAACGCCATGGGCCTGTTCCACGCCTTCCTGGAGGACCGGGACGTCCGGGTCCTCGGGTTCGAGCCCGCGGGGCGCGGACTCGACAGCGGTGAGCACGCCGCCACACTGAGCCGCGGCGAGCCGGGGATCCTGCACGGTTCACGCTCCTACGTCCTCCAGGACGAGGAGGGGCAGATCACCGAGCCCTACTCGATCTCGGCGGGCCTGGACTACCCGGGCGTCGGCCCCGAGCACGCCTACCTCAAGGACAGCGGCCGGGCCGAGTACCGCGCGGTCACCGACGACCAGGCGATGCAGGCGCTCCGGCTGCTCTCGGAGACCGAGGGGATCATCCCCGCCATCGAGAGCGCGCACGCGCTGGCCGGAGCGATCGAGCTCGGGCCCGAGCTCGGTGCCGGCGCCGTGGTGCTGGTCAACCTCTCCGGCCGCGGCGACAAGGACATGGACACCGCCGCCCGCTACTTCGGGCTCTACGACCAGGAGGCGAAGTGATGGCGGGCAACCTCGAACTGCTGAGCAGCACCCTGGCCCGGACGGCCGAGGAGGGCCGGGCGGCCCTGATCGGCTACCTCCCGGCCGGCTTCCCCACCGTCGAGGGCGGCGTGCGCACCGCTGTGGCGATGGTGGAGGGCGGCTGCGACGTCCTGGAGATCGGGCTGCCGCACAGCGACCCGGTGCTGGACGGGCCGGTCATCCAGACCGCCGACGACATCGCGCTGCGCGGCGGGGTGAAGATCGCGGACGTCATCCAGACCGTCCAGCGCGCCCACTCCGCCACCGGCGCTCCGGTGCTCTGCATGACCTATTGGAATCCGGTGGACCGGTACGGGCCGGAGCGGTTCGCCGCCGAGCTGGCCGAGGCCGGTGGAGCCGGCTGCATCCTGCCGGACCTTCCGGTGGAGGAGTCCGAGGGTTGGCGGAAGGCGGCCGAGCAGCACGGCCTGGCCACCGTCTTCGTGGTCGCCCCCAGCAGTCGGGACGAGCGGCTCACCAGGATCACCGCGGCCGGCAGCGGCTTCGTCTACGCGGCCTCGCTGATGGGTGTCACCGGCACCCGGGCTTCGGTCGGTGGGCAGGCCCGCGAACTCGTCCGGCGCACCAAGGCCACCACGAGCCTGCCGGTCTGCGTGGGGCTCGGAGTCTCCAACGCCGAGCAGGCCGCCGAGGTCGCCTCCTTCGCCGACGGGGTGATCGTCGGCTCGGCGTTCGTCAAACGGCTCCTGGACGCCACCGACCTGGAGACCGGGCTGGCCGGGGTGCGGGAGCTGGCCGGCGAACTGGCCGGTGGGGTGGCGCACGCCGTCCGGGACTGAGGACCGCCCCGGAGCCCCGGCGGGCGCACGGGCCCGTGAAGCTCCGCCGCGTCGCTCGGAGCACCCGCATACTCCGGGTATGCGGGTGCTCCCCGGCTTTGTGGCACCGCGCCCCGGGCCCGTGCGCCCGGGGCGCGGTGCCGACCGCCCCGGACCGCCGGTCCCCTTCGAGCCGGCATCGGGATCCCACCGCGGCGGCGGTTCAGCCGTTCCCCTCGCCAGGTCATCCCGGGGAGCCGGTCCCGTCGCTCCTTCGAGGGAAAGCGGAACGGGGGACGGGGCCTGGGCGCTCCCGGTTCGTTGCCTCAGGGTGTGAGCGAGAAGAAGCCTGATGGGAAGCGCGCCGCCCGGGAGCGGCTGCGACAGCAGCGTGCACGGGAGAAGGCGCGGGAGAAGCGCAGGCGGACGCTGTTCGTCGTGGTCGCCGGGGTCGGGGTCCTGGGCATCGCCGCGGCCGTCGGCTTCGCGGTCAACGGATCCGAGGACGGGACGTCGGGAGAGGCCCGCCGGGCGGTGGCCACGCCCAAGAACGCCACCGGGCGGAACAACCTGGTGATCCCGGTAGGCAAGCCGGGCGCCCCGTCCACCCTCACCATCTACGAGGACTTCCGCTGCCCGGCCTGCCGGCAGTTCGAGGACGCCTTCCGCGACACCATCCGCGATCTGGAGAAAGACGGCCGGCTGAAGGTGGAGTACCACCTCGCCACGATCATCGACGGCAACGTCGGCGGCACCGGCTCGCTCCGCGCTGCCAACGCCGCGGCCTGCGCCCAGGACGCCGGGAAGTTCCCGGAGTACCACGATGTGCTCTTCCGGAACCAGCCGGCGGAGGCGGACGACGCCTTCGCAGACAACAAGCGGCTGGTGAAGCTCGCCGAGCAGGTGGACGGCCTGGTCACCGACGGCTTCCGGAAGTGCGTGGACGGCGGCGAGCACGACGGCTGGGTGGAGGCCGCCAACCGGGCCTTCCTCGAGTCCGGACACGAGGGCACCCCGACGGTCCTGCTGGACGGCGAGAACGTCTACGGAGACCAGCGCAATCCGCTGACCCCGGACAAGCTGAAGCAAATGGTTCGGAAGGAGTAACCGGAGGGGGCGGTGTTACTGAGCCGTTGCGCCCCGGTTGCCGCCCACCCCTCCCGGCGCGGTAGCGTCGAGACTGTCATGGACCTCGCATTCATCCCCAGCCCGTCGACCGGCGTGATCCATCTCGGATGGTTCCCGCTGCGCGGCTATGCGCTCTGCATCCTCGCCGGTCTCTTCCTCGCGATCTGGATCGGCAGCCGACGGTGGGTCGCCCGCGGCGGCCTGCCGGGTACGGTGAGTGACATCGCCATCTGGGCGGTGCCCTTCGGGCTCGTCGGCGGACGCCTGTACCACGTGTGCACCACCTACGAGCCCTACTTCGGTGAGGACGGCCACTGGGTCGACGCCTTCAAGATCTGGGAGGGCGGCCTCGGCATCTGGGGGGCGGTCGCACTCGGTGCGGTCGGCGCCTGGATCGGAGCCCGCCGGAGGGGAGTGCCCCTGCCGGCCTACGCCGACGCGATCGCACCCGGTCTGGCGCTGGCGCAGGCGGTCGGCCGTTGGGGCAACTGGTTCAACCAGGAGCTCTACGGCAAGCGCACCGATGTTCCCTGGGCGCTCAAGATCGACAAGGGGCCGGAGATCGGCACCTTCCACCCCACCTTCCTGTACGAGTCGCTCTGGTGCGTCGGCCTCGCGTTGCTGGTCATCTGGGCGGACCGCCGCTTCCGGCTGGGGCATGGTCGGGCGTTCGCACTCTACGTCGCCGGGTACACGGTGGGCCGCGGCTGGATCGAGTACATGAGGATCGACGAGGCGCACCACATCCTGGGGCTGCGGCTCAACGTCTGGACCTCGATCCTCGTCTTCGTCGGCGCGGTGGTCTACCTGGTGCTCTCCGCGAGGCTCAGGCCGGGCCGGGAGAGCGTGGTGGAGCCGGCGGCGCAGTCCGAGGCGGTCACTGCGGACGGCTCCGCCCGACCGGAGGGGAACACGACGGGACCGGGGGAGCAGGAAGCCGCCGGGAGCGGCGCGGAGCAGGATCCGCAGAAGCCCGAGTCGGAGAAGCCGCGCCCGGCGGCCGAAGCTCGGGAGGCCGGCACGCCGGAATGAGCGCTCGGCGGCTTCCGCACCGGACGGCCCGTTCGACCGTTCGGACCCGGAACGCAAGAACCGCGGTGAACGACTGAGAGCCGCTGTCCGTGACCGGACGGCGGCTCTCGGCCATCCGACCTCCGTGGCCGGTCGACTGCCGGCTCCACCCCTCGGCGCGGCCCGACACGGCGCAGTGGCTCCCGGCTTTTGGTAAAGCCGCAGGTCAGCGAGGTAAGTTCGGCCTGCCTTGCTGGCGGGGGAGTGTCTTTCGTGCGTACCTTCGAGACCTGGGGGCGCTGCGTTTTCCGCGCTCCCGGGGAAGGGAGCACAGCAGATGACCATGATCGCCTCCATGGGGGACGCGGCGCAGCGCATCGTGGGGAGGACCTTCGACGGCTCGCCGAACCCCACCCCGCACAGTGCCCACCGGGACAACCACACGCACCGCGACGTCAACGGCGGCTGGCTCCGCCCCGCGGTGTTCGGAGCCATGGACGGTCTGGTCTCCAACCTCGCGCTGATCACCGGAGTCACCGGCGGTGCCGTGGCGCCCGGAACGATCGTGATCACCGGTATGGCGGGCCTGGCCGCCGGTGCCTTCTCCATGGCCGCCGGTGAGTACACCTCGGTGGCCTCCCAGCGGGAGCTGGTCCTCGCCGAGCTGGAGGTCGAGCGGCAGGAACTCCGCCGGCACCCGCAGGATGAGCAGCGCGAACTGGCGGAGCTCTACCGGTCCCGGGGTGTGGACGCCGATCTCGCCGCGGAGGTGGCCCGCCAGCTCTCCCACGACCCGGAACAGGCGCTGGAGATACATGCCCGCGAGGAACTGGGCGTGGATCCCTCGGACCTTCCCTCACCCCTGGTCGCGGCGGTTTCCTCGTTCGGGTCGTTCGCCCTCGGCGCGCTGCTGCCCGTGCTGCCGTTCCTGCTAGGCAGTGTGAGCCTGCTGCCCGCGCTGCTGCTGGCACTGGCCGGCCTCTTCGTCTGCGGCGCCGTGGTGGCCAAGGTGACCGCGAGGAGTTGGTGGTACAGCGGGCTGCGGCAGTTGCTGCTGGGCGGCGCCGCGGCTGGGGTGACGTACGGCCTGGGGGTGCTGTTCGGGACAACCCTGGGCTGACGGTCCCGGCCCGCCACCGGCAGCGACGGGTGCACGGGGGCGGCCGTCAGGACCTCAGCGCCTCGACCACGGCCTGGGCGGCATCGGCGAGCAGGGCGTTGTCCGGGACGGCGTCGACCTTCGAACGGTCCGACAGCAGCGCGATGACGATCGGGTCGGCATCCTCGGCCGGCCAGGCGACCGCCACGTCGTTGAGTGTGCCGAAGGAGCCCGCGCCTGTCTTGTCGCCGGTGATCCACCCGTCCGGCAACCCGGCCCGGATACGTTCGTCGCCGGTGGTGTTTGCCTTGAGCCAGGAGATGAGCTGCTTCCGCTCCGCGGCGGGCAGCACCGAGCCGAGCGCGATCGTCCGGTAGCCCTCTCCGATGGCCGCCGGCGTCGTGGTGTCCCGCCGGTCTCCGCGCAAGGCGCTGTTGAGTTCGGTCTCCCACCGGTCGAGCCGGGTGGCCCGGTCACCGATGGAGCGGGCGAACCGGGTGACCGCGCCGGGGCCGCCCTGGAGCCTCAGCAGGTGGTTCCCCGCCGTGTTGTCACTGTGGGTGATGGCCGCCCCGCAGAGTTCTGCGACGGTCATCCGCTCGCCCAGACGGGCTTCGGTGATCGGTGAGTTGTCCACCAGGTCGGCCTCCTCGATGCGGACCCTCCGGTCGAAGAAGGGGCCGCTGAGGGAGTGGGAGCGCAGCAGTGAGGCTGCCGCGTACGTCTTGAAGGTGGAGCACATGGCGAACCGCTCGTCGGAGCGGTGCTCGATCTTGCGGCCCGTCCCGGTGTCCACGGCGTAGACCCCGAGTCGAGCGTGGAACTCCCGCTCCAGCCGCCGGAAGCGGAGTGGGCTGGGGGAGGCGTCCCCGGACGCGCGTACCGTCTGTTCGGCCCTCCCCGGCCCGCACCCGCTGAGCAGCGGTGCCGCCAGGGCGGTGATGACCGTCCGGCGGCCGATCCCTCCGTCGAGGTCCATGTGGGCTCCTGTCTTCGCTGGCCTGCCGACGGCCAATCAAGCAGTGCCGGGGCGGTGCGCGCCAACAGACACTCGCGGAGTCGCCGATTTCCTCGTGGATTCGGCGGTGGTCCGGTGCTGTCGGATCCCTGCGGCCGGCATCCGCAGGATGACCGCACTGCTCGGGCGAGGCAGCTGTGTCGCTCCGGACCAGTTTCAGCAGGGTGGTCGTCTCCCGGGGCGTCGCGGGAGATCCACGCGGATATCCTCCCCGGCGGTCCACCCGGCCGGTACGGGCGATCGCGGTGCGCCGGTCAGCTCAGGTGTCGCACTCCAGCAGGGTGTCGCAGAGCCCGCAGCGGGCTCGCAGTCGGCCGCGTACCGGCAGCCGGATGCGCTGGTGGCAGGTGGGGCAGGGGAAGATGACGCGCAACTGCTCTCCTGGCCCGTCCGGCCCTTGTTCGAAGGCGTAGCCGGCGCCGGCCGCCGGCGATCCGCCGAGCAGGGCCGCCCTCCGGTCCCGGGCGTAGCGGCGGCGGCCGGCCCAGCCGGCGGCGGCCAGCGGGGGCTGCCGCCCGTCGCGGCGGGCCAGGGCCATGCCTTCGGTGTAGGCGGTGTACGCCTGGGGGCTGGTGAACCAGATGGCGGGGTCCTCACCGAAGAGCAGGGCCCGCTTGGCCAGTACGTAACCGAACTCCTCGGGGGTGAGGTAACCCAGCTTCTGGGAGGTCAGCGCGTCTTCCCGGAAGGCGTCGAGCAGCAGCCACCCCGCGCCCAGATAGGTGGTCGCGGTGTCGGTGAGGATCTCGTTGTCGCGGACGGCGGGGAAACCGAGGTCCAGGCGGTGCAGGTAGACGTGGGTGACCTCGTGTGCGAGCGCTGCGCCGATGTCCCGCCGGTGGTTCTTGAACCGGGCGTTGAGCTCGATGAAGTACTCGGGGCCGGCTTCCAGCTCCACGTTTGCGGCGTGCCGCATCTCCCGGAAGCTCACCACCATCCGGGCGTCCGGCAGTCGCAGCTGCCGCACCATGGCTCCGGCCACCCGCTGGACCCCGGCGTACAGCTCCTCCTGGTCGGAGAAGGCGACCTCGACCGGGAGGACGCTGGTCTCGAAGGTGCGCACGGTGTGGTGGGAGAGACGACGGTAGAGCGCCGTGATGGACGCCCGCACGGTGTCGAGGTGCGGGTAGCCGTGCACGACTTCGCTGGAGGAGCCCACCCCTCAACTCTACGGCGACCGGGGCGAGTCACCCCACAGTGAAACCGGCCGGTAGCCACTCTTGTCATGGGCACGGCTGGCTCTGGATAATCCGATGGCGCCCTTTGCGGACTCCCCTCACCGGCTTTCGGACGTTGTGGGCGGTTTCCGCCTGGCTCCCGACGGCCGCAGCCGGTCCCGTGCTGCGGTTTTTGGCATGAGCTTGACAGGCGCCGAACCCCCCACGAGAGGACAACCGTTGAAGAAACTTCTGAAGCCGCTCAAGCGGGCCGCCGCCGTCATGGCGGTCGCCAGCATCGCCTTCAGCCTCCAGCCCACCGCCGCCAGCGCCGACGTGGCCCCGCAGAGGGACATCGGCCCCACCGTCGTCGGCGGAACACCGGCCAGCCAGGGCGAGTTCCCGTTCATGGTCCGGCTGTCGATGGGTTGCGGCGGGGCGCTGTACGAGCAGGACGTCGTGCTCACCGCCGCGCACTGCGTGGACGGCTCCGGCCCGGACACCTCCATCACCGTCACCGGTGGAGTCGTGGACCTGAGCGACCCGGCCGCGATCAAGGTGAAGTCGAAGGAGGTGCTCCAGGCCCCCGGCTACAACGGCTACGGCAAGGACTGGGCGCTGATCAAGCTGGCGGAGCCGATCGACCAGCCCACCTTGAAGATCGCCGAGTCGGCCGAGCTCAACAGCGGTGACTTCATCGTCGCTGGCTGGGGCGCCGACCGGGAGGGCGGGAGCCAGCAGCAGCGCCTGCTGAAGGCCACCGTGCCGTTCGTCGACGACGCCACCTGCAGCGCCGCCTACGGCGGTGACCTGATCGACGCCGAGGAGATCTGCGCCGGCTACCTGGACACCGGGGGGATCGACGCCTGCCAGGGCGACTCCGGTGGTCCGATGTTCCGCAAGGACGAGGCCGGCGAGTACGTCGAGGTCGGCATAGTCAGCTGGGGCGAGGGCTGCGCCCGGGCGGGCAAGCCCGGTGTCTACACCGAGGTCAGCACCTTCGCCGCCGACATCAAGGCGGGGGCGGCCCAACTCGGCTGACACACCACCCCGGCGTGGCGCGGCCGCGCCCACAGCCGGTGGGCACCTCCGGCCCGGCGACCCCGGTCGCCGGGCCGGAGCCTGTCCGCAGAGTGACCACGCCGACCGCCGGCCACTCCCGGCTGTTACCGTGACGCCTTCTGGAACAGTGATCGGCGACGATCGGTGACGGGGAGATCCGCTTGACGAACCAGCCTGCGACCGGTGGCGTCGACGACGAGTCCGTGCAAGCCGAGCTGACGCGGCTGCGCGACAGCATCGACAACATCGACGCCGCCGTCGTCCACATGCTCGCCGAACGGTTCAAGTGCACCCAGCAGGTGGGCGAGTTGAAGGCCGTGCACCAGCTGCCGGCGGCGGACCCGGCCCGCGAGGCGCGGCAGATCGTCAGGCTCCGCCAACTCGCGGAGAACGCCAAACTCGACCCGGCCTTCGCGGAGAAGCTGCTGAACTTCATCATCGCCGAGGTCATCCGCCACCACGAGACGATCGCCCGCTCCTGACACGCACCGTCGGAATCCGCCCCGCCCGGCGACCGCCCCCCGAGGCGGCGCCACCCGCGCCGTCGGCACCGGGGAGAAGCCCCCGGGTAGCGGTCGGCCGGGCTCGCCGATCCTGGGCGCGGACAGCCTGTGTAACGCCAGGCTCCGAGATCTGCGTGTATTCCGAGCGGACTTCAGCGAGGAGTTCTGGGGCTGTCACCTATGGTGACTCGCCGGTGGGTGACCGGCGTGAATATTTCGCCCATGTCGAATCCGGGTTCGAACCCGCATCGTTCGAGGAGTCGGTCGACGAACCGCGGACAAGGGCCGTGTGGATGCTTGACGTGGCTCGGAGCGGTACCGGCGAGCAGCTGTCCTGCAGCCCCTGGAACTCGAAATACAATTCGCATCCCTTCTGGCGAGAGTTGTCCCATCGGGTTCTCTTCCTGCCGCTGTGCCAAGGGCCAGGGAAGTCAGTCCAGGAGAGCACCGAACATTTTTCCTCCCGTCGGGGCCGACGTCTGCCTTTCGGGTAGCAGTCACCTGATGCTGTCGGGTGCCGCCTTGTGTCCGAAGGCATGCGGCATCTGATTTTCCCGCCGGGGGAACCAAGCTGGTGCGGACGGAGAGGCATGGATACGGGATCCCCGCAACGGAGTCCTGCCCCCTTGTGTGACGGCAAACGACATGCCGCTTTCGTTGCGATGAGTGGGCTGGTCGTTCGGCAGCGCCTGCTCCGTGGTTCGACCGCTGTGCTGCCAGGAGACTTGTGCCGCAGTGATCGGCTGAGCGGCTGTATGGGCGGATCGACCAGGAGGAGCGGTAGAACCCGGAGGTCCGGGGGATCGATCTGTCAGACCTGATGCGCGCAGGCTCACAGCAGCAGCCCCTTTCGGAGCTGACGCGGATCGAGGTGATCGGAGAACACGCCGCCGGTGGCCACTGCGGACCGCGAAGGCCAGCGGTCGGAGCAACCGGAGGGCTTCTTGCGCATAAAAGGGCTGGTGCCAGTCATCGGCGAGCTGAAGAACACTGACCGGCGAAAGGACACAGCGTCATGGTTGAAGAGGGGTACCTTCTTCCGGAATTGTTGAGAGTGGCGGAGACGACAACACCGGTGGAGTCGGTTGACGTGATCGTCGATGCCGTGCGCCGACATTTCGCTGCCGAGGCGGTGTCCTTCCTCATCCTGGACCTCACCGGGAAGGTGGTGGTCCGGCTCGCCACCGCCGAGCAGGAATGGTCGGGCCGTGAGGCCGAAGCCGTCGACCTGCCCGGCAGTGTCTATGAACAGGTGCTCCGAACCCAGCGCCTCCTCCAGCAATCGACGGGTGGCGGAGTGCGGGTGATCAGTCCGGTCACGAACCGCGGAGACGCCATCGGACTGCTGGAGATGACCCTGCCCACGGCACCCGAGGGGCGGGTTCTGCAGGCGGTGGGCGACGCCTCTCGCGCGCTCGCCTACAACGTGATCGCCAACGAGCGTTTCACCGACCTTTTCACCTGGGGCAGACGCACCACCCGACCTGTCGTCCTGCCGGCGGAGATCCAGCACCGGCTGCTGCCCCCGTCGCTGTCCTGTGAAGCATCCCAATTCAGTCTGACCAGCGCCTTGGAGCCCGCGGCAACCATCAGCGGTGACACCTTCGATTACAACCTCGACCGTGAGACGCTCCACCTGTCGGTGACCGACCCCATGGGTCACGACCTCAACGCCGCCTTGATCTCCACCATTCTCATGGGCGCGCTGCGTGGTGCTCGCCGAGCAGGGGCCGACATCGCGGAGCAAGCCCGACTAGCCGACCAAGCCCTTGTCGTCCTCGGCGCCGGCTACGCCACCGGGCAACTCCTGCGCATCAACCTCCATGACGGCGGGACCCAACTCGTCAACGCCGGCCACCCCTGGCCGCTACGGGTGCGCGCTGGGAAGGTAGAAGAAGTCAGCCTGGCGGTCGACGAGCCCTTCGGTCTGCCCTTCCCCCACAGTTACGAGGTACAGAACCTGGACCTGCGCCCCGGCGACCGACTGGTCATGCTCACCGACGGCATGCTCGAGCGCCGGGCCGAAGGCGTCGACCTCGCTGCCGTCCTGCGGGGCTGCCACGACCTTCATCCCCGGGAGACGGCGCAGGTCCTGACCACGGCAGTCCTCCGAGCCTGCGACGGTCCTCTGGAGGACGACGCCACGGTCATGGTCCTGGACTGGCATGGAACCGGTTGAATCCTGGAGCAGAAGGTCGACAAGGCTCACCGCCTGAGCCCGCAGTTGGCAAACAGGGGCTCGGCGGGCACGTCGCCGCCCCGAACGCCGCGTCCTCGCCTGCCCGGACGAGTCTCAGAAAAGACACCGGCCCCAGCCCTTCGGGGGCGGAACGCCTTCGATGGAGGTACCCCTTACGCGATGCGGGCCTGGACCCCAGGTGAAGGGAGTCCGCGTGCCGCGGGTAGGTCGTGGTCGGGAAGCCCGACCGCCCACCAGTCAGGACGGACGGCCAGGGGCGGCTCACTGTCGCGAAGACCGGGCTGAAGCGACCGGCTCCCCGGCCAAGGGTCCTCGGTCGGTCGGGTGGGCCGGTCCGGCCCCGGCGCCGTCCCGTGCTCCGCGCCGCAGCGCCAGGTAGTGGGCTCGCCGTGTCGGATCGGCGGCCAGCGCCACGCCCGCCCGGGCCATCGCCCGAGCGGCCGCCAGCAGCGCCTCCTCGGCTGCCGGGCCCACCGCGGCCTGTGCGAACTCCCGGGTGTGCGGTGGGCCCGCGGCGTCCGGTATGCCGATGTGCGGATGGATCGCGGGCAGCGCGTGGGTGACGTTGCCCATGTCGGTCGAGGCCCCCAGCCGGCGCGGGGTGGCGGGCGGTTCGCCGGGGTGGCGTCCGGTGGCCCGCAGCCCCTCGTCGTAGGCGGCCATCAGCCAGGCGTCGTTGCGGAGGTCCAGGTAGTCCGGCTGTGTCGGCCGGAAGGCCACCTCGCAACCGGTGGCCGTCGCCGCACCTCGGAAACAGGCCAGCACCCGCTCCTTGAGCTCCGTCAGCTCCGGGGCGGTGGGGGCGCGGACCTCCCATTCCAGGACGGTCCGCTCCGGGATGATGTTCGTCCGTTCGCCGCCGCTCCGTACGATCCCCGCCACCCGGTAGCCGTCCGGCAGTTGCTGCCGCAGCTGGCCCACCGCCACCTGCGCCACCACCGCCGCGTCGGCCGCGTTGACCCCGAGGTGCGGGGCGAGCGCGGCGTGCGCCGGCCGTCCGGTGAAGGTCACCTCGAAGCGGGCGACCGATGTGGTCGAGGACCGGGGATCGGTGTCGTCTTGCTGGCCGGGGTGGACCATCATCGCCACCGTCACCTCGTCGAAGGCGCCCCGTTCGAGCATCAGGACCTTGCCGCCGCCCTCCTCCTCAGCCGGGGTGCCGAGCAGTCGGACCGCCAGGCCCAGCTCGTCGGCGACGGCCGCCAGGCCGATGGCGGCCCCGGCCCCGGCCGCACAGATGAGGTTGTGGCCGCACGCGTGACCGAGGCCGGGGAGCGCGTCGTACTCCGCGCAGACCCCGATCACCAGCTCGTCCGCACCGTAACGGGCGTCGAGCGCGGTCGGCAGGCCGTGGGCGGCCCGCCGCACGGTGAAACCCGCGCCCTCCAGCAGCGCGGCCAACCGCTCCACCGACCTGTGCTCGGCGAAGGCGGGTTCCGGGTCGGCGTGCAGTGCGCGACTCAGCTCGACCAACTGTCCGGAGTACTCCCGGATCCGCGCGTTCACGCGCTCCTCTACGGCGTCCAACGGTTCTTCCTCCAGCTGCGGCGGCCTCCGCCCCACCCTGTCGCAGAACGGCGGCGGGGCCAACCGGTGCTGGCCGAAACCACGCTGTCCCCCTCCGCTGCTGTGCCGGCCGGCGCGGATACGGCAGCATAGGGCGCATGTCCGAACTGACGCGCGACGAAGCGCAGAGCCGTGCCCGCCTGATCGAGGTGGACCGTTACACCATCGACCTCGACCTGGCCGGTGACGACGAACTCTTCGGCTCCACCACCACCATCGACTTCACCGCTCACCGGGCCGGGGACACCTTCGTGGAACTGCGGCCCGGCCGGCTGCACCGGGTGCTCCTCGATGGCGAGCGGCTGGATCCGGCCACCTTCGCCGCGGGGCGGCTGCCGCTGGCCGGACTCACGCCCGGAGTGCACCGGCTGCGCGTCGAGGCGGACATGCGCTACTCCCGCACGGGCGAGGGCATGCACCGGTTCACCGACCCGGCCGACGGTGCGACGTACCTGTACACCATGTGCTGCATGTCGGACGCGCCGAACGTCTTCGCCTGCTTCGACCAGCCCGACCTCAAGGCCGTCTTCGAGGTATCCGTCACCGCTCCGGCGGACTGGACGGTACTCGGCAACGGCATCGCCGAACGCGACTCGGCACCTGTCGTCGGCGACCGGGAGGCGGGCCACGAGCGGTCGGACGCCGTGCGCTGGCGCCTCGCCCCCACGCCGCCCATCAGTACGTACCTCATGGCGGTCGTCGCCGGTCCCTACCACTCGGTGCGGGCCGAACACGCCGGGCTCCCGCTGGGCCTGCACGTCCGGAAGTCCCTCGCCCCGCACCTCGAAGCCGACGCGGCGGAACTCCTGGACATCACACGGCGCTGCCTGGACCGGTACCAGGAGATCTTCGCCGAGCCCTACCCCTTCGACTCCTACGACCAGGCGTTCGTGCCCGAGTTCAACTCCGGCGCCATGGAGAACCCGGGGCTGGTCACCTTCCGCGACGAGTTCGTCTTCCGCTCCGCCGTCACCGAGACCGAGCGGCAGACCCGGGCGATGGTGATCGCCCACGAGATGGCCCATATGTGGTTCGGCGACCTGGTCACCCTCCGCTGGTGGGACGACATCTGGCTGAACGAGTCCTTCGCCGAGTACATGGGGTTCCAGATCCTCACCGAGGCGACCGACTACACCGGCACCTGGACGGACTTCGCCATAGCCCGCAAGGACTGGGGCTACGAGGCAGACGAACGCCCCTCCACCCACCCGGTGGCCCCGGAGCCCGGCGCCGTGCCCGACACCGCCGCGGCCCGCCTCAACTTCGACGGCATCTCCTACGCCAAGGGCGCCTCCGCGCTGCGTCAACTCGTCGCCTGGCTCGGTGAGAAGGACTTCCTGGCCGGTATCAACACGCACTTCGCCCGGCACCGGTTCGGCAACGCCACGCTCGCCGACTTCATCGACTCGCTGGCCGACGCCTCCGGCCGGGACGTCGCCGGCTGGGCCGAGCAGTGGTTGCGCACCACGGGCGTCGACATCCTGGTGCCCGAGATCACCTCGCCGGCGCCCGCCCGGCCGGGCGCCGGCGAGGTGGGCTGGCGGCTGGAGGTGCGGCACACCGGCAGCCGTCCGCACCGCATCGCCGTCACCCCCTACGACCGGGTCGGCGCCGACAGGCCGGGCAGTGCGGCGGCCGGACCGCTGTCGGCGGCCGCGGGCAGCGGTCCGGCCGCCGCGGACCGGCTGGTGGCCCGGGACCGCATCTACCTGGACGTGCCCGCCGACGGCGACCCGCAGCCGATGGGTTTCCCGGGCGCCCGCCCGGATCTGCTGCTGCTCAACGACGGCGACCTGAGCTATACCAAGATCCGCTTCGACCAGGCATCCTGGGAGACGGTGCGCGGCGCTCTCGCCGCCTTGCCCGACCCGCTCAGCCGCGCGGTCGTCTGGAACGCGGCACGCGACATGGTGCGGGAGGGCGAGTTGGAGCCCGCCGGCTACCTGGAACTCGCCCGCGCCCACCTCCCGTTCGAGACGGAGCTCACCATCACCCAGGCGGTGCTGGTCTTCACCCGCCGACAGATCGCCGACCGCTACCTACCGCCCGCCGAGCGCCCCGCCGCCCTTGGCGCCCTCACCGCCCTCTGCCGGGACCTCCTCCGGCGCACCGAGGACGGCTCTGCTCCCGGGCTCCGGCTGACCGCGGTACGGACGTTCATCGACAGCAGCACCGACACCGATGTCCTCCGCGACTGGTTGACCGACGGAGCCGCCCCGGGCGGCCCGGAGCTCGACGCGGAGCTGCGCTGGCGGCTGCTGGCCAGACTGTCCGCGCTCGGTGCCGCCACCCCGGACGACATCGACGCGGAGCTGCGGCGGGACGCCAGCGCCACCGGGCAGGAGGGTGCGGCCCGCTGCCGCGCCGCGCTCCCGGACCCCCGGGCCAAGGCCGCGGCTTGGGCGGCGGTCTACGAGACGGACGAACTCTCCAACTACCTGCTGACGGCCACCGTGGAGGGGTTCTGGCAGCCGGAGCAGCGCGAGCTGCTCGACGAGTACGTGCCCCGGTACTTCCCCGCGGCCGTCGCGGTCGCCGGGCGCCGCGGCCCCGCCATCGCCGCGACGCTGGGCCGGGAGGGCTTTCCGCTGCACACCGCCGACCCGGAGCTGCTGCGGCTCGGCGAGGAGTGCCTGCGGGAGCGTGATGTCCTGCCCGCGCTGCGCCGCGCCCTGGAGGACCGGCTGGACGATCTGGGCCGGGTGCTGCGGGTACGCGGGTGCTGAGCGTGAGGGCGCCGGGCGTACGGGGTGCCGGGCGTGCGCCGGGGCTGAGGCCGCCCGTCGTGTTTTCGCGGTCCTGAACGGGGGCCGCCGGCCTACGGCTCCGCACCGCCGCGGTGGAGAGGGCGGTGCGGAGCCGTAGGCCGGCTGCGACGGGTCCGTCAGAAGACGGGGGCGCCGTCCCGGGTCAGTCGCCAGTCCATCGAGGCGAACTCCTCGCCGTCGATCGTGCCCCGCTCCTGCACCCAGGCGATGATCGTCTGGCGGATCTCCTCGGAGTCCGACCACAGCTGCTCGGCCTCGGGGACGTGCGGGAAGTTGCCGCCGCCGCTGGCCCGGTAGTTGTTCACCGCGAGCACGAACCGCGCCGTGTCGTCGAGCGGTTCGCCCTGGTAGGTGAGGTTGGCGATCCGCGAGCCGGGGGCCTTGGCGATGTCGATGTCGTAGCTCAGTCCGCTGACCACGTCGTAGTTGTAGTCCGGTATGCCGTCCGCGTTGGTCAGCTCGGCCGGGTCCACCTCGTCGCCGGCCGGCGTCTGCACGTAGTAGCGGGCGGAGAACTCCAGGTACTCCCTGAGTTGGGCGCCGGTGACCAGTCGTGCCTCGAGGGTGTTCTCGAAGGGGTAGAGCTCGGCAACCTGGCGGACCGTGACGTCGCCGGCCGGGATCTCGGCGGTGCGGGAGAAACAGGACGCCTGGGAGATCACCGGCAGTTCGGCGTACTCGCCCCCGGCAAGCGCGGTCTTCACCGTCTCGGCCTGCACGTGGTTGATGAAGTCGATGATCGGGGTGTCCTTGTACGGCGCCTCGGTGGCGGCCATGGCCTCCAGGGAGGTGCCGATCACCTGGTTGACGTAGTCGACCACCTTCTGGTGCTCCTTGGTGAGCAGCCCGGTGATCCGCGGGTCCTCCTCGACGGTGTTGGAGTTGAGCACCTTCGCGGTGACCGAGTCGACCGTCCAGCGGCCGCGCTGCCAGACCAGGTCGAAGTCGAAGAGCGTCAGCCGCTGGCCCCACATGAGCGGCTCGGAGAGGACGACCTCCGCGCCGGTCCGGCGGTTCCTCACCCGCTTCTCGGGGATCTCCTCGTGCGCGTGGCCGACGAGGATCGCGTCGATGCCCGGTACCTGCTCGGCGACGAGGGCGGAGGCGTTCTCCACGTGCGGCAGCTGGTCCCCGTAGGAGGAGGTGCCGCTGACGCCGGAGTGGGCGGAGACGATGACCACGTCGGCTCCGAGTGAGCGCAGCCGCGGCACGTACTTGGCGGCCTGTTCCTCAAGACCGGGGAACGCCATCTTCCCCTGCACGTTGGCCTTGTCCCAGATGGCGATGCCCGGGTTGGTGAGGCCGAGGACGCCCACCTTGACCTCCCGGCCGCCGGGCGTGCGGAGCCGCTTGATCACGTAGGGCGGGAAGGCTGGGCGGAGGGTCCTGGCGTCCACGGCGTTGGCGCCGAGCAGCGGGAACCGGCACTGCTTCTCGAAGGCGCGCAGCACGGGTATGCCGTAGTTGAACTCGTGGTTGCCCAGGGCGGCGGCGTCGTAGCCGATGGCGTTCATCGCCCGTGCCATCGGGTGCACCGGGCCGTTCGTCCCGGTGATCGGGTCGATCTTGGCGTAGTAGTAGGAGAGCTGGGTGCCCTGGATGGTGTCGCCGGCGTCGATCAGCAGGGTGTTCCGACGGCCCTTCTCCTTGCGGACCCGCTGGACGAGGGTGGAGATCTTGGCCAGCCCCACGTCGTTGTGGTCCGCGTCGTCGAACTCGGCGTCGGTGAAGTAGTCCCAGTTGTACACGTGGCCGTGCAGGTCGGTGGTGCCCATGACGGTGAAGGAGTAGCGCTCCGGCCGCTTGCCGTGGTGGTGGCCGTCCCCGCCGTGCGCCTGGGCCGGGGTGCTGGCGGCTGTACCGGCCAGTGCGGCCCCGGCGCCGGCGGCCGCGGTCCGGCCCAGGAACTTCCTCCGGTCGAAAGACATCGATTGCTCCTCGTTCCACTCTTGCTGGTGCGTCTCCCGCGGGGTGCCGCGGGACTTCCGTCGCGCCGGGGTCGGTCAGACGATCCATAACGCGCGTAGATTCTTGCTCAGGGACCGGCCGCGGCGACAGCCCGGTGGTGTCCGGAATGCAACCGCCCTCCGACGCATGCCCGTTGGCGGAGGGGCGAGGGCCGACCGGTCCGATCCCGTGGCGCGGCGGTGGGCGCGGCCGCGAGCCTGTCGTCAATCTCCATTGACCGCATCGCTCTTGAGTGTCGAGGTCGGCCAAGTCATGGAAACCCAAGGGGAGTTGAGAGCTCCGAGCCGCTCGAAGCGGCGCCGCCCAAGGGGAGGTCGATAGAGGGCCAGGCAAGGCTTGCCTAACTTGCTTGGTGGGCTTCTCACCGACTAGCCGAACACACCCCACCGAAGGGCCCCGCTATGGCTTATGACGATCCGGAAGCGCGGACCCACCGCGCCGCTGTCCCCGGTCAAGGCGCCGCCCCGTCCATCCTCGCCGGAGGTACCGACGGCCCCCGCCGGCTGCGCGGACTCACCCGGACCGTGCTGGACGCACTCGCCGACGGTGCCCACGCCCGTCGCGGACCGCTGCCCCCCGGCGGCCCGGCGGCCGTCACCGAACGGGTGCGGGCGGTATGCACCCCCGCGCTGCCCGAGCGCGGCACCGGTGCCGACCACGCGCTGCGCACTCTGGTCCGCGCGGTCGCGGAAGGCGCGGCCGACCCCGCCGACCCGCACTGCGCGGCCCATCTGCACTGCCCGCCGCTGGCCGTCGCCGCGGCCGCGGATCTCGCCGCCTCCGCCCTCAACCCCTCCATGGACTCCTGGGACCAGGCCCCGGCCGCCGGGGTCGTCGAGGAGGAGACCGCCTCCGCCCTGGCCCGCCTGATCTACCCGGGACAGGACACCCCGGCGGCGGTGGTCACCAGCGGCGGTACCGAGTCCAACCTGGTCGCCCTGCTGCTGGCCAGGGAACGGTCCCAGACCGCCGGAGCCCGGACGACCCAGGTGGTGTGCGGGGCCAATGCACACCACAGCGTCCACCGCGCCGCCTGGATCCTCGGGCTCCCCGCACCGGTGGAGGTGGCCTGCCCCGGTGGCCGGATGGACCCGGCCGACCTCGCTCGGCTGCTCGGCTCCGTCACCGCCCCTTGCCTGGTCGTGGCCACCGCGGGCACCACCGACCAAGGCGCCGTCGACCCGCTGCCGGCGCTCGCCGAGACCGCCGCGGCGCACGGCGCCGAACTCCACGTGGACGCCGCCTACGGAGGACCGCTCCTCTTCAGCGAACGCCTCGCACCGCTGCTCGACGGTCTCGGCGCCGCCACCTCCGTCAGTTTCGACCTCCACAAGCTCGGCTGGCAGCCGGTCGCCGCCGGTCTGCTGGCGGTGGCCGACGGCGGCGCGCTCCGCCCGCTCCGCCACCAGGCGGACTACCTCAACGCCGACGACGACAGCGAGGCGGGCCTCCCCGACCTGCTCGGCCGCTCCATCCGCACCTCCCGCCGGCCGGACGCGCTCAAGATGGCGGTCACCCTGCGGGCCCTGGGCCGGGAGGGCATCGCCCAACTCGTCGAACGCTGTGTCGACCGGGCGCACCTGCTGGCCGGACTCATCGACGAACACCCCGCGCTCCGCCTGCGGCCGGGGCCGATCGGCATCACGACCGTGCTGTTCCGGCCGCGGGCCGCGGACCGGCTCCCGGGCCCGGCGGGCGACGAACTCGTAGCTCGGGTACGCCGGCGACTGCTCACCGAGGGGAGCGCCGTCCTCGGCCGGGCCCGGGCCGAGGACTCGGACGGGCGCAGCCGCCTCTGGCTCAAGGCGACGCTGCTGCACCCCACCGCCGCCCGCTCCGATCTGGAGGGGCTGTTGAAGCTGGTCGCGGACGGCGTCACCGGGGCGGCGGAGCCGGCCGCTCGGACATCCGCCACCGCGCCCTCGGCGGAAGGACGGCGATGAACCACCCGCGCACCGGCCCCGACAACCCCGCTCCGGCCCCCGGACGTCCGGCCCCGGCCGAACTCCGCGAGGAGGGCGAGCCGCTGGACCTCCTCGGTGTGGGTGTCGGCCCGTTCAACCTCTCGCTCGCGGCGCTCGCCGACGCCGTCCCCGAGCTCGGCACCGCCTTCCTGGAGCAGCGGCCCGCCTTCCACTGGCACCCGGGTCTGCTGATCGAGGGCGCCACCCTCCAGGTGCCGTTCCTGGCGGACTTGGTGAGCCTGGTGGACCCCGGCAGCCGCTGGTCGTTCCTCAACTACCTGCGCGACCAGGACCGGCTCTTCCCGTTCTACTTCGCCGAGCGCTTCCACGTGCACCGCGCCGAGTACGACGCCTACTGCCGCTGGGTCAGCGGCCGACTGGACTCCTGCCACTTCGACCACCGGGTCGAGACGTTCCGCTGGGAACCGGAGCGCCAGGCCTACGAGGTGGTCTTCAGCCGGCCCGCCGCCGGCGGCACCGGTCGGATCCTCGCCCGCAACATCGCCCTCGGCGTCGGAACCGCCCCGCACGTCCCCGAACCGCTCCGCCCACTCCTCGCGGAGAGCGCCGAGGACGCCGGCGAGGCGGCCCCGGTGCTGCACTCCGCGGACTACCTGCACTGGCGTGAGCGGCTGCTCGGGGCGGGGCACATCACGGTCGTGGGGTCCGGGCAGTCCGGGGCGGAGGTCTTCCTGGACCTGCTGCGCTCGCGTCCCACCGGTCGGGAGCGGCTCAGCTGGCTGGCCCGTACGCCCTCCTTCGCGCCCATGGAGTACAGCAAGCTCGGCCTGGAGCAGTTCACCCCCGACTACACCCGCTACTTCCACGGCCTGGACCCCTCCCAGCGCGACCGGTTGCTTCCCCGGCAGTGGCAGCTCTACAAGGGGGTGGACCACGAGACACTCGGCGCGATCCACGACGAGCTCTACCGGCGCGCGCTGCCCGGTCGGTGGCCGGAGGTCACCCTCACCCCGGGGGTCTCCGTGGTGGGCGCAGCCCGGTCCGCGGGCCGGGTCGAGCTCCGGTTGACCCACTCCGAGCAGCAGAGCAGCCACCGGCTCAGCACCGACGGAGTCGTGCTGGCCACCGGCTACCGGGAACGGCCGCTGGAGCAGCTCCTGGGGGAGGTCGGCGAGTACGTCCGGCGGGACGCGTCCGGCCGCCCGCTGGTCGACGAGGACCAGCGCCTCGAACTGGAGGGCCCCATGAGCGCGGCGACGGGCGGCGGAGGCTGCGGAGCCACCCGTTCCGGCGGTGCGGTGTTCGTGCAGAACGTCGAGCGGCACACCCACGGCGTCGGCACGCCCGACCTCGGACTCGCCGCCTGGCGCTCGGCCCTCGTGCTCAACGCCCTCACCGGTGGGGTGTACCGCCTGCCCGCCCGGACCGCGTTCACCTCCTTCGGGCTGCCGAGGTCGCAGCCCCCGGCCGCCCGGCACCACCGGCCGTGCGCCACCGCCGAGGAACCTTCCGCCGACCAGGTCGCCACCACCCCCGCCGGGCACCGGAGCCGTGCGCTCCGCCCGGGGGAGCGGCCCGCCCCGCACCTCCCGGAGGCGGTTTCGCTCGGCCTTCCGCTGCCGACCGCCTTCCCCGGACCGACGCCCGGCGCCTTCACTCTTCGTCCGGTCGACCCGGACACCGACGCCAGGCTGGTGCACGGCTGGATGAACGACCCGGAGGTCGCCCGCTTCTGGGAGATGGCGGGACCGCTGGACCGGATCGAGGCCCATCTGCGGGACCAGTCGGGCGGTGGCCGCTCGGTGCCTTACCTCGGCTGCCTGGACGGGGAACCGATGAGCTACTGGGAGCTCTACCGCGCCGATCTGGATCCGATCGCCGAGCACTACCCCGCCCGTCCGCACGACGCGGGCGTCCACCTCCTGCTCGGGCCGGTCCGGTTCCGCGGCCGTGGCCTGGGGGCACGGCTGCTCCGGGCGGTCGCCGCATGGCAACTGGCCGTTGATCCCGCCGCGCAGCGGGTCGTGGCCGAGCCCGACGTCCGCAACGTCCGCTCGGTGCGCGCCTTCCGGCGGGCCGGTTTCCGGCAGGTGCGCGCCCTGCGGCTACCGGAGAAGCAGGCCGTGTTGATGATCAGGGAACGCGGCGAGGGGAATACCGGGGAACCGCGGCCGGGCCAGGTTGTTGCTCATCCGAGCGAGCATCCGCGCACTTTTCAATAGTTGTCGGCAGTCGAAGTGGAGTCGATTCTCTGAGTTTGTGCGTAAGAGATTCTCTACCGATTGGTAAGTCGTAGGCTCGCATCATGCGCCGAGCGAAGATCGTCTGTACCCTGGGCCCCGCCACCGACTCATATGAGCAGATCAAGGCTCTGATTGAGACGGGAATGGATGTGGCCCGACTCAATCTCAGCCACGGCGGCCACGCCGAGCACGAGGAGCGGTACCAGTGGGTGCGGAAAGCCTCCGGGGAGGCTGACCGGAGCGTCGGGGTCCTGGTCGACCTTCAAGGTCCGAAGATTCGGCTGGGGACTTTCCATGATGGGCCTGTATTCCTTGAACGCGGTGATGATTTCACCATCACCGTCGAGGACGTCGAGGGTGACTCCCGCCGGTGCGGCACCACGCACGTCGGCCTGGCCGCCGACGTCGGCCCGGGAGAGCGCGTCCTCGTCGACGACGGACGGGTCACCCTCGAGGTCACCGGCGTCGAGGGCCCACGGGTGCACACCACGGTGCTGGAGGGCGGCCTGATCTCGGACCACAAGGGGCTCAACCTCCCCGGCGTCGCCGTCTCGGTGCCCGCGCTCTCGGAGAAGGACGTCGACGACCTCCGCTGGGCCGTCCGCACCGGAGCGGACGTCATCGCCCTCTCCTTCGTCCGCAGCGCCCGCGACGTGGAGGACGTCCACCGGATCATGGAGGAGGAGGGCCGCCGGCTCCCGGTCATCGCCAAGATCGAGAAACCGCAGGCCGTGCGGAACCTGGAGGAGATCGTCGACGCCTTCGACGGCATCATGGTCGCCCGCGGCGACCTGGGCGTCGAGATGCCGCTGGAGGCAGTGCCGTTGGTGCAGAAGAGGGCCGTCGAACTGGCCAGGCGGAACGCCAAACCGGTCATCGTGGCGACCCAGATGCTGGACTCGATGATCGAGGCCTCCCGACCCACCCGCGCCGAGGCCTCCGACGTGGCCAACGCCGTGCTGGACGGCACCGACGCCGTGATGCTCTCCGGTGAGACCAGCGTCGGCAAGTACCCCGGTGAGACGGTCCGCACCATGGCCCGGATCGCCGCGGCGGCTGAGGGCGAGTTGCTCGCCGGCGGGCTGGCGCCGCTGAGCGAGGGGAACAAGCCGCGCACCCAGGGCGGCGCGGTGGCCAGGGCGGCCGCGGAGATCGGCGACTTCCTCGGCGCCCGGTACCTGGTGGCCTGCACCCAGACCGGCGACACCGCCCGCCGCCTCTCCCGCTACCGCTCCCCGATCCCGGTGCTGGCCTTCACGCCGGAGCCGGCGACGCTGGCCCAGCTCAACCTCACCTGGGGAGTGGAGGCGTTCCTCGGGCCCGAGGTCGAGTCCACCGACGAGATGGTCAGGCAGGTCGACGCCGAACTGCTGAGGCTGGGCCGTTGCCGGAAGGGCGATGTCGTGGTCATCACGGCGGGTTCCCCACCGGGCGTCCCGGGCTCCACCAACCTGGTGCGGGTCCACCGCATCGGCGAACCGGAGGCCTCCGGCTGAGGTCTGGAGGCGTGGGTCCGAGCGGCTCCGGCCCAGCGGGCGGCGGTGCTCCGGTCCGCCGGGCACCGGACCGGGCCGCCGTGGCGGAGGGCGGCACGGGCGCCGGCCGGGAACGGAGTGCGGGCGCTCCGGAACCGAAGACCGTGCCGGAGATGCCCGGAAAACGAATGGAAAACGAAGGTCAAGTACCCCGGGTGGGATTCGAACCCACGCTGGATGGTGTTTGAGACCATTGCCTCTACCGCTGGGCTACCGGGGCCCCTTTGAAACGAAGGCTAGCCTATACCCTCTGTCCGTCAAACATACAGGAGCTGGGTAGGCTCGTGGAGCACCACCTGCCTGGAACGAGGAGTCCCGTGACCGCCGCCGAGCCCGAGCAGCCCGTCGACGACGAGCAGTCGCACTTCCCGCCACAGACCACCCGAGTCGTCATCGCCGAGGACGAGGCGCTCATCCGCCTCGATCTCAAGGAGATGCTCGAGGAGGAGGGCTACACCGTGGTCGGCGAGGCGGGCGACGGAGAGAAAGCCGTCGACCTCACCCGCGAGCTCCGCCCCGACCTCGTCATCCTCGACGTCAAGATGCCTGTGCTGGACGGCATCTCCGCCGCCGAGCAGATCGCCGCGGAACGCATCGCCCCGGTGCTGATGCTGACCGCCTTCTCCCAGCGCGAACTGGTCGAACGGGCCCGGGACGCGGGCGCGATGGCGTACCTGGTGAAGCCCTTCAACAAGAGCGACGTGGTACCCGCCGTGGAGATGGCGGTGTCCCGCTTCGCGGAGCTGCGGGCGCTGGAGTCCGAAGTCGCCGACCTCGCGGAGCGGTTGGAGACCCGCAAACTCGTGGACCGCGCCAAGAGCGTCCTCCAGACGCAGTACGGCCTGACCGAACCGGCCGCCTTCCGGTGGATCCAGAAGACCTCCATGGACCGCCGGCTCTCCATGCGCCAGGTGGCCGAGGCGGTCATCGCGGACGGCGAGGAGAGGAAACAGCAGGCCTGAGCGGCGGGACGGGCGTCGGAAGGGGTCGGCACCGCTGTCGCCGCGGCGCCGACCCCCTTGGTTCCGGCCGGTCCTCAGTCCTCGCCGAGATAGGCCTTGCGCACCGACTCGTCGTGCATCAGCGCTTCACCGGTGCCGGAGAGGGCCACCCGCCCGGTCTCCATCACATGCCCCTGGTCCGCCAGGGACAGGGCGGCCTGCGCGTTCTGTTCCACCAGCAGGATGGTCGTGCCCTCCGCCTTGAGCTCGGCGATCGTCTGCATGATCTTCTGCATCATGATCGGGGAGAGCCCCATCGAGGGCTCGTCCAGCATCAGCAGCTTCGGACGTGACATCAGCGCCCGCCCCATCGCCAACATCTGCTGCTCACCGCCGGAGAGCGTGCCGGAGGCCTGCTTCCGCCGCTCTCCCAGGATCGGGAAGAGCTCGTAGACGCGCTGGACGTCCTTCTCGATGCCGTCGGCGTCCTTCCGCAGGAAGGCGCCGAGTTGGAGGTTCTCCGCGATCGAGAGCCTGGGGAAGATATGGCGGCCCTCCGGGGAGTGGGCCAGCCCCAGCGCCACGATCTTGTGCGCCGGAATGCCGTTCAGCGGCTGCCCGTCGAAGACGATGCGGCCACTGACCGGCTTGAGCAGTCCGGAGAGGGTGCGCAGGGTGGTGGTCTTGCCCGCGCCGTTGGTACCGATGAGGGTGACCACCTGGCCCGCCTCGACCGTGAACGAGATGCCCTTGACGGCCTCGATCTTGCCGTAGGCGACCCGGAGGTCCTCCACTTCGAGCAGTGCCGTCATGCCCCGTCCTCTCCTTCGCTGCGGGCCGTGCTGTGCGCCTCGGCCGCCTCGACCTCGGCGGCCTCCTCCTCGCCCGGCTCCCCCTCGAAGGGGGTACCGAGATAGGCGGAGACGACCCGCTCGTCAGCCTGCACGACGTCCGGGGTGCCCTCGACGAGCTTCTCGCCCTGGACCAGGACGGCGACCCGGTCGCAGAGGTTGAAGATGAAGCGCATGTCGTGCTCGATGACGAGGACCGCGGTGCCCTGGTCGCGGATGGCGAAGACCAGCTCCTGGGTGGCCTGCGTCTCCTGCGGGTTCATCCCCGCCGTCGGCTCGTCGAGCAGCAGCAGACCGGGGTCGCTGGCCAGGGCGCGGGCGATCTCCAGCTTCCGCTGCTCACCGTAGGGGAGGTTCCTCGCCAGGTGGTCCCGCTTGGACTCCAGGCCCACGAAGGAGAGCAGCTCCATCGAACGGGCCTCGGACTCACTCTCGGCCCGGTGGAAGCCGGGGCCGCGGACGAGGGCCGAGAACAGCCCGCCCCGGGTCCGGGTGTGCCGGCCGACCAGCACGTTCTCCAGCACCGTCATGTTGGCGAAGAGCCGGATGTTCTGGAAGGTACGCGCGATGCCGGCCTGGGTGACCAGATGGGACCGGTGCGGGAGGACGGTACCGCGGTAGGCGACCGTGCCCTCGGTGGGGACGTAGAGGCCGGTGAGGCAGTTGAAGAAGGTGGTCTTACCTGCCCCGTTGGGCCCGATCAGTCCGACGATCTCGCCGCTGTCCACCGAGAGGTCGACGCCGCGCACGGCCGTGAGGCCGCCGAAGCGCATGGTCACCCCGGTGGCCCGCAGCACCTGTCCGCGCTGCTCCGCCCGGCCGGCGGTCTCGGTGATGGTGTCGCTGGTCATATGGCTCACGCCTCCACCTTGCTGAGGCCGACGCCGCCCTCGGGGACGTCCAGTTGGCCGGTCTCGCGGAACTCGAGCTTCTTCCTCCGGTCGGCGACGATTCCCTCCGGGCGGAAGCGCATCAGCAGCACCAGCGCGATGCCGAAGAGCAGGAGCTGGTAGTCCCCGATGAACTGCAGCTTCGAGGGGATCAGGAAGAGCAGCGCGGCGCCGATGAGCGGGCCGGTGACCGTCCCCATGCCGCCGAGGATCACGGCGGCCAGCAGGAACGCCGAGTTCGGCGGGACGGACTCGACGAACTTGTAGCTCTCCGGGTTGACCGCGAACTCCACGTGGGCCTGGACGGTGCCCGCCATACCGGCGAGCGTCGCGCCCAGCGCGAAGGCGAGCAGCTTCAGCCGGAAGGCGTTGATGCCCATCGCCCGGGCCGCCGTCTCGTCCTCCCGGATCGCGACCCAGGCCCGCCCGATGCGGGAGGTGTCGGAGCGCCGGAACACCATCACGACGATGGCGGTGAAGAACAGCATCAGCAGGTAGTAGTTGGCGAACCTGCCGAGGGTGAAGCCGAGGAAGCTGTGCTCCTGGCCGAAGTTGAAGCCGAGCAGCTCCAGGTCGGGGATGTTCGGGATGCCGTTGGGCCCGTTGGTCACGTCCGGCCCGGAATCGCCGTCCAGGTTCTTCATGGCGATGCGGAAGATCTCACCGAAGCCGAGGGTGACGATCGCGAGGTAGTCACCCCGCAGCCGGAGCGTGGGCGCGCCGATCACCACACCGAAGACCAGCGACGCGGCGGCTCCCGTGAGCACCGCCGCCCAGAACGGGAACTGGACTCCGATGCTGGAGTACGGGGAGCCGGAGACCAGGGCCGCGGTGTACGCGCCGACGCCGAGGAAGGCGACGTAGCCCAGGTCCAGCAGGCCGGCGAGGCCCACCACGACGTTCAACCCCAGGGCGACCGTGGCGAAGATCAGGATGTTGGTCGCGATCGAGGTGTAGGTGTCGCTGCTCTGGGTGAAGGGGAAGGCGGCGGCCGCGACGAACGCCGCGGCCATGGTGACGCTTCGGTGCTTGGCGGTGAGGGCCGACAGCCGCTGGCCGAGCCCGGCCTTGCCGACCGAGGCGGAACCGAGGCCCGCCAGGAGCAGGAAACCGACGAACAGTTCCCCGTACTCGGTGTCGATGCCGTAGGTGAACACGTACAGGCCCAGGCCGACGGCGGCGGCGATCACCAGGAGCTCCGCCCAGGACGGCAGACGCAGCTCCGCCTCGGAGGGGGCCGGGGCCTGCAGCGAGTGGCGCAGGCGCGCCCAGGCGTTGCTCGGCGGGCCGTCCGGGGCGTCGGGATCCGCGGGCTGGTCGGCGGGGAGGCCGAGAGCCGCTAGGGCGGTGGCGAGCGAGGCGAGAGCGGCGATCCAGCCGCCGGGCTCCAGATTGACCAGGCCGCCGAGGGAGACGGCGATCGCGCCGACGGCGTACCAGGTGGTGGCGAAGGTGCCCAGGGCCAGCAGCAGCACCGGGCTGGTCCGCCCCCCGGGGGTGAGCCAGCGCAGACCGCGGACTCCGTATCCGGAGAGGGTGAAGAGGAAGGTGAGCGCGGCGCCGACCAGGGTCAGCACCTGGAGCCCGCCGGGGTAGCCGTCGACGGTGAGGTCGCCGGGGAACTCCGCGGTCCAGGTCCACGCGAGGAAGGTGCTGGCGAAGGTGACCGCCGCCGCGGCGGCGACCGAGGGACGGGCGACGGCCGGGGGCAGTGCCAGGGTGCCGGCCACGGTGGCCCGGGCGGACTCGCTCTGCGCAGACGCCGTGTTGGGGGGTGCGGTGCTGGTCAAGGGGATCACGCCCGATCCGAAACGCGTTCGCCGAGCAGGCCCTGGGGCCGCAGCAGCAGTACGAGGATGAGGAGAGCGAAGGCCCAGACGTCTTTCCAGGCCCCGCCGCCGAGTTGTTGCATGCCGGGGATGTTCTCGATGTAGGCGGTCGCCATGGCCTCGGCGAAGCCGAGGGCGAGCCCGCCGATCATGGCGCCGTAGATGTTGCCGATCCCGCCGAGCACGGCGGCGGTGAAGGCCTTCAGTCCGGCGATGAAGCCCATCTTGAAGTCCACCTGGCCGAACTTGAGGCCGTGGGCGACGGCGGCGACGGCGGCGAACGCTCCACCGATGGCGAAGGCGGTGACGATGATGCGGTTGGTGTTGATGCCCATCAGCTTCGCCGTGTCCGGGTCCTGCGAGGTGGCCTGCATGGCCCGGCCGGTGCGGGTCTTGGCCACGAAGAAGCCCAGGCCGATCATGCAGATCGGGGCGGCGATGAGCAGGAAGAGCTCACCGCGCTGGACGGACATCGGGCCGATCTCGACGGGCCCGCCGGAGAACTGCGGGAAGGTCCGGGCCTTCGTCGCGTCCGGGTAGAGGGCCCAGACGGCCTGCTGCAGGGCGATCGAGAGGCCGATGGCGGTGATCAGGGGGGCCAGTCGCGGCCCGCCGCGGAGCGGACGGTAGGCGAAGCGTTCGGCTCCGACGGCGACCAGTACGGAGCAGAGGACGGCCAGGAGGATCATCAGGGGGAGGGCGACGAGCAGGGAGGTGCCCTCGGGGAGCATCAGCCAGGCGGTCAGCGCGCCGAAGCCCCCGATCATGAATATCTCGCCATGGGCGAAGTTGATGAGCTGAACGATGCCGTAGACCATGGTGTACCCGATGGCGATGAGGCCGTACATCGCTCCGAGTATCAGGCCGTTGGCGAGTTGCTGCGGCAGATCTTGCACCGCGGGGCCTCCGGGATGGTGTTGAGGCACCCGCGCGGAGGCGGTGGTGTCGCCTCCGCGCGGGCAGCAGGATCGGGAGGTGGGAGGGGACCGCGGTCAGTCGTCGAAGGTGTCGATCTTGACCGGCGCGTGCTTGCCGTCCTTCACCTCGTACATCGACAGCTGCCGGTTGGTGGTGTCGCCGAACTCGTCGAAGCCGATGTCGCCGCTGACACCCTGGAACTTCACGTTCTGGGTGGCCTCGACGACCTGCTTGCGGGCTTCGTTGATGTCGCTGGGGAGCTTGCCGTCGTTCTTCTCCACCACGGCCTTGACGGCCTGGATGATGGCCCAGGTGCTGTCGTAGGAGTAACCGCCGTAGGCCTCGTACGGCACGCCGTACTTGGCGTCCTTGTAGTTCTTCATGAACGTCTTGGCGGTGTCGAGCGTCTCCAGGGGCGCGCCGACGGAGGTGGCGAAGTCGCCTTCGGAGTTCTTCTTCGCCAGGTTGATGTACTCGGCGCTGAAGAGGGCGTCGCCGCCCACCGTCGGGATCTTGGCCCCGGCCTTCTTGATCTGGTCGGCGAGCGGGGCACCGGCCGGGAACTCGCCGCCGTAGTAGACGAAGTCCGCCCCGGAGCGGCTGACCTTGGTGGCGACCGCGGAGAAGTCCTTGTCCTCGGGGTTGACGTGGTCGGTGCCCACGACCTTCCCACCGAGCTTGGTGAACTCGTCCTTGAAGGTGCCCGCGAGGCCCGCGCCGTAGGTCTTCTTGTCGTCGATGACGAAGACCTTCCGGAACTTCTTCTCCTCGTACATGTACCGCGCCGCGAACGGGCCCTGGATGGCGTCCGTGGTGGAGGTGCGGAAGTAGGTGTCGAAGGGGCGTTTCTTCTCCCCGGTCCTCCACCCGGCGCCCTGGGTGAGCTCGGGCGCGGTGTTGGCGGGGGAGACCTGGACCATGCCGGCGTTGGCGAACACCTTCTGCATGGACTGGCCGACGTTGGAGTTCAGCGGGCCGACGGCGCCGATGACCTTCTTGTTGCCGACGAACTTGGTGGCGTTCTGCAGGCCGGTGGCGGCCTGGGCGACATCGTCGAGCGCCTGCAGCTCGAAGGTGACCCCGGGCACCTCCTCGTTCTTGTTCGCGATCTTGATCGCGAGGTCGGCGGAGTTCTTGATGCCCTGCCCGAGCACCGAGAGATCGCCGGTCAGCGGTGCGTCCAGGCCGATGACCAGGGTCGTCTTGCCACTGGCGCCGTCGTCGCTGTCGCCGCGGGAACCGCAGGCGGAGAGCGTCAACGCCCCGGCGGTTACCGCAGTGGTGAGTATGAGCAAGGAACGGTGACGCACGATCAGTCCTTTCCCCTGGCGCGGCGGCCTCCTCCTGTCGAGGGGCCGTGTCGCGCGCCGGTCGGAGTGTTCCGTACCGCAGACGCCCGACTGCGCGGTGACTGGCCGTGAATATATGTCCACTGCTGTGCCTGGGTAGAGAGCCGGAACAGGATGTGACTCTCTTGTTATGACGTAGGTCTCACTGCCGGACGCTGGCTTTCTGGGGCTTCCGGGGACGAAGCGGGCGGGCGGCGGCGGACGGCCGCAAGGCGCTGAATGTGCAGTTCCGCCAAGTGGAGGGAGGCGGGGGCGCTCTGGCGCGTCCGGCTATCGAACGCGCGGCGGGGCGTACCGTCCGGCCCGGAGGGACGGTACGGCCGCCCCGCGGAGAGGTGCGATCGTGACTACGGGCAGTAGCATCCCGTGTCGGCGGTGACGGGGCCGGCGGCCCCACCCGGCGCGGGAAGCGCTGTGCGCCTACGCGGCCTTGGCCGGCCGGAGCGCACAGGTGAGCCTGGCGGTGCAGACCCGTTTGCCCGCTTCGTCGGTGATGGCGACTTCGTAGCAGGCGGTGGATCGGCCGCGGTGCAGCGGGGTGGCGACACCGGTCACCTGCCCGGAGCGGGCGCTGCGGTGGTGGGTGCAGTTCAGGTCGACCCCGACCGCGATCTTCTCGGGCCCGCCGTGCAGCATCGCGCCGACCGAGCCGAGGGTCTCCGCCAGCACCGCGGAGGCGCCCCCGTGCAGCAGCCCGTACGGCTGGGTGTTGCCCTCCACCGGCAGGGTGCCGACCACCCGCTCGGCGGAGGCCTCGAGCACGGTGAGACCCATCCGGGAACCGAGGCTGCCGGCGGAGAACAGCGCCGACAGGTCGACGCCGCTGTCGGCATAGGCGTCCAGTACCTCCGGTGGGAACTTCGTGCTGAGTCGCTGCTCGCCCATGGGCTCCTGCTCCGATCGGGATGACTTCTGGGGGCGTTGCCGGCGGGACCGGGAAGCGGAGTCCGCCGGAGGGCGAGGGCAGGGCGGCGCCGCTACCGGCGCCGCCCTGCCCTCCGTGCGCTTCCGGCCGACCGCTACCGGGCGGCCGGAGCGGCGGCCTCTTCGCGGTCGCCCGGCTCGATCCGTACGACGACGGACTTGCTGGCCGGGGTGTTGCTGGTGTCGGCCGTGGAATCCAGCGGCACGAGCACGTTGGTCTCCGGGTAGTAGGCGGCGGCGCAGCCCCGCGCAGTCGGGTAGTGGACCACCCGGAAGCCCGCCGCACGGCGCTCGACGCCGTCCCGCCACTCGCTGACCAGGTCGGCGTAGGCGCCGTCGGCCAGCCCCAGCCGTTCCGCGTCCTCCGGGTTGACCAGCACCACCCGGCGGCCGTTCTTGATGCCGCGGTAGCGGTCGTCGAGTCCGTAGATCGTGGTGTTGTACTGGTCGTGCGAGCGGAGCGTCTGGAGCAGCAGCCGGCCCTCGGGCAGCTCCGGGTACTCGATCGGCGCGGCGGTGAAGTTGGCCTTGCCGGTGGCGGTCGGGAAGGTGCGGTCGTCCCGAGGGCCGTGCGGCAGCACGAAGCCGCCCGGGCGGGAGATCTTCTCCTCGTAGTCCTCGAAGCCCGGCACCACCCGCGAGATCCGGTCGCGGATCTTCGAGTAGTCCTTCTCGAACTCCTCCCAGGGCGTCTTGCTGGCGTCGCCGAGCACCCGGCGGGCCAGCCGGCTGACGATGGCCGTCTCGGAGAGCAACTCCTTGCTCGCCGGCTCCAGCCGTCCGCGCGAGGCGTGCACCATGCCCATCGAGTCCTCGACCGTGACCACCTGCTCCCCGCTGGCCTGGAGGTCCCGCTCGGTGCGGCCGAGGGTGGGCAGGATCAGCGCGCGGGCTCCGGTCACCACATGGGACCGGTTCAGCTTGGTGGACACGTGGACGGTGAGCCGGGCGCGGCGCATCGCCGCCTCCGTGACCTCCGTGTCGGGCGAGGCGGAGACGAAGTTGCCGCCCATGGCGAAGAAGACCTTCGACTCGCCGTCCCGCAGCGCGCGGATGCCCCGGACGACGTCATGGCCGTGCCCGCGCGGCGGGGCGAACCCGAACTCCTTCTCCAGGGCGTCGAGGAACTCCTCGGGCGGACGTTCGAAGATGCCCATGGTGCGGTCGCCCTGGACGTTGCTGTGACCGCGGACGGGGCAGACGCCCGCGCCGGGGCGGCCGATGTTGCCGCGCAGCAGCAGGAAGTTGACGATCTCCCGGATGGTCGGCACCGAGTGCTTGTGCTGGGTCAGGCCCATCGCCCAGCAGACGACGACGGAGCGCGACTCCAGGACCATGCCCAGCGCCTGCTCGACGGCCTCCCGGTCGAGCCCGGTGGCGCGCAGCGTCTCCTCCCAGTCGGCGTCGCGCGCGGCGGCCGCGAACTCCTCGTAGCCGTGGGTGTGCTGCTGGATGAACTCCTCGTCCAGGGCGCCCTCGGTCTCCAGGATCAGCTTGTTCAACATCCTGAACAGCGCCTGGTCGCCGCCGAGCCGGATCTGCAGGAAGAGGTCGGTGAGGGCGGTGCCGCGGCTCAGGCCGAGCGGGGTCTGCGGGTTCTTGAACCGCTCCATCCCGGCCTCGGGGAGGGGGTTGACGGTGATGATCCGGGCGCCCTCCTTCTTGGCCCGCTCCAGCGCGGACAGCATCCGCGGGTGGTTGGTGCCCGGGTTCTGGCCGGCGACGATGATCAGGTCGGCGCGGTAGAGGTCCTCCAGCAGCACACTGCCCTTGCCGACGCCGATCGTCTCGCTCAGCGCCGAGCCGGAGGACTCGTGGCACATGTTGGAGCAGTCCGGCAGGTTGTTGGTGCCGAACTCGCGCGCGAAGAGCTGGTAGAGGAAGGCCGCCTCGTTGCTCGTCCGGCCGGAGGTGTAGAAGAGCGCCTCGTCCGGCGAGTCCAGGGCCCGGAGCTCCTCGGCGACGATGTCGAAGGCGCGCTCCCAGCTCACCGGCTCGTAGTGCTCGCCGCCCTTCTCCAGCAGCATCGGCTGGGTCAGCCGGCCCTGCTGGCCCAGCCAGTAGCCGCTCCGGTTCGCCAGGTCGGAGACCGGGTGGGAGGCGAAGAACTCCGCGGTGACCCGGCGTCGTGTGGCCTCTTCGGCGACGGCCTTCGCCCCGTTCTCACAGAACTCCGCCATATGGCGCTTGTCGCCTTCGGGCCAGGCGCAGCCGGGGCAGTCGAAACCGTCCTTCTGGTTGACCCGGAGCAGGGTCAGCGCGGTGCGCGTGGCACCCATCTGTCGGTTGGCGATCCGCAAGGTGTGGCCGATCGCGGGCAGGCCGGCGGCGGCGTGCTGCGGGGCGGTCACCTCCGGGGCGTCCTGGATCGGATCCCCGGCGGGGGGTTTCGATGCCATGTCGCTCTCCCTTCGGCCTGTCGAGCTGCGGATACGATCCGATGGTTGAAAAGCGATCCTCCCATGTACGCGGGGCGGTGGGTAGGGAGGGGTCGCTTCCGGCCGGGCTGCGGAAGGAGTGCTTCCGGTCGGCGCAGTCAAGGCTGTCAGTGAGTCGTGGCAGGATCGGGGCGTGGCACAGACAGCATCGAAGAAGACCGCAGCGACCGCCGCCCCCGACCCCGGGACCCCCAGCTCGGGAGAGCGGCCCCGCCTCCTCCTGCTGGACGGGCACTCCCTGGCGTACCGGGCCTTCTTCGCGCTGCCGGCGGAGAACTTCAGCACGGTCTCCGGGCAGCCGACCAACGCCATCTACGGCTTCGCCTCGATGCTGGCGAACACGCTCCGTGACGAACAGCCCACCCATCTCGCGGTCGCCTTCGACGTCTCCCGCAAGACGTGGCGCTCGGAGGAGTTCACCGACTACAAGGCCAACCGCTCCAAGGCCCCGGACGAGTTCAAGGGGCAGGTGGAGCTGATCGGCGAGCTGCTGGACACGATGAACGTCCCCCGCTTCGCGGTGGAGGGCTTCGAGGCGGACGACGTCATCGCCACCCTCGCCACCCAGGCGGAGGCCGAGGGGTTCGAGGTCTCGATCGTCACCGGGGACCGGGACACCTTCCAGCTCATCACCGACCACGTGACGGTGCTCTATCCCACCAAGGGCGTCTCCGAGCTGACCCGGTTCACCCCCGCCAAGGTCGAGGAGCGCTACCAGCTCACCCCGGCCCAGTACCCGGACTTCGCGGCCCTGCGCGGCGACCCCTCCGACAACCTCCCCGGCATCCCCGGGGTGGGGGAGAAGACCGCCACCAAGTGGATCAAGCAGTTCGGGTCCTTCGAGGCGCTGGTGGAGCGCGCCGACGAGATCAAGGGGAAGGTCGGGCAGAACCTCCGCGACCATCTGGACTCCGTCAGGCTCAACCGCCGGCTGACCGAGCTGATCCGGGACGTGGAGCTGCCGGCCGGCCCTGCCGAGCTGGTACGCGCCCCGTACGACCGGCAGGCCTTCGTCGTGCTGCTCGACGCCCTGGAGTTCCGGCACCCCAACTTCCGCGACCGGCTGATGGCCGCCGACCCCGGCGCCGCCGAGGCACAGCCGACACCGGTCGGCGCCGTGGAGGTGGAGGGGGAGCCGCTCGCCGCCGGCCAACTGGCCCCCTGGCTGGCGGAGCACGGCGGCCAGCAGCTCGGAGTGGCCACGGTCCACAGCTGGGCCCTGGGCAGCGGGGAGGTCCGGGAGATCGCCCTGGCGCTGGGCTCCGGCCCCGCCGTCTGGTTCGAGCCCTCCGAGATGGACGAAGCCGACGAGCGGGCCTTCGCCGCCTGGCTCGCCGACCCCGCCCGGCCGAAGGCCATGCACGACGCCAAGGCGGCGATGCGGTCCTTCGCCGAGCACGGCTGGCGGGTCGAGGGGGTCACCATGGACACCGCCCTCGCCGCCTACCTCGTCAAGCCGGGCCGCCGCTCCTTCCTGCTGGACGCGCTGTCCATCGAGTACCTGGGCCGGGAGCTGCGGACCCCGGTCGCCGACGACGGCCAACTCGCCTTCGGGGCCGAGGAACAGGCCGAACAGGACGCCCTGATGGCCCAGGCCCGGACGATCCTGGACCTCGCCGAGGTATTCGAGGAGAAGCTCCCGGAGGTCGAGGGTCCCACTGCCGCCCCCGCCGCGGGCGGCCCGCCCGCCGGCGCGACCGCCGATCTGCTGCGCGACGTCGAACTGCCGACCTCCGCACTGCTGGCCCGGATGGAACGCTCGGGCATCGCGGCCGACCGCGGCTGGCTGGACCGCATGGAGCAGCAGTTCGCCGGCGCCGTGCAGCAGGCCGTGCGGGAGGCGCACGCCGCGGTGGGCCATGAGTTCAACCTCGGCTCTCCGAAACAGCTCCAGGAAGTGCTCTTCGGAGAGCTCGGTCTGCCGAAGACCAAGAAGACCAAGACCGGTTACACGACCGACGCCGACGCGCTCGCCTGGCTCGCCACCCAGACCGACCACGAACTCCCCGTGATCATGCTGCGCCACCGGGAGCAGGCGCGGCTGCGCTCCACGGTCGAGGGTCTGATCAAGACGATCGCCCCGGACGGGCGGATCCACACCACCTTCAATCAGACGGTGGCCGCGACCGGCCGCCTCTCCTCCACCGACCCCAACCTGCAGAACATCCCGGTCCGCACCGACGAGGGCCGGGCCATCCGCCGCGGTTTCGTGGTGGGCGAGGGCTTCCAGTCCCTGATGACGGCGGACTACAGCCAGATCGAGCTGCGGGTCATGGCCCACCTCTCCGAGGACGAGGGCCTGATCGACGCCTTCACCTCCGGTGAGGACCTGCACACCACCGTCGCCTCACAGGTCTTCGGCGTCGCCAAGACCGAGGTGGACCCGGAGATGCGCCGCAAGATCAAGGCGATGTCCTACGGGCTCGCCTACGGGCTGTCCGCCTTCGGCCTGTCCCAGCAGCTCAACATCGCGCCGGAGGAGGCGCGCAGGCTGATGGACACCTTCTTCGAGCGCTTCGGCGGGGTGCGCGACTACCTGCGGCGGGCCGTGGTCGAAGCCCGGAACACCGGCTACACCGAGACGATGCTCGGCCGCCGCCGCTATCTGCCGGACCTCAACAGCGACAACCGCCAGCGCCGGGAGATGGCCGAGCGGATGGCGCTCAACGCCCCCATCCAGGGCACCGCGGCGGACATCGTGAAGATCGCGATGCTGCGGGTGGACGAGGCGCTGCGCGGCGGAGGGCTCAACTCGCGGATGCTGCTCCAGGTGCACGACGAGATCGTGCTCGAGATCGCGCCCGGAGAGGCGGACCGCGTGGAGGAGCTGGTCCGTACCGAGATGATCGGCGCGGTGTCGCTGCGGGCCCCGCTGGACGTGTCGGTCGGCCGCGGGGCGGACTGGGAGTCGGCGGCGCACTGACCCCCGCCCCCCGGTGGCCGCAGACGGCCGGACACCTTGCCGCCGGGGGCGGTGCTTGCCGTAGGGTCACCCAAAGTCCCCACACACGTCGGGTCGTTGGGGGCGGGACGGTGAGCGGGTGGGCCGTGCGGAGAGCGGGGGAGCGACCTCGCCCCGAGGCCCCGGACGGAGGGGGAGCCAAGGATGGCAGCGGAACTCGGGCGCCGACTGCGCAGGGGAGCGGCGACGACCGCGGTGGCGGCCGTCGCCATGGCGGCACTGACCGCCTCGCAGGCCCCCGGACTCCTCCGAGCCGATCCGGAGCCACCGGCCGGCTCCGCGCCCACCGAGGAGCCGCCCATCGACGGAGGCTCCGAATACCACACCGAACTCCCGCCGCTCCGGACGCCGGAGAAGGGCGAGAGCAAACCCGAGAAGCCGGCGACCGAGGCGGGTATCCCGGCCACCGTGCTCGACGCCTACCGGAAGGCCGAGTCCCAGCTGAAGAGCAGCAACCCCGGCTGCAACCTGAGGTGGGAACTGCTGGCCGCCATCGGCAGGGTCGAGTCCGGCCAGGCCCGCGGCGGCAACGTGGACTCCGAGGGGACCACTCTCAAGCCGATTCTCGGTCCGCGCCTCGACGGCAACGGCTTCGCCGAGATACGGGATACCGACGGCGGCGAGTACGACGGGGACCCGGTCTACGACCGTGCTGTGGGCCCCATGCAGTTCATCCCCTCGACCTGGGCCAACTGGGGTGCGGACGGCAACGGGGACGGCCGGAAGGACCCGAACAACATCTACGACGCGGCACTGGCCGCCGGGCGGTACCTGTGCGCCAACGGGCGCGACCTCTCGGTCAGGAACGATCTGGAGCAGGCCATCCTGGGCTACAACCGCTCCAGCGAGTACCTCCGAACCGTCCTGACCTGGTACGAGTACTACCGCAAGGGCACTCACGAAGTGCCCGACAACACGGGCGTGCTGCCCACCTCGCCCGGGGCGGGCTCCGACCGGCCCGGCGGTTCCGGGGGCTCGGGCGGCCCGCGCCACTCCCCGCGCCCCGGCTCCCCGGGGGAATCGAGCGGCTCGCCCCGACCGACGGTCTCGGCCACCGGCAGTATCGAGCCCTCGCCCACCGCCTCGCCCACCGCCTCGCCCACCCCCTCGGACACCGGCACCGCGGAGCCGGGTGAGCCCAGCCCCACCCCGACCGTCTGCCCCACGGACTCCGCCTCGCCGACGCCTACCGCCTCTCCGTCGCCGAGCCCGAGCAGTTCGCCGTCGCCCACCACATCCCCCATACCCACGCCCACCGTGACGGCTTCGCCCAGCCCCACCGCCTCACCGACCGCCTCCCCGACGCCGACCCCCACGCCCTCGCCGAGCGACGGCGAGACCGGCTCCCCGTCGCCCAGCCCGACCGGTGAGGACCCGTGCCCGGGTGGCGACGACGGGAGCGAGGGCACGGAGCCGAGCCCCCGGCCTTCCCCCAGCACCACCATCGCGGCGCTCGGCACCACCCGGCCGACCTACTGACCGAGCGGAGCCGGGCGGCCAGGTCAGCGGGCGGCCCGGCTCTTCGTGTGACGGGTCGGCTCCGCCGTGGACGGGTCCTCGGGCCAGGGATGCCGGGGATACCGGCCGCGCAACTCCGCCCGCACGGAGCGGTACCCCTCCCGCCAGAAGGACGCCAGATCGGCGGTGACAGCCGCCGGCCGGCCGGCCGGCGAGAGCAGGTGGATCAGGAGCGGCACCCGTCCGCCGGCGATCCGGGGGCCCTGCGACCACCCGAAGAGCTCCTGCAGCTTCACGGCCAGTACGGGCTGCTCGCCGCTGTAGTCGACACGGACCCGCGATCCGCTCGGCACCTCGACCCGCTCGGGCGCCAACTCGTCCAGCAGCGCCGCCTCACCGCTGGCCCACGGGAGCAGACTCCGCAGGGCCTCGCCCGCGTCGAGCCGCTCCAGGTCGGCTCGGCTGCGGGCCCGGGCGAAGGCCGGGCCCAGCCAGCTCTCCGGTTCGGCCAGCAGCGCCCGGTCCGACACCTCGGGCCACGGCTCGCCGAGTTCCCGGTGGAGGAAGGCGAGCCGCCGGCGCAACTCGGTCGCCTGCCGTGACCAGTGCAGCAGCCCGAGTCCCCGCCGCCGCAACCCGTCCAGCAGAGCGGTCCGCACCAGCGCCGGAGCCGGGGCGGCCAGCGGGCGTGCCGAGAGCTCGATCGCCCCGAGTCGTTCGACGCTCCGGGCGATGACATCCGCCCGCTCCGCCGACCAGCCGACCTCCTCCTCCGCGGTGTGCAGCGGCGCGGCGGCCAGCAGGGCAGACTCCTCGTCCACCACCGCGGCCAGCCGGATACGGGCCGACGGCGCGGCCACCGGCCGGTCCGCAACGGCCACCGCCAGCCACGGAGCGGCGGCCAGCGCGGAGCCGGCCACGAGTTCCGCCCGGGTCCCGCTGGCCATCAGATAGGACCCGGGGCCACGGGACCGGGCCACCCGCTCCGGGAAGGCGAGGGCCGCGACCAGCCCGGCGCAGGCGTCGTCACCGCGCCCGGCCCCGGGACCGGCGGGTGCCGATCCGCCGGAGCGCAGGGCGCTCTCCAACCGGCGGGCCTCCCGGCGCCACCGGGCGGGATAGCCGTCGCTGCCGCCGCCGCGCACCGCACGCCAGACCGTCGCCAGGTCGTCTCCCAGCCCGCGCGGCGGTTCCTCCGAGAGGAGTGCCACGAGCTCCGCCGCCCGTCGCGCCCCCAACTCCTCCGCACCGTCCAGCAGCGCCCTGGCGAGCCGCGGGTGGAGCCCTGACCGGGCCATCCGGACCCCGCGTTCGGTGGCCCGCCCGGCGGCGTCGAGCGCCCCGATCGCGGTCAGCACCTCGCCGGCGGCGGCCATCGCCCCCTCCGGCGGCGGGTCCAGCAGAGCCAGTCCGCGGGCCCCTGGATCGCCCCAACAGGCCGCCCACAGGGCGAACGCCGAGAGGTCCGCGACCTCGATCTCCGGAGCGGGCCACCGCGGCAACCGCTCGTCCTCGGACTCGGACCAGCACCGGTAGACCGTTCCGGGCGCCTCGCGCCCGGCCCGTCCGGCGCGCTGCCGGGTCGAGGCCCTGGAGGCCCGTACGGTCGTCAGCGCGCTCAGCCCGCGGGCTTGGTCCACCCGCGGTTCCCGGGCCAGGCCGGCGTCCACCACCGCCCGCACCCCGGGCACGGTCAGGCTGGACTCGGCGACGGACGTGGCGAGCACCACCCGCCGCCCGTCCCCGCCGGCCAGCGCCGCGTCCTGGACGGCCGCGGGGGAGCGTCCGTGCACCTGGAGCACCTCGACGCCGGCGCCGACCAGGTCGGTCGCGACCCGCGCGATCTCGGCCACGCCGGGAAGGAAGCAGAGCACGTCGCCCTCCTGCTCCCGCAGGGCGCGCCGGACGGTGGCGGCCACATGCCTCAGCAGGTCCGGATCCACCCGGGTGCCGTGCGGCGGGCGCACCGGCCGGGGCGGCGGGGCCCACACGACGGCCACCTCGTGGGAGCCGCCGGCGGCCTCGACGACGGGGGCGGTCGCCGGGGGGCGGCGCGCCCCCTCGCCGGGTTCCGGGCCGCCGTCCGCGCCCAGCAGCCGGGCCCACCCCTCGGCGTCGGTGGTCGCCGAGGCGGCGACCAGCCGCAGCTCGGGGCGGAGGGCGGCCCGCACATCCAGTAGGAAGGCCGCGGCGGTGTCCGCGTCCAGATGGCGCTCGTGGCACTCGTCGATCAGTACGGTGTCCACCCCGGCCAGCTCCTGGTCCCGCTGCAACCGCTGCAGCAGCACCCCGGTGGTCACCACCTCCAGCACCGTCCCGGGACCGACCCGCCGCTCGCCGCGCACGGTGAAGCCGACCCGCCCCCCGACCTCCTCACCCAGGAGCCAGGCCATCCGCCGGGCCGCCGCCCGGGCCGCGATCCGCCGTGGTTCGGCCACCAGGACGCGGCCGGTGCGGGCGGACGTCCCGGGGAGCAGGCCGGCCAGGGCCAGCGGGACTGCGGTGGTCTTGCCGGTGCCCGGTGGGGCGCACAGCACGGCGGTCCCCCAGCGGTCGAGCTCGGCCAGCAGGCGGGGCAGCGCGGCGCGGACGGGGAGCGAGGCGAGGGCGTCGGTCCGGATGCTCACCGGACCATCCTCGCAGCGCCCCGCCCGGCTCCGGGTGGCACCTCAGGTCGACTCCGGCGACCGTGCGGCCCCTCGGAGTCGTTCAGTCTCGTTCGCAGACGAAGATCGCGGTTCCGGGGAGGAGCTCTCCCCGCAGCGGGGACCAGCCGCCCCACTCCTGGGTGTTCCAGGCTGGCCACTCGGGCTCCACGAGGTCGAGCAGCCGGAAACCGCCCGCGACCACGTCCCGCACCCGGTCACCGAGGGTCCTGTGGTGCTCGACGTACACGGCCCGGCCTTCGGCGTCCTGCTCGACGTAGGGCGTGCGGTCGAAGTAGGAGCCCGAGACGGTCAGCCCCTCGGGCCCCGGCTCGTCCGGGAAGGCCCAGCGGAACGGATGGGTCACCGAGAACACCCAGCGTCCTCCGGGGCGCAGCACCCGCCGCACCTCCCGCAGCACCCGGACCGGCTCGGCCACGAAGGGCAGCGCTCCGAAGGCGGAGCAGGCGAGGTCGAAGGAGCCGTCCCGGAACGGCAGGGCGGCGGCGTCGGCCTGGACCAGGGGGACCGGCGGGGCGGCCGGGTTCGCCAGATCCATCCGGCGCGCGTGGCGGAGCTGGCGGTGGGAGAGGTCCAGGGCGACCGGTCGGGCACCGCGGGCCGCGAGCCACCGGGAGCACTGCGCCGCCCCGGCACCGACCTCCAGCACGTCCCGCCCCCGCAGCGAGGCGGCCGGTCCGAGCAGGGCCGCCTCGTCCTCGCTGAGGCCCTCCGGGCCCCAGACGAAGCGGTCGTCACCGAGGAAGCCGCCGTGCTCCTCCTGGTAGTCGTCGGCGTTCCGGTCCCACCAGCCCCGGTTGGCCCGGCTGCTCTCGGCAGGGCCCGCCTCGCGCCGTACCGCCTCTGCATCGTCCTCTTGGATCATCGTGCCCGTCGTCGTAGTCTTCGTCGGTGGAACGGGTCGGCACCAGCGTCCGCGCACTGCGTCGCCGGGCACCGGACGGCGTAGGTAGGGGGTCGACCGACCACCCGGACCCCCGCTTCTCGGGTGACTTCTGCCTGATATGGGTGATTCCGACCCAGGTATGGCTCTTCGTGCATTGACCGTCTCCGGTCGCCCCCGTATGCTACAAGTTGCGCTGCGGGCCTGCGCGCCTCAGACAGAGCAGGTCGCGCTCGCATTTGTCGCATGTCCCCTCAGCTGTCGAGGCGTCTCCTGATCTTCCAGTGAGAGAAGAGACGTCCTCCCCGGGCTGTTCGGCTTCGGCGGTGCGATACGGGTTCTCGGCGTAGCAGTACCTACGACTCAATGTCCGTACCGGAGCCCTTTCCCACATGACGAGCAGCACCGAGGCAACCCCCACCACCCCGCAGGTGGCGGTCAACGACATCGGTTCCGAGGAAGCCTTCCTCGCCGCGATCGATGAGACGATCAAGTACTTCAACGACGGCGATATTGTCGACGGCGTGATCGTGAAGGTCGACCGGGACGAGGTCCTGCTCGACATCGGCTACAAGACCGAAGGCGTCATCCCCTCCCGCGAGCTCTCGATCAAGCACGACGTCGACCCGAACGAGGTCGTGGCCGTCGGTGACGAGATCGAGGCCCTGGTCCTCCAGAAGGAGGACAAGGAAGGCCGCCTGATCCTCTCGAAGAAGCGCGCGCAGTACGAGCGCGCTTGGGGCACCATCGAGAAGATCAAGGAAGAGGACGGGATCGTCACCGGTACGGTCATCGAGGTCGTCAAGGGTGGTCTCATCCTCGACATCGGCCTCCGTGGCTTCCTCCCGGCCTCCCTGGTCGAGATGCGTCGCGTCCGCGACCTCCAGCCCTACGTGGGCAAGGAGCTCGAGGCGAAGATCATCGAGCTGGACAAGAACCGCAACAACGTGGTCCTGTCCCGCCGTGCCTGGCTCGAGCAGACCCAGAGCGAGGTCCGCCAGACCTTCCTCACCACCCTCCAGAAGGGCCAGGTCCGTTCGGGCGTCGTGTCCTCGATCGTCAACTTCGGTGCGTTCGTGGACCTGGGCGGCGTCGACGGTCTGGTGCACGTCTCCGAGCTGTCCTGGAAGCACATCGACCACCCCTCCGAGGTGGTCGAGGTCGGCCAGGAGGTCACGGTCGAGGTGCTGGACGTCGACATGGACCGCGAGCGCGTGTCCCTGTCGCTCAAGGCGACCCAGGAAGACCCGTGGCAGCAGTTCGCCCGGACCCACCAGATCGGGCAGGTCGTCCCCGGCAAGGTCACCAAGCTGGTGCCGTTCGGTGCGTTCGTCCGTGTCGACGAGGGTATCGAGGGCCTGGTGCACATCTCCGAGCTGGCCGAGCGCCACGTGGAGATCCCGGAGCAGGTCGTCCAGGTCAACGACGAGATCTTCGTCAAGGTCATCGACATCGACCTCGAGCGCCGTCGCATCAGCCTCTCGCTGAAGCAGGCGAACGAGTCCTTCGGTGCCGACCCGACGGCGGTCGAGTTCGACCCGACCCTGTACGGCATGGCCGCGTCCTACGACGACCAGGGCAACTACATCTACCCCGAGGGCTTCGACCCCGAGACCAACGACTGGCTCGAGGGTTACGAGAAGCAGCGTGAGGAGTGGGAGCGCCAGTACGCCGAGGCGCAGGCCCGCTTCGAGCAGCACCAGGCGCAGGTGGTCAAGTCCCGCGAGGCCGACGAGCAGGCAGCGGCCGAGGCCGGCAGCGGTGGTTCCGCCCAGGGCGGTAACTCCGGTGGCGGTAACTCCGGTGGCTCCTACTCCTCGGAGTCGGCGGACAACTCCGGCGCCCTGGCTTCGGACGAGGCCCTGGCCGCGCTCCGGGAGAAGCTGGCGGGCGGCCAGAGCTGACGCTCCGGCTCCCCGGCTGCTCACCCCCTCAGGGCTGAACAGCTGAACAAGATGTATACGGTAAGGCCCGCTCTCCACGTGAGGGCGGGCCTTGCCGTTGCCGGTGCCGGGGCCCGGCGCCGACAGGAATGCCGTGCGGGCGTGCCGCGTTTGAACGGACAGACTTGAGAAGGACGGTGCTGTGCGAAATCCTCGGGACCTGTACGAGTGGGAACGGAGCGGACTCGCGGCCATCGACGCGGCGCGGGACCGGTACTCCGCCGGACTGGTGCTGCTGTACCACTTCGAGGGGTACATCGACGCGGGAGAGACCGGCGACCAGATCATCGAACGGCTACTGGAAGGCCTGCCCAGGCAGCCCGTCGCCCGCTTCGACGTGGACCGGCTGATCGACTACCGGGCCCGCCGGCCGCTGCTGACCTTCGAGCGGAACCGCTGGACCGCGTACGACATGCCGCGCCTGGAGGTCAACCTGGTGCGGGACGCGACGGCGACCCCGTTCCTCCTGCTCTCCGGCCCCGAACCGGACGTCGAGTGGGAACGCTTCACGGCGGCCGTCATCCAGATCGTGGAACGCCTCGGGGTGCGGCTCTCGGTGAACTTCCACGGCATCCCCATGGGGGTGCCGCACAGCCGGCCGGTTGGCATAACCCCGCACGGCAACCGGGCGGACCTCGTGCCCGGGCACGGAGTCGTCTTCGAACAGGCCCAGGTGCCCGGCAGCGCCGAGTCCCTGGTTGAGTTCCGACTCACGGAGGCCGGGCACGACGTCCTGGGGGTCGCGGCGCACGTGCCGCACTACGTCGCCCGATCGCCGTATCCGGACGCGGCGCTCACGGCGCTGGAGGCGATCACAGCGGCCACCGGCCTCGTGCTGCCCGGCATCGCCCAGGGACTCCGCACCGCCGCCCAGCGGACCCAGAGCGAGATCGAACGCCAGATCAGCGAGGGCAACGACGAGTTGGTCAGCCTGGTGCGAGGTCTGGAGAACCAGTACGACGCGGTGGCCGGGGCCGAGAGCCGGGGCAACCTGGTGGCCGAACCCTCCCAACTGCCGTCCGCCGAGGAGATCGGCCAGGAGTTCGAGCGGTTCCTCGCCGAGCGCGAGGGAGAGACCGGCTGAGCCGGACGTAGGCTGACCACATGCTGAAGGTGGGACTGACAGGCGGGATCGGCGCGGGCAAGAGCGAGGTGTCCCGGCTGCTCGCCGCCCGCGGGGCGGTGGTCATCGACGCCGACCGGATCGCCCGGGAGGTGGTGGAGCCGGGCACCCCCGGTCTCGCGGCGGTGGTCGGCGAGTTCGGCCCCGAGGTGCTGGCACCCGACGGCTGCCTCGACCGGCCGGGACTCGCCTCCATCGTCTTCGCCTCCGCCGAGCGGCTGCAGGCGCTCAACGCCATCGTCCACCCGCTGGTGCGCGACCGGTCGGCGGAGCTGGAGGCAGCCGCCGCCGAGGACGCCATCGTCGTGCACGACGTGCCGCTCCTCGCCGAGAACGGCCTCGCCTCGCTCTACGACCTCGTCGTCGTGGTGGACGCGGCGCCGGAGACGCAGATGGACCGGTTGGTGCGGCTCCGCGGCATGACGGAGGACGAGGCCCGGTCCCGGATGGCGGCGCAGGCGACCAGAGAGGAACGCCTGGCCGTCGCCGACCTGGTGATCAGCAACGACGGTCCGCTGGAGGATCTGGAACCTCAGGTCGGGCGGCTGTGGCGGGAACTGACGACCCGCACGGGAGCCGGCGGGTGACCCCCGCCGCTGAGCGCTCCCGCTGACCGCCACCTCAGAGCAGGGACTGGGCCAGCGCCGTGGAGGTGACGGCCAGGAAGAGTCCGCACCAGGAGGCGGAGGCCGACTCCCGCCGCCATCCGTACCAGGCGGCGGCGCCACCCCCGGTGGCCATCAGCGCCACGGCCAGCCGGCCCCAGGTGAAGTGCTCGGTACAGGCGGAGAAGACCAGCAGGCCGGCGAAGACGACGGCGAGCAGTGAGCTGAAGAGCAGCGAAGCCAGTCCCACCTGACGGTTGAAGCCCTCCGGATGGTTGTCCGCGTGCCTCTCCCGGGGGCGGAGCGGGGCACCCGGCTGCCCTCCACGGCCCGGGCCTGGGCCGTCCTCACGGCCGATCATGACGGTCCCCTAACGCTGCGTGAGTCCCGCCACTGTCCGTGTGCGGGCCGGTACTGTCCGAGTGTTTGTTAGCACGTCCGGTACCGGTCGACCAACTATCGGTCCGGTGGGCCGGGGTAGTGCAGGAGCCCGTCACTGCCGAGCCTGGCGCCCGAGGTCGGCTGGTGTTCCGTCATGCGGCCGTCGTGAGCCAGGTGGAGCACGGGTGTCCGGCGGGCCAGGACGGCGAAGTCGGCGATGATCCGTCGATGGCAGCGCCACCAGAGGGTCTCGCCGCACATCACCGCATGGCGGTTGGACCGCGCGTCGTGGAGCAGTTCGTCCATGGCGGCGACGAACTCCGGGTCCCTGGTGTAGCCGGCGTAGCCACGGAAGGAATCGTTGCGCCAGAAGGTGTCCGGCGCGTCCGCCGCCACCTTCCGGAAACCGCCCAGTCGCGGTTCCCACCGGTAGTCGATGCCGGATTCCGGAAGCCACTGGCTCAGCGCGGACCTCCCCACATCGGGATTGCGTCGGCTGCCCGGGGCGGTGCGGACGTCCACGACGGTCGCCACTTCGGCGCCGAGCAGCAGGGAAGCCAACTCCTCGCGTCCGGCGGTGCCGTGCCCGAAGGTGAGCAGCGGCGGTGGGTCGGAGGGCGAGGAGGGGGGCCGGGGGGCGCTCGGCATACCGCCCAGTCTTCCAGCCGCCCGAGGAAACGGGGGGTAGCCACCGCCGGTGCGGTGGGGATCGGAGACCGGCTGAGGGGAGCCGCCCAGCCGTCCCCGCACCTCCGCCGCGAGGCCCGCCCAGTCCCCGCGGCGGGTCGGGTGCGGGACCCGCTCCCGGTGGGCCCGCCCCCGCTGCCGCGGTCAGAACGGGCTTCGGCTGGGCGGACGGACCTCCCGGCCGGGGCGGCCCAGCGAGATGAACTGCTTGATCCGAGCCAGGCGGGGGTGGCCCTCGACCTGCTCCCGGGAGTAGCGGTCGAGTTCCTCGGCCAGCCGTAGCGAACGCTTCTCCACGTCGAGCTCGTCCAGGATCCGGTCGACCCCGGCAAGCAGCGACCCGTGCAGCTGCCACTGGCGCGGATGCTGCTGGACACCGGCGAGCAGCAGGTGGGCGAGGCGTTCCCGGGTCTCGTGGCTCGCCGACAGCTCGGCCAGCAGACGGGCCTCCGCGACCTCGGCGTCGGCGGTGACATCGGTGGTGATCAGCAGCGAGAACGCCTCGATGGCACCGGCCACATGCCGGAGGAGCCCCTCCAGGGCCTCGGCCTCCTCCGGAGGGAACAACTCCTCCTCGGTCCGGTTCTTGGCCAGATCGGTGATGGTGCGCGCTATGACGCGCAGCGCCACGGCGCAGACCTCCACGGTGTCCAGACCGGTGCGGAGGACGACGCGGGAGAGCAGGCCCTCGCGGACGCGGGGGTTGAGTCTCAGACTCTCCTCGGCCTGGGTGAGGGCGGCGTCCACCTGCACGATGTCCTGGTCGAGCTGGCGTGCCTCGTGGAGGCGGGCGGCAGCGAGGTCCACCGGGGTGTGTCCACCGAGCTGCTCACCCATGCGGAGCAGCAACTGCCGCATCCGGTTGGTGAGGCCCCCGATCGCTTCTCCGGCCGACTCGGTCCAGACCGGCGGCACGAACAGCACGTTGAACAGCAGCCCGACCACGGCGCCGATCAGCGTCTCCAGCACCCGGTCCCAGGCTGTGGCCGCGACCCGGCTGACGCTCACGCCCAGCACCAGCATGGCGCTGATCGCCACCTCCGGCACGAACTCGTTCACCCGTACGATATGGCCGATGGTCAGCGAGGCGAGGATGAGCAGTCCCAGACTCCACCAGCTCAGCCCGACCAGTGAGCTGAAGCCGACGGCCACCAGGACGCCCACCACCACGGCGTTCACCCTCCGGATACCCCGGGTGAGGGTGGCGTAGAGGGTGACCTGCACGACCAGCAGGCTGGTCAGCGGAGCCAGCAGGGGGACCTTCGCGTTGCTCAGCCAGAGCGCCGCCACATAGCTGAGCACCGCGGCGACCGTGGAACGCACCGTCTGCACGACCACAGGTTCCTTGCGGCGCCGGACCAGGGCGATGACGGGTTGGGGCACATCGGGCACGCCTTCTCCGTTCCCGTTCCGCGCTCCGAGCGGACCGGGTCCGACCGCCTGCCACCCGAGTGCTCCGCCGCCATGGGCCGACCGAAGGAGAGCCGCCTATCAGCCGGCGCGCAGCGACCGGCGCCGGTGCCGCAGCAGCCGGGACCGCCGTCGGGCGGCGGCGAGTCCGGCGGGCGACAGGCACCACTCCCACCACTGCCCCAGCGCCGTCTCGGTCACCTCGGAGGTCTGGAGGAGGGCGGGCCAGCGCAGAGCGCTCGCCTGGGCGGAGACCTTGGCGCCGCCCCGCACGGGGTCGACCGCCAGCACCGGGGTGCCGACCCGCAGGGCCAGCACCATGCCGTGCAGGCGCGTGGTCAGGACGATGTCGAGCCGCTCCAGGAGCGCCAGCAGCTGCTCCGGCGTCGCACAGTGCCGCCAGTCCCGGGTGTCCAGCCGGGTGTCGGCCTCCACCGGAGTGCAGTCCCGTTCGCCGATCCACCGGGTCAGCGTCGCGGAGAGCTCCGAGTGGCGCCGCCGTCCGCCGTACTCGCCCTGCCCGCCGGAGAGGATCACCCCCGCCACCGGGGGCCGGTCCCCGAGGACGGCGACCACCGAGAGGTCGGTCCGGGACGGGCCGGTGGGGCCGTCCCGGGGCAGGACGCGGTGGAAGCCGGTGACGGCCGGGTCCGCCGGATCCACGACGGAGACGTCGACGGCCACCCGGTGGCACCGGGAGAAACGGCGGTGCAGCTCGGCCACCCGCGGTCCGTGCGCCGGTCCGCAGACGAACAGCAGTTGGTCGTAGGCGGCGGGGTCGACGTCCGCCAGATGGAGCGCTCCCGGGGCGAAACCGGGACTCCAGGCGGTGTCGTGGAGGACTCCCCAACAGTCGAGCCGCTCCGAGACGAGCCGCCAGGCCAGCACGTCTCCGGCGGTCGCCTCGCCGTCTCGGAAACTGAACCAGCCGGTCAGCAGGGTGCGGCGGCGGCCCGCGGTGGCCCCCCGCAGCTCGTCCAGGGTCCCCGGCACCGTCGGCGCCGGCTGGTTCTCTCCCATCCTTCTCCCATCCCGGTGTCCGCTGCTCCGCCGCCCCGGCAGGCTTCGCGGGCCGCCGGGGCGCCCAGGCCTTGAGGACGGTCGTCCCGGGGTGCGGGCCGGTCGGCCTGGCGAGGGTGACGGGTACCCCGTGCCACCGGCGGTAGTGGTCGTCAAGGTGTGAAGGCGGGAGCTGGGGGGACTCGCGGTGGCGAACACCGTCGGCAGCGTCCGCGGGAAGCCCCGGGACGGCCGTGGCCGACGGAGCCGACCGACCACGGCGAGGCGGCCGCACGGCCGCGCGAGCCCGAGCGTGGAAGGAAGGTCCGCCTGATGGTCCCCATACCGACGCGAGCCTCCTGGCGACGTGCCGCGGTGACGGGCGGTGCTGGTTTCCTCGGTTCCCATCTCTGCGAGCGTCTGGTCGACTCCGGGGTGGAGGTCGACTGCGTCGACAACCTCTCCTCCGGGTCCCGGGAGAACGTTCGGCACCTGCTCGGCCGCCCGGGCTTCCGCTTCCTGGAGTGCGACGTCTCTTCCTCCGAGTGCCTCGACCGGCTCGACGGCGACTACGACCTCGTCCTCCACTTCGCCTGCCCCGCCTCCCCGGCCGACTACCTGCGCATGCCGCTGGAGACCCTGGAGGTCGGCAGCTCAGGCACCCGCAATGCGCTCGCCGTCGCCCATCGGGACGGTGCGCGGTTCCTGCTCGCCTCCACCTCCGAGGTGTACGGCGATCCGCTCGTGCACCCGCAGCGGGAGGACTACTGGGGCAACGTCAACCCGGTCGGTCCGCGCAGTGTCTACGACGAGTCCAAGCGCTTCTCGGAGGCGCTGGTCACCGCGGAGGCCCGCGCCCGCGGCACGGACGCCGGGATCGTCCGGATCTTCAACACCTACGGGCCTCGGATGCGCTCCCACGACGGCCGGGCCGTCCCCACCTTCATCTGCCAGGCGCTGGCGGGGGAGCCGGTGACCATCGCCGGCGACGGGGAGCAGACCCGCTCGCTCTGCTACGTGGACGACACCGTGGAGGGGGTGCTGCTGGTGGCGGCGAGCCGTTCGGTGCGCCCGGTCAACATCGGTGCCACCGACGAGGCCAGTGTCGCTGAGATCGCCCACCGGGTGCTGGAGCTGACCGGTTCGTCCTCCCTCCCGCGGTACGTGGAGCGCCCCACCGACGACCCCGAACGGCGTCGGCCGGACACCACGCTCGCCCGCGAGCTGCTCGGCTGGTCGCCCAGCGTCCCCTGGGAGGAGGGGCTCAGACGGACCGTCGAGTACTTCGCCGAGCAGCTGGAGGACCAGCGGCTCCCCCGGATCCGGAGTGCCGGCACGGGGCTCCGCAGCGCTTTCTCCGAAGAGCCGGCCCCGCAGCCCTGACGGAGGCAACCGTGCGTGTTCTCGGCGTCAACGCGCTCTTCCACGACCCCGCCGCGGCTCTGGTCGTGGACGGCAGAGTCGCGGCCGCAGCTGAGGAGGAACGTTTCAGCAGGCGTAAGCACGGTAAGCGGCCGGTCCCCTTCTCGGCCTGGGAGTTGCCCGAGCTCTCCGCCCGCTGGTGTCTGGAACAGGCCGGTCTCGCCCCGGCCGACCTCGACGCGGTCGCCTACTCCTACGACCCCGCACTGGCCCGCCCCGCCGACCGGATGGGGCTCGACGACCCGTGGGACGCACTCCGGCAGGAGTACGCCCGCCGGGCCCCGGAGTTCCTGGCGACGGCGCTGCCCGGGCTGGACCCCGAGAAAGTCCGCTTCGTGGCCCACCACGTGGCGCACGCCGCGTCGGCCGGCCCGGCCTCCCCGCACAGCGACTGCGCCGTGCTGGTGCTGGACGGCCGCGGGGAGAGCGCCTCCCACCTCGCGGGCCACTACCGGGACCGGGAGCTGACCGTGCTCGGCGGTCAGGAGCTCCCCGACTCGCTCGGACTGTTCTACGAGGAGCTCACCGAGCACCTCGGATTCCTCCGCAGCAGCGACGAGTACAAGGTCATGGCCCTCGCCTCGTACGGCGTGCCACGCTTCCGTGACCACCTCGGCGAGCATGTGCGCGCCCTCGGGGACGGTGGCTTCCGGGCCCGGTCGGTGCCCTGGGAGTCGCTGGTCCCGGCGCGCGAGCCGGGAGCGCCCTGGAGCCAGGACCACGCGGACCTCGCCGCCAGCGCCCAGGCCTGCCTGGAGGACGTCATCCTCGCCCTGGCGCACTGGCTGCACGACCGCACGGGGGAGAAGCGGCTCACCATGGCCGGCGGGGTCGCCCTGAACTGCGTGGCCAACTCCCGGCTGGACCGCGAGGGGCCCTTCCGGGAGATCTGGGTGCAGCCGGCGGCCGGCGACGCCGGGACGGCGCTCGGCGCCGCCCTGCACATCGCCGCCGAGCAGGACCGGACCGCCCCCATGGAGGGGGCCGCACTCGGACGGCACTGGAACGCGGCGGAGCTGCGCGACTGGCTGGAGCGCTCGGCCCTGCCCTACACGGAGCCGGAGGACGTCGCCGAGGCGGTGGCCGAGGAACTGGCCCGCGACGGGATCGTCGCCTGGTTCCAGGGACGGGGGGAGTTCGGCCCGCGGGCCCTGGGCCGGCGCTCCCTGCTGGCCCACCCGGGCCGCGCGGCGAACCTCGACCGCCTCAACGCGGTCAAGGGCAGGGAGGAGTTCCGGCCGGTGGCACCCATGGTGCTCGCCGACCGGGCCGCCGACGTTTTCACCGGCCCGCTGCCCAGCCCCTACATGCTCTTCGTCCACGAGGTGTCCGAGGCCTGGCGGGAGCGCCTCCCGGCCGTGGTGCACGTCGACGGCACCGCGCGCGTCCAGACGGTGGACGACGAGCGGGAGCCGCTGGTCGCCCGGATGCTGCGGGCCTTCGAACGGCGGACCGGCCTGCCCGCCGTGGTCAACACCAGCCTCAACACCGCCGGACGTCCGATGGTGGACGCCCCCCGGGACGCGCTGGAGTGCTTCGGCTCCGCCCCGATCGACCTGCTGGCCCTCGGACCCTTCGTGGTGCGTCGAGGAAAGGCCTTCGCATGAACACCGCCCCTCACCGGTACGCCGGGAGCACCGGGCCGGGAACGCCGGAGAACGCCTACTCCGTGGTGGTCCCGACCGTCGGGCGCGACTGCCTGGCCGAGTGCCTGTGGGCGCTGGGGTTGAGCGGCGGGCCGCCGCCACGGGAGGTGGTGGTGGTCGACGACCGCCCGGACCCCGCCGGTCCGCTGGTGCCGGAGGCGCCCGGCCCGCTGTCGGAGCGGACCCGGGTCCTCACCAGCGGCGGCCGGGGGCCCGCGGCCGCCCGCAACACCGGCCTGCGGGCGGTGGACACGCCGTGGGTGGTCTTCCTCGACGACGACGTCCGGGTCCGCCCCGACTGGCCCCGTCTGCTCTCCGCCGACCTCGCGGCGGCCGACCCGGCCGTCGGCGGCGTCCAGGGCCGGCTGCAGGTCCCGCTCCCGGAAGGCAGACGGCCCACCGACTGGGAGCGGGGCACCGCCGGACTGGAGGAGGCGGCCTGGGCCACCGCGGACATGGCCTACCGGACCGAGACGCTCCGTGAGGTCGGGGGCTTCGACGAGCGGTTCACCAGGGCCTTCCGGGAGGACGCCGACCTGGCCCTCCGAGTGCTGGCCGCCGGCTGGTCGCTGCGGCGCGGCGAGCGGGTCACCGACCACCCGGTCCGGCGCGCCGACCGCTGGGCCTCGCTGCGCGCCCAGCGCGGGAACGCCGACGACGTCCTGATGGGCCGGCTGCACGGCCGCGACTGGTGGTCGCGCGCCCGGGCCCCGCGAGGACGGTTGCCCCGGCATCTGGTGGTGACCGCCACCGCTCTGGCGACGGTCCTACTGGGGCTGACGGGGCGCCGCACGGCGGCGGCGGTCAGCGCGGCCGTGTGGGCCGCGGGGACCGCCGAGTTCGCCGGGGCGCGGATCGCCCCCGGCCCCCGCACCCGGCAGGAGGTCGCCACCATGGTCTGCACCAGCGTGGTCATCCCCCCGGCGGCGGTCGGGCACTGGCTCGCCGGTCTGGTGCGCCATCGTGACGTCACCGCCTGGCAGGGGGCGGGCTGATGGACGGGGCGCGGATCCCCGATCGACGCCTCCGCCCGAGCGCGGTGCGGGGCGCGGGAGAAGACGGCTGGGCGCCGGGCGTCCCGGCGGCCGTGCTGTTCGACCGGGACGGCACACTCATCGAGGACGTCCCCTACAACCCGGACCCCGAGCGGGTGCGCGTCCTGCCCGGAGTGTCCGAGGCGCTGCGGCTGCTACGCAGCGTGTCCATCGCCACCGGTGTGGTCAGCAACCAGTCCGGGATAGGCCGCCGCCTGGTCACCGAGCGGCAGGTGCGCGGGGTCAACGAACGGGTCGAGGAACTGCTGGGCCCCTTCGACACCTGGCTGTACTGCCCCCACCGACCCGAGGCAGGCTGCCGCTGCCGCAAACCGGCCCCGGGACTGGTGCTGGAGGCCACCCGACGGCTCGGCGTCGCCGCGCGGGACACCGTGGTGGTCGGCGACATCGCCGCCGACACGGACGCCGCGCGCGCGGCCGGGGCCCGGGCCGTCCTCGTGCCGAACGCCGCGACCCGGCCAGCCGAGATCGCGGCGGAGCCCTGCACGGCCCCCGACGTACTGACCGCGGTACGCCGTCTGCTGCGGGGCGCGGCCCGCCCCGTGGGCTCGGCGAGAGAGGCCCTTGGCCGGGAGTGGAGGGGCGGATGAGGTCGTTGGTCGTGCGTCTGGACGGTTTCGGTGACGTGCTGCTGGCCGGTCCGGCGGTACGGGCCGTCGCGGCACGCTCCGAACGGGTGGCGATGTGGTGCGGGCCGCGCGGCGAGGAGGCCGCCCGGCTGCTGCCGGGCGTGGACGAGGTGCTGGTCTGGGAAGCGCCGTGGGAAGGGGACGACCCGCCCGAGGTCGACGCGGCCGACATCGCCGGCCTGGTGCACCGGCTCCGGGAGCAGGAGTTCGACACGGCCCTGGTACTCACCTCCTTCCACCAGAGCCCGCTGCCCACCGCGCTGCTGCTGCGGCTGGCAGGCGTCCCGAGGATCGGCGCCGACAGCGAGGACAACCCGGGTCGCCTCCTGGACGTGCGCCACCGGCGCCGCCCCGGCCGGCACGAGGCGGAGGCGGCGCTCGACACCGCCGAGGCCCTGGGCTTCCCCCTCCCCTCTGGGGACGACGGTCGCCTCCGGATCCGTTCGACGCCCGACACCGGCCACCTCACCGGCCGCGAACCGTACGTCGTCATCCACCCGGGGGCCAGCGCACCGGCGCGCGCCTGGGACGCCGACCGCTGCGCGGAGGCGGCCGGCCTCCTCGCCGACGCCGGCCACCGCGTCGTGGTCACCGGAGGGCCCGCGGAGACCCCGCTGACCCGGCGGGTCAGCGGTGGCACGGCGATCGACCTCGGCGGGCGCACCGATCCCGGGGAGCTGGCCGGCGTGGTGCGCGCCGCGGACGTCCTGGTCAGCGGCAACACCGGACCCGCCCATCTGGCGGCGGCGGTCGGCACCCCGGTGGTGTCGCTCTTCGCCCCCGTGGTACCGGCCGACCGCTGGGGCCCGTACCGGGTGCCCAGTGTCCTGCTCGGCGACCAGTCGGCTCCCTGCGCGGGCTCCCGCGCCCGGCGCTGCCCGGTGCCAGGACACCCGTGTCTGACCGAGGTGACCGGGGAGGACGTGGTCCGCGCCGTGCAGAAACTCCTCAAGGAGAGCACATGAACGTCCTCATCTGGCATGTGCACGGGTCCTGGATCACGTCGTTCGTCCAGGGGCCGCACGACTACCTGGTGCCGGTCACGCCGGACCGCGGACCGGACGGTCTGGGGCGGGCTCGCACCTGGCAGTGGCCGCCGTCGGTCCGGGAGGTCACCCCTGAGCAGCTCCGTCGCAGCCGGATCGACCTGATGGTGCTCCAGCGTCCGCACGAGATCGAACTAGCCCGCTCCTGGACCGGTCGGAGCCCCGGCCGTGACGTACCGGCGGTCTACGTCGAGCACAACAGTCCCCACGGCACGGCCGTCGGGACCCGGCACCCGCTCGCCGAACGCGACGACATCCCCCTCGTCCACGTCACCCACTTCAACCGCCTGATGTGGGACAGCGGACGCGCCCCCACCACCGTGGTCGAACACGGCGTCATGGACCCCGGCCCGCTGTGGACGGGCACCGAGCGCCGGGCGGCGGTGGTCGTCAACGAGCCGGTGCGCCGGGGCCGCACCACCGGCACCGACCTGCTCCCGCGGTTCGCGCGGGCCGCACCGCTGGACGTGTTCGGCATGGGCAGCGAGGGCCTGGCCGACCACCTCGGCCTGCCACCGGAGCGGTGCCGGGCCCGGGACCTGCCGCAGGGCCGGCTCCACCCGGAGATGGCCCGCTGCCGCCTCTACCTCCACCCGGTCCGCTGGACCTCCCTCGGACTCTCCCTGCTGGAGGCGATGTTCCTGGGCATGCCGATCGTGGCGCTGGACACCACGGAGGTGCGGGAGGCGGTGCCGGAGGGCGCCGGGGTGGTGTCCAACCGCTTCGAGGTACTCGACGAGGCCGTCCGCGGCTTCCTTCGGGACCCCGAACACGCCCGGCGGGCGGGGGAGAAGGCCAGAGCCGCCGTGCAGGTCCGCTACGGGGTGCGACGGTTCCTCGACGACTGGGCACACCTGACGAAAGAGGTCTCGCGATGAAACAGGCAGCATCCGCCCGCCGACGCATCGCCATGGTCTCCGAGCACGCCAGCCCGCTGGCCGCGCTGGGCGGGCCGGACGCCGGTGGGCAGAACGTGTACGTCGCACAACTCGCCGGTCACCTCGCCCGCCGCGGACACGAGGTCACCGTCTACACCCGCCGGGACGACACCGACCTGCCCGACCAGGTCGAGACCGACGACGGGGTGAGCGTCGTCCACGTGCCCGCCGGGCCGCCCGCGCCACTGCTCAAGGACGAACTGCTGGTCCACATGCCGTCCTTCGGTGCCCACCTGGCCCGCACCTGGACGCTCGCGCGGCCAGACGTGGTGCACGCCCACTTCTGGATGTCCGGGGTCGCGGCGCTGACCGGGGCGCGCGGACTCGGCGTCCCGGTGGTGCAGACCTACCACGCGCTGGGCACCGTCAAGAGGCGACATCAGGGGGCTGAGGACAGCAGCCCCCGGCAGCGCGTCGCCATCGAGCGGCGGAACGGCCGCGAGTGCCACCGGGTCCTGGCCACCTGCGCCGACGAAGTCGCCGAACTGGCGGCCATGGGCGTGTCCGGCGCCCACGTCTCGGTGGTGCCCTGCGGTGTGGACGCCGAGCACTTCGCCCCGGTGGCCACACCCGCCCGCCGCGACCGGGCGCCACGGCGCCTCCTGGCGGTCGGCCGACTGGTGCCCCGCAAGGGCTTCGACCGCGCCATCCGGGCCCTGCCGGCCGTTCCGGACACCGAACTGCTCATCGCCGGCGGCCCGGAGCCCGCTCTGCTCTTCGCCGACCCGGAGGCCGAACGGCTGCGGCGGATCGCCGCCGAACACGGGGTCGCCGACCGGGTCCGGCTGCTGGGCGGGGTGTCCCGGAACCGGATGCCGGAGCTGATCTCCGGCGCCGACCTGGTGCTGGCCCTACCGAGCTACGAGCCGTTCGGCATCGTCCCGCTGGAAGCCATGGCCTGCCGCAGGCCCGTGGTCGCGACGGCCGTCGGCGGCCACCTGGACACCGTGCTCGACGGGGTGACCGGTGCGCTGGTGTCCACCGACGACACCCACCAGTTGGCCGGCGTCATCCGCGGTCTGCTCGACTCGCCCGAACTGCTGTCCCGGTACGGCGCCGCCGGTCGGGACCGGGTGCTCGCCCGGTACACCTGGGACCGGGTGGCCGACGGAGTCGCCCGGGTCTACGACGAACTCGCCGCCATCCCCCCTCTGTCAGGAGTGGCACCATGACCTCTCTCAGGAGCGGCCCCCCGAAACTCGCCACCACCAGCCAGCACTGCGACGAGCTGCTGACCGCGCTCGCCGAGTTCCGGCACTCCAGCGGCACCGCGCAACGCTGGGGCGCCCAACTGGCCCGCTCGCTGAGCGCGGGCGGCAGGCTACTGGCCGCCGGCAACGGGGGGAGCGCGGCCCAGGCCCAGCACCTGACGGCCGAACTGGTCGGCCGGTACCGGGACGACCGGCCACCGTTCTCCGCGCTCGCCCTGCACGCCGACACCTCGTCCACCACGGCGATCGCCAACGACTACGGAGTGCAGGACGTCTTCGCCCGCCAGACGCTCGCCCACGGGCGGCCCGACGACGTGCTGGTGCTGCTCTCCACCAGCGGATCCAGCGCCAACCTGCTCTCCGCGGCGACCGAAGCCCGCCGGATCGGCATGAGCGTGTGGTCCCTGACCGGACCGGAGCCCAACCCGCTCGCGGCCGCCAGCGACGAGGCCTGGTGCGTGAACGCCGCCAGCACGCCGACCGTCCAGGAACTGCACCTGGTCGCCCTCCACATGATCTGCGAGGCATTCGACGAGAACGTCTGAGCGTCGGCGCGGCGGGGTCGGCGCCACCCCGGGGAGGCGGCCGCCGGAAGCCACCGCGTACGAGACCGAGGCAAAGGAGGCAGAGCATGAGCGGCCTCACCCCGCTCCTGGTGGTCGGCGACAGCCTGCTCGACACCGACCTGTCCGGCCGGGCGGAGCGACTGGCACCGGACGCACCCGCCCCGGTGGTCGAGGACGCGCGCCGGACCACCCGGCCCGGCGGCGCGGCCCTCGCGGCGTACCTGGCCGCCTCGGACGGGCGCGAAGTAACCCTCATCACCGGACTCGGCCCGGACGAGGCCAGCAGCGCCCTCCGACGGCTGCTCAGGGGACGTGTCCGGCTGGTGGAACTGCCGCTGACCGGCCGACTGCCCCGCAAGACACGGATCATGGCCGGTGGTCGGGTGCTGCTGCGGATGGACGACGGCGCGGGCGGCGCCGCGGGCGCCACCGAGGAGGCCGTCGCCGCCCTCGCCCGGGCCCGGGCCGTCCTCGTCTCCGACTACGGCCGGGGCGCCGCCGACACGCTGCGGGCCCACCTCGCCGCGGCCTGCCGCCGGGTACCGGTGGTCTGGGACCCCCACCCCCGCGGCGGGGCCCCCGTCGCGGGGGTGCGGCTGGCCACCCCGGCGGCCCACGAGGCGCGGGCGTTCGCCTCTCCGATGGCGGCCGAGTCGCTGCGCCGGGAGGCCGAGCAGAAGGACCCGAGGGCGGGCCGACGTCCGAGCGGAGACGGCGGCCGGGCCGACGCGGCCGAGGAGAGCGCGGGACGCCAACTGGGCGGCGCCGCACGGGACGCCAGGCGGCTCGTGCGCGGCTGGGGCGTCACCTCCGTGGCCGTCACCCTCGGGCCGCAGGGCGCGCTGTTCTCACACGGCGAGGCCCCCCTGCTGGTGCCCACCCCCTGGCGGGCCGAGGGCGACGCCTGCGGGGCCGGTGACCGCTTCGCCTCGGCCGTGGCGGGGCTGCTGGCCGACGAAGTCCTTCCGGAGACCGCCGTGCAGCGGGCCGTGCACGCCGCCGCCCGCTACGTCGCCGACGGCGGCGCACACGCCGTAGAACCGGAGCCGGACCCGCCGTCGGCCGTCCCGGGCGGCCCCGGAGCGACGGACGTCGCGACGACGGTGGCCCGGGTGCGCGCGGCCGGCGGCACCGTGGTCGCCGCCGGTGGCTGCTTCGACCTGCTGCACGCGGGCCATGTGGCGCTCCTCCAGGCCGCCCGCCGCGCCGGTGACTGCCTCGTCGTCTGCGTCAACTCCGACGCCTCGGTGCGCCGCCGCAAGGGCAGCGGCCGGCCCTTGGTGCCGGTCGCCGACCGGGTCCGGGTACTGCTCGCCCTGGAGTGCGTCGACGCCGTCGCCGTGTTCGAGGAGGACACCCCCGAGTCGCTGCTGCGCGAACTCCGCCCCCACGTCTGGGCCAAGGGCGGCGACTACGCGCTCTCCCAACTGCCCGAGACCGCGCTCCTGGAGAGCTGGGGAGGCCAGGTCGTCCTCCTTCCGTACCTCGACGGGCGCTCCACCACCCGGCTCGCGGACCGCGCCGCCGGACGGCCGACCGCGCCGCCCGCGGACGGCGACCCCGGCCAGTGGCCCGTGAGCCTTCGGAGGTGACCGGTGCCCACCGATCCGCCGCGCCCCCGGCTGCTGGTGCTACGCGCCCTCGGCCTGGGCGACCTGCTGGCCGGCGTCCCCGCGCTGCGGGCCGTCCGCCGCGCCTTCCCCGGTCACGAGATCGTCCTCGCGGCGCCGCCGGCCCTCGAAGAGCCGGCCCTGGCCACCGGAGCGGTCGACCGACTGCTGCCGGCGCACGCCCCGGGCCGGGCCGTGCCGGTACTGCGCCACTGGACGGGCGACCCGCCGGAACTGGCGATCGACCTGCACGGAAACGGCCCGGCGAGCCGGGACGCGCTCGCCGAACTCCGGCCCCGCCGGCTGTGGGCCTTCGCCGCACCCCGCACGGGGCGCCAGGCCCCGCCCGACTGGCGGAGCGAGGAACACGAACGCCACCGCTGGTGCCGCTTCCTGCGCGCCTACGGCGTCCCGGCCGACCCGGCGGACCTGCGGCTCCCCTCCCCGGCCACCCCCTCCCCGGCCACCCCCTCCCCGGCCCCCGGTGCCGTCGTGGTCCACCCCGGCGCCGACTCCCCCGCCCGGCGGTGGCCCGCCGACCGGTACGCCACCGTCGCCCGCCGGCTGCGGGCCGCCGGGCACCGGGTGGTACTCGCCGGTGGCCCGGGGGAGGAGCCCCTGCTGCGGCGGGTCGCCCACGGCGCCCGCCTACCGGCCCGGGACACCTTCCCCGGCGGACTCCCCTTCGCCGAACTCTCCGCGCTGATCGCCGGAGCGGCGCTCTTCCTCAGCGGCGACACCGGTCCCGCGCACCTGGCCGTCGCCCACGGCACCCCCTCGGTGACCCTGTACGGCCCCGTCCCGCCCCGGCTGTGGGGGCCGCCGCCCAGTGACCAGAGGCACACCGCGCTCTGGCACCCCGGCCCCCCGGGGGACCCGCACGCCGCCGAGCCGGATCCGCTGCTGCTGCGCATCACCGCCGAGGAGGTCCTCGCGGCCGCGGCCGGCCGGACGGAGCCGCCGGCCACCGCCCTCGTACCCCGCGCCGAGGGAAGCCGACCGGAGCCCGCCAGGACGGAGAACCGGAGCGGAGGTGGCAGCCGTGCCGGATGACCGTTCCGCCGCCCCGGCCCACGGCGCACCCGGGGCGGCCTCCACGGCAGCCGAGGCCGAGGGCGTCACCGTGGTCGTCATCACCAGGGACCGCTGCGCGAGCCTGCTACGCACCCTCGACCGTCTCGCGGAACTGCCGGAGCGACCCGAGGTGATCGTGGTGGACAACGCCTCCGGTGACGACACCGCGGAACGGGTCCGCGACCACCCGGTGGGGGCGCGGCTGCTCACCCCCCGACGCAACACCGGGGCGCTGGGCCGCAACCTCGCGGTGCAGCAGGCGGGCACCCGGTACGTCGCCTTCAGCGACGACGACTCCTGGTGGCGCCCCGGGGCGCTCCGCACCGCCGCCGCGCTGCTCGACGCACACCCTCGGCTCGGCCTGCTGGCGGCCCGCACACTGGTCGGCCCGGTGGAGACCGAGGACCCGCTGAACGCCGTGCTGGCCGCATCCCCCCTGCCGCCCGCCGAAGACCTCCCGGGCCGGCCGGTACTCGGCTTCCTCGGCTGCGCCGCAGTGGTCCGCCGCCGGGCCTTCCTCGCCGTCGGCGGCTACCATCCACTGCTCTTCTTCGGCGCCGAGGAGACCCTGCTCGCCTACGACCTGGCAGCGGGCGGATGGGGCGTGTCCTACGAACCCTCGCTCGTCGCCCACCACCACCCGGCCGCCGAGGAACGGCCGGGGCGCTCACCCCGGGTGCGCCGCAACGCCCTTCTCACCGACTGGCTGCGCCGGCCGCTCCGGGTCGCCCTCGGCGGCACCGGCCGGCTCGCGCTGGCCGCGGCGCGTCGGGACCCCGGGGCCGCCACCGCGCTGTGCTCGGCGCTCGTCCGCCTCCCCGCCGCGCTGCGGCAGCGCAGGACGCTGCCGCCGCACGTGGAGGACGCCGTCCGCACCGTCGAACGGCGACAGCCGGAGCCCCGGGCCGCGGACGGTCGCCGACCGGGCCGTCGGAAGGCGCGGGCATGACCGGCGACCACCGGCCGGACGGCAGTCGGCCCGGCGGCCGGCCCGCGGAGGAGGGACGCGGTGGGCGGCCGCGCCCCGGTGCCCCGGCGGATCACCCGGGCGATGTCGGGTCGGCCGCGGACCACCGCACCACCGTCGTGGTGATCACCCGCAACCGCCGCCCCGAGCTGCTCCGCACCCTGCGCAGCCTCCGCGAACTGCCCGAACGGCCCCGGGTCATCGTCACCGACAACGCCTCGACGGACGGGACGGCGGAGGCCGTCGCCCGGGACTTCCCGGAGATGACACTGCTGCAGCCCGGCGAGAACCTCGGGTCCATCGGCCGCAACCTCGCGGTGGAGCAGGCTTCCACCCCCTATGTCGCCTTCTGCGACGACGACACCAGGTGGGAGCCGGGATCGCTGCAGCGCGCGGCCGACCTGCTGGACGCGCACCCCTCCCTGGCGGCGGTCACCGCCCGGATCCTGGTGGAACCCGATGACCGGGAGGACCCGGTCGTCGGGGAACTCCGGGACTCACCGCTGCCCCGCCCCGACTGGCTGCCCGGCCCCGCCCTCGGCTCCTTCCTCGCCGCCGCGACCGTGCTCCGCACCGACGCCTTCCGCTCCTCGGGCGGATTCCACCCGGGCCTCTGGCTCGGCGGGGAGGAGGAACTGCTCGCCACCGATCTGCTCCGCCAGGGCTGGTGGCTCTGCTACGTCCCCGAGATGACGATCCATCACGCCGTCTCCGAGGTGCGGGACAGCACGGCCCGCCGCGTCGTCGGCCTGCGGAACACGCTCTGGTTCACCTGGCTGCGGCGTCCCGCACTGCCGGCGGTGCGCCGCACCTGGTACCTGCTGCGGACCGTCCCCCGCGACACCGCCTCGCTGAGGGCGTTCCTCCAGGCGGCGGCGGGGATCCCGTGGGTGCTGAAGACCCGCGACCCGGTGCCGGGCTGGTTGGAGGAGCGGCTGGCGCGGTTGGAGGAGGCGCAGCGGGCCTCCACCGCCCGACGCTACGTGGGCTGAGGGCTACGTGGGCTGCACGGAGCTCGCCGTCCGCCGCGCGCGGCCGTCCCGCCGGATGCGCGTGGCCGACCGCCGCAGGGTCTCCCGGACCTCGCGGCGGTCGGCGGACGGAGCCCGCGACGGCGGCCGAGGCTTCAGACGGGGCGGACCCCGTCGAGCGCGCCGTGCGGGTTGAGGACGTACTTGCGGCTCGCCCCCTTGTCGAACTCCGCGTACCCGCGCGGAGCCTCGTCGAGGCTGATGACCGTGGCGTTGACGGCCTTGGCGATGTGGACCTTCTCGTGGAGGATCGCCTTGGCCAGCCCCCGGTGGTACTTCATGACCGGGCACTGGCCGGTCGTGAACCGGTGGCTCTTCGCCCAGCCCAGGCCGAGTCGGACCTTCAGGGTGCCCGTCTGGGCGTCCTGGTCGGAGGCGCCCGGGTCGGCGGTCACGTACAGGCCGGGGATTCCGAGCGCACCGCCGGCGTGGGTCACGCTCATCAGCGAGTTCAGCACCGTCGCGGGGGCCTCCTCCGCGTCCGGGCTGCCGTGGGCCCGCGCCTCGAAGCCGACCGCGTCGACCGCGGCGTCGACCTCCGGCTCGCCGAGGATCTCGGCGATCTGCTCACCGATGTCGCCGCGGGAGATGTCGACCGTCTCGCAGCCGAAGCTGCGGGCCTGGGCCAACCGCTCGGGGTTGAGGTCGCCCACGATGACCACCGCCGCACCCAGCAGATGGGCGGAGCAGGCGGCGGCGAGGCCGACCGGGCCGGCCCCCGCGACGTAGACGGTGCTCCCCACCTTCGTCCCGGCCGTGACCGCGCCGTGGAACCCCGTGGGGAAGATGTCCGAGAGCATCGTGAGGTCGAGGAGCTTCTCCCGGGCGGCGTCCCGGTCCGGGAACGGCAGGAGGTTGAAGTCCGCGTAGGGGACCATGACGTAGTCCGCCTGCCCGCCGACCCAGCCGCCCATGTCGACATAGCCGTAAGCACCGCCGGGCTGCACCGGGTTGACGTTGAGGCAGATGCCGGTCTTTCGCTCCTTGCAGTTCCGGCAGCGCCCGCAGGCGATGTTGAACGGCACCGAGACGATGTCACCGACCTTGATGAACTCCACGTCCGGGCCGAGTTCCACGACCTCCCCGGTGATCTCGTGGCCGAGCACCAGACCGGCCGGAGCGGTGGTCCGACCGCGCACCATGTGCTGGTCGCTTCCGCAGATGTTGGTGGCGAGCACCTTGACGATCACACCGTGCGGACACTTGCGGCCGGCGTTCTCCGGAGCCACACCCGGACCGTCCTTCAGTTCCAGCGTCGGATAGTCGGTAGTCCTCACTTCGACGGTTCCGGGGCCGAGGTATGCGACTCCGCGGTTTCCTCCGCTCATGGCTGCCGTCCTTTCGGCTCGTTTCGCGGATGGCGTGGCCCGTGCCGGCACAGAAGAGCAGGCCCCTTGGGGCGGGCACGAGCAGGCAGGTGCGGGCCGGCCGTTGCCCTCCAGCATCACCCTGGGACGGGGGCGCCGCCACCGGAGCCGAGGTGCACGGCGAGGGGCCCGTGCGTCGTGGCCCGGGCGACCCCGACCGCCCCGGGCTCAGAGTGACCGGCGGTTCGCTCCAGGTCAGAAGAGCGGTGCCGGGAGGACGCCTTCGAGCGCCAGCAGGGTGCGCTTGGCCTCCAGACCGCCGCCGAAGCCGCCGATCCCCCCGTCGCTGGCGACCACCCGGTGGCAGGGCACCACGACCGGCAGCGGATTCGACCCCATGGCCGCGCCGACCGCTCGGGCCGCGCCCGGCTCGCCCACCCGGTCCGCCAACTGCTGGTACCCCACGACCGCCCCGTACGGCACGGTGGACGCCAGCTCCCGGAGCACCCGGAGGTTGAAGCCGCCCGAGAGCGACCAGTCGAGTTCGAGGGTGAAGCTGCGGAGCCCGCCGGCGAAGTACTCCCGCAGCTGCCGGGACGCCTCGGCGAGCCCCGGGGCCTCAGGGGCCGCCACCGGCTCCGTGCCGCACCGGCTCGCCAGGGCCGCCACCGTGCGGCGGACCCGGTCCTGGTCGGCGTTGAAGACGACCTTGACCAGCCCGCGGTCGGTCGCCGCGACGAAGAGCGGGCCGATGGGGCTCTCCAGTACCGTCCAGCTCACTGCGCTCACCGGGAGAGCCTAACCGCCCGCTCCGGACCGGCGACCGCTTCCGTCCGCCCGGGGCCCCGGTGCGGCCGGGAGCGGCCGGAAACGGCACGAGCCGTGTCCCGACGCACGGGACACGGCCTGCCGGCCTTGCCGGGGTGGGTCGGGCTCGATCAACGCCCGGCCGGGAGGAGTGCCTCGGTCGGCGACTCCGTGTCCGGATGGTGGCCGCGGAGGGCGGCGCGGACGACGTCGGCGGAGTTGCTGATGATGCCGTCGACGCCGTAACGGGCGAGCGAGCGTGCGGTCGGCCCGTCGTCGACCGTCCAGGTGTACACCTCCAGCGGCGCGTGGTGCGGGCCCCTGAACCGGTGGACCGCCTTCACGTAATCGGCGTCGATCGTGGTGTGACTGGGGTTGATCTGGTCGGTGAAGCGGGCGTAGTCGGCGAGCTCGGCCACGGCCGGGGTGCCCAGGAAACCGGTTTTCACATCGGGCCGGAGCTGATGGACGGTGCGCACGCTGTCGGCGCTGAAGCTCTGGATGATGAGCCGGTTCCGAACGTGGTCGCGGTCCAGCCAGCCACCGGCCCGCAGCTCGTCCAGGATCTGCTGCTCGATGCCGGGGTAGAGCTCCGGCGACTTGATCTCGAGCAGCAGGTTCTGCCCGTTGCGGGTGATGGTGCGCAGGTACTCCGTGAGGGTCGGCACCCGCTCGCCCCGGTACTCCGCCGAGAACCAGCCACCCGCGTCGAGCCGCTTGATCTCCCTGAGTGTGAAGTCTGACACGTTCCACGGCGCTCGGTCCGGATAGCGGTCCTCGGCGTCGGTCGTGCGGCCGAGCGTGGTGTCGTGGATGACGACGAGCTTGCCGTCCCTGGTGCGCTGGACGTCGTTCTCCACCCAGGGCAGATGGCGGTCCCGGGCCTCGTCGACCGCCGCCAGGGTGTTCTCGGGGGCGTAGGAGGAGGCGCCGCGGTGCGCTACGAGCACCGGCGGGTGTGAACGCCCGAGTGCCTCTGCCGACGAGGCGGAGACGGAGAGCGCGGAGAACCCCATGAGCGCGGCGACTACGGCTGCGACAGGGCGTTTGAGCACGTGGACTCCTCGCGTTGTCTGGTCAAGGACGCGCTGAGGTTCGCAGGCGCGGGCTAACGACGGACGGTCTCGGAGTGGCCGGAGGCTGAACAAGCACACGATTGCGTGAACGTGTCGGTCCATGTGCCGCCTTCGAGTGAGGGAGCATGACGGAGCCAGAAGTTCGACATCGACCCGCAAGAGGTGCTCGCCGGATGTCCGTTGAGAAAACGGACTTTACGGGAACACGCCGGCAACCACCATCCGGACATGTGATGTCGAACAACTGAGCACTGACGGCGACTTACCCAGAAAACAGGTTGATCGCTGCTGTTCCCGCTGGTTTTTCCCAGCCGCCCAGACGATGCGTCCCCGGTCGGCCGGCCACCGCGGCGGCGGTGGCGAGACGATCGCGGGGCTGCCGCCGGAGCGGTGGGCGCGACGATCACCAGCTGGTTTGTCGGTGCGGGGACGTACCGTGGAAACCATGCGGCCCGTATCCCACATCGAACGCAAGGTGGCGCCCTTCGAGGTCGTCAGCCCCTATCAGCCCAGCGGCGACCAGCCGTCCGCCATCGACGACCTCGAGGCGCGTATCACCGGGGGCGAGAAGGACGTGGTGCTGCTCGGTGCCACCGGGACCGGCAAGTCGGCGACCACCGCGTGGATGATCGAGCGCCTCCAGCGTCCGACCCTGGTGATGGCGCCGAACAAGACGCTCGCCGCCCAGCTCGCCAACGAGTTCCGCGAGCTGCTTCCGAACAACGCGGTCGAGTACTTCGTCTCGTACTACGACTACTACCAGCCCGAGGCTTACGTACCGCAGTCGGACACTTACATCGAGAAGGACTCCTCGATCAACGAGGAGGTCGAGAGACTCCGCCACTCCGCCACCAACGCGCTGCTGACCAGGCGGGACGTCGTCGTGGTGGCCTCCGTCTCCTGCATCTACGGTCTGGGCACCCCGCAGGAGTACGTCGACCGGATGGTGCCGCTCAAGGTCGGCGAGGAGTACGACCGGGACCAGCTGCTCCGCCGCTTCGTCGACATCCAGTACACCCGGAACGACATGGCCTTCACCCGAGGCACCTTCCGGGTCCGCGGCGACACCATAGAGATCTTCCCGGTCTACGAGGAGCTCGCCGTCCGGATCGAGATGTTCGGCGACGAGATCGAGGCGCTGTCCACCCTCCACCCCCTCACCGGCGAGGTCCTCTCCGAGGACGAGGAGCTCTACGTCTTCCCCGCCAGCCACTACGTCGCCGGCCCGGAGCGGATGGAGCGGGCCATCACGGGGATCGAGCAGGAACTGGAGGAGACGCTGGCCCGGCTGGAGAAGCAGGGCAAGCTGCTGGAGGCCCAGCGGCTGCGGATGCGCACCACCTACGACATCGAGATGATGCGCCAGGTCGGCTCCTGCGCGGGCATCGAGAACTACTCCCGGCACATCGACGACCGGGAACCGGGCTCGGCCCCGCACACCCTGCTCGACTACTTCCCGGAGGACTTCCTCCTGGTGATCGACGAGTCGCACGTCACCGTGCCGCAGATCGGGGCGATGTACGAGGGCGACGCCTCCCGGAAGCGGACCCTCATCGAACACGGCTTCCGACTGCCCTCCGCCATGGACAACCGCCCGCTCAAGTGGGAGGAGTTCACGGAGCGCATCGGTCAGACCGTCTACCTCTCGGCAACCCCCGGAGACTACGAGCTCTCCCGGGCCGACGGACAGGTCGAGCAGATCATCCGGCCGACCGGACTCGTGGACCCGCAGGTGGTGGTGAAGTCCACCGAGGGGCAGATCGACGACCTGGTGCACGAGATCCGGCTCCGCACCGAGAGGGACGAGCGGGTCCTGGTCACCACCCTCACCAAGAAGATGGCCGAGGATCTGACCGACTACTTCCTGGAGCTCGGCATCCAGGTCCGCTACCTGCACAGCGACGTCGACACCCTGCGTAGGGTCGAGCTGCTCCGGGAGCTCCGCTCCGGTGAGTACCACGTGCTGGTCGGCATCAACCTGCTGCGGGAGGGCCTCGACCTGCCGGAGGTCTCGCTGGTCGCGATCCTCGACGCCGACAAGGAAGGCTTCCTCCGCTCCGGAACCTCCCTCATCCAGACCATCGGCCGGGCCGCCCGCAACGTCTCCGGGCAGGTTCACATGTACGCCGACAGGATCACGCCGGCGATGGAGAAGGCGATCGACGAGACCAACCGGCGCCGGGAGAAGCAGATCGCCTACAACACCCTGCACGGTGTCGATCCGCAGCCGCTGCGGAAGAAGATCAACGACATCGTGGCCGCGATCGCCCGGGAGGAGGTCGACACCCGCGAGCTGCTGGGCACCGGCTACCGGAAGGGCGGGGAGCGCACCGCCGGGGAGGGCGCGGACGCACCGCAGGAGATCAAGGCGGGGGTCCCCGACCCCGGTGGCAGGACGCCGTCCGGCGACGGCGGGAGGGCGCTGACGGACCGGCCGGCCGCCGAGCTCGCCGGGCTGATCGAGGAGATGACCGGACGGATGCGGGCCGCCGCCGCCGACCTGCGGTTCGAGGTCGCGGCACGGCTCCGGGACGAGGTCGGCGAACTCAAGAAGGAGCTACGGCAGATGAGGGAGGCGGGGCTCTCCTGACCCGGAGGCGCTCTGTAGCAGCTGCGACACAAACAACACCGGGGGTGTCCTCCCGGGCGCTGTCCTGCCTAGTCTTTCACCGCGACCGTACAGACCAGTCGATATCCAGAAAATCGGCTGCTGTTCAGTGAAGTTGAGAGGGGACAGCGGTGAGTGTCAGCTTGGCGAAGGGGCAGGGCATCAGCCTGGAGAAGTCCGGCGGTGGGACCCTCACCGCGGTGCGGATGGGGCTCGGCTGGAAGGCGGCTCCCCGGCGCGGGTTCTTCGCCTTCCGGGCACGGGAGATCGACCTCGACGCGTCGGCCGTGCTGTTCGACGGCGAGCGGCCGGTGGACGTGGTGTTCTTCCGGCACCTCACCAGTGACGACGGCTCGGTACAGCACTCGGGCGACAACCTCTCCGGGGGAGCCGGCCAGGGCGCCGACGACGAGTCGATCTCGGTCGACCTCCGGCGGGTGCCGGCCCACGTCGACCAGATCGTCTTCACGGTGAACTCCTTCACCGGCCAGACCTTCGCCGAGGTCGAGAACGCGTTCTGCCGTCTCGTCGACGAGACCACCGGCCAGGAGACCGCCCGCTACACGCTCACCGGTGGTGGTCAGTACACCGCGCAGATCATGGCGAAGGTGCACCGGGTGGGCGGCGGCTGGCAGATGACGGCCATCGGGGAGCCCGCCAACGGGCGGACCTTCCAGGACCTGATGCCGGCGATACTGCCGCACCTGTAGGCGGTGCCGGTGGCGGAAGGGGGCGGCCGTCGCGGTCCTGGCGGTGGTTCGTCCCCCGGCCGCCGATGGTGAGTGCCCCGCACCGCGTCGACCGGAAGCCCGGGGCCCTGCCGCGGGGCTTCCGGCTCGGCGGGGACCCACCCGCCGCACGCCGTGGGGGCCGGAGCCTCTCCGCGGGGCCTCGGCCGTCCTCGCCGTCCTGGAACTGCTCGCCCCGTCCCACAACCCCGCGCCGCCTGGGCTTTTGGTGAATATTTTACGCTTCCTTGGGCTTCCTGCTACTCTCGCCGCAGCGGAGGGGAGTACTCCTTACGCGATGCGCCCGTCAGTACGGTGAGCGACGGCCCGGTCCCGGGCCGCCGCGAGCCCGGGCCGTCGGCCCGGAATTCAGCGGGCGGAAGAGACCTCCGGCAGCACCAGAGCTATAAGGGCTCCTCACCGCGCTCGGCCGGTACACGTCGCACCCGCGCGACGCGGCGGCCGGCCGCCCGTCCCGGGGAGCTCCGAGCCGTAGGACTCTGCCCGGAGGAACGCAGTGGACGTCTCCCTGACCGTCTGGACGCTGACCGTCGTCGGTCTCTGTCTCCTGATCGCCGTTGACTTCTTCGTCGGCGGCCGGAAGCCGCACCAGGTCACCATCAAGGAAGCCGCTGCCTGGACCACGGTCTGGGTGCTGCTGGCCGCGGTGTTCGCGCTCGCCCTGCTGCTCTTCGGCGGTGGCCGACCGGCAGGCGAGTTCACCGCCGGATACATCACCGAGAAGTCGCTCAGCGTCGACAACCTGTTCGTGTTCGTGTTGATCATGGCGAAGTTCGCGGTGCCGAGCAGCTACCAGCAGCGGGTGCTGATGGTGGGGGTGCTCATCGCCCTGGTGCTGCGCGCGGTCTTCATCGCCGGCGGGGCCGCGATCATCGCGCACTTCTCCTGGGTCTTCTACCTCTTCGGCGCGTTCCTCATCTGGACGGCGTGGAAGCTTCTCCGGGAGGCCGGGGCGGGCGACTCGGGCCAGGGAGAGCAGGAGTTCCGGGAGAACCGCTTCCTCGCGCTGGTGCGCCGCCGCTTCCCCTCCACCGACGACTACCACGGCACCAGGCTGTTCGTGGTCCGGGACGGGCAGCGGTTGCTCACCCCGATGCTCGTGGTGATGGTCGCCATCGGCACCACGGACGTCCTCTTCGCGCTGGACTCCATCCCCGCCATCTTCGGGCTGACGGAGGACCCGTACATCGTCTTCACCGCGAACGCCTTCGCCCTGATGGGGCTGCGTCAGCTGTACTTCCTGATCGGCGGACTGCTGGAGAGGCTGGTGCACCTCTCGTACGGCCTCTCGGCCATCCTCGGGTTCATCGGGGTGAAGCTGGTGCTCCACGCGCTTCACGAGTCCGGGGCGGCCGTTCCCGAGATCAGCACCCCGGTCTCGCTCGCGGTGATCTGCGGTGTCCTCCTCGTCACCACGGCTTCCAGTCTCAGGGCCTCCCGGAAGCAGGCGGAGCGGGAGGCGGTCACCGGCGGGAGGCGGGACGCGGACTGAGCGGTGTCCCGTTCGACCGGGGCCGGCGGGAACTGTCCCCGCCGGCCACCGCTCCGGCTCACCAGCCGCGGGCGCGCCACTCCGGCAGGTGCGGTCGCTCGTCGCCGAGTGTGGTGTCGTTGCCGTGCCCCGGGTAGACCCAGGTCTCGTCGGGCAGCGGGAAGATCTTCTCCTCCAGGCCGTCCATGAGGCTGGTGAACTCCTCGGTGCTGGTCGTCCGGCCGGGGCCGCCGGGGAAGAGGCAGTCGCCCGTGAAGAGGTGGGGATGTCCGTGCGGGTCGTCGTAGACCAGGGCGATGCTGCCGGGGGTGTGACCGACCAGGTGGCGGGCGGTGAGTTCGACGCGGCCGACCCGGATGGTGTCCCCGTCCTCGACCAGCACCTCCGTGGCGACCGGGATGCCCTCGGCGTCGTACCGTCCGGCGAGGGTGCGGGCGCCGGTCGCCTCGACGACCTCCCCGAGGGCCTGCCAGTGGTCGCCGTGCCGGTGGGTGGTGACCACGGAGACGAGGCCGTCCTCGCCGACGAGGTTCAGCAGGGTGCGCGGTTCGTTGGCCGCGTCGATGAGCAGCTGCTCGCCGGTGGCCCGGCAGCGCAGTAGATAGGCGTTGTTCTCCATCGGGCCGACGGCGACCTTGGAGATCATCAGGTCAGTGAGTTCGTGCACATCCGCGGGTCCGCCGACCGTGACCCTTCCGCTGTACGTCATGGGGGCCACACTAAGGGTTGTCGCATCCCCACCGGCGGGCGCACAGGACAGCCGGGGCCCGCGCTCCGCCGGCGGTCCGGCACCCGGTGTGCTGCCGCCCGCTTCCCGGTGCACGGGGTCGCGAGTGCCGCGCCCGCCCCGATCCGGTGGCCGCGGGTCTCGGGTTCGCTGCGTGCGGTACGCCGTTCGGTGGTTGCCGGGTCGTCGTGGCCGCCGACCTCGTGACGGTCGGTATCGGGCTGAATCGGACAGGAACCGCCGCGGTCGATCCTGACCGAAGGGATCCGGTCAGCGGGATGAAGCGGGGGCCGCGGAGCGTTGATACTCGTCCGGGTGAAAGAAACCCGAGAGCCCGCAGAATCGAATGTGCGTGCTATAAGCTCAGGGTTGCTTCCCCAAGAGCTCGCTGTGGCGCCCCCTACCCTGGATTCCGGGGCTCCGCCCTGGCTTCCTCCTCCTCAAGAAAGGTGCCGACCGGCGTGGCCGACCGTCTCCTCATCCGCGGCGCTCGTGAGCACAACCTCAAGAACGTCTCGCTCGACCTGCCCCGCGACTCCCTGATCGTCTTCACCGGGCTGTCGGGTTCGGGCAAGTCCTCCCTCGCCTTCGACACGATCTTCGCCGAGGGGCAGCGTCGCTACGTCGAGTCCCTCTCCTCCTACGCTCGGCAGTTCCTCGGCCAGATGGACAAGCCGGACGTGGACTTCATCGAGGGGCTCTCGCCGGCGGTCTCGATCGACCAGAAGTCGACCTCCCGCAACCCGCGCTCGACGGTCGGCACGATCACCGAGGTCTACGACTACCTGCGGCTGCTGTTCGCCCGCATCGGCAAGCCGCACTGCCCCGAGTGCGGCCGCCCGATCTCCCGCCAGTCGCCGCAGGCGATCGTCGACCGGGTACTGGACCTCGAGGAGGGGAGCCGCTTCCAGGTGCTCTCGCCGCTGGTGCGGGAGCGGAAGGGCGAGTTCGTCGACCTCTTCTCCGACCTCCAGACCAAGGGCTACAGCCGGGCCAGGGTGGACGGGCAGACGGTACGGCTGAGCGAGCCGCCCGAGCTCAAGAAGCAGGAGAAGCACACCATCGAGGTGGTCATCGACCGCCTCACGGTCAAGGAGGGCGCCAAGCGGCGGCTGACCGACTCGGTGGAGACCGCCCTCGCCCTCTCCGGCGGCATGGTGATCCTGGACTTCGTGGATCTGGAGCCGGACGATCCGCAACGGGAGCGGATGTTCTCCGAGCACCTCTACTGCCCGTACGACGACCTCTCCTTCGAGGAGTTGGAGCCCCGCTCCTTCTCCTTCAACTCACCCTTCGGAGCCTGCCCCGACTGCACCGGCATCGGCACCCGGATGGAGGTCGACCCGGAGCTGGTCGTGCCCGACGAGGAACGCTCGCTGGACGAGGGCGCCATCCACCCCTGGTCGCACGGGCACACCAAGGAGTACTTCAACCGGCTGGTGGGCGCCCTCGCCGAGGAGCTCGGCTTCCGCACCGACATCCCCTGGGCCGGCCTGCCTCGGCGGGCCAAGAAGGCGCTGCTGAACGGGCACCGGACGCGGATCGAGGTCCGCTACCGCAACCGCTACGGACGCCAGCGCGCCTACACCACCTCCTTCGAGGGGGCGATCCCCTTCGTCAAGCGGCGGTACGCCGAGGCGGAGACGGACACCGGCCGGGAGCGCTTCGAGGGCTATATGCGCGAAGTGCCCTGCCCGACCTGTGAGGGGACCCGCCTCAAGCCGATCGTGCTGGCCGTCACCGTCCACGGGAGGTCCATCGCCGACATCTCCGGGATGTCGATCAACGACTGCGCGGACTTCCTGAGCGGCCTGGAGCTGGAGGCGCGGGAGCGGCGGATCGCTGAGCGGGTGCTCAAGGAGGTCAACGAGCGGCTGAGGTTCCTCGTCGACGTCGGCCTCGACTACCTCTCGCTGAACCGCGCGGCCGCCACCCTCTCCGGCGGTGAGGCGCAGCGGATCCGGCTCGCCACCCAGATCGGCTCGGGCCTGGTAGGGGTCCTGTACGTGCTGGACGAGCCGTCGATCGGCCTCCACCAGCGCGACAACCACCGGCTGATCGAAACCCTGGTGCGCCTGCGGGACCTGGGCAACACGCTGATCGTCGTCGAGCACGACGAGGACACCATCAAGGCCTCGGACTGGGTCGTGGACATCGGTCCCGGCGCCGGCGAGCACGGCGGCCAGGTGGTGCACAGCGGGACGCTGAAGGAACTCCTGGCCAACGAGGAGTCGATCACCGGGCGGTACCTCTCCGGAACGGAGGCGATCGAGCTTCCGAAGGACCGGCGGCCGGTCGACACCGAACGGCGCCTGACGGTCCGCGGCGCCCGGGAGCACAACCTCCGGGACATCGACGTCTCCTTCCCGCTGGGGGTGCTCACCGCGGTCACCGGGGTCTCGGGTTCCGGTAAGTCGACGCTGGTGAACGACATCCTGTACACCCACCTGGCGCGCGAGCTCAACGGAGCCAAGGCCGTCCCGGGCCGGCACACCCGGGTGGACGGCGACGAACTGGTGGACAAGGTCGTCCACGTCGACCAGTCGCCGATCGGTCGTACCCCGCGCTCCAATCCGGCGACCTACACCGGTGTGTTCGACCACGTCCGCAAGCTCTTCGCGGAGACGACGGAGGCGAAGGTCCGCGGCTACCTGCCGGGCCGCTTCTCCTTCAACGTCAAGGGCGGCCGGTGCGAGAACTGCTCCGGCGACGGCACGATCAAGATCGAGATGAACTTCCTGCCGGACGTGTACGTACCGTGCGAGGTCTGCCACGGTGCGCGGTACAACCGCGAGACCCTGGAGGTGCACTACAAGGGCAAGTCCATCGCGGAAGTGCTGGACATGCCGATAGAGGAGGCCCTCGACTTCTTCGAGGCGGTCCCCAAGATCGCCCGGCACCTGCGCACCCTCAACGAGGTGGGGCTCGGTTACGTCCGCCTGGGCCAGCCGGCGCCGACCCTCTCGGGGGGCGAGGCCCAGCGGGTCAAGCTCGCGAGCGAGTTGCAGAAGCGCTCGACCGGCAGCACGGTCTACGTGCTGGACGAGCCGACCACCGGGCTGCACTTCCAGGACATCAGCAAGCTGATCAAGGTGTTGTCCGGGCTGGTGGACAAGGGGAACACCGTGATCGTCATCGAGCACAACCTCGATGTGCTCAAGACCGCGGACTGGATCGTGGACATGGGGCCGGAGGGTGGCCACGGCGGTGGCCTCGTCGTCGCCGAGGGCACCCCCGAGCAGGTGGCGGCGGAACCGGCGAGCCACACCGGGAAGTTCCTCCGAGACGTGCTGGGGAACCGGGTCAGCGACGCGGCGTTCTCCCGCGGCGCGGACGGCGGTGCCAGAAAGACGAGGCGGCGGCGTTAGCCCGTCCCGGCCGGCAGCCCGGGCGCTGGGCTGCCGGTCCTGTCATCCTGTGCTCAGGTGATCAAGGCCTGTGGAGGAGGCCCGGCCGTCCCGGGCCTCCTCCGTCCGTTCCCGCCCCGCTCCTGGAACGGGCCCTCTCGGGGAGCACCGTCCGGCGGCCGTCAGTCGGCCAACTCCGCCGCGTAGGGCGGTTCGGCTCCCGCACGGGAACAGGTGACGGCCGCGGCGCGGGCCGCGAAGGCCAGCACATCGCGCCAACCGGCCGCGTCGAGCCCCGCGGCCGCGGGGCGGGACAGTGCTCCGACCGTCGCCAGCCGGTGCAGCAGCGCCGCGTTCACGGTGTCCCCGGCGCCGATGGTGTCCACCACCTCGACCGGCTCCCCCGGCACGGAGATCTCGCCCTCCCGGGTCCATGCCGAGAGGCCCGAGCCGCCCCGGGTCAGCACGACGGCCGAGGGACCCTGCTCCAACCACTCCTGCGGCCGGCCACCGAGCCACTCCGCGTCCTCGACCGACAGCTTGACCAGCGCGGTGTGCGGCAGCCAGGAGCGGAAACGCTCGCGGTACGCCTCCGGGTCCCCGATCAGGCCGGGACGGATATTGGGGTCGAGCATGGTGAAGAGCCCGCGCGCCGCCTCCCGCCGCAGCAGCGCCTCGTAGGCGCTCGCGCCCGGCTCCAGCACCATCGAGCAGGTGCCCACGCAGAGCGCGGTCGCCGCCTCGGGCAGCCGCTCGGGGAGCTCGAAGAGGCGGTCGGCGGTCCCCTCCACATAGAAGTTGTAGCCCGCCGAGCCGTCCTCCCCGATCTCCGCGACCGCCAGGGTGGTGTGCTCCGGCCCCCGCTGCACCAGTGAGACGTCGACTCCGGCGTCCCGGAGTCCGCTCATCAGCCCCTGACCGAACCGGTCGGTCGACACCCGGGAGCAGAAGGCGGTGGGCGATCCCAGCCGGCCCAGCGCCACCGCGGTGTTGTAGGGGCCGCCGCCGCGCCGCGGGGACAGCGCGTCGGTCCCGGGCACCCCGGGAGCGGACTCGGCGCTCGCTGCCGCGGGGACCAGGTCGATCAGGGCTTCTCCAGCTATCACGATCACGGCTCCGATCCTTCCGTGCCCACGGCGGGGGCGTCCAACCGGCCCCCCGGTGCCGGCCGCCGCCCAGGACCGCGCGCTCCCGAGGGGCTTCGGCCGGCTGCGCTCTCAGCCGATATGGTCTGATACGAGACCCCGCCGAACGCAGTGGAGCCACCATGCCCGACCGCCCCGCCCCCCGCCGGACCGTGCTCTGCTCCGCGGCGCTGGCCGGTGTCGCCGGCCTGACCGGGGCCGCGATCAGCGGTTGCGCACCGGAGACGGGGTCCGACGGCGCCGGCGGTGGCCGCCGCGCCGCCTCGCCCACCGCCCCGGTGGAGCTGGGTGAGGCAGAGGACGTGCCGGTCGGCGGGGCCAAGCTGTACGCGGAAGCCCGGATCCTGGTCAGCCGGCCGGCAGCCGACGAGTATCGGGCGTTCAGCGCCCTCTGCACCCACCGGGGGTGTGTGCTGAGCGCGGTCAAGGTCGCCGAGGCGGTCTGCGGCTGCCACGGCAGCCGCTTCGCCGTCGACACCGGGAAGGTCCTCGCCGGTCCCGCCGTGGAGGAGCTGCCGCGGGTGCCCGTCAGGGTCGACTCCGGGAAGCTGGTCGCGGGCTGAGACCGGTCCACCGTGCTGGTGGGCCCGGCCCCGGCGTGGACCGAGCGCCCGGACAGGGGAAGCGATCGTGACCGTCGGTGGTCGCCAGTAGGGTGGGAAACATGGCAGACCCCAGTAGCTACCGACCCAAGCCGGGACAGATCCCCGACTCGCCGGGGGTCTACAGGTTCCGTGACGAGCACCGTCGGGTGATCTACGTCGGGAAGGCCAAGAGCCTCCGACAGCGGCTCTCCTCCTACTTCCAGGACCTCGCCGGCCTGCACCCCCGCACCCGGACGATGGTCACCACCGCGGCTTCGGTGGAGTGGACGGTGGTCTCCACGGAGGTGGAGGCGCTCCAGCTCGAGTACTCCTGGATCAAGGAGTACAACCCGCGTTTCAACATCAAGTACCGCGATGACAAGAGCTACCCCTCGCTCGCGGTCACCCTGAACGAGGAGTTCCCCCGGGTCCAGGTACTGCGTGGATCGAAGCGGAAGGGGGTTCGCTACTTCGGACCGTACTCGCATGCCTGGGCCATCCGGGAGACGGTGGACCTCATGCTCCGGGTCTTCCCCGTCCGCACCTGCTCCGCCGGAGTCTTCAAGCGCTCCGCCCAGATCGGCCGGCCCTGTCTGCTCGGCTACATCGGAAAGTGCTCGGCACCCTGCGTCGGTCGGGTGACGGCGGAGGAGCACCGCCACCTCGCCGAGGAGTTCTGCGACTTCATGGCCGGCCGCACCGGCGCCTACCTGCGCCGGCTCGAGCGGGAGATGCGCGAGGCCGCCGAGCTGATGGAGTACGAGCGGGCCGCCCGGCTCCGGGACGACCTGGAGGCGCTGCGGCGGGCCATGGAGAAGAACGCCGTGGTGCTCGCCGACGCCACCGACGCGGACTTCATCGCCGTCGCCGAGGACGAGCTCGAGGCGGCGGTGCAGATCTTCCACGTACGCGGCGGCCGGGTGCGCGGTCAGCGCGGCTGGGTGACCGACAAGGTGGAGGCGGTGGACACCGCCGATCTCGTCGAGCACGCGCTGCAGCACCTCTACGCCGACGAGTCGGGTGAGGGCGTCCCCCGGGAGGTGCTCGTACCTGCCGTCCCCGAGCCCGCCGGGCCGGCCGCCGCCTGGCTCGCCGAGCGCCGCGGCTCCCGGGTCGACCTGCGGACCCCGCAGCGCGGGGACAAGCGCGACCTCATGGTGACGGTGCAGCGGAACGCCGAGCAGGCCCTGGTGATGCACAAGAGCAAGCGGGCCTCGGACCTCACCACCCGCTCCCGCGCGCTGGAGGAGATCGCCGAGGCGCTCGGACTCGACTCGGCCCCGCTGCGCGTCGAGTGCTTCGACATCTCCCACCTCCAGGGCCAGGACATCGTCGCCTCCATGGTCGTCTTCGAGGACGGCCTGGCCCGGAAGAGCGAGTACCGCCGCTTCCAGATCAAGGGACGGGTGGGGGAGGAGCAGGTCTGGCATGGCGCGGGGCAGGACGACGTCCGCTCGATGCACGAGGTGATCAGCCGCCGCTTCCGCCGCTACCTGCTGGAGAAGCAGAAGACGGGGGAGTGGGAGGAAGAGCGGGACGGCGGTCCGGTGGCGGATCCGGAGGCGGTCCCGGTCCCCGGCGGGGCCGACGCCGACGAGGTGCAGAGCGGGCCGATCGACCCGCAGACCGGCCGGGCCCGGCGCTTCGCCTATCCGCCGCAACTGGTCGTGGTGGACGGCGGCCGCCCACAGGTCACCGCCGCCCGGCGCGCCCTCGACGAACTCGGCATCGACGACGTCGCCGTGTGCGGGTTGGCCAAGCGCCTTGAGGAGGTCTGGCTGCCGGACGACGACGAGCCGGTGGTGCTGCCCCGCAGCAGCGAAGGGCTCTACTTCCTCCAGCGGGTCCGCGACGAGGCGCATCGTTTCGCCATCGCCTACCAGCGCAGCAAGCGCGGTAGGACGCTGCGGGCCGGCCCGCTGGACACCATTCCGGGCCTCGGCGAGACCCGGCGCAAGGCGCTCCTCAAGCACTTCGGTTCGGTCAAGCGGCTGCGGACCGCCACCGTCGACCAGGTCTGCGAGGTGCCCGGAGTCGGCCGCAAGACCGCCGAGACCGTCGTCGCCGCGCTCGCCCAGGCGGCCCCGGCCGCTCCCGCGGTGAACACCGCCACCGGGGAGATCATCGAAGACGAGGCCGAGCCCGGCACGGCTGCGGCGGAACGAGGACAGGCGCGATGAGCGAGAACGGCAGCGACACAGACCGCGGCACCGCCACGGGCCGCGGGCCCCAGGGCGGCGACAGAGGAGGAGCGCCGGTGAACAGAGGTACGGCGGCCGAAGGCGGGACCGAGCAGGCCCCGATCCCGGAGCTGGTGATCATCTCCGGAATGTCCGGCGCCGGCCGCAGCACCGCCGCCAAGTGTCTGGAGGACCTCGGCTGGTTCGTCGTCGACAACCTGCCCCCCGCCCTGATCCCCACCATGGTGGACCTGGGCGCCCGTTCGCAGGGGAACGTGGCCCGGATCGCGGTGGTGGTCGACGTCCGCGGCCGGCGGTTCTTCGACAACCTCCGCGAGGCGCTGGCGGATCTGGACGCCAAGCAGGTCAAGCGCCGGGTGATCTTCCTGGAGGCCTCCGACGAGGTGCTCGTCCGCCGCTTCGAGTCCGTCCGCCGGCCGCACCCGCTGCAGGGCTCCGGGCGGATCGTCGACGGCATCGACGCCGAGCGGAGCCTGCTGCGGGAGCTGCGTGGCGACGCCGACCTGGTGATCGACACCTCCGGTCTCAACGTCCACGAACTGCGCGCCAAGATGGACGCCCAGTTCGCCGGTGAGGAGGAGCCGGAGCTCCGGGCTACCGTGATGTCCTTCGGGTACAAGTACGGCCTACCGGTCGACGCCGACCTGGTCGCCGACTGCCGCTTCCTGCCGAACCCCCACTGGGTGCCGGAGCTGCGCCCGTTCACCGGACTCAACGAGGAGGTGTCGGGCTACGTCTTCAACCAGCCCGGGGCCAAGGAGTTCCTCGACCGCTACACCGAGCTCCTCCGCCTCATCGCCAGCGGCTACCGCCGGGAGGGCAAGCGCTACGTGACCATCGCCGTCGGCTGCACCGGCGGCAAGCACCGCAGCGTCGCGATGTCCGAGAAGCTCGCCGCCAGGCTCGCCTCCGAAGGGGTGGAGACCGTCGTCGTCCACCGGGACATGGGGCGGGAGTGACGAGGGGCAAACCGTCTCGGCTGGGACGGGTGCGGCGACTGGTGCCCGAGCGGACCGCCGGCGGCGGCGAGTCCCGGCCCAGCCGCACCCGCAGGCGGGGCACGGCGCCCAAGGTGGTCGCGCTCGGCGGCGGTATGGGGCTGTCCGCCTCGCTCGCGGCGCTGCGCCGGATCACCGGAGAACTGACCGCGGTGGTGACCGTGGCTGACGACGGCGGCTCCAGCGGCCGGCTCCGGGACGAGCTCGGGGTGCTGCCGCCCGGCGACCTGCGCAAGGCGCTCGCCGCGCTCTGCGGGGACGACGAGTGGGGGCAGACCTGGGCGCGGGTCGTCCAGCACCGCTTCGCCAGCGGCGGGGACCTGCACGACCACGCGGTGGGCAACCTGCTCATCGTGGCCCTCTGGGAACAGCTCGGTGACCACGTCAGGGCGCTGGAGTGGGTGGCGAGGCTGCTCGGGGCGCACGGCAGGGTCCTGCCGATGTCCGCAGTACCGCTGGAACTCCAGGCGCTGGTGCGCGGCCACGACCCCGCGCTGCCCGAGGAGATCAGCACCGTCCGCGGTCAGGCGACGGTCGCCCTGACACCGGGTGAGGTGCAGTCGGTGCACCTGGTGCCGAACGACCCGCCGGCCGTTCCGGAGGCCGTGGAGGCGGTGCTCGACGCCGACTGGGTGGTACTCGGCCCGGGGTCGTGGTTCTCCTCGGTGATCCCCCATCTGCTCGTGCCCGAGCTGCTCGACGCGCTCATGGAGACCAAGGCCCGGCGGGTGCTCTCGCTCAATCTGGCACCGCAGCCCGGAGAAACCGAGGGCTTTTCACCGCAGCGTCATTTGGAGGTTTTGGCCCGACACGCCCCTAAACTCGCCTTTGACGCGGTCCTCGCCGACGAGGACGCCGTGCCCGACCGGGAAAGCCTGGCCGAGGCCGCCGAGCAGTTGGGCGGCACGCTGCAACTGGCCCGGGTCGCCGCCGCGGGGGACACCTCCGAGGCGGACGGCCGGGGAGGCACCGCCCGACACGACCCGGAGCGGTTGGCAGCCGCGTACGACCGTATTTTTCGCATGTATGGAAGGATCGGCCCATGGCGATGACGGCTGCGGTGAAGGACGAGATCTCCCGACTCCCCGTCACCAGGACCTGCTGCCGGAAGTCGGAGGTCTCGTCGATCCTGCGGTTCGCCGGCGGACTGCACCTGGTCAGCGGTCGCATCGTGATCGAGGCGGAACTCGACACCGGGATCGCGGCCCGGCGACTGCGCAAGGACGTCCTGGAGATCTTCGGGCACGCTTCCGACCTGGTGGTGATGGCCCCCGGTGGACTGCGCAGGGGGAGCCGCTACGTGGTACGCGTGGTGGCCGGAGGCGACCAACTCGCTCGGCAGACCGGCCTGGTGGACGGGCGCGGCCGCCCGATCCGGGGGCTGCCCCCGCAAGTGGTCTCCGGCGCCACCTGCGACGCCGAGGCGGCTTGGCGCGGGGCGTTCCTGGCCCACGGCTCGCTGACCGAGCCCGGCCGGTCCTCCTCCCTGGAGGTCACCTGCCCGGGGCCCGAGGCGGCGCTGGCGCTGGTCGGTGCGGCCCGGCGGCTGGGCATCCCGGCCAAGGCGCGCGAGGTGCGCGGCGTGGACCGGGTGGTGGTCCGGGACGGCGACGGCATCGGCGCCCTGCTGACCCGGCTCGGCGCCCACGAGTCCGTGCTTGCCTGGGAGGAGCGGCGGATGCGCCGCGAGGTGCGCGCCACGGCCAACCGGCTGGCCAACTTCGACGACGCCAACCTCCGCCGTTCGGCACGGGCCGCGGTGGCCGCCGGCGCCCGGGTCCAGCGGGCCCTGGAGATCCTCGGCGACGAGGTGCCGGACCACCTCGCCGCGGCGGGCCGACTGCGCATGGAGCACAAGCAGGCCTCACTCGAGGAGTTGGGGGCGCTCGCCGATCCGCCGCTGACCAAGGACGCCGTGGCCGGCCGGATCCGGCGGCTGTTGGCGATGGCCGACAAGCGCGCCCAGGACCTCGGCATTCCGACCACGGAATCGAACTTGACCGAAGAGATGTCCGAGGATCTGCCCGGCGAAATGGTGAGCTGAACGCGGCCCGGGAAACCGGCTCTCCACGTTGGGGTGAGCGTTACCGCCAATGCCGCGTACGTCCCCTCTTAGAGGTAGGGTCGGACGTGGTCGGGGACATCCCATACAGCACGCCGGTGTCGCACCGGCGCACCAACGAGGAGATCGGTTTCGTGACGATCCGCGTAGGCATCAATGGATTCGGCCGTATCGGTCGCAACTACTTCCGCGCGCTCCTTGAGCAGGGCGCGGACATCGAGATCGTCGGTGTCAACGACCTGACCGACAACGCCACCCTGGTCCACCTGCTCAAGTACGACTCGATTCTGGGTCGGTTGAAGCAGGAGGTCAGCCACACCGAGGACACCATCACGGTGGGCAACCAGACCTTCCGGACGATGGCTGAGCGTGACCCGGCCGAACTTCCCTGGGGAGAGCTCGGCGCCGACATCGTGATCGAGTCGACCGGCATCTTCACCAAGCGCCCCGACGCCGCCAAGCACCTCGCCGCCGGCGCCAAGAAGGTCCTGATCTCCGCGCCCGCGAAGGAGGAGGACCTCACGATCGTGATGGGCGTCAACCAGGACAAGTACGACCCGGCGCAGCACCACGTCGTCTCCAACGCCTCCTGCACCACCAACTGCGTGGCGCCGATGGCCAAGGTCATGGACGAGTCCTTCGGCATCGTCCGCGGCATGATGACGACGGTCCACGCCTACACCAACGACCAGCGCATCCTGGACTTCCCGCACAAGGACCTCCGCCGCGCCCGCGCCGCCGCGGAGAACATCATCCCGACCTCCACCGGGGCCGCCAAGGCCACCGCGCTGGTGCTCCCGCAGCTCAAGGGGAAGCTGGACGGCATCGCCATGCGGGTGCCGGTTCCGACCGGCTCCGTCACCGACCTCGTCCTGGAGCTGGACCGCGAGGTCACCCGAGACGAAGTCAACTCCGCTTTCCAGCAGGCCGCCGGAGGCCAGCTCAAGGGCATCCTGGAGTACACCGAGGACCCGATCGTCTCCTCGGACATCGTCAACTGGCCCGCCTCCTGCACCTTCGACTCCCAGCTGACGATGGCCCAGGGCAAGCAGGTCAAGATCGTCGGCTGGTACGACAACGAGTGGGGCTACTCCAACCGCCTGGTGGATCTGACCACCTTCGTCGGCGGCCGGCTCTGACCGCGGCGGAGAACGCGATGTGAACGACAGGGCTCGGGCAGCGCACCGCCGCGCCGCACGGGCCCTGTCCGTCGTTCCAGCAGCCGGATACCGCCCGACGGGGTTCCGGCCGGCCACCTGACCGAGCGGTGGCCGCTCCGCCCCGCGCGCAGACGCCACGAAGGAGTCCACCCTCATGAAGACGATCGACGACCTCCAGGTCTCGGGCCGGCGGGTCTTCGTCCGCGCCGACCTGAACGTGCCGCTCGACGGCGGCACCATCACCGACGACGGCCGGATCCGCGCCGTCCTTCCGACGATCAGCAAACTCGCCGCGGCCGGCGCCCGGGTCATCGTCGCCTCCCACCTGGGCAGGCCGAAGGGCGAACCCGACCCACGCTTCTCGCTGGCCCCCGCCGCCCGCCGCCTGGGTGAACTCCTCGGCGCCGACGTGGCGTTCGCCGACGACACGGTGGGCGACTCGGCCCGCTCGACGGTCCGTGGGCTCGGCGACGGCGAGGTCGCCGTCGTGGAGAACCTCCGCTTCAACCCGGGAGAGACCAGCAAGGACGACGCCGAGCGGGGCGCGTTCGCCGACCGACTGGCCGAGCTCGCCGAACTTTACGTCGGAGACGGGTTCGGCGCCGTGCACCGCAAGCACGCCTCCGTCTACGACCTGCCGGCCCGGCTGCCGCATGCCGCGGGCGGGCTGATCGCCACCGAGGTCGCCGTCCTCAAGCGGCTCACCGAGGACGTCCGGCGTCCCTACGCCGTGGTACTCGGCGGCGCCAAGGTCTCCGACAAACTCGGGGTGATCGACCACCTGCTGGAGAAGGCGGACCGCATCCTCATCGGGGGCGGTATGGCCTACACCTTCCTCAAGGCGCAGGGCCACGAGGTCGGGGCCTCGCTGCTCCAGGAAGACCAGGTCCCGACCGTCCAGGACTACCTGCGGAGGGCCACCGAGCGGGGCGTGGAGTTCGTGCTGCCGGTGGACGTGCTGGCCGCCGGCGCCTTCCCGGACCTCAGGGCCAAGGCGCCGGTGACCGCGGTGACGACCTCGGTGGACGCCTTCCCCGCCGACCTGATGGGACTCGACATCGGCCCGGAGAGCCGGAAGCTCTTCGCGGGCAAGCTCGCCGACGCGGCCACCGTCTTCTGGAACGGGCCGATGGGGGTCTTCGAGCACCCCGACTTCGCCGGTGGCACGGCCGCGGTCGCCCAGGCGCTCATCGACGCGGCCTCCCCCGAGGAGGGGAAGGGCGCCTTCACGGTCGTCGGCGGCGGCGACTCCGCCGCAGCGGTACGGACGCTCGGATTCGACGAGAACGCATTCGGCCACATTTCAACCGGCGGCGGCGCGAGCCTCGAGTACCTCGAAGGCAAGACGCTCCCCGGCCTGGCAGCACTGGAGGACTGACCGATGACCGAGACCCCCAAGGGCCGTACGCCGTTGATGGCGGGCAACTGGAAGATGAACCTCAACCACCTCGAGGCCATCGCCCATGTCCAGAAGCTCGCCTTCGCCCTCACCGACAAGGACTACGAGGCCGTCGAGGTCGCCGTCCTCCCTCCCTTCACCGACCTGCGTTCGGTGCAGACCCTGGTGGACGGTGACAAGCTCAAGATCGCCTACGGTGCCCAGGACATCTCCGCGCACGACTCCGGCGCCTTCACCGGAGAGGTCTCCGGACCGATGCTCGCCAAGCTGAAGTGCCGCTACGTGGCCATCGGCCACTCCGAGCGCCGCCAGTACCACGGTGAGGACGAGGAGATCGTCAACGCCAAGGTCAAGGCGGCCTTCAAGCACGGCATCACCCCGATCCTCTGCGTGGGCGAGGGGCTGGACGTCCGCAAGGCGGGCAACCAGGTCCCGCACACCCTCGCGCAGGTCGACGGCGCGCTGAAGGACGTCCCCGCCGAGCAGGCGGAGATGATCGTGATCGCCTACGAACCGGTCTGGGCGATCGGCACCGGCGAGGTCGCCACCCCGGAGGACGCCCAGGAGGTCTGCGGTGCGATCCGCGGCCGGCTCGCCGAGCTGTACTCGCGGGAGCTGGCGGACGGGGTCCGGATCCAGTACGGCGGCTCGGTGAAGTCCGGCAACGTCGCGGCGATCATGGCCCAGCCCGATGTGGACGGTGCGCTGGTCGGCGGGGCGGCGCTGGACGCCGACGAGTTCGTGAAGATCATCCGGTTCCGTGACCAGTAGAAACGCTCCCACCACGGCCTTCCGGACAGATTGAGACCGTTCTGAGTGGGCCGGAGGGGCTACTCCGTCGTACTCTGTCGGGGGCCGGCGCGGTGCTGCGTCACTGTTCCGGCCCCCGAAACGTTCACACACAGCAATGCCGCCGTCACATCGCAGAGAGTTGGTCCAGCCGTGGTCCTGGGGTTCTCCATCCTCCTCATCTTCTTCAGCCTGCTGCTGATGATGCTGGTACTGATGCACAAGGGGAAGGGCGGCGGTCTCTCCGACATGTTCGGAGGCGGTATGCAGTCCTCCGTCGGCGGCTCCTCGGTGGCGGAACGGAACCTCGACCGGATCACGGTGGTGGTCGGTCTGCTCTGGTTCGCCTGCATCGCCGTGCTCGGCGTGCTGATGAAACTGGACAGCTGATCCGCTCCCTGCTGGTCCGCTCCGTGTAGGGAGCCCGGTGGATCGGCTCCCGTGATTGCTCCGGAACAGTGTTACGGCCGTTAGTTCCCGTGACTGGACGCGCGTTGGGCCTTACGTAGACTGGGGTGCTCGGCAGCCGAGCTGCCCACCGATGCTCGCAGCACCATCACGCAGGGAGTTACGACCGTGGCAAGTGGCAACGCGATCCGTGGTAGCCGGGTCGGAGCGGGGCCGATGGGAGAGGCTGAGCGAGGCGAGGCGGCGCCGCGTCTGCGCATCTCCTTCTGGTGTTCGAACGGGCACGAGACGGAACCGAGCTTCGCCAGCGACGCGCAGGTGCCGGACACGTGGGACTGCCCCCGCTGCGGGTTCCCGGCGGGCCAGGACCGCGACAACCCGCCGGACCCGCCGCGGACCGAGCCCTACAAGACCCACCTGGCCTACGTGCGGGAGCGGCGCAGCGACGCCGACGGGGAAGCGATCCTCGCCGAGGCGCTCGCCAAGCTGCGGGGCGAGATCTGACAGCGGACGCACCCCCGGCCGGAGCCCCACCGGCCGTCGGCCCGGGCTGACCGCCGAAGCCCTCCCGCAACGGCCCCGCCCGCCGGAACCCGGCCCACCACCGACCGCGTCCCGGCACCTGCCGCGGCACCGCTCCTGAGGCTCCCCCGAACCGGCGTTCGTTGTCACTCACTGCTGCTACCGTCCGGCGTCTGATTGCGGTACGGGTGCCCGGAGAAGGCGGATGGACGAGTCAGCAGAACGACACGGCGGAACGGTCGCTGACCCGATAACCGTGACGGATGCCGGGCCGGCACCAGTGCGGCCCACTTGGCGCGGCGGGTTCGGGCTGCTGTGTAGCGCGGCCGTACTCTCCCGGTTCGGAGACGCCCTGCGGAGCGCGGCGCTACCGCTGCTGGCCGTCTCGCTGACCGACTCGCCGCTGCTGGTCTCCCTGGTCACCGCCTGCGGTTTCCTGCCCTGGCTGGTCTTCGGGCTGCTCGGCGGAGCGGTGGCGGACCGGGTGGACCAGCGCCGTGCGATGTGGGCGGTGGACATCCTGCGCGGGCTGCTGATGGCCGGCTTCTCGGTAGCCGTCCTGCTCGGACACGCCACCATCGCGCTGCTCCTCGGGCTCGCCTTCACCCTCACCACCCTCCAGACGCTCTTCGACAACGCCGCCACGGCGCTGCTCCCCTGTGTCGTTCCGGACTCCGCACTGCCGACGGCGAACGCCCGGCTGATGACGGGGCAGCAGATCGCCGGATCCTTCGTCGCCGCGCCTCTCGTACCGGCGCTGCTGGTCCTCGGCATCGCGGCGCCCTTCGGGGTGAACGCCGTCACCTACCTCCTGGCCGCGCTGCTGGTGGCGGGCGTGCGGGTCGAGAGGGTGCTCCGTGAACCACGCGCGGCCGGCGCCACGTTGCGGCGCGACATCGCCGAGGGGCTGCGGACGCTGTGGCGGGACCGGATGCTCCGGGTGCTGTGCGCCTCGGAGGTCTTCTGCAACATCGGGGTCGGTGCGCTCATCGCCACGCTCGTGCTCCATGTGACGGGGTGGCTGGACGCGGGGGAGACCGGTTACGCGGCCGTCATCACGGCGTACGGGGTGGGCAGTGTGGTCGGCGGCCTGGTCGCGGGACGGCTCGCCCGACTGCTGGGAGCCCCCCTGACCCTGATGCTCGGCGGGGCGCTGCAGGTCGTCTGCCTGGTGGTGCTCGGCCTGGCGCGCAGCCTTCCGGTGGCGATGGCCGCCATGGCCGCCTTCGGTTTCGTGGGAATGGTCTGGAACGTCATCCATGTGACGTTGATGCAGCAGCGCAGTCCGCTGGGCATGTTGGGGCGGGTCAGTTCGGCGTTCCGCACCGTCTCCGTCGGGGTGACTCCGCTGGGTGCCCTGCTGGGCGGTGTGGTCGCCACTGCCTGGGGGCTGAACGCCCCCGCCCTGCTCGCCGCCGCCCTGTTCCTGCTCGGAGTGGTGTCGCTGGTCCCCGCCGTGCGGCGGCCGGAGGTCGGAGGCACCCCTTCTACGGCGGCTTGATCCCTTAGGTTGGAGACCCAGCGGGGCAGGTTCGAGCGAGTAGAGAAGTGGGACTGATGGCGGAGATGAACAGCGAAACCCGTATCAGGCTGGACCGGCGGCCCGAGTGGACGGCGCTGGTCGATCATCGGCAGCGGCTGGGGAAGGTGCGGCTCCGTGAGCTGTTCGACGCCGATCCGCAGCGTGCCGCCCGCTACTCCCTCCAGGTGGGCGATCTCCACCTCGACTACTCCAAACACCTGGTCAACGACGAGACGCTCGCCCTGCTCCAGGAGCTGGCGGCGGCCACCGGAGTGGAGCGGCTGCGGGACGCGATGTTCGGTGGCGAGCGGATCAACACCACCGAGGACCGCGCGGTGCTCCACACGGCGCTCCGCGCCCCGCACGACAGCGTCATCGAGACCGACGGGCAGAACGTCGTCCCCGCCGTCCAGGCGGTCCTGGCGAAGATGTCGGTGTTCGCCGGCCGGGTCCGCTCCGGCGACTGGACCGGGCACACCGGACGGCGGATCAGGACGGTGGTGAACATCGGGATCGGGGGGTCGGACCTGGGGCCGGCCATGGCCTACGAGGTGCTCCGGCCGTACACCGACCGGAACCTCCAGTTTCGGTTCGTCTCCAACGTCGACGGCGCCGATCTCCACGAAGCGCTCCGCGGACTGGATCCGGAGGAGACGCTCTTCGTCATCTCCTCCAAGACCTTCACCACCATCGAGACCATCACCAACGCCACCTCCGCCCGGAGTTGGCTGCTGGCGGGGCTCGGCGGCGACGAGCGGGCCGTCGCCAAGCACTTCGTCGCGGTGTCGACCAACGCCGAGAAGGTCGCGGAGTTCGGTATCGACACCACCAACATGTTCGAGTTCTGGGACTGGGTCGGCGGCCGGTACTCCTACGACTCGGCCATCGGTCTCTCCCTCATGATCGCGATCGGTCCGGACCGCTTCCGCGAGATGCTGGCCGGCTTCCACCTGGTCGACGAGCACTTCCTCTGCACCCGGCCCGAGGAGAACGCGCCGATGCTCCTCGGCCTCCTCGGCGTCTGGTACAACAACTTCCTCGGCGCCCAGTCGCACGCAGTGCTGCCCTACAGCCACTACCTCTCCCGCTTCACGGACTACCTCCAGCAGCTGGACATGGAGTCCAACGGCAAATCGGTCGACCGCGCGGGCCGTCCCGTCGACTGGCAGACCGGTCCGATCGTCTGGGGCACCCCCGGCACCAACGGGCAGCACGCCTACTACCAACTGCTCCACCAGGGCACCAAGCTGGTCCCCGTGGACCTCATCGGATTCGCCCGGCCGGTCGGTGAACTCGACGAGCGGCTCGCCGCCCAACACGACCTGCTGATGGCCAACCTGTTCGCGCAGGGACAGGCGCTCGCCTTCGGCAAGACGGCTGACGAGGTGCGAGCCGAGGGCGTCCCCGAGGAGCAGGTGCCGCACCGCACCTTCCACGGCGACCACCCCACCACGACCATCCTGGCGAGCGAACTCACGCCCTCAGTGCTCGGCCAGCTGATCGCGCTCTACGAACACAAGGTCTTCGTGCAGGGCGCGATCTGGGACATCGACAGCTTCGACCAGTGGGGCGTCGAACTCGGAAAGGTCCTCGCCAAACGGATCGAGCCCGCGCTCACCCGGGGCGAGGCGGTCCAGGGTCTCGACCCCTCCACCCGCGCGCTGGTGGACCGCTACCGCGAGCTTCGGGGCCGCTGAGCCGGCAGCAGCGGCGGGGGGCCGTTGTCGCCGGAACGCGCGGGCGGCAACGGCCCCCGCCCCTCACCAGGCCCCTCCGGCAGCCGTCGGTCCGCCCGGCGCCGGCCGGTGAACCGCCCTGGTAGGCTGGCCGGTTCATGGATCTCAGCATGACGAACGACATGATCGCGGTCCCGCCGGGGCGGGCGACACTGACGGACCGGCGGACGCGGACCAGCTGGTCGGTCGAGCTGGGCCCCTACCGGCTGGCCGCCTTTCCGGTCACCCAGGAACAGTACGCCCGGGTCACCGGCGAGCGGCCGAGCAGCGCGGAGGGCGACCGCCTGCCCGTCGAGGGCGTCTCCTGGTGGGACGCGGCCCGGTTCTGCAACGCGCTCTCCCGCGACGAGGGGTTGACGGCGTCCTACCGTCTCGATTCCGAGCGCGCCACCGTCGACTGGGACACGGCTGCCGACGGATACCGGCTGCCGACCGAGGCCGAGTGGGAGCACGCCTGCCGGGCCGGTACGGCGGACGCCCGGTACGGACCCCTCGACGAGATCGCCTGGCACCGCGGCAACTCCGCCGAGCGGATCCACGAGGTGGGCGGCCGGCAGCCGAACGCCTGGGGCCTGTACGACATGCTCGGCAACGTCTGGGAGTGGTGCTGGGACCACTACGACCCGGAGGTCTACGGCAGCTACCGGGTGCTGCGAGGCGGCGGATGGTTCGACGAGCACTGGAGCTGCCGGGCCTCGGTTCGGCGGCGCAGCCACCCGACCTTCCGGATCGACGACGTCGGGTTCCGCGTCGCACGCTCGGCCCCGACCGCCGCACCCGGCACCGGAGGGCCGCCGCCCCCCGGTGCCGACCGGTGAGCGATCAGGCCAGCCGCGCGTCGGCGTAGACGGCCATCGCGTCACGCTGGTACTCGGCGAGCCGGGTGGCGATCTTCTCGTAGTTGGCGCGGAACTGCGGATCTTCGACGTAGGTCTGCCCCAGCCCCTTGTACGCTGCGGCGTTCGGGGTCCAGAAGCGGCAGATCCCCCGGTAGTGCTCGTGGATCTCCTGCTGCACGGCCGGATCCGACACCGGCGTGCCGGCCGCCATGAGCTCCGCCAGCCGGATCATCTGCGCGGTGGTCTCGCGTTGCAGCCGTGTCTGGTCCTCCTCCGTGAGGGTGTCGGCGAACCGCCGGGAACTCTCCCACTCCGCCGGCCACCGCTCACGGGCCTCCGCGTCGTACCGGGCCGGGTCGAACCCCTCGAACAGGTTCTCCGGACGGTTGATCTCCACCATCTCGCCTCCGCCTTCCTGTAGTTCGGCGATGGTGCGGCCGACCGTGCGGGCCAGTGTCGACAGCCGGTCCCGCTCCCGCAGCAGCCGCCGATGGTGTTCCCGCAGCACGGCCACCCGGTCTCGGCCCCCGTCCATGACCTCCGCGATCTCGCGAAGTCCCAGATCCAGCTCCCGCAGCAGCAGGATCTGCTGCAACCGCAGGAGGTCGGCGCGCTCGTAGTAGCGGTGCCCGTTGCCGCCGATCCATGCGGGAGGGAGCAGTCCGATCTCGTCGTAGTGCCGCAGGGTCCGGGAGGTTACCCCGGACATCCGGGCCACCTCCGCGATCGACCAGGCCATCGCCGCCTCCGCTCGCCGGGCCGGTCTCTCCGGCCCTACCGAGGACGGTAGGAGTTGACGTCAGGGAAGGCGCAAGTGCGGGCGTGGATCCCGGGGAGGGGCCCGCGCCGGTTCAGGAGGCGGACCGCCGCAGCTCGGGCGGGAGCTGTGAGGCCGCCGCGGTGTCGAGCAGCCACATCGTGCGGGTCCGGCCGTACGCCCCGGCGGCGGGGGCCTGCACCTCGCCCGCGCCGGCCAGTGCGAGGGCGGCGGCGCCTGCCTTGTCCTCGCCGGCAGCCAGGAGCCACACCTCGCGGGCCGAGCGGATAGCGGGGAGCGTCAGGGAGATCCGGGTGGGCGGAGGCTTCGGCGCGCCGTGGACGCCGACCACCATGCGCTCCCGCTCCCGCGCCGCGGGGTGCTCAGGGAACAGCGAGGCGACATGGGTGTCCGGGCCCACCCCCAGCAGCAGCACGTCGAAGGCGGGCACCGGCCCTTGGTCCTCCGGCCGGGCGGCCGCCGCCAACTCCGCCGCGTACGCCTCCGCCGCCCCGTCGACATCGCCGCCGTACCGCCCGTCCGAGGCGGCCATGGCGTGGACCCGTGCGGGATCCACCGGTACCGAGTCGAGCAGCGCCTGCTGCGCCTGGGTGACGTTCCGCTCCGGATCGCCCTCCGGCAGGAACCGCTCGTCCCCCCACCACAGGTCGATCCGGGTCCAGTCGACGGCGTCCCGGGCGGGTGCGGCCGCCAGCGCGGCCAGTACGCCGTTGCCGTTCCGGCCGCCGGTCAGCACGACGGAGGCCGAACCACGGGAGGACTGCGCGTCGACGATCCGGTGGAGCAACCGCGCTGCCGTGGCCCGCGCCATCTCGTCCTTGTCGTCGTGTACGACGATCTGCGGGGTGGTGCTCATTCTCTCCTCGATCCGTCCCGACTGACTGCGCACCGCCGGGGCGCTCCCGGCCGGCGCGGCGACCTCTCCCGAGCACCCGCCTGATGAACCAGCCGGGACCTCCGGTCGGTCTTCAGGAGCGCCGCTCGGAGGAGGCTCGCTCGCCGGCCTTCCGCTCCGACGGAGCCGGAGCGGCCTCCCGCTGTCCCGCCTCGATCGCCTCGAGGTTGGCGAGCCCGAACTTCACCGTGCGCGCGTAGGTCTCGTCAGGGTCGAGCCGCCGCAGCTCCTCCGCGATCAGCTCGGAGGTCGCCCGCCGGTGCAGTGCCACATGGCGGTCCGGCTGGCCCGGCATGGCGAGTTCGGCGATCGAACCGTTCGCCCGGTCCAGGCAGATCTCCCCGTCCCGGGTGGTCATCCGCACCGCGGTCAGTCCCGGACCCTCCGACACGACGCGCTCCACGGGAACGCCGAGCCGGTCGGCGAGCCAGAGCGCCAGCAGCTCCGCGCTCGCGTTGTACGCCTCGCCCTCCACCACCGCCGCGCTGATCTGCGAGTGGCGCTGGTCGAGGGCGGCGGCCAGCACGCTGCGCCAGGGGGTGATCCGGGTCCAGGCCAGGTCGGTGTCGCCGGGAGAGTAGTTCCCGCCCCGCAGCGAGAGCGTCCCCACCGGGTCCTCGGTGGCCGAGGCATCGGTGATGCGACGTGCGGCGAGCTGCCCCAGCAGGTCCTGGCAGGGGTTCTCCGGAGCCTGCTCCGGCCACCAGACGACGGTCGGCGCGTCCGGCAGCAGCAGCGGCAGGACCACGGCGTGGGCGTGGTTGGCGAGTTCCCCGTGCAGCCGCAGCAGCACGGTCTCCCCGGTACCGGTCTCCCCGCCGACCCGGACCTCCGCGTCCAGCCGGGTGACCCTGCGGTCGCGCGGTGAGCGCCCGGGCCGTTTGATCACGACGAGGATGCGGGAGGGGTGCTGTTTCGAAGCCTCGTTCGCCGCCTTCAGCGCGTCGTAGTGGTTGCCCTCGTCGGTCACGATGACCAGGGTGAGCACCATGCCGACAGCCGGCGAGCCGGTGGCCCGCCGCGCTTTGACCAGCGCTGAGTTGATCTGGCTGGAGGTGGTGTCCGTCAGGTCGATGTTCATGGCCGGCGCCAGCTCCGTCCGTCTCGTGCGAGCATCTCCTGCGCCGCCTTCGGCCCCCAGGTGCCCGCCGTGTACTGCTCCGGCTTGCCGGCGTTCTCCCAGAAGGCCTCGACGGGGTCGAGGATGCGCCAGGACTCCTCCACCTCCTGGTGCCGGGGGAAGAGGTTGGCGTCGCCCAGCAGCACGTCGAGCAGCAGCCGCTCGTACGCCTCGGGGCTGGACTCGGTGAAGGACTCGCCGTAGGCGAAGTCCATGGTCACGTCCCGGATCTCCATGGAGGTGCCGGGCACCTTGGAGCCGAACCTGATGGTGACCCCCTCGTCCGGCTGCACCCTGATGACCAGTGCGTTCTGCCCCAGCTCCTGGGTGTCGGTGGTGTCGAACGGCGAGTACGGGGCGCGCTGGAAGACGATCGCGATCTCGGTGACCCGCCGCCCCAGCCGCTTGCCGGTGCGCAGGTAGAAGGGCACCCCGGCCCAGCGCCGGTTGTCGATCTCCAGCTTGATGGCGGCGTAGGTGTCGGTGGTGGAGTTCGGGTCGATGCCCTCCTCCTCCAGGTACCCCAGCACCTCCTCACCGCCCTGCCAGCCGTGCGCGTACTGGCCGCGCACGGTGTGCTTGCCGAGGTCCTGGGGCAGCTTGACCGCCATCAGCACCTTCAGCTTCTCGGCCACCAGCGCCTTGGCGTCGAAGGAGGCCGGCTCCTCCATGGCGGTCAGCGCCAGCAGTTGGAGCAGGTGGTTCTGGATGACGTCCCGGGCGGAGCCGATGCCGTCGTAGTAGCCCGCCCGACCGCCGATGCCGATGTCCTCGGCCATGGTGATCTGCACGTGGTCGACGTACGAGCGGTTCCACAGCGGTTCGAACATCGTGTTCGCGAAGCGCAGCGCCAGGATGTTCTGGACGGTCTCCTTGCCCAGGTAGTGGTCGATCCGGAAGACGTCACTGGGCCGGAACACCTCGTGGACGACCTTGTTCAGCTCCTGGGCGCTGGCCAGGTCGTGTCCGAAGGGCTTCTCGATGACGGCCCGGCGCCAGGAGTCGCCCCGACCCTCCGACAACCCGTGGTCCTTCAGCTGCCGGACGACCTTGGGGAAGAACTTCGGCGGCACCGACAGGTAGAAGGCGAAGTTGCCGCCGGTACCCCGTGCCTTGTCCAACTCCTCGATGGTCGAGCCCAGGTTCTCGAAGGCCTGGTCGTCGGAGAACTCGCCGGGGACGAAGCGGAAGCCCTCGGCGAGCTGCTGCCAGACCTCTTCCCGGAAGGGGGTCCGGGAGTGCTCCCGGACGGCGTCGTGCACCACCTGCGCGAAGTCCTGGTCCGCCCAGTCCCGGCGGGCGAATCCGATCAGCGAGAAGCCCGGGGGCAGCAGTCCCCGGTTGGCGAGGTCGTAGACGGCGGGCATGAGCTTCTTCCGCGAAAGGTCGCCCGTGACGCCGAAGATGACCAGGCCCGACGGCCCCGCGATCCGCGGCAGCCGTCGGTCCTGTGCGTCACGCAGCGGGTTCCCGCCGGTCACTCATGCCTCCGGGGGAGCGAGTCGGCTCAGCTCGGCCTCGGTGGACCTCAGCAGATCGTTCCAGGACGCCTCGAACTTCTCCACTCCCTCGACCTCGAGGAGCTGGACGACCTCGTCGTACGAGACGCCCACACCGGCCAGGGCGTCAAGGTCGGCCCGGGCCTGCTCGTACCCGCCGGTCACCGTGTCGCCGGGGATCTCGCCGCGGGCGGCGACGGCCTCCAGGGTGGACTCCGGCATGGTGTTGACGGTGCCCGGAGCGACGAGGCCGTCGACGTACTTGGTGTCCGGGTAGGACTTGTCCTTCACCCCGGTGGACGCCCAGAGCGGACGCTGCCGGTTGGCGCCGGCCCGCTCCAGCGCGGCCCAGCGCTCGCTGGCCGGGGTGGAGCCGTCCAACGACCCGAACACCTGCTCGTACGCCTGGTAGGCGAGGCGTGCGTTGGCCACCGCCGCCCTGCCGCGGAGCGCCTTGGCCTCGTCGGTGCCCAACGCGTCCAGCCGCTTGTCGATCTCGGTGTCCACCCGGGAGACGAAGAAGGAGGCGACCGACTCGATCTTGGACAGGTCCAGGCCGGCGGCCTTGGCCTTCTCCAGGCCGGTCAGGAAGGCGTCCATCACCTCCCGGTAGCGCTCCAGGGAGAAGATCAGGGTGACGTTCACGCTGATGCCCAGCGCGGTCGTCTCCGTGATCGCGGGCAGGCCGGCCCGGGTCGCCGGGATCTTGATGAAGGTGTTCGGCCGGTCGACCAACCACGCCAACTGCTTGGCCTCGGCGACCGTGGCGTCGGTGCTGTGGGCCAGCCGGGGGTCGACCTCGATGGAGATCCGGCCGTCCCGGCCGTCGGTCGCCTCGAAGACCGGGTGGAGGACGTCCGCCGCGTCCCGGACGTCCGCCGTGGTGATCATGCGCAGGGCTTCCTCGACCCCGACCCGGCGGACCGCGAGGTCGGCGATCTGCTGCTGGTAGCCGTCCCCGGCGGAGATCGCCTTCTGGAAGATCGTCGGGTTGGTGGTGGCGCCGACGAGATGGCTCTGGTCCATTAGTTCGGCGAGGTTGCCGGAGGTGATGCGCTGGCGGGACATGTCGTCCAGCCAGATCGCCACGCCCTCTCCGGAGAGGCGCTCTAGTGCGTCTGCCATGGGAAATGCAGCTCCTACTTGTCGTCTATGGGCGTCAGCGACCGGCGGCGGCGAGAGATTCCCGGGCCGCGGCCTCTACGGCGTCAGCGGTGAGACCGAACTCCCGGTACAGCACCTGGTAGTCCGCGGAGGCTCCGAAGTGCTCCAGCGAGACGATGCGTCCCGCTTCCCCGACGAAACGGTGCCAGGTCAGACCGATTCCGGCCTCCACCGCCACACGGGCCTTCACGGACGGCGGCAGCACGCTCTCGCGGTACCCCTGATCCTGCTCCTCGAACCACTCGATCGACGGCATGGACACCACGCGGGTCGGCACGCCGGAGGCCTGGAGCCGCTCCCTGGCCTCCACCGCCAGCTGAACCTCGGAGCCGGTCCCGATCAGGATCACCTGGGGGTCGGTGGCCGCGCCGCCGGCCGTGGCGGCCTCCAGCATCACGTATCCGCCCTTGGCCGCCGCCTCGTTCGGTTCGTAGGCCGGCACGTTCTGCCGGGTCAGCGCCAGGCCGTGCGGGGCGGGCTGGGCGGTGTGCCGCCGAGTGATCTCCCGCCAGGCGATCGCGGTCTCGTTGGCGTCGGCCGGACGGACCATGTTCAGGCCCGGGATCGCCCGGAGGGCGGCCAGGTGTTCGACCGGCTGGTGGGTCGGGCCGTCCTCGCCGAGACCGATGGAGTCATGCGTCCAGACGTAGGTGACCGGGAGTCCCATCAGCGCGGCCAGCCGCACCGCCGGCCGCATGTAGTCCGAGAACACCAGGAAGGTGCCGCCGTAGATACGGGTGTTGCCGTGCAGCGCGACGCCGTTCATGGTCGAGCCCATGGCGTGCTCGCGGATGCCGAAGTGCACCGTGCGGCCGTACGGGTCGGCCTCGGGCAGCGGGTTGTCCGCGGGAAGGAACGAGGAGGACGCGTCGATGGTGGTGTTGTTGGAACCGGCCAGGTCCGCGGAACCGCCCCACAGCTCGGGGAGCACCCCGCCGAGCGCCTTCAGGACCTCGCCGGAGGCCTTGCGGGTCGCGATCGACTTGCCCGGCTCGAACACCGGCAGTTCCTTCTCCCAGCCCGCCGGCAGCTCCCCGGCGGTGATCCGGTCGAACTCGGCGGCGCGCTGCGGCTGGGCCGACCGCCACTGCCGAAGCTCCTCCTCCCACCGCGAACGGATCTCGCGCCCCCGCTCCCGGACCGCCCGGACGTGCGCGATGACCTCGTCGTCGACCTGGAAGTGCCGCTCCGGATCGAAGCCGAGCACCCGCTTGGTCGCGGCGACCTCCTCGGCGCCCAGCGCCGAGCCGTGCGAGGCCGCGGTGTTCTGGGCGTTCGGCGCCGGCCAGGCGATGATCGTCCGGGCGGCGATGATCGACGGGCGCTCGGTCTCCGCCTGGGCGGCCAGCAGCGCCGAGTGCAGTTCCCGCACGTCGAAGTCGCCGTTCGGGGCCTGCTCGATCCGCTGGACGTGCCAGCCGTACGCCTCGTAGCGCTTCAGCACGTCTTCGGAGAAGGCGGTGGCGGTGTCGCCCTCGATCGAGATGTGGTTGTCGTCGTAGAGGGCGACGATGTTGCCCAGCTTCTGGTGGCCGGCGAGCGAGGACGCCTCGGCGGCGATGCCCTCCTCCAGGTCACCGTCGGAGACGATGGCCCAGATGGTGTGGTCGAAGGGGGAGGAGCCCCGGGGCGCCTCCGGGTCGAACAGGCCGCGCTCGTAGCGGGCGGCCATCGCCATGCCCACCGCGTTGGCGATGCCCTGGCCCAACGGGCCGGTGGTGGTCTCCACCCCGACCGTGTGGCCGTACTCCGGGTGGCCGGGCGTCCGGCTGCCCCAGCTGCGGAAGGCCTTGAGGTCGTCCAGCTCCAGACCGTAGCCGGCCATGTAGAGCTGGATGTACAGCGTCAGGCTGGAGTGGCCCGGGGAGAGGACGAAACGGTCCCGGCCGATCCAGTCGGCGTCCGCCGGATCGTGGCGCATCAGCCTCTGGAAGAGCAGATAGGCGGCCGGTGCCAGACTCATGGCCGTGCCGGGGTGGCCGTTGCCGACCTTCTGCACGCAATCCATGGCCAGGACGCGGACCGTGTCGACAGCACGCTGGTCCAGTTCGGTCCACTCGAGGTCTGTGGTGGTCGGCTTGGTGCTCACCCTGAGTCAGGGCTCCTCTCCACAATGTCGGACGCCGGTGACGTAATCCACCGAACAGGGCCGAGCCTATCTGCTGAGGTCGGCACCGCTGTGACCGCCGACCGCGGACCGACGAAAGGCCCCCGCCCGCACCGTGGCGCACGGCCCCCGCGGCGGCGTGCCACGGCCCGCCGCAGGCCGTGCGGCAGCGTTCCCGGCCGCCTCGCCGGCCCCTTGCGGGGCGGACGGAGCACGGCCAACACAGCCACCCCCGGCGCCGGAGCGCCCCTCCCCTACGTCTAGAGTGGCGTGGTAAGTGCAAGTTCCGAACGGGCCGGAAGCCCGAGTGCTTGCTGGTCATTCCTCGCGGCAACAGCCGCCGATGTCACTAACCAGGGGTGTGCGTGACGGCCGTCGAATCCCGTCCTGCGGGGGTCCTCACCGAAGGCCCCGGCCACCGGCCGTTCGGGGCCAGGGCCAAGGCCTTCTTCGCTCTGACGAAGCCGCGCGTCATCGAACTGCTGCTCCTGACGACGGTTCCGGTGATGTTCCTCGCCGCCCAGGGGGTGCCGCCGCTGTGGCTGGTGGTCGCCACATGTGTCGGCGGCTTCATGTCGGCGGGCGGCGCCGGCGCGTTCAACATGTACCTCGACCGGGACATCGACCGGCTGATGGGGCGCACCTCGCAGCGCCCCCTGGTCACCGGGATGGTCTCGCCACGCGAGTGCCTGGTCTTCGCCTACACCCTCGCCGTCGCCTCCACCGTCTGGTTCTGGGTGCTGGTCAACCCGCTGTCCGCGATGCTGTCGCTCGGGGCGCTCCTCTTCTACGTCGTGGTCTACACGATGTGGCTCAAGCGGCGCACCGCGCAGAACATCGTGTGGGGCGGCATCGCCGGCTGCATGCCGGTCTTCATCGGCTGGTCCTCGGTGACGAACTCGCTCTCCTGGGCCGCGGTGGTCCTCTTCCTCGTCATCTTCTTCTGGACGCCGCCGCACTACTGGCCGCTGTCGATGAAGGTGCGCGAGGACTACGAGCGGGTCGGTGTCCCCATGCTTCCGGTCGTGGTCGGCAACAAGGCGGTCGCCGGACAGATCGTGCTCTACAGCTGGGTCATGGTCGGGGTCTCGCTCCTGCTCTGGCCGTTGGGCTACACCGGCTGGTTCTACCCCGCGGCGGCGCTCGTGCTCGGGGTGCTCTGGCTCAAGGAGGCGTACGCCCTGCGGGCCCGGGCCAGGGCCGGACTCACCGGCGCCAAGCTCAAGGAGATGCGGCTCTTCCACTGGTCCATCACCTATGCGTCGCTGCTCTTCGTGGCCGTCGCGGTGGACCCCTTCCTCCGCTGACCCCGTTCCCCTTCCTCCGCCGCGCTGCCCGTCGGGCAGCGCGGCGGTCCGCGTGTGGCGCGGGGGCCCGCTGCGACAGCGTCTTCGAGACATCGGCCACGGCCTTCGACCATGCCGTCGACCCTTGCCCTACTGGTCGGTAGCATCGTCGTCATGACGGATGAGAAGCGAGCGGGTGCGAGCCGGTCCGACCAGGAGCCGGAGCGCACCCCGGGTGGCAGGGAACGGTGGGCCGCTCTGGCGGACCGGTGGCGGACGGCGAGACTCGCCCGGCAGATCAGGGACTTCGCCAAGCGGCACGGTGGGAACGCCGAGGGGCAGCTCGCCTACCTCGGGCAGGTCGGCGCACGGATCGTCCTCGTCGGTGAGAACGGGCAGTGGGGGGACCTGACAGCACCCTCGTACCAGCTCGGCCGGCAGGCCCTGGAGCGGGCCGGGATCCAGGTGCGGGAGTCCTTCGACGGGGAGTTGGCCGCGAAGGTCCGCACGGGGCGGTACGAGTGGTCGCGGATGGCGGGGATGCAGATCGGGGGACCGCGCGGGGGGTGAGCGGTCTCGCCGGTCGGGGCCGGGGGCCTGCTGCGGCGGGCGGGGTTGCTGTGGCGCGGGACTGTTGCGGGCGCGGGCTGGGTGCGTCGTGGTCCGGGGGCTGTCGCGGGTGCGTGGTGGTACGGCTGCCGGTGGGATGGGGCGCCGCGACCGTATGTTCACGGGGCCTGAGGATCGGCTTCTCGCCGCGGGACCGTAAGCCCCGCAAACGCACGGCAGTGTCGCACGCACCCCACCCCACCCCACCAGCATCGACCCCCTCAGGCCCCGTGGCCCCGCCCGCCCCGGTTCGGGGGAGGAGAGGGCGCCTGGGGCGTGGCCGGGGTTCGGGGGGTATTTGGTTTGAGGGCGGTGACTGTCCCGGGTCAGGCGGAGGGGGTGGGGAGCGGGGCCGAGGCTTCGCCCGGGGTGGGGGTGGATGTGGGGGAGGCCGGGGGGAGCGGGCGTTCCCGGAGGGAGAGCAGGAGGCGGAGCACCGCGATCCACAGCAGACAGGAGCCGAGCATGTGGGCCGCCACCAGGACCTCTGGCATACCGGTGAAGTACTGCACGTAGCCGATCGCGCCCTGGGCGACCAGTATCGCCAGGAGTTCCCTGGTGCGCGCGCGGGGGCCCGCCGGGGCGTCCACGGCGCGCATCACGGCCCAGAGCGCCAGGGCGAGCAGCACCAGTAGCCAGGCGAAGGCGGCGTGGAACTTGGAGATGCCCTCCCAGTCGACCGGGATGCGGGGCACCTCGCTGGAGTCGCCCGGGTGCGGACCGGCGCCGGTCACCACGGTGCCGACGGCGATCAGGACCGCGGAGACGCCGACCATCGCCTGCACCAGACGACGGATCCGGAGACCGACCAGCGGGCGCGGGGCCGCGTCGCCCTCCCGGGTGCGCTGCCAGGTGACCAGCGCGACCGTGAGCAGGGCGGTGGTGAGCAGGAAGTGGGAGGCCACCGTGTACGGGTTGAGGTCCGTGAGCACCGTGATACCGCCGAGCACCGCGTTGCCCATGACGAGCCAGAACTGCCACCAGCCCAGCCGGGTCAGGGAGCGCCGCCAAGGCTTCGCCGAGCGGGCGGCGAGGATCGTCCAGCCGACGGCCGCGGAGACCGCGTAGGTCAGCAGCCGGTTGCCGAACTCGATGACGCCGTGCAGCCCCATCTCACGGGTGGTGGTGAGGCTCTCCTCGGTGCAGGACGGCCAGGTTGGGCAGCCCAAGCCGGAGCTGGTCAGACGCACGGCCCCGCCGGTGACCACGATGACCACGATCATCACCACGGAGGAGAGGGCGGCCCGCTGGACCGTCTTGGAGGTGGGGGTCCAGCGCTCGGCGAGGTAGGCGAGGGGATTGCGCACGGCTTGGGTCAGTTGGGACACGCGGTTCATCCTACGCGGGAGCTTGTGCAACTTTTCACGAGGGTCATTCCCACTTGAAGAAGCGGGCGGCGGCGGACAGGCCCAGCACCGACCAGGCGGTCAGCACGGCCAGCTCCCGCCAGGGCACCGGACCGGCTCCCTGGAGCACCCCGCGCAGCCCCTCGGAGAGCGCGGTGATGGGCAGCAGGGAGAGTACTCCCTGCGCCGCCTCGGGGAACTTGTCCAGCGGTACCACCACGCCGCCGCCGACCAGCAGGAGGAGGAAGACGAGGTTGGCCGCGGCGAGGGTGGCCTCGGCCTTCAGGGTGCCCGCCATCAGCAGGCCGAGTCCGCAGAACGCGGCGGTGCCCAGGGCCAGCAGCAGCACGACGGATAGCGCCCCGCCCGGCGAGCCGAGGCCCTCGGGGGACCAGCCCAGAGCGACCGCCACCACGGCGAGCAGCGCGATCTGCAGGGCCTCGACGACCAGCACGGAGCCGGTCTTCGCGGTCATCAGCGCCCAGCGGGGGAGGGGCGAGGCGCCCAGCCGCTTGAGGACCCCGTAGCGGCGTTCGAAGCCGGTGGCGATGGCCTGCCCGGTGAAGGCCGTCGACAGCACGGCCAGCGCCAGCACCCCGGGGGCCAGGAAGTCGACCGAAGCGCCGTCGGCGCCGAAGTCCACGATGTCCACGGTGCTGAACAGCACCAGGAGCAGGGTCGGGATGATCACGGTCAGCAGCAGCTGCTCGCCGTTGCGCAGCAGCATCCGGGTCTCCAGGGCGGTCTGCGCGAGGATCATCCGGCTGAGCGGGGCCGCCCCCGGCGCCGGGCGGAAGACCCCGGGGCCGGTGGTGCCGGTGGTGTCGGTGGTCATACGCGCAGCTCCTCGCCGGTCAGCTCCAGGAAGACGTCCTCCAGTGTGTGGCGTTCGACCGAGATCCGGTCGGGGAGTACGCCGTGCTGCGCACACCACGAGGTGACGGTGGCCAGCAGTTGCGGGTCCACGGTCCCGGTGACGCGGTAGGAACCGGGCGCCGGTTCTGCGGCGGCCGTGCCGGCCGGCAGTGCTTCGAGCAGCCCGCCGAGGTCCAGGCCCGGGCGGCCGGTGAAGCGCAGGGTGTTCTCCGCGCCACCGCGGCACAGCTCCTCGGGGCTGCCCTGGGCCACCACCCTGCCGGCGTCGATGATCGCCACATCGTCCGCGAGCTGCTCCGCCTCGTCCATGAAGTGGGTGGTCAGCACGGTGCTCACCCCGTCGGCGCGGAGTTCGCGCAGCAGCTCCCAGGTGGCGTGCCGGGCCTGCGGGTCCAGGCCGGCGGTGGGTTCGTCGAGGAAGACCAGCTCCGGTCGGCCCACGACCGCCATGGCCAGGGCCAGGCGCTGCCGCTGACCGCCGGAGAGTCGGCGGTAGGGCGTGCGTCCGCAGCCGCCCAGCCCCAGTCGGTCGACCAGCAGTCCGACGTCCACCGGCTCCGCGTGGAGTCCGGCGATGTGCCGCAGCATCTCCTCCGCGCGGGCCCCGGGGTAGACCCCGCCGGACTGCAGCATCACGCCGATCCGAGGCCGCAGCGCGGCCGCCTCGGTCACCGGGTCGAGCCCGAGGACCCGCACCGATCCGGCGTCCGGGCGCCGGTAGCCTTCGCAGATCTCGACGGTGGTGGTCTTCCCGGCGCCGTTGGGGCCGAGGACGGCGGTGATCGTCCCGCGCCGGACGGACAGGTCGAGCCCGTTCACCGCGGTCTTCGAGCCGTAGCGCTTGACCAGGCCCCGGAGCTGGACGACGGGCGTGTTTCCCATGGGAGGAAGTCTACGGAGGGCCGGACGCTCCCTCGGGCGGCGGGCTTCGCCGGGGGCGGGGCGGCAGGGGGCAGAGGGGTTAGGTCACCCTAAGTGATCAAGGGCACTCCCGTCCCCGCGAGCCGCGAGTTGTCGGGTCGCGGGGAATTACGCAACAATGGCGTTGTGAAATACACCGGCGAGGGATACGGCATGGAACCGGCGGTCGAGACGACCGCCGGTCCGCAGTCGATGTCGGCCTCGTTCGGGGACGACGGGCAGCGCAGCACCCGCAACCGGGTGGTCCGCTCGATCCTGGACCACGGCCCGTCCACCGCCGCGGATCTCGCCGAGCGGCTGGAGCTGACCCAGGCGGCGGTCCGCCGGCACCTGGACGCACTCGTCGCGGAAGGGGTCGTCGAGCCGCGCGAACGCCGGGTCTACGGGGCCCGCGGCCGCGGACGGCCCGCCCGTGCCTTCGCCCTCACCGACTTCGGTCGGGACGCCTTCGACCAGGCCTACGACAAGCTCGCGGTCGACGCGCTCCGCTGGATCGCCCAGGCCGCCGGCGGCGGCCAGATGGGCGAGGCCGCGGTCGCCGCCTTCGCCCGGGCCCGGATGGCCGCCTACGCCGAGCGGTACGGCGAGGCGGTCCGCAGCGCCGCGCCCGAACAGCGGACCGGTGCCCTGGCCAAGGCGTTGACCACCGACGGGTACGCTGCTACGGCGCGCAGCGCACCGGTCGGCGAACAGCTCTGTCAGCACCACTGCCCGGTCGCCCACGTCGCGGAGGAGTTCCCACAGCTCTGCGAGGCGGAGACCGAGCTCTTCTCCCAGTTGCTCGGCACCCATGTGCAGCGACTGGCCACCATCGCCCACGGCGACGGGGTGTGTACGACGTTCGTCCCGAACGCCAAACCCCCCGCCCGTTAGACCACAGACCGCGTTCACCATCGACACACCACAGCATCCACCAAGCACGGCCGGGAGGAACCCCGCATGACACTCCCCACGGAGACCGCTCACCCCGAGCTCGAGGGCCTGGGCAACTACGAGTACGGCTGGGCCGACTCCGACATCGCCGGCTCGCAGGCCAAGCGAGGCCTCTCGGAGGCCGTCGTCCGGGACATCTCGGAGAAGAAGTCCGAGCCGGACTGGATGCTGAAGCTGCGGCTCAAGGGCCTGAAGCTCTTCGAGAAGAAGCCCATGCCCAGCTGGGGCAGCGACCTGTCGGGCATCGACTTCGACAACATCAAGTACTTCGTGCGCTCCACCGAGAAGCAGGCCACGTCCTGGGAGGAGCTGCCCGAGGACATCAAGAACACCTACGACAAGCTGGGCATCCCCGAGGCGGAGAAGCAGCGGCTGGTCGCGGGTGTCGCGGCGCAGTACGAGTCCGAGGTCGTCTACCACCAGATCCGCGAGGACCTGGAGGCGCAGGGCGTCCTGTTCCTGGACACCGACACCGCGCTCAAGGAGCACCCCGAGCTGTTCAAGGAGTACTTCGGCACGGTGATCCCGGTGGGCGACAACAAGTTCGCCTCGCTGAACACCGCGGTCTGGTCCGGCGGCTCCTTCATCTACGTGCCGCCGGGCGTCCACGTCGACATCCCGCTCCAGGCCTACTTCCGGATCAACACCGAGAACATGGGCCAGTTCGAGCGGACCCTGATCATCGTCGACGAGAACGCCTACGTGCACTACGTCGAGGGCTGCACGGCGCCGATCTACTCCTCCGACTCGCTGCACAGCGCCGTCGTGGAGATCATCGTCAAGAAGGGCGGCCGCTGCCGCTACACGACCATCCAGAACTGGTCGAACAACGTCTACAACCTGGTCACCAAGCGTGCCGTGGCGTACGAGGGCGCGACCATGGAGTGGGTCGACGGCAACATCGGCTCCAAGGTCACCATGAAGTACCCGGCGGTCTACCTGATGGGCGAGCACGCCAAGGGCGAGACCCTGTCGGTCGCCTTCTCGGGCGAGGGCCAGCACCAGGACGCCGGCGCGAAGATGGTCCACATGGCTCCGCGCACCTCCTCGAACATCGTCTCCAAGTCGGTGGCGCGCGGCGGCGGGCGGACGTCCTACCGCGGTCTGATCGAGATCGGCGAGGGCGCCGAGGGCTCGAAGTCCAACGTGCTCTGCGACGCGCTGCTCGTGGACACCATCTCCCGCTCGGACACCTACCCCTACGTGGATGTCCGTGAGGACGACGTGTCGATGGGCCACGAGGCCACGGTCTCCAAGGTCAGCGACGACCAGCTCTTCTACCTCATGAGCCGTGGGCTCTCCGAGGAGGAGGCCATGGCGATGATCGTGCGCGGCTTCGTCGAGCCCATCGCTCGCGAGCTGCCCATGGAGTACGCGCTGGAGCTCAACCGGCTGATCGAGCTGCAGATGGAAGGCGCGGTCGGCTGACCGCCGCACCGCGACACCTCCCCCCGGCGCACCACCACGAGGCGCCCGTCCTTCGAGAAAGTGAGCAGTACGACAGCCATGGCTGACAACATTCCGGCCGGTAGCACCACCGAGGGTGCCGTGCAGGTGGGCGGGGGCGAGCACCGTCCCGCAGAGGCGCGGATGAGCGCCGCACCCTCGTACGACGTCGCGGACTTCCCCGTACCACACGGCCGCGAGGAGGAGTGGCGGTTCACCCCGCTCGAGCGGCTCCGCGGGCTGCACGACGGCACCGCCACGGCCGACGGCGGCATCCGGTTCGAGGTGACCACCCCCGAGGGCGTCACCTACGAGCTGGTCGACCGGGAGGACCCGCGGCTGGGTCGGGCCGGCAAGCCGGTGGACCGGGTCGCAGCCCAGGCGTACAGCTCCTTCGAGAAGGCCGCCGTCTTCTCGATCCCCAAGGAGACCGTGCTGACCGAGCCGGTCCGGATCAGCGTGCAGGGTACGGGCGGCACCGCCTACCACCACCAGGTCGTCGAGGTGGGGGCCTTCGCCGAGGCGGTGGTGATCGTCGACCACACCGGCGAGGCGACCTTCGGCTCCAACATCGAGTACCTGGTGGGGGACGGCGCCAAGCTCACCGTGGTCTCCCTCCAGGACTGGGCCGACGGCGCGGTCCACGCCGGTCAGCACACCGCGCTGGTCGGCCGGGACGCCACCTTCAAGTCGGTGGTCCTCACCTTCGGCGGCGACCTGGTGCGGCTCCACCCGCGGGTGGTCTACAGCGGTCCCGGCGGCGAGGCCGAGCTCTACGGCCTCTACTTCACCGACAACGGACAGCACCAGGAGCACCGGCTCTTCATCGACCACGACACGCCGCACTGCCGCAGCAACGTCGTCTACAAGGGCGCCCTCCAGGGCAAGGAGGCACACGCCGTCTGGATCGGCGACGTGCTCATCCAGGCCGCGGCGGAGGGCACCGATACCTACGAGCTCAACCGGAACCTCGTCCTCACCGAGGGGGCCCGGGTGGACTCGGTGCCCAACCTGGAGATCGAGACCGGCGAGATCGTCGGAGCCGGCCACGCCTCGACGACCGGCCGCTTCGACGACGAGCAGCTGTTCTACCTGATGGCCCGCGGCATCCCGGCCGAGGAGGCCCGCCGGCTGGTGGTCCGCGGCTTCTTCGCGGAGCTGGTCCAGCAGATCGGCGTCCCCGACCTGGAGGAGCGGCTCATCGCCAAGATCGAGGAGGAGTTGGAGGCGTCCGTCGGATGACAGCCGCCCCGACTTTCGTACGCGCCTGCGCGCTGGAGGAGCTGGCGGAGGACACCCCCAAGCGGGTCGAACTCGACGGCACCCCGGTCTGCGTCGTCCGCACCGAGGGCGAGGTGTTCGCGATCAACGACATCTGCTCGCACGCGAACGTCTCCCTCGCCGAGGGAGAGGTGGAGGACTGCCAGGTCGAGTGCTGGCTGCACGGCTCCAGCTTCGACCTGCGCACCGGCAAGCCCTCCGGCCCGCCCGCCACCCGGCCGGTACCCGTATACCCCGTAAAGATCGAAGGGGACGACGTGCTCGTCTCCGTCACCCAGGAGTCCTGAGGCACCCATGGCAACGCTTGAGATCCACGACCTGCACGTCTCCGTCGAGGCCGAGAACGGCCCGCGGGAGATTCTGCGCGGCGTCGACCTGACCGTGAAGCAGGGCGAGACGCACGCCATCATGGGCCCGAACGGCTCCGGCAAGTCGACCCTCGCCTACGCCCTCGCCGGCCACCCGCGCTACACCGTGACCGGTGGCACCGTCACCCTCGACGGCGAGGACGTCCTGGAGATGTCCGTCGACGAGCGCGCCCGCGCCGGCCTGTTCCTCGCCATGCAGTACCCGGTGGAGGTGCCAGGCGTCTCGGTCTCCAACTTCCTGCGCACCTCCGCCACCGCCGTCCGGGGCGAGGCCCCCAAGCTGCGCACCTGGGTGAAGGAGGTCAAGGGCGCCATGGAGCGCCTCGACATCGACCCCTCGTTCGCCGAGCGCAACGTCAACGAGGGCTTCTCCGGTGGTGAGAAGAAGCGCCACGAGATCCTCCAGCTGGAGCTCCTCCGCCCGAAGGTCGCGATCCTCGACGAGACCGACTCCGGTCTGGACGTGGACGCCCTGCGCACCGTCTCCGAGGGCGTCAACCGGGTGCGGGAGACCGGCGAGGTCGGCACCCTGCTGATCACCCACTACACCCGCATCCTCCGCTACATCAAGCCGGACCACGTGCACGTCTTCGCCCGGGGCCGGATCGCCGAGTCCGGTGGCGCCGAGCTCGCCGACGTCCTGGAGGCCGAGGGCTACGAGCAGTACACGAAGGGAGGCGCGACCGCGTGACACAGCTGCCGGGCCTCCTCTCCGCGGCTCCCTACGACGTCGAGGCGATCCGCAAGGACTTCCCACTGCTGGACCGTCAGGTCCACGACGGGAAGAAGGTCGTTTACCTGGACAACGCCGCGACGTCCCAGAAGCCGCGTCAGGTGCTCGACGCCCTGAGCGCCTACTACGAGCGACACAACGCCAATGTGCACCGGGGCGTGCACGTCCTCGCCGAAGAGGCCACGGCACTGTACGAGGGCGCCCGCGACAAGGTCGCCGCCTTCATCAACGCGCCGAGCCGCGACGAGGTCATATTCACCAAGAACGCCTCCGAGTCGCTCAACCTCGTCGCCAACATGCTGGGCTGGGCGGACGAGCCCTACCGGGTGGACGGCGACACCGAGATCGTGATCACGGAGATGGAGCACCACTCCAACATCGTGCCCTGGCAGCTGCTGGCGCAGCGCACGGGAGCGAAGCTGAAGTGGTTCGGGCTGACCGACGACGGCCGGCTCGACCTCTCCGCGATCGACCAGATCATCACCGAGAAGACCAAGGTGGTCTCCTTCACCCTGGTCTCGAACATCCTCGGCACGTTCAACCCGGTCGAGGCGATCGTCCGCCGGGCCCAGTCGGTCGGCGCGCTGGTCGTCGTCGACGCCTCGCAGGCGGCCCCGCACATGCTCCTGGACGTACAGGCGCTCCAGGCCGACTTCGTGGCCTTCACCGGCCACAAGATGTGCGGGCCGACCGGCATCGGGGTGCTGTGGGGGCGGCAGGAGCTCCTGGAGGACCTGCCGCCCTTCCTCGGCGGCGGCGAGATGATCGAGACCGTCTCCATGCACTCGTCGACGTACGCGCCGGCGCCGCACAAGTTCGAGGCCGGTACGCCGCCGATCGCCCAGGCCGTCGGTCTCGGCGCGGCGGTGGACTACCTCACCGCGATCGGCATGGAGAACATCGCCGACCACGAGCGGATGCTCACCGAGTACGCCGTGGGCGAGTTGGCCCGCGTGCCCGACCTGCGGATCATCGGCCCCACCACGGCCGAGGACCGGGGTGCCACGATCTCCTTCACCCTGGGGGACATCCACCCCCACGACGTGGGACAGGTGCTCGACGAGCAGGGCATCGCCGTGCGGGTCGGACACCACTGCGCCCGCCCCGTCTGCCTTCGGTACGGAATTCCGGCGACCACCCGAGCGTCGTTCTATCTGTACTCCACCCGGGCGGAGGTCGACGCACTGGCCGAGGGCCTGGAGTACGTACGGAACTTCTTCGGGTGAACGAACGAGCAGAGGGTGACTCGTGAAGCTTGACTCCATGTACCAGGACGTGATCCTGGACCACTACAAGCACCCGCACGGGCGCGGGCTGCGCGACGGCGACGCCGAAGTGCACCATGTCAATCCGACGTGCGGGGACGAGATCACCCTGCGGGTGCGGCTCGACGGGGAGACGGTCGGGGACATCTCCTACGAGGGGCAGGGCTGCTCGATCAGCCAGGCCAGCGCCTCGGTGCTCAACGAACTGCTGGTGGGCAAAGACCTCGACGCAGCCCGGCGGATCCAGGAGACCTTCCTGGAGCTGATGCAGTCGAAGGGCAAGCTGGAACCGGACGACGCGATGGAGGAGGTACTGGAGGACGCCGTCGCGTTCGCCGGAGTGTCGAAGTATCCGGCCCGCGTCAAATGTGCACTCCTGAGCTGGATGGCTTGGAAGGACGCCACCGCCCAGGCCCTGGACGAGAAGTCTGCGAGGAAGACGGCATGACCACTACCGAGAACGACCAGAGCGGCGGGCAGACCACCACGCAGCCGGCGAGCGAGGAAGAGGTCCGCGAGGCCCTCTACGACGTCGTCGACCCCGAACTGGGCATCGACGTGGTCAACCTCGGGCTCATCTACGGCGTGCACGTCGACGAGTCCAACGTCGCCACCATCGACATGACGCTCACCTCGGCGGCCTGCCCGCTGACCGACGTCATCGAGGACCAGGCGAAGGCGGCCACCGAGGGCGTCGTCAATGAGCTGCGGATCAACTGGGTCTGGATGCCGCCGTGGGGTCCGGACAAGATCACCGACGATGGGCGCGAGCAGCTCCGCGCGCTCGGCTTCAACGTCTGAGGCGTCCCAACGCCCGCCGACACCGGTACGGCCGTGGCCACCAGAGCTCTTCTGGGGGTCACGGCCGTACCGCGTCCTGCCGTCCGCGCCCGGAGCGGGAGCGCGTGGGAGGACAGGCGCGGTCTGCGCCTTCGGTCAGCGGGTAACCGCCGTCGCCGACCACCGGGTGGCGCGTCCCGCCCGGTCCTTCTCGGCGTCGAGCGCGCAGTGCAGCGGTCGGCCCGAGCACGGTGGATCGCTGCGCCGGGCGAACGGGGCCACGGCTGAGGACCACCGCCGTTCCGTTCCCCTCCGAGGCCGTCTGGGAGTATCACGGGCGGTTGTGTACGGTCGTACACATGCCATGGGTGATGCTGGCGGCCGCGATCCTGGCCGAGGTGCTCGGGACCACCGCCATGAAGTACAGCGACGGCTTCAGCAGGCTCTGGCCGTCGCTGGGAACGGTCGCCGGATACGGTGTCGCCTTCCTGCTCCTCGCCCAGACCCTCAAGACCATGTCGGTGGGTACCGCCTACGCGGTCTGGTCCGGGGCCGGAACGGCCATCATCGCGGCGATCGGCATGTTCTTCCTCGGTGAGACCGCCAGCGCCGCGAAGCTCCTCGGCATCACGCTGATCATCGCCGGAGTCATCGTCCTCAACCTCACCGGGGCCCGGTGATGGCCCGCCCCCGCCGACACGACCCCGACCGCCGCCAGCGCATCGTCGACGCGGCCGTCCGGGTCGTGGAGCGAGGCGGGATCGCCGGGCTCAGCCACCGCTCGGTCGCCGCCGAGGCGGACGTGCCGCTGGGCTCCACCACATACCACTTCACCACCCTGGACGATCTTCTCGCGGCCGCCCTCACCCAGGTCATCGACGAACAGTGGCTGGAGCAGCTCGAACGGTGGGAACGCGGTATCGACCCCGCGCTTCCGCTCGCGGACGAGATCGTCCGCTTCATCGAGGAACACATGGCCGGGGACCGGACCCGTGTCGGGCTCGAGTACGAGCTGTACCTCGCCGCACTGCGCTACGAAGCCGTACGGCCGATCGCCGCCGACTGCCTCGACCGGACGGCCGCGGTACTGCGCCGCCGCACCGCCGACGAGGCCACCGCCCGAACCCTCGTCGCCCTCATCGACGGCCTGATGCTCCAGCTCCTGCTCACCGGAAGACCGTTCGACCCGGCCTCGGCCCGGCAGGTCATTTCCCAGGTCATCGACGCTCCCGGTTCGCCAGGGAGAGTCCGCTCCGGTTAGCGTTCGACCATGACCGATGCAGCCACTACTCGCACCACCACCGGCGCGGTCGCCGCCGGGCTCGCCACCATCACCCCCGAGGGAACCGTCCTCGACACCTGGTTCCCCGCCCCCGAACTCGTCGCCGAACCGGGCCCCGCCGGCACCGAGCGGCTGGACGCCGCCCGCGCCGCCGAACTGCTCGGGGAGTCGGCCCCGAAGGCACTCGGCCTCGACACGCGCCGCGGGGTCGAGACCGTCGCCGTCCGTACGGCCATCTCCTCGCTCGAGGAGAAGCCGGCCGACGCGCACGACGCCTACCTCCGGCTGCATCTGCTCAGCCACCGGCTGGTCCGGCCGCACGGTCAGAACCTGGACGGCATCTTCGGCCTGCTGGCCAACGTCGCCTGGACGAACCTCGGCCCCGTCCCCGTCGACCGCCTGGAGCAGGTGCGCCTCGCCGCCCGCGCCGAGGGCCTGCACCTCGCCGTCACCAGCGTCGACAAGTTCCCCCGGATGACGGACTACGTCGCCCCGGCGGGCGTCCGGATCGCCGACGCCGACCGGGTCCGGCTCGGGGCCCACCTGGCCTCCGGCACCACGGTCATGCACGAGGGGTTCGTCAACTTCAACGCCGGAACGCTGGGCACCTCCATGATCGAGGGCCGGATCAGCGCGGGCGTCGTCGTCGGCGACGGCTCGGACATCGGCGGGGGCGCCTCGATCATGGGCACCCTCTCCGGCGGCGGCAAGCAGATCATCTCGATCGGCGAGCGCTGCCTGCTGGGCGCGGAGGCGGGCATCGGTATCCCGCTCGGTGACGACTGCATCGTGGAGGCCGGGCTGTACGTCACCGCCGGCACCCGGGTCACCCTCCCGGACGGCAAGATCGTCAAGGCGCTGGAGCTGGCGGGCGCCGACAACCTCCTGTACCGCAGGAACTCCACCACGGGCACCGTGCAGGCGATCCAGCGCTCGGGCTCCTGGGGCGGGCTCAACGCAGCCCTGCACAGCAACGACTGACTCCTCCGGAACCGCCCACCTCGACCGGGCGGGGCGGACGCCACCCGCGTCCACCCCGCCCGGTAGCCTCCGCGGTTTCTCGCCGTCCTGTGCCGAGCAGGCTCCACCACCGGCTGACCGCGGGGCCGGAGACCCGCCGGGTGGGGCCCGTGGGGCCGTGCGGTGTCAGGTCCACGGGACCCCACGGGCTGCTGGAGGAGGCTGCGCAGCGGTGGTGAGCCGGGTGACGGCCGCATGTGTCAGCTCACGGTCGTGCGGCGCCGAGAGCGCGGTGCGGCGTCAACCCTTCGACAAGGCGTTCAGCCGGCGGGCGGTGGTCGGGGCGAAGTGCCGCTCCGGGAGGCGGCGGCTGCGCTCCGTCCGGGCCTGGGTCGGCCGTGCCGGTATTCGGGGCGGCGCGCGGCGAGGGTCGTTCGCGCCGCTGCGGGGCCGGTGAGTCCGGTGGCCGGGGGACGAGCCTCAGATCTCGCGGACGGGACGGGCAGGGTTGCCGACGGCCACGACGTTCGCGGGGATGTCCTTGGTGACCACCGCGCCCGCGCCGATGACCGAGTTGTCGCCGATCGTCACCCCGGGACAGACGATGGCGCCGCCTCCGAGCCAGACGTTGTCCCCGATGGTGACCGGGCGTGCCGCCTCCAGTTTGTCCCGCCGGGGTTGCGGTTCCACGGGATGGGTCGGGGTGAGCAACTGCACGTTCGGTCCGAGCTGGCAGTCCTCGCCGATGACGATCCCTGCGACGTCGAGCGCGGTCAGGTTGTAGTTGACGAAGGTGCGCGCCCCGATGCTGATGTTCCCGCCGTAGTCGACGGAGAGCGGCGGCCGAACGTCGACGCCCTCGCCGACGGAGCCGAGCAGTTCGGTCAGGAGCGGCCGGGCGCTGTCGGCGTCCTCGACGTAGGCGGCGTGATAGCGGGTGGCGAGCCGCATCGCGCGCTGCTGACGCCGGGCGATCTCCGGGTCGTCGGCGATGTAGAGGTCCCCCGCGGCCATCCGTTCCAGGTTGCTGCGTGGATCCTGAGCGAAGTAGTCCGTCGACATGCGTACGACCGTACTCTCCTGCACGGGCGCTCGGCCCTCACCTTCCCGACGCGGCAGCCGATGAGCCCCGGGCCCGGTGCCGGCTGACCGGTACCAACCCCGTACGGCTGCGGGCCGCTCCTCTACGGCCCGCCCTCCGTGTCCGCTCCGGTCGCTGTTCGTTGCACCACGTACGTACGGCTGTGCGATCGCGGCCGTGCCGGCGGAAGGCCGACCCGAGCACATCGGCACCAGGCAGTGGGGGCGTGGGAACGTGGCGAACACCGACAGCAGCCGTACCAAACGGCGTGACACCGACGACAAGCGCCCGGACATCTGGGTCGGCTACGGAAAGCTCGTCAAACTCTTCCGGGAGCGCGCCGGGCTGACCCAGCAGGCCTTGGGCGAGGCACTCGGCTACTCATGCGAACTGGTCGCCTCGGTGGAACAGGGAAGACGACCGGCCAAGTCGACCTTCGAAGAGTCGACTCGTTTCCTCGAGCGTCTGGCGGGAGAAGCATGAGCAGCGAACAGGCGAGTCCCGGTCCTGATCGGCTGACCTGGTTCAAGAGCAGCCACAGTGGCTCGGACGGCGGCGACTGTGTCGAGGTGGCGGCCGGGCGGTCCGGTGTCGTGCATGTGCGGGATTCAAAGCGGGCGTCCGATCGTGAACTCCGGGTCCGCGTAGCGGGTTGGTCGGAGTTCGTGGCGTTCGCCGCTGCGGCGGACGACGAGCGCCGCGACTGACCGCGGAGACGGCCGGCAGCTGTGAGCGGATAAAGCGGATGCCGCCGGTCCGGCAGATGCCTACTCTCAAGAGGTTGTTTTCCACCTGTCGAGGAGATCGAGGATCGCCGTGGCCGGACTCTTCCCATCCGCTGAACCGTACGCGCAGGGCCTGCTCGACGTCGGCGACGGCCAGCAGATCTACTGGGAGGCCAGCGGCAACCCCGAGGGCAAGCCGGCGCTCTGTGTGCACGGCGGCCCCGGCAGCGGCGGTAGCCGTAGCAGCCGCAAGGGGTTCGACCCCGAGGCCTACCGCGTGGTCATCTTCGACCAGCGCGGTTGCGGTCAGAGTCGGCCGCACGCCTCCGACCCGTCCGTCAGCCTGGAGCACAACACGACCGACCACCTGATCGCCGACATGGAGCGGTTGCGCGAGCATCTGGGCATCGAACGCTGGCTGCTGTACGGCGGTTCCTGGGGATCGACGCTGATACTCGCCTACGCCGAGCGGTATCCCGAGCGGGTCTCGGAGATCGTCATCGTGGGCGTCACCATGACCCGGCCCCAGGAGATCGACTGGCTCTACCGCGGGGTCGGCCGGCTGCTGCCCGACGCCTGGGAGGCGTTCCGCGACGCGCTGCCGGAGACGGAGCGCGGCGGCGACCTGGTGGCCGCCTACAGCCGGCTGGTGAACAGCCCGGACGAGGCCGTCCGACGGAAGGCGGCGCTCGACTGGTGTGCCTGGGAGGACGCCGTCATCGCCCACGAGGCGCTGGGCAATCCGGGCCAGTACAGCCGCAAACCGCAGGACGAGCTGATGGCCTTCGTCCGTATCTGCACCCACTACTTCGCCAACCACGCCTGGCTGGACGACGGGCAGCTGCTGCGCGACGCCCACCGGTTGGCCGGCATACCGGCCGTGCTCATCCACGGCCGGCTCGATCTGAGCGGACCGTTGCAGAGTGCCTGGGAACTGGCGAAGGCATGGCCGGATGCGGAGTTGAAGGTGATCGACGACTCCGGCCACACCGGAAGCCCGGCGATGGGCCGGGCGGTCGGGGAGGCGATCGCCCGGTTCGGTGGGTACGGGCGGTGAGTCGAACCCGCCGGAGTGAGGCCGTCGTCACGGGCTTGCGGAAGCCGCTTCGGCCGGCGGTGAAGAAGCGCCTCCCGTGTTGGTGCTCCGCCCTATGTTTCGGCTATGGCTGATCAACGCGGGGTCGACGTCGGAGGTCTCCGGCTGGCCTACGAGGTCTCCGGACCGCCGGACGCTCCCCCGCTCCTGCTGTTGCACGCGCTGGGCGCGGACGCCGCTGACTGGAGCGTGGTGGCGCCCGCCTTGGCCGCTGCTCGGCGGGTCCATGCCCTTGAGCTTCGGGGACATGGTCGGAGTGGCTGGCCGGGGGAGTACTCGCTGCAACTCATGCGGGACGATGTCCTCGGTTTCCTGGACATGCTCGCCCTCAAGCGGGTCGATCTGATCGGGCACTCGATAGGCGGGGTCGTCGCCTATCTCCTCGCCGAGGAGTATCCGCAGCGGGTGGACCGGCTGATCCTGGAGGACGTACCCGTCCCACGGCCTCGGCGGCCGGCCACCGTGACCCGCCCGGAGGGGGAGCTCAACTTCGACTGGGAGATGGTGCTGGCGGTCCGGAGGCAGATCGACACGCCCGACCCCCGGTGGCTGGAGCGCCTCGGTGACATCACCGCGGAGACCCTGGTTTTGGCTGGCGGCCCGGAAAGCCATGTGCCGCAACGAGGCGTTGCGGAGTTGGCCCACCGCATTCCCCGGGCGAGAGCGACCACCATTCCGGCAGGGCACCTGATACACGAGACGGAGCCCAAGGCGTTCGTGGACGCGGTTCTGGGATTCCTGCGCGACCCAGCGCCGTGCCGGACGGCCCGCGTCGACCACTTCGGCGAGTAGGGCGGGGGCACTTCCCGAGGTGCCCCCGCCCATGCGCGGTCAGCTCCAGGTCATGTTGATCTCGCGCTCGAAATTGTCGTATCCCGCACGCCGGAAGGCGTTCGCCATGGGGATGTTGCCGAGGTCGGTGGCCGCCCGGATACGAGGGGCTCCTTCTCCGGCGAGGATGCGGGTTCCTTCGGCGAGGATGTCGTCGATATAGCCGTTGCCCCGATGCTGCGGCAGCACGCCGATGTAGGCGATGACCGGGTTGTAGTCGTTACGGGCCGGGATCACGAACCCCACGGGCTCGCCCTCGGGCAGGGTCGCGACCTGCCACCATTCCCTCGGGGTCCCGTAACGCGTGAGCTCGTTCCGGTACTGGCTGTCCGCCGCTTCGCGGGCGGACATCCGGCTCAGTTCGTCACGACTGTGGGCGTCCAGCGTGCCGTCCAGAACCGAGGTCATCATCGAGAGGATTTCCTCGGTGGTGCGGACGGGCCGGAACGTTAGGCGCCCGCTGTGTTTCGGCACAGGCGTCTCCGGGCGCCACTCCAGCCGCAGACGCTCCACGAACAGCCGGGCGCCGAGCCGCTCCAGCACCGCCATACGGTCTCCGACGGCCCTTCTGGCCGCGGTGTCTTCCCGCCAGTGGGGCGGCGTGAAACGGCTGTACCTGGGCGGTCGGGCCCCGGACGGAAGGACGGCGGCCATGGCAGTGCGTAGCAGCCGCGAGCCGATTTCCACCCGATCGGGCCCGGGGATGGTGTCGTCGATATCGACGACGTCCAAAATGAACGGCGCGTCATCGCCTGATCGGCTCCACCAGGCGACCCTGGCGAGCAGCCGGTCGCCCCGCAGGGCAACCCACAGCCACTCCGGCCGTCGGCGGTCGTTGGCGAGGTCGTCGGCCAGTTCCCTGTTGAGGACGTAGGGAAGCCGACAGAAGAGGTCGAGTTCTTCGTGTCCGGTGATCGGACGCATGATCAGTTCATGCTGCAGGACGGTCAAGGCACGCTCCATGGAAAGCGCCCGTCCGTTTCCGGGTCAGACTCGGTCCGCGGCCCGGGAGGACGCAAGCGCGGTAAACAGGGGAAACATCGGCTCACCCCTCCTTTCGTCGTCATGGCCCGCAACCCCTTGTGGCTGGGGAGCCGTCGCCTTGTCTATCCGACCCCGGTTCTCTTCGGCAAACCCTTTTCCACGGGCGGCGGTGGGGAGGGGTCAGGCCGCGCCGACGGTCATGCGAGCCATGGTTCGGTAGCGGGCGGCCAGTTCCGGGGGCGAGAGTTCTCCGTCCGTGCGGTACCACTGGGACACCGCTGTGCACATGGTGACGATCGCCCGGCTGACCTCGCGGGGGTAGTCGGTGGTGAACGCTCCCCGTGTCACGCCTTCCTCGACCACCGTGTCCATGAGCCGCTGTTGCCGATCGCGGGCTTCGATGTAGGTGGTGCGGTCGTCGCCGAGCATGCTGCGGATCTCGCTCGCCGCGATGAAGGCCAACTCCCGCCGGTGTGCGTGGAACAGCACCAGACACTCCACCAGCAGATCCAGTCGGCGCCCGACATCCGGCCCGGCTTCTTCGAGGGCCGCCGTACTCCGCTCCCACAGTTCCGCCATGGCCCGGGTGACGATCCCGACCAGCAGAGCCTGTTTCGAGGGATGGTGGTGGTACACCCCCGGCACCGACAGGCCGGCCCGCGCGGCCACCTCCCGGATCGTGGTGCCGTGATAGCCCTGCTCCACGAAGCAGGCCAACGCGGCTTGCAGGACGGGCGGTAGGCCGTCGTCGGTGTAGAGCCTCCAGCCCGCCGCGGTTCCGGCCTCGTCAACGCTGGTCACGGCAGCTTTGCCAGCGGTCATGGCGTCGGCTTCAGTCACTGCTCTCCTCACCCGCGTGTGCTGGGGCTGACAGGCAAGTATGCCCCCGGCTCCCCGACCGCCCGGCCGACCCGGGAACCGCCGCGCACCCCCTTGACACGCTGCTGCGCCCCGTAGATCCTCACCTGCAATATACCGAGCGAGCGATCGGTCGGTATGTCGTCCAGCATACCCGGAACCGTTCGGGACGGTGGGAGGGAGCGGGAGATGTCGATACCCCAGGCATGTCCGTGGCGGGATCTGTACCCGGCCGCGGTCCCTGCACAGATGGCGGTGGAGCACGACTCCCTGGCAGCGGCGTGGCGGGCCCGCGTGGCGCGTGCCCCCGACGCCGTCGCCCTGCGCTACTTCGACGGTGCCCTGACGGCTCAGGAAGTGGATGCCGCCTCCGACGCGCTGGCCGTCGCCTTCGCGGCCCGCGGCACCCGCCGCGGTGACCGGGTCGGGATCTACCTGCAGAACATCCCGCAGTACGCCCTGGTGCTGCTCGCCCTGTGGAAGCTGGGCGCCGTCGCCCTCCTCCTCAATCCGATGTACCGCCGCGATGAGCTGCGCCGCCTGGTCGACGACGCTGCGACCGTGGGCATCGTCTGCGCCGACACCGATGTGGGGGAGATGCGAGCGTCCCTCGCCGGCAGCCCGGTGCGCTGGACCGTCAGCACGTCGGCACTCGACTTCCAGAACCGTGACGACCCGCGCGTCTTCCTCTCGGCCGAGCGCCCCACGCCCGCCCCCGACGGTGATCTCTCCGCCCTGCTGCGCGAATTCACGGGCTGCCGTCCCGATCCGGTGGAGCTCACCCGCGACGACGTGGCCCTGCTGACGTACACCTCCGGAACCACCGGCCCGCCCAAGGGGGCCATGAACACCCACGGCAACGTCCTCAACGTGGCGCTCACCAACGCGGCCTGGGCCGATCTCGCCGACGGAGACGTGGTGTACGCGCTGGCCCCGCTCTTCCACATCACCGGGGCGGTGGTGAACGCGGCCATCTCACTGATCACCCCCACCACCCTGGTCTTCACCGGCCGATTCCATCCCGAGGTCGCGCTGGACGCGCTCGCCGAGCACCGCGTCACCTTCATGGTCGGCTCGATCACCGCCTACAACGCGATGTACGCGGTGGAGCACGCCGGCCCGGAGCACTTCGCCACCGCCAAACACCTTTTCTCCGGCGGCTCCCCCGTTCCGCCCTCCACAGTCGACCGGTTCCAGAACCGGTTCGGCGTCTACATCCACAACATCTACGGCATGACCGAGACCAGCTCCGCCGTCATCGCCGTGCCGCCCGGCACCAGCGCCCCGGTGCACGAGGCCAGCGGCACCCTCTCCATCGGCGTCCCGCTGCCCAACCTCACCGCCCGCGTCATCGACCCCGACGGCCATGCACTGCCCCCCGGCGAGCAGGGTGAACTCGAACTGAGCGGCCCTCAGGTGGCGCCCGGCTACTGGCGCCATCCCGCCGCCACCCAGCAGACCATGCCCGGCGGTCGGCTGCGCACCGGTGACGGCGCGATCATCGACGAGCGGGGGTGGGTCTATCTCGTCGACCGGCTCAAGGACCAGATCAACGTCTCCGGCTACAAGGTCTGGCCTCGGGAGGTCGAGGACGCTCTCTACGAGCACCCGGCGGTGCACGAGGCCGCCGTGGTCGGACAGCCTGACGACTACCGCGGCGAGACCGTCGTCGCCTACGTCTCGCTCACCGCCGGCGCCACCGCCACCCCCGATGAGCTGATCTCCTTCACCCGGGACCGGCTGGCCGCGTACAAGCGCCCCACCGAGGTGCACCTCCGTGCCGATCTCCCCAAGACCCAGAGCGGCAAGATCCGCCGCGCCGAACTGCGCCGGACATCGGACCGTGATCTCCCGCCCACCACAACGAAAGGCTGACCGGTGCCCTACCAGCACACCAGCGAGGACCAGCACAGCCGACAGCCACCGGGCCGCCTCGCCGGGCGCACCGCCGTCGTGACCGGAGCCAGCCGCGGTATCGGCCTGGCCATCGCCGAACGCCTGGTGAGCGAGGGCGCGCGGGTCTGCATCACCGCCCGCAACGCCGAGCCGCTGGGCGAGGCCGCCCGGACGCTGCCCGCCGCCCGGGTGCTCACCGTGGCAGGCAAGGCAGACGACCCGCGGCACCGTGCCGAGGTCCTCGACACCGTGGCGCGGGAGTTCGGAGGCCTGGACATCCTGATCAACAACGCCGGCGTCAACCCCGCCTACGGTCCGGTCAGCAAGATAGACCTCGACGCCGCCCGCAAGGTGCTGGAGGTCAACGTCCTCGCCACGCTGGCGTGGGTGCAGGCCGCTCTCGCACACCCCGAGCTGCACTTCACCCAGCGCCGCGGCACCGTCGTCAACCTCTCCTCCGTCACCGGTGACACGCCGGCACCCGGCATCGGCCTGTACAGCGTGAGCAAGGCCGCCGTCTCGCACCTCACCCGAACCCTCGCCGCCGAACTGGGCCCGGACGTCCGTGTCAACGCCGTCGCCCCAGCCGTCGTCAAGACCCGGTTCGCCCGCGCGCTCTACCAGGACAAGGAGGAGGAAGCCGCCGCCGGCTACCCGATGCGGCGGCTCGGCGTACCCGCCGACGTGGCCTCCGCCGTCGCCTATCTCGTCTCCGAAGACGCCTCCTGGGTCACCGGTCACGTCCTCAGCGTCGACGGCGGCCTCACAGCCGCCGGCGGCACCGTCTGACCGTGGAACCCGACCAGCGAAGGGACCGGAACATGCCCCACAGCCACCTGCCGTCCGCGGTGGAAGAACTGCGCGAGCGCACCCGCCATTTCATCCGCGGGGCGGTCATGGAGGCCGAGCCCGCCCCCGGCCAGCGCCTGGACAAGGCCACGCGCGACCAGTTGCAGGCCGCGGCCAAGGACGCTCGGGTCTTCGCCCCACACATGCCGACCGAGTACGGAGGGCAGGGCCTGCCCATCGAGCACTGGTCCCCCATCCTGCAGGAGGCCGGCTACTCGCCCATCGGCCCCAGCGTGCTCAACTGCATGGCCCCCGACGAGGGCAACATGCACATGCTCCACCTCATCGCCACCGATGAGCAGAGAAAACGCTATCTCGCCCCCCTCGCGGCCGGCCGGATCCGCTCCTGCTTCGGCATGACGGAGCCGCACCCAGGCGCCGGATCGGACCCCGCTGCGCTGCGCACCACCGCCGAACGGACCGGCGGCGGCTGGGTGATCAACGGACACAAGCGGTTCATCAGCGGGGCCGTCGGCGCCGACTTCTGCATCGTGATGGCCCGCACCCCCGCGATCGGGGACGCCCCCGAGGGGGCCACCATGTTCCTGGTCGACATGGACAATCCCGGCATCCGCGTCGGTGCCCCCGTGCACACCGTCGATCGTGCCATCGACGGCGGCCACCCCCATGTCCACCTGGAGGACTGCTCGGTGCCGGACAGCGCCGTCCTCGGTTCGGTCGGCCAGGGCTTCCGGTACGCGCAGGTACGCCTCGGGCCGGCCCGGCTCACCCACTGCATGCGCTGGCTCGGGTTGGCCCGCCGCTCCCTCGACGTCGCCCTCGACCGGGCCCAGCGGCGCGAGCTGTTCGGGGCGCCGCTGGCCTCACTCGGCTTGGCGCAGAACCTCATCGCCGAGTCCGTCATCGACATCGAGACCTCCGACGCGATCATCACCAAGACGGCCGTGCTGCTGGCGAGCGACCCCAGGGCCGGCTCCGCGCTCTCCTCCGTCGCCAAGGTGCACTGCTCGGAGGCGATCTCCCGGATCATCGACAGGTCGGTGCAACTGTGTGGCGGCGACGGCGTGTCCGACGGGCTGCCGCTGGCCCAGTACCTCAACGAGGTCCGTCCGTTCCGCATCTACGACGGTTCCACCGAGACCCACAAGTGGGCGATCGCCCGGCGCGCCGCCAAACAGCGCCACGCTCGGGTGGAAGCCGGCGAACGCTACCAGGGCACCGCCGTCGTACGGGACGAGGACGCCTGATGCACACCGTTCCCGACGGTACCGAGGTCGTCGCCGACCGGGAGGCCGCCGAGCGGCTGACCGCCCCGCCGCTACTCATCGTCGACGAGGTCACCGGCTTCCTCGACAGGCACGGCATCGGCAGCGGCCCCCTCGCCTGGCAGCGCATCGGCGACGGGCACTCCAACGTCACCTATCTGATCAGACGCGGCGAGGCCTCCGTCGTACTGCGCCGGGGTCCGCGCCCGCCGCTGCCCAAGTCCACCCACGACATGGTCCGCGAGGCCCGCATCCAGAAGGCGGTTCGCGGCCACGGGGTGCCGGTGCCGGAGATCCTCGCGGTCTGCGAGGACGACTCGGTACTCGGCACGCCCTTCTACCTGATGGCCCATCTCGACGGCACCGTCATCACCGACACCGTCCCCGCTCACCTCGATACCCCCGAGCGGCGCCGGGCCACCGGGCTGGCGGTCGTCGACACCCTCGTCGACCTGCACAGCATCGATGTCACCCAGGGCGAACTCGCCTCCTTCGGGCGGCCCGAGGGCTACCTGGCCCGCCAGGTGGAGCGCTTCGCCGGCCTGTGGGAGATCAACACCACCCGCGACCTGCCGACGGTGCTCCGGCTCGCCGACTGGCTCGGCCGCAACCTGCCGGACAGCCAGTCCTCCGGAGTGGTGCACGGCGACTACCGCATGGGCAACCTGATGTTCGCACCCGCCGGCGGGCCCCGGCTGATGGCCGTCCTCGACTGGGAAATGGCCACCCTCGGCGACCCGCTGGCCGACCTCGGCTATCTCACCGCCACCTACGCCGAGCCGGGCCGACCCGTCACCCCGCTGGAACTCACCCCGGTCACCCGCGAGGAGGGCTATCCCACCCGCGCCGAGCTGGCCCGGCACTACAGCGCGCGCATGGACCACCTCGACCTCACCCCCCTGCCCTGGTACCAGACGCTCGCGCTGTGGAAGGCGGCGATCTTCTGCGAGGCCATCCACACCCGGTGGCTGCGCGGGGAGCGCCCCCATGACCGGGTCTTCGGACCCTCACTGGAATCGGGGGTACCGCGTCTGCTGGAGACGGCCGCCGCCCACGCCACCAACTGACCCCACTTCCGCCCGCCCCGCGCCGTACCCGGTGTCCGGCCGCAACACACTCAGCCCTCCCCCCTGCCCGCCGCGAGCGAAGGAGCTCCCGTGAGCGACGCACAGACATCACTCGGCGCACCACTCGAAGCCGAAGGCAAGACCGGACTCACCCTGCGCGCCAAACGCAGGTCCCTCATCGCCAGCACGGTCGGCAACGTCCTGGAGTGGTACGAGTGGAGCGCCTACGCCGTCTTCACACCGTTCATCGCCGCCGCCATGTTCAACCCCGACGACTCGGTTTCCGCGCTGCTGTCCACTCTCGCGGTCTTCTCAGTCGGCTTCCTCATGCGGCCACTCGGCGGCATCGTCTTCGGCCGTGTCGCCGACCGGCGCGGGCGCAAGTTCGTGCTCGTCACCACCATGCTCATGATGGCCGCCGGCAGCCTGGCCATCGGCTTTCTGCCCTCCTACGCCTCCATCGGAGCGTGGGCCTCGCTGATCCTGCTGCTGGCCCGGGTGGTGCAGGGGTTCGCGCACGGCGGCGAGTCCGCCACCGCCAACACCTACGTGGCGGAGATCGCGCCCAGCCACCGGCGCGGTATGTGGGGCAGCATCGTCTTCGTCGCCATCTTCGGCGGCTCCGTTCTCGCCTACACCGTAGGCGGTGTGGTCACCTCCAGCCTGGCCCACAGCACCGTCGCCGAATGGGGCTGGCGCGTCCCGTTCCTCCTCGGCGCAGTCCTCGCACTGGTGGCTCTGTACCTGCGACGCGCCATGGACGAGAGCGAGGTGTTCACCGAACAGCCCGCCGCCGAGCGCCCCACCGACCGGCCGGTCTCCCGCCGGCAGGTGACCCGCTCGGTGCTGCTGGTCATCCTGATGACCTCGGGCATCACCTCCGCCCACTACACCTGGACCTCCTACGCGTCCACCTACGCCATCACCCAGCAGGGCATGGCCCCCGACGTGGCCTACTGGTGCTCGGTCGGCGCCCAGTGCATCGCGCTGGCGACGCTGCCGCTGTGGGGCCACGTCTCCGACCGGGTCGGCCGCCGACCGATGATGATCGCCTTTGCGGTGCTGATGGCCGCCCTGCACATGCCGCTCACCGGGATGATCGGTTCGGCGGGCTGGACGCTCCTCGTCGCCGCCGCAGTGGCGCTCGTCATCGTGGCCATCCCCGGCGCGCTACTGTCCGCCACCATGTCGGAAGCCTTCCCGACCCAGGTGCGGACCCAGGGCATCGGCTTCGCCTACTCCGTCTCCGTCGCCGTCTTCGGTGGCACCGCCCCGTACCTCAACCAGCTCTTCATCAACCTGGACATGGCACAGCTGTCCGAGATCTACATCATGGTGCTGTGCCTCGGCACCGGGGTCGCCGTCTACCTGATGCGGGAAACCAAGGGCATCGAGCTGAAGAACGCCTGAGTCCGGATCCACCGGCGGTCACGTTCCCGGGCACGGGGACGGCCCGCCGGTGCTCGGCGGCCCGGCTTGGCGCCGTGCGCTGATCCGCCGGAGACTGCGGACGGGGACGGCCCTCAGAAGGTGACCAGCACCTTGACGACATCCTCCAGCTTCTTGTCCGACACCTCGAAGGCGCGTTCCATGTCGCTGAAGGAGAACTGGTGCGTCGTCATACGCGTCGGATCGATGCGGCCGTTCCGGAGCACACGCAGCAGCCGTTCCAACCGGAGTCGCCCGCCCGGGCAGAGGCCGGAGCGGATCGTCTTGTCGGCCAGTCCCACCCCCCACGCGACACGCGGGATGCTGACGTGGTCGCCCGAGCCGTAGTAGCCGATGTTCGAGATCGTCCCGCCGGGCTTGGTGATCTCGACGGCGGTCTTGAAGGTGACGTCCGCGCCCAGCGCCTCGATCGCGGTGTCCACCCCCTGGCCGTCGGTCAGCTCGAGGACGCGTTCGACGACGTTCTCGCGGGAGAAGTCGACGATTTCGTCCGCTCCGTAGAACCGTGCGAGCGCCTGCCTGCTCGGCACGGACTCGACGCCGATGACGAGTCCCGCGCCCTGGAGCCTGGCCCCTGCCGTCGCCATCAGCCCCACCGGCCCCTGGGCGAGGACGGCCACGGTCCCGCCCACCGGGATGTTGCCGTGCTCGGCGCCCATGAACCCGGTGGAGAGCATGTCGGCGCAGTAGACGGCCTCCTCGTCGGCGATGCCCTCGGGGATCTTGGCGAGGTTCGCGTCGGCGTCACCGACGTGGAAGTACTCGGCGAAGACGCCGTCCTTGGAGTTCGCGAACTTGAACCCCCCGAGCGGCCCTCCCGACTGGGACGGGTAGCCGTTCTGGGAAGCCAGGTCGCCCCAGTCCGGGGTGATGGCGCCGACGAGGACGCGGTCGCCCGGCCGGAAGTCCGCGACTTCGCTGCCCACGGCGTCCACGACACCCACCGCCTCGTGCCCCAGCGTCAGGTTCTCCCGCGGCCCGATACCACCTTGCACGGTGTGCGAGTCGGATGTGCAGATCAGAGCCTTCGTCGTCCGCACCAGAGCATCACGGGAGCCGATGTCCGGCACCGGCTTCTCCATGAAACCCACTTCACCGATGCTCTTCATGACGAATGTCTTCATGTGAGTCGTCCTCCTATCGGGTGAGCCCGGTTCGGTGTGGGGCCGGGGCGTTGTAGGTAAACCCGGTTCCGTGGCCGGCGTCCGCCCGGGGCACGGCGCGAGACGACTGCTCTCAGACTGGCAAAGGCCGGACCGGCCCGCGAACGGTCGCCCCGGTGACTGGTACAACCAGGTCAATCACCGAGCGGCGGGCTCGGAGCGGCGGACCACGGCTCGTTCTCTCCCGCGGCTCCGAACCGGAACCTCGGGCGATCGGGCCTACGCACTCGCGGAACCCGCGCTTCGGCCACTGAGCCGCCCGCCCGACCTCTCGTCGTGCTCGCGCACGGCGATCCGTGCGAGCTTCGTGAGCATCATGCCGTTGCGGATGGCCACGACGTAGTCCACGGGAAGCCCGTGCATCCGGATACCGGGGCCGCGAAGCGGGTGCCAGTCGAGGACGAACAGAGTGTGTTCGCCCCAGGGAATCAGGTTCATGGCGATACGGGCCGCCCCGAACGGATCCGTCTTCGCCTCCAGTTCCAGACGGCGCCGCGGCTCGCAGATACGGACGACGCAGGAGTCGTCCAGAGTCAGCGGACCGAGACCGACACGGACCCGCAGGCGTGTGTCCACTTCGGGCCAGCCCGGATCCACGGCTAGGACCTGCTGGGTGCCGCTCACCCACTCGCCGTAACGGTGGCCGTCGCACAACAGCCCCCAGACCTCCGACGGCGAACTCAGAATCAGACGGCGGTTACGGGCCACCGCGACCACGCTCCTTCCGCGGGAGGAACAAGAAGCGCACCGTGGTCGCCGTGCCTCCGGAGGCGCCGCCATTGCGCGGCTCGGATCGAAGGCGACGACGAGGACCGGGACGGAACGCCTCCGCAGCGGTCACCGAGCACGACAGTAAACGCGAAGAGCCGGTCGAGCATCCGCGGGGCTGCCCCGCGTCGTGCCTCCCACGACGGTCACGGAGCTGCGAACTGGTGCTGATCTCCGCCTTGGCCGCCGTCTCGATGCTAGAATTCCCGTGTTGTCCTTCGGCACGCACCAGTGTGTGAGTCCGGAGGCTTTTTTCATGCCTCCCGACACCTCCGCGACACCCGACACCTCTGCGCCGGCCGCTTCACCCTCGACCACCGGTTACCGTGCCCTGCTCCGCAACAGCGAGTTCACGGGCTTGTACGTCAGCTTCACCCTGACCGTCGCCGCCGGCACCCTCTCGGGCTTCGCGCTCGGCACGCTGGTCAACCGGGAGACCCGGTCGCCGTTCCTGACGGCGGTGAGCATGTACGGCGCCACGTTCGCCATGGTGCTCGGGGCGTTGACACTGATGTCGGTCGCGGACGGCGCCCGTCCGCGTCGGACCGTCGTCGCGCTCCAGTGCCTCTCGTTGACGGGGGTCGCCGCACAGGCGGTCCCGGGGCTGCCGTTGGCCGCCCGGTTCGTCCTGCTGCTACTGCTGGGTTTCTTCCAGTCCCTGGGGACGGGCACCAGGATGGGCCTGCTCGTCGAGGTCGTACCGACCGCCGGCTACGCGCTGGCCAGGTCGCTGATGAACATCACCTCGGGCGGTATGGCGATCACGGGCTACGCCGTCGGAGCCCTGCTGCTGCGGTACCTCAGCCCGCGAGACGTCTTCGTCGTGGCCGCGGCCCTGACCGGCCTCGGAGTCGTCGTCCTGGCGGTGACCATCCGGGAGCGCTCGATCCGCCTGACCCGTCGGCCGGGACTGCGCCAGACCTGGAGGACGAACACCGAGCTCTTCTCCCACTCCGGCCAGCGGGCGCTGCTGCTGAACCTGTGGGTGCCCAACGGCCTGATCGTCGGCTGCGAGGCCCTGTTCATCTCCTACGACCCGGACCACGCCGGGATCCTGCTGGCCGCCGGATCGGCAGGCATGCTCCTCGGGGACCTGACCGTGGGGCGGCTGCTCACCGCCGAGCAGCGACGCCGCTCCGCGTTCGCCCTGCGGCTCCTACTCGCCGCGCCCTACCTGCTGTTCGCGTTCCACCCGCCCCTGCCGGTGGTGGCGGCGGCGGTGTTCCTCGCCAGCGCCGGATTCGCCGCCACCCTGCCGCTCCAGGAGGTGCTTCTCGCGCTGACTCCGGAACCGGTCCGCGGCCAGGTGCAGGGCGTCGAGTCCGCCGGTCGGATGACCTGGCAGGGTATCGGTGCCGCCATCGCCGGCGGGACGGCCCAGTACCTCGCCCCCGGCACCGCGATCACCGCCGTGGCCGTCATCTCCCTGGCCGTGACCCTCGTCTCCCGGCCGTTCGTGGCCCGCGCCCACGCCGGGGGAGTGGTTGCTTCGGCGCGCGCCTGAGGAGCGTGCCGCAGTCCCCACGGGCGCGGGATGACCGCTGCGGCAGCGGGAGGCGTCGGCGCCCGCGTCGGAGGACCGCCGGATACCGCCCGGTATCCGGCGAGCCGGTACCGATCAGGAGTGGGCAGGTCCGCCCTGGGCGGCCCCGCGTTGACGCCGGTAGTGGCGAGCTGCTCGGGCGCGGTTGCCGCAGGATGGCTTGCACCACTCCTGCCGCCCGTGGCTCTTGACGAAGTAGCGCACACAGCGGGGCGCGGTGCAGGAGCGCAACCGCCCGCGCTGCGGGCCGGTGAGGAAGTCGATGGCCGCTCGGGCCAGGGCCGCGACGAGCCGGACCCGGGGGTCGTCCTCCGCCGAAAGCAGCCGGGTGGCGGGGGCTCCCTCGACGGGCCACTCCAGCTGCGGAGCGACCGGTTCCCGGGCGGTGACCCTGTTCAGGCGCGCGATCGCCTGCTCCGCGGTCATCAGACGACCGGCGTCCGCCGGGCTTGGGGGAGCGGGGCTCACCGCTCGGGCGAAGAGTGCCCGGACCGCTTGCCGAAGCCCGACGAGCTCAAGTCTGAGTCCTTCGTCCACCACCAGCCCGTCAATCGGAAGCTGACCGGCCAGCAGGTCCCGTCGCTCCCCGATCCAGCGGGTCGTTCCCCGGACCGTGGAGAGGTCGTCGGCGACCCCGCCGTCCCCGTCGTGGCGGATCGTGCTCGCCAGTTCCAGTGCGAGCCAGCGTTCCACAAGGCGCCCCTCTCAACTCGGTGTCGGGCGTCAACCACTTGATCGATCCCTTCGTACACCCTAGGGTCTCTAACGGAAAACAGAAAAATTCCATTAGAGCTTGAAGTGGGTGGCGGCTCATGCCGGGCGGAGGCCAGCGGCTGCGCTGCCGACGGAGGGGACAGCGGAATGACCTTGCTTGCTCAGATCAGCGACCTGCACCTGGACGGCGGCGAGCGGGCGGCCCGACGCGCCACCCGTGTCATGGACTACCTGCGGGCCCTGCCCCGCGAGGTCGACGCGCTCCTGGTGACCGGGGACATCGCCGACCACGGTGCGGAGGGTGAGTACGAGGAGGCGACGCGGATCCTGAAGGCCCCGTTTCCCGTGCTCACCTGCCCCGGGAACCACGACGCACGACCGGCCTACCGCAAGGCGCTGCTCGGAACCGCGCCCGAACCCGGCCCCATCAACCAGGCCCACCACATCGGCGGCACCGCCGTCCTGATGTGCGACTCGACGATCCCGGGCCGTGACGAGGGCCGCCTCGACGCCGAGACCCTGGCGTGGATCGAGACGACCCTCACCGAGCTACCGCAGGACGCCCCGGCACTGCTCGCCTTCCACCAGCCGCCGGTCCGTATGCACCACCCACTGCCGGACTCCTGCATGCTCGAAGAGACCGGGCCGCTGGCCGACCTGCTCCAGGCGCACCCGGAGGTGGTCGCCGTCCTCACCGGCCATGCCCACACCGCGGCCGGCTCGACGTTCGCCGGGCGCCCGTTGATCGTCGGACCGGCGGTCACCTGGACCCTGCGGATGCCCTGGGAGGGCGACGCCCCCGCGGACCGTGAGCAGCCGCCGGGCCTCGCCTTCCACGTCCTGGACGACGACCGGCGCCTGACCACCCACTACCGCGTCGTGATCTGACCACGCGCCGGCACTGCTCGGAGGCACGATGGTCCGTTCCCACGCAGTCGCCGGGTTCCTGGTGGCGATCCTTCCGCTGATCGCCACCCCGGGAGCCAGCCTGGCCCTGCTGATCCGACACACCTCCGACAAGGGGCGCCGCCAGGCTGTTCCCGTCATCCTCGGCACGGCCACCGGCCTGTACCTCCACGCGGCTCTCGCCGTGGCCGGGCTGTCGGCCCTGGTCATGCACTCCGGTCAGGCCTTCACCGCGGTAAGGATCATCGGTGCCGTCTACCTCATCGGTCTGGGGGTCTGGACATGGCGCTCCACCGCAGCGAACCCGGCGTCCGCCCGCTCCCGCGCACTGCCGCCGAAGCGGCCGGACTCCGTCTACGCTCAGGCGCTGCTCGCCAACGTCCTCAACCCGAAGGCGGCGTCCATCTACCTGACGCTGGTGCCCCAGTTCATCGCGACCGGTGAGTCCTTCCGCGGTCAGATCCTCGTCCTGGCCACCGCCCACGCGGTGCTGATCACGCTCTGGCTCCTCGTCTGGACCCTGCTCGTCGGCGGCGCCGCGCAGGCTCTGCGGAAACCGGGTTTCCGGAAGGCGATGGCCAGGACCACGTCCGTGATGCTGCTGGCCCTCGGTGTCCGGAGCGCCGCGGCATGAACCGGCGGCGGCGCCCCGCACGGTGCCGGACGGCCCTGCGAGCAGCTCACCCCGTGATGTTGACCGCGCCGATCACCAGGAGCACCGCCGCCGCCACCGCGGCTGTCCCCGAGGCTATGCCGAAGCCCAGGAGCCGGTTGTTCTCGCCGCGCAGCAACTCGGCCTCGGAGCGCGTCGACATGATGAAGACCCCGCGCTCCGCGGGCGCGCCCACCGCCAGCCGGCCGCCGGAAGCGTCGCTCGCCTCACCGTGGACGTAGAGCCGGGTGCCGGGACGGACAACCCACTCCTCCTCCTTGAAGCCGATGGTGCTGCCGCGCGCGCCGATGGTCAGCGGACCGATCGTCAGCTGCCCTCCGCCGTGGTGCGGCCGGAAGCGGTCGAGGGCCTTCTCCGCACGGTCGATGTCGTGTCCGGCGGGACGGATCACCGTCTTGCCGGTGCCGTCCTCCAGGAAGAAGGCGGTCTCCGTGGTGTGTTCGGCCACCACCTCGTGCTTGGTGACGGTGCGCTCCTCGCCGTCGCTGTTCCGCTCGGTCTCCTCGTACTTACGCGTGATCTTGTGCTTGTGCCAGACGCAGGACACCTTCTCCAGCTCTGAGGTCAGCGTTCCGTTCCGGTGCGGTCGGGCCACGCCCACCACCTCGCAGCGGTGCCGGAACACCCCCTCGCCGGCGGCCTCCACCGCTGCCCGGTGCAGCTCCTTGAGCTCGGCGGTGGTCAGGGTCTCGGTGGCTTCCATCGAACGGATGCGGCCGTGCGCCCGCCGTGTCAGATAACCGCAGACTCCGGCGGCAGCCAGCGCGATCAACCCGGCGACGATCCAGACCATGCTGCTCCCGCGTGTCCTCGGTGTTCGAAAGCGTGAAGGAATGAGCGGTCAAGTTACCGCACCGGCGGGCGGGGCGTTTCAGGAGCTGTCCGGTCGCTGCCAACTGGTCCCGGCCGCCGGGCCGCCGACTGGCCGCAGTCGGACGACCGTGGAGCTGTGCGGAGCGTCGGCTGAGCGGCGAATCCGCTGAAGAGCCGAGCGCCGAGTAACCAACCGCACATGGACGGGTCCTTGACAACTCCCCCCGCGGGGCAAGACATTGACGCGCGTAGAAGAAGGTGCTGGTGAGACCGTACCCCCGGATTGCGGCCGGCGGCCCGTGGCCTGCGGCCGGAACTTCTCGGCTCCGCCCTCGTCCCGGCGCCGCTGCCCCCACACCCCCCGGAGGGAACCTTGCCGAGCAAGTCCTCGTCGCGCATCGCCGCGCTCACCGTCGCCGCCGTCTGCTCCACGCTCACCGCCGTGGTGCTCACCTCGCCCGCCCAGGCGGACGAGGTCCGCATCCACGACATCCAGGGAACGACCCGCATATCCCCGTTCGCAGGCCAGCAGGTGGCCGATGTGCCGGGCATCGTCACCGGTGTCCGTACCGAAGGCTCCAAGGGCTTCTGGTTCCAGGACCCGCGGCCCGACAACGACCCGGCCACCAGCGAGGGCATCTTCGTCTTCACCAACTCCGCGCCCACCGTGGCGGTCGGGGACGCGGTTCGGGTCTCCGGCACGGTCTCGGAGTACGTGCCCGGCGGCGCCTCCTCCGGCAACCAGTCGCTGACCGAGATCACCCAACCGACGGTGACGGTGGAATCCTCCGGCAACCGCCTGCCGAAGGCCGTCGTGCTGGACTCCAGGTCGGTGCCCGAGGCCTACGCGCCGGCCGGCGACCCGGCCGCGGACGGATCGGTCAACGCCCTGGAGCTGCGGCCCTCCCGGTACGCCCTGGACCTCTTCGAGTCGCTGGAGGGCATGAACGTCCGCATCGGCTCCTCGCGGGTGGTCACCGCGAGCAACCCGTACGGCGAGCTGTGGGTCACCGTCAAGCCCCGGCAGAACGCCAGTGCCCGGGGTGGCGCCGTCTACGGCTCGTACTCCGACCAGAACTCCGGCCGGTTGCAGATCCAGTCACTGATCCCCGCGGAGGAACAGACATTCCCGGTCGCCGACGTGGGGCAGCGGCTGCGCGGCACCACCGAAGGCCCGCTGGACTACACCGAGTACGGCGGCTACACCCTCAACGCCCGGACGATCGGCACCGTCGACGGCCGGTCGCCGGTGAGGGAGACCACCCGCAAGCAGAAGAACGGCGAACTCGCGGTGGCCACCTACAACGTGGAGAACCTCGACCCGACCGATCCGCAGGAGAAGTTCGACCGGCTCGCCGAGGGCGTGGTGACCCACCTGGCCTCGCCGGACATCGTGGCGGTCGAGGAGATCCAGGACGACAACGGCCCGGAGGACGACGGCACGGTCTCGGCGGAGCGTACGGTTCGGCAGTTCACCGACGCGATCGTCGCGGCGGGCGGCCCCCGCTACGACTGGCGCGCCATCGACCCGGTCGACAAGGCGGACGGCGGGGAGCCCGGCGGGAACATCCGCCAGGTCTTCCTGTTCAACCCGGAGCGGGTCTCCTTCACGGACCGGCCCGGCGGGGACGCCACCACGGCCGTCGGTGTGACCCGGGCGCGCGGCGGTGCGGCGCTGACGGCCTCGCCCGGGCGGGTCGACCCCGCCGACGAAGCCTGGTCGGACAGCCGCAAGCCGCTCGCCGGGGAGTTCGTCTTCCGGGGCCGCACGGTGTTCGTGATCGCCAACCACTTCGCCTCCAAGGGCGGCGACCAGGCGCTGCACTCGCAGTACCAGCCGCCGACGCGCGGCTCGGAGGGCCAGCGGCACCGACAGGCCGAGATCGTGAACACCTTCGTGAAGAAGATCCTGAAGGTGGACCGGAAGGCGCGGGTGGTGACGCTGGGCGACATCAACGACTTCGAGTTCTCCGGCACCACGCAGCGCCTGGAGCGCGGCGGGGCGCTCTGGTCGGCGATCAAGTCGCTGCCCAGGAACGAGCGTTACACCTACGACTACCAGGGAAACAGCCAGGTGCTGGACCAGATCCTGGTCAGCCCGGCCGTCCGCCTCGGCGGTCTCAGCTACGACAGCGTGCACATCAACGCCGAGTTCGCCGAGCAGAACAGCGACCACGACCCGCAGGTGCTGCGGTTCAAGCCCTGATCCACGGGGGCCTGAAGAGCGTCATCCGGGTCGGCGCGCCGACCCGGATGACGCTCCGTGGGTTCTCAGGGGTTCGCAGACACCGGACCCCGGGCAGGTCGGCTCCCGGGAAGTGGGGAGGAGTCGGACACACCCGGAAGCGTCGGCTCGAAGAGAGCGGAAGAACCCAGCGGAGAGGCCGATTCCGTTTGGGTCAGGCATGCCTGAGTAGCCCACTCGGAGGTTGGGCCATCTCCGCTGCCTTCCGGGCGCCCTAAGGGTTGTCCCGGCGTACCGCCCACCGCGGTCTCGGGTACCCGGGTCCTCGGCCCCAACGGCCGCGGAGAGTCCACCCTGCTGCGCCTCCTCGCCGGACTGGGCCGGCCCACCGAAGGCAGCGTCACCGCACACGCCCGGTGGTGTAGGTACCGCCGGACCCTGGCCGACCGGGGGGCCAGGCCTGGCCTCCGAGACATCTAGGTACCACGTCACCGTCCGGGAGTTGACCGGCGGTTCGGCGGCGTGAGGTGGGGGTTGGCGCCAGGCGGGGGCTCGGGAGGGCGGTCTCGGGCGTTCGCCGTGCGACGCACCGCCTGCGCTGCCGGGCGCTCGATCCACCGGGGAACACGGGGCAACCCTTAGGCTGGCCACGCCTGCGGCCGTGCGCCGTGTTCCGAATCCGCCTGCACCAGCTCAGGCCCGCCCCGATCGGTCTTCCGAGGAGAGCTTCCGATGTCCGCAAAGAGTTCGCCCATGCCCCCCGTGCGGCTGCTCTCCGAGGCCGAACTCGCCGGCGCGGCCCTCTCCGGGCCGCGGTTGGCCCGGGCCGTCCGGCTCGCCCGGTGGGCCGCCCCGGGAGTCCGGGTCGACGCCGGCGGGGCGCTGCTGAAGGAGGAGTTGGACGAGGCTACCGCCCACCTGGGCCTGGCCGAGGGCGACGAGGGCAGGGCGGAGACCGACGAGGCGTGGCTGCTCGCCGTCGACACCGGCCTGGTGGAGGTCGAGGAGGACGGGACCGGCGACCCCTCCGCGACGGAGGACGGCGGCGGTACCGCGACCACCGGGGAGACAGCGGCCCGGATCACCGCGGGCAGCCCCCGGGAAGTCCTCGACATCTGGCTCACGGGGCTGGAGGCCGCCCTGTCGGACGCCGCCGCGCCCGATATCTCGGAGCTGGTGGCGAGCGCCGCCGACGGCGGGGAGGTGGACCTCGGTTCGCTGGAGGCGTTGGACCGGGACCGGGACCAGGAGGGCGCCTTCCTCGAGAGCGTGTTGCGGCAGCTGTACCGGATCACCGCCCACGAAGGCGGCTTCCCCGAGAAGCCGGTGCCGCTGCCGGCGCTCGTCGCCTCGGTGATCGCGCCGCAGGATATGGCCGAGCCCACGGACGAGGTCCTGGAGGAGGTCTCGGCGGCGGTGATGCGGCTGGACGAACGGTTCCGGCTGCTCGAGCCCATCGGCCTGCTGGAGTACCGCCCCGTCGACCTGGAGTTCCTGCAGGAGTTCGATGAGCCGGAGACCGAGGAGCCGGGGACCGACGGGCGGGCGGACGGACGGCCGGTCGGGGCGCAGGGTGCGCCCGACCAGGAGGACCTCACCCGTTACGGGCTGGTGCGACTCACCCCGCTCGGGGTCTACGGGATCCGGGCCGGGCTGCTTGAGGCGGGCGAGGCCGCACCGCTGGTCGGGGAGCTCGCCGAGGAGGGCGCCACCACTCTCCTGGACCGTCTGCCGGAGTTTCCGGACGCCGCCGCGCGGGCCGAGATCGAGGGTTGGCTGGGCCGGCGCGAGGTGGTGGCGGCGGCCGGGGAGCTGCTGGCGGCCGGGAGGGGGGACGACGAGCGCGCGCCGTTGCGCCGCCTCGGCTGTCAGCAGGCCCTCTCACTGCTGCCGGCGGCGGCCGAACCCGCGCTCCGAGAGGTGCTTGACGATCCGCAGCTGGGCGGGCTGGCGAGGGTCTGGCTCGTCGAACACGGGGCCCGGGACGTGCCCGAGCCCTCGCCGGAACTCGTCTTCTGGCTGACGGTGGACACCATCGCGGCGCAGTTGGCGGCCGGTGAGGACGCGGCCGAACTGGAAGAGTTGGTGCGGGGACTCGCGGACCAGCACAGCGGCTTCTTCGAGGCGGCCTGGCGGGTGGAGCATCCGGCGACCGCCGAGGTGCTCGCGGCGATGGGGCGGCTGCATCCCGACCCGCGGCAGGCCAAGGAAGCGCGCACCGCGGCCTTCAAGGCCCGGTCACGCCGGAGGGGTTGAGGGAGGGGGTACGGGTGGTCCGGCGGCCGGACCACCCGTACCGGCCGCTACAGGGCGCGGGCGCCGGCCTCGACCATGCCGCGCACCGTTCGCGAGTCGATGTACTCACCGATGGCCGTCATCTCCCACTCGCCGGAGAACTGCCGGATCAGCTTGCACATCATCACGCCGGTCCTCGGCTCGGCGTGGGTGAGGTCGAAACGGACCATCTCCTGGTTGCTGCCGGCGTCCAGCAGCCGGCAGTAGGCCTTCGCGACCTCCGTGAACCTCTGCCCCGAGTAGGAGTTCACGGTGAAGACCAGTCCGGTGACCTGCGGGGGGATGTTGGCGAGGTGGACGGTGATCGTCTCGTCGTCGCCACCGCCCTCGCCGGTGAGGTTGTCGCCCGAGTGCTGGATCACCCCGTTCAGGATGGACAGTTCACCGAAGTAGCAGACGGCGACCATCTGCCGGTCCGGGCCGTAGGCGATGACCGAGGCGTCCAGGTCGATGTCCTTGCCGCGGTACGCCGGTTCCCAACCCAACCCCATCCTCACCGAGCTGAGCAGCGGTTGACCGCCCTTGACCAGGGAGACGGTCTGGTTCTTCTGCAGGCTGACCCGGCCCTTGTCGAGGTTCACCTTCCCGCCCGGTGCCGGGGCCGTGGGCGGCGGGGGAGCGGCGAACGGAGCGCCGAAGGGCGCGGCCGGGGGTGCCGGCGGCGGAGCGGGCTGCGGCGGGACGGGCGGCGGGGCGGTCGGCGGCGGTGGCGCGCCCACCGGGACCGTGGCGGGCTGTGCGGGCTCCTCCTCCACGGTCACCCCGAAGTCCGTGGCGATGCCTGAGAGGCCGTTGGCGTAGCCCTGCCCGACCGCGCGCGCCTTCCAGGCGCCGCCCCTGCGGTACACCTCCATCACCAGGAGGGCGGTCTCCGAGCCGAGTTGCGGCGGGGTGAAGGTGGCGAGCACGCTGCCGTCGTCCGCGCTGCGCAGGGTGGCGGTCGGCTCGGTGCCGGCGAAGGTCGCGCCGGGGGCGTCGAGGCTCGCCGTCACCACGATCTTCTCAATATCCGCCGGCACCGCGGCGGTGTCCACCGTGATGGAGTCGGGTCCGGCACCGCCACCGGCCCGGTGGCTCACACCCGGGCCCGTGGGCTGGTTGTAGAAGACGAAGTCGTCATCGGAGCGCACCTTGCCGGAGGCGCCGAGCAACAGGCCCGAAACGTCGAGCGGTACGGGAGCCGAGACGTCAACCGTCACCCGGGGGACGCTCAGCGGGATGTTCGAGCCAGGGGTCATAGCGGTCATGCTGGAGGTAACGAACGGTTCAGCTGTGCGGTTCCGTTCCCCGGGCCCGGGCGGCGGGTCGGCGAGACCTCGGCGCCCGCAGTCCTCCCAAGGTGCCACCAGGCTCGGCATTCAAGGGTCCTCGGGGCTGGCGAGCGCGTGCCGAACGGCCGCCAGCGCCTCCTCGTTGCCGATCCCGAGGTTCCGGACGCCGCCGCGTAGTTGCGCGCGTGGGCGGCGAGACTGTCCTTGGCATCGGTCCGGGCGGCAGCGGCGGTGACCCGGGTGCCGGCTCCCCTCCCTGCACCAGCCCCGCCGACTCCAGCTCTCGGTAGGCCCGGACCACCGTGTTGTCGGCCAGACCGAGGTCGGAGGCGAGCTGGCGCACCGGCGGCAGCCGCTCGCCCTCGTCAGGCGGCCGACCGAGATCAGGTCGGCGAGCTGCGCTCTGATCTGATCGAACGGAGGTACGGGGGTGGCCGGGTCCACCCGGATGGTGAGCGGGCGCCCGGTCATGACGGTTCGCCGACGTGGGCGTGGGGCGCCAGCAGGGCGGCCAGCGACCAGCCGGCGCTCAGCGCCGAGACGAAGGCGGTGGCCCCGAGGCAGCAGAGCGCGGTGGCCCTCATGGTTCCGCCGCAGGGCAGGCTCAGCACCACCAGCCCCATGCCGGTGGCGACGGCGAAGAGGGGTGCGGCGACCAGCACGCCCCAGGCCCCGATCGTCGCCCGCACCCTGGCCTGGCGCCGGTCGTCGCTCACGCCGTGTGTGGTGACGCGCCAGAGGCTGACCCCGCAGAACGCGGTCCCGACGAGGAGTCCGCCGAGGACCGGCCAGGCGTGGTAGGAGCCGGGCCAGGGGCTCAGCGGCTGGGTCGCGCCACGGCAGGTCGCGGACAGGGCCCGGCCCGGGTGGTCGGCGACGCCCGGTCGGAGGGCCGGGGGAGGCGCTGGAGGGCCCGTGGTCGTCCTGCCGCAAGGGGCGCGGTCGAGGGCATGGGGGCGCGGCGAGCGGGGGCGACGGGCTCGCCGTCGCTACGGCCGAGAAGCCGGCTGCTGCCACAGCGGTGGCTGAGCGGTGCAGAACCGGCCGCCCAACCGGGCGTGTTCGGGGTTCTCGAGGTCGAGTTCGCCCTGCTCGTCGATGAGTTTCCGCGCGTACTTCTCGGAGTCGTCCCGGGGCTCGTAGCCGAGGGCTCGGGCGCTGGCGAGGTCCAGCCACTGGCGGGTGTTGGCGGAACTGCCGTTCACCACGGTATGGCCGACGTCCTGGGCGGTGAGTGCGGCGTGCAGCAGTCGGGCGCAGTCCTCCGGGCTCAGCCAGATCGACAGCATGCGCACCGAGGTCGGCTGCGGGAAGCAGGAGCCGATCCGGATGGACACGGTCTCGATGCCGTGCCGGTCCCAGTAGAGGGAGGCCAGGTCCTCTCCGAAGCACTTGGAGAGGCCGTAGAAGGTGTCCGGGCGGTGCGGGACGTCGGCCGGGATCGGAGGCTCCCCGGCGGACGGGCTCGGGGTGAAGCCGACCGCGTGGTTGCTGGAGGCGAAGACCACCCGGCGCACGCCCTCCGCCCGGGCGCCCTCGTAGAGGTTGTACGTGCCCTGGACGTTGGCGCGCAGGATGTCGTCGAAGGACGACTCCAGGGAGATCCCGGCGAGGTGGACGACGGCGTCGGCACCCCGCACCGCACGGCGCACCGCCTCGGTGTCCGCCAGGTCGGCCGTGATCGCCGGGGCCTCGTCCGGCCCGGTCTCGATCGGGGTCACATCGAACAGCCGCAGGTCGTATCCGTAACCGGGCAGCAGTTCCCGCATGGCGGTGCCGACGCCGCCGGCGGCGCCGGTGAGGAGGAGAGTGCGGGGTCCGGCCATGGGGCGAGGTCTCCTCAGGGTGCGGCGGGCGGTTCGTGGCGGGCTTGGTGGTAAACGCGATTCAGATACGTGGACACGCTAAGGAGGCGTCCGGGGTCCGTCAAGGCAGCCGTGACGAGGTGTCGGCCTCGGAGGATGTCGCTCCCTTGACCCTCGTGAGGCGGTGGCCTAGCGTTTAATTCGTTCATGAATATAAACAGAAATCACAACCGTGTACTGTGGCAGTCTGTCAGGAGAGACCGTGACCTCAGAACCATCACTCGCCGAGCGGCTCGACGGTCTGCTGTTCTTCCCGGTGACCGCCTACGGCGCGGACGGCTCCGTCGACCTCGCGGTGCTGCGCGCCCATGTCCGGCACGGCGTTGACGCCGGCGCGGGCGCGGTCTTCGTCTGCTGCGGCACCGGCGAGTTCCACGCCCTCGACGACCAGGAGTTCGGTGCCTGCGTGGCCGCGGTGACAGCGGAGGTGGACGGCCGGGTGCCGGTCGTGGCCGGGGTCGGCTACGGCACCGCCCTCGCCGTGCGGTACGCGCGCATCGCCGGAGAGGCCGGCGCGGACGGACTGCTGGCCATGCCGCCCTACCTGCTCGTCCCCGACCAGCGGGGACTCCTGCGCCACTACCGCGCGCTCGCCGAGAGCACCCCGCTGGAACTGATCGTCTACCAGCGGGACAACGCGGTGTTCACCCCGGAAGCCGCTGTCGAACTCGCCCGGGTCCCGAACGTGGTCGGGCTCAAGGACGGCCACGGGGACCTCGACCTGATGCAGCGGACGGTGAGCGCGGTGCGGAGCGCCCTGCCGGACAGCGGCTTCCGCTACTTCAACGGGCTGCCGACCGCCGAGCTCACGGCGCAGGCCTACCGGGGTATCGGAGTACACCTCTACTCCTCCGCGGCGTTCTGCTTCGTGCCCGAGGTGGCCCTCGCCTTCCAGCGGGCGCTGCACCGCGGAGACGAGTCCCTGGTGAACCAGTTGATCGACGTGTTCTACCGACCGCTGGTCGAACTCCGGAACCGGGGCCGGGGCTACGCCGTGTCGCTGGTCAAGGCCGGCGTCCGGATCCGCGGGATGGACGTCGGCGGGGTCCGCCCGCCGCTCTCCGAACCGGAACCCGAGCACATCGGCGAGTTGGCGGAGTTGATCGAACGCGGGCTCTCCGTGGTCGCGGGCTGAGCGCCGTCCCGTAATCTCTGGCGGATCAGCGCACGACGTCAGATTGCGACCGCCGGTCCCCGTCCATCCGAGGAGCCCCGTCTTGCGTGCCTCAGCCTTCCTCTACCCCTGGGACGTCGTGGGGGACCCGCACTGCCCCGAGCGGCTCGCCGAACTCGGCGTCCGGCAGGTGACGCTGGCCTCCGCCTACCACTCCACCAGGGCACTGACGCCGCGCCATCCGCGGCACCGAATCGTCACCGCCCGGTACGCGGCGGTGCTCTACCCGCCCGACGCCGGGCGGTGGGCCGGCCGCCCCCTCCAGCCGTACCGGCAGAGCTGGACGCCCGGGGAGGACCCCTACGGGGCGGCGGCCGAGGCGCTCGCCGCCGCTGGACTCCAGGTGCACTCCTGGGTGGTGTTGGCCCACAACTCCCGGCTCGGCGAGGAACATCCGGACAACTCGGTGCGGAACGCCTACGGCGACCGATACCCCTGGGCGCCGTGTATCGCCCGGCCCGAGGTGCGCGACTACGCGGTCACCCTCGCGGCCGAGGCGGCGGTACGCCCGGGAGCCGGAGGCGCCGAGCTGGAGTCCTGCGGGTGGTACGGCCTCGCGCACCTGCACGCCCACGACAAGATCGGCGGCGTGCCGCTGGACGGCGCGGCCCAGTACCTGATGTCCCTCTGCTTCTGCGCGGTCTGCCGGGAGGGGTACCTGGACTCGGGTGCGGAGCCGGAACGACTGCGGGAACAGGTCGTGCGGGCCCTCGCGCCGCTGTGGTCCGGGCGGCCCCCGACCGCGGACGAGTCGGCCGCGCCGGACGGCCGGGCGGGGGAGTGGGGCCGGATCGAAGCACTCCTGGGCGGGGAACTCGCGGCGGCCACCCGCCGGTGGCGCGCCGCGGTGGCGCGGGCGCTGCAGCGTGAGGCGGTCGCGGCCGTCCGGGCGGAGGCCGGTGCGGGCTTCCGGGTCCTGCTGCACGCCGACCCCGCGGTGCACCGCTGCGGGGCCAACGCCGGAGCGGACCCGGCGGACCTGCTGTCCCACGCCGACGGCGTGGTCCTGGCGTGCACCGGCTCGGCGGCGGAGCGGGCGGCGGTGCTGGAGCCCTTCGCCCGGCACCGCCGGAGAAACACCACCCTCGCCGCCAACTTCACCGTGGTCTCCGGGATGGGCGGCCACCCCGCCCGATTGGCCGCGGACGCGGACCACGCGGCCGGACTGGGAGCGACCGAACTCCGCCTCTACCACGCCGGGCTGGCATCCGACGAGGACCTGGCGGCAGTCCGCACCGCGTTGGCGGCGGTGGCCGCGAGCTGACGCCGGCCCCCGCACCGCCCGATGCCCGTGGCGCACCGCCACGGGCATCTTCTTCCGCCGGGGGCATTGACGAAGCAACAGGGCGGTCCTAGCTTCTACGCGTACTTCATACGTCATATATGAGACGCGATACGCGAGACCCGAGGCCCCTTCATGGAGACTGCCGCCAGCCCGGCGCCGAGGCCGTTGCCCAACCCCATCCCCTCCCGGACCCAGTACGTGCAGGAGGCGATCAAGCACGGCATCCTCACCGGCCAGTTGAGCCCTGGGTCTCCCTTGGTGGAGACCGAGTTGGCCCAACGGTTCGGCGTCTCCAAGACGCCGGTGCGGGAGGCGCTGAAGACCCTGGCCGGCACGGGCCTGGTCGTCATGAGCCAGTACAAGGGCGCCACCGTGCGGACCGTGGACGCGGCCATGGCACGGGAGGTCTACGACGTACGGCTGCTGCTCGAACCGGAGGCGCTGCGCCGCACGGTGCGCTCCGCGGCGTCGCTGGCAGCCGCGGAGGAGGCGCTGGAGCGGGCCGGCCGGGCGGCCGACCCGGCCGATCGCAGCCTGGCCAACCGGGACTTCCACCGAGCGCTCTACCTCCCCTGCGGGAACCCGCTGCTCGCCCGGATGCTCGACGAACTCCGGGACCAGGCGGCGCTGGTGTCCACGGCGGCCTGGGCGCGGGTGCCCTCCTGGCAGCAGGAGGCCCAGGAACACCGGAAGATCCTCGACACGGCTCTCGCCGGCGACGCGGACGACGCGGCGCGTCTGCTCCACGAGCACATCGGCTCGTTCGTCCAGCGGGCCTTCCCCGACGACACCCACCAGCCGCGGGGCGACGCGCACGACGGCCACCCATAGCAGGCCCGTACCGACCGGCAGACACCACAACACCCGCGACAACACGGAAGGGCGGACCGAATGGACTGCACACCGCTGAAGGAGTCCCTCGCGGACGTCGTCGCGATACCGGTGACCCCGTTCGACGCCGAAGGGGGGATCGAGTCGGACACCTACCGAGCCCTTCTGCGCAGGTTGCTCGACGGCGGGATCCGGGCGGTGACTCCCAACGGCAACACCGGGGAGTTCTACGCCCTCACCCCCGAGGAGCGGCGGGCGGTCACCGAGATGACCGTGGCCGAGGCCGGCGACCGGGCCGCCGTCATCGTGGGCATCGGCCACGACGTCCCCACCGCGGTGGAGGCGTCCCGGCACGCCCGGCGGAGCGGCGCCCAGATGGTGATGGTCCACCAGCCGGTCCACCCGTACGTGTCGCCCGACGGATGGGTGGACTACCACCGGGCGATCGCGGAAGCCGTGCCGGAACTGGGCGTCGTCCCCTACGTCCGCGATCCGCACCTGGACGGCGACCGCATCGCCCGACTCGGCGCGGCCTGCCCCAACGTGATCGGCGTGAAGTACGCGGTACCGGACGCGGTGCGCTTCGCCTCCGTGGCGCGCGACGCCGGGCTGGAGCGCTTCGTGTGGATCGCCGGGCTCGCCGAGCTGCACGCACCGGCATCCTGGAGCATCGGAGCCACCGGATTCACCTCCGGGCTGGTCAACATCGCCCCGGGGCTCTCACTCGGCCTGCTGCAAGCGCTGCGGGGGGCCGACTACCCGGCCGCCATGCGGATCTGGGAGCGGATCCGGGAGTTCGAGGAGCTACGGGCCGAGCAGCACTCCGCCGACAACGTCACGGTCATCAAGGAGGCGCTGGCCGGGCTCGGCCTGTGCCGCCGGGATGTGCGCCCGCCCAGCCGGCTGCTGCCGGAGGAGAAACGCGCCCGGGTAGCCGAAGCGGTGCGGGGGTGGCAGCTGCCATGACCGGCAAGCGCCCCGAGGACCTGCGCAGCCACGCCTGGTACGGCACGGACGGCCTGCGCTCCTTCAGCCACCGGGCCCGTACCCGGCAGCTCGGCTACCTGCCCGAGGAGCACCTCGGCAAACCGGTCATCGCCGTACTCAACACCTGGAGCGACATCAACCCCTGCCACCAGCACCTGCGCGAGCGGGCGGAGGCCGTCAAGCGCGGGGTGTGGCAGGCCGGCGGTTTTCCGCTGGAGTTCCCGGTGGCCACACTCTCGGAGACCTTCCAGAAGCCCACCCCGATGCTCTACCGGAACCTCCTCGCCATGGAGACGGAGGAGCTGCTGCGCTCCTACCCGGTGGACGGCGCGGTGCTGATGGGCGGTTGCGACAAGACCACCCCGGCTCTGCTCATGGGCGCCGCCTCGGTCGACCTGCCGACCGTCTTCGTGCCCGCAGGTCCGATGCTCCGCGGCCACTGGCGCGGGCAGACCCTCGGTTCCGGCACCGACATGTGGAAGTACTGGGACGACAAGCGCGCCGGGCTCATCGGCGACTGCGAGCTGGCCGAGCTGGAGTGCGGCCTGGCACGCTCGCCCGGCCACTGCATGACGATGGGCACCGCCTCCACCATGACGGCCGCCGCCGAGGCGCTCGGCGTGACCGAGCCCGGGGCCTCCTCCATACCGGCGGTCGACAGCGGACACAGCAGGATGGCCGCCGCCGCCGGACGGCGGTCGGTGGAGTTGGTGTGGCGGGACCGGAGGCTCTCCGAGTTCCTCACCCGGGAGGCCTACCAGGACGCGGTGGCCACCGTCGTCGCCCTCGGGGGCTCGACCAACGCCGTCATCCATCTGATCGCGATGGCCGGCCGCTCCGGCGTACGGCTCACCCTGGACGACTTCGACACCATCTCCCGCCGGGTGCCGGTGCTCGCCAACCTCCGCCCCGGAGGGGCCCACCTGATGGAGGACTTCCACTACGCCGGAGGGCTCCCGGGGCTGCTGGCCCGGCTCATCGACCACCTGCACCCCGACCGCCCCACCATCGCCCACACCACGCTCCGCGAACAGCTCGCCGGCGCCCGCGTCCACGACGAGGACGTCATCCGCTCCCGGGACGACCCCCTCTCCCCGGAGGGCGGGGTGGCGGTGCTGCGGGGCAACCTGGCCCCCGACGGCGCGGTCATCAAACACATCGCCGCCGCGGAGCGACTGCTCCGGCACACCGGACCGGCGGTCGTCTTCGAGGACTACCGGGCGATGCTGGCCGGCATCGACGACCCGGAGTTGGACATCACCGCCGACAGCGTGCTGGTGCTCCGGGGCTCCGGCCCGCTCGGCGGCCCCGGCATGCCCGAGTACGGCATGCTGCCCATCCCCGACCGCCTGCTGAAACAGGGGGTCCGGGACATGGTGCGGATCTCCGACGCCCGGATGAGCGGCACCAGTTACGGAGCCTGCGTGCTGCACATCGCCCCGGAGTCGCATGTGGGCGGACCGCTGGCCCTGGTCCGCACCGGGGACCGGATCACCCTCGACGTGCCGAGCCGGCTGCTGCGGCTGGAGGTCGGCGAGGCCGAACTCGTCCGCCGGCGGCAGCGGTGGCAGCGGCCGCCGAAGCGCTACGGGCGGGGCTACGGCGCGCTGTACCAGGAGCACATCACCCAGGCCGACACCGGCTGCGACTTCGACTTCCTGGCCCGACCGGGCCGGGTACCCGCCGCCGACGCCGGCTGAGCGCCGGCCCTCAACGAGACCGCCGGGACCCCCACCCGGCTCACGCAAGCGCTTAACCAGGGCAACTCACCCGATAGCGGCACAGAAGGCAACCGCCGTACCCGAGAGGACCCGAGAAGCCGCCGTCCCCGGGAGTCGAGAACGGAACAGCGGCTGAAGCACCAACCGTCAGGTCGGACCCGGCCTACCCAGAACAGTCCCGGAAAAGAAAGCCAGTACAGAAGGAGAGTGCAGTCATGGCACTCGCCGTGGCCAGAGAGCCCGGACGGCGAAGCCGCCGCCGGGCGGGCGGTTCGGCCCGCGTCCCGTACCTGCTGATATCGCCGTCCCTGCTGCTCATGCTGGGCTTCCTCGCCTACCCCATGGTCAGCGTCCTCTACTACAGCCTCCAGCACTACAACGTCACCAAGCCCTGGCGGAACGGTTTCGCCGGCCTGGAGAACTTCACCCGGCTGCTCACCGAGGACCCGCTGTTCTGGCAGAGCCTCGGCTTCAGCGCCAAGTGGGTCATCGCCGAGGTGGGGCTCCAACTCGCCTTCGGCCTCGCGCTGGCGCTCCTGGTGAACCAGACCTTCGTCGGCCGAGGCCTCGCCCGAGCCCTGGTGTTCTCACCCTGGGCCGTCTCCGGTGTCCTGACCACCACCATCTGGATGCTGCTCTACAACCCGTCCACCGGCGTCAGCCGCTACCTCGCCGACGCGGGCATCGGCGCGTACGGGACCTCGGTGCTGTCCGACACCGGGACGGTGTTCTGGGCCGCGGTGCTGGCCGAACTCTGGCGCGGCGTCCCCTTCTTCGCCATCCTCATCCTGGCCGACCTGCAGTCCATCCCCAAGGACCTCCACGAGGCGGCCGCGGTCGACGGAGCCGGCCGGCTCCGTCGCTTCCTCTCCATCACCCTGCCGCACCTGAAGGACGCCATCGTCCTCTCCACGCTGCTGCGCGCGGTGTGGGAGTTCAACAACGTCGACCTGCTGTACACCCTGACCGGCGGCGGACCCGCCGGCACCACCACCACGCTGCCGCTCTACGTCGCCAACACCGGTATCGAAGGCCATGACTTCGGCTACGCCTCGGCCCTGACCACGGTCGCCTTCGTGATCCTCCTGTTCTCCTCCATCCTGTACCTGCGTCTCAGCAAGTTCGGGGGCGACCGCACATGACCACCGCCCTGACCGGGCCGCGGCCCGGCGTCCGCGGGGACGGCGGGCGGCCTCGCCCGCCCGCCGTCCGACCGTCGAAACGAGGCGTCGCCGACGAGACCCCCCGCTGGCAGATCCACCTCCCGCTCGTGCTCTACCTGCTCTTCACCCTCGTCCCCTTCTACTGGATGCTGCTGTTCGCATTCCGCCCGGCCGGATCGACCTCCCTCGTGCCCTGGCCGGCCACCCTCGAACACTTCGACAAGGTCTGGAACGACCTCGGTTTCGCCGTCTTCTTCCGCAACAGCGTCCTGGTCGGCATCGCCTCGCTGCTCACCACCACGGTGGTGGCGCTGGCCGGCGGCTACGCGCTGGCCCGCTTCGACTTCCGCGGCCGGGGCGGGTTCCTGCTCGCCCTGCTCTGCTCCCAGTTCATCCCCGGCGCACTGATGCTCGTCCCGCTCTTCGAGGTCTTCCGCAATCTCGACCTCGTCAACTCGCTGTGGAGCGTGGTCATCGCCGAGACCGTCTTCCAGCTTCCGCTCTCCCTCATCCTGATCAGCGGGTTCATCAGGAACGTGCCCGCCGAGTTGGAGGAGGCCGCCTGGGTCGACGGCTGCGGACGCTTCCGGGCGTTCTGCGCCGTGGTGCTCCCGCTGCTGCGGCCCGGGCTGATCGCCGTCGGTTCCTTCGCCTTCGTGCACAGCTGGAACCACTTCCTCTTCGCGCTGATGTTCCTCAGCGGCCAGGACAAGTACACGATCCCCGTCGGGCTGAACTACACCATCGGGGCCGAGAGCGTCGACCTCGGAGCGCTCGCCGCGGGCGGAGTCGTCGCGGCCGTGCCGGTGGTCATCGTCTTCGCCTTCATCCAGAAATGGCTGATCGCCGGCTTCAGCGCCGGTGCCGTGAAGGGCTGAGTCCCACCTCTTCCGAAGGAGCGTGAAACATGCGCGCGGTACCCCACCAGAAATCGGGCCCGGCCGCCGCCCCGACGGCCCCCGTACCGCAGGGGGCCGGCCGGTGAGCCCGCGTCCGGTACCCGTGGTGCTCGTCGGCGGCAACGGGCACGGCCGCTGGCACCGGCGGAACCTCGCACGGCTCGCCGCGGACGGGCGGGTGCGGCTGGCCGGCGTCTGCGAACTCCAGCCGCTCCCGGAAGCGGAGCTCGCCGGCTTCGGCCGGGTCGAGCAGTCCACCCACCTCCGCGACCTGCTGGAGCGCACCGGCGCCACCGTCACCATCGTCTGCACACCGATCCAGACCCATGTCGATCTGGCGCTCACCGCGGCCCGGGTCGGCTCGCACATCCTGCTGGAGAAGCCGCCGGCCCCCTCACAGCGCGCCTTCCAACAGCTCACCGAGGGCCTGCGCGACGCCGGTGCCGTCTGTCAGATCGGTTTCCAGTCGCTCGGATCCCACGCCGTGGAAGCCATCCGGGAGCTGGTCGCGGAGGGCGCGATCGGTCGGCTGCGCGGCATCGGAGCCGCCGGGGCCTGGGTGCGCGACGCGGAGTACTACGCCCGCGCGCCCTGGGCCGGGCGGCGCCGCCTGGACGGGCAGGACGTCGTCGACGGAGCGCTGACCAACCCGCTGGCCCACGCCGTCGCCACCGCGCTGCGGATCGAGGGCGGCGACCGGGCCGAGGACATCGCCGCCGTCGAACTGGAGCAGTTCCGGGCCAACGACATCGAGGCCGACGACACCTCCTGCCTCCGACTGCGGACCGCGGGCGGGACCACCATCACCGTCGCGGTCACCCTCTGCGCCGAGCGGGCCGGTGAACCGTACGTCGTCGTCCACGGCGACCAGGGCCGGATCACCTTCTGGTACAAGGAGGGCCGCGTGCTGCTCCAGCGGGCCGGCCGGGGCCCGGAAGAACGCCTCCACGGGCGGACCGACCTGCTGGAGAACCTCCTCGAGCACCTGCGCTCCGGCGTCCCGCTGCTGGTGCCCCCCGAGCGTGCCGGAGCCTTCATGCGCGTGGTCGAGGCGGTGCGGAGCGCCCCACCACCGGTGCGGCTGCCCGGTGGCACCTGGTACACCGTCACCGCGGAGCCCGGGGGCGGGCGCCCGGTCGCCCCCCGCCGAGTGGTGCCGGGCGTCGACTCCCTGGTCGAGGCGAGCGCGGAACGCCTCGCGCTCTTCTCCGAACTCGGCGTGGAGTGGGCCCGGGCGGCGTCGGACAGCGTGGCCGACACCGCCGGGGAAGCGTCGACTCCGAGGGCCCCATGACTCCGAAGACCGTGTTCCGGAAGAGCGGGAGCCCCGGAGAGCGGGCCCCCTGAGAGGGCGGGAGCCACGCGGCCCCTCGTAGGGCAGTACCCCGGCAGCAGTCCAGGCACCGAACACCGATCCCCCGAAGAGGAGAGGGCAATGAGGATCTCGCAGCACCGAAGAGGACGGCGGGCCGCGGCGGTGGCCGTCGCCGGAGTCCTCGCGCTCACCGCCGCCGCCTGCGGTGACTCCGGTGCCGCCGCCGGAGCGGAAGGCGACGGCAGGGGCACCATCGAGTTCTGGGACAACAACGGCGGGGCGCGCACCGCCGTCTGGAAGAAGATCATCGCCGAGTTCGAGAAGCAGAACCCGGACATCAAGGTCACATACGTGCCGGTGCCGATCACCGATGTGCAGTCGAAGTACGACACCGCGATAGCCGGCGGCGGACTGCCGGACGTCGGCGGCGTCGGCACCGCGTACCTGGCCAACATGGTGGCCCAGGACGCCCTCGAACCGCTCACCGAACGGATCGCGGACAGCACCCTCGAGGGCAGGCTCTCGCGCGGCATGGTCGCCAGCGTCGAGGCGGCCGGCGGGTCCGGGAAGGAGCTCTTCTCCGTGCCGACCTCCGCCAACCAGGGCACCCTCTGGTACCGCACCGACCTGTTCGAGGCGGCGGGCCTGGAGACCCCGGAGACCTGGGAGGAGTTCTACGCGGCGGCGGAGAAGCTCACCGACCGGGGGGCCAACGAGTTCGGCTTCACCATCCGCGGCGGCGCCGGATCCGTGGCGCAGGCCCTGGAGATGATGTACGCCCAGTCCGGTATCGACACCTTCTGGAAGGACGACAGGACCACCGTCAACGACCCCGAGAACGTCAAGGCGCTGGAGAGGTACGTCGGCCTGTACAAGAAGGCCACCCCGGCCGCCGACCTGAACAACGACTTCGCCAAGATGGTCGCCCAGTTCGACAGCGGCGACATCGGGATGCTCCAGCACAACCTCGGTTCGTACACCGACCATGTGAAGGCGTTCGGCGAGGACCGGGTCGACGGGATCCCGCTGCCGCCCGCCGAGAAGGGCGGCGTCCGCACCGTGGTCTCCAACCCGGTGGACGGCCTCGGACTCTTCCGGACCAGCAAGAACAAGTCGGCGGCGTGGAAGTTCATCGAGTTCGCCGCCTCCCCGGAGATGAACAGCCTCTGGAACGAGGAGGCCGGAGCCATCCCCGCCAACAACGACGCGGCCGACGACGCCTGGGTGGCCGACGCCAAGCCCATCAGGGCGGCGATGGAGTCGGTCAACGACCCCGACACCCGGATCGTCCAGCTGCCCTACTACCTGCCCGACTGGAACAACATCAGCAAGGCCGACACCGAGCCGGACTTCCAGAAGGTGCTGCTCGGAAAGGTGTCGGCGCAGGAGTTCGCGGACAAGCTCGCCACCCTGCTCAACGAGGCGCAGGCCGAGTGGCGGCAGCAGCAGGAGTAACCCGGTGCCGTGAACGACCGCCGCTCCCATTCGAGCCGCGTCAGGAGTGACCGCGCCATGAGACCGAACGACCGGACCACCGCCCACCGATCCACAGGCCGGGAGCGGCGGCCCGGCCGTGCCGCGGCCGCCGTGTTGTGCGGCGCCGCGCTGTGCTGCTCCGCTCCGGCCCTGTCAGCCGCGCCGGCCCTGGCGGCAGCCGCGCACCCGGGAGACGCGGCCTGGCCGGTACTGCCCGCCCGGGACGGCTGGGCCTCCGCCGGCGGGGGCACCACGGGCGGGGCCGACGCCGACGCCGCCCACGTCTTCACCGTCCGGACCAGGGGCGAGCTCGTCCGAGCGCTCGGGGACGGCGACCCCACCCCCAGGGTGATCCGGGTGGCAGGCACCATCGACGCCAACACCGACGACCGCGGTAGGCCCCTGGACTGCGCGGACTACGCAACCGACGGCTACTCGCGGGAGGGCTACCTCAAGGCGTACGATCCGGCGACCTGGGGGAGGGAGGAACTGCCCTCCGGCCCGATGGAGGAGGCGCGCGCCGCGTCCGCCGCGCGGCAGGCCGAGCGGGTGAAGCTCTCCGTCGGCCCCAACACCACCATCCTGGGCACGGGCCGGAACCCGCGACTGCTGGGCGGCACCCTCCAGATCAAGGGCGTGGACAACGTCGTGGTGCGCGAGCTCACCTTCGAGGACGCCTACGACTGCTTCCCGCAGTGGGATCCGACCGACGGCGCCGACGGCGCGTGGAACTCCGAGTACGACAACCTGGTGGTCCACGGCTCCACCCACGTCTGGGTGGACCACAACACCTTCACCGACGGCCGCCGTCCCGACAGCGGGCAGCCGCACTACTTCGGGCAGCTCTTCCAGCAGCACGACGGCGAACTCGACGTCGTCCGCGGCGCCGACCTGGTCACCGTCTCGTGGAACGTCTTCGCCGACCACGACAAGACGGTGCTCATCGGCAACAGCGACAGCGCCGGGGACACCGACCGGGGGAGGCTCCGGGTGACCATGCACCACAACCTCTTCCGGGACATCGTCGAGCGGGCGCCCCGGGTCCGCTTCGGGCAGGTCGACGTCTACAACAACCACCACGTGGTACCGGCGTCCGGCTACGCCTACTCCTGGGGCGTCGGGGTCGAGTCGCGGCTGTACGTCGAGGCCAACGCCGTCACACTGCCCACCCCGGTCGACCCGGCCCAGGTCATCAAGGGATGGAAGGGCACGGTGCTGACCGAGCGGAACAACCGCGTCAACGGATCCCTGACCGATCTGCTCGGCCTGCACAACGCCGCGGTCCCGGAGGAGGAGCTCGGTGACGACGTGGGCTGGCGGCCGGTCCTGCGCACCCGCGTCGACCATCCCCGCTTGGTGCCGCACATCGTCGAAGAGGGCGCCGGTGCCGGGCGCGGCTGATCCTCCTCCGAATACGGCGGCGCCGCGCCGCGGCTCAGACCACGGCGCGGCGGGCCGCCACGGACTCACGCCGGAGCGCGGCGCCCGTCACCACGGCGCCCAGCCCCTCCCAGAGCCCGACCGTGACGAACGCGCCGGGGGCCTTGCCGACCACCACGAGCAGGGTGAAGACGGTGCAGGTCAACAACCGGAAGGGCACCGTCCAGCGGAAGAACGGCCGCCAGTCGGCCGCGGCGGCGAGCAGGTAGTAGACACCCATGTTGAACGAGGCCATCGACGAGGCGGCCAGGAGCACGCCCGCCTGGTCGACGGCGGCTCCGTCGGCCGGGACCTCGGAGAAGCCCAGCGTGCCGAGGAGGATGTCCGGAGCGACCAGCCCCGTCACCCCCATCAGGACCGCCAGACCTCCGAAGACGGCCATCGTCCAGCCGGACAGGGAACGGGGTGCGCGCACGATCGGCCTCCGCAAAAGCCTCGGGAAGCGGGCAAGGGCTGTCCCGTCACGCCGGATGGAGCAGCGCACGGCGTCGAGTCGGGTGCCTCACAGGGCGGAGGTGCCCCCGGGTGCCGCAGCGGTTTCGGGCGTTCAGGCAACACGGCGCGGCACCGTGGCTCTCGTCGTGCGCCCGCCGGGGATCACGGGACGGCGCAAAGCCTAGCCCCTGTCCCGCGACCGTTCCGCCGCGGAGTCTCACAGGTGCCGGGTGGCCAGCGCGAGCCGGTCCCGGGCCTCCAACAGGGCCTGGGTGACCAGCTGTTCATGCTCCGGCGTCAGCCGGGCCACCGGCACCGAGCAACTGATCGCGTCGCGGGCGGGGGAGCGGTACGGGATGGCCAGGCCGAAGCAGCGCAGACCGAGGGTGTTCTCCTCGTTGTCCACCGCGTAGCCGCGTTCGCGGACCAGTCGGAGCTCTTCGATGAGCTGCTCCCGGTCGGTGACGGTGTGCTCGGTCAGCCTCTCCAGCTCCGGCGGCAGCAACTCCCGGACGCGCTCGTCGGGGTAGGTGGCGAGCAGCGCCTTGCCCAACGAGGTGGAGTGGGCCGGCAGCCGGCGACCGACCCGGGTGAACGGCCTCAGGTAGTGCTGGGACTGGCGGGTCGCCAGGTACACGACGCTGGTGCCGTCGAGGCGGGCCAGGTGGATGGTCTCGGTGGTGTCCTCGGCCAGTCGGTCGAGGGTGGCCCGGGCCGTGGCCACGACCTCGTCCCCGTCGATGTAGGAGGTACCGACCAGCAGCGCCCGTACCCCGATCCCGTACCGGGTGCCGGTGGCGTCCGTCTCCACCCAGCCGAGGTCCACCAGGGTGCGCAGCAGCATGTACAGACTGCTCTTCGGGTAGCCGACGGCCTCCTGCACGGCGGCCAGGCTGTGCATTCCGGGCCGGCCGGCGAAGTACTCCAGCAGTTCCACCGTGCGCACCGCCGACTTGACCTGCGCACCGCCCGGCTCGGGAGCAGCCATCGACCTTGACCCCTTCGTCAACCCAGAAATAGAGTCCCAGGAATTCACCATCAGGGACATTGTTCAGCATATCGAACGGTCGGCGCCGTGCGGCAGGCACGGGGCCGACCCGTGCGGCAAGCAGGAGGATCCGCGGTGGCAGCAGCAGTGTGGAGCGTCGACCCCCGTACTGGGAAGCAGCGGGAAGAGGTCGCCGTGGAGGCGACCCCCGAGGAGGTCGACCGGGTGGTTCGCGCCGCACACCAGGCGCGCGGCGCGCTGGCCGGGCGGACCGTCCGCGCCGCCTTCCTGCGGACCGCCGCCGACCTGCTGGAGCAGGCCGGTGAGCAGGTCGTGGAGGCGGCCGACGCGGAGACGGCCCTGGGGCCCGGCCGGCTCACCGGCGAACTCGCCCGCACCTGCCACCAACTGCGCTCCTTCGCCGACATCGTCGACGAGGGCGCCTTCCTGGACATCCTGATCGACCACGCCGATCCGGACCGGACGCCGATCCCGCAGCCGGATCTCCGCCGCTACAAGGTGCCGCTGGGCGTGGTCGCCGTCTACGGGGCCAGCAACTTCCCGCTCGCCTTCTCCGTCCCGGGCGGCGACACGGCCAGCGCCCTCGCCGCCGGCTGCCCGGTGGTCGTCAAGGCGCACCCAGCCCATCCGGCGACCTCCGAACTCTGCGCCTCCCTGCTCCGCCGGGCCGCGGCGCTCTCCGGTCTGCCGGAGAGCGTCATCGGGCTGCTCCACGGCTTCGACGCGGGGGTGCGCCTGGTGGAGCACCCGCTGGTGTCCGCCGCCGGGTTCACCGGCTCGGTCCGCGGTGGCCGGGCGCTCCACGACGCCGCCGCCGCCCGCCCGGTGCCCATCCCCTTCCACGGAGAACTCGGCAGCCTCAACCCGGTCGTGGTGACCGAGGCCGCGGCGGCCGAGCGGGCCGAGCGGATCGGCACCGGACTCGCCGGGTCGGCCACGCTGGGCACCGGCCAGTTCTGCGTCAAGCCCGGGCTGGTGCTGGTCCCCGCGGGACCGCACGGCGACCGCCTCGTCGACTCCCTCACCGAGGCGGTCAGCGGCACCCCCGAGGGCGTGATGCTGGGGGCCGCTGTGCGGGAGGCCTTCATCGAGGGGGTACGGGCCCGGCGGGAGCTCCCCGAGGTGGAGAGCCCGGTGACCCCGGGCGGCAGCGGGGCGAACGCGGTCAGCGCCGGGTTCCTCACCGTCCCCGCCGTGCGGCTCACCGCCCCCGAGCACCAACTGCTGCTGGAGGAGTGCTTCGGCCCGGTGACCGTCATCGCGCGCTACCGGGACCGCACGGAGGTCTCCGGGCTCCTCGCCCGGCTCCCGGGGAACCTCACCGCGACCGTCCACCTCGGTGCCGAGGAGGCCGAGCAGCCGGACGGTCCGGCCGCCCGGCTGCTCGCCGAACTCACCCCGCTCGCCGGCCGGGTCCTGGTCAACGGCTGGCCCACGGGGGTGGCGGTGGCCCACGCCCAGCACCACGGCGGTCCGTACCCGGCCACCACCTCCACCGCCACCTCGGTCGGGGGCACCGCCATCGAGCGCTGGCTGCGCCCGGTGGTCTACCAGGGCACCCCGGAGACCCTGCTGCCGCCGGAGCTGCGCGACGGCAACCCGCTGGGACTGCCGCGCCGGGTGGACGGCCGCCGCCAAACCGGCACGGAGGCCTGAGGCCGAACGCCCGGGGCCACGGGCGGGTGTCCCGTGAACACGGTGCGGTGCCGTGGACCCGGCGACCGGCTGCCCGGATAGTGAACGGTATGGACACAGGCCTCGGGGGCGCCGAGTTCGCGCCCCAGACGACGTATCTGAAGACCGCCGCCAGCGGACTGCTGCCCGCCCGGTCGGCGGCCGTGCTCCGCGCCGCCGTGGACGACGCCGCGGCCGGACGCCCCACCCCGGCCACCGGCTTCGAGTCGGTCGGCGCCGCGCGGGAGTCCTTCGCCCGTCTCGTCGGGGTCGACGTGGACCGGGTCGCCGTCGCGGGGTCCGTCTCCCTGCACGTCGGGCTGATCGCCTCCGCGCTGCCGACCGGGGGCGAGATCCTCGTGGCCGACGGCGACTTCAGCTCGTTGGTGAATCCTTTCGCCGTGCGCCGGGACCTGAGGCTGCGCACCGTGCCGCTGCCCGATCTGGCCGCGGCGGTACGGCCGGAGACCACCCTGGTCGCCGTCAGCGCGGTGCAGTCGGCGGACGGGCGGATCGCCGACCTCGCGGCCATCGGCCGGGCCGCTCGGGCCAGCGGCGCCCGCACTCTGGTCGACTGCACCCAGTCGGCGGGCTGGCTCCCCATGTGCGCCGCGGACTTCGACTACACGGTGGCCGGGGGCTACAAGTGGCTGCTCTGCCCGCGGGGGGTCTCCTTCCTCACCGTGCCCGAGCGGCACGAGGACCTGCCGCCGCTCTACGCTGGGTGGACCGCCGGAGAGGAGCCGTGGCGGAGCGTCTACGGCCCGATCGCGCAACTGGCCCGCTCCGCACGCCGCTTCGACCAGAGCCCGGCCGACCTCCCCTACCTCGCCGCGCAGCACTCGCTGGCCCTCGTCGAGGAGCTCGGCCCGGAGCGGATCGGTGCCCACAACCGGGCGCTCGCCGACCGGTTCCGGGCCGGGGCCGCCGACCTGGGGCACCAGCCGGTGGCGGCCCCGGGTTCGGCCATCGTCGCCGTTCCGGGGCTCGACACGGCCGAGGAGCACCTGCGGCGGGCCGGGGTGGAGGCGACGGCGCGCGCCGGAAACCTCCGGCTGGCCTTCCACCTCTACAACACCACCGCCGATGTCGACCGGGTGCTGGACGTACTCTCCGACCACCGCTGACCCCGGAAAGGCGCAACGGCCGCCGCCCGGCACGGAGGCCGGGTGACGACCGCTGCGCTCGCCCGGCGATGAGCCCGGCCCGAACGCTCGCACTCAGTGCTGTGACCGGGAGGTCCACCGGCCCGCGGCGCCGTGCACGGCACCTCGCCGCGCGGGTTCTCCGGCAGACCTTCCCGGTCGCAGCCTTCGTTCGGGCCCAGGTCACGCCCGACGCGGGGCTGCTCCTACTTCACCGGCGTGAAGTCCCGTGCGCCGAGGAACTCGGGGCGGCGGATCGGCGCCGCGAAGGGCTCGACCGCCTTGTTCTCCACGCTGTTGAAGACGATGAAGACGTTGCTGCGCGGGAAGGGCGTGATGTTGTCGCCCGAACCGTGCATGGCGTTGCAGTCGAACCAGGTCGCCGAACCGGCCTTGCCGGTGAACAGCTTGATGCCGTGCCTGGACGCCAGGTCGGTCAGTGCCTCGTCCGAGGGGATGCCAGCGTCCTGCATCTGGAGCGACTTCTTGTAGTTGTCCTCCGGGGTCTCACCGGCGCAGCCCAGGAAGGTCCGGTGCGAACCCGGCATGATCATCAGGCCGCCGTTGGTGTCGTAGTTCTCGGTCAGCGCGATCGAGACCGAGACCGTCCGCATGTTCGGCAGACCGTCCTCGGCGTGCCAGGTCTCGAAGTCCGAGTGCCAGTAGAAACCGGTCGCCCCGAACCCCGGCTTGACGTTGATCCGGCTCTGGTGGACGTAGACGTCGGAGCCGAGGATCTGCCGGGCGCGCTCCACCAACCGCGGGTCGCGCACCAGTTCGGCGAAGACCTTGCTGATCCGATGCACCTCGAAGACCGACCGGACGTCCTGGGACTTGGGCTCGACGATGGAGCGCTCGTCGGCCCGGACCTCCGGGTCGACGACCAGCCGGTCCAACTCGGTGCGGTACATCACCACCTCATCCGGAGTGATCAGCTGTTCGATCGCCAGGAACCCGTCGTGATCGAACGCATTCAGCTCCTCCGGTCGCATCGGACCGGGTGCTCCGGGCTCCGACCAGACGACCGGGGCCTGGCGCGGAGTGATCACCTCGGTGGCACCGCGGGTCGGGTAGAGGTCAGCCGTTCGCTCGGGTGCGGTGGTCATGGTGGTGCACCTTCTCCTTCCGGTACTTCCCTTACTCTCTTTCGGTTCCCCAGTGGGGAAGTCTCAGTCAGTGCCGATCGGGCGCGGTCCGCGCCGACGGGAGCGGCGTCCGGTGCGCGTACGGTCGCGCGCGCCGGACGCCGCGTCGGGGCGAACCCGTCCGATGGCGAGGACTAGGCGTCGTCCTCGGTCAGCAGCGGGTAGACGCCGTTCTCGTCGTGGTCCTCACGGCCCGTCACCGGCGGGTTGAAGACGCAGACGCAGCGGAAATCGGTCTTCGGGCGCATGGTGTGCCGCTCGTGCCCGTCCAGCAGGTACATGGTGCCCGGCTCGATCCAGTGCTTCTCGCCGGTCTCCTCGTTGGTGAGTTCGGCTTCGCCCTCGACGCAGAGCACCGCCTCGATGTGGTTGGCGTACCACATCGTGGTCTCGGTGCCCGCGTAGAGCGTCGTCTCGTGGAGGGAGAAACCCACACGCTCCTTGGCGAGGACGATCCGCTTGCTCTCCCAGGTACCGGACGCCGCCTTGACGTGCCGGTCTGTGCCCTCGATGTCCTTGAAGGATCGGACGATCACAGTGATTCGTGGCCTTTCTTGTCTCTACGGTCAGCGGTATGGCGTTCGGCGTCAAGCGGTCTCGCGCACCGACCGGGCGAGGATGCGGAGCCCCTCGTCCAGTTCTTCCAGCGTGACGGTGAGCGGCGGCAGCAGTTTGACGACCTCGCTCTGCGGCCCGGAGGTCTCCACCAGCAGGCCCAACTCGAAGGCTCGTTTGCAGACCGCGGAGGCGCGGTCCTTGTCGGCGAACTCGATCCCCCAGGCCAGCCCCCGCCCGCGCATGCCGGCGCCGAGCCCGGGGTGCTCCTCGATGATCGACCGGAGCGCCCGCTCGACCACCTCGCCCCGGGCGATGGTCTGCTTCTCCATCTGCCCGTCGGCCCAGTAGGTGTCGAAGGCCGCGGCGGCGGTCACGAAGGCCGGGTTGTTCCCGCGGAAGGTGCCGTTGTGCTCGCCAGGCTCCCAGACGTCCAACTCGGGCTTGAAGAGGGTCAGCGACATGGGCAGGCCGTAGCCGCTGATGGACTTCGACAGGGTGACGATGTCCGGCGTGATCCCGGCCTCCTCGAAGGAGAAGAACGCCCCGGTCCGGCCGCAGCCCATCTGGATGTCGTCCACGATCAGCAGCATGTCGCGGCGCCGGCAGAGGTCGGCGAGGGCGCGGAGCCACTCGGGGCGGGCGACGTTGATGCCGCCCTCGCCCTGGATCGTCTCCACGATCACGGCGGCGGGCTTGTTGAGACCGGACCCCTCGTCCTCGAGCAGGCTCTCGAACCAGAGGAAGTCCTCGACGGCGCCGTCGAAGTAGTTGTCGAAGGGCATCGGGGTGCCGTGCACCAGCGGGATGCCGGCCCCGGCCCGCTTCATGGAGTTGCCGGTGACCGCGAGCGCGCCCAGCGACATGCCGTGGAAGGCGTTGGTGAAGCTGACGATGGACTCCCGGCCCTTGACCTTGCGGGCCAGCTTCAGCGCGGCCTCGACCGCGTTGGTGCCCGTCGGGCCGGGGAACATGACCTTGTAGGGCAGGTCGCGGGGGCGCAGGATGGTGTTCTCGAACGACTCCAGGAAGGCGCGTTTCGCCGTGGTGCCCATGTCGAGCGCGTGCGTGATGCCGTCACGCTCGATGTAGTCGAGCAGCGCCCGTTTCAGGACCGGGTTGTTGTGGCCGTAGTTGAGTGCTCCGGCGCCGGCGAAGAAGTCGAGGTAGGTGCGGCCGTCCTCGTCGTGGATGTAGCTGCCCTGCGCGCGGTCGAACACAGCAGGCCAACCGCGGCAGTAGCTGCGCACCTCCGACTCCAGGGTCTCGAAGACACTCAGGGCGGGCGGGGTGATGGTCACAGCGTGCTCCAGAAAGATGAGAGACGAGCAGAAGGAAGGGGTCTGGGTCGGTGTTCGGCCCGCACGGCGGCCCTCACGGCCGGCTCGTTGCCCGTGCGAGCGGTCCTATCCGGTACAGGACCTCCGGTTCGTGGCCGGGGTCGGGGAACATCCCTCTGTCGAACAGCACCTCGCGGTCCACAGCGGCGCCGTGCCGCTCGGCGAACGAGGTGAACAGCCGGTTCGACGGCCCGTTGTCCGGGGTGATGGTGGTCTCCAGCCGGCATACACCGAAGGCGTCGGCGGCCCGGTCGGCCAGCGCGTCCAACAGCGCTGCTGCCAGTCCCCGGCCGCGCTGCGCCTCGTCGACCGCCACCTGCCAGACGACCAGGGTCTCCGGCTGCTCGGGGCGGAGATAGCCGGTGACGAAGCCGACCGGTGCGCCGTCGGGTCCGCGCGCCACCACCGAGGTGGCGGCGAAGTCGCGGCACCAGAGCAGGTAGCTGTAGGAGGAGTTGAGGTCCAGTACGCGGGAGTCGCGGGCGATGCGCCAGAGTGCTGCTCCGTCCTCGACACGCGGTGTGTCGAGCTTCAGCTCCTCCGGCATTTCCGGGAATTCGCTGCGGGCACGTGCACGGTCTGCTTGTGCGGCGGTCATGCGGATTTAATTTACCCAGCCGAAGCGCATATTGCATCGTCAGGTCGGGTTACCAGGAACGGTGATCTGTGGTAATCGCGCAGGCGCGTAGCCAGGGCGTGGTTTCATGGGGGAATGTCATGAGATTACCGGGCGAAACGGGCGCTCTGTGGAGTCCGTCACATCTTCGAGACGATCATCGCGGAAGGTCCGGATTTTGATATCCGGACGGCTCTCGAAAGTGATGTGTTTGCATCCTTCGAAACCGGGAAGAAGAATACGGGCAGCTACGTTCATCGGCAATTCGAAATCAATTCCTCAGAAGATAACGCGAATCTCCGGCGGAGGTCGCGGACGCTCTGTCGCAGGCAGCCGGGGGATCGTTAGGGTTGCCTGTCATGAGTGATAGCGCGGTGCTGCACATCAGGGGGCGGGTGCTCGTCGGGCCGGAGGACGTCCGGGACGAGCTGTGGATCGTGGGCGGTCGGATCACGTTTCAGCGGCCGACCGGAGCGCGGGACGTGCGGACGCTCACCGGGTGGGCGCTACCGGGTCTGGTCGACGCCCACTGCCACGTCGGACTCGACGCCCACGGCGCGGTCGACGAGTCGACCAGCGAGAAGCAGGCCCTGACCGACCGGGACACCGGGACGCTCCTGCTGCGGGACGCGGGATCGCCCGCCGACACCCGCTGGATGGACGACCGGGCGGACCTGCCGCGCGTCATCAGGGCGGGCCGGCACATCGCCCGCACCCGCCGGTACATCCGGAACTACGCGCATGAGATCGAGCCGGAGGACCTGGTCGCCTACGTGGCACAGGAAGCCCGGCGCGGAGACGGCTGGGTGAAGCTCGTCGGCGACTGGATAGACCGCTCGACCGGAGACCTGGCCGCCTGCTGGCCGCGCGGTGAGGTCACGGCCGCCATCGCGGAGGCGCACCGGCTGGGCGCCAGGGTCACCGCGCACTGCTTCGCCGAGGAGTCGCTGCCCGACCTGGTGGCGGCCGGTATCGACTGCGTGGAGCACGCCACCGGGCTGACGGAGGAGACCATCCCGCTCTTCGCCGAGCGCGGGGTCGCCATCGTCCCGACCCTGGTCAACATCGCCACCTTCCCCAAGCTCGCCGAGGGCGGCGAGCGGAAGTACCCGCGCTGGGCCGAGCACATGCGACGCCTGCACGCCCGCCGCTACGACACCGTGCGCGCGGCCTACGACGCCGGGGTACCGGTCTACGTGGGCACCGACGCCGGAGGCTCACTCCCGCACGGACTGGTCGCCGCGGAGGTCGCCGAGCTGGTGGCCGCCGGGATCCCCCCGGCGGCGGCGCTCTCCGCCACCGCGTGGGCGGCCCGGGAGTGGCTCGGCCGACCCGGGCTCACCGAAGGGGCCCCAGCCGACCTGGTGCTGTACGAGACCGACCCGCGGGAGGACGTGCGGGTGCTGGCGGCGCCCCGCCGGGTGGTGCTCCGCGGCCAGGTCGTGCTCTGAGCCCGTCCGCCCCTCCGGCCGCAGGCCGGAGGGGCACCGGGCGAAGCAACGCCCGCGACCAGCGCGGCGCCGTGCCCGAACCGGCCCCGGCTGGGAGGCTGCTGCTCCACCCGGCGGTCGGGATCGCCGGCCGGCCGGCGGTTGGTGCCTTCGTCCGGTGACGAGCGGGGCGGGCGGCCCGGCGCCGTACCGGTCCACCGGGGACCCGGCGGCGTAAGGAGGTAGGGCATGCCGGTCGTCGTCGCGCTGGCAGCGGTCCTGATGACGCTGGTCGGCGGCTGGACGGCGCAACGCGTCACCGACCGGCGCCACCTCGTCCTCGGGCTGGCCGGCGGACTGATGCTCGGCGTCGTCGGACTCGACCTGCTGCCGGAGGCGCTGGACGCCGCGGGGCGGGAGGTCTTCGGGGTGCCCGAAGGGCTGCTGCTCTTCGTCGCCGGCTTCCTCGCCGCCCATCTGGTGGAGCGGATGCTGGCCGTCCGCAGAGCCGCCCATGGCGCCGATCCCGACCAGCGGTCGCCCCGGGTGGGGCTGACCGCGGCGGCGGCGCTGGCCGGGCACAGCCTGATGGACGGGGTCGCCATCGGGCTGGCCTTCCAGGTCAGCAGCGGTATGGCGGTGGCCGTGGCGCTGGCGGTGATCGCCCACGACTTCGCCGACGGCTTCAACACCTACACGATCACCAGCCTGTACGGGAACAGCCGCCGCAGGGCCGCGGCGATGCTCTGCGCCACCGCGCTGGCGCCGGTGGCCGGCGCCGCCTCCACCCTGCTGTTCACCCTTCCGGCCCAGCTCCTCGGCTTCTACCTCGGGTTCTTCGCCGGAGTCCTGCTCTACCTGGCGACCTCCGACATCCTCCCCGAGGCCCACCACGAGCACCCGGCCCGCTCCACCCTGCTCTGCACCGTGCTGGGGGTCGCGTTCATCTGGCTGGTGGTGGGCATCGCCGACTGAGCGGGCACCCGGCGTGCTCCGTGGACGGCCCAACCCGCCAGGCGTCCGCCCCGCACCGGGGAGCGGATCAGGCCACGATCAGGTGGATCCCGTAAGCCACCATGGCGAAGCAGAGACCGAAGCAGGCGTACGCGCCGGCCCGGGCCGAGAGCGTCTGCTGGCCGTCGGCCGCCACCGGGTCGGCCCCGCTCCCGCCCGGCCGCCGGCCGCCACCGGAGGTGCCGAGGATGCCGAAGGTGAACAGGGCGACGAAGCCGACCGTGACCGCGAGACTCACCCCGAAGACCTGCCCGAGTGCTGCCCAGTCGACGTTCATGTGCTGCTGCTCCTTCCACCGGCCCGTCGCCGGTGCGTGTTCTCACTCATGCCGGTTCCCTACGCGGGCGCCGGCTCAGACGCTGTTTCCGAGCGCCGTCGTGGCCGGTGCCTGGGCGGCCGGCTCGACGACCGCCCGCGCCGGGCCCTCCGCGATCGGGTGGACGGTCACCGTGAGGGCGGCGTCGGCCTGGTCCCCGGGGACCCGGGCGGGAGGCGGTGTCACCGCGCGGACCGCGGTGGTGATGACGCCGTCCGGTTCGCTGGCGGCGGGCGCGCGCTCCGGGATCTCCTCGTCGTTGACGTTGGTGTGGTCAACCGGCTCGCGGCGCGCCGCGAGCCAGACTCCGCCGCAGACCAGCAGGGCGACCACCGCGACCGCGATCACGCCCCAGTCGCCCTGCTCCGCGAGGAGCGCGGCACCGCCGCCGACGATCCCGGCCGCCGGAAGCGTCAGCCCCCAGGCGACGAACATCCGGGTCGCCGTGGACCAGCGCACCACACCGCCCTTGCGGCCGAGCCCGGAACCCATGATGGCGCCGGAGCAGACCTGGGTGGTGGAGAGGCCGAAGCCGAGGTGCGAGGAGGCCAGGATGACGGTGGCCGCACCCGTCTGGGCGGCGAAGCCCTGCGGCGGCTGAATGTCGGTGAGGCCCTTGCCCATGGTGCGGATGATGCGCCAGCCACCCAGGTAGGTGCCGAGGGCGATGGCCAGTCCGGCGGAGACGATCACCCACACGGGCGGGTCGGCGTTGGGGGCCAGCACACCGCCGGTGATGAGCGCCAGGGTCATCACGCCCATCGTCTTCTGGGCGTCGTTGGTGCCGTGCGCCAGCGAGACCAGGGCGGCGGAGGCGATCTGCCCCGCGCGGTAGCCCTTTGCGGTGTCCTCGTCGCTCCGGTTCCGGGCCATCCGGTAGGTGAGCCGGGTGGCGGCCATCGCGGCCACCCCGGCCACCAGCGGCGCGGCGAGGGCCGGGATGAGCACCTTCATCAGGACGACGTCGTGGTGGACCCCGCCGAGCCCGACGGAGAAGATCGTCGCCCCGATCAGCCCGCCGTACAGTGCGTGCGAGGAGCTGGAGGGGAGGCCGAGCAGCCAGGTCAGCAGGTTCCAGATGATGGCGCCGACGAGCCCGGCGAAGATCACTTCGGGTCGGATGCCGGTGCTCTCGTCGATGATCCCGCCGGAGATGGTTCTGGCGACCTCCACCGAGAGGAACGCGCCGACGAGGTTGAGGACCGCCGACATCGCCACCGCCGCCTTGGGCTTGAGGGCCCCGGTGGAAATGGTGGTCGCCATGGCGTTGGCGGTGTCATGGAAGCCGTTCGTAAAGTCGAACACCAGGGCCGTGATGATCACGACTCCGATGAGCAGCGTTAGGTGTTCCATTCACCCGGACAATCAGTCGGACGGTCAGTGGCACCGCGACGCTAGGAAGAGATGATGAACAGAAGGTGAACACCCGGCATTGTTGAGGTGTTCTCCTCGAAGTCCCGGCCCGAACCTTGCGTGACGCAGCACTAGCCGCCGCGGCGGAGGCGGCTCCAGGACCACCCGGAACACCCACCCGCGGGGCTCCGGACACCCCCTGGCCCCTGTCCGGGCCACACCCGTGCTCCGGTCGGGTGGCCGGCTCCCGCCGGCCCTTCCAGACTGGTGGGGATGCGTCCGCGTACCTCGGCGGCCCTGGCCGCCAGCACCGTGCTCGGTGCCGGAGCCGCCGCGGTGGCGGTGGGCCGGTACACGAGCGATGCCGCACTCAACCCCCGGCGGGCCCGGCCGCTACCGGGGGAGCGGAGCCTCACGGTGCACTCCGCCGAGGGCCGACGCATCGTGCTGACCCGCAGCCTCACCGCGCTCCGCCCGGGTACCTACGGCCTGGCGGGCGGCGGCGGCCACGCAGTCGTCGGGCCGGTCGTCGAGGACGAGCGCCGCGGCGCCGACACCGTCGTCCGCCATCTGGTGCGCGTCAGCCGGGGGCCGATCGAGCCCGGGGCGCGGATGCGGTTCACCCCCCAGGCGTACGTCGGCGACCCGCTGGACGCGCTGGGCCTGGAGTACCAGGACGTGGAGGTGGCGGGCGAGCTCGGGACGCTGCCCGCCTGGTTCCTGCCGGACGCCCGCAGCACGTGGATCATCCTGGTGCACGGCTACGGCACCACCCGCGAACATCCCATGGTGGTGATGTCCTGCCTGCGCCGCTGGCGGTTCCCGATGCTGGCCCCGGCCTACCGCGGGGATCCGGGGGCACCTCCGGCTCCGGACGGTCTGAACCGGCTGGGCGGAGCCGAGTGGCACGACCTCGAACACGTCCTCGCCGAGGCCGTGCGGCAGGGTGCGGAGCGCGTGGTGCTGTACGGCTGGTCCACCGGCGCCGGCATGGCGCTGCACACCGCCACCCGCTCGGCCTACCGGGAGCGGGTCGCCGGACTCATCCTCGACTCGCCGGTGCTGGACCGGCCGGCCACGCTCCGCGCCCTGATCGCGGCCGGGCACACCCCCAGGCCGCTGCTGCCGCTGGCAGTCCGGGCCGCCCAGGGCCGCCTCGGGCCGGAACCGGAGTACCTCTCCCGCGCCTACGACCCGGCGGAGCTGACCGTGCCGACCCTGCTCCTGCACGGCCCGGACGACCGGGTGGCCTCCTGGGAGCCCTCCCGCGAGCTGGCGGCCGCCCGGCCCGACCTGGTCAGCCTCCACCAGGTGCGGCAGGCTCCGCACGGCGCGATGTGGAACGCCGATCCGGTCGGTTACCAGGAGGCCCTGCGGCGGTTCCTGACCCCGCTGATGTGAAACGCCCGCCCGGCGCACCGCCGCCGCCCGGCCACGGAACACCCGGAGCGAAATCGATTGCGGGCGTCCCGATTGGGCTTTCGGGCCGTCACCGGCAACACTGCTCCTGTGACGTCCCGTACACCACGCGACTCCAGACTCCAACTCGTCCCGCGACGACCGATCGCCGCCGCTCGCCAGGCGGTGACCACACGGCGACAACGTCCGGGGACCCCAGCCTGGGGGGCTTCGGCCCCCCGCCCTCCCGCGGGGACACCCGCCTTGGCGGAGCTGGCCCGGCAGGCCCGGGCCGGGCTCGCCGACGCGGTGCGGATCGCCCGGTGGGCGAACGACGGGTCAGGCGGGGGCACCAGGCTCCGCCCGGGCAGCGTCGGTTCGCTCCTCGACCAGGCGGCCGAACGCGCCGCCACCGACCTCGGGGCGACCGCCGCCGAGGTGCGCGCGGCATGGGACCGGGCGCGGTTGGCCGGGCTGGTGGAACTGCACGGCGACACCGCCAGACCCGGCTGGCGGCTGATGGTCTGGGACAGCGACGACACCGCGGTGCTGCGGGGCTGGGTCGCCCTCTTCGACGCCTGGTCGATCGCCCGTCCCGCCCCGGCCGCCTTCGCCCCCACGCTCGTCGCCGAAGTCGTCGAAGCGGTCCCCCAACTCCTCTCCCTGCTCCAGCTCTCGGACGGCCCGGTGCTCATCCCGGCCCTCCAGGACCTCCTCGAACAGCGCGTCGCCGAACTGCACACCGAACGCTGCGAGGTGCCGTACGAGGCCCTCGACGGCCCCTCGGTCGAGGCGGGGCACAGCCTCCCCGCCGACGGGCCGACGCACCCCCAGGAACTCGGCAGCATCGGCGGACCACCCCCGCCCGCACTGCTCAACTGGGTCCTCGACAGCCTCGCCTCGGTGGGCGCGCTCACCTTCGAGGACGGGCAGGCGACCCTGACCCCGCTCGGCAACTGGGCGGTCTGGGTCAAGCTGGAGCAGATCTGCGTGGCGGCCCAGAGCCCCGCGGGGAACATCGAGCAGTCGGCCCCCGAGATGCTGCGCGGCTGTTCCCGACTCACCCCCGGCCCGGCCCGCGCCGAGTACCGGGCCTGGCTGGCGGCCCGGCCGGTCGGCAGCGCCGTCACCGAACTCCTGGACGCCGCCCGTGGAGAGGACGCCCTGCTGCGCGGCCTCGCCTTCGAGGCGCTGCGGGTGGTGGGGGCACCGGCCGAGACCGCGGTCCGGAGCGCCACCGACGACCCCTACCTGCGGCCGTACGCACTGCTGTGGCTGGCGGAGCAGGAAGGCGGCGACCCGGACGACAGCCCCGAGGTGCTCACCCGGGAGGAGGCCACCTGGCTCTGGGTGGACACCGCCGCCGCGGTGCTGGACCACGGCGACGCGCAACTGCTCGTGCGGCACCTCGACTCCGCGGTGCAGGGCACCGTCCCGGCGCTGCTTGAGGAGGTGCGCGCGGTAGGCCACCCGCGCACCGTGCAGGTACTGGTGGCCCTGGCCGCGGCACATCCCGATCCCGCGCTCGCCAAGGCGGTGCGCCGAGCGGCCTTCCAGGTGCACACCGGCGAAGCCTGACCGGTACCGCCCGGGCCGGCGGAGCCTTGCGGCTTCGCCGGCTCCGGTACGACCGGCCGCGGTGGCATCGGCCGCCGAGGCCCCACCGGTCGAGCTCGGACGGGTGGCCTGGCGCTCAGCCCGGGGTGCTCGGCGCGTAGGTACCGAAGCTCCAGAGGTTCCCCTCCAGGTCCCGGGCCAGGTAGTCCCGTCCGCCGTACTCCTTGTCCCCGGGCGGGGCCAGGATCTCCACGCCGCTGGCCTGAGCGTGCAGGTAGTGCGCGTCCACGTCCTCGACCACGACGTAGACGCCGGTGGGCCCGGCACCGCTCATGACTTCGGCGAACTGCCCCCGCTTCGACCTGGTGCCGAGCATCACCACGCCGTTCCCGTAGGCCAACTCGGCGTGCGCCACGACCCCGTCCGCACCCTCGTACACGGCCACCTCGGTGAACCGGAAGGCCCTCTTGAGCTGTTCCAACGCGGCCCTCGCGTCGGTGTAAAGCAGTGTCGGGCAGATCGTCGGCCGACTTCCGGCTCCCGCCATGCGGACCACTCCTCCTCGCGCCCGGCTCCGATGCTCCGATTCGACCCCCGGGCGGCCGGATACCCCTGCCGCCACGCCGGGAGCGGGCGAGGCAGCCCCCCGGACGCCCCGGGGAAATCCGGTTGCCGCCCCCGGTAGACTCACCGCATGCTCTCAATCTTCGTGCACTAGACGGCGTCGAACGCCGGCCCGCCGCTGCCGTGACGCAGCTGTGCCGGGCGGCGCACCCTCTGGTCCGCCCAAGAGACGCCCGAAACTGCCCTGGAGCCCTTCCCGTGATCACCGCAACCGGCCTTGAGCTGCGCGCCGGCGCCCGACTCCTCATCGAGTCGGCTTCTTTCCGCATCGCCAGGGGCGACCGTATCGGCCTGGTGGGCCGCAACGGCGCCGGAAAGACCACCCTCACCAAGATCCTGGCGGGTGAGGGCACCCCGGCCGCAGGATCGGTGACCCGGACCGGCGGCGTCGGATACCTCCCGCAGGACCCGCGCACCGGGGACCTGGAGGTGCTCGCCCGGGACCGGATCCTTTCCGCCCGGGGTCTGGACTCCGTGCTCCGCAAGATGCGGGAGAACGAGGAGCGCATGTCCAGCGGCCAGGGCGGCACCCGCGAGCGGGCGATGCGCAAGTACGAGCGGCTGGAGACGGAGTTCCTCACCAAGGGCGGATACGCCGCCGAGGCGGAGGCCGCCACCATCGCCGCCAGCCTGGGACTACCCGACCGGGTGCTGGGGCAGCCGCTGCACACGCTCTCCGGCGGCCAGCGGCGCCGGGTCGAACTGGCCCGGATCCTCTTCTCCGACGCGGACATCCTCCTGCTGGACGAGCCGACCAACCACCTCGACGCCGACTCGATCGTCTGGCTGCGTGACTACCTGAAGAGCTACCACGGCGGTTTCGTGGTCATCTCGCACGACATCCAGTTGGTCGAGACGGTGGTCAACAAGGTCTTCTACCTGGACGCCAACCGCTCGCTCATCGACGTCTACAACATGGGCTGGAAGCAGTACCAGACCCAGCGGGAGGCCGACGAGCGGCGGCGCAAGCGGGAGCGCGCCAACGCCGAGAAGAAGGCGGCGGCCCTCAACGCCCAGGCCGACAAGATGCGGGCCAAGGCCACCAAGGCCGTCGCCGCCCAGAACATGGCGCGCCGCGCCGAGCGGCTGCTCTCGGGGCTGGAAGCGGACCGGGCCGCCGACAAGGTGGCGAAGCTCCGCTTCCCCGACCCCGCCCCCTGCGGGAAGACGCCCCTGGCGGCTGAGGCGCTGTCGAAGTCCTATGGCTCGCTGGAGATCTTCACCGATGTCGACCTGGCCGTCGACCGCGGGGCCCGGGTGGTCATCCTGGGGCTGAACGGAGCGGGCAAGACCACCCTGCTGAGACTGCTCGCCGGGGTCGAGAAGCCCGACACCGGGGCCGTCACCCCCGGCCACGGACTGAAGCTGGGCTACTACGCACAGGAGCACGAGACCCTCGACCCGGATCGCACGGTGCTGGAGAACATGCGTTCCTCGGCTCCGGACCTGGACCTGGTGGACATCCGGAAGACCCTCGGCTCCTTCCTGTTCTCCGGCGACGACGTGGACAAGCCCGCCGCGGTGCTGTCCGGCGGGGAGAAGACCAGGCTGGCGCTGGCGACACTGGTGGTCTCCTCGGCCAACGTGCTGCTGCTCGACGAGCCGACGAACAACCTCGACCCGGCGAGCCGTGAGGAGATCCTGGGGGCGCTGCGGCGCTTCACCGGCGCGGTGGTGCTGGTGACGCACGACGAGGGAGCGGTGGAGGCGCTGCAGCCCGAGCGGGTCATCATGCTGCCGGACGGTGTCGAGGACCTCTGGAGTCGGGACTACGCCGACCTCGTCGCCCTGGCGTGAGCCCTTCGGCTCCTCCGGAGGCCGTGGGCCGGCCGGAGGGCGTGTCGGCCATGCTCGGACGGGTTTCCTTGAATCATTCGGCCGATCGCCGATCCTTCATCTGGGTGAGTCGAGGTCGTACAGCGGTGCGTCACCGAGAGAACAGCCGGACTTCGTGATCTTCGGCGCCGCCGTGGTCCGGGTTCCCAGAATGCCGCGATGACCAGTGCGTTTGCTTTTCGATCATGATCGCTCAAGAGAGTTCGATCATTCGGAATTCCGCGTTCCGCCCATTTTCCCGCGCTGCCTCGCAGGCAAGGTCGTCGTACCTACCTTGCCGAATGGGTGGCCAGGAAGCCCGCTAGGGGTGATCATGAGAGTCCAGAGCGCACTTCCTACGAGGAGGCACGGGTGGCCGAGACTCTGAAGAAGGGCAGCCGGGTTACCGGCTCCGCGCGCGAAAAGCTCGCGGCTGACCTGAAGAAGAAGTACGACTCCGGAGCAAGCATCCGGGCGCTGGCCGAGGAAACCGGCCGCTCTTACGGATTCGTCCACCGTATGTTGAGCGAATCGGGAGTGACCCTCCGCGGCCGCGGTGGCGCCACACGGGGTAAGAAAGCCGCCTCGTCCTGACGTCCTGGTCCTTGGCGGGCCGTCGGTCAGGGGCAGTCGCCACCCGGTCGGCCAGTCGGTCGCCCGGGTGGTTACTGTTCGGTAATGCAGCCTTTCGGTGAAGCACTCCGCCGACCGGGCTGATCGACCGCGGCCCACCGGAGGACCCGATGACTGTGTTGGACCAGGACGGCGTACGGCTCACCGTCGACGACAGCGCGTCCGTCGCCACGGTGACCCTGGCCAACCCCGCGCAGCGGAACGCCCAGACGTTCGCGCTGTGGCGGGCGCTGGCCGAGGCGGGACGACGGCTGCCCGGCAGCGTCCGGGTGGTGCTGCTGCGAGCCGAGGGGAAGTCCTTCTCCGCCGGACTGCACCGGCAGGCGTTCGAGCCCGACGGCCTGGACGGCGAGCCCTCGATCGGTGACCTCTTGGCCCGGGGTGAGCAGGGGCTGGACGCGGCCCTCGCGGAGTTCCAGGAGGCCTTCACCTGGTGGCGGCGGACCGACCTGGTCAGCATCGCCGCGGTGCAGGGCCATGCGATCGGCGCCGGTTTCCAACTCGCGCTCTCCTGCGATCTGCGGGTCTGCGCCGCGGACGTGCGGTTCGCCATGCGGGAGACCGGTCTCGGGCTGGTGCCCGACCTCACCGGCACCCACCCGCTGGTCTCCCTGGTCGGCTACGGCCGGGCGCTGGAGATCTGCCTCACCGGGCGGTACGTCTCCGGGGAGGAGGCTGAGCGGATCGGCCTGGCCAACCTCGTGGTGCCCGAGGCCGAGCTGGACGCCGCCGCCCTGGACCTGGCCGCGGCGGTGCTGGCGGCTCCCAGGGACGCCGTGATCGAGACCAAGGCGCTCTTGCGGGGAGCGCCCGAGCGCTTGTACGACGAACAGCGCGCCGCCGAACGGGCGGCACAGGCCCGGCGCCTGCGCGACCTCGCCGGGCTGGGGGAGTGAACCGGCCTCCGAGCGGTTCCTCCGCCCGCTAGGGACCTCGCCCGCAAGCCCGCAGCCCGCCCGCCGCACGGAGCCCCCGTGCGGCGGGCGGGCTGCGGCCGTCGAGGTGCCCGCTCCGCCGCCTTGGCAGGAGCGGCGAGGAAACCCGCATCGGAGGTCAGTCGCGCCTCATGGGGGCCGGTACGTACCGCCAGAAGGCCGGCACCGCGAGGGCGAGTGCGGCGACGGCGAGGACCACGAGCAACCCGCCGCCGGTCGTGGCCGAGCGCGCGCCCGCCGCCTCGCCCACGGTGCCGTGCAGGAGGTCGGCGAGGCGCGGGCCGCCCGCGACCACGACGGTGAAGACGCCCTGCATCCGGCCGCGCATCTCGTCGGTGGCCTCGGACTGGAGGATGACACCGCGGAACACCATCGAGATCATGTCGGCGGCTCCGGCGAGCGCGAGCATGAGGGCCGCCAGCCAAAGGGAGTGCGCGAGGCCGAGACCCGCGACGGCGAGGCCCCACGCGGCGACCGACAGGACCACCATCACGCCGTGCCTGCGGATATGGGAGTAGAGCCCGGAGAAGACCCCGCACAGCAGTGCGCCGACGGGTAGCGCCGCGTACAGCACGCCGAGCGCGATGTCGCCGCCGAAGTACGAGTGCGCCATCTCGGGGAAGAGGGCGCGGGGCATCCCGAGCACCATCGCGGCGATGTCGGCGAGGAAGGAGACGAGGAGGAGCTTACGCGGCCACAGGTAGCGGAAGCCGTCGAAGACGTCCCTGAGCCCGGCGCGGCGCGCGGCTACCTTGAGCGGCGGCAGCGACGGCAGCTTCCACACCGCCCACAGTGTGATGACGAGCGCGAGCGTGTCGATGAGGTACAGCGTCGATATGCCGAGCAGCGGGGCGAGCGCCCCGGCGAGCAGCGGGCCGAGGATCTGCCCGAACTGCGCGACGGTGGAGGTGAGCGCGGTCGCGGCGGGGAGTTGCGCCTCCGGTACGAGACGGGCGACAGAGGCGGTACGGGTCGGGGCGTTGATGCCGAAGAGCGCCTGCTGGAAGGCGAGCAGGACGAAGAGCACCGTGAGGGACTGCATCCCGAGCGCGGCCTGAACCCAGAAGAGGAGCGAGGTGAGGGCGATGCCGGCGTTGCTGAAGAGCAGGAGCGTGCGGCGGTCGCGCAGATCGGCGATGGCGCCGCCCCACAGTGCGAAGACGATGAGCGGCACGAGGGCCACGGCTCCGGCGACGCCGACGAGTGCCGAGGACCCCGTGTCTTCGTAGATCTGGAGCGGGACGGCGACCGCGGTGAGCTGGCTGCCGATCGCGGTGACGGCGGTTGAGGACCACAGCCGGCGGAAGGGCTTGATCCGCAGCGGCGTGGTATCGACGGTGAAGCGTCTACGGCGCTGGGCCGGTTCGGGTGGCGCGGCCTCGGGGTTCCCGGTCTTCGCGGCCTCGGCCTTCGCGGCGGGCTGATGAGTGCTGTCGGCCACCCGGGGACTCCGTATTCCCGGCAGGCAACGGTCTGTGCAACGACGCGCCGCCTCCTGCCGTGTCGTTCTGGGCAGAAAGCTGTAACGCGTTGACTGACGTTAACGCCTACGGTCGCGGGTCCCGGCGCGGGAGATTCCCTGGGGCTCTCCGTCGAGGCGCGTGAAGCCGCACGGCCCGAAGGTAACCGGAAGGGCGGAGACCGGTCAACCTGCGGTGATGTAGGGATGGTCACAGGGACTCGACCAGGTGGATGCCCCGCTCGGCTTCAACTCGACGCGGAACACGCGTCGTCCGGAGCCCACCTCTGGACCAGCCGGCCGCGCCCTCGAAGGGCACCAGGCCGCCGTGCCGCTCCGATCACGGGGTACCGCCGGATCGGAGCGGTCGCGCACCCCTGGCCGTCGCCACCCAGGAGGCACCGGGCCGGTATCGGTCCGCGCGTGCCGGCCGGTATACCGCCTACCGTCTGCGGGCCCGGCGGCGGGCCCTCCCCGCGGTTAGCGCGGATGTCGGGCGAAGTACCGGGCCAGGGCGTCGAGTTCGAACCGCGGGACGCCGGTGTGCCCGGCGCAGGTCGGCGCGGGCCCGCTCGGCGGCGGCCCAACGGGCCGGTCACCTCTACCGGGATGTTCGACGGTGGCCGCGGCGAAGCCGTACTCCGCCGCGTGGTACTGGGCCCGCCCCGCAAGCCGGGGACGCGTCTTGTGCAGTCCGAGCGGCGGGGGACTGATCAGGACCAGCGGCGCGGCCGGGGATGCGGACGCGGGGAACAGCATGGTCGCTGGATGATCGTTTCGTGGTTCGGCGAATGTTAGCGTGAACGGCGAATCGTGGTGGAGGTGTCCGTGTCCGAGTTGTTCGAGGCAGTCGACGCGCTGATCGCGGGGCAACCCGCACTTCCTCCCCCCGTCGAGCGGGAGCGGTTGCGCAAGGCCCACGGCCTGACCCAGCAGCAGGTAGCCGTCGCCCTGAACGTGCGCCGGCCGACCGTCGTGTCGTGGGAGAGCGGCAGAACCGAGCCGCGGCCGCCGCAACGCGAGGCCTACGCCCGCCTGTTGCAGAAGCTCGCGGAGCTCTACCCCCCGGCGCCCTCGACACCGGCCGAGGGGGCCGGAGAACATGGGACCTTCACGGGTCCCGCGGCGCCTGCGCCCCGAGCGGCCGACGAGAAGGACCACGCGGCCGTCACCGCCTTGGCCCCCGCATCGCCTCGCACCCGCTCGGCCGAGCCCCCGCCGACGTCCCGGCGGCCCGTGTCGAGGAAAGCCGCACCGAAGCCGGCCCCCGGGCCCGCCGGTGGTGATCCGCGCTTCGAGAACGGGCCGCTGGCCGTTGTCGACTTCGCGGACGGCCAGGTGTCGGCGTACTGCCTCGGGGGGCTGCTCCTGGACGTGCCCGCCAGGAGCCTCCCGGCCCTGGTCGACTGGACCCTCGCCGAAGCCCGGCTCGGCCAGCCGAGGCTGTCCGGGCCGGGCAAGGACGCGGACCCGCTGCTCGTGCTCACCGAGTCCGCCTGCGAGCGGTACGGACTACCGGCCCATCTCGCCCCGGAAGAGCGGTTGTCGGGACGGCTGCCGGAGGACCACAAGGTCATCAGGCAGCTGACCCGGGCGAACTGGCAGCTGACCAAGCGTGGCCTGGGTCCTTGGGCGCGGATCTACCGTCCGGCCGAGGGCGGACAGCGGCGCTGCGTGCAGTTGTGCGTCCCGGGCTGGGACGCGCTCGACACCCGGCACTGGGCCGATGCCGGCCGGCTTCCGCCGGCGGACCTCGCCCGCCTCCTGGGCGCCTACGCGACACGGGTGATGACGCCGCGCGGCTCCACCGCCGTCACCGGCCTGGAGTTGATGACCGCCCTGCACCCGCCGACGCGGGCGAGCGAGCCGGACGAGAACGGCGTCCGCCACAGCCGGCACAACCCCGGCTCGCTCGGGAAGGACCCCGTGGAGTGCGCGCCCTGCGAGGCACCCGACGGGCACCCCCTGCTGGCGGACCTGCCCCGGTTCCACCAGCGGACCCCGGCCGAGATGCTCATGGAGGAGGCGTACGACTGGGCGCGTCCGCTCACCGATTCCGAATGCCTCAAGCCGTACCTGGTCGGCATCGACGTCAACATGGCCTTCGCCGCCGGAGCCAACGGCACGATCGTCGGACTCGGCGCCCCCACGCACGTCAGGCGGCCGGTCTTCGACCCGAAGCTGCCCGGTTCGTGGCTGGTCGACCTCAGTCACGTCGACCTGTCGAAGGTGAAGTCCGGCAAGGAGTGGGTGGAGCTGGACGACACGCTGCTGCCCAGCCCGTTCACGCCGAAGGGCGAGCGGCCCGAAGGCCCGGCCTGGTATGCCACGCCGACCGTCGCCTACGCGGTGGAGCTCGGCTACGACGTCGCTCCGATCGAGGCGTGGGTGCGGTACGACAACGGCCGCTACCTGGACGGCTGGTACACCCGGTTGCGCGACGCCTACGTGAGGACGATGGCCGACCTGGGAGTCACCGGCGACCTGCCGCCGGAGGACTTCCTCGCGGCGATGGACGGCTACCGGGCGCGCGACCCCCAGCTGGCGATCGTCCTGACGGCGATCAAGGCCACGGTCAAGGGCGGTATCGGCAAGCTCCGCGAGCGGCCCCGCGGCGGTGGCTGGCGCCCCGGCCAGCCGTGGCCGGCTCTCGCCCGCCCGACCTGGCGGCCGGACATCCGAGCCGCCGTCATCTCCCGCACCCGGGTCAACATGCACCGCAAGGTGGTCAAGCACGCGGCCGCCACCGGGCAGTACCCGGTAGCGATCCTTTCGGACTGCGCCGTGTACCCGGCCGCCGGCCCGTCCCCGCTGGACTTCCTGCCCTACCGGGACGGCAAGCCCCTGCCGGGCGGCTGGAGACTCGGGGTCTCTCCCGGAATGGTCAAGCACGAGGGCACCCAGAGCGTGCTGTGGGGCGAGGGCCTGCGGGAGGAACACGGCCCAGAGCTCAACCTCGCCCGCTACATCAAGGACGGCGACGTCACCGCCACGGACAACGGGGAGTAGACGATGAGCCTGTTCGGGGACGGACTCGACAAGGCCGTGCAGCGGGCCTTCACCCGCCCCGTCCCGAAGTCGGCGGGCGCTCGGATGCGATACCTCGTCAAACAGCTCAAGGGCACCAGGGCGGTGGCCGAACTGCTCGGGATCTCCCAGCGCACCGTCGAGCGCTATGTGAAGGACCAGATCAGACGGCCCCGCAGACAGCTCGCCGACCGGCTTGAAGATGAGGTGACCAAACGGTGGCAGCCGCAGGTCCGCGCCAGGGCCAAGAAGGCGGCGGCCACCACCGGCGGCATCGTCATCGACACCCGGGCCCGCTTCGGCTACACCGCCGCCCCGGGCAGCACCGACGATCCCCGGCTCCGCCACCTCACCGTGGCCCTACCACCGCAGTACGCCGCCCGGCTCTTCGAGGCCCAGGACCAGGGGGCATCCGACCGACACCTCCAGGAGATCGCCGCCGAAGGCCTCCAGGAGACGTATTTCAAGGACGGAGGCCGCCGCGCCGCCGGACTGCTGGTGGAGTACACCGACCCGGAGCACGTCGAGTTCGACCTGTAGGAGCGACAGCAGACGGGGAGGGGGAGCCTGGAGCGGAACCGGATGTCCCGGTGGGTGCGTCGCACCCCCGCGAACGGTCGTTCGGCCGGCTGCTTCAGCCGTCGACGGCGGTCACCAGCGCCGCGACCGTGACCCGGTGTCCCGGGCCGGCCGTGCCCGCCGCGCCGGCCACGGCGGCCCGGACCGCGGTGGCTACATCCAGCGCCCGGTGGCCCGCGGCCGTGGCGATCTGCACCCGTACGTGGCGGGGAGCACCGGGGCCGCCGTCCCCCTCCTCGGTCAGGACCGCCTGGCCCAGCGACCCGAGGACGGGGGCCAGCCGGGTCACCCCGGGCACCGACTCCGCGGCCCGGACCAGATCCCGGGGCGGCGCTTCGCCCGTCGGTGTGAGAACCAGGGCGGGATCCCCGTCCGCGGCCGGTTCCGGGACGTCGCCCTCCGGCTGGCCTCCGGGGGGCCGGCCGCCGACGGCCGCCTCCGGGGGGCGCTCGGCCGACTGGTCGAGCAGTTCGACGATCCGCAGGTCGGCCCCGGCCAGCGGCAGCCCGAGACGTTCGTCGGCGGCGATCAGTAGCTTCCGGCGGAGGCGCTCGGCGGTGTCCGGCAGCGGTGCGCGAGCCGCCAGGGCGCAGTCGGCCGTGATGCGCAGCATCCCGTACGGCAGCGCGCTCGGCGGGGGCGGCACCGGGGGAGTCCCGGCCGGTGCTCCAGCGGAAGACGTTCCCCCGGGTGAGGTACCCGGCCCGGCCAGGCCGATCCGGAAGCGGTCCAGGAGCAGCACGTCGGCCAGCTCCGCGGCCGACTGGCGGAGGACACCGCACGCCGCCCGCTCGGTGATCCAGCAGCCGTCCCGCGGGCCCCCGAGCGGCAGCAGCCGCCCCGACGCCAGCTGCCGGCGTACCGCCTGGGCCCAACCTGTCGGGGCCACGCCTTTCGAGACCACGCTGCTCACCCTCGCCCGTCCGCTTCCGGAACCGTCGCCTTCGCTCATATCCGCTCCCCACCCTGCCGCAGCCCCGTCCGCTCCGCTGCCGGAGCGGGAACGCGCGACCGCACCTAGTGTTGGGGAATGTGAGCCGTAAGTCTGGTTTCTCCTGAAAGGGGTGGTCTGGGATGGCTGACCACGCACAGCAGACCGGGGCCGGCGAGTCGGGAGCGGGTAGCGGGGCCTCGGGGGGAAGCTCCGGTAAGGGCCTCGGCGGGCGCCAGGGTGGCGGAGACCCGGCGGCCCGTGGCCGGACCACCATCGCCGACGGCGTCGTCGAGAAGATCGCCGGACTGGCCGCCCGCGATGTCGTCGGCGTACACGCCATGGGCAGCGGACTGGCACGCAGCCTCGGGGCGGTGCGGGAACGGGTGCCCGGGGGTGGGAAGTCCGTCACCCGGGGCGTCAAGGCCGAGGTGGGCGAGGTGCAGACGGCGCTGGACCTGGAGATCGTCGTCGAGTACGGCTTCGCCATCGCCGATGTGGCGCGCACCGTGCGGGAGAACGTGATCTCGGCCGTGGAGCGGATGACCGGTCTGGAGGTCGTGGAGGTCAACATCGCGGTGAGCGACGTCAAGCTCCCCGATGAGGAGGACGAGGAAGAGGAGGGTGAATCGCGGTTGCAGTAGCCGAAGCGGTGGGGGAGGCGGGACTTGAGCGAGGGAGCTCATGATGAGCATGACGAAGTTGGGCGTGATCGCCGGAATGGCCCTCGGATTCGCCGGCTACTTCGGTGGCTTCGGAGCCTTTCTCGTGGTGGCGGCGCTCGCGGCGGCGGGGTTCTTCGCCGGCCGGTACCTGGACGGTGAGCTGGAGCCCGGCGAGTTCTTCCGTCCCCGTGAACGCGGCGACCGGCAGCGGTGACCGCGGTGCCGGGGGCGACGAGTGAGGAGCGAGTACCGGCCGTGGGAGACCGCGGCGCCACACACATCGAGCCCCGGGTCGTGGCGAAGATCGCCGCACAGGCCGCGGTGGAGGCGCTGCGCGGTGAAGCCTCCGGCCGCTGGGTGCCGAGTCGGCGCTCCGTCCCCGACACGAAGGTCTCGCTGCGGCGGGTGCCGTCCCGGAAAAAAGGCGGGAAGAGCGCCCGGTCGGCCGCGGTCCACGGAGAGGCCCGGGTGAAGATCTCCCTCGATCTCGGCTATCCGGCCGATGTCGGCGCCCAGTGCGGTGCGGTGCGCCGCCGGGTCGTCGAGCGGGTGGGGGAACTGGCCGGGATGGAGGTGCCGGAGGTCGCCATCGCGGTGGAGCGGCTCCACTCGGCCCAGACCGGGCGTCCGGAGGGGGGCAGGGTCCGATGAGCCATGCGGATGCCCAACCGCCGGCCCCGCCCTCGGCCGGCGGAGGCAGGTCGGTGCGCCGCTTCTGGTCCACCCGCCGGGTGCCCGCCACCGTGGTGGCGCTGCTGTGCACCGCCGGGATCGGGCTGGCGCTGTACGACCTGGCTTCGGTGCGGCTGAAACAGCCCGAGATGACCTGGCGGCGGCGGCTCTCCCAGGAGTTGGCGACCCGGCCGATCGACGACGTCTGGGTGATCACCGGGGCCGCGGTGGCGATGGCCGTCGGGCTCTGGCTCATCGTGCTCGCGCTGACCCCCGGCATGCGGTCGCTGCTCTCGATGCGGCCGCCGGAGGGCGGCGAGGAGGTGCGGGCCGGTATCGACCGCTCAGCGGCCGGGCTGGTGCTGCGGGACCGCGCCATGGAGGTCGGCGGGGTGCAGAACGTCCGGGTCGACGTGGGCCGACGGAGAGTGCGTGCCGAGGCGAGAGCTCACTTCCGGGAGTTGGACGCGGTGCGGGAGGACCTGACCGCGGCGCTCGACGACGGGGTGCGCGAACTCGGGCTGCGCCGACGGCCGCGGTTGTCGGTGCACGTTCGGCGGCCGAGGAAGAGGTGAGCTGAGCATGCTCAGAGCGGTCAACCGGGTACTGCTGGGCCTCGCCGGGCTGATCCTGTTCGGTCTGGGCGGTGCCGTGCTGATCGGCGGCCTCGACCTGCGGCGCCACTGGGGCTTCTCGCTGCCGAAGCGCTGGCCCTTCGACCGCCCCGGCGGGGTACTGCTGACCAACGCGGACCGGACGCACTTCCGCTCCGCCGGATGGTGGTGGCCGGTCGTCTTCGCGGTGTTGGGCGTCCTGCTCGCGCTGCTGCTCTGGTGGCTGCTGGCGCAGCTGCGGCCGGGGAGGCTCGCCGAGGTCGTGGTGGACAGCGGAGACGGTGTCGGAGCCCGGCTGAGCGGGACGGCGCTGGCGGCAGCGCTGGCCGCGGAAGCCGAGGCGCTGGACGGGGTCTCCCGGGCGCGGGTGGCGCTGATCGGGCGTCGGAGGGCCGCCAGGGCACGGATCCGGCTGCTCCTGGAGGCCCACGCGGACCCGGGGGAGACCCTGGCCAGGTTGAGCGGTGCCGGGGTGCGGCACGCCCGGCAGTCCGCGGGGCTGGACCGGCTGCCGACGGAGGCCCGGCTTAAGGCGGTCCGGCACCGCCCGGAGCGGGTGCTCTGACCGGCGCGGCTCCGGTATCCCGGCCCCAGCGGGCGGGGTACCGGAGCGGTGCGGCGCCTCAGAAACCCCGACGCATACCGCCGTCGACCGGGATCACCACACCGGTGAGGTAGGAGGCCGCGGGGGAGAGGAAGAAGGCGGCGGCCCGGCCGAACTCCTCCGGTGCACCGTACCGACCGAGTGGGATCCCGGCGGTGCTGCTCGCCCGGGCCGCCTCCGGATCGCCGCTCATGGCGTCGAGCTCCCGGACCCGGTCGGTGTCGATCCGCCCCGGGCTCAGTCCGAGTACCCGGATGCCGCGCGGACCGACTTCGGTGGCGAGGGACTTGGCGAAGCCCGCCAGCCCGGGGCGAAGGCCGTTGGAGATCGCGAGGTTGGTGATCGGTTCGTGCACCGAGCTGGAGAGGACGAGTCCGACCACGCCGCCCTCGGACAGCTCCTGGACGGCCGCTCGGGCCAGTCGGACCGCGCCGAGGAAGACCGAGTCGAAAGCGGACCGCCACTGCTCGTCGGAGATGTCGCCGATCAGTCCGGCCGGCGGACCGCCCACGCTGATCAGGAGGCCGTCGAACCGGCCGAAGTGCTCCCGGGCGGCTGCTATCAGCCGTTCGGGCGTCTCCGGGTCGGCGTTGTCGGCGCCGACACCGACCGCGTTCCCGCCGAGTCCGGCGGCCGCGGCGGCGGCGTCCTTCTCGTTCCGGCTGGTGATCACCGTCCTGGCACCTTCGGCGACCAACTCGCGGGCGGCGGCCAGGCCCAGCCCGCGGCCCCCGCCGGTGACGACGTACACACGGTCTTTCAGTCCAAGATCCATGCCCTCATGGTGAACCATCGGCACCTGAGAGCGCGAGTGCCGAGTTGACCAGGCCGACGTGACTGAACGCCTGCGGGTAGTTGCCGAGCTGCCGGCCGGCGAGCGGATCCCACTCCTCGGCGAGCAGCCCGACGTCGTTGCGGATCGCCAGCAGCCGCTCGAAGAGATCACGGGCCTCGGCGCCGCGCCCGGTGAGGTGGAGGGCGTCGGTGAGCCAGTAGGAACAGGCGAGGAAGGCCCCCTCCTCGCCCGGCAGCCCGTCCACGGTGCCGTCCTCCGAACTGTAGCGGCGGAGGAACCCGCCGTGGCTGAGCTCCCGGCGGACCGCGTCCACGGTGCCGACCACCCGTGGATCGCCGGGGGGGAGGAAGCCCACCCGGGGGATGAGGAGGCTGGCGGCGTCAAGTTCGGTGGAGCCGTAGTACTGGGTGAAGGTGTTCCGCTCCGGGTCGTAGCCCCGCGAGCACACCTCCTTGTGCACTTCGGCGCCCATCGCCCGCCACCGTGTGAGGTCGCCCTCGATCCCGGGGTGCGTCCGCATGGTCTGGATGACCCGGTCCGCCGCCACCCAGGCCATGACCTTGGAGTGGACGAAGTGCCGGCGCGGCCCGCGGACCTCCCACAGGCCCTCGTCGGCCTGCCGCCAGTTCGACTCGAGATGGTTCATGATCGCGGTCTGGATCTGCCAGGCGTGCTCCTCCTGCGGCAGCCCCCGCTCCCGGGAGAGGTAGAGGGAGTCGAGCACCTCGCCGTAGACGTCCAACTGGAGCTGTTCCACGGCGGCGTTGCCGATCCGGACCGGGGCCGAGGACTCGTAGCCGGTCAGCCACGGGACCTCGTACTCGGTCAGCCGCCGCTCGCCGGCGATCCCGTACATGATCTGGAGGTCCGCCGGCGAGCCGGCAACGGCCCGCAGCAGCCAGTCCCGCCAGGCCGCGGCTTCCTTGAGGTAGCCGCTGGAGACCAGCGAGTTGAGGGTGAGCGTGGCGTCCCGCAGCCAGCAGTACCGGTAGTCCCAGTTGCGGACACCGCCGATGTGCTCCGGCAGGGAGGTGGTGGCCGAGGCGACGATGCCCCCGCTGGGGGCGTAGGTGAGCGCCTTCAGGGTGAGTAGGGAGCGCAGCACCGCGTCCCGCCACGGGCCCTGGTAGGTGCACTGCGCCGACCACCTCTCCCAGCCTTCGAGGGTCTGCTCCAGGGCCTTGTACGGGTCGATCCGGCGGGGTCGCCGCTCGTGGGACGGGTGCCAGGTGAGGACGAAGGCCACCCGCTCGCCGGCGGAGACCGTGATGTCGGCGTGGGTCGAGAAGTCCTTGCCGTACGTGGGCACCGAAGGCTCGCTGCGCAGCCAGACGGAGTCCGGTCCGGCGATGGCGATGTGGTGGTCGTCGGCTCGGCGCATCCAGGGGATGATGTTGCCGTAGTCGAAGCGCAGCCGGATCTCGTTCTCCACCCGCACCCGGCCGGAGACGCCCTCGACGATCCGCACCAGCTCGGGCGCCCGGTCCCGCTGCGGCATGAAGTCGGTGACCCTGACGCTGCCGTCCGCGGTTTGCCAGAAGGTGTCCAGCACCATGGTGTCGCCGCGGTAGGACCGGCTGGTGCACTCGCTGCGGCCGGCGGGGGCGATCCGCCACTGACCGTTCTCCTGGTCGCCCAGCAGTGCGGCGAAGCAGGCCGCGGAGTCGAAGCGGGGCAGGCACAGCCAGTCGATGGAGCCGTCCCGGCAGACGAGCGCGGCGGTCTGCAGATCGCCGATCAGCGCATAGTCCTCGATGCGTCCCGCCACGCTGCCTCCTTCCAGGTCGGAAGCCCGGCTCCCCTGCCGGTAGCCTGCCGGGGGTCGGTGCGCCCCGCGACTCGGGCTCAGGCGGCGACGGCGGGGCGGGTTCCCTCCGTTCGCACCGCGGCCAGCCGGTCCCGGCGCTCTCGGCGGACCAGTACCACCCAGCCGATCGGTACCCCGGCGGCGAACAGCCACCACTGGACGGCGTAGGCCAGGTGTACGCCCACCCCGTCGTGGTCCGGTTCGGCGACCGTCTCCGGCTGCCCGTCGCCGGGCGCCGGAGCGGTCCCGGTCAGCTCGATGTAACCGCCGAGCACCTGCCGGCCCAGCCGCTCCGCCTGCTGGCCGCTGTTGATCAGCATGACCTGGCGGTCGGGGAGTCCCCGCCGGTCCTTGATGCCGCTGCCGCCGCTGGTCTCGTCGGCCTTCAGCCGGCCGGTGACGGTGACCTCGCCGGTCGGGGCGGCCGGCACCTCCGGGAAGGCCGTCAGGTCACCACCGGCCGGGATCCAGCCCCGGTTGACCAGGACCACCCGGCCGTCGGTGAGCTCGAGCGGGGTCAGCACGTAGTAGCCGATGCTGCGGTCGTCGCTGCCGGTGCGCTGGCGGACCACCACCTCGTGCTGCGTGTCGTAGCGTCCGGTCGCCCGGACCGGACGCCACACCTGCGACCCGGGGACCTCGCGGTCCGGTGCGGCGAGTCGCTGCACCGGGACGGCGGGTGCCCGGAGGTTCTCCTCGATCAGCTGGTTCCGAGCGACCCGCTGCTCATGGCGGTGGAACTGCCAGAAGCCCAGCTCGACCATGACCGGGATGACGGCGAGCGCCACGAGGGTGAGGATCACCCACTGCCGGGACAACAGGAAGCGGTACACCCCACGACGGTACATCTCGGTCGCGACCTGCCGGGCGGGTGGGGCCCGGCTCAGACGTGGTCGACGATGCCCGCCCGCCCCTCGGCGCGGGCGCAGTGCGCCCCGCAGTAGAAGTGGCCCGCCGCCTCCACCCCCTGGCCGATGATCCGGCACCGGCAGTGCTCGCAGACCGGCGCCATCCGGTGGATGGCGCACGAGAAGGAGTCGAAGACGTGCCGCGCGCCGTCCTGGGTCTCCACGTAGAACGCCATGCCGTAGTCGTTACCGCATACCTCGCATCGTGCCATGAGGCGCATGGTGCAGAGCGGGGCGGACCGGGGCAAGGACGGCGGCTGGCGGGTCGGCGACGCTCTACCCGGCTGGCGGAGTCCCCGGGCTCACCGGTCCTGCTGCGGCACGACGTCCCGCAGCAGCTGGGTGAAGGCCGCCTCGTCGATGACAGGGGTCCCGAAGGTGCGCGCCTTGACCGCCTTGGAGGTGGCCGAGTCCGGATCGTTGGTGACCAGCAGGCTGGTCAGCCGGGACAGGCTGCCGGCGATGTGCAGCCCGGCCTCCGTGGCGCGGTCCTCCAGCAGCTCCCGATCGGTCGAGGTGTCGCCGGAGATGGCCACCCGCATGCCCTGGACCAGCGGCCCGCCGGGCTCGTAGCGGCCCGGGTTGGGGTACGGGCAGGCAGGACGCTTCCGGCTCGGGCGCCAGGTGTTCGGACGATGGGAGGCCTGGCGGCCGATGGAGCGGCCACCGCCGGCCGGAGCGCCGTCGGCCCACTCCGTCAGCGGCCGGCAGGCCAGCAGCGGCAGCCGCAGGCCCGCCTCGGCGGCGAGCCGGAGCGCCGGACGGAACGCCTCGGCCAGTACCCGGGCGTCGTCGAGCGCGTGGTGGGCCCGCTGCTGCACCACCCCGTAGTGCGCGGCCAGGGTCTCCAGTTTGTGGTTGGGCAGCGGGAGCGCCAGCTCCTTGGAGAGGGCGATGGTGCACAGCCGCTGGCGGACCGGCACGGTCAACCGGGCCCGGGCGTACTCCCGGGCCAGCATCGACCAGTCGAACATCGCGTTGTGGGCGACCAGGACCCGGTCGGCCAGCCGCTCCGACAGCTGTTCGGCGATCGCCGGGAAGAGCGGGGAGTCCCGGAGCATGTCACTGGTGAGGCCGTGGATCCAGACCGGTCCCGGATCCCGTTCGGGGTTGATCTGGGTGTACCAGTGGTCCTCCACCTCGCCCCGGGCGTCGAGCCGGTAGACCGCCGCCGAGACGATCCGGTCGTCACGCGCCAGTCCGGTGGTCTCCACGTCGACGACCGCGTAGCCCTTCGGATACGTGGCGGGCCACGCGTCGGGGGGCGGGGACGGCTGCTCCTCGACGAGGGGGGCGGTGCGGTCTTCGAGCATGGATCACGAGAATACGTGGCCCGGCTGACGGTCCGCCGCCGCCCCTGCCGGGAGAGCGATTTGGGTGGTCTCCGGGGTGGCCGAACCCCGTCGGCCCGGCGATGGAGCACGGCTGTGGGGACGTCACCTCGCCTGCCCGGCACACCGGTTGGCCCGGGGATCCGGGAGCCCGCACCGCCGGGCCGGCGGAGGGCGGGCCCGGCGGAACGCCCGCGGCGGCCGGTGCCGGCTCCCCGGGAGCCCGCACCGGCCGCCGCTGACGGCACGGCTCTCAGATCACCGCCGGACGGCGTCCAAGGCGTCCGCCATCCCGGCCCCGTAGAAGCCGTTGAGGTTCCGGCCGCCCTGGCAGACCGCGTCGATCTTCCCGTCGCCGTCGATGTCGTACGGGTCGGTGCAGGGCATCGGGTCGGCCCCGAACTTCAGCAGCGCCTTGACAAGGGCCGGCGGAGCCTTCGGGTGGGTGCTCTTGATGAGCGCGGCGACCCCGGCGACGTGCGGGGAGGCCATCGAGGTGCCGGCCATGTAGCCGTACTCGCCGCCAGGGAGGGTGCCCAGGATCAGACCGCTGGTGGCGGGCTCCTCCGGAGGCTGGAAGGAGGTGCTGTCACCACCGGGCGCGGCGATGTCGATGACACCGCGACCGTAGTTCGAGAACGAGGACTTCAGCCCCTTGGCGCCGGTGGCGGCCACGGTGACGACACCCGGCAGCTGGGTCGGGATGTCCGGGCACACCGACGGGTCGATGTCGCGCCCGCCGGGCACCCCGTCGTTCGGGCTGGACTCGTCGAGGATCGAGTCGGAGGCGAGGTCGAAGTTGGAGTTGCCGGCCGCGGCGACGTTCACCACGCCCTTGCGCTCGGCGTAGCGGGTGGCCCGGAAGACGGCGTCCCGGAGCGCCTTCTGGTCCGGGTCGTCCGTGCAGTTGAACATCCACGGGTCGACGTAGTAGCTGTTGTTGGTCACGTCCACGCCGTGCTCGGCCGCCCAGACGAAGCCGCAGACCACCGCCTCGGTGTAGAAGTAGCCGTCCTCGGTCGAGACCTTGATGCCGGAGACCTTCACCCCGGGGGCGACCCCGGTCATTCCGACGCCGTTCTTCGCCGCGGCGATCTCGCCCGCCACATGCGTGCCGTGCGGGCTTTCCTGCTCGTTCGGCCGCCAGGCGCCGTCGGTGGTGTCCGGGGTTCCGGCGACGCAGTTGACCGACGCCCGGCGGTCGAAGTTGGGGGCGAGGTCGGGGTGGGTGTCGTCGACGCCGGTGTCGATGACGCCGACGGTCACCTTCGAGCTGCCGAGCGACTTCTCGTGCGCCTTGTCCGCCTTGATGGCGGGCAGGTCCCACTGCAGCGGCTGGAGCGGGTCCTCGCCGGCCTTCGCCCGCCGCGACGCCTCCTTCACCTCCGCCTCGGTCAGCTGCTGGGGAGCTCCGACGTCGGTGGTGCTCTGGGCCGACAGCGGAGCGTTGCGGGTGGCGCCGGCCGACTGGACCCCTCTGACCGAGCGGATCGTCTTGGCGAAGTCGGGATTCGCCGAGTGCACGACGATCACGCCGATCGTGTCGTAGGAGTGGACGACCTCACCGCCGGCCTTGGCGATGGCCTTCTGGGCGTAACGCGCGGCCACCTTGCCGGGCAGGACGTTGACCACGTAGCTCAGCGACTCGCCGTCGTAGGCGGTCGCCGGCGCGGTGCTGCCCTGCGCACCGGCGGTGCCCGTGGGCGCCGCGGTGGCCGCGCTCGGCAGGAAGGCCAGGGCGGTGGCCAGGGCCGTGCCCACGGGTATGGCGACTGCGCGACGGGAGTGGGCGAGGCGCGACGTCATGGGTTTCTCCAGTTCTTCGGGTGGGAGGTGGGAAGCCGCGGGGGACGGGGACCGGCCGGCCGCCCGTCCCGCGCGCGTCGGGGCGTCAGCCGCGGACGGCGTCCAGGGCGTCGACGATGCCGAAGCCGTAGAAGCTGTTGACGTGCTGGGTGCCGGTGCACTCGGCGTCGACCTCACCGTCGCCGTCCGGGTCGTACGGCTCGTCAGGGCAGCCCGGGTTGTGGGCCTGTGCCCTGAGGAGCCAGCGCACCTCCTGCGGGCTCGCGTCCGGCCGTACGCTCCTGATCAGGGCGGCGACCCCGGCCACGTGCGGTGCGGCCATCGAGGTGCCCTGCAGGTAGGCGTAGTCACCGCCGGGCATCGTGGAGAGGATCCGGCCGTCCTTCGCAGGCAGCTCGGGAACCTGGCGGGAGTCCCCGCCCGGAGCGGCGACGTCGATCTGGTTCCGGCCGTAGTTGGAGTAGTAGGACTTGAGCGAGTGCACACCGGTGGCGGCGACGGTGACCGAGCCGGGCAGCAGCGCCGGGACGTTCGGGCAGGCTGTCGGGGCCACGGTGCGTTCGACCGGGGTGGAGTCGTTGGGGCTGCCGGCGTCGACGATCGAGTCGGAGGCGAGGTCGAAGTTGGAGTTGCCGGCCGAGGAGACGTTCAGCGTGCCCTTGCTCTCGGCGTACTCCGCGGCCCGGGCGACGGCGTCCCGGATCGCCTTCTGGTCCGGGTGGTCCCCGCAGTTGAACATCCACGGGTCGACGTAGTAGCTGTTGTTCGTTACCTGGACCCCGTGGTCCGCGGCGAAGACGAAGGCGCAGACGACGGCCTCGGCGTAGAAGAGGCTGGAGTCCGGCTCGGCCACCTTGATGGACGCGACCTTCACGCCCGGCGCGACACCGGCCACGCCCACCCCGTTGCGGGCGGCGGCGATCTCTCCGGCGACATGCGTCCCGTGGTAGTCCTGCGGGGTGTACGGGCGCCAGGCGCCCTTACCTGTGTCGGCCACCCCGCCCACGCAGTTGGCCGACTGCTTCTTCGAGAAGTTCGGGGCGAGGTCGGGGTGGGTGTCGTCGACGCCGGTGTCGATGACCGCGACGGTCACCTTCCGGCTGCCCGGGTTGACCTTCGCTGCCCGGTCCGCCCTGATCGCCGCGATGTCCCACTGCAGCGACTCCAGGGGTTCCTCGCCCCTGGCCTCGGCGGCGGCGCGCAGCGGGGCGGCGGGCTCCGCGAGCCGCTCCGGCTCGCCGACCTCCGTCGTGGCCAGCGGGGTCAGCGGGGCGGTTCGGGTGGCGCCGGCCGACTGCACCCCCTCGGTGCCGCGGAGGATCCGGCCGAAGTCGGGATCGGCCGAGCGGGCGACGATGACGCCGATCTTCTTGTGGACCGTGACGACCGAACCGCCCGCACGGACGACCGCCTTCCTGACCTGGCCGACGGCGCCGCGGTCGGTGGTGTTGACCACGTACGACAGCACTGGGCCGTCCTGCCCGGCCGCCGTCACCGCCGGAGCCTGCGGGGCGGCCGAGGCGGCGCCGGGCAGGAAGGCGAGGGACGCGGTGAGCGCGAGCCCGACCGATACGCCGAGCGCGCGCCTGGGTCTGGACCGGAGATGAGCCATGGGTCTCCACATCATCTGCAGGACCGTCCGATCGCGGAATGCGCGGACAGGTACATGACGACGGAAACTAGCGCCGAACAGTAGATCTGATCAATGTATCCGGACAGAAAGTCGGGATTACGATTCAGCTTGGCCCGGTTGGCCGAAGATGACAGTGCTTCAGCATGTTTTCCCGGAGTTGTCCATCTCGGATCCGGGGTATCGAGAGCGGAATCAAGCCCCATTGGGCGTAACCGCCATTCGCTGTGAAACTCCCGGGAACTTGCCCCTGTTGGGCGGGCGGTGCTGAGGCTTAACATGCCGCATCCGGTGTCGGCGTGATCAACCTCACTCCAACGCCTCGTCATCCCAGCAGCCGCACACCACTGGAGACGCTGTGGCATCCGCATCACCCCCACCCCAGGACTCACCGGACCGGGCGCCGGAGTCGCCCTCGGAAGCGCCCTCCGGTGCCGACTACCGGGAGGTGCAGGGGAGCACGGAATTCGCGGAGCTGCGCCGGGCGCACCGCTCCTTCGCGTTCCCGCTCACCGTCGCCTTCATCGCCTGGTACCTGCTCTACGTACTGCTGTCGAGCTACGCCGGTGACTTCATGAAGATCAAGGTCGCGGGCAATCTGAACATGGCGTTCGTCCTCGGCCTGGCGCAGTTCGTCACCACGTTCCTCATCGCCTGGTGGTACTCGCGGCACGCCGAGGCGGAGCTCGACCCCAGGGCCGAGGCCATCAAGACCCGACTGGAGAGCGGCGCATGATGCACCTTTCCCTCGCAGCGACGAGCACCCTGGCCGTGGAGGGGGTGGACGAGCACCGGCCGCTGATCATCTCGCTCTTCACGGTGTTCGTGCTCATCACCCTCGGCATCACGGTCTGGGCCGGCCGGCAGACGAAGGACGCCACCGACTTCTACGCCGGCGGGCGCGCCTTCACCGGCTTCCAGAACGGTCTGGCGATCTCCGGCGACTACATGTCCGCCGCTTCCTTCCTCGGCATCGCCGGCGCCATCGCCCTCTTCGGCTACGACGGGTTCCTCTACTCGATCGGCTTCCTCGTCGCCTGGCTGGTGGCGCTGCTGCTGGTCGCCGAACCGCTGCGCAACTCGGGCCGCTACACCATGGGCGATGTGCTCGCCTACCGGATGCGCCAGCGCCCCGTGCGGACCGCGGCCGGCCTGTCCACGATCGTGGTCTCGATCTTCTACCTGCTGGCCCAGATGGCCGGCGCCGGTGCGCTGGTGGCCCTGCTGCTGGGAATCACCAGCGAGGCCGGGAAGATCCTCATCGTGGTGCTGGTGGGCATCGTGATGATCCTCTACGTCGCCATCGGCGGTATGAAGGGGACGACCTGGGTGCAGATGGTCAAGGCCGTGCTGCTGATGGCAGGCACGCTCCTGATCACCCTCCTGGTGATGTTCAAGTTCAACTGGAACATCTCCCGCCTGCTGGGCGAGGCCGCCGAGACCAGCGGGAACGGAGCGGCGTTCCTCCAGCCGGGGCTGAAGTACGGGGTCGACGCTATCTCGAAGATCGACTTCATCTCGCTGGGCATCGCACTGGTGCTCGGCACCGCGGGCCTGCCGCACATCCTCATCCGCTTCTACACCGTGCCCACCGCGAAGGTCGCCCGGAAATCCGTCAACTGGGCGATCGGCATCATCGGCGTCTTCTACCTGATGACCATCGCCCTGGGCTTCGGCGCCGCCGCCCTGCTCTCCCCGGAGGAGATCAAGTCCTCCAACGCGGCCGGCAACACCGCGGCCCCCCAGCTGGCCCAGGAGATCGGCGGCGGCGCGGGTTCGACCGGCGGCGCCATCCTGCTCGCCACCATCTCGGCAGTGGCCTTCGCGACCATCCTCGCGGTGGTCGCCGGGCTCACCCTCGCCTCGTCGTCCTCCTTCGCCCACGACCTGTACGCCAACGTCATCCGCAAGGGGAAGGCGACCGAACAGGAGGAGGTGCGGGCGGCGCGCTGGGCCACCGTCGGCATCGGTGCGGCCGCCGTCGTCCTGGGGGTCTTCGCCCGAGAACTCAACGTCGCCGGACTGGTCGCGCTGGCCTTCGCGGTGGCGGCCTCGGCCAACCTGCCCACTCTGCTCTACAGCCTGTTCTGGAAGAGGTTCACCACCACCGGAGCGCTCTGGTCCATCTACGGTGGACTGGGGGCCTCGGTGCTGCTGGTGCTGTTCTCACCGGTGGTCTCGGGCAAGGAGAGCTCGATGTTCCCCGGCGTGGACTTCCACTGGTTCCCGCTGGAGAACCCGGGCCTGATCTCCATCCCGCTGGGCTTCCTGCTCGGCTGGATCGGCACCCTGCTGTCCAAGGAGACCGCAGACCGGGACAAGTACGCGGAGCTGGAGGTCCGCTCGCTCACCGGCAGCGGCTCCCACTGAAGCGGAGACGGCTTCCCCGGCCGCCCGGCCGTACGGCGAAGGACGCTCCCCGGCGGAGGTCGGGGACGTCCGGAGCCGTACCCCGGGCGGCCCGGCCGTTCCAGGGCCGGCTCCTCGCAGTCGGGCCCGCCGCCGGTCCTCCGGGAAGCCGGCGAACCACTGAGCCCCGAGCGGTCGCGTACGCTGCACAGAGTGGAGCCTCGCCTTCCGGAGGCGAGGCCGCAGGTCGCAGCCGACACAGCCCGCAGGAAACCGTGGAAGGGGCCGCAACCGTGCTCATTGACACCTATGGTCGAGTCGCCACCGACCTGCGGGTCTCGCTCACCGACCGATGCAACCTCCGCTGCACCTACTGCATGCCGGAGGAAGGCCTCCAGTGGCTGGCCAAGCCCGACCTCCTCACCGACGAGGAGATCGTCCGGCTGATCGACATCGCCGTCACCCGGCTCGGCGTCACCGAGGTCCGCTTCACCGGCGGCGAGCCCCTGCTCCGGCCCGGCCTGGTCGGCATAGTCGAGCGCTGCGCCGCGCTGGAGCCCCGCCCCAAGATGTCACTGACCTCCAACGGCATCGGCCTGGAACGCACCGCCGAGGCGCTCCGCGAGGCGGGTCTCGACCGGGTGAACGTCTCCCTCGACACCCTGCGGCCCGACGTCTTCCGGGAGATGACCCGGCGCAACCGCCACTCGGACGTCCTCCGGGGGCTGGCCGCGGCGCACGCCGCCGGACTCGCCCCGGTCAAGGTCAACGCCGTGCTGATGCCGGGCCTCAACGACGATGAGGCCCCCGAGCTGCTGGCCTGGGCCGTCTCCCGCGGATACGAGCTGCGCTTCATCGAACAGATGCCGCTCGACGCCCAGCACGGTTGGAAGCGGGAGGGGATGATCACTGCGGCGGACATCCTGCGGAGCCTGCGCGACCGCTTCGAACTCACCCCCGAAGGGGAGGGGGAGCGGGGTTCGGCGCCGGCCGAGCGCTGGTTGGTGGACGGCGGTCCGGCGCGCGTGGGGGTGATCGCCTCGGTCAGCCGCCCGTTCTGCGGAGCCTGCGACCGCACCCGGCTCACCGCCGACGGGCAGGTGCGCAACTGCCTGTTCGCGCGGGAGGAGACCGATCTGCGCACCGCCCTGCGCTCCGCGGCTCCGGACGAGGAGATCGCGCGGCTGTGGCAGGAGGCGATGTGGGGCAAGAAGGCGGGCTCGGGGCTCGACGACCCGTCGTTCCTCCAACCGGACCGGCCGATGTCAGCGATCGGCGGCTGACCACTCCTCGAAGGCGACGGTCTCCTTGAGGAAGCCCCGGACCCCGAGGAACTGCGCCAGGTTCTCACGGTGCTCGTCGCAGGCCAGCCACGTCTTGCGGCGCTCCGGCGAGTGCAGTTTCGGGTTGTTCCAGGCCAGCACCCAGACGGCGGCGGCCCGGCAGCCCTTGGCGGAGCAGATGGGGGAGGGGGGACCGGCTTCGGTTTCGAGGAGGTTCACGGCCCCCAGGCTACGGGCTGTCCCCCGGGGACCCGGCGGGCGCACGGCGACGGCCGACGCGGGGGCGTCGAGGCAGCCGCCGCAGGCTCGGTCGCCACCGCCGAGCCGGCGGCACGGTGCGTGGGGCGCCTGCGGATACGGGCCGGACGTGACGACGCCGGGCAGCCACGGGGGGAGCTGCCCGGCGTCGATCCATCGCTCCGACGGGGGATACGGAGCGCCTACGAAGTATGGCACGGGGGGCAGGGACCAGTGCACCGGAACGACGTTATTGATCTGAGCTTTTCCTGAGGTTCGGGGAGGCCTCAGGCGGAGGGGTTCGCTCCGTCTTCGGGCCGATCGGCCTCCGGCCCCTCCGCGGCCTCCGGCCCGGGCGCCGCCGAGGCGTCCCCGGCCGCGGGCAGCGCCCCGCGGACCGGTGGGATGTGCGTGGAAGGCAACGAGGTGGCGTTCTCACGGCCAGCGTTGGCGATCACCACGGCGACGTACGGCAGCACCACGCCCAGCAGCAGGGCGACCACCGCCAGATGCCTCTCGACGTCCCACAGCGCCGCCGCCCCCAGCACCGAGGCGGTGCGCACCAGCATCGAGATCGTGTAGCGGCGCTGCCGTGCCCGTACGTCCTCGGCCAACCCCCGGCGAGCCCCGGTGATCCGGAAGATCTCCGTGCGGGGCTGTTTCCGCGTCACGTTCCACCACCTGTTCCTCGTCCGGAAGACGGTCGGGTCGGGACGGGCCCCACGCTACGCCGGTCTCCCTCCCGTCCCGACGGTCCCGCTCCCGACAGTCGTCCGGTGCCCGTCCGGCAGCCGGACGGGGCGCTAGCGGCCGTCAAGACGGGCCAGCTTGCGGCCTGCCTTGAGGTATACATCCCCCTCCTGTCGGCCCACCCCGGCGTCGACGAGGCACTCGGCGAGCACCTCACCGAGCGGTCGGACCACCGCCGACTCCGGCACCAGCAGCGCCTGCTGGCCCTCGCCGTTCTCCACCACGATCCGCAGCCCGTTCTGCTTGGCCAGCCGACGGGCCGCCGAAGCGCTCGGGGTGAACTCCAGCACCTTGGTCAGCACGGTGGCCACGGTCTCCTCGCCGTGTTCCGCGAGGCCCACCCGCGGCAGGGCCTCCACGTCGGCGAAGGTCCGCTTCGAGAACTGCGCGACGAACCCGGTCCGCGCCGCCATCGCCGCCGGCACTCCGTGCAGAGCCGAGACCACCTCGCCGGCCAGCACCTTCTTGAGGTCCATCGGATGGAGCGACCTGTCCTCGATGCGGGCGCTGACCACGTCGATCTCGGCGTCGGTCCATTCGGTCCAGGCCCGCAGGTACGGGAGCATCAGCCGGTCCGGAATCGACATGATCTTGCCGAAGACGTCCTCGGCCGTCGAGGCCAGGGCGACGGCGTTCCCCTTCGACTTGCTCATCTTGGCTCCGCTGCCGTCGATCCCCTCGATCAGCGGCATGGTGGCGATCAGCTGTGGCCGCTGGCCGTGGATCTCCATCACCTTCCGGCCCATCTGCATGTTCAGCAGCTGGTCGACACCGCCGAGTTCGATGTCGGCGCTGATCTCGGCCGAGTCGATGGCCATCGCGACGGGGTAGATGAGCTCGGACATCGTCAGGCCGTGACCGGCGGCGAGCCGGTTGCGGAAGTCCTCGCGCTGGAGCAGCGCGGAGGCCGGCACCTGGGAGAGGATCCCGATCAGCCGGGGCAGGGTGATACCGGCCAGCCACTCACTGTTGTGCCGGAAGTCGACTCGATCGAAGTCGAAGAACGGCTTGACCTGATCGCGGTAGCCGGCGAGGTTGCGTGCGATGTCCTCGTCGGTCAGCGGGGGGCGTTCGTCGGAGCGGCCCGACGGGTCGCCGATCTTCGCGGTGACGTCCCCGATGATCAGGGTCACCTCGTGCCCCATCCGCTGGAAGCGGCTGAGAACGATCATGGGCACGGTGTGCCCCAGATGGACATCGGCGGCCGTCGGGTCGATGCCGAGCTTGACGACCAGGCCCCGCCCGGCCTTCCGGGCTTCGGTGATCCGCTCGGCGAGCCCCTCCGGGGAGGGCAGCAGCTCCACCGCGCGCCCGGCGATCAGCTCCGCCTGCTCCCCGGCGGACAGGTCCGTCAGGTCCAGGGAGCGGCGCGCCTCCGTCTCGGTGAGCAACTGCTCCACGGCCTTGTCGGAGGAGAGGTCCTGGGTCAGCAGTTCGCTGACGCGAGCGACGGATTCGCCGAGGCGTGTCATGTGTTCGGTTCCTGGGCTCGGAGGTGGAGGGGGCGCGGTGAGCGTGGACGGAGGGACGGCCTCGATTCTATGGGGTCGCTCCAGCGGCCCGGCCGCGCCTCGGAGTGGGGCCGGGCCACCGGCCGCGGACCAGCGCTGTTCGGATTCCTCGACCACGGTGTACAGCGTTTCGAATACGGTGGCAGTGTGGGGCGGCACGGATACGCGGCGCCTCCCGCCTCGCACCGCCCCGACGGCCCCGACGACCAACGGGCCGCCCCCGGCCAGACGCCTGGCCGCCGCGGTGCGGCAGGGGGGGCCGAGCAGGAGGGGGCAGCAGATGGACGACAGGTTCCGGGACGTTCTTCCCTGGCGGTGGCTCCTGCCGAGTCTGCTGCTGCTCCTCGGCCTGGGGGTGTGGGGTGCGTCGGTCTACCCGGAGCTGCCCGAGCAGGTGCCGCAGCGCATCACTGCCGGGGGCGCCGTCGACGAGTACGCGACCAGGTCGGTCGGGTCGGTGTTCCTGCCGGTCTTCGTCTACGCCGGAGTCACCGCCGTACTGATCGCGACCTCGATCGGGATGGCGGGTATGCGCACCGAGGAGGAACTGCCGCCCGGGGAGGGGCTGACGGGGCTGGTCAACCGCCCGGCCGACCGCACCGCCGTCCGGCGGATGGCGAAGGCGCTGCTGCTGCTCAACTTCTGTGTGGGTCTCACCATCGCCGTCACCTGCACCGCGACGTGGCGCCCCGGAGGCCTGGACCACGTACCGGGATGGTTCCTGGCCCCGGTGCTGGCGCCGTCGGCGGTCGGTACCGCGGTGCTGCTGGTGGTGGCCGTCCGGGAGCAGAGCCGAGCCCGCCCGGGCCGGTCCCGCTGACCGGGGCCCGGCCCGTCCCCGGTCACCTCCGCCCGCCGCCCTCTTCGGGCGTTTCTGTAGGGACCCGACAGCGGGCGGCTGGTGCCCCTGTCAGTGCCCGATTCCCCGTAACGGCTCTCGGGCCGATAGCTTTCCAGGGGACCCGACCACTAGCGAAAGGGTGATCCGTTGAGCCGCTCGGTTCTCGTCACCGGAGGAAACCGGGGCATCGGCCTCGCCATCGCCAGCGCCTTCGCCGAAGCGGGCGACCAGGTCGCCATCACGTACCGGTCGGGGGAACCGCCGGCGGGCTTCCTCGCGGTCAGGTGCGACATCACGGACCCCGAGCAGGTCGAGCAGGCCTACAAGGAGATCGAGGAGAAGCACGGCCCGGTCGAGGTGCTGGTCGCCAACGCCGGCATCACCCGCGACCAGTTGCTGATGCGGATGTCGGAGGAGGACTTCTCCAGCGTCCTGGACACCAACCTCACCGGGGCGTTCCGGGTGGTGAAGCGCGCTAACCGCGCGATGCTGCGCGCCCGCAAGGGGAGGATCGTGCTGATCTCCTCGGTGATCGGTCTGCTGGGGCAGGCGGGGCAGGCGAACTACGCCGCTTCCAAGGCGGGACTGATCGGTTTCGCCCGGTCCCTCGCGCGTGAGCTCGGTTCCCGGAACATCACCGTCAACGTCGTCGCCCCTGGTTTCGTCGACACCGACATGACCCGGGTGCTCAGCGACGAGCAGCGAGAGGCCATCAAGAAGCAGGTGCCGCTCGCGCGTTACGCGCAGCCCGAGGAGATCGCCTCCTCGGTTCGCTTCCTGGCCTCCGACGAGGCCGCGTACATCACCGGAGCCGTCATTCCCGTCGACGGCGGATTGGGTATGGGGCACTGATCATATGAGTGGAATTCTCGCCGGCAAGCGGATCCTGGTGACCGGAGTCATCACCGATGCCTCCATCGCCTTCCACGTCGCCAAGCTCGCCCAGGAGGAGGGCGCGGAGGTCGTCCTCACCGGCTTCGGCCGGCTCACCCTGGTGCAGCGGATCGCCAAGCGGCTGCCCAAACCGGCCCCCGTCATCGAGCTCGACGTGCAGAACCAGGAGCAGCTCGACGGGCTCGCCGACCGGGTCCGAGAGCACTTCGGCGAGGACGCCCGGCTGGACGGTGTCGTCCACTCCATCGCCTTCGGCCCGCAGGGCGCATTCAACTTCCTGGCGGCGGACTGGGCGGACGTCGGCACGGCGGTCGAGGTCTCGGCCTACTCGCTGAAGTCGCTCACCATGGCCTGCCTGCCGCTGATGGCGGAGGGCGGCTCCGTCGTCGGTCTGACCTTCGACGCCAAGTTCGCCTGGCCGAAGTACGACTGGATGGGCGTGGCCAAGGCCGCGCTGGAGTCCACCTCCCGCTACATCGCCCGCGACCTGGGCGAGAAGAACGTCCGCTGCAACCTCGTCTCGGCCGGGCCCATCAAGTCCATGGCCGCGAAGTCCATCCCCGGGTTCGAGGACCTCGCCGACGTCTGGAACCACCGTGCCCCCATCGGCTGGGACATGGCCGACCCGGAGCCCGCCGCCCGTGGGGTCGTCGGGCTGCTGTCCGACTGGTTCCCCAAGACCACCGGTGAGATCGTCCACGTCGACGGCGGCGTGCACATGATGGGCGCCTGAGCCCGTCCGGGAACGGACACGACGGGCCCACCCCATCGGGGGCCGGGCCCGTCGTGTCCGTTCCCGCCAGCCCACCAGAGCCCAGCCCCGTTCGGTCCGCGCCGCGGCGACGAGGAAACGGGGCGGTACGGGCCCGAAGGTGGCCCTCGGTCAGCCGGAGTGGGCCGGGGTGTGCTCCGGCCGGCACTTGAAGGCGTAGCTCGCCGCCTCCGTGGCCGCCATCTCGGCGTCCCCGGCGCGGATCGCGTCGACCAGCAGATGGTGGTCCATGTAGCTCTCGGCGCGCAGCTCGCGGCCCACGTCCTGCCGGAGGAAGGCCCGTAGTACGGCCCCGAGGTCGGCGTAGAGCCCCAGCAGCACCTCGTTGTGAGACGCGGCCACCACGGCCAGGTGCAGGTTCACGTCGGCGGCGACGAAGGCCTCCGCGTCCCGGGTCCGCCAGGTCTCCTCCCGCCGGGCGAGCAGCTCCTCCAACTGCTCCAGGTCCCGTTCCGTGCGCCGGACCGCGGCCAGCCGGGCCGCCGAGGACTCCAGCGTGCTGCGGACCTCCGCGATGTGGCGGTGCTCGGCGTCGGCGAACCGGCGGTGCATCACCCCGGCCAGCTCGCTGGTGGCGACCACGTACGTGCCCGATCCCTGGCGGATGTCCAGCAGGCCGTTGTGCGCCAGCGCGCGCACCGCCTCACGCACGGTGTTGCGGGCCACCCCCAGCTGTTCCACCAGTTCCGGCTCGGTGGGGATACGGGAGCCGACCGGCCACTCGCCCGAGGAGATCTGCCGGCGCAGCTCGGCGATCACCTGGTCGGCCAGGACCGAACGCCGGGGAGACCTCAGTGCAGCCATGCCGTTTCCCCGGGGGTGCGGACTGCGGCGGGACCGAGAGGACTGCGGGACGGGTCATTCATCCCATCATTCTATGATGGTTGGATGCCCGACGACGAGACCCGGATCCTGCAGCCACCACCGACCGCACCAGCCGACGCCCGACCGGACGGACTCCGGCAACCTGCGGACGCCGAGCGGGCACGTTCGAACCGCGGCTGGCTGATGGTCGTCGGCCTCGTGCTGGCCGCCCTCAACCTGCGCCCCGCCATCACCAGTCTCGGGGCGATGATGGAAGAGGTCCGCGACGGCCTCGGTATGAGCGGCAGCGTCGCCGGCCTCCTCACCTCGGCACCGGCGGTCTGCTTCGCCGTCTTCGGAGTGGCCGCCCCGCGCCTGGCGCGGCGCTGGGGACCGAGCGCGGTGGTCTGCGCCGGAATGGTGGCCATCGCCACGGGCGTGCTGGCCCGCTCCTTCACCGGGGGGACCGCCGGGTTCCTCATGGCGAGCGTTCTGGCCCTCGCCGGGATCGCGGTGAGCAACATCCTGATGCCGGTCATCGTCAAGAGCCGCTTCCCCGACCGGGTCGGCCAGATGACCGGCGTCTACTCCATGGGGCTCGCCCTCGGCACCACGCTCGCGGCCGCCGTGACCGTACCGGCCGCCGGCCTGGCCGGCGGCGACTGGCGGATCGGGCTGGGCCTCTGGGCGGTGCTGGCCCTGGTCGCCGTCGCGATCTGGCTGCCGGCCGCGGCCGGCCGGCGGAACGCCTCGGAGCGATCCGGGGGCGGGGCCGACCGGCGCACGACCGGGAACATCACCCGCAGCCCCACGGCTTGGGCCCTCGCCTGCTTCTTCGGACTCCAGGCCACCGCGGCGTACATCACCATGGGCTGGATGCCGCAGATCTTCCGGGACGCCGGAGTCTCGGCCTCCACCGCCGGGCTGCTGCTCGCCGTGATCATGGGGCTGGGTGTGCCGCTGTCGTACGTGCTGCCGAGGATCGCCGCGAAAATGCGGAGCCAGAGCCTGCTCTCCCTGGTTCTCGGGGCCTGCGGACTCACCGGTTACGCCGGTCTCTACCTGGCACCCGCGGCCGGGTCCTGGGTGTGGGCCGTTCTGCTCGGCGTCTCGAACTGCGCCTTCCCTCTCGTTCTCACCCTGATCGGGATGCGTGCCCGCAGCGGCGCCGGGGTGGTGCGGCTGTCCGCCTTCGCGCAGAGCGCCGGATACCTCATCTCCATCCCGGGCCCGCTGCTGGTGGGGGTGCTCTACCAGCACAGCGGGGGCTGGGGGCAGCCGCTGGCGCTCATGGCCGGGCTGATGGTGCCCCAGGTCCTGTTCGGCATGCTGGCTGGACGCGACCGGGTGGTGGAGGAGGAGTTGACGACCGCGCGACCGTAGCAGCGCACGCTGGCCGCCGCTTCCGTCGTCCGTGCTCGTCGCCTCGGATCCTGCCGGGCCCAGCGGTGGACGGTGGGGCAGCGTCCGGGGACCTGATCGCGCGCACCGGGCGGTAGGCGGACCCGTCTCGACACGGGAACCACACCGGTGGCGCTGCTCCGTCAGCCGGAACCGGACGCCCCGGAGCGGCGCCAGCCACCCCTGCCGGCTCTCGGACGGAGCCGCGCCACAGCCCACAGGCCGAGGCAGACCCAGGCGGTGGCGAAGAGCCATCCGCCGACCACATCGGTGAACCAGTGCACGCCGAGATAGACCCGCGTCAAGCCGACCGCCGCCGCCCAGCAGCAGGCGAGGGCGGCAGCCGCCGGCCCACCTCGGGAGTCCGCTCGCCGAGCAGCGAGCAGGGCGGCGATGAGCAGCCCCGCGGTGATTCCGGCCGTCGTGGTGTGGCCGGAGGGGAAGGACCAGCCCGAAGCGTGCGCCGCCCAGTCGTGTGAGGGGGGACGGGGGCGGGCGACCTCCGCCGCTGCCAGGCGTCGCAGGAGCTGGCCGGCGGCCAGGAACACCGCGCATCCGGCCGCCGACAGGAGCTTGCGTGGGATCGTCCGCCCCGCGATCAGCCCCGCCAGGGCGACCAGGACATACGGGAGGCCCCCGGCGCCCGTGTCCGTGACCGCTCTCGCCGCCCCGGCGGCACCGGCCGGCCGATGAGCGACAGACCAGTCGAGCAGCGCCCGGTCCACAGGCAGAGCACCCTTTCCGGACCAGAGGACCCAGACCGTCAGCAGCCCGAAGAGTACGCCGCCACCAACAGCCGCCCCGCCCGCGGGTGCCCCGAGTACCGGACGCGTCATGGACTCCCCCTTCCTTTCCGGACCTCTTCTCTCCCCACCTTCAGCGGGAGCCGGTCACCGCTCGGCGGAGTTCGTACTCACTTTCCCGGAACCGCGCCGCTTCCGGCCGTTTCGCGCCGCGGGGACAGCCGTTGGGACAAACCGCCCGGCTTCTCCCGGCGTTGCGGGTTAAACGAGCGGCGGTCGTCAAAGGGTGCGCCGAGAGTGTCAAGTCCTGACCCGGACGGACCGGTCCGGGAACGCGCGGTGTGTTCAAAAGCTCGAAACCAACCGCATGCGAATCAAAGCTATATGGCCCTCGGATAGGGCCTGATGCGTCAGGATGGCAGAGACCATGGCACAGTTGTTCCAACTGTGGCCTTATTGGACGGGAATGGCTTGGTTGCTGCCAATGAGGGCTGGCCGCACCTGGTGGCCAAGGACCTTCCGTGAGTGCGGCAGCCCCACCGCCCGTGCGTCAGCGGGCATTTGGCCGCACTCCGACGACGTGTAACGAGAAGAGCATATGACCATGATGGGTAGGATTCGGCCGCGTTCCGGAGCGATAGCGGCCGTAGCGGCAGCAGCGCTGTTCGGGGTGAGCGCTTGTGGCGGCGGGTCCGCCGAGGACAGCGGGGACAAGGTGTCCGCCACCGTCCCCGACAACGCCTTCCGGGCCAAGGCCGATATCGCGGGGGCGACGAGTATGTCGGTCGACGCCCGCTTCAAGAAGGTCGACAACGCCGCCGACGCCCAGTTGCTCGCCCCAGGCGTTGATCTGCACATCACCGGGGTGGCGCAGCTCGACACCCTGACCGCGGAGGTCTATGCCGACCTCGCCGGCACATCGCCCGGTGTGGACCGCGAGGGCAAGCCGGTCAAGGAGGTCTACCCGGCCAAGAACCAGGCCTTCTACGCCGTCGAGTACTCCTCCGACGATCCGCAGTGGGAGCCGAGGGGCGAGATCCCGGACAGTGTCGCCTCCGTCGTGGTCAACGGAAACGACGTCGCGGAGGTCCTCCGCACCGACGAGGGGACGATGCACCGGGGGACGATCGTCGCCAGCCTGCCCGCCGACAGCGCCCCCGACTCCGCGGTTCTGGAGGTCGAGACCGACGGGAAGTTCCAGAGCCTGAGCCTGCTCGACGGCCACCGGGTGAGCAGCGACGTCGAGCAGGTCTACGAGGTCGCGGACCGCGATGTCAAGGTCTCCTCGGTGGACGAGTTCGAGAAGAACTTCACCGGGTGGACCGGTGACAAGCAGCGGATCGCCGGGTCGGTGGCCGACGCCTTCGTCGTGCCCTGGCTCCATCGACGTGACGGCGGTGACGGCTGGGCCGGCTCGGGCAAGACGTACCTCTCCGTCGAGATGGAGTGGGCGGAGTTCAGCGCGACGAGCTTCGACGAGACGACCATGCATCTCGAACTGGACAACGGGAAGACCGTCCAACCGGGCAACGACCCCTCCGGGCTGAAGAGCGCCTTCAAGGACAGGGCCGTGTTCCAGATCCCGGCCGACACCAAGTCGGTGACCGTCGTCGTGGAGCCGCAGGTGACGGTCGGCGCCGGGTCGAGCGCCAAGAAGCACACCTGGGACCCCTTCGGCGCGAAGATCGCCATCTCGGGCGGCAAGGGCTGAGCCACTCGCCTCCGCTCGACCCCGCCGCGAGATCCGGCCGGTACCACCTCTCACCCAGGCCCGCCTCCGGGGCGGCGTCACGAGCGGCGGTGCCGGCCGCTCCCCGTCGCAGCGGGCGACGTCAGGAGCGGCCCACCGCCCCTCGTAGACTGGGAGCATGCCAGTGCTCGATCCCAGTCCCAAGGACGGCCAGAAGAAGCTGCTCGCCGTGCTCGGCACGATGCTCGCCATCACCGTCGTCATCGGCGCGCTCGCCAGCTTCCTCTCGTCGTGAACCCGGCGGTGGCCGCACCCCCCGGTACCGCACGGCCGGTACCGGGGGCGGTGACCGGCTGCCGTCGCCACCGTCTGCCGGAGGGGGTGCCCAGCCGTTCGTCAGACGGCCGGCACCCCTCCGCGCCCTCCGCAGCACCGCTCCGGGACAACCGGGGACGAATCGAACCGCGGCCCCACCCCCTAGGGGGTCGGCCTCAGGGACGATTGGGTGGCTCACCGGATGAGAACGGACCGCGGAAGCCCGTAGGTTCTCACTGTCGCCCCTCAGGGGACGGGGCGGCGGCCATCCACCGCCCGAAGCGGTGGGCGCGGCCGGTCGGCCGCGCCGTCACGGCCCCGAACCAGCGGAGGCACCCATGCCGGCCGGCTCGCGTACGCGGAGCAACTCACCACCCGAGGACGGCGGGCGGGTCTGGCTACCGTGGTGGGCGATCGCCCTGCCGGCCGCCGCCTTCGCCCTCCTGCTGACCCTGCTGCTCGGCCCCGTCGAGGCACAGGCCGCCTCCGGAGGCGTCAGCCTCGGCGGCGGTATCCCGCCGCTGCTCGGCCGGCTCCCGGAGGTGCTCCTCAGGCTGCTGATCTGACCGGTCAGACTCCTGACCTGACCGGGCGGACCGACGGCGGCAGTTGCCCGTCGCAAGGGCCAACAGCTGGCGCTCCACGGCGGGTTTCGTGCGAAGCTGGTGGTATGAGCGTCGCTGCATCTTCCCTGGGCACGCACCGCGAGCCCCGCAGGATCGTCCTCCTCCGCCATGCCAAAGCCGACTGGCCCGACGTGGCCGACCACGACCGTCCGCTGGCCGAACGCGGACGCAAGGACGCGCCGGTGGCCGGGGTCCGGTTGGCCGGTCTCGGCATCGACTTCGATCTCGCCCTCTGCTCGACCGCCACCCGCACCCGCGAGACCTGGAAACTCGTCGCCCACGAACTCCCCCAGCGTCCCAGAACGGTGTACGAGGAGCGGCTCTACGAAGCCACTCTCGGTGACCTCCTCGCCCTGCTCAACGAAGTGCCCGAGAGCGTGCGCAACCTGCTGCTGGTCGGCCACAACCCCGGGATGCACGCACTGGCCGACGCCCTCGCGGCGGAGGCCGAGGGCGACAGCCTCGAGCGGATGAACCGCGGCGGATACCCCACCACGGCCTTCGCCGTCATCGGGTTCGACGGCCCCTGGAAGTCCGTCGAGCACGGAGCGGGCCGGCTGCTGGAGTACTGGGCACCGCATTCCTGAGGGCCGGGGGCGGGGGTGGGCCTCCGCTGCGCCGCGGAGTCCCTCCCGGCCCGCTCGGGCCGTTCAGTCGAGGTCCGTCTCCGCGGCCTCGACCTCTTCCCGGGTGATGCCCAGCAGGTAGAGGACGGTGTCCAGGAACGGCACGTTGACCGCGGCGTGCGCCGCTTCCCGTACCACCGGCTTGGCGTTGAAGGCGACCCCGAGCCCGGCGGCGTTCAGCATGTCGAGATCGTTGGCGCCGTCCCCGATCGCCACCGTCTGCGCCAGTGGCACACCCGCCTCCGCCGCGAATCGCCGCAGCAACCGGGCCTTCCCCGCACGGTCCACGACCTCGCCGACCACCCGGCCGGTCAGTTTCCCGTCCACCACCTCCAGGGTGTTGGCCGAGGCGAAGTCCAGGCCCAGCCGCTCCCTGAGGTCGTCCGTCACCTGGGTGAAGCCCCCGGAGACCACGCCGACCTGGTAGCCGAGCCGCTTCAGCGTACGGATGAGGGTACGGGCGCCCGGGGTCAGCCGGACCTCGGACCGCACCGTGTCGATCACGGAGGCGTCCAGCCCTGCCAACAGTGCGACCCGGGCGTGCAGCGACTGCTCGAAGTCCAGCTCGCCGCGCATCGCGGCGGAGGTCACGTCCGCCACCTCCCGCTCACAGCGGGCGTGGGCCGCGAAGAGCTCGATCACCTCGTCCTGGATGAGCGTGGAGTCCACGTCCATCACCACCAGGCGCTGGGCGCGGCGCTGCAGACCGGACGCCACCACGGCGACGTCCACGCCGAGCGCGGCGGCCTCGGTGGCCAGCGCGGTGCGGAGCGGCTCGGTCTCGACGCCGGAGACGGCGAATTCCACGGCGGTCACCGGGTATTTCGCCAGCCGGAAGATCCGGTCGATATTGCCACCGGTGCCGGTGATGCTGGCCGTTATGGCGGCCGTCGACTCGGCGGTCAGCGGATGGCCGAGCACGGTGACGTGGGAACGCCCGGTGCCGCGCGGGAGGTTGTCGCCCGTGCCGGAGATGATCTCGGCCTGCAGCCGCATCGACTCGGCCCAGTTGTGGACCGTGGCCCGCAGCTGCCCCTCGGTGGTGCCGTTCGTCGCGGGGGCGGTGACCAGGGCGCACAGCACGATCCGCCCGCGGGTGACCACCTGCTCGATGTCGATGACCTCGACCGCGTAGCCGGCCAGTGTGTCGAACAGTCCGGCGGTGATACCCGGCCGGTCCTTGCCGAAGATCTTCACAAGGATGGTGGGGACGTCGTCCTGGGAGACGGCCGGAGAGGGTGGGGTCCGCAGTGCGCTCATGGTGTTTCCACCGTATCCGGACGGGTCTGCCAGGCGCTCGTCCGGTCCGGACTGCGGACGGCCCGGCCCGCCCGCCGCGGCGGTGCGGCGGCTCGGAAAGCCGGGGGACTCCGGGGCCCCGCCGCACCGCCCGACCGGCGGACGGGTGGGTGACCGGGATCACGCGCACCCGGTGCCCCGGGTTTCGATTCGGCGGACGGGCCTGGAATAGTTCCTCACGATGTTCAGCATCCCTAGACTCCCTGTGCAGGGGGAAACTCGGGGGACGACAAGTGGGGCCTGGAGTGCCGGAACTCGTACTGGAATTCAACGGAAACACCTGGATGCTCGAAGCGTCCAGGTCGTACAGCATCGGTCGTGATCCGCAGGGGGACGTGGTCATCGACGACGCCAGGGTCTCCTGGCGGCACGCTACCCTCCGCCCGGGCGGAGGCGGTTGGGTGATCGAGGACGGGGGGAGTACCAACGGCACGTACGCGCAGGGCCGACGGGTCCAGCAGGTGGAGGTGGGGCCCGGCTCCGCCGTCCACCTCGGCAACGCGAGCGACGGCCCGCAGCTGACCTTCTCGGGAGCGGCCGCCGGGGGCCAGCAGGCCGCGCAGCCCTACCCCGCGCCGGCCCAGGGGGGGCTCTCCCAGCAGTACGCCCAGTCGGCGCCGGCCCAGCCGGCCAACCAGAGCTGGGGAGCCCCGGCCGCGCACCAGCAGCAGGGGTGGCAGCCCCAGGCCCCGCAGCCGTACCAGCCGCAGCAGCAGTACCCCGGCATGTCGCAGCCGCCCCACCAGTCGTCGGCGCAGACCCAGCCCTATGCGCAGCAGGGACCGCCCCAGGGGGGCGCCCCCGCCGGCGCCGGACCGGGGACGGAGCTGCCGCGGCAACGCGACCGCAACCTGACCGGTTTCCACCAGCTGGCCGGGAACGTGATGAGGATCGGCCGGGCGCTCGAGAACGAGCTGGTCGTCTCCGATCTGCAGGTGTCCCGTCACCATGCGGAGTTCCGGCCGACACCGGACGGCCGCTTCGAGATCGTCGACCTCGGCAGCCACAACGGCACCTACGTCAACGGCCAACCGGTCCAGCGGCAGATCATCGGCCCGCACGACATCGTCGGCGTCGGTCACTCCACCTTCCGGCTGGTCGGGGACCGGTTGGAGGAGTACGCGGACACCGGCGAGGTCTCCTTCTCCGCCCGCCACCTGACCGTCACCGTCGACGGCGGCAAGCAGATCCTCCGGGACGTCTCCTTCGGAGCCCCGGAGAAGTCGCTGATCGGGGTCATCGGCCCGTCCGGCTCCGGCAAGTCCACGCTGTTGCGCGCGCTCACCGGATACCGTCCGGCCGACCAGGGCGAGGTCCTCTACGACCACCGCAACCTCTACAAGCAGTTCGCCGAGCTCCGCCAGCGCATCGGCCTGGTGCCGCAGGACGACATCCTGCACAAGGAGCTCACGGTACGCACCGCCCTGAAGTACGCCGCGAAGCTCCGGTTCCCCGGAGACACCGCCGCCGCCGAGCGGGAGGCTCGGATCGACGAGGTGCTCACCGAGCTCAAACTCGACGTCCACAAGGACAAGAAGGTCACCTCGCTCTCCGGAGGCCAGCGCAAGCGGGTCTCCGTCGCGCTGGAGCTGCTCACCAAGCCGTCGCTGATCTTCCTGGACGAGCCGACCTCCGGCCTCGACCCGGGCATGGACCGGGACGTCATGCAGCTGCTGCGCGGCCTCGCCGACGACGGCCGCACCGTCCTGGTGGTCACCCACTCCGTCGCCGAGCTGTCGATCTGCGACAAGCTCCTGGTCATGGCGCCGGGCGGTGCGGTCGCCTACTTCGGCCCGCCGGACGAGGCGCTGAACTTCTTCGGCTACTCCAGCTGGGCCGACGTCTTCTCGGCCTTCGAGAACTACCGGGACTACGACTGGGCCGGCCGCTGGCGCGGCTCCCAGCACTACCAGATGTACGCGGCCGACATCGACGCGGTGGCGCCGCAGTCCACCCACGTGCAGCCGCAGCTCTCGCGACCGCAGAAACAGCAGAGCTGGGGCTCCCAGCTGTGGACCCTGATACGCCGCTACTGCGCCGTCATCGCCTCCGACCGCGGGTTCATGGCCCTGATGCTCATCCTGCCAGCGGTGCTGGGCACGGTCAGCGTCGTCATCCCGACCGAGTTCGGGCTGACCTCGCCACCGCCGACCAGCAAGTCGTTGTTCAACCAGCACGCGGGCACCATCATGCTCATCCTCGCGGTGGGGATGTGCTTCTCCGGTGCGGCCAACTCCGTACGCGAACTGATCAAGGAGAGGGTGATCTACGAGCGGGAACGCGCCACCGGTCTCTCCCGCTCCGCCTATCTGATGTCGAAGGTGATCGTCCTCGGCGTCACCACGGCGCTGCAGGCCGTGGTCATCTGTGCCATCGGCTTCTCCACCCGCCAGCTGCCGGACGAGGGGCTGATCTTCCCGCCGGCCTTCGAGCTCTGCCTGGTCATCATCGCCCTGGGCTTCACCTCGATGATGTTCGGCCTGGTGATCTCCTCGCTGGTGAAGACCTCCGAGAAGACCATGCCGCTGCTGGTCATGTTCGCCATCGTGCAGGTCGTCTTCACCGGCGTGCTCTTCCAGATCTACGGCTCGCCCGGCATCGAGCAGTTCGCCTGGCTGATGCCCTCCCGCTGGGCGATCGGCGCCGCCGGGGCCACGCTGGACCTCTCCCACGTCATGGCCCCGTGGGACCGGAACAACCCCACCGACCTCGACCCGCTCTGGCAGAGCACCGTCGGTCAGTGGAGCCTCAACATGGCGGCGCTGATCATGATCGGCGTGGTCTGCGGCTTCGCGGTCGCCCGGCTGCTGCGGCGGCACGAGCCGGAGGTCATGCGCAAGTAGCGGCCCCCGGCCGGCAGCGGTGCGCCGTACCGCCTCCGGCCCCGCACGCACGAGAGCGGCGGCACCCTTCCGGGTGCCGCCGCTCTTGGCGCTCTATCCGTCCGGGGTCAGCCGGGCTGACCGGATCAGTACGCGGAGTTGACGTTGTCCATGGAGCCGTAGCGGTCGGCCGCGTAGTTGCAGGCCGCGACGATGTTCGCCACCGGGTCCTTCAGGTCGTGCTTGGTGCCCTTGACGTGGTAGGCGTCGAAGGTCGGCTGGATGACCTGCAGCAGGCCGATGGACGGCGTGCCGTTCTGGGCGTTGATGTCCCAGGTGTTGGCGATGTTCGGGTTACCGCCGGACTCACGGATGATGTTGCGGTGGATGCCCTCGTAGGAGCCGGGGATGCCTTCCTTCTTCATGATGTCCATGGCTTCCCGGATCCAGCCGTCGAGGTTGTCTTCGTACTTCTTCGGCTGGGCCTTGGGCTTGGCGCTCGCCGTCTCGTTCGCCTTCTTGGCGCCGTCGGCGAGGACCTTCTTGTCAGCCTTCTTCCCGGCATCCTTCTTCTGGTCGACCCCGCTGTCCGCCTTCTTCACGGCGAAGGAGGTCTGGTGCACCAGAGCGGCCTTCTGCGCCTGCGCGCCCTGGCCGGAGGCCTGCAGGGCGACCGGCTTGGCCGACAGGGCCTGCGCGCTCTGGCCGGCGTCGGCCTGGCCCGGCACCGCCGCGAACGCCAGCGAGGCGACGCCTACGGCGGCGAGACCGGCCGCGGAGTACTTGTGGGGCTTGGACAGACGGCGGAAAGCAGAAGAAAAGGTGGGGACGAACATACGGAATGAACCTCTTCCGATCGCGTGGGACGCCGCAGTGCCGTTCTTCGACCGACCAAGGCCCTGAGCGGTAGGGCCGCAGATGCCGGTTCTGGCAGAGAGCGCCACTTCTGACTTGGCGCCGTGCGACATCAGCCATTGTTAGCGGCCGGGAAAACCCCTGACAAAGGTGTGACGTACTACCCTCGATCGTGGCAAAGGACCCGTCCCGGGACCGTCCCGACCGGCGCTTCCAAGCCAAGCGGAAACCGGTGGTCAACTAGCCCCGGTCGTAGGTGACCTTGGTCCTATGCCGGGGCTCACAACGGGGCTCCCCGAAAATGACCGGACGGAGCGGCGGTACCACCTACCGTCATTGATTTCGCCGGCCCCGGGAGCGGTGTAGGAGGGGTGTCCCCACACCGCCGGCGAGCCAGCCGAGCCCACGGTCCGGCGGCGGCCCTTAGGCCCGAGGACCGAGGCGGGATGCGTCGCCGGACGGAGGGGCCGCTCCGCCCTCGCCGGTAGCGTGAGGGCCATGACCAGCGGCCCGCTACCCAGATCCGGACTAGCCGCGGTGAGCGGCGCCCTCCTGGCGATGAACCGGCACCTCGAGGTCCGCGACGTCCTCCAGACGATCGTGACCTCCGCCCGCGAACTCCTCGACGCCGAGTACGCCGCCCTCGGCGTCCCCGACGACCACGGGGGCTTCGCGCAGTTCGTCGTCGACGGGGTGAGCGAGGAGCAGTGGCGAGCGCTCGGGCAGCTCCCCCGGCAGCACGGGATCCTCGCCGCGATGCTCCGGGAGGCCACCCCGCAGCGGCTCGCCGACGTCCGTACCGACCCCCGCTTCCAGGGCTGGCCGAGCGCCCATCCGGAGATATCGGACTTCCTGGGGCTCCCGGTGGCGGACGGTGACGAGGTGCTCGGCGCGCTGTTCCTCGCCAACAAGAACTGCCCCCGGCCCCAGCCCCCCGGCCGGTGCACCTTCACCGAGCAGGACGAGGCGCTGCTCGGCATCCTCGCCCAGCACGCCGCCATCGCCCTCACCAACGCCCGCCTCTACGAGCGGAGCCGCGAGCTGACCATCGCGGAGGAAAGGGCCCGGCTCGCCCACGAACTGCACGACGCGGTCGCCCAGAAGCTCTTCTCGCTGCGGCTGACCGCCCAGGCGGCCGCCGCCCTCGTACACCGGGACCCGGCCCGGGCCAGGGAGGAGCTGGGGCAGATCACCCACCTCGCCGCCGAGGCGGCCGAGGAACTGCGCACGGCCGTCATCGAGCTGCGCCCGGCGGCGCTCGACGAGGACGGCCTGGTCGCCACCCTCCGTACCCAGGTGCAGGTGCTGGACCGGGCCCACAGCGCCCGCGTCGCCTTCACCGCCAACCAGGTCCGCGCCCTCCCGGCGGCCCAGGAGGAGGCGCTGCTGCGGGTGGCCCAGGAGGCGCTGCACAACGCGCTCCGGCACGCCGATCCGGAGCGTGTCGACGTGGCACTCAGCAGGCACGGCCCGGGTGTGCTGCTCCGGGTCAGCGACGACGGCCGGGGCTTCGACGCCGAGGCCGTGCGGACCGGCGGCCGCCACCTGGGCCTGGTGTCCATGCGGGACCGGGCCGGCGGGGTCGGCGGCCGGCTCACCGTGGCATCGGAGCCCGGGAAGGGCACCGTCATCGAGATGGAGGTTCCCGGCGGTGTCTGAGCCCTCCGCGATCAGAGTGTTGCTCGTCGACGACCACCAGGTGGTCCGCCGGGGACTGCGCACGTTCCTCGAGGTACAGGAGGACATCGAGGTGGTCGGCGAGGCCTCGGACGGTGCGGAGGGTATCGCCCGTACCGAGGAGCTCCGCCCCGACGTCGTGCTGATGGACGTGAAGATGCCCGGCACCGACGGCATCGAGGCGCTCCGTGCCATCCGGGAGTCGGAGCACCCGGCCCGGGTCCTGGTGGTGACGAGCTTCACCGAGCGCCGCACCGTCGTCCCCGCACTGCGGGCCGGTGCCGCCGGCTACCTCTACAAGGACATCGATCCGGGGGCGCTCGCGGGCGCCATCAGGTCGGTGCACGCCGGACACGTGGTGCTGGAGCCGGAGGTGGCCGAAGCGACACTCTTCCCGGGCGAGACCTCGGAGACGCGGGGACGGGCCGGTTCGCTCACCGAACGGGAGCGCGAGGTGCTCACCCTGATCGCCGACGGCCGTTCCAACCGGGAGATAGCCCGGGCACTGGTGCTCTCGGAGAAGACCATCAAGACCCACGTCTCCAACATCCTGATGAAACTGGATCTCGCCGACCGCACCCAGGCCGCGCTCTGGGCCGTGCGTCACGGAGGTTGAGCCGATCGGGGGTGACATCCGGGGTGCCCGTGTCATCCGGACCTCTCAGGCGTTCTGCAACACGTGATCCCGCGGCTGGGGTCACGGAACACTGAGAAAGAGGAAGACCTCATGAAGACTGTCAAGAAGGCCGCCCTCACCATCGTCGCCGCGGGCGTCGCCATGGGTGCCTCCGCGGGCACCGCTCTCGCCGCCAACGGCGCCGGAGCCCAGGGTGCGGCTGTCGGGTCCCCGGGCTTCATCTCGGGCAACGTCATCCAGGTGCCGATCGACATCCCGGTGAACCTCTGCGGCAACACCATCTCGGTCATCGGCCTGCTGGACTCCTCGCAGGGCCACAAGTGCATCAACGGTGACGTGGACCACCACGGCCACTGGAAGCACCACCGCTGACCAGCTGCTTTCCTGCGAAGGCCCTGCGGGCCCCATGGTCCCGCAGGGCCTCGGCCTTCCCGGAGCCCCCACCAGCCGGTCAGCCCCGCCCGCGCTCCTCCACATAGGCGTTGTACGCCGCCACCTGAGCCCGGCGGGCGGTGCGCTCCAGTGGTCGTAGGGTCTCGCTCCGCGCGGCCATCTGCGAAGCGCTCAGCGCGCCTCCGTGCTCGGTGCCGTGCCCTTCCGGTGTCCCGGCCCCCTGGGCGATGGCGACGAGGGTGGCCACCCGCTGCGCCATCTCCAGCACCCGCACGGCCCTGGGGGAGTAGCCCGGCGCCAGAACGTCCCGGCTCCGCTCGGCTCGCGCCCGGTAGACCTCCAGTGCGGCCCGCGCCGCCGCACCCGAGCCGGCGACGTCCAGCGCGGAGAGCGTCGCGGTGGCCTCCCTGAGCGCCTCGGCCAGTTCCCGCTCCGCCTCCCCCAGCGAAGGGACGTCGGCCGGCGGGGCAACCTGGACGGGCAGCCAGTGCCACACCACCTCGCGCAGCACATCACCCTCCGGTCCGACCTCGCGCACCTCGGGGACCAGGCCCACCGCGGCACCCGACGCGAGGACGGCCTCACCCGCCTCCAGCGCCCGCGCGTTGAACTCCGGAGGACCGCTCAACCCCAGCGGATGACCCGGCACCGGCAGGGCGACCCGGAGCCCGACCGCCCCGATCGACCGCAGCCGACCCAACGCCAGCGTGAGTCCGACCGGCGCACTCTCCCCGGGCACCGCGACGACCCGGTGCACGGCGTCCTCACCGAGGATCATCTGGACGGCGTCATCCGGTGCGACGAGTCCGGCGAAAAGGGAATTACCCCAAGCGGCCAGCCGTCCTGAGTGAGGTTCGCAGAGCATGGGGACAGCCTAAGGAGTGGCACCGGGAACGTGTGGCGTAGGTTGGCTGGGGGCTGCGCCCACAGGCGCGGTGGACAACCGAGACTGCAAGGGGAGACAACGCGCTCATGAGCGATGTACTGGAGCTGGTGGACGTATCAGTGGTCCGCGAGGGCCGGGCTCTGGTCGACCAGGTCTCCTGGTCGGTCGCCGAGGGGGAGCGCTGGGTGATCCTCGGCCCCAACGGAGCCGGCAAGACGACCCTGCTGAACATCGCCTCCAGCTATCTCTTCCCGACCACCGGCACCGTCCAGATCCTGGGCGAGAAGCTCGGCAGCGTCGACGTGTTCGACCTGCGCCCCCGGATCGGTGTCGCCGGTATGTCCGTCGCCCAGAAGCTGCCCGGCCGCCAGACCGTGCTGCAGACGGTGCTCACCGCCGCCTACGGTATGACCGCCGGCTGGCAGGAGGAGTACGAGGCAGTCGACGAGGAGCGGGCCCGGGCCTTCCTCGACCGGCTGGGCATGAACGAACTCCTCGACCGCAGGTTCGGCACGCTCTCCGAGGGCGAGCGGAAGCGCACCATGATCGCCCGGGCCATGATGACCGACCCGGAGCTGCTGCTGCTCGACGAGCCGGCGGCCGGCCTCGACCTCGGAGGCCGCGAGGACCTCGTGCGCCGCCTGGGCCGACTGGCACGCGATCCGTACGCCCCTTCCATGATCATGGTCACCCACCATGTCGAGGAGATCGCTCCGGGCTTCACCCACGTCCTCATGATCCGCCAGGGCAAGGTGCTCGCCGCGGGGCCGGTGGAGCAGGAGCTCACCTCCCGCAACCTCTCCCGCTGCTTCGGACTCCCGCTCGTCGTGGAACGCCGTGAGGACCGCTGGACCGCCCAGGGGCTGGCTCTCTCCTGACACCCGGAACCACCGGACCGAGATCTACGGGGCCCTGTCGCCGGGCGGACTTCCGCCTTACGATAACCACGTGGATCCATGGGTGTGGTGGCTGATCGCCGCCGTGGGGCTGGGTATTCCTCTCGTCGTGACCGCGATGCCCGAGTTCGGGATGCTCGCGGTCGGCGCGGTGGCCGCCGCCGTCACCGACGCCCTCGGCGGGGGCGTGGTGGCCCAGTTCCTCGTCTTCGCGATCGTCTCGGTCGCGCTGATCGCCGTCGTCCGCCCGATCGCCAACCGGCACCGAGCCCAACGGCCCGAGCTGGCCTCCGGTATCGACGCCCTACGGGGCCGGCAAGCGGTGGTGCTGGAGCGCGTCGACCATCACGGGGGCCGCGTCAAACTCGCCGGGGAAGTGTGGTCCGCCCGCACGCTCGACGCGGACCAGGCCTACGAGGTGGGTCAGGAGGTCGACGTGGTCGACATCGACGGGGCGACCGCCGTGGTCATGTGAGCACTCCGTGCACGCACCGGCGCCGACCCGCACTCCGGTGGCCGGACTTCTGAGAGACTGATCAGCAAGCAACCGTAGGACGCGGGGGGAAGGATCCATGCAACCGGTCATCATCGTTCTGATCATCCTGGTGGTGCTCGTCTTCATCGCCCTCATGAAGACGGTCCAGGTCATCCCCCAGGCCAGCGCGGCCATCGTGGAGCGCTTCGGCCGCTACACCCGTACGCTCAACGCCGGCCTGAACATCGTCGTCCCCTTCATCGACTCGGTCCGCAACCGCATCGACCTCCGTGAACAGGTCGTGCCGTTCCCACCGCAGCCGGTCATCACCCAGGACAACCTGGTCGTCAACATCGACACCGTCATCTACTACCAGGTGACCGACGCCCGGGCCGCGACGTACGAGGTCGCCAGCTACATCCAGGCGATCGAGCAGCTCACCGTCACCACGCTGCGGAACATCATCGGCGGCATGGACCTGGAGCGAACCCTCACCTCCCGCGAGGAGATCAACGCGGCGCTGCGGGGCGTCCTCGACGAGGCGACCGGCAAGTGGGGCATCCGCGTCAACCGCGTCGAGCTCAAGGCCATCGAGCCGCCGACCTCCATCCAGGATTCGATGGAGAAGCAGATGCGCGCCGACCGGGACAAGCGGGCCGCCATCCTCCAGGCCGAGGGTGTCCGCCAGTCGGAGATCCTCCGCGCCGAGGGCGAGAAGCAGTCCGCCATCCTGCGCGCCGAAGGTGACGCCAAGGCGCAGGCGCTGCGGGCCGAGGGCGAGGCGCAGGCGATCCGCACCGTCTTCGAGTCGATCCACGCCGGCGACCCGGACCAGAAACTCCTGTCCTACCAGTACCTCCAGATGCTTCCCAAGATCGCGGAGGGAGACGCCAACAAGCTCTGGATCGTGCCCAGCGAAATCGGCGACGCACTCAAGGGGCTCGGCGGCGCGCTCGGCAATTTCACTCCGGGAGGAATGGGCGAAGAGGCGCCGAAGGTCGCGCCTCCGCGCCGGGAGGCCCCCCCGATCGACTGAGTCCGGGCCTCTCCGGCATGATCGGTGCGATCAGCCCCGACCGAGGAGAGACACCGAGTGGGCATGTGGGAAGCGGCGGCGGTGCTGGTCGCCGGGGTCGGAGCCGGAACCATCAACACCATGGTCGGCTCCGGCACCCTCATCACCTTCCCGGTCCTCCTCGCCCTGGGGCTGTCGCCCATCACCGCCAACGTCTCCAACGCGCTCGGGCTGGTCGCGGGATCGGTCAGCGGTGCCATCGGATACCGGCACGAGCTGACCGGGCAGAGCGGCCGGGTGCTCCGCTTCGTTACCGTGGCGCTGATCGGCGGGCTCTGCGGCGCGGTTCTGCTGCTGGCACTGCCCTCCGAGGCCTTCGACGCGATCGTGCCCGCACTGATCGGCATCGCCGTGGTGCTCGTCATCCTCCAGCCATGGCTCTCCGGCGCCCTCCGGCGCCGCCGGGAGGAGAAGGGCACGGCGGCCCAGCAGGACGGCGGCCCCGCCCTGCTGGTGGGCCTCTTGTTGGCCAGCGCGTACGGCGGGTACTTCGGCGCCGCCCAGGGCGTGCTCTACCTCTCGCTGATGGGACTGCTACTCAACGAGAACCTGCAACGCATCAACGCCGTCAAGAACATCCTGGGCGCGGTGGTCAACGGCGTGGCCGCGCTCTTCTTCCTCTTCGTCGCGGAATTCGACTGGGGCGTCGTGGTCCTGCTCGCCATCGGCTCGGCCGCCGGCGGCCAACTCGGTGCCAGGATCGGCCGGCGGCTCCCCGCCACGGCGCTGCGCGGCCTCATCGTCCTGGTCGGCAGCCTCGCCATCGTCCAACTGCTGCTGCGCTAAGGGGTGTCCCGTAATACCCGGTGGGCGCCAGGGCGGGGGGTGCTCAGACGGACAGGGAGAGCCACTGCGGGAGTTCCGCCTCCGCGGCACCGCCCCCGAGAGCCAGCAGCATGGCGTCCGCCGGTGTCGGCACGAACGGCTCGCTGAGCAGCTTCATCCCCGCCTGCTCCGGAGTCCGGTCCGCTTTACGGTGATTGTCCTCGGCGCAGGCCGCCACCGTGTTGAGCCAGGAGTCGGCGCCCCCGTGCGAGCGGGGCACCAGATGGTCGACCGTGGTCGCCCGCCGGCCGCAGTAGGCGCACCGGTTCCGGTCCCGCACCAGCACCCCCCGCCGGGACCAGGGAGCCTGTCTTCGGAACGGCACCCGGACGTAACGGCAGAGTCTGATCACCAACGGAACCGGCAGTTCGACGGCGGTGGCACGGATCCGCAGGCCCGGATGGGCGTGTTCGACGACGGCCTTGCCCTGCAGCACGAGCACCACCGCCCGGCGTAGCGTCACCGTCGCCAGCGGCTCAAAGCTCGCATTGAGCACCAAGGTCTCCCGCATCCCGCTCACCTCCGAGTAGGCCGTCCGCCGCTACGGCGGGCCTCGAAGCAACTCTGTCGTCGGCCGGGGGTGGCTACAACGGAATTTCCCGGCTCAGGGGAGCGCCCGGCGAACCGGGACGGCAGCGCCCCGGCTCCGGGACGGGGAAGTCCCCACCGGGACCGGGGCGGATGAGCGCTGCCCGCGCCTAGCCGGGAATGGCGTACTCACCGATCAGATGCGCTCGGGCCAGGGTGTGGAACCGCAGGTTGAATCCGACGACGGCCGGTGAGGCGTCCGCGTCCGGGCCGAGCTTCTCCGTGTCGACGGCGTAGACCGTGAACACGTAGCGGTGGGTCTCCCCCGGGGGCGGCGCCGCGCCACCGAAGTCCCGGGTGCCGTAGTCGTTTCGGACGTGCACGGCGCCGGCCGGCAGCCCGGGGAACTCCCCGCCGCCCGCCCCGGTGGGCAGTTCGGTGACCGATGCCGGGATATCGAACAGCGACCAGTGCCAGAACCCGCTGCCCGTCGGCGCGTCGGGGTCGAAGCAGGTCACGGCGAAACTCTTCGTCTCCGGCGGGAAGCCCTCCCAGCGCAGGTGCGGAGAGACGTCGCCACCGGTGCGGGCCTGGGCCTCGCCCAGCTTGGCACCGGGCGCCAGATCGTCGCTCACCAGGGTGAACGACAGTACCGGGGGCAGATGGTCGTGCGGGAGCGGTGGCCGCTTGCTGTCGGTCACGTTGGAACCTCCGGATCCGATGGACTCACTGCGGGCGAGCCTAAGGGCTGTCCGGTCATCCGTGGTGGATCAGCGCACGTCGCCAGAGGCGGTGCGTCCGAGGCCGAGCTCAATCCGGACACGAGGATGCGCGGGCGCACCGATCGACACGGAGAGGCGCCGACATCAGCTCGGCAGGAGGCCGTGTCCCATGTCCTGCGGCCACCGGGCGGACCGCCCTCGAGAGCTCCGCCGCCGTCCGCGGAAGCGGAGCTGCTCGCTGGGAACGCCGTCCGGTCAGAACCAGTTGCGCTGGCCCCCGACCTCCGACAGCCACTGGTTCAACAGCGCCGTCCAGTCCGTCTGTCCGAAGGAGGCCAGGTCGACGACGAACGACCGGTAGGTGTCGCTGCCCTCGGTGAACAGGCCGGACTTCTTGTCCATCTCCAGGACCACGTCCATCTCCCGACCGTCGGCGACGAACGTCAGCTCCACCTGGTTCAGGCCGCGGTACTGCGGAGGGGCGTGGAACTCGATCTCCTGGTAGAAGGGCAGCTGCTGCCGGGTGCCCCGCACGTGCCCCCGCTCCAGGTCCGCGGACTTGAACATGAAGCCGAGGTTGCCGAAGGCGTCGAGTATGGCCTGCTGGGCCGGGAGCGGATGGACGTTGACGGGGTCGAGGTCCCCGGAGTCCACCGCGTGCGCGATCTGCAGTTCGGTGGAGACACCGATGCTCATCCCCGTCAGGTACTGCCCCATGAACGTGGTGACCGGGGTCTCCCAGGGGATCTCCAGACCGAAGGGCACCGTGTGGACCGCGCCGGCCTGCACCTCGAAGGCCCCGCCCAGCTGCTGCCGGAAGAACTCGACGTCCTGGTGGTACTCGCCGTCGTTACCCTCGACCTCGACCCGGGTCCTGAGCCCGACGGAGAGCCCCTGGATCTTCTGGGGGACCGAGCCACCCTCGATACGCACCTCTCCCTGCACGATGCCTCCGGGGAGGACGTTCTCCTCGGTCAGTACGGTCTCCACCGTCGCACCGCCCGCACCCAGGCTGGCGAGCAACTTCTTGAGCCCCATGGTCTCCCTCTCCGGCAGAGCCGGCCGGACGCGGGCGCGTCCGGCCGGCGTGATCTTCTCGAGCGGCTATTACTTGATCAAGAAAACGCGGAATCAGCCAGGGCGGTTCCACGCAGCCACCCCGCGCCGGGGCGTCCGTGAGTGCCCGCCCGGGCGGAGGAGGATCCGGTAACCTCGGACCACATGCCAGAACCCTCCGAGGACGAGACCTCGGTGCTCCCGGCACCGGACGGCCCCTCGACCAGCCGCACGCCGCTGCCCCGCGAGTTCTTCGACCGCCCGGTGCTTGAGGTGGCCCCGGACCTGCTGGGGCGCACACTGGTCCGCAGGACGGAGCAGGGCCCGATCGAGCTCCGGCTCACCGAGGTGGAGGCTTACGACGGGCCGTCCGACCCGGGGTCCCACGCGTACCGGGGACGGACCGAACGGAATGCCTCGATGTTCGGCCCACCGGGCCGCGCCTACGTCTACTTCATCTACGGGATGTGGTTCAGTCTCAACCTCGTCTGCGGTCCCGAGGGGGTCGCCAGCGGAGTGCTGCTGCGGGCCGGTGAGATCACTCGGGGCGCGGAACTGGTGCGCGCCCGGCGGGCCACGGCTCGTAGGGACACCGAACTCGCGCAGGGCCCCGCGCGGTTGGCGACCGCCCTGGACATCACCCGGCAGGGGCATGACGGCATCGACCTGTGCGGCGGCAGCGGGGAGCTGTCCCTGCTGACTGGCGGCCCACCCGCAGCGGAGCGAGTACGGAACGGCCCCAGAACAGGTGTCGGGGGAGAGGGCGCCGTGCATCCCTGGCGGTTCTGGATCGACGGTGATCCCACGGTCAGCCGTTACCGGGCGCACGTCCCCCGGCGACGGCGTCAGAGCACCGCTTGACTCCGGGCGACGGAGCGCCTAACGTACGCCAGGCCGCTTGAAGAAGCAGACTCGTGACCTCGGCCCTCGGCCGGACGAGCGCCGACAGGCGGCACCACTACTCTGAGCAGCCCCCTCCAGGGGGAAGTCTCGGTATGCCTGGAATCTGGTTTCCAACAGCTCGATTATGAGCAGGAGAAAGAATCCGCTAAAGTAGTGGACACAGCGAAAGGGAAGCGCCCGGAGACCTTGTAAGAGGGGTTGAAGGAAGCGTCCGTTCCTTGAGAACTCAACAGCGTGCCAAAAGTCAACGCCAGATTTATGTTGATACCCCGTTCCGGAGGGGCCTGCGGTTTCGTGGGTTTTTCTTCGGGATGTGGTTCCTTTGAAACAAATTTTTATTCAGCGAGGATGCTGT
>NZ_BBZK01000004.1 GCF_001748085.1 Streptomyces sp. TP-A0874
AAACCCTACCAGTCACTTTTCTGTCTTCCGAATCCGGTCTCCGCAGACTCTCGTCCATGGACACACAGGATCGGCTTCGAGTTCGATCAGCTGTGGTAGGTCCGGCCCGGGAGCGGGTATCCACCTGAGTATCTACGCCGCTCTCCCTGCGACCAGGTCTTCAAGATTACATCGCCGCCGGTCGGCGAGGCAAATCACTGTGTGCTCCGTGCCAGCGTGGCAGTCCGCGCCCTTAGCCCCGGCGGCGGTCCCCGTGACCTACGCTGCCTGGAGGCCGCCCATCCGGAACGGTTCCGTGCGGCCCGCGGCGGGATTTGCCCTGCTGAGCGGCGCGTCCGTTGCGGCCGGGCAGGGCGGCCGGGAGCACTGTGCCGGGACCTCTCCGGGCCGCCGGCCGACACGCGTGTGCGCGTGGCGGGTGCCGTGACGGGGGAAGACCCCGCTGGACACGGCGGCCGGAGGCGTCGTCCGTAGGCAGCCAGCGCCTGGGAGGCTCACTTGGATCTTCCTTATCGCCTCGGACGGCCGTCGTGCCGCCTTCCCCACTGAGCCCGTCGCGGAGAGGAGCCGGCCCGTCCCCGCCACCCGATCAGCCGGAAAGTGCTCTCGACACGCGACTGACGCCCGACTACGACATCACCGAGGGACATCCACCGAGGCGGTACCCGCCACTCTCAATCGGAGACTGTGAGATGAGGACAACCCTGCAAGGCGTCGGCGTGAGCCACGGCGTGGCGATCGGCGAGGTCAGACACATGGGGACCGCGGTTCTCGAACCACCGGCCCAGCAGATCCGGAGGGACGACGCGCCGCGCGAGCAGGGCCGTGCTCGGAGGGCGGCCGAAGCCGTCTCCGCGGACCTGACGGCACGCGGGAACCTGGCGGGCGGCGATGCCCAGGCCGTACTCGAGGCCCAGGCCATGATGGCCCAGGACCCGGAGCTGCTGTCCGACGTCGAGCGCCGGATCGCGGTCGGGAGCTCCGCCGAACGTGCTGTCTACGACGCCTTCGCCTCCTATCGGGCCCTGCTGGCAGGGGCCGGCGAGTACCTGGCCGGACGCGTCGCGGACCTCGACGACGTGCGCAACCGGATCGTGGCGCGCCTGCTCGGCGTCCCCATGCCGGGTGTGCCGGACAGCGAGCAGCCATACGTCCTGATCGCGCACGACCTGGCACCGGCGGACACCGCGCTGCTCGACACGACGCTGGTACTGGGATTCGTGACCGAGGAGGGCGGACCGACCAGCCACAGCGCCATTCTCGCGCGTGCGCTGGGGGTGCCGGCCGTCGTCGCCTTGCGGGGCGCCACCGAACTGTCCGAGGGCACCGTCATCGCGGTGGACGGGAGTACCGGAGAGGTTCTGGTGGATCCCGATCCCCGTGAGCGGGAGGAACTGGAGGCGGAGGCCGCCGAACGGCAGGCGGCGCTCCGAGGTTCCTCGGGTCCCGGGGTGACTTCGGACGGCCACAAGGTGCCGCTGCTGGCCAACATCGGCGGGCCGGCCGACGTTCCCGCCGCGCTGGAGGCCGGGGCGGAGGGGGTGGGGCTGTTCCGCACCGAGTTCCTCTTCCTGGAGGACAGTCGTCGGGCTCCGTCGCGAGAGAAACAGGTCGGGGCCTATCGAACGGTGCTTGAGGCGTTTCCGGGCAGTCGTGTCGTGGTGCGGGTGCTGGACGCCGGAGCGGACAAGCCGCTGGACTTCCTCACTCCGGCCGACGAGCCGAACCCGGCGCTCGGTGTGCGGGGGCTGCGCGCACTGCTGGACCACCCGGAGGTGCTGCGGGGGCAACTCGACGCGCTTGTCGAGGCCGCTGAGGGGCTGCCGGTCCATCTGGAGGTCATGGCCCCGATGGTCGCCGATCGCAGTGACGCCAGGGCGTTCGCCGAGGCGTGCCGCGCCGCCGGCCTGCCAGCGAAGTACGGGGCGATGGTGGAGATCCCGTCCGCTGCCCTGCGGGCCCGCTCGATTCTCCAGGAGGTCGAGTTCCTCTCACTGGGCACCAATGACCTCGCGCAGTACACCTTCGCCGCTGACCGGCAGGTCGGCGGCGTCTCGCGGCTGCAGGATCCGTGGCATCCGGCGCTGCTCGATCTGATCGCCCTCTCCGCCGAAGCGGCGCGGGCGGAGGGCAAGAGTTGCGGCGTCTGCGGGGAGGCGGCCGCCGATCCCGTACTGGCCTGCGTGCTGACCGGTCTGGGGGTGAGCAGTCTGTCGATGACCGCGTCCGCCCTGCCGTTCGTCAGGGCGACGTTGGCCAAACACACGCTTCCTCAGTGCGAGCGCGCGGCCGCCGCGGCGCGTGCCACGGACAGCGCCGAGCAGGCCCGGCGAGCCGCGCAGGCGGTGTTGTCCGGGGAGTGACCACCGCCTACCGTTACGCGGCGGTCACTCCCCGGCTGCTTCCCACACCCCGGTGGTGGCCAGCGCGTGGAACGGGCCGGCCATCACCGGCGGGTTTCGCCGGAGTCACCGTGCGGCTGTCCCGTTCGTCGGTCGGGGCCGACCGGTCAGCCGGCGCCTTCCGGGGGTGGCAGCACGATGCCCGGCTGGTAGTCGACCCCCGGCTCCGGTGGCACGGGATCGCCCGTCTCCGGATCGGTGCAGTAAGCGGTGAACACCTGGGCCGCGGTAAGCGGTCGGGGCCACCCGTCCCGGAGCACCCAGCCCCGTACGGTGTCGGTGCCCGCTTCCCTGGTGCTGCGGACGACCAGGCCGCCGGGGCTGCCGGTGACGATGCCCGCGGCCAGCACCGTGCAGTAGACGAGCGCTTCGGCCTCGAGCAGCCTGAGCTCGCCGTGCGCCCCGCACTCGGCGCTCACCGCCGCGACCAGCGGCCCCTCCCTGTCCGGGACGCTGCACACCAGGTGGTGCCTCCCGGCGCCCACGGTCTGGAGGAGCCGGACCAGTGCCTGGGAGGCCCGGGCGTAGGCGGTGCGGCCACCGTCCTCCCCGGAGCCCGGGACGGGTCCGGCTCCGGCCAGCATCGACATGGCCCTGTCCAGTACGGCGCGACGGTCCTGCTCGTCAAGGAGCCGCCGGGCGAGCCTGTCGAGGGGTCGGCCGTCGTAGGTGACGGTGGCGCCAGCCGAGGCGATGTCGGCGACATAGCGAGCCCGGCTCGCCACGCTGTCGGGGTCGAGGTCGGCATCCGCGCAGAACTCGTCGAATTCGACCGGGTCGAAAACGGTGAGCGTGGTGTGGACACCCTGCGCCGTCAGGACGCGCAGCAACTGCTCCATCTGCCGCAGATAGGTGATGTGCTCGCGGAAGGCGAAGGAGCGGTAGCGCCGCATCGCGGCGAAGTCCTCCTCCCGGACCAGCAGGCCGACGATGCTCGGCGCCTCTCTCCGCAGTCGGGTGGCGGTGGCCCCCGTCTTGTCGTGGTTTCCGGTACGTGCCATCGCCGACTCCCCCTCGGTTCGTCCAATGCGCCTCCATCACGCTAAGTGACGGCACTGACAGCAGAGTGTGACGAGGGGGTGTGTGGCGTCTCTCAGGCGCTCCGCTCCCGGGCGACCCGCTCGTAGAACCGGAGCAGCCCGACGTCGTCGACGGAGCCGGGATTGACCGCCTTCTCCAGGGCGGTCCCCTGGAGGAGGCGTTTGACCGGAACCTCGATGCGCTTGCCGGTGAGGGTGTGAGGGACGCCCGGCACCTGGATGATCTCGTCCGGGACGTGGCGCGGGGAGAGTTCCTTGCGGATGGTGCTTCTGATCCGGTCGATCAGCGCCTCGTCCAGGACGGCTCCCTCCTTCAGGTGGACGAACAGCGGCATCCAGTAGCCGCCGTCCGGCTCCTCGACCCCGATGACGAGGGTCTCCCTGACCTCGGGGAGCCTTTCCACCACTTCGTAGATGTCGGCCGAGCCCATCCGCACGCCCTGCCGGTTGAGCGTGGAGTCCGATCTGCCGTGGATCACGACCGTGCCGCGGGAGGTGAGGGTGATCCAGTCGCCGTGCCGCCAGTTCCCCGGGAACATCTCGAAGTAGCTCTCCCGGTAGCGGGTGCCGTCGGGGTCGTTCCAGAAGCGGATCGGCATCGAGGGCATCGGCGTGGTGACGACGAGTTCGCCGACCTCGTCGACCACCGCTCCGCCCCGACCGTCCCAGGCCTGGAGGTCGGTGGCGAGGCAGGGGGCCTGGAGTTCGCCGACGTACACCGGGAGGGTGGGGACGGCACCGGCGAAGCAGCTGCAGACGTCCGTGCCGCCGCTCACCGAGGCGATCCACAGGTCCTCGGCGACCTCGTCGTGGAGCCAGCGGAAGCCGTCGGGCGGGAGTGGCGAGCCGGTGGTGGCGACACAGCGGACCCGCGACAGGTCGAAATCGCGGCCAGGGTGGACCCCGGCCTTGGCGCAGGCCATGACGTAGGCGGCCGAGGTGCCGAACAGCGTGGCCGAGGTGCGCTCGGCGATCCGCCACTGGGCCGCGGTGTCCGGGAAACCGGGGCTGCCGTCGTAGAGCACGATGGTGGAGCCGACCAGCAGACCGGAGACGAGGAAGTTCCACATCATCCAGCCGGTCGAGGTGTACCAGAAGAAGCGGTCCCCGGGGCCGAGGTCGGTGTGGAGGGCCAGCTGTTTGAGGTGTTCCAGCAGGATGCCGCCCTGGGACTGCACGATGGCCTTCGGCAGTCCGGTGGTGCCGGAGGAGTAGAGCACCCAGAGCGGGTGGTCGAAGGGAACCTGCTCGAACTCCGGCTCGACCTCGGCCGAGGTCAGCCGGGCCCATTCCAGCGCGCCCGACGGAGCCGAGGTGCCCAGCAGCGGAATGTGGACGACTGCGCGCAGGGTGGGCAGGTTCTTCCGGAGCTCGGTGACGGTCTCGCTCCGGTCGTGCTCCTTGCCTCCGTAGCGGTAGCCGTCGACGGTGAAGAGGACGACCGGTTCGACCTGTTGGAAGCGGTCGAGGACGGAACGGGCCCCGAAGTCCGGAGCGCAGGACGTCCAGACGCCGCCTACGGCCGCGGTGGCGAGCAGGGCGACGACCGCCTCCGGGATGTTCGGCAGGTAACCGCTGACCCGGTCACCGGGCCGCACCCCCAGTCGGCGGAGTTCGGCGGCCAGTGAACCGACCTGCCGGCGCAGTTCGCCCCAGCTGAGGGGGCGCGGAACCTGTTGTTCGTCCACGCTCAGCAGCGCCGGCAGACCGGCGCGCTCGGAGTCCTCGCCGGCCCGGAGGGCGTGCTCGGCGTAGTTGAGCGTGGCGCCCGGGAACCAGCGGGCGCCCGGCATGCCGGCGTCGCCGAGAACCTCCTGGTGGGGGGAGCCGAAGCGCACGTCGAACCAGTCTGCCGCCGCCAGCCAGAAGCTCGACAGTTCCTCCACCGACCACTTGTGCAGAGCCGCGTAACTGGCCACCGGGTCCCCGGGCACCGTCCGAGGTGCGCCGTAACGCTCTGCCGCCCAGGTCTGGAACCGGGTGATCTGGGCGTTGGCGACGCGTTCGGCGCCGGGTGTCCAGAGGGGTTCGGGTGCGGGCGTCGGCGGGTTGTTGGCTGGGGTCATGGCTGGGCTCCCGGGCTGCACAGAAGACTGCGTCGGTCGGTGTCGCTCGCAGTGGTCGTCGTCGTTCGGCTGTCGTGCGGAAACGGGTGGTCTCCGGCAGCGGTCCCGCGCGGGGTGTGCGTGGGACCGCTGCGCAGGACGATGCCATGCGAGGGAGCCGCGCACCAGAGTGGCCTTGGAGCGCCCTGCGAGAGGAAGGCGGCCGGTACCGCCGTGCCCCAGTGCTCGGCGGATCGGGCGGGACGGCCCTCAGCCGTGAGAGCGGTGCCGTCCCGGGGCGTAACCCCCCTCGAACCACTTCCGGGCGACTTCGGTGTGGAGCGGGAAGGCGAGTTCGGCGGGGGTGTCCAGGACTTCCCAGCCCTCGGTCTCCTCGGTGGGGACCGAGGGCGGCAGCTCTTCGACGGGCCGCTCCGGCAGCAGGCCGAACACCAGCAGGTGGCCCGAGGGGGAGCTGCGGACGTCCGCCAGGCGCACCTGGTCGCACTCGGCCTCGATGCAGGTCTCCTCGTGGAGCTCCCGGACGACCGCCTGCCGCCAGTCCTCTCCGTGGTCGATGAAGCCGCCGGGCAGGGCCAGGTGTCCCAGTCGAGGTTCGATGGTGCGCCGGATGACGGTCAGCCCCGGGGGCTGCTCCCGGCCGTCGACCGGACGGCTGCGCACGGGCAGCACCGCCACGGCGACGGGCAGGGGGTTGCGGTAGGCGACGTTGCCGCAGACGGCGCACCGTCGCGGCCAGCCGACGTCTGCGGGGTATCCGGCACCGCAGAAGGAGCAGTGCGAGTCGGGGCGGGGTTCGGGCACAGGCGGACTGTACCTCTCACGGCCCTTCCCCTGTCCCCGCGCGGCTGGTAGACGATGGACATGCCGAAGCTGACTCTCCGTGCCCTCGCCTCGTCCATCGCCGGCCTGATCGCTCTGGCCGCCCTCCCGGCCACGGCGCGAGCAGTACCGGAGCCCAGGGCCCCGGAGGAGTTCGTCGCCCTGCGGGACATCGCCCCGAGCATTCTCCAGGAGATGCGGTACCCGACCGCGCACAACTTCGTGGGAGAGCCGGTGGACGGCTACCACCGCCCGATGTGCATCCTGACGCGCCCCGCCGCACTGGCGCTCCGTCAGGCGCAGCAGAGGCTGCTCGCCAGGGGGTACACACTGAAGGTGTACGACTGCTACCGGCCGCAGCGGGCCGTGGACCACTTCGTCGCCTGGGCCGAGGATCTGCGCGACCAGTCCATGAAGGACGAGTTCTATCCCCGGGTCGACAAGACCCGCCTCTTCGAGGACGGGTACATCGCCGAGAAGTCCGGTCACAGCCGTGGCAGCACGGTGGACCTGACGATCGTCAGACTGCCCGTCCGGCCGACGCGCCCGTACCACCCGGGTGAACCGCTCAGGTCCTGCTACGCGCCCCAGCGGGAGAGGTTCCCGGACAACTCCATCGACATGGGCACCGGTTTCGACTGCTTCGACACCCTCTCCCACACGGCGGATCCACGGATCACCGGCGAACAGCGGGCCAACCGCCTCCTCCTCAAGAAGACCCTGGAGGCCGTGGGCTTCGAGAACCTTCCGGAGGAGTGGTGGCACTTCACCCACCAACCCGAACTGTTCCCCGACACCTATTTCGACTTCCCCGTGGAGCGGCGGTCGCTGACGCCGTGAACCCCCGTGGTCCGTACGCCGGAGGCGAGCCGGCCGTTCTCACCCGGGCCCTTACCTGTGGTGGGAGCGGGGGTTAGCGTGGGGCCATGAGCGAGCGGACCTTCGAGAGCTACGAGGAGTTCTGGCCCTTCTATGTGGCGATGCACTCCCGGGCGGCGACCCGGTGGGTGCACCTGGTGGGAACCCTCACCGGTCTGGCCGTCGCCGGGTACGGGCTCGCCCGGGGGCGTCGGCGCTGTCTGGCCGCGTTCCCCCTGATCGGTTACGGCACGGCCTGGCCCGCCCATTTCCTCATCGAGAAGAACAATCCGGCGACCTTCGGCCACCCGGCCTGGTCGTTGCGCGGCGACGCGCAGATGATCGCGATGATGCTGGCGGGCCGGGACCGGGAGCTCGCCGAGACGGCCGCCGAATGGCTCGCGGAGAACCGCGGAGCCTGACTCCCCTGACGGCATCGGGCGGGATCACGGCGGACCGGACGAGGGCTGCCGCGTTCGGATACGCCCAGAAGGCGGCACCCGGCCGTCGTAACCCCAGGTTGCTCCGGCGCCCGGAGCCGCACGGTGCCCGTGGTGCGCGCCGATCGGCGCGGGCTCGTGCCGGAAGCCGGCGGGGATCGGCGAACGGGGGTACTCCGGGGGAGGGAATCCTGCCGCCGGCTCCACCCGTGCGGGAAGTAGACACCCTGCACGGAGGGACCGGGGCACACGGCCCCGGCGAGAGCCAGGGAGCCGCTATGCGTTTTCAGACGGTGGTGCGCTGCGACCAACGAGGGGCCGAAGCGGTGATCTCGGGTCTGACCTTCAACGCCGCATTCTGAGTCAGGAGTCTCCATGCCGGTCCAGTTCGTCGCCGCAATCGACCAGGGAACCACTTCCAGTCGGTGCATCATCTTCAACCAGCAGGGGCTGATCGTCGCGGTCGATCAGCGCGAGCACCGCCAGATCTTCCCCAGGCCGGGCTGGGTCGAGCATGACGCCGCGGAGATCTGGACCAACGTCCGGGCCGTGGTGACCGGGGCCCTGCGGAAGGCCGGTCTCCGTGCCGACCAGCTCACGTCGCTGGGTATCACCAACCAGCGGGAGACCACCCTGCTGTGGGACAAGGCCACCGGGGAGCCGGTGCACAACGCCATCGTCTGGCAGGACACCCGTACCTCGGCGCTCTGCACCGAGCTGGGCGGCGAGGTGGGTCAGGACCGCTTCCGGGACACCACCGGGCTCCCGCTGGCCAGCTACTTCTCCGGGCCGAAGGCGCTGTGGCTCCTGGAGAACGTGCCGGGGCTCCGCGCACGGGCGGAGAAGGGCGAGATCGCCTTCGGCACGATGGACTCCTGGCTCATCTGGAACCTGACGGGTGGGCCGGACGGCGGCAGGCACGTCACCGATGTCACCAACGCCTGCCGCACCATGCTGATGAACATCAAGACCCTGGAGTGGGAGCCGGCGAACCTGGCTGCGATGAATATCCCGGAGTCAATGCTTCCGGAGATCAAGTCGTCCTCCGAGGTGTACGGGCAGGCCGTGGGCCAGCTGGCGGGGGTACCGGTCGCCTCGGCCCTCGGCGACCAGCAGGCCGCGGTGTTCGGGCAGACCTGCTACGGGGTCGGCGAGGCCAAGAACACCTACGGCACCGGGAGTTTCCTGCTGCTGAACACCGGGGAGCGGCCGGTGGCCTCCAAGAGCGGCCTGCTGACGACGATGGGCTACCGGCTCGCCGGGGAGCGGCCGGTCTACTGCCTGGAGGGCTCCATCGCCATCACCGGGGCGCTGGTGCAGTGGTTCCGCGACCAGCTCGGGATCATCCGGACGTCCGACGAGATCGAGGAGCTGGCCGCCAGCGTCGACGACAACGGCGGCGCCTACATCGTGCCGGCCTTCTCCGGACTCTTCGCGCCGTACTGGCGTTCGGACGCCCGAGGGGTCATCACGGGCCTGACGCGTTACGTCACCAAGGCCCATCTGGCCCGGGCGGTGCTGGAGGCCACCAGTTGGCAGACGCGCGAGGTGGTCGACGCGATGTACCAGGACTCCGGCGTGGAGATCCAGAGCCTGAAGGTGGACGGCGGGATGACGGTGAACAACCTGCTGATGCAGCACCAGGCGGACGTGCTGGGCGTGCCGGTGATCCGGCCGAAGATCGCGGAGACCACCTGTCTTGGTGCGGCCTACGCCGCGGGGCTGGCCACGGGGGTCTGGCAGGACCTCGACGAGCTCAGGTCGCACTGGGCGCGGGACGTCGAGTGGACCCCTCGGATGGGAGCGGAGGAGAGGGAACGCGAGCACGGCCAGTGGCGGAAGGCCGTCGAACGCAGCTTCGGTTGGGAGCAGGCAGAGGCCTGACGGCTCGGGCCGAGCCCGCCGGCCCGGCCGCCGGGGCCCATGGGTGCGGTGCGGCCGGCCTCCGGCGCCGTACCCACCTCCGGTCGGGTCGGCGCCCAGGGGCCGGCTGCCTCGGAAGGGTCGTCCCGGCCTGGCCCGGGTTCACAGGGCCCGGAGACCGTTGATCACCTCGCGCAGGATGCTGACGTCCGGCAGCTCTGCCGGGGGCACGGGACGTGAGACCCGGACCAGCTCCGCCGCCAGCAGGTCGCCGACGAAGACCCTGACCACTCCCACCGGCAGGTCGAGGCCGGCTGCCAGTTCGGCGACGGACAGCGGGGCTGCCCGGCACAGCTCGACGAGGCTGAGGTGTTCGGGGGAGAGTCCCCGGTCGGCTCCGTCTCCGCCGTCATCTCCTTCGTCCGGCCCGTCCCGGTGCTCGGCGACGACCATGGCGATCAGGTCGAACTCTTCCCGGGCTCTCCCGCGGGTGCGTCCCCGGGTCATGGCGTAGGGCCGGACGACCGGCCCCGCAGCGTCGTCGAACCAGCGTTCCCCATCCTCGCTCATATCACGCCAGCCTCACAGGCGATGTCTGACACGGATCTGTCCGGTCTCCCGGATCGTCGGCTGGGAAGCGGAGACTCCGCCCGGTGGGTGACCATCGACGGGTCACCCGCCGGCGGCCGCCTCCCGCGGTGCGGAAGCGAGGTGAGCGCCCACCCGCTTGACCAGGAGCGTCATCTCGTAGGCCACCTGGCCCACGTCGGAGTCGGCGTCGGCCAGCACCGCCAGGCAGCTGCCGTCCCCCGCGGCGGTCACGAAGAGGAAGGCCTCGTCGAGTTCGACCAGGGTCTGCCGGACCTGACCGGCGTCGAAGTGGCGCCCCACGCCCTTGGCGAGGCTGTGGAAGCCGGAGGCGACGGCCGCCAGATGTTCGGCGTCCTCCCGGGACAGGTCCGTCGAGACCCCCGTCGCCAGGCCGTCCCCGGAGAGCAGGAGTGCCTTGCGGATGCTGGCGACCCGGCCGACCAGCTCGTCCAGGAGCCAGTTCAGCCGGTTCCCCGAACCGTCGGATGCCATGGGCTTCGATGTGCTCATCGACCGTCTTCCCCCTCGGTTGTCGTGGCTGACGAGATGTCGCCGGTGTCTCCAGCGCTCTCGTCACCATCGGCTCGTCCTCGTTCCCAGCCCCGCTGCAGCGAGGCCATCCGGGACCGCACCTCCTCTGCGTCCCGGTCTCGTTCGGTCGTCGCGGTCTCCTCGTCGGGTTCGGCAGGTCGGAACGGTTCGGCCGGCTTCAGCTGGGGCGCGAGGCTGGCCTGCCGCACCCGGCGCGGCAACCCAGTGCCGGGAGTCCGCCCGGCTCCCGACTCCGGACCACCGCCGTCCTCGTCCTGGGCTCCCCGGGTGCGACGGCCGTCCGGCTCCACCATCCGGCCGTGATCGCTGATCAGCACCGGCGCCTGCCGACGCGGCAGCGGGACCGGGTCACCGCCGGACCGAGCGGGTTCCAGGTCGTCCGAACTGTGCTGGTGCTGTTCGCCGGAGTAACCGCGGACCGGACCGCCCGCGGGCCTCGGCCGGGTGTTCGCTCCCGTGAGGGTGCGGAGGATGGTGCCCTGCTCGGAGTCGTCCCCGTCCAGATCGTCCAGCGGACCCTCGAGTTCGACCGGACCGTCCAGTACGGGAGTGGTACGGCGGGCAGCACGGCCGGTGATCGCGGCCGGTGTACCGGTGGAGGCCCGGTATCCGCTGCCCGGCGGTCTCCGCTCCGGCTGCTCGCTCTCCCCCCTGTCCTCGCCACCCCCGCCCTCCGCTTCCTCAGTGAGCAGGTTGGCCGGGATGAAGACGACGGCGGTGGTGCCCCCGTAAGGAGAGGGCTGGAGCGATACGCGAACCCCCTGCCGCCGGGCCAGCCGGCCGACGACGAAGAGTCCGAGCCGGTCGGTGTCCGAGAGTTCGAACTCGGGGGTTTCGGCGAGCCGGAGGTTGACGTCGAGCAGGGTCTGCGGCGCCATGCCCAGGCCGCGGTCGTGGATCTCCAGCGTGAAACCGTTGGCGACCCGCTCCCCGAGTACCTGGACGGCGGTGTGCGGCGGGGAGAAGACGGTGGCGTTCTCCAGGAGTTCGGCGACGAGATGGGTGAGGTCGGCGACGGCCGGACCGTTCACGGCGAGCTTCGGCAGCCGGCGGACCTCGATCCGCTCGTAGTCCTCCACTTCGGCCACCGCGGCCCGGACCACGTCCATCAGCTGGACCGGCTTCCGCCACTGCCGGGAGGGGACCGCCCCGGAGAGGATGACCAGCCCTTCGGCGTGGCGGCGCATCCGGGTGGTCAGGTGGTCGAGTTTGAACAGGTCGGCCAGTTCGTCGGGGTCCTCGGTACGCCGCTCCATCGTGTCCAGCAGCGCGAGTTGGCGGTGGAGCAGGACCTGGCTGCGCCGGGCGAGGTTGACGAACACCTCGGAGATTCCGCGCCGCACGTCCGCCTGTTTCACCGCGGCCTCGACCGCGGCGCGCTGCAGGTTGTTGAGGGCCTGACCGACCTGGCCCATCTCGTCGCGGGGGTAGTCGAGCCGGGGGGCCTCGGTCTCGACGTCGACCTGTTCGCCGACCGCCAGCCGCTGGAGCACGCTGGGCAGGCGGGCGTCCGAGGCCTCGGACGCCTCCTTGCGCAGTCTGGTGAGATCGCGGACCAGACCGCGGCCGATGCGGATGGAGACGACGAGTGAGAGCACCACCGAGAGGAAGCCGACGCCCGCGATGACCAGCACGATGGTCAGACCCTCTCGGGTCACCGGTGCCAACCGGTCCTCGAACCGCTCGGTCGCGGTGGACGCCATCGCATCCAGCCTTTCGAGAGCGTCGTCGGCGGTGGCGCGCCAGTGCTCGGCGCTCACCGCGTCGACCGCTCCCTCTGGTCCGGCGGCGGTGATGCGTTCCTCGATCGCGCGCAGGTCGTCGCTCTCCGGACCGCTCCAGAACGCCTCGAACAGGGCCCGCTCCTCAGCACGGAGGAGAGGAAGACTCATGCCGTAGTGCAGCTCACGGTCCGCGATCCGGTCGGTGAAGGAACGCAGGTCGTGCTTGCCCATCCGCCCCGCGACGGAGGAGGAGGCGAACATCGCGTCCTCGCGGGACAGCGCTTCCCGGGCACGGGCGATGCCGATGAGCGCCCGGCCCTCGTCGGCGATGCGCGGATCGTCCATCACCCCGTCGCTCTGCGAGGTGAGCAACGTGTAGCAGGGGTCGATGACGTCGTTGTAGGCGACGAAGGCTGCGGAGCGGGCGATGGTGCCCTCCTCCACCCTGTGACGCAGCCCCTCCAGGCTGTCCAGGCTCTCCAGGACGCTGTCCACCCGGGGCCCCAGCCTGGAGAGCGCGGAGGCGACGCTGTCGTCGGAGCGGATGTTCCTCCGGAGCGCCTCGGCTCGCCGGTCGGTCTCCTGCTCCAACTGCCGCAGTCTGGAGTGGGTCGCCGCGTTCCTGGGGTCGGCGAGGAAGACCAGACTCTGCCTGCGCTCCTCCTGGAGGCCCTGCACCACGTCCTCGACCGGGTGGGCCACCTTCTCCAGGAACGGTCCGACCTCGAACAGTCGCTGGGCCTCGCGGCCGGTGAACACCGCGGCCACCGCCCAGATGGTGGTCAGGGACAGCAGCGGAAGCAGAAGCAGCCCCACGATCTTCCTGCGGATCGACGTCCCGCGAGAACTCATGGCCTCTCCTGCCTCAACCCCGCTCCACGGGTGTGGTGTTGCCGTGTCTCCATAGACGGCCGTGAGCCTACTACTGGAAGAGCGGCAACTCGAAGGGTTGCCCTGACCGCGGGTTTCGCCGTGGCATACCAGCCTTCCGAGAATTATCCGGTGATGGCCGGATATACTTGCCTTCCTGGAATGCGTCGAAAGGCAATGGGAGACGGGCCGACTGATCAATTCCCCGGTCCAAAACCAACGTCGTGCCGGGAACCTTTCGCCCACTACCGTTCGTGCCCTTTCCAGCGGCGTGGGCGTTTTTTCGGGGGCGCTCGCCAACCGACCGGTTCCGGGACCGGGCTCGGCCTGAGTCGGGGGCCGGTGGAGCGGCGCGACGGCTCCGGGCCTGCGCCGAACCGCACGTTCGCACGGGAGTGGGGATCTGATGGCACCTGGAGCAGGTCACGCACGAGCGCCTGAAGCGGACTTCCTGCACGGGGTACGGGGCCGCCGCGAGGCGTCGCGGGCCGCGGGGCGCCGCACGCTGTGGACGGAGGAACCGGCGAAGCGTCCTCGGTTGCCCGATCCGGTGCGTACCGCGGCCGCCCGTGCCGTCGTCATCGTCGCGGTGACACTGGTCCAGGCGATGGTCGCCTTCCTGTGCACGCTCGCCGGCTCGTGGTTCGCCTTCCCCGCGGTGCTGTGCTCCGTGGCCAGCACGGTGGTGGCGACCTGGAGCGTGCTGGACGTGTGGATCACCCGCCAGGTGTGGAACCAGCGGCACGGGGTGGTCTCGACCCCCAGCAGCACAGCCCGCGCCCGTCGCCGGGAACGGCGTGCGGCCCGACGGGCGGCACGCCGCCAGGCACGCCGCAAGGACCAGCGGCCGGAGCAGAACCGGCTGCCGGGGCAGGGGCTGTCGAAAGCCTGACACCGAGCGTCGTCAGCTGCCGACGGGTGACGGTAGACCGTTCGCGGGAGTGGGGGGCTTCCGGTTCTCCTCCTCGTTGTCCGCGTTCGGCGAGCAATACGTACTTCGGTCCGCTGTCGTGGACGGGCGCCGGTGACAGGGTGTCAGGGGTTCGTGGTCGCCGGCGTGGCAACCACCTCTCAGCTGCGTTCGGCCGGGCGGCGGTACACCCGGGTCGCGGTGATTTCCGCGTGCGCCGTCTCCGTCTCCGGCTGCTGGTCGGGCAGCCCCGGCCGCAGATGCTCCTCGACGCTGATGTACTTGAGCCCGGCCCGCAGGTCCGCGTCGTTGCGCAACCGGATCACCAGGGGGAATTCGGCGAGGGCGGTGGTGTCGAACAGGCCGGTGGTGTATAGGAGTTGCACGCCCAACGCGTCGGCGACCGCCCGTTGCAGCTCCAGCAGGTAGGTGGCGTTCGCCCGGCCGATGGGGTTGTCGAGGAAGAGGGTGCCCGCGTGCCGGTGCCGCTCACGGCCCCGGTCGTTGCTGCGGAGCGCGGCCATGGTGCAGTAGAGGGCGATGGCCGCGGTGAGCAGCTGGCCGCCGGAGAAGACGTCGCCCATCTGGCCTACCGGAACCCGCTCGGCCCGAAGCACCGAATCCGGCTTGAGGATCTCGACGGCGACGCCCTTGGGCCGCAGTGCAGCCGCGACACCGCGCAGCAGCAGGGACATCCCGTCACGGCGGAGGTCGGAGTTGTTGCGGACGGCCGTCCGGGTGGCCTCGTCGACGACTTCCCCCAGACGTTCGGCGAGGGTGGCGTGGTCCGGATCCTCGAAGCGGATGCGGAGGAACTCCTGCCCCGACCACTCCCCCAGCCCCTCGGGCAGCCGGGACAGCCGCTGGGCGGAACGGAGAGTGGCCAGCGACGCCTCGACCAGACCGCGCAGCCGGTCGACGATACTGTCGCGGTTCCGTTCCAACTGCGCCAACTCGTCGGTGAGCACCCTCAGCCGGGGGGTGAACGCCTTCGCCCAGGCCGCGGCGTGTTCCGGGAGGGCGGCCGCGGGCAGTTCCCGGATCTGCTGCCGGGCCGCCGTCCGCACCTGCTCGTAGCGGCTGGAGTTGGCGTGGCGGACGAGGGCGTCGCTCGCCTCCCGCAGGGCGGACTCGGCGGTGGACAGCTCACCGGCACGCCCCCGGAGGCGCCGGCGCGCCTCGGTGGCCGCCGAGCGGGCCTCGGCCAGGCTCCCTGGATACGGCTCGGGCGCGCCATCGCCCCCGTCCGTGCCGGCGGCCGGTGCCGGGGACGAGGGCTCGCGGAGCAGGTCGCGGAGGAGGGCGGCGGTCTCCTCGAAGCCCGCCGCGGCCCCCTCCGCGGCCTGATGGGCCCGGAGCGACTCGCTGAGCTCCTCCTTCGCCGTCTCCAGGGCCTGGGTGTGGGCGGCGAATTCGGCGGTCGTGCTGCGCAGCAGCGCCTGGGCCTGCTCGGCGTCGGTGGGCTCCGACCGCTCGGGGAGTTCGGTATGCGCCCGCCCGTCGGCCGGCGCGTGCCGTTCGGCCTCTCCCCTGAGCCTGCCGAGCCGCTCGCTCGCCGCGGCGGAGCGGCTCTCCAGCAGCTGCACCAGGGACTCGGCCCGAGCCACGGCGGCCTGACGGGAAGGGACGTCGGCGCCGTCGGTACCGGCCAGCAGCCGGGCGGCGCGAGTGCGGGCCTTGTTGCTGAAACGTTCGAGGTCGGCGAGGGCGACGCTCTCGTCGCTCTCGGCGCGCGCCTGTTCGGTGCGCAGGTCGGCGCCCACGCCGACCTTCTCGTAGAGCTGGGAGGCCGCGCGGTAGGCCTCTCGCAGGTCCGGAAGCGTCCGGCCGCCCGGAGCCGGTCCGTCGGGGAGGTCCTCGGGGACACCGGCGATCTCGGCCCGCTCGGCGCGCAGGGCCCGGGCCGTCCGGCGGGCGTCGTCGGCGGCGCGTTGGGCCGTCCGACGGTCTTCGTCGGCGGCGCGGGAGCGGTCCAGGCAGGCCGCTGCCCGTTCCTCGGCTTCCGCCGCCTCCTCCGCGAGCTCCCGGAGTCTGTTCCGCCAGCCGCCGCGGGAGCGCAGCCGGGTCGCGAGGCCGCTCAGGGCGTCGGCGTTCCGACGGGCCCGCTGCGCCTCCTCCTGGCGCTGGTCCCGCACGGTGCCGAGGTCGGCTGCCGCCTGGTCCGCGGCGACTCGCTCCACCTGGGCCGCGATGAGCGCTTCCTGAGCCTCCTCGGCCCTGGCGCGGGCCTCGTCGGCCTCTGCGGCGAGTTCGGCGAGGCGCCCGGCCGGACAGTCGCTCCGCCAGGCGGCGAGCCGGGCGGCGAGCGCCCGGTCGCCCTGGAGCCGAGCCGCGAGGGCGCGGATCCGCTCGTCTCGGGCGATCACCCGCTCCCGGAGTGTCTGCCGCTCGTCGTCGGCGGCGTGCTCGTCGTGCATCGCGGGGTTGGGCGGGACGAGGAAGACCTCCCCGGAGCCCCGGTCGCTCACCGGTACGGGTGGGCCGGACAGGGCTTCGGCGGTCCCGACGGCGACGGCGGACCGGGGCAGCAGGGCGGCGCCGGCGAGGACTTCCCGGGCGCGGGCGTGGCTGGCGGAGTCGGTGATGACGACGCCATCGACGAGTTCCGGGCGCGCCGCGAGGACGGCGGCGTGCTCTGCCGGGTCGATGGCCTGCGCGAGGTAGCGCCACCCGGGCAGGGCCGGGATGCCGTGTTCGCCGAGGTACTCGACGGTGGCGAGCACATCAGGCCCCGGGGGGAGGAGTCCGCCGTCACCGAGCGCGGCGAGGATGCGTGTGTCGTCGGCGGCGGCGGTACGCAGTTCGAACAGGTTCCGCTCGGCGGCCTGCACGCTCTGGTCGAGCAGCCCCGCGAGCGTCTCGGCGTGGCTGTCCAGCTCATCGGCTTCGAGGGGGTCTCGGTGGGCGGCCGCAACGTCGCCCGTGGGCTCGGGTTCCTGGCCGGAGGCGGTCGTACGGGCCGCTTCCCGGCGCGGCCGGGGGACTCTGCTCTCGGACTCCGCGCCGCCCCCGGGCTGGTTTCCGTTCTGTGGGGCGGGTGCGGGGAGGCTCAGTAGTTCCGCGAGGCGCGGCTGGGCGGCCAGCTCCCGGGCGGACCGGTGCTGGTCGGTGTGTGCCCTGCCCGCCGCCTCGGCCGTGTCCCAGGCTCGGGCGGCGGCCAACTCGCTCTTCCCCTCCGCGACCGCCGCCTCCCTGGCACGCTCCTGGGCGTCCCGGGCAGCCGTACGGGCCTGCTGGGCCGCCTCGGCCGCGGCCTTGGCGGCGTCGCTGGCGGCCAGTGCGGCCCGAGCCGGATCGGTCTCCACCGTGGACTCCTCGATCCACCCGGACCGTACGGCTTCGTCGACCTCCTGGGCCACCTCCGCGAGCCGCTGCTGGAGGTGGCCCGACTCGCTCCGTGCCCGTTGCGCCTCGGTGGCCGCCGCGGTCGACTCCCGCTGGGCGGTCTCCGCGGTCCGCTGGAAGGCCGTGGAACGTTCTTCCTCGTCGGTGGCGTGCTGTTCGGCCTCCCGGGCCGCGCAGTTCAGTGCCTGTACGAGCTCGCCCGCCGCCGAAGCCCGGGCCGCCAGGGCGGGGGCCGCGTCGCGTTCCGCCGCCCGGATCGCCGCCGCCACCCGGGTGGAGCGGTCGGCTGCCGCACGGTGGCGCAGCACCGCCTCGGCGGCCTGCCAGGCGGAGAGCACCGCCCGCGCCTCGTTCAGTTCGCGGCGCTGCGCGGCGGCGGCCTTCTCCGCCGCCGCGAGGGCGAGCGAGGCGTGCCGGTAGGCGAGTTCGGCGGCGATCAGGGAGCTGTGGTGGCGGGTCTCCTCGGCCTGGCGGACGGTGTGCTCGGCGGACGCCACCCGCTGGGCGAGAGCGGCGGAGCGGTGCCGTTCAGCTGCCGCCCGCGCCGACAGCTGTCCGACGAGCGCACGGGCACCGCGGTCGGCGGAAGCGTGCAGGTCCCGGGCGCGGTTCCGTTCCTCGGTGAGTTCGACGATGCGTCCGAGGAGGTCCACCGAGCCGGCCGTGAAGTCCCGCTCGGCGGTCAGTTCGGCCCGGTGGCCGAGCTTGTGGGCGAAGCCGTGCACGAGGTCGGCGAGCCCGTCGGTGTCCCGGGTGTCGGTGACCGCCCGCAGCAGGAGGTCGGTGAAGTCCGAGTCGTTCTTGACGGCGAAGAGGCCGGCCGCCTCGCCCTCGTCGGCGTTCATCTCCCGCTGGTAGCGGAAGAGTTCCGGGTCCAGGCCGAGTTCGCCGAGGTGTTCGTTCCAGCGTTCGTGCACCTCCACCCAGGTGACGTCGAGGTTCGGATAGGCCTTGCCGGCCTCGGTCAGCGCGTCCCGGAAGCCTTTCAGGGTGCGGCGGCGGCCGCGTGCTCCGGAGACCCCGTCGCCCGGTGGGCGTACCGCCGTGGCCTCGGCGACCGGGAGCGAGTCCAGGCTCATTCCGGCGCCCGGCCGGAATGAGTACCAGGCCTCCAGGAACTTCCTGGGGTCGCCCGAGACCTGCCGGCCGCGCCACTCGCTGACCTTGCCGACCACCACGCACTCACCGGTGAGCGTGTGCTGCCATTCCAGGGCGACGTGGCCGCAGTCGTCGGCGAGGAGGAACTTCCGCAGCACTCCTGAGCTGGCTCCGCCGAGGGTGTTGCGGTGGCCGGGCAGCATCACCGAGAAGATGAGTTTGAGCAGTACGGACTTGCCGCCGCCGTTCTCAAGGAAGAGCACTCCGGCCGGGGCCGGACGGCGCGGCGCGCCGGTCGGCTCCTCCTCGAAGAAGTCCGCCTGGACGGGGGCCGGGTCGCTCACCGGCTCGCCGACGCCGCGTAGGTCGAGCACGGTGTCGGCGTAGCGCGCACCGGCAGGCCCGATGGAGTAGAGGCGGACCCGGGACAGCTCGTACATGGTGGGACTCTCGTGGTGTGCGGTGGTTGGGGCGGTCGGGATGGGTGCGCCGGCGGGACGCCGCTCGGCGTCGGTTCGCCCCCGGACGGGGCGTCCGGCGCTGCCGGATCAGGTTGTCAGGCGTGGTGGAACGGCAGCCCCGCTTCGGCGGCCAGTGCCTCGGAGTCGTCTGTCGGCAGCAGCGTGCCGGTGCCGTCGCTGATCGGCACCACGCCCAGGTCCAGCAGTTCGCCCATGGCGGCGCTCCCTGCCATGTCGCGGACCTGGAGCTGGTAGCGGGCCGTGGTGCGGTAGGCACCGCCGGCGTCGTCACCGGCGCGTTGCAGGAAGCCGGAGTCGACGAGGAAGGCGACCGCCTTCGCGATGATCCCGGTGGTCGAGCCGGCCAGGCGGCGGGCATCCTTGGTGGCGCCGGTGGCACTGCGCCTGGCGTACACCCGCCAGGCGGTCTCGAGTCCCGGTTCCTCGGTCCGCGGGTCGGTGTTCTCCCCCCGTTCCTCCGCCCGCTCCTCCAGTCGGCGGCAGACCTGTCGGACGAAGGCCTCCACTCCGCTGACCGTGATCCTGCCGATGTAGCCGTCGTCGGCGAGGTCCTCGGGGCGGGGGAAGGCCATGGCGGCGACGGCGAGGTGCGCGAGGCCGTGGAGGAAGCGGTCTGCGGAGTCGGCCGAGGCCCGGCGGGCGTAGTCGCCCATGCGGACGGCGAAGACCGAGTCCTCGGCGGCGGCCACGGCCATCCCGGCCCGGGCGGACACCTCCAGCACCACGAGTCCGAGGCCGGCGGCGACGGCGTCGGCGAGCCGGGCGAAGGCGGGGTCGTCGCGATGGCGGCGCAGCAGGTCGGTGTACTCCGGGTCCCGGGCCGGCAGCAGTTTGGGCTGGAGGCCGAAGGCGACGAGACGCGCGGCGTCGGCGGCGTCACCGGGGGTCACGCCGCGGGGCGGGGCGGGCGGCTCGGTGTGTTCCGCGGTGGGCTCGGCGGCAGCGGTCCCGCCGAGCGGTGCGGTCCGGGCAGCGTCCTCGGCGTGCTGTTCACTCACGGCTGCTGCTCCTCGTTCTGTTCCGTCCGGCCGACCGGCCGCCTTGTGCTGCTGCGGGGAGCTGTGCTCCCGCCTCCGGGTGGGGTGCGGTCCAGCCGACCGCGGGAGGCCTTCACGGCCCCTCCGGGGTCTCGGCGTCCGCCGTGGTGAGCAGGGCGGTGCCGACGATCAGGTCGGCTCCTCCGTACTGCGGGTCGTCGAGCCGCTCGCCGTCGTCCACCGCGAACAGCAGCCGCCGCTCGCCTTGGCGTTGGGCGCTGCCGACGGGCGGGCTGGCCGCGTGCACCGCGAGGAGAGCGACGAGGTGCGGGAGGTCCGGGTCTCTCCGGCGGGCTTCGGCGAGCAGGCCGGAGAGCCGGCGCGGCGCATGGGGCGGCAGGTCGAGGATCTCCATGGCCTCGGCCAACTGCGGCTCAGTGAAACGGCTGTCGTCGGGGGTGGCGACGAGGTCGGGGTCCGGCAGCGCCACGCCGAGGTGGTCCCGCTCGGCGGGCGGGGTGAACAGCACGTCCACGAGGTCGCCGAGGCGTACGGCCGACGGACCGCGCAGGCCGGTGCCGCGGGCGAAGAAGGCGTCGGTGACCCGGCGCGCGTCCTGGACCGGCAGCGCCACACAGGGGGCGAGGAGTTGGCCGTGGAGGTCGAGGCCTGCTCCGGCTGCCGGGCGGGCGAACGCCTGCCGGTCCTGCTCGGCGCGGAAGAGCGGTCCGGCGGCAAGGAGGCGGGACTGGAGTTGGGTGTGGCGTCTGATGCAGTCCTTGACGATGTCCACCAACTCGGCGGCTCGACGCTTGTGCTCCGCTTCCTCGGTTTCGTCGCGGGCCCGGCGGATGTTGGTCAGGATCGCGTTCTCGTGGCGGTACCGTTCGGCGACGTGCTCGAGCGCTTCGTCGATCATGTCGGGGACGGTCTGCAGCCAGTCCACGGCGCGGACGTCGCGGCGGGTGGCCTCCAGTGTGCGCCGGAGGGTCTCCGCGTACTGGACGGTGCGGTAGCGGGCCTGTTCGGCGGCGAGTTGGGCATCGGCGAGCCGGCCCCGGCTGATCAGCACCTCCAGTTTGACCTCGGCGGCGATCTGGGCGCTGGTCACATCGGTGTCGAGGGCGCCGACCAGGACGTTGACGGCCTCGTCGGTGGTGCGCAGGTAGACGCTGCCGCCGGGGCCGGGGACCTCCTCGATCAGTTTGAAGTCGTAGTCCCGGCGGACGTAGACGCCGTCCGCGCCGAAGGTGCCGTAGACGGCTCGGAAGCCCCGGTCCACGCTGCCGACGTTGATGAGGTTCTCCAGCACCCAGCGGGCCACCCACTCGTGTTCGCCGGCCGGCCGCTCAGGGGCCTGGGCTGCCACCCGGGGCAGCAGCTTGGCCAGGATCTGCTCCTGGTCTGCGCCGGTGTCGAAGTCCATGCTGAGGGTGACCAGGTCGATGGCGGCCAGCGCCACCTCCGCCATGGCGTAGCCGCGGTACTCGCCCGCGAGGTTCGACTTGCGGGCGTCCAGGTCGTGCAGGGGTGCCGTGCAGGCGAGCGCTCGCAGCCGCCGGGCCAGCCCCTCGTCGGCGGCCGGCCCTGGCGCGGGCCGTGGGCCGGCCGGCGGGTTCGGAGCGGCCGGCGCGGCAGGGGGGTTGGCAGTCACCACGACAGGTTAAGCGGTGCCACCGTCTGCGATCGAAACGGCGCATTCTGGTTCGGCCACCCGAAACCGCGGCCCTTCAGTGGGTGGCCCCTTCGGCAACCCGGATGTCGGCGCGGGTGGCCATCGCGGTGGCCACGATGATCCGCAGCGCCTTCGCCATGTCGGAGACGGACATCGAGGGCGCGTCGCCGCTCCCGCCCCGGTCGGCGACCTGGTCCGGCGCGTAGGGCACGTGCACGAAGCCGCCGCGGATCTCCGGCCGTTCCGTGGCGATCAGGTGCGCCAGTCCGTAGAAGACGTGGTTGCAGACGAAGGTGCCGGCGGTCTGCGAGACGCAGGCGGGCAGCCCCGCCGCGCGTACCGCGGCGGCACAGGCCTTGACCGGGAGGGTGCTGAAGTAGCCGACGGGTCCACCGGGCACGACGGGCTCGTCGACGGGCTGCCGGCCGGCGTTGTCGGGTATCCGGGCGTCGTCGACGTTGACCGCTGTCCTTTCCAGACTGACGGAGGCCCGGCCGCCGGCCTGTCCGACGCACACCACCAACTCGGGCCGGTGGCTCTCGACGGCGGCTTCGAGTTCCTCGATGGCCGTACCGAACCGGCAGCTGAGCCGGACCGCCGCGAGCGGCCCGACTCCGGGCAACGGCGATCGGGCCGCGGCTTGGACGGCCTGCCAGGACGGGTTCAGCCGGGCGCCGTCGAACGGTTCGAATCCGGTGAGCAGTACCCGGGCCACTTGGGTCTCCCTCAGAAAGCGAACAGCGAGATGATGAGGATGTTGCAGGCCAGCATCGCGCCGGCGGTGGGGATCTGTGCCTTGATCGGGCCGTACTGGTCCTTGAGTTCCAGCAGCGCCGCCGGCACAAGGTTGAAGTTGGCGGCCATCGGGGTCACCAGGGTGCCGCAGAAGCCGGCGAGCATGCCCACGGCGAGGATCGCGGGCGGGTTGCCGTGCATCTGCTCGATGAGCACCGGCCAGCCGATGGCGGCGGTCATCACCGGGAAGGCCGCGAAGGCGTTTCCCATGATGACGGTGAACAGCGCCATTCCGACGCAGTAGACGGTGACGGCGAGGTACTTCTGCCCCTCCGGCAGTACGGATTCGGTGATCCTGCCGACCTGGTCGCCGACCCCGGACACCTGGAAGATGGAGCCGAGCACGGCGAGGAGTTGGGGAAGCAGGAGTGCCCAGCCCATGGCTTCCAGCAGTCCTCGACCGGCGTGCACGGGCACCGCGGCCCGGCGCTCGCGGACGACGAACATGGCGACGGCGAGGCCGGCGATGGAGCCGATGCCGAGCCCCAGGATGGTCTCGCTGCCCGGTTCGAGAACCGGACGTCCCTCGATGGTCCAGTGCTTGACCAGCGAGGCGCAGAGCACCGCGACGACCGGGATGGTCAGCGCCGGGATGAACAGCTTGCTGCCCAGCCGCTCGGCGGCGGCGGTCCGCTGTTCGGCTGTCGTCGTACGCGGGGTCCCCCGCCCGGTGCGTCCGAACCCGGCCAGGCAGACCATCACCAGGACGGCCACGCCGAGCGGTTCGGCCGGGGCCCGTTTCTCGGTCACCCAGGTGCTGTACAGGAAGCAGAGCCCCAACAGCCCCCAGAACGCCGCTGAGCCGAGCCGCCGGGCGTTGCTGCGATCCCGGACCATCTGCAGGGCCATCGCGACGAAGACCGCGCCCACCAGCCAGAAGAACCACTCGGCCCGGATCACTTGGCCTCCTCGTGTCGTGTCCCGGCCGCTGACTCCGCGTTGGCCGCGATGATCTCCCGTTCCAGGGAGCGGTCCAGGCGCAGCAGGCGGGCTCCGTGGACGAAGAAGGCGCAGACCGCCGTGGGGATGGCCCAGAGCGCCAGTTGCAGCGGCTCCAGGTGGGTGTGGTAGGTGCTGTTGACGAAACCGGTGATGAGCAGGATGGAACCGATCGCGAGGAAGCAGTCCTCGCCGAAGAACAGCCCCACGGTGTCGGCGCTGGAGGAGTACGAGCGGATGCGTTCGCGCACCCGGTCCGGCAGTGGGCCGTACCGTTGCTCGGCAGCTCCCTCGGCCATCGGCGCGATCATCGGCCGGACGCTCTGGGCGGGCCCTCCGATGCTGATGAGGCCGAAGGCCGCGGTGAGTTGGCGCAGCCCCAGGTAGATGGCGAGGAACCGGCCGGTGGTGAGTCCGCTGAGCCTGCCGATGAGTCTGCGGGCCTGTTCCTGGAGGCCGTGCCGCTCCAGCAGGCCGATGACCGGCAACGTGATGACGAAGATCGTCACCGCGCGGCTCGATGCGAACCCCTCACCGAAGGCCGCGAGCACCTCGCGAGGCGACAGCCTGCCCAACAGGCCGGTGGCGATACCGGCGACACCCACCACCAGCAGTGGGTTCCGTCTGGTGGCGAACCCCAGGACCACCACCAGGACACCGAGGAGAACGATCATGCGTCCGCCTTTCGCACACGGACCTCACCGGGACGTGAGGCGAATGCGGGGAGGCTAGAGGATCGTTCAACGATCCGACAAGAGGTCGATCGCCGGAGTCACCATCGCTCCGGACGCGCGCCCCGTTGGGAAGTTCCGCGCCGTCAGTTCTCCGGCATCTGCTCGGCATAGGCCCCGGCGAGCTGCCTTCGGGAGTCCTCCAGGTAGCGGGCGAGAAGCCGCTCGGCCGCCGCTGGCCGCCCCTGCCGGAGCTCTTCGAGGATCTGCCGGTTCCGGGCCAGGTAGGGCTGGTAGAAGCGCCGCGGATCGTCCATCACATGGAAGACCAGGCGTAGTTCGGCGAAGAGGCCGCGCATCAGGTCGTCGGTGCGCGGGCTGCCCGCGAGGCCCACGAGGGCTTGGTGGAAACGGATGTTGGCGGTGGAGAGCTCCTGCCAGGCGCCCTCCCGTACCGCCGACTCCCCGGCGGCGACAGCCGCCTCCACCGGCTTCAGGTCGTAGGGCGGATCCCCCAGGCCGCGCACGATGGCGCACTCGACGAGCTCCCGCACCCGGTAGATGTCCACCAGGTCCTGCACGGTGACGATCCGCACGAAGACCCCCCGGTTGAGCTGGTGGACCAGCAGTCGCTCGTGGGTGAGCAGCCGGAACGCCTCCCGGAGCGTGTTCCGGGAGACCCCGAGGGCGCCCCCGATGCTGTCCTCCGAGAGCCGGGCGCCGGGTGCGAAGCAGCCGCGGGCGATCCGGTCCCGGAGGATGTCCGCGACCCGCTCCGCGGTGCTCGTCCGACCGAGCAGCGCCCGGTCCGCCTCCAGTCCCGCGACCTCCGCCGAGCGCCGGCCAACCCCGTTCGTCACGATTCTCTTCCCTTCCGCCCGGCGTAGCGGGCTTTTCCCGCACAGGAGTCAATCCCAGTTGCGGAGGGAGAACAACGACCTCTTGTCGGATCGTTCAACAATCCCTTACCGTATGGTCGGCCGATCGTTCCCCCTGTCTTCCGCGGACCCGGGACCGGACCGGCGATGGGCGGGCGCCGCGGCCGACCGGAGGCGCTCCGGCAGGACGAACGGAGAGACATGACCGAGCTGGTGATGGACCTCAACGCCGACCTCGGGGAGGGGTTCGGGCGGTGGAGCCTCACCGACGACGAGGGCCTGCTCTCGGTGGTGACCAGCGCCAACGTCGCCTGCGGCTTCCACGCCGGGGACCCCAGCACCATGCACCGGGTCTGCACCATGGCGGCCGAGCGGGGGGTGGCCGTGGGCGCCCAGGTCTCCTACCGGGACCTCGTTGGGTTCGGCCGTCGGGCCATGGACGTGCCACCGGAGGAACTCACGCACGAGATCGCCTACCAGATCGGCGCGTTGGAGGTATTCGCCCGGGCCGCCGGCAGCCGGGTGCGCTACGTCAAGCCGCACGGGGCCCTGTACAACCGCGTGGCCGTCGACGAGGAGCAGGCCGCTGCCGTCGTCGAGGGCATCCTGCTGGCGGCGGGCGGGGCGAAGCTGCCGGTGCTCGGTCTGCCGGGCTCCCGTCTGCACGCCAGCGCCGCACGGGCCGGACTCCCCGTCGTCGCCGAGGCGTTCGCCGACCGTGCGTACACCGCGGCGGGCGCGCTGGTGCCGCGGAACCGGCCCGGCGCGGTGGTCAGCGACCCGACCGAGGTGCTGCGGCGCTCCCTCGCCATCGCCGGGAGCGGAGAGGTGACCACCGTCGGCGGGGAGCGGATAGCCCTCAGGGCCCGTTCGCTGTGCGTGCACGGCGACACCCCAGGGGCCGTGGATCTGGCGCGCCGGCTGAGGACGGGGCTGGAGGCTGCCGGCATAACCGTCGGGGCCTTCGGATGAGGCCCCTGCCGGTGGGAGACCACGGGCTCCTGATCGAACTCGACGACGGGGAGGATGTCGGGGCGCTCCACGCCGAACTGCTCCGCCGCCGAGCCGCGGGCGCGCTCACGGCCACCGGAGAGATCGTGCCCGCGGCCCGGACCGTCCTGGTCACCGGGATCCCGGACCCGGCGGCGCTCGCCGCGGAGCTTCCACGATGGCAGGTCCCGCCCCTGGCGCCCACCGCCCGGCAGGTCGTGGAGGTCCCCGTCCGATACGACGGCCCGGACCTCGCCGAAGTGGCCGAGCTGTGGGGGGTCACCGAACGGGAAGTCGCTCGGATCCACTCCGGCACCGACTTCCGGGTGGCGTTCTGCGGGTTCGCCCCCGGGTTCGGCTATCTCACCGGGCTGGCCGAGCACCGCCGGGTGCCCCGCCGCGCCACCCCTCGTACCCGGGTCCCGGTCGGATCGGTCGGCCTCGCCGGCACCTACACCGGTGTCTACCCCCGGCCCTCCCCCGGCGGCTGGCTGCTCATCGGGACCACGGACGTCGTGCTCTGGTCTCCGGAGCGCGAACCGGCCGCACTGCTCACGCCCGGTGCCGGGGTCCGTTTCGTCCCGGAGACCGCGGTATGAGCGGCCGGTCGATCCGGGTGGTCCGCGCCGGCGCGCTCACCACGGTGCAGGACACCGGCAGACCGGGCTACGCGCACCTCGGGGTGCCCCGTTCCGGCGCGTTGGACCCCGGGGCGCACGCGCTGGCCAACCGGCTGGTGGGGAACGAACCCGGGGCCGCCGTCCTGGAGACGACCCTGAACGGATGTGCCGTGCGGGCCGACACGCCGACGACCGCCGCGGTCACCGGCGCCCCGTGCCGGGTGACCCTGAACGGACGTCCGGTGGCGTGGAGCGGGCCCGTGGCGGTCCCGGCCGGCGGGGTGCTCTCGCTGGGGCCGGCCGAGTACGGGGTCCGCAGCTACCTGGCGTTCGCCGGGGGCCTCGCCGTGGACCCGGTGCTCGGCAGCCGTTCGACGGACCTGCTCTCCGGACTGGGCCCCGAACCGCTGACGGACGGCGCCACACTGCCGCTCGGCCCGGCCCGGCCCGTGCGGCCGGTGTCCGCCCCCACCCTGCCGTGGCAGGCGCCGCCGGCTGAGTTGGTGCTCCCGCTGCTGCCCGGTCCCCGCGAGGACTGGTTCACCGACGGGGCTCTGCGGACGCTCGCGACCGGCACGTACCGGGTCTCCGCAGCGAGCAACCGGATCGGTCTGCGCACCGAGGGGCCGGCGCTGGAGCGCGCCCGAGAGGAGGAGTTGCCCAGCGAGGGCATGACGCTCGGCTCCGTACAGGTACCGCCGGACGGCTGCCCGGTGGTCTTCCTCGCCGACCACCCCACCACCGGCGGCTACCCCGTGATCGGGGTCGTCCCCCAAGAAGCGCTCGACCCCACCGCGCAGGCGGTCCCCGGCACCCCGCTCCGCTTCGTCCTACGGCGCCGGCGAGCCGCGCCCGGCCGCAACTGAGCGCCGGTCCCGCGTCCGGTGGGGAGCGCGGTCCGGCCTCGGTCAGCCCTCGGCCGGCGCGCCGAACCCCCCGCCCCCGGGTGTCTTCAGGACCAGCAGGTCGCCCGGGCCGACCTCAGCCAGATCGCAGCCGGCCAGCCGGGTGACGCGGCCGTCGGCCCGCTGGATCTCGTTGCTCCCCAGTTCCCCGGGGAGGCCGCCGGCCATGCCGTACGGCGGGACCCGGCGGTGCTGGCAGATGAGCCCCACCGTCATCGGTTCCAGGAACCGGAGCTTCCGTACCACTCCGGACCCCCCGTTCCACCGTCCCCGGCCGCCACTGCCCTCTCGTACGGAGAAGTCCTCCAGCCTCACGGGATAGCGCCATTCGAGCACCTCGGGATCGGTGATCCGCGAATTGGTCATATGCGTCTGCACCGCGTCGGCGCCCGGGAAGCCCTCCCCGGCACCCGACCCACTGGCCACCGTTTCGTAGTACTGCACGCGGTCGTTGCCGAAACTGACGTTGTTCATGGTGCCGGAGCCCTCGGCCTGGACCCCCAGTGCGGCGTACAGGGCCCCGGTCACCGCCTGGGAGGTCTCGACGTTGCCCGCGACCGTAGCGGCCGGAGGGCGCGGAGCCAGCATCGAGCCCTCCGGCACCCGGATCTCCAGGGCCTTGAGGCAGCCTCCGTTCAGTGGCAGGTCTTCGGCGATCAGCGTGCGGAACACGTACAGCACCGCCGCCATCACCACGGCCCGGGGAGCGTTGAGGTTTCCCGGCTGCTGCGGGGAGGTGCCCGTGAAATCCAGCACCGCGGTGCGGGCGGCGCGGTCCACCCGCACCGCGACCTCGATCGCGGCCCCGTTGTCGGTCTCGTAGCGGTAAGCCCCCTCGCGCAACGAGGCGATGACCCGCCGGATCGACTCTTCGGCGTTGTCCTGCACGTGCTTCATGTAGGCCTGCACCACGGGGAGGCCGAACTGGTCGATCAGGCCGGAGAGTTCCCGGATGCCCTTCTCGTTGGCGGCGATCTGGGCGCGCAGGTCGGCGAGGTTGGCCTCCGGGTCGCGGGAGGGGTAACGGGCCCCGGTCAGCAGCCGGCGGGTCTCCTCCTCCCGCATCCTGCCGTCGCGCACCAGCAACCAGTTGTCGAACAGCACGCCCTCCTCCTCGACGGTGCGGCTGCGGGCCGGCATGGAGCCGGGGGTCAATCCGCCGATCTCCGCGTGGTGGCCCCGGGAGGCCACCAGGAAGAGCAACCCCTCCCCGTGTTCGCCGAACACGGGGGTGACAACGGTGATGTCCGGCAGGTGGGTGCCCCCGTGGTAGGGGTCGTTGACGGCGTAGACGTCCCCCGGTCGCATCGCCCGGCCATCCGCGTTCCGCCGCAGCACCTCCTGTACGGCCTCGCCCATCGACCCCAGGTGGACGGGGATGTGCGGAGCGTTGGCGATGAGGTTTCCGCCGGGGTCGAAGATCGCGCAGGAGAAGTCCAGGCGCTCTTTGATGTTGACCGAGTGGGCGGTGTTCGCCAGTCGTACGCCCATCTGCTCGGCGACGGCGGTGAAAAGGGAGTTGAAGACCTCCAGCCGCACCGGGTCGACCGCGGTCCCCACCTCGACGGCGCCGGGCCGCAGTCGGACCCTGGTGAGCAGGAGATGGCCGAACTCCCCCACCGACGCCTGCCAGTCCGGCTCCACGACGGTGGTGGAGTCCGCTTCCAGGATCAGGGCAGGCCCCTCCACCCGGTCGCCGGGGCGCAGTTCGGCCCGCTGGTGGAGCTCGGTGCCTCGGCTCCGGCCCCGGCAGAACATCGACACCCGTCCGGCGTGCGGCGGTGCGCTCCCGGCCGGGCGTTCCGCCATCGCCCGCGGTCGGTGCCGGCCGGCGGCGCCGACCGCCTCCACCGCCACGGTTTCGATGACGACGGGCTTGTCCATGGTGAAGGAGTATCGGGCCCGGTGCGCCTGCTCGAAGTCCTGCTTCATCCGGGCCGTGGGGCCCAGCGGCACCGCCAACGCGGAGTCCGTTCCGGCGTAGCGCAGGTGGGCGCGGGCGACGGCGGTCACGGCGCTGTCGGGGATGCCGTCGGCGCGCAGTTCCGCGCGGCCCCGCGCGGCCAGTTCCTCGCAGACTCGACGCGCCTCGGCGGTCCCGGAGTCCGACAGCTCCGCCTCGACCGACTGTTCGCGCAGGGCGGTGGCGTCGGCGAGCCCGATGCCGTAGGCGGAGAGCACCCCGGCCAGCGGGGGGACGATCACCGTCTCGATCCCGAGTTCGTCGGCGACCGCGCAGGCGTGCTGGCCACCGGCTCCGCCGAAGCTGGTCAGCGCGTATCGGGTGACGTCGTGGCCGCGCTGCACCGTGACCTTCTTCACCGCGTTCGCCATGTTGAGCACCGCGATCTCGAGGAAGCCGGCCGCCACCTCCTCGGGGCTGCGCGGGTCACCCGCGGCGCTGCCGGTCCGGGCGGCGAGCTGCTCGAAGCCGCGCCGGACGACCTCGGTATCGGGCGGCTGGTCGCCCTCCGGGCCGAAGACCGCCGGGAAGTGCTCGGCCCGTACCCGGCCGAGCATCAGGTTGGCGTCCGTCACCGTCAGCGGACCGCCGCGCCGGTAGCAGGCCGGCCCGGGGTCCGCGCCGGCGGAGTCGGGCCCCACCCGGTACCGCCGTCCGTCGAAGTGCAGCACCGAGCCGCCACCGGCGGCGACGGTGTTGATGTTCAGCATCGGCGCGCTCATCCGGACCCCCGCGACCTCGGTGCCCAGGGTCCGTTCGAGTTCGCCCGCGTAGTGCGACACGTCGGTCGAGGTGCCTCCCATGTCGAAGCCGATGACCCGGTCGAAGCCGGCCTGTTCGGAGGTGCGGGCCATGCCCACGACACCACCCGCCGGCCCGGAGAGCACGGCGTCCTTGCCCCGGAAGTGGGTCGCCTCCCGCAGCCCGCCGTTGGACTGCATGAACATGAGGCGGATGCCGGGCAGTTCCCGCGCCACCTCCCCGACGTAGCGCCGCAGGATCGGCGACAGGTACGCGTCGACCACCGTGGTGTCGCCGCGGGGCACGAGCTTCATCAGCGGACTGACCTCGTGCCCCCTGCTGACCTGGGAGAAGCCGATGCGGCTCGCCGCGTCGGCGACGGCGTTCTCGTGCTCGGGATGGCGGTAGCCGTGGGTCAGGACCACCGCCGCGCTGCGGAACCCGTCCCGGTGGGCGGCGCGGAGCCGCTCGGTCACCGTCGACAGGTCGAGTGGCCGCACCACGGCGCCGTGGGCGTCGATCCGCTCCGGCACCTCGATCACCCGTTGGTAGAGCGTTTCCGGCAGCAGGATCTCGCGGTCGAAGAGCCTGGGGCGGTTCTGGTAGGCGATCCGCAGCGCGTCCCGGAACCCCTCGGTGACGACGAGCACCGTGGGCGCGCCGCGCCGCTGGAGGAGGGCGTTGGTCGCCACCGTGGTGCCCATCTTGACGACGTCCACCCGATCGGCCGGTACGGGCTGGTCGGAGGCGAGACCGAGCAGCGCCCGCAGGCCGGCCACGGCCGGGTCCCGGTACCTCCCCGGGTTGTGGGAGAGCAGCTTCCGGCTGACCAGCCGGCCGTCCGGGCGACGGCCCACCACATCGGTGAACGTCCCGCCCCGGTCGATCCAGAACTCCCAGCGCCCGGTCACCCCGGCATTGTCTCCGGGTTCCGGCGACGCCGCAGGGCGGCGGCCCGCGGGCGCGGCTCCCGGCCGGAGGCGTGTCGCCTACTCGGTCAGGGCGTCCGGGCCGATCCGGCCGCGAACGGCGGTCTGCACGCCGTCCTCCTCGGCGGGGTCGGCGGCGAGTCGGCGGAGTTGCTCGACCACCCGGCTGTCGCCGATCGCGGCGTGCCCGGCGGCGAGCTCCCGAGTGGTCTCCTCGCAGTCCCACAGGCACTCCACGGCCAGTCCGGCGGCGAACCGCGGGTCGGTGACGGCGAGCGCGCGGGCGGTCGCCCCCCGCAGACGGGAGGAGGAGGTCTCGCGGTAGAGGTGGCGCAGCAGCGGGACCGCGCGGTGCACCACCAGCCGTTCGACGCCCTCGACGAGCGGCCACAGGTCGGCGGCGTCCGCGCCCTCGCTCCGCACCACGCGCCGCAGCGCGGCCAGCACCGAGGGTCCGTCGGATGGGACCCCTCGGCGGGCCAGCAGCACGGCGGCGGCGCGGCCGAGCGGGGTGTCGTGGGAGGCCCAGGAGCGGGCGCGGAGCACCGCCGCACCGCCGCGCATCCGTCCGAGGGAGGCTGTCGCTACCCCGGCGACCAGTGGTGACGGGCTCTCGGCCGCCGCCTCCAGCAGGTCGAGTGCCTGCGGGTCCTCCTGCTCGGCCAGGTGGTGCAGCGCCGTGCTGCGGGCGGCCTCCGGTCCGCTGCGGGCGGCCTCCAGGAGGACGGGGCGGTCCCGCGGGCCGGCCACGGCGGTCAGACAGCGTGCGGCAGCGAGGTGACGGGACCGATCCGGGTCCTCCTCCATCCCCTGCTGCGCCCAGGCGAGCACTGCCGTGACGCTCCAGTCCGGCCTCGGCCCCGTCGGCCGGACCTGCCGCTGCCACCGGTCGAAGGAGGCGTGCTCCTCGGCGGCCCGCACCCGGGCGGCCAGTTCGGGGGCGGCCGTCTCCGCCCACAGCCGCCAGGGCCGGGGCTCGTAGCTGCACCGCATCGCACCGGCCAACTCCGCGATGCCTTCGGGCGTCGGCGGGAACCTCTCCAGCACGGCCGGCCCGATCGCCCGGAGCCCGGCCTCGTCGTCGCGGAGGGCGAGTTCGTCGAGCGCCCAGTGCCAGTTGCTGCCACGGCCCGCGTAGCGCCGCAGCGCCGCTGTCGCGTCGGTTCGTCCGTAGGAGGCGAGGTGGCCGAGTACCGACAGCGCCAGCCCGGTGCGCTCGGGCGCGGAGTCCAGCAGGTCGTCCGGGTGGAAGAGGTGCTCCTCGATCCGCTCCAGGCGGCCGTCGAGCCCCAGCAGGACGCGCGCGTAGTACAGGGAGCGGTTCTCGATCCGCCAGTCGTGCCGTGGGTCGCGGAGCACGCACTGGTGCAGCGCGGCCAGCGCCTCGGACCGCGGGGCGGCGAGGGCGTGCAGCAGGCCGTCCCCCCGGCCCCGCTGGAGGAGGCCGAGGAGGGTGCCGCTGGGCGCTATGTCTGGATCGAACATGAGGTCAGCATCCGGTGTGGGGGGTCCGCTGGCAACGGGATTTCTGTTGGACGGCAGTCTTGCCACAAGCGCGGAGTCCATGCCTGTACGGAGAGGTTGTCCGGCCTGCTGAGCGCGGCAGCCTACCGGGCGAGCCGGTTGCTCCGCTCGGGCGGGGTCGGGCTGGTGGGAGGAGGGGCCGCCCCCGACCGGCCGCCATTGGCATATGCCACAGGCATGAACCGGTCCGGTGTCGGCAAATCCCTTACGGCCCGTCGCTCACTGTGCAACAGTCGTTACCGGCCCTCCGGCAAGTCTCCCCTCAGCCTGCCGCGCCCGTATCGGAGTACGCCATGCCGTCCCATGTGCCCGCGGATCCCTTCGCCGCCGCACCTCCCGAGCGCCCCGCGGTCGACTCCATCCTCGACCGGGCCCGGCAGCTCCGCGGCGAAGTGGACGCCATGCGCCGGGAGGCGGTGGGGCGGGACGGTGCCCGATCCCGGTGGCAGCGCACCCTCTGCGACCTGGCGGTGGCCCACCTCGACGACCTCGGCCGGCAGCTCAGCCAGCTCCGGGAGGGGCTGCCGGCCGGAGCCACCGGTCCGGACCCGGTTCTTCCACCCGGTGCCGTCGACTCCCCCGCGGCCGCGCCCCCCTCCCACTCCGTCCTCCCACCCACTCCGGAGGGAGCGGCGCGGGCGGACTCACTCCTCAACCGCGTCGGCAGCGCCGAGTGGAACCTCCTCACCGACCAGGTCGACTGGTCGGCAGAGCTCTTCACCATCTTCGGCCGTTCCCCCGATGACGGCCCGCTCTCGCTGGACGAACTCCCCTCCCTGCTGCTCCCTGAGGACCAGGGTCTGCTGACGGCCATGGTCACCGGCTGCCTGGTGGACGGCAGGACGATCGACGGGGAGTTCCGCGTCGTGCGGGCCGACGGTCCGGTGCGCACCCTGCACATGGTGGGTGAGCCGGTGCTCGACCAGGAGGGCGACACCGCCTCCATGTGGGCGGTGTTCCGGGACGTCAGCGAGTTGCGCCGGAGCCAGCTGGCGGCCGGCGAGACCCGTGACTCGCTCCACCGGCAACTGGCCGCTGAGCGGCAGGCGCGTCGCACCGCGATCGAGTTGCAGGAGACCGTGCTTCCGCCACGGCACGGGGCCCCGTGGCTGCTGCGGAGCGGGTCGGAGACGCTCGAACTGGCCGCGCAGTACCTGCCGTCGACCACCAGCGACCTGGTCGGGGGCGGCTGGTACGACGCTCTCCCGCTGCCGGACGGCGCGACTCTGCTCAGTGTCGGAGAGCTCCTCGGTCACGGTGCGCGGGCCACCACCGGGGTGGCCACACTGTTGGGGGCGCTGCGCGGTATGGCGGTTGCGGGTATCGCTCCCGGCCCCCTTCTGGGGTGGCTGGGCCAGATGCTCGACAGTTGCGCACAGCCGGTGCTGGGCGGCGTGGTCTGCTGCCGCTACGACCCGCGGACCCGTGAGCTGAGCTGGGCGCAGGCCGGTGGGCCCCCGCCGCTGCTGTTCCGCGACGGGACGGCCGAGCCGCTGCACCCCTCCGGGACTGCGGCCCGGGCCGCCGCTCCGGCCGGTGGGCACCGGCAGCACTCCGCCGTGCTGGACCCCGGTGACCTGCTGTTGCTCCACACCGAGAGCCTCACGCCCTGGCGCCCCGGCAGCAGCGGCGAGCGGGTCGAGAGCCCTCCTGTCCGACTGCTCGGCCTGGCGCCGCGTCTGACCGCGACCCGCAACCCGCGGGAGTGGGTACGGCTGGTGACCGAGGAGTTCAGCGATGCGGAGCGTGCCGCCGACGCCTCCGTGCTCATCGCCCGGGTCGGCTGCTGACCGTGCGCCAGCCCCGGTCGAGGATGGATTCACCCACCGGTCCCTCGGCTGAGGGTTGTCCCGTAATCCCCGGGGATCAGCGCACGGCGTCAGATGCGGTGCGTCGCAAGGCGGAGGGACGTCCCGATACTGGGCGTATGGGTGTTCCGATAACGCGGCGAGGTGCCGCAGCTGTCGTCGTGCGCCCACCAGGGATCACGGGACAACCCTCAGGCCGTGGCGTCGGTGCGGCTGAGCGTCTCAGACGGTGGCGTTGCGCAGTCGGCCCGTGCCCCCTCCGGGCATCCTGGGCAGCGCTTCCCGGATCTCCTCGCGCAGTTCCTTCAGGGCGGCGGACCCGGAGTACCGCCCGGTGAGTCGGTACATCTCGCGCAGCCGGTCCCAGGTGCGGTGTGAGGAGGTCTCGCCCATGCTGATCAGCGCCAACCGGGCGTAGCGGTCGGCCTGTTCGGGATCATCGGCCAGGAAACACGCCGAGGCGAGCGTGATGTAGTCGAAGATCTTCGACCTCTGGCGTCCCGAGGCCCGAAGCCGCAGGGCCTCCTGCGCGTGGTGCTGGGCGGTGGCGGCGGCCGCCGGTTCGTGGTCGGCCAGTGTGCGGTAGGCGAGAGCCTGCATTCCGTGCAGATCCGCCTCGTCGAACAACTGCATCCAACTGGGGGGCGGCACGTCCACGCGGTCCGACACGAAGAGCTCCTCCGCCTCGCCCAGGGTGCGCCGCATCTCCTGGCCGCGTCCCGCCGAAGCCTGGGCCCACGCCTCCACTGTGCAGAGCATGGCCCGGGTACGCGGCAGGGTCTCCTCGCCGGAGCCGGACTTCGCGAGTTCCATGAGGTCCAGCGCGTCGTCCGGTCGGCCCAGGTGCACCATCTGGCGTGCCGCCCGGGACAGGGCCTCGCCGGCCCTGGGACGGTCGCCCCCCTCCCGGGCCGCATGGGCGGCGATGACGAAGTACTTCTGCGCGGTGGGCTCCAGGCCCACGTCGTGGGACATCCAACCGGCGAGGACCGCCAGGTTGGCCGCCACACCCCACAGCCTGCTCTGCAGATGCTCGGGATGGCGGTAGGCGAGGATCCCCCCCACCTCGTTGAGCTGGCCCACCACCGCCTTCCGCTGCAGGCCGCCGCCGCGGGCCGCGTCCCAGGCTCGGAAGACCTCGACCGAGTGCTCCAGGGCCTCGATCTCCTGGGACCCGACCGGTGCCGCCTCGTAGCGGTCGTGATCGGCGGTATCGGACGTCGGACGGCCGCCCACGGCCCGGTCGCCTCGGGGATCAGGGGTCGGGAGGGTGTGCAACCACTCGTGCATGGCGCCGGTGAGCGCCGATCCTGCGGCGAGCGCCGCGCCGGCACCCACCAAGCCGCGTCGGTTGAGCATGAGGTCCATTCCCGTGAATTCGGTGAGGACAGCGGCTGTCCGCTCCGGCGCCCACGGCAGCCCTTCGGCAGACTGCTGCCATCCGGCGCGCGCTCGCCGACCCAAGCCGAGATCCTCGATGGTCACGACACGGCCGAGGCGCTCGGTGAACAGCGACGCCAGCACCTTGGGCACCGGATCGCGCGGCACTTCGCCGGTGTCGATCCAGCGCCGCACCCGCGAGGTGTCCGTCGCCAGCTGCGGATGGCCCAAGGCCGTCGCATGCCGGTTGACGAGCCTCGCCAGCTCCCCCTTGGACCAGCCGGACATCCCGAACAGGTCCGCGAGTCGGGTGTTGGGCCCCTTGCTCACAACAAGCCCCCAGGTTCCTCGGCTGAGTTCGACAGTAACGGCCGGTGACCGGCCGGGCGACTATTCGCCAGGGTTCGCCAGGGTGCGCCAGATGGTGTGCCACCCGACTCGGGGTGTCGGGTGGAGTCCGCCGCCCGTTCCGCCGGGGGACTCCGCTCCCCAGGCTCAGGTCCTCGGCCGGAACGGGCCGGCGCAGACACTCGCCCCGTACGCGAAGGGATCTGTATCGCCCATGTACGCACCATCGTCTCCCGCGTCCACCTCGCCCCGGCCGCACCGCTCGCAACAAGGTGGCGGTGACCTGCTGGCCGGGCCCGGGCGCACGGCGGCAGGAGCAGTGGGCGGCAGGCGTGCGCGCTTGACCTCGGGCGCCGGCGCCCCACCGCCCAGCGGGCGGGTCGACCTGTCCGGCCCGCAGGGGGTCCAGCTGCGCACCGCGCTCACCGCAGTGCTCCGTATCTGCCCGGAGTTCCACGCGGTCCAGGTGCTCCGCCGCAGCAGCCGCTCAGTGGTGCTGTTGGGCACGGTCGGTCGGGGAACGGCCGTCGCCAAGTGCCTGCTCGACCACTCGCCCGTGTGGACTGAACGGTTCCACCAGGAGATAGCCGTCTACCGCACCTTCGTGCGGCACCGGCCGCCGGTGCGGGTCCCCCGGCTGATCGCCGCCAACGCGGAAGAGGGCACCCTGGTGCTGGAGCGGGTGCCAGGGCGGACCGTCTCCCTCCCGCAGCACCGTTTCGAGCCCCAGTCAGGTGCCGATATCCGGGCGACGCTGGAGGCGATCAGCAGGCTCAATCGCTGGCAGCCGCCGAGCGGCCTGTTCGACCACCCGATCAAGTACGGGGCGCGCATCGCGCGCTACCACGAATTGGGCCTGCTCACCGACCGGGACGTGGAGGATCTACAGAAGCTGCTGCACGGCTTGGCCACCGCCTCCGCCCAACCGGTGCGGCGTCAGTTCTGTCACGGCGACGCGCTGCTGTCCAACATCCTGCTCTCCCCCACCGGGCCGGCTCTGGTGGACTGGGAACAGGCGGGCTGGTACCTGCCGGGCTACGACCTGGCCACCCTCTGGTCGGTGCTCGGCGACACCCCGGCGGCCCGACGCCAGATCAGCCAGTTCGCCCAGGCCGGAGGAGCGGCCTCGCGCGACGCCTTCCTGGTGAATCTGATGCTGGTGCTCACTCGGGAGGTGCGGAACTGCGAGATGGCCGTACGCCGGACCATGAGCGAGTCCCTCCCCACCGCCCCCGGGGTACCGACGGCCCCCGGTGAGGCGCAGCGATTGCTGCTGCGGCGGCTCCAGGACGACTGCGCTCTGGCTCGCGGGGCGGTGCGCGCGGCGGTCGGCACACGTTGAGCCGCCGGTGATCCGCAGAATCGGTACGGCACGGCTGAGCCGGCCCTGCTGGGAGCCGGCTCGGCGATGCCGGACGGGCGGCTCAGCCCTGCTGGAACATCTCCGGCGGCAGCGGCTTGAGCAGTTGGTACAGCTCGTCGGTGATGGGCCGGTCCCAGCTGGCGATGGTGACCAGCACTCCGTCGTCGCGGTCGAACTGCACGCAGGACACGCGGCTTTCGGAGATCTTGACCCTGCGGACGATCAGCAGGTTGCCGCTGTGCATCACGGGGGTGTCCTCGGTGTCCACCACCCGCACCGGTTCGTCGTTGTCGAGCGCGAGGAGCAGTTGGGCGACTTCGAAGGGGACCTCGTCGCCCTCCAGCTCACGGGCCGGCGATCCGGCGGGGAGGTTCCCGATGATCATCGCGGGGCCGCGTCCGCCGAACAGGTCGTAGCGGAGGAACACCCCCTGGCAGCTACCGTCCGGAGCCGGAAGGAGACCGGCCCCGAGATTGCCTGGCCAGTCGCTCGGGTCCATGGCCAGGACGTCGAAGTCCGGCCCGGCGGGCGTGGCTGCGCTGCGTCGACGGAGGAACGACATGCGGAACATGGTACGTGTCCGGTGCCCTTCTCGTGCCGGCGGGCGTCCGCCGCGCCGACGCCCTCACTCGCCGCCGGCGGTGACGGCGCCGTGCCTGCGGATGACAGGGAGCGGGGCCTTCAAGCGGCGACCTTCCCGAACTCCTTCACGAAGGTCTCCTCGAAAGCCTTGAGGTCGGACGGGCCGCGGCTGGTGATCAGCGTGTTGGGCCCCTCCCGGCTCACCCGCACCTGCTCGTCCACCCAGGTGCCGCCGGCGTTCCGCACATCCGTCTGCACACTGGGCCACGAAGTGAGCGTCCGACCGCGCACCACATCGGCCTCCACCAGCATCCACAGCGAGTGGCAGATCGCGGCCACCGGCTTGCCCTCGTCGAAGAACCCCTTGACGAAGGCGACGGCGGTCGGGTCCCGCCGCAGCGCGTCGGGGTTGGCGACCCCGCCGGGCAGCACCAACGCGTCGTAGTCGGCCACCCGCGCCTGGTCGACCTTCCGGTCCACCGGAAAGGTGTCCGCCTTGTCGAGATGGTTGAACGCCTGGATCTCCCCGGCACCGGTGGAGAGCAGTTCGGGCGTGCCTCCGGCCGCGATCACCGCCTGCCATGGCCCGGTGAGCTCCACCTGCTCGGTACCTTCCATGGCCACGAGAAAGGCTACCTTCACCTCTGCCACGTCCTCTCTCACTGCTCGCGTGGGCTGTCTGGTCAGCGGACGCACGAGTGCCCGGGGGAAAAGCCGCGAAACGGAGAGCGCCCGGCAGCCGTGGTGGCTCCGATGCTGAGCGCCCGAGACCATCCCGCCTGGCCCGGAGGACGGCGGGACGCCGGCTCAAAGATAGGTGGGGTCGGCGGCGACCGCGATGTCGAGCACCAGCGGACCACTGCGCCGGGCGGCGCCCGGCAGCAGGTCCGCGAGGCCGGCCCGCAACTCCTCGTAGGGCCTGCCGGGCGGCATGACCGTGGCGTCGGGCCTGAACGCGATGGCGCACTGCGTCGACTCCTTCTGGGGGCCCCGCACCGACCCGATCGACCGGGCACTGGCCGGGGAGGGGATCCGCAGTCTGGCCGCCGGTCTACCCGTCGTGGCCGAGGACCCGGCGAACGTGGCCGGTATCGAGCAGACGCTCTACGGCGCCTACCTCGCGGCGGTCTCCTCCGCCAGCGCCGGCTCCGGCATGCACCACAAGATCTGCCATGTGCTCGGCGGCATGTTCGACCTTCCGCACGCCCAGACCCACGCCGTCGTCCTGCCCCATGTGCTCGCCTTCAACGCGCCCAGCGCCCCGGAGGCGGAGCAGCACATCGCACGGGCTTCGGCAGCGCGACCGCCGCCGCCGGGCTGGCCGCACTGCGGACCGAGCTGGACGCCCCCAAGGCGCTCAAGGACCACGGGATGCCCCGGGAGGGCATCGCCCGGGCGGTGGCACCGGTCCTGGCGGCGATCCCCACCAACAACCCCGCCCCCGCTACCGAGGACGACATCACCGAACTGCTGCACGCAGCCTGGGAAGGGAGTGACCCGTCATGACCGAGGCCGGCTTCGAGACGGCGGAGACGGAGCACGGGCCGCCGCGGCCCGCGGTCCCCGCCGAGCAGGAGGCCCGGGAGGCCGAGCTCCTGGAGCGTGTCGTGCGCTCCTTCGACCAGTGCCGCGACCCGCGTCTCAAGCAACTGATGGGCTCGCTCGTCAAGCATCTGCACGCCTTCCTGCGGGAGGTCCGGCTGACCGAGGAGGAGTGGGCCGCGGCGATCGGCTTCCTCACCGAGGTCGGCCACATCACCGACGACAGGCGGCAGGAGTTCGTCCTGCTCTCCGACACCCTCGGTGCATCGATGCAGACCGTCGCGATCAACAACGAGGCCTACCGGGACGCCACCGAGGCGACCGTCTTCGGCCCCTTCTTCGTCGAGGGATCGCCGCGGATCCCGATCGGCGGCGACATGTCGTTCGGCGCCACCGGCGAGCCGTGCTGGGTCGAGGGCGCCGTCACCGGCCCCGACGGCGCCCCGCTGGCCGGGGCCCGCATCGAGGTGTGGAAGGCCGACGAGAAGGGCCGTTACGACGTGCAGTACGACGACGGTCGGAGCGCAGCCCGTGCCCACCTGTTCACCGACGAGCGGGGGCGCTACAGCTTCTGGGGCATCACACCCACGCCGTACCCGATCCCGCACGACGGGCCGGTGGGGCGGATGCTGGCGGCTGTCGGCCGTTCCCCGTACCGCGCCTCACACCTGCACTTCATGGTCACGGCGGAGGGGCACCGGCGGCTCGTCACACACATCTTCGTCCGCGGTGACGAACTGCTCGACCGGGACAGCGTCTTCGGCGTCAAGGAGTCGCTGATCAAGGACTTCGAGAAGCGGGCCCCCGGCACACCCACTCCGGACGGCCGCCGGATCGAGGGCGCCTGGTCGCAGGTCCGGTTCGACATCGTGCTGGCTCCGGCCGGCCTCTGAGCAGCGCGCCACCAGGCACGTGACCAGCCGTCAACTGCCCTCGGGGCGGCTCGGGGCCCGCCCCGAGCCGTCGGGAGGCGGCCCGTTGCGCCGCCACGGCCGCGGGCCGCCCTCCACACCGGCGGCCCACCTCGACGCGAGCCCGCCGGGACCACCCCGGTGGATGTACGACACCCAGGCGGAGCGCCTCGTCCGGCCCCCGGCGAAGCGTAACCGCCACGCGGCACCTGGCATCGGCGCCGCCGCAGGCCACCACCGCCCGACACGGCACCGGACGGCCCGCGGCCAGCGGATTGCGACTCACGGCGCGTGTCAACAGCCCCAGCTTCGGCCGACTCCACTCCGCAGGCCACCGCCGGCACTCGACAGCCGGCTTCCGGCACACCGCGGCGGACCGGAGTCTCTCCAGGAGAACGGAGCGCGTCACATGTCCGCGACCAGAGCAACCGCAGGCCCCGTCAGCGGACGCAGTACACACTGGGTCCTGCTGATCTGCTGCCTCACCGTCATCTTCGACGGCTACGACCTGATCGTCTAGGGGGCGATCGTCCCCGACCTCCTCGCCTACGACTCCTGGGCGCTGACGGCTTCCGAGGTCGGCCACATCGGAAGCCTCCCGCTCGGCGCCCTCGCCGACCGTTGGGGCGAGAAGCTGGTCATCGCCTCCTCCTCTGCCTCGCGGCGGTCGCCGTACTTCTGTTCATCACGAAACCCTCCACCGTCCCACTGCTCCTCGTCGGCGCGCTCGCCGGCTTCGGGTCGAACACGCAGACGCTGGTGAACGCGTTCATCGGCGGCCTCTACCCGTCGAAGGTGCGGGCGTCGGCCCTCGGCTGGGCCCTGGGGGGGGGGCGGTCGGATCGGCGGCATCCTCGGTCCCACCTACGGCGGTTGTGTGCTCACCCCGGTCAACAGCGACTCGCTCTCCGACAACTGGGTGTTCTACGCGTTCGCCATCCCGGCGGTGCTCGCCGCGGTCCTGACCGTCCTGGTGCCCACCAGCCCTCGGCGGGATCCGGTCGAGCGCACCCACGCCCCGGCCGTGGCCGAGCCGCGGGCCTGAGGAACATCCGGGGCGGCGGGTCGGGCATCCGAAAAGGAGGTGACAGCCCGGGCCGCCGCCCTGCTATGTTGTTCGGGCTTCTGTTGCCGCCGATCGGAGTAGGACGTTGCTCGTCTGAGGTCCTGAGACACCGTGTCCCCCGTCCGTGTGGGGACGCCACGTGCGACCTCGGCGTCAGAGCCGTCCTTGCGGAGCGGGGCTCTCGGCAGTTCTCCCGCTCCCCGGGCTTCACTCCTCTCCGGCCGACGGCGGGTCGCCGCCTCCCAGTGTCTCGACACGCGTTTGCCCCTGACCGGATCACGCAACCGCGGAGACCCTCATGGCTCATTCCGTCACCTGTTCCTCCCTCTCCTTCGCCTGGCCCGACGGCACCTCCGTCTTCGAGGAGCTCGACGCCGCCTTCGGCCCCGGCAGAACCGGACTCGTCGGTGTCAACGGCTCGGGCAAATCGACCCTGCTGAAACTGATCGCCGGCCGACTCTCCCCGGCCGACGGCACCGTCCGGGTGGCCGGCACCATCGGCCACCTCCCGCAGGACATCACGCTCGACACCGCCACGCGGGTGGACGAGACGCTCGGTGTCGCCGCCCAGCGGGCGGCGCTGCACGCCATCGAGTCCGGCGACGCGGCCGAGGAGCACTTCGAGACCGTCGGCGATGACTGGGACGTCGAGGAACGCGCTCTGGCCGCCCTCGGCGAACTCGGCCTCGACCACATCGGACTCGACCGCACCTTGGGCGAGGTGTCCGGCGGCGAGTCCGTGCTGCTCCGGCTCGCGGCGCTGCTGCTGCGCCGCCCGGACATCCTGCTGCTGGACGAACCGACAAGCAGCCTCGACCTGTACGCGCGGCGGCGGCTCCACGCCGCCGTCGCCTCCTGGCCGGGCGTCATGATCGTGGTCAGCCACGACCGGGAGCTGCTGAAACTCGTGGACCAGGTCGCCGACCTGCGCGCAGGCGGCATCACCTGGTTCGGCGGCAACTTCTCAGCCTACGAGGAGGCCCTCGCCGTCGAACAGGAGGCCGCCGAGCGCATGGTCCGCGTCGCGGAGGCCGATCTGCGCAAGCAGAGGCGCGAACTGGTCGACGCCCAGGTCAAGCTGGCCCGCCGCAAGAGGTACGGCCAGAAGATGTGGGACCAGAAGCGCGAACCGAAAATCGTCATGGGGCTGCGCAAACGCGCGGCGCAGCAGTCCGCGGGCAAGCACCGGGTGATGCACGAGGAGAGACTGGCCGAGGCCAGGGAGCGGCTCGACGAGGCGGTGGAGGCCGTGCGGGACGACGGCGAGATCCGCGTCGACCTGCCGTACACCGCTGTGCCGCCGGGCCGGTCGGTGCTGACGCTACGCGATCTGGAGCTGGTCCACGGCGCTCGCGTGGCCGGCGGGTACGACCTCCACGGTGCCGAGCGCATCGCGCTGGTGGGGCGCAACGGCGCGGGCAAGACGACGCTGCTGCGCACCATCGCCGGGGAGCTGGCTCCGGTGTCGGGCGAGGTGGCGGTACACGTGCCGGCACGGTTCCTGCCCCAGCGGCTGGACATCCTCGACGGGGAGCTGAGCGTCGCGGAGAACGTGGCCCGTTTCGCGTCGGGCGCCACCGACAACCTGATCAGGTCGCGGCTGGCCCGCTTCCTGTTCCGGGGTGCCCGCGCCGACCGGAAGGCGGCGACCCTCTCCGGCGGCGAGCGGTTCCGGGCGGCGCTGGCCGCGCTGATGCTTGCCGATCCGGCGCCGCAGCTGCTGATGCTGGACGAGCCGACGAACAACCTGGACATGGTGAGCGTCCGGCAGCTCACCACGGCCTTGGAGTCGTACGAGGGCGCGCTGCTGGTGGCCAGCCACGACCTACCGTTCCTCGCCTCGCTGGGGATCACTCGGTGGCTGCTGCTGGAGGAGGGAGAGCTGACGGAGACCGCACCGGGGGCGCTGGGCGCCACGGACGACTGACGCGGTGCGCGGCGGCCGGTCGGCTCCTTCGGCAGCGCCCCGCGGCATGGTGGGCCTATGTGCGGAAGGCGCCGAACGGACTCGGGATCCGCGCCGGCCCCAGTACCGGCGCCGGTGTTCGTGGCCGCTCCCGCCAGTGGCACCGAGGTCGAGGCCGGCTGCTGGAGCACCGGCACTTCCGTCAGGGGCTGCAACTCCAGGTCCGCAGTCATCCGGCCCTCGCACCAGCGCACTCGCCACCCCGCGCCGCGGGTACCGCCTCCGTCAGGGGACCGCAGCCGGAAAACAGGCCCCCGCGCGGCCTTGACACAGCCCTTTCCTCGGAAGAATGTTCCGTCTACTGATCCACTGTCCGAAAGTTATTTTCAGGAGGGTGTCGCATGACCGAGGAAGCGGGAAGCGTCGGCAGAGCGCTGTCACGGAGGCGGTTCGCGGCAGGGGTGCTCGCGTTCGGCGGCTCCCTCGTGCTGCTCTCCGCTCCCGGCGGAGCGGCCCAGGCCGCCGCGCCGACCGGCGGGAACCGGGGCCGGGTGCTGCACCGGGGCTCGGCTCGGCAGGCCGGTCTGCTCCCGGAGCACCTGCGGCAACTGGTCTCCGACGCGCGCACGTACCTCGGCCCCTCCCCCGAGCATCCCTGGTACGCGGGCGCCGTGATCCTCGCCGGGCGCGGCCACACGGTCGCCCTCCACGAGCCGATCGGCAAGGCGGTCCGCTACCGGGACTACGACGAGGCCACCGACACAGGTGTCGAGTTCCCCGCCGAGCAGCAGATCCCGATGGCCGACGACACGATCTTCGACCTCGCCTCGGTCTCCAAGCTCTTCACCTCGATCCTCGCCGTCCAGCAGATCGAACGGGGCACGCTCGAACTCGAGGCGGCGGCCTCCTCGTACCTCCCGGAGTTCGCGGCGGCGGGCAAGCAGGACATCACCATCCGTCAGCTGCTCACCCACACCTCCGGTTTCCGGTCCTGGATCCCGCTCTACGAGGAGCCGACCCGGGAGGGGATGCTCCAACTGCTCTGGGACGAGGAGCCGGAGAGCCAGCCCGGCACGGTGTACCTGTACTCCGACCTGAACCTCATCTCGCTCCAGCTGGTCCTGGAGCGGATCACCGGCCGCCCGCTCGACCGGCTGCTGCGGGAGGAGATCACCGGACCGCTGGGGATGCGCCACACCCGCTACAACCCACCCGCCTCCTGGAAGCCCAGGATCGCCGCCACCGAGGTGGCGCGCCCGCCGTGGAGCGGACTTGACCGCGGCCTGGTCTGGGGCGAGGTCCATGACGAGAACGCGCACGCCTTCGGGGGCGTGGCCGGGCACGCCGGGGTCTTCTCCAACGCCTGGGACCTGGCGGTGCTCTGCCGCACCCTGCTGGACGGCGGGGCGTACGGCGGGGCCCGGATCCTCCGAGCCGAATCGGTGGAACTGCTGTTCACCGACTTCAACACGGCCTTCCCCGGCGACGAGCACGGTCTCGGTTTCGAGCTCTACCAGCACTGGTACATGGGTGCGATGGCCACTCCACGCACCGCTGGGCACACCGGCTTCACCGGTACCTGCCTGGTCCTCGACCCGAGCACCGACACCTTCCTCGTCCTGCTGGGCAACTCCGTGCACCCGGTTCGCGACTGGCGGTCGGGCAGCGCACCCCGAGTGTCGGCCGCCAACCATCTGGCCCGGGCGGTCCCGGTGCCCCCGGCACACGGGCGCACCGCCTGGTTCTCCGGCATGGCCAGCGACACCGAGGCCACGCTGACACTGCCGGAGCTGACGGTGAACCAGCAGCGGGCGCGGTTGAGCTTCTCCCTCTGGTGGGACACCGAGCCCGGCTCCGACCCGGTGCGGCTGGAGGCGTCCGCGGACGGCGGTGAGACCTGGCAGCCGGTGCCCTTCACCACCGAGCGCGGCGGCCGCCCGCCCGAGCCGCACCCGGACGGCACGGCCCGGGGCTGGTCGGGCCGCGCCTGGCACCGGGCGCACGCCGATCTCGGGCCCTGGCGCGGGACTCCCGTCCGGCTGCGGTGGAACTACACCACGGACCCGCTCTACGTCGGGCGGGGGGTATACGTGGACGGCATCCGGGTCACCGACGGGAGCCGCCCGCTTTTCGACGACGAACGCCCGAAGGACGCCCGCAAGGTGGCGGCGGACGGCTGGTCGGCCTCCGCGAACTGACGCCGCGGAGACCGACCCGGGGTGCTACCGGCCCAGCGCCGCCATCGCGGCGTTGTGGCCGGGGACACCGCTCACCCCGCCGCCCCGGACCGCCCCCGCACCGCAGAGCAGCACGTTGGGGTGTTCGGTCTCCACCCCCCAGCGTCCCGTCGTCTCGCCGGCGTACGGGAAGGCGAGTTCCCGATGGAAGATGTTGCCACCGGGTAGTCGGAGTTCGCGCTCGAGGTCCAGGGGACTCTTCGCCTCGATACACGGCCTGCCGTCGGCGTCGGTGGCCAGGCAGTCGGCGATCGGTTCGGCGAGGTGGGCGTCGAGTTCGTCGAGCGTCGACCGCAGCAGTTCCGCAAGGACGGCATCGTGGTCGTGCTCGAAGAGCCGGGCGGGCGTGTGCAGGCCGAAGAGCGTCAGCGTGTGGTGGCCCCTGGCGGCGAGGTCCCCGCCGAGGATCGAGGGGTCGGTCAGTGAGTGGCAGTAGATCTCGGACGGCGGGCGACTCGGCAGCCGGCCGGCCGCGGCCTCCCGGTAGGCGTCCGCCAACTGCCCGTACCCCTCGGCGATATGGAACGTGCCGGCGAACGCCTCTCGGGGATCGACGGTCCGGTCCCGCAGCTCCGGGAGGCGCCGCAGCACCATGTTGACCTTCAGCTGTGCGCCTTCCGCCCGCTCCGCGGGCTCCCTGCCGAGCAGACGGTCAAGCGCCTCCGGAGCGGCGTTGACCAGCACCTGCCGTGCCCCGAGGGTGCCCTCCACCCCGTCCGCGCTGCGGTACCTCACCTCCGCCCGTGTTCCATCGGTGGCGATACCCGTCGCCTCGTGCCCGGTGACGATCTCGGCGCCGGCCGCGCGTGCGACGTCCGCCAGCGCGTCCGTGAACGCCCCCATTCCGCCGACCGGGACGTTCCAGTCGCCGGTACCACCGCCGATCACGTGGTAGAGGAAGCAGCGGTTCTGCGGCAGCTCGGGGTCGTGTGCGTCGGCGAAGGTGCCGATCAGCCCGTCGGTGAGCACCACCCCCCGCACCAGGTCGTCCTGGAAGAGATCCTCGACGGTGGCGCCGAGCGGTTCCTCGAACAGCGCACGCCAGGCCGTCTCGTCGTCCACACGCTCCCGGAGTTCGGCCCGGCTCGGCAGCGGCTCGGTGAGCGTGGGGAAGATCCGTCCGGCGGCCCGCTGGGTCATGCCGTAGAAGCTCTCCCAGGCCTCGAAGTCGCGGTCCGACCCGGTGAGGCGGACGAAGGAATCCCTGGTCCTGGCCGGGTCGGAGCCGTCCACCAGCAGGCCCGTGGCGTGCTCTCCGCGCAGCGCGGGGGTGTAGGAGGAGATGGTCCGCTTCCGGACGTCGAACGGCAGTCGAAGCTCGCGGACGATCTTCCTGGGCAGCAGGCTCACCAGGTAGGAGTAGCGGGACAGCCGGGCGTCGACACCGGCGAACGGCCGGGTCGAGACGGCCGCGCCCCCGGTGTGCGGGAGCCGCTCCAGTACGAGCACCCGGCGACCGGCAAGGGCCAGGTAGGCGGCGGCGACCAGTCCGTTGTGGCCACCGCCGACGATCACCGCGTCATAGGCGTCCCGGGCGGGCGGGGTGGGCTTGGGTTCCATGGCGTCGGGCATGGTCCTTGGTAGCACGGACCCGCGGCTTCCGGGGGGTCGCGGGGTGCCGCTCCGCCCCGGCGTGGACCAGCCGTGTCTGAGAGGCCGTGGGTCGGGCGGTTCCGGCGCCCCGGCTGCCCTCAGGGGCCGCACGCCGCCGTACGGCTCAGCTCCGAGAGGCGTCGGTGCAACCGCGTCGCCTCGACCGGACGGCCCAGACGTTCCAGGAAGTAGGCCTGGTCGGCAAGGCTGGTCACGGTGTCCGGGTGGTCGACGCCAAGCGCCCGTTCCCGGGAGCGCGCCACCTGGCAGGAGAGGGCGAGCGCCTCCTCCCAACCACCGAGTCGCCCCAGCGCCACCGCGAGCTCGCGCCGGCTGGCGAGGGTGTCGGGGTGCTCGGGCCCAAGCAGCACCTCCCGCTCGGCGATCACTGAGCGGTAGATCTCACTCGCCTCCTCCCAGTGGCCGAGCGCCGCCAGGTGCAGGCCGGCGCTGTGCCGTCGGGCCAGCGAGGCGAGCGCTCCCGGCGCCGCCTCGGACCGGTTCGATGTGTACCGGGGTGTCCAGCCGGCGGTGAGCGCTGCCCGTCCGCCTTCCTTCCCTGTCTCGCCTGCCGCGGCACCGTCCGTCCGGTGCCCGGCGGTCATCCCGGCCGCCCAGGGGGGAAGCCCGTCCGGAGCGGGATCGGCCCAGCTCTCCGACGGCCAGGGCGGCCTCCGCGCGACCGTGAGCCGATCGACCACGTCCGCGGCGCGCTGCGGTCGGTCTTCCGGGGCCTTGGCCAACAGGCCGAGCACGATCTCCTCGAGGTAGCGGGGGATCTCGGGACGGTGCGCCCGCGGGGGCACCGGGGCGGTGTCGCGGTGGCCGATGAGCACGGGCCAGGGGTCCCCCCGACCGAACGGCGGTGTGCCGGTGGAGAGTTCGTAGAGCACGCAGCCCAGCGAGTACAGGTCGCTGCGGTGGTCCACGGTGGCACCGGCGATCTGCTCCGGTGACATGTAAGGCGGTGTGCCCATCGGGGCACCGGTGCCGCTGAGCCGGGCGGTGAAGCCGATGTCCTGGCCGAGCCTGGCGATGCCGAAGTCGCAGATCTTCACCGTGCCGTCCCCGGTGCGCATGATGTTGGCCGGTTTCAGATCGCGGTGCACGATGCCATGGCCGTGGGTGTGGTCGAGGGCGGCGGCCACCTGCTCGGCGATCTCCACGGTCTCGGCCACGGGCAGCGGGCCACCGTTGTCGGTGAGCAGCTGGCCGAGGTCACGCCCGTCCAGGTACTCCATCACCAGGAAGAGCGAACCGCTCTCCTCCCCGAAGTCATGGACGACCGTCACTCCGCGGTGCTGCAACGCGGCGGCCACCCGAGCCTCCCGCCGGAACCGCTCACGTAGCGCGCCTCCGGATGAGTGGTCGAGCTGTCGGCCCGCCGGTTTGAGGCACTTCACCGCGACCTGGCGTTCCAGCGCCTCGTCCAGCGCACGCCACACCTCGCCCATGCCACCGCGCCCGATCGTCTCGAGCAGCCGGTAGCGGCCCCGGATCAGTCTGGTCCGCCCCATCCACCCGCCACCTCGTCGACTCGCACCGCCCTCCCCAGCCCGTCCAGTATGGCTGGCTGACCAACCGTTGGCACGGAGCTCAGGACCCCGTGGGGCGGCGGTGACGGCGCACGGGGCGCACAGCGGGCACCGACACGCGGAAAGCGATGCGCCCAATGGTGACCTGGGCCACTCTCACCGTGATACTGGTCGCTGTACGGCAGCCCCGCCCCTCGTTCCAGCCCCGCACGCTCCCGCCTCGGCCCGCCAGGATCGTTCGATCCGCACGCTCACCTGGGGAGTCCGGTCCACGGCGGTCGCCGCCAACGCCTTTCGGAGGTAGGTACCCGTGAAGATGCTGATCAACGTACCGGAGACCGTGGTAGCGGACGCGCTGCGGGGGATGGCCGCCGCCCACCCGGAGCTGACGGTCGACGTGGAGAACCGGGTGATCGTGCGACGGGACGCTCCGGTCGCCGGCAAGGTCGCCCTGGTCTCCGGCGGTGGCTCGGGGCACGAGCCGCTGCACGGTGGGTTCGTCGGCCCCGGGATGCTGGACGCGGCCTGCCCCGGAGAGGTGTTCACCTCGCCGGTCCCGGATCAGATGCTGCGCGCGGCGACGGCCACCGACAGCGGCGCCGGCGTGCTGTTCATCGTGAAGAACTACACCGGCGACGTCCTCAACTTCAACATGGCGGCCGAACTCGCCGAGGACGAGGACATCCAGGTCGCGACCGTGCTGGTCAACGACGACGTGGCGGTCACCGACAGCCTCTTCACCGCGGGCCGCCGCGGCACCGGGGCGACGCTGTTCATCGAGAAGATCGCCGGCGCGCTGGCCGACGAGGGCGCGCCGCTGGACCGGGTGGAGGCGGTGGCCCGGCAGGTCAACGACTCCTCGCGCAGCTTCGGAGTGGCCCTGACCTCGGTCACCACACCCGCCAAGGGCGGTCCGGCCTTCGACCTTCCCGCGGGGGAGTTGGAGCTCGGCATCGGCATCCACGGCGAACCGGGGCGGGAGCGCCGGGCCATGATGACCTCCCGGGAGATCGCCGACTTCGCGGTGGACGCCGTCCTGGAGGATCTGCAGCCCAACGGTCCGGTGCTCGCCCTGGTCAACGGCACGGGCGCCACCCCGCTACTCGAACTCTACGGTTTCAGCGCCGAGGTCCAGCGGGTGCTGGCGGAGCGGAAGGTGCCGGTGGCCCGCACGCTGGTGGGCAACTACGTCACCTCACTGGACATGGCGGGCTGTTCGGTGACGCTCTGCCAGGCGGACGAGGAGCTGCTCCGGCTGTGGGACGCGCCGGTGCGGACTCCGGGTCTGCGCTGGGGAGCCTGAGCCCGTTGGCGGTCCGCCGCGCGGCGAGCGCGGCGGACTGTCACGCCTCCTCGTGCCTTCAGAGAGGTCCGGCCGGCTCGAACCACGCCGGCCCTTCGTCGAGGGCCTGCTTGATCCGGGTGACGGCGAAGTCCTCCAGGGTGGGCAGCGCGTCCACCGGGAACCAGGCGACCTCCAGCGACTCGTCGTCGTTGACACGGGCCTCACCGCCGGTCCGCCGGCAGCGGAAGGTGATGTCCATGAACTGGCACCGGTCGCCGTTGGGGTACTCCACCGGCCGCAGCGTCTGGGCCAGCACCAGCCGCTCGGGGACACACCGCACCGCGGTCTCCTCGTAGACCTCGCGGACGGCGGCGGCGGCCGGTTGCTCGCCCGGCTCGGGGATGCCGCCGATGATCGACCAGCGGCGGGTGTCCGTCCGCCGGGCCAGGAGCACGCGTCCGTCCTCGTCGAAGACGATCGCGCTCACGCCCGGTAGGAAGAGCAGTTGGTGGCCGATGCTCTCGCGCACCGCTCGGATGAACTCGGGGGTTGCCATGGGCCGAGCCTATGAGCTCTCCCCCTCCCGCCCGGAGGCCGCTCCGTGCCCCAGCGGGCGTGGAGCACGGCCCGGCCGCTGAGCGGCGCCTCTCCCGTCTGCGGGCGTGCTGCGGACCACCGGTCACCGAGGCGGGAGCTGCGGGATCAGGACCGCCCGGTGCCCAGCCGGTCCCGGATGGCCCGCACCGCTGTCTCGGCATCGTCCACGGTCACCGTGAAGACGCGTCCGTCACCGAGCCTCACCACCAGCGCCTCGCCCCGGCGGACCACCACCGCGGTGCCCTTCTCCGGTCGCCAGCGGTAGCCCCAGCCGCCCCAGTGGCGCGGGGTCACGCTGGGGGCGAAGTCGGCCGCGACCACGTGCTCGAGAAGGATGCGCCGGCGGGGCAGTCCCATGTGGCCGCAGCGGACCTCCAGGGCCTGCCCGTCGACGCGTACCGCGACGTGGACGAAGGCCAGCGTGCCGAAGAGGATCAGCAGCCCGGCGAGGACGCAGCCCACGACGGACATGGCCAGCGGGACGCCCCCGGACGTCCACGGCGAGTGCACGGCCAGCCCGATCCCCAGAGCCAGGCAGCCCGCGCCCACCGCGGCGAGCAGCCACTGCGTCCGGTTCCTCGCCCGGCCGGTCCAGACTTCCGGGACCTGCCGGGCGGGGGTCTCCGGGTCGGCTGCCGGCTGCTGGGGGCCGTCGTTCATGGCAGCGAGCGTACCCGCCGCCACGGCGGCGTCCCGGCTTTCGCCGCGCCCGGTCACCACCGCTCGGAGGCGGCGGGTCCGCTCGTTCTCAGGCGCCGGGCACCGGTGGGGAGGGGACGGTACGCGGAGCGTCGGTCTCCAGGGCGGGGGAGAGCGTACGCCCCTCGGCGTAGCGGAGGGCCTCGGCGGGGAGCCCGACCTCCCTGCCGCTGAGGAGCACGGTGGTGTCGTCGCTGGCCACCGCGGACGGTTCGGGCCGCGCGCCGATGCGGTGCAGCGCCTGGGCCGCCACCGCCCCGGCGGAGCCATGGAGGGTGACCGCGGGGCCGCCCGGCCGCTGGACCGCGGCCCTGATCCGGTCTGTCACCAGTTCGTAGTGGGTGCAGCCCAGCACGACGGCCGCGACGTCCGGAGGGGTGCGGTCGGCGGCCGCGGCGACGGCGCGGTCGACGGCTGAGGGCTCCGCCCGCTGCACCGCGTCCGCCAGTCCCGGACAGGGCACCTCGGTGACCGCCACCCCTGCGGCGAAGTCCGTGATCAGTCCATGCTGGTAGGGGCTGCCCGTGGTGGCGGGGGTGGCCCAGACGGCCACCGGCCCCCCGCCGCGGGCCGCCGGTTTGACCGCCGGCACGGTACCGACGACCGGGATCCGCGGTTCCAGCTCCGCGCGGAGCGCGGGCAGCGCGTGCACCGAGGCGGTGTTGCAGGCCACGATCAGCACATCCGGGCGGTGGGCCACGGCCGCCCTGGCGCAGCGCAGGGCGCGGGCGGTGACCTCTTCCGGGCTACGTGGCCCCCAGGGCATCCCGTCGGGGTCGGAGGAGAGGACCAGCGCGGCGTCGGGCCGCAGCCGGCGGACCGCGGCGGCCGCCGCCAGCAGTCCGATTCCGGAGTCCAGTAGGGCGATCTTCACCTGACCACCGTAATCGGATCGTCGGAGCGGCGCCGGGCACGGGTCGCTGATCCGGCGGAGGGCATCCCGCCGAAACGCGCCCGCGCATCACCGCTGGTGGCCGTCGGATGGGGCAGACTCCGCAGGATGAGCCCCCTGACGTGGATCGCCGCAGCTTCACTGGTCGTCTGGCTCTGGCTGCTGCTGGGCCACGGGTTCTACTGGCGGACGGACGTACGGTTGCCTGGAGCGGGCACGCCACCGCCCTCCGAGACGGCCGGGTGGCCCGCGGTGGCCGTGGTGGTGCCGGCCCGGAACGAGGCCGCGGTCCTGCCGTCGAGTCTCCCCTCGTTGCTCGACCAGGACTATCCGGGAGCCGCGGAGGTCTTCCTCGTCGACGACGGCAGCACCGACGGAACGGCGGAGCTGGCGCGCCGGCTGGCCGAGGGGCCGCACCCCTCCCCGGCACGCCCGGAAGGCCTGCCGTTGACCGTGGTGTCCGCCGGAGAGCCGCCCGCCGGCTGGACCGGGAAGCTCTGGGCCGTCCGGCAGGGCTGCTCGGCGGCCCGGGACCGGATGCCGGAGCTGGAGTACCTGCTGCTGACCGACGCGGACATCGCACACCGCCGGGACAGTCTGCGGACGCTGGTCTCGGCCGCCCGCTCCGCCGGTCTCGACCTGCTCTCGCAGATGGCGAGGCTGCGGGTGGTGACCACCTGGGAACGGCTGGTCGTCCCGGCGTTCGTCTACTTCTTCGCCCAGCTCTACCCCTTCCGCCGGGTCAACCGGCCGGGTTCCGGTACGGCTGCCGCCGCCGGCGGGTGCGTGCTGCTGGGCGCGGCGGCAGCCGAGCGGGCCGGGGTCCCCGAGAGCATCCGGGGAGCGGTGATCGACGATGTCGCCCTGGCCGGGGCGGTCCGCGCCGCCGGGGGGCGGGGCTGGCTGGGGCTGGCCGAGGGGGTGCGGAGCGTACGGCCGTACCCGGGGCTGGCCGACCTGTGGGCCATGGTCTCCCGGAGCGCCTACACCCAACTCCGCCACAGTCCCTGGCTGCTGGCGGGAACGGTGCTCGCCCTGGCCCTGGTGTACCTGGCGCCCCCGATCTCGCTACTGGCCGGCGTGGTGGCCGCGGAGCCGGCCACGGCGCTGGCCGGCGGAGCGGCGTGGGCGGTGATGGCCGGAACCTATCTGCCGATGCTGCGGTACTACGGGCAACCGCCGTGGCTGGCTCCGCTGCTGCCGGGCACCGCTCTGCTCTATCTGCTGATGACCGTCGACTCGGCGGCACGCCATCACCGGGGCGGCGGCGCGGCTTGGAAGGGCCGGACCTACCGGCCCCGCACGGCCCCGGAGGAGGACGCGCCGGTCGAGAGCGGAGCCTCTGAGGGGGCCGGCTGATCCGGACAGAAAGAAGGCTGAAAGCCTCTGTTCCGGCGATCATGGTCCGCCCGTACGACCGGTTGCTCCCGGTTCCGCCGCATTGGCGCCGCGGTACCACTCCCAACAGGAGAAACAACCTTCTTGCCAGTCTCCCCAACTCGCACGTCGTGGGCTTAACTTAGGTGGTATGACTCCCCCCCGCTCCACTTATGGCGGCGGTTACTACTCCGCGCCTTCTTTCCCGGACACCCCGATCTACGACAGCCTCGTCGCGGAACGCGGTACCCCGCAGATCGCGCCGATCCGGGTGCCGGCCGCGCCCTACGACACGGGCAGCCATCTGCCGGCACTACCGGCCGCACTCCCCGCGCTGCCGGCCGCGCCGTCCCACCACACGCCGCCGCACGGTTACCAGCATCAGACGAACGCGGTGCCACCGCCCGCGCCACTGCAGCAGGCACCCGCTCCGCACATTCCGCAGCGGCCCGTGCCGCCCAGGGGCTACCCGGTGCCGCAGCAGCCGCAGCCGGGGCACGCCCCGGCCGGCGGGATGGGCTATGAGGCGATGCGCCCGGCCGCTCCGCGCCCGCAGCCTCCCCGGCCGGCACCGGCCCCGCCCGTGTACGACGACCCCTACGGCCGGCAGTACCCGAGGCAGGGTTACTGATCCGTTCGGGAGGAGCGGCACCACGGCAAGGAGCGGCCGTGGTGCCGGTCAGCGGCGCCGATTCGGAGTCGGGCCGCGCTTCAGGCAGAATGTGATCTCCGAGGGCACCGGAGGGCCGGGCACAGGCGCTCCGGTGGAAGTTTTCGGCTGACCCATCGGCCGCGGCGAACCGCCCTGCTGGAGCGGGGGTTCGGCGGCACGGGACGGCGGGGGCGTCGAAGCGGTCAGCCGTCAGAACGGCAGCCGTGGTCCGTTCCCAGGGCCGTGTGACCGCTGGTCCGGTGAGGTCATCGCCGGTTCGGAAGGCGGTACGGGGCGGTGCTGGTGTTGCAGGGTCTGTGGCGGTGGCGGCGGAACCCGCTGCGCCGGTGCACCGACCTCGTGGAGGCGTGGATCGCTCTGGTGGCGGTCCTGCTCGTACTCCTCGGAGCCCCGGCCGCCGGCGTGATCGCCGGCTCGCTGGCCCATGCCTCGCTGCGGCAGACCGCGCGCGAGCAGCAGCACCAGCGCCATCTGGTGCGGGCGACGGTCGAGCAGTTGCTGCCGCATCCGCCGGCCGATCCGGATCCGGAGAGCGCCTCCGTCCAGGATTCGCACCGCCAGGTCCTCGCCACCTGGACGGCCACCGACGGAACCATGCGTTCTGGGGTGGCTCCGGCACCGCTCAGCGCCCGCCCCGGGCAGCCCTTCACCTTCTGGGCGGACGCGGCCGGCCGACCGACGAGACGGCCGATGGACGAGACGGCGGCCACCGCGCACGCCGTGCTCGCGGGGGTCGGCGTCGGCGTCGGCGTGCTCGGGCTGGTGGAGGGGGCGCGCCGGCTGGTGGTGTGCCGTCTGCAGCGCCGGCGATACCGCAGCTGGGAGCGGGACTGGCGCCGAACCGGTCCGGACTGGGGCAGGACCGGCGCGGACAGCTGACGCGTCAACTCCCTTGCTCCGCGCACGCTACGGTGGTGCGCCAAGTACAGCCGTACGCGGACATCACACGCACGAGGTGGGGGCTCAACTCCGAATGGCACCACAGGGCACGGTCCAGGTGACGCACACCGGCACATCGCGGTGGCGACGTCGCACCGGGGAGTACTCCTCGCTCACCGCGGCCCTGGAGGCCGCCGGTGACGGCGATGTGCTCTCCATCGCCGCGGGCACCTACCGGGAGAACCTCGTCGTGGAGCGCGCCGTCACACTGCGCGGCCCGGAGGGCTCGCGCGGGTCGGTGCGGATCGCCCCGGCCGACGGGGTGGCGCTGACCGTGCGCGGCCCGGCCGTCGTGCGGGACCTGGACATCGAGGGCCAGGACTCGGCGGCCCCCGCCCTCCTCGTCGAGGAGTGCTCGGCGGAGCTGACCGGGGTGCGGATCGCCACCCGCTCCGCGGTGGGGATCGAGGTGCGGGCCGGTGCCCGGCCGACCGTGCGCCGCTGCACGGTCGACAACCCGGCGGGGGTCGGCATCAGCGTCCTCGACAACGCCGGGGGGATCTTCGAGGACTGCGAGGTGGTCTCGGCGGGGCAGTCGGGGGTGACCGCACGGGACGGAGCGCACCTCAGGCTGGAGCGCTGCCGCATCCACCACGCCACCGGCGCCGGCCTGTCCCTCAGCGGCGAGGGCACCGCTCTGGAGGCCGTCGGCTGCGAGGTGTACGAGATCAAGGGTGCCGGGGTGCAGGTCGCCGCTCGGGCGACCGGTCAGCTCACCGACTGCTCGGTGCACCGCACCTCGGCGGACGGTGTCACGCTCGACACCGACGCCGTCCTCACCCTCTCCGACTGCGATATCCACGACATCCCGGAGAACGCCGTCGACCTGCGGTCGCGATCGGTGCTCACGCTAACCCGGAGCAAGGTGCGCCGCTTCGGGCGGAACGGACTGTCCGTCTGGGATCCGGGCACCAGGGTCGACGCCCACCAGTGCGAGATCCACCAGAGCACCGGGGACTATCCCGCGGTGTGGATCAGCGACGGCGCGACCGGGGTCCTCGACGCCTGCCGACTGCACGAGGTGCCGGACGCGCTGTTCGTGCTGGACCGCGGCTCCAGAGCCGACGTCGTCGACACCGACATCTTCGAAGTCCGCAACACCGCCGTGTCGGTGAGCGACGGGGCGGCGGTGCAGCTCGACGACTGCCGCATCCGGGAGGCGGCCACCGGCGCCTGGTTCCGTGACCAGGGCACCGGTGGCTCCCTCACCGGCTGCACCATCGACGCCACGTCCACCGGGGTGATCGTCACCAAGGGGGCGGATCCGACGGTCGAGCGGTGCACCGTCGACTCGCCCGCCGAGGCCGGCTTCTACGTGTCCGCGGCGGGGCGGGGCACCTTCAACCGCTGCAAGGTCACCGGCAGCGGCGGCTACGGCTTCCACATCATCGACGGCTGCCGGTCGACGCTCAGCCGGTGCCGCACGGAGCGCTGCGCCCGCGGCGGCTACGAGTTCGCCGAGGAGGGTCCCACCAGCGAGGACTGCACCAGCGACGAGAGTTCTGAGCAGCGCTCCGCGCCACCGCTCCCCAACGAGCCCATACCCGCGGTGCAGACGGCGGGGCTGCTGGGCGGCGCCACCGCCGGCCCGGCCCCCGGGGAGTCGGCGGCACCGTCCGCCGAGCCCGCCCGACCCTCGGACGAGGTGTTGGGCGAACTCGACGCGCTGGTCGGTTTGCAGAGCGTGAAGCGCGAGGTCCGGGCACTCATCGACATGATCGAGGTGGGCCGCCGGCGGCAGCAGGCGGGACTCAAGGCGGCCTCAGTCCGCCGGCACCTGGTCTTCACCGGTGCGCCCGGCACCGGCAAGACGACGGTGGCCAGGCTCTACGGTGAGATCCTCCACTCACTGGGCGTTCTGGAGCGCGGCCACCTGGTCGAGGTCTCCCGGGTCGACCTGGTGGGGGAGCACATCGGCTCCACGGCGATCCGCACCCAGGAGGCCTTCGACCGGGCCCGTGGCGGGGTGCTGTTCATCGACGAGGCCTACGCGCTCTCCCCCGAGGACTCCGGTCGGGACTTCGGCCGGGAGGCGATCGACACACTGGTGAAACTGATGGAGGACCACCGGGACGCGGTGGTGGTGATCGTGGCGGGCTACACGGCCGAGATGGAGCGCTTCCTCACCGTGAACCCGGGCGTGGCCTCGCGGTTCTCCCGGGTCATCACCTTCGGTGACTACGAGCCGGAGGAGTTGCTGCGGATCGTGGAGCAGCAGGCCGCCGAGCACGAGTACCGCATCGGGGACGCCGCCGCGGAGTCGCTCCTGAAGTATTTCACGATGCTGCCGAAGGGCCCCGCCTTCGGCAACGGCCGCGCGGCCCGTCAGACCTTCGAGGCGATGGTGGAGAGCCACGCCGGGCGGGTGGCCCAACTGGCCGAGCCGACCACGGACGACCTCACCCTGCTCTACCCGGAGGACCTCCCCACGGTTCCGTAGGGAGCATCGCCCCGCTGATCGGGCCCGGCAGCGAACCGGCTTTCGGTGGACGTTTCCGGCGCCCCTGGCGGAGGGGCGGTGGCGGGTGCGGTGCGCCGGTTCCGCCGCGCGCCGCCCCCACCCCGACGCCGCCGGTAGTGACTCGGCCGCGGATTCAGAGGCCGAACAGCTCCGTCGCGTTGTCGTGGCAGACGGCCCGCAGCCACTCCGGCCCGAGCCCCAGCCGTTCCAGGGCGTGGAGTTGGTGCACGTAGGGATAGGGGATGTTGGGGAAGTCGGAGCCGAGCAGGATTCGGTCGCCGAGGGCCGAGAGCCGGGGCAGGGCCCGCCGGGGGAACGGGAGGAATCCCTCGGTGAAGTCGGTGAACGCCATGGTCGTGTCCAGCCGCACCTGCTCGTAGCGCTCGGCGAGATCGAGGAACTCCTCGTACTCCGGCATGCCCATGTGCGCGATGACGAGCCGTAGCTTCGGATGCCGTGCCAGCACCCGCGCGACGGGCTCGGGTCCGGTGTGCTCGCCGGGCGCCGGACCGGAGCCGCAGTGCAGCACCACGGGGGTCCCCGTCTCGGCCAGCACCCCCCAGGCCCGGTCGAGGAGTTCGTCGGCCGGATCGTACGCTCCCACCTGCACGTGGGCCTTGAAGACGCGTGCTCCCGCTTCGATGCCCTCGCGAACGTAGCTCTCGATGCCCGGCTCGGGGTAGAGGGTGGCGGTGTGCAGGCAGTCGGGGGTGCGGCGGGCGAAGTCGACGGCCCATCCGTTCAGCCAGCGGGCCATGTCGGGCTTGTGTGGGTAGAGCATGGCGGTGAAGGCCCGGACACCGAACTGCCGGAGGAGGGCGGTCCGCTCCGCCTCCTGTCTCCGGTAGGTGATCGGCCACTCGAGCCCGTCGATCAGCGGCCCCCGAGCCTCGAAGTAGTCCCACACCTTGTGCATGACCCGCTCGGGCATGAAGTGGGTGTGGACGTCGACCAGCCCGGGAAGCCCGAGTCGGCCCCAGAAACGGCGGACCTCAGCGGCCTCCTTCTCCGGGGCGGCACCGCTCGCCCCCGCCGGCCCGGCTCCCGCCGCGTCGCACGCGGTCGGGAGGGCGGGGCCCGCCGAGTCGCCGGCTGCCGTGCGGTGATCGTGCATACCGCCCACCATCGACCTCGGTGACCAGCTGGAGCCACCCCCTTCGCACGAGTGGCGGTGAGTGATCCGTCACAGGGGCCGCGGCGGTGCGGCGGGGGTCTGACTACGCGTCGTCCCGGTACACCTTGTCCAGGTTGTCCTCCGCCGGGTGGGTACGCGCGGCCGGGCCGGCGGCGAAGGCGCGCAGGACGTTCCCGGTCACCCGGCGGGTGAAGTCACCGGCGCGTCCGTCGATGCCGTGCCGAACGCCCTTGCGGCCCGGCCCTTCGGCGGCCAGCGACTCCACCCAGCGCATGGTGCCGGTGGCGAAGAGTCCGGCACCGTTCTTGAAGGTGCCGTACGCGGAGTCGCTGTGGCTGCTCTCCCCCTTGCACACCACCGGGGAGTGGGCGATCACCTCCAGTGGCCGCGGAGTCGGCGCCTCCGGGGTCACCCGGTCGTACTCCACGCCGACCAACCCCTTGAAGGAGTCCCCCGCCTTGACCCCGGTGCCCGCGAAGACCCAGTGGTCGGGCCGGGTCACCACGTACGGCGCCTCGGTCGGGTAGCCCTCGTAGAGGACCCCGGTGAGCGAGCTCTCCGGATCCGGCGCCGGATGTTCCCGGAAGTCGGTGGTGACCAGGGAGTGTTCACCGCGCTCGTAGTAGGGGTCGTCCCGGTAGTCGGTCTTGTAGCAGACCACCAGGCGGTGCGCGCCACTCCGGGTGGGCTCCAGCCGGACCCGGCGGAAGCAGGTGTTGGCTCCGAGGACCGCGAGGTTGGCCCCGGCGTCCCGGGCCCCGGCGACCCGGGCGCGCTGCTGCGGGGTCCAGTACTCGTCGTGTCCGAGCACCACCACCGCCTTGGCGCCCCGGAGCTGGTCGGAGCGGGTGGCCACGTCCACTCCGGTGGTGTAGGCGAGAGGAATGCCGAGACGTTCCGCGAGGGCCACCAGGGGTTGTTCGTAGACGAGGAACTTGCCCGCGCCGTCGCCGTGGTAGGGCCGGTCGAAGGAGACCGCGAGCGAGCGCTTGCCGTACTCCCCACCCGGACCGTGGTAGAGGCTGTGCCGCCCCCACTCGTTGTATGCCTGCCAGGTCGCCGACGCGTTGAGCAGCACGGTCCGCCCGGAGGCCGATGCGGATCGGACGGTGATCGGCACATAGCGCTGGGCGGAGCGCCGGTCGGTGTCCAGGCGGAGCAGGTAGCTGCCCTCGGGCCAGCCGCGGGTGTGCACGGTGAGGCTTCGTTCCCAGTCCGCGTGGACCGTGCGTGTGGGCCGGTCGAACCGCGGGCGGCGCTGGCGCTCTCCCCTGATCCGGTCCGACTCCCAGATCTTCCGCGCCTGCGCTCCCCCGTACCAGCCCATCCGGTAGGCCCGCACGGTGAAGCCCGGCTCCGAGGTCGAGACATGGAGTCCGAACTCCTCACCGGGCAGCACGCTCACCCGGTCGGTGTACCCCTCGATCGCGGAGGGAGCCCCGCGGGTGGCGATCCGCCAGTCACGGTCGCCGGGGCGGTGGTTCTCCGCGGGGATGGAGAGCCCCTCTTCGGAAGCGTCCGCTCCGGAACGTCCGCCCCCTGTGCAGCCCGCCGCCACCAGCCCCGCACCCGCCCTCGCGGACATGCCGAGGAAACGCCGCCGGGTCACCGGACCGCCGCCCCCGCCGTACGCCACGCCGGTGGGCGCGGTCGCCGCGTCCGCACGACCGCCCCGCTCTTCGCCCATGCTGCTCACCGCCTCGCAGACCCGTCGATCGCCGCCGGGACGGTCCACGCGGTGACGGCAGGAGACGGAGACGCCTGCCGCCGGCAGCGCGGGCACCGGCCGCAGGCCCATACTCACCCGGCGGGCCGCGGCCCGCCGCTCCGGTTACTCCGGCTCGGAGACGCTCCGCGCCCGGGGGCGAGGGCTTCTCGGTCCGGGCTGCCCACCGTCCGGTGGGCAGCCCGGAGCCGCCCCCTGGGCGGCCTGGCCCGCCGGCGTCCCGGACTTCGTCAGGCGCTGCTCCGGCAGGCGCTTCAACAGGCCGGCGCGTTCTTCGGCGAAGGCCGGGTCGGCCTGGTACTCGGAGTGACCGAGGATCGGTGCGGGCAGCGGATGCTCCGGAGTCCGGCCGTAGGCGAGCGGATCCACCAGCGGACTGCGGTCGACCTCGGGCCCCCGGACGGCCTCCCCCGGCAGCCGGACCGGACCGCCGATCGGGTCGGTGCGCCGCCAGAGGTTCCGCCAGCAGTGCACCTCCCGGTACAGCGCGCGCAGCGGCACCCGCCCGAAGTACGCCGGGAACCAGCGCCCGTAGAGCCTTTCCAGTGGGGATCCGTAGGTGAGCAGCGCCACCCTGCGGCGGGTGCGGCGATCCAGTTGCCAGACGGCTGCCGCCGCCAGGACGCTGCCCTGCGAGTGGCCGGACAGCACGATGCGGCCGCCGGTGAGCCGGGTCCAGGTGGACATGCGCCAGGTGAGGTCCGGAACCGCCCGCTCGGCGTAGCACGGCGGCGCGAAGGGGTGTGCGGCCCGCGGCCAGAAGGTGCCGACGTCCCAGAGGATGCCGATGGTGCGCCGGGCCGAGGCGTCGCGGTATGCGAGCCGCCCGGAGGCGAGGAACAGGATGAACCCCAGGCTCACCATCCACGAACCGAGGGCCTGGGCGATCTGCGCGCTGGCGTCGACGATCCGCGGCGAGCCGTCCGCGGCGAGCCCCGGCACCTGCCCGCTGTACCAGGCCCCGACCACCGCCACACCGCCGAGCACGAGGGTCACCAGGGCGGTCGCGCCCACGAACCAGGGGGCGCAGTCGGTGAGCCGGGCACGGGCGACCGTGCCGGCGATGCGCCGGGATCGTGCGGTGTCCTCCGGTTCGCCGGGGTGGCTGCGGCGCACCTCGGCGATCTCCGTCCGCCGGAGGCGCCAGGTCTGCACCGCGAAGCGGCCGGCCAGTCCGGCGAGGACCAGGAGCAGCGGGGGGATGGCGGCAGCCATCCAGGACAGCACCACCGGTGGTCCGGGGACGATACTGTCGGCCATCCCCGGGGTGCCCGAGCGGTCCATCCAGTCGGCGACCCGCTGGGCGACGCCGCCGGAGAGCAGGCCGCCGAGGACGCAGGCGATGGTGGCCACGGCCGCACCGGCGAAACCACGGAGGGCCGCGCGTTCCTCGGGCGCACTGCGGTAGAGGATCCTGCCGACGCAGGCCAGGCCGACCAGCAGGGTGCCCTGGACGATCGCCAGGACCCCGAAGGCCGTGTTGCCGGGGAGTTGGCCCTCGGACTCCCAGCCGGGGCGGGACCAGCCGGAGTGCAGGGCGGAGAGCAGTAACAGGCCGAGGGCGGTGCCGGGGAGCGTCCGCACGATGATCCGGTCGATCCGGTCGTCGGGCCGGGACTCACTGCGGCCGCGGGCCCAGACCACCCAGACCGCCACGGTACCGAGGGCCAGGATCGCCGCGGTGAGCACCCAGCCGACTGTGTCGAGCCGGGGGTCGGCCGCCGACCGGTGGTCGTAGCGGGCGGTGGCGGTGGTCAGCGCCGCGGCGACGGTCAGGAACCCGGCCGCGGTGTGCGCGGCCCGCAGCCGCGCCACCAGCCGCCGCCCGTACCAGAAGCCGGGCAGGCACAGGGCGGGGCGGTCGCCGGCCTCGGGGTCGCCTTCGGTGACCGGCCGGGTCGGCGGGGGCTGGGACTCGTAGGCGCTCCAGGTGCGGTGGGAGAGCCACCACAGGAGTCCGACGACGGCCGCGGGAACGATCGCGGCGAGGGCCAGCCGCCGACCCGGCATGCTCCACCAGCCGCCCTGCTCCTCGGCGAGGAAGCCCAGCCAGCCGCGCCCACTGGTGCAGGTCGGCGAGGCGGCGCACTGCCAGGCCACGAGGTCGAGGGCGACCTCGCAGGCCGCGGCGATCAGCAGCACGGTGAGGCTGAGTGCGACGAGTCGCACCAGCACCCCGTAGGCACGGACGGCGGTGCGGCGTCCGGTGGTGTGTCGCTCGGCGGCCCCGGGGCGCATCCAGTGCGAGAGGTTGGCCACCATGAAGGGGATCAGCAGCAGCCACAGTGCGCGAGCACTGTTGCCGGAGGTCAGGTTGGACCAGCAGTAGGCTTCCTGGACAGGCTCTCCGCCGGCCGGTTCTCGAAGCGACTCGGCCTCGGCGTCCTCGGTGCGGCGGTAGATGCCGGCCGTCTGGTCACCGGTGACCCGGACGGTGCGCGGGTCGTCCAGCATCTCCTCCGGTGTGGTGCCCCCGACGCCGTGGACCAGCAGTTCCAGCGCGAGGCCCCCGGTGTCATCCTCCGGCTCCCGCGCCCGGTCCATCCGTCCAGCCGCTCCGGGCTCTGCGACCGCCGCCATCCCGCTCCCCCGATCTCGGACGACCCGCTGGGTGGTGCCGCGGGCTTGCCTTCTCCTGGGATGCCCATGATGCCCGGGCTCGAAGCCGTTGCCTGACACCTCGTCGGGAAGGGCCGAATCAGCTCGCCCGGGGTCTCGCGGCAGGTATCGGTCACCGGACCGGGCCGTCGCGGCCCGTGAAATGATGGCCGCAGCACCGGGCGGGCCGCCGGGCGGCGAAGGGACGGAGCAGGGTGAGCGACAACCGGAACCTCCTCGCGGAGCAGCGGCGTGCCCTGATCGTGGCCGAAGTCCGGCAGCGGGGTGGGGTGCGGGTCAACGAGTTGACCCGGCGGCTCGGCGTCTCCGACATGACGATCCGCCGGGACCTGGACGTGCTCGCTCGCCAGGGACTGGTCGAGAAGGTGCACGGGGGCGCCGTGCCGGTCGCGGAGCCCAGCACCTACGAACCCGGCTTCGAGGTGAAGTCGGGTCTGGAGCCGGGCGCCAAGGAGGACATCGCCCGGGCCGCGGCGGCCATGGCGGCGCCGGGCAGCGCGGTGGCACTGGCCGGCGGTACGACCGTCTTCGCCCTGGCCCGGCAACTGCTGGAGGTGCCCGAGCTGACCGTGGTGACGAACTCGGTACGAGTGGCGGACGTCTTCTACGGCGCGCAGCGCGCCTCGGCGGTGGACGCGACGGCGCCGGACGCCGGTGCCGGCCGCCCGTCCTCCGGCCCGGCCGCCGTGGTGTTGACCGGCGGTGTGCGGACGCCTTCGGACACCCTGGTGGGACCGATCGCGGACCAGGCGATCGACTCGCTCCGTTTCGACGTGCTCTTCCTCGGCGTGCACGGCATATCGGTGGAGGCCGGCCTCTCGACCCCCAACCTCGCCGAGGCCGAGACCAACCGGCACTTCGTGCGCTCCGCACGCCGGGTCGTGGTGGTGGCCGACCACACCAAGTGGGGCATGGTGGGCCTGAGTTCCTTCGCCTCGCTGCGCGAGGTGGACGCCCTGGTGACCGACGCGGGACTGCCGCTCACCGCCCGCGCGGAGATCGCCGAGCACCTTCCCGAGCTGATCGTCACCGGGGAGGGCGGGGAGCCGGGCTGAGCGGGTGGTCTTCTTCCGTTCTGGTGAGCCGGTGGCTCCGGCCGGAGCCGACCATCTCGGAGTCCGGGCTCCGCGAAGGGCTGGGCGACAGCGGCCGTCAACGGCCCTCCGGCGGCCTGCGGCGCATCGCGACGGCGGATGTGCCCCAGACCGCCGAGTGCCCCCCCGGGGCCTCACCCGCGCCGGGTGGGAGCTGTCCGGGCCATCGCCAGGACAAAGCCGAGGTCATCGAACCGGGCTCCGGGGAGGACACTCCCGTAGAGCTCGCGGAACTGCTCACGAGACAGGTAGCGGTCGCTGGGCAGGTGCGCCAGCCACGGTCGGCCATGCCGGAACCGCAGCTGGAACCATGCGGCACCCGCCCTTCAGCCCCAGGCCGAGCAGCCAGGCGGTGTTCCGCTCCGGGGGAAGACTCACGAAGCGGTCGTGGTCGAGGGCGAACCGGTCGAAGGGACTACGGATCAGCTATCCGCGTCCTGTCTCTCCCGTACACGGAACGGCTCCCGAACGCAGGGGTTCGGCCGAACCTCACGCCAGATCGGTGAGCGCTCGCCACGTCCTCACCGGATCACATGCGCACGCGGCAGACCGCACGCGATGACCGGCACCGAGGGTTCTCCGCGATCCCCGGTGGATCAGCGCGCGGGCATCGGGCAGGGTCGCCCCTTGCCTGTCGGGCGCCGTGGCTGCCGTCGTGAGCCACCGGGCGTACGCCGGCAGCCCTTGATGACGGCCTCGTCACCGGGCCCCGTTCCCCGCCAGTCCGGGTGGACTGGCGGTCCGGGGCGCCTGTCAGTCCGGCAGCGCACCGGTGGCCAGCAGTACGTCGATCGCCGCGCTGTAGGGCTCGATGTCCAGCCCTTGTTCGGCGAGCCACCGGTCGGAGTAGTACTTGTCGAGATAGCGGTCGCCCGCATCGCAGATGAGGCTGACCACGCTGCCGGTCCGCCCCTCGCCGACCATCTCGGACACGATCTTCAGCGCGCTCCACAGCCCGGTGCCGGTCGAGCCGCCCGCCTTCCGGCCGATCGCCCGTTCCAGGGCGCGGACGGCGGCGACGGAGGCGGCGTCCGGCACCTTCATCATCCGGTCGATCGCGCCGGGCACGAAGCTGGGCTCCATCCGGGGCCTGCCGATGCCCTCGATCCGCGATCCGTGGTCGCTGGAGGCGCCGGGGTCGCCGGTGGTCCAACCCTCGAAGAAGCAGGAGTTCTCCGGATCCGCCACACAGACCCTGGTGTCCAACTGCATGTAGCGCACGTACCGGGCGATGGTCGCGGAGGTGCCCCCGGTGCCGGCGGTGGCGACGATCCAGGCCGGTTCGGGGTAGCGCTCCATCCGGAGCTGGGTGTAGATCGACTCGGCGATGTTGTTGTTTCCGCGCCAGTCGGTGGCTCGCTCGGCGTAGGTGAACTGGTCCATGTAGTGGCCCCCGGAGTCCGCTGCGAGGGCGGCCGAGACCTCGTACACCGTCCGCGGGTCCTCCACCAGGTGGCAGCGCCCGCCGTGGAACTCGATGAGCCGGGTCTTCTCCCTGCTGGTCGTGCGGGGCATCACCGCGATGAAGGGCACGCCGATCAGTTGCGCGAAGTAGGCCTCGGATACGGCGGTGGAGCCACTGGACGCCTCGATCACCGGACGGTCCGGCCGGATCCAGCCGTTGCACAGCCCGTAGAGGAAGAGCGACCGGGCCAACCGGTGTTTGAGACTCCCCGTGGGATGGGTCGACTCGTCCTTGAGGTACAGGTCGATCCCCCACTGCTCCGGCAGCGGGTAGCGCAGCAGATGGGTGTCGGCCGACCGGTTTGCGTCCGCCTGCACCTTGCGTACGGCGTCTTTCAGCCACGCCCGGTACGCGGGGTCGCTGCGGTCCGCGTCGACGGTCCCCAGGACACCGTCGCCCCCCAGCCGTTCCATGGTGCCCACCAGCGCGCTCCTCAGGTTTCAGGGTCTCCCACCGCCCAGACATTTCGATCATAAATGCACACTGGCGCCGGGCGGCCCGGCCCGGCAGACTTTCCCTTGGGGGACGCGTCGGCTGCGTGCCCGTGGTCCGCCTGGGAGGCGATGCGGCATGGCAGATCCCGAGTTCGAAGCGACCGGGGTGGGGATCGAGCGACGGTTGCGTTCCCTGACCCGGGCCGGCCGGGTGCGGATCGGCGACGGCAGGCTGACGCTGCTCACCAGCTACGGCAGCGAGATCGACAGCGCCCCGGTCGACCGCGTGGAAGCGGGTCGGCCGTGGTTCGCCCGCGATCGGGCGTTGGCCACCTTGAACGGCACCCGTTATCTGCTCACCCTCCGGGACCGCGATCCCGCGCCCGGTGAGTCCGGGCCGCCCTCCCGAGGACGCTTCCTCGACGCGGTCCGCGCCGCCCGCGGCCGCTCCCGGCGCGACTGAACCCGGCCCCCGCCACCCCCGGCCGCCGACTACCGACTACCCACCGAGCACGGACAGCGGATCGTCCAGTACCGGCTGCCAGGCCAGCTCCGCCGCCCCCACCAGGCTGTTGTGGTCCAGCGTGCACGGCAGGATCGGCACGCCTCCGCTGCGCCCCCAGAGGCTGTGGTCGGCCACCACCGCGCGGAGCCGCTCGGCGTCGAATCGGAGCAGGTCCCCGTAGAGCCCGCCCAGGATGATCCGGTCCGGGTTCAGGATGTTGACCAGGCCCGCCAGCCCGGCTCCCAACCGGGCGGTCAGCAGCCGCACCGCTTCGCCCACCGCCGGATCGGACGCCTCCTCGGCCAGCAGTTCCTGGGACTGCCGGAGCAGTGACCCCTCGGGCCCGGGCTCGCGGCCGGCCGCCTCCAGGAAGGCCAGCGGGTCGGCCTCCACGTCGAGGCAGCCGCGGCCACCACAGTGGCAGGGCCGCCCCTCCGGGTGGACCGTCAGGTGTCCGACCTCCAGCGCCAGGCCCGAACTACCGCTGTGGAGGCGTCCGCCCAGCACCAGCGCGCCGCCGACACCCCGGTGCCCGGTGGCGACGCACAGCAGGTCCTGGGCGTCGCGGCCGGCTCCGTGCCGGTGCTCGGCGAGGGCGGCGAGGTTCACGTCGTTGCCGGCGACCACGGCGGTGCCGCCCGACTCGGCCCGGAAGACACCGGCCTCCGCCACGCATCCACCGAATATCTCCCGGACCGGGGCGCCGGCCGGCCAGGCCACGTGCAACGGGTTCAGCGCCGTTCCCTCCGGTTCGGCGACGGCGGACGGCACCGCCAGCCCCGCGCCGAGACATCTTCGCCCGGACTCCCGCAGCAACTCGGCGCCCGCATCGGCCACGGCGCCCAGGACGTGGGCGGGGTCGGCGGGCACGGTCATCCGCCGGGGCTCGGTGGCCACGATCCGTCCGCCCAGCCCGACGAGCGCCACCCGGAAGCCGTCCGCGTGCACCTGCGCTGCCAGCACCACGGGACCCTCCGGGTCGAGGGAGAGCCGGTGCGAGGGGCGCCCCTGCGAACCGGCAGCCGCCCCCGGCCGGGAGTCGACGGTGATCAGGCCGAGGGTTTCGAGTTCGGCCGCCACGGCCCCCGCGGTGGCACGGGTCACGCCGAGCCTGGAGGTGAGCACGGCGCGGGTCGGCGCGCGACCGGTGTGGATGAGCTCCAGTGCCGGTCCGAGGGCGCTGCGGCCTCTCTCCAGCCGCGATGTCCGAGTCTGGGTCACCGCCCTATTCTCACTTCCCGCCGGTCCCTGCCAAATCCGCTGCCGAGGGGGTCCCGTACGCGGGACGGCCGATGGCCGGCCCCGTCGCCGCGGGGCCGGCCATCGGTGCGCTCAGGCCGGAGGCCTATGCGCTTACTTGAGGAAACCGATGTGCTCGTAGATCGGGTCGGTCAGCCCGAGGGCGCCCAGGTTGGCGATGTTCTTGTCGATCGCGACGATGTCCGGACGCTGGTAGATCGGCAGGATGCCGGCGAGCTTCCAGGTCTCGGCGTCCGCCTCGTTGATCAGCTTCTGGCCCTCGACCGGGTCGGTGGCCTGAGCCGCCTTGTTGATCAGCTCGTCGAGCTCCTTGGTGCCGATCTTGCCGAAGTTGGTACCGCCCTTGGTGCCGTAGACGTTCAGCGAGCCGCTGGCCGGGAACGGGGTCCCGATCAGGCTGAACGGCGTGATGTCGAAGTCGCCCTTGGCCAGGTACTTGGTGAAGAAGTCGTTGGCCGGCACGGACTGCACGTCGACCTTGATGCCGACGTCACCGAGCATCTCGGTGAGCATGGAGCCCTCGTTGATCGCTCCGGCGATGCCGGCGGGGATCACGAAGCGCACCTCAAGGAACTTGCCGTCCTTCTTGCGCAGCTTGCCGTCGAGCTTCCAGCCGGCCTCGTCGAGCAGCTTCCCGGCCGCCTCGGGGTCGAACTTGCCGAGCTTGCCGGAGTTGTCCTTGTACCCGTCCTGGTTGGCCACCAGGTAGTGGTTGTCCAGCGGGGTGGCGTCCCAGCCCAGGCCCTTCAGGTTGGACTCGGCCATGGTCTTCCGGTTGATGGCCATGAAGATGGCCTGCCGGACCCGCACGTCCGAGAGCTGCTTGCTCTCGCCGTTGAAGCTGAAGATCCGGTAGTTGGGGCCGCCGGCCTTGCGGATCTCACCGCGCTTGACCTTGGAGGCCTGCTTGTAGGCGGACGGGTCACCGGCGATCTCGAAGTAGTTCACCTCGCCGTTGGCGTAGGCGGCCGGCATACCGCTGGCTTCCATGGCACGGAAGACGATCTTGTCCAGCTTGGGCTTGTCACCCCACCAGTTGGGGTCGGGGACGACGGTGACCGTCTGCGCGGTCTTGTCGATCTTGTCCAGTTTGAAGGCGTTGCCCGTGATCGGGATCTTGCCGACGTACCCCTCGTTGAACTTCTTGGCGTCCGCCATGTACTTGGCCGGGTAGAGCGGGCCGTTGGCCGGCGCGCTGAACATGGCCTGCCAGTCCGCGAACGGAGTGGCGAAGGTCATGATCGCCTCGTACTCGTCCTTGCCCTTCTTCACGCTCTCCACCTGGTCGTAACCGGTGGTGGAGCTGACCTGGAAGGACTCGTCCTTGCCATCCATGGCCTTGACGTTGGCCGCCAGGTCCTTCCAGGTGATCGGCGTCCCGTCGGACCACTTGGCCTTCGGGTTCAGCTGCCAGGTGACCACCTGCTTGCCGTCGACCATCTCGGACTGCGCGTCGAGCAGGAACGCCTCGTTCGGCACCTGGGTGCCGTCGGCCTGAGAGTGCCAGAAGGAGGGCATGAGGGCCCGCAGGACGCTCGAGGCGTTGGCGTCCGCGCCGTCCGCCTCCAGCCCGTTCCACTGGGTCGGGAGGCCGCTGAGCGCCCAGCTCAGCGTCCCACCCTGCTTCAGCTTGACCGGGTCGGTGGCCTTGACGTCGACGGCGGTCGTCTTGGGCGTCTCCTTCTTGCCCTTCGCGTCGTCGTCGTCGGAGCCGCCGCCACAGGCGGTCAGCAGCAGGGAGGACGCCGCCAGGGTGGCGACGATAGCGATCGGATATCTGGAGATTTTCACCGGTGCCTCTTTCTCTGGCATTGGGGTTGAGGGTTGTTCGAAAATGTGGAGCGGGAGGTGCGCTGGTGGGGGGCGCCGGTGTGGCCGGGCACTTCAGAGGAGTTCGAGAGCGGTGGGGAAGTGGCAGGCGGCCGCGTGGTCCTCGGCCAGCGGTGCGGTCGCCGGGTCCTCCTCCCGGCAGCGGGACTGGTCGGCCTTCTCGAGCGTGGCGTACTTCGGGCAGCGGCCGGCGAACCGGCAGCCGGCCGGCACGTCCGTGGGGCTGGGAAGGTCGCCGCTGAGCAGGATCCGGGTCCGCTCACGCTCCTTGTGGGGGTCGGGCAGCGGCACCGCCGACAGCAGTGCCTGGGTGTAGGGGTGCGAGGGCTGGGCGAAGACCTTCTCCGCCGCGCCGATCTCCACGATCCGGCCGAGGTACATCACCGCGATGCGGTCGGCGATGTGCCGGACGACGGACAGGTCGTGCGCGACGAAGAGGTAGCTGAGGCCCAGTCGGCTCTTCAGCTCGTCCAGCAGGTTGAGCACGCCGGCCTGGATGGAGACGTCCAGGGCGGAGACCGGCTCGTCCAGGATGACCAGCTTGGGCTCCAGGGCCAGCGCCCGGGCGATGCAGATCCGCTGCCGCTGCCCGCCGGAGAACTCCTGCGGGTACCGGTCGGCGTGGTCGGCCTCCAAGCCCACCATCTCCAGCAGTTCGGGAACCCGCGCGGCGATGCGGGCCTTGTCCCAGCCGTGCGTCCGGAGCGGCTCCGCGAGGATGTCGCCGATCGGCATCCGCGCGTCGAGCGCGGCCATCGGGTCCTGGAAGACGATCTGCATGTCCCGGCGGAGGCCCTTGCGGTCCGCCCGGCTGAGCTCGGTGATGTTCTTGCCGAAGACGGTGACCGTGCCGGTCTGGTCCCCGGGCAGGTCCAGGATCTCCAGCAGCGTGGTGGTCTTGCCGCAGCCGGACTCTCCCACCAGCCCCAGCGTCTCGCCCTCGCGGATGTCGAGGCTGATGCCGTCGACCGCCCGTACGGTGCCGACCCGCCGCTTGACCAGGCCCCCCTTGGTGAGCGGGAAGTGCTTGGTCAGCTGGTCGAGTTCCAGGACGGTCGGACGCTCCTCCCGCGGCAGCCGCTCGACGGGCGCGGCATCGGGGAGTTCCGGCACCGGGTAGACGGTCGCCCGGTCCAGGGTGTCGCCGATCTCGCCGGCGCGGTGGCAGGCGGTCCGGTGCGCCGCCCCGTCGGCGACCGCCAGCTCCGGCTCGGTCGTCCGGCACACGTCCGTGGCGACCGGACAGCGCGGGGCGAACGGGCAGCCGGGAGCCAGGTCGACCATCTTCGGCGGGTTGCCCTCGACGGGGGTCAGGGCCCGGCGGGAGCCGTCCTCGACGCGGCCCTCGTCCAACCGCGGGATCGAGCCGAGCAGTCCGATGGTGTAGGGCATCCGCGGCCGGTAGTAGACCTCGTCCACCGGACCGGTCTCCACCGGGCGGCCGGCGTACATCACCTGCACCTGGTCGGCGAAGCCGGCGATCACGCCGAGGTCGTGGGTGATCATGACGATGGCCGCCCCGGTGACCTCCTGGGCCCGCTTGAGGACGTCCAGGACCTGCGCCTGGATGGTCACGTCGAGAGCCGTGGTCGGCTCGTCGGCGATGATGACCTCGGGGTCGTTGGCGATGGCCATGGCGATCATCGCCCGCTGACGCATCCCGCCGGAGAACTCGTGCGGGAAGGCGTCGACCCTGCGGTGCGGGTCCGGGATGCCGACCACGTCGAGCAGTTCGACGGCGCGCTTGCGGGCGGCGTCCTTGCTGATCGACTGGTGCACCCGGAGCGCCTCTGCCAACTGGTAGCCGACCGAGTAGACGGGGGTGAGGGCCGACAGCGGGTCCTGGAAGACCATGGCGATCTCCTTGCCACGGATCTTCGACATCGCGCCGTCGCTCAGACCGAGCAGTTCCCGCCCGCCGAGCTTGACCGAGCCGCTGACCCGCGCCGTCTCGGGGAGCAGCCCGAGGACGGCCATGGAGGAGACGGACTTGCCCGATCCGGACTCGCCGACGATGCCCAGCACCTCGCCGGGGCGCACGGCGTAGGAGACACCGCGCACGGCCTGCACCTCGCCCGCCTCGCTGGGGAAGGAGACGTTCAGGTCGCTGACTTCGAGGATCGGCTTCGCCGTGTCGGCGGCCCTGGTCGGCTGGTCCGGCTTGGTCTCGGTCACCGTCGGGGTCCTTCCTGAGACGCGCGGTGCGCGGGGCGGTGCTGCTGGCTGGAGAGAGCGGAGTTCACGAGTCCTCCCCGGAGGTACTCGTGGCCCCCGCACCGTCACCGGCGGTGGTCCTGGTTCGGCTTCCGGCCGGGGCCGCCGCCTCCGGCCCCCCGCGCTCCTCTCCGTCGGCCTGCTCGGGAACGACCGCCCCGGTGCCGCCCGCCGGCTTCCCCCGCTTCCCGCGCTTCTCGCGCGGCATCCGGGCCTTGGCCCCGCTGGCGTTGGGGTCGAGGGCGTCGCGCAGCCCGTCACCGACGAAGGAGATGGCCACACCGATCATCACCAGGCAGCCGGCCGGGAAGAAGAACAGCCAGGGGTAGCTGGCGGCGTTGGTGGTGTTGTCGGCGATGACGGTGCCCAGCGAGACGTCCGGTGCCTGAACGCCGAACCCGAAGTAGGAGAGGCTGCTCTCTCCGATGACCGCCAGGCCCACCTGGATGACGCAGTCGATGATGAGCATCGAGGCCATGTTGGGCAGGATGTGCCGGAAGATGATGACCGGCGCAGGCACGCCCATGTACTTGGCCGCCTTGACGAACTCGCGGTCCTTGAGCGTGAAGGTCATCGACCGGACCACTCGGCCGGTGATCATCCAGCTGAACGCACCGAGCAGCAGTACGAAGATCAGCCAGGTCTTGCCCCGGAACACCGGCGACATCACGGCGATGATCAGGAACGACGGCATCACGAGCAACAGGTCGACGATCCACATCAGGATGCGGTCCGTCCAGCCGCCGAAGTACGCGGCGAAGGATCCCACGGTGGCGGCGAGGAAGGTGGTCAGAACACCGACCAGAAGACCGATCACCAGCGACTTCTGCAAACCCCGCATGGTGAGGGCGAAGAGGTCGACACCGCCCTGGGTGGTGCCCCACCAGTGCTCCCCGCCGGGCTCGGCCAGGAAGCTGCTGTAGTCGTGCTGCTTGTAGTCCCACTGGGTGAACAGGGGGCCGACGTAGGCAGCGAGGAACAACAGCACGATCACCACCAGACCGAACAGCGCCAACCGGTTCCTGGCGAACCGGCGCACCGTCAGCTGGAGCCGGGAGGTGCGGGCCTTGGCGCGGGGGCCTTCGGCATTGGGTGCGGAGCCTTCGATCGGCTCGGTCGCTGGGGGCAGCTGGACGCTCATCGCGCGCTCTCCTGAAGAAGCGGTGGGTACAGGGCGGGGGTCAGCTGACCCGTACTCGTGGATCGAGCGCTGCGTACACCAGGTCGGACAGCAGACCGGCGATCAGCACCAGCACGGCGGTGAACAGACCGACCGCGGCCACCGAGTTGACGTCCTGTTTGTGGATCGAGTCGACGAGGAGCTCACCCATGCCGTGCCAGCCGAAGGTCTTCTCCGTGAAGGTCGCACCGGTGAACAGCAGCACGATGTGGTAGACGAGCAGCGGCACCACCGGCAGCACCGCGGTGCGCAGACCGTGTTTGATCAGCGCCTTGCGGCGTCGCAGCCCCTTGGCCCGGGCGGTGCGCAGGAAGTCGCTGCCGAGTACGTCGAGCATGGTCGAGCGCTGGTAGCGGCTGTAGAGCGCCACCTGCATGATGATCAGCGTGAGAGCCGGCAGCAGCATGTGCTGGGCTCGGTTGATGAGCGCCTCGAAGTTCCACTGGCCGGCGTACTGGGCGTCGTACTCGCCCAGCACCTTGATGGTCTGGGAACCTCCGTTGACGGCGGTGGCCCCGATCTTGAGCGCCACGGCGACCACGAACACCGGCATGGCGAGGATGAAGAACGACGCGAGCGTGGTGAAGCGGTCGAAGAATCTGTACTGCCGGACGGCTCCGATGGCTCCGAGGGCGACGCCGCCCGCCGAGCCGATGATGGTGGAGAGCAGGAGCAGCCGGGTCGAGACCCCCACCCGGCGTCCGAAGTCCTCGTTGACCCGGTCGCCGTCGATGTTCTTGCCGAGGTCACCGTGGACCAGGTCATTCGCCCAGTGCCCGAACCTGACCAGCACCGGGGTGTCGGGGTTCATGTTGTAGTCGTCCAGCGTCAGGGTGATGGACGACTCGGGCAGCGGTGGGTTGCGGCCGTCGAACTTGGCTCTGGGGTTGAGACTGAGCGCGGCCAGGAAATATGTGAGCGAGGCCGCGATCAACACCAGGACCAGATAGTTCGCCGATCGGCGGAGCAAATACCGGCCCATGGTGACGCCCTTCCCTCGGTGCGCACCGCATCAGTGCGGACAACTGGGGGAGAGTGCGGTGCGGGTCGATCAACATCTTTGGGCCATGCAACGGAATTGTCGATAACAGGATGTTCACGGAGTGATAACGCCAACCCCCCTATAGATTAAGGGTATTCAGGGAACCAACTCGCGACCACCAGGCCGGAGAGCGGACATCCCTTTGATTCCCAGGCGTCACCGGTCTATGAGGTTCGATCCCCGATATACGGACGGCTTCGACAGCGGGTGACGAAGGTACGCCGGTGAGGCACGGAGCACCCTGATCCTCCCGGCCTCACCCACTTGTCCGGCATCGACGCAAAGCGACGGCTCTCAGCTGGTTTCGTCCGGAGGCGGCTGGCTACTGGGACAAGGACACCGACGGCCCACCGTCCTCCCCGGTATGGAGAGACGGCCAGCGCCTCGACCGGTGGAGGAAGGCCCTGGGGAGAGCCATGAACGGTACGGCGGTACTGGTGGACGGGTACGAGCGGGTGCGCGGCGCGGTGCACGGCGTGCTCGACGGACTCTCCACCGCGGACCTCAACGCACGGCTGGACGGCAGCAACTCGATCGCCTGGCTGGTATGGCATCTGACACGTGTGCAGGACGATCACGTGGCAGACGCCTCGGGCCTGGAGCAGGTCTGGCTCGCCCAGGGGTGGAAGCGGCGGTTCGCCCTCCCTCTGCCGGCCGGCTCGACCGGCTACGGGCACGGCGGCGAGGAGGTCGCGGCGGTGCGGGTCGACTCGGCGGATCCGCTGCTCGGCTATCACGACGCGGTGCACGAGCAGACGGTGGGCTGGCTGTCGGAGCTCGACCCGGCCGAGTTGACCAGCGTCATCGACGAGGCGTGGGATCCACCGGTGACCCTCGGTGTGCGCCTGGTGAGCGTCCTGGCCGACGATCTGGAACTCGTGGGCCAGGCCGCGTTCCTCCGCGGTGTACTGGAGCGCGGCTGACCGGTGGTACCCGCCGCGCTCCCGGGCCCCTCCGACCGCCGCGGGAGCGGACCGACGCCCGGGCCCCCGACGGCTGTTCGACGGTCGGGGCGAGCCGCCGTCGGGACATCCCGGCGGCGGCCCGTTCCACCGCCTTCCCCTGGAAGCAGGCGTCCTGCCCGCCCCGTGCTCGACGGTTCAGGCCTTGTCGAGCGCGCCCAGCGCCCGCCGCGCCAGCGGAGAGGTCCGGACGACCTCGCCCAGCGTGGTGGAACCGCGGGTGATCCCGGCGAAGACGTTCCAGGCCGGACGGAATCCGGTCATCACCGTGTGCAGTAGGCGGGGGCGGCGCTTGAAGACGGCCAGCATCCGCTGCCCCACCCCCATCTCCACACCGAGCCCGGCCTTGATGGCGAAGGCGTAGTTCAACGCCTGGCGCCGGGCGTCCACGGCGTCCTGGGCCTCGGCGATCCGCACCGCCCACTCGCCCGCCAGTCGCCCCGAGCGGAGGGCGAAGGAGATGCCCTCTCTCGTCCACGGCTCCAGCAGGCCGGCGGCGTCACCGCAGACCAGCACCCGCCCCCGGGAGAGCGGTGAGTCCTCGGCGCGGCAGCGGGTCAGATGACCGGAGGAGATGGCGGGTTCGAAGCCGGCCAGCCCGAGCCTGGCGATGAAGTCCTCGAGGTAGCGCTTGGTCGCCGCCCCCTCGCCGCGCGCCGAGATCACCCCGACCGTCAGGGTGTCCCCCTTCGGGAAGACCCAGCCGTAACTCCCCGGCAGCGGGCCCCAGTCGATGAGGATCCGCCCGGCCCAGTCCTCGGCGACGGTGGCCGGCACCGGGATCTCGGCCTCCAGGCCGAGATCGACCTGGTCCAGCTTGACCCCGACGTGCGCTCCGATCCGGCTGGCGCTGCCGTCCGCGCCCACCACCGCACGGGCCAGCACGACCTCTCCGTCGTTGAGCACGACGGCGACCGTGCGCCGGTCGGGCACGGCCGGTCCGTGCTGCTCCACCCGGGAGACGGTGACTCCGGTGCGCACGTCGGCGCCCGCCGCCTCCGCCGCCTCGACCAGCCGCTGGTCGAACTCCTGCCGGTTGACGAGGCCGAAGAGCATGTTCTTCGAGCGCCGGGTACGCGTCAACCGCCCGTTCAGCGAGAAGGTGACGGCGTGCACGCGGTCCTGCAGCGGGAGTTCGAAGCCCGGCGGGAGCGCGTCCCGGGAGGGCCCGATGATGCCGCCACCGCAGGTCTTGTACCGGGGTAGCTCGGCCTTCTCGAGCAGCAGGACACGTCGCCCCGCGACCGCGGCTGCGTAGGCCGCCGACGACCCCGCCGGTCCCGCGCCGACCACCACGACATCCCACACGTGCTCGTTACGCTCGCCTGACTGGGCTGCGTTCTCGCTGCTCACCTGTGCTTGCGCTCCCGTTCGACTGAGTCCTCGAGCTGGTATTCGAGGAGTCTCCGGTTTCCGTCCCGCATCCTACGACCCCGGTTTCCCACGGAAGTTCGAGGGAAGATCGACACGATTTCAGCCATACGTCCGGGTGCCCCGCGGCCCTTCTCGCGTTCGACTCGCTCGGGGACCGCCGGCTGCCGACCGGAACGGGCGGACACTGCGCGCGCAACAGGCTCAGCCGACCGGCACACCGGCCTCCAGGTTGAGGACGGTGGCTTGCTCGCGGGCCCGGAGGGCCCAGCGGAGCCGGTTGAAGCCGGAGGTCGGCAGGAGGCGCTCGGCCTCGCTCTCGGTGACGAAGCGCCAGTCCCGGAGCTCCGCGTCCGGCAGCAGCACCCGGTCACACTCCTCGGAACCGAGACGGCCGCCGTCGAAGAGCAGTCGCAGTCCGCCGTACTTCGGCGGCTCCGGGGGCTCCCAGTCGACGATCAGCAGGCCCGGGACCCGCTCCAGCCGTATGCCGGTCTCCTCGGCGACCTCGCGCATCCCCGCCCGGGCCGGCGCCTCACCGGGCTCCACGATGCCGCCCGGGAACTCCCAGCCGGGCTTGTAGGTCGGGTCGACCAGGAGCACCCGGTCCCGCTGGTCGAACAGGAGCACCCCGGCGGCCAGCGTCTCGGTGGCCGGTTCGGGCGTCTGGACGATGTCGCAGTTCCCGGCCCCGGCCCGGACCGCCGCCGCCACCCGCTCGGCCGCCTGCCTGGAGGTGAGGCGGCCGACGTCCACGATGTGCGCGTCGGCGGAGAGCCAGGGCAGTGCGGCGCGGTACCGCTCGATCCGGGAGCCGGCCTCGGGACGGGGTCCGCAGAGGTCGTCGCCGTCGGGCCGCTGGCCCTGGTGGATCGCCGCCCGCGTTCGCAGGATCGTTTCGTCTGTGTGCAGCAGGACGTGCCGGACCGAGATGCCCCGGGCGGCGAATCCCCCGAAGATCTCGTCCCGGTGCGCCTGGTCGAGCAGGGTCATCGGCACCACGAGCGGGCCGGGAACCTCACTGAGCGCGGCCGCCGCGGTCTCCACCAGCAGCCTCCGCCAGGAGGGCAGCTCCTGGTAGTCGTCGGCCTCCTCCAGACGCTTGGCCGGCAGGAGCGTCCGCAGGCCGCTCACCACGGACTCCGGGTCGTAGAAGGTCGCCCCGGGGAGGACGTCCACCAACTCGCGTGCCGTGGCGGTCTTGCCCGTGCCGAACGCGCCGTTCAGCCAGACGATCACGCTTCCCCCTCATCGGTAGCTCCCAAAGGCCTGCCCGCAACACCCTGCCACGGAAACACCCCGCGGTCGCGGGGGTCGCGGCCCGGTGTGCGAAGCCGCCGACCGACGAGGTTCAGCCGCCGCCCCGGGCCGTCCACACCGCGGCCGCCGCGCCCACCACACCGGCGTCCGCGCCCGTCCGCGCCGGCAGCACCTCCAGCCGGCGGAGGAACGACAGGGCCGCGTACTCGTCGAGCGCCCGGCGCACCGGCGCGAAGAGCACCTCCCCGGAGTCCGCCACTCCCCCGCCGATCACCACGACGTCCAACTCCACGAGGGCCGCGGTCGAGGCGATGCCCGCGGCCAGCGCCCGGGCGGCCCGTTCGAAGGCGGCGAGGGCGGCTCCGTCCCCCGTGGCCGCCGCCCGGGCCACCGCCCCGGCCGTCCGGTCCCCGTCTTCCCCGGGCCGCCAGCCGTGCGCCAGGGCGTGCCGGGCGATGTTGGGTCCACTGGCGATGCTCTCCAGGCAGCCTCGACCGCCGCAGGCGCAGGCGTCACCGTCCAGGTCCACGCAGACATGGCCGATGTGACCGGCGTTGCCCGTTGCCCCCCGGTGCAGGCGACCGCCCAGCACCAACCCGCCGCCGACGCCGGTGGACACCACCATGCAGAGCGCGTTCTCCCGGCCCCTGGCCGCTCCCCGCCAGTGCTCCGCCGCCGCCATCGCCACACCGTCGCCCACCAGCGTGACGGGCAGTCCGCCGGTGGCCGCCGAAACCCGGTCCACCAGGGGGAAGCGCCGCCAACCGGGGATGTTGACCGGACTGACCGTGCCCGTGGACGCGTCAACGGGTCCCGCGCTTCCGACTCCCACGGCGGTCACCCGCGACCAGTGGGGCCGGTCGGCCAGGTCCCCCAGGACCGCCTCGACCGCGCCCATCACCGTTGTGCCGCTCCGCCGGGCCGGGGTCGCGCACCGAGCCCGGGCGACCAGCCGTCCGCCGGCGTCCACCAGCGCCCCCGCGATCTTGGTGCCCCCGATGTCCAGGGCGGCGACGAGCTCGTGGTCCATCCTTCTCCTCTGCTCCGAAGGGTGCGGAGCACACGGTCCCACCCGAGGTTCTTTCCTGACAACGTTATCCAGCGCATCGGCCGCGGGGCTCTTATGCTCATAGGCATTCTTCCCGCGCAGACGGACAGGGACTTCGCACCGTGGATGACACCGCGCCCGCTTCCGGGCTCCGCTACGGCATCCGGCCGACGATGAAGGATGTCGCCGCCCACGCCGGCGTCGGCCTCAAGACGGTCTCCCGGGTGGTGAACGGCGAGCCCGGTGTCACCCCGGACACGGCACGGCGGGTGACGGAGGCCATCGAGCAGCTGGGGTTCCGCCGCAACGACAGTGCCCGGCTGCTGCGCAAGGGCCGCACCGCGAGCGTCGGGCTCGTCCTGGAGGACTTGGCGGACCCGTTCTACGGACCGCTGAGCCGGGCCGTGGAGGAGGCGGCACGCGCCCACGGCGCGCTGCTGATCCACGGCTCCAGCGCCGAGGACCCGCAGCGGGAGCGGGAGTTGGTCCTCGCCCTCTGTGCCCGCCGGGTGGACGGTCTGATCATCGTGCCGGCGAGCACCGACCACCGCTACCTGGAACCGGAGATCGCCGCCGGGGTGGCCACCGTCTTCGTGGACCGCCCGGCGGGTCTGATCGAGGCCGACGCGGTGCTCACCGACAGTTTCGGCGGCGCCCGCGACGGGGTCGCCCATCTCATCGCCCACGGCCACCGCAGGATCGGCTTCATCGGGGACCAGCCGGGCATCCACACCGCCGCCGAACGCCTTCGCGGCTATCACGCGGCGATGCGGGAGGCCGGACTGACGGTCGATCGGGCCTGGGTGTCCCCGGGCAGCACCGAGCCGGAGCGGGTGCGCGCCGCCGCCCGGTCGATGCTGGCAGGCCCGGAGCCGGTCACCGCGGTCTTCTCGGCCAACAACCGGGTGACCGTGACGGCGGTGCGGGTGCTGCGGGAGGAGCGGCGACCGGTCGCACTGCTCGGTTTCGACGACTTCGAACTGGCCGATCTGCTCGTTCCCGGGGTCAGCGTGATCGCCCAGGACTCCGCCGAGTTGGGGCGCAAGGCGGCCGGGCTGCTCTTCCGCCGGCTCGGCGGCGGGGTCCCCAGGGAGCCGGTGCGCATCGAACTCCCCACCCGGCTGATCGCCCGCGGCTCGGCGGAGTCGCCGCCCGGCAGCTGAAGGGGCGCGGCCCGGTACGGCTCCCGGCGGCCCGCTCGGTGCCCCGGCGTTGGTCCGCCTCGGTCCGGTGCGGTCAGCGTCCGGCCAGCGATTGGAGCTCCCGGCGTTCCATGCCGGTCAGCCGCGCGGTCTCCACCGGGTCCACGGCCCCGCACTCCAGTCCGCGCAGCAGATAGCCGCTGAGCGCCCTGGCCGTGGCCGGTTCGTCCAGCACCGCCCCGGAGGACCGGTCGGCGTAGGCGGCCAGGCGAGCCGAGGCCTCGGCGAGCCCCTCCCGGTAGAAGGCGAAGACGGCGGCGTAACGGGTGGGGAGTTGGCCCGGGTGCATGTCCCAGCCCTGGTAGTAGCCGCGGGCCAGGGAGCGGCGCACCAGGCTGTGGTGGAGCCGCCAGGCCGCGTGCACCTGCTCGGTGCCGCCGACCGGCAGCACGTTGGTCGAGCCGTCCGAGAGCCGGACGCCGGTGCCCGCTGCGGCGACCTGCATCACCGCTTTGGCGTGGTCGGCGACGGGGTGGTCCGGGGACTGGTGGGCCGCGCTGATCCCACAGGCGGCGCTGTAGTCGAAGGTGCCGTAGTGGAGTCCGGTGACCCGCCGGGGAGCGGCGTCGATCAGCTGGGCGACGGTGGCGCGGCCGTCGGGCCCCAGGACGGCCTGGGTGGTCTCGACCTGGATCTCGAAGCGGATCCGGCCGGCCTCCAGCCCGTGGGCTCGCTCGAACTCCTCGGCGAGGCGTGCCATCGCGGTGACCTGTTCCGGGCAGCTCACCTTCGGCAGCGTGAGGCAGAGCCCGGAGGGCAGCTCCCCGGCCCGCAGGAGCCCGGTCAGGAAGATGTCGAGGGTGCGGATCCCGCGATCGCGCACCGGGGCTTCCAGGCACTTCATCCGGATCCCGACCCAGGGCGGCGCGGTGCCGTCCGCGACGGCGGCGGCGACGCTCCGGGCGACCCGGGCGGCCTCGGCGTCCTCCTCGCGGTCGGAGCGCCGGCCGTAGCCGTCCTCGAAGTCGACGCGCAGGTCCTCGATCGGCTCCCGCCGGAGCTTCTCCCGGACCCGGTCGTGCACCTGCTCGGCGAGTTCCCCCCGGAGTCCGAGGACGTCTGCCAGCGAAGCGGCGTCGGGCGCATGGGCGTCGAGTGCGGCGATCGCCTGTTCCCGCCAGGAGCGGACGGTCTCCGGCCGGAACTCGTCGGCCGGAACGTAGACGGTGTGCACCGGCTGCCGGCCGGCCGGGTCTCCCGGGTAGCGGCGGGCGAGCCGGGCGTCCACCGGGGCGAGCGCGGTGGCGATCTCCTCCCGCACCGTCTCCGGCAGGCTGGTCGCGACTGACTGCTGGTGCACCATCGAGGCCAACCCCTCTTCCGCGAAACGGAACCCGGCATCCGCCACGTGAAGCTATGCGGATCGGCGCGGCTGGTCAACAGCCCCCTCGGGGTGGCCCGTCGGCCGGCCCCGGCGCGGTCGAGGGGGCGGCCCGGAGCCGTGCGGCCGCCGGTCCCGTTGGACCGGCGGCCGCACGCGGGCCGCTTTCCGGCGCGGCTCGGCCGTGGCTCAGCCCTTGCGGGCCTTGATCTCCTCGGTCAGCGCCGGGATGACCTCGAAGAGGTCGCCCACCACGCCGTAGTCGACCAGGTCGAAGATCGGCGCCTCGGAGTCCTTGTTGACGGCGACGATGGTCTTCGAGGTCTGCATGCCGGCCCGGTGCTGGATCGCCCCGGAGATCCCCGCCGCGATGTAGAGCTGGGGGGAGACGGACTTGCCGGTCTGACCCACCTGGCTGCTGTGCGGGTACCAGCCGGCGTCGACGGCGGCGCGGGAGGCACCGACCGCCGCGCCCAGCGTGTCGGCCAGCCCCTCCATGAGGGCGAAGTTCTCGGCGCCGCCCACGCCCCGGCCGCCGGAGACCACGATCGCCGCCTCGGTGAGCTCCGGGCGTCCGGTGGACTCGCGCGGGGTGCGTGAGACGACCTTGGTTCCCGTGGACTTCTCACCGAAGGCCACACTGAGTTCCTCGACGGCGCCGGCCGCCGGAGCGGCCTCGGGCGCGGCCGAGTTGGGCTTCACGGTGATGACGGGGACGCCCCTGGTGACCCGGGACTTGGTGTTGTACGCGGCGGCGAACACCGACTGGGTGGCGACGGGCCCGTCGTCCCCCGGCTCCAGGTCCACCGCGTCGGTGATGAGGCCGGAACCGAGGCGCACCGCGAGGCGGGCTGCGATCTCCTTGCCCTCGGCGGAGGAGGGCACGAGCACGGCGACGGGTGAGACGGCCCGGGCGGCGGCTTCCAGCGCGTCCACCTTGGGCGCGACGAGGTAGTCGGTGAACTCCGGTGCGTCGGCCCCGAGCACCTTCACGGCCCCGTGCTCGCCCAGCAGTTGGGCGGCGTTCTCGGCACCGGCTCCCAGGTGTACCGCGACCGGCTCCCCGATCCGGCGGGCGAGGGTCAGCAGTTCGAGCGTGGGCTTGCGGACGGCACCGTCCGCGTGGTCGACGTAGACGAGGACTTCAGCCATGGGAAGGGTCTCCTGCGTGCGAAGAAATGCTGTGGCGGTGGGCGGCGGACAGAGCCTGGCTCAGATGAACTTCTGGCCGGCGAGGAACTCGGCCAGCTGCTTGCCGCCCTCTCCCTCGTCGGTGACGACCGTGCCGGCGCTGCGGGGCGGGCGGGCCGTGGCGTCCTCGACCTTGGTCCAGGCGCCCTCCAAGCCGACCTCCTCGGCTTCGACACCCAGGTCGGAGAGGTCGAGCGACTCCACCGGCTTCTTCTTGGCCGCCATGATGCCCTTGAAGGAGGGGTAGCGGGCCTCGCCGGACTGGTCGGTCACGGAAGCGACCGCCGGCAGGGCCGCCTCGAGCTGCTCGCTGGCGGCGTCTCCGTCACGGCGGCCGGTCACCTTGCCGTCGCTGACCGAGATCTCGGACAGCAGCGTCACCTGCGGGACGCCGAGCCGCTCGGCGACCATCGCCGGCAGCACGCCCATGACACCGTCGGTGGAGGCCATCCCACAGATCACCAAGTCGTAACCGATGTGCTCGATGGCCTTGCTGAGCACCAGTGAGGTGCCCATGGCGTCGGTGCCGTGGAGGTCGTCGTCCTCCACGTGGACGGCCTTGTGCGCCCCCATGGAGAGCGCCTTGCGGAGCGCGTCCCTGGCGTCCTCCGGGCCGACGGTCAGCACGGTGATCTCTGCGTCGTCGGCCTCGTCCGCGATCTGGAGCGCCTGCTCGACGGCGTACTCGTCGAGCTCCGAGAGCAGGCCGTCCACGGCCTCCCGGTCCGTGGTCAGGTCCTCGGCGAAGCCCCGGTCGCCGCTGGCGTCGGGCACGTACTTCACACAGACAACGATCCTCAAGCTCACGCCGGCTCTCCTACCTACTGCGTCGTCACTACTGGGCAGCTGCCTCGTGCAGGCAGCATAGGCGCCCGTGGCTGCGGAACCCGGTCGCGGCGGCCCGCCCCACCAGAATATTACTCGCCAGTACAGTCACTGCCTTCCCCCTGTTCAAGGCCGCTGAACTGTGACCTTGCCAACGATGGGTTTGCCGAGCGCGGTCGGACTCCGGAGCCGCGACGGATCCCCTGCGACGCCACGTGACAAGGATCTCCCACCGAGTCGGCAGCAGGGGTGGCCCGGGCGCCGCACATCAGGCACCATCTGGCGAAGCCCTAAACCTACGGCTGCGTAACCTACCTCCGCCCGGGAGCGCCCCTCCCGAGGCACAGAAGGGGTTTCCCGAGTGGCAGAACTCGTCTACCCGCCCGTCATCGGCGTGGCCCGCACCATGTTCAAGGCGCTGGACCTCCGCCTCGACCTGCAGGGCGGCGAACACGTACCCCGGCAGGGCGGTGCGGTCCTGGTCAGCAATCACATCGGTTACCTGGACTTCGTCTTCTGCGGTCTGGCCGCACGGCCGGCCAAGCGGCTGGTGCGCTTCATGGCCAAGGAGTCAGTCTTCCGCCACCGGCTGTCCGGCCCGCTGATGCGGGCGATGAAACACATACCGGTTGACCGGGGGCAGGGCGGCCAGGCGTACGTGCACGCGCTGCGCGCCCTCCGCTCCGGAGAGATCGTGGGCGTGTTCCCGGAGGCGACGATCTCGCCGTCGTTCACTCTGAAGAACTTCAAGTCGGGCGCGGCTCGGCTGGCTCAGGAGGCGGAGGTACCGATCCTCCCCATGGCACTGTGGGGGACCCAGCGGTTGTGGACCAAGGGCCGCCCGCGCAACCTGCGGCGCCATCACATCCCGATCTCGATGCGGGTCGGCGAGCCGCTCCACGCCGACCGTTCCGTATCTCCGGCGAGCCTGACCGAAACCGTCCGGGCCCGGGTGCAGGAGCTGCTGGAGGCCGCCCAACGCGCCTATCCGGCCCGCCCTAAGGGTCCCGGGGACGGTTGGTGGCTCCCCGCTCACCTCGGTGGCACCGCTCCGATGCCGGCCGACGCCGCCGGCAGCTGATCCGGCGGAGCCCTCGCACCCTCGTAGAGCGCCGAACCCCCTGTCCCGATCCGGGGCCTCGCGGAGCCGCCGCCCTGACGGACCCGCGTCCGGCGGAGGACGGCGGACGCGGATCGGGCTAGCTCCGATCGGACGTCTCAGCTTCGAGGGGGCGCTTCAGAGAACCGGGCGCCCCCGGGAAGCCAGCGCACCAGGCGCAGACCTGACGGCGTGCGCGATGGCGACCGCGTCCGCGGTGCACCCTCCCCCGCGGCACCTCCGTGGTGGACGGTGACGGGCCTGTCGCCGTCCACCACGGGGCAGCTCAGCCCTTGGCCATCTCCTCCGCGAGGGCGGCTGTGAAGGCGTCCACGTCGGCCTCCGTGGTGTCGAACGAGCACATCCAGCGCACCACTCCGGCCGGCTCGTCCCAGAAGTAGAAGGGATAGCGCTTCTGCAGCCGCTCGGAGACGTCGTGCGGAAGGGCCGCGAAGACCGCGTTGGCCTCGACCGGATAGAGGATCCGCACTCCTTCCACCGTACGCACGCCCGCCGCCAGCCGGGCCGCCATGGCGTTCGCGTGTGAGGCGCCGCGCAGCCACAGGTCGCCGGCGAGCAGCGCCTCGAACTGCACCGAGACGAAGCGCATCTTGGAGGCCAGTTGCATCGACAGTTTCCGCAGGTGCTTCATGGCCCGGACCGCGGAGGGTTCCAGCACCACCACGCACTCCCCGAACAGCAGGCCGTTCTTGGTGCCGCCGTACGAGAGGACGTCCACCCCCGCGTCGGTGGTGAAGGCCCGTAGCGGAACGCCGAGCGTGGCGGCGGCGTTGGCGAGCCGCGAACCATCCAAATGCACCTTCATCCCGCGCTCGTGCGCGTGCTCGCAGATAGCGCCGATCTCCTCGGGCGTGTAGCAGGAGCCGAGTTCGGTGGTCTGGGTGATCGAGACGACCTGGGGCTGCGCCCGGTGCTCGTCGTCCCAGCCGTAGGCCTCCCGGTCGATCAGCTCGGGTGTGAGCTTGCCGTCCTCGGCGGGCACGGTGAGGAGCTTCAGACCGCCGACCCGCTCGGGGGCGCCGCACTCGTCGACGTTGATGTGAGCGCTGTCGGCGGTGATCACGGCCCCCCAGCGCTCGGTGAGCGCCTGGAGCGCCACGACGTTCGCCCCGGTTCCGTTGAAGACCGGGAATGCCTCCGCTCGGGGGCCGAAGTGCGCCTGGAAGACCTCCTGGAGGTGGGAGGTGTACTCGTCCCCGCCATAGGAGACCTGATGGCCACCGTTGGCGAGGGCCAGGGCCGCCAGGATCTCCGGGTGCACTCCGGCGTAGTTGTCGCTGGCGAAACCGCGTGCCTCCGGGTCGTGGTGGCGTACGGCGTCGGTCGTCAGGGTTGCGGGGTCAGCCACAGTCGGGTTCCGTTCACTTCCTCGGCGGGCCGGTCCCACACGCCGACGATGGCCTCGGCCAAGTCCTTGACGTCGGTGAATCCGGCGAACTTCGCGTTCGGTCGCTCCGCACGCATCGCATCATGCACCAGCGCCTTGACCACGAGGACCACTGCGGCAGCCGCCGGACCGTCCTCGCCGCCCTCCTTGCGGAAGGCGTCCGCCAGGGCCATCGTCCAGGCCTCCGCGGCGGCCTTGGACGCGGCGTAGGCGGCGTTGCCCGCGGTCGGCTTGCTGACCCCGGCGGCGCTGATCAGCACGTAGCGGCCGTTCCGGCTGCGCTGGAGCGCCTCCTGGAAGGCCAGCGAGGTGTGCTGCACGGTGCGGATCAGCAGGTCGTGCAGGGTGTTCCAGTGGGTGAGCGGCGCCTCCGCGAAACTCTTCGCCCCGCGCCAGCCGCCGACCAGGTGCACCATGCCGTCGATCCGGCCGAACTCCTGCTCGGTGCGCGAGGCCCAGGCGCGCGTCGCCTCCAGATCCAGAAGGTCCACGGTCTCGCCGGTCACGGTGGCCCCACCGTGGGCGTAGCGCGCCGTGTCGACCGCCGAGGCGAGCGCCGCCACGTCGTTGTCGGCCGCTATGACGGTGGCTCCGGCCTCCGCAAGACGCAGTACGGTCGCCCGGCCGGCCGGGCCGGCCGCCCCCGCCACAGCGATGACGGCCCCTTCCAGCGGACTCCCCTCAGCGGTCCGTGCCGGACTGTTCATGATCGTCGCCTCCTTGATCGGCTCGCTCACACCGCCACGGTCCGCTCCGCGTTCTCGGCGGTGATCCCCTGCGTGGAGGCGATCACGTTCCGCAGCTTCTTGGCAAGCGCCTCGTAGAACATGCTGAGCGGGAACTCGTCCGGCAGCACGTCGTCGACGAGCTTGCGCGGCGGCTGTGAGACGTCGAGGGCATCCGGTCCCTTCTTCCACTTGGATCCCGGGTGCGGAGCCAGGTAGGTCGAGACGAGGTCGTAGCCCGCGAACCAGTGCACCAGCTTGGGGCGGTCGATGCCGTCGCGGTAGAGCTTCTCGATCTCGCCGCAGAGCTGGTTGGTGATCCGCGGCGCCCGCTCCCAGTCGATGTGGAGGGTGTTGTCCGTCCAGCGCACGACGTCGTGTTTGTGGAGATATGCGAAGAGGAGTTGCCCACCGAGACCGTCGTAGTTCTTCACCCGGTCCCCGGTGACGGGGAAACGGAACATCCGGTCGAAGATGACCGCGTACTGCACGTCGCGGGCCTGCGGGAGCCCCTCGGCCTCCAGCCGCACGGCCTCCCGGAACGCGGTGAGGTCGCAGCGGAGCTCCTCCAGGCCGTACATCCAGAACGGCTGCCGCTGCTTGATCATGAACGGGTCGAAGGGCAGGTCGCCGTGGCTGTGGGTGCGGTCGTGGATCATGTCCCAGAGGACGAAAGCCTCCTCGCAGCGGCGCTGGTCGTCGAGCATGCTCCGGATGTCCGCGGGCAGGTCGATACCGAGCGTCTCCACGGCCGCCTCGCTGACCACCCGGAATCGGGCGGCCTCCCGGTCACAGAAGATCCCGCCCCAGGAGAAGCGCTCGGGCACCTCCCGGACGGCGATGGTCTCCGGGAAGAGCACTGCGGAGTTGGTGTCGTAGCCGGAGGTGAAGCCCTCGAAGGTGATACCCAGGAAGAGCGGGTTGTCGTACCGGGTGCGCTCCAGCTCGGCCAGCCAGTCGGGCCAGACCATCCGCAGGACCACGGCTTCGAGGTTCCGGTCCGGGTTGCCGTTCTGGGTGTACATGGGGAAGACCACCAGGTGCTGGCGGCCGTCCACCCGCTCGGCGGCCGGCTGGAAGGCGAGCAGCGAGTCCAGGAAGTCCGGGACGCCGAAGCCGCCGTCGGCCCAGCGGCGCAGGTCACTGACGACGGCACGGTGGTACGCCGCGTCATGCGGCAGCAGCGGAGCGAGGTCCTCGATGGCGGAGACGACCCGCTCCACGGCGTCGGCCGCGACGGCGGGGGCGGGCGCCCCCTCGGCGTCGAAGTCGATCGACCCGTCCTTGGACTGCCAGGGCCTTATCTCCTCCACCGCTTCTCTGAGCAGAGGCCAGGACGGATGTTCAACCACACGCTCCACAGGGAAACCATCGGTAGTCACCGATTCCTGCGCAAGAATTTCCGTCATCTCACACCCTCCACCAAAGAAACTTCTTCGGTACCCACCGTAGCCGGACTCCTTCCCCACCTCAAGGCGGGCAACCGCAAAACTTCCTGCTCCAGCCCTCATTGGCCGCTCTTCTTTCTGCCTCAGCCTGTCTTTCGACCGTTTCCTCAAGCTCCTCTCTCTCGAGTGCCCCGTTAATCCCGATCTGCCCCCACTTTCCCCCCTGGTTCCGCCCCGCGGCACCATCCACCTCCCCGGCGCCACCTGCCGCACGGCGGTTCGCGTCAGCACACCGCGCGGTCCGCCCCGCACGGGTGAGAGGAGAGATCAAGGCGTCACAACTGCGGACGAGCGGGGCGGATCCCATTAGGCTGCGGGGCGTTCAGCGGCCCTCGGGATTGGAGACAGCCTTGACCTTCCTCACCATCGGACACCGCGGCGTCATGGGCGTGGAGCCGGAGAACACCCTGCGCTCGTTCGTCCGCGCCGAACGCGAGGGGCTGGACGTCATCGAGCTCGACCTGCACCTGAGCAAGGACGGTGCGCTGGTGGTGATGCACGACGCGGACGTGAACCGCACGACGGACGGGAAGGGCCCCATCGCCGACTTCACACTCGCCGAGCTGCGAGAGCTGGACGCAGGCCTCGGCGAACGCGTCCCGGTCTTCGAAGAGGTCCTCGACGCCGTGCGGTCCCCGCTGCAGGCGGAGATCAAGGACGTGGCGGCGGCCCGGGCGCTGGCCACCGTCATCGAGCAACGGGACCTGGCCGGGCGGGTGGAGGTGCTCTCCTTCCACGACGAGGCCCTGGCCGAGATGGGACGACTGCTGCCGCAGGTCCGCACCGCACTGGTGGCCAGCCGTTACGGCAAGGACGTGGTCGACCGCGCCCAGGCCGTCGGAGCCGGCACCCTCGTGCTGAACATCCGCCGACTGACCCTCGAGGTCGTGGAGTACGCCCGCGCCGCGCAGCTGCGGATCATCGGCTGGGTGGTCAACACCCAGGAGCACCTGCGGCTCGTGCGCGCGCTGGAGCTGGACGGGGCCACCACCGACTTCCCGGAGATCAAACGGACCGGCCGCTTCACCGCCTGAGCGCCGCCCGGGCGCGCGCCGGGCGGGACATCGGCTCCCTCAGGGCGCCCCGGCCGCGTCCGGCACCCCCGCCAGGGGCTTCACCAGCAGCTCGAAGCGGAGGTCGTCCCGGAGGGGGAGTCCGAAGCGCTCGTCACCGTAGGGGAAGGGGCTCATCCGGCCGGTGCGGGAATAGCCGCGCCGGACGTACCACGCGATGAGGTCCTCCCGAGCCGAGATGACCGTCATGTGCAGTTCGCGGGCCCCCCAGTCCGCACGGGCGGTCCGCTCCGCCTCCGCGAGGACCGACTTCCCGAGCCCCGCTCCCTGGAGCCGGGGACGGACCGCGAACATCCCGAAGTAGGCGTGGGCGCCTCGCCGTTCCAGCTGACAGCAGGCGACGATGGCACCGCCCTGCTCGGCCACCAGTATCCGGCTGCCCTCGGCCCGCAGCACGTCCCGCACGGCCTCGGCGTCCACCCGCTGGCCCGCCAGCAGATCCGCCTCGGTGGTCCAGCCGGCCCGGCTCGCCTCACCGCGGTATGCCGACTCGATCAGCGCCACCAGCTCCGGGACGTCGCTCTCGGCGGCGTCCCGGAAGGTGATCCGCCCGGCGGGGTCCACAACGCTGCCCATCTGCGACTCCTCTCCCGCGGGCCGAGGGACGGCCGGCACAGGGACGGACCCTAACGCCTCATCCCCGCACCGCTCCGTCCGGCCCCGCCCCGGGCGCGCGCTCCCCCTCACTGCGCTCGTGCGCTCCCCTGTGCCCATCGCCCACCGGGAAGCCTTCCGGCGAACCAGGGACCGGACCGGGAGGACGGGTGCACGGACCACCGCTCGTCGGTTGGCTGCTCGCCGCGGTGTGTGTGCTGAGCGGCGGCTACTGCCTGCTGCGGGCCCGCGCCGGGGCACCCGCCGTACGCCGGGGCGCGGGCAGCGAGGCTGTGATGGCGCTCGCCATGGCGGCGATGGCGGTACCGATCGGCGCGGTCGCCGGGGCCGACTGGCTACCGCTCGTCCTCGCCGTGGTCTTCGCCGGCTCGGCGGTCCGGGAGGTCTCCCTCCTCCGATCCGACCGACCCCATCACGCCCACCACGCGGTGGGGGCGGTGGCCATGGTCCACATGGCTTTGGCCATGGCGGGCGGCGCCCCGGGGCACCACGGCCATGGCCTTCCCGACGGGACCGGGCACACGGCGGTCGGCTCGGTGCTGCCGGCCGTGCTCCTGCTGTACTTCGCCCTGGCGGCGCTGCGATCGGGGGCCCGGCTGATACCCGCGAGCGGGACCGGGGGCGCGGCGGCGGGCTGGGTGGGGCGGCCCGAGCTGACGACGGCCTGCCGAGGGGCGATGGACATGGCGATGTTCGCGATGCTGCTGCCGTCATGAGGCTCCCGCCCGCTCCCCCACCGCCTTCCGACCCGGTGGTCTGCGTCACTTAACCTCGAGGCCCGCCCCCTCCCCGGCCTCGGACTCGTAGGCTGCTCTCATGCCCCTCCCTGTCGCGCTACTGCTCCTGGGCGGGACCACCGCACTCCTCGCCCCGCGTCTGGTCAGGCGTGCCGAGTGGCCCGATCGCGAACCCGTGCTGGCGCTGTGGGTCTGGCAGTGCCTGGTGGCCGCCGTCCTGCTGTGCTGCGTCTCCGCCATGGCGCTCAGCGCCGCGGCGGCCTGGGAAGCGGTTCGGGGCCGGGTCTTCGCGCCCGCGCCGAGCGGCGTGATCGAGGCCTACGCCTTCCACGCCTACGGACCGTGGACCGAGACCGTCGCCACGGTGCTGGCCGCGGGCGGCCTGTGGACCGCGGTCATGCTCGCCCGCGAGGTGCGTAACGCGCACCTCCAGCGCCGGAAACGGCGAGCCGAGCTGCGGGAGCGCGCGCCCCGGCTTCCGGGCGAGGCGAGCGGCTCGGGGGCCGGAGAGCGGGTGGTCGTCCTTGAGGGCGAGCGACCAGACGCCTGGTGGCTGCCCGGCCCCGCTCCGCAACTGGTGATCACCACCGCCGCGCTGCGGCGCCTGGACGCCCGCCGACTGGACGCCGTGCTCGCGCACGAGCAGGGACACGCCCGAGCCCACCATGACTGGCTGCTGCACTGCTCCTCGGCGCTCGCCTCGGGCTTCCCCAGGGTTCCGGTCTTCACCTCCTTCCGGGACGAAGTGGCCCGGCTGGTGGAGTTGGCGGCCGACGACGCGGCATCCCGCCGCTGCGGCCGGCTGACGATCGCCCTGGCCCTGGTGGAGCTCAACGAGGGCCGCGGCACCTTCGACCCGCGTCCGGGTCCGATGGCGCAGGTGGCACAGCGGGTGTACCGGCTGCTGTCCCCCGAACCCCGGCTGACGACGGCCCACCGGCTCCGTCTGACAGCCGTGGCAGCGCTGGTACCCGTCGTGCCGCTGCTGCTCACCTTCGTCCCCGGGATCAGCGCCCTGGGCTAAGGGTTGTCCCCTAAGCCCCGTCCTGGTCCCCGGGGCCTGCCGCCCGAGGAGGCGGGAGCCGCCCGGCGATCAGCGATGACGTCGGTCCCGGCCGACGCCACCGAGGCGATCCGGCCGCGGACACGGCCGTCAGCCTCCTTGCCGTACCGGCGGAGTCCACAAGAATCGCACCGTGACCATCGAAGGTGTGCTGTTCGACTTCTCCGGGACGCTCTTCCACATCGAGCCCGCCGAGCGCTGGCTCCGCACGGCTCTGGAGCGCGAGGGGGTCGCCCTCTCCGACGAGGAGACCGCCCGCTGGACGGCGGCGCTCGAGGACGCCGGCGCCCAGCCCGGCGGCGCCGAACCCCGCCGGGTGCCGCCGCACCTCCGGGACGGCTGGGCGAACCGGGACCGCCGGGCGGAGGAGCACCGCGCCACCTACATCGGCCTGGCCAGGGAGGCGGCGCTGCCCTGGCCGCGGGTGTACGAGGCCCTCTACGAGCGGCACAGCGAGCCGGAGGCCTGGCTGCCCTACCCGGACACACAGCCGGTGCTCCGGGCGCTCTCGGAGCGGGGCCTCCCGGTCGGGGTGGTCAGCAACGTCGGCTGGGATCTGCGGCCGGTCTTCCGCGCCCACGGCCTGGACGGCCTGGTGGAGGCCTACACGCTGTCCTACGAGCACGGGGTACAGAAACCGGAGCCGGAACTCTTCCGGCTGGCCTGCGCCACCCTCGGGCTGGCCCCGGAACGGGTCCTCATGGTCGGGGACAGCCAGGCGAACGACGGCGCCGCGGTCACCGTCGGCTGCACCGTCCGGCTGGTGCGCAAAGAACCGCCCGAGGCGCGGCCGGCCGCGCTGCTACCGATGCTGGACCTCGTCGGCTGAGGCGAACGTCACCATCAAAGAACGTTTATTCGCCGGTTGTTGTCAGTGCCACCCCTTAAGCTTGTTCACATGTCCTTCACTTCTGACCGCCCGCAGCGCCGCCAGGCGCGCTCTGCCGCTGCCGCCGCCAACGACGCCATCCGCGCGTTCGTAGCCGGCCGCCGGTCCTGGTCGTCGGAGGATCTGGCCGAGCTGGACCGTCTCCGGGCTGCCTGGCGCCGGGCGCTCGAGCAGGGCGTGGACAAGGCCGCCTAGAAGGTCCCGCCAGATCTCGGCACCGCGCGGCACCGCGCCTCCGGCAGCAAACGCTTCCACACGAGCCCAGGGAACGTTCCGGCTGCGTATTGTCATGATCGCGACCACCGTTTTCGGGCGATCCCCCGCGTCGCCCGAAAACGGTGGCACTCCTCGGAAGCCAGCATCGCAGGATGCCGACACCCGAAGCCTTGCTGAGTATATTGGCTGGGAGCCAGTCAACGCAGGAGTACAGGATGTCCCCGCGAAGCCCATCGGTCAATGAAGAGTTGCGCCGGCGTTCCCGAGAACGTCTGCTGCAGGCGACGGTGGAGGTCGTCGGCGAGCAGGGCTACGACGCGACGAAACTCGCCGACATCGCTGACCGGGCCGGCACCGCCCGCGGACTGGTGTCCTACTACTTCCCCGGCAAACGGCAGTTGCTCCAGTCCGCGGTGCACCGCCTGATGCACCGCACCCTGCAGGCCGCCCTGGAACAGGAGCCCCGCACCGAAGACGGCAAGGAACTCCTGGCGCGTGCGATCGACGCCGTGCTCGGTCTCACACTCGACCACCCGACCCTGATGCGCACCCACATGGCCGGGATCTTCGCGGCCCAGGGCTTCGTGACGTGCCCGGAGCAGCAGCGCCTGGCGGCGCTGCTGCGGGAGACCATCACCCGCCGGGGCTCGACGGCGCCGGAAGAGGACTACCTGCTGCTCCGGGCCCTGCTGATGGGCGCGGTGTTCGCCGCGCTGCTGCCGGGCGCACCGATGCCCCTGCCGAGGCTTCGGGCCGAGCTTTTCCAGCGATACGGGCTGGAGTGGGAGCGCGGAACCCCGATGGCGGGGGTTCCGCCGGTCGAGGCACCGAAGTGGACGGACTGACGGCACCTGCCCGGCGGGGTTCCGCCCCGCCGTTCCCAGTACGACCTCGCCGCGTCCGTTCACCGGACCCCGGTCTCCGCCTTCCGCTCCAGCCACGCGACGATGTGCTCCACGAAGTTGTCGACGTTCCTCAGGGGCCCGCCGGCAGGTCTCGGCGTCGACGGCCGCGCCGCCCTGCCGGCCCGCGTCCGGTGGGGGCGGAGCGGCTCTCAGCCCCGGGGTGAGGGGCAGTTCCCGCAGGGCCGCGAGGAGTTCGCCCATCCTCGCCGGGTCCCCCTGCCCCTCGGGCAGTCCCGAGCCGTCGAGCCAGGAGACGGCGACGGCCGCCCGACCACCGAAGACGGTGATCGGCGTCAGCGGCTCGGGCACCTGGAACGGCGGTCCGCAGGCGGCGACGGCGCGCAGCGACTCCACTCGGCGCGGCAGGGCCTCCGTACCCGACGGTCGACGGCTGATCCGGACGGCGGCGACATCCGGAACCAACACGACGTGGTGGATGTTGCGGTGGGCCGCCAGACGCGCCGGAGCGCGGGAGGCGCCCGCTAGAAGGGCTTCAGCGATCTCCAGCAGTTCGGCGGGGACCCGGTCCTTCACGCCACTCCCCGGCCCTCGACTCGGCAGTGCTCCTTGACGCTACCGCCGCCGACGACGGCTCCGGCGGTCGGGGGCCGCGGCTGCCGCCATCCGGCTCCGGGCGGCCGGCCGCCCGGAGCCGAGCGAAGCGGAACCGCCTCAGGCTCCGTGTCGCGGGATGCGTCGCGCCCGGGATGTCCTGGCGGGCACCGCTCTCTCCGGGTGCTACGGTCACCGCGTCGCGCCGCCGGAAGGCCGTTCCGGTCGGCGGGAGCCCCGAAGAACCGGAGACGGAAGGCGGCACGGTGCGGGCGTACATCGGTTCGTACACCTCCGAAGGCGGGGCCGGCATCACCACCGCCTCACTCGATCCGGACTCCGGTGCGCTCACGGCGCTCCACTCCACCGACACGGTGTCCAACCCCTCGTTCCTCACCGCCTCGCCGAGCGGCGACCGTCTCTACGCCGTCAGCGAGACCAGGGAGGGGGCCGCCGGAGGGCTGCTGCTGGGGGACGGGACGGCACCCCCGGCCCTGGTGTCCGCCATGGTGCCGGTGCAGGCCGACGCACCCACCCACCTCACGCTCTTCCAGGAGCACGTGGTGACGGCCAACTACGGTTCCGGAAGCGTCACACTGCTGCCCGTCGAGCCTGACGGGGGACTCGGCCACGCCCGCCACGTGCTGCGCCACCACGGCGACGGCCCGAACCGCGAGCGGCAGCGGGGGCCGCACGCCCACGGGGTCTGGCCGGACCCGAGCGGGGAGCTGCTGCTAAGCGTCGACCTCGGAACCGACTCGGTGCGGGTCTGCACGCTCGAGCCGGAAGGTGCACTCCGTATCCGGCGGGAGATCCGGATGGCCCCCGGGAGCGGACCGCGCCACCTGGCCTTCCACCCGGACGGCGAACGTCTTTTCGTCATCAACGAGTTGCAGCCCACGGTCACGACCTGCCGCTGGGACCCGGCCAACGCGGAGCTGGAGTCCCTGGCGGACACCGCGGTCCTCCCGGAGGGGACACCGCCCGAGGCGGCCTTTCCCTCAGAAGTGGTGGTCTCCCCCGACGGACGCTTCCTGTGGGTGGCGGTCCGTGGCACGGATGTCATCGCGCTGCTGACACTGGAGACGCCGGACGGGCTGCCCCGTCTGGTGACGGCGGTGGGATGCGGCGGCCAAGGGCCGCGCCACCTGACGCTCGGCCCCCGGAACGACCGGCTCTACGCGGCCAACCAACGCTCTGGCGACGTCGCCTGGTTCGACTTCGACCCGGCGACGGGCGTGCCGCGGAGGACAGGCTCCATGCCGGCCCCCGCGGCCTCCTGCGTGCTCTTCGTCTGACGCCTATGCCAGCGGCCCGGTATCGGCCGGACGCCCCACCGATCCGCCCTGCCCCTTCGCCCCGGCACCGGCCGGCGCAGCTTCAGCGGGCGAACGCCCCCTGGGCGTCCTGTTGCGGGGGCGCGATACCGACCGCCGTCATGTACTGGGACAGCGCGAGCCGGCCGATCGCCGGGTAGGCCCCCAGCGCTTCGGAGGAGGCGCACTCCACCCCGGCGGCGGCCTCCTTGAGGAGTCCCTCGGCTATCTCCGGGCCGATCAGGTAGGGGGCCAGCGCCAACTGCGTGGAGCCGGAGCCCCGCAGCTGGTCCGCGGCCTGCTGGATCGAACCGTCCATGTCCAGGGCCGCGGCCAGCACCGGCACGGCCAACCTGGCCGCGAGCAGCATCCCGGTGATACCGGCCGCCTGGACGGCCTCCTCCCCGCCGACGGTGGCGAGGACGATGCCGTCCGCCGCGGTGGCCACGGTGAAGAGCCGCGCCCGGTCGGCGCGGGCGAGACCGGCCTCCGAGAGCCGGACGTGGACCGCCTCCGCGAGCAGCGGATGCGGACCGAGCACGTCGGTCAACTCGGCTGAGACCCTGCTGTCCATGACGGCCTGTCGTATCCGCCGCATCAGGGCGCTCTCCGGGCCGGCGAGCAGCGGCACCACGACGGCGGCCGGCCCCTCGGGACCCGGACCCGCCGGCCGCCCCTCCCGCTGCGCCGTCGCATCGCCCTCCGGCGCACCGTCGGAACTCTCGTCCGCGTTCGGGAGCATGGCGGCCAGGGCGGCACGCTCCGCACGCTCGGCGGCGATCTGGGTCAGTACGGCGGTCAGGCTGGGAAACTCGGTGTCGTCTCCCTCTATGTAGCCGACCACGGCGTTGAGCCCGGGCAGTTCGGAACGGGCGATGCTGGTGACTTCTTCCGCCAGGCTGCGCGTGGCCGCGCTCGGCTCGCCGGGGACGGCGAGAACGAGCGCGGGCGCACCCTCGGGAGCAGCCAGTGGCTCGGGTTTCCGGTGGCGGCCGGACTTGCGGGGGCGCGGCATTCGTACAGGCAGGCCGGACGCGGGCTCAGTGGGGGTGCTCATGGCGCCGCATGTTAACGCGTCCTCGCCATCCACCGTCCGGGTAGGGGGCCGGTGTGCGCCATCCGTCCCGTTTTCCTGTTGCTCGCCGGACTCCACCCGGACACGCCAGGGCTGTCCCCTCACTCCCGGTTCCTCATGGCGCGCCAGCGGCGGTGCACCCCGGACGCTCGGAGGACGTCCGGGTGCCACCACAACGCGACGGGACACCGTGGCCGTCGTCGCGGGGCCACCGGGCTCATCGACCGGCCCCTCAGGGCAGTTGCAGCATTCGGCCGTCCACCGGCAGCCGCAGTTCGTCCCGGGCGAGAGCGCCGGCGATCCGCAGGGCCCCGTCGAGCGGGTCCCCGGCCGCGAGCGCCGGGCGGGCCCCCGGAAGCCGGGCCGCGAGTTCCCGCCGGAGCGGCCCCAACAACGGTTCGCCCATCTTGAACAGACCACCGGTCAGCGCCACCGGGCAGCCCTCGGAGGCAGGGCACACCGCGGCGGCGGCCTCCGCGATATGACCGGCCGCGCTCCGCAGGATGCCGGCGGCCACCGGGTCATGGGCGGCGCAGTGACCGACCTCGGGGGCGAAGGAGGCCAGCACGGCCGGCCGGTCGCCGCGGGGGTAGAGCAGAGCCGGCAGGTCCTCGGGGCGACCGAAGCGGGACTCCAGTGCGGCCAGGAGCACGGCCGATCCGCCGGCGCGGCCGTCGTGCGCCCGGAGAGCGGCCTCCAGACCCGCGCGGCCGATCCAGGCACCGCCGCCGCAGTCGCCGAGCAGATGCCCCCAGCCGTCGGCCCGGAGCCAGCCGCCGCGGGTGTCGGGGGCCGCGCCAGCGGCGGAATGGCCGTCGGGCCGCGGGGCGACGCCCAGCGCGATCAGTCCGGTACCGGCGGCGACCACGGCTCCGGCCCGCTGGCCGAGGGCTCCGGCGTAGGCGGTCACCGCGTCGGCGGCGAGCGCCAGCCGGGGCGCGGCGAGATGTTCCGCCAGGGCGTCCGGGAGCACGGAGCGGAGTTCCTCGCCGAGCGTCGCCATGCCCGCCGCGCCGATCGCCACCGCGGCCGGCGCCTCGACCCCCACTTCGGCGAGCAGTTCCCTGGCGGCCGGCAGCAGGCTGTCCAGGAGGTGCGCGGCGTCGATGCCGGAGGGGCCGGTGCGCACGGGGCGGCGGGTGATGACGCGGGTGATGGCGCCACGGGGTGGCGCGGCCTCGGCGGCTGCCGGAGCGAGGGTGATCCGGAGTCCGGAGCCACCGGAGTCGACCCCCAGGACCCAGTCGGCCGCGCTCCGTTCCGACGCCTTCACGAGACGGCCCTTCCGCACCGCAGCGCGTGGGCTCCGCCGCTCACCACCGTTCTGCCTCGGTTGAGGGCCTCATGGCAGCCGCCAGTCGACGGGCTCCGCGCCCTGGCGGACGAGCAGTTCGTTGGCACGGCTGAAGGGACGTGACCCGAAGAACCCGCGGTCGGCCGACATCGGGGAGGGGTGGGCCGACTCGATGGCGGGCACCTCGCCGAGCAGCGGACGCAGGTTGCGCGCGTCGCGGCCCCAGAGGATGGCCACGAGTGGCCCGCCGCGCTCCGCCAACGCGCGGATGGCCTGGTCGGTGACGGTCTCCCAACCCTTGCCCCGGTGCGCCGCCGGCCTGCGGGGGGCGGTGGTGAGCGCTCGGTTGAGCAGCAGCACCCCCTGCCGGGTCCAGGGGGTCAGGTCGCCGTTGGACGGCCTGGGGGCCCCGAGGTCCGTGTGCAGTTCCCGGTAGATGTTCTCCAGGCTGCCGGGCAGCGGTCGCACCTCCGGCGCCACCGCGAAGCTGAGGCCGATGGCGTGCCCGGGGGTCGGGTAGGGGTCCTGGCCCACTATCAGCACCCGCACGTCGTCGAACGGCTGCTGGAAAGCTCTCAGCACGTTCGGCCCCGCCGGCAGGTAGGTGCGTCCGCAGGCGATCTCCGCGCGCAGGAAGTCCCCCATGGCGGCGATGCGTTCGGCCACCGGCTCCAGGGCCTTCGCCCAGCCCGGCTCGACGATTTCGTTCAACGGTCGTGCTGCCACGGTCGGTCACTCTAGCGCCTCCCGGAGACGCCCCCGTCCCGGCGACGGAGCGGGGGCGTCGAACGGGTCGGCGTCCGCGCCGGCTTCCGGTACTGGGCTCGGAAGACGGCCGTCGCGGAGCGTCGGTGGCCGCTGCCATGGGCGCTCCGCGACCGGGCGGTGCATGTCAGTAGGCGCGGTGGTACGGGTCCGGGACCGCCGCCTCGGCCCCCAGCTCGCGCGCCGCCTGCCAGGCGAAGTAGGGGTTGCGGAGCAGTTCCCGGCCGAGGAGCACGGCGTCCGCCTGGCCGTCCGCGACGATCTTCTCGGCCTGCCGGGCTTCGGTGATCTCACCGACGGCGCCGACCGGGAGCGAGGTCTCACTCCGGACCCGTTCCGCGAACGGCACCTGGTAGCCGGGGCCGGTCGGAATCCGGACCCGTGGCGCGTTTCCGCCCGAGGAGACGTCCAGCAGGTCCACGCCGTGTTCCCCGAGGTCCCCGGCGAATCGAACGGTGTCGTCCACCGTCCACCCGGTCCGCTCCTCCTCCGGGTTCTCGTCCAGCCAGTCGGTCGCCGAGATCCGGAAGAACACCGGCAGTTCCTCCGGCCAGACGGCGCGGACCGCGTCGACGACCTCGATGGCGAAGCGGGTGCGGTTCTCGTAGGAGCCGCCGTAGTGGTCGGTCCGCCGGTTGCTGTGCGGCGAGAGGAACTCACCGATCAGGTACCCGTGCGCGCCGTGCACCTCGGCCACCTGGAATCCGGCGGCCAGGGCTCGTCGCGCCGCGTCCGCGAAGGCGGCGACGGTCTCGGCTATCTGCTGCTGGGTCAGCTCCGCCGGCACCGGGTGGGTCTCGGAGAACGCGAGCGGGCTGGGGCCGAGTGGCTGCCACCCTCCATCCTCCGGCCGCAGGGGGTGGCCGCCGCGCCAGGTGCGGTCGGTGGAGGCCTTGCGGCCCGCGTGTGCCAACTGGATGCCGGGGACGCTTCCGTGTTCCTTGAGGAATCCGGTGATCCGGCCGAACGCCTCGGCCTGTCCGTCGTTCCAGATGCCCAGATCGCCCGGGCTGATCCGGCCTTCGGGGCTGACCGCCGTGGCCTCGGTGAGGATCAGGCCGGTGCCTCCGACGGCTCGGGCGGCGAGATGGGAGAAGTGCCAGTCGTTGGCGGTGCCGAGACCGGGGCCCCGATCATCGGCCGAGTACTGGCACATCGGCGCCATCCAGACGCGGTTGGGGATGGTCAGCGATCGCAGGGTCAGAGGCTCGAACAGTGCGCTCACGGCGGACTCCGTTTGGACTGTGGGGGTTTGGGCCCCACGATAGACGTCGTAGTACGACGACTGTCAAACTACGGCAGTTCTCGTACAATGGCTCCAGAAGACGACGAGGAGCCGCCGTGACCACGCTGACGCCAAGCCGCATCCTGGAGCACCCGACTCGCGATCAGCTCCGGCTGGAGAACGTGCTGCACGCCCTCTCCGACCCGATGCGGCTGCGTGTGGTCCGCGAGCTCTCGGCAAGCCGGGAGGAGCTGTCCTGCTCGGTCTTCCAGCTCCCGATCAGCAAGTCCACGGTCACCCACCACTTCCGGGTGCTCCGGGAGAACGGCGTCATCGCCCAGTTCTACCGGGGCACCGCGAAGATGAACCGACTGCGCCGCGAGGACCTCGACGCCCTCTTCCCCGGCCTGTTGGACAGCCTCCTGGAGGCCGACCGCCGCCAGGAGGCCAGGCTGGCCGGGGGGCGGTGATCCGCCGCCGGTCCCGGCTACCAGCGCCGCCCGCTCCGGCACCGGCCCACCGGGGCCAGGGCCGTGACCCGTCCCCCCTGAAGGCTGAATACCGCCGTCCCGGGCTGGGCAGGCTCAGCCGGGAACCATCCCGGTCACGTGCGCCAGAGCTGTGGCCACGTGCGAGAAGAGGGTCCGATGGTCACGCCGCAGAGTCCGATCACCCCGCCGGTGCTGGCCGAGGTGGTCCGCTCCGGTTTCGTCGAGGGGTGCCACCGCGGCTCCCTGGTGGTGCTCGCCGCGGACGGGACGGTACGCACGGCGCTGGGGGACGTGGTCTCCCCCGTGTTCCCCAGGTCGAGCAACAAGCCCATGCAGGCCGCCGCCGTTCTGCGCGCCGGCGCTCCGCTCGCCGGTGAGCAACTGGCCCTGGCCGCCGCCAGCCACTCCGGTGAGAGGTTCCACACCGATCTGGTACGCCGGATGCTCCGGGAGAACGGCCTGGGCGTCGCGGACCTGCGGACACCACCGGCCCTTCCGGTCGACCCGGAGCAGGCGGAGGCACACCTGCTGGAGGGTGGTCAGCGCGATCCCGTCGTCATGAACTGCTCCGGCAAACACGCCGCCATGCTGATCGCCTGCACCGTCAACGACTGGCCGCTGAGGAGTTACCGCTCTCCCGACCACCCACTGCAGCAGTTGGTCCGGCGGACGGTCGAGCAGATCGCCGAGGAGGAGGTCGGCCCCGTCGGGGTGGACGGCTGCGGGGCACCGGTCATGGCCCTCTCCTTGACGGCTCTGGCCCGCGCCTTCCGAGCGTTCGTCCTCGCCGATCCGGACTCCCCGGAAGGCCGGGTGGCCGGCGCCATGCGTGCCCACCCCGAGTACGTGGCCGGCACCCGGCGCCTCGACACCTGGCTGATGCGCGGGGTGCCCGGCGTCCTCGCCAAAGTGGGCGCGGAGGCCGTGCAGGCGGTGGCCCTCCCTGACGGGCAGGCGCTGGCCTTCAAGGTGGACGACGGCGCCGGCCGCGCGGTCGGCCCCGTCCTGGCACGGGCGCTCCGCGGAATGGGGGTGGACGCCCCGGTGCTCGCCGACCTCGCCGACCAGCCGCTGCTCGGCGGTGGGGAGCCCGTCGGCGCGGTGACCGCGGTCTTCTGACCGACGCTCCCCCAGCAGCCAGCGACCACGGGCCGGTGGCGCCCGGTGCCTCGGTCGCCTGGCATGCTGGCCCCATGTCGAGCCCTCGGAACCGCGCCGTGATCTTCGATCTCGACGGGACGCTCATCGACAGCGAACCCAACTACTACCAGGCCAGTCGGCGGCTGCTCGCCCGCTACGGGGTGACCGACTTCAGCTGGGAGCAGTACGCCCGCTTCATCGGCATCGCCACCCACGAGTCGCTGGAGACCCTGCGCCGCGAGTACCGGTTGCCCGCCTCCCTGGAGGAGTTGCTCACCGGCAAGCACGAGCTCTACCTGGCACTGGCGGCGCGCTCCACCAGGGTCTTCCCGCAGATGCGGAGGCTGGCCCAGCGGCTGGGCGCGGCTGACTGTCCGATCGCCGTGGCCTCCGGTTCCTCGAAGGACGCGATCCGGGCCTCCCTGTCGGCCGGCGGGCTGGAGAGCCTCTTCCCGGTGACGGTCTCCGCCGAGGAGGTCGAGCGGGGCAAGCCCGCCCCCGACGTCTTCCTGGAGACCGCGCGGCGGCTCTCGGTGGAGCCGGCGCGGTGCGTGGTGCTGGAGGACTCCCCACCGGGGGCCACCGGGGCGCACCGCGCGGGCATGCGCTGCATCGCCGTCCCGTCGCTGCCGGGCACACCCCAGACCGCCGAGTTCACCACCGCCGGGCTGATCTTCCCCGAAGGCCAGTCGGAGTTCGACGCCGACACCGCTTACGAGTGGATCCTCGGGGACGGATGAGCGAGGCTCCGCGGCCACGGCCCTCGGAGGACGAGGGAGGTGCCGAAGCCGCCCGGCACGGCGGCCGGCGGGCCCGCCTCGGACGGGACGGCACGACGAGCTGTCAGTGCGGCTTGGTAGAACCTCCTGTCGCAGAGACCGAAACACCATGCACGGAGAAACGGGGGGCACTGTGATCATCAACGCCCATGTCCAAGAGCTCTACGGCCTGCCGGCCTTCGACTTCCCGAAGGCGGACGGCCGCGGTGAGCTGCCGGCCGCGGACGCCGTCGCCTGGCGCATCGCCGTGGACTCCTACGATGACGAGGAGGAGTGGGCAGAGGCCTTCGAACGCTTCCTCGGCAGGGTGGACACCCGGCAGGTGCGCGCGCTGATCGTCGGCGAATGGACCGAGGCGTTCGAGAACGCGGCCGCGGAGGCGATCGACGCCATCGTGGCGGCGAAGGACCGCCTCCCGGCGCTGCGTTCGGTGTTCCTGGGCGACATGTCCGCGGAGCAGTGCGAGATCTCCTGGATCGTCCTGGGGGACGTGACCCCGTTGCTGGTCAACTTCCCGCAGTTGGAGGAGTTCGGGGTCCGCGGGGCGAACCTGGAGTTCCCGGCCGTCCGGCACCACGGACTGCGCTCCCTCGTCGTGGAGAGCGGCGGGATGCCCGCCGGGGCGGTGCGGGGCATCGCCGCGAGCGATCTGCCCGCGCTCCGGCGCCTGGACCTCTGGCTGGGCACTTCGGAGTACGGCGGCGACTCGTCCGTCTCCGATCTGGAGCCCTTCCGGGCCGGCGCGCGGATCCCCCGGGTGGAGCACCTGGCACTGCACAACAGCGAGATCCAGGACGCGATAGCCGTGGCGATGGCCGAGGCACCGGTGGTGGCCCGTCTGAAGGTCCTCGACCTCTCCATGGGGGTACTGACCGACGAGGGCGGAACGGCGCTCCTCGCCGGGCAGCCGCTGACCCACCTGGAGAAGCTCGATCTGCACCACAACTACCTGAGCGAGGAGGTGCGGTCCCGCCTCGTCCGGGAGCTGGAACCCGCCGGGGTGGAGGTGCTCACCGATCCGGAGGACGCCGGCACGGAGGACGACCCCTCCTGGCGTTTCGTCGCGGTCGGCGAATAGTCGGGGGGAGAGGTACATGTCATCGCAGCTCGCCGGGGTGCGCGAACCGGCGCCCCCGCGCTTCGCCGTCGTCGGCAACCCCGAGAACCGCCGCGTCCGCCTGTTCCGGGAAGCAGTCGCCGCGGCCGGGTTGCCCGGTCCGAGGATCATCGCCTGGCAGCGCGTGCTCCGGGAGGGCGGTCACGAGTTCGCCCCGGACGAGACCGTCCGGCTGGACTCTCCCGGTGAGAACCGCGGAGTCGACCGGGCGCTTCGGGGGGCCGCCGACTCCACCCGGGTGGAGGGGTCCGGGATCTGGTACGACCGGTTCACCAGCGCGGTGCGCTCCCTGCGGGGCGGTGTCCGGCTCGATGATCCCGCGGAGCTGGCGGTGATGTTCGACAAGCACCACTGCCACGCCCTGCTCCGGCGGGCCGGTGTCCCCGTGCCCGCCTCGCCCACCTCGGGCGGCGGGGTGCCGGTGCGCGACTGGTCGGAGGTCCGGGCGCTGCTGCGGAGCCACGGTCTGCCACGGGTCTTCGTCAAGCCGGCGCACGCCTCCTCGGCCTCCGGCGTCCTGGCGCTGGAGACCGCAGGCCCCGGGCGGATCCGCGCGACGACCTCGGTCGAGCTCTGCGAGGACGGCAGCCTCCACAACTCGCTGCGGCTGCGCCGGTACACCCGGGAGGAGGAGATCGCCCGGATCGTCGACCGGCTCGCCCCGGACGGACTGCACATCGAGCGGTGGTTCCCCAAGGCCTCACTCCACGGGCGCACCGCCGACCTGCGGGTCGTGGTCGTCGCGGGTCGCGCCACCCACGCCGTCGTCCGCACCAGCCGCTCACCGCTGACCAACCTCCACCTCGGTGGCGCGCGGGGCCACCTGCCGGCGGCCGTCGCCGCCGCCGGCGACCACTGGCGTGAGGCCATCGAGTCGTGCGAACGCGCCGCCGCGTGTTTCCCGGGCACCCTCTGCGTCGGCGTCGACCTACTCCCCGGCAGCGGCTGGCGGCGGTTCGCGGTGGGCGAGGTCAACGCCTTCGGCGACCTGCTGCCAGGGATCACCGGGCTGCCCGAGAGCGGGGCCGAGGGGCTCGACACTTACCGGGCACAGGTCGCCGCGGTGTGCCGGGCCCGGCGGGGCCACCTAACGCCCGTCGGCCGCGGGCCGCGTTCGTACCGCCTTCCGGGGGGCCGGCATGCAGTCGCCTGAGTCCACAGCCGGGCACCGGGCACCGGCGGCGCCGCCCCGCACAGCCGCGGGGGGCGGCGCCCCGGAGTCCGGGAGCCCGCTCGGCAGACCGACCGCCCCCGACATGAACGAAGTGGTGGGCCGGGACGACCTGCTGCTGCTCACCCTCGACACCCTCCGCTACGACGTGGCCCAGGAGCTCGCCGCCGCCGGGCGGCTCCCCAACCTCGTGCGGCACCTCCCCGGCGGGAGGTGGGAGGAACGGCACGCCCCGGGCAGCTTCACCTACGCCTCGCACCAGGCGATGTTCGCCGGCTTCCTGCCGACCCCCGTAGCCCCGGGGCGGCATCCGCGCCTGTTCGCCGCCCGGTTCGCCGGCAGCGAGTCGACCTCGGCGCGCAGCTATGTCTTCGACACCCCCGATCTGGTCTCCGGGTTCGCCGCGGCCGGGTACCGCACGGTCTGCATCGGCGGCGTCGGCTTCTTCAACAAGCAGGGCGCGCTGGGCGCCGTACTGCCGGCCCTGTTCCAGGAGAGCCACTGGGAGCCGGAGTTCGGTGTCGCCTCGCCCACCTCCTTCGAGGCCCAGGTAGAGCGCGCCGAACAGGTGGTCGCCGCGCTACCGGCCGAGCGGCGGCTGTTCCTGTTCGTCAACGCGGCCGCACTGCACCAACCCAACTGGTTCCATCTGCCCGGCGCGTCGCCGCGGGCCGGGGACAACCGCGAGACGCACGCCGCGGCGCTGGAGTACATCGACCGCCACATCGGCCGGCTCTTCGCCGCGGTCAGCTCCCGTCGCCGCTGTTTCACCATCGTCTGCTCCGACCACGGCACGGCGTACGGCGAGGGGGGCCACACCGGCCACCGCATCGGCCATCCGGTGGTGTGGACGGTGCCCTACGCCGACTTCTTCCTGGAGCACTCCGCATGAGCGCAAGCCCGTCCCTCGTGTCGCGCCCGTACCAGAGCTACGTCTACGCCTACCCGCACAAGACCGCCTACCTTCCGCTGGCCGACCGCCCACCGCTGAGTGCCCTCTGGGCCGACGAGCCCAAGGAATCCCTCTCCCTCTACCTGCACATACCGTTCTGCGAGGTGCGGTGCGGGTTCTGCAACCTCTTCACCCGGGTCGGCGCGCCCGACGGCCTGACCGGCCGGTACCTGGACGCTCTCGACCGGCAGGCCGGGGCGGTGCGGCAGGCGCTGGGTGAGCGCGGTCCCGTGCGGTTCGCCAACGCGGCGTTCGGCGGTGGAACCCCCACCTTCCTCGAGGCCCCGGAGTTGGAACGGCTCTGCGACATCGCGGAGCGTCGGACGGGGGCCGACCTCCGGGCGATCCCGCTCTCCGTCGAGGCCTCGCCGGCCACCGCCACCGCCGACCGTCTGGCGGTCCTCGCCGAGCGCGGTGCCACCCGGCTGAGCCTGGGGGTGCAGAGCTTCGTCGAGGCCGAGGCGCGGGCCGCGGTACGCCCTCAGCGCCGGGCGGACGTGGAGGCCGCACTGGGGCGCATCCGCGAAGCCGGCTTCCCGGTTCTCAACATCGACCTCATCTACGGCATCGACGGGCAGACGGAGTCCAGTTGGCGCACCTCCCTGGCCGCGGCGCTGACCTGGCGGCCGGAGGAGGTCTACCTCTACCCGCTCTACGTCAGACCGCTGACCGGACTGGGGCGGCACGCCGACACCGCATCGGCCGACAGCTCCTGGGACGAGCAGCGGCTGCGTCTGTACCGCCAGGGGCGCGACCACCTCCTGGCGCACGGCTACCAGCAGGTGTCCATGCGGATGTTCCGCCGCGCGGACGCTCCGCCGCAGGGCCCGGACGACTACGCCTGCCAGACGGACGGCATGATCGGGCTGGGATGCGGCGCGCGCTCCTACACCTCCTCGCTCCACTACTCCTTCGACTACGCGGTCGACGCCCGCAGGACCCGCGCCATCATCGACGCCTACACCGCGACCCGGGACTTCGACCGGGCCGTGCACGGGCGGTACGTGGACGGAGAGGAGGCGCGCCGCCGCCATCTGATCCAGTCGCTCCTCCAGGCGGCGGGCATGCCGGTCGAGGAGTACCGCCGCCGGTTCGGTACCGCTCCCTCCGAGGACTTCCGCACCGAACTGGAGCTCTTCGCGGCCCGCGGCTGGCTCGACGATTCCGTGCCGGGGCTGCTCCGGCTGTCCCCGGAGGGACTCGCCCATTCGGACGCGGTCGGCCCCGAGCTGTTCTCGCCGGGTGTCCGGGCCGCCATGGCCGCCTATGAGCCCAGGTGACCGGTGTGGACCTGACGACCCTCTACCGCGGTCCGCTCGCCTCCTGCGACTACGACTGCCCGTACTGCCCGTTCGCCAAGCGGCGCGACAGCCCCGGCCAACTGAGGGCCGACCGGGCGGCGCTGGAACGGTTCACCGGCTGGGCCGAGCGGCAGACCGAGGACCGGCTCTCGGTCCTCTTCACCCCCTGGGGTGAGGGACTGGTCCGCCCCTGGTACCGGCGCGCCCTGGTGGCGCTCTCCCATCAGCCGCACATCCGGCGGGTCGCCATCCAGACCAACCTCAGTTGCCGCACCGACTGGCTGGCCGAGGCCGACCTGGCGACCGTGGCCCTGTGGTGCACCTACCATCCCGGCCAGACCCCGTACCAGCGCTTCCTCGCCAAGACCCACCGGCTCACCGAGCTGGGGGTGCGGTTCAGCGTGGGGGTGGTCGGGCTGGCCGCACACCTGGAGCACGCCCGGCGGTTGCGTGAGGCCCTCCCCGACCAGGTCTACCTGTGGGTGAACGCGGCGGAGGGCCACACCTACGACGACGAGGAGGCCGACGCCTGGACCGAGCTCGACCCGCTTTTCCCGTACAGCCGCCACCCCCACCGCTCGGCCGGGCTCCCGTGCCGCACCGGGGCGTCGGTCATCTCGGTGGACGGCGGTGGCAGCGTGCGCCGATGCCACTTCGTCCGCACCGAACTGGGCAACCTCTACGACGGTTCGTACCGCGCCGCCCTCGCCCCCAGACCGTGCCCCCTCGACACCTGCGACTGCCACATCGGCTATGTGCACCTGGAGACGCTGCCGCTGTACGACGTGTTCGCGGGCGGAGTGCTGGAGCGGGTGCCGGCGGCGCTCCCCGCCACCGGCACTCGGCCGGTACCCGGCCGATGAGGCCGCGGGCACGCGCCGGCCGCCAGGTGGGGCGCCGTCACCGTGGTCCGGCGCCCGGGGGCGGTGGCGGACCAGCCCTTAACATCGAGCAGGCAGAGGTTGGTCCAGCAGTGGGGGAAGTGTGGCAGACCGGAAGCTACTCGCCGTCAGCGACCTGCACGTCGCCTACCCGGAGAACCGTGCCATCCTCGAGTCGTTGCGGCCCACGTCCGACGAGGACTGGCTGATCGTCGCCGGTGATGTGGCCGAGCAGTACGCGACGGTCGAATGGGCGCTGAAGCTGCTCAGTGAGCGGTTCGCGAAGGTGATCTGGGTGCCGGGCAACCACGAGCTGTGGACTCCCCCGAAAGACCCGGTGGACCTGCGCGGGGAGAAGCGGTACCTGCGCCTCGTCGAACTCTGCCGGGCACTGGGCGTCTCCACCCCCGAGGACCCCTACCCGGTCTGGGAGGACGATGGGGGCCCGGTGACCGTGGCTCCGCTCTTCCTGCTCTACGACTACTCCTTCCGGGCCCCCGGCGCGTCCACCAAGGAGGAGTCGCTGCGCCTGGCCCACGAGGCCGGAGTGGTCTGCACCGACGAGTACCTGCTGCACACCGACCCCTATCCGAGTGCCGACGCCTGGTGCCGAGCCCGGGTGGCGCGGACCGAGCAGCGACTGTCCGCGCTCCCCGAAGGCACACGGACGGTCCTGGTCAACCACTGGCCGCTGACCCGGGAGCCGACCCGTGTCCTGTACTACCCCGAGTTCGCCCAGTGGTGCGGCACCGAGCTCACCCGGGACTGGCACCTGCGGTTCGGCGCGGTCTCGGTCGTCTACGGGCACCTGCACATCCCGCGTGTCATCTGGCGCGACGGCGTGCGTTTCGAGGAGGTCTCCGTCGGCTACCCCCGCGAGTGGCGTCCGCGTCCACCGCGCCGGCACCTTCGCCAGATCCTGCCCCTGCCGCCCCGGACCGAGGAGGGGGCGCGGTGACCGGCACAACGGTCTCGGAAGCGTCCTGCCGAGCCGGAACCACGGCCGGTTGACGCTGTTCCCCTACTCCGTCATAGGGGAAGCTTGGCCAGGGAAGCGGCGCTCACCGCAGACGTCCCGCCGCCTCCGTGTCACACCGCCGCCGTTCTCTCGCCGCCCACGGGCGGACGGAAAGGAGATAGGTTGCCCACTTCGGAACGGACCGGCGCGGAGGGCGACCTTCCGCCGTTCGTCGACGAACACCGGGTACTGGTCTCGGCGCCCGTCGCCACCGTGTGGAGGGCTCTCGTGCTGCGGGCCTCCCGTTCCCACCGGGGCAGCGCCAAGACGTACGGCCGCGTGGTGGGCGCCGAGCCGCTGAAGGCCTCCGGTAGTCCCTTCGAACCGGGCGCCACCCTCCCGGGGTTCCGGGTGGTGGAAGTCGATCCCGAACGTCTCGTACGGCTGGCGGGCCGGCACCGCTTCTCAAGGTACGCACTCGTCCTGACGCTGGCCGACCGGCCCGGCGGAGCGGTGCTCGGCGCACGCACCCACGCGGAGTTCCCGGGTCTCCTCGGCTCCCTCTACCGCCGAGTGGTCGTGGCTTCCGGCGCCCACCGCCTCCTGGTGAGGCGCGGTCTCCGGTCGCTGGGCCGCCAAGCCGAAAGCCTCGACTGAGGCCGCGCCCGCCCGGCTGCCGTGCGGGCACCGCAACCGTCCGGGGCACCCCGGAGGCCGTTCCTCCCCGGAAGCCCCCCGCCGTCGCCTCCGCTCAGCCCAGGAAGCTCAGCCGGACCTGCCGCTCGGCGTTGTCGACGTTGGTGTCGACCAGGCAGACCGACTGCCAGGTGCCCAAGGCCAGGTCCCCGGCCACGACCGGAAGCGTGGCGTGCGGCGGCACCAGCGCCGGCAGCACGTGGTCCCGGCCGTGGCCGGGGTTGCCGTGCCGGTGACGCCACCGGTCATCGGCCGGCAGCAGGTCCTGGAGGGCTGCCAGCAGATCCTCGTCGCTGCCGGCACCGGTCTCGATCAGGGCGATGCCGGCGGTCGCGTGCGGCACGAAGACGTTGAGCAGCCCGTCACGGCCCCGAGCGGCCTCGCGCAGGAAGTCGCGGCAGTCCCGGGTGAGGTCGTGCACCCGCTCGCGGGAGCCGGTGGCCACGTCGACGGTACGGGTGGTGAAGTCATGAGCCATGACCCCATCCTGGCTCAGGGGGGCGGTCCGCCGCCCGCGGGACCGCGGCCGGTCGGCCGGCGGGTCCGCCCGGCCGGGCCGGGAGGCGGGAAGATCCCGTACCGCCGAGAGGTTGAGCCGGACATGGAGCATGCCACCGAGCCGAACGTGGACGTCGTCGTGGTCGGTGCCGGGCAGGCCGGCCTGTCCGCCGCCTACCACCTGCGCCGGGCCGGCTACCGACCGGAGCGGGACTTCGTCGTCCTGGACCGCGCGCCGCGGGCAGGGGGTGCCTGGCAGTACCGCTGGCCCTCGCTGACCTTCGGCCGGGTGCACGGTGTGCACGATCTCCCCGGTATGCCGCTGCGCGGCGCTGCTCCGGAACGCCCCTCCTCTGAGGTGGTCGGAGAGTACTTCGAGGAGTACGAGCTCGCCCACGATCTGCGGGTGCACCGCCCCGTCGCGGTCACGGCGGTGCGCGAGGGAGACGGTGACCGGCTGCGGGTGGAGACCTCCGAGGGGGTCTGGAACACCTGGGCCCTGATCAACGCCACCGGGACCTGGGCGCGGCCCTTCCTGCCCCGCTATCCGGGCCAGCGGAGCTTCCGGGGCCGCCAGACCCACACCGCCTGGTACCGGGGCCCGCAGGACTTCGCCGGTGAACGGGTGATCGTGGTCGGTGGCGGCACCTCCGCCGTGCAACATCTCCTGGAGATCGCCGAGGTGGCCACGGCGACCACCTGGGTCACCCGCCGCCCACCCGTCTTCCTCGAGGGTCCCTTCGACGAGCGGCGCGGCCGGGAGGCGGTGGCGCGGGTGGCGGAGCGGGTGCGCGTCGGCCTGCCCCCGCAGAGCGTGGTGTCGGTGACCGGTCTGCCCATGACGGAGGCGATGCAGCGCGCTCGGGAACGGGGCGTGCTGCGGCGGCTCCCGATGTTCGACCGGATCACGCCGGACGGCGCCGTGTGGGCGGACGGCCACACGGTCGCCGCCGACAGCATCCTCTGGGCCACCGGTTTCCGGGCCGACCTGGGCCATCTCTCCCCGCTGGGGCTGCGCGAGCACGGCGGTGGTATCCGGCTGGACGGCACCCGCGCGGTCCGGGACCCACGGGTCCACCTCCTGGGCTACGGGCCCTCGGCGAGCACGGTGGGCGCCAACCGCTTCGGCCGCACCGCGGTCAACGAACTACGGGAATGGCTACTGGTACCGTCCGCCTGAGCGACATCCGACCGGGCGACGTCCGGCGTGCAGGTGGTCGCTGCTCCCGGCCGCTGGACGCCCCGAGGCAGCCGTACCGACAGGGCCGACCGAGGGTCAGCGCGGACCGACCGGTACGGCGAACCGGTGGGAGCGGCGGGCCGGGCTCTTTCCCGGCACCGGGCAGCTGCGGCAGTATGAGCCCTCGCCGACCGGGCGGCAGGGGCGGTCCACCACCGGGGTCGTTCCGGTGACGGAAGGAGGAGCCGTGCGCGTAGCCCTGTTCGTCACCTGCGTCAATGACACCCTCTTCCCGGGTACCGGACGGGCCGTCGTGACGCTGCTGGAACGGCTCGGTCTGAAGGTCGACTTCCCGTCGGATCAGACCTGCTGCGGCCAGCCCCAGTTCAACACCGGGTACCGACGCCTTGCCGAGCCCATGCTGCGGCGCTACGCCTCGGTCTTCGCCCGCTACGACCACATCGTCGTGCCATCCGGTTCCTGCGCGGCGATGGTGCGGGACAACTATCCGCGGATCGCCGCCCGCGCCCTGGCGGAAGGACGTGGCGAAGGCTTCGTCGAGGCCGCCGATGACATGTCGGCCAGGACGTACGAACTCACCGAGTTCCTGGTCGACGTCCTGGGGGTGACGGATGTGGGCGCCTACTTCCCGCACACCGTCACCTACCACCCCACCTGCCACGGGCTGCGGCTACTGGGCCTCGGTGAGCGGCCTCGGCTGCTGCTGGAGCAGGTCAGGGGGCTGGAGCTGGCCGAACTGCCGGCCGCCGAGGAGTGCTGCGGCTTCGGCGGCACCTTCGCGGTGAAGAACCCCGCGGTGTCGGCCGCGATGGGCGAGGACAAGGCCCGGCACGTGGAGTCCACCGGGGTGGAGGCGGTCTGCACGGTCGACAACTCCTGCCAACTGCACATCGGCGGCACCCTCAGCCGCCGGGGCTCGCCGGTGGTGCCGGTCCATCTGGCGGAGATCCTCGCCTCGACCGAGGACTCGCCCCACGTCCTGTCGGGAGCCGCCCGGTGAACGCCACCTATCTCGGGATGCCCGCCTTCCCCCGCGCCGCCGCCGTCTCCACCCGGGACGAACGGCTCCGCGGCAACCTGCGCCACGCCACGCACACCATCCGCGCCAAGCGGGCCTCGGCCGTGGCGGAGTTGGCCGACTGGCCCGCGCTGCGCGCGGCGGGAGCGGCGCTGAAGGACCGCACCCTCCGTCACCTCGACCACTACCTGGAGCAGTTGGAAGCGGCGGTGACGGCCGCCGGGGGCCGGGTGCACTGGGCCGTGGACGCGGACGACGCGAATCGGATCGTCACGGAGCTGGTCCGGGCCACCGGGGAGACCGAGGTCGTCAAGGTCAAGTCCATGGCGACCCAGGAGATCGGACTCAACGCCGCGCTCGCCGAGGCCGGCATCTCGGCGTACGAGACCGATCTGGCCGAGTTGATCGTGCAGTTGGCGGAGGACCTCCCCTCCCACCTCCTGGTCCCGGCCATCCACCGCAACCGGGGCGAGATCCGCGACATCTTCCGCCGGGAGATGTCCCGCTGGGGGCGGGCCGCCCCGGAGGGGCTGACCGACCGGCCCGCCGACCTCGCCGAGGCGGCCCGGCTCCACCTGCGGGAGAAGTTCCTCCGGGCCAAGGTCGGCGTCTCCGGCGCCAACTTCATGGTGGCGGAGACCGGAACCCTGGTGGTCGTCGAGTCGGAGGGGAACGGCCGGATGTGCCTCACCCTCCCGGAGACGCTGATCTCGGTGGTGGGGATCGAGAAGACCGTGCCGACCTGGCAGGACCTCGAGGTCTTCCTCCAGCTCCTCCCCCGCTCCTCCACGGCCGAGCGGATGAACCCGTACACCTCGACCTGGACCGGCACCACCGACGAGGACGGCCCGCGCGACTTCCATCTGGTGCTGCTGGACAACGGCCGTACCGACACCCTCGCCGACACCGTGGGGCGGCAGGCGCTGCGCTGTATCCGCTGTTCGGCCTGTCTCAATGTGTGCCCGGTGTACGAACGGGCCGGCGGCCACGCCTACGGATCCGCCTATCCCGGTCCGATCGGCGCGATCCTCAGCCCCCAACTGCGTTCCACCGCGAGCGAACTCGACGCCTCGCTGCCGTTCGCCTCGTCACTGTGCGGCGCCTGCTACGAGGTCTGCCCGGTGGCCATCGACATCCCGGAGGTCCTGGTGCACCTGCGGGAGCGGGTGGTGGAGGGCGGGCCGGCCACCGTGCGGGGCGAGAAGGTGGTGCTGCGCCCGGCGAAGGGACACGCGGCCGAACGGGCCGCGATGCGGGCCGCGGGGTGGGCGTTCCAGCGGCCCGGGCTGCTGCGGGCCGGTCAGCGGCTCGCCGGCCGCACCCGGCGGCTGCACCCGAGGCGGCTGCCCGGGCCGGGGCGGGCGTGGACGGACACCCGTGACCTGCCGGCGGTGCCACAGGAGTCCTTCCGGGACTGGTGGCAGCGGACGCGGGGACAGGGGGCGGCGCCGTGAGCGGTCTGACGCCGGGCCGGGGCGGCGACGGTGGCCGGGAGGTGGTGCTCGGGCGCGTCCGGCGGGCGCTCGCCGACCGGCCGGCCGGGGAACGCCCGGAGGACGTCCACGTTCCGCGGGGCTACCTCCCGCGTCACGGCGACCGCGGTGCCGAGGAGTCCACCGGACTGCTGGCCCGGAATCTCGCCGACTACCGCGCCTTGGTGCACCGTTGTGATCCCGGCGGGCTCCCGGGGCTGATCGCACGGCTGCTGGTCGAGCGGGGCTCAGGCAGCGTGCTGGTCCCCGACGGACTCCCGGCCGACTGGACTGCGGAGGCGGTCGCCCGCGGAGTCGGGTTGGTGCCGGACCGGAGCGAATCGAGCGCGGCCGATCTGGACGCGGTGGACAGCGTGGTGACCGGCAGCGCGGTGGCGATCGCGGAGACGGGCACCATCGTGCTGGACGGCGGAGCCGACCAGGGCCGCCGCCGCATCACGCTCGTGCCGGACCACCACATCTGTGTCGTCCGGGTCCCGGAGCAGGTGGTCGACTCGGTACCTCAGGCCCTGGTGCGGCTCGCTCCGGCGCGGCCGCTGACCTGGATCTCCGGCCCTTCCGCGACCAGCGACATCGAGCTGGACCGGGTCGAGGGGGTGCACGGCCCCCGCACCCTCGAGGTGATCCTGCTCGGCGGAACCACCGCGGGCGCCGGCCGCGCACCCGGTGCCGGCTGAGGCTTGCTCCCGCGCCGCCACGGTCGTTCGTACGTACCGTGCGCGGCGGCGCCGGCGGCGGCGCCCAGCGTACGGGGCGGTGCCCCGGCCGTATGCCGGGGCCGAGACCGTCGAACAGGCCAGCGAACTGCGCCGCCCGCTCCACCAGCCCTGGCACCATGACCGATCAGGGTGCGACTCGCTGCACACCATGGTCGCGTACCCGCGCGCGAGGTGACCCCCGGACGTCGGCCCCGTGCCGCACGTCGCAGCCGCCAGTCGCAGGGGTCGGTCGCAGGGGTCGGTCGCAGCTCGTTCGCAGGGCTGAACGCGGGCGGGTGCCGACCGGGGCGGTGGGCTGCTGTGCCTCAGCGGTCAGCCGAGCTGTGTGGTGAACGCCTCGTAGGCCTGGTGGCCGAAGAGGACGAACCTGACCTCTTCGACGTCCGTGCCGGTACCTCGCACCGTTTCCACGGCGACCCGCGCGGCGTCCTCCAGGGGCCAGCCGTACGCGCCGGCGGAGATGGCGGGGAAGGCGACCGACCGGGCGCCGATCTCGTCGGCGACCAGCAGGGAGCTGCGGTAGCAGGAGGCCAGCAGGGACGAGTCACCGCCCGAGGTCCCGTACACCGGCCCGACGGTGTGGATCACCCAGCGGGCCGGGAGTCCCCCGGCGGTGGTGGCGGCGGCCCGCCCGGTGGGCATCCCCTCGGGGAAGCGGGAGTCACGCAGCGCGCGGCACTCCGCGAGGATCCGCGGCCCGCCCCGCCGGTGGATCGCTCCGTCGACCCCGCCCCCGCCGAGTAGCGACGAGTTGGCGGCGTTGACCACCGCGTCGACTTCCTGCTCGGTGATGTCGCCTCGTACCAGAGTGATGTGTGCCATGTCCGCGATCCTGCCATCGGCCCGCGGAGCAGCCGGGCAGCGACGGGTCAGGAGGGCTGGGCGGCGGTGTCCAGGTCGACCGTCCGGGAGTCGTGTCGGACGAGAGCGGCGTACTGTCCGCCGGCCGCCAGCAGCTCCGTGTGGGTGCCCTGTTCCACGATGCGCCCGGCGTGCAGCACCACGATCTGGTCGGCGTCGCGGACGGTGGAGAGGCGGTGGGCGATGGTGATGGTGGTACGGCCCGCGGACAACTGCCGGAGCGCCCGCTGCACGGCCTGCTCGGTCCGGGTGTCGAGGGCGCTCGTGGCCTCGTCGAGGATGAGCACGGGCGGGTCGCGCAGGATGGCCCGGGCGATCGCCAGACGCTGTTTCTCGCCCCCGGAGAAGCGGTGGCCCCGCTCCCCGACGAGGGTGTCGTACCCCTCGGGGAGGCTCGCGATGTGGTCGTGGATCTGGGCGGCCCGGGCGGCTGCCACCAGTTGCTCGGTGCTGGCCCCGGGCCGGGCGAAGCGCAGGTTGTCGGCGATCGAGGCGTGGAGGAGGTAGGTCTCCTGGGAGACGACGCCGACGGCCTCGGCGAGGGTGTCGAAGCCGAGTGTGCGTACGTCCGTCCCGTCGAGCAGGACCCGGCCCGCGGTCACGTCGTAGAGCCGGGGCACCAGCAGCCCCAGGGTGCTCTTGCCGGAGCCGGTGGACCCGACCACGGCGAGGCTGCTGCCGGCGGGTACCGCGAGGTCGATGCCCCGGAGGGTCACGGCCGGGTCCGCGGGGCCGGGCACCGCTACCGGTCCGGGTCCGCGGGCGCCGTCGTAGCTGAAGTCCACGTTCTCGAAACGGACCTCGCCGCGAACGGCGGCCGGGCGGACGGGGTTCGGCGGCTCCTCGATCTCCACCGGGAGGTCGAGGTACTCGAAGATGCGTTGGAAGAGGGCGAGTGAGGTCTGCACCTGCACACCGGTGGACAGCAGGCTGACCGTCGGCCGGAAGAGCCCCTGCTGGAGCGAGACGAAGGCGACCAGGGTTCCGATGGAGATGGCCGGCCCGCCGGCGCGCAGCGTGAGGCCCGCTGCCCAGTAGAGGAGGGCGGGCATGGCTGCCATCACGATGCCGATGACCGACATCCGCCAGCGGCCGACGGTGTTGGAGCGAACCTCGAGATCCACCAGGCGTTCGGACTGGTCGGCGAAGTCCTTCGCCAGCGCTTCGGACCGGCCCATCGTCCGCCCGAGCAGGATTCCGCTGACGGAGAGCGACTCGGTGACGGTGGCGGCCATCACCGCCATCTGCCGTTGCCGCTGGGAGGCGATCCTCTTCCGCTCCTGGCCGACCCGGCGGCTGATCCATACGAAGATCGGCAGCAGGAGCAGCGAGACCACGGTCAGCCGCCAGTCCAGGGCGAGCATGGCGACCACGGTGGCGATCACGCTGGTGAGGTTGGAGACGAGCGAGGTGGCGGTGGAGGTGACGGTGGCCTGCATGCCGCCGATGTCGTTGGCGATCCGGGACTGCACCTCACCGGTCCGGGTGCGGGTGTAGAAGGCGAGGGGCATCCGCTGGAGGCGGTCGTAGACGGCCGTCCGCAGATCGTGCATGACGCGTTGGCCGACGGTGGTGGAGACGAGGGTCTGCAGCACGTTGAAGACGCTGCTGACCACGGCGGCGGCGATCATTCCCAGTGCCAGCAGGCTCAGCAGGCCGGTCCGCCCCTCCGGAATCGCCGTGTCGAGCACTTCGCGCAGTAGGAAGGGCGAGGCGACGGAGACCAGGGAGGACGCGGCCACCAGCAGGGCGACGAAGGCGAGCCGACCGCGGTAGGGGCGGAACAGTCTGAGGATGCGTCGTACCTGCCGGGGCTGTTCCGGCTCCGCGGCGGGCGGGGTCCAGTCGGGCTGGTCTCGCATGTGCTCCTTCGGGTGGTCGGGCGGGGTGGCTCGAAGCGGTGCGCCCCCGGAACGAGCATACGTAGCCCGCGGCCGTCCCGGCGGTTCCTGTCTTCGGGACGGCCGCGGCGGCTCCGGTGATCAGGCCAGGGCGCCGACGTGCAGCGCCAGGGCTCCCCCGGCCGGGACGGTGGCCCGCACCGTGCCGTCGCCCCGGACCTCGACGGTGGCGTCGGAGCAGTCCTGCCCCGGGGCCCGGGCGACGTTGCAGTACCTGCCCGCGGGCAGCGAGGTGCCGAAGGTCTCGCGGACGGGGGCGTCGCCGGCGTTGATCGCCGCGAAGCCCCGGTCACCGCGGCCGAAGGCGATGGCGCCGCCGCCGTCGTCCCACCAGTCGGTGAGCTCGGCGCCCGAGGTCTGGTTGTGGAAGCCGACCATGCCGGAGATCGGCGTCCAGGTGTGGGTGCAGGTCCAGCCGCCGCTGCCGCAGTCAGCCGCTCCGCCTCCGGGCGGTCCGGCGTCCGGGTCCGACCACTCGTATCCGGAGAAGACGTTCGGTGAGCCGTAGGGCGAGGCCAGCATGAAGACGTTGGCGAGGGTGTAGAGGGCGCCGTCCCGGTAGGTGAGGGTGGAGCCGTTCCGCTCGGTGTCCCAGTTGTCGACGAAGGTACGCGCCCGGGCGCCGGGGAGTTTGCCGTCGGCGACGGACCTCAGCTGGGCGAGGTCGCCGGTCTGGAAGGCGTGCTTGAGGTGGCGGCCGTAGCGGAACTCGTCGACGTCGCCGACGCCGGTGTACTCCCCCGGCTGGACGGCCTCGCCCTCGCCGTGGATGACCTCCAGTACCCAGAAGCCGGGGTCGGCCATCCTGCTCTTGATGGCGGCGAGGTCGTCGGCCGGGATGTGCTTGGCGGCGTCGAGACGGAAGCCGTCGACGCCGAGGGAGCGCAGGTCTCCGAGGTGGTCGGCGATGGCCGAGCGCACCTTCTCACTGCCGGTGTCGAGGTCCGCGAGACCGACGAGTTCGCAGTTCTGGACGTCGTAGCGGTCCCCGTAGTCGCTGATGTCGCTCCGACAGCCGTGGAAGTCCTGGTCCTGGTAGAGGCCGGGGTAGTCGTACTTGTCGTACGCAGTCCCTCCGGTGCCGGTACCGGCACCGGCCGACATGTGGTTGATCACGGCGTCCGCTATCACCTTGACGCCGGCCTGGTGACAGGTTTCGACCATGTTCGCGAAGGCGGCCCGGTCACCGAGGCGGCCCGCGATTTGGTAGCTGACGGGCTGGTAGGAGGTCCACCACTGGTCGCCCTGGATGTGTTCGGACGCCGGGGAGACCTCGACGTAGCCATAGCCGGCCGGACCGAGGGAGTCGGCGCAGGCACGGGCCACCGATTCGTACCGCCACTCGAAGAGCGTGGCGGTGACGGCCTTCTCCGTCGGTGGTGCCGCGTGGCTCTGTCCGGGTGCGATGGCGGCGGCGACAGCGGCGAGGAGCCCCGCCAACGTCGTGCGGAGGACACGGGAACTCATGCGGACGGCTCCTTCTGGACGGACCGCGCGCCGGTGGGGGGGAGCCCGGTGCCCGGCCGGCCGGGTGGGGGGTGGAAGTCCGGCTCGGAGCCTGCCGCTCCACGGTGGGCACGTCAAGGTTTTTCCGCAAGGTTTCCATGCTTTGCTGAAAGTGCTTGCCGGAAACCGGGGCCGGTGCCGCCCCGGGGTGGCACGGAGGAATACTCCCCGCGGAACGGAGCGCGCGGCCCCGGGAGGGACCGGCGGCCGGAAAAACGGCTTGTGTTCGACGGATCGGCGAGCGAACCTTTCACCGCCCCCACAGACACCGACTTCCTGGAACATGCATGCAGATTCGCGACCTCCCCTACGCAGATCCAGGTATTCCGGATGTTCGGTCGGGCCCGCGCTTCCTGATCTGGCTCAGCAGACACCAGTGGTCAGGTCAGCTGAAGTCACTCGGCTGGGGGGTCCTGCACATGGCCGCCCTCGCGCTACTGCCGGTGGGTGTGGGGCTGGCGGTGCAGGCCGTCGCCGACCGTTCCGGTGACCGGCTGGCGGCGGCCGGAGGGGTGATCGCGGCGCTGGGTCTGTTGATCACGGTGGGCGACACCATGCTCCACCGCACGGCTGTCACCAACTGGATCACCGCCGCAGCCAGGGTGCAGCAGCTGCTGGCGCGGAAGACGGCGGAGATGGGTGCGCTCCTCACCCGGCAGGTGGCGGCCGGCGAGGTCACCGCGGTCTCCACCGGCGATGTGGAGAAGATCGGCTGGTTCGTCGAATCCCTGTCGCGGTGCAGCGCCGCGCTCCTCGTCACCGTCGGGCTCTGCGCGGGACTGGTCCTCTACCAACCGGAACTGGGTCTGCTGGTGGCGGTCGGGGTTCCGGTCCTGGTGCTGTCTGTCCTGCCCTTGCTGCCGATCGCCACCCGACGGGCGGACGTACAGCGGGAGAAGGCCGGCCGGGCGACCGAACTGGCCTCCGACACGGTCGCCGGTCTCCGGGTGCTCCGGGGCATCGGCGGCGAGGAGCTGTTCCTCGGCCGTTACCGGAGGGCCTCCCAGGAAGTCCGGAAGGCCGCTGTCCACAACGCCCGGATGTGGGCCTGGATCAGTGCGGTCCAGGTGGCGCTGCCCGGCCTGCTGATGATCGCGGTGGTCTGGCACGGGGTGGGGCTCGCTCGTGACGGCCGGATCTCGGTGGGGGAACTCGTCACCGTCTACGGGGCGGTGACCTTCCTGCTGTTCCCGCTGCAGCACTTCGTGGAGATCGCCATGGCCTACTCGGTCTCCCGACCGTCCGCCAAACGCGCCGCTCGGGTACTGGCGCTGCGCCGTACGGAGCCGCACGGCGGCGCCGCGGCCGGCGGCGCCCCGGTGGTGGGCGAGGCGGTCCTCCCACCGCTCACCGGCGACCTCCACGATCCGGTGAGCGGGGTCCACGCCCCGACCGGAGCGTTCACCGCGGTGGTGTGCGGTGATCCGGACCTCGGGGGGCGGCTCGCCGAACGGCTGGGCGGCCACGCTGCTGAGCAGCAGCCGTCCTGCCCGGGAAAGGAACCGGAAGCGTCCGTGCTGCTGGGCGGTACCGCGCTGGACGAGGTTCCGCTGTCCACGGCCCGGGCTTCGGTGCTCGTCCAGGACAAGGACCCGGTGCTGTTGTCCGGGGCTCTCGAACAGCTTCTCGACGTGCCCTCCTCGGGGGGGTGACCGCAGCCGAGGCGCTGGCCGCGGCCGAGTGTGGCGACGTACTGGCCGCACTCGGCCAGGCGGCCGGCGGTGACTCGGGGGACCCGATGCGGGCGGAGATCACCGAGCGCGGCCGCTCCCTGTCAGGAGGTCAGCGGCAGCGGCTGGCGTTGGCCCGTTCGCTGGTCACCGATCCGGAGGTACTGGTGCTGGACGAGCCGACGAGCGCGGTCGACTCACACACCGAGTCCCGGATCGCGGCGGGGCTGCGGAAGCTCCGCGCCGGGCGCACCACGGTCGTGTTCACCACCAGCCCCCTGCTGCTGGAACTGGCCGATCAGGTGCTGTTCGCCCCGGAGGGCACGGTGGTGGCCTCCGGGGAGCACCGGGAGCTTCTGCGGGGTCACGCGGGCTACCGGGCGGTCGTCAGCCGGGAGGACGACGCGGCCCCCTCGCCGGCGGTGCCTGGCGCGGCGGACGGCGTCGAGCCGGTTGAGGGGGGCGTCCAGGCGGAGGGTGTCGTCCGAGTTGAGGGGGTCGTGCCGGTGGAGCCGGCCGACCGCCCCGGCCGATCGGGAGGAGCGGGGTCCATGGCGACGGTCAGAGGGGCCGGCGGGGAGCGGATGGAGGAGTCGGGATGATCGGCGTGGCACCTCCGGCCGAGGATCCGGCCGCACCCAGCACCGCCACGACCCTGCCGGTCGGCTCGCCCGCGACCGTCCGGGGTTACGCGGGCGAACTGCTGCGCAGGCACCGGCGCGCCTTCGCGGTGCTGGTCGGGGTGAACGCTCTCGCGGTGGCTGCTTCCATGGTGGGGCCGTACCTCCTCGGCGGACTGGTGGAGGACCTCGCACAGGGGGTCCGGCAACTCCGTCTGGGGCGCACCCTGCTGCTCTTCGCCGTGGCACTGGCCGTGCAGACGATGTTCATCCGGCTGGTGCGGCTCCGTGGGGCGGTGCTCGGCGAACGCATGCTGGCGGACCTGCGGGAGGACTTCCTCGTCCGCTCGGTGCGGCTGCCGCCCGGAGTACTGGAGCGGGCCGGCACCGGCGACCTGCTGTCGAGGATCACCACAGACATCGACCGGCTGGCCAACGCCATGCGCAAGGCGGTACCGGAGCTCGCCATCGGCGTGGTGTGGGTGCTGCTGCTCCTCGGCGGCCTGGTGGTGATCGCGCCACCGCTGGCGTTCTGCGTGCTGGCCGCCCTGCCGGTGCTGCTGACCGGTTGCCGCTGGTACTTCCGGCGGGCCCCCGGCGCCTACCGTTCGGAGGCGGCGGGCTACGCCGCGGTCGCCGCCGCGCTCACCGAGACCGTGGGCGCGGGCCGGACGGTGGAGGCGCACCGGCTCGAAGCCCGGCGGGTCGCTCTCTCCGAGGAGCGGATCCGGGTGTGGACCGGGTGGGAGCGGTACACGCTGTGGTTGCGCACGATCCTGTTCCCGGTGATCAACATGGCCCATGTGACGATCGTCGGCTGTGTGTTGATGCTCGGCGGGATGTTCGTGCTGCGGGGCTGGATGACCGTCGGGGAGCTCACCACCGGTGCGCTCTTCGCGCAGATGCTGGTCGAGCCGGTCGGGCTGATCCTGCGCTGGTACGACGAACTCCAGGTCGCGCAGGTGTCGTTGGCGCGGCTGGTCGGGGTCCGTGAGATCGAGCCGGAAGCCGTCGCGGACGAGGTCCACCCGGAGGGCCGCGAGGTCCGGGCGGCGGGGGTGCGCTTCCGTTACCGCCCGGACGGGGCCGATGTGCTGCACGAGGTCTCGCTGACCGTCCGTCCCGGAACCCGGCTGGCTCTCGTCGGCCCCTCGGGCGCGGGCAAGTCGACGTTGGGACGGCTGCTGGCCGGGATCTACGAACCGCGGACCGGGCTGGTCAGCCTCGGTGGTGCCGCGCTGGCGCGGATGCCGGCGGAGCGGGTGCGCCGGCAGGTGGCGCTGGTCAACCAGGAGCACCACGTCTTCGTCGGCGCCCTGCGGGACAACCTGCTGCTGGCCCGCGAGGGGGCTGAGGACGCCGAGCTGTGGCGGGCGCTGGCCGCCGTCGACGCCGCGGGCTGGGCCCGGACGCTCCCGGACGGCCTGGACACCGAGGTCGGCTCCGGTGGCATGGCGCTGACCCCGGCACAGGCGCAGCAGATAGCGCTGGCCCGGCTGGTCCTGGCCGACCCGCACACGCTGGTGCTCGACGAGGCGACGTCGCTGCTGGATCCGCGCGCGGCGCGGCATCTGGAACGCTCGCTCGCCCGGGTGCTGGAGGGCCGCACGGTGGTGGCCATCGCGCACCGGCTGCACACCGCGCACGACGCCGACCTGATCGCGGTCGTGGAGGACGGCAGGATCAGTGAGTTGGGCAGCCACGACCAGCTCGTCGCCGCGGGCGGGGCCTATGCGGCGCTCTGGCGCTCCTGGCACGGCTGAGGCCGTTGCCGGCACCGGCTGCCCGAGCGCGGCTGGGAGGCCAGGGCCGCCGGGGCGGAACGGGTTCAGCGCGGCCCGGCCGGAGGCCGAGGTCTCCGGTGCGCCCGGCCGCTTCCCTGCCGTCCCTGGAACGACGTGGGCGGCCTGGGTCGCCCGCTCATGGGCGTCCTCCGGCCTCTGCCGTCATCGCCGGGTGGGCTTCACAGAACGCCCAGGGCGTCGAGCCCCGCCATGGTCCCGGCCAGGGTGAACGCGGGCATCAGGATCTTCATCTCCACCCAGCTGCCCGCCTTGAAGCGCATCTGCTTCGGCGGACCGACCGGGTACCAGCGCTTGCGCCCCACCGGGATCGGCCACAGGATCGGGCAACCGGAGACGGTCAGCGCGTCGCCCACGCAGTGCACCAGCGCGCCGAGCACGATGGGCAGGCCGAGCCAGAGGTACTCCTGACCGGGCGCGGTGAACAGCCAGTTCGCACCATTGCCCGGCTGGTCGAGGATGTCGGCGAGGATCCAGGCGCTACTCGCGCCCAGCAGCCAGATGAGCACGTCGCTGGCGCCCCGGGCGGCTCGCCACAGCAGCCCCGCGATGGCGAGCACCATGTGCACGAAGAGGATGCCGAGGACGGCCCAGCGGCCGCCGACCACGGCGAGCGCGGACATCCCACTGCCGACCAGCACCGCCCAGAGCCAGGTGTGGGTCAGTGTCCGGTGACCGCCGGCGCGCCGGGAGTCACCCTTCATCTTGGTGGCCGTGTAGACGGTGTGGGAGAGCTTGTCGATCACCCCGCACAGCGCCCGGGAGATGGGCCCGAAGGCCCTGGATATGGTGGCCGACTTGTGGTCGAGGTCGGGTGCCAGGGCCGCTCCGGCACAGATCAGAGCGCCGACGACCACCACCGGCCAGGGCATGGGGTGGCCCGCCGCGCCCGCCGCCGCGCCCACCCCCGTCCACGCCGCCGCTCCGGACAGTGAGTGAGCTGGTCCCATCACGGTGCCCCGCCCCCTTTTCTCTTGTTCCGCCACGCCTTCCGCGCCGCTGCCGACGGCCCGTCGGCGGCCCAGCGTACTGCCCCGTGATCTTCGAAGCGCCGGTGAGTTCCGGCAGGGGGCACCCGGCAGGCAGTATGGAGGGGTGACCCTCATCGATCATCTGCCGAACGAAGCCGATCCCGACGCCCTCTTCGAGGCCTTTTCGAACTGGGCGCTGGAGCGCGGGATCTCCCTGTACCCCGCCCAGGAGGAGGCGCTGATCGAGGTGGTCTCCGGGGCGAACGTCATCCTGTCCACGCCCACCGGGTCCGGCAAGAGCATGGTCGCCGCGGGAGCCCACTTCGCCGCTCTCGCCGATGACCGGGTGACCTTCTACACCGCGCCGATCAAGGCGCTGGTCTCCGAGAAGTTCTTCGACCTGTGCAAACTCTTCGGCACCGAGAACGTCGGCATGCTGACCGGCGACGCCTCGGTGAACGCCGACGCCCCGGTGATCTGCTGCACCGCCGAGGTGCTCGCCTCGATCGCGCTCCGCGACGGTAGGGAGGCGGACATCGGCCAGGTCGTGATGGACGAGTTCCACTTCTACGCGGAACCGGACCGCGGGTGGGCCTGGCAGATTCCGCTGCTGGAGCTGCCGCAGGCGCAGTTCGTGCTCATGTCGGCGACGCTCGGCGACATGGAACGGTTCCAGAAGGACCTGACCCGTCGCACCGGCCGGCCCACGGCGGTGGTCCGGTCCGCGACCCGGCCGGTGCCGCTCTCCTACGAGTACCGCACGACGTCGCTCACCGAGACGCTGACCGAGTTGCTGGAGACCCACCAGGCACCCGTCTACATCGTGCACTTCACCCAGGCGGCGGCGGTGGAGCGGGCGCAGGCGCTGACGAGCATCAACATGTGCACCCGGGCGGAGAAGGACGAGATCGCCCAGCTGATCGGCAACTTCCGGTTCACCACGAAGTTCGGCCGGAACCTCTCCCGCTACGTCCGGCACGGGATCGGCGTGCACCACGCCGGGATGCTGCCGAAGTACCGGCGGCTGGTGGAGCGGCTGGCGCAGGCGGGGCTGCTGAAGGTCATCTGCGGTACGGACACCCTGGGGGTCGGTGTCAACGTGCCCATTCGCACGGTGTTGTTCACCGCGCTCACCAAGTACGACGGGCAGCGGGTGCGTACGCTCCGGGCGCGCGAGTTCCACCAGATCGCGGGTCGGGCGGGGCGGGCCGGGTTCGACACCGCCGGCTTCGTGGTCGCCCAGGCTCCCGAGCACGTGGTGGAGAACGAGAAGGCCCTCGCAAAGGCCGGGGACGACCCCAAGAAGCGCCGCAAGGTGGTCCGGAAGAAGGCCCCGGAGGGATTCGTCTCCTGGGGGCAGAACACCTTCGAGAAGCTCATCGCCTCCGACCCGGAGCCGCTGACCTCCCGCTTCCGGGTCACCCACACCATGCTGCTGTCGGTCATCGCCCGGCCCGGCGACGCGTTCACCGCGATGCGCCGCCTCCTCGAGGACAACCACGAGCCGCGCAGGAACCAGCTCCGGCACATCCGGCGGGCCATCGCGATCTACCGTTCGCTGCTGGACGGCGGGGTGGTGGAGCAGCTCGCGGAGCCGGACGCGCAGGGCAGGTCCATCCGGCTGACGGTCGATCTGCAGCAGGACTTCGCCCTGCAGCAGCCGCTCTCCACCTTCGCGCTGGCCGCCTTCGAGCTGCTGGACCCCGAGTCCCCGTCCTACGCCCTCGACATGGTGTCGGTGGTGGAGTCCACCCTGGACGATCCGCGGCAGATCCTGGCGGCCCAGCAGAACAAGGCGCGCGGCGAGGCCGTCCAGCAGATGAAGGCCGACGGGGTCGAGTACGAGGAGCGGATGGAGCGGCTCCAGGAGATCACCTATCCGCAGCCGCTCGAGGAGCTGCTGTTCCAGGCCTACGGTGTCTACCGCAAGAGCCACCCCTGGGTGGGGGACCACCCGCTCTCCCCCAAGTCCGTGATCCGGGACATGTACGAACGCGCCATGACGTTCACGGAGTTCACCAGCTTCTACGAGCTGGCGCGGACCGAGGGGATCGTGCTGCGGTATCTCGCCAGCGCCTACAAGGCGTTGGCTCACACCGTGCCGGACGACCTGAAGTCGGAGGACTTCGAGGACATCGTGGCCTGGCTCGGCGAGATGGTGCGGCAGGTCGACTCCAGCCTGCTCGACGAGTGGGAGCAACTGGCCAACCCCGAGGAGGAGACGGCCACCCAGGCGCAGGAGCGTGCCGACGACGTCCGCCCGGTGACCGGGAACGCGCGGGCATTCCGGGTGCTGGTGCGCAACGCGATGTTCCGGCGCGTCGAACTGGCTGCCCTCGACAAGGTCGCGGAGCTCGGTGAGTTGGACGCCGAGACGGGTTGGGACGAGGAGGCCTGGGGGCAGGCCATGGACGGCTACTGGGAGGAGTACGACGACCTGGGCACCGGGCCGGACGCCCGCGGGCCGAAGATGCTGCGGATCGAGGAGGACTCCGAGCACGGTCTGTGGCGGGTCCGGCAGACCTTCGCCGATCCGGAGAACGACCACGACTGGGGCATCAGCGCCGAAGTGGACCTCGCGGCCTCGGACGCGGAGGGGCGCGCGGTGGTGCGCGTCACCGACGTCGGCCGACTCTGATCCGCCCTTCCCCGGCCGGATGCGCGGCCCCGGGCGGAGTCGGTGCACGGCTCCCCTCCGGGGGCCGCGGGCCTCTGCGGCGGGAGACGGCGCACCGGTCCAGGAAAGGGGGCGGTCACCGCTGACGGCTACCTCCTGAGAGCCGAGGCGGGCGACGGCAGCCGGCCGGGATGCCGCCGCTCAGCTGACGTGTTCGGCGATGAGCCGTGCGCACTCCATCGACTCCGCCTTCGTGGTGTCCACCTCCAGGTCGTAGACCACGCCCCGGTGGACCAGGGCGGCCTGGGAGGCGGCCATCCCGGCGATCCGATCTCCTCGTGCGACCTCTCGGCCCGCGGCGACCCCGCTGTCGCACCGGACGCCGACCCAGAGGACCCCCCGGCCGTGCAGCGCCTCCCGCCACCGCTGTTGCGAGTCGGCTCCGCCGAGGAAGACCTCGTCGACGATGACCCGGGCGCCGGCCCGGGCGATCGCGGCCACACCCTCGATCCACGCCCCCTCCAGCCTCCGGAACTCGGGGCCGACGTTCACCGCTCCGCCCGAAGCGAACTCGATCCCGGCATCGGACAGGCGCATGGCCGCGGGCAGCGCGTCCACGAACGTGTCGGTCCCGAGCGCCAACCAGGGATCCGGCAGGACGGCCTGCAGACAGCGGGAGATGCCGGACTTACCCGAACTTGAACCACCGTTGAGAACGATCACCTCGGTCGTCATCACGCCAGGCTAAGGGTTGTCCCGTAATCCCCGGTGGATCAGCGCACGACGGCAGATGCGGTACATCGCAAGACGGAGGGACGTCCCGATACTGGGCGTATCAGGATGTTCCGACAACGCGGCGAGGTGCCGTAGCTGTCGTCGTGCGCCCACCAGGGATTACGGGACAACCCTTAGACGGACGGGAGCCCGCAACGCGACACCCGCCCCTCCGCGACAGCCCTCGATCGGGACCGCCAAGGGTCGACGCGCCCGGGACTCACACCCGCGAGGCGGAGACCGGACTCAGCCCCGGAGGATCCGCGCCTCGCGATCGGGGTCGAGACCGACCGGGCGGCGGTCGGGTCGCTGCGGCGGAGGCCCGCCCAGTTCCCGGAGCCAGTGCCAGGTGTCGGCCACGGTCTCGGCGACGGGCCGGCAGCGCAGCCCCGCGCCGGTCGCCTTGGCCACGTCGCCTGCGTGCAGGGCCTCGTGGAGCTCGCCGGGCGGCACCCAGATCGGCAGATCGCTCCACGGCTCGACGCCGGCGGCCAGGATCGGCTCCGGCCCCGTCCACCTGAGCTCGGCATCCGAACCGGTCACCCGTACGCAGTTCTCCAGCAGTTCGCCCATGGTCGACTGGCCGCTGGGGCTGACCGTGTTGAACGCGCCGCCGAGCCCGCGTTCGGCGGCGTCCAGAACCCAGCCGGCGAGATCGCGCGCGTCGATGTACTGAAGAGGCAGGTCCTGCGGCCCGGGCGCCAGGACCGGGCCGCCGCGGGCGATCCTGTTCAGCCACCACGGCAGCCGCCCGATGTTCTCCCTTGGGCCCAGGATCAGCCCTGCCCGAGCCACCAGCGCCCGGTCGCCGAAGGCCGCGGTCGCGGCGAGTTCCCCGCCGCGTTTGGCCCGGGCGTAGTCGACCTCGCCGTCGTCCGGGGAGGCGTCCACCAGCGGGCCGTCCTCGGGCAGCCCGGCCGGCACCGGGTGGCGGTACACCGACCGGCTGGAGACGTAGGCGTAGTGCCCGGCCCGCTCGGCGAGCAGCCGGGCCGCGTCACGCACCGCTGACGGCGCACCGGTCCAGGTGTCCACCACGATGTCCCACTCGCCCTCTGCCAGGGCGGAGAGCCCGTCGGCGGCCGTGCGGTCGCCGCGCAGCCGGACCGCACCGTGGGGCGACTCCTGGCGGCCGCGGTTGAAAACCGTCACCCGCCAGCCTCTGGTCAGCGCCTCGTCGCTGACCGCTCGTCCGACGAATTCCGTTCCACCCAGCACCAGTAGCCTCATGCCGGTGACTCTGCCCGCTCGGCACGGCCGTGGGAACCGTTGCACGCGCTCGGCGGAATCGCTGAGGGCGGAACGGCCGCACGACGGAGCGGCCCGGTGGGTGGACCGGGGAGCGATCCGGCCCACACGCCTGCGGGGCGTCGCAGCCGCCGGGCCGCCAAATGCCCCATACTGGACTTATGCCACATAAGATGACACACGATGAATGGCACTCCTTCGTCTCGGAGGGCACCCGCACGGCCAAGGTCTCGACCATGCAGGCGGACGGGTCGCCGCACGTGGCGCCGGTCTGGTTCGTGATGGACGGCGACGAGGTGGTCTTCAACACCGGGGCCGGCACCGTCAAGGGACGGAACCTGGCCCGGGACGGGCGGGTCGCGGTCTGTGTGGACGACGACCAGCCGCCCTACTCCTTCGTCCTTCTCCAGGGCCGGGCCCGGCTGAGCGAGGACCCCTCGGAACTCCTCGCCTGGGCCACCCGGATCGCCGCACGCTACATGGGCGAGGAACGTGCCGAGGAGGTCGGCAAACGGAACGCCGTACCAGGGGAACTGCTGGTACGGGTGCACCTCGACAAGGTGGTGGCGGTGGCCCGCCTCGCCGAGTAGCGACCGCTCCGGGCGACCGGCTCCCCGGGCCCGGGCGACCGGCGGCGACCGGCCATCATGTCCCCATGAAGCCGGACCGCGCGCGAGTGCGCGCCTTCTTCGCGGCCAGGGCGGCGCACTGGGACCGCCGATTCCCCGACGACGGCCCCCGCTACACGGCGGCGGTCGCCGAACTCGCTCCCCCGGAGGGCGGAGCGGTGCTCGACGCCGGCTGCGGCACCGGACGGGCGCTGCCCGCGCTGCGATCCGCGGTCGGCCCCCGCGGGACGGTGCTCGGGATCGACCTCACACCCGAGATGCTGGAGCAGGCCTCCCGGGCCGGCCGGCACGGCAGCGGCCACCTCGCCGTGGCCGACGTCGCCAGGCTGCCGCTGCGCTCCGCCTCGCTGGACGCGGTGTTCGCCGCGGGCCTGATCTCACACCTGCCCGACCCCGGGGCGAACCTGCGGGAGCTGGCGCGGGTGGTCCGCCCCGGTGGCCGGCTCGCGCTCTTCCATCCGGTCGGCCGGGCCGCGCTCGCCGCCCGCAAGGGCCGGACCATCACCGCCGACGACCTGCGCGCCGAGCCCAACCTGCGGGAGCTGTTGGCCCGCTCGGGGTGGCGGATGCTCTGCTACGAGGATCGGGACGACCGCTTCCTGACCCTGGCGGCCCGGCTGCCCACCGGCCCGGAAGGGCCGCGACCGGCCCGCGGCGGCGGCTGAGCGGTGCCCGGCACCAGCCGTCTGCGCGGACCTCGTCACACGGGCTGGAGCGGCCGGTGCGGTCGTGACGGCAGTTCGACGGACACGGCGTCACCAGGACGCACCTCGCCACCGGTCAGGACGATGCCCATGATCCCGGCCTTCCGGACGATCCCGCCGTCGGGGGCCTTCCCGACCACGCGTTTCAACAGCCCGCTGCGGTACCCGTCGATCTGGTGGCAGGGGTTGCGGAGGCCGGTCACCTCGATCAGCGCGGTACCGCCCAGACGCAGCCGGGCACCGGTCGGCAGCGCCAGCAGATCGACACCCGAGGTGGTGATGTTCTCCCCGAGGCCGCCCGGGGGCACGTCGAAGCCCGCCAGGGCCACCTCCTCGTACAGCTCCTGGGGGATGAGGTGCACCTGCCGCAGGTTGGGCTGGGTGGGGTCGCGCGCCACCCGGGAGCGGTGTTTGACCGTCTCCCCCGCGTGGGCGTCTCCCTCGACCCCGAGTCCGGCGAGCAGCCGGATGCTCTCCCGTGCCGGCTTGCTGAATCCGTGTGCGCCGTCCCGGCAGACCGCCACCACGGAGGGGGGCCGGGTCACCGCTCCAACCGCTTACGGCCCACCCGGCGCAACCGTCCGCGCTGTGAACGGTCCAGCGCGAGGTAGCCAACGACCGGCACTCCGACGATGACCAGTACCGCTGCCCAGAAGGGCAGCAGCCACAGCAGCACACCCGCTGCCACGGCTCCCCCGACGACGACCTTCGTTCTGTTCGACATCCTGGTGCTCCTCCTCGGCGATCGCCGCTCTCCCGGTGGAGAACGGTCAGCCGCTGGCAGGGGTTCCGCGGCGGCGGCCCCCGCTGACTGCCTTCCCGGCGGCGGGCCGCCGCACGCATGGGCGCCACCGCTCCCCTCCGACGGCGGTCGGGGGACGGCTGCCGTGTGGGCCGGTCGCACGTCGGGCCCGGCGTCCGGCCCGGAAGGGGGTCGGGCCGGACGCAGGCAGGATCGGCGTCCCGGGTGTGGGCGGCAGCGGCCCGCACCCGGGGAACCTTAGACCGAGTCGGCGGGTCAGCCGCGAGCGCCGAGCAGGTGGTCCATCGCCAGCTGGTCGAGCCGCTCGAACGCCATGCCGCGCGCGGCCGCCGCCTCGACGTCGAACTCCTCCAGCGCCGTGCGGTCGGCCAGCAGGGCCGCCGCGGTCTCGCCCGGCTCCAAGGTCGGCCGGGCCAGTTCGGGCAGCCGGGAGGCGTGCAGCGCGTCCCGCACCTCGGGGTCCGCCCGGAAGGCCGCCGCCCGCTCCTTCAGGATCAGGTAGTTGCGCATGCAGCCGGCCGCCGACTCCCAGACGCCGTCGTGGTCCTCGGTACGCGGGGGCTTGAAGTCGAAGTGCCGCGGGCCGGCGTAACCACCCGTCTCCAGGAGGTCGACCAGCCAGAAGGCGGCGCGCAGGTCGCCGGCGCCGAAGCGCAGGTCCTGGTCGTACTTGATGCCCGACTGACCGTTCAGGTCGATGTGGTAGAGCTTGCCGGCCCAGAGCGCCTGCGCGATGCCGTGCGGGAAGTTCAGCCCGGCCATCTGCTCGTGGCCCACCTCCGGGTTGACCCCGAACAGTTCGGGGCGCTCCAGCCGCTCGATGAAGGCGAGGGCGTGTCCGACCGTGGGCAGGAGGATGTCGCCGCGCGGCTCGTTCGGCTTCGGCTCGATCGCGAACCGCAGCCCGTACCCCTGCTCGGTGACGTAGTCGGCGAGCAGGTCGAAGGCCTCCTTCATCCGGTCCAGCGCGGCCCGGACGTCCTTCGCCCCGCCGGACTCCGCTCCTTCGCGGCCGCCCCATGCCACATAGGTCTCGGCCCCCAGTTCGGCCGCGAGGTCGATGTTCCGCAGCGTCTTGCGGAGCGCGTAGCGGCGTACGTCCCGGTCGTTGGCGGTGAAGGCGCCGTCCTTGAAGACGGGGTGGGTGAACAGGTTGGTGGTGGCCATCGGGACGGCCATCCCGGTCTCCTCCAGCGCCTTCCGGAAGCGCTGGATGTGCGAGGCGCGCTCGGCGTCGGTGGCGCCGAAGGGGATCAGGTCGTCGTCGTGGAAGGTGACGCCGTAGGCACCGAGTTCGGCGAGGCGGCGGACCGACTCGGCCGGGTCGAGCGCGGCGCGGGTGGCGTCCCCGAAGGGGTCGCGCCCCTGCCAGCCGACCGTCCACAGGCCGAAGCTGAAACGGTCGTCGGGGGTGGGCTGGTAGCTCATCGGGCTCCCTCGGCTATTTCGTCATGGCAGTTGACAAATTAGTATGCCGGAGTGGAACTGGGAACCCTCACGGAGCGCGAGGCCCCGATCCACGGCAGCGGAGGCTCGACGAAGGGATCGCGTGATGGCCGCACCGGAAGGACCGCTCGTCGTCGGCGTGGACAGCTCGACCCAGTCCACCAAGGCGCTGGTCGTCGACTCGGCCACCGGCGGGGTGGTGGCACGCGGCCAGGCCGCGCACCGGGTGAGCGGCGGCGAGGGCCGGGAGAGCGACCCCGAGGAGTGGTGGGCGGCGCTCTGCACGGCGCTGCGGCAGTGCGGGGAGGCCGCGGGCCGCGCGGCGGCCGTGTCGGTGGGCGGGCAGCAGCACGGCCTGGTCACCCTGGACTCGGCCGGGCGGCCGGTGCGCCCGGCGCTGCTCTGGAACGACGTGCGCTCCGCGCCGCAGCGCGATCGGCTGGTCGAGCGGCTGGGCGGAGCCCAGGCCTGGGCGGAGCCCAGGCCTGGGCGGAGCGGATAGGCAGCGTGCCGGCGCCCGCCTTCACCGCCACCAAGTGGGCGTGGCTCACCGAGACCGAGCCGGCCGCCGCACGAGCCACCGCGGCCGTCCGGCTGCCGCACGACTACCTCACCGAACGGCTCACCGGTCGGGGTTCGACGGATCGCGGTGACGCCTCGGGCACCGGGTGGTGGACGCCCTCCCCCGGGGCCGGCCGTTACGACGAGGAGGTGCTGACGGCCATCGGGCTCGACCCGGTGCTGCTTCCGGAGGTGGTGCCGCCCGGCTCCGCCGCCGGGACCGTCCGCGCCGGGATCGGCGAACTGCCGCTGGCCGCCGGAGCGGTGGTCGGCGCCGGGACCGGCGACAACATGGCCGCCGCGCTCGGACTCGGGCTCCGCCCCGGCCAACCGGCCCTCAGTCTGGGCACCTCCGGAACCGTGTACGCGGTCTCCCGGGAGCGTCCGCTGCCCGACCCCAGCGGCACGGTGGCCGGGTTCGCAGACGCCTGCGGCGGCTGGCTGCCACTGGCCTGCACGCTGAACTGCACGCTGGCGGTGGACCGGATCGCCGCGCTGCTCCGACTGGACCGGGAGGCGGTCGAACCCGGCGGCTCGGCCGTGCTGCTCCCGTTCCTGGACGGTGAGCGGACGCCGCACCTGCCCTACGCCTCCGGTCTGCTGCACGGGCTCCGGCACGACACCACACCCGGTCAGGTACTCCAGTCCGCCTACGACGGCGCGGTGTTCGCGCTGCTGGAGGCCTTGGACCGAGTGCTGGGCGCCGAGGGGGCCGGTGCCTCGCCCGGCTCGCCGGCCGATGAGCCGCCGATCCTGCTGATCGGCGGCGGCGCCCAGGGCACCGCGTGGCGGGAGACGGTGCGCCGGCTGTCCGGGCGCCCGGTGCAGGTGCCGGAGGCGTCGGAGCTGGTCGCCCTGGGAGCCGCCGCGCAGGCGGCCGGGTTGCTGACGGGGGAGGACCCCCGGGAGGTGGCGCGGCGCTGGGGCACCGACCGGGGGGCGTACTACGAGCCGGTGTCCGAGCCGGACCGGGCGGCCCGCTCCCGGCTCGCGGCGACCCTCGACGGGGCCGCGGAGCTGCTCGGTCGGGGGTGACCCCGGCCGATGGGAGACCGGCCCCGTAGGGTCGTCAGCGTCGAGAGGAGCACCGAGGTGGCCGTACCCGCGCCGAACACCCAGCACGGTATGCGGCAGCGCAACCTGTCCCTCGTCATGCACACCATCGCCGAGCACGGCCCCGCCTCACGCGCCGCGGTCGCCGGCCACATCGGGCTGACCCGCGCGGCGGTGTCCACGCTCGTCGACGAGTTGGCGCGGGCCGGGCTCCTGGTCGAGCTGGGGCGGACCAGGACGAGGAGCGTCGGGCGGCCGGGCAGCACGCTGGCGTTCGGGGAGTCCGGGCCGGCCGGGATCGGCGCGGAGATCGGGGTGGACCACCTGGCGGTCTGCGCGGTGGACCTGAGCGGCCGGGTGCGGGCCCGGATCGAGGAGGAGGCGGCGAACCGGGGCCGCGCACCGGGGCCGGTGCTGGAGCAGTTGGGCCGGCTGGGCGCCGCGGTGGTCGCGGCGGCCGAGCGGGAGGGACTGCGCCCGGCGGGGGTCGCGGTCGCGGTCCCCGGGCTGGTGGCGCGCGGGTCGACCGTGGTGGTCCGGGCACCCAACCTCGGTTGGGAGGACGTCGACCTCGGCCCCGCACTCCAGCACGCCCTGCCGCTGCGGCTGACCGTGGACAACGAGGCCAATCTGGGTGCGCTCGCCGAACTCCGGCTGGGCGACCCGCGGCCCGCGCCCCGCGACTTCTTCCACGTCTCGGCCGAGATCGGCATCGGCGCGGCCGTGGTCGTGGACGGCGAGTTGCTGCGTGGCGCCCGCGGTTTCGCCGGGGAGCTGGGCCATGTGCCGGTGCGCCCCGAGGGACGCCCCTGTGCCTGCGGAGGCCGCGGCTGCCTGGAGCAGTACGCCGGCGAGGAGGCGGTGCTCCGGGCCGCGGGGCTCGACGGGAGCGGGGTGGCACTGCTGCGGCAGCGCGCCGAGGAGGGCGACCGGCGGGTACGTTCGGCGCTGGTCGACGCGGGCACCGCGCTGGGTACCGCGCTGGCCGGGGTGGTGAACCTGCTCGACCCGCAGACGGTGGTGGTGGGCGGCGCGTTGGCCGAGCTCTCCCCCTGGCTGCTCCCGGCGGTGCGGCGGGAGATGGCAGGCCGGCGGGTGCGCCACGAGGGGATCGTCGTCTCGCGGCTCGGCCGGGACGGGCCGCTCCTGGGAGCCGCCCACTCCGTTGTCCAACAGGTGCTCGACGACCCGATGGCGTACACGTCACCATGATGCCAAATTCCGGCGTGGATCGGCGCGTTCAGGCCAGAGCCCGGTATTGTTGTCATGTGCACGTTCTGGATTCCTGACCCCCCACCATGGAGCCACCATGAACACGCCCCAGCCAAGCCGCCGCTCCCTGCTGCGTGGCGGCCTCGTGCTCGGCACCGCGGCCGCCGCCGGTGCCCTCGCCACTCCGGCCTCGGCCCGCCCGGGCCGCCGCCCGAGAGTCCTCGACTACCCGGACGCCCACTGGACCCCGGCCAGCACGTCCAACTACACGGCCGCCAGCCGTCCCTCGGAATACCCGATCGAGTTCGTGATCATCCACGTCACTCAGGAGACCTACGCGGACACGATCGACATCTTCCAGGACTCCTCGGCACAGGTCTCGGCCCACTACGTCGTACGGTCCGCGGACGGCTACGTCGGCCAGTGCGTGCGTGACAAGGACGTCGCCTGGCACGCCGGCAACTGGGACTACAACACCCGCAGCATCGGCATCGAACACGAGGGCTGGGTGGACCAGCCGGAGTACTTCACCGACGCGATGTACGAGTCCTCGGCCAGGCTGACGGCCCACCTGTGCGACACCTACGGCATCCCGAAGGACCGGCGGAACATCATCGGCCACATCGAGGTGCCCGGGGCCACCCACACCGACCCCGGCCCCTACTGGGACTGGGCCCGCTACATGGACCTGGTGAAGTCGGTCAAGTAGGAAACTCCTCCTCCGGTCCGGAGGAGACTGGTCGGGAGACGGCGGCCGGGCACCGAGAGGGCCCGGCCGTCAGCCGATCGGCAGCCCAGGGATACCGGTGTAGTTCTCGGCCAGTTCGGTCGAGGCCGCGCGCGAGTCGGCGATCCGGTGCAGCTGGGAGAGCTGCAGCCGGCTGTCGAAGGGCGACTGCTCGGGGTCGGTGTGCAGCGCGGTCGTCATGAAGTAGGAGAAGTGCTCCGCCCGCCAGACCCGGCGCAGGCAGGTGTCCGAGTAGGAGTCGAGCAGTTCCCGCGAACCGGTCTGCTGCCAGTGCGTCAGCGCCCGGGCGAGCACGATGACGTCCGAGACTGCGAGGTTCAGCCCCTTGGCCCCGGTCGGCGGCACGATGTGCGCGGCGTCCCCGGCCAGGAAGACCCGCCCGTGGCGCATCGGCTCGGTGACCCAGCTGCGCATCGGCGTGACCGATTTGGCGAAGATCTGGCCGCGTTCCAGCTTCCAGTCGCCGTCGACGGCCAGCCGCGCGTCGAGCTCCTCCCAGATCCGCTCGTCGGACCAGTCCGCCGGGTCGGTGCCGTTCGGCACCTGGAGGTAGAGCCTGCTGACCGTCTCGGAGCGCATGCTGTGGAGGGCGAAGCCGCGCGGCGAGTGCGCGTAGATCAGCTCCTCGCAGGAGGGTGGCACATCGGCGAGGATCCCCAGCCAGGAGTAGGGGTAGGTGCGCTCGAAGTCCCGGCGCACCGCTGCCGGGACCGCGGTGCGGGCGATGCCGTGGAAGCCGTCGCAGCCGACGACCACATCGCATTCGAGCGTCTTCTCCCGGCCCTCGTGGCTGAACCGGATCCTCGGCCGCCCGCCGTCCCCGGAGCCCTCTTCAACGTTCTCCACGGAGAGCGCCTCGGCCTCGAAGAGCAGCGGCCCGCCGTCGGCCAGCTGAAGCGCGATGAGGTCCTTGACCATCTCGGTCTGCGCGTACACCATGACGCTGCGGCCGCCGGTCAGCTGCGGGAAGTCGATCCGGTGCCCCTGCCGGTCGAAGCGGAGCTCGATTCCGTGGTGCTCCATGCCCTCGCGGTCCATCCGCTCGGAGGCGCCACAGGCCCGGAGCGCGTCCACGGTGCCCTGCTCCAGGACACCGGCGCGCTGCCGCTGCTCCACGTAGGAGCGGTCGCGGTTCTCCAGGACCACCGAGTCGACACCCGCCCGGTGGAGCAGACGGGCGAGGAGCAGGCCGGCCGGGCCGCCGCCGATGATTCCGACTGTGGTGCGCATCAGTTCCTCCGAGGAGCGGCTGGTAGAGAAGTGAGATGGGCCTGGAGCGCACCGGAGACGGCAGCCGGACGTTCGACCCCCGCCAGGTGGGCGGCTCCGGCGAGTTCGAGCAGGCTCGCGCCGGGGATCGCGTCGACCAGTTCCCGGGCGTGCGCCGGAGGCGTGGCGGGGTCCTCCCGGCCCGCGATCACCAGGGTGGGCGCGGTGATCCCGCCGAGCTGGGACCGCAGGTCGTAGTCGGCCAGCGCGTCGCAGCAGGCCGCGTAGCCGGCCGGGTCCGCGGCCGCCAGGTCGGCGAGCAGACCGCTGCCGGGGTCGGTGGCGGCCGTGGCGGGGTCGGCGAACCAGCGGCCGGCGGTCCCCTCCAGCAACGGCCCGGTGCCCTGTTCGCGGACGAGCCGCGCCCGGTCCCGCCACCCCTGAGCCGGCCCGAAACGGGCCGAGGAGCAGACCATCGCGAGGGCTTCCACCCGCTCGGGGTGGTGGAGGGCGAGATGGGCGCCGACCGCCCCGCCCAGCGATATGCCGGCGTAGCGGAAGCGCCGCCAACCCTGTTGGTCGGCCAGCCGGAGGACCAGGCGGGCCAGATCGGCGACGGTGGTCTCGCCCGGCGGGTCCGCCGCGGGGCCGAGCACGGCGGCGGCGGAGCCGCCGTGGCCCGGCAGGTCCCAGCGCAGCACCCGGTGGGTACGGGCCAGTTCGGCCAGTTGCGGCTCCCAGACCGCCAGCGAGGTGCCGAGCGAGGGGCCGAGGATGAGCGGCGGCCCGCTCGTCGGTCCGTCCAGCACGTGGTGGGCCAGTCCCTGCTGGGCGGGTGTGGGCGTGCTCATGCTTCCTCCTGGGAGGCCGGGACTTCGGTGTAGCGGGTGTCCGGGATCCGCCGCAGGGCCCGGTCGACCAGGGCCGCCGCCTCTCCGAGGTAGCCGCCGGGGTCGGTGAGCTCGGTGAGCCGCCCGGCGGGCAGGGCCCCCAGCACCGCGGGCTCGCTGGCGAGCGCCTCGCTGAGTCCGGTGCCCTGCTCGGCCGCGCGCCGGGCGGCGGCGGTGAGCAGGCTCTTGGCCTCCGCCCGGCCGAGCAGCGGGGAGAGGACGGCGGAGAGCCGCTCGGAGACGACGAGGCCCCCGGTGAGCTCCAGGTTGGCCCGCATGCGCTCGGGGAAGACCCGTAGTCCGCTGGTGAGCCGGGCCGCGGAGTGAGCGGCTCCGCCAGCCAGTCGCAGCGCCTCGCGTAGCGGCTGCCATTCGGCGTGCCAGGCTCCGGCCGGCCGTTCGTCCTCGGCGGCGAGCGAGCCGAGCAGCACGGCGGCGTGGGCCGGCACTTGGCGGGCGGCGGCCGAGATCAGCGCGGCGCGCACCGGATTGGCCTTGTGCGGCATCGCTGAGGAGCCGCCGCCGTCGCCCTCGGCCACCTCGCCGATCTCGGTGCGGGAGAGCACGAGCACGTCGGCGGCGAGCTTTCCGAGGGCGCCGGCGGTGAAGGCGAGCGCGGAGGCGAGATCGGCGATCGGGGTGCGCAGGGTGTGCCAGGGCAGTACCGGTTCGGCCAGTCCGGTCTCCCGGGCGTACCGGGCCAGCAGCCGCTCCCCCGGGCCACCGGCCGTCGTGCCGGCCTGTGTTGCGGCGGGGTCCGGGCCGAAGGCTCCGAAGGCTCCGAAGGCGGCCAGGGTGCCCGCGGCTCCGCCCAGCTGCACCGGCAGGCCTCCTTCGACCAGCAGCCGGGCCAGCCTGGCGTGGGCGTCGAGGACGATCGCACGCCAGCCGGCCGCCTTGAGACCGAAGGTCGTGGGGACCGCGTGCTGGGTGAGGGTGCGGCCGGCCATCGGGGTGGTGCGGTGCCGGGCGGCGAGCCCGGCCAGCGCTGCCGCGCAACGCTCCAGCTCGCCGAGGATCAGCGGGAGCGTACGGGCGGCGACCAGCATCGCCGCGGTGTCCACGATGTCCTGGCTGGTGGCGCCGCGGTGGACGTGGGCGGCGGCCTCCGGGTCGGACGTCCGGACGGCCTCGGTCAGCTCCTGCACCAGGGGGATGACCGGGTTGCCGCCACCACGGGCGCGGAGCGCGATCTCCCGCTCGTCGATGTCCGCTTCGGCGGCGGCTCGCTCGACCGCCGCGGGCGCGGAGGCCGGGGCGAGGCCCACCGCCGCCTGGGCCCTGGTGAGCGCGCACTCCGCGTCGAGCAGGGCCCGCAGCCAGGCCCGGTCGCCGGTCGCCGCCTCGACGGCGGTACCGGCGCGCACCGGGCTGAGCAGGCCGTGGTCCTCGCCCTGGCCGGGGTCAGGAGAAGTCAAGGAAGACCGTCTCCTCCTCGCCCTGGAGGCGGACGTCGAACCGGTAGCTGCGGTGCCGCTCCGGTTCCCGCCGCGCCAGCAGGGTCGCCCGCCGCTCCGGGGCCAGTCCGGCCAGCAGCGGATCCGCGGGCTCCGGGCCGCCGTCGGCCTCGACCAGGTAGGCGCGGGTGAAGAGGTGGTGCATCAGCCCGCGGGCGAAGACGCACACCGCGAGGTACGGGGCCGGTCCGCCCGGCGGCAGGGTGCGGAGCGCGTAGTGCCCGTCGGCGTCGGTGGGGACGCGGCCGAAACCGGTGAAAGCCACACCGTCGCGGCCGATGACCGCGCCGGTGACCGGGTCGCGGCGGATCGAGCCGGGTGCGCCGGCCAGCCCGCCGTCCGGGTCGGCCTGCCAGAACTCCAGCAGCGCGTCGGGGACGGGTGCGCCCGAGCCGTCGTACACGTATCCGTGGACGGTGACCGTGTCGGGGTGTCCCGCGGGCGCCACCTCACCGCCCCCGGTGAAGGGCAGCGCGTAGCCGTAGAACGGCCCCACGGTCTGGGAGGGGGTGGGCGGGAGCGGCGGTGTGGCGGGGGTGGGAGCGGACATCAGCGGCCCTCCTCGATCCAGGTGGCGGACGGTCCGTCCAGGACCACGTCCCAGCGGTAGCCGAGCGACCACTCGGGTTGGGACAGATCGTGGTCGTAGGTGGCGACGAGTCGGTCCCTGGCCTGCTGGTCGGTGACCGACCGCAGGATGGGGTCGTGGGCGAAGAGCGGGTCGCCGGGGAAGTACATCTGGGTGACCAGGCGTTGGGTGAAGGCGGTGCCGAAGAAGGAGAAGTGGATGTGCGCCGGCCGCCAGGCGTTGTCGTGGTTGCGCCAGGGGTAGGCGCCGGGCTTGATGGTGGTGAAGCGGTAGTTGCCCTCGTCGTCGGTGAGGCAGCGGCCGACGCCGGTGAAGTTCGGATCGAGCGGGGCCGGGTGCTGGTCGCGCTGGTGGGCGTAGCGGCCGGAGGCGTTGGCCTGCCAGAGTTCGACGAGTTGACCGCGGATCGGCCGGCCGTCGCGGTCGAGGACCCGGCCGGTGACGGTGATCCGCTCGCCGAGCGGCTCGCCGAGGTGCTGGCGGGTCAGGTCGGAGTCCAGGTCGGTGACGTCGGTGGTGCCGAAGACCGGGCCGTGCAGTTCGACCGTCTCGGGGTCGCCGTCGTCGGAGAGGGCGACCAGGGGCTGCCGCGGGTGGCGGAGCACACTGCTGCGGTAGGGCGAGAAGTCGCGGGGCGGGTGGTGGGCGGCCGGCGCGCCGTTGCCGCGGGCCTTCTCGTAGGCCTGGTGGAGGCCGGCCACCTCCCGGTCGATGTCGGCCTGGCTGCTCGGCTGTCCGGGCTGCTTCTGCGCCGGGACGGCGGTGGTTCGTGGTGTGGTCATGTGACTGCTCCTGGGGCGGATGGGTGTGCTCGGGGGCGCGGCGTCGGACCGGGTGGGTATCCGTACCCGGTCCGGGCCGCGGAACCGTGGCTCACACCGACCGGTACACGGCTACGGTCAGCGTTCGAGGACGAGCGCGAGCCCCTGGCCCACGCCGATGCAGGCGGCGGCCAGCCCCGTTCCCGAGCCGGCGGCCGCGAGTTGGTGCGCCACCGCCCCGGTGATGCGGGCGCCGGAGGCTCCCAGCGGATGGCCGATGGCGATCGCCCCTCCTCTTGGGTTGACGACGGCGGGATCCAACTCGGGCCATTCGGCCAGACAGCCCAGGGACTGCGCGGCGAACGCCTCGTTGAGTTCGAAGGTGCGTAGGTCCGCGAAGCTCCGGCCGGCTTTCGCCAGGGCCCGCTTGACGGCCTCCACCGGCCCCAGACCGAAGTACTGCGGCTCGATGCCGGTGACCGCGGAGGCGCGGACCCGGGCGAGCGGCTCCCGGCCGCTGGCCCGCAGCCCGTCCTCGTCGACCAGGAGCAGCGCCGCCGCGCCGTCGTTCAGCGGCGAGGAGTTCCCCGCGGTGACGGTTCCGTCCTTGCGGAAGACGGGCTTGAGCCGGGCGAGCGCCTCCAGGGAGGAGTTCTCCCGGACGCACTCGTCGCGGGTGAGCTCACTCCCCGGGTACGGCACGACTTCGGCGTCGTAGACGCCGTCCTTCCAGGCGCGGGCCGCCTTCTCGTGGCTGGCGAGCGCGAAGGCGTCCTGGGCGTCCCGGGTGATGCCGTGCCGGTCGGCGACGAGTTCCGCGCCCTCGCCGAGGGAGACCGTCCACTCGCTGGGCATCTCCGGGTTGGTCATCCGCCAGCCGAGCGTCGTGGAGTACAGCTCCTGGTGGCCGGCGGGGAAGGCCCGGTTGGGCTTGGGCAGGACCCAGGGGGCTCGGGTCATCGACTCAACCCCGCCGGCCAGGACGACGGAGGCGTCGCCGGCCGCGATGGCTCGGGCGCCCTGGATCACCGCCTCCAGACCTGAGCCGCAGAGCCGGTTGACGGTGGTGCCGGGGACGCTGGGCGGCAGTCCGGCGAGCAGCACGGCCATCCGGGCGACGTCGCGGTTCTCCTCGCCCGCACCGTTGGCGTTGCCGAAGAAGACGTCGTCGATCCGGGCCGGGTCGAGGTCCGGCACCCGTTGGACGAGCGCCTTGACCACATGGGCAGCCAGGTCGTCCGGGCGTACGTCGGCGAACCCTCCGCCGTACTTGCCGACGGGGGTGCGGACGGCGTCGAGGATGTAGACATCGCGGCTCATGCGGCGTTCCTTCCGGCGGCCTTGAGGGCACGCAGCGCGGCGAGCTCCTCCGGGGTGGGCGGCTCGGTGACGGCGGGCTCGGGCGCGGCCGTGAGCTCCCAGCCGGTGGCCTCGCGGACCTGCTCGACGGTGACCCCCGGGTGGAGGTCGGTGAGCACGAGTTCGGCGGTGTCCGGGTCGGGCCGCAGGATGCCGAGGTCGGTGAGGACGGCGGTGGGTCCGGCGCCCCGCAGACCCAGGCGAGCCCGGTCACCGGGGCCGCTGCCGTGCCCCACGGTGGTGGTGAAGTCGAGCTTCCGCACGAAGTTGCGGGTGGAGTGGCGCAGCACCATCAGGACCCGACCGCAGTTGGCCGCTATCTCCGGTGCGCCGCCGGCACCGGGCAGACGGCCCTCCGGGCGGTCCGGGCCGCGGTCGATGACACTGGTGTTGATGTTGGCGTACCGGTCCACCTGCGCCGCGCCCAGGAAACCGACGTCGATGCGTCCGGCCTGGAGCCAGTAGTTGAAGATCTCCGGCACCGAGACGACCGCGTCGGCGGTCTCGGCGAGTTCCCCGTCGCCGATGGAGAGCGGCAGCCGGGTCGGCTTGGAGCCAAGGGTGCCGGACTCGTAGATGAGCACCAGGTCGGGGTTGTGCGTGCGGCGGGCCAGGTTGGCCGCGGTGCTGGGCAGGCCGATGCCGACGAAGCAGGTGCCGGCGCCGGCCAGGGCGCGCGCGGCGTTGACGGTCATCAGCTCGTCGGGCGTCCAGTCGGTGGTCATCGGTCCGCGCTCCTGTCGTGGATGTTCTCCTTGAGCCAGGTCTGGAAGGCCTCCCGGTCCCGGGATATCGGGTCCCACGCCTGGTAGAAGTCGTTGTCCCGGACGGAGTATCCGGAGGCGTAGGAGGGGTGCGCGCCGTCCGGCACAGGCACGACCGCGGTCACGGCCCAGCTGGGCAGCGTGATTCCGGTGGGGCGGGGCTGCAGTTCGTCGACGATCTCCTCGACGGTCACCAGCACCCGGTCCGCCGCGAGGGCGGCTTCCTTCTGCACCCCCGTCAGCCCCCACAGGTGGACGTTGCCCTGCCGGTCCGCCTGCTGGGCGTGGATGACCGTGACGTCAGGGTTGACCGCTCGCACGGCCGCGAGCTCCTCCCCCGTGAACGGGCAGACCACCGTGGAGACAGTGTCGGTGCGGTCGGGGATGTCGCTGCCGCGGTACCCCCGCAGGACGGCGAAGGGCAGCCGGGAGGCACCGGCGACGTAGCGGTTGGCCATGCCGGCGTGGCTGTGCTCGTCGAGTTCGAGCGGCCGCGGCCAGCCGTTCTCCACGGCGTCGCGGAAGCGGTGCAGCGAACCGACCCCGGGGTTGCCGCCCCAGGAGAAGATCAGCTTCTTCACCAGACCGGCGCCGATGAGCTGGTCGTAGATGACGTCCGGGGTCATCCGGACCAGAGTGAGATCGGTGATGCCCTGGCGGATGATCTCGTGCGCCGCGGCGAACGGGATCAGGTGCGTGAAGCCTTCCATCGCGACGGTGTCGCCGCTTCTGACCAGATCGGCCACGGCGTCGCGCAGACTGCGGATGTCGGCCATATCCTCTCTCACCCTTGTTCGCGGAGTGAACTTTCGTTCATAATCCTGGTGAGGTGAGAGTGTGCTCCCGCCGGGCGCGCCTGTCAATGGCCGGCCGGCTCGTCCACCGGTCACCTCCGACCGCACTGAACAGGCCGGATGCCGCCAGCGGCGGCACCGAACGACCGGCAGGACCGACCACGAGGAGGCGGGCATGCCCGCTGCGAAGGACCCGGCGACTCTGGTGGGGCCGCTCGACCGCGGGCTGACGGTGCTCCGCGCGATGTCGGAGCCGGGCAACCACCGGCTCCGCCCGAGCGACCTGGTGCACGCCACCGGGCTGGCCCGCTCCACCGTGGACCGGGTCGTCGGCACCCTCGTCCGGCTCGACCTGCTGCGGGCCGTCGGCCGCGACGTCGAGCTCACCCCCCGGCTGATGGAGTTCGGCAACGCCTACCTCGCCGGCTGCGCGATCGCCGACGCGCTGGAGCCCTACGCGGAACAGCTGGCCGACGAGCTGGACGAGTCCGTCTCGGTGGCGGTGCCGGACGGCGCGGGGGTCCGCTTCGTCACCCAGGTGATCCGGCGCCGCACCATGGCCCCGGTCTTCCGGATCGGCGATCTGCTGCCCGCCGACCGGTGCGCCGCCGGGATGGTCTTCCAGCCCGGAAATCCCGGCTGGGCCGCGGATGACCAGCGAATGGAAGAGGGCCTGCTCGCGGTCGCCGTACCGGTGCGGGACGACACCGGGCGGCAGGTGTGTGCGATGAGCGTGGTCAGCCACACCAGCCGGCACACCTCCGAATCGCTGACCGCGACCGCGCTGCCCCGCCTCCGATCGCTCCTGCCCGACCTGGAGCGGGCCCTGAGCGAGGCGCGCTCCCGCCCGCCCGGCCCACGCCCGGCCGGTCGTCCGCCCGGCGCCTCACTCTGCGCCAAACGGGAGTTGGGCGCCGGATTCCTGCAGTCCCTCGCCCGTGGGTTGGAGGTCCTGGGGGTGCTCGGCGGCGACCCGCGCGGACTCACCCTCTCCGCGGTGGCGGAGGCTGTCGGCCAACCACGGGCGACCGCCCGCCGGGCACTGCTGACGCTGGAACAGCTCGGCTACGTCGCCCACCGGGAGCGCCGTTTCCGGCCGCTCCCCCGCGTGCTGGAACTCGGCTACGCGCACCTCTCCGGACTCGGCTTCACCGAGATCGTCCACCCCCATCTGGAGCAACTCGCCGCGGAGGTCGGCGAGTCGGCCTCGGTGGCCGTGCTGGACGGCACGGACATCCGCTATGTGGCACGGGTGCCCGCCTACCGCATCATGAGTGTGAATATCACCGTCGGCACCCGCTTCCCCGCGCACGCCACCTCGATGGGACGGGTACTGCTGGCCGCGCTCGCACCCGCGGCCCGATCCGAGGTCATCGCACGGAGCGCCCTGCGGCCGTTCACCGATCGGACCATCACCGACCACGCGGCGCTGCTCCGGGCCCTCGACGAGATCACCTCCCGCGGCTACGCCCTGGCCGACGAGGAGCTCGAACAGGGGCTCCGCTCGCTGGCCGTACCGCTGCGGGACCGGGCGGGCCACCCCCTCGCCGCACTCAACCTCGCCACCTACACCGGGCGCGGCACCGCGGAGCAGTCCGAGGCCACCCTGCTCCCGGCCCTGCTGCGCAGCGCCCGCCGCATCGAGGCGGACCTGCACACCGCGTTCGAGCGCCGGCCACTGCACCTGCCGTGAGCCCCGCCGCCCCGGAGCGCCGGACGGCTCCGGGGCGCGGAGGATTGTCGGAACCCTGACCGAGCGCCACCATGGAGCCACACAGCCGGACCGGCAGTCTGCGACAGGCCCGATCGGAGTGAGCACCGTGGCCAATCCGTGGATCGCTCTAGAACCCGGCGCCGACCCCGCCGAGCGGGCCGGCGCGATCCGCCGCGCCCACGAGACCTTCACTGCTGCCGGGTCGTTGGGGGTGGGACGTCCGGTGCGCGGCGTGGTCGCGGCCTCCTGGCAGCGCTCCGCCCTGGCCCGGGTCAGCCCCGACTCCACCGCCGCGGTCGAGCTCCTCGACAGCGACCTGGCGGCACACCGGGCCGTCCATCCGCTGGCGCGGGTCATGCCGCTTTTCCGGGAGCTGATGGGCACCTTCGCCCTCGACGGCGAGCATCTCCTGGCCGTCTGCGACGCGCAGGGAAGACTGCTGTGGGTGGAGGGGCACAGGGCGGCGAGACGGCGCGCCGAGACCATGAACTTCGTGCCCGGCGCCCGGTGGTCGGAGACGGCGGTGGGCACCAACGCCCCGGGGACCGCCGTGACCGTCGACCGGCCGGTGCAGGTCTTCGCGGCCGAGCACTTCAGCCGCCCGGTGCAGCAGTGGACCTGCGCCGCCGCCCCGGTCCACGATCCGCACACCGGCCGGCTGCTGGGCGCGGTCGACATCACCGGCGGGCACCGGCTGGCGCATCCGCACAGCCTCGCCTTCGTCCAGGCGGTCGCCCGGGCCGCCGAGTCGCAGCTGGCCCTGCTCGGACCGCTGCCGTCGCCCGGGGAGGAGAGCGGCGCCCGGATCGAGCTGCGGGCGCTCGGCAGGGACGAGGCCGACCTCGTCCTCTCCGGCCGGGAACTGCGGCTGAGCCGTCGGCACAGCGAGATCATGGCCCTGCTCGCCAGCCATCCCGAGGGACTCTCCGGGGACGAACTGCTGCTCGCTCTCTACGAGGACGAGTTCACCACCCCGGTCACCGTCCGCGCCGAGCTATCCCGGCTCCGCCGCATCCTCGGCCCGGACCTGCTCCGCTCCCGTCCGTACCGGCTCACCGTGGACGTCGCGGCCGACTTCGACACCGTGCTGCGGCGGCTCGCCTCCGGAGCGACGCCGGGGGCGCTGGACGCCTACTCCGGCCCGCTGCTCCCCGGTTCCCAGGCGCCAGAGGTGGCGCGGCTTCGGAGCAGGGTGGCCGACCAACTGCGGGCCGCACTCATCTCCCACCGCGATCCCGACCTGCTGGCCGCCTGGACCCGGACCCCGTGGGGAGCCGGCGACCTGGAGGTCTGGGCGGCCCTCGTCGCGGCGCTGCCGGCGGGCTCGCTCTGCCGCTCCCTGGCCGAAGCCCGACTGCGGGAGGTGGACGCCGAGCAGCGGTGGTAGGCCGTGGCGCCCCACCGCCGGCCCGCCTCGCGTCCGCAACGTGCTCGCAACCTCCGGCTGACTAGCCTCGCGCCAGCGCTGCCCAACGCCGGGCGCGCCTGGACCGGGAGGCATGGACATGACCCGATACGCTGCGCCGGGCACCGACGGCGCGATCGTCTCGTACAAGTCCCGCTACGACCACTGGATCGGCGGGGAGTACGTCGAACCGAAGCTCGGCCAGTACTTCGAGAACCCCACACCGGTGAACGGCGGCGTCTTCACCGAGGTCGCCCGGGGTACCGCGGAGGACGTCGAGGCGGCGCTGGACGCCGCACACGCGGCGGCTCCGGCCTGGGGTCGCACCTCCCCGGCCGAGCGGGCCGGGGTCCTCAACCGGATCGCCGACCGGATGGAGGCGCATCTGGAGGAGCTGGCGGTCGCCGAGACCTGGGAGAACGGCAAGCCGGTGCGGGAGACGCTGGCCGCCGACATCCCGCTCGCGATCGACCACTTCCGCTATTTCGCCGGGGCACTCCGCGCCCAGGAGGGCAGCCTCAGCGAGGTCGACGAGGACACCGTCGCCTACCACTTCCACGAGCCGCTGGGCGTGGTCGGGCAGATCATCCCGTGGAACTTTCCGATCCTGATGGCCACCTGGAAGCTGGCGCCGGCGCTCGCCGCCGGCAACGCGGTGGTACTCAAACCGGCCGAGCAGACACCGGTCTCCATCCACTTCTGGATGAGCCTGGTCGCCGACCTGCTGCCGCCCGGTGTGGTGAACATCGTCAACGGCTTCGGTGTGGAGGCCGGCAAACCGCTCGCCTCCAGTCCCCGCGTCGCGAAGATCGCGTTCACCGGGGAGACCACGACGGGGCGGCTGATCATGCAGTACGCCAGCGAGAACATCAAGCCGGTCACCCTGGAGCTGGGCGGCAAGAGCCCGAACATCTTCTTCGACGACGTCTCCGGAGCGGACGACGACTTCCTGGACAAGGCCCTGGAAGGGTTCACGATGTTCGCCCTCAACCAGGGCGAGGTGTGCACCTGTCCCTCTCGGGCGCTCATCCAACAGGGCCACTACCGGGACTTCCTGGACGCCGCGGTGGCCCGTACCGAGAAGATCGTGCCGGGACATCCGCTGGACACCGACACGATGATCGGTGCCCAGGCCTCCAACGACCAGTTGCAGAAGATCCTGTCCTACCTGGACATCGGCCGGCAGGAAGGCGCCCGGGTCCTGACCGGCGGGGAACTCGCCGAGCCGGGAGGTGAGCTGGCGGGCGGCTACTACGTCCAGCCGACCATCTTCGAAGGCGGCAACAACATGCGGATCTTCCAGGAGGAGATCTTCGGACCGGTCGTCTCGGTCACCTCGTTCGCCGGGTTCGACGAGGCGATCGAGATCGCCAACGACACGCTCTACGGCCTGGGAGCCGGGGTGTGGACCCGGGACGCGAACACCGCCTACCGGGCCGGCCGCGCCATCCAGGCGGGCCGGGTGTGGACCAACTGCTACCACGCCTACCCGGCGCACGCCGCGTTCGGCGGGTACAAGCAGTCGGGGATCGGCCGGGAGACCCACAAGATGATGCTGGATCACTACCAGCAGACGAAGAACCTGCTGGTGTCGTACTCCCCGAAGAGGCTCGGCTTCTTCTAGACGTACGAAAAGAGGCGCCTGACCTGGCCTTTCGACCGTCAGGCGCCTCTTGTTCGACCCGCTCACGACAGAGCCCGGATTGCACAGCCCCCCAGTTCGTCGCACAGGTCCCTGCCCCGCGGCCACTGTTTCCGTCTCCAGTCACGGACCAGGGACCGGCTCGCGTCAGCCGACGCCTCCCTCGGCTGACGCGAGCCCCACCCCTGCGTGGGACCGCGGTGGAGCATGGTGCCTTCGACTCATCACCTGCGCGGTACACCGCAAAGGCCGAGGAGGTCACCCATCATGCGTTCGAACAAGGGTAGGCAGTCGTCGAACGAGGAGGCCAGATGCCCGTAGACCGCCATGCGGAGTAGCCCGTGGATCTGCCGCTCGGCTTCTTCGAGCCCGTCAGGCGAGGTGAGCCGTCCGCCGCCGCGGAGCTCCCCAGCCGCGGCGGCGGACGAACGCCCTGCCCCTCCCGCACCCGGGCCGGTTGTGAGTTCCGGACCGGGACGTTCTCACCCCGTGGAGACAGCCATGAGTGAACCGGCCGCGGAGCCGACCAGTGGACCCTTTCTCCCGAACGGCAAGGGTGCGGCCACCAGCCCGCCGTCCGGAGCACCGCCTGCGGAGGGGTCCGTTCCACGCGTGGAGCTGACCCCCCGGGCAGCCGGTCTGCTGCGCGATTTGAGCGAGCGCCACGGGCCGCTGATGTTCCATCAGTCCGGTGGCTGCTGCGACGGCAGCGCTCCCATGTGCTACCCGGACGGTGAGTTCCGGACCGGCTCCTCCGACGTCCTCCTCGCCGAACTGCGGGTCGAGGGGGTGGCGAAGCCGATCCCGTTCTGGATGTCGGCCAGCCAGTTCGCCACCTGGAGCCACACCCGGCTCATCGTGGACGTCGTGGCCGGACGCGGTAGCGGATTCTCGCTGGAAGCCCCGGAGGGCGTCCGCTTCCTCATCAGATCCCGGCTGCTGGACGACTGACCGGCAGGCCGTCCCCGGACCTCTCGCGGCCTACCGTGCCGACTCACCGGAGGTGGTGCGGCGGCGCCAGTCGGCCTTCGCGAAGAGGGCGCGCTCCGTTACGGCACAGGTCCACCGCGGGTGCGAGGATCTCCTCCACGGGGCAGGGTGCCTTGGCGCCGGTGGAGTTCGAACCAGCCGTTGGCCAAGCCCGGAACGGTGACGCTGGTCCCCGGCACGCCGCTCGGAGTCGGGGTCCGGCCACTGTGCGGGCGAGAGGCCGGTTCCGGTGACGGCGGCCGTCGGGCCGGGGGCGTGCGGCGGGCTCAGGCCGTCTCCTCCCAGGCCGGCCGGGTTCGGCGGGGCCACGGCCGCGACGGCCTGCGCGGCGATGACCGCGTCCACGACGTTTCCTCCCCGGTCGGCCACGGCAAGCGCCGCTTCCACGGCCAGCGGATGCCCTGCCGCGACTGCTACCTGGGACATGTCGGCTCCCTGGCCGGGGGTTGCGGCGGGAGCATGGTGTGCCCGACGCAGGCCGTGGCGGCGGTCAACGCTCCCGCCGCGAACAGGGGTACGGCCAAGCCGAGTTCCAGGAGCAGCACTCCGAACACAGCTCCTGAGAAGATCAGGAGGATCGCCCCGAGACGGCGGTTGAGCAGGCTGTGCCGTCCGCCTCGGGTGATCGACTCGCTGGCCAGGGCGGTGAGTGTGGATGTGACGACGACGGTGGTCACATCGCGTACTGCGAGGCTGCGTGCGGCTGCGGCCTGCACCCCCATGACGCCGGCCGTCACGGAGACAGCGGTCAGTTCGAGGGCGCGGTGCCCTTCGACCGCGGGTACCAGGCAGCAACCGCCGAGCAGCATCAGCAGACACCCGCAACTGCCCAGGACCACGGATACGACCGGGTTCCAACCCTTGCCACGTCCGCGAAGGAGCAACCCTCCGAGGAATGCTCCCGCGGCGAAGGCGCACAGGGCGACCGCCGGGCCGAGGACGGGGAGTCTGTCCGCTCCGGCGACTCCCATGCCCAGCACGACGATGTTGCCGGTCATGTTGCCGACGAAGACCCGGTCGAGACCGACGAATCCGACGGCGTCGACGATACCGGTGACGAACGTCAGGGCCAGAGTTGCCACGAGGGCGACGCGCTCCGCGCGATGCGCCCGCTGCGGTGCGGTGCGGTCAGCGTTCCTCATGGGCTGACGGGAACGATGTCTGCCGGGCGCAGCTGCTTGCCGGCTTCGGGAGCCCGCCTTCGGTCGATGGTTCGGTTGACGAGAATGCTGAGAGACATGTGCTTCCACGCGTTCCGGTAGGAGGTGCGGTGGCGTGCTCACTTCGAGGATCCGGGGTCAGGCTGCCAGTTCCCCGGCGCGGAGGTGCGTGACGAACACATGACCGGCCATACGGGTTACGGCGAACGGCAGTGCGTTGTCCCGCACCATCCGTTGGGCAGTCGCGCCGCAGGCCCGGAACATCGGGTCCGGGCGGTCACGTCCTTGTACGGCGACCCCGGTCGCATGCGTTCGCGGTCGGCGATGTTGCAGCTCAACGCCTGGGCGACGGCGCTCAATATCCCCCGGCGGTGCAGCTCCAGGACCACCACAGGCGGTGCAGGTCGTACAGGGCGACCCCGACCTGTCAGAGAAAACCGAACAGATCGGATCGAAAACGGCCACTTTACGTTAACTCTGTGCCATGTGACCGTGCAGCTATGACACCACTCATCGTCCCCGAGCACTCCTGGTGCGCCCGCCCTGCCGCTGCCGACTGGAGTTGCCCTCCTCCCCCGTCGACCCCCGCCGAGCTCCACCGTTCCCTGCCGGCGTACGCGGCGACACCGCTCACCGACGTGCCCGGGCTGGCCGCCGAGTGGGGCGTGCGGCGGGTCGTCGTGAAGGACGAGTCGGCCCGCCTCGGGCTGCCCGCCTTCAAGGCGCTGGGCGTGTACTACGCCCTCTACCGGATGGTCCAGGACCACCTCGGCGGAGCCCCGGTCGCGCCCGACATCGACTCGCTGCGCGCGGCCGTGCGGCGGATCCCGGACCTGGAGCTGGTGACCGCGACCGACGGCAACCACGGGCGCGCGCTCGCCCACGTGGCACGCACCCTGGGAGTGCCCTCGAGGATATTCGTGCCCGACGTGGTCCCGCAGGGCGCGATCGACGCGATCCGCAAGGAGCGCGCGGACGTCGTCGTGCGGCCCGAGAACTACGACGAGACGGTGGCGCTGGCGGCGGCGGACGCCCGCGGACGTCCCGGCGCGGTCCTCGTCCAGGACACCGCGTGGGAGGACTACGAGATCGTTCCGCAGTACATCGTCGACGGGTACTCGACGATGTTCGTCGAGATCGACGAACAGCTCGGCGCCGACCGGGCGGCCCTGGTCGTCACCCCCGTGGGGGTCGGCTCCCTCGCCCAGGCCGTGATCAACCACTACAAGAGCCGGGGCAGGCCGGTGTCCGTCTTGGGCGTCGAGCCCGATACCGCGGCCTGCGTGCTGACCAGCCTCCGGGCCGAGCGGCCGGTCAGCGTCCCCACCGGCAGCACCGTCATGGCGGGTCTCAACTGCGGTACGCCCTCCTCGCTCGCCTGGCCGTACCTGCGGGACGGTCTCGACGCCGTCGCCGTGGTGACGGACGCCCAGTCGCTGACTGCCGCCCGGCAGCTGGCCGACGCCGGGATTCCCGCGGGTCCTTGTGGGGCGGCCTGTGTGTCCGGGGTGCGGTCCGTACTGGCCGATCCTGCGGGCCGGGCGGCGCTCGGCCTCGACGCCGGTTCGGTGGTCGTCCTGCTCAGCACGGAGAAGTCGCGGCAGGCCGAGCACCTCGGCTTCCGGGACGAAGGTGATCGTGAGCGTCGTCGAGGAGAAACTGGCTGAACCGGGGCTTGCGCTGCCCCAGGTGAACCGCGCGCACCTGCGCGAACAGAACATCAAGGCCGTCATGCAGAGAAGAGCGACCAGGCCGCCGACCGGAAGAAGGAGGCCGTCGGGGCGGCAGGCCGGTCGCGCACGACGCCGGGCTCTACAAGGACCGCAACACCGTGGAACGCCGCATACTCAAGAGCAAGGCGCGGCGCGGTCCGGCCACGCCCCACGGCGAGACAGCCGAGAGTCACCTGGCCGGCTTTCGCCTGCGCGGGGGCAGTGATCTGAGCTTCGCGGCCTCCGCCGCCCGCGTGATCACGTCTCGCGCGGGCCGTGGAAGGCCGATGTGCCGCCGTGGGAACCCCGTCCATGGACCAGGGGCAGGAAGACTTCGTCGACGATCTCGGCGAGGACGGCGTCGGGCACGGTCGGGACTCCGAGCATCACGTACTCGTTGCGCAGCAGCGCCGTGGGCACGTACGCGACTCGGGGGTGTAGCGCCTCGGGCGCGGCGTCTCCACGGGCGACCGCCCGGCCGAGCAAGGTCAGCCACGCTGCCTCGTGCGCGCTCTCACCCGCCGGGTCCCGCAGTTCGGCCAGGAGCTCCGGAGTGCTGCCGGCCGCCGCGATCAGGCCTCGCAGGATCTCTCCGTACGGTGACGACGCTACCGCGACGCGCAGGCCGCCGACCAACTCGCCGACGGTCTGCGGGCGCTGACTGCGCACGGCAAGCCGGCCGCCGTCACGGAGTTCGGTTGTACCACCTACCGCGGGGCCGCCGATGCCGGCGGCCGGGGAGACGCCGTCATCGCTTGGGACGACCGCGCCCGTCCGGTGCGGTTCACCAGCCCTGTGGCCCGCGACGAACAGGAACAAGCCGACTACCTGCGTGAACTCATCGACGCCCTCGACGAGTCCGCCATCGACGCGGCCTTTGTCAACACCTTCGCCCGCTACGACCTCCCGCACGCGGGCGCCGACGACGACCGCGACTTCGACAAGGCCTCCTTCGGCGTGGTCAAGGTCCTCGACGGCGGCCGCACCGGAACCGCGTATCCGAGCCTGCCCTGGGAGCCCAAAGCCGCCTTCCACGCACTCGCGGAGTACGGCCGCAGCCGGATCCGCACAAGCTCCGACCCAGCCGCAGCGAAGTGAAGGTCGGGTGGCTGCCGTCACGGACGGCAGCCACCCGACTGTTCCGATCGCGACGGAAGACAGGCCCTGACCGGCGCGGTCCGCTCGGACGTCTCAGGGCCGCAGGCCGCTGACGAGTTCCGCGGTGGTGCTGAGCCCGTCGTAGACCGACGGGGCGACGCTGGTACCAGCGAGGAGGAAGCCGAGGAGCACGCAGACCAGCGCGTGCGTCATCCGCAGGGTTCCGGTGCGCATGAAGACGATCGCCAGGATCAGCAGCAACAGCAGCACTGAGATGGAAACGGCCATGCGTACCCCTTCGGCCGGCGCGGAGCAGAAGCGTCGTGCGACGGTCAGTCTGTCCCACGAAAGCCCCGATCCAGCTCTCCGCCACGTCGCCCGAAAGGGTATTGACTGGGGCGGTGTCCTTGACGACCTCCGGGCCCGGGTCCCCGGAGACGCCGACTGGTTCGACACCGCGTCGACCGCCCAGACGTTGAACAACTCCTGGTAGGTGGTGTAGGGCTCGACCTCGGCGATCTCCCGCCACTCCTGCCGGGCGTCGCCGTGGAACTGCGCGAGTTCGCTCTCCGTGTAGCCGTCGCCGACGAGTACGACGTCGAGCCGGTCGGCGCTCGGGCCGTTCTCCACGACGGGTGCGACCCGGCCGTCATCGGCCACCGCTCCGGCCGTCCCGGCCAGGCGTCTCGGGGTCGCCGCCGGCACCTCGGCCCGGCGCGGGTGTCCTGACGCCGTGAAGTACTCAACGCTGTGGGTGGCCGGGCCGCTCGGCGGCGAGTCGGCCGGCGGACCCGGTTCGGCCGCCGCGGGGATGCTCGCCGCGAGCAGGAGGGCACCGATCGCGCCGACGGCCGCGCTGACCCTGCCTATGCCTGTGTGCACTGGGTTCCTCCGTTGGGAGCCGGTGGGATGGGGCCGTGCGACTGGCTGGGCGGCGAGTCAACATGGCCCCCGCGCCCGGCGCTTCGGCCAGCGGGTGGGTGGGCGGAAATCGGGCCACCCCGTCTTGACTTGGTCCAGACCAAGCGGTTGAGTGCTCGGCAGCGCACGGACCTGTTCGTCCCAGGCACCAACCTTCCCCCCACCCGTCACCTGCGGTTCGCCCCGCGGGAAGGAGAGAGTTGACGTGCTCAGACAACGCCTCACGGCCGCCCTGGCCGCACTGTTGATCGCCGTCGGCGCGGCGGCGCTCACCCCGTCGGCCGCTGCCGCCCCGGCCGGCCCCGACCGGGCCTCCGCCGCCGACTTCGTGGTCAGCGAAGCACAGTTCGACGAGATGTTCCCCGGGCGCAACGCTTTCTACAGCTACGCCGGGCTGACCGACGCCCTGGGCGCCTACCCGGAGTTCGCCGACACCGGCGACGAGACGACGAAGAAGCGGGAGGCCGCAGCCTTCCTGGCCAACGTCAGCCACGAGACCGGTGGTCTGGTGCACATCGTCGAGCAGGACACCTCGAACTACCCGCACTACTGCGACGGCAGCCAGCCCTACGGCTGCCCGGCCGGACAGGACGCCTACTACGGGCGCGGGCCGATCCAGCTGAGTTGGAACTTCAACTACCAGGCGGCCGGCGACGCCCTGGGGCTCCCGCTGCTGACCGACCCCTGGCTGGTGGAGAACGACGCCGCCGTGGCCTGGCAGACCGGGCTGTGGTACTGGAACACCCAGAGCGGTCCGGGCACCATGACGCCGCACGACGCGATGGTCGGCGGCTGGGGCTTCGGCGAGACCATCCGGGCCATCAACGGCAGTCTGGAGTGCGACGGCGGGAACCCGGGCCAGGTGCAGAGCCGGATCGACACCTACCAGCGGTTCACGCAGATCCTGGGCACCAGCCCGGGTGACAACCTGAGCTGCTGACCGCCCCGGGCCGCGCGGGTCTCGCCCCGCGCGTCCCGTGTGCCGGCGCTTCCGGGCGCCAGCACACCGGACGGTCGGCCGCCCGTCCCGACGGCTCCGGGGAACACCCTGGCTCACGGAAGCTGCTCGGCATGGTCATGGCGACGGCGATAAACGTTTCCTATCGTCGCTACGGTAGAGGTCATGCAATTCCAGCAGTTGCTCTACTTCGTCGCGGTAGCCGAGACCAGGCACTTCACCCGGGCCGCCGAGCGGGTGCACGTGGCGCAGCCCTCGCTCTCCCAGCAGATCCGGGCGCTGGAGCGGGACCTGGGCGCGGAGCTGTTCAGCCGGGCACGGGGCAATATCGCCCTCACCGACGCCGGTGAGGCGCTGCTGCCCCTGGCCCGGCGCATCCTCGCCGACGCGGAGACCGCACGGTTCGAGGTGGAGGAACTGGTGCACCTGCGGCGCGGACGAGTGCGCCTGGGTGCGACTCCCAGCCTCTGCACCGGCCTGCTGCCGGACGTGCTGCGCGCCTTCCACGACCTCCATCCGGGGATCCGGCTGATGGTCGAGGAGAGCGGCTCCCGGGACCTGGTGCGGGACCTGGCGCGCGGCGGGCTCGATCTCGCCCTGGTGGTGCTGCCGCTGACCGGCCAGGCTCCGGCGCTGACCACCACCGAACTACTCCAGGAGGATCTCGTCGTGGTGTCCTCGCCGACCGCGCCGGAGCCGGGGGGCGGAGCGCCGGTACGCCCCGCCGACCTGCGAGATCACCCGATGGTGATGTTTCGCCATGGGTACGACCTGCGGGAGCTGACGGTGGCGGCCTGCCGTGCTGCCGGGTTCGAACCGTCCTTCACGGTGGAGGGCGGCGAGATGGACGCGGTGCTCGGCTTCGTACGCGCGGGGCTGGGCCTGGCGGTGCTGCCGAGGATGGTGGCCGAGCGGGCCGGCGCCGACCTCCGCAGCACCCCGTTCGCACCGCCGGGCCTGCGGCGCAGTATCGGTCTGGCGCACCGCACCGACGTGGCGCCCCCGCGGGCGGCGCGGGAGCTGCGTCGGGTGCTGCTCGCCCGGTTGCGGGAGCGGGAACCGGGCGCCCGGTTCGACGACGGCGATTCCCCGGCCGTCACGGAGGATCCTTGGGCCGGGCCCGGCCCGGAAGCGCCCTGACCCGGGCAGTTCCTCGGTTACCGCTCGGTGTCCAGAGGTCCGCCCCTGCCGAAGGCCAGGGCGGCGAACCGTTCGCCGATGCGGCGGTGGGTGGCGGCGTCCGGGTGGAGCTGGTCCGGGAGCGGCAGCTCAGCGAAGTCCGAGCCGCCGTAGAGCTCCCTCCCGTCGAGGTAGCGCAGGTTGGCGTCCTCCGCCGCCCGCTGCTCCGTGATGCGGCTGAGCTCGTCTCGGATGGCGCTGAGCGTCAGCTTCCCGTCGGCCGACTCGGCCGGGTCGCCCGCGGCCCGGAACTGGAGCCTGCCCTCGCCGAGGGCGCTGAAGTCGGGGGCGCTGGGGCCGGGGGTGTCCTCGTGGATGGGGCAGAGGATCGGCGAGACGACCAGCAGCGGGGTCTCGGGGTGGCCCTCGCGGATCGTGTCGAGGAAGCCGTGCACGGCTGAGGTGAAGGCACGCAGACGCATCAGGTCGGCGTTGACCAGGTTGATGCCGATCTTGATGCTGATCAGGTCCGCGGGCGTGTCGCGCAGGGCGCGCGCGGTGAACGCGTCCAGCAGGGCGCCGCCGCCCAGGCCGAGGTTGACCAGTTCCACACCGCCGAGGCCGGCGGCCAGCGCGGGCCAGGTGGTGGTGGGGCTTGCCGCGTCCGAGCCGTGGCTGATCGAGCTGCCGTGGTGCAGCCACACCTTCCGCCCCCGGTCCGGCGCGGCTTCGACGGGGGCGTCGGTGCGCAGCGCGACCAACCGCGTCGTCTCGTTGTGCGGCAGCCAGATCTCGACGTCCTTCAGCCGGTCGGCCAGACCGGAGAAGCGGACGGTGCCGACCGGGCCCGGCCTGGTATCGGCGGTTCCGGTGGCCAGGTCCACCAGCAGGACGTCACCGCCGGTCACACCGGCCTGTCCGGCCGGGCGACCGTCGACCAGCAGGTCGTAGACGCCGTCCGGCCGCGGCGGGGCGCCCCGGTAGGCCGTCCTGGTGCGCAGTGCGTCCAACTCGATGGCCGTGGCCCGGGTGCGGAACACCAGCCTCACGCCGGAGGGCTGCGCTTCCGCCATGGCCAGTTGCCCGTCGGTGCACTGGGCTCGGGCCCGGGCGGGCAACCGGTGCGGCAGCACCCCTCGCTCGGTGTGCTCCACCTCCAGCGCGCCGCGCAGGAGGTCGGCGGTGACGGGCGTGGTGGACCACTCCGTCGCCCGAGGTCCGGTGGGCGAGTCTGCGGCGTCGTGGTGAGCGTGCATGGGCTCAGCCTGGCGACTGGGAAACGGATCCGCACATGTTTTTCCGGCCCGCCGCTCCCCCACCCGGTCGGACGACCCGTCCGTCCCGCCCCGGCAGTCGTAGGGGGTCGCGTTCCGGTGGGCACCGGCCGGATCCGCCGAACGTACCGGCCGGGTGGCTCTCCTGGTGCGTGGAGTACCCGGCTCGTTTACCGTGAGCTGGTCCTTAATGCAATGAAAGGTTGGGAGATGTCCGACGTTTCGTCGAGGTCCCGGACCCGACCTCTCACTACAGCCGAGGTGAATCCACGGCTGCGGGGCGTCTGCTTCAAGACCGGGCCGCCGCGCCGGATCGGAGTCGAACTCGAGTGGTTCGTGTTCGACCCGAGAAACCCCAAGGGCCCCGTCGGCCCCTCCCGGCTCACCGTCGCTTACGCCGCGCTGCGCCGCCTGGCACTGCGGTCGACGCTCACCTTCGAGCCCGGAGGGCAGCTGGAGCTCAGCTCGCCGGCCGCCACCTCCCTCTCCCAGTGCGTCGGGCAGGTGGCCGAGGACCTCAGCCAGGTGCGGGCGGTCCTGCGCACCCACGGGCTGGCCCTGGCCGGCCACGGCCACGACCCCTGGAACCCGCCCCGGCGGATCCTCACCGCGCCTCGCTACCGCGCGATGGAGGCCTACTTCGACCGCCGGGGCCCCGAGGGTCGCTCCATGATGTGCGCCACCGCCTCGGTGCAGGTGTGCGTGGACGCGGGTACCGAGGGGCCGGGGCCGCTCGGCTACCGGCGGCGCTGGCGGATGGCCCACCTGCTCGGCGCGGTGCTCGTGGCGGCCTTCGCCAACTCCCCGCTGCGGCGCGGCCTGCCCACCGGCTGGCTGTCCACCCGGCAGGCGGTGTGGTCCTCCCTGGACCCGGGGCGGGCACTGGCTCCGGCCAGCGGGCCGGAGCCCCGGCAGGCCTGGACGGAGTACGTCCTCGACGCGCCGGTCATGTGCGTCCGCCGGGAGGAGGGCTCCTGGGAGGTGCCCCGCGGTCTGACGTTCCGGGGCTGGCTCGACGGGGCCGGCCCTCGCCGGGCCACCGCCGCCGACCTCGACTACCACCTGACGACGCTCTTCCCACCGGTCCGCCCGCGCGGCCACCTGGAGCTTCGCATGATCGACGCCCAACCCGGGGAGGACGGCTGGATCGCGCCGCTGGCCGTCACGGCCGCGCTCTTCGACGATCCGACCGCCGCGGAGACCGCCTACCGGGCGGTGCGTCCGCTGGCCGCCGCGGCCGGCACCGGACCGGCGCCGCGGAACGCGTTGTGGGAGGCGGCGGCCCGCGGCGGACTGGCCGACCCCGGACTGCGCTCCGCGGCGGTCAGCTGCTTCGCCGCCGCCCAGGAGGCGCTGCCGAGGCTGGGGGCCTCCGCCGCCGTGCGGAGAGCCGTCGCCTCCTTCGCCGAGCGTTACCCGGGCAGCGGACGGTGTCCGGCGGAGGACCTGCTGGACGCGGTACCGGTCGCCGCCCGTCGGACCGTTCCCGAGGTCGCGGTGGCCGGCGCACAGTCCCCGGCCGGTGAGGGGAGGCCTTGATGCGCACGACCGCGTTCGATCCGCAGGCGCTGCGGAAGCGGGCCGTCGGCGCCCTGGTCGACGCCCGGAAGCGCACCCGGGTGCTGACCGACTGCGTGGAGGACCCCGATCTGACCGCCCAGCACTCCCCGCTGATGTCACCGCTGGTCTGGGATCTCGCCCACATCGGCAACCAGGAGGAGCAGTGGCTGCTGCGTGCGGTGGGCGGACACGAGGGCCTGCGACCCGACATCGACAAGGTGTACGACGCCTTCGAGCACCCGCGCGCCGAGCGCCCCTCCCTGCCGCTGCTCCCGCCCGCGGAGGCCCGCGCCTATGTGGCCGAGGTGCGTGACCGGGTGCTGGAGGTACTGGAGCGCACCCCGCTGGAGGGCGACGACGAGTTGGTCCGGGCGGGGTTCGCCTTCGGCATGATCGCGCAGCACGAACAGCAGCACGACGAGACGATGCTCGTCACCCACCAGCTGCGCCGCGGTCCCGCGGCGCTCACCGCGCCCCCTCCACCGCCCGCGTCCGCCGACGCCGCCGGGCTGCCGGCGGAGGTGTTGGTGCCCGGCGGTCCGTTCACCATGGGTACCTCGACCGAGCCTTGGTCCCTGGACAACGAGCGACCAGCGCATCGGCGCACCCTGCCGGACTTCTTCCTCGACACGCTGCCGGTGGGGAACGGCGCCTACCTGGAGTTCATGGCGGACGGCGGCTACGAGGACCCCCGCTGGTGGCATCCGGCCGGCTGGTCGTTCGTCCGGGAACACAGCCTGCGGGCACCGCTGTTCTGGCGCCGCGAAGGCAGGCAGTGGGTCCGGCGCCGCTTCGGCGAGGTGGAACCCGTGCCGCTGGACGAACCCGTCCTCCACGTCAGCTGGTACGAGGCCGACGCGTACGCGCGCTGGCGGGGGCGGCGGCTGCCCACCGAGGCGGAGTGGGAGAAGGCCGCCCGGTACGACCCGGCCACCGGGCGGTCGCGCCGCTATCCCTGGGGCGAGCCCGACCCGGTCCCGGCACTGGCCAACCTCGGCCAGCGCCATCTGCGGGCGGCGCCGTTGGGCGCCTACCCGGAGGGGGCCTCCCCGTTGGGCGTACGGCAGTTGATCGGCGACGTGTGGGAGTGGACCTCCAGCGACTTCCTGCCGTACCCGGGCTTCACCGCCTTCCCGTACCGGGAGTACTCGGCGGTCTTCTTCGGCGGTGACCACAAGGTCCTGCGCGGGGGGTCGTTCGCGGCCGACCCGGTGGTCTGCCGCGGCACCTTCCGCAACTGGGACCTGCCGGTCCGGCGCCAGATCTTCTCCGGCTTCCGCACCGCCCGCGACGCGGAACCGGAGGCGGCGCGGTGATCGGCGGCATGCCCGGAACGGGCGGCGTGGCGCAGCCCTGCGACCGGCCTCCCGTCGCCGCCGTCCCCGGGGCCGGCGGCGACACGGTCGCTTCGAGGCCGGGGAGCCGCTGATGTGCCGGCACATCGCCTACCTGGGCGCCGAAGTCCCGGTCGGGGAACTACTCCTCGCCCCCGAGCACGGGCTCTACCGGCAGTCCTGGGCGCCGCGCCGGCAGCGGTACGGGACGGTGAACGCCGACGGCTTCGGCGTCGGCTGGTACGCCCCGCGGGATCCGACCCCCGCCCGCTACCGCCGGGCCGGCCCCATCTGGGCCGACCCGTCCTTCCAGGACCTCGCCCGGGTGGTCCGGACCGGCGCGCTGCTGGCCGCCGTGCGGGACGCCACCGAGCCGGGCGCCGATCCGGAGGCGGCCAGCGCCCCGTTCGCCTCCGACCACTGGCTGTTCAGTCACAACGGGGCGTTGGACGGCTGGCCCCGGTCGGTGGTGCCGCTCGCCGAAGCGCTGCCGGCCGCGGAACTGCTCGACCTGCCGGCGCGGTGCGACTCCGCCCTGGTGTGGGCGCTCGTCCGGCACCGGTTGCGGGGCACGGAGCGGCCGGGGGCCGACGGCGGCGCCGCTCTCGGTGAGGCGCTCGCCGGCACCGTCGCCGAGCTTGCCGCCGCCGCGCCCGGTTCCCGGTTGAACCTACTGGTCACCGACGGCCTCTCCATCGCGGCCACCGCCTGGGGGGACACCCTCTGGTACCTGGTCGACCGCCCAGCCGGCCGCACCGTGGTCGCCTCCGAGCCGTACGACGACGACACCCGCTGGGCCGAGGCGCCCGACCGGACCCTGCTCACCGCGAGCCGTACCGACCTCGTCCTCACCCCGCTCAAGGAGCTCCCGCCGTGAGTCCGTTCACCGTCACCCGAACACTGCCCGCCGACGCCGACCACGCGGCCCTGCGTACGGACGCCCTGCACGGGCTGACCGCCGATCCCAAACGGCTGCCGCCGAAGTGGTTCTACGACGCCCGCGGCAGCGAGCTCTTCGAGGAGATCACCCAGCTGCCGGAGTACTACCCGACCCGCGCCGAGCTGGAGATCCTGCTGGCCCACGCGGGCGCGATCGCCTCGGTCAGCGGCGCCCGCACCATGATCGAGCTCGGTTCCGGCTCCTCGGAGAAGACCCGCCACCTGCTCCGGGTCCTCACCGAGCTGCGGGCCTACGTCCCCGTGGACGTCAGCGAGTCCGCCCTGGTACAGGCGGGGCACGTGCTGCGGGAGCAGTATCCGGAGCTTTCCGTCCACGCGCTGGTCGCCGACTTCCAAGGCGGGCTGGTACTACCGGAGACACCCGGTCCGCGGCTGGTGGCCTTCTTCGGGAGCACCATCGGCAACCTGCTGCCGGCCGAGCGCGCCGCCTTCCTCGAGTCGCTGCGCGAAGCGCTCTCGCCCGAGGACACGCTGCTGCTCGGCACCGACCTGGTCAAGGACGAGGCCACCCTGGTGTCCGCCTACGACGACGCCCACGGCGTCACTGCCGCCTTCAACAAGAACGTGCTGCTGGTGCTCAACAGGGAGCTCGGAGCCGACTTCGACGTGGCGGACTTCGAGCATGTCGCGCTCTGGAACCCCCGGGACGAGTGGATCGAGATGCGGCTGCGGGCCCGGCGGTCGCTCACGGTGAAACTCACCGCACTCGACCTCGAGGTCCCCTTCACCGCCGGGGAGGAGATGCGCACCGAGGTGTCCACGAAGTTCCGTCCGGAGGGGGTGCGGGCCGAACTCGCCGCAGCCGGACTCGAACTGCGGCAGTGGTGGACGGACGCGATGGGGCGCTTCGCGCTCTCGCTGTCCGGGCCGGCCGGGGACCGAGCCCGCTGACGCCCGGCCCCGGCTCACCGCGGCACCGCGCCCCAGCGGTCCGGCCCTCGGGCGGTCTGCCCACTGCCGGGGTCAGGTCGCCGGACCCGGTCCCTCCACCACGATGTCCACCGCTTCGTCGTAGAAGGCCATGAGGTTGGTGATCTGGGCGAGGTCCGGCGGCGGTGCTGGATAGGACCAGAGCACATCACTCCGCTCTCGGCCGTCACCGTGGTAGGACCAGTACGAGGCATCGCCCTTGAACGGGCAGTGGGTGTGGGTTTCGGTCGGCTCGAAGTGTTCCAGTCGCACGTCCTCCGGCGGCAGGTAGTAGCGGACCGGATACCCCGTCTCGTACAGCAGTACGGGGCGGGTCGAGTCGGCGACCACCTGGCCGTCGATCTCCACCCGAACATGCTGCGTACCGGGCAGCGCCTCCACTCGGTGGCTCGAGTTCCCAGTGGCCACGATCGCTCCTTCGCTCCGTCGTCAGGCGGCTCGCCTTCCCTCGGGTCGCCATCCTGGTCTACCTCTGTTCTCCGTTCCCCGCTCCGGTTTCCCCGTTTCGCCCGTCCATCTCCCCCGGGCCCAGGGCTCTGCCCAACCAGCCTCCCGCAGGTTTCGGCCGGCCGCCCGCGGGAACCCGACGGCTCCCCAGTCCGCACGATCCCCGTCCACACACCGAGGCCGACAGCTGCACAGGAGGCCGCCGTGGCTGATATCTCCGCCCCGGAGCTGGACCGGCTCTGGAACGAGTTCCACCGGGTGGTGAACATGACCTCCGACGAGCTGAGCACCTGGCTCAGGACGGAGTCCGCCGGCGAGGAGAGCGAGGCGCTGCCGGACGACGCCGGCTCGGAGAACGGCAGGCATGTGCTGGCCATCCTGCAGAAGCGCCGGATGGACCTGACCGACGACGACATCCGGGTGATGTACAAGGTCGTGGACACCGTCGAGCAGCAGCGGCGGGACGACCTCGAGCCCAAGGCCGGTCAGGGGCACTGGCGGCACCGGCTGATGCGGATCGGACACGACCCGCTCAAGCCGCCGAGGGTCTGAGCGCGGCCGGTCCGCCCGTCACCCGATCGACCGCCGGGCGGCTGCCGCAGGAGGGGCATTCGCGACCGAAGCGCCGAGCTGACACCGATTGTCAGGAGAGCTGACGTAACGTCACCTGTGCGGCGCAGCCCCACGGGCGCCGATCGGACCGCGACCTCAGGCTGGGAAGGAAGGGCGGCACGCCTCTCCCGCCGCTCACACCCGCGCAGGGAAGGACATCACGTGCCAGTAAGTCTTGATCAGTTGCGTCGATGCTCCGTCGCGGTGGACCTCGGAGCAGCCAGGACCAGGATCTATCTGAAGGGGTCGGGGCTCGTCGTCGACGAACCGAGCGTCGCCGCCGTCAACACCCGGACGGGGGCGCTCCTCGCCGTGGGTGAGACGGCGGAGCAGATGACCGGGCGGACCCCCGAGTACATCCGGGTGGTGCGGCCGGTGGCCGGCGGGACCGTGGTCGACATCGAGATGGCACAGCGGATGCTGCGCCAGCTCATCGGCGACAAGCTCCGCAAGGCCTGGCGCCGGAACCCGAGACTGCGGATCGCCGCCTGCACCCCCCACGACAGCGAGCCGCTGACCCGGCGGGCGAGCGTCGAGACACTGTCCGCGCTCGGCGCCCGGCGGGTTGAGTTGGCCAACACCCTGCTCTGCGCGGCGGTGGGCTGCGGCCTGCCGGTCGAGCAGCCGGAGGCAACGATGATCGCGCTCTGCGGCGCGCGCACCACTCAGGTGGCGGTGCTCTCGCTGGGCGCGATCGTGGCCGCCGACACCGTCCCGGTCGGCGGCCACACCATCGACCGCACGGTGCTGGAACACCTGCGCAACCGACACGACCTGCGGCTGCGCTGCGAGTCCACCCACCCGCTGCCGCTGGTGCTCACCGCGGCGGCCGAGACCGACGAACGGGCCGAGGTCGTCGGCCGGGACGTCGCCACCGGGCGGGCGCGCACCGTGACGGTGGAGACGGAGGAGGTGCGGCAGGCCATCCGCGGGCCGATGACCGCGGTGCTCGACGGCATCCGCGGGGTGCTGCGCAGGTGCCCGCCGGACCTGGTCGCCGACCTCTCCGATCGGGGCATCATGCTCGCCGGCGGCACCGCCTCGCTGCCCGGACTGCGGACGATGCTCGCCCGGTCCACCGGGATGGCCGTGGAGACCGCCGAGCAGCCGGACACCTGCGCGGTGCGGGGGCTCGGAGCGATCCTGGAGGGACGGGTGCGACCGGTGCAGCTGGACTCGCTCACCCACTGACGGCGCCACCGCCCGGGTACGGCTCCGTCCGCGGGGTCAGCCGGCGTCGGCCAGCGCCAGGGCGTGCAGCCGCTCCGGCGGACCGGGGCGCGCGTAGTACCAGCCCTGGGCGGTGTCGCAGCCGAGCATCCGCAGGTGCTCCGCCTGCACCCCCGTCTCCACACCCTCCACGGTGACCGAGAGTTCCAGGGTGTGGGCGAGCGAGACGATCCCCTCCACGATCCGGATGTCGACCGGGTCGGCCGGATCCCGCTGCATACCGCGGGTGAAGGAGCGGTCGAGCTTGAGCGAGGTAAGCGGCATCCGGCGGAGACTGGCCAGGTTGGAGTAGCCGGTGCCGAAGTCGTCGAGGGCGATCTCGACCCCCAGTTCGGCCAGTCGCCGCAGCGGCCTGAGCAGTGACTCGTCGGCTCCGATGAGGGCGCTCTCGGTCACCTCAAGGCAGAGGGTGCTCGTCTCGACCCCGGCCTCGTCCAGGATGCGCACCACGTCGGGGACGAGTTCCGGGTGGGACAGCTGACAGGGCGAGAGGTTGACGTTGATGCGGGAGGGACGCTGCTCGGCGTCGTTCCCCTGCCAGTCGCGGATCTGCTGTACGGCGCGTTCCAGGACCCACCGGCCCAGGGGCACGATGAGCCCGGTGTTCTCGGCCAGCGGGATGAACTGGTCGGGGCCGAGAACGCCGCGCTGCGGATGGAGCCAGCGCACGAGGGCCTCGGCGCCCTGCACCCGGCCGTCGCTGAGCCGCACCAGCGGCTGGTACTCGATGAAGAACTCACCGCGCTCCAACGCCTTCGGCAGGTTGTTCGTCAGGCCGTGGCGGCTGATGGCCAGGGTCTCCGCCTCCGGATCGGAGTGCTCGTACCGGTTGCCCCCCGCGGCCTTCGCCCGGTACATCGTGATGTCGGCGCTCCGTAGCACCTCCGCCGACCCGATCTCGCCGACCGGACCGTCGACGATCCCGATGCTGCCGCGGACGCTCAGCTCCCGGCCGGTGATGGCGACCGGGTCGGCGAGCGCGTCGAGGATGCGCTGGGCGAAGGCCGTGACGTCCTTCTGCTCGGGCGGGTCGACGATGAGGGCCACGAACTCGTCGCCGCCGAGCCGGGCCACCAGTTGGCCGTGCGCGGTGACGCAGGACTGGAGCCGTTCGGCCACCGCCACCAGCAGCTGGTCGCCGACCGCGTGCCCGAGGCTGTCGTTGACGGCCTTGAAGCCGTCGAGGTCCAGGTAACACAGGCCGAAGCGGCTCACCCCGCCACGGGCCGCCAGCGTGGCCTCCAGCCGTTCGAAGAAGAAGGTGCGGTTGGGCAGTCCGGTCAGGGCGTCGTGGGTGGCCTCGTAGCGCAGTCGGAGGTTCAGCAGCCGCCGTTCGGTGATGTCCTCCATCAGGGCCAGCGTGTAGCGGGGCTCACCGGCCGGGTCACGGAGGAGCGAGACGGTCAGGTTGGTCCACAGGACGGTGCCGTCGGGGCGGTAGTACGGCTTGTCCACACGGTAGTTCTCCCGCTCGCCCCGCACGAGCTCGGCGTGCATCCGCCAGACGGCCGGCGAATCCTCGGGATGCACCCAGTCGGTCACCTTGCGGCTGCGGAAGTGGTGCTCCACTCCGCCGAACATGCGGGTCAGGCCGTCGTTCACCTCGATGACGTTGCCGTCCATGTCGGCGATGCCGATCCCGATGGCGGCTCCTTCGAAGATCGCGCGGAACCTGGCCTCACTGGCGTGCAGCGCCCGCTCCGCCTCGGTCTGGGCCCGGAGCGCCGCCTGCGATATCGCCTCCTGTTCCGACCGGGTCCGCTCCCGCAGCGCCTCGGCGAATCCGGCGGCCATGGCGTGCTGGAGGCGGGCGCACCGCACCCGGCTCTCCTCCGCCGGCAGCGGCTCGTCCGGCGGGCAGTAGAGCACCAGGTAGGCGTCGACGACGCCCAGGGTGCTGGGCAGCGCGGCGGGGTCGGTGCAGTGTGCGGCCACCAGCCCGGCGCCGACGCGCGCGGCCGGCTGCGGGTCGAAGTGGCGGGCCGCCAGGGTCTCGGCCAGGGTCCGGGCGAACGGGATGAGGAAGTCCTCGAACTCGGCGCGGGTCATCGAGGTCGAGGTCGCCGGGTAGATCGCCCGGCTCCAGATGCGGGCGAAGCGCCGCAGTCTGTCGTCGCTTCCCTCTGCCGCGGTCTCCCCCTCGGCCGTACCTCCGTCGGCCTTCTCGCCCTTCATACCCTCGACCCCACGCCGGCGTGCCCGCGCGAGAGCGCGGGATCGTTCCGCCCCGCGGCGCGGTGCCGGAGCGCGCGGTGGGACCGGGCGGTCTCCGGTTGGCCGGACACCGCCGTGGCGGCCTGCCGGGCCGGCCCCCGTTCGGCGTCGCAGCGCTGAGGGCCTCCGCGGCGGCGGTCATGGCTCCGGTACACGCTCGGCACGGACAGGTCGATGCCCTGTGGGGCCCGGGAGGGTCGCTCCATCAATGGTCTCCAGCTCGTCCGCCGCAGGGATTCCTCTTCGCTCACCTGTCGGTGTATCAGGTGAGGTTACTGACCCACCCGGGACAGCGGAACAGAAAACGGAAATCCGAGGTCCGTTCCCGTCACGATCCGCAGGCATATGACTGCCGATCGCACGGAGCGCACGACGGCGCTCCGTCTCATGACGCGTCGTTCCCGACCGAGCGACCGGCCCGTGCTCCCCGCGACGTGCTGCGCGACGACCTCCGGGCCGACAGGCGGGCTCGGAGGTGGCCCGGCTCCGGACCGAGCCGCCCCCAGAATAGCGGCCCGCCCGCGCGGAGTTGTCTCCTGGTGCGGCGTCAGTTCCGCGGCATCCGGGCCGGAACCGCTCCCTAAGGGTTGTCCGTCATGACGCGGTGGGCGCGTCAGAGCTCGCGGTACATGATGTGCAGCCCCACGAAGCCCTTGGTGGGGTGTCGAAAGCCCTCGGGCAGCGTGGCCAGTACCTCGAACCCGAGGGAACGCCACAGTTTGACGGCCCCGACGTTGCTCTCGACCACCGCGTTGAACTGCATCATCCGGTAGCCCTCGGCGCGCGCCCACTCCAGTGCGTACTCCCCCAGCGCCCGTCCCACGCCCCTGCCACCGTGCGCCGGGTCGACCATGAAGCTGGCACCGGCCACATGGGAGCCCGGTCCCATGTGGTTTCGGTTCATCTTCGCCGTACCCAGTACCGTGCCGCCCTGGTCGACCGCGACCACGGTACGGCTCGGTGCGGCCAGCATCCACACCGACCGCGCCTGCTCCTCGGTGATGTCGCGGTCGTAGGTGTAGGTCTCACCCGCAGCCACGATCTCCCGTAGGAAGGGCCAGATCGCGGGCCAGTCGTCAGCCGTCGCCTCTCGAATCAACATGGCCGAAGGATCGGCCGGGCACCGGTCTCATGTCGACTGCTTTTCGGATCGGAGCCGCACCGGGAGTTCGGGCGAGGAGTTCTCCAGCGGCACGGAGTCGGAGCGGACCAGCCCGAGTTGGACGTCGTCCTTCGGAAGCACCGCGTCGATCAGCCAGTCGGCAGCGGTCCGGATCCTGTTGCCCGGCATCGCCATCAGGTGGTAGCTCCGGGTCACCGCCTTGGCGGCCAGTCCGGACAGCGGCACCTTCAGCGGGTTGGCCGCCGCTTCGGCGCCCCCCAGGTCGACCACGAAGCCGAGGTCGCGGTGGGAGTAGGGCCGGCGTTCCGCTCTGCCGTAGGAGGCCGCGATGTTGTACGCCACGGTCTGCCCCTGCCGCTCGGCGTGCTGGGCGGTCATCGGGGTGACCTCTCCCGGCCGGGTGAGGTCGGGTACGGCGGCCGCGTCGCCAGCCGCGAAGACGTCCGGATGCCCCGGTACGTTGAGGTACTCGTCGACCACCAGCCGGCCCTTGTCCGTCGCCAGCCCCAGGTCGCTGACGAGCGGGTCGGGCCGCACGCCGACGCACCAGATCAGCGAGCGGGTGGGGACGACGCTGCCGTCGGTCAGCCGGACGCCCTCCTCCGTCGCCTCCTTGACCGAAGTGCCCATCCGGATGTCCACACCGCGTCGGGACAGCACCCTGGTGGCGGTCTCGGACATGTGCTCGGCCAGTTCGGGGAGGACCCGGGGGGCGACGTCGAGCAGCATCCACTGCGGGTTCTTGCGGTCCCGCAGATCGGGGTGGCGCCGGGCGAGTTCGTCGGTGAACAGCTTGCCGTGCGCCGCCACCTCGGTGCCGGTGTATCCGGCGCCCACCACCACGAACGTGCAGCGGGCATCCCGCTCCGCGGCGCTCTCGGCGGTGTCCGCCAGCTCTATCTGACGGGTGATGTGGTCATGGAGGTAGACCGCCTCGGGGAGGCCCCGGAAGCCGTGTGCGTGCTCGGTGACCCCCGGGATCGGGAGGAGCTTGTTCACACTCCCCGCCGCCAGGAGCAGCCGGTCGTAGGAGATCTCCCGGCGGTTGCACTCCGGGTCGACCAGGCTCACCTTGCGGGAGGCGAGATCGATCGAGTCCGCCTCGCCCAGCAGTAGTCGGACGCCGGGCAGGGTTCCGGTGAGGGAAACCGACACTCTGCGCGCCTCGAGGACGCCGCTGGCGACCTCCGGCAGCAGCGGGACGTAGAGGAAGTAGTCGATCGGGTTGACCAGTACGATCTCGGCCGCACCTCTGGCGATGCGGGAGAGCGTACGAGCGGCCCGGTAGCCGGCGAAGCCGGCTCCGACGATCACGATGCGCGGTCGACTCATCTTCGCTTCCCTGCGGTCGGCGGCAAGGCTGTCCCCTCCGGGTGCCCTGCCGGGCCGATTCGAATCCGCCGAGCGCCGCCCGCGGGGACCGCGCCCCTCGGGGCTGCCTCCGGACTCCCGGCGGAACGGTGCACGGAGTCGGGGACGGTCGGACAGCCCTATCCTGGAAGGAGGAGGTCTGCCGACCCCCGCGTGCCCGCACTCCGCTTCTCTGGAGGTCGCAGATGCACGAGGAAGAACCTCGCCGTCCCGCCCGGCGCCCCTCCGGTGCCACCGGCTACTTCCGCGGGCCGAGCGGCACCGAACCCGTCACGGCCCGCAGCGCTCTGGGGCTGCGGCTCGTGCTGTCGCTAGTCTTCGCCCCGATCTTCGCGGCCGGGGCCGCTTTCCTGGCCTTCTGGTCAGCGACCGCCCACCGCGGGAGTGCTCCGCCCGCCGACTCCCTGGCTTTCATCGCCGGCCTGTGCGCCCTTCTCGCCCTGATCGCCATCGTCGACGTGCTGGTCGTGCTGCGCCGCAGGAGGCAGGAGCGGGACTACGAGCAGTCCGCGGACCGCCGATCCTGATCGGGATCGGCCCCAACCAGCCAGTTCGGGAGGCAGGTATGAAATCTCGCTCTCCGCGTACTCGAAGCCCCATGAGCCAACAACACAGTTCCGACCCGGACCCGAAGCGCCTACCCGGTCTGGACCAGGGCGGCGGTGTGCCCCCGGGGGACACCCCGCCGGCGGAGGGCAGCACCTCCGATGCCGGCCCCCGGGAGACCCACAACCCCACCCGGGGCTGGAGCAAGGGCCCCCTGATCGCCATGTCGCTGATCGTGCTGCTCTTCGCCGTGTTCATCCTGGCCGGGGCCGTCGCCCTGGTCCTCTGAGCATGCAGTCCTCCGAGGACGTGAGGGGCCGGCCGCTCCCACGCGGCCGGCCCCTTACGGATCCGCCCGGGTAGATCCGAGCGGCTCCCGGCGTGCCAAACCAAGCAGCCCACGTGGCGTACCCCGGTCGGTCATCTGGTGCCCCGCAGGGGCCGCGCCCCTGGCGGCGGGCGGTTGTTCCCCGGTGGACGCGGTCAGCGGTCGGTGGCGAGGAGCCGTTTGGCCGCCGCCACGATGGCGTCCGCGTCGATCTCCGCCTCGTGCAACTGCTCGGCCGGCGAGGCCGATCCCGGCATCGTGCGGACCGCGAGCCGGGCCACCCGGGGCATGGGTTGCCCGTCGGCGAGCGCCTCCAGCACCGCGTCCCCCAGCCCTCCCTCCGGATGGTGGTCCTCGACCGTGACCAGGCGGCCGGTCAGGGAGGCCGCCGCCCGCAGCGTCTCGGTGTCCACCGGCTTCAGCGAGTAGAGGTCGATGACCCGGGCCGCGACGCCCTCGTCGGAGAGCTGGTCCGCGGCGGTAATCGCCTCGTGCAGGGTCACGCCGGCCGCGACCAGGGTGACCTGGTCATCCGCGGAGGACCTGACCACCTTGCTGCCCCCGATCGGGAACTGCTCCTGAGCGCCGTAGATCACCGGCATGTCGGCCCGGCTGGTCCGCAGGTACCGGATCCCCGACTGGTCGGTCACGGTGCTCAGCAGGCGTGCCGTCTGGTTGGCGTCGCACGGGTACAGCACGGTGCTGCCGTGCAGGGAGCGGAAGAGGGCGAGGTCTTCCAGCCCCATCTGGGAGGGTCCGTCCTGGCCGATGGCGACCCCGGCGTGGGAGCCCACGACGTTGAGCCCGGCCCGGCTGACCGCAGCCATCCGCAGGAAGTCGTGGGCCCGGGTGAGGAAGGCGGCGAACGTCGAGACGAAAGGCACCCAGCCGCGGGCCTGCATTCCCACAGCCGCCGCCACCATCTGCTGTTCAGCGATGTAGCACTCGAAGAATCGGTCCGGGTACTCCTTGGCGAAGTAGGCGGACCGGGTGGAGTCGCTGACCTCCCCGTCGAGGACGACGACATCGCTCCGCGCGCCGCCGAGCGCGGCCAGCGTCGCACCGTGGGCGGTGCGGGTGGCCACCTCGCTACCCTGGTCGTACCGGGGCAGCTCCAGGTCCTCGTGCGGCCGCTGGGGGGCGCGGACCTCGGGCGGCGACTGGGGCCGCACCAGCGCGTCGCGCACGCCTCCGAGTTCGGCGACCGCCTCGTCGGCGTCCGGGACCGGCTTGCCGTGCGCCCCCTCCCTGTCCTCCACGGAGGCGACCCCCCGGCCCTTCAGGGTGCGGGCGATGATCGCGGTCGGCCGCAGCGCGGTGATCCGGGCCTCGGCGTAGGCCTCGTCCACGGCCGCCACGTCGTGGCCGTCGACCTCGACGGTGTGCCAGCCGAACGCGCGGATGCGCCGGGCGTAGGCGTCCAGGTCCCACTCGTGTCGGGTCGGGCCCCGCTGCCCCAGTCGGTTGACGTCGATCACGGCGGTGAGGTTGTCCAGGCGTTCGTGTCCGGCGTGCTCGAACGCCTCCCACATCGAGCCCTCCGCCATCTCGCTGTCCCCGCACAGCACCCAGACGTGGTACGGCAGCCGGTCCAGGCGCTTGCCGGTGAGGGCCAGCCCGACACCGACAGGCAGCCCCTGCCCCAACGACCCGGTGGCCGTGTCGACCCAGGGCAGACGGGGTGTGGGATGCCCTTCCAGCCGGCCGCCCCGCTTGCGGAAGGTGAGGAGTTCCTCGTCACTGATCGCACCGGCCGCCTTGTATACCGAGTAGAGCAGCGGGGACGCGTGGCCCTTGGAGAAGACCAGGTGGTCGTTGCCCGGGGCGTCCGGCTGTTCGAAGTCGTAGAACAGGTGGTTGGCCAGCAGAACGGCCATCAGGTCGGCAGCCGACATCGAGGACGTCGGATGGCCGGACCCGGCCGCGGCCGCCGCCCGTACGGAATCCACTCGGAGCTGCTGTCCCAGCTCACTCAGGCTGTCGTGGTCCATTGGCGCTTCCCTCATCCGGGGCTGTGTGCGGTCACGCCCGCCGCTCCGCGACCGGGGAGCACGGTACGGGCCGCCTCAGGGGCGGCTCCGGGGCCCGAGGCCCCCTTGCGGCGCCCCGGTGGCAGCCCGGTGGCAGGCTTCCCGCCCGGGGTACCCAGGAAGCGGCCGGCCAAGCGGCCGGACCGCGTTCGTCAGCGGCGCCTCCGGCCCGAACAGCCGTCCCACCGTGGCTCGTGGACCTTTGCGATCTCTCCACGAGCCGGTGATCGCCTTGGCGTAAGGTGACGAGACCGAACAGTCGTCCGGTATCGGCAGTGCCGGGGACGGCTGGAACACGGTGTCCGCGTACGGCTGATCGAGAGGACTCCGATGCCCAGACTCCAGCCCTCGGCCGCGCATGCGGAGCCCGCACCCGCCCCGGAACGCACCGTCAAGCGCGAGGCCGCCCTGCCCGTCCGGGAGGCCGCCGCGGAGGCCGTCAGCCGGAGCGGTGCGACCCGTCTGGCCGCCCTGCCTCCGCTGGTGGTGACGGCGCTGGCGGCCGGCGCCCTCGGCTATCTCCTCGGTTACCGGGAGGGCGGCGCGGACAGGGTCTCCTGGTCGGTGGCCGCCGCAGTGGTGGTGTCGGGCTGCCTGACCGCCCTCGCCGCCGCCCTCGCCGGCCGTGCCCAGGCCCGGCGGACCTCCCGGCGCTACGCGGAGCTCCGGGCGGCGGCCGCCCGGGGGCAGGCCGATCTCCAGGAGCTGGTGCGGCGCATCAGCCAGGGCGAGCGGATCCCGCCCCGCCCGTCCGTTCCGGCCGCAGACCCCGGCGGCGACGCGCTCGATCTGCTCGCCCACGAACTCGGCCTGCTGCAGTGGACGGCCGAGTCCGCGATCGCGCGGGCGGCGGAGCTGGCCCAGGAGAAGTCACCGGGCAGCGACGACCGGGTCGAGGTCTTCGTCAACCTCTCACTCCGCCTGCAGTCCCTGGTCCACCGGGAGATCGAGGTACTGAGCGGTATGCAGAGCGCGGTCACCGACCCCGAGTTGCTGAACGGCCTGTTCCACCTGGACCACCTGGCGACCCGGATCCGGAGGCACGCCGAGAACCTGGCGGTCCTCGGCGGAGGTGTCTCACACCGGCAGTGGAACCGGCCCATGCCGCTGATGGAGGTGCTCCAGTCCGCGATCGCGGAGGTCGAGCAGTTCCCCCGGGTGAAGCTGATGCCGCCGGTGGACGGCGCGCTGCGCGGCCACGCGGTCGCCGACGTCACCCACCTCCTTGCCGAACTGCTCGAGAACGCCACGGACTTCTCCGCGCCGGAGAGTGAGGTGCTGTTGCACGCGCAGCGGCTGACCACGGGGATCACCCTGGAGGTGGAGGACCGCGGTGTCGGCGTTCCGCAGGACGACCTGGTCCGGCTGAACGCACTGCTGGCCGACCCGGACGGCGCCGACACCGGGGAACTGCTGCGGGAGGGCCGGATCGGTCTCTTCGTGGTCTCGGTCCTGGCCCGTCGGCACGGCATCGCGGTGCAGCTCCGGAGCAGCGAACAGGGTGGTGTCCAGGCGATGCTGTCGATCCCTCAGATGTTGCTCGGTGAAGGCTGAGGCAACCGCTCCCGTGGGCGCCGTCCGGCGCCCGTCGTAACACCGGCCCCGTGATCGCAAGGGGTGCCCCGAGGCGATCGGCGGCTCTTCTCCAGATCCGGGCACCGGCCCGCCCGGATCCAGGCACCGGCCCCGGACCCAGGCACAGCTCCGCCGTAGACGGCGAGGAGCCGCGGCCCCTGAGGTCCGCGGCTCCCGGCCGCTGTCCGGTCAGGCGACGGTCACCGTCGCCTGACCTCCTGTGTCCCGCAGACTGGCCGGCTCAGACCCGCCCGGCCTCCGGCACCTTGGACCGCTTCCCGGACGGCTGGCGCTCCTGGGCCGAGGAACCCGACCGGCGGGCGTCGGTGCCCCGCCGGTGTTCCAGCTCCACCGCGATCGGGGACGCGGTGAAGACCGAGGAGTAGGTACCCACGGTCAGACCGATGAGCAGCGCGATGGCGAAGTCGGTGAGCGAGTCCCCGCCCAGCACGGCCAGCGCCGCCAGGATGAAGGTCGCACCCATACCCGTGTTCACGGTGCGCGGCATGGTCTGGAGCAGTGCGTCGTTGATCACTTGCTCGAACGGAGTTCCCCGGTGCTTGGCCCACAACTCCCGTACCCGGTCGAACACCACTACCGAGTCGTTGATGGAGTAACCCACCACCGTCAGCAGCGCGGCGAGGAAGACACCGTCGATCGGTTTGCCCAGCCAGGCGAAGACACCTACGAGAATCACCACATCGTGGGCCATGGCGAGCACGGAGGCGGTACCGAAGGTCCAGCGGAACCGGACCGCCAGGTAGATGAGCTGGGCCAGCAGCGCCACTCCGAGCGCGATCAGGGCGTTCTGGCGCAGTTCGTTTCCAAGGCTGGGACCGATCAGCTCGTCGCGCACCTTCTCCGTCTCGCCGCCCACCTTGGAGAGCGCCTCGCCGACCTTGACCTCTTCGGCGTTGCTCAGCTTCTCGGTCCGGACGCTGATCTCCTTGTCACCGGTGGCCTGGACGACCGCTCGGGGGAAACCGGCGTCGGCGACGGCCTCACGCGCCACGTCCGCGTCGACGGTGGTGGAGGTCGAGTACTCCACCACCCGGCCACCGGTGAATTCGACGCCGTAGTCGAGGCCGCGCACGAAAATTCCACTGCCGACGAGGAGCATCGAGGCGAGCGAGAACGCGATCCACTTCTGCCGACGGCTGGCGTTGCGCACCAGGTTGAAGTTCCGACGCGTCACCCAGGTGCGGATACGGCCTTCCGAGGCGATGCCGGTGATCTTGGGCCTACGTCGCACCGAGCGGCGGTTGGAGGCGATTTCCGTAAGCACCCGGGTGATGAGCAGGGCGCTGATCATCGAAGCGATCACGCCGATGGAGAGAGTGACACCGAAACCGCGGACCGGCCCCGACGCCAAGAAGAAGAGCAGGACGGCGGCGAGCAGGGTGGTGATGTTGGAGTCCACAATCGCGCTGAGGGCGTTCCGGTAGCCCGCGTCCAGGGGCGACCGCAGGGTCTTCTTGCGTCGGGACGCGTACTCCTCCCGTGCGCGTTCGAACACCAGGACGTTGGCATCCACCGCCATCCCGATGGCTAGCACGAAGCCGGCCAGACCCGGCAAGGTCAGCGTCGCGTCGAGGGCGAGCAGGGCCGCGTAGGAGATCAGCCCGTAGCAGGCGAGGGCGATCGCGGCCAGTCCGCCGAAGAGCCGGTAGACGAAGATGATGAACAGGGAGGTGAGGATCACACCGATGATGGCGGCCTCGGCGCTGGCCTCGATGGCGGCGGCACCGAGCGTCGGGCCGACGGTCCGCTGCTCGACGGCGTCCACCGGCACGGGGAGCGCGCCACCGCTGATCAGCAGGGCGAGGTCGTCGGCCTCCTGCTGGCTGAAGCTACCGGTGATCTGGGTGGATCCGCCGGCGATGCCGGCGCCGCAGCCGACCGAGGGGTCCACCTGGGGCGAGGAGATCACCTTGCCGTCGAGGACGATCGCCACCCGGCGCTGCGGGTCACCGGCCGGGGAGCAGGCGGCCTCGCCGGTCAGCTTCTGCCAGTCCTTCTTCCCCTGTCCGCGCAGGTCGAGGCTGACGAACCAGCCGCCACCGCTCTCCGTGTCGAGCTGTGCCTCGGCCTTCTCGACCCCACCACCGGTCAGCTTGGCCGGGCCGAGGCGGAGGTACTGGCCGCTCTCGTCGGGAAGGACCTGGACATCCTTCGCCTCACCCTTCTTGTCGTCCTCGGCGGCCTTGTCGTTCCGGGCCGACTTCTCACCCGCCTTGTCCTGGCCCCCCTTGGCGGCGTCGTCCTGCTTCGCGCTCTCGCCGTCCTTGCTCTGGCCGTCCGTGTCCTGGCCGTCCTTGCTCTGGCCGTTCTTCCCGTCGGCCTTGGACTTCTCGGCCTTGCGGGCCTCCTCGGCCTCTTCGGGGGTGGCGTTCCCCTCGACCTGGTGGAAGCTCAGCTGGGCGGTGCGCCCGAGCACCTTCATGGCCTCTCGGGGGTCCTGCACGCCGGGCAGCTCGACGATGATGCGGCGGTCACCGGAGCGGGCGAGTTCCGGCTCGGAGACGCCGAGGGCGTCGACGCGCTTGCGGAGGACCTCCAGCGTCCGGTCGGTGGCGTTCTGGTCGGCTTTGATGCCGGGAGCGTCCTGGGTCTCCAGGACGATCTGGGTGCCGCCGCGCAGATCGAGTCCGAGCTTGGCGGGTTTGGTCAGTGTGAGCGCGAGCGAGGCGGCGAGGACGGCCAGTGCGATGACCGCCCGCACCCAGGTGGCGCGGGTCAAGGGATGCCTCCATCAGGCACGCCGCGGCCCGGGCCGGGACACGGCGGATAAGGACAGGTGTCGTCAGGTGCCTGACACCGGCGGCGGTGCCCGCCCGGGTCGGGAGGCGAGATGGGGCAGCGAGGGGGTCTGCTCCGGCTCCGACGTGATCGCGCGGCCCGGATGCTGGTGCCGCGACAACCACGCGGGGGTCGGCAGCGAGGAGGCGCCGCCGTGCGAGGTGTGCTGCTCGCCCCCGGCGGCCACCCAGCCGTGGTGGACGAGCACCCCGGCGGTGACCGGGTGCTCACCGGCGCCGGAGAGGCCGTGCGCGGCGTTCGCCGACCACCCCGCGGAGCCGTCGGCCGGACCGCTCCCCAGAAGGACGACCGCGCCACCGAGCAGTACCGCGAGCACCGCGAGGAGTACGGCGGGGCCGGAACGGCGGCAGCCGGAGGTCATGGCGGCGTGCGTGCCCCGCACCATGCCTTTCCCTCCTCTGCTTCTCGCCCCACGGCCATCTCAGCGGCTCGCGGGGCGTCCACGGCTACGGTTCGACCAGACCTGCCCGGATGGCGTACCGGGTGAGTTCCAGCCGATCCCGCAGGCCCAGCTTCTGAAGGATATTGGCCCGATGCCGTTCCACGGTCTTGACGCTGATGAACAGCGTACTGGCGATCTCCTTGGAGGAGTGCCCTTCGGCGACGAGTTTGAGGATCTCCTCCTCACGGGCGGTGAGCAGTCGCTCCGGCACAGCGTCCCCATGCCGCACCCGGTCGAGGTAGCCGCGGATGAGCGCGGTCACCGCGCCCGGGTAGAGGAAGGGCTCCCCGCGCCGCGCCGCCCGACAGGCCTCCAGCAGGTCCCGGTCGGCCACGGACTTGAGGACGTATCCGGACGCACCAGCCTTGAGCGCCTCGAAGAGGTACTGCTCGTTGTCGTACATGGACAGCATGACGATCCGGAGCTCCGGCTGCTGGCGGGAGAGTTCGCGGGCCGCCTGGAGCCCGGTCATCCGGGGCATCGCCACATCCAGGACCGCCAGGTCGGGGCGGTGCCGCCGGGCCTGTTCGACCGCCTCGGCACCGTCCCCCGCCTCGGCCACCACCTCGAGGTCCGGTTCGCCGTCGAGGATGAGGCGCAGTCCGCGGCGGACCAGTGCGTGGTCGTCGGCGAGCAGGATCCGGGTCTTGGTCACCCGTGTCTCACCCGCCCGCCCCGCGTTCCGGGCGCAGCCGTCATCCTTCTCCCTCTTCCTTCCGCTCGTCACCGACCGTGTCGACCGGCACCGCCAAGCGCACCGTCGTGCCGGCCGAGGACTGCCCGGCGGCGCCCGCCTCCGACCAGATCCGGAGATCTCCGCCGACCAGCAGGGCGCGCTCCCGAATGCCCCGGATTCCGGCCCCCTCGTGCGAGCGCCCGAGGCCGCTGCCGTCGTCCCGGACGGTCAGCACCACGTGCTCTCGGCCGCGGCCCGCCCGGTCGGCGGAGGTCCCGGTGGTTCCGTGCTCCAGCGTCAACCACACCTGAGAGGCTCCCGAGTGCCGGGCCACATTGGTCAGGCTCTCCTGCGCCACGCGATAGAGCACCAGTTCGGTGTCCTGCCCCAGCGGGGGGAGGTCCGAGGCGAGGGAGCGCCGCACGGTGAGGCCGGTGTGCGTAGCGTAGTCGGTGGTCAGCGCGGTGAGCGCACTGACCAGCCCGAGGTCCTCCAGTACCCCGGGGCGGAGCCGGCGGGCGATGCGCCGCACCTCGTCCAGGCTCTCCCGAGTCGCCTCCTGCACGTGCCGGAGCTCCGAGCGAAGGTGCTCCGGCGCCCGGTCCGCGACGCGTTTCAGCTCCAGCAGCACCGCCGTCATGCTCTGCCCGACCTCGTCGTGGAGCTCCTGGGCGATCCGGCGGCGCTCCGCCTCTTGCGCGGAGAGGGCCCGGGCGTTGCTGTCCCCGCGCTCGGCCTCCAGCCGGTCGAGCATCTCGTTGAACGTGCGGATCAGCTCCGGCACGTCCCCCTGGCCGGTGACCGGCAGCCGCTGCCCGGGCCGCAGCAGGTCGACCGTGGCCATCAGCCCGGTCAGCCGGCCGAGCGGGGCGAGCCCGACGTGGAGCAGGGCGGCGTCGGCGACGAGCATCACCAGCAGCCCCCCGACGAGCACCGAGGCCTCGGTGAGCAGCACCGGGACCGAGACGGTCACCGGCGCCAGCAGCAGCGAGGCCAGGGCGGCGCCGAAGACCAGCGCGTTGAGCAGGAAGATCCGCCAGAACAGGGACACGGGGGGTGGGGCCTCCTCGGTCGTCGGTAGTACCGTGAGCCCAGCCTGCCCCCCCGGAGCGCCGCGGGTCGACCGCCCGGTGTATCCGCCGGGGATTCATGGCCCGCGGAGCCGTCGGCCCCGGAAAGATGGGGGTCGGCACCGACTGGAAATGGGTGCCCGCCCCCATGGCCGCGCGCACGCCGGCTTCCCATGGTGGGGGCATGAGGCTCAAACCACACGACGCGCGGCAGCGGCTGGAGCACGAACGGGAGACCCGGACGGCGCAGCTCGCGGCCATCGAGGGGCAGCCGGATCTGGTCGGGGACGGACCGACCGCCGTGCAGGTGAACACCATGCGGGGGGTGCTGGCGGAGATCGATCGGGCCATGCGCCGCCTTGAGGAGGGAACCTACGGGGACTGCGAGGACTGCTCCCGGGCGATTCCGCGGGAGCGCCTGGAGATCCTGCCCTACGCCAGCCGGTGCGTGGGCTGCCAGAGTCGGGCGGTCTGATGTCCGCTCTCGCGCGACGGTTCCGGCCCGGCGTGGCGATCGACATGGGCAGTGCCCGCACCCGGGCCTGGCTGGCCGGCCGGGGAATGGTCCTCAACGTTCCCACCGTGTCGTTCTCCGGCTCGGGGCCCCGCTACCCGGTCCGCCGGGGGGCCATCAACGACGCGGACGAGTGCGCCCGGCTGCTGGAGCGGCTGCTCGCCGGGCGGCTGCCCCGCTGGGGTCGCGGCCCCCTGGTGGTCTGCACCCTGCCGGTGCTCTGCGGCCCGCGGCACCGGCAGGACGCACTCACCGCCCTTGAGGTGCTCGGGCCTCGGACGGTGCTGACCGTGGACGGGGTCCGGGCGGCGGCGCTGGGCGCCGGGGCGGACGTCTCCCAGGGGCTTCTCGTGGTGGACGCCGGGGCGGAGGTCACGGAGGTGGCGCTGGTCACCGAAGGCTCGGTGGTCGGGGCCCGGCGGGCGGAGGTGGGCATCGCCGACGGGAAGGGCACGCAGGCCGGGGTCGCGCTGGTGCCGTCGGTGGCCCGCATGGTGGAGGAACTGCTGGGGGCCGACGACAGCGGCGCGACCTCCGAGGCGCTGAGCCGCGGAATCCTGCTGGTGGGTGGCGGTGCGCTCTGGCCTGAGCTGGCCGACGGCATATCGCGGACCCTGTCCGCGCCGGTGCGCCGGGCACCCGTTCCGCACGTGACCGCGCTACGCGGCGCCGCTCTGCTCGCCGCGGCCCCGCCCGACCGGGGCCGGGCGGGCTGACCGAGACGTGTCCCGCGGCCGAGGCCGCCCGTTCAGGGCTTGAAGAGCGTCTTCACCATGCCGTCGTCCTTCGACTGGAACATCTGGTAGGCACGGGGCGCCTCCCGCAGGGGCATGCTGTGCGTGGCGAAACCGTCCACGCCGAGCGGATCCTCGTCGGTGAGCAGGGGCAGCAGGTCGTCCACCCAGTGCCGGACGTTGGCCTGCCCCATGCGCAACTGGATCTGCTTGTCGAACATGGTGAGCAGCGGCAGCGGGTCGACCGCCCCGCCGTAGACCCCGCTGATCGAGACGGTGCCCCCGCGCCGCACGATGTCCACCGCGGTGAGCAGCGCGGCCATCCGGTCCACACCGGCCCGGCCCATGACCTTCTCGGCGATGTTGTCCGGCAGCAGACCGGCGATCTGCTGGGCCAGTTTGGCACCCGGCGCGCCGTGGGCCTCCATGCCGACCGCGTCGAGCACGGAGTCGGCGCCGCGGCCTCCGGTGAGTTCCCGGACGGCGTCCCCGAGGTTCTTGCCGTGCTCGCGGAGGTCCAGCACCTCGACCCCGCGGGCCCGGGCCCGCTCCAGCCGTTCCGGTACCAGGTCGATGCCGATGACCTTGCCGGCCCCCCGGTGCAGGGCTATTCGGGCCGCCATGTCACCGATCGGGCCGAGGCCGAGGACGGCCAGTGTGCCGTCGGGTGGCACGGCGGCGTACTCGACGCCCTGCCAGGCGGTGGGCAGTACGTCGGAGAGGTAGACGTAGCGCTCGTCCGGGGGGCCGTGCGCCACCTTGACCGGCAGGTCGTTGCCGAACGGCACCCGGAGGAACTCGGCCTGCGCGCCGGGGACCTGGCCGTACAGCTTGGTGTAGCCGAACAGCGCGGCGCCCATTCCGCGCTCCCGAACCTGCGAGGTCTCGCACTGCGAGTGGAGCCCGCGGGAGCACATCCAGCAGGTGCCGCAGGAGACGTTGAAGGGGACGACCACACGGTCCCCCGGCCGGAGCGCGGTGACTTGGGAGCCGGTCTCCTCCACCACGCCCATGGGTTCGTGGCCGAGGATATCGCCCGGCTCGAGGAACGGTCCGAGGACCTCGTAGAGGTGCAGGTCGGAGCCGCACAGACCGGCGGAGGTGATCCGCACGATCACGTCGGTGGGCTCCTGGATCTTGGGGTCGGGGACGTCCTCCACCCGGACGTCGCGCTTACCTTGCCAGGTCAGGGCTTTCACGGCGGCTCCTCTCGGTGCTCCGCTGCCGCTGGGGCAGGACGGTGTACTTGGGGTCTTCGGCGGAGGCGATGCCCGCGTGGAACACCCCGAGGCGGAGGCAGGCCGACCCGGCCAGGAGGGACAGCCCGCTGATCGCGGCCGCGGAACGGTGGCGGTGGCCCAGGAGCGCCGCTCCCAGCGCCCCGCCCGCGCTGAGCAGTTCGGCGACGCGGGAGAACCGGCCGCCCAAGCCCCGTTCGTAGGTCTCGGCGACGATGCCCATCCGGCGCTTGCCGATCCGCAGTGCCAGCGCCTCACCGGCGGCACCCAGCAGGGCCGCCCGGCGGGCCGGGGCGTTCTCCGAGAGCGGTGCCACGACCAGCGCCATGCCCGCCGCCGCGGCGGTGGCGGAGGAGACGAAGGCGTACGGCAGCTCCCGGTGGGCCTCGTGCCAGGCGGGCACCGCGGTGTTCGCGGCGAGCACCGCGGTGTACGCCGCTACGGCCGGGCCGAGCACCGCCGCGGTGGCGGTGGCGGCCGCGTCCGCCCGGGGCAGCCGTCCGGTGGCGGCGCAGAGCGCCGCGGCGCCCGCGGCCGGCCCGTAGCCGGCGAGCAGCCAGGAGCCCACGCTCATCGGTGAGGTGGGTTTGCAGACCCGCAGCATGTTCGCGAACCTGCTCGGCATCCCGAGGTCGTGGACGAGCGCCGCCGTGGAGAGCGAGATCGCCCCCAGCGAAGAGACCTTCATCGCCTTGGCGGTTCGCCGGCGCCCGGTCAGGTGTGCGCCGGCCGCCAGTACGGAGCCGGCTCCCGCCAGGCCGCCGAGGAAGAAGTAGCCGGCGATGTCCCGGGCGGACCAGGAGGGGGCCTTGATGATCGGCCTGCCGTAGTAGGAGTCGAAGTCCGCCTTGGGCACCATGGGTTCCTCGGCGCGGCGGCGCTTGCTGGGCGCCCGGAGCGAGTCGGGCGTGGCCTCGCTGCCCGGTCGCTGCCCGCGGACGCCTGCCTTGGTCACGTCGGAGCCGGTCATCGGCGCCCCTTTCGCCGTACGGTCGTTGGGATGCGGGTGGATCGGTCGGTGGGCGCCGCCCGCGTGGTCGCGAACGCCAGCGCGAAACCGCTCAGCAGGGAGAGCGCCGCCACACCTGCGTGTTTCCACATGGCCGGCAGGTCTCGGGTGGTGACGATCGGGTCGGGCGGCAGGCCGTAGACCTCGGGTTCGTCGAGCAGCAGGAAGAACGCCCCGTCGCCGCCGACCCCGTCGTCCGGGTCCGCGCCGTAGAGGCGGGCTTCGGTCAGGCCGGCCTGGTGGAGTTGGTCGACGCGTTCGGCGGCCCGGTCCCGGAGCTCCGCCAGGGGCCCGAACTGGATGGATTCGGTGGGGCACGCCTTGGCGCAGGCCGGTTCCTGACCGGCGCCGAGGCGGTCGTAGCAGAGCGTGCACTTGAAGGCGCGGCCGTCTCCGGGGCGCTGCTCGATGACCCCGTAGGGGCAGGCCGGCACGCAGTACCCGCAGCCGTTGCAGATGTCCTCCTGGACGACGACCGTGCCGAACTCGGTGCGGAACAGCGAACCGGTGGGGCACACGTCCAGGCATCCGGCGTGAGTGCAGTGCTTGCAGACGTCGGAGGACATCAGCCACCGCAGTTCGGTACGGCCGTCGGGCTCGGGCACGGCGGGGGCCGCCCCCGCGGAGGAGGGCTCCGGTGAGGGGGCGCGGACCGGGGCGCTCTGCTCGATGAAGGCGACATGGCGCCAGGTGGAGGCGCCCAGCCCTTCGCTGTTGTCGTACGACATCCCGGTCAGGGTCAGCCCGTCCTCGGGGATGGCGTTCCACTCCTTGCAGGCGACCTCGCAGGCCTTGCAGCCGATGCAGACCGAGGTGTCGGTGAAGAAACCGACCCGCTCGGGGTGGTCCTGGTATCCGGAGTCGCCCGTCGGGTCCGCTTCGGGGCCGGACAGCAGGGTGCGGATGTCGAAGTCGGTCATGCCCGGACCTCCGTGCCGGTGCGTTCGGTGATGCCGGCCCTCCTCCGGTACTCGGCCACCAGCAGGGGCAGTTCCGGGCCGCGGGGGCGCCGGCCGGGCCGGATGTCGGCGGTGAGCGCCTTGTCCTCCTGGATGTGCGCGTTCGGGTCCTGGACGATGGCGACCAGTTCGTTGGCCGCGTCCCCGGTCGAGTAGCCGTTCGGTCCCCAGTGGAACGGGAGGCCGATCTGGTGGACCGTGCGACCGTGCACCGTCAGCGGTCTGATCCGCTCGGTGACCAGCACGCGCGCCTCAATGGCGTTGCGGGCGGTGATGATGGTGGCCCAGCCCATGTGCTCCAGTCCCCGCTCGGCGGCGAGCGCCGGGGAGAGTTCGCAGAAGAACTCCGGCTGGAGTTCCGACAGGTAGGGCGACCAGCGGCTCATCCCGCCCGCGGTGAAGTGCTCGGTGAGCCGGTGGGTGGTGATGACGTACGGGTACACCTCGGCGCCGGGCTCCGTGCCACTGGGGTGGTACCGGTTGCCGCTGCGCGAGTGCAGGAGCCGGATGGGCGAGCGGTTCTGCCGGTACAGGGCGTTGGGGAACGGCGAGTCCGGCGGTTCGTAGTGCGTCGGCATCGGACCGTCCACCAGCCCTGCCGGGGTGAACAGCCACCCCTTGCCGTCGGCCTGCATGATGAAGGGGTCGTCCCCGCGGAGCGCGTCGGGCCCGGTGGCGCCGTCCGGGGGCACGTAGTCGGGTGCCCGGTCGGGGATGAAGTCCGGCACGTCGTGGCCGGTCCAGCGTCCGGCGTCGGGCTCCCACCAGACGTAGGCCTTGCGCTCGCTCCACGGGCTGCCGTCGGGGGCGGCCGAGGCGCGGTTGTAGAGCACCCGCCGGTTCGCCGGCCAGGCCCAGGCCCACTCGGCGGCCACCCAGTCCTGTTCGGACTGCGGTTTGCGGCGGGCCGCCTGGTTGACGCCGTCCGCGTACACCCCACAGTAGATCCAGCAGCCGCAGCGGGTGGAGCCGTCGTCCTTGAGCTGGGTGTAGGCGTCGAGCGGCCGGCCGTCCGGGCCCGCCCCGTTGATCTCGGCGAGCACCGCCTCGGCCCGCGGCTCCTGGAGCGGTCCCTCGACCGGGTAGTCCCAGGCGAGGTCGAGCACCGGGCGGTCCATGGGATCGGTCGATCCGGCGAGCTTCTCCTTGATCCGTCGGCCGAGGTGGTACATGAACCACAGGTCGCTGCGGGCGTCTCCGGCCGGTTCCACGGCGGCGTCGTGCCACTGCAGCCAGCGGTTGGTGTTGGTGAACGAACCCGACTTCTCGGTGTGCGAGGCCGCGGGGAAGAAGAACACCTCGGTGCCGATGTCCTCGGTGCGCAGCTCACCGTTCTCGATCTCGGGGCCGTCCTTCCACCAGGTGGCGGACTCGATCAGGGAGAAGTCACGGACCACCAGCCAGTCGAGGTTGGCCATGCCCAGCCGCTGGAGGCGGGTGTTGGCCGAACCGACGGCGGGGTTCTCCCCCATCAGGAAGTACCCCTTGCAGACCCCGTCGAGCTGGGCCAGGACCGTGTCGTAGGTACTGTGCGAGCCGGTCAACCGCGGCAGGTGGTCGAAGCAGTAGTCGTTGCCGGCTTGTGCCGCGTCCCCGTAGTACGCCTTGAGCAGGCTCACCGTGTAGGACCGCATGTTCCCCCAGAACCCCTTGTCGGCCTGGCTGGAGCGGACGAAGGTGTCGAGGTTCTCGTGTACGTGCGCGTGCGGCATCGGGATGTAGCCGGGCAGCAGGTTGAACAGGGTGGGGATGTCGCTCGAGCCCTGGATGCTGGCGTGACCGCGGAGCGCCTGGATACCGCCGCCGGGCCGGCCGATGTTGCCCAGGAGGAGTTGGAGGATGCTCGCCGCCCGGATGTACTGCGCGCCGACGGAGTGCTGCGTCCAGCCGACCGCGTAGACGAAGGCGCTCGTCCGGTCCCGGCCGGAGTTCTCCGTCAGCGCCTCGCACACCCGCAGGAAGTCCTCGCGTGGCACCCCGCAGATCCGCTCCACCATTTCGGGTGTGTAGCGGGCGTAGTGCCGTTTGAGCACCTGGTAAACGCACCGCGGGTGCTGAAGGGTTTCGTCCCGCTCCGGCTCCGCGGCGGCGCGGGCCCCTCCGGAGCCGTGCGACTCCGATCCTCCGGCGGCCTGGACGCTGGTCCGCTCGGCGATGCCGTCCTCGGCACCGGACCGGTCCTCGTACTGCTCGGCGCGTTTTCCCGAGGCGGCCTGCACCTCCCCGGTCCGGTACTGCCAACTGCGCAGATCGTAGCTCCCGTGCTCTTCGTCGAGACCGGAGAAGACGCCGTCCAGGTCCTCGGTGTCCTGGAAGTCCTCCCGGAGCAGGGTGGCCGCGTTGGTGTACGCCAGCACGTACTCCCGGAAGTCCTTGCCGGTGCTGAGGACGTGGTTGATGATCCCGCCGAGGAAGGCGATGTCGCTGCCTGCCCGGATCGGCACGTGCTGGTCGGCCAGGGCGCTGGTGCGGGTGAAGCGGGGGTCCACATGGATGATCCTGGCGCCGCGGGCCTTGGCCTCCATGACCCACTGGAAGCCGACGGGGTGCGCCTCGGCGAAGTTCGAGCCCTGGATGACGATGCAGTCGGAGTGCTGGAGGTCCTGCATGAAGGTGGTCGCGCCGCCACGCCCGAACGACGTGCCGAGCCCGGAAACGGTGGAGCTGTGGCAGACCCGGGCCTGGTTCTCCACCTGCACCACGCCGAGGCCGGTGAGGAGCTTCTTGATGAGGTAGTTCTCCTCGTTGTCCAACGTGGCCCCGCCGAGGCTGGCGATTCCCATGGTGCGGGCGGTACGTCGGCCCCGCTGCTCCCACTCCCAGGTCTCCCGCCGGGTCCGCACCACCCGGTCGGCGACCATCTCCATGGCGGTGTCCAGGTCCAGCCGCTGCCACTCCCGGCCGTGTGGCGGCCGGTAGAGCACCTGGTGGAGCCGGGCCGGCCCGGTGGTGAGCTGGAGGGTGGCGGATCCCTTCGGACAGAGCCGGCCGCGGCTGACCGGGGAGTCCGGGTCCCCCTCGATCTGCACCACCCGCTCGTCCTTGACGTAGACGTTCTGTCCACAGCCGACCGCGCAGTACGGGCAGACCGAGCGGACCACTCGGTCGGCGGTCGCGGTACGCGCCTCTATCGTCTCGCTGCCCTCCGACTTCGCGGCCGCTCCCCGGCCGAGCGGGTCACCGCCCGTCAACTGGCGGTAGACCGGCCACTGAAGCATCCGGCTGCGCACGCCCATGCTCTCCTCCGCTGCGTTCGTCCGTCACCCGACCGAGACCGCGTCGTCGAGTGCCCCGCCAGCGGGTTCTTACTCATTATTTTGTCTCCGGGACGGTGGGGTCACGGAGGAGGCGGTTCGAACGCGGGGGTTCCAACGGGACGGGCCGGCCCTTGGCGGTCGTCCCGCCAAGGGCCGGCCCGTTGTGCCGCAGGAGGAGCCGGGGCCGTCCGCCGGGGACGGACCTCAGTCGATTCCGCGCAGGATGTGCGGCTCGGCGGGGTCGTCCTCGTATCCGGCGAGCTGGATCGGAGCCAGCCCGCCCCAGTTGTCCGGACCGCGGAGCTCGGTCCGCTGAGGATGCCCGTCCTCGCCCTCCGCCGGGCAGGCGCTCTGCGCCGTCTTCTCGAATGTCGTCACCGCGCACTCCTTCGTGTCGCGAGTCCGTGCGCCACGGGGCGTCCCGAACCAGACGCCGGGCGCCCGGTGGGGCTGCAAAAGGGACAGTTCAGACGCGGTGGCGCCGGGTGTGGTTCCGGGAGACGACCAAGGTCTCTGGCGACTCCCGAGACGGGTCCGGGCCTCCCTGAACCGTGCGTGTCTTTCCGCGAACGCGTCAGCGAGGCTGTCCGTCGATTCCCAGCGTACATATCCGAATCGCTCGCCGCTCGTCACATACCCCGGTTCACCCCTCCGGCCGGCCGGAGGGGTGGATGCGCCGCTACCAGTCGGCGGGCGCGTAGTCCTTGAGGAAGCAGCCGTAGAGGTCCTCGCCGCGCTCACCCCGGACGATCGGGTCGTAGACCCGCGCCGCGCCGTCGACCAGGTCCAGTGGGGCGTGGAAGCCCTCCGCGGCCAGTCGCATCTTGTCCGGGTGCGGGCGTTCGTCGGTGATCCAGCCGGTGTCCACGCTGGTCACCAGGATGCCGTCGGTCTCCAGGAGTTCCTGGGCGCTGGTGCGGGTGAGCATGTTCAGGGCCGCCTTGGCCATGTTCGTGTGGGGATGGCCGGGGCCCTTGTAGCCGCGGCTGAAGACGCCCTCCATGGCCGAGACGTTCACCACGTACTTTCGGCGCGCCGGGGAGGCGGCCATAGCCGGGCGCAACCTGCTGAGCAGGATGAAGGGCGCGGTGACGTTGCACAGCTGGACTTCGAGCAGTTCCACCGGGAGGACCTCCTCGACCTTCTGCACCCAGCTGTTGCTGGGTGCCAGGTCGGGGACGAGGCCGCCCGCGTCGATGGCGGTGCCGGACTCGATCCGGGCTGGTGAGGCGGAACCGGTGGTGAGCGCCAGCGCGGCGACCGACTCGGCGGTCAGCGCTCCGGGGGCGGCGGCCGTACCGGTGAGCGTCGGCTGGGCGCCGCTGCCGAACCGGCCCAGCACCACCGACTCGGGCAGCTCTCCGGCGGGGAGGGGCGCGGACTCCCCGGCTATCAGCTCGGCGTAGGCCTCGGGGGAACGGCGGACGGTCTGCGCCGCGTTGTTGATCAGGATGTCCAGCGGGCCGTCGGCGGCCACCGAGTCGGCGAGCGCCAGTGTCTGGCCCGGGTCCCGGAGGTCGATACCGACGACCTTGAGGCGGTGGAGCCAGTCGGCGCTGTCATGCATCGCGGTGAAGCGTCGGATCGCGTCGCTCGGGAAGCGGGTGGTGATCGTGGTGTGGGCGCCGTCACGGAGCAGCCGGAGCGCTATGTACATCCCGATCTTGGCCCTGCCCCCGGTGAGCAGCGCCCGCCGCCCGATCAGGTCGGTGCGGGCCTCCCGCCGACTGCGGTTCTCCGCGGCACACGGCTGGCAGAGCTGGTGGTAGAAGGCGTCCACCTCGCGGTAGCGGGCCTTGCAGATGTAGCAGGAGCGCGGACGCTCCAGGATCCCGGCGATCTCCGAGGTGGCGGAGGCGGTGAGCGGGATGCCGAGGGTCTCGTCGTCGATCCGGTCGGCCGCGCCGGTCGCGGTCGCCTCGGTCACCGCCTTGTCGTGGGCGGTCTTGGCCGCCCGCCGCTCCTGCCGGCGGCGCTGCTTGACCGTCCGGTAGATGCCGGCGGTGGCGCGCCGGACCGCTATCGCGTCGGGGTGGTCCAGCGGGAGCTCGTCGAGTTCCCGGAGCACGCTCAGGCAGGTGGCCAACCGCTGGGGGTCGATGCCGGGCCCGTCGACCGGGCCCTCTTCAGTCACCGTCATCGACGCCGCCGCTCTCCTGGATCGCCTGTTCCATGACTCGGCCCCTCGTTCAGGGTCCGGCGGAACTGTACGTACTCAGCTCGGACTCCACCAAACCGGAAAGCCGCTGCCAGCCGCCCCGCCCGTCCGGCCCCGCTACAGCCGACCCTCCAGGTGCCGGGAACATCTACATATTTTCGCTTTAGCTGTCTTACAGGTGGCTGTGAATGCCTCTCACGGCTGATGGGCAGATATGGGGCGCCCGCCGCCCAGCGGACGCGGGCACGCGACTGTGCGTCATCGGCGAGGGGACTGCGGATGCCACCACCCACGACCATCCCGTACGCCTCCGGGGCGCTTCCCGGTATCGGACACATCGGCAGCCTGGCGAAGGACCCGGTCGGCTTCTTCGAGGCCCAGCGGGCCCGCGGCCCCATCGTGCGGGCCCGTCTGGGGCCGCGCCCCGCCTACATCGTCAACGACCCGGAGCTGGTCCGTCACATGCTCGTCGCCGGCCACCGGGACTTCGACAAGGGCGGCGCCTTCTACGAACCGTTCATCGGGCTGGTGGGAGAGAGCCTGGGCACCTGCCGGGCCGAGCGCCACCGGGTGCGCCGGCCGCTGCTCCAGCCGGCCTTCCACCACTCAAGGATGCCGGGCTACGCCGACCGGATGCGCGAGTGCGTCCACCACCACATCGCCGCCTGGTCCGAACGGGAGGTGATCGATCCTGACGAGGAGATGGCCCGGCTGGCCACCGGGGCGCTGTCCGCCACCATGCTGCGCGGTACCGAGGGCCGGCGGATCGCGGAGACCTTCCAGCGGAACTTCCCGGTGATCCTCTCCGGACTCCTCAGCCATGTGCTCCTGCCGCCGCTGTCCCGGGTGCCGCTCCCGGCCAACCGGCGCTGGCAGGAGGCCGTGGCGAGCACCTACCAGGCGATATCCGAGCTGGTCGAGTACCGCCGCTCCACCGCGGAGGACGAGTCCGACCTGATGACGATGCTCCTGGCGAACTCACCACCGCCCGGTGATCCGGCTGAGGACCGGGCCCTCCACGAGGAGGTCTTCGGCTTCCTGATCGGCGGAATCGAGACCACCGGCTCCATGATGGCCTGGGCCCTGCACGTGTTGGCCACCCATCCGGAGGAGTACCGCCGGATCCAGGAAGAGCTCGAGGAGTGCCTGGCCGGCCGGGATCCGCGCCACGAGGACATTCCGCGGCTGCGGCGGATGCAGCGGCTGCTCACCGAGGTGCTGCGCCTCTATCCACCGATCTGGCTGCTCAGCCGGACCACCGTCGCCCCCACCGTCCTCGGCGGGCATCGGCTCCCCGCCGGTGTCGACGTCTTCTACAGCCCCGAGGCCCTCCACCGCGACCCCGCCGTCTTCGACGCTCCCGAGCGCTTCGACCCCGACCGCTGGACCGGCGAACGGGCGGGACGCCGACAGCGGGAGGCTCTCATCCCGTTCGGAGCCGGTGCCCGCAAGTGCATCGGGGACAACTTCGCGATGACGGAGGGCAGCATCGCCCTGGCGATGGTGCTCCAGCGCTGGCGAGTCCGCACCGTGCCCGGCACGAAGGTGCGGCCCCGCATCCGGCTGACCCAACGCCCCGCGGGCCTGCGCCTCCGCCTGGAGGCCCGGAGCCCCGACGGGCGCTGAACAACCCCGCGCCCGCCCGGGCGCAAGCCGCTCCGGCCGCTTCACACGGAAGCGGCCGGAGCGGCCACCCCGCCGCCGAGACGGTATGGCTCGTGGAGGAAACTTTGCCGCAGGGAACCCCCCTCTACATCCCGTTCACCGCCGCCAGCAGTCCGGACCGGGCCCGCGCGGAGACCCACAACCTGGCCTGGGCCCGGCGGTACGGCCTGCTCGGCACCGAGGAGGCCGAGAGCCGGTACCGCTCCTGGCGGCTCGCCGACCTGGCCGCGCGGACCAACCCGCACGCCCTGGGCGCCGACCTCGACGTGGTCTTCGACGTCCTCGGCTTCATGTTCCTCTTCGACGACCAGTTCGACGGGAGGCTCGGCCGAGAACACGGCCGTACCCAGGCGCTCTGCGAACGGCTCGCCGCGTTGACCTGGCCGGCCGGCCGCCCCCGGCCCCGGAGCGGGGTGCCGGTCGTCGACGCCTGGATGAACCTGTGGCCCCGCTGCGCCGAGGGCATGTCGGCGGTCTGGCAGCAGCGGACGGCGCTGCACTTCCGGGAGTACTTCCAGGCCCACGTCCGGGAGGCGTCCAACCGCGCGCGGCGGCGGCCGCCGGGGGTGGAGGAGTACCTGAGCCTGCGCCGGAACACCGTCGCCATGCGCCCGCTCCAGGACCTCATCGAACGGGTCGGGCACTTCGAGGTCCCCCAGCACGCCTACGAGAGCCGCCAGCTGCGCGAGATGCGGGAGATCACGACCCTGGTCATCGCGCTGAACAACGACATCTCCTCCCTGGAGAAGGAGGCCTCGCGCGGCGACAGCCACAATCTGGTGCTCGTCCTGCAACGGGAGCAGGGCAGCACCGAGTCGGAGGCGATCGACCTCATCAGCACCATGGTGCGGACCCACATGGAGCGCTTCCTGGCGCTGGAGCAGGAGGTCCCCGAGGTGAGCACCGCCCTGGGGCTCGACTCGGGGCAACAGGCCGCGGTCCAGCGTCTGGTGCAGGGAATGCGGGCCTGGATGCGCGGCTGCTACGACTGGGAGGCACGCACCGCGCGCTATGCCACCGACTCCCTGCTGCCCGCCGACGGCCCCGGCCACCTGGAGGATCTCGTCTCCCCCCGGACCGAGCCGCGTTGAGGCGGCGCCGGTCGACAGGAGCCTCCCGGCGCCCGGTGGTCGCGCCGGCTGCTCGGGCCGGCCCCGGTCGGGGGCCGGCCCTCTAGCTCAGCCCCAGATCTCGTCCACCCACTCGGGGTGGTCGATGAACGGGTTGCGGTTGTGCTGGAACTCGTCGTAGATCACCTGGTTACGCTGCTTCTCGAAGGAGTCCGGCGGGTCCTCGTCGTTCCAGGCCTTCAGTACCGAGAGACGTCCCAGCAGCGGCTTGCTGCCGTTGTTGACGCTGTCGTTGACCTCCAGATCGGGTCCGTCGCCCCCTTCGTACCGCACGGCCATGTAGAGGATCATGCGGGCCACGTCGCCCTTGACCTCGTCGCGGGGCTCGAAGGAGTCGCTGTCGGTGAAGTTGCCCGGCGCCCCGTCGACCTCCGTGCCGCCCTCGTCGAAGTCCTTGTTGCCCCGGACGCTGTTCACCTGCACGTCCGCCGGACGCAGGTGGTGCACGTCGGTGCCCGGGCCGACGGAGGTACCGAACCCGCCGTGCGACTTGGCCCAGACGTGCTCCCGGTTCCACTGGCCGACTCCGCCGCCGTTGGAGTCGGCGCTCTGCGAGCGCCCGGTGTAGAGCAGGATGACGTTGCCGGAGTTGTCCGGGTCTCGGTCGGTGACCTTCAGCGCGTCCCAGACCTGGCTGTACGACAGCTTGGTGACGTCGCTGCTGATGATCTCGTTGAGGGCGCTCTTCAGTTCGTCGCCGGTCTTGCCGATCGCACCCTCGTAGTAGGTGTCGTCGTAGCTGCTGACGGGGGCCGCGGCCGAGGCGGTGGGGGCCTTGACCGGGGCGTCGGCCGCGGTCGCCACGGGCTGGGCGGCCACCGCGGCCATCCCGACGCCGATCAGCAGGACGAGTGGCTTCTTCCAACGGCCGTTATGAGGGACGGTCATGTGGGGGGTTGTCCTCTCCGTTGACGCCGCGCCGGCCGACCGGAGACGGTTCATTACCGGCGCAGCAACTTGTGTTCGATCGGGAGGCAGCTTGACACAGAACCGATCAACACACAGGAGATGTGCACAACTGTCCGAACATTGCGGCAGGTGGGGTTTCCGGTCCGACTGCCGGTGGAACACCGGGCCGAGGACCCTGCCGCGGCGGCCTCAGTCCAGCGCGGCGCGGATCCGGTCCGCGACCGCGTCCGCGTGCGCTTCGTCCTCGTAGCGCGAACGGGGCCAGAAGAATCCGCGCAGCCCGTCCTTCCGGTTGCGCGGGACGACATGGACGTGCAGATGGGGCACGGACTGGCTGACCCGGTTGTTCAGGGCGACGAACGAGCCCACCGCCCCCGTCCCCCGCTCCACCGCACCGGTGACCCGCCGCACCCCGGCGAAGAACGGGCCGACCTGCTCGGCCGGGAGGTCGGTGAGCGTCTCCACGTGGTCCCGGACCACCACCAGGGCATGCCCGGGGAAGAGCGGGCGGGTGTCGAGGAAGGCCACCGCGGTCTCGTCCTCGAAGACCCTCCGGCTCGGCTCTGCGCCGCTGATGATGTCGCAGAAAAGGCACCCCACGGCGCCCATTCAACAACGCCTTGCGGTGGTCCACGAACGCGGCGTACCGGAGGCGGGGCCGGAGCCCTCTCACGGACCGCCCGCCGACCGGGGCAAACGGGTTCGCGAGCGTTCCCGAGCGTCGTCCCGGCGCGACTCAGAGTCAGTGTTCCGCCCGCACCGTCCCACGGGACGAGTGGCCGCCCCTCCGCCCGGTGGCCGATACGGGAGTCAACCCTGAGCATGGATTCACGGTGCGCAGCAGGCCGGCCGAACGCCGACGGGGCCCGCGACGGGCCGGATCCACGGGGCCAAACATCCGGAAGGGGTGGTTCTGAGACGCAGGTGTCCGGAGGGTGAGAACGGCGGATCGAGGACCGCCGTTTCAGTCAGGGGGACGTCACCTGAGACACTCGGTGTGCGGCGCCGTCCCGCCGCGCCCGTCCCGGCACGTCTTCACACGGCCGAAGGGTGGGTATCAGGGGCAGGGTGGGCACAGCGTGGTGCCCCGGACAATCACGGGCACCGCACTCCCTCCATGCACGGAAAGGGCTTGATCAGATGACGGCCGAACCCCACACGCAAGTGCACCACGACTCTCGGAGCCGCGTCATCGAGCCGCTGTACGCCGAGATCCTGCGGCGGAACCGTGGCGAGACCGAGTTCCACCAGGCGGTCCGGGAGGTCCTGGAGACACTGGGTCCGGTGCTCGCCAAGCGTCCGGAGTTCGTGGACGCCCGCATCATCGAGCGGATCTGCGAGCCCGAGCGGCAGCTCATCTTCCGCGTGCCCTGGTCCGACGACTCCGGCGACATACATGTGAACCGCGGCTTCCGGGTGGAGTTCAACAGTTCCCTCGGCCCCTATAAGGGCGGCCTCCGCTTCCACCCCTCGGTGAACCTGGGGATCGTGAAGTTCCTCGGCTTCGAGCAGATCTTCAAGAACGCGCTCACCGGGATGCCGATCGGCGGCGGCAAGGGTGGCAGCGACTTCGACCCGAAGAACCGTTCCGACGCCGAGATCATGCGGTTCTGCCAGTCCTTCATGACCGAGCTCCACCGCCACCTGGGCGAGTACACCGATGTCCCGGCCGGGGACATCGGCGTCGGCGGCCGGGAGATCGGTTACCTGTTCGGCCAGTACAAGAGGATCACCAACCGCTACGAGTCGGGTGTCCTCACCGGCAAGGGGCTGGGCTGGGGAGGTTCCCAGGCGCGCACCGAGGCGACGGGGTACGGCTGTGTGCTCTTCACCGCCGAGATGCTCCGCACCCGCGGCGAGGACCTCGACGGACAGCGCGTCGCCGTCTCCGGGTCCGGGAACGTCGCGATCTACGCCACCGAGAAGGCGCAGCAGCTCGGTGCGACCGTGGTCACCTGCTCCGACTCCGACGGTTACGTCGTCGACGACAAGGGCATCGACCTGGACCTGCTCAAGGAGGTCAAGGAGAGTGGCCGGGGCCGGGTCTCGGAGTACGCGCAGCGGCGCGGCGGTGCCTCCCGCTTCGTCCCGGGCCGAGGCGTCTGGGAGGTCCCCTGTGACGTGGCCCTGCCCTGTGCGACGCAGAACGAGATCACCGGGGACGACGCCATCACGCTGGTGCGCAACGGGGTGAAGGCGGTTGCCGAGGGCGCGAACATGCCCACCATGCCGGAGGCGGTGCGGGTGCTTCAGGAGGCGGGCGTGGCCTTCGCTCCGGGCAAGGCGGCCAACGCCGGCGGGGTGGCGACCAGCGCGCTGGAGATGCAGCAGAACGCCTCCCGGGACTCCTGGTCCTTCGGGTACACCGAGGAGCGGCTGGCGGACATCATGCGGTACATCCACCACTCCTGCCACACCACGGCCGAGCGGTACGGAAGCCCGGGCAACTACGTGGTCGGCGCCAACATCGCCGGATTCGAAGTGGTGGCGGACGCGATGCTCGCACAGGGCCTGATCTGAGGGCTGCCCGGAAGGATCCGGCACCGAAGCCGCATCCGGCATGGTCGCGTCGCGACATCCCATCCGGCGCCACCCCGGCCACCGCCGGGAGGCGTCACTCGGCGTCGGCCGAAAGCCCTGCAGACCCGGTACAGGTGCTTCCGGCCGCCCTGCGACCGCCCATGTCCGGCACACCGCTCTCTTGCCCAGCGGGTGGACACGCCGGCCGGGCCGGCTGTCTCACTGCCTGCCGGTCCCGTTGTCCTCCACTTCCGCCGCCTCCCGGTTCGGACCGCCCCGGCCCGCTTCAGAGGCTCTGCTCGGTCCAGATGGTCTTGCCGGTCCGCGTGTAGCGGGTGCCCCACCGCTGGACCATCTGGGCCACGATGAACAGGCCCCGCCCGCCCTCCTCGTCGGTCGCCGCCCGCCGGAGGTTGGGCGAGGTGTGCCCGGTGTCCGATACCTCGCAGAGCAGGACCCGGTCCCGGATGAGCCGGAGCTGGAGCGGACCGGAGACGTACCGGATGGCGTTGGTGACGAGTTCGCTCACCACGAGTTCCGTGCTGAAGGAGAGCTCCTCCAGTCCCCACTGCTGGAGCTGGCCGATGGTAAGCGTCCGGGCGTCGGAGACGGCGGTGGGGGACGGCGGCAGGTCCCAGACGGCGACGTGGCGCGCGTCCAGCGCACGGGTCCTGGCCAGGAGCAGGGCGGCGTCGTCGTCGACCACCGAGCCGCGCGGCAGGACCGACTGGACGAGCCGGTCGGAGAGGTTCTCCAGCGGCTCCCGATGGCGGCGGAGCGCGTTGCTGAGCCGGTCGAGCCCGGTGCCCAGGTCCCGCCCGCGGCCCTCCACCAGGCCGTCGGTGAACAGGGCCAGCAGGCTCCCCGGAGGCAGTTCGATCTCCCGGCTCTCGTAGGGGAGGCCACCGAGCCCCAACGGCAGCCCGGTCGGTAGCTCGGGGAAGCTGACCTGGCCGTCCGGGGTCACGACCGCCGGCGGCAGATGGCCGGCGCGGGCGATGGAGCACTGCCGGGAGACCGGGTCGTACACCGCGTACAGGCAGGTGACGCCGAGGGCCTCGTCGCCTTCCGGCCCGGCGTCGCTCCCGGCGGCACCGGCCAGGCCGGTGCCCTCGTCCTCCGGCTGCCCGACCAGGTCGTCCAGCCGGGAGAGCAACTCGTCCGGGGTGAAATCCAGCCGGGCCAACGCCCGCACGGTGGTCCGGAGCCGGCCCATGGTGGCCGCCGCACGGACCCCGTGCCCCACGACGTCCCCGACGACCAGGCCGACCCGGGCCCCGGAGAGCGGGATGACGTCGAACCAGTCACCGCCGACGCCGGCCAGGTCCCCGGCCGGCAGGTAGCGGTAGGCCACCTCGACGGCGGTCGGCCGCGGGAGTCGGCGCGGGAGGAGCCTGGTCTGGAGTTCGAGCGCGGCGGCCCGTTCCCGGGTGTAGCGACGGGCGTTGTCCAGGGACACCGCCGCCCGCTGCACCAGTTGCCGGGCCAGCGCCAGTTCGCCGGTGTCGAAGGGGCTGGTGTCCCCGGTCCGGAGGAAGGTGACCAGTCCCATGGTCCGTCCCCGGGCGACCAGGGGCACCACCAGGCGGGAGCGGACGCCTGCCGCCTGGTCGCCCGCGTCCCCCTCCCGGCCCGCTTCCAGGACCAGGTCGCCCGAGGTCAGGCTGCGGATCTGCGCGGTCCCCTCGGCGTAGCAGATGAGCGGTCCGGGCACCGGTCTGGTCCGGCGGCGCTCGGCCCTCCGCTGGCCGCTCTCGGCCCCGTCCGAGTCATGCGCCGGCTCGGGGTCGTTCACCGAACGCCGCACCACCCGTACCAGCGACACCGCCGGCCGGCTCATGATCGGGGGCTCCTCCCCCGCGAGCACGGCTTCCAGCACGTCGACGGTGGCCTCGTCCGCGAAGTCCGGCACCGTCACCGCGGCCACCTCCTCGGCCGTGCGGACGACGTCCAGGCTGGTGCCGATCCGCTCACCGGCCCGCACCATCAGGGAGAGCCGCTGCTGGGCCCGGTAGCGGTCGGAGATGTCGAACGACTCCTCGCAGACGCCGATCGGCTCCCCGCGGGCGCCCCGCAGTTGGAAGAAGGAGCAGGACCAGACGTGCGGACGCTGCGGGTTCGTCGGGGGCCGGCCCCGCAGGCGCAGATCGATGACGGGGTCCCCGGTGCGCAGCACCCCCTCCATCAGGTGCTGCAGATCCTGCGAGGCGTACTCCCCGAGAATCTCCGCGTCCGGGTGGATCTCGGCCGGGCGTGCACCGATCCGGTCCTCAAGCGGCACCGCCATCTTCCGGCGGGAAGCCTCGTTGGCCCAGGTGAGGCGGAGGTCCGCGTCGAAGACCGCCAGACCGATCGGCGACTGGGTGGCCAGGCCCCGGAGCGTGGCCCGCTGGGTCTGCGCCAGCGAGCTCTCGCCCGGATCGGTCGCCAGCACCATCCAGGCGGCCGTCGAACCGCTGCCGCCGGAGGTGTTCGGGATGTCCTCCGCCCCTCCCCCGGAGCCGTCGCCGTCGCTGGTCGCGCAACCGGAGAGCGGCAGCGCGATCAGCGCGAGGCGGACCGTCCGCCCGTCGCGGTGCCGGACCTCGGTCACCGACTCCCGGGCCGCCCGGGAGGAGACGGCCGGCAGGGCGTTCTCCTCACTCGTCAGGCAGGGCGGGTTGACCGGTTCCGCCAGGAGGCAGGTCACCGCGCGGCCGACGACCTCCCCCGCCGGGTAGCCCAGCAGCCGTTCCGCAGCCGGGCTCCAGACGAGGACAGTGCCGCGGGCGTCGATGACCGCCACGGCCGCCTGCGCCACCTCGCGGCCAAAGGGGCCACCGGAACCGACGTCCGCCCCCGCGCTCCACACACTCATCGCAGCCATCCAGCCTGGGCTCGTTCCCGACAGGGCCAAGGGCTGTCCCGCGATCCCCGGTGGACCAGCGCACGCGTCGGGCACGGTGCACCACTGGGCGGAGGGACACCGCACGGAGTGGTGTCCGGACGTTCCCTCGGCACGGCGAGGCGCCGTGGCTGTCGTGGTGCGCCCGCCAGGGATCACGGCACAGCCCTTAGGGGAGCACACCGGAGCTCGGGACCGCGTGCGCCGCACCGGCCCCACCCGACTGCGCCGCCCGCTACGCTCAGCCGCGGGGAGCGGTCGCATCGGCCGCCCGAAGTACAAGGCGAAGTTGGGCGCTATGACTAACAATCAGGACGAGGCGGCACCGGCGGGGATCGACACCAGCCTGCCGCACTCCGCCCGGATATACGACTACTGGCTGGGCGGCAGCAGCAATTTCGCCGTGGACCGGTCGCTCGGCCAGACGTTCGAGGAGGCGATTCCGAGCATCCGCACCATGGCCCGGGAGAACCGCAGGTTCCTCGGGCGTGCCGTCCGGTACATGGCCGGAGAGGCCGGCCTCAGGCAGTTCCTGGACGTCGGTACCGGGGTTCCCGCGGACGGTGACACGCCCTCGGTGACCGGGATCGTGGCCCCCGACAGCCGGGTCGTCTGCGTCGACAACGACCCCATCGTGCAGGCCCACGCCCGGACCCTGACGGCGAACTCGTCCGACGGCCGGACGGTGTACCTGCAAGGCGACCTGCGGGAGCCGGAACGTCTGCTGGAGGACCCGGTGCTGACACGGCACCTGGACCTGGACCAGCCGGTGGGGCTCCTGCTGGTGGCGGTGCTCATGCTGGTCGGCGACGAGCACGAGCCGGTCGACAACGTGCGGACACTGCTGGACGCGCTGCCACCCGGCAGCCACGTCGCGGTGACCCACCCGAGCCAGGACTTCGACGAACAGGCGATGGCGGAGATCGTGGCCACGGCAGGACGCGGCCGGATGACGCTGGTGCCCCGGCGGCGCGACGAGGTCAAGGCGTTCTTCGGTGACTGGGAACTCGTCCGCCCGGGCCTGGTACCGGTCATGGGCTGGCGGCCGGAGGAAGCGGCGCCCCAGGACCCGAACGCCGCCTACTACTGGGGCGGGGTCGCCCGCAAGCCGGCGTAGCGGTTCGGCTCGGCCGGACCGCGGCCGGACGGGCCCCGGAGGGCGCACCCGGGTCGGCCGCCGGTTCCGGGAAGCCGTGCTGGCTGCGCCGAGCAGCCGGTGACCGCCCGCCCGTGCACCGAGGAGACGAAGGAAGACGGCCGTGACACGACCGACCGAGGACCCCCGGGGTCCCGGCGCGAGCGGTGCGCGGCTGGCCGAGGTGGCCGCCGCCGCCGGCGTCCACCAGTCGACCGCCTCCCGCGCGCTGCGCGGGGCCCCCGGTGTGGGGGCGGACACCTGCGAGCGAGTGCGCGAGGCCGCCCGGCTCCTGGGCTACATGGCCCATCCCGCCGCCGCCAGCCTCCGTACCGGCCGCAGCCGGCTGCTGGGGGTCCTGGTGCCGCGGCTGACCGACATCGTGTTGGCCACGGTCTACGAGGGGATCGAGAGCGGCGCCACCGCCGCCGGCTACCAGGCCGTGGTCGCCAACACCGGCGACGATCCGGCGGTCCAGCGGCGGAAGGTCGAGCGGCTGCTGGCGCTACGGGTCGACGGACTGCTGCTGGGCGACGCCCGTCTCGACGCGCCGATCGCCGCGGATCTGCTCGCCCAGGGCGTGCCGACCGTCCTGGTCTCCCGGCGGCTCCCCCGGGTCCCGTCCTACACCTGCGACGATCTCGCCGGCGGGCGGATGGTGGCCGAGCACCTCCTGGCACTGGGGCATCGCCGGGTCGGTGTGGTCGCCGGTGAGCCCCACGCGTCGACCGGCGTCGAGCGGACCCGCGGTTTCCTGCGAGCGTTCGCGGCGGCGGGTGCGCCCGTGGACCCGGCACTGATCGTCAACTCCGCCTTCGACGCGCGCGGCGGCGAGTTGGCCGGGCATCACCTGCTGACGGTCCGGCCCCGTCCCACGGCCATATTCGCCGTCAACGACTTCGCCGCGATCGGGGTGATGGGAGCGCTCCGGGTCTCCGGGCTCGTTCCGGGCGAGGACCTGGCGGTGGCCGGCTTCAACGACGTGCCGCTCTCCGCCCAGCTGCCGATCCCGCTGACCTCGGTGCGCTCGCCGATGCGGGAGATGGGCGAACGGGCCGCGACCGCCCTGGTGCGGGTGGTGGAGGGCGGAACCGCCCGGTCGCGGCGGCTGACCCCGCGGCTGGTGGTGCGCGCCTCCACCGCCGGGACGGGCCGCTGACCGCCGGGTGGGGACCACCGGAGCCGGACACGCCCGCGCGGGCTTCGCGGGAATCCGTCGGCGAGGTCGCCATCATGGCGCCATGACGCGAGCGGGAACCCCTGGGCAGCCGGGGCACCGTACGGGGCGGCGGGAGATCGTCCTCCGGCAGCGGTACGAGGTCGTCAGCATCGTCAACGACCTCTTCGTGGCGCTCTGGTTCATCGTGGGCAGCGTGTTCTTCTTCTATCCCTCGACTACCGAGACGGGGGTCTGGTGCTTCCTGTTCGGCAGTGTCGAGTTGTTCATCCGGCCCGCCATCCGCCTCGCCCGGCATCTGCACATCCAGCGGGTGAATCCCGAGACGCCGGCGTTGACCACCGCCTCGCAGGACTACTGAGCCGACTCGGAGGACTCCCCCGGCCCGCCCCCCGTCGAGCGGGGAGTCGCTCGGGACGGTTCACCGGGGCGGCCGTCGAGGAAGCGCAGTGCGGCGGTGGTCATCGCCGTGACCCCGGTGGGCAGGCCGGTGCGCAGGTCGCAGGCGAACTCCGGCGCGTGGTTGGACGGCAGCGCGGCGAGCTTCTGGGCGGCTGTGGCGCCGGGGCCGCCGGCCCGCGCCCACTGGCCCGGCCCCACCGATCCCAGCATCCAGTAGACGAGCCGGATCCCGGAGTGTCCGTGCAGCGCTCGGCCCGCGTCGCCGAAGAAGGCGAAGTCCTCGGTCGCCATCGCAGGAGGCCAGTCGGAGACCCGTCGGGGTCCGTAGAGTTCGGTGTGGGCCTTCCGGACGGCGGCGGTGGCGACGGGATCGGGAACGGTTGCCGGGGAGTCGGAGACCACGGTGATGTCGGGGTCGCGCGGGCAGCCGGAGGCCGCGCACTCGGCCCGCACCACCCTCTCGACGGCCGCGGCCACCCGCTCCAGGGTCTCCGCGGCGTGCGCCCGGACGGTGAGCCCCAGGGTCGCCCGGTCGGGCACCACGTTGCGGGCCTCACCCGCGTGCAGTGAGCCGACGGTGAGCACCACCTGCTCGGCCGGGGAACTCTCCCGGGAGACCACGCCCTGAAGGCGCATCACCATGGCGGCGGCGGTCAGGACCGGGTCGACGCCCAGCTGCGGGGTACCGGCGTGGCCTCCGGCACCGTGGACGGTTATCTCGTAGTCGACGCTGCCGGCCATCACGGGACCGTAGCCGTGCGCGACCATGCCCGCCGGCAGAGGCGCGGTGTGCTGGGCGAGAACGGTGTCCGGCCGCCCGAACCGCTCGTAGAGACCGTCGGCCAGCATCGCCCGGGCCCCTTCCAGGGTCTCCTCCGCCGGCTGGCCGACGACCATCACCCTCCCGCTCCACCCCGCTGTGGAGCGGGCCAGCAGCGAGGCGGCGCCGGCGACCGCTGCCAGGTGCAGGTCGTGGCCGCAGGCGTGGCTGGCCGCTCCCTCGCTCGCATAGGGGAGGCCGGTTCGTTCCCGGACCGGCAGCGCGTCCAACTCGGCGCGGAGCATGACGGTGGGGCCGGCGCCGTTCCGCAGCAGACCGACCACTCCGTGGCCGCCGACCGATCCGGTCACCTCGTATCCCTCGTCCGCCAGCCAGGCGGCCAGTCGGCCGGCGGTGCGCCGCTCCTGACCGGAGGTCTCGGGGTGGCGGTGGATGTCGAGGCAGAAGGCGGTGACCGGTCGGAGGATCTCCTTCAACCGGTCCAGGACGGGGGCGTCGTCCCCGGTGTACGCGACGGATGGGCTCACCGCTCCATGCTCCGTCAACCGGCGGCGGACCCCGCTGCACTTCGCTGACAGCGGATGTCAGCGACATGACAGCAGAACGCCCGCAGAGCTGCCAGAGGGTTCCGGTCGAATGGAGCCACGGCACGGCCGGAGGCCCCGGGAGACCATCCCGGTGGCTGCCGCCGTATCACCCTAAGGAGCCCCCATGGCTGACAAGTCGCCGCTCGCCTCGCTCGCCGACGAGATCCTGGAGCTGGAGTCGGAGACCTTCGAGATCTCGGACTACTCGGACGCCAGCGAGGTCGTGCTCGCGGGTTCGACGAGCTGCTCGTCGACCTCCACCTGCTCCTCCACCACCAGCACCACCTCCTGCAGCGCCTGATTCGACCGGCGCTCGGCCATGGCGAACGGCCCCTTCCGATCGGAAGGGGCCGTTCGTCGTCGTGTCTCCGGTGCTGCTGGCCCGCCCCGAGGGGCGGGCCCTCGCACTCTCAGGGGAAGGGGTGCGGAACCATGCGGATATCCTGGTCCGTCAGGTCGGTGCCGCGCAGGCCGGCGCGCCGTGCGGCGGTGCGCAACCGCGGCATCAGCGGGGCCCGCTGCCGCGACCAGCCGAAGTCGATCGGGAGCAGCCCGGGGGCGAGGGTGCACACCGTCCGCAGCCCCATGCGCTCCTGCTCGGGGGTGGTCTGGTCCACGACGATGACGTCGTGTCCGGCAGCGATCAACTCGTCGCGGCAGTGCGCCACGTCGTCGAGCAGGTCCCGGGTGCGCGGTCGGCGGTCCCGCTGCCAGTCGGCGTAGACCTCGGCCAGCGGGCGGACCGCGGCCGGCTCCAGGTAGCCGCGGGCGTGCTCCGCCATCCTCGGCAGCCCGTACAGCTGGGCGTGGTCCTTCAGGTGCAGCACCTTGGAGTAGTCCTCGGCCATGGCCTCGAGTTCGTCCCGGCGCTCCTCGACCTGCCGGGGCAGGTGGGGGATGTAGGTGAGCACCTCGGACAGCGCGTCCGCGACGGCCGCCACCGGGTCGAGGTTCGCCCCGGCCCCGAAGGAGAGCCGGCCGGGGCCGCCGTCCCGGCGTACCGCGAGGGCGGTGACGACCGGCACCGCCAGGTCGACCCGGCTGTCGAAGGCGTGCACGTCGTAGCCCTGCATCGCGGCTCGGTCGACCATGTTGCGGATGGCTGGGTCGTCGGTCGAACCGAGGTCGATCTCGGTGAGCGGGTGGTCTCCGTACCAGCCCAGCAGGAAGGCGTCCCGCTCGATGAGTTCCAGCAGTCCGCCGAGGACGGCCTCCTCCAGGCAGCCGCCGATGGCGCATCCGTTGGAGCACTCGAAGACGAAGTTGTCGGCGGCGAGCCCCGCGCTGTAGTGCACCAGCCGGGCCGGCACCAGCACCGGCCGGTCGTCGCGGAGCGAACGGCCCCAGACCCAGGGGATCCTCCGGTCCGGATCGAAGGGGCTGACCATCGGGTCGTCGCGGTAGGTGGCCTCGGAGTAGAAGCCGCACTCCGCCGGATCGAGCGCGGCGTCGCCGAGGTTGGCGTAGGAGTCGGTGAGCAGCGCGGTACCACGCCGCCGGTGGGTGCCGGCGTAGCGCTCCAGGCCCTCCAGGAAGGCGAGGTCGCGGCTGGCGTCGAAGCCGTTGGCCTGACCGCTCCAGGTGACGTCGGTGAGCCCGGCGTAACCGCGCATGAAGACGCTTCCGGCGACCGGCGCGGTGGTCGGCGAGGTGACGTTGATCCAGGTGCCGGCGCCCAGCGCTCCGGTCACCGGGTTGGCGAGGGCGGTGCGCGGCATCGGATAGTCGGCCGCCGGACGCAGCCGGTAGTCGTCCGCGGCCCGCTTGGTGCGGCTGACCAGCCTCATCGGCGCGCCGTCCGGGCCGAGCGGGCTGTCGGTGCCGCCGGGCCCGCAGTGCGGGCAGAGCGGGTCGGCCAGCAGCGGGAAGGTGCGTATCCGCAAGGTCTCCAGATCGACCTCGGTGACCTGCGGCAGCGCGCGGTCGGCGGCGTGGGCGGACGGCGGCCGCACCTCGGGCGCGGCGGGCCGCAGCACCGTCTCGACCAGCGCCCGCACGGTGTCGATCACGTACTGCGGCAGCTGCGGCCAGTCCCCGGCCATCCGGGTGTTGGCGCCGGTCTCCAGCGCGTCCCGCTCGCTGCGGCTGCGCAGCCGCTGCCAGCGCATGCCGAGACAGCGACCGCAGGCCGGGGAGGTGTCGTCCCCGCCCCAGGGGCCCACGAGCACGGCCCGGGAGGTCAGGTGGACACGGGCGTCGGGACGGACCGCGGCGTACGGGTCGCCGTCGGCCGTGCCGAGTACGTCACCGGCGCCCAGCGGCACCACGGTCGGTGTGCCCTCGGACAGCCCGGCGCCGAGGGCGCCCTGGAGTCGTCTTCGGGCCTGTTCCAGCGGCGCGTTCTCGGGCGCCGTGCGGTGTGGTGCCGCGGTGGTGGTCATTTCTGGTTGCTCCATCGGAAGGTCTTGAGGGCGAGAGCGCCGCAGACGACGGTGAAGACGAGGAGGCCGCCGCACCCGAGGAGGATGTCGCCGCCGCTCCCCTCGCCGGTGAGCGACGCGGAGACCGCGTCGTTCATGTAGCGCAGGGGCAGCGCGCGGGAGATCGCCTGGAGCCAGGACGGCATCAGGTCCAGCGGCAGGAAGGATCCGGAGAGGAACGCCATCGGCACCATGAGGAAGTTGGCGATGGCGGCCACCGCCTCGGGGGTGTCGGCGAAGGAGCCGATGAGTACGCCGATGGTGAGGAAGGCGGTGATGCCGAGTACCAGGACGGGTACCGTCAGCGCCCAGCGACCGCCGACGTCCAGCCCGAACATGAGCGCCACGGCCACGAACACCACGGCCTGCACGGCGCCGACGGCGAGGGCGATCACATAGCGGGAGGCCAGCACGGTGGGCAGTCCGGTGGGGGTCAGTCTGATCAGCCGCAGCAGGTCGTCGCGCCGCCACTGCATCAGGGTGAACGCCACCCCGAACACCGCGGCGTTGGCCACGCCCCAGGACATGACGCCCGGGGCGATGTAGGAGATGTAGGGCCGTCCGCTCTGCTCCACGTCCTGTCCGCTGAAGATCAGCCCGAACACGACCAGGAAGAGCAGCGGGAAGGCGAAGGTGAAGAACAAGGTGGCCTTGTCCCGGATCTGGGCTCGGTATCCGGCCCCGGTCAGTGCTGCGTAGGCGCTCATGCGGGCTGCTCCGTGTCGTTGTCGTGGTTCTCGGGGCCGTCGTTCCCGTGCCGGCCGCCGTCAGACCCGTGTTCGCCGCTGGAGGAGGTGAGTTCGAGGTAGACGTCCTCAAGGGTCGCGGTGTGGGTCCGGATGTCGTCCAGGCCGGTGATGGCGTCGAGCGCGCTGAGCACCTTGCCCGAGACCCTGGTCTCCAGCACCAGGGATCCGCCCTCGACGGTGGCCCGGTCGACCCCGGGCAGCTCCAGGGCCTTCTCGACGCTGATCCGTCCGGACGGCAGCAGCAGCCGGGTCGCCGCCCCGGTGGCGCTGACGAGGTGGTGCGGGGAGTCGAGGGCGGCGACGGAACCGTCCACCAGGATGGCCACCCGGTCGCAGAGGGCCTCGGCCTCGTCGAGGTGGTGGGTGGTGTAGACGATGGTGCGGCCCTGGCTCCTGAGGTCTCGGAGCACCTGCCACAGGTCGCGCCGGGCCTGCGGGTCCAGGGCGGCGGTCGGCTCGTCCAGGAAGATCAACTCTGGTTCGTGGACGAGGGCGGAGGCGATGGCGAGCCGCTGGCGCCGCCCACCGGAGAGGTTCTCCACCATGACGTCGGGCTGGTCGGACAGGCCGACGCTCTCCAGTGCCCGGTCCGCCGCGTCGGCGCCCGCGCCGTACAGTGCGGCGACGGTACGCAGGTGTTCTCGGGCGGTCTGCCGTACGAAGAAGGCGGAGGACTGCGTCTGGACGCCCATTCGGGGCAGCAGCGCGACGTTCCGCGGCCAGGGCGACTGGCCGAGCACGGTGACGGTGCCTGAGTCGGCCTCGCGGAGGCCTTCCATGATCTCCAGCAGGGTGGTCTTGCCCGCGCCGTTGGGACCGAGGAGGCCGAAGAACTCGCCCCGGCGCACCTCCAGGGATACCCCCCGCAGCGCCTCGTGGTCGCCGTAGCGCTTGCGCACCTCGCCGACGGCTATCGCCGTGTCCTCCGCCGCTGTCGGGTGGCGCCCGTCTTGGAGGGCCCTTGCGTCGGTCATGTGTTCCGTGCTCCTCTGTCGCCTGTCTCTGGCGCTCGTTCAGCCGCATGTGGACGGTGGTCGGATGCGGTTCGGCGGTCGTCGGGTGGTGCTGGTTGTCGGGCCTCCGGTCAAGAGGCCAACAGCAGATAGAGGACTGTTACCAGACTTGCCAGCATGATGCCGACCAGGACGGTGGAACCGATGCCGTAGGCGGTGTAGAGAGTCCGCGCCCGGGCCGGGTAGGCCGCCGCGGCCGTTCGGTCCCGCAACCGCAGGCGGAGGTAACGACCGCTCTCCGGTGCGTAGTTCGACACCCGCAGAGCATGTCCGAGCATGGTGTAGCCGTCCAGCGGGGGCAGCGGCACCAGGTTCACCAGGGCCTGGGCGCTGCCCAGCAGCAGCAGTCCGGAGAGCACCCTGCGGGTCGGGTCGCCCGGTGACAGGGCGGCCCACCAGCCGAGGAACGGCAGCAGGAACAGCAGGTTCATGAAGGCGCCGGCGCCGGCGATGACGAGTTGCCGTCGGCGGTGGCTGAGGTAGACGTAGTTGTCGACCCGGCAGTACATGATGGCCATCGGAAGCTGCCAGCGCAGCCCGATCTCGCCGACGCCCGCACCGTAGTGGCGCGCCGCCACGCCGTGGGCGAGTTCGTGGAGGGCGGTGCTCAGCCACAGCAGGGTGCAGACGGCCAGCAGTGCGACCGGCTGCCGGAAGAGCCAGTGGGTGTCCGCGCCCAGCTCGTCGAGGTGGGTGGCGAGCAGCGCCTCCATGCCGACGGTGAGCACCAGCAGGGGCAGCAGGACGCTCCGGCGGAGCAGCGGCCGGAGGGCGGCGTGGAGTCGGTCGGTGCTCGCCGCGGCGTCGGCGACCAGCCGCACCCGGCCCTTCAGCAGGTTGCCCTCGACCGTGCGGCTCGCCTTCGCCGGCTCGGCGGGGGCGGCCGGCTCGGGCCCGCCGGCCAGCAGCCCCCGGGTGCCGAGCAGTCCGAGCAGCTGCTGCCAGTTCGCCGCGCCGAGACGCCTGCCGAAGGTCTCCGCGTACTCCGCGCCGATCTCCTCCAGGCTCCGTGCACCGTCCAGCCGGGAGATCAGGAAGTGCTCCTTGGGACCGACCTCGAAGGCCGTGCCGGAGAGCGGGTCCCGGATCAGGTGGACGGTGGCGGCGCCCCTCAGCAGCGCGGGGCTCACCAACACCTCGGAGCGCAGGGCCGGCCGGTACGCGAAGAGCCCGGCGGTATCGGCGGTCATCGCCGCACCGCCGCCGTGGCGCCGCCCGCCCCCTCCGCCGGGGTCCGGCTTCCGGTGGCCGCGCCGTCGCCGGCGGTCCCGGTCCCGGCGGACTCGCCAGCCTCGGTGTCCGCGCGCAGTGTCCGGCCCAGCACGTGGGAAAGGTAGGCCTCGTCGCGGATCGTCACATGGAGCCGGTTGTTGGTCATGTGCATGTATGGCGAGAGCAGCAGCGGCAGCGCCACCGCGGGATCGGTGACCTGCTCGTCCCGGGTGCCGTCCCAGGAACGGAAGACCAGGTCCCCGCGGTCCGCCAGGGTGACGGCCCGTTCCCGCAGTTCCAGGCAGTGCTCCGCCCAGCCGCGCAGGAACGCCGGCAGGGCGGGGCCGCTCTCCCCCGCCGGGGCGGTGCCGGCGGAGCGGGCGGCCTCCACGGCGCGCCGGATCTCCCGGAAGCGGCGCTGCAGACCCGGCGCGGTCTCCGCGTAGTTGCGGTCGTACTCCTCGCTGCCGATGAAGCCGGTGCCGGGGAACGCCTTGTGCCAGAACTCGTAGTAGCGGTCGAGGTAGTCCGCCAGCTCCCCGGTGTCCGGCAGGAAGCAACTGGACATCACCATCATCAGCTGCGCCGAGGTGCCCAGCAGGACCGTGCGCAGATGGAGGTTCATGGTGCGGAAGGCGTCCATGACGAGATCGCTGGAGTGGGCGAAGTGCCATTCGGCGAGCTCGATGCCGGCGGGGCCGCCGTACTTCCCGTACTCGGGCTCGTAGGGCTCGTAGGAGCGGGAGTTGTTCGGCCGGAGGTTCATCTTGCCGTCCGGACCGAGGAAGCTCCCGCGGTCGCCCTCGGGGAACTCGATCTCGAAGAGCGTGTTGTAGAACTCGTTGAGGAACCCGGCGTCGACCTCGTACAGCGCCGGTCGGGTCCGCAGGAAGTGGTCGATGGCCTCCTCGGCCCGGCGGCGCACCTCGGGGGTGTCGGCCGCGGTGGCCGGTTTCAGCCGGAGCCTGACGTGCGGTCCTTCGAGCCAGTAGTTGATGAAGAAGTGGCCGTCGATCAGCCCGTCCGCTCGCAGGCCCCTGATCAGCGGCTGGACGCAGTTGACCAGCATCGGCTGCGGGTTGGCCGCGTAGAAGACGTGCAGCGCCTGCCACTCGCCGGCCGCGTCGGCCGGCTGCGGAGCGCTGGTGGTGGGCTCGGACATCTCAGTCGTCCTTCGTCCGTCGGGGTGAGGTGAAGGTCTCCACGGCGAGCTCCGCCACGTGGCCGCCCCGCTCGGAGCGCACGTGCAGCCCGTCGTGCCCGGGGAGCATCTCCCGCAGCACGACCCGGTCGTCGGGCTCCTTGAGCAGCGCCTCGAAGGCGCTCAGCGAGAGCGGGCTGTCGAAGTCGACGTACTGGGGCTTGGCCCCCGCGCCGCCCATCGGCCCGCCGGAGACGGTCGCGAAGACCTGGTCCGGCAGCCGGTGGAGGCGCCGCCAGCGCTGCCAGTCGAGGAACCGTTCCTCGTCCGTGCCGCCGGACCGGCCGCCGGGCAGCTCCCCAGCGGTCGTGCTCCAACTGCGGCGACTGAGCACGAGCGAGCCGTGCCGCACCCGCGGCCGGCGGGTCACCCCGGCCGTGGCCTCGCCCTCCGGCACCCCGGCCCACACGTCGATCGGGGCCATCGAGGTGGGTGAGAGCAGCAGCAGGGTGCGGGGGATCTCCGGGAGCGCCAGCGGCACCAGGTAGCCGAGGTAGGCGGGGATGACCTCGCGGTCCAGGCGGCGGGAGCGGAGCACCAGCCGGTCGGCCTCCGCGTCGTGCTCGAGGTACAGGTCGTCGAGGTGGATGCGGTACTCCTCCGGCACGGTGCTGACCTCGCCGGGGCAGACGATCTCGTAGTCGGTGAGCCGGCCGTGCAGGTTGAGGTTGCTGGTGACGACCCCGCCGGTGATCTCCGCGAGCACCGCGCCTTCCGGGGCGACGGCCGCGGACTCGGCGCGCAGTTCCTCGGACAGTCCGCCGCCCCGCGGCGGGTCGTAGACGTGGGTGAAGCGGCTGAAGGGGAAGGAGAGTCCGCCGTAGGACCGGTTGAGCACCGTCAGCGCCTCACCGCCCTCCCTGGCCAGCTGGATGTGGTGCGACTGGGGCGCGAAGCCGGATGCCACATCGCGCAGTTCCTCCGCCACCTCGCCGAGGAGCCGTTCGCCGACGCGGATCTCCTCGGCCTCCCCGCGGTTCTCCCACAGCTCCCGCATCCGGGTGACGAAGGTGCGCCGTGCGGAGTCGAGCGCCCGGATCCGGGGGAGGTTGAGCCAGTTCTCCTCGGGGACGTACTCGCCCCGGTCGTCGAACGGCCGCCGTTTGGAGGTGAAGGAGAGGTACTGGTCGAAGAAGTCCTCGTGGAAGTCGTGCACCAGCCCCAGGAGGTCCTCGCAGCGCCCTCCCCGGCCGTACCGGGCGACGAAGAAGCCCTGGAACGTCACGCGCTGCGGCAGCGTCAGGTCGAAGGCGGGCAGGACGCGTTCGACCCTGCGGAGGTCTCCGCCGTCCTGGCCGGTCCACGACTCGAGGCCGCAGCTCAGCCTGGAGCCCGCGCTGACGTCCTCGTAGAGCAGGGTCTGCGGGAGGGTCGCCTGTTCCGCTCCCAGCTCCCGCTGGAGTCCGTGGAGCCCCGCGCGGAGCCGGTCCAGCACGGCCACCCGCTCGGCGGGCCCGGCCGCGGGGAAGCGCTCCACCTCCTGGATCGGCCCGTCGAGCAGTTCGGCGGCGCGGTCCGCCCAGGGCCGCCCGACGGCGCGCAGCGCGTCGCGGAAGGAGCGCAGCGGGTCGGGGCTGTGCACGTCGGTGTCCAGGCAGGGCACCCGCACCATGCCCAGTTGCAGCAGCGCGGCCACGTAGGTCTCGCACTGCTCTCGGTCGGCGTCGTGCTCGGCGCCCAGCCAGTCGACCAGTTCGTGGTACCTGAGTTCCGGGCGGTCGTCGAACAGGCCCAGCAGCCGGTCCAGGGTGCCGCTGCGGCGCAGGAAGAACAGCCGGTCCTTCACGGAGTCGAAGGTGACGGCGGTGGCGTCGTCGCCGGCGGTCACCCAGCGGCGCACATAGCGGATGCGGTCGTCCTCCCGGCCCCATCCGGAGGCGAGGCGGACCGGCAGGTCGGCGCGCCGCTCCCGGTCCTGCATGATCAGTTCCGCGAGTCGGGCCAGCACCACGACGTTGAGCCGTACATGGCTCGACCAGTCCCCGGCCACGCTGACGGCGGCGTCGGGACCCTCGCCGAAGGTGCCGGTGGCCACCGCGGTGAAGGTGCTGAAGGGGCTGGTCTTGCAGGCGGTGCGGTACACGTAGGAGAGGACCGAGCGTTCGATCTTCCGCATCCGCTTGTCCGGACGCCCGCCGGCGGCGCTCTTGCGGACGTAGGCGTCGAGTTGGCGGTCGAGGGTGGGCGAGGCCAGCAGCAGCCCGAGGCGCAACCGGTCCTCGGCCAGCAGGTCGCGGAGCGCGTCGCGGCTGCGGTGCAGGTCGGCCTCGATCAGCCCGGCCCCTTCGGAGCGGAGCTTCTCCAGGTGCCTGCGGTCCCGCAGCCAGTCGGCGAGGCGCTCGGCGACTGGCTGGTCGAGCTCTTCGACCAGCCGCAGGGCCGATTCCGGGTCCCCGGGCAGGCGGTTGTTGAAGACCTGCCTACGGAGGTTCAGCAGCGCCCGCCGCCCGGCCTCCTCGGTCCCCTGCGCGTCGGCGGCGGGGACCAGGTCGTGCAGGAGGTCGCTGAGTTCGGCGCCTCGGGCGCGCAGGCTGTCCTCGGCCGTCAGCACCTCGTCGGCCCAGCGGCGGCTGTCCGGGCAGCGCAGCCCGTGGATGGACTCGGCCGGCAGGCCGGCGACGCGCAACATGAACCGGCGGCCGGGCTTCCAGGTCGTCTGGGGGGTCATGGTGGATTCCCTCATCGCGGCGGTTCAGGCGATCTCGTAACGGAAGTCGGCCGGTTGCGGCCGCTCGTTGCCGAGCAACATGATCAGCAGCGGCGCCTCGCCGCTGTCCTCCAGCCCCAGCCTCTCGATGAAGGAGATGTTGTCGAAGCCGAGCGCGACCCCCGCGCCCAGTCCCAGCGCGGCCGAGGTGGTGTAGAAGACCTGTGCTATCGCCCCCACCACGCCGTTGACCAGCCGGTATCCACGGTCACCGACGGCGTCGAGTACGGCGGTGGTGCGGACGGTGGGCACGATCACCGCACCGGTCTGCTCCAGGTTGTAGTTGGAGAGGAAGTAGTTGCGCTGGAGGAACTCACCGGGCGGCCCGGGCACCACGCAGCGCAGGGTGTGCGTCGTGGGGTCGTACTCGTAGCTGCCGGGCTCGATGCCCCGGACGTGGTTGACGAAGGCGTAGAGCTTGGCCAGCTGCGGAGTGCCTTCGGGCTGGCCGTCGCCGCCGAGCGAGGTGGCGGCGGAGGCGGCCAGGGTGCTGGCCAGTTGGGCCGCGGTCATCGGCTCGGTGGCGTCGAAGCGGCCGAAGCTGCTCCGGCGGCTGCGGAGCGCCTGGCGCACGGTGACCGGAGGCAGTCCGGCGGGCGGCAGCTCGATCGGGTCGCCGGTACCGGGGAGCGGCTCGGTCGCGGCCTCGGCCAGCGCTCCGGCGGCGGGGCGCTCGGTGGCGGCCTCGGCGGTCGCGGCGTGGATCCGCTCCAGCGTCTCGAAGGTGAGCAGGGTGCGGGACTGCTCGCTGTCGGTGTGCCGGACGGCGGCACCGCTGCGGCGCGGCTGGGCGGGCCGGGTCGGCACGTTGGCCGCGGCCCCCTCCCAGGACAGCGGGATGACGGCGAAGACGCCCTCCGCGTCCCCCTCCACGCCCAGCAGCTCGGCCAACCGCTGCTCGTCGAACCAGAGCGCCGGCTCGATCCGCAGTCCCCGGGCCCGGGCCCACATCCGCCAGGTCTGGAGCACCGCGCCGATGTCCATGCTGACGGCGTGGAAGCAGAAGCTGTTGTACTTGAAGGAGTTCTGCCAGTACTTGATGGTCAGGATGAGGAACTGGTCGGTGTCCGCGGCTCCGGGAGCTTCTCCCAGCGCCTGGCGGACTTCGCCGCTGACGTCCCCGGCGAGCAGCCGCTGCATGGCGTGCTGGGTGGTGGAGTAGAAGTGGACCCCGGGGGTGAGCGGGCCGCTGGGGCCGGAGACCCAGTGAATGCCGGCCGGGTAGAGCCCCCCGCCGGAGGCGGTACCGCGCGACCAGTTGGCGTTGGTGTAGTGCGGGAGTGCCGCCAGGTCGGTGTTGGCCTGGACGCCGAGGCGGCGTCCGGTCAGGCCGTAGGAGTCGAGCAGCATCTCGGAGAGCAGTTCCAGGGTGAACCGCCGGTCGGCCGGCGGTGCCTGGCCCGGCAGGCAGCCCGCCGCCGTGGTCGCGGCGGGCTCGACGCCCGGGCCGGCCGCGGGCAGCGGGAAGGATTCGACACCCGGGTAGTACTTGCCCTTTCGGGGCCGGTCGGACCAGTCGGGAACGAAGTCGGCGGGCTCCATCGGGACCCGGCCGCGGTGCATGATGGCGTCCGCGTACTCGTGGGCGTATCCCACGGGCCCTCCTCTCTAACGGTCGGTCAGCGGTGGTGGCCGGTGGCGGGTGGGTTCACGGGAACGGGTGGGGTGCTGGGTTGAGCTGGTCGGGCATGAGGTCCTGGTCGCGCAGTCCGGCCTCACGCAGCGCGGTCCGCATCCGCGGCATGGTCCGGGCGCGCTGCCGGGACCAGCCGAAGTCGATCGGGAGCAGTCCGGGCACCAGCACGCTGACGGTGTTCAGGCCGAGCCTCCGCTGCTCCGGAAGGGTCTGGTCGACCACCACGACGTCGAATCCGGCTTCGGCGACGGCGGCGACGCAGCGCTCCAGGTCGTCCCGGAGGTCGGACCCGGCCGTCTCACCGGAGCCGTCGGGCCAACCGAGGTCGCTGACCGCCCGGAGCGGACCGGGCTCGCCGGCCAGCAGGAAGTCGGCGTAGCCGCCCATCTCCGGTATCCCGTACACCAGCGGATGGTCGTGCAGGGCCGTCACCTTGTCGAAGTCCTCGGCCATGGCGCGCAGCCGGGCCTCGTCGCGCTCGGTGCGACCCGGCAGGTTGACCGCGTCGGTGGCGATCTCGCAGAGGGCGGAGTCGAGAGCGGACTCCGGGTCGAGCCCGGCTCCGGCGCCGAAGCACATCCGCCCGGGGCCGCCGTCGAAGCGTTCGGCGACGGCGGTCACGATCGGGATCGGGAAGGTGATGCGGGTGTCGAAGAACCGGGCCCGGTAGCCGTACATGGCCAGCCGGTCCACCATGTGCCGGGTGCTGCGCCGGCGGCTGGTGGACGGGTCGATCTCCGGCAGCGGCTGGCGTCCGTACCAGCCGAGCAGGAAGGCGTCGCGTTCGACGACCTCCATCAGGCCGAAGTAGACGGCCTCCTCCAGGCAGCCGCCGGAGGCGCACCCGTTGGAGCTCTCCTGCACGAACCGGTTCTCCAGACCGGGTGCGTGGTAGTAGGTCAGCACCTCGGGCACCGGGCGGGGGCGTCGGTCGCGGAGCGAGTAGCCCCACACCCAGGGGATCTCCCGATCGGTGGCGAACGGGGTCACCCGGGGGTTCTCCCGGTAGAACGCCTCGTCGTACAGGCCCACCTCACGTGGGTCGACCGGCTGTGCGCCGGCCTCTCGGAGACCGTCGAGCGAAGCGGTCAGTTTGGTGGTCTTGCCCCGGGCCCGCATCCCGGCGAAGCGCTCCAGCCCCTCCAGTACCCCGATGCGGTCGCTGTGGTCGAAGCTGTCCGCGTGCCCGCCCCAGAACGTCTCGCGGAGGTACTCGCCGGAGCGCATGGAGAAGCAGCCGATGGTCGCCGACGTCGAGGTGGAGGAGACGTCATGCACGATGGACGGGCCGAGCGCGCCGCACAGCGGATTGGCGAACGCGGCCACGTCGATGTCGTAGTCCTCGATGGGCCGGAGCCGGAACGCTCCGGGCCGGTGCTTGGGAGCGGGGCGCAGCTCCAGCCGCGCGCCTTCCGCGGTGTCCGCCTCGGGGGAGGCGCAGTCCGGGCACTCCGGGTCGGGGACCAGGGGGTAGCGGCGGACGGAGAGGGTCTCCAGGTCGAGGACGTGCACCTCGGGGAAGGGGTCCGCGCTCCGGTGGGCCCCGGCCCGGTCGCGGGCCTCGGTGACGAGGGCGGCGACGGCGCCGGCGGCGAAGGCCGTCGCGTAGGGCCAGGCCCCGGACGTCCGGGTGCCGCCGCCGAGTTCCAGGGCGTCCCGGAGCGCCACCGAGCGCACCGCCTGCCAGCGCCGGGTCAGGCAGCGCGGGCAGCCAGCCGCCGGTCCGGCCTCGCCGGACGGAGGGGGGACCGGCCCGACGATCGCCTGTTGGCCGTAGAGGTGGACGGGAATCGCGGCGGCACCGTCCTGCGTGGTGGGCGGGCCGGCGTCGGCGGCGAACTCGTCCCGGAAGCCCAGCGCCACGACCGTCACCTGCGGGCCGTCGATCTCGGCAAGCGCCTGCCGGAACGGCCCGGTCGGGAGCGACGCCCGTTCACCGCCCGGGTCGGCGGCCGAGCGGCCGCGGGGGACGTTACTCGCCACGGCCCGGCTCCACGGTGAGCAGGACGCGGGCGGTGTGGACGTCCACCGTCGCCAGGTCGGCCGTGCCGGTCGGCACCAGGTAGGCCCGCCGGCCGGCGGCCTCCAGCCGCTTCAGCACCTCGCTCCAGCCCACCGCCTCGTCGGCGCCCCACGCCCGGTCGGGCGCGGTCGTCCCGAGTGTCGCCGGAGCGATGTCCCGGAGCAGCGGATCACCGGTGTCGGCCGCGGCCTCGTCCCGCTCCAGCTGGATGAGGCCCAGGAGGTCGCGGAGGGCGGCGGAGCCGGCCGCGCGCCTGCCGAGTTCGCTGCCGACGGCCCAGGTGTCGCCCGCCCGGGCGAGCAGCACGTGGACCCCGGAGCGGTCGCCCTCCCCCAGGTCCAGCAGTTCGACGTCGATCTCCAGGTTGGCGGCGGAGCGGACCAGGAAGGTGAGCTCCGGGTCGTCGGCCACGCCGGGCGCGGAGGCGTCCAGGGGCAGCCGGGTCACCTCGGCTCCGCGCAGGGCACGGCGCAGGGCGTCGTGGGCGAGCGCGCTGAGCAGTCCGCCGGCGGCGGCGTCGGCCGTGGACTGTCCCGCTCCGCTGCCGGCCCGGGTGGCCTCGAAGAGCCGCTCGGCGTTGTGCGGGCCGAAGGTGCGGACCGCTCCGGCGGGGACCAGTGCCCGCTCACCGCTGTGCAGTGAGACGGCGGTGGTCCACTGCGCCACGCTCTCCGCACCGGTGGAGGTGCCGCTCGCGATGGTCAGCAGCTCCGGCGCGAGGGCCGGCAGCGCCTTCCGGGCCTCGTCCAGCGCGGCGTCCTCCAGGACGGCCTGCGGGGCGACGTGTTCGGTGTAGACCTGGGCCGCGGTGTTCAGGGCCCGGATTCGGGCGCCGGCCACGTGGTGCACGTCGAAGGCGGAGATCCGCCGCCGCCCGCCGTGCCCGAGGCCGAGGAGGACCGTCCCCACCTTCAACGGGATCTGGGTGAGCGACTCGTCCGCGTACCCGGTGAACACCCCGGCCCGCGGGGCGACCAGCGTCGACCGGCGGTTCAACTCCTCCACCAGGGCGTCGGCGTCGCGGGCGGTGGCCAGGGTGGGCAGTTGCGGACCGCTCTGCCCCGCCGTCGCCAGGTCGACGGGGGCGGGCTCCGCGGGCCGCTCCCCGCACTCCGCGCAGAAGGGGCAGCGCGGGTGCGGGAGGAGGGGTTCGGAGGTGACGTCCAGGGAGTCCACGTCCTGGATCACCAGCCGCCCCGCGGTCTCGGCCCGGAGCGCCCCGGTGGTGAGCCGGAAGATCTCGTAACCCAGCAGGTTCCCGATCATCGCGGAGAGCGGACGGCCAGGCCGTGCCCCGCTCTCGGCGCTCTGCTGAAGGGCGATGCCGCTCCACAGGTCGGCGGCGGCCGAGGCGTCCCCGCTGGCGCCGAGCCGCAGCGCGGCACAGGCCCAGCAGCCGGCGGTGTCCTGCTCCATCAGCGGGCCGACCACCGCGTTGCCGCCGTGGGACCAGGCGGGCAGCAGTGCGCGGCCCTCCGGGACCCCGGCCCGCAACAGCGGGAAGAGCCGCCCCGGCGTCTGCGGACCGCCGGTCACCACGACGACGTCGTACCCTTCGAGATCCGTCCAGCCGACCGGGCGGCCCGCCTCCCCGGCGGGGAGGGGCCGCAGCTCCACCGGGCAGCCGTCCGCGGCCGCCTCGGCCGCCTCCGCGTCGATCCCGGAGTCCCGGACCTCGGCTCGCAGGCCGATGTTCTCGCAACCGTTGCGGATCAGGCTCAGCACACACCAGCGAGCCACCAGGTCGTCGCCGAGGACGGCGACCCGGGCTTGCCGGAAGCGCTGGAAGCGCTGGTCCGCGTCATCGGCGTAGTGGTCGATGTAGGCGATCTGGGGGGCGAACCGTCGGGCCGCCTCCGGGGACGGAGCCGCCGCGTCGTCCTCCGCCGGCTCGCGTGCCGGGACGTCCCGGGCGAACTCCCGCTCGTAGAGGGTCTTGACCAACTCCCCGACCATGGCGCGCTGCCCGTCGCCGAAGCCCTGGCAGATCTCGGCGACGGAGTGCTCCCCGTTGAAGTGCGGCACCAGCAGGGTGGCGAACCGGTAGGCCGACTTGGCGTTCAGCCGGAACCCGCCGTCCGCGTTGTGGAAGAGCACTCCTTCCGGCGTCTCGGTGAAGAGCACGTCCCGGCGGATGCGCGGCCGGGTGGCGGCGACTGCTTCGTAGCTGGCTGTGGCCATGTGGGTGACACCCCTGGTTGGTCGGTCCGACGGCCTGCCGGCCGTCGGAGCTCGGTGGAGCGGGCGCGGTCGATGGTGAGCGCGGGCGTGCCGGCGCTCGGTCGGTCAGGTCTGTGCTCGCCGGGTTGACGGATCGGGCCGTCAACCCGGCGGAGCTGGCGAGCGCTTGCGGCTCTCCTCGCGGTGTTCGCGGTGTTGGCGGTCTTCGCGGTGCCGGAGCATTCGACGCGCGTAGCTACGCAGCAGTCCGTGCATCCGGTACGGCCCGGGCGGGCCGTCTTCCAGCAGTCCGGCGTCCACCAGCCGCTCGAGCACCCGCTCGGCCGTCTCCGGGCCGCCGAGCCGGTCGGCCTGCTCCCGGGCGGTGAGCGTGCTGCTGTCGTGGCCGCCGACCCGGACGAAGGCCTCGGTGAGCTCCGGCTCCAGCCGGTCCAGCGCGCCGTCGAGGACGTAGGGCACGGACATCCGCGGGTCGTCAGCGAGGCTGAGGCGTGCCGGCAGGTCCTCGGCCAGCCAGTCGGCGCAGTCGGCGATCCGCAGCGCGGGGCGCATCAGCAGCCGGGCCGCCGCGATCCGGAGGCCGAGCGGGAAGTGCCCGCACACCTCGGCCAGCGAACGCGCCGCCCCGGGCTCCGCCTCGATGCGCTCCGGTCCGCAGATGTTCGCCAGGAGTTCCAGCGACTCCCCGGGCGCCAGCGTGCCCAGCCGATGCACCAGGCCGCCGTGGGTGGCCACCAGCGCGGCCAGCCCCCGTCTGCTGGTGATGACGACGGCGCTGCCGCTGGCGGTCGGGAGGAGGGGACGCACCTGGTCGGCGCTGGCCACGTCGTCGAGAACGAGCAGGGCGCGCCGGTCGCCGCCGGCGGGCGGGCCGAGCTCGGCGAGCGCCTCCTCGGAGCTCAGCGGTGTGCCGTCCGGCCGGGTCATGGGGAGGACGGAGCAGCCGTCGGGGAACTCCTCCTGGACCCGGTGGGCGGTCTGCAGGGCGAGCGCCGTCTTGCCGATGCCTGGCGCGCCGGAGATCACCACCAGCGCCGGTCCCGGCCGGGGCCGGCGCAGCAGCCGGCCGGTGATGACGCCGCTGTCGGCCGCCCGGCCGGTGAAGCAGGGGACGGGCGGCAGCGGCTGGGGGGCGGCGGTCAGCTGCAACGCTTCGGACGGGGCCGGAGCGGGCGTCCCGGCCCCCGGCGGCAGCGCCAGCTCGGCGCCCTCCCGGGCGGCCGGGCCGAGGTCGTCACCTCGGATGATGGCGAGCTCCAGACGTTGCAGCGACGGGCCGGGGTCGACCCCGAGGTCCTCCTGGAGGCGCTTCTTGACCCGGCGGTACTCCTCGAACGCCTCGGCCTGGCGGCCGGTGCGGTAGAGCGCCTCGATGAGCTGTTCGGAGAACCGCTCATGGCCCGGGTGGGCCCGGGCCGCCTCCCAGAGGCCGACCATCGCCTGGCGGCAGCGGCCGAGCGCGAGTTCGATGTCGTAGGCGCGCTCCAGCGCCCGGATGCGCTCCTCGGTGAGCCGCGGCACCTCGTCCCGGTGCAGCATCCGGGAGTTCACATTGGCCAGCAGCGGTCCCTGCCAGAGGGTGAGTGCCTCCCGGAGCCGGTACAGCTCGGCCTCGGGGTCCTTGCGGACCTGGTCGGCCGACCGGACCAGCTCCCGGAACCGGAGCAGGTCGAGGGTGTCGGGGTCGGCCGGCATCCGGTAGCCGCCGGGCACGGCCTCGATCGCGTTGTTGGCTATGCCGTACTTGGCGAAGATCTTGCGGAGCCGCAGCACGCAGGTTTGGAGCGCAGCCCGGGCGGTGGCGGGCTGCTCCTCGTCCCAGATGGCGCGGAGCAGGTAGCCGGTGGAGACGACGTTGCCCGGATGGAGGAGCATGGCCGCCAGGAGGCTGGTCGGTTTCGACGGCTGGAGGACGGCGGTGTCCGGACCGTCCGTGATGCTCAGCGGGCCCAGTAGCTGAAAGCGCATACCCACCCCTCCCTACGTGGAACGTCCCGGCCGGAGATGACTTCGGAAATCACCTCTGACCGGTGCTAGGTCTGCCTTTCATGACATCCTCCGCAAACCCGACAACAGGAGGGCTCGAACAGGGACTCTAGAGAGGGAACACAGCCCAAGTCCATCCCTCTTACTGGAGGTTGCCAACCATTGGCCGTTACCGCCGGTTAACCGTTTTCTGACTGTCTCCCTTGGGTAGAAGCTCTCCTCTCTCGCGGTTCAACTCGCCTTTACCGCAAGCCATTTCGCATTTTCGTCCGTATGTCTCGCCCCGCCGGGCAGATCCCCGCGTAGCGTGCTTCGAAGGGCTGAAAACGGCGCATCACCGCGCTCCGGGACGGGTGCTCAGGACCTGCCCCCTCGGGCCCGTCGGCCGTGCGCCACCGCTCGCCCCGAGGGGCGATCACCGGCTCCCCGTCGTACCGTTTCCTTTCCGGGGGACCGGTGATTTCCCGCCGGTTCCGCCCGGCCCGTCCGGCCGCCCGAATAGCCCGCCAGCCAATCGAGAAGGCGGTGCCGACCGTGCCCGAACTGCCTGATGTCGAAGGGTTCCGCGAGGTGCTCGCCTCGTGCACCCGCGACCGTGCGATCACCGGGGTCACCGTGTACGACCCGGGTGTGCTGCACGGGGTCTCACCCGGGCGGCTCGGTCGGGCGTTGTCCGGGCACCGGCTCGGCGAGCCCCGCCGGCACGGCAAGTGGCTGCTGGCCCCGGTCGACGCGGGGGGCGGTGCTCCGAGCGCCGGGCCGACCCTGCTGATGCACTTCGGCATGACCGGGCGGCTGCTCTGCCGCAGCGGCTCCGACCCTCTCCATCCGCACGACCGGATCGTCCTCGCTCTCGGCGACGACCAGTTGCGCTACCGCGACCAGCGGAAACTCAAGGGCTGGTGGCTGACCAGCGATGTCGGCGCGGTGCTGGGCGGGCAGGGGCCGGACGCCTGGGAGATCGACCGGGCCGAGTTCGAGGAGGCGCTGGGCAACCGCCGGGGCGGTGTGAAGTCGACGCTCATCGACCAGTCGGTGCTCGCCGGGCTGGGCAACCTGCTCGCCGACGAGATCCTGTGGCGGGCGCGGCTCCACCCCGCCCGGCGGGCTTCCGAGCTGAGCCCGCAGGAGCGCCGGCGGCTCCACACCGACATGCGCCGGGTGCTGCGCACCGCCGTTCCCACCGGCGCGGTGCCGCCGCGCGCCTCCTGGCTGACCGGCCACCGGGACGATCCGGAGGCCGAATGCCCGCGCTGCGGTACGAGCTTGGAGCGTGACCGCGTCGCCGGCCGGAGCACGGTGTGGTGCCCGCACTGCCAGCCGCCCGGCGGCACCGGGAGTGGCTGAGCGCCGCTACGGCGCGGTGCGCCGACCAGGGCGTCTCAGCAGGTCAGGCGCACAGGGCGATGACCTCGCAGCTGTCGGTCTCCAACCGGTGGAGCCCTTCGGCGGCGGGTAGCACCGCACGGTCGGCCCGGATCACGCGGCGGTTGCCGTCCGGGCGCACCAGCACGGTGTCGGCGGCGTCCAGTGCCAGGAGTTCCGCTCCGCAACGGAGCAGCAGCGGCGCCCGGGGACCGGCGGAGACGGCGGTGCGCCCCGCGGCCAGCGCGCGGAGGAGGTCGGCGCGGTCGGAGCTCTCGGCGAGCACCCAGGTGGTCGGAGCTCCCGGTGGACGGCCCTGCGCCGGCCGGTGGAAGTCGCTGCCGCCGAGCGGGATCACATCCGGCCGCCACGCCCGTGACCAGGCCAGCGGGGCGCCGTGCCGGCGATCGGTCCAGCTGTGGTGCCACAGCTCGACGTGGCGGGGGCGGGGCCCGGCGAACTCCCGCTGCCAGGCGCAGTCGCCGGCGAGCGGATGGTTGACGGAGAGGAACCCGCCGCCGCCTTCGGCTTGTTCCAGCCAGTCGTCGGCATCGGTTCGGAAGTCGATCCAACCGGTGTCGCCGTAGACGTTGGCGTGTCCGAGGTCGGTGGTGACCTCCTGCCCCGGCAGCAGGGTGATGCCCTGCCTGGCCCCCGCCGCCGCCAGCAGCGGGTGGTGGCTGGTGGTGTTGTGGTCGGTGACGGCGAGGAAGTCCAGGCCCTCCCCGGCCGCCAGCCGGGCTAGCTCCTCCACCGTCAGCTCGCCGTCGCTGTGCTCGGTGTGGGCGTGCAGGTCCCCGGCGAACCAGCGGGCGCCGTCCACCTCAGGCAGCGCCCGCCGGTCGCCCCGAGGCAGCGGTTCCGGTCGGGGCGCGGCGGGCGGCCCCGGGGCGCTGCCCGAGGCGGTGGACGTGAGTTCGTAGCGCAGCCCCGCGGGCGGGACCCGGTGCAGCCGGAGCAGGACGTGCCAGGTGCCGGCGGTGAGCGGTCCGGGGAGGTAGCCCGGCGTCGCCCAGTCCCGGGTCAGGGTGAAGCGGTCCCGGGCCCCTCCGGACCAGCCGCGGAACTCCCCCTCCGGGCCGAGCACGCCGAGGTCGAGGACGCCGGCGGCCCGGGGGTACTCCAGGGTGACGCTGAGCGCCGCCGTCCCCTCGGGCACCTCGACCGGCATCGGCCGCAGGGCGTCTTCCGCCCGCTGCTCCATGGTCCAGGTGCCGCGGTGCCTGGTGCGGCCGTCCGCTGTCACGCGGGCGTCCGATCGCCGGCCGGTTCGACCGGGGAGACCAGTGCACCGTCGCGGTAGAGGAGCGCCCGGTCCCCGCGCGGCACCAGTCGAGCGGGGCCGCCCAGGGCGATCTCCTGTTCCTCGGGTACCACGACCCGCACGGTGGAGGTGGCGCAGTCGAGGGTGACCAGTTGGGCGCTGCCGAGGTTCTCCACGACCGCCACCGTACCGCGCAGCGCGGCCGGCTCGTCCTGATCCGTCCACCGCAGGTACTCGGGGCGGATGCCGTAGCGGAGGGTCTCGCCGTCGTGGACCGCCGCCCCGGTGCCGGCCGGGAGGGGCAGATCCGTGCCGGCCACCCGTATCCAGTCGGACCGGACCTCCGCTTCCAGCAGGTTCATCGGCGTGGAGCCGATGAAGGAGGCGACGAAGGTGCTGGTGGGCCGCCGGTAGACCTCGGCCGGGGTGCCGATCTGCCGGAGTCCGCCCTGGTCCATGACGGCGATCCGGTCGGCCATCGCCAGTGCCTCGGCCTGGTCGTGGGTGACGAAGACGGTGGTGACGGCCAGTTCGCGCTGGAGCTTCTTGAGGAAGGTGCGGGCCTCCAACCGCATGCGGGCGTCCAGGTTGGACAGCGGCTCGTCGAGCAGGAAGACCCCGGGGTGGCAGGCCATGGCCCGGGCGAGCGCCGCACGCTGCTGCTGGCCGCCGGATAGCTGCCCGGGCCGGCGTTCGCCGAGGTGGCCCAGGCCGAGGGCGTCAGCCGTCCGTCCCGCCCTGGCGGTCCGCTCCGCCCGGCTGACCTTCTTGATCTTCAGCGGGTAGGCGATGTTCTCGGTGACGGTCATGTGTGGGAAGAGCGCGTAGTCCTGGAAGACCATGGCGATGTCCCGTTGGCCCGGGGGAAGCGCGGTGACCTCCCGGCCGCCGATCCGGACGGCGCCGCCGCTGGCCGTCTCCAGACCGGCGATGGTCCGCAGCAGGGTGGACTTCCCGCAGCCGGAGGGTCCGAGCAGAGCGAAGAACTCGCCGTCGTGGACGGTGAGGTCGATGCCGTTCAGTGCCTGGACACCGCCGGGGAAGACCTTCGTCAGACGGCTCAGGTCGATGTCAGCCATCAGCCCTTGATCCCTCCGTGGAACCGGAAGCCGAACCGGCGGCTGACGAAGAGGAACATCAGTACCACCGGCAGCGAGTAGAGCAGCGAGAAGGTGGAGATGAGGGCGAGATCGGGCTGGCCGCCCTCGGTGTAGAAGGTGTACATCACGACGGCTGCCGGCGACTTGTCCGGCGAGCGCAGCAGGAGGAACGGGATCAGGAAGTTGCCCCACACCTGCGCCACGGTCCACACCCCGACCGTCGCCAGACCGGGCCGTACGACCGGTGCGACGATGTCGAGCAGGATCCGCGTCGAGGAGGCGCCGAAGACCCGGGCCGACTCCTCGTAGGACCGGGGGACGGTGTCCGTGAAGTCCTTGAGGATGAAGATGGCGGCCGGGAGCAGACCGCCGGAGAGCACCAGGATGACGCCGAGGTAGGAGTCGACCAGGCGCAGTTCGGCGGCGAGCAGGAAGACCGGCACCATCGCCGCGGTGCCGGTCACGATGGAGGAGAGCAGCAGCAGGGCGTACAGCAGTCCGTCCCGGCCGGGGATCCGCACCCGGCTGAGGGCGTACGCGGCGAACGCGGAGAGCGCCACCACCAGCAGCGCGCTGCCGGCCGCGAGGACAACCGAGCTCGCCAGTGACTCGACCGCACCGGGGTTGCGCCAGAGCCGGACGAAGTTGTCGAGGGTGAACCGCGGCAGCGAGGCGGTGACGCCCGGGTGCCGGTCGAAGGGCGCGGTCGCGAGCCAGAGGAGCGGGAGGGCGAAGAAGGCGAGGGCGAGCGCGACCAGGGTGTAGGCCGCCACGCCTCGGAGGAGTCGGACGACGGCGCGCAGGGGCTCCGGTCGCTCCGTCATGACGCCGTCTCCCGGGCCGTCGTGGTTGCTCTCCCCGTTCTCCTCCCCCGCCCCAGCAGCCGCAGGTAGAACACCGCGACGACGAGGTTGACGAGCAGCATCAGCAGCGAGATCGCCGCCCCGTAGCCCAGCTGACCGCTGGCCAGCGCGGTCTGGTAGATGAAGACGGGCAGGGTCTCACTGCGCCCGTCGGGCCCGCCGGCGGTGATCAGGAACGGCGTGAAGTCGTTGAACGTCCAGAGGCTGATCAGCAGGAGGTTGGTCAGCACGTGCCCGCGGATCCGGGGCAGCACGACATCGCGCAGTTGCCGCCAACCGCTCGCGCCCGCCAGCCTGGCGGTCTCCAGGTGGGATTTCGGCACGGTGCCCAGCGCCGCGCTGTACAGCATCATGGAGAACGCCGTCCCCCGCCACACGTTGTAGACGATGATCGACGGCATCGGGTGGTCGAGCAGCCAGGCCGCACCCGGGGTGTGCAGCAGGGCGTTGAGCGTGCCACCGTCCCGGTCGAGCAGGGCGATCCAGAGGAAGGCCACCACGGAGGCCGGCAGGATCCAGGCGAGCATCACCAGCGCTTCCAGTGCTCCTCGGAGCCAGCCCTTGCGGTCCCTCATCCACCAGGCGAGCGCCAGGCCGAGCAGCGCCTGGCCGAACACCGCCGAGCCCAGTACGAAGGCGAGGGTCAGCAGCAGGGCGTGGGCGAAGTCGCCGTCCCCGAGCGCCCGGGTGAGGTTGTCCAGCCCGACGAAGCCGGGATCGACGGCCGGTACACCGGTCAGCCGGTAGTCGGTGGCTCCAAGGTAGAGCGTCCAGAGAGCGGGGAGCACCAGGAAGAGGGCGATCAGTACGAGCGCCGGCGCGACGAACAGCGCGGCGCGGTGGCGGCCGAGCCCCGCGGCGTCCCCGGCCTCGGCGGCGGTCGGGGCCGGGGCTGCCTCAGTCGACGATCCGGTCGTTGCCACCGAGGACCTCCTCCAGCTGCTTGCGGTAGGCGGCGGCCGAGCGGTCGGGGTGCTGACCGGCCACCACCCTGGCGGTCGCCTCCTGGAGGGCGAGCGACACCTCCGGGTAGGCGGCGAGCGGCGGGCGGAAGGTGGTCACGGGCAGGGCTTCGGCAGCGGCGAACCGGAGCATCGGGTCCCTGCCGAGCACGGTGGCGTTGACGTCGTCCCGCTCGGTGATCCTTGCGGTTCCACCGAGTCGGGCGAGCAGGGCCGGCGCCGAGTGCAAGGCGGTGAGCAGTTCGAATGCCTGTCGTGGATGGCGGGTGTTGGGGTTGAGCACGTGCACCCCGCCACCGGAGAGGCTCACGTGGTCACGGCCTTCGATCCCCTCCCCCGGGGCGCGGGCCGGGAAGAGGGCGTAGCCGACGTCCCGGTCCCGCCGCGCCATGGGGCTGACGCCGGTCCCGGGGGCGATGACATCCCGCCAGAAGTAGTCGCCCTCGGCGAGGATGCCGATCCGGCCCTCGGCGAACCGTTGGAACGACTTGTCGCGGCCTCTGGCCTCCTGCTGGAGCCGGGGGTCGCCGAGCCCGCCGCGGTAGACCGCTCGGTAGAAGCCGAGCACGGCGCGGAGTTCGGGGGTGTCCCCGTACCAGCGCCGGCCGTCGCTGACCCGGCCGCCCGCGCCGGCGAGCAGCGGTAACACGCCCTGCATGGTGGTGGCCTCGCCCATCGCGGTACCGGCGTTGATCTGGAGTGGTGTGATCCCCTCCAAGCGGCGTAACCGGCGGGCGGCGTCCAGGATCTCCCGCCAGCTCCGGGGCTGCCAGTCGGTGGTGAGTCCGGCTCGGCGGAAGAGCGGCTTGTGGTAGTAGAGCACCCGTGCGTCGGTTCCGGCGGGGATGCCGTAGAGCTGGCCGTCGAAGCGGGCGAGGGAACGCACCTGTTCGTTGATCCGCCGCCAGCCGTCCCAGCTGCCGGCTTCCGGGCCGGCCACCTCCCGCAGCGGTCTTATGTAGCGGGCCTGGGCGAACTCGCCGATCCAGATGCCGTCCAGGGCCATGATGTCCGGCCCGGCCCGGGCTTTGAGGTCGAGGGCCAGTTTGATCTTGTACTGCTCGTCGTCCACCCCACTGGGGAGGAATCTCACCCGGGCCGGTATCCCCTTGGCCCGCTGCCGGCGGAGGTAGCGGGGGATCACCCAGTCGGCGATCCAGTCCGCTTCGTCTCCGTTCTTGCCGCCGGAGACGGCGTTGGTGGCCACGGTGAGCGCCACCCCGCCCCGCTCCCGGGGGCGGGGATCGAGTGCGGTCCCACATCCCCCGAGTGCGGCCGAACCCACCCCGAGGGCGGCCGCGGTCAGCGCGCCGCGGCGCGTGACGCCCATACGGCCTCCTCTCCTCACCGGAAAGTCGGTGCGGGAAGCGTGGCACGGCTGCGGGCCGCCGTAAAGATTCGATTCCGCGGAATCTTGCCGCGGACCGGCCGGGACGGGTCAGGACGCCGGCCGGCCGCGCGGTCCACACGGCCGGCCGGCGTCCTGACGGCAGCTCACGGCTCCGGGGCGACCACCTCGGCTCCCGACCAGATGGTGATGGCCATGGCCGGGCATGACTCGGCCGCCTCGGCCGCGTCCTCGTTCGGCTCGATCTCGGTCCGGAGCGGATACGACCGGCCACCTTCCAGGGCGAACAGCTCTGGGGCGGTGCCCACGCACACCCCGGCACCGAGGCACTGCTTCCGGTCCAACTCTATTTTCCACATGGGGACTTCACCATTCGATCGGCCTGCTGCGCGGACCGCGCAAGGTCATCGTCGGAGTCTTCCACACCCCGGCCCCGTCTCCGGAGGGAGCCGGGGACCACCCTGCGGGCAGACAGCGCCGCTTGCCGAGCCGCCCCGGAGCTGCGCGCGCGACCGTCGGGCCGCCGTGACCGGGTTGACCGACGAGCAGCACGCTGCCGACCCACCACGGCTCCTCGGTCCGCAGCGGCCCCCCACTGGCGCTCCGCCAGGACACCCGGAGAGGCCACCCGGGTGTTGCCCGGAAGCCTCGGGCAAGGCGCGCGCCGATGCTCCGGTCCTCAGTCGGGTCGCCTGGCCATGACGACCACCCCCGGCCCGGTCTGTTCGTCCGCGGGGAGCCGGAGTTCGGCGACCGGGCGGAGTCCTGCCTGCTCGATCAGGTCCACCAGGCGTTCCGGCCGCCATTTGTGTGTCGTCCAGCGAACGGGTACGCCCCCGTATGCCTCGGTGCGCAGCACGTCCTCGTCGCCGACGTGCGTCGCGGTGATGAGGTGTCCGCCCGGCTTCAGGGCCCGCGCGAACCGGGCGAGGACCCGGGGAAGGACGTCCCGCGGGAGGTTGAACAGCGACCACCAGCCCAGCACCCCGCCGAGGGATGCTTCGCCGAGGTCGAGGTCGGTGGCGGAGGCCACGCTGAAGCGGCATTCCGGATGGAGGCGGCGGGCGTTCTCGACCATGCGGGGTGAGAGGTCGACCCCGGAAACGTCGAGCCCGCGTTCGGCGAGGTAGGCGGTCACCGTTCCCGGTCCGCACCCTACGTCGAGCACCGGCCCGAGCCCGCCAACTGTGTCGGCGAAGGCGTCGATGGACGCCTTGAGCCACGGGTGCGTGCGGATGTCGCCGACCCCCGTCGTCAACACCATGTGGACGTAGTTGTCGGCCACCCGGTCATAGGACTCACGAACCTCGTCGAGATCGGCTGGGCGGTCCGTATCGTATGCGCGCATCAGCCAACGATAGGAGCCCCGGCTCTCCTGCGGACCGGCACCGCGGTCGAAGCCGGTCCGCTTCCATGGCCGGCGTCGTGTGTACCGGGGAGGTACCGACGCGGTTGTCAGCGGCCGGGGCCGCCGGGCTCGACCTCCCCGGCTTCCGCCCCAGGCGTGTGGAAGGCTTCGAGCAGCTGCTCAGCGGCGAGCGTCGCGGTGAGGGTGCCCTCCCGGACCCGCGCCTCCAGTTCGGGAGCGCGCCCCCGAACCGCCGGGTGCTGGTGCAACTGCGCCAGCAGCTGGTCGCGGACCATGGCCCAGACCCAGTCGACCTGCTGCTCACGGCGTTTGACCGCGAACCGCCCGCTGCGTTCCAGCGCCTCGCGGTGCCGCTCCAGTTGCTGCCACAGCTTCTCCAGACCGGTGCCCTCCCGGGCGCTGCAGGTGAGCACCGGCGGGGTCCAGGAGTCCTCCTGCGCGCGAAGCAGCCGGAGTGCCCCGGAGAGTTCCCGCGCCGCGGCGCGGGCGTCGCGTTCGTGCGGCCCGTCCGCCTTGTTGACCGCCACCGCGTCCGCGAGTTCCAGCACCCCCTTCTTGATGCCCTGGAGCTGGTCGCCGGTGCGGGCCAGGGTCAGCAGCAGGAAGGTGTCGACCATGCCCGCGACGGCGGTCTCGGACTGCCCCACCCCCACGGTCTCCACCAGGACCACGTCGTAGCCGGCGGCCTCCATCACCACCATCGACTCACGGGTGGCGGTGGCCACCCCGCCGAGGGTGCCGGCGCTGGGCGAGGGCCGGACGAACGCGGCGGGGTCGGCGGCCAGCCGTTCCATCCGCGTCTTGTCACCGAGGATGGACCCTCCGGTGCGGGTGGAGGACGGGTCGACGGCGAGCACCGCTACCCGGTGGCCGAGACCGGTGAGCATGCTGCCCAGGGCGTCGATGAAGGTGGACTTGCCGACCCCGGGAACGCCGCTGACGCCCACCCGCCGGGCCTTGCCGGAATGCGGGAGGAGTTCGACCAGCAGGCGCTGGGCGAGCTTGCGGTGGTCGGCGCGGGTGGACTCCACCAGCGTGATGGCGCGGGCTATGTGGGCCCGGGATCCGGCCAGTACACCCTGGACGTAGCCGTCGACGTCGATCGCGGGAGGCATCGCTTCACAGCTCGTGGCCGAGGGCCACCGCCAGCGACCTCACCAGGTCGTGGGCGGCTTCCGGGATGACCGTGCCGGGCGGGAACACGGCGGTCGCACCAGCCTCCCGCAGAGCGGCGACGTCCTGCGGGGGGATGACCCCGCCCACCACGATCATGATGTCCTCCCGGCCCTGTTCGGCCAGTTGCTCCCGCAGCGCGGGGACGAGCGTCAGGTGCCCGGCCGCGAGCGAGGAGACCCCGACGATGTGCACGTCCGCCTCCACCGCCTGGCGTGCCACCTCGGCCGGGGTCTGGAACAGCGGCCCGACGTCGACGTCGAAGCCGAGGTCGGCGAAGGCGGTGGCGATCACCTTCTGGCCGCGGTCGTGGCCGTCCTGGCCCATCTTCGCCACCAGGATGCGGGGCCGGCGGCCCTCCGCACCCTCGAAGGCGTCCACCAGCGCCCTGGTGCGCTCCAGTCCGGAGCTCGCTCCGGCTTCTTCTCGGTACACACCGGTGATGGTACGGATCTGGCCCGAGTGGCGGCCGTAGGCCTTCTCCAGGGCGTCGGAGATCTCCCCGACGGTGGCCTTGGCACGCGCCGCGTCCACGGCGAGGGCCAGCAGGTTCCCCTCCAGGCCGGCGCCGGCCCGGTGACCGGCCTCGGCGGACCTGGTGAGCGCGTGCAGCGCCCGCTGGCAGGCGTCCTCGTCCCGTTCCGCACGGAGTCGCCGGAGCTTGTCCAGCTGCTGAGCCCGCACGGCCGAGTTGTCGACCTTGAGCACCTCGATCTGCTCCTCGCCGGCGGCCCGGTACTTGTTGACCCCGATCACCGGCTGCCGGCCGGAGTCGATACGGGCCTGGGTCCGCGCGGCCGCCTCCTCCACCCGGAGTTTGGGGATCCCCGCGTCGATGGCCCGGGCCATGCCGCCGGCCGCCTCGACCTCCTCGATGTGCTGCCAGGCGCGTGCGGCGAGGTCGTGGGTGAGCCGTTCGACGTAAGCGCTGCCGCCCCAGGGGTCGATCACCCGGGTGGTGCCGGACTCCTGCTGGAGCAGCAGCTGGGTGTTGCGGGCGATCCGCGCGGAGAAGTCGGTGGGCAGGGCCAGCGCCTCGTCCAGGGCGTTGGTGTGCAGCGACTGTGTGTGCCCCTGGGTGGCGGCCATGGCCTCCACACAGGTCCGGGCGACATTGTTGTAGACGTCCTGGGCGGTCAGCGACCAGCCGGAGGTCTGGCAGTGGGTGCGCAGCGACAGCGACTTGGGGTTGCTCGGCTCGAAGCGGCCGACGAGCTTCGCCCAGAGCAGCCGGGCCGCGCGCAGCTTGGCGATCTCCATGAAGAAGTTCATGCCGATGGCCCAGAAGAAGGAGAGCCGGGGGGCGAAGGCGTCGACCTCGAGGCCGGCCTCCTGCCCGGCCCGCAGGTACTCCACGCCGTCGGCGAGGGTGTAGGCCAGTTCGAGGTCGGCCGTCGCCCCCGCCTCCTGGATGTGGTACCCGGAGATGGAGATGGAGTTGTAGCGCGGCATCCGCTGCGAGGTGTAGGCGAAGATGTCGGAGATGATCCGCATCGACGGCTGCGGCGGGTAGATGTAGGTGTTGCGGACCATGAACTCCTTGAGGATGTCGTTCTGGATGGTCCCGGCCAGCTTCTCGGGCGGTACGCCCTGCTCCTCCGCGGCGACGATGTACAGCGCGAGTACCGGCAGCACCGCGCCGTTCATGGTCATGGACACGCTCATCCGGTCCAGTGGGATGCCGTCGAAGAGCTGGCGCATGTCGTAGATCGAGTCGATCGCCACCCCCGCCATGCCGACGTCCCCGGTGACCCGGGGGTGGTCGCTGTCGTACCCCCGGTGGGTGGGGAGGTCGAAGGCGACCGAGAGCCCCTTCTGCCCCGCGGCGAGGTTCCGCCGGTAGAAGGCGTTGGACTCCTCCGCGGTGGAGAAGCCGGCGTACTGCCGGATGGTCCAGGGCTGGTTGACGTACATCGTCGGGTAAGGCCCGCGTAGGTAGGGCGCGATGCCCGGGTAGGTCGACAGGAAGTCGAGCCCGCGCAGGTCCTCGTCGGTGTAGAGGGGGCGCACCCCGATGCCCTCCGGGGTCTGCCAGACCAGGTCCTCGGCGCTCTTGCCGGTGCTCTGCTCCAGCGCCGCCCGCCACTGCCCGGCGGTCACCGGCTCACCGCCGGCATCGTCGAGGGCGATGTTCGAGAAGTCCGGGATGGGCCCCGGCCGACCGGCTCCGTCACGCATCAGGCCACCCCCATGTCGTCAAGGGCCGAGGAGAGGATCGCGACCGCGTCGCAGCCGGCGAAGAGGAAGGTGTCGACCCCGGCCCCGCGGTAGGTCTCCTCCCGTTCTCCCGGTCGGCCGGCCAGGAAGAGCCGGCGGACGCCGGCGGCCTTGAGCGAGACCGCCACGGCCTCCGCCTGTTCGGCGTAGAGCTGGTCGCTGGAGCAGAGGCAGGCCATGGCCGCACCGCTGCCGTGGAGGGCTTCGGCCGCGGCGGCGGGGTCGGTCACCGGGGCGTGCACCGGCTCGATCCCGCCCGCCTGGAAGAGGTTGGCCGCGAAGGTCGCCCGGGCGGTGTGGGCCGCAGCCGGCCCGAGGGCCGCCAGCAGCACCCGGGGCCGACTGCCGTTGGCTGCCAGATACGCGTCGGAGCGGGCGCGCAGGGCTTCGAACGCCTCGTCCCGGCTGACCCTCGGCAGTCCTCCGCCGGGGGCCGCGGGCCGCTCCGGCCTGCTGACCGCCTCCTCGGCGAGGTGCGGGAACTCGCTCACCCCGGTGATCGGTTCCCGACGGTGCGCGATGTCCGCGGCGCGCCGCTCCCAGCCCGCCGCTAGCCGGTCGGCCACCAGCCCGGTCTCCAACGCGGAACGCTGGCCGCCGGCCCGTTCGATCTCCTGGAACCACGACCAGGCCGCCCGGGAGAGCTGGTCGGTGAGTTGTTCGACGTACCAGGAACCGCCGGCCGGGTCGATGACCCGGGCCAGGTGGGACTCCTCGATCAGCACCGACTGGGTGTTCCGGGCCACCCGCCGGGCGAAGTCGTCGGGCATGCCGAGGGCGTTGTCGAAGGGCAGCACGGTCACCGAGTCGGCCCCGCCGAGCCCGGCGGCCAGCGTCGCCACGGTGGTCCGGAGCATGTTCACCCAGGGGTCGCGGCGGGTCATCATCACCGGCGAGGTCACGGCGTGCTGGAGCTGCGCCCGGGCGGCCGGGGCGGCCCCGCAGGCCTGGGTCACCCTGGACCACAGCCGGCGGGCGGCGCGCAGTGTGGCGATGGTCAGGAACTGGTCGGCGGTCGCGGCGTAGCGGAACTCCAGCTGGCCGCAGGCCGCGTCGAGGGGCATCCCGGCCGCCGTGAGCACCCGGAGGTAGGCGACTCCGGTGGCCAGCGAACACCCCAGCTCCTGGGCCGGGGAGGCGCCGGCACCGTGGTACGGCAGGGCGTCCACGGTGATCGCGCGGAGCCCAGGGTGGTCGCGGTGGCACCGGGCGGCGAGTTCGGCGGCGGTGGCCAACTGCCCGGTCAGGGCGTCCGGTCGACCGGTTCGCGCGGCCAGCCCCAGCGGGTCGGCGCCGAGGTTGCCCAACGCCGAGGAGGGCGGCATTCCGCGGTCCTCGTACAGGCCGAGCAGCGCGTCCGCCGCTTCGGCGAACTCGGCTCCGGCGTCCAGGACCACCGGTGCCAGGTCCAGGTACACCTCGCGCAGCACCTCGGGGAGCGCCTCCACGGGCAACCCGGCACCGCCGAGCGGGAGCCAGAGCGAGGTCACCCCGTTCTCCAGGTCCGTGAGGACGGCCTCGGCGGCCTGCCGGGCGCCGGTGTGCTCGTGGAACTGCCGGACGTCCCAGCCCGACACGGCCGCCCCCTCGGGCCGCCCGCCGCGGACGAACGGCGGGAAGCCGGGGTACCCGGCATCGGGCGCCGGGTCGTCGGCGGTGTAGAGCGGGCGGGTGCGCACCCCGTCCTGGAGTTCGGTGGCGAGTTCCTCCTCCGCGGAGGTCCCCGGGGCGGGTGTGACCCCCGTCTTGCGCAGCACACCTTCTACGAGGTGCTGCCACTGCTCACGGGATGCCTCCGGGAACTCGGCGGCCAGGGAGAGACCCTCGGGCTGGACCGTCATGAAGGAGAGGTTAAGGGAGGCGTCCTCCGGCGAGCGGTCCGCGCGGCTGTGACCTTGACCTCGTTTGGCGGCAACGAGGCTCCCGCCCAACCGGCTTGACAGTGAACATATCGAATATCGATACTATCGATATTCGATACGGGAAGGGGGCGTCATGCGCCTGAACACGCCATGGAGCCGACTGGACGAGCACCTGCTCGAGTTCACCCTGGGGCTGGCGCTCCTACTGGTCGGGCTCTTCGGAGTGCTCTTCCCCGTTCTGGGGGTGACGGGACCGTTCGCCCCGCTGGACAGCCGGCCGGTCGAGATATCAGGGGTGACCAGGGTGCCGGAGGCGGTCTCCGCCGGCGGTGCGGTACTCGGCGGCACCGACCAGGCCCGGCTCACCTTCGCCGATCCCGACTTCCAGCAGCGCCTCCTCCTGGCGCTCCCCGGGATCGTCGGCGGTCTGCTGCTCGTCCTCGTCCTGGAACAGCTGATGCGGATGGCGCGCTCGCTGCGGAACGGCGACGTCTTCGCCCGCCGCAACGTGACCCGGCTGCACGTCATCGCGGTGGGGGTGCTCCTGATCGGCCTGCTCGAGCCGTTGGCGGAGGCGATCAGCACCGAACTGCTGGTCCACGGCACCCCACTGGAGGACGAGGTCGCGTTCTCGTTCTCCTTCTCCGGCGGATACCTCCTGCTGGCCCTCCTCGTCGCGGCGCTGGGTGAGGCGTTCCGCCGGGGGGCGAAACTCCGGGACGACACCGAAGGGCTCGTCTGAGATGCCCCCGGAGGAGGAGCAGCGGATCGAGGTCCACCTGGACCGGCTGCTGGCCGAGCGCGGACTGACCCTCTCCGAGCTGGCGGCGCGGGTCGACATCACGGTCGCCAACCTCTCCGTCCTCAAGAACGGCCGCGCCAAGGCGATCAGGTTCAGCACCCTCAGCGCCATCTGCCGCGAGCTCGACTGCCAGCCCGGCGACCTGCTGACCCATCGCGGGCCCTGAACCGGGGCCGGGGGCGCGGGAGCCGCGCCGCGCTCAGTCGAGCGGATCCTCGGTGGTGGCGACCCGGTGCACCCCCTCCAGCTCGGAAAGGGCCGCGGCGAGTGGGGCGACCGGCTGCCGACCACGGACGGCCAGGCTCACGCTCACCACCGCCCCGCGGTCCGCGCTGCCCCGGTCCTCGCCGTACTGGTCGGTCGACAGCTCCAGGATGGCGAACCCCATGCCGGTGCAGGTGGCAAGCACCGTCCCCAGCACCCCGCGGCCGCTCAGGTAGTCGACCCGCAGCCGAGCCGGTGCCCGAGTGGAACCCGGGATGCGGTTGGCCAACGGCACGAAGCCCAGGACCACCAGGAAGTGAGCGGCCGTCACCACGACGGCCAGCACCGGCAGCCCCGCGCCCGCGGCCATGCCCACGGCCGCCGTCACCCACACCACGGCGGCGGTCGTCAGACCGCGCACGGCGTCCCGCCGTACGAAGATCAGACCGCCGCCGATGAAGCCGATCCCGGAGACGATCTGGGCTGCCACCCGGGAGGGGTCCAGGGTCACGTGGGGGCCGAGCACGTCGCCGAAGCCGTACTTGGACACCAGCATGATCAACGCCGAACCGACCCCGACCAGGGTGTGGGTACGGAGCCCCGCGCTCTTCTGCCGGACCTCGCGCTCCAGGCCGATGGCGGCCGACAGCAGCAGCGCCACGCCCAGCTCACCGATCTGCGTCCAGCCCTGTCCCGCAGTCTCGCCCCATGCCCATTCCATCCAGGCGAGGCTACCCAAACAGTGCGAATTCCCCGCGGCGTCCACACCGGTCGCCGCCCGGGCCGTCCCGGACCGCCCCGCCAGCTCCGGTTCCCGTACCCGCTGACCGCCGGCTCGTACTGTGGCCGACGTGATCGCGCGCAATGGTGACGGACGGCACCTCGGATACCTGGCGGCATCCGCCGTCTTCGCGGTGGGCATGACCGGTACGACCCTGCCCACTCCGCTGTACGGGCTCTACCGGGAGCAACTCGGTTTCTCCGAGTTCATGGTGACGGTGATCTTCGCCGTGTACGCCGTCGGGGTGATCGCGGTGCTGCTCCTGGCCGGGAACGTCTCGGACGAGACCGGCCGCCGCCCGGTGCTGCTCGTCGGCATCGGGCTGTCGGTGGCGAGCGCCGTCTGCTTCCTGGCCGAGGGCGGACTGCCGCTGCTCTTCGCGGGCCGACTGCTGTCCGGCTTCGCGGCGGGGCTGTTCAGCGGCACCGCCACGGCCACCGTGATGGAGCTGGCCCGGCCGGGGCACGCCGCCCGGGCCGGTTTCGCCGCCACCGCGGCCAACATGGGCGGGCTGGGTTGCGGTCCGCTGATGGCCGGGCTGCTCGCCGAGTACACCGCCTGGCCGCTGCGCCTGCCCTTCCTGGTCAACCTGGCCCTGCTGGCCCTGGCCGCGCTGCTGACCTGGTTCCTTCCGGAGACGGTCGAACGCAGGCGGCCCCGGGCGGCGTCGGCGGTGCGGGGGACGCGCGTCCCAGCAGAGGTGAGAGGCGTCTTCACGCCCGCGGCGCTCGCCGGGTTCGCCGGGTTCGCGCTCCTGGGGTCGTTCACCGCGGTGGCCCCGAGTTTCGTGGCCCAGACGCTTCGCGTGCAGAACCTGGCCGTGTCCGGCGCGATCGTCTTCTCGGTGTTCCTCGCCTCCACGCTGGGGCAGTCGCTGACCGAGCGGCTGGGCAGCAACCGCGCCCTCCCCGGCGGCTGCCTGGTGCTGGTGGCGGGTCTGCTGCTGGTGGCCCTCTCCCTGACGCTCGAGTCACTCCCCCTGCTGGTGCTTGGCGCCGTCTGCGGCGGGCTCGGCCAGGGGCTGTCCTTCCGGGCCGCGGTCACGGCGGTCGGGCGTGCGGCCCCTCCCGAGCACCGCGGCGGTACGATCTCCGCCTTCTTCGTCGTCGCCTACGTCGGCATCTGCCTGCCGGTCGTGGGCATCGGTGCCCTCACCGAGTGGCTGGGGCTGCGGCAGGCGGGCATCGTCTTCGCGGTCTGTGTGATTCTGCTCGCCGCCGGCGTCGGGCTGTACGTGCTGCGCCATCCACCGGTGGAGAGCGAACGGCGCGGCTCAGCCCGGTGAGTGCGGCGGACGCCGGCCCGGACAGCGCCCCGCCCCGGACAGCGCGACCCACTCGGGAGGCGGCTCGGTCGGCTCCCGGACGGGGCCGGCCATCCGGAATCCCCGCCGATCGGTCAGGGCCGTCCGCGGCCCGGATCCCCCGGGCCGCCGGGGCGACCGGGCGGCGGCCCGGGGGATCCGGGCATCCGCCCGGCGGGGTTCGCCCGCGGCGTGCCGCGCAGCAGCGGCTCTCCGCGCCGCACGGAGCCGGGCGCCCGGCCCACCGGCCGACGCCGTCTGCCGACCGAGGAACTGAGCTGCCAGGGCACGGTGATCACCATGACGCCCGGGGTGAGGAGCAGCCTGCTCTTCAGCCACAGCTCGGACTGGTTGTGCAGCAGGTTCTCCCAACTCCGGCCCACCACGTACTCGGAGACGAAGACACTGACGAGGTCCTGGGGCCGGGTCCGGTTGAGCGAGCGCACGTAGTGCACGAACGGACGGGTGACCTCCCGGTACGGCGACTCCAGGGTCTTCAGCGGAACCTGTAGGTCCAGCGCGGACCACTGGTCCCGCAGCGCTTTGGCCTCGTCCTGGTCGACTGCCACGTTGACCGCCTCCAGGCTGTCCGGGCGGCAGGCGCGGGCGTAGGCCAGCGCCCGCATCACCGGCTTGTTGATCTCCGGGACCAGCACGACGGCGTGGTGGCGGGGCGGCACCGCGGTGTCGGAGGCCGGGTCGGTCACCGCGAGTTCCGCGCCGGTGCGGTCGTAGTGCCGGCGGATGGCCCGCATCATCACCCACAGCAGCAGGCCCGCCAGCACCGCCAGGTACGCGCCCTGGAGGAACTTGGTCATCAGCACGATGACCAGGACGACGCCGGTCACCAGCACGCCCAGCCCGTTGATGGTTCGGGCGGAGCGGTGGCGACGGCGCGCCACCGGATCGCTCTCGGTGCGCAGGGTGCGGTTCCAGTGCCTGACCATTCCGGCCTGACAGAGCGTGAAGGAGGTGAAGACGCCGAGGATGTAGAGGTGGATGAGGTTGGTGACCGAGGCGTGGAAGACCCACAGCAGCAGCCCGGCGACCACCGCGAGCGACAGGATGCCGTTGGAGAAGGCGAGCCGGTCGCCGCGGGTGTGGAGTTGGTGCGGCAGGTAGCGGCGCTGGGCCAGGATGGAAGCGAGCAGGGGGAAGCCGTTGAACGCGGTGTTCGCGGCGAGCACCAGCACGAGCGCCGTGGCCGCCTGGATGTAGTAGAAGCCGAGGTTGTGGTGTCCGCCGAAGACCGCCGCGGCCACCTGGGCGATCACGGTGCGTTGCGCGGTGGTGGTGCAGTCGCCGGAGAAACCGGTCAGCCGGCAGGCGTCGTCGGTGATGTGCACCTTCGAGATCAGGGCGAGTGCGGTGATGCCGGAGAACATCAGCACCGCGATGGTGCCCATCGCGGTCATGGTGATGGCCGCGTTCCGCGGCTTGGGCCTGCGGAACGCGGGGACACCGTTGGAGATCGCCTCGACACCGGTCAGCGCGGTGCAGCCGCTGGAGAACGCGCGCAACGCCAGCAGGAGCAGCGCCAGTCCCGTCAGGCTGCCCTGCCCCGCCTCGGGCCGGATCCCGTAGTGGGCGGACTCCGCCACCGGGGCGGTCCCGAGGAGCCACCGGAGCAGTCCGGTGACGCACATGATGCCGACTCCGGCGGTGAACAGGTAGGTGGGTGCGGCGAAGACACGTCCGGACTCGCGGGTGCCTCGGATGTTCACCCCGGCCAGCAGGGCGACGAACAGGACGGCCATCAGCGTCCGGTACTCGTTGAGCGCCGGGATGGCGGAGATGATGTTGTCGACGCCGGAGGCGACCGAGACCGCCACCGTCATCACGTAGTCGACCATCAGGGACGCCGCCACCACCAGTCCGGCGGACGGGCCGAGGTTGGTGGAGACGACCGCGTACGAGCCGCCGCCGGACGGGTAGGTCTGCACGACCTGCCGGTAGGAGAGGACGACCACCGCCATCAGCCCGACGACCGCCAGCGCGATCCATGGCGTCAGGTAGAGGAAGGCGAGTCCGCCGACGGTGAGTACGAGGAGGATCTCCTGGGTCGCGTAGGCGACCGAGGACAGCGGGTCCGAAGCGAAGATCGGCAGCGCCAGCCGCTTGGGCAGCAAGGTCTCGTGGAGCCCCTCGCTACGCAGTGCCCGGCCGACGAGCACGCGTTTGACAACGTCCATGATTCTCGCCACGCAGGTGAGCGTAGAGGCGGGGGCAGGGGCAGTCGCGATGGCGCGACCGAGCGGGCCGTCCGGACTCCGGTCGGCTCCCCCGCCCCCGACCGGTCTGTCGTACGCGGGGCCGGTCGGCGCCGGGCCGCCGGGGGCCCGCTCCGTCATCCAGGTGGGAGCAGCCCTCAGACGAGTCCGTCGCGCACCGCGTGGGCGACAGCGTGGGCGCGGTTGCGCAGTCGGAACCGCTGGGTGGTGTGGTGGACCCGGTCGTCACGGTGCGCCGCGAGTAGGAGAGGCAGCGGGCCATCTCACTCCTCTCGTGGCCCTCGGCCACCATCCGGAGCACGGAGCGCTCCCGGTCCGACAGTCCCCCGCGGCCCGTTTCGCTGGCCACCAGGACCACGGCAGGCCGGCCGGGGGGTCGCGGGCGGCCCGCAGCGTGTCGAGTTCGGCGTGGGTGAACCGGTCGACGATCAGCACCACGCCCCGCGGTTCCTCCCCGGTGCCGCCTCCGAGACGTCCGGGCAGACGGACAGGGCGCTCCGGGTGCCGGCCTCCAGCACCGGATCGAGGGCGACGACGCTGACGGGTGCGGGGGCTCTCACCGTTTCCTCCGAAGGTCAGCCGCCGTCCGAAAACGGGACAGCGGGCACGAGCACTGACACACAGGTTTCGTCCTGGCCCCGGTCGCCGCATCGGCAGGCGTTCCCCACCTTTCGCCCGCCGTGCCGGAGCGGACCGCACGGGGACGGCTCCCGAGCGGGCTGCCGGGGGCGCCGCCCTCGGCACCCGCCGGGTGGCAGCGGGCCAGCGGGGTGCCGTCGGGACCGGTGTGCACAGGTGGCGGCAGGGTACGGCGGGGGCGGACCCGCACCGGTGCGCGGAGCCTCCGGCGGGTCGTGTTCCGGGCGGAGCCGCCCACCCCGCCGGTCGACCGGTGGGGACTATGGGTACCGGCGGCGGGAATATGGGGGCTCCGCCCCCAAGTGGGGCCCCGGGGGTTCTGGGACCTTGGGTCCTGTGACTGTTGCCGCCGCTCACCCAGATTCCCGGACCTCGACCCTGCCGCACTGGTGGTGGGCGTGGGGGCTGACCCTGCGCGAGCGACTCGCGGCGCCGGGTCTGACGACGACGGCCGAGCCGACGGACGGCGATCGCCCGCGGCCGTGGTCCGTCGGGGACCCCGCCGGGTTCGCCGCCCGCCTCGCGGGGCTCGGGCTGGACGACGCGCTCACCACCGCGCTGGGCAACGAGCTCCCCGAGCGGTTGGGGGCGCGTGCGGAGAAGCCGGACTGGGCCGAGTACGTCGAGAGAGCGGTGGCGGCGGCCCCGAGGCATCCGGTGCGCTCCGCCGGTGGCGGCGAGGGCGCGGCGGCCTTCCTGCCGGTACTGCGGCCGCTGCTGGCCTTCGCCTGGTCGGAGGTGGCGGACGGGCTCACCCTGCCCGTGACCGAACAGGCGGTGGTCCGGGCGGCGTTCGAGGATCGGCTCGGGGAGCGGCTCACCCGCCAGGCCGGCCGGACGCTGGTGCGCGAGCTGGGGCGGGCACGCACGGCGGGACGGCTGGCCGGGGCGACTCCGCGGGACCGGTTCGCCGCTTTCGCCGCGGAGTTGGGCACCGCGCCGGGTCTGGCCCGGCTGTTCGCCGAATACCCGGTGCTGGCCAGGATGCTCGGCCGGAGCTGTGCCGACGCCGCCGCGGCCATGGGTGAGCTGCTGCGGAGGATGGAGGCCGACCGCGCGGTCTTGGTCGAGCAACTGCTGCGGGGGGACGACCCGGGCCCCCTGGTCCGGGTGGAGCTCGGCCGCGGTGACGCGCACCAGGGGAACCGCTCGGTGGCTCTGCTGCACTTCGCCTCCGGCGCCGCCGTGGTCTACAAGCCCCGGCCGCTCGACCAGCACGCGCTGCTGGACGAGGTGGTCGGCTGGCTCAACACCAAGGTGCCGGGACTCGGCCTGCGCACTCCCCGGTCGGTGCGCGGCGAGGGGTACGGCTGGTTGGAGTTCGTCGAGCACCGGTGGTGCGCCTCGGTCACCGAGGCCGACCGGTTCTACCGGCGGCAGGGGGCGCTGCTGGCCCTGCTGTACGCCGTGGACGGCGCCGACATGCACTACGAGAACGTGATCGCCAGCGGCGACCAGCCGGTGCTGGTGGACGCCGAGACCCTGCTCCACTCCGGGCTGCCGGCGGCGAGGACGGCGGGGCCCGATCCGGCCGCCGACGCGCTGGAGTCCTCGGTGCACCGCACCTGCCTGTTGCCGCACCTGCTGATCGGGGAGCACGGGGCACTGGACATCTCCGCACTCGGCCGGGCCGAGGGCGGTGCGTACCCGAGCGAGGGAATCCGCTGGGAGGGTGCCGGGACGGACGAGATGCGGGTGGTACGCGGCCCGGTCGCCAGCCAGGCCGGCCAGAACCAGCCGCTGCCACTCGGCCGGGCCGCCGGCCGCGCCGACCACCGGCCGGCGCTGCTGGAGGGTTTCCGGGCCGGGTACGACGCGATCGCCCAGCACGGCGCGGAACTCGTGGGGGAGGCGGGCCTCCTGACCCGCTGGGCGCGGAGCCCGGCCCGGCTGATCGTACGGTCGACGCGGCTGTACACGGCCCTGCTCGACGAGTCCACCCACCCCGATCTGCTGCACGACGCGCTCGCCCGCGACTCGGTCTTCGCCCTCCTGTGGACCGAGTCGGCCTGCGATCCGGCCCGGCAGCGGTTGATCGAGCATGAGATCGACGATCTGTGGCGCGGTGACGTGCCGTTGTTCTTCCACCGCCCGGCCCGGACCGAGGTCTGGACCTCGAGCGGCACCCGCCTGGAGCGGATGCTGCCGGCCCCGGCGCTGAACACGGTGCGGGGGAAGATCACGGGTATGAGCGAGGTGGACCGCCACGACCAGGAGTGGGTCATCTCCGCGGCGCTCGCCGTCAGCGGTTCCGACTCCCCGGTGCGGAGGCCGTGTTCGCGGCCCGCACCGCGCCCGGCGCCGGCCGTGGTGCCGGAGCCCTCCCGGTTGCTGACCGCGGCGTGCGGGATCGCCGACGAGATAGCGGCCCGGGCGGTGCGCGGTGACGGGCGGGTGAACTGGCTGGGGTTGGAGCGGGTGGCCGGAGCCCACTGGGCCGTACTGCCGATGGGGGGCGGACTCGCCCAGGGCTACTGCGGGGTGGCGCTCTTCCTGGCCCAGATCGGGGAGCTCGCCGGGGCCGAGCGGTACACGGCACTGGCCCGCGAGACCCTGCGTCCGCTGCCCGCGCTGCTGTCGGGACTGGCCGCCGACCCCGAGCTGAGCGCCGCCGTCGGGCCGGGCGCCCTGAACGGTCTGGGCGGTATCGCCTACACCCTGGCCCGGCTGTCGCCGCTGCTCGACGCCGGTACGCGCAGCCTGCCGGGCGCGCTGGCCGCCCTGGGGCAGGCCGTGGAGTCGTGGCCCGAAGGCGCCAGTCACACAGGGCTCGCCGACGGGATCGCCGGAGCACTGCGCGCCGCGGTCTCGGCGCACCAGGCCACCGGGGCGCCCGAGGCCGCGCGTTTGGCCGGGCAGTTGGCCGACCGGCTGCTTCCCCTGGCGGGCCGGGACCGGCGCCCCGCCCTCGTCGGGGTCGCCCAGGGCGACGCCGGCGTCGGCTGGGCACTGCTGCGGTACGCCGCCACCCTTCCGGGAAGCGGTGAGGCACCGTCCGCTCTGCCGTACCGAGAGGCCGGGACGGCGCTGCTGGGCTCGGCGCTCGGCACCGCGGTGCGCCGGTCCGAGGACCTCTCCTGGTATTCGGGCCTCTCCGGTGTGGCGCTGGCGGCCGCGGACGTGCTGCCGCCTTCCGAGCGGTGCGCGGCCGGCGGGTCAGACCTCGGTGACGCGTTCGACCGCTGCACCCGACTGCTGTCCGCCCCGCTCCGAACCGACGACCTGAGCCTGCGCGACGGCGCCCTCGGCGCCCTGGAGGCGCTGTTGACGCTCGCGGAACGCGGCCACGCCGGCGCCCGGGCCGCGCTGACCCGGCGTACCGGGGAGGTGCTGGGCCTCGTCCAACAGCAGGGCCACCGCTGTGGAACCCCCGACCAGGTGCCCTCGCCCGGACTGCTCACCGGCCTGTCCGGTATCGGGTACAGCCTGCTCAGGCTGGGTTTTCCGGAACGGGTGCCGTCCGTCCTGCTGTTCGACCACACCTCGCGGGCCGGGAGGCGCCGCCGGCCAGCACCCTGACCGCCCTCCCCCCTCGAACCGCGCTCCGTACCGACTGAGAAGCCACCAGGAGAGGAAGTCACCACCATGAACAAGCACACCGACATCCAGCCCGCGCTCACCGACGACGACGTCCGCACCGCCGTGCGCGAGGAGGAGCAGGACCCGGCCGGAGATATCGCCCTGTCGGGCCGGAACAGAGCCTGCGCCCGTGCGCGGGCTCTCGCCGGCATGGTGCTGACCAGCGGCATCGTCGTCACGCTCAGCGGGATCGACACCTCCGTCTCGGCGCCGCACTGACGCGTCGGTGCTCGGGCTCGCGGTGCCGGGGTGCGGGTCCGCAGGCGGTCCGCACCCTGCGTCCCAGGCCGCTCTCCGTGGCTGAGCCGGTGGTCGCCGTCCTTGAGGGAAGGATCAGGACCCTCACTCTGTAGGAACATATGAACTACGATCTGCCCTCATGCGTTCCCATGCGCCCCACCTCATCGGACGTGACCCCCAACTGGATGCTCTCCAGCGGGCGTTGGCCGATGCCCGGGGTCAGCGCGGTGGGGTCGTCTTCCTGGTCGGTGAGGCGGGCATCGGCAAGTCCCGTCTCGCGGCGGAGACCGCGGGCACGGCCTTCGAGTCGGGGATGCGCGTGCTGCGGGGACGGAGCAGCACCACCGGGCCGACGGTTCCGTTCCGGCCGCTGACCGAGGCGCTGATGTCCCTCTTCCGCGGCGGCGACCCGGTGGACGACGCGGGGCTCGGCCCCTACCGGCCGGTGCTCGGGCGGCTCGTCCCGGACTGGGACACCGGCGAGCAGGACGGCAGTTCCATGGTCATCCTCGGTGAGGCGGTCCTGCGGCTGCTCATCGCCGCGGGGAGGGACCGCGGCCTGCTCCTGCTCCTGGAGGACCTGCACGACGCCGACCCCGAGACGCTGGCGGTGGTCGAATACCTGGTGGACAACCTGGAGTACACCCCGGTGATGCTCCTGGCCACGATTCGCAGCGAGTTCTGCGAAGCCCTCGATCTGGCCTCCTCGGCGCGTCGACGCGGTGTCGGCACCGTGCTCGAACTGCCGCCGCTCACCCGGCAGCAGGTGCGCGGGATGATCGCCGCCCACCTGGGCACCGACCCAGGACTGGTGCCGCCCGAGGCACACGAAAGACTGTGGGACGACAGCGCCGGGAGCCCGTTCCTCGTCGAGGAGTTGCTGCAGTCCATGATCAGCGGTGGTGCGCTGGTCCGCTCGGACGACGGCTGGCTGGTCGTCGGGGATCTGCGCAGCGACGTGTCGACCTCCCTGGCCAGAGGCATCCTGCGGCGCATCGACCGGCTGGGCCCCCAGGGGCTCACCCTGCTGTCGGCCGCCGCCGTGCTCGGCCGGTGCTTCCCGTTGACCGTGCTCCAGCGGATGACCGGCGTCGACGACCGCGGGCTCCTCAGCCATCTGCACGCCGGGGTCGCCGCCCAGCTCGTCGTGCCGGACGAGCCCGCCCCGGACTGGTACGCCTTCCGCCATCCGCTCACCGTGGCGGCGCTGTTCACCCAACTCACTCCGGGGAGGCGTGCGGAGTTGGCCCAGCGGGCCGCGGACGCCGTCCAGGAGCTCCACCCCGAACTGCCCGACGAGTGGTGCCCGCTCGCCGCGGAGCTGCGCCACCAGGCGGGGGACGCCGCCGAGGCCGGACGCCTGTTCGCGGAGGCCGGACGGCGGGCGCTCGCGGGCGGCGCGATCGGCTCCGCCGTCTCCCTGCTCGACCGGGCCGAGCGCCTGCTCTCCGACAGCCCCGACACCCTGCGCCGGGCCGAGGTCCTGGAATCGCTGTTGCCCGCTCTGGCCGAGGCCGGCGACTTCGGCCGCGCCTTCGACCTCACCGAGCAGTTGCACGCCCTCGGCGGGGCCGGCCTGAACGCGCCCCGGCTCGCCGCGCTGCACACCCGGCTGGCCAAGGTGGCGCACACCGCGGGCCGGTGGATGGACGGCAACCGGCAGATCGAACGGGCCAGAGACGTGCTGGGCGCGGTTCCCGACGACGCGGCCGTCGCGCCCGTCGACGTGGCGGCGGCCTATCTGGCCCTGGACAGCCCGGGGACGGACCGCACCCAGCAGGCCGAGAAGCTGGCGCGTTCCGCCGTGGAGGCGGCGCAGCGGTACGACCTGCCCACGGTCGCCTGCCAGGCCTGGGAACTGCTGGCCACCGTGGTGCGCGAGCGGGACCCGGCCGAGGCCCGCACCCTGTTGGAGTCCGCGCTGGCCACGGCCGAGCGGCACGGGCTTCCACTCCAACGAATGTACGCGCTGACCCGGATCGGCGGCAACGCCTGGCTCGCCGAGGGGGACACCGCCGGCCTGCTGGCGGCTCGGGGTGAGGCGCTGCGGCTGGGTTCCGCCACCATCCTCCACACCATCGACGGGATCCTCATCCTGGACTCCGTGCTGCGCGGGGAGTTCACCGCCGCGCGGTCCGCCGCCGCGGAGTGCCTCGCCGTCATCCGGCGTCTGCGGCTCGCCCCGGCCGTCCGCTACGTGCTGATGGCGCAGGCCGCCCTCGCCGGGCACCGGGGCGATCGGGCGGCGATGGACGAGGCGCTCTCCGCGTTCGCCGAGTGGGACGGCGCCGGCTCGCAGGAGGAGTCGCTCACCGTCGGCCTGGCCCGGTCCTTCTGCGCTCTCATGGAGGAGGACCGGGAGTTGGCGGTGCGCGAACTGCGCCTCGTCGCGGAGCTGGAGCGCAGCAACCCCAGTACGTACTACCTCAGCGGGTGCGACGGGATCGGGTTGCTGCTCGACGTACTGGCCGGCGGGGTGGGCCGCGTCGGCCAGGAGGAGGCCGCCGGCACAGCCCCCGGGCGGATGAGGTGGAACCGGCAGTTCGTCCTCTGGGCCGACGCGGTGCTGCTGGGCCGGGAGGGCCGGCCGGCCGAGGCGTCCGCGGTGGCCGCCGAGGCGCTGCACACCGCCGAGCCCTATCCGACCGCCCTCCACATCGGGCTGCGGCTCGTCGCCGAGACCGCCCACGCCGACGGGTGGGGCGAGCCGGTGGCCTGGCTGCGCCGGGTCGAGCACCACTTCCACCAGCACGGCGTGCCCGCGGTCACCAACGCCTCCCGTGCCGCCCTCCGGCGGCTGGGCGCCCCGGTGCGGCAGCACCGCACCGGGAGCAGCCGCATCCCCGAGGAGTTGCGGGTCCAGGGTGTGACCGTCCGCGAGTACGAGGTGTTCGAGCTGCTGGCGGAGCGACTGGGCAACAAGGACATCGCCGACCGCCTCTACATCTCGCCGCGTACCGTGGAGAAGCACATCGCCAGCCTCATCGCCAAGACCGGCCAGCCCAACCGGGCGGCGCTGTGCGCCCACTCCGCCGCGCTCTGAGGTCCGCGCCCGCCCCCCACCGGTCAACGCATGGCGCGTACCGCGCGGGGGCTGAGCACGCCCCTCCCGGGGGCGGCCGGCGACCGTCACCGCTCTTGCGTGCGGCGCACGAGGTGGCGGCCGTAGGCGTCCGTGGTGAAGAAGGCCGGCAGTTCCTTGCCGAGCGCGGTCCGTTCGAACAGCGCGCGGGCCTCGTCGGCCGCGGCCAGCGGGGACCGCGTGGCCAGTGCGGCGGTCTCCTCTCGGAGCAGTTCCAGGACGACGCCGCGGTCGATGACGCGGTGGCGTAGCCACTGCCAGATCTGCGCACGGGCGATCTCGGCCGTCGCCGCGTCTTCCATCAGACCGTCCAGGGCGACGGCTCCCTGCCCGCGCAGCCAGGTGTCGAAGTAGCGCAGCGCGACCGCGATGTTGGTGCGGACCCCGTCCGGTGTCGGTGGGGCGCTGATGCGGCGGACGGAGAGCAGGTCCGCTGCGGTCACCTCGACGTCGCTCCGTGCACGTTCCATCTGGTGCGGGCGGTCCCCCAGCACCCCGTCGAAGACTTCCTGGCAGCCGGGGACCAGGCCGGGGTGGGCCACCCAGGAGCCATCGAAGCCGTCCTCGGCCTCCCGCTCCTTGTCGAGCCGCACCCGGGCCAGGGCGGCTGCGTTGGCGGCCGGGTCCCGGCTGGGCACCTGGGCGGCCATGCCGCCGATGGCGTGGGCTCCGCGCTTGTGGCACGTACGCACCAGCAGTTCGGTGTAGGCACGCATGAAGGGCGCGGTCATGGTGACCTTCGCCCGGTCCGGCAGCAGGAAGTCGGGGCGGTGCCCGAAGGTCTTGATGAGGCTGAAGAGGTAGTCCCAGCGGCCCGCGTTGAGCCCGGCGCTGTGTTCCCGCAGCTCGTAGAGGATCTCCTCCATCTCCACGGCGGCGGTGACGGTCTCGATGAGGACGGTGGCGCGGATGGTGCCGCGCGGGATGCCCAGGAGTTCCTGCGCGAGCAGGAAGACGTCGTTCCACAGACGGGCCTCGTAACGGTTCTCGACTTTGGGGAGGTAGAAGTACGGTCCGTACCCCGCGTCGATCTGCCGCCGGCCGCAGTGGAAGAGGTACAGCCCGAAGTCGACGAGCGAGGCGGGCAGCGGGCGGCCGTCGATCTCCAGGTGGTCCTCGGTCAGGTGCCAGCCGCGCGGGCGGACGACGATGGTGGCGAGGCGGTCACCGAGCCGGTACTCCCTGCCCTCGGGGGTGGCGAAGTCGATCCGGCGTTCGACGGCGTCCAGCAGGGTGAGTTGCCCGCCCACGATGTTGTTCCAGGTGGGGGCGGTGGCGTCCTCGAAGTCGGCCATCCAGACCCTGGCCCCCGAATTGAGGGCGTTGACCGCCATCCTCGGCTCCGGCGGCCCGGTGATCTCCACCCGGCGGTCGACCAGGCCGGGAGCCGGGGGCGCGACCCGCCAGGAGTCGTCCGCGCGGACGCCCGCGGTGGCGATGGGGAAGTCGAGTGGTGAGCCGGCGGCCAGCCGGTCCGCCAGGCGCCTGCGCTCCTTGAGCAGTCGCAGGCGCTGCTCGCCGAAGGCGTCGACGAGGCGGCCGAGGAAGTCGAGGGCCTCGGCGGTCAGGATCTCTCCGTGGCGGTCCCCCGAGGCGGCGAGGACCTGGACGCGGCCGGTCAGAACGGTGGAGGACATACAGGTCTCCTCAGGGGAGCGGTCAGGAGCCGGACGGAAGCGGCTGTCCGGCTCCTGACACCCGGGCAGCGGGTTGCTGGTGGTGACGGGTGGGGCGGTTGTCGCGCCAGGCCTGTTCAGCGGCCTACTGGAACTGCTCCTCCTCGGTGGAACCGGTCAGCGCGGTGGTCGAGGAGGCCGGGTTGATGGCCGTCGAGACCAGGTCGAAGTAGCCGGTACCGACCTCGCGCTGGTGCCTCACCGCGGTGAATCCCTGCTTCTGGGCGGCGAACTCGCGTTCCTGGAGACTGACGTAGGCGGTCATGCCGGACTCGGCGTAGCCGCTGGCCAGGTCGAACATCGCATGGTTGAGCGAGTGGAATCCGGCCAGGGTGATGAACTGGAAGCGGTAGCCTATGGCGGCGAGTTCGCGCTGGAATCCGGCGATCTGCACGTCGTCCAGCGCGGCCCGCCAGTTGAAGGACGGCGAGCAGTTGTAGGCCAGCATCTTGTCCGGGTACCGGGCGTGGATCGCCTCGGCGAACTCCCGGGCCTGCGCCAGGTCCGGGGTGCCGGTCTCGACCCAGATGAGGTCCGCGTAGGGGGCGTAGGCCAGGCCGCGGGCGATGACCGGCGCCATGCCGTTCTGCACCCGGTAGAACCCCTCGGCGGTGCGCTCTCCCGTGGTGAACCGGGCGTCCCGCTCGTCGACGTCGCTGGTCAGCAGGTTGGCGGCGAGCGCGTCGGTCCGCGCCACGATCACCGTCGGGACGTCCGCGATGTCGGCGGCGAGCCGGGCGGCGTTGAGGGTGCGGATGTGCTGGGCGGTGGGCACGAGCACCTTGCCGCCGAGGTGTCCGCACTTCTTCTCGGAGGCGAGCTGGTCCTCGTAGTGGACGCCGGCGGCACCGGCGTCGATCATCGCCTTGGTCAGCTCGAAGGCGTTGAGCGGGCCGCCGAACCCGGCTTCGGCGTCGGCGACGATGGGGACCAGCCAGTCGGTGGTGTCGGTGCCGCCCTCGGCGACGGCGATCTGGTCGGCGCGCAGGAGGGCGTTGTTGATCCGACGCACGACCTGGGGCACCGAGTTCACCGGGTAGAGGCTCTGGTCGGGATAGGTGTGGCCGGCCTGGTTGGCGTCCGCGGCGACCTGCCAGCCCGAGAGGTAGACGGCCTGCAGCCCGGCTTTGACCTGCTGCACGGCCTGGCCGCCGGTCATCGCGCCGAGGGCGTGGATGTAGTCCTCTTCGTGCAGTTGCCGCCAGAGGCGCTCCGCGCCGCGCCGGGCGAGGGTGTGCTCCTCGCGGACGCTGCCGGAGAGCCTGACCACGTCCTCGGCGGTGTGGGTGCGCTCGACTCCCTTCCAGCGCGGGTCGGTCGCCCACCGCTGTGCGAGCTCTTCAGCCGTTGTCATACCTGTGTGCGCCATCGCCGTCTCCCGAGGGGTTCACGTGAGGTGTCTGGGCTTCCTGTGAAGGGTGGGCTAGATTGTCACTGAGTGACAGACCACTGTCGCGGCCCGCCGGCCCGGACACGTGGACCGGTGAGCGAGCCACCTTGGCGCCGAGGTCGAGAACTCCGAGAACCACGACGTCAGGGGCTGTGGAACGCGCCCGAAGGTCGAATCGACCGTCAGGGCCGGCGAACCGCACTGCAACTATGACTGGTGGCACTGAGTGCCATCAAGTATGTCGATTTGCCAACTTCTGTAAATCTTCCGCGCACTCGTCCGCCAACTCTGCGAAAGATCCCGCCCAGCCGTGCTTTCGTGCCCACTGCCGCATCAGGCAAGGTTCGTCCCGTCGCGGTCCGGCATCGGGATCGGCGACGGGTCCGAGTGCCGCCCTGGGACGGGAGTCATCGGTGAGCAAGACCTACGCGGGAGCCCGACTGCGACGGTTGCGCGAGGAGCGGCGCATGAGCCAGGCCGAGTTGGCCCGGGCTCTCGCCATCTCGCCGAGCTACCTCAACCAGATGGAGCACGACTCCCGCCCACTGACCGTGCCCGTGCTGCTCCGGCTGACCGAGGCCTTCGGCGTCGACCCCGGCTTCTTCTCCGAACGCGGCACCGACAGGCTGGTGGCCGATCTGCGCGACGCCCTTTCGAACGAGGTCGCCGCGGGCCGGGTCTCCGCCTCCGACCTCGCCGAACTCGCCTCCCGTGTGCCCAACGCGGCGCAACTGCTCGTGGAGCTCGGTCAGCGGAATCAGCAGCTCGCCGAAGAGCTCCTCGAAATCGCCGATCGACGGGGTCAGGAAGTGTCGGCGCTGCCCCGCTCCCCGCACGAGGAGATCCGCGAGTTCTTCTACCGGCGCCAGAACTACCTGCACGACACCGACCTCGCCGCCGAGCAGCTCGCCGCGGAGGTCGGCATCCGGCCCGGCGAGGTCGTGCGCTCCCTCTCCGCACGGTTGGCCGATCGTCACGGGGTGCGCCTGGTCAAGGGCTCCGACCGGTTGCACCACTACGATCCGGTGACCCGGGAGCTGCGCCTCTCCGGACGGCTCCGCCCCGGTCAGCAGGCCTTCCGGATGGCCACCCAGCTGGCGTTGCTCGAGTACGCCGCCGAGTTGTCCGCGCTCGCCTCGGAGGACTTCGCCCCGGACAGCGACGCCTGGTCGCTGGCCCGGATCGGCATCGCGAACTACTTCGCCGCCGCGCTCGTCCTGCCCTACCGCCCCTTCCACGCCGCCGCTGAGGAGTTCCGCTACGACATCGAGCGGCTGACCGACCACTTCGGCCTGGGGTACGAGACGATCTGCCACCGGCTGAGCACGCTGCAACGGCCCCGCCTGCGCGGGGTCCCGTTCTCGTTCGTCCGCGTCGACCGGGCCGGGAACATGTCCAAACGCCAGTCGGCGACGACGTTCCACTTCTCCCGTGCCGGCGGTACCTGCCCACTGTGGAACGTCTACGAGGCCTTCGCCTCCCCCGGCCGCATCCACGTCCAGATGGCCGCCATGCCGGACGGACGGCGCTACTTGTGGACCGCCCGGGCGATAACCCGCCACCGCGGCAGCTGGGGCGAGCCCGGCAAGACCTTCGCCATCGGTCTCGGCTGCGAGATCCGTCACGCGTCGCGGCTCGTCTACTCCGACGGCCTCGATCTCGACAACGCCGCGGCGGCCGTCCCCATCGGGATGGGCTGCCGCCTCTGCGAGCGCACCGACTGCCCGCAACGTGCCGTGCCGCCCCTCGACCGCCGGCTGGTGATCGACGAGAACAGCAGCACCTTCACCCCCTACCCGGTGGCCGAGGAGGGTCCCGGCACCGGGGGCTGACCGGCCACCGCCGACCTCCGCAACGGCCTTCTTCGGACAGACGGAGCCTCTGGCGGTCCGGGGCGGCGCTCTCGTGGACGGGCCAGGAGTGCGTCGTGGCGCCGGCCCCTCCGGGACCGGCTGTCAGGGGCGGCTGGTGAGGTAGCCGCCCATCGAGGTGAAGTAGTCGGCCGCGGACCTCTCCTCGCCGTCCGCGGTGCGCACCCGCCTGACGGCCAGTCCGTGGTTGCGGCCGGTGCGGGCGTCGGCCCCGGCGACGATCACCACTCCCTCACCCTCGCGGTAGAAGATGCGGCCCGGCGTCCCTCCGTAGCGGGCCTCGGACACCACCGCCGCCACGATCTCGAGGCGCTCTCCCTTGTGGTAGGTGTAGGCGCTCGGGTAGGGGGCGGACTGGGCGCGCACCAGACGTTCGAGATCCTCTGCGGGCCAGTTCCAGTCGATGCGGATGTCCTCGTCGGAGCGCTTGTGGAAGAAGGTCGCCTGTGACCGGTCCTGCTTGGTGAACTCCGTCTCGCCCGCCGCGATACGGTCCAGCGCTCCCACCGTGACCGGGGCGATGAGGTCGACCGTCTTGTGGAAGAGGTCCGTGGCGGTGTCCGTCGGCTCGACCGTCACCGCGCGCTGGAGCACGATGTCGCCGGCGTCGAGCCGCTCGTCCATCATGTGCGCGGTGACGCCGACTTCGCTCTCACCGTTGATCAGAGCCCAGATCACCGGCGAGAAGCCCGCGTACTTGGGCAGCAGCGAATCGTGCACGTTGAGCGTGCCGTGGCGCGGCAGCTCGAAGACGCGCGGGGGGATCCACGTCCGCCAGTTGTTGGCGACGATGATGTCCGGGTCCGCCTCCTTGAGGGCGGTGAACAGCTCCTCGTCGTCGGGGCGGTTCCGGATCAGTACGGGGACCCCGTGGTCCTCCGCCAGTCGGGCGACGGAGTCACTCCAGATCTTCTCGTAGGCGTGCTCGCTCTTGGGGTGCGTGACCACCATGACCACGTCGTGCTCGGAGTCCAGGAGGGCTTGCAGGGTGCGGTGCCCCCAGGTCTGGTAACCGAACATGACGACCCGCATGGGGGTTCCTCCTCAGGGCAGCGCTGGACCGGCGCACAAGTAAAGCAAGCCTTACCTAATGCTCGCAACTACCCAATTTCCAGGGCCGGTTCACTCTGGGCGACTTCAGCCGATATCCGCTTTGTCTCGTCGACAGGCCCGTCAGATGAGGTTAGCTTTACCTAAATTCTGCTGGCCGGCGCCTGTCGGCGGCCGGCTCCTCGTCCCCGACGCCTGACAAGCGGCTCCCGCCCCACGATGGGAATGACATGTCACAGGCTCCACCCGCCGACGCACCACCGATCCACGACCTCATAGGCATCGGCTTCGGCCCGTCCAACGTGGCCATGGCGATAGCGCTCAGCGAGCACAACGCGCGTGTCGGCGGGCGAGAGACGGTCACGGCGCACTTCTTCGAGCGGCAGCCGCGCTTCGGCTGGCACCGCGGCATGCTCATCGACGACGCCACCATGCAGGTGTCCTTCCTCAAGGACCTGGTGACGATGCGGAACCCGGCGAGCGACTACAGCTTCCTGTGCTACCTGCAGAGCCAGGGACGGCTGGTCGACTTCGTCAACGGCAAGAGCCTCTTCCCACTGCGGGTGGAGTTCCACGACTACTTCGAGTGGGCCGCAGCCCGGGTCGACGACCTGGTCTCCTACGGCCACGAGGTCGTCGCCGTACGGCCGGTCGTACACGACGGCGTCGTCGAGTACGTGGATGTCACCGCCCGTTCGGGCTCGGAGACGGTGGTCCACCGGGCCCGCAACCTCGTCATCGGCACCGGCCTGCGGCCCCGGATGCCGGAGGGCGTGCAGCAGACGGACCGGATCTGGCACAACTCCGACCTGCTGACGAGGGTGGACGCCCTCGGCGACGCCCAGCCCTCCCGCTTCGTGGTGGTCGGGGCCGGGCAGAGCGCCGCCGAGAACGTGTCCTACCTCCACCGGCGCTTTCCGGAGGCCGAGGTCTGCGCCGTCTTCTCCCGCTACGGCTACAGCCCCGCCGACGACAGCAGCTTCGCCAACCGGATCTTCGACCCGGACGCGGTGGGCGACTACTTCACGGCGCCCGAGGAGACCAAGCGCAAGTTGCTGGACTACCACGGGAACACCAACTACTCGGTGGTGGACATCGACCTGATCGACGACCTGTACCGCCAGTCGTACCGCGAGCAGGTCCTGGGCACCCGGCGGCTGCGCTTCCTCAACGTGTCCCGGCTGGCCGAGGTCGTCGAGACCCCGGACAAGGTCCGCACCACCGTCGAGTCACTGGTCACCGGCGAGAAGACGGCACTGGACGCCGATGTGCTCGTGTACGCCACCGGCTACCGGACCGCCGACACCCTGGGGCTGCTCGGCGAGGTCGAGAAGCACTGCCGGCGGGACGACGCGGGACGGGTCCGCGTCGAGCGCGACTACCGCGTCACCACCGATCCGGAACTGAGGTGCGGCATCTACCTCCAGGGCGGCACCGAGCACACGCACGGCATCACGTCCTCCCTGCTGTCGAACACCGCCGTCAGAGTCGGTGAGATCCTCACCTCGATCCTGGACCACCGCCGGGAGCCCGACAGCGACCGGCGGCGGAACACCTCCGACGAGTTCAGCACGCCCCTCTGAGGCACGTCGGTCGGCACCCGGGCGAGGAGCACCGCTCCGAGGCCGAGGAATCCGCACGACACCCCTGCTGCAGCCCTCCCCCTGTCGCTCCCGCCCGGTCGCGGTCTCCCGGCCGGCGGGCGGCCCGCACAGTGAAGCCCGGCGAAAGGAAAGCCGTTGTCCACCAGAACACGCCCCGGACTGGCCCGGATGGCCAGACACCTCCCCCGGGTGGCCGTCGCCGCAGTCGCCGCGCTGCTGCTCGCCGCCTGTGGCGGGGAGGGCGACAAGGCCGGGTCCGATGCGCCCGGGAAGGGAGGCGCCGCCTCCACCGCCTTCCCGGTGACGGTCGAGCACAAGTACGGCTCCACGACGATCGAGGCGGAGCCGAATCGGGTCGTCACCCTCGGTCTGTCCGACCAGGACGCGGCGCTCGCGCTCGGTGTCAAGCCGATCGGCGCCGTCGACTGGTTCAAGGAGGAGCCGTACGGCAAATGGCCGTGGACCAAGGAGCTGTGGGGTTCCGCGAAGCCGCAGATCGTCGGTGAGCGCGACGAGTACAACGTGGAGAAGATCGCGGCCCTGGAACCAGACCTGATCATCGCTCAGTACTCGGGCATGAAGAAGGAGCAGTACGAGACGCTCTCCAAGATCGCGAAGGTCGTCGCCCAGCCCAAGGGCCACCCGGACTACGGGGCCCCGTGGCAGGTCATGACGGAGCAGATCGGCAAGGCTCTCGGCAAGGAGGGTGCGGCCAAGAAGAAGATCGCCGACATCGACGAGCGCTTCAAGGCCGTCCGCGGGAAGCACCCGGAGTTCGCCGACCTCACCCTGGTGGTGGCCGACAGCTTCGAGGCCGGCAAGTACTCGGCGTTCACCAGGAGCGACCCGAAGTCGATCTTCTTCGAAGAACTCGGTTTCCAGCTGAAACCCGAGATCGACAAGCTGGCCCAGCCGGGCTGGAACGTCGCCGAGCTGAGCGCCGAGAAGCTGGACGTCCTCGACGTCGACCGGCTCGTCTGGGTCACCTCCAGCAGCGAGTCCGACGAGCGGATCAAGGCGGAGCCCTTCTACAAGAAGCTGAAGGTCTCCCAGGACAAGCGCGACCTCTTCGTGCCCTACCAGGACCCGGACGTCGGCGCGGCCTTCTCCTTCAACACGGTCCTGTCGATCCCCTACGCGCTCGACGAGATCGAGCCACTCCTGACGGCCATCAAGTAACCGCTGCGCCGCCGACCCCGCGGCGCGTGACCAGGAAAGGCGATCCGACCATGTTCGATGCCGAGTCCGACCGGACACCCGCGAACGGAATGCCCGTGACCGGTGCTCAAACCGGCATCTGGCTGGCCCAGCAGATCGAGCCCGACAGCTCGGCCTACAACATCGCGTTCTTCCTGGAACTGCGGGGCGACACCGACCTCGACCGCCTCGCCGCCGCGGTGCGGCAGGCGGTCGAGGAGGCCGAGTGCCTGCATGTGCGCGTCGCCCCCGAGGGCGGAGGAGCGCGCCAGACGCCCGCCCCGTCGTCCGTCGAGGTCCCGGTGGTCGATCTGCGCCAGGCCCCGGATCCGGACGCGGCGGCCGCGGAGTGGATGGAGGCCGACCGCGGCCGGAGCGTTGAGCTGGCCGGCGGCCCGCTGTTCGCCCAGGCCCTGCTCCGCCTCGGTGACCGGCGGGTTCTGTGGTACCAGCGTTACCACCACATCGTTCTGGACGCCATGGGCGTCGTACTCCTCTCCCGCCGGGCCGGCCACCTCTACACGGCCGGCGAAACGGCCGGCGAAACCCCGCAGGCACCCGACTGGGCGCTGCGCCGCCTGGTCGACGCCGACCTCGCCTACCGCGCGTCCGAGAACTTCCGGAGCGACCGCGAATTCTGGCTGGACAGGCTTTCCGACCGCCCGGAACCGGTCCGCCTGGTGGAGCGCTCCCCGGCGCCCATGACCCGGCGGGTGCGGCGAACGGCGGAACTGTCGCCGGAGCGGACCGGCCGACTCCGCGAGGCGGCGCGCGGCGCCGGCGTCCGACTCTCCCGGCTGATGGTCGCGGCCGTCGCCGGCTATCTCCACCGGGTCACCGGTGAGCAGGACCTCGTGCTCGGCCTGCCGGTCACCGGGCGCTCCGACGCCGCGTCGAAGGAGGTTCCCGGCATGGCCTCCAACGTGCTTCCGCTGCGCGTCAGCGTCCGGGGGGACATGACGCCGGCCGATCTCGTAGAGGCGGTGCACCGGGAGATCGAGCGGGTCGTCGCCCATGGGCGCTACCGCGCCGAGGATTTGGCCCGGGACCTGGGCCTGGTCGAGGGGGTGCGGGAGCTGGTGGGCCCCACGGTCAACATCCTGCCCCGGGACCCGGGCCTGCGTTTCGGCGACGAGGAAGCCGCGATCCACCCGGTGTGGCTCGGGCCGGTCAGCGATCTGGCCGTCGGCCTCAGCGAGTCCGCCACCGGCGACCGCCTCCGGATCGACTTCGCCGCGGACGCCGAGGTCTGCGATCCGCGGGCCCTGGCCGACCACGAGCACCGTCTCCTCCTGCTCCTGGACGCGATGGCGGCGGACATGGACCGCCCCCTCGCCCACCTGGGGTTGGTGACCGGTGCGGAGCGTGCCCGGCTGCTGGAGGAGTTCGGCTCCTCGCCCCGGGAAGCGCCCGAACTCTCCTGGCCCGCCGCGTTCGAGCGGCAGGTGCGCCGCTCGCCGGACGCCGTGGCGCTCGTCTGCGAGGACCGGGAGCTGTCGTACGCGGAGTTGAACGCCGCCGCCAACCGGCTGGCGAACCTCCTGATCGCCCGGGGCGTGCGCCCGGAGGACGTGGTCGCCGTCGCCGTGCCGCGCTCGGTCGAGCTGGTGTTGTCGCTGCTCGCGGTGGTGAAGGCCGGGGCGGCCTATCTGCCACTGGACGCGGACCACCCGGGCGAACGCATCGCCTACATGCTCTCCGACGCCGGGGCGCGGACCGTCGTCACGACGCGCGAACTCGCCGGCGAGCTACCGCCAGCGGAGGCGGTCACGCGACTCCTGCTCGACGAGGCGTCGACGATCGCCGAACTCGAAGCGGCCGAGGCCTCGGACCCGGGAACCCCCGTCGTCCTGGACCAGGCTGCCTACGTCATCTACACCTCCGGTTCCACGGGCCGGCCCAAGGGCGTGGTCGTCACCCACGACGGCGTGGGCAGTCTGATCGCCACGGCCACCGACCGGATCGGCATCGACGCCGACAGCCGGGTCGTGCAGTTCGCCTCGGTCGGCTTCGACGTGGCGGTCTGGGATCTTGTCATGTCGCTCTGCGTCGGCGGCCGGGTCATCGTGGTCCCCGCCGAGCGCCGGGTGGCCGGACCCGCGTTGACGGAGTACATCGGGAAGCACCTGGCCACCCATATGATCCTTCCGCCCTCCCTGGTGGCGGCGCTGCCGCAGGAGTGCGAGCTGCCCGACGGCGCGGTGCTGGTGGTGGGCACCGAGGCCGTGCCGAACGAACTGATCGCCCGTTGGGCCGGGCGGCTGCGGGTCGTGGTCGCCTACGGTCTGACCGAGGCGACGGTCAACTCGACGCTGTGGCCCGCGGACGCGGCCTGGCGGGGGCCGGTGCCCATCGGCCGTCCCGACCCCAACACCCGCTGCTACGTGCTCGACGCGGCGCTGAGTCCGGTGGGCGTCGGCGTCGAGGGCGAACTGTACGTCGCCGGGCGCGGCCTGGCCCGCGGCTACCTCGGCCGGCCGGGGCTGACGGCGGAGCGGTTCGTGGCCGACCCGTTCGACGCGCCGGGCTCACGGATGTACCGCACCGGGGACCGGGTCCGCTGGCGCGCCGACGGCAACCTGGAGTTCCTCGGTCGCGCGGACGGGCAGCTCAAGATCCGCGGCCACCGGATCGAACCGGGTGAGGTCGAGAGCGCGTTCATGGCCTGCCCGGGCGTCGCCCAAGCCGCCGTACTGGTGCGGGAGGACCACCGCGGAGTCAGGCGTCTCGTCGCCTACCTGGTCAGCGACGACGTCACCGACCCCGACGTCGCCGTGGCGGCGGCCCGCGCCCGGGTGGCCGGGGCGTTGCCCGACTACATGGCGCCCTCGGCCGTCGTCCTCCTGGACGGCCCCCTTCCGCTGACGCCGAACGGCAAACTCGACGCACGGGCGCTGCCGGAGCCCGAGTGGACGGCGACGGCCGCTGACGCCCCACCCTCGACCCCGGAGGAGTCCGCCCTCGCCGAGCTGTTCGGCGAGGTCCTCGGCCTGCCGGCGGTGGGCGTCCACGACAGCTTCTTCGAACTCGGCGGCGACAGCATCGTCGCCATCCAGTTGGTGAACCGGGCCCGCGCGGTCGGCCTCGCGCTCACCCCCCGCGATGTCTTCCGGCACCGCACGGTCGCCGCGCTCGCCGCGGCGGCGGGCGCGGTGACCACCGGAGGGAGCCCGGCGGCCCCGGGCGGGACGCCTTCCCACCTTGGAGCCTTGGACACCAGCGCTCCAGACCCCGGCGCTTTCGGCCCCGGCGACTTGGACGGCAGCGCGCTACCGGTGTCGCCGCTGCAGGAGGGCTTCTTCTTCCACGCGCAGTTCGACGGGCGGACCGCCGACCTCTACGTGGTCCAGGAGGTCCTCGAACTCGCCGGTCCGGTCGACGCCGACCGGCTGCGGGGAGCCCTCCAGACGCTCCTCGACCGGCATCCGCTGCTGCGCGCGTCGTTCCGCCAGCTCCCCGGTGGAGAGGTCGTCCAGCGGTTGCACGATGACCTCGCGCTGCCGTGGCGGGAGGCCGACGTCTCCGGGACCGGACTGGCCGAGCTGCTCCGGGCCGACCGGGCCGAGCCCTTCGACCTCGCACGGCCACCGCTGATCCGGGCCACCCTGATCCGGGACGGGGAGCGCCGCCGCCTGCTGCTGACGCTGCACCACATCATCGCCGACGGCTGGTCCGTGGCGGTCCTGCTACGCGAACTGCGGAGCGCCTACCGAGGCGCGGAGCTGCCGCCCGCGGCAGATCCCCGCGGATACCTCGCCTGGCTGGCCGCCCGCGACCGCGCGGCGGCACGCGAGGCATGGCGCACGGCGCTGTCCGGCCTCACCGGACCCACCCGGCTGCTGGCACCGGACACCGCGGGCGAGGGCACGTCACCGGCCCGCCCGGAGGACCACGACCTCCGCCTCCCCCAGGGGCTCACCGCGGACCTGGCGGCCTACGCCCGTAGCCGGGGCCTCACCCTCAGCACCGTCCTGCACGGCCTCTGGGGTCTGCTGCTGGGCGGGCTGACGGACAGCCCGGACGCGGTGTTCGGCACCACGGTGTCCGGACGCACCACCGAGGTCGACGGCCTGGACTCGGCGGTGGGCCTGTTCATCAACACCGTTCCCGCTCGGGTGTCCCCGCGGCCTGACGACTCGCTCACCGAGCTGCTGCTCCGGGTGCAGGACGAGCACGCCGCTCTCCTCGGGCACCAGCACCTCGGGCTCGCCGAGATCCAGCGCGTCGCGGGCGGCGGGGATCTCTTCGACACCCTGCTGGTGTTCGAGAACTACCCGGCGGGCGGCGGATCGGCCACCGAGCCGGAGCCGGACGCCCCGCGGATCACCGGCGTCGAGGTCTTCGACGCCGTGCACTATCCACTGGCTCTGATCGTCCGTCCGGGCGAGCGGCTCGCGCTGCGGTTCAAGCACGACGCCGCCCGGCTCGACCGGCCGACGGTGAAGGCACTCGCCAGCCGGTTCGAGTCCCTGCTGCGGAAGCTGGTGGCCAACCCCGACCGTCCCGTCGCCCGGGTCGACCTGCTGACCGCGCCGGAACACGAGCGGCTGGGCGAGTACAACGCGACCGCCCGCGCCGTACCGGAGACCACCCTGGTCTCCCTCTTCGCCGAGCAGGTGGCTCGGACGCCGCGGGCCACCGCGGTGGTTTTCGAGGACGGCACGCTCTCCTACGCGGAGCTCGACCGGCGCGCCGAACTCCTCGCCCGACGGCTGCGGGCCCGCGGCGCGGGCCCGGAGCGGTTCGTCGCGGTCGCCGTGCCGCGCTCGGCCGAGCTGGTGGTCGCACTGCTGGCCGTCCTCAAGTCGGGCGCCGCCTACCTCCCCGTCGATCCGGACTACCCGGCCGACCGGACGGCGTTCATGCTCGCCGACTCCGGAGCGCGCACCGTCATCACCACCGCGGCGGTCGCCGGACGGCTGCCCGAGGTCGGCGGGCTGGAGCGGCTCCTCGTCGGATCCGAGGGCGTCGGCGAAGGCGTGGCGGAGGCGGACGTGGCGGACGTCCCGGCCACCCCGGACCATCCCGCGTACCTGATCTACACCTCCGGTTCCACCGGCCGCCCCAAGGGGGTCGCGGTCACACACCGGGCGATCGTCAACCGGCTCGCCTGGATGCAGGGCGAGTACGGCCTGGAAGCCGACGACCGGGTGCTGCAGAAGACCCCGTCGAGCTTCGACGTCTCGGTGTGGGAGTTCTTCTGGCCGCTCGTCGAGGGCGCCACGGTCGTCCTCGCCCGACCGGACGGCCACCGGGACCCCGCCTATCTGGCCGAACTGATCCGGTCCGCTGGCGTCACGACGCTGCACTTCGTGCCGTCGATGCTGAACGCGTTCGTCCAGGCCATGGCGGCGGGCGGGGAGCTGGAGTGGGCGGCGGGCCTGCGGCGGGTCTTCGCCAGTGGGGAGGCTCTGAGCGGCGATACCGCGCGGCGCTGGTGGGAGCTGACGTCCCGCTCCGAGCGCGGCCCCGTGCCGCTGCACAACCTCTACGGTCCCACCGAGGCGGCGGTGGATGTGACCTGCTTCCCCTACGAGGGCGGCGCCGAACTCTCGGTGCCGATCGGTCGACCGGTGTGGAACACCCGGCTCCATGTGCTGGACGCCTTCCTGCGCCCGGTCCCCGACGGAGTCCCCGGGGAGCTGTACCTCGCCGGTGTCCAACTGGCCCGGGGCTACCACGACCGGCCCGCCCTGAGCGCCGAACGGTTCGTGGCAGATCCGTACGGAGCGCCGGGCGAGCGGATGTACCGCACCGGGGACCTGGTGCGGCGCCGCGCGGACGGCGCACTGGAGTACCTCGGGCGCACCGACCGCCAGGTCAAGCTGCGGGGCAACCGCGTCGAACTCGGTGAGATCGAAGCCGTGTTGTCGGCCCAGCCGGGCGTCGGGGGCGCGGCCGTGATCGTCCGTGACGACGTCCTCGCCGGCTACGTCGTGCCCGCACCGGGTGGCTCCGCCCCCGGTGCGGCGGCCCTGGACGCCGACGCCCTGCGCTCGGCCCTCGCCGAGGCGCTTCCCGCGACGATGGTGCCCGGCGTCCTCCTGGTCCTCGACGAGCTGCCGCTGACTCCCAACGGCAAGCTCGACCAGGCCGCGCTGCCCGCGCCGGTCGCCGCCGGCCCGGCCGGCGGACGCGAGCCGCGCGATGAGCGGGAGCGCGCCTTCTGCGAGATCTTCGCCGCCGTCCTCGGGGTGTCCGGGGTCGGTGCGGACGACGACTTCTTCGTACTGGGCGGTGACAGCCTCACCTCCATCACCGTCGCCACCCGGGCCCGGGAGAGAGGACTGACGATCAGCACCCGCGAGGTCTTCGAAGGCCGCACCCCGGCTGCTCTCGCCGCCGCAGCCGGGAGCGCCCCGCCCCCCGTGCCCGCCTCCGAGGCGGAGAGCGGCCCAGAGGCACCCGCCGACCGACCTGTGGTCACGGTGGCCGCCGCGGAGGCCGGTCAGGCCGCCGCCGCGCTCCAGGCGATGCTGGCCCGGCAGTCGGACGTTCCGGTCGACCCCGCGCTGCGGACGCTGCTCGACCGGTTGGCCGCCGCCTCCGGCGCGCCCGAGGATCCGCCCGAACCGGAACCCGAACCGCTGGGCGGGCTGGTGCTCTCGCCCGAGGAGACCGCCCGCGTCGGGGCCGTGGCCGGACTGCCGGTCGCCGACATCTGGCCGCTCTCCCCGCTGCAGGAGGGCATGTACTTCCACGCCAGCTACGACGTGGGGGCGCTGGACGTCTACCTCTCCCAGGAGACCCTGGACTTCGACCACCGCGTCGACGCCGGCCGTCTGCGGGCGGCCGCCCGCACCCTGCTGGACCGGAACACGGGTCTGCGGGCCGGGTTCACCAGCGACGCACTGCCGGGCCCGGTGCAGTTCATCGTGGAGGGCGCCGAGATCCCGCTCGTGGAGGTCGATCTCTCCACGGTGCCCGCCGAGGACCGGCAGGTCCGGGTCGACGAGCTGCTGGCGGCCGACCGCCGGCAGCGCTTCGATCTCTCCGCGCCGCCGCTCTGCCGGCTGCTGCTCATCCGGCTCCCGGGCGGCAGGGACCGGCTCGTCGTCACCCACCACCTCATCCTGTGGGACGGCTGGTCCGCCTGGCTCTTCCTGGAGGAGCTGTTCACGCTCTACGAGCAGGCCGGTGACGACACCGGGCTCCCGCCCGCCGGCTCCTACCGCGACTACCTGGTCTGGCTGGACGAGCAGGACACAGGAGCGGCGCTCAGCGCCTGGGGCACGGCGCTCTCCGGCTTCGACGAACCGACCCTGGTCGCACCCGCCGGCCGGGACGGCGACCCGGTGGTGCCGGTGGACTTCCGGGCGGTGCTGTCGCAGGAGGCCAGCGACCGGTTGCGCACGCTCACCCGCCGCCACGGGCTCACCCTCAACACCGTGCTCAACGCCGCCTGGGGCATGGTGCTCTCAGCGATGGTGGGCCGCGGCGACGTCGCCTTCGGCGCGGCGGTGGCCGGACGGCCCTCGGAGATCCCGGGCGTCGCCGGAATCATCGGCATGTTCCTCAACACCGTGCCCGTCCGGATCGCCTTCGAGCCGGGCGAGTCCCTGCTCGACCTGCTGCGCCGGATGCAGTCCGAGCGCGCGGCCGTCCTTCCGTACGAACACGTGGGCCTGGGGGCGCTGCACCAGGAGACCGGCCACCGCAGGCTGTTCGACACCCTGTTCGTCCTCCGCTCGGCCGACGGCGAGGACCGGGCAGCCGCGCTCCGACGGCGGCACGGCATCGTCGAGGTGTCGAACGTGGACGGCACCCACTTCCCCCTCACCCTGATCGTCACCCCCGAGACACGGCTGCGGGTGACTCTGGCGGCCCGCCCCGACCTGTTCGACGCCGAGGACGCGACCACGATCCTCACCCGCTTCACGACCGTGCTCGCACGGCTCGCGGACGCGCTCTCCGTCCCGGTGGAGAGCGCCTGCGGGGCCGAGACCGCCGCCCCGACCGGCGGTGTCGACCTGCTGCTGCCCGCGGAACGTGCCGCGCTGACCGCCGAGTGGGCTGACACCCGCCGCCCGGAGGGCGAGGAGACCGTCGCCGACCTGCTGGCCCGGCAGACGGCCCGTACCCCGGACGCGGCCGCGCTGGTCTTCGGGGAACGCACCCTGACCTACGCGCAGCTGGACTCGGAGATCAACCGGCTGGCCCGGCTGCTGCTGGCACGCGGTGCGGGGCCGGAGAAGGTCGTGGCCCTGGCGCTGCCGCGGTCGATCGAGACGGTCGTGGCGCTCTTCGCGGTGCTGCGCACCGGCGCCGCCTATCTGCCGCTGGACCTCGACCACCCGGCCGACCGGCTGCGTCTGATGATCGAGGACACCGGGCCACTGTGCCTGCTGTCGACGGCGGCCGTCGCCCCGACGCTGCACGGCGGGGCCGGCGCCCCGGCGCCCGAGGTACTGCTGGACGATCCGGCCGTCGCCGCCGAACTCGCCGGTCTCCCCGCGGGGGAGGTCACCGACGCCGAGCGCCCCGCCTTCGCGCACGGTTCGGCGAACCGGCTGGAGCACCCGGCCTACGTCATCTACACCTCCGGCTCCACCGGCAGGCCGAAGGGCGTCGTCACCCCGTACCGCGGGCTGACGAACATGCAGCTCAACCACCAGAGGGAGATCTTCGACCCGGCGATCGCGTCAGCCGGTGGCCGCAGGCTCCGCATCGCGCACACCGTCTCCTTCGCTTTCGACATGTCCTGGGAGGAGTTGCTCTGGCTCGTCGAGGGGCACGAGGTCCACGTCTGCGACGAGGAGCTGCGCCGTGACGCCGGGGCCCTGGTGGCCTACTGCGACCGGCATCGCGTCGACGTGGTCAACGTGACGCCGACGTACGCCCAGTTGCTGATCGAGGAGGGCCTGCTCGACCAGGGCGGGGCAGCGGACGGGCACCGACCCGCCCTCGTCCTGCTCGGCGGGGAGGCCGTGTCCGACGCGGTGTGGTCGCGGCTGCGGCACACCGAGGGCACCTACGGCTACAACCTGTACGGACCGACCGAGTACACGATCAACACGCTCGGCGGGTCCACCGCGGACAGCCCGACCCCCACGGTCGGCCTGCCGATCCGCAACACCCGGGCGTACGTCCTGGACGCGATGCTGCGCTCGGTCCCCCCGGGCTGCCCGGGTGAGCTGTACATCGCCGGGACCGGGCTGGCCCGCGGCTACCACGAGCGGCCCGGTCTGACGGCGGAGCGGTTCGTCGCCGACCCGTTCGCCGCTCCCGGCGAGCGGATGTACCGCACCGGCGACCTCGTCCGCCGGCGCCCGGACGGCCTGATCGACTTCCTCGGCCGTACCGACGACCAGGTCAAGATCCGCGGGTACCGCGTCGAACTGGGCGAGATATCCACGGCGCTGGCCGCCCACCCAGAGGTCGCGCACGCCGCGGTCGTCGTCGTTGAGGGCCCGGAGACGAAGCGCCTGGTCGGCTATGTCGTACCGGACGAGGGGGCGGAGCCCGGCGAGGCACTGCTCCAGCGGCTGCGCACGCACCTGAAGGCGGACCTGCCCGACTACATGGTGCCGGCCGCCCTGGTGCCGGTGGAGACGCTGCCGCTGACGGTCAACGGCAAACTGGACGTCAAGGCCCTCCCGGCCCCGCACTTCACGGGGACCGGCAGCCTCCGCGCGCCCCGGACACCGCAGGAGGAAGCCCTCCGCGGCCTCTTCGCCGAGGTGCTGGGCCTGGCCGAGGGCGAGATCGGTGTCGACAGCGACTTCTTCGACCTCGGAGGGCACTCGCTGCTGGCCACCCGGCTGGTCAGCCGGGCACGCACCGCGCTCCAGGCGGAGCTGGCGATCCGCGACCTGTTCGAAGCGCCGACCGTCGCGGAACTGCTGGACCGCGCGGCCCGGTCCGGCGGCGCCGCCCGCCCCGCGCTGACGGCCGCCGAGCGCCCCGCCGAGCTGCCGCTGTCCCACGCCCAGCAGCGGCTGTGGGTCATCCAGCAGATGGAACGCACTTCCGCCGCGTACAACTTCCCGCTGGTGATGCGGGTGCACGGAGCGTTCGACGGGGAGGCGTGGCGTGCCGCGCTCACCGATGTGACAGCGCGCCACGAGGCGCTGCGCACCGTCTTCCCCGAGCGGGACGGCCGGGTCGTCCAGCGGGTCCTCCCTGCCGAGCTGGCCCGCCCGGTGGTCGAGTTCCTCCGGGCCGACGAGGGCGCGGTGGCCGGCATCATCGATTCGGCCGTCAACCGGACGTTCGACCTCGCCACCGAGTTGCCGCTCCGCGCGACCGTCGTCGAACTCACCCCGGACGAACACCTCGTGGTGATCCTGTTGCACCACATCACCACCGACGAGTGGTCGGACCGGCCGTTCCTGCGCGACCTGGCCTCCGCCTACACCGCCCGCCGTTCCGGTGGGGCACCGGAGTGGGCACCGCTGCCGGTCCAGTACGCCGACTACGCGCTGTGGCAGCAGCGGCTCCTCGGTGACCCGGCCGACCCGCGGAGTCTCGCCGCCCGCCAACTGGACTTCTGGCAGCGGACGCTGAGCGGCGCGCCGGAGGAGCTGGACCTGCCGACCGACCGGCCCCGCCCGGCCCGGCCGGCCTTCACCGGCGCGGAACTCGACATCGACTTCGACCCGGTGGCCTATCGGGGACTGAAGCGGCTGGCCAAGGAGAGCGGCGCCAGCATGTTCATGGTGGTGCACGCCGCCGTGGCCGCTCTGCTCCACCGCATGGGTGCCGGTACGGACATTCCGCTCGGCTCGCCCATCGCCGGTCGTGGCGACGAAGCCCTCGACGACCTGGTCGGGTTCTTCGTCAACACGCTCGTGCTGCGGACCGACGTCAGCGGTGATCCGACCTTCAGGGAACTGCTGGCCCGCGTCCGCGACACCGACCTGGCCGCGTTCTCGCACGCCGACGTGCCGTTCGAGTCGGTCGTGGAGCGGCTGAACCCGGCCCGCTCGCTCGCCCGCAACCCGCTGTTCCAGGTGATGGTCGGCTACCACCACCGGACGGAGAGCGGACCGGACCTGGCCGGCCTGGGGCTGGAGTGGGTGCCGTCCCCGATCAGCTCGGCCAAGTTCGACCTCGTCTTCAGCTTCACCGAGCGGACGTCGGCCGACAGCGAGGCCGGCTCCCTGGGATGCCGTCTGGAGTTCGCCACCGAGCTGTTCGACCAGCAGACCGCCGCGCGGCTCGGCGAGCGGCTGGCGGCCCTCGTCCGGAGCGTCGCCACCACACCCGAGCAGCCGGTCTCCGCCGTGGAGCTGCTCGCCCCCGACGAGCGGCGCCTGGTACTGGAGACGTTCAACGCCACCGCCCGCGAGGTCGAGGAAGGCACGCTGCCCGAGCTGTTCGGCCGCCTCGTAGCCGCCCAGCCCGACGCGGTCGCCATCGTGGCGGGGGAACTCTCGGTCACCTACGGACAGTTGGACACCCGGTCCAACCGGATCGCCAGGCTGCTGGCCGCGCGGGGGGTCGGTACCGAGAGCGTGGTCGGGGTGGCCGTGCCCCGCTCCATCGACATGGTCGCCACGGTGCTGGCCGCGCTGAAGCTAGGGGCCGCCTTCCTCCCGCTCGACCTGGTCCACCCCGCCGACCGGCTCAGCTACATGATCGAGGACTCCCGGGCGGTGGTGGTGGTCGGAACCGAGCCGGTGGCCGGGAAGATCCCCGACGCGGCCGGTGTGCCGGTGGTCCTCCTCGACGCCCCGGAGACCGTCTCCGAACTGGCCGCGCTGCCCGACTCGGCGCCCTGCGACCCACCGGCCGCCCTGGACCAGGCCGCCTACGTCATCTACACCTCGGGCTCCACCGGCCGGCCGAAGGGCGTCGTCGTCCCGCACGAGGGCATCTCCAGCCTGGTCGCCACGGCGGTCGACCGGATGGGACTGCGGAGCGACAGCCGGGTGCTGCAGTTCGCTTCGATCGGCTTCGACGTCTTCACCTTCGAACTCTCCATGGCGCTGTGCCACGGCGGTCGGCTCGTCCTCGTCTCCGACGAGGCGCGTGTCGCCGGACCGGCGCTCACCGACTTCCTGGCCCACCACGGGATCAGCCATATGGTCCTGCCCCCGTCGCTGGTCTCGGCCCTGCCCCCGGGGTGCGAACTGCCCGACCGGTCGACCGTCCTGGTCGGTACCGAGACCGTGCCTCCGGACCTCTTCGAGCGGTTCGGCGCGACCGCCCACCTGATCTGCGCCTACGGACTGACCGAGGCCACCGTCAACTCCACGCTGTGGTCGTCCCGGGGGACGGCCGGCCGACCGGTCGGCCCGGTGCCGATCGGCGTCCCGGACCCGAACACGGTCTGCTACGTGCTGGACGACCGCCTCGCCCCGGTCCCGCCGGGTGTGGTCGGCGAACTGTACGTCTCCGGCCGGGGACTGGCCCGCGGCTACCTCGGCCGGTCCGGCCTCACCTCCGAACGGTTCGTCGCCGACCCGTACGGCCCGCCCGGCAGCCGGATGTACCGCACCGGAGACCGCGCCCGCTGGCGCCGGGACGGCAACCTGGACTTCCTCGGCCGGGTCGACAACCAGGTCAAGGTCCGGGGTTTCCGCATCGAACTCGGGGAGATCGAGGCCGCGCTCACCGCCCATCCCGCCGTCGGCCAGGCCACCGTCGTGCCCGACCGCGACGGCGACATCGTCCGACTGGTCGGCTACGTCGTCCCCGCGCGCGGTGAGGCCGACCCCCGGGAGATCCGGTCGCACCTGTCCGAGCTGCTGCCCGAGTACATGGTGCCCGCCCTGGTGGTGCCGCTCGACGGGCGGCTGCCACTGACCCCCAACGGCAAGTTGGACCTGAAGGCGCTGCCCGCGCCCGACTGGTCCGCGATGGCCGGTGACGCCCATCCGGCCACCGAGACGCAGGCCCGTCTGGCCGGGTTGTTCGGGGAGGTCCTCAAGCTGGACAAGGTCGGTGTGCACGACAGCTTCTTCGCACTCGGCGGCCACTCCATGGCTTCGATGCGACTGCTCGGCCGGATCCGCTCCGAGTTCGGCGTCGAGCTGCGCATCCGCGACGTCTTCGACGCGCTGACCGTCGCCGGCCTCGCCGCCAAGCTCGACGGCGCGTCCGCCGCCAGGCCGCCGCTGCGGCCGGCCGGGCGCACGGAGGACGCTCCGCTGCCCCTCGCCCCCGTGCAGCGGTGGCAGTGGTCGGCCTACCGACGGCACGCCGCCTTCGACCACGCGCTCGCGCTGCGCGCGCCCGGCGGTCTGGACCCCGACGCGCTCGCTGCCGCCCTCGGTGACGTGGTGGTACGGCACGAGCCGCTGCGGACCGCCTTCACCGAGCAGAACGGAGCCGTGTACCAGCGGGCCGCGGAGCCTGTGGTCCTGGAGCGGGAGGAGTGCCCCGACCTGGACGTCCGGCTCACCGAACTCGCCGCCGAGGCCCCCGACCCGGCCGTGGAGGCGCCGCTGCGAGCACGGCTGCTCACCAGCCCGGGCGGCACCCAGGCGGCGCTGCTCACCATGCACTACCTGGCCGTCGACGAATGGTCGGTGGTGCCCCTCTTCCGCGACCTCACCAGGGCCTACGAGGAGCGCAGGCACGGCCGCGCGCCGGTCTGGGAGCCCCTGCCGGTGACGTACCCGGACTACACCCGGTGGGCGCTCGAGGCGCTCGGCGACCTCTCGGACGCCGAAACCCCCGGCGGGCGGCAGCTCGCATACTGGCGACGCACCCTCAAGGACCTGCCGGGCGCACTGGCGCTACCGGCGGACCGCTCGCGGACCGCCGCCCCCGGTCGGACCGGATACGGCGGCGACCAGGTCGGGTTCGTCCTCGACGAGCAGCTCCACGCCGAGGTGGACCGGCTCGCGAGGGCGACCGGCACGAGCATGTTCATGGTGCTGCACTCGGCGCTGTCGGCCCTGCTCACCGGGTACGGCGCGGGCACCGACCTGCCGATCGGCACCATCGTCGCCGGCCGTACGGACGACCAGCTGGCCGATCTGGTCGGCTGCTTCTTCAACACCCTCGTGCTGCGCACCGACACCGCGGGCGACCCGACCTTCGCGGAGCTGCTGACCCGGGTGCGGGAGACGACCCTCAGCGCCCTCGACCGACAGGACGTGCCGTTCGACGAGGTGGTCCGGGCGGCCGGCCTGTCGCCCGCGGGACCGCAGGTCATGGTGGTCCACCATGAGCAGGCGGAACTCGCGGAACTCGAAGGCGGAGCGGGCTCGCTGGAGGCGGTACCGACCGGCTCGACCAGGGCGGAGCTGACGCTCAGCTTCCATGAGCCACGCGGCGACGGGCCGGTGCACTGCGCGTTGGTCTACGCCACCGAGTTGTTCGGGCGAGCGCGGGCGGAGCGACTCGCCGACGACCTCCGGACGCTGCTGCGGCGCGCGGCGGCCGACTCGGACCGGCCGCTCTCGGAACTGTTCACCGCACCGTCCGCAGGGGCTGGGGAGGCATAAGGAGCGACTCGTTCAAGGGTTCTCGGGGTCACTGCCGCACGCTGGTCGGCGAGGAGACGAGCAGTCCGTGTCCGAGCCGACCGGACGGGCCCTGGGAGCGGCCGCGGGCGCGCATGACCGGGCACGGACACTCCCCGCGGAAGGGCCCGGCCGCCCGGCGCGGCCCGACGTCCCGCAGGGTTCCCCGCGCACCCGCGGCTCGGGCGTCGCGCCGGCTCTCGGGAAGGAGCGCCCGGGAGCAAGCCACGGCGCCTGGGTCCCCGTCAGCCGGTGGCGACCTTCTGCGGCGCCCCATGCGGCTCGGCCCGTCCCGTCTCGGATCCCCCAGGCTGGCGGCGGCTGTCCGACCACGCGGCCCACAGGGCCGCATAGCGTCCGCCCGCGGCCACCAGATCGGTGTGGGTTCCCGTCTCGACGATCCGGCCCTCGTCGAGGACGACGATCCGGTCGGCGGTCGCGGCCTGCGGCAGCCGGTGCGCCACCATCAGGCCGGTGCGCCCTTCGAGTGCCCGGAGGGCGGCCGTCTCCAGGACCCGGGCGCCCGCACTGCCGGCGTCCGCGGTGGCTTCGTCCAGGATCGCGATCGGCGCGTCGGCGAGCACGAGTCGGGCCAGAGCCAGGTGCTGGGCCTGCGTCACCGTGAGCCGGTGGCCGCCCTCGCCGACCACCGTGTCGATGCCCTGGGGCAGCGCCTCGACCCAGCTGAGGGCGTCCACCCGGTCGAGTGCGACGCGCAGTTCCTCGTCGCTGGCCTCCGGCCGGGCCAGGCGCAGGTCGTCGGCGAGCGGCCCGGCGAACACGTGGACCTCCTGGCTGATCAGTGTCACCGTCCGCCGGACGCCGGCGGGGCCCAGTTCCCCGGTGTCGACGCCACCGAGGGCGATCGAGCCGTCGGACGGGCGGTGGATGCCGGCGATCAGCTTCGCCAGAGTGGTCTTCCCGGCTCCGCTCGCACCCACCAGTGCGACGCGTTCACCGCTCCGCACCGTCAGGTCGACCTTGCGCAGTACCGGATGCCCGGTGACGTACTCGTGGCTGAGCCCGGTCACCTCGACGGAACCGTCCACCGGCGCGGCCGACCGCTCGCCTTCCCGCTCGGGCGGCAGGTTCGACACCCCGACGAGACGGGCCAGGCTAGCGCCGGCGGACTGCGCGTCGTCGATGAGGAACAGCGCGGCGTTGATGGGGTTGAAGAGGCTGTGGAAGTAGAGCGCGGCCGCGGTCGCCGTGCCGATGGTCACGGAGCCGTTGTCGACCAGCAGGAACCCGGTGGCCAGGACGGAGGCCAGCCCGACGAACTCGGCGAGGTTGAGCCGGGAGAAGAAGCCCGTCACCAGGTGGATGGCGCGCAGCGCGATGTCCACGGACTGCTGGGAGCGGTTTTCCAGCAGTTCGGCGTGGCGGCCGTTCAGCCGGAAGGCGCGTACGGTGCGGACCCCGCCGATGCTGTCGAGGAGTTGGTGCTGCAGCGAGCCGGTCGCCACCCGGTGCTCCGCGTAGACGGGGGTGGCGCGGGGGATGAACCACCGCACGGTGAAGACGTGGATCGGCACGGCGAGCAGGACGGCGAGGAGGAAGCGCCAGTCCAGCACGGCGAGCCCGACCAGCGTCAGCACGATGGTGAGCAGGGCGCGGCTGAACTCCGGCAGCGCCTCACGGACCCCCTTGGTGATCACGGTCACATCGCCGGTGACCCGGGAGGTCAGATCGCCGGAGCCGGCCTCCTCCACACGTTCCAGCGGCAGCCGCAGGGCGCGCTCGATGAACCGCTCGCGGACGCTCGCCAGGATGCCCTCACCGAGCCGAGCGACGAGCGAGGTCCCGACCGCGATGGCGATACCGCGTGCCACGGCCACCGCGAGCAGGAGGACGATCGGCAGCGTCAGCGCCGCGGGGCCGCGCTGTTGGACGACCAGGTCGACGATGTGGCCGAGCAGCGGGGCGGTCAGCAGGCCGATGCCCGTTCCGACGACGAGTACGGTCACCGCGGACACCGTCAGCATCCGGTGGCGGCGGAGGAGGGTGCGCAGGACGGCGAGCGACTGGGCAGCGGTGGCGATCGGCAGGAGGGCGCGCTCCGGGGGGCGGGTTCCGCTCATCGTCCGTTCTCCGTCGTCGGCGTCGGCTGGGTCCGTAGCGGTCATGTCAGCACCACCGAGCGGTAGGCCTCGTCGCTGGCGACGAGGTCGGGATGGCTGCCTTCGGCGGTCACCGCGCCCCCGTCCAGCACCACGACCCGGTCCGTCACGGCGAGCAGCGCGGGGCTGGTGGTCACCACGATCGTGGTGCGGCCGCGGCGGAGGTCCCTGAGGCGGCCGGCGATACGGGACTCGGTGACCGTGTCGACGGCCGTGGTCGGGTCGTGGACGACCAGCACCGGCCGGTCGGCGGCGAGCGCCCGGGCGAGCGCGACCCGCTGACGCTGCCCGCCGGAGAGCGACCGGCCGCGCTCGGTGAGCATGGTGTCCACTCCCTCGGGGAGGTTGCGGGCGACCTCGTCGGCCGCGGAGGCCGCCAGGGCCGGTTCGACGTCCGCCGCCGCGCCGTCCGTTCCGGCCGGCACCCGGGCCCGTACGTTGGTCAGCAGGCTGTCCTCGAACAGGTCCGCGTCGTGGTGCGCGACGAGGATCGCGCGGCGGACCTCGCTGGGATCGAGACGGGCCAGCGGTACGCCGTCGAGTTCGATCACCCCCTCGGTGGGGTCGACCTCCCGTCCCAGGCAGCGCAGCAGGTCAGTGGCGGCGGACGGATCCCTGGTCACGATGCCGACCACGCTGCCGGGTTCGATGTCGAGGTCCGCGCCGCGCAACGCGCCGTGGGTGACCCCCCGGAACCGGAGACCGCCGGCGACCGGTTCGGCCAGTGCCGCCGCTCCGGCCGACACGGCGGGGGGTGAGGCGAGCACCTCGGCGATCCGCGCGGCCGAGGCGCGGCCCTGGGCGAACTCGCCGCTGAAGAAGGTGAGGAGTTGGAAAGGTCCGAGCAGGAACTGCGCGATTCCGACGGCCGCCACGAGTTCACCGACGCTGATCGTGCCGCGCATCGCCAGGTGGGCGCCGACCAAGCCGATGAGGACGATGAAGATACCGGTCAGCGCCTGGATCGCGCCGTCGTGCCAGGCCCGGCTCCGGGCGGCCCGCAGTGCGGCGGCCAGCGAGTCCTGGCTGGTCTGCCGGTACCGGGACACGGCGGCCGGTTCGGCTCCGATGCCCTTCAGCACGCGGAGCCCGGCGACCAGGTCGGCGGCGACCCCGGAGGCGTGTGCGGCGCGCTCCTGTTCGACCTCGCTCCGCCGTTCCAGCGGGCGGCTGATCCGGTGGCCCAGCCAGAGCAGGGGCGGGATGCCGAGGAGGACGAGGAGGCCCAGCGGTACCGAGATCCGCAGGAGAACCACGGCGCTGACGACCAGTCCGGCCACCGCTGCCATGCCGAAGGGCAGCACGGCCGGTACCTGTCCCACCCGTTTGGCGTCCCCGGTGGCGATGGTGGTGAGCACCCCGGGGAGGCGGCCCGCGTCGGCTCCACCGCGCGGGTCGAGCACCCTGGAGCCGAGGTCCAGCCGGATCCGGTGCGCGGCCTGCTCGCCGGCCCGCTCACTGATCCTGGCCGCGGTGCGGTAGCAGGTGGACAGGACAAAGAAGAGAGCGGCGAGTACCAGGGTCCAGCGCAGCAGCGCGCTGGAGGAACCGGTCGCCACGGCTTCGTCGATGACCACGCCGATGACGACGGGAACCATCGCCTCGCACCCCTGGTGGGCCATCCCGAGGAGCGCCGCTCCCCCGACCCGGCGACGCTGACCGCTGATCGCCCCCCGCAGGACGTCGCCCCCCGTCGGCCCTCCATCGAGCATTCGGCACCCCCACGGAGACCATCAATCAGTCAGGTTAGGCTACTCTAAGTTTCATCCCGGACCATGGCCCTCGCCGGGCCGCCGACAACCCTAGTGCCACGGCCAGCGGGGTTCGCTCATCGAGGCGCCGCGCCAGGCGTGGTCGGGCGCGAGCAGCCGGAAGCCCCCTGCACCGGCTCCTCCGGGCCCTGCAGCAGACACCTCGTGCGTCCCGGAGCGGTGCCGTGGCGGGCCGAACCCGGCCGACGGCGCACCGTCTGGAGGTCGCACCCCATTCCGCCATGTTGACTCTCCGTAATCATTCGGTTAGCCTCACCTAAGTACATGCTCGCCGCGATACCGCGCTGTGTCATCGGATGGGGGACCGGTTGTCGGTCGACGCGAAGACCGCACCCGAGAGCGAGACGTGCGAGGCGCGGCCGCCATCGCACCGGGTCGCGGCGGCCTCGCTCCGCGGCCTTGGGCTGCTCGTCGCTTTCGCCCTGCTGGTCGCCGTCTGCATGCTCAGCGTGTGGGTGGGGACGCGAGGGATTCCGTTCACCTCGACATGGGGTGTTCTGTGGCACGACGACGGCTCGAAGGCCGCCGTCATCATCCACGACTACCGGATCCCCCGGACCGTATTGGGCCTCCTGGTCGGTGTGGCGCTGGGGCTCTCAGGCGCGCTGATGCAGGCCCTGACACGCAATCCCCTCGCGGACCCCGGTCTGCTCGGCGTGAGCCTGGGGGCTTCGTCGGGTGTGGTCGTCGCCATCGCGTTCCTCGGAGTCGGTTCGGCCCTCGGTTACGTGTGGTTCGCCTTCCTCGGGGCGGCACTGGCGTCCGCGGCCGTCTACCTGCTCGGCTCAGCCGGGCGGAAACCGGCGACACCGGACCGGATGGTCGTCGCGGGGGCCGCGATCACCGCCGTGCTCTACGCCTTGAACTCCGCGGTGCTCCTACTCGATCCCGAGGCGTTCGACTCCTTCCGGTTCTGGACGGTGGGGACGCTCGCCGGTCGGAACATCGAGGTGGTGTACGTGATCCTGCCCTTCGTCGCCGTGGGCCTGCTGATCACCCTCTCCCTGGCCCGACCGCTGAACGCACTGGCCCTGGGTGACCAGGTGGGCAAGGCCCTCGGTGTGCGCGTCGGCCGGACCAAGGCGCTTGCTGCGGTCGCCGTGATGCTGCTCTGCGGCGCGGCCACCGCGGCCGCGGGACCCATCGGATTCGTCGGCCTCGCGGTGCCCCACGTGGCCCGCTTCGTCGTCGGCCCGGACCAGCGCTGGGTACTGGCCTACTCCACTCTCCTCGCCCCCATCCTGCTGCTGGGCGCCGATGTCCTGGGCCGCGTCATCGGCGCCCCCGGCGAGGTCCAGGTCGGTATCGTCACCGCCTTCCTGGGCGCCCCGCTGTTCATCGCGCTCTGCCGTCGCCGAAAGCTGGTCATGCTGTGAGTTCCGCGGAGGAGACCCTCGGCTCCCCCGGCGACCCGGCCGACGCGGAGCAAAGCCTCCGGCCGGTCCGCGGCCTCGTCCTGCGGACCCCGGGTGGCGGACTCTCCGTACGGGTCCAGCTCCGCGCGGTCGCCGTGTCGGCCGCGCTCCTGTGCCTGCTCGTGCTGGTCATGGCCGTCACTCTGACCACCGGGGACTTCGAACTGACCGTCCCGGAGACCCTTCGCGCCCTGGCCGGCCACGGCACGGGCGGCGCCGACTTCATCATCAACACCGTCCGTCTGCCGCGGCTGTTGACCGCCCTCTTCGTCGGAGCGGCGCTGGCCGTCAGCGGGGCCATCCTGCAGAGCCTCTCAGGCAACCCGCTCGGCAGCCCGGACATCATCGGGTTCACCAACGGCGCTGCGACCGGCGCACTGCTCACCATCATCGTGCTGCACGGGAGCATGACCCAGATCGCGCTGGGGGCGCTGGTCGGCGGGCTGGCGACGGCCGCCGCGGTCTACCTGCTGGTGTTCTCCAGGGGGCTGCTGGGATTCCGGCTCGTGGTCGTCGGGATCGGCGTGAGCGCCCTGCTGCTGGCCGTCAACCAGTACCTGATCACTCGGGCCAGCCTCCAGGAGGCCCTGGAGGCCCAGGCATGGCTCATCGGCAGCCTCAACGGCCGCGGTTGGGACCAGGCGAACGGGACGGGGATCGCCATCGCGATCCTGTTCCCCATCGCCTTCCGGTACGCCCGCAGGATGTCGCTGCTGGAGATGGGGAACGACACCGCTAGGGCGCTGGGGGTGAACGCGGGACGCAGCCGGCTGGTGCTGCTCGTCGTCAGCGTGGCGCTGGCCGCGTTCGCCACCGCGGCGACCGGTCCGATCTGGTTCGTCGCGCTGGCAGCCCCCCAACTCGCCCGCGGACTGGTCCGCTCCTCCAGCCCCGGACTCGTCCCGGCGGCCTTGATGGGCGCGCTGCTGCTGGCCGCCAGCGACCTCGCGGTACAGCGGATCTTCTCCCCCGCCATCCTCCCCGTGGGTACGGCGACGGGCACCATCGGCGGCCTCTACCTCGTCTGGCTACTGGTCACCGAATCCCGGAAGAGCCGGGCCTGACGGACACGGGCGTCCCACGGGCGCGGCCTGGACTACCTCACCCCGGGCGACAAACAGAAGACTGGACGTCCGTCTAGTGGGCCGAGCCCCTCGAAGAGGCCCTGTTGGAGCACCGGTCAGCCGCCAGCCCCGACGACGACCGGCGGGCGATCCTCCACCTCGACGTCAACCCGGAGCGCCTGGCCACCGCAGGTTCACTCGGCTGCTCGGCCACCGCCGCCCGTGCCGATGAGCTGGACCGGCCCGGCGGCTGGGACGTCGTCGACGCTCCCCGTAGTGCCCAGGCCATCCTGGACGGCCTGGGACGCGTGGGGGCGGAGACGCACCGTCCCGCCCGTAGTGAGGAGGGCGACGGCCGCCGTCCGTAGCCCCGCGGCACCGGCCGAACCTGGCCCTGGAGCAGTGATCAGGCCGCCTCCCCCGTCCCTCACGCGGGTTCGCGCAGGAGTTGTTCCAGGCTGCCGAGTAGGCGCAGGGCGTCGGCTCGGCGGGAGGGAGTGAGGGGGGACGGGGGCTGGGGGGCGAGGACGTGGAGGGCTGTTGCCGCCTGGCGGGCGAATAGGGCGAGCAGGTCGAGTTCCGGCAGGCCGGAGCGGGCCTGCGGGGATGGGTCCAGGACCTCCAGGACGCCGAGTACCCGGGCGTCGCTGACCAGGGGTGCGGCCATCAGGGCGTCGGGGACGTAATCGGTCGACTCGGCCACCGAGCGGTCGAAGGAGCGGTTGGCGGTGAGGTCGTCGACGACGACCGGTTCCCCGGAGGTGGCGACCCAGCCGGCGATACCGCTGCCCGCCGAGAACCTGCGGCCGACCAGGAACTCCTCGCCCTCGCCGGAGACGGCGGCGAAGACGAGTTCGTCGTGCTCCTCGTCGAGGAGGAGGACGGAGCTCGCCGCGGCACCGAAGATGGCGCGGGCCACCTCGACGACGGACTGGAGGAGTTCGCCGCGGCGGGCGTCACCGGCTCCGCCGGGGAGCGGCGCCGGGGCCGCGACGGGGTCAGTTCTCAGAGTCATCGGAAGCCTCTCCTGCCGGAAGGTGATGCCGCGGCGCCACGCGTACGTTGGCCGCGGACAGATAGAGGGCACTCTTGAGCTGGAAGGGCGTCATCCTCGGACGGGCGGAGAGGAGACGCGCGCTGAGGCCGGTGATGTAAGGGGTGGCGAAACTGTTGCCGGTGGTGCGGATGGTGGCGCCGCCCAGCCACGGCACCGTCACGTTCTGGCCGGGTGCAAAGAACTCGACGGGCGGGGACGGGTTGTAGAGGTGGAGGGCGGGGTCGTCCTCCTGGTGGCTGCCGACGGAGATCACCGAGGCGAACCGCCAGGGGAAGCTCTCCACGGGTGTGTTGTGGGCCGAGGCGACGAGGACCGACCGCGCGAAGTAGGCGCGGTCCGCCAGGTCGTGCAAGTCCTGGGCGAAATGGGTGCGGGTGGTGGAGAGGCTGAGGTTGATCAGGTCGAACCCCTGGTCGACGGCCCACCGCAGCCCGGCCAGGAGCACGTCGCCGGTGCCGGAGAACCGTTCGCCGAGCACCCGGACGCTGGAGATCTCGCACTCCGGTGCGGTGCGGCGGATGATGCCCGCGCAGGCGGTGCCGTGGCCGCAGGTGTCCCCGGTGTCGGTCTCGCGGACCTCTGTCCCCCCGGACTCCGCGTCCTTGACGACCACCCAGGAACCGGCGAGCGGGCCGACGAGCGGGTGGTCGCGCTCCACGCCGGAGTCGACGACGCAGACCCGCACCCCGCGCCCGGTCCCCGCACCGGGGTCGTCCGCGAGGGCGGGATCGGCGACGACGGGCAGGTCGTCGGGGCCCCGGCCGCGCAGACTCCAGGTCAGCGCGGTCCCGGGCGATGCCCCCGTGGTGGTGGTCGCCATCGTCAGCTCGCCCTCTCGGTCGTGGTCTTACCGGCCGGTACGCAGACGGGGCCGCCGAGCGGCGCGCGGGCGGCGCGTATCCCGGGCCAGTGGCCCTTGTCGGTGAAGTGCCCCTCCGCCCGGCGGGCCGCCGCCGCGGCGGCGGCGCCGCGGCCGAGCGAGGCGAGGACTCGCGCCCGGTCGAGGGCGGCCGTCGCCCGGAGCAGGGGCGAGTCGGTCAGTGCGGCGGTGGCCACGGCCTCGTCGGCGGCGGCCAGCGCGGCGTCGCCCCGCCCCTCGGCGGCGGCCAGCCGGGCCCGCAGCCCGGTGAGGTCGACGGAGTCGGCACGGGAGAGCCCCTCGGCCCACTCGGCCGGGGCGAGGCGGGCCGCCGCCTCGGACACGCGCCGCTCGTCCAGCAGCAGCCGCCCGGTCTCCAGCGCGATGGCGACCCGCATCCCGCCCGCGCCCAGGCGCTCCGCCTCGGCGTCGGCCCCGGCGAGCAGGCGTAGCGCCTCGGTACGCCGCCCGGCGAGTGCCATGACGGCGGCGCGGAAGACCGGGAGGAAGACGCCGGCCTCGGCGTAGGCGAGTTCGGCGGCGAACCGGGCCGCCTCGTCCAGGGCGGCCCGTGCGTCGTCCGGCCGGTCGTGCAGGGCGAGGAGGACGGCGAGCGGGCAGTTGAGGGTGACACCGACCGTGGGACGGCCGCCGCCGTGGGCGGCCAGCAGGGCTCGGCAGCGGTGGACGGCCGAGGCGACGGGTTCGGGGCCGCGCCACAGCGAGACTCCGACGGCGCCCAGTGCTGCGGCCCGCTCGGGTTCCGCGCCGGCGGCGACCGCGTGGTCCAGCGCCTGGACCAGTTCCCGGTCGGCCTCCTCGTGGCGGCCGGCCGACTGGCACTGCTGGCCGAGCCGCAGCCGAGCCCTGGCCTGGCCGATCCGGTCGCCCGCCGCCTCGAAGACGGGCAGCACGGCGCGGGCGACCGGGGCGAGGGCACCGCCGGGGTCCTGGACGGCGAGCGCGAGCCGGGCGTGGGCGGCCTCGACCGGGACTGTGCCGTCCACCGGTACGCGACGCAGCAGGGCGGCACCATCCTCGGTCCGACCGAGGGCGATACGTACCTCGCCGAGCCGGCGCAGGGCGGCGACGGCGCCGGGGGTGCCGGGTTCCGCCAGTTCGACGGAGCGGCCCAGCAGGCTGTCGGCCCAGGTGAGGTCGGAGCGGGCCAGGGCTTGGGCGCCGGCCCGGCCGAGCGCGGTGACGGCCCGGCCGCGCAGCAGGGCGGTGCGAGCGTCGACGAGGCCGAGTTCGGTCCGCAGGCGGCAGGCGCGCTCCAGGTGTCCGCCGACCGCTGCGTCCCCGGCGGCGGTGACACTCGGTAGCTGGGCGGCCTCCTCGTGGCGTTCGGCCTTGGCCCGCTTGGAGAGGGAGGCGTACGCCACCTCCTGGACCAGGCCGCTGGCGAAGCGGTAGGGGCTCAGCGGGCCGGTGCCGACCGGTTCGACCAGGCGGCGCCGGTGCAGCCGCCGGAGCACCGGGAGGACGGTGGCGGGGTCGGCGCCGCCCGGCGGGGGCGCGGCGCCCTGGGCGGTGGCGGCGAGATGGGCCAGTTCGGCTGGGTCGAACTCGCGGCCGACGACGCAGGCGACGTCGAGGAGGAAGCGTTCGGCCGGGTTCAGTGCTCCGATCCGGGCGCCGAGGAGGGCCTGGAGGGTCGGGGGCAGGTCGTCGCCGGGCAGTGCCGCGGCGGCGTCGTCGGCGGGTAGGAGCAACTGCTCCAGGTAGAGCGGGTTGCCCTCGGCACGTTCCAGCAGGTGGGCTGGGGTGGGGGCGCCCGGGGTCAGTTCGGCGGCGAGCCGGGCCGCCTCCTCGGGGGCCAGCCCGTCCAGGCGCAGCGGGGCCGCCGCCGCGGGCGGAGCGGCGCCGCCGGGGCGGCCGACGCAGACGGTGAGGACGGGCGCCTCCCCGAGCCGGGCGTGCAGGCGTTCGACGGCGTTGACCAGGGACGGCGGGGCCCAGTGCCAGTCGTCGAGCAGGAGGACGGGGCGGCACGTGCGGGCGGTGCGGGTGAGGACCGTGGCGAGGGCCGCGCACATCTCCTCCAGGGGCACGTTGGGCGTGCCGTCGTGAAGCAGGCCCCGGGCGAGGACGCCGAGGGCGCCGGCGTCCCGGCGGTCGTCCGCCGGAGGCGGCGCCTCGGCCAGCACCGTGCGCACCGCGTCCGCGAGCGGCGACAGGGAGCCGTGGTCGCCGTAGCTCCGGCAGCGCCCGGCGCCGTACACGAGCTGGCCGGGTGCGGCCGTGCGGGTGCGCCACTCCCGTACCAGCCGGGTCTTGCCGGTGCCCGCCTCGCCCACGAGGTGCAGCAGCCGGGCGCCGCGGCGGGCGGCCCGCGACTCCTCGCTCAGGAGAGCCAGCTCGGTGCGGCGGCCGACGAAGGCGACGTCGAAGCGGCGCAGTAGTTCCGGGTCGTCGGCACCGAGGGCGAGCAGCCGGTAGGCCCGGACCCGCTCGGCCTTCCCCTTGAGGGCCAGCGGACCGACCTCCTCGACGGCGACGGTGGGGCCGGCGGCGCTCAGCGTCTGGGGGCCGATCAGGATCTCCCCCGGGCCCGCGTTCTGCTCCAGCCGGGCGGCCACGTTCACCGTCTCGCCGGAGATCAATGCCTGCCGGGCGGTGGTGTCCGAACCGGCCACCACCTGGCCGGTGTTGATCCCGATCCGAATGCTGATGCGCAGGCCGAGGGTCTGCTCCAGCTCGGTGTTGAACCGGCTAAGCGCCTCCCGGATGCCGAGGGCCGCCGCCAGGGCCCGGCGGGCGTCGTCCTCGTGGACGCGGGGCACGCCGAAGACCGCCATGACCGCGTCGCCGATGAACTTCTCCGGTGTGCCGCCGCGCGCCTCGATCTCCGCGCTCATCAGCCCGAACCAGCGCAGGGTGACGGTCCGCAGCGTCTCCGGGTCAAGGGCGCCGGAGAGGGCGGTGGAGCCGACCATGTCGCAGAAGAGCACGGTCACCGGCTTGCGCTTGTCCTCGGGCAGCGGGATGCCGGGGCCGGGCACGGCGGCCGGTACGGGCCGTTCGACGTCCGGGGCCGCGAGCGCGCCGCAGGCGCGGCAGAAGCGGGCGCCCGCGGGGAGCCCCTGGTGGCACGAGGAGCAGGTCATCTCTCAGGGTCCTTCCTGGCGGACGGGTCGGGGGCTCCGCTGGGCCGGTCCCGGTCCCGGCCCCGGGGAGCGGGCCGGGACCGGCGGTGCGTCCGGCGGGGCGTCAGAAGAGGGCGCCGCCGGCGATCTCGCCGTGTGCCTCCACCTCCGGGCCCACGGCGTCGAGCCGGCCCTTGATGTCGAGCAGGACGGCCAGTTCCTCCGGCGCCAGGCCGGTCAGGACCTCGCGCTGCTCCTCGGTGAGCAGGTCGACCGCAAATCCGGCCTCGTGCAGCCGGGTCAGCAGATCGGGTCGCTGGGGTGGTGTCATCCGGGACCTCCCGTCGAAGTGGGCCGTCCGGTCTCCCGCAGCGGCACGGCGGCCGGTGCGCGGCGCCCGAGCCGGACGAAGATACTGGTGAGCGCGTCCACGGTGTGCAGGGCGCTGACCGCGAGGAGCGCCTCGTCCCGCCCGGTCAGCGGCAGGGTGTCCAGCAGGGCGTACACGTCGTCGACATGGCCCGCGTCGAGTCGCGCGTGGGCCTCGACGGTGCGGAACGCCGCCTCGGGCAGGCCGGTCCGCCGGGCCAGCACAGCGCCGAGGAGCGCGGCCGGGGCGTGGCCCTCCAGGACGGCGATGTAGCCGACGAGCGCCAGCGGATGGTGGTGCTCGATCCAGTAGTGCTGCGCGCCGGTGAGCGCGGCGACGTCGGGCGGCGGGATGGCCCCGAGCACGGCCCCGGTGTCCGCGCCGGCGGCGGCCAGGTCTTCCAGCAGCCAGAGGTCGTGGTCGGCCTCCTCCAGGGCGTGGGCACGCAGGTACCGGGCGAGGGGCGCGCCGAGCGGGTCGGCGTCGCGGGCGGCGGCCCGGTCGGCCAGTTCGGCGGCACGTTCCATCAGCGGCACCGACCCCCTGATCACCTGGTGCATCGTCACGAGGTACGCGAGGTAACGCTCGCGGGGGCGGTCGGCCCGCCACAAGGCGGCGGTGGCGCCGTGCGGCCCCGCCTCAACCAGGGAGAGCTTGGCGCGGAGCCGGGCGGAAGCGGTGAGCGGGCTCACCGTACGGCCTCCGGTCCGCCCGGTGCGGGCCGCTCCACCCAGGCGGCGTACGGGGCGCAGCCGTGGGCACGGACCAGCGCGGTGGCGCCGTGGGCGGAGCGGCCCCGACTGACCGTGAGGTCCAGCAGGGCGCCCGCCGCCCCGGAGGCCGTCCGTTCGGCGGCCGCGACGGCACCGGGGAGCGCGGAGAGCTGGTGGCAGGCGTCGCAGTAGGAGGCGGCAGGGGGTTCGTTGGGGGCGTGGCGTGCTCTGAGGTGGAGGGGGCCGACGGTGCGGACCATCCGCAGCAGGGGCGAGTCGAGGGCGCGGGCGCGGACGGTGCCCCAGGTGTCCTCGGCGACGTGGCCGAGCCGCAGGTGCGGCGGTACGGGGCGCCGGTCCACCGCGTGCTGGTTGCAGCAGGCGATCACGGTGCCGTCGAAGGCGACGACCGGCCAGGCGGCCATCGCACAGGGTGCCGGGGCGGCCCCGTCGTCCGTGCGTACGGCCCGTGCGGGGCGCGCCCAGGCGGCGGCCCGGCCGAACGCCCTGATCTCGTTGACGAGAACGGGCAGGGTGCCGCCGAACTCGCGGTCGACGGCGGCGGTGGCCTCGGCCAGGTAGGGGTCGTCGGGCCCTGTCCCGGTGAGGTGCAGGCTGACCCGCGTACCGGTGGCGCTCAGCTCGCGCAGGGCGGCGAAGACCTTCTCGCGGGGCACTTCGCGCTCGTGGTGCAGGTCGAGGCTGGCGGAGAAGTGGTCGACACTGGCGGCGGCGCGCAACACGGCCTTCGGCACGGTCCTGGCGCGGGCGAAGAACATGCCGCTGAGGACGGCGGTACGTGTCCCCTTCTCCCGTGCGCTGAGAGCGAGATCGCGCACCAGGCCGGGCATGAGCAGGGGTTCGCCGCCGGTCAGCATCATGACCTCCGGGCGGTCGCGGCCGGTGAACGAGGCGACGAAGCGCCGCAGATCGCCCGGGTCGGGCCGTTCGGCGCTCGCGGGGCCGGAGCCGGTGGAGCAGTGGGCGCAGCTCAGAGGGCAGCGGCGGGTGAGCGTGACGAGCAGGCCGGCCGCCGGCTGGGGCCGCAGGCCGATGATCTCCGCGAGTCGCATCCGTCGCCTCCTCAGTCCGCCCGCGCGGCGGGTGCCGGGGCGGGCCGGGTCCGCCGTGTTGACGTACCCGTACCGCAGGAGGCTCGCGCACCGGGTTTGGCGAACGGTTCGGCGGCGGTTGGCGAACGGTATGGGCCGAGGCCGGCGGCCCGGCGAGGCCCGTTCCGGGGCCCGCCGGAGCCCCGGCGGGCGGGCGGCGGGCACCGCGGGCTGCGGGTTAACCGTCCCCATACCGACACCGGGGCGTTCGTGGGGACGGGCTTCCTAACGTTCTGCTCATCGGCAGGCCGACGGCAGGCCGAAGCCGGTCCGGCGGGTCGCCGCCCTCCGGCGCAGTCCGATACGACACCTACGAGTGGACGGAGACCGTCATGTCCGAGAACACCCAGCCGAAGACCCCCGAGACCGCCGAGACCCCCGAGGTCGAGGCGCACGGCGCGTCGGTCCTGGACCTGCAGGGCACCACCGCGGTGGACAGCGAGCACACCGTCCCCGGCAACTGCATCAGCGTCCTCAGCGTGGTCGAGAACGTGCAGTGAGCTCCACGCCGGGCGCCGCACGCGGCGCCTGGCCGACCGGAGGGGGCGGACCCGTACGGAGAGACGGGTTCCGCCCCACCGGGCGTTGCGGTCCGGCCGGTGCCGCCGCGTGCCGCCGCCCGCCCCGGAGCGCCGCTCAAGCGAGCCCCCGTCCCGTCACGTTCCGACCCGCCCCAGGGGAGCCGACCATGGCCGTGCCCGAGCGCGCAGTCCCGCTGCGCGCCAACCGAGACTTCCGGCTGCTCTGGCTGAGCGGCCTCTTCGCCGTGATCGGCACCCAGATGACGGCGCTCGCCCTGCCCCTGCTCGTGCTGCGTGAGACCGGTTCGGCCGTGCAGGCCGGGGCGATCGGCACCGTCTCCGTCGCCTCGCTGCTGGTGACGATGCTGCCCGGCGGCGTGGTCGCGGACCGGGTGGAGCGGCGCCGGCTGATGCGGCTCTGCGACCTCGGGAGCCTCACCGTGGTGACCGCGCTGGCCGTCGCGGTGTGGAACGGGCATACACCGCTCGTGCTCGTCCTGCTGGTCGCCGCGGCCGCCGCGGTGATCACCAGCCTCTACGGCCCGGCCGCGTTCGGGCTGATGCGGGCGGTGGTGCCGCGGGACCAGATGGGCACGGCCACGGCCCGGCTCCAGGCCCGCACCGCCACCGCCCGGCTGGTGGGTCCGCTGATCGGCGGGGCGTTGTTCGGCCTCCACCCGGTGCTGCCGTTCCTCGCGGAGGCGGTCGGCCTGGCCCTGTCCACGCTGTGCGTCGCCCTGGTCCGCACCCGCTCGCGTCCGGCGTCCCGCGCCGGACGCCCCTTCAGCCGCCGTGAGCTGACGGCCGGTCTGTCCTTCCTCTGGGAACTTCCGTACCTGCGGACAGTGCTGCTGGTCTTCGGCCTGGGCATGAACTTCGCGTTCGGGGCGATGACCTTCACCGCCCTGTCGGTCTTCTCCGACAGCGGCCGGTCCGGGGTGGGCGGCGGCCTGATCGTGACGTGTACCTCGGCCGGGGCGCTGGCCGGGGCCCTGCTGGCCCCACGGCTGCGGCCGGAGCGGCGTGCCGGGCTGCTGATCCCGGCCACCTGCTGGATCTGCGTGGCGACAGCCGGGGCGCTGGCGGTAGTGCGGGAACCGCTGGTGGCCGGGGTGCTGGTGATGGCCTGCATGTTCCTCTCCACGGTCGCCAGCATCGGCTTCCTGTCCACGCTGCTGGTGGTGACCCCCGACGACCGGGTGGGCCGGGTGCAGAGCTCCGCCGGCTTCCTCTCCTCGCTGGTGCAGCCGCTCGGCCCGCTGACGGGCGGCGCGCTGCTCACGGCGTTCGGCCCGGTGGCGGCCTTCCTCTCGATCGGCACGGTACTGGCGGTGTCGGCGGCGGTGGTGACCTTCGCACCTTCGGCCCGCGCGGTGCCCTCCTACGAGGAGGCCGAGGCCACCGGGGCACCCGGCGATGCGGCCGCATCCCGTCCGCCCGGGGAGGACGGCCCCGGCCGGACGACCCCGGCCGCCGCGCCCCCGGCCCCGCACTGACCCGCTCCCCCACTCACCCCTGGCAGAAAGGCGGCGGACCGTGCCCGGCCTCCACCAGAACCAGCTTTACTCGCTCGCCGACCCGACGTTCTACGAGACCCCCGCCCGGCTCCCCGACGAGGGGAGCAGGTTCGCCCTGGACCAAGAACCGGCGCCCGCCGGGTGGAGCAAGGGGCGCTCCGGGCTGTGGACCTCCCTGCGGCCGGACGGCGTGACCGTCACCGAGCAGGGCTGGAAGATCCACGTGTCGGCGGTCCCCGAGGACGCGGCGTCGACGTTGCGGGAGACCGTGCGGATCTGCGTGCGCCACCGGGTACCGGTCAAGTTCCTGCGCAGCCACCGGGCGCTCGCCCTGATGTCGGACAAGTACATGGCGCGCGGCAGCAGCGGCAAATTCGTCACGGCCTATCCGCCGGACGAGCCCGCCTTCCTGCGGCTGATGACCGAGTTGTCCGACGCGCTGGAGGGCCGTCGCGGCCCGTACGTCCTCAGCGATCTGCGGATCGGCGCCGGACCGGTCCACGTCCGGTACGGCTCCTTCACCGAGCGCTGGTGCCGGGCGACGGACGGCACCACGGTCCCGGCACTGAGCACTCCGGACGGTCGGCTGGTCCCCGACGAGCGCGACGTGGTCTTCCGGGTGCCGCCGTGGGTCACGGTGCCCCCGGAGCTGGGCCCGCACCTCGCGGCCCGCGCCGCGGCCCGGGACGACGGCTTCCCCTACGTGGTCGACCGGGCGCTCCAGTTCTCCGACGCGGGCGGCATCTACCTCGCCCGGCACCGCGGCACCGGCGAACGGGTCGTACTGCGTGAGGCGCGCCCGCACTCCGGCCTGGACGCGGCGGGCGACGACGCGGTTACCCGCCTGCACCGCGAACACCGGGCGCTGCAGCGGCTGGCGGGCCTGGAGTGCGTACCGCGGGTGCACGGCGTGCGCACGGTCTGGGAGCACCACTTCCTCGTCGAGGAGTACGTCGAGGGGCGCACCCTCCTCCAGGAGATCGTCGCCCGGTACGCGCTGGTGCGCGGCGAGCGCACCGACGCCCAACTCGACGCCTACCGGGCGTGGGCCGACGAGGTGACGGGACGGCTGGCGGAGGCACTCGCCTCCGTGCACGCCCGGGGCCTGCGCTTCGGCGACCTCCACCCTGCCAACGTCGTCGTGCGCCCCGACGGCTCCCTGGTCCTCATCGACTTCGAGTACGCCACCGGGCTGGACGATCCGAGCCCGTTCGCCGGTGCCTTCGGCATGCAGGCCCCGGCGGGCACACCGGGCGCGGAGGCCGACGCGTACGCGCTGTGGTCGACGTGGCTGCACATGCTGATGCCGCTCACCGAGATGGCCGGGCACGACCGGCGCAAGGCCCTCGTCCTGGAGCGCTGGGCCCGGGACCGCTACCGGCTCGCCCCCGACGCGGGCCCGCCGCGCCCGGCGCTGCTCGCCCCGGCCGCCGGTACGGCCGATCCGGTGGAGGAGTTGCTCGCGGGCCCGGTGCCGGACTGGGAACGCCTGCGTGCCCTGCTGCTGGCGGGGATAGGCGCCGCCGCCACCCCCGAACGCCTGGACCGGCTCTTCCCGGGCGGCCCCGACGGGTTCGCCACCGGCGGCGTGTGCGCGGCGCACGGCGCGGCCGGTGTGCTGCACGCGCTGCGCCGTACCGGCGCCGACGTGCCCGCGGAGTGGGTGCGGTGGCTCGCCGAGGCGTCCCTGCGCCGGCCCCCGGCCCGCGCGGGCGGGTTCCTCGACGGTCTGCCCGGGGCCGCGGCGGTCCTCGCGGCGCTCGGCGAGGGGGAGGTGGCGGCGGAGTTGCTGGAGCGGAGCGCGGCCGCGCCCGCTCCGGTGGGCGCGGACCTCGCGACGGGCCGCGCGGGAACGGCGCTGGCCGCGCTGCGGGTCGCGCGGGCCGCCGGCGGCCCCGAAGCGGCCCCGCCGCCCGCGGTCCTGCGTACCGCCCGCGACCTCGCCCGGCTGGCCCGCGGCGAGACCGTACCGGGGCTGGCGGCGCCGGACTCCGCGGGTCTGCTGCGCGGGCTCTCCGGAGCGGCCCTGCTCCACCTGGAGCTGTACGAACTGACCGGCGAGTCCTGGCTGCTGGCCGCCGCGCGGGACGTGCTGCACCGGGAGGCCGCACACTGCGTGCGGCTGCCGGGCGGCTCCGTCCAGGTCAAGGACGGCCGCCGCCACCTGCTCTACCTCGACCAGGGCAGCGGCGGCTTCGCCCTCGTCGCCCGTGCCTACCTGGAACACCGCGAGGACCCCCTGCTGGCCGAACTGCTGCCCGGCGTACGCCGGGGGTGCGTCCTGGAATTCGTCCGTGAGCCCGGCCTCTTCACCGGCCGCGCGGGCCTGACGGCGACGGCCCACGCCCTCGACACGTCCTCCGCACCCGGCGAGACGCGCCCTCCGGCACCCGACGTCCTGGCCTCGGTACGCAATCTGGCCTGGCACCTGGTCCAGGACGACGCACGTCTCCTCGTCCCCGGCGCAGGCCTGCGCCGCTTCTCCACCGACCTCGCCACCGGCTCGGCCGGACTGCTGCTGGCCCTGCACACGCTGGCGGGCGGGGACGGCGGGGCGGCCTCGGAGTCCGGACCGAGGAGGCTCCTCTCCCTGCTCACCCTGGGGTGACGGCAGCCGCCGCCCGGACGGTGCCCGGCCCCCATCCTGAGACATCGCCCCTCCGGGCGGGACCGCGCTGGGAAGCGGTCCTGACGAGGCTCGGCGGACGGAGCGGTACCGGACGAACCGAGGGCTGGCCGCGCGGCGGCCGGTGCCGACTGATGACCGCGGGACCCTGATGGCGGTTTCCCGTCGCGCCCCCGGATCGTCGGGGTGCGGCGGCCTCCGGACCCGGGGCACGAGTGGACCGGGCCGGTCGCGGTGCGCGACCGGGTCCTTCGGCGTACGGCCGGGTGGCGCATCCGGCCACCCGCGGCCGGGCCGATGCCGCGGGCCCCGGGTGGGCCATGTCCCGGCCGACGGCCTCGGGGGCTCCGCCGCCGCACTGGACGCGATGCCAGCCACCTCCGCCCCTCGCCGGGGCTACCGCCGGCCCGCACTACACTGCCTGCATGAGCGACGAAGCTGCCGTGTGGCGGCGGCTGGCCGCCCTCCTCCCGCCCAGCGAGGCCGGGGCCGTCAGGGACTCATGGGACACCGGCGAGCAGGAGAGCGGGCTCGAACTGCTGTGGTCTCCGCCCTGCTGCGCCATCAGATCCCCCTGGACGGGACCGTCCGGGCCGAGAACCCCGTGGTCTGCGAGACCTGCGGGATGTGGCCGCACCCGCTGGAGCCGCGCATCTCCCGGTGTCCCTCCGGCCCAACCGGCTCGGGGCTGCGGCTGATCGAGGACCCGACCGCCGCGCTCCTGCCCGCGACCGCGGCCGGCCCGGCGCCCCCACCCGTCCCCGTCCCCGCAGCCCGTGCCCGGGCGTCCTCGCGGGCGAACAGCCAGACGAGGCGGGGGATTTCGTACAGTGCGGCGTGGGCGGTGATCTCGCCGCCCGGGATGGTGACCGCACCGGCGCCGATCAGCGTCTCGACGATACGGACGGCTTCCCGTGCGGAGCTGCCCAGGGCCTCGGCCGCCTCGGTGAGGGTGAAGGGGCCGGGCGGACCGGCGGCCGCCAGCCGGGCCAGGGCGTCGGCCTGAGGCGGCGGCAGGTCACACCAGGCCACGGTCAGCCGGTCGCGCACCACGACGTCCCCGGCGGCGAGTTCGTCCAGGGCGCTGGCCGGGTCCGCCAGCCGGTCCGCGTACTCGGCGAGCGGCAGGTGACGCAGGACGGCCAGGCGCATCCCGGCGACCCGGACACCGAGCGGCAGCAGACCGCAACCGTGCACGACGCGCAGGGCGGCGGCGCGGTCGGCCGCGACGCGTGCCGTGCCGACGAACCGGGCCAGCAGGTCCAGGGCCTCGGCCGGGTCCATCGGCGGCACGTCCACCCGACCGACCGGTGCCAGCCCGCCGAGCAGGCCGCGCGCCGTGACCAGGACGTCGGAGCGGCCCTCGGGCGCCAGGAGTCCGCGTACCGCGTACTCGCCAGGGGCGTCGTCCAGCACCACCAGGGCGCGGTGCCGCACCAGCCAGCGGTGCCAGGCGTCCGGCGCGGCGGGGACGCCGGTGAGTCGGGCCAGCCGGTCGAGGACGGCGGTCGCGGGCAGCACCGCGCCGGTGCCGTCGCGGAGCCGGACGAGGAAGCAGCCGTCGGGGTACCGGTCGGCCAGGAGCCGGGCGGCCCGCACCGCGAGGGCCGTCTTCCCGCTGCCCGCCGGCCCGGTGAGCAGCACGGTCCCGCCCTGCCCGGCGGGGCGGTCCAGCGTGTCGAGGAGGTCGCGGAGCTGAGCGCCGCGACCGGTGAACCCGGGCGGGTCCGGCGGCAGCGGGGCAGGGGTGGCGGGGCGCACGGCGGCACGGGGCCGCTCGGCGCAGAGGACGGCCCGGTAGCGGTCGGCCATCGCGCCGCCCGGCTCCAGGCCGAGTTCCCGGGCGAGTTCCTGCCGGTACTCGTCGTAGACGGCCAGGGCCTCGGCTCGGCGGCCCGACTGGTGCAGAGCGGTCATCCAGGCGGTGTGCAGGCGTTCGCGGAGCGGGTGGCGCTCGGCCAGCTCACGCAGCTCCTCGGCGACGGCCGGGCCGCGGCCGAGGGCCAGTTCGCACTCGGCCCACTCCTCGTGGACGGAGAGGCAGCGCCGCTCCAAGCGGTCGCCCTCGGCCGCGAGGGCGGGGGAACGCCGCAGGTCGTGCAGGGGTGTGCCCTGCCACAGTCCCACCGCCTCGCGCAGCGGGGCGACGGCGGCCTGCGGTTCGAGGCCCTCGGCGGACCGGGCGAGCCGGCGCATCCGCAGGGCGTCCACCTCGTCGTCCTCGACGCGCAGCACGTACCCGCCGCAGTCGTGGACGAGGAGGCCCGGTGCGGCGGTGGCGCCGTCGCCGAGCAGGGTGCGCAGGCTGCTGATGTACACCTGGAGGTTCTTGCGGGCGGTACGCGGCGGGTCGTCGGGCCAGACCGCGTCGGTGAGCGCGTCGGTGCCGACGGGGGTGTTGGGCCGGCTGAGCAGCAGGCCCAGGACGAGCCGCTGCTTGAGCGGCCCGAGGGGCAGCCGCACGCCGTCGCGGTGGGCTGCGAGCGTCCCGAGGACGGTGAAGTACGGTCGGGACTGGCGCGCTCTGGTCTGGGGCGCACGGGTCACGGGCGGGCCTCCGGTGTCCGTTCGTCGGGCACGGTGGTCACGCGTACCCATGGCGATGCTCGCCGGCGGGCACGCGCACGGCATCGGGGCGGTCCCCCTATCTTTCCGCCGCGGACCCGCCCAAAAATCCCGCGCCGCCCCCAGAGACCCGCCTCAGCTCAGCGCCGGGTCCGAGGCGCACTCGGCGGCGATCTCACAGAGGGCTGAGCGGTCCGGCCGCGGTCTTGGCGAGCAGGCTCGCCATGTGCTTCTCGACGGTGCGCGGGGAGTTCGAGAGGCGCCGGACGATCTGCTGGTTGCCCGGGCGGTCCGGGCAGGAGGAGGAGCACCTCGTACTCGCGCGGGGTGACGCCGCTGGGGCGTAATCGCGCGGGGATCCGGTCACAGCCGCCGCGGTGCGTGCGGCGCTGGCCCGGTCCTCGTCGAGGAGGGCACCGACGACCAGGCACCGGCCGTGCTGGAGCGGGACGAGGAGCGAGTCCTCGCCTCCGGCGCCGCGGAACCGCGGCAGGGTGGGTCCCGCTCGCGGCGGCCGCAGTGGGCGGAGAGATTGCACCGAGGGCGCGACCCACGCGCGCTGGCCCTGCCGGACGGGGAGACCCTCGTCGCGCTGGCCGACGCGCTCGTGGCCGCCTCCCACGACGAGTACCGCGGCTGCGAAGACGTGGTCATCTTCGCCGCGTGCACCGCAGCACGTATCGGCGAGGTCTCAGGCTGCCGCGTCGGAGACATCGACACCACCCAGTGGATCAGGACCGTGTGGCGCCAGACCACACCCGCACCCGGCGGGCTCACCGACAAGAGCACCAAGGGCAAGCAGGTCCCCAAGAAATGCTCAAGGGCCGGTTTCGGATGCCTCCGAAACCGGCCCGCGATCTGCGACTTCGTAAAGTCGGGACGACAGGATTTGAACCTGCGACCCCTTGACCCCCAGTCAAGTGCGCTACCAAGCTGCGCCACGTCCCGATGCTCGTCGGCCCGGCCTTGCCGCTCCGATCTCGCACGAGAACAATACCGCATTTCAGCGGGTGCTCGCTCCCACCCTCCTCGCCGGAGACCGGACCCGCCGGAGGACGGATCCGCCGGCCGGGATCACCCGTCCGCCGAGGCCGGTTCCCCGTTCAGCGACCGCCCTCGGACCGCGGTTCGGGGTCATCGCCCAGCAGGTAGCGGGCGCCCGATCCGCTGTTCGAGGCGACGTCCCCCGGGTTGTACAGAGCGCACTTGCGCAGCGACAGACAACCACAGCCGATGCAGCCGGTCAGCCGTTCCCGGAGCCGCTCCAGCTCCTCGATCCGCTCGTCGATCCGGCGGGTCCAGGTACGGGCGACCGCGTTCCACTGGGTCGCGTTGGGCGCGCGGTCCTCCGGGAGGCGGGAGAGGGCCCGCCCGGTCTCCTCCAGGGTGAGGCCCACCTGCTGCGCCGCCCGGATGAAGGCGAGACGGCGCAGGGTGGAGCGGGCGTACTGGCGGTGGCCGCCGGAGGTGCGGTCGGCCCGGATCAGGCCGAGTTCCTCGTAGTAGCGGAGGGCTGAAGGGGCCAGTCCGCTGCGGTTCGCCAGTTCGCCGATGGCCAGGCGTTCCCGCCTCCCCGTCTGCCGGACCACTCGGGCCTTCGGTCCGGGCGGCCCGCCGGAGGCGCGGCCCACCGCTCGGGCCACGACCTCCGGCGGCTGTTCTTCCGCCGCTGTCGGTCGCCTGGTCGTGGAGTCTGCCGGGGGCTTCGTCATGGGGGGAACCCTAGCGCTTGACCTCAAGTGAACTTGACATTGCACGATCTCTGTCATGACTTCCACAGCGCCCCCTGGGGGCATGGGTTACAGCGGGCTCTCGGACCTGATGAGCCTGATGACCGGCGACGAGAAGCACGGACCGGCCGCGACCTCGACGCTCGACGCGCTCTGGGTCCTCTACGACCGGGTGCTCCGGGTCTCCCCCAGCACCGCGGACCACCCCGAGCGGGACCGGTTCCTGCTCTCCAAGGGGCACGGCCCGATGGCCTACTACGCCGTGCTCGCGGCGAAGGGCTTCCTCCCCGTTGAACTGCTGCCCGGCTTCGGAGCGTACGACTCGCCCCTCGGGCACCACCCCGACCGGGTACTCGTCCCCGGCGTGGAGATCGGCAGCGGATCGCTGGGGCACGGCCTGCCGCTGGCGGTGGGCACCGCCCTCGGCCTGCGGGCGCAGGGCCGTACCGACCCGCGGGTGTGGGTGCTGGTCGGCGACGCCGAACTGGACGAGGGAAGTAACAGCGAGGCCATCGCCTACGCCGGCGTTGTGGGACTGGAAGGGCTGCACACGCTCGTCGTCGACAACGCCTCCGCCTCCCACCGGTGGCCCGGCGGGATCGCCGCCCTCTTCGAAGCCGCGGGATGGTCCGCGAGGACGGTCGACGGCCGTGACCACGAGGCCCTGTACGCGGCGTACACGGCACCGCACCCCGGCCGGCCGCACGTGGTCGTCGCCCGGGTGGAGCCCAGGAACTGAATCGCACCGAACCGAAAGGCTTCTGCCATGGACACCATGCGCGAGCGCTTCGCCACCACCGTCTCCCGACTGCTCGACGAGGATCGACGGCTCGCCCTCCTGCTCGCCGAGATCGGCAGGGACGGCTTCCGGAAGGCCGAGCGGCGCCACCCCGACCGGGTGATCAACGTCGGCATCCGGGAGCAACTGCTGGTGGGCGCGGCCGGTGGGCTGGCGCTCACGGGTATGCGCCCGATCGTGCACACCTTCGCCAGTTTCCTGGTGGAGCGGCCGTTCGAACAGGTCAAACTGGACTTCGGCCACCAGGGGACGGGGGCCGTGTTGGTGAGCGCCGGAGCTTCCTACGACTGGCCGGCCGGCGGTCACACGCACATGGCGCCGGGAGACGTGGCCCTGCTGGACACCCTCGACGGCTGGACCGTCCACGTACCGGGCCATCCCGACGAGGCCGAGGCCCTGCTGCGACAGGCGGCCGCGGCCGGCGACGACCGGGTCTACGTCCGGCTCTCGCTCCAGAGCAATCGGCTGGCGCGCACCGCGGACGGGGAGGGGTTCCAGACCGTCCGGGAGGGCACCGGCGGGCTGGTCCTGGCTGTGGGGCCGATGCTGGACAACGTGCTGGAGGCGGTCGAGGGACTGGATGTGACCGTGCTCTACGCCGCGACGGTGCGGCCGTTCGACCAGCGTGCGCTGCGGGCGGCCGCCTCCTCCCCCGGGGTGGCCGATGTGGTGCTCGTCGAACCGTATCTGGCCGGCACTTCGGTCGCCGCCGTCAGCGAGACGCTCCTGGACCGGCCACACCGGGTGCTCGGCCTCGGCGTGGCCAAGCGTGAACTGCGCCGTTACGGGTCGATGGAGGAGCACCTCGCCGGGCAGGGGCTCGATCCGCGTTCGCTCCGTGAGCGGATCACGGGGTTCCTGCCGGCCCGGCCCTGAACACCCGCCCGGTCGGAGCCGGTGCCGCCCGGGCCGCACCGGGTGTCCTCAGCTGTGCTGTTCCAACCAGGCCAGCAGGTCCTGCTGGACCTCGTCCCGGTTGGTCTCGTTGAGGATCTCGTGGCGCGCGCCGGGATACCCCTTCCAGCTCAGCTCCCGCGTGCCGAGCCAGCGGAAGTCCTCCAGGAGTTCGTAGACCAGCGTCATGCGCTGGTTGCACGGGTCCTCGGTGCCGACGGCGATGTGTACCGGGAGTTCCGCCGGGATCCGGGTGAGGTTGCCTGGGTCGTTGATCTTGCGGACGGCCATCACCCAGTCGAGGGCCAGGCCGGCGCTGAACGGGAACCCGCAGCGGTCGTCCGCCACGTACCGGTCGACCTCCGCCTCGTCCCGGGAGAGCCATTCGAAGCCGGTGCGGTGTTCGTAGGGGTCGTTGAAGGAGGCGAAGAGGTCCGGGACGTAGGACGAGACGGCTCGGCGCCCGTTGTCGGCGATCTCCCGCTCCAGTTGCCTGATGGAGCCTTCGATCTCCGCGCCGGGCAGGGAACGGAACGTACCGGAGAGGATCAGCCCGCCGAGTTCGCGGCCGTACTCCTGCGCGCAGTCCCGGGCCAGCATCGAGCCCATGCTGTGGCCCAGCAGGATCAACGGCGCCTCGGGGTGTTCGCGGCGCGCCCGGTCTCCGACCGCCCGTAGATCCGCCACGATGCCCCGCCAGCTGTCCGGGCCGACGATTCCGTAGCCGCCCGTCGAGGCGGCCGTCCCACCGTGACCGCGGTGGTCGGACGCGACCACGCCGTATCCGTGGTCGACCAGGAACCGGGCGAACCGGTCATAGCGCAGTGCGTGTTCGGCCGCTCCGTGGGCGATCTGGAGCAGCGCCCTCGGTGGCCGGCCCGCCGGCAGCCAGGTGTGGACGGCCACCTGGGTGCCTCCGGTGGTCGGCAGATGGTCGGTCTGTGGCGTCACTGCGCTTCCTCCAGTCGGGTTCGGGGGCTCTCTCTTCCCTTTCCCGCCAGGCCGCCGTCCGCCTCACCCGGCAGCGATCTGGCCGAGCGGTTTCGGTCCGCGGTGTGCTCCTCGGGGGTCAGGGAGAGGACGAGGTGGTCCTGCACGGGTCGGTAGCCGAGCCGGTGGTACAGGGCGTTGCTCGTGGGGTTGGCGAGGTCGGTGAAGAGCAGCACTTCCCGGGCGCCGGAGTCGAGGGCCGCTCGGCTGACCGCGGCGGTCGCCATCGCGGCGTAGCCACGGCCGCGGTGCTCGGGCGGGGTGTAGACGGGGCCGACGCGCACCACTCCGTCGAGGGTACGGTGTTGCCCGCGAGGGATCGGGGTTGACCGTCGTCCTCCCAGAGGGTGAGGCCGCCGTGTGCCAGGCGTTCCTCGACGGCCTGGTGCTGACGGGAGCGGTCCGTCGAGCCGGAGGTCTCCCGTTCGAACGCGGCACACCACTCGACCAGCAGGGCCTGGTCCGACGGGCCGGCCACTCTGCTGCGCCCCGCTGCTCCGGTGCGGGGCGCGGTGAGGCGGGCCAGCCGGTGCAGCCTGTCGGACCGCGCGAGCCGTGGCTGTTCCCCGGTGGTACGCCGCCAGGCCGCGGCGAAGCTCTCGGCGACGCTCCGCTCGGCGTTCACTCCGGTGAGATGGGGGTCTCCGCCGGCTGCCGACGCAGCGAGCTGCTCCACCGCCGCCGCCGGCATCTCCGACAGCAGGGCTGGGAAGGGCGGGGTCCATATGAAGACGCCGTCCACGGTTCCGTGGTCATCGTGCCACCAGCCGAACCGGGGATGCCGGTCGCCGAACCTGCGGTCGCCGATCCTTCGCAGCGAGTGCGTCACCGACACCAGCAGGGTGTGGGCGACGGGCCGCTTCCTGAGGAGCCCGCCGGCGGCGGTCGCGAGTTGCGCCGGATCGGTGGTGTGTGTCCATCGCCAAACCATGGTCCAGCATGGCGGGCGGCAGGTCCGCGCCGCATCCGGATATCGGCCGGGGGACGGTTCCGGCCGGTGACCGCCGGGCAGCTCCGGAAGCAGGCCCGGCGGTCACCGGCCGGTTCGGTCAGACCTTCCGCCCGACCCCTCCGTAGAAACTGACCTTCCGGTGCTCCTCGGACTCCCGGACCGCGTCATCCGGCCGCCACCTGGAGGCCTGCACCAGGCCCGGCTCCAGGAGTTCGTACCCCTTGAAGAGCGGGCGGACCTCGTCGTAGGGCCGGACCGTCAGGTGCGCGGTGGCGTTCTTGTAGACCTCGCGGGCGTCCTCGTCCTCGCCGATCTCGCCGTGGAAGTCGGCGGTGCCATGGGTGAGCACGAGATAACTGCCCTTGGGCAGGGCCTCGCTGAGGGTGGCGACGATGCCGGCCGGGTCCTCCTCGTCGGTGATGAAGTGCATCACCGCGACCAGGAGCAGCGCCACCGGCTCCGTGAAGTCGATGAGCCCCTGTATCCGGGGGTGCCGGAGGATGGCCTCCGGCTCCCGGATGTCACCGAGGACGAAGCTCGCGCCTCCCTGGTTGATCAGCTTGGCGCCGGCGTGGGTGGCGACGATCGGATCGTTGTCCACGTAGGCGACCCGGACGTCCGCGGCGACCTCCCGGGCCACCTCGTGGGTGTTCGGCGAGGTGGGGATACCGGTGCCGATGTCGATGATCTGCCGGACCCCCTTCCCCACCACATGGCGCACCGCCCGGTGGAGGAAGGCCCGGTTGGCCTGGGCGCTCACCAGCGCCTCGGGGACCATCCTGATGACCTCCTCGGCGGCGCGGCGGTCGACCTCGTAGTTGTCCCGGCCCCCGAGGTAGTAGTCGTACATCCGCGCCGGATGCGGTCTGCTGGTGTCGATCTGTTCGACGGGAAAGCCCTGCTCCGTCATATCCCTCTCCCCTCCGCTGGTCTTCGCTGCTGGTTCCCGATCGCCCCGCGACCGGGTCAGGTGAGCAGGAAGTCAGCGTCGCCGTCCTTGGCGCCCCGGATGAAGCTGGCCATCTCGTGATGCGTGTAGATCAGTGCGGGGCCGTCGGGGTCGGTGGACTGGCGCAGCGCAACGCGTCCGTCGCCGAGCCGCATGGCTTCGACGCAGCTTCCCCCGTTGCCGCCGCTCCACGGCTTGTGCCAGCCCTCGCTGCCGAGCTCCCGGGCGGGCATGCCGTTGTATATGCGATCCATCGTTCAGATCTCCTTGCGAATGCCACCCAGCAGAGCCTGGGTGGTGTGTACCGGCGCGGCCTGCGCGCACATCCGGTCCAGAGCCTCGCGAAAGGCCGACACATCGTCTTGTCGATCGAAGTACTCGGCGCCGATGAGGCTCTCGCAGTAAGCGATGTCCGGTAGTTCTGGCACCGGGAACCGGAAGATGTGGAACGGCCCGTACATCGCCGGATGCGGTCCGGCGGCGAACGGGATGACCTGGAGCCTGACGTTCGGCATCGAGGTCGCCTCCAGCAGCCTGGTGATCTGGTCCCGCATGACGTCGGGGCCGCCGATGGGACGGCGGAGCACCGTCTCGTCCATCACCACCCAGAGCAGGGGGGCGTCCTCGCGCTCCAGGACCGACTGGCGTTCGCGCCGGAGGGCCACCCCCCGCTCGATCTCCTCCTCGGCGGCGTGCGGCATCCCCGCTCTGAGCGCCGCGTGCGCGTACTCCGCCGTCTGCAGCAGCCCGGGGACGTAGTGCGGTTCGTAGGCACGGATGAGGTTGGCCTCTTGCTCGAGGCTGACGAAGACGCTGAACCACTCGGGGAGCACGTCGCGGAACCGGTGCCACCAGCCGGGCTGGTTGGCCTCGCGGGCCAACGAGACGAACCCCTCGATCTCGCCCTCGTCGACGACCCCGTAGGTCTCCAGCAGCTTCTCGACGTACGGGATCTTGAGGCCCACCTCGGCCTTCTCCATCCGGCGGATGGTGGCGTGGGTGACGTCGAGAGCCTGACCCGCCTGTTCGTAGGAGAGCTCGGCGTTCTCCCGCAAGGCCTGCAGCCGCTTGCCCAGAACGACGCGTAGGACGGTCGGAGCTCCACCCGACCGCACTTCTCTCACTGCCCATCCCCTCCAAGCGACTTGGCTGGTGGCAGTGTGTCACGCCTTCAACTGGGCAAGCCAGACTGTGTTTTCGATTCTGTAATTTACAGATTGATCCTTGCCAGGCGTCGCCAACGGATTGCATAGTGGCGGTGTGGTCATCCCCTACGACGCTCTCCGATCGGGACGCTCCGGCGGCTCTGTCGCCCAGCGCCTTCAGGACACCTTCCACCTGCCCGCTCTGAACTCCTCGGTCTCCAAGGCGAGGCGGCGTGCGCTCACGGTGCTACGCGAATGGGGGATGGACGAGGAACTCGGCGCCGACGCCGAGCTCGTGGTCTCCGAACTGTTCACCAACGCCGTACGCCACACCGACAGCGTGAAGATCATCTGCTCCCTGCGCATCGTCGGCTCCCGACTCCGGGTGGAGGTCGTCGACCAGGGCTGCGCGGAGGTCGAACCCCGGGTCCGCGACTCCGAGGACGAGGGCGGGCGCGGCCTGCTGCTCGTCGGCGCGGTGGCGGACGACTGGGGCGTGCGCCCACACGAGAGCGGGCGCGGTCAGGTCGTGTGGGCCTATCTGTCGCACGGCAGACCGACCCGCTGAGGCCCGGCGCAGGTCGGCCCGGAGAGCGCCGTCCGGCGCTGCCGCGCAACGGAATCCGCCGGTCGCCCTTTTTGGACCGCGCCATGTCGTATCGTCGAGGCCGGCCCCTCCCACCGCGGCCACCGACGGTCGACAGCAAGGAGCACCGTGACGCAGACCCCGCAAGTTCCGTCGACAGAGCCCCAGCTGGCAGGGGTGCGCAACTTCCGCGATCTGGGCGGCGTCCCGACCTCGGACGGGCGGCGGGTCCGGGCGGGGCTGCTCTTCCGCAGCGGTCACCTCGCCGGCGCGACCCCGGAGGACGCGGCCTACCTCGACTCACTGGGCCTGCACACGGTCTTCGACTTCCGCAACGAAGCCGACATCGCGCTCGAAGGCCCCGACGTCTCCCTGCCGGGGGTGCGGAACGTGAACATCCCGCTCACCGACCCGTCGGACGGCGCGGAGTTCTGGCAGGTCGTCAGGGAGGGCGATCTGGAGCGGCTTCGAGCCGAGTTGGGCAACGGGCGGGCGGCGGCCCGGATGACCAGCACCTACCGGGTGATGATCAAAACCCGCACCGCGGAGCACAGCCGGGTGCTGCACGCCCTGGCCGAGGAGAGCGTCCCGGCGCTGATGCACTGCGCGGCGGGGAAGGACCGGGCGGGCGTCTGCGTCGCGGTCACGCTGCTCGCCCTCGGGGTGGGCCGCGAGGCGATCGAGGCCGACTACCTCGCCAGCAGCGCCCCGCACCGCCGTTACCGGGTGAGCCGCAGCGCGGACGCCGCCGACGGACTGTCCGGCGAAGTGGTGGAGTTGCTGGACCCGCTCTTCGACGCGCGCAGCGAGTACCTGGCGGCGGCCTTCGAGGCCATCGAGGAGCAGTGGGGCACGGTCGACGGGTACCTCACCGAAGGGTTGAGGTTCGGGCCGACTCAGCGGGAACGGCTCCGGCGGCGGATGCTCGAACCCTCCTGACCCTCGGCTCTCACTCGGCCCCGACCTGGAAGAGCAGGTAGAGGAACCCGGCGACGACATGGCCGGCTATGAGGTAGACGAAGAGCCGTACGACGAGACCGCGGGGGAACTTCCCCTCCTCCTTCATGGGGCCCTCCCCCCTCATCGGGCCGGTGGTGTTCTCGGTCATGGTGTCGCCTTCCTCGGTGCTGTGAAGCCGTGGTCGCGGCCGCGGAGCAGTCCGCCACCGAGGCAGAGTTCCGCCTCGGCGCTTCTGAGCAGGGTGTGCACGAAGAGCAGGTCCGCGCCGCCGGGGGCCGTCGCGGCCAGTCGGTGCGGGGTCATCGAGTCGTAGTGGGCCGAGTCGCCCGGCCGCAGCCGGTGTTCCCGCTCGCCCAGGGTGAGTCGCAGTTCACCGTCGAGCAGGTGGATCCACTCCTCGCCCGGGTGCACCCGGACCAGGTCGCGTTGCTGCCCCTGCGGCACCTGCACCCGCAGCGCCTGCATCGCCCCGGACGGGGCGCCCGCCCTCCGGTAGACCCAGCCGTCCGCCTCGGCGGCCTCCATCTGGTCGGCGCGGATGACCGGTTCCCGTTCGGGGGTGGTCTCACCGAGCAGGTCGGAGACGGTCGTGCCGTAGGTGCGTGCCAGCGCGAGCAGCATGGGGAGCGAGGGCTGCCGTCGCCCCGTCTCCAGCCGGGACAGATACGCCGGCGACAGGCCGACCCGGCGGGCCGCCGCCTCGAGAGTGAGGTCACTGGCGCGCCGCAGCCGGCGCAGCCGGGGCGCCACGCTCGGCTGCTCCTCCGGCGTACCCTCGGAGGGAGGCCGCGGTGCGGGAGCGGGCTCCCCTCCGGGGCCGGGTGCGGGATCGGAGTTCATGGGGAGATTGAGCCAGAACTTTTCCCGCCAGGCAAATTCATTGCCAGTCAGGCAAAAATCTCAGCGGTTGGAGAGCGCCTGCCGCACCAGGGTGCGGCCGAAGTCCCACATCAGCCCGCTTCCCCGGTGCGCCTCGTCCATCACCGCGGTGAAGGCCGCGACGAAGCGGTCCACCTCCGCCTCGCCGATGATCAGCGGCGGGATCAGCTTGATCACTTCCAGGTGGTCCCCGGACACCTGGGTGAGGATGCGGTGGCGCTGCAGCAGCGGAACCACCACCATCTGCGCGAACAATCCCTTGCGAGCAGCCTGCAGAACGGCCCATCGACCGCGCAGGCCGAGCGACGCGGGCCTGCCGAACTCGATTCCGATCATCAGTCCCCGACCGCGGACGTCGTGCAGCAACTCGTAGCGGTCGACGAGGGCGGCCAGCCGACCGCGCAGCAGTTCCCCGGTCCTCCTGGCGTTCGACACGAGTTCCTCGTTCTCTATGACCGCGAGCGTCGCCAGGCCGGCCGCCATGGCCTGGGCGTTGGCGCCGAAGCTGGCCGAGTGCACCAGGACCCGGTCCATCGAGGAGTAGACCTTCTTGAAGATCCACTCCTTGCCGAGGGTGGCACCGACCGGCACGTAGCCGCCGGAGAGGGCCTTGGCCACACACACCAGGTCCGGCTCGACGCCCCGATCACGCTGGTAGGCGAAGAAGTCCCCGGTGCGCCCCAACCCGGTCTGCACCTCGTCGGCGATCAGCAGCGCCCGGTGGTCGTGCAGCAGCCGCTGGGCGGCGGGCAGGAAGCCGGGCGGTGCGGCGTGCACCCCCTTCCCCTGGATCGGTTCCACGATCAGCGCGGCCACATCGCCCCGCCGCAGCTCCCGTTCCAGGGCCTCAAGATCGCCCAGGCCGATGGCGGTGTCCGGTAGCAGCGGGGCGAAACCGGCCCGGAAGTTCTCCTCCCCGTTGACCGAGAGGGAACCCGCCGTCAGCCCGTGGAAGCCGTGCACGCAGTAGAGGATCCTGGGCCTGCCGGTGGCGTGGCGGGCGAACTTCAGCGCGGTCTCCACCGCCTCGGTACCGCTGCTACTGAAGAAGACCCGCTCCAGGTGGGGGGTGTACGCCAGCAGCTTCTCGGCGAGCAGACCCGGCAGTGGCTGGCAGTCGAAGCGGGTGAGGTCCGCCAGTGAGGCGTCCAGCACGTCGTGCAGCGCCTTGCGGACCACCGGGTGGTGCCGGCCCAGGGCCATCACCCCGAAACCGGCGAGCATGTCGAGGTAGTCGCGGCCCTCCTCGTCCCAGAAGTACGCCCCGGCGGCCCGCTGGTAGACCTTGTCGAAGCCGAGCGTCCGCAGCATCCGGGGCAGTTGGTGGTTGAGGTGCCTGCTGTGCAGTTCGTACCGCTCGGCCCCACGTGTGGTGAGCAGCTTCGCGAGGTCGAACTCCTTGGAACCGGTGCTCGTCTCGGTGGTGGTCATGCCCTGGCCTCCTCACCGGCAGGTAAGCGTCTCGGTGGTTCTCCGGGCGCCGCGGCGGCGGGGCCCGGCCCCGGGGCCGGTCCGGGAGGTCTCCGCGGGTCCGCGGAGATCCGCCGGCCCGGCCCAAGCGCCGTGTCAGGCAAGGTCTGCCCGCTGCCGAGCGGCATCCGGTGCGCGTGGCGGCGAGGCGGCCGGAAGGCCCGGTACGGGATCCAACGGGGCCTTCGGCCGACTCGGCGAGCGCGCGGGTCCGCGACGGGCGAACGCCGCCTGACGCGGCACTAGGGCCGATCCCCGCTCACGGAGTCCCGCGCCGCGCGGAGCGACTCCTTGAGCGACCCCATGGTGGCGAGGACGGCGGTCGGTTCGTAGCCGCAGTGGGCCATGCAGTTGGCACACCTCGGGTCGCGGCCCCGGCCGTACGCTTCCCAGTCGGTCTCCTCGATGAGCTTCTGGTAGGTGGGCACGTACCCGTCGCTCATCAGGTAGCAGGGACGCTGCCAACCGAAGATCGAGTAGTTGGGGATGGCCCAGGCGGTGCACGGGAAGTCGACCTTGCCTTCGAGGAAGTCGAGGAAGAGCGGGCTGTGGTTCAGCCGCCACCTGCGCCGGTTGCCACCGGCGAAGGCCTTCTTGAACAGCTCGCGGGTCTGTTCGACCCCGAGGAAGTGCTCCTGGTCCGGAGCCTTCTCGTAGGCATAGGCCGGAGAGATCATCATCTCGTCGACCTGGAGATCGTCATTGAGGTAGTCGAGCACCTCGACGATGGTCTGCGGGGTGTCGGTGTTGAAGAAGGTGGAGTTGGTGGTGACCCGGAAGCCGCGTCGCTTGGCTTCCTTGATCGCCTCGACGGCCTCGTCGAAGACACCTTCCTTGGCGACGGACTGGTCGTGCCGCTCACGCAGCCCGTCGATGTGGATCGCGAAGGCGAAATAGGGCGAGGGGCTGAACTCCTCGATCTTCTTGCGGAGCAGCATGGCGTTGGTGCAGAGGAAGACGTACTTGCGGCGGGCCACGAGCTGTCGGGTGATCTCCCCGATCTGGGGGTGCATCAGCGGTTCGCCGCCGGCGATGGAGACCATCGGGGCACCGGACTCAAGGACGGCCCCCACCGCCTGGGCCACCGGCATGCGCTGTTTGAGCACCCCGGCCGGATGCTGGATCTTGCCGCAGCCCTCACACGCCAGGTTGCAGGCGTAGAGCGGTTCGAGCTCGACGATGAGCGGGAATTTCTCGCGCCGACGGAGCTTCTGCTGGAAGAGGTAGGTCCCGACCCGGACGGTCTGGCGGAGCGGCATGGCCATCTGGCTCACCTCCTGGGGAGCGATAGAGAACGGTGCCATTCGAAGAACGCGGGGAGAACGGCGCGCAACACACGGAAAGCCGATATTCCACCGTGCAGCGTGCCGATCCGGAGGAGCTCGTGCTCCGGGGCGTCCACGACCACTCGTACGGCCGCAACCGGGCGCGCCCCGGCCTGCACCGCGGTGCGCAGGGTGGCCGCCGACTCCATGTCCGCGGCGATGGCCCCGGTAGCGGCCAGTCCGGCGCGTTCCGGCCCTCGGACCACATGGTCCGATCCGGCCAGCGGGCCGGTGTGGACGATCCGCCCGACACCGGCCCCGGAGAGTCCGGCGAGCGCGGCGGCCAGCACCTCGGTGCCGTCGCACGGCGTCTTCCCCGCCGGATCCCGGGTCTCCGCGGCGACCACCAGATCGCCCGGCCGCATCCCGGAGACCAGCCCCGCACAGAACCCGGTGGCGACCACGGCGGCTCCGGACAGCCGCGATCCGCAGCCGAGGGCCTGCTGGGTGGCGCGCTCGGCGGCCCGCGGCCCCATGCCGGTCCGCAGGAGGGTCAGCTCTCCCGCGGCGGCACCGCTGTGGTCGCCGCCGCTCAGGGCGAGGCGCTCGATCCCGAGCGCGCAGGCGACCATCAGCGGAGACCGGTGGCCGTCGGCCGGGGACATCAGGAATCCCGCGGCGGGGCCTGTACTGCTGCGGGGGTGACGCTTTCGAGGCTCGGCTCGGCGGCCGCGGTCTCGGGGGTGTCCGGCACAGCGACCCCGCTCAGGTAGCGGCCCAGCGCGGTCAGGGGGAACACCATGCGGTAGAGGTGGTAGTTGATCGAGAAGTCCCAGGGGAAGCCGGTGCCGGTGTAGTACGGCTCGGCCCACGAGCCGTCCTCCCGCTGGGTCTCGACCAGCCAGGCCACGCCCCTGCGGACCGCCGCCCCGTCCCGCTGCCCGGCCGCCAGCAGGGCCAGCAGGGCCCAGCCGGTCTGCGAGGCGGTGGACACGCCACGCCCGATCCACTCCGGGTCGGGGTAGGAGCGCAGGTCCTCACCCCAGCCACCGTCGGTGTTCTGGGCCCGCTCCAGCCAGTCGACGGCCCGGCGGATCGACGGGTGGGAGGCGGAGACGCCGGCGGCGACCAGGGCCGGCACGACCGCCCCGGTGCCGTAGAGGTAGTTGACTCCCCAACGTCCAAACCAGGCGCCGTTGGGCTCCTGGTGCCTGAGGAGCCACCTGACGCCCCTTCGGGTGCGCGGGTCGAGGGTCCGGCCCTCCGCGGCCAGCATCTCCACCACGTGTCCGGTGACATCCGCGGAGGGCGGGTCGACGACCTCGCCGAAGTCGCAGAACGGCAGCCGGTTGGGGAAACGGCTGGTGTTGTCCACGTCGAACGCACCCCAGGCGCCGTCCCTGGACTGCATGCCGTACGTCCAGCGCACCGCTCTCCGGACCGCGGCGTCGACGCGCTCCCGGTCGGGGTGGCGCACCTTGCGCAGGGCGAGGACGACTTCGGCGGTGTCGTCGATGTCCGGGTAGTTGTCGTTGTGGAACTCGAACGACCAGCCGCCCGGGGTGAGTCCGGGCCGCCGCACCGACCAGTCACCGGGGCGGACCACCTGCTCGCCCAGCATCCAGTCGGCGGCCCTCACCAGCGCCGGGTGGTCGGCGGGCAGTCCGGCGTCGGCGAGCGCCACGGTGCTCAGGCAGGTGTCCCAGACCGGCGACTGGCAGGCCTCGATCATGCGGGAGCCGTCCTCCCGCCAGACCGCGAACTGGTCCAGGGACTTCAGCCCAGCGCTGAGCACCGGGTGCTCCAGGTCGTAGCCGAGGAGGTGCAGCGCGATCAGGGAGTAGACGGCGGGCGGTTGGATACCGCCCCAGCAGCCGTCGTTCTCCTGGCGTTCGACGATCCAGCGGGCACAGGTGTTCATCGCGGCCCGCCGCAGTGGCCGGACCGCGATCCGGCGGTAGGCGCGCAGCGCCTCGTCCAGCCGCCGGAAGACTGCGTCCCAGCCGGTGGCCGGCGGTTGGGCGAACGGGGGGCGGGGCAGATCGGGGTCGGTGTGCAGTTCGTCCAGGGCGAAGGGAGCGGGCCGCACCGGCCGCTTCGCCGAGACGATGGTCAGCGGCACGATCGTCTGCCGGGCCCAACTGCCGAAGGCGTAGATGTTGAGCGGGAACCACTTGGGCAGGTAGATCAGCTCCGGAGGCATCTCCGGGAGCTCGTCCCACTTCCACCAGCCGAACAGCGCCAGCCAGATCCGGGTGAAGACCCGGGCGGCGGCGATGCCGCCCTGTTCCCGCACCCAGGCGGACGCCGCGGCCATGTGCGGCGCGTCGGTGGCGTCACCCGCCATCCGCAGGGCGATGTAGGCCTCGATGGTGGTGGACAGGTCCCCCGGGCCGTCGTGGAAGGTGGCCCAGGTGCCGTCCGCCCGCTGCTCGGAACGGATGTACCGGGCCGCGGCGGCGGTCGTCTCTTCGTCCCGGATACCGAGGAACTGTCGGAGCATCAGGTCTTCGGCGTCCATGGTGACGTTGGTCTCGAGGTCGCCCTTCCACCAGCCTTCGGCGTCCTGCCGGCTCAGCAGGTGGTCGACCGCGCGGGCCGTCGCGCTCTTGGCCCGCTCCAGGGCGGGGGAGGTGTCCGGACCGGGGCCGAGAAGGTCCGAGGCTGAGGGTGCCGGAGGCGTCGCGGCTCCGGTGCTGCCATCGGTCGTCGCTGTCATGGCTTCCCCTTCGTGCAGTGATCGGTCTGCTGTGCTGGGGTCTCCGTCGGCCGACGCCGCTGCTCACCGGGACTGCGGTTCCGGGAGCAGAGGCGACGGCCGGCGACTGCGATTCATATGTGGCGGTGCGTGCGCGCTCCGGTGCTGACCTTGGCGGGGCCTGACGCGGAGCGTCCGGCGACGAGGTGGTTCGTCATTTCTCTCGTACGACCACGAAGTCCGCGAGGGCGACGAACTGCTCACGGACGTGCTCGGGCATGTCCACCCGGTCCAGGGTGGCGATAGCGGTGGCGTGTTGGCGGCGTGCCTCAGCGGATGTCCACGCCCGTCCGCCGGCCTCCTCGATGAGCGCCGCCCGGGTGGCGAACTCGGCCTCGTCGAAGGCGTGGAAGTCGCTGCTCTTGGCGTCCGCGGCCAGGATTTCGGCGAGCCGCCGCGCGGCGGGGCCTTCGGCGGCGAGCGCGGCCACCACCGGGAGTGACTTCTTCCGCTGCCGCAGGTCGCTCCAGGCCTGCTTACCGGTGGCCTCCGGGTCCCCCCAGATGCCCAGCAGGTCGTCGACTGCCTGGAAGGCGAGGCCGAGGTGGTGGCCGTACTCCTCCAGGACGTCCGCGGTCCGGTCGTCGGCCCCACCGAGGACGGCGCCGATGGAGAGCGCGCAGGCCAGCAGGGCACCGGTCTTGTTGCCCTCCATCTCCAGGCACTCCGCGACGGTGACCCGCTCCCGGTGCTCGTAGGAGATGTCCTGGGCCTGTCCGTCGATGAGCTTCCGGGTGGCGGCGGTCAGCCGGCGGGCGGCGCGCCCGGCCTCCACCGTGCCGAGTTCCAGGATGATCTCGTTGGCCAGGGCGAAGAGGGCGTCACCGACGAGGATGGCCTGGGCGGGGCCGTGGACCTTCCAGACGGTGTCGCGGTGCCGGCGTTGTTCGTCACCGTCCATCAGGTCGTCGTGGAGCAACGAGAAGTTGTGCACGAGTTCCACCGCGACGGCGCCCGGGATGCCCGTCTCGGGCGGGGCGCCGGCGGCCTCCGCGGAGAGCAGTGCCAGGGCCGGACGCACCGCCTTGCCCCCGTCGCCGCTGGAGGGCCTGCCGGTCGCGTCGATCCAGCCGAAGTGGTAGGCGGCGACCGTGTTCATGGGGGGTGCGAGCCGGTCGACGGCTGCTCGCAGCACCGGTGTGGCGAGCCGCCGCCCGTTCTCGAGCAGGGCGGCGACGTCGGCTGTGCCGGTGGCCGGGTTCGCCGTGTTCACTGGCTCTCCTCTGTGTGTGCTGCCGCGGGGACGGCGCTGCGCCCCCGCGCTCTGTTGCTGCCGGTAAGCAGCCTGACGGCTGCTGGAAGGGCTGCCAAGATAGGGAAATCAGTCATATGGCCGCCTCTTGTTGGGGATCCGCCGGACGCCGGACGGCCAGTGGCGGATGTGCCGGACGAGCGAGTCGGGCGACCGCCGCCCGGGCGGCGGCGGTACCGCTGCGCACCGCCCCTTCCATGGTGGCTGGCCAGCCGGTGTCGGTCCACGCCCCGGCCAGGTGGATGCCCGGCAGCCCGGTGGCGGTCGCCGGCCGCAACCCGTTGACACCGGGCACCGCCGCGAAGGTGGCGGTCCGCTCCCGGGTGACGAAGAAGTCCAGCACCTCGGCTTCCCGGGCGTCCGGCAGCAGCCGCTCCAGCTCCGGCAGGTAGTGCTTGCGCAGCGCCGCCACCGGTTGGTCGATCCCGTCCTGGGCAGCCGACTGGGAGAGCACCAGGTACTGCCCCTCCCCGGTCATTCCGGAGGCCTCGGTCCGGTCGAAGACCCACTGGACACTGCTGCCGAGGGCGGCGAGGAACGGCTGCCGGAGCACCGGGCGGTCGTAGACGACGTGGGCGTTGAGGATCGGGGCGGTGCCGATGCCGAGCAGCCGTTCCGGGTGCTCGACGGCGCCCTCGGGCAGCAGGCGGTGGGCCTCCTCCTGCGGCACCGCGAGCACCACGGTGTCGGCGCACAGCTCTTCGTCGCCGCCGCCGGCCGCCCGGCCGTGCTTGACGTCGAGCGGCACGCACCAGTCGTCCTCACCCGTCCGGCGGATCTCCACGGCCCGGGTCTGCAGCAGCACCCGCACCCCGGCCGCTTCGAGCGCCGCGCCGGCCCGGGTGTGGTGCACCTCGCCGAGCGGGGTGCGGGCCCAGCCGAGGTCCGCCGCCCCGGGGTCGGAGAGCAGGCCGGTCTGGAAGACCATGGCCGCCAGGGCGAGGGAGGCCTGGTGGGCCCGGGCGTTCAGGGTGGCGACCCCCACGAGGTCCCAGAGCGCCTCGACCGTGCGTTCTGACTGCCCCCTGGCCCGCAGCCAGCTGGCGAAGTCCACCCGGTCCAGCTCCGGATCGTCCAGGTCGAGCCGGCCGAGGGCGAGCGCAGCCCGGCCCACGCTCAGCCGTTCCCGGAGCGAGAGGTGCCGGTAGCGGGCGAGGGAGCCGGCCAGGTGCAGCGGTACCGGCAGCGCGGTGCGGCGGAGTCGGCTGACCCGTCGGTGCTCGGCGTCCACGACGGGGATGTCGAGCCGCTTCTGGAGCGGGGCTAGTTCGGCGGCGCCGATCCGGTCGAGAAGGCCGCGGTAGGCGGTGCAGCACCGCAGATAGACGTGGTGGCCGTTGTCGACCGTCAGTTCTCCCACCGGGGAGGGTCGCCGGAAGGAGAAGGCGAGTCCACCCAGCCGCGGCCGTCCCTCGACCAGGACCACCTGCACACCGGCGTCGGCGAGGGCGAGTGCGGCGGTGGTGCCGGCGATGCCGCCCCCGATGACCACGGCCCGCCGGGCGGCCCGGCGCCGTCCGGCGACCGGCCCCGCGCCCCCGCTCATCGGGGGTCTCCGGCCGTCGAGGCTCGGCTGAGCCGGCGTGAGACGTTGCGGGCGTCGAGACCGCAGAGTCCTCGTACGGCGACATACGCCTTCTCGTGCCCGGGGAGCGACACCCGACCGCGGAGAACGGCTCCCGGGTCGCGGGCGATGCGGTCCAGCAGTCTGCGGTAGATGCCCGCCATGGCGGCGACACAGGCTCCGCTGCGGCGGTCCAGCAGCGGGAGCAGCCGGAAGCCGTCCGCGAACAGCGCCCGGGCACGCTGGATCTCGAACCGCATCAGGCCGGTGAAGTCCGCCCCGGCCGGGGGCTCGGCCGTGTGGAACCCCGCCGAGCAGCCGAACTTGGCGAGGTCCTCGGCCGGGAGGTAGGTGCGCCCGTTGGCGGCGTCCTCCCTCAGGTCCCGGAGGATGTTGGTCAGTTGGAGGGCGAGGCCGAGGGTGTCGGCGTACTCCGCCGCGCGAGCCGCGTCCACCGGCGAGGAACCGGTGGCCGGCCGGGTGCCGAAGACTCCCAGGGAGAGCCGTCCGATGGCCCCGGCGACGCAGCGGCAGTAGCCCCGGAGCTGTTCCCAGCTCTCGTAGGTCGCCCCGCGGACGTCCATCACCACTCCGTCGATCAGCTCCTCCAGGCCCTTGAGCGGGATGGGGAAGCGGACCGCGGCGTGGGAGAGCGCCACGGCGACCGGGTCCGGGTCGTCCTCCTCCACCCGGCCGTCCTGGATCCTGGTCAGGAGCGCCCGGGTGTCCTCCAGTCGGGTGTGTTTCGCCGTCGACTCGAGTTCGCCGTCGCCGATGTCGTCCACCCGGCGGGAGAAGGCGTACAACGCCGACATGGCGTAGCGCTTCTCGGTCGGCAGCAGCTTGATGCCATAAGCGAAGTTACGGGCCTGCTGTCCGGTCACCGCCTCGCAGTAACGGTACGCAGCGAGCACCGGTCCGGACGCGGGTACGGGTCCGTTCACCATCCGGCTCACCCCTCTCTTCGCAGTGTCGCCCCCGCCTCGCGCAGGAGTCCGAGCCTGGCGGGTTTCGGCGGTCCCATCAGGACGTCGTGTTCTCGCGCCTCGATCGCGCCGAGCGCGGCCCGGCCTCCCGCCACGAAGCCGGCCAGCAGCAGTCTGAGCCGTCCCGACACGCTGCCCACCAGTGGAGCGCCCTCGTCCAGCAGCCTTCCCGCACGCACCGCCTGGAAGGCGATCAGCTCGCGGACCTGGGCGGAGGCCCTCGACTCGGCCAGGTCGCTCTCCTTCACGCCGAAGCGTTTCATGTCCTCGGCGGGCAGGTAGATGCGGTCCCGTCCGAAATCCTCGGCCACATCCTGGAGGTGTTCGACGATCTGGAGGGCGGTGCACACGGCATCGGAGCACCGTACCCGCTCGGGGCTGGTGGTGCCGGTGATGGCGAGGACGAGTCGCCCCACCGGGTTGGCGGACAGTTCGCAGTATCCGAGCAGGTCGTCGTAGGTCGGGTAGCGGCGGACCTGCTGGTCCTGGCGGTTGGCCGCGATGAGGTCCAGGAAGGGCCGGGGGGTCAGGCCGCGTCGCCGTACGGTCGGCGCCAGCGCCCGGAGCAGGGGGTGCCTGGGGGCGTCCGGGTCTCCGGCCGGCGCGGGGCCGGCGAAGACCCGGCGCAGATCGGCCTCGAGAGCGTCCAGCATCGTCAGCCGGTCGTCGGCGTGTTCCGGCTCGACGCCCAGGTACGCGGCGTCGGCCCCGCCGGGGGCGAGGTCGCCGTCGCCGATGTCGTCGACGAGTCGCGCGTAGCCGTAGACCGCCATCAGGTCGGCGCGCCAGGCGCGCGGCAGGAAGAAGGGCGCGACCGGGAAGTTCTCGTGCGCCGCCTTGTCCAGAACGGTCCGCGCGTGCCCGGGGGCGGTCACCGCGGCCTGCCCGCGGCCCGGCTTCCCGTGCCGTGGGCCAGGGGTCGGACGGCGGACGCGTCGTTGAGCCGGAGAGTTCCCATAGCCATAGCCGTCACATCTCCCGTTCTACACTGCCGACCCAGAACATCCCATTTCGGACACGCCGCTCTCTCGCTGCGGCGTTCTCCCACCGGGCTCCCGGAGCCCGGAACGTATCGCCCGACATGCCACGAATCAGCGCCGGTACAGCTTACGCCGTGTAGCGCGACAGAGCGTGTCGGGGTGTTTCGCGGCGCACGGCCCCCGAACCCGGCGGAGGGGTGGGACTCTCCCCCGGCGACCGGACCGGCAGCTCCCCGATCACCCCGGTCTCTTCCCGGCGGGGGCCGTGACCGCGACCGGCTACTTGCCGGTCTCCTTCTCGTACGCCTTGATCACTTCGTCGGTGGGCCCGTCCATGATGAGCTCACCCTTCTCCAGCCACAGCACCCGCTCGCAGGTGTCCCGGATGGACTTGTTGTTGTGGCTCACCAGGAAGACCGTGCCGGCCTCCTTGCGCAGCTCCCGGATGCGGGCCTCGGAGCGCTTCTGGAACTTCCGGTCGCCGGTGGCCAGCGCCTCGTCGATCATGAGTACGTCGTGGTCCTTGGCCGCCGCGATCGAGAACCGCAGTCGGGCCGCCATCCCGGAGGAGTAGGTCCGCATCGGCAGGGTGATGAAGTCGCCCTTCTCGTTGATCCCCGAGAAGTCCACGATGTCCTGGTAGCGCGCCCGCACCTGCTCCGGCGACATCCCCATCGCCAGGCCGCCGAGGTAGACGTTCCGCTCGCCGGTGAGGTCGTTCATCAGGGCGGCGTTCACCCCGAGGAGCGAGGGCTGTCCGTCGGTGTAGACCTTCCCGCGCTCGGCCGGCAGCAGCCCGGCGATGGCCTTCAGCAAGGTGGACTTGCCGGAGCCGTTGGAGCCGATCAGGCCGATCGCCTCGCCCCGGTAGGCGGTGAAGCTGACCCCGCGCACGGCGTGCACCTCGCGCATTCCGGGCGTGTGCTTCCGGCCGAGGATCCGGCTGATCGCCACGGTCGCCGCTCCCTTGCCGCGGGAGCCGCCGTTGACCCGGTAGACGATGTGCAGCCCGTCGGCGATGACGGTGGGGGTACGCGGCTGCGCGGCAGCCTTCGGGGAAACGCTCTGCTCAGCCACGGCCGTACCGCTCCTCCGCCTTCCAGAAGTACACGAAGCCGCCCGCCCCGGCCAGCAGCGCCCAGCCGAGCGCGATCAGCCAGACGTGCGGCGGCAGGTTCTCCGAGCCGAAGCCCTGCAGCAGCGAGTGGCGCATCAGGTTCATGAAGACCGTGGTCGGGTTGGTCAGCATCACCTCGACCAGCCAGGACGGCGCCTTCGCCCGCTCCACCAGCATGTACTGGAGGGGGAACATCACACCCGAGGCGTACATCCAGGTGCGCAGCACGAAGGGCATCAGCTGCGCGAGGTCGGGGGTCTTGGCCCCCAGCCGGGCCATGATCAGCGCCAGCCCGGTGTTGAACACGAACTGCAGCACCAGGGTCGGCACGATCAGGAACCACGACCACTTGGGGAAGTGGCCGAAGCCGACCAGGATCACCGCGAGGACGATCATGGAGAACAGCAGCTGCTGGAGTTGCTGGAGCGAGAAGGAGACGGGCAGCGAGGCGCGGGGGAAGTGCAGCGCCCGGACCAGTCCGAGGTTCCCGGAGATCGCCCGCACCCCGGCCAGCACCGAACTCTGGGTGAAGGTGAAGACGAAGACCCCGGTCACCAGGAAGGGCACGTAGGTGGAGTGGTCCATCCCGCCCCGGCTGCCCAGCAGCAGGCCGAAGATCAGGAAGTAGACGCCCGCGTTGAGCAGCGGGGTGGCGACCTGCCACAGCTGGCCGAGTTTGGCCTGGCTGTACTGGGCCGTGAGTTTGGCCTGGGAGAAGGCGAGGATGAAGTGCCGCCTGCTCCACAACTGTCCGACGTACTCGCCCAGGCCGGGCCGTGCCCCGCTCACCGACAGCCCGTATCTGGCCGCGAGCTCGGCCGGGGCCAGTCCCTCGTCAGGTGACGGGAGGTCGCTCACGGCGACCAGACCGTCGTGCGTTGTCTCACTCACAAGTGGAAACTTTCGTCTTCAGATGCGCAGCCAGGGCGGGCGCGGGGCGGATGCCGGTTCCCGGGCGGGTGGCCCGGGACGCGCCCGTTGCTCTCCGTACGAGCTTGTCAGATGACCGGCGGCCGACCCAGTCGGGTCAGACGCCAAACGGTAGTCCACTTCATGGGGCGGCGGGGTCCGCACCGGCTCCGCCAGCCCTCCCGGAAGCCGCCGAACCATGCCTTCAGCGCCGCCCCGGAGGGCCGCCGGGCGAGGGTGAGCAGCAACCACACCCCGAGGTAGGCGGGGACCAGGGGCGCCGGAAGGTTGCGGCGGGCCAGCCAGACCCGGTTTCGGGCGACCATGCGGTGGTAGACCGCGTGCCTGCTGGGAGCGGTCGTCGGGTGGTGCAGCACCAGGTCCGACCGGTAGTCGATCAGCCACCCGGCGTCCAGCGCCCGCCAGGCGAGGTCGGTCTCCTCATGGGCGTAGAAGAACTCACCGGGCAACCCTCCGACCTGCTGGAAGACCGCCGTGCGGACCGCGTTGGCGCCACCGAGGAAGGTGGTGACGCGGGAACTCCGCAGCGGGTCGGAGGCGCGCAGTCGGGGGACGTGGCGACGCTGGGTGATCCCGGTCTCCGGGTCCGCGATCCGGAAGCTGATGATGCCCAGCCGCGGGTCGGCCGCGAAGGCCTCCCGGCACAGCTCCGCCGTGTCGTCGTTGGGCAGCAGTCCGTCGTCGTCGAGGAAGAGCAGGATGTCCACCTCGCTCCCGCCGGGCCCGAATGCCTCGATGCCGACGTTCCGGCCGGCCGGGATCCCCACGTTCTCCGGAAGCTCGATGCTCCGCACGCCGTCCGGCAGCTCGGGCAGCGGGGCGCCGTTGCCCACCACCACCACCTCGATCGGCTCACCCTGCTGCTTGGCGACCGAGTCGAGCAGGAGGCGCAGCTCCTCCGGGCGGTTGCCCATGGTGAGGACGACCGCTCCGACCCGCTGGGCCGTGCCCCCGGCCGTCATTTCAGCCTGCTCGAGGCCAGGATGCTGACCAGGTGCAGCACCGTCTGGAGTACGGCCACCGCGGCGAGGAGCACCACCGCGGCCCGGGTGGCGAGCAGTCCGCCGTTGAGGAAGTCGGCGATCCCGGCGGCCAGCATCACCAGCGAGGCCTCGACGCCACCCACCAGCCGGTGGAACTTCAGCGCCGCGGCGGCCCGGCGGGCGGCGGCCAAGCCGGAGGAGCGGGGCACGGCGGCCTCGTCCTTCACGGCGGGGAGGCCGCTGCGCGAGCGGGCGACGTCGACCAGGTCCGTCTCCGCCTTGATCAGGATGGCGCCGAGCGCGGCGACCGTCCCGAGGAAGGCCCAGAACCACTGGATGGTGGGGCCGCTGTGGTGGAAGACGTCCGCCGCCCGGATGCCGAAGCCCACCAGCAGCGCGGCTTCGGCGAGGTAGTGGCCCACCCGGTCCAGGTAGACGCCGGTGATGGAGGTCTGGCCGCGCCAGCGCGCGAGTTCTCCGTCCACGCAGTCCAGGAGCAGGTAGACCTGGATCAGCAGGGCGCCGAGTACGGCCCCGGTCAGCCCGGGCACCAGCAGTCCGGCACCGGCCGCGACGCCCGCGACGATCATCAGACCGGTGTACTGGTTCGGGGTGAGCCTGGTGTTCACCAGGTGCCGGGTGCATCGCAGCGAGATCTCCCGCATGTAGATGCGCCCGGCCCAGTGTTCACCGCTGCGCCGGTCCTTCAGTCCACCGGGGTGGACGACCGGTCGGAGTTCAGCTAGTGACGGTTTTGGCATAGTCGGCGTATGCGTCCCTGATCTGGTCGGCGGAGAGGTCCAGGTGCTCCAGGATCGTGTAGCGCCCGGGGCGGGTCTGCGGCGCGTACTCGACCGCCTTGACGAATTCGTCCTCGTTGAAGCCCATCTCCCGGGGCAGCACCGGCAGGCTGTGCCGGCGCAGGACCTCCACCATCAGCGCGGAGGCCTCCTGCGCTCCCCGCAGGTGCATCGCGAAGGCCGCGCCCAGGCCGCACTGCTCGCCGTGCGAGGCCGCCCGCTGGGGGTAGAGCAGGTCGAAGGCGTGGTTGATCTCGTGGCAGGCGCCCGAGGCCGGCCGGCTGTCACCGGCCACCGACATGGAGATGCCGGTCAGTACCAGCCCCTCCGCGAGTACGGTCAGGAAGTCGTCGTCCTGGCAGTTCCCCGGGTGGCGGAGGACCGCCTCGCCGGCCTGCCGCGCCATGGCGGCGGCCAGCCCGTCGATCTGCTCACCGGTCTCCCGGTGGGAGAGTTCCCAGTCGGCGACGGCGGAGATGTTGGAGATGACGTCCCCGACGCCGGAGCGGACGAAGCGGATGGGCGCTTCCCGGATGACGTCCAGGTCGATGACGATCGCGATCGGGTTGGGCACCCCGTAGGAGCCGCGCCCCGCGTCGTTGTCGAGCGTCGCCACCGGAGAGCAGAGGCCGTCGTGCGACAGGTTGGTCGCCACCGCGACCAGCGGCAGGCCGATCCGGGCGGCGGCGAACTTCGCACAGTCGATGATCTTCCCGCCGCCCATGCCCACGACCGCGTCGTAGCGCCCGGACTTCATGGCGTCGGCCAGTTTGATGGCGTCGTCGAGCCGACCGCCGCCGACCTCGTACCAGGAGGCGCCGGGGAGCGCCGGAGCGAAGCGCCGACGCAGTTCCGCGCCGGAGCCTCCGCTGATGGCGATGGCGAGCTTGCCCGAAGCCGAGATCCGCTGGTCGACCAGGAGACCGGCCAGGTCGTCCAGTGCGCCGGCACTGATGTCGACGACGACTGGCGACGGAATGAGCCGGGTCAGTACAGGCACGCGATCTCCCTGCCCTTGGCCAGGTCGTCGTGGTTGTCGATCTCGACCCACTTGACGTCGCCGATCGGGGCCACGTCGATCTGCACGCCCCGGTTGACGAGCTCCTGGTAGCCGTCCTCGTAGTAGAGGTCCGGGTCCTTCTCGAAAGTGGCCTGCAGGGCGTCGGCCAGCTCCTCGGCGGCCTCCGGCTCGATGAGGGTGACGCCGATGTACTCACCGGTGGCCTCGGCCGGGTCCATCAGCTTGGTGATCCGCTGGACGCCCTTCTCGGGGTCCGCGACGACCTTCATCTCCTCGTCGGCGAGCTGCTTGACGGTGTCCAGGGCAAGGATGATCTTCTGCCCCCGGCCACGCGCCTCCAGCAGGGTCTTCTCCACCGACACCGGGTGCACGGTGTCACCGTTGGCGAGGATCACGCCCTGCTTGAGGACGTCGCGGGCGCACCACAGGGAGTAGGCGTTGTTCCACTCCTCGGCCTTGTCGTTGTCGATGAGCGTGAGAGTGAGGCCGTACTTCTTCTCCAGCGCCTCCTTGCGCTCGTAGACGGCCTCCTTGCGGTAACCGACCACGATCGCGACCTCGGTCAGGCCGACCTCGGCGAAGTTGCCCAGCGCGATGTCGAGCACGGTGAGGGGCTCGACGTCCGCCACGGAGTCTGCGGGCTGCTCCGGCCCCACCGGCACCAGGGCCTTGGGGAGGGTGTCGGTGTAGGGACGCAGACGGCGTCCGGCGCCGGCTGCCAGCACGAGGCCGATCATGCGGGTTCTCCTGTTTCGTCGTGTACGGCGGGTGCTCCGGAGGAGACCCAGAAGCGGACGCTCTCGATGAGCACCGCCAGCGCCAGAACCGACGCGAGGCCGGTCAGCGCGAGGGGGAAAGCTGTGTCGGGCAGGGTGAACGCGGCCAGGATGACCAGGAGGACGCGTCCCTCGTGCCCGCCGAGCGCCAGCACCAGCCGGTGCGGGGGCGCTCCACTGCCACCGCGGATGCGGTACACCGTGTCGTAGTGATGGTAGGCGACCGCGGACACCAGTCCGAATGCCGCGGGCAGCGCGCCCGCCGTCTCGGAGCGGGCCGCCAGTACCAGGATGGTGCCGTATTCGGCGGCGCGGAAGAGCGGGGGCACCAGCCAGTCCAGCGCTCCGCGCAGCCCCGTGGCGACGGCGAGTCCGGCTGCCAGCGCGGCGACCAGCGCCGCGGCGACGGGCCAGACCCCCGCGAAGTCGCTGAACGCCGCGGTCCCGACGACCGCTGCCGCTCCGGCGAGGGCGACCGTGGGAGCCGTGTATGCGGGCGCCCGCCGGGCCGGGCCGTGCAGGGCCGCGGCGAACCCCTCGGCGAGGGGACCGTTGTCGGCCAGGGCGTCCAGGGCCAGTGCGGCCCGGTCGCTCCGGGCGCCCCGTCGGCGGAGGGAGCGCAGTACCCGGCCGGCGGTGGTGTAGCAGGCGGCGAAGCCGCAGCCGATCAGCAAGGCGGTGAAGACCGTGCGCGGCGTGGTGAGGGCGGTGAGCACCGCGATGAGCGCCCAGCGCTCGCCGATGGGAAGGATGATCATCCGCCGGACCCAGACGGTCCAGCCGACGCTGTCCAGCCGGTTCGAGAGGCCCGTGGGACCGCTGCCGGCGGCGTCCTGTTCGGCCTCGTTGAAGGAGAAGTCGACCACGTGACGGCAGGTCTGCAGGACCATCGCGCCGAGCGCCAGGGCCCAGACGTCGTCACCCCCGGCCCGGGCGGCGCCGATGGCGAGGCCCGCGTAGTAGGCGTACTCCTTGGCGCGGTCGAAGGTCGCGTCCAGCCAGGCGCCCAGGGTGGAGTACTGGAGCGAGTAGCGGGCGAGCTGGCCGTCGGTGCAGTCGAGCACGAACGACGCGAGCAGCAGCAGGCCGGCGGCGACGAACCCGCTCCGGCTGCCGGTGGCGGCGCAGCCGGCCGCGATCAGCGCGGTGAGCAGCGAGGCGGTCGTGACCTGGTTGGGGGTGAGGCCGCGGTGGGCGCACCAGCGCGCGATGTAGCGGGAGTAGGTGCTGACGCAGAAGGTGGTGAAGAAGCCGTCACGGGACTTGACCGCGCTGCGCAGGCGGATCGCCTCGTCGTCGACGGCCTCGACGGCCTCCCGCGCCCGGCTGCGGGCCGCCTCGTCGCCCGGGACGGTGGCGACCAGCGCCCCCAGCTCGGGGCGGTGCACCGGCTCGTCGATCCTGAGCAGCTCCTCGGCGACCGCGTCGGGCAGCGGGGCGGCGCTGACGGTCGATGTCCCGCCTGCCGACCCGACCAGCGCCTCGGCGCGCTCCTGACTGGTTCCGGCGACCGCCTCCAGCGCGCGCCGGAGGGCGCTGCGGGCCGCCGGCTGCGCGGTCAGCGCGCCGGGGACGGCGGAGATCGGGAAGCGCGGGTCGGTCAGTCCCAGCCGCAGCGCGTGGCGGTGTGCGACCAGCCGGGGGTCGACGAGGGCCACGCGTTCGGCCGCGGGCAGCCGTCCGAGTTCGGTGTCGAGGCCGGCGCCGTCCGCCGCGGTGACCACGGTGAAACCGAGCGACCGCAGGTCGCCTTCGAGCTGCGACCCGGCGACCGGCGGACCGGTGAGGATTGCGGTCGGCAGACGACTCACTCCTTGGAAGCTGACCTCGCCGCGCTGGAACGCGGGGTGTACTGGCAGCGGGCGTGGCATGCCCCGGTCGTTGTCCAGGCGGGGCGGCACGTCGGGAGAGGCTATCGGATCCCCGGATGTGACCGTTCATCGACTGTTTACGGCCGTCTGAGGTCGGGAAAAGGCGGCAGACGCTCCTTGGATGACCCTTGACGATCATCATGGTGGATCCGGGGCCCTGGTACCAAACCGCGGTGCGGCAGAGCCGCGGCGATAGGCTGCCGCCCATGACGTGGCTGATCACAGGCGGGGCGGGGTACATCGGGGCCCATGTGGCGCGGAGCATGGCGGAGGCCGGCGAGGGCGTGGTGGTGCTCGACGACCTCTCCACCGGGATCCCCGAGCGCCTTCCCCCCTCCCTCCCGCTGGTCAGCGGTTCCACACTCGACCGTCCGCTGCTGGACCGGGTCCTCAGCGAGCACTCGGTCACGGGGGTGGTGCACCTGGCGGCCAAGAAGCAGGTCGGCGAGTCCGTCGAACAGCCCCTGCGCTACTACCGGGAGAACCTGTACGGGCTCACCGTGCTGCTCGACGCGGTGGTCGCCGCCGGGGTGCGCCGGTTCGTCTTCTCCTCCTCGGCCGCCGTCTACGGCATGCCCGACGTGGACCTGGTCTCCGAGGACACCCCCTGCGTGCCGATGAGCCCCTACGGGGAGACCAAGCTCGCCGGCGAGTGGCTGGTGCGGGCCGCGGGCCGCGCGCACGGCCTGGCCACGGTCTGCCTGCGCTACTTCAACGTGGCGGGCGCGGCCCGGCCGGAACTCTTCGACACCGGCGTTTCCAACATCATCCCGATGTTCTTCGACCGGATCACCCGGGGCGTGGCGCCGCAGATCTTCGGTGACGACTACCCGACCCCGGACGGCACCTGCATCCGCGACTACATCCACGTCGCCGATCTGGCGACGGCCCATCTGGCGGCCGCCCGCCACCTGGCCGCCCCCGGGCGGGGGCCCGGCGACCTGACCGTGAACGCCGGCACCGGGCGGGGCGTGTCGGTCCGCGAGGTGGCCGACCTGGTGGCCGAGGCCACCGGCCGGACGGGCCCGCCCCCCGAGGTCGTGGGGCGGCGGGCCGGCGACCCGGCCCGGGTGGTCGCCTCCGCGCGGTTGATCGGTGAGGAGTTGGGCTGGACGGCCCGGAAGGACGTCCGGGCGATGGTGGAGTCGGCCTGGGAGGGCTGGCGCACACACCACCCCGAGGCGACCTCCACCCCTCCCCCCGCACTCTGAGAAATCGGAAAAGCCGCAGGTCAGACAGTGATAACGGTGTTCAGTCCCGGCTTGCCGGGCACCCGGAAGCCATAGTTCACTGTGACCGCGGCCGGGGTTCTGCTCGGCTGCGGTCACAGCGATTCTGGAGGCGGCTTCCATGGGGACAGGGCACAGCCACGGCCACGCGCACGGCCTGCCGCCCGGCGCCACGGGTACCGCCGCGGCGGCACACCGCGGCCGGCTCCGTATCGCCCTCACCCTGACGCTCACCGTGCTGTTCGCGGAGCTCGTCGGCGGACTGCTCACCGGCTCGCTGGCACTGCTCGCCGACGCCGGCCACATGGCGACCGACAGCATCGGGATCACCATGGCGCTGCTCGCCATCCACTTCGCCAACCGGCCACCGAGTGAGCGGCGGACCTTCGGGCTGGCCCGGGCCGAGATCCTCGCCGCACTCGCCAACTGCCTGCTGCTGCTCGGGGTGGGCGGCTTCATCCTCTACGAGGCGGTGGGACGGCTGATCTCGCCGCCGCAGGTGGAGGGCGGGCTCACCATCGTCTTCGGTGCGGTGGGCCTCCTCGCCAACACCATCTCCCTGTCGCTGCTGATGCGCGGCCAGCGGGAGAGCCTCAACGTACGAGGAGCCTTCCTCGAGGTGCTCTCGGACGCGCTCGGCTCGGGCGCCGTCATCGTCTCCGCCGCCGTCATCATGGCGACCGGCTGGCAGCGGGCCGACCCGGCGGCCTCGCTGCTCATCGGCCTGATGATCGTGCCGCGGGCCTGGAAGCTGCTGCGCGAGGCGCTGGACGTACTCCTGGAGGCCGCGCCACGCGATGTGGACCTCGCCGAGGTGCGGGCCCACATCCTCGACCTGCCCGGTGTCGAAGGACTGCACGACCTGCACGTCTGGACCATCACCTCGGGACTGCCGGTGCTCTCCGTCCACGTGGTGGTGACTCCCGAGACCCTGGACCGGGTCGGCTACGAGCGGCTGCTCCACGATCTCCAGGGCTGCCTGGGGGAGCACTTCGACGTGGAGCACTGCACCTTCCAGCTCGAGCCGAGCGGCCACGCGGAACACGAGCTGGTCTGCCACTGAGAGCGCCGGTGAGCGCGTCGACCCGCGGATTCCGGGGCCGGTCCGGCCGCTCCGTTCGGCCGATGGCCCCAGCCGAGGAGCCCTTCCGGGGGCATGCGGACGCCGCCGAGGAGATCCGGGGCGTCGGGTGCGGCAGACTGTCCGGCATAGTCCAACCAAAGGATGGCCATGCCGACCACACCAGCCACGACGGCCGACACCTCCTCCTCGTACCGTCCTGAGGAGGGCGCCCCTCCGTCGAACGGCTCCGCAGCCCCGATCATGCTCGAACTGGTCGACGAGAGCGGGACGACGATCGGCACCGCTGAGAAGCTCTCGGTGCACGTCCCGCCTGGCCGGCTGCACCGGGCCTTCTCCGTCTTCCTCTTCGACACCTCCGGACGGCTGCTCCTCCAGCAGCGGGCAGCGGGGAAGTACCACTCCCCTGGTGTCTGGTCGAACACCTGCTGCGGGCACCCGTACCCCGGGGAGGCGCCGTTCACCGCGGCCGCCCGGCGCACGGCCGAGGAACTCGGTGTCTCCCCGCAGCTGCTCCAGGCGGCCGGCACCGTCCGCTACAACCATCCCGATCCTGCCTCGGGGCTGGTCGAGCAGGAGTACAACCACCTCTTCGTGGGGCTGGTCACCGCCGAGCCGAAGCCGGATCCGGGGGAGATCGGGGAGGTCGCCTACGTGACGCCCCGGGAGCTGGAAGCGCTGCACCGGCGGCAGCCGCTCTCGGCGTGGTTCACCACCGTGCTGGACGCCGCGCGCCCCACCATCCGGGAGCTGACCGGCCCGTCGGCCGGTTGGTGACCCGCCGCCGGCAGTCGGCCTGGGGCCGGCCTCCGCGGCCGGCCCGGGGGCCCCTCGCCAGCGGATCGGCCCGGCCGACGGGCGCGACACCGGGGCCCGAACCGACCCGGGCAGCACATCGATAGCATCTCCCCATGGTGTTCGCTGATCCCATCGAGCCGAACGGTTCCACCCCTTCCCTCCACCTCGGCCTCCGCGCGGGCGTCGCGACCATCACCATCCACCACCCCGCCAAGCGCAACGCCATGACCAGCCGGATGTGGCGGGAGCTCCCTCGGCTACTGGAGCGGCTGGCCGCCGACCGAGCCGTCCGGATGCTGCTGTTGACCGGTGCGGACGGCACCTTCTGCGCCGGCGCCGACATCAGCGAACTCGGCAGCTCCGACCCGGCGACCGGGGAACAGCAGCCGCCGACCGAGCCGGCCGAAGGGCCCCAGGGGCTGGCGGCGGCGGCCGAGGCCGCGCTCGCCGCCTTCCCCAAGCCGACGCTCGCGGTCGTCCGCGGTCACTGTGTGGGAGGGGGCTGCCAACTCGCCGTCGCCTGCGATCTGCGGTTCGCCGCGGAGGACGCCCTCTTCGGCATCACCCCGGCCAGGCTCGGCGTCGTCTACCCGGCCGGCGCGACCCGTCGGCTCGCCACCCTGGTCGGCCCGGCGGCCGCCAAGTACCTGCTGTTCTCGGCCGAACTGGTCGACGCGGAACGCGCCCTGCGCACCGGTCTGGTGGACGAGGTACTGCCCGGCTCCCGACTCGACGACCGGGTGGCCCGGTTCACCGAGCTCCTGACCTCCCGCTCGCTGCTCAGCCAGTCCGCCGCCAAGGAGTTCGTCGGTGGGCCGGCCACACCGGAGCGGATCGCGTACTGGTCCGCCCAGGAGCACGCCAGCGGGGATACCGCGGAAGGGGTGGCGGCGTTCCTCGAACGGCGTGCACCGCGATTCGACTGGCCCGCGGAGCCCGGTTCCCCACGATGAACCGGTTCGCCGTGCCGTGGATCCCGCTGCACGGGCGCTCGACGACGTGTGTCCCCACCTTTCCGGCCACTGCCGGATTCCTTCGCCGCAGCCCCTACTTATCGGTAACGTGCCGGCCATGAGCATACTTCTCCCCGCAGGCGCCGGTCGGCGGTGTCACAACGCCCTCAACCCCCTGCACTCGGTGGTCTACTTCTCGCCCGAGTTCACCCAGGAGCTCGCCAAGGTGGGGCTCGACGACTGGAGCGCCGCCTACTTCGCCGGCCGCGCCGCCGCCCTGGGCCCGGTGGGCGCCGGGACGGTGGCGGCCACCTTCTACAACTTCAACCCCGCGCAGATCCGCCGGTTCGTCCCGAGTCTGTGGCGGACCGCCTCCCCGGAGACCGTGCTCGAGGCGCGGCTGCGCTCGATAGACGCCGCGCTCCGTCGGCTGCTGGGTGAGGAGACCACGACTTCCCGGGAGATGGCCGAAGCCGCCGAGCTGGCGCTCCGTGCCACCGAGGCATGCCTGCCGCACGCCCGCCCCCTGTACGCCGCCCACGCGGACCTGCCGGTTCCCGAGCAGCCGCATCTGGCCTTCTGGCACGCCGCGACACTGCTGCGGGAGTACCGCGGCGACGGCCACCTGGCGCTGCTGCTCGCGGCGGGGCTCGACCCGGTGGAGGCGCTGGTCAGCCACACCGCCAGCGGCCGGGGGATGCGGCCCGCCTGGGTGCTGCGCACCCGCGGCTGGACGGAGCAGGACTGGACAGCCGCGCAGCAGCGGCTGCGGGAGCGCGGGCTGCTGGCGGACGACGGCGAGCTGACCGAGGCGGGCGAGGCGCTCCGCAAGGAGTTGGAGTCGGAGACGGACCGGGTGGACCGCGCCCCCTACGAGCACCTGGGCGCGGCCGGCGTCGAACGCCTCACCGAACTGGCCGGCGGCTGGACGATGACGGCAGTGGGCGCCGGGGCCTTCCCCAGCGATCTGTTCGGCAAGAACTGACCGCGCCGCCCGCTCCGCCTGTCGGTGTCTCCTGCGAGAATGCACCGCAGGAGACACCCGACGGGCCAGGACAGGGCGGAAACGAAGAATCGTGACGACGTCGATCGAGAGCAGGATCGCCGAGGAGCTCGGCGTACGGGAACGGCAGGTGAAGGCGGCCGTCGAGCTGCTCGACGGGGGGTCGACCGTGCCCTTCATCGCGCGCTACCGCAAGGAAGCGACCGAGATGCTGGACGACGCCCAGCTGCGCTCGTTGGAGGAGCGGCTGCGCTACCTCCGGGAGTTGGAGGAGCGGCGCACGGCCATCCTGGAGTCGGTGCGGAGCCAGGGCAAGCTCGACGCCGAGTTGGAGGCCCGGATCCTGAGCGCCGAGTCGAAGGCCCGGCTGGAGGACATCTACCTCCCCTACAAGCCGAAGCGCCGTACCAAGGCGCAGATCGCCCGGGAAGCGGGGTTGGAGCCGCTCGCCGACGGCCTGCTCGCCGACCCCTCGGTCGAACCACGCGCCGCCGCGGCGGCGTTCGTGAATTCCGAGAAGGGTGTGGCGGACGCGGCGGGGGCCCTGGAGGGCGCCCGGGCGATCCTCACCGAGCGGTTCGGTGAGGACGCCGACCTGATCGGCGAGCTCCGGGAGCGGATGTGGTCCCGGGGCCGGCTGGCCGCCCGGGTGCGGGAGGGCCAGGAGGAGGCGGGCGCCAAGTTCGCCGACTACTTCGACTTCGCCGAAGGGTTCACCGAGCTTCCCTCGCACCGGGTGCTGGCTATGTTCCGGGGCGAGAAGGAGGAGGTTCTCGACCTCTCCCTGGAACCGGAGGAGTCCGAGGGGACCAGCGCCTACGAGCAGTCGATCGCCCGCCGCTTCGGCATCGCCGACCGGGGCAGGCCGGCGGACGGCTGGCTGCTGGAGACCGTCCGCTGGGCCTGGCGCACCCGCGTCCTGGTCCACCTCGGCATCGATCTGCGGCTACGGCTGCGGCAGGCGGCCGAGGACGAGGCGGTGCGGGTCTTCGCGGCGAACCTGCGCGATCTGCTGCTCGCGGCCCCGGCGGGCAGCCGGGCCACGATGGGTCTCGACCCCGGGTTCCGGACGGGTGTGAAGGTCGCGGTCGTCGACGCCACCGGCAAGGTCGCCGCGACCGAGACGATCTACCCGCACGTGCCCCGTCAGCAATGGGACGCCTCCCTGGCGGTGCTCGGCCGGCTGGCCGAGCAACACGGCGTGGAGCTCATCGCCATCGGCAACGGCACCGCCTCCCGGGAGACGGACAGGCTGGCTGCCGACCTCGTCAAGGCGCGGCCCGAACTGAAGCTGACCAAGGTGATGGTCTCGGAGGCCGGCGCCTCGGTGTACTCCGCCTCGCCCTACGCCTCGCAGGAACTGCCGGAACTGGACGTCTCGCTGCGCGGTGCGGTGTCGATCGCCCGACGGTTGCAGGACCCGCTGGCCGAGCTGGTGAAGATCGACCCGAAGTCGATCGGCGTCGGCCAGTACCAGCACGACCTCTCCGAGGTGAAGCTGTCCCGCTCCCTGGACGCGGTGGTGGAGGACTGCGTCAACGGCGTCGGCGTGGATCTGAACACCGCCTCGGCACCGCTGCTCAGCCGGGTCTCCGGCATCAGCGCGGGACTCGCTGAGAAGATCGTGTCGCACCGTGATGAGAACGGGCCGTTCCGCAGCCGGAAGAGGCTCCGGGACGTGCCGCGGCTGGGGCCCAAGGCCTACGAGCAGTGCGCCGGCTTCCTCCGGATCACCGGTGGTGACGACCCGTTGGACGCCTCGAGCGTGCATCCGGAGGCCTATCCGGTGGTCCGGCGGATGGTGGCCTCGGTCGGTACCGGGGTCAAGGAGCTGATGGGCGACGGCGCGCTGCTGCGCCGGCTGCGCCCTGAGGAGTTCGTGGACGACACCTTCGGTCTCCCGACCGTCACGGACATCCTCAAGGAGCTTGAGAAGCCGGGCCGCGACCCGCGGCCGGCCTTCCGGACCGCTTCCTTCAAGGAAGGCGTGGAGAAGCTCGCGGACCTGCAGCCCGGCATGCTGCTGGAGGGGGTCGTCACCAACGTGGCGGCCTTCGGCGCCTTCGTCGACGTCGGCGTCCACCAGGACGGTCTGGTCCACGTCTCCGCGATGTCCCGCTCCTTCGTCAAGGATCCGCGGGAGGTGGTGAAACCCGGTGACATCGTGCGGGTGAAGGTGCTCGGCGTCGACATCCCGCGGAAGCGGATCTCGCTGACTCTCCGGCTGGACGAGGAACCCACCGCCACCGGCGGTGACGAGAACGCCGGTCGCCCGCCTCAGCAGCGCGGCGGACGGCGCCAGGCCCGAGGAGGGCAGCAGGCCCGAGGTGGCCAGCAGGGCGGGAAGCCCCGGGGGCCGGCGCCGGCGAACGACGCGATGGCCGAGGCCCTGCGCCGCGCCGGGCTCGCCTGACCGGACGCCCGGCACCGCCCTTCCGCGGCCGGCCCCGTTGACCCGATCACCACCCGGACCGTCAGCCCCCGCCAGCGGTAGCGTGCTGCGGTATGGACAGTGATGCGATCGTCATCGGGGCCGGGGTGATCGGGCTGACCACGGCCGTCGTCCTGGCCGAGAGCGGCAGCCGGGTGCGGGTCCGCACCGCCGAGGAGCCGCGGCAGACCACCTCGGCGGTGGCCGGCGCCCTGTGGTGGCCGTACCGCATCGAGCCCGAGGACCGGACGGCGGGCTGGTCGCTGCGGACCCTGGAGGTGTTGACCGGGCTCGCGGACCATCCCGAGGAGACCGGGGTGCGGATGGTCACGGGGACGATGGCCGGGAGCGAGACGGCCGGTCTGGGTGAGTGGGCCGCCGCCGTGCCCGGGCTGCGCTCCGCCGTCCCCGAGGAGTTGCCGGCCGGCCAGGACCAGGGGCTTCGGGCCACGCTTCCACTCGTCGACATGCCGACGCATCTGGACTACCTCCGCCGACGGCTGACGGCGGCGGGGGGTGTGGTGGAGGAGCGGGGCCCGCTCCGTCCGGGATCCTGGCAGGACCTCGCGGAGTCCTCCGGGGCGGTGCTGAACTGTTCGGGGCTCGGCAGCCGGCAGTTGGTGCCGGATCCCGCGGTGCGTCCGGTCCGGGGGCAGCTCGTGGTGGTGGAGAACCCGGGTGTCCGCGAGTGGTTGGTGGCGGCCGACCCGCGCTCCTCGGAGACGCTCTACCTCTTCCCGCAGCCCTACGGTCTGGTGCTCGGCGGGACTGCGGGCGAGGACGACTGGGAGTTGGCCCCGGATCCCGCGACGGCGGAGGCGATCCTGGACCGGTGCGCCCGGGTCCGCCCCGACCTGCGGGGAGCCAAGGTGCTCGCACACCGGGTGGGGCTGCGGCCGTCGCGGGTCGGCGGCGTGCGGCTGGAGCAGGAGCGGCTGCCCGGCGGCGGCCTCGGCGTCCACAACTACGGCCACGGTGGCGCCGGCGTGACGGTGGCCTGGGGGTGTGCCGAGGAGGCTGCCGGGCTGGCTGCCGCCGGCTGAAGACCCGCCGAACCGAGCCTCCGGGGAAGGGGGAAGTCGACACTCCTTCCGGGGCTCGGTTCGGTCCATCCGCCGTCCGCCGGTAGGTGGAGCAGGACCGCCGGGCGGAGGGGGCCTTCACGGCACCGGTGGGGCGGCGTACACACCGGGGAGACCGCGGAGCGCGGCGGTCTCCGCCCCGCCCGGCCGCAGTAGGCTGCCTCCGGTGGCCCGGGCGAAGGCGTCGGCGCCCCCGACGAGGGGAAGTCGGGCCGAGGTCCGCGCCAGATCGACACTGAGCCGCGGAGTGGAAGCCGGCGGGTCGATGAATCCCCCGTCGGTGCCCGCGACGACCAGAGCCAGCCGGTGCCCGGCGGGCACCACGTGGTCGCTGGGGTGCAGGGCGATGGTGATCGAGTAGCTCTCACCGGGCGTCAGCGGACGCCCGGTGCCGTCCCCCGCATGGTTGCCGAGATCCGCCCAACCTCGGCTGAAGACGGTGTAGTCGACTTCGGCGGTGCTGGCGCGGGTCTTCTTGTAGCAGGCACTGTCGGCTCCGGAGCTCTCTCCCCAGCAGTCGGTCTCCGGGAGCGTGCTGATGCCCTCGCCGGAGTCCGCGTAGTCCCGGATGGTGTCCGGACCGAGGTCGACGAGGACCGCCGAGAGGTGGGCGCTGTCGGTGGAGGCCCTCGCGGTGACGGTCACCTCTCCGGCGCCCGAGAGCCGCAGGTCCCGGCTGAGCGGCGCGGTGCGGAAGCCCACCTTCTCCGGTGTCGACATATCGATGTTCGCGGCCCATTCGGTCTCGCTCGACGTCGGGTCGTCGGTGAACGACTCCTCAAGGCCGTCGCGGGCCGGCTCCAGACTCAGGGTGCCCACCCCGGCGTCCTCGCCGATGTCGGGCAGCAGGGTGGTGGTCCGGGCGTCCGCGGACGGCCACGACCGGTGGGTCGTCCATCGGTCCGGCGCTGTTTCGACGTCCGCCATCGGTTCCCGGTCGATGCCGTTGTCGTAGCCCATCAGCTCGTGGTCGAACCAGCGGTGCAGGGTGCTGACCCATTCGGCGCGGCGGAAGTCGAAGGGGTCGACGTGGCCGGTCTGGCTGAGCCAGATCTTCCGCCTGACGCCCTGTTCGGCGAGGGCATCCCACCACTGGCCGAAGTGCTTGGCGCGGACGTTGAGGTCCTGTAGGCCATGGACCACGAAGACGCTGGCGTGCACCCGGTCCGCGTTCGGCGGGTAGTCGCGTTGCCGCCAGAGCGGGGTCAGGTCGCCGCTGCGGGGTGCCCCCTCGACCAACCGCTGCTGCACCGCCTGGCAGCGCCCTCGGGCCGCGGGGCTCTCGACGTAGTCGGAGAGCCAGTCGGGGCCGCTGTCGTAGAGCGGCGCGCCCTCGGCGAAGTAGTAGTCGTACCAGGAGCTGATGGCGCCGATCGGGACGATGGTCTTGAGCCCGGCCACCCCGGTGGCGGCCACCGCGTTGGCGATGGTGCCGTCATAGCTCTTACCGATCATTCCGGTCGATCCGTCGGACCAGTCGGCTCGGACCGTTTCACCGCCGGCGGGCCGGCTGTAGCCGCGGGCGCGGCCGCCGAGCCAGTCCACGACCGCCTTGGCCGACCGGACGTCCGACGGCCCGCCCACGTCGACGCACCCGTCGGAGCGGTTGGTGCCGGCGAGGTCCACCAGGACCACGGCGTAGCCGCGCGGCACGAAGTAGTTGTCGTAGTAGAGCGGGAACTGAAGGGGGGCGCCGTCGGCGTCGTAGGTCTTCCGCTGGCTCTCGTTGCCGCGCCCGCAGCAGGAGTAGTAGGGACTTGCGTCCATGATGGCGGGGACACGCCGCCCCTGTCGCGCGGGCTCGAGGGGTCTGATCACGTCGACGGCGACCCGGTCGGGCCGTCCGTCCGAGTCGCCGTCCAAGCCGGTGTCCACCCACACCGACTCGCGTATCGCGTCTTCGTAGGAGTAGACGGGTCTGCTCTCCTGCGGTGCGGCGGCCTGGGCCGTGCCGGTGGGAGGGACGAGTAAGGCCGTCAGCGCACCGACGGCCGTCAAGACGATTCTCCGTTGGATGCGGGTGCTCCGCGCACGTATCAGCACGGGCGGGACGCTACCGGCCGCTCACCGAGGGCAAAAGGACGGAAAAGCGGCTTCCGACGGCCCGTTTCAGCCATCCGGCTCGGGCTCGGCTCCCGTCCCGAAGAGGCCGTCGCCCGGGGAGGGCGGCCGTCCGGTCACCCGGAGCGCCGGCCACTTCCTGCGCCCGGCCGCCCGCGCCGGCCCCAGGCCCGTCCGGCGGGCTTCCCGGCGGGCCTCCCGGGCGATCGGAAGATAGCGCAGCCGCTCCGGCAACACGGGTACCACGGCCCGCACCGCCTTGCCGAGGCGGCGCAGGGCCCGCTCCTGCCGCTCGGTCCACTCCAGGCCGATCGCCTCCCGGGCTTCCGGGGGCATCAGTCCGACGGTCAGGAAGCGGCGCGCCCGCGTCAGCGGGGGCAGCAGCACGGGCCAGGCCGCCCGGGCCAACTTGCGCAGCACCGCCGGACCGCGGTCCGGCGGTGGGACGGAGAGGTCGAGGGAGGTGAGCTCCTGGCTGATCCGGGTCGGTTCGATCACGTCGCGCAGCATGGCGCGGTAGTACGGCCAGAACTCCTCCGGCGACCGCGGCATGTCCTGGTCCCGGAGGCCGAGGATCCGGCCGACCCGCAGCCACTCCGCGTAGAGCTGGCGCTCCTGGGCGGGGCTGAAGGGGCGGCCCAGGTAGCGCTGGGCGTGCTGGTAGACCGGGAAGCCGGTGGCGTGCACCCAGGCGTAGACGTCCGGAGTCAGGGCCCGGTAGGGACGGCCATGGGCATCGGTGCCCTGGATGGAGGCGTGGAGGCGACGGAGCCGGCGTCCCTCCTCTGCCGCCCGCTCTCCGCCGTAGACCCACAGCTGGAGGGAGCGGAGCGAGCGCTCGGCTCGCCCCCAGGGGTCGGTGCGGAAGACCGAGTAGTCGTCCACCCCGGCGCTGACCGCCGGGTGCGCCACCTGCATCACCAGCGCGGCGGGCAGCGACATCACGGCCCGGAGGTCGCCCGCGATGCTCCACAGCACGCCTCCGACCGGCGGCGGGGCCGGCGTGGACCGCTCCGCCTCGCCCGTCCCGCCGCTGGTCCCGATATCGTTCTCCCTGGTCACACCGCCCCCAGCGAACTTGTGGCCGGCTTCCTGGGTACCCCCCGTCGGGCGTCCCACTCCAGCCCCCGGTACATCGACCGTAGTCTTGGCTCACCCGGGATCTTTCCGCCAACCAGAGAGCGAGGCCAGCCCATGCCCCAGCCGCTCGCAGCCGACGGGCTGACGGTAGACGAGCTGGCCGCCCGGGCAGGCGTGACGGTCCGCACGGTCCGCTTCTACGGCACCCGGGGGCTCCTGCCGCCCCCGGAGATAGGCCCGCGGCGGGTGGGCCGTTACGGTTCCCGGCATCTGGCGCGGCTGGCCCTGATCGAGGAGCTCCGGAACCAGGGGATGACGCTCGCCGGCGTCGAGCGCTACCTGCGGCGGTTGCCCCCCGATCTGCACGCCCAGGATCTGGCGATCCACCGGGCGCTGGTGGCCTCCTGGGCCCCGGAGTCGGCGGAGGAGACGACCCGGGAGCAACTGGAGCGGCGGGCCGGGCGCCCGTTGGAGGAGGACGACGTCGAGCGGCTGGCCGCGATGGGCGTCCTGTCCCGGACCGCTGAGCCCACCGTCTTCGAGGTGGACGCCGGCATCCTCCATCTGGGGTTGCGGCTGCTGGACCTGCCGGTCGGCCTGGAGACGATACGGGCGGCCCGGCAGGTGGTCCTCGGGCACACCAGGGAGGCCGCCCGTGAGTTGAGCCGCCTCTTCCACGCGGAGGTGTGGGAGCCCTACCGGCTGCGCGGCAGCGAACCGGACGACGACGATGAGGCGATGCGCACGCTGTCGGCCCAGATGCAGCCGATGGTGGTACAGGCGCTGGTGACGGCCTTTCAGCGCTCGATGCGGGAGGAGCTGCGGGCCTCACCCCGGGAGGAGTGAGCCCCGCAGCAGACGGGCACCGCGCGCCTCGGCGCGGCGCCGCTCATCGCTCGTCGGTGAAGCTCTCTCCCCGCTCGGCCTTCTCCACCAGCAGTCGGGGCGGGGCGAACCGGTCGCCGTAGGCCTCCTGGAGTTCGCGGGCACGGGCCACGAAACCGGGCAGGCCACCCTCGTAGCCGTTGATGTACTGGAGGACCCCGCCGGTCCAGCCCGGGAAGCCGATGCCGAGGATCGAGCCGATGTTGGCGTCGGCCACCGAGGTGAGGACGTTCTCCTCCAGGCAGCGGACGCTGTCGATGGCCTCGACGAACAGCATCCGCTCCTTCAGGTCGGCGAACGTGACCTCCTCCGGCGTCCGCCGACCCGACAGGAAGTGCTCACGCAGACCCGGCCAGAGGCCGGCCCGCTCACCGTCCGCGTAGTCGTAGAAGCCGGCGCCCCCGGCCCGGCCGGTCCGTCCGAACTCGTCGATCATCCGGTCGATCACGGCTTCGGCCGGGTGCGGCTGCCAGGTGCCGCCCGCCTCCTCGACGGCGCGTCGGGACTCCTCGCGGATCCTCCGCGGCAGGGTGAGCGTCAGCTCGTCCACCAGCGACAGCACCTTGGCCGGGTACCCGGCCTGGGCGGCGGCCTGCTCGACGGTGGCGGGGTCGATGCCCTCCCCGACCATCGCCACACCTTCGTTGATGAAGTGTCCGATCACCCTGGAGGTGAAGAACCCGCGCGAGTCGTTGACGACGATCGGCGTCTTGCGGATCTGCCGCACCAGGTCGAAGGCGCGGGCCAGCGCCTCCTCACTGGTCCGCTCGCCCTTGACGATCTCCACCAGCGGCATCTTGTCGACCGGGGAGAAGAAGTGCAGGCCGATGAAGTCCGCGGGGCGCTGGACGCCTTCGGCGAGCATGCCGATCGGCAGCGTCGAGGTGTTGGAGCACAGCAGCGCGTCCGGCTCGACCACCCCCTCGATCTCCTTGAAGACCTCGTGCTTGACGGAGGGGTCCTCGAAGACCGCCTCGATCACCGCTTCGCAGCCGGCCAGTTCTGCGGGGTCGGTGACCGGGGTGATCCGCGCCAGCAGGGCGTCCCGCTCCTCCTCGGTGGTGCGTCCCTTGGCCACCGCCTTCGCCAGCAGCCCGGCGGAGTAGGCCTTGCCCCGCTCGGCGGCTTCCCGGGAGACGTCCTTGAGAAGGACCTCCATCCCGGCCCGCGCGCAGGAGTAGGCGATTCCGGCGCCCATCATCCCGGCGCCGAGCACGGCCACCTTGCGGACGGTGCGCGACGCCACCCCGCTCGGCCGGCCGGCCCCGGAGTTCACGGCCTGGAGGTCGAAGAAGAAGGCCTGGATCATGTTCTTGGCGGTCTGGCCGATGACCAGCTCGGTGAAGTAACGCGCCTCGATGACCTGGGCCGTCTCGAAGTCGACCTGTGCTCCCTCGACGGCGGCGGCGAGGATGTTGCGCGGCGCCGGGTACGGTGCGCCCGCGGTCTGCTTCTTCAGGTTCGCGGGGAAGGCCGGCAGGTTCGCCGCGAACTTCGGGTGGGACGGGTCGCCGCCCGGGATCCGGTAGCCCTCGGTGTCCCAGGGTTGCCGGGACTCCGGGTTGGCGTCGATGAACTCGCGGGCCAGGGTCAGCATCTCCTCCCGGCTGCTCGCGACCTGGTGGACGAGACCGGCCTCCCGCGCGCGTACCGGGCTGTACCGGGTGCCCTGCAGAAGGACCTTCAGCAGCGCGTCGGCGATGCCGAGCAGCCGTACGGTGCGGACGACTCCGCCGCCGCCCGGCAGGAGCCCGAGGCTCACCTCGGGGCATCCGATCTTGGAGCCCGGTGCGTCCAGGGCGATCCGGTGGTGGCAGGCGAGCGCGAGCTCGAAACCGCCACCGAGGGCCGCGCCGTTGATCGCGGCGACCACCGGCTTGCCGAGCGTCTCCAGACGTCGCAGGGCGCGTTTGACCGCCATCCCGGAGTCGAACGCCTGCTGCGCCTGCTCCGGCCCGAGGCTGCGGAGGTCCCGCAGGTCGCCGCCGGCGAAGAAGGTCTTCTTCGCCGAGGTGACGATGACGCCCCGCACCGTGTCCGACTCGGCCACCAGGCGGTCGACGACGGCCGACAGCGAGGAGCGGAAGGCTGCGTTCATGGTGTTCGCGGACTGTTCCGGATCGTCCAGGACGAGGGTCACGACCCCGGTGTCGTCCTGTTCCCAGCCGATGGTGTTGATCTCGCTCATAGGGGGTTCTCCGTAGCTCAAGGGGTACCGGGGGCGCGTCAGAGTCGCTCGACGACGGTGGCGATGCCCATACCGCCGCCGACGCACAGGGTGGCCAGGCCGTAGCGCTGGTCGCGCCGCTCCAGTTCGTCGATGAGCGTGCCGAGGATCATCGCCCCGGTCGCGCCGAGCGGGTGTCCCATGGCGATGGCGCCGCCGTTGACGTTGACCTGCTCCAGGTCGAGTCCCATCTCCCGGACGTAGCGCAGGACCACGGCCGCGAACGCCTCGTTGATCTCGACCAGGTCGATGTCCTCGATGGTCAGCCCGGCTTTGCGGAGCGCCTTGTGGGAGGCGGGTGCGGGACCGGTCAGCATGATCGTCGGATCGGCCCCCGACACGGCGGCCGAGAGGACGCGGGCGCGGGGGGCGAGTCCGTACCGCTCCCCCACCTCGCGGTTGCCGATGGCCACCAGCGCCGAACCGTCCACGATGCCCGAGGAGTTGCCGGCGTGGTGGACGTGGTCGATGGACTCGAGCCAGTGGTACTTCTGCAGTGCCACCGCGTCGAAGCCGCCGGCCTCGCCGATCTTCGCGAAGGAGGGCTTGAGGCCGCCGAGGCTCTCGGGCGTGGTCCCCGGCCGCATGTGCTCGTCCTGGTCGAGGACGACGAGACCGCTGCGGTCGCGGACCGGCACCACCGAACGGTCGAAACGGCCCTCCTTCCAGGCGGTCGCCGCCCGTTCCTGGGAGAGCGCGGCGAAGGTGTCGACGTCCTTTCGGGAGAGCCCCTCCAGGGTGGCGATCAGGTCGGCTCCCACCCCCTGCGGAACGAAGGACGTCTCGTGGTTGGTCATGGGGTCCATGGCCCAGGCGCCGCCGTCGGAGCCGATCCGGACCCGGGACATCGACTCGACCCCACCGGCGAGCACGAGGTCCTCCCAGCCTGAGCGCACCTTGGCCGCGGCGAGGTTGACGGCTTCCAGGCCCGAGGCGCAGAAGCGGTTCTCCTGCACCCCGGCGACGGTGTCCGGTAGGCCGGCGGCGATGGCCGCGGTCTTGGCGATGTCGGAGCCCTGGTCGCCGATCGGGCTGACGACTCCGAGCACGACATCGTCGACGGCGGCCGGGTCGAGGTCCGGGAAGCGGCGCAGGATCTCGTGGATGAGGCCGACCACGAGGTCGATCGGCTTGGTTCCGTGCAGGGCGCCGTTCGGCTTCCCTCGCCCGCGCGGGGTGCGGATGGCGTCGTAGACGTACGCGTCGGTGGTCATTTCTCCAGCAGCCTTTCGGAGCTCACGGTCGGGGGAAGCGGTCGGGCGGGGGCAGTGGGGCTGCTCAGCCGAGGGTAGGGGGCCGCCAGCGGGTCATCAGCCGGATTCATCCGCCGGTGGCGGGTGCCGCTCCCGCAGCGCGGGCACATCCCAGTCTCGGGCCACCTCGGCGGAGTCCGCACCCGGCCTCGCCGGCGGTCTGCGCAGCGCCGTGGGGGTCGCCGAGAAGCGAGGGGCCGGTGCGGGCTGGACGATCCCGTCCTCTTCGGTGAAGGTGGCGCGGGCCGAGAGATGCGGGTGGTCAGGCGCCTCCCGGAGTGAGAGCACGGGCGCCACGCAGGCGTCCGAACCTTCGAAGACGGCTGTCCACTCCTCGCGGGTGCGGGTCCGGAAGCGGGCGGCGAGGGCCGCGCGGAGCTCCTCCCAACGGGCCGGGTCGCTGCGGTCCGGCAGTTCCTCGGCTCCGCCGAGGAGTCGGGTGAACTCGGCGTAGAACCGATCCTCCAGGGGGCCGACCGCCATGTGACCACCGTCGGCGGTCTCGAAGGTTCCGTAGAAGGGTGCGCCGCCGTCGAGGAGGTTGACTCCCCGGCGATCCTGCCACCTGCCGGCGGCGAGCATGGCGTGGATCATGGCTCCGAGGTGCGCGGTGCCGTCGACGATCGCCGCGTCGACGGTCTGCCCCGTCCCGGAGGTGCGGGCGTGCTGCAGCGCGGCGAGCACGCCGACGACGAGGTACAGGGACCCGCCCGCGTAGTCGCCGAGGAGGTTGGCGGGGACGGTCGGCGGGCCGTCGGCCGGACCGATCATGCCCAGCGCCCCGGTGACGGCGATGTAGCCGATGTCGTGTCCGGCCCGCCGGGCCAGTGGCCCCTCCTGCCCCCAACCCGTCATCCGCCCGTACACCAGACGCGGGTTGCGGGCCAGACACTCCTCCGGGCCGATCCCCAACCGCTCGGCGACCCCCGGCCGGTACCCCTCCAGCAGGATGTCGGCACGGGCCGCGAGGTCGAGGGCGGTGGCCACCCCCTCGGAGGTCTTGAGATCGAGCAGCACCGAGCGCTTGTTCCGGTTGGTGAGGTCTACCGCCGGATCGACCCCCAGGCCGGAACCGCCCGGACGGTCGACGCGCACCACGTCGGCGCCGAGGTCGGCGAGGAGCATCGCGGCGAACGGCGCCGGTCCGATGCCGGCCAACTCCACGACGCGTACTCCGGCCAACGGGCCCGGCCCGGCTGCTGCGGCTGCCATCAAGGCTCCAGCTCTGTGACAGTGTTGATGTAACATCAGTGATGTTAAGAACGTGTTCCACTTCGCACAAGCCTCATCCTCCCTCACTCCCCCGGCGGCGCCCCGCTCCGGCCCCGCCACCGGCCCCCGTGACGGATCTCACCTCCGCGGAACGAACACCGGAAGGCCGCCCGACCGTCAGAGAGGTGAGGGCGTCGGCCGAAGACGGCGGAGGACGAAGGACCACCGCCGACCTCGGGCGCCCGCTGGGAGAACCTGAGCGATCGAGGAGGCAGGCGTTGTCCCAACTCATCGAGCGAACGGTCGGAGCCGGACTCATCGGGACCGGATCAGAGGTCACCGATGTCTCCGCGTTGCTCCGCTATGCCTGCCGCGATCCCCTGGCGGTCACCATCAGCTTCCCTCCGCAGGCCTCGCTCGCCGGCTCCGACGTCTCCTGGGTCTTCGCCCGGGACCTGCTCGCCGCCGGCCTGCGGAAGCCCTCCGGGGAAGGGGACATCCGGGTGCAGCCGGTCAGCAGCGCGGTCACCGTGCTGGAGTTCCACGCACCCGAGGGGATGGCCCTGGTCCAGCTCAGCACCGCGGAGCTGCGGCGCTTCCTCGACCACTGCTACGCCATGGTCCCGTGGGGCCGGGAAGAGCCGTGCCGGAACCTGGACCGGGAACTGGCGGCGCTGCTCCGTCGTCCCTGACCTTCTGACCGCTCGGACCGCAGCCGCCGGTGCCGGGGAGGGCACGCCGGCCACCGGCGGCCCACGGTTCCGGGAACGGGCGGACACGGCTGCGGCGTCGGGGATCGTCGACAGCCGACGATCCCGATTTGGCGATGCGGCGGCCGCCCCGTAGAGTCAAGGTCAACGACGCGGGGTGGAGCAGCTCGGTAGCTCGCTGGGCTCATAACCCAGAGGTCGCAGGTTCAAATCCTGTCCCCGCTACTGGAAAGGGAAGGACCGGTGCCCAGGCACCGGTCCTTCCCTCTTTTTCACCGTCGCCCCACCCCGTGATCCGCCCCGGGCGCCCCGGCGGCCAGTCGTGGTTCCGACCGCCCCCGGCGCCCCGCCCGTCGAACGGCGGCGCCGGGGTCGGTCAGGGTTTTCAGCCGGCGGCTTCCCGACGGGCCGCTCGGCGTGCGAGGAGCGCCTCACGGCGCTCGTCGAACTTGGTGGCCTGTCCGTCCAGGCCCTCCATGAACAGGCCCAGTTCCTCCTGGGCGGCGAGCCCCTCCGGCCCGAGTCCGGAGATGTCCAGCGCCTTCAGGAAGCGCAACACCGGCTGGAGCACGTCGTCGTGGTGGATCCGCAGGTTGTATATCCCGCCGATGGCCATCTGGGCGGCGGCCCGTTCGAAGCCGGGCATGCCGTGCCCCGGCATCCGGAAGTTGACGACGACGTCACGCACCGCGGCCATGGTCTGGTCGGGGGCGAGCTCGAAGGCCTTCCGGAGCAGGTTCCGGTAGAAGACCATGTGGAGGTTCTCGTCGGTTGCTATCCGGGCCAGCATCCGGTCGCACACCGGGTCGCCGGAGTGGTGGCCGGTGTTTCGGTGCGATATGCGGGTGGCGAGTTCCTGGAAGGCCACGTACGCCACCGAGTGCAGCATGCTGTGGCGGTTGTCCGACTCGAACCCCTCCGACATGTGCGCCATCCGGAAGCGTTCCAGCTCGACCGGGTCGACGGCTCGGGTGGTCAGCAGGTAGTCCCGCATGACGATGCCGTGCCGGCCCTCCTCCGCCGTCCAGCGGTGCACCCAGTTGCCCCAGGCGCCGTCGCGGCCGAAGAGGGTGGCGATCTCATGGTGGTAGCTGGGCAGGTTGTCCTCCGTCAGCAGGTTCACCACGAGGGCGGTTCGCCCGATCGCGCTGACCTTCGACTGCTCCGGGGCCCACGGTTCGCCGCCCATGACACCGTCGAAGTCCCGCCCCTCACTCCAGGGAACGTACTCGTGCGGCATCCAGTCCTTGGCGACGGTGAGGTGACGGTTGAGTTCGGTCTCGACCACCTCTTCGAGGGCGTAGAGGAGTCGGGCGTCGGTCCATGTCTCCGAGGTCGCGAGAGGGCTGGGGCTGATCGTCACAGAGGCTCCTGGGGAGGCGAGGGTGCACCTACGGCTCCGTAGGTTACGTAGCCGTAGGTTAAGCCCAGGCCAAGGCAGTGGCCAAAGTGAGGGAACTTTGTCCGCATGACGGGCGGATCGCTCGGTCCGGGTCGCCCGGGGCGACCGGAACGAACCGCCACCGCCTGCCGGGCCGCCAGGGCTGACAAAGACGTCAGCTGTCGGCCCGTCCCACCAGATCGGCGGGGTCGGTGTTCGCTCCGCAGAGCACCACGCACACCTTCTCACCTGCGGCGGGCCGGTAGCCCCGGATTGGCGCCCCCGCCGTCCGCTCCTGGCCCGGCGGCCGGGACCATCCGGCCGTGAGGGCGGCGAACGCGGCCGCGGTGCCGTGCTCGACGGCGATCCGGCAGTGGTCCCACAGCTGTTGCCGGGCCCGCAGGATCCCGGTGTCCGGGACGGTCAGGGAATCCGCCCCCACCTGCCGGGCCGCGTGCAGGGCCAGGGCGGAGACACGGCGGGCGCCGAGGGAGTCCGCCGCCACCGAGTCGACCGGGACGTCCACCGGTGAGCCTGCCTCCAGCGCGGCGTTCAACGCCCGGCAGTTCTCCGGCTCCACCGCCACGGTCCGCACCCCGTGCTCGCGGGCCGCGGTGGCGACCCCGGCGAAGAGTCCACCGCCACCGACGGCGACCAGCACCGTGTCGAGGCCGGGGAGCTGGGAGCACACCTCCTCCAGCAGGGTGCCGGCGCCGGCCGCGATCAGCGGATGGTCGTACGCCTGCGAGGTGAGCGCCCCGGTCTCGGCGGCGAATCGCTCGCAGGCGGCCCGGGACTCGGCGTACTCGGTGCCCACCTGCCGGACCTCGGCGCCGTAGGCGCGCAGTCCGGCGACCTTCACCGCGGGGGCGGTGGCCGGGACGAAGACGGTGGCGGTGACCCCCTGCTGCCGGGCGGCCCAGGCACAGGCGAGTCCGGCGTTGCCCCCGGAGGCGATAGTCACCCCCGCCTCCGGCAGGGTCCCCGCCTCTCGGTGCGCCAGTAGGAAGTTCTGCGCCCCACGGGCCTTGAACGACCCGGTGTGCTGCATGAACTCGAGCGCCAGCCAGACCTCACCGGGCCCCTGTGGGACGTCGGGTCCCAGGCCGTCCCGGCTGCCTTGGGACGCGTCCGGGTCCAGCCGGGCCAGGGTCACCTGCCGGACCCTGCCCGCGATCCGGCCGGCCGCGGACCTGACATCGCCGTACGTGAGCTGCTGCACGGTTCGCTCCTGGGCGAGGGGTTCCCGCCGGACGTCGGAGCCGGCCGGTGCCGATGCGTCGATGCGTCGATGCGTCGGGCCAGCACACTCTACGACCGCACCCGGCGGGGCCGAGGTCCGCCCCGGTGGCTCCGGACCAGGCGAGGCGGAAGCTCAGGCGGCGGTCTGTCCGCCGGACCGGCGCAGGTCCCGCCGTTCCTGCTCCGACAGCCCGCCCCACACTCCGAAGCGCTCGTCGTTCTCCAGCGCGTACTGCAGACACAACGCGCGCTCGGAACACTCCTGGCACACGCGTTTGGCCTCCCGAGTGGAGCCGCCGGCCTCCGGGAAGAAGAACTCCGGCCCGATCTGCGCGCAGAGCGCGCGTTCCTGCCAGTCCGGAACGTCCTGCGCCGGACTGATGAAGTCGATCAGCATGCAGCCACCCTGGTGGTGGCGGATCAACATCTCATCAACGTTCGATGAACGCCACCGGGCCGCGCCGGCGGAGGGGCCCGGCCCCGGCGGGCCTCAGGGCTCCATACCACTGGCCCTGGCGATGGACTCGACCTCGCGCCGGTCCCGCTCGCGTTGGTCCACGGCCCGCTCAGCGGCCGTGCCCGGCCGAAGGCGCTCGGCATCCGGCCCCTGGTCGGCCGCATCCTCCGCGATGTCGATGACCACCTGTTCCTCGGTGAAGTCCAGCATGCCCATCACCGTGCGCAGCTCCCGCTGGAACTCCTCGGTGAACAGCGCCTTGTCCTCCGCGGTCATCTCGATCTGGGTGTCCCCGCCGCCCTGGGAGAGGGCGGTGTTCAACGCCTGGAGGATCTTCATCAGCAACTGGTGCGACTCGGGGGCCATGCGCTCCGCCAGTCCGTCCAGGTATCGCTGGAGTTCGTTGGCCCGTTTCCGCCTCTCCGCCTCATCCATAGTCGACATCATTGCGAATTTCCGCTTTTTCCGGTGGATTTCCGATCCCCTCCCACGCATGTCCCGTTCCGGTCGCCGGCCCGCCCGCCGTCCGCCCGATCGTCCGTTCAGAAGCGGACCTGCACCAGGGCGTAGGAGCCGCTGGTGCGCCAGTCCTCACCGGTGGCCTCCAACTCCTCGAGCAGCGTGCCGCCGAGGCCGGTCACGACTTCGGACTTCAGGGTGCGGAGCGCAGCCACCGGGCCGGGGAAGTAGGCCGTGGCACGGCTGAACGGGGTCGTGGCAGGCCAGAGCCGGTCACCGACCAGCCGCCGGTAGTTCAGATCGCCCTTCATGAGGGTCAGGGAGGCGGAACCGAAGTCGGCCCGCAGATCATCGGGCATCTCCGAGTAGGGCAGTGGAGCGCAGGAGAACGGGTGGGCGCGCGGCACGAGCCGGCCCTCGGCCAGCGCCCGCCAGAGCCGCCCGCCGGCCTCCCCCGCGGCGCCGGACTCCCCGCGGAGCCGCCGCAGGCAGTCGAGGAGGTCCTCGGGCGTGGCGTCGGACACGTAGTAGGGGTGCGGTTTGAGGTGCAGCAGGACGTCGGCTGCCTGCCCGGAGGTCAGCAACTGGTCGATCAGCACGAGATCCCAGAGGAGTTCCCGACCGGCGTTGTCGGCGACGAAGACGAGCCTCCCCCGCTGCTGACCGGTCTCCGTCAGCAGAGCTCGCAGTTCGGTCCGGTCGTCGGCGATCAGATTCTGCTCGGTCTGCCGCTGCGACGGCCCGTCGCCGTCTCCCGCCGTGATCTGGAAACCGAGGTCCGCCCGATTGCCCCAGACCGAGCCGCTCAGCAGGGCGTCGGTCCGGGCGTCCGCCGGACGGGCGCACAGCGAGTCCAGCACCGCGAGCTCCCCGCCGACCGCGTCCCCGCTCAACTCGGCCCGCTTGGCCGGGGCGAAGAAGTCGATTCCCCGCCACGGGCCGTCGGCGGCGAAGTATCCGGTGGCCTCCTGGAGTCGGCGGTAGAAGTAGCTCTCGGCCCAGAGGAACGGCGCGTCGGCCCATCGTTCGCCGTAGTGGCCCCGGTCCCAGCGGCCGTTCCAGAGTCCCGCGCCCCGGGCACTCGACGGCAGCGGCTCGATCCTGCCGTTCAGAGTCTCGTCGAGCAGTTGTTCCAGCGCCGCTCGGTGCTCGGGGCCGTAGGGGAAGCGTTCCTCGATCCGCCGGACCAGGGGCGGATGCCGGTGGTGCCAGACGCTCCAGGGGAAGGCCGAGGGATCGTTGCTCACGATCACCGGGGCGCCGCCGCCGTTGCGGATGCCCTCGCCGCCGTCCATTCCCGCTCCCCTCCTCCGCCGCTGCCCGCCGGCCCTTCCCTCCGCGTCGAAGTCGGTGCCGAGGCGGAGGCCGGAGGCCGGTACCCAACGGACAGGACCGTATCCGGGAGCGGGGCCGGTGGACGACGGGTTGATCGGCGTGTCAGTGCCGCTCATCGACCGGTGGGGCCGTTGCACCCAGGCGGAGGAGTTCGGCGGGCAGGAGGACGGACGGTTGCTCCACGTCTCCGCCGATGCCGCCGGATCCCGGACCCCGGCGGCATTCGGCGGGCACGGCTACCGGACGAGCGCCTCGCAGCGGAGCCGCCGGCGGTGGTCCACCGTCCGCTCCTCACCGGTCAGCCGCAACCGGACGGTGTGCCGGTGCAGTTCGCTCGACGCCGACAGCCGCAGTTCCAGATCGCCGGGCTCGACCACCCGGCTTCCGGTGCGGCCGGTGAACGACGTCAGGTCGGTGTGCACCTTGAAGGCGACCTCCGCCCGCTCCCCCGGTTCCAGCGGCACCCGGGCGTAGCCGAGCAGCCGCACCACGGGCCGGGTCACCTGGGCGGCCGGATCGTGCAGGTAGAGCTGGACCACCTCGGTGCCGGCCCGGTCGCCGGAGTTCCGGACGCTGAGCGCCACCGTGACCTCGCCGTCGGTGGGCAGCTCGATGGCCGACTCGCCGCCCTCCGGTACCGGTGCGCCGTCGACCCGCACCCGGGTCCAGTCGAACGAGGTGTAGGACAGGCCGTGACCGAAGGGGAAGAGCGCCGTCGGGTCGACGGAGCTCCCCTCGTGGCGCCGGCCGAGCCGCGGCGCCAGGTAGCCGGTGGACAGCCCGCCCGGTTCCCGGGGCACGCTGACCGGCAGCCGTCCGGAGGGACACACCCGCCCCGAGAGCACTCCGGCCACCGCGGGCCCGCCTTCCTCTCCCGGGAAGAAGGACTGGACGGCGGCGGCCAGCCGCCCCGTGTAGCGGCCGAGGGCGTAGGGCCGTCCGGTGAACAGCACCAGCACGACCGGTGTCCCGGTGGCCAGCAGTTCGTCCAGCAGCCGTCCCTGGACACCGGGCAGGGCGAGGTCCTCGGCGTCGCATCCCTCACCCGAGGTGCCGCGTCCGAAGAGCCCGGCGCGGTCGCCGAGGACCGCGACGCACACATCTGCCTCGCTCGCGAGCCGCACCGCGGTCGCCAACCGCCCGTCCTCCTCGTCGCTGACCCCGCAACCGACCGCGTGGTCGACCGTCGCCGCGGGGAGTTCGGCCCGCAGCGACTCCAAGAGGGTGGGCACCTCCAGCCCGAGCGGGACGTCCGGGTGCTGACCGCCCACGTGGCTCGGGAAGGAGTAGCAGCCGAACATCGCGGCCGGGTCGTCGGCCAGTGGTCCGACGAGGGCGATCCGGGCTTCGGAGGGCAGCGGCAGCGCCCCCGTGTTGGCCAGCAGTACCACCGACTGCTCGGCCACCTGGCGGGCGAGTGCCCGGGCCTCCGGCCGGTCGAGGTCGACGGTGCCACCGGCGGGCGGCGTGGCGGGGGCCGGAGCGTCCAGCCGGTCGCCGTCGGTCGGGTCCGCCGGCCCGGGGCCGGCCGGGCGCAGGGCGTCGGGGACCGGGTCCCAGTCGGGGTCGAGGAGTCCGAGTTCGCACTTGTGCCGCAGGACCCGCAGGACCGAGCGGTCCACCAGTTCCTCCGGGAGCCCCCCTTCCCGGACCGCCTGGTGCAGCGGTGCGCCGTAACAGCTGGTGTCCGGGAGTTCCACGTCCACCCCGGCGCGCAGGGCCAGTTCGGCGGCGGCCGCGGCGGAGTCCGCGACCCGGTGCAGGGACTCCAGGAAGGACACCCCGAAGTAGTCGGCCACCACGGTGCCGGTGAACCCCCAGACGTCCCTGAGCAGGCCGGTGAGGAGTGCCCGGTCGGCGGCGGCCGGTACGCCGTCCACCTCGGAGTAGGAGTGCATGACCGAGCGGGCGCCGCCCTCGCGCAGGGCCATCTCGAAGGGCGGCAGCAGGACGTCCGCCATCTCGCGCGGTCCCATGGAGACCGGTGCCTGGTTCCGGGCGGCGCGGGAGGCCGAGTAGCCGACGAAGTGCTTGAGGGTGGCGATGACGCCGGCGGACTGGAGGCCGCTGACGTAGGCAGAGCCGAGGGTGGCGACCAGGTAGGGGTCCTCCCCGATGGTCTCCTCGGTGCGGCCCCATCTGGGGTCCCGGGTGACGTCCAGCACCGGCGCCAGTCCCTGGTGGATGCCGACCGAGCGCATGTCGGCACCGATCCGCTCGGCCATCCGCCGCACCAGTACTGGGTTGAACGTCGCGCCCCAGGCCAGCGGGGTGGGGTAGACGGTGGCCTGCCAGGCGGTGAAGCCGGCCAGGCACTCCTCATGGGCGATGGCCGGGATGCCGAACCGGTTGGCGGCCGCGATCCGGGCCTGGGTCCTGGCCAGCACCCCCGCGCCCTCGGTGGGGTCGACGGGCGCGGTGCCGAACGGGCGGGTCAGCTGTCCGAGGCCGGGTGCGGCGATCTTCTCCCAGTCGATGCGCTCGGCGCCCTTGCCGGCCATCAGTTCGTGCTGGTGTGGTGCGACATCGGCGCCGGAACCGGCGCCTCCGGGCCAGATCGAACCGAGCTGGGCCAGCTTCTCCTCCAGCGTCATCCGCCGCAGGAGGTCCGCCACTCGCTCGTCCACCGGGAGTGTGACGTCCTGCCAGCGGGCGAGGTCCTCGTGGTCGTTGGGCATGCCCGTCCTTTCCGTTCCGTGCGGGATCATTTGCCGCCGACCCCCATGAGGCCGTTGATCAGTTGGCGGCGGGCGAAGAGGTACACGACGAAGATCGGCAGCATGGACAGCACGACGGCGGTCAGCAGCGCCGGGGTGTCCACCCGGAACTCGGCGACGTAGTCGTACAGGCCCAGGGTCAGCACCCGCTGGGAGGCGCTCTGGGTGAGGATCAGCGGGAAGAGGAAGCCGTTCCACGCCTGGAGGGCCGCGTACACCCCGACGGTGGAGATCCCGGCCCGTGACATGGGGATGACCAGTCGGAGGAGTGTCCGGGTCTGCCCGGCGCCGTCGACGGCCATCGCCTCGTACATCTCCTCGTCGATGTCCCGCATCGAACCGGCCAGGATCAGCACGCAGACGGGCAGCGAGAACGCCGCGGTCGGCAGGATGACGGCGAGCAGGGTGTCGTAGAGCCGCAGCTGGGTGATGACCAGGTAGACCGGGATGATCACGGCCTGGGAGGGGATGGCCAGCCCCAGCAGGAAGGCTCGGAAGGCCGCCCGGGAGAGGAGGCTGCGGGAGCGCACCACCGCGTAGCCGACCGGTACGGCCAGGGCGATGACGATGGCCACCACCGCGACCGTGACGAGTGCGGTGTTGAGGAGGTACGTCGGGAACCCGCTGTGCCAGACCTTCGCGTAGTTGCCCAGCGTCGGGTCGGAGGGCAGGGCGAGCGGCCCGTTGTCGAGGTAGTCGCTCTTCTCCTTGAACGTCGCGGCCAGCAGGGCGTACAGCGGTACGCCGACCACCGCCAGCCAGACCAGCGCGCCCAGTCCGCCGGGCAGGTTCGCCCTCGGCCGGTTCGGGCGGCGGAGGGCGGTGGGGGCCGGCGGGGCGCTCGGCCGTCCGGGGGCGCCCCTGAGGTCCGTGGTCACATCCCCTCCCGGGTGCTGCGCATCTCACCGAAGCCGGTGAGCTTCACCAGCAGCAGCGAGACGGCGGTGGCGACGACGACCAGGGCGACGGCGATGGAGCTCGCGTAGCCCATCTCGAAGGCCACGAAGCCCTTCTGGTACATGAGGAACGGCAGAATGGACGTGTCCTTGCCGGGCCCGCCGCCGGTGAGGATGAGCACCGTGTCGAAGAAGGTGAGCGACCCCACGACCATCAGCACCGACGAGGTGATCGCGGTGTTGCGCAGTTGCGGCAGTGTGATCGTCCAGAAGCGCCGGTACCGGCCGGCTCCGTCGATCGAGGCGGCATCGTAGAGCGACTTGGGCACCTGGCGCGCTCCCGCCTGGTAGAGCAGGGTGTGGAAGGGGATGAACTGCCAGGAGATGACGAAGGCGACGCAGGCGAAGGCGCCGCGGGAGGTGCCGATGAGGTTGCCGTCCTCCAGTCCCAGCCAGGGCCCGAGGTCTGCGATGACGCCGAAGTTCGGGTCGAGCAGGGCTTTCCAGAGCAGCGCGATGGCCACTGAGGAGAGCAGCAGCGGTAGGAAGAAGACCGCCGAGAGCAGCGCCCGGTTGCGCTGCCGGCCGGCCGCCCAGACTCCGATGAGCATGCAGATGGGTGTCTGGAACAGCCAGGTCACCGCGGTCAGCAGCACGCTGAGCAGGATCGCCTGACGGATGTCGGGATCGCTCAGCAGCCGGCTCCAGTTGTCGGCCCCGACCCAGCTCGGGTTGCCCAGGCCGTTCCAGGTGGTGAACGACAGATAGACCACCAGCGCCATGGGCAGCACCGCGAAGAAGCAGAAGAACAGGATGCCGGGGGCCGCCCAAGCAGCGCTCGGGCGGCCCGTGAAGCGGGTGGGGCTCACTTGGCCGCCTTCATGGCCTCGACGAAGCCCTTCGGGCTCAGCTTGCCGTTGAACAACTGCTGGAGGTTGGTGTTGAGGGGGGTGACGACGCTGGGGGGCAGGGCCTGGTCCCAGGAGAGGGTGAAGGCGGGTGCCTTCTCGACCAGTTCGTACTGGAACTCGGCGTAGTCGGGGGTGCTGTGCTTCTTGAGCAGGCTCGCCGAGTCGGCCGCGGGCGGGACATCGCCGTTGGCGACCAGGGCTTCGGCGTAGAACGGCTCGGCGGCGAGCTTGGCGAACTCGACGGCCGCCTCCTGGTGCTTGCTCCGGGCGTTGATCGACCAGTAGTTCGTCGGGTTGCCGACGATGCTGTCGCTGTCCCCGGAGCCTCCCGGAAGGGCCGGGAAGGCCACGTAGCCGAGGTCCTTCTTGGCGAACTCGGGCTGGTTGGCGAGCTGGTTGGCGTACTCCCAGGAGCCCATCAGGTGCATCGCCGCCCGGCCCTTGGCGAAGAGCGTGGAGGCGCCGTCCGCCACGTAGTTGACGGAGGCGAAGTTCTTGCCGAAGGCTCCGCGGTCCACGAGTTCCCTGATGGTCTCGGCGCCCTTGAGCATGGCCGGGTCCGTCCAGCCGCCCGAGTCGCCGTCCTGGATCGTCTGGAAGACCTCCGCGCCGCCGTAGCGGTCCACCAGGTACTCCAGCCACATCAGTTCAGGCCAGGCGTCGGCGCCGCCCAGCGCGAAGGGCGTGACGCCCTCCTTCTTGAAGGTGTCGACGAGTCCGAGGAGGTCCTCCCAGGAGCCGGGGGGCTCGGCGCCGGCCGCTTCGAAGACGGCCTTGTTGTAGAAGAGGATCACCGGTTGCACACCGCGCATGGGTATGCCGTACTGCTTGCCGCCGATCCGGCCCCCTTCGAAGACCGAGGGCACGAACGCCTCCGCCAGTTCGGGGTCCTTCTCCAGGGTCGGCCCCAGGTCGAGGATCTGGCCCTGGTCGACGTAGTCCTTGATGCTGCCGCCGCCCCAGTTGAAGAAGACGTCCGGGGCGTTGGGCGACCCCATGCCGGTGCGCAGCTTGTCCTCGTAGCCGTCGGCCGGTATCTGGTGGAGTTTCGCCTTGACCTTCGACGTCTTGTTGAACTCCTTGACGGCCTGTTCCTGGACCTTGCCGGAAGCGTCCTGGTAGACCCAGACGTTCAGGGTGTCGGAGTCCCCGGAGGCGGGTCCGTTGCTGCCGCAGCCCGCCAGTAGGGAGACTCCGAGGGAAGCGGCGGCGAGGACCGAGACGGCCCGTGTTCTTCGGGCCCTCGAGCGAAGATTCATCTAGCACCTTCCGGAAACTACGGTGAACTTACCGGATCACTTCCGGGAAGCTATGGTCAGCGACGCACCCTGTCAACCGCTGCCACCACGGGAGTTCGGGTAACCTCAGGGGGTGTGCCGTTCCGTAAAGATTTCGGTCAGGGAGTCCAGGTGTCGGAGGACGAACCGAGAATCACCATCACGGCGATCGCCAAGGAGGCCGGGGTCTCGGTGCCGACCGTCTCCAGGGTGGTCAACCGCCGAGCCGACGTGTCGCCGGAGACCCGGGCCCGGATCGAGGGGTTGCTGCGCCAGCGCGGCTACCGCCGCCGCGCGCCCAGCCCCGACGAACGGGCCAACCTGATCGACCTGGTCTTCAACGACCTCGACAGCCCGTGGGCCGTGGAGATCATCCGCGGGGTGGAGGACGTCGCCCACCCCGCCGGTATGGGCACCGTGGTCTCGGCCGTGCACAGCAGGTCCAGCGCGGCCCGCCAGTGGCTGGAGAACCTCCGGAGCCGGGCCACCGACGGAGTGATCCTGGTGACCTCCGACTTCGGCTCCAGCCTGCACGAGGAACTGCGCCGGCTCGACGTGCCGACCGTGGTGGTGGATCCGGCCGGGGTGCCCTCGATCGACGTGCCGACCGTCGGCGCGACCAACTGGGCCGGCGGCATGAGCGCGACGGAGCACCTGATCTCGCTCGGCCACACCCGGATCGGCTTCATCGCCGGGCCGCGCCGACTGCTGTGCAGCAGGGCCCGACTGGACGGCTACCGGGCCGCTCTGGAATCCGCGGACCTGCCGGTGCTCGAGGAGCTGGTCTTCCAGGGCGACTTCTACCACGAGTCCGGTTTCCACGGCGCGAACGCGCTGTTCGACCTGGCGGAACCGCCGACCGCGGTCTTCGCGGCGAGCGACCAGATGGCGCTGGGCGTGATCGAGGGGCTGCGCCGGCGCGGCCTCCGGGTGCCGCACGACGCCAGCGTGGTGGGCTTCGACGACCTGCCGATCGTGCGCTGGTCCTCGCCCCCGCTGACCACGGTCCGCCAGCCGTTGAGCGAGATGGGCGCGCTCGCGGCCCGGACGGTACTGCGCTCCATGCGGGGCGAGGAACTCGAGAGCCCGAGGGTGGAGTTGGCGACCGAGCTGGTGGTGCGGGCGAGCAGCGCCCCGCCGCCCGGAAGCGGCCCTGCGGCGGACGGGTAGTCGTATCTTCCGGAAGCCGTGACCGACTGACGAAAAGGCCGACCCCGGGTTCGATCCTGCCCGAAGGACCTGCTGCCCTGGTGGCGGGCTGTCTCACCCGCGCGGGCCGAATCCTGCTTCTCCGGCCCACGGCTACAGCTGAGGCGATCCCTTCCGCAACACGCCCTTGCGGGTTCCGGTAACCCTCCCTACCTTTCCGGATGACTACCTGCTTCCGTAGAAGGAGGAACGGTGATCAGCCCAACCCACCGCATCCGGAGACGCCCCGCGGTCTTGGCCCTGTGCGGGACCGTACTCGCCGGTGCCGGCCTGCTGGGCAGCGCCCTGGCCGCTCCCGCCGCGTACGCCGGCCAGAACTCGTCGGACACCGGAAGGCACCCGCGGGCCGAGACCCTCGGCGCCGCGGCGGCGGCCAAGGGGCGGGTGTTCGGCACCGCGCTCGCCAGCGGCCACCTCGGCGAACCGGACTACGCGAACACGCTGAACACCGAGTTCAACTCGGTGACCCCGGAGAACGAGATGAAATGGGAGACCACCGAGCCCTCCCACGGATCGTTCGACTACGGGCCGGCCGACGCCGTCGCCAACCACGCCCGACGCCACGGCATGGCCCTGCGCGGCCACACCCTGGTCTGGCACAGCCAGTTGCCCGGCTGGGTGGAGGGCGTCTCCTCCGGTTCGGAACTGCTGTCGGTGATGCGGAACCACATCGACGGTGTCGCCGGTCGCTTCAGGGGACAGGTCGACTACTGGGACGTCGTCAACGAAGCCTTCGAGGAGAACGGCGAACGGCGTTCGACGGTCTTCCAGCGGCGGATCGGCGACCGGTACATGGAGGAGGCGTTCCGGGCCGCCCGGGCGGCCGACCCGGACGCCAAGCTCTGCTACAACGACTACAACATCGACGGTGTCAACGCGAAGAGCGACGCCGTCTACGCCATGGTGCGGGACTTCAAGGCGCGCGGGGTGCCCATCGACTGCGTCGGCCTCCAGTCACACCTGATCGTCGGCCAACTGCCCGGCGACTACCGGGCGAACCTCCAGCGCTTCGCCGATCTGGGCGTCGACGTCAACATCACCGAGCTGGACATCCGGATGCCGACCCCGGCGAGCGGCACCGACCTCCGCCAGCAGGCCCGCGACTACCACGGAGTGGTCCGGTCCTGCCTGGCGGTCTCCCGCTGCACCGGAATCACCGTCTGGGGGGTGACCGACAAGTACTCGTGGATCCCCGACGTCTTCGAGGGGGAGGGTGCCGCGCTGCTCTTCGACGACTCGTACCGGAAGAAGGCTGCCTACGACAGCGTGCTGCGGGCGCTGAACGGCTGATCGGGCGCCCTCGGCGCAAGGCGCCGCTGCTCCGAGGGCGACGGCTCCGCCCGGCGGGTTCCTCCGCCGGCTGCCCCCGGCTCCCGGTGTTACCGGCTCCGGGCAGCGGTCCGCGGAGTTGCTGACCGGCGCGCTCGGCGCGGGTCTCCACGGCGGCAGGGCCCGGTACCGACTATGGCGGGTCGGTACCGGGCTCCGCGTCCACACGCCTCCGCCGCCCCGGCCGCCTCGCTGACGAGGCCGTGTGGCGTTCCCGGGCGGAGCCCTCAGGGCGCGAAGCTCCGGTCGGGATCCACCGCCACCTCCAGCAGCAGCGGCTCGCTCCGGTTCCCCAGGGTCGGCACCAGCGCGTCCAGTTCGCGCAGCAGTCCGGCGTGGTCGGTGACCCGGCGGGCCGGGCACCCCAGCGCCTTCGCCAACCCGGCGACGCTGACCTCCTCGAAGTCGGGCCAGGGCGGCTTGCCGCCCTGTTTCTCCGCCAGCCGGTCCATCACCGCGTAGCGGCCGTTGGCCAGCACGACGAAGACCGCGCCCACCCGGTAGCGCACGGCCGTCCACAGCCCCTGGATCTGGTAGAGGGAGGAGCCGTCGCCGACGACGGCGACCACCGGCCGACCCGGATCCCCCATCCGCACGCCGACGGCGGCCGGCAGCGCGAACCCGAGTCCGCCCATGGCCGCACTGAGGAAGCCCAGCGGACGTCGGGCCGGCACCATCGCGTGCAGGTCCGGTCGGCTCGAGGGCGTCTCCTCGACGAGCACCGTCTCCGGTGGCAGCCGTTCTGCGAGCGCGCCCAGTACGTGGGCGGCGCGCAGGGGTTCTCCCTTCCCTGGTGGTGGCGGGAGCGCGGCACCCGGGCGCGTCGGGGCCTCGGCCGTACGGTCGGCGCGCTCGGGGACGAGTCGGGCCAGCGCGGCGCAGAAGTCGGGTAGTGGGCCGACCACCGCGAGCTCCACGGGGGCCCGACGGGCCTCCTCCGGGTCGTCGGTGACCATCGCGAGCCGGGTGCCCGGGTGCACCAGCGGCCCGTCCTCGTAGGGGTACTGCCGGAAGACCGGGGCGCCGACGGCGATGACCAGGTCGTGGGGCTCGAGGGTCTGCCGCAGCCTGGTGCGGTCCGCGGGGAGGTGCCCGGCGAACCTCGGGTGGTCCTGCGGGAAACCGGCCCGGGCCCCGAAGGATTCCTGCCACACCGGGCAGTCGAGCCGCTCGGCGAGTTCGGTCAGTGCCTGCCAGGTGGCGGCGTGGTCGGCCCCCGCCCCCACGACCAGCGCCGGACGGGACGCGGCCGTCAGGAGGTCGGCCACTTCACGGACCGATTCCTGGTCGGCGATGGCGGTCTGCCGGATGGTGGACGGGGCCGGGTCGGGCAGTTCCTCGGCCGCTTCGGTCCAGTCGTCCATCGGCACGATGACCAGCGCCGGTCCCCGTTCGCAGCGAGCGGCGTGCACCGCGCGGCCGAGCGCCCCGGGCACGTCCTGGGCGCGGAGCGGGACCTCCACGCTCACGGGGTAGTCGCCGGCCAGTTGTTCCAGCCGTCCGGCCAGGAAGGGCCGCTGGGCGAGGTGGCGGCGGTCCTGCTGTCCCACGATCACCACGAGCGGTGCCCGGTTCTCCCGGGCGGTGGCCAGCGCCCCGACCGCGTTGCCCAGTCCGGCGGTGGTGTGCAGGAGGACGAGGGCGGGTTCGTTCCGGACGACGGCCCATCCGGTGGCGGCTCCGACGACGGATCCCTCGTGGAGCGCGAGAACGAAGTCGAGGTCGTCGGGCAGGTCGGCGAGGAGCGATATCTCCGTGGAGCCGGGGTTGGCGAAGATGGTCGTGAGGCCGTGTCGACGCAGGGCCTCGAAGGCGGCGTCTCGCACCGTGCGCATGCGGATGGTCCTTCCGGGTCCGCCCCCGCCGCGGGCATCGCGGTGCGGCGGGGGGACGGGGGTGGTACCGGTGTGTCGGTGGTTCGCCGGCCCCGGCCGATCCGCCGGCTGTCGGGTCCGGCCGGCGGATCGGGGGGCCGGGTGGGGGCTTGGGCGCTCGGCGTCAGGCCTTGAGCGAGAGCCCCGGCGCGGACCGCGGCTTGTGGGCGCCCTGGCCGCGGACGAAGGAGAGGACGCAGAACCCGGCGACGACGACTGCCGCGTCCAGCCAGACGGCCGCGGTCCAGTCGCCGGTGCTGTCCCGCAGCACACCGCTGATCGCCGGCGAGAGCACGGCGCCCATCTCACCGATGAGGTTCTCCATGCCGAAGGCGGAGCCGCGCAGTTCGGGCTTGGCGATGTCGGCGGTGAGCGCGTGCCCGATGGGCTGGAGGGCGTTGAAGAACAGGCTGGCGGAGAAGAGCAGGACGCCCATGACCCAGAGCGAGGGTTTGTCGGCCGCCACCAGGTACCAGGCGAAGCAGATGGTGAGCACCGCCTGGACGCCGGTGAAGGTGAGCATCATCGCCTTGCGGCCCCAGCCGTTCCGCATGCCGTAGTCCGACAGCCAGCCGCCGACGGGGAAGCCGAGCAGACCCGCTCCGGCGTTGAAGCCGGCGGTGAGCGCGGCGTCCATGAAGGTGGAGTCGGCGGCGCTGGAGACGATGGAGACGGACCAGAAGCTGAAGAACCAGAGGTTCCACAGGATCGCGATATTGGCGATGTAGAGCAGGAAGAGGTCCCGGTTCTTCAGCACGGGACCGAGTTCCTCGCCCTTGCGGGTCAGTGCGAACAGGACCAGGCCGACGGCGAGGGCCACCTCGATGAGCGCGATCCAGAGGCTGGAGAGGCCCGACTTCTCGCCGATCACGTAGACCGCCATGATCAGGACGAGCGAGATGGCGGAGTACAGACCGAGGTGCGCGGTGGCCCGGCCGAGCTTGGCGAGGCTGAGGTGTTCCCGGAAGTGGGCGGCGAGCAGGACGCCGACCAGGATCGTCGCCGCGCCGAGGATCCAGAACGCCATCCGCCAGGCCTCGACATCGGGGAGGAAGAGCTTGCCGATGTCGATGAAGTGCGGCGTGAAGACCAGGGCGATGGTGATGCCGAAGGCCAGGCCGGTGATGACCACGCCCATACCGAGGCTGCGGTCCTTCTCCGGCGTGGTGTCGGTGATCAGGGTGCGGTCGTTGGAGTAGTACGCGCCCTCTCCCAGACCGGTGACGACCCGCACCACGATGAAGGAGACGAGTCCGCCGATGAAGCCGGTGAGCAGGGTCGCTATACCGGCCCACAGGAGGCTGACCACCAGCATCGTCCGGTGGCCGTAGCGGTCACCGAGGTAGCCCCCGGGGAACTGGGTGAGCATGTAGCCGGCGAAGAAGAGACCGCCGATGAGTCCGCCGAGGGCGTGCGGGTTGCTGGCGTCGGCGAGGAAGCCGACCCCGTTGTCGATCATCCATGTGACGACCGGTCCGGTGACTGCGCGGTCGGCAGCGCTGACGGTCCAGCCCAGCAGCAGCAGGAGCCAGACCGTGTGCCACGGCTTGTACCGGCCGCCGGTGGCCGCCTTCCCTTCGCCACCCGCGGAGGTGCCGCCGCTTCCGTCCGTGGCGGCACCGGTATTTTCCGCGGGGTCCCCGCCGGGGGGAATCTTCGACGTGTCACCGGTCTCGGCCTGCATGGCTGCTCTCCTTGGGGATGAGGGTGGGCGGAAAAACGAGACGCAGCGGCCCTACCGGTACGGCGTGGTCACCATGGGCCACGCCCGGTCTGCGGTCCCCCGCCCCGCCCTGGTACGGCTGACGGCGGAGGCGGTTTTTCCGCTGGCTGGAAGCTCTCCGACAGAAAGTTCCGCGCTCAACTTTTGTTCGGGGCTGACTCTAGGACGGGATCAGCCACTGTGGAACAGCTGGGACTAGGATTTCCGCTATGTCGAACAACGAAAAACGCGGCGAGAGCGCGAGCTCGGTGGCGCACGCGCTGCGCACCCTGCTCTATCTCCGCGGTCAGGAGGCCGTGCGGCTCACGGACGTCAGCGAACACCTCGGGGTGGCCCGCTCGACCGCACACCGGTTGCTCACCACGCTACGGGAGCACGGGTTCGTCGAACAGGAGCCGGGCGGACGCCGATACCGGCTGGGCCCGGCCCTGCTCGGGCTGGCACGCGGGCTGGCCGAGGAGCGGGCGCTGATCCGGATCGCCCGCCCCCACCTGGAGTCCCTCCGGGACGCCGCCGACGAGACCTCCAACCTGCTGGTACTGGACGGTCCGGACGCCTTCTTCCTCGATGGGGTGGACGGCACGCAGCCGCTGCGGGTGGTGCCCCGCACCGGGGACCACGTCCCGGCCTACAGCACGGCCGGCGGCAAGGCGATCCTCGCCGAACTCCCACCGGAAGCGGTCCGGTTGCGCTATCCGAGCGGTCTCACCCGGCTCACCCCCGCCACGCTGCCGGACCTGGACGCCCTCGCCGCCGATCTGGCCCTCACCCGGGAGCGCGGCTACGCCCTGAACTTCGACGAGAGCGTCGTCGAGGTGCACGGCGCCGCCGTCCCGGTCCGGGACCGCCACGGGGCGGCCATCGCCGCCGTGACGGTGTCCGCCCCCAGCACCCGTCTCGACCATGCGCGCGCCGCCGCGCTCGCCCCCCTGCTGCGCTCCACCGCGGACGCGATCAGCGCGCAGCTCTGATCTGCTTGGACACCGGCCGACCGGGACGGCCGGGTCGCGAGGAGCCGGGTCGCGAGGAGCCGGGTCGCGAGGAGCCGGCTCCGCTACCGGGTCAGCCTCCGGTTGGCGCTGGCCGACCGCAGGGAGCCGGCGTCCCGGTCGTCGAGGTGTGGGGCGTCGAGGTGCGGTAGGAGTGGCCGAGTTCCGGCCCCAGGCCCAAGTAGTGGCGGAAGTTGTGGATCAGCGGGCTCCACGCGGCCGGATCGATGTGCCCGGTGCCGGGCACCACCAGCCGGGGGTCGGCGTGCACCTTCCGCATCCCGGCTTCGACGATGGCGAACTCCGCAGTCACGTCCGGCCGCACCCGCTCGGCGCGGGCCTCCAACTGTATGGGGCATTCCGCGACCCCGGGGCGGTCGGACCAGGTCGGAGGGCTCGCCGTGCAGGCCGCAGGCGCCGAACCTGTCCGGCTCGAACCGGCACCCCGCCGGCTTCGCGGCAGGCACCGGACTGCGGCCGGTCAGCGGAGCCAACCGCTCCACCGCGCCCCACAGGGACGGGTCGGGCAGGTTGATGACCAGGTCGGGGCGGTGGCCCAGGTTGTGCGCGGTCTGGCCATGCCGCCCCAGGCCGAGTACCGCCGTCTTCCCGAGGGCCCAGGCCGAGGAGATGGGCGCGAGGTTGGCGGACCGTCCTCGTTCTCGGTCGACAGGAGCACCACGGGGGTTCCGAAGTACAGGATGCTGGGCTCGATCGTCTTGTGGCCGCCGGCCGCGCTGCGGGCAGCCGGCTGGGCGTTGCGCTGTCCGTGGCGGGGAGGTTAGGTCGCCGACGTTTCGGCGGTGGCCGAAGCCTCGCAGGCCATAATGGGAATGTGGAGACACGGCGCGCCCGCGGAGAAGGACCGGACCTCGCCTCGGTGGCGAAACTCCTCGCCGACGGCACCCGTGCGGCCTTCTGCATGGCCCTGCTCGACCGCCGGGCGTGGACGGCAACCGAACTGGCCCACCACGTGGGCGTGGCGTCCTCGACGACGACCGGGCACCTGAACGCGCTCGTGCACGGCGGGCTTCTCGCGGAGGAACGCCAGGGGCGCCACCGCTACGTCCGGATCGCCGCCCCGGAGGTCGCCGAGCTGATCGAGGGCCTCGCCGCCCTCGCCCCGGACCGGACCACTCCACGCTCGCTGTCGGCGACCGGCCGGCGTCAGGCCCTCGCCCATCTCCGCACCTGCTACGACCACCTCGCGGGAACCGTCGGAGTCGCCATCACCGATGCGATGACCGAACGGGAACTGCTGGACTGGGAGCAGGGCCTCCGGCTCACCGGTGCGGGCACGAGTTGGCTGGGTGAACTCGGCATCACCGTGTCGGCGGGGAGCCGACGCCCGTCGGTGCGCTCCTGCCTGGACTGGACCGAACGCCGGCCGCACCTGGCTGGCGCCGTCGGCGCCGCCCTGTGCCATCACGCCTTCCGAGCGGGCTGGATCACCCGCGTCGGCACCACCCGTGCCGCGGCTGTGACCGCCGCCGGCCGGCAGGCCCTGGGCCGCCATCTGGGCCTCTCCGAGAGCCTCCTCACGAAGGCCTGAGGGCTGGCCGGGGATGCCCGGCCGGCCCCCGACGACCGGCCCCCGACGACCGCCGCGGGGTCTCGCCGCGTTGTCGGAACACCCCGATACGCCCAGTATCAGGACGTCCCTCCGCCTTGCGATGCACCGCATCTGACGCCGTGCGCTGATCCACCGGGGATCATGGGACAACCCTCAGCCGCTCCGGTCAGGCGTTTCAGACCGGGCGCTGCGGAGAGACCACGGCTGTACCGCAGGAACCGAGAGCACGAGGAGTCAGATGCGCATCAGGATCGTCGGTGCCGGGGTGATGGGACGCGGTATCGCCCAGTGGGCGGCCGCCGCCGGGCACACCGTCGAACTCGCCGACGCCCGGCCGGAGTCGGTCGAGGAGGCGGTCTCCTTCATCGGCCAGATGCTTGAACGCGCCGTCGCCAAGCAGCGGATCACCAGGGCGGAGGCCGTCGCCGCGGCGGCCCGGCTGCTGCCGCTGGACACCCCCCTGCTTCCTGCCGCCCCGGACGGCGGCGACGCTCCGGAACTCGTCGTCGAGGCCGTGCGCGAGGACCTCGCGACCAAGGTGGAACTCCTCCGGGGCCTGGAAGAGGTGCTGCCGGAGAAGACGGTCTTCGCGACGAACACCTCCTCCCTCTCGGTCACCGAGATCGCGGCGGGGCTCAGGGACCCCTCCCGTCTGGCCGGTCTGCACTTCTTCAACCCGGTTCCGCTGATGAAGATCGCCGAAGTGGTGCCTGGAGCGGCCACCCGTCCCGGCATCCCCCCGGCCCTCGTCGACCTGGTGCGCGGCTGCGGCCACCAGGCCGTGGTGGTGGCCGACACCCCCGGTTTCCTGGTCAACCACGCCGGGCGCGGGCTGATCACCGAGGCCCTGGCCCTGCTGGAGGAGTCCGTCTCCGATCCGGTCGGTATCGACCGCATCGCGCGTGACGTGCTCGGGCTGCGGATGGGGCCCTTCGAACTCACCGATCTCACCGGTCTGGACGTCACCTCAGCCGTCATCGACACCATCTGGCGGGGCTTCCGCCATTCCGAACGGCTCCGCCCCTCCTATCTGACACCTGGCCGGGTCTCCGCCGGGCTGCTCGGCCGCAAGACGGGGCGGGGCTTCTACGACTACGCCCCGGGGGCGGGGGCCGTCCGTCCCGAGGACCCGGTGGACGGGGACGCCGGCCGTCCGATGCTGGTGGTAGGGGACGGCCCGCGCGCCGTGGAACTCAGGGGGGCGCTCGCCGAAGGGGGCGCCACCGTCCTCCGGGAACCGGCCGACGCCGTCTCCTCACGAGCGGTGGTACTCGTCCCGACCTGGGGGACAACGGTCGCCGCCGCCGTCCACGGACTCGGGCTGCCTGCCGACCGCACCCTCGGGGTGGACCCGCTGTCGCTGGCCACCGGTCGGCGGGTGCTGGCTATGACGCCGGCGTCCGCCCCGGACACGGTGCGCGATGCCGCGGCGGTCCTGGCCCGGCCGGCCGTGCCGGGCGCGGACGGCGCCCCGACCGTCCGCGCCGTCTCGATCGTCGGCGACACCCCGGGCTCGGTAGCCCAACGCCTGCTGGCGTCGATCGTGTCGGTGGCTGCCTCCATCGCGGAACGCTCGATCGCCGAACCGTCCGACATCGACCTGGCGGTGACCGCCGGCCTGGGCTATCCGACCGGCCCGCTGGCCTGGGGGGACCGGATCGGCGCCGGGGCGATGCTTGAGCTGCAAAGGGCACTGCTGGACGCGACGGGGGACCCCCGTTACCGGCCGACCCGCTGGCTCGTGGAACGGGCGCAGCTCGGACTACCGCTCACCGAGCGGGGTGCCGTTCCGCCCCATTCCGCCGGCTGACCGTTCCCCCGCCTGTGCCGGCCCCCGCCGCGCGCTCGAAGCCGCGACGGGGGCCGGCCGCCTTCAGGGCGTCCGCGGCGCTCCTCGGAGAGCAGCGGAGGTGGTCAGCAGCGCTTGGAACTCACCGCCTGGTTGGGGAGCGGGTCACCGGCTGCCCGGAGGGAGCCGATGGCGGCCGTGCACTCCGCGACCGTGTCGGTGCCCTTCGACCAGTACTCCTGGTCGTTGCTGTTCGTCCAGGAACGCTTGCCGACGATCTCGTCCTGCGAGTAGCTGTAGATCCCGATGCTCACGTCGTAGTCCCCGTGCCCGGCACGGAAGGATTCCCAGACCCACAGATATCCGTAGTTCCGTTCGCATTCAGCCGAGTAGAACTGCTTGACGGATGCGACCGTGACCCCGCCGCGCACCACGTACGCGGTGTCCCCGATCTGGTGCGCATCATCGCAGACGCCGGCCGCCTGAGCCTTTTTACTCTCCGGATTCCCGGCCTCGGTCGGGGCCTGGGAATGAGTCGCACTCCGCTGGGACGGTTCCGGCGCCGGGCCGCTTCCGGCAAAGGCGGAACCAGCCGGGATAAGAGCGAAAGCGCAGGTCAGCCCCGTGAGAGCACGCTTGGTGTATCGCATGCGGAATTACTCCTTTGGCTCGCACATAGTTGTCCGCTTTCTCTGGAGCCCACGTATCACAATTCCGATCTCACATCGATCGACGTTGCCCGCGAACCCCTGACTGCCTGATGAGACACGCGGCCTCCAGGAAGGGTTGCCCGGCAACTACATGCGAATTCCTGTCCGATTAACGGGGTGGGCGGGAAATTCCCGTCGGACTTCTGGACCCGCGGTCAGGTTGCCGCAGAATCCAGCCATCCGGAGGGTCTCCCTAAGGGTTGTCCCGTAATCCCCGGTGGATCAGCGCACGACGGCAGATGCGGTGCTTCGCAAGGCGGAGGGACGTCCCGATACTGGGCGTATCAGGATGTTCCGACAACGCGGCGAGGTGCCGTAGCTGTCGTCGTGCGCCCACCGGGGATTACGGGACAACCCTTAGTGGCGCGGCGATCACCCCAGCGCGCCGGCGCCACCCGCTCCCGGGCTGCGCACCCGACACCCTCGGCTCTCGGGCGCCGAGCCGGGGCCGGGCCGGTCGGCCCGTAGGGCTCACGGCCGGTCGGCGACCTGGCCCATCGCGCTCATCAAGCCCGCCGTACAGGGGAGATGAGCCCGCCCCGCCGTCCGGTGCCGATGTGAGCGGTGGCCGCGGTCTGCCCGGGCGCGGCGGCGTGGGCGGGCGGGGCCGTCAGCCGTTCTGACTCACCGGCGCGGACCCGGTCGGGTAGTTGGTGCCGGTCTCCACGGAGTCGGGGATCTCCAGGCTGAGCTGGCTGTCGCAGTACACGACGTTCCAGTGCAGGTGCGCGCCCGTCACGTTCCCCGTGGCGCCGGAGGTGCCGATCTGCTGGCCCGCGGCCACCTGGTTGCCCTGGTCGACGATGGTCGAGCTGAGGTGGGCGTACTGGGTGCAGCGGTTGTTGCCGTGGTCGACCAGCGCCATGATGCCTCCGGCGCCGTTCCAACCCTCGAAGTAGACGGTGCCGGCGGCCGAGGCCACGATCGGGGTGCCGCTGGGGGTGGCGAAGTCGACGGCGTGCCGGTTGTAGTCGTCGTTGTGCGAGTAGCCCGAACCCGGGGTCTGGGTCACGGTGTACGCCTGGCCTGCCGGATAGGGCAGCTTGAACGGCGCTGCACCGCCGGAACAGGCGGGCACCACCGGAGCGTTGGAGCCGGTCTCCAGGAAACCGTCGGTGACCCAGCCGCCGCTCGGCAGTTTGTTCCAGATGTCGGTGGCGCCGCCGATGCCCTCCACGGTGTCGCCATGGCTGTAGCAGGTGATCGTCACACTGCTGCCGTTGGCGAGGCTGCCGACCACGTGCGCGCCGAGTCGGGGCTCCGACCGCACGTTGAGCGGCAGGCCGTCGGGGACGGACACGCTCACCACGGCGTCGGCCTGCGCCGACCCGATCGGAACCATGACCGCCAGTCCGGCGAGGGAGAGGGCCAGCGCGACCCGGACGCTGCGACGCATCAACGGCTCCGAAAGTGGTGAGGGACAGCAAGGACAGCAGGATTTTGGCATGTATGCGACGACCTTACTACCCGTCGGTACAACTTCCTTTCGCAAGCCTCCACCGCCGCGGACCCAGGGGGCTGCGGCCTACCGCTCAACCGGTTCGGATACCGCCGGACACCGTCGCCGTCCACGGGCAACCGGCCACCTGGACACGCCCACGGAAGGGGCAACCTGGATTCACGGGGAATTCCGCACTATCAAGACGGGGTCACAAATACGGCGCAGTCGGCGCATCCGAACTGCGGCCTACCGCATACGAAAAGAGCCGTGCCGCCAGGGCATGGTCAAGGGAGAGCCGAGGAAGCATGACGATCGCACCCGAGGCAGAGCGGCCGACCCGAAAGCGGAGCCCCGGACGGGTGGCGGTCGAATGGCTCACAACCACCGATCATAAGAAGATCGGTTCTCTCTACATGATTACGGCGTTCGCTTTCTTCCTCCTCGGCGGACTGCTGGCGCTCACCATGCGGGCCGAACTGGCCCGGCCCGGGCACCAGGTCATCTCCAACGAGCAGTTCAATCAGTTCTTCACGATGCACGGCACCATCATGATGCTGATGTTCGCCACCCCGCTCTTCGCCGGATTCGCGAACTGGATCATGCCCCTCCAGATCGGTGCACCGGATGTGGCCTTTCCCCGGCTGAACATGTTCGCCTACTGGCTCTACCTGTTCGGCTCCCTCATCGCCGTCGGCGGCTTCCTTACCCCCAACGGAGCGGCCGGTTTCGGCTGGTTCGCCTACACACCGCTCTCCCGCGACCTGTACACCCCCGGCGTCGGCGCGGACCTGTGGATCATGGGACTCGCCCTCTCCGGGTTCGGCACCATCCTGGGCTCGGTCAACTTCATCACCACGATCATCTGCATGCGGGCGCCGGGGCTCACGATGTTCCGCATGCCGATCTTCACCTGGAACGTGCTGCTCACCGCGGTTCTCGTCCTGCTGGCCTTCCCGGTCCTGGCGGGCGCCCTGCTGGCACTCATGGTGGACCGACTGTTCGGCTCACACATCTACGATCCGGCGGTCGGCGGGGTCTTCCTCTGGCAGCACATGTTCTGGTTCTTCGGCCATCCCGAGGTCTACATCATCGCCCTGCCGTTCTTCGGCGTGATCTCCGAGGTCATCCCGGTCTTCAGCCGCAAACCGATCTTCGGCTACATCGGGCTGATCGGCGCGACCATCACCATCACCGGACTGTCGGTCACCGTGTGGGCGCACCACATGTTCGCCACCGGCGGTGTGCTGCTGCCGTTCTTCGCCTTCATGTCCTTCCTCATCGCCGTACCCACCGGGGTGAAGTTCTTCAACTGGATCGGCACCATGTGGCACGGTTCGCTCTCCTTCGAGGCACCCATGCTCTGGTCGATCGGGTTCCTGGTGACCTTCCTCTTCGGCGGACTGACCGGCGTGGTCCTGGCCTCGCCACCACTCGACTTCCATGTCACCGACTCGTATTTCGTGGTAGCCCACTTCCACTACGTGGTCTTCGGCACCGTGGTCTTCGCCATGTTCGCCGGATTCCACTTCTGGTGGCCGAAGTTCACCGGGAAGCTGCTCGACGAACGCCTTGGCAAGATCCAGTTCTGGACGCTCTTCGTCGGATTCCACACGACCTTCCTCGTACAGCACTGGCTGGGCGCCGAGGGGATGCCCAGGCGGTACCCCGACTACCTGGCCGCCGACGGTTTCACCTGGCTCAACACCGTTTCCTCCATCGGTGCCTTCCTGCTCGGCATCTCGACGCTGCCGTTCCTCTTCAACGTCTGGAAGACCGCCAGGTACGCGCCGAGGATCGAGGTGGACGATCCCTGGGGGTACGGCAGGTCCCTGGAGTGGGCCACCTCCTGCCCTCCGCCCCGGCACAACTTCCTCACGCTGCCGCGGATTCGCTCCGAGTCCCCGGCCTTCGACCTGCACCACCCGAACACGGCCGCCCTCGACGACGCCATGAACCGCTTCGCCGGCCAGCCCGAGAGCCCCGACGCCCCCACAGCGGCTCCCGAAGACCGCGGTCGAAGCTGAGGCGGCGAGGGTGCACGACGAACGGGACATCGAGGCCGGCATCGCGCAACTGGAGGGCTACCTCCGCTCGCAGACGGACATCGCCGAAGCCCAGCAGGCGGCCGAGGAGTTCGCGGACCACCTGCCGTGGCTGACCACCGACCAGCGTGCGGAGCTCGTCGGCCTCTACACCGAGGACCGGCTGGTTCTCACCCGGCAGTACCTGCGGCGGGTGGTCGGCAGATGCACCGAACTGCGCGCCGAGTACTCCGAGCGGTATGAGGAGTTGCGCCGCCGGCTGATCTGCCTCACCGTCACCGCCGTGCTGGGCAGCATCGCCCTGAGCAGTTGCACCGTCCTGCTGCAACAGGCGGGCGGCTGACCCGGGGCTCGCCGCCGAAGAAGTGGGATGTAGCGGCCGGCGGTGTGGCACCGCCGGCCGCTACATCCGTCCGTCAGGCGGTCACCAGGGTCAGTCCGTACCGGTCGAGGATCTCGTTCACCGGCTGGTACCAGGTCTCCCCGCCCTCGGAACAGTTGCCCCAGCCGCCCGAGGTGACGCCCTGGGCCTGATCACCGCTGATGAAGGAGCCTCCCGAGTCGCCGGGCTCGGCGCAGACGCTGGTCTTGGTCAGTTCGTAGACGACCGCGCCGTCGCCGTAGTTGACCGTCTCGTTCTTGGCGAGCAGCGTCCCGCAGTGCCAGTGCGTCGTGGAACCGGAGCGGCAGATGGATGCCCCGACGGGCGCTTCCTGGGAACCGCGTACCAGCACGTCGCTCACGGTGCCCCAGCCCAGCACGACCGGCTCGGTCCACCATCCGTTGCCGATGCGGATGAAGGCGTAGTCGTCACCGGGGAAGGACGAGCCCTCGAAGGTGCCCATGGCGGAGTTGTCCCAGCCGACCACGGAACTGCCCACACCGCCGCAGTGACCGGCACTGACGAAGCCTCCCTCCACGGAGAACCCTATGGAGCAGCGGGTGTTCCCGTTGATGTAGTACGGGTCGCCGCCGACCACACCGGCCGAGAAGGTCCGCGGCCCCTGGTGGTCGCTCTCCTCGACGGTGACCGGCCCCCGTCGGCGGGCGTCGTCGAGGAAGGCGCGCACCCTCGGGTCCTCGGTGGTCCCCGCACGCACATCGACGACGACGCTGCCGGCCCGCGGGTCGACATGCCAGCTGCGCACCTGCGCGGGGACGGTGCCCTTCTCGGCACCCGCGTCCAACGCCTCCTTGGCGGAGTCCAACTCGGCGAGGGTGTGCTCCACCGCCACTGCCCGTGCGCCGGTGGCCCGTACCGCCCCGGCGCGCGCACCATCCGCCACACCGACGGTCAGTTCGCCGCGTTCGGCGTCGAACCACGCGCCGCCGAAGGCGCTTCCGGCCGCCCGTCTGGCCGTCTCCTCCAGCTCGGCCGCCTTAGCCTCCTGTCGGAGCCTGGCGGTGGCCTGACTCTCGCTCAGGCCCAGATCACGCTGCAGGGCCTCGATCACTTCGGGGGCGGCGGCGGTCTGTGTGGCAGCTTTCGAGGCGGTCTGCGGGGTGGCCGACGAAGTGCTCAGGCCGATCGCGCTGAGAGCGCCCGCTACCACCAAGGTGATGCCGATCCGTACGCCGGACTTCCTGTGTCGCACCCGGTTCTCCTTCAGCTAGGGGCTCTCCCGCAACCTCGGTGGACCGGTACACGGCTTGAGGTGCGAGCAGGCCGCAAAGCGGAGGGAACGTTCCGGAGACTGGCTCCATCACCGGATGTTCCGACACGCGGCTAGGCGCCGTAGCCGTCGTCGTGCGCACACCAGGGACTGCGGGACAGCCTGGGGAGGTGACGCGCCCCTCGAAAAACCCGGTCCCTCCGCGGAGTTCGCCGTCGCAGCGGCCTGCCGGCACCGCTCGGCCGGGGCCGTCCGAGACTCCCTCCGGCGCGGAAAAGCCGGAGACCGAGGCTCTTGAGAGCGCTCTCTCGTGCTGTCCGCTGGAAGTCTAGGAAGGAGAGATTGTCATGTCTAGACCAAGTGCAGGCCGGATGTCGGAAGCGAGCCCGTCCCCCATGGAGCGGGCTGCTACCCCTCGGGCCGCTCCGCGAAGGACACCGCCCGCAGCGATCGGGGATAATCCCGGGATGGGCAGCACTTCCTGGCGCAACACGACGCACGACTGGACCGCGGGCGTCGACGCCGGCCATCTCGCGCTCGTTCGGAGTGATCCGGTCACCTTCGCTCCCGGCGGCCTGCCGCACCTGCTCCTCGAGGTCGTCGCCTATGCCGCCGACGAGGCCGAGTCCAGGGGCGAGGGGCGGTGTACCGTCACCCTCCATCCGGACGGCTCAGTCTCGGTCGCGGACGACGGACGGGGCACCGACACGCGGTTCGACGACCGGGGCCGCGCCGTGAAGAAGCCGGTCGTGTCGTCGGAGGATCTCCGCTTCTTCGGGGTACCTGACGCACAGCTGCTCCCCGACGGCCACCCGAGGCGAGGTATGTCGGTCGTCGGAGCGCTCAGCGAATGGCTCGTCCACAGCAACCGCCGCTCGGATGCCGCCTGGGTCCAGCGTTACGAGAACGGCTTCCCGGTGACCGACCTGGTGCCGATCGCCGACGACGGCACGACCGGAACGACGATCCGTTTCCGCCCGGTTGGCCCGCTGCGCCCGTCCGCCCGGCTGCCGACCGAGGAACTGGAGCCGCTCGTCACCGCGTGGCCGCACCTCTCTGTGGAGATCCACGATCTCCAGGACGGCTGACCCGGTGGGCCGGCGATCTCCGAGAAGCGGTCCGGGACAACCGCCGTCCCCCCGTCCGGGATCCGCCGGGGAGAACGTGCCCGAAGCCTGATACCCATCGGCAGAGCCCGGGCTTTGCCGTCGTCCGCCGGTCTGCCGCAGCAACAGCCGACGGGGAGCCGCGATCGGCCGTACCCGCCGCCCCCGAGACACCTCCCGATCACCGGCGCGGGCGCCACGGCCGCCGAGCCGGGGCGCCCGGGGGCACGGCTCGGCAGCCGATCGGAAAACCCCTGGTCGAACGGGCGGAATGTTTAGCTCCGATGGCCACGGCTACGCCGCATAGCGTACGAACATCCTCAAAAGGAGGTGTCTGAGGTGGCCGCACCGACCTCCCACGATATCGAGCACCATCCCGATATCGCGGCTCTGCGGGCCCGCTCCGAGCGGGCGACTAGTAACCCGCCGGCGCAGTTCGTCGAGGCGCTGAGCCTACTGGCCGGCCTCTACCTGGCGGTCTCACCGTGGATTCGCGGCTTCAACGGCATGACGACGCTCACGGTGAACAACCTGATCACCGGCCTGGCGCTGGTCGCGTTCGCGATCGGCCTGGGGAGCAGCAGCGCCTACGAGCGCACCCACGGCATGTGCTGGGCCGCGGCCGGCATCGGCCTCTGGACTATCGCCGCACCCTGGGTGGTGGTCGGAGCAGCGCACAACAGCACGACGATCATCAGCAACTCCGTCGTCGGTGGTTGCGCCGTGCTCCTGGCCCTCGCCACCGCGATAATGGCGGCGTTCAGCCGGCGTCGCGGCCCGAGCCACGAGCGCGGTTCCGGCCGTGGTTACGAGAGCCGTGGTTATGAGAGCCGTGGTCACGGAGCCAGCGAGGGCTACGGCCGCAATCGCTGACTCCCGAGGCCGGAAGGAGACGGCCCGACAGGACACATCGAGCCACACTCGTGGGGACAGCGCCTCCGCGCTGTCCCCACGGGCCTTCCCTGCCGCCGCAACCCCCTTCTCGGTCCCGGACTCTGGTGGTCCCGGGCGAATGCGACCCCAAGTCTGGGGGGCTCGTCCGGCCGCAGCGCACCGCGCCCACACTCGACCGTGGGCTCCCGGACCGGCACCGGCACCGGCACCGGCAGAGCGGACGCCGGGTACGGGGCGATCCACTGCGGAGCCGAGCGAGCACGCTGCGCTTCGAACCGTCCAGGGAATCGAGGGTGAAGAGCGCTCCGAAGCCCTGGTATCGTTGGGTCTGTCACCCGGGAAGCCGGGACGACCACCAGTCCGGGTGGCGGAATGGCAGACGCGCTAGCTTGAGGTGCTAGTGCCCTTTATCGGGCGTGGGGGTTCAAGTCCCCCCTCGGACACCAGCGAGACCCCACATTCGTGGGGTTTTCTCCTTTTGGGGACCCGCCCCCGTGTTTGGGGGATCCGCTCCATCGCGCCGGCCCGGGCGGTCCCGTCAGCGAGTCTTACCGCGCCCCGAACTGCTACAAGGCGCAGTTGCTCGCAGCGGACGAAGCGTACGTCCGCAACTTCTGCGAAGCGTGTGGCTTCGCACCGCTGGCCCAGGGATCCCGCCGGTACCTCGCCTGAGGCTGTCCCGCACGGGGGCGGTCGGCACCCACCGCGGCGCCTGGTGCCGGGACGGACGGTCCCGGACGTCGCCGTCAGCGTCCGCAACGGGACCCACCGTGAACGACTCCGGTCGTCCTCGGCGAGCCACGGGCCTCGCCACCACCGTGGACCGCACCGGCTCCCGGCGGGCGCGGCACGCAGAGGATCGGCCGTGTCCTACGGAGTGCCACGGCCGTCGAGGAGGCGAAACAGCACATCGGCCTCGGCGTGGAGCCGCGCGGCCCGGTCAGCGTGTGCGGGAGCCGTCAACCCCGCCGCGGCCGCCGTGCGTTCCGCGGCCTCGGCTCGCACGATCTCCACCACCTCGCACTCGCTCAGTTCCCGACGCGCCACCTCGGTGGCGCCTGCGCCGACCGGTGACTGTTCGAGGACCAGGCCGCGCACCCCGGCCTCGTCCACGGGCACCGCCTCCGCGTTGTCGAGCGCGGCGAGCGTCGCACGCAGGGCGCTCACCGCCGCTTTGTCGCGGGCGCGCATCGCTCCCGGGAGCGCTTGACGCATGCGGACACGTAGGGACATGCCGGGACCCTACGGCCGTGCCGCTGGCCCGGCAACGGAGTATCTCCGCGCATGACCCGGTCGCCGCGGCGGGCTCCGTTCGTCCTGTCGCGGCGATAGCGTTGAGCGCCCGGACAACGACCCCTAAACGCACCCACAACCCCGACTGGTCGGTTGACGAGGATGGCACCGTGACGCTGGAGCCCGTCGCCCCGCCCGAGGGGTAGTAGCGGCCCGACAGGTTCCGCGCGGCCCAGCGGCGGCCGGTGGCGTCCATCCGGTGTGCCGCTCCGGCGGCCGGTGCGCCACCGGGGCAGTGCGCGCGGTCGCGCAGCTGCGGTCAGCGGCGTCGGCGGAGGGATCGCAGATACGTGGCGGACCGCCGGGCTGTGCGCAACGGGTCCTCCGGCTGGTCGTGTTCGACGAGCCAGTGGTGTTCGGTGTGCCGGGAGAGCCTCTCCACTCCCCCGATGAAGCTCCGGTAGTCGATGTCCCCGTCCCCGACGTCGACCATCCGGTAGCCGTCGCTCGCGGTCTCGTCGTGCTCGCCGTCCTTGACGTGGAAGAGCGGGTAGCGGTGCGGCGCCCTGAGTACGTAGTCGATCGGCTCGAAGGGGGCCGGCAGACCGTCGGGGCGGACGCTGTAACGGTACTGCCCGCAGTACGCCCAGTAGATGTCCATCTCCAGGTAGACCAGCTCGGGGTCGGTCTCGGCGAGCAGCACGTCGTAGAGGCGGACGTCCGGCCGGTCCGAGGCGAAGGAGAACTCCTCGGTGTGGTTGTGCTGGTAGAACTTCATACCGCGCTCCCGGGCGGCTGCCCCGTAGGTGTTGAACTCCTCGGCGGCTCGTTTCCAGGCGTCGACGGTGTCGCCGTAGCGGAAGGGTGCGCTGGCGGTGCCGATATGCCGCAGCCCCAGCTCCTCGGCGTCGTCGAGGACCTGCTGGAGCCGGCCGGCGAAGGTGTAGGCGTCGGGGTCGTCGGAGTAGTAGCCGACGTGGCTGCCGATGCCGCGCAGCCCGTTGTCACGGGCGAGCCGCCGCAGTTGGCGGAGGGTGATCTCGCCCCCCGCCCCCTGGGTGTAGCCGGCGTACTCGATTTCGTCGTAGCCGTACCGGCTGAGGTGTTCGAAGACGGGGCCGAAGCCGATCGAGGCGATCTGGTCGCGCAGTGTGTAGAGCTGGATGCCGAGCCGGCCCGGGGGCAGCAGCGGACCGCCGGGGCGGTGGCGGCCGGGGGCGGCGCCCGACGCGGTGTCCAGGGCGGCGGCCGGGCCGGCGGCGGCACCGACCAACGCGGCGGCGGTGGCGCCGGCCGCGACCCCGAGGAAGGCGCGGCGGCGGAGTATGCGGTCGAGTTCGGGATGGTTCCTCATGGGTGCTCCTGGGAGGCGGGGCGGTCTGGTCTGGTGCTGGTGGCGGGACTCGGCCGGCTCACTGGAGTCCGGCGAGGCGAAGCAGGAGGGGTTTGACGTCGGTGGCGGCGATCGGTCCGGACCCGTCGAGTGCGTCGGGGCGGGAGCAGATCAGCAGCGGCCCCTCGTCCGGGTCCGCCGGGAGGCGCCCGTGGCTGCCGCGGACCGGCGACGGGTCCAGGGGCACTACGGCCATGCGGTAGCGCAGGCCGAGCTTCTTCCGGGCCAGGGCTCCGGCGGCGCGCAGGCGCACGTACGGGTCCCGGGGGTCCATGAACAGCTCGACCGGGTCGTAGCCGGGCTTCCGGTGGATCTCGACGAGTTGGGCGAAGTCGGGGGCCCGGGCGTCGTCGAGCCAGTAGTAGTAGGTGAACCAGGCGTCCGGTTCGGCGACGGCGACGAGCTCCCCGGAGCGCGGGTGGTCGAGCCCGTGGGTCTTCTTCCCGCGGTCGTCCAGGAGTTCGGCGATGCCGTCGAGTTCGGAGAGCGCCTCCTGGACGGCTCGTAGCTCGCCGGGGCGGTCGGGGTGGCGGAGGTAGACGTGGGCGATCTGGTGGTCGGCGACGGCGAAGGCGCGGGAGGCACCGGGGTCCAGGTATTCCATGCCGTCCTGGGTGTGTACTTCGAGCAGTCCGGCGCGGCGCAGTGCGCGGTTGATGTCCACGGCCCGGCTGACCCGAGTGATGCCGTACTCGGACAGTACGACGACGGTGGCGCGGGTGGCGCGGGCGTCGTCGAGCAGCGGGCCGAGCGCGGTGTCCAGGTCGCGCGCGGCGGCGTGTGAGCGCGGGTCGTCCGGCCCGTACCGCTGGAGGTCGTAGTCGAGGTGCGGGAGGTAGCAGAGGGTCAGGTCGGTGGGGCGGGTCCGCATGATGTGGCGGGTCGCGTCGATGACCCACTGGGAGGAGGCCAGGTCGGCCCCGGGGCCCCAGAAGTGGAAGAGGGGGAAGGTGCCGAACTCCGCTGTCAGCTCGTCGTGGAGGTCGGCGGGCCGGGTGTAGCAGTCCGGTTCCTTGCGGCCGTCGGCGTAGTAGACGGGGCGGGGGGTGACCGTGATGTCGGTGTCCGAGCCCATCGCGTACCACCAGCAGATGTTGGCGACGCTGTATCCGGGGTGGACCCTGCGGGCCGCGTCCCACAGTTTGTCGCCGCCCACCAGGCCGTTGTGCTGGCGCCAGAGGAACACCTCGCCGAGTTCGCGGAAGTACCAGCCGTTGCCGACGATGCCGTGCTCGGCGGGTGGGGCTCCGGTGAGGAAGGTGGACTGGGCGGCGCAGGTCACCGCGGGCAGCACGGTGCCCAGCGGGGCGTGCGCGCCGGAGTCGGCGAGTGCGCGCAGCTGAGGCATGTGGCGCAGCAGGCGCGGGGTGAGGCCGACGACGTCGAGCACCAGCAGCCGGCGCGGAGCGGCAGGACGCCGGCCGGGGGCGGTGGGCGGGGGGGTGGAGCGGCTGGTCACGGCAGCTCCTTCAGGCCGAGATCGGTGAGGAGTTCGCGGGCGAGGGAGAGCTCGGCGGCGATGCCGTCGGCGAGTTGGCCGCGGTTGCGGGGGCGGAGTTCGGTCGGGAGCGCCTGCCAGGTGTAGGTCTCGACTTCGAGGTGGTGGGTGAGCGGCTGCTGCCCGCCGACGAGGTGGCCGAGGGTTTCGCGGAGTACCGGGAGGGTGGAGGAGAGCGGCGGGGAGAGGGGCGCGTGGAGCGGTACGTGGAGGTGTACGCGCCAGGGCTCGGCGTCAGGGAGGACGCCGCCCGCGAGGGCTTCGTCGAGGTCGTCGGTGCCGAGTACGCCGGTCGCGGTGCGGGTCCGGGTCTGGTGCAGGAAACGCGGCTCCGCGAAGGCCGCGAGCGCTTCCCGTACCCGCGGTTCGCCGGGGGTCGGCGCGTGCAGGGCGGCCGAGAGCTGTGCCTTGACCACCGGGACTCCGGCCGTGGTGAGGCCGTCGACGGCGGTGCGGGGGTCCTCGAACTCCGTGGCGAGGTGGCAGGTGTCGACGCAGACGCCGATCCGTTCGGCGGGGGGCGCGGCCGGGCCGGTGAGGGCGGTGACGGCGTCGGCCGTGGTGGCGACGGCGCAGCCGGGCTCGGGTTCGAGGCCGACGCGGACGGAGCGGCCGGTCAGCTCCTGGAGTGCGTCCAGCCGCCTGGCCAGGGCGCGCAGGGCGGCGCCGGCGGTCTCGGTCCCGCCGCCGCCCAGGCGGGTGCGCCAGGCGAGGGGGAGCGTGGAGATGGTGCCCTCGGCGGCGTCGTCCGGCAGCAGGCCGGTCAGCAGCCGGGCGAGGTCGGTGGTGTGCTCCAGGCGTTCGGGCTCGGTCCAGTCCGGCCGGTAGACGCGGTGTTTGACGCGTTGGTCGCCGAACCCCCGGTAGGGGAACCCGTTGAGGGTGACCACCTCCAGGCCTCGGCGGTCGAGGTCCGCCCGGAGGGCACGGAGTTCGGCGGGGTCGGCGATCAGTGCTCGGGCGGCGTCCCGGGCGAGCCAGAGTCCGATGCCGAGGCGGTCGCGGCCGAGTCTGCGGCGTACCGGCTCGGCGTGTTCGCGCAGTTGCCTGCGGACTCCGGCGAGGTCTTCGGCGGGGTGGACGTTGGTGCAGTAGGCGAGGTGGACGGTGGAGCCGTCCGGGTGCCGGAAGCGCATGCCTTCCCCGTCACCCCCGTCCGGCTTCGGGTCCGGCGGCGGGTGCGCCGCGCAGGATGGAGTTGCCTTCGTGGGTGGCGCTCTGGTCGGCCGGCGCGATGTCGAGGTCGAGGCGGCCGCTGAGCCCGTAGAAGGCGACCGGGTTCCGCCAGAGCACCTGGTCGACGTCGTCCTCGTCGAAGCCGGCCGCCAGCATCGCCTCGCCGACGTGCCGGGTCTCCAGGGGGTCGCTGCGCCCCCAGTCGGCGGCGGAGTTGACCAGCATCCGTTCGGTGCCGTGTTCGCGGAGGATCCGCACCATCCGCTCCGGGTCCATCTTGGTGTCGGGATAGATGGAGAAACCGAGCCAGCAGCCGCTGTCGGCGGCTTCGCGCACCGTGGTCTCGTTGAGGTGGTCGAGTACGACGTACCCCGCTGGCAGGTCGGACTCGTTCAGCACGTCGATGGTGCGGGATAGTCCGGCGGCCTTGTCCCGGTGGGGGGTGTGGACCAGGGCCGGCAGGTCGTGGTCGGCGGCGAGTTGGAGCTGTGCGGCGAGGGCGGTGTCCTCGGCGGGGGTCATCGAGTCGTAGCCGATCTCTCCGACGGCGACGACCGAGTCCTTGACGAGGTAGCGGGGCAGTTCGTCGAGGACGGGGACGCACCGCGGGTCGTTGGCCTCCTTGGGGTTGAGCGCGATGGTGCAGTGGTGGGCGATACCGTGCTGGGCGGCCCGGAAGGGCTCCCAGCCGAGGAGGGCGTCGAAGTAGTCGTAGAAGCTGGCGGGCGCGGTTCGGGGCTGCCCAAGCCAGAAGGCCGGCTCGACGAGCGCGCGGACGCCGGCGGCGTACATGGCCTCGTAGTCGGCGGTGGTGCGGGAGGTCATGTGGATGTGCGGGTCGAAGATGCGCATCAGCTAGCTCTCCTGGGGTCCGGTGCCGGGGGCGGACGGATGGTGCGCGGGGCTGCCGTCCGGGGCGGCGGTGGGGGGAAGGGGGGAGCCTTCGGGATGGCCCGTGGTGCCGGTGCTGGCCAGCACGAGGTACAGGTCCTCGGGCACCTGCCGGCCGGCGGCGGTGCGTTCGCGGGCGTAGTCCTCGAGCATCCGGGCGAGTTCGCCGTCGTCTGCCGCCCGCCGGTCCAGCTCGGCGACGGAGCTCACCGGGACTCCGGTGAACAGGCACTTCAGTACGGCGTGCCGCCAGCTGTGTGGGGGGAGGTGCCGGGCCGCGTACGGGCCGACGGCCGCGGCCACCAGCCGGGTGTCGTTGGCCCGGAGGGCGTCCTCGACCAGTGGTACGGCGGCTGCTCCGAGGCCGGGAAGGTACGGGAGGGCGCGCAGCACGGCCCGCCGCTCCGCAGCCGTGCCGCGCTCGTAGAGCAGGGCGAGGGTGGCGTGGTCGGCTTGTGCGGCGCACAGTAGGAGGATCCGGGCGTCGTCGGCGGGTTCGGCCGCCGGGGCGGCGGGGGCCGGGCGTTGGTCGGCGGCCTCCGGCGGTTCGGCCAGCGCCTTGCGGCCGCAGTGCCGGCCGGCGGCGGCGAACCGCATCTGCCAGGGGGGCAGCGGGGCCCGCCGGCCGGTGCCCGCCTCCTGCGAAGGGCTGGCGGCGCGCGCCAGGGCGAGCGCCTCGTCCAGCCAGGCGCTTGCGGCCGGGTTGAGGCGGGCGCGCAGCGCCGCCTCCAGGGCCGCGCTGGTCGGGGTCTCGATCACCTGATACCTCCTCCGGGTGGTCGCGTGAGGGTGCGGCCGCGGTGGACGCGGTGGCGGTGCTCGGGTCCCTCGGCGGGGATGCCTGCCTGACCGGCGGCGGTCCGCAGGAAGTGCAGTGAATCGGCGGCCAGGGCCGGTCCGGCGTGGGAGTGCCTGGGCAGTTCGACGCTGACCAGCCCGCGGTAGCCGACGTCGTGGAGGGCCTGGAGCACCGGGGGGAAGTCGATCTCGCCGGCGCCGAACGGCAGGTGCTCGTGGACTCCTCGCCGCATGTCCTCGATCTGCACGTGCCGCAGCCAGGGCGCCGCCTGCCGCACGCACTCGGCGGGCGGCAGGGGTTCCAGGCACTGGCAGTGGCCGATGTCGAGGGTGAGGCCGAGAGGTTCGGGGCTGCCGAGGAGCTCCCGCAGGCGGTGGAAGCCCGGGAGGTCGGCGAGGAGGTGGCCGGGCTCGGGTTCGACGGCCAGCGGCACGCCCGCCGCGCCGGCGGCGTCGATCACCGGTTCCAGGGACCGGGCCAGCCGCTGCCAGGCGGTGTCCTCGGGCACCCCGGCGGGGATCCGACCGCTGAAGCAGTGCACGGCGTGGGCGCCCAGATCGGCGGCGACTTCGACGGCGGTCGACAGCAGGCCGCTCCGGCGGGCCCTGGCGTCGGGATCGGGGTCGAGGAGGGTGGGGTGGTGTTTGCGTCGCGGGTCCAGTACGTAGCGGGCTCCGGTCTCGACGGCGAGGCCGAGGCCGAGGCGGTCGAGTCGCCGGCCGATCCGGCGGGTCCGGGTGGCCAGTCCGGGGGCCAGGGGGTCGAGGTGCATGTGGTCGAGCGTCAGCCCGACCCCGTCATAGCCGAGTTCGGCCAGCAGGTCGAGGGCTTCCTCGACCCTCAGGTCGGTCAGGCCGTTGGTGCCGTACCCGAAGCGCAGCGCGGGGCTCGGACGCGTCGGGCCGGATCGCGGTGTCATGTCGGGCTCACCCTCCCGGAGAGCCGGCGGGCGACCGGCAGCAGGGCGAGCAGCGGCAGGGCCCGGTGGCGCGCCCCGGCGCGGGCGGCGAGCGCCGACTGGAGCGGGATCATCGCCCGGATGCCCCCGCCGACGGCCTGCTGGGTCAGATGGGGGGAGGGGTTGAGGGCGGCGTGTGCCAGGGGTCGTCCCGCGGTTGCGGCGTAGACCCCGGCGAGCAGGGTGGCGACTCGGCCGCCGCCCGGTCGGGGCTCCCGACCGAGAGTGCCGGCGATGAGCGCGGTGGTGGCCGCCGCGGCGAGCGGGGTGGCCGTGGAACCGCCCTCGGTCTCCCGCCGGGAGACGGCGGTGACGGCGAGGGTGTGTGTGCCCAGCAGGGCCGCTGAGGGAAGCGCGGCCCGCAGCCCTTCGGAGGCCGTCACTCCGCGACCGGCGCGTCCTCGATCCCCCGGCGGCCGACTGGTGCTCGCGGTGTTGTCCGGGCCGCTCGGCCCGCTGTGGTCGGGTCGGCGGCGCGCGCCGTCCGCCGGGGGTCCGACGGTGGCTGTCGCGGTGGCGCCGAGAAGGAGGTCGAGGCTCCGGGCAGCGGCCATCGCAGCCGGTCCGGCGGCGGTCCGTTTGAGCACCAGGTCGTAGGCCCAGACCGTTCCGGCGAGCACGGTGGCGGTGGCCAGGGCGGGGCGGCCCGCGGCGGCGGCCAGCCCCAGGCCGGCGGTGGTCAGCCCGGCTGCCGCGGCGAGCGCGGCCCCGGGGCGGATCCGGCCGGAGGGCAGCGGCCGGTGCGGGCGTTCGACGGCGTCGAGGTGGCGGTCGGCCCAGTCGTTGAGCACCATTCCGGCCTCGTACAGGCACAGTGAGGCGCCGACGGCGAGCGCTGTGCCGCGGTTGGGGCGGGCTCCGGAGGCCACGGCACCGGCGACGGCGTCGCCGGGGACGGTGAGAACGGCCGAGATCCGCAGGAGTTCGGCCCAGGCGGCGCGCCGGTGGGCCGGTCGCGGGGGCGGCTGTCCGAGGGGGTCGGTGGGCGCGGGGTTCCGGGGTCGCCGCGGGCTCATCGGTCCTCCTCCGGGACGGCGTCGGCCTCCGGCTTCGCCGCCCGCAGCCGGTCGGCGAAGCCGCACAGCGCCTGCCACTGCTCGGCCAGGGCGGCGGGACCACCGTCCGGGTCCTTGAAGTAGAAGCCGAGGTCGGGTCGGGGGCCGCTGAGCCCGGCGCTGTGCGCGGCGGCGGCCAGCCGGGCGAGGTCGAGGACCAGAGGGGCCGCGAGTGCGGAGTCGCAGCCCTGCCAGATGGTCTGGAGGATCATGCGGGAGCCGAGGAACCCGTCGAAGGCCACGTGGTCCCAGGCGGTCTTCCACTCCCCCATCGCCGGAACGTCGTCGATGTGGACCACGCCCTGGGGCTCGGTGGGCAGGGCGTCGGAGAGTACCCGGGCCTTGCCGGCGTTCTTCGCGGCGGCGGCGGACGGATCCGCCAGCGCGGCCCCGTCCCCGCCGCCGAGGAGGTTGGTGCCGGACCAGGCCCGTACGTCCAGGGCCCGCTGGGCGAACATCGGCGCCAGCACGGAACGCAGCAGTGTCTGGCCGGTCTTGCCGTCCCGCCCCGCGTAGGGCAGTCCGGAGCCGAGCGCGGCCTCGGTCAGCCGCGGGTGGTGCAGACCGGTGTTCGGCGTGAAGTTGACGTACGGGCATCCCGCCCGGAGCGCTGCGGCGGCGTACAGGGAGCTGGGCGGCAGCCGGTGCTCGTCTTCGGAGGTGGGTTCGGTGGAGGCGAGGTTGACGACCACCGCCCGCTCCAGGCGGTGATCGGTGAGGAACTCCCCGAGGTCGGTGGCGAAGGCGTCGATCAGCTCCTGCTCGCTCCGGCGGTCGCCGGGCTGCGGCCCCCCGGGGCGGACGGCGGCGTCGGCCGCGGCCAGGTCGGCGTTGACCGCGGCGGGCAGTCCGGGCGGCAGCACTCCGCCGACGGCCAGCGCCTCGGCCCGCTTCGGCAGGGGGCAGGTGGCGATGTCGTGACCGCCGAACACCAGCCGGTCCAACGGCGGCAGGCCACAGCCGGCGAACGGCTCGGTCTCGGTGACCAGGCCGGTCGGCGGGTGCAGCCCGGCCGCGAGGGCGGCGGCCCCGGCGACGACGGTGGTGGCGACGGAGCCGCGAGCCCCGATGAGCCAGACCCCGGTCCGCGGACGCTGGTCGGTGGCGCTGCTCGGGCCGGTTGGCGCGGCGGGCGGACGGCCGGTGTTCCCGCCCGGCGTGTTCGCCCTCCCGGGGGCCGCCGCCGATGCGGGTCGGCCGGGATCGGATGGGGTACTGGTCACTGCCGTCCTCCCTGGTGCCAGAGGTGTGTTCCACGTGCGGTGGTGCGGGACGAGCGACTTGCCGCCGGTGCGCTCCGGCCGGTGGTCGAAGGAGCTGGGGCGGACGATGGTGTGCCGGGGCGTTGAGCCGTCGCCCCGGTGGGCGGGGGCTTGGGCCGGCGGCGGGGGTGCTCGGCGTCCACCCCCGCCGCCGGAGCCGGCGGCGGTTCCCCTCGAGCCGCCACCGGCCACCGGGACGAGTTCGGGGGCTACCTCCCGCTCTCGGCCGGCAGTTCCTTGAGTCTGATGTCGCGGAAGGACACCTCGTCCCCCTCACCGTGGTTCTGGATGCCGATGTGCCCGTCGGTGAGGCCGCGCTCCGGATCGGTGTTGGTGAAGTCGTTGATCTGCGTCCCGTTGAGGAAGACCCGGAGCCGCTCGCCCTCGACACGTATCTCGTAGGTGTTCCACTCCCCCGGCGGGTTGAGTACGGCGTCCCGGGCAGCCAGGTCGGCGGACTGGAAGCCGTAGACGGCCCCGGTGGTCCGTTCCGGCACGTCGGTGGCGTCGATCTGCACCTCGTAGCCGTGGTCCACCGCCGACTGCGGGTCGTCCGAGGGCGGGAAGCCAACGAAGACCCCGGAGTTGTCGTCGCCGGCCATCCGCCAGTCGAGTTTGAGGGAGTACGCCGCCGGGGCCGGCTCCCGGTGCCAGAGCAGGCCCATGCCGCCGACGGAGGTGAGGGTGGCGTCGTCCAGTCTGAAGTGGCCCGGGCCGGCCTGCTGCCAGCCGTCGGTGCCGGTGCCGTCGAAGAGCGGGGTGTAGCCGTTCTCCGGGCGGGCGTCGGCGTGCGCCTCCCCGGTCGCGTACCGGATGCCGCCCAGCAGGTGGAGCCGGAACTCCGGCTCGGTGTACGACTCCTTGGTGTGGCCCAGGCCGGTGTAGAACACTCTGCCGCCCTCGTACTCCTGGCACCAGGCGATCGGGTGGTCCTCGCCCATGCCGCCGCCGCTGTAGGAGCTCTCGTCGAGCACCGCGAGGATCCGGGCCTGTCCGCGGGGGTTGGTGCGGTAGTCGTACCACTCGTCGGTCCGCTCCCAGACGGTGCCCAGGTGGGCGGTGGCGGGATGGGCCCGGTCCCGCACCTCGATGGCGGCCGGCTGGATCTCCGGGTGGCTCTGGAAGTAGGCCCCGACCAGCCCACCGTAGAAGGGCCAGTCGTACTCGGTGTCGGCGGCGGCGTGCACCCCGACGTAGCCGCCGCCCCGCCGGATGTACTCCTCGAAGGCGGCCTGCTGGCGCTCGTCGAGGACGTCGCCGGTCGTGGAGAGGAAGACGACCGCGTCGTACCCGGCGAGGTTCTCGGCGGTGAAGGCGGTGGCGTCCTCGGTGGCGTACACGCCGAAGCCGTGTTCCGCACCGAGTTCGCCGATGGCCGCGATGCCGTCCGGGATGGAGTCATGGCGGAAGCCGGCGGTCTTGGAGAAAACCAGTACGTTCTTCTCCTCGGCGGCCGGGCCCCGGTCGGGCCGCGCCGCGGCTCCGGCGGTGCCGGCTCCGCTGAGTCCGGGCAGCAGCGCCACGGCGGCCGCCAGTCCCAGCGTGGTCCGTCTGCTGATGCCGTTGTTCACGCTCGCTCCTTCGCAGGCCCCGGGCTGGTGGCGACCCGGGTCCGGGTGGGGGTGTCGTGGGCACGGTCCTACGGTGTCGGCCGGGCGTGGGGCCGGTGGGTCCGGGACGGTCGTCCCGGACCCACCGGGCCTCCGGTCAGCCGGTGGTGAAGGTGAAGTCGTCCACCTCGTAGAGGGCCCCGTCACCCCCCTTGAAGACCAGGAAGACGGTGGTGGTCTCAGACGGCGCGCCGTCGAGTCCGGCGGTCACCTCCTGGTAGGTCTCCCAACCTCCGGTGACGGGCACCTCGGTGCTGCCGAGGAGCTCGCCGTCGGGCGCTCCGGTGCGCACCTCCAGGGTGCCGCCGGCCCCGTCGGAGGCCACCCGGGCGCTCAACGAGACGGCGTCCGCCAAGTGGTACGGCTCGAAGGAGATCCAGTCGCCGTCGTGGATGTCGGTGACCACCCTGCCGCCCTGGGCGCCGGCCCGGGCGGTGGTCCCGACGCCGTGGCTGTCGCCGTAGTGCTCGGCCTGCCGGTGCTTGGGCTGCAGGACGTGCTGGTCGTGGCCGGTCAGCGGCGGCTGCTCACCTCCCCCGCCGTCGGTGTATTCGGCGTCGAAGACACCGAATATGTTGGCGTTCGGGTCGTGCTCGCTGTCCGCGCTGGTCTTGATGGTCCCGGAGCAGCCGGTGGCGGAGGTCATGGGGTGGCCGTGGCTGTCGTGGCCGAGGACGTACGTGACCTTGACCCGGTCGCAGTCGATGGTCTCCTCCTCCGGGTCGGTCACCGTCACCTCGAAGGGGACCTCGTCGCCGAAGGTGAACAACTGGCCGTCACCGGGGAGTTCCAGGGTCACCGTGGGGGCGGTGTTGCCGACGGTGATGTGGACGCTCGCCTTGCCGGAGCGGCCGGTGTCGTCGGTGGCCGTCACGGTCGCGGTGTAGGTGCCGTTCTCCTGGTAGGTGTGGGTCGGGTCGGCCTCGGAGGCGGTGCCGCCGTCGCCGAAGTCCCAGCTGTAGGTGAGCGGGTCGCCGTCGGCGTCGCTGCTGCCCGCGGAGGTGAAGTGGACCTCCAGCGGTGCCTGTCCGGAGGTGCGGTCGGCCGCCGCCTCGGCGATCGGCGAGTGGCCGTCGGTGGCGTTCTCGATGCGGTACAGCGCGGAGTGCTCGTCGCCGCCGAACCAGCCGAGTCCGTAGTCGAGGACGTACAGCGCGCCGTCCGGCCCGAAGGCCATGTCCATGACCTGGGTGCCGTCCCACGGGAAGTCGTTGATCGACTCGACGGTGCCGTCCTCGCCCTGCTCGATCCGTTTGATCCACTGCCGGCCGAACTCCCCGGCGAAGAAGTCGCCGTCGTACTCCTCGGGGAACTTGACCTTGGAGTCGGAGTCCGGGTCGTAGCGGTAGACGGGGCCGCCCATGGGCGACTCCGAGCCGTCCCCGAACTCGGGCACCGAAGCGCCGTCGTAGGGGATCCAGGCCGGCTGGGCCGGCGGCAGGTCGGTCAGGCCGATGTTGTGGCGGGAAGTGTTCTTCGGCGCCGCGCAGTCGAAGGGCTCACCGGACGTGCCGGTGGCGAAGTCGTACTCGACGTAGGCGTCGTTGTCACCGGTGCAGAACGGCCAACCGAAGTTGCCGGCCTCGGTGACGCGGGCGAACTCCACCTGCCCGGCCGGTCCCCGGGCGGGGTCGGCGGCGCCGGCGTCCGGCCCGTAGTCACCGACGTAGACGACGCCGGTCGGCTTGTCGACGCTCATCCGGAAGGGGTTGCGCAGGCCCATGGCGTAGATCTCCGGCCGGGTCTTCTCGGTGCCGGGAGCGAAGAGGTTGCCCTCGGGGATGGTGTACGAGCCGTCTTCGGCCACCTTGATGCGGAGGATCTTGCCGCGGAGGTCGTTCGTGTTGCCGGCCGAGCGTCGGGCGTCGAAGGCCGGGTTGCGGCCCTCCCGGTCGTCGATGGGCGTGAAGCCGTCCGAGGCGAAGGGGTTGGAGTCGTCGCCGGTGGAGAGGTAGAGGTTGCCGTCGGCGTCGAAGTCGATGTCCCCGCCGACGTGGCAGCAGGTGCCCCGGGAGGCCGGCACGTCGAGCACCTTCCTCTCGCTCGCGGTGTCCAGCCGGCCGTCCTCGTCGAGCACGAAGCGGGAGAGGCGGTTGACCCCGTCGAACGGCTCGAAGTCGCTCGCCTCACCGTCCTCGGGGGCGTCGCCCTCGGGGGTGTCGAGCGGTGGCGCGTAGTAGAGGTATATCGCCCGGTTCTCGGCGAAGTCGGGGTCGACTCCGACGCCCTGGAGGCCCTCCTCGTCGTGTGAGTAGACCTCGATCTCGCCGGAGAGCATGGTGTCGCCGGACTCGTCGGTCAGCCGCAGGGTGCCGTCGCGGGAGGTGTGCAGCACCGAGCGGTCCGGGAGCACGGCCAGCGTCATGGGTTCGCCGGTCTCCTCCGCACCCTTGGCCAGGGTCACCTGCTGGAAGTCGGCTGCGGACGTGTTCGTCGCGGAGCGCTGCCCGGGCGCGGGGGCGGCCGCGCTGGAGGTCGGGGCGGTCAGCGCCAGGGTCGCGCCGACGAGCAGGGAGCTCATCAGCAGCGCGGAGCTCTTGCGGAGTCTGGGCCGTTTCCTGTGCACGAAGTCCTCCGGAGGGATGACGTTGTGTGACAGGCGCGCGCCGTCGCGCCGGGAACCAGCTCGGCCGGTGGGGCGGGGGCCGGGTGGTGGCGGTGGGCCGATGGGGGGATCAGGCCGTTGCTCGGTGGGGGGTGTGGGCGGGTGGTTCGGTGGGAGTGCCGAAACGCTGGGCGCCGGTTTCCTCCATGGACGGTAGCCGCCTTCGTCCTGTTCGGAAACCCCGTTGACATACTGCCGGACGGCTTCTTCCTGCCGATGGACAAAGCCTTTCCAGAGCAGGCCGGACCGGCCCGGCGGCACCTTCCGGGTGGCCGGGCCGGGCGCCCGTCGCCGGGGGGTCAGTCGGAGTTGCCGAAAGCGGCGTCGAAGGAGGCGGACGGAGGCTCGAAGTCGTACTGTTTCAGGGCCCGTAGCGCCTCCGGAGCCCCCTGCAGGCGGTCCATCCCGGCGTCCTCCCACTCGACGGAGACCGGACCGTCGTAGCCGATGGAGCGGAGCATCCGGAAGACGTCCTCCCAGGGCACGTCACCGTGGCCGGCGGAGACGAAGTCCCAACCGCGCCGCGGGTCCCCCCAGGGCAGGTGGGAGCCGAGCCGGCCGTTGCGCCCGTCCAGCCGTTTGCGGGCCTCCTTGCAGTCGACGTGGTAGATGCGGTCCCGGAAGTCCCAGAGGAAGCCGACCGGGTCGAGGTCCTGCCAGACGAAGTGGCTGGGGTCGAAGTTGAGCCCGAAGGCCGCTCGGTGGCCGACCGCCTCCAGGGCGCGCTGGGTGGTCCAGTAGTCGTAGGCGATCTCGCTGGGGTGCACCTCGTGGGCGAAGCGCACGCCCTCTGCGTCGAAGACGTCGAGGATCGGGTTCCAGCGGTCCGCGAAGTCCTGGTAGCCCCGCTCGACCATCTGCGGCGGGACCGGCGGGAACATCGCCACCAGGTGCCAGATGGAGGAGCCGGTGAAACCGATGACGGTGCGCACCCCGAAGGCGGCTGCGGCCCGGGCGGTGTCGGCCATCTCGGCGGCGGCCCGCTGCCGCACCCCCTCGGGGTCGCCGTCGCCCCAGATCCTTGCGGGGACGATGGCCTGGTGGCGTTCGTCGATGGGCGAGTCGCAGACGGCCTGCCCGACGAGGTGGTTGGAGATCGCCCAGCAGCGCAGTCCGTACCGGTCCAGCAGCTCTCTGCGCCCCTGGAGGTATCCGGGCTCCTTCAGCGCGCGGTCCACTTCGAAGTGGTCGCCCCAGCAGGCGAGTTCCAGGCCGTCGTAGCCGAACTCCCGGGCCAGTCGGCAGACCTCCTCCAGGGGGAGGTCCGCCCACTGGCCGGTGAAGAGGGTGAAGGGTCTGGGCACGGGAGCCTCCTAGCTCAGCGCGGGGGTGAGGGGCGGTACGGGGGTGTAGACCGCATCCCGCCCGGCGCTCTCCTCGACCGCCGCGAGGACCCGCTGCACCTGGAGCCCGTCGGCGAAGGAGGGCGCCGGGTCGGTACCGGCGGCGATGGCGTGCACCAGGTCGCGGGCCTGGTGGACGAAGGTGTGTTCGTAGCCGAGACCGTGGCCGGGCGGCCACCACGCCTCCAGGTAGGGGTGCTCCGGCTCGGTGACCAGGATCCGGCGGAAACCGGCCGAGCCGGCCGGTTCGGTGTGGTCGTGGAAGGAGAGCTCGTTGAGCCGTTCCAGGTCGAAGGCGAGTGAGCCGTGCTCGCCGTTCAGCTCCAGGCGCAGCGAGTTCTTCCGCCCGGCCGCCACCCTGGTGACCTCGAAGGAGGCGAGCGCCCCGGAGGCCAGGCGGCCGGTGAAGAGCGCGGCGTCGTCCACGGTCACCGGCCCGCGCCCGGATGCCCCGGAGGCCGCCGACAGGCCGCTGCTCTCGCCCGCCGGCAGCGGCCGTTCCCGGACGAAGGTCTCGGTCAGCGCCGAGACGCCGACCAGCACCTCCCCCGCCAGGTACTGCGCCAGATCGATGATGTGCGCCCCGAGGTCACCGAGCGCGCCGGAGCCGGCGTGTTCCCGCCGCAGCCGCCAGACCAGCGGGAACTCCGGGTCGACGATCCAGTCCTGGAGGTAGGTGACACGCACGTGCCGCAGCGCGCCGAGCCGCCCCTCCGCCACCATGGAACGGGCCAGCGCCATGGCCGGGGTACGGCGGTAGTTGAACCCGACCATAGCCAGTTGCCCGCGGAGCCGGGCGGCCCGGGCCGCCGTCGCCATCGCCTCCGCCTCGGCCACCGTGTTCGCCAGGGGCTTCTCGCAGAGCACGTGTTTGCCTGCCTCCAACGCGGCGATGGCGATCTCCGCGTGGCTGTCCCCCGGGGTGCAGATGTCGACCAGTTGTACGTCGTCCCGGGCGATGAGGGCGCGCCAGTCGGTCTCGGCCGCCGCCCACCCCAGACGGTGTGCCGCCGCGGAGACCGCCGTCCGGTCGCGCCCGCAGACCGCGGCCATCACCGGATCCATCGGCAGATCGAACACCCGGCCGACGGTGCGCCAGCCCTGGGAGTGCGCGGCGCCCATGAAGGCGTATCCGACCATGCCCACGCCCAGGGCGGGCTTGTCGTTCTCGAACTCGCGGTCATCCATGGGACCTCCTACTGATCGTCGACACGCGGTGATTCCGGCGGGCGGAGCCCGGTCACGTGAAGCCGATGGGCAGGTAGTCGTCGACGTTGTCCTTGGTGACCACCGCGGAGTAGAGGGTGATGGAGGCGGGGATCTCGAGTTCGGCGAGCCCGGCGACCCCCTTGCCCTGGCCGAGGGCGCGTGCGAGGTCGATCGCGGAGGCCGCCATGGTCGGCGGGTAGAGGACGGTGGCCTTCACGACCGAGTCGTCGGCCCGGATGGCCTCCATGACGCGCCGGGAGCCGGCCCCGCCGACCATGAGGAACTCGTCCCGTCCCGCCTGTTTGATGGCCCGCTCGGCTCCCACGCCCTGGTCGTCGTCGTGGTTCCACAGGGCGTCGAAGCGCGGCTGGGCCTGGAGCAGTTGGGCCATCTTGGATTGGCCGGACTCGACCGTGAACTCGGCTGCCTGACGGGCCACCTTCCGGATGTTGGGGTAGTTCTTCAGGGCGTCGTCGAACCCCTGGGTGCGCTGCCGGGTGAGTTCCAGGTTGTCGAGCCCGGCCAGTTCGACGACCTTGGCGTTCTTCTCGCCCTTGAGCCGCTCGCCGATGTAATGGCCGGCGTTGAGGCCCATGCCGTAGTTGTCGCCGCCCACCCAGCAGCGGTAGGCCTGCTGCGAGTCGAAGACCCGGTCCAGGTTGACCACCGGGATGCCGGCCCGCATCGCCTTGAGGCCGACCTGGGTGAGCGCCTTGCCGTCGGCCGGCAGCACCACCAGCACGTCGACCTTCTTGTTGATCAGGGTTTCGATCTGGCCGATCTGCTGGGCCGTGTCGTTGGAGCCCTCGGTGATCTCCAGGGTGACGTCGGAGTAGCGTTCCGCCTGGCTCTTGGCCTGTCCGTTGATGGCGTTGAGCCAGCCGTGGTCGGCCTGCGGCCCGGCGAAACCGATGGTGACGGGCTTGCCCGGCTTGTCGTCGACCGCGGCCGGCGCCTTCTTCCCCTCGTTGCTCTCGTTGCTGGTGCAGCCGGTGAGTACGGCCCCCGCCGAGAGGGCGGCGGTGCCGAAGAGCAGCCCCCGGCGGCTGGGCAGTGGTGGTGTCATGTGGCTACGACCCCTTAGTAGTTTGAGGAGGGCACGTTCCTTGCGGGTGGCACGCTCTCTGCGGAGGCCACGTCGGGTCGGCGGATGTCAGGAACCCGTCCCGGGCGTGGTGCGGCGTTGGACGAGTACGGCGGCGACGATGATCGCCCCCTTGGCGATCTGCTGGACGTCGCTCTGCAGGTTGTTCAGCGCGAACAGGTTGGTGATCGTGGTGAAGACCAGGACGCCGAGCACGGAGCCGACGATGGTGCCCCGGCCCCCGCTGAGCAGCGTGCCGCCGATGATCGCGGCGGCGATGGCGTCCAGTTCGTAGAGGTTGCCGTTGGTGTTCTGGCCGGAGCCGGTGAGGACGATCAGCAGGAAGGCCGCGATCCCGCAGCACAGGCCGGAGAGCAGGTAGAGCGTCATCCGGTGGCGCCTGATGTCGATGCCGGCGAGTCGGGCCGCCTCCGGGTTGCCGCCCACCGCCACGGTGCGGCGGCCGAAGGTGGTGCGGTTGAGCAGCAGCCATCCGACCGCGGTGACGACCGCGAAGACGAGCACGAGTGGGGGGACCCCCAGGATGTAGGCTCCGGGAAGGCCCAGGTCCAGCACCGATGAGACGGTGACGACCTGGGTCCTGCCGTCGCTGATCTGCAGTGCCAGCCCGCGCGCCGAGGCGAGCATGGCGAGGGTGGCGATGAACGGCACCATCCCCCCGTAGGCGATGAGCACGCCGTTGACCAGGCCGCACCCGAGGCCTACCAGCAGGGCGCAGCAGAGGACGCCGCCGAGGCCGAACTCCTGGGTGGCGAGGGTGGTGGCCCAGACCGAGCAGAGCGCGACCACCGCGCCGACCGACAGGTCGATGCCGCCGCCGATGATGACCAGGGTGACGCCGACGGTCACGACCCCGATGACCGAGGCCTGGGTCAGGACGAGTTGGAGGTTGTCGGTGGAGAGGAACTCAGCCGGTCTGGTGATGGCACCGACCACCAGCAGGGCGGCGAGCACCCCCAGCAGGGAGAGGTTGCGCAGGTCGGCGAACGGCCCGGGAATCCCGCTGCCGGAGCGCCGGTCCGGTTCGCGCGCCGTCTTGCCGGCGGGGTCGGGCAACGCGGGCGGTGGCAGGGCCGGTTCAGAGGTGGCACCCCTGGTCATGACGACGGGCTCCCTTCCATGACGAGATCGAGGACACGGTGCTCGTCGAGCTCCCGGGCCGGTCCGCCGTGCACCACCCGGCCCTCGCGGAGCACCAGCACCCGGTCGGCGAGGCCGAGTACCTCCGGCACCTCGCTGGACACCAGCAGGACGGCCACACCGTCGTCGGCCAGGCGCCGGATGAGGGTGTACAGCTCGGCTCGGGCCCCGACGTCGACCCCCCGGGTGGGTTCGTCCAGCAGCAGGACCCGGCAGCCGCGCAGCAGCCAGCGCGCCAGTACGACCTTCTGCTGGTTGCCGCCCGAGAGGGTGCGCACCGGCCGGTCCGGGTCGGCCGGGCGCAGCGAGAGCTCCCCGGTGCCGCGGTGGGCCGCGGAGCGCTCGGCGGCCCGGTCCAACCAGCCGGCCCGGGCGAAGCGCGCCAGGGAGGAGAGCGACACGTTGCGGGTGACGGACTCCAGCATCAGCAGCCCCTGGGCCTTGCGTTCCTCGGGGGCCAGGCCGATCCCCGCCCGGACGGCCGCGAGGACGCTGCCGGGCCGCAGCGGCCGGCCGTCGACCAGTACCCGCCCGGCGGAGGGGCGGCGGGCCCCGTAGATCGTCTCCAGGAGTTCCGAGCGGCCCGAGCCGACGAGGCCCGCCAGCCCGAGGATCTCGCCCGGTCGGAGCGCCAGGTCGACATGGGCGAACTCGCCCTCCCGGGCGAGTCCCTGGACTTCCAGCACGGGTCGCCCGGCGGCCTCCGGGGCGGGCGGCCGCTCGGGGAAGGCGTACTCGACCTTCCGGCCGGTCATCAGGGAGACGATGTCGCGGGTCGGGGTGGAGTGGGCGGGCAGCCCGCGCGCCGCGGTGCGCCCGTCCTTGAGGACGGTGACCCGGTCGCCGATCCGCCGGATCTCCGCCAGACGGTGGGAGATGTAGACGACGGCGACGCCGGAGGCGGTGAGGTCCGCGACGATCCGGAAGAGGTTGTCGACCTCGTCGGAGTCGAGTACGGCGGAGGGCTCGTCCATGACGATCAGCCGCGCGTCGTGGGAGAGGGCGCGGGCCATGCTCACGATCTGGCGGCCGGCGGCGGCCAGCGCGCCGACCGGGGTGTCCGGGTCGATCTCCGGGTGGCCGAGGCGGGCGAGCAGCGCGGCGCTGGCCTCCCGGGCGCTGGCCGGGTGCAGGAAGCCGGCGGTGCTCAACTCGTGGCCGAGGTGGATGTTCTCGCTGACGGAGAGTCCGTCCACGAGGTCGAGCTCCTGGTAGATGGTGGCGATGCCGCAGGACATGGCGGCGGTCGGGGAGGTGAGCTGGACCGGCCGCCCGCACCAGGTGATCGCGCCCGCGTCGGGGCGGTGGGCGCCGGCCAGGACCTTGATGAGGGTGGACTTGCCGGCGCCGTTCTGTCCGAGGAGGCAGTGGACCTCGCCGGGCAGCACCTCCAGGTCGACTCCGTCGAGCGCCCGCACACCGGGGAAGGACTTGGTGATACCGGTCATGGTGAGGAGCGGGCCGCCGTCGGGGACGGGCGGTGCGGTGGCCTCGGACGGGGATGGCATGGCGGACCTCCTCGGCGGGGGTCGGTGCGTCGGGACGGAGCGGAGGCGGAACGTGGGCACTACCGGGCGGTGGGGCGCTCGCACGTGGCCTGCGGTGAACGGCCTGGTGCGGGCGCCGGTACGTCCGGTGCGGTGGCGCTCGTACGTCCGGTCCGGCGGATGCCGGCGGGGGTGGATACCGGTGCGGTGGTGCGGTGGCGCTCGTACGTCCGGTGCGGTGCGCGCTCGGTCGGGTCGGGTCAGGCCGGTGAGAAGAGGTGGTCGCTGATCAGGCGGGCCGCGCCGATGACACCGGCGACCGGCCCGAGTTCGCCGAGGACGATGGGGAGGTTTCCGGTCGCCAGGGGCAGCGACTGCCGGTAGACCTGGGTCCGGATGCTGGCGAGGAGGGTGTGGCCGAGACCGGTCACCCCGCCTCCGATCACCACCAGCCCGGGGTTGAAGAAGCTGACGAGTCCGGCGATGACCTGCCCGGTGCGGGCCCCGCCCTCGCGGATCAGGTCGAGCGCGGCGCCGTCCCCGGCGGTGGCGGCCGCCGCGACGTCCACCGCGGTGAGCGTCCCGGCCGCGGCCAACCGGGTGGCGAGCTCAGGTGACCGGCCTTCGAGAGCCGCTGCCTCGGCGTCGCGGGCCAGGGCCGCGCCGCTGAAGTGCGCCTCCAGACAGCCCCGGTTCCCGCAGGCGCAGGGCCGGCCGTCCGGCTCGACCTGGATGTGGCCGATGTCGCCGGCGCTCCCGGTGGTGCCGCGGTGGACTTCTCCGGAGACGACGATGCCGCAGCCTATGCCGGTGCCGATCTTCACGCAGAGGAAGTCCCGCACCGAACGCGCCACCCCGGCGTGCTGCTCCCCGGTGGCCATGAGGTTCACGTCGTTGTCGACCATGACCGGGCAGCCCAACTCCTGGCTGAGCACCTCGCGCACCGGGAAACCGTCCCAGCCCGGCATGATCGGCGGGGCGACGGGCACGCCGTCGGGGAAACGGACGGGGCCCGGGACGCCGACGCCCGCGCCGTCGAAGCCGTCGGCGACCCCGGTGGCGCGCAGTTTGGCCACCATCGCCAGCACCTGTTCGAAGACGGCTACGGGGCCTTCCCGGACGTCCATCGGCTGGTTGAGGTGACCGAGTATCTCCAACTCGGCGTTGGTGACGGCCACGTCCACGGAGGTGGCGCCGATGTCCACGCCGAGAAAGCGCAGTTGGGGGGCGAGGCGGATGTTGTGGGAGCGCCGACCGCCCCTGGAGGCGGCGAGTCCGTCGGCGATGACCAGCCCGGTCTCCAGCAGCCGATCCACCTCGACGGCGAGTTTCGACCGGGAGAGCTCGACCTGGTCGCCGAGTTGGGCGCGCGAGTTGGGGCCGCCGTCCCGGAGCAGTCGGAGCAGCCGCGCCTGGTGGGCGTTGGCCGGACGTGCCGTCATACGTCTCACCGCCCCTCCCTCCCCTGGCCCCGTGGCGTGGGGCCGTCCCCGTGCGGCGCGTCCTTCCCCTTGCGGGAGGATCTTCGGACGCTGCCGGGCTTTCACGGGGAAGTTAGCAGCGAAGCACCTGAGTGGGAAGAACTTGAGCAGGAATCAATACAGACTTTCACCTGGCGGAGGACAAAGACAGGCCGGGCGACCTGCCGCAGCCTCCGGTCGTACTCTTGTCGAGCCCGACTCGAACGCAACTTCGAGCAGTCCATGCCGTTTTACACCCAAGTGCGCTACCGCGAACCTCTCAACTGTGTATCGGAATGTGACCACTTGATGCGCAAGCGCAGTCGGATGCTTACATTCCGAGAACGCGGGGGCGGCAAGCGCGCAGGACTCCCTCCCCCGCGTCCGACCCCCGCCACCAGGAGAGGCGCATGTCTCAGCAGAAGCACGACACGAGTACCATCTCGAAGTCATCCGGGGGTGATCCCGGAGGCCCGAGGCCTGATCTGATCAGGCGGGGGCCGATCGACGCCTTCTTCAAGATCTCCCAGCGGGGGTCGACCATCGGCCGTGAGGTCCGGGGCGGTTTCGCCACGTTCTTCACCATGGCCTACATCCTCGTACTGAACCCGATCATCCTCGGCAGTGCGACGGACAAGTTCGGCAACCACCTCAGCTCCACCCAGCTGGTGACCGTGACCGCCCTCGTCGCCGCGGTGATGACGGTCATCATGGGTGTGGTCGGCAACCTGCCGGTGGCGCTGGCCGCCGGCCTCGGCATCAACGCCGTGGTCGCCTTCCAGATAGCGCCGTTGATGAGCTGGCCGGACGCGATGGGTCTGGTGGTACTGGAGGGTGTCGTCATCACCCTGCTGGTGGCCACCGGGCTCCGGCAGGCGGTGATGCACGCCATCCCGATGCAGCTGAAGACGGCGATCGCGGTGGGCATCGGTCTCTTCATCGCCTTCATCGGCTTCGTGGACGCCGGCTTCGTCACCCGTATCCCGGACGCCGAGAACACCACGGTGCCGGTCGCCCTCGGCACGGACGGCACCCTCAACGGCTGGCCGGCGCTGATCTTCTGCCTCGGCCTGCTGCTGACCATCGCGCTGTTCGCCCGGGGCGTCCGCGGTGCCATCCTGATCAGCATCATCGTGATGACCGTGATCTCGGTCGTGGTCAACAAGGTCGCCGGGCTCAAGCCGGCCGAGTGGGGCCTGACCTCGCCGAAGATCCCGGACAGCATCGTCGCCACCCCGGACTTCGGCCTACTCGGCCAGTTCAACGTCGTCGGCGCCTTCGAGCACGTCGGCGTCATCACCGTGGTGCTGTTCGTCTTCACCCTGGTGCTCAGCGACTTCTTCGACACCATGGGCACGATCATGGGTGTGAGCAGTGAGGCCGGTCTGGTGGACGACCGCGGCCGGGTCCCGAACCTGACCCGCATCCTGATGGTCGACAGCCTCGCCGCCCTGGCCGGCGGCGCCGCCTCGTCCTCCTCGAACACCGCCTACGTCGAGTCCGCGGCGGGTGTCGGTGAGGGCGCCCGCACCGGCTTCGCCAACATCGTCACCGGTGGTCTCTTCGCAGCCGCGCTCTTCCTGACCCCGCTGGCCACCCTGGTCCCGGCGCAGGCCGCCGCGCCCGCCCTGGTGGCGGTCGGCTTCCTGCTGATGACCCAGATCCGGGGCATCGACTGGTCGGACCTGTCGATCGCCATTCCGGCCTTCCTCACCATCGCCGTGATGCCCTTCACCTACTCCATCACCAACGGCATCGGCGCCGGCTTCCTCTCCTACGTGGTGCTCCAGGTGGTCATGGGCCGGGCCCGCACCGTGCACCCGCTGCTGTGGACGGTCTCCGGGCTGTACCTGGTCTACTTCGCCATCTCCCCCATCGAGCAGCTCGTGGGGATGAAGTAACCGACCCGTCACTCGACGATCGCACCCACCCGCGCCGGGCGGCTCAGCGGAGCCGCCCGGCGCGTGGCTTTCTCCCCGGCCGGCGCCCTCGGCCGCACCCACCGGACCACCTCGCGGTATGACAATCCGGGGACTCATGGGAACCTCGATGTCCAAGGGCCGCTTCGGCTGCCAGCACACACGTGGGAATCGGGAGTGACTGCTCATGGGACGGGTCACGGAGCGACGGCGGGTCCTGCGCATCCGGGACGGTGTGGCGAGCGCCCGGCCGGACACCCTGGTCGCCGAGGAGCCGATGGAGATCAGGCTGAACGGCAAGCCGCTCGCCATCACGATGCGCACCCCCGGTGACGACTTCGCGCTCGCCACCGGGTTCCTGGTGAGCGAGGGGGTGCTCAGCCGCGCCGACGAACTGCGGAACATCGTCTACTGCGCCGGGGCGACGGCGGACGGCACCAACACCTACAACGTCGTCGACGTCCAACTCGCGCCCGACACGGCCGTCCCCGACATCACGTTGGAGCGCAACGTCTACACCACCTCCTCCTGCGGCCTCTGCGGCAAGGCCAGCCTGGACGCGGTGCGCACCACCGCCCGCTGGCCGATCGCCGACGATCCGCCGGTGGCGCTGGAGCCCTCCCTGCTGTCCCAGCTCCCCGACCGGCTCCGGGCCGCCCAGCGGGTCTTCGACCGGACCGGCGGTCTGCACGCGGCGGGCCTGTTCTCACCGGAGGGGGAGCTGCTGGACCTGCGGGAGGACGTCGGCCGGCACAACGCCGTCGACAAGCTCGTCGGACGAGCCCTCCAGTCGGGGGAGCTGCCGCTCTCCCGGACGATACTGATGGTCTCCGGACGTGCTTCGTTCGAACTCGCGCAGAAGGCCGTCATGGCGGGGATCCCGGTGCTGGCGGCCGTCTCGGCCCCCTCCTCGCTGGCGGTGGACCTGGCCGCCGAGTCCGGTCTCACGCTGGTCGGCTTCCTCCGCGGCAGCTCCATGAACGTCTACAGCGGCGAGCAACGCATCGCGCTGCCGGCCGTCACCGCCTGACCCCCGGACGCGTCAATCGGCCCGATCACCGGTCTCGGCCCGATCACCGGTCGGGGCCGTCGCCGGGCAGCGCCCCCCTGGGTCAGCGACCGGTGGTCGGTGCCCGCTCCGGCGGGCTCGGCACGGCCCCCCGGCCGTCGACCGTCCCCTCCGCACCCGCCGTCCCCTCCGCCTCCGGCTGGTCCTGGGACCGCCGCCTGGCGATCACGGCGCAGACCATCAGCTGGAGTTGGTGGAAGAGCATCAGCGGGAGCACCGCCAGGCCCGCCTCGGAGCCGAAGAGGACCGCGGCCATCGGCAACCCCGCGGTCAGCCCCTTCTTCGATCCCGCAAAGACGATGGCGAGCCGGTCCGCCCTGCCGAAACCCAGCGCCCGCGCTCCGTAGGACGTGAGCGTGAGCATCACCGTCAGCAGCAGCACCTCGGCGACCAGCAGTCCCAGCAGGCGCACCGGGGCGATCTGCTCGAAGACACCGGCCACCACGCCCTGGCTGAAGGCCGCGTAGACCACGAGCAGGATCGACCCCCGGTCGACGTACCCCAGCAACCGCTTCCACCGGGTGAGGAACCCGCCGATCCAGCGGCGCAGCAGCTGCCCGGCGAGGAACGGCAGGAGCAGTTTCACCACGATGTCCAGCAGGGAGGCGGCCGAGAAGCCTCCGACCGAGCCGGACAGCAGCAGCGCCGCGAGCAGGGGGGTCAGGAAGATTCCGGTCAGGCTCGAGAAGGATCCCGCGCAGATGGCCGCCGGCACGTTGCCGCGGGCGATCGAGGTGAAGGCGATCGAGGACTGGATGGTGGAGGGGACCAGGCAGAGGAAGAGGAAGCCGGCGTACAGCTCCGGTGCGATGAGGTAGGGCACCAGGCCGCGGGCGGCCAGACCCAGCACCGGGAAGACCGCGAAGGTGCAGACGAGCACGGTCAGGTGGAGGCGCCAGTGAGCCAGCCCGTCGAGCGTCTCTCGGGTGGACAGCCGGGCGCCGTAGAGGAAGAAGAGCAGGGCGACCGCTCCGGTGGCGGCGCCGCCCGCGACCGGAGCCGCTCCGCCGCGCGCGGGCAGCAGCGCCGCCAGCGCCACCGTGGCGAGCAGCGCCAGGATGTACGGGTCCGGCCGGAGCCGGGAGAGGAAGGCGGGGCGGGGCATGTTCTCTCCGTCACTCCACTTCGGCTGCTGGCTCGCTCGGCCGGGGCGGACCTGCCCGGCCCCGGCCGGCACCGCCCGGACCGGGGCGGGTCGGCGGGCAGGTGCGGCGCGCTCCCCAGCGTGCCCCATGAGTGGCTCATGGTGAACCGTGCTCGGCGTTCTCACTGCCATCGCATAACGTGATGACCGACCTCCCCTCGTCCCGGCGGGGAGTCGGCCAGGAGGACGGAGCATCTTGTTCGACCCCGTTCAGCTGCGGAGCTTCCTCACCGTGGCGCAGACCCTCAGCTTCACCCAGGCCGGCCGGCGGCTCGGACTGCGCCAGTCGACGGTGAGCCAGCACATCCGGAAGCTGGAGCAGGCGGCCGGCCGCCGCCTCTTCTCCCGGGACACCCACGGGGTGGAGCTCACCGAGGACGGCGAGGCCATGCTCGGTTTCGCCGGGACCATTCTGGAGGCGAACGAGCGGGCGGCCGGCTGGTTCGCCGGCAGCCGGATCCAGGGCCGCCTGCGCTTCGGCACCAGCGAGGACTTCGTCCTGACCCGGCTGCCGGAGGTGTTGGAGGCGTTCCGACGCGACCACCCCGGGGTGGAGCTGGAGCTGACCGTCGGGCTGTCGGGCAATCTCCACGAGCGGCTCGCCGCCGGCCGACTGGACCTGGCGCTGGCCAAGCGCCTCCGTCCGGACAGCGGCGGAGAGCTGATGTGGCGGGACAAGCTGGTGTGGATCGGCGCCGAGCGCCTCCGGATCGACCTGGACCGGCCGGTGCCGCTGATCGTCTACCCGCCCCCGGGCCTGACCCGGGCCCGGGCCCTGGAGGCGCTGGAACGGGAAGGGCGCTCCTGGCGCATCGCCTGTACCAGCGGGAGCCTCAGCGGGCTGGTGGCGGCGGCGCGCGCCGGCCTGGGGGTGATGCCGCACACGGAGGGGATGGTTCCGGCGGGGTTGGTCCGGGTAGCGCCCCGGGCGGGGCTGCCGGACCTGGGCCGGGTGGACTTCGTGCTGGCGCACAGCGGCCAGCCGTCGAGCTCCCCGCAGCGGCCCGGCGCCGCGGCGAACGCCCTGGCCGCGGCGATCCTCGCGGCGGGCGACCGGCTGCACCGGCAGCGGTCCAGCTGACCACCGCTCGCCCCTGCGGGACAGGGCTCCACCCGAGGTCATCGGTAAAGCCGCGGTGCCCGCGGAGGGTGGATTCGGTGCAGATTCCGCGCCGTGGGGCCGGTCCCACCGCCGGATCGTCCCCGGCACGCTCCCCAACCGCCATACTCCGCTTTCTGGGCGGTGCCCGTCGACCGTCGCTGGTGGTCACGGCCTCGCTCGTGCCTGTCGGCCATCGGGTACGGTCACGGCGCTGTGCGGAGCGTTCAAGGAGCAGTTCGTTGCAAGAGTTCACCGTCCCCCCAGTGGCGGCGGCACCCCGGTCCGGCGGTCTGGCGGACATCGTCTTCGACAACGCGGCCGACGACCCGCAGCGGGTGGTTCTCGGACGCAAGGTCGACGGCCACTGGCGGGACGTGACCGCCGAGCAGTTCCGGGACGAGGTCCTCGCCCTGGCGAAGGGGCTCATCGCACACGGGGTGCGATACAACGACCGGGTCGCCATCATGTCCCGCACCCGCTACGAGTGGACCCTCTTCGACTTCGCCCTGTGGAGCGTGGGCGCCCAGCCAGTGCCGATCTACCCCACCTCCTCGCCGGAGCAGGTCCTCTGGATGCTGCACGACTCGGAGGTCACGGCCTGCGTGGTCGAACACGAGGAGCACGCGATGACCGTCGGCTCGGTCATCGGCCGGCTGCCGCAGCTCGCCCGGCTCTGGCAGATGGACGCGGACTGCGTCGGCGAACTGACCCGGGACGGCGAGCGCGTCATCGACGACATGGTGCACGGCCACCGTCTCGCGGTGACGCCGGACTCCCCCGCCACGGTCATCTACACCTCGGGGACCACCGGTCGGCCCAGGGGCTGCGTCCTCACCCACGCCAACTTCATGTTCGAGGCCGACGCCCTGGTCAGCCGCTGGGAGCCGGTGTTCCGACCGGAGAGCGGGGGCGGCGCCTCCACCCTGCTCTTCCTCCCGCTGGCACATGTCTTCGGTCGGATCGTGGAGGTGGCGTCGGTACGGGGCCGCATCAAACTGGGCCACCAGCCGGACATCTCCGCCGACGCGCTCATGGCGGACCTGGCGGCCTTCCGGCCCACCTTCATCCTCGCCGTCCCGTACATCTTCGAGAAGGTCTTCGGGGCGGCCCGGCGCAAGGCCGAGTCCGAGGGCAGGCTGAGCGCCTTCGACAAGGCCGTCGAGGTCGCCGTGCGATACGCGGAGGCCGGGGAGGAGAAGGCCTTCGGCACCGGCCCGGGCCCCGGGGCGGCGCTCCGGATGCAGCACCAGTTCTTCGAGAAGCTGGCCTACGGCAAGCTCCGCGCCGCCATGGGGGGACGGGTCCGGACGGCGATGTCCGGAGGGTCGGCCATGCAGCGCCGGCTCGGGCTGTTCTTCTCCGGCGCCGGAATCACCGTCTACGAGGGCTACGGGCTGACCGAGTCCACCGCGGCGGCCACCGCCAACCCGCCCGACCGGCCCCGCTACGGCACGGTCGGCCAGCCGGTGCCGGGGACGACGGTGCGCATCGCCGAGGACGGAGAGGTGTGGCTCCGTGGCGGGCACGTCTTCAGCGGCTACCTCAACGACCCGGCCGGTACCGCGGCAGCGCTGCGGGACGGCTGGCTGGCCACCGGTGACCTGGGTTCGCTGGACGAGGACGGCTATCTGACGATCATCGGCCGGAAGAAGGAGATCCTCGTCACCTCCGGTGGCAAGAGCGTCTCACCCGGCCCGTTGGAGGAGCGGGTGAGACTCCATCCGCTGGTCGCCCAGTGTGTCGTGATCGGCAACGACCGTCCGTATGTGGCCGCTCTGATCACCCTGGACCCGGACGCCGTGGCGCACTGGCTCCGGATGCGCGGCAAGCCTCAGCTGAGCCCCGCAGACCTGGTGCGCGACACCGATCTGGAGAACGAGGTGCGGCGTGCGGTGGTGGCGGCCAACACCATGGTGTCGCAGGCCGAGTCGATCCGGACGTTCCGCATCCTGGCGGGTCAGTTCACCGAGGAGGACGGCTTCCTGACCCCTTCGCACAAGCTCAAGCGGAAGGCCATCGAGAACTCCTACGGCATCGAGGTGGAGGCGCTCTACCGATCCTGACGGCGGGTGTGCCCGCTCGGCCGAGCGGGCAGGGAATACCCGGCAACGCTTGATCGTTTGAGGCTGCGCGTACCTGTCCGACGAGCTTTAAGGATCGACCGCCCGTGAGCAAGGTCCCCTTCATCACCCTGAACAACGGCGTGCGGATGCCGCAACTCGGCTTCGGTGTCTGGCAGGTGCCGGACGACGAGGCGACCGCGGCCGTCGGCACCGCACTGGAGGCCGGGTACCGGAGTATCGACACCGCGGCCGTCTACGGCAACGAGGAGGGTACGGGCAAGGCGCTCGCCGAGTCCGGCATCGACCGGGCCGAACTCTTCGTCACCACCAAGGTGTGGAACAGCGACCACGGCTATGACGCGACGCTGAGCGCTTTCGACACCTCACTGTCGAAGCTCGGTCTGGACTACGTGGACCTGTACCTCGTCCACTGGCCGCTTCCGCGACGCGACCGCTACGTCGACACCTACCGGGCGTTGGAGAAGATCCTCTCGGACGGCCGGGCCAAGGCCGTCGGTGTCTCGAACTTCCCGGAGCAGCAACTGCGGAGGCTGCTGGAGGAGACCTCGGTGGTGCCGGCGGTCAACCAGATCGAACTGCACCCGCAGTTCCAGCAGCCCGAGATGCGGGCCTTCAACACCGAGCACGGGATCGCCACCGAAGCCTGGTCCCCGCTGGGCCAGGGCAAGGGGCTGCTGGACACCCCCCTCCTCGCCGAGCTGGGCGCCAAGCACGGCCGGACCGCGGCGCAGATCGTGCTCCGCTGGCATCTGCAGGTCGGCAACATCGTGATCCCGAAGTCGGTCACGCCCTCGCGGATCAGGGAGAACTTCGACGTCTTCGGCTTCGAGCTGGACGCCGAGGACATGGCCGGGGTCGCCTCGCTGCACACCGGCAACCGCCTCGGCCCCGACCCGGCGGTGTTCGACATCGTCTGAGTCGCCACCCCCGTGCCGTACCGCGCGGCACCCGGTGGGCACCATGGCGCCGCCCGAACCACTTCGGGCGGCGCCTCGCCGTGTGCCACGTCGATGCGTGCAGAGCGTCGCCGGTGAGAACTCGCCGAGGGCCGTGGAGTGCCGGTGGCCGGGCGGCCTATGGTGAGCAGGGCCACCGGGGCGAAAAGGACTGGCGGGGCGTGCCGGACCGGGCGATCCTGCACGGTGTGCGCTGGCCGGTGGCGTCGGCGCGAACGGACTGCGACGGCAAGAGGCGAGTGGTGACGGCTATGCGAGGGGAAGCTGGCGGGACGGCGGTCCTGACACCCGGCGGCGAGGTGACCGTCCGGCTCGTCAAGACGCCCCGGGCCGATGTGTGCTACTCGGCGGTCGTGATCCGCGACGACGGCGACCACCTCGTCGTACGGGCCCCCTGGGCCGGCGCTGCCGACCGGGACTTCGGATTCGTCCGCTTCGAGCGGGGCGACGTGTTCCGCGAGCACTACTGGCGGGACCGGTGGTACTCGGTGAAGGAGGTCCGCGACGCCTCGGGGCGGTTGAAGGGCTGGTACTGCGATGTCACCCGGCCGGCCGTCGTGCGGTCCGACTCGCTCACCGTGGAGGACCTCGATCTCGACCTCTGGCTTTCGGCCGACGGAGGCACGGTGCTCCGGCTGGACGAGGACGAGTTCCTCGACAGCGGCCTGCCCGAGCGCGACCCCGTCGCGGCCGCCCGGGCCCGGGAGGCGCTGGACGAACTCGAAGGGCTGGCACGGGCGGACCGGTTCGGCGCTCTCCTGGACGACCGCCCGGGACGGGTGCCGGGTCGTCGGTGCTGAGACGGGACCGGTCCGCGGCCGTCAGGCCACGCCGTGCTCGACGGCGATCTGCTCGATGCGGTGCGCCAGCTCGGTGTCCAGCTCCGTCACCTTGCCGCCGACGCTGTGCGTGTTCACCGAGACGGACAGCTTGTCATAGCTGAGAGTGAGATCGGCGTGGTGTCCCAGCGACTCCTGGACGCGGGCGATCTGGGTGAGGGCGGCGACCGCGGCCAGATGCCCTTCGAAGGTGTAGCTCCGTTCAAGGTGATCGTCCCGAACGGACCAGCTCGGAAGTTCGGTGAGGGCGTCCTTGAGCTGGCTGGGCGAGAGCGGTTCGGGTGCCATGTCTGCTGCCTCCGGGGGGCTGGCGGTTGACCTGCGGGAGCGCGGGGAGCCTGCGGAGAATGCTCGTTCCCAGCCTGCCACCGGTGGCGGCCGGTTCCACCGCACCCCGCAGGTGTGTCAGGAACGGGACCGCGACTCGCTGCGGCCGTCCGGCCGACTCGGAGTGCGGGGTGCCGGGGTCACCCGGGGAGCGGGCAGCCGGACGTCGGGGCCGGCTGCCTCCAGCAGCCAGCGGCGCAGCAGCCGGTGCAGCTGCTCCGCGCCCACGAGTTCACCGCCACCCCCCGGCAGCGGAGGCGAGAGTTCGACGGGCCAGAACAGGAAGGCCCGCCCCTGGCAGCCGCCCAGCCCGCCGTGTGAGCCGATCTGCTCCTCGAAGGCGTGCACCTCGCCGGTCACCGGGTCGTAGCTGGAGTTGACCATGATGTCGGCGACGTGTGGGAAGCCGTCGGTGCGCCGCACCGCCGCTGCCGCGCCCGGCCCGAACGGCGCGAGCGGGTCCGCGCCGATCAGCTCACCGGTCTCCAGCCGGTGTTCCGCGCCGCCGGGCCCCAGCACCACCGCTCCGTGCTGCTCGCTGCGCACCAGCAGGAAGCCGATGCCCCGGTGGTCCGCCAGGGTGGCCAGCAGGCCCGGATGGCAGCGCTCGATCGCCTCCCGGCTCGCCCGTCCCGGCAGCTCGGGAAAGCTGATCAGGCCGAGGTTGCCGGAGCTCAGCACCACCGGGTCCGTCGCCCGGGAGCCGCGGAGTTCGCTCTCTTCCACCCCCTCGCCCCCGTCGGTGCCCTGCTCGGGCCGGTGCAGCGCCGCGCGAGCCGCCGCCCGGGCCTCCGCACCGCTGGCCGAGCGCCGCGCGCGGCGGGACAGGGGGAGACCGCAGCCGGCCCGGACGAGTTCCTGCAGGGTGAGTCCGTAGCTGTCGGCGAACGTCGCGCCGGAGCTCTGCCCGTGGTCGGAGAGGAGCACGATGCGGTACTCGCGCGGAGCGTGTTCGGCGACCTGGGCGATCAGCTTGATGCAGCGGTCCAGCCGGGACAGCACCTGGACGGTGTCGCGGCTGCGGGGCCCGGAGTGGTGCGCCACCTCGTCGTAGGCCACCAGGTCCGCGTAGACGGCGGTGCGGCCCATCAGCATGTCCCCGATCACGGCTGCCACCACCACGTCCCGCTGCACCACGGTGGCGAAGGCACGGATGAACGGGTAGAGGCCACCGCGCCCGACCCGTGGCCGCTCGCCGCGGAGCTTCGCCCGGGTGGACTGGGCGATCTCCCGGAACACCTCTGCCAGGAAGGAGCCGGCCGTGCGGCTCGCGTTGGCCGGATCGCTGAAGTAGGCGAAGTAGCCGGCCCGGGAGCGGTTCTCCCGGCCGCGTCTGGCCGCCATCGACAGGACGAGTGCGAGCTGGTCGGCGCCGCCGCTGAACAGGTTTCCCCGACTCGCCCCGTCCGCCGCCAGCAGCCCCGGGTCGCCGGTGCGCTCCTGCGCCCGGCGCTGGAGTTCGGCCACGCTGCTCGGCCGGCTGCAGACCATCAGCGAACGCTTCTCCTTCTCGTACCAGCGGAAGGCGGGAACGTCGTGGTTGCTGCCGTGCAGGATGCCCAGCTGGCTGGCGCCGGTCTGGCTGGACCAGTCGGTGCGCCAGCCGGTGAGCCGGTGGCTGCCGTCGCCGTGCCAGCGGGCGAGGGTCTCCATGACGGGCGGTCTGCGCCTGCCGTTGGCTCCTTCCCGGGGGCGCAGGGCGTCCCGGAGCACATCGTGGCCCACCCCGTCGAGCTGGAGGAACACGGTGCCCGGGGTGGTGAACGTCTCCGGGTCGGGACCGCGGCGCCGTCGGCGGCGGGACGCCAGCCGGTAGAGCCGGCGGCGGTAGGCGCGGTCGTCCCGCACCGCAAGCGCGGTACCGGCCGCCGAGGCGACGGCGGACATCACGGCGGCGACGACGACGGCCGTCTCGGGAGCGGCCGACGTCCTGCCGTGCGGCACCATCCGCAGTGCGAGCAGCAGCAGGGAACCGTTGAGGAAGAACACCAGCAGCCCGCAGACGAGCGCGGGCACCAGCAGCAGGGCCCGGATGAGCAGCGGCCAGACCAGCGCGGTGAGCAGCCCGAAAGCGCCCGCTCCGAAGGCCGCCGTGGCCGCGACCCGGGTCGCGCTGTCGCCGCCGGGCGACTGGAGTCGGAAGTCGGGGAGGACGGCCGCCAGCAGCAGCATGGTGAGCGTGCTGACCAGCCACACCACGACCACTCGGAACGCGGCCCCACCGACGGCCCGCCATCTGACCTCGACCACGCGTCGCCCGCTCTCCCGTCTCATCCTGGGTGTGTCGTTCGGATCGGCTGTGCCACGGGGTTGGGCACATTGCCCCGGCCGCCTCCGTCGGGCACGCGTGGGGCGCCTCCGTACCCTTCCGGCAGCCGCACCCTTCCGGCAGCCGCGCTACGGGGCCCCGGCGCCGGTTCGTTCCCCACCCCCCGGAGATCCGACGGTCACGCCCTACCGGCCGCACGGTATCGGCCGCTCTCCCTCACCCTGTCATAGTGTGTGCGGATTGTGGCCGGTGGGCGGGGTGACGGACCTCCCACCCGTCGCCCCGGCCCGGCGCCGGGGTGGTCCCTCACGGGCCACCGCCGGTAGCCGGCCGAGCCTCCTCAGCGGGCCCGGAGTTCGGTGACGATCCGCCTGGTCACCGGTGCCGCCACCCCCAGCGCCTCGGCCGCACGGAGCACGGCGCCGCCGATCGCGTCCAGCTCCAGCGGCCGGCCGGCTTCGGCGTCGCGGAGCATGGACGACTTCATGGTGGGCGGTGCGGCGTCGAACCTCTGCTGGATGTCCTCCGCGGTCACGGGCGCCCCGGCGGCCCTGGCCACCGCGGTGACCTCGGCGATCACGGCATGCAGTTCGGCGCGGCGCTCGGTCCGTGCCCCACCGGCGGTCAACCCGTACCGGGTGGTCAGCAGCGCCATGGGGGCCAGGAAGCAGAGCTTGCCCCAGAGCGTCTCCGTCTCGTCAGCCGCCGTGGCCGCCTTCAGCCCCGCCTCCGCCAGCAGCCCGGTGAGCCTGTCCACGGCCGGATCCGGGGAGCGGAGCGGGGCCATCCGGATCGCCGGGTGGAGGCCGCCGTGCTCGATCCGCCCGGGGGCCACCCGGGTCGACTCGACGGTGATGGTCGCGGCGATCACCCGCTCCGGAGGGAAGTGCTCGCGCAGCACCGCGACATGTTCGACGCCGTTGAGCAGCGGCACCACCAGCCCGCCGCCCAGCGCTCCGGCCGGGATCCGCTCCAGGGCGTCGGCGAGCGCCGTCTGCTTGACGGTGACGAAGCAGACGTCCACCTGCTCCCGCAGTTCGGTGTCGGCCTCGACCGGAACGGTGAAGTCGCCGTACTGGGCGCTGCTCACGGTGAGTCCGTCCCGCCGCAGCGCATCGGCGGTGGCGGTGCCGGCCAGACAGATCACCCGGTGGCCGGCACGGGCCAGCAGGGCACCGACCAGCCCTCCTACACCACCGGGGCCGAGCACGGCCACGGTCGCCGGCCGGGCCGCCGGCTCCCGTTCCGCTGGCGATGCGGAGTTCGCTCCTGCTGCCGTCATTCCTCGTCACCCTTCTCCGTGGGTTCGTCCCGGTCGCTTCTCCTCGATGACCGGGTGCGAGGAACGGTAGCCACGCGCCTCGGACCGCACGCCGTCGGGTTCCGGTCCCTCGTTCTCCGGGGAGCCGGCCGGGGCCCGGGTCTACGCTGGGGCGGCGGGCCTCAGCCGGTCCGCTGCGGCGCGCGGTCCGGTGTGAGGGGAGGGACGAGTGGCGGTGGAGATCACCTGGTGGGGGCATGCCACGGCGACGGTGGTGGATTCCGGGGTGCGGGTGCTCACCGACCCGGTCTTCGCCTCCCGGTTGGCCCATCTCCGGCGGCGGGCCGGCGCCCTGCCGCCCCCGGAGGCCGCCGAGGCGGACGTGGTGCTCGTCTCCCACCTCCACTCCGACCACCTCCACCTGCCGTCCCTGGCCCGGCTCTCGCCCGGCACCTTGGTGCTGGTGCCACGGGGTGCGCTCGCCGCTGTTCCCAGGCTGCGCCGACTGGCCTCCTGCGGCCGGCTCCGGATCGGCGAGATCGGGCCGGGCGAGCAGGTCGCCGTGGGCCGGCTCACGGTGCGGGCGGTACCGGCGGCGCACGACGGTCGGCGGCTGCCGTACGGCCCCCGGCTGGTGCCCGCGCTGGGCTACGTCGTCGAGGGCGAGGCACGGACGTACTTCGCCGGCGACACCCGGATGTTCGACGGCATGGCGCGGTCGGTCGGCTCCTGCGACGTCGCCCTGCTGCCGGTCGGCGGCTGGGGCCCCTATCTCGGCCCGGGCCACCTGGACGCGGCGGGGGCGGCGGAAGCGTTGTCCCGACTGCTCCCGCGCTGCGCGGTGCCGGTGCACTACGGCACCTACTGGCCGATCGGGATGGACGCGGTGCGGCCGCACGAGTTCTACGCGCCTGGGCAGGAGTTCGCCCGGCATGCGGCACGGCTGACACCGCAGGTCACCGTGTGTCCGCTGGAGCACGGGGAGAGCGTCCGGCTGAAGGTCGCCCGTTGATCGGCGCACTGGCGCGGGAGACGGCGCACATGGTGCCGCCCGAGCAGACCCAGCAGGCGGTCGGCTACCCGTCGCTCTTCCTGCTGGTGGTACTGGGGGCGCTGGTACCGCTGGTGCCGACCGGTGCGCTGGTGAGCTCGGCCGCGGTGGTCGCCTTCCACCAGAGCTCGCCCTTCGCCCTCCCCGCGGTCTTCCTCGTCGCCTCCACCGCCGCCCTGGCCGGTGACACGGCGCTCTACTGGCTCGGCGGGCGGGGCCTCGGCTCCCGCGGCGGGACCCGGTGGCTGACCCGGCTGCAGGAGCGCGCCTCGCCGGACCAACTGGCGAGCGCCCGCCGGAAGCTGGACGACCACGGAGCGGCCGTGCTGGTGGTGTCCCGCCTACTGCCGGGGGGCCGGGTCCCGGTGATGCTGGCCTGCCTGCTGGCCCCCATGCCGCTGCGCCGGTTCGTCCGCGCCGACCTGCCGGCCTGCCTGGCGTGGACCGCCGCCTACCAGCTGATCGGGCTGCTCGGCGGCTCGCTGTTCCGCAGGCCCTGGCAGGGAGTGGTGGCGGCGGTGGTCCTGACCGTGCTGGCCGGTGCGGTGCCCGGGCTCTGGCGGTGGGTGCGGAACCACCCGGCGCCCTCGGAGGGTCCCCGTACCGGGCCGGGCGGCTGAGGCGACCGCGCCGGTCGTGCACACCGCCGGGCCGGGAGGCGCGGCGCCGGGGTCACGGGCTCGGCAGCGGAGGGGAGAAGGTGCGGGAGGCTCCGATCGGCAGGTCCCACAGCTGCTCACGGGGGCGGCCGGTCGCCTCCCAGGCCGTCCGCACCCGGGTCAGCGGCTCGAGCGGGGCCTCCGCGGAGAGGAGGAAGGTGGCCCAGTGCATCGGCGCCATGTTGCGGGCGCCGAGGTCCTCGCAGGCGCGCACCGCCTCCTCCGGGTCGGTGTGCACCGCCCCCAGCATCCAGCGCGGCTCGTAGGCCCCGATCGGAAGCAGGGTCAGGTCGATGTCGCGGTACCTGCGGCCGATCTCCTGGAACCAGTGCCCGTAGCCGGTGTCCCCGGCGAAGTGCACGCGGTTCCCGTGTGGATCGGTCAGGATCCAACCGCCCCACAGTGATCGGCAGGTGTCGGTGGGGGTCCGCTTGCTCCAGTGGTGCGCCGGTACGAAGTCGAAGCGCACCTCCCCGCCGTGCGGGGCCGGCAGCTGCACCGCCTCCCACCAGTCGAGTTCGGTGACCCGGGTGAAGCGGCGCCGCCGGCACCAGCCGGCCAGCCCCGCGGGGACCAGCAGGTGGGTGTCGCGGGGCAGCCGTTTGAGGGTGGGAGCGTCCAGGTGGTCGTAGTGGTTGTGGCTGATCACCACGGCGTCGACGGCGGGCAGGTCGCGCCAGGCCACCCCGACCGGTGTAACGCGCGCCGGCGTGCCCAGGATCCGCCGGGACCAGACCGGGTCGGTGAGGACGGTGAGCCCTCCGATCCGCACCACCCAACTGGCGTGCCCGGCCCAGGTGACCGCTACCGTGCCGGGTTCGGCGGGCGGCAGCGGACCGGGTTCGAAGGGGAGTGCGGGGATCTCGCCGAGCGTGTCGGCAGGCGGGCGGAGCAGCCCCTGCCGGGCCAGCCTCGCCAGCGCCCGGACCCCGGGGAGCGGCGCGGTGAGCCGGTCGGTGAAGGACCGCGGCCAACTGCGGATCTCGCCGAGGGGGCGCGGCGGCGCCGGAGGCTGCTCGGTCTTTTCCGTCATCGGCGACTCCGTTCGGTCTGGTCTCCGGGCGGCTCAGTCCCGGTGTCTGCCGCGGTGAACGCGGACTCGTAGGCTGCCAGGGCTTCCTCGACGTGCGCCAGGGTGAGCGGTTCCGCTGCGGTGAGTGCGCGCATCCGCTGCTCACGGGTGGTGCCGGCGAGGGGCCCCGCGGACAGCCGCAGGCGCAGCGCGTCGGGGGCGTCGCCGAACCGGTGGCCACCCGGTACGGGCGTGCCGAGCAGCCGGGAGAAGTGGGCCTCCAGTTCGACCGAGTCGGTGACGCCCCGGCGGGCGAGGGCCGGCCGGAGGGGTTCGAGATCGGCGTAGAGCTGGTCGCCGGCGGCCGGTGGGCGGCTGAGCGCTCCGGCGGCGAGGAGGACGCGGTGAACGGCGGTGGCCAGGCCGGCGTTCATCCGGTTGGCGGCCGCCCGCCGCTCGCTGACGGCCGGGGGGTCGCCGAGCGCGTAGGTGACCGCGGCGGCGATCGGACCGGGGATCTCGGCCCGCAGCCCGGCGCCCGCCCGCAGCACCGCGGTGCGCAGGGTACCGCCCCGGGCGGTGGCCGGGAAGCGGGCGATGGCGGCCGGCCAGCCGGGCGGCAGGGTGGCCGCGCCGAGGTCGGCGAGGACAACGGTGTGCTCCGGGCGCAATTCGGCCGGACTGGCCAGCACGGTCTCCTCGGGCGCGTGGACCGCGTCGCGGTAGGTCTCGTCGCTGACGATCCACAGCCCCTCGTCGGCCGCCGCCTCACAGGCGTCCCGCACCAGTTCGGGAGGGGGCACGGTGCCGCAGGGGTCGTCTGCCACCGAGAGCACCAGGACCCGGGGGTCGCCGCCCTCCGCGCGGATCCGCCGCACCGTCTCGCGGAACGCGACGGGGTCCGGCACCCCTCCGCACTCGGCGGGGGTGGGCAGGTGGTAGGCGGGTCGGCCGGCGGTCAGAGCCTGCGGGGCGTACCAGGCCGCGCAGGGACGGGTGAGCAGCACATCGCCGCCGATGGCCAGCAGCAGGGCGAGCAGCAGCGGTTCCGCCCCGGGGGCCGCCGCGACGTGGGGGACGTCGGTGTGGAGTCCGCGTCGGCACCAGTAGCCGCGGACGGCGTCGAGCAGGCGCGGGCCGCCGCCCACCGGCTCCCGGGCCGCGTCCCCGGCGGCGCCTGCGAGGCAGGCGGCGAGTTCGGGGAGTACCGGAAGTCCCGGGGCGGTGGTGGGCGGGCCGAAGGAGCCGGTGCTCTGGTGCGCGCGGTGCACACCGGGCGCGGTCCGCTGCATCCCTACCTCCGACGGATCGATCGGCACGATGGGTCGGTGTTCCCACCTTCGCAGATCGCGCACCGGCGGCAACGCGACGGTTTCCCGGGGAGCCGTGCCGGGCGGTGCGGCCGGGTGAGGGGGACGGGGGCCGCGCCGCACGGGTGGTGCTCCCGGTCCGCCCGGGGCAGCTCCGGATCAGGAGGCGTCGGCCATGATCTGGTCGCAGAGGCTGGCGCAGGTGCGGCTGAGCAGCCGGGAGACGTGCATCTGGGAGATGCCGAGCTGTTCGGCGATGCGGCTCTGGGTCATATCGCAGAAGAAGCGCATGTAGAGGATCTGGCGTTCCCGTTCCGGCAGTCGGCTGAGCTTGGGTTTGAGGGCTTCGCGGTCGACGATCAGGTCGAAGCCGGGTTCGGCGTTACCGAGCGTGTCGACCAGCGAGTAGCCGTCCTCGGAGCCGGGGAGTTCGGCGTCGAGCGAGAGCGGTGTGTAGCTGTCGAGTGCCTCCATGCCGAGCAGTACGTCCTCCTCGGCCAGCCCGGTGTGCTCCGCCACCTGCCGGATGCTGGGGCCGCGCCCGTCCAGGGTGGTGGACAGCTCCCGGTAGGCGACCCGGACCCGGTTGCGCAACTCCTGGACCCGGCGGGGTACGTGCAGTCCCCACATGTGGTCCCGGAAGTGCCGCTTGACCTCGCCGACGACGGTCGGCACCGCGAAGCTCTCGAAGGCGCTGCCGCGTTCCGGGTCGTAGCGCATCACCGCCTTGACCAGACCCAGCGCGGCCACCTGCTGGAGGTCCTCCAGCGACTCCCCGCGGTTGCGGAACTGGCGGGCCAGCCGCTCGGCCATCGGTATCCAGGCGCTGACCACCTGCTGCCGGAGCGCGTCCTTCTCCGGCCCGTCCGGGAGCTCGGCCATTTTGCGGAACTCGGCCGAGGTGTCCGGCGCGTCGTCGTGCGGATGCCTGGAACGGGTGCGTTTGGGATGGGTTCGGGTGGTCGTCATGAACAAACAGCTCCCGGGACGGCGGACTTCATGGTTCTCGGGGGAACGACCGGGGCCTCTTCGGTCGTGGGGTCCACTCGGGACTTCCACGGCGCTCCCAGTCGGTCCCACGGGCGTGTCTACGGTCCGAAGCATGGTCCCCGCCTGCCCCTCGTCCCGGCGGTGAAAACCGGGCCGTGCCTCAGCTCGGGCGGGCGGCGGGCTCCGGTGGTCGGAGCTTCCGTCTCTCATCGTCCAACACAGTCGGCGGCTCCGCGAGCGGAGGGTTTCCACCCCCCTGGCCAGGTAACCCGCTCTCGAGTGCACGCCAACAAGGAGGTCACCCATGGCGGAGTACGGCTATCTCCTGTCCTGCGAAGAACACGGCCCCGCCGAACTGGTCGAACAGGCGCGGATGGCGGAACAGGCCGGGTTCACCGCGTTGTGGATCTCCGACCACTACCACCCGTGGTGCGAGGCCCAGGGACAGAGCCCCTTCGTCTGGTCGGTGATCGGCGCGCTCGCCGAGGCGACCTCGCTCCCCGTGGAGACCGCGGTGACCTGCCCCACCCACCGGATCCACCCGGCTGTGGTGGCTCAGGCCGCGGCCACCTCCGCGGTGATGCTGGAGGGGCGTTTCCGGCTCGGTGTCGGCAGTGGGGAGGCGCTCAACGAGCACATCCTGGGCCAGCACTGGCCGGAGCCGGCGATCCGGCTGGAGATGCTGGAGGAGGCGATCGCGGTGATGCGGCAGCTGTTCACCGGCCACCGGGTCAGCCACCACGGCAAGCACTACACCGTCGAGGACGCCCGGCTCTACACCGTCCCGGACGAGCCGGTTCCGATCGACGTCTCCGGTTTCGGCCCGGCCGCGACCGAGCTGGCCGGGCGGGTCGGGGACGGCTACATCACCGTGCTCCCGGACGCCGAGGCGGTGGCCCGGTTCCGTAAGAGCGGCGGTGGTGCCAAGCGGGTGCTGGGGGGCACGAAGGTCTGCTGGGGCACCGATGCGGAGGAGGCGGCGCGCACCGTCCACCGACTGTGGTCCAGTGACGCCCTGCCCGGTGAACTGGTACAGACCCTGTCCAACCCGGCCCAGTTCGAGCAGGCGAACCAGCTCGTCACCCAGGAACGGGCGACCGCGTCCGTGCCCTGCGGCGATGACCCGGACGAGCACCTGGCCGCGCTCCGCAGATTCGACGACGCCGGTTTCGACGTCGTCTACGTCAGCCAGATCGGCCCCGAACAGCGCGGCTTCTTCGACTTCTACCGCACCAGGGTGCTGCCTCAGTTGACCGAGTGAGCCCTCAGTGCCGCCCCGGAACCGGCGTCCGGGACGGGAGGCCGGTGAGACTCCCACGTCGTCGCCCCGTCCCTGGCGGATCGGCGCGCCCGGGAAGCTGCCGCATGGGTGAGGGGCGAGTACGCGCGGGGCGGCTCGCCGTTCGGCCCGCGGCCGAACGTCAGCCGAGCCGGCGCTGGAACCGCACGGCCGGACGCCCGTTGAGGAGGATGTCCCTGGCGAGCGCCGTGAACCCGTTGCGTTCGAGCACCGTCAGGGAGGCCACGTTGTCGAGGGTGGCGGCCGCGGTGAGGGCGGAGAGGCCATAGACCGTGGCGGCCAGCCGGCACACCTCGCCGACCGCTCCCGTGGCCACTCCCCGGCCTGCGGCTCGCTCGCCGATCCGGTAGCCGAGCTCCGCGGAGCCGTCCTCGACGTCGACGAGGTTGACACGACCGATCAGCTCACCGCGGCTGTCCAGAACGACGTGGAAGTGGCAGCGGCCGGTGTCCTGCTCGGCGAGCAGGACACGGAGACGGGCGGTGAACTCGCCGAAGTACGCGTCTCCGCGATCCGGTATCGACCGGGCGAAGTACTGCCGGTTCTCCCGCTCGAAAGCCAGCAGGGCTTGCGCGTGCTCCTCATGGAGGCGTTCGAGTCTCACCATGCCCGAAGAGTAGTTCGACCGCCCGGCGGGCCGCTGGACGCAGGCCGGCACCGGCCGGCACCAGCTGGCCCTCCTGGGACGCTCCTGCTTCGGATCTCCCCGCGGGGAGCAGGTGCTCGGAGGCGGCGGGGCGTCCCGGAGGGAGTGGGGCGGCAGCGAGCAAGCGGCCGAAAGCCTCGTACCGGGCCCGCCTCGACTTTCGGCCGACTCACCACGCCGACTCACCACGCCGACTCGCCACGATGAGGCGTCTCGTGGACAACCGTCGGGAGGCGTGAGTGAGGTCTCAGGTCCAGGCGCCAGGGCGCGGCGGACTCCAGTACGGGACGCCGGAACCTGGCGGACTGCCGGACGCGGCCCTGCGACGCCCCAAGAGTCCCGAGAGGCCCGGCGGCCTCGGCGAGGCCGTGCCTCAGTCCCCCGGCCAGTGGCCGGTGACCTTGCGGACGCCCGCCGCTCCGCTGCGCCGGACGGCGGCCCGGACGCCCGAGGCGATCGCGCCCTGGACCGCGGTCGCCAGCAGCACCTCACGCCAGGTGTGGTCCTGGTCGGTGGCCGACGGCGCTTCCTCCTCGCCGGCGACCCTGCGCCAGAGCATGCTGAAGACCTTGCCGGCCAGCATCCCGCCGACCACGCCGAACAGCATGCTCATCGCCTTGTAGAAGGCCTTGCCCACGGTCCGTCACCTCCAGCGCCGAAGGATCCTCCGGGCGCGGCCGTCGAAGACCCACGCCCGGGCGAGCCCGCCGGGGGCCCCTCTTCTCCGGCGGGCGGTTCGCAGGGCGGCGGCCGTGATCAGCGCCGCGGTGCCCGTACCGGCCGCGACGAGGGCCGGAGTACCGGCTCGGCGGAGCTGCCGCGGTCCCGACCGGGTGATCAGGTGTCCGGCGCGGAGCGCACTGTGGTTCACCCGCCCACGCATCCGCGCGGTCTTCCGCAGCATCAGGGCCTTCACGTCCGCCCGGGCCGCGAGTTGCTCGACCGTGCCGCCGAGCCGTTCACGCGCCTCGGCCACCTCGGCGCGCAACTCCTCGGGGGTGTTCGACTTCGGGGCGGACGGCGGTGGCCCGGCCGGTTCCGGTGCCCCCGGCCGGCCTTCGGGCCCCCGGTCCGCGGCAGGCCCCTGATTCGTGGCGGGCTCCGCACTCATGGCAGGCTCTTGGCGCTCGGCCGTCGTAGAGCCGCCCAGCCCGCCGTTCTCGCCCCGCTCCTCCGCGGGGCCGGCTCGCCTCAGGTCGGCTTCGGGGGTGGGCGGCGTACCGCCCGCTGGACGCGCTTCGGTCCCTTGCGGTGTCCCGGGTCGTTCCGGCGCCCTGGTCATGGGTGGGCCCTCATCCTGATCGCCTCGACATCGGCCTTCACTCCGTTGATCGCCGTCTCCGGCTTCAGGGGGGTGACCCGCCGGGTCTGGCTCATCCCCAGCAGCCCCAGGAAGCCGGCGACGAGGAGCAGCGCTCCGGCGGCGACCAGTGCGGCGGCCCAGACGGGGAGCGCGATCGCGACCGCGGCGATCGCGGTCGCGACCAGCGCCTGGAGTGCGAGCAGCAGTGCGATTGCGGCCGCCCCGAACATTCCGGCACCGATGCCGGCCCGCTTGCCCTTGCGGGTCATCTCCGCAACAGCGAGCCGGATCTCACCGCGCACCAGGTCGGAAAGCTGTTCGGCGGCCTGTTTCACCAGCTCTGCCATCGACGGTTCGCCCGTTCGGGACGGTTGCTGATCCACTGTTGCCGTCACTGCTCTTCGCCTCCTTCATGAAGATGAGTTCCTCGTAGCGGCCCATGGCCACAAGGAGACCGAGCATGGATATCGGCACAATGATCACAGCGAGCACCGCCATGGCCCCGTCCTTCCTTCCTGGAGAACCTCCCGCCCCCGTGAGCGCCAAGCGCCATGGGCCCGGTCCTCGAGTGACCCCTTCCCATTCCGGCAAACCAGACAAACTGGGCGATTCACCCTGGAAGCGGCTGTCCTCGGGAGGGAGACGAGCAGGTCGGTCCGGCTCTCGGGCTGCTCGGACGAGCACCGGACCGGCCCCCGCGGCAGGTCGGGCTGAAGCCCAACCACCCACGGGGGCGTGGCCTTGCGGAACGTCGGGGGCAGCGGTGCTCACGAACCGGACCGGACGTCAGGCGCCCGCCTCGTCGGCCGGCCGCCGGGCCCGGGCACCGGCCCGGGTGCGTCCCGGGGAGACCTGCCGACGCGGATGTCTGCGCAGGTACTCCCCCTCCAACGCCGCCATCCGCGAGTTGTGCGCGCCCAGCGCGTCGGAGGATCCGTGCAGCAGGGTCTCGTGCCGCGTGCGGTGGATCGTCTCCAGCTCCCTGAGCAGCTGCGCTTCCTCGAGGGTGGCGGGGTCGACACCGCCCCGCCGGCTCTCGCCGTCGGCCATGGCCCACTCCTCTCCTCTCGCCCGGGTCTTCCCGAACCCGGCGCCCCGCGCGGTTGTGTCGCGGTAGGCCCACCGGGTACCCGATTCGCACCACCGATACAGACGAGTACGGAGGAAGCCATGGACCTCGCGTTCCTCAGGCCGGTCGTGGAGGCGCCGGGACCCTGGGCGTCCGTCTACATGAACACCTCGCAGGTCTCGGAGTCGGCGGCCGGAGAGCAGCAGGCGACCGCGCGGGAGGCCTGCGACCTCCTCGCCCGGCAGGGGGCGGACCCGGCGACCTGCCGGGCGGTCCGCGACGAGTTGGCCTCCATCCCCCGCTCCAGCGGCGCCGCCGGATACGCCGTGTTCGCAGGCGGCGGCGAGGTGGTGCTGAGCACCCCGCTGGCTACGGCTCCCGAGAGCGGCCCGATCGCCGACTGGTCCGCCCTGCCCCACCTCGGACCGCTGGTGGACTTCAAGGGCGAGGACCCGAAGTGCCTGGTCGCCTACATCGACCGGACCGGCGCGGACTTCGAGCTCCGCGACGACTGGGGCCGGTCGCCGGCCGGGGAGTGCCGGGGCACGGAGTGGCCGGTGCACCGCACCGGATCGGCCGACTGGTCCGAGCGCCACTTCCAGCTTCGGGTGGAGAACACCTGGGAGCACAACGCCGGGGAGATCGCGGAGGCCCTGCGGCACCGCTGGGAGGAGACCCGACCCGATCTGCTGGTGCTGGTCGGGGACGCCCGGGAGCGCCGGGCCGTCCACGACCGGCTGGCGGAGCCGCTGCGGGAGGCCGCCGTCGAGGTCGAGCACGGCAGCCGGGCGGCCGGCACCGACCCCGTCCTGCTCGACGCCGAGGTGTCCCGAGCCCGCCTCGACCACGTACAGGGGCACACCGCCCAGGCGGTGGACCAGCTCCGGGCCGGTCGGGCCCAGGCCGCGGTCGACGAGCATGACGCGGTCGAAGGGGTGCCGGCGCTGGTCCGGGCCGCCCGCCAGCACCGCATCGGCTCCTTGCTGTTCCGGCCGGACGGTCCCGACCTGCACCGCGAGGTGTGGGTCGGTCGGGAGCCCGACCAGATCGGCGTCCGCCACACGGAGTTGCAGTACCTGGGTGACACCGAGCCGTTCCCCGCCCGGGCGGACGACGCGCTGCTGCGTGCGGCGGCGGCCGGCGGAGCCGAGGTGCTGGCGGTCTACCGACCGGAGGACGTACCGGACGACCTGCCGGCCGGCGGCCTCGGAGCCCTGCTCCGCTGGCCATCCGACAACGGCCACCCGGAAGCGCGGTGAGGCGGACGACGAACGAGGCCCCAGGCTCGCAGAACTCCCGGGAAGGCCCACGCGGCCCAAGGCCTCCCCGAGACCGGCGAGGACCTCGGCGGCACCGCGGCGATGGTCCGCGGCGTGCCGACGGGGAGGGCCGCGGCAGCCCGGCGGACGCCGGGACGGCAGAGGCGGGGGCAGCAGGGAGGACGACATGCAGCGTGGCAGCGACCGGCTGAACGTCCACCAGGACGACGAGATGAAGCACCAGCTCCAGGGGATGCTCCGCTCCGGCCACTCCACCAGGGCCGAGGAGTGGAACGATCCGGAACCCGGCGCGGACGACGATCCCGCGGTCACGACCGGTCCGGAGCCCCGGCTCAGGGACGAGGACCAGGAGGAGCTGCGCGACGAGGGCCTGCGCTTCGAGCTGGCCCGGTACCTCGGGCGGACCCCCTTCCCGGCGGAGCGCCAGGACCTGCTGAACGTGCTGGACGAGCGTCACGCGCCCGCCGAACTCGTCGACATCGCCAGCTCGCTCCCTGGGGGCGACACCTACCGCAACGTCCAGGAAGTGATGACGGCGCTGGGTCACCGGCCGCGTTCGTGACGGGGTGGGCCGCTCCCCGCCGGAGACGGTTCCGCGGCGTGACGCGCATCGGGGGCCACCCGCTGGGAACCCGGACGGTGTCAGGACAGCCCAGCACGAGAGAAGGCGAACAGCTCCATGGCACAGTACGTGAGAGAGGTCATGACGCCCGCCGTCACCGCGGTGCGGCCGGACGCCTCGGTCGTGGAAGCGGCCGAGATGATGCGGGAGCAGGACCTCGGGGACGTCCTCGTCATGCAGGACGACGGCCAGTTGCTCGGCGTGCTCACCGACCGGGACATCACGCTCCGCGCCATCGCCGAGGGGGTGGACCCCCTGGCGGTCACCGCCGAGGCGGTCTGCACCCCGGACCCGATCACCATCAGCGACGACGACTCGGTGTCCACGGCGATCTCGCTGATGCGCGCCTACGCGATACGCCGGCTCCCCGTCACCAGGGACGGCCGGACGACTGGCGTGGTCACCATCGGCGACCTGGCCGAGGAGCAGGACCCGCGTTCGGCGCTGGCCGACATCAGCCGGGCGGCCCCGGACAGCTGGCCGGAGCCACCGGCCACCGCCTGAGGCCCGCGGGCGGGTCCGGTGGGGTCCGAGTGCCGCGTCCGGCGGGGTTCCTCTGCCAGCACCGGCACCAGCCACCGGGTCCGCCCGCCCTCGCACGACACGGGACGGTGGTGCGCACCGGCGGCGCTCGTCTTACCGACCCCTCCGCCGTTAGGCTCAACTCCATGGAGATCATGGGGACTTCACTACGCGTGTGCGTCGCGGACCTGCCCGCCGCCGTCGCCGTCTACGAGCGCCTGACCGGCGAGCGGGCCCAGCGCTTCGACCGCGGCGCGGTGTCAGTCGCGGCGGTGGGTCCGTTTCTGCTGATGAGCGGGCCGCCGGCGGAACTGGAGGTGCTGCGCAAGGTCGCGGCCACCATCGCGGTCCAGGACGTGGCGCAGGCCGCGGGGGTGCTCACCGAGGTGGGGGCGCAGATCCTCGCCGGCCCCATGGGCAACGCGTCGGGACGGACGCTGCTGGCCCGTCACCCAGACGGTTCCATCTTCGAGTACGTCGACCGGGGCGAGCCCGCGCGTTGACGCCGGCCCGCCCTCGGGCGGGCGTCAGGCAGAGGGCACGACCAGCACGATCTTGCCCCGGGTCCGACCCTCGCGGCTCATCCGGAACGCCTGGTCCGTCTCCTCCAGCGGAAGCACCTGCTGAACGTTGACGGTCAGCTTCCCGGCGTCGGCGAGTTCCCCGAGATCGGTCAGGTCACTGGCGTCGGGACGTACGAACACATAGCGGCCGCCGGATTCGGCGATGCCCGGATCGATGATGGACACCACCCTGGAGGGGTACCTCACCAACTCCAGCGAGGCGGCCGTCGCCGCGCCGCCGACCAGGTCGAGCGCCACGTCGACCCCGCCCGGCACGAGTTCCCGCACCCGGTCGACGAGCCCTTCCCCGTAGCTCACCGGCTCCGCGCCGAGCGACCGGAGGTAGTCGTGGTTGCGGCTGCTGGCGGTGCCGATCACCCGGGCCCCCCGGGCGACCGCGATCTGCACAGCGAGCGAGCCGACACCGCCGGCCGCCGCGTTCACCAGCACGGTGTCGTCAGTGGAGACCGCCGCGGCCCGCAGCGCCTGGGTGGCGGTGAGACCGGCCAGCGGGAGCCCGGCGGCCTGCTGCCAGCTGAGCGAGGCCGGCCGCCGGGCGAGGGTGCGCACCGGGGCGGCGACCAGCTCGGCGTAGCTTCCGAACTCGGCGACGTCCTGCCGGTTGTAGCCGATCACCTCGTCGCCGGGGCGGAACTCGGTGACCGCCGGGCCCACCCGTTCCACCACCCCGGCCACGTCCCAGCCCAGGATGAGGGGGAAGTGGACGTTCAGGACGGCGTCGAGCTTCCCGTCGGCGACCTTCCAGTCGACCGGGTTGACGCTCACCGCCTTGGTACGGACGAGCACACTGTCCGGCCCCACTTTCGGATCCGGCCGTTCGCTCAGCCGTGGGGTCTCCCCGTACGCGTTGATCGTGACTGCCTTCATGCCGTGGCCAACGGCCGGGCCGCCCCGAGCGTTGAGCCCGCACCACCGAATGGCGGCGGAAGATCAGCCGACCGGCCCTGTGCGAGCGGGTACGAGGCGGGGAGCGTCACTGGCGGCGCGACCAGGTAAGGTGACCCTTACTTCGGGCTGCCCGCCCGCCCCGTCCGCCCGGAGGTCTCCCCCGATGCCGCTGCCCCTCGCGCCGACCGGCACACCGGAGCGCCCCCCGCGCATCCCCCGCCCCGCCCCACTGGAACTCGCCCGCAGCCCTCGGGTGGCGGCGCTGGCGGCCGCCCCGGAACGGGTGGAGGAGTTCTGGGCCGAGGTCACCGCGGAGGGAACCCCGCTGGTCGAGCCCGACCCGGCCGGCGACCCCGCCTACGCGGTGGTCACCTTCCTCTGGCGGGGCGGCGCGGGGACCCGCGCGGTACTGGCCCTGCCGAACAAGGTCGCCGATCCCCGCGCTCCGGAGGCCAACCTGCTCCGTCCGGTTCCCGGCACCGACGTCTGGCACTGGTCGGTGCGGATGCGCCGGGACTGGCGGGCCACCTACGCGCTCTGCGTCGACGAGGGTGATGGACCGGACCCCGCGGGACCGGCGGCGGACCGAGCCGCCTACTGGCAGTGGCTTCGCGGCCAGGCCAGGCCCGATCCGCTCAGCGCCCGCCCGGAGTTCCCCCGCCGGTGGGGCGGTGCCCCGCTGTCCGTGGTCACGCTTCCGGAGGCACCCGAACAGTCGGACTGGGAGCCGCGGCCGGGGGTGCCGCGCGGGGCGGTCTCGGTGCACACGGTGCGCAGCCGGACGCTGGGCAACGAGCGCCGGGTGTGGGTGTACAGCCCAGCGGGGCAGGCCGCGGCCCGGGGGCCGGGCTCTCCTGGTGCCGCCGGAACGGGGCTGCCGGTGCTCGTGTTGTTCGACGGTGAGATGTGGCAGCCGGAGCTGTCCGTCTCCACACTGCTCGACAACCTGATCGCCGACGGCCGCATCCCGCCGCTGGTCGCCCTGCTCCCCGAGTCCGTGGACAATCACACCCGCTGGACCGAACTCTCCTGCCACGCGGGGTTCGCGGTCTTCCTGGAGACCGAGTTGCTGCCCTGGGCCGCCGAGAGGTGGCCGCTCAGCGCCGATCCCCGGCGCACCGTGCTGGGCGGTCAGAGCCTCGGTGGTCTGACCGCGGCCTACACGGCGCTCCGCGCCCCCCACCGTTTCGGGAACGTCCTCGCCCAGTCCGGATCCTTCTGGTGGCCGGACGGGCCGGAGGCGCAGTGGCTCACCGGCGCCGTCGAGAGCCGCCCCGCCCCGGCGCCCGAGGAGGCCGTCCGGTTCTGGCTCTCGGCGGGTGAGCAGGAGTGGGTGCTGCTGCCCGCCAACCGACGACTGGGTGAGGTGCTGCGGCGCAAGGGCTACGAGGTCTCCTACCGGGAGTTCAACGGCGGCCACGACTACCTGTGCTGGCGGAGTGAGTTGGCCGACGCGCTTCCCGAGGCGCTCGGCGGCTGAGCGGGCACCGCCGGCTCGTCAGCGGGCCGCGCCCCAGCGAGCGGCATCTCGCTGGTGATGGCCCACCGCTCGTGGTCGCGCCAGGCGCCGTCGACGAACAGGAAGTCGGGCGAGAGGCCCTCAAGGCGGAAGCCCAGCCCGCGGACGAGCCGGCGGGAGCGGTCGTTGGCCGGTTGGACGTTGGCCTCCAGCCGGTGCAGGCCGAGCCCGCCGGGGTCGAAGGCGTGCCGGATGACCAGGCCGATCCCCTCTCTGGTGAGGCCCCGGCCGGCGGCGTGAGCGAAGGCGGAGTACCCGAGCGCACCGCACCGGAAGCTGCCGTACACGATGTTGTTGATCGCCACTCCGGCCGCGATCCCGCCGGTCGCCAGTTCACACACGGCGTAGCCGCGGCGGCCCGGCGTCCCGAGCCGGGCGTTGAACTCCTCGGCGGTGGCGGGCGGGGAGACCCAGGGGTGGTGCAGTTCCGCGCTCTCCCGCACCCGCGCGATGTACTCCCGGCAGTCCGCCGCCCGAAGGTCGCGGACGCCCACTCGGTGCCCGGTGATGAGGTAGTCCGTCTCGCCCACCGCTGCATCGTAGGGGGCGGCTCCGCCCGGCTCCAGAGTCGGCGCTCAGCTCCAGGCGGGTCGGTCACCGCCGAAGGGGCCGGGGAGTCCGGCCCAGTCCGCCGGGCCGCCCTCGTAGCGGACCGGACTGCGGGCGTAGCGCATCCGGCCCAGCGGTCCCGTGCGTTCGATGAGGTTCGCCACCGGGTCTTCGGCGGGAGCGACGGCGTCGCCGGCCCCCTGTCCACCGCCCTGGGAGACCTGCTCCGCATCCCGGGTCTCCGGATCCTCGGCGAGTTCCAGGAGCCAACCGGCGGTACGGGCCAGCGACAGGCTCACCAGCCGCCCGCCGCCGTCGTCCAGCCGCTCGGTGAGCGCCCGCAGCACGGCGGCGGCCAGCAGGTAGCCGCTGCCGTGGTCCAGCGCCTGTGCCGGAAGCGCCCCGGGACGCCCGTCCGGTCCCGCCTCCGTCGCGGCGATCCCGCAGGCCACCTGCACCAGGCTGTCGAATCCGCGCCGGCCGGCCCAGGGGGCGGCCCTGCCGGCCGTTGCCGCACGGGCCGATCCCGGCCCCCAGGCGCTGAGTTCGGCGACCACCAGTCCCGGTCGGCGATCGAGGAGCGCCTCCGGGGACAGCCCGAACCCGTCGAGCGACCCGGGCCGGTAGCCGGTCACCACCACATCGGCCGTGGACAGCAGTTCCTCGAAGACGGCCCCGTCGGTGCTGTCGGCGAGGTCCAGGGAGGCGGAGCGCTTGCCCAGGCCGGTGTCGGCGTACAGGTCCTGGCTCTCCGCCAGCCCCGGCAGGTCGACCCGGAGCACATCGGCCCCGAGCAGCGCGAGGGTTCGGGTGGCCACCGGGCCGGCGATCACCCGGGTCAGGTCGAGCACCCTGATCCCCGCCGCGGGGCGGGCGGGGTCGGCCCCGCCCCGGTCGGTGCCGGCGGAGGGGGAGACGGAGGTGCCCGTGGCCGGTTCCAGCGCGACCAGCGGACCGGCGGCCACCGCCGCCCCCTGGGGGTGGGAGGCCCATTGCTTCGGGCCCCGTAGGGCCACGGCCAGTCCACCCGCCGCGTAGACCTTCTCCTCGACCTCCTCGGCCTTGCGCTCGGCGAGGACGGCGGAGAGTCTCTCGACCGCCGGGACGTCCCCGCCGGAGGTGTCGACGCCCAGTGCGGACAGGAGCCGGCCTCGGTGGTGCGGGTAGTTGGCGTGGGTGCGCAGCCAGCCGTCCGCGGTCTCCCAGAAACGGGAGAGCCGGGCGAAGTTCATCGGTGCGCGCCCCTCGACGCGCAGCAGCCGCTCACTCAGGAAGGCGGTGGCGACGGCCGCGTCGTCCACCCGTACCCGCGGCACCGGTGCTCCCGTCCGCCGGGCGGCGAGTTCGGCAGCGGCCAGCGAGCAGGCGGCCACGGTGGACCGGGCGAGTGCCATCACCGGTAGTCGGGAGACGAGCGACCGCCCGCCTTCCACGTGGTCGACTCGCTCAAGCAGCCCGGCGTCTCCGCCGAGGGCCGCCCAGGCCTGGGCCGTGGCGTTACCCCGTCGATTCATGGAGTCAGTCTGGCACTCAGTGTCACCGGGCCGCCAGGGGCGCGTCGGGCAGGGTCTGTCCGCTGAGAGCGGCGATGGGGACGTCATCGGCGGCGGCGGGTGAACAGGTAGGCCCCGCACAGCGCCCCGACGACGAAGGTGCCGAGGAGGGCCGTCCACAGCGGGATGGTGATCTGCGGCACGATGACCCGGATCCGGGTCTGCCGGTTGTTCTCGAAGATGAAGATCAGAGTGAGGACGGTGAGCACGGCCACGACGACCCTGGTCGGGACGGTGACCAGCTTCCGGCCGGCTCCTTCGGTCGATCTCGCCGTCTTGGGGCTCATGGTGTCCGGACCCTTTCCACAGAGTTCGGCCGGCTTCCTCCCTCGGGAGTCGGCGGTGGCCCGCCGGTACCAGGATGGCTCCGGTGCGGCCCGGCTGCTCGCCGGTCGGCCGCCGCCCAAGGGTGTCCGGCGGTGCTCCGGCGGTCCGTCCCGTGGCCCCGGGAGGCGAGGTCCCGGCGTCCGGCGGCGCTGATGGGCGAGGCGGGTGGGCGGCCTGGCGGGGCCGCCCCGGGGACGGGCTCGGTCGGGACGTACGCCGGGCGTGCGGGCGCTGCGCCGTGGCGCTCGCCCCGCGCCCGCCGGGTCGGGGCAGCGGCCTCCGCCGTCTCCGACTACTCCGCCGTACGGGTGAGGCGGGGGTCGGCGGCGGGGCCGCCGTCGTGGTGGCGGACGGCACAGGCGGCGGCGTAGCCGGGGTGTCCGGTGCCGTCCGGGGAGCCGGGGGCGGGGACGAGGACATCCGTGAGCCGCCAGTCCTCCGGCGCCCCCGGCACGGGGCCGGCACCGACGTAGGTGTGGGAAAGGTCCTCTGCCAGTCCGATGCCGGTGCCCTTGAGGAACGCCTCCTTCCGCGTCCAGCAGCGGGCGAAGGCGGCCGCCCGCGCCGAGGCCGGGAGTGCTGCCAGCTCCGCCCGCTCCGCCGGGTGCAGGGAGGGTGCGATCTCCGCCGCGGTCCCCGCCGCCGGCACTTCCTCGATGTCGGCCCCGACGGCCGCCCGGGCGAAGGCGAGCAGCACGAAGTCCCCGGAGTGGGAGAGCGAGAAGTACAGCGGGTTGCCGGGGACGGCCGGGCGACCGTGCGGGCCCCCGCAGCCGGGGCAGGCCTCGCGGGTGAAATCCACGGCGGCCGGCTCCGTCCCGAGGTAGGCGCCGAGCAGTCGCCGTATCGCGGTGTGCGCCACCTGGTAGCGGTCCCGGTCGTCCGGGCGCACGAAGGCGGCGGCCCTGCTGCGCTCGGCCGGGTTCAGCAGGCTCTGCTCGGCAGCCGCCCGGTCACCGCCGGAACCGGGGGAAGCGTGCTCGGCCACCCCGACCAGCCAGAGCGCGGCGTCGCCCGCCGCCGGGTCCAGGTCTCGCTCCAGCAGCCGCGGCGCGACCGGTCCGGTCGGCAGCGTGTGCGGGGTGACGGCTCCGGTGGCGCCCGCGTGGATCGACCCCCTCACGCCGCGCCGTCCCCGGCGCTCCGGCGGTCGTCGTGGGCCGGGCAGGGGCGGTGGGAAACCGGCCCACGGGCGGTGCGCCGACCGCCCGGTGCCGACCGGGAGCCCGGCCACCGCCGCGACTTCGCGGCCGTGTCAGGTGATTTCCGGTGGGTGGGCACCCCGCCGGGGAGCATGACACTCGGTGCCATGCTCCCCGGCGTTCCTCCCAGCGCCTCGAAGCGGCTGCGGGCGGTCAACTCTCCTGCTCCTCCGGGTCGTCGGTGAGGCGGGGGGCCAGCACGGCAGCGATCTCCGCGATCCACTCCGCCTGCATCAACTGCGGGTGCAGGCAGTCGAGATCGTGGTTGAGCAGCGCGCCGGTGACGTACGGCGCCCACGCCTCCCTGGTAAGCCAGTACTCCTCACGCGGCGCCGCCGCGGTGAAGAAGACTACGTCACCCCGGAAGACCCGGTGGTCATGGGAGCGCATCAGCCGGGCGTTGTTGACCACGATCTCCACCACCGCGTTCAGCGTGTGATCGGAGAGGTTGGCGAGCGCGCTCCCCTCCTGGTGGAGGAAGTCGATGACCTGGGCCCGGCCCATTCCGCGCCGCGGGTCGAAGCCGGCCATCCGCATGAGGGCGCCTACGGCGTCCTCCTCAGCCGGGATGGCCTGGTCACGCCACTGGTCGGAGGGGTAGGCGTCGAGCAGCGCGAGCAACTCCACCTCCTCACCGGCCTCCTGGAGCAGCACGGCCGCGGTGTGCGCGACGACTCCGCCGACCGACCAGCCGACCAGCCGGTAGGGGCCGTGCGGCTGCACCTTGCGGAGGTGAGCGAGATAGTCCTCGGCCATCTCCGTCATGCTGCCGGGGAGCCGTTCCGGTACGGCCAGGCCGCGTGCCTGGAGTCCGTAGACGGGCTGGTCCGGGCCCAGCCCGGCCAGCAGGCCGGAGTAGCACCAGCTGATCCCGCCCGCGGGATGGAAGACGAACAGCGGCGTTCGGTCGCCGGCGGCCCGAAGCGGCAGGAGTACGCCGAGCCCCTCGTCGGGGGCGGCGGCGCCCGCTCCGGCACCGTCGGGCTCGGTACCGCCGGCTCGGCCCAGCCAGTCGGCGAGCATCGCCGGTGAGGGCGCCTGGAACAGCGCCCCGATGTCCGGTCGCACGCCGAAGGCCTCCCGGATACGGGCTGCCAGCCGCACCGCGAGCAGGGAGTTCCCGCCCAGGTCGAAGAAGCCGTCGTCCACTCCGACCCGCGTCAGCCCGAGCGTCTCGGCGAACAGCCGGGTGAGGGTCTCCTCCTGGTGGGTGCGCGGCGCGCGGCCCCGGGTGCCGACGACGGGGCCGGGTGCCGGCAGCTTCCCGCGGTCCAGCTTGCCGTTGGGGCTGAGCGGGAACTCCGGCAGTGTGAGGACGGCTGCGGGCACCATGTAGTCCGGTAGCCGGACGGCCAGCCGTTCCCGGAGGGCCTCGCCGTCCGGCGCCGGTGCGCCGCCGGTGGCCGCGGGTGTCACGTAGCCGACCAGCCGCTGGTCGCCGGGTCGGTCCTCACGGACCACCACGCAGGCGGCGCCGACGGTGGCGTCCTCGGTCAACGCGGACTCGATCTCGCCGAGTTCGATCCGGAGGCCGCGGAGTTTCACCTGGTGGTCGGTCCGGCCGAGGTACTCGACCTCGCCGTGCGGGAGCCAGCGGGCGAGGTCGCCGGTGCGGTACATCCGGCTGCCGGGGGCTCCGTAGGGGTCGGCGAGGAAGCGGGAGGCGGTGAGCTCGGGCCGGCCCAGGTACTCGGAGGCCAGTTGGGCGCCGGCCAGGTACAGCTCGCCCGGCACGCCCGGCGGGCAGGGCTGGAGGGCGTCGTCCAGGACGTAGAGCCTGGTGTTCCAGACCGGTCGGCCGATCGGCACCGGCCCGCGGGCCCCGGCCTCGCAGGGGTGGTAGGTGACGTCGACGGCAGCCTCGGTCGGTCCGTAGAGGTTGTGCAGCGCCACCCCGGGCAGCACCCGGTGGAACTCCTCGACGCTCTCCCGGGGCAGCGCCTCACCGCTGCAGAACACCTGCCGCAGGCCGTCGGCGGCCAAGCCGTCCGCGGTGGTCGGCTCGGCGAGGAACACCTGGAGCATCGAGGGCACGAAGTGGACGGTCGTGATCCGCTGCTGGCGGATCGTCCGGGCGAGATAGGCCGGGTCCCGGTGGCCGCCCGGCTCGGCGACCACGAGCGTGGCACCCTCGCGCAGGGCCCAGAAGAACTCCCACACCGACACGTCGAAGCCGGAGGGCGTCTTCTGCAGCACCCGGTCCTCGGGGGCGAGCCGGTACTCGGCCTGCATCCAGCGCAACCGGTTGTCGATCGCCGAGTGGGGTACGACGACCCCCTTGGGACGCCCGGTGGAGCCGGAGGTGTAGATGACGTACGCCGGGTGGTGCGGGGTCAGCGGCCGAGCCGGCGTGGTGGCCTGGTGACCCGCCAGCCGGCGTTCCAGCTCCGGGTCGTCGAGGACGAGCACGGGCGGGCCCTGCGCCTCGCCGTCGGGCAGCGCCCCGCGGGTGGCGGTGTCGGTGAGGACGCAGACCGGGGCGGCGTCCTGGAGCATGTACGCCAGCCGGTCCGCCGGGTATTCGGGGTCGAGCGGCAGGTAGGCGCCGCCGGCCTTCAGTACCGCGAGCAGCGCCGTGATCAGCTCGACCGACCGCGGCAGGGCGATGGCCGCCAGCTTCCCCGGGCGCACCCCGAGGGCGACGAGCTCGCGGGCGAGCCGGTTGGCGCGGGCGTCGAGTTCGGCGTAGCTCAGCGTCTGGTCGCCGCAGACCAGTGCGGGCGCCTGGGGTGTCCGGCGGGCCTGCGCCTCGATCGGGCCGATGAGCGTGGTCGACGGGAGGTCGCGGGCGGTGTCGTTGAACTCCTCGACCACCAGTTGGTGTTCGAAGGCGGTGAGGACGGCGTGCCGGCCGAGCGGGGTGTGCGGGTCCGCCTCTCCGAGGCGACTGAGCAGTTCCAGGAAGCGGTTCTGGTGTCCGGCGAGTTCCGGCAGGTCGTAGAGGGCGGGGTTGCCGTCGTAGTCGATGCGCAGACCGGAGCCGTCGGCGCGGTCGTAGATGTTGACGGTGAGGTCCTCCACCGGTCCGGCGGAGAGGTTGTGCGCCTCCGCGAGGACACCCGCGAAGGACAGGTCGTAGTCGAACGGCATGATGTTGACCAGCGGGCCGACGAGGGCGCGGCCCTCACCGAGCAGACCGAGGTCCCGGCGGATGTCCTCGTAGCGGTACCTCTGGTGGCGGCGGACCTCCCGGACGGCGAGGACCACCTGACGGACGAGTTCGGCGAAGGTGCCCTCGGGGGTGACGGTCAGCCGCAGCGGCAGGACGTTCATCACCATGCCGGGGACGCGCAGGGCAGCCGACCCCAACCGGCACATCATGGGCAGCCCGAGCACCACGTCCGGACTCCCGGTGGTACGGGAGAGGTACAGCGCCTGGGCGGCCAGCAGCACCTCGGACCAGGTGGCGCGCACCTGTCCGGCCAGTTCCCGGAGGCGTTCGGTGGTCTCCGGGGCGAGTCGGGCGGTACGGCGGAGGAAGTGGCGGGAGGGCAGCGCGGTGCGCCCGGCGAGGAGCGGCACCTCGGGCTCGTCGGCGAACAGCCCGCTCCAGTGCTCGCGGTCGGCTCGGTGCTTGTCGGACGCCCGGTAGGCGGCGTCCTCGGCCACGAGTTGGCGCAACCCGCCGAAGGGGCTCGGGGCGGGCTCCGCTCCGGTGGCCAGCGCGGTGTAGAGCTGGGCGACGCGGCGGGCGAGGAGGGCGTAGCCGAACCCGTCCATCACGGCATGGTGGACGCGCTGGTACCACAGCCAGCGGTCGTCGGCGACCCGGAAGAGGGCGTGGGCGAACAGCGGGCCGCCGCCGAGATCGAAGGGGCGTGCGAGGTCCTCCCGCATCCAGGCCCGCGCCTCGGCGTCCGGTGCCTCCTCGCCCCGCAGGTCCGTGATCCGGAGCGGGAACGGCAGGGGCCGGCCGGTGGCCGGCGCGGGTGCTTCCGCGCCGGGGCGGAGCGCGTCGGCCGCCGGCCCGACGGCCAGCGGCAGCTGTCGCGGACCGTCGGCCGTCTCCACCAGCCGCACCCGCAGCGCGTCCGTCTCCCGGACGGCACGGTCCAGCGCCTCGGCGAAGACCGCCGGGTCGACCGGGCCCGGGATCTCCACGTACTCGGCGGTGTTCTGGGCGGGGCTCCGCGGGTCGAGTGCCTGCGCGAACCACATGCCCGACTGGGCGGCCGTCAGCGGCAGCCCGTCGGCGGGGAGGGGCTGTGGGGCCGCCGCGGTGCCGGCCGGGTCCGTTGCCGCCGCCGCCTCCTCCGACCGCTCGGCGCCCCGGGTGCGCACGGTCATGCCCGGGCCCCCAGCAGCGGTGCCCACTCCTCCAGGGCGGGCTTCTCCGCCAGGTCGACGAAGCCGACCTCGACTCCGTGGTCCCGCCGCCAACGCTCCAGCAACGTCATGATCCTGACGGAGTCCAGGCCGTAGTCGACGAGGTTCTCGTCGTCGGGGATGTCGGCCGGCTCCTCGCCCAGCACGTCGGCGACATCGGCACGGATCTTCTCCAGGGTGATCGCCGTGGCGTCCATGGTTGACTACTTCCCCTCTACGAGACGTTCGGTGGTGGTGACGACGGCGCACTTGGCGGCGGCCCACTCCAGGGCCATCCGGTGGTCCTGCTCCGAGAAGTCCGCGAGTGCGTCGGCGACGAGGAAGGCCTTGATGTCGCGCATCCAGGCGTCGCAGGCGGTCATCATGACGCCGATGTGGGCGTAGACCCCGACGACGACCAACTGGTCGCGGCCCTGGGAGGCCATCCGTTCGGCCAGGTCGGAGCGGACGAAGGCGCTGTACTTCCACTTGGTGATGACGGTGTCGCCCTCGACCGGCGCCACCGCCTCCGGGATCGCCGCGAGAGCCTCGTCGTCGGGGAGGCCGGGGCCCCAGAAGTCCAGTTGGAGGCCGCGCTCGGCCGGGTTCTGTCCCCCGGGCTGCGCGGAGTAGACGACCGGCACGCCCAGCCGGGCGCACTCCTTCTTCAACCGCGCGACGTTCGCCAGCAGTTCGGTGACCGGCGACCGCCCCGGGGTGAAGGCGCGCAGGAAGTACTGCTGGAGGTCGTGGACGAGGAGGACGGCGCGGTCCGGGTCGAAGCTCCAGTCGACCCGGTTGGCCGGCAGCGAGGCCGGATCGGGCATCGGGTAGGGGGCGATGGCGGGGAGAGCCACGGGGTGCCTTTCGGGGGGATCGGGGGGTTCCGCACGCGGGCTGGCGACCTGTCAGGGATCAGTCGCGCAGTCGGGCGGCGATGGCCGCCCGGAGGTCCTTCTTGCTGACCTTGCCGATGCCGGTGGCGGGGAAGGCCGTCACGAACTCGACGCGGTCGGGCACCTTGTACGCGGCCAGACCGCGCTGGCGCACGAACTTCTTCATCTCCACGGGCTTCAGCGGTCCGGTGTTCTCCCGCAGGATCACGTAGGCGCAGGTCCGCTCGCCGAGGTAGTCGTCCGGCATGGAGACCACGGCGGCGTCGTGCACCGCCGGGTGGGCGAGGATGTGGTTCTCGATCTCCTCCGCGGCCACCTTCTCACCGCCCCGGTTGATCTGGTCCTTCGCCCGGCCCTCGACGACGAGGTGCCCGGTCTCGGTCAGCCGGACCACGTCACCGGTGCGGTAGAAGCCGTCGGCGGTGAAGGCGCGCGCGTTGTGCTCGGGCGCCTTCCAGTAGCCGCGGATGGTGTACGGGCCGCGGGTCAGCAGGTGCCCGGTCTCTCCCACCGGCAGGTCGTCGTCCTGGTCGTCGACGATCCGGATCTCGTCGTCCGGGGAGATCGGGCGGCCCTGGGTGGTGACGATGGTCTCCTCGGGGTCGTCCAGCCGGGTGTAGTTGACCAGCCCCTCCGCCATGCCGAAGACCTGCTGGAGCGTGCAGTCGAGGGTCGGCCGGACCCGGCGGGCGGCCTCCGAGCTGAACTTGGCGCCGCCGACGAGCAGCACCTCCAGGCTGGAGAGGTCGGCGGTGCTCTCGGGCGCGGCTTCCAACCACACCAGGGCCAGCGGCGGCACCAGCCCCGTGATGGTGACCTTCTCACGTTCGATCAGGGGAAAGGCCGTGTCGGGGCTGGGTCTCGGGGCGAGCACCACCCGGGCGCCTGCGTAGAGCGCGCCGAGCGTCCCCGGGGAGCTGAGCGGGAAGTTGTGGGCCGCCGGCAGGGCGCACAGGTAGACGCTGTGCTCGTCGACGGCGCAGATCTCGTTGGAGCCGCGCAGCGAGTAGATGTAGTCGTCGTGGGTGCGCGGTATGAGCTTGGGTACGCCCGTGCTGCCTCCGGAGAGCTGGAGGAAGGCGAGGTCGCCCGGGGCCGGTCGCTGGTCGGCCGGCGGCGGTCCGGCGACCGGCTCGCCCGCCGCGGCCACCGACTCCAGGGCGGTGTGCTCACCCGGGTCGCCGACCACGAGGACCTCGCGCAGGGTGGGGACTTCGGCGCGCATCCGGGAGGCCAGCTCACGGTAGTCGAAGCCGCCGTGCACATCGGGGATGACGTAGGCGACCGCCTCGGTGAACCGGCAGAAATGGCCGATCTCGGTGGCACGGTGGGCCGGCAGCGCGAAGACGGGCAGGGCGCCGATCCGGAACAGCGCGAAGACGACTTCGAAGAACTCGGCGATGTTGGGAAGTTGGAGCACCACCCGGTCGCCCTTACGGACGCCGCGTGCCCGGAGCCCCGCGGCGAGGCGGTCCGCGCGCTGGTCCAGCTCCCGGTAGCTCCAGCGGCGTCCGCCGGTCTCGCTCAGCGCACCGGACGGCCCGTCGGCCGGGTCGACGACGGCGATCCGGTCGGGGTGGGCCTCGGCGCGCTCCCGCAACATCTGGCCGAAGGTCTCGCCGCGCCACCAGCCGGCGGCGCGGTAGCGCTGGGCGTACTCGGCGGGCCAGGTGGGCTGTGCGGCCGTCGGTTCCTCCACGGCGGCGTGATCGTTCACGGTCACAGGTCGGCTCCCACGGCGTGCAGGAAGGTACGGAACTTGGCCCCCGTCTCGGCGGTCTCGGCCTCCGGGGAGGAGGCGGCGACGGCGCCGGCTCCGGCGTACAGCCGCAGCCGGTTCTCCTCGGCCTCGGCGCAGCGGATGGTGACGACCCACTCGCCGTCGCCGTTCGCGTCCCCCCAGCCGACGACGCCGGTGAAGAAGCCGCGTTCGAAGGGCTCCAACTCGGCGATGACCTCCCGGGCGGTCGCGGTGGGCGTGCCGCAGACGGCCGGAGTGGGGTGCAGGGCGCAGGCCAGTTCGAGGGCGGAGGTGTTCTCCGGGTCCGTCAGTTCACCGGTGACCGTGGTGGACAGGTGCCACATGGCGGCCGTCCGCACCAGCGTGGGACGCCGGGGTACGTCGATGCTCCGGCAGTACGGCTCCAGTGACCGGCGCACGTCGTCGACGACCATGGCGTGCTCCGCCAGGTCCTTGGCGGAGTCCAGCAGGGCGGCGGCGCGGCGTACGTCCTCGGCCAGGTCGGAGCTGCGCGGTGTGGAGCCGGCGAGCGGATTCGCGACGAACCTCCCGCCGCGCCGGGAGACCAGCAGTTCGGGGCTGGCGCCGATCAGCGTGCGGTCGCAGCCCGGGCGCCCGTCGGGGCCGGCGGGGGCCCCGGTCGGCATCGCGAAGGTGTAGCCGCCCGGGTCCCGCCGGGCGAGCCTCTGGAGCATCGCGGGCAGGTCCAGGCCCCGGGCGGAGGAGAGCTCCAGGGTGCGGGCGAGGACGACCTTGCTGAAGTCGCCGCGCGCCATCCGCCGCACGGCTTCGGCGACCGAGGCGCCGTAGACCTCCGGCTCGGGTACGGGCCGGACCTCCCAGCCGGTCGTCGCGGGGGCCGCGGCCTCCAGCGCCACCAGCGGGTCCTTCGCCAGCGGAGGCGCCCAGCGCACGCCCGCGGGAACGGTGAGGGCGGACGGCGCGGTCTGGTCGAAGGGCACCGCGCCGACGACGACGGGTGCCGCGGCCCCGGCGGCGCCGGCCTCCCGCAGGGTCTCGGCGACCCGCTCCGGCAGGGGGCGCGGTCCGTGCGGTACGGGCCGCTCGACTCCGTGGGTCAGCAGGGTACGGGTCGGCGAGGCGAAGAAGCGGGCCTCGCCGCCCCGGTAGTCGTCGAGGAGCGCGGTGGCCGCTCCGACGGTCCCGCCGGCGGCCCGCAGGCCCGCGGTGTTGGGCGGCCGGGGCGTGGGGGGTTGGGTGGGAGCCGGTACGGCGGCCTCGTGAGCCGTTGTCACCTGGTGCTCCTGTTCTCCGATGGTTCCCATCGGCTCGGGTCTGGAGGGATGGAGTGGGCCCTGCTCGGCCCTTGCGGGCGGCGCCGGAGATCGGTGGCCCCGGTCGGGGTGGGGGTTCGAGGGTGTTCCGCGCCGGCTTCCTCGACGGGCTCGTGCCGCCGGTGGGGCGGGGCCGGGCTGCGGGGCGGACGGCTGCTCCGGTCCTCAGGCGCGCAGCGTCGCGCCGCCGTCCACGTACAGGTCGTGCATGGTGATGTGGCGGGCCCGGTCCGAGACGAGGAAGGCGACGGCTTCGGCGACATCGGCGGGCTCGGCGATCCGCCCGAGCGGGATGCCCACGCGGTAGGAGGCCGGGTCGCCGTCGAGGACCCGCAGCGGCGCCTCGGCGTCCTGCCACAGCTCCCGCTGCATGGCGGTGTCGGTCGATCCGGGTGAGACGACGTTGCAGCGGACGCCGGTGCGGCCCAACTCGAGTCCCAGGCACTTGGTGAACATGGTGGCCGCGGCCTTGGACGCCGCGTAGGCGGCCATGCCGGTGCGCGGCACCCCCGCCGCGTTGGAGCCGACGGTGACGATGCAGCCGCTGCGGCGCTCGGCCATCCTGCGGGCCGCGGCCCGCGAGGTGTGGAAGACGCCGGTGGTGTTCACCGCGAAGGTCTGCGCCCAGTCGTCGTCGGTGAGGTCGACCACGGGCGAAGTGCGCAGCACACCGGCGACGTTGACCAGGATGTCGAGTGGTCCGTTCTCCCTTTCCACCCGTTCCACCAGGGCCTGGACCGCCGAGGCGTCGGTCACGTCGGCGGGGTGGGCGGTGAGCGCGGCGGGGCCGAGTTCGGCTTCGAGGGCCTTGACCCCGCCCGCGCTCCGGTCCACGGCCGCCACCCGTGCCCCTCGTTCCACCAGGGTCCGGGCGACGGCTTCGCCTATCCCCTGGCCGGCACCGGTGACCAGCGCGAGACGGCCGGTGAGTTCGGGCTCTTGCACGGCGCTGCCTGCTCCCTCTACCTCGTCGAAAGCTGAAGTTAGGTTAGCCTAACCTAAACAGCGGCGAGGTCGCACCCCGCCGCCGCCGGCCGCTCAACCGGCCATCGCCTCCTCGATGTCGTCCAGCACCGACATCGCCGCCTCGGCACCGCCGAGACTGGTCCACTTGGAACCGTCGACCTCCGTGACGTGGTCGTTCTTGACCGCGGAGAGTTGACGGTACGCCGGCTTCTCCTTGAGCTTCCGGAACAGATCCGCGTCCTCCCCGGTGGAGGCCAGCGTGCCGATGAACAGCCAGTCGCCGTCGATCTGCTTGATGTCCTCGTCACCGACCGGGGTCGAGTGCCCCTCCCCCTGGTCGTTCTGGATACCGGGGCGCTTGAGGCCGAGGTCGTTCAGCACATCACTGATGAAGACGCCCTGCTGCATCACCGCGGTCCCGCGGGCGGAGTACCTGGCCACGCTGACCTCGGCCCCCGACCGGTCGCCGAGGGCCTGCTTCACCGACTCCACCCGCTCCTCGTAGCCGCGGACGAACTTCTCGACCTCGGCCTCCTTCCCGAGCGCCTCGGCGGTGAGCTTCAACGACTTCTTCCAGGAGCGGTCCTTACCGACCGTCACCACGGTCGGCGCGATGGTGCGCAGCTGCTCCAGAACCTGCTTGTCCGCGATCTGGCCGGCGAGTATGACGTCCGGTCCGGCAGAGGCGACCTTCTCGATGTCCGGCCCCGTGACCGCGCCGACCACCGGGATCCCCTCGGTGGCGTCCCCGAGGTACTCCGGCGCACCCTGCTGCCCGCGCCCGGCGCTCAGCCCCACCGGCTTGACCCCGAGCGCGAGCGAGCTGTCCAGGTCCATCTCGCTGAGCACGACCACCTTCTCGACCCCGCCGGGGATCTCGACCTTCGCACCGGTCACGTCGGTGACCGTCCGGGTCTTCGAGCTGGACTCGCCCGCCCCACCACTCTCGGGATCCTCTGCGCCGCAGGCGGTGAGCAGCAGGGCGGAAGCGGCCGCCACGGCGGCTGCGGCAACCGCCGTCCGGCGACTGACGGAACGGGACGAACGCATGGGACACTCCGATGAGCTACGGGTCAGGACGGAAAAACCGATGGCCAGGGCAGCCCGGGACGGCGGGGCCACCCCCGAAGCACCCTGGCCTGCTTAGGCTAGGCTTACCTTATGCCACCCCCGCAAGAGGGCCTCTCAGTCGGCACACCACCCGCCGCAACCAACGGAGTTGCGGAGCCGGTGCCGGCGGAGTCCGGAGTCCCCACCGCCACCCGGCCGCCGGTCCGTCCGGTGCTCTGGGCGGCGGGAGCCCTTCTGGTCGGCCTCGCCGTCCTGGTACTGCTCTCCCTGCTGACCGGCTCGGCCAGCAACCCCATGGCGCGTTCCTGGGACTTCATCACCGGAGAGCCGTCCGCCCGCGCGGACGAGCAACTCCGGCTCGCCGTCGTGGAGGTACGGCTGCCGCGCACCATCGCCGCGGTGCTGGTCGGCTGCGCACTGGGCGTCGCCGGCGCCCTCCTCCAGGCCGCCACCCGCAACCCGCTCGCGGAGACCGGGCTGTTGGGCGTCAACTCCGGCGCCGCACTGGGCGTGGTGATCGGGCTCACCTACTTCGGGGCGGACTCGTCCTACGGGATGTTGCTGTGGGCGCTTGCGGGGGGCGTGCTGGCCAGCTGCACCGTCCTGCTGCTGGCCGCCTCCGGCCGGGCGGCCGCGTCACCGCTCCGCCTGGTGCTGGCCGGTTCCGCGCTCGGCGCCACCTTCCACGGCATGACCGCCTACGTCCTGCTGGGCACTCAGAGCACCTTCGACGAGTACCGGTACTGGACCATCGGTTCCCTCGCCGGGGTCCGCACCGCCACCGCACTCGCCCTCTCCCCCCTCGTGCTGCTCGGTCTGGCCGTGGCCTTCGCCGCCGCCCGACCGCTCTCCGCACTGGCGCTCGGCGACGACACCGCGCGGGCGCTGGGCCACCACCCGGCCCGGATCCGGCTTACGGTGGCCGGGGCGGTGACCCCGCTCGCCGGCGCCGCCGTCGCCCTGGCGGGCCCGATCGCCTTCCTCGGACTGCTGGCGCCCTACGCCGCCCGGCTCCTCACCGGCCCCCGGATGGCCGCCCAACTACTGCTCTCCGCGCTGGTCGCCGCCGATGTGATGATCGCCGCCGACATCCTGGCGCGCGTGGCCATCCGCCCCTGGGAGACGCCGGTGAGCGTGCTGTTGGCGCTGCTCGGCGGACCGCTGCTGATCTGGATCGCCCGCTCCGGGCGGATGACCGGCCTGGGGGGAACCGCCGCATGACCGAGCGTTCCCCAGCCGTGGTGCCGGCACCGCTGACCCCGCCGGACACCGTACTGCTCCGCGGCGGCACCCTCTCCTGGCTGTTCCCGCGCCGCACCGCCGCCGTCGCCCTCGGGCTCAGCGCCCTGATCGCCGTGCTGGTGATCCTCGCCACCCTGGCCAGTTCCACGGACATGAGCCTGGCCCGGTCGGTCAGCGGCCTGCTGGGGACGGGCGACCGGGCGACGAACATGATCGTGCGGGACTTCCGGCTCCCCAGGATCGTCGTCGGCCTCCTGGTGGGAGGCGCACTCGGCGTCTCGGGCTGCCTGACCCAGACCCTGGCCGGCAACCGGCTCGCCACACCCGACATCATCGGCGTCAACGAAGGGGCCACCGCCACCGTGGTCGCCTCGCTCATGGGCAGCAGCTCGGCCATGATCGGCGACTGGTGGCTCGGGCCGGTCGGCGGCGTCGGGGCGGCCGTGCTCGTCGTCCTGGCCGCCGGCGGGATGGGCACCCGCGGCTACCGGGTGCTGGTGGTCGGCATCGGCGTCTCCACCGTCATCGGTGCCGTCACCGACCTGGTGATGTCCCGGCAGAACCAGAGCAGCGCGGGCGGCGTCTTCCTGTGGAGCGTGGGCAGCCTCAACGGCCGCGACTACGGGGTCGCGCTGCCGCTGCTGGGCGTGCTGGCGGTGCTGGTGCCCCTGGCGCTCGTGGCCGGACACCGGCTGGCTCTGGTCCGCTTCGACGACGACACCGCCTCGGCGCTCGGCCTCAACGTGGTCGCCGCGCGGGGTGCGGCGCTCGCACTCGCGGTGCTGCTCGCCGGTGTGGCGGTGGGGGTCGGCGGCCCGATCTCCTTCGTGGCGCTCGCCGCACCGATCCTCGCCTCCCGGCTCTGCGGGCCGGGTCGGGTACCGGTGGTCGGTTCCGCCCTGGTCGGCGCGGCGCTCATCGCCGCGGCGGACGCGCTGGGCCGGGTGATCGCCCCGGTGGAACTCCCGGTGGGGGTGGTGACGAGTGTGCTTGGCGGACCGTTCCTGCTGTGGGTGCTGTTCGGCCGGGAAGAGAACGCGTGAAGGGCCTGAGACAAGTGGAACTCGTCGTCCGGAAGCTCACCGCCGGCTATGCCGGCCACACGGCCGTCGACGGAGTGGACCTGAGCGTCGCACCCGGGCGGGTGGTCGCGATCGTCGGCCCGAACGGCTGCGGCAAGTCGACGCTGCTGCGCGCGGTCGCACGGCTGCACCGACCGAGCTCGGGCAGCGTACGGGTCGGTGCGGACGACATCTGGCAGCTGAGTCAGCGTCAGGCCGCGCATCGCATCGCGCTGCTGGCGCAGTCGCCGCAGTCTCCCGAGGCCGTCACCGTCGCCGGGCTGGTCCGCTACGGCCGCCACCCGCACCAGGGCCTGTTCCGCCAGTGGTCGCGGGAGGACGAGCGGGCGGTGCGTGAGGCGCTGGAGTCCACCGGTGTGGCGGACCTCGCCGCCCGCCGCCTCGACCAGCTCTCCGGCGGCCAGCGGCAGCGCTGCTGGCTGGCGATGGTGCTGGCGCAGCAGACTCCGATCGTCCTGCTCGACGAACCGACCAGCGCCCTGGACCTCGGGCACGCGGTCGAGGTGCTGGGCCTGGTGCGGGAGGTCGCCGCCGCCGGCCGCACCGTTGTGATGGTGCTCCACGACCTGGCGAGCGCCGCCCGCTACGCGGATGTCCTGGTCGCCATGAAGAACGGCGGGGTCGTGGCCTCCGGCCCGCCCCGGGAGACCGTCGACGCCGCGTTGGTCAAGGAGCTCTACGGGATCGACGCGGACATCCTCCGGGCTCCGGACGACGGCTCCCCGGTGGTGGTACCGGTGGCCGGTCCGCCCGTTCCCGCCGCGGGGCGCTGATCCGGTTCCGCGCCGTGCTCCGGCCCTCGGGTGGGGCCGGAGCACGGCCGCCGGGCCCCGGGGCACCGCCCCACGGGATGGCACGGATTCGATCAATCCGGCTGAGGTGCTGGACTCAGTCGAAAGCGATGCCGAAGACTGGGCTCCGACCCCGGGGGAGGCCCCGGCTCGCCAGCAGGGACGGAGCGTTGTGTGAAGATCCTGATCTCCGCGGACATGGAGGGCGCCACCGGCGTCACCTGGCCCGCAGACGTGCTACCGGGGCATGCCCAGTGGGAACGCTGCCGGCCGATGTTCACCTCTGATGTCAACGCCGCGATCAGCGGGTTCTTCGACGGCGGGGCGGACGAGGTACTCGTCAACGAAGCGCACTGGACCATGCGGAACCTGCTGCTTGAGCGGCTCGACGACCGCGCCCAGATGCTGACCGGGCGTCACAAGTCGCTCAGCATGGTCGAGGGTGTGCAGCGCGGGGACGTGGACGGTGTCGCCTTCCTCGGCTACCACGCCGCGGCCGGCGCCGAGGGCGTGCTCGCCCACACCTACCTCGCCAACACCATCACCGGGGTGTGGCTGAACGGCACCCGGGCCAGCGAGGGCCTGCTCAACGCCCACGTCGTCGCTGAGTACGGGGTGCCGGTGGTGCTGGTCACCGGGGACGACAAGGCGTGCGAGGACGCCGCCGGCTACGCGCCGGAGGCCCGTACCGTCGCCGTGAAGGACCACGTCTCCCGCTATGCGGCCGTCTGCCGCACCCCGGCCCGCACCGCGGCCGACATCCGGGCGGCGGCCGAGGCCGCGGCGGCGCTCGCGATCCGGCACGAGCCGGTGCGCGCGGGCGGACCGTTCACCGTCGAGCTGGAGTTCGACGCCGAACACCTCGTCGGAGCGGCGGCCGTGGTGCCCGGGGTGGAGCCCGCCGGGGAGCGTCGGGTGCGGTACACCAGCGAGACGATGTACGAGGGCATCCGCTGCTTCAAGGCGGTCACCACACTCGTCTCGTCGGCAGTGGAGGAGCAGTATGGCTGAGGCAACGGCGCAGGGGACGGTCACCGACGGATCGCCGGTCGACGAGACGGCGCTCGACGAGGTGGTGCGGTTCACCTCCGAACTCATCGCGATCGACACCACCAACCGCGGCGGCGGCGACTGCCGGGAGCGGCCGGCCGCCGAGTACGCGGCGGAGCGGCTGGCTGAGGCGGGCCTGGAGCCGGTGGTGCTGGAGCGGACGAAGGGGCGCTCCAACGTGGTGGCGCGGATCGCGGGCAGCGATCCGGATGCCGGCGCGGGCGCCCTGCTGGTCCACGGTCACCTGGACGTGGTGCCCGCCGAGGCCGCGGAGTGGAGCGTGCACCCGTTCTCCGGCGAGGTGCGCGACGGCGTCGTCTGGGGCCGGGGCGCCATCGACATGAAGAACATGGACGCGATGATCCTCGCGGTGGCCCGTGCCTGGGCCCGCGCCGGGGTGCGCCCCCGCCGGGACATCGTGATCGCCTTCACCGCCGACGAGGAGGACAGCGCCAAGGACGGCTCCGGTTTCCTCGCCGGTCAGCACCCCGAGCTGTTCGAGGGCTGCACCGAGGGCATCAGCGAGTCCGGAGCGTTCACCTTCCACGCCGAAGGCGGCCGGCGGCTCTACCCGATCGCGGCCGGTGAGCGCGGTACCGCCTGGCTCAAGCTGACCGCGCAGGGCAGGGCCGGCCACGGCTCGAAGGTCAACCGGACCAACGCGGTGAGCCGGCTGGCCGCCGCCGTGTCCCGGATCGGCGAGCACGACTGGCCGGTGCGGCTCACTCCGACCGTGCGGGCGGCGCTCACCGAACTCGCCGCGCTGTACGGCGTCGAGGCCGACCTGGACGCTTCCGACTTCGACGTGGACGCGCTGCTGGACCACCTGGGCCGGGCCGCGGCGCTCGTGGCGCCGACCGTCCGCAACAGCTCCAACCCGACGATGCTCTCCGCCGGGTACAAGGTCAACGTGGTGCCCGGGAGCGCCACGGCCTTCGTCGACGGGCGGATGCTCCCCGGTGGCGAGCAGGAGTTCCACGACACCCTGGACCGGCTCACCGGCCCCGACGTGGACTGGGAGTTCTACCACCGGGAGGTACCGCTCCAGGCACCGGTGGACTCCGCCACCTTCGCCGCGATGCGGGAGGCCGTCGAACTCTTCGACCCGGCCGGGACGACGGTCCCGTACTGCATGTCGGGCGGGACGGACGCCAAGCAGTTCTCGCAACTCGGCATCGTCGGCTACGGCTTCTCCCCGCTGAAGCTGCCGGAGGGCTTCGACTACCAGGCGCTGTTCCACGGCGTGGACGAGCGGGTGCCCGTGGAGGCGCTGCACTTCGGCGCCCGGGTGCTCGACCACTTCATGCGGAACACCGGCCCGGAGGCATGACCGGGAGCATGGGCCCGGACAGCGGCACGGCGACTCGTAGGAGGCATGAGCAGATGGTGTCCACGGCCCCGTACGGCGCGTGGCGGTCACCGATCGGGGCCGCACTGGCGGCGTCCCGTGACGGGCGGCCGGAGTACGTGGGAGCTGTCGGTCAGGAGGTCTGGTGGACCGAGCCGAGACCGGAGGAGGGCGGACGCCGGGCGCTGGTGCGGCTGGGCGCCGACGGCAGCCGGGACTCGGTGCTCCCCGTCCCCTGGAACGTCCGCAGCCGGGTGATCGAGTACGGCGGCCAGCCCTGGGCCGGGGCCGCCCGGTCGGAGGGCGGGCCGCTGCTGGTCTTCACCCACTTCGCCGACCAGCGACTGTACGTCCATGAGCCGGATGCCCCGGGCGGCCCGAGCCCCCGGCCGCTGACCCCGGTCTCCGAGGTCGGCGACGGGCTGCGCTGGGTGGACCCGTGGATCCACCTCGGACGCGGCGAGGTCTGGTGCGTCATGGAGGAGTTCACCGGGGAGGGCCCGAGCGATGTGCGGCGTGCGGTGGTGGCCGTGCCGCTGGACGGCTCGGCGGCCGAGGACCGAACGGCGATCCGGGAACTCAGCGACGACCGGCACCGGTTCGTCACCGGCCCACGGCTCGCCCCGGACGGCCGCCGGGCGGCATGGATCGCCTGGGACCACCCGCGGATGCCCTGGGAGGGCAGCGAGTTGAAGGTCGCCGAGGTCGCCGCCGACGGCACCTTCGGGGAGGCCCGGACGGTACTCGGCGGCCCGGGCGAGTCCATCGCGCAGACGGAGTGGGGCCCGGACGGCTCGCTGCTGGCCGCCTCCGACCGCAGCGGCTGGTGGAACCTGCTGCGGCTCCGGATCGGCGCCGAGGGGGCCCCGGCCGAGTCGGTGCGGATCAGTGAGCTCTGCCCGCGTCAGGAGGAGTTCGCCGATGCCTTGTGGAAGATCGGCCACCGCTGGTTCGCCCCGCTGAGCAGCGGGCTGATCGCCGTCCTGCACGGTCGCGGCGCCACCGCGCTGGGCATTCTCGACCCGGAGACCGGGGACCTGCACGACGTACCCGGCCGCTGGACGGAGTGGGCCCCGGCGCTCGCGACCCTGGACACCCGGGTGGTCGGCATCGCCGCGAGCCCGCACAGCGGCTACGAGGTGGTGGAGTTGGACACCGCCACCGGCCACCCGCGGGTGATCGGTGCCGGACACCGCGACCTCGTGGACCCGGCCTACTACCCCGAGCCGCGAGCACGCACCTTCACCGGCCCCGGCGGGCGGGAGGTGCACACGCACATCTACCCACCGCGGAACCCGGAGCACCGGGCCCCCGAGGGGGAGCTGCCGCCCTACGTCGTCTGGGCGCACGGCGGCCCGACCAACCACGCGCCGATGGTGCTCGACCTGGAGATCGCCTACTTCACCTCCCGGGGCATCGGGGTGGCCGAGGTCAACTACGGCGGCTCCACCGGCTTCGGGCGCGAGTACCGCGAGCGGCTGCGGGAGCAGTGGGGGGTGGTGGACGTCGAGGACTGCGCGGCGGTCGCCGAGGCCCTCGCCCGGGAGGGCACCGCGGACCCGGCGCGGCTGGCCATCCGCGGCGGCAGCGCCGGCGGCTGGACCACGGCCGTCTCACTCTGCACGACGGACCTGTACGCCTGCGGCACCATCATCTACCCGATCCTGGACCTCACCGACTGGGCAGAGGGCGGGACCCACGACTTCGAGTCTCGCTACCTCGAGAGCCTGGTCGGCCCGTCCGCCGAGCACGCCGACCGGTACCGGGACCGTTCCCCCGTCCACCGAGCCGACCGGCTCGGCGTCCCCTTCCTGCTACTCCAGGGGCTCGACGACGTGATCTGCCCGCCCGTGCAGTGCGAACGCTTCCTGGCGGAGCTGGCCGGTCGCGACGTGCCCCACGCCTACCTCACCTTCGAGGGTGAGGGACACGGCTTCCGGAAGGCGGAGACGATGATCCGCGCGCTGGAGGCGGAGCTCTCGCTGTACGCCCAGGTCTTCGGCGTCACCGTGCCCGACGTACCGCTCCTCCGGCTCACCGAGTAGCCCGAGGCCTCTGGCGAAGCCACCGGGCCGCCAGCCCCGGCGGAGACGTGCGCCCCCGGACCGAATCGGTCCGGGGGCGCGTGCCGTTCCGGAGCGCCCCTCCGCGCTTCGACCCGTGGCTTCCGAACCGCTGCTTCTTCCCAGCGCCGCTACTTCTGGACCTCGTCGGCGAGCTTGGCGAGCACCTGGTCGTGGATCCGGGCGAGGCCCTTGGGCGCGAAGGTCCTCTCGAAGAAGCCACCGACACCCCCGGCACCCTGCCAGACGCTGGTGACCACGACCTTGGCGGATCCCTCCCCCGCCGGGGTGACCGTCCAGGTGGTGACCATGCTGGAGTTCCGGTCGCGCTCCACGAGTTCGCCGGCGGTCGGCTCGGTCACCTCCAGCAGGCAGTCCCGCACCCGCTTGCTGGTGGCCTGGAGCTTCCAGTGGACGAGAGTGCCCTCCCCGTCGCCGCCCTCACGCACCTCGTACTCGCTGTACTGCTCGGGCAGCAGCCGGGGGCGGACGCCGGCGTAGTCGGCGAGCGCGTCGAACACGTCCTCGGGGTTCGCCTTGACGATCCGCTCCGTGGTGCTTTCGACCTGCGCCATCGGTGATTCCTCCCATGCTTCGGCCGCCCCAACCCCACTGTCGGGCGCGCGAGTCCAGCCAACCACCGGCCATCACCACGCCCAAATCGACACGGCTCACCGGACGGGGCTAAGCGGACGGAGCGGCACCCCGATGGCCAAATTCGAAACTGTGTTCTAACGTGAGGGTGGCAGGAAGGAGTCACCATGCGCTGGGACGGCCTGAGCGAACGCGCGGACACCACGCACCCCGGGCTCTTCGGCACGGACGCGATCAGCCGCACCTTCGACACCCCGGAGTTCCGCGGGATCACCTTCCACGAGGTCCGGGCCCGCTCCATCGTCAACCGGGTCCCGGGCGCCTCCCGGATGCCGTTCGAGTGGACGGTCAACCCCTACCGGGGCTGTTCGCACGCGTGCGTCTACTGCTTCGCCCGGAAGACCCACAGCTATCTCGACCTCGACACCGGCCTGGGCTTCGACTCGCAGATCGTCGTCAAGGTGAACGCCCCCGAACTGCTCCGCCGGCGACTCGCCTCACCGGGGTGGCGGGGCGAGCACATCGCGATGGGCACCAACGTCGACTGCTACCAGCGGGCCGAAGGCCGCTACCGGCTGATGCCGGGCATCCTGGAGGCGCTGCGCGACTACGCCAACCCCTTCTCCATCCTCACCAAGGGCACCCTGATCCTGCGGGACCTGGAGTTGCTGCGGCAGGCCGCCTCGGTGACCGACGTCGGCGTCTGCGTCTCCGTGGGCTCCGTCGACCGCACTCTGTGGCGCACCGTCGAACCGGGCACCCCCTCCCCCGAGCGCCGTCTGGACGTCTGCCGGACCCTGGGCGAGAACGGTCTGCCGTGCGCGGTGCTGATGGCCCCGGTCATCCCGTTCCTCGGGGACTCCCCGGAGCAACTGCGCGAGACCGTGCGCGCGGTCGCCGCCGCAGGAGCGACCACGGTCACCCCGCTCGCGCTCCATCTGCGGCCCGGCGCCCGCGAGTGGTTCATGAGCTGGCTCGCCGAACACCACCCGCGGCTGGTCCGCCGCTACGAGACCATGTACGCGCAGGGCTCCTACGCCCCCAGGTGGTACCAGCGGCAGATCACCCGGCAGGTGCACGAACTGGCCGCCGAGTACGGCATCGGCCCCGCCCGCCCGGGAGCGGCGCGGCGCGTCCCGGAGCGGAAGGGCGGCGCCCCCGAGCCCTCCGGTCCCGTCCAGCTGACCCTGCTGTGACGCACCGGAGGTGACGTGTCCGAAACGGGCCATATTGCATCCGATGCAACATACGACATCGACGATGAAGGGCCTGCTGCCAGCTCGAACCACACTCTACGCAGCGGCCCTTGGGTAGACGAGCGGGCTCGATCAGGCTAGAAATCAGACTCAACGATGTTGCGTCATAAGCAACATGAGTGATGCGACGGAGCTTCCGGGTAGCGCCCGCCTGGTCCTGGCTCAGGGGGTTGTCCACCTCGATCCCGAGCCCGCCGTGTTCGACGCGATGCTGGAGGGCTGGGCACGGCAACAACGCTCGCGGTTCCTCAACTTCGACGCCACGATCAAGCCGCGCCTTTCACTGCTGAAGCGCTTCGCCGAGTTCTCCAACCAGTACCCCTGGCAATGGCAGGCAGTCGAGGTCGAAGCCTTCCTGGATCACCTGCGCGCCCGACGGCCGACGTTCGCGGTGTCGACGGCACGCAACTACCAGAACGCCCTGCGGATGTTCTGCGACTACGTCACCGACGAGCGCTACGACTGGCCGAAGGTCTGTTACGACCGCTTCGGTCAGCAGCCCACCCAGATCCTGCATGAGTGGAACACGATCACTCACACCAGCGAGTACGAGGGCGGCCCGGGGCGACGGCCGCTGACGTACGACGAAGTCCAGCAACTCTTCGATGCTGCCGACGACAGGATCGACAAGATCCGCAAGCGCGGACGTAAGGGATCCCTCGCCGCCCTGCGCGACGCGATGGTCCTGAAGACCGTCTACGCGTACGGGCTTCGCCGGCAGGAAACCTGCGGCCTCGACCTTGCCGACATGCGTCGAAACGCCGAAGTGCCGTCCTACGGCCGCTTCGGCGGAATATTCGTGCGCTACGGCAAGGCGTCCAAAGGAGGCCCGCCCAAGCGGCGTCTGGTGCTGACCGTGCCCGAGATGGACTGGTGCGTCGATGTCCTAGAGCAGTACTGGCAGGAAGTACGACCAGCGTTCTCACCGGGCCGCCACCCCGCCCTGTGGGGCACCGAACGGCGGGGACGCATGTCCCTCAGACGTCTCAACGACGCCTTCAACAACGCCCGACAGGACGCCGACCTCCCGAAAGAACTCGACCTTCACTCGCTGCGGCACAGCTACGTGACGCACCTGATCGAGTTCGGCTATCCCGAGAGATTCGTCCAGGATCAGGTAGGTCACGTCTACGCCAGCACCACGGCCATCTACACCGGCGTGTCGGACGACTACGGCAACCGGCTCCTGGAGCGCTCGCTCAGGGATCGCCACAGCGACCTGTGGGAGGAACCCGCATGATCCGCAAGATGGGCATCACCTGGCACCTGCGCCTCCGCATGGCCGAGAAGGGCATGTTCCAGACCACGGCCCTGCAGCCCCTGCTCGCCGAGCGCGGTATTCACCTCTCGCGTGAGCAGGTCTTCCGCCTGGTCACTGGGACGCCTCAGCGACTCTCCACCGACACCCTCGCAGCTCTCTGCGACATCCTGGAATGCCAGCCCAACGACTTGATCGAGGTCAAGGCGGTCAACGCTGAGGTCCGCAAAGCAGCAGGTGAGACCAGCACCTCGCAGCCGCGTCCGCGCAGAACGACCGTCCGGCGGCCCGATCAGACGTGAAACCGCCGACCAAAACGGCCGCCGCCCTGAGCCGCATCCGACAGCACCCCTGACAGCAGCCCCCGAACTGGCCGACGACTCGCTCCACCAGATACTTGAAGACGCAGTGGTGCGCGGCAGTGCCGCTCTCCTCCTCGACGAGCATCTCCGTCAGCACCCCACGGCCCTCGCGGCGCCCGGAGGCCGGATGCCCGGTGTCCTGGTGCCGCTTGCCGACACATTGATCAGCCACGGCGTCCAGGGCGTCGTTGCCCCCACCTGCAGCTTGTGCGGCCGGGCCTCACGTCCCCTTGATCACAAACTTGAAGAGGGCAACGTCTGCAGCGGCTGCTATGCCCGAGCGAAGGCACCGCGCGCCGAGTGCTCGCAGTGCGGCCGCACGCGGCCGTGTCCGAGGTCGTCTACGGACGCTCCGATCTGCGGACCGTGTCTTCCGAGACAACCGCACCCCTGCGCTCTTTGCAAGCGGGTCCTCCCGGTCCAGGCGCAGTGGCCACTGGGCCCCGTCTGCAACACCTGTTACACCCGGGTACGCCGCACGCCGAGTGCTTGCTCCAGTTGCGCCGCCGTACGGCCCCTCATCGGCCGTAGTCCTGATGGAGTGACGATCTGCGGGTCGTGCGCTGGCACTGATCTCACCTACAGCTGCCGGGGATGCGGCACCAGCGGCCTGTTCTCCCGGCGGGGCTACTGCACCCGTTGCGTCCTAGACCAGCGGTTGAACGAACTCCTCAGCACGTCCCCGAAGGGGATCGCCCCGCAGGTCCGAGCTGTTCACACAGTCCTCCACGGGGCCGACCGCCCCATCCGGATCCTTCACTGGCTCAACCACCAGGGGGTCCCCGAACTTCTGACCCGCCTCGCGCGACCTGGTGCCGAGCTCCGGCATCACGACCTCGATGAACTGCCCGACACTCCGACCACCTCCTATGCCAGAGACGTTCTGTCGACCGCAGGGGTGCTGCCACAACGAAACGAGGCGGTCGAGCGCCTGCCTCGCTGGGCAGACTCCTTTCCCGGGAGGTACCCGCTCATCACCGCCAGATAGTGAGCCCCTTCGCCCACTGGCACCTGATCCACCGCCACCGGCGCATGGCACGCGGACATGCCGGCCAGGCCGTCAGGGACAGTCACCGGCGCTCGCAGATCAGACGCGCGCTGGAGTTGCTGACCTGGCTCGACGAACAAGGCATCGCGCTGCCGGATCTCAAGCAGACGCACCTCGAACAATGGCTGGTCAGCGGCCCTCCGAACCGCAGGGACGTCAGGTTTTCGTCCTATGGACCAACGAGCGCGGTCTCACCTCAAGCCTCGAAGTGCCGACTCGGTCCCCCGAAGACCCGGCAACCTTCATCGAGGACGACGACCGCGTCGAACAGCTCAGGCGCTGCGTGAACGACGCCACGCTCCCCCTCGACGTCCGTGTTATCGGCAGCCTTGTCCTGCTCATGGGGCTGCGGGTCACACGCATTCTTGAACTGACCATCGAGGACGTCGTCGTTCAGGACTCGGCTGTCCAACTGAAACTCGATGGAGGCTCCCTGAAGCTGCCTGCACGGCTGGCTCACCTAGTCCGGCAGCAGCTCCATCAAGCCGAGGACGCCTGGGAAGCCAACCGTGCTGCCAGCACAATTCCGTGGTTGCCTCGGGCTGGGCGGCCTTGCCGGCCGCAACACTGCCCGCCTTGCGCTGGCAGCCGACGTTCCTGCCTCAATCCTCGCCGCTCTCACCGGGACCAGCATCGACAACGCAACGGACTGGACGAACTTCGTCAAACGCGACTGGACCGGCTACATCAGCAGCCGGCGAAGTGACAGCTAAGAAGTCGATGTCTCTCGTTCGTGAGCACCGGCATCATGGTCGTCGGTAGGTTCATGCGCGAGAGGGCGAGTGCAACGAGTGTCTGGAGACGGGCAGGCGGATCTCACGGAGCTGTGGCAGCAGCGTTGGCCCAGTTGCCCGCCGGTCGGGTACAAGCTCCGGGGCCCGTATCGGGATGTCTGGGTACGTTTTCACAGCCTGCCGGAATCGAAGCGGTACGCGGAGGACGAGAGCGAGTACACCGTCGTCTTGGAGCGTTACAACACCGTCCTCGATGAGCTGTTCGCTGGAGCGGACGTGTATGTGATCACACCGCTCTGGACGACCGAAGCGGAGGTTCCACCATCGCAGGCCATCACCGGGTATTGGCAGAGCCTGCTGGTGGAGGACGATCCTGACCCTGCGTTCCGCACGTACTGCCACCTCTTCGCCGCCCGCCGGCCCTGGCGGCGTGGCTGCATCGACGAGTTGCTCCGAGACATCGCCGACGACAAGGTGGCGGGCATCCTCATCACCGACACCCGGATGCAGCGCATCCACCACCCCTACGACGGTGGCGCCGACGTTTTCCTCGCCACGTCCGAGGAACGGGACCGGGTGCGCGATCGGCATGCCGACTGGCTTTCCCGTCACCCTTCGGGTCTCTGACCCGCTCGGATCTCCGCCCCGCTCAGAACCGTCTCCACTGCAAGTACCGGGTTGAGAGGCTCCACGAGTTCTTTGGTGGCGACGGCCACGAGACGCGCGGGCGCATCACCATCCAGCAAGGCGCTCACATATTCGATGGCCTCCGCAGGCGAGAACATCGGCAGCCTCTGGCGCAGTGTCCGCACAGCGTGCACGCGTCCGCGCGCAGCGGCGACTTCGCACAGCGCATCGTGTAGATCATCTACTGCGGTGCGCACCGGCAGCCCACGTATCCGGGCTCGATAGTCAGCCTCCCACTCCCCGGTTACCGCGGAGACGACGCCGACCCGGTGCAGTCCCCCGTCGACACGGTCGACCAGGTAAGGCCCGTTACCGGCCAGCATGAACTCCGGGTTCCGGGTGCGTACGAACTCCTCGGAGGTCCAGGAGACGATCCACACCAGCTCGTGCTCCTCGACGTCGACCACAGCCATCCGCATCGCGTCCACACCCGCAGCCCGCCACTGCTGATAGTCGCGCTCCAGCTGGTCCTCGACAGCCTGAACGGCGGCCTCTCGCTCGATCACGCATGCAGCTTCCCGCACCGGCCCCTCTCTCGACCAGCGAATTTGCACGGGCCAGGGGCACGTACGAGGCGTCTGACGAACCTTCTTGGCCAGGAATACGACAGCAACGGGACAAGTGCTCTGCGCCAGTAGCCGGCCCCCGCCCCGGCGTGCGGGGCCGCTGCCGCAGCGCAGCCGGACGCCGGGGCCTCTCCGCGCCTCGGAACGCCGTCAACTGCGCGGCGGCCGCTCCCGCTCCAGCCGGGCCAGCGCGGCCGCGGCGGGGGCGGCGAGCCAGGGCCTTTCGCGCGCCAGGGCCAGCACCGCCACCGCCCGCCGGTCGCCCAGCGTGCCCAGCCCCTCCACGCAGGCCAGGGCCACCCGCTCGTGGCCCGGCTGCGAGACCAGCAGCCGCTCGAGGGTCTCGGTCAGCGCCGGAGCGGACTCCGGGGCGCGCAGCACGGTCAGCAGCCGGACGGCGTGCAGGGCGTAGGCGGTGCGCAGCGGGTTGGTGGCGAGCGCCGCGGCGGCTCGGGCCGTGCGGGGATCGCCGAGCCGCGCCAGCGCGTGCGCCGCGGTGGCGCAGCGGCCGGGGTCCCGGTGGTTGAGCAGCAGCACCAGGGTTTCGAAGGCACGCCGGTCACGGGCGCAGCCGAGTGCGAAGGCCGCGACCTCCCGGACCCACAGCGGCTGGCCGGCTTCGGTGAGGATCACGGCCAGTTCGGCCCGGGCCGCGGCACGGCCGGCCTCCTCGGGCGCGGACGCGGTGGCCTGGCGGGCCAGGGCGACCAGGGTGCCAAGCACCGCTGTCTCCTCCGGCCCGCTGGGCTCGTTCCGCACACGCTCCAGCAGCCTCTGGAACTCCTCGTCCACCGCGAACACCTCCCTCACCCGGGCCTGCCGCCGTCCCGGCGGGGCCGCGAGAGGAGACTTCCCCCGAGGCCCGGGGTTATCCGGGGGGTTCCGGGGGCGGTTGTCCGCCGGCCCTCCGCTCGGCGGCCCCCGGTCCGGGCAGGAGGCGGCCGGGCCGCGGCACGGTCGCAGGCCCTGTCCACGGGCCGGTGGCCGCTCCGGGGCTGCCATGGACGCGTGTAACGTTCCCCACATGTCGCAGCGCGCCCAGCCCGCCCACTCCGATCCGCAGCCTCCGACCGCCGGAGCCAGGTCCACCGGACAAGGGGGAGGGCTCGGCGGCGCCGGGAGGATCGGCCGGGGAAGCTCTGCCACCGGGAGCCAGGAGACGCCCGGAAGTCGCCGTGCGGCGGCCCAGCGGCTGAAGATGCGCCGGGAGTTGGCCTCGGCCGCGATGGAGCTGTTCGCCACCAAGGGGTACGAGGCGACGACCGTCGACGAGATCGCCGCGGCGGCCGGGGTGGCCCGCCGGACCTTCTTCCGCCACTTCCGCTCGAAGGAGGAGGCGATCTTCCCCGACCACGACGACACCCTGGTGCGGGCGGAGGCGGTGCTGGATGCCGCGCCTCCGCAGGAGAACCCGCTGGACACCATCTGCCGCGGCATCAAAGAGGTCATGCGGATGTACGCGGACTACCCGGCGCTCTCCGTGGAGCGTTACCGGCTGACCCGGGAGGTGCCGACGCTGCGGGAACGCGAGATCGCCTCGGTGGCCCGCTACGAGCGGCTGTTCACCCGCTACCTGCTGGAGCAGTTCGACGAGGGGGCCGACGACCACGGGGGGTCGGACGATCCGCTCCTCGCCGAGGTGGCCGCCTCGGCGGTGGTGACCGCGCACAACCACGTACTGCGGCGGTGGCTCCGGGCCGGCGGCGAGGGCGATGTCGAGGAGCAGTTGGACCACGCGTTCGCGATCGTGCGGGACGCCTTCGGCAGTGGGATCGCCGCCGGCCGGAGCGTGGGCCCCTCGGCGGGGGTGACCGCCTCCGAGGAGGGTGAGGTGCTGGTCACGGTGGCGCGCACCGACGCCCCGCTCGGCGAGGTCATGCGGGTCATCGAGCGGGCTCTGAGGCAGAAGGGCTGAGCGGCGGGCGCGCCCGGGACCTCCCGGCCGGTCCCGGGGCCGTGGACCGGGATGGGCTCGGCCGCACTCGGATCAGCGGCCGTATCGTCGACGGAACCTGTCCGCAGAGCGACTCGCCCCGCTCGGTCCCCCAGGAGTAGTCATATGACCGCCCCGCCCACCGCCGGCTCCGACCGGATCCGTCCCCGCCGCTCCTGCCTGGCGGTGCCCGGCAGCAACCCGCGTTTCCTGGAGAAGGCCCAGGGCCTGCCGGCCGACGAGGTCTTCCTGGATCTCGAGGACGCCTGCGCACCGCTGGCCAAGGAAGGGGCGCGGCACGCGATCGTGGACGCGCTCAACAACGGCGACTGGCGGGGCAGGACCCGGGTGGTGCGGGTCAACGACTGGACCACCGAGTGGACCTACCGGGACGTGATCACGGTGGTGGAGGGCGCCGGCCGGAACCTGGACTGCCTGATGCTGCCGAAGGTGCAGGACGCCACTCAGGTGCGGGCGCTGGACCTGCTCCTCACCCAGATCGAGAGGTCGGTGGGGCTCGAGGTCGGCCGGATCGGCATCGAGGCGCAGATCGAGAACGCCAGGGGGCTGGTGAACGTCGACGAGATCGCCGCCGCCTCGCCCCGGATGGAGACCATCGTCTTCGGCCCCGCCGACTTCATGGCTTCGCTCAACATGAAGACGCTCGTGGTCGGGGAGCAGCCGCCGGGCTACGGGGCGGACGCCTACCACTACGTCCTGATGCGGATCCTGATGGCCGCCCGCACCCACAACCTCCAGGCCATCGACGGGCCGTTCCTCAAGATCCGGGATGTGGAGGGCTTCCGTGCGGTCGCCGGCCGGTCCGCGGCCTTGGGTTTCGACGGCAAGTGGGTGCTTCACCCGGACCAGATCGAGGCGGCGAACGAGGTCTTCTCCCCCTCCCAGGAGGACTACGACCACGCCGAACTCGTCCTCGACGCCTACCGGTGGCACACCTCGGAGGAGGGCGGGAGGAGGGGGGCGGCGATGCTCGGCGACGAGATGATCGACGAGGCCAGCCGGAAGATGGCGCTGGTGATCGCGGGCAAGGGCCGGGCCGCGGGGATGACGCGCAGCCGGGGGTTCGAGCCCCCGCGGGGCTGAGCCCGCGCTGCGGAGCGGACGGACCGCCGCCCCGGGACTCCTACCGGGCGGCGGCCACCCGTGCGATGATGGAGGCCGGCCCGCTACAAGGGTTCCGGTGAGCGGAACGGCCTCGGGGCAGGGATGGCGAAGTACCTCGCCGCCGAGTACTGCCAGGAGGCCGTGGAGGACCGCTCCGGATCCACGGCGGCTACGGCCTCCGCGCGGAGCGGAGACCGAGCGGCTCCCCGCGAGGCGCCGGTGCCGTTCGGTGAAGGTACCGCCGAAATCCAGAAAAGGATCATTGGTCGTCGGCACTCCAGGAGTACCGATCCCAAGGGTGATTGCCCCTGTTTGCGGCGATACCGCCTCCGACGGGCCAACCCTCGGGCGTCGTTCTCAGGACACCGACTCGGCTCCAGGATTGCCCAGTTGCCACCCGCAACCGATAGCATCCCGGGAAAGCCGCCGTCCCCCATCGCTACGCGCGGCAACATCCGCTACGAAGGTCATCCATGCCCCACAGCCAAAACTCTGCACCACGCGGCCGAATCCGTATCGCGCGCGGAGCGTCGCCGTGGCTTCTGCCGACCGTCGCCACCGCTGCCGTCAGTCTCGTCCGCGCACGGCGCTCCAGCCGCTGGGCCGCCGCCGCGGTACCCGCCACCGCGCTGGCGGCGGGCATGCTGTGGTTCTTCCGGGACCCGGAGCGCGAGATCGCCCAGGGCCGGGTCATCTCCCCGGCCGACGGTGTGGTGCAGAGCATCATGCCGTGGCCGGACGGACGCACCCGTGTCGCGATCTTCATGAGCCCGCTGAACGTCCACGTCAACCGCGCTCCGCTGGCCGGCACGGTGACGTCCGTGGAGCACGTTCCCGGTGGTTTCGTCCCGGCGTTCAACAAGGAGAGCGAAGACAACGAGCGGGTCGTCTGGCACTTCGACACCGAGTTCGGTGACATCGAGATGGTCCAGATCGCCGGTGCCGTCGCCCGACGCATCGTGCCGTACGTGCCGCAGGGCACCAAGGTGGAGCAGGGCGAGCGCGTCGGCCTGATCCGCTTCGGCTCCCGCGTCGATCTGTACCTCCCGAAGGGCGTCGAGCCGGGTGTGGATGTCGGCCAGGCCACGACCGCGGGGGTGACACGCCTTGACCGTGATTGATCCCGAGCCTCAGGCCGCCTGGGTCGGCGACGTGGACGTCGATGCCGACCGTGCCGCGGACGGGGCCGAGGACGACGACATGCCGCTGTCGACTCGGCTGTCGATAGCGGACACCCTGACGCTGGGTAACGCCACCTGCGGCTTCATGGCCGTGTACTTCACCACCACGGGGGTCCTGATCCCCCACCTCACGGGCAGCGAGGACGGCGGTATGGCCCGGCACAGCGCCGCCACCGCCGTGATCCTGATGCTGCTCGCCTCGGTCTTCGACCTCTTCGACGGGCTGGTCGCGCGGAAGCTGCGCAGCTCGGCGATGGGGGCCGAGCTGGACAACCTCTCCGACCTGATCAGCTTCGGACTCGCTCCGGCCTACTTCGTCGTGGTGTGGGGCATGGTCGCCGACGACGCGCACCAGCGGGTCTCCGTGGTGGCGGCGGTCGTGGTGCTGCTGGCCGTGGTACTGCGGTTGGCCAGGTTCTCCTGCGTGACGCTCAGGGACGGCATCTTCCAGGGGATGCCGAGCCCGTTCGGCGCGCTGACGGTCATCTCGATCGTCCTGCTCGAACTCCCGTTCTTCCCCACCCTGCTGGCGATCGTCGGGGTGGCCTGGCTGATGGTGAGCCGGGTGGAGTACCCGAAGCCGCGCGGAGTGCTCGCGGTGGCCATGCTCGGCTGGATCGTGCTCAGCATGGGCCTGCTGGCGGCCTGGGCCTTCGACGCGCCGGGCGGGCAGCTGCTGCTGCAGACCGGCTGCGCGCTGCAGGTGGTGCTGGGAGCGGTGATCCCGCTGTTCGCCACGGCTCGGCGGGTGAACACTTTCCGGGACAACCGCCGGGAGTCCCGGGCGGCCCAGCTGCCGTAGGACTTGCGGCGAACGACGAGAAGGGGCGGGGCCCGGGCCCCCGCCCCTTCTCGTCGTCGCGTTCCCGTCGGTCGCGGCGCTCAGCCCCGGAGCCGCTCCCGGGCGATCCGCTCCCCGGTGCTCTCCAGCAGGGCGCCGGCCCGCTCCATACAGGTGCTCGGGTCCGGTTCCAGCTCGGTCAGGGCGTAGGCGTGCTGGATGCCGGCGGCCCGCAGCGCCTTGGCGGAGAGTTCCAGGCGACCGCAGACGGCGACGACGGGAACGCCGCCGGCCCGGGCGGCCGCGGCCACTCCGGCCGGGGCCTTGCCATGCAGCGTCTGTTCGTCGAGCGCCCCCTCGCCGGTGATCACCAGATCCGCCCGGGCCAGCGCGGAATCGAAGCCCAGCGCTTCGAGCAGCACCGCGATACCGGGCCGGAAGAGCGCGCCGAGGCCGAGCAGCGCCCCGTACCCGATCCCGCCGGCCGCTCCGGCGCCGGGAGCCAGCGCCTGCTCGGCCGCCCCGGCCCCGACCGCGTCCTCCAGCACCCTCGCGTAGTGGGCGAGCGCGGCGTCCAGCATCGCGATGTCTTCCTCGGTGGCCCCCTTCTGCGGACCGTAGACGGCCGCGGCGCCCTTCGGACCGGTCAGCGGGTTGTCGACGTCGCTGGCGAGGACGATCTCCGTCTCGGCCAGCCGGGGATCGAGGGTGGACAGATCCGCCGAGACCAGTTCGCGCAGCGGTCCGCCGCCGTGCGGCACGGGATCCCCGTCGGCGTCCAGGAGCTGCGCGCCGAGCGCGGCCAGCATCCCCGCACCGCCGTCGGTGGTGGCGCTGCCGCCGACCCCGAGGACGATGTCGCGAGCACCGGCGTCGAGCACCGCCCGCAGCAGTTCGCCGACGCCGTAGGAGGTGGCGGTGAGCGGGGCGAGGACGCCCGGCGGGAGTCTGCGCAGCCCGGCGGCCTCGGCCATCTCCACCACGGCTCTCCGCTCGCGCAGCGCGTACGCCGCGACGACCGGGGCACCCAGCGGGCCGGTCACCTCGACCTCCCGCCGCTCGAAGCCCGCGGCCACCGCCGCGTCCACCGTCCCGTCGCCGCCGTCGGCCACCGGCAGCGACTCCACCCGCAGACCGGGGGCCACCCGGAGCAGTCCGATGGTGATGTGCTCGGCGACCTGGACGGCCGTCAGAGATCTCTTGAACTTGTCCGCGGCGATCAGCACGTGTGCCGTCTCGGATACCGCTGCGTCCGCCACCTTGCTACCCCTTGCTGTCGAACAGGCAGTCGCGCCGCCCGCGACACTATCCGTCCGGGCCCCCGGCTGCCCATGGGGGGAGGTGCCCCCGTCCCCGCGGATGCGGGGAGGGGACGGCCGCCGGCGTTAGTGGACATAACGGGCGGGAGGTTGCCATTGGCGCACTATGCTGACCGCTGTGACCTCTGACTACGCCGCGTATATCGCGAGCCTGCCCAAGGTCCTGGCCGCAGCCATGACCGTCCTGCGCGACGACCGGGGCAGCGTCCTCCTGGTGAAGCCGGACTACGGCGACGACGACTGCTGGCTCCTCCCGGGCGGCACCGTCGAGTCCGACCAGGAGGAGACCCCGCGGCAGGCCGCCCGCCGCGAGACCGCCGAGGAGATCGGCCTGACCGTCGACATCGGCGCGCTGCTCGCCGTCGACTGGGTGACCGGCCGGCAGCGACCGCCGATGATCAGCTTCGTCTATGACGGCGGAGTCCTCACCGCGCCCCGGCTGTCGGGGATCCGGCTCCAGCCGGACGAGCTGACCGACTGGCGGCTGGTCCCGCCGGAGGAACTGGACGACTACCTCCCGCCCCACATGGCGAGGAGCGTCCGGGCGGCGCTCGCCGTCCAGCGCTCCGCTGCCGGGCCGGCCGAGCTGGAGGACGGTTTCGCGGCGGCGAAGGGCGAGCCTCCCCGGCCGCCGAACGGCGGGCTGGTCGGCCCCCGCTCGGAAGCGGGAGTGGCCACCGCCCACGGCACCGGGCCGGTCTCACCGGGCTGAGGGCTGCTGCGGGACGGCGCTCAGCGCCGTGGAGCACCCACCGGGGACAGGACACCGCTGCTCTCGAGGGCGAGCAGCCGCCGCTTGCGGTCGAGTCCGCCGCCGTACCCTGTCAGCGCCCCACCGGAGCCCACCACCCGGTGGCAGGGGACGATGATGCCGATCGGGTTCCTACCGTTGGCGAGCCCGACGGCGCGCGCGGCGGTGGGCCGGCCCAGCCGGGCGGCCAGTTCTCCGTAGGAGACCGTCTCCCCGTACGGGATCTCCCGCAGCGCCGACCAGACGCGCTGCTGGAAAGGGGTTCCGGACAGCCGCAGCGGCAGGTCGAAGGAGGTCAGCTCTCCGTCGAAGTAGGCGTCCAGCTGCCGGACGGTCTCCGTGAAGGCGCCCCCGTCGGCCGCTCCGAAGCTCTCCTCAGCGGGCCGGTGGCGTTGCCCGGTCATGTAGAGACCGCACAGGACGCCTTCGGAGGCGACCAGGGTCAGTGGCCCCAGCGGGCTGTCGACGCGGGTGTGGGTGCGCATGGTGTACTCCGGCTTCAGTGGACGGGCAGATGGTTGATGGGGTGGTCGTCGACCGCCCACAGGTACTGGACGGCGTAGGACCGCCAGGGTCGCCAGGGCGCCGCTCGGGTGGTGAGGGCGGCGGGGGTGGCGGGCAGACCGGTCTCCCGGGCCGCCCGGCGCAGGCCGAGGTCGGTCGGGAGGAAGGCGTCGGGGTCGCCGAGTCCGCGCATGGCGATGCTCTCGACGGTCCAGGGACCGATGCCGGGGACGGCGGCGAGTCGCCGGCGAGCCAGTTCCCAGTCGCTGCCGGTCTCCAGGCGCACCTCCCCGGACTCCAGGGCGTGGACGAGGGTACGGAGCGTGGAGCGGCGGGTGCGGGGCAGCGCCAACCGCGCCGGGTCCAGGTCGTTGAGCGCGGCCGGGGTGGGGAAGAGACGGCTCAGGCCGCCGTCGGGATCCTCGACCGGCTCCCCGTGCGCGAGCACCAGCCGTCCGGCGTGGGTGCGGGCGGCGGCGACGGACACCTGCTGGCCGAGGACGGCCCGGACGGCGAACTCGGCCGGGTCGACGGTGCGCGGTACCCGGCGCCCCGGTCCCCGTGCGACGAGCGGCGCGAGCACCGGGTCCTCCCGGAGTAGCCCGTCCACCGCCACCGGGTCGGCGTCGAGGTCCAGCAGCCGGCGGCAGCGGCTGATCGCGATGGTCAGGTCCCGCAGGTCGGTGAGGCGGAGCCGGCAGTCGACGTGGTCCCGCAGGGGGCGGAGGGCGACGACGCCCGGTCCGTGCGGTAGCCGCAGGGTGCGCCGGTAGGCACCGTCCCGCCACTCCTCCACACCGGGCACCGCGGTGGCGGCGAGGTGTCCGAAGAGGTTGGAGGGGTTGAGGGGTTCGCGGTGGGGCAGCCGCAGCGCCAGCAGACCGGGCGGGGTGCCGCCCGGTCCACGGGAAGTCTTGGCCCGCAGTTCGGTCGGGGCGCTGCCGAAGACCTCACGCACCGTTCCGTTGAAGGTGCGGATGCTGGCGAAGCCGGCTGCGAAGGCGATCTCCGCCATCGGCAGTGCGCTGGTCTCGATCAGCAGGCGGGCGGTCTGGGCCCGCTGGGCGCGGGCGAGGGCGAGCGGACCGGCTCCGAGTTCTGCGACGAGCTGCCGTTCGATCTGCCGGGCGCTGTAGCCGAGCCGCGCGGCGAGCCCCGGGACCCCCTCGCGGTCGACGACACCGTCGGCGATCAGCCGCATGGCGCGGGCGACGAGATCCGCCCGCTCGTTCCACTGCGGGGAGCCGGGGCTGGCGTCGGGACGGCACCGCTTGCAGGCCCGGAAACCGGCCTGCTGGGCGGCGGCGGCACTGGGGTAGAACCGCATGTTCTCCGCCTTCGGCGACATCGCCGGGCAGCTGGGACGGCAGTAGATCCCGGTGGTGAGAACACCGGTGAAGAACCAGCCGTCGAAACGCGCGTCCTTCGACCGGACGGCCCGCACACATCGCTCGGTTTCCCTGTGCATGTCTCCAGCATCAGGCACCGGGCGACCGGTCGGCTGGCAGGAATCCGACATGGGCGTCCCGGCGCGGAAGGCGTCCCGTACCTCCGCCGGCGGCCCCGGGTCAGTGCTGCCGCAGCCACCGCCAGACCCGGCGGGCGGCGTGGTGTCCGCACATGCCGTGCACCCCGCCGCCCGGCGGGGTCGCGGAGGAGCAGAGGAAGACCGCGGGGTGGGAGGTGGCGTAGGGCACTCTGGCGAGCCGCGGACGCAGCACCGACTGGAGCCCGTCGAAGGCGCCGCAGCCGATGTCGCCGCCCACGTAGTTGGGGTTGCGGGCGGCCAACTCCGGGGGGCCGGCGGTGGCCCGGGCCAGCACCAGATCGCGGAAGCCGGGCGCGAAGCGCTCAAGTTGCCGTTCGATCCGCCCGGTCAGGTCCCCCGACCAGCCGTTGGGCACGTGCCCGTACACCCAGAAGGTGTGCTGGCCCTCGGGTGCCCGGGTAGCGTCGACGAGGCTGGGCTGCGCGGTGATCAGGAAGGGGACGTCGGGCTCCTGGCCCCGCACCGCGCGCCGCAGCGAGTCCGCGATGTCGCCGTAGCCCGGGCCGAGGTGGACCGTGCCCGCCCGCCGGGCGTCCGCGGAGAGCCAGGGAACGGGTCCGGAGAGGGCGTAGTCGACCTTGAACACACCCGGGCCGTGCCGGAAGCCCCGGTACGCGCCGCCCAGGCCGGCGATGCGGGCGAGGGCGGTGGGCGAGGTGTCGAAGACGTAGGCGCGGGCCGGCGGGAGTTCGTCGAGCCGTCTGACCGCGGTCCCGGTGTGGACGGTGCCGCCCTGCTCGCGCAGGTATCCCGTGAGGGCGTCGGCGATCGCCTGCGAGCCGCCGCGGGCCACCGGCCAGCCGCCGGCGTGCGCGGCGAGGGCGAACAGCAGCGCGACCCCGGCGCCGGCCGGCGAGTGCGGCGCGGAGATGACGTGGGCGGCGAGTCCGGCGAGCAGTCCCCGGGCCCGATCGCCGCTGAACCGCCTGGCCAGCAGGGCCAGCGGCTGGGGCGCGAGGGTCATGTAGCGGGCCCAGCGCAGCGGGTCGGTCGGGGTCCCCAGCCAGGGGGTCCGCAGCAGATCCCGGGCGAGGGTCTCCCAGTGTCCGGTGTACGGGGCCACCAGCCGCCGGTAGGTTCCGGCGTCCCTCGCGCCGAGGGAGGCCGCCGTCTCCCCGACGCTCCGCGCCAGTCGGGCGGCCGTGCCGTCCGGGAAGGGATGTGCCATGGGCAGCTCGGGGTGGAGCCACTCCAGCCCGTGCCTGGCCAGCGGCAGGTCGGCGAAGGCCGGGGAGCCGACACCCAGCGGGTGGACGGCCGAGCAGGGGTCGTGGCGGAAGCCGGGGAGCGTCAGCTCCTCGGTCCGGGCACCGCCTCCGACGGTGTCTGCCGCCTCGTACACGGCCACCGCGAGGCCGCGGCGGGCGAGTTCGACCGCGGCGGTGAGTCCGTTCGGCCCGGCGCCGACCACGACCGCATCGAGCATGGACGGCACTCGCCACTCCTTCGTCAGCGGACGGGCCATCAGGATATGCGGCGCTCCGGATCCGGGACCAGCGACCTGGGCCCCGGCGGCCCTCCTCCCCGGTCGCCCGCGGCTCAGTGGCCGCCCTGTGCCTTCCGCCGGGGCAGGTCCGAGTCGCTCATCAGCGACAGCACCCGGTGGGCGGTCGCTTCGTCGCGGGCCGCGGTGAACGGCAGTGCGTTGCCGCCGGTGATCCGGAACCGTTCTCCCGTGAGCGTTCCGCTGGCCCCCCCTGCCTCGTCGACCAGCAGCAGTCCGGCGGCGTGGTCCCAGGGGTACTCCCAGCCGAACGCCACCGCGCCCAGCTCACCCTGGGCTACGTGCAGGTACTCCAGCCCGGCCGAGCCGCACGGCCGCGGCGCCACACCGTCGACGATCAGCCGGGCGAAGGAGCGGTCCTCCTCCAGGGAGTAGAAGTCCGGGTGGGAGGTGGCGATCTCCAGCACCGTCTCCGGGTCGGGGCTGCCGGAGAGCAGCGGTTCGCCGTTGAGCCGCGCTCCCCGGCCCCGCATCGCGACGGCCATCAGGCCGAGCGCGGGAGCGTACGTCCAGGAGGCGAGCGTCTCGCCGTGCTGGACGAGGGCGAGCAGCGTGGCGAATCCGGGATCGCCGGCGACGAACTGCCGGGTGCCGTCGACGGGGTCGAGCACCCAGACGGGCGCCGAGCCGTGCAGGGCGTCGAGCACGTCCGGATCAGCAGCCACCGCTTCCTCACCGACCACGACGGAGCCGGGCAGCAGTCCGGGCAGCGAAGCGGTCAGTCGCCGTTCCGCCTCCTGGTCGGCGACGGTCACCAGGTCGTGCGGGCCGCTCTTCTCCCGCACCTCGTGGGCGGCGAGCGCCCGGAACCGCGGCATGACCTCGGCGGCCACCGCTTCGCGCAGGGCCTGGTCGACAGCGCTCAGCAGCTCCGCCCGGTCTTCGGCAGACATTTCCTCGATCATGTTCCCCATCGAACCATGTCCGTCCGGACAACGGCGGGCAGCCGGGGCGGCCCTCCGGTTTCGGCCCGGTGAACAGTGGCCGCGGACTGTCACCGCCGGGGCGGGCCGTCGATGTTCCGGGTACCGCGCCGCATCCCGGGTTCAAAGCCGCGGCCCACCCGTAGGGGCGGGTCAGGTCCGCGGGCCGCTCAGCTGCTCGTCGAGTTCGTCGCGCAGGAGGTCGGCGGGGCCCACCTGGCCGGTCCGGTAGGCGGCCCGCCCGACCATGAGGGCGGCGATCGGGGTGGTGGTCATCTGGAAGAACGCCACCAGGGCCAGCGTTCCGAGGTCGACGGGGTTGCGCAGCCGCAGCGCGACACCGAGCAGCACCAGCAGCAGGCCGAGGGACTGCGGTTTGGTGGCGGCGTGCAGTCGGGAGAGCACATCGGGCAGCGTGAGCAGCCCGATCCCCGCGACGAGGCACAGACCGGCGCCGACCAGGAGGCAGAGGATCGCCCCCACGTCCGCCGCCTGCTGCCACGCGTTCACCGCTGTCCTCCCGCCGCTTCGCTTCCGGGCCGCGCGGTCGCCGGCTGCTCGGCCGGGCACCTCGTTCCAGCTGGTCCGGGGTGGGTCATCGGTATCCTTCCGGTCCGGTTTCGGAGTTCTCCTCGGGATCGTTCGGGGCGCGGTCCTGCACGGAGATGAAGCGGGCCATGCTCACCGACCCGGTGAAGCCGAGGAAGGCCAGCACCAGGAGGATGGGGAGGAAGAGCGCGGTGCGCTGCCGGGCACCGATGGTGCCGATCACCGCTACGGCGATCGACAGCAGGGTGTCCACCGAGACCGCCCGGTCAAGCATCGAGGGGCCCTTCCACAGCCGGACGAGGACCAGCGCCGCCGCCGCACCGAGGAGCGCCATGACCACCGTGGTCGCGAGGCTCATCCGGCGCCTCCCCGCTCCAGCCGGGCAATCTGCTCCGGGGTTCCCAACGCCCGTACCACCCGGGCCTCCTGGTTCCGGACGTCCTGGCGGGCGCGCTCCATCGACGCCTCGTCGAAGACCCCGAGCACGTGCAGGAAGAGCGTGAAGGTCTCCCTCCGGACCTCCACCACGGTGCTCCCCGGCATCGCCGAGACCACCACGGTCAGCGCGGTCATCAGCAGATCGCTGCCCGCCCGTATCGGCAGCGCCAGCATCGCCGAGCCCAGTTGGCCGGGGAGCAGGATCTGCCGGGTGACCCGCAGCGTCGACTTGACCAGGTCCGCGGTGAAGCGCAACACCAGCCTCAGGAGACCGAGCGGGTGCAGCCGCATGCCGATGTCGAGGGCCGGGAGTGGGAAGAGCAGTGAGACCAGCACACCGACCAGCAGGCCGACGACGAGGTTGGCGGCGGTGAACTCGCCCCACAGCAGCGTCCAGATGACGGCGAGCCAGAGGACGAACGGGAGTTGCACCACGCGCTGGTGCGGTCCCGGGGCTCCGATGGTCAGCTTCCACGGACGTCTCAAGGGTGCAGCACCGCCTCGATGTAGGGGGTCCGGGCCAACATCTCGTCAGCCGCCCGGTGCGACAGCCCGGCGAGCGGGCCGGCGAACACGGTGTAGGCGAGGCCGAGCAGCACGGTGGCGACGGTCGCGCCGAGCATGGCCGTGGGCAGTCGCGTGCTGGTACTGATCTCCCATCCGCTCATCGAGGCGGCCGCCCCGCCCCGGCGGAGGGAGCGGGCTGCGCCGCCCCCGGCGCGGTCTCCGCCTTCCCCGTCCTCGTCGGCGTCGGCTCCGCCCTCCTCCGCCGGGGCTTCGGACTCCAGGACGACCCCGGTGGCCGGTACCGCCGGCGCGGCCCGCCAGAAGGCGAGGTTCCACACCTTCACCAGGGCGTAGAGCGTCAGCAGGCTGGTCAGTACCGCGGCCCCCACCAGGAGGTACGCCCAGGCCCCGCCCTCCTCGACACCGGCCCTGAGCAGTCCTAGCTTTCCCAGGAAGCCGGAGAGCGGCGGGATGCCGGAGAGGTTCATCGCGGTGAGGAAGAAGACGGCCGACAGCACTGGGGAGAGGCTGGCCAGGCCGCCCAGCCGCGGCATGTCGGTGGTGCCGCCGGTGCGCTCCACCAGGCCGGCCACGAGGAAGAGCGTGGTCTGGACGGTGATGTGGTGCGCCACGTAGAAGATCGCGCCACCGATCCCGGCGACCGTGGCCAGCGCGATTCCGAAGACCATGTAGCCGATGTGGCTGACCAGGGTGAAGGAGAGCAACCGTTTGAGGTCGCTCTGGGCGACCGCGCCGAGGATGCCGAAGAGCATCGACAGCAGCGCCACCACCATCAGTCCGGGCAGCAGCCGGTCACCGGGGAAGAGCAACGTCTGCACCCGCAGTATCGAGTAGATGCCGACCTTGGTCAGCAGCCCGGCGAAGACGGCGGTCACCGGCGCGGGGGCGGTGGGGTAGGAGTCGGGCAGCCAGGCGGCGAGTGGGAAGACCGCGGCCTTGATGCCGAAGACCAGCAGCAGCATCAGCTCCAGGCTGGAGCGCACCGCTGGTGAGGCGGTGTCCAGCCGTCCCGCCAGTTGGGCCATGTTCACCGTCCCGGCGGCCGCGTAGACCATCCCCACCGCCGCCGCGAACAGCAGCGAGGAGAGCAGCGACACCACGATGTACGTGGCGCCGGCGCGTACCCGTGCGGCGGTGCCGCCGACCGTCAGCAGTACGTAACTGGCCGTCAGCATGATCTCGAAGCCGACGTAGAGATTGAACAGGTCACCGGCGAGGAAGCAGTCCGCGACTCCGGCGACCAGCACCAGGTAGGAGGGGTGGAAGACGGCCAGCGGGGTCTCCTCCTCACGGTCGGCCATGCCCTGGCCGATGGAGTAGACGAGCACGCAGAGCGTCACCGCCGACGAGACGGTGAGCATGAGGGCCGACAGCCGGTCGGCCACGAGCACGATGCCCACCGGCGGAGCCCAGGCGCCCAGCTGCACCACCTGCGGGCCGTCCCGTTCGGCCGCCAGCAGCAGCACCACCGAGACGGCGAGCACGAGGACCAGCACGGTGACGCTGATCCCCCGCTGGGTGCGGCGCATCCGGCGGCCCACGGCCAGTTTCACTCCGGCCGCGAGCACCGGGAGCACGACCGGGAACGGGACCAGGGCTTCGGCGAGCGCCGTCATCGGTCCTCCCCGAGCACGTTGTCCCAGAGGTCGCCGGAGAGGTTGGCCGCCCTCGCCTGTCGCGCCCGCGCGGCCCGGAGCCTGCGGCGCAGCCGGAACCGGGAGCGCAGGTACTCGGCCCGGACCCGGGTGAGCCGGCGGCGGTCGGCGACGGCTCCGCGCTCCGGGACGGCGCTGAGCTGCTGCCGGCGTCTCTTCCAGTACTCGTCCTGGAGTCGGGCCCGCTCCGCGGCCTCCTCGCCGCGCAGCGCGACCCGCCGGTCCTCGATGTCGTCCCGCACCTCGTCGCTTCCGGTCAGCTGCCAGCTCCGGTAGGCCATGGCCAGCATGAAGGCGGTCAGCGCCAGGGTGATGACGATCGCGGTCAGGACCATGACCTGCGGAAGCGGGTCGGTGATCCGGCTGAGGTCCGCACCTGGGTGGGCGAGCGCCGGCTGGCCCGCCCGGCCGGCCGTGGACAGGATCAGGACGTTCACTCCGTTGCCCATGATGACGGCGCCGACCAGGATGCGGGTGAGAGCCCGGGTCAGCATCAGGACGGCGCCGGCCGAGAAGAGCACTCCGCCGACGAAGAGCAGGCTGAGGGTGACGGTCATCGGGGTTCCTCCGGACCGCCGGGCCGCGTCCCCGGGGGGCCCAACCGCCAGGGGCTCGTCCTGTGTTCGAGCTGGCGCTCGGTCAACAGGTCGATCCGCGAGCCGAGGCTGCGGCCGATGTCCAGGACGACGCCGAGCACCACCAGGAAGACCCCGGTGTCGAAGACCACCGGACTGGCGATGTGGAACGGCCCGATCAGCGGCAGGTGCCCGTGGTGGACCCCGGGCCGCAGCACGTGCGAGCCGAACACGAGGCCGGCCAGGGCGAGACCGGCCATCAGGAGGAGTCCGGCCCCGATCAGCCGTCCGGGCTCGACGGGTGCGGCGGCGGCGAGTTCCTGGCGTCCGCCGGCCAGATAGCGGACGACCAGTGCGAGACCGGCCACCAGCCCCGCGGTGAAACCGCCGCCGGTGAAGTTCTCGGCGCACACCAGGAGATAGAGCGAGAGCACCAGGATGGGGTGGAAGGTCAGCCGTGCGATGACCTCGAAGACGATGGAGCGGCGCTCCGGCGCCAGGCCGCCGGCCGCCGCCAGCCACCGGCGCTCCGGGGCGTCACCCCCCGAACTGTGCGGCCCGGGTGAGGCAAGCACACTGGCCCCGGCGGCCTCTTCGGGTTCGTCCGTCCCGGTTCCGGGCGGGGGGCCGCCGGCACCGGTCGGCGTCGCCGCTTCGTCCGGTTCGGCAGTCTCCCCGCCGACCACCCGTCGGTGCAGGAAGACCAGACTGGTGACGCCGATCGCCGCGACGCCCAGCACGGCGCTCTCCCCCATGGTGTCCCAGGCCCGCATGTCCACCAGGGTGGTGGCGACGGTGTTGATCACCCCCTCGTGCCAGGCGGCCCTGACCAGTTCCGGTCCGGCGGGCGGGGCACGGCGGTCTGAGGCGGCCAGCCACACCAGCCCCGCCAGCAGTACGCCGCCCGACACCGCCAGCGCACCGTGCAGACCGCGGCGCCAGGTGGAGAAGCCCATGGTGAAGTTGGGCGGAAGTCTCCGCAGCACCAGGACGAAGACGACCAGCGCCACGGTCTCCACGGCGAACTGGGTGAGCGCGAGGTCGGGTGCTCCCTGCAGCACGAAGAGGACTCCGGTCCCGTAGCCGACGACGCCGGAAAGCACCACCGCTTTCATCCTCCGTCGCACCCCGACGCACAGCACCGCGACGACCATCAGGCCGAGGCCGACCGCCGCCTGGGGCAGTGAGTCCCACGGCCGCGGGAGGACCGGTGCCGGCCAGGGGCGTTCCACGGCCAGGACCGCGATCTGGGTGCCGATGAGAACGGTGAACGCGACGCCCAGGTAGAACGGCAGCGAACCGCGCTGTACCGCGCCGGTGAGCCGGAGCGAGAGGCGTTCGAGGGTCCAGAGCGCGGCTCGGAAGGCTCCTTCGGCCTCGGACCAGGCCACCCGGAGTTGGAAGGCCGCTAGTCGGCGGTTCATCGCGAAGAGCGCGAGTCCGCCGGCCCAGGCCAGGGCGGAGAGACCGAGCGCCGTACCGATCCCGTGCCATAGGGCCAGGTGGTACGGGGCGCCGGGGGAGGGGAGCAGATCGGCGTGGGCGGCCAGCAGCGGATCGAGCCCTGCGGCGGTCGCCCCCATCGCCAGCGCGGAGAGCGTGAGCACGGTGGGCGCGGCGAGGAAGAGGCCACCTGCGGTTCGGCGTACCGGTGTACCGCGTAGGAAGCGGCCGCGGCCCGCGCTTCGTTTGCGGGCGAACGCGCCCCACAGGAAGCGGAGTGTGTAGCCGGTGGTCAGCGCGGATCCGAGGACGCTGACGCCCAGCGCCCAGCGCTCCGCCGACCCGCCGTGCGCGAGCACTCCGAAGGCGGCCTCCTTGGCGGGGAAGCCCAGCATCGGGGGGAGTCCGGCCATCGAGGCCCCCGCGGCGCACCCCACCGCGCACAGCCAGGGCCGGGCTCGTCCCAGCCCGGAGAGCCGCCGCAGATCGCGGGTGCCCGTGGTGCGGTCGATGACGCCGACGACCAGGAAGAGCGTCGACTTGAACACCGCGTGGGCCAGCAGCAGGGCCGTCGCGGCGAGCGCGGTGTTCCTGGTCCCCACTCCGGCGAGCAGGGCGATGAACCCCAGTTGGCTGACGGTGCCGTGGGCCAGGAGGAGTTTGAGGTCGTTGAGCCGCAGCGCCCGCCAGCCGCCCAGCAGCATCGTGGCCGCGCCGAACACCAGCAGTACCGGCCGCCAGGGTTGGATGTCCGCGAAGAGCGGCGCCAGCCGCAGCACCAGGTACACACCGGCCTTGACCATCGCCGCCGCGTGCAGATAGGCGCTGACCGGGGTCGGCGCGGTCATCGCGCCCGGCAGCCAGAAGCTGAACGGCCAGAGGGCGGACTTCGACATCACCCCCAGCAGGATCAGCGCCGCGGCGACGGAGAGGGTGATGCTCGGCTGCGGGGGCCGGGCCGCCAACTCGGAGATGCGGTAGGTGCCGGCGCCCTCGCCCAGCACGATGAAGCCGACGAGCATGCAGAGGCCGCCCAGCACGGTGAGGAGCAGGGCCTGCAGGGCCGACCGGCGGTTCTCCCGCTTCTCACTGTGCTGCCCGATGAGCAGGAAGGAGAAGACGGTGGTCAACTCCCAGAAGACGTACAGAAGGATCAGGTCATCGGCGAGCACCAGTCCGATCATCGCTCCGGCAAAAGCGATCAGCGTGCCGGCGAACCTGCCCAGGTTCGGTTCGTCGGTGTCGAAGTACTCGGCGCAGTAGAGGAGCACCAGCGCCCCGATACCACCGGCGATCAGCACCATCAGACAGGAGAGGGCGTCCAGCCGGAAGGCCAGGGAGACGTGGTACTCGGGAATCCACGGCAGGTTCCAGTCCGTCGCACCACCCGCGGCGGTTGGGCCGCTGCGGAGGAGTGCCGCGATCGCGGTGGCGGCCGGCGGGACGGCGAGCACCCAGAAGGCTCGGCGCCCAAGCCGCTCCACCAACGCCCCGGCGCATACGGCCAGGGCGAAGTGGAGCAGCAGAAGAACCAGCACAAACCGGATCATTCCAGGTGAACCGGGCGGCGCGCGGGAGGCCCAGCCACCGCGCGGCGCGCTGACACCGCACACTCACCCTTCGACCCCGGCGGTGGACCGCCGCCGGGGAGCAGGCCGGCCCGAACGACCGACAACCCCGCGGGCCGGCGGTCCAAGGCCCCCGGCTCCCACCGGCGCGCCCTCCCGCCGCTCCGGTCAGGGGCTGGCGACCAGCCGGAGGTCCGCTTCGATCCCGGCGGCGCACTGCCGGAGGCGCGGCACCATGTCGCGCAGTTCGTCGAGGGTGCGGGTGCCCGTACTGGCGGCGATGTTGGCGGCGGCTATGAGGGCGCCGGACCGGTCGTGGACGGGGACCGCGACCGCCCGGAGGCTCTGGTTCAACTCCTTGTCGGCGATGCAGTAGCCATCCTCGCGGACCGGTTCGATGATCGTTCGGAGTTGTTCGGCGCTGCGGACGGTGCGGTCGGTGAAGGGCTGGAACTCGACGCGTTCCAGATAAGCCTGGAACGCCTCCTCGTCCAGCCCCGCCAGCAGCACCCGGCCCATCGCCGTGGCGTAGGCGGGGAATCGGGACCCGACGGGGATGGACACGGTGACCATCCCGCCGACGGGGACGCGCGCGACGTGCACCACGTAGTCGCCGTCGAGTACCGACAGAGCGGTCGTCTCCTTCACGTCACGCATCAGGTCCGTCAGGTGCGGCTCGGCGATCTGCGGCGTGGAGAGCGCCCGCAGGTAGGCGTGGCCCAGTTCCAGGGTCTTGGGCGTGAGGCCGAACTGCGCGCCCTCGATCCGCACGTAGCCGAGCCGGTGCAGGGTCAGCAACGAACGTCGTACCGCCGCCCGCGAGAGGCCGGTGGCCTTGGCCACGTCGCTGAGCGAGCGGGAGGGGTGTTCGGCGTCGAACACCTTGATCACCTCAAGACCGCGCGCCAGCGACTGGACGAAGTCCGAATCCCCAGGCGCCTCTTCGAGCAGTGCCATGCCTCATCTCCCGTTCCAACAGGTTCGACGAATCACTTTCCCACACCCGCGGGAACCCTCCGGGCTCACCAGGAGCGCTCTGTACGTATAGCGCACAGTCGTGCGTACGTCTAGCGCACAGGTGTTCAGAACTGTATGGTGCCGTTCAACGCACGTCGGACCCCTTGGTATGGGTCCCCATTTGTATGGAGGAACGGTGGAGTTCCCGATTATGCGAAGAAGAACGGCATTGGCCGGAGCGGCCGGGCTGGCCCTCTCCCTCACCGCCTGCGGCAGCGGCAGCTCCTCGGCGGGCGCCCCGTCGTCGAAGAAGCCGACGACCGTCAAGGCCGGGTTCATACCGGTGATCGACGTCGCCGCGCTCTACCTGGGGCAGCAGCAGGGCGTCTTCTCCGACAACGGCCTCAAGTTGGACATCAAGACCGCCCAGGGCGGCGCCGCGCTGGTGCCGCCGGTGGTCAGCGGGCAGTACCAGTTCGCCTTCAGCAACGTCGTCTCCGTGCTGTCCGCCCGGAGCAAGGGCCTGCCCCTGAAGATCATCGCGGCCGGATCGAGCTCGACCGGTACGGACGGCAAGGACGTCACGATGATCCGCGTCCGCAAGGACAGCCCGATCCGGACGGCGGCCGACCTCGAGGGCAAGAGGGTCAGCGTGAACACGCTGAACAACCTGCTCCAGATGCTCGGCGAGGTGGCCGTCACCGCCGCCCGCGGCAACCCCGACAAGGTCAAGTTCGTCGAACTCCCCTTCCCCGACGCGGTCACCGCGCTGAAGAAGGGCGAGATCGACGCCATGGTCACCGCCGAGCCGTTCGACGCCATCGCGGCCCAGGCCGACACCCGGGTCATCGCCTCGCCCTACCTGGAGATGGCCAAGGAGAGCCTGACCACCTCGGTCTACTTCACCTCCGAGGACCAGCTGAAGAAGAACCCCGAACTGTTCACCGCGCTCAAGAAGGCCATCGACGCCTCACTGACCTACGCGGACGGGCACCCGGACGAGACCCGGGCGCAGCTCTCCTCCTTCATGACGATCGACCCCGACATCGTCCAGAAGGTCACCCTGCCGACCTACTCCCCCGAGATCCCGCGGACCTCCGTCGAGGCGTTCGTGAAGGCCGCCACCCAGTACGGCCTGATCGACCGCACGATCTCCTACAACGACCTCGTCTGGTCGGGGACGGCCGGCTGACATGGCGACCAGGCTCCGCAGCGACCTGCCGGCCGGCACCTCCCGCTGGGCCGTCCGGAGGGCGGAATGGCGGTCGCTGGGCATCACCGACGAGGAGATGGCCCGGCCCAAGATCGCCATCGTCAACTCCTCCTCCGACCTGGCGGCCTGCTTCGCCCACCTCGACGGCATCGTGCCCGTCCTCAAGGAGGCCGTCCGGGAGGCGGGCGGTCTGCCCTTCGAGATACGGACGGCCGCCCCGTCCGACTTCGTCACCAGCGCCGGCGCGGGCGGCCGCTACGTCCTGCCCACCCGGGACCTGATCGTCAACGACATCGAGGTGGTCATCGAGGGCGCGCTGCTGGACGGCATCATCTGCCTCAGTTCCTGCGACAAGACCGCTCCCGCCCACATCATGGCGGGCGGCCGTCTCGACGTGCCCACCCTGCTCGTCGCCTGCGGCTACCAGCGCAGCGCCCTGTACGAGGACGGCGGCCCGGACATCGAGGACGTCTTCCTCCACGCCGGGCACACCGCGCTGGGCCGCACCTCCGCCGAGGACCTGCTCGCCATGTCCGAGAGCGCCATCCGCGGCCCGGGGGTGTGCGTCGGCATGGGCACGGCCAACACCATGCACATGGCCGCCGAGGGGCTCGGGATGACACTTCCCGGCACCACCCCGACCCGGGCCAACGGCACCACCATGTGGGACGCCGTCCGGGCGGGCGGCCGCCGCATCGTGGAGATGGTCCACGAGGGCCTGACCGCCCGCTCGGTGCTCACCCCGGCCGCCGTCCGCAACGCCGTGACCCTGATGCTCGCGGTCGGCGGTTCGATCAACTCCGTCAAGCACCTCCAGGCCATCGCCGTCGAGGCCGGACTCGACCTGGACGTGTGGAGGCTCTACGAGGAACTGGCCGACAAGGTCCCCGTCATCACCGCCGTACGCCCCAACGGTCCGCATCTCATCGAGCAGTTGGACGACGCGGGCGGCACCCGGGGCGTCCTGGCGGCCCTGGCCCCGCTGCTCGACCTCGACACCGTCGGCGCCACCGGCCGGCCCCTCGGTGAGCTGGTGGCCGAAACGCCGGCTCCCGACCCGGAGTTCATCCGGCCGCTGACCGACCCCTTCTCCCGGCGGCCGTCGATCGTGATCCTGCGCGGCTCCCTGGCCGCGGAGGGCTCGATCGTGAAGCTCCCCGTCGACGAGGAGCGCGCCACCCACTTCCGCGGCCCGGCCCGCTGCTACACCTCGCGGGAGGCCGCCGTCGAAGCTCTCGCCGCCGGCGAGGTGCGGGAGGGCGATGTCGTGGTGCTCCGCGGCATGGGCCTGCACGGTGGCCCCGGCATGGCCATGGCCTCGGCGTTCGTGTTCGCCCTCGACGGCGCCGGACTCGGCGAGAAGGTCGCGGTGGTCACCGACGGACAGCTGTCCGGCCTGGTCAACAAGGGCATCGTGGTCGGCGAGGTCTCCCCCGAGGCCGCCACCGGCGGACCGCTGGGCCGGGTCAGGGACGGCGACATCATCAGCATCGACCTCGACGCCCGCACCGTGGACCTGGAGGTCCTCCCGGAGACGCTGGCCGACCGCGAGGTCGCCACCGCCGAGACCCTCCGCACCCCCGGCTGGCTGGCCGCCTACGACCGGACCGTCACCTCCCCCGCCTGCGGCGCCGTCCTGGCCCGCGGTGAGTGTCCCGTCAGGTCCGGACCGACCTCCGGAGGAAGCCGATGAAAGCACCCCAGGCGGCACCGCCGGACCGGGCGGCACCGCGCGGGCGGTCCAACCGGCCCCGTGTCGCGCCGTTCATCGGGATCGCGGTCGCCGTACTGATCGCCGAGATCGTCCCGCGCTCCGGACTCGTCGCGGACGGCGCACTGCCGCCGCTGAGCGCCGTGCTGGCGGAACTCGCCCACCAGGCCGGCCACACCACGCTGTGGGAGGCGCTGGGCCGCACGGTCCGCACCTGGGCCATCGGACTCACCGCGGCGGTGGCCGCCGGGGTCGCGGCCGGATTCGTCATCGGACTGGTACCGCTGCTGCGCGCCATCACCTCGTCCACCGTCGAGTTCCTCCGGCCCATCCCCTCGGTCGCGCTCATCCCGGCGGTCATCCTGGTCTTCGGCACCGACTTCCAGTCCGGCGTGGTGCTCATCGTGTACGCCGGCTTCTGGCAGGTGCTCGTGCAGGTCCTCTACGGCATCCAGGATGTCGACCCGGTGGCGTACGACACCGCCCGCTCCTACCGCTTCGGACTCTGGGCCCGGGTACGCCACGTGGTCTGGCCGACCACCCTGCCGTTCGTGTTCACCGGGATCCGGCTGGCCGCCTCGGTCTCCCTCGTGCTCGCCATCACCGGCGAACTCGTCATCGGCACCCCGGGCATCGGGCAGCTGATCTCGGTGGCCCAGAGCAGTGGGGCCACCACCCCGATGTTCGCCTTCGTCCTGCTCACCGGCGTACTCGGAACGCTGGTCAACATCGCTTTCCGGTTCGCGGAGCGTGCCGCGCTCGGCTGGCACCCCTCCGTCCGGCGATCGGAGGGTGCCCGATGAGCCTGCTGCGACGCTCCCTGCTCGTCCTCGGCCTGCCCGCCGCCCTCATCGGGCTCTGGTGGCTCTCCAGCGCCGGCAGCACCAGCTACTACTTCCCCCCGCTGTCGGACATCCTCGACCAGTTCGGCCAACTGTGGCTGTCCTCCCGGTTCACCAGCGACGTCGTGCCCAGCATGGTGCGGCTGCTCGCCGGGTTCGCCGTCTCCGCGGTGCTCGGCGTGGCCCTGGGCATCGCCCTCGGCCTCACGGACTCGCTGCGCCGCGGCGCAGAGCCGGTGCTGGAGTTCGTCAGGGCCGTACCACCCACCGTGCTCGTCCCGGTCATCGCGATCTTCGCGGGCATCGGCGACGGATCCAAGATGCTGGTCATCGTCTCCGGCTGTGTGTGGCCGGTCCTGCTGAACACGGTGGAGGGCGTCCGCGCCGCGGACGAGGTCATGGTCGACACCTGCCGCGTCTACCGCGTCAGCGGGGCCGCCCGACTGCGCCACATGGTGCTCCCCGGCGCAGCCCCGCAGATCGCGGCAGGGCTGCGGCAGTCCCTGTCCATCGGGCTGATCCTCATGGTCATCGGCGAGATGTTCGCCGCCACCAACGGACTCGGCTTCAGCATCGTGCAGTTCCAGCGCACCTTCGCGATCCCACAGATGTGGAGCGGCATCATCCTGCTCGGCCTCATCGGGTTCGTGCTGTCCGCGCTGTTCACCATCGTCGAGAAGCGGGTCCTGGTCTGGTACCTGGGCCTGCGCGAGTCACAGAGGAGGAACGGCTGATGACCGACATGGTCACCGTCAGGGGCCTCAACAAGGTGTACGAGTCGGCGGGGCGCCGCGTCGAGGCGATCGGCGACATCACTTTCTCCGTCGCGCGCGGCGAGTTCGCCTGCATCGTCGGACCGTCCGGCGCCGGCAAGACGACCCTGCTGAAATGCCTCGCCGGGCTGCTCTCCCCCACCGCGGGCGAGGTCCGCGTCGACGGCAACCCGGTGACCGGGCCACCGCCCGGCATGGCCGTGGTGTTCCAGGAGTACGGCCGCAGCCTCTTCCCCTGGAAGACCGTGCGGCAGAACGTCGATCTGCCGCTGCGGCAGAAGGGCCTGTCCAAGGAGCGGCGGGAGCAGTTGGTCAGCGAGTCCCTGGCCGCCGTCGGCCTCGCCGACAGCGGCCACTCCTACCCCTGGCAGCTGTCCGGAGGTATGCAGCAGCGCGTCGCCATCGCCCGGGCCATCGCCTACGAACCGCAGGTGCTGATCATGGACGAGCCGTTCGCCGCCGTCGACGCCCAGACCCGCGCCGACCTGGAGGACCTGGTGCGCTCCCTGTGGCAGTCCCTCGGCATCACCACGCTCTTCGTCACCCATGACATCGACGAAGCGGTCTACCTGGGCGAGCGTGTGCTCGTCCTGTCCGCCTCACCCACCCACGTCCTCGATGACGTCCGCATCGACCTGCCCGCCGACCGGGACCAGGTCACCAGCCGTTCGACCCCCGAGTTCGCGGAACTGCGCACCAGGGTCCACAGCGGCATCCAGGACGCCAAAGCAGGCCGTCGCGCCACCGGAGCCGCCGCATGACCGCCTACTTCGACGAGGGCACCGGCGCCCCGGTGCTGCTCTCCGCCTCTCTCGGGACCACCGCCGCGATGTGGCTGCCCCAACGGGAACGCCTGCGCGACGGGCACCGCGTCGTCAGCTATGACCACCGCGGCCACGGCGGTTCTCCGGCGCCCGAGGGCCCGTACCGCCTGGCCGACCTCGTGGCCGACGCCGTGGCCCTGCTCGACTCCCTCGGTATCGAATCCGCCGATGTCGTCGGGGTCAGCCTCGGCGGCACCGTCGGACTCGCCCTGGCCGCCGACCACCCGGACCGGGTCCGCAGTCTCGTCACCGTCAACTCCCCCGTCTTCGCAGACGACCCGGAGTTCTGGCGGCGGCGCGCCGCCGCCATCCGGGAAGAGGGCATGTCGGTCGCCACCGCCGGTCTGCTGGGCCGCTGGTACGCCCCCGAGGTCGCCGCCGCCCCCACCCCCCTGGTCACCGAGACCGTCTCGGGGGTCGAGCGGCTCGACCCGGAGGGTTATGCCGCCTGCTGCGAGGCGATCGCCGGCACCGACCTGCGCGATCGGCTCGCCGCCGTCCACTGCCCGGTACTCGCCGTCAACGGCCTCGCCGACGCGGTCGTCCCCGCCCACCACGCGGATGCCATCGCCGGCGGTGTGCCGGGCGCCCGCCGCATCTCCCTGCCCGGCGCGGGACACCTGCTGACCCAGGAGGTCCCCGACCAGTTGCACGCCCTGCTCACCGAGCACTGGGCCACCGCCGACCAAGCCCCCGGAACCAACAGAGAGGCCGCTCCGTGAACGCCTTTGTCACCGAACCCGCCCGCGAGACCCCGGTGCTGGGCGAGTGGGAGGTCGTCGTCCTCGGCGGCGGACCGGCCGGACTCGCCGCCGCCACGGCCGCGGCCCGCGCCGGCCGGAGCACCCTGCTGGTGGAGAAGAGCGGCTACCTCGGCGGCGCCGGCACCGGGGGCGGCCTCTCCACCTTCTGCGGCATGTACTCCAACGTCCACGGCGAGCACGTGCTGACCGTGCGCGGCCACGCCACCGAACTGCTGGAGCGCATCGACCGGCTCGGCGGCCTGCGCGCCCCCCACCTCTCCTTCGGGGAGCGGGTCCAGGCGCAGGCGTACGACATCCCCGCCTACCGCAGCGCGGCCGACGACCATGTGCTCTCCTCCGGCGCGGAGTTGCTTTACCACGCCTTCGCGGTCGGAGCGGTCACCGGCGAGTCCACGGTGGACGGAGTGGTCGTCGAGTCCAAGTCCGGCCGCGGTGTGCTGCGCGCCCGGATGGTCATCGACTGCTCCGGCGACGGCGATCTGCTCGCCTGGACCGGCACGGCGCACGAGAAGGCCGATCCGCGGGGCGACATGCTGTACCCGTCCACGATGTTCCGCATCAACGCCGTGGACGACGAGCGCGCCGGACCGGCCTGGAAGATCCTGCCCCGGCTGATGGACGAGGCGGTCGCCGCGGGCCGGCCCCGTTTCCCCCGTCGCGGGGCGATCGTCCGTCCGCAGCGCGACTCCATCGAGTGGCGGGCCAACGCCACCCAGCTGCGCAACCCCGACGGCAGCGCTGTGGACGGCACCGACGTCTGGCAGCTCACCCACGGCGAGGTGCAGGGCCGAGCGCAGGCCCAGGAGGTGTTCGGGTTCATACGGGAGAACCTCCCCGGCTTCGAGTCCTCCTACATCGTCGACATCGGCCCGGAGATCGGCATCCGGGAGACCCGCCGACTCCTCGGCCGGTACGTGCTGACCGAGGAGGACGTCCGCTCCTGCGCCCGTTTCGAGGACTCCGTCGGCCTCAACGGCTGGCCCGTGGAGGCGCACGTCGACGGGGACGTCGAGATCCGCTGGCCCTACGGCGACGACCCGGTCGGCTACAACCAGCTGCCCTACCGGATGCTCGTCCCCGCCGAGGGCCCAGGGAACCTGCTGGTCGCCGGCCGCTGCGCCTCGATGACCCACGGCGGCCAGTCCGCTGCCCGGGTGGCGGGGCCGTGCTTCGCCATGGGGCAGGCCGCCGGCACCGCCGCCCACCTCGCGATCGAGGACGACGTGACGACCGCCGACGTCTCCGTCGCGCGGCTGCGTACACATCTGGAGGGAGAGGGAGCGTGTCTGACGCTGTGAGGCCGACGTGCTGCTGACCCCGGAAGACGAACGCATGCTGGCCGGCGAGCAGGGGCCGGCTGTCGCCGCGGCCCTCGAACTGCTCGTGCGATACGGCGAGTTGATGGGCGCCGAACGGCTTGTGGACACCGACAACGTGTGCGGCGCCAACCTCTTCGGCCCCCGCCACAGCCGGGTCCTCGGCACCACCGACCCGGCCGCGCTGTTCTCCCGGTACTCGCTCGACCTGGACACCACCGTGGACGTGCCGCCGTTCCGGGCGCACAGCTGCACCCAGGTCATCGGGCCCCGCGACCGGGACCGCTGGGAGATCCAGGGCATCACCCGGGAGGACGCCGACGCGATGGAGGAGAGCGAGCGCTATCTCGCCGAGAAGGGCGTGGACCTGCTGTCGACCTGCACTCCGTACCAGGTGGGGAACGTCCCCCGGTTCGGTGAGCACTGCGCGTGGATGGAGTCCTCCGCGGTCGTCTACATCAACTCGGTGCTCGGCGCACGCACCAACACCGAGGGCCGCGAGTCCTCGGCGGCGTCCATGCTCACCGGCCGCACCCCCTACTGCGGCTACCACCTTGACGAGCACCGCCGGGCCACCCACCTCGTCGAGGTCCGCCACCCGGTGGTCACCACGGAGGACTGGAACATCCTCGGCTACTGGGTGGGAGAGCAGGTCCAGGACGCCGTCCCGGTGCTCACCGGTCCGGGGCTTCTGGACCCGGCCGGCGCGCCGACACCGGTACGGCTCAAGCAGTTCGGTGCGGCGGCCGCCTCCTCGGGCGACGTCGAGATGTACCACCTGCCGGGGGTCACCCCCGAGGCCCGGAGCGTGGCGGAGGCACTGGGCGGGCGGGACGCCGCTTCAGTCTCCGTCTTCGACGCCGCCGCCCGCGCCGAGACGGTGGCGTCGCTGTGCCGGACGGCCACCGACCGCGAAGTGGACTTCGTCATGATCGGCTGCCCGCACGCCTCACTGGAGCAGGTCCGCGAGGTGGCCCGGCTGCTCGACGGCCGGCGCCTGGCGGACTCCACCGCCCTGTGGGTCTTCACCCCGGGGGCGCTGCGTACGGTCGCGGAACGCAGCGGCTACGTCGCGGCGATCGAGCGGGCCGGCGGCCGGGTGCTGTCCGACACCTGCCCGGCGATCGCGCAGTTCCTGCCGCCGGGCACCCGGGTGTTCGCCACCGACTCCGCCAAACAGGCGCACTACCTGCCCGCGATCATGGGCGTACAGGGCTGGTTCGGCAGTGTGCGGAGTTGTGTGACCGCGGCCCTCGACGGGCGGTGGCCCGATGCCTGAACTGCTGCGTGGCCGGGGGGTCGTGCCCGGCCGGGCGAGCGGGCCGGCGCTGGTGTGCACCGCTCCGCTGTCGGGCTGGGGCGGGATCGACCCCCGGAGCGGCACAATCGTCGAGAGCGGCCACCCCCAACACGGGCGGAGCGTCGCCGGGACCGTTCTCCTGCTCCCCGGTGCGAAGGGGTCGTCAGGCTGGTCCGGGCAGTTCCATCTCGCCAAGCTCCAGGGCACGGCGCCCCGGGCCATCGTGTTCACCCGGATGAACAGCAAGCTCGCCCTGGGGCTGGCCGTCCTCCGGGTCCCGGCCGTGACCGGTCTGGTGACCGACCCGGCGACGATCCGCACCGGGGACCTGGTGGAGGTGGACGGCACCGCCGGCACAGTACTGATACGACGGGAGGACTGAGGACGTGGAGACGCTGCGCATCGACGGACGGGTGGTCCTGGTGACCGGGGCTGCGAGTGGGATCGGCAACGAGATCGCCCGTGCCTGCGTGCGGGAGGGCGCTGTCGTCCATCTCGCGGACGCCTCGGAAGCGGTCCACACCGCGGCCGAGCAGCTGGCCGGGGCCGGTTCCGGGACGGCCGTCCCGCACCGGTGCGACGTGACCGACCCGGAGGCGGTCCGCGGTCTGGTGGAGGGCGTGGTCGCGGCCTCGGGCCGGCTCGACGTCGCGTTCCTCAACGCGGGCCTCAACGGTGTTCCCGCACCGCTCCAGCCCGGCGGCGCGATCGACGAACTTCCGTTCTCCTCGTGGCGCCGGGTCATGGACGTCAACCTCGACGGGCTCTTCCACTGTCTGCAGCAGTGCGCGCGGGTCATGAAGGAGCAGCGGTCGGGCAGCATCGTCGCCACCGCCTCCACGGCCGGCCTGCGGGCGGAGCCCCGGGTCAGCTATCCGTACGTCGTCTCGAAGGCCGCGGTCGTCGGCCTGGTCCGCCAGGCTGCTCTGGAGCTCGCCCGGTTCGGTGTCCGCGTCAACGCGCTGGCGCCCGGGCCGGTGGTCACCAACATCGGCGGCACCGGACCCCGGCCCGCGGCCAGCGTGGCCGCCTGGGAGGACTCCGTCCCGATGCGGCGTTGGGGCCGACCGGCGGACGTCACCGGGCTCGCCCTGCTGCTGGCTTCGGACGCGTCCTCCTGGATGACCGGCGGCACGCACGTCGTCGACGGCGGTGCCTCAGCCCTGACCCAGGTGCTCAGCGACGCGCTGCCCGCTCCGGACGCCGGGGATCGGTGACGGCCGTCCGGCCTTGGCCCCCGCGGACGGGAAGCAGGCGAGGGCCGCTCCCGGGGAGTCTTCCCGGGAGCGGCCCTCGCCTGCTCACTCAGCGGTCAGGGGCGACCGTGCGGGCGCACGACCATCGCCGATCCACCGCCCCGGCGCTCGGTCTCCGCCGCGGCGAGCCAGCGTCCGTCCGGCATCCGCTGCACTCCCGTGGCGGCACCGATCTCCGAGGACTGCCCGAACTCGTGGCCCAAGCCCTCCAGGCCTTCCCGGACCGGGGAATTCCACAGTCCGGGCTCGATGTCGGTCTTGGCCGCGTTCCGCTGGCTGGCGCGCGGCGCCGCGATCGCGTCCACCAGCGGCATACCGCGGTCCAGGTGGTTGGTGAGGGTCTGCGCGACGGTGGTGATGATCGTCGCCCCGCCCGGTGAGCCCACGGCCAGCAGCGGCTCTCCGTCCCGGAGGACGATCGTCGGCGACATCGAGGAGCGGGGCCGCTTGCCCGGGCCCGGCAGGTTCGGGTCCGGGGCCTCCGGGTCGACCGGGGTGAAGGAGAAGTCGGTCAGCTCGTTGTTGAGCAGGAAGCCCCGGCCCGGGACCGTGATGCCGCTGCCGCCGGTCTGCTCGATGGTGAGGGTGTAGGCGACGACGTTCCCCCACTTGTCGGCGGTGGTGAGGTGGGTGGTGTCCCGGCCCTCGTAGGTGGTCGCCACCGCCGGGCCACCGGTCCCGCAGGCCCGCGGCCGGTGCGGGTCGCCCGGCGCCACCGGGCTCTCCAGCACCGCGTCCTCCTTGATGAGGCAGCCCCGGGCGTCAGCGAACCGCTGCGAGGTGAGTGCCTTGGTCGGCACGTCCTCGAAGGCCGGGTCGCCGACCCAGCGGCCCCGGTCGGCGAAGCTGATCCGGCTCGCCTCGACGAACCGGTGCAGGTACTGCTCCTCGCTCAGCGACGACACATCGGAGCGTTCGAGGATGTTGAGGATCTCCGCCACCGTGGTGCCGCCGGAGGACGACGGGGCCATGCCGTAGACGTCCAGGCCGCGGTAGTCGGTGTGGCTCGGAGCCTGCCGCTTGGTCCGGTAGCCGCGCAGGTCGCCGGTGGTCATGTCACCCGGCCGCACCTGGTGCTCCTGGTCCGGGCCGACCGGCGGCTGCCGCACGGTGTCGACCACTTCGCGGCCGAGTGCGCCGCGGTAGAACAGGCCGGTGCCCTTCTTGCCGAGTTCGGCGTAGGTGCGGGCCAGGTCGGGGTTCTTGAAGGTGGAGCCGACCACGGGCAGTTCCCCGCCCGGGAGGAAGAGGTCGACGGTGGCGGGGAAGTTCCGGAAGCGCTCCTCGTTGTCGGCCGTCTGCTGCCGGAAGGTCTCGTCGACCGTGAAACCGTCCCGTGCCAGCCGCTCGGCGGGCTTCAGGTTCTGCGCCAGGGACTTGCTTCCCCAGGCGTCGAGCGCGGCGTCCCAGGTGGCGGCCGTTCCCGGAGTCCCCACCGAGAGCCCGCTGGTGACCGCCTCATCGAAGGCGATCGGCTCGCCGTCCTCCAGGAAGAGCGTCTCGTCCGCGCTGCCCGGTGCGGTCTCCCGTCCGTCGACGGTGTGCACCTTGCCGCTCTTGGCGTCGTAGTAGACGAAGTAGCCGCCACCGCCGATGCCCGCCGAGTACGGCTCGGTGACCCCGAGAGCGGCGGCCGTCGCCACCGCGGCGTCCACCGCGTTTCCACCGCGCCGGAGGATCTCGATGCCGGCGGCCGAGGCGTCCGCGTCCACGCTGGCGACCGCGCCGCCGTAGCCGACCGCCACCGGCGACTTGGCCTGCCGGGCGTGCGGGACGGAGTCGGCCGCCGGCGCCGCCGCGGCGGTCACCGCCAGCACGGCCGCGCCGGCGGCCAGCAGTGGCGCGTTTCGTAGGACAGGGCGGTGCATGCGTACCTCCTGTGGGGGGATCAGTGGAAGCGCAGCCTAACGGCGGCGCGGAGCCGTCGTAACCGGCGTTCGTCATCTCGTCCGCAAGTGGCCGCGCCGATAGCATCCGGGCCCATGAACGACGATCTGCGCAACCTCGTCCTCGGTGTGATCGCGGCCGGTATCAGCGCGGCCGTCGGTTGGTTCGCCCGTACGTACCTCTGGCGCCGCACGCTCCGCCGAAAGCAACGCTTCTTCGGACTCCCGGCCAACTCCGAGTGCATGCTGGTGATCAACCAGGCGGCCGGGACCACCTACTGGTCGGTGGCGCGCCGTGACGTGTTCGCCTTGCTGGAGCTCTCCGCCCTGATCAAGGACTGCGAGGCCAAGGCGCGGATCGTGCTCCACGACGCGGCGCAGCAGGGTTTCGGCGACCGGACCGAGTTCTGCATAGGCGGCCCGGTGTCGAACCAGCGGATGGCGGCCCATCTGGAGGCGCTGCTCCCGGGCATCAGGGTCAACACCGACCAGGAGCGCGGCCCGGACCAAGGGGCGTTCGAGGTCGGTGGTGAGACCTACCGGTCGGAACCGGGCAAGACCGAATACGTCATCGTCGCCCGGCTCACCGCGGGTCAGGAGGCCCGTCCCGTCTTCCTCGCCAGTGGCCAGAACGCGATCGCCAACCAGGCCGCCGTGCGCTACCTGACACGGAACCATCCCCGGCTCTACCGCAAGTACGGCGAGGGGAGCTTCTGCCTCCTGCTGAAGGTCATCAACTCCGACTCCTACGGTCCGGACGTCGCCGAACTCGTCACGGACATCACCCGCGCGGCCACGAGCCCCGCACCCGCGACGGCGGGGTGACCCCGGCGGCGGGGCCAGGCCATCCCGCTGTCGCGGCTGCCCGGGCCGGTCGGCCACGGCGCTGTGGAGCGAGCGGTTAGGGTGAGAGTGCAGCAGGTGCGTCTGCGCTGAGCGCGAGGGAGGTCTGGGCGTTGGTGACCGTCAGCTCTTCGCGTACCGCGAACGCCGCCCTCTTCCTGCTTCTGGCGGTGCTGCTTCCGCTGGCCGGGGTGAACTGCCTCGTTGCCGACGCTCCGGCGGCCGCTTCCGCCGCTCCGCCGCCGCGGAGCGCCGAGGTGGCTCAGGGATCGGTCCCGTCCTCCAGCCGGCCGGTGGCCGACACCGTCGGCCCCTCGGGCGACGAAGACCCGGCGGGCGACGGCGAGAGGCTCACCGCGCCCCGCTGCTCCGGCAAGAAGTTCAGCGGCGCCGGGGCCACGCGTTCGCTCGATCACCGCCCCGAACCGGTCGGCCCCTCCCCCGCCGCCGCCGTCGCCGTCGGCAGTCCCGCGGCGGAGCGGCCCGCCGCGGCGCCCGGTCGCGGTGGACCGGCACCGCCTGCCGCGCCCACCCTCGAAAGCCTCTCCGTACTGCGTGTCTAGGACCTGGCCGGCAGCCAGGCCCCGACAGTTCCGCAGAACGGAGTCCTTCCCATGTCCTCTTCCCGCTCACCCCGGCAGGCCGCCCGCACCTTGGCCGCCTGGCCTCGACGCCGCTGGGCGTTCACCGCGCTGACGGCCTCCGCCACCGCGCTGCTGGTCGGTGTGCCGACCGCGGTGGTCCCCAATCCGCTGTTCTCCCGCTCGGTCCCCGTGCAGTGGTGGAACTACCCCACGCTGGCGGTGACCGCCGTGCTCTCCGGGCTCGTCGTCGCCAGCTACCTGCGACTCCCCGGCGACCCGGTGGCGCCGCCCGCCCCCGGTCGGCTCGGGCCGATCGGCGGCGTCCTCTCCTTCTTCGCCGTGGGCTGCCCGGTGTGCAACAAGCTGGTCCTGCTGTTCCTCGGCACCTCGGGCGCACTCAGCTACTGGGCCCCCCTGCAACCGCTCGTAGCGGTGGCCGCGGTGGCGCTGCTCGCCGAGGCCGCGCTCCGCAGGCTCGCCACCGCCGAGGTCTGCCCCGCGCCGGCGTCCGTCTGACCGCCGGTCGGACCTCTCACCACACTCTTTCCACACCTCGCAGGAGACAGCCGTGCCCGTCATTTCCGCATCTGTCCGCCGTCGGCGGATCATCCTCGCCGCAGCCGTCCTGGCCGCGGCCGTACTGGCGGCCGTACTGGCCCTGACCGGCGGCGGCGACCAGGAGGAGAAGGCATCCTCGACCCCCCGTTCCACTTCGACCGACGGTTCCCCGGATCCGGAGGGCGACTACGCCGATCTGGCCCGGCGGGAGGCGAACGACCCGTTCGCCATCGGCCGCGCCGACGCTCCGGTGGTACTGATCGAGTACGCCGACTTCCAGTGCCCGTTCTGCGGTCAGTTCGCTCAGAAGACCCAGCCGGAACTGGTCCGCGACTACGTCGAGCAGGGCAAACTGCGGATCGAGTGGCGGAACTTCCCCATCTTCGGCGCCGAGTCCGAGCAGGCCGCCCGCGCGGCGTGGGCCGCGGGCCAGCAGAAGAGGTTCTGGGAGTTCCACGACCTCCTCTACGCCGCCGAGCCCCGTAAGCGGAACTCCGGCGCCTTCAGTGAAGAACGCCTGGTGGAGTTCGCCCGGCAGGCGGAGGTGCCCGATCTGAAGCGCTTCCGCGAGGACATGGCCGGTGATAAGGCGCACCAGGCCGTCGACCGGGACCAGGAGGAGGGCTACGGCCTCGGCGTCCCCAGTACCCCGGCGTTCCTGGTGGGTGACACCCCGATCCTGGGCGCACAGCCCACCAAGACCTTCAGGGACGCCGTTGAGAAGGCCCACCGATGAACGACGTCGGCTACCTCCTGGCCCTCCTCGGCGGGTTGCTCACACTGCTCAGCCCGTGCAGCGCGCTGCTGCTGCCCGCCTTCTTCGCCTACACCTTCACCACCCCCACCCGGCTGCTCAGGCACACCGGGCTGTTCTACGTCGGCCTGTGCGCCACCCTGGTACCGCTGGGCGCGGCCGGCTCCGTCGCCAGCCGGTTCTTCAACGGTCACCGGGAGCTTCTGGTCGGGCTGGGGGGCTGGACGATGATCGTGCTCGGGCTGGCGCAGATCCTCGGTCTCGGGTTCGGTTCCCGCCGACTCCAGCAGGCCGCCGCCCGGCCGCGGCCGGGCTCGGTCGCCTCCGTGCTGGCCCTCGGAGCGGTCTACGGACTCGCCGGCTTCTGCGCCGGACCGATCCTCGGCGGCATCCTCACCGTCGCCGCCCTGGGCGGCGGCAGCCCCTGGTACGGCGGAAGCCTGCTGGCCGTCTACGCGCTGGGCATGGCCCTCCCCCTCTTCCTCCTGGCACTGCTCTGGGACCGCCTCGACCTGGGACGGCGCGGTTGGCTGCGGGGCCGTCAGCTCACCCTGGGGCGCGTCTCCTTCCACAGCACGTCCCTGTTCGGCGGCCTGCTCTTCATCGCTCTGGGCGCGCTGTTCCTGCTCTTCGACGGCGCGTCGGCGATCCCGTCCCCCCTGAGCGCGGACTCCGAGTTCGCGGTCGAGCAGTGGCTGTCCCGGACGGCCGCGGCGATTCCCGACCGGATGCTCCTGCTCACCGCCGCCCTGCTGGTCGCAGCGGGCGCCCTGGTGGTGCTGCTGCGGAATCTTCGGCACGGCGACAACGGACCGCCTGCGGAGGAGAACGAACACTGATCAGCCCGTGTCCGGTCGAGGGCCGTCCCAGACCTCCCGGGACGGCGCCGAGTTGCCACTCGGGCGGGCTCGTGGGCGGTGTCACGGGCCTGAGCAGCCGCTCCGGGCTCAGCCCTCCCGAACGCCCGCGTATACCTGGGAGAGTTGGGGCGCGCCGCTGGTCGCCCAGCCGAGGCCGACCTCCACCACCTCGAGTTCGCGTCCGCAGACCAGGTGCACGACCGGGGCCCCGTGGTCACGCAGTCGCCAACTCGCACCGCCCACGGTCTGGACGATGACCGTGCCCAGGTAGAACCCGGCGTCGTTGCCCAGCCAAGGTAACTCCTCGGGATCGTCCCGCCAGCGCGGGAGCATCTGGTCCAGGGCCACCAACGACCCAGGGCTGTCGTCGAGTTCGATACCGGCAGCCGCCGCCTGGGCGCGGAGCATCTCGCACTCGGCCAGGAGCGAGGCCATCCCGGAGAGGTCCGCCACGGCTGGGGAGTCGCCTTCCGCTCCAGCGGTGGCAGCGCCATGACGCTTGCGCCAGTTGTCCAGGAAGGGGATGTTCATACCACTAAGGTTCCCACCCCGGCGTGTCGAAGCACTACAGGCGCGCGGAGGCACCGGCCGCCGGCCGGCCGTTGCGGAGCGCCCCTCGGACCGTCTTCTCCCGTACTCCGCGCCTTCATCGGCCGGTCCACCGGAGGATGCCGCGGCCTCAGCCCGGGGAGAGTCAATGTGCTCGTGGCAACACCCCGCAGTCCGCCGGGAAGCGGGTTCGCCCGCTGGGAAGGACCAGCCATGCAGATCAGACTCTGGGTGTCCGCCGTCGCCCTCGCGCTGACCGCCGGGGCGTCTCCCCCGGTGGCCGCCGCGGCCCCGCCGGAGGCGCCCGCCCCCGCCCCCCTCCACCAACTCTTCGACAACAGGGCCGTCAGCTCCGACTCCCGACCGGCCGAGGGCGACTTCGACGGCTCGGGCGGCTCGCTCTCCGCACGGGACCTGGCGGCGGCCGGCTGGGGCCCCGGCCAGCGGATCACCATCGACCGGGCACGGTTGGAGTGGCCGCGCCGGGCCGCCGGAGAACCGGACAACGTACGTGCTGACGGTCAGGCGGTGCGGCTGCGGGGCAGAGCCGAGGCGGTCTCCTTCCTCGTCGCCGGCACCACCGCCGGCGGTGCCGCCCCGGATGCCGCACCGGCGACCGGAAGCGGGCTCATCCGCTACCGGGACGGGTCCCACAGCTCCTATACGCTCACCGCCCCCGACTGGCGCACCGGTCCTCTGGCCACCAAGGCCGTGGGGCTGCCGCACATCAACACCCCCGACGGCCAGTTGACCGAACGGGCGATGCTGTACGTGGTCAGCGTGCCCGCCGATCCGGGCCGGGTGGTGGACTCGGTGGTCCTCCCCAGGGATCCGGGTCCGTGGACCGATCTGCACGTCTTCGCCGTCGCGGTGCGGGAGCCGGCCACCGGCTGGACCGGCAGTTGGTCGGCGAGTACGTCCGGTTACCCGGCCGTCGGCCCCTGGACCGACCAGACGGCGCGGCTGGTGGTGCACACCAGCGGCGGGGGCCCGCGGGTGCGGATCCGGTTGGACAACACCTTCGCCGCCGAACCGGTGGAGATCGGCGGCGCTTCGGTGGCGGTGCAGGGCGGCGGCGCTTCGGCCGCCGCCGAACCGGCGGGGCTGACCTTCGGCGGCCGGGCCGGGGTGGTGCTCCCGGCGGGCGGCCAGGTGTTCAGCGACCCGCTGGAGTTCCCGGTTCCCGCGGACACGAACCTCCTGGTCAGCATCCACCTGCCCGGCCCGGTGCGGGCGGCCCCGGTGCACAGCCAGGCGCAGCAGCGCTCCTTCCTGAGCCCGGCGGGCAGCGGAGACCGCACCGCGGACCGTGACGGGGCGGCCTTCGAGGAGAGCCTGACGGTCTATCCGCTCCTCACCGGTGTCGATGTCGGTGGCGGGCCGGGCTCGGTGGTGGCGCTCGGAGATTCGATCACCGACGGGAACGGGTCGACGGTGGACGGGAACCGGCGCTGGCCGAACGTCCTGGCCCGGCGGCTCCAACAGCAGCGGGAGGTGCCCCGCTACGGGGTGCTGAACCAGGGGATCTCCGCCAACCAGGTGGTGGCCGACCGCTACCCCGGGGACGGGGTGAGCGGTGACACCGGCGGGGTGAGCGCTCAGCACCGGCTGGAGCGGGATGTGTTGGCGCAGACCGGGGTCCGCACGGTCGTGGTCTTCCAGGGGATCAACGACCTGCGCTGGGGTACCTCGGCCGAATCGGTCACCGCCGGGCTGCGGTCGATCGCGGACCGGTCACACGCCCGGGGGCTGCGGGTGGTGGCCGCCACGATCGTCCCCTGCGAGGGGTACGCGGACTGCACCGCCGAGGTGGACGCCGGACGCGCCGCCGTCAACGCCTTCCTCCGGCAGCACGCCGGCGAGGGCGGCGTCTTCGACGCGGTGGTGGACTTCGACGCCGTCCTCCGGGACCCCGACCGGCCGACGCGGATGCTGCCGCGCTACGACAGCGGCGACCATCTCCATCCGGGCGACGAGGGTCTCCGGGCGCTCGCCGAATCGATCGATCTGCGCCTCCTGGTGCCGCGCCGGTGAACCGTACGGCCGGGTGCCGGGGACTCCCGCGCCCGGCCGCCCGTACCGCGGCGCCGGTCAGAGGTCCAGGTCAGGTCAGAGGTCCAGGTCCACCACGACCGGGGCGTGGTCGGAGGCGCCTTTGCCCTTCCGCTCCTCCCGGTCGACGTAGGAGTCCCGGACGGCTGCGGCGAAGGGGGCGTTGCCGTAGACGAGGTCGATGCGCATACCGCGGTTCTTCGGGAAGCAGAGCTGCCGGTAGTCCCAGTAGGTGTAGGGGTGGTCGTACTTCAGCGGGCGGGGCACGACGTCGGAGAGCCCGGTGTGCCGGAGCGCCGCCAGCGCCTCCCGCTCGGCGCCGGTCACATGGGTGGACTCGGTGAAGACCGCCGGGTCGTAGACGTCCGCGTCGGTGGGGGCGACGTTGAAGTCGCCGAGGACGGCGAACGGCCGGGGGCCCGCGGCGTCTCCGGCCGCGGCCTCGCGCAGCGCCTCCAGCCAGCGCAGCTTGTAGCCGTAGTGGGCGTGGCCGACCTCCCGGCCGTTGGGCACGTAGACCGACCAGAGACGGACCGGCCCGCAGGTGGCCGCTATGGCGCGGGGCTCGACCACCCCCTCGTACTCGGGGGCCCCGGGCAGGCCCACGGTGAGGTCGGCCAGCCCGACCCGGGAGACCACGGCGACGCCGTTCCACCGCCCCGAGGCGTTGACCGCCGCCTCGTAGCCGAGTTCCCGCAGCGGTTCGAAGGGGAACTGGGCCTCCCCGCACTTGGTCTCCTGTATACAGACCACGTCGGTGCCGCTGCTCTCCAGCCAGGCGAGCAGCCGGGGCAGCCGGGCGGTGATCGAGTTGACGTTCCAGGTGGCGATGCGCATGAAGCCGAATCTACCCGGCCGCTCGGACAGCCCCGGTCAGGGCCGTCCGGGCGGTCACAACAGGGTCGACTCCCCCACCGCCATCCTGCCGTGCTCGGCACCCGCCACCCCGGGTCCCTGCGGACCGAGGAGCCGGTCGTAGACCGGGCGGCCGGTCTCCGAGAGCAGCGCGTCGTGGACGTCGATGGCGCGGGTGGGCGCGACCTCCCGCAGGTAGTCGATGACCTCCGACACCTTGCTCCAGGGCGCGTGCACCGGCAGCATCAGCGTCTCGACCGGGCGACCGGGCACGGTGAAGGCGTCCCCGGGGTGGAAGACGGCACCGTCGAGCAGGTAGCCGACGTTGGTGATCCGTGGGATGTCCGGGTGGATCACGGCGTGCAGTTCGCCGTGCACCTCCACCTCGAAACCGGCGGCGGTGAAGGTGTCGCCGTGGCCCACCGCCTCCACCCGGCCCGGAAAGGCGGCCGAGAGTTGGCCGGCGACGCTTCGCGGCGCCCAGATCCTGGCCTCCGGGCTCGCCTCCATGGCGGCCCGGAGGCGGGGCTCGTCGAAGTGGTCGGGGTGCTCGTGGGTGACGAGCACCGCGTCCGCCCCGACCGCCGCGTCGGCCTCGCTGAACCCGCCCGGATCGATCACCAGCGTCCGGTCGTCCTTCTCGAGCCGGATGCAGGCATGGCCCTTTTTGATCAACTGCACTGCTCGGTCCTCCAGTGCGGGGGGGTCCCGCGGTCGGTGTGCCTCCGGGGACCATCCTGCTACTCCTGCGGCCCGGTCTCCTCCCGAATCACCTGCTGCGCCACCTTGAAGGCGGAGTTCGCGGCCGGCACCCCGCAGTAGATCGCCGTCTGCAGCAGGACCTCCTTGATCTCGACCGGGGTCAGACCATTGCGCAGCGCGGCCCGGGTGTGGAAGGCGAGTTCGTCCAGGTGCCCGCCGCCGACCAGTGCGGTGAGCGTGACGACGCTGCGGGTGCGGCGGTCGATGGCCGGCCGGGTCCACACCTCACCCCAGGCGTATCGGGTGATGAACTCCTGGAATTCGGCGGTGAAGTCGTCGATCGAGGCGGAGGCCCGGTCCACGTGGTCGTCGCCCAGGACCGCGCGGCGCACCTCCATGCCGGGGCCGTACGGGTCCGGCCGGTCGGCGGGCCGCTGCCCGGGGCCGGTCGGGGCGGCGCCGGGTTCCGGGGCGGAGGACGACGAGGGGGAAGAGGACATGGACAGCGTTCTCACTCCATAGCGGTTCCGGCACCCGGTGTCCGGTGCCTGCGGCTGGGTGATCGGCCGGAGCGGCCGATCAGGGGACGATGGTGGAGACCACGTAGATCATCGGATGGGCCCGGTTGCTGAGGTCCACGGTCACATCCAGTTCCGGTTCGGGTCTGGGCTGGGTGACGGTGGTCCCCGCCCAGTCGGCGGCGGTGGTGGGGGCCGGGGAGGCCGCCCGGCTGGAGGCGGACGGCCGACCGGGGCCCAAGCCCCAGTCGACGGTCGCGGCCTCCTGCTCGCTGATCGTGACCTTCCCCTCGGTGAGCGCCTCGCGGTCGGTCCCGATGTTGCGCAGGAAGCGGTTCAGGCCGTCCTCCGAGGTGACGAACTGGACGTACATCTTGCTCGTCTTCCAACTGTTCGTCTCATAGAAGGCCACGTCGGCGGAGTAGTGCTCGATGGGCACGTCGTAGATCCGCCGGGCGACCTGCGAGGGCCAGCCGTCGGTGAGACCCGTGGCGGCCGCCCTGGCCTGCTTCTCCCGGCCGCTCTGCCGGCTCTGGGCGCCGGAGAGCACGATGTACCCCGCCGGGATGCCGATGAGCAGGACGACGATCAGCAGGGTGAACCAGCGCCGGCGGACGCTGGGGCCCGGCGGGCGCTCCTGCGGCCGCTGTTCTCCGGTGGTCATGCGCCCCGCCCTCCACGCACCGCCTGTGCGTAGCGCTCGTACCGTGCGTAACGCTCGACCCGGCGGCGGTTGGCCCGCCGGAAGCGGCGGGCGACCAGCCGGGCCAGGTCGGCGGCGCCGACCAGCCCCGCGTCGTTGCCGAGCTGGGCCCGGACGATCCTGGCCTCGGGCCGGTAGCCCCGTCCGGTGAGGTGCCGGCGGTACGCCTCCCGGGCCGGGCGGATCAGCAGGTCGTCGGCGGCGCTGACACCGCCGCCGATGACGAAGCAGGACGGGTCCAGGGCGGCGGCCAGGTTGGCGATGCCCACGCCGAGCCACTGGCCGATGTCCTCGAGCAGCTCGACGCACATCGCGTCGCCCTCACGGGCCAGCTCGGTGATGAGCGGGCCGGTGATCTCGGAGATGTTGCCCCCGACCCGGTCGTTGATGTTGTGGGCGACCGGGGAGTCCGCCGCGGCGAGCTCGCGCGCCTCGCGGACCAGCGCGTTGCCGGAGCTGTACTGCTCCCAGCAGCCGCGGTTCCCGCACGGGCAGCGGTGCCCACCGGGAACCACCTGCATATGGCCGAACTCGCCGGCGACCCCGTACCGGCCACGCTTGACCTGGCCTTCCTCCAGGATCGCGCCGCCGATGCCGGTACCCAGAGTGATCATGGTGATATGGTCCTCGCCACGACCGGCGCCGAAGCGCCACTCCCCCCAGGCGGCGCTGTTCGCGTCGTTGTCGACCATCACCGGCACGGCGAGGCGGGCGGTGAGCGCGTCCCGGAGCGGCTCGTTGCGCCAGGACAGGTGGGGGGCGAAGAGCACACAGGACCGCTCGGCGTCGACCCAGCCGGCCGCGCCGATGCCCACCGCGTGCACATCGTGCCGGTCGGAGAGGTCCAGCACCAGCTCGACGATGGTGTCCTCGACGACCTTGGGGCTCTTCGACTTGTCGGGCGTCTCCGCCCGGGCCTTCTCCAGGATGTGGCCGTCGGCGTCGACCACCCCGGCGGCGACCTTGGTGCCTCCGATGTCGACACCGACGGTGGGGACGCGGGGCGCGCTCAGGTGCGATCTGCGCTCTCGCGTGCCCACGGTGCGTAGAACGGTGGCTCGGGCCGGTCCCCGGTGGGTCAGCTCGCGGTAGGTGCTCATCGGGCTCGCATGGTCGTCTCGGGGGTGAGTGGTCCGGTTCTCCGGCTGTCAGGCGATTCTGCCTCACCGGGGCGCCGTGACGCACGGCGGTGGGGCCGGCCGCGACCGGCCCCACCGGTGCACTTTCACTGCGCCGCGCCCTCCCCGGCCGGCTCCTCCCGCTCCGCGGGCGCCGGATCGGGGGCCGTCCCGCCGCCCGGCGGACGGAGGTGTTCGGGCACCGGCGCCCGCTCCAGTTCGTGGCTGAGTTCCTCCAGCTCCGAGCCGCCGGCCATCTGGCGGGTCAGCTCGTCCAGGGTGATCTCGGAGCGGTCGTAGCTGCCGGCCATCGTCCCGCGTTTGAGCAGGACGAAGCGGTCGCCCACCAGATGGGCGTGGTGCGGGTTGTGGGTGATCAGGACGACGCCCAGGCCGGCGTCGCGGGCCGCGGCGACGTACTTCAGGACGACGCCGGACTGCTTCACCCCGAGGGCCGCGGTGGGTTCGTCCAGGACGAGCACCTTGGCGCCGAAGTAGACCGCCCGGGCGATCGCCACGCACTGCCGTTCCCCGCCGGAGAGCGTGCCGATGGGCTGGTCGACGTCCCGCAGGTCGATCCCCATGCGCAGCAGTTCGGTGCGGGTGGTCTCCCGCATCCGGGCCACGTCGAGCCGTTTGAACGGCCCGATCCCCTTGCACGGCTCCGAGCCGAGGAAGAAGTTCCGCCAGACCGGCATCAGCGGGACGACGGCGAGGTCCTGGTAGACGGTGGCGATGCCGGCGTCGAGGGCCTCCCGGGGAGAGCCGAACCTCCGCTCCCGGCCTTCGAGGGCGAAGGTGCCGCCGTCGTGCTGGTGGAGCCCGGCGACGATCTTGATGAGGGTGGACTTGCCGGCGCCGTTGTCCCCCAGGACACAGGTGATCGCACCGGCGTCGACCGCCAGGTCCACCCCTTCGAGAGCCCTGATGTTGCCGTAGTACTTGCTGACCCCGGTCAGCTCGATGAGGGCGCTCATCTCGTCGCCTCCGCCCGCTTGCGTACCCATGCGTTCAGGAGCGTCGCCAGCAGCAGCATCCCGCCGAGGAAGAACTTGAACCAGTCGGGGTTCCACTGGGCGTAGACGATGCCCTTGTTGGTCATGCCGAAGATGAAGGCGCCCACGGCGGTGCCGATCGCCGAGCCGTAGCCGCCGGTCATCAGACAACCGCCGATCACGGCGGCGATGATGTAGAGCAGTTCGTTGCCCACCCCCTCCCCGGACTGGACCACCTCGTAGTTGAAGAGGAGGTGCTGTCCGGAGAGCCAGGCGGAGAAGGCCACCGCCATGTAGAGCCCGATCTTGGTCCGCTTGACGGGCACGCCCACCGCGCGGGCCGCCTCCGCTCCGCCGCCGACCGCGAAGATCCAGTTGCCGGCGCGGGTGCGCAGCAGGACCCAGGTGGCCACCCCCACCAGCAGGACCCACCAGACCACGGTGATCTGCACGCTGACCCCACCCAGCGGAATCCGGGAGGCGAACAGGGCGCGGGCGGAGGCGAAGCCGTCCATGTCGCCGATCGACTTGGTGGACACCTTGCCGCTGATCAGCTTGGTGAAGCCGAGGTTGAGCCCGGTGAGCATCAGGAAGGTACCGAGCGTGATGATGAAGCTCGGCAGTCCGGTGCGGGTGAGCAGGACTCCGTTGAACACCCCGATGCCGAGCGTCACCACCAGGGAGACTGCGACCCCGGCCCAGACGTTCGCCGTCATCTGGTAGCTGAACATCGAGGAGATCAGCGCCGAGGAGGTGACCATCACACCGGCCGAGAGGTCGAACTCGCCGCCGATCATCAGCAGTCCGACCGGCGCCGCCATGATGCCGAAGATCGAGGAGGCGTACAGCACGGTGGTGAGGCTGGGCGCGCTCAGGAAGCTGTCGGCGACGAGTGAGAAGAAGACGAACACCGCCGCCGCGCCGACCACCGCGCCCAGTTCCGGCCGCCCCAGCAGCCGGCGAGCGAGCGAGGTGCGGACGAGGCGTTCGTCCCCGACGGCCGTGGCCGCGGTCATCGGGTGCCCCGATCGGCGTACTCAGCCAGGGCCCCGGCGTCCTCCCTGGTCACGACCTGCGGACCGGTCAGTACGGGCTTGCCGCCGCCGAGCGCGTGGGCGTTGTACAGCTGGAGCCAGAGCAGGTCGACCGCCTCGTAGCCCTGGAGGTACGGCTGCTGGTCGACGGCGAAGCCGAGGTCGCCCTTGGAGAGGGACTTGGCGACGGTGGCGTTGAGGTCGAAGGTGTCGATCTCGACGTCGCTGCCGGCACTCTCCTTAGCCTTGACGGCGGTGGCCGCGAAGGGCGCGCCGAGCGTGACGACGGCGTCCAGGCTCTTGTCGGACTGCAGCTTGGCCTCGATGGAGGACTGCACGGCGGGCATGTTGGTGCCTTGCACGTAGAGGTTCTCCAGCTTGCCGTCGAAGGTCTTGCGGGCCCCGTCGCAGCGCTGTTCCAAGCCGACGTTGCCCTGCTCGTGGAGGACGCAGACGCCCTTCTTCAGTCCGCGTTCGTTGAGTTCCTCGCCGACGGCCTCGCCGGCGATGGTCTCGTCCTGTCCGATGTGGGTGAGGGCGCCGAACTCCTCGGACTCCGCCGATCCGGAGTTGATGGTGATGACGGGGATGCCGGCCTTGACGGCCTTGGTGACGACGTCCTTCATCGCGGACGGTTTGGCGAGGCTGACGATCAGGCCGTCGACCTTCTGGTCGATCATGGACTGGGTGAGCTGTGCCTGCTCCTGGCCCTCGGCGTGGTGGGCGTAGAGGAACTTGACGTTGTCCTTGGCGGCGGCCTGCTCCGCACCGCGCTGGACGATGTCCCAGAAGGTGTCCCCGTCACCGGAGTGCGTCACCATGGCGAAGGTCCACCGCGGGGTGTCCACGGCGCCGCCCTTGCCGCCCGCCCCGCTCTTGGAGCCCTCCTCGGCCTCCTTCCCGCCGCTGCTGCTGCACCCCGCCAGGGCCGCGCCCAGCACCGTCGCCAGCACCGCGCCCGCCAGGCGCCTTCCTATCCGAACGCTTGCCACGTGACGTCCCTCTCTCGTTCTGCTTCCCGTTGCGGCCGGGTCATGGATCCGGCCGAACAAAGTATCGGCCACCACCGACCGGATGTGGCCGGTGCGTCAGCGTCGGGAGTAGTGCGGCACCAGACGGCGGGGTCAGGGGCGGACGAGGAGTTGGAACTCGAAGGCGTAGCGGGAGGCGCGGTACACGTGCGAGCCGAACTCGACCGCGCGCCCGGTGTCGTCGAAGGTGGTGCGCTCCATGGTGAGCAGCGGGGCTCCGGGCGACTCACCGAGCCGCTCCCCCTCGTCCGCGGTCGCCGCGCGGGCGCCCACCGACTGCCGGGCGCTGTGCAGGGTGATCCCGGCCTCGCGCATCAGCCGGTACAGGCCGGTGCCCTGCAGCCGGCGGGTGTCCAGCTCCAGGAGCCCGGTGGGCAGGTGGTTGCGCAGGTGGGCCATGGGTTCGCCGTGCGCCAGCCGGAGCCTTTCGATCAGGACCACCTCGGCGCCCTCGGCCACCCCGAGCGCGGCGGCGACCTCGGCGGTCGCCGGCTCGGTGGTGTTGCGCAGCACCCGGGTGGTGGGGCGCTGGCCGGCCGCCTCCAGGTCGTCGTAGAGGCTGCTCAGTTCCAGGGGGCGTTTGACCTGGCTGTGCACCACCTGGGTGCCCACTCCGCGACGGCGGACCAGTAGGCCCTTGTCCACGAGGGACTGGATGGCCTGCCGCACCGTGGGCCGGGAGAGCCCCAGCCGGCCGGCGAGTTCGATCTCGTTGCCCAGTAGGCTGCCGGGGGCGAGCCCGCCGCGCTCGATCGCGGCTTCGAGTTGCTGGGCCAGCTGGAAGTAGAGCGGGACCGGGCTGCCTCGGTCCACGCCGAGCTGAAGGGCCTGAGCCGCCCCGGTCCGGTCTCCCTCGCGCTTCGCCACGGGGTGAGCGTAGTCCCCTGAACTGATGACGGGTAGCGGCGAGGTCAGATTGTCCGGACAAAGCATTGACACCTGATCGTCCAGCAAGCAGGTTGGGCCCATGCGCATCGGACTCATCGGCAGCGGACGGATCGGCACCTTCCACGGAGCGGTGCTGGCGGGACACCCGGCGGTCGACTCACTCGTCGTGGCCGACGCCGACCCCGCACAGGCCGCGCGGGCCGCGGAACAGTTCGGCGGCACCGCCGTTCCCTCGGTGGCGGACGCCTTCCATTCCGGGCTGGACGCCGTGGTGATCGCGGCCGCCACCGCAGCCCACGCGGAGTTGATCGGCATGGCCGCACGCGCCGGGCTGCCGGCCTTCTGCGAGAAGCCGATCGCCCTGGACCAGGCGGGCACGACCGCGGCGCTGCGGGAGGTGGAGGCTTCCGGCACCGTGCTCCAACTCGGCTTCATGCGCCGCTTCGACGCCGGGTACACGGCCGCCCGTGAGGCGGTCCGGTCGGGCCGGCTCGGGCGGCTGCACACCGTACGCGCCGTGACCTCGGACCCCGCGCCGCCGCCGGCCGCCTACCTGCCGCTGTCCGGGGGGCTCTACCGTGACTGCCTGGTGCACGACTTCGACATCCTCCGCTGGGTCACCGGACGGGAGGTCGTCGAGGTCTACGCGGTGGGTTCGGACGCCGGCCCGGCCATGTTCCGCGAAGCGGGCGACGTCGACACCGCCGCCGCGCTGCTGACCCTGGACGACGGCACCCTCGCCACCGCCACCTCCACCCGCTGCAACGGGGCCGGTTACGACGTGCGGATGGAGTTGGCCGGGGAGTTGGACCAGCTCTCCGTGGGCCTGGACGCCCGGACGCCCCTGACCTCGCTGGAGCCCACGGGACCCACCGCCCCGGAGGCCCCCTGGCCCGGTTTCCTGGAGCGGTTCGCCCCGGCCTACCGGGCCCAGTTGGAGACCTTCCTCCAGGTGGCGCGGGGCGCGGCGGCCAACCCGTGCGACGGCCGCGAGGCGCTGCACGCACTGGAGGTGGCCGAGGCCTGTGAGTTGTCCCGGCGGGAACGGCGCCCGGTCCGGATCAGCGAGATCACCGCACTGCGTGAGCCCTGAGGGTTGTCCCGTAATCCCCGGTGGATCAGCGCACGACGGCAGATGCGGTGCATCGCAAGGCGGAGGGACGTCCCGATACTGGGCGTATCAGGATGTTCCGACAACGCGGCGAGGTGCCGTAGCTGTCGTCGTGCGCCCACCAGGGATTACGGGACAACCCTTAGGGTGCGCCGTTCGCAGCTCCGCGGATATCGAGGATCGGCATCTGTGCCTTCGACCGCGAGGCGCCGGAGAGTTCCCGCGGAGATCCGGACGACACGTCCCAGGCCCCGCCTCCGCCCGGCGATCAGTCGTCGCCGCCGGACCGCTCGGCCCCCTCGGCCACGAGCGCCCGCAGTCGGCGGTGGAAGCCGAAGACCCGGCGTTCCCGAGCGGTCACCGAGGCCATGACGCGCTCCCGGCGCTCGGTGCTGACCGCGCGCAGGTAGGTCTCGTCCTCGAACAGCCCGGTGTCGGCGATCTCGTGCAGCGCCAGGAAGCTCGGCCCCGCCCCCTCCAGCAGGCGGTACCGGCGGGTGCGCCACCACCCCTCGATGGAGTGCAGCAGCGGGATGTGCTCCTCGGTGTACCAGGAGTGGAGGGCCTCCTCGTCCGTCGTGCTCAGCGCCACCGAGAGCAGCACCGCGGGAGCGGTCGGCGGGCGGCCGTGGTCGTCGACGAGTCCGTAGACCCGGCGGTCCAGCGTGGCCAGTCGGCTCACCAGCTCCGCCTCGTAGCGGCTGCGCTGCCGCACCCGCTGGTACTCGGGGCCGCTCAGCGCTCCCGGGGCCAGCTCGTAGGTGGCCAGCCAGCCCGGCGCGCGGTCGTCCAGCGCCCGGTAGCGCCGCCCGTCCTCGATACCGGGCACGCCCATCCGGGCCGGGCCGTGGTCCTGGTCGTACCAGGTGTGGAACTCCTCCAGCGGCACGGCGCCGGGCTCCGAGAGCACGTACAGCAGTTGCTCGCTCATGTATCCGTCCTTCCTTTCCAGGAGCTGGGGTAGCGTCGTCGGGTACGGCGGCCGACCGGCCGGTTCCGATGGGGAGGCGCAAGGTGTCGAGGCAGGATCCCGACGTCATCGACTCGGTGGAGAAGGCCTTCCGCCTGCTCCAGGTGTTCTCCGCCGAGCGTCCGCAGCTCACCATCAGCGCCGCCGCCGAGGCGACGGGGTTCAGCCGCGCGACGGCACGCCGACTGCTGCTCACCTTCGAACGCCTCGGTTTCGCCGAGAGCGACGGCCGGGACTTCCGGCTCACCCCGCGGGTGCTGCGGTTCGGGTTCGGCTACCTGTCCGCGCTGCCGTACTGGGAGAGTGCGCAGCCCCATATGCGGGAGCTCGCCGACGAGTTGCGGGAGTCCTGCTCGATGGCGACGTTGGACGGGGAGGAGATCGTCTACGTGGCCCGGGTGCCGGCGGCCCGCAGCATGTCGATCACACTCAGCGTCGGTTCCCGACTGCCGGCCTACGCGACGTCGATGGGCCGGGTGCTGCTGGCCGCGGCGCCCCCGGAGCAGTTGGCCGCGCTGCTGGAGAAGGCGGAACTGCCCAGGCTCACCGAGCACACCATCACCGACCCGCAGGCCCTGACCGAGGAGCTGGCCAGGGTCCGGGCCCAGGGTTTCGCGACGGTCGACGGAGAACGCGAGGAAGGGGTCCGGTCGGCCGCCGCGCCGGTTCGCGGCCGGGGCGGGCGGGTGCTCGCCGCGATCAACGTCTCGGCGAACGCGGCCCGGATCTCGATGGCCGAGCTGCGCAGCGAGTGCGTGCCGCGGCTGGTGGAGACCGCGGCCGCCATCTCCGCCGAACTCCGTTTCACCGGGCCGCCCTGAGCCCCGGCCGGTCACCGGGCCGCCTCCCGCACCGCCACGGGGTGTTCAGGCAAAGTCGAAGCACTCCGTGGGGTTGTCCACCAGGAGCCGGCGGAGCGCCTCGGAGTCAGGGGCGATCTGCTCCAGCAGGTCCACCAGATCACCGTCGTCCGGCATGAAACCGTGTGTGTTGGGGTGCGGGAAGTCGGTGCCCCACACGACCCGGTCGGGGGCGTGCTCGGCGAGCCGGCGGGCCAGCCGGGCCGAGTCGTCCATGGCCGGCGGGTGCTGCGCCAGCCGGTCGGAGCCGCTGAGCTTGACCCACACCCCGCCGGTGGCCAGCAGTCGCTGGAGCGCCCGTACCGGCTCACTGTCCAGCCCCTGCCGGAGGTCCACCCGCGCCATGTGGTCGATGACCACCGGCAGCGGCAGCGAACGCACCATCTCCTCGTAGTCGGCGATGCCGTCGCCGGCCAGGTGCAGGGCGATGTGCCAGCCGTAGGGGCGCACCAGCTCGACCACGGCCCGGACGTCCTCCTCCGAGGGAGCGCTGCCCAGGTGGGGGGTGAAGTGCAGCCGGGCGCCGCGCACACCGGCCTCGTGGAGCCGCTCGACCTCCCGGCTCCCGGTGGCCGGGGTCACGATCGCCACACCGCGGTAGCGCCCGGCCCCCTCGGCCAGCGCCGCCAGCAGCGCCGAATGGTCGCTGCCGTGGCAGGCCGACTGGACGATGACCGCCCGTTCCAGGCCCATCTGGTCGTGGAGAGCACGCAGCCGGGCCTCGGGTACCTCCACCGGGGTGAAGGTCCGCTCGGGGGCGTACGGGAAGTCGGCGATCGGGCCGAAGATATGACAGTGGCTGTCACACGCCTGGGCGGGCAGGCGGAGGCGAGGGGTGCGCGGCTCCTCGACCGGACCCGGGCAGGTGATCTCCTCCGGCGCGAGCCGCTTCTTCTCCGAAGGCATGGGAGTTACTCCGTTCTCGCTGGCAGGGCCAGCTCGCTGGATTTGCTGGGCGGCGGGACGGCGGTCCCGGCCGGGCGCAGCCGGACGGCTGCTGCGGCGACCGTACTCGCCGCGCGGAAACGATTCGGCACCCGGCCGGCGGGGCTCAGTCGCACCGGGCGGTCATCCCTCCGTCGACCACGATCTCGGTGCCGGTGACGAAGCGCGCCTCCTCGGAGGCGAGGAAGAGCGCCGCGTAGGCGGTGTCCCGGCCGTCTCCCATGAAGCCGAGCGGGATCCTGGACTGCCGCTGGGCGAGGAGCGCCTCCACATCGCCGCCGGTGCGCTGGCCGGCGAGCCGCGCCTCGACCATCGGGGTGTGGAGTTGGCCGGGCACCACGGTGTTGACCCTGATCCCGTCCGCCGCGTACTGCACCGCGGTCACCCGGGAGAACTGGATGACCGCGGCCTTGGCCGAGGCGTATCCCACCTGGGCGGAACCGGTCCAGCGGAGCCCGGAGGTGGAGGCGGTGTTGACGATCGCCCCGCCGCCGCGCCGCACCATGGCGGGGATGGCCTGCCGGCAGGTGAGGTAGACGCTGGAGAGGTTGAAGTCCAGCTGCGCCCGCCAGTCCGCTTCGGAGAGTTCGACGGGGCCGCCGGGCCGGGACCCTCCGACGTTGTTCACCAGGACGTCCAACCCTCCACCCCACTCCTCGCAGGCCGTGACCGCCGCGGCGACCGAGGCGGCGTCGGTGACGTCGCAGAGCGCGGTGCCCACCTTGCCGCCCTCGTCCCGGACCATGGCAGCGGTGGTTTCGAGGGCTTCGGCGTCCCGGTCGATGGCGAACACGGCGGCCCCCTCACGGGCGAAGAGCACCGCTGCGGCGCGCCCGTTCCCCCAACCCGGTCCGACGCTGCCCGCGCCGGTGATCAGGGCCGTCTTCCCAGCCAGCCTGCCGGCGCTCACGCGCCCGCTCCGCTCCGGTCGCCCGTCTCCGCCGCCGGCGGCTGTCCGACGCCCACCTCCAAGGCCACCAGGAAGCGGGAGACCAGGTTGTAGGTGCCGACGGTAGCCGTCAGCTCGACGATCTGACGCGGGTCGAAGTGCTCGGCGAGGCGATCGAAGACACCCTGCGGAACGCTCACTTCCGATGTCATGGCGTCGGTGTAGTCGAGCGCCGCCCGCTGCTCGGCGGTGAGCGCGGACCGGTCAGCTCCGCGGCGCAGCGCACCCACCTGCTCGGCGGTCATGCCCGCCTTGCGGGCCACCGGCTCGTGCGCGTTCCACTCGTAGGCCGCGCCGTTGAGTTCGGCCACCCTCAGGATGGCCAGTTCGCGGATGCCGGCGGGCACCGTGGTGGCGGTGCGGACGGCTCCGAGCAGTTGGTTCCAGCCGTCCGCGATCGGCGGACTGTGCAGCAGCATGCCGTCCAGCGGGGTGAGCCGGCCGCCTCTGCGCTGCCGTATCCGCTCGGCGACCTCGCTGTTGTCGACGACGTAGTCGAGCCGGGCCATGGGTGTCCTCTTCACTGTTCTCGGGGGTGTCGCGGGTTCGGGTTGCGGACCTGTCCTGGTCCGGGGAGAGCTCCTGGTCGCGGCCTCGCGGGAGCGGGTCCCGGGTCTGGGAGGGCTTCGCGCCGGGGCCGGGTCGGAGCGGTCTGGTCAGGAGCTCAGCGGCTCGGGCACCCGCGGGGCGTCGGCGTCCGCCCGGTCCACGGGCGGGGTCTCCCCCGAGAGCAGGGCGTTGGCGCGCTCGCGGTCGAAGACGCCCTCCCAGCGGCTGACGACGATGCTGCCGAGGATCTGACCGGTGAGGCTGACCAGGCCGCGCATGGTGGACATGAAGCGGTCCACGCCGAGGATCAGCATGATGCCGGCCACCGGCACCGCGGCGGTCGTCGAGAGGGTGGCCGCCAGGATGACGAAGCCTGCCCCGGCGACGCCCGCGCTGCCCTTCGAGGTCACCATGAACACGGCCAACAGGGCGATCTGCTCCCAGAGGGAGAGGTTCACGTCGAAGGCCTGGGCGATGTAGAGCGAGGCGAAGCCCAGGTAGAGGCAGACCCCGTCGCCGTTGAAGGCGTATCCGGAGGGAACGACCAGGCCGACGATCCGCTTGGGGCAGCCGAGGTTGGTGAGCTTCGTCATCAGCTGCGGCATCACGGCCTCGTAGTTCGCCGTGCCCAGGGTGATGAGCAGCTCCGCCTTGAAGTAGCGGTAGAGCTTGAAGACGTTGACCCCGCACACCCAAGCGACCAGCCCGAGGACCACGACGGAGAAGAAGACCCCGGTGCACCAGAACAGCACCACGACCTTGCCGAGGCTCAGCAGGGTGTCCGTGCCGAACGCCCCGACGGTGTAGGCCATCGCGCCGAAGGCACCCAGCGGCGCGAGGTACATGATCAGCCGGACGATGCCGAAGACGGCCTCGCCCACCCGGTCGATCCCCCGGACCAGCGGTTCGCCCCGCTTGCCCAGCGCCCGCACGGCGATGGCGAAGAGGATGGAGACCAGCAGCACCTGCAGCACGTTGCCCTCGACGAAGGCGCCCACCAGGCTCTTGGGGATGATGCGGACCAGGAAGTCGTACCAGTGCTGCGACTCACCGGTCTGGACGTACTCCGCGGCGGCGCCGCTGAGCTGGATCTCGTCCGGATCGGCGTGCACTCCGACCCCCGGAGAGAACACGTCCATCACCACCAGCCCGATGATCAGCGCCAAGGTGGTCAGGACCTCGAAGTAGACGAGGGCCTTCACCCCGACCCGGCCCACGCCGGCGAGTTCCCCGGCCGAGGCTATGCCGGTGACGATCGTGCAGAAGATCACCGGAGCGATGAGCATCTGGATCAGCGAGATGAATCCACTGCCCACGGGCTCCAGGGAGGCGCCGACCCCCGGGGCTGCGAAGCCGACTACCGCACCGAGAAGGATCGAGACCAGCACGGTCACGTAGAGGCGCGAGGTGAAGGCACTCTTGAGAATGGATCGGGACGACACAACCGTCTCCCTTGACTCTGTTCTACTGACGAACATTTGGGCGTCCTGCGAACGTCAGTATCAAGCCAGTGCCGGAAGTGGTCAAGAGTCAATTCCGGTAGGTCGCTGGAAGAACCTCACCCGCCGACCGGGCAGCTGGCTGCCCGGCGGCTTTCCGAGGCCGCCGAGGGCCCGGAAACGGTCGGTCAGTCGCGGGATCCGCGGAGCCGGTGCTCAGACCGCGGTCGTGGAAACGGACCGGTCGGCCAGGACCGGGGGGCGGGTGCCGAACCGGACCGGAAGCCGACGCGGCCCCCGGATCAGCATCCCCTCGTGCCAGATCAGCGACGCCGGATGAGCGTCGAGGGCCAGCTCCGGACAGTGCTCCAGCAGCCCGCGGATCGCGGTCCGGGCCTCCAGGCGGGCGAGCGCCGCCCCGAGGCAGAAGTGGATGCCGTGACCGAAGGCGATATGGCCGCCCGGTGGGCGGTGGATGTCGAAACGGTCCGGCTCCGGGAAACGCCCCGGGTCGCGGTTGGCGTCGGCCAGGGCCACCAGCACGAGTTCGCCGCCGCCGGGGATGACCGTACCGCCGATCTCCACCGGTTCGGTGGCGAACCGGTAGGTGGGGGTCTCCACCGGTCCGTCGTACCGCAGCATCTCCTCCACCGCCCGGTCGATCAGGGAGAGATCGGCCCGCAGCGCGGCCAGTTGCTCGGGGTGGCGGAGCAGCGCCAGCACGCCGTTGGCGATCAGGTTGACGGTGGTCTCGTGCCCGGCGACCAACAGCAGCCAGACGGTGCCCAGCAGTTCCTCCCGGGAGAGGCGGTCGCCTTCCTCGTCCCTGGTCCGGATCAGGGCGCTGAGCAGATCCTCGCCGGGCCGCCGCCGCTTCTCCTCCAGCAGCCACTCCAGGTATCCGAGGGAGGCCGCCGCCGCGGCTTCCCGGCGGACCGGATCGTTGCACGCCACCGCTTCGTTGGACCACCGCCGGAAGGAGTCGCGGTCCAGGAAGGGCACCCCGAGCAGTTCGCAGATCACCGCCATCGGCAGCGGGAAGGCGAGGGAGTCCACCAGATCCGCCCGTCCGTCGGGGGCGGCCGACATCTCCGCCAGGAGTCCGTCCGTCAACTCCCGCACCCGGGGCGCGAGCGACGCGACCCGACGCGGGGTGAACTCCCTGGTGACCAGCTTGCGCAGCCGGGTGTGGTTGGGCGGGTCCGAGTTCAACATGTGCGTACTGGCGACGAAGTTGGACACCGACATGGCCTCGGAGGCGTTGCGCCAGTCCTTGGAGAGTCCGGGGGCGGCGAGCGCCTGGCGGGCCGCCTCGTGGCCGACCACGAGCCAGGCCTCTCCGCCCTCCGGAGTCCTGACCCTGTGCACCGGCCCCCTGGAGCGCAGTTCGGCGTAGACCGGATACGGATCGCGGCTGAAGTCCTCGCCCAGCGCGGCCAGGTCGATCGAACTCTCCGGTGCCATGGCGGCCATCCCATATCGTCGGAAGGCACCACGGTAAGCCGCGTCACCGCGGGCGCGGCAAGGTCGTGTCGGCGCGACGAGCGGCGCGCCGGGGGCCGAGGAGCGCGCGGGGAGCGGTCGGACGCTCGTTGGGCGTGTGCGCGCCATCGGCGCCGGGCGGAGGTCATCGGACGGCGTCCTGGGGAATCTCCCCGCGGAACCGCCCGTCCTCCCCTCCCCCCGGGGCCCCGAGGAGGCGGGCCATCGCCTCGTCGAGCCGCCGCCGGAGCGCGGCGGTGTCCGGGGCCAACGCGCTGAACAGCGCCCCCCGCCCGGGAAGTTCCATCAGCGCCCCCTCCGGACCGCGCAGGTCCGCGGCGAGGGCGCCCCCGCTCCGCACGGCCGGGTCGACCACGAGCAGGGTCCCGGTGGTCCGCAGGCCCCCGGTGACGGCCGGCCCGTCCCAGCCCGGGGCCGGTGGTCCCGCCCGGAACTCCTGGTCGTAGAGCGGACGCTCCCCGCAGAGGACGCGCAGCCGCTGCCGGTACGCGCCCGGGCGCTCACCGTGCCGGCCGAAGAGCACCTCCTCCCGTACGACGATCCGGGCGGCGGGGTCCAGTGCGATCCGGACGTCCGTGAGGTGGCGGCAGCCCTCGGCGGCGATGGCCGGCTCCGGGAGCCAGGCCAGCGCCGCGCCCGCGCCCACCCGGATGCGGATCTCGAGCCGCGACTCCCCTCCGCGGGGACCGGGGAGGAGCAGCGTCGAGGAGACCTCTCCCAGGTAGAGGGCGCTCCCGGCCCCCACGCGCACCTCCAGGCGCAGCCGGTCGCCACCGAGCGGCCCGGCCGCACCGGCGGTCAGATGGACGGCGGCGGGTTCGGTCTCCCGGCACACCCAGTCGGAGGCGGGGCCCGGAGCCAGCGGTGAGGTGCTGCGGAGCATCAGCGGCCAGCCCGAGCGCAGTTCCACGACGCGCGTACGCGCCCTGCCGTTGCCGGGGGCGGCCTCCGTGGCGAGCCGTGCCGACGCCTTCTGCACCCCGCCTCCTCAGCCGCCGACCGCGGCCAGCCGGTCGCGCACCCATGCCGTGACCGGAGCGGCCTGTGGGTCCTCGACGAGGGAGAGGAAGCACACCGGGGCGTCGCCGCGCTGCGCCTCGGCGTCGCGGGCCATCACCGACAGGTCGGCTCCGACCTGCTCGGCCAGGTCCGTCTTGTTGATGACGAGCAGGTCCGAGGTGATGACTCCCGGACCACCCTTCCGCGGGACCTTGTCCCCGCCGGCGACGTCGACGACGAAGATCTGGTGGTGGACCAGGCCGTGGCTGAAGGTCGCGGTGAGGTTGTCCCCGCCGCTCTCGATGAGCATCAGGTCGAGCGGCGGAAGGCTCTCTTCGAGGTCCTCGACGGCTTCGAGGTTGGCCGAGATGTCGTCGCGGATGGCGGTGTGCGGACAGCAGCCGGTCTCGACGGCCCGTACGCGTTCGGTGGGCAGGACGCCGTTGCGCAGCAGGAAGTCGGCGTCCTCGGTGGTGTAGATGTCGTTGGTGACGACGGCGAGCCGGGCTTCGCCGGCGAGCGCGCGGCACAGCGCGGCGACGAGAGCGGTCTTGCCGGAACCGACCGGGCCGCCCAGCCCGATGCGCAGCGGCCGTCCGGGGGTGTGCGGGAGCCGACCCGGCGCATGGTCCGGATCGGGGTGGGCGTGTGTGTGCTGTTCGACTTCTTCGGTGGTTTCAGGACGCAAAGAGACGCACCTCCCAGGCGGCGTGTACTTCGGCGGAGACGTCGAGCAGCGGAGCACCGTAGGCGGGCAGTTCCGCCGGCGGGGCGTCGGCGAGTGCGGTGGCCGCCACGGCGAGGTCGTCCAGCGCCGGGGCGAGTCGGGCGAGTACGGAGTGCACGGCGTACGGGTCCAGCCCCAGCAGCCGCACGGCCGCCGTGGCCGGCCCGGCGGCGGCCTCGTGCAGTGCGGCGGCCGCGGCCGCGCCGGGGGTGAGGCCGAGGACGGCGGCAGTCACCCCCAGGACGACCGGCTGGTGCGGTCCCTCGGGCAGGGCTCCGGCCAGCGCGTCGAGGCGCGGATCGGGCCGTACCGCGCGGGAGGCCCGCAGGAGTTGGCGCCCGAGTCTCCGGGAGGTGTCCCGGAGTGCGGGAGCCGGGGTGCGCGCGCCGAACTCGGCGTCCAGTTCGATGATCCGCGCCGGGAGGCCGGGGCCGCGGCCGGCCCCCGCGCACGCGGCGGCGGTGAAGGCGGCGGTGGTCGCGCCGCTCGTGGCGACGCGACCGCGGAGGAACCCCTCAAGGCTGCGTGTGTCCCACACCTGCTTGGCGGAGACCGCCGCCTCCAGGCCGCCGGAGTGGGCGTGGCTGCCGGCGGGGAAGCGCCCGTCCGCGACGAGCAGCAGGGCCGCCAGCCCCGGCGCGCCGGCCTCGTCCGCCATGTCAGTAGAGGAAGTAGCGGTGCGTCATGGGCAGTTCGGTGGCCGGCTCGTGGTCGACGACCTGTCCGTCGATGCGGACGGTGAAGGTGTCCGGGTCGACCTCGATGGAGGGCAGGGCGTCGTTCTCCGGGAGGTCGGCCTTCGTACGCCCGCGCATGTTCTCCACCGGGACCAGTTTCCGGTCGACCGCCAGCCGGTCGGCGATCCCGTCCTCGATCGCCGCCGGTGCGACGAACGCCACGCTGGTGGCCGCGGCGGCCCGGGTCTGGACGTTGTAGCCCATCCTGGGCAGCACCGGCTGCGGGGTCGGAACGGCACCGTTCGGGTCGCCGAGGAGCGCCATCGCCGGCATGCCGGACTTGTAGACGGCCGTCGGCCTCACGCCGAAGAGCGAGGGCTCCCACAGGACCAGGTCGGCGAGCTTGCCCGGTTCGACCGATCCGACCTCGCGCTCCAGCCCGTGGATGATCGACGGGACGATGGTGTACTTCGCGACGTAGCGGCGGGCGCGGTGGTTGTCCGCGCGGTCGTCGCCGGGGAGCGGTCCGCGCAGCTTCTTCATCAGGTGCGCGGTCTGCCAGGTCCGCCGTACGACCTCACCGAGCCGGCCCATGGCCTGGGCGTCGGAGGACATCGCCGAGATGGCGCCGATGTCCTGCAGGATGTCCTCGGCCGCCATGGTGGAGGCCCGAACCCGGCTTTCGGCGAAGGCGAGCTCGGCCGGGATCTTCGGGTTCAGGTGGTGCGCGATCAGGCAGATGTCGAGCTGTTCGTCGGCGGTGTTGACGGTGAAGGGCCGCGTCGGCGTCGTCGAGGACGGCAGGACGCAGGACTCACCGGCGATGCGGATGATGTCGGGAGCGTGGCCGCCGCCGGCTCCCTCGGTGTGGAAGGCGTGGAAGTTGCGGCCGCGGACGGTCCGCATCAGGTCCTCGACGAATCCGGCCTCGTTGAGGGTGTCGCTGTGGATCGCCACCTGCACGCCCGCGGCCTCCGCCACCCGTAGCGCCGTGTCGATCACGGTGGGGGTGGCACCCCAGTCCTCGTGGCACTTGAAGCCGCCCACTCCGGAGCGCAGCTGCTCCCAGAGTGCCTCCTCGGAGACGGTCGTGCCGCGGCCGAGGAAGAGGACGTTGACGGGCCAGGGGTCGAACCCCTCCAGCATCCGCTCCATCCACCAGCCGGCCGGGGTCGCCAGCGCGGCCTTCGAGCCGTCGGTCGCTCCGGTGCCGCCGCCGACGAGTGTGGTGCTGCCGACCTCCAGGGCCAGCAGCGACATGTCGGGGCCGACGAAGTGCACGTGGGTGTCGACGGTCCCGGCGGTCATGATCAGGCCGCTGCCGTTCACCATCTCGGTGGACGGCCCGACGACGAGATCCGGGTGCACGCCGTCCATGACGTCCGGGTTGCCGCACTTGCCGAGGGCGACGATCCGGCCGTCCCGGATCCCCACGTCGGTCTTGACGACGCCCCAGTGGTCCAGCACCACCACACCGCTGATCACCAGGTCCGGGGTGCCCTCGGCTCGGGTGGCGTGGGACTGGCCCTGCGACTCACGGCCCGACTTGCCGCCTCCGAAGACGGTTTCGTCGCCGCCGACGCAGCGGTCCTCCTCCACCTCGATGAAGAGGTCGGTGTCGGCGAGCCGGATCCGGTCACCCTTGGTGGGACCGAGGGACGCGACGTACTGCTTGCGGTCGATCTCAGTCATCGAGGGACCCTCCGCAGGCTCCGCGCAGGCCCCGCACGACGCGCCGGCCGGCCAGGGGGACGAGTTCGACGTCCATCCTCGCGCCCGGGTCGAAACGGAGCATGCCACCAGCGATCATGTTCATCCGGTGGCCCCAGGCGCTCTCCCGGTCGAACTCCAGCGCCGGATTCGTCTCCGCGAAGTGATAGTGGGAGCCGACGGTGATGGGGCGGTCGGCGGTGTTGACCACCGAGACCGTGATGACGGGCCGTCCCTCGTTGATGACCACCGGGCCCTCGCCGTAGATGATCTGACCGGGTGTCCCGAGGTTCTCGCCGGAGTCCGCGCCGGGCTGCACCAGGCCGATCGCCTCACCCTTGCCCGAACCGGGGACGAGGTCGCGGCCGGAGCCGGGTCGCTGCTGCCGTTCCTGCCCGCTCACTGGATCGGCCCCTGTACCGCGACCAGCTTCGTGCCGTCCGGGAACGTCGCCTCGACCTGCACCTGGCCCAGCATCTCCGGCACACCGTCCAGTACGTCCTCCCGGCTGAGCAGACCGCGCCCGGCCTCCTGGAGTTCGGCCTTGGTGCGCCCGTCCCGGGCGCCTTCCAGCAAGTAGGAGGAGATGAACGCGGTGGCCTCCGGGAGGTTCAGCTTCAGGCCGCGCTCCTTGCGCTCCTGGGCGAGCTTGGCCGCCGTGTAGATCATCAGCCGCTCGCGCTCCTGCAGGCTGAGGAGCATCGTGACCTCCCGTTCCCTTCGCTTGGCGGCAGGGGCTTCGCCCGCGACCGCACTGGCCGATACCGACATAACATCCCATATCGGTCTCGCCTGGCGTGGGCGGCGCGGCGGGAACACACAGATGAGCAATCTCAGGGGCGCGTCGCGACCGCGGCACGGGAGCGGCTCGGCCGCCGCGACCGCCGGGAGGCGCACCGCTCACCGTCCGGAAACGCCGACGCGGCGGCCGCCTGGGTGGGGAAGCGGCGGCCGCCGCGAGTGTGGGGGGTGGCGCTCAGGGGTGTCGGCAGTCGGTCAGCAGCTGTGGTTGACGAGGTCGAAGGAGGCGTAGTGGTCGGAGGTGTAGTAGTCCTCCTGGCTCTTCTGGCCGGTGACGATGCGTCGGGCTCCGCGGTCGCTCGAACCCGGCGTCTCCACCGTGTACTCGTGGTAGTAGCCGTTGCTCTGCGAGGGGAGGATGCCCTCGCGGTTCTGGAAGACCGTGCCGTCCTGCGGGTACGGGAACGGCCCGCCCTTCGCGATCAGGTCGAGGGTGTCGTGAGCCTGGACGGGCAGCGATGAGTAACAGATGTTGCCGACGGCGGTCGGTGTGAGCACCGAGGCCGAGTGGGCCACGGGAGCCGGAGCCGCGACCGCCCCGGCCACCGCCGGGCCGCCGAAGATGAGGGCCGATGCCAGGGCGCCCAGGGCGCCGATCCTGGTGATCCGTGGGGGGATTCGCATGGCCTTAGCATGACGCGCGTAGACCAGTCGCTGTCAATGCCGTGGCGCGGAAGTTCCCCCAGCATTCACAGGATGCCCACACGGCCTGCCCGCGGCCCGAGGGCACCGCTTCCGGCCCCGGGGAGCTGACAGCCCCTCAGGGCCTTCCGGTCCCAAGGTCGTTGTGCGGGCCACGGCCGGCCATCGCGCACCGTCAGGTGTCGGAGAGCCCTGGTGGCGGAATGACCGGCCTTTCGCCCGTCACCCGCCGGCCTGCGCGCCGAGGATGCCCCGGTCGTAGGCGACGGCCACCGCCGCCGCGCGGTCGCTGACGCCCAGCTTCGCGTAGATATGCGTGAGGTGGGTCTTCACGGTGGCCTCACTGATGAACAGCACACGGGCGGTCTCCCGGTTGGAGGCGCCCTTGGCGACCAGGGCCAGCACCTCCCGTTCGCGGCCGGAGAGCTGTCCGGCGCCGTCCGCTCCGGCCGGGGCCCGGACCGCGGAGAGCAGCCGGGAGGCGACCGCCGGGGCGAGCACCGTACGCCCCTCGGCCGCGGCCCGCACCGCCGTGAACAACTCCTCCCGCGGGGCGTCCTTGAGCAGGTAGCCCGTCGCGCCGGCCTCGATGGCCGGCAGCGTGTCGGTGTCGGTGTCGTAGGTGGTGAGCACCAGCACCCTGCCGCGGGCGCCCGCGCGGGTGAGTGCGGCGATGGCGTCGACCCCGCCGCCACCGGGCATCCGCAGGTCCATCAGGATCACGTCCGGGTCGAGGCGTGTCGCCAGTTCGACCCCTTGGACGCCGTTGTCCGCTTCGCCGAGCACGGTGAACCCGGCGGCCGACTCGAACATGCCGCGCAGGCCGTCCCGTACGACCGGATGGTCGTCGACGATGAGCAGGGTGATCGGTTCATCGGTCATGACGGGGCAACGGTACGCGAGCCGAGACGGCGGTGCCGTGGCCCGGTTCCGACTCGACGCTGAGGCTGCCCGCGACGCGTTCGGCTCGGGCGCGCATGCCGGCCAGCCCGAAGCCACCGGGGCCGGATCGGAACAGCGGCGCTCGCGGGTCGAAGCCGCGGCCGTCGTCGCGTACGTCGAGGGTGATCTCCCCGTCCATGTAGGAGAGGGTGACGCCGACCCGGGCCGCGCGGGCGTGCCGGGCCACGTTGGAGAGCGTCTCCTGGACGATCCTCAGCACGGTGGCCGCGACCTCGTCAGGCAGTTGCTGCGCGGTGCCGGTGACGGTGAACTCGCCGCGGACGCCCTCGCGTTCGGACCAGGTGCGGACGGTCTTCCGCAACGCCTGCGGCAGCCCGTCGTGTTCGAGCGCCGCCGGGGAGAGGTTCCGCACGGACCGGCGGGCCTCGCCGAGGCTCTGCCGGGCCAGCTTGGCGGCCCGATCCAGGTGTGGGCGGGCGGTGCCCGCGCCGGTGCTGGCCGCCTCGGCCTGGAGTTGGGCGATGATGCCGATCAGCCCCTGTGCGAGGGTGTCGTGGATCTCGGCGGCCAGCCGTCTCCGCTCGTCAGCCACCCCGGCTTCCCGGGCCTGGACGACCAGTTGGGCGTGGAGCGCGGCGTTCTCGTCGAGGGCCTGCTGGAGGCGGGCGTTGGTGCGCTCCAACTCGGTGATGGTCGCCAGGTGCCGGCGGGTCCGCTCGATGTCCTTGACCTCCAGGTGGGTGAAGATGACGACCATCGAGATGTTGACGGCGAGCAGAGCGCCGAAGACCACCCAGCCCACCCGTCCCTGCGGCGGCAGTCCGCCCGACTGGGAGCCCGCCATGGTGACGGCGGTCGCCAGCAGACCGGCGTTCGCCCACCGGCCCGGCAGCATCTTCGCGGCGGTGAAGTAGCCGATGATCGCGTAGAGCGCGTAGAACGGGTTCAGCCAGGTCAGCACCGCGGCGACGGCCCACCGCAGGCCGTAGTGCAGGGAGCTCGCGGCGGTCGGCCCGCGCGATACGTGCCCGTTCCGCCACCACCAGAGATGGAGCAGGACCGCCACCCCCGTCAGGGGGATGACGGCCACCCGCTCGGCGGGGCTCATGGCGAACAGGTCGACGGTGGCGAAGGTGACTACCGAGGAGACGGCGAGGAGGAGAAGGGGCCCCCACGAGTGGAACAGATTCCCCCGCTGCTCGACCGCGTCACCCCTCTCACCCCGCGCCGCTGCGGTGGAGGTCACCGGGGACTCCGCTTCAGCCGCCATGGGCCAAGTCTGCAATACCGCCGTCCTGCCCTGCTCGCAGCCCCGTGTCACTCCCAGCGGAACCAGCGGGCGGCGAGGGCCGACAGGGTAGCGGCCCACAGCGCGAGGACGCCCAGGTGGGTCCAGTCGGGCCAGCCACCGGCGGCGGCCTGCGAGAGCGCCTGCGAGGCGGCGCCGAAGGGGGTGAGCTCCACCCCCCGGGCCAGGGCGTCGGGCATGGCCTGGACGGGGAGCCAGACGCCCGCGGTGAACATCGCCGGGAAGAACACCGCGGAGCCGATCCCGTTCGCGATCTTCACGGTGCGCGACAGCGCTGACACCAGGGCTCCCAGCGCGAGAGCCCCGAACACGGTGAGGGCCAGCGCCAGCAGGTAACCGAGCGGCTGCCGGGGCAGTGTCACGCCGAAGCCGATCCGGCCCACGGCGAGCGAGATCAGCGCGGACAGCAGCGCGGCCACGCCGTGCAACCCCATCTGGGCGCTCAGCAGGGCGCTCGGGCGGACCGGAGTGGTGGACATCCGGCGCAGGATGCCGCGTTCCCGGTAGCCGGTGATGACCGGCGGCATCGCCTGGATCCCCGCCATGATCAGGGCGAGGAGCACGGTGACGGGGACGTACGAGTCGACCAGCCGGATGCCTCCGAGGTCCTCGTTGCTCTCCCGGAAGTCCGGGATGGAGCCGAGGATCACCAGCAGCAGCGGGGGAAAGGCCATGATCCAGAACAGCCCGGCGGGCTCTCGGCCGAACAGCCTGGCCTCGGCTTTCAGCATGGCGGGCCAGGCGCGGACGGCTGCCGGTGCGACCGGCGGGTCGACCGCGGGGGCGACTGCTCCGGCACCGTCGCTCGCTTCCGCTCGGCTGCGGATCCGGGATTCGGCGCTCATGCCGAGGCTCCTGTCAGGTCGAGGAACGCGTCGTCCAGCGTGGCGTCGGAGACGCGGAGTTGGTGGGCGGTGATGTGCCGGCGGGCGAGCAGGGTGATCAGGGCGTTCACGGTCTCGTCGGTGCCCTCCAGGGTGATCCGCCCGCCCTTCCGCGTGACCGACCCCGCGGCGGGCAGCGCGACCAGTTCCCCTTCGTCGATCGGTTCGGAGGGGGTGAAGGAGATCACCGTCGAGCTGGTGGCGTGGCTTATCAGTCCGGCGGGGGTGTCCAGCGCGGCGACCCGGCCCTTGTCGAAGACGGCCACCCGGTCGCAGAGCCGCTGTGCCTCCTCCATGAAGTGGGTGACCAGCAGCACGGTGACGCCTCCGGCCCGCACCTCTTCGATGAGCTGCCAGGTGTCACGGCGGGCACGCGGGTCCAGGCCGGTCGTCAGTTCGTCGAGGACGACGACGCGTGGGTTGCCGATCAGGGCGAGGGCGATGAAGAGACGCTGTTTCTGGCCGCCGGACAGCTTGGCGAACCGGGTGCCGAGCTTCTCCTCGAGCGACAGCCGCTCGACGAGGGAGCGCCAGTCGGCCGGCGCGGGATAGAAGGAGGCGTACAGCTCCAGCGCCTCCCGCACGGTGAGCTTCGCCTGGAGTTCGCTCTCCTGGAGTTGGGCTCCGAGGACGTGGGTGACGGCCCGGTGGTCCGCCACGGGGTCGAGCCCCAGAACGCGGACGCTGCCCGCGTCGGGCACGCGCAGGCCCTCGACGCATTCGACGGTGGTGGTCTTCCCGGCGCCGTTGGGGCCGAGGACACCGAAGATCTCTCCTTCCCGGACCGCGAAGGAGACATCGTCGACGACGCGCTTTCCGCCGTAGGCCATGGCCAGGCCGCGCACTTCGATGACGGGTTTGGTGGTGGGCATGGTCCCAGCCTGACAGCGGCGCGGAATCGGGACATCGCCCATCACGCTCGACGTCGTATCAACCGATCGGTTGATACGACGGTGCGGAGCGGGGCGTTCGGACCTCGGAACCGCCGTGGGCGCGGGGCCTGCCCGCGCCCACCGAGTTCCGCGGGACGGCGCTCAGAGCCGTCGGTGACGGGCCGCCAACTCGGCCGCCCCGGCCTCGGTAAGCGAGCCGTGCAGCCGCAGCCGGGCGACACCGCCGTCCGGGAAGATGTCGATCCGCGCGTGCGTCGCCGTGGCCGGCGCGTCCAGGACGAAGCGGTGCACGGTGTCCGGCTGGAGCCGGGTGCGCGGCAGGACCTCCCGCCAGCCGGCCGCCGAGTGGTCGCTCCGGTCGTCCGCGGCCGAGGCCGCCGCGTCGTAGGCGTGGAGCGCGGCCCAACCGGCCGAGTTCCCCTTGAGGTAACCGGTGTCGATCTCGACCGCGCGGATCTCGCTGCGTGCGGTGAGCGCGTACCGGACCCAGTCGTGTCCCCGGTCACGGCGGCGGCGGGTCTCCCAGCCGTCGTTCATCTTCCGCGACCGGCCGGGGCGGATGGTGTTCGTCGGGGAGGAGAAGAACCGGTCGGAGGCGTCCTCCACCCTGCCGCCGTTCTCCAGGGCCACGACGTCGAAGGTGCGGAGCGCGGCGAGCCAGGCGGGGTCCGGTACCACCTCACCGAACACCCGCAGTCGGGCGATGCCTCCGTCCGGGTACTGCTTCAGCCTCAGGTGGGTGAAGCGGCGTTCGACTTCCACCGCGAACCCGTTGGCCGCGTGGCCGCCCACCTCGCTGCGGGGGACGATCTCGGTCCACCGGTGGGCGCCGTCGGTCAGTTCCTCCGGGGAGGTGGCGGCGTCGGCCACGGTGGCCTCCAGGCTCACCGAGTGCGGGTGGTTGCCGCGGAAGTGCGCGGTGTCGACGACGACGCCCCGGATGACGCCCGGTGCCCCGAGCCGGATCAGCACCCAGTCGTGTTCCTCGCCCGTCGGGTGCGGCGCCTCGGCTCGGCTGCCGCGGCGGCGCCGGGTCTCCCAGCCGTCCACCTCCTTGCCCTTGTGGCCGAAGGCCGCCGGGTCGAACCGTGCGGCTTCGGGCACGAGCAGGTCCTCCCGCATCCCGAAGAACTCGTCGCTGGCGGCGATGGCGCCGGCGCCCAGCCGCCGGTCGGCGAGGTCGGTGAGCTGCTCGAAGGGGAGGTCCGCACGGCGGTAGTCGGCGTAGGGGTCACCACCGGCGTAGGGGGACGCGTCACCGGTGAAGGAGGGGATGTCGGGGGTGTTCAAGGTCGTCGCTCCTACCTGCTCGCAGTGGGTGGTCCGGGGCGGCGTTCCAGCAGGCGGCCGGCCGGTTCGGGGTGGACGGCTCCGGCGGCGGCGATCTCCCGGCCGCGCAGCCAGGTGGAGCGGACGACGCCGTGCAGGGTGCGGCCGGCGTAGGCGGTGATCGGGTTGCGGTGGTGCAACTCCGCCGGGTCCACGGTGAAGGTCTGCTCCGGGGCGAGCACGGTGAAGTCGGCGTCGCGGCCGACCTCGATGGCCCCCTTGTGGTCGAGCCCGGCCAGCGCCGCCGGGCCGCCGGACATCCAGCGGGCGACGTCCGCCAGCCCACGACCGCGCCGCCGCGCCTCGGTCCACACCGCCGGCAGTCCGAGCTGGAGGGAGGAGATGCCGCCCCAGGCGGTGGCGAAGTCGCCGGTGTCCGGCCGCTTCAGCTCCGGGGTGCAGGGCGAGTGGTCGGAGACCACGCACTCCAGGGTGCCGTCGGCCAGTCCTTCCCAGAGGGCGTCCTGGTTGGCCGCCTCCCGGATCGGGGGGCAGCACTTGAACTCGGTGGCGCCGTCCGGCACCTCCTCGGCGGTGAGGGTGAGGAAGTGCGGGCAGGTCTCCGCTGTGACCCGGACCCCGGCTCGCTGGGCGGCGGCGATCAGGGGCAGGGCGTCGGCGGAGGAGAGGTGCAGGATGTGGATCCGTGTCCCGAGTCGTCCGGCCACCTCCAGCAGACGCTCGATGGCGGCGTTCTCCGCGGCGCGTGGACGGGAGGCGAGGAAGTCGGCGTACCGCCGGCCGGCGCGCTGCGGTGCTCCTTGGAGCAGTTGTGGGTCTTCGGCGTGGACGATGAGCACGCCGCCGAATCCGGTCAGCTCCCGGGCCGCCGTCTCCAGTTCGGTCGGGGAGAGCTCGGGGAACTCCTCCACTCCGGAGGGCGAGAGGAAGCTCTTGAAGCCGAAGACGCCGGCCCGGTGCAGGGCGCGCAGCTGGTCGGTGTTGTCCGGCACGGCGCCGCCCCAGAAACCCACGTCCACGTAGACCCCGCGGCGGGCGGCGGCCCGCTTCCGCTCCAGGTGTTCGACGGTCGTGGTGGGTGGGACGCTGTTGAGCGGCATGTCGACCAGGGTGGTGACGCCGCCGGCCGCCGCGGCGCGGGTGGCGCTGGCGAAGCCCTCCCACTCGCTGCGGCCGGGATCGTTGACGTGCACATGGGTGTCAACGAGACCGGGCAGCAGCGCGTCCTCACCGAGGTCCCGGACGGGCACGGAGGGCGGCGCGGCGTCGTGGGGCAGCACCCCGGTGATCTTGCCGTCCGCGACCGTGACGGTCGCGGCTCGGGTACCGCCGGGAGTCACCACTCTCGTCGAGCGCAGCACCAGATCCACTCCGGCCACCCGGGACTCCTCTCCCACAGCAGTTTTCAACGTTCTGTTGAAGGAGTGTTGACGGTGCCTCCCGGGCCGTCAAGACCCACCCGCACCGCGCCGCCCGGCCCCACCGGTGCTCACCACCCCCGGGCTCCCCTCTCCCGATCGCCCGTCGCAGCGGGAGCGCCACCCGACCGTCACGCCCCTGCCCGGAGGCCGAAGGCCGGCCCTGACCTGGGCTGTGACCGGCCGAGAAGCCGGTGCCCGAAGAGCGAGCGAGGCCGGAGCACCGCTGTCTCGTGGGCCACCGCGCCCGGTAGGCTGGCTCTTCGCGGCCGGCACCGGCACCCTCACCCGATACGGTGCCCGGCCCCCACCGCCCGAAAGGAACGCGCCGTGCCGCCGTCCAGGTCCAGCGAAACCGCCGCGGCCGGGAGGTCCGCCGCGAGCTCCGGCGGCGTGCAGTCCCTCGAGCGCGCCTTCGACCTGCTGGAGCGGATGGCCGACGCGGGCGGGGAGGTGGGGCTGAGCGAACTCGCCACCACGAGCGGACTGCCGCTGCCCACCATCCACCGGCTGATCCGCACCCTCGTCGGCTGCGGCTACGTGCGCCAGCAGCCCAACCGGCGCTACTCGCTGGGGCCTCGGCTGATCCGGCTCGGAGAGAGCGCCTCGCGCCTGCTGGGCACCTGGGCGCGCCCCTACCTGGCGCGGCTGGTCGCGGAGACCGGCGAGACGGCGAACATGGCGCTGCTCGACGGGGACGAGGTCGTCTACGTCGCCCAGGTGCCCTCCCGCCACTCGATGCGGATGTTCACCGAGGTCGGCCGTCGGGTGCTCCCGCACTCGACGGGCGTGGGCAAGGCGCTTCTGGCGGATGTGCCGGCGGGCGAGGTCCGGGCGCTGCTGAGCCGCACGGGCATGCCGGCGGCCACCGAGAAGACGATCACCGCACCGGACGACTTCCTGGCGGCGCTGGAGCAGGTCCGCCGGGACGGTTACGCCGTGGACGACAACGAGCAGGAGATCGGGGTCCGGTGCCTGGCCGTCCCGGTTCCGAACTCCCCCACCGCGGCGGCGATCTCCATCTCGGGACCGGCCGGGCGGGTGACGGACTCGGCCACGGACCGGATCGTCCCCCTGCTCCGGGAGGTGGCCGCCGACCTCTCGGCCGCCATCACCGGCTGAGGTAGGCCCACCGGTCCGACGGACCGGGCGGTTTCAGTTCCGGCCGCGGGCCGAGGCACCGCCGAACCGGTCGATGGCCTCGCGCATCTCGGCGAGCGCCGGCGCCAGTGCGCTGACCGAGCCCAGCGCACTGGCCACCAGCAGCAGGGAGCGACGCAGCCGGAGGACGTCGGGGGAGCCGGAGCGGACCATGGCATCGAGCACCGCGAGTTCCTCTTCGGCGACCGCCCGGTCCCGCAAGTCCGCCGGATAGCCCGCGAGTTCGAGGCGGAGTCGGCACACGGCCGTGTGCAGGCCCGTCAAGGCCGACTCGGCCGTCGAGGCGCCACCGTCCTGCCCGCCGCGCTGCTCCACGGCCACCGAACCCCGGCCCCGCACCACCCCGACCGGTCTGTCCCGGTCCGCTCTCGCACCACGCATCGCGCCAAACCCCCTCTTCCTCTCCGCTGCGGCTTCTCCAGCGCCCCCCTGCCCCGCGCCGGAAGCCTGGATCAGTTAACGCCACGCTCCGCACCCAGCGCCATACAGAGGGCAAATTCGAGGCTGCGAAAAGGCAGATGAAACCTTCCACCAGAGCAGAATCCACCCGGAAGGGTATATCCCTCCGATCCACACGATCTCGACACCGAGGGGCATCGGTTTGCGGTAGGCAGGGACTCATGTCGGATTCACGGCCGGACGGGCCGGCCCCCCGAGTCGCCGGTGTGCTGCTGGCGGCAGGGGGCGGAAGCAGGTTGGGCGGGCACCCCAAGGCGCTGTTGAGCCATCGGGGACGGCCACTGGTCGAGCACGCGGCGCTGGCGCTGCGGGAGGGCGGCTGCGCCCCGGTGTACGTGGTACTCGGCGCGGCGGCCGAGCGGGTGCGGGAGCGGGCGCGGCTGCCGGGGTGCCTGCTGGTGGACAACCCTGCCTGGCAGGAGGGCATGGGCACTTCACTCCGCGCCGGACTCGCCGCGGCCGCCGATGGCGGCGCGCGGGCCGTGCTGGTCACCCTGGTCGACCAGCCGGGGGTGGGTGCCGCGGCGGTGGCCCGGGTGGCCGCCGAGTACCGCTCCCCGTCGAGCCTGGTGGCCGCCCGCTACGGAGAACACCGCGGCCACCCCGTGCTGTTCGGTGCCGACCACTGGCCGGAGGTCGCCCGTGGCGCGGTCGGCGACCAGGGAGCCCGCGGCTATCTACGCAGCCAGGCCACCCGGCTGCGTCTCGTGGACTGCTCCGACGTCGCGGCGGCGGACGATATCGACACACCGGCCGATCTCACCCTGCTCGCCCCACCGAACAGCCATTGAGTTTCCACGATAAGGAAACTATTCTCCACGAAACAGAATCCGCGAAACCGAATCCCCGGGGAACCCCAAGACAGCGGGCCACGGCGCTCTCGGACGGCCGTCCCCCCGTCGCCCCGCCGCGGTCCACCGCTTCCGGGCACCGCCCGCTGAAGGAGTGAGAAGCCCATGTCCACACCAGCGCCGTCCCCGCTGACCATCGTCGACGCCGAACCACTGCCCCGCCAGGAAGAGGTGCTGACCGACGCGGCGTTGGTCTTCCTCGCCGAACTCCACCACCGCTTCACCCCCCGGCGGGACGAACTCCTGGCGCGCCGCGCCGAGCGCCGCCGTGAGATCGCCCGCACCAGCACCCTGGACTTCCTGCCGGAGACGGCCGAGGTCCGCCAGGGCGACTGGCGGGTGGCGCCCGCACCACCGGCGCTGGAGGACCGCCGGGTCGAGATCACCGGTCCCACTGACCGGAAGATGACCATCAACGCGCTCAACTCGGGCGCCCGGGTGTGGCTCGCCGACTTCGAGGACGCTTCCGCCCCCACCTGGGAGAACGTCATCCTCGGCCAGCTCAACCTGATCGACGCCTACGAGCGCCGCATCGACTTCACCGACGCCCGCGGCAAGGCGTACGCCCTGCGGCCGGACCCGGAGTTGGCCACCGTCGTCACCCGCCCGCGGGGCTGGCACCTGGCCGAGCGCCATCTGCGGGACGCCGAAGGGCGGCCGGTGCCCGGTGCGCTCGTCGACTTCGGGCTGTACTTCTTCCACAACGCCCGGCGGCTGCTGGAGCGGGGTCAGGGGCCCTACTTCTACCTGCCGAAGACCGAGTCACACCTTGAGGCCCGGCTCTGGAACGAGATCTTCGTCTTCGCCCAGGACCACATCGGTGTTCCGCAGGGCAGTGTGCGCGCCACCGTCCTGATCGAGACCATCACCGCCGCCTACGAGATGGACGAGATCCTCTTCGAACTGCGGGACCACGCCTCGGGACTCAACGCCGGCCGCTGGGACTACCTCTTCTCCATCGTCAAGAACTTCCGGGACGGCGGGTCCCGGTTCGTCCTGCCGGACCGGAACTCCGTCACCATGACCGCTCCGTTCATGCGGGCCTACACCGAACTCCTCGTGCGCACCTGCCACAAGCGCGGGGCGCACGCCATCGGCGGTATGGCCGCGTTCATCCCCTCGCGGCGGGACCCCGAGGTCAACCGGGTGGCACTGGAGAAGGTCAGGGCGGACAAGGACCGGGAGGCCGCTGACGGCTTCGACGGATCCTGGGTGGCCCACCCCGACCTGGTGCCGGTGGCGGCGGCCTCCTTCGACGCGGTCCTCGGTGACCGGCCGCACCAGAAGGACCGGCTCCGGGAGGACGTGCGGGTCACCGCGGCCGATCTGATCGACGTCGCCTCACTGGACGCCAGGCCGACCTACGCCGGACTGGTCAACGCCGTGCAGGTGGGCGTCCGCTACATCGAGGCGTGGCTGCGCGGCGCTGGGGCGGTGGCCATCTTCAATCTGATGGAGGACGCCGCCACGGCGGAGATCTCCCGTTCCCAGATCTGGCAGTGGATCAACGCGGGTGTGGAGTTCGGTGACGGCGAGAAGGTCACCGCCGAGTTGGTCCGCCGGGTGGCCGCCGAGGAACTCGCCGCGATCCGGGAGGAGGTCGGCGAGCAGGCCTTCGCCGCCGGGGAGTGGCAGCGCGCCCACGACCTGCTGCTCCGTGTCGCGCTCGACGAGGACTACGAGGAGTTCCTGACCCTGCCCGCCTACGAACTCCTGGACTGACCGCGGCGTTCCCCGGCGGGCCGGGAACACCCTGCCCCGCTCCCTCGGGGTGGGACGCCCCCGGCCCGTCTTCCCATGCGCTTCGGCGTGCCCGCCTCGCTCTCCGCGGGGCGGGCCCCGCCAGGCTCACCCCGGAACCGCGCCCCCGGGGTGTGAGCCGTCTCCGGCGTCCGAGAGCGCGGGGGACGGCGGGGAGGCTTCGCCCAGAGCACCCCCGTCCACCGATCCCGCCACCGGCACCGATCCGCCGGCCGGCGGCCGCTGGCCGCGGTGCCGGTCCATCTCCGCCCACTCCGGCCGCAGCCCGGCCAGATTCGTGGTCAGGAAGTACGCGGCTCCGCCCGCGACCAGAGCGGGCGCGAGGCCGAAGAACGAGACCGCGGCCCCGGCCAGCAGGCCACCGAGGGGGATCCCCGCCCAGGCCACCGAGTCCCCCAACCCCCTCACCCGGCCGAGCAGGTGGCGGGGGATGCGTTCGAAGGAGACCGCGCCCAGGATCGGGTTGAGGAAACCGCCGCCGAAGCCGCCCACCGCGAAGACCGCCAGCACGGCCCACATCGGGGCGTCCGCCGCGAGGATCAGGAACCTGGGGGCTCCGGCGAGCAGGAAACCCACGAAGAACACCGGACGCCGCCGCATCCGGTGGGCGACCGTCGCTGCTATCAGGCTTCCGGCGACGGCGGTGACCCCGCCGACGCTGCTCGTCAACCCGATCGCCGCCGGCCCTCCGCCGGACGTCTTGGCCCAGACCGGTACCAGCACCGCCATGAAGGCGGCGTCCAGCAGGTTGGTGATGCCGATGACGACGATGACCGTGAAGAGGAGCCTGTCCCGACGCAGGAAGGCGTACCCTTCCGCGAACCGCTGCCAGTAGCCGGGCTCCGTGCCCTGATCCGAGCGCCCCGTGGCCGGCTCCGCCGTCCGGCCCATGCCGCGCGGCAGCACCACCGCGATGATCAGCGATCCGAGCGCGAAGCATCCCGCGTTGAGGGTGAGCCCGGCCATCGGGCCCAGGAGCGCCACCAGTGCGCCGCCGGCCGCCGGGCCGACGGTGGAGGCCAGTCTCTCGACCACTCCGGACAGACCGGTGGCCCGCTCCAGCGGCACGGCGCTCAGGTCGGCCGCCTCGGGGACCATGACCTCCTTGGCGAGGTCGCCCGGTCCGCGCGCCGCCCCCACCACCGTGACCAGCGCCACCAGCAGCCAGAAGGAGAGCAGGTCCAGCCCGTGCAGGAGGGGGATCGTCCCGACCGCCGCGGCGCTCGCCGTGTCGGCGGCCCAGGAGACCCTGCGGGGGCCCGCCCGGTCCACCAGCGGCCCGCTGAAGGCCTTGACGATCACGTAGGGGGCCATCTCGCAGAAGGCGACCAGGCCGGTCTGGGTGGGGCTGCCGGTGGTGACCAGCACGAACCAGGGCAGCGCGATGGCCGAGACCCGGGTCCCGGTGAGGGAGACCGCGATGGCCGCGAGGATGCCGGCCAGCGGCCGCCAGCTCCGCCGGTCCGCGGCCCCGTCCTTCCGCGGCCCGGCCTGAGGCCTCGTCATTCCGCGGCCTCGGGGTCGGTCGGAGCCGGGACACCCAGCTCCGGGAGCACCTGAAGGATCACCATGACCCGTTCGGCCTCCTCCGGCGCCGCGGCGGTCTCGGACGGGGTGTCCGCCCGATAGCGCCGGACGACCGAGAGCAACTCCTCTCGCAGGCTCACCGCCTCATCCGGGGTGAGCCGCAGCGCCACATCGCTCATGTCGCCCGCGTGGCGCCAGGCGGTGGACATCGTCAGGAACTCGTCGACCGCCTTCTGAGCGCGCAGGGTGTGGGCGGCGACGATGGACCGCAGATAGGCGAGCGCCGCCTCGGGCTCCCGCTCCATCAGCTCCTGGTCGTCGAACTCCGTCGACTCGTGCACCGAGCGCCACCAGCGCTCCCGGGCGTTGCCGCGCCCGGTCTCCTCCGCCACGAAGCCGGCCTCCGCCAGCTGCCGCAGGTGGTAGCTGGTGGCGCCGGAGTTCAGCCCCAGGCGCGCAGCGAGCAGGGTGGCGGTCGACGGTCCGTACGTCCTCAGCAGACCGACGAGCTGCACCCGTACCGGATGGGCCAGCGCGCGCAGCCCCTTGGCGTCCAGGGTGACGACATCGGGCCCGTCACCGTCCGTCCGCCCCGCTCCCTCGGATTCACTCGGCATGGAGGCACCGTAGCTCCACAAAGAAGTCTTTGCAAAGGGTTCTTTGTGATCCTCTCCGCTGCCGGGCGGTGCGTCCGGGAGCCGCTGCCGACCCCACCCCGCCGCCGGCCCGCACCGGCGCTCCGGCGGCGGGGTGTGGTCAGCGCTGCGCGGCGATCCGGGAGAGGCGTCGCGCCTCGTCCCGGGCGCCGGAGGCGACCTCCTCCTCGTCCACCGTGGTGAGCCGGCCCTCCTCGACGACCGGCCGCCCGTCGACCAGCAGCAGGGTCAGCGGGGCGGGCGCCCCGAGCGTCAGCGCCGCCACCGGGTCCTCGATGGTGGAGTGGCCCAGCCCGTCCAGTCTCCACAGCGCCAGGTCGGCGAGTTTCCCGGGCTCGACGGAGCCGATCTCCTCGGCGCGGCCGAGCACCTGGGCCCCGCCGTAGGTGCCCAGCCGCAGCGCCTGGCGGGGGCCGAGCGCCTTCTCACCGCCGGCGAGGCGGTGCACCAGGAGCGCGTTGCGGAGTTCGGTGTGGAGTTCCCCGGCCTCGTTGGAGGCCGTGCCGTCGACCCCGAGGCCGACCGGGACACCCGCTCGGAGCATGTCGGGGACCCTGGCGGTGCCCGCGGCGAGCCGGGCGTTGGAGCTGGGGCAGTGGCCGACGCCCGTACCGGTGCGGGCGAAGGCCTCGATGTCGGAGTCGTTCATGTGGACGCAGTGGGCCATCCACACGTCGCCGCCGAGCCACCCGGTGGATTCGAAGTAGTCGGTGGGGCCCATTCCGAAGCGCTCCCGGCAGAACCGCTCCTCCTCGACCGTCTCCGAGCCGTGGGTGTGCAACCGCACGCCCTTGCGGCGGGCCAGTTCGGCGGCGCTGCGCAGCAGTTCGGTCGTCACGGAGAAGGGGGAGCAGGGGGCGACGCCGATGCGGAGCATGGAGTCGAAGGAGGGGTCGTGGTGGGTGTCGATCGCCTCCTCGGTGGCGATCAGCGCCTCCTCGGTGCTCTCCACGGCGAAGTCCGGCGGCAGTCCGCCGTCCGACTCCCCCAGGTCCATGGAGCCGCGGGTGGGGTTGAAGCGGACCCCCAGTTCCCGGGCCGCCCGGATCTCGGCCCCCAGGAGGTCTCCGGAGCCGCGCGGGAAGACGTAGTGGTGGTCCGCCGCCGTGGTGACGCCGCCGCGGACCATCATCGCCAGCGATCCGCGGGCGGCCGCGTGGACCATCGGCTCGTCGATACGGGCCCAGGTCGGGTAGAGGGCGACGAGCCAGTCGAAGAGGTTGGCGTCCTGGGCCAGGCCGCGGGTGAGCCACTGGTAGAAGTGGTGGTGGGTGTTGACCAGGCCCGGGGTGAGCAGATGGCCGCTGCCGTCGATCCGGCGTGCCACACCGGTGAGCCCGCGGGGTGCGGGGCCTTCCCCCACGGACTCGATGCGGTTGCCGGCTACGACGACATGGCCGCTGGTGTACTCGGTGTCGTCGGCGTCCACGGTGGCGACGGCGCAGTGTTCGATCACGGTGCGCTCGACCGGTCGGCCGGGGGGTGCCTCTGGTGCTGACATGGCGCTTCCTCGTTCTGCTGGACGGGCGGGGCGTGGAGACCGGGACGGGCGGGGGCCGGGGTGGCCGTCAGAGGTTGGTCATGTCGACCGGGATCCGCTGCTCGGCCCCCGTCCGCAGCACCGTTCCCTCGATCAGGCCGTACGGCCGGTCGGCGGCGAAGTAGACCGCCCCGTCGGCGGACTCGTTGACCATGCCGAAAGGCTCCAGGTCGACCGGGAAGTGGTGCTTGTTCGGCAGCGAGAAGCGGATCTCCTCCACCTCCTCGCACTCGTCGACGACCCGGGCGCCCATCTCGTAGAGGGTCTGCTGGAGCGAGTAGCTGTAGGTCTGGGCGAACGCCTCCAGGATGTGCCGGCGGACCTCCCGGTAGCTCTCGTCCCAGTGCGGCTCCCCCTCCGCGCCGCCGTCCCAGCCGTGGCGCCAGCAGACCGCTATGTCGGTGGCGAGGATGCGGTCGCGGGTCTCCCGCAGGGTGGTGTACTCGTCCTTGGCGTAGCCCCAGAACTCGGAGTCGGTGGTGTTGAGGACGGTGAGGTCCCGCAGCCCGGAGACGATCTCCCAGTCCGTCCCGTCGAAGCTGACCTGGGCGGTGCGGGTCTCCTCGCCGGAGCGGACGAAGGAGTGTTCGCGCGGCGCCTCGGCCGCGGCGGAACCGGCCACCGCTATCCGGTGCCAGGAGTACTCCTCCATCCTGACGCGGGCCCGGTGGATCGCTTCCTGACTGGTGAGGAAGTGGCGGGCCAGCTCCATGCCGAACCGCTCGGCCGACTCGATGCCGTACTTCCGCGCGAAGGCGAAGACGGTGTTCTTGGTGGCGTCGGTGGTCAGCACATTGGCGTTGTCCCCCCGGTAGTGCACCTCGTCCATCGCGCCGGAGAGGGCGATGGAGACGTTGAGGTCCCTGACGTGGTGGACGTCGCCCTCGCGGACGACCCTCACCACCCGGGTCTCCGCCTTGCCGTACTGGTTCTGGCCGATCACCGCCGGACGGTGCGGCGGTGGAAGAGAAGACATCCTCGCTAGCTCCCTCGGTATACGGAGTAGCCGAACGGACTGAGCAGCAGCGGCACGTGGTAGTGCTCACCGGGCTCGACGGCGAAGGTGACGGTCACCTCGGGGAAGAACGCCCTGGCACCCCCGGCACGCTCCGCACCGGCCGCGCCGTCGCCGCGGTGCTGTCCGGCGAGGTACGGTCCGACGGCGAACTCGAGGCGTACCTCGGCGGTGCCGGCCGGCAGGGCCGGCAGGTCCTTGCAGCGCCCGTCCGCGTCGGTGCGCGAGCCACCCTGCCCGGTCCACTCCGTGGCGCCGCCGCGGCGTACCGACAGCAGGACGGTGACGCCCGAGGCGGGGCGTCCGACGGCGGTGTCCAGGATGTGGGTGGACACCGAGGCGGTGCTGGGGTTCATGTGCCGCTGCCTTCCGCCATGAGACGGTTCAGTCTGATTCGGTTGATCTTGCCCAGTTCCACTCGGACGGTCTCGCGTTCCCGCTCCGGCGGGTCGGCCATCCGCCGCCGGATCTCCTCCAGCATCCGCTCCGCCGTCAGGCCGGTGGCGCAGATGAGGAAGACATGGCCGAACCTCTCCTGGTAGGCGAGGTTGAGTTGCAGCATCTCCGACCGCAGTGCCTCGGAGGCGTCCGCCATCCCGCGCTGTTCGCGGGTCGAGGCCGGGTCGCCGGGGATCGGTCGGCCGATGGGCGGATGGCCGGCCATGGCCTCGGCGAGGTCCTCGGAGGTGAGCGCCGCGGTCGCCGCGTCACTCGCCTCCAGCAGGGCTCGGGTGCTGCTGTAGGGACGGCCCGCGAGCAGGGCACCGCCCCAGGCGGTGCTGGCGCAGACTTCCCCGAGCAGGGCCCGGGCCGCCGCCCGGGGTGCGGTGTTGAACCGGGCGAGACCGCCCGGGGGTGTGGAGCTCGAAGTCACAGGGACCTCCGCGCCTGGAGCGAGACGGGGCACCAGCTAACGCCCTCAGCGCGGAGGCGTCAACAGTTTGTTGAAGACCGGTGCCGGTGGGGCGCTGCGGCCTCGTCCCGGTGGACCACGGCCCGGGGACGTAGCCCCTGGTCAGATCGCCCTGGCAGCAGGACCGCTCCGGCGGCGCGGTGTCAGGCGGGACCCGAGGCCGCCGCGCCCCCGCGCTGCCGGTTCCGCCTCTCCTCCTGGGCATTGATGTAGTTGTAGACGGTGAACCGGCTGACCCCCAGGGCGCTGGCCACGGTCTCCACTCCGTGCCGCACGGTGAACGCGCCGCGCTCCTCCAGGGTGCGCACGACGGACTGCTTAGCCTTCCGGTCGAGTTCGGACAGCGGTTTCCCGTGCCGGCGCTCCAGGTCCGCCAGTATGTGGTCGAGTGAGGCGGACAGGTGCGGCAGCCGCACCGCCAGCAACTCCTCGCCCTCCCAGGCCAGGACCACGTCATCGCCGCGGGCCTGCTCGGGCGGGAACATCCGCCCGCCCAGGGCGTCGACGAGCGGCCGGACCGCGGCGACGAACGGGTGGTCGTCCGGCACGGTCACCGCGCTCCCCCGTCCTCGGGTACGGCGGCGGCCCCGCCCGGGCCGGCCTCCCGCCCGCCCCCGTCGACCACGTTGACCTGGAGCGACACCCGGGTGGCTCCTGCCTCCAACGACCGCCGCAGCAGCGCGTCCACCGCCCCGAGCACGGCCTCGGCCCGCCCTTCCACCGTGTTCCCGAACGGCCCTACGTCCACCGTGTCCATACCGGCGTTCTGCACGACCTCCCGTGCCGCTTCCGCGTGGGCCGGTGGTTCGTCCAGGTCGAACGGTTCGGTGGTGAACTCAACCCTCAATCGCACCATGCCTACACCGTAGCGGCGCCGCCCCGGCCGATCCCGGGACGCCGGGTGCCCGGGCCAGGGGGCGGCCCGGGCACCTGTCGGTGTGTCAGAGCAGTGTCACGCCGTACGCGGCCAGGATCTGGCTGAGCGGTATGTAGAACGAGGAGCAGTTGCCGCCGCCGATGAGGATGCCGAGCGCCAGGGAGCCGGCGTACAGCGGTGCCCCGGTGTCACCCGGTTCCGAGCAGATGTTGGTGCTGATGAGACCGGTGAGCACCTGGCCGTTGCCGAAGTTGACGGTCTGGTTGAGCCCGGTGACCTGCCCGCACCGAACGCCGGAGACGCCGCCCCGCTGGCAGACCTGCTGACCGATGGTGGGGTTTCCCACTCCGGTGATGGGCACGTCGCCCACGGTGCCGGTGCGCTGGACGTCGTCGTTGGTGTACCGCACCAGAGCGTGGTCGCTGCTGGGGAAGGTGACGCCCGCGGTGACCCCGACCTCGGTGGTCTGGTCCGGGGAGGTGTACCAGACGTTGCCGGCCGAGGCGCAGTGACCGGCCGTCAGGAAATAGTCCTCGGATCCGCCGCGTACGTTGAACCCGACGGTGCAGCGGTAGCCGGAGGAGTAGACGTTGTCACCGCCGGAGACGGCGGTCGCCGCGGCCTGGGCGTGCTGCGCGGGGGCCGCGGAAGCTGCGGCCGTGTGCGCCGCGTCGGCCGAGGAGACCGCCGGCGGTGTCGCATGGGCGCTCGGAACCGCCAGCGTACCCATCGCGACCAGGCCGAGCAGTGCGGCCGCCAGCGGCCGGCCGGGTCTCTTGGGGCGACGCGGGAAACCTGGGAACCTCACGGGACCTCCTTGTTCGCGGACGCCGGCGCGGACCGCCGGCGGGAACGGCGTGCGCCCGAAACCGCACCCCGGCACGTTCCCAGGGACGCGAGAGGGGCGAGGCAAGTGTGAGGACGGCGGGCCGTGCCCGCAAGGGTCCGGGCAGAACGGAGCGGTGTCCTGCGGATGGCGGCGTCGCCGTTTGGAAACCCGAGCGCCGCGGGTACGGACGGAGACCGCCCAGCACCCAGCCCCGCTGGCGCTCGAGGAGGAGTCCCGCCGTGCCCACCGACCGAATCGTCCGACTCCTCGAACCGCTCACGCAGGGCGTCTGGAAGCCGGGTGCGCTGCTCGCGGCTCCGGCGACCCCGGGTGACCTCTCGGCGGCACGCGCCCAGATGGGTTTCTCGCTCGCCTGGCACATCGTGCTGGCCTGTCTGGGGGTGGGACTCCCGCTGCTGACCCTGGCCGCCGAGTGGTGGGGCTGGCGGACCGGGGAGCCGGGCCTGCGCATCCTGGCCCGCCGGTGGGCCCGGGCGATGGGGGTCCTCTTCGCCGTCGGCGCCGTCTCCGGGACCATCCTCAGTTTTGAGCTGGGTCTGCTCTGGCCGGGCCTGATGGGCCGTTACGGGCAGGTCATCGGCCTGCCGTTCGCCCTTGAGGGGATCGCGTTCTTCGTCGAGGCGATCTTCCTGGGCATCTACCTGTACGCCTGGGACCGGCTGTCGCCCGGCCGGCATCTGCTGACCGGGGTGCCGATCGTGGTCGCGGGGATCGCCTCGGCCTTCTTCGTGGTGTGCGCCAACGCCTGGATGAACGAGCCCAGCGGGTTCACCGTGCACCAGGGACGGGTGACCTCGGTCGATCCCTGGGCCGCCATGTTCAATCCGGCCAGCCCGCCGCAGACCCTCCACATGATCCTCGCCGCTCTCATGGTGGCCGGTTTCCTGACCGCTTCGGTCTACGCCGTGGCCCTGCTGCGGGGGCGCGACGACCGGTACCACCGGGCCGGGTTCTTCATCCCGTTCACCCTCGGCACGGTCGTCACCCCGTTCCAGCTCGTGGTCGGCGACTGGGCGGCCCGCTTCGTCGCCGGACACCAGCCGGCCAAACTGGCGGCGATGGAGGGCGTGTACCGGACGGGGAGCCATGTGCCGCTCACCATCGGGGGCATCTCCGGGAAGGACGGGCTCCAGTACGGGTTGGAGATCCCGAGCGGTCTCTCGCTCCTCGTCGGCTACCGCACCACGACCGTGGTGAAGGGGCTGGACCAGGTGCCCCGGAGCCACTGGCCACCGGTGACGGGGGTGCACATCGCCTTCGACCTGATGGTGGGCATGGGCCTGTTCCTGCTGGCCATGGCGGCCTGGCTGCTGGTGGCCCAGTGGTTCCGACGGCGTTCCGGAGCGACCGACGTGCTCCGGCTCCCCGGCATGCGGCTGTTCCTCCGTCTCGCGGTGCTGACCGGTCCGGCCGCGGTCGTCGCCCTCGAATGCGGCTGGGTGGTCACCGAGATGGGGAGACAGCCCTGGGTGGTGCAGGGGCTGATGACCGTGCACGACGCGGTGAATCCGGCCCCCGGGCTGATGTACGGGCTGTGGCTGGTGCTGCTGGTGTACGCCGCGATGACCGTGGCGACGCTGTACGTGCTGCGCCGGCTGGCGCGGGACCGACCGGTGCCCGTCGCCCCGCAGGAGGGGGAGGTCCGGGACCAGCCGGTGGCCTGATCCCCCGCCGGTCCGCGGCGGGCCGGCGGTGTGCGCCCGGGAGAGCCGACAACTTGGGAGAACACGATGCTCGCCGATGTCACCCTCGCCGTGATGTGGACCGGCCTGACCTGTTACGCGCTGTTCGGCGGCGCCGACTTCGGTGCGGGCCAGTGGGACCTGCTGGCCGGCGGGAGCCGTCGCGGGATGCCCCGCAGAGCCCTGATCGAGCACACCATCGCGCCGGTCTGGGAGGCCAACCACGTCTGGTTGATCTTCGTCATCGTGCTGCTGTGGGCCGGCTTCTCCCCCGTCTTCGCCGCGGTGCTCTCCACCCTCTACATCCCGCTGACGCTCGCGGCGCTCGGGATCATCGCACGCGGCGCCGCCTTCGCTTTCCGCAAGGCCAGCAGCCGGCTGTGGCAACGCCGGCTGTTCGGCGGCTGCTTCGCGCTCTCCTCGGTGTTCACCCCCTACTTCCTCGGCACGGTGGCGGGAGCCGTGGCTTCGGGCAGGGTGCCCCCGGGGCTGGCCGAGGGGCATGTGATCAGCAGCTGGTGCAACCCCACCTCGGTCCTGGGCGGGTGTCTGGCCGTGATCGTCTGCGGCTACCTGGCGGCCGTCTACCTCTGCGGTGACGCGGTCCGGTCGGCCGATCCGGAGGTGGCGGCATGGTTCCGGCGCCGCGCCTGGGGCAGCGGCCTGCTGGCCGGGGCGGTCTCGCTGGCGGGCATCGCCGTGTTGCACGCCGACGCGCCGCGGCTCTTCCACGGCCTGACCCACCGGGCGTTGCCGCTGGTCGTTCTCAGCGCCTGCGCCGGACCGGCCGCCCTGCTGTTGCTGCGGTGGCGTCCGGTGGCGGCGCGCGGGGTGGCCGCGCTGGCCGTCGCGGCGATCCTCTGGTCCTGGGGAGCGGCCCAGTATCCGGCGATGCTGGTGCCGGACGTCACCGTCGCCGAGGCGGCCTCCCATGACACGGTGCTCGGCGCCTGCCTGGCCGGGCTGGGCATCGGAGCGGCCCTGCTCGTGCCGTCGCTGTGGTGGCTGTACTCGATCTTCCAGCGCGAACGGGCGCCGCGGGACACCACCGGTCCCACCTCCTGAGCCCCAGCAGCCCCGGCAGCCCCCGGGCAGGCGGTGCCGCGGGCATCGGAACATTCCAGCAGGTGGCGAACGGCGCCGCGGTCCGGGGACGATGGTGGCTCCCCACCCCCACACCACGGCAGGAGAGCGCGAGATGCCCCAGAGCGTGCAGGTACGGTGCCCGGTCTGCCACCGGGAGCACTCCTTCACACCGCTCACCCTGCCCTGTTCCTGCGGCGCGCCGCTGACGCCACCGATCAGCGGCGATCCCCCGGTACCGCTGCGGCACCACACCTGGGAGGGGTCATGGGTGACGGTCCGCTGCCTCTCCTGCGAGCGGCTGGACGACTGGCCGAGCCCGGAGCTCGGCTGCTCCTGCGGAGCGCTGCTGCGCTTCTCGGTGCCTCCGCCCGTCGCCGCCGCGCCACTGGTCAGCCGGGCGGCGGAGGGACTTCGCGTTCCCGCCCCGGCCCGGCGGCCCGCTTTCCGGCCGGTGACGATCCGCACGGGCCAGGACGCGGTCACCGCGGGCGCCGAGTACCTGAAGTGGCTTGGCTTCCGGGACGTGCGGCCGTCGGAGGCCCGGGGCGGCGGCGAGGTCTCCCTGTACGGCACCGGTGTCGTCGCCCGCGTCGACCCGACGACCCGGCCGTCCACCGTGCGGGATGTGGAGTGCCTGTGGCTGCACGGGCTCAACGCCTCCGCCGTGGCCGTCTTCTTCTCCCTGGCCGGCTACGGCCACCAGGCCCGGGCCCGCGCCGACGGGGTTCGTCTCCCGCTCTTCGTCATGGATCTGACGGGCACTCCGCGGCCGGTCAACGACGCCGCGGACGAACTCGCCCGGACCGGGCCCTGACCGGTGGCGTCCGGAGCCGCATTCGGCCGGGCCCCGGCTCCGGACGCCGGCGGGGTCAGCGGTGCTCCTCCTCGCGGTACTCGTCCCGGCTGCCGGCCGCGGTGCGCTCCCGCAGTTCGACCCGCCGGATCTTGCCGGAGACGGTCTTGGGGAGATCGGCGAACTCCAGTCGGCGCAGCCGCTGGTACGGGGCGAGCGTCTGCCGGGAGTGGGCGAAGATCTCCCGCGCGGTCTCCGGCCCGGGCTCCCATCCCTCGGCGAGCACCACGTAGGCCTTGGGAACGGCCAGCCGCACCGGATCGGGGGCTGGCACCACGGCGGCCTCCGCGACCGCCTCGTGCTTCAGCAGGGCGCTCTCCAGCTCGAACGGCGAGATCTTGTAGTCGGACGCCTTGAACACGTCGTCGGAGCGGCCGATGTAGGTGAGGTAGCCCTCGGCGTCGCGCACACCGATGTCTCCGGTGCGGTAGTAGCCGCCGGCCATGGCCTCCGCGGTGCGCTCGGGGTCGCCGTGGTAACCCGTCATCAGACCGACGGGCCGGTCGGTGAGGTCCAGGCAGATCTCCCCTTCTTCCCCCGGACGGGTGCGCGGCTCACCGGTGACCGGGTCGAGCAGCGCCACGGTGAAGCCGGGGGTCGGGCGGCCCATGGAGCCGTTCTTCACCGGCTGCCCCGGGGTGTTGGCGACCTGCACCGCGGTCTCCGTCTGTCCGAAGCCGTCCCGGATGGTGATCCCCCAGGCCGCCTGGATCCGGTCGATGACCTCCGGGTTGAGCGGCTCACCGGCCGCGACCACCTCGCGCGGCGGCCGGCGGAGCCGGGTGAGGTCGGCCTGGATGAGCATCCGCCAGACGGTCGGCGGCGCGCAGAAGCTTGTGATCCCGTGGGCGTCCATCTGCTCCATCAACCGGCCGGCGTCGAAGCGACCGTAGTTGTGGATGAAGACCGTGGCCTCGGCGTTCCACGGTGCGAAGAGATTGCTCCAGGCGTGCTTGGCCCAGCCGGGCGAGGAGATGTTGAGGTGCACGTCGCCCGGCCGGAGCCCGATCCAGTACATCGTCGCCAGATGCCCGACCGGGTAGCTCAGGTGGGTGTGCTCGACGAGTTTCGGTCGGGCGGTGGTCCCGGAGGTGAAGTACAGCATCAGCAGATCACCGGCGGCGGTGGGGCCGTCCGGTTCGAAGAGCTCGGACTGCCGCCGCGCGTCCTCGTACCGCAGCCAGCCCGGCGCGCCGTCGGCCCCGGCGTCCCCGCCGACCGCGATCCGCGTGTAGTCGCCCGGCACGCCGTCGGCCCCGGCGTCCCCGCCGACCGCGATCCGCGTGTAGTCGCCCGGCACGCCGTCGAACTTGGCGGTGTCCCCCGTCCGCGCCAGCACGTGCCTCGCCCGGCCCCGGCCGACCCGGTCCGCGAGGTCGGACGGGCCGAGTAGCGGGGTGGCCGGGATGACGACGGCGCGCAGTTTCATCGCGGCGAGCGCCGTCTCCCACAGTTCGACCTGGTTGCCGAGCATGACCACGATCCGGTCACCGGGGCGCACCCCCTGGGCGCGCAGCCAGTTCGCGACGCGGTTGGAGCGGGCCGTCATCTCGGAGAAGGAGACCCGGGTCTCCCGACCGTCCTCCTCGACGATGTGCAGGGCGGTCGCCCGGCCGGACTCGGCTCGGTCGGATATCCGGTCGAACCAGTCGAGCGCCCAGTTGAACTCGGCCGGCTGGGGCCATCGGAAACCCTCGTAGGCCGAGGCGTAGTCCTCCCGGTGGCGGAGCAGAAAGTCCCGCGCGGTGCGGAACTGTTCCGTCACGTCAGTCGCCGGCATGCGTTCCTCCTCATCGACAAAACCGCTCAGTGCATCGTGGGCTCCACGACCTCGTTCGCACCAGATGCCTGCCGGATGAGTTCGTCCGAGAAGCGTCCCGTCGTCCCTGGTGGTGGGCGTGCGGCCGCGGCGGCGGTGCTTGGCAAGCCGGAGGGAGGCCCGGATACCGGGCGTATCCGGGCTTTCCGCCGACACGGCGAGGCGCCGTGGGCCGCCCTCGTCCGCCGCCGGGGATGACGGGAGACCTGTCAGGACCGGAACGCAGATCCGCGGACCCGCTCAGAGGCGGTGGAGGCGGACCACCGGGATGTCCCGTTCGGTCTTGCGCTGGTACTCGTCGTAGGGGCCGTAGATGGAGACCATGTGCGGCCAGACGCGGGCCTTCTCCTGCGGGGAGAGGGTCTCGGCGCGGGCGTGGAACCGCTCGGTGAGCACCCGGAGCCGGACGTCCGGGTGCTCCTGGATGTTCCGGTACCACTGCGGATGCTCGTCGGCGCCGCCCTTGGAGGCGACGATCAGGTAGTCGTCCCCGTCCCGGCCGTAGATGAGGACGGTGCGGTGCCAGGCTCCGCTGCTGCGCCCGCGGTGGTCCAGCAGCAGGCAGGGCGAGCCGTTCATACTGGTGCCCTCGGTGCCTCCGGACTCCTCGTAGCGCACGGCCTGCTCCCGCACCCACTCGGTCGGGCTGAGCCGCACCTCCTCGCTCTCCGTCGACGTGTTCTCGCTGCGGGCCATGCCGAAAGCTCCTCTCGTCGGTGGGGCTGGATCAGGCGGAGCCTTCCGGTCCGCCCGACTTCGCAGAGTCATCATCGGCCGCTCGGGGCGGCATCACCAGCGTCCCGCCCGGCGCGCCTCAAGACGGCCGCCATACCGCCGCGGGCAGAGTGGCCGGGGCGGCGCGCCCCGCTCGCCCGGGCCCCGAAGCGCGGCGGAACGGGTGGCGGCCGAGGTGCGGGGCGGCGGGCCCGAGGTCAGTCTGGAGGAAGGTGCACCCCTCGCAGCCGGACCGGTCTCGTCGACGGAGGACCCCATGCTCACCACCCAGTACGTCACCGGCGCGCCCAACTGGATCGATCTCGCCACCCCCGACATCCCGGCCTCCGCGGTCTTCTACCGCGACCTCTTCGGCTGGGAGCGGGAGTCCCTCGGGCCGCACGCGGGCGGCTACGGCCTGTACAAGCTGGACGGCAGGACGGTGGCGGCCACCGGGCCGCTGACCGAGGAGGGCGCGCGCAGCGCCTGGACGGTGTACTTCATGGCACCGGACGTCGATGCCACCACCGAGGCGGTGCAGCAGGCCGGCGGCACCGTGCGCACCGGCCCGACGGACGTCTTCACGGCCGGGCGGCTGGCGGCGTACAGCGACCCGACCGACGCCCGGTTCGCCGTCTGGCAGCCGGGGGAGAACGACGGGCTGCAACTGGTCGGCGCGGTGGGAGCCCTGGAGTGGACCGAGTTGTTCACCCCCGATCCGGACGCGGCGCGCGCCTTCTACGGCTCGGTCTTCGGCTGGCGGACGGCAGAGGTGCCGTTCGCCGGAACGGAGTACACGCTGATCAGTCCGCCGGACGGTGGGCAGGACGCCACCCAGGGCGGCATCATGCCGCAGACCCCGGGGGCCGAGCCGCACTGGTTGGTCTACTTCTCGGTACCCGACTGCGACGCCGCGGTCGAGCGGGCGTTGGCGCTCGGCGGCTCGCTGAAGGTGGAACCGGTGGAGGTGGAGGAGGACGGCAGCCGCTACGCCCGTCTCGCGGACCCCTTCGGCGCGGAGTTCGCGGTGATCTCCACGCCGGGGAAGCCGCTCTGATCCGCCCGCTCTGATCCGCCCGCTCTGATCCGGTTGGCGCCGTCACCCGCCGTCCGGCTCGCGGCTCCCCTCCGGCCCCGCGTGTTCCGCCGACCCCGCGTGTTCTGCCGACCCTGAGGGCAGCAGGGTCGCCCCGATCCCGGCCACCACGGCACGCAGGCCGGTCTCGAAGCCGCTTTCGTGCTGCTGGAAGATCTCGTAGCCGGCCTCCGCGGCCAGGGGGTGCTCGGCCAGACGTTCGGCACGGGCGTCCAGGTCATAGCCGTCGACTCCGTGCGCGGGGGCGGGCCCCATGGCCTGTTCCTCGATCACGTAGCCGATGGTGTAGCTGTACGCCGTCAACCACGCGCGGGCGGCCGCCGCCGGCGGGAACCCTGCCTGGGTGAGTCGGGAGAGGTGGGCTTCCATCGGTCCGGCGTACGAGGTGTCGGTGAAGTGGGTGCCGCTGTAGACCTTGGCACCGTCGCGGTAGCTCAGCAGGTGCGCCCGGAGGCCGCGCATCGCGAGCGTCAGGGCTTCCCGCCAGTCCCCGGGGGGCTGGGTGAACCCCGCGTTCATCCGCCGGAGCATCTCGGTCGCCATCTCGTCCAGCAGCGCCTGCTTGTCTTTGAAGTGCCAGTACAGCGCCGGTGCCTTGACGTCCAGTTCCCGGGCGATGGCGCGCAGGCTCAGCCCTTCCAGTCCCACCTCGTTCAGCAACCGCAGCGCGGTGTCCGCCACCAGGGCCCGGTCGAGTCTCGTCGCACGTTTCCGCTCCACGGTTGACATTCTAACGGCGTTAAGTAATCTCGGAACATGGCACTTAACAGCGTTAAGGAACCTGGGGCGGAAGGCGACGACCTCCTCGACGTGCTGGTGGTGGGCGCGGGCCCGACGGGTCTGCTGCTCGGCTGCGACCTCGCCCGCCGCGGGGTGCGCGCCCTGGTGGTCGAACGTTCGCACCGGCTCTTCCCGGGCTCCCGAGGGAAGGGCCTCCAGCCGCGCACCCTGGAGGTCTTCGACGATCTCGGGGTGCTGGCGGCGGTCCGGGCCGCCGGCGGCGGCGCCCCGGTCGGCATGGTGTGGCGGGACGGCGAGCGGCAGGCCGAGTACCGGATGTTCCCGGACGTCCCCCCGACCGAGGCCGAGCCGTACACGTCGCCCTGGCTGCTGCCCCAGTGGCGCACTCAGGAGATCCTGCTGGCGCGGCTGGCAGAGCTCGGCGGGCGGGTCGAGTTCGGCGCCGCACTGAGCACCCTGGAGCAGGACCCGGAAGGGGTGGAGGCCCGGCTCCACGACGGCCGGTTGGTACGCGCCCGATACGCCGTCGCGGCGGACGGGGGCCGTTCCACCGTGCGGCGGCAGCTGGGCGTCGGCATGACCGGGGAGGCCGTCGACCCGCATCCGATGCTGGTCGCCGACGTCCGGATCACGGGGCTCGACCGGGACAACTGGCATGTGTTCCCGTCGACCGGGGACGACTTCCTGACGCTGTGCCCGCTACCGGGCAGCGACGACTTCCAGCTCGTGGCGCGGTTCACCGACGGCGGCGGACCGGACCTCTCGGCGGACGGTGTGCGCAAGACCCTCGCCGCCCGCACCCACCTCTCGGCGGAGCAGCTCACCGAGGTGCGTTGGGCGTCCGACTTCCGGCCTCGGGCCGCGATGGCCGACCGGTTCCGGGACGGCCGGGTCTTCCTGGCGGGCGACGCCGCGCACGTGCACTCCCCGGCTGGCGGCCAGGGTCTCAACACCAGCGTGCAGGACGCCTACAACCTGGGCTGGAAGCTGGGGGCGGTGCTGCGGCAGGGGGCGCCCGAGGCGCTGCTGGAGACCTACGAGGAGGAGCGCCTTCCGGTCGCCGCGGACATGCTGGGGCTGTCCACCAGGATCCACCGTGGGGAGGCGGAGCGCGGGGCGGCCACCCGTCAGCTCACGCTCGGCTACCGGGACTCGTCGCTCGCGGTCGAAGCCCGGGTCCGGCTCCCGCCGGAGGCGCTGCGCGCCGGCGACCGCGCACCCGACGGGCGCCCGGGGCGGGCCAGGTTGTTCGACGCCTTCCGGGGGCCGCACTGGACGCTGCTCGCGGTGGGCACCGAGGTCCCGGTCCCGCCGCTCGCCCCGGAGACCGTCCGGGTGCACCGGGTGCCCGAGTACGAACCGTACGGTGTGGGCCTGTTCCTGGTGCGCCCCGACGGCTACGTCGGCTGGGCGGGACCGAGCGCGGACGGGCTGCTGCCGTACCTGGCACGCGTATCGGGCGGCGCTGAGCACCACCGGTGACACGGCGCCGCCCCGGCCCCGGGGGTCCCCCCGTCCGAGACGGGCCCTGGAGGCTGTACCTCAGCTCCCGGCGCGGACCCTGGGGGCAAGCGCTCAGCCGGCCGGGGACCCGCTCAGCACCGGTGCCGGACGGTGGATCGGGGTGTGACCGCCGGTCAGCGGAACCCCGCTGCCGCCGCGACGGCAGGCGACGATCTCGGCGGCGATGGACAGCGCCGTCTCCTGCGGGGTGCGGGCGCCGAGGTCCAGGCCGATCGGAGAGCGCAGCCGGCCGAGTTCCGCCTCGGTGAGGCCGACGGCCCGCAGCCGGTCCAGCCGGTCCAGATGGGTGCGGCGGGAACCCATCGCACCGACGTAGGCGACCGGCAGCCGCAGCGCCCGCTGCAGCAGCGGAACGTCGAACTTGGCGTCGTGTGTGAGCACGCAGAGCACGGCGCGGCCGTCCAGCCGCTGCGCGTCGAGGTAGCGGTGCGGCCAGTCGACGACCACCTCGTCGGCGCTCGGGAAGCGCTCCGGGGTGGCGAAGACCGGGCGGGCGTCGCAGACCGTCACATGGTGGCCGAGGAATCTACCGGCCTCGGCGAGAGCCGCCGCGAAGTCGATCGCCCCGAAAATGATCATGCGCGGTGGTGGGGTGCTCGACTCCACGAACAGCGCCAGCGGCACTCCGCAGCGGCTGCCCTCGGCACCGATCACCACGGTCCCCGTGCTCCCCGCCTGGAGGAGCGCCCGGGCCTCGGCCGCGGCCGTGCGGTCCAGCGGACCACCGCCCGCCGCCGCGGACCCGCCGCCGGCCGTTCCGGCGAGGCTGCCGCTGTGGGTACCGTCGGCCCGCACGCAGAGCGCGCGGCCGAGCAACTCCGGCGGCCCCTCCACCACCTGGGCCAGCGCCACCGCCTCGGCCCGGGCGGCGGCCGCCAGCGCGGCGGCCAGTACCGGTCGGCCGGGATCGCCGACCCGCACCGGGACGATGGCCACCTCCACCGTCCCACCACAGGTCAGCCCGGTGGCGAAGGCGTCGTCGTCGGAGTAGCCGAACCGTCGCGAGAGGATCTCGCCGGTCTCCAGCACCTCCTGGCAGAGTTCGTAGACGGCCCCCTCCACACAACCTCCGGAGACCGATCCGACGGCCGTGCCGTCCATGTCGACGGCGAGGGCGGCGCCCGGCTGGCGGGGGGCGCTGCCGCTGGTGGACACCACCGTGGCCACCGCGAAGTCGCGCCCCTCCTCGCACCACCGGTGCAACTGCTCGGCGATGTCCAACATTGCCGTTCTCATCTCCCTCGAGGTACCCGGAAGAGGTGCCCGTCGCTCGCGCGGCCGGACCCGCGCCCCGGGGCTGTGTCCGGGAGGTCTACCCGCCCCGGCGCCCCGGGCCGCCGGCCGTCCCGGTGGGACGGCCCTCGGCAGCCGGACGCGGTCGGCCGACGGGGCGGAGCGGCCGTGGCCGCCGCGGGGCGTCCGCGGCGGCCACGGCCATCGCTCACAGCTCGGCGATGTGCTCCGGGCGCACCGGCACCCGCGGCAGGTCCAGCCCGGTCGCGGCCCGCACGGCCGCCACCACCGCGGGCGTGGAGGAGAGGGTGGGCGCCTCCCCGACCCCGCGCAGCCCGTACGGTGCGTGCTCGTCGGCCAGCTCCAGCACGTCCACCGGCATGGAGGGGGTGTCCAGGATGGTGGGGATCAGGTAGTCCGTGAAGGAGGGGTTGCGGACCTTGGCGTCCGACACGACGATCTCCTCCATGACGGCCAGCCCCAGCCCCTGGGTGGAGCCGCCCTGGATCTGCCCCACGACCGACAGCGGGTTGAGCGCCTTGCCGACGTCCTGGGCCGCCGCCAGCTCGACCACCTTGACCAGCCCCAGTTCGGTGTCGACCTCCACCACGGCCCGGTGGGCGCAGAAGGAGTACTGGACGTGGCCGAAGCCCTGTCCGGTCTTCAGATCGAAGGGCTCCGTCGGCCGGTGCCGGAATTCCAGCTCCAGGTCGACGGCGTCGTCACCGAGGACCGCCGCGAGGTCCGCGAGCACCTCACCGCCGGCCGTGACGACCTTGCCGCCCTCAAGGAGGAGGTCGCTGCCGCTCCACGCCGGGTGCTGGTCGCCGAAGCGTTCGCGACCGAGCCGCAACACCTCCTCCCGCACGGCGAGGCAGGTGTTCCGGATGGCCCCGCCGGTCATGTAGGTCTGCCGGGAGGCGGAGGTCGAGCCCGCCGAGCCGACCTGCGTGTCGGCGGGGTGGATCGACACCTGGGTGACGCCGAGCTCCGTACGGGCGATCTGGGCGTGCACGGTGACCCCGCCCTGGCCCACCTCCGCCATCGCGGTGTGCACCAGTGCGACCGGTTCGCCGCCCACCACCTCCAGCCGCACCCGCGCGGTCGAGTAGTCGTCGAAGCCCTCGGAGAAGCCGACGTTCTTGATGCCGACCCCGTAGCCCACGCCCCGGACCACCCCCTCGCCGTGGGTGGTGTTGGAGAGGCCGCCGGGCAGCGCCCGGACGTCGGTCGAGGTGCCCTCCGGTCCGGCGGCCACCCACTGCTCCGCCGGAGGCAGCGGCAGTTCCTTGACCCGGCGCAGCAGTTCGGCGACCGGGGCCGGGGCGTCGACCTCCTGGCCGGTGGGCAGCCGGGACCCCTGCGACATGGCGTTCCGCTGGCGGAGTTCGACCGGGTCCATGTCCAGGGCCCGGGCGAGCTTGTCCATCTGCGCCTCGTACGCGAAGCAGGCCTGGACCGCTCCGAAGCCGCGCATCGCGCCGCAGGGCGGGTTGTTGCTGTAGAGCGCGATGGCCTCGATGTCGACGTTCTCGATCTCGTAGGGCCCGGCGCCCAGTGAGGCGGCGTTGCCGACGACGGCCGGCGAGGCGGAGGCGTACGCCCCGCCGTCCAGCAGGATCCGGCCCTTCAGGTAGACGAGCTTGCCGTCCTTGGTCGCCCCGTGCTCGTAGGAGAGCTTCGCCGGATGGCGGTGGACGTGGCCGAAGAACGACTCCTCCCGGTTGTAGACGATCTTGACCGGCTTACCGGTGCGCAGCGCCAGCAGGCAGGCATGGGCCTGCATCGACATGTCCTCGCGCGCCCCGAAGGCGCCGCCGACCCCGGAGAGCGTCAGCCGCACCTTGTCGGCGGGCAGGCCGAGGACCGGGGCGAGCTGCTTCTGGTCGACGTGCAGCCACTGGGTGGCGATGTAGAGGTCGACGCCGCCGTCCTCGGCGGGCACGGCGAGTCCGGACTCCGGCCCGAGGAACGCCTGGTCCTGCATCCCGACCTCGTACTCGCCGGAGACGACGACATCGGCGAGCGCCTCGGCCGCCGCGACGTCGCCGCACTTGATCGGCTGCCGGTGCAGGATGTTCGGGTGCGGGGTGTGGGCCGCGTGGTGGTCGGTCCGGCCGGGGTGCAGGATCGGCGCGTCCGGTGCGGTGGCGCTCGCCTCGTCGGTGACCAGCGGCAGTTCCACGTACTCGACGTGGATCCTGGCGGCGGCGCGGCGGGCGGTCTCCGGGTGGTCGGCGGCGACGATGGCGACCGGTTCACCGTGGAAGCGCACCACGTCCTTGGCGAGCACCGGCTGGTCGGCGATCTCCAGACCGTAGTGGGTGGCGGCGGGCAGGTCGTCGTGGGTCATCACGGCGTACACCCCGGGCACCGCCAGCGCCTCGGAGACGTCCACCGACCGGATCTCGGCGTGCGCGTACGGGCTGCGCAGCGTGCAGCCCCAGAGCATGTCCTCGTGCCACAGGTCGGAGGCGTAGGCGAACTCGCCGGTGACCTTGAGGGTGCCGTCCGGGCGCAGTGTGGACTCCCCGATACCGCCCCTGGTGGTGCTGCCCTGGTTCAGATGGGTGGGTACCCCGATCGCTCCCATGCTCAGGCACCGTCCCTTCCGCTGCTGCTCGCGGCCGCGAGACGGACCGCGTCCAGGATCTTCTCGTAGCCGGTGCAGCGGCAGAGGTTGCCCGAGAGCGCCTCCCGGATGTCGGCGTCCGTGGGCTCGGCGTTCCGCTCGAGCAGTTCGTCGGCCGCGACCAGCAGGCCGGGGGTGCAGAAGCCACACTGCACCGCCCCGGCCTCGATGAACGCCTGCTGGATCGGGGCGAGTCGGGGGCTGCCCTGCGGCCGCGGGGCGCCGGTCTCGCCGGTTGCCGCCCGGTCAGGTCCTTGCTCCGCGCCGTCCTGCCCCGCGCCCGGCGCGCAGGCGCCGGTGGCGCATCCGCCGGCGGCGCGCCGCTCGGCGTACTCGGCCAGGCCCTCCACGGTGATCACTTCCCGGCCCTCCGCCTGGCCGGCGGCGACCAGGCAGGAGCACACCGGCACCCCGTCCAGCCGCACCGTGCAGGAGCCGCACTCGCCCTGCTCGCAGGCGTTCTTCGAGCCCGGCAGACCGAGCCGCTCCCGGAGGACGAAGAGCAGGGACTCCCCCTCCCAGACGTCGTCGGCCTCGTGCCGGCGACCGTTGACGGTGAGGTTCACGCGCATGACCGGCTCCTTACGCCGTCGCAGTACTCCTGCCAGGCCCAGCCGAGGGTGCGGCGGGCCATGATGGACACGGCGTGGCGTCGGTAGCCGGCGCTGCCGCGCACATCGTCGATCGGCTGGCAGGCTTCCGCGGTGAGTTCGGCGAACCTGCGGGCGACGGCCGGTGCGATGGTCCGGCCGCTCTCCCAGTGGCCGCCCTCGTCCAGTGCGGCGGCGAGGAACTCCTCGGCCGCGTTCGCCCGTACGGGGGTCGGGGCCGCCGAGCCGATGCCGGTGCGCACCTTCCGGTCCCGGGGGTGGAGGGCCAGTCCGAAAGCGCAGACCGCGATCACCATCGCGTTGCGGGTGCCGACCTTGGAGAACTGCTGCGGCCCCGTGGCCTTCTTGATGTGCACACAGCGGATCAGCTCGTCTTCGGCGAGCGCGTTGCGCTTGGGGCCGAGGAAGAACTCGTCGATCGGGATCCGGCGGCTGCCGCGCACCGAGGCGACCTCGACCTCCGCGTCCGCCGCGAGGAGGGCCGGATGGGCGTCGCCCGCCGGCGAGGCGGTGCCGAGGTTGCCTCCGACGCTCCCCCGGTTGCGGATCTGGGGGGAGGCCACGGTGTGCGAGGCGAGCGCCAGCCCGGGCAGTTCCTCCCGCAGCTCCTCGACGATCCGGGTGTAGGGGACGCCGGCTCCGAGCCTCACGCTCTCCTCGCCGACCTCCCACTCCGCCAACTCGGTGATGCGGTTGAGATCCATCAGGTACTGGGGACGCCGTCGGTCGAAGTTGATTTCGACCATCAGGTCCGTGCCGCCCGCGATGGGCGCCGCGGAGGGGTGCTCAGCCTTGACGGCGAGCGCCTCCTCCCAGCTGGCGGGGCGTAGGAAGTCCATCTGTCGGCTCTCTATAGGTGGCTTGTCGGGTTGTGCGGCCGCCGCGCGGAGCGCGGCCCTCGTTCCCGCCCTCGGTCCACGCGGCCGGGCGGCGCGTCCGGGCGGTGACCGGTCCCGCGATTCGGAAGGTCCGCCCGTCGCGATACCCCGGCACTCTCCCAGCCACCGCTGGGACGGGCCCAGTGCCGCGCCGCCGGAAACCCGACAGCACCGCCCTCGGCCATGGGGCCTCGGGCGGTCTCCCCATCACGGGTTCCGGGCCACTGGCGTCCAGCGATTCGGGCACCGCTCCCCGACGGGCGAACCTTCCCGGTCGTGCCACTAGTACACAGAGCCACCCCCGATCGGGTGCAGTCACCAAAACCATGAAGTGGTTGGCCGGCCGACCGAGGGGTCTTGTAGATTCAAACGAAAAAACGACGTGAGCAGCGGACGACGACAGATCGGCGGGCGAGACATGCGGCTCCGCGCACTGCTGGAGAACCACACCCTGGGTCTGCGACTCCTCGGCGGCGAGGCGGAGTTGGACCGCGCCGTGCGCGGGGTGATGACCACGGACCTGCGTGATCCCAGCCGCTACCTCTCCGGGGGCGAGCTCGTCCTCACCGGCCTGGTCTGGCACCGCGAGCCGGCGGACTCCGAGCGTTTCGTACGGATCCTGGCCCGGGCCGGGGTCGCCGCGCTCGCGGCCGGCGAGGCGGAGCGCGGCCCCATCCCGGCCGACCTGGTGGCGGCCTGCGCGCGCCACCGGCTGCCGCTCTTCCTGGTGGACGAGAAGGTGGCCTTCGCCACCATCACCGAGCACGTCGTACGGCGGGTGTCCGCCGAACGGGCCGGAGATCTGGCGGCGGTGGTCGACCGCCACCGGCGGCTGATGACCGGTGGTTCCGCGGAGGGCGGCCCGGAGGTCCTGCTTGACCTGCTGGGCAGCGATCTGGACCTGCGGGGCTGGGTCCTCTCCCCCACCGGCCGGCTGATCGCGGGCGGGCCGTCGGAACTGCCCGAAGCCACCCGAGCCGTGCTCGCCGGGGAGCACCTGGCCAGGGCGAGCGGCGGGCGCCCTGGCCCGTACCGGCTCCCGTTAGCCGAGCGGACCTACTCCCTCTTCCCGGTCCACGACGTCCGACTGGCGGAGACCCGGGAGAGCGCGCTCGCGGACTGGCTGCTGGTGGTGGAGGCCGACGCCACCGAGTGGCCCGCGGAGCGGCTGGACCTGCTCCGTGGCATCACCCAGCTGATCGCGGCGGGACGGGACCGCAGGGACGCGGCCCGGGCGGTCCGCCGCCAGTTGGCGGCGGAGATCCTGGAGCTCCTGCAGGGCCGCGCCTCGCCCGCCGAGTTGGCTGCCCGGCTCCGGGTGACCGCCCCGGTGCTGCTGCCCGGATCGGACCAGGGCAGCCCGCACTGGCAGGTGGTCGTGGCGCGGGTCGAGTGGCAGGCCGCGGAGGGTTCGGAAGCCGGCGGCTCGTCCCCGCAGCCGACCGGAGGGCTGTCCCAGGCGCTTCTGGAAGAAATCCTGATCGACCCTCGGACCACCTCCGGTGCCCCGGTGGCGGTCGCCCACACCGACACCGAGGCGGTGGCGTTCGTGCCGCTGCCGGAGACCGGCGGAACGGAGGAACGCCCGGCGATCCGCAGCGACTCGCTGGCCAGGACGGTCGGCGGACCGCTGGCCCGCGGCCTGGCCTCCGACGGAAGACTGAGCATCGGCGTCAGCGCGGCGGTTCACTCGTCCGAGGGGATTCGCGGGGCCTTGGAGGAGGCGCGGCACGCCCGCCGGGTGGCCGCCGCCCGCGCCGGCCGGGTCTGCGTGGCGGGCCACGAGGAGTTGGCCTCCCATGTACTCCTGCTGCCCTTCGTACCCGACGACGTCCGACGGGCCTTCACCGCCCGACTCCTCGACCCGCTCCGGGAGTACGACCGCCGCCACCGGGCGGAACTGGTCAGCACGCTGGAGGCCTTCCTGGAGTGCGACGGCTCGTGGACGCGCTGCTCCTCCCGGCTCCACCTCCACGTCAACACCCTCCGCTACCGCGTGGGCCGCATCGAACAGTTGACCGGGCGGGACCTCTCCCGCCTGGAGGACAAGTTGGACTTCTTCCTGGCGCTCCGGATGAGCTGACCACGGCAATCTTTGTGAAAAATTTCACCCAAGCCCCTTGGCTGGACACCGCCATCCATGCTGAGATGCGCCGACGGTTCCGGCTCAACGGCGCGCTCGGGGAGGAAATGTGGCGGACACCGCCATGTCGGCTAGGGGGATCTCGAAAGAGCCGGGGGGCGGGGACCCGGTTCAGGACGCCATCTGGCGCCTGCGGTCGCGCGGCTGCTGGGAGGACGCCGCCGCGCTCCTCGAACCTCGCCAGACCGCGGCGGCCGCGCTGCAACGCGTCTCACTGCTGGCCGAACGCTGTCTCTTCACCGCGGAGGGCTGGGCGGAGGCCGAAACCGCACTGCGCGCCGCGGAAGCCCTCGCGCACACCGATGACGAGCGCGGGGCGGCGGCGTGCGAACGCGGCCATCTCGCCTATGCGGCCACCGTCCTGCACGTGCGCGACCGCGCGGACGAGGCCCGCGCGGCCCTCGGCCGGGCGGCCGCGCTACTGAGACCGACGGCCGCCGGCCGGGCCCTGCTGGACTTCCGGCGCGGACTGCTGGCGGAGCACCTCTCGGACAGCCCGCAGTCCGCCCGCGCGGCCTACCACCGCGCCCACACCGGCGCCTTGGCGGCCGGCGACGCCCTGCTGTCCTCGTCCACCTGGCGCCACCTCGCGGGCTTGGCGCTCCGCGATGGGGAGGTCGCCGAGGCCCGACAGGGTTTCGCCGAGTCGCTCCGGATCCGGGAGGAGCTGGGCTACCTGGTGGGCACCGCCCCGGCCCTGGTCTCCCTGGCCGAGGTGGAGAGCGAGCCGAAGGCCAGCGGCCTCCGCGCCGAGGCCGCCCGCCTCTTCCGGCTGCTCGGCGGGATCCCGACCTGGTTGGGTGACCGACTCACCGCCGCGGCCATCGCCTGACCCACGCCGAGCGGCGTACACCCGGCTCCGGCCCGTCCAACACGGAGGCCTGAGCCGGGCGGTTGCCGCCCCGGGGCGGCTGGCCTCGGAGAAACGCCGCCGCCGGGAGGCCAGCCACCCGTGCGCACCGAACCGGGGCACGGAATCGGCTGCTCAGGCAGGTCGAGTGGGTCGCCGGTCAGAGGTGCGCCAGTACCAGCCGCTCGACCGCCTCCTCGTCCCGGCTGACCAGCGCGTCCAGGAGCGCGGTGTGCTCTGCCGCGTCCGCGAGCAGGTCCGCCGCCTGCGGGATCCTCCTGCCCCGCACCGGCCCCTGGGTACGGCGGTGCAGATCCGCCTCCAGCAGAGCCAACTGCTGGTTGCCGTAGAGCCCGAGCAACTCGCGGTGGAAGGCCCGGTCGGTCTCGGCGTAGCCGATCCGGTCCCCGCGCGCCGCCGCGCTGACGGTGGCGGCGGCCAGCGGGCGCAACGCCTCCCAGCGCTCGGGCGGCTCGGTCCTGGCCATCCGGAGCAGCACCGGCACCATCAGCAGGGCGCGCACCTCGGCCAGCTCCGCGAGATCGCGCGTGGTGCGCTCGGCCACTCGAAAGCCCCGGTTCGGCACGGTTTCGACGACCCTCTCGACGGCCAGCTGCTGCATGGCCTCGCGTACCGGTGTCGCCGACACCCCGAACCACTCGGCGAGGGTGGGCGCGGAGTACACCTGTCCGGGTGTCAGTTCCCCGCAGGCCAGGGCGGAACGCAGCGCCCGGAGCACCTGCCCCCGAATGGAGTGGCGGCGCGGAACCCTTTCCGCCGGCCGGGAGGAGGGCGCCGGCTCGTCGTGGTCGTGCCCGCCGCGGACCGCTTCCCGCTCGCCGCCGACCTGGCCGGGGATCCGGGTCCGGCCGCCGGGCCCGGGAGCCGTGCTGCTCCTGCGCACACCACGCGCGGCCTGCTCCATCAGAGTCCTCCTCGGGGTTCATCCGCACGATAGGCGGAGCACGGGCGAGAGCAAACCCGAAGCATCAGGTAAGGTAAGCCTTACCTCGTAAATGATCAGCGCGGATTTGGCGGTCTGCATGGCTCTCGCTCCGGCCGTATCGGCCACTCCAGCAGTATCTTCGGCCTCTCCGGACGCCTCTCCCCTCGCCACCGCCTACACCAGGCTGGCCGAGGTCTTCCCCAGCCTCCAGGTAGTCGAAGGGCCGCCCCGAACCGGGGCCGGCTGGGTGACCGCCGCCGATCTGGCGGCGGGCGGCGAGGCCGTCGACTACTTCCTGGCCGAGGAGTCCAAGCTGCTCAGCGAGTACGGCACCCCCGGCCGGCCCGATGTGGTCGCCGGTTTCGGACTCCACCGCTACGCCTGGGCCGCCTGCCTGCTGATCACCCTCCCCTGGTTCCTCCTGAACCGGGTGCCGCGGGTGCCGGTGGAAGCGGTCTCGTACCACCGGGGAATCGGACGGATGACGCTGTGGACCGACGGGTTCGCCTGCCTGCCGGACGATCCGGCGGCCGGTTCCCCGCTGGCCCGCGTGGTGCCGGACGCCGAGGCGCTGCGCGCGGAGGTGCGCTCTGCGGTGGCCGAGCACCTCGCCCCGGTGATGGAGGGTTTCCGCCCTCGGATGCGGCGGGGCCGCCGGGCGCTGTGGGGCATGGCGACGGACGAGATCGTCGAGGGTCTCTGGTACATCGCCCACCTGCTCGACGAGGAGCGACGGGCGATGGCCGAACTCGGGATGCTGCTGCCCGGTTCCACCGACCCGTATGTCGGAGGGTCGTCGTTCCGCCAGCTCACCGGGCCGCAGGGGGAGTCCCTTCCCACCCGGGACCGGGCGAGTTGCTGCCTCTACTACACGATGCGCCCCGAGGCCACCTGTGTCACCTGCCCGCGCACCTGCGACGAGGAGCGGGTCTCCCGGCTCACCACCGGCTGATCCGCGGCGCACCCGGGCGATGACGGCGGGGGCTCAGCCGTCCACCTCGAACCAGACCACCTTGCCGGCGCCTTGGAGCCGTACCCCCCACCTGTCGGCGAGCGAGTCCACCAGCAGGAGTCCACGGCCGCCGGTGCCGTCCTCGTCGGGGCAGCGCACGCGAGGGGCCCGGGCGAGCTGGTCACGGACCTCCACCCGCAGTCGGCCGCCCCGGCCCGCCGACCGGGGGTCGATGATCGACACCGTGAGTTCGGCCCCGCGGCCGGTGTGGAGCAGGGCGTTGGTCACCAACTCCGAGGTGAGCAGTTCGGCGGTCTCCGCCCGGTCCAGGTCGCCCCAGCACCGTCGGTGGAGCGCTCGGCGCAGCCCACCGCGCACCTCGGCGACGGCGGTCAGCCCGCCGGCCGGCAACCGCTGGTGGAGGGCGATGTCCCCGGACGGCTCGTGCTCCCGGCGCCCACTCTCGGCGAGTTGCCTGCCGCCCGCCTGTTCCCGTCCGGACCGCGCCTCCGCGACCCGCCGTCTGGCGGTGACGGCGTGGCCGCCTCCGGATCGTGTCTCGGCGCGCTGCTGTGTCGTCATTCCCGTCCCCCGTAAGCCGGTCAGTCACTTCCTGCGAACTGGCCCACGTCATGCATGCCCGCGATCGGTCTGGGCGACTCGCGCCCAGGGTCATCGTTGACCGGAAAGTGACCTCGCCCGACCGCGCACGGCCACCACCGGCCACGAGTGACGATGCCCGGCACCGCCGGGAGGTACGGTGCCGGGCATCCAGGGGAGGACGTTCGGGCGGACCGAGCCGCTCCGCAACAGTCTCTGAGGGGAATATATCCCCATGAGCCACCGAGAACGGGGATTACCGCTCGTTACACCCGGATGCCCCACGGGTGCTCCGGGCCGGACTGTCGGCCGCCCGCTCCTCCCCTACTCCCGCACCCCCCGTTTCCGCTCCGTCATGTGGCGGCCGAGGGCCTGCCGCTGCTTCCAGACGCGGCGCTGTTCCGCCCGGAGCCGGGCGTCGCTGCGGGCGGCGATCCGCTCGTTCTCCCGCCGCAGCTTGCGGTAGCTCTCCAGACGCCGATGGGCGAGGTCCCCACGCTCCAGGGCGGCCAGGACCGCGCATCCCGGCTCGGCGCCGTGCGCGCAGTCGTGGAAACGGCAGCTCCGGGCGAGCTCCTCGATCTCGGTGAAGACCTGGGCGACGCCGTGGTCGGCATCCCACAGCCCGACACCGCGCAGGCCGGGCGTGTCGATCACCACCCCGCCGTCCGGCAACGGCAGCAGGTCGCGGCTGGTCGTGGTGTGCCGCCCCTTGCCATCGCTGTCGCGGGCGGCTCGAACGTCCTGGACCTCCGAGCCCAGCAGGGCGTTGACGAGGGTCGACTTCCCGGTTCCGGAGCGGCCGAGCAGCACCGAGGTGCCGTCCTTGAGCGTTCTCCGCAGCGGGTCCAGTCCCGCACCGGTGGCCGAGCTGACCGGCAGGACCGGAACTCCGGGCGCCGCCGCCTGCGTGTCGGCGACCAGATGGCCGAGGATGGACGGCTCCGGCACCAGGTCGGTCTTGGTGAGGACGACCAGCGGCTGGGCACCGCTCTCCCAGGCCAGTGCCAGGAACCGCTCGATCCTGGCGATCTCCAGGTCCGCCACGACGGAGGCGGCGATGATCGCATGGTCGATGTTGGCGGCGAGCACCTGCCCTTCGGACCGCTTCGACGAGGTGGAGCGGACGAACGCCGTGCGGCGGGGCAGCAGCGCCCGTACCGATGACCGGGCGGCGTCGAGCCCCACCCAGTCTCCGGTACAGGCCCACCGGAGCGGGTCGGGTGAGGTCACCGGGGCGAGGTCCGCCTCCACGGTGACGAGACCACCCGACCGGTCGGCGGTGACCACCTGGCAGTGGGTACCCAGCACACGCGCGATGCGGCCGGGTGCCAGCCCCTGGGCCGCGTGAGCGGCGAAGTCGGCGGCGAACCCCTCGTCCCAGCCGTATCCGGTGAGCGGGTCATCGGCGGTCAGTGAGTCCTCGGCCGTCGTGGATCGAGCACTGCCCACGGATTGTGCGCCGCTCGGGGATTGCGCGGTCGTGCAGGATCGTGCAGTGGTGTGATGCAACGGGAAACCCTTCGAAGGGTGGTCCCGGCCCGTTCCGCGGACGTCGGGGACGCCCACGGGTGAAGAGGAGCGGAGAGGACTCAGGGCCACTCCGCGGCGGTCGTCAGCCGGGAACCACGGTAAGCGGGGGAACGGATTCGTTCGGACTGGGGGCAGCGCCCACCACAAAGACCGTCACCACAGTCCCACCTCCCGCCGGTCGGGACGGGACCGGAAGAGTTCAGAGCCGGCCCGCCGTTGTCCCGCGCACCCTACGCCGGTACCGCAACGCCCCGCGAAGGGTTTTTCCCGGCAGGGCGATCGGGGCCGGTACCCGGAACGATCGGGCCGAGGCAGCGGTTCGGGCCGAGGCTTCGCGCTCGGCCGGTCCGTCGCGGGGGCGGCCTCCCCCCGCGGCTCAGTGCGGGTTCTTCCTGCCCGTCCCGCCGTGGGCCGCTCCGTCCTGCTCGTCCGGGCCACCGTGACCGCCTTCTGCGTTCCTCTCCCCATGACCGTGGTGTCGCGGCCGTAGCCGGGAGCGCAGGTCCTCGGGGGGCAGGAACTGGGCCCAGCGTTCGGGGAACTCCGAGGGCGGGTCGGCCTCCGGGCCGTCCTCGGAGTCGTCGTCCTCCTCTTCCTCCTCTTCCTCCCTGCCGGCGCTATCCTGCGCCCCGGCCCGCTCGGCGCTCGCCCGGGCGGCCGCCTCCGCCGCCGCTCGCTCGCGGGCCCTGGTGTTCGCCTCCCGCGCCGCCGCGGTCGCCACCGACGGCCAGACCCGGTCGATCGCCGCGTTGACCGCCGCCCCCACCAGCACCGCGAAGGCCGAGACACCGATCCACAGCAGCACCGCCACCGGCGCGGCCAGCGAGCCGTAGATCGTGGGCCCCTCGACGGCGCTGACGAGGTAGAGACGGAGCAGGAAGCTGCCGAGCACCCACATCCCCAGCGCTACCAGCGCACCCGGGACGTCCTCCACCCAGGGCGACCGCACCGGCACCGAGACGTGGTACAGCGTGGTGAGGAAGGCGACCGACAACATCAGCAACACCGGCCAGTAGAGCCCCTGCACAAGACCCGTGCTCCAAGGCAGGACGTGCATCACCGCGTCCGGTCCGGCGACCATGAGCGGCAGCACCACCGCCCCGATCAGCAGCGCCACCACGTAGAGCAGGAAGGCCAGCAGCCGGGTCCTGACGATGCCGCGGTGCCCGTCCAGCCCGTACATGACGGTGATGGTGTCGATGAAGACGTTGACGGCCCGAGACCCGGACCACAGCGAGAACGCGAAACCGAGCGAGATGACATCGGGGCGCCCGCCCCGGGTCACGTCGTCCAGCAGCGGCCGGACGATCTGGTCGACGCCCCTACCGGAGAGCACGGTCCGGGAGGCGGTGAGGATGTTGTGCCGGACGCTCTCGATCGTCTCGGTGCCGATCCAGTCCAGATAGCCGAGCAACCCGATCAGCCCCAGGAGCAGCGGGGGTAGGGAGAGCAGGGTGAAGAACGCGGCCTCCGCGGCGAGGCCCAGGATCCGGTGCTCCACGCCGGAGTTGACCGTGTCCTTCAGAAGCAGCCAGGCCACTCGGCGTTTCGACACGTGCGGATAGAGGGCACGCGCACGGTGTAGACGGCCCTTGGGCCCATCGGGGGATGACTCGGCTGCTTGCACCTCCTTAACGTATCTGTCATGCCAGCCACCACACACACCGTCACCAACCAGGCACCGCCATTGGCCGGATACGACGTCTTCGCCTCCGACCCGTCCCTCACCGAGGGGGTCGACCGCCACGCCGGTCCCGAACATCTACCGGAGATCCGGGCTGAGTTGAGCGCACTGGGCCGGACCGCCGGCTCGGCCGAAGCCCAGGAGTGGGGACGGCAGGCGAACGAGAACCCACCGGTGCTCCGCACCCACGACCGCTACGGCAACCGGATCGACGAGGTCGAGTTCCACCCGTCCTGGCACCGGTTGCTCGACCGGGCCGTCTCGACCGGGCTGACCGACGCCTGGGGCCGTCCCGACGGGCATCTGCGCCGGGCCGCCGCCTTCCTCGTCTGGAGTCAGGTCGAAGCGGGCCACGGCTGTCCGGTGTCCATGACGCACGCGGCCGTGCCGGCGCTCCGCACCGACCCGGAACTGGCGGCCGAGTGGGAGCCGCGCCTGACCTCGCACCGCTACGAGCCCGGGCTGCGGGCGGCGGCGGAGAAGCCCGGCGCGCTGTTCGGCATGGGCATGACCGAGAAGCAGGGCGGCTCGGACGTCCGGTCCAACACCACCTCCGCGGAGCCGCTGGCCGAGCCCGGGACGTACGCGCTCACCGGTCACAAGTGGTTCTGCTCGGCCCCGATGGCGGACGGGTTCCTGGTGCTGGCGCAGGCCGGCGCGGCGGGCGAGCAGGGCCGGCCGAGTTGCTTCCTGGTACCGAGGGTGCTTCCCGACGGGACCAGGAACGCCTTCCGCATCCAGCGGCTGAAGGACAAGCTGGGCAACCGCTCCAACGCCTCCGCGGAGGTGGAGTTCGACGGCACCACCTGGGCCCGCCGGGTCGGCCCCGAGGGACGCGGAGTCGCCACCATCATCGAGATGGTCGCCGCGACGCGGTTGGACTGCGTGCTCGGCTCGGCGGCCCTGATGCGCCAGGCCGTCGTCCAGGCCGTGCACCACGCCGCGCACCGCAGCGTCTTCGGCGGTCCGCTGATCGACAAGCCGCTGATGCGGAACGTCCTGGCCGACATGGCGCTGGAGTCCGAGGCGGCCACCACGCTCGGACTCCGGCTGGCCGCCGCCTACGACTCGGGATCGGAGGCCGACCGGAACCTGCTGCGGATCGCGGTGCCGGCCGCCAAGTACTGGGTGACCAAACGCTGCCCGCCACTCACCGCCGAAGCGCTGGAGTGCCTGGGCGGCAACGGCTACGTGGAGGAGTCGGGCATGCCCCGGCTGCTGCGCGAGTCGCCGGTGAACTCGGTCTGGGAGGGCTCGGGGAACGTCCAGGCGCTCGACGTGCTGCGGGCGCTGCAACGCGAGCCGGCCGCGTTGGACGCCTTCCTCGGCGAGGTGGGTCGGGCGCACGGCGCCGACCACCGGCTGGACGCCGCGGTCAAGGACCTGCTGAACGAGCTCGCCGACCTCGAGCACATCGAGGCACGCGCCCGGCGGCTGGTGGAGCGGATGGCGCTGCTGCTCCAGGCCTCCCTGCTGGTGCGCTTCGCACCCACGGCCACGGCGGACGCCTTCTGCGCCTCCCGGCTGGGCCGCGACTGGGGTGGGGCGTTCGGCACCCTGCCGGCGACCCTCGACCTGGCGGCGGTGGTGGAGCGGGCGCGGGTCGGCTCGTAAGTGTGCCGCTTCGGCACGCCTCGGACGGAATGGGCGCGCCGGGCGCCCGTTCCGTCCGAGGCGTGCCGACACGCCGCCGCGGTGCGGCTCCGGCCCAACCGCCGGGGGGGGTGAGCGGAGCCGGCGGTGCGGAGCATGGTTGTCTGTCGATATGAGCAGTGTCGCCGTGACCACCTGGTACCTCGAACAGACTTCTGCGGCGGATCTCGTGCCCGCTCCCGCCCCTCCGGCGGAGCACGCCGTGCGGATCGTCCGGTCCGAGGTGCCCTCCCCCGAGTTCAGCCGCTTCCTGTACACCGCGGTGGGCGGGGACGTCTCCTGGACCGACCGGCTGCCCTGGACGTACGCCAGGTGGCAGGAGTTCCTCGGCCAGCCGGGGGTGGAGACGTGGGTCGCCTACCACCGCGGCACGCCGGCGGGGTTCATCGAGTTGCAGGGGCAGGACGCCGGCGCGGTGGAGATCGTGTACTTCGGGCTGCTCCCCGCGTTCCGCGGCCGGGGCATCGGCGGCCATCTGCTGAGCGAGGGCACGGCCCGCGCCTGGGACCTGGCGCGGCGCTGGCCTGACCGGAGCACCACCAGCAGGGTCTGGGTACACACCTGCGACCAGGACGGTCCCCACGCGCTCGCCAACTACGAGCGGCGTGGCTTCCGGCGCTTCGACACCAGGACGGAGGACGAGCCGGCCCTGCCCACCCCAGGCCCCTGGCCAGACGCGGGGCCGGTGGAGTAGGGGCCGGAGGCAGCCGGCACTTCGAGCACCGCTCCCCTGAGGCGGGTGTGGCAGGTTCGAATCCGTAGATCAGGCACCCGCGGACGAGCATCATCGTCCGCCCCTGTAGACGCACTGCGCTTCCCAGACCAGCGAGGCCGGTAGCCAGCTCTTCGTACTGCACCGCATAAAGGCCGTGCCCGTAGGCTTCGAGCGTCTGTGCATGGACGCCCTCATGTCCGGTGCGGGCCCGCTCGTGAGCCCGGACGAGGCAGGCGGGGATGATGTCCGCCAGCTCATCGGCGGATTCTCCGAACCTCTCACTTGCCCACTGACCAGCTGAACCCACGACGTACCGCCCCTCCCTGGTGGTCCTGGAGCACAGCGCCGAGCAGTATCCACCCAAACCGTGCTGTCTCCCCGACCAGTCCGCAAGGTGGCACCCAGCGCAAAGGGGAGCGCATATCACCTGAACGGGGCGCATCGCCCGTGCCTCTCGGTAAATCGATCGCGGCGGCGGTTGCCCGGCACTGCGTCGCCGCGCCGTATCGGCCATGAGCCGACGTCAACCGCCTGTCCCGAGCACCCCGACGCCGTGCATATAAGGCACACCGTGCTGGGCGGCGAGCCACCCCCGACACCACGGAGTCTTAGCATCTGAGACATTTCAGCTCAGATATTGAGCAATAGTGGACGGCGCCGAGAAAGCCGTGGCACGCTCTGCGCATGTCCCAAGCAGCTGGAACCGCCCTGGTGAGTCGACGCCATGTCGACTTCGGCCGTCTGTCCAGCGCCATCTGTCTGGCGCGCTGACCCTCTCAGCAGCGCCCGCTCTCCCCTCTACGCCCCCCGTCTCGGGGCGCCCAGCACCCTGGTCACCGCGGCTTCGAGAAGGCTCGCCGCATCTCTGACCTCAGGGTGAATCCGCAGGTCAGCCCTGCCCTGTCGCCCTATCCCCGGCAGTTGCCGACTGCCCGACCACCGCCCTGAGTCGCACCCTCCGAAGGACAGCCATGGCCGCCACCCCCGCACCCGAAGCCCCTGCGACCACCACCCGCCGCAAAGCCGGACGCCACCGCGGCGAAGGCCAGTGGGGCGCCGGCCACTTCACCCCGCTCAACGGGAACGAGCAGTTCAAGAAGGACGACGATGGTCTCAACGTGCGGACACGCATTGAGACCATCTACGCCAAGCAGGGCTTCGACTCCATCGATCCCCAGGATCTGCGCGGCCGGATGCGGTGGTGGGGTCTGTACACCCAACGCAAACCCGGTATCGACGGCGGTAAGACCGCCGTCCTCCAGCCCGAGGAGCTGGAGGACAGCTACTTCATGCTGCGGATCCGGATCGACGGCGGACGGCTGACGGTCGCCCAGCTGCGTGCCATCGGCGAGGTCTCCCAGGAGTACGCGCGGGGCACCGCGGACATCACCGACCGACAGAACGTGCAGCTCCACTGGGTGCGGATCGAGGACGTGCCGGCGATCTGGCGGAAGCTGGAGGCCGTCGGCCTCTCCACCACCGAGGCCTGCGGTGACTGCCCGCGCGTGATCATCGGCTCCCCCGTCGCCGGGATCGCCGCGGACGAGATCATCGACGGCAGCCCGGCGGTCCAGGAGATCCACGACCGCTACATCGGCAGCAAGGAGTTCTCGAACCTGCCGCGGAAGTTCAAGACGGCGGTCTCCGGTTCCCCGGTCCAGGACGTCGTCCATGAGATCAACGACGTCTCCTTCGTCGGGGTGGTCCACCCGGAGCACGGTCCCGGGTTCGACCTGTGGGTCGGCGGTGGCCTGTCCACCAACCCCAAGCTCGCCCAGCGGCTCGGGGCCTGGGTGCCGCTCGCCGAGGTAGCCGAGGTCTGGGCCGGCGTGACCGGGATCTTCCGCGACTACGGCTACCGCCGGCTGCGCAACCGCGCCCGGTTGAAGTTCCTGATGGCCGACTGGGGGCCGGCGAAGTTCCGCCAGGTGCTCGAGGAGGAGTACCTGGGGCGGAAGCTGGTCGACGGCCCGGCGCCGGAGGAACCCGTCGCCCGGTGGCGCGACCACATCGGCGTCCACCCGCAGCAGGACGGCCGCTACTACGTCGGCTTCGCGCCCAGGGTCGGCCGGGTGGACGGCAGCACCCTCAGCAAGATCGCGGAACTCGCGGCGGCGCACGGCTCGGACCGGCTCAACACCACCGTCGAGCAGAAGATGATCATCCTTGATGTGGCGGCGGACCGGGTGGACTCCCTCGTCGCCGGTCTCGAGGCACTCGATCTGCGGGTCTCCCCCTCACCGTTCCGGCGCTCCACCATGGCCTGCACCGGGATCGAGTTCTGCAAGCTCGCCATCGTCGAGACCAAGTCGCGCGGCGCGGCCCTGATCGACGAACTCGAGCGGCGGATGCCCGGGTTCGAGGAACCGGTCAGCATCAACCTCAACGGATGCCCCAACGCCTGCGCCCGCATCCAGACCGCCGACATCGGGCTCAAGGGCCAGCTGATGCTGGATTCGGAAGGCCGCCAGGTCGAGGGCTACCAGGTGCACCTGGGCGGTGCCCTCGGCCTGGAGGCGGGCTTCGGCCGCAAGATCCGCGGGCTCAAGGTCACCGCTGCGGAGCTCCCCGACTACGTCGAGCGGGTACTGCGCCGCTTCGAGGAGCAGCGGCGGGAAGACGAACGCTTCGCCTCCTGGGCGGCCCGCGCCGACGAGGGAGACCTCAGGTGACGCAGCGTGCCGCACCGTTCTACTGCCCCTACTGCGGCGAGGAAGATCTGCGGCCCTGGGTGCCGGAGCCGGGCGCCGAGGGCCGGGGCGGTTGGGGATGCGCCGGCTGCGGCCGCGCCTTCCGGTTGTCGTTCCTCGGCCTGCTGGGCGGCGGGCCGGCGGTTGGAGCGAGTCGCGACGGGGAGGTCGGGCCGGTATGAGCAGTGGTGAGACGCGTCGGCGGCACACCCCGGGCGAGCTCCGGGAGCTGGCCCGGACCGCCGGCCGGCGGCTGGAGGACGCTCCAGCGCTGGACATCCTGCGCTGGGCCGCGGACACCTTCGGCAGCCGCTTCTGCGTGACGTCCTCCATGGAGGACGCGGTGGTGGCGCACCTGGCGTCGCGGGCCGTCCCCGGGGTCGACGTGGTCTTCCTGGACACCGGCTACCACTTCCCGGAGACCATCGGCACCCGGGACGCGGTCGCCGCCGTGCTGGACGTCCGCCTGATCACGCTCACCCCGCGGCAGACGGTCGCCGAGCAGGACGCCGAGTACGGGGCGGCCCTGTACGAGCGCGACCCCGACCTCTGCTGCGCCCTGCGCAAGGTGGAGCCGCTCAGCAGGGGGCTCGTCGGCTACGACGCCTGGGCCACCGGCCTGCGCCGGGACGAGTCACCGACGCGTGCGGACACCCCGGTCGTCGGCTGGGATCCGAAGCGGGGCAAGGTCAAGATCGCCCCGATCGCCCGGTGGAGCCAGCAGGATGTGGACGGCTACGTCCTCGAACACGGGGTGTTGACCAATCCGCTGCTCGGCGACGGCTACGCCTCGGTCGGCTGTGCGCCCTGTACCCGCCGGGTGCGGGAGGGCGAGGACGCCCGGGCCGGCCGTTGGGCGGGCCGGGGGAAGACCGAGTGCGGACTGCACGGCTGACGGACACGTAGCGACGAAGGGACAAGAGGTGACGGAGACGGCGGGGACAGGTGTTCCCCAGCCCGCGGGCGCCACGGTCTGGCTCACGGGCCTGCCCAGCGCGGGCAAGACGACGATAGCCGAGGCGCTGGCGGAGCGGCTGCGCTCAGCCGGGCGGCGGGTGGAGGTGCTGGACGGTGACGAGATCCGCCGGTTCCTCTCGGCCGGGCTCGGTTTCTCCCGTGCCGACCGGCAGGTGAACGTCGAACGCATCGGTTTCGTCGCGCAGCTGCTGGCAGCACACGGGGTCACCGTCCTGGTGCCGGTGATCGCCCCGTACGCGGACGCCCGGGAGGCGGTGCGCAAGCGCCATCAGACCCGGGACACCCCCTACCTGGAGGTGCACGTGGCCACCCCGGTGGAGGTCTGCGCCGAGCGGGACGTGAAGGGGCTCTACGCAAGGCAGGCCGCGGGCGAACTGTCCGGACTGACGGGGGTGGACGACCCGTACGAGGAACCGGTCGATCCGGATCTGCGGCTGTGGACCCAACTGAACGACGTACCGGAGTGCGTGGCCGCGATAGAGGGGCTGCTCACCGAAAGGGGCCTGCTCCCATGAACGCGGAGACGAGCACGACGGCCGCCGACGCCGGGGCCACCACCGTGGCGGAGGTGGCCGGTGCCCCGTACCGGCTCTCGCACCTGGAGGCGCTGGAGTCCGAGGCGGTCCACATCTTCCGGGAGGTCGCCGGGGAGTTCGAGCGGCCGGTGATCCTGTTCTCCGGCGGCAAGGACTCCGTCGTCATGGTGCACCTGGCGCTCAAGGCGTTCGCACCGGGGCCGCTGCCGTTCCCTCTGCTCCACGTGGACACCGGCCACAACTTCCCCGAGGTGCTGGAGTACCGGGACCGGGTCGTGGCCGAACACGGGCTGCGGCTCCACACCGCTTCGGTGCAGGAGTTCATCGACCGCGGCGAGTTGCGGGAGCGGCCCGACGGCACCCGGAACCCCCTGCAGACCGTGCCGTTGCTGAGCGCCATCGAGAGCAACCGGTTCGACGCGGTCTTCGGCGGCGGTCGGCGCGACGAGGAGAAGGCGCGGGCCAAGGAGCGGGTGTTCTCACTGCGCGACGAGTTCGGCGGCTGGGACCCCCGCCGCCAGCGCCCCGAGCTGTGGCAGCTCTACAACGGACGGCACGCCCCGGGTGAGCACATCCGGGTCTTCCCGCTCTCCAACTGGACGGAACTGGACGTCTGGCAGTACATCGCCCGGGAGCGGATCGAACTGCCCGGCATCTACTACGCGCACGAGCGCGAGGTCTTCCACCGTTCCGGCATGTGGTTGGCGCCGGGCGCGTGGGGTGGGCCCAAGGAGGGCGAGCCCGTCGAGCGCCGGCGGGTGCGCTACCGCACCGTCGGCGACATGTCCTGCACCGGGGCGGTGGACTCCGACGCCGCCAGCGTGGAAGCCGTGATCGCCGAGATCGCCCGCTCCCGGCTCACCGAACGAGGCGCCACCCGCGCCGACGACCGGCTCTCCGAGGCCGCCATGGAGGACCGCAAGCGTGAGGGGTACTTCTGAGATGGGCGCCACCGCCACGACGCACACCACGACCACCCCGCTGCTGCGGTTCGCCACCGCCGGCTCCGTCGACGACGGCAAGTCGACGCTGGTCGGCCGGCTCCTGCACGACTCCAAGTCGGTGCTGGCCGACCAGTTGGAGGCGGTGGAGCGCGTCTCCACCGAGCGGGGGCGGTCCGGGCCGGACCTCGCCCTGCTCACCGACGGGCTGCGCGCCGAGCGCGAACAGGGCATCACCATCGACGTCGCCTACCGGTACTTCGCCACGCCACGCCGGCGCTTCGTCCTGGCCGACACGCCGGGTCATGTCGAGTACACCCGCAACATGGTGACCGGCGCCTCCACCGCCGAGTTGACGGTGATCCTCGTCGACGCCCGGAACGGCGTCGTCGACCAGACCAGGCGGCATGCGGCGGTCGCCGCGCTGCTCCGGGTGCCGCACGTGGTGCTCGCCGTCAACAAGATGGACCTGGTGGACTACGCCGAGCCGGTCTTCGCCCGGATCGCCGCCGGCTTCACCTCCTACGCGGCCTCGCTGGGCGTGCCGGAGGTCACCGCGGTGCCGATCTCGGCGCTGGCCGGCGACAACGTGGTGACCCCCTCGCCCCACATGGACTGGTACGGGGGTCCGACGGTGCTGGAGCACCTGGAGACGGTGCCGCTGGGGGGTGACCCCGGCACGGAACCGGCCCGTTTCCCGGTGCAGTACGTGATCCGGCCGCAGACGGCCGAGCACCCCGACTACCGCGGCTACGCGGGGCAGATCGCCTCCGGTGTGCTGCGGGTCGGCGAGCGGGTGACCGTGCTGCCCACCGGGCGCACCACCACCGTCGCCGCGATCGACGTCCTCGGCCGGCCGGCCGACCTCGCCTGGGCCCCGCAGTCCGTCACCGTGCGCCTCACCGACGACCTGGACGTCTCACGCGGCGATCTGATCGCCCCGTCGGCCGCGGCGCCGGAGGTCCGCCGCCGTTTCGAGGCAACCGTCTGCCACCTCCACGAGCGCCCGTTGCGGGTCGGGGAACGGGTGCTGCTCAAGCACACCACACGCACCGTCAAGGCGATCGTGGAAGCCATCCCCTCCCGCCTGGTGCTGGAGAGGGTGGTCCTGCGGCCGACGGACGGTGAGCTGGCGGCCAACGAGATCGGCCGGGTGCGGCTCCGTACCGCCGAGCCCCTCGCGCTCGACGACTACGCGGACTCCCGCCGGACCGGTTCGTTCCTGCTGCTCGACCCCGCCGACGGGGCCACGCTCACCGCCGGGATGGCGGGCGCAGCGTTCGCCGACTCCCGGGCCGAGGTGGGCGGGAAGCCGCCGGCGGACAGCGGGGAGGAGGACACCGGATGGGACTTCTGACCGGGCTCCGACAGCCCTTCTCGAGGCGTTCCCGAGCCGTGCTGGCGCTGCTGGCGCTGGCTCCGGTGGCGCTTGCCCTGGCCGACTGCGGCTACGGCTCCAAGGCCGAACCGGACGGCGCGGCCGGCGTGGTGGCCGACGGGCCGAGGACGGACGGTCTCGAGCAGGTGCGGATCGGCTACTTCGGCAACCTGACGCACGCCACGGCGCTCGTCGGCGACGAGAAGGGGATGTTCCAGCGGGAGCTGGGCGGCACCGAGGTCTCCCGGCAGATCTTCAACGCCGGGCCGTCCCTGGTGGAGGCGCTCAACGCGGGCTCCATCGACATCGGCTGGGTCGGGCCCTCCCCCGCCGTCAACAGCTACACGCAGTCCGAGGGCAGGAACCTGAGGATCGTCTCGGGCTCGGCCTCCGGCGGGGTCTCCCTCGTCGTCGACCCCCGGCGCGTCCCGGGCGTCGAGGAGCTCCGGGGCAAGCGGATCGCCACCCCGCAGCTCGGCAACACCCAGGACGTGGCGCTGCTGCACTACCTCTCCGAGAAGGGCTTCGAGGTCGATCCGACCACCGGCCGCGGCGAGGTGACCGTGGTCCGGGTGGACAACAAGGAGACCCCCACGCTGTTCCGGCAGGGACGGTTGGACGGCGCCTGGGTGCCGGAGCCGACCGCCTCGCAGCTCGTCGCGGCGGGCGGGAAGGTCCTGATCGACGAGCGGGACCTGTGGTCGGACGGCGAGTTCGTCATCACCAACGTGGTCGTCTCCCAGAAGTTCCTCCGGGAGCACCCGCGGGCGGTGGAGGCCGTGCTCCGCGGTTCGGTGCGGACCAACGCCTGGATCGAAAGCCACCCGGCGGAGGCGAAACAGGTCGTCAACCGGGCCCTGCGGAGGCAGGCGGGCGGTCAGTTGCCCAAGGAGCTGCTGGATTCGGCCTTCCGCGGAATCGAGGTGAGCGACGACCCGCTCGCGAGCACCCTTGAGCAGCAGGCCGAACACGGGCAGCGGGCGGGACTGCTCGACCGGGTCCTGATCGACGGGATCTACGACCTCCGGCTGCTCAACAAGGTGCTCCGGGAGGAAGGCCAGCCTGCCGTCTCGGATGCGGGGCTGGGGATCGGCGCCGCGGAGGGCGGGGGTGGGCGGCGATGACGGCCGGCTCGACCACCGCGCCGCCCGCCCCGGCCGTACGGCTGTCGCACGTGTCGAAGTCCTTCGGTCCGGACGGCGACCGTCAGCAGGTTCTGGAGGACATCGGCCTGGAGGTGGCCCCGGGCGAGTTCGTGTGCCTGCTGGGGGCGTCCGGGTGCGGTAAGTCGACCCTGCTGAGTCTGGTCGCCGGACTGGAGCGACCGACCTCCGGCGACATCGAGGTGCCCGGTGGGCGGCCGGCGCTGATGTTCCAGGAGCACGCCCTGTTTCCCTGGCTGACCGCCGGGAAGAACGTCGAACTGGCCCTGCGGCTGCGCGGGGTGGCGGGCTCCGAGCGACGCTCCGAGGCCGAACGGCTGCTGGAGCTGGTACGGCTCGGGGGTGCTCACGGCAGCCGGGTGCACGAACTCTCCGGCGGTATGCGGCAGCGCGTGGCACTCGCCCGGGCGCTGGCGCAGGACAGCCGGCTGCTGCTGATGGACGAGCCGTTCGCGGCGCTCGACGCCATCACCCGCGACGTCCTGCACGAGGAGCTGATCCGCATCTGGGCGGAGACCCGGCTCTCGGTGCTCTTCGTCACCCACAACGTCCGCGAGGCGGTGCGGCTGGGCGGGCGGGTGGTACTGCTCTCCTCCCGCCCGGGCCGGGTCGCCCGGGAGTGGCGGGTGGACATCCCCCATCCGCGCCGAATCGAGTCCGCGGAGGTCGCCAGGGTCTCTCTGGAGATCACCGAACAGTTGCGAGGGGAGATCCGCAGACATGGCCGGCACTGACCTCTCGGATCTCCGGCCCCCGGGGAGCGCCGCCCCGTCCGGGCCGGAGGCCGACTCCGACCTGGCGAGTCTGGAGGCGGGGCTGGACGCCCTCGACCTCCGCGCCCCCGAGCGGAGTCCGATCGGCAGGGCGCTGGCCGGCAAGGTGGTGCCGCCGGTCGCAGCCGTCACCATCGTGCTGGCGGCCTGGCAGCTCGCCTACGTGCTGGAGCTCCGCGAGCCCTACCAACTCCCCGCTCCGGCGGAGGTGTGGGGCGCCCTCACCGAGCAGTGGTACCAGGGCACGATCCTCGACACCGTGTGGAACAGCGTCTCGCGCGGGGCGATCGGCTTCGCCCTCTCGGTGGCCATCGGCACGCCCCTCGGCCTGCTGGTCGCCCGCGTGCGGCCGGTCCGGGCCGCGATCGGCCCGGTCCTCTCCGGTCTCCAGTCGCTGCCCTCGGTCGCCTGGGTGCCGGCGGCCATCATCTGGTTCGGCCTGACCGACGCCATGCTGTACGCGGTGGTGCTGCTCGGCGCGGTGCCGTCGATCGCCAACGGGCTGGTCGCCGGCGTCAACCAGGTTCCCCCGCTCCACCTGCGGGCCGGGCGGGTGCTGGGCGCCACCGGGCTGCGCGGTGTCCGGCACGTCCTGCTGCCCGCCGCGCTGCCCGGCTACTTCGCGGGGCTCAAACAGGGCTGGGCCTTCTCCTGGCGCTCCCTCATGGCCGCCGAACTCATCGCCCGCTCACCGGAGCTGGGTTCGGGGCTGGGGCAGCTGTTGGAGACCGGCCGGGTCTACCAGGACATGTCGCTCGTCCTGGCGGCGGTCCTGCTCATCCTGCTCGTCGGCATCGGGGTGGAGCTGCTGGTCTTCAGCCCGCTGGAGCGCCGGATCCTGCGGGTCCGCGGCCTCCTCGGGAGGGCGCGTTGAGTGCCCTCCGGCCCGGCCGCCCCCTCGCCACCCGGCTGACGCCCGGGTCCACGCCCCTCGCTAGGCCCTCGGCCCAGCGCTCCCCCGACCGGCGCGGAACGGAAGAGAGTGCCTCCGCCCCCACCCTGCTGATCGTCGCGCACGGCAGCCGCGACCCACGCCATCCGGCGACCGTGGCCGCGCTCACCGAAAGGGTGCGGAAGCTGCGCCCGGGGCTCCGCGTGGAGGCGGGTTTCCTGGACTTCTGCGCGCCGAGCGTGCCCCGGCTGCTGGACCGGCTCGCGGCCGACGCGGTCGGGCGGGTGGTCGCCGTCCCGCTGCTGCTGACCCGGGCCTTCCACGCCACCGTCGACGTCCCGGCGGCGCTGGCTGATGCCCGGCGCCGGCTGCCCCGGCTGACGATCGACCAGGCCGAGGTGCTCGGCCCCTCGCCCCTGCTACTCAGCGCCCTCGACCACCGGCTGGCCCAGGCGGGGGTGCGGCCCGGCGACCGCGGCGGCACCGGAGTGGTGCTGGCGGCGGCGGGCTCCTCAGACCCGGAGGCGATCGCGGTGATCGCTGAAATCGCGCGGGAGTGGCGGCGTACCGGCTGGTACGCCGTGCGGCCCGCGTTCGCCTCCGGCCCTCGTCCGCGGACGGCGGAGGTGGTGCGGCGGCTGCGCGCCGAGGGTGCACGCCAGGTCGCCGTCGCACCGTACGTGATCGCTCCCGGCCGGTTGCCCGACCGGATCGCCGCCGGGGCGCGGGCCGGGGAGGCCGATGTCCTCGCCGAGGTCCTCGGTGCGCGCCCGGAGTTGGCACGGCTGCTCCTGGACCGGTACGACACCGCGCTGCGCCCGGACCGGCCCTCGGTGTTGAGCGCCTGACGGGCGCCCGGGCGGGGCTCACAACGCGAACCGGCCGCCGTACCCGTGGGGGCGGTACGGCGGCCGGTCAGTTCTACCCGCTGCCCGGCCCGGTGCCGGGAGGAGGGTTTACTCCACGACCCTCAGCAGCTTGTTCGGGGTACCCGAGGTGGGGTTGCTGATGGCGTCCTCGGTGGCCCCGTCGGTCAGCGCCGTGGCCACCTCCTCCGGAGTGGCGTCCTCGTGGCCGCCGAGGTAGACGGCGGCGGCACCCACGACGTGCGGGGTGGCCATCGAGGTCCCCGAGATCGTGTTGGTGGCGCTGTCGCTGTCGTTCCAGGTGGAGGTGATGTCCGTACCCGGCGCGTAGATGTCCACGATCTCGCCGTAGTTGGAGTACGAGGCCTGCTCGTCGGCGTCGGTGCTGGCGGCGACGGTGATCGCCTCCTCCACGCGCGCCGGCGAACTGCCCGAGGCGTCGCTGGACTCGTTGCCCGCGGCCACGCCGAAGGTGACACCGGACTCGATCGCCTTCTGCACGGCGGCGTCGAGGGCCTCGTCGGCGCCGCCGCCGAGGCTCATGTTGGCGACCGAGGGGCCCTCGTGGTTCTCGGTGACCCAGTCGATGCCCGCGACGACCTGCTCGGTGGTGCCGGAGCCCTGGTCGTTCAGGACGCGCACCGCCACGATGTCGGCCTTCTTGGCGACGCCGTGCGAGGCGCCGGCGATGGTGCCGGCCACGTGGGTGCCGTGACCGTTGCCGTCCTCGGCGCTCTCGTCGTCGTCGACGGCGTCGTAGCCGTACTCGGCCCGACCCTCGAAGTCCTCGTGGCTGATACGGACCCCGGTGTCGATGACGTAGGCGGTGACGCCCTCACCCGCGCTGTCCGGGTAGGTGTAGGCCTGGTCACCGGCGGTCTCGGCCTGGTCGATGCGGTCCAGGCCCCAGGACGGCGGGTTGTCCTGGGTCTCGGCGATGGTGAAGGTCTTGTTCTGCACGACCTTCGCGACGGCCGGGTCGGCGGCCAGCTTCTTGGCCTCCGCCTCGGTCAGCCCGTTGGCCGAGAAGGCGTTGATGGAGGAGTAGTTCCGGCGGAGCTTGCCGCCGTACTCCTTGGCCAGGTCCTTCTTGTCCGCGACCTTGACGCTCTTGACGTCGTCGTCCATCAGGACGATGTAGCTGCCGGCGATGGCGGTCTCGGCGTCGGCGCCGTAGACCTTTCCTTCCGGAGCGGACGCGGCATTGGCCGGCATGGCGAGGAACGCACCGCCGGTGACGGCCGCCGCAGCGGTTATCGCCACGATGAGACGACGCTTGCCATGACGCTGGTGGTCAGCCATAAAAGGCTTCTCCCTGCTGTGTGTTGTGGGGGGTCAAAGCGCTTTCGCGCACCCGGGGAAGCCAGCAAGCTACCCTGGGGTAACTCAAAACCCTGACTCATTGACGGGCGCATTTCAACGCTGACTCGCATGTGTGACGCACACAACATTCAGCCCGACCGCCACCGGACACCGCCCCGGGACATGAGACGGCCCCTGCCCGATCGGACAGGGGCCGTTGGGAGGAGACGGTGCCTCAGGCGGCTGACCTGGTCGCGGTGGAGTTCGTCGGGTGGGCCTCGCCCGCGGCGTCGGAGGCCGCAGCGTCCGGAGAACTCACCGAGCCGGCCAGGGCGTCGAAGGAGTCGATGGTCCGAGTGAAGTCACGGGTTGAGAGCAGCAGCTTGTAGATGATGGCGAGCTCGAACAGGAGCAGCAGGCTCCCCGCCGCCACGGTGACCCCGGCGATGGCGCCGACCGCTGGACCGATGATGAAGACGGCCATCTGGAATTCTATGCCGCTGACCAGGTGGGTGCGTATCCGGTGACGGAGCAGGAGGTCGCGGAACCGGCCGTACCAGGGGAAGCGGTGCTTGAACTCCTGGTGCAGGTCGACGACGGCCGCCGGCTTGTTCTCGGACCGCTCGCCGCCCTCGGCGGAACTCTCCGCGTCGTTCGCCGTCCGGTGCTCACTCTCCGGGTCGGCCTCCGGGTTCTTCCGGAGCAGGTCCTCCATGAAGGCGAGTTCCTGCTCGTCCTGGGCGTTCATCGCCGCCCGGGCCCGGGCCTTGATCTGCTTGCGCATACCGTGCCGGATCTTGAAGATCTGCAGCGCGTCGACGTAGCGCAGCATGTCCAGGAAGACGACGGCCAGCGCCAGCCAGATGTAGAGGGCCTGGCCGGTACGGGAGTACTGGCCGCCCATCAACGCGATCGCGCAGAACAGCACCCGGACCCGGTCGAAGACGTAGTCGAGCCAGGAACCGAAGACGGTGCCGGTACCGGTCAGCCGGGCCAGCTTGCCGTCCATGCAGTCCAGGATGAAGCTCAGGTGGTAGAGCCCGGCCCCAAGCAGCAGCCAGCCCCAGCTCCCGACCGCGAAACAGCCGGCGGCACCCAGCCCGAGGAAGAGCGCCAGCCAGGTGATCTGGTTGGGAGTGACACGAGTCCACCTAGCGGTCAACCTGACCAGCGGTGTGGCGACCGGATCCACCAGCAGCACGGTCCACCAGGCGTCACGCTTCTTCTCAGTGGCCAGGCGAACCTCGGCAAGCGGTGGGATCTCTCGGGGCATGAGCAAGTCCTAAAACGTATTAGTGGGGAGTCAACTCCACGTTAAGAAGGCCTTCACGAAGAGACAAGGCGCGGCGGGTACAACCTTTTACCCGCAGTAGCAGTCAGCCTATTCATCGGTGTCAGTGGCACTGCCAGCTCTGCACCGCGTTCTCTTTCCGGTCTGCGGGATATCCCTGTCCATGGCGCGCCGGCGACCGGCGCCGACGGGAACACGCCGGGAAGCGGCTGCGAGCGCCCCTCCGCCCGATCGCCCCCGCCCGTCACCCGCCCCGGTCCGCCGCTGCCCGGCCCTGAGGGTTGCCCCTAGTCCCCGGTGGATCAGCGCACGGCGTCAGATGCGGTGCAGCGCAAGGCGGAGGAACATCCAGATACTGGGCGTATGGGGATGTTCCGACAACGCGGCGAGGTGCCGCAGCTGACGCCGTGCGCCCACCGGGGACTACGGGACAATCCTTAGCTGGGAGAATGCCGCTGGCTGAAATGGGAGGTCGCATGGCGTTCGGTGAAGAACGGGCGCGGAGCGTGCTCGCGGCGTGCGGACACGATCCCGCGGCGCCGCTGCTCGCCCTGGGCGAGAACGCCGTATTCGCCTTGCGGGACGACTCGGTGGTCAAGGTGGGGCGCAGCGTCGAGCTGCTGGCCCGCGCCCGCCGGGAACTCCGGGTGGCGACCTGGTTGGAGGCGGAGGGCGTCCCGGCGGTCCGAGCCGCCCGGCCGGAGGCCCGGACGGTCCTGGGGCATCCGGTGACTTACTGGGAGCGGCTGCCCGAACCGGTCCGGCCGGCGCGCGCCGCGGACCTGGCGGGGCTGCTGAGGATCGTCCACGAGCTTCCCGCACCGCCTTTCCCCCTGCCCCGGCGCAGGCTCCTCGAAGGGATCGACCGCTGGCTGCGGCTGGCCGACGGCGCCATCGACCCGGCGGACGCTGCCTACCTGCGACAGCGGCGGGACCGCATCGCCGTGGCCGTCGAGGACCTGGCGCCCCGGCTGCCCCCCGGTCCGATCCACGGTGACGCGCTGCCGCGCAATGTGCACATCGGCCCGGAGGGCCCGGTGCTCGTCGACCTGGAGACCTTCTCCCAGGATCTCCGCGAGCACGACCTCGTGGTCATGGCGCTCTCCAGGGACCGCTACGGCCTCCCGGCCGACGAGTACGCGGCGTTCACCGAGGTCTACGGCTGGGACGTCCGCGAGTGGGACGGCTGTGACGTGCTGCGCGGCGCGCGGGAGACGGCGAGTTGCGCCTGGGTCTCCCAGCACGCCCCCGGCAACCCGGCCGCGCTCGCCGAGTTCCGCCGCCGGGTGGCCTCGCTCCGGGAGGGCGACGCGCGGGTGCGCTGGCACCCGTTCTGACCACCCGTCGCGGGTGCGGAGCCGCGGGCGCGGCGGCTAACCGGCCCTGGCCTCCGAAGCGTGCTCCCCGGTGCGCTGCGCGGGTATCAGCGGCCAGGCCGGGTCGATGTACGCCCGGGGATCGCCCACGCGCCGCAGGTAGCGCTGGAAGGAGGCGGCCTGCTCGGCCGCGGCCCGCACCTGGAGCTGGTGCAGGGCGGTGGTGTCCACCGAGCCGACCGCCGCGTACCGCTCCCCGATCCGTGCCGCCACCCGGGCCGCGGCAACCGCGTCCGCCCCCGCCTCGTGAGCCGAGAGCAGTTCCACCCCGTAGTGCTCGCAGAGCGCTTGCAGGTTCCGCTTGCCCTTGCGGTAGCGGTCGACGTACTTGTCTAGGACGAGCGGGTCGATGATCGGCCCGGGTGTCCTCCCCAGCCGCGCGGCCAGCGGCGCGACCCCGTGGCGGGCGCACTCCCGGTCCAGCAGCGACAGGTCGTACCGGGCGTTCATCACGGCCAACGGGCGCCCCGAACCGAGCACTTCGGCGAGGGCCGCGGTGATCTGCTCGACTCCGGTCGCCGCGGCGAGTCCGTGCCGCCGAGCCTGCTCGGTGCTGATGCCGTGGATGCCGGTCGCCGCGGGGGGGATCGGCACCCCCGGGTCGATCAGCCACGTCCGGGACGCGCCCGGTTCGCGTCCCGGTCCCAGTTCGACCAGTGCCCCCGTCACTATGCGGTCGCTGTCGATGTCGGTACCTGTCGTCTCCAGGTCGAATCCGGCCAACCACTCCCCAGGCCACCCCATGACGGTTTCCTCCCTGTTCGTGTTCCCCCGTCCTTCCGCACGGTGCCATGCCCCACTGACACCGCCGTTACCCGGTCGGGTCGGAGGGATCCGCGGCGGCGCCGCCGCGGAGCGTCCCGACGGCCGTGGCCGCGCGCTTTCAGGAGACGGGTCGGGAGTCGGCCCAGGCGCTCTCGAACTCCTCGCGGTAGGTCTCGAAGAGGCCGGTCTCGCGGTCCGCGTCCGGCACCAGCTCACGGCTCCGGCCGCCTCGCACCACCAGCACCGGGGACTCCATGCCGCGCGCCCGGCGCAGGTAGGACTGGACGACCGCGAGCCCGTCCGCGGTGTCTCCGTCGACCAGGTAGGCGGTGAACCGGGGGGTCTCGTCGAAGACGTGGATCTCGAAGGCGGCGGTGTCCCGCAGCCGGTCCCGGACCCGGCGCATGTGCCGGATGTTCATCTCCACCGAGCGGCTCAGTTCGCCCTTCTTGAGGCCGAGTTCGCGCTCGCGTCTGCGCACCGCGCTGCTGGCCGGGTTGAGGAAGAGCAGCCGGGTGCGGCAGCCGGCCTCGGCGAGCCGCACCAGCCGGCGCCCGGAGTAGTTCTGGACGAGCAGGTTGAGCCCTATGCCGATGGCGTCGAGCCGCCGGGCACCGCCGAAGAGGTCCTCGGCCGGCAGCTGGCGCTGCAGCCGCACCCGGTCGGAGTGGACGCCGACCACGTCGGCGTAGCGGTCGCCGACCAGGTCCTCCACGGCGTCGACCGGGAGCCGGTCGGTCGCCGTCTCGCCGGGCCGGCTGCCGAGCATGTCGATCAGTTTGGCCGAGGCCCGTTCGGCCTGGGAGAGGACGGCGACGGAGAGCGCCCGGTTGCGGGAGACCACGTTGCGCGCCACCTCCAGTTCGTCCAGGGCCAGTTCGAGGTCCCGCCGGTTCTCGAGGTAGGGCTCGAAGCACGGCCAGTGGGCCACCATCAGCTCCCGGAGCTGCGGGAGGGTCAGGAAACTGAGGACGTTGTCGTCGGCCGGGTCCAGCAGGTAGCCCTTCCGCCTGCTCACCTCGTGCACGGCGGCCGCCCGCTGCACCCACTCCTGCCCGGCCGGTCCGGCCGCCGCGACCACCCAGTCGTCCCCGTGGACCGGTTCGTAGATGGGCCGCAGCACCGCGGCCACCACCGCCCGCAGCCGCTGCTCCACGAGGTTCAGCCAGATGTAGGCGCGCCCGGCGCGCCGGGCCCGGGTGCGCACCTCGTTCCAGGCGTCGGCGCCCCAGTCCAGTTCGGCTCCGATCTCCATCGGCCGGGCCAGCGAGACCGCGCCGGGTGGAACATCGGCGGCGCCGCCCTCGCGACCACCGCCACCAGGAGGCAGCTCCAGCCCGCCCGAGCTCACCTGTGCACCGCCTTCCGCCCCTGCTGTCGATCACCGGAGCCTACTGCGTGGGTGGGAGGCGGTGCACCTGGATCCGCTGGCAAGTCGGATCGCGTCCGCCACGGAGCGGATCGGCGCTCCGAGGGATCCGGAGTCCGCCGGCCGCGGCGGGCGGCCGGCTGCCCACCGGACGCGGGTGACGGCCGTTCAGCGCGCGCTCCTCGCGGCTTGGCGAGGGAGTCGGGCTGTCCCCTTATATCCTGTCAACGGCTACATACCAGCCAAAACCGACCGGCACGGGTAACGGTCCCGGAACCGCGTACCTCTCGGATCGCCCGAGGGCGGTTCCGCGAGGGGCCGTCGCGTGGCCTCCGGGGGCCCGCCGGGACGGCCCTCCGGCTCGCAGGCCGGACAAGGTCCCCTTCCGCCGCGGTCCGAGGTTCCGGGGAGCGGCGGACCAGGAGTGGAAGAGGTTTCGACAGCATGCAGGTCTGGCCGGGAAAGGCGTATCCCCTCGGTGCCACCTTCGACGGCGCCGGAACCAACTTCGCGGTCTTCTCCGAGGTCGCTCGCCGGGTCGAGCTGTGCCTCCTGAACGAGGACGGTTCCGAGACCGCGGTGGAGCTGCGCGAGTCCGACGCGTTCGTCCGCCACGCCTACCTGCCGGGCGTGATGCCGGGGCAGCGGTACGGCTTCCGGGTGCACGGCCCCTACGCCCCGGAGCGGGGCCACCGCTGCAACCCGGCCAAGCTGCTGCTGGACCCCTACGCCAGGGCGGTCAGCGGCGGCATCGACTGGCACGAGGCCGTGTACGGGTACCGCTTCGGGCAGCCCGACGAGCGGAACGACCTGGACTCCGCCCCGCACACCATGGCCTCGGTGGTCGTCAACCCCTACTTCGACTGGGGGGACGATCGCAAGCCCCGCACCGACTACCACCACACCATCCTGTACGAAGCACACGTCAAGGGTCTGACGATGCTCCATCCGGAGCTGCCGCCGGAGCTGCGCGGCAGCTACGCGGCGCTCGCCCACCCCGCGGTCATCGAGCATCTGTCCCGGCTCGGGGTGACCGCACTGGAACTCATGCCCGTACACCAGTTCGTCCAGGACCACCGGCTGGTCGACGCCGGGCTCCGGAACTACTGGGGCTACAACACCATCGGCTTCTTCGCCCCGCACAACGCCTACGCCTCCTGGGGCGACCGGGGACAGCAGGTGCTGGAGTTCAAGACGGCCGTACGGGCGCTCCACCGGGCGGGCATCGAGGTCATTCTCGACGTCGTCTACAACCACACCGCGGAGGGGAACCACCTGGGGCCGACGCTGTCCTTCCGCGGGTTGGACAACGCCTCGTACTACCGGCTGACCGACGACCCGCGGTACTACATGGACACCACCGGCACCGGGAACTCGCTGCTGATGCGGAGCCCGCACGTACTCCAGCTGATCATGGACTCGCTGCGCTACTGGGTGACCGAGATGCACGTGGACGGATTCCGCTTCGATCTCGCCGCCACCCTGGCCCGGCAGTTCCACGAGGTCGACCGGTTGTCGTCCTTCTTCGACCTCGTCCAACAGGACCCGGTGGTCAGCCAGGTCAAGCTGATCGCCGAGCCGTGGGACCTGGGCGAGGGGGGCTACCAGGTCGGCAACTTCCCCCCGCTGTGGACCGAGTGGAACGGCAGGTACCGCGACACCGTCCGCGATCTGTGGCGCGGCGAGCCCCGTACGCTGGCCGAGTTCGCCTCCCGACTGACCGGCTCCTCCGACCTCTACCAGGACGACGGCCGACGGCCGCTCGCCTCGGTCAACTTCGTCACCTGCCACGACGGCTTCACCCTGCGGGACCTGGTGAGCTACGACCGCAAGCACAACGAGGCGAACGGCGAGGGCGGGCGCGACGGCGAGTCGCACAACCGGTCCTGGAACTGCGGGGCCGAGGGGCCGACCGAGGACCGGGAGGTGCTCTCGCTGCGCGCTCGGCAGCAACGCAACTTCATCGCCACCCTGATGCTCTCCCAGGGGGTGCCGATGCTCAGCCACGGCGACGAGTTCGGCCGGTCGCAGAACGGCAACAACAACGTCTACTGCCAGGACAACGAGCTGGCCTGGGTGCACTGGCCGACCGGGGACGGCGCCCCGGCCGGCACGGCCGACGGCCCGGGCGCCGACGGCGTCGACCTGGAACTGCTGGAGTTCACCCGGGCGATGGTCTGGCTCCGCCGGGACCACCCGGTCTTCCGGCGCCGCCGATTCTTCCACGGCAGACCGGTGGAGGGCACCCACGACGAACTCTCCGACATCGCCTGGTTCACCCCGGAGGGCGAGGAGATGGCGCGGCAGGACTGGGAGGCGGCGCACGCCAGGTCGCTGACCGTCTTCCTGAACGGCGGCGCGATCTCCGAACCCGGTCCGCGCGGAGAGCGCCTCGACGACGACTCGTTCCTGCTGATGTTCAACGCCGGCGAGCGCAGCCAGGAGTTCTCGGTGCCCGTCGGCCACGGCCGTCAGTGGCGGGTCGTGGTGGACACCGGGCGGGCCGGCGGGATCGGGACGGGGACGAGCCCGGAGGTGTCGGCGGGCGGGCGGCTCACCCTGATCGACCGCAGTCTGGTGGTCCTCCGGCGGCCACGCTGAAGCGCCCTCCACCGCCGCGGTCCCGCCCCCGTTCGAGACCTCCGTGGGGCCCCGCCGGCGGGTCACCACCCGAATGCCCGACCGACCGGGGCGGAACCTCCCGTCCCGGGTACCTTCCGTCCCGTGACGCCCGTGCCGACCTCCACGTACCGGATCCAGCTCCGCCCGGACTTCCCGTTCACCGCCGCCGCGGCCGCAGTACCCTACCTCGCCGCGCTCGGCGTCTCCCATCTGCACCTGTCACCGGTGCTGGAGGCCGTGCCGGGCTCCACACACGGCTACGACGTGGTCGACCACTCGGCGGTGCGGGCCGAGCTCGGGGGCGAGCAGGGCCTTCGGGAGCTGGCCGCCACGGCCCGGGCGCACGGCCTCGGGCTGATCCTGGACATCGTGCCCAACCACATGGCCGTCCCGGCCCGAGTACGGCTGAACCGGCCGCTCTGGGAGGTCCTCCGGGAGGGTCCGGAGTCGCCCTACGCCCGCTGGTTCGACGTCGACTGGGCCGCCGGCGCCACGGCCCCGGGCACCCACGGCCGGATGCTGCTCCCGGTGCTCGGGGGTCGGTTGGGCGAGGAGCTGGAGCACCTCGGGCCCGACCCGGCGCGGGGCGTGCTGCGCTACCACGACCACGAGTTCCCGCTCCGGCCGGGCACCGAGCGGTTGCCGCTGCTCGAACTGCTGGACGCCCAGTGGTACCGGCTCTGCTGGTGGCGACTGGCCCGCACGGAACTCAACTACCGCCGCTTCTTCACCGTCTCCACTCTCATCGGGGTGCGGGTGGAGGACCCCGCGGTCTTCGACGCGACCCACGCCAAGGTGCTGGAACTGCTCCACGACGGCGTCGTATCGGGGCTCCGGATCGACCACCCGGACGGCCTCGCCGACCCCGGCGGCTACCTGCGGCGGCTCGACGCGGCGGCCGGCGGGCGCTGGACGGTGGTGGAGAAGATCCTCACCGACGACGAGCGGCTGCCCGCGGACTGGCCGGTGGCCGGGACGACCGGGTACGACGGGCTGCGCAGGATCGACGGGCTGTTCGTGGACCCGGCCGGTGCCGAGGAGCTCACCGGTGTCTACCGGGATCTCACCGCCCAGCCGGCGGACCTGGGCGGCGAGTGGTCGGCGACCGTCCGGCGCGCCGCGCGAGAGGTCGTGGACCGGGAGCTCGCCTCCGAGGTGGCGGCCCTGGGCCGGATCGCCGAGCGCGTCTGCCGCGCAGATCCGAGCCTGCGCGACCACCCGCCCTGGGCGTTGCGGACCGCCGTCCGGGAGTTGCTCCTAGGGGTTCCGGTCTACCGGCCGTACACGGTCGCCGGCGAGCCGCCGGGGCAAGGGGACACCAGGATGCTCACCACGGCGGCCCTGCACGCCCGCCGCGCCTTCACCGTCCCCGAGGAGGCCGAGACGGTGGACCTGGTGCGGGAGCTGGCCCTGGGCAGGGCCGGCGCCACCGCGGCCCACGAGGAGTTCCGGGCACGTTTCGCCCAGACCTGCTCGGCGCTGCACGCCAAGGCCGTGGAGGACACCGCCTTCTACCGGTACGCGCCGCTGCTCTCGGCCGGTGAGGTGGGCGGCGCCCCCGCCGACGCCGCCGTCCCGCCGAGCGCCTTCCACGAGTTCTGCGCACGCCGCCAGCGGGACTGGCCGGACACCGGGACGGTTCTGTCGACCCATGACACCAAACGCAGCGGCGACTCCCGTGCCCGGCTCGCGCTGCTGTCCGAGGCCCCTGGCGAGTGGGCGGAGCTGCTGGCACGGCTCACTGCGGAGACGGCGGCCGCGGACGGCACCCGGGCCCCCGACGGGCATCTGGCCTGGGTCGCCTGGCAGAGCGCGGCGGGCCTGGACCCCCGGTGCGGTGAGCGGCTCGCCGACGCCGTCCTGAAGGCGGTCCGGGAGGCCGGTCTGCGGACTTCCTGGACCGAGGAGGACGGCGCGTACGAGAAAGCGGTGGCGGCCTTCGTCGGCGCCGGCCCGGCCGGTCCCCCGGCCGCGCGGTTGGACCGCTTCTTCGATTCGCTGGCCGAGCCGCTGAGGGCCAATATCCTGGGCGCCGCCCTGCTCCACCTGACCATGCCCGGCGTGCCCGATCTCTACCAGGGCACCGAGCGCCCCTACACCGCACTGGTCGACCCGGACAACCGCCGGCCGCCGGAGCCGCCGCCGAACGGGCGGCGGCGGTTGACGGAGCTGGCTTCCGGCGAGCCTCCGACCGGGCTGGCGGAGGAGAAGCTCCACCTCACCGCCGCGGCGCTCCGACTCCGCCGGGAGCACCCCGAGTGGTTCGGGGCCGCGGGCCGCTACGAGCCGCTGGCGGCCCGCGGTACGGCCGCCGAACACTGTGTGGCCTTCGCCCGGGCCGACCGGGTGGTCACCGCGGTGACCCGGCTCTCGCGCCGCCTCGCGGCGGCGGGCGGCTGGCGGGATACCGAGTTGCCGCTTCCCCCGGGGCGCTGGCGGAACCTACTGCACGGGCCGGCGGTGGAGCGGACGGGACCGACGCCCCTCACCGAACTCTTCGCCGGTCTCCCGGTGGCGCTGCTGGTCCGCGGCTGAACGCCGTCCGAAACGCGGTCCGTCAGGGGACTTCCGGTGGCGGCCGCCTTCGCGGAAAGAGGCTGCGCGATCGTGCGGGACGGGCCGAACCCGACTCGGCGTCAGGCTGCGCCCGCCGTCGGCCTCTCCGATCATGGAGGCGACGACCGAGGACCGAGCAGTTGGAGCCGCCGGTGTTGTTCGAGGTGTGGGCGCCGGACGCGGCGGAGGTCGCGCTCCGGACGGACGGCCGGGACCATCCCATGGAGCGCGATCCGGACCGGGCCGGTTGGTGGCGCTGCGAGGCCCCGGCCGCGGAGGGCAGCCGCTACGGCTTCGTCCTCGACGGCGGCCCGGTCCGCCCGGACCCCCGGTCCCGCCGCCAGCCGGACGGCCCGGACGGCCCGAGCGCGGTGCTGGCTCCGGAGCGCTTCCGCTGGCGGAACGCCTGGCCGGGCAGGGCACTTCCTGGGGCGGTGCTGTACGAGCTGCACATCGGGACCTTCACCCGGGCGGGGACGTTCGAGGCGGCGATCGAGCGCCTCGCCCACCTGGCGGAGCTGGGCGTCACCCATCTGGAGCTGATGCCGGTCTGTCCCTTTCCCGGACGCCACGGCTGGGGCTACGACGGCGTCTCGCCCTGGGCGGTCCACGAGCCCTACGGCGGCCCGGAGGGGCTGCAGCGCTTCGTCGACGCCGCGCACGGACACGGCCTCGGTGTCGTCCTGGACGTCGTCCACAACCATCTGGGACCCTCGGGCAACCATCTGCCGGCTTTCGGCCCGTACTTCACCGACCGGTACCGCACCCCCTGGGGAGAGGCGGTCAACCTGGACGGCCCGGGCTCGGACGAGGTGCGCCGCTATCTGCTCGACAGCGCTCTGGCCTGGCTGCGGGACTACCGACTGGACGGCCTCCGGCTCGACGCGGTCCACGCCCTGCACGACACCCGCGCCCGGCACTTCCTGACCGAGCTGTCCACCGCCGTCGACGCGCTCGCCGCCGCGCTCGGTCGACCGCTGTTCCTGATCGCCGAGTCCGACCTGAACGACCCACGCACCACCGCCGTCCGGGAACTCGGCGGCCACGGCCTCCAGGCCCAGTGGAACGACGACTTCCATCACGCACTGCACGCCGCTCTCACCGGTGAGGCGCAGGGCTACTACGCGGACTTCGCCCGCCGCCCCCTCTCGGCCCTCGCCAAAACCCTGACCGCGGGCTTCTTCCACGACGGCGGCCACTCCAGCTTCCGGGGCCGGGCACACGGCAGCCCGCTGGACCGGCGCCACTCTCCGGGACACCGGCTGCTGGTCTACGCGCAGAACCACGACCAGATCGGCAACCGGGCCATGGGCGACCGGCTCTCCGCCGCGCTCTCACCCGGGCTGCTCGGCTGCGCCGCCGCGCTGGTGCTGACCTCGCCCTACACGCCGATGCTGTTCATGGGCGAGGAGTGGGGGGCGACCACGCCCTGGCGGTACTTCACCGACCACACCGACCCGGAGCTGGCCGAGGCCGTACGGCACGGTCGGCGCCGGGAGTTCGCCGAGCACGGCTGGGCCGAGGGGGACGTCCCCGACCCGCAGGACCCCGCCGGCCGGGAGCGCTCCTGCCTTGACTGGGAGCAACCCACCCGCCCCCCGCACGCCGGGCTGCTCTCCTGGTACCGGCGGCTGATCGCCCTCCGCCGGGACCACCCGGAGCTGGCCGACCCCGACCTGGCAGCCGTCGAGGTCTACCACGGGGAGGAGAGCGGGGAGCGCTGGCTGGTGGTGCGCCGCGGCAGGCTCCGGGTGGCGGTCAACTTCGCCGCGGACCAGGACTCCCTGGTGCCGGTCGGAGGCCCGGACGCGACCGTGCTGGCGGCCTGGGGCGGCTGCGAGCCCTCCCGGGCCGGCGGCCGGGTCCGTCTCCGCCCGGAGTCGGCGGTGGTCTTGGCCCTCCGGTGATCCGGGCACTCCGGTGAACCGGTCCTCGGAGCCCACCGGTACGGCCGGGGGGGGCGAGCCCTTCCCCGGCCGTACCGCCGCTCCTCGCCGTCGACGCGGGGCGGCGCCCGAAGCGGGGCGGCTCAGTCGCCGTCCGGCGCCAACCGCAGCGAGACGCTGTTGATGCAGTACCGCTGGTCGGTGGGTGTCGGGTAGCCCTCGCCCTCGAAGACGTGCCCCAGGTGGGAACCGCAGCGCGCGCAGCGGACCTCGGTGCGCACCATGCCGTGCGAGCGGTCCTCGATCAGCTCGACCGCGTCGGAGTCCTTCGGGTCGTAGAAGGACGGCCAGCCGCAGTGGGAGGCGAACTTGGTGTCGGAGCGGAACAGCTCCGCCCCGCAGGCCCGGCAGCAGTAGACGCCGGGCGCGCTGGTCTCGTTGTACTCACCGGAGAAGGGCGGCTCGGTGCCGGCCTGGCGGAGCACCGCGTACTCGGCCGGTGACAGCTCGCTGCGCCACTGCTCCTCGGTCTTCTGCACGTCATACGGCATCTGCGGACCTCTTCTCTGCGACGGCGAGGCTCTCCAGTCGGGCCAGGATCGCGGAACCGAGTTCGGTCACGTCTCCGGCGCCCATGGTGAGAACGGAGTCGCCCGGTGCGGCCATTCCCGCGATCAGCTCGGGAACGGCCTCCCGAGCGTGCTCGGGCCGGACGTCGGCGCCCTGCGCGGCGGCCGCCTCGACGACCAGAGCGCTGGTGACGCCGGGGATCGGGTCCTCCCGGGCCGGGTAGATGTCGAGGACGACCGAGGCGTCGGCCAGAGCCAGCGCCCGGCCCATCTCGGCGGCCAGCTCCCGGGTGCGGCTGAAGAGGTGCGGCTGGAAGACGACGAGCACCCGGCCGTCGCCTGCGCCGGAGCGGATCGCCTCCAGATCGGCGGCGATCTCCGTGGGGTGGTGGGCGTAGGAGTCGATGACCTGGACCCCGGCGGCGGCGCCCTTGAGCTGCAGCCGCCGCTGGACACCGGTGTACGAGCCGAGTGCGGAGGCCAGGTTGTGCACCGGGAGCCCGAGCGCGACGCCCGCGGCGAGCGCGGCGACCGCGTTCCCCGCGTAGTGCCGGCCTGGGACGGAGACGGTGAAGGTGAGCGGCCGACCACCGATGACCACGGTCACCTCGCTGGTCAGCCCGCGCGGGTTGATCTTGAAGATGCGGACGTCCGCGTCCTCGGCCTCGCCGTAGGTGACGGTCCTCGGGCCGCCGCCCCGAGCGGCGAGTCGGCGGGTCAGCTCGCGGGCGCCCTCGTGGTCGGCGGAGATGACGAGCGTGCCACCCGGGCGGATCCGGTCCACGAAGGTCTCGAAGGACTCGTGGATCTCCTCGATGGAGCCGTAGTTCGCGTGGTGGTCGAGTTCGACGTTGAGCACGACCGCGACCTCGGGTGCGTACTTGTGGAAGCTCCGGTCGCTCTCGTCGGCTTCGGCGACGAAGATCTCCCCGGCGCCGTGCAGGGCGTTCGAGCCGGGTACGTCGAGGTCGCCGCCGATCGCGTACGAGGGCTCGACCCCCAGGGTGGTCAGGGCGACGGCGAGCATGGAGGTCGTCGTCGTCTTGCCGTGCGTGCCGGCGACGGCGAGCGGGCGGGCCCCCTCCATCAGCGCCGCGAGCGCGTCGGCCCGGTGCACCACCGGGACCCCGCGCTTCTCCGCCGCCACCAGTTCGGGGTTGTCCTCCCGGATCGCGCTGGAGACGATCACACAGGTGGCGTCCTCTGCGAGGTGCTCCTCGGCGTGGCCGATGTGCACCGTCACCCCTTGGGCACGGAGCGCCTCGGCCCCGGCGGACTCCCGCGCGTCGCTGCCGGCGACCCGTGCGCCGCGCATCGCGAGGATCTTCGCGATGCCCGACATTCCGGCGCCGCCGATGCCGATGAGGTGCGGTCGGTCCATGGCGGACGGGACGGCGGGTGTCATGCGTCTCTCTTCCCGGTCGGTGGGTGGGTGCCGCCGCGCCGGCGAGGGCGGGCGGCACCGCGGTGAGCGCTGTTCAGCCTATTCGGTGTGGGCGTACAGCTTGAGTACCGGTACGCCGACCCGGTGCCGTGCCCGGGAGGTCCAGTCCCGGTGGAAGAACTCCTCGACCAGCCGGGGCGCGGTCAGCACGATCACCTCGTCCGCGTTGCTCTCTTCGACGGTGCTGCGGAGCTGGTCCAGCGGTCTCCGCTCGACGATCCGCCCGGTCGCCGAGCATCCCGCGGCCCGCAGGGAGTCCAGCGAGTCGGCCAACGCCCGTTCGGCTTCCGGGAGCGCTTCCGCTCCCTCGGGCTCACCGCCCTCCTTGACCGCCTCTTCGATCTCGCCGAGCGCCACGTCGTCGAGGGCCCTGAGCAGGCGGTCCTGGTCCCCGTGGGGCTGGAACAGGACGATGAAGGAGACCGGCTCATCACCGTGGAGCGTGGTGACGAGATCCACGTCCGTGGGCACCAGCGGCTTCTCGATCATGAGTACGGAGGTGAACACAGCGGGAGCCCTTCTTCTCTCGGGGCCGTGGAGCTGAAGAAACCATCCTGCTCCACGACCGCACGGAACCCGAGCGGGTCGGAACCCCTCGCCCCGACCGGCCGCCACACGGCGGCCGAAAGGGCGAGCAGCTCTCAGTCTGCCTGCTGCGGGCTAACCGGAACGGCAAATTCCGGTGATTGGCGGATCCGGCGGTAGCGGGTGAACAGAAACCCGCTCTCCTCCAGCACCGACACCGGGGCGAAACGTTCCGGCTCCACGACCTTCGGGCCGTCCGTGATCCTCGGCGCGTCCCCGACGGTGAGCATGGGCGCGACCGAGTAGCAGAGCTCGTCCAGGGTGCTGGCCGCAGCGAACTGGCCGAGCAGCCGCGGCCCGCCCTCGGTCAGCTGCCGTGTCAGCCCCCGGGCGGCGAGCGCACGGACCGCCTCGACCGGCTCGACCCCGCGGCCCTCGCCGGCGATCAGCAGCTCGGCGCCGGCCGCCCGAGCGCGCTCGGCCCGCTCCCTGTGCTCGGCGATGGCCGCCGCGCCCGTCAGCACCAGGGTCGGGACCAACGGCTCGGTGAAGAGCGGGCGGGAGAAGTCCAGGTCGAGGCTGGCGCTGACCACGGCGATGGCGGGTGCCGGGGGCTGGCCCAGCGCCGCGCGCCGGTCGGCGAACGCCTCCCGCGCGCGGGCCGGCCGGTAACCCTCCTGGCGGACGGTCTGGGCACCGACCACGATGACATCGGCCAGCGCCCGCAGCACCCCGAAGATCCGCATGTCGGCAGGTGAGGACAGCGGCTGGGAGCGGCCGCCGTGGTGCGCCGCTCCGTCTAGCGAGGAGACCATGTTCGCCCGCAGGTAGCCGTCACCGGCCGGGACGGTGGGGTAGGCGTAGGCGTCGGCCAGTTCGTCCAGTGCCCACTCGCGGTCGGTGAGCTCCCGCTCGGCGGCGGTCCCGGTCACTGGCGGGTAGAGACGTCGCATGACCGTAGTCTGGCACGCGGCCGACTCCCGGCGGCGGGTGATGCGCTCCCCGCCTCACCGCCCGGCGGTCCGCGTTAGCCTGGGATTCCGTGTCGTACCCAACCTCTGCCGGCGCCGACCAGGCCGGTCGGACAGCCGGCGCCCGCCGACGAGCCGGGGCACCGCTGTCGCTGTGCGCCCGGCAGCCCGCCGTTCCCGCTGAGCGGATGGTCGCGGGGCTCGTCCCACCGCCCCGTTTCCGGGCGGCCCGCCTCGAGACCTACGTCCCGGACCCCGCGCAGCCCAGCCAGGCGGAGGCGGTGGCGCAGCTCGGCCGCTTCGCCGGCGGGATACGCGGGGGAACCGCCGACCGCCGCCGCCGACTCTTCGGCAGGAAACCGGCCCGGTCGGCGGAGCCGCGCGGGATCTACCTCGACGGCGGCTACGGGGTCGGCAAGACCCATCTGCTGGCGGCCCTGTGGCACGCCGCCCCGGCGGCCGCCGAGGAGAAGGCCTTCGGCACCTTCGTCGAACTGACCAACCTCGCGGGCGCCCTGGGCTTCCAGCAGACCGTGGCCGCCCTGAGCCGCCACCGACTGCTCTGCATCGACGAGTTCGAACTGGACGACCCGGGCGACACCGTGCTGGTCTCCTCGCTGCTCGGCAGGCTGGCGGAGGCCGGCGTGGCGCTCGCCGCCACCTCGAACACCCTCCCGGGGAGGCTCGGCGAGGGCCGCTTCGCCGCCGCCGACTTCCTCCGTGAGATCCAGGGGCTGGCCGCCCACTTCCGCCCACTGCGGATCGACGGCGAGGACTACCGCCACCGAGGCCTGCCCACCGCGCCGCCACCCCGCTCACCGGACGAGGTGATACGGGCGGCACACCGCACCGAGGGCGCCTCCCTCGATGACTTCCCCGCCCTCCTGGAACACCTGGCGGCGGTCCACCCGAGCCGTTACGGAGCGTTGACGGAGGGGCTCAGCGCCGTGTTCCTGACCGGTGTCCGCCCGATATCCGACCAGTCCACCGCCCTGCGGCTGGTGGTGCTGGCCGACCGGCTCTACGACCGCGAGATACCGGTGACGGCCTCGGGTATACCGTTCGACCGACTGTTCAGTGCGGAGATGCTGCGGGGAGGCTACCGAAAGAAGTACTTCCGGGCGATCTCACGTCTCACCGCCCTGACCCGGGAGGGCCAGGGCGGTCAGCCCCCGAACCCCGGGGACATCCCGAGCTGAGCAGGCCCGCAGTCCGCCGACCGCCGCTACCCAAGGAGACCAGCGTGTTCCTCCAGCCCTGGGACGCCAGTCTGGACGAGGCCGAATGGCGGAGCTGGATCGCCGAGGGCCACGACTTCGGGCTGCTGAGCGTCAACGGCCTGCCCGGCGAACCGCCCTGCGGCGTCCCCACCCACTTCAGCAGGGACGGCGCCGACCTCCTGATCCACCTGGCCCGGCCGAACCCGGTCTGGAAGGCGATCGAGCGCAATCCGAACGTCCTTCTGACGGTGGTCGGCGACTACGCCTTCATCCCCGGCCCCTGGCGCGCCAAGGCGGGCACCCCACCAGACGACGGCGTCCCCACCAGCTACTACACGGCCGTCCAGTTCACCTGCCGCGCCGACATCATCGACGACCCGGAGGCCAAGGCCGCGCTGCTCCGCTCCCAGCTCAGCCATTTCCAACCCGAGGGCGACCACGCACCGGTCGCCGTCGACCAGCCTCCCTACGGCCGGATGCTGCCCGGCATCCGGGGGCTGCGTCTCGAAGTCACCGAGGTGCTGGCAAAGTTCAAGTACGACGACCACAAGCCCGTCGAACACCGCACCGCCGTCGCCGACCGCCTCACCGCACGCGGCCAGGGCTTCGACGTGCCCGCCGCCCGCCAGCAGCTTCGCCGCCTGGACCGCATCGGTCCCTGGAAGCCCTGACCCGCGGTCGCCGCACTCAGACACGCAGGAAACGGAACCCCGCCATGCCCATCGTCCGACTCGCCCCGGCCGTCGCGGAAGCCTTCCCGGACTCCCTCGTCGCCACCGAGTCGTTCACCCCGCTCGGCGAACCCGATACCGTCGAGAACCCCAGGCCCGGCGAGATCGTCTACGCGGACGCCACCGGTGTCCTGACCCGCCACTGGAACCACCGCGACGCCCACCGCACCCGGGTCACCGAGGACTCAACCGACGTCGTCTTCGTACTCGAAACGCTCCACGCCACCTGTGACGGCCACCTCCTCAAGGCCGCGGTGGAGGAACTGCGGGATCTGCTCCGGCCGCACGCCGAACGGACCGCCGGGTACCGCCTCGGCCCGGCCCACCCGCAAGTCATCCTCTGACCGACCGCCGCGGCCCGGAACCGCCGCGCCGCCGCCCCCTTTCCCCCGAGAGAGCACGGCGGCACCGGGGGTACGTCCACGGCTCCGCGTGCCGCCCGGCCCGTCAGGGCGGCCCGGCACCCGCCGACGAGCCGCTCCGCCCGGGACACGCGCTGCCCGATTCCAAGGTCCTGACACGTCATCGGCGCTGTTCCCGAGCGCCCCTGGGGCGTGGTACACACTGCGGGTCACGTTCCTGTCCAGCAGCAGGGAGTTGATCGCGCATGTCCTCGACCCGACGTGAGGTCCTGGCTCGCACCGGGGCGGCCGGTGTCGCCATCGCCTTCTCCGGGGCCATCTCGGAGCTGTTCTCCGGCACCGCCGCCGCTCAGGAGTTGGGAGGCGGCGGCTACGGGCCGCTGGTCCCGGACCCTGCCGGCCTGCTCGACCTGCCCCGCGGCTTCCGCTACCGGGTGCTCTCCAGAGAGGGCGAGCCGCTCCGCTCCGGTGAGGGCGCGGTCCCCGGCAACCATGACGGTATGGCGGCCTTTCCGGGCGGTCGCGGCCGGGTGCACCTGGTCCGGAACCACGAGAACCGGGCGAACGCTCCCGGCCCCGTACCGGTGGTCGACGGGCTGACGTACGACCCGGAGGCCAAGGGGGGCTGCACGGCGCTGGAGCTCGGCCCGGGCGACCGGGTCCTCGACGAACGGGTCGCGATCGCCGGCACCTCGACCAACTGCGCCGGCGGGCCCACCCCCTGGAACACCTGGCTGACCTGTGAGGAGACCGAACTCCGGGCCGGCGAGGACGGCTACACCAAGGACCATGGCTTCATCTTCGAGGTCGATCCGCGGGACCCTCGGCGGACCAGCGTCGAGCCGCTGACGGCCATGGGCCGCTTCCAGCACGAGGCCATCGCGATCGACCCGGCGAACGGCACCGTCTACGAGACCGAGGACGCCTTCGACAAGCCGTTCGGACTCTTCTACCGGTTCCACCCCGCCAAGCCCCTGGGCGGGCACGGTTCGCTGCACGCGGGCGGTGTGCTGGAAGCGATGCGCGTTCCCGGCGTTCCTGACCTGTCGGCCATCCAGGAGACCGGCACCACATTCGAGCACATCGAATGGGTGCCGGTGCCCGATCCGCTCGCCCAGGAGACTCCGATCCGCTTCCAGGACTTCGGGCGGAAGGGCATCACCCACGCCCAGAAGCTGGAGGGCTGCTACTGGGGAGGCGGCAGCGTCTACTTCGTCTCCAGCTTCGCCAAGAGCGCGGAGGGTTCGGCCGCCGACCACTACGGACAGATCTGGCGGTACGACCCGAGGCGCCGGAGCCTCACTCTTGTGATCGTCTTCGGCCCGGACACCGATGTACAGCTCCCCGGCGAGGAGCCCGACAACATCGCGCTGGCACCCAGCGGCGGCCTGATGGTCTGCGAGGACGGCGAAGGGGCGCAGCACGTCTTCGGACTCACCAGGCGCGGCGAGGTCTATCCGATGGCCCGCGGTCGGCAGAACATCGGCACCCCGGAGGAGCCCGCCTGGGGCGAGTTCGCGGGCGTGACCTTCTCGCCCGACGGGCACACGATGTACGTCAACTGCTACACCCCGGGCACCACTTTCGCCGTGACCGGCCCCTGGCGTCGCTAGGCCCTTCCGTGCCGCCGCTCGTGCCGCGAGCCAACACCACCCGGAGTCGGGGGCTCGGCACGGCGGAGGGAAGGCCCGGTTCGGCCGGGCCTCCCCTCCGCCCAACGCTCGGGCCGACGGTGCCGGTCTCGTCCGGCGCGACCGCCCTCAGCTGCTCGCCGTGGCCGCCGGCTGTCCCTCGCTGGGCCGGACGATCACGAAGCCCTCGCCGTCGAGCCTGAGCTGGACCACCTCGCCCGAACCGCTGCGGAGCATCGATCCGAAGCTCTGCGAGCGGTGCAGGGAGGTGTGCAGCTGGGCGCTCCAGCCGACGACGGCATCGGTGTCCACGAAGACCGGGGCCTGCGGTGAGACGGGGATGACGATGGGGTTGCCCTCACAGATCACCGCCAGCTTGCCCTGGCCGCTGAAGACGCTGTTGAAGAGTCCGCCACCGACCATTCCGGCGCCCTTCACCATCTCGATCCGGTAGCTGAGCGTGGCGTCGAAGCAGAGTACGTTCCGGCCGTTGACGGTGAGGAGGTCGCCGGGGCCGAAGTCCACGATGAAGCAGTTGGCCGCCTGGTGGGCGAACCATGCCTCCCCCTGGCCCCGGACCGCCATCAACGGCAGTCCCTCGCCGGTGACGGCCCGCTTCAGCAGGTTGCCGACCCCCTGGCCCTTCCTCTCGAACTGCAGGTTGCCGCGGAAGGCGACCATCGAGCCCTGCCGGGCGTAGCACTCGCCGTTGACGGCGTACTTGACCGACCACGGGTTCTGCAGCGTCATGCCGGGGGCCGTGGCCGGCTGGACCATGTTCTCGGAGGCGAAGATATCGCTTTGCATGGAACGCATGCTCCTCTGGGACGGGGCCCGCTGCCAAGTGCGGTGCCGCTTCGCTCATCTCCCCGCGGCCCGGTGCCGGCCGGGCGGCAGCACCGGGGGTGGGGTTCAGCACTGGAACGTGCAGATCGCGCGGTCGAAGCTCCGCGCGGCGAGGTCCTCCGGGCGGATCAGCCAGTAGAGCGCCCCGGTGTCGTCCCAGACGACGCCCTCGGCCTCTTCACAGTCGATCTGGGCGAGCAGCAGCCAGCCCTTGGCCTCGTCCAGGAGTTCCGGGGAGTCCCATGCCACCTCCGCGCCGAGCACTCCCGCCGCGGCCTCGATCTCCACCGGTCCCTGCAGCGTCCAGGCGTGACCGCCGATCCGGTGGCCGGGCCCCCATCCTTCTGCCCAGACCGCCTCCTCGAACTCCTCCGAGTTCACCGGATGGTCGTCCGCCGCCTCTGACGTCAGACCGGCCAGGAACGCCTCGTGGATCAGCGGGTGTTCGCCGGAGGCGGCGGTCGGCTCGACCCGGGCGGTGAGCGGCACGCTGCGCACATCCGCCCTGAGGCGCGGCGGGGGCTGCCGCTCCGCGCACTCCGTGCCGGCGGGCAGATGGAGTACCCGGGCCCCCGGCCAGGTGTCCCGGTCGACGGCTATCACCGGTGCGGCCCCTTGGTCTATCTGGCCGTCGAAACAGAAGAAGAGCAGGGTCCCGTCGGTCGGCAGCCGGATGTCCAGGGCGTCCAGGGGGAGTTGGGCGCAGTCCACCGAGGCGATGAACGTCAGCGGGCCGCGGCCTTCCCAGACCGGCCAGGCCACCTCGGCCGGCAACCTCGGCAGCCCGCCGAGTCGGCCGACGACCCGGTCGGAACCGGAGGCGGGGAGCAACCGGGCGGTGGGCCGCAGGAGTTCGAGCCAACGCTCCCGGACATCGGGAGGCAGATGCCGCTGAGCGAGTACGCGCATGGTCTCGTGGGATCGGTCTGTCATCTCCCCGATGATGCACCGGACCGCTGACAGCGCCGCTCCGCACCGGCGGCCGACGGCCCCGTCGGGCCGGCGCTGGGCACACGGTCGCGGCACGCGGCGCCGGCCGCTCCTGTCGGCGAGATGGCAGGAGCGGCCGGAAAGGGTCGCTCAGGCGAGGCCGTCGACCAGTTCCGCGACCGACTTGCGACGGCCGGTGTAGAACGGGATCTCCTCACGGACGTGCATCCGCGCCTCGGACCCGCGCAGATGCCGCATGAGGTCCACGATGCGGTGGAGTTCGTCCGCTTCGAAGGCGAGGATCCACTCGTAGTCGCCGAGCGAGAAGGACGGCACCGTGTTGGCCCGGACATCGGGGAAACCACGGGCCATCTTGCCGTGGTCGGCGAGCATCCGGCGGCGGTCCTCGTCCGGCAGCAGGTACCAGTCGTAGCTGCGCACGAACGGATAGACGCTCACGTACTGCCGCGGCTCCTCGTCGGCGAGGAAGGCGGGGATGTGGGACTTGTTGAACTCGGCGGGCCGGTGCAGGGCCATGTTCGACCACACGGGCTCCAGGCCGCGGCCGAGCCGGGTGCGGCGGAAGAGGTTGTAGGCCTCCTGGAGCGCGTCCGAGCTCTCGGCGTGCCACCAGATCATCAGGTCGGCATCGGCCCGCAGACCGGAGACGTCGTAGGTGCCGCGCACCTTGACGTCCTCGGCGGCGAGTCGGGCGAACAGCTCGTCCACCTCGTCCGCGTAACCGGCCCGGTCCGCCGGCAGGACGTCGCGCAGCCGGAACACCGACCACAGCGTGTAGCGGATGACCTCGTTGAGGTCCTTGGCCCGCTTGCCGGCGTTGGGGGTCTTCTGAGGATCAGCAGTCATGCCGTCCATTCTCCCTCCTGACCTGGCCGACTCGGCGCCAGGGTGGCCAGTACCTGGTCCGCGGCCAGCCGGCCGCTGGCGACGCACGCCGGGATGCCCACCCCGTCGTACGCCGCCCCGCACAGCCGCAGACCCGGCAGGTCCGCGACCAGCTCCCGGATCGCGGCCACCCGGCCGAGGTGGCCGACCGGGTACTGCGGCAGCCCGTCGTCCCAACGGGTGACCAGGGTGGCTACGGGCCGCGCCGCCAGCCCCACCGCCTCCCCGAGGTCACGCAGCGACAGCTCCACGAGTTCGGCGTCGTCCCGCTTGAGGTCGGCCTCGTCGCCGTACCGGCCGACCGAGGTGCGCAGCACGAAGGTCTCCGGATCGGCCTGCCGGATCCACCCCCACTTGCGGCTGGCGAAGGTGGCGGCCTTGATGGTCCGGCCCTCCACCGGCGGCACCAGGAACCCGCTGCCCTCCGGCAGCCCGGCCACCTCGGCGTCCCGGAAGGCCATGGTGATCAGCGCCATCGAGGCGTACTCGACCTCACCGAGCCCGGCCGCGGCGGCCGGGGACTCGTGGGCGAGCAGCCCCGCGGCCACCGGGGCGGGCACCGCGAGCACCACGGCGTCGGCGTGCAGCTCGCGGCGTCCCGCCGCGGCCTCCGGCCGCGCGGCGGAGGCGAGGTGATCGGTCACGATCCGCCAGCCCCGGCCCTCGCGGCGCAACACCCGCACCGGTGAGCTGGTCTCGATCCTTCCGCCGGCCGCGCGGCAGGCCTCCGCGACCGCGAGCGGGAGTCGGCCCACGCCCCCCTCGATGCCCTGGAACACCGGTCCGCCGGCCTTGCCCGCCGCCTCCGCCTGGAGTGCGCGCACCCCCTCGGTCAGCGAACCCTCCCGGCGTGCGATCTCGTAGAGCTGGGGCACCGCCGCCCGCATGGAGATCCGGTAGGCGTCACCGGCGTAGACGCCGCCGAGCAGCGGTTCGACGAGGCGGTCCACGACCTCTCGGCCGAGGCGCTCGGCGAGGTACTCACCGACGGCGACGTCCTCGCCGACCGGGGTGGCCGGCAGCCGCCCCTCCTGCTCGATACGCTCGAGTCCGGCCGGGGAGACCACCCCGGAGGCGGCCAGCGGAGCGAGGTCTCCCGGCACCCCCATGACATGGCCTCTGGGCATCGGCCGCAGCCGGCCGCGGCTCCACAGGGCCGCGCTGGTGGTGGCGGGGGTGCGCAGGCGGTCGGAGAGCCCGACCTCGCGGGCCAGTCGTACGCCTTCGGGCCGCCGGGCGAGGATGGACTCGGCGCCGAGGTCCACCGGCACCCCCGCGATCTCCCCGGCCCGCAGTTTGCCGCCGAGCCGTTCCGAAGCCTCCAGCAGGGTGACGTCCACGCCCTGGCCGAGCAGCCGGTGGGCCGCCGCGAGTCCCGAGATCCCGCCGCCCACGACGACGACGTGGCTGCCTGCTGGGAAGTCCGTGCCGCTCATACCCCTACTCTCTCAGACCGCCCTCCGCGGGCCCTGGGCGCGCTCCCCTCCCCCGGCGCCGCGAGCGGCCCAGTCGGCCCGGATAATCACCACCGTGCCCGAAATCCTCGATGTCTCCCCCGCCCCGCTGGCCTCCCGTTCCGAACGTGTGGCCGGGTGGCTGCGGACGGCCGCACCCGCGCTCCTCGCCTACGCGGCGGTGCGGCTGGTCGGGTTGGCGATCCTCTGGGTCGCGGCGGCGGCCGAGGGTGCGGACGCCCACCACCTGCTGACCCGGCGCTGGGACTCGGTGTGGTACGTCAGGGTGGCGGAGCAGGGCTACGGGTTCGAGGTGGTGCTGCCGGACGGGGGCGTCCACTCCAGCCTGGCCTTCTTCCCCCTGCTGCCCGCGTTGGAGCGCGGGCTGGCGGCGCTCGGCCCGCTCGCCGCGGCCGACGCCGGCCTGCTGGTCGGCTGGCTGGCCTCGCTCGCCGCCGCCGCGGGGATCTTCGCGGTCGGCGCGCGGATCGGTGGACCCCGGGTCGGGGTGCTGCTCGCGGCGCTCTGGGGCGCCCACCCGACGGCCTTCGTGCAGTCGATGGCCTACACCGAGACGCTGTTCACCGCGCTGGCCGCCTGGGCGCTGTACGCGGTGCTCACCGAGCGCTGGGTCACGGCCGGCGCTCTGGCGGTGCTGGCCGGGCTCTCCAGGCCGTCCGCGGCGGCGCTCGTGGCAGCGCTGGTGGTGACGGCGGGGGCCCACTGGCTGGGCGAGCTGCGCCGCGGAACACCCGCCGGCGAACTGCTCCGCCGGCGGCCCCGGATGCTGGCCGGTGTCCTGCTGGCTCCCCTGGGCTGGCTGTCCTACGTCCTCTACGTCGCGGTCCGCACCGGCCGGCCCTGGGGCTACTTCGAAGTACAGGCCCAGTGGGGGAACGGTTTCGACGGCGGAGTGGCGCTGGCCGCCTTCGTCTGGGAGAACCTCCGCGCCCACTGGCCGGCCGGGTTGGGGCTGTGCGCGGCGTTGGCGCTGGTCGGCTGGCTGGTCGTGCTCTGCGTCCGGCAGCGGCAGCCGCTGCCGCTGCTGGTGTACGGGGTGGTGATCGTGGTGGTCTCGCTGGTGGGCTCCGGCTACTTCGGCTCCCGGCCCCGATTGATGATGCCCGCCTTCACCCTGCTGCTGCCCGCCGCCCTGGCACTGGCGCGGTTGCGCCCGACCCGCTCCGCGGCGGTGTGCCTGGTGGCGGCCGTCGCCTCCGGCGGCTACGGCGCGTTCACCCTGTTGGGCAGCGGCCCACCGTGACCCCCGGCGCGGCGGCCGGGGGGCACGGTGGGTTCGTCAGACCGCGGTCTCGGTGTGGACGTACTCGACGAGCCGGGTGAGCGCGTCCGGGTCGGTGGTCGGCAGCACCCCGTGCCCGAGGTTGAAGATGTGCCCGGGCAGCTCCCGGGCCTCGTCGAGCACCGTGCGCGCCTTGCGCTCCATCGCCTCCCGGGGGGCGAACAGCACGGCAGGGTCGAGGTTGCCCTGGAGCGCGCGGCCCGGCCCCACCCGGCGGGCCGCCTCGTCCATCGGCACCCGCCAGTCGACGCCGACGACGTCCGCGCCCGCTTCGCCCATCGCCCCCAGCAGCTCGCCGGTGCCCACCCCGAAGTGGATCCGGGGCACCCCGTACCCCGCCACGGCCTCGAAGACCTTGACGGAGGCGGGGAGCACCGACTGCCGGTAGTCGGCGACGGACAGCGCCCCCGCCCAGGAGTCGAAGAGCTGGACGGCAGAGGCGCCCGCCTCGATCTGCACCTTCAGGAACGCCGAGGTGATTCCGGCCAGCCGGTCCAGCAGCTCTGCCCAGAGCTCCGGATCGCCGTACATGAGCGCCTTGGTGTGCTCGTGGTTGCGGGACGGGCCGCCCTCGATGAGGTAGCTGGCGAGTGTGAACGGGGCGCCGGCGAAGCCGACGAGGGGGGTGGCACCCAGTTCGGCGGTGAGCATGCCGACCGCCTCGGTGACGTACTCCACGTCCCCCGGCTCCAGCGCCCGCAGCCGGTCCAGGTCGGCCCGGCTCCGGATCGGCTGTTCGACGACGGGGCCGATGCCCGGCTTGATGTCGAGGTCGATGCCGATGGCCTTGAGGGGCACCACGATGTCGCTGAAGAAGATGGCGGCGTCGACCTTGTGGCGGCGGACGGGCTGCAGGGTGATCTCGGTGACGAGGTCCGGGCGCATGCAGGAGTCGAGCATCGCGATCCCCTCGCGCACCTTCCGGTACTCCGGAAGCGAGCGGCCGGCCTGCCGCATGAACCACACCGGGGTGTGCGGCACCGGCTCACGGCGGCATGCCTTGAGGAAGGCCGAGTCGACTGTCGCGCTGGTCTGGTGGCCCGTCGGGCGGTTGATGGCACTCACGCCCCGATCCTCCCACGCGACCGGTTTCGGCCGGCCGCCGGCCGTGCCGCAACGCCGGTTTTCAGCCCACCCGTCGGACCCCGGCACGACACCAGGGTGTCCTCCGCGGCACGGCTGGCCCTTCCGCCTAGTCTTCCCGGCATGGCTGCGGCTCAGGAACACCTATCGGACGACGCGGACGGCACGCAGGGGGACGACGGCACTCCGTCCCCCTTCCGGCAGGCGGTCGAAGCCCTACGCGCCTCCCGACCGCGGCCGGAGCTGGAGATCGAGACGGCGCGCCCCCCGCAGCGGCTGGCTCCGTACGCCTACGCCTTGGAGGCGACCGTGGTCCAGGGCGGCGCGGAGTTGGCGGACGGCCGGCTGGTGCTGCTGCACGATCCGGCCGGCCACGACGCCTGGCACGGCACCTTCCGGCTGGTGACCCTGGTACGGGCGGAACTCGAGCCCGAGATGGCGGCCGACCCGCTCCTTCCGGAGGTCTGCTGGAGCTGGCTGACCGGCGCCTTCGAAGCCCGCGGTGTGGAGTACGGGGAGCCGAGCGGCACCGTCACGCTGGCGGGCTCGCACTACTTCGGCGGGCTGGCGAACCGGGCTCCCGCCACCCAGATCGAGATCCGGGCGTCCTGGACGCCGCGGGAGGGCCGCGGCGGCGTCCAGGACGCCGGCGCCCACCTGGCCGCCTGGGGCGAGCTGCTGTGCCAGATCGCCGGGCTGCCGCCGGCCACCCCGGGCGACGCGTCGGTGGTGTGCCTGCCGCAGCGCCGTGATCCGGAGTCCTGCTGACCGACTGCGGGTAGAACACCTCTCCTCGGCCCTCGCCGGGCCCCGCCGCACCGTGCCCGAAGGCACTTCCGGCGCGACTCCCGGATGGTTCAATGATCGATCAACCGTCCGAATTGCCCGAAATGCTCTCACCAATTCGTGATCATTTACTAAAGCTGTCCGGGTTTGCTGCCGAAGGATCTCATGACCCTTCCCGTAGGGATCGGCTGACGCCCTCCCTAGGTCGAACCCATCGTCGCCACTCCCCCAGGAGGCCTGGTGTCCGTTCTTCTCGAGCAGCCCGCAAGCCTGGTCGCCTATCGCCCGAACAAGCCGACGGCCATGGTCGTCGTCGCCGATCCCCGTGTCCGCTCCACCGTCACCCGTCACATGTGGGCGCTCGGCGTCCGCGATGTCATCGAGGCGTCCTCCATCGCCGAGGCCCGCCCTCGGATCGCCAACCCGCGCGACATCTGCGTGGCCGATGTCCATCTTCCCGACGGCTCCGGCCTGACCCTGCTCTCCGAGACCCGGGCGGCCGGCTGGCCCAACGGCCTGGCGCTCTCGGCCGCCGACGACATCGGCGCCGTCCGCAACGCGCTGGCCGGCGGCGTCAAGGGCTACGTCGTCACCGGTACCCGTACCAACATCGGTATGTCCGGGCGGCCCGGCGCCATGCCCGTCGGCTCGGCCGCCGCCCGGATGCAGCGCCGGCCACCGGGGGCCTCCGGCCACCCGGGCGGCTACCGGGAACTGTCCGGCCGCGAGGTCGAGGTACTGCGCCTGGTGGCCGAGGGCCAGTCCAACAAGGCGATCGGTGTCTCGATGGGGCTCTCCGCCCTCACCGTCAAGAGCCACCTCGCCCGCATCGCCAGGAAGCTGGGCACCGGCGACCGCGCCGGAATGGTCGCCGTCGCCCTGCGGACCGGCATCATCCACTGACGACCGGGCGCTCGGCGCCGCGCACCCGGTCGCGGCGCCGGCCGGCGGACCCGCCCGGCCCAACGATCCTGAGAGCCCGTCGAGGGAACCTTCCGTCGACGGGCTCCGGTCATCCCCCGATACCCTTGACCGGTGACCGACGTCGAAGACAGCGCAGCAGACCAGACCACGCAGCCGTCCGAGGGCGGCCCTCCCGACGTCCGTCCCGCGCCGGTCCCCCTGCTGGAGCCGGAGCAAGGTGTTCCCCCCGTGACCTCGACGCCCGAGGCGCTGGCCGAGGTGGTGCGGGCGTTCTCCGCGGGCACCGGGCCGGTCGCCGTGGACGCCGAGCGCGCCTCCGGTTACCGCTACGGCCAGCGTGCCTACCTCGTCCAGCTCCGCCGCGAGGGCGCGGGCACCGCACTGATCGACCCGGTGGGCTGCCCGGACCTCTCCGGGCTGGGCTCGGCCCTCGCCGACACCGAGTGGGTGCTGCACGCCGCCACCCAGGACCTCCCCTGCCTCCGGGACATAGGGATGCGGCCCACCGGGCTCTTCGACACCGAGCTGGCCGGGCGGCTGGCCGGTTTCCCCCGGGTCGGCCTCGGCGCCATGGTCGAGCAGGTCCTCGGCTACACGCTGGAGAAGAGCCACTCGGCCGTCGACTGGTCCACCCGCCCCCTCCCCGAGCCGTGGCTGCGTTACGCCGCGCTCGATGTGGAGTTGCTCGTGGAGCTCCGCGACGAGCTGGAGCAGGAGCTCCGGCGGCAGGGAAAGCTGTCCTGGGCCCTCGAGGAGTTCGCGGCCATCGCCTCCGCTCCCCCCGCGCCCCCGCGGAAGGACCCCTGGCGGCGCACCTCGGGCATGCACAAGGTGCGCCGACGCCGTCAGCTGGCCGTGGTGCGGGAGCTCTGGACCACCCGGGACCGGATCGCGCAGCGGCGCGACGTCTCGCCGGGCAAGGTGATCGGGGACGCCGCGATCGTGGAGGCGGCGCTCACCCAGCCGACCGACGTGCGGCAGCTGGCCGGTCTCCCGGGTTTCGGGCCGCGGATGGGCCGCAAGCAGCTGGAGCAGTGGCAGTCGGCGGTGGACCGGGCGCGCGGGCTCCCGGAGAGTGAGCTGCCGCCCCTGGGCCAGCCGGTGACCGGTCCGCCGCCCCCGCGCTCCTGGGCGGACCGGTCACCGGAGGCCGCGGCGCGGCTGGCGGCGGCACGGGCCGCGGTGAGCTCCCTGGCCGAGGAGCTGAACCTGCCGCAGGAGAACCTGATCACGCCTGACACGGTCCGCAGGCTCTGCTGGGATCCCCCCGCGGAGCCGACGGTGGACGCGGTCGCCGCCGTGCTGGCCGGCCTGGGTGCCCGGCCGTGGCAGATCGAGCTGACCGTCACCGCGCTGACCGGCGCCATGGCGGCCACCGAGGTCTGAGGGAGGTCGCCTCCGGGGTTCCGGGTGTGATGTGCGCCGCTTGCGATACCGGGGCTGGGCAGCTTGGTTACTCATAAGTAGCATGGCGGTCGAAGCCGCCTACTCGGCAGCCCGCCGCCTGTCAGGGCGCCCGTCCGGGCCCGCAGGCACCGGCGCGGCGCCCGTCACGCATCTAGAGGAGAGCCAAAGTGCCTCGTACCGCTAGGGACGTCGTCTTCGTCGACGGTGTCCGCACACCGTTCGGCAAGGCGGGCCCGAAGGGCATCTACCACGAGACTCGCGCCGACGACCTGGTCGTCAACTGCATCCGGGAGCTGCTGCGCAGGAACCCGCAGCTGCCCCCGGAGCGCGTCGACGAGGTCGCCCTCGCCGCCACCACCCAGATCGGCGACCAGGGCCTGACCTTGGGCCGCACCGCGGCCATCCTCGCCGGGCTGCCCCAGTCGGTGCCCGGCTACTCCATCGACCGGATGTGCGCCGGTGCGATGACCGCCGTCACCACGACGGCCGGCGGGATCGCCCTGGGCGCTTACGACGTGGTGGTCGCCGGCGGCGTCGAGCACATGGGGCGCCACCCGATGGGTGAGGGCGTCGACCCCAACCCACGCTTCGTCTCGGAGAAGCTGGTCGACGAGTCCGCCCTCTTCATGGGCATGACCGCGGAGAACCTGCACGACCGCTTCCCCGGCATCAGCAAGCAGCGCGCCGACGAGTACGCGGTCCGCAGCCAGGAGAAGGCCGCCAAGGCCTACGCCGACGGCGCCATCCAGGCCGACCTGGTCCCGGTGGCGGTGCGCCGCACCGACGCCGACGCGGGCGAGACGGGCTGGGGCCTGGCCACGGTCGACGAGCCCATGCGTCCGGAGACCACGCTGGAGAAGCTGGCCTCGCTCAAGACGCCGTTCCGCCCCCACGGCCGGGTGACGGCCGGCAACGCCGCGGGGCTCAACGACGGCGCGACCGCCTCCCTGCTCGCCGCCGAGGACGTGGCCGCGGAACTCGGCCTGCCGGTCAAGATGCGGCTGGTCTCCTACGCCTTCGCCGGGGTCGAGCCGGAGGTGATGGGCGTCGGACCGGTGCCGGCCACCGAGAAGGCGTTGGCCAAGGCAGGCCTGTCGATGTCCGAGATCGGACTGCTCGAGATCAACGAGGCCTTCGCCGTCCAGGTGCTGGCCCTCCTGGACCACTACGGCATCGCGGACGACGACCCGCGAGTCAACCAGTACGGCGGTGCCATCGCCTTCGGACACCCGCTGGCCTCCTCCGGCGTCCGGCTGATGACCCAGCTGGCCCGCCAGTTCGAGCAGCAGCCGGAGGTCCGCTACGGTCTGACGACCATGTGCGTGGGCTTCGGCATGGGCGCCACCGTGATCTGGGAGAACCCGCACTTCGAGGGGGACAAGTGAGCACCACCGCAGAGCTTCTCAAGGTAGCGGCCGAGCTGTTTCCGGACGAGGTGGTGACGGACGCCCACGTCCGCCACCTCGACCTGCCGGGCGGCGCCGGACGCTTCGCCCTGATCACCCTGGACAACGGCCTGGACCACACCAAGCCCACCACCTTCGGCCCGCAGTCGCTGGCCCGCCTGGACGCGGCGATCGACCAGGTGGAGGCGGAGGCCGCGGCCGGTGAGATCGTCGGCGTCGGGATCACCGGCAAGCCGTTCATCTTCGCCGTCGGCGCCGACCTCAAGGGCGTGGAGCTGCTGAAGCGGCACGAGGACGCGCTCGCCATCGGCCGGGGCGGCCACGACGTCTTCAAGCGGCTCTCCACACTCGCCGTTCCGAGCTTCGCCTACTACAACGGCGCGGCGATGGGCGGTGGCGTCGAGGTCGGCCTGCACTGCTCCTACCGGACCGTCTCCGCCGCACTGCCGGCCTTCTCCCTCCCCGAGGTCTTCCTCGGTCTCGTGCCGGGCTGGGGCGGCTGCACCCTGCTGCCGAACCTGATCGGCGCCGACCGGGCGGTCACCGTCATCATCGAGAACTCGCTCAACCAGAACCGGCAGCTGAAGGGTGCCAAGGTCCACGAACTCGGCATCGCGGACGCCATCTTCGACGGTGCGGACTTCCTGCAGCAGTCGCTGCGGTGGACCGCCTCGGTGCTGGGCGGCGAGCTCGAGGTGGTACGCCCGGAGGTCGACCGGGGCGAGGGCTGGGACCAGGCGATCGCCCGGGGCAGGGCGATCGCGGACGGCAAGCTGCACGGCGCGGCCCCGGCCGCCTACCGCGCGCTCGACCTCATCGACTCCGCGCGGGACGGCGACCGCCAGGCCGGTTTCGACGCCGAGGACCGGGCGCTGGCCGACCTGATCATGAGCGACGAGCTGCGCAGCGGAATCTACTCCTTCAACCTCGTGCAGAAGCGCGCCAAGCGGCCGGTCGGCGCCCCGGACAAGTCCCTGGCCAGGCCGGTGTCCAAGGTGGGCGTGGTCGGTGCCGGACTGATGGCCTCCCAGCTGGCGCTGCTCTTCGCCCGCCGGCTGGAGGTCCCCGTGGTCCTCACCGACGTCGACCAGGAGCGTGTCGACAAGGGCGTGGCGTACGTCCACGAGGAGATCGACAAGCTGCTGCTGAGGGGGCGTCTCAACCAGGACAAGGCCAACCGCCTCAAGGCCGCGGTGACCGGCTCCCTCGACAAGGCCGCCTCCTTCGGCGACGCGGACTTCGTCATCGAGGCCGTCTTCGAGGAGATGAGCGTCAAGCAGCAGGTGTTCGCCGAGGTCGAGGCGGTGGCCCCGCCGCACGCCGTCCTGGCCACCAACACCTCCTCGCTCTCCGTCACCGAGATGGCTTCGAAGCTGACCCACCCCGAGCGGGTGGTGGGCTTCCACTTCTTCAACCCGGTTGCGATCCTGCCGCTGCTGGAGATCGCCCGTGGCGAGCGGACCGACGACGCCTCACTGGCCACCGCCTTCCAGGTGGCCAAGAAGCTGAAGAAGACGGCGGTGCTCTGCAAGGACGCTCCGGCGTTCGTGGTGAACCGGATCCTCACCCGGTTCATGGGCGAGGTGCAGAACGTCATCGACGAGGGCACCGACGTGGAGGTCGCCGAGCGGGCCATCGAGCCGCTGGGGCTGCCGCTCTCGCCGCTGGCGCTGCTGGAGCTGGTGGGCCCGGCCATCGGTCTGCACGTGTCGGAGACGCTGCACCGCGCCTTCCCGGACCGCTTCAAGGTCTCGGAGAACCTGGCCGCCGTGGTCAAGGCCGGAAAGCGCGGCTTCTACCTCCACGACTCCGGGAAGCCTGAGCTGGACCCGGAGATCGCCGCGCTGCTCAAGCAGGGCGACGTGGCCCTCGACGAGGAGCAGGTCCGGGCCCGAGTGCTGGAGGCGGTGGCCGAGGAGATCGGTCTGATGCTGCGGGAGGGTGTCGTCGCCGAGGCGCAGGACGTCGACCTGTGCCTGATCACCGGCGCCGGCTGGCCGTTCCACCTGGGCGGTGTCACGCCGTACCTGGACCGCGAGGGGGTCTCCGAGCGGGTGAACGGCGAGCGGTTCCTGGCCCCGGGCGTGGCGAGCGTCCCGAGCTGACGACACGCTGCCCCACGGCGGGGTCGTCCGCTCCGGCGGACGGCCCCGCCGCGTCGTTCCCGGCGCGGCGGCCGAAGTGGCAGGGGCTGTCTTTCGCTGCCCCACCCGCTGGCTGTGGTCATCGGGGAGGCGGCGGCTTCATCCCCCGGCGCGGACCCGGCCGCCTTCGGGCGGGCCGGGTCCGGGTGAGGAGAATGGGACGGTGAACGCTTCCCCAGAATCCTCCCCGTTGGTCGTCGTGGACGGCGCCAACGTCGTCGGGTCCGTGCCGGACGGCTGGTGGCTCGATCGGTTCGGCGCCGCCGAACGGCTCAGGGACCGACTGGCCGGATACGGCGACCTGGGCCTGCCGGCTCGCGTGGGCCTGCCGCCCTGGGCCGCCGAGCCTCCGCTGGAGCTGGTGCTCGTCGTCGAGGGGGCGGCCCGCGGGGTGGCTTCGGTGGCCGGGGTGCGGGTCGTCCCGGCGGCCGGCAGCGGGGACGACGCGATCGTGGAACTCGTCGCCGAGGCGGCCCGCCACCAGCCGAGTCGGCGTTGTCTGGTGGTCACCGCCGACCGTGAACTCCGGCAGCGGGTCGAGCGGCACGGCGCGGTGTGCGCGGGCCCCAGAGCGGTGCGGCCGGGTACGGGGGCGGACGGCGCGGGGTGACGTCCCCGCGACGCCCGCCGGGCCTCACGGACTTCCTCACCACAACGCCGCGCCCCGGGCCGCAGAAGCGGCCCGGGGCGCGTCAACCGGTCGGGTCGGCCGGACGGCGCCGGCCTCAGTCGGCGGCGCTCAGCGATCAGCGCTGGCCGCGGGTATCTCCGGGGGCACCTCGGCATCCCCTGCGGAGTTCATCCGGCTGTTCCTGCGCCCGTAGGCGAAGTAGATGACCATTCCGAGCACCATCCAGATGGCGAACCGCAGCCAGGTCTCCGCCGGCAGGTTCAGCATCAGCCACAGCGAGGCGCAGACCGAGACGATCGGCAGCCACGGCACCAGCGGCGCGCGGAAACCGCGCGGCAGGTCCGGGCGGGTGCGGCGGAGGACGAGCACACCGAGCGCGACGACCGCGAAGGCGAAGAGGGTGCCGATGTTCACCAGCTCCGCCAACTCCGAGATGCTGGTGAAGCCGGCGATGAACGCGACGAACACACCGAGGATCACGGTGGAGCGGGCTGGGGTCTGGAAGCGCGGGTGGACGTGGGAGAAGGTCCGCGGCAGCAGACCGTCCCGGCTCATGGCGAAGAAGACCCGCGTCTGGCCCAGCAGCAGGATCATGCAGACGGTGGTCAGGCCGACCGCCGCGCCGAACCCGATCAGCCCGGCCCAGAAGGGGTGCCCCTGAGACTTGAAGGCGTCGGCGAGCGGGGCTTCGACGGAGAGCTCGGTGTACTTCTGCATACCGGTCACCACGATCGAGACCGCCACGTACAGCACGGTGCAGATCACCAGTGAGCCGAGGATGCCGCGCGGGACGTCGCGCTGCGGCACCTTGGTCTCCTCGGCGGCCGTGGCGACGATGTCGAAGCCGATGAACGCGAAGAAGACGACCGCCGCGGCCGTGAAGATGCCCATGATGCCGAAGGTCGACGGGGTGTAGCCGGACAGCAGCTGGATCAGCGGCGCGGTCAGGCCGGAGCCCTCACCGCTCGACTCGTGGGCCGGCGGGATGAAGGGCTTGTAGTTGTCGGCCTTGATGAAGAACGCGCCGACGATGATGACCACCAGCACCACGCCGACCTTGATCGCCACCACGACGGAGGTGACCCGGGCGGACAGCTTCATCCCTGCGACCAGCACCCCGGTCAGGACGAGCACCAGCAGGAAGGCGAGCAGGTCGAAGCCGAACCCGTGCTCGGCGGACGTGCCCGAGAGCGCCTGCGGGAGGTGCCAGCCGGCGTTGTCGAGCAACGAGCGGACGTAGCCGGACCAGCCGACGGCGACCACCGAGCAGGCGAGCGCCATCTCCAGGATCAGGTCCCATCCGATGATCCAGGCGAGCAGCTCACCGAGCGAGGCGTAGGAGAAGGTGTACGCCGAACCGGCGACCGGCACGGTGGAGGCGAACTCCGCGTAGCAGAGCGCCGCGAGGGCGCAGACCAGGCCGGCCGCGACGAAGGCGAGGGCGACGGCCGGGCCGGCGACCTCCTTGGCCACCTGACCGGTGAGCACGAAGATGCCCGTGCCGATGATGACCCCGATGCCGAAGACCGTGAGGTCGAGCGCGGTGAGGTTCTTCCGGAGCTTGTGCCCGGGCTCTTCGGTGTCGCGGATGGACTGTTCGACTGACTTGGTGCGCAACAGGCCGTCCATCCCGCGTACCCGTTGCTTCTGCGTGCTCAACCTCGTACCTCCGCCTGGATCAGCGTCAAGATTCTTCCTAAGGCGTGGCTGAGTGTCGCACACAGTTCGGAGCTGGGGAATCGGTAACCGGAGCCGATTTTCCACCGGTGCGCGGGGTACCGCCGGGCTCGCCCGCGGCACCGCCGGAACGACGGCGCCGGGCCACCTCCACGGTGGCCCGGCGCCCTGTCCGACCGGCTCGCAGCCGGTCCGATATCTTCACCTGTCCGCCACGGGGGCTCCACGCACGGGGTCACCCTGGCCGGCGGTCACTCCCGACCGGCCGCCTGCGCCGGTTCGCCGGCGAGCCGGCCGCTGAGCTCGGAGACCAGGCCGGTCACCTGGCGGGCGATGTCCGGGGCGGTGAGCCCGATCTCGGCGAGCACCTCCTTGCGGGAGCCGTGGTCGAGGAAGCGCGGCGGGATGCCGAAGTCGCGCAGCGGCACGTCCACGTCGGCGTCCCGCAGCGCCTGGGCGATCGCGGAGCCCACGCCTCCGGCCCGGCTGTTGTCCTCGACGGTGACGACGACCCGGTGCTCGGCGGCGAGGGCCGGCAGCTGCTCGTCGACGGGCTTGACCCAGCGCGGGTCGACGACCGTGCTGGTGATCCCCTGGCGGTCGAGGAGGCCGGCGATCTCCAGGCACATCGGAGCCAGCGCGCCCACCGAGACCAGCAGCACGTCCGGCCCCGGCCCGTCGCCCAGGTCCGCGTCGGCCGCGGGTTCACGCAGCACGTCCATGCCGCCCACCCGCCGGACGGCGGCGACCGCGGGGCCGACCGCCCCCTTGGAGTAGCGGACGACGGTGGGCGCGTCCTCCACCTCCACCGCCTCCCTGAGCTGGGCCCGCAGCTGGTCGGCGTCGCGCGGCGCGGCGATCCGCAGCCCGGGCACGCACTGCAGGACGGACATGTCCCACATGCCGTTGTGGGAGGCGCCGTCGGTGCCGGTGACCCCGGCCCGGTCCAGCACGAAGGTGACGCCGCACTTGTGCAGGGCCACGTCCATCAGCAGTTGGTCGAAGGCGCGGTTGAGGAAGGTGGCGTAGATCGCGCAGACCGGGTGCAGGCCGCCGGTGGCGAGCCCGGCGGCCGAGACTGCCGCGTGCTGCTCGGCGATGCCCACGTCGAAGACGCGTTCGGGGAAGGCCTTGGCGAACTTCTCCAGGCCGACGGGCTGGAGCATGGCCGCGGTGATGGCGACGATGTCCTTGCGGGCCCGGCCGAGCTCGACCATCTCCTCCCCGAAGACCGAGGTCCAGTCGGCCCCGGCCGAGTTCACCGGCAGCCCGGTGTCGGGGTGGATGACGCCCACCGAGTGGAACTGGTCGGCCTCGTCCTGGCGGGCCGGCTGGTAGCCGCGGCCCTTCTCGGTGAGGCAGTGCACGATGACCGGCCCACCGAAGCGCTTGGCCCGCTGCAGCGCCGACTCCAGCGCCTCGATGTCGTGCCCGTCGATGGGGCCGACGTACTTCAGGCCGAGGTCCTCGAACATGCCCTGGGGGGCGATGAAGTCCTTGAGCCCCTTCTTGGCACCGTGCAGGGTCTCGTACAGCGGTCGGCCGACGACGGGCGTCCGCTCCAGGATGTCCTTGCCCCGGGCGAGGAAGCGCTCGTAGCCGTCGGTGGTGCGGAGCGTGGCGAGGTGGTTGGCGAGGCCGCCGATGGTCGGGGCGTACGACCGCTCGTTGTCGTTGACGACGATCACCAGCGGGCGGTCCTTGGCGGCGGCGATGTTGTTCAGCGCCTCCCAGGCCATGCCACCGGTCAGCGCTCCGTCGCCGGTCACGGCGACCACCCGGTCGTCCCGCCCGAGCAGCTGGTTGGCCTTGGCCAGGCCGTCCGCCCAGCCCAGCACGGTCGAGGCGTGGCTGTTCTCGATCACGTCGTGCTCGGACTCCGCACGCGAGGGGTAGCCGGAGAGGCCCCCTTTGCTCCGCAGCTTGGAGAAGTCCTGCCGTCCGGTGAGCAGCTTGTGCACATAGGACTGGTGTCCGGTGTCGAAGAGCACCTTGTCCTGAGGGGAGTGGAACACCCGGTGCAGGGCGATGGTCAGCTCCACCACCCCGAGGTTGGGTCCGAGGTGGCCCCCGGTCTTGGAGACCGACTCGACCAGGAAGGTTCTGATCTCTTCGGCCAGCGCGGTCAGCTGCTCCGGGTCGAGCCGGTCCAGATCGCGCGGTCCCCTGATTCGGGTCAGCAGCGCCACCCGTGCCTCCTTAGCTGTCGAGCTGTCCGTGCCTTTGCCGGTCAGCCGAGTCTAGTGTTCCCCTTACGAGCATGTGTCGCGGGCCGTGCGTTCTAACGCACGCGAATGGCCCACCTGGGGCTGACCTCCGCGGCATCCGGGTGAACGCTCGGGCCCGTACGCGAGTGCCCGGCCCCCGCCGATGGCCGGGACCGGGCACCTCGCACCGGGGACGGGAGGCGTCAGGTGCGCCCCGCGGACTTCTGGGTGCGGCGGGAGAGCGAGTCGATCACCACCGCGGCGAGCAGCACCGCGCCGGTGATCATGAACTGGATGGCGCTGGCCATCCCGAGCAGGTTCAGCCCCTGTTCGATGGACTGGATGACCAGCATGCCGAGCAGGGCGGACCACACCTTGCCGCGGCCGCCGAAGAGGCTGGTGCCGCCGATGACGGCGGCTGCGATGACGTTCATCAGGGTGTTCCCGCTGCCGAGCCCCTTGCTGGCGCCGCCGGAGAGGCTGGCGATGAACAGTCCGCCGAAGGCCGCCAGCAGGCCGGCGATCGCGAAGACGGTGATGCGGACCTTCTCCACGCTGATACCGGCTCGGCGGGCGGCCTCCGCGTTGCCGCCGACGGCGAAGATCTGCCGGCCGTAGGTGGTGCGCCGGACCACGAAGTCGGTGATCACCAGCACCGCCAGGAAGATCACCAGGGCGAGCGGAAGGCCCCGGGACTGGTTGAGGGCGTAGGCCGCCACCAGCGCCACCGCGGCGAGCAGGCCGGCTCGCAACAGGATCTCGCTGAGCGCCCGGTGCGGCAGACCGGCGGCCTGCCGGCGGCGGCTGTCCAGCAGCATGGATCCGAGGTAGGCGAGGATGGCCACGATCGCCAGGCCGTAGGCGGCGGCGATGTCGTCGAAGTAGAAGTCGGTGAGCTTCTCCACGAAACTGCCGGAGGGCGTGTTGATGCTGCCCTCCTCGCCCATCAGCCAGATCTGCAGGCCGCTCCAGCCGAGGAAGCCGGCGAGGGTGACCACGAAGGCCGGAACGCCGACCTTCGCGAAGAAGAAGCCGTGCAGCCCGCCGATGAGCGCGCCTGCGGCGACCGCGATCAGTCCGGCGAGGGCGTCGTCCATGTGGTGGGTGACGCTGAGCACCGCCCAGAGCGCGGCGCCCACCCCGGCGACCGAACCGATCGAGAGGTCGATCTCGCCGAGCAGCAGCACGAAGACGATGCCGACGGCCATGATGCCCTGGCCGGCGATGTAGACGCTGATGTTGCTGAGGCTGTCGGCGGTCAGGAAGCTGCTGTCCAGCGTCTGGAATATGGCGCCGATCAGGATGAGCCCGAGGACGACGGGGATGGAGCCGAGTTCGCCACCGCGGACCTTGCGCTTGAAGTCACTCAGGTAGCCGCTCAGCCCCTGTTCCCGGACCAGCAGTCGGGGGTCGAGGGCCGGCGCGCCGCTCTCGGGTGCGGCCGTCGGGTCCTGGGTCGGCTGCTCCTGCTTTGCCGTGTCGCTCACTTCGTTCCCTCCGCGGTGCGCGCCTGACGGCGGGTCACGGCGTTGTCCGTGGCTCCGGTGATGGCGGCGATGATCTCTTCGTGGGAGGTGTCCGACACGGAGAAGACGCCGTTGTTGCGCCCCAGCCGCAGCACCGCGACCCGGTCCGCGACCGCCCGCACGTCGGCCATGTTGTGGCTGATGAGGATGACGCCCAGGCCGCGTTCCCGCAGTCGCTCCACCAGGTCGAGGACCTGCGCGGTCTGTTCGACGCCCAGGGCGGCGGTGGGCTCGTCCAGGATGACCACCCGGGGCTCGCCGATCAGTGCGCGGGCGATCGCCACCACCTGGCGCTGTCCGCCGGAGAGGGCGGCGACGGGGATCCGGACGCTGGGTATCCGGATGGACAGGGTGTCGAGGAGTTCCTTGGCCCGCTTCTCCATCGCCACCTCGTCGAGGACGCTGGCGGAGCGCTCCTCCCGGCCGAGGAAGAGGTTGGCGACCACATCGAGGTTGTCGCAGAGCGCGAGGTCCTGGTAGACGGTCGCGATGCCCAACTCCTGGGCGTGGTGAGGGCGGTGGATGGCGACCGGGCGGCCGTCCCACTCGATCGCGCCCTCGTCGATGGGATGGACCCCGGCGATCGTCTTGACCAGGGTCGACTTGCCGGCGCCGTTGTCGCCGACCAGGGCGAGCACTTCGCCCGCGTGGATCTCCAACTGGACGTCGGTGAGCGCCTGGACGGCGCCGAACCGCTTGGAGACCCCGCGCAACGCCAGCACGGGCGTAGCGGACACGTACATCATCTCCTTCACCCGCCTGGCCGGCGGGGTGCCGCGCGGTTCACGCCACGCGGAGGACGGTGCGGGCAGGGAAAGGGCGAACCAGCGGCCCGCACGGGCCGGGAACGCCGCAGAGCCCCGGAGCGGGGGGACCCCGGGGCGGCGGGGCCGACCGGCGGCGTGTCGACGACCGCGGGTCGGCTCCCACCGTAGGCGTCCTGGCACCCGTCGCGGGCGGGGGCCCGTGACGGGCGACGGACTCCGCGGCTGGGCGACACCGGCCGGAGCCGCACCGGCTGCTCCCTCGGGGGGAGTTCCCCCCTCGGGCGATCCGTCCGGCGGACCGGATCGCCCTGCGGGCTACTTGATGCCGGCTTCCGCGCAGGCCTTCGCGTAGCTCTTGGTGCAGATCTCCTCGGCCGTGTAGACCTCGTCCTTGATGATCGTGTCCACGACGTTGTCCTTGGTCACGATCTGGGCGTCGAAGAGCTTGGTGGGCACGCCCTTCTTGCTGTGGCTGTCCGACTTCTGCGGAGCCAGTTCGCCGATGCCGTCACCCTCCAGCAGGGCCACCGCGATCTCGGCGGTGGTCTCCGCCTCCGGCTTGATCGCCTTGTAGATGGAGTAGGTCTGGCTGCCGGCCAGGATCCGCTGGATCCCGGCGAGTTCGCAGTCCTGGCCGCCCAACGGCACACCGCTCACGCCGGCGGACTTCAGGGCGGTGGCGATGGCTCCGGCCATGCCGTCGTTGGCCGCGTAGACGGCGTCGAAGCCGTCCTTGCCGAGCGAGGTGACGGCGGCGGTCATCTTCTTGTTGGCCTCGGCGGCCGACCAGCCCGGGATGTCCTGCTCGTAGACGACCTTCTTGACCTTCTCGTCCAGCACGCTGTGCGCACCGGACTTGAAGAGGGCGGCGTTCGGGTCGGTCGGCGATCCGTTGATCATCACGACGTTGCTCTTGGCGGCCTTGTCCCCGAGCGCCTGGAGCATGGCCTCGCCCTGGAGTTGGCCGATCTTCTCGTTGTCGTAGGAGACGTAGGCCGAGATGTCCCCCTCGGCGAGCCGGTCGTAGGCGACGACCTTGACGCCCTTCTCCGCTGCCCGGTCCACCCAGGACCTGGTGGCGGTGGCATCCACCGCGTCCAGGATGATGACCTTGACGCCCTTGGTGATCAGCGCGTCGAACTGCTTCTTCTGGGTCTCGGTGTCCTCGTTGGCGTTGTTGTAGGCGACCTCGCAGTCGGGACAGAGCGACGTGATCTTCTTCGTGATCAACGGCCGGTCGAAGGTCTCGTACCGCGTGGTCTTGTTCTCCGGGAGCAGCAGACCGATGGTCTTGTTGTCGCTGTCGCCCTTGTCATCGCTGCCGGCCTTGCCGCAGGCGGCCACGGACAGAGCCATCGAGACCGCTACCGCGCCGGTGGCGAAGCGACGCATCGTCGCGTTCATGAGTGGAACCTCCCTGACGAGGCCGCGCGCGCGGCCGAGGTGTTCCGCAGTCAACTTGGCCGAGACCAATGCGTCAAGAAGTAAATCTTTAACGAGATGGCAACGGTGCCATTCCTTCTCTAAGTGAAGGGTTATGAGAGGCTGGGCGCGGTGCCGTCCAAAAGACTCGAATCACCCATCTCGCTCATCACCAGGGCGATCGCGCCCAGGACCTCGGCCCGGCCGCCCAACGCCCCGGCCACGACTGACAACTGCTCAGCGGCGCTGGGGATCGCGTAGCGGGAGACGGACTCGCGGATCGGTTCCAGCACCAGCTCGCCGGCCTCCGCCAGGTCCCCGCCGAGCACCACCCGGCTGGGGTTGAGGAGGTTGCAGAGGTTGGCCACACCGCTGCCGATGTGCCGGCCCACGTCGGCGACCACCCGCCGGCAGCCCGGGTTGCCGTCCCGGGCGAGCTGCACGACCCTCTGCATCGTCAGGTCCGGTCCGTGGGTGGGCGTCAGCAGTCCCAGCACGTACCGCGCGGCGGTGAAGGTCTCCAGGCAGCCGCGGTTGCCGCAGCGGCACACCGGCCCGGACTCGTCCAGGGTGATGTGCCCCATCTCGCCCGCCGTGCCACCGGGGCCGCGGTAGATCTCCCCCTTGATCACCAGGCCGGCGCCGACCCCGCTCGCCACCTTGATGTAGGCGAGGTCCTGCACCCCTCGTCCGCTCCCCCAGACCAGCTCCCCGAGCGCCCCGAGGTTGGCGTCGTTGTCGACGTGCACCGGGATGCCGAGCCGGCCCGCCAACTCCTCCCGCGGGTTCATCCCGGACCAGCCGGGCAGGATGGTCGTCGAACCGATCGCGCCCGACTCCCCGTCGATCGGGCCCGGCACCCCGAGGCCCACACCGACCACCTTGGCGCGGTCCACCCCGATGCTCGCGATCAGCTGCCCCACCAACCGCTCCGCCCGGTCCAGGCCGTGCTCCGCGGAGGCGTCCACGTCGAGCGGTTCTGCCTCCTCCGCCAGGACCTGTCGGGCGAGGTTCCCGACGGCGACCCGCAGATGGGTGTGGCCGAAATCGACTCCGACGACGATCCCGGCGTCCCCGCTGAGCGAGACGCTCCGAGCCCGCCGGCCCCCCGCGGAGGTCGGTGTGACCTCCACCGTCCCACTCTCCCTGAGCTCGCGCACGATGTTGGAGACGGTGGCCGCGGACAGCCCCGTGGCCCGGGCGATCTCCGCCTGGGTGAGTGAGCCGGAGAGCCGGACCGCGCGGACCACCCGTTCCAGATTGGCCCGGTGCAGCGACGACTGCGATCCCGGAGTATCAACCACAGTCCGATCACTCCTAGTCGAGCAGGACGGAGGCCGCCCTGGCTAGCAGACCTCTCCATCTACAACATGTGAACTCTAAGCTGAGCCGCTGCGGCCCTCTCGTCAAGGGCTTGAACCAGCTACCACCCTTCGGCGGGCATACGGCGCCGGGGCGGCCCACCTCGGAAGGTGGGCCGCCCCGGCGTGGCCCGGGAGGGCTGCGGCTACTTCAGCGCGCCCGCGGTCAGTCCGGACTGCACCTGCCGCTGGAAGATGATGTAGACCGCGAGGACCGGCAGCATGGCGAGCACCAGGCCGGCGAAGAGCCCGGACCAGTCCCCCTTGTACCCCTGGCTCACGGCCAGGGCCACCAGGCCCTGGGTGAGCACCCGCTTGTCCGGGTCGGTGTTGAGCACCTGGGGCAGCATGTACTGGTTCCACTGGCCGAGGAAGTTGAAGATCCCCACGCTGATCAGGCCGGGTTTCGCCATCGGCAGCATGACCTGGAAGAAGGTCCTGGTGTGCGAGGCGCCGTCGATCAGCGCCGCCTCCGCCACCGAGGTCGGCAGCGTGCGGAAGAAGGCCGTGAGGAAGAAGACCGTGAAGGGGAGCGAGTAGGCGATGTAGACGAGGATCAGCCCGTGGTACGTGTTGAGCAGGCTCATGTTGTCCATCACGTAGAACAGCGGCACCAGCGCCATCATGATGGGGAAGCTCATCCCGCCCACGAACAGGAAGTACAGGAAGCGGTTGCCCCGGAACTCGAACCGGGCCAGGACGTAGGCGGCCATCGCTCCGAAGAGCATGGTGCCCACCAGCCCCCCGCCCACCACCACGAACGTGTTGAAGAAGTAATCGCTCATGTGCGCCTTGTCCCAGGCGCGCGAGAGGTTCTCCCAGCGCAGGGCGCTCGGCAGCCCCCAGGGCGAGGTGAAGATCTCCCGGTCCGTCTTGAGTGCGGTCATCACCGCCCACAGCAGCGGCAGGGTGACCAGGAGCCCCCACACCGCGAGCATGCCGTGTGAGAAGACGTTCAGCACCTGGTCGCCGACGGCCGGGCGCTTGCGCTCTCCGCCCGGCCGGGGCCGCGCCGCCGACCGGGTCTCCGCCGCCCCGGCGGCCGGCGGGGGGACCGCGACCTTCGGTTCGGTGACGTCCTGGATCTCCGAGGGTTCTGCTGGCGAGGTCACTGTGCTGCCCCCAGGTCGGCGGTCGAGCGGTGGATCGGACGGGCTCCGTTCGGCATCAGTACTCCAGCCGCTCTCGCCGGCCGAGCTTCATGACCGTGACCGCGAAGAGCATGGTGAGGAGGAGCAGCGCCACACCGATCGCGGTGGCGTATCCGGCCTGCCCGTCCCGGAAGCCCTTCTGGTAGACGAAGATGGTCAGGACCTCGGTGGAGTAGGCGGGTCCGCCGCCGTTCGCCCCCACGGTCATGATCTGCACCACGGCGAAGGCGTCCAGTGCGATGATGCCCATGTAGACCCATCCGGTCTGCACGGTGTCCCACAGCAGCGGCAGGGTGATCCGGAAGAACGTGTTGAACCGGTTCGCCCCGTCCAGCAGGGCGGCCTCGTAGAAGTCCTTGGGGATGGAGCTCATCCCCGCGGAGAAGAGGACCACGTAGAAGCCGACGTTGCTCCAGACCATCACCGTGATCACGCACCAGAGCGCGAGGCTGGGGTCGCCCAGCCAGTCCGGTTGCAGGGATCCGAGGCCCACCGCCTTCAGGGCGGAGTTGACGGCGCCGCTGTGCGGGTCGTAGGCGAACTGGAAGAGCAGCGCGACGATCGCGATGGACAGCACCTGCGGGAAGAAGTAGACGATCTTGTAGAAGCCGGCTCCCCGCACCCCGCCGATGACGGCGTTCTTCCGCCGCCGTCCCCCGACGTTGAGCATGAACGCGAAGAACAGGCCGAGGCCGAGCGTCACCAGCGGCAGAACGATGAGCAGCACCACGTTGTTCCGGACGGCTTTCCAGAACACCTCGTCGTGCAGCAGCCGGTCGTAGTTGCCGAACCCGATCATCTCGAAATCGGCGCTCAGTCCGGTCCAGTTCGTGAAGGAGTAGTAAATGGCCTGGACGAACGGTGAGATCACGAAGATCGCGTAAATCACCAGGGGAACGGCCAGAAACCCCACGATGAACCGGTACTTGCCGTGCTGCATTTCTACCGACCTCGTTCTTTCCTGTTGCCAGGTGCCGCCGGTGACGCCAGGGGACTCACGTGCTCAGCGCTTGTACTTCTTGACGCTGTCGTCCGCGGCGGTCTGGTCGGCGAACTTCTGGCAGGCCTTGACGCACTCGGCCGGCGTCATCCGCCCCGCCATCATCTCGCCCAGCGCGGCAGTGCCGATCTTCTCCTTCTGCAGGGCGACGTACCAGTCCTGTATGCGCGGGTTGACGATGTTATCGCCGGCCTTGTCCAGTGCGGCCTTGGCGCTGGAGAGGCCCGGGGGCAGCTTGAGCCCGTCGGTGCCGCCGTCCAGCGAGGTGAGCGAGGAGACCTGCTCGGTGAAGTTCTTGGAGGACTTCTCGCCGAGCATGATGCGCATCAGCTCCATGCCCGCCACCGGGTTCTTGGCCTTCTTCGGCACGATGAACGGCTCACCGCCGGAGGCCCAGATGGTGCCGAAGGGCATCTTGTCGGAGCTGTCGAGGCCGGAGGGGGCACCCACGGCCATCTTGAAGTCCTTCGGCGTGGTCTTGGCCGCCTCGTTCTCCACCCAGGAGCCGTTCGGGAGGAACAGCGCCTCGCCCTCGGTCCAGGCGGTCTGGGACTGGATGTGGTCCAGCCCCGGGGTCCCCTGGAGGACGTAGCCCTTCTTGTAGAGCTCGTAGTAGGCCTCGAAGGCCGCCTTGACCGCCGGGTGCTTCCAGGCGTTCGGTTCGAGGTTGTCGATCGCCTTCAGCACGTCCGGCCCGCCGATCTTGGCGATGAACGGGTAGAGGCTGAAGGGGATGTAGTACGGGTGCTTGCCGGCGTAGGTCCAGCCCGCGATGCCCTTCTTCTTCGCCGCGGCGCAGACCTTGAGCATGTCGTCCCAGGTCTCCGGGTACTCCCAGTCGTGCTTCTCCAACATCGACTGCGAGTACCACACCCCGTAGACGGTGTAGGCGTAGTACAGGACCCAGACCGGCTTGCCGTCGAACTGGCCCATCTCGACGACGCCGGGGCGCAGCGTGTCGCGCACCTTCTTGTTCGGGTCGTCGAGCGAGGGGGCGTCCAGCAGCGGGGTGAGGTCGGTGAGCTGGTCCTTGGAGACCAGTGTGCCGAAGTCCATCTGCTCGGCGCCGGAGTTGTCGATGAGGTCCGGTGGGGTGCCCCCGTTGAAGCGGGGCTGAAGGGTGGTCTGGATCTTCTCGGTCGCCGCGTGCTTGATCTCGGCCTTCGGGTAGGCCTTCGCGAACTCCGCCTCGGCGTCCTTGGCGTACTGCTGGCCGAAGCCGCCGTCGAAGATCACGACGTCGAGCGGGCCGCTCGCGTTGACGCCCAGCGGGTTCTTCGCGGTCTTCTTGCCCTCGGCCACCCGGCCATCGTCGTCGCCACTGTCACTGGCGGCACACGAGGTCAGCGCGCTCATGGTGGGCACCGCGATCAGCCCGATGGCGGCAGCCCGCTTGATCAGGTCTCGGCGGCCGTAGTCGGTGGATCCCATGCTCAAGTCCTCGCCTTCTCCAGGACTCAGGCGGTGTTACCGGTCGCCCGTGCATGCTCGCCTCCGGCGAAGGGCCCCGCACCGCGGTGTGGTGAAGCTGGGTCGTGCTCAGAGTGTGCACCGGGATCGCGGGGTGTGGTGACAGTTGATCAGGCGCGTCCTGACCTGTCCCCCGCCCCCCGGGTCCGTGTTCGACCGTACGGCCCCTCGGACGTCGACAGGTATAGTCCACTCAACACCACCCGGGCAAGATCAAATGCAGGTTTGGTCAACAGACTTTCCCGAGTTGAGACCTCTGGCGATTTGCCGCCCGTCATCCCCCATTTGGTCGAGCGCCCCACTCACCCGTCCGGGCTCACCCTTGCGCTGCTGCACGGAGGGCTCCGGGCGATGCGGACGCCGGTGGCCGATTCGGTATTCCGATCAGACCGGACGGCGGTGTTCCGCCTCCTTGGAGACCGCTCGCAAGAGGCCGACCGGATTCCGCCTTGCGCTCGCCGTCCGGCGGAATCGAACCGACCCTGGAACAGCGCGGCGGGCCGCGCTCCCCTTCCGGGGAACGCGGCCCGCCCGTCAGCGCGCAGGACCGAACGGCCGGTGCCGGTCAGTCGCGGATCAGCGAACGCAGCACGTACTGCAGGATGCCGCCGTTGCGGTAGTAGTCGGCCTCGCCCGGGGTGTCGATACGGAGCTTGGCCTCGAACTCCACACCGGTGTCGGTGGTGACCTTCACGGTCTCCGGAATGCCGTCGTTCAGGGCGGTCACACCGGTGATGGAGAAGGTCTCCTCGCCGGTCAGTCCGAGGGACTCAGCGGTGACCTCGTCGGGGTACTGGAGCGGCAGGACGCCCATGCCGATGAGGTTGGAGCGGTGGATCCGCTCGTAGGACTCCGCGATGACCGCCCTGACGCCCAGCAGGGCGGTGCCCTTGGCGGCCCAGTCGCGGGAGGAGCCCGAGCCGTACTCCTTGCCCGCCAGCACGACCAGCGGCACCCCGGCGGCCTGGTAGTTCTGCGCGGCGTCGTAGATGAAGCCCACCGGCCCGTCGGGCTGGGTGAAGTCGCGGGTGAAACCGCCCTCGGTACCCGGGGCGATCTGGTTGCGGAGCCGGATGTTGGCGAAGGTGCCGCGGATCATGACCTCGTGGTTGCCGCGGCGGGAGCCGTAGCTGTTGAAGTCACGGCGCGCGATGCCGTGCTCGGTGAGGTACCGGCCGGCCGGCGTGTCGGCCTTGATCGCACCGGCCGGGGAGATGTGGTCGGTGGTGACCGAGTCTCCGAGCTTGGCCAGCACCCGGGCGCCGCTGATGTCCTCGACCGGGGTGAGGTCCATCGTCAGGCCCTCGAAGTACGGGGGCTTGCGGACGTAGGTGGATTCCTCGTCCCACTCGAAGGTGTTCCCGGTCGGGATCGGCAGCGCCTGCCACTGGGCGTCCCCGGTGAAGACGTCGGCGTAGCTGCTGCCGAACATCTCCTGGCCGATGGCGGAGGCCACCACGTCCTCGACCTCGCGCTCCGAGGGCCAGATGTCCTTCAGGTAGACCGGGTGTCCCTCGGTGTCGATCCCGAGCGCCTCGGTGGTGATGTCGACCTTCATCGAGCCGGCGATGGCGTAGGCGACGACCAGCGGCGGGGAGGCCAGGTAGTTCATCTTGACGTCCGGGTTGATCCGCCCCTCGAAGTTGCGGTTTCCGGAGAGCACCGACACCACGGCCAGGTCGTGCTCGTTGACGGCCTGGGAGACCTCGTCCGGCAGCGGGCCCGAGTTGCCGATGCAGGTGGTGCAGCCGTAACCGACCAGGTTGAAGCCGAGCTTGTCGAGGTAGGGCGTGAGGCCGGCCCGCTCGTAGTAGTCCATGACGACCTTGGAGCCGGGCGCCAGGGTGGTCTTCACCCACGGCTTGCGGGTGAGCCCCTTCTCCACCGCCTTCTTCGCCACCAGCGCCGCAGCCACCATGACGTACGGGTTGGAGGTGTTGGTGCAGGAGGTGATCGCGGCGACCGCGACCGCTCCGTGGTCCAGCTCGTAGCTGGTGCCGTCGGCGGCCGTCACCGGGACCGGCATGGTGGGCATGTCGTCGGAGATGGCCGGCGAGTCGGAGGCCGGGAAGGACTCCTCACCCGCCTCGTCGGGGCCGGCGAACTCGACGTAGTCCCGCACGTCCTGTGCGAACTGCTCCTTGGCGTCGGACAGCACGATCCGGTCCTGCGGGCGCTTCGGGCCGGCGATGGAGGGAACGACCGTGGCCAGGTCGAGCTCGAGCTTCTCGGAGAAGTCGGGCTCGGCGGCCGGGTCCAACCAGAGGCCCTGCTCCTTGGCGTACGCCTCGACCAGCGCCAGCTGGTCCTCGCTGCGGCCGGTGAGGCGCAGGTAGGTGAGGGTCTCCTGGTCGATCGGGAAGATGGCCGCGGTCGAGCCGAACTCGGGCGACATGTTGCCGATGGTGGCTCGGTTCGCGAGCGGCACCGCGCCCACGCCCTCGCCGTAGAACTCCACGAACTTGCCGACCACGCCGTGCTTGCGCAGCATCTCGGTGATGGTCAGCACCAGGTCGGTGGCGGTGGTGCCGGCCGGCAGCTGGCCGGTCAGCTTGAAGCCCACGACCCGCGGGATGAGCATCGAGACGGGCTGGCCGAGCATGGCGGCCTCGGCCTCGATACCGCCCACACCCCAGCCGAGCACACCGAGCCCGTTGACCATGGTGGTGTGGGAGTCGGTGCCGACCAGGGTGTCGGGGTAGGCCTGCCCGTTCCGGACCATCACGGTGCGGGCCAGGTACTCGATGTTGACCTGGTGGACGATGCCGGTGCCCGGCGGGACCACCTTGAACTCGTCGAAGGCGTTCTGGCCCCAGCGCAGGAACTGGTAGCGCTCACGGTTGCGGCCGTACTCCAGCTCGACGTTCTGCGCGAAGGAGTCCGGGGTGCCGAACTTGTCGGCGATCACGGAGTGGTCGATGACCAGTTCGGCGGGGGCGAGCGGGTTGATCTTCGCCGGGTCGCCGCCGAGCTCCTTGACGGCCTCGCGCATGGTGGCGAGGTCGACGACGCACGGCACGCCGGTGAAGTCCTGCATGATCACACGCGCCGGCGTGAACTGGATCTCCTGGCTGGGCTCGGCGCTGGCGTCCCAGTTGCCCAGCGCCCGGATGTGGTCGGCGGTGATGTTCGCGCCGTCCTCGGTGCGGAGCAGGTTCTCCAGCAGCACCTTAAGGCTGTAGGGGAGGCGCGCGGAGCCCTCGACCTTGTCCAGCCGGAAGATCTCGTACGACTCGTCACCCACACGCAGCGTGCTGCGGGCGTCGAAGCTGTTCGCCGACACGACAGTCTCCTTCATGAATGTGCACGTACTACCGCAATACCGCAATCCTGCCGCCACGGCTCGTAGCCGTTCCGCTGAGGTAAGCCTTAGTCGGTCCGGCTTGCCTCAGATGGCTGCGGTGCACTCTCGGCAGATATCTCGATGTCGAGATAACTCTAGTACATCGGGGCTCCGCGGTCATGCCTCGGACCCCCCTTTGATCTCTCGCAGCGAAGGTTGAGCGTGGTCACCGAAGGCTGGTGACCGCTCGGTTTTCTCACCGGAGGTTGAGTGATCGTTTAAGGCTGACTGTCTGGGGAGACGGTGGGGGAACCGGTACGCGCGTACGGCGATCCCGCGCTGGGCGCCTTTGACCTGGACTTCTTCGACAGTGGCCAGCGTCGTCGTACCGCACTGGGCTCCGGCTGGGGTGTCCGGTTCGAGGACGTATCGCCCGTACGCGGGTGCCGGTGGAACAAGGGCGACCGCAGCTTCGCGGCCTGGTACTACGCGGCGACCACGGGCGGCCATGTGGGCTACGAGTCGTGGCTAAGGGTTGTCCCGCAATCCCCGGTGGGCGCACGACGACAGCTACGGCACCTCGCCGCGTTGTCGGAACATCCTGATACGCCCAGTATCGGGACGTCCCTCCGCCTTGCGATGTACCGCATCTGCCGTCGTGCGCTGATCCACCGGGGATTACGGGACAACCCTTAGAGCGGGACCGGCTGATCCTGCTGGACTTCGCGCCGGAGGTGGTGGGGATCGCCTCGCAGCCGTTCTGGTTGCACTGGCGCGATGAGGAAGAGAAGCGGCGGCACGCGCCTGACTACTTCGCACGGCTGGCCGACGGACGCGCCCGCGTGGTCGATGTCCGCCGAGGACGGTGTCGACGAGCGGACCGCGCAGGCGTTCGCCGCGACCGAACGGGCCTGCTCGGCGGTGGGCTGGGAGTTCGCCACGCCGGTGTCCCGGATCCGGTGTTCATGGCGAACCTGCGGTGGCTGGCCCGCTACCGGCACGGGCGGTGCGGCCGTGAGGCCGATGTCGTCGAGCGTCTGATGGAGGTCTTCCGGCAGCCTCATGGGCTGCGGGAAGGAGCCGAAGAGGCCGGGGACGTTCTGCGTGTCCTGCCCGCGCTGTTCCACCTTCTGTGGAGCGAGAAGATCACGAAGGCGGGTCTTGAGGCGATCCCTCTCGACCACAATTCGGAATCCAGCTGACCGCCACGCAGAAAGGCACCGTCTCGCCATGCCGTCCGGCACCGCCGACGAACGTCCCGCGGCCCCGCTTCCCATGCGGGTCCGCCCGCACCTGGGCGAGAGCACCGAGAACTACATCAGGCGCCTGGCCAGAGCCAACCACCTTCGGCCCAGTGCCCTGCACGCGGTCGTCTGCGGTCCGCCCAGCTGGACCGGGAAACCCCGCCTCGACCGTCTCCCCGTACTCACCGGCCATCCGGCCGACCACCTCAACCCGGCCCTGACGGACGCCGTCGTTCCCCGCCGACGGACCACCGTCACAGGCCAGTACCGGCGACTGCCCCGGGGCACCTACCTGCTCTGTCGGGCCATCCGCAAGGACGCGGAAGTCGGCCTCTCGCTGCGGCACCTCGCCGAACGGCACCGCCGGCAACAACCGGCGAACTGCACGTATTGCTCCGGCCCCCTGCAGCCCGGACGCAAGAACCAGATCCGCCTCACATGTTCAGCGTCCTGCCGCACCAAGCTCTACCACCGGCGCAGAAAAGAGCGACTCGCCCAAGGACCTTCGAACCACGAACCCTGACCCGGCAACCAGTAGTGAGGCGGCGAACCCGCCAAGCCGACAACTCAGAACGCGATGGAGGACACCGTGCTCCACCTGCTCCAACTCCGCTACACCGCGACCGAGGACGACGTCACCCCGCACATTGCCGGTCACGTCGCCTACCTTGAGCGGCACCATGCCGCCGGGACATTTCTGGTCTCCGGCCAGACCGTCCCCACCTCAGAGGGCGGCGCGATCATCGCCCACGGCGTCGACCGCGACACGATCGAGCAGATCACCGGCCAGGACCCGTTCGTCACGAACGGCGTCGCGAAGTACACCATCACCACCACCCCGGGCCGGATCCACCCCGTCCTCGCCGATGTCCTCGCACAGGGCCTCTGATCGCTCGCCTGGGCGCCATAGGGAACCGCTCAACGTTCGGTGAGAATCACTCAACCTTCACTGCGACAGGTCACCTCTGACCTGTCGAAGCGAGGGCTGGGCGGTGCGCCTGAAGGCGGATGACCGCCGGGTTTCTCACCGAAGATCACGTAAAGCGCGAGGTCGCCTCCACCCGGGAGACGGCGGTGGAGCGGTGCGTACCTACGGCGAACGCCTGCCAGCGACTTCGGCCCGCAGACTTCTTCCACGGCTCGGAGCACCGCCGGACGGCGTCGGGGAGTCGACGGGAGTGTCCGGCTCGACGATGTACCGCCGGCGCCCCGCCGGGCCCCGGAGGTGAGCCGGAACCGCCCTCCGGTCCCTGGTTGTTGCCCCGATCAGGGCTCGGCATGATGGACGCCGCACACCGTGAACCACCGCCGGCCGTCGCCTCTCCGTGATGCGGACCAGCCGCTCCCAAACCCGGTATAGCGTTCACTCCTTCCACTCCGCATCGCGCGGGGACTCTCGACCGAACCAGGACGGAAGCATGTCAGGAGAGATATCGCCCACCGGGAAGCGCTCCGGCGCCGGCTCGTCGCCCGAGCTGCGCGCCTCTCACGCCGACCGGGACCGGGTGGTGGACGTGCTGCGCATCGCGGCGGGGGACGGCCTGCTGACCACGGACGAGTTGGACGAGCGGGTGGAAGCCGCCCTGTCGGCACGGACGCTGAGCGAACTCTCCGCGCTCACCGCCGACCTGCCGCCCGTGTCGGCCGCGGTCTGGGCGACCGGAGCAGGGGCCAAGGACGTGGTTCGGATCAAACAGGTCCACAGCGGCGCGATCGAGCGGGCGGGGCGCTGGCTGGTACCGCGGAGGCTGGAGCTCAGGGTGAGCTTCTGCAAGGTGACGCTCGACTTCACTGACGCGGTGATCACACATGACACCCTGCGGATCGACGCGGATATGACGGGTAAGACACTGACCCTCGTCACCAAGCCGGGCATCGTGGTCGACACCGACGGCCTGCAGCTGGTGCACAGCAGGGTCAAGTACCGCCGGGCTCCGGCGGATCCGGACACACCGGTCACCCTGCGAGTGGAGCTGACCGGTAGGAAGGCCCACGGCCGCGTGGTGGTGCGGCCCCCGCGCCGGTCCTTCGGGCAGTGGCTGCTGCGCGGGTCGGCCCCCCTTTCTCCGGGCGCTTGACTCCATCGTCCACCAACGCTCGGTTTCACACGGACCTGCCAGCCGCGCACCACGTAGTCTTCCCCGTGTGACGGATGAGAGCGACTCCGCTGTTCAGGCAGCCCTCGACGGGGAGATGCGGCTTCTCGATCCGAAGGTACGGGCTTCACCGGTCCGCGTCCTGGAACTGCTGGATCCGGAATTCGTCGAGATCGGCGCTTCGGGGCGGCGGTGGGACGTGCGGTCGATCCTCGAAGTGACCGGCGACGGATCGGTCTCCCCCAAGTCCCCGGTGACCGTCAGCGAGTTGGCCGGAACCGTTCTGGCTCCGGGTCTCGTCCACCTGACCTATTTCACCGACCACCGAGGCCGCCGGGCTTGGCGGAGTTCCCTGTGGCGCCGGGCGGAGGCCGGCTGGCGGATGTACTTCCACCAGGCGACTCCGGTCGGCTGAGCCGGTGGAGCCCCCGTCCCGCGAGGAAGACGGCCCGATCGCCGGCCACTTGCGGCCGGCGCCCGGGCTCGTACATCCGGGTAAGGCCCGGGAGCCTCAGGACCAGTGGTTCACGCCTCGGGAGCCCCCGCCTCCCTCAGTTCGCCGTCGGCCAGCCGCAGCCACCGGTCCACACCGATCCGCGTGAGGAACCGCTCGTCGTGGCTGACGACCAGCAGCGCGCCCCGATAAGCACTCAGTGCGCTCTCCAGTTGGCCGACGCTCATCAGGTCGAGGTTGTTCGTCGGCTCGTCGAGCAGGAGCAGTTGCGGAGCCGGTTCGGCGCAGAGGGCGCAGAGGAGGGCGGCGCGCAGACGCTCACCGCCCGAGAGCGTCCTGGCCGGGAGGTGGGCCCTGGGCCCTCGGAAGAGGAAGCGGGCGAGCAGGTTCATCCGCTCCGCCTCCGGCCTACCGGAGGCGGACGCGGCGAAGTTCTCGGCCACGCTGCGGTCCAGGTCCGGCAGAGCCAGCCGCTGTGAGAGATAGGCGATCCGACCGCCGGCCCGCCTGGTCTCTCCGTGGTCCGCCGGCAGGTCGCCGTTGACCAGCCGGAGCAGCGTGGACTTGCCCGCGCCGTTGGGTCCGGTCAGCGCAATGCGCTCGGGACCGCGGATCGTGAGGTCGACGCCCTCCCCGGCGAACAGCGTCCGCTCGCCGAGGCGGACCTGCATGCGTTCGCCGAGGAAGAGCGTGCGCCCGGCCGGAACATCGGTGTCCGGCAGGTCCACGGTGATGCGCTGCTCGTCGCGCAGGGCTCGGCCCGCCTCCTCCAGGCGGGCCTTGGCCTCGCCGACCCGGGAGGAGTGCGTGTGGCCCGCCCGGCCCGCGGACTCCTGTGCACCGCGTTTCCTGTTTCCTGTGACGATGCGCGGCAGGCCGGCGTTCTTGAGGTTGCGGGCGGCGTTGTTCGCGCGGCGCTCAGCGCGTTCCCGGGCCTGCTGGAGTTCCCGTTTCTCCCGCTTCAACTCCTGCTCGGCGTTGCGGAGGTCCTTCTCGGCGGCTTCCTGCTCGGCTCGTACGGCGTCCTCGTAGGCGGTGAAGCCGACGCCGTACAGGCGCAGTTCGGCGCGATCGAGTTCGGCGATCTGCTCCATCCGGTCGAGCAGCGCCCGGTTGTGGCTGACCAGCAGCAGGCAGCCGTTCCAGTCCTCCAGTACGTCGTAGAGCCGGTGCCGGGCGTCGAGGTCGAGGTTGTTGGTGGGCTCGTCCAGCAGCAGCACCTCGGGGCGTTTCAGCAGCTGGGCGACGAGACCGAGCGAGACGACCTGACCGCCGCTGAGCGTGCTCAGGCTCCGGTCGAGAGTGAGATCGGTCAGACCGAGGCGGTCGAGTTGGGCGCGGGTGCGCTCCTCGATGTCCCAGTCGTCGCCGATGGTCGTGAAGTGCTCCTCGCTCACGTCCCCGGACTCGACGGCGTCCAGGGCCTCGATCACCGCCGCGACGCCGAGGACCTCGGCGACGGTGAGGTCGCCGGTCAGCGGGAGGCTCTGCGGCAGGTAGCCCAGGACACCGCTCGCCGACACCGATCCGGTGGTGGGCCGCAGTTCGCCGGCGATCAGTCTGAGCAGCGTGCTCTTGCCGGAGCCGTTGGGCGCGACGAGACCGGTGCGGCCGGCGCCCACGGTGAAGGAGAGGTTCCGGAAGACCGGGGTCTCGTCCGGCCAGGAGAAGGACAGGTTGGAGCAGATGACGGAGGCATCGGACACGGCAGCGACCTCGTGTGGGATGAGGGCGGAAACAGCAATTGCCCACCCTCGGCAGACGTGGGCAAGGGAACGACGAAAAGGCCACATCGGCGGCGCTTCCACGCACCGGCCGGTGGCCGTCAGGTCCGGGTATCACCCGGAGATGTCGTCGTCACCCACCATGTCTGGCTCTCCTCGACTACCGATCGACGTCTCAACCAGGCTAGCAGCCGGTGCGCCTCACCGCCCCGGCTGCTGACCGCCGCTGCCGAGCCGGGGCCGGGTCGCGCGCTCCCCCACCGCGTGCTGAGGTCCCCGGGGGCGGTTCGCCTGCCGTGCTGGGCGCGCGCCGACGAGCTGGCCGTGCTGCCGCCGGCGGACCAGCGCGGCAGTCCGTCGGGAGGCTCCCGGACGGCACCCTCGTCTCGCCGTACGCGCGGCTCGGCAGGGCTCGACACGCGGGGACTCACCCGAATGGCCCCCTCCGCGAGCATGGATCTCATATGTGAGATAGCTTGCCAGGCATGGGAGATGACTACCTTGTACGCATCGGCCGGCTGATTCGTGATGCCCGGCAGCACCGCGGCTGGACACAGTCTCAACTTGCGGACGCGCTCGGAACAAGTCAGAGTGCTGTCAACCGCATTGAGCGCGGCAACCAGAACATCAGCCTTGAGATGATCGCCAGGATCGGCGAGGCTCTGGACAGCGAGATCATCTCGCTCGGTTACTCCGGCCCGATGCACCTTCGGGTCGTCGGAGGACGGCCGCTGTCGGGCAGCATCGACGTGAAGACCAGCAAGAACGCCTGCGTCGCGCTGCTCTGTGCGTCGCTGCTCAACTCCGGGCGCACCACCCTGCGGCGAGTGGCCAGGATCGAGGAGGTCTACCGGATCCTGGAAGTGCTCGGCAGCATCGGGGTCCGGACCCGCTGGATCAACGACGGATGTGATCTGGAGATCACTCCTCCGGCGGAGCTGGACCTGGACGGCATGGACATGGACGCCGCACGGCGCACCAGGAGCGTCATCATGTTCCTCGGGCCCCTCCTGCACCGCATGGACCACTTCGAGATCCCCTACGCGGGCGGCTGCGACCTCGGCACCCGGACGGTCCAGCCGCATCTGACGGCGCTGCGGCACTTCGGTCTGGAGATCGCCGCCACCGACGGCGTCTACCACGCGAAGGTCGATCCTTCGGTGCGCCCCGACCGCCCGATCGTGCTGACCGAGCGCGGCGACACGGTGACCGAGAACGCGCTGCTGGCCGCCGCCCGGCACGACGGGGTCACGGAGATCCGCAACGCCAGTTCCAACTACATGGTCCAGGACCTCTGCTTCTTCCTTGAGCAGTTGGGTGTGAAGGTCGAGGGCGTCGGCACGACCACGCTGACGGTGCACGGGATGCCGAGCATCGGGCGGGACGTCGACTACTCGCCGTCCGAGGACCCGGTGGAGGCGATGAGCCTGCTCGCGGCGGCGCTGGTGACCGAGTCGGAGTTGACGATCCGACGGGTGCCGGTGGAGTTCCTGGAGATCGAGTTGGCGGTCCTCTCCGAGATGGGGCTGGACCACGAGCGCGGTGCGGAGTACCCGGCGAACAACGGCCGGACCCGGCTCGTCGATCTGACCGTGCGACCGTCGAAGCTTCGGGCCCCGATCGACAAGATCCACCCGATGCCGTTCCCCGGGCTCAACATCGACAACGTGCCGTTCTTCGCGGCGATCGCCGCGAGCGCGGAGGGGTCGACGCTGATCCACGACTGGGTCTACGACAACCGGGCCATCTACCTGACCGACCTGAACCGGCTGGGCGCCGACATCAAGCTGCTCGACCCGCACCGGCTGCTGGTGGAGGGGCCGACCCGCTGGCGGGCGGCGGAGATGATGTGCCCTCCGGCCCTGCGGCCGGCGGTCGTGGTGCTGCTGGCGATGATGGCGGCGGAGGGTACCTCGGTGCTGCGGAACGTCTATGTGATCAACCGCGGTTACGAGGAACTCGCCGAGCGGTTGAACTCGATCGGTGCGCAGATCGAGACGTTCCGGGACATCTGAGCACAGCGCGCCGAACGTGTGGCCGACGGCTGGCCTCCCCGGGCGGTTCGGATCCGGGATGCCGGGTGAGCAGCCCCCGCCCTCGTATCCGAGGACGGGGGCTGCCGGTGGGCCTGGCTACCGCGACCCCACGTCGGCGACTGACGCCTCGAGTTCGCGGGCGAGGGTCGCCGCGTCGGAGGGTCCGGTGTGCCGGCGGTCGCCGATGAAGAAGGTCGGGGCGCCGCTGGCCCCGCTCGCCTCGGCGCTGGCGACGTCGGCGCGTATCCGGGCGGCCGTCTCCTCTGATTCGAGATCCCGAAGGAAGATCTCGACGTCGAGTCCGGCCTGGGCGGCATAGCCGACGATGTCGTCGATCTCGAGTTCGTGCTGGTGGGTGAAGAGCAGGTCGTGCATCTGCCAGAAGCGTCCCTGCGTGTCAGCGGCGATCGCCGCCCGGGCGGCGAGTTCGGCGTTCGGATGTACGTCCGGCAGCGGGAGGTGCCGGTAGACGTACCGCAGCCGGTCGCCGAACCGCTGCCGCAGTTCCTGGGCGACACCGGTGGCATGGGCGCAGAAGGGGCACTCGTAGTCGCCGTACTCCACCAGCGTCAGCGGCGCGTCCACGGGACCCTTGACGTGGTCCGTGGCCGGGTCGACAGGACGGTCGAGAGTCCGCGGGAGGTCGGCGTCCGTCTCGCCGCGCAGAACCGCGGCCAGGCGGAACGACACCCATCCCAGAACCGTCGACAACACGGCCGCCATCAGGACGCCGACGGTGGCCTGGGCGCGTAGGACCGGGTCCTCGAAGGCGAGCCCGACGATCAGCAGGGATACCGTGAAGCCGATCCCGGACAGCACGCCACCGCCCAGCACGTGGCCCGGACCGACACCCCTGGGAAGCTTGCCCAGGCCGAAGCGGGCGGGAAGCAGCGCACCGCCTCCGATGCCCAGGAGCTTCCCGAGGACCAGCCCGATGATGACGGCCCAGGTGACCTTGGAGGTCAGTGCGTCGCTCAGGACGCCGCCGCGCAGGTCGACGCCCGCGCTGGCCAGGGCGAACACCGGGACGATGAAGTAGCTCGTCCAGGGGTGGAGCACCGTCTGCAGCCGCTCGTTGACGGAGACGGCGCGCTTGAGTCCCCTCCGTGCCGACAGGCCCACGTCCGCTCGGGGGGACTGGCGGAAGGCTCGGAAGAGCCGGGCGGCCCGCTCCACGGCCTGGCGTGCGGGGAGCTGGGCGGGGATGAGCAGACCGCCGATCATGCCGGCGATGGAGGCGTGGAGGCCGGCTTCGAAGGTGGCGAGCCACAGCGCGAGGACGATCAGCACGTACGGGGACGCGCGCCAGACGCCCAGTCGGGTCAGTCCGGACAGGGCCACACACAGGGTGAGCGCGACCAGCAGCGGCTTCAGGTGGATCGTCTCCGAGAAGACGAAGCCGATCACGGCGACGGCCACGATGTCGTCGATGACGGTGATGGCCAGCAGGAAGACGCGGAGTTGCGTGACGAACCGGGGGCCCACGATGGCGAGTGCCCCGAGCATGAACGCGGTGTCGGTGCCGATGACCACACCCCATCCCTGGCGGGCTTCTCCCCCGGGCGCGATCGCCAGGTACAGCAGCACGGGGATCAGCATGCCGCCGATCCCGGCCAGGGCCGGGACCACGACGCGTTGGCGGCTCGTCAGCACGCCCACGGAGATCTCGTAGCGGACCTCCAGGCCGATGACGAAGAAGAACATGGCCATCAGGCCGTCGCTGACCCAGTGCCCCAGGTCCATGGAGAGACTGGCCCCGCCGACCGAGAACGAGGCGTCGGTCGCCCACAGCGAGGCGTACGAGTCCGACCAGGGCGAGTTCGCCCAGGCCAGGGCCACCACGACGGCGGCCAGGAGCAGACCGACACTGCCCGCCTCGGTGCTCAGGAAGGCGCGCACCGGGCCGGAGAGTTGGGCGACCAGCGTGCCCCTCCTGGCCGGGGTCTGGGCGGCCGGGTCGTTCTTCTTCCGTATCGCCATCACCAGCTCCCCTGCGCCACGGCCGGGACCTGTGCGGGGGTGGAGGCGGTCTTCGGGCCGGGAATCCCGCACCCGGGGAGACCCACCGGGGTCTCCCCCCGGAGGAGGTCGGGGATCTCGTGGCGGCTCGGCTCGGGGTTGTCGCGGATGGTGGTTCTCATGCGCTCCCTTACTGCGGGCTTATCGGGCGGATCGCGGGCGGTGCCCGGCTCGGCTAGGGGTGACGGCCGACGCCCGGCGCCTGGACACCTGGTACGTCGGAGGAACTTCCCGCCCCGCTTACTCTCATCTGGGACCCGAGTCTATTCGCGACGCAGGTCCGTACTTCTGGTCCGGGGGCCGCGTCCGGGCCCCGGAGCGCTTCCGAAGGCCCAGGTCGCGGCCCTCCCGGTCGGGGGTGTCCGCCTCCCCACCGGCCTGCGGGCGACGAGTGGGGCGTGCCTCCCGGCTCCCGTTCCGGACAGCAGTTCCCTCACTCGTGGCCCGCGTCGCGTGGCGGTGTCGGCACGGGCGCACTCCGACCGGTCCCGGGGGCGGTGGCCTCCGATGACGACGTGGGTCCGGCCGCCGGTACGCGGCCCGTTCATCCGTTCCCGTCCCGCCAGCCGCGTAGGCCGAAGTAGGGGACGCTGGCCTTCACGAGCGTCTCCGTGAACTCCTCCACCGGGTCCGACTTGGCCGTGATCGCGCCGCCCACCCCAAAGGTGGCCGAGTCCCCCCGCACCACGGCGGTGCGGATCACGATGTTGAGGTCCGCCGCACCGGAGAAGGACAGCCAGCCCAGCGCTCCGGAGTAGACGCCGCGCGCTTCTCCCTCCACCTCGTCGATGATCTCCATCGTGCGCTTCTTGGGAGCTCCGGTCATGGAGCCGCCGGGGAAGCAGGCGCGGACGGCGGAGAGGGCCGACTCCTGCCAGCGCAGCCGGCCGCGGACGGTCGAGACGAGCTGGTGGACCGAGGAGTAGCTCTCGACGGCGAACGCCCGCGGCACGTGTACGCTGCCCGGCTCGCAGACGGTGTTGAGATCGTGCCGCACCAAGTCGACGATCATGAGGTTCTCAGCGAGGTCCTTGGCGGAGTCCGTCAGCTCCCGCCGGAGCGCCTCGTCCTGCTCGGAGGTGGTACCCCGCGGTCTCGTCCCCTTGATGGGGCGGGACTCGACCATCCGGCTCTCGTCCACCCGCAGGAACGTCTCGGGGGACGAACACGCCACCTCGAAGTCGCCGCACCGCAGGTAGGCCCCGCGGGGCACCGGGCTGACGGCCCGCATCCGCTGGTAACTGCCCAACCCGTCCCCGGTGGCGGTGAGAGCGGCACGGTTGGTCAGGCACACCTCGTAGCTCTCACCCTCGGTGATGAGCTGCTGGACCTCCTTGATCCTGGACAGGTACTCCTCCCTGCCGTCCCGGAGACCGAGCAGGTGCTCCCCCACCGGGCCGGGGACGTAGTCGGCCGCGGACACGCTCCGCTCCCCGGGAGCCCAGTGCTGCGGGGCCTCTTCCCCGGATTCCGCACCGGTCGGCCGCTCGGGCTCTTCCACACCGGTGAGTCGGCACTCCAGGAGTACGTCGCGCTCGTGGTCGAGGACCGCGAACTCGCGGGTGTGCAGGAACCAGGCGTCCGGCTCGCTCGCCCGGTGGGTTTCGGTGCCGCCGGTGAGCGCCTTGAGCTCGTAGCCGAGGTAGCCGACCAGGCCGCCGGTGAAGGCCGGTTCCCAGTCGGCCGGGCTCTCGACCCGCACCGCCGCGGTGATCTCTTCCAGGAGGCTGAGGACGTCTCCGGTGAGTTGCTCGCTGTGTGCGGCGCCGCGCAGGGTCAGCCGCCGGTCGGTGAGGTCGTAGTCGAGGACCACCGAGCCCTCACCGCCCCAGGCCCCCATGAGGGAGAAGCGGGACCCGGGCTGTTCACTGTGCTCGGAGTCCAGCCAGAACGCGTAGGGATGCTCGGCGTAGCGCGCCCGGAAGACGTCAGCGGCCGCCCCCGGAGCCGGCACCTCGCGCACCTCGAGCCGGAGCCGGAGGCTCCCTCCGACCCGGACGAAGGCCTCGGCCGCCGGGCCCGTCCCGCTCGACGGCTCTCCTGCGGTTCCACGACCGGACCGGTCGGCGGCCATCCGCAGGAAGTTGCCCAGTATTCGGTGGCCGCCGACCGTCCTGACCGACTCGGGGTGGAACTGCACGCCCCAGACCGGGCGGGAGCGGTGTGCCACGGCCATGACCAGTCCGTCGTCGGTCCAGGCCGTCCGCTCCAGCTCGGTGGGGAGTTCGCTGGTCACCAGCGAGTGGTACCGGACCACGGGGAGTTCCTGGGGCAGCCCGGCGAACAGTCCGGTACCGGTGTGCCGGATGCGTTCCACGACGCCGTGCACCGGCTCGGGGGCCGGCACGGTACGTCCCCCGAAGTGTTCACCGATCCCCTGGTGGCCGAGGCAGACCCCCAGAACGGGGAGCTCGCATCGGGAGAGGATCTCGCGGCACACTCCGAAGTCCCTGGCCCGCGATGGCCTGCCGGGGCCGGGTGAGAGCACGACGGCGTCGCTCTCGGCCAGCGGCAGGTCCTCGTAGCCGACGCTGTTCGGCACCACGGTGGGCCACACCCCGGAGACCTCGTAGAGGTACTGGGCGATGTTCATCGTGAAGGAGTCGAAGTTGTCGACGATGAGGACTCTCACTGCGGTGCTCCTCTTTCGAGTTCAGCGATCAGGAGATCCTCCTGAGTGTGCGGCCGGGATCCGGCCCTCCGTCGGGACCGCGGGACAGGCCCGAAGCCGTCCGGCGGTGGCGGTCGCTCCCCGGCCCATCATAGGAATCGGATGTTCCGCCTTATGTCTCGTGATGTCCGTGAAGAACGCCGGTGTGGCGTGCCCCTCCTGGAACCGAGACGTCGCCCCGGCCCGTGGATCAGACTGTCCGGAGTCATTGCGGGTCCCCGCCGACCGGGCGGGACGGCCTGCCACGGGCAGCGGTACCGAAGGCGTCAACCGGCGCCCGGAGGGAAGCCCCGGCCAGATGGAAGTGAGAGATCTTGCCCCCTATAGACGTCCCGATCCAGACAGAGCGACTGACTCTCCGCCCCTTCACCTCGGGCGACGTCGACGACATGTACGCCTATCAGGGGCTGACGGAAGTCGCCCGCTACCTCTACCGCCCTCCGTACAGCCGGGAGCAGTGCGAGAAGGTCATCGTCAGGACCTCCGAGCTTCCGGAGTGGACCCGGGACCGTGACACCCTGACGCTCGCTGTCTGCCGACGGGAGGATCCGGGAGTGATCGGCGAGGTGGTGCTGACCCTGGCCAGCGTGCACGCCCGGCAGGCGGAGATCGGCTGGGTGTTCCACCCCGCCTGGGGCGGTCGCGGCTATGCCACCGAGGCGGCCCGCGCCCTGCGCGGGTTCGCCTTCGAGCGGCTGGGGGTGCACCGCCTCTATGCCCGGGTCGATACCGAGAACACCGGCTCCGTCCGCGTCTGCGAACGTCTCGGGATGCGCCGGGAGGCCCACCTGTTGGAGAACGACCGCAATGAGTACGGCTGGGGAAGCGAGTACGTGTACGCGATGCTCGCCCGGGAGGCCGCCTCCGCGTCGTCCTGAGGTGCGGGCTCCGCGGGTCCCACACCCCCGGCCGCGCAGCGGTGCCGGTTCGCGAGACCTGGCCGAAGCTGAGGGCAGTGCCGTCAGCTTCCGCCGGGGCCCGCTCCGGCGAGGGTGGCGACCAGCACCGCCTTGATGGTGTGCATCCGGTTCTCGGCCTCGTCGAAGACGACGGAGTGGTCCGACTCGAAGACCTCGTCGGTCACCTCGAGCGAGGTCAGACCGTACCGGGCGTGGATCTCCCGTCCGATCTCGGTGCCGAGGTCGTGGAAGGCCGGCAGGCAGTGCAGGAACTTCACCCCGGGGCGGCCGGTGGCCCGCAGCACGTCCATCGTCACGGCGTAGGGCGCCAGCAGTTCGATGCGCTCGCCCCACACGTCGACCGGCTCCCCCATCGACACCCAGACGTCGGTGGCGACGAAGTCCGCGCCGCGCACCCCTTCGATGACGTCCTCGGTGAGGGTGACCACGGCCCCGCTGGCGGCGGCCAGCCGCTGCGCCTCGGTGACGACGTCCTCGGCCGGCCACAGGGTACGCGGGGCGACGATCCGCACGTCCATGCCGAGCAGGGCGCCGGTGACCAGGTAGGAGTTGCCCATGTTGGACCGGGCGTCCCCCAGGTAGGCGAAGCTGGTCGCCTTGAGCGGCCGCTCACTGTGCTCGGTCATGGTCAGCATGTCGGCGAGCATCTGGGTGGGGTGCCACTCGTCGGTGAGCCCGTTGAAGACCGGAACGCCCGCGTGCGCGGCCAGCTCCTCGACGACGGACTGGCCGTGGCCGCGGTACTGGATGCCGTCGAACATCCGGCCGAGCACCCGGGCGGTGTCCTTGACCGACTCCTTGTGGCCGATCTGCGAACCGCCGGGGTCGAGGTAGGTCGTGCGGGCGCCCTGGTCAGCGGCCGCCACCTCGAAGGCGCAGCGGGTACGGGTGGAGGTCTTCTCGAAGACCAGGGCGATGTTCCGGCCGACGAGTCGCTGGACCTCGGTCCCCGACCGTTTCGCGGCCTTCAGCTCCGCCGCCAGATCGAGGAGGTGACGGAACTCCTCGGCGGAGAGATCAAGCTCCTTGAGGAAGTGGCGGCCGGTGAGGTCTGTCGCCATGGTGGGCTCCTCGATCGGGACTTCGACGAACGGAGATGAGAGCATATACGAACTACCGTATCGATATGCAGTTGTGGTTCTGCTCCCGCCTCCGCCCGCCGCCGCCCCGCCCGGCGAGCGCGGCCACCGACACACTCTCCACTCGGGGCGACGCCGCCACGCCTGCCGTCGCCAAGGGCGGTCCCGCAATCCCCGGCGGGGCGCACGCCGACAGCTACGGCACTCCGCCTGCCACCGCTGGGAGGCACCCCGGCACCTGACGCCGAGCGCCGATCCACCAGGGTTTCGGGGCGGCCTTAGGCGGCCTCTCGCTCGAAGGGGCAGGTCATACAGCGCGGTCCGCCCCTGCCGCGGCCCAGTTCGCTGCCCGGGATGTCGATCACCTCGATCCCGTTCCTGCGCAGATACGTGTTCGTGGTGACGTTCCGCTCGTAGGCCACCACCACACCGGGTTCCACCGCCAGCATGTTGCAACCGTCGTCCCACTGCTCACGCTCGGCGGAGTGCACGTCCTGGGTGGCGGTGAGCACCCTGATGGAGTCCAGCCCGAGCGCGGCGGCGATGGCCCGGTGCATGTGCTCCGGCGGGTGGTCGGTGACCTTCAGGTCGTTGTCGCCCGAGCCGGGTTGGATGGTGTAGGAGCGCAACATGCCGAGACCGGCGTACTGGGTGAAGGCGTCCCGGTCGATCATCGTCATGACCGTGTCGAGGTGCATCAGGGCCCGCCGTTTCGGCATGTCCAGCGCCACGATGGTGTGCGCCGACCCCGCCGCGAAGAGCCCTCTGGCCAGCATCTCCACCGCCTGCGGGGTGGTCCGCTCACTCATCCCGATCAGCACCGCGCCACCGCCGATGACCAGTACGTCTCCGCCCTCGATGGTGGAGGGATAGTCTTCCTGCCCCTCCGACCAGACGTGGAAGCCGCCGGCCTCCTCCCCTCGGAAGAGCGGATGGTGCCGGTAGATCGCCTCGAAGTGGACGGTCTCCCGCTGGCGGGCGGGCCACCGCATGGCGTTGATCGAGACGCCGTCGTAGATCCAGGCGGAGGTGTCCCGGGTGAAGAGGTGGTTGGGCAGCGGGGCGAGCAGGAAGTCGTCCGGCGCCATGACGTGGAAACGAACCGAGGTCGGCTCGGCGTGGCGCTGGAGGTACTCCCGCTTGGTCACCCCGCCGACCAGCGCCTCCACCAACTCCGGCGTGGGCAGCGCGTCGAAGACCGCCCGCAGGTCATCCGTGGCGAGCGGGCCGTACTCCTTCTCGTCGAAGACCCGGTCAAGCACCAGGGCACGGGCCCTGGGAACCTCCAGGGTCTCGGTCAGCAGATCTGCGAAGAGATGCACCTCCACACCGCGGTCCCGGAGCACGTCGGCGAAGCCGTCGTGCTCCTGGCGGGCGCGCCGTACCCACAGCAGGTCGTCGAAGAGCAGCGCGTCCTTGTTGCTGGGCGTGAGCCGTTTCAGCTCCAGGTCCGGACGGTGCAGGATGACGCGGCGGAGCCGCCCGACCTCGGAGTCCACATGGAAAACCATGATTCCATCCTGACCGAGGAGGCCGACTCGCGCGGCCTACCGAGCGTTTTCCCCCTTAGTGTCCGGCCGGACGAGCCAGGCGAGTTCGGTGATATCGCCCGGTCCCACCCGGCAGCAGCCACCGACCAGCCGGGCCCCGGCGTCCTGCCAGCGGTGCACCCGCTCCGGATCGAAGGTCCGGTGGCCGCTCCACCGGGCCGCCGCCGTGTCCCAGGACTCGCCGCTGTTGGGGTAGACGACCACCGGCTTCCCGCTCTCCGCCGCAAGGGGTACGGCGCGGCTCGCCTCAGCGGGGGTGCAGCAGTTCACTCCGACAGCGATCACCTGTTCCTCCTCGGCGGCGAGGGCGAAGGCCTCCCCCAGTGGCTGGCCGGCTCGGGTCCGGCCGCCATCGACGGTGTAGGAGAGCCAGACCGGGACGCCGGTGCCCTCCGCGGCGCGCAGCAGCGCCTCGGCCTCGTCGATGTCCGGCACGGTCTCCAACGCCAGGACGTCGGGGGCGGCCGAGGCCAGGCTCTCGATCCGCGGACGGTGGAACCGCTCAAGCTCGGCCACCGACAGCCCGTACCGCCCCCGGTACTCACTGCCGTCGGCGAGCATCGCCCCGTAGGGGCCGACGGAGGCCGCGACCCAGACCTCCGGCTGCCCCCGCTGAGCGCCATGTCCGCTGCGGGTCGACTCTCCGGGCCGGCCGCGGCGGGCGGAGGCCGCACGTCGGGCCAGCTCGACGCTGCGGCGCAGCAGCCGCGAGGTGTCGGCGGCCGGTAGGCCGCGGTGCGCGAAGCCCTGGTAGCTGGCCTGGTAGCTGGCCGTGATGAGGACCTGTGCCCCCGCCCGTACGTACGCCGTGTGGGCGGCCTCGATCTGCCGGGGGTCGTCGGCCAGCAGCCGAGCCGACCAGAGGGCGCCGGAGAGGTCGCAGCCCTGGTCGACCAGCTGGTTGGACAACCCTCCGTCGAGGATGACCGTGCCCTCGGCCAATCCGGCGGCCAGGCTCTGGTCAGGCCCGGCGGCGAGCCTCCGGTCGGGCAGGTGCATGGCGGGCTCCTGTGCGGTCGCGGCCCCGCTGGTGGGGCCTTCCGTCCGGTGATGAGAGGGCGGCTCGGGGCGGGGCGGGCGATCGGAGCATGGGCGTCCGTGTGTGGCGGTTCGCTCGGCTCCTCCGGCCGGCCCGAATCCGCCTCGCGCCCCCGCCCCCGTCGCCCCACCCGCACGGCCTGCCCGACGGCTTGCTCTCATTACCCTCAGGCGAGTTGGGGCATCACCTCGGAGGCGATCAGCTCCAGGTGGTCGAGATCGTGCAGATCGAGCACCTGAAGGTAGATCCGGGAGGAGCCGATGGCGGAGTAGCGACCGATCTTCTCGACGACCTCTGCCGGCGATCCGGCGAGTCCGTTCTCCTTGAGCTCTTCCACCTCCCTACCGATGGCCGCGGCTCGGCGGGCGACCTCGGCGTCCCCCTTCCCCGCACAGACGACGAGAGCGTTGGAGTACACCAGGTCGTCGGACTTCCGCCCCTCGGCCTCTGCCGCCGCCCGGACCCTCTCGAACTGCCGCTCGCTGTCCGTGAGACCAGCGAAGGGGATGTTGAACTCGTCGGCGTACCGGGCCGCCAGCCGAGGGGTGCGGCTGGCGCCGAGGCCACCGACCAGCACCGGCACCTTGCTCTGCGCTGGCTTGGGCAGCGCGGGTGAGTTCTCCAGTTGGTAGTACTCACCGTCATGGCAGTAGGTGTGGCCCGGCTCTGTGGCCCACAGCCCGGTGACGATCGCCAACTGCTCCTCAAGACGGTCCATCCGCTCCTTGGGAAAGGGAATGCCGTACGCCCGGTGCTCCTCCTCGAACCAGCCGGCTCCCAGGCCGAACTCCACCCGGCCTCCCGACATGTGGTCCACCTGGGCCACCTGGATCGCGAGCGGTCCCGGGTGCCGGAACGTGCCGGCGGTCATCAGCGTGCCGAGTCGGATGCGCTCGGTCTCCCGGGCGAGCCCGGCAAGGGTGATCCACGCGTCGGTCGGCCCCGGGGAGCCGTCTCCGTCGCCTATGCGCAGATAGTGGTCGGAGCGGAAGAAGGCGCTGAAACCCAGCTCCTCGGCCGTCCTGGCGATGGTGAGGAGGGTGTCGTAGCTCGCCCCCTGCTGGGGTTCGGTGAAGATGCGCAGGTCCATGCCCCCATCCTCTCTCTTTGGGCAGCCGCACCACGCACGCCGGCCGTCGGAAACGTCACGGCGGCCCGGCCACCGGATCCGCCAGCGGGTCGCCCCGCATCCGCTCCCTGACCGTCAGCCGCCGCAGTAGCCCGTGGATGCGGTCGCCGGCCTCGTCGGCAGCGTCGATGGCCTCGATGCACTGCCAGTAGAGCCACTCCTCGTGCGCGTCACAGGCCACTGCCACCAGCGCCATCCCGACCTCGTCGAGGAGTTCCCCGAGGTCCAGTAGCGCCTGCCGGGCTTCCGCGAGCTCCGATAGCCGTGTCGCGCGTATCCCTCCGGTGCGGAGGATGGTGTCGGGCAGGGCTCCGGCCGCCCAGCCGCCGGTCTCGATGAGGCCGCGAGCCTCCGCCCGCAGTTCCAACGGTCCGTGTACGGCGATGTGCTGCCCGATGGCCTCCGCAAGCGCCTGGGCCTGCCATGCCTCCCCGAGGATCTCCAGAGGATCCGTCACGGCGCCCAGCGCCTCTCGTGTGGTTTCGATCAGCCTTGCCGCGTCCATCGCTTCAGCACCCCTCATCCGTTACCAAACCACTACCCAGAGTGATGCACGGATGCCCGTAAGGCCAGAGGTGTTCCGAAATCTGTGGACAGAACCGCAGTTGTTGACAACTCCATCACTACTTAGAGTGAGGTCAGAGCTGTTCGACTCCGCTCGATGAGCTATCAAGCGGGAAGCGGCGCTCGTTCCGCTCGATCTTCTCCGCCAGCGCCGACAGCGGATCGACCCCCAACACGCTGCAGAACTGGAGGAGGTAGGCCAGCACGTCGGCCACCTCGTCCCGCACCCGTGCCGCACCGCCCGGGTCCGCCATGACCCCCGCCGACTGCTCGGGCGTGAGCCACTGGAAGATCTCCGTCAGCTCGGCGGCCTCGACGCTCAGCGCCGAGGCCAGGTTCTTGGGCGTGTGGTACCGCTGCCAGTTCCGCGCCGCGGCGAACGCCGCCAGTCGCGACTGGAGTTCGGAGAGGTCCGGGGGTCGTTGCGAGTCGGTCACGCACCAGGTCTACCACCGGGGCCGGTCAACCACCCGCCCGTCAACCGTCGGTGGCGGCTGCGGGCCGGCTCTGCTCCACTTCGGTGCCCGCGGGACTGAGCAGGAACACATTGGATTCGACCCGGTGCATTCCGGCGCTGAGCCCGAAGACGACCCCGCTGGAGAAGTCCAGGACCCGCTTGGCGGTGTCCGGCTCGGCGGCGGTGAGATCCAGCAGGACGGGCACCCCTGCGATGATGTTCTCCGCGACTTGGCGGGCGTCGGAGAAGATCTGCACCCGGATCACCACGAACTGCCGTAAGTCCTGCTCGCGTTGGCCAGCGGTAGCCTCCTGCTCCGCCCATGCTCCCCAGTCGCGCTCACCGCGCAGCGGCACTACCTGAGCGAGCCCCTCCCACTGTTCGTCGGTGGCGTCGTGGTGGCCGTTCACCGGTCCTCCTCGTCCCCGACCACGTCGGCGAGCGCGTTGCGTGTCCACATTTGGCAACACTAGTGGCCATCCGGCGCGGATTCGCTTCCGCCTCAGGGAGCCTGCCCCGACTCTCCCACAACTGCACCTCCCCGGCGGTAGTCGAACTCCGCCCACACCGTCTTCCCGGGCCCGACCCGTCTGCGTACGTCCCAGCGGTCGGCGAGGGCGTCGACCAGCACCAGTCCGCGCCCGCACTCCGCGTCCGCGTCGCGGCCGGCGACCCTCGGCCGACCCGGATGGGGGTCGGAGACCTCGACCCGCAGAACACCCCGCTCCGTGTCGCAGACGAGCCGTAGCGAGAAGTCACGCCCCCGGAACCCGGCCACGCAACACGGCGTTGGCACACAGCTCCGCGACGGTGAGCGTGACCGCCTCGCAGAGGCGCGTCCCGGGGGGGGGCAGGCCCCATTCGATGAGTTGCCGGGCTGCGAGCAGCCGGGCGAGTCGGGCGCCACGCCTGGTGGCGGAGAACCGCTGGGCGAAGGTGCGGGCACTGGTGGGCACTTGGAGATACGGAGCTGACATGCGCCCAGCCTCCCGGCGCCCGAGCCGCTCCGGCAGGCACGACACCGATACCGATACCGATCAGGCTGTATCAGCTCACCCACTGGACCGGGTCGGTCACGGTACGTGAGGATCGCGGTAACTCGGCCCGGGCACAGCGGGACCGGCGGACGATGACGCCCCTCACCGGTCGCACAGCGGACCAGCGGCGGGCGGGAAAGGCGGTCAGCGATGGCGGTGGAGGGCATCAGCAGGGCGACGGGGGCCGGCAACGAGTCGGATACCTCTGACTCACTCAAGACCTTCGGCGCCGCGCTGAAGGCATTACGTGACGAGGCGCGCCTGACGCAGGAGCAGTTCGCCCCCAGGGTCCGGTACTCGACCGCCCACATCGCCAAGATCGAGCAGGGCAAACGCTTCCCGCCGCGGGACCTGCTGGACCGCTCCGAGGAGGTGCTCGGCCCGACGGCGGCTCGGGTGCTCGCCGCGGCGGCGCGGAGTCTGACCCGGAAGGTGGGGCTCGCCTCCTGGTTCCAGCAGTGGGCGGGCATCGAGGAGGACGGAGGCGCTCTACTCGTATGAGTCGAGCGTCGTTCCCGGGCTGCTGCAACCGGAACCGTACATGCGGGGGCTCTTCGAGCGGCGGCTTCCACCGCTCACCGAAGAGCACTTCGAACGCCAGGTGGCGGCCCGCCTGGAGCGTCAGCGACTGCCGGCGGAACGTCCCAACAGCACCTTCTCCTTCCTGATCGAACAGGCGCTGCTGGAGCGGCGCTTCGGCAGCCGGGAGGTGACCGCGGCACTCCTCGACAACCTGCTGGAGCAGGGCCGGCGGCGCAATGTGGAGATCCAGGTGATGCGTTGCGCCAGGAGGACCACTCAGGGTTCGAGGGTCCGATGTACCCGGCGGAGACGGCAGAGCACCGTTGGGTCGGCTACGTCGAGGCCCACGACAGCAGCATGCTGATCACCGATCCGAAAACCGTCAGTGCCATGCTCCAGCGCTATGGCAGGATGCGCTCACAAGCTCTGAGCCGTCAGGACACCACGAGCCTGCTGGAGCGGATGCGAGGAGCACTATGAGCACCACGGAACCGGCCTGGTTCAAGAGCAGCTACAGCGGCGGCGGAGGCGGAAACTGCGTGGAGGTCGCTCTGCGTCCCGGGGCCGTCCTGGTCCGGGACTCCAAGGACACACGGCGGCGCCCGTTGTCGGTCTCCCCTGAGGCATGGACGGCCTTCACCACGCTCGCGGCCGACTCCGCCGTCTGAGCCCGGCCGCCAGCCGGGCTCCGGACCTCCGCCCCTCGGCGACCGGCCCGATGCTGTTCGAGGTGCGCCCGAAGTGGCCGTCAGCCCTGAAACCGCAGCGCGCAGGTCTGGCCCACCCGGCAGGACAGGCATCGGGCGCTCAACGGGCGCCTGGAGCTCGCCCTCCAAGCCTTCCGTATCACCTGCCGAGGGGCGGTGATGGCCCGCTCGTGACAATCGACTTGCTTCGTCGAACGGCTGTGCCATGGGTCCGGTCCTGACAGCGACGCGGCGGTGGATACGCTGATGCCCAGAACCCCACCGGGCAGACATAGCTGGTGGAAGCCATAGGCATCGAGCAAACGGGGAAAACGTGCGCGTAAGTCGAGGAACCATAGGCGTGGTCGGGGCGGGAGTGCTGATGGCGCTCATCGCCGGATGTGGTGGTGAGACGAAGACCGGGGACGACAAGGGGACGGACGGCAAGGCCGACTCCGGGTCGACCGCGGCACCCGTCACGGTGCAGACCACCTCCCACGAGGTGACCTTCACCGACACACAGAAGAAGGAGCACCAACTCGCCGTCGCACCGAAGAGCCTGCTGCGAGGGTCCGCAGCCGACCTGAAGAACACCCGGCTCAGCGACAACCTCAAGGGCACCGTGCCCTACTACCTCACCGTCTCCTTCACCAACTCCGGCGAGACCGCACTCGACGAGCCCGACCTCGAAAGCAAACTCTCCGTGGTGGGGGCGGACGGACACGCGGCCAAGGGCATTATGTTCATGGGCGCCGCGAGCCTCCCCAAGCAGTGCGAGAAGGGGAACCCGGAGGAGATTCCCGCCGGGAAGGCGGTGACGGTCTGCAAGTTGATCATGCTGGACAAGAAGCAGGAGCCGACGACCATCGCCTACACCGATGACGGCAGCGCCACCACACTCTGGGCGGTCGGTGACGGCAAGGGGAACTCTGACATGCTGGCGCTCGGCGATCCCTCAGATGCCGTGACCGAGGACTCCAAGAAGAACGCCGTGCCGGTGAAGATCACCCCCAAGAGCGTCCGCGCGGGGAAGATGGACGACCTGAGCCGGTACAACATCAGCTCCAAGGACAAGAAGGTCGTCCCTTACTACGTGACGATCGAATACCAGAACAACGGCGAGCACGACTTGTACCCCTCACTCCAGGACACCTTGACGGTCCGGAGCGCTGCCGGGCAGTTGGTGCAGAAGCTGATCCTCATCGACATCGGCGGACCGGGCCTCTCCCAGTGCCCGAAGCGCACTCCTGACGGAATGGTCAAGCCGGGCGCCACGGTCACCGAATGCTCGGTCCACCTGGTCACCGAGGGGGACCGCCCCACCGCCCTTTCCTGGAAGGGGAAGGCCGAGGAGGACGAGAAGGCGGTCATCTGGCAGGTGCCGGCGGAAGCCGCCAAGGGGTAGCCGCCCCTCGTAGCGGCCCACCAACGACCTGAGCGGTGGCGAAGCTCCGCCCCTGGGAGCGACTCCCGTAGTCGACTCCATCGGACGGAGCTTCGTCGTCTCGGCCGGTGGGCAGCCAGGCCGACAGCGCTCCAACAACACGAGCCGGCGGCGGCGTTGCTAGTCGTTGATCCTGGACAGATCTGCTGGCGGCAACTGGACCGCCGGCAGAAGGCCAGCGTCTTCGACAGCTGCACCGGCTCCTGTTGGCCGAACTGAACGCGGTGGGCGAACTGGAGTGGTCGCGACCCACATCTGGGGAAAAAGTACCCCTATGTCCTTCGTCAAGCCCTGGTTGGTCGGGGCCCGTAGAAGGTGACGTCGCGGAGCATGGCAAAGATCACGTCGATGCGTCGGCGGGCGAGGGCGATCAGCGCTGCGACATGGTGTTTGCCCTCGCGGCGTTTCCTGTCGTAGTAGGTCCGTGATTCCTGCCGCGAGAGCGAGGCGAACGCGGCGAGGTAGAAAGCCCGTTTGGCTGCTTGTTACCTCGCCGGGCAGGATGTTCGCTGCGGATGGAGGAGCCGGAGCGCGCGGGACCGGAGCCAGGCCTGCAGGCGGCCAGGTGTCCGGCGGACGCGAAGGCGCTGCCGTCGCCGACGTCGACGAGGATTCGGGCGGCGGTCCTGACCACCCCGATGCGGGGCATCGAGATCAGGACCGGGGAAAGAGGGTGGGCTCCCAGCAGTTCCTCGATCGGGCCGCGAGGAATCTGCGATGGTCCAGTACGGAGCCAAGGACGGGGCAGCAAACACCACTTGATTGCGACGGACACTGCACCCCGCTCAAGGTCATCACCACCGCAGCCAACGTCAACGACGTCACCCCAACTCAACGGCATGGGCAAGCTCCGGTACGTCGTCGAGCAGGCCTTCGCCCTGCTTCCACCTTCAAGCGCCTCGCCGTCCGCTGGAAACGCCGCACCGAACTTCCACGACGCCTTCATCTCCCTGGCCTGCGGCCTCATCTGCCGGAGACGCCTCAAGAAGTCCGAACCATGACCGCGTTACGAGCTCTACTCAAATATCCAGATCGGCTATGGGGAGAGCAAGGGGCAAGGATTGCCGCAGCATTCTTCCAGCAGAGCGCGGAGCCCGGCGTCTCGAAAGGCAGAGAATCACAAATGATCAAGGATCGGGGATCAAAATTTCGGGAGACGGACTCTTCACCGATCCGTCAATCTGGCATCCGGTGACCCTCTGAGCCCGAAAGAGCATCCACGATGCCATATACGCCAGGTTTTGCCGAATGCTGTCTTCGTTCACAGAGGCACCTGGTCCGACCCGTACCCGCACATCATGATACGGATGTTCTATACCATTCATATAACTAGCTCCTTCTTTGCTGGTCCGGCAGGGCTGATAGATGGCCGCTGCCTCTTTCCATGCAAGCCCTACAGCTCCATAGTCAAATGACTTGGCAGTTTCAAGTTCGAGCCCCTCGTCATAGGCGACCCGACTCCGCCATGATGCTTCTTCCCCATCCACCGTGTTAAGGGTAATTCGCAAGACCGTCTTGCCATTGGCGCTGACGTAGCACGATGCCTGATAACCCCGTTCGCGAGAGCGCCGGTCAACCCAGACCGAGGTAGCAGTGCCACGAGCCGGGAGAAGCTCCCTAACGGGGCCCTCTTCCATCCCCGTGCTCCCGAAATCGCCGCATATTTGATTCGGCTTGACATTAATTGGCCTGAAGAACAACCGGTCGAGAGAAATCGACGCCACAACAGTAGAAACGAGAATCAATGCTATGCACATATTGCGCCAGCGGACGAAACTTTTCACTTTCGACATCAACAGCCCTGAATATCTTGTGAATTCTTATTGGTGCGACAGAAAAGCAGCCATAATATTTCCCGGCTTCACATCCGCAAGTTCATTCAATCTGCCAGCCATTTCCCGAAAGGGCATCCCGGGACGTGTGGGGCCCTGTGAACTCCGGTACGTCGTAGAGCAGACCGCCGTCCAACTCCACCAGCCAAGTAACAGGCCGCTCCAGACGGGTACGACGGGCCCAACCTCTCCGAGCCCCTCTAATCATGGAACTCAATCGCGCCCGGCGGCTTCAGAACCCCTTCCTTCTGGCATCCGGAAGGAGCTTGGGCCAGAAACAGCATGCGGGAGGCCAGGAATACCAAATCCTCCCGAAACCTGTCGTCTTTCACAGAAACATCTGGTCCAAGCGCCGCTCGCACGTATTGATAGGGGCTATCCACCCGTCTATCGCTACCGTAACCCTCTTCTTGCGTACGACAAGGCTGGTAGATGGCCGCCGTATCTTTCCATGAGAGCCCTACTGCCCCGTAATCAAATGGTTTGGCGACCTTCAGATCAAGTCCGTCAAGATGTCTTAGCTGCCCCCGCCAAAAAGATTCCGAACCATCGAAGGCACTAACTGTAATCGACAAGACATGCTCACCATCCACACCGATGTGACACGAGGCCGCGTAACCATTCCTCCCCGGCCGCTCAGCCCATTCCGACGTGACGATCCCGCCGACAGGGAGAAGTCTGTTAACGGGACCACTATCTTCACTTGGAAGCAGATTCCCATCGCACACTTCACGCGAATCCATCCTGACTGGCGTCCTGAAGAACATCCGGTCAACAACGATCGACGCTGCAGCAACAAGGACGAGTGTGAACGCAACACAAAGGTTCCGCCTGCGGGCAGATATTTTCGCTTTCGACATTTCAAATCCTGGGTCGGGTTACGATTTTCTTTTATTACCCAGCAGGACCGCGGCACGGCCTTGGCCTTCTTCGACTCCGTCACGGACCATGCTTTCCCGGGCCGCTTTGGATAGCCCTGAAGGGTTCTCTCGGTCCGCCAGAGCCGCAGACTTCAGCGTGGCGGCTGTCGTGGAGTCCGAGTTATCGTCAATATCTGATTCGGCTTTATAAATATCCATCTCCGACACTTCCCGTGAAAGCCCCCCTACAACCGCATCGATAGCCTTACCACCGACATTATTTGCCAAGGCGGCGGCCACAGCTCCAGCAACTGGCGAAGAGATGCTACTTGTCCCCAATCCGACACCTATGCCGAAAACCTGTTTTGCCCATTCACCCCCCTCCTTCAGCGCTCCATTGAATTCCGTATTCTTCACTTCCTTATCTCCCACAACTGCATCGAAGCGAGCTTGATCAACAATTCCCTCGACGGTCGCTCCATATTTCGTGACATCCTCAAGAGCAACCCCCACATCGCCATCATCCGAATATGCATCAGGGTGAGAGAAATGATAGTTAATCATGTCGCCAGTGTAGGATGTTTGGCCGAAGGTAATCGCGGCATACCCGTCCGGGTCCCTCCCCACTGCATAGAGAAATCGCGTTGTGTCTCCGATGTCCAGCTGCGCCCGCTCCCCCATGGGCGGATATAGATCTTCCAGAGTTTCGCCACCCTTAGGTCCACCAGCTATGGCGTAGTTAAGGTCCGCCATATACTCAGCACTCATCTTGCCGAACGTTTCGTGCATCCCCGGGTGAATCTCGATCTTGTCGCCCGGGTAGGCGATACCATGGACCAGCTTCTCCATGATTTTTGCCTGCTCGGCAGTATGCGCTGGGATTCTGCTGGGCGGCGGCTCGTCGTAGTTGTGACCAGTCGTCGCGGACATGAGGGCGTGGCTGAGCGAACGGTGCCCGGCGCCCTCCTTGGCATCGCTGTACGGAGGCGCGTCAGCCGGCCAATCCCGGTCGCCGAGTAGGTAGTCGAAGTTCTTCTTGGAGCTGAAGAACTCGGTGGAGGCCTCGGGGTTGTGCCCCAGGGCTTCCATGAAGCCGGTCATCGGATCGTTCCCGCGGTCGTCCTTCGCGCCGAAGTTCAGATCGCTCTGAGATTCCCAGGTCCAAAAATGGCCAGCGTTGTGAACAGCGGAGTTCGATCGCTGCTCCAGTTTGATGAGGTTGTTCCCGTAGTCCTTGAGGAACTGCGAGTCGAACTCGCCCTGACGCATGAGGTTGCTCATGACCTGGGCACCGTAAGGACTGTCGTTCTGCGGGCAGTCGATCCGCTCGTTCGACAGCTTGATGACGTCCTTCTTCCAGGCCTGCATCTCTCTGCTGTCGGAGTGTGTGGCTGTCCCCAGGACCTCGCTCAGGTTCTTCTGGAGCGCCTTGAGTTCCTTGACCCGGTCCTCGTCCGGTTTTATTGCCAGCCTGGCCCCCTTGGCCTGCCCGGTATCGGCCGCCTCTGCCCAGAACTGCAGTGTGCCGCCGGCGCCGAGTCCCACTGCGAAGCGCTCGGCGAACCACGGATTTCCGCTGTTCTTCTTGAGAAGTCTGTTGAGGGATGTCAGCTCTTTCTCCGTCAGCTCGCCTCCCTTTCCGGCAAGCTCAAGGGCTGTCTCCGCGTCCTCCAACGCCTGCGCGTCCTTGATCCCGCCCATACTGTTCTGGGTGAAGTCGTGCGGGTTGTCGCCGACGATGGCGTTGAGTGCCTCCGCTACGAGTTCGTCGTCGTGGGTGGCGGCTTCGAGGACCTTCTTGATGCGGCCCGCCATGGCGGTGACGGCCTTGTCGTCGGTGTGCTGCGGTGCCAGGGCCGGGGTGTTCTGCCAGTAGTCGGCGGAGAGCGGGGCCTGGACCTTGGTGGAGCGGACGGTCCCCCGGGCGTCGATGTGCACCTGGTGCTCCGGCGCCTCTTCGATGAGGTTCTGGAGGGCCGTGCGGTGCTCGGCGAACTTCTTCTTCGCGTCCCGGAGGATGTTGCGGATGCTGGTGGCCTCCTTGAGCGCGTCGTCGAACTCCTTGACGGTCTTGCGGACGAACGGTTTGGTGACCGCCGCGTTCTCGCCCTTCCAGTCGGCCTGATCCGACTTCCGCCTCATCGCCGGAGCGTCCTCCTCCGCCAAGTGCCTGAGCCGCTTCACGGTCGCAGTCCAGTCACTGACCGCGTCATCGAGAGCACCCAGACGCACGTTGAGCACATCATCGAAACCGAGCAAGTGGAGGGCTCCTTCACAGAACGACTTGGCTCTTCATTCAAGGCAGGTACGCGCATGGGCCGCCGCCTCACCGTGTTCACGCGTGCCGGGCCGTCATGGGCAGCCGCCAGAGACCGGAGGCCGCCGGCCCCTCTCCCCCAGAAGCCGACGGCCGGGACCGCCTTACCCCTTTCGCGAAATATCCGAGCACTGCGTGAGTGCACAGCCACTCACGGTATCACCGTGGCCTGAGGTCGAACTCCCGCTCCCTACAGCGTTGTTGACTGCTCGGGAGACGACCGGGCCGGTCGCCGCACAGCCCGGCCGCCGGTGATCCTGACGGAGGACGGGATCGGCGAGTGCTGGGGAAGGTGCGCGAGGCGGTCCCGGGGAATGCCCCCTGTCGACACCGCTGCCTCGAGTCAGCACCGGAGGCGTTCGACCGGGGTCAGGAGTTCGCTGGCTCCCGGTGACCACCCTCGCCGGGCTTCTCCTGGGCCCCGGGGACGTGAGCCATGACGGCTGCCAGTGCGATCAGCAGCGCGAGCCCCGCGAGCATGCCGTACAGCGGAGCGCCTGGACGGGCGATACCCGAAGTGATGAGCAGGGTGGTCGCGGCGGCCGGGGGATGATGTGCCTTCAGAAGGGTCAGCAGCAGGAGCGTAACGCCGACCGAGAGGGCCTGAGCCCCGATTTGCGGGAGGGTGTCGTGGTGCGTCTCCGCGATCGAGGGGTTGTCCCAGAGTCCGAAGATCGCCAGGCAGGCCAGTCCGCTCCCGGTCGCAGCCGCGTGTCCGAGCAGTGAGCTGCGCAGCCGCGACGCCTCCTGCCCCGGGTGTACGAGCAGCAGGTAGGCCGTCGGGCCGAGCGTGGTGGTCAGCCACACTCCTCCGGCGGCATGGCCGACCAGACCCACCGCGGTGAGGGTCACGGCAGCCAGTACCAGTAGCCGGATCCCTGCCACCCATGCCGGCCGAGTGCGCGGTCTCATCGCCGCCGCACCGCCTCGGTTCGGGCTTCGGGGTCAGGTCCGGTCGTCCCGTCACGGTTCGGTCCGGTCACATCTTCTCCTTCCAACCGACCCGGATCAGCCAGAGGTTCACCGGCATGGCGGTGAAGAACCCGAGGATCATGGCGAGCTGCATCATCATCCAGTAGCTGGCGGTGGTCTTCGGCAGGCCCGGGGAGAAGAGCACTTCCTGGTAGATCCACATGCCGAGGAAAAGGCCCAGCTGGAAGGCGAGGATGGACAGGGTGTCAACCTTGATCGCCGTCCAGATCGCCTTGACCTTGCCGACCTCCCGTATCGGAGTGATTGCGAAGTACTGGAAAGCGATACCCAGCAGCCAGGCGAAGGCGAAGGCCAGTGGGAAGTCCGCGTAGAGGCCCTTGCCCGCGACCGCCAGGGCGAACGAGTACACCAGCCACTCGGCGCCGATGTCGCCGAGGGTGCAACCCGCTCCGCAGTGACTGACCGCTTTCGACAGCACGCTCCAGGCGGGCAGCCGCTCGGAGTCGGGCAGGGCGTGCCGTTCGACCAGTGGCTTGGAGGTGCGCCGGCCGTGGCGGAAGTAGAACCAGACGGTGACCGGCCCCCAGTAGAGGGCCGTGACCGGATACACCAGGTTCATGATCCACATTTTCTGGCGGTGACCGAGCGCGTAGATGTCGATCAGGATGGCCAGTGCGCTGGCGAAGGCCACGGACAGGCTGAGCCAGCCGATCGCCTCGATCCAGCCGGCCGGGTGCGAGTGGGGCTCCATGACCACCTACTGTGGTGTCTAGACCAGAAAAAACCTTATGCGGCATTCCGCGGAGGTGGTCACGGCGCGAAGGGATCCCATCATCTGAGGGAGTGCCCCGTCATCTCTGATGGATCAGCGCACGGCGTCGCATCGGGGCACCTCAAACTGAGGGAGAGCCAGCCACGGGGTACGCCTCCGGATGCTCCGGCAACGCGGCCAGGCCGTAGCCCTCGCCGTAGCCGTCGCCGGGCAGAAGCGTTGCTGAGGTTCCAGACGGACGCAGCACGCCGACCGGTGGCGATCACCGAGCTGCCCAGCTCGGTGATCGCCCCGGCCTGCCCTCACCTGTCGGCTGGCCACGGAACCTGGGAAGGGCCGCCCACCCTCAGGCCTGGGCCGGGAAACGGTCCCAGACCCGGTGGTAGCCGAGCAGATCGACGATCTCTCCGAGCACCGCCATGCCGTCGTCACCGATGACGACTCCGGGCGCGTCGGTGGGGATCCCCGCACTCTCGAACACCGGCCGGGCGACGCCCAGGGCGCCCAGTGGCTTGGCGTGGCGGTAGGCCTCGGTGATCATGAGCAGCAGGCGCGGGTCGACGGGCGCGCCGACCCCGCTCCACGCCTTGGCGTCCCGGGTCGCGAAGGCGTCCTTGCCCGGCGCCGGCGTGCCGGCCAGCAACAGGGCGTCCACTTCGGTCGACCGACCGGTGGCGAAGCTCCGCTGCACGGTGACGGGCTCACCGGCGGCCGCGCTGAGCTTGCCGCCCCGCGGAGCGATGACGAACGGGACCATGTCCCTCTCGAGAACCGCTCCCCGGAGGGCGCGGACCGTCTCCAGGTCGCTGTCCTCGTCCGCGACGATGCCGACGATGCGGCCCTTGACCGGCCACTCGCGACCCACCTGCGAGAGGGCGGGGCTGGGTTGGACGGAGGGGAGCTCGCGCGTCGCCTTGGGGGCGGGCAGGCCGAGACCTTCCGCGACCTGCTCGCACAGGTAGGTGTCGATTTCTGCGAGCGCTCGCAGCGCGCGTTCCTTGACGGCGTCCTCGTAGCACCTGCCGAGTTCGAAGGTGAAGGCCGAGATGGTGTGCTCCCGCTCGACCGAGGTGAGGCTGAGCCAGAAGAGTCGGGGCTGGCTGAAGTGGTCCGCGAACGAGGCGGGCGCTTGACGGACCTTCTCGGCGGCCGCCACCGCCAGCGGGTACTCGACGTATCCGCCTGCCTCGCTCCCGGCGAAGAAGGGGCAACCGCCGTCCAGGGAGTTCGGCTTGTACGGGGCGCCACCGGAGTGGACGGCCGTCTGGTGCATGCCGTCCCGCAGCATGTCGTTGACGGGCGTGTGCGGACGGTTGATCGGGAGTTGAGCGAAGTTCGGTCCGCCGAGCCGCATGAGTTGGGTGTCGAGGTAGGAGAAGAGCCGCCCGGCCAACAGCGGGTCGTCGGTGATGTCGATACCGGGCACCAGGTGGCCGGCGTGGAAGGCGACCTGCTCGGTCTCGGCGAAGAAGTTGGAGGGGTTGCGGTTGAGGGTCATCAGGCCGATCGGCCGGACGGGCGCCAACTCCTCAGGCACGATCTTGGTGGGGTCCAGCAGGTCGATGCCCTCGAACATCTGCTCGGGCGTGTCGGGGAAGACCTGGATGCCCAGCTCCCACTCCGGATAGGCGCCCGCCTCGATCGCGTCGGCCAGGTCGCGGCGGTGGAAGTCGGGGTCCACACCGTTGATGATCTGCGCCTCCTCCCACACCAGGGAGTGCACACCGGCCGTCGGCTTCCAGTGGAACTTCGCAAGGGTGGTCCGCCCCTCGGCGTTGACCAGCCGGAAGGTGTGGACTCCGAAGCCCTCCATGGTCCGGTAGGAGCGCGGGATACCGCGGTCGGACATGTTCCACAGTGTGTGGTGCGTCGCCTCGGTGTGCAGGGACATGAAGTCCCAGAAGGTGTCGTGCGCGCTCTGCGCCTGCGGGATCTCACGGTCGGGGTGCGGCTTGACGGCGTGGATGACGTCGGGGAACTTGATGGCGTCCTGGATGAAGAACACCGGGATGTTGTTGCCGACCAGGTCGTACACGCCCTCCGAGGTGTAGAACTTGGTCGCGAAACCGCGGGTGTCGCGGACGGGTGTCGGACGATCCCCGCGAGCCGATCACCGGTGAGAAGCGGGTGAAGACCGGTGTCTCGGCGCCCTCTCTCAGGAAGGCCGCCTTCGTGACCTCCGCTGCCGCGCCGTAGCTCTTGAAGATGCCGTGGGCCGCGGCCCCCCGAGCGTGGACGACGCGTTCGGGGATCCGCTCCTGGTCGAAGTGCATGAGCTTCTCCCGCAGGTGGTGGTCCTGCAGGAGCACCGGGCCGCGGGGGCCCGCCTTGAGTGAGTGGTCGGAGTCGGGGAGTCGCAGCCCCTGAGCACTGGTCAGGTACGCGCCGTCCTGCGCGAGCGCCTCAGCGGGTACGCCGGTGGGGCGGCCGGTCGGTGAGTACGGCTCCGGGCCTCCCTGATCGGGCCTGGGGGGAAGCGGCCCAGCCGGCTCGGTGGGCTCCTCCACCGGAGGTGCCTGGCTGGTCGGCCGCCCGGGGATTACCTCGGCCGGGTCACTCCCGGACGTCGCCTTCTTGGTGATCTTGTCGACGGCCGCCTTGACCGGGTTGGGCTCTTCCACCATGACTCCTCGCATATCGGCTGCACGATCCGCCGGCCGCCGACCCGTACGGCGCGCCGCTACGACCCGCTGACCCACCGTTTGGGACAGCCGTCACCGGGTCCTGCTACCCGCTGCCGGGAGGACGGCAGCGGAAGCTCCGCCAGAAGGCCGAGAATTTCACCCTCGTCCATTCGAGTCAGGGGCGGTCCGCAATCGGCGACCGTGTTCCGGGCGGCCGGAAACCCTTCGGACCGGCCACAGTTGACATCAGAAGCGGTGAATTCACTGAGACGAGGATTCCGGAGTTCGAAAAGCGAGACCCGATCCCGGGAAAGGGGCGGACGGCCGCGCGGCAAGGAAATTCACTCCGGGCGAGGGATCCGCGGTCGGTCTTCCCCCGAACACGGCGAAGCTCCGCCCCGGACGAGCGACCCGTGGGTCACCCGCTGGGCGGAGCTTCGCCGTCTACACCGGGTCCGCCGGCTCCGAGGGAGCCCGACGTACCCGGCCGTATGCCGTTGTCCGCGGTTCGCTGCCCGCTGTCGGTCAGGCTGCCCGCTGTCGGGTCAGTACGGGCCGTTCACGTTGTCGATGGAACCGTACCTGTCGGCGGCGTAGTTGCACGCGGCGGTGATGTTCGCGACCGGGTCGAAGGGGTCCATCGACGTGCCGGGCACGTGGTAGGCCTGGAAGGTCGGGTCGATCACCTGCAACAGGCCCTTCGACGGGGTGCCGCGCTGGGCGTTGATGTCCCAGTCGTTGACGATGCTCGGGTTACCGCCGGACTCCCGGATGATGTTCCGGTGGATGCCCTCGTAGGTGCCCGGGATGTTGTGCTCGGCCATCACGGCCAGCGCTTCCCGGATCCAGCCGTCGAGGTCGTTGGAGTAGGTGGTGGCCGCCTCCGTCGTGCTGCTGGTCTGCTGCGCCTCAGCGGCTTCCGCGGGGGCCTCCGCGGAGTCCTCGACTGCGGACCGCTCCGCCTCGCCGGCCTCGACCGGGGCTCCGACGGTCAGCTCCAGACCGGGGTGGATCAGGGCCGGGTTCTCACCGACGGCCTCGCGGTTGTCCTGGTAGAGCTGCTGCCATCCGCCTTCCAGCGAGTGCGCCTCGGCGATCCGGTAGAGGGAGTCGCCCGGGACCACGGTGTAGACCTCGCCGGCCTGCTCCTCGGGGGCGTCCGCCGCCGGCGCCTTCTTCTCGGCGTTGACCTGCTGCGGGGCCGGTGCGGCCTGCGCCGTCGTGGCGGCCGTGAGCGGGAGGGCGAGCGCGGCACCACCGGTGCTCGCTGCGACGATGGCTCGAATCAGCGCGCTCTTCTTGGCGCGACGGTGTTTACCCTTTGCGGGCATGATTTTTTCCTCTCCGTCGCCTGCGAGGTGAGCTGTCGGGTTCGGGCTGGAGATGCCCGGCCGCGTTGTTCCGCGGCTTCACCCCAAGCCGTCCGAGTCTTTCGGACCGGCGCCTTACCTGGGTCCCCCGCTCCTGCCGTACGTGAGTGAGTGCGAGTACGGTTCCCGGACGGCGGCAGGATTCGGCGGTCCGTCCGGACTGAGGTGACGGTAGACGAAGCGCCTCGGAAAGAACAAGTCCTCGGATAGCGGTACGCGGCACCTGCTGTATTCGGTCGGGGCTGATCGCGTTGCGCGCCGATCGGGAATTCCATCAACTCGCTTGGCAGCAAAGAGAAAAGGCGCGGAATGCAGACGTCTTTGCGCGGGGATTCCCGTGACCCATATCACCGGCGGGCACCGGCATTTCTTGTCATGCATCGAGCGGAAAGCAAGCTGATGACCGAACTCTCCGTTTTGCCGCCCGACACCCGATAAGGCGGCGATCGTCACCGGTCGGTGACGTACTGGCCGATCAGCGGCAAGATGTCAAATCCGGCGGGGCGCAGGGCGGGGAGCGGTCGGGCAGCGGACGTGTCCGGGGGGCACCCCGACGACATCCGGAGCGGTGGGTCGGCCATCGTCCGTCCACGCACGGGATACGGGGACGGTGCCCCTCGGGCCGGCACAGCGAGGCTTCCTGGTGCTCCGACGAAGAAACGTCCGGCTGCCCGCGCCGGATCGGGCGCGGGCAGCCGGACGTTCTGTCAGGCGAGCGGGAGGATGCGGTCAGCCCCTGCCGGACTTCCCGGTGGCGCGCAGCCACTCCTTGTTCATCTGGGTGATCGAGGTGAGCGGAATGCCCTTGGGACAGGCGGTGGCACACTCGCCGGTCAGCGTGCAGCCACCGAACCCTTCCTCGTCCATGGTCGCCACCATGTCCAGCACCCGGGACTCCCGCTCGGGGGAGCCCTGCGGCAGGACGTTGAGGTGGTTCACCTTGGCCGAGGTGAAGAGCATGGCCGAACCGTTGGGGCAGGCTGCGACGCAGGCGCCGCAGCCGATGCACTCCGCGTGCTCGAAGGCGTAGTCGGCGTCCGGCTTCGGCACCGGCGCGGCGTGCGCCTCGGGCGCGGTTCCGGTGGGGGCCGTGATGTAACCGCCGGCCTGGATGACCCGGTCGAAGGAGGAGCGGTCGACGACGAGGTCCTTCACGACCGGGAAGGCCGACGCTCGCCAGGGCTCGATGTCGATCGAGTCGCCGTCCTTGAAGGACCGCATGTGGAGCTGGCAGGTGGTGGTGCGCTCCGGGCCGTGGGCGTCACCGTTGATGACCAGGCTGCACGCGCCGCAGATGCCCTCGCGGCAGTCGTGGTCGAAGGCGACCGGGTCCTCGCCCTCCAGGATGAGCTGCTCGTTGAGGGTGTCGAGCATCTCCAGGAAGGACATGTCGGAGGAGATCCCGTCCACCTCGTAGGTGGACATGGCACCGGGGGCGTCGGCGTTCTTCTGCCGCCAGACGCGCAGGGTGAGCTTCATGCGTAGCTCCGCTGAGTGGGGTGGACGTACTCGAAGACCAGGTCTTCCTTGTGCAGGACGGGGGCGGTTCCGGTGCCGGTGAACTCCCAGGCGGCCGCGTAGGAGAACTCCTCGTCCTTACGGGCGGCCTCGCCGTCGGGGCTCTGCGACTCCTCCCGGAAGTGACCGCCGCAGGACTCGCTGCGGTGCAGCGCGTCCAGGCACATCAGCTCGGCCAGCTCCAGGTAGTCGACGATCCGGTTCGCCTTCTCCAGCGACTGGTTGAACTCCTCGCCGGTGCCCGGGACCTTGATGCGGCGCCAGAACTCCTCGCGGATCTCGGGGATCCGGTCGAGCGCCTTGCGCAGCCCCTCCTCGGTGCGGGCCATGCCGCAGTACTCCCACATCAGCTCACCGATCTCGCGGTGGAAGGAGTCCGGGGTGCGGTCGCCGTCCACCGAGAGCAGCCGCTGCAGCCGCTCCTCGGTCTCCGTGAGGGCCTCGGTGACCGCCGGGTGGTCTGCGGAGACCTCGTCGCTGTGCGGGTTGCGGGCCAGGTAGTCGTTGATGGTCGACGGCAGGACGAAGTAGCCGTCCGCCAGGCCCTGCATCAACGCGGAGGCGCCCAGGCGGTTGGCCCCGTGGTCGGAGAAGTTGGCCTCGCCGATGGCGAACAGACCGGGGATGGTGGTCTGCAGGTCGTAGTCGACCCAGAGCCCGCCCATCGTGTAGTGCACCGCGGGGTAGATCCGCATCGGGACCTTGTAGGGGTCCTCGTCGGTGATCTGCTGGTACATGTCGAAGAGGTTGCCGTACTTGGCCTCGACGGCCTTGCGACCCATCCGCTTGATGGCGTCGGCGAAGTCGAGGTAGACGCCCTGGCCGCCGGGGCCGACGCCACGCCCCTCGTCGCAGACGTTCTTCGCGGCGCGGGAGGCGATGTCACGGGGCACGAGGTTGCCGAAGGACGGGTAGATGCGCTCGAGGTAGTAGTCGCGCTCGTCCTCGGGGATCTCGTTGGGTGGGCGGTTGTCGCCCTCCGCCTTGGGCACCCAGATCCGGCCGTCGTTGCGGAGCGACTCGCTCATCAGGGTGAGCTTGGACTGGTGGTCGCCGGTGCGCGGGATGCAGGTCGGGTGGATCTGCGTGAAGCAGGGGTTGGCGAAGTAGGCGCCCTTGCGGTGCGCCCGCCAGATGGCGGTGGCGTTGGAGTTCATCGCGTTGGTCGACAGGTAGAACACGTTGCCGTAGCCGCCGGAGGCGAGCACCACGGCGTCCGCGAAGTAGGTGTCGACACGACCCGTGACCAGGTCCCGGGCGACGATGCCGCGGGCCTTGCCGTCGACCACGATGAGGTCGAGCATCTCGGTGCGGCTGTGCATCTCGACGTTGCCGGCCGCGATCTGCCGCGCCAGCGCCTGGTAGGCGCCGAGCAGGAGTTGCTGGCCCGTCTGGCCGCGGGCGTAGAAGGTGCGGGAGACCTGCACACCGCCGAAGGAGCGGTTGTCGAGCAGACCGCCGTACTCGCGGGCGAACGGCACGCCCTGGGCGACGCACTGGTCGATGATCTCCACCGAGATCTGGGCCAGCCGGTGGACGTTGGACTCCCGGGCGCGGAAGTCGCCGCCCTTGACGGTGTCGTAGAAGAGCCGGTAGATGGAGTCGCCGTCGTTGCGGTAGTTCTTCGCGGCGTTGATACCGCCCTGGGCGGCCACGGAGTGGGCGCGGCGGGGCGAGTCCTGGAAGCAGAACTGGACGACGTGGTAGCCCTGCTCGGCGAGGGTCGCGCCGGCGGAGCCGCCGGCCAGTCCGGTGCCGACGACGATGACGGTGTGCTTGCGCCGGTTGGCCGGGTTGACCAGCTTCGCCTGGAAGCGGCGGGTGTCCCAGCGCTCCTGGACCGGCCCCTCGGGGGCCTTGGCGTCGGCGATCGGCTCGCCGGACGTGTAACGGGTGTAGTCGACGTTGTCGGCCATGTCAGCTCACCACTCCGGTCAGGACGGCGACGGGTACGGAGATGAAGCCCAGGGTCAGTACGAGCGCGAGGCCGTTGGCGATCCCCCGCAGGGCGAGGTCGCGGCCCTTGCCGCCGGCGCCCAGGGTCTGCGCGGCGCTCCAGAAGCCGTGCCGGATGTGGAGGCCGACGGCGAGCATCGCGACGATGTAGAGAGCGGCGGACCACCACCGCTGGAAGCTGGCGACGACGTTCTCGTACGGGTGGCCGGACTGGAAGTCGGGGTTCACGGTGCCGAGGGTGAGGTCCAGGATGTGCCAGACGATGAAGAGGGCGAGGATCACTCCTCCCCAGCGCATCGTGCGGGTGGCGTAGCTGGCCCGCGGCCGCTTGTGGACGTACTTGACCGGGCGCGCCTTGATGTCGCGGCGGCTCAGCTGGGCGGCGGAGACGGCGTGCGCGACGACTGCGGTGAGCAGCACGACCCGGGCGATCCACAGCACCCACTCGCGGTGCATGAAGGGCTCACCCACCACCCGCAGCCAGTGGCCGTAGGCGTTGAACTCGTCCGGACCGAAGAAGATCTTCAGGTTGCCCATCACGTGGACGACGAGGTAGCCGAGCATGATCAGGCCGCTGACGGCCATGATCGCCTTCTTGCCGATCGTGGAGTGCCAGACCTGGCCGATCTTGGTGCGTGGCCGCGGGGGTGCCCCGCGCCGCTTCGCCTCATCCGTCGTACGCCCCTGCGGGCGCGTTGCTGTCACCGGTGCCATATCAGCAGACGTTAAGGGCTCACCCGATCAGACGTCCAAGACGTGGTTCGACTGTTTGCCATAGGCTGCGGCTATTTCTACTGGTCACAGCGGTGTTGTGACTCCGGTCGACGGTGGATCGTGAGCTTCTCGTTGCATCTTCTCCACCTGATCCGCGTCAGATCCATCCGCGTCCCACGGCACGGACGCCGGCCTCGAACCTGCTCTGCGCCCCCAGCCTGTCTGTCAACTGGGCCACGACCCTGCGCACCGTGCGGTCGGAGAGCCCGAGTTGGTGGGCGACCGCACGGTCGGTGGCACCCTGGCTCAGCATCCGCAGCACCCGCAGCTCGACGGTGGTCGGCAGCTCCCCACCAGCCTGGGAGAGGTCGTCGCCCCCTTCCCAGAGGAGGTCCGCGAAGGCGGCGAGCACCGACAGCGTCTCTGCTTCCTCCACGCGCACATAGCCGCGGCCCGACCCCGTGCGCACCGTGAGCAGGGCGCCTTCCACGCCGAGCAGCATCGCCCCCGGCGGCAGACCGCTGCTGCCGCGCACCGCGAAGCCCTGCTCCCGCTGCCACGCCACCTGCTCCACCACGGCCGGTGTCTTCAGCGCGGAACTGGGCAGCACGGCATGCAACTCGCGCTGGCTACCGCGGAGTTCGGCTTCGCAGCCGCGGACCGCGTCGAGTAGGGGGTCTTCGGCCGAGGCATGGTTCCAGAAATAGAAGAGTCGGCCTCCGCCCGCTCCCGCGATCTTCCGCGCGGCGGCGGTGAGCTCGGCCTGGCTCTTCAGCCGGGTGGCCCCTGAGTCGTCCACGAGCACGATCGACCTCCTCGAAACGATCCGCTGTCCCACCGGCCGCGGGCTGCCGCCTCACGGTGCCGCGGCCTTGCTCTTGTCGACGGGCCGCGGCTCCGGATCGGTCGGCAGCGCGCCGACCAGCCGGAGCGTGGCCCGCAGCCCGCCCTGGTCCCCCGGGTGCAGTTCCAGACGGCCGCCCGAGGACTCGGTGAGCTTGGAGGCGACGGAGAGCCCGATACCGCTTCCGGGGGAGGACCCGCTCCCGCGCCAGCCGCGGGTCAGCGCGGCCCGCCGCTCGGCGTCCCCCAGCCCCGGCCCCTCGTCCTGCACATCGATCCGGACACTGGTCTCCCCGACCAGCACCCTGATCCGTACGGTGCTGCCCTCCGGCGCGTACTTGAGGGCGTTGGCCAGCAGGATGTCGAGCACCTGCTCGGCGGCGCCGGGCCGGGCCAGGCTCCAGGCGTGGCGCGGCATGGTGACCTGGAGGTGCATGTCCCGCCCGGCCGCGGTGGCGGCCCAGCCCCGTACGACTTCCTCGACCACCCGGCAGACGTCCACCACCTGGACGTTCACCCGGTGCGAGACGGTCTGCGCGTGGTCCAGCATGTCCGTCAGCGTCCGGTCGAGCCGGTCGACGTCGGCGAGCACCCTCTCCAGCCGTTCTTCGGCCTCCCCCGTCACGTACGGGCCGAGGTTCTCCAGCCGCAGCCGGAGCGCCACCATCGGGTTGCGCAGTTGGTGGGCCACGTCCGCGAGGAAGTGGCGCTGCTCCTCCATGGCGGACTGGAAGACGGTGGCCAACTGGTTCACCTCGGTCGTCAGCTGCCGCAGCGCTTCCATGCCTCCCTGGTAGTCCGCCCGGGCGTGGAAGGAGCCCTCCGAAAGCAGCCGTACCGCGTCGCCGATCTGCTCCAGCGCCTCCAGGTTGGACCGGCGCAGCCGGGACACGGGCAGGACCAGCAAGGCGGTGCCGAGCGGTACCAGGAGCGCCAGCAGCGCCCAGACCAGCAGGATGTGATTGCGTACCTCGGCGGCGGGCTGCCGTACGAGCACCACCCCCTGCTCCGCCCCGTCGCCCGCGAACGGGGCCGCGGCTGAGAGCCGCCCGTCGACCCCGGGCAGCATCGACGCCCTCCCGGGGACGGTGACCCGCCCCTCTCGGACCTCCAGCCTCCGCACCACTTGGGCCAGTGCCGGCGGGGCCCCCGGCGAGACCGAGAGGGTCCCGTCCGGCCAGCGGACGGCGGCCTCCAGACCGCGGGCGTCCGCCAACCCGGCGATGAGGCGGTCGCGGTCGGCTCCGACCGCGGAGTCCCCGGTCGGAGCCGTCGGCGGCTTGGGCCGGTCCTCGGACAGGACCGGTGCCAGGGCGAGGGCCGCGTCCCGCAGGCCGCCGGTGGCGGCGTCCACGTACCGCTGGGCGGTGAGGGCGCCGATGACGGCCACGAGGGCGGTGAGCACCAGGCCGATCAACAGTGCCTGGACGAGTACGTGTAACTGACGCATGCTCGGCCGTGCGCCCTTACTTACCGGTCACGGACTCAAAACTGAAACCGACGCCGCGGGTGGTCCTGATCCGTCCCGCGGCGCCGAGTTTCCGACGGAGCGCCGCCACGTGGGTGTCGAGGGTCCGGGACTCCCCGGCCCACTTCTGGTCCCACACCGCCTCCAGGAGTTGCTGGCGCGAGTAGACCCAACCGGGCCGTTCCGCCAGGAGGTTGAGGAGCGCGAACTCCTTGAGTGTCAGCTGCACCTCGGCTCCGTCCACCAGCACCTTGTGCTGGGCCCGGTCGATGGTGATCCGGCCGCGTCGGATGACGTGGTCCACCGCGCCCGCGGCGGGCGCCGCGCTCCGCCGGGTGACCGCCGCCATCCGGGCGAGTAACTCCTGCAACCGGTAGGGCTTCACCACGTAGTCGTCGGCTCCGAGTCGCAGGCAGATCACCTGGTCCATCTCGCTGGACCGGGCGGTCACCGCGATGATCGGGACCTGTGAGGCGTTCCGCAGCGACCGGCACAGCTCCAGTCCGTCCATGTCGGGCAGGTTGAGGTCGAGCAGGATCACATCGCTGCCGGCCCGGCTCCGCAGCGCCATCGCCCCGGTCGAAACGTGGTCCACCTGCCATCCGTACCGCTGTAGGCCGTCCGCCAGGGCGCTCGCGACCTCGGCATCGTCTTCGACCAGCAGTGCCCTCACAGATTCCCCCTGATTCCGGACGCACGCGATTCCGGCAGAGCGCCCCCGTACACCAGACCCCGCGGAGCCGCTTCGACCGACAGGCCGACCATACTTAAATTTGCATGGATCTGACATTGCTATCGCGATGAACTCACCTGCGACTCCTAGCCTGGCCGCGTGCCCGGGCCGGCTTCTTCCCAAGCGCCCCCGGGAGGTGCCGGACGGGGGTCGACAGCGGTGGCCGTATCGAGGGAACACGTCAACAGAACCCTGACTTTCTGGGTGCTGTTGGGCCTGTTCTCGGGGGCGGTATTCGGTCTGGTCGCTCCCGGTGCCGCCGCCCACGTCCGATTCCTGGCGGACGGTTTCATCTCGGTCATGATGACGCTGATTCCCCCGGTCATCTTCACCACCGTCGTGGGCGGGGTCGCGGCGCTCGGCAGCGGACGCCGAATGGGCCGCCTCTCGCTGAAGGCGATCGTCTACTACGAGGCCATGACCACGGCCGCGCTCGGGCTGGGCCTGCTCGCCGGGAACCTGCTGAACTTCTCCCCCCTGGAGACGTCGGGCGGCAAGGACTCCTCGGCACAACTGGACTCACTGCTGGAGAAGGTGGAGCGGGTCTTCGACAGCTCCGCCGGCGTCAACGCCATCGCGCCCCAGAGCCTGTTCTCCGCCATCACAGGCGGAAACCCGCTGCACGCCCTCACGGTCGGGGTGCTGATCGGCGGGGCGATCCTGATGGCCGGCAGGCGGGCGGCCCCGGTCCTGGACCTGGTGAACCGGTGCAGCCACATCCTCTTCTGCGCGGTCCGCATCCTGCTCGTCGGCGCACCGCTGGCCGCCTTCGGCGGTGCGGCCAACACCACGAGCCAACACGAGTCCATGCAGGACACCGGGGTGCTCCACTTGCTCTTCGGGTTCTTCGGCACCTGCGCGCTCGCGGTCTTCCTGGGTCTGGGCCTGCTCGCCCGGCTCAACGGGTTCTCGCTGCTGCGCCTGCTGCGGTTCCTGCGCTACGAGATCCTCCTCGTCATCGGGACGTCGTCCTCCGGGCCGGTGTTCCCGCGGGTCCTGCGCAAACTGGAACTCGCCGGGGTCCCCCGTGCCACCAGCGCCCCGCTCATGGCCGGCGGCCAGTCCTTCCACCTGATCGGCACCTGCGTCTACATCACCATGGGCGCCACCTACATCGGTGCGGCCGCCGGGCACCCCATGGGCCTGGGCGAGCAGTTGTTCTTCCTGGCCATCGCGGCGGTGGTGTCGAAGAGCGCGGTGGGCGTCACCGGCTCGGGGCTGCTCACGCTCATCGCCACCATCTCGGTGGCCCATTCGGTTCCCGTCTCGGGCGTGGCCCTGCTCATCGGGATCGACCGCTTCATGTCCGAGGCCCGGGCGCTCACCAATCTGGTCGGCAACGCCGTGGCCACCCTGGTCATCTCCAAGTGGGCCGGCCAACTCGACACCGAGCGACTGCGAGAAGTCCTCACCGGCCAACGCCGTGTCGAACCGGACCGACCGGCGGACGACCCCGACGTGGTGGACATCCGCATTTCCGACACATAGCGACTTCTTACCCAGGACCGGAAATCAGCTCAGCCACCCGACTCGCACTGCCTTCCCGATACCGCACTCACGTCAGATTCCCGTCGGCAGAGAAGATGAGGAACGCGGCATGTCCGTCACCACTACCACCACTGACGACACCGTCTCCCTGGCGGAGAAAATCAGAAGGATTCCCTCACGCAATTTGGGATTCACCTTACAGGCCGCTCTCCTGCCCGCCCGACGCGAGGTGACGATCCTCCGCTCGGAGACGGACCTCGACACCGAGGAGATCAAGCAGGAGACGCTGGCGATGAACACCCTGCTGCGGCGCTGGGTGCGGGTCAGCATCGTCTGGGACTCCCGGCTGCTCACCCGGCCGCACCTCGCCCAGTACCTGGGGTGGCAGCTCCGCGCGGGCATCGAGGTCCGCACCGCTTCCCGGGTGCCCGCCACGCTGGCCCTGGTGGACGATCAGACGTCGCTGGTCAGTGCGGTCTCGGAGGACGGGGGGACGGGCCGGGGGGTGACCCTGTCCACCTGCCCGGAGACCACCGGCATGTTGCGCTACCTCTTCCTGAGGACCTGGGCGGACGCCACCCCACTGTCCGCGAGCGGCCCCTGGACGGGCGACGGGCAGACCCGACTCGTCATGCGGATGCTGGCCGAAGGCGCGACGGACGACCAGATCGCACACGAAATGAGCGTTTCCAAGCGGACGGTGAGCCGCACCGTCGCCCGGGTGATGACGGAACTCAACGCTCGGAGCCGATTCGAGGCGGGGGTGATAGCGGCCCGTCTCGGCTATTTCGAGACTTCGGAACAGCGGTGGCTGGCCTGACGAGCGTCCCCATTGGCGCTACGGTCCGCCGGAAGTCCTCGGCGGACCGGCCAACGGCGTCGGACGCGCTGCGCCACAAGGCGGAGGGACGTCCCGATACTGGGCGTATCAGGATGTTCCGACAACGCGGCGAGGTGCCGTAGCTGCCGTCGTGCGCCCACCAGTGATTACGGGACAGCGCTCACCCCGGAAACCCCGGTGCGGAATCTGGGGAAAATGATGCTCCCCGGACCGCTGACCGCTGGAAAGGCTTCCGGCAGAAGGACGCCACCCCCTGTCGGAATACGGCCATGGGAGCCACCGGCTTGCAGCCCGAACCGCCCGACAGGGATTCGCGTCGGGGATTCAGGCCTGCTCGCGCACGAGGCGCATGTCCCGGTGGGCCAGGTGCCAGACGGTGTGGTAGCTCTCCACCAACGGGGAGGTCACATAGGTGAGATCGCCCTTCTCGACCCGCAGCAGGGCGTTCTCCAGCCGCGCCGGGTAGGTCGCCCACAGCGGCGCCGTCCGGGCCACCTCGCGCACGGCGGGCTCCGCGCGCTCCGAGAACTCCCGGAGGCGCTCGCCGATGTCGTCCCGGGCGCCGCGCTGGTAGCGGGTCACCAGGCTCTTCAACTCCCCGTCGTGGGCCTCGAAGCCGGTCAGCACCGCGGTCAGCGCGGCGGTGCCGGGGCCGTCGTCCCCGGCCAGCCACTGGGCCAGCAGCTCTTCGGCCCGGCCGGTTCCCCCGGGGGTGAGCCCCCACATCGCGCCGCGGGGGGTCTGCGCCTGCCGGACCAGACCGGCCTCCACGGCCTGGTCGAGAACCTCCTGGGGGTTGCCGACGTCCCAGGCGGCGAGCCGCTCCGGATCCAGCCATCCGGCGACCCGCAGCGCGTGCAGCGTGGCGCCGCCGGCCTCGCGAAGGTCAGAGAACTGCGTCATCGGTTCCTCACTCACTTCCGGTCGGTTGCTGTCGTGGTGCCGTCCGCGCCGATCGGCCCGGTTCACAGGTACGCCTGGGCGTGGGTGAGGGCGAGCCGCGCCAACGGGCCGTCGGCCCCCAGGCGGTGCCTCGCCTCCTCGGCTCCGCGCCGGGTGGCCGCCCGCACCCACGCCTCGGCGGGGCCGCTGATCACGTCCGAGGCGTCCTCCGGTCCGAACGTCCAGCGGCCGTGCGGTCCCCCGTCGAGGTCGATCCGCAGGGTGTGCCCGGCGGGCGGCCGGGCCCGGGCCCGGCGCAGCGCGAAGGCCAGGGTGGCGTGGCCGAGGGAGGCCACATGCCACGCCTCCGCCCCGAACCGCTGCGGGCGCCCCATCCCCTGCGCCAGGTCCCAGCCGTGTGCCCAGCTCTCCATGAGGCGGGCCTGGGCGAACGTCCCGGCCGACATACCGAGCGCCCACGGCACCCGGGCGTCGGGCGAGGCGTTCTCCAGCGCGGCGAGGGTGGCGTCCTGAGCCCGTGTCAGCCACTCCAGGAGCCGGTCGGCGTCCAGCCCGGCCCCCCGTGCGACCCCGGCCGCGGTGAAGGCGTCGGCACCGGGGTACGGCCGGACGGCCTCGGCGAAGGAGCGCGGCCCGCCGGTCACGGTGTCCGCCGCGACCTCCTCGGTGTCCGCGAGGTGGGCGATCTGGTCCCGGACCGTCCACCCCGCCGCGGGGGTGGGACGGTCCAGGTCCTCTTCGGTGAGCGCCCCGAGCAGTTCGCGGACGGCGGTGAACTGCGCGGCCAGGTCCCGCAGCACGGAGCTGTGAGACGGGGCGTCGTGCCGCGGGTGCCCCGGCCGCGCGGTCCCAGCCGGGTTCACACCGGGCTCCGGCTGGCGGTCCTGACCGCCAGGGTCCAGCGGGCGTGGTCGGCCTGCTCGGGGCGGTCCAGCACGACGGCCTCCAGCCGGCAGTCCGGTAGGGCCGTGTGCCAGGGCCGGTCCGGGTCGGCGGGCGGGTGGAGGAAGACCACCGTGCCGCCGCGGGCGGCCCATGCCTCGGCCACCAGGGGGTCGCCGGTGGCGACGGTCCGGTCGCCGGGGCCGTCGGGCAGTTCCTCGACGCTGGCGCAGCGCGGCAGCGCCGAGCTGCGGGCGTCCGCCTCCGTCTCGCCCGCGAGGAGGAGTTCGGTCCCGCTCTCCACGGCGGCGAGCAGGTCGGCGTACTCCTCCCGGCCGTAGACCTCCGGAGTGGCGGCGGCCCGGCCGCGCCAGACCCGGCCGGTGGTACCGCAGACCGTCACCTCCGGCAGCGGCACGCTCTCGCCGGCGGCGCGCCGCCGCAGCAGTTCGGCGAAGTCCGGGTCGACGATCCGCGCCCCGACCACGGTGGGCACGTTGAGCTCCCGGGCGACGACCGCGGCGTGCGAGGTGCCGCCGCCCTCCAGGGTGAGCAGCGCGGCGGCCTGCGCCATCCCGGCGAAGTCGGCCGGTTCGGTGGTGGGGCGCAGCAGCACCGCCTCGCCCGGAGCGTGCCCGAAGACCTCGTCGACCTCGGTGGCGACGGGCCCGTGCGCGACCCCGGCGCAGGCCGGCAGGCCGACGGCGAGCAGGCCGTCCGGTTCGCCGGCCACAGCTGGCGGCAGCGGGGTGAACAGGGCGTCCACCTCCAGCCGGGCGAGCGCCTGGGGCGCGGTGAGCCGGCCCTGCGCCCGGAGTTCGAGCACCACGCGGTTGAGCACGTGCGGCGCGGCGGTCGCCGGGCGCACCTGCACCAGCCACAGCCTGCCGCGTTCGACGACGAACTCGACCTCGACCATGGCCCCGAGCCGGTGGTGCAGTCCGGCGACGAGCCGGGACAGCTCCTGGTGCACCCGCTCGTCCTGCTCGCGGAGGGCGCCGACCGGCCGAGGGGTGCGCACCCCGGAGACCAGGTCCTCGCCGGTCGATCCGGCGAGGTACTCGCCGAACAGGCCCGGGCTGCCGTCGACCGGGTTGTGGCTGAACACCACGCCGCTGCCGGAGACCTCTCCGGCCATGCCGTACACGAGCGACTGCACCACGACGGCCGGTCCCGGCTCGTCCGGTACACCGTGGGCCCGCCGGTACTGCCGGGCCCGCTCCGACCACCAGGAGTCGCGGACCGCCTCGACGGCGAGCCGCACCTGGGCGGCGGGTTCCTCCGGGTACGGGGTGCCGGTCAGTTCGGTGTACAGCCCGTGCAGTGCCCGGTAACCGTCGGAGAGGCTGTCCGCCCCCGCCGCGGCAGCCTCCACTCGGGCCGGTTCCGCCCCGGCGACGTGCAGGCACAGGTGGCGTGCCTGGAGGCGGAGCAGTTCCCAGGCGGCCTGCTCGTCGCCGAGGCGCCGGGTCAGCGGCCCGATGTCCTCGGGGGTCAGCCCGATGCCCAGCAGGGTGTCCATCATCCCCGGCATGCTCCGGGGCGGACTCGACCGGACGGCCAGCCCGGTCACCCCTTCCGGCCCGCTGTCCAGGTCCGCCGCCGCGAGCCGGTCGAGTAATGCCCGGATGCTCTCCGGCCCGGGCACGCCTTCCCGCAGTTCGGTGGCGCGGAGCACCTCGAAGGGTGGGACGGGCAGCCCCGCCCGCCGCATCAGCTCCAGGTGGTGTCCCTTCCCGCCCACCTCGGCCCGGGAGTCCGGCCGGCCGCTCTCGGGGCTGTGAGCCGGGACGACCCGGGCGTTTCCGCCGGTGTCCTGCTCGAAGCGGTGGGGGAAGTCCTCGCCGCGGTGCAGGAGCACCCCCTCCAGCCGGCCCTCGGAGAGCGCGCGCCAGAGCTTGGCCCGCTGCGGCTTGCCACTGGTCGTGCGGGGCACGGCCAGCGCGCCGACCTGGAGGACGGCGGTGCGGTCGACGCTCAGCCCGAACGTCTCCAGCACGTCGCCGATCCGCTCCGGTTCGACCCGGGCCGCTCCGCGCTGGAGGCAGACGAGGACGGCGGGTCGGCCGGCGGTGGAGTCCAGCACCACCACGAGTTTGTCGTGCTGGAGCCCCAGCGCCCGTACCAGCGCCAGGTCGACGTCCTCGGCGGTGACGTACCGTCCGTTGACCTTGACCGAGTCGCCGACCCTGCCGAGCACGTAGATCTCGTCCTCGTGCCGGAAGCCGACGTCGCCGGTCCGGTAGCCGCCGGTGGTGAACCGCTCGTCCTCCGGCGGGGCGCCGAAGTATCCGGCGGACAGCGAGGGCGAGCGGATCAGCAGCTCCCCCACGTGTCCGTCGGGTACGGCGTGGCCGTCCTCCCCGACCACCATGAGGTCCACTCCGAGGAGTTCGCTGCCGCAGGAGACCACGCTGTGCCGGCGGTCGTCCGCCGAGAGGGTGTCGCCGAGCCGGAGCCGCCCGACCACGTCCACCGGCTCGCCCTGGCTGAACTCCGGCGAGCCGAGGAGCAGCGCCTCGGGCTCGTGGCCGGGTCCGGCGGCGGCCACCGCCAGCGTCGCCTCGGCCATGCCGTAGGAGGGGGCGAGGGTGTCCCGGGCGAATCCGTGCGGGGCCAGCAGCCGGTGCACCGAGTCGAGCACGGGCATGCTCACCCGGTCGGCGCCGACGATCAGCGAGGTCCAGCTGCTGAAGTCCATGCCCTGGAGGTCCTCGGAGCGCACCCGGCGTACCAGCTTCTCCAGCGCGAAGTTGGGTATCGCCCCGTGGGTGCCGCCCTGCCTGCCGAAGACCTCCAGCCAGGCGAGGGGCTTGCGCACGAAGTGCTCCGGGCGCATCAGCCACACGTCGGAGCCGGTGAGCACCGGCGTCACCAGCAGGCCGATCAGCCCCATGTCGTGGTGGAGCGGGAGCCAGGAGCCGAAGGAGCAGCCCGGCCCGATCCGGTACTTGCGCTCCAGCAGGGAGACCTGCGCCAGCACCGCCTGGCTGGTGAGCGTGACGCCCCGGGGTGCGCTGGAGGACCCGGAGGTGAACTGGATGAGCCCCAGGTCGTCCTTCTCCAGCACGACGCGTTCCCGCTCGCCGCCCTCGGGGAGCGGCTGGCCCGCGTCGATCACCCGCGGTTCGGTGCCGTCGGGGCTCCGGCGGATCCGCTCGGGCAGTCCGGCGACGGTCTCCAGGGTCGCGCCCTCGGTGACCACGCAGCCGGGGCGCAGGGTGTCGAGCAGCCCGGCGACGAAGTCGGCGTGGTCCATGGGGCCCTGGTAGCCGGCCGGGGCGATCGGGGTCGGGGTGGCGCCGACCGCCATGGCGCCGAAGAAGTAGCGCACGAACTCCGGCCCGGTGCCCAGCACGAGCGCCACCCGGTCGCCCTGCCGCACCCCCTGCCGGCGCAGCGCCGCGGCGGCCCCCCGCACCTGTTCGGCCATCTCCGGGTAGCCGGTGCGGTGCCAGCTCTTCCCGTCGTAGAAGTGGAGTCCGGTGTCCTCGGGAGGGCTCTCCAGCCAGCTGGTCAGATCGCGCATCAGGTGCTCTCCGGGGTCGGGGCGTCGCCGCCCGCGGCGGCCCGCGCGGTGGCCTTGACCAGCTCGACGAGGTCGCCGACGGTGCGGGCGCTGTAGGTCTCCGGGTTGTCGATCAGCTCGATGTCGAACTCGTCCTCGACTCGGGTCAGCACCTCGAGCAGCGCCAGGGAGTCCAGGCGGATGTCCTGGGTGATGGAGTCGGTCAGCCGCAGGTCCCGCCGGGGGCGGTCGGCGGCGATGGCGTCCTCCAGCTTGGCGAGCACCTCCTCGGTGGTGTACTCGACCGGCCGGTCGGCGGTCGCGGACGCGGTGGTGGGGTTCTCAGTCAAGGGTCCTCACTTCTCCGTTGTCACCGTTCAGATAGACCCGCTGGCCCGGTTTTATGACGGAGGCCAGCGGGTGCGAGACCACCGCCGGCACGCCCATCTCCCGGCACAGGATCGCCACGTGCGAGTACTGGCTGCCGCGGGCGGTCACCACACCGCTGACGAAGGGCAGCAGCGGCATGATGTTGGCGTCGGCGCTCTCGCAGACGAGCACGGCCGCCTCGTGGGTCGGCATGTCCTCGATGCCGATGGCCACCCCCTCGCTCACCCCCGGCGAGACCCCGGTGGGCCGGCGGCGCGGGGCCGTGTCGGGCGCCGCGTCGGGGCGCAGGTCCAGGTAGTCGGGCATCTCCAGGCCCAGCGCCTCGGCGCTGGACTCGCGGCGCAGCTCCACCTCCTCGGGGGTGGGTACGCGCGGACCGCTCAGCTCGTCCATCGACATGTAGGGCCAGTCGTCGTGGGCGACCCCGCGGGCGGCGGCCAGTTCGGCGGCGAGCGTCCGGTGGACGTGCAGCAGCCGCATCGCCAGCGACTTGCTCTGCTCGCGGACCGACATCATGTCGCCGAGGAAGAGCACCGAGGCGTCCACCGCCCGGCCGCGCAGCGCGCTGCGCATACCGACCAGGGCCTCGCGGGGGCTGACCTCCTGGGTGCCGCCGCCGCCCTCCATGGGCTGGGCGACGGCCCGGACGGCGTAGTCGGACCAAGGGGCGTGCTCGTCGGCCACCTCGTAGAAGACCTTCTCCAGGAACTCCGCCGGCCCCTCGCGCATGCCGGTGAGGCCGTAGAGCCGGTTCCACGGCAACTCGGCCGGCTCCCGCAGCCAGCCGGCCACCGAGGAGGCGTTGGGGGTGAGCCGGTCGGTCACCTTGCGCCGGATGACCTCGGCGGCGACGGCGCCGGAGGTGCAGGTGATGTGCACCTCCCAGGCGACCTCCAGGAGCCGCTTGCCGCGGCTGACGAAGTCGCCGAGCCGCCACTGCATGCCGGAGCGGCGGGCCTCCCGCACGTCCTGCTCGAAGGCGAACACGGCCTGTTCGAGTTTGGCGTTGCGGGTGCGCAGCCGCAGCAGCTCGCGCATCATCCGCGGGCCGACCATCACCTTGCGCCAGCCCATGACCCGCTCCACCGCGGCGGCAGGCGGTGGCTCGACGCCCTCGAAGTACGCCTCGGTGACGTCCTCCGGCTCGGTCAGCACCACCTCCTCGGCGACATGGCAGTAGGCGGTGAGGTTGTGGTACGGGCGCAGCCCCAGGTAGCCGGTGAAGATGTAGGTGGATCCGGTGGTCCAGCGGGGGTGCCCGAGCACCCGGCCGAAGAACCGCCGGGTGCCCAACTCCATGGGGCGGCCCACCAGCGACCAGGACATGGGGGAGAGCCGTTCGGGGGCGACCTCGCCGAAGTTGCCGGCCGAGTACACCCGCAACTCCGGGTGGACCAGGGTGTCGACCCGGCAGAACGGCGGTTGGTGACCGGCGCCGGGGGCGGGTGCGGCCGGGTTCGCCGAGATGGCGGTCGCGGGCTCGGTCATGGTGTGCTCTCCTCCGCATCGACGGGAAGCAGCGCGCGTTTCGCGGATCGCAGGACTTCCGCTGTCTCCCTTACGTAACCGGGGCGTTCGCCGGGCGCCGGCCCGGGCAGCGCGGCGAGCACCTCGGGGTCGAGGACGGGCAGCCGGGCGGTGTACTCCAGGGTGCTGGCCGACAGCCCGAGCCGGCCGCCCGCGAGCCGCTGGAGCCGGCGCAGACCGGTGCCGCCTTCGAGGAGCCGGGGCACCGTCCCCCACGGCAGGCACAGTTCGTGCAGGAGCCGGGCGAGGGTGGGCCTGGCGGGGTCGAAGTAGGTGCAGACCTCGGGGGCTTCGTCGGCGTGCGCGAGGTCGGCCACGACCTGCCCGGCCGCCGCCACGTCACCCGCGTAGACCGGGAACCGCCCGCCCCGCTCCAGGAAGAGCGGGAAGCCCTGGAGGAGGTTGGGCAGCGCCTGGAGCGGCCCGCCGGTCAGCGGGACGAGTTCGGCGGGGGCCGGTCCGAGCAGCGGGCCGAAGCGGACGATGCTGACCGGCACCCGCCGCTCCTGCCGGGCCAGCGCCTCCGAACGGTACTTGGCGTACTCGTACCAGTTGCGGAAGGTCTGGCCCACCGACAGCTCTCGGTTGCCCACCACGCCCTCGGCGCGGCCGAGCGCCAGCAGCGAGGAGATGTGCACCACCCGGCGGACCGAGGGCAGTTCGGCGGCGGTGTTGAGCACGTTGCGGGTGCCGGAGAGGTGCAGGCCCACCAGGGCCGAGGGGTCCGCGTCCCAGTCGACGGACCCGAAGCAGGACACCACGGTGTCCACCTCGGCCAGCTCCCGCAGCGCGTCCTCGTCCAGTCCGAGCCGGCCGGACAGCACGTCGCCCTTGAGCGCCTTGCCGTGCCAGGCCCGGCCGCGCCTGCTCAGCTCCCAGACCTCGTCCCCCGACTCCGTCAGGCTCCGGGTCACCCAGTACCCGAGGTAGCCGGACGCTCCCACGACGAGAACCTTCACTGGAACCTCCCGAGCGGCAGTTCCTCGCCCGCGGTGACCGGGGCGGGTTCGGCGAGGCCGAAGGTGACGCGCAGCACCGTCTCCAACGGCACGGACGGCAACCAGCCTCCGGTCAGGGCCGCGAAGCGGGACCTCTCGAAGACCCGGTTGACGGTGACGTAGCGCAGGCCGTGCAGCCGGTTGCCGGCCTTCCGGCTCCAGCGCACGTACCGGCTGCCGGCTCTGGTGAGGGTCTCCAGCATTCCGCGGGAGGCGGGCACCAGCCGGGGGATGCGGTAGCGGGCCGAGCCGTCCATCGCGTCCAGCTGGGCGAGGAGCGCTGCGAGGGTCGGCGCCCGCTCACCGGCCGCGACCTGGGCGATGACCCCGCCCCGCCAGTCCGCGCAGGCGTTGCGGTCGCCGTACCGGAGGAGCCGCAGCAGCGACTCGCCGATCAGGTCCCGCGGCAGGGTGTCCACCCGGGCGCCGCGCTGCGCGGGCAGCACCGGCAGGGCGTGTTCCGCCTCCCGCGGGGAGACCAGCTGGTACAGCGAACTTCGCCGGGTGGTCCGGGCGGTGACGGAGTTGCCGATGACTCCGCCGACCCGGGCCACCAGGACGGGGTGCGCGGTCTGCCGGGCGCGGGTCACCAGGGCCCGTTCGGCGGTCCACTTGCTCAGCTCGTACGGTGTGCGGTCGGTGTGCGGCGGCAGCAGGTCCTCCGGGACGGCCCCGTCGGCCAGCCCGGCCACGAAGACCGAGCTGGCGTAGAGGTACGGCACGGTGCGTCCGGTGCGCTCCCCCAGTTCCAGGCAGAGGTCGAGGCCGTGGGCGGCGCCGAGCACGTTGGTCCGGTCGAGCGCGGCGTGGCTGGCCGTCCAGTCGGTGGTGCCGGCGAGGTCGAGCACGCAGTCGATCTCGCCCAGCTCGTCCAGTTGGGCCTCGGTCATCCCCCAGCGGGGGCGGGTGACGTCCCCGACGACCTGCTGGACGACCTGCTCCCCCAGCAACTGGCCGGTCCGGCGCCGGCGGCGGACCAGCGCGGTCACCCGGGGCGCCTGCCCGCCGTGTGCCGCGGCTGCCTCCAGCAGTCCCTGCCCGACCTGGCCGGTGGCGCCGGCGACCAGCAGGCGCAGCGGGCGGTCCTCCGGGCCCTTCACGAGGAGATCCGAACGCCGCGGTCGTAGGCCCTGGCGGCGCCGGAGAGCTCCCCGGCCACCAGCGCGAGCATCATCTCGTCCGTACCGCCCCCGATCCGGGCCAGCCGTACGTCCTGCCAGATCTGGCCCAAGGGGGTCTCCTGGGGGAGGTAGCCGGCTCCGCCGAACATCTGCATGCACTCGCTGACCAGGTACTCGGCCTTCCGGGCGGCGTGCACCTTGACGGCCGCCACCCGCGCCACCAGGGAGCGTTCGAGCGGGTTGTCGACCAGCTGGCGGGCGGTGTGGTAGACCGCGCCGCGGAGCACCTCCAGCTCCACCAGGACGTCCGCGAGCCGGTACTCCAGGTGCTGGTGCGAGCGGAGCGGGGCGCCGAACTGGCTGCGGCGCTCGGTGTGTTCGACGGCGAGCGACAGGGCGTGGCCGACCGCGCCGAGGATCTGGGCGCCGACGGCGAGCCGTTCGAAGGTCAGGCCGTAGCTGATGTTGGCGAGCCCCAGCCCGGAGCGGCCGAGGAGGGCTTCGTGCGGCACGAGCACGTCGTCGAAGGCGACCGCCACCGTGTCCAGCGCGTGGGTCCCCAGCTTCTCGTGTTCGCGGGTGACCTCGGCCTCGGCCAGCGGGACGACCACGGTCGCCAGTCGGCGGGTGGGCTTCCCGGCTCGGTCCGCGACCCGGCAGAGCACGACGACGAAGTCGCCGACCGCGCCGAGGGAGACGTACTTCTTCCGCCCGCTGATCCGCCATCCGGCGGCGTCGGGCACCGCCACGGTCCGCACCGCGGACAGGTCGCTGCCACCGGTGGGCTCGCTCGCGGCGACCGCGCCGATCGCCGCGCCGTCGAGGGCGCGCTCGCGCAGTTCGGCGAGGTAGTCGGTGGTGCCGAAGCGGTGGAGCATGGACAGCACGGACTCGGTGTGCAGGCTCACGCCGACGGCGATCCCGGTGGGCGCGTTCGCCGCGACCGTCTCGGCCAGTTCGGCGCCGAAGACCACATCGCCGGGGCAGTCGCCGCGCCAGCGTTCGCGCAGCACACCCAGCTTGCCCAGGCGCTCCAGCACCTGGCGCGGGAAGCGGCGCAGCTCGCCGATGTCGTCGAGGCCGTCGAGCGCCTGATGGACGGCGTCATGGAGCGAACCGAAGGGACGGGCTGGACCGGCGTCGTGACCGACGGCCATGTTTCCCCCTATACGAGCCTGTGGGACCGATAACGCGATACGGGTTTTCGTTTGTTGTCGTGCTGCCGGGTGGCGATCCGGGCCCGCCGCCGGCCGTCCGGGTTCCGGACGTCCGGGCGCGGCCGGTCAGCTGAGGAACAGGGTGATGCCGAGCAGTCCGAGGAAGCCGACGTCGTAGGCGATGAAGCCGCAGAGCCGGGCCTTGAGCCAGCTGTCGCGGCCGACGCCGAACCAGAGTTGGGCGAAGTGCAGGCCCACCGCCGGCAACACCGCCAGCGCCGACCACCACGGGGCGCCGTCCAGCGTCACCAGTGCCACGAGCAGCGCCAGGTCGACCACGAAGAAGGCGATCATCGCCGCCTTGAACACCCGTGGCCCGCTCACCACCGCCAGCGTCTTGCGCCCGACGGCGGCGTCCCCCTCCTTGTCGTTGACGTTGGAGCAGGAGATCACCATGACCAGCCAGAGGCCCATGAGCAGCGCTTCCAGCACCGCGGCGGCCGACCACCGACCGGCCACGGCGAGGTGGGGGAAGACCAGCCCGCCCGCGGTGACCAGGCCGAGCATCGTCTCCGAGCCACCGGTCCGGAAACTGAAGCGGAGCCCTCCGGAGTACTGCACCGAGCAGAACCCCACCACCAGGAAGATGACCACCGCCGCGGCGGGCGCCTGCCAGCCGAGGGCCGCGAAGCCGCCCAGGCCGGCCAGGAGCGCCAGCGCCCCGGTGGCGGCGACGAAGATCCGCGCCTCCGCCACCTTGATGGCGCCGCTGAGCAGGGGCTTGCGCCGGATGTCCCGACCGAGGTCGCCCTCCCGGTAGTTCGCCGCGTCGCTGCCGTTGTGGTAGCCGACGATGTCGTCCACACCGGAGGTGCAGGCCACGATCGCCGCCGAGGCGAGCAGGAACAGCGCCAGCGCCACCGGCGCGCCCTCGTGCCGCCAGGCCTGCGCGCCGAGCAGCGCCACGGCCAGGGCCCAGGGGAAGAAGTGCTGGTAGACGGTGACCTTGGAGAGGCGCAGGAACGCTCGGGCGACCTGCCCGGCCGAGCGTTCCCCGGCCGCCGCCGGCGCCTGTGGCTCCGCTGTCCGAGTGCTCTCAGCGCTCATCGATACGCTCGGAGACCTTGATGCCGACATGCCGTCCCGGCTCGGTGACCAGGCCGAGCAGGGTGCTGCCGGGCTTGACCTCGGTGAGGTTCACGGCCTTTCCGTCGCCGCCCATGACCCGCACGTGCCAGTCGTCCTGGAGGATGACGTTGACCGTGGTGTCACCGTGTCGGGCCTCGATCAGCCGCAGCGGCCGGACCTCGGTCTTGATCCGCCCGATCCCTACCTCGCGGAAGGTTCCGTCGGCGGCGACGGCGTACGAGTTCTCCCCCGCGGCGAGGTCGGTGATGTAGGCGGTGTGGTCGGCGCCGAACACGTAGCTGTGCACGGCCCCGGCGTTCACCCGGAACGGACGGAGGTTCATGTACGGCAGGTAGTGCACCTCGGCGCAGACCAGGATGCCGCCCGAGGACGTCGATCCGATGATCATGCCCTCGTCCTCGCCGAACAGGGTGGTGGTGTCGATGCAGCCGCGGTAGCCCATCCCCACCGGCTCGGCCCGGACGACCTCCAGCTGCACCAGGTCCTTGTGCGCCTGCCGGCTCTGGGCGAGGACGGAGGCGACCAGGTCGACCGCGCGCAGGTTCTCCGCCGAGACCATGAGCCCTGCCGGGCCGCACTCCAGCACGCCGGCCACGGTGGCGGCCTCGGCGGTGTCGAGCAGTTGCTTCACCACGCCCGTCCGGGTGCTCTGGGCGGTCGCCAGCAGCAGCTCCAGGGGGATGTTGGTGTCGTCGCTGAACGCGGCGATCACGTGGTCCACCTTGCCGGACAGCGCCGCCGCCTCGTTCATGGTGTCGCCGTCGACGATCTCGCAGCGCACCCCGATCTGGCGGGCGCCCGCCACCTGCCGGGCGCGCTCGATATCGGCCGGGGACCTGGCGATGACCGCGTCGATCCGCTCGTCGGCGGCTATCTCCTCGGTCTTCTCCGCCTCGTCCGCCCCCACCAGGCAGGCGGTGCGCAGCCGCTCCACCGGCTGCCACTCCGCGTACTGGTCGTGGCGCATCACCAGTACGGTCGCGGCGGACGAGCGGAGGTAGGCCAGCGCGTCGGGCGTCTCGGCGGGCGTCAGCGTGCTGACGTCGACCCAGAGTTCGGTGCCGGTCATTCGTCTCACATCCTCTGTTGCGGTGTTCGGCCCCGCCCGCCGCACGCCCCGGTGCGGACGTGGTGGCGGCGCGGAACCGCAGGGGTCTCGGAGGCGGTCGTCCGGCCTCCGCTGGATCGGTTCGGGACGTCCGGCGCGGTCGTCGCCGGGCACGGTCGCCCTCGTGGCGGGCGGCCGTGCCGGGCTGCCGATCCCGGTGGGGGTGGTGGGCGGCTCGGCCGCCGGCTCAGGCCGCCCGAGCGGGCGCCTCGCCGTGCACCAGTGCGCTCAACCGGGCCACGGTGTCGGCCGGGTCGGGGCTGCCGAAGACCCGGCGGCCCACACAGAGCCCGGCGATCCCGCGGCCGATGGCGTCCTTGGCGGAGGCGACGTAGTCGTCCCAACCCGCCTCGACCTCCCCGCCGGCGAGCACCACCGGCACCTCCACGGAGGCCACCAGTTCGGCGAGGTTCTCCCGGCCGGGGTGGGCGGACTTGACGATGTCCGCGCCCAGCTCCGCGGCGACCCGGCTGGCGTGGATGATCTGCTGGCCCCGCTGGTCGTCGTCGCCTTCGCTGCGCACGTAGGTCATCACCATCAGCGGCAGCCCCAGCTGGTCGCAGGAGGCCGCCACCCTGCCGAGGTCGGTCAGGGCGGCCCGGTCCTCCTGGTGCCCGCCGCCGAAGGTGACGTGCACCGAGACCGCGTCCGCGCCCAGCGCCGCGGCCGTCTCCGGCTCGCACACCCGGGTCTTCAGTTCACTGCCCGGGCTGAGCTGGGTGTTGCCCGAGAGGTGGACGATCATGGCGGTGCCGCGCTGGACCGGCATGGAGTTGGCGGCCGACCCCCGGTGCACGACGACACCGTCCGCGCCGCCGGCCACCACGTCGGACAGGACGGACCGCATCCGCGACAGCCCACCCACACCGCCGGTGGTCACCGCGTGGTCGACGGCGACGAGAAGAGTCCTTCTGTCCGTTCCGAGCAGGCGCCTCAGGCGCCGTTCCTTCCCACTGATCAAAGCCCTGTTCCTCTCCGGTGAAAGTGATCGGGTAGCCGTGCCCGGGGCCGGGGTGCGATCCCTCGGCCCCGAGGCACTTGAGAAGGCGGGTGGCTGTCTCGCGCCGAGATCACTCGTGGGCGAGCAGCACCCGCAGCGGCGGGTTGGCTCGGCGCGGGTTGCCCACGCCCAGGGCCAACAACATGCAGATGACGACCAACGGCAGGCTGACCACGCTGAGCACCACCGGCACCGAGGTGGCGGGGAGCAGACCGCTCGTGCCGGCCTGCGCGTCCAGCATCCCGGGGATGGCCAGGCAGCCGACCGGCAGCGCGATGACCCAGGCGCTCACCGCGATCACCACCGACTCCCACACCAGCTGCCGGCTGACGGCCTTGCGGGAGGCGCCGGCGAGGCGGGTGAGGGCGAGTGCCCGCTGCCGCTCGACCAGCCCGGAGGCGAGGGTGGCGCCGCCGACCAGCACCGCGAGCACGAACATCACCCAGGCGAAGGCCTCGAAGGAGCTGACCAGCCGGGCGGTGATGCCGGCGAAGGCGTCCCGCATCTCCTGCCGGTCGATCACCACGGCGCCGGGGTAGCGGTCGGCGACGGTCTTCTCCAGGTCCGCCCGCACCTTCTCCACGTCGGCGCCGTCGGCGACCCCCACGTAGTACTCGTAGACGCCCTGCGAGGCGGTGAGCTCCTGGTGCAGCGCCTCGCCGGAGACGAGCATCCCGCCGTCGGAGGCGGAGTCCTCCAGCACCGACTTCACCCGCACCTCGCGGTGCCCGCTGGGCAGCGGCAGCTCCATGGTGTCGCCGACCTCAAGACCCTTGGTGCGGGCGAAGTTGGAGGAGATCACCAGCTCGTCCGGGCCCAACTCGGGGATGAAGTCCTGCTTCCCCTCGGCCACCTCGAGCGCCGTGAGCTTCTCGTGGTCGGCCTCGCCCCAGTTCCAGACCTGGGTCTTCTTGCCGTCGATGGTGACGCTGTCGTAGGTGAAGGAGGTGACCGCGTCGACCCCCGGCACGGCGCGCAGCTCCTCCTCCAGGGAGCGGGAGAACTTCTCGTTCTGGAGGTTCCGCCCCACCTCGGCCGCCTGGACGTACAGCTCGCCGCGGGTCCAGCGCTCCACGGACCCGGCGACCTCGTCCTTGATGCTGCTGGCGACGCCCGCCATGGCGATCGAGCTGACGATGGCGATGCTGAAGGTGATGCTCAGCGCGGCGTTGCGGCGCCAGCCGAGCTGGAGTTGACGGCTCACCGCGAGCCGCAGCGGGCCCGGCTCCCCCCGGCGCAGCACCATGCCCACGCCGGCCGGCAGCACCACCGCTAGCAGCGCCGCCGCGAGGAAGAGGAAGAGCAGGCTCACCGACTTCACCATCGGCCCGGCCAGCAGCACCAGGGCCACCCCGATGACGAGCGAGGCGAGACCGGCGACGAACGGCAGCCGGAAGCCGCTGGGGGTCATCTGGGCCTGGCGGTCCCCGCTGACCGCCTCGATGGCGGTGATCTTGGAGAAGCGCCGCACCCCGGCGTACCAGGCGGCGCCGAACATCAGCAGCGCGCCGACGAAGGAGCCCACCACCGGCACCTCCCAGGGCAGCCCCGGGGTGACGGCCTGCTGGGTGAGGTCGGTGATCTGCCGGGTGAACGAGCCGAGCATGGATCCGATCCACACCCCGAGCCCGGCGCCGATCACGTAGGTGCCGAGCAGTACGGGCACCATCACCATCGCCGAACCGACCATCAGGTGCCTGCTGCGCACCCCGAGCAGCCGGGTGCGCGCCAGCGTCGCCCGGGCGTCGTCGAGCGCCAGCCGCCAGCTGAGGAAGAGCACCACGGCGGCGGTCACCACCGCGATGGCGGCGAACATCGCGAGGATGGTGAGCGAGGTCTGGAAGGTCTTGCTGTAGCCGGAGAGCAGTTCGTCCGGGCGCTTGACGTCGGCGGCGCCGTCGACCGCCCGCTCGGCGGACGCGGCGACCGCGCTCCAGTCCCGGCCGGCGGAGTCCACCAGGAGCACGTCGGTCGCGGTGCCCCGCTCGAAGGCGGTGGCCACCGAGGGCAGCGGCGCGATCACCACGGCGCCCCGGTTGGCGACGTCCCCGGAGAGCAGCCCGCCGACCTTCCACTTCTGCACCCCGGTGGGCGAGGTGACGTTCAGCGCGTCGCCCTTGGCGAGCCCGTGGTCCTTCGCCCAACCGGCGGAGAGGAAGACCTCGTCGGCGCCGAGCCGGGTGTCCGCGATCTCCTTCGACAGGCCCTTGTCGGTGAGGTCGCCGAGGTTCTGGTCCACCCCGAAGACGATCACCGGATCGGCCGCGGCGTCGGCCCCGGTGCCGGCGCGGGTGCTGATGACCAGGGCCCGGGAGGTGGCGCCGGGCGCCGTCTCCTCGGCGCGCCGCACCACGTCGGCGTCCATGCCGCCGGGGGCTCGCGCCTCCACCGCCACGACGTCGTCCCGGACCCCGCTGATGGAGGCCCCCGCCACGGCGTCGAGCACCGACATCGACACCAGCAGCATGGCGGTGGTGAGCAGCACGCCCCCGATGCCGGCGACGATCGCCGAGAGCATCCGGGCGGGCCGCTGCCGCCAACTGCGGCCGAGCGAACGGGCTACCAGGCGGTCGGCGTCGAGTGCCATCAGCCCTTCCTTTCCATGCTGGCCACCGAGCCGCCGGCGATGGTGAGGACGGTGTCCGCGCCGGCCGCGAGGTCCAGGTCGTGGGTGATGATCACGCCGGCCGCGCCGGTGGTGCTGACGAGCTTGTGGAAGATCTCCTGCACCTGCTTGCCGTTCTCCTCGTCGAGCGCACCGGTCGGCTCGTCGGCGAAGACGATGGCGGGCTTGACCACACACGCCCGCGCGACGGCCGCGCGCTGCGCCTCACCGCCGGAGACCTGGCCGGGCCACTGGCCGGCCCGGTGGTCGAGCCCCACCTCGGCGAGCATCTCCCGGGCCTGCTCCAGCGCCACCGAGAGTTTCAGGCCCCCCATGACCAGCGGGGCCGCGACGTTCTCCTCGATGGTGAGCGAGGGGATCAGGTTGTCCTTCTGGAGCACGAACCCGATCTCCTGGGCCCGCATCCGGGCCATCTCCGCGTCGTCGAGCGTGGCGAGGTCGCGGTCCAGCAGCGTGACGGTGCCGGCCGTCGGGCGGTCCAGGCCCGAGAGCAGGTTGGCCAGCGTCGACTTTCCGCTACCGCTCTTGCCGACGATGGCGACGAGCTCGCCGGCGCTCACCTCCAGGCTGCAGTCCTTGACCGCGGCCACGACGGTGTCCCCGCTGGTGAATTCGCGCCGCAACCCTTGGGCCCGCAGAACCACTTTCTCTTGCGCCATCGGGCAACAGTCTCCATTCCGTCTTGAACGCATATCAGTTGACTGGACCATCGGATCAGTTCCGTCCGGGCGAGGGAACAGCGCCAACGACCCGGCGGGGCACAAGGGTTGTCAGGCCGTCAGGCGGCTGAGCAGCACCTCGCGCCGTACCTTTCCGGTCGCCGTCCGCGGAATGTCGTCCCAACCCATGAACCTCGGCGGCGCGAGCGGGGGGAGGTCGTGGACCGCGCTCGCCCACCGGTCCTGCGGCAGCGGCCGGGCGTCACCGGTCACCACCACGGGCAGCAGCGCCCCCTCCTGCTCCAGGATCACCGCTTCCACCAGCTCCGGAACCCGGCTCAGCAGCACGTCCTCCAGGGCGATCCCGCTGGGCACGGCGTCCATCCGCTCGACCTGGCGGTCGAGCAGCCGCAGCCCGCCGGCCCGGCCGAGCACCCCCCAGTCGCCGGAGTCCCACCAACCGTCCGGCGAGAGGTTCTGGCCGAATTTCTCCGGGAAGTTGAGGTATCCGGCGAAGCGGCCCCGGGAGCGGACCTGGATCCGTCCGGCGGTCCCGCGCGGCAGCACCTTCCCGGTGTCGTCGACCACCCGCAGCCGGCTGTATCCGGGGATCGCGACACCCAGCCGGTGGCCGGCGAGGTCGGCGCCGATCCGACGCCGTTCGGCCGCCTTCTTCCGCATGCTGACCCGGAAGGCGATGGGGCCCAGTTCGGACTGCGCGTAGACCTCGGTGAACGTCGGCAGGAAGCGGCGGGAGCCGGCCAGCAGGGCCGCGGTGACCCGCGGGTGCATGGCGTCGAAGGTGCCCAGGAACATCCGCACCGAGGAGAACGCGCCGGAGTCGGCCAGTCCCTCCCAGGTCACGAAGGAGTTCGGGTGCGTCTCCAGGTAGGCGGGCCGCCAGCGCTCCAACTGCTCGCCCACGACGGCCGGTTCCTCGGAGGCGAGCATCAGCACCGAGTGCCGCAGCCGCAGCGCGCCCAGCAGCCCGGAGAGGGTGCGTACGTGCACGGGCGAGATGGCGGCGGCGAGGTATCCCCGCAGCCGCATCGGCCGCATCATCCGCACCTGGACGGCGGCCTGCTGGAAGAAACTGCTCCGGGTGTGCACGGCGAGCTTGGGCACGCCCGTCGTCCCCGAGGTGTGGGTGACCAGGTACGGGCTGTCCGCGGGGAGTTCGACGCCGTGCTCGGGCAGGTGGCCGTCCTCCCGGGGCGCACCGCGGGCGGCCAGCTCCTCCCAGCCCAGCCGCAGTCCACCGCCGCTCTCCAGCGGTTCTCCGGCGAACTGCTTGGACGCCAGCGCGTGCAGCGGCCCGGGTACCGGGGCCAGCGCGGCGCTCGCCGTGACGCTGTCCATCCGGGGGCTGAGGAGTACCGGCACGACCCCGGCCGCGGTCAGTCCCGCCACGGCCACCAGGATGTCCAGCGGCTCCTCCAGCCGCACCACGCACCGTTCGCCCTCGGCCAGCCCTTCGGCGGTCACGGCGAGTGCGAGGCTCCGGGCGGCGCCGGCCACGTCGGCCAGCCGCACGGCTCCGTCCCGGACTTCCACCGCGGCCGAGCCATGGTCCACCCCCCACGGGCGCCTGTCCTCTGCCCCGGCCGCGTTGAGCTGCCCGAAGAGCAGATCGGCGGAAGTCGGAAGCCTCATGTCCCCCTGGAACCCCCTCGTGTCCGTCCGTCGTGCGCGCCGTGGAGAGCGGTAAGCCCGGTCAGGCGCCCCCGTTCCTGGATCGACGGCAGCACCACCGGCTCACCCGGCAACCGGACATCAGGTCCGCTGACCATGCTGGTCCGACACGGTCGCGAACGACGTGACGGACATGCTGCGCAGCACACCAGTCCTTCACAACCGTTCTGGCAGCAATACGACACCGACTGTCTTCAACCGGTCAGCCACCCAATCGGGGGACGGGAGTTGGCGTGCCGCTGGCGACTCAGGGCTGCGGTGGTTCGAGCGTCGTGGGGCCGGTCGCGGGGACGGTCTCCGAGGGGAGTGGGGCTGGCTCAACCTCGGTGAAACGTCGACACTGGGAGGGGACGGCTCAGTCGCACGGCTCCGGCCGTCACCTCAGGACGGCCCGGAGACCGGGTTCCCTGGATCGGAGCCCATGGTGACGCGGCTGACGCCGCCGACGCGTCCCGGCTTGGAGGAGCACCGGTGCGGATCTACGTCAGCGCGGACATGGAAGGCATCACCGGGCTCGTCGACGCTGACGACGTGCAGCCCGGCGGCCGCGACTACGAGCAGGGGCGTCGGATGATGGCCGAGGACGTCAACGCGGCTGCCCGAGGAGCGGTCTCAGCCGGTGCCACCCGCATCACCGTGAACGACGCGCACGGCCCGATGCGGAACCTCCTGCCCGAAACCCTGCACCCGGCGGTCCGCCTCATCCGCGGCAGACCCAAGATCATGGGCATGCTCGACGGTCTCACCGCCGACTACGACGCCGTCGTCTGCGTCGGGTACCACTCCCGGGCCGGCACGCTCGGTGTGCTGAGCCACAGCTTCATGGGGCACGAGATCGAGGACATGTGGCTGGACGGCCGGCCGGTGGGGGAGATCGGGCTCGCTCACGCCACCGCCGCGGCCATCGGTGTTCCCGTGGCACTGCTCACCGGCGACAACCGTGCCTGCGAGGAGATGGCGGACTGGGATCCTTCCGTCGCCACCGTAGCCGTGAAGTACGCCCACGACCGCTTCGCCGCCGAACTGCGCCCCGCGGAAGAGGCACGTGCGGCTGTCGAGAAGGCCGTTGCCGAGTCTCTCGTGGTGCGGAGGACTACCCCGAAGGCTCCGGAATCGGCCGCCCTCACCGTCCGCTGGCAGTCGGCCTCGGTGGCCTCCGTGCTCCAGGGCATCCCCGGAGTCACGGTCGAGGACCATCGGACCGTTCAGGCGCGGGGGACTCTGCCCGGCCTCTACCGCCAGTTCGGGGTGTGGATGCGGGTCGCGGCCTCCCTGACCGACCAACCGCCGTACTGCTGATCGCTGCGTACAGCAGGCCTGTCGCTTCTCGACCGGATCTCGCGGAGTCGGCCGGCTTCACGGCCGCCGAGGGGTGATCGACGACAACAGCCGTGAGGGCCGTCCCTGGGACTTCTCCTTTCCGCGCGAGCAGCTCTGGAAGAGCTCCGACGCCTCGGACGACGCAGCTCTGGGGACGGGTGTCAGTGGCGTCGGCGATGCTTGCCGCTCATGTCACCGAGGCAGGGAGCCCAGATGTCGATCCGCGTTGCCAGCCGCCGCCGCGGGATCGCTTCGCTGACCCGCGCCTTCCCTGACGCGGAACTCATCGACGTGACGTCCAGGGCGCCGGAACCGTGGGTGCGGCTGAGCCCGTTCTACCCGCACGGCGGTATCCCCGTCCCTTACTGCGAGGGGTCGACCAGCCAGTCCGTGGAGGGCATCTGGCAGGCGCTCAAGGTCTTCCAGGACGCGGATGTCGACCCGGGCAAGCTCGGGATCACCACCATGAAGGGGCTGAAGCGGACGGTGCGTCGGTTCGGCCCCGTCCAGGGCCACCGCACCGGTCTGCACGGCGATCGGCTGCTCCCCTACGTGACCGCCCGACGCCGGATCTACCTGCCGGCCTACCGCTGGGTTCTCGAACACCGCGTAGCCGATCTGGTCGAGTTGCTCCGCGGCAAGCGAGATGTCGTGCTCCTGGACTACACCACCAACGGTGACGTCACCGATCCCGCCAGGCCGCTCTCCCACGCCGCGCTCGTCCAGCTGCACATCGAGGGCCGTTGGCCCCGAGAGGACGACTCGGACACGCCCGACCTGGTCGAGGGCCGAACGCGATGAGTGATGGGGCGGGTGCGGTTGTGCACCGGTCAGGTCGCCGTCCGCCTGCTTCGCGGCACGAAAGTGCGTGCGGCAGCGGGCGGACCGTAGTACCCCTGGACCGTTCTCGTTCCTTGTCCGTTGCTCCGAGGAGTCGTCGATGGCCGTTCGCCGCGTCATGCCCATCATCCAGTCAGAGGCTGTGGAGGACAGCCGTGAGTTCTACGGCCGGCTGGGCTTCGAGGAGGTCATGGATCTCGGTTGGATCACCACTCTCGCCTCGCCGGCCACTCCGACGGCCCAGGTCAGCGTGGTGACCGCCGACAGAACCGCTCCGGTCACCCCCGACATGAGCGTGGAGGTCGACGATGTGGAGGCGGCCTACGCGGCCATGCGGGACAGCGGCGCGGAGATCGTCCACCCCCTGCGGGACGAGGAGTGGGGCGTACGGCGGTTCTTCGTCCGGGACCCCAACGGGCGGGTGGTCAACGTCCTGAGCCACCGCTGACGCTTCCGGCGCGACGGGACAACCCTTAGGCAGCCACTCGTCGGGCAGGGCGTCCGCGACCGCTGTCGGCTGCGCTGGCATCGCGCCCGGGCCACCACAACCGGTGGTTCGGTCCGCACCCCCGCTCATCGGCGCGCTCGCTCATCGGTGTGCTGGGGGGCGCACCGCTCCGCTCGCACGGTCAGGCGGCTTGGAAGGACCGCTTGGACAGTCCGATGGCGTAGCCGTCGACGGTCGTGGCGGGCGGTGCCGTCGGGTCGGTGGCGGCGCCGAGGGTGACGAACAGCGGTGTGAAGTGCTCCACGGTCGGGTGTGCGTAGGGCATGCCGGGCGCGCGGTTGTGGAAGTCGGCGAGTTCGTCGATGTCGCCCCGGTCGAGCGCCTCGGCTGCCCAGGCGTCGAAGTCGGAGGACCAGCCGGGCACCTTCTCGGGGTTGGCCCAGTCGAGGAAGGGCAGGCCGTGGGTCATGTAACCGGAGCCGATGACCAGCACTCCGGACTGACGTAGGGCACGCAGCCGCCGGCCGAGGTCGAAGAGCCGCTCCGGGTCGTGGGTGGGCATGCTGAGCTGGAGGACCGGGATGTCGGCGTCGGGGTACATGATCTTCAAGGGCACCCACGCCCCGTGGTCCAGGCCGCGGCTGCTGTGCTCGTGTACCGGCTCGCTGTGCGGCATCAGTGCGGCTACCTGCCGCGCGAGTTCGGTGGCGGCCGGGGTGTCGTAGCGCATCTGGAAGTACATCGGGTCGAAGCCGCGGAAGTCGTAGACGATCTCGGTCGGCTGGCTGGTGCTGATGCTCAGCGGAGCGGACTCCCAGTGCGCGGAGACGATGAGGATGGCTCTGGGCTTGGGCAGCGAACGCGCCCAGGTGTGGAGCTCGGTCATCCAGTCGGTCATCTCGAACAGCATCGGCGCGCCGTGGCTGAGGTACAGGGCGGGCAGGGGTCCGTCCTGGGGCGTCCACAGCTGGTGAGTGGCGGCTTCTTCCGCGGTCGCGGCGCGGCGTAGGTGTGCGGAGAAGGGGTGCTGGGCCGGAATGCGGGCGTCAGCGGCCGCGGTGGTGGTGGAGGGGGTCGTCATGAGGGCTCCTCCTGAGGGTGCGGTTGGGTGTCGGTCGGTCCGGCGACTGTGTCGGTGGTGCGGATCCAGGTGACGGTGAGTTCCTGACGCTGGCCGAACCGTTCGAGGTGCTTGCCGAGCACGTCCTGGGCTCGGTTGAGGCTCGGCTCGTCGTGGCCGGCGGCGTGCAGCGTCAGTACGCCGTCGCCGACCGTGATCCGGGCGGTGGCCGTCCCGATGGTCGTGGTCGAGGTGGCGCCGTCACTGGTGAAGACGAGCTTCCGCCCGAGGTGGGCCATGAGCTGCTTGGCATACCGGGCGGGCGCCTCGGTGACGACATCGGCTCGCGAGCGCAGTAGGCGGTCCGGCATGGTGTCCTCTTTCCCGGGAGTGCTGATGCCACTTGAAAGGTTGTTGCTTCAACCATCACATTACCCCAAGATAGTTGTAGGGACAACTATCTTCTGTGAGGATGTGCGGCATGGACACGGAATGGCTGGACGACGATGAGCTGGCGGCATGGGTCCGTCTGGCGTCCGTACTGGAGCTGCTACCGGGAGTGCTCGACTCCCAGCTGCGCCGGGACGCCGGACTGACGCACTTCGAGTACTACGTCCTGGCGATGCTGTCGGAAACCCCACAGCACACCCTGCGGATGACCACGCTGGCGCTGCGGACCAACGCCACCCTCCCCCGGCTCTCCCACGTAGTGAGCCGGCTGGGGGACCGGGGCCTGGCAGAACGCCTCCCCTGCCCCGAGGACGCCCGCGCCACCAACGTCCACCTGACCCCGGCCGGCTGGGACAAGGTGCGGGAGACGGCGCCGGGACACGTCGCCAACGTCCGGCAGCACGTCATCGACGCACTGACCCCCGAGCAGATCACCCAGCTCACCGCGATCAGCGACGCCATCCTGGGCAGGCTGGACCCGGACGGCAGCATGGCCGCGACCTACAACCGCTACGACCCGCCGCGGGAGACCGCCCGGCCCCGCTGAGGCCAACGCGGTGGCGGCCTCCGGCCCACGGCGCCGTACCCACGCTCCGGGGCAGGGGCAACCCTCAGGGCCGTCGGGGCAGATCCAGCTCGGCGCGCACGGTCTTCCCGGCCGGCAGCCGCTCGCGCACCGACCACCTGTCGGCCAGCGCCTCCACCAACAGCAGTCCGCGGCCGGCGTCATCACCGGGAAGCGGCGCGGGGAGGCTGCCGGGGGCGGGAGGACGCCGATCGCCGCGCATGTCGGACACCTCGATCCGTAGCAGCACACCGGGCGCGCAGCGGAGCGCCAGCTCGAAGTCTCGGCCGGGCAGCCGGCCGTGGGTGACGGCGTTGGCGGCCAGTTCGGCCACGATCAGCGCGGCGGCATCGGAGAGGTCGCTCCCCCTCGGGATGCCCCAACGCTCGAACTGGCAGACCGCCAGGTGCCGGGCGAGCCGAGCGCCGCGGCGGGTGGAGCTGAACCGCTGGGTGAAAGCGTCGAGGGTGACCGGACCTTGCCGGGTGACGGACGTGACGGAGGTGATCTCGAAGGCCATGACGGCACTCTGCTCCCGCCCCACCCGGCCGTACCAGATCCAAAACCCCTACAGAGCGTCAGCGTACGGGTGCGAACCGTAGACAGCGCGCGCCACGAGTAGTGACGATGGACCGGTTCCGACGGGCGCGTGGAGGTGGCCGGAGATGGCTGGCAGTACGGACGGGGCGGAGGGGCCGGGCAGCACCGTTCCCTGCGCCGCCCCCGCGGTGGGCGCGGTGGGCGTGGTGGAGCCGGAGGGCTCCGACAGCCTGAAGGCCTTCGGTGCGGTGGTCAAGGCCTTCAGGCGGCGGGCGCGGCTGACCCAGGAGCAGTTCGCACCGCTCGTGCGGTACTCGCTGCCCACGGTCGCCTCGATCGAGCAGGGGCGGCGTTTCCCACCGCAGGACTTCGTGGAGCGGGCGGAGGAGGTGCTGGACTCATTCGGCACCCTGCGGGGCGCGGCCCGGCACCTCTCCCGCCGTCCCGGCCTGGCGAGTTGGTTCCGGCAGTGGGCGAAGCTGGAGGCGGAGGCGGTGGCCCTGCACACCTACGAGTGCCGGCTGATCCCCGGGCTGCTGCAGACCGAGGCGTACGCGCGGACGCTCTTCGTCAACCAGTTGCCGCCGTTGGGCGACGAACAGATCAGCGCTCAGCTGACGGCCCGGCTGGAGCGGCAGCGGTTGCTGCGGGAGCGGCCGAACACCGCGTACAGCTTCATCCTGGAGGAGCACCTCTTCCTCCGGCGGACCGGCGGGATGGCCGTGACGAGAGAGCTGGTCGATCATGTGCTGCGGATCGCGGAGCTGCGGAACGTCGAGATCCAGATCATGCCGCAGATCCGGGAGGACCACGCCGGCCTGCACGGCCCGATGCAGCTGCTGGAGACCCCGGATCACCGGTGGTTGGGGTACTGCGAAGGCCAGGAGAGCGGCCAGTTCCTCTCCGACCCCAAAGTCGTCAGCACCCTCCAGATGCGGTATGCCAGGATGCGGTCCCAGGCCCTTACCCTGGAAGACTCCCTGAGCCTGTTGCGGCGGATGCGAGGATCGACATGAACACCACTGAACCGGCCTGGTTCAAGAGCAGCTACAGCAGCGGCTCCGGCGACAGCTGCGTCGAGGTGGCGAACACGCGCGAGGCGATCCTGGTCCGCGACTCCAAGATCGAGCAGAGCCCCCGGCTCACCCTCTCCCCCGCCTCCTGGGCCACCTTCGTCTCCTACGCCACCACCGAGGACTGACGCACCGCAGCCCGAGCCACCCCCGCCGCCTCCGGCGCGGGGTGGCTCCCTCTGTCGGCGGCGCGGGAACGTGGCGGCAAGCCCCGGGGGCGGCCGTCCCACCCAAGTGGTGGGCGCACGGGGACGCACGCACTGCCTCCTGCAAGTCAGGCCAGAGGACTTGTAACGGCGTCAGCCACTGGCCGTCTGGCAAGCCAGTAAGCTCTCGGAACTGACCTCAGCAGATCGCGAGCCGCGTGTGATACGAGACCTCTACAACGTCCGGGCGCTGCCTGCGGAGGGCACCACCACACCCACACCACTCACCGACGAGGAAGAGCAACGCTTCCAGGCCGTGCTGTTCAGCGAACTCGGAAACTTGATCGCGACCGAGGCTGGGCAAGCTTCCCCGCGTACACCCCGGAAGACCGCCGCCGCCTGGTCACCGTCGCGCACCGCCTCACCACCTACTGGGGCAACAGGTGATCGCCGAAGCAGAAGACGAATGCCGCGTCAGGCTCCACCTCGCTGGGCACGAACCCCTGCCGTAATCACGGGCGTGGCCCCAGCCGCCCCGTCGCCCCGTCGCCCTGCTGAATCTCGATTGGCTCGCCCGAACACTGCCACCGGTAAGGGATACACCACCGAGTCAGCAGGGACCGCAAGGCTGGACCACGCATCGCACCAAAGCGGCGGATCACAGCGGAAACACAAGCCGACATGACCGTGAGCCTTTTCCAACCTGGCCGTCAGCGCCGCTGACCACGCTCAGCGGAGCATCCCCGTGGCCGATTGCGGATTCGCTGGTCATGAACTCGCTGCAGACTGGTGCGTCCAGGCGTCAGCAGGTCGTTGACCAGCACCGACATGAGGTTGGAAAAGGCTCACTGGCCGCAATATGGCCATGAACGCAGGCGTGACATACGAAACCTGTGGTGCCGGCGGCATGAGCGCGCCGGTGTGCCCGTAAGGAGATTCATGAAAGTCCTTCGTACCCGACACGGCGTTTCTGTTCTTCAACGCTCCAGCGGACTATTCCTCGGAAGTATCGCCGTCGCGGGAATTGCCATCTTTGCCGTCATAGTTCTTCCGGCCGCAGCATCGAAGAATTCCACGGTGGACACGATAGGACTCTGGTGCATGATGCCTTTCGGCATGAGGATTGTCTGGCGCGCCGTGGGGCGACCGCGCGTAGAGATCCACAAGGACGGACTGAAGATAATCGGACTCTTCGACCGATACTGGGTCCCGAACTCTGCTTTCCGCGGCGTAGAGACCGATCAAGGCCTCTCTATCAAAGTTTCGGGGGGCCAGGAGATCCCGGTCTTCGCTTTCTCCAGCTCGCTCATCGACCGCGGCCGGACGGTGGAGGCAGCAGCGAGTGAGATTTGCCAAGCCGCCAGTCTCCGCAGGCGAAAAAACCAGAATCAATTGTCGGTCAAGCGGAGCATTGACTGGGCCTGGATGGATATCGCCATGGCTCCGTTCCCAATCGCCGCGGGCGCCGCTATCCTGTTGGGGTGAGACGCCTCGAATGCCCGTGATCAACCGCCAAAAGGATCGAGTACGAGACCATCATGACCCCACCCGCAGCCCTGGCTGCATAAATCCGCTGTCACCCGATCATGCAGCAGTCCCCATCGCTGTCCGTACAAGCGAGGGCTTCTCCTTCCTCCTCCCTGACCACCAGGGCACTTCCATGGCCGCTGTCGCCATGACCACCCTCACCATCACCCGCCGCAAACAACTCCCCTTCGGGCAGCTCCGCTCCGAGCAGTCCGAGACCATCCCCGGCACCCGCGGCTTCGTCAGCGGAAGCATCCGTCAACGACGACGCCTGGGCCCGCGACCGCGGCATGACCGCCGGCTACGTCTACAAAAACGGCAAATGGGTCTGGACCCAGACCCCACTCAAGGACAAGGCATCCCAGAAGAAATACGCCGCCTACCGCGCCAACCCAGCCCACTACCTCATCGACGACGGCTACGCCAAGGCCAGAGAGCGGCAGTCCGCTGCAGCCCGAGCCCAGGCCCAGGCCCAGGCAGCCAAACGCGACGCAGAACGCCGCAAGCAAGACGGCATCCTTGGCAACATCAAGAAAGGCAACTGGGGAGATGCCTGGCACAACACGAAAGTTGGAGTAAAGGACTGGGCCTCAGACTGGCGGAACTGGGCAGATGTGCTAGTACTCGGCACCTGTGCGGTGGGGGCTGTGGCTTCTGGTGGAGCTGCTGCTGCATTGTGCATCCCGCTGACCGTGGCTGTGATCGGCACGAAGTTCGGTGAGGACGTTTACAACGAGGGCTGGGTTTACGGAGGCAATGCACTGTTGTGGAACGCCGGCTTCGCCACTCTGGGCGGAAAAGCAGGCGCAGCCTTCAGCAAACCTGTCACCCAATACCTCAATAACCACGGGGTACGGACGCTCGTGCGGGGGGCACGGCATGCGGTCGGCAAGGGGCGCCACCGGGCTGTCCCCACGCCCGCGTATCGTGGAGCGATGGCTGGCGTCAGCCTGGCTACTACTGTGCCAGCCTGTGGGATCGACCTCCCATATTGCCCGTGAACCGTGCCGTCTCGGGGAGGGAATAGCCAAGGTGTAGCCAAGTCTGGTCTCGGGTCGGGCTCGGCAGAGACTTCGACGGATGTGGCTACGACAGGGAGTAACAAGGTTATGAAGTCTGCAGGGCAGCGGGAGACACTGAGCTGGAAGCATCCCTACCGATGGGTGTTTTGGCCGACTCTGGTGGTGTGGACGGCGCTTTACTTCTTGGCCACCGGGTACTGGATCTGGAACGGGTTGACCGGCGGGGAGGGTTGGTTGCAGCTGGTGTTGTGGGTGCCGATTGGCGCGCCGATCGGTCTGTTCTCACTCGCGATGCTCACAGCCCGGCTCGAAGTCACCGACGAACACCTCGTGGTCAAGAACCTCCGCGCCCACCGCCCTATCCCCCTCGAAGAGGTGGTGGGCATAGACGGCTCCGACCACTGGGGGCGGGTGATACTCAACAACGGGCCGGGGGTGCGCTCACTGGTTTTGGAGGGGGTGGGCGGGCGTGTTCGTTCCTCGCGCTTTTCCAGACGTTGGGCGGCCGAGATCATGGAGCGTGCACGGGCCCGTCGGAACCAGCTCGACCAGGCGCACCCCATGCAGGAGCGAGCGGAAGGAGTGCCCGACCAGGTCGGCGATGACTTCCCGTTGGATGACCTCGGTTTGATGCTGGAGGGCGATCCCCGACTCATCGCGCCTGGACGACCAGCCGTCCACTATGCCAACCTCGCCGCAGCAGCGCGAGCGCAGTACGGTCAGCGACGGTCAGTGATAACCCCAAGCAGCAGGCGGCGGGCCTGGTGGTGGTACCCAGGCCTACGGTGGCTGTTCCCCCTACCCAGGGCACTGGCCAACCTGGCCGCGTTCGCCACCCTTCTCGCGCTGCTCAATGTGTCTGTTTTCCGGGAGCACGGAGCCACGACCTTGTCGGGGCTCGCGGTGCTATCTCTTTTCGCTACGGGAGTATTCACCTGGGGTACCTGGAAGTACAGAGGGGCCCTGCAAGAAGTGTTGCGCCTTGCTGACCAGCCTGGCGGCCAGCCCTTCTCCTACATCTCGCTGTACGTCGACGGCAGCGGCTGGTTGGTACTGTTCGATCCGGATGCCGGGCCCACAGCGCAGCCCCGCTATGTGCTGCGGCAGTGCCCTACCGAGAGTAAGGACCCCTTCGCTGCCTTGCCCCCGCCCACAGGACAGGCACAAGTGAGATGGCATAACGGCCCCGCGCCACAGAGCGAGCGCTCCAAAATACACGGAATATTGGCAGTTGCGGAGATTGACGGCGAAAATTTCTGGGGCTCACACCTCCTGTCACCCGAAATCCACGAAGAGGTACAACGCAAATTCTGGAACGAGGTTCTGGACTACTGGGTACCACAGGCACGGCCGAGCTGATTTGCGCAGTCCCGCCCACTCCGCCATCTTCCATTCCGCAGCCGGGAGCGGTGGGCCGAGTTACTCGCACCGTCCAGGAGGGGAAGGCCCAACCAAGAGCCGCAAAATTGGTCGGTCTTGAATGGAGGAGGCTGCCTCGTCACTCACGGCGTCGGGACAGCTGCATATCTGCAATGAGCATTCTCATCGCTACGGCAGTAGCCGTTCCATTCTTCCTTATTGGGCTCTCCTTGCTCGTTGACTATAAGGGCCTGGCAACGTTCTTCATTAAGGACGGGGGGTGGCAGACTGCGTGCATCATAAAGGCGCTGGGTGTGCTCTTCATGGTTGCGCCCACCTATCCAGTAACAGCCGAGACAGCCAGCCGTTTGTCCCGATAATTTCGATGGCCCCTCGGCCCGTCTACCCATAAGAAGAAGGCGACTATAATCGACATTGACGGCAGTCCAAATTACATGAAAAGCGGCAAATTCAACCTTCCTTGAATAATCTTCGCACAATTAGGGGGTTCTGTGTTTCAGATCATTGTTGGGCTCTGCTCTATCTGCTTCGGCGTTTGCGTTTCCGGGAATTTCTGGAATCTCGCGAACCGAATCTTAGAATATTATTCGGGTGGATTGAACGTCGGAACGACGACTGTTGGTACGGTCAGAGTCGTAGGGGCAATGAGCGTGCTAGTTGGCTCGTTCGGCGTTGCAGCAGGGCTATCAAGAATGCTCTGATTCCAAGGTAGTCATGCAACGCCGAGAGGCCGTAGAGATCCACGAAGACGGGCCGAAGATAATCAGTTTCTTCGACCGGCAGTTGGCCTAGAATTCTGTTTCCGCAGCATGGAGACCGAGCAATGCTGCGGCAGTGCCCCGCCGGGACTCGGGCCCCCTTCGCTGCCCTACCCCTACCCACCGGACTGGTGCTGGTGAGAAGAATGAGAGGGCATGACAGCCCCACACTGCGGAAACAGCGCAAGCGCCCCTACAGGCACGACATACTGGCGGTAGCGGAGATCGATGGACAAGTCTTCTGGGGCTCACACCTCCTGACACCCGACATCCGCGAAGAGGTGCAACGCGACCTCTGGGACGAGGTACTGGACCACTGGATTCCACAGGCACGGCCCAGCTGGTCACTGTCCGGCTATCCGTCATCAACTACCGTGAGGGAACCTTATGTTGATCACCCTTCACACGGCCGCAAACGTCGATCCAGGTAGGACAACTTGACTATCGACGCAAATACTCAATTGTCACGGGCTTTTACGGAGCTGGCAGCGCCAGCGTCTCGGGAACGTCCTGCTAACTCAGAAGTAGACTGACATGCCGACTCAGAAGAAAGGGCGGGTGCTACGACGCCGTTCGTGGCCCATCATGAGTTGGAGTGCGATCACTTTTCTCTGGATTCTATATTTTCTTACTCTATTGGCAGCCTTAGCGCATGAGAACCATCGCGATGCACTTCTTATCGGAGCCACGATCGCGGCACTCACTACACTCGTGCGCAGAATCGGCAGCTGCCGGATGGTGCTACTCCCCGATTCAATTCTGGTAGAGAACCCCATCTGTTCCTACCAGCTCCCGCATGAATCCATACACGACGTACGCATGACATCTGGTGGGGGATTGGCAATTGAAACCCGACAGGGAACAAGCGTCCAGGCCTTTGGATTCGGCGGGTCGGTCGTTGACGCGTATTTCAAGACCACCGAACGTGCAGTAGCAGAGGCCCAACAGATGTTATCGGTCGCTCACGAAGATCGCGGAAAGGCGGAACAGCAGTTGAACAACACCTTTCGGCGGTGCTGGTCAGCGGATATCCCTCTCTTGCTGGCCGCGACCTTGGCCGTAGCAGGGTTGCTGACGCCTCGTTGATATTTATCCAACCTGCGGGTGAACTGGTGTGATCACTCGTCGGCTGTCTACCAAAGCGCACCCGAAGCAGCTGGGTTCCGCTGCTTCGGGTGCGCTTTGGATGCCGGTTTCCGGAAGGACGGGCTAACTTGTGCGGGCGCAACTTCCCCGATCGGCGTGCTGTGGCCCGTCGCCGGACGGTCGGATGTCGAAGTCGAAGATGGCGGTGGGCAGATAGAGCGTGGCGCAGGAGTTTGGGATGTCGACCACGCCGCTGAAGCGGCCTTCGATCGGGGCGGCTCCGAGGAGCAGGTAGGCCTGCTCAGGCGAGTAGCCGAACTTGGTCAGGTACTCGATCGCGTTCAGGCAGGCCCGCCGGTAGGCGACCTGTGAGTCGAGGTAGCGCTGGCGGCCGTCCTCGTCGACGGAGATGCCGACGAAGGTGAGGAACTCGCTGTAGCGCGGCTCGACGTTGCCGGGGTAGAACACGGGGTTCGTCGTCACCCCGTAGGTCTGCATGCCGCCCTTGATGAGGTCGACGCCGAGATCCAGGTAGCCGCCCATCTCGATGGCGCCGCAGAAGGTGATCTCGCCGTCGCCCTGGCTGAAGTGCAGGTCACCGACGGACAGTTTGCCGCCCTCGACATACACCGGCAGGAAGATCCGGGCGCCACGGGTGAGGTTCTTGATGTCCTGGTTGCCGCCGTTCTCGCGTGGCGGCGCGGTTCGTGCCGCCTCACCCGCAGCGCGCTCGAACGCGTCGCCTTCCAGCGAGCCGAGGAGCGCCCGTTGCGGCTCCGGTGGCAACGCGAGCGGGGGCACTCGGTTGGGGTCGGTCGCGATGAGCTCGGCCTCCCGGGCGTTCCACCGACCGAGCAGGTCGTGTGACGGGGCGGTGCCGATGATGCCTGGGTGGGTGATGCCGGTGAAGCGCACACCGGGCAGGTGGCGGGAGGTCGCGATCTGCCCGTGGAAGTCCCAGATCGCCTTGTAGGCGTCCGGGAAGTGCTCGGTGAGGAAACCGCCGCCGTTGGACTTGGCGAAGATGCCCGTGTAGCCCCATCCTTGGCCGGCGACCGGCCCGGTCTCCTGCGGGACGGGACCGATGTCGAGGATGTCGACCACCAGCAGGTCACCGGGCTGCGCACCCTCCACGGCGATCGGTCCGCTGAGGGGATGGACCGTCGAGATATCGACGTCGCGGATGTCGTTGGCGGAGTCGTCGTTGTGAACCGCCCCGTCGAACCACTCCCGGCATTCGAGGCGGAACTCGGCGCCGGGCCGAACGGTCGCCACCGGTGGGATGTCGGGGTGCCAGCGGTTGTGCGGCGGGACTGCCTGGTCGTAGAACGACCGGGACTGGTCGACGCTGAAGAGCACTTCGGGCATCTGTCGTTCCTTGCCTGTGGTCACGGCCTCGGGAGGCGTGCGTGCAGTGGATTCGGCTGATGGGCATGACGACGAGGTGGTGCGGGCATGCGGTGCACCACCGTCGGCTCGTGCGCGCTGGCCTCGGCAGCGTCGCGCGCCCGTCGCAGGGCGGAGTGGGGCGAGGTGATGGCGGGCGGGGCGTACACACGTGTCGCCGCTCCGCCGCATGTGACGCAGGTCGGCTCGTGTACCGGGGCGTTGATCGGGCGGACGACTTCGAACACGCCGCACTGCCCGCACGCGTAGTCATACCTCGCCATATGAGAGCCTCCGCGTCATGTTCGGGGCGGACCGGGGGTGTGATGGCGCTGGCCTGAGCTCCCCACTGCCGCTGAAGCAATTCGTGGCGGTTTGAGCATAATGATCGTGCAGCGGTGTAGCTGAACGACTCGGTTGCGGGTAACTCCGTCGGGTATGGCGGCGCGCAAATGGGGGGCCGCTGTGTTCGACAGTTCCAATCGGTGAGGAGGTCGCTGCAACGACGGTTCGGCCTTCACCGAACCCTCCCTGGCCTAGCGTCAGGGCCATGGCTCCCACGACGCATGAATTCGACCATCACGCGGACATCCGGGCGGCGCTTGCCGATCCGGCGCTCGTACCGGAACTGCCCGCGGCGAACGCCGGTCCGGCCGGGGCGAGCGTCGCGTGGTTGTGTGCCACCGTGGCCCGGTTCAGCTCCGGTGAGCCGCACCGGCGGCGGCGGGCTCTGGTGGAGGCCGAACTGGCCCGGCTGGAGCCCGCCACACTGAGGCGGGCGGCAGCGGCGGCGCGAGAAGGGGAGGTCCGGGTACGGGTGGTGCGTGCCCTCGCCGAGGCGCTGGGGATGCCGGAGCCCGAGGCGGTTGCCGAGGCCGTGACGGTGGTGGCCGGTGCCTACTTCGGGGGTACGGACCCGGCCGCGGACGAGGCGGTGGCCCGGCTGGTGGCGCAGCTGATGCCGGAGCCGGCGGACGAAGCCGCACTGGAGGCTGCCGCCAACCGCATCGGGCTGCTGGTACAGGCCTGCGCGGCGACGGCCGCACTGGTGGAGGCCGCGGCGGACGACGACGTACCGCTGGCCCGGGTGCTCCGGGAAGTTCCGCCGGTACCGACCATGCGCCGGGTCGCCGCCCGTACCACTCAGGTCGCCGGTCGAGAGATCGCTGAGGGCGATGTAGTGCTTCTGGATCTCGCGACCGCCAACCGCGTGCACCCCGAGCCCCTCACCTTCGGGGCATCGCCGCGGGCCTGCCCCGGACGGGCCCACGCCCTCGCTCTCGCAGACGGTCTGCTCCAACGCCCGCTGACCGCCTTCGCCCGCCTGCACCACCAGGCCACCCCGCTGCTGCTGCCCAACGCATGGGACTACGCCACCGCGGCCGTCCTCGCGGTGCGGGGCTTCCAGGCGGTCGGCACCACGAGCCTCGGCGTGGCTGCGGCCGCCGGGCTGCCCGACGGCGCGGCGGCGACCGTCGAAGAGACCTTGGCCCTGGCCCGCCGGCTCGGACGGGGCTCCTTCCTGTTCACCGTCGACGCCGAGAGCGGCTTCAGCGATGACCCGGAGGAAGTAGCCGAGCTGGCGAGCAGGCTGCACGAGGCGGGCGCCGCGGGAATCAACCTGGAAGACGGTCGCCCCGACGGCACCCTCGCCCCCGTGGAGCTGCACGCCGCGAAGATCGCCGCCGTATCAAGACCGCCGTGCCCGCGCTGTTCGTGAACGCCCGGACCGACACCTACTGGCTCGGACGCCAGAAGGAAGAGACCATGACGCGCCTCGCGGTGTACGAACAGGCCGGTGCGGACGGCGTGTTCGTGCCGGGGCTGTCGGCCCCGGACGGGATCGCCACCCTGACGGCGAGCATCACCGTCCCGCTGAACATCCTGTACTCGCCCAGCGGACCGAGCCTCCCCGACCTCGCCGGGCTGGGCGTGCGCAGGGTCAGCCTGGGCTCGCTGCTCTACCGCAGGGCTCTGACGGCGGCCGTGACCGCCGCGACCGCCGTGCGCGACGGCCTGCCGACGGACCTCACGGCCCTCCCCTACGCAGAGGTGCAGGAGCTGGGGGTGCCTGGTGAGACACCGCGGACGACCGTACGGCCCGCCGGGTCATAGGTCGCCAGCTCCGAAGCGGGAACATGCACCCGCCCGGTGACGAACTCCTGGCTCACAGGGGCTGGAGCCGGGTGTGCAGCAGGCAGAACTCGTTGCCTTCAGGGTCGGCCAGCACATGCCAGCTCTCACCGCCGGTCTGGCCGACGTCGACGGGCCTGGCGCCGAGAGCGAGCAGCCGCTCCAGCTCGGCGTCCTGGTCGCGGTCGGTGGCGTTGACGTCGATGTGCAGTCGGAGCTTCCCGGTCCGCGGGGCGCTGCTGGGGCTGAGGACGAGGGTGGGCTGCGGGCCACCGAAGCCGGCGTCGGGCGGGCCGATCTCGATGCTGCCGTCTTCCTCCCGGTCGAGTTCGACGTAGCCGAGGACCTCGCTCCAGAATGCGGCGAGTTGCTCGGGATCGGCGACATCGATTACCAGCTCACTGATACGGCATGCCATACCAGGCAGTGTACGGGGGCCACCCGGCTTTTCAGCCGTACAGGCGGCCGACGGGCCGCATATGGCACGCGCCCGCTTCGTGCGGGTCCGCTGATCCCTGATGGCGCATCTTCCCCTGTCGGCACACGGTCTCAGTGGTCGGAAGGTCGCACGGGAATCGCGAGGTGATTCGCGCCGGATGTGAGCCCTCGAAACCCGGATGCACGCCGCACGTCCGCCTGCCACCTTTGCTGTCATGGGTGCGTTCGAGCAGCTCGTTGCGGAAGGCCAAGCAGTCCCCACCGCGGGGTGGGACTTCTCCTGGTTCGCAGGTCGCGCCAGCGAGCAGAGGCCGTCCTGGGGCTATGCCAGGCTGCTTGCCGAGCGGATGGCGAGAGCTACGGCCGGCCTCGATATCCAGACGGGTGGCGGCGAGGTGCTCGCCTCGGTCCCGGTCGCTCCGCCGGTACTGGCGGCGACGGAGTCCTGGGCCCCGAACATCGCGATCGCCCGCCGGACGCTGGCGAAGTTCGGCGCGACCGTCGTGGAAGCCGAGGACGCGTCCGACCTGCCCTTCGCCGAGCAGTCGTTCGACCTGGTGGTCAGCCGGCATCCCGTGGTGACCCGCTGGGACGAGGTACGACGAGTGCTGCGCACGGGCGGCGTGTACCTGGCCCAACACGTGGGTGCGGGCTCGGTGCGGGAACTCACCGAGTTCATGATGGGGCCTCAGCCGACGGGAGCCCGCCTACCGTCGGCGGCCACCACCTACTCCGGCAGCAGCACGTTCGCGGCGATCGCCGCTGCCGAGGAGGCGGGCTTGGATGTCGTCGATGTGCGTCAGGAAGCTCTCCGGATGGAGTTCCACGACATCGCGGCGGTGGTCCACTTTCTGCGCAAGGTGATCTGGATCGTTCCCGGTTTCACAGTGGACGCCTACCGTGGCCGCCTGGCGGAACTCCATTCCTTCATCGAGCGCCATGGTCCGTTCGTGGCGCACTCGCAGCGCTTTCTCATCGAGGCGCACCGGAGAAGCTAAGGGGCTCGACGCCCACGGCGATTCATCATCATGGGTCGAAGTCTCCTTCTCCGCACAGCACTCAGCGCCTGTCGGCAGCGCGTCCCGGGAAAGTACAGGTCACTCGTCCTCATGCGAGTTGCGGCCCCTCCTACATCGGGTTCCCGAACTTCTCGGCGGGACCGAAATCAGCGAAGGTGGCGATGTTGTGCCCCTCGGTGCCGCCGAAGTCAATCCACTGCTCGAACCGCACGGTGCGCCCGTTCTCGTCGATCCACTGGTCACACTTGAAGGAAGAGACGCCCGAGGTACGCATCGAGTTGTGGACGCTCGGGTCGATGGCACGGATCTGATCGGCCCTGAGGCGCCCCGAGAGACGGTAGGCGGTCACCCCGCCCCGTTCCTCGACACCCTTGCGCGCCGAGCGGCCGAGGCCCAGCAGCAGTTTCGCGTACTCGGCGTAGTCGGTGATGACGTTCGTCTCGGACTTGGGGAGCCGTTGCCAGCCGCCCTCCGCATCCAGATCCCGACCGAACCGGCCGTCGGAGGTCACCACCATCTCCATCCGCATGGCCTGCTCGGGCGGGGTGTTCTCACCGGTACGCAGCTCCAGGCGACCGGTGAACTCGGTGTTGAGATTGACGCGGCCGGACATGCGCATGTTGCCGACCCCGCCCACCTCGGTCTTCACAAGCAGGTCCGCCGAGTACGGCGACTTGTCGGCCCGCTCCAGCGCAACCATCGGATCGAACACCTCCGCCGCGGTGGCGGAGGCCTCTGGCGTGGCCCGGCTCTGAGCGGCCGCGGGGCCGGGCTCCGCAGAGCAGGACACCGTCCCAGCGAGCAGAAGGCCTGACACGGCCAACGCGGCCGTGGCTATCGGGGTGGGGAGACGGACAGCAGACACCTGGGTCCTCAGCAGTTGAAGTAGAAATGAGATGGCATCTTGCCATAGGGGGACCAAACCGAGCGCGGTGATTCTGACGGTGCTTCGGCGGCTTGGGCGACGGTGCGGAGGCGTCCAGGTGAATGGACGTCCGGACACGGTGGCAGTCGGCCCGTGCCGAGGTGGTACGGCGTGGTCTGGAGAGCATGTACGGATCCCGGATCGGACCAGCTGGCGGTCACCCTCCCCCGGTACGGTGTATCCGTCGTATTCGAGGCTGAACTGGCAACGCCGGCAGAAGGGTTGCGTCGCGGGTTGAAATGCGCTAACGAAATCCTCGCCGGAAGCCGGAAGCCGGAAGCCGGAAGCCGGAAGCCGGAAGCCGGAAGCCGGAAGCCGGAAGCCGGAAGCCGGAAGCCGGAAGCCGGAAGCCGGAAGCCGGAAGCCGGAAGCCGGAAGCCGGAAGCCCCGGCAGGCGGTAGGACCTCTGGTTGCCGTGCGGGGCGCCCGTGAACTCTGGTAATGGGATGGGGCATCTCCGGGTCCCCGTAGGGCATGACGCGCACCGCTGGAGCACCTTCCCCGGTGTGCGGACCCTGGTGGTGGCCGCCCGAACGGTCACTTCCACCGTGCGTGTCCTGGAGTGTCTGCCGGCGCTGCTGCGCGGTGACGACCGCATCACCGTGGTCTTCGCATACGACCCCACCTCGGCCTTCAGCGACGGAGTCCACGACCTCCTCCGTGACGCCGGCTGCCGGGTCATGCCCTGGTCGCAGCTGGCTGACATCACCCCTGACCTCATCCTCACCGCCAGCGAGAACATAGCTGTGCCGGAGGGGGAGTGCCCGGTGCTCGTCCTGCCGCACGGCATCGGTTTCCAGAAGCTGGTACCGGACTCCCGGGCCGAGCGGACCAGGGTCTCCGGAATCGTGCCCGAGCCACTGCTGGAGTCGGGCCGGGCCTGGCTGGCCGTCTCACACCCCAGCCAGGAAGAGCAGTTGCTCGCCACGCACCCGAAGGCCACCGGCCGGACCCTGCTCATCGGCGATCCCTGCTTCGACGAACTGCGGGTCAGCCTCCCCAGTGCGCCGTCCTACGGGCGGGCCCTGGGTGCCGCAGAGGGGCGGCGTCTGGTGGTGCTCAGCTCCACCTGGGGGCCCACCTCCCTACTCGGCCGGCACCCGGAACTGCCGGCCCGGTTAGCAGCCGCCCTTCCGTACGACGAGTACCGGCTGGCCGCGATCGTCCACCCCAACGTCTGGGCGGCGCACGGCTCCTGGCAGATCCGCACTCTCCTGGCTCCCGCTCTGGAGGCGGGGCTGCTGCTGATACCGGCCGTCCATGCCTGGCGGTCGGCGCTGGTGGCGGCCGACGTGGTCGTGGGCGACCACGGTTCGGTCACGCTCTACGGCGCCGCGCTGGGCAAGCCCGTGCTGCTCGCCGCCTTCGGCGAGGACGCGGTGCCCGGTACTGCCGTGGCCCGCCTGGGAGAGGCCGCGCCACGCCTCGACACCCGGCAGGATCCATGCCGGCAGATCGACACCGCGCTTCGGAGTCACACCCCCGGGCGCTACCGGGAGGTGGCCGAACTCGCCTTCGCCGAACCAGGGGGTGCGCTGGCCCGGCTGCGCACCGCCCTCTACCAGTTGCTCAGGCTGGACGAGCCGGGTTCCTCCCCACCGCTTCCGCTGAGGCTGCCTCACCCGGAGCCACCGGTCATCGCCACCGCCTCGTGGACGGTGGTCACCACCGCCTCCCGCGAGCCAGGAGGAACGGTCGTCACCGTACGGCGCCACCCGGCTGCCGTGGACCCCGGCGGGGACGGCGAGCAGGACACCGCGGCGTATGTGCACCTGGCCTGCGACGAAGAAGAAGAGGACCACCGGCTGACCGAGAGCGCTTCGGTGGTTCTCCGCAGCCGCCCGGCCCAGAGCGCGGTGGCCGCGCTGAGCTGGATCCGGGACACGTTGAACCGCCTGCCCGGCAGCCGGCTCGCCGCTGTGGCGCTGAGCGGGGGCGACTGTCTGGTGGGGATGCGGGACGGGCGGATCGTGGAGGTCGCGGTCAGCGGCCCGGCCGTCGATCCGGGCCTGCCGGCCGCCCTCGTCTACGCCTGCCTCCGAGCCGGTCTGCCGATGGCTGACGTCTTCGTGACGCTTCGGGTCGGCGAACTGCGTTCGGAGGAAGCCGAAATCCGGGTGCGGCATCTCCCGCCCAACGGCCTGCGGCCCTGACCGCTGCGGCCCTGACTGGCGAGACCGCCCGCCTCGGCCTCACCCCTGCCCGGTGGCGCCACCCTCGCCGCCCGTAACGTCCGTGTCCTCCGGGCGGGAGACGCGTTGCAGCCGTGCCCGCAGCCCCTCGGCCTCCGGGCTGCCGCCCTGCTCGTGGATCTCGACGGCGCGGGCCAGGTGGGTACGTTGGGCGTCCGGTGCACCGCCGGTCCGTTCGAGAAGATCGGCGAGGCGCACCAGGGTCTGTGCTTCGTAGTGGCTGGCGCGCTGCGCACGGAGCGCTCGGGCCGCGCCGTCGAGGATTTCCACGGCTTTCCCGGTGTCGCCCAGTTGCTCGTGGACGGCACCGATGGCGGCCAGCACCCTGGCCGCCATACGTTCGTCACCGCGCTCCAGCAGCGCCTGTTCTGCTCTGCCCAGGGTCTCAAGGGCCTGGCGGTGGTGCCCGGCGGCATCCTGCGCGCATCCCAGGAAGTAGGTGGCGATGGCCACTCCGCGCCACTCCCCCGCCTCGATGTTGAGCTCGATGGAACGCCGGTAGGCGGCCATGGCCCGGGAGGGATCGCAGCGGTCCCAGTAGCGTCCGAAGAACTCGTACACCGAGGCGGAGAGGGCGGTGTGCCCCGACACCTCCGCGCAGGCGACGGCCGCCTCCAGTTCACCGTGCGCCCGGTCGTGGTCTCCGAGGTCCATCAGGGGGCGCGAGAGCAGGCTGCGCAGCCGCGCCTCCGCCGCCGGGACGACGGCCTCGGCGGCCGAGGTGGCGCCCAACTCCAGCGATTCCTTCCACTCCCTGACGTAGCGGCGGTGCAGGAACAGGGCGGTGAACCCCTCCGCCAGCGGCCACACCTGCTGGTGGAGACCGAGGCGGGAGGCTTCCCGGAGCACGGCCAGGATGTTGGCGCGCTCGGCGTCCAGCCAGGCCAGCGGGTCCGGTCCGCCCTCGGCGGCGAAGGGATCGGGGGCCTCGCCCACCAGGTCGGCGAGTTCCCCGATGCGTAGCCGGTCCTGGCGTACCGCCCGGTCGGCGAAGGCGGTGAGGGCGAGGTAGTGCCCGGTGACTCGCGCGACCACGGCTCGCTGGGTGGAGGCCGGTTCTTCTTCGGCGGCGTGTTCTCGCGCGTGCAGCCGCACGAGATCGTGGAAGCGGTACCGGCCGTCCGCCGTGGCGTCGAGCAGGCTCGCCTCCTCCAGGAGGCCCAGCACCGGCTCGGCGGTCGCGAGGTCCAGGCTCGCGGCGGCAGCGGCCGTGCCCGCGTCGAAGGTGCGGCCGGGCAGCCATCCCAGGATCCGGTACAAACGGGCGGCATCGGAGGGGAGTTCGCGGTAGCTGAGGTCGAGAATGGCGGACATCGAGTGCTCTCCTCGCAGCGACAGTCCTCGCAGGCGGCGGTTTTCGTCGGCCAGTTCCTCGACGAGTCGGGCCATGGACAGCCGTCCCCGGGCCAGCAGCAGCCTCGCGGCGACCAGGTGCAGGGCCTTCGGCAGACCGGCGCAGATCTCGACGAGCCGCTGGGCCGCCGGCCGCTCGGCCTCGACCGCCTGCCTCCCGCACCGGTCGGCCAGCAGCAGGAGGCCGGCCTCGTCGTCCAGCGGTTTCAGGGGTAGCGGCCTGGCTCCGTCCAGGGTCAGTTCACCCAGTCCGCTGTTGCTGGTGACCAGCACAGTGCTCCCGCGCCCCTTGGGCACCAGTGATCTGACCTGGGCGGGCTGGTCCACGTCGTCCAGCAGGATCAGCAGCCGGCGTCCGGCGGACCGGGTACGGAAGAGGGCCACCCGGTCCTCCAGGGACTCGGGGATGTAGCTGTCGGCCACTCCCAGGGCGGACAGCGCACTGGCCAGGGCGGTGGAGACGTCGCCGCCCGTCCGGCTGCCGCGCAGTGCGGCGAAGTCGATGAAGATCTGCCCGTCCGGAAAACGGTCCCGCGCCGCGTCCGCGTACCGGCAGGCCAGGGAGGTCTTGCCGATACCGCGCATGCCGGAGAGTACTTCCAGCCGCACTCCGGAAGCAGCGCCCGCCTGCCCGTCCTGGCCAGCGTCGGCTAACCCGAGTTCCTGTAGTTCCTTCGTGCGGTTGACGAATGGGACGGTCAGCGCAGGCACCTGGTCGGGTCGGGAGTCCGGCCCGCTCGGGGGCGGGGGCGGCACGGTGAAAGTGATGCCCCCATGGATGTTCTGCGCCTGGATGACCGGGCCGTCCGCGTTCCCGGAGAGGTCGTTCCTGAACTGCCGGTTCTCCGGCCGGCTGCCCTCACCCGTCACGATGCGCCCCGGCCCTGTTCGGGCGGGAGCGCACCGGAGCTGTTGAACGTCAGCCCGGAGAAGTGCTGGCCTTGGAAGACCGGCCCGTTCTGCACGCCCCCGCTGATGGTGTTGTGTACCGCCACCGAGGACGGTTCTTCCGCTCCGGCGCTCATCTCCGCCAGCAGCGACCGGAGTTCCTCCGCCGCTTCGGGGTCGGCCTGGAGTACCCGGCGCAGCCGTGTGCGCCACCCGGCCTCGATGTCGGAGGCGGCCGACTCGTCCTCGGATTCCCGGGCGGCCACCAACTCCTCCCGGGACAGCCGTAGCTCCTCCTCGGCCGCCCCCGCCTCGCCGCCCCGGGCGAAGAACCGTGCCAGCCGGTCCCGCGCCTGCGTCCAGCCCTCCGACACCATGAGTCCGACCAGCGTCGTCGCCCCCGATGCGGCCAGAGCCGTCAACTCGGCGTCCATACAACCCCCTTGTAGCGCACACTCTGGTGAACCCGCCAAGGCCACGGTAGAGAGGTCGGGGCGGCTTGGGTAGTCGGGCCGTCGGCGTGTTACCGAGGCAGACGCGCCCCGGTGGGGAGCGCCCACTGCTCCCGGTGTGACCGGCCGCCGATCGCTCGGAGGTTTCCGCCCGGCCGGCCTCTGCGCGGTCAGCCGGTCCGGTACGCCTCGGCGCGGTCCTCCCGCAGCGTCAGTCCATGGCCCGCCTCCCCGGACGTGCCCGGGTGGACGCTGCCTCCGCCGGGGTCGAGTACCCCGTCGAAGAGGAGGTTCTCGATCCGGACGTGGTCGTGGAACCACTCCAGGTGCCGCAGGTTGGGCACGGCCGCGGCCGGGTGTGCGTGCAGGTGTGGAGCGCAGTGACCGGAGATCTGCACTCCGGCGGCCTCGGCGAGGGCCGCGGCGCGGAGCCAGACGGTGATGCCCCCGCAGCGCGTCGCGTCGGCCTGGAGGCAGTCCACGGCTCCGGCCTGGAGCATGTGCCCGAAGTAGGACAGCGTGTAGCCGTACTCACCGGCGGCCACGTCCGGCGCGGTGGCGGCGCTGATCTGCGCCAGTCCGGTGAGGTCGTCGGAGGAGACGGGCTCCTCGAACCAGGTCACCCCGTGGTCGTCGAGGTGGCGGGCGAGCCGGATGGCCTGCTTCCGGGTGTAGCCGCCGTTGGCGTCGACGTACAGTTCCGCGGCGTCGCCGACGCTCCGGCGGGCTCGGGCGACGCGGTGGAGGTCCCGGTCCGGGGCGGTTCCCCAGGACTCCCCGATCTTGATCTTCGCCCGTGGGATCCCCTGCCCCGCCACCCACTCCCGCAGCTGCCGGTCCTGCCGCTCGGCGTCGTAGGTGGTGAAGCCGCCGCTGCCGTAGACCGGTACGCCGGCCCGGCAGGCGCCGAGCAGCGCCACCAGCGGCAGCCCCAGCAGGCGTGCCTTCAGGTCCCACAGTGCGATGTCGAGCGCCGACAGGGCTCCGGCGACCAGGCCGGGACGCCCGGTGTTGCGCACCGCGCGGTTCATCGCCTCGTTGGCGGCGGGGACGTCCCAGACCGGCCGGCCCACCACGACCGCCGACAGTTGCTGATCGATGACGAGTGCGGTGGCCGGTGCTCCGTAGGTGTACCCGATGCCCGTGGCCCCGGCGGAGCGCACCCGGGCGAGGACCAGCGTGGTCGACTCCCAGGCCAGGGTGGCGTCGCCCTCCGGCGCGTCGGTGGGGACGGTGAAGACGGCGGTCTCCACTCCGTCCACCCGCGGGCCCGTCATGGGCGGGTCACCGTGCGCCGCCGCGGCGGCGCAGGGCGGCGCCGACACCCACCGCCGCCGCGGCGGCGGCGAGCACGGCCGCCGCCGTGGTCAGCCACGCGTCGCGGCCGGGGACCTCCGGCCGGCCGAGGAGGCTTTCCGGGTGCCGCTCGGGCAGCGGTCCCTCAAGCCCCAGGGCGAGCGCCTCGGCCAGGTGCATCGCCCGCCTGCCCGTGGCGCCCTCCTCGATCTGGGTGCGGCAGCTGAAGCCGTCCGCGATGATCAGGGCGCTGGGGTCCGCCGCGCGGACCGCGGGCAGCACCCCGTCCTCGGCGACCGCCATCGACACCTCGTGGTGCCCTCGCTCGAAGCCGAAGTTGCCGGCCAGCCCGCAGCAGCCGGCGTCCAGCACGTCGCTGTCGATGCCGGCGCCGCGCATCAGGGCGCGGTCGGCGTCGTACTTCATGACCGCGTGCTGGTGGCAGTGGGTCTGGACCACGGCGGGCCGGTCCAGCGTCGGGGGGTGCCAGTCTTCGGGGGCGTCGTTCGAGAGCAGTTCGGAGAAGGTACGGAACTGTCGGGACAACCGTTGGACGTCCTCGTTCTCGGGCAGCAGCTCCGGCGCGTCGGCGCGGAAGACCGCGGTGCACGAGGGCTCCAGGCCGACGACCGGGGTGCCGGCCCCGATCCACGGGCCGAGCGTTTCGAGGGTGCGGTTCAGCACCCGCTTCGCGGTGGCCAGCTGGCCGGTGGAGATCCAGGTCAGGCCGCAGCAGACGGTGCCGGACGGCACGGCGACCAGGAAACCCGCGTCCTCCAGCACACGTACCGCGGATTTGGCGATGTCGGGGTGGAAGTAGTTGCTGAAGGTGTCGGGCCAAAGCACCACGGCCCGCGGATCGGTCGGGTCCGGCTCCTCGGTGCCGCGCCGCGCCCACCACTGGGTGAAGGACTCCCGGGCGAAGGCCGGTGCTCGGCGTTCGGCCGCCACGCCTGCCAGCCGTTTCCCCGGCCCGGCCAGCCCCGGGGCCCGTAGCGCGGCGTTGACCAGGCGCGGGGAGAGCCGCGAGAGCCGCGCCCACAGCGGCAGCCAGCCCAACGAGTAGTGCGCTGCCGGTCGCCGCCGGCCCGCGTAGTGGTGGGCGAGGAACTCGGCCTTGTAGGTGGCCATGTCGACCCCGGTGGGGCAGTCGGACTTGCATCCCTTGCACGCCAGGCACAGGTCGAGTGCGTCGCGCACCTCGGTGGAGCGCCAGCCGTCGGTGATGGCGGAGTCCGCGTGTCCCCCGAGCATTTCGAAGAGCAGTCGGGCGCGGCCCCGGGTGGAGTGCTCCTCCTCGCCGGTGGCCCGGTACGACGGGCACATCACACCGCCGGTGTGGCTGCGGCAGTTGCCGATGCCGACGCAGCGCATGACCGCCCTGGTGAAGGAGTGCTCGTCGTCGGGGTAGCCGAAGTGGGTGTCGTGCTCCCCCGGCCGCCACCGCGCTCCGAGCCGGAGTTGGCCGTCGACCGGTTGCGGGGCCACGACCTTGCCGGGGTTCATCCGGTTGTCCGGGTCGAAGACCGCCTTGAACTCCTCGAACGCGCGCACGAGGTTCTCGCCGAACATCCGGGTCAGCAGTTCGCCGCGGGCCTGTCCGTCGCCGTGCTCCCCGGAGAGCGAGCCACCGTAGGAGGCGACGAGGTCGGCGGCTCGGTACAGGAAGCCCCGGAAGTCCGCGACACCCTCGGCGGTCTTGAGGTCGAAGGGGATACGGGTGTGGACGCATCCCTGGCCGAAGTGCCCGTAGAGGGAGGGGTGGTCGTAGCCGAACTCGGTGAAGAGCCGTTTCAGGTCCCGCAGGTAGTCGCCGAGCTTCTCCGGGGGCACGGCGGAGTCCTCCCAGCCCTCCCAGGTCTCCCGGTCGTCGGGGGGCCGCGCGGTCACACCGAGCCCGGCCTCCCGCGCCTTGAGCATCCGCTGCTCGCGCGCCGGGTCCTCGGAGAAGACCACGGTGTCCTCCGCGTCACTGCGGCCGAGCGAGCGGAGCAGGCCGCGGCCCTGCTCGTCGACGTCCTCCTGGCTGTCACCCCTGAACTGGAGGAGGAGCCAGCTCTCCCCGGCCGGGAAGCCGTCCAGGGACTCCACATAGGCCTTCTCCTCGCGCATCAGTTGCGCCATACGCCCGTCGAGCGCTTCCAGCTGCGCCGGGCTGCTGTGCTCCAGCAGCTTGGGCACATCGTCGGCGGCCGCGCAGATGTCGGGGTAGCCCAGCACCAGCATGGCCTCGGCCCGCGGCACCGGCACGAGCTCCAACTCGGCGTGCAGAACGGTGACCAGGGTGCCCTCGCTGCCGACCAGCGCCTTGGCGAGGTCGAAGCCGTTCTCCGGGAGCAGCGAGTCCAGGTTGTAGCCCGAGACGCGCCGCGGGATCTGCGGAAAACCGTGCCGCACCTCGGCGAGGTGACGGTCGACGACCTCACGCACTCCGCGGTACAGCTCCGCGCGGCGCCCTCCGGCGGCGACGATCCGCTGGAACTCCTCCGAGGTGGTGGGGCCCACCCAGCAGCGGGTGCCGTCGTAGGTCAGGATCTCCAGCCGCCGGACGCTGTCCACGGTCTTGCCGTAGGCCTGGGCGGAGGCGCCGCAGGAGTTGTTGCCGATCATGCCGCCCAGCGAGCAGTGGCTGTGCGTGGCCGGCTTCGGGCCGAGCATCAGCCCGTGGCCGGCCAGCTGGCGGTTCAGCTCGTCCAGCACGATGCCCGGTTCGACCACGCAGGTCCTCGCCTCGGCGTCGACGGACACCATCCGGTCGCAGTACTTGGTCCAGTCGATGACGACGGCCCGGTTGGTGCACTGGCCGCCCAGGCTGGTGCCGCCGCCCCGGGAGAGCAGCGGCGCGCCGAACCGGCGGCACACCGCGACCGCGGCCGCCCCCGCGTCGACGCTGCGCGGAACCACCACACCGATCGGTAGCTGACGGTAGTTCGACCCGTCGGTGGAGTAGGCACCGCGACTGCCCATGTCGAAGCGGACCTCGGCGTCCACCTCGGCGCGGAGCGCCCGGTGCAGGGCCGCGACGTTCGGCTCGGCCGGCGGCGGCTCGCCGCCCCGGGGCCTCCCGGCTCGCGCGGCGGTGGACGCCCGCTCCGCGGTCTTCCCGACCGCCTCCTCGGCGGCGGTTCCCGGTGGGTCGTCTCTCCCGGACATCACTGGCACCTTTCGCGGCCGGTTCCTGGGCGCCCTCCCGCGCCGGAGCGTCCGTCGACGACTCCGGGCGCCGTTCACTCACGGTGAACAGCCGATGCGGTCGGTCGCGAGACCTGGAACAGGGACGGTTTCCCCGCACACGCCTCGGGCATTCAGGACATATGGACCATTCTCATGCACCGGTTCTGGAAGCGCTCGCGGCGTACCACGACTCGGGGCAGACCCCCTTCACCCCTCCCGGCCACAAGCAGGGGCGCGGGGCGGACCCCCGGGTCCGGGACACGCTGGGAGCGGACGTGTTCCGCACTGACGTGCTCGCCATCAGCGGGCTGGACGACCGCGCCTCCTCGGGTGGAGTACTGGCCCGGGCGCAGGCCCTGATGGCGGACGCCGTGGGGGCGGAGCACACCTTCTTCTCCACCTGCGGCAGCTCGCTCTCCATCAAGGCGGCCATCCTGTCGGTCGCCGGGCCGCACGAGAAGCTGCTGGTGGGCCGGGACGTGCACAAATCCGTGGTCTCCGGCCTCGTGCTGGCCGGTATCCGCCCGATCTGGATCGACCCCCAGTGGGACACCACCCACCACCTGGCGCATCCACCGGCCGCGGAGGCCTTCGCGGCGGCGTTCGCCGAGCACCCGGACGCGCGCGGAGCGCTGGTCACCTCGCCCACCCCCTACGGGACCTGCGCCGACCTCACCGAGATCGCGCGCGTCTGCCACGACCACGGCAGACCGGTCGTCGTCGACGAGGCGTGGGGCGCCCACCTGCCCTTCCATCCGCGGTTGCCCACCTGGGCCATGGACTCCGGAGCGGACCTCTGTGTCACCTCGGTACACAAGATGGGCTCCGGCCTCGAACAGGGTTCGGTCTTCCATCTCCAGGGCGAGCTGATCGACCCGACCGTCCTCAAAGCGCGAGAGGACCTCCTCGGCACCACGAGCCCGTCCGTACTCGTCTACGCCGCCCTGGACGGCTGGCGCCGCCAGATGGTCGAACACGGACGCGCGCTCTTTGACGACGCCCTGGCGCTGGCCGCCAGCGTGCGGTCCCGGCTGGGCGCCATCGACGGTCTGCGGGTGCACGGCCGCGAGGACTTCTGCGGACCGGGCAGGGCGACCGACCTGGACCCGCTCCAGGTGGTGGTCGACGTCTCGGCCCTCGGCACGACGGGCTACCGGGTCACCGACTGGGTACGCCGACACCACCAGGTCAACCTGCACCTGACCGATCACCGTCGGATCAACGCGCAGCTGACGCACGCCGACGACGAGGACACCGCCGGCCGGCTGCTGGCGGCGATCGAGGACGTCTCGGCCCACGCCGAGGATCTCCGCCCGGCGCCGGCGGTGGAGATCCCGAGCCCCGCCGCCCTCCGGCTGGAGCAGGTGATGCTGCCGCGCGACGCGCACTTCGGACGGGCCGAGCAGGTGCCCTGGCGCGAGGCCGCCGGGCGGATCAGCGCCGAGATGCTCACGCCCTACCCGCCCGGCATCCCGGCGGCGCTGCCCGGGGAGCGGCTGGACAGCGAGGTCCTGCGCTATCTGCGCAGCGGGGTGGCGGCCGGGATGGTCGTACCCGACGCCGCCGACCCCGAGGTCGCATCCGTGCGCGTGGCCGTCGAGGACTGACTGCCGGCCCGAACCGCCCCGGGTCGGTCGGCCCCGCGAAAACCGAACCGGAACCGGCAAGCGCCAAATACGAGCGCGCCGTCGCCCCTGCCGCTCCCGGGAGCGGCGGAAAAACCCGCGGACGCAGCGGCCGGAGGCTGCCATGATCGGGGCATGCCACGCTACCGGCTCGTTGCCGCCCTACCGCTGATTCTGCTCACCGCGGTGACGGCCGCCGGCTGCGGCGATCCGTCAGACGACCCCCGCAACATCAAGGCGCAGCCTACGACCGGCCCCTCGTGGGGCTACTGCCCGCTGCCCGAGGAACAAGGGCCGACCCCGTCCCCCTGCATTCTCTGTCAAGTTCTGCGTGTCGTGGGTGCCTACTGTGCGACATCCCGCGAGTTTCCCCAGGCCCCGCTGAGTCCCTGACCCCGAGTCTCTGACCCCGTGGCCAGGGGGTTCTTCCTCCTTCAGGTGCTCTGTGGCCTTGTGACGTAACTTCGGGATTCTTGAAGCGTTCTCACCACGTCCGGCCCATCCGCAGTCGGGCTGAAGGTGAGGAGGCTCGGGTTGGTGCTGGCGGTCGTACGGGACCTGCGTGAGCACTGGGCGCCCGCGTCGGCGGAGGAACTGGAGCGGTTCGAGACCGACGTGCTGTCAGGGTTCGTCCTGGCGCGGGCCTCGGCAGGGCTGGCGGACGGCACTATCCGCGGGGACGTCGGTCACCTGGATCAGATCAGGTCCTGGTTCGGCCGGCCGCTGTGGGACATGGAGCCCGCCGATGCGGACGTGTACTTCGGGAAGGTGCTGCGGCATTCGCCGAGTGGCACTCGGCTGGGCCGGTCGCAGGCGCTGAGCACGTACTTCATGTTCCTGAGCTGCGGCACAAGGTCGAGCTCCACCGGATGACCGGCCGGGTGGTCGAGTGCCCGATCGACGAGATGAACCGGCCGCGCGGGGCCAAGGATGCCCAGCTGCGGATCCCACCGAGCGAGCCGGAGATAGGGACGCTGTTCACGGGCTGGGGCGGCGAGCTGACGACCTGCCGGAAGTTCGCCCCGACCGCCCGGAACTACACCGCCTCGAAGCTGATGTCCCAGGTCGGCCTGCGGGTGAGCGAGGCATGCGGCCTTGACCTGGACGACATCAAGTGGCACCTGGGCCGCTTCGGCAAGCTCCACGTCCGTCACGGCAAGGGCGCCCGCGGCTCGGGTCCGCGCGAGCGAATGGTCCCGCTGATCAACGGCGCCGATCGGACGCTTCGGTGGTTCATCGAGGACGTGTGGGGTCAGTTCGACGCCGATCACACCCGGCCCAGCGCCCCGCTGTTCCCGAGCGAGCGGAAGAACACCAACGGTTCCGCCCGCCGGGTCGGCGATGACGCTCTGCGCAACGGGCTCGACAACGCGGTCAAGGCTCATCTGCCGGGCTGGCTGGACAAGTTGACGCCGCACGTCCTGCGGCATTTCTGCGCGTCCCAGCTCTATGGGAATGGGCTGGACTTGCTCGCAATCCAGGAGGTTTTGGGACATTCCTGGATCGCCACCACGATGCGGTATATCCACGTGCAGCAGGCCCGGGTTGAGGACGCCTGGGTCGCCGGGATGGAACGGGCCGCGAGGCGGCTGGAAGGACTGGCCCGATGAGGTGGAACCTGCGGCTGACCGCCGCGAACAAGGGTATCTGGAAGGCGTCCGAGCTCCAGCGGAGCCTGGCCGAGCACGGCCTGGTGATCTCAGCGGGGAAGATGTCCGGGCTGTGGGTCCGGTCAGCCAGTCTCGCTCAAGCTGGAGAACCTGGACGTCATCTGCGTCGTGCTCGGATGCGACATCGGCGACCTGCTGATCCTCGAGCCAGAGCAGGTCCGCCACCCCGGCCAGGGCGAGGAGACGGAACGGGCTGCGGTCGGCGCGGGAACTGCCGCGCCGAAGGTGATCCCCAAGCGCCGGGACGGCCGGTCGCTGCCGCCGGAGTGAGCCGATGGCACGCTTCCCGAAGGGCCACGTCAAGCCCACCGACTCGTGCGACGGCTGTCTGGCCTGGGGAAATTTCAGCGGCCGCCTCTGCCCCACTTGCTACATGTTCGGCCGCACCCACGACGAGGCCGCATGCGGTGGCTGCCGCCGTATCCAGCCGCTGAAGTGGGGATACTGCCGTCTGTGCTGGTGCCAGCCCGCTTCAGCGGGAAGGCCGGCACCGGCCGGCCCGTAGACGAGACGGACGTACGGGACCGGCTCGCCGCCGTCCGAGACCACCAGCTGTTCTTCGTCGAATGCACTACCGCAGAAGACCGAAACCTTCGCCGCGGCGGCGCGGAGGACGGCGAGGGGCCCCGCGCAAGCCACCGCCCGCACGGGCCTGGCGCCCGGTCGGCTGGAGCCAGATGCCGCTGTTCGAACAGATCCCTCGTGACTACGGCTGTCTCGCCCCAACCGCCGTCGACCTGATCAGGCCCCTGGCTGACCTGGGCGAAGTATCTCGCCCACCGGCTCGCCGAGGCCCGCGGCTGGGGACGCAACATCCGCTTCGCTGTCAACCGCGGCCTGGCCCTCGTCCTCACCGGCTACGTCAAGGGCGACGTCATCCGGCACAGCGAAATTTTCGCCCCGCTCCGGGCGCGAGACCTGCCGGTCGGCCACACCGTCGCGGTCTTGGAGGAAATGGGCATCTTCGAGAACGACAGCGAACCCTCCTTCGAACACTGGCGCGCCGACAGAATGGAGGGCCTGGCTCCCGGTATCCGGTTGGAGACCGAGCGCTGGACCCGTGTCCTGCGCGACGGCGGCCCCCGCAGTCTCCCGCGACGGGAGAGCACGGTCTGGCTCTATCTCAACCGCGTCCGCCCAGCCCTGCTGGAATGGTCGAACCGCTGCGACCACCTGCGGGAAGTGACCCGCGACGACATCCTCACCTACGTCAAGACACTGCACGGCCACCAAAGGCATGACCAACTCGTGGCTCTGCGTTCGCTGTTCAGCTGGGCCAAACGGAACGGGCTGATCTTCCGCAACCCGACCAGCCGGATCAAGGTCGGTCAGTACCAGTACGGCGTGCTGCAACCGCTCGTCCCTGCCCAGATCGACCGGTCCGTCGCGGCGGCCACCACCCCGGCAACACGACTCATCCTCGCCCTCGCGGCGGTCCATGCCGCCCGGGTCGCCCAGATCGGCAGGCTCATGCTCGACGATGTCGACCTCGGCAACCGAAGGCTGACCATCGCCGGACGCGTCCGCCCGCTCGATGACCTCACCCTGAAACTGCTACTGGACTGGCTGGAGCACCGGCGAAGCCGGTGGCCGAACACCGCAAATCTCCACCTACTGATCAACAACCAGACCGCCACCAAGACCAGCCGGGCCAGCAACCACTGGATCAGTGCCTCGATGCGCGGACAGGACGCGACACTGGAGCGGCTCCGCGTCGACCGGCAACTCGAAGAGGCCCTGACCCACGGGCCCGATCCGCTCCACCTCGCCGAGGTGTTCGGACTCGACGAAAAGACCGCGATGCGCTACGCGGACTCCACACGGGCGCTACTGGAGCAAGCCGCCGAGGCATCCCCGTGAGTTGACCGCAAATCCATGCTGTCTGTCGAGCGACCTGCCGCCCCTACGCGGCACTGCAGTCATCCTGTGGCCCGAATCTCTCGGATGGTAAGAGTGACGTCACAGAATTCATTCAGACAGGCGGCAAAGCGGTCGCTGAGCACGATGTTGTCGTAGTCGTTGATCGGCGGTGACTCTTCAACCGTTTCGATGAGACCTTGCCCAAGGGTGGTGAAGCAGTTGAGGTGTTCACGGACTTCATCAGGTCCGTCGATGAGAACCATCTCTCTGAGCCTGGCCAGTCTGCTGTGGGCGTCCCGGGCGATCGCCAGGTTGTCCTGCCACTGTCGTTCGGATGCGGCCTTCGGGATCTGATCGATCACCACCGCGATCTCGGGGTCCGGGTGCCGTGCCTGCAACTCCGGATCGCCAGGGTTCTTCGCCAGGGCCAGTGTCAGGGACGCTTCCTCGGCCATCTCACAGGACTCTTTGAGCTCACCGGCTGCCCTCAAGATCCTGAGGAGAACATCGCGGTCTCGGCGGTGGTCCAGCACCTTCAACTTTCCGAGCGCAGCCCAACCAGCCGCCAGGTAACGCTGGACATCCGTCCGCGGCAGCAGGCACGTGCCGTCTGCGTCCCTGATCGGCACGTAGACGGTGTACGGACTTACCTGGCCGGGCTTCTTCACCGGGGCCGCGATGACGTGCGGGAGGTTGCCAGGAGGCTGCGGTGGCACGTAGATGAACACGACGGCCAAGCCTTGTCCGTAGTCGCTCCGTTCTACGACCACTCCACGGGGAGCGGGCGAGATCCGCTCTCGGATGAGCTTGCGGAGTTGATCCAGATTTACTGAGCCGCGTGGCACAGGGACAAGTTGGTCGAGAGTCTCCCTCCCGTCCTCCACCCGTGTGCTGATGCCCAGCACAAGCAGCCCGCCACGCTCGGTGTTTGCGAACGCCGCAACGTCCTTGGCAAGTTCCTCCACGTGCCCGGCGTTCTTCAGTTCGTAGGGCTGCCTCTTCGCGTCCAGCCAGTCGGACTCCTCCAGCCCCAGGAGCGCCAATGGGTTGTTTGCGTGCAGTGCCGACCGCGCACTGTCCAGATCCATTACCCGCATCGGACCAGTATCCCAGGCGAGGTCCGGGACCGTGTGGTGTTTTCCTCGGGCACTGCCCTCTCCACCTCTCCGAAGTGTTCGGCTTCCACGAGAAGACCGCCATGCGCTACGCGGACTCCTCATGGGTTCTGCTGGAGCAGGCCGCCGAGGCCGATCCCACGAGTTGACCACGAACCCACCGGTGCACCCCCAGAATTGAATCGGGACACCACACCCTCGGGTTCGCGTTAAAGAACCTTCAGTTTCCACGAACTCGCGGGGGGTCTCCGACCTCGGGGATCACTCGAACCGTTATTGGCGCTGAGATCGATCAGGGTCGGCGCTCTGGGCCGCTGCCGGGCTCGGCGGCAGCGGTGTCCTGGGATCGCGGCTGGCAGGGCCGGGCGAACGGGATCGCGGACCAGCCCTGCTCCAGGACGGCGTTGTGCTCCAGGAACTCGTACTGAGGGAACAGCTGGCGCAGGTTCGCGACACCGGCGTCATCGGCTGCGCAGAGGAGCTTGGCCAGGCTGGTGCTGGTGATGGTGACCGCGTCCTCCAGTTCGGCGATGGAGGTGACCATCACAGGGATGTCTGTGTCGGGCAGGGCCGCACGGTACGCGGGGGTGTTGATCTGGTGGAACAGCTCCGCGGTCACCACCATCCCGATCATCCGGCGGTCGGCCGGGATGTCGGCAAGCTCCGGGTACTTGCCGGAGCGGAGAAGGTCCACCGACCCGTTGATCTGCTCGAACGCCTTCTTGAGCGGCGTGGCGAGGAGCAGGCTGGTGAAGTCCGGCCCGCCGAGCCGCAGTTGCTCGCTCGGGCGGGTAGATTTCACCTCGACCAGCAGGACCAGGTCGGGGAAGACGACGAAGAAGTCGATCGTCTTCTTCTTGTCCTTCTTGGAGATCTTGACCAGGACCTCGGGGTGGATCTTGGCGTCGAGCAGTAGGTCTAGCTGGCGGCCGACGTAACGCTCGAAGAGCCTGCCGACGTCGTTGGTGAACGCCTTGCCCCACTCCGACTTGTTGTCGCCCCCGGTGTAGTAGAGGCCGAGAGGCGTGGCCTTGCCCAGTACGGCAGCCGGCACCGGGACGAGGTAGCCGCCCGGAACACCGCCAACCAGCGGACTGGACCGGAGCGGGTTGTGGGTGTAACGACGCAGGAGCGGATCGTGGTCGTCGGGGAAGGCTGCGCGGAGCTTGTTCTTGGTGGTGACGAAGTGCCGGTTCAGCACCGTCTTGACCTGGGCGGGGGAGCGGAGCCCGTCGAACTGGTCGTAGTCCGCGACGGCCAACCAGTCCAGGGCGAACCGTCCGCGACGGCGCGGATTCGGGTGGGCGGTGGCGCAGCCCCAGACGAGGTGGACGATGCCGAGGTAGTCCGCCAGGGAGCAGCCGAGTAGCTCGTGGTCCCACCCCGGCAGGATCACCTCCAGCGGGTCGTCCGCATCGTCTGGGTAGGGGGTCTGATCCAGCAGGGCAATGGAGCGGCTCAGCTGTGCGTAGGCGTCCTCCTGCCACGGGCCCTGGTGGTGAGTGGCCCGCTGCAGATACCCCTCCCAGCGCTTCATGCCTTCCGGTTCCTGGGTAACCGGGTCGTCAAGGGCCAGGAACAGGTCGAGGATCTGATGGAGGTCCGCGCTGGTCGCGCCGGGTCGGCTGTCCCGGCCCCGAGCCAGGGAGACCCAGGCCGCGTCGAGCAGGGCCCACGGCGCATACAGACTGAGGCCCCGGGCGGCCAGGTCGCGGACGGGCGGGAGGCTGGCGCTGGTGGCCGCGATCAACTGCGTGAGCGAATTCGGGTCGTGACGCAGGACCCGCTCGAAGTACTCGGTCTCCGGAACGGGGTAGGAAGAGAAGGGTCGCCGCATATCTGAAGATTCTCCGCCTCTACCTATCGGGGCGCGACGGGATTTCCCCACACCGGGCATCGAGGTCCCTCCACCACCCGCTGGGTGATGGGACTGCTGCACGGACAGGTGACACCTGACCTGGCTTGCTGAGAGGCGGCCTGGAAGGATGTTGCAGTGCCCAAGCCGTATCCGAAGGAATTCCGCGAGGACGTCGTGCGGGTCGCGGGCAACCGCGAGCCCGGCGTCAGAAACGCCTGGCCCGATTGACCCCCGTCGAGTGCGAGACCATCAAGACCCCAGCCGCAGCCCTGGCTGCATAAACCCCGCTGTCACCCGATCATGCAGCAGTCCCCATTCAATCAGCAGCCAGGGCGCCCCAGAGAGCCGGACGGCCACTCCTCGCAAGCCACTGAGGCAGAGCGCTATAAGCCACATCCGGCCCTCCTGGGCCGCCCAACAACTTACGGAGCGCTATGAGCACTTCCGAACTGTCCTGTTTCAAGAGCAGCTACAGCGGCTCGCAGGGTGACGACTGCGTCGAGGTCGCACTGTCCTGGCACAAGTCCAGCTACAGCAGCGGCAGCCAAGGCGACTGCGTCGAGGTAGCCTCCTGCCCCGACACCGTCCACGTCCGGGACTCCAAGCGGAAACACGGCCCACAGCTCGCTCTGCCCCCGGCGGCGTGGAGCCACTTCCTGTCCTACGCCACGCAGACCCCCTGACCATTCCGTCCACGCACCTCTCGCCCCGGTTCCACCCGAGCCGGGGCGAGGCGCTCAGGTCTCGGGCAGCCGGACGCGGACCCGGTTGCGGAGCAGCCCGATGCCGTCGATCTCGACCGTCACCTCGCCCCCGTCGGTGAGCAGCAGCGGCGGCCTCCGCGCCACGCCCACCCCGGACGGGGTGCCGGTGAGCAGCACATCGCCCGGTTGGAGGGTGAGATAGCGGCTGGTGAACGAGACCAGTTCGGCCACCGGGAAGATCATGTCGGCGACGCTGCCGTGCTGCACCACGGCGCCGTCCACCGTGGTGCGGATGGTCAGCGCTCGCAGGTCCGGGACGGCCTCCGCGCTGACCAGCACCGGACCGAGTGGACAGGAGCCCCTGAAGGACTTGCCCCGGAACCACAGGGTGTCCTCCCGCTGGAAGTCACGAGCGGTCAGGTCGTTGGCGATCGTGTAGCCGAGGACGTGACCGAGCGCCTTCCGCACCGGGACACCGGCGGTCTCCCTGCCGATGACGACCGCGAGTTCGCCCTCGTAGTCCACCTCGGCCGAGGGCAGCACCAGCTCGGCATCCGGATCCGCCAGGGCGCCCGGCGTCTTGCCGAACAGCAGGGGTCTCGGTCCGGGTTCGGCGCCGACCTCCCTGGCATGGTCGTGGTAGTTGAGCCCGACACCGACGACGGCGGCCGGACTGCGTACCGGAGCGAGCGGGGTCAGCGCCCGTACCGGCACCCGCGGCCCCTCGGCCGTGAGCGGGTCGGTCCCGGCCGCCAGGCATTCCCGGAGGACGTCTGCGCAGACGTGGGAGGATTCCGTGGCCACCAGCACGGCCGCCGCCGCGCCCGCGCTCGACCGGGCCAGCACCGTCCGGTTCCCGAACCGGGCTCGGATGAGGAACACCGTGGTCCACCGCCTTCGGTCATGTGGGGGCCGTTCAGTCCTGGGGAGCGCGGTGGCGGTACTCGAGCAACGCTTCACGCGGCACGGCCTCCAACGCCTTGATGTTGGTGGCGGCGAGATCGACGGGGCACGCGTATCCGGCCTGATACGCCTCGTACCACTTGCTGGCGATGACGCACCAGCGGTCGCCCGGTTTCAGGCCGGGGAAGTCGAGATCGGGCCGCGGGGTGGCGATGTCGTTGCCCACGGTGGCCTGGAAGCTGATGAAGGCCTCGTTCACCACGGCACACACCGTGTGGCCCTTCGGATTGTCCGGCCCGGTGTAGCAGAAGCCGTCCCTCCGGTATCCGGTGACGGGGTCGAAACCGCAGGCTTCCAGGGGCCCGCCCAGGACGTTCAGCGCTTGTTCGGCCATTGCTGCCACCTCACGGGGTCGTTGCGGGTATGGGGCACTCGAAGACGTGCTGCTGGAACTCGGCGGCGACCCGGGCGAGCCGGGCGTCGGAGCCGTGGCGTCCGACCAGCAGCATGCCGACCGGCAGCCCGTCGACGAGGCCGCAGGGGACGCTCAGGGCAGGGTGACCGGTCAGGTTGAACACGCAGTTGTTGTCATGCATCTCGAACGCCAGATCGCTCTCCAGGACCGCCTGCCGGGGATCCTCGGGCAGATGGTGCGGGAGCATCGGCACCGTGGGCAGCGCCAGGATGTCGACCTGGCTGAGCAGTTCGTCGATCTCCTCCCGCAGCCGGCGGCGCAACCGCTGTGCGTGGGCCATGACGAGCCCGTGGGTGCTCTCCCTGAGCACCGTGGCGCCCAGGAGCGCCAACGCCCCGCCGACCGGGAGGTCCTCGGGTCGCTCGGCGAGCGCGGTGCCGAAAACGGCTCCGAACAGCGGGTGGTAAGGATCGGTGTGGTTGTTGCCCTGGAGCCGGGATTCGAAGACGGTGGTCAGACCGCCCTCCAGGGAGATGGGCAGATGGATGTCCCGGCCGTGCCGGTGCAGCGGTGCCGAGAGCTCTCCCGCCACCACCATTCCCAGCGAGTCGAGCGCCCCGGCGGCTTCTCTGACCCGCTGGTCCACTCGGTGGTCGGAGCGGTCCGGCCAACCGAACCCTTCCGCCAGCAGCCCCACCCGCAGTCCGGCGACCGGACGCCGGTAGGCGGACGCGTACGCCTCTCCGTCCACCGGAGCGGCGGCCGCGTCGAGGAAGGCGGGCAGGTCGGCGGCGGACCGGGTGAGTACGCCGATGTGGTCCATGGTGCGCTCGGTGGGCATGGCACCGTCGTAGTCGATCGCCCCGAAGGTGGGCTTCAGGCCGACGACACCGCACCAGGCGGCCGGGTTGCGCACCGACCCTCCCAGGTCGGTACCGATGGCGAAGTCGGCCGCCCCGGTCGCCACCAGCACGGCGCCGCCGCTGGTCGACCCGCCGGCGGCTCGCGCCGGGTCCCAGGGGTTGCCGACCGGCCCGCCGGCACTGGTGAAGCTCGAGCCGGAGTAGCACAGGTCCTCGCAGACGGAGGTGCCCGCGATGACTCCCCCGGCGGCGCGGACCCGCTCCACCACCGCGGAGTCCGACCCCGGGACGAAGCCGGCCATCAGTTCGCCGCCCAGGGTCATGGGGACCCCGCGCACCGCGATGGTCTCCTTGACGGTGACGGTGCGGCCTGCCAGCGGCCCCTCCCGCAACTCCCGCGGCTCGTCGATCCGGTACCGCCAGGCACCGTGCGGGTCGGCGGCGGTGCGGTGCAGCAGGGTGACCGGCACGGCTGCCGGTTCCGGGGCGATGTCGCCCCCCGCCAGTTGGTGGACCCGCCGATAGGTGCCGCGCATCCGGTCGATCGCCGGGCGGAGCCGGTCGACGAGTTCCGGGGTGAGGTTCCACCGAGCGGCCGCGGCGGCCAACCGGGCCCGGTCCGAAACGGGATCGGCCAGCGCCGCGTTGATCGCCTCGGCCGCTGCCGCCGCGGGATCGTTCACCGGGGTGGCCGGGCGCCCTCTGTCATCCATCCGCGAGGTCTTCATTCGCGGTCCTCGTGCTCCAGGGCCCTGCTGGCCTCGACGAAGGGCTCCACGGGGATGGGCGTGATCCCGGCGCCCACCCGTCCGCGCCCCGGGACCCGGTGTGCCAGGCCGTTGTTGATCACGGGCTGGATCCCGCTGCTCCGTACCCGGTGCACATCGATGCCCAGGGGGGTGCCTCGGAAATCCTCGCCGGGTATCAGCAGCCGAGTGGAGGAACCGGCGGTCACCTCGCGCATCCGGCCGGTTATCCGGTGCGCGAGCGCCATGTCGCCGCCGACGAAGGACATGATCGCGGGGGCGGCGGTCATGGCGAACGCGCCGAAGCCGGCGGTCTCGGCGACCATGGAGTCCCCCATGGTCGGAGTGACGTCGTCCATGGTGGCGCCGTCCACGAGGACCGGGGTGCCCACGGGGGATGCCGTGGTGAACCACCGGTCGCCCAGCCCGCTCACCCGGATGCCGAACTCGCGGCCGTTGCCGGCCATGGTCGTCACGATCGGACTACCGGGCACGCCGGCCGCGGCGGTGGTGACCGCCTTCGCCGCGGCGATGGCGAACGGCAGGGCGAAATGCCCGTTCCCGGCGATGACCGCGGCGACCCGCGAGACCGTGTCGCGGTCGTGGGAGCTGCGGAGCAGGGCGGGTGTGAGATGGGTCAGCAGCGCGGCGGTGGTGGCGACCAGGCGGTTGTGGCAGTCGTCGCCGCGCCGCAGTCCCTCGGCCACCAGGGCCATCAGGTCGAGCGACTCGCTTTCGCCGATCGCCTCGTCCAGGACCGGTGCCAGTACCTCGCCGAGCCAGCGCAGTCGGGCGACGGTGTCCTGGTCGTAGCTGCCGTAGCGGACGGCACCGCCGATGCCCTCGTTGACCGGGGCGAAGGTGGTGACCGAGCCGGCCCGGGCGACCACCACCGGGGTGCTGGGGGTGACGATCCCGGCCATCGGCCCCACCCCTCCGGCGTCGTGGCAGGGGCTGATCTCCACTTCGCCCCGGTCGATGATGGCTTCGGCCTCGGCCGCCGTGGCGGCCTCGCCCTCCAGGAGCAGTCCTCCGACGAGGGCGCCGCGCATCGGACCGGGAACGTCGGGGAGGGCGATCGGTGGGCCGGCGTGCAGGAAGTGGCGTTCGGTGACCTGATCGATCACCTCACCGGCCCTGCACACTCGGTGCAGCACCACCTCGGTGCTGTTCATGGCGTCTATCGGGGATCTGGCACCCTTCGGAGGGGTCTTGTTGCTGGGCATGCGGTGTCTCCTGACCCGAGGCCGTGGAAGAGGGATGCGCAGCGGCGGCGCTGCTGGGTGTTCAGTCGGTCGGCGTCTCCTGTTTCCGCTGGGCGAGCCTCCGGCGGACGATCTCGCGGTTGAGCCTGGCGTGTTGGCGGGCCCGCTCGGCGGCGAGGTCCGGACTGCGGGAGGCGATCGCCTCGTACAGCGCGGTGTGCTCGTCGACGAGGTCGTGGGGGTCTCCGGTCTGCCGCAGCAGCCAGTGCATCCGCCCCTGCAGGGGCAGTAACACGGTCTGCAGCAGGGCGTTGTGGGAGAGGTTGAGGATCTCGTCGTGGAAGGCCTCGTTGGCCCGGCCCAGCGCGATCTCGTCCGCGCTCTCCACGGCCTTGCGGGCCTTGTCGAGCAGTTTCCGCATCTTCCGGAGTTCGCCCGCGGTGGCCCGGTGGGCCGCCTGGCGGCAGGCCAGCACCTCCAGCGCCTCCCGCACGTCGAACAGTTCCTCGACGTCCTGCTCCGACAGTTGGACCACTTCCGCCCCTCGGCGGGGCACGGCTCGGACGAAGCCCTCACTCTCCAGCGCGCGCAGCGCTTCCCGAACGGGCACCCGGGAGATGCCGAGCTGGGCGGCGAGGTCGCTCTCCACCAGGCGGGTTCCCGGCGGGTGGACGTTGTCGATGATCTGCTGTCGCAACTCGTCGCGGACGCGTTCCCGCAGCGGCTGGTAGTCGGCGTCGATGTTGCGGGTGGGGGCGGGGAGGGACTTCCCTGCTCGGCTGCTCATCCTTCGGCCCCGCTCCTCGGAGTACCGCCGGTGGCCCGCGTGCCGCCGGCGGGCCCGGCCCCGGTACCGATCGGGCTGGGCCGGTCCGGGCCGTCGAACGGGAACCGCCGCCGAAAGTCGTCTGCGGCGTTCTCGAAGGTGGTGAACTCCACCCCCGGGAGGGCCAGCCAGCTCTCGAAGAGCCGCTCCAGCATGAGCAGCACCTGCGGACGGCCGGAGACGTCGGGGTGGAGGGTCACGGGGAAGACCGCGTAGTCGAGTTCCCGGTAGACCCAGTCGAACTGGTCGCGCCAGAGCTGCTCGATGTCCCGGGGGCTGACGAACCCGTGGCTGTTCGGGGACTGCTTGACGAACATCATCGGCGGCAGGTCGTCGACGTACCAGTTGCCGCAGAACTCCACGAGGTCCACTTCGGTGCCGTGGCGGAGGGGTTTCATCCACTCGGCGGCCCGGCGGGTGAAGTCGATCTTCGTCCATTCGTCGCCGACCCGGGCGTAGAAGGGGTGGAAGTCGTTGTAGTTCTGCGAGTGGTCGTAGGAGAAGCCGAACTCCTGGAGGAGCCGCGCGGTGTGCGGGCTCATCTCCCACCAGGGGGCGACGTATCCACGGGGCCGGCGGCCGGACAGTCCTTCGACCAGCTCCACACAGCGGCCCAGCACGTCGCGCTCCTGTTCGAGCGACATCTGGACGGGGTTCTCGTGGGCGTAGCCGTGTGCTCCGATCTCGTGCCCCTTCTCCACCACGGCGGCCATCTCCCGGGGGAAGGTCTCGATGGAGTGGCCGGGGACGAACCAGGTGGTGGTGAGGCCGTAGCGCTCGAAGAGCTGGAGCAGCCGGGGGGTGCCCACCTCACCGGCGAAGACCCCGCGCTGGATGTCGTTCGGTGAGTCCTCTCCTCCGTAGGAGCCGAGCCACCCCGCGACCGCGTCGACATCCACTCCGATGAGCACCTTCAACTCTTTGGGCATCGGCCTTCGCCTCTTTCCGGTCGGCGTTCTTCTGGTCGGTATGCAAATCAAGCAGGAGTGTCGAGCAGACGCCCGTATCCACGGACCTCGGCGCGGCTGCCGGTACGGCGCAGGGTGGCCCAGAGGGTGGCCGCCACGCTGTCGACGACCGTGATCCCGGTCCGTTCCTCCCAGCGTCGGGCGAGGTGAGCCGCGCGGAGATTGGTGCAGACCACCGCCACCGCGTCGCAACCGCCTGCGGCGAGCTCGTGGAACGCCCGCTCGAGTTCCCCTTCGCTGATCAGGGCGAAGTCGAAGTTCGTTGTCCGGCCGAGGTGGCGGGCGGCGTGTACGGGGAAACCGTGCGCCGCGTAGTTGGCGGCTATCGCCTCGGCGATGTCCTCGGTGTACGGGGTGATCAGACCGAGGCGGCGGACGTCGTACGCCTCAAGGGCGGCCAGGACGGCCAGGGTCGAGGTGGTGGCCGGTACCGAGGTGGCCTGTTCGATCGCACGGCACACCGCCCTGTCGTACTCCGGCCCGAGCCATGAACCGGAGGTGCCGTTCCAGGCGATGACGTCGACCTGGGCGTCGGAGAGGAGTCGGGCGGCCCGCACCATGGCGGGCTGGTCGAACTGTCCGGTGTCGGCGGGGTCGAGGCTGATCCTGGTCACCCGGAGCCGGGTGAAGTGGACGGACAGTCCGGGGACACCGGCCGCCAACTCCAGGGTCACCGGCTCCAGAACCGTGTTGGAGGAGGGCGTGACCATGCCGATCCTCCGGGCTTGCGACTGCATGGGATCTCCGTCCCTGAGGAGCGAATGGTGGATACGGTATACAGAATTTCGGTGAGGTCAATCCTTCCGGAAGAAGTCAGTCCTCTTCATTGACAGTGACCGGCCTCACGCTTAATCTCCGTATACCGGATCCCGGATGCGGTGCCTCAAGGGCTACAAACACCCAGGTCACCGCAGGGTGTGGACTACTCAGTCGCCAACACCGATTCTCTGCCCATAGCTCCGGATCAACCTGTGATCACCCCACCGGAGGGACCAGGGCACGATTGTTCTTGAGCACCAGGAGACCTCGTGTCGCCTCTCAAGCGTGCATCTGTGACGAAGACTTCGGACCGCCATCCGGTGGACGAGGTCCTCCCTGCCTCTCAACTCTTCCTGTACGGACTACAGCATCTGCTGATCATGTACGCGGGCTGTGTCGCGGTACCCCTGGTACTCGGCGCCGCCCTCCAACTCGACACCCACACGGTCGCGATCATCGTCAACGCGGACCTGCTGGTGGCCGGTGTCGCGACCATCATCCAGAGCGTCGGCCTGACCCGGTTCTTCGGCATCCGGATGCCGGTGGTGGCCGGGGCGTCCTTCACCTTCCTCACACCGATGCTGCTCATCGGCGGTGAGTACGGGCTGCCGACGATGTACGGCTCGATGATCGCCGCGGGCGTCTTCGGGATGCTCCTCGCCCGACCGTTCTCCCTGATCCTCAAGTACTTCCCGACGATGGTCACCGGCTGTGTGATCACCATCATCGGCCTGTCGCTGATCAGCGTGGGCGCGGATCTCGTCATCGGCGACGATCCCGAAGCAGCGGACTACGCCAGCACCAGGCACATCCTGCTCGCCTTCGCCATCATCGGCGTCATCGTCCTGGTCAACCGGGTCTTCCGCGGCTTCGTCAAGAACGTCTCGGTCCTGGTCGGTCTGGCGTTCGGGGCCGTCACCGCCTGGTTCATGGGGCTCACCGACTTCAGCTCGGTGGGCGACGTCGGCTGGGTCGGCTTCTCCACACCGCTCCACTTCGGCGCTCCCGAGTTCAAGCTGGTCCCGATCATCGCCATGTGCGTGGCCATGATCGTGGTCTTCAGCGAGATGACCGCCTGCGTCCTGGCCATCGGCGAGGCCGTCGGCAAGGAGGTCACCGACCGGGACATGGCGCGTGGGCTGGCGACCGACGGGCTCGCGGCCTTCCTGGCCGGCTTCATGAACTCGGTGCCGGACTCCACCTTCGGCCAGAACGTCGGTCTGATCAGCCTCACCCGGGTCAAGAGCCGCTACGTCATCACCGTCACCGGAGTGCTGCTGGTCCTCCTCGGCGCCATTCCCAAGATGGGCGAGCTCGTGGCCAGTCTCCCGGGCCCGGTCATCGGCGGAGCCGGTCTGGTGATGTTCGCCATGACGGCCGCGGTCGGCATCCAGATGCTGCAGAAGGTCGACTACGACGGGAACAACAACCTCCTGATCGTCGCCGTCTCGCTCGGCATCGGCATGCTGCCGGTCGCGGTGCCCACGATCTACCAGAACTTCCACCACGACGCCCAGTTCATCCTGGGCAGCGCGATCACCGCCACAGTGCTCGTGGCCTTCGTGCTCAACCTCCTCTTCAACCACCTCATGGCCCCCAAGGGCACCTCGGAACCGACGCCGGTCGAGGCGGTCCGGACCGGCCCGCCCCCCGACGGCGGCGCGGAGGGCACGGAACCGGCGGGGCCCGCCTCCGGCGCGCCGCAGACGTCCGGCACGGCCGGCGAAGGTTCCGACTGACTCCACTCCCCGTGCTCCCCCGGCAGGAGGAGCACCGGAGGTGGAGCGGCCCGCCCAGGCCGCGTCCCCGGCGCGCGAGCCGGAGCGGCGCTGTCCGACCAGACGGACCGGGCGCCACCCACACCACTCAAGGAGCGACAAATGGCTGAGGCCCCCCTGTCCCCGCACATCCAGCGCATCCTCCAGGTGATCGAGGACGGATGCCAGTCCATGGAGGCCGGCTGGAACCTCCCCCGGGAGTGCTATGTCGACCCGGAGTTCTACGCCTTCGAACAAGAAGCGATCTTCATGCGGCAGTGGCTCTGCCTGGGCCGGGTGGACGAGATCCCCAAGCCCGGCGACTTCGTCCGGGTCGACATGGGCGACGAACCACTGATGATGGTCCGCGGTAAGGACATGGAGATCAAGGTCCTCTCCCCCATCTGCGCACACCGAGCGCACCTGGTGTGCGAGGGCTCGGGCAACACCGGCCGGTTGTTCCGCTGCCCGTTCCACGCCTGGACCTACGGGCTGGACGGCAACCTCATCGCCGCGCCGTCGATGAACGACACGGTGGGGCTCAAGAACCTCAAGGCCGAGGCGTACCTGCCCTCGCACCGGGTCGAGATCTGGAACGGTTTCGTCTTCACCAACCTGAACCCGGACGCCGAGCCCCTGGGCCCCACGCTCACCCGGCTCACCGCCGAGCTGGAGAACTACCACATCGACGAGATGGTGAGCATGCCGGTGGCCGAGCTGCGCGGCAACAACTGGAACTGGAAGTCCCAGCTGGAGAACGGGATCGAGCCCTACCACAGCGCCTACCTGCACGGCATGCTGCACGACTTCGCGCACGTCCGGCTGACCAGCTTCGTACCGATAGACCCCGCCGAAGGAGCCATCTGGCACCCCACCGGCTTCTACCACCCCGATGCCGGATTCAACCCGACCACCAAGGCTCTGCTGCCGGTCATCCCCACCCTCGGCGAGAAGGAGCGCAACCAGGTGATCTTCGCCTCCATCCCGCCGAACCTCGGCTTCGGCGTGGTGCCCGAGGGTCTCTTCTACTACCTGGTGCTCCCCGCCGGGCCGGAGCAGATGAACCTGCGCATCGGGCACCTCTACCCGGAGGAATCGACCAAGCACCCGCGGTTCGACCAGCTCTACAAGATCGCCCAGGACGGCCTGGTGCTCTTCCACCAGCAGGACGCCAGCTCCGACGCTTCATTGCAGAAGGGCATGCGGTCCCGCTTCCGCCGCCCGGGCCGCTACTCCTTCCAGGAGGAGTCCCTGCTCCAGTTCAACCAGTGGCTGCTCAAGCGCTACCGGGACTACGCCGAGGAGGCCGCGGCGCCGAACGCGAACGCCCCGCAGGAGCCGTCCTCCCTCGGAGCACATGCCTGAAGCCGTACCAGGAGAAGCAGAGGGACCCCTACGGAACCGAGCGGTCCACCGACCTCGCTGTAAGGACGAAGAAATGAAAGTCACCGTTGACCGCACCCTGTGCGACGGGAACGGCGTGTGCATGGGCATAGCGCCCGAGGTGTTCGACATCGACGACGATCTCAACCTGCACGTTCTCGACGAGATTCCGAACGACCCCGACGTACACGCCAGGGTCCGTCAGTCGATCACCTCCTGCCCCCTGCTGGCCCTCACCCTGGTCGAGGGGTAACGGAGGTGGCACGCCAGAGCGCGCGGACCATCGTGGTGGCCGGTGGATCGCTGGCCGGCCACACCGTGGTCACCGAACTCGACAGACGCGGATGCACCGACGAGGTCGTCTGGGTCCGTGGCGAGGAGGGCACCGGACCCTACTCCAGACCGGCGCTCTCCAAGGAGTTCATGCAGGAGAAGGTCAGCCCCGAGGAGATCTCGCTGCCCCCGGTCGAACCCCGGAACATCCGACTGCGGGTGCTGGACGGCGTCGTGTGCGAGCGCCTCGACCCCGAAGCCGACCGGGTGCTGGTGGGGGGCGCCTGGATCGACTTCGACTCGCTGTTCGTCTGCACCGGGATGAGCCCCCGGGTGCCCCGGCAGTTCTCCGGTCTGGCCGGAGTGCACGCCCTGCGCACCCTGGGCGACGCCGCCGCCGTCCGTGCGCGGCTCGCCACCCGGCCACGCACGGTCGTCGTCGGCGGAGGACTCATCGGCTGCGAGATCGCCGCCTCCCTGCGCACGCTCGGGCTGCCGGTCGAACTCGTCATGCAGGACGACCTGCCGATGGAGCCGCTGGTCGGGCCGGTGCTCGGACGGTACTGCCTGGAGCGGCACCAGGAACACGGCGTCGTCTGCCGGACCGGAACCACGGTGACCTCCCTGACCGTCGGCCCGGGGGAGGCGGCGGTCAACGCGGCCTTCGACGACGGCACGTCCACCACCGCCGACCTGGTACTCCTCGGACTCGGAGCGGTGCCCAACACCGGCTGGCTGGAGGGCTCCGGCCTGGACGCCACCGACGGCGTGCGCTGCGACGAGGCGCTGCGCACCGGGCGCCCCGGTGTGTACGCCGCCGGGGACATCGCCCGATGGCCGAACCCGGTCTTCGGCCGGCTGATGCGCGTCGAGCACTGGACCAACGCGTCGGCCCAGGCCAGGCACGCGGTGGAGAGCTACTTCGCCGACCGGGACGGACGCCCGTCCCCGGCCTTCGCCGACGCCCCCTACTTCTGGTCCGACCAGTACGGACTGAAATACCAGATGGTCGGTCACGCCCGGGGGCACGACGAGACGCGGCTGGAGACCGCCGGGGAACGCCCCGTCGTCACCTATCACCGGGAAGGCCGACTGGTCGCCGCCGCGGGAGTCAACGCCACCCGTGCGGTGATGCGCTTCAAAGCCCACATCCAGGCCAAGGGCCGCGAGCGACTGCGGGGGCGGACGGCCGAACCGCCCTCTTCTGGCCCCGCCCATCCGCCCGGTGAGACCTCTCCCGGCACCGCACCGACCCGATAAGGAAGGCCGATGAGTGACGACAACGAACTGTTCAGGACGGTGCGGAAGAACATGTGGTCGCTGCTCAGTGACCGCTACCGCACCAATCGCCGTGCCCGCTCAACCCACGACGAGTTCGTCGGCGAGCGCCAGTTCTGGCCGGAGTTCACCTTCGAGGAAGTCGTCCTCGGAACGGGAGCGCAAGGAGAAGCGCAGATCCAGGTGCTCTTCCACGACTCCGATGAGCCGGAGACCCGGTTCGGTTTCCGGATCAGCCTGGAGAAGGCCATCGCTTCCTGGTCGGAGAGGGTCGGTGGCCGCGATCCGCGGAGGCATCCGGAGATGTTCGCCGCGGAACTGATCTGGTTCATGGTCTGCTTCATCGGCGTCGCCGACCTGGAGTCGGCGACTGGCGGCGGACAGGCACCGCACTGGATCAACACCGGGTCGGAGATATTCGGAAAGCTCAAGAACAACCCCAATATGGAGACCTTCGAATCCCACCACTGAGTGAAAAAGCTCGTCTCAGCGGATCCGCAATGACTCCCCTCACTGACCGCCCGAAAGGAAAATCCATGCCGGTCGTAGAAATCGACAGACCCCGCGCTGGAGTAGCCGTCGTCCGGCTCAACCGGCCCGAGGTCCGCAACGCGCTCAACACGGAGGTACGCGAACAACTCGCGGCGGCGGTCGAATCCCTGAACGCCGACGACGAGATCGGCGCGATGGTACTCACCGGCGGGGACACCGTCTTCGCGGTCGGGGCCGACCTCGCCGAGCAGGCCGACCGCGATGTCGTCGGCGCGATACGCGCCTACACCCATCAGGCCTTCTGGTACAGCGGCAAGCCCATCATCGCGGCGGTGAACGGCGACGCCTTCGGCGGCGGCAACGAGTTCATCGCCCAGTGCGACTTCGTGATCGCCTCGGAGTCGGCTCGTTTCGCCCAGACGGAGGTGACCATCGGGCTGGTGCCCGGCGGCGGTGCCACCCAGCGGCTGCCCAGGGCCATCGGACGGCAGAACGCCCTCTACACCCTCCTCACCGGGTTCCCCATGTCCGCCGCCGAGGCCCACCGGCTGGGCTATGTGTCCGAAGTCGTCGAAGACAACGCGATCGACCGGGCGGTGGAGTTGGCCGCCCTGATCGCGTCCCGCCCGCGGCTCGCGGTGCGCCAGATCAAGGAGGTCGTCCGGCTCGGCCTGGACACCTCCTTCGAAGCCGGCATCGCGCTGGAACGCCGCGGCTACCAGCTCATGTTCGGCACCCAGGACCTCAGAGAGGGGTTCGCTTCCCTCAAGGAAGGACGGGAACCGAATTTCACGGGCGAGTGACCGGGGGTACGTGCGGGGAGGGGCCCCGGTCCGGACTGCCGGCGGACAATCCGCGTGCGGCGGTCGACCAGCTTGGGGAACACTGTGCGGATGAGCTCCGCAGCCGCACAGACATCCCAGGAACGGGCCGTGGGTCATGTCGCGGCACTGGCGTCCGGTCCTCCGATGGAGTCGACGCTGCGGGTGACCCTCAACTTCCATCCGGACCGGCTGCTGCACAACGAGCCGATCCTGGCTGCCCTGGCCAGGGACGGTGTCTACCGCTCCCAGTTCGTCACGGGGACCGGCAACGGCGGACTGACCGCGTATCCCGGCGGTGACCGGTGGCGCTGGGAGAGCCGGATCTTCGACGGGGCGTACGACGAGGCGCCCGCTCACGAACGGCCCGTCTACGGGGCGTTGAACTTCCGCCGCAAGGCCGTCGGCGGAGCTCCGCGGTTCGGCTCCGCCCACTTCCGGCTGACAGCCGAGACGCTGGCGAGGACCACGTTCTGTTATCCGGACAGTTTCCTTGAACCCTCGGATTTCGGTGTCGCGGCCCGAATGGGGCTCGTCGAGCTCGCGCTCGCGGATCGTCAGGACGACCTCGACGACTACATCGAGGCACAGGTCCACGGGGCCGTGCGGCCGGACCGCCACGCGGAGGCGCTGGTACTGGACCCCTGCTACCAGGGTACGGCCGTTGAGGACGCGGCCCTGCGCCTGGGCTGCCCCGTGGAGTGGCACCCCGGGTTCCGGCTCAAGGTCGAGGAACTGCTCCGTCATCCCGGCTACCGCGGTCAGGAGTACGTCGACCTGGGCGCACGGATCGCCGTCGACGGCGTACTCGATCCACGCATCCTCGGGGAGGCGGCGCGTGCCGGCCACCATGCCCCCCAGGCGATCAAGAAGGTGTGGCACTACCTCGCGCGCTTCGGGGTGCCTCAGAAGGCCGTTGACGAGCCGGTCGGTCCGGCGCCGGGGGCTGTACTCGACGGCCTCCGCTGAGGGCGTCGACTCCTACCAGGGCCCACGTGATCGGCATACCTTGCCTCCGAACCAACGACGGTGCTACCGGGTGAGGCTACGTGCCTCGCCCCGGCAGCTGCCCCTGCTGGCGAACGCGTATGAGTCGAGGCCCCTCAGGGACGCGTCCGCGCCGCAGCGAGGCTCGCGCGCCATTCGGGTGCGTCCGGTTCCTCGTGGAACTCCAGGAGGTGCTGTCCGGCGTGGCGAGCCAGTGCGTCACGGACCTGGGCCGGGGTGACGCGGAAGAACTCGCGTCGCGTGTTGACCCGGTTGACGCGTTGGTCCTCGAACTGGTGGTGGAGGGCGCGCTCCAGGCTGACCGCGTCGTCGCTGTAGATCAACGCGTGCACGTCGAAGCGGAACGGGACGGAGGCATCGCCGAGTTCGTTGACCCGGTCCATGGGGTCGAGGCGGCGGGTGAGGCCGATCTTGACCATGGACTCACCGAAGGCGCCGATGTTGGAGATGACGTACACGTACCCGGCTCGGCGGTTGGCCTCTCGCTGGTTGATCACCTCCTCCTCAAGGTCGATCTCACCGAGCTTCCGCTCCAGTTCCTCGATCTGGGCGGCGTCCGCCTGGCCCGCGGAACGCGCCCGGTTCAGCGCCAGGACAAGCCGGTCACGCTCCTTGTCAAGGCGAGCGCGCTCACGGACGATCTCCCGTTCCAGCCGCTCTTCCTCCCGCTGACGTGCCCGCTCCTCGCGCCGCCGTTCCTTCTCCTCCTCGACCTTGGCCAAGTAGTCGGCGGTCAGCTCCAGTTCGCGCACTCGCAGCCGGTGGTACTCGTCTGTGACCCTGATCTGCATGGTCTTGCCGAGCCTGGCGATGGTCTCCCTGGACTTCACGAGGCGGTCGACGAGCGAGGCGAGGCGGTGCGGCTTCATGCCCCGAACCGCGGCATCGGCCTCCGCGTTGTAGGCCCGGAGCATCAGTTTGGAGAAGTCCCGCACCATGCGCCGCCCTTCAGCGGCGGAGCCGTTGACCATCCAGTGGGTGGCGCCCATGACGGCCCGACCGTTCTTGGTGAGCGCCTTGTACTCGTCCTTGATGAGGCCGATTCGTTCCTTGTAGGCGACGGCGTCGGCGAGCGGATGGCGGTACTCGTAGACACCGGCCTCCTGCAACAGGGCCAGGTCATCGGTGACGACCAGACCGCCCCGGGCCGCCGCCAGGCGCCGCTCGGCCTCCTGCGCCTGCACCTCCAGTTCGTTCAGCCGCTGCCGGGCACTCCGCAACTCGCGCTCGGCACGCTCTGCTCCGGCCTCAACCTTCGCGTCGAGCACGGCATCGATCCGCTGGAGTTCCGCCGAGCGTTCCCCATGGGCCCGGCGGAGCCGTTCGGTCTCCTGGACCAGCCGGGCGGTATCGGCGCCGACGACGGCAGAAAGCTCGGTCATCAGACGGTGGTTCTCCGCCCGCAGAGCCTCGCGGTCAGCGCCCCGAACACGCAGTTCCTCCTCGAGTCGGGCGGCTTCCGCCTCGGCCTCTCTCCGGCGACGGCCAAAGAGTCCACCCCCGCTCCCGCCGGCGGGTGGAGGCGACTGCTGCGGTACGCCCGTGGCTGGAGCGTGCTGCGCGGGCTGAGCCGGAGCGGGTGCCCCCGGAGAGGCCACGGGGCCGGCGGACGGCTGCCCCGGAACGGTGTGGGCGGCGTTGCCGCTCTGCGCCGCCTGCCACCGGCGCCACTGCTCCAGGCGGTCCGCGATGTTCTGACCGTCCCGCTGGTCCATGTTCTTGAACTCAGCCGCCCACCCGGCGACGAACAGAGTGAGGACGGACCAGGCGAGCCCGTTCGTCCACCGGACGCCGGTGACCTCGACGAGGGCGTGGGAGACCAGGCGCTGACCGGTCCTGCCCTGCGCCCGGAACAGGACCCGACGGTCAGTGAGCGCGAGTACCCCCATGACCCCGTCATGATGCGCTACGGCGATGGCCTGCACCGTCTCGTCCGACGACAGCACTTCATGGAGGCTTCTGACCGTCCCCTTTACCGGGAACCAGATGCCTTTGATCGCGGCTGCCGCCGCGTCCACATCGGGCCGGGGAGACTGTGCGGACAAGGGGCTTCACTCTCTCTCAGTTGTCGGTCGCCTGCGTGCAGGGAGTGCAGGGTTTACGTGATGACGCATCCACAGCGGTGGTCCGCCGGTCGAGCGTGCGTTTCGTCTCGTGGGCGGCGAGCCGGGAGACGCCCGGCGCCGTTCGGAGCGAGCCGACTCCTGAACGGCTCAGCCAGAGCAAGCGAACGGTTGCGGTACCCACCATGTGCTCGCGCGTCATTCAGCTACCCGCCCCCCTGGCAATGTGACGCAGCCGTGTAGAACGTGAAGAATATGCGAACCGGCCAGGTTCGCGAAGCCGAAGTGGAGAACGGGTGGTTGTTGCCGTGTGCGGGGCTCACCGGAGCCCCGTCCGGCTTCGACGGCGGTGGTGGGACAAGCACCCGACACCGACCGCCAGTGTGAGTACGCCACCGGTCCGAGAAGACGACTGCGCCAAGTGTTCGGGAAACCCGACGCTGTCGGCCGTAGCTGAGTAATCTCATCCGCACTTGTCGGGCCTTATGGCGACGACGGGCAGCGGAAGGGGCGTTCGTGGAGCGGGAGGCGGAGGGAGAGCGCACGGGAGATGGGGGGACCTCCAACGAGTTCTCGGGGTCCGGCGGGCCCGTTTTCCAAGGGCGGGACTTCCTCGGTCACATCACGGTCAACGCGGCCACCGTCCCTCGCGCCGGGGGAAGCGAGGACGCGGACCTGGCGCGGGCCGCGGACGACCTGGCGCTCGCCGTCAAACGTCAGTGGCGGGAGGAGGCGGCGCTGCGGCGCCTGAACGATCCGTATCCGCTTCCGGTCCGGTGGCGGCCCGCCGCACCTGAACTCATGGAGCCCTGGCATTCGCTGGTCCGGCTGGCCACGACGGGAATCGGCCTGGCGTCGTCGGCCCCGCCATCCGGTTGGGCCGCCGGTCCCGAAGCGCTCTCCGGGGGCGGCGGCGATCTGCTGAACGTCATGGCCCGGGTGCCCACGAGCCGCCTGGTCGTGCTCGGCGAACCCGGATCAGGCAAGAGCATGCTGCTCGTGCGGTTGGTGCTGGACCTGCTCGCGCACCGCCGCCATGGGGACCCGGTGCCCGTGCTCGTACCGCTCGCCTCCTGGGCCCCGGGCCGGGAGGATCTGGACCGGTGGTTGGAGCAGCGGATGAGTATCGACTACCCGTGGCTCGGCGAAACCGGCCGGACGGGAACGAGCAGAGCACGGGAGTTACTCGACGCCGGCGCGGTCATGTTGGTGCTGGACGGCCTGGACGAGATCCCGGACGCCGTCCGGGGCCACGCCGTCGCCCGGATCAACGACACCCTCGGCCGCAACCCGGATCTCGGAATGGTCCTCAGCTCCCGCAGCGCCCCCTTCGCCGCCACCGTCCGGCCCCCGAACGGTCGCGAGGTGCGGGTCACCGGTGCGGCGGGCGTCGAGATCGAACCGCTGGACCTGGAGACCGTCGAGTCGTACCTGCGGGACTCCGCGGGCGGCCCCGACCACGAGGCGCGCTGGCAGGAGGTGTTCGCCGCACTCGCCGCCGAGCCCACGCAGCACCCTTTGGACCGGTTGCTGACCACCCCGCTGATGGCGTATCTGGCCCGCGTCGCCTACAGCCCCTCAGCCGACGTGTCGGAGTATCCGGGCCACGCTGCCGGTTCCGGCGTCGGCCGGTCGGAGCCGGCGCGGGGTTCCGCGTACGTCTCCGCGAACTCCGGACGGGGTCCCGCGCCGGGCCAGCCCGGCGCTCCCGTCGGTTGCCCCTCGGAGCTTCTGGACTACGCTTCCCGACGCCCGCCGCCATCCGGGCACATCTGCTGGACTCCTTCATCCCCGCCTCCTACGCCGGGCAACCGACCTCGGCACCGGCCGGATCGTCAGGACCGCGCCACCAGTGGACGCGAGCGCAGGCCACCCGCTTCCTGGCCTTCCTCTCCCGTGACCTGGAGCACCGCCAGCAGGGCACCACCGACCTCCGGTGGTGGGACCTCGCCGACGCGGCCCCGAGGGTTCTGGCAGGGGTGGCCGTCGGGCTCGTGGCGGTGCCGGCCGGCGTGGTGATGCCTTTCGGCGCCTGGCTCGGGGTGGGCATGCTCGTCGGTGTCTGCATGGCGCTGATCGGCCGCCGGTGGAGTCCGCCCGGCCGGAGTTTCAACCGCGGGCTGGCGGGAGGGCTGATCGGCAGTGTCCTCGGGTCCGTGTTCGGGCTCGGCGTGCGCTCCGTGCTCGGGCTCGACATCCCCGCCGGCTATCTGGTCAGCGGGCTCGCGTTGGGCCTGGTGCCCGGGTTCCTCGGCGGCTTCGGGGCCGGGCTGGCGGGCGGTGCCGCAGCCTCCTTCGTCGGGGCATTCGTCGGTGAACCCGAGATGGGGGACCCGGCGCCGCTGGTCAACAGCGTGGGTTTCGCCGTCGCCGCCGCCTGTCTGATCACCCTGGGCCGCAGCCGCCTGCCGGCGCGTGGGCTGCGCTGGTCCCCGCTCGGCATCCTCACCGCCCTGGGTGGCGGCCTCGTCCTCGGCATCGCGGTCACCCTGCAGGCCGGTCCGCTCAACGGGTTGCTGTCCGGGGCGGTCGCCGCCGCCGGTGGTTCCTTCGGCGCGGGGCTGGAGGCCAAACCGGCCGAGGCGACGGTCGCGGCGGACCCGCGGACCGCACTCGACCAGGACCGCGTCACCTTCTGGACCACCGCCCTGGCGGGCGGTCTCGCCATCGGGCTGGCGGCCGCCCTGGTCGTCGGGTCGGTCATGGGGCCGTGGCGGGGGTGGCTGACCGGACTGGCCGACGGGTTGGCGACCGGACTGGCCTGGGGCTTCCTCCAGGCCAGCTACGGATCGTTCACCCTCGCCCGATGGTGGCTCGCCCTGCGGGGCCGGGTGCCGTGGCGGTTGATGCCGTTCCTCGCGGACGCGCACCGACGCGGGGTGCTGCGGCAGGTCGGTGCGACGTACCAGCTTCGCCACGCCGAACTGCAGCGTCGCCTCGCGGGGAGGACCTGAGCCGGGCCTTCCTTCGTCGGCACCGCCGGGCAGAGCAGCGGCGCCGGTGACGGGAGCGAGTCCCCGACCACTCTCCGGCCGCGCGCCCTCGTGCACCGGGCGGCGCGGGGTAGGCGGCACACCCGGTGCAGCGGAGCCCGAGGCAGGGAGAACCGCGCTCGGGCGCACCCGAGGGCGGCTGCGGTCGAGCTGCGCCGGAGACAGCCGGCCAGCCGAGTCGCCGCCCGGCGCGACGTCAGCCCCGCTCCTCCCACGGCCACCCGGCGTCCCGCCCCCGCTCCAGCAGCGGAACCGTCCGGAAGGCCGCGTCCGTCAGGCCGCCGAAGGTGTGGCGGTTGCCGCCGTCGGAGGGCCCGTGGCCGGCCTGGTAGCCGGCCAGGTTCCAGGTGTACACGGGTACATGGGGCGGGACCACGGCCGTCGGGTCCCCGTCGTAGTGGTACGACGCCTGCTCGTCGGTGACGATCAGGACCCGGTCGTGGCCGCGGTAGTGGGTACGCACCGCCTCGGTGGTGTTGGTCCCTCCCAGGTTGGTGAACCGTTCCAGGACGCGGAGCACGGACTCGCCGCGCCTGGTCCGGATCCGCCGGCTGGTGGTGCCGAACTCCACCAGGTCGGCCCGCTCGGCGCGGAGCGCCACCGCGGTGCCGAAGACGGCGGCGGAGTCCGCCCGGTTGAGCTGCGTGCGCTCCGAGATCCCGTAGAACATGGATCCGGATCGGTCCACCAGGACCAGGGTCCGGCCGGGCAGCACGGGCACGCCTGCCAACGAGTGGCCCAGCCCCTGCTCCAGCGCGTGCCCCCAGCGCAGGGAGGGAGCGTGCCGGTACGCGGCCAGGAACCGGAAGGGCAGCTGGCGGGAGCGCGCGACCTCCGCGGGGTCGGCGATCCGGTCCGCGACGGCCTCGGCCGTCGCGTCGGACACCCCGGCCTCGTCGAAGTTGCGCAGGTTGCGCAGCAGGGCCATGTACCCCATGGAGGGGATGACGGCCTCCCACACCTTGGCGTCCATCGGGCCCTGGAGCCAGCCGGCCAGCGTCTCCCAGGCCATGCCCGCCTGCGCCAGTTCCTCCCGTCCCTCGGGCCGGTCCAACAGGGCGCGCCGCTCCGCGAGCGGCAGCGCCGTCAGTTCCGCCCGCTTGGCCACCATCCGCAGGTCGGTGGGTATCTGCCCCTCACGGCCGTGCCGTCGGTCGATGGCGTGCTTGAACAGCGGCCCCTGCCACGGCTTGTCAGCGGCCGGAGAGGCGTGGACGAGTTCCAGGACGTCCCCGAAGCGGTAGCCCTTGGTCGCCGTGTCGTACTTGAGCAGGTTCCGTTCGGTGTACAGGCGCTGCACGGCGTCGGCGATACCGCGCTTGACCGGCTTGGGCAGGTTGCGTCCGTAGCGGGACGTCCAGTAGGCGAGCAGTTCGCCCGGCTCGTCGGCGCGTCGCAGCACGGAGGCGATGACCTGCCGGGAGTGGCCGGGGGCCTGCGCGTCGAGGCGACCGCGAGTGAACTCGGCGGCTCCGACGAGCGCGGCGGTGCGCAGGTTGGCCTCCTGCCGCAGCCAGGAGAGCAGGCTCGCGGCCCACTGCGGGTCCTGGACGGCGAGTTCGCGGACGAGGGCGCTGTAGCGGTCGTCACGGCGCCGGCCGGTCTCGTAGAAGGTGTCCTGGCCGACCATGTTGGTCACGGCCAGGAGGAACAGCTCCGACTTCTCGTCCCGGAGGAAACCCGCGCCGCCCTCGTGGGTGGCGGTGGCCGGCCCGATGGACTTCACCGGGGAGCTGCCGGACGACCTGCTGATACGGATGTTGAAACGCGCCATGGAGGGTTCCTCCTCGTGGAGGAAGGCTTGTCCGGCAGGGCGCCCGAGATCGAAGTCGGCGGCGGTCGATGCGGGGTTCGATCCCCGCGCGCCCCGAGGGCGCTTCACCCAAAGAAGTAACCGTCGCCTGCGCACCGGGCGCCCTGCTGGTGGCCTCCCGAGATCAAGGGCGGCTTCGGTTGGAGTCTCTGGAAAAGAAGTAACCGAGGCCTTCGCACCGGGAGGTGCATGAACTTAGCTGTCCAGAGGTCAAAGCCGGTGGAACCGACAAGCTGCTCTACCAGTTGAGCTACCGGCGCGCTGGGCGCCGGACGGGACTCGAACCCGCAACCCGCTCCTTGGAATGGAAGTAGGTCCCGCCTTCGCACCTGGACGTCATCGACTCTAGGCGGCCCGCCGCCGCTCTGTCATTCGATTTCGGCTCGTGGTACTGCTCTGTGTGGGTGCCGGCGAGGTCGGTCCGAGCGGAGCGCCGGACTATCTGCCGAGCCGTCACGGCCCGTGCGGAACAGCCGACTCTCCCTGGTCATCGGCGATCTGCGATTGCCGCGGACGCTCACCGCCGTCCTGGTCGGGCGCGGCGGAGCGACTCGGCCGGAGTACGGGCCGCTGTCGTCCCGGGGCGGGGCCCCGGTTCAGACGGCCTCCGCCGCGGACGCCCTCTCCGCGAGCATGTGCAGAAAGCCACGGACCTGTGCGATCCGCTCCGGATCCAGTTCGCTGACGACGATCTCCTCACCTTCCGTGCCCGCTCCGCCCACCAGGCGGCCGTCCGGTGCGTACACCGCGCTCGCGCCGCCCGCCGGCCGGTCGGCGGGACCGCCCACCGCATTGGCGTACACGCTGTAGACGGTGTTCTCCAGCGCTCGGGCGGGCATGTACACAGCGGCCCGGCGTTCGGCGCCGACCACGAACGCGCTCGGGCACAGATAGGCGTGCGCTCCGGAGAGTGCGGCGGCTCCCGCGTGCGCGGCGAAGGACATGTCGTAGCAGATCGCCAACCCGAGGCGCCATCCGCCGACCTCCAGCAGTCCGTCGCCGCCGGTGCCCGCGGTGAAGATCCTGGACTCGTCAGCGTGCCACAGGTGCCGCTTCTCGTAGACCACCGAGACCGTTCCCGGGGGCTCGACCGCCAGAAGGCAGTTGACGAGTGCTCCGTCGAGCCTCCGTACCGCCGCGCCGACCAGGACGGCGGTACGGCTCCGCACGGCCTCCTCGACCAGGGGCTCCAGTCGCGGATCGGTGACGGCGCCCGCCACCTCGGTGGTGATCTCGCAGCCCTCGGGGTCGGCCTGGAGCGTCGGCAGGTCGTAGCCGCAGAGGTGAAGTTCGGGCAGGACGGCCACCCGGGCGCCCCGGCGGGCGGCTCGGGACACCATCCCCGCCGCGCGGCGGGCGTTCCCCAACAGATCCCCGGGGATCGCCTCGGTCTGGAGGACGGCGAGCGGCAGCGGGGCGGAGGGGACCTCCCACCGGTGCGGTTCGGTCAAAGGCCTCCCCCGCCCCCCAGCAGATGCCCGTTCGGCGCCTTGGCCAGCGCGGCCACCTCGGGGCATTCCAGGACCGTGACGCCCTGACTCTCCAGGATCGCCTTGCCCTGGCAGTCGGCGACGAAGTTCTCCGGCTCCCGCCAGGCGATCACCACTCGGGGGATTCCCGCCGTCAGGATGAGCTGGGTGCAGCTGCACGGCCGGGACGCCCGCTGGGAGCAGGGCTCCAGACTGCTGTAGAGCGTCGCCTGCCGCAGCCGCGGATCCCCCGACGGGAGCCGGGCCAGCGCGGACTCCTCGGCGTGTACGAGCGGGTCGGTGTCCCTGCTGTGGCCGCGGGCCAACTCGCGCCCCGAACCGTCCACGATGACGGCTCCCACGCTGAAGGCGCTCTCCGAGGGCGGGCACAGGTGCGCCTGCCGTGCCGCCTCGGTCAACCACTGACGGTCCTCCGGTGTAACCGCCGAAGTCATGCGGTCCAGCCCCTCGGGTCGTAGCGGTGCAGCACGGTGTCTCCGAACTGCTGTGTGTCGATGAGCCTCATACGGCGGCCGGTGCCGCCGGGGAACCGGGCCGGGTGGAGGAACCGAGGCGCGTCCCGCTGGCCCACGAGCACCGGTGCGACGGCGAGATGGAGTTCGTCGGCCAGGTCCCCCTCCAGGAACAGGGTGTGGATCGTGCCGCCGCCCTCCACCATCAGGCGCCGGACGCCCCGCCTCCACAGGTCCTCCAGCACGGCACCGAGGTCGAGTGGGGTACCGGCCGCCACCACGTCCGCCAGGCCCCCGAACCGGGCGGACGGCCCGTCCGGTGCCGCGGAGGTGTAGATGACCTTCTTGTCGCCGCAGTGCCAGAACCGCAGCCCGGGATCGAGGTCGGCGCTCGCGCTGACCACCACCTTCAGCGGGTGGGCGGGCAGGCCCCGGGCGGCACGGGCCGCCCGGCGCCGCTCGTCGGCTACCAGCAGCCGGGGGTTGTCCCGGCGCAGGGTGTTGGCACCGATCAGAAGCGCGTCGCACTGCGCGCGGACGGCGTCGACCCGGTCGAAGTCCTCCGGGCTGGACAGCCGCAGGCGTTCGGGGGTGGCGTCGTCTATGTAGCCGTCCAGCGACACCGCTACGCTGAGTATCACCCGTGGTCTCCGCCGGGCGGCGGCCGGCCGGTCAGGGACCATCGGGGCTTCCGGGCTCGTCCGGCAGCGGGGTGTTCGATCCCCAACGGCGTTCCGTCAGCACGATCCGGTAGCCGTCGGGGTCGGCGATGGTGACCCCGCCCTGGTCCCAGTACGGGTTGTGCGCCGGGATGACCTTGCCGCCGTGCTCCGCCGCCCGGGCGACGAACTCCTGGCTCACCGGGGCCTCCAGATAGATCACCAGGAGATCCTCCGGGGTCGGCGAGGGCCGCACCGTCTCGCGCGTGCCGACGGTCAGTTCGAGGTGCCACCGCGCGTCCCGAGGGCCCACCATCAGCAGGTCGTGTGTCCCGGCAGCCGGGTCGCCGACGGCCCTGAAGAGCACGCTCATCCCCAGCCCCCGGGTGTAGAAACGCTCCGCCGCAGCAAGATCGGCGGAGGGCCGTGCGATACGGATCGTCTGACCTGCTTCGATCACGCCTTCTCTCCTTCTGGTTCTCGTCGTACCGGCTCGCCCCCCGTGCGCTGCCCGCCCGCACGGGCGGTCGCACCGGACTCGCGGGGAGTCAACGGCACGGTACGGCAAGCGGCCGCGGCGAGGCAGAAGAACAGTGTCCAGGCCAGCCAGCCGACGGCGCCGAGGTCCAGGCTGATGCTGATCAGCGTCGGTCCGACGACGGTCGCCACCCCGAAACCGAGGTTGAAGGTGGCCAGGTAGGTGGACCGGTGCTCCGGGGGCGTGTGTACCAGCGCCAGACTCGTCGCTCCGGCCATGACGTAGATCTCCGCCCCGGTCATCAGCACCACCACGACGATGGTGGCGGCGATCGGCCCCCAGCCGCCGCCCCACCCGGTCAGGGGCGCCGCGGCGGTCCCGGCGGCCGCCAGCACCCCGCCGCCGGCCATCATCCGGCGGGCCCGGAGCGGTGACTCCGAGCCACGGGCCATACGGGTCTGGAGGAAGACCACCAGCACCGTGTTGAGGATGTAGTTGACGCTCACTATCCACGGTGGCAGCCCTGTCTGCTGGGTGATCCAAAGCGCCATGCCCACGCCGAGGAGGATGGCGGAGAGGGTCAACGCGCCGTACAGCGCGGTGATCGTCAGGAAGGGGCCGTTGCCGACCAGTCCCGGCTTGCCCGGCCGCCGGGAACCGGCGCTCTCCGCCTCCCTGGGCAGACTCACCACGGTCACCGCGCAGAACACGAAGATGGTGGCCGCGGATGCCATGATCGTCCGGTACGCCCACTCCTCGCCGACGGCCACCGCCGCTCCGGTTGGCAGCGCCCCGATGGCCATGCCCGCGTTGCGCAGCGCCCGCAGCCGGGCCAGCGGCGCCACGGCTTCCGCCTGACTCCGGCCCACGATCAGCGCGGACTGCACGAGCGGACCGATACCGCGGTTGAGCAGACCGCCGAAGGCGGCGGCCACCATGGCCGTCCACAGACTCCCGGCGAGGGCCAGACCGACGTAGGACAGGGCGCGGGCGGCGAAGAGGATGGTCAGGGCTCGCCGCAGCCCCCAGCGGTCGGCGAACCGGGCTATCGGGATGGCTCCGAGGAGCGATGCCACGCCGGCGGTGCCCAGGACGAGGGCGACGTCGTAGTTCGACATGCCGACGCCCTGGTTCAGGTAGATCGCGGAGAAGGCGAGGTACATGCCGAGGCCCGTGGCGTCCAGGAAGCCCACGGCGTAGATGCGGCGCACCGGGCGGCCGTCCGCGTCCGGCGCGGTGGGCCGATGCTGGGAAGCCGTCAACGATCGCTCCTCATGGTGTCGTTCAGGACGAGGGCGTGGGCTCGGATGCGGACGTCGTCACCGATGGTGACCGGGCCCAGCACCGACGCTCCGACGCCGATCGTCACCCGGTCGCCGATCTTGGGGTGACGCTGCGCCCGCCGTCCGTCGTCCTGCCACCACCCTCGGGAGCCGAGCGTCACGTGGTGGTAGAGCGTCACATCGTCACCGATGACACAGGTCTGGCCGATCACCACTCCGAAGCCGTGGTCGATGAACACCCGCCGGCCCAGCCGCGCACCGGCGTGGATCTCCACACCCGACACGACCCGGCCGAGCCAGGTGAGCACCCCCGGTCCGAGCCGGTGTCCGCCCTTGTAGAGCCGGTGGGCCACCCGGTAGAGCACCAGCCCGTGCCAGGGCGCGTGTAACGCCGCCTCCACGAGGCTGGTGCGGGAGGGATCGCGCTCCAGAACCGCCCGCAGGTCCTCCCGCACCAGACGCAGCAGACCGGGGGGTCGACCGTTCAACGTCCGTCCTCCGGGGCGTTCTCGGCCTCCGCCGGTTCCAGCGTGATGTCGAGGAAGCGTTCGACGGCCGCGGCCGTGGCGGCGGCCTCCTCAGTCGTGTCGCCGCGTACCGTGAACGAGGCCAGATGCTGGGTGTTGTTCGGACTGGCCGACTGCCCCGGCCTGAAGCGCAGGGAGATCTGGGTGAGCTCGGGGAAACTGTGGCGGGCCTCCTCCGCCGTGCGCTGCGAGACGACCCGCCAGTCCCCCTCCGGTATCGGCACGAAGCGGAACCAGGCGACTCCCGTGAAGTCCGGCGGCGGCGCCGGGCACAGGCCGAGGGCGACCCTGGCGATGTCTGCGGCGAAGTCGTACCCGGCGGCGGTCATCAGCATCTTGGGGGTGGGGCCGCCGGCCCGCGCGTTGACCTCGATGACCTTGGGGCCGTCCGGGGTCAGGGCGATCTCGGTGTGGACCGCGCCGTGGGTGAGCCCGATGGCGCCGATGGCCTGCTCCGCGCAGGCCATGGCCTCCGCCGCCTGGGCCGGGGGCAGGTGGCTGGGTACCACCAGGCCCTCCTCGACGTACCCGTGGCGCAGTCTCAGCCGGTCCGATATCGCCAGGTGCTCGGCCTTCCCCCCGAACAGCAGCGACTCCACGCTGACGTAGTCCGCGTAGGGGGAGCCCTCCCGCCCCTCCACCGGCAGCGGTTCCTCCAGCAGGAAGGCCTCGTCGCGCTGGATGAAAGCGGTCTTGCTGGCCCGCGCGGCCCGGTACGCCTCGGTGAGCTCGGTGGGGGTTTGGACCCGACGCACGTTCTTGCTGCCGGCGCCGAGCGAGGGCTTGAGCACGGCGGGCAGTCCGACGGCCGCCACGGCCGCGGCGATGTCCCGCTCACCGAGGATCCTGGTGAAGCGGGGTGCCGGGACCCCGTGTTCGCTGAACACCTCGCGCTGACGGGACTTGGACTGCGCGATGGACACCGCCTCGACGCTGTTCCCCGGCAGCCCGAGCCGCTGGACGAGTTCCGCCTGCGGCCGCAGCAGCACCTCGGAATAGGTCACCACGCCCGAGAGCGGGAGTTCTCCGTCAAGGGCGGCCCCTGCCGTCACGGCGCTCTCCAGGTCCGGCACGGCGAGGAACCGCCCGCCCCCGGTTGCCGCCCGCTGCTCCCAGAGGGTACGGACCGGCGCCGGGTCGGCCCAGGCGGTCACGAAGACCACGCTGACCCGCGGGGTGACGGTCAGGCAGGTGAGCAGGGCGTCGGGGGCCGGCAGGCCGCCGATGCCAACGACGAGCAGCAGGTGGGGCGGCCCGTCGCCCGGTCGGACCGCCTCCAGGGGGGTGTCCGGCATGTCACTCACCTCGTCTGCTGGGTGTCGGGCGCCTGCTGGGCGTCGAGCCGGTTGATCCGGTACATCGTCCGCTCGAAGAGGGCATCCGCGGTCAGGCTGGGGAATCTCTGCGGAGCGTCGCCGGTGCCGGCGAGGCGTAGCGGGGTGAGCACCGTCCAGGGCGTGGGGTGGCAGAACTGGACGATGGAGAGCCGTCCGCCGGACTGCTGCGGATCGGCCACCACGCGGTGCACAGCCGCTCTGGCGAGCCCGTCGGTGAGCCGCTCGAGCACCATGCCGACGTTGACGACCGCGTACCCTTCGGGCGCGTCCACGGCGAGCCATTCACCGTCGCGGTGGAGCACCTGCAGTCCGGGCGCGGTCGCCCGGGGCAGTGCGGTGATGAGGTCGAAGTCCTGGTGCTCGACGGCCCAGATGTGGTCCTGCGACGGGGCCCCGGCCATCGGCGGGTACCAGGCGGCCCGGTTGACCACCGGCCCGTCCTCGAGCATCTCCTCGAAGTACTCCGGGCGCACGCCCAGCGCCTGCCCGATGGTGCCGACGACCCTGACCTGGAACTGCTTCATGCGGGTGTGGAGTTCCGAGAGGGTCTTCCCGATCCCCGGCACCAGGGCATCCGGCATACAGGGCTCCGGGTAGCGCCCGGGATAGCGGGTGCGCAGTGGATGTCCGGGGGGCAGTGGCGCACCCCAGTGGAAGAGTTCCTTCCAGTCGGGGGTCCTGCCGGACTTCTCCGCGGTCTCGACCAGGGGCGGCGTGTAGCCCGACTGGCCGTTGCTGCCGGGTACGCGAGCGCTCTTCTTCGCCTCTGCGGTAAGGGAGAAGAACTCCTCCAACAGGCGGTAGGCCTCATCCAGCAGATTGTTCGGAACGGCGTTCCGAACAAGGAAGAAGCCGTCCGCCAGCGCGGCCTTCACGGTGGCGGAGTCGGCCTTGCCGTCGATGTCTATCTCGTGCAGCATGCGTCGCCTCTCAACCTTCCCCGCGCCCGGTGCCGGTGTGGGCACGGAGGGCCTCGGTGAACATCAGCACGTCGTTGACCAGGGCGTCCATGCGTCCCGTGATGGCGTCGTTAGGCTCCCCGTCGGTGAAGTCCGCACCGGTGGTGGCGACCTGGCCGGGCACGGCCCAGCCGCTGATGGCGCGGATCACGGCGCGCAGCTGGTCGCAGGCGGCCACAGCGCTGCGCGGTCCGCCGCCGTTTGCGAGGATCCCCACCGCCTTGCCGGCGAAGGCGTCGCCCTTCAGGTGGTCCAGGAAGTTCTTCAGCAGACCGCTGTAGGAACCGTGGTAGACGGGGGTCGCCAGGATGATGCCGTCGGCCTGCGCCACCAGTTGCCGGACCGCGGCGGTCTGTCGCAGCGGATCCGGTTCCGAGTAGTCGCCGATGTCGTGCGGCTCACGGAACTCCACCGCCAGGTCGACGGTCTGGAACTCCGCTCCGGCCCCGCGAACCCGTTGTGCCAGGGCCTCCAGGCCGAGTCGCGTGGAGGACTCCTTGGACGCGCTTCCCAGAATTCCCAGAATCTTCAATGGTGTCCCTTTCAGCCCGTCACGGACGGCGGGGTTGCCGGCAGCAACGTGATTCGTATCTCCCGCTCGGCGGCGGCGATCAGGCGGCCGATCTCGTCGCTGGAGTCGTCCGCGAAGACATGGGTGCTCAGCCCCGTCCCGGAGAAGGCGGAGGCGGTCGTCCGGCCGCCGATCTCGGTGCTGACCGTGCGGTGGTAGGCGTACGGGGCCACCGCGGAGTCGTCGTACTCCGCCAGCACGCCGCCGGAGGAGTAGTGCACCGTCCAGCCGGCGTGGCGCGCCACGGGCTCCTGCCGCAGCGTCCCGGGGTCCTCGCCGGCGTCGATGAGGATCTTGGCGTGCCGCAGGTCGATACCGCGGGTGACCTGGAAGGCGGAGATGATCCCGGCCCCTCCCGGACGCCCCGCCACCTCGCAGAAGACCAGCCGCTCCCCCTCCACGAAAGCCTCCATGTGGAGCACCGCCGACCGGATCCCCCAGGCGGCGACGGTCTGTTCGAGGAGGGCCTCGGCCCGCCGGCGGAGCAGGGGGTCGTCGACGGTCTTCGAGGAGAACGGCTGCCCGCGGGTGAAGGCCAGGCTGTCCTGCTGGTACAGGGAGACGTCCCAGGCGACGACTCCCTCGTGGACCACGGCGTCGATGTGGCACATCGGCCCCGAGACCTTCCGTTCCACGAGGAACCTCCCGGGGACGAAGCGCCGCTCCAGCCACCGGTCCAGCGAGGGGCGGTCCTCGCAGATCGCCACGCCCTGGGAGCCGGACAGGCTCCTGGGCTTGATCACGACGGCGCCGTACTCCTCGAAGAGTTCGTACGCGTCGGCCGGCTCGTACAGCACACGTCCTTCGGCGTGGGCGATGCCGCCACGGCGCGCCAGCCGCTTCATCTCGGCCTTGTCGAGCAGGCCGCGGGTGAAGCGGGGGGAGTCCCCCGGCAGCCCCAACTCCTTCCGCAGCGCCGCCGCCGGGGCGAGCAGCCGCTCGGAGGCCGCGGCGATCCGGTGGACCGGATGGGTGCGGTGCAGCTCCGCCACGATTCCGGCGGTCGCGTCATGGTCGAAGACATCGGTGTGCAGTGCGAGGTCCAGCCGCGCCTTCGACTCCTTCACCGACGGGCTTCCGCTGAGCACGCTGACCCGGAAGCGGTCCGGCGGAAGCAGCGGTGTGCCGTCCTCCCTCGTCCAGGTGGCGGCGCCGATCCGATCGATGATCGCGACGTGGGTCCGGTCGAGGGGGAGGTGCCGGAACACCAGGGCCGCTTCCACCCTGGAGGTGACCGCCAGGCAGCCGGACAGGTCCTGACCGGCCACGGTGTAGCACATCCGGGCGTCCCGGTCGTTCTCCGTCCGTACCTGCCCGGCGGTCAACGCCGCGCGCACGTAGCCGACTTCCGGGTGGTCGAACAGCTCCGCCGCCGGGCTGGCCGCCACCACCCGGAAGGCCCCGGCCGGTGCGGCGAGGGAGCGGAACACCGCGGCGCCCGCCCGGGGAGCGGGACGGCGTTCCGGGCGGCCCAGTGCGGCGTCGACCGCCGTGGTCACCAGGTCCCGGGTGTGCGCGGTGTCGTAGAGGGCGTGGGTGGCCTCGTCCAGGCCCGGGAGCACGGCGTCCGGGACGGGCGCCCCGGACGCCCCGACCGGATCGCCCCCGAAGTGACAGCGGACCACCCCCGCACCGATGCCGGAGGCCGTCACCGCCTCTTCCGCGGCGCGGTGCAGGGCCTCGATCCCCGGCTCCGCCAGCGAGGTGGGCCGGCACAGCGTGCGGTGCCCCTCCGCATCGGTGCCGAGGTCCTCCAGGACGTCCAGATGCCTCACCCGACCGCCGTGGACCGAGGAGAGCACGACGTGGCCGCGCGGTGGCGGCTCCGCCACGGCCCGCCGCGCGGCCTCTGCCCCATCGAGCGGCTGCCGCGCGTCCTCGGGCGACGCGGAGCCGAGCCGATCCCGTAACGCCTGCAGCCCTGCTGTGAAGGTGACGACGGCGGCGACCGGGCGCTCCGCCCGCGCACTGCGGAGGGCTGCTTCCGCGGCGTCCCGGCCGGGCGTGTCGTACCAGGTCCCGGCGGAGCGCCGGGACCACCGCTCCCGCAGGTCGGGCGCCGGTTCGCCGGGGCCGCACCAGAACACGCTGACATGGCCGGTCGACCCGCCGATCGCGTCCAGGATCCGCTCGGGCCGCGGCCCGTCCGGGTCCGCGTCCAGCAGCAGCACCACATGGGGTCCGTGCTCCGCCCGCTCGCCCCCGGCGGCTTCGTCCCGAGCCGTCGGCGCCCCGTGCTCCTCGTCCAGCGACAGTCCGTCGCGGATCCTTCCGAACGCCCGGTCGGCGGCGTGGCCCGCCTCGGCCGCGGTGTCCCCCTCGGCCAGCACGTACCCCAGGCGGTCCGCGTTGCAGGAAGTCGGCGCCACCCGGTCGCCCGGCTTCACGCTGATCCAGTGATCGGTCACCCCCTCGGGCAGGCCGCCCGGGACGTCGACCGCGCGGACGGTGCCCCCGCGATCACTGCACAGGTTGCGCAGTGCGACGTAGGAGACCGGCTCTCCGAGTGGGGGAACCGGCTCGCCGGTGCACAGGGCCGCCAGGTCGAGCGGGATGGAACGACCCAGCGCGATACCCATCTGCCGCGGAATCACATAGCCGGCCATCCGGCCGTTCACTTCGATGAGTTCCGGTCCCGTGGCGGTCACCAGGAGCTCAATGTGCAGTGCGCTGTCCCGGATCCCCAGGGCTCGGACGACGTCGGACACGAACCGGCGGACGGCGCCGCGCTGCTCGAACCGGGCCGGGAAGTGCCCGCCCGGCTCCACCGTGCTGGTCGGTGGGGAGGGGAGGCGCTCGCCGAAGCCGTAGAGGTGCGGACGCCCGCCCTGGACCAGTACCTGGGCGGCCACTTCGCGGCCCGCCCGGTACTCCTCGATCAGCAGTCGCCCGGTTTCCCGGGGGCACGCCAGGACCCGCTCGGCCTGGGCGTCGTTCCACAGCACCGAAACGCCGACCGAGCCGTGCCCGGCCACCGGCTTGACGACCACCGGATAGCCGATGTCCGCGGCCGCCGCCAACGCCTGCTCCGGAGTGTCGGCACGGCGCCAGCGCAGAGTGCCCACACCGGCTTCCGTCAACCGCTCCCGCACCGCTGCCTTGTCCCTGAGCAGACGGACGGTCTCCACCCGTTCGTGCGGCACCCCGAGGTCGCGGGCGAGGCAGGCCGCGGCGATGAGGAAGTCGTCGAGGACGCAGAGCACCCCGTCGACGGGGTGCGGCCCGAGCCGGTCCCGGAGGAGCGGCACGAGGCCCTCACCGCGCCGCAGTTCGGGGAGTTCGACGACCCGCGCGGCCAGCTTGTGCCGTTCGAAGCCCTGGGTGCCCGCGTAGCCGCCGAGGTCCTCGGTGAGGAAGGAGACCTCCATGCCGGCGGCCGCCAGTTCCTCGAGGTAGTCGAAGCCGCGCGGGCGGGTGGTCTCCACCATGAGGATGTGCACATCAACTCCCCGCGGCCATACGGGAGAAGGCCAGCGTCAGATATCTGAGCCAGTGCCCCTCGTACTGGAAGTTCCGGTCGACCTCCTGTCTCGCCACCGGGTCGAAGCCGCATCCGGTGAACAACTCGGTCACCAGCTCCTCGGTCAGCCACCAGTTGGAGCGGCCGTCCGGCAACCGCTTGTCGACCACGTCGCCGTCCGGGCTGAGGAAGATGTTCACCGTCCAGACCCCGCCCTCCCGCAGCAGGGCGCCGCCGTGCCGTACCCACCGCTCCCAGTCCTGCCGCCGCTGGTGGTGCAGGCAGCCGCTGTCCACCAGCATGTCCATCGGCCCCTCGTGGAACCCCAGGAAGTCGCCCTGCCGAAACCGCAGCGAGCCGCGGGTGACGGGCGGCGGCGCCCATACGTCGAGCAGGTCCAGGCCCACGGTGTCCGCGTCGAGCCCTTCGGCCAGCTCCGCCGTCTGGTGGCCGCGACCGCAGCCGATGTCCAGGACCCGGCGCCTGCGGCCGGGTTCGGCTGGCGGCGCCGTGCTCAGGATGAACTCGGTGACCCGGGACTTGATCGGCCCACCGCTCCAGGAGTCACGGCCCGATCCGTACCACTGCTGGAACGAGTCCCGCACCTGCTCCCGGTACGCCGAGTAGTGACCGTCCGGTACCGTCCCGGGCTCCTGGCCCACGGGGGTCTCACCTGATGGTGCTGGCATCGGCCCACTCCTCCATCGTGCCGCGGGAGGCGACGACGGCGATGGCAGCGCTGCCGGCCGTCGTCGCACCGTCCACTTCCTCCGAGGCCGCGAGCCAGGCACCGGCGCCGCTGCCCGAGACCGCGATCCCGTGCTCCGAACGCAGTGTCCGCATGGCCCGCTGCGCGTCCCCGTGGGAGATCTCACGGAAGGTGAGACCGGCCTCGTGAGGGGCGAGCAGCGGTTGCCGCAGCCCGTAGCCGAGTCCGCCGGTGCCCTTCATCCGCGGCGCGCTGCTCGGCGGCAGCGGATCCGCGTACGGCCCTTCCTGTGGGAAGACCGCCAGCGCGGCGCATTCCGGCCACACCTCCCGGAGTGCGAGCGCCATGCCGAGTACGGTGCCGCCGGTGCCCACGCAGGACGCGAGGGCGACCGGTCGTACCTGTGCGGACTGCAACTGCCGTACGGTCTCGGCGCCGGTCGACTGCCGGTGCATCGCCACGTTCTCCGCCGCGCAGTGCTGCAGCAGCAGATGGCGGTCCTCCGCTTCGGCCACTCGGGCGGCCTTGTCCATGGCGCCCAGGAACCCCGTTCCCTCCTCCGCCCTGCTGACGGCGGCCCCGGCGCGGCGCAGGCCGGCACACACCGTCTCGGGCGTGTGGTGCGGAACCAGTATGTGGAGGTCGAGATCGAGCTTGGCACAGAACTCGGCCAGCGCGAACGCCAAGCTCCCACTGGAGTACTCCGCCAGCCGCAGCTCACGTGAGCCGGTCCGGGCCGCCGCTCCGCACAGCAGGGCGTAGGCGGTCCGGGCCTTGATCGAGCCGGTGTCGTTGGCGGACTCCAGCTTGAGCCAGACGGTGCCCCGTCTCCGGAGGCTGGGCACCGGCACCAAGGGGGTGTCCCCGATGGTGTCGCGTATCGCGGCGAGTTCGGGGATCACCGTGTGCGCCTTCGCTTCCAGCTCGGCGAAGGACAGCGATCGCAGTTCGGTGGCGTCCGGAGCGCGGCTCGCCAGGGCCGCGGTGATGTGCGGCAGCGGCGCCCGCTCTTCCGCGCCCCTCATGACGGCCGCTCACTGGTCGCCAGCCGGAAGCCGACCGGGTACAGCGGCCCAGGGAAGGCGCCGTGGCGGCGGCGGGTCCGGGTCAGATCGCCGAAGCGCGAGAAGCTGCCGCCGCGGGCGACCCGGTAGCCGCCCATGGTCTCGACGAGGTGGTCCTCGACGAACGGTCCCGACGGGTAGGGGGCGTAGTCGTCCGCGACGTACTCCTCGACGTTCCCACCCATGTCGTGCACCCCGTAGGGGGAACGGCCGGTGGGGAAGGCGCCCACGGGGGTGGTGGTGTGCACTCCCGTCTCACGGGTGTTGCAGGCCTCCGGGTCGAAGTCGTCGCCCCAGGGGAACTCGCGCCCGTCGTCGCCCTTGGCGGCACGCTCCCACTCGGCCTCGGTGGGCAGCCGCCAGGGGTGGCCGGTCCGTTCGGTCAGCCACTGCGCGTACCGGTCGGCGTCCTCCGGCCGTACCCCGGCGACCGGGTGGTTGGAGCGTTCCCACGGGTACGCCCCGAGGTACCAGGTGGTCGGTCGGCTGGGGTGCCCGGTGTCCGCCAGGAAGTGCCGGTACTCGCCGTTGGTGACCGGGTAGGTGGCCATCCAGAAGTCCCGCACCGAAACGGTGTGCCGCGGGGTCTCCTTCTCGATCCACGAGGCCACGACCCCGACATGGGCCCACCGTTCCACCACGGTGTCCACCTCTTCCGGTGGCAGACCGATGTCGGTCGTCTCCGCGCCGGGTACGAAGCAGGTGGCCGGGGTCCGGCCGGTCAGCCGCGGGTCCCCGGTCACGGCCAGCACCGCGCCGGCGGCCAGCCGTTCGGCCAGCGGCGCGGCCGGGTCCTCGAGCCGTGCGACCAGCCCGGCGGGGGCGGTGGCCCGGCCGATCAGGTCCCGCGGTTCCGCCGGGTGCACGCGGGACGGTTCGGCGAGCGCCGCGTGCTCCTGGAAATGGGGGGAGTCAGCGACGTCGATGAGTCTCATGCGAGCTCGCCCTCCAACGTGTTCAGCGTGTGTCCGCCGACCTTGGCCTTCGCGGAGAGATAGCAGGAGTTCTCCGAGGTGATGTGGACGTGCGTCGGGATGACCTGCGTCACCTCGACATCGTGTTCCCGCAACTGGCGGACTTTGTCGGGGTTGTTGGTCAGCAGCCGGATCCGGGTCTGGCCGAGCGCGCGCAGCATCGCCGCCGCGACACCGTAGTCCCGCTCGTCGTCGCCCCGGCCCAGCATCCGGTTGGCCTCGAAGGTGTCGGCGCCCCGGTCCTGCAACAGGTAGGCGTCGAGCTTGTTGTACAGGCCGATCCCACGGCCCTCCTGCCTCAGGTAGAGGACGGTCCCGCCCTCCTTGCCGATCAGCGTCAGCGCCTCGTCGAGCTGAGGACCGCAGTCGCACCGCTCCGAGCCGAGGAGGTCGCCGGTCAGGCATTCGCTGTGCAGCCGGACCAGCGGGTCGGGCCCCGGTTCGGGCGGCAGGACGCACGCCACGTGCTCGCCCTCGTCCGGCAGTCCGTCGAAGGTGACGAGTTCGGCGCGCTTGCCGCCGACGCGGGCCATGGTGATGGCCACCCGGGCGCGCACCGTCACCGGCCCGGCTGCCTCGGCACCCGCCGCCTCGGAATGTGTGAGGGTCACTTCGCCCGCCTCACCGCGGCGGCGCGAGCCCCGCCGACCAGCTCCTGGATCCACCACGAACGGCGCACGCTCGGGAGGTCGTCGCCGGCGGTGTGGCCGACCACGACGATCCGGCCGTCCCAGCCGGCCACCGCGACCGACGCGTCGTCCAGTGCCGCCATGCACGACAACCCCTGCCCGAACTCGTCCAGGACCTGCCCGGAGGTGAGCACGGAGGGGCCGGCGTTCCAGTCCACCGGCCAGACGTACAGGCCGAAGTCGTAGGAGCCGGCCAGTACGAAGGGAGCCTCGGGGGCGCCCAGCAGGGCCACGCACTTCACCGACTCGTCCGGGCCCATCAGGGTCTGGACCCCATCGGCGCGCAGGGTTCCCTCGGGGGTGCGGGAGAGTCTGCCGACCTTGACGGTGTGGTCGCGGGAAGCGCTGGCGGCCACCGTCCCGCCCAGCGCGGCTACCGCGTTGACCAGGTTGCCGTGTTCCCAAAGGGTGGCGCGGTCACCGAAACCACCGCCGGCCACGGTGCGGTCGGTGGCCGCCGAGAGGAAGCCCGCACCGGCGAGCGGGGCCAGGGACTTCACCGAACCGCCGTGGGCCTGCCGCCGTTCCCGTACCGCCAGGTCTTCGGGCGCCAGCGTGATGCACTCGCCGTTGTAGGTGCCGGCGACCAGCAGCCCGCCGTCGAAGCAGAGGGACGGCAGCGGCGCCCCCAGTTGCTCGCTCATCAGGCGGTCGCCGTCGTAGCGCACCACATGGCCCGCGTAGGTGCCCGCGTAGACGACTCCGTCCCGGACGGCGAGGGAGAGGATCGGTCCCTCGGTGAGTTCGAGGAGGCGCACCCGCGGCTCCTCAGCGGGATCGGTGTGGGCGAGGGCCACCACGGTGCCGGAGTCGCAGCCGATGAACAGCTCCTCGCCGCCGGCCGCCATCACGTTGGGGCCGTGCGTCGCCTCGGCGGGCCCCGCGATCTCGGTGGCGGTGGCGAAGTCGAGGATATGGGGGCTGCTACGGAAACTGCCCGCCGCGACGAGCCCCCCGGCGGCGGAGACCGAGCGCGGCCAGAGCCGGGCGTCCGCCACCCGGTGGACCAGCTCGCCGTCGGCGGTGAAGAAGTGCAGCGAGCCGTCGTAGGCCCCGACGACGAACCGCGTGTCGTCCTCCGACCAGGCCACACAGCGGGCGGCGGAGGTCGAGACCTCGATGGTGCGCAGATGCTCCAGCTTCTTGCTGAGCAGGTCGACGGCGCCGTCGTCACGGGCGACGGCGAGTATGTCGCCGCTGCCGGACCAGGCGCAGCCCTCGATCGAGGAGTCGTATCTCCGGACGGCGGGCTCACCGTCCAGGTCCGGGTCGCTGACCGCCACGAGGCCGTCCTCCCCGACCGTGGCGACCATGCCGTCCACGCTGACGGAGACCATCATGCAATGCGCCTCGTGGGAGCCCACCTCGCGGAGGAAGCGGCCCGCGGCCGCCTCCCACATGGTGGCCCGGCCGTCCTCGGAGACGCAGATCAGCCGCTCACCGTCGGGCAGCCAAGCCACGGAGTTGATGTCGTCGGTATGTCTGGCAAGCACGTTGACGAGGGTCGCCGGCCCGTCGTCGGGCACGTTCCACAGCGCGACGGTCTTGTCCGCGGAGGCGGTGGCGAGTAACTGCGGCACCGCCGGGTTCCACGCGGAAGCGTTGACCAGGCGTCGGTGCCGCAGGGTGGCCGAGCGGACGGGAAGCGCGGGGTCTGAGATGTCCCAGACGATGACCGTGCCGTCGTAGGAGCAACTCGCCAGCCGACGGGCGTCGTTGCGGAGGCCGACATGGGTGATGGGGGCCGCGTGCCCCGATTCGGTGCGAGGCAGATCTATGGGACGCATGACGACTTCTGACCTCTCCGGAGTGTTGGGCGCGATGCGTGCAGGCGTGCTCAGCACCCGTCGCGATCGCGGATCAGGCTGCTCGACTCTGTTGCCGTTGACACGTCAAGTAGGGCTGCACCAGGGAGTGGTGAGGGGATCCGGAATGCGCCCGCTGGCGCTCTACCAGAACCGTCGAGAGGAGGGCCCGGCCAGGAGACCGGCTGCCTTGCGGATCAGATCAGAGTGGACGGCCCTTCGGCCGTACGGCTTCGGCTTGTGAGACGGCGCGATGTGGCTTGCGCTCAAGGTGTGCACCGCCACCAGCACGCACATGGACCTCCCCGTTCGACTGTCAGACCAGAGACACCGTTGGATCCGGCACCGCCACTGAGGTGTTGCGGTACCGCCAACCTGCGTGGACCGGCGCTCAGGGAACCCGTTCACAAGCAGTTGGCGATCACGGGTGTGGACCCTAGCTCTGCCGCACGAGGTTTCGACAGATGTTCGACCGCCCCGGTTCGGTATGGCCAAAAGCGATCGCATTCCCCGTCCCCGGCAGGGCTGGAGCTCTCCGGGGTGTTGACACCTGTCAGGAGCAGTGGTTGTGGGACAGCGCCGGAGGCCGTACGGGTTCGCGGTGGGGCAGGAGTCCGGTCCGCTGCGCCCGCAGGACGGCGTCGAGCCGGTCTGTCGCCCCCAGTTTCCGGTACAGCCGTTGCAGGTGCTTGTGGATCGTGCGCACCGACACCGCGAGCCTGCGGGCCATGGCGTACGCGGACAGGCCTTCGGCGAGCAGGTGGAGGACCGTCGTCTCCCGGGGTGTCAGGACAGCCGCCCTCGACGGGGCCTCCGGGTCCGGTTGCCTGAGGCTCCGACCGGGACTGAGGGACCGGTTCGCCAGACGTGCTCGATGGGCGGAGACGGCGGACAGGAACGGTTGTACGAGCCGGGCGTAGGCGACGTCCCTGCGGGTGAACCGGGTGTCACGGTGGATCAGGAAACCGCGGACCACGGCGGAAGGGCCGTTCAGGGGCAGGCAGAGCATGTCCCTGGTGCCGAACGCCCTGCGCAGCACGTTCGCCGTCTCGCTGTCCGACCACCGGTGCCCGCCGATGGCGTGTGCGACCGCCGGGCCTCGGTCAGCGGTCTTCGAGTAGTGCTCGGCGAAGGGACGGCCGATGCGCAGATGGCGGACCGTCTCGGCCGAGAGACGGAGCTCCGCTCGCCCGCCCGGCCGCCGGACGGAGACGCGGCCGCGGTCCTCGGACCACTCCTCGTCCTTCACCACGATGACCAACCCGCGTAGTGCCAAGGCGAGTTCTTCCAGGACCCGGTGCCGCACGGAGTCCGGGCGGCCCCCGCCCTCCAGGACGTGTACCGCGAGATCCAGCAACCGTTCGTAGTCGCGCTTCAGCATCCGTCGAGTCCCCCGGGCTCTCCTTGTCCATACGCACTTCTCCCCATGGTGGAACAAAAGGGGACAGGGCAGAGTCACTCCTGAGAAATCAGCTGAAACTCGTCGGCGGGCCAGCGGAGGCGGGGTACCGAGAACGCCGCCGGGCCGGCGAGAGGTGCGGGCCGAGGAGCAGAGGGCTCGGGGCCGGGCCGGCTGACTTCCGGAGCAGGAGACGCCATGCGGCCTCGCCGCATGGGGTGTCAAAGCACGGCAGAATCCGGACAGGAGAGAAATGCTCAACACCTTCAAACGCGCACTGGTCCTGACCGCGGCCGGTGCCGCCCTGACGGGAGCCCTGGGCGCCACCGCCGCCGCGGCGGAGACGACCGTCCCGGCGAAGTCGATGTCCATCCGGGCCAAGGCGGTCACCACCTGGGTCCAGGGCAACGTTCGGAGAGGACCGTCCACCGACTACCACATCGCCTACAAGGTGAAGGCGAACCAGAAGTTCCAGGCGGTCTGCTGGCTGACCGGCGGCTGGGTCGACGCCAACAACATCCGGCACAACAAGTGGGTGCGGCTCGCCGACGGCAATTACATCTGGGGTGGCCTCCTCAGGGGGAACCAGACCGGGGGTGTCTCCACCAAGTGCTGACCCGGCGGCGGCCCGGCTCCCACCCCCGGGAGCGAACCCGCCCGGTCCGCTGAGGGGCCGACGAGCAGCCGCCCGGTGGACGCGGCTTCCCGCGTCCACCGGGCGGGCCGGTGCCGAGTTCCCCGCCGGCGAGGATCGTACTCCGGCCTCGCGCGGCGGTCTCCGGCCCGCGTCCCCGGTCAGGGAACGGCGGGCGGTGCGTAGCCGAGCGTGTAGGAGAACACCGTCAGGAACGTCAGCACGACCGGCGCCAGGAAGATCAACTGCAGGAAGGTGAAGCCCACCAGATGGCGTGCGCGCAGTGACAGGATGCCCAGCAGCGGCAGCATCCAGAAGGGGTTGATGAGGTTCGGCAACGACTCCGCGGCATTGTAGACCTGCACGGTCCACCCGAGGTTCGCCTGCACGTCGTTCGCCGCGTCCATCACATAAGGCGCTTCCACCAGCCACTTTCCCCCTCCGGAGGGGACGAAGAAGCCGAGCACTGCGGAGTAGATACCGACCACCAGGGCGAAGGGCGCCAGGGAGGACACCGCCGTGAAGCCCTGGCTGATGAAGTCCGCGACCGAGTGGCCCGCGTCGTTGGTGGCACGGGTCATGACGGCGGCGATCGCCGCGTAGATCGGGAACTGGATGAGCACACCGCTGGTGGCCGGTACGGCCTTGGCCACGGCGTTGAGGAAGCTGCGGGGCCGCCAGTGCAACAGCATGCCGAGCATCAGGAAGAGCAGGTTGTAGGTGTTCAGGCCGGAGATCGTCATGATCGGATCCGAGCCGGTGAAGGCCTGCACCGCCCAACCCGCACCCAGCGCCACCACCAGCACGGTCAGCAGCGGGCTGTACTCCAGCCACTCACCGGGCCGGGACCGGGGCGGCAGTTCCTCCTCGGCGGTCTCGAGGTCGACACCGAGGTCCCGCGCGCTGCGCACCTGCCTCCCCCGGGGTGCGGAGAAGTAGGCGATCGTGACCACCAGGACTATCAGGATCGCGGCGAGCAGTATGGACTGCCACAGGAAGATGGTGTCGCGGAACGGGATGACGCCGGTGATGGGCAACAGGTTGTCCGGAATGCTGTCCGGGTTGGCCTGCAACTGGGCCGCCGAGGAGCTGAGCCCCAACGCCCACACGCTGCCCATGCCCATGAAGGCCGCCGCCCCGGCCGCACGGTAGTCGAGGTTCAGCTCGGCCCGGCGTGCCGCCTGGCGGGCGAGGAGACCGGCGAAGATGAGGCTGAATCCCCAGTTGAACATCGAGCTGACGGTGCTCACGGTGGCGATCAGCGCGACGGCTCCCGGCCCGGTCTTCGGACGCGACGCGATCCGGACGATCAGAGCGCGCGCCACCGGTGCGGTGGCCACCACGTACCCGCCGATCGCCACGAACGCCATCTGCATGGCGAAGGGGATCAGGTCCCAGAACCCTTCTCCGAACTCGTGGGTGACCTTGGCGGGGGTGGCTCCGATCGCCAGCGCGCTCACCGTCACGACGACGAGAGCTATCAGCGCGAAGACGAACGCCTCGGGGAACCACCTTTCGGAGAAGTTCGACATCCGGACGGCGAGACGTGACAGCGCCCCGGTGTCGTCCCCTGTCGCCTGGTCATCACCTGGATCGAGTTGGGCTTTCTTTGCCAGCATCAGAACTCCAGAGGGTCACGTTCTCGCGTAGACGGTTACGGCGGCGATGAGATCGGCCAGGCCGGTGCCCACCGTCTTGAAGACGGTGATCTCGTCGTCCCCGCGGGTGCGGGGGGTGGTGCGCGCGCACAGCTCGGGCAGGGTCGCGGCGATGTCCTCGCGGGTCAGCACGGACTCGGCGAAGCCGGTCACGATCTCGCCCGCTTCGGTGAGCGCGGCTTCGTGGTCGACGAACACGGTGGAGCGGCCCAGCAGCGAGGGGTCGACCTCGTGCATCTCCGGGCGGAAACTACCGATCAGGTCCAGATGGGTCCCCGGCGCGATCCACTCGTCGCGGATGACCGGTTCGCGGGCGAGGGTACAGGTGGTGATGATGTCCGCCCGTCCGACCGCGGTCCGCAGATCGTCGACCGCGGTGGCCCTCACCCCCCGCTCCGCCAGGGATCCGGCGAGTTCCCGTGCGCCGGCGGGGTTGTAGGGGTCGGCGATGAGAGTGCTCTCGATACCGCCCCTGACTGCGGCGTAGGCGTCGTGCACCGCACTGCCGATGTGCCCGGTGCCGACGATCAGGTGGACCCGCGAGTCCTCCCGGGACAGCAGGGACGCCCCCAGCGCGGCCGTCCCGACCGTGCGCCGGCGGGTCAGCTCACCTCCGTCGATGACGGCGAGGTGCTGTCCCGTACCGCCGTCGGCCAGGACGTAGGCCGAGGAGAGGGCGGGCAGCCCCCGCTCGGAGTTGCGCGGGAAGACGTCCACCAGCTTCACCCCGAGGAACTCGCGGTTCCAGGCGGGCATCACCAGCAGGGTGGCCTGCTGTGCGGCGTCCAGTGAGTAGTGCTGCCGGGGCGGCACTTCAGCATCGGCGGTCATACCGGACCGCAGGGCCGGGATGAGGGCCTCGTAGTACAGCCGCCTTGCTGTCTGGGCGGCGTCGAAGAACTGCACGGGTGGTCTCTCCTTGGTCGGTGCTTCACTCAGAGGTCAGGCGTCCAGGACGAGGTCGCTCGCCGGGACGGCCTGACAGGTCAGGCAGGCGTCGCCGGTGTCCGGCGGATCGGTGAGGTGGGCGACGGCTCCGGAGAGCACCCGTACCGCGCAGCTCTCGCACTGGCCGACACGGCATCCGCTGGGCAGCCGCAGGCCGTTGCGCTGGGCGAGGTCGAGGAGCGGACCGTCCTGGGGGGTCCAGGTCAGGGTCGCGCCCGAGGCCCGGAAGGTGACCGTGTGCCGTGCGTCTCCGGTGGGGATGGCCCGGGGCGGTGGTGCGAACCGCTCGGAGAAGATCTCGACGCGCGGCACGCCGCGGGCCACGAGCCCGTCCGTCACCTCGCGGATCATCGCGTCCGGGCCGCAGAGGTAGAAGCGGGCCCGCTCGTCGATGTCCTCTTGGGCGACGGACTCCGCCGAAACCCGTCCGGCGCGTTCGTAGTCGCGCCCGACCAGGTCGCCGGGGCCCGGGCTGCTCAGGTGGCGTACCAGGCGCATCCTGGGGATCTCGGCGGCGAAGTGCCGCATCCGCGCTCCGAAGCAGATGTCATCGCCGCCTCGGTCGCCCTTGTGGACGGTGATCCGTCCCCCAGCGCTGTCCGTGCGGGCGATTTCGGCGAGCTGGCTCAGGAACGGGGTGATGCCTACCCCGGCAGCCATGATCACGACGGGGAACGGGGCGTCGACGGGAAGGGTGAAAGCGCCGGTGGGCGGACTGAGCGCCACGGTGTCGCCCACCCGCAGCTCGGTGTGGATGTGGGTGGAGGCCGCTCCGTCGGGCAGCAGGCGTACGGCGATCGAGTGCTCCTCGCCCGGGGCGCCCGTGAGGGAGTAGGAACGGGTCACCTCGGCCGCTCCCTGGACTCCGCTCAGCGCCACCGCCACGTACTGGCCGGGCCGGTGCGGAAGGACGGGGCCGCCGTCGACCGGACGCAGCCGCAGCTCGACCACGTCCCGTCCGCGTTCCTCCGTCTCCACGACGGTGAACCGACGGGTGCCGTCCGGCGCCTGGCGTCCGGCCCCGGCCTCCGCCGCCACGTCGCAGGCGACACCGCGCATCTGGAGTGATCCGCTCACCGGGTCGGCCGGCCTACCCGCGACGGCCGCGTTGAAGTTGACTCCCCCCGTCACCGGGTCGGCACCGGGCAGTCCGAGGTCCGGCGCCGCCTCCCACCAGCCGTACTCGGCCACCACCACCCGCGGATCGAGATCCGGCGCCAGCACGGCGCGCATCCGGAGGGCGCCGTGCTCGGTGGTCACCCTGACCCGGTCGCCCTCGGTGAAGCCGCGCCGCCGGGCCAGTTCGGGCGCGACCTCTACCGTCGGATCGGGGTGCTTGCGCCGGAGCGAGGAGACGGCACGGTGCTGGCTGTGGCAGAAATAGCCGCTCTTGGCGCTGGTCAGCAGTAGCGGAAACGTTTCTTCGTCTACCGATCCGGCGTCCGGAGCCCCCGGGTGGCCCGCCCTGGCGAGTTGGGGCGAGTACAGCTCGACCCGACGGCTGGGCGTGGCGAAGCCGGTGACGGTCCCGTCGGCGGCCGGTTCGCCGTACTTCCGGTGCACCGTCCGCAGCGGCACCCGGATGCCGCCCGGGGCGCCCCGCAGCTCCGCGGCGGTCAGCCCGGTGGGCTCGAGGACGTGGTTCCAGGCGGCTTCGATGTCGCCGTCGAAGAAGTCGGCGCCCATCCCCAGCCGGCAGGCCAGTTCGAAGACGATCTCCAGGTCGGAACGGGACGCGCCGACCGGCTCGACCATCCGCTGCCGCAGTTGCACCAGCTCCTGGGCGCGTTCGTTGATCTCGAAGCCGATCTTTAGGGCCTCGCGCTCCCACGGGCTGTTCACCGGCAGGACGATGTCGGCCTGCTCAGCCGTGGGGTTCATGAACAGGTCGCAGTGCACGTAGAAGTCGAGCGCCCGCAGGGCGCTGCGACCACGCTCCGGGTCGGGCTGCGAGACCAGCAGGTTGGCGCCGAACCCCATCAGCGCCCGCACCCGGTAGGGGACGTGGTCCAGCATCGCGTTGTAGAGGTCGTGGGCGGTGACCCAGCCGGTGGCCGGAGGGCCGAGCGGGCGTTCCGCCAGGCCGAGGGTCTTGGCCCGCTGCTCGGGCGCCATCTCGTCGAGCGAGGTGACGGCGTTGACCGGGACCTTGGGCAGGACCAGGTTGCCGCCCGGGGCGTCGTAGCAGCCCTTGAGCGCGTAGAGGGTGGCGATCGCCCGCTCGGTCTGGGTCGCGTTGCCGTGCTGGCCCACCCCCGTCCAGGAGTGGTAGGCCACGCTGCCGGCGGCGGCGAACTCCTCGGCGAACGCGAGTAGTTCCGCTTCGGGGATCCAGGTGTGGCGTGCGGTTCGGGCCGGTGTCCAGGGCTCGCAGGCCTCGGCGTAGCGGTCGAAGGCGGGGCGGACCCGTACGGACCGCCCGCCCGGCACCGCCACCGTGAACTCCCCGCGGAGTGCGAAGTCCTGGGGACGCTCGGCGCGGCCACGGGTTTCGTAGAAGCGGGGGCCGCCGGTGGCCAGGTCCCAGACGACGAAGGCGTCCGGCGCCTCGGGGTCCAGCTCGCGCGCCCGCAGATGCTCCCCGGTGTCCTCGCGGACCAGCAGCGGTCCGTTGGTCCACGAGCGGACGAAGGCCTCGTCGTAGCGGTCGTTGTGCAGCAGGTGACGGGCGACTCCCAGCGCGAGGGCGGCGTCCGTGCCGGGGCGGATCCGCATCCAGTGGTCGGCGTCCCGGGCGCTGGTCGAGCGGCGGGGGTCGACGACCGCGAGGCGGGCCCCCCGCTCCTGTCCGTCGCGGAGCGCCACCGCCTGGGCGAGCCAGGTCTTGGCGGGGTTGTGCCCCCACAGCACCGCGAGGTCGGTGGCGGCGTAGTCGGCGGTGGGCTGGCCGCTGCCGAAGGTGAAGGCGTGCGCGAAGTCCTTGTGCCAGTTGCAGATCTCGGTGGCGTAGCAGGTGTTCGAGGCGCCGAAGCGGCGGATGAAGCGCTCAACCCACTCGATGGAGTCCGACATCGGAGTCCCGCTGGGCGAGGTGACGGCGAAGGCGATGGCCTCCGCTCCGCTCTGGTCGCGGATGGCGGAGAACCGCTCGGCGATCAGGGCCATCGCCTCGTCCCAGCCGATCTCCTCCCAGCCGGGGTCGTCGGCGCCCTTGGGACGGGTGCGGCGCAGCGGGCTGGTCAGCCTCCGGGTGCTGTGCGCGATCTCCGGGGCGGCGCGGCCCTTCGGGCAGAGCGCGGTGCCGGTCGGATGGCTGGTATCCGGGGCGACGCCGGTGATCCGTCCGGACTCGACGGTGTAGACCGCACCGCAGCGTGATCGACACAGGGTGCAGTATCCGCGCTTTTTCTCAGCTGGCACGGTCCCGGTCCTTTACGTGCGGAGGAGGAGGGAGGAAGCTCGACGTCAGACCTTGCGTAATGGGTAATCGATTACCGCTCAGCGGTGCCCGGTAGTATGCGAACCGCCGACGCACAGTGTCAAGAGGGTGGGAAACGGAGGCGGTGGCGGTGCAGCGACTACAGCGGGTGAGTCTGCGGGATCAGGCACTGGTGATCGTGCGGCAGGCGATCGTCTCCGGGGAGATCCGGCCGAACGAGATCTACTCGGCCTCGGCGCTGGCGACCCGTCTGGGGGTGTCCAACAGCCCGGTACGGGAGGCCATGCTCACCCTGGTCAACCAGGGCATCCTGGAGCCGGTGCGCAACCGCGGTTTCCGGATCGTGCCGATCAGCGAGCACGACCTCGACGAGATCGGCGAAATGCGCCGCATGCTGGAGATCCCCGGGGTCGTGGCGCTGGTCGACCGGGCGCGCGACGAGGACATCGAAGCGCTCCGTCCGGTCGCCACGGAGATCGAAGAGGCTGCCCGCCGCGGCGATGTCTCCGTGTTCCTTGAGGCGGACCGCCGGTTCCACCTCGGTCTGCTGGCGTTGGGTGGCAACAGCCGTCTGGTCGACACCATCGCGCAACTCCGGGACCAGACGCGTCTCTACGGCGTCAACGCCCTGGCCGAACAGGGAACTCTGCAGCAGACCGCGCCGGAGCACTTCGAGATCCTCGACGCCCTGCTCGCGCGGGACGCCGCGGCTGTCGAGCGGATCATGGCCCGCCACCTCGACCACATCAGAGGCGAGTGGGCCGGGGCGGTGCCGGCTTCGACCCCCGCCGCGGACGCCACCTGAGTCGGTCTGCCCCGAGTCGAGGCCGGTCGATCCCCGAGGCACCCGACGAGGCTCCCGGCGGTCGGCGGCTTCGGTGAAGTCCGCTGCCCCGCCCGAGGACTTCACCCGCTCCCCTGTTCGCAGGGGGACCGCACCCGCCCGTGCACGGACCCGCCATCGACCGACCGCCGACCGGAGGCGTTCGGGGGTACGGCAACGGGCGGGAGCCGTCATCGTGCTCCCGCCCGCCAGTCGTCCCAGCAGCCCGGTCGTCCCAGCGGCCCAGTGGTTACCGCGTCCCGGTGACCCGGCCGGTCAGCGCAGCGGGTCGAACGGCGCCAACTGCGGGGGACGTTCGCCGGTGACGATCGTCTCGGCGAGCAGTTGCCCGGTGGCCGGGCCGAGGGTGACACCCCACATGCCGTGTCCGCCCGCGGCGAAGACCCGCGGTGAACGGGTGGCCCCGATCAGCGGCAGTCCGTCGGTGGTGCACGGGCGGGAGCCGACCCACTCGTCCTGACGGGCGTCCAGGTCGGCCCCGCGCAGCAGCGGGCGCGCGGACTCGGCGATCGCCCTGATCCGGCGGGCGTCCAGCGGCGCCTCCGGCTTGCGGAACTCCATCATCCCGGCGACCCGCAGACGATCGCCGAGCGGAGTGCAGGCAACGCGCTGGGCGGGGAAGTAGACGGGACCCGAGGGCACGTGCTCCATCGGCACGCTGAAGCTGTAGCCACGCCCCGCCTGCACCACGGAGCGCACCCCGAACTTCCTGGCGTGGCGGCCGAGCCAGGTCCCGGTGGCCAGCACCACCGCGTCGTACTGCTCCGAGCCGCCGGTACCGGTGAGGACGGTGACGCCGGCCGCCGCGTCCCGCACATCGGCGATCTCCACACCCTCCCGGAGTTCCCCGCCCCGGGCGCGGACCGCATCGGCGAGCGCGTGCACGAAACGCCCCGGGTCGATGTACCGCTGGCCGTGCAGCCGGATCGCCGCGCCGATCCCGTCCGACAGGGACGGCTCGACCTCCCTGGCCTCGTCGCCGTCGAGGACCTCGAACTCCATGGTCTGTCCGGCGGCCCGGATCTGCTCGAGTTCCTCCAGCAGCACCCGGCGCTCCGCGGCCGTCCGGTAGGCGGCGAGGAAGGACTTGGCCTCCAGGGTCTCCGCCGCCACACCGCCGTCGACCAGCGTGTCGAAGCTCGACAGCGACAGGCCGTTGATGGGGACGAGGGCGCGCATCGCCCGCAGCCACCGGGAAGCGGTGCTGTTCCGGGCGAACTTCGCGAGGAACCTGAGCAGGTTCGGGTTGGCGCTCGGCGGGACGTAGACCGGAGAAGAGGGGCTGAGCACCGCCCGCACCCCGTAGGTGAGGACGGAGGGCTCGGGCAGCGGCGTCGCCAGGCCGGGGGTCAGCCATCCGGCGTTGCCCCAGGAGGCGCCCGCGGCCACCCCCCGGCGGTCGTGGACGGTGACGCTGACGCCCCGCTCCTGCAGGAACCAGGCGGTGGAGAGTCCGACCATGCCCGCGCCGACGACGGCGACACGGCTGGGGCCCGGGTTCACGGGCGAGGGAGGATGAGCCATGGGGGGACCTCTTCTTCGGTTCTTTGAGTAGCGGCACCTCCGATGGTGATACCGGCCGGCCCGATTGTCTTTGTGCGGGCAGGCCAATACGGCCACGGCTCATGATGCGCTGCGCACTATCACCTCAGGCACAATGGGGATCGTGAGCACCCCCGTATCCCCTACCGCAGCCCGCCGCGCCGCCGCGCCGCCGATGCGCTCCGCCGGGCTCTGGACGGCCCCCTGCCGGAAGGCGGCGGACCGCTCCGCCGGGGAACGGCCTTGATCACCGTCACCGACCTCGTGGACTCCCTGGGCTCCGGCCTCCTCCACACGGTCGCCCCGGGCCGGGACGCCGAGGTGCACGACGTCGCCCTGGCCGAGCCCGGCGACGCAGCGGGTCAGCCGGGGGAACTCGTGCTGGGCGTGGGTGTGACGGACCGGCCCGGAGCACTCGATCTGCTGAAGCGGGCCGCCGGGGCGGCGGCCGGGGGCGTCGTCCTCAAGGGCCCCGTCGCGAGCGACCCGCAGGTGGCGCGCACCGCGCGGCGGCTCGGAGGCCCCGCCCTGGTCGAACTGCAGCCGCACACCTCCTGGGCGCACGTCGTCTGGCTGCTGCGGGGGGTCATCGACCGGGCCTCCGCCCCCGACACCAGCTACCTGGGCGCCCCCGGCCCGCACAGCGACCTGTTCGCCCTCGCCGACGCGGCGGCGGAGATCATCGACGCCCCCGTGACCGTGGAGGACGCGCAGTCGCGGGTGCTCGCCTACTCCGCACGGCAGGACACGACCGACCCCGCACGGGTCTCCACCATCGTGGGGCGACGGGTCCCCCCGGAGACGCTCACCCATTTCCGGGCCAGCGGCGTGTTCCGAAGGCTCGCCCGCTCCAACGACCCCGTCTGGACCCCCGCCGGCCCTGACGGCACGCTGCCCAGACTGATCATTCCGGTGCGGGCCGGCGGCGAGTGGCTCGGCTCCATCTGGGCCGTGGTCAGAGCGCCCGTCCCCGCCGAGCGGATCCGGAAACTCGGCGATGTCGCCTCCGTCCTCGCCCTGCACCTGCTGCGACTCCGCGCGGAGGCCGGTATCGCCCGGCGGGTGTCGGCCGAACAACTGCGGGTGGCGCTGCGTGAGGGCACCGCTCCGACCCCGGGGCGGGAAGCGGACCCCGGACTGCCGGCCGGCCCCTGGCGAGTGGTGGCCTTCGGCACACCCGGGGGGAACGAGGACGTCCGCGGACGGTTGGACCTGTGGGAGTCGATCGCCCGCCGCTTCGGTTGGCAGCAGCCCCTCCTCACCGACCTGGACGGACGGTTGTTCGGCCTGGTCACCGAGGTGCCCCGGGACGCACGGCGGGTGGCGACCGGTGCCTCGGCCGGAGCGGAGGCGGGCACTCTCGACTGGCTGAGGCATGTGCTCACCGAGGTGCGTTCGCACGATCCCGGACTGTCCGTCGTGGCAGGCGGTCCGGCCCGCTCGGCCGACCAGTTGCCGCGCTCCATGGCGGAAGCCGTCGAACTGCACCGCCTGCTCGCCGCCGGGCGACTTCCTCTCCCGGAGGGCACCGGGACGGTGCTGCTGGAGAACGCCTGGGACGCCGTGGTCGTCGAGCGCGCCAGCGCTGCCGTCGGAGTCGACACGGGTCTGCTCGGCGGGCCGCTCGCCGCCCTGCGCTCACACGACGCGGAGCACGGCACTCCGTATCTCCCGACCCTCGCGGCCTGGCTCGACCACTTCGGCGATCCGCGCAGCGCCGCCGAGGTACTCCGGGTCCACCCCAACACCCTCCGCTACCGGCTGCGAAAACTCGAGGAGGCGGTCGCGGTGGACCTCTCCTCGCCCCGGGCTCGGCTGGCTCTGCGGCTGCAACTCGCCGCGATGGGCGAGACACCGCCGGCCGGGGAGCCTCCCGGCCCCTGACCCGACTCGCCCCGGCCATACGCCGCTCCCGGGGCCGTCGCGGCGTGAGCTGCCGTTCCCCCGCGCCCCGCGCCACGCGGGAGACCTCGCGGGTCCGGTGCCGCGCTCGTCCCGGTGGCCGGCTACTCCCTGTTGGGGCCCTCGAAATCCGGACTGCTGAAGTCGGGGCTCGCGTAGTCGGGGCTGGCGAAGTCGGCACTGCCGTACTCCGGCGCGCTGTAGTCGGGCGCGGTGAAGCCCGGCCGCGACCTTTGCTCCGAACTCACGTCGTGGGCCTGGTCCTCCTGGATCCGGGCACGCAGGAACGGCATCAGCCCGCGCTCCAACAACGCCTCTTCCCACGCCTCACGGGCTCGCGCCACCTCCGGGTCCCGCTCGGGGAGTCGTCCCTCGCCGGTCACCGAGCGGTTGCGGGACGCCAACACCAGCAGGGCCACGAGGCCGCCGAGCCCGGAGACCGCCGCGATGACCACTGCCGTCCACCCCGCCGTGAGCAACTGCCCGGCGAGCGGGAGCAGTGCTCCCCCGAGCCGCAGACCGTACCCGAGCAGCAGGAGCACGGCCGCCGCTCCGGCCGCCAGGCTGGGCACCAGCACGCCGAGCACCGCGGGCCATCCACTGCTGCCTGGCCGCACCGGGGCCGCTGCCACGGACCGCAGCCCGCGGGGCCCGGCGCGACCGGTGGCCGCGGCGGAGAGCCGTCGATAGGTGTCGTACTCGGCTCGGGCGGTGGCCGCGATGTCCTCGGCCGCGGCGGAAGCCTGGCTGCGCAACCGCTCCGCGCCGGTGGTTTCGGACGTGCGCCGGAGCGCCGTCGTGATCTCCGTCGTGTTCAGCGCCCGGTTCAGGACGCGCTCGTAGGCGCCCCGGTCCTCGGCACTCACGTACTCCGGACTGTTCATTAGTTCCCCCCGCTCAAAACTCACCCTGGTTCATCCGTTTCCCCTGCCCGCCCTCGGCCCTCGTATCCGAGGTCAGGGACCGACGGCCACGCCGTGCTCCGCCGCGATACCGGCCAGACCCCCCTCACAACCCCTGCCGATGGCCCGGAACTTCCACTCCCCGGTGCGCCGGTAGAGGGCACCGAAGACCATCGCGGTCTCCCCGGCGGCGTCGCAGGAGAGTTCGTATCGGCACATCTCTCGGCCCGTGAGGTTGTCCACCACGCGGATGAATGCCTCCTCGACCTGACCGAAGTCCTGCCCCCGCCGCTCTGCGTCGTGGATGGAGACGGCGAAGACCACCTGCGAGACCCTCCCGCCGAGCCGATCCAGGTCGACGAGGATCTGCTCGTCGTCGCCTTCGCCCTCGCCGGTGAGGTTGTCACCGGTGTGCCGCACCGCTCCGTCGGGACTGGCCAGGCAGTTGTAGAAGACGAAGTGTCCGTTGGAGAGGACCTTCATGTCCGGACCGCAGACGAGCGCGGACGCGTCGAGGTCGAAGTCCGCGCCGTCGGTGGACCGGGCGTCCCAGCCGAGACCGACGGTTACGTCCGCGAGCGGAGTGCCGTCCTGGTTCAGCACGACGTTCTGGCCCTTGGCGAGGCTCACGCCCATGTGGCTTCTTCTCCTTGCGGTGCTACCTGTGCGCTGGGGGAGCGGGCGGCGCGGCCGGCCGTCCCACCCCCCTGCTCCAACGTGACAGGCAGCATTATCATTCACAGATTGCGCAATACCTCAAGTATCAGCCGCGAAGGACCGGGCGAGGCGCCAACGGCCGACAGGTGTCATCGAGCGGTGGACGGAACGGCCCCCGCGGCAAGCGGGAAGCCCCCGTGGAGGGATGGCGGTCAGGGACGGGCGCGGCGCACGTCGATATTTCCCCAAGCAGTCCGGGCGCGAACCCTGACGGCCCCCTCGTCCTGCCCCGGGGCCTCGGACGCGGCAAGGGTGTTGCGCACCTGCCCCCGGCTGGACTTGGCATCGAGCCAGGCCGCGACGCCCTCCCTGACGCCGATCTCGATGGAGCCGTTCGAGGTGTTCAACTGGACCTCCCCCCTCGCGACTTCGGCGACGCGCAGATGTCCGTTGGTCGTGGTGGCGATGACCGACGCCTCGGCGCACGCGACGTCGATGCCGCCGTTGGCGCTGCTCACCCGCAGCTCCCCGGTCACGGCCCCGACGGTCATGGTGCCGTGCGAGTTCTTCAGGACGGCGGGGCCGTCGACGACCCCCACGCGCACGTTGCCGGTGCTGGCGGTGATCTCCGCCGGGCCTTCGACCCGGTCGATGCTGCTTGAGCCGTGCATCGCTTTCAGTTGCAGCGGGCCGGTGGTGTCGAGGCGGACGTCACCGGCCGGGATCTTCACCCGGACCTCGCCGAGTACGCCCTCGCCGAGCACCTGGGCCCAGGCGCCGGTCATGTCGACGTGTGAGCCCGCGGGCAGTTCGACGGTCACGTCGACGGTGCCGGTCCGCCCGATGAGGTTGCGCTGTTTGGGCGTCCTGACGGTCAGGACGCCGTCCGCGTAGCCGACCTCGGTCTGCTCGGCCGCCCGCAGGTCCTGGTCCCTTTTCGGGTCGCGGGGCCGCACCTCGACGACCGTGTCCAGGCGGTCGCCCGCGACGAACCGGACGGAACCGGCGGACACGTGTGCGGTCACCGAGACGGGTTCGGGAGTGTCGAAAGAAGGCATGGCTGTACCGTCCTCTTGGGTCTTGGGGCTTGAGTCCGGGTCCGCCCCGGTGGGACGCGAGGTGGACCGCGGGTGAAGGTGAAGCGGACTGGCGCTGCGCCGTCTCGTTCGGGTCTCCGTGGATCAGGCCGAGGCGTCTGACGATGAGGGCGCCTCCGACGCCCGTTCAGGACGGTGGGCAGCACCGCGAGGCGCCGGGTCCGGCTCGCACTCGGTCGCACTCGCGCACCGCGGTGACGCAGCGCGCTGCCGTCGCCCGAAGATCCACCAGGAGAGGACCTGAGCGCTGTCCCCGCGATCCCCGGCGGGCGCACGGCACCAGGGACCACGGGGCAGCGCTCAGCGCACCCAGCCCGTGAAGCTCTGCCCGAAGGCGCGGGCCTGCTCGGTCACACGCGGTCGTGTGCCGCCGCCGACCGCGGCCGACACGGCCCGCACCAGCCACGCGTTGACCGACAGGCCCTCACGGCTCGCGGCCTCCTCGGCGCGCGTCTTGAGGTGGGCCGGCAGGCGCAGATTGACGCGGGCGGTGCCGCCCTCGCCCCCGTCAGCGGGTGCCTGCGCCTTGAGCGGCTCGACGGGTTCGGCCGGCTGCTCCATGGGGCCACCGTCGGCGGGCGGCGGGGTCACCACGAAGTCGGGGTCCAGACCCCGCAGCCGCACATCCACCGAGCCGGGGGCGAGTTCGCGGGTGATCTCGTCCATCGCGGCGGAGAGCACATGGAGCATGGCCAGGCGGGTCGCCGACTCCAGCGGAGCGGTGAGCCGATCGGCCAGTTCGCGGGCTTCCTCCCCGCCGGCTTCGGCGGCCACCGCGAGTTCACGGCGGAGAGTTTCGACATACGGCGTGAGGTCCATAGCGCTATGGTGGCACCACTATGGCGCCATCCGCAAGGGCCAGACCCGAACCACTGGCACCCTTCTCCGAACCACCACCCAACCTGTAACGATGCGGTTTAAATAATCCCCACGCCAGCGCCTTGCCCACCCGCGTAACCGAACCCGGCGGCAGCTACGGAAAGAGAAGACGCCACTGAAGTGCCACTCCTGGCACATCATGGCGTCACCCAGCACCACAGGAGGCGACTCCCGCACCGGACCTCGACCCAGCCACCATCCGAGATCGACCGTCACGACTTCCCACCACCCGGCGAGGTCGCCCCGGCGGCGGCCTCACCCGCCGCCCGCACCCGCCCCTCCCCCCTCGGACCCGCCGCGGCTCAGGCGCGGGTTCTCCCGCTCCCCCGACTCGGGACCCGACTCGTATCCGGGCTGCTCGGTCGAGGCCGAATGCGGCGCGTCCTCGTCCTTCATCGCCTTGGCCTCACTCTTGAGGATCCGCAGCGACTTGCCCAGCGCACGGGCGCTGTCCGGCAACTTCTTGGATCCGAACAGCACCACCATGACGAGCACGACGATCAGCAGGTGCCAGGGCTGCAGAGCGTTGCGGAGCATGATCGACCGACCTTTCCTTGTCGGGCCTGTCACCGGACCGCCGGCCCCGGAGGCCTCGCCGCCCGGACGAGAATTGCTATATTGCGCAACTATACAACCAAGGTGTGAGGCGCCCCCTCCCCTTCGAGACCACGCTCAGCGAAGGCGCACACATGACAGGCAGCCAACAGCCGGCGTCCGCCCGCCACCCGGGCGGTGGGAAGACCCGTAGCCGGCGGCGGAGGCGCAGCCGCGGGCGGACCGCCGCGGCGATAGCGATATCGACCACCGTGCTTCTCACCGCGGGCGTCGGCTGGGTCTACCTCCGGCTCAACGGCAACATCACGACGTTCGACGCCGACGGGATCAGCGGCGACCGCCCGCCGAGCGGCGAGGGCGGCCAGAACGTCCTGGTCATCGGATCGGACTCGCGCTCCGGCGGCAACGGCGAACTGGGCGGCGGCGACGGTGACGTGGGCCGCTCCGACACCGCGTTCCTGCTGCACGTCCACGGGGACCGCAAGCACGCCGTCGCCGTGTCGATCCCACGGGACACCCTGGTGGACATCCCCAGGTGCGCGCTTCCGGACGGCACCTGGAGCGAGCCGCAGACGGCCGCCATGTTCAACTCCGCGTTCTCGGTGGGGCTCACGCCCGAGGGCAACCCGGCCTGCACCCAGAACACCGTCGAGCAGCTGACCGGTCTGCGCGTCGACCACACCGTCGTCGTCGACTTCGAGGGTTTCGCGGAGATGACGTCGGCGGTCGGTGACGTGCCCGTCTGCCTGCCCCAGGACGTCTACGAGGGCGATATCAACCCCAACCTGGGCTCGCGCGGCCAGCGCGTCTTCAAGAAGGGGCAGCAGTCGGTCTCGGGGCAGAAGGCGCTGGACTACGTGCGAGTGCGGTACGGCATCGGCGACGGCTCCGACATCGGCCGGATCCAGCGCCAGCAGGCCTTCGTCGCCAGTCTGGTCAAGAAGATCAAGTCGCAGGGGTTCAACCCGACCACCCTGCTGCCGCTCGCCGACGCCGCCACCCGGTCCCTCACCGTCGACCCGGGGCTCGGCTCCGCCGACAAGCTACTCTCCTTCGCGATGTCGCTGAAGGAAATCGACCTGCACGACACCAAGTTCGTCACCGTCCCCTGGCGCTACCGGGGCGCCCGGGTGGAGATCGTCCAGCCCGAGGCCGACGCATTGTGGGCGGCCCTCAAGGCCGACCGGACCATCGACGGCGAGGACGCCAGGGGCGGGAACGCCAAGTCGCCCGACCCTTCCGTCTCCGCCCCGGTCTCGGGTGAGGGCGTCGAGGTATCCGTCCACAACGGCACCATGGTCGAGGGGCTGGCCGGCCGCGCCGCCGAGGAGCTGCGGGGGTCCGGATTCTCCGTCAGCGGCACCGGGAACGCCGCCTCCCAGGACCACACCGACACTCTGATCGAGCACGGCCCGGGCGAGCAGGAGCGGGCGGAGTCCGTGGCCCGACTCTTCCCCGGTGCGCGACTGAGGCAGACCGCCGCCCCCGGGATCACCGTCACCGTGGGGTCGGCCTACGCGGACTCTCCCGCCACCGGCGGCACCGCCCCGGGCACGGCGGCACCCGACGACCCGTCAGGCAGCTCCGGCGGAGTCCGCTCCGCCGACGACGACCTGTGCTCCGACATCTCGTACGGCTGAGGTGGCGTACCCCGAGCAAGCACCGCAGCCGCCCGTGCCCGAGCGGGACCCCGGCTCCCCACCGCCGCTGCGGTCACCCCGGCCGGACCGCCCCGGCCGGTCCGCTACCTGCGCTCCGGGCGGTGCTCGTCGTAGTGCGCCTTCGCCGCGGCCAGGCCGACTCCGTACAGCGCGAGGACCACCGCGAGCAGCAGGTAGTAGACGGGCGGGAGAGCCACCAGACCCAAGGACGCACCGAGCGGGGAGAGCGGCAGCAGGATGCCGATGGCGGCGAGCGCGGCGGCGGCGAGCCCGATCACGCTCGGCCTCCGGCCCTCGGCCGTACGGCGACCGGCCCGCAGCAGGAGCATCACCAACGCCTGGGTGAGCAGGTTCTCGGTGAACCAGCCGGCGTGGAAGACCGCCTCGCCGCCCGGCTCGGCCGCTCCCCGGACGGCGAGCACCAGGACCGCGAAGGTGGCGAGGTCGGCGGCGGCGTTGATGATGCCGAAACGGGTGATGAAGCGGACGAAGTCCGCCGGCCGCAGCCGGGAGGGGGCGCGGAGCGCGGCTGGGGCGGGACGGTCGTAGGCGAGGGCGAGTTGGGCGGCGTCGAAACAGAGGTTCTGCACCAGGACCTGCGCGGGGAGCATCGGCAGGAAGGGCAGCAGCAGTCCGGCCGCCAGCATCGCGATGACGTTTCCCAGGTTGGAGGAGAGCGTGATGCGCAGATAGGAGACGATGTTGCCGGTGCTCCGACGCCCGGTCGCTATCGCATGGTCGATCGCGGTGAGGTCCTTCGCCGCCAGGACGATGTCGGCCGCCTCCCGGGACACGTCCACTCCGTCCCGTGGGCAGATCCCGACGTCGGCGGCGTGCAGCGCCGGCAGGTCATTGATGCCGTCGCCGAGGAAGCCCGTGGTGTGCCCGCCCGCGCGCAGTGCGCTGACGACACGCGCCTTGTGCTCGGGGCCGCACCGCGCGAAGACGGAGCCGCGTTCGGCCAGTTCGACCAGTTCGGTGTCGGTCAGGCCGTCGAGCCGGTCGGCGGTGACCACCGGCCCGGGATCGAGGCCCAGTTCCTGGCAGACCCGCGCGGCCGTGCCCGGATGGTCGCCGGTGAGCACCTTGACGGTGACTCCGCTGCGGGCGAGTGCGGCCAGCGCCTCGGCCGCGCTCTCCACGGTCGCGTCGCGCAGCCCCAGGAAACCGATGAACGTCAGTCCGCGCTCGTCGGCGGGCGTGTACGAGCCGAGGCAGGCCGGGCGCTCGGCGAGCGCGACCGCGAGGAGACGCAGCCCGCCGGCCGCCTCCCGCTGGGCCGTACGGCAGAGGCGTTCCCGCGCGGCGGTGTCCATCTCCTCGTCGCGGCCGCCGCTCCGCAGCCGGGCGCACCGCTCCAGCACGTCCTCGACGGCGCCCTTGACGACCAGCGTGTGTACCCCCGCACGGTCCGTTCTGCCCACCACCGCCGTCGCGATCCGGCGCGCGGGGGCGAAGGGCAGCGCGGCCACGCCGTCGTACTCCAGCAGGTCGCCGCCGTGAGCCCGGGCGGAGTCGCCGGCCGCGGCGGCATCCAGGATCGCCTCGTCCAGGGCGTCCGGAGTGGGTACGTCCGCGAGCTGGAGCGTCCAGAGGCTGTTGACGGCTGCCCAGTGCAGCACCTCGGGGGCGTCGTCGCCCGCCGCGTCGAAACAGCGGTCGAGGACGGGACGGTCCTGGGTGAGGGTCCCGGTCTTGTCCACACAGAGGATGTCGACCGCGCCCAGGTCGTGCAGCGCGGGCAGCCGCTTGACGATCACCTCCCGGCTCCGGGCGAGCAGCGCGGCGCCCCGGGCCAGCGTGGTGGTGACGATGACCGGCAGCATCTCGGGGGTGAGAGCGACGGCCACCGCGACGGCGAACGGCAGCATCTCCAGACCCCGCCCGCGCAACGCCGCGTTGGCCACGAGCACCAGCGGCGGGGTCACCACCATGAACCGGATCAGGATCCAGGAGATCCCCTGTACCGAGCGGTCGAACGCGGTGTCGCGCCGCTGCCGCCGCCGGCCGGGGTGCGCGGCCGCGAGTCGGGTACGGCCACCGGTGGCCACGACGACGGCGGTTCCGCTGCCGGAGACCACACTGCTGCCCTGGAAGCACAGGTGTGGTTGCCCGAACAACGCCGTTTCCGGGTCTCCGGGCCCGTCGAGCGGGTGCTTGGGCACGGGCGCGGACTCCCCCGTGAGCGCCGCCTGATGCACGGTGAGCCCGGAGGCGCGGAGCAGCCGCACATCCGCCGGCACCAGGTCACCCGGGCCGAGCCGGATCACATCGCCCGGTACCAGCTGGTCGACGGGGATCTCCCGGGGCACCGGAGCCGATCCGGGGGCCGTCCGCCGCTGCACGGTCGCCGTGGTGGCGACCAGTTCGCGCAGCGCCTCCATGGACCGGTCGGCCCGGTACTCGCCCCGGCACCGGAGAACACAGCCGACGACGACCAGCACCGTGGTGACACAGGCGGTACCCCAGGCGGCGACGGCCGCGGACACCAGGCCGAGGCAGAGCAGCACCATCGTGAACGGGTCCCGCAGGCTCCAGAGGAAGCGCCGCGGCCAGGAGACGGGGCGCTGCCCGGCGAGGACGTTCTCGCCGTACCGGACCAGGCGTTCCTCGGCCTGCGACTCGGTCAGCCCCCGCGGCCCGCTGTCCAGCCGTCGCAGCACTTCCAGCGGTGTGAGCCCGGTCAGCTCGGATACGGCGTCCCCCTCCGGGGACCCCGGCCCTGGAAGGACTTCGGCCGCCCGGGAGCCACGAGCCGGGCTGCCCGAGGCGGCGGTTCTCCGGGTCCGGGGCTCCGCGGCGGACTCAGGAGCCCAGAGCACGCGCGCGTCCCGGTGCGGTCGCGTCCCCGGCACGCTCGCTCAACCGCTCGACCAGCCACCGCACCACACTCACCACATCGGGGTCGTCGACGAGATACACCACCCGCCGGCCCTCGCGGCGTGACCGCACCAGCCCGGCCAGCTTCAGCTTGGCGAGGTGCTGGCTCACCGCCGGCAGCGCACCGCCCACCCGCTCGGCGAGCCCGCTCACATCGCTCTCGCGCTGCGCCAGCGCCCAGACGATGTGCAGCCGCATCGGCGAGGCCAGCAGTCCGAAGGCCGCGGCAGCCTCCGCCAGCACCTCGGCAGACGGGTCCTCGAAGCCACCGACGTCTGACCGCACCGTTGCTCTCCCGTCCGTCTGGGCCTGGGACCTCGGCCTCTTCACCGCAGGGGGCCGGTCCCGCGGTGGCCTGGCCCTGCGATGCCCAGGCCCGCGATCGCCCAGTCTAAGTGCGCGCTCCGGGGGACTTCGCCGCCACCCACGGCCCACCCTCGGACAGCGGAGACGGCCTTAGGGTTGTCCCGTAATCCCTGATGGGCGCACGGCGTCAGCTACGGCACCTCGCCGCGTTGTCGGAACATCCCGATACGCCCAGTATCGGGATGTCCCTCCGCCTTGCGATGCACCGCATCTGACGCCGTGTGCTGATCCACCAGGGATTACGGGACAACCTTTTGAGGCCTTCGCAGCTGGTCCTGGCTCAGCTCGGGCTCTCCCCGGTGGCTTCCCGCTACCTCCGCCACCTTGCCCGCACGAGCGGCGAGGCCGGCCGGCGCTTCACCACCGTCTCCGGTCCCGCGTCGGGCGAGGTTCGCCTCGTCCCGATGTACGGGGCTCCCGAGGCGCCTGGGTACGGATCAGCCGTTCAGCAGCTGCCAGGTGGCGAGGGCGAGCTGGGCGCGGGTCAGGCCGGTGGGCTCGGTGAGTTCGATCCCCAGGGCCTTGCCGATCTGTTCGAGTCGGCGGGCGATGCTGCTGTGGTGCAGGTGGAGCATCTCGCCGGCCCGGCGCAGGGAGCCGGTGGCGCAGTAGGCGTCCAGGGTCTCCAGGTCCTCCGGGGTGCCGGCGAGTCGGTCGATCGCGGCCACGTCGGCGTTGTCCCGCACGACTTCCTGGGGCACCTCGGCCAGCAGGGCCAAAGCGCCCAGGGCGTCGTAGCGGACGACCGGCCGACGCGGGGTGCTGAAGCGAAGGGCGATACGGGCCTCACGCCAGGCACGAGCGGGGTTGTCCGCGGCGCCGATGCCGGCACGTACACCTGCTGGGAACCGGGTCGGGGCGATGGTGGTCGCCAGGACGACCCCCACGTCGGCGAGGGGGGCCGCCTTCACCGGGCGGGCCGGGCAGAGCAGGCCGCCGACCTGGTCGAGCGGAAGCCGTGAGCGTACGGCGGCGACGCGGACGGGCAGGTCGGCGGCGAAACCCAGGAGCCGCAACGCCCGGGCTCTGGCCGCCTCATCACTGTCGGAACTGACCACGAGCTCGACCAGAGCGGGATCTGCCATGGTGGTTCGGGCCGGGCCGTACCGCTCGGCGACCGCCGCGGCGGCGATGGCGAGCCGGTCCAGCAGTACTTCGTCAAGCGGACTCGGCGGACCGGAGCGTTCCAACCACACCGTGCCGATCTCCTCCTCGTCAAGGGTGATCGGCGTCGTGGTGGAGCGGGGTGACGGCGGGGCGGACGCCTCTCTGCCGTCGGGTGCGATGCGGATCGCTCGCCCGGTGCCGTGCAGCCTGATGCCGGCCACGCACTCGGCCAGGCCCGCAGTGGCCCGGGCGAGCGTCGGGAGGTCTACCCGGCGGCGCATCAGTGTGTCGTAGAACGCGACGACACGGACCACGCCTTCGACGTACGAGTCCATGCCCGACAGCCGTACAGCCAGGGCTTCCATGACAGAAGGATAGGGCCACGCCCGGGAGAGGAGGAGCGCCGATCGGTGCGCGGTCCGGCCGGGATGCCCGACGGATGGCGGATGAACCCGTGCGTGCCGGCGGTGAGGATGGTCGTCATGAACCCCGAACTCGAAGCGTTCATCCCTTTCATCCCCCGGATCGACCTGACGGATCCGGTCGCCGACCGCAAGCGCTACGCCGAGCGTGCCGCCGCGAGTCCGGCACCGGACACCACCGGCATGGAGATCGAGGACCGTACGGTGCCCGCCGATCCCGATGTGGCGGTGCGGATCTACCGCCCGCACGAGGCCCAGGGCGCCATCGTCTGGCTGCACGGCGGCGGACTCGTCATGGGCGACCTGGACTCCGAGCACCCGTTCGCCGCCCGGATCGCGGCCGGCTCCGGCGCGGTGGTGATCACGGTGGATTACCGCCGGACCCCCGAGCACCGGTTCCCGGCCGCACTGGACGACGCCTACGCCGTACTGACCTGGACGGCCGAGCACGCGGCCGAACTCGGCATCGACCCGCGGCGTATCGCCGTCGCAGGGCACAGTGCCGGCGCGGGGCTCGCGGCCGCCGTGGCGTTGCGGGCGCGTGACCAGCAGGGGCCGCCGATCCACTTCCAGCTGCTCAACCAGCCGGGGCTCGACGACCGGCAACAGACCTGGTCGCAGCGGCACTTCACCGACTCACCCGGGCACGACCGCCACACGATCACCAAAGTCTGGCAGTACTACCTGGGCTCCGCGCCCGCCACGCAGTACGCCGCCCCCGCCCGGGCAACCGATCTGTCCGGCCTGCCACCCGCCTACATCGCCACCGCGGAGTTCGACCCGCTCCGCGACGAGGCCATCGACTACGCGCTGCGCCTGCTTCAGGCGGGCGTGTCGGTCGAGCTGCACCAGTGGCCCGGCACCTTCCACGGATCCCTGGCCATCCTCTCCGCCGAGGTCTCTCAGCGGCAGCTCACCGAACTCACCTCGGCCCTGCGGCGCGCCTTGGCCGAGTGAGGTCGTGGCCAGCCCGGCACCGACGGCGGCGAGCGGCCACCCGCCGATCCGCCCCGTCGGCGCCGGGCTCAGGAAATACCGCCACCGTCCCGACCACGCAGCTGGCCGCGACGGAATCGACAAGGACAGGAGAGTAATGGCCACCGCCGACCTCGCCCGGGCGGAGGAGCAGTCCACAGCACCACCATCGGACGCCGATTCCGTGACGGGACAGAACAGCGAGGAGCTGCTGCTCCGCCCGTATGTCCGGCGTTTCGCGGCCGTCGTGATCCTCCAGGTGATCGGCGCCGTCGCAGGTCTGGCGCCGCTGCTGGCGATCGTCGAACTGGGGCGCACCCTGTTGGCGCCCGGGCCGATCGATCGCGATCGCGTCTGGTTCGTCGTGATCGCGGGGGCGGCCGGCATGCTCGTCCGCCTGCTGTTCACGGCCGCGTCGTCCGGAATCGGACACATCCTCGACGGAGAGGTGCAACTGACGCTACGTCGGCGACTGGCCGCGCGGCTGGGGCGCGTACCCATCGGCTGGTTCTCCCGGCGCCGGACCGGCGAGCTGACCAAGGTGGTCGGGGAGGACGTCAGTGCCGTGCACCCGTTCATCGCCCACACACCCGGCGAACTCGTCTCCGCGTTCGTGGTGCCGCTGGTGTCGCTGATCTACCTGTTCACCGTCGACTGGCGGCTCACGCTGATCACACTGATCCCGGTGGTGCTGGCCGTGGCGCTGATTCCCCTGATGATGACTCCGACCCGGGAGCGTGAGCAGCGGGAGTTCGACGCGGCCATGGGACGGATTTCGAGTTCGGTCGTCGAGTTCGTGCAGGGCATCTCGGTGGTCAAGGCCTTTGGCACGTCCGGACGTGCCCATCGCAGGTTCCTCACGGCCACGGACGATTTCGTCGACGTCTTCTACCGGTGGGTGCGGGGCATCTCCGGGATCGCCGCGGGAATGCAGCTGGCGCTGTCGCCTCCGTTCGTGCTGCTGGTCGTGCTGGTCGGCGGTGCGTCTCTGATCACGAGCGGTGGCCTGGCCCCGGCTGACCTGCTGCCCTTCCTGCTGCTCGGACTGGGCCTGACCGCTCCGGTGTCGGCCCTCGGCCACGGCTTCGACGAGATGCAGGCCGCCGGGCGCGCGGTCGGCCGGATCCGGGACGTACTCAAGGTGCCGCCCCTGCCGGAGCCCGCGCACCCGGCCGCGCCACAGGGCCACCGGGTGGAGCTGCGTGGCGTCCGATTCGGTTACGAGCCCGACCACGAGGTGCTGCGCGGGATCGACCTGGTGCTCGAACCGGGGACGACCACCGCGATCGTCGGGCCGTCGGGAAGTGGGAAATCCACACTGGTGCAGCTGTTGCCGCGGTTCTCCGACCCGACCCGGGGCTCCGTTCTCCTGGGCGGTGTCGATCTGCGTGAGCTCGGCAGCCGGAACCTCTACCGGATGGTCTCGTTCGTCTTCCAGGACGTCCACCTGCTGCGTGCCTCGATCGCGGAGAACATCGCGCTGGCGGTACCGGACGCCGAACTCGACGATGTGGTGCGCGCCGCCCGACTTGCCTGTATCCACGACCGGATTCTCGAGCTGCCCCGCGGATACGCGTCGGTGATCGGTGAAGACGCCGGACTGTCGGGCGGCGAGGCGCAACGGGTCACGCTCGCGCGCGCACTGCTGGCCGACACCCCCGTGCTGGTGCTCGACGAGGCGACCGCGTTCGCCGACCCGCAGACCGAACAGGCGGTGCGCCAGGCACTGGCGACGCTGGGGAGCGATCGGACGATCCTGGTCATCGCCCACCGGCTGGAGACGGTCGCCGACGCCGACAACGTCGTGATGTTGGAGGACGGGGCGATCGTCGAGCACGGCAGACCCGCCGAGTTGCTGGCCCGGAACGGCAGGTTCGCCGCTTTCTGGCAATCCCACCGGTCGGCGGTCGCCGACGGGACCAAGACCGACCACGGCGTACCGCAAGGAGACGAGTCCCGATGATTCGCATGCTGCTGCGCGTGCTGGGAGACGAGTACGCCCGGCCGTTGCGCCGCACGCTGGCCCTGCTGACGACGACCGCGGTAGCCGAGGGGGTGTCCTACGCACTGCTGGTTCCAGCACTGCGCGCGCTGTTCGGGAACTCGCCCTCGGACGCATGGCCCTGGCTCACCGGGTTCGCGGCCGCCTTCGCGGTCTACGCGGTACTGCGTTACAGCGCCGATCTGTCCGGTTTCCGCGTCGGGGCCGGTCTGTTGCGTGCCTTGTATCACCGTCTCGGCGATCACCTGGCCCGGCTGCCTCTCGGCTGGTACGGCGCGGGCCGCGTCGGGGAGGTGTCCGTCCTGGCCAGTCGAGGCGTCCTGCAGGCGATGAGCGTGATCGCGCATCTGCTGGCACCGTTCGTCTCCGCCTGTGTGACTCCCCTGACGATCGTTGCCGTGATGCTCGCCTTCCACTGGCAGATGGGGCTGGCCGCACTGCTGGGCGTACCGGTGGTGGTGGCGATCCAGCTCTGGACGGGACGCTCGACGGCCGCTGGTGATGTGGAGCGCGCCGAACGCGACCGCGAGGCCACCGGACGAGTCATCGAGTACCTCCAGGCCCAGCCGGTACTACGCGCCGGTGGTCGCACGGGCGAACACTTCCGGTTGCTCGACGACTCGCTGAGTGAAGTCCGGCGCGCGTCCCGCCGTTCCACGCTCTCCACGCTGCCCGGTGCGGTGGGCCTGACACTCGCGGTACAGGCGATGCTCACCCTGCTGCTGGTACTGGGTGCCTACCTCGCGCTCGGCGGGAACATCGGTACCGCCGAGGTGCTGACGATCCTGATACTGGCCGCTCGGTGCGCCGATCCTCTGCTGGCGCTGTCGGACGTCGGTGGCAAACTCCGCGGTGCACGTTCCGAACTGGCCAAGCTCGACGCGGTGTTGCGCACCGAGCCCCTGCCGGAGGCTCCCGAACCGGTCCAGCCGGAACGCCATGACCTGGAGTTCGACTCCGTCGTCTTCCGGCACGGCGGTCACACGGTGCTGGACGGCGTGTCGTTGTCCCTGCCGGAGGGACGGCGGCTGGCCGTCGTCGGGCCGTCGGGTGCCGGTAAGAGCACATTGCTGCAGTTGCTCGCACGGTTCTACGACGTGGACGCGGGCGCGGTGCGGGTGGGGGGCGTGGACGTGCGCGCGATCAGCACCGAGGTGTTGATGGCCCGGGTCGCCATCGTCTTCCAGAACGTCTATCTCTTCGACGGCACGATCGAGGAGAACGTACGCCTCGGGCGTGCCGACGCCGAGGAGGCCGAGGTGCGGGCGGCAGCGACCGCGGCGCGACTGGACGAGGTGATCGAGCGGCTGCCCGACGGATGGGCGACGAATGTCGGTGAGGGTGGGGCGCTGCTGTCGGGTGGTGAGCGTCAGCGTGTCTCGATCGCGCGAGCGCTGCTGAAGAACGCGCCCGTCGTGCTGCTGGACGAAGTGACCTCCGCACTGGACCCGGTGAACGAGGTGGCCGTGCACGAGGGCATCGAGCACCTGATGGGGGGCCGGACGGTGGTGACCGTGGCGCACCGGCTGCAGACCGTCCGGCGCGCCGATCATGTCGTCTTCCTCGACGGCGGCCGGATCGTGGAGGAAGGCAGCCACGATGACTTGCTGCACCGCGGTGGCCGCTACGCCGATTTCTGGCGCGCCTCCATGACACCCGCAGCGAGTGAGTGAGTCGGAACGCTGGTCGACCCTCCGTCGCGGCCAGCGCCCGGGCACCGCGGTCGCGGTCCACCGGAGGGAGATCGCCGTACGATCCACGCCTCGGCACGACACGTGTTCGGCGGTCCGTCCGGCCCCTCGACGAGGCACTGGCAAGGGGGCCGGGGGGTGAGGTGCGGCGCGCCGAACTCAGAGGGGCAGGTCGTCGGGCAGTACCCGGAACGCCTTGTGGCGGCCCAGCGGGCGCACGGCGCGGAAGTCTCGGCGGTCGAGGGTGAGGACGGCGTCGGTGTCGTAGTCGGCGGCGAGGACCACGTTCACCGCGTCCGCCAGGTCCAGGTCGAGATCGCGGTAGCGGGCGCGCACGGACTGGGCGGCACCCAGGTGGTCCTCGGTGATCTCCGGGACGACGACGCGACCGCGGCGCATCCAGTGCTGGATGTCGTCGACCGCGCTGAGCGCCGCTTCACGGCCGATCTCGCGGGTGGCGACATGGTCGATCTCGGCCAGCAGCAGGGGGGACATCACCAGCAGCCCCGCGGCCATGATCGCTTCGTTCGACGTCTGGTGCTCGGGGTGCGTGGAGTCGAGCGCCGCGAGGAGTCCGGAGGTGTCCGCGATGACGATGATCACGCAGCGGTTCCGGTCCCGGTCTCCCGTTGTACCGCGTCGGCGACGGCCTCCCGGACCTCACGCTTGCCGGGGGTGCGGCCGGATCCTTCGAAGGTGCGGGAGAAGAGGGGCTCGTCCCAGACGCGGTTGGCCATCGCCGCGAGGTGGATGCCCTGGCGGATGATCTCGGCCTCGCTGATGCCGCGCCGCCTGGCCGCCTCCTTGATGATGGCGAGGTCCTCCGGGTCGGCGTAGACGTTGGTTCGCTTCATGGCCATGTACCAAGGCTAACGTATGTACCAGATTGATGTATGTTCGAGCACGCCGCCGCTCCAGCCTCCGGGGGTGGGGGATGCGTGCGCGTCAGCCGCCTGACCGCTGCGCCGTGGACTGGATGGGCAGGACCAGGCGGAACACGCAGCCCTCGCCCGGCGCGGTGTCGAGTTCCAGCCGCCCGTCGTGCCTCTCGGCGATCGCGGCGGCGATGGAGAGGCCCAGGCCGCTTCCACCGTAGGCGCGGGACCGGGAACGATCGGCCCGGTAGAAGCGCTCGAAGACGTGCTCCGCATCGCGAGCATCGAGGCCCGGTCCCTCGTCCGCCACCTCGATGACGCCTACCGCCGTGCCGGTCGGCAGCGGCGGCGAGGCGCTGGTGCGCCCGGGACGATCGGTGCCGCAGGTGGCGTCGCCGACCACCGTCGCCCCCACCCGTACGTGCACCCGAGTGCCGGTCGGGGTGTGGACCCGAGCGTTGGAGAGCAGGTTCTCCAGGATCTGAGCCAGCCGGTGGGCATGGCCGTCGGCCTCGACGACCTCGAGTTCGTCACCACCTCCAGGGCTGGGCAAGGGGCCCAGGTCGACCGGATGGCCGTCCCGGTGCGGGGCGGCGGCGCTTACCGCCTCCGCCGCAACGGAGAGCAGGTCGACCGGCTCCATACGGTACGACGGCGCCCGGTCCAGCCGGGCGAGGAGCTGGAGGTCGTCGACGAGCAGGCTCATGCGTTCCGCGTTCCGCGCGATCACCCGGTTACCCTCACGCTGTTGCTCTACGGGGAGGGGTTCGGGTCGCAGGGCGAGTTCCGCGTAGCCCTGAATGGAGGTGAGGGGGGTGCGTAGCTCGTGACCGGCGTCCGCGACGAACCGCCGCATCCGGTTCTCGGACGCCTCTCGCTCCCACAGCGCCCGCTGCAGCCGTTCCAGCATGCTGTTCAGCACACCTCCCAGTCGGCCGATCTCGGTGTGGGGCTCGGTGTCGGGGAACCGCAGGTCGAGTTGTCCCGCACCGACGCGTTCGGCGGTGCGCTCCATGCGGGTCAGCGGGAGCAGGCCGAGCCGGATGACCCATCGCCCCAGGGTGAGCAGGGCGAGGAGGGTGACGACGAGCAGGAGCGCGTTGATCCAGAGGATCTTGGCAGAGGCGCCGTCCACCGTGTCGAGCGGCAGGGCGACAACGGAGTGCATGCCGTCCGGACCGGGGCTCAGCAGCACTCTCCAGCGGCTGTCCCCGTCGATGGCCTCCACCGTCTCCGGCCGCCCTTCCCCCAGGTGGAGATGGTGGAAAGAGTGCGCCAACTGCGGCCCTGGCTGGGCACCGGAGCCGAGTGAGCTGTCGATGCGGCGGCCGGAGGCGTCGTAGAAGTAGACGTGGAAGTCCGAGGGCAGAGTGCCGGGCCGCTGATCGGGCCCGCCGCCCCGCACCGCTGCCGCGTACGCGGGACGGGGCGGGTGGAAGTCGGCGAGCTGCTGGTCGACCCGGTCCATCAGCCAGGCCCGGAGGACCGTGAAGCCTATGAACTGGGAGACGAGGACGGCCATCGTGGCCAGCACGGCGGCGCCCAGGAGCAGCCGGCGGCGCAGGGAGCCCGGCGAACCCGGCAGGATGTGTCCCAGCAGGCGGCGGCGTGTCACTGGTCCGCCGATCCGCCCGCCTGTCGCGGCAGACGCAGACAGTATCCGACCCCTCGCACGGTGTGGAGCAACGGGGGCTCGAAGCAGTCGATCTTCTTGCGCAGGTATCTGACGTATGTCTCCACGATGCGGGCGTCCCCGGAGAAGTCGTAGCTCCACACGTGGTCCAGGATCTGGACCTTGCTGAGCACCCGGCCCGTGTTGGCCATGAGGTAGGCCAGCAGCTTGAACTCGGTCGGCGACAGCCGGATGTACTGCCCCGCGCGATGCACCTCGTGGGCGGCCTCGTCGAGTTCGAGGTCGGCATAGCACAGGATGTCGTCGGGCACATCCGGCGCCTCCGCCCGGGCCCCGGTGCGGCGCAGGATGGCTTCGATGCGCAGCAGGACCTCCTCCAGGCTGAAGGGCTTGCTCACATAGTCGTCGCCACCGGCCCCGAGCCCTTTGAGGCGGTCCTCAAGGCCGGTGCGGGCGGTCAGGAACAGCACGGGCACATCGCTCCCGGAGGCCCGCAGCCGCCGGGTGACCTCGAAGCCGTCCAGGTCCGGCAGCATCACGTCGAGCAGCACCAGGTGCGGGACCGTGCGCTCATGCTCGATCAGGGCGGCCTGGCCGGTCGTGGCGCTGCTCACCTCGTATCCGGCAAGCCGGAGGGTGGATTCCAGCAGGGCGCAGATACTGGGTTCGTCCTCGACCACGAGAAGCCTGGGTCGGGGGCTGTCGGCCGACTGGTCGGTCATCGTGCTGGGCGGTCCGTTCTGTCGTCGTCCGGCGGCTGGCGCCCGTACAGCACGTCCGGCGCCACCCCGGCTTCTCACCATTGTCCGCTGAGACGTCGTAACGGCCGCGTAAGCGGTGGTACGGGCCGGTTTGCCGAGGAGGTCCGCGTCAGGGCCGTGCCACTCGGATGGCACGGCCCTGACGCAGGCCGGGGATCAGCCGGTGACCTCCTTGTTCTTCGCCAGTGCCGCGGTACGGTCGGTGACCGTCGTGCGCAGCCTGCCGACCACGCTGTCCAGGTCCTTGCCGTCCGCGCCCGCCGCACGGGCCTGGCCGGCGATGCTGTCGAGCGCCTTGATCGCGGTGTCGGAGCTGTAGAAGGACTTGTACAACTTCTGGTAGGCGTCCTTGTACACCTCGTCGAAGGCGTCCGACTTCAGGAAGCGGTCCTTGAGGGCGTTGCCGCCGAAACCGCCTCCGGGGCCGCCGCCCCCTTCCTTCCCGGGACCGGCTCCGGGGTCGCCCCGACCTCCGCCCGGGAAGCCCTCCGGCATGTCCTCAGGGTTCCACCGAGGAGCACCTTCGGGCATCCCTTCCGGCATCCCCTCGGGCATTTCCGGCATTCCCTCGGGCATCCCCTCGGGCATTTCCGGCATTCCCTCGGGCGCGTCCGCCCCGGGTCCGGCACCGCCCGGGCCGCCTCCTCGGCCCCCGCCGAGCGAGGTGCTGTCGTTCGGACCCGTCGTGGCGTCACCGGAGAAGGTGAGGTTGTAGTCCCAGCCGAGGACGGTGAACTTCTTGGTGTCCAGGTCGTACCAGAGCAGGTAGTTCTTCCCCGGGCCGGACATGTCGTCGAAGTTCAGCAGCAGGTTCTGGGCGGCGATGTAGGTCGCGAGGGACTCGACGTCCACGTACTTGTCGAGTTCCTTCTCGAACTCCTTGTCAGACGCCTCGTCGGCCCACTTGATGAGCTTCATGACCGGTTCCAGGTCCTGGCTGCCCACCTTGTTGAGCTGCTTGAAAGAACGCTCGTACTCGGTGGGGTCGTCACCTCGGTACGCGAAGCTGCCGTCGGCCCGCGCCTTGTACAGCACTCCGTCGCCGTCCTTGATCGACTCGGCGTAGCCGGTGTCGGGGTTCTCGACCATCAGCCTCGTCACCGCCGGGCGGTTGTTGACCTTGACCGAGGTGAAGGCGTACCTCTCGTTCTTCAGACCCGTGGTGTCCATCAGGCTCAACGAGAGCGCTTCGTTGACCGGCACCTGCTCGTCGCTGCCGGGGCGCAGCGAGATCTCCCGCTCGCCCTGGTAGGCACGGCCTTCGACGAACTCGTCGATCTTGACCAGCCAGGGGAGTTCCTCCGGCTTCTTCTCCGAGAGGTCGTACTGCATCATGCCGCCCATGCCGCCGGGGCCACCAGCACCACCGGCACCACCAGGCTGACCACCACCGGCACCACCAGCACCACCGGCGCCACCAGGCTGACCACCACCGGCACCACCAGCACCACCGGCGCCACCAGGCTGACCACCACCGGCACCACCAGCATCACCGGCGCCACCCGGCTGAGCAGCACCGGCCCCGCCAGCATCACCGGCGCCACCCGGCCCGCCGCCGTTCCGAGGGCGGTCGCGGCCGGCGGAACCGCCCTCCTGCGGCCGATCCTGTCCGCCCTTCCCGGCGCCTCCGGGCATCTCCCGGCCGCCACCCGGCCCGCCGCGGCCACCGCCGCGCAGGGACATCAGTGTCGAGTTGCCCTTCAGACGGATGCCGACATCCTGCAGGTACACGCCGTCGATGGTGAGGTCGGCCTTGATGTAGTCCTTGTTGCCGTCCTCCTTGAACTCCTTCATCATCTTGTTGAACTCGGTCTGCTCGTACTCCAGTTGAATGGAGTGGGAGACAGAGGTGTCGTACAGGTCGACCGTGCCTTCGACGTTCTCCGTGATGATGTCGGCCTCCGCGCGAGAGGCGGAGGTGACGTACGGGGAGACACGAACGTCACCGAAGGCGTACACCAGGACGGCCAGTCCCGCGCAGAGCGCTCCAGCGGGCTTCCAGTGGTGCCGCAGCCTGACCGGGATCCGATCTCGCAGCCGCCGGCGCTGCTGCCCTGCCTTTCCAGTGGTGGACATCACAGATCAGTTGTGTCGTAGCCGGTCAGAACCGTCACTCGCTGGCCGGATGTGCGCTCCTGCAGCGCGGACACCAGGTCACTGGCCTCAGCGCCCTTCTTCATGCGCACGGTGTAGAACACCTCGGTCAGCGCGCCACCGCGGATGGTCTCGGTGCTCACCAGCTCGAACTCCGTGGTGTACCGGATGAGGACGTCGCGGATGGCGGCGGTGTAGTCCTCCCCGGCGGGCACCTGGACCTTGACCACCTGCCGCTGCACGTTCAGGGCGAACCAGTTGAACTTGAACATGAGGATGACGACCACGCAGATCACGATGGCGGCTACAGCGGCCAGCGTGTAGAAGCGGGCACCGCAGGCCATGCCGATGGCCATCGCCAGGAAGACGAAGCCGACGTCCCGCGTCTCCTTGATCGCGTTCCGGAAGCGGATGACCGAGAGAGCACCGACCAAGGAGAACGCCCGCGCGAGGTTGGACCCGACGACCAGCATGATCAGCGCGACGATCATGCCGACGATCACGAGGGTCTGCACGTAGGACTGGCTGTAGGAGACGTTGCGGTGGGTGTACCGGTACGTGTAGCCGATCAACGTGCTCAGGACGAACGACAGCGCCATGGCCACGACGACGTCCGCGACGCTGAACGTGCCGCTGAGTTCCTGCAGATCGAAGTTCACTGGGCTCCTGCTTTCATGGGCGCGTCGTGCGCCGTCCGCTGCTTGTGCAACGGCTCGTCAGTGGGGGTGGGGGTGGAGGACAGGTGGTCCGCCTCGTTGATGTGGAAGACGGACCGGGGTGCCAGACCGAAGGCCTCGATGGACTGCACGTACTTCGACACCCGGATGAGGTTCAGGTTCCGGCGAGCCGCCAGATCCGTGATCCAGTGCGGCGTGCGCTCGTTCACCTTGACCTCCATCACCGAGAGGTGCGGGGGGATCGTGAACCGGTTCTCCGGGCTCGGGATGCCGAAGTGGAAATCCCGGTCCCGGCCGCGGATCCGTCGGTCGAAGGTGACCCGCAGTCCGGTGTCCGCGTCACGGCCGACCAGCGCCTCACGCTGGTAGCCGGTGATCGCGGTGGGCCGCAGGTCCAGCCGTACGACCAGGTCGAGCACCTCCTGGACGAAGGCGCCCTCCCGGGCGGAGTGCTCGATCATCTGCCGGTGGTCGCAGAGGTGCCGGGCCATCCCGTACGGGATGGCGATGCGGCGCTTCTGGGTGACCCGGTTGACCCGTTGTTTGATCTCCACACACACGGGCGACTCGTCGGTCACGCCGTCGAGATCCCCGTAGTGGCGGATGCGCAGCTTTCGGCGGAACTTGATCCCCTCGATCTTCTCCCAGTAGAAACGCAGTTGGGGGGTGTCGTAGTAGAGGCTCCAGACGCCGTATCCACCCACCGGGCTGTTCCGGTCCCAGTCCATGCGCTGGGCCAGCTCGTCCCGGATTTCGAGGGCCTCCTCGACCGGTACCAGGTACTTCAGTTCGAACCGGTTGAACGCGTGGAGTCTGCTGGCCACGTTCAGCGGCGCCTCCGCCTCCGACGTGTCCGCGCCGTCCGCAGGTGTCTCCTGGCTCTGTGCTTTCCGCCACCTGGCCGCCGGTAGTGCCACCCTGTGCCTCCGTCCTCTCGCGGTCCCGTCGACCGCGCGGCACACTAAACCGGCGCCAGATGAGAAGAAGCTGAGAATTCGGAGGTAGTTCCAAGAGGACAGGGGGTGGATGCCAGGTAAACGCTGCGTAAACAAGGAGCCCCCCGCTCCCTCTTCTCCCCTGCCGACCCCGCACCCCGCCGGACGCGAGAACCGGTGCTGACGTGCGAGTTCACCCCACCCCCCGGTTCACCCCAGGGCTTGGCAGCCCTGCCCGGGCGCCCGAGGTCTCCCATCCCGCCCGGCATTCCTCGGAGCAGGCCCTCCCGACTACGGCCGGGGCGGCGCGGCGGGAGGGAGCAGCCCGTCGACGAGTGCGCGCAACCCCTGCTGGTAGGTGTCCCGTGCGGAGAGGGCGACCCACCGGTCACCGATCTCCGCCAGATACGGCACCTGGGAGGCGTCGAGACCGTCGAAGGAGGACTTGCGGTCGCCGGCACCCGGCCCGTCCGCGCGCCGACGCACAGTGCGGGCGCGGACTAGGATCTCGCCGACGGTGTAGTACCAGATGCTGCGGAACACCGTGACCGCTCGTTCCGTCGTGCAGCCGCACCGGACGGCCCCGGCCACGATGGCCTCGACCATCCACAGCGCCGATTCGTCCAGCAGGCCGACGAACCCGTCGACGGTGAGGGTCTCGGCGGCCCACGGCCACGCGTTGAGGGCGTCGTGCATCGCGGAGGCGACCGCGATGACGCGGGCGCGCGGCTCGTCGGGCAGCTCAGGGCGTTCGAGCTGGTCGATGTACTGGTTGAGCAGGAGGACCAGCAGATCCTCCTTGTTCTGAATGTGGTGGTACAGGGTCGTCGCGCCGATACCCAGTTCGGTGGCCAGGCGGCGGATGGTCAACCTCTCCCAGCCGTCCCGGTCGATGAGTCGCCGGGCCGCCGCAAGGATCTGGGTACGCGAGGTCACCGGCGGCCGGCCGGCGCGGCCGGGCGATGTGGGCGGTCGGGACATCGCCCCATCATGCCGCGCCGCTGTCTCCCGGGGTGAAGTCGGTACCGGTTCCTGGGCTGTGTCCACGACCGTGGGCAGGCCGATGGTATTTTCGGAACGCGTTCCGAAATCGGTGCGGCCAGTTCTGGGAGGGGAAGCGCATGGCGCGGAGAGAGACGAATCAGGCGGCACCTGCGAGTGCGGGCGCCGGTCCGGGGCTGACGCTCACCGCGGTCGCCGTCGTGCAGTTCATGGTGTCGCTCGATCTCTCGGTGGTGAACGTCGGACTCCCGGAGATCGCCTCCGGCCTCGGCTTCGACACCGTGGGCCTGACCTGGGTGATCCATGCCTACGCCCTCACCTTCGGCGGGCTGCTCCTGTTGGGCGGCAAGGCCGCCGACCGGTACGGCCGCAGACGGACGCTGCTGTTCGGGCTCGGCCTGTTCGGACTCGCCTCCCTGGTCGGCGGCTTCGCCCAGGCGCCCGGCCAGCTCGTCGCCGCACGCGCCGCACAGGGCGTCGGCGCCGCCGCGCTGGCCCCGGCCGCGCTGGCGCTGCTGACCGCGACGTTCCCCACCGGCAGGCCCCGGGTCCGGGCCTTCGGAGTCTGGAGCGCGATGAACGCCGCCGGTGGGGCCTTCGGCGTCCTGGCCGGCGGCCTGCTCACCGAGTACGCCGGCTGGCGTTGGGTGATGTTCGTGAACGTGCCGATGGCCGCCGTCGCACTGGCCCTGTCCTGGCGCGGCGTCGCCGGCGACCGGACGGCGCCGGACGGTGGCCGCCCCGACGTACTCGGCGCCTTCCTGGCCACGGCCGGCCTGACCCTGCTGGTCTTCGGCGTCGTCCGCACCGACCAGTACGGGTGGACCTCACCGGTCACCCTGACCACCCTGGCGCTGGCCGTGGCGCTGCTGGCCGCATTCGTCCACGTGGAGCGGACCACCGCCCGGGAACCGCTGCTCCGGCTCGGTCTGTTCACCAACCGCTCGGTGGCCGGCGCGAACGGCTACAACCTGCTCCTGGGCGCGGCCATGGCCTCGGCCTTCTACTTCACGTCCCTCTATCTCCAGCAGGTCCTCGGCAACGGCGCCGCGATGACGGGGCTCATGTTCCTGCCGTTCGCCCTCGGTGTGGTCGTCGGCTCGGTGCTGGCCGTCAAACTCGGGTACCGCCTGGCTCTCCGTACCCTCCTGGTCGGCGGGGGGCTCCTCACCGCGGCCGGGTTCGCCTGGTTCAGCGTGATCAGCCCGGACGGCTCGTTCGGCGTCGACGTCCTCGGCCCCTCGATCGTGGCCAGTGTGGGATTCGGCCTCTGCCTCGGGCCGGTCGTCTCCACCGCCACCGCGGGCGTCGCTCGCCGGGAGACCGGCACCGCGTCGGGCCTGCTCAACAGCTCCCGTCAGATCGGCGCCTCGCTGGGACTCGCCGTCCTGGGCACCGCGGCCGAGCAGCGCACCGGCGGCTCCGTCAGCCCCCGGTCCCTCAACGACGGGTACGCGCTGGGCCTCGGTCTCGGCGCCGTGCTCCTGGTCGCCGCCGTCGTCATCGCTCTCACCGTGCTGCGCCGGACCGACGCGCCCGCGAAGGAGCAGACGGACTCGCCCCAGCCGAGCCGCCCCGAGGCGGCCGCCCGGTGAGGCTTCCGGCGGGTGAACCGGGAGCGGCCGATCACGGTGTGCGGAAGCCGCGGAAGGTCACCTGTTTGTGAGTCGTGAAGCCGAGCCGCTCGTACAGCGCGATCGCGCTCTTGTTCTCCTCGGCGACGTGCAGGAAGGGGCGTTCGTCGCGGGCCACGATCCGCGCGACGAGTGCTCCGACCAGCCGTGCGGCGTGGCCTCGGCCACGGGCCTCGGGAGCGGTGCAGACGGCGCTGATCTCGGTCCAGCCCGGAGGCCGCAGCCGCTCCCCCGCCATCGCCACCAGCGTGCCGTTGTCGCGGACACCGAGGTAGGTGCCGAGTTCGTGCGTGCGCGGCCAGAAGGGCCCCGGTCGTGTCCGCTCGGCGAGATCCAGCATCTCGGCCGCACTGTCCGGGCCCAGCTCGACCACCTCCGTCCCCGTAACCGTCTGAGAGTGACCGGGCGGGACCGTGCCGGGCCGGACCATCTGGCGGCCCTCCAGACGAAAGACCGGATCCCAGTCCCGTGGAGGCGTGGCCGGGCAGCTGAACATGTCGGCGAACCCGCCCGGACCGAGTAGTTCGGCGAGTTCGGCCCAGTCCGCGGCATCAGGGTCGGCGGGCACCGCGGCGAAGGTCGCGACCCCCGGCAGGTAGGTCGCGGCCTGACCGATCCGGCGGGCGAGGTGCGAGTGGTGACCGCTGAGTGACCGGCCCACCGGGTCGTCCAGTGCCAAGACGTCGTGGTCCGCCATGCTGCTGTACCTCTCAGGTCATGCCGTGGAGTCAGTCGGCCCCCACCGCCCGAGGCCTGATGACCTCTCGGCGCCGCAACCGCCGGACCGCGCCGACCGGCGCCAGCGGACCGGTGGAGACCGCGGTCAGAGGCTGCCCGGGAGCGTCACGGCGCGGACCGTTCGGCCGCCGGTGTGCAGCGCCATGTCCGAGCGGGGAGATCACCGGCTTCGGTGACCTCGCCCGCCTGGACGGGCAACGTGCCGGCCCCTTGGCCGTTGCCGGCAGGGGCAGGCCGAAGGGGCCCGTCGACCGACGAACTGTCGTGCGGCAGCCTATCGGCGGGCCGCAGCGCTGTGCGGGCGGCCCGTCCCGCAGCAGTCCCTGCCCTCGTCTGGTCCGAGCAGCGGTTCCGGGGTGCCCTATGCCTATGAGTGGGGCGGCACACCCTGGCCCGGGAGTCGATTCGGTGCCACGGAGGCCTCGCCTCAGCTGCCGAGCCAGGCGAGAGCGGCCACCGTCATGGCGCTCACGCCGGTGTCCAGGGTCGGCTGGACGACGGGGGCGAAGGTGGCGCTGTGGTTGACCGGGATGTCCTGGGACACCGTCCCCTTCCGTTCCGCCTCGGCATACCGCTCCGGATCGATACCGCCGATCGCCCAGTAGGTGAACGGCGCCCCGAACGCCCGGGGGATCTCGCTCATGTCCTCGCTGGCGGTCTGCGGCTCGGCGGTGTGCGCGTCGTCGCCGAAGTAGGCGGCGAACGCCCCGGCGACGCGCTCGGTCGCGTCCTCGTCGTTGACGGTGGGTGGGAAGGAGGACGTCCTCTCGAACTCGGGCTCCTTCGGCGCCCCGGACGCGTCGCACTCGGCGCGGACGATGCGTTCGATCGCCCGCAGGACCCCCGACCGCGTGGTGTCGTCGTAGGTGCGGACGTTGAGTTGGAGCACGGCGCTGTCAGGGATGATGTTGGGGCCGCTGCCCGCGTGGATGCTGCCCACGGTGAGGACGGCGGGGGTGGTGGCGGCCAGCTCCCGGGAGACGACGGTCTGCAGGCGTACGACGATCATCGCCGCCATCACCACGGGGTCGACCGCGGCCTGGGGCATGGAGCCGTGGGCCCCTCGGCCGTGCAGGGTGATCCGCAGGCTGTCCGCGGCCGACAGGAAGGAGCCCGGACGGGTGCCGACATACCCGGCCGGATAGGGCAGGACGTGTTGGGCGAGCACGACGTCGGGGCGTGGCGACTTCGCGGTGAGACCGTCGTCGATCATGGCGTCCGCGCCGTCGCCGTTCTCCTCGGACGGCTGGAAGAGCGCCACGAAGGTGCCTCGCCAGGCGTCCTTGGCCCCCGCCAGCAGCCGCGCGCAGCCGACCAGGCCGGCCACGTGGACATCGTGGCCGCAGGCGTGCATGACGGGCTGTTCGCCGCCGTCGTCGCTGACCATCACGGTGGAGGCGTACGGGAGGCCGGTCTGTTCGCGCACGGGGAGGGCGTCCATGTCCGCCCGGGCCATGACGACCGGGCCGTCTCCGTTCGCGAGGACCCCGATCACGCCCGTGCCGCCCACGCCTTCGGTGACCTCGTAGCCGAACCTTCGCAGGGCGTCCGCCGCCTTCTTCGCCGTGCGGTGCTCCCGCCGACCGAGCTCGGGGTGCCGGTGCAGGTCCCGGTAGAGGTCCTCCACATCGGAACGGATGGCGTCGAGGCCGGCCAGCACGGTCCGGGCGGGGTCGGTCATCCAGGCTCCTCGCGGTGGATGGGTTCGGTCCGCACTCCGGGGCACGGCGGCCGACCGCACTCCCCCATCGGCGTGGCGAGGCCTGCGACGTCCTGGTGGTCGTGTGTCGAGCCTAGCCGCGACCACGTCTTCGGCCACCCGAAACCATACGGAGCGTGACAAACACGGCGGCTGCCCGAACCCGGCCCCGGCACGGAACCCGGGCCGCGTCCGGCCTGCCCAGTCCTACTGGGTGTCGCGCCCACGCGCTCCCCCGCGTCCGCGGGTCTCGAACGGTTCGGGTGCGTTGAGGCCGTAGCGGACACCGAGCATGCGGATCACGAAGCAGATCGTCGTCGCTCCCAGCTCGGCCGGGAGGCCGTAGAGCCCCGTCTCGGCGGTGGCGACGGTCACCGCCGCGCCCACCAGGGCCGGGATGGCGTAGAGGTCGCTGCGGAGCACCGACGGGATCTGCCGGACGAGGGTGTCGCGGATCGTCCCCCCGCCCACAGCGGTGACCACTCCCAGCAGGATCGCCGGCGCGACGCCGAGCCCGGCGGCCAGGGCCTTGCTCGACCCGATGACGGCGAATGTGCTCAGCCCGATCGCGTCGAGCACGGTGATCGCCGTCCCGATCCGGCGCAGGTACTTGCTGAGGGCGAAGGCGATCAGTCCACCGATGGCGGCGAGCGTGTAGTAGCGCCAGTCCATCAGCGTCGCCGGGGGCAGCGAGTCGATGAGGACATCGCGGATGATGCCGCCGCCCAGTGCGGTGATCATGCCGAGGACGACCACGCCGACCACGTCCAGCCGCGCGGCACGAACCGCCGTCAGCGCCCCGTTCAGCCCGAACGCGAACGTGCCGGTCAGGTCGAGGGCGAGCAGCGGCGTGGGTTCGAGACTCATACCAGTCTGCATATCCCGCGCGGCGCTCCATCGCGACGATGTGGGGCGCGTCCTGCTCTCCGCCAGTCGAAGGACGACCGGTGTGGCTGCTCGTTGCCGCCGCTGCCTGCTCAGGCCGCAGAGACGGATCGGGAAGAGGGCGGTACGGGCTGGGGCGGTAGCGGAACGGCCGGGGACCGGAGGCGGCGGCGTGCGACGAGGCCGTCACGGTCGGCGAGGAGGTGTACGCCGGACGAGCTGAAGGTGTGCGCAGCTGGCGGAACGCGGGGCCTGGGGCTCAGGAGTTTCGGCGACGCGGACCGGGCGAAGGCTCCTGACGATCGTCTCGAACCCATGTCTCCCCGGAGCGCGGCACGGCGGTAAGGCGGCCGCACCGTTTCGGCGCCAAGCAGGGTCCGCCTCCGGCGGCAGCGCCAACCGGGTGGTACCGGGAAAGGGGGATGGCCCCAGGTGGCCCGGCGAGGAGGTCAGAGAAGGGCCGAAGCCGCGATGCCGGTGCTGGCGCCCGCGACCCGGGGCGTCACGTACGCGGCCCGCCTGCGGCGATACGGCCATACGCGCAGATCGCCGTGGTGACACGGGCGGTCACCGCTCCTCAAGCAACGGCGAGCACCTCCGGGGGTACAAACGCGAGGGAGCGCTTGGGGAAGGCGACGCCGTCTTTGCGGGCCCCGCGTGCCCCCAGCGGTGCCCTGCCTCGACCGACGGCATGCCTTCCACAAGCGCTCAGCAGGACTTGAGGTTCGGCTCCTTCGGCGCGGAGTCTCCCATGACCGACTTGAGATGACGGTTGTAGATGTCGGCCCACCGCGAAGGCTTCCCTGGAGACTTCTCCGTGATGGCGGACAGCGCCGTGCACACCTCCCGGTGCAGTCGCGGCTCCTCGGAGTCCATCGCCACCCCGTAGCCCTCCGAGCCACTGAGGCTTTCGAGCGCCTTGGTCTTGGCGGAGTACTTGGCGGCGAGTCCGGCGACGATGACATCGTCGGTGGCCACCGCGTAGACCTTGGTCTTGGGGTCCAGCAGCGCCTTGACGCAGTCCTCGTAACCGGCCCGGAGAGCCATCTGCTTGCCCAGGCCCTGCTTTTCGATCCACGGCACGTAGACCGAGTTCCTGGCGGTACACACCTCGACCTTCTTGTCGCCCTTCAGGTCGCTGAGGTCGTTGTACGGCCGGTTCTTCCGCACCAGCAGCCCCTTGAGCGCCTCGAAGTAGGGGCCGGCGAACTTCACCCCGTCCTCCTTCTCACGCTGCTCGTTGATGCTGTACGTGGCCAGCACGAGATCGAGCCTGCCGGACTTCAGAAGATCGCTGCGGTTGTCCGAGTTCACCGCGTGGAAGGTGACCTGGTCGTCCTTGAAGCCGAGTTCCCGGGCGATCTCCTTGGCGAGATCGACCTCGAAGCCGCGGTAGGAGCCGTCGGCCCCCACGCTCAACCCGGGCTGGTCCTTCTTCACGCCGATCCGCAGTTTGTCGTGGGTGTCGCTGAATCTGGGCGGGCGCTTCTCACTCCCCGCCACGGGTCCCTTGTCCGAACCCACCGCGTCGGAACCGTCGTCCATCTCCGACCAGACGAACCATCCCCCGCTCACGACCAAGGCGGTGCAGAGGGCGGCCACCGCCACCTTCCACAGGCCGCGGCGCGCACCCGACCCCTCGCGTGCGGCCTCGCCGGACAGCGCCGGGACCGGTTCCCCGGGCCTTCCGTCGCCCAGCGGCTCGGGGTCGGAGGATTCACCGGGTCGCACAGCAGGAGGGTCCAGGGCCGCGTCCTCGGTGACGGCCCGAAGCATCCGGTCCGCCTCAGCGGCGTCAGGACGCTGGTCGGGGTCCTTCTGGAGCAGAGCCTGGATCAGCCCGGCGAGCGGACCGGCGTACTTCATGGGCGGTACCGGCGAGTCACGCACGGCGATGAAGATCTCGAAGCTGGTGGGGGCGTCGAAGGGCCGCCGGCCCTCCACCATCTCGTAGAGCGTGACGCCGAGCGCCCACAGGTCCGACGCGGGGGTCGCCGGGTGCGGGTTGGCCGGTGTGTGGCTGAGCAGTTCCGGCGCCAGGTACTGCGGCGTCCCGATGATCTCGTGGGACCGGGTGACCTGCGCGGCGCCCTCGAAGGTGGCGATCCCGAAGTCCATGAGGAGCGCACGCCCGTCGGGGCGGAACAGGATGTTGTGGGGCTTCACATCTCGGTGCAGTACACCGGACTCGTGCACGGCGGCCAGCCCGCGCAGCACCTGGAGGCCGATGCGTGCCGCGTGGGGGACGGACAGCTGCCGCTGCTCGCGCAACAGGTCTGCCAGGGAGCGGGAGTTGAGCAACTCCATCACGATCCAGACCTGGTTGCCGTCCTCGATCACGTCGTGCACGGCGACCACGTTCTGATGACCGATCCGGGCGATGGCCTGCGCCTCGCGGCGCGCCCGGCTCACCCACTTCGCCTGCGCCTCGGCATCCGCCGCGCCCGGGTACAGCAGCCCCTTCACGGCCACCTTCCGGTCCAGGCTCGTATCGAGGGCTTCCCAAACGACGCCCATCCCGCCCCGCCCGAGTTGGCGTTGCAGTCTGTAGCGGCCCGCGATCACCATGTCCGGCTCGTCACCCCGGCCGCGGCCGGCTGTACCCTCGCTGCGCATCTGTTCCCCCATACGTTTTCGATATGGAGAGTAACCCTAGACGCACCATCAGCCACCCGGGTGTCACCGCAGACAAAGCGGTGACACCGGCCTTGCGGACCTGTGACATCACCGTGAGGCCGCCGCACTCCTGACGGCTTCAAACCTGATCCCGGACCCCGCTCATCCGGCTCCCGACGGTTGACCGACCCCCGTAGGGCCAGGCGGAGCGATCGTGGGAGAGCGTCGCGCCGGGGCCGTCCCGCTTCATGGTCGACGGTGCAAGGAACACGGCAAGCGCTCAAGCGGCGACTCGGCATGGACAGCATCACCGGTCTGGGAAACCGCCCCGGCCGGCGGGCGTCTGACGGACCCCCTCCCGCCGACGCCGGGAGGGGTATGGCGTGCTGATCGCGGCCGGCCCGCGGCACGGCGCCGCTCCGGCGGTCATCTTCGGCTGCATCGTGCCCGGGGCCCCTGATCACCGGCTGTCCTCCGGGGGCACTGGTCGGCCAAGCCCCTTTCCGTACCGAGCGAAGGAGCCCGGCTCCGGTAGCCGGCACGGCGACGGGCTCAGAGAGCTGGCAGGCTCCGCACGACGTAGGTCATGTGCTGGAGATTCCCCGTGCGCAGCCACTCCTTGGGCCCGCCCACCCCCTTGCTGACCGTGAGAGGTCCGTTCGCGCAGTCGCGCAGCCATTTTTCGCCCTGTCCGGCACCCGCTCCCCGGAACTCCGGGAGTTCCGTGATCTGACGTGCCGCCCTCCGATTGGTGGCGATCCGGTCACTGCCCCGGGTCAGCATCTTGGACAGAACATACGAGTTCTCGGTGGTGTAGCCGAGCACGCCCCACGGCGGCCCGCCCTTTCTCCCAGGGGCCGGCGCCTGGGCGATAGCTTCCGTGTGCTGCACTCCGTAATCGCCGTAGCCGAGGTGCGGAGCATAGGCTCGGCCCATCGCCCGCACTTCGTGCCACATGCGCCGCTCCGCACGCGGCTCAGCACGCGGTCCGTGTTCCAGCATGTCGGCGGTGACCCGGGGGAAACCGCCGCCGAGCAGAGATACGGTCCGCCAGGGTGTCAGGGGTATCAACGCGTCGAGGGCGCGCAACGCCTCCTTACCTGCGTCGGGCCGCTCGTCGAGAACGGTTCGCATGTCGAGCAGCAGATCGAGGGGGAGCGCCGGACCGGTCCGCCTCAGCAGATTCCGGACGTCCTCGCCTAAGGGTTGTCCCGTAATCCCTGGTGGGCGCACGACGACAGCTACGGCACCTCGCCGCGTTGTCGGAACATCCCGATACGCCCAGTATCGGGACGTCCCTCCGCCTTGCGATGCACCGCATCTGACGCCGTGCGCTGATCCACCGGGGATTACGAGACAACCCTCAGGGAGCCTTCCCACTCTCCCGTGACACGGACCCGGACGCCCAGTCCGCGGTGGCAACGCCGAGCGGTCTCCAGGGCCGCCGCCTGCTGCGCTTCGCTTCTCTCCGGTCCCGTGACAGGCCGCAGCCAACCCCACTCGCAGTAGACGGAGAACGCTTCTGTGAGGGCAGCAGCCTGCGCTTCCTCCCCGAAAGGGGCGTCGATCCATCCGCCGTGACGGCTCACCGCGCTCACTCGCGCGACGAACTTGCGGACGGCGGTTTCCAGTGTCGGCGGAACCGCACCGGGCAGCGGCGGGAGGTTCCACAGCGGCCTGATCGCGACGCGGACGTCCGGCCGCAGCCTTGCGTAGGCCTCGACCGCGTGCGGCCGGGCCGGCAGAACGGGAACATAGAGCGGTCCGGACATCGCGGCCCCCCTCGGCACCGTCCGTGCGCTTCCCTTCCCGCCAGGGTCCGCTCTTCTCAAAACTCTTGAAAAGAGCGCAATTTCAGCCCAGATGGCTGAAGTGTGCACGTACCTGGCAATGCCATGACGCAGGTTGCAGGTTTCGTGGTGCTCAGCGGTCGGGCAGGCCAAGTCTGCAAATGGCGGTTTCGAGCCCCACCCGGACACCGGCATCCGGGTCGGGACGACGAACGGAAGCTGCTGCCCCTGTCCGCCGTCCGACGGCTACTGGCCCGGTGGACGTGGGATAGGTTGCCCGCCATGACCGAGCTAAGGGTTGTCCCGATCAGGACCGAGCGGCTCGTACTCCGTGAGCCCGCAGCCCGGGACCGGACGGCGTTCATCGAGCTGCTCGCCTCACCAGAGGTACACAGCTACCTCGGCGGCCCCCCGAGCCCGTGATGAACTCGAACGCGTGATGCCCGCGGTGCCCCGGCGGCGCCCTGGCCTTTTCGTGGTCGATCTCGACGGAACGGTGATCGGCATGGTCACGGTCAATCGGCGCGCCCCAGAACGTCCGGGTCACATCCGGCCAGAGGCCGGAGAGGCCGAGCTCGGCTACATGTTCCTGCCCGAGGCGTGGGGACACGGGTACGCCGCCGAGGCGTGCGCGGCGGCACTCCGATGGGTCGCCGACGCGCTCCCCGGCGAGCCGGTGGTGCTCTGCACCCAGGCCGTCAACAACCGCTCGGTGCGCCTCGCGGTGAAGCTGGGCTTCACCGAGGTGGAGCGGTTCGAGGAGTACGGCGCCGAGCAGTGGTTCGGCGTGTGGTTCTCGGAGCCGCCGTCCGGTTGAGCTGGTGCGGTCCTCCACTGCGTGTCCGTTCAGCGGGATGAGCAGGGTCTCCTATGCACCGCGCCCAGGGACACCTCATGCCGCGCGGTGGCGGCTTCCAAGTGGAGCCCCGGCCACAGGAAAACGGCGTCCCTGTCATGAGGTGGACGCAGTGACCAGGTGGTTCAGAGCCGCTGCCAGACCCGGGCCGGCGCCGACGCGGTGAGGACTCGGTCCGGGTGCCCCTGTCCGACGAGGCGGCCGTCCCGGAGCAGGAGGCACAGGCTCGCCGCGCGTGCGACCTCCAGATCGTGCGTGGCCTGGACGACCGTCACACCCTCCGCGACAAGCCCGGTCAGCAGCTCCCCGATCCGCTCCCTCGCCTCCGGGTCCAGACCGGTGGTCGGCTCGTCGAGCAGCAGCAGGTCCGACTCCTGAGCCAGTGCCTGTGCGATGAGGGCGCGTTGACGCTGCCCGCCTGACAGCTCTCCCAGTTGGCGTGCGGCCAGGTCTCCGACGCCGAGCCGGTCGAGTGCGGCGTCCACGGTTGCGCGGTCCTGGCGGGTGAGCCGGCGCCACGGCCCGCGTTCGCCCCAGCGCCCCATCTCCACCGCCTGCCGGACGGTGAGTGGCAGCGCATCGCCGACGGCTCCGCGCTGCGGCACGAACGCGGGTGGTCTACCTCCGTCGTGCTGGAGGTCACCGGCTGTCGGACGGATCACACCGGCGAGAACGCCGAGCAGTGTCGACTTGCCGCAGCCGTTCGGCCCGACGAGGGCTGTTGCGGCCGACTTCGGTATCTCCGCGCCGACTTCATGGAGGACGGAGCGGCCTGGATAACCGGCGCACAGCCCGGAGAAGTAGACGCGCGGAGTCGGGTCGAGGGCCCGGGGGGACCGAGACCGAGGTTTATTGAACATGATTTTCATTGTAGTCTCTTCGCCATGGAATGGTTGACGGCCCCGTTCGAGGTGGCCTTCGTGCAGCGAGCCCTGTGGGGCGGCCTGCTCGTGTCCGCGATCTGCGCCCTGGCGGGAACCTGGGTGGTGCTCAGGGGGATGGCGTTCCTCGGGGACGCCATGTCCCACGGGCTGCTCCCGGGCGTCGCACTGGCCGCCCTGTTCGGCGGGAACCTGATGGCGGGTGCGGTGGCCAGCGCCGCCGTCATGACGGCCGGCGTCACCGCGCTCGGCCGCTCACCGAGGCTGTCCCAGGACACCGGCATCGGGCTGCTGTTCGTCGGCATGCTCTCCCTCGGCGTGATCATCGTGTCGCGCTCGCAGTCCTTCGCCGTCGACCTGACCGGCTTCCTCTTCGGAGACGTCCTCGCCGTCCGGCAGCAGGACCTCCTCGTGCTCGCGGTGGCGCTGCTCGCGGCACTTCTGGTGTCGGTCCTCGCCCACCGGGCGTTCCTGGCACTGGCCTTCGACTCGCGCAAGGCCCAGACCCTGGGGCTGCGGCCGCGTTTGACCCACGCGCTGCTGCTCGGCCTGCTGGGTCTGGCGATCGTCGCCTCGTTCCACATCGTCGGAACGCTGCTCGCCCTCGGACTGCTCATCGCACCGCCGGCGGCCGCCCTGCCCTGGGCCCGCAGCGTGCGCGGGGCCATGGTGCTCGCAGCCCTGCTCGGCGCCACCGCCACGTTCGGCGGCCTGCTGCTGTCCTGGCATCTGAGCACCGCCGCCGGCGCGACCGTGGCGGCTCTCGCGGTGAGCCTGTTCTTCCTTTCCCATCTGGCGTCCGGCCTGACGCACCGCCGCGCCCGGCTCGCCCCCGCCCCGGTACTCGAAGTCGACCGCAGAAAACCCGAGGAATCGTCATGACCGTCCGCAGAAACGTCACTCCCTGGGCTTCGGCCGCTCTGCTCCTCACCACGCTGCTCGCCACGGGCTGCGCGGAAGACAAGGACAGCGGCTCCCGACCCGCCGCGAGAACCTCCTCCGACACTCCGCACGGCTACGTGGAGGGAGCCCAGGAGGCCGCCGAGCAGCAGTCCCGACTCCTCCTGAACGACCCCGAGAGCGGAGACAGCAGAATTCTCGACCTCACCACCGGCGAGGTGCACAAGACCGCCCGGGCGAAAGGCGCCGCCCAGCTCGGCACGGACGGCAGGTTCGGCTACCTCCACACCTCCGGCGGCACCCGTGTGATCGACAGCGGCGTCTGGATGGTGGACCACGGGGACCACGTCCACTACTACAGCGCGGCGATACGCGAGGTGGGTGAGCTTCCCGCAGGCAGCGGGGCGCAGGTGCGCAGCGATGTCGCCGTGACCGCGGTGACCGACGAGGACGGGAGCGCCGTCCTCTACGACCGGGGCGGGTTGGAGAAGGGCGCGATCGAGCCCCTCCGGACGCTGCCGGGCGGCTACACCGGCGCCGTCGTGCCGTACGAGGAGCATCTGATCGCCTTCGCCGGCGAGGGCGCCACCGCCGAGCTCGTCGTCCTCGACCGCGAGGGCGAGCGCGTCGCCTCCCCGGATGTGGAGTGCGAGGAGCCGCGGGGAGACGCCATCACGCGGCGTGGTGTGATCCTGGGCTGCGCCGACGGCGCCCTGCTCGTCCGCGCCGAGGACGGCGTCTTCACCGCCGAGCAGATCCCCTACGGAGAGGACGTCCCGACAGGGGAACGGGCCACCGCCTTCCGCCAACGCCCCGGCAGCGACACCCTCACCGCCCCCGCCGGAGACGAGGCCGTATGGGTCCTCGACACCGCCGAACGCTCCTGGACCCGGCTGGAGACCGGCCCGGTCGTCGCGGCCAACACGGCCGGAGAGGGCTCCCCGCTGCTCGTTCTGGAGACCGACGGCTCGCTGCACGGGTACGACATCGCCTCCGGCAGGCAGACCACGCGGACCGAGCCGCTCCTGACGGGAGGAGAGCGGGCCGATTCCGATGGCAGCGATCCCCTCATCGAGGTCGACCGCAGCCGCGCATACGTCAACGACCCCGACGGGAAGAAGGTGTTCGAGATCGACTACGCCGACGGGCTGCGCATCGCCCGCTCCTTCGACCTGGACATCAGGCCGGTCCTCATGGCGGAGACCGGCCGATGAGCCGCACCGAGGCGAAACGGCGCCTGAGGGTGGGCATCGCACGCCTGCGGAGTCTGATCGTGGGCCTGCTGGCCCTCGTCACGGCCGCCACCACCACCGCCTGCACCATCGACGATGACCGGGCCGGCGTCGTTGTGACGACCAACATCCTCGGTGACATCACCCGGGAGATCGTCGGTGACGAAGCGGATGTCACCGTGCTGATGAAGCCCAACGCCGACCCGCACTCCTTCGGTCTCTCGGCGGCGCAGGCAGCCGCGTTGGAACGGGCCGATCTGGTGGTCTACAACGGGCTGGGACTCGAGGAGAACGTGCTGCGGCACGTGGACGCCGCCCGCGATTCCGGTGTCGCCACCTTCGCGGCCGGTGAGGCACCTGACCCGCTCACCTTCGATACCGCCGAGGACGGCGGTCCGGAGGGTGAGGGAGGACGACCCGACCCGCATTTCTGGACCGACCCCGACCGGGTGCGCGAGGCGACCGGCCGGATAGCCGATCAGGTCATCGAGCACGTCGACGGCGTGGACGCCGGTGCGATACGGGCCAACGCCGACCGCTACGCCGGAGAACTCAAGGACCTCGCCGACTGGATGGAGAAGTCCTTCGACCGTATCCCGGAGGGCCGACGGGCCCTGGTGACCAACCACCATGTCTTCGGCTACCTCGCCGACCGCTTCGGCTTCCGGGTGATCGGCGCGGTCATCCCCAGCGGCACCACACTGGCCTCACCGAGCTCCTCCGACCTGCGCTCACTCACCGAGGCGATGGAGCGGGCGGACGTCCGCACCGTGTTCGCCGACTCCTCCCAGCCCACACGGCTCGCCGAGGTACTACGCGCGGAGATGGGCGGACCGGTCCGGGTCGTCGAGCTGTACTCGGAGTCACTGACCGCCGAGGGCCGGGGCGCCGACACCTACCTGCGGATGATGCGCGCCAACACCGCCGCCATGGTCGACGGCCTGACCGGCGACTGACCTCCTGAACCTCCCGCACACGGCTGACGGGCCGACACCGTCACATCGCACTGCCGCCACCGGGCGGCGTGGAAAGGAACACACCCATGAACAAGTCGATACGAGGCAGAGCCCTCACGGGCACGGCGCTCGCCCTGGCGGTGTCCGCCGTACTGACCGCCTGCGGAGGGGAGGACTCCTCCCCCGACGCCGGGGCAGCGGGCAGCAGGACCGCCACTGCGGTCAGGGACCCGCTGGTCGCCACCTTCGACGGCGGCCTGTACATCCTGGACGGCGAAAGCCTGAAGCTGACCGAGACCATCGAGCTTCCGGGCTTCAACCGGGTCAACCCCGCCGGTGACGAGGACCACGTCGTCATATCCACCGACACCGGCTTCCGCGTACTGAACGCTACCGAACAGGTCCTCACCGACATCGAGTACGAGGGCGCCAAGCCCGGCCACGTCGTCCGTCACGCGGGCAGGACCGTGCTCTTCACCGACGGCACCGGAGAGGTCAACATCTTCGACCCGGCCGAACTGAGCAGCGGCAGGAAGCCGGAAGGACGCACCTACACCTCCGCCGAGGCACACCACGGTGTCGCCGTCGAACTGGCCAACGGCGAACTCCTCAGCACCCTGGGCACCGAGGAGAAGCGCACCGGCGCGCTGGTGCTGGACGAGCACGACAAGGAGATCGCGCGCGACGAGAGCTGTCCCGGCGTCCACGGCGAGGCGGCCGCGAAGGGCGAAGCCGTCGCCCTCGGGTGCGAGGACGGCGTCCTGATCTACAAGGACGGCAGCTTCACCAAGGTCGAGGCGCCCGACGACTACGGCCGCGTCGGCAACCAGGCCGGCAGCGAGGCATCGCCGATCCTCTTGGGCGACTACAAGACCGACCCCGAGGCGGAGCTGGAGCGGCCCACCCGCATCTCCCTCATCGACACGGAGAAGAAGAAGCTGCGCGTGGTGGACGTGGGCACCAGCTACTCCTCCCGCTCACTGGCCCGCGGGCCGCACGGCGAGGCCCTGGTCCTCGGCACCGACGGCGCCGTCCACGTCATCGACGAGAACACCGGCAAGACCGAGAAGAAGATCCCCGTCGTCGGCGACTGGCAGGAGCCGCTGGACTGGCAGGAGACCCGCCCCACCCTGTTCGTCCGCGGACACACCGCGTACGTCTCCGACCCCGGCAAGAAGGCGCTGCACGCCATCGACCTGGAAACGGGCGAGAAGATCGCCTCCGTCACCCTGCCGGAGAGCAGCAACGAGTTGTCGGGCGTCGTCGCCGGACACTGACCGCGCCCCGCTGTCCTCACGGCCTTCCAACCGCGGGGACAGCGGGTTGCCGTGCTCTCGAACGAAAGCCGGGCTCAGCGGGCGGCACAGCCCATGGCGCTGGGCGAGACACCGGGTCCCGGACGAACAGCCGGGTCCGCGCCGGGAACGTCTCGCTCTCCGCGTGCCCGGCTGTGTCAAACGGCGCCGCTCACCACTCGTCAGGGGATGTGGGAGCGCGGTCGCGTAGGGACTGGCCCCCTGGCCACGGGTACGGTGGCCCACCGAAACGGGGAAGGCCGGAGGAGACATGGCGAACAGGTCCACGGAGTCAGCGCTGTACGACGCGTTCGCGGCCAGCGGGAAGGTGCTGACCGGCCTCGAAGTGCCGGACCTGCCGGCCCGGGGCGAACACACGGTCGACGAAGGCCTGGTCGAGCGGCGTCTGGCCGAGATGCAGGTGGGCTCGGAAGCAGTCCTATGAGCCGTCAGCTCCCGCCACCGCATCCGGGCCTCGCCGACGGTCCCGTCTACCTCGACTACAACGCCACCACCCCCGTCGACCCGCGCGTCGCCGAAACGATGGGCCCCCACCTGACCGCCCTCTTCGGCAACCCCTCCAGCAGCCACCCCTACAGCGTCGAACCGCGCCGCGCTCTGGCCCGGGCCCGCGCCCAGGTCGCCGATCTGGTCGGCGCCCGCCCGCACGAGATCGTGTTCACCGCTTCAGGCTCCGAGGCCGACCTGCTCGCCCTGCGCGGTGTCGTCCTCGCCTCCGACCGTACCCGGCCGCACGTCATCACCCAGGCCACCGAGCACCCGGCCGTCCTCGCCACCTGCCGGGCGTTGGAACGCCTCCACCAGGCACGGATCACCGTGCTACCCGTCGGCCCCGAGGGCCTGGTTGACCCGGCCGCGCTCACCGCGGCGCTCGACACGGAGACCGTGCTCGTCTCGGTCATGGCCGCCAACAACGAGACCGGCGCTCTGCAGCCGGTCAGGGAACTGGCCGCCCTCGCCCATCGGGCCGGCGCGCTGTTCCACTGCGACGCGGCCCAGGCCGTAGGCAAGGTCCCCTTGGACGTCCGTGAGCTGGACGTGGACCTGCTCACCCTCGTAGGCCACAAGATGTACGCGCCCAAGGGCACCGCCGCCCTCTACGTCCGCGACGGCGTCAAGCTGGAACCAGTCGTCTACGGAGGCGGCCAGGAACGGGGCCTGCGCGCCGGGACGGAGAACGTCGCCTTGGCCGTCGCGCTCGGCACCGCCGCTCGGCTCGCCGCCGAGGAACTCGCCGCCGGCGCTCCCGCCCGGTTGGCGGCGCTGCGCGACGACCTCCACGCGCGCCTCGTCGGCGCACTGCCCGGCCGCCTACGACTCAACGGGCCCGACGGGCAGCGGTTGCCGAACACGCTGAACGTCAGCATCGACAGCGCGCGGGGACACGACGTCCTGGCCGCGGCCCCGCAGATCGCCGCCTCCACCGGATCCGCCTGCCACAGCGGGGTGCACACCCCTTCCCCCGTCCTGACGGCCATGGGGCAGCGACTCGCCCGGGCCTCGGGCGCACTGCGCCTTTCCCTGGGCCGCTGGAGCACCGCCGAGGACGTAGCGACCGCCGCACGGGCACTCACCCACGCCGTCACCGCCACCACGAGCAGCCGGTGAACTCCGCCGATACTCCGGTTCCGCCGGCGGACGTCACGATCGACGGCACGGGGCTGCTCTGCGTCACTCTCCTGCTCCGGCTGCGCAAGGAGATCGACGACCGGGAGCCGGGCACCGTCGTCCACATCATCACCACCGACCCCGCGGCGCCGCTCGATCTGCCCGCCTGGTGCCATATGACCGGACACCACTACCTCGGCCCCATACCCGACCCTGACCTGGACGTCCACGCCCTCCGTCTCACCGCTCAACCGATGTCCACCCGGCCCGACGCACCGTGGCACCGCCGCTGAACACGATGTGCGAGGTAAGCAGCCGCCACACCCGAACGAACGGTGTGCCGGCATGGGAGTGGCCCGCAGCGAGGGACCAGGCGGGTGAACCCCGGCGCACACCGGGGTTCGGCGGTGGCCACCGGAGCGGTATGACCGCGGTCCGGAGTCCGGCGCTGCACGCACGAACCGGATCGATGGCGGTACGGCCCGCCGCCCCGGCGGTACTGCCTCGAGGACGCCCGGGCAGCGTGATCAGCGGTTACCGGTGGTCGGTCACCACCGAGAGAGCACACCGTGCTCCATACAGCACCCTCATACCGTCGCGACACGATCCGCCCGGCTTTCCGGATGCTGGACGGCGCTCTTCCTTTCCCGGCTACACACCGTAGGCTGGTCGCAGCAGTCGGTTCACCCCGTCCGCCAGGCAGGGTGTCGTAAGAGGGAACCCGGTGAGAGTCCGGGGCTGCCCCGCAGCGGTGAGCGGGAACGACCGCCGTCACACGCACTGGGTCCGCGCAGGGCCCGGGAAGCGACGGCCAGTAGGTGTCCTCCGACAAGGAGGGCCTGCCCGCGAGTCCGAAGACCTGCCAGCTGCCCGTGTGCGGACCATTCCGCGCGCGGACATCCCGGTGACCTCGAGGGCGGGTCGGGGGTACCTCCGGACGGAGTCCGGAGGAGTACACACCAGACGGAACGACCGTGCTTCTGCCGCGCGGGGTCGTGGCCGTCCGGTCTGTCATCACCTTCGCGTTCTCGTCCCGTCGCCGGGACCTCAGGGATTCATCTCGCGAAGGAGATCTCCGTGACCACGAAGTCCGCAGCCGCGGCGACACGGGCAACCGTGTACGGCTACCCCAGGCAAGGTCGGAACCGGGAGCTCAAGAAGGCCATCGAGGGCTACTGGAAGGGCCGCGTCACCGCTGACACCCTCCGGGAGACGGCCGCCGAGCTCCGGCGGAGCAACTGGCGGCAGCTCGCCGACGCCGGCATCCACGAGGTGCCGACCGGTGACTTCTCGTACTACGACCACGTCCTCGACACGACCGTCATGGTGGGCGCCGTCCCCGAGCGGCACCGCGCCGCCGTCGAAGCCGGCGAGACGGACGGCTACTTCGCGATGGCCCGCGGCACCCAGGAGGTCGCTCCGCTGGAGATGACCAAGTGGTTCGACACCAATTACCACTACCTGGTCCCCGAACTGGGCCCCGACACCGCTTTCGCCGCCGACTCCACCAAGCAGGTCGCCGAGTTCAAGGAAGCCCTCGCCCAGGGCCTCACCGCGCGACCCGTGCTGGTCGGCCCCGTCACGTACCTCCTGCTCGCCAAGCCCGCCCCGGGCGTGCCCGCCGACTTCGAGCCGCTCACTCTCCTGGACCGGCTGCTTCCGGTGTACGCCGAGGTACTCGCCGACCTGCGCGCGGCCGGCGCCGAATGGGTACAGCTGGACGAGCCCGCCCTCGTGCAGGACCGCAGTCCTGCCGAACTGAACGCCGCCGAGCGGGCCTACCACGAGCTCGGCGCCCGCACCGACCGGCCCAAGCTGCTCGTCGCCTCCTACTTCGACCGGCTCGGCGACGCGCTTCCCGTCCTGGCCAAGGCCCCGGTCGAGGGTCTCGCCCTGGACTTCACCGAGGCCGCCGCAGCCAACCTGGAGGATCTGGCCGCCCTCGGCGGAGTGCCCGGCAAACGCCTGGTCGCCGGCGTCGTCAACGGCCGCAACATCTGGATCAACGACCTCCAGAAGTCGCTGGCCACCCTCGGCACCCTCCTCGGGCTCGCCGACCGGGTCGACATCGCCGCTTCCTGCTCCCTGCTGCACGTGCCGCTGGACGCCGCCGCCGAACGGGACATCGAGCCGCAGATCCTGCGCTGGCTGGCCTTCGCCAGGCAGAAGACCACCGAGATCGCCACCCTCGCCAAGGGGCTCGCCCAGGGCACCGACACGATCGCGGCCGAACTCGCCGCCAACCGCGCCGACCTGGTCTCCCGCTCCGGCTCGCCGATCACACACGATCCGGATGTGCGCGCCCGCGCCGAGGCCGTCACCGCCGCAGACAGCCGCCGCTCCCAGCCGTACGCGGAGCGGGCCGTCGCGCAGCGCGCCCACCTCGGCCTGCCGCTGCTGCCGACCACCACCATCGGATCCTTCCCGCAGACCAGCGAACTGCGCACCGCCCGCGCCGACCTGCGCGCCGGCCGCATCGACACGGCCGGCTACGAGGAGCGCATCAAGGCCGAGATCCAGGAGGTCATCTCCTTCCAGGAGAAGACCGGTATCGACGTCCTGGTACACGGTGAGCCCGAGCGCAACGACATGGTGCAGTACTTCGCCGAGCAGCTCACCGGCTACCTCGCCACGCAGCACGGCTGGGTCCAGTCGTACGGCACCCGCTACGTCCGTCCGCCGATCCTGGCCGGTGACATCTCGCGCCCAGAGCCGATGACCGTGCGCTGGACGTCATACGCCCAGTCACTGAGCGACCGCCCGGTCAAGGGCATGCTCACCGGACCGGTCACCATGCTGGCCTGGTCGTTCGTCCGTGACGACCAACCCCTCGGCGACACCGCCCGGCAGGTCGCCCTCGCCCTGCGCGAGGAGGTCACCGATCTGGAGGCGGCGGGTACCTCGGTCATCCAGGTGGACGAACCCGCGCTACGCGAGACGCTGCCGCTGCGCGCCGCCGACCGGGCCGACTATCTCGCGTGGGCGACCGAGGCGTTCCGGCTCACCAGCGCCGGGGTCCGTCCTGACACCCAGATCCACACGCACATGTGCTACGCGGAGTTCGGTGACATCGTCCAGGCGATCGACGACCTCGACGCCGACGTCATCAGTCTGGAGGCCGCCCGCTCCCATATGCAGGTCGCCCGGGAACTCGCCGACCACGGCTACCCGCGCGAGGCCGGACCGGGGGTCTACGACATCCACTCCCCACGCGTGCCCAGTACGGAAGAAGCGGTGGAGCTGCTGCGCACCGGTCTGAAGGCGATCCCGGCCGAGCGGCTGTGGGTCAACCCGGACTGCGGTCTGAAGACCCGCGCCTGGTCTGAGACCCGCGCCTCCCTGGAACACCTGGTCGCCGCCGCGCGCACCGTCCGGAGGGAGCTGCCCGCCTCCTGACCCCGATCCCAGTGGGCCGGGACGCCACAGGCGTCCCGGCCCCGTCTCGCCAGCACACCACTACGAGGAAGGGCACGGAGGAGCCGGCGGTGCGCAGCAGGCCCCTGCGGAACGTCGTGGAAGGCAGGTGCGTGATCTCCATGCCCGCCGTCATGGGTCAGGAGACGGGAAACCAGTCCGACAGGCGCTTCGCGAAGACCGGTACATCGATGTCGTCCCGCGCGGCTTCCTCGACGAACGGCCGGCCATGGAACCGGGCTGCGGGGCGATACCGGCGCTGACCCGTTGAACCGCAGGAAGACGCGTGGCGAGCCAGGGCGGGACGGCCGCGATGGCGAGTTCATGTTTACTGCGGCGCTCGCGGCGAGCACGCTCGGTGAGCTTCGCGTCAAGGTCGTCGGGGAGTCGGAGTGTCACGGGCAGCCCGGCCAACGGAAGCTCCGCCGGACCGGCGGCGTTGGTCGCCACCCCGCCTACCAGGAGCTTCTCCACGACGGCACTCCGCCCACCACCCGACTCCCCAAGCAGCCGGGCTGAGAAGTTCACTGGCCTGGATCGCCAGCCGAGAAGAGAAGGTGGAGGGGCAGTTTCGCGATCCTCTTTGGCTGGACCATTGACACCCACCCGGCGGCTGGCTACCTTCGCCGCATTGGTAGGGCCAAATCGTACCCGTCGATCGGTAACACCCAGATGCACATCGCGTCCTGAGTCGATTACGCAGAGACGTTTCCTGGCAGCCCTTCACTCCGATCGAGTTCCGAGATACGAATGCCCGCGAACACAAGAAAGGGCAAGGACGTGTCTGACCAAAATGAGGTGGCGAGATCGATCGCCGTCGAGTCACACGGCGTCGACTACATCCCGCCGAATGAACGTCATGGCCGTGCTCGCAACCAGTTCAGCGTGAGGTTCGCGCCAGCGGTCTACCTCGCCCCCATGGTGATCGGTGTCCTCGCCATTCACATGGGACTCGGCGTCATCGGAGCGATCACAGCACTTCTGGCAGCGAACCTGCTCGCCGGGTTGCTGGTCGGCTTCTTCGCAGCGATGGGTCCGAAGTTGGGTATGCCGCAGATGGCGATGGGCCGGATGGCCTTCGGCTTCGTGGGCAACTACCTGCCGGCCGTGCTGTCGGGACTCACGTGCATGGGATATTTCGCGGTCGGCATCGTCTTGAGCGCTGAGGCGCTTGAGAGCGCATTCGGAGTGCCCTATCTCCCGACACTGATTGTCTCGGCGACCATCTCGGTACTCCTGACCGCTTTCGGGTACGACCTGCTTCATCTCGTCAGTAAATGGGTGACGGCAGCCGGCGTCGTCGTGTTCGTGGTGGTCACCGGGTTCATCGCCGGCAACGCGACGAGTCTCGACGCCGGGGCCACGACGGACACAGCGGACTTCTGGCTGTCCTGGTCGATGATCTTCGCTCTCGCCTTCACGATCAACGGCGCATGGGTGATCGCCGCATCGGACTACTCCAGGTACCTGCCCGCTGACACCCCGACCCTGCGCATCGCCGTTCCCGCCGGCCTCGGCGTAGCGTCCGGCTATGCATGGCCCATGATCCTGGGTGCCTTTCTCGCAGCTTCGACCACGGGGGGCCAGGGCGATGTCTTCGACGGTCTCGACAACATCCTGCCCGGCGCCTTGGGGCCGGTGGCCATCGCCATCCTCGGAGTGTCCTCAATCCCTCACAACTCGGCCAACCACTACGCATCCGTCATGTCTCTGCTGTCCACGGGGATCCGGTTCACGCGTCTGAACGCCACCTACGTCACGGGGCTCATCGCGCTCATCGCGGCGCTGGCCTTCGGCGGCTCGAAGTTCGAGGAGAACTTCTCGAACCTGTTGGTCGTCATTGGTCACTTCATCCTGCCCTGGGCGGGGGTGGTCCTCGTGAACTTCTACCTGTTCCGTTCGCGGATATGGGGCTTCCCTCGAGTCGAGAGCCTCTATCAGAACTCGGGTGAGTTCGGTGGCGTCAACTGGATCGGCATGGGATCTTTCGTAGGCGCAGCCGCCGTCACCATTCCACTCATGGCGAACTCTCTGTACACCGGGCCGCTCGGTGAGGCCATCGGCTTCGACATCAGCGACATAGCAGGCTTCGTGTTGGCCGGGATCGTGTACTACGTCCTCGCTTCCCGCGTGGGTCGGTCCGCGGAGCCCGCAGCTGAACGGGCGACCGGCCACGATCGTGCGGTGATCGACGAATGACGGCCAGGCTGAGCACCATGAGTCGCAGGACAAGCCCAACCCGGTCGCGCTGCAGGGCACGTAGGGGAGGCGGCCACCTCGCACAGACCGGCGGGACCGTAGTCACGATCGGCAACTTCGACGGTGTTCACCGCGGCCACCAGGACCTGCTCCGAGAAGTGGTGGCATCGGCCCGCACGTTGGGGGCCGATGCCACGGCAGTGATGTTCGACCCCCACCCCCTGCGGGTCGTGCGTCCCGAAGCCGCGCCGACGCTTCTCACGACCGTCGCTTGGCGCGAACGCGCCCTGCGCGAGCTGGGAATCGAACACGTCCACGTCCTGAAGTTCACCCCCGGGATGGCGGACTGGTCCCCCGAGACATTCGCCCAGCGCATCTTGGTTGAGACCCTGGACGCTGTACGTGTCACAGTCGGCGCCGGGTTCAGGTTCGGAAAAGGTGCTCGCGGCACCACCGAGACCCTCGCGGATTTCGGCGCGGTGCACGGCTTCGAAGTCAACCCGGTCCCGTTGACACCTCAGCGCTCATCGACGGCGGTTCGCCGGGCGATAGCGGGTGGACGGTTGCACGACGTTACCGAGATGCTCGGTAGATACCACTCGGTACCGGTCGAGATCACGCACAGTGGCCGGCGAACGCTCCAAGCAACCCCGGTCTATGACCTCGCAATGCCTCCTCCTGGGAGCTACCGAGCATTCCTGACAGGACGATCGGGACGGACGGAGCCCGCCGCTGTGGCGGTTGCACCGACGAGGGCAGGGGTGACCATGACCTTGAAACCCGGGCCGGAAGTCGAACCCGTCACCCTCCTGAACGACCGACTCGTCGTGCACCTCATCGCCCAAGAGTGATCAACGCGCCCTATCAGGGCCGACTGTTGCAGGCACTGTTACAGGGGAGTAGCATACTCCAGCAGCTCTAGCATTGTCGGCCCTGATAGGAGTACGAGCGCCGCAGGGGTCCACTCGGCCTCGCAGCGGTGCGGTGATGAGAATGCTTGAGACATCCACGCAGGCCGGAGATGACCCGAAGCTGTATCCGGGACACTCAGCTAAGCACATCGTGCTGGAGATCGTCACCCACTTCGAGTCGCTCATCGCGAGAGGCGAGATCAAAGCCGGCGACAAGATTGCTACTGAGCGTGAGCTCGCTTCGACATACGGCATCTCGCGTACGACGGTCCGCGAGGCCATGTACGAGCTCGAGCTGAAGGGGCTTGTTGAAAGAGTCCGTCGCCGCGGCACCATCGTCACCGACTCGGGCAACCGTGGACTTATGAGCGAGGCGCTGCTCTCGGGGCTGTCGCGCGAAGGGCGGCAGATCGCGGAGATCCTCGACTTCCGAGCCGCGATCGAGCCAGCGATCGCCGCCCGTGCTGCGCGCTATGCGACAGAAGCGGAGATCCGAACGCTTGAGGAAATTCTCGGCAAGATGGCCACTCCAGGGCCGGCCGAGGAGCACCTTGCGTTGAATACGCAGTTCCACGAGCAGATCGCAATCGCTACCCATAATGTGCTGTTCGTCGATGTCGCCAAAGAGATCTCAAAATCGCTCAACGTGCTGATGCGGGCGCAGCTCGCGATGTCCTCTGAGCGGCGGACACAACTCCTCGTCGAGGGTCACTCCGAGTTCGTCGACGCCATTCGCGAGCGCGACCCAGAGAGATCCTTCCAGGTCGCTCTGAAGCACGTCGAAGATGTCCAGACGCAAGTGTCGTCTTCACTTCTCGCCAAGCGAGCGTGACCACGGCGACTCGCGTCACTCACGTCTCCGTGGGGTTTGGGCGTGGACGGTCAAGGCGGCGGGATAACGCGCCGGGACACGCGTCCGACCGAAACCAGTGAGCATCTCGTAGCTGCTGCGCCCGTTGGCCCGTGCCCACTCCTCCGCCGTGGCCTCTCCATCACTGCCGTCACCAAGCACAGTGACGATTTCTCCGGGGCGGACCGCACTGTCGCCGATATCGACAACGAACTGGTCCATGCACACCCGGCCCGCGATGGGCAGGGGATGACCCCGGTGGCCCACCCGGGCGGTGCCGCTGGCAGGTACCGGAAGCCCATCGGCATATCCCATCGGCACCAAAGCCAGCCGTGTCGCCGAAGTGGTGCGGTACGTGTGCCCGTAGGAGACACCGACATCAGCCGGCGCATCCTTCACATGAGTTACCCGGGCCCGCACCGACATGGCCGGTCGAAGCGCAACGGCGGGCCGTTGGGAGACCAAGGGGTTCACGCCGTACACCGCCAACCCGCAACGGACCATGTCGAAGTGCACGTCAGGCCGGGTCAGTGTGGCAGCGGAGTTCGCGAGATGTCGCCAGCGCGGACGCAGTCCCGCTGCCTCGGCCTCCGCGACCGCTAGGAGAAAGGCTTCGCGTTGTGCGTTGTTCGCCGGATCCTCCGGCACATCCGCGCAGGCGAGATGGGACCAGACACCGACTACATCGACCACGCCCTCGAGCTCCAGCGCTCGAGCCGCGGTGACGAGGGAACCCCACTCGCCGGCTGCTCCGCCCCGCCACATCCCGGTATCTGCTTTGAGATGCAGTCTCGCGGGCGTTCTTGAACGACGTGCCGCTTCGGCGATCTCGTTTAGTTGGACACGTGCGTAGGCCGCGAGTTCGATGTCGGCTCGGATCGCGTCCTCGTAAGCTGCACCCGGCCCCGCCATCCAGGCCAGGATGGGTGCGCGGATACCGGCCCGGCGGAGATCGAACGCCTCCTGGAGGATCGCGACGCCCAGGTGTTCAGCGCCGGCGTCCAGGGCTGCTCGGGCCACCGTCACGGCGCCATGCGAGTAGGCATCAGCTTTGACCACCATCATGAAGCGTGCTGCTTCGCACATACTTCTCAGCGATGCGATATTTTCTCGGACGGCTTCCAACCGGATCTCCCGCCAAGCGAGATCTTCTCGCCGCGCAGAGCCGGAGGCCTGATCAATCTCTGGTCGCATGCTGATCGTTCCTCTCGACGCTCATACTCACTGACCCAGCGCCTGCGGCGCATGGTCATCGGGACCCTCGACCGTCAGCCAGTGACGATGAGTGCGGCGGCGGAGGCGATACCGAGAACCGCGGTCCCCCACCTGATGGCAGACGTGGAGAGGCGGCGTGCTATCCGGACTCCGACCAGCGCGCCGACGGCCGAGGTGACCGCGATGAGTGCCGCGGCGTCCCAGTGCACCAGTCCCGAGAAGCTGAGGATCAGCACAGCGATTGATCCGATGACGAATGACAGCAGGGATTTCCAGGCGTTGACGGTTTGAAGTGCCAGTGGCAGGAGGATGCCAAGAACGCCCATGATGAGAACCCCCATTCCTGCCCCGAAATAGGCGCCGTACATTCCGCAGCCGATGACGGCCAGGTCTCCCCAACGCGCCCTTGGTCGCGGTCCCGCACTCGCTGAGCCGGTGCGGACGTTCCTGGCAATACGCGGTTGAGCGGCCAGAAGCGCAACGGCGAAAAGAACGAGGATCGGAGCTATCCGCCGGAACACACCCTCATCTGTGAGTAGAAGGAGGGTGGTCCCTGCGATCGCTCCGGCAGCAGCGAGCACGACCAAGCGAATCGATTGGACGCCGTCGCTGTTCCTGATTTCGTCTCGGTAGGCAATTGCACCGGCAATATAGCCCACGAGCAGACCCACCGCCGACGTAGCGTTTGCCTCAAGCGCAGCGGAGCCGACCAGCAAGAGTGCCGGATAGGTGATCAGGGTGCCACCGGTGGCGATCGCATTCAGTCCGCCCGCGATGAGGCCGGCGAGCGCGATGATGGACGCGTCCGGAATGGACGGGTCAATCACCAGTCCAGCCGGGGGGTGTCGAGGGCGAGAAGATTGGCGACCTCCGGGAAGAGTTTCGTCCCGTGATCGAGTCGCACGAAGCGACCATGGAAGAAGCCCAACACTCCTTCATTGACTTCGCGCAGATGTGCTGCCTTGACTCTCCCCATCATGATGGTGTGGTCGCCGCCCGGGTACTGATCGGCGAGTTCACATTCCATTGCGACCACGAAGTCGTCCAGGATCGGCACACCGTCCTCCGACGTGGACCAGCTCAGGCTTTCGAACTTGGGTGCGTCCGGTCGCGCAAAGGCAAGCGCCGTCTCCCACTGCTGACTCATAAGGAAGTGGACGCCGAAGTACCCGGACCGGGTTATCGATTCACAGCTCGACGATCGATTGTCCACACACACGAGAACGAGCGGCGGGTCGAGAGAGACTGACGTGAAGCTGTTCACCGTGATCCCTTTGGGCTTATCACTCACAGGATCATGCGAAGTCACGATCGTCACGCCGGTAGGGAAGTTCGACCAGGCGTTGCGCAGGACCGGGCCTACTGCATCTCCGCGGATGGAAACAGTGTCCTGTTGGGTTTCAGTCATCGGGTTCTCCCAAGAGGATGTCGAGAGCGACGCGGGTGTGTACGTGGGCGACGGCGCGGAGTTGGTCGATGTCGACGTACTCGTCGATCGCCCCCATGTTTCGGGCGGCGGGGCCGTATACGACCGTCGGAATCCCATGCTCACGGAAGAGGCGGGCGTCGCTCGCACCGACTCTCGTGATGAGTGAGGACGGCGCCCCCAGCACGGCTTCGGTTGCGCGCATCGCCGACATGACGATCCTGCGGTCAGGCGACGTACCGGACGGCTCCGACTGCCGGTCGATTTCCAACCATGCATCCGGAACAGCATCCGTGATCTGTTCGCGCAGACGAGCCATGAGGTCAGCCGTGGAGACGGTGGTCGGTACTCTGATGCTGACGTCGGCACGGGCGTCGGCAGCAACGAGATTCCGTGCCACGCCTCCTGTGATCCGACCGATGTTGACGGTCACCCGATCCGCGATGTCTTCCTCGGCACCCCCTCCGTTGTCATACCCACGGATGATTCGTAGCGCCTCCAGCAGTTTGTGGACCGCACTCTTCTCGCTCCCATAGGCAGCGTGGGAGGAGGTTCCTGGCGCATGCACGCTGAAGAAGCAGACGCCCTTCTCCGCGTTCCCGATGACATCGGTGCCGCACTGATCGCCGATCAGAGCCGCCCGAGCCTTGCCGACCTCGTCGACGTTGTCCAGGAGCCACTCGGTGCCCCAGGCGCCACCGGCCTCCTCGTCACCGACGAAGGCGAACACGATACGGCGATCGAGACTGGAGGCGTGTGGCGCAAGCACCGACGCCAGGAGGAGTCCCGCGGCCACTCCGGCTCTCATGTCGGAGGCGCCTGCGCCGTAGATTCGACCGTCCTCGACCGCGCCGCTGTAGGGGCTGGAGTGGCTCCACTCCCCCGCCGCCGGTTCGAAAGTGTCGAGGTGGCCGTTGACGACCAGCGCGGGAGGGATGTCGGACGGGCCGATCGTGGCAACGACGCTGCACTTGCCGGCCTTGGGTTCGTAGGTGGCGCAGTCGATTCCGCGCTCTCGCAAGAAATTGCTGACGAAAGCGGCGATCTCGGAGGTGTCCCCTGGAGGCATGGGTGCGGGCACCTGGACCAGTCGGGAACAGAGCGACACGAGTTCGGCCTCGGCCGAGGCGACAGCATCCAGCACCGCCGCCTCGACCTCTCGTCGGTCTACTTTCGTCACCGCGGCACCGCCAGTTGCGCGACCCGCTCCCCTGCCGCGACCGTGGCGAAGGTCGTGGTTCGCATCAGAGGGCCGTCGTGGGGAGCGACGACCTTCTCGACGACCCGGCCGTGGGTGTCGGTGATGGTGGCCAGGACGTCTCCCTCCTTGATCTGGGCGCCGAGTTCGTGATGGGTCTGCAGCAGCCCTCCGCGGCTGGTGCGGACCGCCGTCATGCGATTGATCAGCATGGGTTCCGGGCGGGGGGCCTGCGCCCCCTTGAGAAGGCCGAGGTGGATGAGGAGGTTCGTGAGCCCGGCGACGGCATCGTCCGCGACCTCGTCCTCGATCCGGCCACCTTCACCGATCTCGATCCCGAATGCGGGAATGCCCCGCTTGGCGAGTTCGACGTGCGGTGTGCCCGGAAGTACGTAGACGCCGGCATCGGTGTCGAGGATGTAGTTGGGTCCGAAGACCTGCGCAAGCTCCTTGGCACGCACCGCGGCCGCCCCGGCCGATGCCGGTGGCAGGAAGGCGTAGGGCTGGTAGCGGCCACCGGTGGTCGGGGTGTGCACATCGACCACCACATCCGCGGTGATCATGACGCTCCAGAGCTTCTCCGCCATGCGCTGCAGCGTGTTCCCTCCCGCGTCGCCGGGGAAACACTGCCAGGTGTCCCCTGGCATCTGGTCCATGGGGGACTTCCCGACCAGGAACTGCGGCAGGCGGTGCTGTCCGGACATCGCTAGGGGGTTCTGGACCGGGACAGCGATGATGGTGCCCGCCATCGCGGCGAGATCCAGGGAGTCGAGCAAGCGGTGAACGGCCTCCACGCCACATATCTCGTCACCGTGGATCGCAGCGCCGAGATACAGGGTGGGACCGGGCTGTTCGCCGGTTGCGAGCACGACCGGCATGTTGACGATGGTGCCGTCAGCGAGTTCGACACCTCCGATCTCGCCATAGGTGAGGCGGCCCTTCTCCGCAGTCGCCGAACCTACGGTGACGGTGCCGTGCTGTTCGTTCTTCTCAGTCATTGACGTTCACTTTCGTGTTGGTGGGACCGGCAGTCTTCTTGGAGCGTGTAGGGCAAGCCGACTCAGACTGGCGCGGGACCGCCGGTCGCGATCCACGTGTCCAGCTCGTCAAGGCATCGCTGCGCCTCCTGCTGCACGAAGTCCCAGCTGAAGTACTGGTTCATGCGCGCCCGCGTGACGTGCTTGGCGCCGGCGTAGAACATCTCGTACTGGATGTGCCTACTGGCGAACTCGGACCCGACCAGATCCCAAGCGGTCTTGACGAGGCGGTACCGGTTGCGGGCGTCTTCGGCCGAGTCGAGGCCGAATGCCTCGAGCAGGATCGCCCTGGTCTCCTCGGACTCGAAGACCGACGCGTCTGCCGCCTGCTGGAACGGGTGACTGCCGAGTAGCTCCTGCAGCCCGAGGAAGAAGCCCGGAACGTGTTCCGTCGCCCAGGAGGTGGTCGCGTAGAGCGTTTGCAGGTTGGGCGAGACATACCCGGACGGCCACTGATGCGGGTCGGCATCCTGGCCCGCGATGAGCCCCTCCAGCATCCCGACTTCAGTGGCGCGCACGGCGAACGCCTCTCGCACCGCGGGGATCCCCCAGGTGCCGGTGACTTCGCTGACCTTCCGCACGATACCGAGGGCCAGCCGCATCTTCGCCAGGAGGCGGGACTGCGCCTGCGCGTTACCCAGCACGTGGGCCGACGTCTGCGTGAACAGGGCGAGTCCTGTGTCGAGGTCCCGGTAGGAGAACACGCGCTCCCAGGGAACGTGCACGTCGTCGAAGAAGATGACGCAGTCGGTCTCGTCGTACCGGAACGCCAACGGGTCGTCCTCGGGACCGACGACGTACTGCTCAAACGACTTACGAGGCATCACCTTCACACCGGGCGCGCCTACGGGGGTGGCGAAAGTGACGGCGTACTGCTCCTCTCCCGGGCTGAGCGGGAGAATGCTGCCCACGAAGATCTCGTCGGCGAGCACGGCCGAGGTGGCGAGCAGTTTCGTCCCCCTGACCACGATGCCCTCGTCGTCGGTCCTCACCACGTGGGCAGCCGGCGAGGCATGGGACGCGTCCGCCTCGGCCTTCCGTTGTTGTTTGCCGAACACGTCCGAGGAGCGGGCACGCCCCGGTGCGGTGACCGCGTACGTGACGTACAGGTCGTTGTCGCGCAGATACCGCCAGTAGGACATGAGGTTTTCGGAGTACGAGCGTCCACCGAGATCCGCGATCCCCGGTGTGGTGGCCATCGCGGTGATGTAGCTCGCCACATGGTCGGGTGAGCGGCCGATGAGGCCGTGGGTGAGAGCTGCCCAAGTGTCGTGGGCCCGGCGGCGGGCCGCGAGGTCGGCACTGTCCTTCGGGCGCTTCCAGATCACGTTGTGCTGTTCGCCGTCGTCTTCCACGTAGCTGAAGGTCTCGGGGTCCGCCGCCGCTGCGTCGTAGAGCCGTGCGACCGAGCGGACGGCGTTCCGGAACGCCGGATGTTCAGTGACGTCGGTGACTTTTTCTCCCCCGATCAGTACACAGCGGCCGTCCCGCAGGCCCTTGATGTAGTCCTGGCCAGTTCTCGACACCAGACCCTCCTCATTGGTTGGTCCAATCAGAATGTGGGTCCACCAGGCACCTGTCAAGGCCTGGAGTCCTGCGGCTGCCGGGAGCAGTGGACCGTGTCCGGGCCGGCACCCGGGACGCAGGAGAGCCGGTGGGCTCTGCGAGCAGCGGCCGTGGAGGGCCCGGCGCGTCGGCGTCGAGCACCTCGCCGACGCCGACGCGCCACCCCGCCGTCCTCGTCCGGGGAGGAGACCCACAGGATGACGACGCCGCAGGTCAGCGGGTTCTCGGTGAGATCCGTGGCAGCGCCGATGAGCAGCACGGCAGCGCCGGGAGCCGTCCGTTCTAGCCCAGTCCGCGCAGCTGGCTGGCCGAGGCCCACGTGGGACGGGGATCCTGCTTGTCCTACTGCTGCCGATCACAGCCTGGATCTTGCAGGTGTCGCCACTCCAGACATTCCGACTCGAGGTCGGCCTGCTCGTGTTCTTCCTCGCCTACACCTCTGTGTTCGCGCGTCGTTCGACAGAACGCTGCCGCCCGTGATGCGGCAGCACCCCTCACGGCGAGCTGAGAACACCGCCGAGCAGGAGCACCGACCCGGGCCTACCAGCTACGGGGACGAGGCGAGGTCGGGAGCGCCCGAGGCAACATCGAGGGAGGCCAGGCGGCTACGCCGGCCCAGCCCGGGCCCGTCACCTGTGCGCGGACTCGGGCAGGCCGCGTGTCATACGACCTGCGGGCGTATCAGCTGAAGCCGGAACGCAGTACGGGCCGCTGGCCCACGAATGCCGGGGCCAGCGGTACGCCCCGCGCACCTTCTCGTGGAGTGCGCGGCGTCCGTCACCCGCGGGTGACGCGGAGTTCGACGAGGCCGCGGAAGGCGGGCACGGTGTGCCTTTCGGGAGCTGGGCCGGGAGCCAGGGCGAGCGAGGGGCAACGGTCGAGCAGGGTGGCGAGCGCGACCTGGGTCTCCACCCGGGAGAGTTCGGCCCCCAGGCACAGACGTGAACCGGCGCCGAAGGAGAGGTGCTGGATGTCCGAACGGGTCACGTCGAACCTCTCGGGCTCCGGATGCACGCTCGGATCGTGGTTGGCCGAGACCAGCGCCGCCCAGATCCATTCGCCGCGGACGACCGGACAGCCCGCTATCTCGGTGTCCTCGGTCGCGATCCGGTCGGTGAGCGTCACCGGGCTGTCGTACCGCAGGACCTCCTCCACCGCGTTCGGCATCAACGAAGGGTCCGCGCGGAGCAGTTCGAGCTGCTCGGGATGTTCCAGCAGGGCCAGGACGGCGTTGCCGATCAGGTCCGTCGTCGAGACGTTGCCTGCGACCAGCAGGGTCACCAGCGTCGAGATCAGCTCCTCCAGACTGAGCCGCCCCCGCTCGTCGTGCGCCTGCACCAGCGCGGTGATGAGGTCCGCCCGGGGCTCACGGGCGCGTGCCTCGATCTCCTCGATGAAGTACACGACGGACTCCCGCCGGGACTGGGCGATGCGGGTCTGGTCCTCCGGTGACAGCGCGGGGTCGTATTCGCGCTTCAGGTCCTCCGACCAGCGGGCCAGCAACTCCCGGTCGGCCTCGGGCAGCCCCAGCACCATGGCGATCACGCCGACTGACAGCGGCGCCGCGTACCGGGCCATCAGGTCGAAGGTGTCCTCGCCGGTCAGATCGTCCATCAGCCCGCTGGCCAGCGCCTCGATCCGGGGCCGCAGCGCGGTGACCTGTCGGCGCGCGAACGCCCTGCTGGTCAGCCCCCGCACCCGACGAGCGTCCGGGTCGTCCATGAACATGATCGACGAGCCGGCCATGTCCCGTTGGAGTCGGGTGTACGGGCCGTCGAGGGCCCGCTGGGGGTTCTTCGCGTACCGCGAGCTGCGCAGCAGCTCGGACACCTCGGCGTGCCGCAGGGCGAGCCAGCCCTCGGAGGTGTGGTCGTAGACCAGACCCCGGTCGCGGTGGTGGCGCAGCAGTGGATAGGGGTCCCTGCCGAACTCGGGGGACGCCCAGCTCACGTCTCCGGAGAGGTCCGAGGTCATGATCAGCACCCCCTGTTTCTGCCGGCCGGTCCAGGCGTCGGAATGGCCCGAAGGGTGGCGGCGCGCGATCGGGCGGTCGGTGGCCGCGGGCTGGTCGTGCCGTGGACCGAGGTCCGGTGGGCGGTCGTGTCGTCCTCAGCTCGGTGCGTCACCACGGTCCCTCTCCCCTTCTTCCCGCTCCCACCGCGTCACGACGGCGGCGGCGAATCCCGCGACGGTCGGGTACCGCAGGATGTCGAACATGGAGCAGCGCTGCCCGAACTCGGCGGTGATGCCGCTGGCCAGCGCGGCGACGCGCAGCGAATGGCCGCCCGCGGCGAAGAAGTCCTCGTCCACCCCGATGCTCTCGACGCCCAGCACCTCGGAGAAGACGCGGACCAGCCGCTCCTCGACGGGCGTGCGCGGCGCGCCCCCGGCGGGAACCGGCAGGACCGGCTCGGGCAGCGCGGCCCGGTCGATCTTCCCGGTGGCCGTCCGGGGAAAGCGGACCAGCACCGCGAACGCCGCCGGCACCATGAAGTCCGGCAGACGCTCACCGGCGTGCGCGCGTAGCTCGGCTTCGGTGGGCCGGGGGCCCGTCGGCCGGGCCGCGACGTACGCCACCAGGCGCGGCTCCCCGGCGAGGGGTCGCACGGTGACCACCGCTTCGGCGACGCCCGGGCAGCCCAGGAGGGCCGCCTCCACCTCGGCCGGCTCGACGCGGATGCCGCGCACCTTCACCTGGCCATCGCTGCGGCCGACGTGTTCCAGCTGGCTGTCGGAGGTCCACCGCGCCAGGTCGCCGGTCCGGTACATCCGGGCACCGGGCGGTCCGAACGGGTCGGGGACGAATCGTTCCGCCGTCAGCTCGGGCTGCCGGTGGTAGCCCTCGCCGACCAACCCGGCCATGTACAACTCCCCGACGACGCCGGGTGGGACGGGTTCGAGCCGGGCGTCCAGGACGTGGGCACGCATGTTGGCCAGCGGTCGCCCGATCGGTACCGCCGTCTCCCGCTCCGCGACAGCACCGGCCGCGGCGCCCGATGCGGCCGGCCCACCCGTGCCCCCGCCCGCGCTCCCGGCGGCGGGGTCCGTGGTCGGGTTGGGGTCCGGCAGGGTGTGGGCGGTGGCGTAACAGGACTCGCTCTGCCCGTAGGCGTTGACCAGCCGGACCCCCGGCCAGGTGGCGCGCACCCGGTCGACGAGGCTCGGTTGGAGCGCCTCCCCGGCACACACGACGGTGTCCGGGCGGACCCGTTCCGCCGTCTCCGGGAGGATCTCGGCCAGGACGGACGGAACGCCGCTCAGCACCGTTCCCGTCCAGCCGGTGTGTTCCGTCAGCTCCAGCAGGTCTCCCACCAGGTCCAGCGTGCCGCCGGTGAACAGCGCGGTGAACACCTCGAAGACCGAGACGTCGAAGGTGACCGAGGTGCTCGCCAGAACGCGGGGTGCCCCGTCCGGGGCGACCTGGGGGGCCAGTGCGAGAACGTCGTTGACGACCGTGCCGTGGCTGATCCGGGCGCCCTTGGGGACACCGGTGGAGCCGGAGGTGTACATGAGGTACGCGGTGTCGGCCGGGCCCGGCCCGTCGGCAGGGGCCAGCGGGCGGGCGCCGGGCCGGTCCAGGTCCTCCAGGAACACCGTCCGGGCGGAGGAGGGAGGCAGCCGGCGCGCGGTCGCGCGGTCGGTCAGGACCAGCGCGGGCTCCGCGTCGTCGAGGACGGTCCGGGCACGCTGTCCCAGCCAGCGCGGGTCGAGCGGGACGTAGGCCGCCCCGGACGCCAGGATGCCCAGCAGCGCGACGATCAGCTCCGGGCATCGGGGCAGCGCCAGGGCGACCACCGTCCCCGGCCGCGCGCCGCTCTCGCGGAGCGCGGCGGCGACGCCGTGCGCCCGGTCCATCAGCTCGCTGTAGCTCAGCGAGGTGTCGCCGCAGGTGACGGCGACCGCCTCGGGGGTCAGCTCCGCCTGCCGCGCGACCAGTTCCGGAACGGACAGCTCGGGCACCGGCACCACCGGTCCGATGGAACGGGCCAGCTCCCGCGTGCGCTCCTCGCCGGACAGCAGGAGCACGGCCCCGGCGGCCAGGGCCGGGTCGGTGACGGTCTGCTCCAGCACCCGGACGAACTGGGCGGCGATCCGCTCGACGGTCGCGGCGTCGAACACGTCCGTCGCGTACTCGACACGGGCCGTCGCGCCGCCGTCGGGCAGCTCGCAAACCTCGAAGAAGAGGTCGAACTTCGCCGTGCCGGTGGACACCTCGCACGGCAGTGCCCGTGTCCCCTCGAACGTCAGCCGCGGCCACGCCAGTTCTTCGGTCTGCCAGGCCAACATCACCTGGAAGAGGGGGTGGTAGGCGGTGGAACGGTCCGGGTTGACCGCCTCCACGACCTGGTCGAAGGGGATGTCGGCGTGGTCGTAGGCGGCCAGCGCGCGGCTCCGGACCTGCCGGAGCACCTCCTCGAAGGTCATCGCCCCCGTCAGCCGCACCCGCAGCACCCAGGTGTTCCCGAAGTAGCCGGTGGTCTCCGTCAGGGCCTCGTCGGTACGGCCGGCGCTCAGCGCGCCGACGGGCAGGTCGTCGCCGGCGCCGAGGCGGTGGAGCAGCACGGCGAACGCGGCTTGGAGCACCATCGACTCGGTGGCGCCGTACCGACCGGAGACGGCGCGGACCCGCTGCCGCAGCTCCGGCGGCAGCTCCACTCGGGTGACCGCCCCGCGATGGGTGGCGATCGGGGGACGGGTCCGGTCGTGGGGCAGCGGCAGTGGCTGCGGCAGCCCCGCCAGCTCCTGGCGCCAGTAGTCGAGTTGTCGCGCGCCCGGGCCGTCGCCGCCCAGCAGTTGCCGCTGCCAGTGGGCGAAGTCGGAGTACTCGACGGGCAGCGGCGCCCACTGCGGGGCCGCACCCCGGGACCGGGCCGCGTAGGCGGCCGACAGGTCGCGGGCCAGCACCCCCTCGGAGGTGCCGTCCGTCGCGATGTGGTGGACGACCATGAGGAAGACGTGCTCGTCCGGGCCCACGGTGAGCAGTGTCATCCGGGCCGGAGGCTCGTCGGTCAGCGTGAAGCGGTGCCGCGCCTCCTCGTCGAGGGCCTCCCGCAGCTGGTCCGCTCCGACCTCCCGCACGCCCAGCGCGGGGCCGGCAGGCAGCAACCGGGGCACGGGTTCGCCGCCGATCTCCTCGAAGACGGTACGCAGGCTGCGGTGGCGCAGGCCGACGTCGGTGACGGCCGCGGCCAAGGCGCCCCGGTCAACGGAGCCCGACAGACGCCAGGCGACCGGCATGTTGTAGGCGCAGCCCTGCGCGTCGACGGCGTGCAGCAGCCACAGCCGCCGCTGCGCGAACGACGCCTCGCCGTCCGCTCCGGGCGGGGCGGACCGGACCGGGACGCGCGCCGGGGGGAGGCCGTCGCGGAGCGCGGCGGCGAGGCCTCCGACCGTCGGTGTCGCGAACACCTGGCTGATCGACAACTCTGCGCCGAAGGTGGTCCGCACGGCGGCGGCGAGCCGGGTGGCGAGCAGCGAGTGGCCGCCGAGGGCGAAGAAGTCGTCGTCCAGGCCGACCTCCTCGACGCCGAGGACCTGGACGAAGAGCGCGGCGAGCCGTTTCTCGTCGGCGGACACCGGCTCCTGGTACCCGGCGGCCGAGCGGTCGTCGGGCAGGGCCGCCCGGTGCAGCTTGCCGTTGGCGGTGCGGGGCAACCGGTCCAGCAGGACGCAGGTGCTGGGAACCATGTAGGGCGGTAGCGACGAGGCCGCGTGGCTCAGGAGTTCGGAGGTGTCGGGGGATCGGCCGGGCGCGGGCACCACGAAAGCGGCCAGCCGGTGGGAACCGTGCCGGCCGGCTCGGGCGACGACCGCGACCTCGGCGACGTCCGGGTGCAGTTCCAGGGCGGACTCGACCTCGCCCGGCTCGATCCGGAAACCGCGTACCTTGACCTGCTGGTCGGCGCGGCCGGCGAAGAGGAGGTCGCCCTCCGGGGTCCGGCGGACCAGGTCGCCGGTGCGGTACATGCGGGCGCCGCCGGGGCCGAACGGGCAGGCGACGAACCTCTCGGCCGTCAGGCCCCGCCGTCCGGCGTAGCCGTGGGCGAGCCCCGCTCCGGAGATGTACAACTCCCCGACCCTGCCGTCCTCGACCGGCCGCAACCGTACGTCCAGGACGTGGAGGCCGGTGGCGTTGAGCGGGCCGCCGATGCGCACCGGGGCGTCGTCGCCCAGCACGCTGCTCGTGGACCACACGGTGGTCTCGGTCGGGCCGTAGAGGTTGACCACCTCGGTCGCGCAGCCGCGCAGCCGGGCGGCGAGCGTGTCGGAGAGCGGTTCCGCGCCGACGAACGCCCGGAGGCCGCGGACGGCCGCCGGGCCCTCCGGCTCGAAGGCGAGCAACTCCCGCCATAGTGACGGTGTCGCGTGCAGCACCGTCGCGCCCGTCTCCGTCAGCAGGGCGGCCAGCAGCCGTGGATCGCGGACGGTCTCCGAGTCGGCGAGGACGAGGGTCGCACCGGAGATCAGCGGACTGTACAGCTCGGGCACGGCCATGTCGAAGGCGACGCTGCTCACCGATACCAGGCGGTCGTCCGCCGTCAGCGGCATCACCCGTCGCATCGAGGCCAGCAGGTTGTCCAGCGCCCGCTGGGGAACCACGACCCCCTTGGGCCGCCCGGTCGATCCCGAGGTGTAGACGACATAGGCGACCTCATCGGGCACCGCCCCGGTCACCTCGGGAACGGTTCCGGTCGGGTCGGCCTTCGGGACGGGTCGGGACGGCGGCGGGTCGCCGACGGGCCGGCCGCCGGTGTCAACGGCCAGCACCTCGGCGGCCCCGTACCCGGGTGCGGACGGGACGGTCAGCAGCAGGTCGGCACCGGAGTCCGCCAGCGTGTACCGCAGCCGGTCGGCCGGGTAGGTCGGGTCCAGCGGCAGATAGGCAGCGGCGGCCCGCCGCACGGCCAGCAGCGCGACCACCATGCCGACCGAACGGGGCAGACAGACCGCGACGACCGTGCCCCGGCCCACCCCCCGGGCTCGGAGGGTTTCGGCCAACGCTCCGGACCGCTCCTCCAGTTGACCGTAGGTGAGCTGCTCGGCTCCGCTGACCACAGCGACCGCCTCGGGCGCGGCCGCGGCCCGTTCGCCGATCAGTGTGATGAGGTCGGCGGTGCCCACGGGGCCCCCCACCGAGGCGACGTCGGTCGTCATGGCTGTCCTCCGGTCGGGTCAGTGTCGGGAGCTGTGGTCCGGGCGGCGGGCGGGTCGGCGGAACGCACCGGCCGGGGCGCGTCGGACCGTGCCGCCCCACCCGGCGCGTCCGGTGGTGGTCCGGCGACGCCGAGGTCGCGCATGGTGTCCGCGACCTGGCGGGTGCGCTCCGAGCCCGCGGCGAGGACGTCGGCGATGGCGGTGCGCACCGGCCGGGGCTTGTCCTGGCTGAGCTTGAACATCCCCTCCGCCGCGGTGACCTGGAAGGAGAACGCCCCGGCGCCGCCGACGATGCGGGAGAAGTAGTGGAGTTCGTCCGTCATGTCCCAGCCGGTGCCGTGCTCGCGTTCGTAGGCCGTGACGGTCGCCTCGACGACGCGCAGCGTCTCCTCCGCGGTCCCCAACGGCTCCGGTGTGCCGTGGACGTGCACAGCGACGAAGTTCCACGTGGGCGCGACATCCCTGGCCTGGTAGACGGGCGGCGAGATATAGGCGTCCGGACCGGTGAAGACGAGGATCCCGGGACCGCCGGCGGCGAGCGCCGCCCAGTGCGGGTTGGCCCGGTTCATGTGGCCGAGCAGTTTCACCCCGACCAGCCCGCATGGCCCCGTACCGTGTTCCAGCCCCGATTCCTCGGCCGGAATGACCGGGAGATGGGTGGCGAAGGGACCGTGTTCTCCCTGGGTGATGAGCAGCGCCAACGGGAAAGCGGTGACGACCCGACGCGCCCATCCCGGAGATTCAGGATGATAGGAGGGAGGAACGAACACCTGACCCCGTTTCCTTCGGTCTTTGAAAACCCCAATTCCGGTCAGCCGCAGACTCGGTGCCGAGGCAGTCGGATAGGTCAGATCAGCTCCACCTGGCAAAACTCACGCGTGGCCGGGCTGGTCAAACCCGCACGCGGGCGGCCTAAAGGCTGTCCCGTAATGCCTGGCGAGCGCACGGCGACAGCTACGGCACCTCGCCGCCTTGTCGGAACGTCCTGATACGCCCAGTATCAGGACGCCCTTCCGCCTTGCGATGCACCGCATCTGACGTCGTGCGCTGATCCACCAGGCATTACGGGACAGCCCTTACACTACGGGAAGCCATGAGATCGGTAAACACCTGTATCCTCGCGCACATTGACGCTGGTAAGACCAGTCTCACCGAGCGTCTCCTCTACGACAACGGCGTTCTGGACACACTCGGGAGCGTCGACGCCGGAACCACCCGCACCGACTCCAACGAGATCGAACAACGCCGCGGTATCACCGTCCGAAGCGCGGTCGCCTCGTTCGACACCCGGGACCGCCGGGTCAACCTGGTCGACACACCCGGTCACTCCGAGTTCATCGCCGAGGTCGAACGGGCGCTTCGGGTACTGGACGGGGCGGTTTTGGTGGTCTCCGCCGTGGAAGGCGTCCAGGCGCAGACCCGGGTCATCATGAAAACCCTTCAAGAACTGCGTCTGCCCACACTCGTCTTCGTCAACAAGATAGACCGGGGCGGTGCGCGCGGTGACGAGTTGCTCACCGAAATGCGGGCCCGGCTCTCGCCCCATCTCGCGCCCATGAACCGCGCGGAGAACCTCGGCTCCCCGGCGGCGGTCACCCGTCGAAGGGAGGATCCGGAGGCACTCGCAGCGGTGTTGTCCGAGCACGACGAGGCGCTGCTGGCGGACCTGGTCGCCGACCGACCGCCGGACAGCGCCGACTTGGCCGCCCGCCTGGCGGAGCAGACTGCCCGCGGCCTGGTGCACCCCGTCTACTTCGGATCCGCCCGCACCGGGCAGGGCGTCGCCGACCTCGTCGAAGGCATCCGCACGCTGCTGCCGCCCGCGCCCGCCGACGCCGACGGGCCCCCGCGCGGCACGGTGTTCGCCGTGGAGCGGGCCCCCGGCGGCGCCAAGATCGCCTATCTGCGCCTGTTCGAGGGCGAACTCCGGCCGCGCCAACGGGTGTCCTGCTTCCACAACAGCGCGGACGGCACCGCAACCGGCTACTCCGGTCAGATCAGCGGCCTTCGGGTGGTCCGGGCGGGGGACGGAGCGCACGAGACGGTCGACGCACGGGCCGTCGCCGGTGACCTGGTCAGCGTTCGCGGGCTCTCCCAGGTGCGCGTCGGCGACACCCTGGGCGCCCCCGACGACTCCGCGGGCAGCCACTACTTCGCCCGCCCCACCCTGGAGACGCTGGTGCGGTCGGCCCATCCGCGGGACACCATCCGCCTGCACGCGGCGCTGGTCGCGCTGGCCGAGCAGGACCCGCTGATCAGTACCCGCCCCGCGGCCGGCGGGCAGACCTCGGTGCTGCTGTACGGCGAGATCCAGAAGGAGATCATCGCTGAGACCCTGTCCCGGGAGTTCGGCGTCGAGGCCGCCTTCGAGCCGAGCCGCCCGCTCTACCTGGAACGGCCCGCCGGGCGTGGCGCCGCCTTCATCGGCATCACCCACACCCCCTTCACCGCCGGGGTGGGCCTCCGGGTCGAGCCGGCGCCGCGTGGAGCCGGCGTGCTGGTCGAGCGCGAGGTGAAGTACGGAGCCCTGCCGGCCGCCTTCCACTCGGCGATCGAGAGCACCGTGCGGGCGACGCTCACACAGGGGCTGCTGGGGTGGCCCGTCACCGACTGCCGGGTGACGGTCACGCACACCGAGTTCGACAACGCCACGAGCTGCGGCGGCGACTTCCGCAACCTGACCCCCCTGGTCCTCATGCGCGCGCTGAGCCGTGCAGGCACCCGGATCTACGAACCGTGCCACGTCTTCGAGGCCGAGGCGCCGCTCGATCTCCTGGAGGCCGTCACCACCAGGCTGCTGTCCCTAGAGGCGCGCATCCGGGAGACAACGACCCGGGCCGGCAGCTGGGTCGTCTCCGGTGACCTGCCGGCCCGCCAGGTGCACACCATCACCCGGCAGCTGCCGGACCTGACCCGTGGTGAGGGCCACTGGTGGTCGCGGGCCCGGGGCGACCGGTCCTGCCGGGGCGCCGTGCCGAGTCGCGAACGGACCGACCGGAACCCGCTCGACCCCGGCGAGTACATGTTTCACTTTGTGGGCAAGCTCCGCACCAGATGATCACCGACCGAGGCGGACACCGTGTCGCCAGGGGCGACACCGCGGCGTTCCCGGAGCGGCGTCGGCCCCGCTTCGGTCCCGGCCACCCCGCCGGAGAACGAACCAGGACAACCGATGCAGGAGCACGTCGCCACGGGGGAACGCCCCGGAGCCGTGGGCGGGCCCTCCCCCGCCGCCGAACTCGCCGCCGATCCCGCCGGGTTCTCGCCGGACGCCGCGATCGCCGAGGCCCGTGAGCACATCGCCCGGCTGACCTCCGCCACACCCACCCCGGGCCTCCGCGGCGAGGAGGCGCTGCGGCTCCTCGACCACCACGACGAGGCGATGGCCTGCCTGGAGAACCTGGCGGACACCGCCCAGCTCGTCGCCGCCGCCCATCCGGACGCCGAGCAGCGTGCGGCCGCCGAGGCCGCCAGTCGGCAACTCACCGGGGTCGCCACCGAGTTGTGTCTGGACCAGGACGTCTACCGGGCGCTGAACGCCCTGGACGTCACCGACCAGGACGCGGCGACCCGGCACCACCTCAGGCGGACCCTGGAGGAGTACCGGCGGTCCGGTGTGGACCGGGATCCGGAGACCCGTGCGCGCATCAGCCGGATACGCGACGAACTGGTCACCATCGGGCAGGAGTTCGACCGCAATATACGTGCGGACAGCCGGGTCGCCCTGCTGCCTCCGGAAGCGCTCGACGGGCTGCCCCCCGACTACGTCCGGGCACACCCGCCGGGCGACGACGGCCTGGTCCGGATCACCACCGACTTCCCCGACTTCATGCCGTTCCAGACCTACGCGCACGACGGTGCCGCGCGGGAGACCCTCTGGCGACTGTTCCGGGAACGGGCCCACCCGGCCAACACCGAGGTGCTGCACCGCATGCTGGAACTCCGGCACGAGCTAGCCGGAATCCTCGGCCACCCCTCCTGGGCGGACCACGTGACCGCGGACACCATGGTCGGCGGCGCGGCCGGCGCCGCCGACTTCATCAGCCGGCTCACGGAGGCCGCCGCGCCCCGCGTCGCCCACGAGTACGACGCACTGCTGGCCCGCAAACGCCGCGAGGACCCGGCCGCCTCCGCCGTCCACCACTGGGACGTCGGCTATCTGGAGGACCGGCTGAAGGCGGAGCGGCTCACCTTCGACACCCGTGCGCTGCGGCCCTACTTCGAGTACACCCGGGTGCGTACCGGCCTGATGGCGCTCTCCGAGGAGATGTTCGGCATCGCGTTCCGGCGCCGCCCCGACCTCCCCGGGTGGCATCCGGACGTCGAGGCGTACGAGGTGCTCGACGAGGCGGGCGGGCTGCTCGGCCGGATCTTCCTCGACATGCACCCCCGGGCCGACAAGTTCCCGCACGCCGGAATGTTCCGCATGGTCAATGGGAAGGCCGGCCGGCGGGTTCCGGAGTGCGCGCTGCTGTGCAACCTGCCGCGGCCCGGCGCGGAGCCCGCGCTGCTCCTGCACTCGCAGGTACGGACGCTCTTCCACGAGTTCGGGCACCTCGTCCACCACGTCGTCGGCGGCCACCAGCCCTGGCACGGCGTCTCCGGCCTCACGACCGAACGGGACTTCGTCGAAGCGCCGTCACAGATGCTGGAGGAGTGGACCCTCGACCCCGAGACACTGGCCCGGTTCGCCGTCCACCACGAGACGGGTGAACCGCTGCCCGCCGAGACCGTCGCCGCGCTCCGCGCCTCCGAGGAGTTCGGCAGGGGCCTCGCGGTGGCCCGCCAGCTGTCCTACGCCGCCCTCAGCCTGGAACTGCACCGTGGGGCGCCGGAGGACATCGATCCGCCGGCGACCGAGCGCGCGGCGCTGACGACCCACACGCCGTTCCCCTACCCGGAGGGCGTCCACCTGCACCTGGCGTTCACGCACCTCAACAGCTACTCGGCGCTCTACTACACCTACCTGTGGTCCCAGGTGATCGCGAAGGACCTCTTCACCCGGTTCGAGGCCGAGGGGCTGCCCGCGCCGAAGAGCTGCCGGGCCTACCGGGACACCGTGCTGGCCGCGGGCGGGAGCGCCCCGGCGGCGGAGTCCATCCGGACCTTCCTCGGCCGCGGCCACGCCTTCGACGCCTACCGGCGGTGGCTGAACGAGGACGCCGCCCAGCGCCCACTGCCGTAGTTCCCGCGCGCCCCGGGGTCGGCGCCCCGGGGCGCGAACGGCACGGCACCGCCCCCGTACGGCGCGGCCCGGGGGGGGTGGCCCGTCAGGCGGTACAGCCGTCAGACGGGGTGACCGGCCCGGCGGCGACGGCGGCGGCGATCTCCCCCGAGCGCACTGCCACGTTGGACAGCAGCGACGAGGACAGCCCGTGGGTGTGCTCGGTGCCGCCCTGGAGGTACACCCCCGCGTCGACGTCCGGGGCGGTGACCACCCGGTAGTCCCGCCGGATGCGGACCCGTCCCGCGTCGTCGAACACGCAGTGCCCTGCGGCCTCCCCGAGGACGGCGGCCGGGTCCATCGGCCGGTAGCCGGTGGCGAAGACCACGACGTCCACCTCCAGTTCCCCCGGGGCGCCCGGCCGCTGGAGCAGCAGGGCGACACCGGCCGAGGTGGGTTTCACCGCCTCGACCACCGACAGGTTGACCAGGTGCAACCGCCGCCGGCCGGTGACCTTCTCCTCGTAGTGCCGCCGGTACAGCTCCTCTATCAACTCGAGATCGACCACGGAGTAGTTGGTGTTCGCGTGGTAGTCGTAGAACCTCTTCCGCACGGCGGGCGGAGCATCGTAGAAGTCGTCGACCGCCGAGGGGTCGAAGACGCGGTTGGCGAACGGGGAGTCGTCGGCCGGGCTGTACCCGTAGCGGGACATCACCGCGTACACCTGGGCGTCGGGGAACCGCTGGTGCAGGTGGGCAGCCGTCTCCGCGGCGCTCTGACCGGCCCCCACCACCGCGAACCGGGTCCCCGCCCCTTCCGGCCATGATGCGACCCGGGGCAGCAACTCCTCGCTGTGCCAGACCCGTTCGGAGCGCTCGACGCCCTCGGGCAGCGCCGGTGTGATGCCGGTGGCCAGCACGACGTTGCGGGTGCGGCGCACCACCTCGGCACGGTCCGTACCCGCCCCGTCAGGCCGCCGCTCGGCCGAGACCACGTCCCACGCCGTCACCCGCCCCCCGGAGCGGACCGGACGGACGTCGAGGACCTCCGCGCCATAGCGCACCTGGTCGGCGAACGGGGCCGCGGCCCACTCCAGATAGTCGTGGAACTCCACCCGGCTGGGGAAGTCGGAGCCGCGGTTGATGAAGTCGACCAACCGGTCCCGCTCCCGCAGGTAGGAGAGGAACCCGAAGCGGCTCGTCGGCGTGCGGAGCGTGACCAGGTCCTTCAGGAAGCTCACCTGCATCGTGGCGTCCGGCAGCATCAGCCCACGGTGCCAGCCGAACTCTTCCTTCCGCTCCAGGAACACCGTGCGCAGCCCGCGCTCGCCGTGCTCCTCGGCCAACGCGATCGCCAGGGCCAGGTTGGACGGGCCGAAGCCCACCCCGACGAGGTCGTGGAACGATGGGCTCCCGGTGGAAACGCTGTACGACATGTGGTTCTCCCGTTCAGGTCGCTGGCCTCGTCGGCGCGGAGTCGCCCGGCCGCGCGGGAACCCGCCGTGCTGCCGGACGCCGCCTCACACCCGCAGGAGGGTGCAGAACCAGTGCAGCCCGGCGGACATCCCGGCCAGCGCCACGACGTCCCCCTCCGCCAGTTGGCCGGCATCCAGGTACCAGTCCAGGCAGAGCAGCGGATCCAGACCGCCGAAATGCCCGAACAGCGCCGCGAGATCGGCGTTGGTGCGCTCCGGGTCGATGCCCAGGACCACCGCCTGGCGGGCCAGGGTGATCTGGTCGGAGTGCAGCAGGATCACCCGGGACAGCTCGGACCTGGGAACACCGGCCCGGGCGCACGCCCCGTCGACGGCCTCGAGGAGCCGGGTGTGTGTCGACTCCGCGTAGGCGGTGAACCGTTCGGCGTCCCCGCCGAAGTGCTGGAAGACCGCCACCGCCGGGTCGATCTCACGGTTGCCGCGCCCCTTGGGCGCCACCGGCGCGGCGGCACCGCCGTACTCCAGCCGGAAGAAGTCCGCGTACCGGGCGTCCGTCACCTGCTCGCTGGCCAGCCACCGCAGCGACGGGTGGCCGCGCCGCAGCACGGCGGCGACCGCTCCGTCGCTCTCGGCCGTGGAACCGTTGCCCAGGCGGTTCAGATGGGTGTCGCAGACCCGTTCGGCGGAGACGAGCAGCACTGTCCGTACCTCCTCGCGGGTGGCGAGGAGACCGGCGATGTTCTCGAAGGACATCACCGCGGACATGCAGCCCTGCCCCAGGGAGACCGTGCGGACCTCGGGCATGCCCAGGTCCCGGGCGACCGCGGCGGAGAAGTCCCACAGCAGGTACTCCGGCAGACCGCCGCTGACCGCCACGAGGAGATCGACCTCGTCCGTCGCGACCTCGGCCCGCCCCAGCGCCGCCCGGGCCGCCGCCACCGCGAAGTCGGTCGTGCTGATCCCGGCCGGCGCCCGGTGAAAGGTGCGGAATCCCATGGCCGCCACGATGTCCGCGCTGACCCCGTACCGGGGCACCGACGACGGAACGTCACAGGGCTCGCCCAGACTGCTCGCCAGCGCCGTGATCCCGAAGTCCGTCACTGCCACGTGCCCTCGCCTCCCTGTCGGGTCTGTCGGTCGCCGGCGGACGCCGACCCCGGTTCGTGGAGCTCCTCCAGTGCCGCCAGGTCCGGTGTGACCGAAGGGCCCCCCGTCTCGAAGTACGGGCCGAACGCGCTCCGCAGCTCCGGGCGGCTGGCGATCTCGGTCAACTCCAGGTCGCGGTAGGGGAGGTACAGCCTGGCGCTGTCGGCCGCCGCCCAGGTGTACCGGAAGTACCGGCCCGGCCGGGCCGCCACCGCGGGCCGGAGGAAGAACGCCGGGAGGTCCTCGTACGACACGCAGTCCGGCACTGGCAGCCAGCTCCGGATCCGCTCGTACGCCTCGGCGAGCCCGCCGTCGGAGCGGTGCAGTTCGAAGTCGAGCGCCGCGGTCACCGCCCGCTCCGGTGCGGCCCAGCGGTCCTCCAGTTCCTTCAGCCGGGCCGCGGTCCGCAGCGCCCGCCGGCCGTCCGCGTCCAGGCCGAGCCGGCGACCGAAGTCGGGACGGGAGACCCACTTCTCGAACCACGTCGGAAGGACCTCGCCGCGCTCCACCGGCAGCCGTTCCAACCCGGCGGCGTGCGGGAGCCGTTCCCGGACCAGCAGATGGTTCAGGGCGTGGCCGAACTCGTGGAAGAGGGTGTGCGCCTGGGAGAACGACAGTCCCTGCTCGGCCGCCGCGGGCGGGAAGGAGCAGGCGACATAGGAGACCGGGAGCTGGCTCAGCCCGGGCCAGTCGGTGCGGTTGCGGATCCCCCCGGTGTGGTTGGCATCGGCCTTGCCGGGGCGTCGCCACAGGTCGAGTTCGACGCGGCCGACCGGCCCGTCGTCGTCCCTTACGTCGAGGACGATGTTCCCCGCCGGGCCGGGACCCCAGGAGGGCGGCCCGGGCCGGCCCTCGGGCGGTTCGGCGGAGTCCGCGTCGACCCGGCGGACGGAGAGCCCCAAGGTGGCGGCGGCGACCGAGAACAGGTGGTCCAGGCAGCCGGCCAGCGGAAGCCGGATGGCGGGCGGTTGACCCACCAACACGCGGACGGCGGAGCCGAAGTGGACTGCCCCCGGGTCCGGCTCGCCCAGTCGCCGCGCCAGCTCGGCCGCGAGCGCGGCACGGGTCCGGCGCGCCACGGCGGTCCTGGCCACGAGGAGGCGTTCCACCTCCGCCTCGGTGGTGCCGCTCCCGGCCAGCACCCCCGTCGCGCCCTCGACAGCCGCCCGGGCGCGCTGGGCGGCGGCCAGCCGGTCCACGGACCCGACCAGCTCCGGAAGGTGCGCCGCCCGGCACGCCCGCCAGCGCGCCGCGAGCCGGGCGCGGGCCGGGCCCGCCAGCCGGCGGCCGAGCGCGCTGTGGACGACCTCCGGATCGGCGCGGAGCGCGCCGGCGCCGTACTCGGCCAGGATGTGGCGCTGGTCCTCGGCGAGCGCGGCCAGGACTGCCCGGCCCTCGGCGAGTCGTTCCCGGACGGCCGTGTCGACCGCCTCCCGCTCCGCGCTGGGGGGCCGGCACAGCCGGACGTACTCCTGCCTTGCCTCCTCGATGTCGGTGGGGTCGGTACCGGCCCGGTCGCCGCCGAAGGCGGTGACGAACGCCGAGAGCCGGCCGAGGAGTTCGGGGTCCCTCGTGAACGCGGCGAGCCGGTCGGCCAGCCGCTCCGGGGCCGTGGGGGCCACGGAGCCCAGGTACAGCGCCACGAAGCTGACGTCGTTGTAGAGGGACATGATCCGCACCAGCGCGTCCGGTCCCGGCCTCTCGTGTGCCAGCACCGCGCGCAGGCGCCCCAGCTGGGCGTCGAGGAACGCCTCCGGCGAGGCGATGCGGACGCCCTCCGGGATCCGGATCTCCGGGCCCGCCGGGGCGGCGGCATCCGCATCGGCCACCTCCCCGGTGGTGTCCGCGCGCCCGGGCTCCACCACGGGGCCGGTGGCGCGCGCGGGATCGCCGGGAGCCTGCCGGTCGCCGACCAGTGGCTCAGCCACGGTCGCCCACAGACTCTGCCTCGACGGCCGGGGCTTCGCTGACGGCCCAGTGGTCGCGGTACAGCGCACGGGCCAGGAAGACGACCATCACCACGGTGGCGGCGATCGAGCCCAACGCGATCGCCCAGAACGCCGACTCCAGCACGAAGACCGCGTACCAGGCGAGCGGGATCATCAGCCCGTACGTCGTCAGCGTGGACGTCATCGACAGCAGGGTGCCGCGCTGGTGGACGGTGAGGAGCGTGGTGTACACGGCCTCGTAGACGTAGAGGGGCATGGTGAGCATGAAGGCGAAGAGCATCAGCACCGCCAGCCGCACGTCCAACTCGTCGGTGCCGCCGAACAGCTGCACGAGCCAGGGGGACGCCAGCAGCACCAGCACGGTGCCGATCGCGGTGGGTACTCCGGTGTAGGCCAGCAACTTCCGACCGTGGGTGCGCAGTCGGCCAGCGGAGGCGTCCCGGCCGACCTCGTAGCTGTAGTAGACGGACGCCGCGGCCACACAGGCCTGCGGAACCCGGCAGAACAGCGTGTAGACCTTGGCGCCCACCACCGACGCGGCGACCGTCTGCGGGCCGAGGGTGCCGATGAACAGGAACGGGACGACGGCGCCCATGTAGTCGTTGAAGTTGCGGACCCCGATGCCCTGGGAAACCCACAGCATCGAACGGAACTCGGCCAGCAGCGCCGCGCGATGGGGGCGGGCTCCGCCCTCCGCCTCCGCCGCCGCGGCTTCGTGCTCGGCAGGGTCCTCGGGGTGGGCCGGGTCCTCGGGATGGGCCGCGTCGCCCTCCGACTGCCGCTGGAGTCGCCGTTGTCGGAGGAGCCGCAGGAAGGCCACCAGCCCTACGACGGCCATGGCGGCCTGAGCCACGACGGTGGTGACCGCCACCGCCTGGGCCGGCGAGGCGAACACGGACTCCACACGGGTGTGCAGTACCACGTAGTTGAGCCCGGCGTTGCCGAGCAGCCCGACCACCATGATCTGCACCGGCAGGTTCTTCATCCCGCAGATCCGCAGCGCCTCTACGAGCGAGGCCCAGACCACGGTCAGGGCGATCCCGAACAGCCGGGCCGCCAGGTAGTCCGTGGCCGGTGGGATCAGCTCGGAGTTCTGGCCGGCCAGCTCCAGCAGCCACTCGGCGCTGAGGGCCACCGCGACGGCGATCAGCTGGACGACTCCGCAGCACAGCAGGAACGCCCCGGTGAGCACCGGCAGCCGCCGGTGGAGCCCGCCTCGTCCCTCGGCCATCGCCAGCCGGTTGGCGAAGACCACCACCAGCCCGCTCGCGTAGGCGGTCAGGCCCAGCATGATCAGCTCGGCCAGTCCGACGGCTGCCACGTAGTCGACACCGAGCGGAGCGATCATGGCCAGGTCAGTCGCGCCGAACAGCGCGCCGACCGACGTCGCGAGCAGAACCACGAAAGCGAAATTGGTGAAGTTGCGGCGGGTCAGTTCGGTGTGCTCGCCACCCCCACCTTCCCCGCTCATCCGGCCGGCCATTCAGTGGTCGCCAAGGGTCGGGCCTTTCTGGTGAATCAGCGGGCCTCATGCTGGACGCCGGACCGACGGGGGGTGCGGCGCAATCCGGGCAAAGGCTCTGCAATTGACGGCCCACAGTTACCTCTCAGGGGTGGGCTCGGGCCAGCACATCATATGCCGCTCCCGGCGTCGAGGGCTGTTCACTACCGCTCGAAGATGTGCACATCCCGCTCAACGCACAGTGGATTGCGGAGTATTGACGGTGCCTAGCGGCGCTTGTACCGTGACCGCATTCATCTCCCGGTGAACCATGCCGAGATGAAGGCAGGAACATCGAGCATTTCGAGTACGGCCCCACCTCAAGACCAGTGGTGGGGCCGTTGCCAGAGAATGGAGTCCCAGATGGAGTCTTACACCCTCGCGAAGAAGCCCGCCTTCTTCCCGTCCGTCGCCCTCGAGGTCTTCTTCGAGGCCGAGGCGAACTCCGCCGAGACGACGGCGCTGTTCGACAACGAGATCGACGCCGAGCTGGACGCGATCCTCAACAGCCCCTCGGACTCCGCCGCCTGAGGCTGAGCCTTCGGGCACCGTTCAGGTGCCGACTTCGTGCCGGTCGAGAGAGCTCCTCGCCGGCGCGGAGTCGCCACAGGCCAAGTCCGCGCCCCGTCGGCGGGGCGGACCACACGGGTCGACCACGGGGATCGGGCATGCCGCCCCGGTCGCCTCCGAGGCCCTGGCCCCGGGCTGAAACACGGGGCTCCGTGACGACCGCGGGGGACCAGGGGTCGCACCACCGCAGAGGGACGCGCAGATGCAACTCGACGCCATCACCGGCCTTGACCAGGCCAGTCTTGCCGAAACTCGCCGGATTCTCCACGATATGAAAGAACGCCTCGACGCCATAGTCGCCGAGGACCGCCTGACGCAGGCCGCATTCGTGGAGCTGGCCGCCATCTACGACAACGCCGCCTACGTGTTCCTCTACCTTGAGTCGAATGAACAGCACGTTGACTATCGGGCTCTCCTGCCTTATCGGACGGCTTTTTTCAAGAACGACGTGCTCGACGGCCGACTCCGCGCGCTGTGTGCACAGTTGAACTGCGAGGACCCTGAACTCGAAGAGTGTCGGCGCGCTTACGTTGCGCATCTCGACGGGAAACTCACGGCTGATCCCGGCCGCGCCGAAGAACTGGAAAAATTGCAGGAACATGTAAAAGAAATCGCCCGCGCGGGAGACCGCGACCAGCTCGCCCTTCTCGGACGGCTGGGCCTCGACATCTCGTCCGGCTCAGCCCGGTCCATCGCGTACTCCGTGATCAGCGCCACCGGTGACGCCTCCCGGCGCGCCAAGCTCGCCGGGGCGATGACCACGCTGCGGGACAAGCGGCTCGGCGCGCTGCTGGAGACGACCGACCGGATGGTGGCCGTCCGGCGCGAGGACAGCCGGCACCGGGGCTTCGCCACCCCGCTGGACGAGACCATGCGCCGCTGCTCCCTGTCGGTCGAGGCGGCGCGCGGACTGGTCGACGACTACCTGGTGGGCGCCATCGAGGAACACCGCGCCCTGGAGGCGGAGATCCGAGAGGTCGTCGGCGAGGTCGCCGCCCCCATGGACCACTTCGGGCACTACCTGCGGAAACTCCAGGGCGACCTGCCGGTTCCCCTGTTCGACCTCCAGGACTGCCTGGGCTTCGTCCGACGCGTCGCCGAACGTGTCTTCGGCCTCACGATGAGCCAGCTCCCCGACAACGGCTCCCAGGTGCTGACCGTCGTGGTGTCCCGGGGAGAGCAGGTCGTCGGCTACATCAACTTCGACCTGTGGGACGCCGGGCGGAACCGCGCCGCGAACTCCACCAGCGGCATCCGGAACCGAGTCGACTGGGGCGACATCGTCCAGCTCCCCATCGCCTACGTCTCCTGCCGGTTCCACCGGCAGCCTGACGGCCGCGACCGCATCACCTTCCAGAACGTCCACAGCCTCTTCCACGAGACCGGTCACGCCCTCAACCACCTGCTGGTCAGCAAGCGCCTGCCGACCGTCTCCGGCCTGGACTACCTGCCGCTCGAGCGCATCGAGGACCTCAGCATGTGGCACGAGAGGTGGGTGTACCACCCGGACTTCGTGGACCACCTCGACCTGTCCGCCGACGAACGCGCGGGCATGGAGTTCTGCCAGCGGGCCAAGATTCTGGAGTACCAGCGCACCCACGTCGAACGTGCCGTCACCGCCGCGCTCGACTTCGGCGTGCACGGCGCCGAGGAGGGCGGGCTGCGGGCCGAGTTCGACCGGCTCGACGAGCGGTTCGACATCTCCCGCTACTGCTCGCTGGGGGACTACCCCGTCTACTTCTCCTGGCCCATGATCAACGCCAACCCGGGGGCCAGCTTCGTGTACACCCGGAGCGCCGCGGCCAGCGCCGAGGCCTTCGCACCCGTCCTCGGGCGTCGGCTCGACGATCTCGACCCGGCCGAGTTCGAGGGGCGGTTCGCCGCCTGCTTCGACTACGACCTGCCGAGCGGTACACCGGACATCCGGTCCATCTTCACCTCTTACCGAGACCTCCTTGGAAAGCCGATCTCATGACGGGAAGCCCCGACCACTACATCCGTTCCATGCTGGGCCCCCGGGACGGCGTCCTGGACGAGATCCTCCGGGACGCCCTGCTCGACAAGCGCCTGCCGGCCATCCAGGTCGACGACAACGGCGCGCGGATGCTCCAGCTCATCACCATGCTGCATCGCCCGCGGCTGGTGGTGGAGGTGGGCACCCTCTTCGGATACTCCGCCGTCCACATCGCCCGGGGCCTGCCGCCGGACGGCCGTCTGGTCACCATCGAGTCCAATGCCGAGTCCGCCCGGCTGGCCGAGGGGTACCTGAAGCGCGCCGGGGTCGCCGACCGGGTCGAGGTGGTGCACGCCGACGCCGCCACCCACCTGGCCACGATGGACCCCGACAGCTGCGACATGGTCTTCGTCGACGGGGACAAGAAGAGCTACCCCCAGTACCTCAAGCTGTGCTTCCCGCTGCTGCGCAGCGGGGGCCTGCTCATCGCCGACGACACCGCCCCGGGGTTGGATTTCAGCGGCGAGTCGGAGCCGGGCGCCGACCCGGACCGGGAGGCGGTCGCCATCAACACGTACGTACGGGCGGCGGCCCGCAGCAACCGGTTGTTCTCCGCGTTCGTCGGGACCACCCACGGGCTGATGGTGAGTTACAAGGACTGGCCGGCCGAGCAGCCGACACCACCGGCGTGATCGCAGCCCCACGCGCGGTGGGTAGGCCGGTCAGGACCACGGGATTCGATCTGGAGGAACAGCGAGTGCGCGGAACGAACACGACCCCCACCCCGGGGTGCGCCGGCCGGCGGACCCCCGTCCGGGGGCGCGACTGATGACGGCGCACGACAAGCTGCCCTTCCACCGCAGCGCGTTCCACCGGACGATGCTCGGCCTCAGCCACGAAGCCGAGGGCACCGGCGAACCGGACATCTTCTCCCAGGGCTGTGTGGAGGCGTTCGAGAACGCCGACTGGGACCGCTTCGGCTACCCGTTCACCCAGGTCTTCGAAGCCGCGGTCCTCCAGGAGACCGCCGCCCTGGAGCAGATCCCCTACGCCGACCTCGCCCGCCTGACACACCGGCCGACGGCCGCCATGCGCCGGCTCGGCGAACTGCTGGACAACCGCCTCGAACTGGACTTCGTGCGGCGGATCAACCTGGCCTCCGCCCTGACCAGTGTGGCCCGGCTCGACCTGGCCCACGAGGTGCTCACCGAGGCGACGGAACTGGCCGTCACCGACCGGGACCGGTTCGAAGCCGCCTGGCTTACCTTCGTCGTCTCCAACCGCCGTGACGACGGGGAGGACTCGGCAACGGCCTTCACCGCCATGCGGACCGCCGCCGGCACCGGTGACGTCCCCGTGGCCCGGGTGCTCGACGCCTGCACGCAGGGCGTGGTCTGGTACCTGAAGCGGAAGGAGATCTCGGAGGAGGACTTCCGCTGGTGCGTGCGCACCGGCAACGCCCTCGCCAAGCGCGGCGCGACGGTCGACGACGCCGCCGTCTCCTCGTGGTACCGGGGGCTCGCGATGCTCCCCGCGGCGAAGGGGATGCCGGAGCAGACCCGCGCCTACATGGAGGCCGCGCGCCGGGCGGCCGAGGAGACGGTCCGGCGCCAGCGGCGGGCCGATGCGCTGAACCTGCTGAAGACGTACCACGAGTCCTCCCTCAAGGAGCACATGTACGTCACCCGCGACCGGGACGCGGCGGTCGCGGCGGGCCGGGACCTCATCGCGCTGGACCCCGCCTGGTCGGTCAGCTACGGCGAACTGGCCGAGGCCCACGTGCGGTTCGGCAGCCCGCTGGAGGCGGCGGAGCTGTACGACCAGGCCGTTGCGGCCGGGCCGCCCTACGTCGGCCACCACCTGCTGAAGTCCGCCGGCTGCTGGGAACGGGCCGACGAGCCCCGGCGCGCGCTCGACGCCTACCGGAGCCTCGCGCGCCTGGTCCCCGGCAACGCCGAGGTGCTGGCCGGCGGCCTGCGCTGCGCCCGTCTCCTGGCGGACCCCTCGGCCAGCGCCTTCGAGACCGCGCTCGGCCGGCTCGGCGTCTCGGGGACGCCGCGTTGAAGCAGCCCGTGAGCGCGGTCCCCGACACGGGGCGGCAGCCGGCCACCCCGGCGTCCCGACATGATCCGCTCAAGACCGTGCTGCCGCTGCGCGAGGAGGCGCCCGCCGCGATCCGCTGGGACACCGAACCGGCCGTCTGCGGGTACACCCGACTGCTCCACCACAACGAGCGGCTCGGCACCGACATCCCGGTCCCCGTCTCCGCATCACCGGTCGCGGTGCCCGGGGCCGGCGCGGTCGTCGGCACCTACGACGGCCTGGTCCGCTTCCACAACCGCGCGTTGAGCAGGACGTACTGGCAGACGGCGCTCGGTGCGCCGGTCTACGCCTCCCTCGTCGCCGACCGGCGGCGACAGCGGGTGGTGGCGGCGACCACCGCCGGCCGGATCGTCTGCCTCGACCTGCGGGGCCGCACGGTCTGGCAGGCCGAGGCCGAGACCCCCGTCTACGCCACCCCCGCGGTGGTGCCCGCCGCCGACCTGCTGGTGGTGGCCGGGTTCGGCAGCCGCTGCCTGGGATTCGACCTCGCTACCGGAAAACGCCGGTTCGCCCGCGAGCTGCCCGCGCCCTGGCACGCCGAGGACGGCTCCGCCGCCCACCGGGACCCCTACGCCAGCCCGGCGGCGACCACCACCGGGAGCACCGTCGTGGCCTGCGCGGAGCATGTGCTGGCCCTGGCCCCGGACGGCTCGGAACGCTGGCGGCACGAGCTGGGGCATTCCGTCAGGTCCTCGCCCGTGGTGCTGCACGACCGGGGCGAGGTCGCCGTCTGTTCCGTCGACGGCCGGTGCCTCTTCCTCGACCTGGACACCGGGAAGCCGCTCGGCCAGGTGGATTTGGGCGGCAAGGTGATCGCCAGCCCGGTCGCCGCCGGCGGCCTGCTCGTGGCCGGCACCCAGCACGGTCGGACCGTCGGGATCGACGTGGCCCGCCGCGCCGTCGCCTGGGGCGCGCCCGGCTACGGCCCGCGCGAGTACACCTCGTACACCCTGCTGCCGGACGGCAACCTCACGTTCCTCTCGGCCCGGGGCAACGCCGTCGGCCTGCGCCGCGAGGACGGTCACTTCCTCTGGGAGACCAGCCAGGTACTGGGCCTGGCGGACCACGACCCGGCCCTGGACACCACACCGGTGGTGGCGGGCGACGGCAGCATGTACTGCGGCTCCTACACCGGGATGCTGTACCACTTCCGGTTCCGACCGGAAGAGAACGACAAGGAGCGGTCATGAAACGGGCTCTGGTGATCGGAGCGAGCCACAGTCTGGGCTCCGCCCTGGCGGGACGGCTGGCGGCCGACGGCTGGTCGGTGACCGGCACCGGACGGCGGCCGGCCGAGGAGGTCGAGGACGCCTCGGCCTTCGACTACGTCCGCCTCGACCTCTCGGACAACGCTGAGGTCGAGCGGTTCGTCGAACGGGCCGGCGGCGGGCCGTACGACCTGATCGTCCACAACGCCGTCACCTACGGCGCCATGAGCGGCCAGCCCGTGCCGGAACTCGACGCGCTGGAGACCATGTTCCGGGTCAACGCGCTGGTCCCGTACCGCCTGCTGCACGGTCTCCTCGCCGCACAGCCCGCCGACCGGCACTGCAACTGTGTGGTGATCAACTCCGACTCCATCTACCACTCCACCCCGCAGACCGCGGGCTACGCCGCCAGCAAGGCGGCGCTCCGGGTGCTGACGGCCTCCCTGGCCACCCTGTTCCGACCCGCCGCCGTCAGCGTCGCGACCCTGCTGCTGGGGCCGCTGCCCGACCCGAAGAAACTCGAGAACTTCCAACAGGTGGCCGACCGGCACGGAGTCGAGGCGGCGGAGGTCCGTCGCCGGTTCCTGCGCAAGGCCAACCCGTGGTACGTCATCGACGACCTCATCGACTTCGACGCCTGCTACCGCAGCGTCGCCTACCTCGCCGACCTCGGCCCGTCGGCCAACGGCATGATGTGCCGGCTCGACGGCGGCTCCGCCGGCTCCCTCATCTGACCACCGCCTCGGCGGCGCCCCCGCAGCCGCTCCCCGCCCGACTCCGGGCACCACCCCGCGACGGAGAACCCATGGCACGTGAACTCAGCACCCTGTGGCCCCTGATGATGCCCATCGAGCGGCAGGGCGACGAAAACTGCACCGTCGCGGCCAAGGGCGTCCGGCTCACCTTCCTCGACGGCCGAGAAGCACTGTGCGGCACCAGCGGCCTGTGGAACACCATCCTCGGCTACGGCAACGAGGCGATCGCCGGCGCCGTGCACCAGGCGCTGCTCGACGCCTCCTACCTGACCGTGTGGCGATACGAGAACGCCTACGCGCGGCGGGCCGCCGAGGCCCTCACCGAAGTGGCCGGCCGCGACCACTACGGCCGGGTCCTGTTCTCCACCAGCGGCTCGGCGGCCAACGATCTCGTCACCAAGGTCGTGCGGCACTTCTTCGCGCTCCGCGGCGAGCACAGCCGCAAGGGCATCGTCGGGCTGGAGGGCAGCTGGCACGGCCTCACCTTCGGGGCGGCCGCCCTCACCCACGGCGACCTCGGCAACCGGGTCTACGGGATCGACCGGCGGCTGGTCACCCATGTGCGGCCCAACGCCACGGCGGAGCTGACGGAACTGCTGGAGCGGCACCGCGGCCGGATCGCCGCCGTCGTGGTCGAACCGGTCATCGGTACCGGCGCGTTGGAACTCTCCGAGGAGTTCGTCGCCGCGCTCCTGCGGCTCCGCCGCGAACACGGCTTCCTCCTCGTCGCCGACGAGGTCACCAGCGGCTTCTGGCGGGTCGGCCCGTTCTTCGTCAGCCAGGGCTGGCCGGAACAGCCCGACCTGCTGGTCACCTCCAAGGGCCTGACCAACGGCACGGTCGCGGCCTCCGCGGTGATCGTCGCGCGCCATATCGCCGACGAGTTCATCGAGGCGGGAGCCGTCCTCGGCCACGGCGAGACCCAGGCCGGGGCGCCGGCGGCCGCCGCCGCGATCCTGGCCACCATCGAGGAGATGCGCAGACTCGACGCGCCCGCGCTCAACGCGGCCCTCGCCGCCCGGCTGGACACCGAACTCGCGGCTCTGACCGATGAGATGACGGAAGTCACCGGCTCGACCGGGCGCGGCTGCCTCCGCGCGATCGAGTTGCGGCACCCCGCCACCGGCGGGCAGCTCACGGACGAGGAGGTCGCCGACACGGTGGCGGCCATCCGGGCCGAGGGGGCGATCGTCCACCCGGGCCCCAGCTGCGTGCAGCTGCTGCCGGCGCTGATCTACACGGCGGAGGACCTGAGCGAGCTCTTCGCCCGCATCCGCGCCGGCCTCAAACGCGGCACCTGATCCGGGTCCCGCCCTCGGACGACGAGACCGACCGGCGCCGTCGACGCCGGCCGCTACCCGCCGGTGCCGGTCCCCCTGGGACATCCCGCTGCTTCGTCGAAACGGCGCCGAGGTCGAGCACCAAACACATTGTTGCGGTAGAGGGTGAACCCCAAGTGCTCCCGGGCGATATCAGTTCGGCCTTAGAGCTCGTAACACGATCTTGTTCAACTTTCCCGATCGGGCGTGACCGGTCAGGTGATTCGGCCCTTCGTGAGGTGTGGGTACTCGGCCGTGGATCGTGGATGACGAGTTGTGGGTGTTGATCGAGCCGTTGCTGCCGCCGTGGCCAGAGCGGTCACCAGGGCCGCGGCCAGTGTCGGACCGGCTCTGCCTTCAGGGCATCCTGTACGTCCTCTACAACGACATAGCCTGGCAACACCTGCCCCTGGAACTGGGCTTCGGATCCGGGCAGACCTGCTGGCGGCGCCTGGACCGCTGGCAGAAGGCCGGCGTCTTCGATCAGCTGCACCGCATCCTGCTCGCCGAACTCAACGCGGCCGGCGAACTCGACTGGTCACGGGCCTGTGTGGATGGCTCCCACATCCGGGCAAAAAAGTGCCTCTATGGCTTTCGTCAAGCTGCTGCGGTGACCGGGGGTTCATAGAAGGTGCCGTCTCTGAGCATGGCGAAGAGCACGTCGATGCGTCGTCGGGCGAGGGCGATCAGGGCTGCGACGTGGTGCTTCCCTTCACGGCGTTTCCTGTCGTAGTAGGTGCGGGACTCCGGTTGTGAGAGTGAGGCGAACGCGGCGAGGTAGAAGGCACGTTTGAGCTGTTTGTTGCCTCGTCGGGCGGGGTGTTCACCGTGGATGGAGGAGCCGGAGGCACGGGTGACCGGGGCCAGGCCGGCGTAGGCGGCCAGGTGTCCGGCCGTGGCAAAGGCGCTGCCGTCGCCGACGTCGATGAGGATGCGGGCGGCGGTCCTGACCCCGATGCCGGGCATGGAGGTCAGGACCGCGGAAAGAGGGTGAGCCTCCAGAAGTTCCTCGATCCTCGAGGCGAGGAGTGTGCGCTGGTCCAGCACGGAGCCGAGCGTGGAGACGAGACTGGGGATGATCAGGGCGGCAGCGTCGGTGCCCGGGACGATCACGCTCTGTTCGTCGAGTGCGGTGAAGATGTCCTCGACCAGGCGCTCGGCCATCCGCGGCGCCTTCGGCCGCAGCAGTGTGACCAGCCTGCGTCGTCCTGCTTTCCTGAGTTGGGCCGGGGAGCCGAAGCGTTCGAGCAGGGTGAGCACGGCGGGGTGGCCCAGGCGAGGGCCAACGACCTTTTCCAGCGGTGGATGGATCTGTGTCAGCAGGCCCCGCAGGCGGTTCTTGGTCCGCGTCGCCTCGGTGGCCAGGTCGTCGTCGAACCCGGTGAGCATCTCCAGCTCGGCCACGGTCTCGTCGGCCGGTTCAACGGCACGCAGTGTGTGCGGCATCGCTCGGGCGGCGTCCGCGATGACGTGTGCGTCGCGGGCATCGGTCTTGGCCTCACCCGGGTAGAGGTCGGCGATGCGCCGCATCGTCAGGCCCGGGAGGTAGGCGACGCGGCAGCCCGCGTCACGGGCCACGGCCAGCGGCAGCGCACCTATGGAAGCAGGCTGGTCGACCACCACCAGAACAATGCCGTGTTTGGCCTGGAGCTTGGTGAACACCTCACGAAGCTTCGGTTCGGTGTTGGGCAGCCGCTTGTCGAAGACCTTTTTGCCCGCTGGAGCCAGTGCCGTGGCGTGGTGTTCGCCCTTGCCGACGTCCAGACCCAGATAGATGTCGATCTCGCCGTCAGCGGTCACGTGCTTGCTCCTGTGCTCGTGCTCTTCCCGGCCCTCACCTACGGCATCAGCGTGCCGGCATCCACGTTACGAAGAGACTTCCTCCCCCGTCCGGGATCGGTGCTCAGGCCTCTAATCAGCGGTCTGCCAATGCCTTCGATCCCGGTGACACCACTTTTTCGATCATCATCGACGAGGGGGCGAAGTCATGCCGGGGCCGAAGGCCGGGAGCCTCCTTGCGAGGCCACGAAGAAGGTAACGGGGG
>NZ_BBZK01000005.1 GCF_001748085.1 Streptomyces sp. TP-A0874
GGAAACCAACCGGCCCCTGGCAACCCGAAGAACACTACACCACTGGTCAGCGGTACTCAAAACCCGCCGCCGCCAGCCCGGACGCCGTTCCGTCCGGCCACGTCACCCCTGACCGGAGGCCAGTTCCCTGCTGCGGTCCCGGGCGGCTTCCAGGGCCGCGATCAGGGCCGCCCGTACCCCGTGGTTCTCCAGTTCCCGGATGGCGTTGATGGTGGTGCCGGCCGGAGAGGTCACCGCCTCTCGGAGCCGCACCGGGTGCTCCCCGCTGTCCCGGAGCATCGCGGCCGCACCGACCGCCGCCTGGACGATGAGGTCGTGGGCCTTGTCGCGCGGGAGGCCGAGCAGGATCCCCGCGTCGGTCATCGCCTCCACGAGGAAGTAGAAGTACGCCGGCCCGGAGCCGGAGAGCGCGGTGGCGGCGTCCTGCTGGCTCTCGGGGACGCGCAGCGTCTTGCCGACGCCGTTGAGGATCTCCTCGGTGTGCCGGAGGTGCTCCTCGCTCGCGTGGCTGCCCGCGGAGATCACCGACATGGCCTGGTCGACCAGGGCGGGGGTGTTCGTCATGACCCGCACGACCGGTGTGTAGGGGGCCAGTCGCTCCTCGAAGAAGGTCGTCGGCACGCCCGCGGCGCCACTGATGACGAGCCGGTCCGAGGGGACGTGCGGGGCGAGCTCCTCAAGCAGCTTCCCCATGTCCTGCGGCTTCACGGTCAGGATCAGCGTGTCGGCCCGCTTGGCGGCTTCGGCGTTGCCGACCGCCTCCACCCCGTGGCGCTCCCGGAGCTCCGCGGCGCGCTCGGGGCGGCGAGCGGTGACCAGCAGGCGTTCGCGGGGCCGGCCGGCCCGGATCATGCCACTGAGGAGGGCCTCGCCGATCTTGCCTGCTCCCAGCACGGCGACTGTCTGGGTCTTGGTCTCGCTCATTACGTCCCTTGCCTGCGGCGGTTTCGCGCTCCATTCTCCCACCCCGCGGGGCACGGGTGCCGCCCGTACCCGGGTGTTCCGCCGCCGAGCGCTGCCTCAGGCCGTTCGCCGCCGGAGTGTCGCCGCCCCCAGTACGAGCACCAGCAGCGCGCTGCCCGCCACGACGGCGGCGTCACGCACGAAGTCCCCGGTGACCGTGGTGTTCCGCACCACCTCGCCCATCGCGTCGACCGCGTAGGAGAGGGGGAGGACGTCCGACACCGCTTCGAGGACCGGCTGCATGCTCGCCCGTGGTGCGAAGAGGCCGCAGAGCAGCAGTTGGGGGAAGAGCACGGCGGGCATGAACTGCACGGCCTGGAACTCCGAGGCGGCGAAGGCCGAGACGAACAGCCCGAGAGCCGTGCCGAGCAGCGCGTCCAGCAGGGCGACCAAGAGCAGCAGCCAGGGAGAGCCGGCGACGGTCAGGTCGAGCCCCCAGATGGCGAGCCCGGTGGCGGCGGCCGCCTGCACGACGGCCAGCAGGCCGAAGGCGAGGGCGTAGCCGAGGATCAGGTCGGCCTTGCCCATCGGCATCGACAGCAGGCGCTCCAGGGTTCCGCCGGTGCGCTCGCGCAGTGTCGCGATGGAGGTGACCAGGAACATCGTGACCATGGGGAAGATGCCGAGCAGGGCCGCGCCGGTCCGGTCGAAGGACGCGGGGTCGGCGTCGAAGACCCAGTGCAGCAGGGCGAGGAGCACGCAGGGGACGACCAGGAGCAGTGCGACGGTGCGCCGGTCGTGGCCGAGCTGCCGCAGGACGCGCCGGGCGGTGGAGACGGTGCGGGAGAGGTTCATCGGGTGCCCTCTTCCTCTGCTGTGCTCTTCCGGTCTTCCACCGCGGTCGTCGGGTCGTCGGCAGTCTTCCGTCCGGCGGGTGGAGAGGCGGTGCCGCTCTGGGCTCTCGCGGTCTCGACCAGCCGGAGGAAGGCCTCCTCGACGCTCTCCGCGCCGGTCCGTTCGCGCAGCGCGGCCGGTGCGCCGTCGGCCAGGATCCGGCCGGCGCGCATCAGCAGGAGCCGTTCGCACCGCTCCGCCTCGTCCATGACGTGGGAGGAGACGAGCAGGGTGGTGCCGCGCTCGTCGGCCAGCCGGTGGAAGAGGTCCCAGAGGTCCCGGCGGAGCACCGGATCCAGGCCGACCGTGGGTTCGTCGAGGACCAGTAGTTCGGGGGTGCCGAGGAGCGCCACCGCGAGCGAGACCCGCGACCGCTGGCCGCCGGAGAGCCGGCCGACCAGGCTGTCGGCGCGGTCGGTGAGATCGACCTCGCCCAGAGCCCGGTCGACCTGCCGCCCGCGGTCGCCGCGGGAGAGCCGCGGGTCGAGGACGGCCAGGTAGTAGTCGAGGTTCTGCCGGGCGGTGAGGTCCGCGTACACCGAGGGCGTCTGGGTGACGTAGCCGACGGCCGAGCGGAGCGCGGCGGAGCCCGCGGGGCGGCCGAACACCTCGAGGAGGCCGCCGACTCGGGCCTGGGTACCGACGACCGCCCGCATCAGGGTGGACTTTCCGCAGCCGCTGGGGCCGAGAAGACCGGTGACCTGGCCTCGGGGGATGTCGAAGTCCAGGCCGTCCAGGACGGTGCGCCCGCCGCGGCTGACGGTGAGGGCGCGGGCTCGGACGGCCGGCACCTCGGAATTCATCATGTGATGAATAATGGAGCCGCGGCGGCCCGGGCGTCAACCGGTTGATGCGGTGGATTCGCGGGGGGCCGCCGCCGCGCCGCTGGGGCGGACGGCCCTCGGTCAGCCTCTCCGGGCCCGGGCCCGGCTGTTCCTGGTGGCGGGGTTGCCGCTCCGGGCCACCCGGCGGCGTTCGTGGAGCCGGGACTCGCGCTGGTAGTCGGCGCGGTGCAGCCGCTCTCCCGGCGCTTCGACCAGGCTGCGGAGGAACCAGGCGAAGAAGATGCCGACGAAGCCCACCAGCCGGATGCTCTGCAGCGAGCGTTCGACGGAGGGATCGGTGCCACGGCGGCGGGTGAAGCCCTGCCAGGTGGTGATGAAGGCCAGGAAGCTGCAGGCGGAGAAGGTCAGGATGATCAGCAGGCTGATGAGGTCGCCGACGGCTGCGACGCTGAGCCCCTGGTAGCCGAGGAAGAGAGCGACGGCGCCGGCCGCGGTGGCCGCCAGGGAGCCGACCGCGAGGCCGACCCGGCGGGCGGTGTACCCGCCGCCCCGGTCCACCCAGGTCGTTCCGAAGAAGCGGAGTGGTTCGGGGCGGGGGGCTTCGTTCTGCGCAGCGCTCATGCCTCGATTATCGGCTGCCTCGATTAACGCCGGTCGTCAGCCGTTCCGGGAGTCGTCGCCCCCGTCGATCCGGGAGACGTCGCGCACCGCTCCCCGGTCCGCGCTGGTGGCCATGGCCGCGTACGCGCGCAGCGCCTGGGAGACCTTGCGGTCCCGGTCCTTCGGTGCGTACCGGCCGCCGAGGGCCTCCCGGCGGGCGGCCAGTTCCGCTTCGCTCACCTTGAGCTCGATGGCCCGGCCCGGGATGTCCAGCCGGATCAGATCGCCGTCCTCGACGAGTGCGATCGCCCCGCCGGCCGCGGCCTCCGGGGAGACGTGGCCGATGGACAGGCCCGAGGTGCCGCCGGAGAAGCGGCCGTCGGTGATCAGCGCGCAGGCCTTGCCGAGTCCCCGGCCCTTGAGGAAGGAGGTCGGGTAGAGCATCTCCTGCATGCCGGGGCCTCCCTTGGGGCCCTCGTAGCGGATGACGACGACGTCGCCCTCCTTGACCTGCTTCTTCAGGATCTTGTCGACGGCCTCTTCCTGGGACTCGCAGACCACGGCGGGGCCCTCGAAGGTCCAGATGGACTCGTCGACCCCGGCGGTCTTCACCACGGAGCCGTTCTCGGCGATGTTGCCGTACAGCACCGCAAGGCCGCCCTCGGTGGAGTACGCGTGCTCGACGTCGCGGATGCAGCCGCCGGCCGCGTCGGTGTCCAGGGTCTCCCAGCGTTCGGACTGGGAGAAGGCGGTCGCGGACCGCTTGCAGCCGGGGGCCGCGTGGAAGAGTTCCACGGCTTCGGCCGAGGGCGAGCCGCCGCGGATGTCCCACTGCTTCAGCCAGTCGGCGAGGGAGGAGCTGTGCACGGTGTGCACGTCCTCGTTGAGGAGTCCGCCCCGGTACAGCTCTCCGAGGATGGCGGGGATGCCGCCCGCCCGGTGGACGTCCTCCATGTAGTACACGCCGCCGGGGGCGACGTTCGGCGCCACCTTGGCCAGGCAGGGCAGCCGGCGGGAGAGCGCGTCGATGTCCTTCATCTCGAAGGCGAGCTCGGCCTCCTGGGCGGCGGCGAGCAGGTGCAGGATCGTGTTGGTCGAGCCGCCCATGGCGATGTCGAGCGCCATGGCGTTCTCGAAGGCGGCGCGGGAGGCGACGCTCCGCGGCAGCACGGTCGCGTCGTCCTGCTCGTAGTAGCGCTTGGTGATCTCCACGACGGTGCGCCCGGCGTTCTCGTAGAGCGCCCGGCGGGCGGTGTGGGTGGCCAGGACCGAGCCGTTGCCCGGCAGGGCGAGGCCGATGGCCTCGGTCAGGCAGTTCATGGAGTTGGCGGTGAACATGCCCGAGCAGGAGCCGCACGTCGGACAGGCGTTGTCCTCGATGAGCGCGATGTCCTCGTCGGAGACGTCGTCGTTGACCGCCTCGGAGATCGCGGTGATCAGGTCCAGCTTGCGGACCGTGCCGTCGACGAGGGTTGCTCGGCCGGACTCCATGGGGCCGCCGGAGACGAAGACGGTCGGGATGTTCAGCCGCATCGCGGCCATCAGCATGCCGGGGGTGATCTTGTCGCAGTTGGAGATGCAGATCAGCGCGTCCGCGCAGTGCGCCTCGGTCATGTACTCGACCGAGTCCGCGATCAGGTCGCGGGAGGGCAGCGAGTAGAGCATCCCGGCGTGGCCCATGGCGATGCCGTCGTCGACCGCGATGGTGTTGAACTCGCGGGCGATGCCGCCCGCCGCGTGGATCGCCTCGCTGACGATCCGGCCGACGGGCTGGAGGTGGGTGTGGCCCGGCACGAACTCGGTGAAGCTGTTGGCCACCGCGATGATCGGCTTCCCGAAGTCCTCCCGGGCCACACCGGAGGCCTGCATCAGGGCTCGGGCGCCCGCCATGTTGCGGCCGTGGGTGACGGTGCGGGACCTCAGCTCTGGCACGGGGGTCACTCCCTTGGGGATCTCGGGGCTCCGGGCTTCCCGCTCGACCCGCCCGCGCCGCTTCGGCGGGCGCCGGTCGGTGGCTCGGGGGTCGCGCCGGGTTTCCTACGAGCCTAACGCGTCGTGGCCACGATCCGGACGGTTCGTCCGGATGGCGGGACGGCTTTCCGCGGCCCGCGCGTGCCGGGCCTGTTCTCTCCCCCCGTCGCGCCGGCCATCTCCCGGCCGCACAGCGGCCGGCCGAGGCCAGGTGGCTCAGGGTGGGTGCTCAGGGGCCGGTCAGGTAGCGCTGTAGGTTCGGGGCCACCAGCTCGACGATCTCGGACGCATCGGCGGTGGCGAGCGGTTCGACCTCGATGACGTAGCGGAGCATCGCGATCCCGACCATCTGGGCCCCGGCCAGCTCCGCGCGGAGCTTCGGGTTCGGCACGTCGAGGTTGGTCGCCACCCGTTCCAGGACCGTGCGGAGGACGACCTCGCGGAGCACCGCGGCCGCCGCCTCGTGGGTCACCGCGGAGCGGAGCACGGCCAGCAGCGGCGCCTTGGTCGCCGGGTTCTCCCAGACGCCCAGGAAAAGCCGCGCCAGCCGTTCGCCGGCGTGCTCGGGACTCTGCGAGACCAGGTCGGCCACCTGCGCGGCGGGCTCGAAGGAGAGCTCGATGGCCGCCGCGAACACCTGCTCCTTGCTGCCGAAGTAGTGGTGGACGAGGGCCGGGTCGACCCTGGCCGTCCTGCCGATGCCGCGGACGGAGGTCTTGTCGTAGCCCCGGGCCGCGAACTCCTCCCGGGCCGCGAGCAGGATCCGCTCCCGGGCTCCCGGGCCCTCCCGCCCGAGGGCGCGCGCGGGACGGCCGCGCCGCCGCCTCGGGGCCCCCTCCGCCTCGGCCGCGTCGCTCGCGATGGGCCGGTCCGTCCGGGACGCTCCCCGGTCGGTCCCCGGCTCGGCGGCGCTCACGGGCGAGGGGTCCTCGCCGCCCCCAGGTGCCGCCGGGTGAAGGCGAGCGCCTCGGCCAGGTCGGCCTCGCGCTCGGCCGAGGACATCGCGCGCCGGGTGTTCACCTCGACCACCACGTGTCCGTCGAAACCGCGGCCCGCCAGCTGCTCCAGCAGTTCGGCACAGGGCTGCGAACCCCGCCCGGGCACCAGGTGCTCGTCCTTGGCGGAGCCGTTGCCGTCCGCGAGGTGCACATGGGCCAGCCGGTCGCCCATCCGTCCGGCCATCTCCAGTGCGTCGTTCCGCGCGGTGGAGGTGTGGGACAGGTCGAGGGTGAAGTGCCGGTAGTCCTCCTGGCTGACGTCCCAGTCCGGTGCGTAGGCGAGCATCTCGCGCTCCCGGTAGCGCCAGGGGAACATGTTCTCCACCGCGAAGCGGATGTCGGTCTCCTCGCCCATCCGCCAGATCCCCTGGACGAACTCCCGGGCGTAGCCGCGCTGCCAGCGGAAGGGCGGGTGGACCACGACGGTGGAGGCGCCGAGCCGCTCGGCCGCGGCCCGGGCCCGTCGGAGCTTCGTCCAGGGGTCGGTCGACCACACCCGCTGGGTGATCAGCAGGCAGGGCGCGTGCACGGCGAGTACCGGCACACCGTGGTAGTCGGAGAGGCGGCGCAGGGCTTGGACGTCCTGGCTGACCGGATCGGTCCAGACCATGACCTCCACACCGTCGTATCCCAGTCGTGCCGCGATCTCGAAGGCCGTCGCTGTCGACTCCGGATAGACCGAGGCCGTGGACAGCGCGACCTTCGCCCGCGGGGTACGCACTACTGGTTGAGCCACGCCGAACAGCCTACGGCGTGTCGCCTGCGGACACCGGGGGGCCGCGGGCCGGCTCCGGGCCCCGGTGGTGCGGGACCGGCCGCGTGCGGTGCTGCCTTGCCGCCCGGACGGCGAACGCGGCCCTCCGCGGCGGCCGACCGGAGGAGAGGAGGATCACAGCGGCGTCAGACGGCGGAGAGCTGCTCCATACGGCGGAGGATCGCGCCCTCCCGCAGCGCCCAGGGGCAGATCTCCACCTCGTCGACACCGAACAGGTCCATCGCCGCCTCGGCCACCAGGGCACCGGCCGGCAGTTGCCGGGCCCGCGCCCGGGACACCCCCGGGAGGGCGGCGCGCTGCCGGGCGGACATCCCGGCCAGCCGGGGCACCCACGGGGCGAGCGCCCTGCGGTGCAGGCTCCGCGGTACGTGGATCCCCTCCGAGGCGCGGGCGGCTCCGGTGATCCTGGCGAGCTGCCGGAAGGTCCGGGAGGCCGCGACGGCCAGGTCGGGGCGGCCGAACCGGGCGAACTCCCCCACCGTGCGGCCGATCTCCACCCGGACCAGGCGGCGCACCGCCCGGACGTCGGCCGGGTCGGGCGGATCACCGGTCAGCCGGGAGCCCGTGAGGCGGCCCGCCCCCAGCGGCAGCGACACCACCTTGTCCGGCTCCTCGTCTGCTCCGTGGGCGATCTCCAGGGAACCTCCGCCGATGTCGAGGAGGAGCAGCCGCCCCGCCGACCAGCCGAACCAGCGGCGGGCGGCGAGGAAGGTGAGCTGCGCCTCCTCCCCGCCGCTCAGCACCCTGGGCCGGACCCCGGTGGCGGCCTGGGTGCGGGCGAGCACCTCGTCGGCGTTGGGGGCCTCCCGGACGGCCGAGGTGACCAGCGCGAGCAGTTCTTCGACGCCGTGCTCCTCGGCCTCCCGGACGGCCTCGGTGACCGCCGCGACCAGCCGGTCGACGCCTTCCGGACCGATCGTCCCGTCCCCCCGGAGGTGTTCGGCCAGCCGGAGTTCCGTCTTGTGCGAGTGCGCGGGGAGCGGCGGGGCGCCGGGGTAGGCGTCCACCATCAGGAGGTGGACGGTGTTCGACCCCACGTCGAGGACTCCGAGTCTCATGGCCCGGACGCTACCGGGCGGGTGAGCCGACAGGTGGGCGTAGCCGCCCTGCGACTCGGTACGCGATAACGGGCGCGGCCATCGTTACGCTGGGGGGCGTGGCCAAGACGAAAAAGGCGAAACTGGATAAAGCACTGAGATCAGTGGAGCACCGGCGGTCGGAGAACGATGCCGCGGAGCCGGACGAACAGGATCTGGACTTCGCCCGCGCCTGGGTGGAGTTCCCTGACCCGGGCGACGAGGAGCAGGTCTTCCGGTGCGATCTGACCTGGCTCACCTCGCGCTGGTCGTGCGTCTTCGGCCAGGGCTGCCAGGGCATCCAGCGCGGCCGGGCCAGCGACGGCTGCTGCACGCTGGGCGCGCACTTCAGCGACGAGGACGACGAGCGGCGGGTCGCGGAGTACGTGGCCCGGCTCACCCCCGAGACCTGGGAGCGGCACGGGCAGGGCACCGGCTCCGCTGGGTGGGTGGAGCTCGACGAGGAGGGCGAGCGGAAGACGCGCCGGGTGGGCGGCGCCTGCATCTTCCACAACCGGCCCGGTTTCGCCGGCGGACACGGCTGCGCGCTGCATGTCCTGGCGCTGCGGGAGGGCCGGGAGCCGCTGGAGACCAAACCGGACGTCTGCTGGCAGTTGCCGATCCGGCGGACCTACGACTGGGTGGACCGTCCCGACGAGAGCAGGGTCCTGGTGGTGTCGATCGGCGAGTACGACCGGCGCGGCTGGGGGCCGGGCGGCCACGACCTGCACTGGTGGTGCACCTCGGCGAGGTCGGCGCACGGCGCCGGTGAGCCGGTGTACGTGTCCTACCGGGCGGAGCTCACCGAGTTGATGGGGAAGGCGGCCTACGACCGGCTGGTCGAACTCTGCGAGGCCCGGCTGGCCTCGCTCCTCCCGCTCGCCCCGCATCCGGCGGACCCGGGCTGAGTGTGCGCCGTCCGAGTCGGGACGGGGCCGGGAGGTCACTCATGACCCGGACCACGTCAGAAGACGGTGGTCCGGGGTTCTTGGACGGGGTCGCCTCGCACGGGCCGTTGGCGCAGTCGGCGGCGGGTGTCCTGCCTTCAGTCGCGTCGGTGCCTGGCGGCCATCGTGTGAAACACCTTCTTCGGTTCCCAACGGGTCTCGTCGAGCATGCGGACCACGCCGTAGGAGCCGAGATCCGCGTCTCCGGGCCTGCTGTAACTGACGAAGGTGAACCAGAGTGCGGTATCTACCCCTTCCCCTTCGAAAGCGTCCAGCAGCTCGGTGAGGTAGCGGACCTGCTCGTCCTCGTCGGGCACCGCGTCGTGTGGCACCTGCCAGGCCGAGCCGCCGCGCTCGCCCGCGCCCCGGTAGGCGCAGGTTCCGTACTCGGTCACCGCAACAGGCTTGCCGTGTGCGAGGTGTCCCCGCAGTTCGGACCGGAAGGTGTCGGCGTTGTACGCGGCGCGGTAGGCATCGATGCCGACGAGGTCGAACGGACGCCAGTCGACGAACTCCCAGGGAGCCGAGGCGTACGTGATGCGCCCGCCGAAGCGGGCACGCACCGTCTCGGCGGCTTGCGCGAGGAAGACGTTGAGACGTTCCTGCACCGCTCCAAGGCCGTACCACCACTCCATGTCCGCCTCAGCCATGGTCCGCAGACGGTCGCCGTAGGTGTCGCCCGGGATGAAGCCACCGCAGAACGCGCTCATCTCACAGCCCGCGACGAACACCACTTCGGCACCGCTCCGTCGTACGGCTTCGGCCCGGCGGGCACACTCAGCGAAGAACGACAGCAGCCGTTCGGCGGGAAGGTCGACAGGGAACGGGGCGAACCACACCTCGAGGCCGACGGCCGCCGCGCAGTGGGCGGCGATGCTCAGCCGTTCGGGATCACGGCCGGAGACGCGTACGGCATCGCAGTGCAGTTCGTCGGATATCACAGCCATGTCGCGCCGGACCGTTTCGTGGGTGAAGGTCTTGCGAGAGAGGTCCTGTCCGGGGAGGAACCCGGTGTCGTAGTTGATGCCCCGTGCACGCATGTCACTGCCCCTTCAGGTGATGCACGCCGTGCTCCAGCAGGGCGAAGGCGAGCTCGGTGTCCTTGGCCAGGGCGCGGACCGCCTCCGGTGGTGACGCGCCGTCGGCCAGGAGGTGGAAGAAGGACTCCCGGAGGGTAAGCGCGGTCGCAGCGATTTGAGCCGCCACCAGTACGGCCGCCGTCTTCCCGTACTCCTCCGCCAGTACGTCGGCGAGCGCCCGGCGCTGCTGGTAGAGCAGGGCGTTCGCGGCTCCGCTGAGCGCGGGACTGTCGAAGATCACGCGCATCTGGGCGAGCACTTCGTCCCGGTCCATCGCTGCCATCTGCCCGTCCGCGAAGGCCTCGTAGTGGGCTTGCAGCGCTTTGAGCGGGGAGAGCCCCGCCGGCCGCCGGGCGACGATCTCGGCCAGGTTCTCCTGTCCCACGCCCTGCAGCGCGAGCGACTCCTTGCTGGGGAAGTACGTGAAGAGGGTGGCCTTGGCGACTTCTGCGGCCTCGGCGATTTCACTGACCGTCACGGCATCGAAGCCTCGCTCGGCGAACAACTGCAATGCCACAGCGGTGATCCGCTGCTTCGTCTGTGCCTTCTTGCGCTCCCGAAGCCCTGCCATACGGAGAGCATAACCAGACTCGGTTCAGAATCGAACCGAGTCTGGAGATGGAGTGGATCGCCATCGCGGTGAGGGGCGATCGGAAAAAATAAGAAAGCACCGCGTATCGGGCCAATACTCTTTTCCTTCGCCCTGCCGCTGGGCGACCTGGATCAATCTCACCGGGATTTCCTGTACGCCGACTCCTCACACCCGGAGCCGCCAGGGGCAGTACAGGGCGGAGGGAACCGCCGAGGGTGCCGGGGTAGGCCCTCAGCGCCGCCGCCGGGTGGGTGCGTCGGAGTCGCCGGCCGAGGGCGCGGGGCTGCTCGGGGCAGGGGTCGGCGAGGTGGTCGGCACCGGTTCCGGGGGCGACGAGCTCGGAGACGGCCGGGGCTCTCCGGGGCCGGGTCGCTGGGGGGCGCCCCGGCCCTCGATGGTGACCACGGAGCCGGACGGGGCGATCCGGACCCTTCCCGTCCAATGGCCTCGGGGCTCGCGGTCCCGGTCGACCGAGACCGTCAGGTGCGCGGTCTCCCCGGGCTCCAGCACCCCCGCCGTCCGGTTCAGCCGCAGCCAGCCCGCCTCGGACCGCGCGGACCAGCGGACCGGCGCCTGACCGGAGGCGGTGAGCGTCACCAGGGTGCTCCCGGCGGCCGGCCGGACCCGCACGGTCAGCCCTCCGGCCCCAGCGGGGGTCCGGGTCGGGGTATCCCCGGCGGCCTTCCGCTCCACGGCCGGACGGCCATCGTCCGGACCCCGGCCCTCCGCCGCCGGGCGGCTCTCGTCCGGCCCCTGCCCCCCGGTGCGCTCGTAGGGTTCCGCGCTCTCCTGCTTGGCGGCGGTCGGCTCGGAGTGCCGGCTCTCGCCGACCGGCACGCCGCGGTAGGAGGCCCACAACGCCAGCACCGGGGCCGCCACGACGGTGGCCACCAGGGTCGTGGTCAGCGCCCGGTTCCGGAGCAGTCGGCGGCGGGCCGCACGGTCCTCCGGGTCCAGGGGGAAGCCACGGCGGTCGTAGTGCGGTCCGCCGCGCGACCGGAAGCGCGAGGCGTGGGCCATCGCCGTGTTGGTCGCCGCCCGCGGCGCCTCCAGCAGCGGCAGCGCCCCGGAGGCCGAGGCGTTGCCCGGCCAGGGTCCGCCGGCGGTCGCACGCTCGGCGGTGGGACGGCACTCGGCGCAGTCGTCGATGTGTCGGACCAACTCGCGGCGGAGCGACGGGCCGAGCAGCCGGTGAGGGTCGCCGGCCAACCGGACCGGGACCGGGCAGTTGCCGCGCTCCACCACCACCAGCGCCACCCTGGTCCGCTCCACCTCGCAGGCGGCGCTGGCGAGCAGGGCCCGCGCCTCGTCGGGCTCCAGGCCGAGTACGGGAGCCACCTCGCCCGGGGAGAGTTGGTGGCGGATGGCGAGCTCCAGCGCCTCCCGCTGGCGCGGGGTGGTGCCGGCCGCCTCCGGCCAGGCCAGCAGGGCGAGTTCACGCCGGCGCCGCTCGGCGACGACGGGGGCGGGCGGCGGCGCGCCGGGCTGCCCGCGATCGGCGAGCCGGCGGCGGCAGACCCACCGGGCGAGCGCGTAGAGCCAGCACCGGTGCTGCTCGGGCGGCCAGTGGGCGTGCCGGCGTTCGGCGATCGCGATCACTTCGCCGAGGGCGGCGGTGGCGGCGTCGTGCTCGCAGAGCACCGAGAGGCAGTAGGTGAACAGGCCGTCGAGATAGGGCTCGTAGCAGGCCGCTGAGCGTCCGGAGTCCTCGGGGGCCGGGTCGGCCGCGGCCGGGAGGGTGCTGCGCATCGGACGCCGTGCGTGGCGCGGCGCCCGATGCGCGCCGGTTCTGTGCCTGGGGTGCTCGCGCCTACTGCTCATCACCCGGCGACGGTAGGCGGATGATGGCGTTTCACGCCCGCCCCAGTGGGTTTTTAAGCCTTACGGGTGAGCATTCCGTCGAACTCCGACGGAAGTCGGTGCGAACGGGAAAACTGCCGCCCTCGGCCACCGGCCCGCGCCGCGGCCGCCTCCACCGCGCGCTCTCCCCCCGCCCACCGGCACGCCGGGTGTCGCACCCCACCGCTACGGTGATCCCATGGCGTCCCGTACATCGCGTTCTTCGGCCAAGGACCGCCCCTCCTATCGGTGCACCGAGTGCGGCTACTCGGTCGTCAAGTGGCTGGGCCGCTGCCCGGAGTGCCACGCCTGGGGCACGGTCGAGGAGTTCGGCGGCGCTCCTGCGGTGCGCACCACCGCTCCGGGCCGGGTTACCGCGGCGGCGCTGCCGATCGGGCAGGTGGACGGGGCGCTGGCGACCGCGCGGAGTTCCGGGGTCGCGGAACTGGACCGCGTGCTGGGCGGCGGGCTGGTGCCCGGCGCCGTCGTGCTGCTGGCCGGCGAGCCCGGCGTCGGCAAGTCCACGCTGCTCCTGGACGTCGCCGCCAAGGCGGCCAGTGACGACCAGCGGACCCTCTACGTCACCGGAGAGGAGTCGGCCGGCCAGGTCCGCCTCCGCGCGGACCGTATCGGCGCCCTGGCCGACCACCTCTACCTGGCGGCCGAGACCGACCTCTCGGCCGTGCTGGGCCACCTCGACTCGGTCAAGCCGTCGCTGCTCGTGCTGGACTCGGTGCAGACGGTGGCCTCGCCGGAGATCGACGGCGCACCCGGCGGGATGGCGCAGGTGCGGGAGGTGGCGGGGGCGCTCATCCGGGCCTCGAAGGAGCGCGGGATGTCCACGATCCTGGTCGGCCACGTCACCAAGGAGGGCGCGATCGCCGGGCCGCGGCTGCTGGAGCACCTGGTCGACGTCGTACTGCACTTCGAAGGCGACCGGCACGCCCGGCTGCGGCTGGTCCGCGGCGTCAAGAACCGCTACGGAGCCACCGACGAGGTCGGCTGCTTCGAACTGCACGACGAGGGGATCACCGGTCTCGCCGACCCCTCGGGCCTCTTCCTCACCCGTCGTTCGGAGCCGGTGCCCGGCACCTGCCTCACGGTCACCCTGGAGGGGCGCCGGCCACTGGTCGCCGAGGTGCAGGCGCTCACCGTCGACTCGCAGATCCCCTCCCCCCGGCGGACCACCTCGGGGCTGGAGACCTCCCGGGTGTCGATGATGCTCGCCGTCCTTGAGCAGCGGGGAAAGATCTCCCAACTCGGCAAGCGGGACATCTACAGCGCGACGGTGGGCGGGGTGAAGCTCTCCGAGCCGGCCGCCGACCTCGCCGTCGCCCTCGCGCTGGCGAGCGCGGCGAGCGACACCCCGCTGCCCAAGAACCTGGTGGCGATGGGGGAGGTCGGGCTGGCCGGCGAGGTCCGGCGGATCACCGGGGTGCAGCGCCGGCTGGCCGAGGCGGCGCGGCTCGGCTTCACCCACGCCCTGGTGCCGACCGATCCGGGACGGATCCCCGCTGGGATGAAAGTCACAGAGGTGGCCGACGTAGGCGAAGCGCTGCGGGTGCTGCCGCGCCGGCCGCGCCGCGAGCGGAGCGGGCCGGCGGACCGCGAACAGCCGCCCGGAAAGCGGGAGAACGCCTCGCCGCTGTCAGGAGGGGAGGGCTGAGCCGGGGCCCGGTGGGCGGGCCGAGCGGCCAGGCGGTTCGGGGCCGCCGGAGCACTGCCGGCTAGGACGCACCACACAAGCGGTGGGAGCGCCGGTAGACTTTGCCCTGGTCTCGCCCGTACGTACGCACCTCGGGCCTCGAAACCCTGCGACCGGAGGAGTGCAGTGGCAGCCAACGACCGGGCAACGGCTCCCGGCAAGTCGGGCGGGAGCTCCGGTACGGAGGGCCGCCTGATGCGCGCCACCCTCAGTGCGGTCGCGCCGGGCACCGCCCTACGCGACGGCCTGGAGCGCATCCTCCGCGGCAACACCGGTGGCCTCATCGTCCTCGGGATGGACAAGACGGTCGAGTCGATGTGCACGGGGGGTTTCGTCCTGGACGTGGAGTTCAGCGCCACCCGGCTGCGTGAGCTGTGCAAGCTGGACGGCGCGCTGATCCTCGACAAGGACATCACCAAGATCGTGCGCGCCGGTGTGCAGTTGGTGCCGGACGCCTCCATCCCGACCGAGGAGACCGGCACCCGGCACCGCACCGCGCAACGGGTCTCCATCCAGGCCGGCTATCCGGTGGTGTCGGTCAGCCAGTCGATGCGGCTGATCGCGCTCTACGTCGGTGGACAGCGCCGGGTGTTGGAGGACTCCGCGGCGATCCTGTCCCGGGCCAACCAGGCCCTCGCCACCCTGGAGCGCTACAAGCTGCGGCTGGACGAGGTGGCCGGCACGCTGTCCGCCCTGGAGATCGAGGACCTGGTGACGGTCCGGGACGTGACGGCGGTCGCCCAGCGCCTGGAGATGGTGCGCCGGATCGCCACCGAGATCGCCGAGTACGTCGTCGAACTCGGCACCGACGGTCGGTTGCTCTCGCTTCAACTCGACGAGTTGATCGCGGGGGTGGAACCGGAGCGGGAACTGGTGGCCCGGGACTACGTGCCGCCGCCGACTGCGAAGCGGCCCCGCACGGTCGGCGAGGCACTGGCGGAGTTGGACGCCCTCTCCCACACCGAGTTGCTCGAACTGTCCACCGTCGCCCGGGCGCTGGGCTACAGCGGCGCCCCGGAGACTTTGGACTCCGCGGTCTCGCCGCGCGGTTACCGGCTGCTGGCCAAGGTGCCGAGGCTGCCGAACACCATCATCGAGCGGTTGGTGGAGCACTTCGGGGGCCTGCAGAAGCTGCTCGCCGCCAGCGTCGACGACCTCCAGCGGGTCGACGGGGTGGGCGAGGCCCGGGCCCGCTCGGTGCGCGAGGGGCTGTCGCGGCTGGCCGAGTCCTCGATCCTGGAGCGCTACGTCTGACGGACACCGCCTGACGGGCCGAGGTTCTGACGGGCCGGCGACCCATCGGCGAAGCCGGGCGCCCGGGCCGGGGCACCCGGGCCCTTCAGCTCAGTCGCCCTCCAGTGCGAAGGACTTCCGGACCGTCGGGAAGCCGGCGACCTTCACCTCGACCCGGTAGGTGCCCTTGCCCACCGGAGCCGGAGCCGGGGTGGCGCACTCCGGCGCGCTCGGCCGGCGGTTCCACTCGACCGCCTGCTTGCTCTGCCCCTGCGCGGGCACCTGGAGCAGGAACTGGGCGCCGTCCACGGAGCAGTCGCTCGAGGTCCAGATCGGCTCGCCGCCACCGGCTTCGCCGATGGTGATGACCGCCTTCGCGGTGCCGAAGTCCACCTTGCAGTCGTGCCCCGCGGAGTTCTCGGCGACCAGCTCGAACTCCGGTTTCTCACCGGGGCGGTAGCTGTCCTTGGTGACCCGCAGCTTCAACTGCACCGATCCGGCCGTACAGTTCGGCAGTGCGGCGCCGGGCTGGGCCCCGCCTCCGCCGCCCGGGGAGTCACCGCCGCCCGCGGCACCGGCCGGGCCGCCGTCACCGCCGCCCGTCCGGGATCCCGCTCCGCCGCCGTCGGCCCCGGCGTCGTCGTCCTCGTCCTCGTCCTCGGATTCGTCGCGCCCGCCGGGGCGTTCACTGATCGCGGGGCCGGAGGAGGAGGGCCCCGGTCCGATCGAGGGGGCCGGACCGCCGCCCTTGCCGTCCGAGTGGGCGTTCTTGTCCGTGTCGCCGCCGCCGCCCGCGCCGCCACCGGACGTGACCGCCCAGACGACCAGCATCGTCAGGGCGGCGAGGATGGCCAACACGACGGCTCTCCGCCGCCAGTAGATGGAGGAGGGAAGCGGCCCGACCGGATTGCGCAGAGATCCCACGCTGAAACCTTACGAGAGATCCGGGCGGCCGAGGCGACTACCCGCCACCGGAGACGGTTTTTCCTCTCTCCGCCGGCTCAGTCTCCGTACGGGGAAGGGCTGTTGCTCCGGCGGCGGGGGCGAGAAACCGTCAGCAGACGCCGTCGCCGGGCTTGGGGTTCGCCAGGCCGAAGGCCGGCCGCAGCCGCAGTCCGGCCCAGGTGCCGACGAGTGCGCAGGCGCCCCAGATCCAGCCGTGCAGGCTGCCCGAGGCGATGCCCGCGAGGTAGGCGCCGATATTGCAGCCGCCGGCCAGCCGGGCGCCGATCCCCATCAGCAGCCCGCCCAGCACGGCCGCGCTCGCGGTGCGCCACGGCACGCCCCGGTGCAGCGTCCAGGTGCCGCCGGCCGCCGCCGCCACCGCCGCGCCGATCATGATGCCCAGGTCGGTGAGGGTGGTCTTGTCGGCCAGCACCGGGCCGGCCAACATCTCCGCGTTGCCCGGCTGCTGCCACCAGGTCCAGCTCGCCGGGTCGCCGCCCAACGCCCCGACCAGCTCCGAGCCCCACAGGCTGAAGGCGCTGGTGACACCCCAGGCACCGCCGGAGACCAGCAGCACCCCGGCTCCCAGCAGGGCCAGCGCCAGGGCGCCCACCGCCAGCGGCCAGGAGCCGCGCAGCACCCGGGCAGCGCCCCGCGCCGAGGGAACCGCGCCGATCGGCGGCGGGTTCCGGCGGGCCTGGACCCGGTGGCTGACCCAGGCGATCGCCGCCAGGGCGGCGATCGTCACGCCCCAGGAGCCGAACCATCCGAGGTGGTCGGCGAGGAGCACCGGCTCCAGCGCGGGCAGGTCCTTCCAGAGGTCGAACTGCCAGGCGGCCAGCGTCGCCCCGGCGATGAAGCCGCCCAGGGTGAGCACGATCGAGGTCTGCCCGGAGCCGACCGCGAAGAGCGTGCCCGAGGCGCAGGCCCCGCCGAGTTGCATGCCGATGGCGAAGAGGAAGGAGCCGAGCAGCAGCCCGACCCCTAGTCGGCCGGCGGACGGCCCGGGGACGGTCCCGAAGAGTCCGGCGCCGGTCCCGATCAGGAGTGCGAACAGTGTGGCGGTGGTGCCCAGCAGCAGCGTGTGGGCGCGCAGCCCGGTGCCGTTGCCGACGGCGACCAGCTGCCGCCAGGCCGAGGTGAAGCCGAAGCGGGAGTGGAACAGCGCCAGCCCGAGCCCGAGGCCGAGCAGCAGGAGCACTCCGGTCGCGGCGCCGTGCGCCGAACACACGTAGCCGGTCAGGGCCAGGGCGAGAAGCCCGGACAGCAGGAGCGGAATCCGGCGTACCGGCGGCACGGGCGGGGACTTCGGCGGTGGGGCGCTGGTCGGAGCAGGCGCCAGCAGGCCGGTGGGTCCTGGCTGGTCTTGGCGTACTGCGGTGGTCACGGGATCTCCGGGGGGCGGACGCGGGCACGGCGATGCGAACAGCCGTGATCGCGATGAGTGGGGTGGGAAGCCCCTGGGCGGGGCGGGCAGGCGGCGCGAGCTACCGGCGGCGCCGCGCGGGGGGAGTCACCGCGGGTCGGCCGGGCTCCGGTCAGCGACGACAGAGACCGTCGTCGACGCACCACGCCGAATTCGCGAAGAGCGCGAGTTCCAGCAGGTGGGCGGCGTCAAACATGAGTACGAGCATAAGGGCTCGGTGAGCCGTGGCCAGCCAACATTTCAACATACGGACCCATAAATGAGACGGGACTCGGCGGTGCCTTCTCCGCCCGAGGCAGCCGGCGGACACCGAGCGGCCCCCGACTGGACGGCGACCCGGGGCAGTTGGCCAGCGGCCCCGCCGGCTGTCGCCCCGGGCCCGGTGGATCGCCGGGGGCGTCCACACTGCGCCGACCCGGTCGGTTCGGCGGGGCAACTGGCCCCGGCACCGGCGCGCGGGGCGCCCGGTGCGCCCGCCGCGTGTCAGGATCGGGGTGCCATGAATGCCACCGCCGCCCTCCACGCCCTTGTCATCGACTGGTTCGACGAGCACGCCCGCGACCTGCCCTGGCGCCGCCCCGAAGCCGGAGCCTGGGGGGTGATGGTCAGCGAGTTCATGCTCCAGCAGACCCCGGTAGCCCGGGTGCTCCCCGTCTACGAGCAGTGGCTGTCCCGCTGGCCGCGCCCCGCGGACCTGGCCGCCGAATCCCCGGGCGAGGCGGTCCGCGCCTGGGGCCGGCTCGGCTACCCCAGGCGCGCGCTCCGACTGCACGGAGCCGCCGTCGCGATAGCGGAGCGACACGGCGGCGATGTGCCGCGCGACCACGCGAAGCTGCTGGCGCTGCCAGGAGTCGGCGAGTACACCGCCGCGGCCGTGGCCTCCTTCGCCTACGGCCAGCGGCACCCGGTGCTCGACACCAACGTGCGCCGGGTCTTCGCCCGCGCCGTGACGGGCACCCAGTACCCGCCCACCGCGACCACCGCGGCCGAGCGCCACCTCGCCCGGGGGCTGCTGCCCGCGGACGAGCCGACCGCCGCCCGCTGGGCCGCCTCCACGATGGAGCTGGGCGCTCTGGTGTGCACCGCCCGGAGCCCGGAGTGCGGGCGGTGCCCGATCGCCGCCCGCTGCGCCTGGCGGCTGGCGGGCTCCCCCGCGCACCAGGGTCCGCCCCGCCGGGGGCAGACGTATGTCGGCACCGACCGGCAGGTCCGCGGCAAGCTGCTCGCGGTCCTGCGGGAGGCGACCGGACCGGTGCCGCAGCAGGCCCTGGACGCGGTCTGGCACGAGCCCCTGCAGCGGGCCCGGGCGTTGGACGGCCTGGTCTCGGACGGCCTGGTGGAACCGCTGCCCGACGGCCGGTTCCGGCTGCCGGTGGGCTGAGCGGCCACAGGCCGACCGCCTGGCCCGGTGAGCCCCGGGCCAGGCGGTCGTCGAGGACCGGGACCACTCCGCCGCTTCGCCCCTTTTGTCCAGCGCCGTTACACAACTGTCGGAGAGTCGTGCGGCTCCCGACGGCCTAACCCACCCGGCACTGTTACAGCCCCTCCCTAGTTTCGTCCCGGTGAGCCGAGCCAACCGGCGGCCAGCGGTCAGGAATCGGGGAACGGAGGCGGTCCACCATGGCGGCGAGCAGCGAGGCACTGGGCTTCGAGGAGTACGTGCGGACCCGGCAGGACGCGTTGCTGCGCAGCGCCCGCCGACTGGTCCGCGACCCCCTGGACGCCCAGGACCTGGTGCAGACGGCTCTGGTCCGCACCTACGGCCGCTGGGAGGGGATCGCCGACAAGTCACTCGCCGACGCCTACCTCCGCCGGGTGATGATCAACACTCGGACCGAGTGGTGGCGGGCCCGGAAGCTGGAGGAGATCCCCACCGAGCAGCTGCCGGACGTCTCCGCGGTGGACGACGGGGCGGAGCAGCGCGCCGACCGGGCGCTCCTCATCGACCTGCTGCAGATGCTCACCCCCAAGCAGCGGAGCGTCGTCGTCCTGCGACACTGGGAGCAGATGAGCACGGCGGAGACGGCAACGGCCCTCGGTATGTCGGTGGGCACCGTCAAGAGCACCCTCCACCGCGCCCTGGCCCGGCTCCGCAAGGAGCTGGAGAGCCGGGAGATGGCCGTGCGGGAGCACGAAGGCGAGGATCGGGGGCGGAATCGGTGCACGGCCTGACACCCGCTGCCCGGCGCCCCGCGGTCCGCCACAGGCCGCGCCCGGTGGGCGCGGTGGGGGTCGCCACCGCGATCCTGCTGCTGGGCGGCTGCGGTCAGGGGAGCCAGGGCGTACGCGAGGAGGGCCCGGCGGAGAACGAACCGGTCGCCGCCCCCTCACCGACGGACCCCTCCCGGGCGCTCAGCAAGAAGGACGCCGCGGAGATCGTCAAGAGGGACCCGCGGGTCAGCCTGGAGGTCCGGGAGCGGCTGCGGCCCTGCCCGTCGAAGGAGCCGGAGGCCGACTACCCGATCGACGTCAGCTACGGCAGGGTCACCGGCGGGGCCGGCCCCGACGTCGTCATCAACATCACCACCTGTGGAGAGGCCCTCGGCCTCGGTTCGTACGTGTACCGGGTGCGGGGCCCCGGCTACGAGGGCGTCTTCGCCAACGAGGACTCGCCGGTCTACGCCAAGATCACGAACGGCGAGCTCCAGGTCACCAAGCCGCTCTACGCCTCCGGGGACGAGGTGTGCTGCCCCTCCGGCGAGGAGGTCACCACCTACACCTGGCAACATGACAGGTTCGCGCAGGTCGCCCGCACGAAGGCGGTGCGCAGCAAGGGGGACTAGGGGCCCGAAGGCCCGGACGAGACACCCCGGAGCCGCTCGGGACGCGGTGGAGGCACCACCTCCCGAGCCGGGCACCGGCAGCCTGAGGCAGGGGAGATGGCCGAGACCCATGTGCTCTTCGTCGAGGACGACGACGTGATCCGTGAGGCGACCCAGTTGGCGCTCGAGCGGGACGGCTTCCTGGTCACCGCGGCGCCGGACGGGTTGACCGGTCTGGAGCGGTTCCGCGCCGACCGGCCGGACATCGCGCTGCTGGACGTGATGCTGCCCGGGCTGGACGGAGTCAGTCTCTGCCGCAGGATCCGGGACGAGTCCACGGTGCCGGTGATCATGCTCTCCGCGCGCGCCGACTCCATCGACGTGGTGCTCGGGCTGGAGGCGGGCGCCGACGACTACGTCACCAAGCCCTTCGACGGGGCCGTACTGGTCGCGCGCATCCGCGCCGTGCTCCGGCGCTTCGGGCACGCCTCGGGTCCGGGCGGCGGCCGACCCGCCGGCGAGGGACCCGGCCCGCTCCGCTTCGGCGACCTGGAGGTCGACACCGAGGGCATGGAGGTCCGCCGCGGCGGGGAGCCCGTAGCGCTCACCCCGACCGAGATGCGGCTGCTGCTGGAGTTCTCCGCCGCCCCGGGCTCCGTCTTCTCCCGCGACCGGCTGCTGGAGCGGGTCTGGGAGTACGACTGGGACGGCGACACCCGGGTCGTGGACGTCCATGTGCAGCGGCTGCGCGCCAAGATCGGCCAGGAGCGGATCGAGACCGTCCGCGGCTTCGGCTACAAGTTGCGCGGCTGATCGGACCGATCCCCGTGCCGCAGCCGACCCCACCCACCCGCAGCCGCATACGCCGCTGGCTGCGCAACCGCCCGGGTGCCGGGCTGCGCTGGAAGGTCAGCGCAGCCATCGCCGTCGTCAGCGCGCTGGTGGCGATCGCGCTGAGCCTGGTGGTCCACAACGCGGCCCTGGCCTCGCTGCTCGACGGCAGCCGGGACGTGCAGGACGAACGCATCAAGTTCGCCCAGCGCATCTACGAGTCGACCAACCGGCTCAGCTTCGACTCCAAGATCGACGATCCGAAGCTGCCGCCGGAGCTGCGGGAGGTGGCCCTCACCGGGCAGCGCGCCACCTTCCTGGAGGACACCGGCGGCGGCGTGCCCGAGGTGTGGGCCGCGGTGCCGCTCGCCGACGGCAAGGTGCTCTCCATCCACACCCGCTTCGAGGACCGCTACACCGTCCTGCGCGATCTGGACCGGGCACTGGTGGTCGGCTCCGCCTCGGTGGTGCTCGGCGGCAGTGCCCTGGGGGTACTCGTCGGCGGCCGGCTGTCGCGAAGGCTGCGGAAGGCGGCCACAGCCGCCGGCAAGGTGGCGCAGGGGGACCGGGGTGTACGGGTCCGGGACGCGATCGGCGGCCGGGTGCGGGACGAGACCGACGAACTGGCGCGGGCCGTGGACGCCATGGCCGACGCGCTCGGGCAGCGGCTGGAGGCGGAGCGGCGGGTCACCGCGGACATCGCGCACGAGCTGCGGACCCCCGTGACCGGCCTGCTGACCGCCGCGGAACTGCTGCCGCCGGGGCGGCCCACCGAGCTGGTGCGGGACCGGGCCCAGGCGCTGCGGACCCTGGTGGAGGAGGTGCTGGAGGTGGCCCGGCTGGACAGCGCCGCCGAGCGAGCCGAGCTCCAGGAGATCGCGCTCGGCGAGTTCGTGGTCCGCAGGGTCAGGGTGCTCGCCCCGGAGGCGTCGGTGGCCGTCGTCAAGGACGCACAGGTGGAGACGGACCCCCGGCGGCTGGAGCGGGTGCTCGGGAACCTGCTGGCCAACGCCGCCGAGCACGGCCGCCCTCCGGTCCAGGTGACGGTGGACGGGCGGGCGCTGCGGGTGCGCGACCACGGCCCCGGCTTCCCCTCGGCGCTCCTGGCCGGCGGTCCGAGCCGGTTCCGCACCGGCAGCCGGGACCGGGCGGGCCGGGGCCACGGCCTGGGGCTGACCATCGCGGCCGGGCAGGCACGGGTGCTGGGGGCGCGTCTGACCTTCCGGAACGCTCCGGGCGGCGGCGCCGTCGCCGTGCTGCGCCTGCCCCACAGCGCGCCCACCGATACCGGCGGCATCGCCGTCGTCACCCCCCGACAGCGCTGAGCCCGGCGGCGGGCGGGGCGGGAGAGACGGGGCTCGGCGGGAAAACAGGGGCGGCCCCCGGAACGTTCTGTTCCAGGGGCCGCCCATCAGGGTCCGGCGTGAGCCGCCGCGGAGTGCGGGTCGCCTCAGAGGTTGACGCCGTGCTCCTTCATGAACTTCACCGGGTCGACAGCGGAGCCGTAGACCGGGGTGGTCCGGGTCTCGAAGTGCAGGTGCGGGCCGGTCGAGTTACCGGTGCTACCGGCCTTACCGATCTCCTCACCGGTGTTCACCTGCTCGCCGACCTTCACACCGATCTTCGACAGGTGACCGTACTGGGTGTAGGTGTTCGGACCGTGCTTCACCACGATGTTGTTCCCGTAGGAGCCACCCCAGCCGGCGTCCACGACGGTGCCCTTGTGGACGGACTTCACGGGGGTGCCGGTCGGCACGGCGAGGTCCTGACCGCTGTGCTTGTTGGACCAGTGGCTACCGCCGAGGCCGAAGGTCGAGCCGAGCTCGTACTTGTCGACCGGCTTCACCCAGGAGGCCTGCTTCGGCTTGGCGGCGCTCTTCTGCGGACCGTCGCCCTTCTGCTGGCCGTCGGTCTTCTGCTGGCCGTCGGTCTGGCTGGCGTCTACCGCCTTGGACACGGAACCGGCCGTGGTCGAGCCGAAGACGTCGCCCTGTGCGGCGAGCGCCACCCCGGTCCCCAACACGAGCGAGGTGCCCACACCGGCGGCCACGACGGCCGTACGACGGTTCATCTTGGGCTTGCCCGGGATGCGGAAGAACTGGGTGCGCTTCGTCATGGGGGTACCTCCGAAAGAAAAGGAATTGATCCGGCTACGGAAGTCCGTTGCTCGGAGCTTCGGACTGCTGGACTCCGGTCTCTGCCGGATCGCAATTCATTGGTAACCGCCGCTCGGCCCGACAACAAGGACCCCTTCTACTAAGCGGCCCCGTAGTCGCGGAATACCCGGGGAGCGCACCCGCCCCCAACTCTCGCGCCCCTTCCTGCCTGCGGAAACACCATCGATCCGGGGGTTTCCTCGCTGACCAGCGACGGTCTGCCGACCGGCCTTCACAGGCCTGACGAGATACCTGTCCGGTGGACCCGGAGCGGCACGGGACGAAAGTCCCGGGCGCATTCGAAAGGCTTCTCCTAATTCCGCTAGTAAGTGATCCAGGTCATGTGCGGCACGTCACTCCAAGGCAGGAGCGGACCCTCCCCGAAGGGACTTTCGGCCTGTCCGATCTCCTCTGCCGGAACGGAATTCCGGCCGAGCCGACCGACTTCGCGCACCCCCGCGAGAAGTCCCTACCGCAGGGCCGCGCCGACCACTCTCCGGATTCGGCGCCATACGGAGTGTGCCCACGGTGCGGCCGGACGCGCACGCCATCGGTGGCGGAAGACCCCGGATCCGGGAGGTCTCCGGGCCGCTCGCCGACGCGGGTGGGCCACGGCCGACGCGCGCGGCCTGCCGGGGCCACGGGGCAGCCCTTAGCCTGGGAGGCCGGAATCGCTCTCTGCTGTCGTATGGCCACAAAGGGGGAAGAACGGGGATGGATCCTGCGGATACCGCGTTCGAGGAGCAGTACGCCAAGGACATCGTCACCGGCCACAACCACCTCACCATCTACGGGATCGACCTCACGCGTTCCGCCGACAGGTGGCCGCTGGACGCCGCATACCTGAGCCTGGAGGCCGAGTCCGGCCCCGACGCCGCCACCGCCTCGCCCCACCCGCGCCCCGCGCTCCCGGCCGAGCAGGCCATGGCCGGCAGCGAGCGGGTGCTGCTGCGCGGGGCGGCCGGATCGGGCAAGACCACACTGGTGCAGTGGCTCGCCGTCTCCACCGCCCGCGGGGACCTGCCCACCGCGCTCTCCGCCCTCCGGGGCCGGGTCCCGTTCGTACTGCCGGTGCGGCGCTTCCCCGGCGGGCGGCTGCCGGCGCCCGAAGCCTTCCTCTCCGCCGTGCGCTACCCGGGGGCCGGCGCCGCTCCGCCCGGCTGGGCGGAGCGGGTACTCCGGGCCCGCCGCGGCCTGCTGCTCGTCGACGGGATCGACGAGGCCCCGCAGTCGCGGCGCGAGCAGCTGGGCCAGCAGCTCCTCCGGCTGCTGCGGGACTACCCGGGCAACATCTGGCTGGTCACCTCCCGGCCGTCCGCGGTCCGCGACGGCTGGCTGACCTCCGCGGGCTTCGAGGAGTTCCGGCTCACCCCGCTCAGCCGGGAGAACGTGGAGCGGTTCGTCCGGCGCTGGCACTCGGCGGTCCGCGCCGAGGGCGCCCGCGACCTCGACCGGATCAGCGAGTACGAGCGGACCCTGCTCGACACCGTCCGCATCAACCGGGAGCTGGGGCGGCTGGCCACCAATCCGCTGCTCTGCGGTCTGCTCTGCGCCCTCCACCGGGACCGCCGCGGCTACCTGCCGCGCGGCCGGAAGGCGCTCTACGACGCCGCGCTGTCGATGCTGCTGGAACGCCGTGACCGGGAGCGCGCCATGGCCCCGCCGGACGGCATCGACCTGCCGCAGGAACCCAAGATCCGGCTGTTACAGAAGCTCGCGCACTGGATGCTGGTCAACGGCCGCTCCGAGATGGACCGCGAGGAGGCGCTGGAGATCCTCACCGCACACCTGCCGTCCATACCCGAGGCGATGCGGCAGGGCGGGCCGGAGGAGATCTTCCGTCACCTGCTGGACCGGACCGGTCTACTGCGGGAGCCCACCCCCGGCTCGGTGGACTTCGTGCACCGGACCTTCCAGGACTATCTGAGCGCGCGGGCCATCGTCGAACGCCACGACTTCGACTTCCTGATCGACCACGCCCACCACGACGACTGGGAGGAGGTGGTCAGGATGTCGGTCGCCCTGGCCCGTCCCGACGAGTGCGCCTACCTCCTGGACGGCCTGCTCGGCGCCCGTCCCGGCAGCAAGGCGGTGCACGCCCGGCACCGCAAGCTGCTGGCCGCCGCCTGCCTGGAGCACGCCACCGAGCTGGGGCCCGAGGTCCGCCAGCGGGTCCAGCGCTTCACCCGCAACCTGGTCCGGCCCGCGAAGGAGGAGAGCGCCCGCGCCCTGGGCTGGATCGGCCCCATCGCGCTGGAGATGCTCCCCGATCCCACGGACCTCACGGACGAGGAGGCCGACCGGCTCGCCATCACGGCCACCTCGGTCGCCGACGACCGGGCCATCGACTACCTCGTGCGCCTGCGGCACCGGAGCTCCTGGCACATCCGCTCCCGGCTGGCCAACGCCTGGCGCCGCTACGACACCGAGCGGTACGCCGACGAGATCATCGCCCACCTGGACGAGCAGCAGCTGGACTTCCCGGTCTCCAGCCTGGCCGAGCTGCACGCACTGCGCCGGCTCGGCGGCCGGCCGGCCATCCAGATAGCCGGCCACTTCACCCCGGAGCAGCTGCTCGACGGGCTGGTGGCCGAGCGGCTGGAGCAGCTGTGGCTCGCCTACGACCTGAAGGTGAGCCTGGAGTGGCTCAGCGCCTTCCCCCGACTGCACACCCTCACCGTGAGCAAGAACGCGCTGCCGGCCGAGGGGGTCCCGGAGGGCATCCGGATGGTGGTCGTCTGAGGCACCGGGACCGAGACGGCTCGAAAACGCGGACGGCGCCCGGGAACACCGTTCCCGGGCGCCGTCCGTTCGGACTCAGACGTCCTTGGTGAGGTTCGGCCCGGAGCCACCGGCCGCCGACTCGATCGGCGGGAGGTCCGGCAGCGCGCTCTTCTCCTCGCCGCGGAAGGTGAACGTGGCTTCCTCGCCCTCACCCTCCACGTCCACGACCACGATGTGGCCGGGGCGCAGCTCGTTGAAGAGGATCTTCTCCGAGAGCTGGTCCTCGATCTGCCGCTGGATGGTGCGGCGCAGCGGCCGGGCGCCGAGCACCGGGTCGTAGCCCCGCTTGGCCAGCAGCGACTTTGCTTCCGAGCTGAGCTCGATGCCCATGTCCCGGTCCTTGAGCCGCTCGTCGACCTTGTCCAGCATGAGGTCGACGATCTGGATGATGTCGTCCTCGGAGAGCTGGTGGAAGACCACCGTGTCGTCGACACGGTTCAGGAACTCCGGCCGGAAGTGCTGCTTCAGCTCGTCGTTGACCTTGGCCTTCATCCGGTCGTACCCGGTCTTGACGTCGCCCTGGGCGGCGAAGCCCAGGTTGAAGCCCTTGGAGATGTCCCGGGTGCCGAGGTTGGTCGTCATGATGATGACCGTGTTCTTGAAGTCCACCACCCGGCCCTGGGAGTCGGTCAGCCGACCGTCCTCCAGGATCTGCAGCAGCGAGTTGAAGATGTCCGGGTGGGCCTTCTCGACCTCGTCGAAGAGGACCACCGAGAACGGCTTCCGGCGCACCTTCTCCGTCAGCTGGCCGCCCTCCTCGTAGCCCACGTAACCGGGCGGGGAGCCGAACAGCCGCGAGACGGTGTGCTTCTCGCTGAACTCGGACATGTCGAGCTGGATCAGCGCCTCCTCGTCACCGAAGAGGAACTCGGCCAGCGTCTTGGAGAGCTCGGTCTTACCGACACCGGACGGACCGGCGAAGATGAACGAGCCACCGGGACGCTTGGGGTCCTTCAGACCGGCACGGGTGCGCCGGATCGCCTGGGAGAGCGCCTTGATGGCGTCCTTCTGGCCGATGACCCGCTTGTGGAGCTCGTCCTCCATGCGGAGCAGCCGGGAGGACTCCTCCTCGGTCAGCTTGAAGACCGGGATGCCCGTGGCGGTGGCCAGGACCTCGGCGATCAGCTCTTCCTCGACCTCGGCGACGACGTCCATGTCGCCGGCCTTCCACTCCTTCTCCCGCTTGGCCTTCTGCGCCAGCAGCTGCTTCTCCTTGTCGCGGAGCGAAGCCGCCTTCTCGAAGTCCTGGGAGTCGATGGCCGACTCCTTGTCCCGGCGGACACCGGCGATCTTCTCGTCGAACTCGCGGAGGTCCGGCGGAGCGGTCATCCGGCGGATGCGCATCCGGGAACCCGCCTCGTCGATCAGGTCGATCGCCTTGTCCGGCAGGAAGCGGTCGGAGATGTAGCGGTCCGCCAGGGTGGCGGCCGCCACCAGCGCCGAGTCCGTGATGGAGACGCGGTGGTGCGCCTCGTAGCGGTCGCGCAGCCCCTTGAGGATCTCGATGGTGTGCGGCAGCGAGGGCTCGGCCACCTGGATGGGCTGGAAGCGGCGCTCCAGGGCCGCGTCCTTCTCCAGGTGCTTGCGGTACTCGTCGAGCGTCGTCGCACCGATGGTCTGGAGTTCCCCGCGGGCCAGCATCGGCTTGAGGATGCTGGCGGCGTCGATCGCGCCCTCGGCGGCACCCGCACCCACCAGGGTGTGGAGCTCGTCGATGAACAGGATGATGTCGCCGCGGGTGCGGATCTCCTTGAGCACCTTCTTCAGGCGCTCCTCGAAGTCACCGCGGTAGCGGGAGCCGGCGACCAGCGCGCCCAGGTCAAGGGTGTAGAGGTGCTTGTCCTTGAGGGTCTCGGGCACCTCGCCCTTGACGATCGCCTGCGCCAGGCCCTCGACGACCGCCGTCTTGCCGACGCCGGGCTCACCGATGAGCACCGGGTTGTTCTTCGTACGGCGGGAGAGCACCTGCATGACCCGCTCGATCTCCTTCTCGCGCCCGATGACCGGGTCGAGCTTGGACTCCCGAGCGGCCTGGGTGAGGTTCCGGCCGAACTGGTCGAGCACCAGGGACGTGGAGGGGGTGCCCTCGGCAGGACCGCCCGCGGTGGCGGTCTCCTTGCCCTGGTAACCGGAGAGCAGCTGGATGACCTGCTGCCGCACCCGGTTGAGATCGGCACCCAGCTTCACCAGGACCTGGGCGGCGACGCCCTCGCCCTCACGGATCAGGCCGAGCAGGATGTGCTCGGTGCCGATGTAGTTGTGGCCGAGCTGAAGGGCCTCGCGGAGCGACAGCTCCAGCACCTTCTTGGCACGGGGAGTGAAGGGGATGTGCCCGGACGGGGCCTGCTGGCCCTGGCCGATGATCTCCTCCACCTGCTGGCGGACCGCCTCGAGCGAAATCCCGAGGCTCTCCAGGGCCTTAGCGGCGACACCTTCACCCTCGTGGATCAGACCCAGGAGGATGTGCTCGGTGCCGATGTAGTTGTGGTTGAGCATCCGGGCTTCTTCCTGAGCCAGGACGACAACCCGCCGCGCACGGTCGGTGAACCTCTCGAACATCGTTAATCGCTCCTCAGAGCGGTCAGGCAGATCGGGGACGGTCCCCTCCCTGTCCTTCCGCAGCTTAGTCCCGCAAGCGGGGACCGCTCATTCCAACTGCCGACATCCGCCCGGTTCACCCGCACCAGTGCGGAGAACCCACCTGCCGAATCGCCGACAATCGCTCCAACCCGATGGTGGGAGAGGATGTTCCCGCAGGCCAGACGGACAGCCTCGATACCGCTACGCCGACGGCGAACGCCCCTCCGCCGCGGTCCGCACGCCTCCCTCCTCACCAGGCAATTGTCTACCCCCACGGGGGGACACTCCATGCGGCGCGGACCGGTTCCATCAGCTACGGGCGAACACCCTTGCGCCCCCTGAGTGCGCTGACACGCCCCGCCCCTCACTACTGTCCGTACCCGCATATCGACATACCGTAACTCTAACGGCTCGATCCACGGGCTGATCAAGGGGAGGGGAGAAAGAGGAAGGCAGGGGCGGTGCCGACCCGACCTCGCGGCCCAGCGGCGGGAGACGGTCTTCAGCAGTGGGAGACGGCCAGCGGGAGCGGCCGGATCCGGCTCGGCGCCCCAGGACGCCCCTCCGGGGCCGTCGCCCGGGCGCCCGGGCCCGCCCCCGGCCCGGCCGGGTGTTCGGTCCCGAACACCCGCGCACGGCGGCGGAGGGCGGGACGGGGGCGCTGACACCACCCCCGCTCCCCTGGAGCCGCCGGCCAAGGCGGCCGCGGAGCGCCACCGAGCCCGCCCGCGCGCCCGCCGGTCAGCCGTTCGCCTTCTCGTAGGCCTCGCGCACCGTCGCCGGCACCCGTCCGCGGTCGTTCACCTCGTAGCCGTTCTCCTTCGCCCAGGCACGGATCTTGGCCGTGTCCTGGCTGCCGCCGGTTGCGGCGCGCGACTTGCGCCCCGCGGCACGACCCCCGGTACGGCGGCCGTTCTTGGCGTAGGGCTCGAGGAGACTCCGGAGCTTCTCCGCATTGGCGGTGGTGAGGTCGATCTCGTAGGTCTTGCCGTCCAGCGCGAACGTCACCGTCTCGTCCGCCTCGCCGCCGTCGAGGTCATCGACAAGAAGGACCTGAACCTTCTGTGCCACCGGATTCCCTTTCATCGAAAATGCAGTTACGACGGAAAGGAAACCGCCTTTCCCGCAAAAACTCAAACCCTCCGCTGAGCTTCACTACAACACCGCCACGAGAAACATGCGCGTTTCGGACATAGCGCATGTGCCGACCCCGCCGCGAATAGCGCCACCGATCACAGCTGAAGAAGCATGCGGCTGTTGCCCAGGGTGTTCGGCTTCACTCGTTCGAGGCCCAGGAACTCGGCGACCCCTTCGTCATAGGAACGCAGCAGCTCACTGTAGACATCGCCGTCCACCGGGGTGTCCCCGATCTCCACGAAGCCGTGCTTGAGGAAGAAGTCGAGTTCGAAGGTGAGGCAGAAAATTCTGCGCACCCCGAGCCAGCGGGCGGTCTCCAACAACCTGGCGAGGAGCTGGTGCCCCACCCCCGTGCCCCGCAGCTCCGGATCGACCGCCAGGGTGCGCACCTCGGCGAGGTCTTCCCACATCACGTGCAGTGCGCCGCAGCCGACGACCTCGGCGTCCGCGCCCCGTTCGGCCACCCAGAACTCCTGGATGTCCTCATAAAGGGTCACCGTCGGTTTGTCGAGCAGGATACGGTCTCGAGCGTAAGCGTCGATGAGTTGGCGGACCCTGGGCACATCACGCGTACGGGCCCGCCGGACAGTGACCTCTTTTGATACTGGGGACATGGTGGGACGCTATCGTCCCGGCCGTTCGCCGTCGTCATCGGGACCGCCGAGTTGCACGACCCGCATGGCGTCGCGAAGCGCTTCCCGCTGTTCCGCCGACATCATGCCGAAGAACGCCACAAGGGCCGCCGCCGGGTTGTCACTGGTCGACCACGCTTCGTTCATGAGTGCGGCCGAGTAGGCGGAGCGGGTGGAGACGGCCTCATATAGATAGGCCCGGCCTTCCTGCCTACGACGCACCCAGCCCTTCTGGTGCAGGTTGTCCAATACGGTCATGACCGTGGTGTAGGCGATGGAGCGTTCTCGCTGCAGATCTTCCAGCACTTCCCTTACCGTGACCGGGCGGTTCCACTCCCACACCCGCGTCATCACGGCGTCTTCCAGTTCACCCAGTTGTCGAGGCACGCGTAAACAATAGTGCTGGATGTCCTGAATGAGGGGTCGCGTCGATCGGCCGACCTGATCAGAAAAGGTGAGGCCGAAGGGAACGGGGATTCCCCCACCGCACAACCGTCCGCCCGCCGGGCTCGGGGCACCGCCAGCCGCTCGGGGCCGGAGCCCCGAGCGGGCAGGGGCGACCGCCGGCCGGACGCACCGGCCGGTCACCCGCCGGACTCAGGCCCCGTCGTCGCTCCGGACCGTCGCGTCCGCCCGGGACAGCGCGGCGTCGACCGCCGCGTCCTCCTTGGCCTTGTTGGCTCCGCCCTGGTTCTTCACGATCGTCATGATCAACGCGGTGAAGAGCACGGCCATCACCGCGGGCGGCAGCAGGGCGTAGACGTATTCCATGCCTCCAGAGTAGCCAGCCGCCAGCGGGCGCCGGCGGCAGCCCCGCCGCGTCAGGAGAGGAGCGCGCCGCGGGGTGGCCGCTTGGGCTGCCGCCGCGGCGGGAACACCTCGGCGGGGGTGGGCACCGGACGGGTCGGCCGGTCGCTCGGCGGCTGGGCTCCCGGCTTCGGCTCCGGCCGCTGCGCGGGCTCCGGGGCCGGTTTGGGCTGCTGCTCCGGCCGCGGTTTGTCCGGCTCCCCCTCCGCAGCCAGACGGGGGGCCGGCCGGAGCGGCTCCTGGGCGTCTTCGACCCGCTGAGGGCCGAGCGGACCCGGGGAGGAGGCGGTCGGCAGGACGGCGGCGAGGGCATGGCGCGGCACGCGTGACTCGCCGGCGGCGAACGCCACGGCGCCGTGGGAACCGTATCGCGAAGACATGAGCCGACTTTAAGTGCTAAGCAGAAAAAACACCCACAACTGTCGATACCTGGCGTGCCGATCGAGCAGGGCGGCGATGTGCGGAGCTCGGGGGTGGTCGCGCGGCGCCCACCTCCGGTAGCGGTCAGTGGTCCTCGGGTTGCTCCGCCCTCCGCCGGCGGCCGACCAGCACCGCCGCACCACCGGCGAGCAGCACCGCGGCGGCGGTGGCCGCCACGGGCAGCACCCCGCGGGCCCCGGTGCTCGCCATCAGACCACCGGCCCCGGAGCTCTCCGGCCCACTGCCCGGTCCGCTACCGGTGCCACCGGTAGCGGAGCCCGCCGAGCCGCCGCCAGAGGCGCCCGGACCGGAGCCGCCGTCCCCGGAGCCGGCACCGGTGATCCGGACCGGGATCACAGCCGAGTCGTTCTCCCGGTCGGTGTCGCGCGCGGGGTAGTCGTCCCGGTCCAGCACCTCGATCCGGCCCTGGGCGCCCTCGACCTTCTCGTCGATGCGCACGTTGAAGCGCAGGGTCTCCTCCGCGCCCGCCTCGAACCGCTCGTCGATCCGGCAGACGTACTTCTCGGCGCCCTTCTTCGCCGGGGAGCAGGCCCAGTCGTCGTCCTCGCCCGGGAACGGGATGGAGGTGACCGTGGTCCCTTCCGGCGGCGTCACCTCGTACGTCCCGGCACCGTGCCCGGATCGCCCGGACAGGTCCATCGATCCCGGACCGGCGTTCCGGGCGCCCAGGACGAGCGGCACGGTCTCCCCCACCCCGCCCCGGAGGGTGTCGGTGACCGCCTGGTAGTCGGCGTGCTGGCTGGTGGTGAGGTCCAGGTGGCCGCCGAACTCCTCGAAACCGGTGTCCCGAACCGGCCGGAGCGTGAGGGGGGCTCCGGCACCGGTCTCGCCGTAGTCCTCCGGCCGCTCGTACTCCCAGGGGTCACCGCTGCCCAGCGCCCAACCGCTGTAGCGCACCTCCCCGTACATCAGCGCCTCCGAGACCCCGAAGCTCAGGGGCGCGCTCACCTCGTACGCCTCGCCCGGCGCGACGGGGGTGTCGAAGGTGCAGTAGGCGACGGTGTCCGACCACGCCTGGTAGTGGCAGTTGCTGTGCTCCCGGGCGACCCTGACCCCCTCGGCGCCGTACAGCTTGATGCCGATGCCGCGGTCGGCGGGGAGGTGTCCGTGGTTGGCCACCGCCGGGGTCAACTCGATGGTGGACCCGGGGCGGACGTCGGTACGCGCCGGGTGCCGCCGCTCGGCCAGCTTCGGCCCGCCGACCAGCGCCTCGGTCTCCGCGTGCGCAGTGGGCAGGTTGGCCGAGGTGGCGGTGTAGCGGATGGTGCCGCCGGCGCCCGGTGTGGCGCCGGCGGCCCCGCGGACGTAGAACGGCTGCACGCTCGTCCTGCCGTCGATCGAGCTGTACTCGCAGGTGAAGACCGCCCCGCGCCGATCGCAGAAGTCGCCGGCGACTTTCACCTCCGCCTTGTCCGCCAGGTCGGAGGTGTCGATGGTCAGCACCACGTCCTCGGCCAGCGGATCGGTGCCCTCGGGCGCCCCCGCCAGGTTGAGTCGGAGCAGGAAGAGGGCGCCGTCGTCCGGCCCCTCCCCGGACTCGTACATGTAGTACCTGCCCGGTGCCTCGATGAGCAGCCTGGTCCCGTCCGCCGGCTCCGCACCGGCCGGCCCCGCCCCCATCAGGACCGGGCCCGCCAGCGCGGCGACGGCCAGCGCCGCCCGTACCGCGCCGCCGCGTCGCGCCTTGCTCGTCCGCATCGCTCCTCCTCGCCGAAGTCCGTCACTGACGTGACGGACGGAGCGGACGGAGGGTTGCCTTCCGGGGGGCGGGGCGGGCGTCGGTCAGCCGCGCGGGACGTTCCGCTCGTAGACCAGCCGCAGCCCGATCAGCGTCAGCCAGGGCTCGTGCTCGTCGATGACCGACGCCTCGCCGAGCACCATCGGCGCCAGACCGCCGGTGGCGATCACGGTGACGTCGTCCGGGTCCTCGGCGAGTTCGGTCGCCATCCGGTTGACGACCCCGTCGACCTGGCCCGCGAAGCCGTACAGGATGCCGGACTGCATCGCCTCGACGGTGTTCTTCCCGATGACCCCGCGCGGCCGGGCCAGTTCGATCTTGCGTAGCTGGGCACCACGCATCCCCAGCGCGTCCACCGAGATCTCGATGCCGGGCGCGATCACACCACCGACGTACTCCCCGCGCTCGGAGACGGCGTCGAAGGTGGTGGCGGTGCCGAAGTCCACCACGATGCACGGGCCGCCGTAGAGTTCGACGGAGGCCAGCGCGTTGATGATCCGGTCCGCCCCGACCTCCTTGGGGTGGTCCATCAGGATCGGCACCCCGGTCTTCACCCCGGGCTCGACCAGGACCGCCGGGATGTCCCCGAAGTACCGGCGGGTGACCTCGCGCAGCTCCTGGAGTACGGCGGGGACGGTGGAGCAGATCGAGATCCCGTCGATGCCGTCGCCGAGTTCCTCGCCGAGCAGCGGGTGCATCCCCATCAGCCCCTGGAGGAGCACCGCCAGTTCGTCGGCGGTGCGGCGCGGGTCGGTGGAGATCCGCCAGTGCTCGACGATCTCCTCGCCGTCGAACATCCCCAGTACGGTCTGGGTGTTGCCGACGTCGATGGTGAGCAGCATCGGTTCAGCTCCCTTCCGGCTCTTCGCGCAGGTCGAGACCGATGTCGAGGATCGGGGAGGAGTGCGTGAGCGCCCCGACCGCGAGATAGTCCACGCCTGTCCGGGCGTACGTCCCGGCGTTCTCCAGCGTCAGCCGTCCCGAGGACTCCAGCCGGGCCCGGCCGGCGACCAGGGCCACCGCCTCCGCGGTCTGCTCGGGGCTGAAGTTGTCCAGCAGGATGAGGTCCGCGCCTTCGGCGAGCACCGGCTCCAACTGGTCGAGCCGGTCCACCTCCACCTCGATCGGCACGCCGGGGAACTCGGCCCGCACCGCCTTGAACGCCTCGGCGACACCGCCCGCGGCGACCACGTGGTTGTCCTTGATCAGGGCCGCGTCCGACAGCGACATGCGGTGGTTCGCACCGCCGCCGCAGCGGACCGCGAACTTCTCCAGGGCGCGCAGCCCCGGGGTGGTCTTCCGGGTGTCGCGGACCATCGCGCCGGTGCCTTCGAGCGCGTCCGCCCAGGCGCGGGTGGCGGTGGCGACCCCGGAGAGCCGGCAGAGCAGGTTGAGCGCGCTGCGCTCTCCGGTGAGGAGGTCCCGGGTGCGGGTGCGGACCGACAGCAGCCGCTGTCCCGGCTCGACCCGGTCGCCGTCCCGGACGTGCCGCTCCACCTCGAACTCGTCGGTGCAGACCACCGAGAGGACCGCCTCGGCGATCCGCAGCCCGGCGACGGTGCCGGCCTCGCGGGCGGTGAAGTCACCGGTGGCGACGGCGTCCTCGGGGATGGTGGCGACGGTCGTCACGTCGACGCCCTGGTCGAGGTCCTCCTCGATCGCCAGATGGGCGATGTCCTCCACCTGGACCGGGTCGAGGCCGTCGGCGACCAGCAGCGCGACCAGGTCCGGGTCGAGGCCGCACTCCAGGGGGTCGAGGTCGTACTCCTCGCCCTGGCCGCAGCCGCAGGCGGCGCCGCAGCCCCCGCCTTCCGAAGGCCCGCCCTGCGCGGCGGGGCCTCCGATCTGGAGCAGCGGAAGGTCCACAGGCTGTGGACGGTCAGGCGTGTTCACGAGTTTCCTCTCGGGCGTCTGCGGATGGGTGCGGTGGTCGGGTCGGCGGCAGGTCCGCCGTCGCGCTGGGGTCGAGCGCTATCTCGCCCTCCGGGGTCAGCCGGGCCACCAGGTGTCGGCTCCACCGCGCGTCGTCCGGTCGGGGCCGGTCCTCGCGCCAGTGGCAGCCGCGGGTCTCCTCACGCGCTCGGGCGGCCGCGACCAGGACCCGGGAGACCAGCAGGAGGTTGGTGGTCTCCCAGCTCTCCACGCAGGGATCGGCCGTCCTGCCGTCCCGCAGCAGCCGGTCGGTGGCGGCCGCCGCGAGTCCCGTCAGCTCGGCCGCGGCGGCGGCGAGGCTGTCGGCGCTCCGAAGCACGCCCGCCCCCGAGGTCATGGTCCGCTGGATGGCGGTCCGGGCCTCCGGGGCGAGCAGCGCGCCGCCGGGGCCGGCGGCTGCGGCCGGTGCCTGCGCGGGGGCCGGTGCCTGCGCGGGGGCCGGTGCCTGTTCCGGTGTGCGGGAGACGATCTCGGCGGCGATGCGCTCGGCGAAGACCAACCCCTCCAGCAGCGAGTTCGAGGCCAGCCGGTTGGCGCCGTGCACCCCGGTGCAGGCCACCTCCCCGCAGGCGTAGAGCCCCGGCACCGTGGTGCGGCCGTACAGGTCGGTGCGGACCCCGCCGCTCGCGTAGTGGGCGGCGGGCGCCACCGGGACCGGCTCGGTGACCGGGTCGATGCCGTGCGCCCGGCAGGCCGCCAGGATCGTCGGGAAACGCTGCCGCCACTTCTCCGCGCCGAAGTGCCGGGCGTCGAGGAGCATGTGTTCGGCGTCCCGCTCCCGCATCCGGCGCATGATGCCCTTGGCCACGATGTCCCGCGGGGCGAGCTCGGCCAACTCGTGCCGGCCCACCATGAAGCGCACCCCGGCCGCGTCGACCAGGTGGCCGCCCTCGCCCCGCACCGCCTCGGAGACCAGCGGCTGCTGCCCTTCGGCGTCGCCGCCGAGGAACAGGACGGTGGGGTGGAACTGGACGAACTCCAGGTCGGCCACCTCGGCCCCGGCCCGCAGAGCGAGCGCCACACCGTCGCCGGTGGAGACCGCCGGGTTGGTGGTGGCGGAGTAGACCTGGCCCATACCGCCGGTCGCGAGGACCACCGACCGGGCCCGTACCGCGCCGACGCCGTCCCGCCGTCCCTCCCCCATGACGTGCAGGGTGACCCCGGCCGCCCGGCCCGCGGCGTCCTTGAGCAGATCCAGGACCAGGGCGTTCTCCACGGTCTCGATCCCGGCCCGCCGCACCGCCTCGACCAGTGCCCGGGAGATCTCGGCACCGGTCGCGTCGCCGCCGGCGTGCGCGATCCGGCGGCGGTGGTGGCCGCCCTCCCGGGTCAGCAGCAGCCGGCCGCTGGCCGTGTCCCGGTCGAACCGCGCACCGGTCTCGATCAGCCGGCGCACCGCGTCCGGCCCCTCGCCGACCAGGGTGCGCACCGCCGCGGTGTCGCAGAGCCCGGCACCGGCCACCAGGGTGTCCTCGCAGTGCTGCTCGGGGGTGTCGCCCGCGCCGAGCGCCGCGGCTATCCCGCCCTGCGCCCAACGGGTGGAGCCGTCGTCCAGCCGCGCTTTGGTGACGACGACGGTCCGCAGACCGGCGGTGGCGCAGCGGAGCGCGGCGGTGAGTCCTGCGACGCCGGAGCCGACCACGACCACGTCGGCCTCGACGGACCACCCCGGAGCGGCGGCCGGCAGCGGTATGCCGACGCCGGTGTTCATCGGCCCGCTCCGAAGCTGATCGGCAGGTTGTCGATCAGGCGGGTGGCGCCGACCCTGGCCGCCACCGCCAGTACCGCCTCACCGCTGAAGTCCGGGCCCACCTCGATGAAGTCCCGGGGATCCACCAGCGCCAGGTAGTCCAGCACCAGCGGCGGCTCCAGTTCGGCGGCCCGGTCCAGCTCGGCCCGGGCGGCGCTCCGCACGGCCTCCGGACCGGCACCGCTCGCGGACCGCCCGACCGCCAGCGCGGTGGAGAGCGCGAGCGCGGTCTTCCGGTCCGCGGGCGAGAGGTAGCGGTTCCGGCTCGACAGGGCCAGTCCGTCCTCCTCCCGGACGGTGGGCACCGCGACGATCTCCACGGGGAAGTTCAGGTCCCGCGCCATCCTGCTGATCAGGGCGAGCTGCTGGGCGTCCTTCTGACCGTAGAGGGCCAGGTCCGGGGCGGTGAGGTGGAGGAGTTTGGCGACCACCGTGAGCATCCCGTCGAAGTGGCCCGGGCGGACGGCGCCTTCGAGCCGCTCGCCCAGCGGCCCGGCGGAGATCCGCACCTGCGGTTCGCCGCCCGGGTAGACCTCCTCCACGGAGGGGGCGAACACCGCGTCCGCCCCGCACTCCAGGGCCAGCTCCAGATCGGCCTGGAGGGTGCGCGGGTAGCGGTCGAGGTCCTCGCCGGCCCCGAACTGCAGCGGGTTGACGAAGACGGTGACGACCACCTGCCCCCGCGGGCCCACCTTTTCGCGGGCCGCGCAGACCAACCGGGCGTGCCCCTCGTGCAGGGCGCCCATGGTCATCACCACCGCGCGCCGCCCGGACGGCGCGACCGGCAGGGACCGCAGCTCGGCCCCGGTGCGTATCAGCTGCGGCATCACAGGTCACCCGCCTCGTGGGAGAGAACACCCAGCAGGTCCTCCGCCAGCTCGGGCTTGAGCACGCCGTGGGCGAGCGCCCGGTCGGCGGTGGTCCGGGCCATCGCCAGGTATCCCGCGACCGCCTGCGGGGCGTGCCTCCGCAACTCGCCGACGTGGGCGGCGACGGTGCCCGCGTCGCCGCGCGCCACCGGTCCGGTGAGGGCCGCGTCCCCGGAGCGCAGCGCGTTGTCCAGCGCGGCGCCGAGCAGCGGGCCCAGCATCCGCTCGGGGGCGGCCACGCCCGCGGTGCTGAGCAGTTCCATGGACTGCGCGACCAGGGTGACCAGGTGGTTGGCGCCGATCGCCAGGGCCGCGTGGTAGAGCGGACGGGCGGCCTCCGCGATCCACTCCGGTTCCCCGCCCATCTCGATGACCAGGGCCTCCGCAGCCAGTCGCAGCTCCTCGGGCGCGGTGACGCCGAACGAGCAGCCGGCCAGCCGCTCCACGTCCACCGGGGTGCCGGTGAAGGTCATCGCCGGATGCAGGGCCAGCGGCAGCGCGCCGGCCCGGCGGGCCGGGTCGAGCACCGCCGTGCCGTACCGCCCGGAGGTGTGCACCAGCAGCTGCCCGGGGCGGACCGCGCCGGTCTCGGCGAGCCCTTCCACCAGGGCGGGCAGCGCGTCGTCGGGCACGGTCAGCAGCACCAACTCGGCCCGGGCCAGCACCTCGGCCGGCGGGAGAAGCGGCACGTCCGGGAGGAGGGCGGCGGCCCTGCGCACCGAGGCGTCCGAGACGCCCGAGACGGCGACCGGCCGGTGACCGGCCAGTTGGAGTGAGCGGGCCAGCGCGGGGCCGACCCGGCCCGCGCCGACGACACCGACGCTGAGCCGCGCCGGACGGTGCTCGGGCGGGTTGGAGGGTGGATTCACGAAAAGGCCGGCCTTCCGTTCCAGTCCGCGATGGGGTACCGGACGTCTCCCGCCATGCTACGCGGGCGCCCCACGCCCCGAAGAAAAGGCCCGCCTCCGCGTCCACCACTGTGGAAAACTCCTGCGGCGACCCTACTGCCGGCAGGAGAGCGGCCCCATGGATGAGCAGACGGAAGTGTCCACAGAACGCAGACTCACGGCCTGGCGCGGCTCCCGCCGGATGCTGGGGAGCGCCCCCGGGCTGGAGACGATCGGGCAGCGGCTGGAGCGGTTGGCGAGGCAGGCGCCCGCCAGCTACGACCTGGCCGAGGGCACGGACGTCTACGGCGACGGGGTCGTCGGTGAGTTGGAGCGACGGGTCGCCGAGCTGCTCGGTATGGAGGCCGCCGCGTTCTTCCCCACCGGCACCATGGCCCAGCAGATCGCGCTCCGCTGCTGGGCGGGGCGCACCGGCAACCGGACCGTCGCCCTCCATCCGCTCTCCCACCCCGAGCTGTGGGAGGGCGGCGCGCTCTCGGCGGTGAGCGGTCTGCGGACCGTCCACCCGACCACCGATCCACGACCGCCGAACGCCGATGAGGTGGCCGAGCTGGGCGAGCCGTTCGGCACGCTGATGCTGGAGCTCCCGCTGCGGGAGGCGGGGTTCCTGCTGCCCTCCTGGGACGAGTTGACGGCGGTGGTCGCCGCCGCCCGGGAGCGCGAGGCGGTGGTGCACTTCGACGGGGCCCGGCTCTGGGAGTGCACCAGCCACCTCGGACGGACGCTGCCGGAGATCGCCCAGCTCGCGGACAGCGTCTACGTCTCCTTCTACAAGTCCCTGGACGGCCTCTCCGGTGCCGCGCTGGCCGGGCCGGAGAGCCTGGTCGAGGAGGCCAGGGCGTGGCGCCACCGGTACGGGGGGAAGGTCTTCCAGCAGTGGCCGGCCGCCCTGGCGGCGCTGGTGGGCCTCGACCGGCAGCTGCCGCGGCTCGGCGAGTACGTGGCACACGCCCGGGTGGTGGCCGCCGCGCTGGAGAGGGCGTTCGCCGCTGCCGGGTCCGTTCCGTGGTTCCGGGTGCACCCGGGGCAGCCGCACACCCACCAGTTCCAGGTCTGGCTCCCGTTCGGGGCGGGACGGCTCACCTGGGCCGGGGTGGTGCTGGCTGAGGAGACCGGCGACACGCTGTTCCGCAGGTGGCGGGAGCCGGGCGTGCCCGGGGTGTCCATGACGGAGGTGACCGTCGGCGAACCCGGCCTGGCCTGGACACCGCAGGATGTCGAACAGGCGGTGCGCGGACTGCTCGCCCGGCTCTGATCAGGAGCCCGCCCGCACCAGCCCGGTCTCGTAGGCGAGCACCACCGCCTGTACCCGGTCGCGTAGTTCGAGCTTCCCCAGTATCCGGCCCACATGCGTCTTGACGGTGGCTTCGGAGAGCACCAGCCGAGCGGCGATCTCGCTGTTCGACAGCCCCCGGGCGACCAGCGTCATCACCTCTCGCTCCCGGTCGGTCAACCGGCCGAGCCTGCCCTTCCGCTCCTCCTCCTCGCCGCTGTTCGGCAGCATCGGGGTGAAGCGGTCCAGCAGCCGCCGGGTGGTGCTCGGCGCGACCACCGCGTCACCGCTGTGCACCGCGCGGATGGCCGACAGCAGCTCCTCCGGCGGCACGTCCTTGAGCAGGAATCCGGAGGCGCCGGCCCGGAGCGCCGAGAACGCGTACTCGTCCAGGTCGAAGGTGGTCAGGATGAGCACCCGGGGGGCGTCCTCCCGACCGCATATCCGGCGGGTCGCCTCCACCCCGTCCAGCCTGGGCATCCGGACGTCCATCAGCACGACGTCCACCTGCGTCGAACGCAGCGTCTCCAGCGCCTGTGCGCCGTCCCCCGCCTCGGCGACCACCTCCATGTCCGGCTGCGCCTGCAGCACCATCCGGAACCCGGTGCGCAGCAGCACCTGGTCGTCGACGAGCATGACTCTGGTCGGTGTTCCCGAGGGGCCGGGCAGGACGTCCGTCATACGGCCAGCCTAAGGGGCGGTCCCGTCGGGCGGCCCGCTTCCGGAGGGCCTGGACACACCGGTGCCAGACCCTCCCGCGGGCGGCCCTCCGCTCCGAAGCGCCGGGGGACGAGGCGCTCTGCTCAGCCCTTCCGGCCGACGGCGTCCCGCACCTTGTCCACGATCCCGGCGAACGGGCCCACGCTCCACTGCTTCGCCGGCGACCCGGCCGCCCCGGGGTGCGGGTGCGTCGGCGCCAGCTTCTCCGCCCGGAGCAGCCGGGCGCCCATCTTCTGGCGTTCCTCCTCCGAACGCTCGGCGAGCACGGAGGGGAACTCCTTCGTCTCCTCCTTCTCGGCGTGCTCCAGCACCGAGGACTCGAAGGAGGCGAACTTCTCGTCGAAGTCCGCGGTCGACGTGTCCATCTTCTCCAGACCGACCAGCACGTGGTTGGCCTCGTCTTCCTCGTGGTTGCGCGCGTCGGCCACCTCGGTGCCGGCCGTCTTCTTCGACACCGGACGGAGCACCATCTCCTCGCCCGTCTCGTGCACCGCCAGCAGGGCCCGGAGTTCGTCGAAGGCGTGCTTCTTGTGCTCGCCGGAGGTCGTCTTCACCTCCTGCATCAGCTCTCGGATACGAGCGTGCTGCTTCAGCAGCACCCCGATCACGTCGCCGTCCGGCAGCTCGGCCGCCCGAGCCCGTTCCTTGGTGCTCTCTCCCATGGGAAGTCCCTCCTCGAAGCGGCCTCGCGACGGACCCGCCGATTTCGGCCCCGTATGAGTGCTCCCGGACCGGCGTTCCAAACTTCCGACGCGGCGGCAGGCGGACCGCGGCCCCACGGTCGGAGCGCGCCACACCGGGGGCCATCGCTCCGCGGCCCGGGACGAGCGCGCGCCTCGGAGCCCGGCCCGACCGTCACCCGGTGGCGGCGAGCGGCAGCACCGCGCTGATCCGGAAGCCGCCCCCGGCCCGGGGGCCGGCGTCCAGGCTGCCGCCGACCATGCCCACCCGCTCGCGCATACCGATCAGCCCGTGGCCCAGACCGTCCGCGCCGCTGTCGGCGTACAGCTCCCGTTGCGCGCCCAGCCCGTCGTCCTCCACCAGCAGGTTGAGCTCCTGGTCGCCATAGGTCAGCCGGACGGTGGCCGCCACCCGCGGCCCACCGTGCTTGCGGGTGTTGGTGAGTGCCTCCTGCACTATCCGGTAGGCGGTGAGCTCCACCCCGCTGGGCAGCGGGCGCGGCCGGCCCCGCACCTCGTACTCCACCGGCAGACCGGTGTCCCGCACCTGCTCTATGAGGTCCGCCAACTGCTCCACGTCGGGCTGCGGCACGTAGTCGCCACCCTCCCCGGCGCGCAGCACCCCGAGCAGCCGGCGCATCTCGGCGAGCGCCTGCCGACCGGTGCAGGAGATGGTCTCCAGCGCCTGCTTGGCCTGGTCCGGGGCGGCGTCGAGGACGTACGCGGCCCCGTCGGCCTGCACCACCATCACCGAGACGTTGTGTGCCACGACGTCGTGCAGCTCCCGGGCGATCCGCGCCCGTTCGGCGGCCACCGCGATCTTCGACTGGGTCTCCCGCTCCTTCTCCAGGTGCGCGGCGCGCTCCTCCAGCTGCGCGTAGTAGGCCCGCCGGGTGCGCAGCGAGTCACCCAGCACCCAGGCGAGGGCGAACGGCACGGTCATGAAGCAGGCGGCGACGACGGTCGTCCACCCGGTCTGGTACTCGCTGGGCCAGCGGAAGGCGGCAATGGTCGGCGCCACCAGGCCACCGGCCAGCCCGAGGCGGGAGGCCCAGCGCGCCCCGTTGGCGGCGGCCGTGTAGATGAGCACCAGCATGGCGAAGTCGGCGACGCCGGTCTCCACCCCGAACACCACCTGCGCCACCCCGGCGGCCCCGACCAGCAGCAGCATCTTCTCCGGGGCGCGGCGGCGGAGCGCCACGGTCAGGCAGAGCACTCCGACGACGAGACCGCCGATGAGGCCGTTCTCGTGGACTTGTGCGAGCACCGAGAGCCCGAACAGGACGACAGCCCAGAAGCTGTCCACCCCGGTCGGGTGACGGCGGAGGAAGGCGTAGAGGCGCTGCACGTCACCCAGCGTAAACACGGAGGGCCGCCGCCGGACTCAACCAGAGGACCGATCCCTGCACCCCGCGACTACTCCGCAAGGTGGATACCGTGGGGGCCGTGTTGAGCGACACCGGCGGATGGCGGGGGTGGCGGGAGGCCACCGAGCGAGCGCTCTACCAGCCGGGGGGCTTCTACCTCCGGGAGCGGCCCGCCGACCACTTCCGCACCTCCGTCCACGCCTCCCCGCTCTTCGCCGGCGCGGTGGCCGAGCTCCTCGGCCGGGTCGACCGGTCCCTGGGCAGCCCCGCCACCCTCACGATGGTCGACCTCGGCGCGGGGCGGGGGGAACTGCTGACCGGTGTGCTGGCCCGGCTCGCCCCGGAGCCGCTGGCCCGGCTGCGGGCCTGTGCCGTGGAGGTCGGTCCCCGGCCGGAGGGGCTCGACCCTCGGATCGAGTGGCTCACCGAACCGCCCGCGGGCGTCCACGGCCTGCTCTTCGCCAACGAGTGGCTGGACAACGTACCGGTGGACGTCGTCGAGGTGGCCGCCGACGGCGAGCCCCGACTGGTGCTGGTGGCGCCCGACGGCCGGGAGCGGCCGGGGCCCCGCCCCGCCCGTCCGGACGCCGACTGGCTCGACCGATGGTGGCCGCTGTCGGAGCCGGGGCGGCGGGCGGAGATCGGCAGGCCCCGGGACGAAGCATGGGAGCGGGCCGTGGGCTGCCTCGACCGGGGGCTGGCGGTGGCCGTCGACTACGGACACCGGCGCTCCACCCGCCCGCCGTTCGGTTCACTGACCGGCTTCCGCGCCGGCCGGGAGGTGCCCCCGGTCCCGGACGGCTCCTGCGACATCACGGCGCATGTGGCGTTGGACTCCTGTGGCGGCACCCTGCTCTCCCAACGCGAGGCCCTGCACCGGCTGGGCGTCGGCGGCGCCCGCCCGCCTCTCTCGCTGGCCCGGAGCGAACCGGCCGCCTACCTCCGGGCGCTGAACTCGGCGAGCGAGGCGGCCGAGCTCACCGAGCCCGCCGGCCTCGGCGGTTTCGGTTGGCTGCTCCACCCGGTCGGCCTCCCCTGCCCGCTCTGACCGCCCGGGCGACCGCCCAGCACCGCGCGGCCCGCGCGCCCCGACCACTGCGAGACTGTCCCCATGACGGAGACGACGGTCGGCATCGGCGGCGCGGCGGAGAGCACCGACATGGTGCTCAACATCGGCCCGCAGCACCCCTCCACGCACGGGGTGCTCAGGCTGCGAATCACCCTGGACGGCGAGCGGATCACCTCGGCCGAACCGATCGTCGGCTACATGCACCGCGGCGCCGAGAAGCTCTTCGAGGTCCGGGACTACCGGCAGATCCTGGTGCTCGCCAACCGCCACGACTGGCTGTCCGCCTTCTCCAACGAGTTGGGCGTGGTGCTGGCGGTGGAGCGGATGCTCGGTATGGAGGTGCCGCCGCGGGCGGTGTGGACCCGCACCCTGCTGGCCGAGTTGAACCGGGCCCTGAACCATCTGATGTTCCTCGGCTCCTATCCGCTGGAGCTGGGGGCCATCACCCCGGTCTTCCACGCCTTCCGGGAGCGTGAGGAGCTCCAGGCGGTGCTGGAGGAGGTCTCGGGGGGCCGGATGCACTACATGTTCAACCGGGTCGGCGGGCTCAAGGACGACCTGCCGGCGGGCTGGCTGGGGAGGGTCCGCTCCGCGGTGGCCGAGGTCCGTTCCCGGATGGACGTCTACGACCGGCTGGTGATCGGCAACGAGATCTTCCGCGGCCGGACGCGCGGGGTGGGCGTCCTGTCCCCCGAGGCGGTGCACGCCTACGGCGTGAGCGGCCCGATCGCCCGGGCCTCGGGGGTCGACTTCGATCTGCGCCGGGACGAGCCGTACCTGGCGTACGGGGAGCTCCAGGACGTGCTGGAGGTCGTCACCCGGGAGGAGGGGGACTGCCTGGCCCGCTTCGAGTGCCTCCTGGGGCAGACCTGGAACGCCCTGGAGCTGGCGGACGCCTGTCTGGACCGGCTGGCGGAGCTGCCGCCGGGGCCGATCAACCAGCGGCTGCCCAAGGTCCTCAAGGCCCCGGAGGGCCACACCTACGCCTGGACCGAGAACCCGCTCGGGCTCAACGGCTACTACCTGGTCTCCAAGGGGGAGAAGACGCCGTACCGGCTGAAGCTCCGCTCCGCGTCCTTCAACAACGTCCAGGTGCTGGCCCAGTTGCTGCCGGGCACTCTGGTGGCGGACATGGTGTCGATCCTGGGGTCGCTGTTCTTCGTGGTCGGCGACATCGACAAGTGACCCAGCGGCCCGGTGCCGGACGGCTCAGGAGAGGTTGCTGCGGTCCTGCCGCCGCGGTTCCAGCTCCTCGGCCTCGTCGTGCGCGGCCAGGTCGATGACCTGGCCGACGATCCGCTCCCCCCGGGCCCGCCGCGCGGCCTCGTGCTCGGCGAGGGCCTCGGCTCCGACCACGTCCGCCAGATCCTCCGGCGCGGAGGCCAGTTCCGGACGCCGCGGCGTACCCTCCACCGCCCGGTCGTCCTCGGCCCGGGACTGGTCGGGCAGGTCGGCGCCGCTCTGAGTGCCGAAGTAGTCGAAGCCGGCCGGCTGCGGTGCCTGTCCGGGGTGCTGGTACGGCAGGACCGCGCCCGGGGCCGTCGGGAGGCCCTGTGCGGGAAGCGGTGCGGCCCCTTCCTGCCGGGCCGGGGCTTGGCGGGCCAGCTCCTGCCGGCCGGACTCCTCGATACTGCGCTGGGCCCGCTGCCGCGCGCCGTTCCGGGCCAGCGCGCGGAGCGCCTCGGCGGCCCGCAGATATGCCACCGGGGTGGGAGCGCCGTTCGCAGCCCGGTCGTCAACGGACGAGGTCAGCGCCTTGGTGGGCGCCGCCGCGTCCAGGGCGAGCAGCCGGCGGCCCTCGAGCGCCGTGGCCCGCTCGGTCTCCGCGTTCGCGTAGCGGCGCAGCAGCGCTGCGTGCTCGTTGCGCAGCCGGCCGAGTTCACCGCGCTTGGCGCGGAGCTTGCCGTCGAGGGCGGCGCTCAGCGCTCGGGACTCCTCCACCTCCGCTTCGAGTTCCGCCAGACGCTCCTCGGTGCGCCATTCATCCCGTTTGCGCGCCTTCTCCAGTTTGGAGACCTGTCGCGCCGCCGCGCGTTCCCGCAGCCGCAGGACGACGGCGCCGCCGATGGTGACCGCCGCGGCGGCGGTCACCCACAGACGGGCCGTCAGCGGATCGTCGGTCAACCACACCCCCGCGGTACAGGCGGCCGACGCACCGATGACCGTGATCGCGGGAAGGAGCCTGTGCAGAGGTTCGGAAAAGCGGTGGCGTCCACGAGGCATGGCCAGAAATCTACCGTGACTCCGCGGCCCGTGGGGCGCTGCCGGCGATCCGTTCCCTGGCGGTTACTTCTTCAGCAGCCCCTTGCTCCGCAGATACTCCTCGACCACATCCGCCGGTTTCTGGCGCTCCGCGTCGACCTTGCGGTTCAGCTCGACGAGATCTTCCGTGCTGAGGGTCTGGGTGACCTTATCGAGGGCGGTGGCGATGGAGTCGCTGCCGGCGTCCGCCGCGTTCACCACGGGCAGCAGGTTGTCGGCGTTCTGGAGTTTCTTGTCGTCCTCCAGCAGCACCAGCCCGAAGTCATCCAGGGTGGCGTCGGTCGTCGTGGTGAGCACCAGTTGGTCGGTGCCGTCCTTGACAGCCTGCTTGGCCGTGGTGGTGCCGACACCCTTCATGTCGACCTCGGTGACGTCGATGCCGTAGGTCTTCTCCAGCCCCGGTCTGCAGTACGGGCGGATGTCGCATTCGTCGCCGGCCGCCAGCCGGATCTTCTGATTCGACTTCCCGAGATCCGTGAGCGTCTTGAGGTGGTGTTTCCGGGCGAATTCCTCGGTCACCGCGAAGGCGTTCTGATCGACGGCGCTACCGGCCGCGAGAACCTTCAGTCCGCGCGGTTCGGCCAGCTTCCGCAAGGCCTTGACGGTCTGTTCCACATCGCTGGAGGCGACCGGCTCCGCCTTCGGCCCGTTCTCCTTGCCGTTGAGGAATTCCGCGAGCGTCGCCGCGTATTCCGGGACGATGTCGATCTCGCCTTTCTCCAGGGCCGGCTCGTAGAGTTCGCGGTTCTTCAGCGTCTTGACCGAGGTGTCGTATCCGGCGTCCCGCAGCACCTGCGAGTAGAGCTCCGCCATGAGCTTCGACTCGGTGAACCCGGCGGAACCGATCACCAGCGAGGCCTTGGTGTCACCGGCGGATCCGCCGCCCTTCTCCTCCAGGCTGTCGCCGCCGCATCCGGCCAGCGAGGCCGCCGCGATCGAGGCGGCGACCGCCACGGCCGCCGTACGTGTCCTGCTCTTCACGACTCTTCTCCATCCAGTTCCAGGGGCGTCACACCCGGCCGGCCTCGGCCGGGGCACCGCTGCCCCGGGCTCCGGAAGCCGCCGGAGGGCGCCGCCGCATCGGGTCGCACACCCGCTCCACCAGCGCCAGCAGCGCTTCCACGAGCAGGGCCAGGGCGGCGACCAGCAGGGCACCGGCCACCACCTGCGGGGTGTCGTACGTGTTGAAGCCGCCGGTGATGATCCGGCCCAGGCCGCCGCCGCCGGGCAGCGCGGCGAGCGTGGCGGTGGCCACCACCTGCACCCCCGCCGACCGGACGCCCGTCATGATCAGCGCGAAGGCCAGCGGCAGTTCGGCCCGGAACAGCAGCTGCGGTCCCGACATGCCCATACCGCGGGCCGCTTCGACCACGTCCTGGTCGGCCTCCCGCACCCCCACGTACGCGTTGGTCAGCAACGGCGGTACCGCGAACAGCACCAGGGCGATGATCGTCGGCAGATCGCCGTGTCCGGCCAGCGGGGTGAGGGTCAGCAGCACCAGGACGGCGAAGGTCGGCACCGCCCGGCCCGCGTTGGAGAGATTGACCGCCAGCGCCCCGCCCCGGCCGATATGGCCGAGGTAGGCGGCGGTCGGCAGCGCGATGGCGCAGGCCAGCGCGAGACTCACGGCCGTGAGGTAGAGGTGCTCGCCGAGGCGGTGCGCCACCCCGTTCTCACCGGCCCAGTTGGCCCCGGTGGCCAGCCAGCCACAGGCCTCCGCGATTACCCCCACCGGTCACCTCTCCGGCCTCTCGGGACCATCTGATCAGACCGCTTTCACCGAGCGCGAGGAGTCCGCGCGCCGGCCGCGGCCGGCGCGGGCCCAGGGCGTCAGCAGCCGCTCCACCGCGATCAGCAGGACGTCGGCCACCACCGCCAGCAGCACGCAGAGCAGTGAGGCGGTCAGCACCTGAGCCTTGAAGAAGCTCTCCATACCCTCGTAGATCAGGTTGCCCAAGCCGCCGTAGCCCACGATGGCGCCGACCGTGGTCAGCGAGATGGCCGAGACGGTGGCGATCCGCAGGCCGGCCAGGAGCGCGGGCAGCGCCAGCGGCAACTCCACCTCGAACAGCAACCGGCCGGGACCGTACCCCATCCCGCGCGCCGCCTCCCTGGCCTCCTCGGGGACGGCTTGCAGCCCCGCCAGGATGTTGCGCACCAGCACGGTCAGCGAGTAGAGCACCAGCCCGGTGACCACCACCGAGGCCGACACCCCGAACACCGGCATCAGCAGGGCGAACATGGCGAGCGAGGGCACGGTGTAGAGCACCGTGGTGAGTCCGAGGACCGGGCCGGCGAGCCTCCGGCGCCTGGCGAGCAACGCCAGCGGGAAGGCCACCAGCAGCCCGATGGCCACCGCGGTCAGCGCGATCCCCACATGCTGCCGGGTGGCGTCGACCAACTCCGGAGCACGGGTTCGGACGTACTCCCCGCAGATCCATTCGTTGGCCCGCAGGCAACTCCCAGCGCTCACGCGCGCACACCTCCCTCGGGGTCGCTGAGCCGCCTGGCGACCCTATCTTCCGGGTACGACAATCTGTGAGCATCACCGCGATCCGACAACATGTTTTCCTATGTTTGTTCGCCCACAGTGGCCGGAAAACGCGCAACAATGGTCTGTCATGATCCGTTTCGAGCACGTCACCAAGCGCTACGCCGACGGCGAGGCCGTAGTGAAGGACCTCTCCTTCGAGGTCACCGAGGGGGAACTGGTCACCCTCGTCGGCCCCTCCGGCTGCGGCAAGACGACCACGATGAAGATGGTGAACCGGCTCACCGAACCCACCAGCGGCCGGATCCTCCTGGCGGGCGAGGACGTGTCCACCGTCGACCCCGTGCGGCTGCGCCGCCGGATCGGCTACGTCATCCAGCAGGTCGGCCTCTTCCCGCACAAGACGGTGCTGGAGAACACCGCCACCGTGCCCCATCTGCTGGGCTGGCAGCGGAAGAAGAGCCGGGAGCGCGCCGCGGAGCTACTCGATCTGGTCGGCCTCGACCCCGCGGTCTTCGGCGACCGCTACCCGGAGCAGCTCTCGGGCGGCCAGCGGCAACGCGTCGGGGTCGCCCGGGCGCTGGCCGCTGACCCGCCGGTACTGCTGCTGGACGAGCCGTTCGGGGCGGTCGACCCGGTGGTGCGCGAACACCTGCAGAACGAGTTCCTCAAGCTCCAGTCCCAGGTGCGCAAGACGATCCTCTTCGTCACCCACGACATCGAGGAGGCGGTACGGCTCGGTGACCGGATCGCGGTCTACGGGGACGGCGCCATCGAGCAGTTCGCCGCCCCCAGCACCGTCCTCGGCGCGCCCGCGAGCCCCTACGTCGCGGACTTCGTCGGCGCGGACCGCGGCCTCAAGCGGCTCTCGGTGACACCGATAGAGCCGGGGGACCTCGAACAGCCGCCGGTGGTCCACCTCGACGACCCGCTGAGCCGGGCCGCCGCGGCGCTCGACGGTGAGGGCGCCCGCTGGGCGGTGGTCCTCGACGACCAGGGCCACCTCCACGGCTGGCTCTCCGCGGAGGCCGCCGGCCGGCCCGAGGAGGGCCCGGTACGCGGACACGCCCGCCGGATGGAGGCCTGGCTGCCGGTCGGCTCCTCGCTGAAGCAGGCGTTCAGCACCATGCTCCAGCACGACGCCGGCTGGATAGCCGTACTCGACGGCGCCCGCTTCCTCGGCGTCCTCACCCCCGCCCGCCTGCACGAGGCGCTCCGCCGCTCCATCGACGCCGACGCCAACGAGATACCCCGTGAGGCGGTGGCGCTGGAGTCCGTCAGCAGCGTCTGACCGACCGCCCCGCGGCGTATCCGAACCGCCCCTTCCGGTCGCCGCCCCCGCGGCCGCCCGGACCGGGCGGGACGCTACTCCCCGGCGTCGTCCGGCGGCTCCGGCTCGTCGTCCTCCGGCAGCTTGCAGACGCGTTCCAACCACAGCGCGGCCGCCACCACCGCGGCTCCCGCCAGCACCGCGAACCCGGCGTAGACCGCCTGTTCCGTCCTGGTGCCCCGGCCCAGCGCCTCGGTCAGCAGGAAGACGCCGACACCGCCGTAGACACCGGCGACCAGGGCAGCCGCCAGGGCACTCGCCTGGCCGAAGACGACCGCGCGGGCGGCCATCATCGGATCCACGCCCCGGGCTCGGGACTCCCGCTCCCGCTGGGCCTTCAGCCGGGACCGCAGCGAGAGCGCGGTGGCCACCAGGATCGCGGCGATCAGCGCCAGCACTACGGGCGCGGCCACGGGCACCGGCGGCAGCGTGCCGAAGGCGTCCCAGAGCCGGGAGCCCGCCCAGGCAAGGACACCGGCGACGACGAACGTGCCGACCAGCACGCCGATCCGAAGTTGCTTCACCGAGCCGTTCGCCCCTCATCTCGTACCGCTGGTAGCGCCCGTTCCGGCGCTCGGCGCGGACCTCGCGGTCCGGACCGGACGGCCGCCGCCGCTACTCCGGAAGCCGCAGTTCCAGATCGTCCCTGGGGCTGACGCCCTCCCGCCCCACGCCGTCCAGCAGTTCGGCCACCGGGCCGTGCCCGGGCACCTCGGCGGACGGATCGACGTCCTGCCAGGGAGCCAGCACGAACGCGCGCTCGTGGGCACGCGGGTGCGGAAGCGTCAGTCCCGGATCGTCCGAGACCACATCCTGGTAGGACACGATATCGACGTCGAGGGTCCGGGGCCCCCAGCGGCCGTCCCGGACACGTTCGAAAGCCTCCTCGATCGCCTGGGCCCGCTCCAGCAGCGAGCCCGGCGGAAGCGTGGTCCGCAACAGTGCCACCGCGTTGAGGTAGGAGGGCTGCGAGCCCGGCTCGACCCCCCACGGCTCCGTCTCGTACACCCGGGAGACCGCTCTGACCCGCACCCCCGGGGTGTCCTCCAGCGCGTCGACCGCACCCTGGATGGTCTCCAGTCGCTCACCGAGGTTGCTGCCGAGGGAGATCACTGCCGACTTCGGGTTCTGCAGTGTCGAATCGGCCGCGTCCACCTGCTCCACCACGGAAGCGGGCACCGGCTGCACGGTCGGGTCACTCGTGGTCATACTCGGCTCCGGCTGATCGTGATCGTCACATCGTCGAAAGGCACGGTGATCGGCGCGTCCGGCTTGTGCACGACCACCTCGACCTCCTGGACCGCCTCGTGCTCCAGGCACCGGTCGGCGATCCGCTGCGCGAGCGTCTCGATGAGGTCGACCGGCTCACCCCGTACGACGGCCTCGACCTCCTCGGCCACCACGCCGTAGTGCACGGTCTTGGTGAGGTCGTCGTCGGCGGCCGCCGGCCGGGTGTCCAGGGAGAGCACCAGGTCGACGACGAAGGTCTGCCCCTCCTCGCGCTCCTGGGGCAGGACTCCGTGGTGTCCGCGGGCCCGGAGGCCACGCAGCGCGACACGGTCCACGCGCATCACTCCTGCTGGTCATGGGTCGTACGGCACCCTTCGGAAAGTCCACACGGGCGCGAGCCGGCAGCACCAGCGCATCCCGCGCAGGAGAATCTACCCGCGGGCTACTACTGCGCCCCCCGAGGGGGCTATGGACAGCCGATGACAGCTTTGCTAATACCGCATCCGGCATGGCCGGCCGCAGCGCGGCGGAATCCGGTGCGTGTGGTCGCAAGGCGGCCGGAACCCCGCGGACCTACCGCGGCTCTCGGCCGACGCGGCGCGGGCACCTCCCGGAGGTAGCCGGGGGAACGCGTTGTCGAACGCCGCGACGGGCCGACCTTGCTGAACGCGGCGTCAGCACCGCACCATCGCCTGTCGTCCCCCACCCTTACCCGGTCCTGCCCCGATAGAACAAGATGTGCGGCGGATCGCAGAACCGGCCCGCACCGCAGAACCGGCCCGCAGTCGGGTCCGCGGCTCTACGGGCCCTCGACCTCGGAGTCGGAGCCCGGTTCCTCGTCCTCCTCCTCCAGCTCGGAGAGCACCGGGGAGCCGTGGTGCGACCACAGCTTCCAGCCGTCCGGGGTCCTGCGGAAGACGTTGGTCGCCACCACCAGCTGGCCGACCAGCGGGCCCAGCGTCCCCTCCTCCTCGGCCGGCGCGCCGCTGAGGATGTTCTCGGTGCAGGTCACCAGCGCGGTGCGCCCCTCGACGGACACCTCGACATCGGTGAGGAAGAACTGGATGTACTCGGTGTTCGCCATGATCAGCGCGTACGACCTGAGCACCTCGCCGTGTCCGCGCAGCACCGGCCAGCCGGGGTGCACACAGCTGACGTCACCGTCCAGCCACAGCTCCGAGAGGCTCTGGAAGTCGCCCTGCTCCAGTGCCTCGTAGAAAGCGGTGTTGGCTGACTCGACCTGCTGCCGGTCGGTGTCCGCCGCGCTCACTCCGCCTCCTCGACGGCCCGCGCCACCCGTACCGCGTCGGCCGTCGCCCGCACCTCGTGTACCCGGACGGCCCAGGCCCCCTCGCGCGCCGACAGCGCAGAAACAGCCGCGGTGGCCGCGTCCCGCTCGCGGGCCGGCGGCACGCCGCCCCCCTCGTCGGTGAGCACCCGGCCGAGGAACCGCTTCCGGGAGGCGGCGACGAGCAGCGGACGGCCGAGGCTCCGCAACTCACCGAGATGTGCCAGCAGGGCCAGATCGTGCTCCGCCCCCTTGGCGAAGCCCAGCCCGGGATCGACGACGATCCGCTCGGCGGCGACCCCGCCGGCCACCACCGCGTCCATGCGTTCCCGCAGTTCGTCGACGACCTCACCGACCACATCGGAGTAGACCGCCCGGCTGTTCATGTCCTCGCTGAAACCGCGCCAGTGCATCACCACGAACGGCGCCTCGGCCGCGGCCACGACCGGTACCATCCGGGGGTCGGCCAGCCCTCCGCTCACGTCGTTGACCAGCGCCGCCCCGTCGATCAGGGCGCGCTCGGCGATAGCCGCCCGCATGGTGTCCACGCTGACGGTCACCCCTTCGGAGACCAGGCCGCGGACCACGGGCAGCACCCGGCGCGCCTCCTCTGCCTCGTCCACCCGGGGCGCCCCCGGCCTGGTGGACTCGCCCCCGACGTCGATCAGATCGGCGCCCTGGGCGACCAGTTCGAGACCGTGCTTGATCGCGCTGCCCGTGTCGAACCACCGGCCGCCGTCCGAGAAGGAGTCGGGTGTGACGTTGACCACGCCCATCACGGCACAGCGGTCCCACTCCGGCAGGCCGGCGACGCGACCGCGCAACGTACTCATGATTCCACCCTAAGGGCTGCCCTCAGTCGCCGTCGGGTCGGCGGGCGGAAGCGCCCGCGGGGCGGACGGAGAGCAGCGCGGACGCCGCACGGCGGGCCACCGCGACCGGCCGCGGTGCTCAGCGGGCCAGTATCAGGCTCATCGCCTCGGAGCGGGTCGCGGGGTCGCGGAGCTGGCCGCGGACCGCGGAGGTGGTGGTCTTGGCGGTGGGCTTGCGGATACCGCGCATGGACATGCACATGTGCTCGCACTCGAGGACGACGATCACCCCGCGCGGCTCCAGGATGTTCATCATCGAATCCGCGATCTGGGTGGTGAGGCGCTCCTGCACCTGCGGCCTGCGCGCGTACACGTCGACCAGCCGGGCCAGCTTCGACAGCCCGGTGATCTTCCCGTCCACGGACGGAATGTAGCCGATGTGCGCGGAACCGCGGAAAGGCACCAGGTGGTGTTCGCAGGTGCTGTAGATCTCGATGTCCTTGACGAGCACCATCTCGTCGTGGCCGATGTCGAAGGTCGTGGTCAGCACGTCCTCGGGCTGCTGCCAGAGTCCGGCGAACAGCTCCTTGTACGACCTCGCCACCCGGGCCGGCGTCTCCAGCAGCCCCTCGCGATCGGGGTCCTCACCCACCGCGATCAGCAGCTCGCGCACCGCGTTCTCGGCGCGCTTCTCATCGAACTGGCCGACGGTGGCCTCGGACTCCAGCGTCACCCGGTCGGTCATCTGTGCCTCGATCCTCTTGCTTCCAGACGGCGCAAAGCCGCGTTCCCACAGATTAGAACCCGTGGGAACGCGGCGCTCATTCCGGGTGCCGGGATCGCGGCCCGGCTCAGCCCTCCGAGGTGTCCGTCTCCTCGGGGCGCTCCTCCTTCTCCATCTGCACGGTCGGAGTGGTGCTCGCGCCGTTGGCCATCGTCAGCTCCCGGGGGGAGAGCACGGGGGGACGCGTGGAGGGGGTGCGCCGGGAGGAGCCCGTCCAGGCGGGGCGGGCCGGGCGCTTAACGATGGTGGCGAAGATCTCGGCGATCTGCTCCTTGTTGAGCGTCTCCTTCTCCAGCAGCGCCAGCACGAGGTTGTCGAGGACGTCGCGGTTCTCGACGAGGATCTCCCAGGCCTCGTTGTGCGCCGTCTCGATGAGCTTCTTGACCTCCTCGTCGACCAGCGCGGCGATCTCCTCCGAGTAGTCGCGCTGGTGGCCCATGTCACGCCCCAGGAACGGCTCGGCGTTCTCGGAGCCGAACTTGATCGCCCCGAGCCGCTCGGTCATGCCGTACTGGGTGACCATCGCGCGCGCCGTGGCGGTCGCCTTCTCGATGTCGTTCGCCGCACCAGTCGTGGGGTCGTGGAAGACCAGTTCCTCGGCCGCCCGGCCACCCAGCATGTAGGCCAGCTGGTCGAGCATCTCGTTCCGGGTGGTGGAGTACTTGTCCTCCTCGGGCAGCACCATGGTGTAGCCCAGCGCGCGTCCACGGGACAGGATCGTGATCTTGTGCACCGGGTCGCTGTTCGGAGAGGCCGCCGCGACCAGGGCGTGTCCGCCCTCGTGGTACGCGGTGATCTTCTTCTCCTTGTCGCTCATGATCCGGGTCCGCTTCTGCGGTCCGGCGACGACCCGGTCGATCGCCTCGTCCAGGAAGTTGTTGTCGATCAGCTTCTGGTTGGCACGGGCGGTGAGCAGCGCCGCCTCGTTGAGGACGTTGCTGAGGTCGGCTCCGGTGAAGCCGGGGGTACGCCGGGCCACCGCGCCGAGGTCGACGTCGGGCGCGACCGGCTTGCCCTTCTGGTGCACCTTGAGGATCTCCAGCCGGCCCTGCATGTCGGGGCGCTCGACGGCGATCTGCCGGTCGAAGCGGCCCGGGCGCAGCAGCGCGGGGTCGAGGATGTCCGGCCGGTTGGTGGCGGCGATCAGGATGACCCCGCCCTTGACGTCGAAGCCGTCCATCTCGACGAGGAGCTGGTTCAGCGTCTGCTCACGCTCGTCGTGGCCGCCGCCCATACCCGCGCCGCGGTGCCGGCCGACCGCGTCGATCTCGTCGACGAAGACGATCGCCGGAGCGTTCTGCTTGGCCTGCTCGAACAGGTCGCGGACCCGGGAGGCGCCGACACCGACGAACATCTCGACGAAGTCGGAGCCGGAGATCGAGTAGAACGGAACGCCCGCCTCGCCGGCCACCGCCCGGGCCAGCAGGGTCTTGCCGGTACCGGGAGGACCGTAGAGCAGCACGCCCTTGGGGATCTTGGCTCCGACGGCCTGGAACTTCGCCGGCTCCTGGAGGAACTCCTTGATCTCCTCGAGCTCCTCGACGGCCTCGTCCGCGCCGGCCACGTCGACGAAGGTTGTCTTCGGGGTGTCCTTGGTGATCAGCTTCGCCTTGGACTTCCCGAAGTTCATGACCCGGGAGCCGCCGCCCTGCATCTGGTTCATCAGGAAGAGGAAGATGACCACGATGAGGATGAAGGGCAGGATCGTGATCAGCATCCCGACCAGCGGACTCTGCTTCTGCGGCGAAACGGTGTAACCGTCCGGCAGGGTGCTCTTGCTCTTGTCGTTGACCTTGGCCTGGAGGTCCTTGGCGAGGCCGCTGCCCTGGTCGCCGATGTAGCTCGCCTGCAGCTTGCTGCTGCCCTCGATCTTCTCGCCGCTCTTGAGCTCGACCTTGATCTTGTTCTCGTCGCCGGTGGTGAGCTCGGCGGACTTGACCTTGTTCTCGGAGATCGCCTTGACGACCTGGCCGGTGTCCACCGTCTTGTAGCCGCCGGACGACCCGACGACCTGCATCAACACGACCACGGCGAGGACGGCCAGCACGATCCACATGACCGGCCCACGGAAGTAGCGCTTCACGTCCATCCATACGGGGCGCGTGCGCCCCGTCCCTCCTGCCACAGTGAGGCACCGACGGTCACTCTGCGGGTGACCGTCCGTGCGTACGGTGAATTACTCGACCTGTTGAAGACTGACCTACGGACGGTACATCAGCATTGTCCCCCGGCGCTGCCCGGGATCGCGCTCAACCCGCCTCCCCTGTCAACGCCGGGAACCGGCCCCGGGTTCCCGGTCAGCCGCCGTAGACGTGCGGCGCCAGCGTCCCGACGAACGGCAGGTTCCGGTACCGCTCCGCGTAGTCCAGGCCATAGCCGACCACGAACTCGCTGGGGATGTCGAAACCGACGTACTTCACGTCGATGGCGACCTTCGCGGCGTCCGGCTTCCGCAGCAGGGTGCAGACGTTGAGCGAGGCCGGCCCGCGGGAGCTCAGGTTGGACAGCAGCCAGGAGAGGGTGAGCCCGGAGTCGATGATGTCCTCGACGATCAGCACGTCCCGCCCGGCGATGTCGGTGTCCAGGTCCTTGAGGATCCGCACCACCCCGGAGGACTTGGTGCCGGCTCCGTAGGAGGAGACCGCCATCCAGTCCATGGTGACGGGGGTGGACAGCGCCCTCGCCAGATCCGCCATCACCATCACCGCGCCCTTGAGGACACCGACGATGAGTAGCTCCCGGCCCGCGTACTCCGCGTCGATCTTCGCCGCCAGCTCGGCCAGCTTCGCGTCGATCTCTTCCTTGGTGATGAGCACCGACTCCAGGTCGGCACCCATGTCCTTCTCGTCCACCCGTGTCACTCTCGGTTGATTCGGCCCGAACACCGGGGGTACCGGCCCGGCTGGACCGACGTTCGGCTCAGTGCTCGGCGGCGGCCTCGTCGCGCCGTCGGATGACCAGACTGCCACACCGCCTCCGGGCCTCGACGCGGCCGGGCAGATTGATCACCCCCTGCCCGTGCCAGTCGGTGATCAACCGGTCGACTTCCACGATGTGTCTGGCGAAGAGCGAACCCGGCGGGGAGCCCGCGGTCACCGCCGCCCGGCGGAGGACCCGGCGGCGGACGGCCGGCGGCAGCGGGCTGAGCAGCCCGATGTCCAGGCTGCCCGGCTCGGCCGGGTCGCTCGCGGCGCGGACCCGCCGCTCAGCCTCGCCGGCCCAGCTGTCCAGGGCGTCGGCGTCGTCCCGGGAGAGCTGGGCGGTCCGGGCGAGCGCCTCGATGACCCCCTTGCCGAGCGCCTTCTCCAGCGCGGGAAGGCCCTCGTGGCGGAGCCGGGAGCGGGTGTAGGCCGGATCGCAGTTGTGCGGATCGTCCCAGACCGGGAGCGACTGGACGAGGCAGGCCTTCCGAGCGGTCTGCCGGTCCAGCAGCAGGAAGGGGCGGCGGTAGCGGCCACCGGTGCCGGAGACGGCCGCCATACCGGAGAGCGAGCGGGTGCCGGAGCCGCGGGCCAGCCCGAGGAGCACGGTCTCCGCCTGGTCGTCCCGGGTGTGGCCGAGGAGTACGGCGGCGGCGCCGTGCCGCTCGGCGGCGGCGTCCAGCGCGGCGTAGCGGGCGTCCCGGGCCGCGGCTTCCGGCCCGCCCGACCTGCCCACCGCGACGGTGACGGTCTCCACCGGGTCCAGCCGGAGTTCCCGCAGGCGGTTGGCGACTTCGGTGGCGCGCCGGTCGGAGCCGGACTGCAGTCCGTGGTCGACGGTGACCCCGCCGGCGCGGAAGCCGAGCCTGGGGGCCTCGAAGGCGAGGGCGGAGGCGAGCGCCATGGAGTCCGCCCCGCCGCTGCAGGCGACGAGCACCAGGGGCGGGAGCGGCGCCCCGGGATGGGTGGGCCGCGGCGCGGCGACGCGGTGCCGGGCGGCGGGCTCGGCGGACGGGCCGAGGGGGGCGGTGTCGGCGGACGGCGGGTCGGTGGGCGGGACGGCGGGCCCGGCGCCGGCGGGCGGCGCGGGCTCGGTCGAGGCGTCGCGGAGGATGTCGTGGAGTACGCGGCGGACCGCCAGGCGTATCGCCGCGACCGCTGGATGGGGACCCATTTCCGGTTCCCTCCCTGGTTCGGTGGGTGTCTCGGGGCCGTGCGGCCTTCCGTCACGGTTTCCGTCGCCGGTCCGGCACAGGGTTCGGCCACGGGATTTTCGTCACAATGAGTACGGGTATGGTGACAGAGAAGAGCCGTTACCCGAGCATCGCACGCCTATCCCGCGTCATAGCGTCCCTCGGACGGGTGATTGAGGGGGCTCAGTCCGCACAGCGCTCCGCTGTTTCACGACTCGGCCCTCCGGTGCACTCGCGCGACCCAGTCCGCCGGTTTGGTGATCTCCGCCTTGGTCGGGAGGGTGTTGGGCGAGGTCCACACCCGGTTGAACCCTTCCATACCGACCTCCTCGACGACCGCCCGCACGAAACGCTCACCGTCCCGGTACTGCCGGAGCTTGGCGTCCAGCCCGAGAAGCCTGCGCAGCGCCTGGTCGAGCCGGCCCGCCCCGCTGGCCCGCCGCTTCTGGAACTTCTCGCGGATCTCCGCGACGGAGGGCACCACCTGAGGGCCCACGCCGTCCATGACGTAGTCGGCATGGCCCTCCAGCAGTGACATCACGGCCGTGAGCCGGCCCAGGATCTCCCGCTGCTCGGCGGTCTGGACCACCTCGATCAGGCCGCGACCGCCCTCCCCCTCGGCCGGGTCCTCCCCGGACCTCCCGCCGGCGAGGGACTGCACCGCCTCCCGGAGCCGCTCCAGAAGCGTCCCGGGATCGACCTCGGTCTCCGCCAGGAAGCTCTGGATCTCGCCCTCGATGTGGTCCCGCAGCCACGGCACGGCGGTGAACTGGGTGCGGTGGGTCTCCTCGTGCAGGCAGACCCAGAGCCGGAAGTCGTGGGGGTCGACGTCCAGTTCCCGTTCGACGTGCACGATGTTCGGCGCGACGAGCAGCAGCCGGCCGCCCCCGCCGTCGCCGGAGGGCAGGTCCCGGCTCGCCGGGGCGAAGGTCTCGTACTGGCCCAGCACCCGGGAGGCGAGGAAGGACAGCAGCATGCCCACCTCGACACCGGTGACCTTGCCGCCGACCGCGCCGAGCACCATCCCGCCGGGCCCGGCGCCGCGCCGCTGCCGCATCTTCTCCAACAGCGGCTTGAGCACTTCTCTGAACCCGGCGACGTTCGCGCGGATCCAGCCGGCCCGGTCCACCACCAGCACCGGGGTGTCCCGCTGGGCGGCGCCGCCCTCCGCCATCCGGGTGAAGGAGCGCACATGCTCCTCGGCGGCCTGGGCGTGCCTGCGCAGTTCGGCGACGACGGCCCGGGCCTCGTCACGACTGACCTCAGGACCGGACTTCACCAACCGGGTCGCCGTCGCGACGGCGAGGTTCCAGTCCACCAGCTCCATGCCACCGATGCTCGTCATGGTTTCACGTTACGTCTCCGGGACTCCGGGTGGGAGAAACCTGCGGCGGCGCATCGGAGGTCGCCCGGCGGGGCCCACCGGTGGAGCTCACCGGCAACCGCAGTTGGCCGTCGCGGACGCCAGCCGGTCCAGGGCCGCCTGGGCCTGCTGCGGGTCCGTCGTGCCGTTGGCCATGAACGCGAAGGCGAGCAGCCGGCCGTCGGCGTCGACCACCGTTCCGGCGAGGGTGTTCACCCCCGTCAGCGTGCCGGTCTTGGCCCGAACCATGCCGGTGCCGGCCGAGGGCTCCCGGTAACGGCTGCGCAGGGTGCCGCTGAACCCCGCCACCGGCAGGCCGGTGACGGCGGCCCGCAACTGCGGGCGGTCCGGGTCGGAGGCCCGTACCAGCAGCTGCGCCAGGAAGGCAGCGGAGGCCTTGTCCCGCCGGTCGAGGCCGCTGCCGTCGGCCAGGCGCACCCCGGACAGCGGCAGGCCGAGCCCGGCCAACCGCGCCCGCACGGCCTTGCCGGCGCCGGCGAAGCTCGCCGGTCGGCCCTCGGCCACGGCGGTCTCCCGGGCGAGCGCCTCGGCGATGTCGTTGTCGCTGTGCGTCAGCGCCCGCTCGGCCAGCGCGGACAGCGGCATGGAGCGGGCGGTGGCGAGCCGTTCGGCCCCCTTCCGGGCGGTCCCGGCGCGTGGGGTTCCCCGCACCTCGATCCCCCGGTCGCGCAGCAGTCCGGCGAAGGTCTGCGCGGCGTGCTCCGCCGGATCGGCGGAGCGCTCGGCGGGACCGCTGTCGCTCTTCCCACCGTCGATCCGCCCCTCGTCGATCATCAAGGCGCTGACCGGGGCGATGTTCTCGTTCGGGCCGATGGGGTGCCGGGTCGGGCCGGAGTAGCGCGAGGTGTCGTAGGCCAGCCTGACCGTCCGGCTGCCCCGGCGTTCCAGGGCGCGGACGGTGTCGTCGGCGAGTTTCCGCAGGTTGGCCGGCGGCGGGAAGCCGGCCACCGACTTCTTCGGGGCGCGTGCGGTCAGCGTCGGGTCGCCTCCCCCGACGAGCACGATCTCGCGGGCCCCGGAGCCGGCGACGACCCTGGTCTCCAGCCGGTGGTCCGGGCCGAGTGCATCGAGCGCCGCCACCACGGTGGCGATCTTGATCGTGGAGGCGGGTACGGCCGGGGTGTCGGCCTTCGAGCCGTAGACCTGCCGGCCGCTGGCGACGTCCACCACGGAGGCGCCCGTCAGGGCGGGCAGCGCGGGGTCCTTCAGCAGCGGCGTGAGCGCGTCGGCCAGACCCGCGCGGGTGGGCGCCGGCACCGCCCCCGGGGAGTCCGCCGGGCGGCCGCCGGCGCCGAGCGCGGCCAGTACCCCGCCTCCCGGGAGGTCGCCGGGCGCGCTCGGACCGCCGGTGGGATCCTGGTCGCGGGCCCCCGCGCCATCCGGCCTACCGTGATGCTCGCCACCCCTGGTCTCCCCGGCCCGGGCGCGGGCGCGTTCGGCCGTACGCTGACCGGAGTCCCACGGGCCGGCCGCGGCCACCGCGCCCACCGCCACCACCAGGCCGAGCAGCGCGGAGGCGGCCGCCAACCGCCACGGGGGCAGCGTCCGCCAGCGGTCGATCAGCCAGTCCGGCCACCTCGATCCGGTCTCCGGCATGGGACCAACCCCTTTCGCCACCACACCCGCGCGTGAGGGACACTTAATCACCCGAAGTATGTGTTGATCATGAAGGAGCCACCCGTGGAGTTCGACGTCACCATCGAGATCCCGAAGGGTTCGCGGAACAAGTACGAGGTAGATCACGAGACCGGACGCATCCGTCTGGACCGTCGGCTCTTCACCTCGACCAGTTACCCCGCTGACTACGGTTTCGTCGAGAACACCCTGGGTGAGGACGGCGACCCGCTGGACGCGCTGGTGATCCTGGACGAGCCCACCTTCCCCGGATGCCTGATCAAGTGCCGGGCGATCGGCATGTTCCGGATGACCGACGAGGCCGGGGGCGACGACAAGCTGCTCTGCGTGCCGGCCTCCGACCCGCGGGTGGAGCACCTGCGCGACATCCACCACGTGTCGGAGTTCGACCGGCTGGAGATCCAGCACTTCTTCGAGGTCTACAAGGACCTGGAGCCCGGCAAGTCGGTGGAGGGGGCCAACTGGGTGGGCCGCGCCGAGGCCGAGGCGGAGGTGGCGGCCTCCATCAAGCGGCTGGAGGCCGCGGGCGGCGCGCACTGAGCGGAACCCGAGCAGCGGTACGGCGGGCGGGCACCGGTCGGTGCCCGCCCGCCGTGCGTCCGGGCACCGGTCGGCGTTCCCCGCGGACAGCGGGCGGGGTGCTCGTCGGACCCCGCGGGCGATCCTGCATCCTGGCAACTGGCACCGCTGCCGGTCGGGCGGGCGGCGGGAGACCGGTGGCCGCCGGAACCGGTTCGGAGCAGGGTGGATACCCCGGAGACAGACGAGGAGGGACGGGAAGCAGTGGTCGTCGACCCCAAGTGGAACAACGACTCGGGTGACGACCCCGAGGACCGCAAGCCGCGGTCGGACGAGGCGCGCAGCGCCTTCACCCCTCCGCTGGGCGTACCCCTGCCGCCGGTCCCCGAGGAGGAGCACCCGACCTCGGAGTTCGCCATACCCAGCGGGGTGGCCGCCGGCCCCGACGAGGAGCCGGAGGGCTCCGCCTTCGCCACCCCGTCCGGACAGGAACACCGGGACACCGGAAACCTCAGCGCCTCCTTCACGCCTCCGGGGGGCATACCGGCGCTCCGGCCGTCCCGAGAGCTGCCCTGGCAGGACCGGATGCGCACCATGCTCCGGATGCCGGTGGGCGAGCGCCCCGTCCCGGAGCGCGCGGAGCGTCCTGAGGACGAGATAGGCCCGGCCATCCCGCGGGTGCTGGACCTGACCCTGCGTATCGGGGAGCTGCTGCTGGCGGGCGGCGAGGGCGCCGAGGACGTGGAGGCCGCGATGTTCGGCCTCGCCCACGCCTACGGGCTGGGCCGGTGCGAACCGACCGTCACCTTCACCCTGATCTCGGTCTCCTACCAGCCGTCGCTGGTCGACGACCCGGTGACGGCCAGTCGGACGGTGCGCCGCCGGGGCACCGACTACACCCGGCTGTCCGCCGTCTACCGGCTGGTGGACGACATCACCTCGGAGGACGTCGAGGTGACCCTGGAGGAGGCGTACCGGCGGCTGGCGGAGATCCGACGCAACCGCCACCCCTACTCCGGCTGGGCGCTGACGGCGGCCAGCGGCGGGCTGGCCGGCGGGGCGAGCCTGCTGGCCAGCGGCGCGGACATCCGGGCCGGGCTGGCCTGGGTGGTGTTCTTCGCGGCGGCCCTGGGGGCGATGCTCGGCGACCGGCTGGCCTGGCTGGCCTCGGGGCGCGGGCTTCCGGAGTTCTACCAGTTCGTGGTCGCGGCGATGCCGCCCGCCGCGATAGGGGTCACACTCAGCCTGGCGGGCCAGGGCGTGCAGGCCTCGGCGGTCATCACCGGTGGGCTCTACGCGCTGATCCCCGGGCGGGCGCTGGTCGCCGGCGTCCAGGACGGTCTGACCGGCTACTACATCACCGCCTCCGCCCGGCTGATGGAGGTCTGCTACCTGATCGTGGGGATCGTGGTCGGCGTGCTGACGGTGCTGTACGCCGGGGTGCAGCTCAACGCCAACCTCAGTCCGGACGAGGTGGTCCACCACATCTCGCGGCCCGGGGTGCAGATCTTCGCGGCGATGCTGCTGTCGCTGTCGTTCTGCGTGCTGCTCCAGCAGGAACGTCACACCGTGCTGGCCGCCACCCTGAACGGCGGGATCGCCTGGGTCGCCTTCGGCGCGCTGCACGATGTCGGCGGGATCTCACCGGTGATCTCCACGACGATCGCGGCTGGGCTGGTCGGCCTCTTCGGCCAGCTGATGTCGCGGTACCGCTACGCCTCGGCGCTTCCCTACGTCACCGCGGCGATCGGGCCGCTGCTGCCCGGTAGCGCCACCTACTTCGGTCTGCTCGGCCTTGCCCAGAACGACCTGGAGGCCGGGGTCACCTCACTGACCAGGGCCGCGGCGCTGGCGCTGGCCATCGCCATCGGGGTCAACCTGGGCGGCGAGGTCGCCAGGCTCTTCCTGAAGGTGCCGGGCACCTCCGACGAGGAGGCGCTGAGCCGCCGCGCGGCGAAGCGGACCCGCGGATTCTGAGAACCGCCGCCGGTCGCCGCCGGCCGCGGTGAAGAAAAGGGAGGCCGACGGACTCATAGTCCGTCGGCCGTGGGTTCGCGCCCGCCGAGCGCGCGAGGGGGGTCAGCGCCTGGCGTGCCGGCCGCCGCTCGGAGGGGGCGGGGGGTCGGTCCGCTCGGCCCCGTCGGCGGCCGAGGCCGCCTTCCCGGACTTGCCGCGGGCCCGCAGGTACTCGACCAGGATCGGCACCACCGACAGCAGCACGATGCCCACCAGGATGAGTTCGATGTGCTCGTGGACGAAGTCGACCTGGCCGAGCGCCGCTCCCAGCAGGGTGACCCCGGCGCCCCACAGCAGGCCGCCGACGCAGTTGAAGACGACGAAGGAGCGGTAGTTCATCCGGCTCACGCCGGCGATGATCGGTGTGAAGGTGCGCACGATCGGCACGAAGCGGGCGAGCACCAGCGACTTGGGGCCGTGCTTCTCGAAGAACTCGTGTGCCTTCTCGACGTTCTCCTGCTTGAAGAGCTTGGAGTCCGGGCGCCGGAACAGCGCGGGCCCGACCTTCCGGCCGAAGAGGTACCCCGCCTGGTCACCCAGGACGGCGGCGACCACGATCAGCGTGCACACCAGCCAGAGCGGGTAGTGCAGGTACTGGTCGGTCGCGACCAGCAGGCCGGTGGTGAACAGCAGCGAGTCCCCGGGCAGGAAGAAGCCGATGAGCAGCCCGGACTCGGCGAAGACGATGATCAGGATGCCGATCAGCCCGAAGGTCTGGATCAGGTAGTCCGGGTCCAGCCACTGAGGGCCGAGGGCGAGGGTGGTCACGGAAGACAGGCTCCTGGGTGGAGGGCACAGGCTCGACGGGGCCCGGCACTGGTAAACGGCGTAGAACGTACAGCCGTCCAAAGCTATCAACGCCACTGCCCCGGCCGCGGTTCCTGCCATACGGCCGAGCCGGCCACCAACAGGCCGGATATCCGTTATGCCCTTATTGTGGAGGCTCTAAGGAGGTCTGTCATGAGCGATTCGGTGAACGTGGCCGTCATCTACTACTCCTCGACCGGCACCAACACGGTGGTCGCCAAGGAGATCGCCGACACGGCGGAACGGGCCGGCGCGCAGGTCCGGCTGCGCCGGGTCACCGAGCTGGCGCCGCAGGCGGCGATCGACTCCAATCCACGGTGGGCCGCCAACGCCAAGGCCACCGCGGACATCGAGGTGGCCAGCCCGGAGGACACCGTCTGGGCGGACGCCATCGTCTTCGGCACCCCCACCCGCTACGGCAATGTGACGGCGCAGCTGAAGCAGTTCATCGACACCCTCGGCGGCCTGTGGGCGGAGGGACGGCTGGCCGACAAGGTCTACAGCGGGTTCACCTCCTCCGCCACGCTCCACGGCGGCCAGGAGTCCACGCTGCTCGCCCTCTACACCACCATCCACCACTTCGGCGGGATCATCGTCTCGCCCGGCTACACCGACCCCTCGAAGTTCACCGACGGGAATCCGTACGGCACTTCGCATGTGGACGCCCAGGGTGAGAAGCCGGTGGACGACACCACCCTGAAGGCCGCCCGGGTGCAGGCCGAACGGGTGGTCCGGTTCACCCGCGCCCTGAAGTCGGGGCTGGTCACGGCCTGATCCACCGGGTTCCGCACCGGCGGATCAGGAGGCGCGGAGCGCGTCGGGAGCGCGCAGGGAGAGTCGACGCCCGGCGGCGGCGCGTCGGGACACGCCGCGTCAGAACGGGAAGACGCTGCGGCCGTGCTGGATGGCGATCCACTTCTGGGTGGTGAAGGCCTCGACCATGGAGTCGACGTTCAGCCGCCCCATCCCGGACCTCTTCTCACCGCCGAAGGGGGCCATCGGCTCGTCCTGCACCGTGCTGTCGTTGATGTGGATCACACCCGTCTCGATCCGGCGCGCGACCCGCACCCCCCGCTCGATGTCCGCGGTGTGCACCGCCCCGCTCAGCCCGTAGGGGGTGGCGTTCGCGATCCGGATCGCCTCCTCCTCGCCGTCGAAGGGCAGCAGGACCACCACCGGGCCGTAGGTCTCCCGGGTCAGCGCCTCCGAGTCCGGCGGCAGGTCGGTGAGGACCGTCGGTTCGACCAGGTTGCCCTGGGCCTCGCCGCGCAGCAGCGCGGTGGCGCCGGCGGCCACCATCCGGTCTACCCAGGCCTTGAGGGACTCCACTCGCGAGGCGTTGATCAGCGGTCCGATGTGCGTGGTGGGGTCCGCCGGGTCGCCGACCTTCAGCGACTTGACCCGGGCCACGAACTTCTCGGTGAACTCCGCCGCCACCGACCGGTCAACCAGCACCCGGTTGGCGGCCACGCACACCTGCCCCTGGTGTACGAAGCGGCTGAAGACCGCGGCGTCGACGGCGTAGTCGATGTCGGCGTCGTCCAGCACGATCAGCGCGCTGCTGCCGCTCATCGCGAGCAGGCAGCGTTTGAAGTTGGCCGCCGCGACGCCGGCGACGTGCCGGCCGACCGTGTCCGAGCCGGCGAAGGAGATGACGCTGGGCACCGGGTGCTCGATGAGCGCGTCGCCTATCTCCGCGATGTCGGTGACCACGACGTTCAGCAGACCGGCCGGCAGTCCGGCCTCCTCCAGCACCCTGGCCACCAGGCCGCCGCCGACCACCGGGGTGTTCTGGTGCGGCTTCAGGACCACCGCGTTGCCGAGCGCGAGCGCCGCGGCGACCGGCTTGAGGGAGAGCAGGAAAGGCGAGTTGAAGGGGCTGATGACGCCCACCACCCCGGCCGGCAGCCGGTAGAGGCGGTTCTCCTTGCCGTCGACCGGGGACGGCAGGATCCGTCCCTGGGGCCGGACCGCCAGCCCCATCGCCTCCCGCAGGAACTCCCTGGCCTGCCGGAGTTCGAAGGCCGCCTTGAAGCGGGTGCCGCCCAGTTCGGCGATGATGAGCTCGGCGAACTGCTCCTCGCGCTCCTCGATGACGCGGATGGCGCGCTCCAACACCAGCCGCCGGTCGTAGGGGTTGGTCCTGGCCCAGGCCGGCTGGGCGCGCTCGGCGGCCCGGTACGCCTGGTCGACCTCTCCGGCGGTGGCGACGGTGATGGCCGCGAGTTTCACCCCGTCATAGGGGTTGAAGTCGATGATGTCCCAGGAACCCGTGCCCGGCCTCCACTCACCGTCGATGTACTGCTGCGCCAAGTCTGCGAAGTAGGACATGCCTTCCCCAAATCCGGAGGCTGCGGCGCCGGGCGGGCGCCTGGGTTCGGTCGGCTCCTGGAGGCCGCTCATCGTAGGCGGCGGTTCAGGAGGTCCGGAGGATCTCGTCCAGCAGGAGGCGGCTCTCGCCCGGAGTCAGGCTGTCGGCGTGCAGCCGGTCCATGACCCGCTGGTACTGGGCCACCTCCTCCGGTTTGTCGACGTAGAGCGCGCTGGTGAGCTGCTCCAGGTAGACGACGTCGGGGAGGTCGGGCTCGGGGAACCGCAGCATGGTGAAAGCGCCGCTCTCCCCGGCGTGGCCGCCGAAGGCGAACGGCATCACCTGCAGGGTCACCCCGCTGTGTTCGGACATCTCGATCAGGTGCCGCAGCTGCCCGCGCATCACCTCGGCGCCACCGTAGGGGCGGCGCAGGGCGGCCTCGTCGATCACGATGTGGAAGTCCGGCCCGGCCTCCGCGGCGAGCAGCTTCTGCCGCTCCAGCCGCAGGTCGACCCGCCTCTGGATCTCGTCGGGCTCGGCGTCGGGCTGCCCGCGGCTGACGACCGCGTGCACGTACTCGGGGGTCTGGAGCAGCCCGGGGACGAACTGGACCTCGTAGCAGCGGATGTACGAGGCGGCCCCCTCCAGCCCCACGTACGTCTGGAACCAGCCGGGCAGCACATCGCCGTAACTGTGCCACCACCCGGCCAGGTTGGCCTCCCTGGCCAACCCGAGCAGCGCCTCGCGCTCGGCGCCGTCGGTGACCCCGTAGAGCGTCAGCAGATCCTCCACGTCACGCGCCTTGAAACTCACCCGGCCCAACTCCATGCGGCTGATCTTCGATTCGGACGCGCGGATCGAGTAGCCGGCCGCCTCCCGGGAGACGCCCTTCGATTCGCGCAGGCGTCTGAGCTGGGAGCCGAGGAGAATCCGGCGTACCACTGAGCCACTTGAGCCTCCTGTCCTTCCTGTTTCGCTTACCGGTTGCACTGTGCTCATTTCCCGACTGCCTGTCTCCGTTAGTGATGCACTGCGACCGTCAACGGCCGAAGTCTGCCATCAGACGTGCTCCGCTGCGTGCCCATCTGGTTACACAGCCGAGATCTGCGCAGTAAACCCACAGATTCGGACCGTAGGAAGAATTCATCCCGGAACCTGACGTATCGATATACGGAAGGCGCGTGCACGTGCATCTGCTCTTGCATCCATCTCTTGCATTCGGAACGATGGGGCCGCACACCCGCACACGTCCTGACCGTTTTCTTTCCACTCGGGCCGGTCGGCCAGGAGGAGAAGTGCCAAGCATGGGGTCCCAGGGCTCGGCGATGCTGGAGCCGACACGGCAGGACCTTCCCCCGGTCGAGCCGGCGGCTCTCTCCACGTCGCTGGTCTACCGGCTGGCGCCCGGTTACGAGGCGGTCGGCGACGCCCGGCGGTTCACCAGGTCCGCTCTCCGGGACCGGGGCCTGTCCGACCGGTTCGACGATGTGGGCCTGGTGGTCTCGGAGTTGGTCACCAACGCGCTGCGGCACGCCCGCCCCGCAGCCGCACCGGGGTCCGCGGTGCCCGCCGTCCGACTCCAGCTGATGTTCTCGGACTTCCGCCTCGTCTGCGCCGTCCGGGACCCGGGCGACTCCGCTCTGATCAGCGACGCCTGGTCCGCCCCGCGCCCCGCCGTCCCCGCGGAGACCATGGAGTCCGGCCGCGGCCTGCACCTGGTCGACGCGTTGAGCGAGGGCTGGGGTTGGCACCCGGTCGCCGGGGCGGGCGGCGGCAAGGTCGTCTGGGCGCTCTTCAGCTTCCCCAGGAGACTGCCGCTCTGCGCCGCCTGAGTCCGCGGCGACCGACCGACCCGTCACCCGCCCCGGCCACCGCCTCCCTATGAAGAACCGGTGTCCGGCGGCCCCGGCCGGAATAAACACCACCGGTCGGAGACCCATTCGGCACCGGAAACTCGCGACGCCCCCGACCGTGTTCCCGGCATCGCCATCAGGGCCGGGTCAGATGGTCGAATTCGCCGTTCTTCACCCCGGCCAACATGGCCTCGATCTCGGCCGTGGTGTAGATGAGCGCGGGCCCTTCCGGATAGCGGGAGTTCCGGACCGCGACATCTCCGCCCGGCAGCTTCGCGAACTCGACGCAGGCGCCCTGTGAGTTGCTGTGCCTGCTCTTCTGCCATACGGCGCCATGGAGTTCCGTGGCCGCCATGCCGTTGTATGCGTGGTGCACAGGGTCTCCCGAGTAGAGCAGTGGCGTCATCGCCGCGTCCAATAGCCGGATCATATCCGCGTTCATGTGCGTCTGCGTGAGCGGATGCACGTGCACCGCGGGTGCGGGAACGGCTCCGCTCGGTTTCTGCCGAACCCTTTTCGGCGCCCTCTTCCGGGCGTGGAGACAACGGAGACATCCGACTTCCGAGGCGCGTCTTCTCACTCGCCGGGGCCGGGTCGCCTCACGGCCGGGCCACATCCGCGCCCCGCATCCCCCACCCGGAGACGAACTCCGGAGCGGTTCCGCCTCCCGACGGACACGGCACACCACAAGAGACGACAGCGGACGCCCTCAGGTTGGCCCGCCGATGGAAATTTTCTTCCGTCACGCCACGGCAAAAGCTGAAAACGACGGTTTCCGCACCGGCCCGCTGATTGAACGGCGCACATCCGGCCGTTCTCCCGGGGGTTGACCGGGAAACCCCTCAGGAACCTGAAAGGCCCCGGAGCACGGGGAAGTCGGGCTGGTAGCTTGACCGCTCCGGGAGTCGACGACAGGGGAGACAGGAGTGCACAAGCGCACCCGTATCGGACTCACAGCGGGCGTGGCCGCCGCGGTTCTGCTGCTGGGGGGCTGCGGCAGCAGCGATGACGACAGCGACGGCGGCAAGGCGTCGGAGAGCAGCGCGCCCGGGAACGGCGACGACGGGAAGGGGCCCGGCGACGGCGCCAAGTCCGAGATCTCCGGGGTGTGGAGCGCGGAGACCAACGACGAGCCGCTCCTGCTCTACGTCACCGCCGACGACAAGGCCATGCTGCTCGGCAAGCACTACTGCACCGGCAAGGTCACCGATGCCGCCGGGCTCGGGCTGGACCTCGAGTGCAGCAACGCGGACACCAAGCGGAGCTCGGGCACGCTCGAACCCTCCGCCGACGGCAAGACGATGAAGGCATCCTGGAGTTCGGGGGTCTCCGACTCCTTCACCAAGTCGGCGGACGACACCGAGATCCCGACCGAGATCCCCACCAAGCTGCCGGAGAACCTCCCGGAGGAGCTGCAGGACGGCCTCCCGCTGCCCTGACCTTCCCGCTGGCTGCGGCGGCCAGTCCGCTCGATACCGCCGCAGCCTCTCCGTCATCGGCTCGGGGGCGCCTGACGCGCCGGCACCGGATGCCCCCGGACTGCGGTGAGCGCACGGCGGGGCGAGGATGGCGGCATGCTGCTGGCCGATCTCGCACGCGCTTCCCGGGAGGTGGCCGCCACCCCCGCCCGGTCCCGGAAGGTGGCCCTGCTCGCGGAGGTCTTCCGCCGCGTCGAACCGGCCGAAGCCGCGGTCGTCGCCACCTACCTGGCGGGCCGACTGCCGCAGCGCAGGACCGGGCTCGGCCGGAGCGCGCTCCGGCAGCGGGTGCCGGCAGCCCAGGAGCCGACGCTGACGGTACTCGCGACGGACCGGCTGCTCGACCGGATCGCGGCGGTCTCCGGCAAGGGCGCCCGGACCGCGCGCGGCCGACTGCTGCACGAGCTGCTCTCCGCGGCCACCCCGGAGGAGCAGCGCTTCCTCAGCGGGCTGATCGCGGGCGAGCCGCGGCAGGGCGCGCTCGACGCACTGGCGGCCGAGGGGCTGGCCGGCGCGGTGCGGGCCTCCCCCTCGGAAGTGCGGCGTGCGGTCATGCTGGGCGGCTCACTGGGGGCGGTCGCCGAGACGCTGGTTGGCCGTGGCCCTTCCGCGCTGGCGGACTTCCGGCTCCAGGTGGGTCGGCCGGTGCTGCCGATGCTGGCGCAGACGGCGAAGGACCTCGACACCGCGGTGGACCGGCTGGGCCCCTGCGCGGTGGAGGAGAAGCTCGACGGCATCCGGGTGCAGGTGCACCGTGACGGCCGGAGCGTGCACGTCTTCACCCGCACCTTGGACGAGATCACCGAACGACTGCCGGACGTGGTGGCCGCCGCCCTCGAACTCCCCGCCGACCAGCTGGTGCTGGACGGCGAGATGATCGCGTTCGACCCGACCGGACGCCCCCGCCCCTTCCAGGAGGTGGCCGGGCGGGTCGGCTCCCGGCTGGACGTGCCGGGAGCCCTGGCGCTGCTCCCGCTCTCGGCCGTCTTCTTCGACGTGCTGCGGGTGGAGGACCGGGACCTGTTGGGGCTCACCGCCGACCGCCGGCACCTGGAGCTGGCCCGCCTGCTGCCCGGCCGGCTGCGGGTCCGGCGGGTCGTCGTACCGGACCCGCAGGACGCGGCGGCCCGCGCGGCCGCCCGGGAGTTCGCCAGGGAGACGCTGGACCGAGGGCACGAGGGCGTCGTCGTCAAGGCGCTGGACTCGGAGTACCGGGCCGGTCGGCGCGGCGCCTCCTGGCTGAAGGTGAAGCCGGTGCACACCCTTGACCTGGTGGTGCTGGCCGCGGAGTGGGGCAGCGGCCGGCGCACCGGCAAGCTGTCCAACATCCATCTGGGCGCCCGGCGCCCGGACGGCTCCTTCGCCATGCTCGGCAAGACCTTCAAGGGCCTGACGGACCGACTGCTCGACTGGCAGACCGAGCGGTTCCCGGAGTCGGCCGCCGGCTGGGAGCCCTGGGGTGTGATCCTCCGTCCGGAACTGGTGGTCGAGGTGGCGTTCGACGGGGTGCAGCGCTCCTCGCGCTACCCGGAGGGGATCACGCTCCGGTTCGCCCGGGTGGTCCGCTACCGGCCGGACAAGACGGCGGCCCAGGCGGACACGGTGGAGTCGGTGGCCGCCCTGCTGCGCTGAGTCCCGACCGCTCCGAGCAGACCCGCGGCGGCCTGGGATCGGGCGCTCCCTCCCGGCGGGCCATCTTTTACCTGTACATGACTAGTGGCAACTCATTACTGGCGCGTAAGTTGACGGGTGCGTCAACAACGAGCGGCCGCTCGGCGACCGGACCACGCACTTCCGCTCTTTCTTCTTTCGTGCACCCCCTTCACCTTCACGCGAGGAGACCCGCCATGAAGCTGCCCTGGAAGCGCCTCGCCGCCGCGGTAGCGCTCACGCTGGCCGTGACGGCGACACCCGCCAGCGCGGCCGCTGACGCGGCCCCGTCCCGGGGTTGGAACGACTACGACTGCCGGCCCTCGGCCGAACACCCCCGCCCCGTGGTACTCACCCACGGCACCGGCGGCAACTCCATCGACAACTGGCTCGGGTTGGCCCCGTACCTGGTGGCCCGCGGCTACTGCGTCTTCTCCCTGGACTACGGCCAGCTGCCCGGGGTGCCCCTGATCGGCGGGCTCGGCCCGATCCCCGACTCGGCGCGCCAGCTCTCCGACTTCACCGACCGCGTCCTGCGGTCCACCGGCGCCGGCGAGGTGGACATCGTCGGTCACTCCCAGGGCGGCATGATGCCCCGCTACTACCTGAAGTTCCTGGGCGGAGCCGAGAAGGTCAACGCCCTGGTGGGCATCTCGCCGTCCAGCCACGGCACCACCATGAGCGGTCTGGCCACGCTGGCCATGGCGATCCCCGCGTTGAAGGAGCCGCTGGAGAAGGCGCTGCCGGGCCTCACCAGCCAGGTGGTCGGCTCGGAGTTCCTCAACGAGCTCAACGAGGGGGGCGACACCGTGCCCGGCGTGGACTACACCGTGATCGCCACCCGGTACGACCTCATCGTCACCCCGTACCAGACGCAGTTCCTGGAGGGACCGAACGTCAAGAACGTGCTCATCCAGGACCTCTGTCCGGTCGACGTCTCCGACCACCTGACCATCGCACTGGTCGACCGCATCGCCTTCCACGAGGTGGCCAACGCCCTCGACCCGGAGCACGCCACCCCGACCGACTGCGGGTCGGCGTTCAGCTGACCCTCCCGACGCGCGCCGACCGGCCGGAGCCGGGCCACTTCGGGCCCGGCTCCGGCCCGTCTCCACGCCGGGACGCCTCCGACCGATGCGCTCAGGGCGTCATGCCGAACCGGCGCCGCCGACCGAGGAGGCGAACCGCCGGCGCCAGGACCCCAGAGTGGTGAGGAGGGGCGGTCTCCGGCCCCCGCCCGTGCCGTCCGGCCAGGCCCAGTCCGGCGCCGTGTCCCCGTCCACCATGAACTCGAGCAGCATCGGCCCGGTGCCCGCCAGCGCGCGTTCCCAGACGGAGGCCACCTCCCCCGGCCGTTCGCAGCGGACCGCGGGCAGGCCGAGCAACTCGGCGAAGGCCGCGTAGGAGACCGCGGGGACCTCGCCGGTCACCGGAATGCGGGGATCACCGGCCGCCTTCCGGCGCTCCCAGGTCAGCCGGTTGAGGTCCTCGTTGTCGAGGACGCAGAAGACGGTGGGCGGCAGATCGGCGAGTCGCTCCCTGTGCCGCCGCACGGTGATCAGTTCGTTCATGCCGCCCGCCTGGAGCGCCCCGTCGCCGACCAGGGCGACGACCGGGCGGTCCGGGAAGGCCAGACGGGCCGCGACCGCGTAGGGAACGGCCGCTCCGGGCACCCCCAGCCGCCCCGACAGGGCGGCGCGCATGCCGTTGCGCAGCTCCAGGTGGCGGGTCCACCAGTCGAGAGAGGAACCCGAGTCGGTGACGACCACGGCGCGGTCCGGCAGCCGCGCGGACAGTTCGCTGACCACCGAGCGCGGATTGACGGCCATGCCGAACATCCGGCGGGCCTTGGCCCGGCCATCCCCCCGCCACTCCCGCACCGCACGCTCGATGTCGGCGCGCCAGGCCCGGTCGTCGCGGCGGTGCAGCAAAGGAATGAGGGCTTCCAACGCCGTGTCGACGTCACCCGTCACTCGCACCGCGGCGGGCAGGTCACCCCCGCAGGGGGAGGCGTCGGCGTCCACGTCCACCGTGACCGTGCGGCGCCGTACCGTCCCCGGCAGCAGGCCGGCGTCGAAGTCGTGCGCCCCCACCAGGAGCAGGGTGTCGCACTCCCGCAGCAGGGCGGCGGCGGGTGCGCCGCCGAAGGCGGCTGCCACGCCCGCCACGTAGGGCAGGTCGTCCGGGAGCGCGTCCCTGCCCAGCGGGGTCTTCGCGACCCCGGCGGCGAGCAGCTCGGCCGCGCCCGCGACCTGGCCGGCGACCCGCTCACCGCAGGGCCCCAGGACCACGGCGACCCGGCGGCCGCCGTTCAGGAGATCGGCCGCACGCCGCACATCGGCCGGTTCGACGGGGCGTACCGGAGGGCGGAAGCGCGCCGGAGCGGCGTCCGCCTCCTCGCCACCGGCGGACCGCGGCACCGCCTCGGCCTCCAGTACGGAACGGGGCAGCACCAGCGTGGCCACCCCGCCGTCGCCGAGGGCGGCTCGCACCGCCCGGTCCAGCGCGTCTGCCGCCAGAGCCGGGTCGGCCAGCTGCTCCCAGTAGACCGAAGCCTCGGCGAAAAGGCCGGCCACCGGCACGGCACGCCGGCGTCCGCCGCGGGCGGGCACGGGTTCCAGCCCGACCAGGGCCACCACCGGTTGGCGGTCCAGGGCCGCGTCGTACAGACCGCTGAGGAGGCGGAGCGCTCCGGCCCCGGACGGAGCGAGACAGCACCCCGGCCGCGCGGTGAGCTTGGCGTGCGCGCACGCCATGAGGGCGGCCGACTCCTCGTGCCGGGTCTGGACGAACTCGGGAACCCGCGTGCCACCGGCCAAAGCCGTCACCAGGGCGTCCACTTCCCGACCGGGAAGACCGAACACCCGGTCCACCCCCCACGCCCGCAGCCGTGCCGCGAGGAACTCGGAGACGCTGGTCACAGGTACCTCCGCACCCAGGGCAGAGACATATCCGGACGGGTAGCCCGGGTCCCCGCCGGACAAACCGGGAGTTGAGCGGCTCGCACCCGCGCGACCGGCCGTACCGCCCCTCCTCGGCCGCGCCCTCTCCCCCGGCCGCCATTTCGGCCGCGCGCCCCGGGGGCATCCGTGCCAGGCTCCGAACAGCGGCGGGCGGTCGACGTGGGCGGGTGACAGGAGAGGAACAGCCGTGGCGGAGTCTCGCGGGGACGAGTCGGCTCGGCCGGCCGCGCGGGGGGAACGGTTGGCGACCGTGCTCGACCGGCGGCTGCCGGTCTCCTCCGCGGGCAAGCAGTTCCTGCGGAAGGCGTTCCCCGACCACTGGTCCTTCCTGCTGGGTGAGATCGCCCTCTACAGCCTCCTGCTGCTCGTCCTCACCGGCGTGTACCTCACCTTCTTCTTTCACCCGGACATGACGGAGCAGACGTACACCGGTTCCTACCCGCCGATGCAGGGAGTGCGGACGTCGGAGGCGTACGCCTCGGTGCTGCACATCAGCTTCGACGTGCGCGGAGGGCTGCTCGTCCGGCAGATCCACCACTGGGGGGCGCTGGTGTTCGTCGCCGCGATCGGGGTGCACCTCATGCGCATCTTCTTCACCGGTGCCTTCCGGCGCCCCAGGGAGGTGAACTGGACGATCGGTGTGACGTTGTTCCTACTGGCACTGCTGGAAGGTTTCTGCGGCTACTCGCTCCCCGACGACCTGTTGTCGGGCACCGGTCTGCGCACGGCCCAGGGAATCGTGCTCTCCATCCCGATCGTCGGCACCTACCTGTCGTTCTTCGTCTTCGGTGGCCAGTTTCCCGGCGAGGAGATCATTCCGCGGCTGTACGTGGCCCACATCCTGCTGCTTCCCGGACTGCTGCTGGCGCTCGTCGCGGCGCATCTGGGGTTCGTCGTCTACCACAAGCACACCCAGTGGGCCCGCCCCGGCCGGACCAACCGCAACGCCGTGGGCAAGCCGATGGTCCCGCAGTACACCGCGAAGTCCGTCGGCCTCTTCTTCGTCGTCGCGGCGGTGCTCACGCTGCTGGCCGGTCTGCTGCAGATCAACCCGGTGTGGGACTTCGGCCCCTACCGGGCGGACCACGTCTCGATCGACGCACAGCCGGACTGGTACGTGGGCTTCCTCGAAGGCGCCCTGCGGCTGATGCCCGGCGCGGAGTCGAACTTCGCCGGACACACCGTCACCTGGGACGTCCTCCTACCGGGTGTGGTGCTGCCGACGATGGTCTTCGCCCTCCTCTACGGCTACCCGTACTTCGAGAGGTGGGTGACCGGGCCCATGCCGGAGCGGCATCTGTGCGACCGCCCCCGCGACCAGCTCACCCGCACCGCACTCGGGGTCGCCGCCGTCTCCGTGTACGCCGTGCTGCTCGCGGCCGGCGGCCAGGACGTCCTGGTCCGTGTCTTCGCCATCCGGCTGGAACTGCTGACGTACGCCTTCCGCACCGCACTGTTCGTCGTGCCCTTCGTGGCCTACCACGCCACGAGACGAGCCTGCCTGGGGCTGCAGGCCACCGACCGGAAGCACCTGGTGGTGGGTCGGATGGCCGCCGAAGTGCGGCGGACCGCGGACGGCGGGTACCAGGAGGCGAGGACGCTGCTGTCCGGAAGCGAGGCGTACCACATCCTCGTCCGCGACGAGCCGCGGCCGCGGACCCAGGGCACCGAGCCACGGCGCTGGTTCCGCAGGCACCGGGTCCGCAACGCGCTCAGCCGCTGGTATTTCGGCGAACGGGTGGAACTGCCCCTCAGCGATCGGCAGCGGCAGGGCGCGGAGGTCGTGCGGGCCGCCCCGGGTCAGGGCGAGGGACCTGACGGCGCGTGAGCGCCAGGTGCGGGCCCCGGACGGGCACCGCCCGAGGTCAGCGCACCACCGGCTCAGCGCCCCCGCCGTCATCCCGCTCCGGCAGCGCGAAGGGGTCCCTCAGCGACTCCAGCCGCTCTTCCCGGTGCACCCACGACCAGGTGATGTACGCGGCCGCGAAGCCCAGCGGCAACATGCCCACGATCATGGCGATGCCTTCCGCGGAGTGACCCGCGGCGATGACGCCGAGCGCGGGCAGGTCCAGCAGCGGTCCGGCCCCGAACAGGTACAGGCACCGGCCGGGATCGCCCAGCCGGTGCCGGGTGCGGTTCACCACGGGCACCCAGAACAGCACCGCCCCCACCACCAGCAGGGGTTCCGCCACATGACCGCCGCCGGCCGGTGCCAGCCCCATCTGGTCACCGAGCATCACCCAGCCGTGCAGGAGGACGAACAGCGGCAGGGAGAGCCCCGGGGGCACACTGACCCGCTCCCACAGCGGGTTCCGCCTCCCGAGCCACAACAAGCCCGGCACCACCGCGGCCACCACGAAGCCCCACCAGGCCATCTCCAGCACCGACGATGTGTGCGCCGAGTGGTCCACCCGTTCTCACTCCTCCCAGGCCGACACACCGCGCACCGCCCGGGCCGCCGCCAGAGCCAGCAGCGGGACGGCGAGGGCCAGCAGCCACAGGCCGTAGACGAAGGCCAGCGCGACCAACGCGCAGCCCAGCGCGGCGGGCAGTGCCGCGGCGGCGCCGCGGTCGGGCAATCGGTAGCGCACGTGCTGGTCCGGTCCGAAGCGGGAGGAGAGCAGCACGAACACGGCGGCCAGCTCCAGCAGGGCGACCGTGCCGCCCCACAACCAGAACACCAGCGAGCTCTCTCCGTAGATCCCCAGCACCGTCAGGAGCAGGCCGTTGAGGGCGCCCCAGCCCGCCACCACCACGGCGGACAGGTGCCGCCTCACCTCCGGCCCCCCTGCTCGGCGGCTTCCTCAGCCCGTCGCTGACGCAGGTCCAGCAGCGGCGCGAAGCTGGTGACGGGCGGCACCGGGTGTTCCCGAGTGAAGTTGTACCGGGGCGGCGGGGAGGAGGTGGCCCACTCCAGCGAGTGGCCCTCCCAGGGGTCGTCCGCCGCCGGTTCGGCACGGCCGTGCGCGCGTTGGCGGAGGGTCCACAGGACGTTGACGAAGAACACGATCATGGCCGCGGCGATGAAGCCGGCTCCGATGCTGGCCAGCAGGTTCGCCAGTCCGAACCCCTCGAAGGCCCCGTAGGTCACCACCCGGCGCGGCATGCCCTCGTAGCCGAGGCCGAACATGGGCAGGAAGGTCAGGTTGGTGCCGATCACCAGGAGCCAGAAGTGCAGGCGGCCGCCCCGCTCGCCGAGCATCACCCCGGTCACTTTGGGAAACCAGAAGTACACCGCGGCGAACAGGCCGAAGGCGCTGCCCGCGAAGAGCACGTAGTGCAGGTGGGCGACGATGAAGTAGCTGTCGGTGACGTGGTAGTCGATCACCGGCGTCCCGACCATGATGCCGGTCAGCCCGCCGATGAGGAACTGCGGGATGAAGGCCAGGGCGAACAGCATCGGCGTACGGAACCGCAGCCGCCCGCCGAGGATGGTGCCCAGCATGGAGAAGTACTCCACCCCGGCGGGGACGAGCAGGAGGATGGACGTCAGCGAGTAGTAGTCGTTGGTCGCCTGCCCGGTGGCGAACATGTGGTGGCCCCACACGCTCATCGACCCGGCCGCGAACACCAGCAGCGACAGCACGGTGCCCCGGTAGCCGAAGAAGCGGCGCCCCGCGAAGACGGACAGCACCTCCGCCACCGCGCCCAGGTACGGGAAGAACATCACGTACACCACGGGGTGGCCGTAGAACCAGAACAGGTGCTGGTATCCGATGTTCCACACGTTCGACTCGAAGACCGACGGGTCGGCGCGCCCCACGGCGAGCAGCAGCAGCGCGGCCAGCAGCGCGGGGAACGCGCCGATCACCATCAGGCAGGTGGCGACCATCGACCAGGAGAAGACCGGCAGGCGGAGCATGGTCATCCCCTGCGTGCGTTTGCGCAGCGCCGTCCACATGACGGCCCAGCCCATGACGATGCTCCCGGTGCCGGCGAGGAACACACCGGCGATCCACAGGTCGGAGCCGACGCCGGGAGAGTGGACGCTGTCCGCCATGGGCGGATAGGAGAACCAGCCGTCCGCGTGCGCGCCGTTCGGGGTCGCGAAACCCACGAGCATGACCACCGCTCCGAGCGCGTAGAGCCAGTAGCCCAGCAGCGTCAGGCGCGGGATGGCGATCCCGGGGGCGCCGACCTGCAACGGCACCAGGTACACGCCCAGCCCGATCGCGAACGGGGTGAGCACCATGTAGATCATGCCGGAGCCGTGGATGGTGAACAGCTGGTTGTAGGTGCCCGCGTCCACCAGGTTCTGTTCGGGTCGGGCGAGCTGGGTGCGCATGATCAGCGCGAGGGTCCCCGCGAGCACGAAGAGCACCATGGAGGAGCCGATGGTCAGCAGCCCGATGCGTTTGTGGTCGGTGGTCGTCAACCAGCCGAGCCAGCTGCCCGGCGTGACGGGCCGCCCAGCCGTCTCCCGCTCGGTACTGGGCGGCGCCGAGGTCACGCCGCGGCCCCGGGTCCGCTACCGCTCTGCAGCCACCGGTCGTACTCCTCGGGCGACACCGCCTTGATCCAGAAGTGCATCCTGTAGTGCAGGTCTCCGCAGAACTCGGCGCACTTCCCCAACCAGCGGCCCTCCCGGTCCATGGTGAGGGTGAAGGTGTTCACGTGGTCGGGGAAGGCGTCCATCTTGTACCGCAGGGCCGGCACCCACAGTGAGTGGATGACGTCCCGGGAGGTCAGGCGCAGCTCCACCGGGCGACCGGTCGGCACCACCAGTGTCGGGAGGTCGTCGCCCCGGCAGTCGCCGGAGACGCTGCGCCGTTCGGCCGTCTGCGGGTACGTGAAGGTCCAGCACCACTGGAAGCCGGTGACGTCCACGCGCAGGGGCGGGGGATCGGCCACCTGGTGCTCACGGTGGTTCTGCCAGGCTGTCCACGCCACCAGGAAGACGGCGAACGCGGCCAGGACGCCGACGTAGTAGGCCTCCAGACGGAGCCGCTCGTTCCGTTGGGAGACCGCCACCCGGCGTCCGGCCCGTCGCTTGACCAGCGCGTAGCCGAGGACGGCCAGCACGACGAAGAACACCAGGCCCGCGACGATCGACTCCAGCGCGAGGACCTGGCCGAAGACATGGCGCTGCCTCACCGCGTGGCCCGCCCTGCCCGGCCGACGGCCCGCGAGCGCGCTGCTGATGTACGGAAGCCCCCGACCATCACCGACCACTCCCATCGCGCGTGGGGACACGAGGCCAGGCGGACATTACGGGCAGAGCGGACAGCCCGCGAGCAGACACACCGCGACCGGGGCCCGGACGCTCCAGAAGTCGCACCGCAGGTTCACGGCGGTTTCCACGACGGCGGCAGCGGGTACCCCTGGCCGGTCCCCGGGCGGACGGGGATCCGAGCGACACGCCCGAAGGTTGTCCCCCGTTCCCAGGAGCGCCGATGTGGAAGCGCGCCAAGCGGCCGAAGCCCGCCCGGGGCGCGGACCGCACCGACTTCTCCCCCGTCGTGCTGTGCGATCTGTGCGCCGCCGTCTCACGGGACGACGAGGCGGTGCGTACGTACGTACCCGACTCCTCGTACACGCATCCCGTCAACGACTGGTTCGACGGCCTCCGCCTCCTCACCGCCTGCGGCAAGACCCATCTCGCGGAACTCCGGAAGCACTACCGGAGTCGGCCCTTCGTCGAGGAGGAGCTCTGGGCCGCGAAGATCACCCGGGCCCTGACCAGCGGCCCGCCGGTCCTCACCCTCGTGGAGCTCGGCTGCCGCACCGGACTGCACGAGCCGGATCTCCGTCGCGCCATCGCCTGGCACAACCAGCGTGCACGGGAGGGCGGGAACGGCCCGCCCTCCGTCGAGATGGGCGACCAGGAGCCGCGGGGCGGGGAAGGGGCGTGAGGCGGAGCCGGCCCGTGCCTCCCGGGGCGGTCGGGGCGGCACCGCCCCATCCGGACCCCCGTCCTTGGCGGGACACCGCCCCGCAGTACGTCGCGCCGCAGCGGTTCGCACTGTGGTGCACGAAGATGCGGTGTTCACGGGGCTACGGGAGGATGTACGGCAGTAGGAACGGAGACGTTCGGCGACCGGAGCGCCACCGAGCAGCCGTGAAAGGGCAGACCTCATGGGCGTACGCACCTGGATCACCTCCTGGCCGGTCTACCGCCAACTCACGGGCACCGATCCCCTGGGCCGCGGCGCCGCCGCCAAGAGCGACCTGAGCGCGCGGCTCGTCCCCCGGGTCGCCGCGGCCGACCGGGTGGTGAAGTCGATCTGCCCCTACTGCGCCGTGGGCTGCGGCCAGAACGTCTACGTCGAGGACGAACGCGTCACCCAGATCGAGGGCGACCCCGACTCCCCCATCTCCCGTGGCCGTCTCTGCCCCAAGGGGGCTGCCAGCCTGCAGCTGACCACCGGCGGCGCCCGCGAGTACCAGGTCCTCTACCGTCGCCCGCACGCCACGGAATGGGAACGCCTCGACCTCGGCACCGCCATGGAGATGATCGCCGAGCGCACGATCGCGGCCCGCCGCGCCGGCTGGCAGTGGGAGGTCGACGACACCCGCACCCGGCGGACGCTCGGCATCGCCAGCCTGGGCGGGGCCACGCTGGACAACGAGGAGAACTACCTCATCAAGAAGCTGTTCACCGCGCTCGGAGCAGTCCAGGTCGAGAACCAGGCACGCGTTTGACACTCCTCCACCGTTCCCAGTCTGGGAACGTCGTTCGGCCGCGGTGGGGCGACCACCTTCCAGCAGGACCTGCAGAACTCCGACTGCATCGTCATCCAGGGCTCGAACATGGCCGAGTGCCATCCGGTCGGGTTCCAGTGGGTGATGGAGGCGAAGGCCCGCGGGGCGAAGGTGATCCACGTCGACCCGCGGTTCACCCGCACCAGCGCACTCGCCGACGTGCACGTGCCGCTGCGCGCGGGCTCCGACATCGCCTTCCTCGGCGGCATCATCAATCACGTCCTGCGACACGACAAGTACTTCCGGGACTACGTGATCGCCTACACCAACGGGCCCGTCGTCCTGCGCGAGGACTTCCACGACACCGAGGACCTCGACGGCGTCTTCTCCGGTCTGGACCCGGAAAGCCGCAGCTACGACAACGGCAGTTGGCAGTACTCCGGCACCGAGGTCCAGGCAGCCTCCGGCGAGCGCGACCAGGAGTACAAGAAGCGCACCGGCGACAGCTCGGTCACCGAGGCCGCGTACGGCGAATCGCACGGCTCCGGGGGCGCCTCGATCCCGGAGGGCGAGCCCGAGCGGGACGAGACGCTGAGCCACCCGCGCTGCGTCTTCCAGGTCGTCAAGCGGCACTACGCCCGCTACACGCCCGAGATGGTCGAGGAGATCTGCGGCGTGCCGCAGGACCTGTTCGAGCGAGTGTGCGAGCTGGTCACGGAGAACTCCGGCCGCGACCGGACCACCGCCTTCGCCTACGCGGTCGGCTGGACCCAGCACACGGTGGGCGTGCAGTACATCCGCGCCGCAGCCGTCCTGCAGACCCTGCTGGGCAACATCGGCCGCCCGGGCGGCGGCATCCTCGCGCTGCGCGGGCACGCCTCCATCCAGGGCTCGACGGACATCCCCACCCTGTTCAACCTCCTGCCCGGCTACATCCCCATGCCGCACGCCCACAAGCAGGAGGACCTGGACACCTTCGTGCTGGCCGAAGCGGCCCGCAAGGGCTACTGGGCCAACATGCGCGCCTACCTCGTCAGCCTGCTCAAGGCGTACTGGGGCGACGCCGCCACGGCGGAGAACGACTTCTGCTTCGACTACCTGCCGCGGCTGACCGGTTCCCACTCCACCTACGAGACCGTCATGGCCCAACTGGCGGGCACCTGCAAGGGCTACTTCCTGATGGGCGAGAACCCGGCGGTCGGGTCCGCCAACGCCAAGATGCAGCGCCTGGGCATGGCCAACCTCGATTGGCTGGTCGTGCGGGACTTCTCCCTCATCGAGTCGGCCACCTGGTGGAAGGACGGACCGGAAACGGAGACGGGCGAGATGCGCACCGAGGACATCGGCACCGAGGTGTTCTTCCTGCCCGCCGCCACGCACACCGAGAAGGACGGAAGCTTCACCAACACCCAGCGCCTGCTGCAGTGGCACCACCAGGCGGTCGAACCCTCCGGTGACGCCCGCAGCGACCTGTGGTTCGTCTACCACCTCGGCCGGATCATCCGGGAGAAGCTCGCCGCCTCCACCGACCCGATGGACCGGCCGCTGCAGGACCTGACCTGGGACTACCCCGTAGGGGGTGAGCAGGCCGAGCCGGACGCGGAGGCCGTCCTCGCGGAGATCAACGGGCACGACGCGCTGGGCCGTCCACTGGCCTCCTACGAGCAGCTCGCGGATGACGGCTCCACCTCCTGCGGCTGCTGGATCTACTGCGGGGTGTACGCGGACGGCGTGAACCAGGCCGCCCGCCGCAAACCGGGGCGGGAGCAGAACTGGGTGGCGAACGAGTGGGGCTGGGCCTGGCCCGCCAACCGCCGCATCCTCTACAACCGCGCGTCAGCCGATCCCGACGGCCGGCCGTGGAGCGAACGCAAGGCACTGGTCTGGTGGGACGAGGACAGCAGCTCCTGGTCCGGCCACGACATCCCGGACTTCATGGCCGGCAAGGCCCCGGACGAGCAGCCGTCCGAGGACGCCACCGGGCCCGCGGCCCTGACGGGCACCGACGCCTTCATCATGCAGGCCGACGGCAAGGCCTGGTTGTACGCGCCGTCCGGCCTCACCGACGGCCCGCTGCCCACCCACTACGAGCCGCAGGACTCGCCGTTCCCCAACCTGCTGTACGGGCAGCAGCGCAACCCGGTGCGGCAGCTGCTGCCGACGTACCCGGACAACCGCTACCAGCCCAGCGGCCGGGAGCCGGGCTCGGAGGTGTTCCCCTACGTCGCCACCACCTATCGGCTGACGGAGCACCACACGGCGGGCGGCATGTCCCGCTGGCAGCCCTACCTCGCGGAGCTCCAACCGGAGTTCTTCTGCGAGGTCTCCCCCGAACTCGCCGCGGAACGCGGCCTGGAGCACACCGGGTGGGCGATGATCGTCAGCGCCCGCGGGGTGATCGAGGCACGGGTGCTGGTCACCGACCGCCTCGCCGCCCTCACCGTGCAGGGCCGGCGCCTGCACCAGGTGGGGCTGCCGTACCACTGGGGCCCCAACGGCTACAGCACGGGCGACTCGGCCAACGAACTGCTCCACATGTCCCTGGACCCGAACACCCACATCCAGGAGGCGAAGGCGTTCGCCGTCGACATCCGGCCGGGACGCCGCCCCAGGGGGCCGGCCGCCGTGGAACTCGTACGGGCCTACCGGACCCGGGCCGGCATCGACGAGCACACCGGCACGGACCCGTGATCGGTACCCGGGTGAGCGGTACCCGGTGCCGGGTTCACCGCAGGACCACCGAGAAAGAGCCGCGAGGCACCAGCTCACCCACCACCGGAGCCCCGGGCACCTCCCCCGCCACCAGCAGCCCACCCGACGTCTGCGCGTCAGCGAGGAGGAGTCGGGTGTCCTCGTCCGCGGCCCCGAAGTCGGTGAACGGCGCCACCCACTCCAGGTTCCGCCGGGTGCCTCCGCTGACGTACCCCTCGCGCACCGACTCACGGGCCCCGTCGAGGTAGGGCACCGCGGCCGTGTCGACCACGGCGGTCACCTCGGAGGCCCGTGCCATCTTGTGCAGGTGCCCGAGGAAACCGAATCCGGTGACGTCGGTGGCGGCGGTGGCCCCGGCCCGCAGAGCCGCGGCCGATGCCTCCCGGTTGAGCGTCACCATGGTGGCCACGGCCTGCTCGAACCGCTCACCGGTGGTCTTGTGCCGGTTGTTGAGCACGCCGAGTCCGAGCGGCTTGGTGAGTGACAGCGGAGTGCCGGGCCGGGCGGCGTCGTTGCGGAGCAGCCGGCCCGGATCCGCCAGACCGGTGACCGCCATGCCGTACTTGGGTTCCGGATCGTCCACGCTGTGGCCGCCGCCCACATGGCACCCGGCCTCCGTGGCGATGTCCAGGCCACCGCGGAGCACCTCGCGCGCGAGGTCGAACGGCAGCACCTGGCGCGGCCAGGCCAGGAGGTTGACGGCGAGCACGGGTCGGCCGCCCATCGCGTACACGTCGGACAGGGCGTTGGCCGCCGCGATGCGCCCCCAGTCGTAGGGGTCGTCGACGACCGGTGTGAAGAAGTCGGCGGTGGAGACGACCGCCTGGTCCGGGGCGCCGCCGGGCGAGGGCAGGGTGACGACCGCCGCGTCGTCTCCGGTCGCCAGCCCGACCAGGAGCGGGGTGTCTCCACCGGTCGCCACCGGCCCGGCCAGCTCGCCGAGTACGTCCTCCAGTTCCCCCGGCGGGATCTTGCAGGCGCAGCCGCCGCCGTGAGCGAACTGGGTGAGGCGTACGGGTGCTTCGAGTCGCGTGGTCACGGGTGCGGCTCCCTCTCTGCGTCTTCGCTGAGCTTGTCTGTGCGTCTGTACTGGACCGTCGGTGCGCCGGTGCTGGGCCGTCTGCGCGTCTTCGCCGAGTTGCTGGAATCGAGGGGTCGGGCCGGGTGGGTGGTGGTCGGTGAACCGGCCCGGTGGCTGCCGGTCTGCCCGCCCGGGAGCCCGAGGGTTCACTCGCGGGCCGGGAAGACGCCCCGGCCGGCGGTGCGCGAGTCCGCGGTGGACCGCCCGGACGAGTCGGGTTCCGATCCGTGCCGGGATCGGCGCCGTGGCTTGGACCGGCTCCGCCCGGCCTTCCGATAGCCTGGGCGCGCGTGGAGGCGTACGGGTGTCTGGTGACCCCCCCGGTCTTCAAAACCGAGGTGTCCGAGTATCTCGGGCAGGCGGGTTCGATTCCCGTCCGCCTCCGTTTCCGACCTCCGACCGGCAGCGCCGGCGCTGATCGTCCACCCGCTCGGTGTGTCCCCGGGCGTCCAGCAGTTCCAGCAGCGGCACGGCCACCCGGCGGGTGGTGCGGAGGGCCTCCCGCGCCTCGCTCAACGTGAACGGCTGCGGCAGTCCGCGGAGTACGTCGGCGGCCCGGACCTCCGCTCCGGGCAGCAGCACGATGCCCTCGGTGACACGGAGCAGCAGGCCCGCCGCCACCGCGGCGGCCACCGTCTCCCGGGTGAGCCCCAGTTCGGTCAGGCGGCCCGCTTCAGGGGCTCGGAACGGGGCCTGTTCCAGGTCCGAGCGCACGACTTCGACGGCCTGGCGAACCGGCGGAGGCAGCCTCGGACCCGGGTTTCCGGCGCCGTACAGCCGGCCGCGACCGCGGCTGAGCGCCAGCTTGCCCGGTGTGTCCGTCAGGGCCTCGACCAAGGACCGGTCCGGCAGTCCGAGCAGGTGCCGGGCCGCCTCGGTCGGCAGGCCGGGATCGAGCGGGTGCCGTTCCGCGTGCCGCTCCACCTCGGTGGCCAGGCGCTCCCGCAGGGCCGCCCAGTGGGCGGGGTCGGCCAACCAGTCCCCGGTGACGGGGGAGGTGGCGACGGGGACGCCCATCGCCTCCAGTTCCCGGCGCCGGACGAGCCGCCGGCGGCCGAGCTCCGCCGCGCCGTCCGGGCGACCGGTCATGACCGCCAGCTCCGCCGCTCTGGCGCGGGCGGCTCCGCGCCGGGTCAGCCTGGGCGGCGCGACGTCCAGCACGGTCACTCCGTACGGCGTGGACCGGCGCCCCGGGGCCCGGAGCACGGCCCGGTCTCCGACGCGCAGCGGAAGCTGCCGGGAGAGGGTGAGTCTGGTCGTGTCGGGACCCAGCGGCCGGACGGTCGCCGGGACCGCGGCGGTGCCGATGTGCAGGCTCATGCTGCGCGGCAGGTCCCGCGCCGAAACCCCGGTGGTACGCACGTCGGTTACCGCGGTGGGCAGCCAGCGGTCGGGCGTCAGCAGCACCTGGCCCCGCCCCAGCACCCCGTCACCCGCCCCGTGGACGTTGACCGCCACGCGTGCCACACCGCTCACCGAGGAACGCTCCTCCCGCAGGCACTGCAAGCCCCGCACCCGCAGCGTCGTCCTGCCGTCCCCGGTCGTGAGCCGGTCGCCGACGCGCAGCGTGCCCGCTCCCAGGGTGCCGGTGACGACCGTCCCACGGCCTCGCACGGTGAAGGCGCGGTCGAGCCACAGCCGCACGTCCGCGTCGGCGGGTGGCACGGGCAGGGCTCCGCCCAAGCGGACCAGCTCACCGCGGAGTCGGTCCAGACCGGCCCCGGTGCGCGCGCTCACCGCGACCGAGGGCACGGAGCCGAGGGAGGTGTCCGCCAGCCGCTCGGCGGCCTCCTTCCGTGTCGGTCCGGGGTCCGCGAGGTCGCAGCGGGTCACGGCGAGCACGGCGTGCCGGACCGTCAGCGCGTCCAGGATGTCGAGGTGTTCCTGCGACTGCGGCTGCCACCCCTGATCGGCGGCGACCGCGAAGAGCACGGCGGGCGCCGGACCTGCGCCGGCCAGCATGGTGGCGATGAACCGTTCGTGACCGGGGACGTCCACGAAGGCGATGTGTTCGGCTTCGGAGCCGCCGGCCGGGTCCTGGCCCAGCCGGGTCCAAACGAACCCGAGGTCGAGGGTCAGGCCCCGGCGGCGCTCCTCCTCCAACCGGTCGGGTTCCATCCCGGTCAGCGCCCGCACCAGGGCGGACTTGCCGTGGTCGACGTGTCCCGCGGTGGCCAGTACCCGCATGGCCGCCTCAGCCCTGCCCGGCCGACCGCACGGCCGCCGCCAGTCGTTCGTCGTCCTCCGCCGGCACCGCCCGGAGATCCAGCAGGCACCGTCCGGCCTCCAGCCGCCCCACGACGGGGAGTGCCCCGCCCCGCAGGGCGGCGGCGTAGCGCTCGGGAAGCGACAGCGCGGCGCTGGGCAGCGACACGCCGGGAGCGCCGCCCCCGCCCACGGTGGCCGCGCTCTCGACGGCCCGCACGTCGATGCCCTGGGTGCGCAGCGCGGCGGCCAACCGCTCGGCGCGCTGCCGCAGCCGCGCCGGGTCGGCGGCCAGCGCCTCCTCCGTCGGGGTCCGGGGCCCGACCAGTGTGGCCTCCAGCGCGGCGAGGGTCAGCTTGTCCACCCGCATGGCCCGGGCGAGCGGATGCCGGGACACCGTACGGATCAGTTCCTCCCGTCCGAGGAGGAGGCCGCACTGCGGTCCGCCCAGCAGCTTGTCGCCGCTGGCGGTGACGAGCGAGGCCCCCGCCTCGAGTTGGGTGCGGGCGTCCGGCTCCTCGGGCAGCAGCGGATGCGCGGCCAGTAGTCCGGAACCGATGTCGACGACGACCGGGACGCCCAGCCCGGCCAGTTCGGCGGCGCCCGCGGCGCGGGTGAATCCGGTGACCCGGAAGTTGGATGGGTGCACCTTGAGGATGAACGCGGTCTCCGCGCCGATCGCCTCCGCGTAGTCGACCGCGGTGGTCCGGTTCGTGGTGCCCACCTCACGGAGCCTGGCGCCGGTGGAGACCAGGAGGTCCGGCAGCCGGAAGCCGTCCCCGATCTCCACCATCTCCCCGCGGCTGATGACGATCTCTTTTCCGGCGGCGAGCGCGGTGGCGACCAGGACCAGCGCCGCGGCACCGTTGTTGACGACGTGTACGGCGGCGGCGGACGGCACCCGGCCGCGGAGGGCGGCCAGGGCGCTGCGGCCCCGCCGGGCCCGAACGCCGGTGCCCAGGTCCAGCTCGACGTCCGTGGGCCCGGCGGCCTCCTGCACCGCCTGCCGGGCCGCCGCCGAGAGCGGAGCGCGTCCGAGGTTGGTGTGCAGCACCACGCCGGTGGCGTTGATCAGCGGCCGGAGTCCTCCCACCGTGCGGGGGAGCAGGGCGGCGGCCGCCTCGGTCACCTCGTCGGGGGGCACGGCCCCCGCTCGTGCCTGCTCCTGAGCGTCCCGGACCGCCGATTTCACCAGTGCGGGACCGAACCGGCCCACTGCCTCGTACAGACGGGGATCGCGCAGGACCGCGTCCGTGCGGGGAATTCGCCGCCGTACGTCCGGCCCGGTCTCGCACAGCGTGCCGGCCTCGCCGCCGGGCCCGGCGGGACCGGCGGCCTCGCCCCCGGCAGCGTCGCCGTTCCTTCGTGCTGTGCCCCGCTGGTCCACTCGACCCTCCGCTCCGGCCCGGCTCCGCACCGCCGGGAGCGCTCATCGTCTCCGAGCGCTCCCGTCCGGTCTCGGGACACGCCGGAGGGGCCGCGGGAGCCACGCGGAGGCGTGGCGGACGGGGGGCGTTTCCGGAAGGGCCGGAGGATCGCCGGGTACGGCGGAACGAGCGGATCAGGCGGTGGCCGGGCGGATCAGGCGGTGCGGGCCTGCGGGCTCCGCTCGGTGTCGCCGCCCGGCACCGGCTCCGAGGCGTCGTCGCCGAGGGCCACGATCCGGTTCCCCTCGTCCACGTGGACCACCCGTGGGACGAGGGCGCGCGCCTCCGCGTCCTCGACCTGGGCGTAGCTGATGAGGATGACGAGGTCTCCGGGGTGGACGAGGTGGGCGGCGGCGCCGTTGATGCCGATCACGCCGGAGCCCGGCTCCCCCTCGATCACATAGGTCTCGAGCCGGGCGCCGTTGGTGATGTCCACGATGTGCACGAGTTCGCCGGGCAGCAGATCCGCCGCGTCCATCAGCTCACGGTCGACGGTGACGGATCCCACATAGTGCAGGTCGGCCTGGGTCACCGTGGCGCGGTGGATCTTGGACTTGAACATCGTACGCAGCATGGAAGCTCTCCCCGACCTGGGCTCCCTGCCTACGTCTGTGCAGGTCAGGGGCGGTTTCCCTATTTTACAACGAGCTACCGCCGCCCGTCAGGCCCGAGGCGGCGCCAAGTCCCGTTCGGAGCCTGTCCCGACCGCTGCCGGCCTGGTCGGTCCGGTCGGCCCAGTCGGCCCGGTCGGTCGAAACGGAGAGACCTACGAGGCCACCGGCACCGCCCGCTGTGCCGGGCCGTCGTAGCTGGCCAACGGCCGGATGAGGGCGTTGTGGGCGAGCTGCTCGGTGATGTGGGCGGTCCACCCGGTGATCCGGCTCATCACGAAGATCGGGGTGAAGGTGGGGATGTCGAAACCCATGAGGTGGTAGGCGAGCCCGGCCGGGTAGTCCAGGTTCGGATGGATGCCCTTCCGGCCGACCATGGCCCGGCGCAGAGCCGTGTGCACGGTGGCCAGCCGGGTGGTCTCGGGGCCGCCGGTCCGGGCGACCAGCCGGTCGGTGGCCTCCTGCATGATCGGCACCCGGGAGTCCCCGTGCTTGTACACCCGGTGCCCGAACCCCATGATCTTCCGCTTGGAGGCCAGCGCCTCGTCGAGCCACGCCTCGACCCGCTCGGGATCCCCGATCTCGTTCAGCATGTGCATCACGGCCTCGTTCGCGCCGCCGTGCAGCGGGCCCTTGAGCGCCCCGATCGCGGCGGTGACCGCGCTGTAGAGGTCGGAGAGGGTGGAGGTGACCACCCGGGCGGTGAACGTCGAGGCGTTGAAGCTGTGTTCGGCGTAGAGGATGAGGGAGGTCTCGAAGCAGCGGACCACCTCGGCCTCGGGCACGCTGCCGAAGCACATGTGGAAGAAGTTCTCGGCGTAGCCGAGGGAGGCGTCGGGCTGGACCGGTTCGAGGCCGCGGCGCCTGCGGTGGTCGGCGGCGACCACCGTGGGCAGCTTCGCCAGCAGGGTCAGGGACTTCTCCCGGTTGGCGGCGGGGCTGCCGTCGTCCTCCCTCGGGTCCTCCGCCCCGAAGAGGCTGACGGCGGTCCGCAGGACGTCCATCGGGTGGCAGGTCTCGGGCAGCCGGGCCAGGAGTTCGGCCGTGGTGCGGTCCAGCGGGCGCAGGGCCCGCTCCTGGGCCTGGAACTCCTTGAGCTGGGCGGCGCCGGGCAGTTCCCCGTGCCAGAGCAGGTAGGCGACCTCCTCGAAGGAACACCGGGCGGCCAGGTCCTGGACGGGGTAGCCGCGGTAGGTCAGGGAGTTGGTCTCCTGGATGACGGTGGAGATCTCGGTCGTGTCGACGACGACACCGGCGAGACCGCGGTGGACCTCGGGGTTCGCGGGCACGGCAGTGGTCATGGCACTCCTCCGTAGGGGTGGGTGGCGCCCCGGCGGGGACGGTCGGGACGGGTGCGGCGGTCAGGAGCCGGGCGGCAGGGTGAAGTCGAAGACGGCCGAGTCGAAGGCCGTGTACTCCTCGTAGCCGAGGACCTCGTAGAGCCGGGAGCGGGTCTGCATCCGGGGCAGCAGGGACTCCTGGGTCCCGTCCGCCGCTAGGGTGCGCAGCCCGTCCTCGATCGCTCCGTTCGCGAGGCGGAAGAGCGTCACCGGGTAGAGGGCGATGTTGTAGCCGAGGTCCTCCAGGGCGGAGGCGGACAGCAGGGGGGTCTTGCCGAACTCGGTCATGTTGGCGAGCAGCGGCACATCGAGCGCCTCGCGGAACGCCTCGAACTCGGCCTCGTCGGCCAGCGCCTCGGGGAACACGGCGTCGGCGCCCGCGTCGACGTACGCCTTCGCCCGGTCGATCGCCGCGTCCAGGCCCTCCACGCCGCGCGCGTCCGTCCGGGCCATCAGCAGGAAGTCCTCGTCCCGCCGGGCGTCCACCGCGGCGCGCATCCGCTGGACCATCTCGTCCCGCCCGACCAGCGTCTTGCCCTCCAGGTGGCCGCAGCGCTTGACGCTGACCTGGTCCTCCAGGTGGAGCCCGGCCAGGCCCGCGTCCTCAAGCAGTTGGACGGTGCGGGCGGCGTTGACCGGTGCCCCGAAGCCGGTGTCGGCGTCGATCAGCACCGGCAGGTCGGTGACGCGGGTGACCTGCTGGGCGCGGGCGGCGATCTCGGCGGAGGTGGTCAGCCCGATGTCGGGGAGGCAGAGTTCGGCGGCGAGCACGGCGCCGGAGAGGTAGACGGCTTCGAAGCCGTGCTCCTCGATCAGCCTCGCCGAGTAGGGGTTGATCGCGCCGGGCATCCTCAGCAGCCGGCCGGAGGCGAGCCGCTCGCGGAAGGCGCGGCGCCGCCCGGCCGGGGTGGTGCGGGTGTGCAGCATCAGAACAGGCCCTTCGGGAGTCCGGCGTCGCGGTCGGCGGTGAGCGAGGGGTCGACCGCCGGGAAGAGCGCGGCGAGACCGGGGGCGTCCAGCTCGGCCAGGCGGCCGGCGGCCGTCAGGAAGGCGTCCTGGGCCGCGGGCGTGACGGTGCCCTCGGCGAGGGTGCGGAACTTCCGGGTGTAGCCGGTCCGGTCGAAGGGCCGGGCGCCGGCGGGGTGGGCGTCGGCGACGGCGAGTTCGTCCTCGATGACCGTCCCGTCGTTCAGGGTGACGACCGCCCGGCCGCCGAAGGCGCGCTGGTTCGGGTCGGGGTGGTGGTAGCGGCGGGTCCACTCCGGGTCCTCGACGGTGGAGATCTTCTTCCACAGCTCCACGGTGGCCGGCCGCTGGGCGCGCTCGGGCGCGTAGGAGTGCTCGTGGTGCCAGCCGCCGTCCTCCAGGGCGACGGCGAGGATGTAGGGCACCGAGTGGTCGAGGGTCTCGCGGCTGGCCGTCGGGTCGTACTTCTGCGGGTCGTTCGAGCCGCTGCCGATGACGCTGTGGGTGTGGTGGCTGGTGTGCAGGACGATGCTCCGCACCTCGGAAAGCGGACCGGTCCGCTCCCGCAGCCGACGGGCCAGATCGATGATCGCCTGCGCCTGGTACTCGGCCGAGTGCTCCTTGGTGTAGGTGTCCAGGATCGCCCGGCGCGGCTCACCCGGCTCGGGGAGCGGCACCGTGTACACGGCCTCGGGCCCGTCCAGCATCCAGGCGAGGAAACCGTCCTCCCCCTCGTAGATCGGCCCCGGTGACCCCTCCCCGCGCATCGCCCGATCCACGGCCTCGATCGCGGCCTTGCCGGCGAAGGCCGGGGCGTACGCCTTCCAGCTGGAGATCTCGCCCTTCCGGGACTGCCGGGTCGCGGTGGTGGTGTGCACGGCCTGCCCCACGGCCTGGTACACCGTCTCGGTGGGGAGGCGGAGCATCGCACCGAGGCCGCAGGCGGTGGCCGCGCTCAGGTGGGCGACGTGGTCGATGCGGTGTGCGTGCAGGCAGATGCTCTTCACCAGGGCGACGTGGATCTCGTACCCGGCCACGATGCCGCGCAGCAGGTCCGCGCCGGACCGGCCGGTGTGCTGGGCGACCGCCAGCAGCGGCGGGATGTTGTCGCCCGGGTGGGAGTAGTCGGCCGCCAGGAAGGTGTCGTGGAAGTCCAGCTCCCGCACGGCCGTGCCGTTGGCCCAGGCCGCCCATTCGGGTGAGACGCGGAGGCCGGGGTCGGTTCCGAAGACCGATGCGCCGGGGGCCGCGGGGTGCGCCAGCGCCTGGGCGCGGGCCACCGCCACCGGGCGGCGGAGCAGGGAGGCGACGGCGACCGCGGCGTTGTCGATCACCCGGTTGGCCGCCATGGCCGCGGCCTCCTGGTCCAGCTCCGCGGCCTCCTGGGTACCGGTGGCGACGGCCGCCAGCCGCCAGGCGAGCTGCTCCTCACGGGGCAGCCGGTCGGCGCTGGGGTGGACGCGTACCTCGTGGTCGATCACGGGACTCCTCACTGCTCTGCCGGTGCTCGGCGGCGCGGCCCTCGCCGCGCCCCTGGCTGTGAGGATCCCTGCTGAGGAGCGGATCGGCGACCGCTCCAATCTGCGGAATCCGTACCGTGCGGAGGTGTGAAACAGCGAATCCTGCGAAATCTGCGGATGGTAGATTCGCAAAAACGAGATGCGCCGCGGGCCTCCCGCGGCACCCGGTGCCGGTCGGGCCCCGCACCGCCGACCGGCCGCGGACGGACCGCGCCGCCCACCGCAGAGAGGCAGTCAAGTGAAGACGGCAGAACCGCGGGTACCACTGAGGTCGGAACCGGCCGAAGAAGCCACTCCCCACCCCGCTGAAGCAGGGCGCCCCCTGACCGGGTCCTGATGGGGAGGACCCCCGGGCGCAAGATCTACGCGCACGCCAAGCTCCGCCGGCTCCGCGCCGAGCACGGTATGAACCAGGTGCAGCTGGCCCGCGTCCTCGGTATCTCCACCAGCTACCTCAACCAGTTGGAACACAGTCAGCGCCCGCTGACCGCCCCGGTGCTGCTCCGGATAGCGGAGGCGCTCGGAGTGGAGCCGGAGTTCTTCTCGGAGGCGGACGAGGAGCGGCTGGCCACCGATCTGCGCGCCGCGCTCGCCGACGAGGCATGCGGGGCCCCGGTCCCAACAGGCGAGGCCGCCGAGGTGGCACGCGACCACCCCGAGGTGGCGCGCGCCCTGGTCGCACTGCACCACCGCTACCGGGACGCCTCCGAACGCGTGGCAGCCCTCGCCTCGCCGGACGCCCCGGGCGCCTCGGCCGCCCTGCTCCCGGCGGAACCCCACGACGACGTGCGCGACTTCTTCTACGCCCACCACAACCACTTCGGCCCGCTCGACACCGCGGCCGAGCGGGCCGCCGAGGACCTCGGTCTTGACTCGGCGCACCGGGCGGCCGACGTCCTGCGCCGGCGGCTCGCCGCCGAGCACCGGATCAAGGTGGTGCGGGCCGCCCCGGGGAGCGCCACCGACACCCGGCGGCTGGACGCGGCGAGCGGGCTGCTGTTCCTGTCGCCCTGGCTGACCGCTGGTCAGCAGGCGTTCCAGCTGGCCACCCAGCTCGCCCTGCTGGAACAGGGCGAGCTGCTCGACGCCCTGGTCGCCGGTGGCGGGCTCTCCTCCCCCCAGGCGGTGAGCCTGGCACGCATCGGCCTCGCCAACTACTTCGCCGGTGCCCTGCTGATGCCGTACACGGTGTTCCTGGCCGCCGCCGAGGAGCTGTGTTACGACATCGAGGTGCTACAGGCCCGCTTCGGGGTCGGCTTCGAGACGGTCTGCCACCGGCTCAGCACCCTGCAGCGGTCGGGGCGGCGCGGTGTGCCGTTCTCCTTCCTCCGGGTGGACCGGGCGGGCAACATCTCCAAACGGCAGTCCGCCACCGACTTCCACTTCTCCCGGCTCGGCGGCACCTGCCCGTTGTGGACGGTCTACGAGGCGTTCTCCGCGCCGGGCCGGATCCTGCGCCAGGTCGCCGAGATGCCCGACGGGAAGCGCTACTTCTGGGTGGCTCGGACGGTCACCCGGGGCGGCTTCGGGCATCAGGCGCCGCGTGCGGAGTTCGCCGTGGCGCTCGGTTGCGAACTGCGGCACGCCCACCGCCTCGTCTACGCGGCGGGCATCGCCCTGGACGATCCCCGGGCCGCGACCCAGATCGGTCTCGGCTGCCGGATCTGCGAGCGCCGGGACTGCGCCCAGCGGGCCAGACCCCCGGCCGGCGGGCGGCTGTCAGTCGACCCGGACCGCCGCACCTACGTCCCCTACCCGGTGGAGGTGGCCCTCGACTCGCGGCCGGGCGCCGTGCCCCGCGCCGCGGAGGACGGCTGAGCGCCGCCCCGACCGTCCGGGCCCTCGGCTCCTCGGCCTCCGGGCCGGCTCAGCCGGCGGCGAGGCCGGCCTTCAGCGCGGAGGCGATCTTCACGACGCGCTCGGCCTGGATGCGGGCGGCCTCGCGAGTGGTGTCGTCGACCGGGTTGTTGCCCTGGGCGTCGACGTGGGAGGTGCCGTAGGGGTTGCCGTCGGCGAACTTCGCCGGGTCGGTGTAACCGGGGGCCACCACGATGCCGCCGAAGTGGTGGAAGGAGTTGTACAGGGCGAGCAGCGTGGACTCCTGACCGCCGTGGGCGGTGGCCGAGGAGGTGAAGCCGCTGTAGACCTTGTCGACGAGCTTGCCCTGGGCCCACAGACCGCCGAGCGTGTCGATGAACTGCTTCAGCTGGGAGGTGACGTTGCCGAAGCGGGTCGGGGATCCGAAGACCACGGCGTCGGCCCACTCGATGTCCTCCGGGGTGGCCACCGGGATGTCGGCGGTGGCGGCCGCGTTGGCGGCCCAGGCCGGGTTGGAGTCGATGGCGGCCTGGGGGGCGAGTTCGGCCGCCTTGAGCAGGCGGACCTCGGCACCGGCCTTTTCCGCGTGCAGGGCGATCTGCTTGCCGATCTCGGCGATGGTGCCGGTGGAGGAGTAGTAGACGACGGCGACCTTGGTCGGGGTGCTCACGGTGCGGGTTCTCCGTTCTGTGGCGGTCGGGTGCGGCGAGCACCCGGTTGCTTTCAGGGTGCGAGAAGCACCTTGATAGTTGAACACTAAACCATATGGGTGCGGCTTGGCAATCCCGCCTCCGGCACCGGGCACTTCGGTCGTCACGGGCCGCCGAGCGCCGTGCACCGCCCGACCGCGGCACCGACCTCCCTCTCCGGGGCCCCCAGGCCCGGGCGCCCCGGAGAGCTCGCCCCTCCGAGGCGCCCGCGGCCGGTCAGCGGTGGGTGAAGTCCGGCGGCCGTTTGTCGACGAACGCCGCCATACCCTCCTTCTGGTCAGCGGTCGCGAACACCGCGTGGAAGAGCCGGCGCTCGAACCGCACGCCCTCCGCGAGCGGGGTCTCGAAGGCCCGGGCCACCGCCTCCTTCGCCATCATCGCCACCGGCAGGGACATCTCCGCCACCGTCTCGGCGACCGCCAGCGCCTCGTCGAGCAGCTCGCCGGCGGCCAGCACCCGGGAGACCAGGCCCGCCCGCTCCGCCTCCGCGGCGTCCATCGTGCGCCCGGTCAGGCACATCTCCATGGCCTTGGCCTTGCCGACCGCCCGGGTCAGCCGCTGCGAACCGCCGATGCCGGGGATGACGCCCAGCTTGATCTCCGGCTGCCCGAAGACCGCGGTGTCGGCGGCCAGCACGATGTCGCAGAGCATCGCGAGCTCGCAGCCGCCGCCCAGCGCGTACCCCGAGACCGCCGCCACGGTCGGCGTCCGCAGCGCGCCGAGCCGGTCCCAGGCGGCGAACCAGTCGCTCAGGTACATGTCCATGTAGCTCTGCGGCCGCATCTCCCTGATGTCGGCCCCGGCCGCGAACGCCTTCGGCGAGCCGGTGATCACGATGCAGCCGGTCTCCGGGGAGCGGTCGAGCTCCTCGGCCGCCGCCACGACCTCCGTCATCACCCGAAGGTTGAGCGCGTTGAGCACCTCGGGCCGGTCCAGGGTGAGCAGTGCGGTGCGCTTCCGGCGCTCGACCCGGATCGTCTCGTACCTCGCCACGGTCATGTGCTCTCCCCCTCCGCCACGGCGTTCCGCGCCGACTGCGCCCTGATCTCCCGCACGATGCCGGAGAAGTCCTGGTCAGCACCGCTTCCCTCGGCGAACGACGCGTACAGCTCGGCGGCCCGCAGGCCGAGTTCGGCGCGTATCCCGCCCGCCCGGACGGCGTTGGCCGCCAGCCCCAGGTCCTTCGCCATCAGCGGTGCGGCGAAACCGGGGCGGTAGCCGTGGTTGGCGGGGCTGGCCGGGACCGGCCCCGGCACCGGGCAGTTGACGCTCAGCGCCCAGCACTGCCCCGAGGCGGTCGAGGCCACCTCGAACAGCGCCTCGTGGGAGAGGCCCAGACTCTCCCCCAGGACGAACGCCTCACTCACCGCGATCATGGAGACGCCCAGGATCATGTTGTTGCAGATCTTCGCGGCCTGCCCGGCCCCGGCGCCGCCGCAGTGCACCGCCTTGCGGCCCATCACCGCGAGCACCGGCTCGGCCTCGGCGAAGTCGGCCTGGTCGCCGCCGGCCATGAAGGTGAGGGTGGCCGCCTCTGCTCCGACGACGCCGCCCGAGACCGGCGCGTCCAACGCCCGCATCCCGGCGGCCGCGGCGGCCGCGTGGGCGGCCCGGGCGTCGCCGACGTCGATCGTCGAGCAGTCGACGAAGAGCGTGCCCGGCCGGGCCCCGGCCAGCAGCCCCTCACCCCCGTACAGCTCCAGCACCTGCCGCCCGCCGGGCAGCATGGTGACCACCAACTCGGCCTCGGCCGCGGCCAGCGCCGCCGAACCGGCCACCTCGACCCCGGCTGCGGCGGCCGCTGCGCGCAGCTCGGGCACCAGGTCGTAGCCGACGACCCGGTGGCCGGCCCGGACGAGGTTGGCGGCCATCGGGCCGCCCATCCGGCCCAGGCCGACGAAGCCGATCGTGCTCCGCTTGCTCACCACGGCACCTCCTGTGGGTTCACGGTTGTCCGGAGGCGCAGTTCGCCTCCGGGGGGCGGGGCGAAGAAGCGAGCCACCTCCGCCTCGGTGACCTCGGCCGGCGTCGGCGGAGACCAGCGCGGGCTGCGGTCCTTGTCGATGACCTGGGCGCGGATCCCCTCGACCAGGTCGGGCGAGGAGAGTGCGGCGCAGGAGATCCGGTACTCCTGTTCCAGCACGCGTTCCAGCGGGCCGAGCCGCCGGGCCCGGCGCATCGCGGCCAGCGTGACCTTCAGCGCCGTCGGCGACTTCTCCGCCAGGGTGCCGGCGACCCGCGCGGCCGCGGGATCACCGTGCCCGCGCAGCCGGGCGATGATTTCCTCGACGCTCTCCCCGCGGTAGCAGGCCCTGATCCAGGGCCGGTGACCGTCCAGTTCCCCCGGCTCGGGGTACCGGGCGTACGGCTCCAGCGCCTCCGGGACGGGCAGCGTGGCGAGGTCGCGCAGCAGTCCGGGGAGCGCCGCGGAGGGCACGAAGTGGTCGGCCAGGCCGCACAGCAGGGCGTCGCCGGCACCGATCCGCTCACCGGTCAGCGCCAGGTGCGTCCCCAGTTCACCGGGGGCCAGCCCCAGGAGGTAGGTGCCGCCGACGTCCGGCACGAAACCGATCCCGGTCTCCGGCATCGCGATCACCGAACGCTCGGTGACGATCCGGCAGGCGCCGTGCGCGGAGACGCCGACCCCGCCGCCCATGACGATGCCGTCCATCACGGCGACGTACGGCTTGGGGTAGCGGGCGATACGGGCGTTGAGCCGGTACTCGTCCCGCCAGAACGCGGTCGAGGCGGTGCCGCCGGCGCGGGCGTCCTCGTAGATGGCGCGGATGTCGCCGCCCGCGCACAGGCCCCGCTCCCCCGCCCCGGTGAGCACCACCGTCTCGACGGCCGGGTCCCGCTCCCATGCGGCCAGCGCCTCGTCGATCCGCCGGACCATCGCGTGGGTCAGGGCGTTCAACGCCTTCGGCCGGTTGAGGGTGAGGTAGGCGGCGCGCCCCTCGGTGCGCAGCAGCACCGAGTCGTCGGCGGCGCTCACCGGAACGCCTCCGTCAGGCCGCGGGCCACGATGACACGCATGATCTCGTTGGTTCCTTCCAGGATCTGGTGGACCCGGAGGTCGCGGACGATCTTCTCGATGCCGTACTCGCTCAGGTAGCCGTAGCCGCCGTGGAGTTGCAGCGCCCGGTCGGCCACCGAGTAGCCGGTGTCGGTGGCGAAGCGCTTGGCCATCGCGCACAGCTGCGGGGCCGCCGGGTCGTTCCGGTCCAGCGCCTGGGCGGCCTGGTGGAGCAGGGCGCGGGCGGCGGCGAGTTCGGTCGCCATGTCGGCGAGCCGGAACTGGATCGCCTGCGCGTCCAGCAGGCGCCCGCCGAACGCCTCGCGGTCGGCGAGGTGCGCCAGCCCGCGGTCCAGGGCGCTGCGGGCGCCGCCGAGCGAGCAGGCCGCGACGCCGAGACGTCCGCCGTTGAGGCCGTTCATGGCGATCCGGAAGCCCTCGCCCTCCCGGCCGAGCAGCCGGTCCGCCGGTACCCGGACGCCGTCCAGCACGACCTGGCGGGTGGGTTGGGCGTTCCAGCCCATCTTCTTCTCGTTCGGGCCGAAGGAGAGCCCCGGATCGTCGCGGTCCACGACGAAGGCGGAGATCCCGCGGGGCCCATCACCGCCGGTGCGGGCCATGACGATGTACAGCTGCGAGGCGCCGGCGCCGGAGATGAACTGCTTGACGCCGGTGAGGAGGTAGTGGTCGCCGTCCCGCACCGCGCGGGTGCGCAGGGCGGCGGCGTCGGAACCCGCCCCGGGCTCGGTCAGGCAGTAGCTGCCCAGGTCCTCCATGGTGCACAGCCGGGGCAGCCAGCGGTCCCGCTGGTCCGCGTCCCCGTAGTGGTCGATCATCCAGGCGACCATGTTGTGGATGGAGAGGTAGCCGGCGATGGAGGGGCAGCCGGAGGCCAGCGTCTCGAAGACGAGCACGCCGTCGGCCCGGGTGAGGCCGCTGCCGCCGGCCTCCTCCCGCACGTAGACACCGCCGAGGCCCAGGCCGGCCGCCTTGCGGAGCACCTCGAGCGGAAAGTGCCTCTTCTCGTCCCAGGCCACGGCGTGCGGGGCCAGGTGGTCCTGAGCGAAGTCCAGGGTGGTCTCGACCAGGGCCTGCTGGTCCTCGGTGAGGAGGGTGGTGGACACGGCGCTCATCCCATCGTCGGGATGGTGAAGCTCGCGCCCTCCTTCGCCCCGGAGGGCCAGCGCGAGGTGACAGTCTTGGTCCGTGTGTAGAAGCGGACGGCGTCCGGGCCGTGCTGGTTGAGGTCGCCGAAGCCGGAGCGCTTCCACCCACCGAAGGTGTGGTAGGCGACCGGCACCGGGATGGGGACGTTGACCCCGACCATGCCGGTGTTCACCCGCCGGGTGAAGTCCCGGGCGGTGTCCCCGTCCCGGGTGAAGACGGCGACGCCGTTGCCGAAGGCGTGCTCGCTCGGCAGGCGGAGCGCCTCCTCGTAGTCGGCGGCCCGCACCACGCAGACCACGGGGCCGAAGATCTCCTCCTGGTGGATGCGCATCTCCGGGGTCACCCGGTCGAAGAGGGAGGCTCCGGCGAAGAAGCCGCCCTCGTGCCCTTCCAGCGTGAAACCCCGCCCGTCCACGACGAGTTCCGCGCCCTCCTCGACGCCCAGGTCCACGTAGGAGCGGACCCGGTCCACGGCGTCCCGGCCCACCAGCGGACCGAAGTCCGCCTCCGGGTCGTCCGAGCGGCCGATGCGCAGCCCGGCTATCCGGTCCTTCAACCGCTCCACCAGGGCGTCGGCGGTGCGCTCACCGACCGGCACCGCGACGGAGATCGCCATGCACCGCTCGCCGGCCGAGCCGTAGCCCGCGCCCAGCAGCGCGTCGACGGCCTGGTCGAGGTCGGCGTCCGGCATCACGATCATGTGGTTCTTGGCCCCGCCGAAGCACTGGGCGCGTTTGCCGTGCGCGGCGGCGGCCGCGTAGATGTGGGCGGCGATCGGGGTGGAGCCCACGAAGCCGAGCGCGCCGACCCTCGGGTCCTCGATGAGGGTCTCGACGGCTTCCCGGTCGCCGTTGACGACGTTCAGCACCCCCCGGGGCAGCCCCGCCTCCAGGAAGAGCTCGGCGAGCCGCAGCGGTACCGAGGGATCGCGCTCGGAGGGCTTGAGGATGAAGGAGTTCCCGCAGGCGAGAGCGGGGGCGGCCTTCCACAGCGGGATCATCGCCGGGAAGTTGAACGGGGTGATCCCGGCGACGACGCCGATCGGGGAGCGCAGCGAGTGGACATCGATGCCCGTCCCCGCGTTGTCCGTGAACTCCCCCTTGAGCAGGTGCGGGATACCGGCGGCGAACTCCACCACCTCCAGGCCGCGCTGGATGTCGCCGTGCGCGTCGGCCAGGGTCTTGCCGTGCTCGGCGGAGAGCATCCGTGCCAGCGAGTCGCGTTCGCCCTCGACGAGTTGGAGGAAGCGCAGCAGGACGCGGGCGCGCCGCTGCGGGTTCCACTCGCCCCAGCCGCGCTGCGCGGTGACGGCGTCGGCGATGGCCGCTTCGGTCTCGGCCCGTCCGGCGAGCGGGACCCGGGCCTGGACGGTGCCGGTGTTGGGGTCGTGGACGTCGCCGAAGCGGCCCGAGGTGCCTGGGGTGCGTGCGCCGCCGATGAAGTGTGTCAGTTCGCGGACCATGGGTGCCTGCTCTCGTCAGGTGGGAACCGGGGATGGCACGGCCGGCCCGGCAGACGGCACCGGTCGGTGCGCTGCGGGAGGGGCGCGTTCGGGTTCCCCGAGGCACGAGGAGCGGGCCTGGTGCACACGTGTGCCGCGCCGGAGTTCCACGGACGGGATCTACCGGGACTTCTCGGCGTGCGAGACCGCGCGCACGGGTGCCAGCACCGCGGTGCCGCGGAGCTCCGAACGGCGCACCCCAGGGGTCAGCCGTGGGACGCGAAGGCGGCGCGGAGCCGCCGAAGAGCGGTGGATACGCGCTGGATCAGGCGGGTGCCGCCGGATCGCCGGGATCGCGGGTACGGACCGGTGCCATGCGTGTCTGCTCCATCCTCGTGGACAACACGGAACATTCCGCGGCCGGTATCCTGACTCCCGGATCCCCGCGCACCGCCCGCCTTCCCGGCAGACCTCGCCAGTGGCGTGTGGACGGCGGCACGCTCCCCGGTCACAGTGGCGGGACCGTGCCGGACTCACACCGGCTTCCCTGCACCGCGGACCTTGGGCACGAAGATATAGTTGGACGTCCTAGTAAGTCCACCCCCCATCTTCGGGCCGACCCCGTCCCACCACCGGCGCCCGCCCGGGAACGCCGCTCGGCGGGTGCCTCTCAGCAGCTCAGCCGGCGGCCCGGGGCGAAGGATCGCGACGGTCGTGACTTCGGACCAGGCGCACCCCGCCCGGCTGAGCCGGCCCGGCGACGGGCCGAGGGCACCGGACCGTCAGGGACACCGCGGCTCGCCTACTCAGCGGCCGACGGCCCGCTGGGCTCCGCTCGGCAGGCGGTAGACCACCCTGCGGCGGAGCGGCCCGTCGGGCACGTTCGGGTCGTCGAAGTCATCGGCGGGGTCGTGGGTCATGCCGAGGCGGCGCATCACCGCCCGGGAACGCAGGTTGGTGGCCGTCGTGAAGGCGAGGATCTCCGGCAGGGCGAGCGTCTCGAACCCGAAGGCGAGGACAGCTGCCGCGGCCTCGGTGGCATAGCCGTGCCCCCAGGCCGAGCGGGCCAGCCGCCAGCCGGCCTCCACTCCGGTGAAGGACGCCTCCTCGTCCACCGGATCCAGCCCGGTGAATCCGACGAACTCGCCGGTGGCCCGCACCTCCAACGCCCACCAGCCCCAGCCCCGCCGGTCGAGATCGGCCTGGAAACGGGCGGCGGACGCCATGCTCTGCTCGCGGCTGAGCACCCCGGGGAAGAACTCCCGTACCTGCGGATCCGCGTTCATCGCCGCCCACGGGGCGAGATCGCTCTCCCGCCAGGAGCGGAGCAACAGACGGTCGGTTCGCAGCTCAGCCATCACGCCACCCTAAGCACCGCCCCACCGGCTCCGCCATCGGATTACCCGCCGGGAAACGACTGCCGCCCAGGGGGATTCGGGCTACCGACCGGTGCACCTCCCGGGCCGGATCGCGACACGGGCCGGGGAGCGCGCCGCGACGCCGCCGGAGAGATCGCTGCCGGAGCACACCCGCCCCGCCGGGTCACCAGTCCGGCCTACCGAACGCCCGCACCGCGCCCCCAGCCGCCCGGAGCGGGCGAGAATCGGTTGTACCCCCGGCACCGGACGGACGGAAGGCACCCATGGAGGCGGACACCGCGCCCCCCGCCCAGCGGATCCTGGTGACCGGCGCGAGCGGGTACATCGGCGGACGCCTCGTACCACAGCTGCTCGACGCCGGATACCGGGTGCGGTGCCTGGCCCGCTCGCCGGAGAAGCTGCGGGACCACCCCTGGGCCGGACGGGTCGAGATCGTCCGGGGCGACGTGACCGACCCCGGTTCGCTGGACGAGCCCCTGCGCGGCGTCGACGTCGCCTACTACCTCGTCCACGCCCTCGGCAGCGGGTCCTCCTTCGAGGAGACCGACCGGGAGGCGGCCCGCGCCTTCGGCGACCGCGCGCGTGCCGCCGGGGTCCGGCGCCTGGTCTACCTGGGCGGGCTCACCCCCGGGGGCGTGCCGGAGTCGGAGCTCTCCCCGCATCTGCGCTCGCGCGCCGAGGTGGGGCGCGTCCTGCTCGCCTCCGGTGTCGAGACCGTCGTCCTGCGCGCGGCGGTCATCATCGGCTCCGGTTCCGCCTCCTTCGAGATGCTGCGCCACCTCACCGAACGGCTCCCGGTAATGGTCACCCCCCGCTGGGTGCACACCAGGATCCAGCCGATCGCGGTCCGCGACGTACTGCGCTACCTCGTCGGCAGCGCCCGGATCCCGCCCGGGGTCAACCGCGCGTTCGACATCGGCGGGCCGGACATCCTGACCTACGAGGGCATGATGCGGCGGTACGCGGAGGTCGCCGAACTGCCGCACCGGCTCATCCTGCCCGTCCCCATGCTCTCGCCCGGCCTCTCCAGCCTCTGGATCGGACTCGTCACCCCCGTGCCCCGCTCCCTCGCCAGGCCGCTCGCGGAGTCCCTCCGGTACGAGGTGGTCTGCGCCGAGCGCGACATCGCCGAGTACGTGCCCGACGGCCTCGGTGAGCCGCTGCCCTTCACCGCCGCCCTGGAGCTGGCCCTCCGCAAGGTCCAGGACGCGGAGGTCTCCACCCGGTGGTGCTCCGCCGCACCGCCCGGCGCGCCCAGCGACCCGCTGCCCACCGACCCGGACTGGGCGGGCGGCAGCCTGTACACGGACCACCGCGAGGCCACCGTCGACGTGCCGGCCGAGAGCCTGTGGGAGGTGATCGAGGGCATCGGCGGGGACAACGGCTGGTACTCCTTCCCCCTCGCCTGGGCCGTGCGCGGCTGGCTCGACCAGCTCGTCGGCGGGGTCGGGCTGCGCCGCGGCCGCCGCGACGCCCGGCGGCTCCGGGTCGGCGACTCGCTCGACTTCTGGCGGGTCGAGGAGATCGAACCGGGTGCGCTGCTGCGGCTCCGGGCCGAGATGCGGCTGCCCGGGCCGGCCTGGCTGGAGATGCGCGTCGACCAGGACGCCGAGGGACGGGTCCGCTACCGGCAGCGGGCACTCTTCCACCCGCACGGGCTGCTCGGCCACGCCTACTGGTGGAGCGTCGCCCCCTTCCACGCGGTGGTCTTCGGCGGGATGGCCCGCAACATCACGCGGGCGGCGGCGAAGCGGGCGCGCCCCGAGGCGTCGGATGCTCCGGCCGCCACCCGCTCGTCCTGACCCACGGCCCGGCCGGGGATCAGACGGTGGGTCCACCGCGCGCCCCATCTCGGTCAGGCGGGTTCGACGGGGAGCCACGGGCCCGCGGCTCGGGAGGGCGCCGGACGGTCCCACCGGAGGCAACTCGCGGTCCGTCGCTGCCGACAGGACCCAGCCGGCCCGCGCCCCGCGCCCACGCCCGGAGAGGGCGGTGGCGGACGGGGCACGGGCCGGCTGGTGGACGAGTGCTGGTGTGTAGTGGGCCTACTCCTCCGAGTCCGTAGGGGCGTACTCGCGGGCGGCCCCGCCAGCGGGTGCGGCCGCTGGGACCGGCGCGGGAGGCGGAGCGGTGGCGCCGGACTCGTGGAGGCCGATCCTGGCGTGGAGGGCCCGCAGTGGCCGGGGGGCCCACCAGTTGCCGCGGCCGAACAGCCGCATGAAGGCCGGCACCAGACTGCCGCGTACGAGCGTGGCGTCCATGAGGACCGCCAGCGCCAGGCCTATGCCGATGGCCTTGAGGTACACGATGCCGGAGATCACGAAGCCCAGGAAGACGATGGCGATGAGGACGGCGGCCGAGGTGATGAGCGAACCCGTCCGGCCCAGCCCGTAGGCGACCGCCAGGCGGTTGTCGCCGGTCCTGTCGTACTCCTCCTTGATGCGGGACAGCAGGAACACCTCGTAGTCCATCGACAGGCCGAAGGCGATGCAGAACAACAGCACCGGCACCGTCCAGGTGATGGAGTCGGTGACCACGAAGTCGCCGACGATGCCCTCCAGATGGCCGTTCTGGAAGCCCCATACGAGGACGCCCAGCGTGGCGCTGAGGCTGAGGCAGTTGAGGATCAGGGCCTTGAGCGGAAGCAGCAGACTGCCGGTGAAGAGGAACAGGACGATGAAGGAGCTGACGGCGATCCAGACCAGCGCCAGCGGCAGCCGGTCGTTCATCGCCTTCATCGAGTCGGTCAGTTCGGCGGCGGGACCGCCGACCTGGACGTCGTAGGGCGCCGGCGTCTCCCGGATGTCCGCGACGAGTTCCCGGCCCTTCTCCGAGAGGGACTGGCTCTGCGTCACGACGGACAGGTAGGTGCTGTCGTCCGTGCCGAAGCGGGCCGAGGCGGCTGAGGCGGGGGCGATGCGGTTTCCGTCGGCGAAGGAACCGGCCTCGCTGTCGACGCGGGCCACGTTGGGCAGCCGGGAGAGCCGCTCGGCGTACGGAGCCACCTCGCGGTCGGCCGTGCCCGGGGTGCCGCTGAGGACGACGTTGAGCGCCTGGGTCTCCTGGGCGTCGAAGTGCTGTCTGATCTCGTCGCCGAACTGGCGCGACTGGGTGCCGGTCGGCAGGACCCGCTCGTCCTGCAGGCTCATCCGCAGGTCGAGGAAGGGCGCCCCGAGGACGAGCAGCACCGCGATCACGGCCACGGCGACCGGCAGCGGGAACCGCATCACGGTCAGGGCGAGGCGGTGCCAGAAGTTCTGGGTCTCCGGGCGCTGGGCCGAGGCGGTCCTCCGGCGGAGGACCCGGCCCTTCTCGATGCGCGGCCCCAGCGCCTTCAGCAACGCCGGCAGGAAGGTGACGGCGAGGAAGGCGGCCAGCAGTGCCGTCGGGATGCCGGCGTAGGCGAAGGAGCGCAGGAAGTAGAACGGGAAGACCAGCAGCGCGGCGAGCGCCAGGGCCACGGTGACGGCGGAGAACAGGACCGTGCGGCCGGCGGTGCGCAGGGACGCGGCGATGGCCTCGTCGGTGTCCATGCCCAGGGCGAGTTGCTCCCGGTAGCGCTTGATGAGGATCAGGCTGTAGTCGATCCCGAGGCCGAGTCCGAGACCGGTGGCGACGTTGGTGGCCAGGACGGAAACGTCGGTGAAGAGGATCAGTACGCGCAGCGTCAGCAGGACGGAGACGATCGTCAGACCGCTGACCAGCAGTGTTACCAGGGTGGCGACGGCACTGCGGAAGACGAAGAGCATCACGATGATCAGGATCGGGAAGGTGATCATCTCGATCTTGATGAGGTCCTGCTCGGTCGTGTCGGTGATCTCCTGGTTGGCGAGCGCGCTGCCGCCCACCTTCACCTGGAGTCCCTCGACCTTCCCCTCGTAACTCGGCTGGATCCGCTCGAAGGTCTGCTGGACCTCGTCCTCGTCACCCGAGATGCGCGCCATCACCAGCGCGCGGTCGCCGTCGCCACCGCGCAGCGACTCGGCCTTCCCCAGCGACCAGTAGGAGACGACCTGCTCGACGCCCTTCTCGTCGGCGAGCCGCTCCGTCAGGCGCTTGCCCGCGGCGGCGACGTCGGGCGAATCGACCCCGCGGTTGTCCGTGACGAGAAGGTTGAAATTGGGGGCGCCCGCGTGAAACCGCTCGTGCATGACTTCCGAGGTCCGGGCCGACTCCGTGGAACTGTCGATGAATCCGCCAGTGGAGAGTTTCTGAATAACCCCTCCACCGAGGGCTCCGGCAATCAGGAACAAAGCCGCGGACAGATACAGCAGTAATTTACTGTGGCGGACCGACAGCCGAGCCAATCGTGCCAACATCCGTGAGACCAAACCCTTCGTCGGGCGGCACCTGCCGGGAATCTCGTCGCGCTGGGGCCCACAGCAGGATCATCGTGGCACAACAGGGTATGACGCGGGCGGCGTTCTGAACCATGGCAACAACTTGCTCATCTGTTCTGTCATCCCCCTGCTATTTCAACATCACTTGGCCCGCCCTACGTTGCGCTGTACGACAACCGAGCACATACGCCCCTGTGGAGGCGGAAACATGACGGAACGCGGTAAAACTGCCGTCGTCGGCGGCGGTATGGCCGGCTGCGCTGCTGCCAAGGAGCTACTCAAGGCCGGACGGGAGGTCGTCGTCTACGAGGCGTCGCCCGGACTCGGCGGCAGGGCGAGGTCCTGGCACCGGCCCGAGATCGAGCCGGATGTGGGGGTGAACCTCTGGTTCACCAGCTTCTACAAGCTCATGTTCGAACGTATCCGCGAGTACGGTCTCGAGGACCAGCTCGTGGAGATGTCGAACAACGTGATCGTCGTGGACGAGGGCCGTCCCGCGGAGCTTCTCTCCGACTCTCTGCTCAGCCTGTTCCGGTACCCGCACGTACCGATGCGCGACCGCATCAGGTTCCTGACGGCGACCGTGCGGGAGACCTTCAGGCGCAAGCAACTGGACATCTTCGACCCGTTGAAGCTGGCCCCCTTCGACGACGGCACCACCGCCGCGGAGTACGGCGAGCGGATTCTCAGCCGACGCGGGTTCGACAACCTCCTCCGCCCGGAGATCGAGTCCTTCTGGCTGTGGCAGTGCGAGGAGGTCTCCGCGGCGCACGTGAGGGCGATGCAGGCGCAGGTCGCGGGTGCCAAGTTCTACGTCTTCCGGCACGGAATGGAGGTCATCGCCGAGCGGAACGCGGAAGGGGCCGACATCCGGCTGGAGCACGAGGTGACCGAACTCCAGGTCATCGACGGCCGGGTGCACATCTCCGCGCGCGGCGCCGACGGCACGGTCGCCACCGAGGAGTTCGACGACGTCGTCGTCGCCACGACCGCCCCGGTCGCCGCCAAGCTCACCGCCGCCCTGCCGACCGGGATCGTCAGCCAGGACACCCGCGAGTTCCTGGAGTCGCAGCGGTACGAGCCGGCGCTGTCGGTGTCCTACCTGGTCGACTTCAGCAGCATGCCCTCCGAGGCGCACATCGTGGCGGCCGGCGCCGAGGACCCGCCGGTCAAGACCATCATCACCTTCCCACGGCAGGTCCGGGACGAGCAGGGTCGGCCGGTCGACAAACACCTGGCGTTCATCTACCCGGGCCGAGCCGTCAGCCGACGGCTGCTGGGCCTGTCCACGGAGGAGCAGTTCGCCGAGACGAGCAGGCTCGTCACCGAACTGTGGCCGGACTTCCCCGCCGACGCGGAGCCGTTCCAGATCGCGGAGCGGCCGCATGCGATGCCGGTACCGGAGCCGGGCCGCTACCGCAGGTCCGCCCGGGTGATCCGGCAGCAGCGCGGGCCCGTGGTCTTCGCGGGCGACTTCTTCACCTCGCCCATCTCGGAGGCCGCGATGCTCTCCGGCATACGGGCGGCCGAGACGCTCACCACCGCCTGAGCGCGACGCCGGACTGGGAGACGATCATGGACCTGTCCACGTCCGCCGAACGGCCCACCACCGTGCCGGTGCGGGGCGGCCCGGCGCGGCCCGGGGGCCCGGCGTCCCGGCTGCGGGTGTACCTCCGGCTGGCCAAGGCCTCGTTCCTCCTCGACTACTACCTCAGCGTCGCCGTGGTGCTGACGGCGCTGGTGCCGCATTCCCCGATCACCGGGGCGGTCCTGCTCACCGTCGTCCTGTTCATGCTGGGCCAGCTCGGGGTGGTCTCGGCGGTGATGTCCTTCGACGACGTCAACGGCTTCCTCGACGGGAGCGACCGGGCCAACTACGTGGGGGCCGACGGCGAACCGCTGCGACCGCTGGAGCGGAAGCCCCTGCTGACCGGGGCGCTCACCCTGCGCCAGGCCACCCGCTTCGGCTTCCTCGCCCTGGCCTGGGGTGTGGCGCTGTGGTCGATCACCGCGGCCCAGGCGGTACACCGGCCGTGGTGGGCACTGGCGGTGACCGGCCTGGTGCTCGCCACGAGTTGGCAGTACTCGTACGGCTTGAAGCTCAGCTACCGGGGGTGGGGCGAACTCCTCATCGCCGGCTGCCCGACGGCCATCGTGGCGGCACCGTACGGCTACCTCAGCGGCCACCTGCCGTCGCTGGTGCTGGTCGAGGCTCTGCTGTTCGGTCTCTGGCAGATCCTCGTCTCGGCCTACTCCAACACCAAGGACATCGACGGGGACGGGGCGGTCGGCCGCAGCACGGTGGCGGTACGCACCTCGGAGCGCGGCAACCTCCGGTTCATCGGCGCGCTCACCGCCCTCGACCTGCTGCTGATCTGCGGCCCGGCCGCGGTCGGCTGGACCCCTTGGTGGACGGCTCCGGTGCTGCTGCCCGTCATCGCACTCCGGTTGCGCCAGTTCACCACCTTCCGGCGCGGGGGCGACGCGCTGCTGGCTCGGAGGCGAGGAGTGGTGGCGTTCCGAACCGGTGTCGCCTGCCTGGTCCTGGTCAACCTCATCCAGCTGGCCCGATAAGGGAGATGAAGACATGAGCAGCAAGGACGGCCCCCTGTCACTGGGGTCGCTGTTCGACGTCCACGCCGAGCGTGGCTGCCGGACCCGTTTCCATCTGAGCAGGCCGTTCGACATCGCTCCCGGAGGCGGCACGGAGTACGACAGCGCGGAACTCGCCGCGCTCGTCGAGAGGGCGTCCGGGTGGCTGTACGCGACCGGCGCACGAGCCGGGGACCGGATCGCCATCGCCAAGGACAACCACTGGGACTACCTCGTCCTCGCCTGTGCCGCCGCCCGGTTCGGCGCGCTCCCGGTGCTGGTGTCGGGGGCGCTGCCGCCGGAGACGCTGCGGACGGTGCTCGACCGGGCGGCGGCCCGGGTCCTGGTCACCACCGCGGCCGTGCTCGACCGCGCCGCGGAAGCCGGCGCGGACCTGAAGGGGGCGGCCGAGCGCACCGTCTGCCTCGACGAGCCCGCGCCGGGTGCCGTCTTCGCGCCCGAACTGGGCGGCGGCCCCGTGCCGGCGCCCGTACGCACCGCCTCCTACGAGCCCATGGTGGCCACCCACACCTCGGGAACCACGGGCGCGCCCAAGCTGGTGGTCCACTCGGCTGACACGATCATGGGACACCTGGGCCGGACCGAGTCGCTGCCCTGGCCCATCGTCGGCATGAAGCCCTGGGACACCGTCGCCACCGCCACCCCCTACAACCACATGCGCATGATCACCTGGAGCGCGGGGACGCTGCGGCTGGCACCGCGCCGCGCGCTCGTCCTGCACGGACCGGACCGGGAGTCGGCCGTACGGATGTTCCGACGGCACCGCCCGACCTACCTGGAGGCCGTCCCGGCCACCTACGGGGCCTGGGAGGAACTGGCCGGCGACTCCGAGGGGCTGTTCGCGAAGGTGCGGCTGTACGTCAGCACCTTCGACGCCATGCACCCGCCGACCGTGCGCCGCTTCCTGGCGGCCAGCAAGCGGCCGTTCGCCGGCTGGCTGCAGGGCTGGGGGCAGTCCGAGACCGGCCCGATGACCTTCCGCCTGCTCACCCGCCGGGCGCTGGCCGCCCGCGGCGAACGACACCCGACCACGCGCGACGTGGGACGGCCCATCCCCGGGTTCACCGGTATGCGGGTCGTCGACCCCAAGACGATGCAGCGAGTGCCGGCGGGGACTCCCGGCCTGGTCCTCGCCCGCACCAACGGGCGGTGCATCGGCTACCTGGGCGAGGAGGACCGCTGGCAGGGCAAGGCGCTGGGGCGGTGGTGGAACACCGGCGACTGGGCCGTACGCACCCGTACCGGCGCGTTCCGCCTCCTGGACCGCGAGGTCGACCGGGTTCCCGGAATGAGCTGCATCGAGGTCGAGGACGTGCTCGCGGACCGGCTGCCCGACCTCCTGGAGGCCGTGGTACTGGCCGTCCGGGGCGGTCGGCCGCTGCCCGTGGTGTGCACCCGGGACGGCGCGCTGCCACCTGAGGAGTGGCGGCGGGCGACCGAGGACCTCCCGGATATGGACGAACCCGTCCTGATGCCCTGGGAGGCGCTGCCCAGGACGAGTACCGGGAAGGTCCGCCGCCTCGAACTGCGCGAGCGTCTCCTCGCCGGGGCCGGCACCTTCGGAACGGGGCGGTGGACGTGACGCGGACGGATACCGGCGGCGGAGTACCGAATCCGGACGACGAGGTGGACGTCGCCGTCGTGGGAGGCGGGATCGCCGGGCTCACAGCGGCCCACCGGCTCCGGGAAGAGGGACGCCACCCGGTCGTGTTCGAGGCGGAGGACGCCGTCGGCGGTCGGATGAGGGCCCGTCGGGTGGACGGGTGGACGGTGGAGGAGGGTACGGAGACCCTCGCGACCGCCGGCTACCCGGCGACCTGGCGGCTCGTCCGGGAGGTCGGCCTGGACTCCGACGGCCAGGTGCTGAAGGTGCGCAGCCTGTCGGGCGTGTGGCGGGACGGCCGGGCGCACGCCGGTACCGGCCACTGGGTGGGCGCACTCACCGGTGCCGGACTCTCGCTGGGCGGCCGCATGGCGCTGGCCCGCCTCGTCGCCTCCCTCCTGCGGTCCGCCGGCCGGTTCGACACCCGGCGCCCCGGCGAGAGCCCGCTGGGCACCCGGACCGTGGCTGACCTGGCGGCGGGCCGACACCGGGAACTGCTCGACTACGTCCTCCAGCCGGCGGTGAGCACCGGCTGGGGTTGGGACCCCGAACGCTCCTGTGTCGCACCGCTCGTGGCGACGATGATCGCCACCCGCGGACTGCTGGGCTGGCGTACGTACCGGGACGGCATGGACGCACTCGCCAGACGGATGGCCGAACGCCTCGACGTCCGCTGCGGCAGGCCGGTCGTGGAGGTGAAGGAGAGCGGCTCCGGGGTCCGGCTCGGCTTCGCCGACGGGACCGCCCTCACCGCCCGCGCGGTGGTGCTCGCGGTGCCCTCCCCGCTGGCGAGGGCGCTGTATCCGGGGGCGCCACCGCACGAGGAGCGCTTCCTGCGCGCGGCGACCTACGCGCCGATGATCCGGGTGACGTGTCCGGTGGACCGGCCGCTCTCGGCACCGCAGCGACGCGGCACGCCGCGGACGTACGCACTGCTGGTGCCCGACTCCGAAGACGGCTACATCAGCGGGCTCACCTTCGAGCACCTCAAGGCCCGCAACCGGGCTCCGGACGGACACGGACTGGTCAGTGTCCTCACCTCGCCCCGTGCGACGCGGGAGTTGCTGCACCTGACGGACGAGGAGATCACCGGGGCGGTGCTGCCGCGGGCCGAACGGTACGCACCCGGGCTCGGTGCGGCGCTGCGCGGCGCCTCCGTGCACCGGCACCCGCACGCGGCCCCCGAGGCCACCCCGGAGGCGCTCCGGTTGCACAGCGCGTTCCTCGACCGCCAGGCCGGCGGGGTGGAGTACGCGGGCGACTGGGTCTTCCAGCGACCGACCAGCGAGGCGGCCGTCCAGTCCGGTGAACTGGCGGCCCGCCGACTCCTCACCGGCGTCCTGCGGGGATGAACCCAGGGCGCTGACGCCACGCCGGGCCCCTCCGTGAACCTCCGAGGAACGCCCGTTAACGTAACGCAAGCCACACGGCCTCGTCCGGCTTTCCGGCCGGACGAGGCCGCATCGCGTGATAAGCGTGGTGACCGGTCGCTTCTGCCCGCCGGCGGCACACGTCGCCGCCACGCCGCTCGCCTGCCCCTTGGCCCTTCCTTGAACGGCGTCTGATCGTTCCTTGGCCGCCGGCTGTGACCCTCGCTGCCCTGCGGCATCAGTCAAGGGGGAAGTGAGGGGCCATCATGGTGCTCAATCGCGGCGATGCTCGACACCCGAGGGACCGCAAGGCCGATGTGTCGGGGGTGGGACAGCAGGGCCGCTACACCCTGACCCCCCTGATCGGCATGGAGGAGGAACTCGCCGGGCTGGAGGCGCGGGTGCTCTCCGACAGCTCCCGGGTGCTCGCCCTCGTCGGCCCCACGGGGGTGGGCAAGACCCGCCTGTCGGCAGCGCTGTTCGAGAATGTCGTCGGTGAGTTCGCCGACGGGGGCTGCCGCGTCGAACTGGAGAGCCTGGACGTGCCGCGGGACGGCAGCGGCCTGAGGGAGGCCATCGCCGCCGCCCTGGGGCTCGGGGCGCACCCGGTGGACGCGCTGCGCGACCGCGAGTTCCTGCTCGTGCTGGACTGCGGCGGCCCGCCCCCGCGGGGCTGCGCCCCGCTGGTCGCGGAGCTGGCCGACAGCGCACCGCGGCTGCGCGTGGTCACGGCCGCCACCCAGGCGCTGGGCGTGTACGGGGAGCGCAGCGTCATCCTGGCACCGCTCGCGGTCCCGCATCCGGAGGACGCGGCGGAGCTGGAGCGGCTGGCCCGGGTCCCCTCGGTCGAGCTGCTGGTGCACCGCACCCGCGCTGTGCGCCCTGGTTTCCAGCTCACGGAGGAGAACCGCGCCGCCGTGGCGGAGCTGTGCGTCCGGCTGGACGGGCTGCCGCTCGCCCTGGAACTGGCGGCCTCCCGGCTGAAGGTGAACTCGCCGGCCTCGCTCCTGGCGGAGCTGGACGACTCCTCCGACGCGCTGCACGGCTCGGCGGCCGACACGATGTCGCGCCACCTCAGCATGCGGAGCGCCGTCGAGTACGGCCAGGCCGGACTGTGCGCCGAACGTCTCACCTTCCTCATCCGACTCGCCGTCTTCGCCGGCGACTTCGACTGCCTGGAGGTCAGCGGTGTCCTCGGCCTCTCCGCCCAGGACGCCCAGGACTCGCTGGCGGACCTCCTCGACCGCAGCCTGCTCCTCTCCCGAGAGCAGACCGACGGCAGCGTGCGCTTCCGGATGCCGCGGCACGCCCGCCCCTTCGCCCTCGAACGGCTCACCAAGGACGGCACGCTGGAGGCGATGTCCACGGCGCACGCCGCCTACTTCCAGCGGCGGGCGCTCGCCAACCTCGGGCTGCTGAGCGGCCGGAAGCAGTCGTTGGGGCTGGAGCGGCTCGACCGTTGGCGCGAGGAGGTCCTCGCCGCGTTCGTCTTCCTGAGCACCGCCGGCGACCAGGAGGACGCCGCCCGCCTGGCCACGGCGGCGCTGCCCTACTGGCTGATGCGCGGCGAGGCCCGCCCGGCCGTGGACCGGTTGGTCCGAGTCCTCGACGCGGACGGGGAACTCTCCCAGGCCACCCGTACCGCCCTGCTGGCAGCGCTCGGCACGGCCGGTCTGCACGCCGGGGCTCCCGAGGAGGCGGGGCCGCGACTGCGGGACGCCCTGGAGGGGTACGAGGCGGCGGGCGACCGGGCACCGGCCGCACTGACCCGGGTACGGCTGGCCCGGCTCGCCCAGATCCGGGGCGATGTGGGCGAGGCCGCCTCGCTGGTGGAACGCGCCGTGGCGGCGTACCGGGAGTCGGCGGACGCACGGGGGCTGGCCTCGGCACAGGCGTTACTGGCGGAGGTCCGCCGCGACCAGGGCGAGACCGGCGAGGCGCTGCGGCTGGCGGAGGAGTCCGCCAGCACCCACGAGACGCTCGGTGACCGACGGGCCGCGGCTCTCGCCAGGCTGACCTGGGCCGGGCTGGTAATCGACCGGGGGGAGGCCGACCGGGCCGAGGAGGCCGTCCGGGAGTCGATGCGCGTCCTGGACGCACTGCGCGACATCCCGTCGACCGCGGCAGCGCTGCGGGTGATGACCGCGGTGATCGTGGGGCGGCACGGGCGGGCGAAGGAGGCGTGGGAGCGGGCCGCGCTGCTGCTCTCGGCGGCCGACGCCATCGAGGCGGCGACGGGCGGGGGGCCGCTGCACCAGCCGGCGGCCTACCGCTCGGGGCTGCTCGCGACCGCCCGCGAACGCCTCGGCGAGGCCGCCTGGGAGACCCAGCGTCGCCGGGGGGCCGCGCTCACCGCGCACGCGGCCGCCGTCCAGGCGGCGGAACCCATCCGGCCGCTGGTCAACCCACTGCAGCCGGCGGCCTCGGACGCCCTCACCCGCCGGGAGCAGGAGGTCGCCGCGCTGGTCGCGGAGGGGCTGACCAATCGGGAGGTGGCCAGCAGGCTCGGCATCGCGGAGTGGACGGCGGTGAACACGCTGCGGCGGGTGATGCGCAAGCTGGACTGCGCCTCCCGGATCCAGGTGGCGAACAAGGTGCTGCGGTCCCCCACCGACGGGCTCGGCGACAGCGACACCACCTTCCTGGCGATGTCGCCGTGACCGGCGTCCTCCGTCCGGACGGCCCTCCGGGGGTCAACGGAGGACGACCTCGGGCGGGCCGGAGATGGTGCCGTCCTTCTCCATCCGCTCGGCGATCCTCATCGCCTCCTCGATCAACGTCTCGACGATCTTCGACTCCGGCACCGTCTTGATCACCTCGCCCTTGACGAAGATCTGCCCCTTACCGTTACCGGAGGCCACCCCGAGATCCGCCTCCCGCGCCTCACCCGGACCGTTGACCACACACCCCATCACCGCGACCCGCAGCGGAACCTCCATCCCCTCCAGCCCCGCGGTCACCTCATCCGCCAACTTGTACACATCCACCTGCGCCCGCCCACAGGACGGACACGAGACGATCTCCAACCTGCGCTGCCGCAACCCCAACGACTCCAGGATCTGCGCACCGACCTTGATCTCCTCGACCGGCGGCGCCGACAACGACACCCGGATCGTGTCCCCGATCCCCTCCGACAGCAACGCCCCGAAAGCCACCGCCGACTTCACCGTGCCCTGGAACGCCGGCCCCGCCTCCGTCACCCCCAGATGCAGCGGATACTCACACCGCTCCGCCAACTGCCGGTACGCGTTGACCATCACCACCGGATCGTTGTGCTTCACCGAGATCTTGATGTCCCGGAACCCGTGCTCCTCGAACAACGAGCACTCCCACAACGCCGACTCCACCAACGCCTCAGGCGTCGCCCTCCCGTACTTCCGCAGCAGACGCCTGTCGAGCGAACCCGCGTTCACCCCGATCCGGATCGGCGTACCCGCCGCCGAAGCCTCCCGCGCGATCTCCTTCACCCGGTCGTCGAACTGCTTGATGTTCCCCGGGTTCACCCGCACCGCCGCACAACCGGCCTCGATCGCCGCGAACACGTACTTCGGCTGGAAATGAATATCGGCGATCACCGGAATCTGCGACTTCCGCGCGATCACCGAAAGCGCGTCCGCGTCATCCTGCGTCGGACACGCCACCCGCACGATCTGACACCCCGCCGCCGTCAACTCGGCGATCTGCTGAAGCGTCGCACCGATATCCGAAGTACGCGTCGTGGTCATCGACTGCACCGACACCGGCGCGCCGTCACCGATCGGAACGTCACCGACGAGGATCCGCCGGCTCTTTCGACGTACCGCCAGTCGGGTCGGTACGTCCGGGATTCCGAGATCGACGCCCATCCAGAGTCACTTCCTTGCGGGATCAGGGGGCAAGAGGAGGGAGAGAAGGTCAGCTCCAGGCCGGTGTGGCACGCGCGGCGGCGCGGTTTTCGAGGAGCGCGAGGACGCTGCCGACGACGGCGGGGGCCGTGAGTCCCACGCGGGCGAGCACCTCAGCGCGCGATCCGTGCTCCAGGAAGGCGCGGGGGAGTCCGAAGGAGCGCACCGGCGTGCGGACCCCGGCGTCGGCGAGGGCCTGGCCCACGGCCGCCCCCATACCGCCGGTGCGGCCGTGGTCCTCAAGGGTGACGACGTACGCGTAGTGCGCGGCGACGGTGGCCAGTTCCGGGTTGACCGGCGCCACCCAGCGCGGGTCGACCACGGTGGCGCCGATGCCGTGGGCCTTCAGCAGGCCGGCCGCCTCCAGCCCGAGCCGGGCCATCGGTCCGGCCGTCACCACCAGCACGTCGCGCCCCGGTTCGTTGCACAGGACGTCCATACCGGCGTACGTGTCGAGGGCGGGGACATCCGCTCCGGTGGCGCCCTTGGGGAAGCGGAGCGCCGTCGGGCCCTCCTCGTGAGCCACGGCCTCCCGCAGCAGTTCGCGGAGCCTGCTCCCGTCCCGCGGCGCCGCGATGCGCAGCCCGGGCACCGCCTGGAGCAGGCTCATGTCCCACATGCCGTTGTGACTGGCCCCGTCGTCACCGGTGACTCCGGCCCGGTCCATCACCAGGGTGACCGGGCACCGGTGCAGGGCGATGTCCATCAGGAGCTGGTCGACAGCGCGGTTGGCGAAGGTGGCGTAGAGGGCGAGTACCGGGTGGGCCCCGCCGAGCGCCAGGCCCGCCGCCAGCGCCGCGGCGTGCTGCTCGGCGATGCCGACGTCGATGGTGCGTTCGGGGAACCGCCGCCCGAACTGCAGCAGGCCGACCGGTTCCAGCATCGCCGCGGTCAGCGCCACGACGTCCGGGCGCTCCTCCGCGACGGCGACCAGTTCCTCCCCGAAGACGGAGGTCCACGCCGGTGTGGGTGTGGAGGCCGCGGCGGGCCCCGGCGTCGGGGCCGCGCGGACGACGTGGCAGCGGTCGAGGTCGTTGCTCTCGGCCTCCGGCCAACCGCGGCCCTTCTCGGTGACGACGTGCACCACGACGGGCCGTGCCGTCGACCGGGCGGCGCACAGCGCCTCCTCGACGGCGGCCACGTCGTGGCCGTCCACCGGACCGCGGTACTCCAGACCGAGGCGCTCGAAGAGGTTCCCGTCCGGCTCCGCCGCCGTCTCCGGTGTGTGCCGTGAGCCCGCCCCCGCGCGGAGTCGGCGGAGGTGTGCGGCGATGCCGCCCACGGTCGGCTGGTACGAGCGGCCGTTGTCGTTGAGCACGATGATGACGGGCAGGTCGGGCTCGCCGCCGAGGTTGTTGAGCGCCTCCCAGGCCATGCCGCCGGTGAGCGAGCCGTCCCCGACGACGGCGACGACGGCCCGGCCCCGGTCGCCCGCCAGCGCGCGCGCCCTGGCCAGGCCGTGCGCGTAGCCGAGCGCCGTGGAGGCGTGCGAGTTCTCGATGACGTCGTGCTCGGACTCCGCCCGGGAGGCGTACCCGGAGAGGCCGCCGCCTTGCCGCAGCCGGTCGAAGCCCTCCTGCCGTCCGGTGAGCATCTTGTGCACGTAGGTCTGGTGCCCGGTGTCCCACAGCAGCGTGTCGGCCGGCGAGTCGAAGACGCGGTGCAGGGCGAGCGTCAGCTCCACCACGCCCAGGTTCGACCCGAGGTGGCCACCGCTGGCCCGGACCTTCCGGACGAGCGTCTCGCGGATCTCCGCGGCCACGCACTCCAGTTGCACGGGGCTCAGACGGCGCAGGTCCGCGGGGCCGGAGATGGTCTCCAGGAGCGCCATGAGGGTGATCTCCGTTCCTTGGGGTCAGAGTCGGGCCGGTGGGCGGAAGACGATGTGGCTGCCGGGACGCAGTCCCGCCTCGGGGCCGGTCAGGGTCCGCTCCGTGTGGATGAGCACGTTGTAGTGGTTGGGGAAGTGGCAGGCGTCGAAGCCGAGCACCGTGCCGACGGGTTCGTCGTCGAGGAGCACCGTGTCTCCCCGGTCGACGACGCCGGCCTGGATGAACTCGGCGAAGCCCAGGAAGCCGACCCTGTCGATACGGGAGCCGGCCGCCGTCTCCACGTGGTCGGTGGTGACGAGTTCGTGGATCTCACCGCGCTGCACGCAGCGGGAGGCGAACTCCTCCAGGCGCATCCCGCGGTCCTGGCGCCGGTGCTTGAGCACCTTGACGATCTCGCCGGTCACCTCGCGCTTGGCGCCGTTCTCCCAGTCCAGTGAGGTGGTGGAGGGAAGCGTCATCACACGTTCACCTCCGTCCGCTCGGCGGCGTACACGTCCTCGACGAGTTCCAGGGCGGAGACGCCGCTCCGCGAGGACTCCCGGCCGGTGCGAACCCGCTGGGCGAAGTCCGAGAGGATGCCCTCGTACTCGTGCCACAGCGAGCCCTTGAAGGCGCGGTGGCCGGCGAGCATGTCGGCGTACCGCCGGGAGCCGTCGGCGAGCCGCACGGTGACGTCCTTCAGCTCACCGTGCGGATAGGACCAGTCCAGTTCGACGGTGGCGGGGACACCGGCGGCCGACCGCAGCCGGACCAGCGCCTGCCGGTCGGTGCCGGCCGCGTCGCGCCGCACCTCGGCGGAGACCAGGGTGAGGTCGCCCAGGAGGAGCCGGGCCAGATCGAAGGCGTTGGGCCCGTTGTCGGCCACGCAGCCGCCGCCGCACCGCTGCGGATCGAGGTACCAGCGGTCCTCCCCGACGTGCTCCTCGATCTTCTCCAGGTAGCGGACGGTCAGCGAGGTGACGGGGTTGTCCGTCCGCAGCGACTCGGCCAGCGCCAGCACGTGCGAGTTGTAGCGGCGGTGGAAGGCGGTGAAGAGGACGGTCTCCCGGAGGCTCGCCAGTTCGGCCAGTCGGCGCCCCTGCGCTGCGGTCAACGCGAGGGGCTTCTCCACGCACACCGCTGTTCCGGCGTCGAGCGCGTCGTGGCACACCGCGGCGTGCGCGTCGTTGGGGACGTTCACCACGACCGCGTCCAGCCCGCCCTCGGCGAGCATCGTTCGGTGGTCCCGGTAGCAGGGCACGGTTCCGCGGTGCGGCGCGAGGGCCTCCTCCCGCAGGTCGCACACGGCCGCGAGCTCCGCCTCGGTCGTGCCGTCGAGCGCGGCGAGGTAGAAGCGGGAGATCACTCCCAGCCCCACCACACCGATGCGCAGCGGTCTCATCGTTCCTCCCGCACCGGACCGGCCACCGGGTCCCTGTCGTCCGCTGTCTCCACGGGGTCGGCCGCGTCCGCCGCCGGCAGCGGGGCCGGTGCCGGGAGCGCGGTGTCCGAGGCGACGCTCCGCAACTCCGCGTAGAGCGACTCGGACAGCGGCACACCGGTGTCCCGGCGTTCGGCCGCCCGGCGTGCCTCGTACCAGCCCGGGTAGCGGACGGGGCGGTCAGCTGCGAGGGCGGGCGCGCCGAGCAGCGCGGAGAAGAGTCCGTCGGCCTGCGCCTCGAAGTCCTCCTGCGGGCGGAGCCGACCGGGTGCGACGACGAGCGCCGCGAAGCCGATGTCGTCGTCCCGCCCGGAAGGGCTGCCGTCCCCCGCCAGGGCCTCGGGCGCCGGGCCGAGGCCGGCGCCGGGCAGCAGCGCCCCCAGGACCTCCACCAGCAGGCCCAGCCCGTAGCCCTTGTAGACACCGGTCTCCGGGCTGCCGCCGAGCCACTGGAGGAAGCCCTCCCCCCGGTCCAGGGCGCCGGGGTCGGTGACCGGTCGGCCGTCGTCGTCCGCCAGCCAGCCGGGGGGTATGCGCTCCCCCGCACGGGCGGCGGCCCGCACCCGGCCGGTGGGCACGGCGGTCGTGCTCATGTCCAGCACCAGCGGCGGCTGCCGGCCCGCGGGCGCGGCGAACGCCAGCGGATTGGTTCCGAGCATCGCGGGCCGGCCGCCCGGCGGGCGGGCGATGCGCTGACGGCCGCAGTTGGAGACCAGGAGGCAGATCATGCCCCGCCGGGCGGCGCGCAGCGCGTGGGCGCCGGCGCACCCAAGGTGGGTGGCACCGCGTACCGAGACCAGCCCCACTCCGTGGTCGCGGGCCCGATCGGCGGCCAGGTCCACCGCCTCGGCCGCCGCCCACAGGCCGAGGGCGCGCCGTGCGTCGACCAGGACGGAGGCGCCGGTGTCGGTGACGATCCCGGGCTCCGCGGCCGGGTCGCACCGGCCCTCGTCGAAGAGCGGCAGGTACAACCGGGTGAGGTTGACCAGACCGTGCGAGGTCACCCCGGTCAGGTCCCCGTGGACGAGGGCCTCGGCCGCGGTGCGGGCGCGTCCGGGCGGTACCCCGCGGGAGGCGAGTACCGCGGCGGTGAAGTCCAGCAGTTCCCGGTGGTCTACGCGTACCTCCCCCCGCTTCCTCGTCGCCGGTGGCGTGAGCGTGTTCATGCGGTGGCCTCCCTGGTGGTGGTGTGGTGGGCGAAACAGGTGGTCAGCCGCGCGACGAGGCGCGCGTGGGCGTCGAGGTCGGCGAGGTCGGCGAACTCCTCGGCCGCGTGGGCGCCGTGGGCGTCCAGGTCGCCGGGCCCGAAGACGATCGTCGAGGTGCCGGGTACCCCGGCCATCCAGATGGCGTCGCAGGTGAAGGCGGGTGCCTCGGCAGGCCAGGTGTCCAGCCGGGCCCCTCCGAGGAGCTCCGCGGTCCGCGGCCCGGCGGGCGCCTCCAGCGCCGGCAGCCCGTGTTTGAGCCACTCCAGACGCAGTACGGCTCCGGCTTCGCCGGCGGTGAGCGCGTACGCGGGATGGTCGGCGAAGCGTTCCCGGAAGTCCGCGAGACCGGTGCCCACGGCCTCCCGCAGCGCCTGCTCCAGGGTGTGCGCGGTGGCGGGGGAGCCGTAGGAGAGGTTGAGCAGCAACCGCCCGCTTCCGTAGACCTTGTTGTGCATCTCGCCGGTGTGCAGTCCGGCCACGCAGACCCGGCCGTCCGGCGGCTGCGGCAGCCACCGGGCGAGGTGCTGGGCGAGGTGCCCGAGCAGGACTGTGGCGTTGTGGCCGGTGCCGGGCGCGTCGTCGACCGCGTCGCGACCGGTGACGTGCAGCGCGGCGGTCATGGAGGCGGTGGCGCGGTCCAGGACGCGCAGGCCGGTCGGTTCGCAGAAGACGTTCAGCCCGCCCACCCAGCCGGCCTCGACGAGCGGCCGGGTGCCGAAGACGCCCATCGCGCCGCCTTCCTCGCCGGAGACCAACTGGACGAGTACGCCCACCTCGGTGCCGAGCGCCCCGCAGGCGCCCACCGCCGCCCGCAGCCCGGCCAGCAGTCCGACGGCCGGTCCCTTGGCGTCGATGGCGCCCCGGCCGCGGAAGCGCCGGCCGTCGAAGCCGACCGGGCCGCCACCGGCGACGGTGTCGAGGTGCACGTTGAACATGAGGGTGCGCGCCCGGGGCAGTTCGGGCCCCAGCCGGAGCACCATGTTCGGCTGGCACTCCAGGAAGTCCGGCCGGGCGCGCGCCGCCTCCCGTACGCTCCGCGGGACTTCCGGCGACTGGAGCGAGGCGGGCGGTGCGGCGGCGTGGTGGACGACGGTGAAGCCGAGTTCGGCCGCGGCGTCCGCGTACGCCGACTGCGCTTCCCACAGCCGGGGGTGCCCGTCCCCGCCGGTCTCCATCGGCCCGGCCGTCGGCAGCGTCATCAGGTGGACGAGCAGGTCCCGGTCGGCCGGCGAGAGCCGCGCCCCGGGCGCCGGTGCGGCTCCGCCCGGGGTCGGTACGGTGCGGGCGCCCATCACTCCTCCCCCACCGCGGTGAGCTGGGGCAGGACGTCCGTCGCCAGCAGCTCCTCCAGTCGGCGCCCGTAGGCGACGAAGGAGTCGACGTAGTCGCCCGAGGGGTCGCGCCAGCCGTCGTGCGGCCGGATGTTGAGGTGCGGTTCGATGGACAGCACGCCGGTGTAGCCGCCGTCGTACAGCCGCCGCAGACAGTCGGCGACATCGCAGTCCCCGTCGCCCGGCAGGGTGTACCGCTGCCGTTCGGTGTCCCCGAGGGCGTCCTTGACGTGCACGTGCGCCACATGGGGGCCGAGGGCGGGGAGCAGGTCGAGGGCGCGGTAGCCGTAGGCGACGCCGTTGCCGATGTCGAAGAGCAACCGGAGCGCGGGGCTCTCCGCCGCTTCCAGCAGCCGCAGCATCCGGCGGGGGTCGCGGGCGGCCCATCCCGCGCAGTTCTCGTGCAGCAGCACGACGCCCGCCCGTTCGGCCCGGACCGCCAGCCGCCGCACGCGGCGGAGGACCTCCCGCTCCCACTCCGGCTCGGGGAGCCCGGCGTTGGGGTAGGACATGATCCGCACGAAGCGGCATCCGAGCGCCGCACAGCGCTCACCGAGCACGTCCAGTTCGGCGAGGTCCGTCTCCAGAGGGGTGGCCACCGACCGGCTGTAGTTGCCGATCCGCGCGTCGACGCAGGGCACCGTCACGCCGGCCCGGGCGATCGCCTCTGCCGCTCGGGCGAAGGCGTCGTCCGGCAGGTCCGCCAGCGGCACCCCGTCGATGGAGCGCAGTTCCAGCTGTGTCCAGCCGAGCCGGCGGAGCGCCGACAACTGCCGTTCCAGCCCCGGTGCCGCTTCGTCGCCGATGCCGCCGAGCACCACCCGCGGCGCCACGGTCCCCGCCGAGCCCGGTTCAGACGTCATGAGCTGCCCCCTTCGACAGATCGACGGGCTCCGCCGGGCGCTCACCGGGGTCGGGTACGCGTGCCGTCGGGCTCGCCTCGGCCAGCGACTTGGCCTCCTGGAGGATCTCCACCACCCGGCGGCCGATCGCGTAGTCGTCGGCGCCGCGGGCGGTGGTCCGGCCCTCGGCGAAGTCCCGGTAGGCATCGCGCAGGAACGTCGCGAGCGCCTCGTCGTGGACCACGCTCCGCCTGGCGGCGCCCGCTCCCTCGCGGACGGTCCACTGGGCGTGGTGATCGGCCTCGCTGACCGGGTAGTGGCCCGTCACCTCGCCGGTCGCGCAGCGCATGACCACGCTGCGCTCGCGGACCGGCGCGGTCAGGTCGGTGAAGAACTCGCTGGTGGTTCCGTTCTCGTGGCGCAGTTCGAGGTGCCCGCGGCCCATCCGCGGCACGGTGCGGCCGCCGAGGCGCAGGTCCTCCCAGGCGGCCCTGACCGGCTGGGCGTCCCCGGCCAGCCGGAGCGCCACGCCGACCGAGTGCGGCAGCTCCACGTCGAAGACGGTGGGGTGCCCGGGGCCGTTCAGGGAGCGCGTCCAGCGCGGTTTGAGCTGGCGGAACGCCAGTGACCGGAGCGCTCCCAACCGCGGCCCGCCGGCCAGTCGGCGGAGGGCGCCGGTCAGTTCGCTGCTGAGCCACGGGGAGATCACCCGGAGGATGAGCCCCCGCTTCCTGGCGAGGGCGTCGACGGCCTCCAGCGAGGCCGTGTCGGCGGCCAGCGGCTTCTCCACCAGCAGCCGGGTGAAGCCCAGGTCGGCCAGTTGTTCCAGGACGTGCGGCCGCTCCATGGGAGGGGTGCAGACATGGACCACGGTCCGCGCGGGGTCGGCGGTCGCGGCCGCCTCCTCCAGGGAGCCGGCCGCGGCGAGCCCGGCCGCCGCGGCCTCCTGCCGCACGTCCCGCACGTCCCAGACCAGCGGCGGCTCCGGCGACCAGTGGTCCGCCGCCCCGGCTTCGGCGCGGAGCCGGCGCAGCACAGGCAGGTGCAGACCCGCGCCGGATCGGCCGAAGCCGACGATGAGGGTACGCATCGCGCTCACTTGTCCCGGTAGGCGACGGCGACGGCCATCTCGGCCAACACCACCCGCCACTCCTCGTCGACGGGCGTCCCCGCCAGGGCCTCCCCGGCCTCGGTGACCAGCCGGTCGATGCGGTGCTCCACGGTGGCGCGCACGCCGGCCCGTTCCAGGGCCCGGCTCAGCTCGCCGGGCGGCAGGTCGTCGCGGGCGACCAGTTCCCGCACCGCGGGGTCGTCCCGTACGGCGATGCTCACCAGCAGCGTCATCTTGTGGTTGTCGGCGTCCGCACCGACGGGCTTTCCCGCCACCCCGGCGTCGCCGAAGACGTCGATGAGGTCGTCGCGCAGTTGGAAGGCCTCCCCCAGCGCGGTGCCGTACGCCTCGAAGGCGCCCGAGAGGTGGGAGCCGCCCGCCAGCGAGGCGCCCAGCTCCAGCGGGCGCCGGATGCTGTAGCGGCCGGACTTGGCGTTGGCGATGTAGGCCGACAGGTCCGGGTCGGCCACGGCCTCGGCGGCCACGGCCACGTCCAGGTGCTGGCCGACGATCATCTCCCCGACCAGTTCCGCCCACACCCGCCGGGCCTGCCGGGGCAGTTCCTGTGCCAGTCGGCCCGCATAGGCGAAGGCCAGGTCGCCGGCGAGCACGGCCACCCCCTCCCCGTAACGGCGCGGCTCGCCCTGCCAGCCGCGGCTCCGGTGCTCCTCGGCATGACGCACATGGGCCGTGGGCACTCCGCGCCGCACGGCCGAGCCGTCGAGCACGTCGTCGTGGAGGAGGGCGAAGGCGTGGAGGAGTTCGATCGCGGTACCCGCCTCCACCACCCGCGGATCGTCGGGCGTACCACCGGCCGCCAGGAAGCCCACGACGCAGAAGTCCGGTCGGAGGCGCTTCCCACCCGCGCGCACCAGCCGGCTGATCGCCTCGACCGGGGCGGTGGCGCGGTGGTCCACCTCGGCCCACCGCCGGTGCTCCAGGTCCAGCAGGCTCTTCAGCCGCTCCTCGACGCGGGAGAGCACCTCGGCACGGTTCCGGGCAGCGGACGCGGGCGCCGTCGCGGGCGGTGACGTGGTCATCGGAATCCTCTCAACGGGCTGGGTGGGCGGGGGAGACGAGACGGGCGGGCATGGAGAACTCGGCGTCTTCGGTGACGGTGTGGGAGAGCCGCACCTCGTGGAAGCCGAGGCGATCGAGCCGTTCGAGCAGTTCGTCGATGAGGATCTGCGGGGCGCTGGCCCCGGCGCTGACCCCCACCGTGCGGACGCCGGTGAGCCGTTCCTCGGCCAGTTCGGAGACGTCCGGGACCAGGTGGGCGGGGACGCCCTCGCCCCTGGCCACCTCCACCATGCGCAGGGAGTTGCTGGAGTTCCGGGAGCCGACCACCAGCACCAGATCGCTCTCGCGCGCGATGTCCCGTACGGCCGCCTGCCGGTTGGTGCTGGCGTAGCAGATGTCACCGTCGGGCGGTGTCACCAGGTCGGGGTAGCGCTCCCGCAGCACCCGCAGGACACCCGCGGTCTCGTCCACGGACAGCGTGGTCTGCGTGAGCACGGCCACCGGCGTGTCGGTGGGCAGCGGAAGCCGCCGGGCCTCCTCCTCGTTCTCGACGACGACGGTCTGCTCCGGCGCCTCCCCGTAGGTGCCCTCGACCTCCTCGTGCTCGGCATGGCCGATCAGGAGGACGGTGCGGTTGTCCCGCGCGAACCGACGGGCCTCCTGGTGCACCTTCGACACCAGCGGACAGGTCGCGTCGATGGTCCGCAGCCGCCGCGCCTGCGCCCCGGAGCGCACCGCCGGAGCGACGCCGTGTGCGGAGAAGAGGCAGACCTCTCCTTCCGGCACCTCCTCCTCCGACTCGACGAAGATGGCGCCGCGCCGCCGCAGCGAGGCCACCACGTAGTGGTTGTGCACGATTTCCTTGCGCACGTAGACGGGGGCGCCGTAGGTGTCCAACGCCTTTTCCACCATGGCAATCGCGCGCCGCACCCCCGCACAGAATCCATTCGGTTCGGCCAGGAGCACCTTCTTACCGGGAATTTCCTTCGCTCCGGCATTCCCGGTGCCGACTTCTCTCTCCATGGACACGATCGGACGCCCCCAGGTTTCGGAGTTGGAATGCCCCAACCATCAGCGGGGCGCGCTCCGCAGTCAATAACAGGGAACCGGCAATGTCTGTCGCCCGGCAAACTGGCACCTACGTGCAGCACGTTGCCATGAGAACACCCCCGAACTTGCCACCACATTGCCTCCGCACTGCTATTCCGAGCCCCGAAATTCCTGACCTAGCCTCAACGGCACACTTCTGATGGATGGAGAGGCATGGCCAGGGGATCACCACAAAGCATTCAGCCGCTCTCCGGGCCCGATTCGGATTCGGGGAAAGTCCCCTTCTTCACACAGACCGCTTCCTTCGAGCGATCGTGGCCGGTGCTGCGCCGCCGCATCGAGGGCCTCCTCGACACCGGCGTCTACTCGGCCGGCCCCGTCTGCGCGGAGCTGGAGGAGGCGCTGTCCGCTTATACCGGCGCCCGGCACGCCCTGGCGGTGAGCAACGGCACGGACGCGCTGGTGCTCCTGCTACGGGCGGCGGGCATCGGCCCCGGGGACGAGGTCGTCGTCCCGGCCTTCACGTTCGTCGCCTCCGCCACCTCGGTGGCGCTGGCCGGCGCCCGCCCCGTCTTCGCGGACATCGACCCGGCCACGTACTGCATCGACCCGCTCTCCCTGGAGAAGGCGCTGACCCCGGCCACCAAGGCGGTCATGCCCGTCCACCTCTTCTGCCAGCCGGCCGACATGGCCGGTGTGCGGGCCGTGGCGGACCGGCACGGCCTGCAGGTGCTCGAGGACAGCGCCGAGGGCATCGGCATGCGCTGGAACGGCGTCCACACCGGGCTGGTCGGGCGCGGCGGTGTGCTCTCCTTCTTCCCCACCAAGACCCTGGGCGCGCTCGGTGACGCCGGCATGGTGCTCACCGACGACGACGAACTCGCCGAACGCGTCCGTGCCCTGCGCAACCACGGCCGACTGCCAGGCAGCGGCCGGAGCACGGGCGCCGGGGGCCTCGCCGAAGTGGCTCCGCAGGGCGTACTGGCCGGCACCAACGCCAAGATGGACGAGGTGCAGGCCGCGGTGCTGCTCACCCGGCTCGCCGGCCTGGACGAGGAGATCAGACGCCGCTGCGAGCTGGCCGCCGCGTACACCGAGAGGCTCGCCACGGCCCCCTGTGTACTCCGACTGCCGGCGGTCGAGAACCGGGGCGCCCCGGTGGATCCGGTGTTCTACGTGTACGTCATCGAGGTCGAGGACCGGGACGGCCTGGTGGCCCACCTGGCGGCACACGGTGTCGAGACCGAGACGTACTACCCGCAGCCGCTGCACACCCAGCCCTGCTTCGCCGGGCACGGTCACCGCACCGGCGACCACCCGCGGGCGGAGTCCGCCGCCCGGCACACGGTCGCCCTGCCCCTCTACCCCGACCTCACGGAGGAGCAGCTCGAGCGTGTCTGCTCCGCCGTTCACGCCTTCCACCCGGGAGCCGACCGTGACGATCGATGACCTCGCGACCGGGGCCGGCGCCCCCGCCACCGTCCCCTATGGCCACCCGCCACTGCCGGCCGCCGAGCGGGAACTGCTCCTGACGTCCGTCCGGGAGGTGGGCACCGACCCGGAGCAGAAGTTCATCCTCGGCCGACGCACCGCGGAGCTGGAGCGCGCGCTGCGCGAGCGGACCGGGGTGGCCGACGTCATCGCCTGCGCCAGCGGCACCGGCGCGCTGACGCTCTCGCTGCGCGCCCTGCGCGTCGGCCCGGGGGACGAGGTGATCGTGCCGGCGTTCGGGGCGGAGCCCCTCGCGGCGTGCGTGCTCGGGACGGGCGCCAAGCCCGTCTTCGCCGATGTGCACCCGGAGACGGGCGTGATCGATCCGGTGGACGCGGAGTCGCGCGTCTCCGAACGGACTCGGGCGATCATCGCGGCCCACGTCTTCAGCACGATGGCCGACATGCCCGCCATCATCGAACTGGCCGTCCGACACCGGCTGGAGGTCATCGAGGACGCCGCGGTCGCCCAGGGCGCCACCCTCCGCGGACGTCCCGCGGGCGCCTGGGGCGACCTTGGCCTCTACTCCTTCTACCCCGTCAAGCCGTTCGGCATGGTCGGGGAGGGCGCCGTCGTCCTCAGCGACGAGGCCGAGCCGGCCCGCGCCGTCCGCATGCTGCGCAACCACGGCCAGGACGGCCGCCAGCGCTTCGTGCACCACGAGATCGGCTTCAACAGCCGGTTCGACGAGATCCAGGCCGCCTTCCAACTCGGACGGCTCCCCGCCCTGGACGGACTCCTGGACCGACGCCGCACCGTCGTCGACTACTACGACGAACGCTTCGCACCGCTGCGGGAACACGGGCTGCTCGCGCCCCGCCCCGGCGCCGACGGCCGCTGCCTGTACGTGTACGCCGTACACACCGCGGACCGGGACGCACTCGCCCGCCACCTGGCCGCGCACGGGATCGGCACCCGCGTCTACTACCCGAAGCCGCTGCCGCGGTCGGCCGCCTTCGCCGGCGTCCCGACCACACCCCCCACCGCATCCTGGCCCGGCGCCGAACTGGCCTGCGCGCGCCATCTCGCGCTGCCCCTGCACCCACACCTGACCCGCGCGCAGATGCGCGGCGTCGCCGACGCGGTGTGCGCCTTCTTCGAGTGAACCGACCGACACGTCGCTCCGCCGCACCGGGAGGAACCATGCGCAGCAAGGCCGTGATACTCGGGCAGGGCTATGTGGGCCTGCCCCTTGCTGTACGGGCAGCCCACGCGGGCCACCGCGTCGTGGGCCTCGACACCGACACCGACCGCGTCAAGCGGCTGATGGTCGCCGAGTCGTACGTCGAGGACGTACCCGGGGAGCAACTGGCGCGCCTGCTCGACGACGGCAGCTACCTGCCCACCAGCGACCCGAAGGACCTGGAGGGTTTCGACACGGCCGTCATCACCGTCCCCACCCCGCTCCGCGAGGGGGTGCCGGACCTGACGTACATCGAGCACGCGGCGCGCACCGTGGCGGCACGGCTGCGGCCCGGGGCGACGGTGATCCTGGAGTCCACGACGTACCCGGGCACGACCGTGGAACTGCTCTCACCGATCCTGGAGTCGGGTTCCGGTCTCACCGCCGGAGCCGACTTCCACCTCGGCTACAGCCCCGAGCGGATCGACCCGGGCAACCGGCAGTGGCACCTGGGGAACACCCCCAAGGTCGTCTCCGGGATCGACGAGGCGTCCCTCGCCGCCGTCCGCCGTTTCTACGAGTCCTTCGTCGACACCGTCGTGCCCGTCGGCACACCCGCCGCCGCCGAACTGTCCAAACTCGTGGAGAACACCTTCCGGCACGTCAACATCGCCCTGGTCAACGAGATCGCGGTGTACGCGCACGAGCTGGGCGTCGACGTCTGGGAGACGCTCGACGCGGCGGGCTCCAAGCCCTTCGGCTTCATGCGCTTCACCCCCGGGCCTGGCGTCGGCGGGCACTGCCTGCCCATCGACCCCGAGTACCTCTCCTGGCGGGTCCACCGCACGCTCGGGCGCCGCTTCCGCTTCGTGGAGCTGGCCAACGAGATCAACGGCCACATGCCGGACTACGTCGTGCAGCGGCTGCTCACGGCGTTCAACACCCGCCGCCGCTCCCTCGCCGGCTCCCGGGTGCTGCTGCTCGGCGTGGCCTACAAGGCCAACACCAGCGACACCCGGGAGTCGCCCGCGCTCCGCACGCACGAGCTGCTCCGCGGCATGGGCGCCGAGGTCCGCGTCGTCGACCCCCACGTGGCCGAACTCCCGCCCTCGGCCGACGGGGTGACGCGGGCCGAGTTCTGCGCCGAGGAGCTGGCCGCCGCCGACGCGGTGGTCCTGCTGACCGACCACGACGCCTTCGACTACGACCTGATCCGGCGGCAGTCCCGCTACGTGCTGGACTGCCGCCGCCGACTGGCCCCCGGTGGGAACATCGAGGTGCTGTGAAGGACGTTCGTCGGCCGGCGCCTCTTTCCCCGCCGGGTGCCGCTCCGCCCCCACCCGGACGCCGGCACCGCACCGGCCCGGCGAGCGTGGCAGCCGACCGCGGCCCGGGCGACCGGCCGAGCGGGAAGCCGGACACGTCCGGGCGCGGCCTGCGGCGGCGGTCCGCGGCGGCGCGGTGTGACAGTTTCCCCACCCGGCTCGTTAGGAGTGCGGACACGCACACTGCCAGCGGGTGTAGGGGAGGACCACCGTGCGCCCTGTCACGGTCATCGGAGGCGGTTTCGCCGGTCTGGTCGCCGCCATCACCGCGGCCGAGGCCGGGGCCGGCGTCACTCTCCACGAGGCCCACCAGGTCCTCGGGGGCCGGGCCCGCACCGCCCAGCCTCCGTACCGCACCAACGAAGGTCCGCACGCGCTCTACAACGGCGGGCCGCACTGGAGGTGGCTCAAGCGGCGCGGACTCCTGGAGCCGCTCGCGCGCCTACCGGTCCGGGAGGTGCTGCGGGTCCGCTACCACCGCCACGGGAGGCTGCACCGCCTTCCGCCCCTCGGCCTCTTCCGGCTGGCCGCCCACCGCACCGCCCCCGCCGGCACGGACTTCCGTTCCTGGGCGACCGCCCGTGTCGGCGCGGAGACGGCGCACGCCGCGGCCAACTACGCGGCCGTCGCCGTCTACCACCACGACCCCGGCGGCCTCTCCGCGGCCTTCACCCAGGAACGGTTCCGGCGGGCGTCCAAGGTGCCGCCCGAGGCCCACTACCCGCAGGGCGGCTGGCAGTCCCTCATCGACCGGATGGCCGCCTACGCCCGCCGTCTCGGGGTGGCGATCCGCACCGGTGAGCGCGTCACCGAACTGCCCCCCGACCGCCCCGTCGTCGTGGCCACCGCGCTCGAGGCGGCCGGTCGGCTCCTGGGCGACCAGAGCCTGACCTGGCCCGGCACCCGCACCCTGCTGATGGACGTGGCCCTGGAACGGCGGCCCGGCGACGCGTTCGTCGTCTCCGACCTGGACGCCCCCGGCTGGATCGAGCGCTTCACCGCGCAGGACCCGGGGCTCGCCCCGGAGGGCGTGTCCCTGATCCAGGCGCAGTTCCCCCTCGCCTCGATGGCGGCACGGGAGGCAACGCTGCGCCGTGCGGAGTCCCTGCTGGACCAGGGCTTCCCCGACTGGCGACAGCGCACGCTCATGCGCCGGGAGCACACGGCGGTCAACTGCACCGGGGCCGTCGACCCGGTCGACCGCACCTGGCGCGACCGCCCGGCCGTCGACCGCGGGGACGGGGTGTACCTGGCCGGGGACCGGGTCGCGGCGCCCGGCGTACTGAGCGAGGTGTCCTACAACAGCGCCGTACGGGCCGCCCGCGGCGCGGTCCGTACGGCCGCACGCTGAGCCCCACCCAGCGCGACACCACCGGCCGGCCGTCGGCCAGGGCGGTCGAGGGCACCGGCGGCCTACAGACTCAGCACCTCCTGCTGCAACCGGCACAGGCGCTGGGACGGTTCGAGACCGAGCTCCTCCACGAGCCGTGAGCGCAGCCGGGTGAAGGCGCTCAGCGCCATGCCGGGCCGCCCGGAGCGGTACGCGGCACGCATGAGCTGGGCGGTGAACTCCTCGTGCAGCGGGTGGATGGCGGTCAGTTCGAACAGCTCCCCCAAGAGGCTGCGGTGCCGCCCTAAGCGGAGCTCGGACTCGATACGCAGCTCCAGTGCGTGCAGCCGGGAGTCGTCCACCTGCGCGATGCGCGCCGACAGCATCGGTCCGGGGGCGACGATGTCCGCGAAGGCCGAACCGCGCCAGAAGTCCAACGCCTCACCGAGGACGACCGCCGCCTTCTCGGCGTCACCGTCCTCCAGGGCCCGGCGGCCCTCGGCCGACATCCGCTCGAACTCCCAGAGGTCCAGCTCACCGGCCTCGAGTCGGAGCACATAGCCGCTTCCCCGGGTCTCGATCGCGTCGGGTGCCAGAGGTCCGAGCAGCTGCCGCAGCTGGTACACGTACGTCTGGACGGTCTTCCGGGCCAGCCGGGGCGGCGCGCCCTCCCACAGCTCGTCTATGAGCGTGGAGAGGGGGACGACCCGGTTGGCGTGCAGGAGCAGCACCGCCAGGGTTCGCCGGGTCATGGGAGCCGAGGGGGTGAGGTCCTCGCCGTCGAGGAGTACCTCCATGGGGCCCAGCACCCCGATACGCACCGGGTTCGGTCCGCGCCCGCCACTCATCCCCCCGTCGCCCGCCCCGGAGGCCGTCATGGACGCCCCTGCCACGGGAGACCCGGCTCGGGATGGGGAGTCCTCTCCGTCCGGTCCGTCCGACCCGCGCTCGGCCGCCGAGAGGGTGTCCGATTCACAGTGGGGGAGCTGACCGGTCACCCCGGAGTACGTGCCCTCCGCCAGCTGCGGCCTCGCTACTGAGTGCGTTTCATACACGAATCGACTCCCCCAGTCATTGGCGTGTGACCTGCCTCATGCGGAGTGCGGACGCCGCATCCCATGAGAGCCGGGTAGGCTGCTCGGCGGCGGTTCAGAAGACGGTGGCCATGTGCACGGCTGGTGGAGGCCGGGGCCACACAGTGTCTGACCCTCGGAGCGAACATACGTCCCCCTAGCTGTGCCGGCGTACGCCCACGAACTCGCCGCCGCCTATAGCACACACAATGTGCACGTCACTGTAAACAGTCGTGGCGCCCTGATCAACTGATCGCACAGCCCTCGAACGACTCTGCCCCGGTATCCCAACTCCCCTTTCTCGTAAGGGGTTTCACTGGACAAGCGGTGCACCGGGAAGCCGTTGACCACGGCAACGGAAGGCGCCCCGGAGGCCGTGACGCACCACGCCCGGGCGCCGTCCGGCTACGTCCCGGGGGGTACCGGCGGCGTCCGCGGCAACCGGTGGCGGCGCCGCGCGACAGCCGGGTGCGGGGAGTTCAGCTGCCGGAGGGGTTCGGCAGACAGCCCTGCTGCACCGCGTGGACCCCGGCCTGGAAACGGCTCCGAGCGTGCAGCCTCTCCATCAGGTCCGTGGCGATGCGGCGGGCCGTCCGGGAGGAGACGCCGAGGCGTTTGGCGATGGCCTCGTCGGTGTAGCCCTGCGCGAGCAGACGCAGCGCTTCCTGCTGCTGGCGGTTGAGCTGGTCCGTACTCCGACGTTCCAGCGGACCCAGCGGCTCCGCGGCTTCCCAGACCGTCTCGAAGAGCGAGCAGAGCGCGGTCAGCAAACCCTCACCGCCCAGGACCAGGGCGCCGGCAGAGGTGTCGTGGCTGTCCGCGGCCAGGAGCGCGACCCGCCGGTCACTGATGATCATCCGGGTGGCGAGGGACGGAATGGTCCGCACCTCGGCTCCCAGCGACATCAGCCACTGGGCGTGCTCCGTCGTGGGCCGGTGGTTGCGGATGCTGTCCAGGTAGACGGTGCGCATCCGCACCCCGCGCTCCAGCAACTCCTGGTTCAACGGCCTCGACGCCTGCATGTTCTCGACGGTCTGCGCGCCCCCCGGAGCGAAGGCCAGCACCTCCTCCTGCACCTCCCGGTGTATCCGCGCCAGGTAGTCGCGGACCCGGTCGACGCCGTCCAGGTGGATCATCGAAGACTCGGCGGCCCCGGGGTGGCAGGCAGCGAACTCGCTGATCAGCCGGGCCGCAGCCGCCCGCCCGGCCTCCACCCGCTGCTGGTGCGCGGCGAGTTCGGCCTGTTGGCGGGCGAGGAGGATTTCCATGCCGAGCCGGGGATTCATCGCGTGCAGCCGCCACGGGCCGTCGCCGGTCGAGGACCGGACCAGCGCGAGCTCTGTCAGCAGTTCCAGCGCCGACCGGAACTCCTCCTCGGACAGCCCCAGCCGCGATCGCAGGGAGCCCACGTCGTCATGAGGGTGGTTGAGCAGGCCCCGGTAGACCGATTCAGCCACCGCGTCCAGACCCAGCAGGTCAAGCATCCGTCCCCCCAGAACACTTGTGCGCTACACCTTACTGAGTCGCTCGGCGCCGTGGACCTGCCGGGAGTGTCATAAACAGGACAGCAGAGAGGCGTTGGGGCGCTTTCTACCACTCTCCGGTCCCTGCCCCCGAAAGGTCGGCGACCTGTTTCGGCCGATCGAGCAGGCTTCGCCGGGATCGACAGCGACACCGGAGCCGCTCGCCCCAGGAACGGGGACGGCCGCCGGAACGGCGTGCCGCAGCTCGGTCGCCGCCGCACCCCGAGGCCGTCGGCAGGGGCTGCTCACCCGACCACTTCCGGCCATCGGGCCCCTACCCAAAACCTCCCACCACGGGCGGTACCAGCCAGCCCTGACTCTCTGTCGCCGTGCGCCGATCCAGGGATCACGGACAACTCTTAGTGGCAGAGCGCGGAATTGACGCTCCGCAACCGCCCTTCCACCAACCGAACACAGGGCTTCCGTCACTCATGGTGACCAGCCGGCCCCGGAAGCGAATCGAACCGACTTCCGGGGCTGACCTGAACGGGCCATGGCCCGTTCAGGCCACCGTCGAACTCTTCTCGGATCGCCTCGCCCACACGAGACTCTCGCCAACGGTCAACCAGGTTCACAGGATTCGGCTAAGGACTTCACACATGCTCCGCACCATTTCCTCCTGCCGCACTCCGGCGGACGCCCGCACCACCGGCGCCGTGTCGCTCGTCTCCGCGGTGTCCGCCGCGCCCGGCCCGCTACCCCACACGAACCATCCCGGCGGTGTCCGGGACTTCGGCTGGCAGTAGCGGCGCGGAGCCGAGGGGACGAGACACACCCGCGCATCGGCGACCCTCGCTCCGTGCCACCGGAAGAAGGGCCGGGGCCCGGCGCACGGAAGTACCGGAGGGGGAACGCTCCGGGCAGCGGTACCGCCAAGCCGTTCGCCGCGCCGAAACAGGACCGTGCGGCCGGGCGGGGAAAGCCGGCGCTGGAAACAGCCGAACGGACAGGCCGGACGGCCGCCCGGGACCGCTGAATGCCGGCGGAATCCAAAGCATTTCTTCGAACTCTCGCGAGTGGAGACCGCCGAGAAAGTGCGTCAACGAGAAGGAGTTGACGCCCAGAAAGAACAAATGTTAGTAGATTTCCGGCCGAGCAGGGCGATCACCGCACAGCCGGCGAAAAGGGCACCGATGGGCAAGAAGCTGCTGGGGGCGCATGATGAACACAGTCGATGAGGCACGTCTGTCAGAGATCCGCCCCAGGCTCCGCAATGATGTGGTGTTTCTCCGTGTCGACACCGGCGTTTACCTCAGGAGCTCGGAGACCGCCTGCGTTCTCAAAGGTCCCGGCGCCTATGAGTGGATGTCGATCCTCGGCCCGCGAATGACCGGGGAACTGAGTATCGCCGACCTGTGCGAAGGGCTCGACGAAGGCCGGCGGAACACCTCGATCGCCCTGATGAAGACCCTGCTCGCCAAAGGCTTCGCACGCCATGCGGCGCAACCGGAAGACGGCATTCTGCCCGATGCCGTCCTGGCCCGCTTCTCGCCGCAGATCAATTTCGTCGAGCACTTCATGCACGCCGACACCCGGACTCCCCAGGAGCTCTTCGCGCGCTTCCGCACCGCCCGCGTCCTGGTCACCGGCCCGCCCGGCGAGGTCGTCACGTCCGTGGTCCGCGGACTGCTGCGCAACGGACTCGCCGAGACAGCCCTGGACGATCCCGCCTGGAAGTCGGAGTTCGACGCCGACCTCGCCGAACTCGCCGCGGAGGGCGCCCCCGCCGGCATCGTCGTGCCGTCCGGTACCCCGCGTGACCCCGACGGCTACGACGTCATCGTCGCTGTGACCGACGGGTCCGACGGCGCCTCCCTGCTGGACCTCACCAAGCAGGTCGTCGGCGACCGGGCCACGGACGGGCACGGACCGCGGCTGCTCCCGGTGGTGGTCGACCGGGACCGAGCCGTCATCGGTCCGATCGCCGGCCCGGCCGAACAGCCGTGTTGGATGTGTGCGCAGCTGCGGCTCTCGGCCAACACCGACCCGAGCTCCTCGGCGGCGTTCTGGCAGGGGCTGGCGCTCGGAACGGACGCCCCCGGCGGTGCCCCCCTCGGCGGCAGCACGGTCGCCCAGAGCATGATCGGCAACGGTGTGGCCTTCGAGGTCTTCCGGTTGCGCACCGGGCAGCTCAGCCCCGACGACGAGGCACACGCCGTACTCAAGGACCTGACCACGCTGGAGTCGCGGCGCGAGCGGGTGCTGCCCCACCCGCGGTGCCCGGTGCCGCACCGGGCGGCCGCACCGGCCGCCGACGCTCCCGCTGAGGCCCAGCCGGTGGACGCCGACCCCGGTCGACCCGACTTCGACAGCGCCGCCTACGAGCAGGCCGGTGCGCTGGTCTCCCCGAACCTGGGCCTGCTCTCGGACTGGGCGGACGAGTCGATCAAGCAGGTCCCGGTCAAGTCGGGACGGGTCCTGCTCGGCGCGGCGGGCTCACCCGCCGGCGGTGCCCGGAGGATCACCGCCTTCGACACCGACGTCATCCTGCACGCCCGCATCCGAGCGGTGCGGTCCGCGGTGTCGACCTACGTCGGTCGGCTCGGCCCCGTCGGTCGTGAGGAGCGTCCGGACTCCGCGCCGACCATCCGGCCAAACCGTCTCTCCGTGCACAGCGGGGCCCCTTCGATCCCGCACCGCTCCCGCTCCTGGCTGCCGGTGGCCTCGCTGCACGACGGCAGTGCGTGGCGGGTCCCGGACGCCGCGGTCTATCCGCTCTCACCGGTCAACCAGGGGCTCGAGTTCGAGCCCACCTCGTCCGGAGCGGCCGCCGGCTGGACGGTCGAAGCGGTACGCGAGGAGGGGTTGTGCTCGGCCCTCGCCTACCGGGGCCTGACCGGTGCGATCCGCGGCACCGCCCCGGTCGGCGAGGTGGACTCCTCCGTACTCGCCACCGACGAGGAGGCCTCGTTCGCCCTTGCGAGCCTCCGGCACATCGGCCGCACCGCACGCGTGTTCGCGCTGCCCGGAGCGGCGCCCGCCTTCGCCGCCCTCGCCGTGGTCGACGGACCGGACGGCGCCCCCGCGGACTGGGCGGTCGGCTCCGGCCTCTCCGCCCGAGCCGCCGTTCGCGCCGCGACGCTCGACGCGGTCGGCCTGGCCGTCACCCGCCACTACGAGGGCGCCCCGGCAGACCTCGGTGATCCACTGCTCACCGACTTCGACCCGGCGGTACTCCCCGACGGCGCCGCCGCCTGCGACTGGTCGCTCGACGGCACGGAGGTGGCGATGGCCGAGGTACTCGCGACGCTCGCCGCCGGCGGCACCCAGGCGCTCTTCGCCGACACCACGACCATCGACCTCAGGTCGGCACGGGGCCTGGTCACCGGCACCGTACTGCTCGCGGCGGAACCGGCGGCCGCGGACTGACCGCACCCAGCTCTCCGCGGTGGCCCCGCGACTCACGGCGGAGAGAACGCCCGGAACCCGGCCCGCACCCCATCGGCATCCCGGAATTCCGCGAACGACGCCGGAAACGGCCCGTGAACCGGAGCAAGAGAGAAATTCCACCGCACACCGATCCGGAAGAACAGCTGCCGATTCGTTTCTGACCACTCGTGGTCAGCTGGTGCGGCTGCTCCCGCAGCAGCCGCACCAGCTGACCATGAACAGTCAGCAGAGAAACCGTCAAGCAAAAGAGAGGGGAATGAAATGCCCACCACCCTGAAAGAGGAGCTGCACGCTCTGGAGAGCGCGACCTTCGAGATCGAGGAGATGAACGACTCGGCCGCCGTCGAACTGGCCTGGTCCAGCTCCAGCTGCTCGACCTCGAGCTGCTGCTCCTGCTCCACCAGCAGCTGCTGCTCCACCAGCACCAGCACCAGCTGACCCCGAAAGGCCGGCGCTGAGATCAGTGCGTATTCCGGCCGCTTCGGTTCTGCAAGCAATGTGACGGCTGCGGCTGCTTGAGCGCCACTGCAACAGGCGCGCAAGCAGTCGCGGCAGTCGATCTCGTTACTGGAAACGAGTGGTTCCGACTTCGCGGTCTCACGTGTGTGAGGGCATCGACTCCCGTTCTCGGGCAGAGAGCGGAAATTCCCTCGCGCGCACTACCGCACGCGGAGATCGCGGAGTCACTCGGCTGGATGGGCGGATGATTCTGGTGTCGAATGCGACGGTGGACGCGGCGGTCGCCGATCCCCAGGCGTGGATGGTCAGTGCCCTACAGGGCCACCTGCTCGGACGGGCCTTCGGCGATGTCCGGGTGGACGTCGGCTTCTTGGGCCTGCCGGCCCCGGAGACCCCGCCCCCGGCCTCCGAGAGCCTGCCGCCTCCGGGAGGACTGGTCTATCCGGTCCGCCTCTACACGGATACCGTGCTCCTCGGCCCGCTGCACCGGGCGGACGGGACGAGCCGGCCCTGCGCCCGCTGCCTGGAACGGCGCTGGCTCGCCCTGCGCCCGGTCCAGGAGCGCCGAGCGGTCGAGGACGGCACCGACTACACGGTGCTGGGCGGCGCCCCGGCGCACGCCCCGTTCGTCCTGGAGCAGATCGCCCTGCTGGTGTCCGCCGAGACGGCTACCCCGCTGGACGACTCCGGGATCGGACGCATCGTGGAACTGCGGCTGCGGGACATGACCGTCACCCGCCACCAGCTCATCGCCGACTCCGAGTGCGAGCGGTGCGCCACCCCGGAACCGGACACCGCCCAGGCGGCGGTGCTCCCACTCGCCCCGCGCCCCAAGCGGACGCCCACCAGTTACCGCGGGGCCGCCGCCGTCGATCTGGAACTACCGACCGGCGCCTACGTCAACGACGTCTGCGGTGCGCTGGCCGGCGCGACCCAGCGCGTCTACCAGTGCAGCGCGACCCTCCCGGTCAGCGGGTTCTTCCGGGTCCGCAGCAAGTACGACTACCACGAGATGTGGTGGAGCGGGCAGTCGCAGAGCTCGGCGAGCAGCGAGCGGTACGGGATGCTGGAGGGCCTGGAGCGCTACGCGGGCCAGTTCCCCCGCTCCAAGCAGTCGATCACCCACGACACGTACAACGGTCTCGCGCCGCACGCGATCGACCCGACCACCATGGGCTCCTACCGGCCAGGTTTCTACGCCAGCCACTCCGACTTCTACCAGCCGTTCGACCGGGACACCCCCCTGCACTGGGTCTGGGGCTACTCCTTCGGAGAGCAGCGGCCGGTGCTGGTGCCCGAGCAGATCGTCTTCTATCTGGACCGGCGACCGGACAAGAAGTTCGTGCAGGAATGCTCCAACGGCTGCGCCAGCGGCACCAGCGTGGAGGAGGCGCTGCTGCACGGCATGCTCGAGCTGATCGAGCGGGACGCGTTCCTGCTCTGCTGGTACGGCAGCGCCCGGCTCCCCGAGATCGACGCCTCGACCTGCGCGGACGAGGAGATCCAGTTCGTCCTGGACCGGGTGGCCCGACTCGGTTACCGGATGCGGCTGTTCGACATGCGGGTGGACGTCCCGGTACCCGCCGTGATGGCCGTCGCCGAACGGCTCGACGGGCAACTGGGCACCCTCTGCTTCGCGGCGGGAGCCAGCCTGGAGCCGATCGAGGCCGTGCGCTCGGCGCTCGCCGAGACCGCGTCGTACATCCCGGGCATGGACGAGCGCGTCGCCTCCCGGATGCCGGAGCTGCGCGCCATGGTCGAGGACTACAGCCAGGTCCACGAACTCACCCAGCACGCCCTGCTGTACGGGCTGCCCGAGATGGCCGAGACCGCCCGCTTCCTGCTGGACGACCCGGCGCCCCGGGCCATGGACGACCTCTACGGAGACTGGCTCAGGCAGCGGCCGTCGACCCTCGACCTCACCGACGACGTGACGTTCCTGATCGACCGGCTCCGGGAGGTCGGCAGCGACGTCCTCGCCGTCGACCAGACCTGCCCGGAGCAGCGGCAGGCCGGTATCCACACCCTGTCCGTACTGGCGCCGGGACTCATTCCGATCGACTTCGGCTGGGACCGCCAGCGGGCGCTCGACCACCCGCGGCTGCACGCCTACCTCGGTGGCGAACTGTCCGAGATCCACTCGGCGGCCGAGGGCTACGGGCCGACCGGACTGAACCCCAGGCCGCACCCGTTCCCCTGAGCACCCGGCGCCTGGCCGAAGAAGGAGAGCCGATGCTCGAAGAGAAGACGGAAGTCGTCCGGGAGTACGTGGAGGCGGTGTTCCGGCGCGGCCGGGAGCCGATGGAGCCGATCGGGTTCACCCCCGACTTCGGCGACCAGCCGTCCCGCCACAAGACCTACCTCGGCGTCTCCCGGTTCCCCCTGCCGGCGGGGACCGGCGGCACGTCCGCCTCCGCGGCGCAGGTGCTGGCCACCCCGCCGGTCGAGGCCGAAGACCGGCCGTGGACCCTGGAATCGCTGGCCACCCTGCTCCGCCTGTCCTACGGCGTGCTGGACCGCAGACTGCGGGTCAACTGGAACCAGGACAGCGATGTGCGGGTGCTCTACCCGCAGTCGCTCTGGGGCCGAGCGGCCGCCTCCGGGGGCGGGATGTACCCGCTGGAGATCTACTGGGTGGCCGGGCAGGGCGGTCCCCTGACCCCCGGGGTCTACCACTACTCGACGGCGCACCACGCCTTCGAGCGGCTGCTGACGGGCGACCTCACCGACGAGGTGCGAGCAGCCTGTGCGGATGCCGGCGAGGCCGACGGCTTCCTGCTCGTCTCCGTCCGGTTCTGGAAGAACTCGTTCAAGTACAACAGCTTCTGCTACCACGTGGTCACCCAGGACGCCGGTGCTCTGCTGGGCTGCTGGGAGCTTCTCGCCCGGGGCCTCGGCCGGAGGCTGGAGCGGGTGCTCTGGTTCGACGACGAGCGGCTCAACCGGCTGCTGGGCGTCGACACGCTGGAGGAGAGCGTGCTGGCCGTCGTCCCGATGCCGTTCGCGCGGGTGTCCGCACCGGTGCGGGAACCGGTCGAGGGCGGTTCGGTCCGGGGCGGTCTGATCGACCGGCCGAGCTTCGAGCGTTCCTCGGTCACCCGCACCTTCGAACAGGTGGAGCAGGTGCACCGGGCCGTCCTCGATGACCGACGGGACCGCCCGGACCCAACGGTGGCCGCGGAGCTGGCGCCCCGGCCCCGCCCGGACCGCCGCACCGTTCCGCTGCCCGCGCCGGACACCGACCGGCTCGACCGGGGGCTGGAGGAGGTCCTGCGTTCCCGGCAGACCAGCTTCGGTTCGTTCGTCGGCTCACACCCGCTGGGACTCGGGGACCTGGCCACGGTGCTGGCCGGCACGGTGTCCGCCCGGCACTACGCCTCGGACGTGGCACCCCCGCGGACCGGGCTGACTGGCCTGTACGTGCTCGCCAACCGGGTGGCGGGGCTCGGGAGCGGCGCCTACCGGTACGACCCGGACGGCCACCGGCTGCAGGTCCTTCAGGAGCGTCCCCTCGCCGACCACCTGCAGCGCAGCTACTACCTCAGCAACTACAACATCGACCAGGTCGGCGCCGTGCTGGCGATATCCGCCCGCTGGGAGAGCATCCTGCGGGCCTACGGCAGCCGGGGCTACCGGGTGGTGAACTCCGAGGTGGGAGCGGTGGCGCAGACCGCCTACGTGGCCGCGTCGGCCCTGGGCGTCGGCTGCGGCACGGTACTCGGCTTCGACAACATCGCCATCGACGAGGCGGTCGGCCTCGACGGCACCGACGAGCGCACGTTCCTGTTCGTGCTACTCGGCCACGAACGCGCGGACCGTGCGGACTTCGACTCCCGCCTGGTCTGAGAGGAGAGATCGGTATGTCAAGCATCCTGCTCCCCGAACCGGCCACGGCCGACCGGGTGGACTGGCATCTGGCGCCCCAGTTCATGCTGCGCGTCGGCGGGCTCCCGTTCGGCTTCGCCGACCGGATCGCCGCCCCGGACAGCACGGCCTGGGCGGACGAGGTGATCGACGCCGAACTCCGGCTCCGGGACGCCGGTGCCCGGCTCGCCGACCTGCTCCAGGAGTCCGTCTCCCAGCACCTCGACGACGAGGACGCCCGCCGAGCGCTGATCAACCTGCGGCGTGACGTGTTCAACCTCCGGGCACCGCGCGGGCTGGAGGCCGCCGAGCGGCTCCTGTCCGCGGAACGCCTCGCCCTACTGCACGCCTGGCTGGCCGAGCGCGAGCGGCACGGCGAGCTGCTGGCGGCGGGCTCGCGGATCGTGGCGGAGGAGACCCGGTACCGCCGCGAGGAACTCCGTCTCATCGCCCGGACGACCGACCTGCGGTACGGCATCCAGTTGTCCTCGCCCTCGCTCGACGAGCACCTGGACCTCTACCTCGACTGGTCCGGGGGCCCGCTGAGCAAGCGCGCACGCCGGATCGAACGCTCCCTGCTGGAGTACCTGTTCCGCACCGCCTGCAAGACCAGCCCGTTCAGCACGCTCACCTCGGTCTGCCTCGGCCGGTTCGGGGAGAGCCCCGGCGGGCCGCTCCACGCCGAGGCGGGCGACTGGGGCAAACGGAGCGCAACCCGGCTCAACATGGCCGTGCTCGCCCGGTTGTCGGCGCTGATGAGCACGACGGCCGCGGTCCGCCGCGACCTCCCGGTACGGGCCACCGGAGGCCTGGAGGTGCACCGGGACCGGGTCCGCTACCTGCGCAGACTGCAGAACGCCAGTGGCAACGAGGACGCGGCCGTCACACTCGACACGGTGAGCGAGAGCCTGTTCTACGTACCGACCGGGGAGGTCCTCGCCGACACCCTCGACCTGCTCTCGGGCGACACCCCGGTGCGGTTCGGCGACGCGGTGCGGCAGTTGTGCGCCATGCGCCCCGACCGGGCGGAGGAGGACGTCGAGGAGTACCTGGCACAGCTGCTCCGCCTCGGCCTGCTCGTCGTCCCCGACCTCCAGTTGGACATCCACGATCCGGACCCGGTGCGGAGCTACCGGAAGGGCCTGCTCGGACTGGGCTGCGACTGGGCGGACGAGGTCGCCGGGCTCATCGAGCGGATGGACTCGGACGTGGCGGAGTTCGCCGGAGCCGGCCTGGACCGCAGACGGGATCTGCTGGCCGGGATCAGGGCGTCCGCCACCCGGGCCCACGAGCGGCTCGGCGGCGACGACGTCCCCGTCGTGCGCACTCTCGTGTACGAGGACACGACCGTCCCGGCCGCGGAGGTGACCGGCGACGCCCGCACCTGGACGGACCAACTCTCCCCCGCGCTGCGGCAGCTCGCCCGGATCCTCCCGGCCTTCGACACCAACCTGGTCCGTCGGTTCGTGACGAAGGGGTACTTCACCGTCCGGTACGGAGTGGGCGGCCGGTGCACGGACTTCCTCTCCTTCGCCCACGAGTTCGACCAGGACCTGTACGACAACTACAGCCAGCGGCTGATGCGGCACCAGCGGTTCGAGGGCACCGAACTCCAGCCGTTCGACAACTGGTTCCGGCAGGGCGAGATCACCGGGATCGACGAGGCGCGCGCCACCGTCGCCCGGGAGATCACACGACGCCGCCGGGACAGCGCCACCACGGGCACCGACGTGGAACTCGACGAGGAGTTCATCCGCACCGTCGCCGACCGGCTGCCCCGGAAGCTCGGCAGCCTGCAACCCCTCTCGTTCTTCCTCCAGGTGGCGGACGGCGGCAGCGGCGCCCCCTCGGTCGTCGTCAACCGGGTCTACTCGGGACTGACCCTGCTGTTCTCCCGCTTCGCCCACCTCTTCGGCCCCGAGCTGCCCGGCGAACTCGGGGAGACCCTGCAGGCGGTGGTGCCGGAAGGCGCCGTGTTCGCCGAGCTCAAGGGCGGCTACGACGCCACCAACCTCAACCTGCACCCGGTCGTCACCCCGTACGAGATCGTCTGCCCCGGGGAGACCAGCTTCCGCCCGCAGCAGGAGCAGATACCCGTCGACGACCTCGTCATCGAACACTGCCAGGAGAGCGACCGGCTGCTGCTCCGCTCCCGCAGGCTCGGAGTGGAGGTGATCCCCGTCTACCTCGGTTTCCTGATGCCGATGGCCCTACCGGAGGTCCAGCAGGTGCTGCTGAACTTCTCCTACACCGGACTCGCCCAACTGGACCTGTGGGAGGGCACCGACCTACCGGACGAGGAGGTCGTCGCCCTGCCCAGGATCCGCCTCGGCAACGTCGTAGTGCAGCGCCGCTCCTGGCGCATCGCCGCCAGCCGCCTGCCGATCCAGGAGAAGAGCAGCGGCGACCACGAGTGGTTCCTCTCCTGGCGTCGCTGGCAGCGCTCCCACGGTCTGCCGCGGCGGGTGTTCGCCAACCTCGGCAAGGAGCACAAGCCGCAGTACGTCGACTTCGACTCCTACTTCTCGCTCCAGCTGCTGGACGCGGCCGCTCGGAAGACCGAGGGCAGGGTCGTCCTCACCGAGATGCTGCCGGGTCCCGAGGAACTGTGGCTGAAGGACGGCGACCAGCAGTACGTCACCGAGCTCACGGTCGAGCTCGACGGAACACGGACGGAGCAGTGATGGACGGCTACAGCGGGTGGATCAGCCTGCACATCTTCTACGCCGCGAACGCCAACCCGGTCCTGGTGCAGTGCGTCGGGCCCCTGGTGCAGTCGCTGCGCGACCGCGGTCTGCTCCAGAAGTGGTTCTTCATCCGGTACTGGCTCGAAGGCCCCCACATCAGGCTGCGTCTGCTGCCCACCGACGCCGCCAGCGCCCCCGAGGTGCGACGCATCGCCGAGGAGACCCTGCGGGACTTCCTCCGCCGGCGGCCGGCCCTCTACGAGGAGGACCGGAACAACAGCGCCGACCTGTACAAGAACATGTTCCTCGCGGAGTACAGCCAGGAGCGCTGGGACGAGCTGTACGGCCCCGACGGAGCGATGCCGTTCCGGGACAACAACAGCGTCGCGCTCATCGACTACGAGCGCGAGTACAGCCGGTACGGCGGTCCGGCCGCCATGCCGCTCGCCGAATCGCACTTCGAACGGTCCAGCGCGCTCGTCCTCGAACTACTGGAGACGACGAACGTACACGTCCGAACCGCCCTGCTCGGCCAGGGTGCCCAACTGACCATGGCGCTCTGCTTCACCTTCCTGCCGGACGACGAGGCCGTGGCGGACTTCCTGGTGCGCTACCGCACGATGTGGGAGGCCTCCTACCAGGAGTCGAGCGAGGACCACCACGACCGGTTCGACCGCAGCTACGGCCGGATGCGCGACCGGCTCGTCCAGCGGGTGCGGAACATCCGGGACAGTGCCCGCGGCGTCCCCGGCGCCACGGTCACCCCCGTCGAGGAGTCCTGGCTGGCCCACTGCGCCGAGCTGCGGGACTCCGTGCTGGCCCTGGCCGAAGCGGGCTCGCTGACCTTCCGCGACGGTGCCCGGCCCACCCCGCAGGCCGCGCTGTCCATCCTGCTCAGCTCGTATGTGCACATGACCAACAACCGGTTGGGGGTCAGCATCCTCGACGAGATCTACCTCTCCTACGTGATCGGCAAGGCCCTCGCCGAACCGGTCCTCGAGGGAGCGGCGCGGTGACCGAGACCCGTCACGACCTTCCCCGGTTGCGACCGGAGGTGACGATCGGGCCGGCCCTGCGCTCCGGCCCGTCGGTCGTGCACCGGCTCAAGGACCAACGGACCGGCGTCCACTACCGGATCGGACCGCGCGAGCACTTCGTCATCCGGCGGATGGACGGCAGCCGAACCATCGAGGACATCGGCCGGGAGTACACCGAGGAGTACGGCCGGGTGCTCGGCCCGGACAGTTGGCGGCAGATCTTCACGCTCCTCGGCCGCCACCGGCTGCTCGACGGCATGGCCGACGAGGAGACACTGGAGCGGCTCAGGCGGGACCGGGAGGCCGAGCGGCAGGAGAACCACACCTGGCTGCACCGGCGCTGGGTACTGCTCCGGCCGGACCGGCTCTGCACGGCACTGGCCGCCCGGCTGTCCTTCACCTTCCACCCGGCCTTCGTAGCGCTCGCGCTGCTCCTCGCGGTCGCGGTGCAGGCCCTCGTCTGGTCCCGGGCCGGAACCATCCTGGCCGAGGCGGCGCCACGGTCGATGTGGCCGGTCACCGTGCCGGTCATGTTCGTCCTGATGGGCCTAATCACCCTGCTGCACGAACTCGGCCACGGGGTGACGTTCAAACACTTCGGCGGAACGGTGACGGAGATCGGCGTGCGCTGGCGGTTCCCGCTGCTCACCGCCTACTGCCGGACCGACGACATCGTGCTGCTCCACCGCCGGACGGCCCGGGTGGGAACCGCCTTCGCGGGCGTCCTGGTGAGCCTGCTCTGCATGGTCCCGGTGCTCGGGTGGTGGTGGCTGACCGAGGACGGACAATGGGGGCACTCGCTCGCCGCCGGACTGCTGCTGTTCGGCAGCGCCGGAGCGCTGGTCAACCTGCTGCCGTTCCTGCAGTTGGACGGCTACGTGATGCTCTCCCACGCCCTGGACATGGCCGACCTGCGGGGCGAGTCCTACCGGTACTGCCGGCAGCTGCTGAGCCGGCGGAGTCCGGCCGCCCGGGACCGCCTGCGGGCCTATCCGACCAGGGACGCACGTCTCTACGCCCTCTACGGGCTCGTCACACTCCTCTTCACCGCCCTGGCGTACAGCGGCCTCATGTGGCTGTGGTACGGCAGTCTGCGGCACTGGATGGGGCCGGCCCCGGCCGTCCTCCTCCTCGCCGCGGAGACCGCGCTGGTGGGGGGCGTCCTCGTCTACGCGGCCCGCCGCCGCACCAGTGAACGGAAGACCGCACATGGATGATGAGACAGCGATCCGCACCACGGGTCTGACCAAGCGCTACGGAGAGGCCACGGGCGTCTTCGACCTCGACCTGACGGTCCGCCGTGGAGAGGTCTACGGATTCCTCGGACCCAACGGTTCCGGAAAGACCACCACGATGCGCATGCTCGTGGGGCTGATCAGACCGACCTCCGGCGCGGTGTCGGTCCTCGGACATCCCGCCGGCAGTGCGCGGAGCCTGGCCGGGACCGGGGCCCTGATCGAGTCGCCGGCGTTCTACCCGCACCTCTCCGGCCGCGACAACCTCCGCATCCTCGCGGGTTACGCGGAGGTGCCCGCCGCACGCGTCGGCGAGGTGCTGACCGAGGTCGGTATGGCGGACCGGGCGGACGTGCGGTTCCGGTCCTACTCACTCGGTATGAAGCAGCGCCTCGGAGTGGCCGCCGCCCTGCTGAAGAACCCCGACCTGCTGATCCTCGACGAACCGACGAACGGCCTGGACCCAGCCGGCATGGCCGGTATGCGGGAACTCATCACCGGGCTCCGCCAGGACAAGCGCACCGTGCTGCTCTCCAGCCACCTGCTGACCGAGGTCGAGCATCTCTGCGACCGGGTGGCCGTGCTGCGGCAGGGGCGGCTCGTCGCCGACGGGACGGTGGCCGAGCTCCGCGAACACACCGGCGGAGGCGGCCTGTCGATCCGGACCAGCGACCCGGAGACCGCCGCCGACCTGCTGAGGGCCCGCCCGTCCGTACGCTCCGTACAGATCGTGGACGGTGAACTGCAACTCGCCGTAGACCCAGCCGAGGCCGCCGACATCAACCGCCTGCTGGTGACGGGCGGCGTCGACGTGCACGAACTCCGGCAGCACGCGGCCTCGCTGGAGACCGCGTTCTTCGATCTCATCAGCGATCGACAGAAACCCGAACCCGATCTGGCGAAAGTGACCGAGCGATGACTGGTTGTCTGCGGGCCGAGCTGTTGTCCATCCGCAAGCGCCCCGGCGTCTGGATCGTCGGCGGTGCCTGGGCGCTTCTGGCCGTGACCTTCGGCATGCTGGTCCCCTACATCGTCTACCTGTCCCTCAAGGGATCCGGTTCGGCCGACGATCCGGAGGACCTGGTCACCGGGCTGCTGCCCGACCAGTTCGTGAGCAGCACCGTGGGGCTGTACCCGCTCTTCGGCAGCGCCCTGATGCTGATCTTCGGCGCGGTGGTGGCCGGCGGCGACTACCGGTGGGGCACCATGGGGACCCTCCTCGTGCAGCGCCCCGGCCGGGTGCCCACCATGGTCGGGAAGCTCCTGGCGACCGCGGTGGCGCTGCTCTGCATCACCGCGGTGGTGGTGACCGCCACCGCCCTGGCGAGTGCGCTGATCACAGCCCTTCTCGGGCGAACCGCCGACTGGCCGGGAGTGACGACCGTCTTCCAGGGGGTCGGCGCCGCCTGGCTGGTCAGCATGGCCGCGGCCAGCATCGGCACGTTCCTCGCGGTGCTGTTCCGCAACACCGGCGCCGCCATCGGCGTCGGACTGGTGTGGCTTCTGGCGCTGGAGAACCTGGTGTCGGGTATCGCCGGCATGATGCCGGCCCTCGATGTCGTGCAGCGAGCGCTGATCGGTCCGAACGGCGGCTCACTGGCCACCGCCCTGGGCTCCTCCACGCAGGAGAACGGCGGCATGCCCGGGGTCGTGGCCGTCTCGGGACCGGTTGCCGCGAGTCTCGTGCTCGTGGGATACGTCGTGCTGTTCCTCGGCCTCTCCGCCGTGCTCGTCAACCGCCGCGACTCCGCCTGACCACGGTCTCCCACCGCGCACACCAGGCCCGGTGGCGCGCTCTCGGCGGGACGCCTGCGCGGAGCCGGTCCGTCAGTGGGGCGGGCCGGCCGGCGGGCGTACGCACCCACCGGCGCCGAGGTGGCGCCGAAGGCGGCTTCCCATGCCTGCCGGGGGAAGTCCGATCCGCTTCGGCACGGGCTCAACGCCTTCCGACCGGCCACCACTCGGCTCCGGCAAGGCCTTCTCGACGCGGCGTGCGAAAGCGCCGGTCCCGCACTCGACTTCGCCGTGTCGCTCGACTCCCCGCGTGTGGCCGGGCACGTGTGGGAATTCCGCCAGCACCTGACTCCGTACTCGCGGGAGGCGCCGGTTAACGCGTTCGAGCAGCGGACGCGCGAGGTGCTCGGCTGACCGATGACGCCCTGTGCCTCCCCAGCAAGTGACTCCGACGAAAACCCCGGCCCGGGGAACCTTACCCATGGAAACCCTCATGCGAGTCGGGCTGCAACAGCCCACTCTGACGCGCAGACCTGGTGAGCGCGTCAGCACCGACCGAGTCGAGCGACGTTGGGAACGTGCAACGCCGGACGGTCAGGACGCGTCCTCCTCCACGAAGTCTGGCGGCGCCGCCGTGATCTTCACCGCGTGATCTTCACTCCGTGTGCGGCGATCGCGACGCGCGTGGGTCATCGGAGGTCACCGGCTCCGGCAGTACCTTGTTCAGCCAGGCGACCGGCTCCGTCAACGCGGGTATCGAGGAGGGTTCCGGAGAGGTCTTCCAACTGTTCAGCTCATGAAGCTGCGCGTAAACGCCCCATGCCCGACCGCACTCGGCGCCCGCCACCACGGCCCCGCGTCGACACGGAAGAGACCCGCCTCGATGCCGTTCACGCTCTCCCACCCCGCAGCCGTTCTGCCGCTGCTGCGCCACCCGTTCTCGCCGGCCGCGCTGGTCTGCGGAGCCATGGCTCCGGATGTGCCGTACTTCCTCGCCGCGGCGCGCATACCGGTGAGCGCCCAGTCCTGGTACGAGCAGTTCCTCAACGCCACCTCCTCCCACACGCCCTCCGGCCTTCTCACTGTGGCGTTGCCGTTCGCCCTGGCCCTCCTGGCGCTGTACCGGCTCGTGCGCCGCCCGGTCGCCGCCCTACTGCCGGACCGCCTCTCCCGGACCGGAACGACCGGCCGCGGCGGCGGGGGCCTGCACCGGACGGGCTGGGTGCTGCTGTCCGCGCTGATCGGCATCGCCTCCCATCTGGTGTGGGACTCCTTCACCCACGCCGACGGCTACGTGGTGACCCACCTGAGTGTCCTGCGATCCCACATCACGGGCGGCCTCACGGTGTCGCGGACGCTCCAGCACATCAGCACGGCCGGGGGACTGATCGCCATCACGGTCTGCTTGTGGCGCCGACTGCGCCGAGCCCCGGCCGACAACACGGGCCGGGCCGGACTTCCCGCAGTGACGCGCTGGAGCGTCGTGGCGGTGATGGGCGTTGCCGCCCTCACCGGCGCTGTGGCCAACACGCAGACACTGGAGTACTACGGGGCCGGATCCGCGGCAGTCGACCAGCTGACCGTACAACGAGTGGTGGAGGGGCTTCTCTCGGACTGGGCGAAGGGCGGCGGCGCCGCGCTCGCCTGCGCGCTCATCCTGTACTCCGGCGCCTGGTGGGCGCACCGGGCGAGCCGGTCCTCCGTGCCAGACGGCTTGAGCACACGCGCCACCCGACTCGAGCACACAGGAGAAGCGGATGCGGAATGTGAGGAGCCGACCGGCTCGCGCTGACCCACGTCGTTTTCTCGCTGAACCTCGTTCACACCGTTCACGACTCAAGACATCACCAGCCGTCCACAGCACACCGGAGCTGCCCCGGTTCGCCCGCCGGCCCCTCGTCCGGCTCTTGGCCGAGCAGGCTCACGGAGGGGCGAGGCGACCACGCAAGTCCCGAGCCAACCCCGGACAGCCAACGCCGGAACATCAGAAAGCCCAGGTCACAAGCGGGTGACCTGGGCTTTCAGCTGAGCCGCCTGGGGGAGTCGAACCCCCGACCTACGCATTACGAGTGCGTTGCTCTGGCCTACTGAGCTAAGGCGGCGAGCTGCGGAGATACCGTTCGTACAGGCGTCACGACAGCGGCATCGGCAACAGCGCTCAGTTTACACAGTCGGGCGGGGTGCCCCGAACCGGGTTTGGTCCCAGCGGTCGGCCCCGCCCGTACCTCCGCCACTCGTCCGCAAACCCGGTCGGAGCGCGGCGGCGGAGACCGGAGCCGTCCGGGCACCGCCCGCTGTCAACCGCACTTCTTGCCGTCGGAGGGCGCCTTCCCCTCAAGCAGGTAGCCGTTGATCGTCGAGTCGACGCAGTGGCTGCCGCGCCCGTAGGCGGTGTGGCCGTCGCCCACGTAGGTGAGCAGCCTGCCGGAGCGGAGCTGGTCGGCCAGCGACCGGGCCCAGACGTACGGCGTCGCGGGATCCCGGGTGGTGCCCACGACCAGGATCGGATCGGCCCCCTCGGCCTCGATCCGCCGCGGCTTCCCGGTGGCTTCGACCGGCCAGTAGGCGCAGCTCAGCGCCTCCCAGGCGAGGCCGGTGCCGAAGACCGGTGAGGCCTTCCGGAAGGAACCCAGGTGTTCGCGAACCTCCTCGGGCCCCTTGAAGGCGGCGGGGAGGTCGAGGCAGTTGATGGCGGAGTTCGCCGGCATCAGGTTCGAGTAGCTGCCGTCCGCCCCTCGCTCGTAGTAGAGGTCGGAGAGCTTGAGCAGCCCCTCCCCCTTTCCCGCCATGGCCTGTTTGAGCTCCTCGCGGAGCCGTGCCCAGGCGCCCTCGTCGTACATCGCCGCGATGACGGCCGTGGTGGCCAGGGACTCGGTCAGCCGCCGGTCCTCCCCGGTGGCCAGGGGTTCGGCGTCGAGTTTCCTGAAGAAGCGCTGGAGACTCTCCCCCACCTCTTGGGCGTTACCGCCCTCCAGTGGACAGTCCTTGCGGCCGGCGCAGTCTTCCGCGAAGGCCGTGAACGCGGTATCGAACCCGGCGGTCTGATCGCGGTTCATCCTCCGTGCGGAGAGTGCCGGGTCCATGGCGCCGTCCAACACCAGTCGACCGGACCGGCTCGGGAAGAGCCCGGCGTAGGTGGCCCCGAGGAAGGTGCCGTAGGAGGCTCCGACGTAGTTCAGCTTTTCGTCCCCCAGCAGTTCGCGGAGTACGTCCATGTCGCGGGCCGAGTCGATGGTGGAGATGTGTCCCAGCAGTTCCCCGGAACGCCGCTGGCAGCCTTGGGCGAAGCCGCGGAAGGCCTCCACCAGGGTCTCCACCTCGGCTTGGTCGTCGGGGGTCAGGTCGACCTGGGTGAGAGCGTCCATCTGCCGGCCGGGGAGGCATCGGACCGGTTCGCTGCGGGCCACCCCCCGGGGGTCCACGGCCACCATGTCGTAGCGTTCCCGGACCTCCTGGGGGTACCCGATCCCGGCGTAGGTCCGCAGGTAGTCGACGGCTGATCCGCCGGGGCCGCCCGGGTTCACCAGCAGGGAGCCGAGGTGTCCGCCGCGGCCCGTCGCCTTCTTCCGGGCCACGGCCAACTCGATGTCCCCGCCCTTCCCCGGCTTCCCGTAGTCCAGCGGCGCCCTCATCCGGGCGCACTCGAAGCCGTCGGCTCCGCACTTCCGCCAGCGCAGCTTCTGCCCGTAGTAGGGCTTCAGCTCCTCGGGGATCTCCTCGTCCAGCGGCTGGAGCAGCGCTGCCCGGGGAGCGGCCCGCCCCGCGTCGGCGCCGGCAGCGGGTCCGCCCGAGGAGCAGCCGGAGGTCAGCAGACCGGCGACCGCGAGGGCCAGACCGGTGGTGCGGAGCAGACGGCTGCTGTCCATGGTGCGCCCCTCGTCACAGTGCAGGCAGGTCCATTCGGCCCCGTTGGGCGACGTTCGCCCGCCCGGGCCCTGGCTCTGTGGCGGAGGGTATCGGGAGCCGCCCCCGACGGGCCCGGTTCTTCCCACCTACGGGTGAGCCGCCGGGGCGGACCGTTCGGCACACCGGGGCCCGGGAGGGCGGACCGGCGACCGGGAGCCGCGCCGACGTTCACCAGTCCCGGCCTTCGAACCGCCCGGCCCTCAGCCCGCCCGCAGGGCCATGGCCATCGCCTCGACGGCGAGCAGCGGGGCGACGTTGCGGTCCAGGGCGGTCCGGCAGGCGAGCACCGCCTCGATGCGGCGCAGTGTCCGCTCGGCGCTCGTCTCCCGCGCCACGCGCTCAACGGCGTCCCGCACGTCGGCGTTGGCCAGCGGCACGGTGGATCCGAGTTGCACGGCCAGCACATCGCGGTAGAAGGACACCAGGTCGGTCAACGCGAGGTCCAGGGTGTCCCGCTGGGTGCGGGTCGCCCGCTTCTTCTGCCGGTCCTGGAGGTCCTTCACCGCTCCGGCCGTCCCCCGCGGCAGCCGGCCACCGCTTCCCGAGGCCGCGCCGAGCGCGGCCCGCAGCTCCTCCGTCTCCTTGGTGTCGACCTCTTCGGCCAGTTGCTTGGCGTCCTCAGCCGCCGCGTCCACCAGTTCCTGTGCGGACCTCAGGCAGCCTCCGACCTCGTCGATCCGCAGCGGCATCCGGAGCACGGCCGCCCGGCGGGCGCGGGCCCGCTCGTCGGTGGCCAGTCGCCGCGCCCGGCCGATGTGCCCCTGGGTGGCCTGGGCCATGGCGGCGGCGAGTTCCGGGGCGATGCCGTCCCGCCGCGCCAGCATGTCGGCCACCGCCGCCACCGGAGGGGTGCGGAGCGTGAGGAGCCGGCAGCGGGAGCGGATCGTCGGCAGGACGTCCTCGATCGACGGGGCGCACAGCAGCCAGACGGTGCGGGGGGCGGGCTCCTCCACGGCCTTGAGGAGGACGTTGCCCGCGCCTTCGGTGAGCCGGTCGGCATCCTCGAAGACGATCACCTGCCAGCGTCCGCCGGCCGGCGCGAGCTGCGCCCGGCGGACGAGGTCCCGGGTGTCCTTCACACCGATGGAGAGCAACTCGCTGCGGACCACCTCGACATCGGCGTGGGAACCGATGAGCGCGGTGTGGCATCCGTCGCAGAACCCGCAGCCGGGGGCGGAGCCCAGCGCCCGGTCGGGGCTGACGCACTGCAACGCCGCCGCGAAAGCGCGGGCCGCGGTGGCCCGGCCGGAACCCGGCGGCCCGGTGAACAGCCAGGCATGGGTCATCGACGTCGCCGCCGACCTCGGCCGCGGCGGTTCGCCGTGTGGAGCGGAGGCGGCGGCTTCCGACCGGGCGGCCTCCGCGGTGACCAGGGCGTCCGCGTCCCGGGCGGCGGCGGCGAGATGCTCGATCACCTGGTCCTGCCCGACCAGCTCGTCCCACACCGTCATCGCCTTGCCACCGTTCTCGACAGTTGGTCGGCTGCCCTGCCGCCGTTCGTCCGCCCTCGTCCTGGCGGTGCGGGGCCGCTTCCGGTCCAGGCCCCGGAAACCGCCGACCGGTGGCGCGCCTCGTACCACCGCTCCCCATTGTGGTGCACCGGGCTGACAGCCCGGAGCCGGACCGGCAGGCACCGACCGGCCGAGGCTGCGGGGAGACCGGGGAGAGAACCGTCCGGGCGGGGGCGTTCGCCTGCGGACACGGGAACGGCCGCCGCTCCCCGAACCCGGTGAGCGGCGGCCGACTGCCGACGCGGAACCCTGCGGACCGCCGTCCGGTCAGGGGCGGCGCCCCTCGGCGCCCGACCCGGGGCCGTCGCCGTCCTCGTCCTCACGCGGGCCGAGCAGTTCGTCCGCGAGCGTCGGCAGATCGTCCAACGGCGTCTCCTCGGCCCAGTCCGGGCGCGGCCGGGACCTGCCCCGCGCACCACCGGAGTCCTCCTCGACCTGCGGGAGCTCCCGGGTGCGCTCCACCTCCGACTGGGGGTGGAGGGTCGACTGCCCGTACCCCTGCTCGGGCAGCTGCGGCAGCACCGCCGTCTCCTCCGAGTCGGAGACCGCTCCGAGCCGCGGGTCGACGGTCATGATCTGGGTTGCCTCGGCGTCCGGGTTCGTCCCGGTCCCGCCGTCCGATCCGAAGGCGGATCCGGAGGCCGAGCCCGAGTCGGAGTCCCGGTCGCTCTGCCGTCCCGACTCCGTGCCGGAGCTGGAGGCCGGGCCGGAGCCGGCGGGTCCGCGGTCCGCGTCCCGCGAGTCCCCGCCCGAGCCTGCCTCGGGGGCGGAATCCTCCCGGTGCCCGGGGCCGGAGTCCCGCCCCATCGGGGTCTGCACCGTGGTCTCGTTGTCCGGGTGCGCCGCAGCGGAGGCGGCCGCCTCGGCGGCCAGCCGGGCCTGCTCGGCCCGCAGCAGCGCCTCCTCGGCCTCCCGCTGCTTCTCCAGCCGACGCGCCGCGGCCTCAGCCCGCAGCCGAGCCTCCTCCTCGGCCCGCTGCCGCAACCGCTCCTGTTCGGCGGCGTGGGCCTTCTCCTCGGCCTCCCGGCGCCTGCGCGCCTCGTCGACCCGGCGCTGAGCGTCCTCGGCCCTCAGCCGCGCCGCCTCGGCCTGGCGCTCGGCCTCACGCTCGCGCGCCTCCTCCATGGCGCGGCGCTCACGCTCTTCCTCCTCGGCCCGCTGCCGGGCCAGCTCCTCCTGGCGCTCGCGCTCCAGCCGCTCCTCCTCGGCCTTCCGCGCGGCCTCTTCCTCGGCCTTCCGCCGAGCCGCCTCCTCGGCGGCCTTCCGGGCTTCGTCCCGCGCCTTGATCTCCGCCTCGGAGAGCGGAAGCATCTGGTCGAGACGGTGGCGCACCACCGCGGTGACGGCTTCCGGCTCCTGCCCCCCGTCGACGACCAGATAGCGCGCACTGTCGGCCGCGGCCAGCGTGAGGAAGCCGTTCCGCACCCGCTGGTGGAACTCGGCGGACTCGGACTCCAGCCGGTCGGGCGCCTCGGTGAAGCGCTCCCGCGCGGTCTCCGGGGAGATGTCCAGGAGGACGGTGAGGTGCGGGACGAGGCCACCGGTCGCCCAGCGGGAGATGCGGGCGATCTCGGTCGGCGACAGATCCCGCCCGGCTCCCTGGTAGGCGACCGAGGAGTCGATGTAGCGGTCGGAGATCACGACGGCGCCGCGTTCCAGGGCCGGCCGGACGACGCTGTCCACGTGCTCGGCCCGGTCCGCCGCGTACAGCAGCGCCTCGGCCCGGTGCGAGATGCCCGCCGAGGAGACGTCCAGCAGGATCGAGCGGAGCCGCTTCCCGACGGCGGTGGCGCCCGGTTCGCGGGTGACCACCACCTCGTGGCCCTTCGCCCTGATCCACTCGGCCACCGCCTCCACCTGCGTGGACTTGCCGGCGCCGTCGCCGCCCTCGACCGCGATGAAGAAGCCGTTCTCGGCCAGGGACTCCCGGTCGGGGCCGCCGCCGCGCAGCGCGTCCCGCAGGTCCTGGCGGAGCGGTACGCCTGAGCGGTCGTCGGTCTTGACGAGAACCAGCGCCGCCACGGGCAGCAGCAGGGCGCCGATGAGCATCAGGGTGAAGGCCGCGCCTCCGTGGGCGAAGACGAAACCGTTCCGTGCCAGGCGGTGGGGGCCGATGGCCGCGGCGAGCAGCGGGGCGGCGATCGCGCCACCGCCGACGAAGACGCGGACGACGGCGTGCAGGTGCAGCGTGGTCCGGGCCCGTCGGCTCTCCTCGCTCTCCTGGTCGAGCAGGACGTGTCCGGTGTTGGCCGAGATACCGGCCGCGACCCCCGCGAGCAGCACCAGGAACAGCACGGTGGTGGCGTCGGGGGTCAGTCCGGAGGCGAGCAGCGCCAGTCCGGTGACGGCCAGGGCCATCGCCAGCAGCCGCCGCCGGGAGAGCGCCGGGAGCACCTTCGGAGCCAACCGGATCCCGGCGCCGGTGCCGCCGGTCAGTGCCAGGACGAGCAGCGCGAAACCGATCGGCCCGCCGCCCAGGTCGGCGGCGTGCAGAGCGGCGAGGGCCACCCCCGCGGCGACAGCGCCGGCGACCGACGCGCAGGCGAAGACGATCAGCGGGGCGGCCCCGGTGCGGCCCTTGTCGGTGTCCTTGCCGACGCGCGGACGGCGGAGGCCCTCGAAGGGCGAGCGCGGCCGTGGGGACTGCCCGGCCGGGATCTCCAGGAAGTAGAGCGCCGAGACGGCGGCGGCGAACAGCCCGGAGGCCACGTAGGAGCTGAGCGCCACCTGGTGGAGGCGGAACCAGCCGAAGCCCGAGCCGAGCAGGTTGTTGAGCAGGGTGACGACGACCAGCACGACCGCCGCGAGGGGCAGCGCCAGGAAGTCCGTGCGGAGGAAGAGCCTCCGCAGCGCGTCCAGGTTGTCGGGCAGCGGGCGTACGGCCGCTCCCTCGGCCGGTGCGGCCGGCAGCAGCATGGGCGCGGCGCTCTCCCGGCAGACACCCCAGACCCGCTCCGCCACACCGACGACGAAGACGGTGACCAGCAGGCACGGCACCGCGTTCGCGGGCGTCCAGTCCGTCCACAGCGGCGCGACGATGAGCAGCGCGAGGCGTACTCCGTCCGCACCGATCATCGTCCAGCGGCGGTCGAGCGGGCCGGAGGGTGCGGTGAGCCTGGTGAGCGGTCCCAGGAAAACGGCCCCGAAGAGAAGGGTCGCCAGCGCCCGCACCCCGATCACCGCGGCCACCGCGAAGGCCGCACCGCGGTAGCCGACCCCGAAGGTGTCCTGCACCACGGACGCATGCAGCGTCAGCAGGAGGAGCACCAGAAGGGCCAGCGCGTCCCCGACTCCGCTGACGAGCTGCGCGGTCCACAACCGCCGCAGCGGCGGGAATCGCAGCAGTGCTCGTACGGCGCGCTCACGGGAGTCCGCGGCAAGGTGATCGGAAGTGGGGTTCACGACCGTTGGCTGCTCGGCTCGCGTCATTCGGCCAGCCTATCGGGAGCGACCCAAGCAGCGTCGCGGTGCCCGAACAACTGCCCGGACCGCCCCGAACTATTCCATTTATTCCGGGCGGATCGGGCGGCTTTCCGGGTTTCGTCGGCGGTGGCGCGGGCCGACGGCCCGGTTCAGTCGGCTGGTCCGCTCTTCCCCGCGGCGCTCTTCTTGGTGGTGGTCTTCTTCGCGGTGGTCTTCTTCGCCGCCGCCTTGGTGGCGGTCTTCTTGGCCGCCGTCTTGGTGGCGGTCTTCTTGGCCGCCGTCTTCTTCGCCGCCGTCTTCTTGGTGGCCGTCTTCTTCGCCGCGGTCTTCTTGGCGGTCTTCTTGGCAGGCCCCTTGGCCCGCTTCTCCGCGAGCAGCTCGTACCCGCGCTCCGGGGTGATGGTCTCGACCTCGTCCTCCCGGCGCAGGGTGGCGTTGGTCTCCCCGTCGGTGACGTACGGGCCGAAACGGCCGTCCTTGACGACCACCGGACGTTCGCTGACCGGGTCGACGCCCAGTTCCTTGAGCGGCGGCTTGGCTGCCGCCCGCCCCCGCTGCTTCGGTTTGGCGTAGATCGCCAGCGCCTCGTCCAGGGTGAGGGTGAAGAGCTGCTCCTCCGACTCGAGCGAGCGGGAGTCGGTGCCCTTCTTCAGATACGGCCCGTACCGGCCGTTCTGTGCGGTGATCTCGGTGCCGGACTCCGGGTCGACGCCGACCACCCGCGGCAGCGAGAGCAGCCGGAGCGCGTCCTCCAGGGTCACGGTGTCCAGCGACATCGACTTCAGCAGCGAGGCGGTGCGCGGCTTGACGGCGTTCTTGCCGGTCTTCGGGGTGCCCTCCGGGAGCACCTCGGTGACGTACGGCCCGTACCGGCCGTCCTTGGCGACGATCGGCCGCCCGGTCTCGGGGTCGGTGCCCAGCTCGAAGTCGCCCGTCGGCTTGGCGAGCAGTTCCTTGGCGTACTCGACGGTCAGCTCGTCCGGGGGGAGGTCGTCGGGCACGTCGGCGCGCTGCCCCGGCTCGTCCTCCTTGGGCGACGGCTTCTCGACGTACGGTCCGTAGCGGCCGACCCGGAGCACGATGCCCTCGCCGACCGGGAAGGACGACACCTCGCGGGCGTCGATGGCGCCCAGGTCGGTGACGAGTTCCTTGAGCCCGCCGAGGTGGTCGCCGTCGCCGTTGCCGGCCTCGGCCGCCGCTCCGGCCCGCCCGTTCTCCTCGGAGCCGAAGTAGAAGCGGCGCAGCCAGGGCACGGACTCCGCCTCGCCGGCGGCGATCCGGTCGAGGTCGCCCTCCATCTTGGCGGTGAAGTCGTAGTCCACGAGGCGCCCGAAGTGCTTCTCCAGCAGCCCGACGACCGCGAAGGAGAGGAAGGACGGCACCAGCGCGGTGCCCTTCTTGAAGACGTAGCGCCGGTCCAGGATGGTGCTGATGATCGAGGCGTAGGTCGACGGGCGGCCGATCTCCCGCTCTTCCAGCTCCTTGACCAGCGACGCCTCGGTGTAGCGGGCCGGGGGCTTGGTCGCATGACCGTCGACCGTGATCTCCTCGGCCGAGAGCGCGTCGCCCTCGCTGACCTGGGGGAGCCTGCGCTCCCGGTCGTCCAGCTCGGCGTTCGGGTCGTCGGCGCCTTCGACGTAAGCCTTCAGGAAGCCGTGGAAGGTGATCGTCTTGCCGGAGGCGGAGAACTCCGCGTCCCGGCCGTCGGCGGCACGCCCCCCGATCCGGACCGTGACCGACTGCCCGACCGCGTCCTTCATCTGGGAAGCGACCGTCCGCTTCCAGATCAGCTCGTAGAGCCGGAACTGGTCGCCGGTGAGGCCGGTCTCGGCCGGGGTGCGGAAGCGGTCCCCGGAGGGCCGGATCGCCTCGTGCGCCTCCTGGGCGTTCTTCACCTTGGCGGCGTACATCCGGGGCTTGTCCGGCAGGTAGTCGGCGCCGTAGAGCTGCGTGACCTGGGCGCGGGCCGCCTTGACCGCCGTCTCCGACAGGGTGGTCGAGTCGGTCCGCATGTAGGTGATGAAGCCGTTCTCGTACAGCTTCTGCGCCACCTGCATGGTGGCCTTGGCGCCGAAGCCCAGCTTCCGGGCGGCCTCCTGCTGCATGGTGGTGGTGCGGAACGGCGCGTACGGCGAGCGGCGGTACGGCTTGGCCTCCACCGAGCGCACCGAGAAGGCGGTGCCCTCCAGACCTGCGGCGAGCGCCCGGGCGGCCTCCTCGTCCAGGTGGAGGACGTTCGCACCCTCCTTGAGGACGCCGGTGGAACCGAAGTCCCGGCCCTGCGCCACCCGCCTGCCGTCTACGGCGCTCAGCCGGGCGCCGAAGGTCCCGGGGTCGGTCGCGTCACCGGCCCGGCCGGTGCCGAAGGTGCCGGTGAGGTCCCAGTACTCGGCCGACCGGAAGGCGATCCGCTCCCGCTCCCGCTCCACCACGAGCCGGGTGGCCACGGACTGCACCCGCCCGGCGGACAGCCCGCGGGAGACCTTCTTCCACAGCACCGGAGAGACCTCGTAGCCGTAGAGGCGGTCCAGGATCCGGCGCGTCTCCTGGGCGTCGACCAGGCGCTTGTTGAGTTCGCGGGGGTTGGCGACGGCCTCCCGGATCGCGGACTTGGTGATCTCGTGGAAGACCATCCGGCGGACCGGAACCTTCGGCTTCAGCACCTCCCGGAGGTGCCAGGCGATGGCCTCGCCCTCGCGGTCCTCATCGGTGGCGAGGAAGAGTTCGTCGGACTCGGCGAGCAGCTCCCTGAGTTTCCTGACCTGGCTCTTCTTGTCGCTGTTGACGACGTAGATCGGCTGGAAGTCGTGTTCGACGTCGACGCCCAGCCGGCGCACCTCACCGGTGTACTTGTCGGGCACCTCCGCCGCTCCGCTGGGCAGGTCGCGGATGTGCCCGACGCTGGCCTCGACCACATAGCCGGAGCCGAGGTAACCCTTGATCGTCTTCGCCTTGGCAGGCGACTCGACGATGACGAGTCGGCGTTCGCCCTTCGCGGGCTCGCTGGTCGGGGACAACTTCGCTCTTCTCTCCGGATCGGCTCTCAGTGGATAGGCATCGCCACTCGTAACGGGCACGGTGTGACGCTGCGGAGTGTGACGGTACCTCCCGGCCCCATGTCAAACGGGAAAAGTCCGCAACGCCACTCGAACGGTAACCCGACAAGCATGTCGCCCGCGCTCGGACAGCCGGGGATCCCCGCATCCTGCCATCCCGCGCCGGGCACCGGGCGGGGCCGGGGTCCGGCGTCCGGTCGCCCCCCGGTCTTGCAACCAGCGGTGGCACCACTGGCAGGATGGCGGGCGGTGACCGCGCTGGTTCACCAGTCCCGCACAACCGTCCAGAACACATCGGGGGGCCCAGCCCATGTCCAATTCGAACCCTTACGGCGCACCGCAGGACCCGAACGGCGGCTACGGCTACCCGCAGGACGGCCAGCAGTCCTACGGCCAGCCCGGCTACGGCGCCCACCAGCAGGCGGGGTACGGCTACCCGCAGGGCGGCTACGGCTACGCGCAGCAGCAGCCGCTCGGCGGGGCGTACACGGGCGACCCGAACGCGCCCTACGGCTACGACCCCTACGGTCGGCCGTACTCCGAGAAGTCGAAGATCGTCGCCGGTGTGCTGCAGCTCTTCCTCGGCGGGCTGGGCGTGGGGCGTTTCTACACCGGACACATCGGCATGGGCGTGGCCCAGCTGCTCACCTGCGGCGGCTGCGGCATCTGGTCGCTGGTCGACGGCATCATGCTGCTCGCCGGCAGCGGCGCCACCGACTCCGAAGGTCGCCCGCTCCGTGGCTGACACCACGGCGGTCCGACGCCGGGCCACCGGGCATCCGGCCGCGGCACCCCTCGCGGTGCTCGCGGCCGGGATCGCCGCCGCCGTCTACCTCTACGGCACCAACCCGCACGAGTCCGGACACTGGCTGCCCCGGTGCCCCTTCAACTGGGCCACCGGCCTGCTCTGCCCGGCCTGCGGCGGCACCCGCATGGCGTACGACCTGATGCACGGCGACTTCGCCGCGGCGCTCCGCGACAACGCCGCACTGCTGCTCCTCGGTGTTCCGCTCGGGGCCTACCTGGGCTTCCGCTGGCTGTTCGAGGGGGTGCGCCGGCGGCGCTACCGGCCCTCCTTCGGCCGCCTCGGCACCGCCGCGGTACTGGCGACCGCCGTCTGCTGGACGCTGGCCCGCAACCTCGTGGGCTGACGCTCGCTCAGTCTCTTCGGCGGCCCGGCACCCCGGACGGGCGCGGCCCGGAACCATCCCGTCCCACGGCCTCCTCCGGTGCGCCATTCACACAGTCACCGGCACCGAGCCACCCGGCGGTTGAGGTGCGAGAACCATCCGCGGCACACCGAAACCTCCCGGAATCGTCACCATATGGTGACGATTCCCCTCCGGGATCGCGGTGGACAACCCATCCATGGCAGCTTGTTCCTCGCCGGCGTCGTCCCCTTGTTCGACCGGCGTCAGTCACACCGCTCAGGAGGAACACCCGTGTCGTACCCTGCTCCGCCCCCGATGGGGAACCCCGGCCAGCCGGTCGCCCCGAACGGCCAGCCCTACTCCGAGAAGTCCAAGATCGTGGCTGGTCTGCTCCAGCTCTTCTTCGGCGGCCTGGGGATCGGGCGTTTCTACACCGGGCACATCGGCATGGGCATAGCCCAGCTCCTGACCTGCGGCGGCCTCGGTCTCTGGGCGCTGATCGACGCCATCATCTTCTTCATCAGCAACGACCGGACCGACAGCGACGGTCGCGTACTGCGCGGCTGAGACGCATCGGCCGGTAGCCGGCACGGTCGCGGCCCGTCGACGGGGGTTCCGTCGACGGGCCGCGACCGTCGGTCGTACCCCGGGACTTCGGGCAGGGCCGACGGGCTGACGCCCGCGTACTCGCCTCCCCCGCTCAGCCCTCCACCGGCTCCAGGAATCCCTGGCCCACCAGCATCCGGATGGACTCGGGCATCCGGTCCCGCAGCACCACCGGGTCCTCGCCCAGCAGTTGGGCGATGGCGTCGAGGATGCGCCCGGCCGAGAGAGTTCCGTCGCAGACGCCGGCGAACCCGGCGCCCACCGTGTCCACCCGGGCCGCCCGGCGCATGCCGAACTCCTGACGGAGCACCACGTGCTCCGGATCCTCCGCTCCCGGCGGTCCCACCTGCTCCTGCAGCACCCCGTCCGCCAGCTTGAGCGTGGTGGTGAGCAACTCCGCGTCGTCCGTCCGGCGGAGGAAGTCCTGCCGGGCGAAGTGCTCCCGCACCGCCTCCCCCAACGGCTGCTGCACCGGATGCGGCCATTCATCCACCGTGACGGAAGGCGACTCGGAGCCCGACCTGCGCAGCGTGATCCAGCCGAACCCGACGGCCTTGGTCCCGCGGCGCTCGAACTCCTCCAGCCAGGCGTCGTAGCGGGCGGCGTACCGCTCCCGGCCGGCCCGGTGGTCGCCGGCGTCCCGCAGCCACAGCTCCGCGTACTCGGTGACGTCCTGTACGTCCCGTTGGACGATCCAGGCGTCGCAGCCGCTCGGCACCCAGGCCGCGAGCCGTTCGCGCCAGTCGGCGGAACCGGTGTGCTCCCAGTTGGCGAGCAGCTGGCAGTAGCCGCCGTCGGTGAGGTGCTCGGCCGACCGCTCGACCAGCGTTCGGCACAGTTCGTCGCCGGCCATCCCACCGTCCCGGTAGGTCAGCCGGGCGCCCGGGGAGATGACGAACGGCGGGTTGGAGACGATCAGGTCGAACCGTTCGGACTGCACCGGCTCGAAGAGGGAGCCCTGCCGGAACTCCGCCTCGCCGGCGCCGGACAGAGCCAGCGTCAGCCGGGCGAACGCCAGCGCGCGCGGGTTGACGTCGGTGGCCGTCACCCGCCGGGCGTGACCGACCGCGTGCAGCGCCTGGATACCGGAGCCGGTGCCCAGGTCGAGCGCCCGGGCGACGGGTGTCCGCACGGTGATGCCGGCCAGGGTCGTGGAGGCTCCCCCGACGCCCAGCACCAGGCCCGCGTCGTCCTCGCCGCCCGCCCGCGGCCTGGCCCCCGCGGTCCCCGGCGGGCCGCCGTCCTGCTGGTCGGCGGGGACGGGCACACCGCCGGCTCCGCCCACCGCGCAGCCCAGGTCGGAGACGATCCACCAGTCCTGCCCCTCCGGCCCGCCGTAGGGGCGTACGTCGACACCGGACCGCACCTCCTCGCCGTCCCGGAGCAGCCAGCCGTCCGCGAGGCACTCCTCGACGGGCAGCGCCCGGAGCGCCTGCCGGTAGGGCACCGGGTGCTGGAGCAGGAAGAGTCTGGCCAGGGCCTCCAGCGGCGAACCGCCGCGGGTGGCCCGGAGCGCGGGGACCGTCTCGTTCCGGGCGAGGGCGGTGTAGGCGGGCGCGCCGAGCAGTTCGAGCAGCCCGTCGGCGGTGAAGCCTGCGGTGAGCAGGGCCTCGCGCAGCCGGGACGTGCGGTCGGCGTCGGGAGTGGGGAGGCGGTGCGTAGTCACCTGGCCATTGTCGGGGCTCCCGGCCCGCCGGTCGACGGCTCGACACCACCCGGGCGGCGACCGCTGGTCCGGCGCGGGGGCCGGAGGGGCCGCCGCGCCGGACCTCACTTATCGCCGTTCGGCTTCAGTTCGCCCCCCGGCCGCTGGCAGCCGGCCTGCTGCCCCATCGCGGCGCCGAGGTCGCCGGACTGGAACTTCTGGATCGCCTTGCCGCCGAGCCGGTTGATCTCGTCGAGCTGTTCGACGATTCCGCTCAGCCCCTCGGCGAACTTCCCCTGGTCCATGGTGTCGAGCCGGTCGACGGACTTCTTCAGGTCGCTGTAGGCCCGGGAGGTGCCCTTCAGCTCCTTCACCGCCTCCTGCTGCGTCTTGGCGCCGCCCTCGACCGGCGGCGGGCCGGCCTTCTCCACGCTGGCGGACATCGCGGCGTACGCCTTGGAGATCTTGTCGAAGGCGGCGGAGTCGGCCTTCTTGATGTCCTCGGGCTTGCCGTCGGCCGCGGTCGAGGTGATCGACTGGTTCGCCTGGCTGATCTTCTTCAGCTGGGGCCCCAGCTGGTCGCAGATCCGCTTGGCGTACTCGTCGACCTTCTGGTTCCCCTCGGCGCAGCCGGACAGCACGAGCATCAGCACCGCACCGCCGGAGAGTGCGGCCGCAAGCTTGTTGTTCACCGGATCGGTCCCTTCCATGCTCTCGGCCCCGGAACATACACGCCAGAAGAGCGGGGACCACGAGCCGGCCACGACGAACAGTCGGGTTTCTCACACTCGGCCCAAGGGTGGACGGTGCCCGGAACGTCGGACGGGCGGCGCGCCGCAGCACGCCGCCCGTCCGACCGATCCGGCGGCCCGCCCGCCCCGCGCCGCGGCAGACAGCGTCCGCCCGTGCGGGAGCGGTGCCAGGTGGGGGTTCCCGGCCGGAGCGGCCGCGCACCGCACCTGACGCCGGGTACCGATCCACCGGGGGTAGGCAGCCGTCAGGAGACGGGCGCCGCGTCGGCCGACTCCTTCGCCGGTGCCGTGCCGACCTCCTCGCCGACCGCGATGCCCCGGCGCTTGGAGAGGTAGACCGCCGCGATGATGACCACGATGGCGAAGGTCGCCACCACGGCCCGGACGGCCGGGCTGGCGTCCGCTCCGTAGCTGAACCGCACGACCGCGGGAGCGATCAGCAGGGCCACCAGGTTCATGACCTTCAGCAGCGGGTTGATGGCGGGGCCCGCGGTGTCCTTGAACGGGTCGCCCACGGTGTCACCGATGACCGTGGCGGCGTGTGCCTCGCTCCCCTTGCCGCCGTGGTGGCCGTCCTCGACCATCTTCTTGGCGTTGTCCCAGGCGCCACCGGAGTTGGCGAGGAACACCGCCATCAGGGTGCCGGTGCCGATCGCGCCCGCGAGGTACGCTCCGAGCGCGCCGACCCCGAGGGTGAAACCGACCGCGATCGGGGCCATGACGGCCAGCAGACCGGGCGTGGCCAGTTCGCGCAGCGCGTCCTTGGTGCAGATGTCCACCACCCGGCCGTACTCCGGCTTCTCGGTGTAGTCCATGATCCCGGGACGCTCCCGGAACTGCCGGCGGACCTCGTAGACGACCGCCCCGGCGGACCGCGAGACCGCATTGATCGCCAACCCGGAGAAGAGGAAGACGACGGCCGCTCCCAGGACCAGGCCGACCAGGTTGTTCGGCTGCGAGATGTCCAGGCTCAGCCCCAGCTCACTGCCCATCGCCCCCACATCGGTGACCGCCGTAGCGATCGCGTCCCGGTAGGAGCCGAAGAGCGCCGCCGCGGCGAGCACCGCGGTGGCGATGGCGATGCCCTTGGTGATGGCCTTGGTGGTGTTGCCGACGGCGTCCAGGTCGGTGAGCACCTGGGCGCCCGCGCCCTCGACGTCGCCCGACATCTCCGCGATGCCCTGGGCGTTGTCGGAGACCGGACCGAAGGTGTCCATGGCGACGATCACACCGACCGTGGTGAGCAGGCCGGTGCCGGCCAGGGCGACCGCGAACAGCGCCAGCATGATGGACGCCCCGCCGAGCAGGAAGGCGCCGTAGACGCTCAGGCCGATGAGCACCGCCGAGTAGACCGCGGATTCCAGCCCCAGCGAGACTCCGGCGAGTACCACGGTCGCCGGGCCGGTCAGCGAGGACTTCCCGACGTCCTGCACCGGCCGCCGACTGGTCTCGGTGAAGTATCCGGTGAGTTGCTGGATGAGTGCGGCGAGCACGATGCCGATCGCCACCGCGAGCAGGGCGAGCACCCGGGGGTCGCCTTCGTGGCCCAGGATGGCGGCGTCCGTCACACCCGCCAACTCGGCGTAGGTGGAGGGCAGATAGGTGTACACCGCCACCGCGACCAGTACCAGCGAGATGACCGCGGAGATGAAGAAGCCCCGGTTGATGGCGGTCATCCCGCCGCGGTCGGAGGCGCGCGGGGCCACCGCGAAGATGCCGATCATGGCCGTGACCACGCCGATGGCGGGGACCAGCAGCGGGAAGGCGAGGCCGGAGTCGCCGAAGGCGACCTTGCCCAGGATCAGCGCGGCGACCAGGGTCACGGCGTAGGACTCGAACAGGTCGGCCGCCATTCCGGCGCAGTCGCCGACGTTGTCGCCCACGTTGTCCGCGATGGTGGCGGCGTTTCGCGGGTCGTCCTCCGGGATGCCCTGCTCGACCTTGCCGACCAGGTCGGCGCCGACGTCCGCCGCCTTGGTGAAGATGCCGCCGCCCACCCGCATGAACATCGCGATCAGGGCGGCACCGAGCCCGAAGCCCTCAAGCACCTTCGGGGCGTCCGCCGCGTAGACCAGCACGACGCAGGAGGCCCCGAGGAGGCCCAGCCCCACGGTGAACATGCCGACCACACCGCCGGTGCGGAATGCGATCTTCATGGCCTTGTGGGAGACGGCGGTGAGGTCCTTGGCCGGCGCGCCGCCGACCGCGGTCGCCTCCCGGGCCGCGGCGGCCACCCGCACATTGCTCCGCACCGCCAGCCACATTCCGATGTATCCGGTGGCCGCGGAGAAGAGCGCGCCGATCAGGAAGAAGATCGAACGTCCGGCACGCTGTGTCCAGTCATCCGCGGGCAACAGCATCAGCAGGAAGAACACCACGACGGCGAATACGCCGAGGGTGCGCAACTGGCGTGCGAGATAGGCGTTAGCGCCCTCCTGCACGGCAGCGGCGATCTTCTTCATGCTGTCGGTTCCCTCGCCGTTGGCGAGTACCTGCCGCACCAGGACCACGGCGACGGCCAGTGCCGCGAGCGCCACCACCGCGATAACCGACACGATCATTCTGTTGTCGTGGGTCAGCGTGGCGGCCGCGAGCGTTGGAAAAGGGTCCGGCGTGAGTGGGGGAAGGGGCCCCGCCATTCGTCCTCCTTGACGTTTGGCACATGGGCGCGCAGCACGGAACGAGCCGCAGCGCTCAAGCGTGCTGGATCTTTAGAAGATGTTGACGGATTGTAGGGAGCTGCGGTCGATCAAAACAGTGCGCGTACCCGGGAATTCACCAGCACCAGCGAAGATCAAAAAACATCGAGAGTAAAAGATCACCCGAAGGCAGGTCGGTGATCATTTCCTTGACGCGATCGGAGATGATCTGCAAATGATCTCAGCGCATAAAGAAACACCTGTTCAACGGCGCGGATGAAAAACAAACCTGCTCGCCACGGAAGGTCGCTACAGCGGCTACCGGCGAGAACGATCACGGTGTACTGACCTCGAAGTCCGTGACGGTCCGACGAGTCGCCGATGGAACGTTTTCTCGTCGTGGATCCAGGTGTCGAGGTGCTGTCATGGGAAACAGGGGACTCGTCGGCCGTCCGGGCCTGCATCTGGGTGAGCCGGTCGAGGCGGTGGCCATGGGACGGACCGGGCGTTCGGACCCGCTGGGACGCAGGTTCACCGACTCGAGCGATAAGACAGTCACCGCCGAAGGGCTCCGCGCGGCGCCGACCACCCTCCGGTCCGGTCACGGTCCGGCCAGGCGCCGGGAGCATCAGTGAACCCGGAGGATCCCGGACCGTCAGAGCGGCGCCGGTCCCATCAGGCCCCGACGGCCCCGACAGGGCCTGACGGCTGATGGGGCCATTCCTCCGTGGCTCAGGGCACTTCAGGCAGTTGAGTGGCCGGCCAGCTCATCCGAATGAGGCCCACGAGCCCGGAACCGGTCACCTCGAAATCATCGACGAGCCCTCTGATCACGGCAAGGCCCATCTCGTCATCGGCATCGGCGGGCCGGGCCGCCGGGCCGGAAGGCTCGCCCTCGGCACCCGAAGCCACTCCTTCGCCGACCTCGATCGAGAACTTCTTCTCCTCCTCGATCAACAACACCCGCACCGGCGCGGCCAGACCATGGCCCCTGTGCAGGCCGACAGCCCGGCTGCAGGCCTCTCCGACAGCCAGGCGGACTTCGTCCAGCACAGCCTCGTCGACCCCGGCCTTGCGCGCCACGGCCGCCGCCACCAGGCGGGCGGTCCGTACGTGCTCGGGCAGGGCGCTGAACAGCAGTTCGACGGTGGCCATGCCTTCCCCTCGGTCGCGTGTGGCATCTCTCGGGGGTCCGGGCGCAGCCACCGGCACCCCAGGCTTGCCGCGCCCCGTGCCATCGGCACGGGGCTCGCCGGCGACTGTCAGTCGGTGGCTGCGACAGCGTCGTCGACCGAGGTGTGGATCGGGAACACCTTGGTCAGCCCGGTGATGCGGAAAATCTTGAGGATGCGCTCCTGGTTGCACACCAGGCGCAACGAGCCCTCATTGGCACGCACCCGCTTCAGCCCGCCCACCAGGACGCCGAGACCGGTGGAGTCGAGGAAGTCGACCCCCTCCATGTCGACGACCAGGTGGTAACTCCCGTCGTTCACAAGCTCGACCAGCTGCTCACGCAGCTTGGGCGCGGTGTATACATCGATCTCGCCACCGACTTCGACCACTGTGCGGTCGCCTACGGTCCGGGTCGACAGGGACAGGTCCACGGATCCTCCAGCAGCTTGCAATCGAACGGTCGCCCCCCATGGATCGGCAGCCGCGATGGCATTCAATCACTTACCGACCGGCGTGCACGACGCCTTGAGCGCATTGTCCGTCACTCCGGTGACACACTCGGTGCCGATGGCCGACAACCAACTCCCGCGTGTCGGGGCCGCCCACTCCCCCGCACGGTCCGTCCTCGACCGGCTCGCCGGTAGCGCGGACCGCGCTGCGCGCATCACCCATACGGAGCACCTGCCCCCGCGCACGGGCCGTCATGCGCGCTGGCCGGAGCGGATCCGGCCAGAAGTGGTGGAGGCGGTCCGGAACGCCGGGATCGAGCACCTCTGGGAACACCAGGCCCGCGTCGCCGAGCAGGCGCTGAGCGGCACCTCCGTCGTCGTCGCGACCGGGACCGCCTCCGGCAAGACGCTCTCCTACCTGGTCCCGGTGGTCAGCACGCTGCTCGACGGCGCGGCGGAGCGGGGCGGACGGGGCACCACCGCGCTGTACCTCGCGCCGACCAAGGCCCTCGCCGCCGACCAGCGACGGTCCGTCGGCGAACTCACGGCACCGCTGGGCAGCGCCGTGCGGCCGGCGGTGTTCGACGGGGACACACCGGTCGAGGAGCGGGACTGGGCCCGGCGGTACGCCAACTACCTGCTGACCAACCCCGACATGCTGCACCGGAGCATCCTGCCCGGGCACCCGCGTTGGTCCTCCTTCCTACGCGCACTGCGCTATGTGGTCGTCGACGAGTGCCACAGCTACCGCGGGGTCTTCGGCTCCCACGTGGCCCAGGTGATCCGCCGACTGCGGCGGGTCTGTGCGCGGTACGGCTCGGAGCCGGTCTTCCTGCTCGCCTCGGCCACGGCCTCGGAACCGGCGGAGGCCGCCGGCCGGCTGACCGGCCTTCCGGTGGTCGAGGTCACCGACGACGCCTCACCGCGCGGGGAGCTCGTCTTCGCGCTCTGGGAGCCGCCGCTGACCGAGCTCCACGGGGAGCAGGGCGCCCCGGTGCGGCGCAGCGCCACGGCGGAGACCGCCGACCTCCTCACCGACCTCGCCGTGCAGGGCACCCGCACCGTCGCCTTCGTCCGCTCCCGGCGGGCGGCCGAGATGATCGCCCTCATCGCCCAGGAACGCCTCGCGGCCGTCGACCGGTCGCTGCCCGGGCGGGTCGCCGCCTACCGCGGCGGATACCTTCCCGAGGAACGGCGTGGCCTGGAGCAAGCCCTGCACTCCGGTGAGATCCTCGGGTTGTCCGCCACCAACGCCCTGGAACTGGGGATGGACGTCTCCGGCCTGGACGCGGTGCTGCTCGCCGGTTATCCGGGCACCCGGGCGTCCCTGTGGCAGCAGGCCGGCCGGGCCGGACGCGCCGGCCAGGGCTCGCTCGCGGTGCTGGTGGCTCGCGACGACCCGCTCGACACCTATCTCGTGCACCATCCCGAGGCGCTGTTCCGGCAGCCCGTCGAGTCGACCGTGCTGGACCCGGACAACCCCTACGTGCTGGCCCCCCACCTGTGCGCGGCAGCAGCGGAGTTGCCGCTCACCGAGGAGGATCTGGCGCTCTTCGGACCGGCGGCCCCCGGGCTCCTCCCCCAACTGGAGCGACGGAGGCTGCTGCGGCGGCGGGCGACCGCCTGGCACTGGCCGCGCAGCGACCGGGCCGCGGACCTCGCCGACATCCGCGGCCAGGGCGGCGCCCCCGTCCAGGTGGTCGAGGCGGGCACCGGCCGACTGCTGGGCACGGTCGACGCGGCGGCGGCCCACACGACCGTCCACACCGGGGCCGTCCACCTCCACCAGGGGCGCACCTACGTGGTCCGGGAGCTGGACCTGGCGGACTCGGTGGCGCTGGTCGAGGAGTCGTCGCCGCCCTACTCGACCACCGCCAGGGACACCACCGCCATCTCGGTGCTGGAGACCGCCACCGAGGTGCCGTGGGGCGCGGGCCGACTCTGCTTCGGCTCCGTGGAGGTCACCAACCAGGTCGTCTCCTTCCTCCGGCGCAGACTGATCACCAACGAGGTCCTCGGCGAGAGCAAGCTGGACCTGCCGCCCCGTACGCTGCGCACCCGGGCGGTGTGGTGGACGGTCACCGAGGACCAGCTCGACGAGGCGAGCATCGCTCCCGAGTCCCTGGCGGGTGCGCTGCACGCCGCCGAGCACGCCGCCATCGGAATCCTGCCGCTCTTCGCGACCTGCGATCGCTGGGACATCGGCGGTGTGTCCGTCCCGCTGCATCCGGACACCCTGTTGCCCACCGTCTTCGTCTACGACGGCCAACCGGGCGGGGCGGGCTTCTCCGAGCGGGCCTTCCAGGTGGCCTCCCGATGGCTGCGAGCGACCCGGGAAGCGATCGCCGCCTGTGAGTGCGAAGCGGGGTGTCCGTCCTGCATCCAGTCGCCGAAGTGCGGAAACGGCAACGATCCGTTGGACAAGCGGGCTGCCGTGCGGCTGCTCGGCACCCTCCTCAGCGGTGCTCCATCGGAGTGAGTGGCCGCGTCCCCCTGCCCCAGGCCGGAGTGGGCGGCCTCACCCGGCGATCTGCGGTACGCGGCACCGACACCGGCCACCGGCGAGGTGGCGGCCCGCCGACGCTGACGGACGCCTGCCCGGCCGCCTCCTCGGAGCCCAGCGCAGCCCGGTGGGCCTCGGCAGCTCCGTGCTGCCCCCACCCGCTGGCTACGGCCCGGCACGGGACCGCACCCTGGCGGTGAACGGGCCGTACCCGACCTCCGCGGTGAGGTCGGCGATCTCACCACGGACCGCGCAGCGGACCACCCGCACGTCTTGAGCCACGGCCACCTTCCTGGCCAGGCCACACGCCCTCGTCTGCCCCTCCAACGCATGCCCGGCCGCGGCGAGCGCGGCGAGATCCGCTCCGCCGGCAGCCCGATGCCGAGCTCCGACCACCCCGCCCAGCGCCAACTCGGCGGCGAACACCGCACAGAGCGCGGTGGCGGCTACGGCCGTCCACACCGTCGCCGAGCCCTGCTCCGCACCGAGTGGAGACACCCTCCGCCCCCCGGCTCGGCTCGGCAGCCGACCACGCCCTCGTCCAGGCAACCGGCCCAGACCTACCCGGCCCAGCCTTCCGCCCACCCACCGCATGGCTTGCCTCCCTTCCGTACGTACCACCCGGGCCTTCTCCGACGAACAGCGCCGGGTCGCTCAGCGAGACCCGCCTGCTGCTCCCTTGCCTTCCGACGTGACGCTGCCTTCCGACGTGACGCCGTCCCCCTCCTCGTCCCCCGCCTCGGAACCAGCAGCGCCCTGCCCCGCTCCGGGCGGGGACGCCATGGACTCGTCCAGCGCCACCGCCTCGGCCCCCAGCCGTACCGGCAGCGCTCCCGGGCCGGCCGGGGCCTCCACACGGACTCGGACCAGGCCGTCCTCCCGCTTCACGGAGATCTCGGCACCCTCGGGCGCGGTGGTACGCGCCGCGGCCAAGGTGGCCTCCTCCGGTTCGGCGCGAGCCGCGGCCCGCGCCCCCGCACGGGCCGCGTCGACGCACTGGATCTGTGCCGCCGCGGCCATCAGCCCCCAGATCAGCGCCACCGTGAACAGCGCCATGGCCGGCAGGACCACAGCCGCCTCCGCCGTCACATACCCACGGTCAGAACTGCGCATCGAGCGCCTTGGCGACCACTGACTGAAGTGCGGAGTTGACCGCGTCACTGGTGACCACCTTGTAGAGCACCGCGCCGAAACCAGCGGCCGCGATGGTGCCCACCGCGTACTCGGCCGTCGTCATACCGGAGTCCGTCCGCCCCGCTCCGCGTACTGCGCCCCAGCGTTTCCGGATCCACTTCACTTCTTCTCCCCTTCCGTCCCACTCCACCTGGTCGTGCGTCGTCGAAGCAGCTGCCGCTCCGCCTGTTCCCTTACGTGTTCGAGCCTCTACGTGTTCGAGCCTCCGCTCCCCTTCCGTCGCCGTGAGTGCGGTCAGTCGGGCGGGCCAGGGCGGTTCTTCAGGCTCCGCGGAGGAGCGCCGTCCCCAGCCCGATCAGCACCGGTGCCACCCCGACCGTCAGAAAGGCGGGCAGGAAACACAGCCCCAGCGGGGCGGTAGCCAGCACTCCGGCCCGTCGCGCCGCCGCGGTGGCCCTCCTCGCCTGGGCGGAGCGGTATTCGGCCGCCAGACGTGCCACCGGTTCCACCGCGGGCACCCCCGTCGCCTGGGCCCGCTGGAGAGCGCTGGCCAGTGCTAACGCTCCGGGCAACTCGGCGAAACGGCCCCAGACGACGCCCGGGTCCCCTCCGAGCCTGAGCTCCGCCGCCGCTCTCGCCAGGCCCTCCCCGACCGGCCCGCCGAGTGAACTCCCCACCGCGTCGGCCGCTTCGACCGGCCCAGCACCGGCCGCGAGGCAGGCGGCCAGCAGTTCTCCGGCGAACGGCAGACGCCCGTCGGACTCCTCGGAATGCTTCTCCCGGTCGGGCGTCGTCGCCGGGCGACGCTGCCACCAGACCCGCACCACGCACCCTCCCAACAGGCCGAGCGCCCAACCCGCCGCTCCGCCCAGCAGGAACGGACCGGCCGCGGCGGTGCCGACGGCGGGCAGCCAGTTCCGCAGCAACGCGGCAACGCCACCGGTGGCCGGCACGGCGTTCAGGCCGAGCCGACCGGCCCGGGGACGGGCCGACGGAGGGCCCCGGTGGGCCGGCCCACCGGGTAGCAGTTCCGCCAGGCGTCCACCGGGTCGCCGGACGCCTCTCCCGTGGCGGCCTCCGACCGCCACGGCCGCCTTGCCGAGCGCCCAGGCGGCGAGCAGAAGCAAGCCGAGAAGGGAACCACCCCTACCCATCGGCGGTCACCGATCCGAGAGCCTCGGCCCGCCTGATGATGTGGGAGGTCCAGCGGAGCCCGGCGTATTCCAGCAGACCGCCGACGAGCAGGCAGGCCAGACCGACTGGGGTGTGCAACAGCACCCGGAGCGGGGACGCGCCCAACGCCGCTCCCATCAGCAACGCGAACGCCGGTAGCCAGGCGAGCATCGTGCCCGTGGCCCGGGTGCCCGCCAGCTGGGCTGCCAGTTCGTCAGCTCGATCCCGCTCGGTGCGTAGCGAGGCGGCCACTCGTTCGAGCCCGGCTGCCAGGCCCGCTCCACCGTCCGCCGAGATCCGCCAGCAGGCAGCCACCCCCGACAACCCCTCCGCGCCCGGAACCCTGGCAGTCTCCCGCAGTACCCGCGGTACATCGCCCCCGAACCGGGCCGCCGCGGTCAGCGGCACCGCCGCCGGGCCCAGCCCCGCCGCTGCGGAGCACAGCGCCTCCAACGGCTGTCGGCCCGCCCGGAGATCACCGGCCACCGCGCCGCAGAACTCCACGACCGCGACGCCCCGCCGCTCCCGTTCCCGGGATGCCTCCCGGGAACGGGACCACCGCCGTACCAGCGGCACGGCCGCCAGCCCGGCGCCCACCGGCAGAACGGACTCCGAGACCAGGCCGAGAACCACACCGGCCGGCGCACAGAGCCACTCCCGCCCCCACCCCGCCGCCCAACGCCCCTGCCGCAGGCGGTGTGCCTTCTCCGCCCACCCGCCGACCGGCAACGCCGTGGACGGGCTCAGGCTGTGAGCCTCGGTGTCCGACGCGGTACCGGTCAGCAGCAGTCTGGCGCGCCGCCTCCACCGGCACCGGTCCAGCCACCGTCCGGGGCCGGTCGAGGCGAAGCCGGCGGCATCCCACAGCCCTCCGTCACCTCCCACGGGGCTCACCGCCTCCTTCGGCCCGGTGACCGGCTGAGCCGGCGAGCAGCCGCATGAACCGCTGATGGCCCGGGCCCGGCTCAAGGCCGGTCGGACCGGCGAGGAGCGCGGGCACGGTCTCGACGTAGCCGCCCGGGCCGCGGTCCAGCACATGCACCTCAGAGATCCGACGTTGTCCGTCGCGGTCCCGGACCAGGTGGATCAGCACCGACACCGCGGCGGCCAGTTGGCTGTGTAGCGCGGCCCGGTCCAGGCCGGCCGTCGAACCGAGCGCCTCCAGTCGGGCCGGCACGTCCGCCGCCGCGTTGGCGTGCACCGTCCCGCAGCCACCCTCATGACCGGTGTTGAGCGCCGCGAGCAGATCGGTCACCTCCTCGCCGCGGACCTCACCGACCACCAGCCGGTCCGGCCGCATCCGCAGCGCCTGCCGGATGAGGTCCCTCAGGGTGACCCGTCCCCTCCCCTCCTGATTGGCGGGCCTGGCCTCCAACCGGGCGACGTGTGGATGGTCGGGCCGGAGTTCCGCGGAGTCCTCCGCGAGCACGATCCGCTCGTGGGGTCCCACCAACCCGAGCAGGGTGCTCAGCAGCGTCGTCTTGCCGGTACCGGTGCCGCCGCTGATCAGGAACGACAACCGGGCTTCCAGGAGCCCTCGCAGCAACCGGTCGACGCCGGGCGGCACCGTGCCGGCATCGACCAACTCCCGGAGGTCGAACGCCTTGCGCCGTACCACCCGCAGCGACAGACAGGCACAGCCCACGGCGATCGGCGGCAGCACGGCGTGCAACCGGGTCCCGTCCGGAAGGCGCGCGTCCACCCAGGGCCGCGCATCGTCCAGCCGCCGCCCGGCCACAGCGGCGAGACGCTGGGCGAGCCTGCGCACCGCCTCTCCGTCCGGGAAGCGCACGGGGGTCCGCTCCAGCCCCATCCCTCGGTCCACCCAGACCTGCTCCGGGGCCGTGACCAGCACATCGGTGACCTCGGGATCGGCGAGTAGGGGCTCCAGCGGTCCGGCGCCGACGAGTTCCGAGCGGAGCCGAGTCACGACCGCGAGGACTTCGGTGTCCCCCAGGAGTCGGCCCTCTTCGCGAAGGGCGGCCGCCACCGCGGCCGAGGTCGGTTCCGCCCCGGTCGCCGCGAGCCTCAGCCGTACCGCGTCCAGCAGCGGCTCGGCCAGCGGAGCGACCTGCGACGGCGAATGCCGTGCCACCATCCCGGCGCCCGGCGGCTCCCCGGCCCGAGCGGCGGTCGAACGGAGCCGGGCCGGCAGTTCCGAGCCGGACGGAACCTGCGACACGCTCATCCCCGGCCTCCTACGTCGGCCAGCGCCCGATCCCAGAAGAGGCCGCAGAAGCGGGCCAGTGGGCCATCGCCGTGGGAGCCCGGTACGGCCCCCCGCTCCACCAGCCGGGCCAGTCCAGACTCCGACGGCAGCTCACCCACCAGCGGCAAGCCGAGCAGCCGGGCGATCTCCTCCCCCCGTAGTCCGGAGGTGGGTGAGCCGCGCACCACCACCCGGAGGTCCCGCAGCACCATGCGCAAGGCCGAGCTGATCCGCTGGGCGGCCGCCACCGCCCGCAGCTCCGCCGGCACCACCAGCAGGCCCATGTCCAGTTGCGCAAGCGCCTCGGCCGCCGCGCCGTCCATCCGCCGCGGCAGGTCGACCACGACCACCCCGTCTCGCCGCCGCGCGGCCGCGAGCACCGAGCGCGCCGCCTCCGGCCGCACGACCACCGCTTCGCCTCGGTCCCAGCTGAGTAGGCGCAGGGAGTGCAGCGCGGGCAGCGACTCCTCGAGCGCGCCACCGGCCACCCGCCCTGAGGAGCGGGCGAAAGCGGGCCATCGGAGCCCCTCCGCGCTCTCCCCTCCGAGCAGCACGTCCAGACCACCGCCGAGCGGGTCCCCGTCGACCAGGACCGTGCGTCTGCCGGACCGTGCCGCGGTCACGGCCAGCGCGCAGGCGAGAGTGGACGCGCCGGCTCCGCCACGACCGCCCACCACGCCCACCGTCACCGCCTGCCCCCCGCTTCCCTCGGTGGCGTCGGCGATCCGGTCAACCAGCCAGGTCTCCGCATCCGGCAGCAGGGCGACGTGCTCCGCGCCGATGGCGACCGCCCGCCGCCAGATGCCGGCGTCGTCCGGATCGCGGCCCACGAGCACCACCGCCGGCCGTCGCGGGGCGGTGCCGACCAGGCCGGCGGCCGCGTCGTCGCCGACGAGGACCAGCGGTGGCCGCTCCCAGCCCGGCTCCCGAGCGGTCGTGCCTTCGGCCACCGCCGGCTGTACGCCCGCCGCGGCGCAGAGCCGCAGCAGATCGTCGAGCAACCGCTCGTCCCGGGAGACGACCAGCGGCGCGCCCGGCTGCGCTTCAGGGGGTCTGAGCAGTTCGGATGTGCTGGATCCGGCCATGGTCCACTCCTGATCTCGTTCGACGACTCACTCCGCGAACACTTCGCGGATTCACCGTGCAGCGATCAGGAAAAACTTGTGGATCTTGGTCGAAAACTGTGGACAGTACGCGGGCTGTGAATATCTCGCTCACCTATACCGGTGACTTCCACATGAAACCCATTGATTACTCACAGTCACCGGGAGAGGATGCGCTTCGGGAGCCCTCGAACCGCCGACAAGAGCGAGAAGGGATCAAGGGAGACCGCGGAAACACCCCCGGACATGCGACGACCCCCGCCGGGGGGGGGAGAGCGGGGGTCGTCCCCACGGTCGACTCGGGGGGGAGGAGCCAGACCGGGTTAACACGGTCGCGAACGATCCGTGACCTCCATGGTGTACCCGAGGCCCTTCTCAGGCAAACCCACGCGCCTTGCTGTACGCCGAATGGAGGGCGCCTATGCTCAGTGATGTGGAAAACCACTCCTTGCCCCGTACAGCGGCCTTCTTCGACCTCGACAAGACGGTCATTGCCAAGTCCAGCACGCTGGCCTTCAGCAAGTCCTTCTACCAGGGTGGCCTGATCAATCGCCGGGCTGTTTTGCGCACCGCATACGCCCAGTTCGTCTATCTCCTCGGCGGCGCCGACCACGAGCAGACGGAGCGAATGCGCGAGTACCTCACCGCGCTGTGCCGCGGCTGGGACGTCCAGCAGGTGAAGGAGATCGTCGCCGAGACCCTGCACCGGCTGATCGACCCGATCATCTACGACGAGGCGGCCTCCCTCATCGAACAGCACCACCTCGCCGGCAGGGACGTGGTGATCGTCAGCACCTCCGGAGCCGAGGTGGTGGAACCCATCGGCGAACTGCTCGGCGCCGACCGGGTGGTGGCGACCCGGCTGGTGATCGAGGACGGTCGGTTCACCGGTGAGGTCGAGTACTACGCCTACGGCCCGACGAAGGCCGAGGCCATCGCCGAACTGGCCGAGAGCGAGGGCTACGACCTGGCCCGGTGCTATGCCTACAGCGACTCCATCACCGACGTGCCGATGCTGGAGGCGGTCGGCCACCCGCACGCGGTCAACCCGGACCGCGCGCTGCGGCGGGAGGCGGCGAACCGCGGCTGGCCGGTGCTCTCCTTCAACCGGCCGGTGCGGTTGAAGCGGCGGCTTCCCACCATCACGATGCCGCCCCGCCCGGTACTCGTGGCGGCCGCGGTGGGCGCGGCGACCGCCACCGCGGGCCTGGTCTGGTACGCCAGCCGCCGACGAACGGCCGTCGGTCCGTTCTGACCGGCACCGGCCGTATGCGCCGACCGGAGATCTCGTTTTCCCGCCAAATTCTGAGAAGACGGGAAAATCGACCAGAACAATGGCTTTGGCGGTCTCCGACGCCTAAAGCAAAAGACGGGAAGCAGGGGTTCCGCTTCTGCCGCCACAGGAGTACAAAGGAATCGACGGCCCGCGAGACCGGAAGATCCCGGAGCATCTTCCAGAGATCAGCAAGGCCCCACGGACCGTGCGTGAACACCGAGCACCCACGCGACGCCGACCCGTCGATTACGGGCCAGCCCACCGCTGCGGGAAGTCCCGGCCGGATGGGCGAACAGGGAGCGCGCACTGGTAACCCGGTGGACACGCCAGCGGCGGTACCCGTCCCGGGTGCCGCCGCATACCGCCTCGGCATCCCCGGCCCGCCGTTCCCCCGTTCCGAACACCGAGTCGGTCCGGTCGGGCTCCGATCGGATGCCGGCCGGACACACCCCCCGGTCCGACCGGTCGGCGCGGGCGCCGCTCAGGCCGCTCCCCGCTGCAGCGCCTCGCAGACCGCAGTGGTCTCCCGCACGCCGAGTTCGACCGCGCGTCCACAGTGCGCGATCCACGCCGCCATCCCCTCGGGGGTCCCGGCGGCGTACCCGTCGAGCGCCTCCGTGTAGGCCTGCCGCCCCAACTCCGCGTGGCCCACCTCGGCCGGGCAGATCGACTTCGGATCCAGACCGCTGCCGACCAGCACGATCCGTTCCGCCGCCCGCGCCACCAACCCGTTGCACGTACCGAAGGGACGCAGCACCAGAAGCTCGCCGTGCACCACCGCGGCCACCACCAGCGCCGGAGCGGCCGTTCCGGCCAGCAGCAAGCTGGTCAGCCCGTCCAACCGGCCGGCCACCTCGTCCGCCTCCGGAAGCGGCAGCTCGACCAACGGCTCGACCACCGTCTCGCCCGCCAGCCTGGGCCGACCGACCGTGTCCCCGGCAGAAGCCCCGTCTCCCGCCTCGCCCGCGGCCACCAGATGGAGCCGCGCCAGCACCCGGAGCGGCGACTGCCGCCAGACGCCCAACAACTGCCCCGCCTCGGCGGTCAGCCGCAGCGCGGCCCCCACCGTCCGCGGTTCCTCCCCAGCGCCGTAGTCACTGCGCCGCCGGACCTCCTCAAGTTCCCAGTCCGCCCCGGCCAGCGCCGCGGAGGCCCGAGCGCCGCGGAGGGCGGCCTCCGCGGTGACCTCGGCGCTCCGCCGGCGCATCACCCGGTGGCCGTAGATCCGGTCCACCGCCTTGCGCACCGACTCGACGGACTCGGCCACTCCCGGAAGGGTGCCCAGTACGGCCAGCGGATCGTTCTCCGCGGCGGCGGGGGATCCGGTCGGCGATCGGTGGGGCGCACCCCGGGAGAACGCAGTCATGGGTAGGAGCCTAAGCGCTGCCACCTGGCTCCCGTACGCCGCACCGGCCCGGAGCAAGGAACTCGTGCGATCTCCATCGCGCACCCTTGACGCGCCCCCCGAAGGAGTGATCTTCACGTAGCGCGGCCCTTGGCTGCACCCAGCCGGCTTTAGCGTTACTGAACATGAAGATCGCTTTCGTAGGGAAGGGCGGCAGCGGCAAGACCACGCTGTCCTCCCTGTTCATCCGCCAGTTGGCCGCTTCCCGGGTGCCCGTGATCGCGGTGGACGCCGATATCAACCAGCATCTGGGACCGGCTCTCGGACTGCCGGAGGCCACGGCCGCACGGCTGCCCGCCATGGGCGCCCGGCTGCCGCTGATCAAGGACTACCTGCGCGGTTCCAACCCCCGCGTCGCCTCCCCCGAGACCATGATCAAGACGACACCCCCGGGTGCGGGTTCCCGACTGCTGCGCATCACCGAGGACAACCCGATCTACGAGGCCTGCGCTCACCCCGTCCACCTGGGTCAGGACGAGCCCCCCGGCGCCGCTCCCACTCCGACGGACCGGGCCGGTGCGGCGGTGCGGCTGATGGTGACCGGCCCGTTCACCGAGTCCGACCTGGGGGTCGCCTGCTACCACTCGAAGGTCGGCGCGGTGGAGCTCTGCCTCAACCACCTCGTCGACGGCCGTGACGAGTACGTCGTCGTCGACATGACGGCCGGTTCCGACTCGTTCGCCTCCGGGATGTTCACCCGCTTCGACGCCACCTTCCTGGTGGCCGAGCCGACCCGGAAAGGCGTCGCGGTCTACCGCCAGTACAAGGAGTACGCCCGGGACTTCGGCGTCGAACTGCACGTCGTCGGCAACAAGGTCCAGGGCCCGGACGACCTCGCCTTCCTCCGCGCGGAGGTCGGTGAGGACCTGCTGGTCACCTTCGGCCACTCGGACTGGGTGCGCGCACTGGAGAAGGGCGACCCGCCTCCTTTCGAGCGCCTGGAAGCGGAGAACCTCGCCGCGCTGCGCGCCCTCCACCGGACGGCCGACGACTCCTACGAGCGCCGGGACTGGCCGCGGTACACCCGCCAGATGGTGCACTTCCATCTGAAGAACGCGGAGAGCTGGGGCAACGAGCGGACGGGCGCGGACCTGGCGGCCCAGGTGGATCCGGAGTTCACCCTGGCGGAGGACCTGGAGAGTCCGGTGCCGGTCGGACAGCCCGCCTGACCGGGCTGCCGACCAGCGCCGGGCCGCCCGCCCCGGGCCCGACGGGTGGAGCTACGAGGTCTTCTTCGGCTTCTCGGGCCCGGCCGCGGTGGTGTTCAGGAAGCCGCTCCAACCGCCCGCCGGCTGTTCGCCGACCCCGAGCGACCGCAGCTTCTTCAGCACCTCCGGATCCTGGGCGTCCAGCCAGTCGGCGAGTTGCCTGAAGGACACACAACGCACGCCCTCCCGGGGGCAGATCTCCTTGATGGCGTCCTCGACGGCCCGCATGTAGGTGCCGCCGTTCCAGGACTCGAAGTGGTTGCCGACGAAGAGCGGGGCACGGTTGCTGCGGTAGGCGCGGTCGAAGGCCGCCAGCAGTCCGTCCCGCATCTGGTCGCCCCACTCCTGGTGCTTCGAGGGGTCGCCGTTGGTGGTGCCGGACTGGTTGGCCAGGAAGTTGTAGTCCATCGACAGAGTCTCGAAGCCGCGGCCGGGCATCGGGATCTGCTGCAACGGGAAGTCCCAGATACCGTCGGCCTTCGACGGCCAGACCTGGAGCCCGCCCACGGAGCTGGCGTCGTACCGGAAGCCCATCTCCTTGGCGGCCGGCAGCAGGTTCTTCTGCCCCTCCAGGCAGGGTGCCCGGCCACCGACCAGCTCCTGGTCGTAGTCGAAGGGCAGCGGTGCCTCGTCCTTGAGTCCGGTGTTCGTCTTCCAGGTCTGGACGAAGCTCCTGGCCTGCTCGATCTCCTTCTTCCACTCCTCCGGGGACCAGGTGCCGACGCCCCGGTCCGGTCCGCAGAAGTGGCCGTTGAAGTGGGTGCCGATCTCGTTGCCGTCCAGCCAGGCGCCGCGCATCTGCTCCACGGTGTCCCTGACCCCGCGGACGTCGTTGAAGCCGATGTCCGAAGCGCCGGGCGCGTGCTGCGGCGGGCGGTACAACTCCCGTTTCTCCTCGGGGAGCATGTAGACCCCGCTGAGGAAGTACGTCATCGTCGCGTCGTACTTCTTGCCCACCTCGCGGAAGTGCGAGAAGAGCTTCTGTCCGTCCTCACCGGCGCCGTCCCAGGAGAACACGACGAACTGCGGCGGCTTGGCGCCCTCCCTCAGCTTCTTGGGCACCGGTTGGTTCGGCTGGAGCCCGGTCCGCGCGGTCGATCCGTCACCGATCAACTTGCCGGGCGACGCGGCCTGTCCGGCGTTGCCGTGCTGTGCGTCCCCCACCCGCGACTCGCCGTCCCCTTTGCTCGAACACCCGGCGACGGCGACCGCCACCGCCGTCAGGACGACCCCGGTGACCATTCTCCGTGTGGCTGTCATCAGCGCACCTCTCTCCTCAGCGTGGGCGGCGATCGGCGCGGCGCGTTCCTTACCGGACCACCACGAGGAGAATATGTAGCTACCGCACGACAAGCATATTTATTCACTCATCTGGCCGCGCTGGTAGGGCTTTGTGAATGAATGTCGGGGACATTCAGCCCCTACGACCCCCTGTCCGAAGAGACGGAACATCCCGACCGAGCGCACGAAGGACGGAAAGCGAAACGGGCCGAACGGCACCGGCCGCCAGTGAGCCCAACATGGTCTACACCACTGGTTCGAGAACCCTTGTCAGGGCAGGCCACCGACTGATGAGCTAGGGCCCGGGAACAACGGTCACCCCGCGAATGGGAGATGTCGTGAGCAACGAGAGTCTGGCCAACCTTCTCAAGGAGGAGCGACGGTTCGCGCCGCCCGCCGAACTGGCCGCGAACGCCAACGTCACCGCGGAGGCCTACGAACAGGCCAAGGCGGACCGGCTGGGATTCTGGGCGGAGCAGGCCCGCCGGCTCACCTGGGCCACCGAGCCGACCGAAACCCTCGACTGGAGCAACCCGCCCTTCGCCAAGTGGTTCGCCGACGGCCGGCTCAACGTCGCCTACAACTGCGTGGACCGCCACGTCGAGAACGGCCTGGGCGACCGGGTGGCCATCCACTTCGAAGGAGAGCCCGGCGACACCCGCACGCTCACCTACGCCCAGCTCCAGAGCGAGGTCAGCAAAGCCGCCAACGCGCTCACCGAACTCGGCGTACGGGCCGGCGACCGGGTCGCGATCTACCTGCCCATGATCCCCGAAGCGGTCATCTCGATGCTGGCCTGCGCCCGCATCGGCGCCCCGCACTCCCTCGTCTTCGGCGGATTCTCCGCCGACGCGCTCGCGGCCCGGATCAAGGACGCCGACTCCCGCGTCGTCATCACCGCCGACGGCGGCTACCGGCGGGGCAAGCCCTCAGCCCTCAAGCCGGCCGTCGACGAAGCCCTCACCCGGCCCGGGACCGAGCACGTCCACTCGGTACTGGTGGTCCGCCGCACCGGCCAGCCCCTGGAGGAGGCCGGCTCCACCTGGCGCGAAGGCCGGGACATCTGGTGGCACGACGCCGTGGACCGCCAGTCCGACAGCCACACCCCGGAGGCCTTCGAGGCGGAGCACCCGCTCTTCGTGCTCTACACCTCGGGCACCACCGGCAAGCCCAAGGGCATCCTGCACACCACCGGCGGCTACCTCACCCAGGTGTCCTACACCCACAGCGCGGTCTTCGACCTCAAGCCGGAGACCGACGTCTTCTGGTGCACGGCGGACGTCGGCTGGGTGACCGGTCACTCCTACATCGTCTACGGCCCGCTCTCCAACGCCGCCACCCAGGTGCTCTACGAAGGCACCCCGGACACCCCGCACCACGGCCGCTGGTGGGAGATCGTGCAGAAGTACGGAGTCACGATCCTCTACACCGCCCCGACCGCCATCCGCGCCTGCATGAAGTGGGGCGACGAGATCCCGGCCGGCTTCGACCTGTCCTCGCTGCGGCTGCTGGGCTCGGTCGGCGAACCGATCAACCCCGAAGCCTGGATGTGGTACCGCAAACACATCGGCGGCGACCGCACCCCGGTGGTGGACACCTGGTGGCAGACCGAGACCGGCGCCATCATGATCAGCCCGCTGCCGGGCGTCACGGCGGCCAAGCCGGGCTCCGCGCAGTCACCGCTGCCGGGCATCGCGGGGACGGTCGTCGACGACAGTGGGAACGAGGTCCCCGACGGCAAGGGCGGCTACCTCGTCCTCACCGAGCCGTGGCCGAGCATGCTCCGCACCGTCTGGGGCGACGACCAGCGCTACCTCGACACCTACTGGTCCCGCTTCGAGAACCAGTACTTCGCCGGCGACGGTGCCAAGAAGGACGAGGACGGCGACATCTGGCTGCTCGGCCGGGTGGACGACGTGATGCTGGTCTCCGGCCACAACATCTCGACCACCGAGGTCGAATCTGCCCTGGTCTCCCACCCGAAGGTCGCCGAGGCGGCGGTCGTCGGCGCCACCGACCCGCAGACCACCCAGGCGATCTGCGCCTTCGTGATCCTGCGCGGCACCGCCTCGGAAGACCCCGAGCTGGTCGAGGAGCTGCGGGCACACGTCGGCAAGGAGCTCGGCCCGATCGCGAAACCGAAGCGGATCCTCCCGGTCGCCGAGCTGCCCAAGACCCGCTCCGGGAAGATCATGCGGCGGCTGCTCCGCGACGTCGCGGAGAACCGCACGCTGGGCGATGTCACCACCCTGACCGACTCCTCGGTCATGGCCCTCATCCAGAGCGGGCTGTCCGGGTCCGCCGGCGGCGACGACTGACCCACGACGCCGACGGGCGGGGTGGCCGGCCGGCCACCCCGCCCGCGTCATTCCAGCTCACGAGGGTCTCCGGAGGAGGGACGGGCTCCGCCCCGGCCGGCCCGCACCACCGGAGCCGAACCTTCCGGAACCGCCCCCGACGGTTCACGCGCTGCCCCGCACGGGGTACGGTGAAGTGCGCCCACAGCGCGACAGGAGTGCCGGGAAGTCTGGTCGGCGACCGCCTCAGCCATCCGAGGCTGCGGCGGTGGTGAGACGTATCCGACCGGAGGCCAACCAGATGTCCGCCCCCCGCACCCTCTTCGGCCGAACCACCCCCCGCGAGCGCGGCTTCCTCGCGGAGGCGCTGCGGACCGAGACCGTCGGCGGTCTGCTGCTGCTGGCCGGCGCCGTCCTCGCACTCGTCCTGGCCAACACCCCGCTGAGCGGTTTCTACGAGTCCGTTCGGGACTTCCGGATCGGCCCGGCCGCGCTCCAGCTCGACCTACCGGTCGGGAGCTGGGCCACCGACGGGCTCCTCACCGTCTTCTTCTTCGTGGCGGGCGTGGAGCTCAAACGGGAACTCGTGGTGGGGGAGCTCAGCGACCCCAGGGCCGCGGCGCTACCGGTGATCGCGGCGGTCTGCGGCATGGTCGTGCCGGCCCTCTGCTACCTGGCGGTCAGCGCCGGCACCGGCGGCGGTCTCGAAGGCTGGGCGGTCCCCATGGCGACCGACATCGCCTTCGCCCTCGCCGTACTCGCCGTCCTGGGCGGCTCGCTGCCGACGGCGTTGCGCGCGTTCCTGCTGACCCTCGCCGTCGTCGACGACCTCATCGCCATCCTGGTGATCGCGGTCTTCTTCACCGCCGGCCTCAACCTCGTGGCGCTGGGCCTCGCCGCACTCGCCCTGGGCGTCTTCTGGTTCCTGCTGCGCAGCGGGGTGCGCGGGTGGTACGTCTACCTGCCCCTCGCCGTGGTCGTCTGGGCGCTGACCCACGCCAGCGGCGTGCACGCCACCGTCGCCGGGGTGGCGATGGGACTGATGATCCGGTGCACCCCCGCCGAGGGGGAGGAACGGTCGCCCGCGGAACGTCTGGAGCACCTGTTGCGGCCGGTGTCGGCCGGGCTGGCGGTGCCGGTCTTCGCCCTCTTCGCGGCCGGGGTGTCGGTTTCCGGCGATGCGATGACCAGTGTCTTCAGCAGGCCCGAGCCGCTGGGCGTCCTGCTCGGGCTGGTGCTCGGCAAGACCCTCGGCATCTTCGGCGGCTCCTGGTTGACCAGCCGCTTCACCAAGGCGTCGCTCAATCCGGAGCTGGCGTGGGCGGACATCTTCGCGGTCGCCGCACTCGCCGGGATCGGCTTCACCGTCTCACTGCTCATCAGCGAACTCGCCTTCCCGGGCCGGCCGGAGCTCACCGACGAGGTCAAGGCGGCGGTGCTGACCGGCTCACTCATCGCGGCGCTGATCTCGGGCGTGCTGCTGAGACTGCGCGGCAGGGCGTACCGGAGGCGGATTCCCGAAGGCCGGCCGGTCGGCGCCTGACGACCTGGTGCCCGACGGCGAGCGCACCGAGTCGGCCCCGCCGCGCCGACACCCGGCTCGGCTGTGCCGGCCGGCGGGGCCGGCGGCCTACGGTGGTCGGCGAACCCGGGGCGGGAAGCGCGGACTTGCCGCGGCAGCGGAAGAGTGCGGCGGTCCGGCATGATCGGAGGGGACAACCGGCCGGTAGTACCATCCCGCCCGCCCGACCGGCCGGGTGCACAACCGCGAGATGGGATGAGAAACCCGATGAGCCCAGTTAGCCAGGAAGGCGACCGCGACCTCCGTGGACTGGTCGCCAAGGCGACCGACCAGTTGACCGCACTGGTGCGGGAGGAGATCGCGCTACTCAAGGCGGAGGTGCGGCAGGAGACCAAGCCGGCCCAGCTCGGCGGCGCGCTGGTCGCCGGCGCGGCGGCCCTGGGCCTGGTGGCCCTCTTCGTCCTGGCGCTAGCGGCCGCGTACGGCATCCACAACCTGGGCCTGGGACTTGCCTGGTCCTTCCTGGTCGTCGGTGGCGCGTTCACCCTGCTCGCGCTGGTGTTCCTGATCGTGGCCCGGGCCAAGTTCAAGGCGGTCGGGCCCCCGGAGCGGAGTCTCGCCTCGGTGAAGGAGACCGCCGCGGTGTTCCGCGGCGTCGGTTCGCAGTCGCGCTCCGCGGTCTCCGCGGCGGCTGAGGAGCGCCCCGCCGACCCGTCTGTGTCACGCTCTGAGCCATGACCACCCCCGAGAGTTCCGAATCGCTCATCCGGCCCGAAGGGCCGTGGACGCATCGGGACGTGGCCGCGAACGGCGCCCGTTTCCACATCGCCGAAGTCGGCGACGGCCCCATGGTGCTGCTGCTGCACGGCTTCCCACAGTTCTGGTGGGCCTGGCGGCACCAGCTGACCGCGCTCGCCGACGCGGGGTTCCGCGCCGTCGCCATGGACCTGCGGGGCGTGGGCGGCAGCGACCGCACCCCCCGCGGCTACGACCCGGCCAACCTCGCACTCGATGTGACCGGGGTGATCCGCTCGCTCGGCGAGCCGGACGCCGCCCTGGTCGGCCACGACCTGGGCGGCTACCTGGCCTGGACGGCCGCCGCGATGCGCCCCAAGCTCGTGCGGCGCCTCGCCGTCGCCTCCATGCCGCACCCCCGGCGCTGGCGCTCGGCGATGCTCGGCGACGTCCGGCAGAGCCGGGCCGGCTCCCACATCTGGGGGTTCCAGCGGCCCTGGATTCCCGAGCGCCAACTGATGGCCAACGACGCGGAGCTGGTGGGGCGGCTGATCGGGGAGTGGTCCGGGCCCCGGCCCCCGGAGGCGGCGGCGGTGGAGGTCTACCGGCAGGCGATGTCCATCCCCTCGACCGCGCACTGCTCGATCGAGCCCTACCGCTGGCTGGTGCGGTCCATGGCACGGCCCGACGGGTTCCAGTTCAACCGCCGGATGAAACGGCCGGTACGGGTGCCCACCCTGCACCTCCACGGCTCACTCGATCCAGTGATGCGGACGCGGAGCTCGGCGGGTTCCGGGGAGTACGTCGAAGCGCCCTACCGCTGGCGGCTCTTCGACGGGCTGGGGCACTTCCCGCACGAGGAGGACCCGACCGGGTTCTCCACGGAACTGGTGAACTGGCTCAGGGACCCCGAACCCGACCGGTGACCGGCCACCGGTGAGCCCGCGGTTGCCTCGGGCCGACCGGGCGCCATGTGCCGGGCGCATAGGCCCGATCCGGCTCCCCCCGGGCGGTTACCGACCATGGGGCGGGGGCAGAGTCCCCGGTATGGGCTGGACGCACGATTACCGTGACGGGTCCCGTGGGCGCCGTTCCCGTGGCATGCGCAGCGCATCCCACGGCCTGGCCACACGGGAGTACCCGGGCCGAGTCGAGGAACTCCGCCTGGGAATCCCACGCATCCTCCGCCGCCGGGCCCGCTGGATGTCCGCGCGGCTACGCCATCCCCGTCCCTGAGCCGTCCCGGGTCTTTTCCGGTCGCCGCCCGGTCAGCCGGGACTTCCCGGCGGAAGGCTCACCGCAGCCGGCCGCTCACAGTGCGCAGCCCTGGCTGTCCACCCGGCTGCCGGCGGTACGGCCCTTCTCGATGTCCTCGCGTACCTCGTCGACGGTGAGCGCGTAGCCGGTGTCGGCGTCATCGCGGGACTTGGCGAAGACGACGCCGTAGACCCGGCCGTCCGGGGCGAGCAGCGGGCCCCCGGAGTTGCCGGGCCGGACCATCGAGAAGAGCGAGTAGGCGTCCCTGCGCACGGTCCCCCGGTGGTAGATGTCCGGGCCGTCGGCCTGGACGCGTCCGCGGATCCGGGCCGCCCGGACGTCGAATCCACCGTTCTCCGGGAAGCCGGCGACTATGGCGCCGTCACCGCTGTGGGCGTCGCTCTGCGCGAACCGGAGCGCCGGGGCCCGCAGCGAGGGCACGTCGAGGACGGCGATGTCCCGCTGCCAGTCGTACAGCACCACGGTGGCGTCGTGGAGCCTGCCCTCCCCGCCCACCTGCACGGTGGGCTCCTTGACGCCGCCGACGACGTGCGCGTTGGTCATCACCCGGTGCGGTGCGAACACGAACCCGCTGCCCTCCAGGGACTTGCCGCAGCTCTGCGCGGTCCCCACGATCTTGACGATGCTCTCCTTGGCCCGGGCGACGACCGGGCTGTCGACGAGCTTCGGGTCCGGCGGCGGCACCGAGGCGATCGGCTCGTTGGAGAACGGGCTGAACACCTGCGGGAAGCCGTTCTGGGCGAGGATCCCGCCGAAGTCGGAGAACAGGCCGCTGGCCTGCCGCGGCATCACCTGGGAGACGCCGAGCAGCACCCTGGAGTTGCGGACCTCCTTGCCGACCGTCGGGATCGAGGTGCCGGCCAACGCCGAGCCGATGAGCCAGGCGACCAGAAGCATGGCGACGACGTTGACGACCGCGCCCCCGGAGGCGTCGAGCGCCCGGGCCGGCGACCAGGTGATGAACAGCCGCAACCGGTTGCCGAGATGGGTGGTGAACGCCTGGCCGATCGAGGCGCAGACGATCACCGCCACCACCGCGAGCAGCGCCCCGAGGGTGCCCGGAGCGGCGTCGTCGGCGGCCCGGTGCCAGACCATCGGCAGCAGGTAGATCGCCAGCAGGCCACCCCCCACGAACCCGACGACCGAGAGCACACCCACGACGAAGCCCTGGCGGTAGCCGATGACGGCGAACCACACGGCGGCGATCAGCAACAAGACGTCCAGCGCGTTCACCGGGACACCGTCTCACGCACGCCAATCGAGCGGGACGCTGCGGGAGCGGTCCCAGGGCCGCTCCCAGCCTGCGTGGTGCAGGATCCGGTCGATGACCCCCGCGGTGAACCCCCAGACCAGCGCCTCCCGCACCAGGAAGGCCGGGCCGCGGTGGCCACTCGGGTGGACGGCCATCGCCCGGTTGGCCGGATCTGTTAGTTCGGCGACAGGAGCGGTGAACACCCTGGCGGTCTCCGCCGGATCGACCGCCGCCACCGGTGAGGGCGTCCGCCACCAGCCCAGCACGGGTGTGACCACGAAACCACTGACGGGGATGTAGAGACGCGGCAGGACGCCGAAGAGCTGCACCCCGGTCGGATCGAGACCCGTCTCCTCCACCGCCTCCCGGAGTGCGGCCCGCAGCGGACCCTCCCGCTCCGGATCGCCGTCCTCGGGGTCGAGAGCCCCGCCGGGGAAGGCGGGCTGTCCGGCGTGCGACCGCAGCCTGCTGGACCGTTCCATGAGCAGCAGTTCGGCCCCCTTGCCGGCGCCGGCCCGGTCGCCGTCGCCGTCGCCGAAGAGGATCAGTACGGCCGACTGCCGTCCGTCACCGGAGGCGGGCGGCAGATGCCGGCTCAGCTGCGTCGCCCGAACCGTCCGGGCCGCCTCGGCAACCGGTTCCAGCCACGGCGGCAGCCCTTCCTCGGTGACCTCGACCTCGCCGACGCCGCTGCCGCAGGCCTCCGAGGTGCTCACCCGGCCCCCACGGCCGGCGCCGCCTGGCCCGGATAGCCGGGGGGCGGCTTCAACCGCTGCCCCGGCTTACCGGCCATCTCGTACTTCAGAAGCTTCTCGGCCTTCCCCGGATCCGTCTCCCCCACGCCGTACGACGGGCAGAGCGGGGCGATGGGGCAGGCGCCGCAGGCGGGATTGCGGGAGTGGCAGACCCGCCGGCCGTGGAAGATGATCCGGTGCGAGAGCATCGTCCACTCGTTCTTCGGGAAGAGGTCGCAGACCTCGGCCTCGACCTTCTCCGGGTCCTGCTGCTCGGTCCACTTCCAGCGCCGCACCAGTCGTCCGAAGTGGGTGTCGACCGTGACACCGGGCACCCCGAAGGCGTTGCCCAGCACCACGTTGGCGGTCTTCCGGCCGACGCCCGGGAGGGTCACCAGATCCTCTATCCGACCAGGGACCTCGCCACCGAAACGGTCCCGCAGCGCCGCCGAGAGGCCCAGCAGCGACTTGGCCTTGGATCGGAAGAACCCGGTGGGGCGGATGATCTGCTCCAGCTCCTCCGGAACCGCCGCGGCCATGTCCTCCGGGGTGGGGTAGACCGCGAAGAGGCCGGGGGTGACCTGGTTCACCCGCAGGTCGGTGGTCTGGGCGGAGAGCACGGTGGCCACGAGCAGCTGGAAGGGGCTCTCGAAGTCCAGCTCGGGATGGACGTACGGATACACCTCGGCGAGTTCCCGGTTGATCCGCCGCGCTCGGCGGACCAGTGCGAGCCGCGACTCCGGCTTGTCACCTTTCGCGGCCTTCGTTCTCTTCCCGGGCACCTGTTCGCCCAGAGCGGAATCATTCCCGCCACTCACCCGTCCGACCCCCTTGCCCTCTGGTCTCACCGGCGTGTTGGACACGCCGCCAGCGTACGACCCCTGCCGCGTGACCGGGCCAGACATCGGACATCAGCGGTCCAGTTCGGACACAATCGGCCCCCTGCTGTGCGGCACACCGCCCCGATGCGGGACACTTGTGTTTGATCACACAGTTTTACCGTCCGGCATCAGGGGGAGCTCGGTGCCCTGGGCATGTCGACAAGGAGAGATCACGTGGACGACGTTCTGCGGCGCGCGCCGCTTTTCGCGGCGCTCGATGACGAGCAGGCCGCCGAGCTTCGCGCCTCCATGACCGAGACCACCCTCGCGCGGGGCGAGGCCCTGTTCCACGAGGGCGAGCCCGGCGACCGGCTGTACGTGGTGCTCGAGGGCAAGGTGAAGCTCCACCGCACCTCCGCGGACGGCCGGGAGAACATGCTGGCGGTGCTCGGCCCCGGAGAGCTCATCGGTGAGCTCTCGCTCTTCGACCCGGGACCGCGTACGGCGACGGCCAGCGCCCTCACCGAAGTGAAACTCCTCGGCCTCGGCCACAACGACCTGCAGCCGTGGCTCAACGTCCGCCCCGAGGTGGCCAGCGCCCTGCTGCGCGCTGTGGCCCGCCGACTGCGCCGCACCAACGACACCATGTCCGACCTGGTCTTCTCCGATGTCCCCGGCCGGGTCGCCAAGGCCCTGCTGGACCTCTCGCGCCGCTTCGGAGTGCAGTCGGAGGAGGGCATCCACGTCGTCCACGACCTGACCCAGGAAGAGCTGGCGCAGCTCGTCGGCGCCTCCCGGGAGACCGTCAACAAGGCTCTCGCCGACTTCGCCGGCCGCGGTTGGCTGCGGCTGGAGGCGCGCGCCGTGATCCTGCTCGACGTGGAGCGCCTCGCCCGCCGCTCGCGCTGAACCGGCGGTCGCGGGTCTGACGCGCGCCCCAGGCCCGAGGCTGCCCGAACCGGCTCGGCGCGGCCGAGCAGCCCCGTCCCCGTCGACGATCCGGTCAGCCCTCAGGCCGGCCCGCGCCCCCGCAGGTACTCCAACTGGGCTCGGACCGAGAGCTCCGCCGCCGGCCACAGCGAACGGTCCACGTCCGCGTAGACGTGCGCGACGACCTCGGCGGCGGTACGGTGCCCGGCTTCCACGGCGGTCTCCACCTGGGCCAGCCGGTTCGCCCGGTGCGCCAGGTAGAACTCCAGCGCTCCCCGTGCGTCGCCCAGCACCGGGCCGTGCCCCGGCAGCACCGTGTCCACCCCGTCGTCGACGGTCAACGAGCGGAGCCGGCGCAGCGAGTCCAGGTACTCCCCCAACCGCCCGTCCGGGTGGGCCACCATCGTGGTGCCCCGCCCGAGCACCGTGTCACCGGTGAGCACCGCCCCGTCGGCCGGCAGGTGGAAGGAGAGCGAGTCGGAGGTGTGGCCGGGCGTCGGCACCACCCGTAGCTCCAGACCGCCGGTCGTGATCACATCGCCCGCCGTCAGCCCCTCACCGCCCAGCCGGAACGCCGGATCCAGCGCCCGCACCGGGGAGCGGGTGAGCTCGGCGAAGCGCGCCGCGCCGGCCGCGTGGTCCGCGTGGCCGTGGGTGAGCAGCGTCAGCCCGACCCGTCGCCCGGCACGCTCGGCCGTGGACACGATCCTGGCCAGGTGGCCCTCGTCGAGCGGCCCCGGGTCGATCACCACCGCCAGGTCGGAGTCCGGCTCGGCGAGGATCCAGGTGTTGGTGCCGTCCAGCGTCATCGGCGAGGGGTTGGGGGCCAGCACGCAGACCGCGCGGTCGGTGGCCGGTCCGTCGATCCGCCCACCGCGGGGCTGACCCGGCAGCAGCGCCCCGTCCGTCATCCCGCGCTCCCTTCCGCCTCCGAGGCCGGAGCCATGCGGGTGGTGAACTCCTCGTGCCCCGGCCAGCTCAGCACGATCTCACCGTCCCGCAACTCGGTCCGGACGAGCACCGGAGTCAGGTCGCGCCCGTCGGCGGCCTCCAGCACCCGCGCCACCGAGCCGTAGCCCGTCAGCGCGCGCAGCGTGGCGATGGTCGGCGGCATCATCTGCAGTTCCCCGGCGTCGTAGCCCCGGGCCGCCTCCCCGGGAGCGATCCAGACCGTACGGTCCGCCTCCGTGGAGGCGTTCCGGGTGCGCTGGCCCTCGGGCAGGGCGGCGACGAAGAACCAGGTGTCGTAGCGGCGCGGCTCGAACTCCGGGGTGATCCAGCGGGCCCAGGCGCCCAGCAGATCGCTCCGCAGCACCAGCCCCCGACGGTCCAGGAAGTCGGCGAAGGCCGACTCCCGGTCGACCAGCGCCGCCCGGTCGGCCTCCCAGTCGTCGCCGGTGGTGTCGTCCACCACCGTGTCCGCCGTGGGGCCCGCCAGCAGCACCCCGGCCTCCTCGAAGGTCTCGCGGACCGCGGCGCAGACGATGGCCTGCGCCAGCGCCTCGTCCACCCCCAGCCGACGCGCCCACTGCGCGCGCGAGGGTCCGGCCCAGGCGACCGGCCGCTGGTCGCGCGCGTCCACGCCTCCTCCGGGGTAGGCGTAGACACCGCCGGCGAAGGCCATGGAGGCACGCCGGCGCAGCATGTGGACATCGGGACCGGAGGCCGTGTCCCGCAGCAGCAGCACGGTAGAGGCGTGCCGGGGGGTCACCGCGGTGAGGTCACCGCGCGCGAGGGCCCGGATCCGATCGGGCCACTCCGGCGGGTACCACTGGCCAATCTTGGGAGACATGGCCGGATGCTATGCCGTTCCGCGTGGTTGTTCGAGAGGCCCTCGGCAACCGCCGGGACGGTGCACCGGGTCGCGGCGGGCGGTGCGGGGCACCGCCTCGGCCGCCCGTGCTGCGGCCGGAAAGGTTCACCGCACCCGTGCCGCGTCCAGCGGGGCTTGTCCGCTCAGGAGCGGTCCAGGACCTCCACCTGGATCTCGACCTCCACGGGCGCGTCGAGCGGGAGCACCGCCACACCGACCGCGCTGCGCGCGTGTACGCCCTTCTCGCCGAGCACCTCGGACAGGAGTTCACTCGCCCCGTTGACGACGCCCGGCTGGCCGGTGAAGTCGGGCGCCGAGGCGACGAAACCGAGCACCTTGACGACTCTGACCGCGCTGAGGTCGTCCACGACGGACCTGACCGCCGCCAGCGCGTTCAACGCGCAGGTCCGTGCCAGCTCCTTGGCCTGCTCCGGCGTCACCTCGGCACCGACCTTGCCGGTGGCGGTCAGCTTGCCGTCGACGAGCGGCAGCTGACCCGAGGTGTGGACGTAGCGCCCCGTGCGCACCGCCGGCACGTAGGCGGCGAGCGGCGGGACCACCTCGGGCAGCGTCAGACCGAGCGCCGCGATCCGTTCCTCGACCGTGGTCACCCCTGCTTCTCCCGCTTCAGATAGGCCACCAACTGCTCGGTGTTCGGGCCGGGTACTACCTGGACGAGTTCCCAGCCGTCCTCGCCCCAGGTGTCGAGGATCTGCTTGGTCGCGTGGACGAGCAGCGGAACGGTCGCGTATTCCCACTTGGTCATGGTGCCGACTGTAGCCCCTGCCTCGGTCACCGTGTGCGTAGGCCGGATCTCGCTCCGGTCGAGCGAGATCCGGGTGCCGCGGCGGAGGGACGAGAAGCCCGTCGTCGGCCGCTGTTCGGCAGGAAACCGGCCGCCGTCGGCAGGAGATCCGGGAAGCGCGCGGGAGGAACTCCGCTCGGTTCCCCGCAGTGCCGGTGGTCGAAGGGGCGGCTCATGCGCGGCGACGCCCACGGCCGCCTCGGCCCGCGGACCTCTGCTCTCCGGCCGGCGGACCGCGGGTGAGTCACGCGCCGCCGGGCCGGCTCCGTATCCGGGCCGGCCGGCGCTCGGGCGGGCACACCGCGGATACGACCGGCGGTCATCTCCGGTCGTACGGCGGTGGCGCGGCTCGGCGGGGCCTACCCGACTGCCGCGTAGCCCTCTTCGTCGATCTCCGCGGGCAGCATGCCGGTGCTCCGCTCGTACTCGGTACGCGCCGTCTCCAGCAGTCGGCGCCAGGACGTGACCGTCGGACGGCGACGCAGCAGCGCTCGCCGCTCCCTCTCTGTCATCCCTCCCCACACACCGAACTCGACGCGGTTGTCCAAGGCGTCTGCGAGGCACTCTGTACGCACCGGACAGCCGGTGCAGACAGCCTTGGCCCGGTTCTGGGCCGCTCCTTGGACGAACAGTTCATCCGGATCGGTCGTGCGACAGGCCGCCTGCGCACTCCAGTCGGTTACCCAGCTCATGCTGGCGCCGTCCTCTCCCGAATTGAGGCTCCCCCACGGCGGCAACGGCATATTCACCGTTGCCAGTTGAGGACGTTACGGAAGCTGGACAGGGACGCAACACCCCCTGCAGGCCCAATCTTGAATGGCCCGAACGGACTATGCGTAGCGAGAGATCACCCAACGGAGTGACCGAGCGACAGAGTTAACACATGCGGCAAATTCGGATACTTCGCCACTTACCAACCCAGGAGCGTCGGACACAGTCCGCATTCTGGACATTTTTCCATGGACCCTCACCACGGAACTCCAAGATGGGCCCGAATCCCCGGAAGTCACACGTTCGGGGACCAACACCGCGAAACAACCCGGAGACAGGCAGGGGTGAGGAGGGAGAGGAAAGCCGACCAGGGTTGCGAACGAGCGCCGTTGTGACAGTTGAGAGCAGCTTAGGCCAACGCATGGGCCGCTGTCCGGCGAATGAGAACGTAGGCTGCCCCCATGGCAAAGAAGCGTTCGGGCGGTGGTTCGACCCCGGTACAGACGGCCGCCAAGTTCCTCGGTGTCAGTGTGCTCGCCGGAGCCGTACTGGCAGGGCTCGCGCTGCCCGCCGTGGGCGCACTCGGACTCACGGCCAAGGGCACGATCGAGGGGTTCGACGAGATCCCGGCCAACCTCAAGCGCCCGCCGCTCAGCCAGAAGACCACCATCCTCGACGCCGGGGGCAACCAGATCGCCGCCGTCTACTGGCGCGACCGCACCGTGGTGCCGCTGAAGAAGATGTCACCGCACGTCCGCAAGGCCATCGTCGCCATCGAGGACGCCCGCTTCTACGAGCACGGGGCGATAGACCTCAAAGGCATCCTGCGGGCCGTCAACAACAACGCCCAGCAGGGCGGCGTCTCCGAGGGCGCCTCTACCCTCACCCAGCAGTACGTGAAGAACGTCTTCGTGGAAGAAGCCGGCGACGACGAGGAGAAGTTCGCCGAGGCCACCAAGCAGACGATCGGCCGCAAGATCCAGGAACTGAAGTACGCCATCTCGGTCGAGGAACAACTCGGCAAGGACAAGATCCTCGAGAACTACCTCAACATCACCTACTTCGGCCAGCAGTCCTACGGCATCGAGGCCGCGGCCAAACGCTACTTCAGCAAGTCCGCCGCCGACCTGGACCTGGGCGAGTCCGCGCTGCTGGCCGGGATGGTCCAGTCACCGACCCGCTACGACCCGCTCAACGACAAGAAGAGGGCGACCGAACGCCGCGACACCGTGCTCCGCCGCATGGTCGCCCACAAGGACATCTCCCAGGCCGAGGCCGACGCGGCGATCAAGAAGCCGATCGAGCTGAACGTCACCAAGCCGCAGAACGGCTGCATCACCGCCACCAACGGCGCCGGGTTCTTCTGCGACTACATCCGCAAGACGTTCCTCGCCAGCGACGCCTTCGGCAAGACGCAGGAGGAGCGGATCAAGCGCTGGAACCGCGGCGGTCTGACGATACGCACCACGCTCGACCCGCAGGCGCAGAAATCCGTCCAGAACTCCGTGGAGAGCCACGTCAACGCCGGTGACGAGGTGGCCACCGCCGTCACCCTCGTCGAGCCCGGCACCGGAAAGATCCTGGCGATGGGCCAGTCCCGGCCCTACGGAAGCGGCGAGAACCAGACCGAACTCAACCTGTCCGTGGACGAGAACATGGGCGGCGGCGCCGGCTACCAGCCGGGGTCGACCTTCAAGCCGATCGTCGCCGCGGCCGCACTTGAGAAGGGGATCAGCCCGAGCAAGGTCTACCGGTCCCCGTACAAGATGCCCTACCCCAGCCCGGTGCAGACCTGCGGCCAGCCCTGGTCCGGCAGCGCGGAGGTCGAGAACGAGAACGAGAAGGAAGTCGGCCCGTACGGCATGAAGGAGGCCACCGCGAAGTCGGTGAACACCTACTTCGTGGAGCTGATCAGCGACATCGGTATCTGCCCGGTGACCACGATGGCCGAGAAGATGGGCATCGAGCGCGCCGACGGCGGGGAGCTGCACCAGGTGCCCTCCATAACCCTGGGCGCCGAGGAGATGTCCCCGCTCACCATGGCCAGCGGCTATGCCACCTTCGCCAACCGGGGCGTCTACTGCTCCCCGATCGCCATCGAGTCGATCACCGACTCCTCGGGCAAGGAGCTGGAGGTTCCGAAGAGCCAGTGCGCCCGGGCGATGTCGGAGAAGACCGCCGACACCATCAGCACCCTGCTGAAGGGCGTCGTGGAGGACGGCACCGGCCAGCAGGCGGGACTGAGCGGCCGGGCGAGCGCCGGCAAGACCGGAACGACGGACTACCGCTACGCGGCCTGGTTCGTCGGCTACACCCCGAACATGTCCGGCGCGGTCTGGGTCGGGGACCCGAACCACGAACGGCAGATGGTCGACATCACCATCGGCGGCAAGCCGTACCCCAAGGTCTTCGGTGGTGAGGTGCCCGGACCGATATGGCGGGACGCGATGTCCGGAGCCCTGCAGGGCAAGCCGGCCCCGGGCTTCGTCGACGTGCCGATCAAGGACCCGAAGAAGGACGACAAGCCGGGGAAGGGCAAGAAGCCCGGCAAGCGTCCCGACCGGCCCGGTAAGCGGCCGAAAGGCGAGTTCACCATCCCGCCGGGAGTGATCGGCGGCGGTGACGGTGGCGGCGGCCGCGACCGCGGCTGGCAGGACGGCGGCGGCGGACCGCGCTGACCGGCCCGGGGCGCACAGCGGACGGCAGGACGCGACGGTTCCCCGGCGGCCCCGGGGAACCGATGTCTGCCACCATGGGGCCATGCGCGCGCGATACGCAGTACCCCTGGGAATCACAGCAGTCGGCGCGGCCGGCATCGCCTACGCGGCCGGCTTCGAGGCCCGCTCCTTCCGACTCCGGCGAGTCAGCGTGCCCATCCTGCCGCCGGGCATGCGGCCGCTGCGGGCCCTCCACGTCTCCGACATCCACCTGGTCAGCGGGCAGCGGAAGAAGCAGCGCTGGCTGCAGGCGCTCGCCGGGCTCCGGCCGGACTTCGTCGTCAACACCGGAGACAACCTGTCGGACCCGGAGGCGGTACCGGAGCTGGTGGACGCCCTCGGGCCGCTCATGGAGTTCCCCGGCACCTACGTCTTCGGCTCCAACGACTACTACGCGCCCAAGCTGCGCAACCCGGCCCGCTACCTGGTGGAGAGGGTCCGGGGGCAGCACGGCCTGAACGGGAAGTCGGACCCGGCGGTCGGGGTCGCCCGGAACCCCTGGGAGAAGATGCGGGACGCCTTCGACAAAGCGGGGTGGATCGGGTTGTCCAACTCCAGGGGGCGGATGAAGCTCGAGGGCGGTATCGAGATCGCCCTCACCGGGCTGGACGATCCGCACATCAAACGGGACCGGTACTCCGAGGTCGCCGGTGGGCCGGAGGCGGACGCGGACCTCTCCCTTGCCGTCGTCCACGCCCCCTACCTGCGCTCCCTCGACGCCTTCACGGCCGACGGCTACCCACTGGTCCTGGCCGGTCACACCCATGGCGGGCAGCTCTGCGTCCCCTTCTACGGGGCACTGGTCACCAACTGCGACCTGGACACCAAGCGGGTCAAGGGGCTCTCCACCCACCGTGCCGGCGGACGCCGCTCCTACCTGCACGTCTCGGCCGGCTGCGGCACCAACCGCTACACCCCCGTCCGCTTCGCCTGCCCCCCGGAGGCGACACTGCTCACTCTGACCGAGCGCGCGGGTTGAGGGGCGGGGCGGGGCGCCGGTGGCTGCTGTGGCTGGCCGGGCGGTCGCCCCACCTCCGCCCGGCGGGCTCAGGCGGAGCCGGCACTCCGTTGGGCAGGGCCCTGTTCGGTGCGGGCGGGCGCCTGTAGGCACCGGCCCAAGAGCCGGAGCGGACCGTACCGCACCGCGACCAAACGGTCGCCGCCCGTCACCCGACAACCGGATTTCTCCTGCGGGGGTCGGTCGGCTAGAGTAGGGCTCGTTGCTTCGGGGTGTGGCGCAGCTTGGCAGCGCGCTTCGTTCGGGACGAAGAGGTCGTGGGTTCAAATCCCGCCACCCCGACAGTGAAGTACCAGGTCAGGGGCCTGATCCACACAGTGGATCAGGCCCCTGACTCGTTCCCGGTGATCGTTTGGGAGAAATCTGGGAGACGATCTTGGTCGGCTCCTCCCGGGCGGGCCGACAACTGCCGCGCGAGGGGCGTCATGTCCGGTCGCCTCACCACTGCGCGTCCGCAAATCCGGCTCCCGAGGTTCGACGATCCAGGCGGCGAGCCTGTCAGCGGACGCGGGCGTACCTGTGGCCGAGCGCGCCGGGTGGGAGATCGCAGACGCCTACCCCGTGCATCTCCTTCCGCCCATCACCATCTCGTGCAGCCACGAGCACGCGGCGTTCCCCGGCACGGTCAGCATCAGCGCCAGAACCCTGTACGCCGTGATCGACGACATCCGCGCCTCACTCGCCCGCTCGGGCATCCACAAGCTGGTGATCGTCAACGGCCACGGTGGGAACTACGTCCTGTCGAACGTGGTGCAGGAGGCCAACGTCGACGGCCCGGCGGTCTCCCTCTTCCCCCTAGGTCCAGACTGGGACCGTGCCCGCGAGTACGGCGGCCTGGAATCGGACAGGCACGCGGACATGCACGCCGGCGAGATCGAGACGTCGATCCTGCTCCACGCCGCTCCCGAGCTCGTCCGCGAGGGATACGGCAACGCGGACCACGGCGCAGCGCGTCCCTTCCTCCTCGTGCACGGGACTAGCAACTACACAGAGACCGGTGTGATCGGCTTCCCTTCGCTTGCCTCTGCGGGCAAGGGCAAAGCCGTCCTGGAAAGCCTGACGGAGGACTTCGCCGTGCACCTCAGCGCGCTCGGCGAGGCAATCGCGCCCACCCGCCCGACGCCGCCGGCCGTATCCCGCATTCCTGTTATTGGCTGACTACGCTCTGTGGATAGAAGTCAGGCTTCAGGAAGGTTCGGCGGTACTGTCCTTGCGTGGCAACTATCGCGCTGATCAGCACCGACGACCTCTCTCTTCCCGAGTCTCTGCAGGAGGCCGTGGAGCACGGTGAGGTGTTCACGCGTGCCTGGGTGGTCGAGCTCATCCTGGACCTTCTCGGTTACACGACAGACAAGGACCTCTGCGATCTGAGGCTCGTGGAACCGGCCTGCGGCGGCGGTGCATTCTTGACCGTCGTCGCCTCCCGAATCAGCGCGTCTTGCCACATGCACCCGCGCTCCATCACAGATGCGATCGACGCCGTCCGCGCCTTCGACCTGCTGGACCGCAACGTCGAACAGAGCCGAACGCTGATCGCAGAAACGCTGCAAGAAGAAGGCTGGGAGCCGAAGGACGCGAGGAAGGTCGCCACAGCCTGGGTGAGGCAGGGCGACTACCTGCTGCAATCGGACGCCGAGCATCGCGCCGACTACGTCGTCGGTAACCCGCCGTACATCCGGCTCGAAGACGTTCCCGACGACCGGATGGCCGCGTACCGCCGGGCCTGCTCCACGATGGGTGGCCGAGCCGACATCTACATCGGCTTCTACGAGGTGGCCTTGCGTAGCCTCAACCCAGACGGCCAGCTCGGCTTCATCTGCGCCGACCGATGGATGCGGAACCAGTACGGACGGCGGCTGAGGCAGCTGGTGACCAAGCACTTCAGCATGGACCTCGCCCTCGTGATGCACGATGTCGACGCCTTCGACGATCAAGTTTCGGCCTACCCCGCGATCACCCTCATCTCGAACAAGCCCCAGGGCTCAGCGGTTGCCGCGGACACGAACCGGTCCTTCGGAGCGGAACAAGCGCGGGACTTCACCAACTGGTATCTGGAGGGGAAGCCGCTGACGGTCGCCACGGCTTCCTACCAAGCCGCTCGCATGCCTCACTGGTTCCCGGAGGAGGATTCGTGGCCGGCCGCTTCGCCAGCGAGGCTCGCCGTCCTTGAGGACCTAACCGAACGCTTCCGGCTCCTGGAGGACACCGAGACCGGAACAAAGGTCGGGATCGGCATCGCCACCGGCGCAGACAAGGTCTTCCTCACCAAGGACAAGGACCTGGTCGAGGAAGACCGTTTGCTCCCCATGGCCATGGTCCGCGACACCGCTAGCGGCACGATCACCTGGGACGGCACCCACCTGGTGAATCCCTGGACGGAGAGCGGCGACCTGGTCGACCTCGACGCGTATCCGCGTCTCGCCTCCTACTTCGAGAAGCACGGCGAAGCCCTGCGCAAGCGCTACGTCGCGGTCAAACAGCCTCAGCGCTGGTACAAGACCATCGACAAGGTCGACCACCAACTCACCCATCGCCAGAAGCTGCTGTTTCCGGACATGAAGCTGCGGATCCACCCTGTCCTCGATCAAGGTCGCCTGTACCCTCACCACAACCTGTACTTCATCGTCTCGGACGTCTGGGACATGCGCGTACTCGGTGGCCTACTGCTGTCCAAGGTCGCGGAGGCATTCGTGGAGGCGTACGCGGTCAAGATGCGAGGGGGCACTCTCCGCTTCCAGGCGCAGTACCTCCGGAAGATCCGCGTCCCAGACCCGGCGGCGATTAGTGAGAGCGACCAGACCGCTCTCGCCGAAGCCTTCGACAACCGGGATGCAGAGGCTGCCACCGAGGCCGCTTTGCGTGTCTACGGGCTCGCCGAGCTGCCTGACTAGGAGGAACAGATCTTGACGGTCACCCGCCAAGACTTCGAAGACGCCATCGCGGCGTACTGGGGCGCCAAAGAACTCCAGAGAGAGCAGTCGGCGATTAAGGCCGCTGTGGGAGCAGGCACAGCAGGTTCCGTACGCGGCGGCAAGCACTTCGACGCCATCGCCATCCTGCTGTCGAAGTTCTTCCTCGACGCTGGGTACCCGCCAGAGAGCATCCGTGTCACCAAGTCACAGGGGCTCGAACTGCCTGGCTACTACCGGCCGCAGAAGCAGTGGGACCTGGTCGTCGTCCACAGGAACACCCTCGTGGCCGCCTTCGAGCTGAAGGCCCTCGGCGGCCCGTCCTTCGGCAACAACTACAACAACCGAGTCGAGGAAGCGCTCGGCAGCGCGATTGACTTGCGCCATGCAGCCTTGGCTGAGCTGTACCCAGGAGAGGAACCCTGGCTCGGATACTTCTTCATCATGCAGGACGAGGCAGGCTCTCGTAGGCCGGTCAAGCCGGCCAAGGGCGCCTTGCCCGTGGAGGACATCTGGCATGGGATGTCCTACCAAGAGCGCTTCGGTGTCTTCTGCCAGAGACTCCTGTCCGAGCGGCTCTACAACGCCGCGTGCTACATCACCTCTTCGGCCGCCGACCCGAAGCCACATGAGCCCGTCGACAAGCTCGACTGGCGCCACTTCTCTGCGGCCATAAACGCGCGGCTCGCCTATCTCAAGGACCTCGGCTTCCCTGGATAGCTACCGCGATTGCGACACCGCTGACACAGCACCCGCTAGCCGTACAGGTGCTGTGTCACGCCCAGCCTGGCCTCATCGCAGCAGAGTCGTGAACACAACGAGCGAGGATGGTGGATCGTGGAGGCGATCACCGAGGGTCTCGGCGTGTTCGCCGCGCAGTTGCGAGAGCGGAAGGGCCAGGCGGTGGCCACCTCGGTCGGGTGTAGCCGCTGCAGCGGACCCGAGGGCACCACGTACTCCCTCAGGGTCCGCCGCAAGGGCCTGACTTCCTGAACCATCGCGGTCCGGATCCTCCGCGACGCCGCCTGGCAGTCAGCGGCGGAACCCGCGGTGGGGATCTCGCGCTTGGACGTTCAGGAACGGTTCGAACCAAGCTGCCGCACGTAGATCGCCGATGCCCATGTGCTGGTTCGTCTCGCCGTCCGGGTCCTCGATCCCGTCGAAGCGAGAGTTGTAGAGCATCAGCACGTCGGTGTCCTGGAAGAACACTTCGGAGCACATGTCGAAGTCGTAGTCGTCACGGTGGGTGGGCAGTCTCCCGTGGTCACCAGTGGCATCGTCTTCGTCCCCGCGGTCTCCCGCGTCGCGGATGGCGAGGTGAAGGGCAAGTTCCTCGGCCGTGCAGGTGGGCTCCGGCCACTGCCCGCGTTCGAGGTCACCGGCGAGGTCGTCGGCGGCCCGGGCGAACTGGCGGCGCCACTGGAGGTCGGCCGCGAAGGTCAGCTTCGGGAGATAAGCGAACACTCCCCAGTGGCCGTCGTGCTCGTCTGGCACCACGGGCCTGTCACCAAGTTCCTCGCTGTCGTCGTACGCCTGATCGGCGAGCACGCACAGTTCCGTGTAGAGGATGTCGGCGGTTCGGGGGGTGAGTTGCCACTGGCACCGCTCGTCTTCGCACTCTGGGTCGTCGCAGTGCGGCGCCTCCGTCGCGAACAGCGCCGCGAAGTCCGGGCTCTGCTCCCTGGTAGACGGCGTCGCCGGCTCATCTCGGCGAACAGCCGCTGAGTACCGCCAGCCCGCACCGAAGTCGGCAACCACCGCTTCCTCGCTCCAGTCGGCGACCTCATGCCCGTTCTCGGTGCGCAGCCGCATGCCCTGAGAGGTATCCGTGACCGTGTCCGCACCCTCGATCTCGCTGTCGGACTCCCCAAGCCACATGACGGCCCCGACGAGGTCCTGCGGGTCGTCGCCCTCTGGGTCGTCGTTCGGCTGGGGCTCCCAGCCCGCGCTTCTGGCCGCCTTCAACACGGACTGCTGGTCATGCACGTGGAACTCTCGGAGTACCTCTACCCGAATGACCGGACCAGCCAGATCAGCGAGCCGTGCGTCGTTCGGGGTACGCACGGCGCGCGTGACCGCGTCGGCGTCGTCCTCGACCGAGTCATCGTCAACGTCATTGGCGATCTGCTCCCACTTCAGGAAGCTGCCGGGAGGCATGGGCCAGACGCCCGCGAGCGCGTGCCGTGCGGCACTGCGGAGGGAGGAAGCCGGAGCATCGGGCAGCTGGGCGCAAAGTTTCTCCAGCGGCTCGGGCTTCCAAGCGCCGGCGGAAGAACCGATGGCCTGCTGGAGGATGCCCACTGCTTGCTGCGCGAGTTCAGGGTGCCGGCAAGTGAGGACGGCCTGCAGTGAGGCAGGGCCCTCTCGGTGGTGGACGAGAGCGAGGATGCGGCTCTTGCTAGGGGTGTGCTCGCAGTGGAAGCCGCGGAGCGCGGCCAGGGTCGGCTGAGCAGACATGCGGAGGACTCCGAACGTTGGCGCACGGGGGCCGTGCGTGGAAGGGAGTGGAGTTCCGCTGGTGGGCACGCTGCTGACGCGCCTCCGGACGGCGAAGACTAGTGCGCTCGGCTGGTTCCCCCGGTGCTACCGGGAGTCCGGACCTGGCTTCCACAGCTTACTCACACTAAGCGGCCGATAGTGATGGAAGACCTGCCGTCCGGCCTGACCGGTTTTCGGTAGGTGACCTGCTCCTCACCGCTAACCTGGTTCGACCGTACGACGCTTGGAGGTGGCCTTGAGGCCGCAAGAGGTGATACCACCGCAACGTCTAGGCCACCTCGAACGCGAGTCCAGGGGTTACCCCGTGATCGCAACGGTTGGGCGTGACGCAGAGGGGGCAAACTTCGGAGCGATCGATGAACGGCGAAAGCTCGTACTGGCCACCTTCGACTGGTGTGCTGTCTGCGGGCTTCCCTTCGGAGATGAAGCACGATGGCAAGTGCTCCCCCACTTCGGCGACACACCTCTTCCCGAAGAAGTTGGGCTCGCAGAGGCACCCGTACACGAGATCTGCGCTGTCTACTCTGCGCAGGTGTGCCCATTCCTGTCGTCGCAAGGCGCACGGCTGGGGGATGACAAGCGCCGCGGTACGCGTCGCGAGGAAACCGTTCAGGTTGTCGGATACAGCCGCACCAAGTCGGTTGAGGCGTTCCGTTCCTCGCTGCAGGACGATCTCTTCGTCCTGCACTTCTTCCACGACAAGGTGATCGACTCCTTCGCCTACAGCGACCCGGAGGAGGTCAAAAAGCGGTACGAGGATCTCCTGGCGGCAGAACTGCCCATCGAAATCCCGGCCGCAGAGAAGGTGCTCATCGACCGGTTCAACGCGATGAGCACCCCGGACGAGCCGACCGGTGACCCAGGCGCGGTGGTAGCTGGCGCCGCCGTCATGATCGGCGCCAGCTTCGCGCCCGACATCTTTCGGGTCCAGGGGATGCGGCGCTTCGACGAACGCGACTCGTACGGGCTCATCGCTCGGCAGTTCCTGGAGCACGGCGGGCTTACTGAAGCCGCAGCGACCTTCCCTGACGCATCCGGCAAAGCAGCAGCACAATGGCTCCTGGACAAGGGCAATGACGTCCCTGCTGTGCTGTCACTGTGGCGAGACCTCGGGAAGCAGCGGGTGTCTGGGCGCACGATTCCCAGGCAAAAGCCCGTCGGTCCGGGCCGCAGCGTTGGCAAGAACACGCCTTGCCCGTGCGGGTCAGGACGCAAAGCCCGTCGATGCCACCCTGCAGGTGTACCCGAGTCTCTCTAAGCTGCGTGCAAACTCGCCTCTGCGAAGCGGCCGGCGGGAGCGTCGCCGCTTCGCGAGGCGGTCACAGCACCAGGACTTGGGAGAATTCTGGGAGATGATCTTCTTCCGGAGACTACGCGAGCCTACACCCCACCAAGCCAGACCAAGCCTCTGACCTGCACTTTCAGCAGCCACGCAGGTGTCGAGCTTGCCCGAACCTCATTCGGGACGAAGAGGTCGTGGGTTCAAATCCCGCCACCCCGACAGAGAAATACGAGTCAGGGTCACTTCCGAAATTTCGGAAGTGACCCTGACTCGTTGTGCGTGTCTATCTGCATGACTAGCGTTCCGGATCCCGCTTGAAGATGCCGTCCATGACCACGGCACCGGTCTGGATCACGGGCCGGATCTACTTCCGGTAGACCTCCTCGGTCACGGCCGTGCCGGAGTGACCGACGAGCCGGGAGATCTCCTCCAGCGGGACGCCCCGGTCGGACAGCAGGGACCCGAAGCTGTGCCACAGCTCCCTCGGTGTCCACTCGTCGGCATTGATCCCCTCGGCGTCCTTGATCGCCTGGTGGAAGGCACGGCGGACGTTGGTCGCATCGAGCAGCTTGCCCACGGCCAGAGGGCTTCCACTCATCGAGCGTCGGGAGAGCGAGCGTGCGCCGGGACTTCCGCGTCTTGGTGTCACCGCTCCGCCGTACCGACCGCCAGACGGCGTATGCGGAGGCTCGGGGCCGAGCTCCTTCGGTCACAATGGCCGAGGGGGATCACTTGCTTTCGCCCATCCGGAGAACGGTGTTGCTTTCACCTACGCGATGAACCGCGTCGTTGGAGGGCGCCACGATGTGCGAGCGGCCTCGCTGGCCGATGCAGTGCGCCGATCTCCGGGGCAATGACCTGGCTGGTGGTCGCGCGCGTTGTGATCATTAGGGTCGTCCGGCGGATCATGACGTCCGGTAGGCGCCGATGTCGGTGGAGCGGAATACGATCCGGGGATGCGAGCTTCAGGAACGTTCACAGTTGCCGGCTTCACGCCTGCGCCGGTGCCCAGCCCGCCGATTGAGACCGCGGTGCCCGTGGGGGTGTCCACGATGGAGAAGAAGTACGAAGGTGAGGTGGTCGGGCGGTCGGCCACCTTGTTCACGGCTGCGTTCAACCAGTCCACCGCCACGGGCACCTATGTCGCCATGGAATCCTTCGAAGGGACGCTCCATGGCCGGGCGGGCTCCTTCAACTTCGCTCACGCCGCGACCACCCTGGGCGACGGTGGCCGTAAGGACGAGTTCTTCGTCATTGCTCCGAGCAGCGGAACGAGTGAACTGGCCGGGATCACCGGAACCGGAGGCATGAAGGTCGACACGGACGGCACGCACCGGATCTGGTTCGACTACGAACTCGCACAGTAATACTGATCGTTGATGCGCTGAGCCGGTACGGCGATCCCCTCTGACGTGGCCGCCAGCGTTGCGTCCCCCCGGTGGCCCGCCCGGGTCCTCCAACAGAGTTGCCCCGATTCGTCGCGCATGACCAACGTGCCGCCCGGGCGGATCCTCCTCCGGGAAGACCTCACGCGCCCCCTTGAGCCGCCTTGCGCCGCCGCTTCCAGAAGGCGGCGAAGCCACTCGTCTCGGTCGACTGACCGCCGTCGGCGGCCTCACCCGTCAGCAGTGAGTTCTTCGGTGATCCGCGTGGCCACCCGGGGCGGTGGACGCCTGGCCCGCTCTTCGGTCCGACCTGCCGCCGACGGGACCATGCGCTGGAAGGCACCCCTGAGCCCCTTCCACGTCGCCTTCGAGGGCCGCCTGACCCCATCGACCACTGGCACCACAAAAACCGGGATCAACCGTGGAGTTGGCACACCCTAAGACGCCCCCACTGGATGACCGATGCCCACCAGATCCGAACCGGCCAATACCGTCCTCAATCTGACGGTCCCGCTCTCGACCGCCGACGCCCAGGCACTGGGCGACGATGTCAGGCAGCTCGCGATGCGGCGCGGCGTCCTCCTGCACGGCCTCCCGCAGTTGCGCGCCGGCAGGGCGAGTGCCGAGGATCTCCCGACGACCATCACGATCGCCGCGGGCCTGACGAACCGGCTGGCAGGCATCCGAGACGCCGCAGTACGCCACCACGGCGCGTGGGGCGGCAGGCATGGCGCGCCGGGCGAACTCCACGGTCGTCCCCGGGCCACCGAGCAGTCTCGCCGACAAACCATTCTGAGGAAGGAAGCAAGATGGAGCAGTGGGCCACCGGCAGCAGCAGCCGATCGATGCCGTTGGTCAGAAATTCCTTCGACCGACGGACAACCATAGAGGCATCGAGCGGGCTTTGCCGCGTCCATCGACCCGCGGGTAGCGTGCCGATATGACAGTAGGGGTGGGACAGCCGACCGACCGATTGACCAGGTTCCGCCGGGTCGGCGGTCTCGGAGCAGCGATAGCGGTGACGCCTTATCTGCTCATCAAAATCGTCTGGACTTTCGGTTTGTTCATTCCAACCGAGGAAATGGACGGCGCGGACTGGCGTGCGATCAACGCGGCGACCGCGTTCCTCGCCGCCGTCGGCATCCTGCTGGCGATGGCGTTCTCCCGGCCCTGGGGCGAGCGTCTGCCCGCATGGCTGGTGGCTCTGCCGGTGTGGGTCGGCACCGGTCTGCTCGTGCCCATGCTGCTGCTGGCGCCGGTGCTCGGCCCGGCCGCTATGAACCGCGACCACGAAGCGGGTTCGCCGGACTTCTGGCTCTACGAACAGATCCTCGTGATGATCTCGCTGATCGGAGTCGGCGTCGGTCTGCCCCTCGCCCTCGCGGGTTACGCCAAGGCGCGCTGGCCGGAGGCTCTGGGCGGCCCGTTGTCGTTCGACGAACCGGCGGGCGGCACCCGCGAGTTGCAGGTGACGCTGGCCAAACTTGTCGCGGTCGGCTGCGCGCTGCTCGCCTGCGTCAAGGTGTTCTGGGTGGCGGGCGGCACCCTCGGTCTGGCCGCGGACGGACTGGGCCGTCGCGACCTGTGGTGGCACATGCTGTCGCTGAGCACGGCCGCCTGGGCCCTCGTCGGCGCCTGGGGCATCCTGGTCCTGACCACCCGCCGCGGCACCCGTGACTTCCTCCCGCCGATGGTCGCCGCCTGGGTGTCATCGGGCATGCTGTTCTCGTACAGCGTCTACAACCTGCTCACCCTCACCGACATGCAGCAGCCGTCCCCCGAGCTCCCGCTCGCGGGGGCGCTGGCCCGGGACGTCAGCGCGGTGCTCGGCGTGATGATGGGCATGACCCTGCTGCTGGTCCTACACGACCGCCGGCGCGCCCTGCGCGCCACGGCCTGACCCTCCCCCTCGTACGGCGACAGCCGTGTGGTTCACCTACGTCGGCAGGTGAACCACATCGCGCACCTCGTGGCGCTTGTGCGGACCGCTCGACACGATGAGCGCCTCGGGCGGTGCCGCGCCCAGCCGTTCGAGTTCCGCGACGGTCTCCAAGGCGACCCAGGCACCATGCTGCGGCCGAGCAGGATGTACGGACGACTCCACGCTACGAGGGGAGACTCACGCGGCGCGGAGTCACGGTTCGGCTGGCTCGCCGTATTGCTACGGGCGGGTAACCCCTCTACGTTGTCTCACGCGGAACGCCCGCTCAATTGACATGAATGCGTCACTATGGCTCACGCCGAGGCTGGTTTCCCTGCCGGCGTCCCTCGGCGGGGAACGGACGCCTCCGACACACCGAACGCAGGTAGCGCCTAGGCGCTTCGGCGACCGGGCAGCAGGGCGGCATCCCTACGATGCTGGCCCGCCCGCCTGTTCCGCCCGAGACGAGCGAGGAAGGAAACCCGAAAGCCCGATGGCAAAGAGACGCATACTGAGGAACGCGGCACTGGCAGTGGTCGCCGGATGCGCCCTCACCGTCGCCGGTGCGGTACCGGCGACAGCGGACACCCAGGCGACCGTCTACACCCCCGGCGACACTCTGAACACCCGTTCCGGCCCCGGCACCGAGCACGCCGTCAACGGTACGCTCCAGCACGGCGCCACCGTGACGATCGAGTGCACCGCACACGGCACCCCGGTGGAAGGGCCCTGGGGCACTTCCACCCTGTGGAACCGGCTCACCACCGGCGCGTGGGTCGCCGACGCCTGGATCTACACCGGTACCAATCAGGCGGTCGAGGGTCCCTGCGACGGCTCCGGCGGCACCGACCCAGGAGGTACCGGCTCGATCACCGAGATCGTCGGAGGCGTGAGCTGGACCGTCTCCCAGTACCAGGGGCCCAGTGACTGGAGCAGGGCCAACTGCTGGATGTACGACACCATCGACGACGAACTCGGGCTGCCGCTGTGCTCGCACCCCGGCATCGACATCGCCATCCCCCGGGGCACTCCGCTCACCAGCCCCGTCTCCGGCACCGTGGTGATCGCCGGTGGCGAGGGGGGCTACGCGGACGACTACAATCCCGCCGCGGGGCAGCTCCGCATCCAGCTCGACAACGGTGACCAGGTCATCCTGGGCCACACCTCCGAGATCTACGTGAACCGGGGCGACCGAGTCAGCGTCGGCCAGTCGGTGGGCGCGTCCGGCTCCGCGGGTAGCGGCGCCCACCTGCACCTCGAATACCGCACTCCGGACTCGTCCACCCCATCCGGTCAGCGCTCCCTCGACCCACTGCAAATCTTCCCGCAGTGACCGTCCCCCAGGCTTCTCACCTGGGGGACGGCGGAAGCGGCGAGACCGGCCGGGGTGATGATGCCCGGCCGGTCCCCGCACCCATCGCGGTATCGCCGCGCTGGACACCGGGGCTCGCCCTAGGGTCTGTTGCGAAAGTGGATCTTGTTCGTTGATGATCATGTTCTGTGGGACGTGGGGATCTGACGAATGGCCAGTGGGCCCGGCTTGAGCCGTTGCTGCCGAGGGGTATCAAGCCGGGTCGTCCGCAGGTGTGGACGCGGCGGCAGCTGATAGACGGCATACGGTGGCGGACTCGGACTGGTGCCCCGTGGCGTGACGTGCCGGAACGCTACGGTCCGTGGGACCGGGTTTACGACCTGTTCCGGCGTTGGCAGCGGGACGGCACCTGGGCTCGGATCGTCACCCGGCTCCAGGCTGAGGCGGACGCGAAGGGCCTGATCACCTGGGACGTGAACGTCGACTCGACGGTCTGCAGGGCCCACCAGCACGCCGCCGGGGCGGCGAAAAGGGGGACCTTCAGAAGGAGCCGCCCGGCGGGATCTTCACCGAGCCAGCCGATCATGGGCTCGGCCGATCCCGGGGCGGGCTGACCAGTAAAATCCACCTGGCGGTCGAGCAGGGGCGGAAGCCACTGTCGGTGGTGATCACGGCCGGTCAGCGGGGTGACTCCCCGCAGTTCGAGCCCGTTCTGGAAGCGATCAGGGTGCCGCGGCTGGGCTTGGGGCGGCCACGTAAGCGGCCGGACCGGGTGCGCGCTGACAAAGCCTACGACTCCCGTAAGAATCGCGCCTACCTGCGCAGACGCGGCATCAAGACGACGATCCCGGTCCCTGCGGACCGCGTCCGCAACCGGCGAAACCGCGGCTCGCGAGGCGGCCGCCCGCCGAAGTTCGACAAGACCGACTACAAGCAGCGGCACGCGGTCGAGTGCAGCATCAACCGACTCAAGCGCCACCGCACGGTCGCCACGAGATACGACAAGCTTGCCGTCCGCTACGAGGCGACCGTGCTGGTCGCAGTCCTTAACGAGTGGCTGTGACAGGCACCCTGCTGAGACCATGCGCCGGTGAACTCAGGACTCCCCGCCGGATGGACGATCGAACGCGTGCGCGCTCTTTCGGGAGACCCAAGCGCCGTCGCGCTCTCCTGCGATCGGCTCGTAGTTGTCGAGGTGGCCGGTCACGACGACTACGAGCCGCTCCGGCCCGATGCGATTCTCGCGTTCCACGAGTTGTGTCTCGTGAGGGACGACGGCGAGTGGTTTATGGGTCAGCTCGACGACGACGGCTCCGTGATCTGCTGGGCTTCCTACGGATCCGACCTGACCGAGGCCATCCGCAGTCTCTGAACGCCACCCCGCATCTCCAGCCACTTTCACAACAGGCCCTAGCCGCAGCGTCCTCGCCCCGCTCTCCCCCGCCCACCGATCGATCTCCCCGATCAGACGGTCGCCGACCCGCTGCCCCCGAGCTTCGGGTCTGACCCACATGGAGATCAGTTCGATGGTCTCCGGTCCCGCCGGCACGCCGCTGGCCATCCCCACCGACCGGTCCTCGAAGACGGCGATGACGTCGTGTGAGCCGGGGATCTCCAGCCGGGACCGCCAGCGCTCCTCACGGTCGCCCGTTCCCTTCCAGTCCGGCAGGGTCGATCCGAAGGCGTACGGCGCTTCGGCGAGCGCTGCCAGCCTGAGTCCACGCCACGGGCGCCAGTCCTCCGCCTCCCAGTGCGCAGTTCGAACTGGCCCCAACGGTGCTCCCCGGAAAGCGGCGTCGGCAACGGGATTACACCGTCCATGGCCCCACTCGCGTGTGGCTGGACGGCCTCAGGTGGTCAGCGACCGGTCGGCGAGGTGGCGCAGGTGCTCCGTCAGACGCTTCCGGGCGTCCGGGCTGATCGTGGCGAGGGCGACCATGCTGGTGACGATGACGTCGCACAGCTCGTCCTGGACGTCCTCCCAGCTGTGGCTGCGGCCCTTGCGCGGGTTGGCTCCCATGGCCCCGTGGACGGCTTCGGCCACCTCGCCCGCCTCCTCCGTGATCTTCAGGACGCGGAGCAGCCGCGCCACCTCCGGAGGCATGGGGCTCTCCTCGTCGAGCCACCTCACCAGGCGGTCGACGATGTCCCAGTCGGCATCCTGCATGGTCGGGCGGCTCCACGGGTCGGGGCTTGTCGATACGCCGGGGGGTCGATACGCCGGTGTGTGTCGACACGGGTGACGGCTGTCGGCCGGCTACGGCAGTTCGGGGCGGAGGAGCGCTTCGGCGACCGGCTCGCCGGTGGCTTCCGCGTGGGCCAGCCGCGCCTTCACCTCATGGAGCGTCCGCGGACGGTAGCCGGGCCCGCCGCAGCAGCTGCGGTGGAAGCGGATTCCGGCGTTCAGGAGCACCGAGAGCACCCGCCACCCTTCGGTGTCCCGCCGCCGGGGCGCCTCGAAGGCCGAGCCGACGTGGATCAGGTCCTCTCGGCAGCGTGGACACCGCCGCTTCCCGTTCTGCTCACCGGGTGCCGGAAAGGGCTGCTTGTAGCGGGCCCTGCACGGCAGGCAGACGAATGAGGTCTTCGCGTGGCCGAACATGTGCTCAGCGTAGGTCGGTGCGCTCCCCCGGTTCCAGGGATTTCCGCCTGGTCAAGGTCGCGCAGGGCGGTCGCGTTCAGCGGTCGCGGCACACCGCCTCCGTGCCCGGCCGGCCATCGGACGGCTCGTCGGCGACGAGCGGCCGAACCGGGCGATCCCCGATAAACTGGACGGGTACGGAGGGCGGCCCGGCCGTGGAGCCTCGAACGGCCGCCCACAGGCGAAGCCCGGCCGGTTGCTGTGGCAGGTCCTCGCGCCCCCGGGCTTCGGCGACCCGTCCCAGAGAGGTGTGACCATGGCCAAGCAGATCACCTGCCGCCGGGTGTACGAGGAGACCTCCCCCCGGGAGGGCAAGCGAGTCCTCGTCGACCGGGTCTGGCCGCGGGGGATGCGCAAGGAGACCGCGCACCTGGACGAGTGGCTGCGTGACATCGCGCCCTCGAAGGAACTGCGGCACTGGTACGGCCACGAACCCAGCCGCTTCAGGGAGTTCCGCCGCCGTTACCTGGCGGAACTGCGGGACTCCGGACACCAGGAGGCCGCCGAGCACCTGCGTGACCTCGCCGAACACAGCAAGCTCACGCTGCTCACCGCCACCCGCGATGTGGACCACAGTCAGGCGGCCGTGTTGGTCGACTGGCTGACGGGGACGGACTCCGGCAAGTCCGGCCACTAGGTGTTTTGATCCCGAGCGCCAGGGCGTCGGGTAGGCGAGGGAAGGGCTCGCCTCGGGGCGGTTCCCGGCCGCCCGGCCGGAAGCGCCCGGCTGGCGACGACCAGAGACCGAGGTGAGGCGGTGGGCCCGGTTCCCCCCACGGATGGCCGGCCGAGCCGGGGCGGGAGGCTGCGGTCGGCGGTGGCGCATCTCGATCCCGGGGCCTTCGCCTTCGTCATGGCCACCGGGATCGTCTCCACCGCGCTGCGGGCGGATGGGTCGCGTCCGGCGTCCAGAGCGCTGCTGCTGGTGGCGGTCGTCGGCTACGCGCTGCTGCTGGTGGCCTACGGTTGGCGGCTGCTGCGCTGGCGACAGCGGTTCCTCACGGATCTGGTCGGGCCTCGCGGCTTCGCCTTCCTGACGATCGTCGCCGCGTCGAACGTACTGGCGAGCCGGATCGTCGCGGACGGCCACGTCCTCCTGCCCGCGGCGCTGCTGGCGTTCGGCGCCCTCCTCTGGCTGCTCCTGGGATACGGGATCCCCATCGGTCTGATCGCGAGCAGCCGTCGCGAACTCTCCCTGGACCAGGTGAACGGCACCTGGTTCATCTGGGTGGTCGGCACCGAGTCGGTGGCGGTGGCGTCGGCGGCGCTGGCCCGGCTCGTCTCCAGCCCGGCCCTCGCTGACGTGGCCTCGGTGCTCTGGGCGATCGGCCTCGTGCAGTACCTGCTGACGGCTGCGACGGCGCTGGCCCGGCTGCTGGTGCGGCCGGTCTCACCGAAGGACCTGATCCCGGCCTACTGGGTCTTCATGGGGGCCGCGGCGATCACCGTGCTGGCCGGGGCGAGGCTGCTGGAGCTTCCGCCCGACAGTGGTCTGCTGCCGCGACCGGTGGTCGCCGGGCTGTCGCTGATCGTGTGGTCCTTCGGGAGTTGGCTGATCCCCCTGCTGCTCCTCCTGGGCGTGTGGCGGCATCTGCTGCGCCGGGTGCCGCTGCGGTACGAGACGGGCTGGTGGGGCATCGTCTTCCCGGTCGGCATGTACACCGTCGCGACCCGGGAGTTGGGCCGGGTGACCGGGACCTCCTGGCTGGAGGCCGTGGGGCGGGGTGAGGTGTGGATCGCCGCCGCCGTCTGGCTGCTGGTGTTCGCCGCCATGCTCGCCGGCTTCGCTGGTGCGGGGCGCGGGGAGCGGCAGCCGCGTTCGGAGGCGTGAACGGGCGGCTGCCGCGGTGGCCCGGTCCTCGATGGCTTGCGGGGCGCTGCTGGGCTCCGGGCGCTCAGCCGGGGTGCACGCACCAGGCGGTGGCGACCGCGCAGACGACGACAGCGGCCGTGACGGTGCGCAGTGACCGGGCGGACGGGGACCGCGGGGCCGGGCCGGCGTCCATCGCCCTCCGCCGGGCCGAGGCGTGCAGGTGCAGAACGACCGCGGTGACGGCGATCAACGATCCGAGCAGTGTGAGTACCGGCCTGTCGCGGAACAGGCCGGTACGGATGACCAGGGCCGCGTCCACCGCCACCACCAGGACGGTGCGGCTCCACGCCAGGAGAGTGCGCTCGGTCTGCAGGCCCGGGTCGTGGGAACCGCCCCCGTTCACCGGAGGGAGGCCGCGATCAGCACACAGAGCACCCCGGCTGCCGCGGCGGTGGCGACAGCGGTCACGGCCAGTTGCCCGGTGTGCGGGAGCGGTGCACCGGCGCGCATCGCCTGCTCGTTCCTGGCCCACCGCCGATAGGCGCAGACGCCGAGAGTGGCGGCGCCGAGGGCCAGCAGGAGGCCGAGGACGGGCCACAGCCGGGTCGCGGCCAACCCTGGTGCCAACTGATCGACGGCGACCGCGCCCGCCAGCAGCGCGAGGGCGGTCCGGATCCAGGCGAGGAACGTCCGCTCGTTGGCGAGAGAGAAGCGGTAGTCGGGCTCGGCTCCCTCCTTGCGCCATTCGGGTTCGGAGATCACGGCTCCGTCACCACCCGGATGCGGCTCCGGAGGTGGTCCTCGCCCGCGCCCATCGCCGTCAGGCTCCGGATGAAGAGCGGCTCCTTGCCGCGCCGGTCCGGTGTGCGGGTGGTCTGGTTGGCGCCCCGGGCCGGGTCGTTCGCCGCGTTCGGTACCTTGAGACGCTGCTTGGCCATGCTTCTCCCCTTCTCCGTCACGAGGCGCTGCGGACCAGGTCAGCGGCCCAACGGGCCCCCGTGGTGCCGGACTCGATCGCCCCGTCGATCAGGCCGGACCAGCCCAGGGCGTAGTCCGAGCCGCACAGGCGGACACGGCCGTGGGGAGCGCGGACCTGCGGCATCAGCTTGAGCTGACCGGGCCGGAGCATCGCCCAGGTCTGGCCCGCGTACGGGTCGTGCGTCCAGTCATGGGCGGCGCAGTCCAGGATCCGTACGCCGGGGACGAGGTCTTCGAGGGCTGCCTGGACGGCGCCGCGGTCGGTGACGTCGACGGCGTCGGCGTCCGGTCCGAAACAGACGAGGAGGTGGCTGTCCTCGTCGCCGTGGAGGTACCGCGCTGACATCAGCGGCTGCGGCGCGGCGGAGACCACGCCGTACGCGGTTGCCGGTCCAGCCACCCGCACGAACACCTTGACGCCCCTGCTTGCCTGGCCCTCTTCGGCGAGGCGGCGCGCGGCGGGTGGCAGGGGCGGGTCGAAAGCGATCCTCCCCAGCGCGCCGACGGGCACGGTGACGAGGACCGCACCGGCGGTGAAGGACTCCCCCGTCCCCGTCGCGACGACCACCTGCTCGTTCGCCTGGCGGATGGACGCCACGCGGGTGGAGAGCCGGAGCGCGGCCGAGCTGTCCGACCAGATGGCCTCGATCAGCTTCCTGGTGCCACCGGCGACCTGGAACCGGGTCGCGATCTCCTGCAGCAGGAGCGGGTCGCCGGCCGACAGTGCTCCCCACCGCAGCGCCTGCGTGTAGGCGCCGTCATCCGGACCCGCGTTGAAGTGGAAGCCCCACATCATCGAAGCGAGCTTCACCTGTTCGTCGGTCAGGGAGTCATCACCGCGCAGGATCTCCGAGATCGGCTGCGCGTCCAGCTCGTCCAGGAGCTCCGGTGCCGGTTCAGGCCCGTTCGGCGCTCCGAAGACAACGCGGGAGCGGGCGATGACACGGGCCAGTCCGCGGACCAACTCGGCGCGGTACTCCCGCAGGGGCCCCGTCCTGCGCTCGCCCCCCACGATCCAGGCCATCTCCTCCGGCGTGGCCGTCTCGAACAGGCTGAGGCCGTAGCGGTTCATCTCGGCCCAGACATGCGGGGTGAGCCAGTGGACCCAGGTCCCGCCGAGTTCGAGGTCGTGGCCGAGCCGCTGGTCGGTCCAGGTGCGTCCGCCGAGGCGGTCCCTGGCTTCGAGAACCTGTACCGCGAGGCCCTGCTGGGTGAGTTCACGAGCAGCCGTGACTCCCGCGAAACCCGCGCCGACGACCACCACGTCGGCGGTCCTCTCGTTCATCGATCTCCTCCCGGCATACACGGTTCACTTGGTCACCGGCGTTGATCGGTGCCGTCGGCTGTTCGCGCGGCCCGGGGTCAGTCCGTTCCCGAGCCGCCCTGGTGGACCGTCACGGTGGGCTCGATTCCGGTGGCGTCGACAACCTCGCGCCAGGCGTCGAAGCCGGCCTGGAACGCGACGATCCCCGCCTCCGGGAGGGCGATCTCGATCGCTTCGAGGATCTCCTGCGGGGTGACGCCGAGGTCCAGGGCCACCCGGATGTGGCTCTGGATGTGGCCCTTGCCCGCTCTCATCACCGTCAGGCTCAGGATGAAGAGCAGTTCCTTGGTGCGGCGGTCCAGCGTGCGGGGGGCCAGGTAGGCGGCCTGGACCAGGTTGTTCGCGGCGTGCAGCACCTCGAAGTCCTGCTTGGCCATGACCTTGTGGTAGTCGAGGACGTACCCGCGAGCGCGGGCCATCGCGTCGATGTACTCCTGGGGGCTCTGCCGGGTGTCGGCATCCATGATTCTTCTCCTCGGGGCCTGGCTGCCGGACCTGCCGGTCAGCGGTGTTCAGGTGGGCAGGGCGGGAATGAGCAGTCGGTTCTGCTGGCGGACGAGCAGTTCCCTGACGTGGCCGCGGAAGGCGGCGAAGTCGGGGTCGGCGGCCAGCCGGGCGCGCCGCAGGGACCGGTCCGCCAGGCTCTCGTAGCCCCAGAGGTAGACCAGCGTGTTCAACTCCCCCACCTCGGAGATGTAGAAGCCGAGCGGGTTTCCGAGGATCCGCGTCTGGGGTTCGCGGCCGTGTTCGTCCCACAGCCGGGCGTATGTCGCCGCCGCTCCGGGGCGGACCAGGTAGTTGCGCTCCTCAACGATCACTGCGTACCTCCGGCGGTGGGTACGGGCGCCAGGCGGCGCTCGTGCGGATCCCGGGCGCTCCGGCCCTGTCCGGGGGCGAGGAGGTGCTCGAATGTCCCGCTCAGCCAGCCCAGTTCGGCCGGTGCCGCCATCGCCGCCACGTAGCGGTCCGGACGGAGCACCGCGATCTCCCCCGGCTGGCCGTCGAACCAGTCCCGAAGTGAGCCGTCGAGGTCCTCCACCACGACCGTGTCGGTTCCCAGCGCCGGCCGCTCGGTGCGGGAGCGTCCGGAGCGTGACTCGACGACGGTGATGTAGCGGGTGCCGATCCGGTCCCAGAAGTTCCGGGACTCGGGGTCGAGGTGGACCAGCGGGTCGGTGCCGTAGCCGACGAGGGCGAACCAGGGGCCGAGCACCTCGTCCAGTCGGACGGCCTGCCCGTCGGCGGTCTCCACGTGCGGCTGGATGAACATCCGGCCCACCGCGGAGTCCTTGGCAGCCGATCGCCGCTGGTGTTCGCGTTGCCGCGGGCCCACGACGATGCCCCGGGTGTAGCGCGGCATCGGTTTGAACCGCATCTGCAGGACCCAGTTCCGTACCGCCGGGGCGACGGTGAGGCCGCGGAACAGGGCGTCCCGGCCACGGGCCACCCAGGTGCTGGTCGGGGAGAGGATCCGGCCGAGGGTGTCCGAGAGGTCGACCATCGCCTTGGCGTGCTCGCGCCGCTCGGTGTCGTAGGTGGCGAGGATCCTGGGGTGCGCCCGTCCGGTCACCACCGCCGCGAGCTTCCAGGCGACGTTGGTGGCGTCCCGGATTCCGGTGTTCATCCCCTGCCCGGCCCACGGCGGCATGAGGTGGGCGGCATCGCCCACCAGGCAGACCCGGCCGTCCAGGAAGCGGGCGGCGACTCGCGAGTGGTGGGTGTAGACCCGGGCACGGATGATGTTGAGTGCTGTGGGGTCGGGCACGTGGCCGGTCAGCAGCTCGCGTACCTTCTCGGGCCGGAGCATCGCCTCGGCGTCCTCGCCGGGGAAGAGCATGAACTCCCACCGGCGGTAGTTGTACGGCAGGTCGAGGCAGACGTAGGGCCGCCTCGGGTCGCAGTGCAGTCCGGTGTAGGGGGCGTCGAGCGGGTCGTTGTCGCACTCGATCACCACCCACTTCCGAGGATGGGTGTCGCCGACCAGGGGGATGCCGAGCAGCTCGCGGACGGTGGAGCGGCCCCCGTCGCTGCCGACCACGTACTCGGCGCGGACCACCACGGGCTCCCCGTCCGGGCCGGTCAGCCGGAGTCGGACTTCGGTGCCGTCCTGCTCGAGCCCGGTCAGTTCGTGGCCGAGCAGTTGCCGGATCTCGGGATACCGGGTGAGCCCGGTGCGCAGCGTCCGCTCGGCGAGCTGCTGCATGAAGATGTTCCGCCGGGACCAGCCGAACTCCTTGGTGGCCGGTCTGATGTCGGCGAAGCAGTGCCCGTCGGCGCCGAACATCTTCAGTGAGACGTTCTGGATCATGTCGGCGAGCATCTCTTCGGCCAGTCCGACGCCCTGGAAGCTGCGCAGGGTCTCGTCGTCCATGCCCACGGCCCGGGGATAGTCGACGATCTCGGTGCTGCGGTCGATGAGCACGGCCTCCACCCCGAACATCCCGAGGTAGTTGGCGACGGTGGCCCCGCAGGGCCCTGCTCCCACGATGGCCACCTGGGTGCGGTACTCGGTGGGGGTGGTCATTCGGGCACCTCCGGGCTGTCCGTCAGGTGGCTGTCGAGGAACTCCGCGACCGCCCGGTGGAAGGTGTCCGGGGCGTCGTCGTGCGCGTAGTGGCCGGCGCCGGCGATCTCCAGTTGCCGCACCCGCGGGTTGCGGGCGACCATCGCCTCGGCGGTGGCCGCGGGCAGGAAGTCGGAGGAGCCGCCGCGGATCAGCAGGGTCGGGCAGCGCAGGCCTTCGACGTGCGGCCACAGGTCGACCTGGCGCGCCGGGTCCGGGTCGAGGCGGGCCGCCGCGATGCCGGCGAGGTCGAACTTCCAGAACCAGCGGCCGCAGGTGCCCGGCCGCAGGGTGTGCCGGATCCGCGACTCCAGCGCTTCGGCCGAGATGTGCGGCCGGACGCCCCGCCAGTAGGCGCGCGCCGCGTCCAGGCTGGCGAACTCTCCGGGGGTGGAGCTGATCTCCCGCTTGATCCGGTCGGCTCCGGCTCCGGAGAGCGAGGAGCCGGGTCCGATGTCCTCGACGATCGCGGCGGAGACCCGGTCCGGGTGCCGCGTGGCGTAGACGTACGTGGTGGTGCCGCCCATGGAGTGGCCGAGCAGGGCGAACCGCTCCAGGCCCAGCCGGTCGGCGAACTCCTCCAGATCGCGGACGTACGCGCCGGTGTAGTACTCGCCCCGCGGGTCCCACTCACTGTCGCCTCGGCCCCGCGCGTCCAGGGCGAGGACGCGGTAGCGGTCGGCCAGCCGGGTGGCGAGCGGCTCGAAGGTGCGGGCGTAGCTGCGCAGACCGTGCAGCATGACGATGGTCGGCCGGCCGGGCTCGCCCCACTGTACGTAGTGGGCGCGGAGCCCGCCCAGCGTGGTGAAGCGGTCGGTACCGCTCGGGGCGCCCATCTCAGTGCAGTCCGTCCTGGCCCTGGATCTCGCCGGCCCGGACGCCGCCGAGCCTGGCGTGCAGCCGGCCGCGGGTGGCGAAGGCGAAGATCACGACGACCTCGTCGGGGTTCGGGGTGTCGGTGAAGCTCGCCGTGACGGTGTCGTAGTGGGAGCGGACGTAGAGCGCGTCCTTGTGGGCGAGCGGCACGTCGACGGAGGCACCGGGGCCGCCGCGCTTGCCGGTGGAGGGAACCCACGCCCGGCCGCCGCCGACGGCCTCGCGGATCGGGTCGGCGAAGACCGCGGTCAGGAAGGCGTTGCCGTGCTCGTACTCGCCGGCCGTACCGACGAGGCAGGCCTTGCCGTAGCTCTCGATGGCCCGGTCTCCGGCCGCTTCAACGATCCGGCGGCCGAACTCCTCGCCGAGTCGGGGTGATTCGGCGACGATCAGGTCGAGGTTCTCGCTGAACCGGCCGGCGTAGGGGTTGTGGATCGCCGCGGCTATGACGATCTTGCGAACCGGCTCGCCGTCGGCGGGCACGCCGGTCTCGTTGGCGAGGGTCTCCTCGACCTGGGTGAACCACTTGCGGATGTGGTAGCCGCCGAAATTGGGGTCGGGCATGGGAATCTCCGGGAGAGGGATGTGCGGGGCCGGTGCGGTCCGGCGGGTCGGGGCGCGTTCAGTCCTGGAGCGGCTCGATGTCGAGCGGGTCGCTGGGGGCGTGGAACGCGCCGAGGATGCGCTTGCCCTCCTCGTCGTCAGTGACGACCTCGTGGAAGAACTCGAACCGGTTGCCGTCGGGATCGGTGAAGTAGATGCCGTACCCGACCTTGTGGTCGGTGGTCTTCACCACCGGGACGCCCTTGGCGAGCAGCATTCCGTACAGGCGGCGCCAGTCGTCCAGGGTGCCGTCGGTCTCCAGGCCGTAGTGCTGCAGGCCGATGCCGCTCGCCGTCGAGCCCTCCTCGGCGCGGATCAGGGCGATGTCGTGGTGCTTCTGTCCGAAGGAGAGGAAGACCCACTGGGGGCCGCGCGCGGTGACCTCCATGCCGAGCACGTCCTCGTACCACTTGGCCGAAGCCTCCGGGTCCCGGACGAAGAGTGACAGGTGGGTGCGCCTGATCCGCGGTCTCACCTCGGCGGACGGGCTGAGCGGTGTCGGCCCCTCGCCCTCGGACAGGACGCGCTCTCCGGGGTCGATGCCGGGGGTTTCGGAGTGGTGTGTGTTCTGGTTCATCAGTGTCCCTCCGGGCTCGGGGCGATGGCCGGTGTCCAGGCGACGTCGGTGATCTCGCTGAATTCCCGCCACTCCTTGATCCAGGTGCGCCCGGCGTCGGTGGAGCGGAAGAGGTGGCCGTACTTGGTTCCGGCGAACGCGAGGCCGGCGTCGGCGGGGTGGACTCCGAAGGCCCATACGGTGGAGTTGGCGGGCACGTCCAGGGACGACTCCTGCCAGGTCTGCGCCAGGTCGGTGGAGCGCAGGATCCTGGTCGTCGTCCCCGGTGTGGCGTCCCCGATGCCCAGCAGCAGTTCGTTGCTGCCGGGGATCTGCTTGACCAGGCGGGTGTAGTAGATGCCCCACTGCTCGCGGGTGTCCGTACGGGTCCAGGTGCGGCCTTCGTCCTGGCTGACGAAGAGCGCGTTGACGACGGCGACCACGATCGTCTTGGGCGGGCCCTCCAGGACGACGACGCAGTGGATGTCGGAGTTGGTGACGCCCTGGGGCAGCGTGGCCGGGGTTCCGTCGATGCGCTCCCAGGTGTCCCCGCGGTCACCGCTGCGCCACAGGCCTCCCTCCTCGATGCCGAACCAGAGCGTCTTGCCGTCGTACCGGTCGACGGTGGCGGTGAGGATGCGGGGGCGGTTGACACCGGCGCAGAACTCGGGGATTTCCGGGGGCAGTCGGTCCCAGCTCGCCCCGCCGTCGGTACTGCGGAAGACCGCGGCCCGGGACGGCGCGCCGGTGCCGGCGAGTATGAAGTCGGCGTCGTTCGGGTCGATCGCCAGCGACCAGATGGTCTGGTCGTTCATCGGTGAGTCGACCCGGCGCCAGGTGACGCCTGCGTCGTCGCTACGTACCAGGCCTGCGTCAGCACCCGCGTAGACGATGTTCGGCTGCTCGGGGTGGACGGCCAGGCAGCGCACGACGGCGTCGAACTCGAGGTCCTGCCGGAGGCCGATACGGGACCAGGTCGCACCGTCGTCCGAGCTGCGCAGCACCCCCTGGCCGGCGGTGGCAACGAGGATGGTTCCTTGCATGGATCTGGCTCCTGTCCTGGTCTAGAGGAAGATTCCGCGGGTCAACCCGCCGTCGATGCCGAGGGACTCGCCGGTCACGGCGCCGGCCCGCGGCGAGGCGAGGAAGCAGATGGTCTGGGCGACCTCGGCGGCCTCCAGCACCCGGCGGATCGGTGTGCGGGCCGCGTAGTCGGCCTCCACCTCGGCCGGGGTGATGCCGCGCTTGGCGGCCTCCTTCTCGTACAGCTCGTGGATGTGCTCGGTCTCCACCACGCCGGGGTGCACGGTGTTGACCGTGATCCCGGACGGTCCGAGCTGGTCTGAGAGAGCCTTGGTCATGTGGACGACGGCGAGGTTGCGCATGCCGGAGAGAGCGTGACTTGACCGGCCGGTGAGTCCGCCGATGTTGACGATCCGGCCGTAGCCGTTCTCCCTCATGTGGGGTGCGACGGCCTGTGCGCAGCGGAAGTAGCCGACGACCTTGGTGTTGATGTCGGCGAGCAGCAGTTCCGGGTCGGCCTCCTCGACCGAGTTGCGCACCAGCCCGGAGGGGGCGGCAGCGCCGTTGACGAGGATGTCGACGCGGCCGAGTTCCGCCACCGCTGCCCGCACCATCTCCCGCACGGACGTCGTGTCGGTGGTGTCCGAGGCGATGGGGACCACGCGACCGCCGGTCTCCGCCTCGATGTCCTTGGCGGCCTGTTCCAGGACGGGCAGCCGACGGGCCGTGATGACGACGGTGGCGCCCTCGCGCACCAGTTCCCGGGTGACCGCCTTGCCTATGCCGAGGCTGCCACCAGTGACGATGGCGACCCTGCCGGCCAGTTCCAGATCCACAGAAATCTCCCCAAGTAGGTGGGTGGGTTTCAGTCGAGGTTGACCCAGACGCTCTTGACCTCGGTGTAGAGGTCGAGCACCTTGCGGCCCATCTCACGGCCCCAGCCCGACTGCTTGAAACCACCGAACGGCGAGGCGGGATCGGTGAGGTTGTAGCAGTTGATCCAGACCGTGCCCGCCTGCAGGTCGTCGGCGATCCGGTGGGCGTGCCGGATGTCGGAGGTCCAGATGCCGGCGGAGAGGCCGAACGGCGTGTCGTTGGCCTTGGCGACCAGGTCGTTGACGTCGTCCCAGGCCATCGCGGTCAGTACGGGGCCGAAGATCTCCTCCTGCACGATCCGCATGCCGTGGTCGGCTTCGGTGAAGACGGTCGGCTCGAGGAAGTAGCCGCCCGCGTACTGGCCGCCGAGCTCCGGTCGGCCGCCGCCGGCGGTGAGCCGGGCACCCTGCTCCAGCCCGCCTGCGACGTACCCGGTGACCCGTTCGTGCTGCCGGGCCGAGACCAGCGGTCCCATCTCGGTGGCCGGGTCCGTGCCGGGGCCGACCACGATCTTCCGGGCGCGCTCGGCGAGGGCGTCCAGCACCTCGTCGTGGATGGCCCGGTGCACGTACAACCGGGAGCCGGCGGTGCAGACCTGGCCCTGGTTGAAGAAGATCGCCTGCGCGGCGGCCTCGGCGACGGCCTGCGGATCGGCGTCGGGCAGCACGATGTTGGGTGACTTGCCGCCGAGTTCGAGCGAGACCTTCTTCAGGTTGCCGGCGGCGGCCCGCACGATCGCGCGCCCGGTCTCGGTGGACCCGGTGAACGCGATCTTGTCGACGCCGTCGTGGGCGGCCAGTGCGGCCCCCGCGGTGGCGCCCCGGCCGGTGACCACGTTGACCACTCCGTCCGGCAGACCGGCTTCGGCCAGTAGTTCGGCGAGGCGCAGCGTGGACAGCGGCGTCTCCTCGGCGGGCTTGAGGACGACGGTGTTGCCGGTGGCGAGGGCGGGCGCCAGCTTCCAGCAGGCCATCGACATGGGGAAGTTCCACGGCACGATCAGCCCGACCACCCCGACCGGCTGGTGGGTGGTGTAGTTGAGCACCCGCATGCCCCCGCGCGGGGAGACCGGGATGGTGCTGCCCTCGAGCTTGCTCGGCCAACCGGCGAAGTAGCGGAACAGTTTGACGCTGGCTCCGACGTCCACGGCGCGCGCCACGGAGACGGGTTTGCCGTTGTCCCGGGACTCCAGCAACGCCAGTTCCTCGGCGTTGGCCTCGATGACGTCCGCGATCCGGTGCAGTAGCGCACCTCGGTCGAGAGGGCTCATCCGGCGCCAGGACCGGGTCTCGAACGCCTTGCGGGCTGCGGCCACGGCGCGGTCCACATCCGCGGCACCGCCCTCGGCGACGGTGGTCAGCACGGTGCCGGTGGCGGGGTCGACGGTCTCGAAGGTCCGGCCGGCGAGGGACTCCACCCACGCACCGCCGATGAACATCGGCCGGGGACGGGACACGAAGCGCTCGACCGCCTCGTTCGCGGGATTCTGCATCAGGGCTCCTTGCAGGGGGACGTCTCGGTTCACAGGGCCATCTCGATGAGCCGCGGGCCGTCTTCGGCCAGTGCCCGGCGGAGTTCTCGGACCAGTGCGTGCCCGGTCTCGACCCGGGCGGCGGGCACCCCGTACCCGGAGGCGAGCCCGGGCCAGTCGAGCGGAGGGTCGTCCAGACTGGTCAGGGCGGCGGACGCTGAGCCGGCGGCGGACTGGCCGTGCCGGGTCAGCTCGGTCTGCAGGACGTTGTACCGACGGTTCGAGGCGATCAGGGTGACCACGGGCAGTTGCTCGCGGGCCATCGTCCACAGCGCCTGGATGGTGTACTGGGCGCTGCCGTCGGACTGGAGCGCGATCACCTTCCGATCGGGAGCGGCGATCGCGGCGCCCAGCGCGGCGGGCAGCCCCTGGCCGATCGCCCCGCCGGTGTTGGTGAGCGTGGTGTGCCGCACCGCCCCGGCCGAGGCGGTGAAGAACGGGTATCCGCAGGTGCCGCCCTCGACGGAGACGATGGCGTGCTCCGGCAGCAGCGCCGCGACGATCCGCCCGACCGACTGGGGGGTGAGTGCGCCGGTCGGCAGGTCGGAGGTGTCGAGCCCGTATCCGTCGGCGGCTGCCTGCGGCGCGCCGAGCGCATCGGCCAGCGCCTCCAGCGCCCCGGCGCCGTCCTGCCCTGGTTCGCTGAGCACCTCGACGCTGCCCTTGGGCGCGAGCAGGCTCGGAATTCCGGCGTAGCCGAAGTACGACACCGGCTCCAGGGCGTCGGCGAGTACCACGGTCTGCGCGTCGGCGAGTGCCTTGATGGCGGTCTCGGGGAAGTACGGCAGCCGGTCGAGGTCGGGCAGCCCGCCGCCGCGTTCGGCGCTTGCGGGGAACGTCTCGCTGTAGAGGGTGGCGCCGGTGGCCGCGACGATCCGCGCCGCCGCCCGCTGGCCCCGCTCCCCCAGGGCCGAGCCGCCGAGCAGCAGGACCGCTCGGGTACTGCTGCGGAGCCGCGCGGCGACCCGTTCGACCGCCTCGCCGTCGATCTCCTTCCGGGGCCGCGGACCGGGCAGCGCGACCTCGACCGGTCCGGTCAGGATCTCCTGCTGGAAATCGGCGGGGGCGATCAGCGTGGCACCGCAGCCGGGCGGGGCCCCGGCCGCCGCGATGGCCTCGGCCGTCCTGTGGGCCATGTCCTCGGCGGACTCGGCCGTGCCGACCCAGCCGGAGACCGGGTTGGCGAGCGAGACGATGTCGGAGGTCAGCGGCGCGTCGTAGGGGAGGTGCCAGCTGGTGTGGTCGCCGACCACGTTGAGGAGCGGCGATCGCGCCCGGCGGGCGTTGTGCAGGTTGGCGATGCCGTTGGCGAAGCCGGGGCCGAGGTGGAGCAGGGTCATCGCCGGTTTGCCTGCGATACGGGCGTAGCCATCGGCCGCGCCGGTGCAGACGCCCTCGAAGAGCCCCAGTACCGCCGCCATCCCGGGCACCGTGTCGAGCGCCGCCACCAAAGGCATCTCGGTGGTGCCCGGGTTGGCGAAGCAGACCTCGACGCCGGCCGCGCCGGCCGTCTCGATGAGCGCCTCCGCACCGGTCATACCTCCGGCCCGGTTCGCCTTCCAGCCTGCCGTTCCGTCACTCATGGGATCGCGCCACCCTCCACATCATTAATATCTATATGATTAATACCCTAATGATTTTCTGTCAAGGGCCAGCCCCGTCACCGCCGAGATACCGGTGCGCTCGGGATCCACGACCTCCGCAGGACGGGCTCCGGCCGTCACGACCACCGCCGCACGACGAGGACGCTCACCGCAACGCGCACCTCGGAAGAGGGGCGGCGAGCACCGCGGCACCGCGCGTCACACGAGGGGCTCTCCGCACCGGCGGCCCCTTCCGCCCGGACGCCGGGCCGGTCGGCAGGGCGGCACCCGCCGCTCCGACGGCGCCGCGCCCCTCGGGTCGCCCAGCAGCACGTCAGGAGACGGCCTCCACCCTCAGCCGGTGCGGCCCGGCCTCGGGCAGGTGGTCGTAGAGATCCCGGACGAGGTCATCGCGGAGAGTGCGCGCAGAGGGCTCGTCCCAGCGGTTCTCCCACTGGTGCGGGTCGTCCTCGACGTTGTAGAGCTCCCCCTCGGTGCCGTCGTACTCGACTCCATAGCTCTCCAGCACCCCCGGACCGACCAGCTCTTCGAGGCCCGTGGGCTGCCCGATGGTGGACGGCTCGTACACGGTGGCGAGCCAGCCGTCGCGGTAGATGGTGCGCATGTGCATGGCGATGCCGGGCACCTTGCTGTCGTATTCGCTCAGCACCCGCTCCCGGCCCGAGCCGGGTGCGGTGGGCAGCGGCTCGCCCTCCATCCAGTCGGGCGGCTCCACTCCGGCGATCTGGCAGAAGGTGGGGGCGAGGTCCAGGTGCCCTACGGGCTCGGCGATCTCCGCCGGGACGACGCCCGCCGAAGGCGCCGGCCGCCAGACGAAGGGCAGCCGCATCAGGGCGTCGGTCGGGAACGGGCCCTTGAACAGCAGACCGCAGTTGCCGAGCAGATCGCCGTGGTCGGTGGTGAAGAAGACGTCGGTATCCGCCTCCCACCCCCGGCCACGCACCCGATCCAGCACCCGGCCGCAGGCCTCGTCGATGAGTTCGTTCATGACCGCGGTCTTGGCCAGCACCTCACGCAGCTGATCGTCGGTGAACTCCGCCGGGAGGAAGGATCTCGGCGCTCCCTCCTGGTTGCGCCAACGCCCCTCGTAGAAGGCGAGCCAGTGGGCCGGCTTCCGCTCCAGGATCTTGCGGATCAGCTCCGGGGACCCGGGGTGCTCCGGCGGCAGTTCGACGTCCTGCCAGGGCACCCGGTCCAGCTCGGCGCCGGGCGGGGAGAACGGGTGGTGCGGATCGGGAAAGCTCAGCCACAGGAACCAGTGCTCATCCGCGCCCAGGCCGTCGAGGTAGTCGATGGCCCGGTCGGCGAGCCAGTCGGTGTGGTACAGCTCGCGCGGGATCGGGTTGTACCGGGCTTCGGGGGCTCCGGTGTCGCCGCCGGGGGCACCGGTCATGGTGGCGGGGAAGCCGGCCAGGTACTCCGGGTGCTCCCGGGCCAGCCAGTAGCCGTAGTGCCCGAGCATGGGCTCGAAGCCGGCCGACGGCCCGTGGCTGGCCTGCAGGGAGTGGTCGAACCCGCGCCACGGCCCGGTCTCACCGCGGACGGCCCGGGCGTTCTCCTCCCACTCGTTGGCCGTGTCGTCGTGGTTGGGTTCGAAGTGGGCCTTGCCGATCAGTGCGGTCCGGTAACCGGCCTTCTGCGCCAGGTAGCCCGCGACCGAGGGCGCGTCGGCGGGCAGCGGCACACCGTTGGCCCAGACTCCGTGGGTTCGCGTGTACTGGCCGGTCAGGATCGTGGACCGGGCCGGCATGCAGACGGTGCTCTGGTTGTAGGCGCGGCGGAAGGTCAGCCCCTTCGAGGAGAGCTCGTCGACGACGGGCGTGCGGGCGAGCGTGCCTCCGTTGCATCCGAGAGCGTCGTAACGCTGCTGGTCCGTGGTGATGAGCAGGATGTTGCGAGGCATCTGTCCCACCTCTCCATTAGCATCGTCATGATTAATATATTAATGATTACCCCGAGAGGTGTCCCCGTCAAGGCCTCCCGCCCTGGCCAGGGGTGCCGGGACCGGACTCGACGCGCCGCGTGTCCGGTCCCGTTCCCCGGCGGTGCCGCGCCGGCGGTTACTCCCCCTTGATGAGCCGTGTCACGTGGCCGCGCAGTTCGGCGAACCTGGCCAGTGACTTCGTGGCGATCTGGTCCCGCGGCCGCGGCAGGTCGACCTCGACGACCTCCTGGAGGACACACGGCGGCCCGCCCAGCACCACCACCCGGTCCGCGAGGTAGATCGCCTCGTCGATGTCGTGGGTGACCAGCAGAACGGTGATGCCGAACCTGCGCTGCACCTCCAGCGTGAGGTCCTCCAGCTCCGCCCGGGTCTGCGCGTCCACCGAGGCGAAGGGCTCGTCCATGAGGAGCAGCTCTGGTTCGTAGGCCAGCCCGCGGGCGATGGCCACCCGCTGCTGCATCCCGCCCGAAAGCTGCCACGGGTAGCGGCCCGTCCGGTCGCCGAGACCGACCGCGGCGAGGGCCTCCTGGGCCCGCTGGTCGGCCTCGGCACGGCTGACGCCCTTGTTGCGCAGGGGCAGCGCGACGTTCTTCCTGAGGGGGAACCAGGGAAAGAGCGAGCGGGTGTAGTCCTGGAAGACGAACGACAGCCCCTCGGGGGGCCGTCCGGCGATCGGCCGCCCGTCCAGGCGAGCCTCACCGCTCGTCGGCGCCAGCAGGCCGGACAGGCACTTGAGCAGCGTGCTCTTGCCAACGCCGGACGGACCGACGATGCAGACGAACTCGCCCGGTCGCACGTCGAAGCTCAGGCTGTCGATCGCGTGGACCGCCGCCGGCCCGGTTCCGTAGGTCTTGGCCAGGTCGCGGACGGTCAGCGTGCCCTGTGGGCGGTTCTCGCCGGAGGCGGCGTGCGGGTCGCCGGTCACGCCGGGGGCCTCCGCGGGAGTCGAGGCGTTCATGAGGTCGTACTCCTTCCGCCGGTCTTACCGGCGTTCGCGCGGCGGTTGCCGCCGTCCTCGGCCGCCTCACGGGCGCCGGTGTACCAGAAGAGCGCTCGCCGCTCGATGAAGAGGAAGGCGGCGTTGAGCAGGTAGCCGACGATGCCCAGCATGAACATGCTGGCCCACATGGCCGGTATCTCGAACGAGCGCTGGGCGTCGAGGACCTGGTAGCCGATGCCGTTCGTGGAACCGACCATCTCCCCCACGGCCATCACGACGACGCCGACGGCGAGCCCGTTGCGCAGCCCCACGAAGATCCGCGGCAGGCTGGCGGGCAGGATCACGTGCAGCAGCCGGCGCCAGGCGGGGAAGTGGAAGACCTTCGCCACCTCCAGCTGCATGCGGTCGACGCTTCTCGCACCGTCCATGGTGTTCATGAGCACCGACCAGACGACGCCGAAGATGATGAAGAAGACCTTGGTGAGGTCACCGATGCCCCAGATCACGATGAAGATCGGCGCGGTGACCGGAGGCGGTATGAAGCGGAAGAACTCGAGCAGGGGGCCGAACGCCCGCCCCAGGAGAGCGATTCTGCCGAGCGCCAGGCCGGCGGCGATGCCCAGCAGGCTGGCGACGCCGTAGCCGATGCCCAGCCGGATCAGACTGGGCGCCAGGTCGCTGCCGACCCTGGCGAAGAGCCAGTCGTCCCGGAACGCCTCGGTGATCGCTGCCAGCGGCGGATAGAAGATCGACTGGCTTCCCTCGGAGAGCACCCACCACAGCGCGAGCAGGGCGAGCGGGACGGAGATCTCCAGAGTCAAGCGGGTGAGTCGCCGGTTCATTCACACCACCGCCGGGCGTTGTGTCTCGTGCCAGTGCAGCAGCCGCCGCTCGACCTGCCGGAAGGTGCCCTCGATGACCATGCCCAGGGCAGCGGCCAGCACCACGACGGCGTACATGAGCGGCCGTTGGCCTGCCAGCTGGGCCTGGTAGATGGTCTGCCCGAGGCCCGGGGCACCGCCGATGAGCTCCGAGACGATCGACAGGCCGACGGCGAAGTTGGCCGCCAGCCGCAGCCCGGTCATGACGTACGGCAGGGCGGTGGGCAGGACGAGCTGCCAGAACCGCTGGAGCGGGCCGAACCGGTAGGCGCGGGCGGCGTCCGCCAGCACCGGGTCGACATCCCGTACGCCGTAGTACGTCTGGATGAGCAGCGGCCAGACACAGCCGAAGACGATGATCAGCAGCTTCATCTCCAGACTGGTGCCGAAGAGCAGGATCGCCAGCGGGATGATCGTGACCGGCGGGATCGGCCGGAGGAACTCCACGAGGAACCGGGTGCCGTGGTAGAGCACCTTGTTGCTGCCGAGCAGGATTCCGAGCGGCACCGCGCAGGCGGCGGCGATGCCCAGGCCGAGTACGGCGCTCCCCAGGGTGCGGCCGATCGGGGACCACAACTCACCGCCGACGAGCTGCTGGACCACCACGCGGAGCACCTCCGACGCTGGCGGGAAGTCCTCTGCGGCCAGGACCCCGGTGCGTACCAGCACCTCTTCGAGCAGGAGGCATCCGACGACCACAGCCACCGGCAGCAGTCTCCCGCCGAGAGGGCGCCGGGGTGCGCGGACGGCCGGTTCTCGGACGGCGGACGCGCCGTCGGCGGTGCCGCCGACCGCGGGCGGACCGGCGGGCGGCCGGCGTGTGGCGAGTCCCGTCATCGGCCTGCCCCCGCGACGGCCTGCTGGGCGTCGATCGGCTCGTCGATGAACTTGTACGTGACCATGAGGTCGATGACCGTCTGCACCGCCTCGGTGTCGAGCTTCGGCTCGAAGGTGGGCAGGTTCATCCCCGCGACGATGTCGGCCGGGATCTCCGTGTGGGCCTGGATGGCCTTGCGCACCTGGCCGTCGTGGTCCATGGCGTGCGAGCTCGACTGGCTCATCCCTTCGGCGAACCGCTTCACTTCTTCCTGGTGTTTCGCCGCGTACTGCTTGGTGACGACGTACCCGGAGACCAGCGCGCCCGGCCCCAGGGCCTCCAGCAGCTTGCCGACGGAACGGCCGCCCTGCTTGAGCGCCTGGCTGTAGAAGGGGTCGGTGCCGGCGACCGCGTCGACTCTTCCGGCGCGCAGGGCGCTGGCCTGCTCGGGATAGGGCACCTCGACGAACTTCACCTTCGCGGAATCGCCGCCCGCCTTGTCGACCATGGCCAGCGCCGCGAGGTGGTCGACGCCCTGGAGGGCGTTGACGGCGACCGTCCGCCCGGCGAGGTCCTCGGGAGCGCGCACCGGGCTGTCCTCGCGCACCACGACACCGCCGTACATCCTCCGGGAGGGATCGGTGGGCACACTGTCGCCACCGGCCGCGAACTGGATCGGCACGCCCTTGACCATGGCCTGGACCGCGACCACCGAGGAGATGTAGCCGGAGTCCAACTCGCCGTTCAGCAGCGAGGCCACCACCGCGGCACCGGTCTGCGCCGGAGAGGTCTTCAGATCGACACCGGCATCGGTGAAGAAACCTTTCTCCTCACCGAGATAGATCGCGGCGGCAGGGGCAGCGGGGACGACCCCCACCTTCACCTTTACCGGATCGTCCGGCGAGGCGGGCTCCGCACCCTGGGACGATCCGCAGGCCGCCAGGAGGCTGACGGCCACCAGGAGGCCAACACACCTGGCGGCGGCGCGTCGCGGGCTTGCCGGAATTCGGAATCTGTGAGCCATCGTGTTCTCCCTGGAGAGCCAGGCCGACGAACGGGCTGTGGGAATCCGGACACGGAACGACGGGCCGCTGCCCGAACGGGTGTCCGCAGAATAGTTTTCAGGCTATAGATTTACATCGAAATAATTAGGCAGGGATGAACATGCTGTCAAGGGATTGGCAGCACCCGCTTGCCCCCGGTTCCGCGCGGGCTCGACGGCTGGAGGCAGACCGGCCACGAGCCGGCACAGAATGAAGGAACGGCGCGGCCTGCGCCCTGGGGCCGCATAGGCCCAATAGCGACCCGGCACCTTCTGGGTGGGCCGGACCGCGCCTGCCGGGACCGGTTGGCGGACGAGCCGAAACGGGCGACGGGGATCAGCCTCGGACTCCGCTGGACGACCGTAGAGCGGAAAGTATCACGCATTTCCTACAAACCGACCGGGTCGTCGTCATACTTTCCCGCCGCCTCGCTGGGGGAAGGCCCGCCCCGCCCCCGGCCCGAGGGCCCCCGTCAGCGGCTCGTCGTGGTGTGCGTACGGGGGGAACCGGGACCTGGCAGCGGGATGTCGCCGACCGCTATGCCCGCGGAGACGCCGCCGTCGACGGCGATCAGTTGTCCGTTGACCCAGCCGGACTCCGGCGACGCCAGGAAGACGATCACCGAAGCGATGTCCTCCGGGTCGGCGTGCCGCCCGACCAGCGACCTCAGCCCGGCCGCCCGTTCCTCACCGATCGACTGCTCGAACTCCGCGAAGAGCGGTGTCCGGGTGAGCCCTGGCCTGACCCCGTTGACCCGGATCCCTCTGGAGACGTAAGCCAGGGCCCCCTTCATGGTGTAGACCGTGACCGCTTCCTTGGAGAAGTTGTAGGTCTCCCCCTCAGGCGGATTGGCCCTGAACCAGTTCAGCCCCTCCGCGAAGGACCCCGTCGCCACGATCGCCTTGACCTCGTCCACCCGGGTCGGCCACCTGGCGTCCGCGAGCGAGGACACGTTGACGACCGAGGCGCCCGGGTTGAACGCGCCCAGCAGGGACTCCGTGAGTTCGCGCAGGCCCAGGAAGTTGACAGCGATGACGGTCTCCGGGGCGGCCCCTTCAGGGACGCCCGCGATGTTCAGCAGTCCGTCCCAGCCACTTCCCAACTCGTTGACCGCCGCCTCGATGCTGGCGGGATCCGCCAGATCGGTCCTGATGTGTCGGTCGACGGGCACCGTCGGCCGGTTCAGGTCCAGACTGGCGACGGCGGCACCCAGCCTCTTGAGCTCCTGCACAGCCGCTTGCCCGATTCCGGAGGCAGCGCCGGTCACGACGTACCTCCGCCCCCGCAGTGACGTCGCGATCGATGCACCTTCCCGTGGTGAAACGGCCATCACCTCACCCAGCTCCCGCGACGACCTGCTGGGCGTCGATCGGCTTGTCGATGAACTTGTACGTGACCATGAGGTCGATGACCGTCTGCACCGCCCTCACCTCGACCTTCGGCGCGAAGGTGGGCAGGCCCATCTCGGCGACGGTCGCCTCCGGGATCTCGGTGAACGCCGGGATGGTCCGACGCACTTCGTCGGCGTGCTTATTGGCGTGCTTGCTCGACCGGCTCATCGCCGCGGCGAAGCGCTCGACGGCATCAGGGTGTTTCGTCGCGTACTGCTTGGTGACGACGTAGCCAGAGATCAGGGCACCCCGCCCCAACGCCTCCAAGGGATCGCCGACGGAACGGCCGCCCTCCTTGAGGGCCTTGCTGTAGAAGGGGTCAGAGGCGATGATCGCGTCGACTCTGCCGGCGCGCAGGGCGCTGGCCTGCTCGGGATAGGGCACCTCGACGAACTTCACCTTCGCGGAATCGCCGCCCGCTTCGTCGACGGCTACCAGCGCACTGAGGTGGTCGACGCCCTGGAGCGCGTTGACGGCGACCGTCCGCCCGGCGAGGTCCTCGGGAGCGCGCACCGGGCTGTCCTCGGACACCACGACACCGCCGTACATCTTCCGCGACGGATCGGTGGGCACACTGTCGCCACCGGCCGCGAACTGGATCGGCACGCCTTTCGCCATGGCCTGGACCGCGACCACCGAGGAGATGTAGCCGGAATCCAACTCGCCGTTCAGCAGCGAGGCCACCACCGCGGCACCGGTCTGCGCCGGAGAGGTCTTCAGATCGACACCGGCATCGGTGAAGAAACCTTTCTCCTCACCGAGATAGATCGCTGCGGCGGGGGTGGCCGGGACGACCCCCACCTTCACCTTTACCGGATCGTCCGGCGAGGCGGACTCTGCGCTACGCGACGTTCCACAGGCCGCCAGGAGGCTGACGGCCACCAGGAGGCCAACACACCTGGCGGCGCGTCGCGGTCTTGCCGGAACTCGGAATCTCTGAGCCATCGTGTTCTCCCTGGAGAGCCAGGCCGACGGGGGATCGAGGAGGGATGATCGGACTGCGGCACCGGCCAATGTCGGGCAGGCACCAAAGCAGGCAAATAATTTCGACCTTATTAATTTCTGTCGCAATGATGCTTGTTGCAAGAGCAGCGCCTGTCAAGACTCTCGAAGCTCCGGATTTGCCGGGGCTCCACGTCCGATTCCTTGAGCCGGCACGGGTCGGCGGCACCGCGGACCCGCGCATCACGGCGACGTCCCGCCGCGGGTGGCCTCGGAGAGCCGGCGCGGAAGGCAGCACACCACTCCGGATGTGCCTCGTCAGATCGTGTGTACTACCCGCCCGTTCACGACCGTCATCTCCACGGGAATGCGATGGATCTCGTCGGCGTCCACCCCCAGGATGTCCTCGCCGAGCAGAGCGAAGTCCGCGAACTTGCCGACCTCGATCGACCCCTTCACATGTTCCAGGCCGTCTTGATAGGCGCCCTCGACGGTCCAGGCCCGGATCGCCTGCTCCCTGGAGATCCGCTCCCCCGGTCCACTCACCCGGCCGGACCCCCGGGCCCGGCGGAGAACGAGCGTCTCGATCCCCTGGCGCCAGTCGGGCCTGGTGATCGGTGCGTCGGAGCTGTCCGCGACATGGAGCCCGGCGTCGATCAAGGACCGGACGGCCACGTGGTATCCGGCGGTCTCCTCGTCCGGGAAGACGGGGTCCAGGGCGTCGGTGGCCTGCCACTTGATCAGCGAGTTGGTGCTCACGCTCACCCCGTAGGGGGCGAGCTCCCGGGCGGTGCGCGCTGACAGCAGGCTGCCGTGGATGATGTGGTGGCGCGCCCCGGGCCACGGGTCCTCATCCATCACCGCCATGAACGCCCTGGCCACAGCCTCGCAGGCGCGGTCCCCGGTCGCGTGCACTCCGACCCGGAACCGGTTGCGGTGGAGCAGACGGATCATCGCCGACAGTTCGCGGTGCTGCTCCTCGCCGCCGTCTCCGGCGGTCACCAGCGAGCCGCAGCCTCCCCCGGGGAACGGCCGGGACATCCAGGACGTGCGCAGCGGCGGCACCCCGTCGGCGAAGAGCTTGCAGCCCGCCACTCGCAGCCAGTCGTCGCCGAACCCGGAGGGGGTTCCGACATACCGGAGCGCCTCTTCCAGGGTGGCCGCGCGGTTGCGCGGGCCGCCGGTCGATGTCCAGTTCAGCAGCAGGTTGAGCCGCAGGGTGAGCAGACCGGCGTTGTGCATCCCGGTGTAGAGGGCGGTGATGTCAGGGGTCGCCATCGCGTCGGTGACGCTGGTGACACCGAGCCGGTTGAGTTCCGCCATCGCGTCGCTGACGGCCTTGGTCCGCTCGGGGGGAGACAGTTCGGGGACGAGCGGGGAGACCAGCCCCTCGGCTCCCTCCAGCAGCCACCCGGTGGGCTGCCCGGTCGCCGGGTCCCGGACGATCGTGCCGCCGGGTGGGTCCGGGGTCTCGGCGGTGATACCGGCCAGTTCCAGGGCCCTGCTGTTGGCCCAGGCGGAATGCCCGGAGCGGTGGGTCAGCAGGACCGGGTTCTCAGGGCTGACCCGGTCCAGGTCCCGCCGGTCGGGTTCACGCCCGGTGCCGTGGAACTCCCTGATCCAGGAGGTGTTCCAGCCTCGGCCGATCACCCACTGCCCCGGGCCGAGACGCTGAGCCTGCTCCGCCACGAGCCGGGTGAGGTCGTCCAACCCCTCCACCACGGCGTCGCTGACATCGAGTTGGTACGGCGGACGCGTGGTGGCCCACCAGGCGAGGTGCATGTGCGAGTCGTTGATGCCGGGCAGCAGGGTCCGCCCCCGCAGGTCGACGACCTCGGTACGGGCGTCGGCCAGTGCGGCGATCTCCGCCGTGGTACCCACGGCGGAGATCCGGCCGTCGCTGACGGCGACCGCCTGGGCGACCGAGAAGCCGGCGTCCACGGTGAGCACCCGCCCCCCGACCAGTACCAGATCCGGGGCCCGCCGGACTTGGCGAGTGGAGCGTGCAGACATGGGTCCCTCTCCGGCGGCACCGCCGCCTACCGGTTCAGCGGCTGATCGAGCCGTCAGGGCCGACGCGCTCCAGCACGGAACGCAGAGCGTCCGCGATCTCCAGCGCCTCGTCCCGGCTGAGGACGAGCGGCGGCGAGAGGACGAGGGCGTGCTGCCCACCACGGACGATCACTCCGGTCTCCCGGCGGATGACATCGGGCAGCTTGGGGCTGATCAGGGGCAGCAGCGGTTCCCGGCTCCGCCGGTCGGAGACCAACTCGACGCCGAGCATCATGCCGACCTGGCGCACCTCGCCGACGACCGGCAACTCCTCCAGTTCCCGGAGCCGGTCGCCGAGCAGACCACCGGTCTTCACAGCGGCGGAGAGCAGGTCCTCGCGTTCGATCAGGTCGAGGTTGGCCAGCGCCACGGCGCAGGCGACCGGGTGCCCGTTGTAGGTGTAGCCGATCGGGAAACCGTTCTCCTTCCCGAGCACCTCCGCCACCTCACCGCGGACGAGCACCGCGCCCAGCGGTATGTAGCCGGAGGTGATGCCCTTGGCGGTCACGATGATGTCCGGCCGGACCCCGAAGTGGTCGGCGGCGAACCAGCTGCCGATCCGCCCGTAGGCGGTCACCACCTCGTCGAGGACCAGCAGGATCCCGTGGCGCTGCAACACCTCGGCGATCCGCGGCCAGTAGTCCTCCGGCGGGATGATCATGCCGGAGACACCCATGACCGGTTCGCCCACGAAGGCGGCGATGTTCTCCGCACCGATCCGCTCGATGGTCTCCTCCAGCTCGCGGACGCAGAAGTCGGTGCAGTCCTCGCCCCCGTACAGCTCTTCGCGGTAGGGCCACGGTGGGGTGAGATGTTCGACGTCCGGCAGTCCCGGTCCGAAGCCCTCATGGTTCATGGGGAGGCCGGTGACCGTACCTCCGCCGTAGGCGACCCCGTGATATCCGGCGCGGCGGCCGAGGATCCAGGTGCGGCTCGGCTCGCCGCGCCGGTGGTGGTACAGGCGGGCCATCCGGATCGCCGCGTCGTTGCCCTCGGAGCCGCCACTGGTGAAGTAGACGTGGTCGAGCCCCTCCGGGGAGACCCGGGCCAGTCGGTCGGCCAGCTCGATCGCCCGGTCGTTGGAGAACTCCCAGAAGCTGGTGAAGTACTCCAGCTGCCGCATCTGTCGGGCTGCCGCCTCAGCGGGCTCAGGTCGCCCATGGCCGATCTGGGCCAGCCACAGTCCGCCGGTGGCGTCCAGGTAGGAGCGGCCTTCGGCATCCGTCAGACGGCAGCCCCTGCCCTCGACCATGACCACGCGGTCCTCGACGGCGGTGGGCAGGAAGGGATGGATGATGCGGGCACGGTCACGTGCCGCGAGCTCTGCGTGGTCGAATCGGAGGTCGATCGCGGTGTTCACAGCTTTTCCTCTCGGACGGCGCTAGCAGCCGGGTAGCCCACCCGGCTGCCGCAGAGGCACCGTCCGACCTGCGCGGGGCAGGACTGCGCTCTCCTGGGAGGAGGGTTACGGCGCAGGGCCGGTGGAGGCCGGACGCGAGGCAGGGACCCGTGAGACGGCAGGGGCGCGGAAGTCCCCTTCTGACCCACCTCCCGCAGGGAGTGGGTCAGAAGACGCGCCTGAACCTGATGGTCCGTCCGAGCCGGGGCCTCCTGGCGCCGGCGAGGGTGACCGCCCGCGGCGACTCTCCGGTCATGGCAGTCCTACCTCGCGTCCTGGTCACCCTGGTGGACACCGTCCACGACCTTGTCGAGCAGGGAGAAGAGCATCTCCCACTCCTTCTCGGTGAGGACGGTGCCCAGTCGCTCGTACGCGTCGCGCACCGCGGGCAGCGCATCGTCCTTCAGCGCCCTGCCCTTCTCCGTGAGCAGCACGTGCACCAGCCGGCGGTCCGTCTCCGAACGCTGCCGCTGCACCAGCCCGCTACGCTGGAGCCGGTCCACGACCCCCACCACGACGGGCTGGTCGAGCAGGGCGGCCTCGGCGAGGGCGGAGATGCTCTGTCCTTCCTTCTCCCAGAGCACCCGGATCACCCGCCACTGCGGCTGGGTCAGTCCGAACTGACCGAAGATCGCACGGAACTCCGGGGCGACGGCCTGCTGGGTGCGCAGCAGCATCGTCTGCAAGGAGCGCGCGTAACGCGGTACGGGCGTCTCTCCCTCAGGCACGAGCCCCGGATCAGTTTCCATGCTCATTATGTTTGTACTAATGATTGAGGCTGTCAAGGTGCTGCGTGACGCCGGGATCGCACGCGGCCCGACCGGGGCGAACAGTCTCCCCATTCTGCCCGTGAACCGCAGCCGGGGCGTCCGCATCTCGGCAGGACGGGACCACGTTCCCGGGAGCGCGGCCTGGCCGCGCTGTCTCGGCAGCGCCGCCTCTCGCACGACGACGGCCTCTCGGGTGCGCGGTCACGGCGCCTTGGGTGACTCCTTCAGCGCGTGCAGGGCGAGCATGGAGTGCGCGTAGCTGCCTCCGGCCCGCATCTCGGCGGCCACCCAGATCGCCTCCATGATCTGCTGCGGGGTCGCCCCCTTGCTCTCCGCGAGCTTGGTGTGCCCCTGGATGCAGTACGGGCACTGGGTCACGTGCGCCACCGCCACCGCGATCAGCTGCTTGGTCTGCTGGGTGAGCGCGCCGTCGGCGAAGACGGCGTGGCCGAAGTCGTCGAAGGCCTGGTGGATCTCGGGGGCGAGTTCTTTCCGCCAGTTGGCGAGTTGAGGGGTGACGGGGTGGTAGACGTCGTCGCTCACGGCTCTCTCCGGTTCTCGTCGCTTGGCGGTGTCTCGCATCACTGGAGGTCTCGTCGCGCCTGCCGCCGAGCCCGCCGGCGCCGCGCGGGCCTTTTCGTCGCCGGCTGTCAGACGACGATGCGCAGGGGGTTTTCGAGGATCGTCCCGAGGTCGGCCAGGAAGGCGGCGCCGGACGCTCCGTCGAGCACCCGGTGGTCGATGGAGAGGGTCAGCGCCATGGTGGTGCCGGCCTCGAGTCCGCCCTCGCGGACCACCGCCTTCGGCTGGGCCGCGCCGACGGCGAGGATCGCGGCCTGCGGGGGGTTGATGACGGCGGTGAAGTGGTCGATCCCGTACGGCCCGAGGTTGCTGACGGTGAAGGTGCCGCCGCTGAGTTGGTCCAGGCTCAGGTGACCGGAGCGGGCCTTGGCGGCCAGCGTGTGCGCTTCCTCGGCGATCGCGGTGAGGGGTTTGCGGTCGGCGTCGTGGACGACGGGCACGGTCAGCCCGTCGTCGAGCGCCACCGCGATCCCGACGTGCACCCGCCGGTGACGCAGGATGCGGGTCTCGTCCCAGGAGGCGTTCACCTCCGGATGGGCGCGCAGCGCGACGGCGCAGGCCTTGACGATCAGGTCGTTGACGCTGATCCGCGGCCCCTGCTCGCCGAGGCGCTGGTTGATCTCGGCGCGGAAGGCGAGCAGCGGCTCGGCGTCGACGGCCGAGGTCAGGTAGAAGTGCGGGGCCTGCTGGGTGCTCTGGGTCAGTCGCTGCGCGGTGATCCGGCGGACGTTGCTGAGCGGCACCTCCTCGGACTCCGGCTCCTCCCGTGCCCCCGGGGCCGGGGCGGCGGCCTCCGGCCGCGGGGCTTCGCGGGCCGGCTCGGGGGCGGCTTCCGCGGGCCGCGGCGCGGTGGGCGGTTCGATGGGCCCGGGGCGCTCTCCGCGCTGGGCGATGGCCTCGTCGACGTCGGCCCGCACCACGCGTCCACCGGGTCCGCTGCCGGTGAGGTTGGCGATGTCGATGCCGTGCTGGCCGGCGAGGAGTCGGGCGAGCGGGGAGGTCGGCACCCGGCCGGACGGTGTCGGCTCGCCCCGCTCGGGCTGACCGCCGGGGGAGGGCCGGGCGGGCTGTTCGGGGCGTTCCGCCGCGCTGGGAGCCGGGGCTTCCGTGGTCTGCTCCGGTGCCGCTTCGGGGGCGGCCGGTGCGCTCTCCGGTTCCTCGCCGACGATCGCGACGGGGGTGCCGATCGGCACCGACTCACCCTCCTGCACCAGGATGCGGGTGAGCGGGCCATCGTCGTAGGCCTCCAGCTCCATCATCGCCTTGTCGGTCTCGATCTCGGCGATGACGTCGCCTCGCTGGATCTGGTCGCCTTCCTGTTTGAGCCAGCGGCTGAGCGTGCCCTCCTCCATCGTGTCGGACAGCCGGGGCATCTGGATCTCGGTCATGACGCTTCCTCACCGGGTCCGGACGGATGGGAGTGGGGCGTGAAGCGGGTGGCCTCCAGGACCTCCCGGACCACTCGGAGCAGCGCGTCGGCATCCGGCAGGGCGGCCAGCTCCAGCGGTTTGGCGTACGGGAGGGGCACCTCGGCGGCGGCGACCCGGCGGACCGGCGCGTCCAGGTAGTCGAAGGCGCCCTCCTGGATGGTGGCCGCGATCTCGGCGCCGACGCCGTAGCTGAGCCAGTCGTCCTCCAGGACGATCGCACGACTGGTCTTGCGCACCGAGGCGCACACCGTCCGGCGGTCGAGCGGGCGGAGGCTGCGCAGATCGATCACCTCGGCCTGGACGCCCTCCTCCTCCAGTCTGCGGGCGACGTCCAGGGCGACGGCGGCGGCCCGGGAGTAGGCGACGATGGTGAGGTCGGTGCCCTCCTTGGTGACGGCGGCGGTGCCGATGGGCACGGTGTGTTCGCCGTCGGGCACCTCCCCCTTCGTGTTGTAGAGCGACAGGTTCTCCAGGAAGATCACCGGGTCGTCGTCGCGCACCGCGCTGACCAGCAGGCCCTTGGCGTCGGCGGGGGTGGAGGGGGCGACCACCTTCAGGCCGGGCACGTGCGCGTAGAAGACCTCGAAGTTCTGCGAGTGGGTGGCGGCGAGTTGCTGGCCGCCGCCGCCCGGGGTGCGGATCACCATGGGCACGGAGGTCTGGCCGCCGAACATGCCGCGCATCTTGGCGGCGCAGTTGATGATCTGGTCGATGGCGAGCAGGCTGAAGTTGATCGTCATGATCTCCACGACGGGCCGCAGGCCGAGCATGGCCGCTCCGACCGCGGCGCCGACGAAGCCCTCCTCGCAGATGGGCGTGTCCCGCACCCGGCGCGGCCCGAACTCGTCCAGCAGGCCGGCCGTGATCTTGTACGAGCCCTCGAAGACGCCGATCTCCTCGCCGATGAGGAGGACGTCCTCGTCCCGGAGCATCTCCTCGCGCAGCGTGTCGTGCAGCGCCTGCCGGTAGCTGAGGTTCTCGGCCACGGTCAGCTCCCTCCCCGTTCGCCGGTGTTGCGGCCGCCGCCGCTTGCCCCGGTCGCGCCGCGGTCACCGGCGAGCTGCCGTTCGGTCAGCACCGGGTCGCCGGGCAGCCCGGTGTGGATGTTGGCGACCTCGGTGGCGTACATGTGGTCGAAGAGGGTCTCGGTGGACGGTGGCGGGCTGTTGTCGGCGAAGTCGACGGCCTCGGTCACCACCCGGTCGGCCTGGTCGTCGATCCGCTGGGCCGTCTCCTCGCTGAGCACCCCGGCGTCGATGAGCCTGGCCCGGTAGGCGGGCAGCGGGTCCTTCTCCCGCAGCTGCCGGGTCTCCTCGGCGGAGCGGTAGCGGGCGGGGTCGACGACCGAGTGCCCGCGCAGCCGGTAGCTGATGGTCTCCAGCAGCACGGGCCGGTGCTGGGTGCGGGCCAGCTCCAGCGCCGAGCTGGCCGCCTCGCGGACGGTGAGCACATCGTCCCCGTCGACGCGCTCCCCGGGGATGCGGTAGGAGCAGCCGCGGCGGAACAGCTCCGGCTCACCGGAGGCCGCTTCGACCGTGGTGCCCATGCCGAGCTGGTTGTTGACGATGACGTAGAGGATGGGCAGGCCCCATACGGCGGCGAGGTTCAGCGTTTCGTGGAACGCCCCGATGTTGGTGGTGCCGTCGCCCAGCAGGCACATCACCGCCTCGCTGTCCGGCCCCGCCTCGCCGCGGTAGGAGATCGCCAGGGCCGCGCCGGTGGCGGGTGGCATCTGGCCGCCCACGACGCCGTAGCCGCCGAGCAGCCGCAGGCTGTCGTCGAACAGGTGCATGGAGCCGCCCAGTCCGCCGGACATGCCCGTCCGGCGGCCGAACAGTTCCGCCATCACCCGGCCGGGTTCGGTCCCGCGGGCGAGCGCGTAGCCGTGTTCCCGGTAGGTGGTGAACAGGTAGTCGGTGGAGCGCAGCGCGGCCATCAGCCCGACCACGGTCGCCTCTTCGCCGAGGTTGAGGTGGCAGTAGCCGCCGATCTTCGCCCGGGTGTACATCTCGGCGGAGCGCAGTTCGAAGGCCCGGATCAGCGCCATCTGCCGGTAGTAGTCGCGCAGCGCCTCGGGGTCCTCCGCGGCGAGGTCGGGGGGCTGCGTCTCGTGGTGGCCGGGCGTGCTCGGGGCCATCGTCGGATACCTCCTGCGTGACGGCGGGGATGTCAGCTGCCCGGTGGGGGTTCCTGACGGGCGAACCGGTCGGCTCCGGCATGGCACTTGGGGCAGTGCGCGGGGGGCTGTTGACCGCGGGTCACCTCGCCGCAGACGCCGCAGGCCCACTCGGTGGTGAGCAGCGCCATGACGTCGGAGCGGCTGACGATGCCGACCAGGGCCCGGCCGGAGAGCACCGGGACGCGGCGGATGCGCCGGTCGACGAGCAGGTGGCGCACCTCGTCGACGTCGGTGTCCTCGGTGACGCTGATGACCGCGGAGGTCATGATGGCCGCGGCGGTGCTGCCCGAGCGGGACAGCAGGTCGTACTCGCTGACCACCCCGACGACGGCGCCGGTGTCGTCGATCACCGGGACGGCGCTGATCCGCCGGCCGTGCAGCACGGCGGCGACGTCCGGTGGGGAGGCGTCCTCCGCCACGGTGACGACGGGGGCGGTCATGATCTCCTTGACCTTCATCGCGGCTCGGCCTCCTCGCTGCTCGCCCGGCGCGGCCCCGGTTCAGCCGGCACGGTGCGCCCCCAGCACGGAGACCGCCTCGCGGACCATCTGCTGGGTGAAGCCCCATTCGTTGTCGTACCAGCTCATGATCTTGAGCAGGGTGCCGTCGACCACCCGGGTCATGGCGGCGTCCACGATCGAGGCCCGGGGGTCGCCGGCGATGTCGGTGGAGACGATGGGCACCTCGGAGACGCCGAGGATGCCGCGGTAGCGGTCGCTCGCCGCCTCCTCGCGGAAGATGTCGTTGACCTCCTCGGCGGTGGTGGAGCGGGAGGTGACCAGCACGACGTCCGCGATCGATCCGACCGGGATCGGCACCCGGATGGCGACGCCGTCGAACCGCCCGGCCAGCTGAGGCAGCGCCTTGGTGGTGGCGAGCGCGGCCCCCGTACTGGCCGGGAGCATGTTGACCGCCCCGGCCCGGCCTCGCCGGAAGTCCTTGCTCGGACCGTCGATGAGGTGCTGGCTGGAGGTGTAGGCGTGGACGGTGGACATGATGGCCCGCTCCACCCCGATGCGTCGTTCCACCACCTCCACCACCGGGGTGATGCAGTTGGTGGTGCAGCTCGCGCAGGAGACGATCCGCTGCTCCTCGGGGCTCTGGTTCACGCCGTGCACCACGGTGGCCACCTTCTCCGTCTTCGCCGGCGCGGAGAGGATGACGAAGCGGGCGCCGGCGCTGAGGTGGCGCTTCAGATCGTCCTCGCGGGTGAAGATCCCGGTGCACTCCAGGACGAGGTCGACGCCGAGGTCGCCCCACGGCAGCTCGGCCGGGTCCTTCCTGCTGTAGACGGGGATGTTCCGCCCGTCGACGACGAGCGCGTCGCCGACCGCGGCGACCGGTTTGGAGTAGCGGCCGTAGACGCTGTCGTAGGCCATGAGGTAGGCGAGGTTGTCCACCGGGACGAGATCGTTGACCGCGGCGACCTCGACACCGTCGGTGTCCAGCAGGATCTTCAGCGCCGCTCGGCCGATGCGCCCGAGCCCGTTGATGGCGACCTTCCCCATGACACATGTCCCTTCTGGGTATCTTTGCCTCTTATCTCCTATCACTGAACGTCGCCGCGGGCAGCCGCGGGCGGAGCCGCCCGGACCCCGACGACCGGGCCGGCGGCCGGACCCGCCGCAGCGGGCCGCGCGTCGCGGAATGAGCCGTTCGTGTTCCGGCCGAGGCAGACGGTGCCTCCCGCAGCGGGTCTGCGTCCGGGGCGCCGGAGCAGGGGTGAGACTTCGGGCAGACACCCGCGGAGCCGCTGGCGGCCGCCGTCGGGGACAGGGCGGAACCGGAGGCGGAAGGCCGAGCGGAAGAGGTGCGCGAGGTGGGCGGAGTGAGCACGGACCGCTCCGATGCCGCGGTCGAGCGGCTGATGCGCTCGGCACAGTTCTTCTTCCCCGGCGAGCAGTCCGCCGACCGCCGGGTGCTGCACCGGAAAGGCGGCCGGCAGGCGGAGGAGTTCTACCGGGAGCGCTGGCGCCACGACCGCGAGGTCCGCTCCACACACGGCGTCAACTGCACCGGCTCCTGCTCGTGGAAGGTGTACGTCAAGGACGGCCTGATCACCTGGGAGACCCAGGCCACCGACTACCCCTCGGTGGGGCCCGACTCCCCCGAGTACGAGCCCCGGGGCTGCCCGCGCGGCGCCTCCTTCTCCTGGTACACCTACTCGCCCACCCGGATCCGCTACCCGTACGTGCGCCGCCCGCTCCTCGAACTGTGGCGGGAGGCGAAGGAGCGCACCGACGACCCGGTGGCGGCCTGGGAGTGGCTCACGGCCGACCCGGAGCGGTCCGCCCGGTACAAGCGGGTGCGCGGCAAGGGCGGTTTCGTGCGGTGCGGCTGGCCCGAGGTGGCCGAGCTCGTCGCCGCGGCCCACGTGCACACCGTGAAACGCCACGGCCCCGACCGGATCGTCGGCTTCTCCCCGATCCCGGCGATGTCGATGACCTCGTACGCGATCGGCACCCGCTTCCTGTCGATGATCGGCGGGACCATCTCATCGTTCTACGACTGGTACGCCGACCTGCCGATGGCCTCCCCCCAGGTCTTCGGCGACCAGACCGACGTGCCGGAGTCCGGCGACTGGTGGAACGCCGGCTACCTGATCGTCTGGGGCACCAACCTGCCGATCACCCGCACCCCGGACGCGCACTTCATGACCGAGGCCCGCTACCGGGGGCAGAAGGTCGTCGTGGTCTCCCCCGACTTCAGCGACCACACGAAGTTCGCCGACGACTGGCTGGCCGCCGCACCCGGCACCGACGGGGCGCTGGCGATGGCGATGGGCCACGTGATCCTCACCGAGTTCTACCGCGACCGGCAGGTGCCCTACTTCACCGAGTACGCCAAGACCTACACCGACCTCCCCTTCCTCGTCCGGCTGACCGAGCGGGAGGGCGCCCACGTACCGGAGAAGTTCCTCACCGCCGCCGACCTCGCCCCGGGTGCGGCCGGTGCGCAGAGCACCGACGGGCAGGAGGCCGCCGACTTCAAGACCGTGCTGCTGGACGCCCGCACCGGCCGCCCGGTCGTCCCCGGCGGCTCGATCGGCTTCCGCTGGACGCCCTCCGGCCAGGGCCACTGGAACCTCCGGCTCGGCGACGTCGACCCGCTGCTCTCCCTGCACGCCCGACCGGAGGCGACCGCGGTGCCGGTCGACCTGCCCCGGTTCGACACCGGCCCCGGCCGTCCCGGAGCGGAACGCTCCGGCGCCACCGAGTCCGGCGGGGTGCTGCGCCGCGGGGTACCGGCCACCCGGATCGACGGCCAGCTGGTCACCACCGTGCTCGACCTCGTCCTCGCCCAGTACGGGGTGGCCCGCGACGGCCTGCCGGGCGACTGGCCCACCGGCTACGACGACCCCGACCAGCCCTACACCCCCGCCTGGCAGGAGCCCATCACCTCGGTGCGGGCCGGAGTCGTCGCCCGAGTGGCCCGCGAGTTCGCCCGCAACGCCGAGCGGACCCGAGGCCGCTCGATGATCGCCATGGGGGCCGGCACCAACCACTGGTTCCACTCGGACCAGATCTACCGCACCTTCCTCTCCCTGCTGATGCTCACCGGCAGCCAGGGGGTGAACGGCGGCGGCTGGGCGCACTACGTCGGCCAGGAGAAGGTCCGGCCGCTGACCGGATGGTTCCACCTCGCCTTCGGCCTGGACTGGCAGCGCCCCACCCGCCATATGGTCGGCACCCCGCTGTGGTGGCTGGCCACCGACCAGTGGCGGTACGAGGCGTTCGGCGCCGACACCCTGGCCAGCCCGCTCGGCCCCGGCCGGACAGCCGGACGCACCCTGCCGGACTGCAACGCGCTGGCCGCCCGGCTGGGCTGGATGCCCTCCCACCCCGCCTTCGACCGCAACCCGCTGGACCTGTGCGACGAGGCGGAACGAGCCGGCAAGGACGTCCCCGAGCACATCGTCGAGGAGCTCAAGGCGGGCCGCCTCCGGTTCGCCGCCGAGGACCCGGACGACCCGGCCAACTTCCCCCGGGTGCTCACCATCTGGCGGGCCAACCTCTTCGCCTCCTCGATGAAGGGCCACGAGTACCTGCTGCGCCACCTGCTCGGCACCGACGACGCGGTCACCGCCACCGAGACCCCACCCGGGCTGCGCCCCACCGAGGTCGTCTGGCGCGACCAGGCGCCCGTCGGCAAGCTCGACCTGTCGGTCGCCGTCGACTTCCGGATGACCAGCACCTGCCTCTTCTCCGACGTGGTGCTGCCCGCGGCCACCTGGTACGAGAAGTACGACCTCTCCTCCACCGACATGCACCCCTTCGTGCACGCCTTCACCCCGGCGATCGCGCCCCCCTGGGAGACCCGCACCGACTTCGACGTCTTCCACACCGTCGCCGCCGAGTTCTCCCGACTGGCCGCCACCCACCTCGGGGTGCGCCGGGACGTGATCGCCGCACCGCTGGCCCACGACACCCCCGACGAACTCGCCCAGCCGCACGGCAGGGTGCGGGACTGGAAGGCCGGCGAGTGCGAGCCCGTGCCCGGGAAGACCATGCCGAAGCTGGTCGTCATCGAGCGGGACTACGCCGCGGTCGCCGAGAAACTGGGCGCCGTCGGACCGCTGCTGGACACCCTCGGCACCAGCACCAAGGGCGTCACCTGGCTGCCCGGCGCGGAGCTGGACCGGCTGCGCCGGAGCAACGGAGCGGTCCGCGGCGGGGTGGCCGACGGCCGTCCGTCCATCGCCCGCGACGACCAGTTCTGCCAGGCGATCCTGGCGCTCTCCGGCACCACCAACGGCAGGCTGGCCGTGGAGTCGTTCAGGTCGCTGGAGAGACAGACCGGCGTACCGCTGGCCCCACTCGCCGAGGAGCGCTCCGGCGACCGGATCACCTTCGAGGACACCCAGACCCAGCCGCGGGCGGTCATCACCTCCGCGGAGTGGTCAGGCACCGAGTCCGGCGACCGCCGCTACTCGCCGTTCACCGTCAACGTCGAGCACCACAAGCCCTGGCACACCCTCACCGGCCGCCAGCACTTCTACCTCGACCACGACTGGATGGCCGAGTTCGGCGAACAACTGCCCACCTACCGCCCGCCGCTGAACATGACCGCCCACTTCGGCGACCCGACCCGGGCCGCCGACGGCCGGCCCCAGCTCGTCGTCCGCTACCTCACCCCGCACTCCAAGTGGTCCATCCACTCCGAGTACCAAGAGAACCTGCACATGATGACGCTCTTCCGCGGCGGCCCGGTGATCTGGATGAGCCCGCTGGACGCGGAGCGGATCGGCGCGGCCGACAACGACTGGATCGAGGCCTACAACCGCAACGGCGTGGTGGCCTGCCGGGCGGTGGTCACCCACCGGATGCCGGAAGGCACCGTCTTCATGTACCACACCCTCGACCGCCACCTGAACGTGCCGCGCACCGAGACCTCCGGCCTGCACGGCGGCGGCGACAACTCCCTCACCCGGCTGATGATCAAGCCGACCCATTTCATCGGCGGCTACGCGCAGTTCTCCTACGGCTTCAACTACATCGGCCCGACCGGGAACCAGCGCGACGAGATCACCGTCATCCGACGGCGCGCCCAGGAGGTGGAGTTCTGATGGCGCGCGGCAAGCCGGCCGTCGGCAGGGTCATGGCGCAGGTCGCGATGGTGATGAACCTCGACAAGTGCATCGGCTGCCACACCTGCTCGGTGACCTGCAAACAGACCTGGACCAACCGCCCCGGCGCCGAGTACATGTGGTTCAACAACGTCGAGACCAAACCGGGCACCGGCTACCCCCACCGCTACGAGGACCAGGAGAGGTGGAAGGGCGGCTGGAAACTCAACCGGCGCGGCAAGCTCACCCTGCGGGCCGGCGGCCGGATCCGCAAACTCGCCACCATCTTCTACAACCCCGAGCTGCCGGCGCTGGACGACTTCTACGAGCCGTGGACCTACGACTACGAGAAGCTCACCACCGCCCCGCTCTCCGACTCCTTCCCCAGCGCCCGCGCCAAGTCGCAGCTCACCGGCCTGAACCTGACCCCCAGCACCGGCCCCAACTGGGACGACGACCTGGCCGGATCCGCCGAGCACGCCGCCGAGGACCCGAACCTGGAGAACCTCTCCGAACGGGTGCGGATGGAGTTCGAGGAGGCGTTCATGTTCTACCTCCCGCGGATCTGCGAGCACTGCCTCAACCCGTCCTGCGTCGCCTCCTGCCCCTCGGGCGCGATGTACAAGCGGGAGGAGGACGGCATCGTCCTGGTCGACCAGGACCGCTGCCGCGGCTGGCGGTTCTGCGTCTCCGGCTGCCCCTACAAGAAGGTCTACTTCAACCACCGCACCGGCAAGGCCGAGAAGTGCACCTTCTGCTACCCGCGGATCGAGGCCGGGCAGCCCACCATCTGCTCCGAGACCTGCGTCGGCCGGCTCCGCCACCTCGGCGTGATGCTCTACGACTCCGACGCCGTCCTCGCCGCGGCCTCCGTCGCCGACGACCGGGACCTCTACGAGGCGCAGCTGTCCGTCTTCCTCGACCCGCACGACCCCGAGGTGCTCGCCGCGGCCGAACGCGACGGGATCGCCCACGACTGGATCCAGGCCGCCCAGCGCTCACCGGTGTACGCGCTGATCAAAGACCACCGGGTGGCGCTGCCGCTCCACCCGGAGTACCGCACCATGCCGATGGTCTGGTACGTGCCCCCGCTCTCCCCGGTCACCGACGCCGTCCAGGCCGCCGGCTACGGAGACGGGGACCCCGACCGCGTCTTCGCCGCCATCGAGTCGTTGCGGATCCCGATGGAGTACCTCGCCAACCTCTTCACCGCCGGGGACACCGCCGTGGTGGAGAACGTGCTCCGCAAACTGACCGCGATGCGCACCCACATGCGCGGCCGGCAACTCGGCGACCCGGTCGACGAACACCTGCTGGAGACGGTCGGCGCCGACGCGGAACAGCTGGAGGACCTCTACCGGCTGCTGGCCATCGCCAAGTACGAGGACCGCTACGTCATCCCGAAAGTGCACGCCGAGGGCTCCGGGGCGTTGATGGCCCAACACTGCTCGCTGGACCGCCCGGGCGGGGCCGCCGACCAGGCCGCCCACCTGGTGGACGCGCTCGGCGCACCGCCGCCGAAACTGCCAGGGCTGTCCGCCTCCTCCCGGCCGACCACGACCGAGGGCGGCAGCCACTTCCGCGACAGCGACGGCCAGGTCCGCTTCAACCTCCTCGGCTGGGACGGCTCCGGGCCCGCCCCCGGCCTCTTCGGCGGGGAGCCGGGGCGGTGAGCCGGCTGCTCGGGCGGATCCCCGCCGACGCCCCGCTACTGCACCGGATCTGCTCGGTACTCCTGCGCTACCCGGACGAGCGGACCCCGGCCCTGCTCGGCGACGTGACCGCCGCACTGCCGGCCGTCCGGCGCGGCGCCGACCGCCAGCGGCTCGCCACCGCCACCGAACGGCTCAGCGACCTGTCGCCCGGTGCGGCGGCCCAAGCGTACGTCGCCACCTTCGACCACACCCGGCGCCGCTCACTGCACCTGACCTACTACCGGCACGGTGACACCCGGGCCCGCGGCATGGCGCTGCTGGCGCTCAAGCACGCCTACCGGCAGGCCGGCCACCCACCGCCGGAGCGGGAACTGCCGGACTACCTGCCGCTCATGCTGGAGTTCGCCTCCGTGGCCCCCGCACCCGGCCGACGAGTACTCATGCAGTGCCGCTCCGGCCTGGAACTGCTGCGGCGGGCGCTGCACGAGACCGGCAAGGAGACCGCCGTCCCCTACGCCGCCGTACTGGACACCGTCTGCGCCGGTCTGCCCGAACTCGGGCCGCGCCAACGGGAGAAGTTGCGCAGACTGGCCGCCGAAGGGCCGCCGGAGGAACAGGTGGGGCTCGAACCGTTCGCGCCGCCCTTCAGCTCCGCGCTCACCGAGCCCTTCGCCCCGCCCGACTTCCTCTCCTCACCCGCGCATCTGACTGGGGAAAGCCGATGAGCTCCTGGGACCTGTGGTGGTGGGTCATCCTGCCCTACCTCGCCCTCCTGACCTTCGTCGTCGGCCACGTCTGGCGCTGGCGGTACGACCAGTTCGGCTGGACCAGCCGCTCCACCCAGCTGCAGGAGGGACCGCTGCTCAAGTGGGGCGGACCGCTGTTCCACTACGGCACCTTCGCCGCCATCGCCGGGCACGTCCTGGGCATCCTCATCCCCGAGTCGTTCACCCGCTGGATGGGAGTGCCGGAGAACGCCTACCGGTGGTTCTCCTCCGTGGCCGGCACCATCGCCGCCCTCGGTGTGATCGCCGGAGTGGTGATCCTCGCCTTCCGCCGCACCGCCGTACCCAGGGTGCGCGCCACCACCAGCCCCGTCGACTGGCTCGCCCTGCTCCTGCTGCTGGTCGTCATCGTGCTGGGCATCATCCCGACCATCGGCATCAACCTGCTCGGCGCCGGCTACGACTACCGGATGAGCGTCGCGCTGTGGTTCCGGGGGCTGTTCTCCGGCAGCCCGGACGTCGCGGCCATCGCACACGCGCCGCTGATCTACCAGATCCACGCCACCGCCGCCTGGGCCATCCTCGCCGTCTGGCCCTTCACCCGGCTGGTGCACGCCTGGAGCTATCCGCTGTGGTACCTGTGGCGGCCCTACATCATCTACCGCAGCCGGGTCGCGGCCCGGCCCACCGAACCCGGCACCAGCGGGCGCCGCTGGCGCCGCATCGGGGTGCGGTACTGAGCGGAGGCTGGCCGCCTCGTGTGGGGTGATCGGGGGATTGGGAGGGTGTCAGTTGTACGTGCTGGCTCGTCCCTGGTGGCTGTCCGGGGCCGGATATCGCGGCCCTGTCTTGCGGCCTGGAACAGCCGGAACCGGGTACGCGGACACGCGGCCTCGGCCATACTGGGCCGCGATCACGGTCGAGAACTCCCGGTCGGGAGAGGAGGCAGGCGCTGCCTTCAGCAACATCCGCTTCACCCGGGTTCCTCGCTCCACCGCCATCGTCACCGATGGCCGACGCGAGCCGTGAGCACGGCGGCCGAGCCGCCAGCCAGAGGACTTGGCGTCACTCACGACGAAGCGAGACGGCGAGCATCACTGCCCGCTGGACGCGCCGTACGGCTGCGGCCCCCAACTCAACCTCGTAGGCTTCGAGAGGCGGGTTCCGCTGCCAGAGCTGCGGCTCAGTCCGCTTCGGCTCAGCGGAAGGGGGCAGTTGGGAATGGACGATGCTGGAACAGACGGAACGCTGGGAAGACGGGGCGATTTGAGGCAACTGCACCTTATGTCGAATTCTGCAGAAGTAAGTAAAACCCGTCAGCCCGCCGCCTAAACCCGCAGGTCGCGCCCTGTGCTCCCCGCGTATGCGGGGGTGGTCCCCGTGGTCACCAGCCCGGCCGGAGTGACCTCCAGTGCTCCCCGCGTATGCGGGGGTGGTCCCGAGGACGGGAAGACCCGCGATCACCTGGACGTGTGCTCCCCGCGTATGCGGGGGTGGTCCCGTCAAGGTCGTCACGGCCGCGGACGCCGTAGAGTGCTCCCCGCGTATGCGGGGGTGGTCCCAACCCGTCCGACGCGCGGGAGTTCATCAGCTCGTGCTCCCCGCGTATGCGGGGGTGGTCCCCGTGCGGAACGGGATGGTGACCGAGGAGTCCTGTGCTCCCCGCGTATGCGGGGGTGGTCCCGGGACTCGAACCCGCAACACTGCCCGCGCTCTGTGCTCCCCGCGTATGCGGGGGTGGTCCCGGGCGGAGGTTTCCGTTTTCCCGATCCGCCCCGTGCTCCCCGCGTATGCGGGGGTGGTCCCGGCTCCGGTGGTTGGATTTGTGCGGGGGCGCAGTGCTCCCCGCGTATGCGGGGGTGGTCCCGCCGCATCTACAAGGGCAAGCTCCGCAAGGATGTGCTCCCCGCGTATGCGGGGGTGGTCCCTGGTCCATGATGTCGCCCAGGTACTTCGCCGAGTGCTCCCCGCGTATGCGGGGGTGGTCCCGCGACCGGGCACGCGGGTTCTTGGCACAGCACGTGCTCCCCGCGTATGCGGGGGTGGTCCCACGAGGTTCATGTGCTGGATCACCGGGCACCGGTGCTCCCCGCGTATGCGGGGGTGGTCCCCGCGCCCCCTGCCCACCTGGGTGGGGGGCCGGGTGCTCCCCGCGTATGCGGGGGTGGTCCCTCACCCCGCGAGCCCGCGCCCTCGCCGAAGCAGTGCTACCCGCGTATGCGGGGGTGGTCCCCACTGGCGGGCCGTCGACCCCCTGCGGGCCGGGTGCTCCCCGCGTATGCGGGGGTGGCCCGGGAGGAGGGCCACATGCGGTCCAGGTGCACGGTGCTCCCCGCGTATGCGGGGGTGGTCCCAGGAAGCGCACCCTGTACGAGGTCGTCACCAAGTGCTCCCCGGCGTATGCGGGGTGGTTCCCGTGTAAGTCGGCCCCAGAAGCGGGCCAGCGCTCCCCGCTCATGGGGAGTAGTCACCGTCGCGGGCCGACACCTCCTCGTCCCGCCCAACACCATCAGCGTCCCGCGCGCCGCTTCGACGGAATGCCCGGTTTGCCGGTCTATCGTCGACAACGGTTGGCCCCTGGCCCCACCGGCCCCGGGAGGAGACCGCTCCGCCCGGTCGTGATGAGAGGAAGACCGACATGGCGCAACGGCCCCCGCTCCCGCCCTTCGACGAGGAGGCCGCGCTGGAGAAGGTGCAGTCCGCCGAGGACGTGTGGAACACCCGCGACCCGGAACGGGTCGCCCGCGCCTACTCGGAGGACTCGGTCTGGCGGAACCGCGACCAGTTCCTCACCGGACGGAACGACATCGTGGCCTTCCTCAAGCAGAAGTGGGCCCGGGAGCTCGACTACTCGCTCCGCAAGGAGCTGTGGGGATTCCGGGACAACCGGATCGCCGTCCGCTTCCAGTACGAGTGCCGGGACGCCTTCGGTCAGTGGTGGCGCAGCTACGGCAACGAGTTGTGGGACTTCGCCGCCGACGGGCTGCTCTATCGACGCGAGGCGAGTATCAACGATCTCCGCATCAACGAGTCCGACCGGCGCATCTTCGGTTCTCGCCCCGAGAGTGAGCGGGGCGTCGCACTGCTGATCCACTGAGGTCGGGCCGCTCTCCGCTCAGCCCCGGTGCGCGACACGACAACGCCCGCCAGCGAGTGCGGGAGCGGGAGCCGGTCCGGGCACCGAGCCCGGTCGCTCGCTGAAGAAGGTTCCGCAAGGTGCCCTTGCAGACACCAGACCGGCGGGCTTCCCCCTTGGTGACTGGTCACCGTCGGTGTGGGGGGCGGGAAGGCCGCCGGTCCGGTGCGTTTCGGGAACGACCTTGCCGGTCAGTCAGGGGTTCCGACTCAGGGGATGGCCGGCACCGAGGGCCCCTCCGTGGCGAGGAGGTCTCTGGCGAACCCCTCCCACTGGGCGTAGCGGTCCGGGTACGCTGAGCGCTGGACGGCCTGGCACACGTCGCCCGGGGCCATCGTCTCCCAGCCGGCGATCTGGATCAGACCCGGATTGCTGCCGAAGGGCGCGACTCCGTAGAAGGACTTGGACGAGGTGGGCACGTCCGTGATCTGCTCAGGCGTGCCCCAGCCCATGCTGGGCCGCTGCTGGAAGATGCCCAGCGAGTCGTGGTCGACCGGGGTCGTGTAGTTGACGAACTTCGACTCCTGCATCGCCGTCATCAGGGCGATGACCTGGCCCTGTTCCGGGATGCCGGCGCCCTTGCCGACGCCGATCACGGTGCGGGCGTTCTCCAACTCCTCCGGCCCGAGGTCGGCGGCGGTGCGGAAGGTCTGGCGCAGTTCCGCGTCAGTCGCCTTGTGGAGGGCCTTGGCCGTGGACTGGTCGACGGTGCCGGTCTGGGGGAGACCGTTTTCCGCTTGGAACCACTTCAGGCCGTGTCCCGAGGACGCTTCCGCGGCGGTGCCGGTCTTCGAGTGGGGGGTGTCGGCTGAGGCGGTGCTCGGGGCGAGCATCAGCGCGCCGGCGGCCAGGACGGTGGCAGCTATGACTGTGGGGGGTTTCTTCGCTGACATACATCGCACCGTCTTCGGTGCGGGAGAGGCCGGTCAAGAGATAGGCGAAGCCTGACAGGTTACTGACAGGTTCTGCGAGACCCGGTGTGAGCGATCCGCCGTGACGGCTGGTCAGGCGATTTCGGACAAGAATGCCCCGAGTGAGGTCTAGTCAGCTTTCCTGGCAGAGATCGCTCGGTAAAGGGCAACCCCGCCCCACGACGCGGAACGTTCCGGCCCGGTGTGGCCGGCCGCCGTCACACCCGCTTCTCAGGAGCGGCGGCCGGGGAGATCCCGGAGGTTCTCAGGGCCGCCGCTGGGAGGCGGAGTGAAGCCTGCTCCGCAGCTCCCTCCAGAGTTTCCTGCGCAACCGCTGCCTCAGCTGTTTCGGGTCGACCGGTCGTTTCTGGCGGGGCGCCTGTTTCGACGGAGGGGACTCCTCGGTCTTCTCGCCGACCGGCTGGGCGCTTCCGCGAGTTGTCTGGCGACGCTCCCCTTCCGCCGGCTTCTCATCGTCCGATCGATCGGGCCGGCCCTGATCGTCTCCGGTGAGGGCGGTCGCCAGCGTGTAGTCGACCCGCACATCGCGGTAGTCGGTGAACTCTTCGACCGGGTCGGGGAGGTTTCTGCGCTCGCTGTGCGAGGTGGACTCCCGTCCGGGGCTACCGCTGAAGCTCACGTCGGTCTCGGGGGGTTCGTCGAAGCGGAGCCGCTCCGCCTCCACTCGGGAGCCGAAGGCGATGTCGGCCGTCTCCGGGTCCGGCCCGCCTTCGGGCGGCAGAGTTCATGGCGGATGTTCCCGTTGGCGGCTGGCGCGACGCCGTCCGGCGGCTTCCCGCCTCCGGCCGCCCCCGCCGGCTGATGCCGCCTTGTTGACCGGCTCCCCGTCGCCTTGCCGACGGTCCACCTGCTCGGCCCACTGGTCGACATCGTCGGGGTGGCGGACGTCGTCGGTCAGGCGGGACGACCGCTCTTCGCGCTCGGGAGGCTCGGCCGCTCGCGCCCTGCCTCCACCGCCGTCTCGATCGCTCTCGCCATCGCTGCCGTCGTCATCCCCACGGCTCTCACCCTCACGGCTGTCACCCCCACCGCGGTCACCCCCGCCTCCACCGCTGTCACCGGCGCCAGTGGCCGACTCGACGCTTCCGACGGCTTGCTGAGCCGTCTCACCGGCCGCCCCGGCGGCACCACCGGCCGCCTGCCCTGCCTTCTGGACGGCACCGGTCACCTCCTTGGCAGCACCCCCGGCGGCCTCTCCGGCCCCGGTGCCGGTCTGCTCGACGGCCTTACCCGCGCCTTTTCCCGTCTGCTCGGCGGCCTGCCCGGCCCCGGCACCCGTCTGCTCGACGGCCTTACCCGCGCCCTCCCCCGCCTGTTCCACGGCCTGCCCGGCCCCGGCACCCGTCTGCTCCACTGCCTGGCCGGCGCCCCCACCGACCTGCTCGACGGCACCTCCGGCCCCCTGGCCCACGCTCTGCACGGCCTCCCCGGCACCCCCACCGACCTGTTCGACGGCGTGGCCCGCCCCACCCCCCACCTCGCGCACCGCACCACCGGCGCCTCGGCCGACCTCGCCGACCGCCTGCTGCGCTCCGGCGCCGACCTCCTGGGCCGCCGCTCCGACCCCCCGTGTCACCTGTTCGAGGATCTGCGGGTTGCGGTCGATGGTCTTCAGCACCCGTTCGATGATGGCGGCCACGTTGTTGAGGCGGACCTTGAGCACCGCCTGGGCCTCCACGCCCTTGATGTCGAGCTTGACCCGGCCGAGAGCCACGTCGGCACCGACGTTCAGCTTGAGCAGATCGAGTACTTCGGCCTGGAGGGAGACCCTGGCTCGCAGGTCGTCGACCTCGAGGTCGATCTCGTCGACCTTGACTTCCGGTACGTCGAGGTAGACGTCCGGCTCCTCGTTCGACTGCTCGATCGGGAGTGAGCCGGCTTCGTACTCCTCGTCTCCGACCTGGCCGTTCTTCCCGGCCTCGCCGTTGTCGCTCATGGACCCGCCCTTCGGCACGGTTGTCCGTCTGTCCGACCAGCCCCCCGCTCTTCATACTGCACCCGCAATCCACGATAAACAGACATATCGACCAGCACGACCGGGGGCCGACGCCCCGGGACGCCCGGCGGGCACCGAAGGCGGTGGCCGGGAGGGACAGGCGGCCCCTGCGGTGGCGGTCACCGCAGGGGCGAGGGGGCGAGCACCGGTCGGGCCGGGCAGACGACCGCCGCGCTCAGAGGTCGAAGATCTCGCCGCCGGGAGGCGGTGGCCCCATCGCGGAGGTGTCGGACTCGTCGCGGAGCGCGGCGCGCACCCTGCGGCGCAGTTCGGGGCTGTCCGTCTCCCCGTGGACCGACACCTCGTGCTCCGCGGTCGCCCGGACCACTTCCTCCTCCTCACCCGAGATGGTGAGCGAGCAGTGGGTTTCACTCGGGAACTGACGGCAGTCGGCGATTTTCCTGGTCATGAAGACCTCCCGGAGAACAGTGACTCCTTCCAGGCTAAGACCGACAGACCGCACTGAAAACCGCAGAAGCCGCACATCGCCATAAGGTCGGCGGCCGGTCGGACCTCGAACGGTCTGCGCCCGTCTGATCGCGCGCAGGTCAGCCACCGTCCCGACCTGGAGCCGGTGACCGGCCGAAGCCCTCGGAACGAACCAGTCCGGTTTGTGCATGGCCATACGGGGCACGGCACCTCGATACTCGGCGGATGACTCTTCCGAACCAGAACACCGGATCGAACGGCGGTGGTGGCGCCGCTCCGGCCGGCATCGCCGGGTCACCGCGGTCCTCCGTCCTGGCGGCCGAGGGCATGGCGGCCTCCAGCCACCCCGCCGTGACGCTCGCCGGCGTGCGGACGCTCGCCGACGGCGGCAACGCCGTCGACGCCGCGCTCGCCATGGCGGCGGTCTCCTGGTCGGCCCTCCCCGGCCAGTGCGGAGTGGGAGGGGACGCGTTCGCCATCGTCCACGAGCCGGACGGCCGGGTGTGGACGGTGAACGGCAGCGGTTTCGGCCCCGACGGCGGCTCCCCGTCCTTCTACACCGAACAGGGTCTCGCCTCGGTGCCGATCCACGGACCACTCTCGGTGGCCGTCCCCGGCTGCCTCGCGGCCCTGCACCGGTTGCACACCGAGAGCGGCTCCCGCCCGCTCCCGGAACTCTGGGCGCCGGGGGTTCGGGCGGCCCAGCTCGGCATCCCCTGCACCCCCAAGACCTGCGGCGACATCGCCGGCACCCAGGACGCGCTGGCAGTCGACCCGACCGCCGCCCACCGGCTGCTGCCCGGCGGCCGCCCCCCGCACCTGGGCCAGCGGCTGGGCAATCCGGAGCTGGCCGCCACCATCGCGGAGCTCGCCGCCGACCCGGCCTCCTTCTACACCGGCTCGTTCGCGGAACGAGCGGTCGCCGCACTCCGCGAACAGGGCGCGCCGTTCAGCGGTGACGAGTGGCAGCTGGCCGGCGACTGCCCTCCGCTGCCCGCCGTGGAAGGTCGCTACCGGGGGCGAACGGTCTATCAGACGCCACTTCCCACCCCCGGCTGGATGATGCTCCAGCAGGCCGCGATCTGCGACGGCCGGCTCGGGCGGCTGCCCTGGCTCGGAACGGCGGCCGTGCACCTGCTGGCCTCCGCGGCACGCATCGCCTTCGCGGACCGGCTGGAGCGGTGCGGGAGCGACTCTGATGCCTGGCGTGAGTGCCTCTCCCCGGCCGCGATAGCCGAGGCCGGGGAGCGGATCTCCACCGGGGCGGTGCCCACCGGCTTCGCCGGGGCGGCGGACGGCGACACCACCTCGATGGTGGCCGTGGACGGCGAGGGCCGCGCCGTCGGGCTGATCCACTCGCTCGCGTTCACCTTCGGTGCCCGGGTGTCCCTCCCCGGCACCGGGGTGATCCTCAACAACCGCCTGGGGCGGGGGTCGTACCTCATCCCCGGCCACCCGAACGAGGTACAGCCACGCCGCCGACCGCTACACACCCTGAACGCCTGGCTGGTCACCGACGGATCCGGCCGTCTGGAGCACATCGGGAACACTCCGGGAGGTGACGGTCAGGTGCAGTGGAACACCCAGTTGCTGTCCCATCTGGTGGACCACGGCCTGGCACCGCAGGCCGCGGTGGAGGCGCCGCGCTTCACCGTCCACCCGGGCAGCGACGCCGATGTCCTGGGGCAGCCGGAGGAGCTGCGCTGCGAGTCCCGGCTCGGGGAGGAGGTCCTCGACGGCCTGCGGGCCTTGGGGCACCGGGTGCGGCGGACCGGCCCCTGGGAGGGCGGCGGCAGCGCGGTGGTCGTCTCGGCGGACCAGGAGCGCGGCTGCCTGCTCGGCGGCGCGGATCCTCGGCTGGACGGAGTCGCGCTCGGCCTCTGATGTACGGAGCGGAGACGACGTACCGGGCGAGATCCACCCCTTCCCGCCCGGTACGTGTTACGCTCGGAGTAGTTGCAGTTGTGGTACCCATAAACTCTGTGTGCACCTGGCGAAATGTGACCGGGTGCATTTTTGTTTTTCCGGCCCTCCGGATGGGGACATTGCGGCGACTGGGATTCCGCGCGGTGCGGTTTCCCGCAGTGCCCATGAAGGAGAAAAGATGGCTACTGGCACCGTGAAGTGGTTCAACTCGGAAAAGGGCTTCGGCTTCATCGAGCAGGACGGCGGCGGCGCCGACGTCTTCGCCCACTACTCGAACATCAACGCTTCGGGTTTCCGTGAGCTCCACGAGGGCCAGAAGGTGGCCTTCGACGTCACCCAGGGCCAGAAGGGCCCGCAGGCGGAGAACATCGTCCCCGCCTGAGCTCGTCCGATCGGCTGACCCGACTGGTTGACTTGATCGGCCGAATCGACTCGACCGGCCGAACTCACCGGCCCAGCCGGACCGGGTGCACCGCCCGCGTGCGGTGCACCCGGCCGCTCGGAGACGCCACCTGAAAGACTCGGGGCCCGCACCACCTGCCGTGGTGCGGGCCCCGGGCCGTTTTCCGCCCCTCGGCCAACCGGGCGCCCGTTCGGAGCAGCGACCGCCCATGGATTTCCGTCCCGGCGTCTGCGTCCAGGGGATTTCCGCCCGGCCTCGCCTTGGTTTGTCCGGGACGCGCCGGGCTACCCGGCCTGGATGAGTGACCAGCGGACGGTCCGGATCGGCAAACGCACCATCGAGATCAGTCGGCCGGACAAGGTGCTCTTCCCGGACGACGGGATCACCAAGTCCGACCTCGTCGACCACTACCGCCGCGTCGCCCGCCGGATGGTGCCCCAGTTGCGCGGGCGACCGCTGATGATGCTCCGCCACCCCGACGGCATCGCCGGCGAGGGGATCGTGCAGAAGAACGCCCCCGCCCACTTCCCCGACTGGGTGCGGCTGGCCGAGCTGCCGAAGCAGGGCGGCACCGTGACCCACGTGCTCTGCGAGGACGCGGCGACCCTGGTCTTCCTCGCCGACCAGGCCTGCATCACCCCGCACCGATGGCTCTCCCGCGCCGACCGGCCGAACCATCCGGACCGGCTGGTCTACGACCTCGACCCGTCCGACGGCACCGGCTTCCCCGAGGTGCGCTGGGCCGCGCAGCGGCTGTGCGGCCTCCTGGACGGCCTGGGGCTGCCCACGCAGCTCATGACCACCGGTTCCCGGGGCCTGCACGTCATCGTGCCGCTGGACCGGAGGATGGACTTCGACGGTGTGCGTGCCTTCGCCCGCGACACGGCCGAACTGCTCGCCGGACGCCACCCCGATCGGCTCACCACCGAGCCGGCCAAGGCCGACCGCGGGGCCCGGGTCTACCTCGACACCCAGCGGAACGCGTACGCCCAGACCGCCGTGGCCCCCTACGCGGTGCGCGCCATCCCCGGCGCCCCGGTGGCCATGCCCATCACCCGCGAGGAGCTGGACGACCCCGGGCTCGACGCGAGGCGTTGGACGATGGCCGCCACCGCTGAGCGGCTGGACCAGGCCGACCCCTGGGGCGGTATGCCGCGCCGGGGGCGGTCGCTGCACTCCGCCCGGAGCCGCCTCGCCGAGGGCATGAGTCGACGCTGACCGGGCCGGTCACCGGGCGGCCCAGCGGCCGGCCGCCTACACGCCGATGTCACCGCCGTCCGTCCGCCAGACGCTGACGACCGCCGGCCGGGTGATCCGCCCGGGACCGTCCGGCCACTGCGAGGCGGGGTGCTCGACGTCGGCGCCGTCCACCTCCCCGGGGTGCTGCACCGCCACCAGCACCCGCCGGTCCTGCACGATCGGGCCGCACGTCTCCGCACCGGCCGGCACCGTCAGGAACTGCTTGACCTCGCCGCGCCGAGGTCCGGCGGTGGCCACCCCGAAGAGGCCGTCGTGGCTGCCGAGCGCGCTGCCGTCGGTGGCGATCCACAGGTTGCCGTGCGCGTCGAAGGCGAGGTTGTCCGGGCAGGAGATGGGGCTGACCCGGTCCTTGGGGAAGCCGGCGAAGTAGCTGCTCGGGTCCTCCGGGTCGCCGCAGACCAGGAACAGCCGCCAGGAGAAGCGCCCGGCCGCCGGATCGTCCCGCAGTTCGGCGAGCTCCAACACCTGGCCGTGCTTGTTGCCGTTGCGCGGGTTCGCCTCGTCCGGCCCGGCTGCGCCGTCCTTGCCGCGTTCGGTGTTGTTGGTGAGCGCGATGTAGACGCGGCCGGTCCGCGGGCTGGGCTCGACGTCCTCCGGCCGGTCCATCTTCGTGGCTCCCACCCGGTCGGCGGCGAGCCTGGTGAAGACGTAGACCTCCTCGGCCGTCATGCCCTCGACGTACGAGGTGCCGCCGCCGGCCAGGGGGATCCACTCGCCGGAGCCGTCGAAAGCACCGTCGGCCGGCAGCCTCCCGGAGCCGTCGACCTCCTTCTCGGGGCTGTTCCCCGTCAGCTTGGCGACATACAGCGTGCCTTCGTCGAGCAGCGTCAGGTTGTGCTCCCGGGCGGCCCGGCTGTTCCCCTTCCGCATCCGCCGGCTGGAGACGAACTTGTAGAAGTAGTCGAACCGCTCGTCGTCGCCCATGTAGACGACCGGTCGGCCGTCCCGGGTGAGCCGGGGCTGTGCGGCCTCGTGCTTGAAGCGGCCGAGGGCGGTGCGTTTGCGCGGCGTGGATTCGGGGTCGTACGGGTCGAACTCGACCACCCAGCCGAAGCGGTTCGGCTCGTTCGGCTCCTTCGCCACGTCGAACCGCCGGTCGTACCGCTCCCACTTGCGCTCACTGGCGCCACCGGTCATGCCGTAGCGCTTGAGACGGGCCGCCCGCACGGGGTCGGTCACCGCGCCGGCGTTGGCGAAGTACTGGTCGAAGTTCTCCTCCCCGGAGAGGACGGTGCCCCACGGAGTGGTGCCGCCCGCGCAGTTGTTGAGCGTGCCGAGGACGCGCCGGCCCGTGCGGTCGGCCGAGGTGCGCAGCAGCCGACCGCCCGCCGCCGGGCCGGTCAGCAGGAACGGCGTGGTGGCGGTGATCCGGCGGTTGAGCCGGTGCCCGGGCACGGCGGTGAGCCTGCCGAGCCTCTTGTCCTCGGCGACCACCACGGCGGAGAGGCCGTGTGCGGCCCAGCCGACCTCGACCTGTTCCCGGGTCGGGTGCTCCGGGTCGTACCCGGCGAACATCAGCACCTCGTCGGTGTACTCGTGATTGGCCACCAGCAGCTGCCGACGTGGCTCGCCGGGCAGCGGGAGCAGCGCCAGGAAGTCGTTGTTGTAGCCGAACTGGCCGGCCTGGGCCCGGGCGGTCTGACGGTCCGGATCGAAGGCCGGCGCCCCTCGGAGGATCGGTTCTCCCCAGCGGATGACGACGTTCTGCGCATAGCCCTCGGGAACGGTGACGGCGTCCAGGGTGTTCGGCGGCACGGTGGCGAACCGCAGTCCCCGGGCCGGGCGGCCGGCCCGCCCGCCCGCGGCGGCGGACTCCGCGGCGCTCTCGGTGGCCGTGGCGTCCGCCGCGGTCGCGCGCCCGGTGGCCGCCGTACCGGCCGCCGCGGCGACGGTCACCACCGCGCCCGCGCGCAGCACGGAGCGCCGGGACAGCACCCCGGCGATGACATCGCCGAGGTACTCGTTCCCACTCGTGTTCGGGACGTCATGGAAGCAGGCGTTCCCGCAGCGGTAGCGGCAGGTCATCGCGGAGCGACCGCCCGGGTGCGGGTTGATCAACGGCAGTGGTCTGCGCACTTGTTCCTCCGTGGGCCCCACGGCGCGGCGCGCCGACAGGTAGTCGGGTCCATTCCGGAGGCGAAGCTACGGGTGTGAGTCCGCCGGCAGACGGATTCGCGATGAACGGGGGATGAAGGGCGGACTGCGCCGTCCTCGTGGAGGTCCGCAGACGGCCCGGTGCGTCGAGTCGCGTTCGGTGCCCGGAGGTGAGGTACTACCATCCGGCTGCATGACCGATGAGTTGGTGGTCGATGTGCGAGGCCGGGACATCGCCACGCTCGACGACTTCTGGGACGCCGTCACCGAGCCGTTGGAGCTGCCGGACTGGTTCGGCCGGAACCTTGACGCCTGGTGGGACGCCGTGGAGACACGCGGGGTGTCCCACCGAATCGACGCGTACCCGATCGTGGTCGTACAGGCCAGTGCGCAGGGCTTGTTCGCGCCGGGTTCCGTGGCCGGAGAGCGGCTCGCCGCCCTCTTCGCGGAGGCCACCCGTGCCCGGCTCGAGCTGACCTAGCTACCTTGGTGTGCGTCCTGGTCGGGCCGTCCCCCACACCTCGGACACACATCGAACCGAAACTTGTGAAGGGCTTCTCCCATGGGCATTCGGAATCTGCTACGGAACGCGTTCGGCCGGTCCCGGACCGCTAAGAACGAGCCCAAGGTACCGGAGGCGCGGGTGCCGGAGGCGGGGCCGACCGAGACCGCCGCCGACGCACCCGCCCAAGAGGGCACCGGTGCCGACACCGTGCCGAACCAGCACCAGCCGGAGCCCGAGCAGGAGACCGCGCGGGCCTCGGAGTCGGACGGACGGGACGCCGGCGACCGGCAGCCGGGCGCGTCGCCGGAGACCGCCGATCTGCTGTCGGCGTTCGACGCCGCCAAGCCGACGGCCGCCCCGCTGCCCTCGCAGGTCGGTACCGAGACCGTGGCTGACCGGGAGGCCGCCGAGGAGGCAGCGGAGACGGCTGACGAGCCGGCTGCGAACCAGGTGACCGACACCGCCGCGGACGGCGGCGAGGAGACGGCCGCCCAGGAGCCGGCGGGTTCGGCGGTGGAGCAGCCGCTCGCCCCGGTCACCGCGCCGGAGCCCACTCCGGAGCCGGAGGGCGTTCCGGTGGCTGCCGCGGAGCCGGAAGTGGCAGCGGAGCCCGAGGTCACCCCGGAGCCGTCGGTGGAACCCGCCCCGGAGCCCGAGGCCGCTTCTGAGCCGGAAGTCGAGCCGACCGCGAAGACCGAGCCGGAGCCCGCGCCCGTGGTCGAGGTCGAGGTCGAGGACGCGCCCGTGGTCAAGACCGAGGACGCCGAGACCAAGCGGCCGAGCGAGCCGGAGCAGGCCGCCACCCCCGCCGCGGTCGACACGAGCCACACCGCCGCCCCGACCGGCACAGCTGACCTCATCGACACCGAGCGGCCGGTCGACACCCCCGCCCCGGCCGACAGCGGGCAGCCGGCCGCCGCTCAGTCGGCCCCCGCCGTCTCGCTGGACAAGGTCCGGGCCACCGCGCCGGAGCTGGTCAGCCTCTACAAGGCCGCAGCGGTGGGGCTGGAGAAGCGGGGCCTCGGCGGACAGCGCGCCGCCGTCTACCTGGTGCTCGACCGGTCCGGCTCGATGCGCCGGTACTACAAGGACGGCACCGTCCAGCACCTCGCCGAGCAGGCGCTGGCCCTCTCCGCCCACCTCGACGACGACGGCAGCGTGCCGGTGGTCTTCTTCTCCACCGAGGTCGACGGCCTCGCCGAGGTCTCGCTCGACGAGTACGCGGGTCGGGTGGAGAAGCTTCACGCCGAGCTCGGCCACATGGGCCGCACCAACTACCACCTGGCCATCGAGGCCGTGGTGCGCCACTACAAGGAGTCGGGCGCCACCGACCCGGCGTTCGTGATCTTCCAGACCGACGGCGCCCCCACCAGCAAGCCGGCGGCGGAGAAGGCGCTCTGCGAGGCGGCGGAGCTGCCGATCTTCTGGCAGTTCGTCGGCTTCGGCGACCCGGCGTCCAAGGGCTTCGACTTCCTGCGGAAGCTCGACAAGCTCGCCGTCCCGGCCAGGCGCGTGGTGGACAACGCGGGCTTCTTCCCGGCCGGCCTGGAGCCCCGGGAGATGACCGACGCCGCGCTGTACGACCAGCTGACCGGGGAGTTCCCGCAGTGGCTGGCCGAGGCCCGGAAGGCCGGCATCCTCTCCTGACCGACCGCCGCGGCGGCCGTCGGTCGCCGTATGCCGAAGGGCGGGCGCGGAACACCGAACGTGTTCCGCGCCCGCCCTTCCGGTTACCGGTGGTGGTCAGTCCTCCCCGACCTCGATCCGCTGCGCCTTGCCCCCGGTTCCCGAGGTACCGGAGGCCTTCTCCCCAGCGCCGGAGCGCTGGGTGAGCCCGGACAGCAGCGAGGCGACGTCGAGCCCGGTGGTGGAGCTGAGCAGCTCCACGCCCTGGGTGACGTTGTCGGCGACCGCGCGCGGCAGCTTTCCGGCGCCGTCGGTGGAGATGACCGTCATCTTGTCCACCGCCGACAGCGGCTCCGCGGCCTTCGCCACGACCTGCGGCAGCACGTCGATCAGCATCTGGAGGACGGCCGCCTCACCGTAGCGCTCGTAGGCGTCGGCCTTCTTGTGCATCGCCTCGGCCTCGGCCGCACCACGTGCGGCGGTCGCGTCGGCCTCCGCCTGCCCTTCGAGGCGGACCGCCTCGGCGAGCGCGGCGCGGCGCTGCTTCTCACCCTCACCGGTGAGCCTGGCCTCCTTGGCCTGCGCCTCGGCGAGCGCGGCACGCCGCTGCTTCTCACCCTCACCGGTGAGCCTGGCCTCCTCGGCCTGCGCCTCGGCCTGCTTGATCCGGGCCACCCGCTTCGCCTCGGCCTCCTGCTCCGCCTGGTAGCGGGCGGCGTCCGCGGGCTTCCGCACCTCGGTGTCGAGCTGCCGGTCCTTCAGCTCGGCCTGCCGCTGGGCCACCTTCTCCTGCTCCATCAGCACTTCCTGCTGACGGGCGGCCTGGGCGAGCGGGCCGGCCGCGTCGGCGCGCGCAGCGGCCGCGTCGGTCTCTGCCTTGATCTCGGCCTGCCGGAGTTCGAGCACCCGGTTGGCGACCGCGATCTCCTCCTCGGCCCGCAGCCGCGCCTGCTCGGCGACCCGGCGGGCGTCCGCCTCGGCGGTGTCCGCCACCTGGCTGGCCCGGGCGGCCTCCGGCCGACCGAGGTCCTGGAGGTAGCTGCCCTCGGCGGTGATGTCCTGGATCTGGAAGGTGTCCAGGACCAGGCCCTGCCCGGAGAGGCTGGCCTCGGCCTCCTCGGCCACCTGGCTGGCGAACGCCGCGCGGTCCCGGATGACGTCCTCGACCGACATCCGGCCGACGATCGAGCGCAGTGCGCCGGAGAGCACTTCCTGGGTGAAGGCGACGACGCCGTTCTGCTGCCGGAGGAAGCGCTGCGCGGCGGCCCGGATCGCGTCGTCGTGGCCGCCGACCTTCACGATGGCGACGCCGTCGAGGTCGACCTTGATGCCCCGCAGGGTGACGGCGCCGCGGACGGCGACCGGGATGTGCCGGCTGGACAGGTCCATCACGTGCAGCTGCTGGACGAACGGCACCACGAAGACGCCGCCGCCGACGACCACCTTCTGGCCGCTGTTGTCGTAGCTGACGCGGCTGGTGACCGCGTCCACCGACTTCTTGCCGCGCCGGCCGGTGACGATGAACGCTTCGTTCGGTCCGGCCACCTTGTAGCGCGAGATGACGATGAGTGCCAGGAGGACGAGGAGTACGACCACCCCGACCACGGCGATGAGCACCGGGCTCATATCTTTCCCTCCCTAAAGAAGTTCTTCCGCGTGCGGGTCAGTCCTCGACCGCCCGCACCTCGACCGCGGTGTTGGAGAGCACCCCGGTCACCCACACTTCGGCGCCCAGCGCCTGCCCGCGCTCACTGCGGGCGGAGTACTTGACGGGTGAGCCCGCCCCCCGGACCAGCACCTCGCCATAGCCGGTTCCACCGGCCGGTATGGGTGTCACCACCGAGGCCGGCGCGCCCACCAGGTCGTCGACGGTCGGGGTGTGCGCGGTCTGGTCGCGCATCAGCGCGCGGCTTGTCCGGACGACCAGCCATGCCGTCCCCAGACCGGCGCCGGCACCGATTCCGGTGGCCACTCCGGCCCCGAGTCCGGTGGTGCCGAGCACGATCGCACCGCCGAAGCCGAGCATGGAGGTGAATCCGGCGACGGCGGGCAGCGAGACCAGTCCGCCGAACACCCCGTCCAGAAGACCGTCCATAAGGCCGTCGAACAGCAGGGCGAGCACGAGCAGTGCGAGACCGGCGATGCCGAGTCCGAGAAACCACGTCATGCCTACAACCCCCCGCAGTGGCCAAAACGTTTCGGTCCATCGATTCTGTCAGATAGTGAGACCGGGAAGGCCGCCTGTTTCCGAACGGTCACCGTCTCGTTCCCGGTCCGGGTTGACGGGCCGGCGCCGGTCCGTTCCCGTCGGTTCCGGGCGGGCATTCCGGCGCCGACCGGGAAGGGCTGTGGGGTGTCCGCAAGCACGGGCCGGACCCCCCGGGCGAATCGACGAGGCCCCCTGGCGGACCGATAGGGTTTCCCCTATGGCGGCCAATGGATCCGAGAAGCAGGGGGCGAAGGCGTACTACGTCACGACCCCCATCTACTACGTCAACGACGCTCCTCACCTGGGCCACGCCTATACGACCGTCGCAGGCGACGTGCTCACCCGCTGGCACCGCCAGCGCGGCGAGAAGGTGTGGTACCTCACCGGCACGGACGAGCACGGTCAGAAGATCATGCGGACCGCGGAGGCGAACGGCGTCAGCCCGCGGGAATGGTGCAACGAGCTCGTCGAGGGTTCCTGGAAACCGCTCTGGGAGCACCTGGAGATCGCGAACGACGACTTCATCCGCACCACCGAGGACCGGCACACCGCCAGGGTGCGCGAGTTCGTCCAGGATCTCTACGACAAGGGCGAGATCTACCAGGGCGGTTACGAGGGCCCGTACTGCGTGCACTGCGAGGAGTACAAGTCCTACGGCGAACTGCTCGACGGAGAGGGCGAGGAGAAGCTCTGCCCGATCCACAAGAAGCCGGTGGACATGCTGAAGGAGGAGAACTACTTCTTCAAGCTCTCCGAGTACGGCCCGAAACTGCTGGAGTTCTACGAGCGGAATCCGGGTTTCATCCAGCCGGAGTCGGCGCGGAACGAGGTGGTGAACTTCGTCCGGCAGGGCCTCCAGGACCTGTCCATCTCGCGTTCGACCTTCGACTGGGGCGTCAAGGTGCCCTGGGACGACAAGCACGTCATCTACGTCTGGATCGACGCGCTGCTGAACTACGCGACCGCGGTGGGCTACGGCTCCGACCCGGCGAAGTTCGAGCAGACCTGGCCCGCCGACGTCCACCTCGTCGGTAAGGACATCCTCCGCTTCCACGCGGTGATCTGGCCGGCGATGCTGATGGCGAACGGGCTGCCGCTGCCCGGGAAGATCGCCGCGAACGGCTGGCTGATGGTCGGCGGCGAGAAGATGAGCAAGTCCAACCTCACCGGCATCAAGCCGCAGGACCTCACCGAGCACTTCGGGGTGGACGCCTACCGCTGGTACTTCCTGCGGGCGATCGCGTTCGGCCAGGACGGCTCGTTCTCCTGGGAGGACTTCTCCGCCCGCTACACCAGCGAGCTCGCCAACGACTTCGGCAACCTCGCCTCCCGGGTGGCCGCCATGGTGGGCAAGTACTTCCGCGGGACCCTGCCGGCGGGCGGCGCCTACGGCCCGGCCGAGCAGGCGGTCATGGACAGGTTGTCCGAGACGGTCCGCGAGGCCGACCAGAAGATCGGCGAGGAGCTGGACTTCGCCGGCGGTATCGCCGCGATCTTCGACTTCATCAAGCTGGTCAACGGCTACCTCACCGAGCAGGAGCCCTGGAAGGTCGCGAAGACCGCCTTCCCCAGCGGTGAGGACACCACGGAGAGCCGGGAGAGCCGGGCCCGGCTGGAGACCATCCTCTACACCGCGGCCGAGTCGCTCCGGGCCACGGCGGTACTGCTGAACGCGATCATGCCGGCCAGCTGCGAGAAGCTGTGGGCCTCGCTGGGCGCGGAGCCGGAGATCGGCCCGCTCGCCGAGCAGCGGGTGGCGGAGGCCGGCGTCTGGGGCCGGCTGCCGGCCGGGGTCACGGTGACCAAGGGCGAGAGCCTCTTCCCCCGGCTCCAGGAGCCGGCGAGCGAAGGCTGACCCGGGTCCGGCGGGGGCCCTGCTGAAGACCGCGGAGGCCCGGCATCGTGTTCGATGCCGGGCCTCCGTCGTCGTACCGGGTCGCCCCTCAGGTCGGAGGCGGCTGGGTCAGGAGGTGACCTGGGTGGTCTGCTGGGGCTTGCGCAGCGCCAGGTGCAGCTCCCGCAACCGGGCGTCGTCGACCTCGCTGGGCGCGCCCATCAGCAGGTCCTGCGCGTGCCCGTTGAGCGGGAAGGCGATGGTCTCGCGGATGTTCGGCTCGTCGGCCAGCAGCATCACGATGCGGTCGATGCCCGGGGCGATGCCGCCGTGCGGCGGGGCACCGAACTTGAAGGCGCGCAGCATCCCGCCGAACTCCCGCTCGACGTCCTCCTTGGAGTAGCCGGCGATCTCGAAGGCCTTGTACATGACCTCCGGCTCGTGGTTCCGGATCGCACCGGAGGAGAGCTCCACACCGTTGCAGACGATGTCGTACTGCCAGGCGAGGATGGAGAGCGGGTCCTTGTCGCGCAGCGCCTCCAGTCCGCCCTGCGGCATGGAGAAGGGGTTGTGCGAGAACTCGATGGCGCCGGTGTCCTCGTTCTTCTCGAACATCGGGAAGTCCACGATCCAGCAGAACCGGAAGGCGTCCTCCACGAAGTGGCCGGCCCGCTTGGCGGCCTCCACCCGGACCGCGCCCATGATCCGCGAGACCTCGTCGAACTCGCCGGCCCCGAAGAAGACGGAGGTGCCGGCCGCACCGCCGACCTCGGCGGTCAGCTTGGCCACGTCGTCCTCGGTGAGGAACTTGGCGATCGGACCGGTCAGCTTGCCGTCCTCGGCGATCCGCACCCACGCCAGCCCCTTCGCCCCCTGCTCCACGGCGAACTCGCCGAGCTGGTCGAAGAACTTCCGGGGCTGGCCGGCGGTGTCCGGCACCGCCAGCGCGCGCACGTGCTTGTCGGCGAACGCCTTGAAACCGGAGCCGGCGAAGATGTGGCTGACATCGGTCAGCTCCAGCTCGGCCCGCAGGTCCGGCTTGTCCGAGCCGTACTTGAGCATGGCCTCCCGGAAGGGGATGCGCGGGAACGGGGAGGTGACCTCCCGACCGTTGCCGTACCGGGTGAAGAGGTCGGTCATCACCTTCTCGATGACCTGGAAGACGTCTTCCTGCTCGACGAAGCTCATCTCGACGTCGAGCTGGTAGAACTCGCCCGGCGAGCGGTCGGCCCGGGCGTCCTCGTCACGGAAGCAGGGCGCGATCTGGAAGTACCGGTCGAAGCCGGCGATCATCAGCAGCTGCTTGAACTGCTGGGGGGCCTGCGGCAGCGCGTAGAAGCGCCCGGCGTGCAGCCGGGAGGGAACGAGGAAGTCCCGGGCGCCCTCCGGCGAGGTGGCCGACAGGATCGGGGTGGCCATCTCGTTGAAACCGAGCGCCGTCATCTCCTGTCGGAGCGTGGCGATGACCGCGGAGCGCAGCATGATGTTGCGGTGCATGCGCTCCTTGCGCAGGTCGAGGAAGCGGTACTCCAGCCTGCGCTCCTCGTTGACCCCGTCCTCGGTGTTGATGGTGAAGGGCAGCGGCTCGGCCGCGCCCAGCACCTCGACCTCGCCGACCTCGACCTCGATCTCGCCGGTGGGCAGCTCGGAGTTGACGTTCTCGGCTCCCCGGGCCCGGACCCGGCCGTCGATCCGTACGACCGACTCCTTGGTGATGCTGCTCAGGGCCTCGTTGACCGCCGTCTCCGGCCGCACCACCAGCTGGACCACACCGTGGTGGTCGCGCAGGTCGATGAAGAGGATGCCGCCCAGATCGCGCCGATTGTGCAGCCAACCGCTCAGTCGCACTTCAGCGTCGATGTCAGCGGCGCGGAGCTCGCCGCAGGTGTGGGACCGGTACCGATGCATCGTTCATCCAAGTCGTCGGATCGTGGTGGGACGGGGGTGTGGCTCCCGGGCCGGCCGTTCTCAGGCCGTGCGCAAGCCTACCGGTAGCCCCCCTGGCCCTCGCTGGTCGTCACTCCGCGGTGAACGGCCATAAAATGGAGCGATGCGTATTGAGGATGCGCTGAGCGCCATGGCCACAGGCGTCTGGCGCTGGGACCACGCGGCGCAGCGGGCCGACGTCGATCCCGAAGCCGTCCGGCTCTTCGCGCTGCCCACGGGCACCACCTCGGTCTCCAAGGCCGACCTGCGCTGCCGTTTCCACCCCGCGGACTGGCCGCAGGTGAACCAGGTCATCAACCGCGCGCTGACCCAGCGGGGACCGTCCGAGTGCCAGTTGCGGATCGTCGACGCGGAGGACCGGTCGCTGCGGGTGGTGCGGATGCGCGCCTATCCGCTCGACGAGGAGGACCGCGACGACGGCCTCACCGTCATCGGCATCGTCCAGGAGCTGCCGGAGGCCCAGCAGACGGGGCCGGGAGGAGCGGAGGGGACCGCTCCCGAGCAGGCGACGGTGGAGTGGCTCCGGTCCCGGGAGGCGTTCCTGCTGGACGCCGGGCGGGCCCTGGCGGAGGCGCGGACCACCGAGGACGTGCTCCGGGTGACGGCCCGGCTCTCCATGCCGGATTTCTCCCCCGACGGCCTGGTGATCTTCAGGGCGGAAGCCGGCCGGCTGGTGGCCGTCGGCCACCGGGGCTACGACACGACCCGGCTGCCGTTCGCCGAGCTCCCGCTGGAGGCCGACCATCCCGGCATCGAGGTGCTGCAGACCGGCCACCCGGTCTACATCTCCTCCCCCGAGGAGTACCGCCGCCGCTACCCCGGCACCTGGGCGCTCGCCTCCCGCTTCGGCCGCGAGTCGTGGGCGTTCCTGCCGCTGATCGTCCAGGGCCGGACCGAAGGCGTGTGGCTGGCGGCCTTCGGCCGTCCGGTGAGCTTCACCCCCGACGAACGCTCGATCCTGACCACCGTCGCCCGCTACCTCGGTCAGGCGCTCTCCCGCACCAGTCGGCGGGAGTCCGAGCGGGAGCTGACGCTCCGGCTGCAGCGCAGCATGCTCCCCACGACCCAGCCGGACATCCCCGGCATGACGGTGGCTTCGCGGTACGTGCCGACCGGCGGCGGGCTCCAGGTGGGCGGCGACTGGTACGACGTGATCCCGCTGCCCTCCGGCCGGTTCGCGCTGGCGATCGGGGATGTGCAGGGCCACGACGTGTACGCGGCGAGCGTGATGGGGCAGCTGCGGATCGCGCTGCGTGCCTACGCCTCGGAGGGCCACCCTCCGGACGCCGTGCTCTCCCGCGCCTCCCGTTTCCTCTGCGGTCTCAACGGCGAGCGGTCGGACTCCGACCCGACCGAGAACCCGCGGTTCGCCACCTGCCTCTACCTGGAGCTGGATCCGGAGCGGGCCACCCTGGAGGTCGCCCGGGCCGGCCACCCCGATCTCGTCACCAGGATGAGCGACGGCACCCTGCTGGTCCGGCAGACGGCGGGCGGGCCGCCACTCGGCCTGATCCATGACGCGGACTACCCGATCAGCAGGCTGCAGCTGGAGCCGGGCGACCTGACGATTCTCTACACCGACGGTCTGATCGAGACCGGCGGGCACGACTGGGACAGCGGCTGGGCCCGGTTGCGGGACGCCATCGAGGCGAGCGCCGGCAAGAACCTCGAGACGATGGCCGACACACTGGTGGACAGCGTGCACGGGCAGCTCTCGCACCACACCGCGGGGCGGCTGTCCAACCGGCGTGAGGACGACATCGCCCTGATGCTGCTCTGCTACAACACCCCGGGCTGCGGCTGCGACGGGGAGGTACGGGCCCCGCGGCGGTTGCGGCGCACCGCCCAGACCATCGCCCAGGCCGAGCCGGAGCGGGTGTCCGGGGTCCGCCGGCAGTTGCGCGACCTGCTGCACGACTGGGCGGTTCCGGAGCAGGTGGACTCGGCGGAGTTGATGACCTCCGAGATGGTCACCAACGTCCTGATACACACGGACGACGACGCCCAGATGGTCGCCGAGGTGGCCGGTGAGGCGGGCGAGCGGCGGTTGCGGGTGGAGGTCGGGGACGCCAGTGACGAGCTGCCGCACCGGCGCCGGCCCGGTGAGCTGGCCTCCTCGGGGCGCGGTCTGATGCTGTTGGAGATGCTCGCCCACTCCTGGGGCGTGGATCCGCGCGGCAAGGGCAAGTGCACCTGGTTCGAGCTCTACGAGAACGCGCCGGAGCCCGGCGGTTCGTTGTCGGACGAGCTGCTGGCGGAGGAGCCCGCGCTGCCGGACGCCGAGCCGGGTCCGTCGGCGTCACTGATCGAATCGGAGTAGCTCTTCCGCAGTTCGGAGACGATGCCGAAACCCGCCGCGGCGACGGGCACCGCCAGCAGCATCCCGAGGATCCCGGCGAGGCTCGCCCCGGCGGCCAGCGCGAGCAGCACCAGCGCCGGATGCATGTGGACCGTCCGGCTCTGGATCACCGGCTGCAGCACGTGCCCTTCCAGCAGCTGCACGGCCAGCACCACCCCCAGGGCCCAGAGCGCGATCACGAAGCCGCGGTCCGCGAGCGCGACCAGGACGGCGGCGGTGCCGGAGAAGAAGGCCCCCAGGTAGGGGATGTAGCCGCCGACGAAGACCAGGGCGCCCAGCCCCACCGCACCCGGCACCCGCAGGATCAGCAGCCCCACGTAGATGCAGACCGCGTCGATGAGCGCGATGAGCGTGGTACCGCGCATGAAGCCCTCGACGGCCTGGAAGGCACGTCGGGCGATCGCCTCCACCCGGGGCGCGGAGTGCCGCGGCACCCAGCTGTAGACGGTCCGCATGGCGCGGTCCGAGTCCCGCAGGAAGAAGAAGGTGAGCAGCAGCGCCAGGAGGGCGGTGGCCACCAGCTGTGAGACGACGCTCAGCCCGGACACCAGTCCGGTGGCAGCCGAGCCGCCGAACCTCGTGGCCATGTTCTTGAGGTTGCCGGCCACGTCGTCGAGGGAGAGACCGGTTCCGGCGACGTGTGTGGAGAGCTGCTGGGCGGCCCTCTTCACCGAGTCGATGATCTGGCCGCCGCTGTCGATGAGGGCGCTGACCACGATGTACCCGATGCCGCCGACGACCGCGAGCAGCGCGGTGCAGGTGAGGAAGGCGGCCAGCGAACGGCCCAGCCGGAGCCGGACCAGTAGGCGGTACAGCGGCCCGAGCAGTGCGGCGCCGAGTACGGCGAGCAGCACCGGGGTGACCACCGCGCCGAGCTCCACGCAGAGCCAGACGCCGATCGCGGCGACGGCGGTGACCAGCAGCACCACCGCGCACCAGGCGGCCACGCGGCGTGCACCGCGCGGCAGCAGCGGTTCAGCATCCGGTGGGGTCGGCACCGCTCCAGCTCACCACGGCCCCACCGCCGTATCGCTTCCGACGAGTCCGCTCGGGTGACCCCACGGGACGCGCGAGGGGCGGACCGCGATGGCCCGCCCCTCGCCCGTGGGTCCCGCCCCTGCGCTCAGGCGGCCGGTACCGTCCCGAGACGGCCGGCCTGGAAGTCCTCGAAGGCCTGCGCCAGCTCGGCGTGGGTGTTCATCACGAACGGCCCGTACTGCATCATCGGCTCCCGGATCGGCCGGCCACCGAGCAGCACCACCTCGAGGTTCTCGCTGCGGGAGTCCTGGCTGTCGTCGGCCCGGACGGTCATCGAGTCACCCGCCCCGAAGACGACCGCCTGGCCCGACTTGAAGGGCCGTCGCCCCTCGCCGGCGGTGCCGCTGCCGGCCAGACCGTAGGCGAGGGCGTTGAAGTCGGCCCGCCAGGGCAGCGTCAGCCGGGCACCCGGGCTCACCGAGGCGTGGATCATCGTGATGGGGGTGTGGGTGGCCCCCGGACCCTCGTGTCCTGCGATGTCGCCGGCGATCAACCGGATCAGCGCCCCGCCGTCCTCCGAGGTGAGCAGTCTGACCTGACCACCGCGGATGTCCTGGTACTTCGGTGCGAGCATCTTGTCCTTGGCGGGCAGGTTGACCCACAGCTGGAGCCCGTGGAAGAGGCCGCCGGACATGACCAGCTCCTCCGGCGGGGTCTCGATGTGCAGCAGCCCGGAGCCGGCGGTCATCCACTGGGTGTCACCGTCGGTGATGGCACCGCCCCCGCCGTGCGAGTCCCGGTGGATGAAGGCGCCGTCGATGATGTACGTGACGGTCTCGAAGCCGCGGTGGGGGTGCCAGGGGGTGCCCTTCGGCTCACCGGCGGCGTAGTCCACCTCCCCCATCTGGTCCATCATGATGAAGGGGTCCAGGTTCCGGTAGTGGATACCGGCGAAGGCCCGGCGCACCGGGAAACCCTCCCCCTCGAAACCGCTGGGCGCGGTGGAGACGGCGCGCACCGGGCGGGGGGTTCCTTCGGCGGGCGGGTGGATTCGGGGCAGGGTCAGCGGGTTCTCTACGGTCACGGCGGGCATGGCGGCCTCCTGGGTTCTGTACGCCCAATCTAGTTGAACATTTAACGTTCAACAAGGCCGCCTGATTCCCGCCCGCTCAGCCGTACATCCGCTGCATGGCGAAGTCGACCATCTTCTCCACCGCCTCGGCGTCGAAGACCATCCGGTGGTCGCCCTCCATGTCCAGCACGAAGCCGTACCCGGTGGGCAGCAGGTCCAGCACCTCGGCTCCGGTGATGACGAAGTACTTGGAGTCCTTGCCCGCGTAGCGGCGCAGCTCCTTGAGCGTGGTGAACATCGGGATCACCGGCTGCTGGGTGTTGTGCAACGCCAGGAAGCCCGGCCCCTCGCCGCGGGGGCAGTAGACCTTCGAGGTCAGCAGGGTGTGCTGGAAGTCCTCGGCGGCCATCGAGCCGGTGGTGAACGCCCGCACCGCGTCCGCGAGCGACGGCGGCGAGGGCTCCGGGTAGTGCGGCTGCTGACCGTACCCGGCGTGCTGTGACTGCTGGTGCGGCTGCCCCTGCTGAGGCGGAGGCGGCGGGGCGGCGTACTGCTGCCCCAAACCGACGTTCTGGTCGTAGCCGTACATGCGCACAAGCCTACTGAGTCCCGGAGCGTGCTGGGTCACAGTTGGGCCAGGAGGGCTTGCCTCTTATTACTGACGGGTAGCATCATGGTGAGACACCGCCTGACACCACGATGACCAGGGGGGTCCACCCTCCCTCCCGAAGCAAACGGAGCCGTCGCCATGGGCCACTACAAGTCGAATCTCCGGGACATCGAGTTCAACCTCTTCGAAGTCTTCGACCGCGACCAGCTGTACGGCACCGGCCCCTTCGCGGAGATGGACGTCGAGACCGCGAAGAGCGTCCTGACCGAGATCGCCCGCCTGGCGGAGAACGAGCTGGCCGCCTCCTTCGAGGACGCCGACCGGAACCCCCCGGTCTTCGATCCGGAGACGAACACCGCCCCCGTGCCGGACTCCTTCAAGAAGAGCTACCAGGCCTTCATGGACGCCGAGTGGTGGCGGCTGGGCATCCCCGAGGAACTGGGCGGCACCAGCACCCCGCGCTCACTGCTCTGGGGCTTCGCCGAGACGGTGCTCGGCTCCAACCCGGCCGTGTGGATGTACGCCTCCGGCCCGGCGTTCGCCGGCGTCCTCTTCGAGGAGGGCACCCCCGAGCAGCGGCGGATGGCCGAACTCGTGGTGGAGAAGCAGTGGGGCGCCACCATGGTGCTGACCGAGCCGGACGCCGGCTCGGACGTCGGCGCGGGCCGCACGAAGGCGGTGCGCCAGGAGGACGGCTCCTGGCACATCGAGGGCGTGAAGCGCTTCATCACCTCCGGTGAACACGACATGTCGGACAACATCATCCACTACGTGCTCGCCCGGCCGGAGGGCCACGGCCCCGGCACAAAGGGCCTCTCGCTCTTCATCGTGCCCAAGTACGACTTCGACTGGGAGACCGGCGAACTCGGCGAGCGGAACGGTGTCTACGCCACCAACGTCGAGCACAAGATGGGCCTCAAGGCCTCGAACACCTGCGAGATGACCTTCGGCGACCGGCACCCGGCCAAGGGCTGGCTGCTCGGCGAGAAGCACGACGGCATCCGCCAGATGTTCAAGATCATCGAGTTCGCGCGGATGATGGTCGGCACGAAGGCGATCGCCACCCTCTCCACCGGCTACCTCAACGCCCTGGAGTACGCCAAGGGCCGGGTGCAGGGTCCGGACCTGGCCGCCTTCACCGACAAGTCCGCCCCCCGGGTCACCATCACCCACCACCCGGACGTGCGCCGCTCCCTGATGACCCAGAAGGCCTATGTCGAAGGCATGCGCGCGCTCGTCCTCTACACCGCCACCGTCCAGGACGCGATCCTGGTCAAGGAGGCCGCCGGGGAGGACGCCTCCGCCGAGCACCGCCTCAACGACCTGCTGCTGCCGATCGTCAAGGGCTACGGCTCGGAGCGGTCCTACGAGCAGCTGGCGCAGTCGCTCCAGACCTTCGGCGGCTCCGGGTATCTCCAGGAGTACCCGATCGAGCAGTACATCCGGGACGCCAAGATCGACACCCTCTACGAGGGCACCACGGCCATCCAGGGCCAGGACTACTTCTTCCGCAAGATCGTCCGGGACCAGGGGCAGGCGCTCGGCGCGCTCGCCGAGGAGATCAAGAAGTTCCTCGCCGAGGCCGCGGGGGGCAAGGAGCTCGCCGGGGCCCGGGACCAGTTGGCCAAGGCGGCCGGCGACCTGGAGGCGATCGTCGGCACCATGCTGACGGACCTCTCGGCCACCGAGAAGGACGTGAAGTCGATCTACAAGGTCGGCCTCAACACCACCCGTCTGCTGATGGCCTCCGGTGACGTCGTCGTCGGCTACCTGCTGCTCCGCGGAGCGGCGGTCGCCCTCGGCAAGCTCGACTCGGCGTCCGCCAAGGACCGCTCCTTCTACCAGGGCAAGATCGCCGCGGCGAAGTTCTTCGCGGACACCGTGCTCCCCGGGGTCGCCGTCGAGCGCCGGCTGGCCGAGTCGGTCGACGACTCCCTTATGGAGCTGGACGAGGCCGCCTTCTGACGGCGGGTCAGGCCCGATGGACCCCGTACGGCAGCGGCGAGAGCCGCTGCCGTACGGGGTCCGCCGTCCGTGGCGCCCCTGACCGCCGACCGGCGCGCGACTACGGTCACGGCGCCTTCCGGGCACCGAAGATCACCGGCCGTGCCACGTGCCAGCGGCCGCAGCAGCTCCCTAAGCTAGGACACATGAGCGAAACTGCCCGCTTCGACCGCGGACACACCGACGACCTGATGACCTTCCTCGCGGCGAGCCCCTCGCCGTACCACGCGGTGGCCAACGCCGCCGCGCGACTTGAGAAGGCGGGGTTCCGGCAGGTCGAGGAGACCGCGGCGTGGGATGGCCGGCCAGGCGGGAAGTACGTGCTGCGGGGCGGTGCCATCGTCGCCTGGTACGTACCCGAAGGCGCCACCCCGGCAACCCCCTACCGGATCATCGGGGCCCACACCGACTCCCCCAACCTCCGGGTCAAGCCCCTGCCGGACACCGCCGCGCACGGCTGGCGGCAGATCGCCGTGGAGATCTACGGCGGCACCCTCCTCAACACCTGGCTCGACCGCGACCTCGGGATCAGCGGCCGGCTCAGCCTGCGCGACGGCTCCTACCGGCTGGTCAACGTCGACCGGCCGCTGCTGCGGGTCCCGCAGCTCGCCGTCCACCTGGACCGGGCCGTCAACACCGAGGGCCTCAAACTGGACCGGCAGCGCCATATGACGCCGATCTGGGGTCTCGGGGAGACACGTGAGGGCGAGCTCATCGACTTCCTCGCCGACGAGATCGGCCTGGCGTCCGGGGAGATCACCGGCTGGGACCTCATGCTGCACAGCGTGGAGCCGCCGGCCCTGCTCGGCCGGGACCGCGAACTCCTCGCCGGGCCCCGGATGGACAACCTGCTGTCAGTGCACGCCGGCACCGCCGCCCTGGCCGCCGCGGCCGGCAGCGCGGGGCTGCCCCACATCCCCGTACTCGCCGCCTTCGACCACGAGGAGAACGGCAGCCAGTCCGACACCGGGGCCGACGGCCCGCTGCTCGGCAACGTCCTGGAGCGCTCCGTCTTCGCCCGCGGCGGCGGATACGAGGAACGCGCCCGCGCCTTCGCCGGCACCGTCTGCCTCTCCTCCGACACCGGCCACGCCGTGCACCCGAACTACGCCGAGCGCCACGAGCCGGGCCACCACCCCGTCCCCAACGGCGGCCCGATCCTGAAGGTCAACGTCAACCAGCGGTACGCCACCGACGGGCAGGGCCGAGCGCTCTTCGTCGCCGCCTGCGAGCGGGCCGGAGTGCCGTGGCAGTCCTTCGTCTCCAACAACGCGGTGCCCTGCGGCACCACCATCGGACCCATCACCGCGGCCCGACACGGCATCGCCACCGTGGACATCGGCGCGGCCATCCTCTCCATGCACTCCGCTCGGGAGCTGGCCGGCGCCGACGACCCGTTCCTGCTGGCCAACGCCGTGACGGCGTTCCTGGAGGGCTGAGCGGCCCGCCGGAAGCGGTACTGAGGACACCTGACGACCGGAGCCGCCGCCCCTGCCGGGCGGCAGCTCCGCTCGTCGAGGCGGGGGCCGCCCCGCCGGTTACGGCACCGGGGTGTCCAGACCGGCCAGCACCAGCGGCAGCCGGTCCGCTCCACCCGGCGTCAGCCGCACCGGAACACCCCAGTCCTGCTGGTGCACATGGCAGGCCGGGTACTCCACCGCCGGGTCGTCGTCGCAGGACGCGGCCATCGCCGACACGTGCAGCACGCCTTCGTCCACCCCCTCCGTGAAGACCAGCTCGCGGCCCAGCTCGGTGCCGGTTCCGGAGCCCGCGGTGAGCAGCTCGGGCGGGGAGGCGCTGACGATCAGCCGGGTCGACGGACCGTAGCGCTCGTCCAGCTTCTGACCGGCCGGTGCCTGGAAGACCACCTCCAGCCGGAGCCGACCGGGGGCGATCTCCGTCGCGGCCCGCTGGGTGCGGTGGGCCACCGACGCCACCCGCACCGCCTCCTCCGGCAGGCGGAGCCGGGTCAACCGGTGGCGGGCCGACTCGACCACCACGATGTCGCCCCCGACGAGCGCGGCGTCGGACGGCTCCCGCAAGTCCGTGGCGACCGTGCTGACGGCGTCGGTGGCCGGGTCGTAGCGCCGCAGCGCGTGGTTGTAGGTGTCGCTGACCACCACCGAGCCGTCCGGCAGGGCGGTGACGCCGAGCGGGTGCTGGAGCAGCGCCTGACCGGCCGCGCCGTCCCGGTGTCCGAAGTCGAAGAGGCCGCTGCCGACGGCCGTGCGGACCACGAACCCGCCGTCATCCGCCGACTCGGCCGCCGCCCGCTGAACGTAGCGGAGGGCTGAGGTCTCGGAATCGGCGATCCACAGCCGGTCCCCGTCGGCCGCCAGCCCCGACGGCTGGGCGAACCACGCCTCCTCGGCCGGCCCGTCCACCAGCCCCTCGTTGGTGGTGCCGGCCGCGGCCCGGACGGTCTCCGTCGCCGGGTCGTAGGTCCAGAGCTGGTGTACACCGGCCATGGCGATCCAGAGCCGGTCGGCGAACCACGCCACATCCCACGGCGAGGACAGCTCCACCTCGCGGGCCGGGCCGGAGGAGGCCGAGCCCTGCCACCACTGGCGACCGGTACCGGCGAGGGTGCTGACCTGCCCGCTCACCGGATCGAAGCGGCGCAGCGCATGGTTGACGGTGTCCGCCACGGCCACGGCGCCGTCCGGGAGCAGCGCCAGGCCCTGCGGTTCGCTGAACCTGGCCCGCTCCGCGGGCCCGTCAGCCAGACCCCGCTCCGGCGCGCCGACGCGGCGGACCACCGTCTCGCCGTCCGGCTCCAACTCGACCAGCTGGTGCCGGGTGGTGTCCGAGACCAGCAGGTTGCCGCCGGGCAGGGCCAGTACCTTGCCGGGGAACCGGAGATCGGTGGCGACGGGCTCCGGGGGGACGTAGGGGCCGTCACCGCGCCGAAGCGTGCCCTTGGTGCCGTGCTGCTCCACCAGTTCGGTCACCAGCTGCTCGATCGCGTGGGCGTGGCCCTCGCCGGCGTGCTGGGCCACGACGTAGCCCTCCGGGTCGATCACCACCAGAGTCGGCCAGGCGCGTACGGCGTACTGCTTCCAGGTGGCCAGCTCGGGGTCGTCCAACACCGGGTGGTGCACCTGGTAGCGCTCGACGGCGTCGACGACGGCCTGGTGGTCGGCCTCGTGCACGAACTTCGGCGAGTGCACCCCGATGATCACCAGGGAGTCGCGGTGTTTCTCCTCCAGCTCCCGGAGTTCATCGAGGACGTGCAAGCAGTTGATGCAGCAGAAAGTCCAGAAATCAAGCACCACGATGCGGCCTCGGAGGGCCGCCAGCGACAGCTCCTTGCCGCCAGTGTTGATCCAGGACCGTCCTTGCAGCTCAGGGGCGCGGACGCGGGGACGCTTACTCATGTCGTCAAGGGTGCCACCGCCGATCTGGCGGCAGTATCCGGGCCGTGGCGGGGCGGGGCGGACGGGGTTTCGGTCCCAAACACGGCGGCGCCGCCTCCCCGTGGGACGGGGGAGGCGGCGCCACTGTCACGGTGCCTGCTGTTGAGGCCTCAGACGAGCCAGCCGACGAAGTGGACGAGGCCGGCGAGCAGGCTGGTGATGACGTTCATGCGGTTCTTTCTCCTTGGCATCTTGTGGGACAAGTTCCTCCGACCGGTGGAACGCCGACCGGAGGGCGGTGTGACGATACGTATTTCGTCACTCGCACAACGTAAGCGTCGCGGCAGTCACAGCCATCGCGCAGCCGGTTCGGAGACGATCAACCTTCCGGGTGAAAGTTCGCTCTCTCGTTCGCCTCGACGAGTGCGACTGGCGCGCCACGCGCCCCGTCCGACAACGAGTCAGGACCAGCCCCGTGAGTGACACCAGGTCACGGAGAAGCGATGGCGCTCCCGCCCAACCCACAGCAGACCCGGTGGAGTTGCAACGCTACGGTGAGTATTCACCGTCCCATTCGGCGGTCCCACCGGACTTCGGCCAAGGAGCTCTTCCGCATGCTCGGTTTCGATGATGTGCTCAACGTGCGTCTGAGTGCTCTCGATGACGCGGTCAGCGACTGGACAGCGACGGTGAAGCGGCTCAGGCACCTGGCGGAGGAGGACGCTCCGGCGATGCGGCGGAAGTCGGACCAGGCCGACTGGAAGGGCGAGAACGCGGCGGTCACCAAGCCCTTCGTCCGCAAGACGGCCAAGGAGTTCGACGACGCGCTCAAGGAAGCCACCAGCATCCGCAACATCCTCCGGGACGCGAAGAAGAAGTTCGCCGAGCACCGCACGGCCCTCCAGAACCTCATCGAGGAGGCGCCGCAGCACCAAGTGCACATCGACGCCCGGGGGACCGTCCGCTCCACCAAGGTCCAGGCCCCGCTCTCCGCCGACTACTGGCAGAACACCCCGGCCCTGGCACCGCAGCACACCGACGACAAGGCCGTCACCGCCATGGCGGGCCGCATCAAGAAGGTCCTCGAAGCCGCCACCCACGACGACGAACTCGTAGCGGAGGCACTCAACGCCATCGTCGGCGACAACCCGCATAACTTCACCGAGACCAGCATGCGTGGCATCAAGGACGCTCAGGCGTTGGAGGACGCGGAGACGGCTCTCAAGCTCGCGAACAAGGGCAACGACCTGACGGACGCAGAACTGGTCAGGTTCAACAAGCTGCTCAAGAGCAACAGAGAGAATCCGGTCTTCGCCGAGACGTTCGCAACCGGCCTGGGAGCGAAGAACACCCTGCAACTCTGGCGTGACGTGGCCGATCCCGGTGTGCGGGACGCACCACACGGAGAACGCGCCAAGACACTCGCCCAGGTCCAGGACAACCTCAGCTTCACCCTGGCCACGGCCACCCGGTCCGACTCTCGCGCCATGGCCGAGTGGGAGCAGGACGTCATCAAGTACGGTTCCCAACGATTCCCACTGGAGACCAGCCACAACGCACCTTTCGGATATCAGATCATGAGCAACCTGATGCGGAAGGGCGAGTACGACGCGGACTTCCTTGAGGAGTACGGGGACTCTCTCGTGACCTTCGAAAGGGAAACCACAAGCGACCCGAAGGACCTGTGGCTCGACATCAACGATCGGGCCCACCTGAACTTCACCGGCGAGGAAAACCGCGGCAAGGATCTCGGCAACGACCCCATGACCGGCTTTCTGGAGGCCCTCGGCCACAACCCGGAAGCGTCAACCGAGTTCTTCAGCTCATCGACCGGGGGCGAGAAGGGGCACCCCCTCAAGTCCCTGTCGAATCTGAGCTATCTCTTGGGCGCGAACACGGAGGGCAAGGAAGTCGCGGGGGCCCGGACCTGGTTCGCCGACGTGGACCTCCACCACGACGGTGCGCGGCCTCAAGGACGCGAGAACCTCGGCCACGCCCTTGAGGCCGCAACTCTGGGATCTCCCTATGACGAGCCCGGGCACAACCAACACGAGTCCGCCACCCCGGAAGAGCAGGAGAAGGCCAGGGAACGACAGGCCTCGGTCATGGAAGCTGTTGTGGCCACTTTTGGCGCCTCCCCCTCTCTGCTGGACGACGAGGTGGAGTTGAACCGAAGCCTGGCCAGGATGGCCGTCGGCCACATCGACAACCTGGACTATTCCATCTACAACTTCGGCGGCAGCGCAGAGACAGCCAATCGCGACGGGCTCTTCGCCGAGACCAACGGAAACAGGAATTCGTTCCACGATTTCGACAGAAACGCATCCCTGGAGTTCTTGAAAGGGATCGCGAAGGAAAAAGAATCCTACGAGCTCATCTCAGCCGGGCAACAGATCTACACAGCCAGCGGCCTGGCCGCTCATACGGACGACTGGAATACTGCTATGGAATTCGCCTACAACGGCATGGAAGTTCACAGCCTGCTGGACCAATCCCGAAGTGATGCGATCAGGGAGGAATTTGGAGATAAAAACGAGAAGCTCGAAGAACAAGCCGAGTGGAGAAAATACGCACTGAGCACGACATTGGGCCTAGCGGCGGAAGGAGCCACGGCTGGAGCGGCTTTCGTGTTCACCGGACCTGTCTCCGGCCCTGTTGCAGAAGTAGTGGTTCCCGTGGTCGGTGATGCCGTGACTGGCGCTGTCGATACCTGGTACGAAAATCGCACCGTGGACCGACTCAAGGAAGCAACTGACAAAAACGACGCAGAGGCTGATCAGCTTATCTCGAGAGGGCTCTCAGATAGCCAAAATGCCGCCATGCGGCCACTACTCAACCACGCAGCGCTCGTCGGCGCAGACGAAAAAGTGGCCCGAGAAATGAGAAGAGAAGCCCTCCAATGCTACAGCATCTACACGAAGGATTGAACGATCTACACCCTAAAGCTGATCACCCAAAGGGCGCTGCCTCCCCTCCTAGCTCTACTGGTCCTCTGTGGATGCTCATCGCCAGCTGACGACAGAAAAGAAAAAGAAGACCAAGAAACAGTCAAAAAATGCCTCGACGCCCTTGGGAGCAAGGGTATGAAATGGATCGAAGAGTCATCCGACGGGCATACCTTCTGGAACAGCGAGAATTTCATCCAGGCAGCAGCACTCATGCGCGAAGATGCCGAGAATTGGACCCCAGAAAATTCCCTCGCCGGACGCACACAGATGAAACTGTGCACGACCCTGAAAGGAAACAACAAGGGACGCGATTCCTTGATGCTCAACTACAGCATGTCCTATCTGGAGATGAATATGGACGAACTGAAGAACATAGGCAGGGGAAACGGAGAGCTGTTCAAGGTCGCAGAATCTGTTTACATCTACTTCGGTCGAGTATCGAGCAGTGCAGTAGCCAACATTTTCTTTGAATGCAAACTACCCGGTACGCATACCGATCAACAGTCCGACCTCCCTGTAGAGGGCGAACTTCTCGGTGACTGGACCGACCCCGACGCCCGGAAAGAACGCCTCGCGATCCTTCATCACAGCGCTCTGAAGATGGCGCAGGCGCTGCCGTGTCAGAACGACACCAACATCCCGAAGAAACTGGATGAGAAGATGCTGCAACCGGTCAGCTGAGCACCCACCAACCCCTCGAAAGAATGGCTGTGCCCGCGCCCCCCCCCGCCTCGGCGACGCGGCTCAGCGCCCGCTGGGGAAGCGGCGGACGTAGCGGCGCTGCCACGGTGTCTCGACCGCCCGATGGTGGTAGCGCCGCCGGACGAAGGCCACGGCCTCGTCGGCCGGCACCCCGTCCAGGACGGCGAGGCACGCCAGAGCGGTGCCGGTGCGGCCCCGGCCGCCGCCGCAGGCGACCTCCACCCGCTCGTCCGCGGCCCGCAGCCAGGCCGTCCTCAGCATCTCGCGGGCCTCGGCGTCGTCACTCGGCAGTCGGAAGTCCGGCCATCGCAACCACCCTGCCTCCCAGGAGACCTCGGGAGGCTCCTTGCCGAGCAGGTGGACGGCGTAGTGGGGAGTGGGTCCGGGCGGCAGCGGCCGGCGGAGCGCCCGGCCGCGTACGAGGCGCCCCGAAGGCAGCCGCAGCACACCCGGAGCGTCGACTTCCCAGGTCTCGGTCACCCGTTCACCGTACCCAGTAAGGGCGGCCGGGCCGGTTGTCCGCTGCTTGGTGCCGCCCGGGCTCCCCTCGCCGACGGTTCCCCGTAGATCACCCGCTGACGCCCGCATTTTCGTCGGCCGTTCGGGAAGGGCTGCCCCATGAGATACCTGGTGCGGGATCGGATCTTCGGGATCGGCGAGGACTACTGGATCGAGGACGAGCACGGTCGGCGGGTCTTCCTCGTGGACGGCAAGGCGCTCCGGCTCCGTGAGACGTTCGAGCTGAAGGACCGGTCCGGTCAGGTGCTCGTCACCATCCGGAAGAAGATGCTGAGTCTGCGTGACACGATGCAGATCGAGCGGGACGGCCGGCCGCTCGCGACGATCCGGAAGAAGCGCCTTTCGCTCATCCGGAACCACTACCGCGTCGAGTTGGTGGACGGCACGGAGTTGGATGTGGGCGGCAAGATCCTCGATCGGGAGTTCACTGTCGAGCATGAGGGCGAACTGCTGGCGCACATCTCCAGGAAGTGGTTCAGCATCCGCGACGCCTACGCCGTCAACGTGGTGCGGGAGGAGGCCGACCCGGCTCTGCTGATCGCTACCGCGGTGTGCGTGATCCGGATGGCCGAGCACCACGAGGAGGGATAGCCGGTAGGGGGACCCTGCGGCCGGCGCCGCGGCAGGCAGGGGCTGCCCGCTGGAGCGGCGCCGGGGGCAGATGCCGCAGGGTCACCCGGCACCGTGGGCGTTCCGGCCCCGTCCCGTTGCCGTACGGGTGGCCGACCCGCCGCCGCCGCTCTGGGCGCTCGCCGGGCCGGTCCTCCGCATCGGCCGGTCAGCCGACCAGCGCCTGCCAGGTCATGGGGCCCGCCTCACCGTCGACGACCAGTCGGTTGACGCTCTGGTAGGTGCGTACCGCGGCCTTGGTCACCGGACCGAACTCACCGTCGACCGCGAGCCCGGCGCTCCGCTTGTTCATCGCGGTCTGGAGGGCGCGGACGTGGGATCCCTTGCCCTGTGTGAGGGTGTAGACGAGCTTCGGCCAGGTCAGCGGTCCCACCTGGCCGTCGGCGACGAGGCCCTTGGCCTTCTGGAACTTCTTGACCGCGCTGGACGAGACGCTGCCGTAGTCCCCGTCGGCGACGAGCGTGTAGCCCCGCTGCGTCATCAGGTGCTGGATGACCGTGACCGTGGCGCCGCGGGCTCCGGGGTCGATCGTCGACCAGCCGCCACCGAGCTTCACACCGCGGGCGGTCATGAAGCTGACCGGGTTGGTGATGGCGCCGAGGCTTCCCGAGTGGGTCTCGAAGTGCAGGTGCGGTCCGGTGACGTTGCCGGTGGCGCCCATGTCGGCGATGCGCTGTCCGGCGCTGACCTTGGCGTTGAGGGCCACCCGGTAGGCGCTCAGGTGTCCGTAGTAGGTGTACAGACCGCTGCCGTGCGAAATGACGATGGCGTTTCCGGTGCGGCCGCCGAGGCCGCCTCCCCACTGACGGCGGATCACCGTGCCGCCGGCCGCCGCGTAGACGGCGGTGCCGGTGGAGTTGGTGACGTCCTGCCCCGCGTGGGCGGCCCCCCCGCGAGGTGCGCCGTAGTGGCCCCCGGCGGGGAAGTAGCCGAGTGCCGGGTTGCACCAGGCCCCGTTCTTCGCGCTCGCGGCCGACGCGGTCGACGTCATTCCAGGCAGGCCGATCAGGGAGACGCCGACGCCCAGGCCCATTCCGGCCAGCAGACCCCGGCGGGACAACCCTGTACCGGGCTCTCGCCGATCCGCAGCCGCCGCGCAGGAATCACACATGTTTCCCCCGAAGGGTCGATAATGAACATGACAGGTCACTGCGACGGTAGATAGGCTGCGCCGCCCTGTCACCATCCCGGCTCGGACCTGTCTTGTTCCTGCAGCGCACGCCGAACGGCCCGCCGCACCCCCGGCCCCTACCGGTGACGCGGCTCCGGGAGGCCCAGCACCCGGTCCCGGAGCACCGGGAAGACCCGCCTGGTCTCCGCCACGCGCTCCGGCTCGAACTCCACGGTCAGCACCTCTTCGTCCTCCCCGGCCTCGGCCAGCACCTCGCCCCAGGGGCTGACCACCTGGCTGTGCCCGGCCTGCTCCACCCCCGCGTGGGTGCCGGCGGTGCAGCAGGCGAGGACGTACGTCTGGTTCTCCACGGCGCGGGCGCGGGAGAGCAGACTCCAGTGCTCGCGGCGCCGGGCGGGCCAGCCGGCGGGCACGATGAACAGCTCGGCGCCGGCCGTGGTCAGTTGCCGGAAGAGCTCGGGGAAGCGCAGGTCGTAGCAGGTGGCAACGCCGGCGACCGCGCCGGGCAGGTCGACGGTGACGAGCTGCTCGCCGGCGCCCATGATGACCGCCTCGCCCTTGTCGAAACCGAAGCGGTGGATCTTGCGATAGGAGCGCTGGAGCACCCCGTCCGGCCCGAAGACCAGCGAGGTGTTGTAGAGGACGCCGTCCGGCCCCCGCTCCACGATCGATCCGGCGTGTAGCCAGAGGCCGGCGTCGCTCGCCGCCCGGCCCATCGCGGTGGCGGTGGGGCCGTCCAGCGGCTCGGCCTCCTCCTCGAAGGACTCGAAGGCGAACGCGCCGACGGTCCACAGTTCGGGGAGGACGACGAGGTCGGCCCCCGCCTGGTCACGGACGAGCGAGGCCACCCGTTCCCGGCGCGCTTCGACCGGTTCGTACGGGTTTACCTCGACCTGGAGCAAAGAGGCGCGCACACTACCACCACTCTCGGCCTGTCAGTTGGCAGATCGGGCCTACGATCGTCACACGAAAGCACTGCCGCGGTGCTCCTGCGCAGCGTAACTTAACTGCAATGCACCCAGCCCGCGTACAAACCGCCCGAGGGGTCACGTGACCGTCCATCCAAGCCTTCAGTCCTACGTCGACGCCTGGACGCACTCCATCGAAGCGATATCCGAGCTGGTGACACCACTCACGGAGAGCGACTGGAACCGCCGCACCGCGTGCCCGGGATGGTCCGTGCGCGATGTGGTCTCCCATGTCATCGGCATGGAGTGCGAGATGCTCGGCGATCCACGGCCGATCCATTCACTGCCGCGGGATCTCTACCACGTCACGAACGAGGTCACCCGCTACACCGAGGTCCAGGTCGACGTGCGCCGGTGCCACACGGCCCCGGAGCAGACCTCGGAGCTCGAATACACCATCATCCGCCGCTCCCGGCAGCTGCGGAACGAGACCCGTCAGCCGGACACGAGGATCCGCGGCCCGCTGGGCGTCGAGATGTCGCTGGAGCAGGCGCTGCGGATGCGGGTCTTCGACGTCTGGGTGCACGAGCAGGACCTGCGACGCGCGTTGCACCGGCCGGGGAACCTTGACTCACCCGGCGCGGCGGTCGCCCGCGACTGGCTGTTGGAGGCGCTCCCGAAGGTGGTCGCCGAGGACGCGGCGGCCCCGCATAACTCGGCGGTCGTCTTCGACGTGACCGGCCCGCTGGAGTTCATGCGCACGGTGCGGGTCGACGCCGAGGGCCGGGGGACGATCAGCGGTAGCCCCTCGCTCGGCCCGGTGGTCACCTTCACGGTGGACTGGGAGACCTACGCGATGCTGGCCTGCGGCCGGGTGAAGCCCGAGGCGGTGCCCGACGCGTTGAAGATCGAGGGGGACGAGAAGCTGGCCTCGGCCATCCTGGACGCCTTCGCGATCACCCCGTAGGCCTCTCGGGCGGCCCGCGCCTCCTGGGGGCGCGGGCCGCGGAACAGGTGCGGAGACCGCCGTTCGGGCCGCCGCGCTCAGGCCGGTACGTGCACCGTCTCGACCCGGCTGGCCACCACCCGCTCCCGCTCCCTGCGGTCCGCCCGCCGGCGCAGCCGCAGGATCTGGCTGAGGCCGACCGCCTGGAGGAGGAAGACGGAGGCGAAGGCGATCCGGTAGTCGCCGCCGGTGGCGTCGAGCAGCACCCCGATGGCGAACAGCGTGGTGATGGAGGCGGTGAAGCCGCCCATGTTGACGATGCCGGATGCGGTACCGAGCCGCTCCGGGGGGTTGGCGGGACGGGCGAAGTCGAAGCCGATCATCGAGGCGGGCCCGCAGGTGCCGAGCACCACGCAGAGGGCGATGAGCAGGCCGGTCGGGGCGGTGCCGCCCGGCCAGGCGAGGACGCTGCCCCAGGCCAGCGCGGTGGCGCCCACCGTGCCCAGGACCAGCGGCAGTCGGGCCCGGTGGTGGCGGGCGATGAGCTGCCCGTAGACCAGCCCGACCAGCATGTTGGAGACCACGATCAGGGTCAGCAGCTGGCCCGCGCCGGCCTTCGTCCGGCCCTGGGTCTCGACCAGGAACGGCAGCCCCCACAGCAGTAGGAAGACCATGCCGGGGAACTGCGAGGTGAAGTGCACCCACATGCCCAGCCGGGTGCCCGGCTCCCGCCAGGACTCGGTGATCTGCCGGCGGACGAAGCCGGGCTCGCTGTGCTGGGCGGCCGGGGCGGGTGCGTGCCCCTCCGGGTGGTCCTTGAGGAAGAGCAGCAGCAGTACGAGGACGAACAGCCCGCCGACGACGCTGCCGCCGAACGTCGTGGTCCAGCCCAGCTGGCTCAGCAGCCTGGCCAGCACGATGGTGGAGACGAGGTTGCCGGCCATGCCTATCAACGCGGCGATCTGCGCGATCAGCGGGCCGCGGCGGGCCGGGAACCAGCGGGAGCCCAGCCGCAGCACACTGATGAACGTCATCGCGTCGCCGCAGCCGAGGAGCGCCCTGGACAGCAGGGCCGGGCCGTAGGAGTGGGAGAGGGCGAAGCCCAGCTGGCCGATCGTGTAGAGCACGACACCCAGCACCAGGACCCGCTTGGTGCCGAGCCGGTCGACCAGCAGGCCCACGGGGATCTGCATCCCCGCGTAGACCAGCAGCTGGAGGATGGAGAAGGTCGACAGCGCCGAGGCGTTGATGTGGAAGCGGTCGGCGGCGTCGATGCCAGCCACTCCGAGGCTGGTCCGGTAGGTGACGGCGACGAAGTAGACGGCGACGCCGATGCCCCAGACGGCCACGGCGCGACGGCCGCCCGGCGGGTCACCGGGGAGGCGGAGCTGGCTCACCGTTCGTCCTCTCGGACCAGATCCCGCACCCGGTCGACGTGCCGGTGGACGGCGGAGGCCGCGGCCTCCGCGTCGCCGGCCTTCAGGGCCTGGAGGATCTCGGCGTGCTCGGCGATGTTCTTGGCGATGCGGTCCGGGTGGGCGTGCATCACGGCGACGCCCATCCGCAGCTGACGGTCGCGCAGCTGGTCGTAGAGGCGTTCCAGGATCCGGTTCCCGGCGTTGCGGACGATCTCGGCGTGGAAGCAGCGGTCGCTGACCGAGACGGCGGCCAGATCGCCCTGGGCCGCGTACCGGCGCTGCTCGTCGAGGAGTTCCTCCAGCCGCTGGACCAGGTGCGGGGGGACCGGTACGGCCTTGCGGGCCGCGTACTGCTCGACGAGCAGGCGGGTCTCGACGACGTCCCGGATCTCCTGGGTGGAGACCGGCAGGACCAGCGCGCCCTTCTTCGGGTAGAGCTTGATGAGGCCCTCGACCTCCAGGCGGAGCAGGGCCTCGCGGACCGGGGTGCGCGAGACTCCGACGGCCTCGGCCAGGTGCCCCTCGGTCAGCAGGGTGCCGCCCTCGTAGCGGCGGTCGAGTACGGCTTGTTTGACGTGGTCGTAGACCCGGTCGGCGGCGGGCGGCTGCTTGACGGGAGCGACGGCGGAAGGCATGTACACATCTTAGATACATCAAAGATCCATGAGAAACGCGTCCCAGTATCCGGACGCCGCGGGCCCCGGGCGGGCCGCGGCGGGCCCCGGGCAGGTGCAAAAAGCCGGGCGGGCCCGGACGCCTCGGCAGCGGGATGCTGCCTCGGTGTCCGGGCCCGCCCGGTCGAACGGGCGGTACGCCGCCCCTCGGACCGTTCCTCGGCCGCTCAGGTCCAGGTGATCAGCCGCTTGGGCTGCTCCAGGACGGCCGCGGTGTCGGCGAGCACCTTGGAGCCCAGCTCGCCGTCGACCAGCCGGTGGTCGAACGAGAGCGCCAGGGTGGTCACCTGCCGCGGCTTGACCTCGCCCTTGTGCACCCAGGGCTGGAGCTTGACCGCTCCGAAGGCCAGGATCGCCGACTCACCGGGGTTGAGGATCGGGGTGCCGGTGTCCACTCCGAAGACGCCGACGTTGGTGATGGTGACCGTACCGCCCCGCATGTCCGCCGGCGAGGTCTTGCCCTCGCGGGCGGTGGCGACGAGTTCCCCCAGCGACCGCGCCAGCTCCGGCAGGGTCTTGGCGTGCGCGTCCTTGATGTTCGGGACGATCAGTCCGCGCGGGGTGGCCGCCGCGATACCCAGGTTCACGTACTCCTTGTGCACGATCTCCTGAGCGTCCTCGTCCCAGGCCGCGTTGATCTCCGGGTTGCGCCGGATCGCCACCAGGAAGGCCCGGGCCACCAGCAGCAGCGGGTTGACCCGCACCTCGGACATGTCCGGGTCCTGCTTGAGCTCCTGGACGAGCTTCATGGTGCGCGTCATGTCGAGCGTGATGAACTCGGTGACGTGCGGCGCGGTGAAGGCGCTGTCCACCATCGCCTGGGCGGTGGCCTTCCGCACCCCCTTGATCGGGACCCGGGTCTCGCGGGCGTCCGCCCTCGCCGGCGCGGCGGTAGCGGCCACCGGGGCGGGGGCCGCCGGCTGTTCGGCCGGCTGGGCCGCCGAGTGCGCGGCGTGGACGTCCTCCCGAGTGATGATCCCGTCCGCCCCGGTCGGGGTGACGGTCGTCAGGTCGACACCCAGGTCCTTGGCGAGCTTGCGGACCGGCGGTTTGGCCAGCGGGCGCTCCCGGCCCGCCGGCGGCGCGCCGGCGGGCACCCGGTCGACCGCGGGTGCCGGGGCGGGCTGCGGCACCGCGGGCCGCGGCGCCGCCGGAACGCTCGGACCGCCCGGGGCCGTCACCACGGTCTTCCGGGGGCGGCGCTTGGTCGAGGCCGTCGACACCCCGTAGCCGACCAGCACCGGCTGGCGGCCTTCCGGCTCGGCTTCCGGCTCGGGCTGCTCCCCGGCCGGCTCGGCGCCGGCGGCGGGAGCGTCGTCTCCGGCCCCCGGCTGGGTGTCCACCGTTATGAAGACGGCGCCGACGTCCACCGTCGCGCCCTCCTCGAAGTGCAGTTCCCGCACCACTCCGTCGAACGGGATCGGCAGTTCCACGGCGGCCTTGGCCGTCTCCACCTCGCAGACCGGCTGGCCGTCGGTGACGGCGTCGCCCTGCTTGACGTACCACTTGAGGATCTCGGCCTCGGTGAGGCCCTCACCCACGTCGGGCATCCGGAACTCGCGGAAGCGCTGCCCAGTGTCTGTCATCGTCACGACTCTCCTCGGCCCTCAGTACGCTAGCGCGCGGTCGACGGCGTCCAGTACCCGGTCCAGTCCGGGGAGGTACTCCTCCTCCAGTCGGGCGGGCGGGTACGGGGCGTGGTAGCCGCCGACCCTCAGCACCGGGGCCTCAAGGTGGTAGAAGCACCGTTCGGTGATGCGTGCGGCGATCTCCGCGCCGGTGCCCAGGAAGACCGGGGCCTCGTGCACCACGACCAGCCGGCGGGTCTTCTCCACCGAGCCCTGGATGGTGTCGAAGTCGATGGGGGACATCGAGCGGAGGTCGAGGACCTCGATCGACTTGCCCTCCTCGGCGGCCGCCGCGGCGGCCTCCACGCAGACCTTGACCATCGGGCCGTAGGCCGCCAGCGTCAGCTGGCTGCCCTCCTGGACCACCCGGGCCTCGTGCAGACCGCCCGGGATGGCGGCGGTGTCGACCTCGCCCTTGTCCCAGTAGCGCCGCTTCGGCTCGAAGAAGATCACCGGGTCGTCGCTGTCGATGGCCTGCCGCATCATCCAGTAGGCGTCGGAGGCGTTCGACGGTGAGACGCACTTCAGACCGGCGACGTGCGCGAACAGCGCCTCCGGCGACTCGCTGTGGTGCTCCACGGCGCCGATGCCGCCGCCGTAGGGGATCCGGATGACCACCGGCAGCTTGACCTTGCCGAGCGCACGGGCGTGCATCTTCGCCAGTTGCGTGACGATCTGGTCGTAGGCCGGGAAGACGAACCCGTCGAACTGGATCTCGGCGATCGGCCGGTAGCCGCGCAGCGCCAAGCCGATCGCGGTGCCGATGATCCCGGACTCGGCGAGCGGGGAGTCGATGACCCGGTCCTCGCCGAAGTCCTTCTGCAGACCGTCGGTCACCCGGAAGACGCCCCCGAGCTTGCCGACGTCCTCGCCCATGACCAGGACCTTGGAGTCGGTCTCCATCGCGCTGCGCAGCGCTTCGTTGATCGCCTTGGCGATGGGAAGCTTCTCGACAGCCATGATCAGTTCTCCTCCTCGGCGAAGGACGCCTGGTAGGCGGCGAACTGCGCGCGCTCCTCGTCGACCAGTGCGTGGCCGTCCGCGTAGGTGTGCTCGAACATCGCCATGGGATCGGGGTCCGGCATGGCCCGGACGGCGTCGCGCACCCGTTTGCCGAGCGCCTCGCTCTCCTCGTCGACCTCGGCGAAGAACGCCTCGTCGGCGAAGCCCTCCCGCTCCAGATAGGCGCGGAGCCGGGCGATCGGGTCCTTCGCCTCCCAGGCCACGCGCTCCTCGTCCTGGCGGTAGCGCGTCGGGTCGTCGGATGTGGTGTGGGCGCCCATCCGGTAGGTGAAGGCCTCGACGAGGGTCGGTCCCTCCCCGCTCCGGGCCCGCTCCAGCGCGGACCGGGTCACCGCCAGGCAGGCCAGTACGTCGTTGCCGTCGACGCGGACACCGGGGAAGCCGTAGCCCTGGGCCCGCTGGTAGAGCGGGACGCGGGTCTGCCGCTCGGTGGGCTCGGAGATGGCCCACTGGTTGTTCTGGCAGAAGAAGACGACGGGGGCGTTGTAGACCGCGGAGAAGGTGAAGGCCTCCGCCACGTCGCCCTGGCTGGAGGCACCGTCACCGAAGTAGGCGATGACCGCGGCGTCCGCGCCGTCCTTGGCGACGCCCATGGCGTAGCCGGTCGCGTGCAGCGTCTGCGAGCCGATGACGATCGTGTACAGGTGGAAGTTGTTGCTCTTCGGGTCCCAGCCGCCGTTGTTGACGCCGCGGAACATGCCGAGCAGGTTCGACGGGTCGACCCCCCGGCACCAGGCCACGCCGTGCTCCCGGTAGGTGGGGAAGACGTAGTCGTCGTCGCGCAGCGCCCGGGCCGAGCCGATCTGCGCCGCCTCCTGGCCGAGCAGCGAGGCCCACAGGCCCAGCTCGCCCTGGCGCTGGAGTGAGGTCGCCTCGGCGTCGAAGCGCCGGGTCAGCAGCATGTCGCGGTAGAGACCGCGCAGCTCTTCGGGGGTCAGGTCGATGGCGTAGTCCGGATGCTCGACCCGCTCACCCTCCGGGGTCAGCAGCTGGACCAGCTCCGGCTGCCCGGCTCGGGTCTTCTTCGCGCCCACGCGCTTGCTGCTGCGACGCGGCTTGCGCGTGGCAGTGCTCTCCACGGTCACGGTGTGCTCCTCCGTCTGTCCGGCCCCCGGGGTCGCCGGTGGCCTGAGGGTCCCCCCGCCGGGGGCGGGGGAGGCTCACCCGGCCACGACCGGTGCACGGGGTGTGTGCGAGCGGCCGAACCAGGTGTGACAGGCGCCCGGCCAGTGGTTTGCCACAAGCACGTTACCCAGTGGCCCACATCTCTGCGAAACCCCTCTGACCTGCGGATTTGCTTGGAACTCCAAGTAAATCGCGAAAGTCCGGAACAACCACTGGTCACAGCCTTACAGCCGACCGGGACAACGGCACGTTATCCCGGCGCGGGAGAGCACGGGAAGAGCTGGTGTGGGAAACTGAAACTGTGCGTGAAAATGGAAAAATCACGGTATTTCTACTTGACGACCACGAGGTTGTTCGGCGGGGAGTGCACGATCTGCTCGCCGTCGAGCCCGACATCGAGGTGGTGGGCGAAGCGGGCACGGCCGCCGAGGCGTTGAGCCGCATCCCCGCGACCCGACCGGACGTGGCGGTCCTCGACGTGCGACTGCCGGACGGAAACGGTGTCGAGGTGTGCCGGGAGATCCGCTCCCAGGACGAGAGCATCAACTGCCTGATGCTGACCTCCTACGCCGACGACGAGGCGCTCTTCGACGCGATCATGGCCGGGGCCTCGGGGTACGTGCTGAAGGCGATCCGCTCCGAGGAACTGCTCTCGGCGGTCCGGGACGTCGCGGCCGGCAAGTCGCTGCTCGACCCGGTGGCGACCGGACGCGTCCTGGAGCGGTTGCGCGGCGAGGGCGAGCCCAAGGGGGACGAGCGGCTGGCCAGCCTGACCGACCAGGAGCGGCGGATCCTCGATCTGATCGGGGAGGGCATGACCAACCGCGCCATCGGGGAACGGCTCCACCTCGCCGAGAAGACGATCAAGAACTACGTCTCCAGCCTCCTCTCCAAGCTGGGCATGGAGCGGCGTTCGCAGGCCGCCGCCTACGTGGCCCGCCGCCAGGCGGAACGGGACTGATCCGGGCGCGACCGCTGGAGCCCCGGCCCCTCCGGGACCAAGGACCCGCCCGGTACAGGGCGGGATCCTCTTCATTCGGCGGGGGCCCGCCCCGCACGGTGGAGGCATGTCCCCCGACACCCAGCGAGCGATCGACCTCTTCGACGGCACCGCGTACGGCCTGCTGTCCGCGAGCATGCGGGCGCTGCCCTTCATCGCCGCCGCCCAGCACATCGTGACCCCCGACGGCGTCCTGCTCCGGCTCCACCGGGGCCACGGCTACCACCAGGCCTGCGACGGCAACGTCGTGGCGTACGCGACCCACGGACCGCTCCCGGACACCGGGGAACTCTGGTCGGCCCAGGTGGTGGGCACCGCCCGGGTCGTGGAGCGGCCCGGCGGCCAGGAGCTGGACCTATTGGGCGCACCACCCGCCCGCATCGACGAGGACCCCTTCGACCCGGTCTACCTCCGCATCGAGCCGCAGATCCAGATCGTGCACTCCATCCGGCCGTGACAGCGGGTGATACGAGCGACATGTGCGGTGATCTAACATTTGACGGATGCCGCGCTCATCCGTATCCGTGTGCCGGACCCCGCCGGCTGCCAGGCGCCTCCCGGCAGAAGACCCCCCGCAGTCCGGCGGGGAGCAGGCGCCCGACGCACAGGCTCTGGGCCGGCTGCTGCACCGCTACCGGGGCGCCGGAGAGCCGCTCTCCTGCGAGCGGGTCGCCGAGGGCCTGCTCAACCGCGGCTACCGGCTGACCACCACCCGGGGCGTGTTCTTCCTCAAGCACCACCTCCACGGCTCCCGGGAGACCATCGCCCGCCACCACCGGGCGACCGCCCACCTCGACGAGTTGGGCCTCCCGGTCGCCCCCGCGATCAGCGACACGACCGGAACCACGGTCAGGCGGCTGGGCGGGCACTGCTACGCCCTCCATCCCTGGGTGCCCGGCCGGCACCGCAGCGGTGCCGAGCTGAGCGTGGCCGAGTCCCGGGAGCTGGGCACCCTGCTGGGTCTGGTGCACACCTGCCTGGCACAGGTCATGCCGAACGGCCGGCCGCCCTCTCCGGCGTCCGCGGCGCGGGCGGACCGGGACGAGAGGCCCGTCCTGGTGCCCGGCCCGCGGCCGACCGGGGCCGCCGAGGAATCCGCGGCCGGGTCGAGGCGCGCCCCGGCCGCCCCCGCGCGCGTACGGCTCCGTGCGCTGGCCGACCCGACCGTGCCGGCCGGACCGGTGGAGAGCGCCGACCCCCGCGACACCCTCGCCGAGATCGACGAGCTCCTCCGGCTCGCCCGGGACCGGCAACGGGACCGGGACGCCTTCGACGAACTCGCCGAGCGGGTGCTCGTCGAGCGGCGGAGGCTCGTGGAGCGGCATGCCCACCGGCGACCGGCCGAGGCCGCCGAGACGGCCAGCGGCTGGGTCCACGGCGACTTCCACCCGCTCAACCTCATCTACCGGGGCAAGCAGCCGGCCGCCATCGTCGACTGGGACCGGTTGGGCGTCCGCCCGCGGGCGGAGGAGGCGGTCCGCTCCGCCGCGCTCTTCTTCCTCCGCCCCCGGGGCACCCTCGATCTGGTCAGGCTCCGGGCGTACGCCAGGGCCTACCGGGGGGCGACCGGCGCCACACCGGAGGAGCTGGCCGCCGCGGTCCACCGGGTGTGGTGGGAGCGGCTCAACGACTTCTGGATGCTGCGCTGGCGGTACCAGCTGTCGGACCGGCGCACCGACCAGCAGTTCCCGGCCACCGCGGCGCTCTCGGTCTGGTGGACCGGCGCCTATGCCGCGGTCTGCGCGGCGTTCACCGACTGACCCCGGGGCCTCCCGGCGGGCCGGGGGTCAGCTGCCGCCCTCGCCGCCTTCGTCCGAGCCGCCCGGATCGCCGCCGCCCTCACCGCCGGAGTCCGTGGGCTCCGGCGGGCCGGAGGTGGGCGGCTCGCCGCCGCCTCCCGGGTCACCACCGCCCGGACGCCCGGTGGACGGATCGTCGGTGGGGTTGTCGGTGGGCTCCTCCGTCGGATCCTCGCTGGGCTCGTCGATGGACTCGCTCGGCTCCTCGGTCCAGCCCCAGTCGCCGCCACCGGAGGAGTCGCCGGGGTCGACCTCCTCGGTGCTCTCCTCCGGCGAGGGCTCCGAGGTGTCCTGGTCCTCGGACTGGGAGGTCGCGGGCGACCGCGGCGGCTTCTTGGTGTCGTCGCCGTTGTCCGGACGGAACACCAGCATGAGACTGCCGGCCACCACCACCGCGACCACCGCGAGGGCGGCCATCAGCCAGAGCCTGCCGCGCCCGGCCTGCCCGCCGCCCGGGGGGCCGCCGTCGGGCATCCCGCCCGCCACCGAGAACTGCGAGGTGTCGCCGTGGCTGGTCGGCGGCATGGCGGCGGTGGTGCCCATGGGCGGGGTGGCGGCGGTTCCGACCACCGCCGGACCGGTGTCCCAGGTGCCGGTGTGACCGCCCCTGCTGCCGAGCATCTGCAGCGCGTACTGCACCAGGCCGCGCATCTCCTCGGCGCTCTGGAACCGGTCGTCCGGCTCCTTCGCCAGCGAGCGCATCACCAGGCCGTCCAGCTCCGGCGGAGCGGAGTCCAGCACCTGTGAGGGGGGCACCGGGGTGTCCTGGACGTGCTGGTAGACCACCGAGAGCGGGGTCTCGCCGGTGAACGGCGGCCGGAGGGCCAGCAACTCGTACAGCAGGCAGCCGGTGGCGTAGAGGTCGGAGCGGGCGTCGACGGTCTTGCCGAGCGCCTGCTCGGGGGAGAGGTACTGCGGGGTGCCCATGACCATGCCGGTCTGGGTCATGGTGCTGGCCGCCCCGTGCAGCGCCCGGGCGATGCCGAAGTCCATCACCTTGATGGCGCCGTTGTGCGTGATGATGACGTTGGCGGGCTTGATGTCCCGGTGCACGATGCCGTGGTGGTGGCTGTAGGCGAGCGCCTCCAAGACCCCCGAGACGATGATCAGTGCCTGCTCCGGCGGCGGGGTGTCGGCGTTGATCAGCAGGTCGCGGATGGTGCGGCCCTCGACCAGCTCCATCACGATGTAGGGCACGGTGTTGGCGCCGACCGTGTCCTCGCCCGAGTCGTAGACCGCGACCACGGCGTGGTGGTTGAGACCGGCGACCGACTGGGCCTCCCGCGTGAAGCGGGCCTTGGAGACCGGGTCCTCGGCGAGGTCGGAGCGGAGCAGCTTCACCGCCACGGTGCGGCCCAGGCGGACGTCCTCGGCGGCGAAGACCTCGGCCATCCCGCCGCGGCCGAGCCGGTGGGTCAGGCGGTAGCGGCCGTCGCCGACCATCCCTCCGTTGCCCCACATCTCAGGCGCGTCGGCCATGCCACCGCCGTTCGAATCGGGTTCGGACGGGCCTCCAGAGCGCGTCTGTGCCATCAGTCCTCGCCGTAGTATTCGTACATCTGTCCGCTTGCCCGGTTCGCGGTCACGAGCCGTGTCCGACCGGCTTCGAAAAGGGAGAGCCGGCGGAGGAGTTCCGATAGGGCACGCTACAGCGTTCGCGGCGTGCGTCGTCGGGTGGTGGACCGGCCATCAAACCGTCTGTACGTATTCGGGCGCAAATCGCGTGGCGATGCGGTAACGCTTCCTGAACTCTTGTCGCGCATCGGGTCACGGAACGGGCACCGCTGCTTGACGTGTCCTACCCCTACGGCAGACTTGGCCCGTAATCGTGGGAGCGAGACTTACATGTTCAGCCGCGGGATCAGCCAGATCGGACGGCCGGGCCACAGCGTGGAACCGGCCGAGCGGCTGCGCGTCGAGGGGGAATCTGCCAGATGAGCCAGGGAGGCGTGGGCCGCTCGGTGGCGAACGGCCGCTACCAGCTGCAGGACCTGCTCGGCGCGGGCGGCATGGCGTCCGTCTACCTCGCACACGACACGGTCCTCGACCGGCAGGTGGCGGTCAAGACCCTCCACACCGAGTTGGGGCGCGAGGCCTCCTTCCGGGAGCGGTTCCGCCGCGAGGCACAGTCCGTGGCCAAGCTCTCGCACACCAACATCGTCTCCGTCTTCGACACCGGTGAGGACACCGTCGTCGACGGGGAGAGCAGCTCGACGATGCCCTTCATCGTCATGGAGTACGTCGAGGGCCAGCCGCTGCGCTCGGTGCTGGACGCGGACATCGCCCAGTACGGCGCGATGCCCACCGCCAAGGCGCTGAAGATCACCGCGGACGTGCTGGCGGCGCTCGACGTCAGCCACGAGATGAACCTCGTGCACCGGGACATCAAGCCCGGCAACGTGATGATGACCAAGCGCGGCGTGGTCAAGGTCATGGACTTCGGCATCGCCCGCGCCATGCAGTCCGGCGTCACCTCGATGACGCAGACCGGCATGGTCGTCGGCACCCCGCAGTACCTCTCCCCCGAGCAGGCCCTGGGCCGCGGCGTCGACGCCCGCTCCGACCTGTACTCGGTGGGCATCATGCTCTTCGAGCTGCTGACCGGGCGCCTCCCCTTCGACGCCGACTCGCCGCTGGCCATCGCCTACGCCCATGTGCAGGAGGAGCCGGTCGCGCCCTCCACCATCAACCGCTCGCTCCCCCCGGCCGTGGACGCGCTGGTCGCCCGAGCGCTCAGGAAGAACCCGAACGAGCGCTTCCCCACCGCCCAGGCGATGGCCGACGAATGCGCCCGGGTGGCCGGCGCCGACCACTCCGGGAACGCTCCGGTGATCGTCGGGGGTGGCGCCCCGAACAGCGGAGCCGGGGTCGGCTCGGCCGTCTTCCCGCCGCTGGACCAGCAGGGCCAGGCCACCCCGCAGACCCCGTACCAGCCGGTCGGCACCCCTCCGCCGGGGCAGTACGGCGGCGGATTCGGCCCCTCCACCCCACCTCCGGCCAGCCACGGCCAAGGCGGCTACCAGGGGCCCCCGGCACCGTACGCCGCCGGCCACACCCCACCGCCCTACGGCGCCCCGCACTCCGCGCCCGGGCGGAAGAGCAACCTGCCGGTCGTCATCGGCGCGATCGCGGTGGCGCTGCTCGTCGTCGGCGGCGTGGCCACCGCCCTCCTGCTCCGCAAGGACGACGGGGACGAACAGGCGAAGAACCCGACGCAGACCGAGTCGCCGATCGGCGACTCCCCCGGCGAGCCGACCACCGAGCCGTCCGGCGCCGCCCCGGGCGGTGGCGCCGACACCGACGAGGGAGACGACCCCGCGCCGGAGACGACCGTGCCGGAGGACAAGTCCCGGACCATCAAAAAGGAAAAGTGCACCGAGGCCTACGAGCACTACGACGACGAGGACGCGGTCCGGATGCCGGACTTCAACACCCGCGACCTCCAGTCGGTGAAGCTCTGCATGAACGCGGCCGGTTGGAAGTACAAGGACCCGCCGGAGAAGAAGGACAGCCTCTGGGGCAAGAACCTCGTCATCGAACAGCACCCCAAGGCCGGGGACGCGTTCAATCCCGAGGAGGACAAGGTCGAGCTGACCATCGCCTCGGGCCACAAGCCCTGACGAGCTCCCCCGGACACCGGGGGAACGGCTGAGGGCCCGTCCGAGCAGCGCTCGGACGGGCCCTCAGCGTCGTACGGCGCCTGCCGTCGGATCAGGGGGGCCTGCCGTCGGATCAGAGGTACGGACCGGAGCGCGCGTTCTGCCCGCGCCCCTCCTCCTCACCCTCCGTGGAGATCCCGACCCCCGGCGGCAGCGCCCGGCGCATCTGCTCCAGCTGCGCCCGGGCGGACATCTGCTGGGCGAACAGCGCGGTCTGGATACCGTGGAAGAGTCCTTCCAGCCAACCGACCAGCTGGGCCTGGGCGATGCGCAGCTCGGCCTCGGTCGGCACCGTCTCCTCGGTGAAGGGCAGCGAGAGCCGCTCCAGTTCCTCCACCAACTCGGGCGCGAGACCGTCCTCCAGCTCCTTGACCGAGCCGGCGTGGATCTCCTTGAGGCGGACCCGGCTCGCCTCGTCCAGAGGAGCGGCCCTGACCTCCTCCAGCAACTGCTTGATCATGCTGCCGATGCGCATGACCTTCGCCGGCTGCTCGACCATCTCGGTCACCGGGAGCTCGTGCGGCTCCTCGCCGTTCTCCCCCGCACCGTTCCCCGCGGTGCCGAGCGCCATTCCCTCCGGGCCCACAACGAGGACCTGGGGGTTCTCCTGTGATCGTTCGTTCCTCGGCGTCTCCATACGCCCCATTGTCTCGCATATTCGTCCCGAGGCACGGCGTGCCCCCGCCGGTGCCGGGTTCGTTGAGAACGCGCAGCGCCGCCCGCAGTCGTCCGGCCACGGCTCGGTCTCGGTACGGGGGCGGTCAACTGCTCCGGGAGCGGTGGCCGCGCGGCCACCGTCGGGGGGCCGCCGCTCCCGGTTGGCTTCGGTTGGTTCGCACGAGCGGTCAGCCCCCGGCGTACCGGCACCTCGGCCGTACCCCGTTTCACCCCCGGCGCAGCCGGATGCCGAAGAAGCCCAGCCCCAGACCCACCAGCGCGAACCCGGTGCCCAGCGGCAGCACCCGGAGCAATCGGCCGGAGGGCTCGGTGACGGTCTCGTGCACCGAGTCCGCGCCGTCGTCCTCGGCGTTCTGCACGGCGGAGCCCGGTCCGCCCACCTCGTGCACGAGCCCTCCCGGCAGCGCCCGCGGTGCCCGGTAGCCGAGCGGATCGCCCGCCCGGACCTGATCGGCCTCGGCGTCCCACCGGGCCGGCTCGGGCGGGGCGGTCTCCGCGGGCCGCACATCCCCCGCCGCCGCAGGCCGGGGCGGGGTGGGGCCCGAGGGGGAGTCGGCGGAGGCCTCCACCCACGGGTGGCCGGCGGCGGCTTCGGCCGTCGCCGCAGCCGAGCCACCGACCACGTGGTCCTGCGCCTGGTCTTGCGCCGCGACGGCCGGCGACGGCAGCACCGCGAGGGACACCAGCAGGCCCAGGGCCGATACCGAGTAGAGCGCTGGAGCCACGGCGGTGACCCCCTCCTGTGCCGAGGCGTCGACTAACTGTGTCCAGCGTCACACACCGTGCGGCTCGCGGCATCCCGAGCGCTCCGCTCGGGCGCCCCGCGGCTTCTCCGGCCCGGCCGAGCCGCCCCCTGGTACGGCCGTTGTCACCGCACCAGCAGCACCTTCCCGACGTGCCCGCTCTCCTCCAACACCCGGTGCCCCTGCGCCGCGTCGGAGAGCGGGACCGTGCGGTCCACCACCGGCCGCACCCGTCCGGCTTCGATCATCGGCCAGACGTGCTCCCGGACCGCGGCCACGATCGACGCCTTCTCCTCCAGCGGCCTGGCGCGGAGCGTGGTCGCGGTGACCGCGGCCCGCTTCGCCAGCAGCGCCCCGAGGTTCAACTCGCCCTTGACGCCGCCCTGCAGGCCGATGATCGTCAATCGACCGTTGGCGGCGAGCGCCTTGATGTTCCGGTCCAGGTACTTGGCGCCGATGATGTCGAGGATGACGTCGGCGCCCCGCCCCTCGGTGGCTTTCCGCAGTTCCCGCACGAAGTCCTGCTGCCGGTAGTCGATCAGGATGTCGGCGCCCAACTCCCGGCAGCGCTCCAGCTTCTGCGGGCTGCCGGCGGTCACCGCGACCCGCGCGCCGACCGCCTTCGCCAACTGGACGGCCATGGTGCCGATCCCGCTCGCACCGCCGTGCACCAGCAGCGTGTCACCGGGCCGCAGGTGGGCGACCATGAAGACGTTCGACCAGACGGTGCAGACCACCTCGGGCAGCGCCGCGGCCGTCACCAGGTCGACCCCGGCGGGCAGCGGGAGCAGTTGCCCGCTCGGCACGGCGACCTGCTCGGCGTAGCCTCCCCCGGCCAGCAGCGCACACACCTCGTCACCGACCGCCCACCCGGAGACGCCGGGGCCCAGCGCGCTGATGCGGCCGGCGCACTCCAGGCCGGGATAGGGCGAGGCGCCGCGCGGCGGGTCGTAGAACCCCTGCCGTTGGAGGATGTCGGCGCGGTTGACCGCGCTGGCCGCGACCTCGACGAGGACCTCCCCCTCGCCGGGGACGGGCGCCGGGACCTCGGCCCAGACCAGGGCCTCCGGCCCGCCTGGTTCCGGAATGGTGATCGCGTGCATAGCCATGCCGCGAGGCTACTCCGGCTCGGCGACCTGACGCTTCGCCCTGACGATGGTGATCAGCCGGTCGGTGGCCTGGAGCGGGCTGGCCTTCGGGTCGTCGTAACCGAGCAGCCGGTGGCCGCGCTTCACGGAGACGACCAGGTCGTCCGTCTCCCGGACGGATCGTCCCACCTCCGCCTTGACCACGGGTCGTTCGATCAGATCGAGGCCGGTGCCCTTCTGGATCAGGTCCTCCATGACGGTGCCCGCGCTGGGGCTGAGCATGGAGAGTCCGAGGAGCCGGCCGGCGGCACTGGCGCTGGTGATGACCGCGTCGGCACCGGACTGGCGGAGCAGGGGCGCGTTCTCCTCCTCCCGCACCGCGGCGACGATCTTCGCCGAGCGGTTGATCTGCCGCGCGGTCAGCGTGACCAGCACGGCGGTGTCGTCGCGCTGCGGTGCGATGACGATCTGACGGGCCTTCTGCGCCTCCGCCCGCAGCAGCACGTCGCTGCGGGTCGCGTCCCCTATGACCCCGGCGAAACCCTCGGAGTTGGCCAGTTCGATCACCCGGCTGCTGGCGTCGACGATGACGACCCGGTCCCGCGGCAGCCCGGTGGCGCAGAGGGTCTCCACGGCGGACCGGCCCTTGGTCCCGAAGCCGACGACGACGGTGTGGTCACGCAAGGCAGTCCTCCAGCGGCTCAGCCGCCACTCTTCCCGGGTCCGCTTGGTGAGGACCTCCAGGGTGGTGCCGATCAGAACGACCAGGAAGCAGACGCGCAGGGGTGTCACCAGCAGCACGTTGGCGATGCGCGCGCTATCGCTGACCGGGGTGATGTCGCCGTATCCCGTGGTGGACAGGGTGACGGTGGTGTAGTAGACGGATCCGAGGAAGTCGAGTTCCTTGCCCGCGCTGTCGTGGTAGCCCTTGCGGTCGAAGTAGACGATCGGCACGGTCGCCACCAGCACCAGCAGCGCCAGCAGCAGTCTTCGCACGACCTGCTTGAGGGGGCGGACCGCGTGCTGGGGAAGCTGGACGCGGTACCCCTGACCGTCCGGATCGGTCCGGGCGGCCGCGTCCATGCTGGGTAGTTTCACTGACTCGTCTCCCCCTCGAACCAAGGGAGCTTGAGCATCTCCGCCTCGGTTCCGGCCGCCACACCCCCAGGCGGTACCACGGCGAGCCCGTCGGCGGCGGCGACGCCCCGGAGCATAGCGGGTCCGTCGAAGGGCAGCGGCGCCGCCCGACCCCCACGGAGGGCGACCGGCACCAGGCGGGTGTTCTCCGGGTGTCCGGGCACCCCCTGGGTAAGCCGGGCGGTGCTCCGGAGCGCGGGTCCCCGACCAGAGAGGACCCGGAGCAGCGGTTCGGCGAGGGAGAAGAGCGCGGAGACCGCCGCCAGCGGGTTGCCGGGCAGCCCGACAAGGTGCCGTCCGGGGGCGAGCCGGGCGAGCAGCATCGGGTGTCCCGGACGTACCGCCACCCCGTCCACCAGCAACTCTGCACCGGCTGCGCGGAGGATCGGGTGCACGTGGTCCACCGGGCCGGCGGCGGTGCCGCCGGTGGTGACCAGAAGATCGGCGGTGGAGGTGGTGACGGCGGTGCGGAGCACCTCGGCGTCGTCCCCGAGGTGGCGGGAGCTGACGACCTCGGCGCCGAGGGCTCTGAGCCAGGGGGCGAGCAGGGGGCCGAGGGCGTCCCGGATCAGCCCCTCCCGGGGCAGGCCCCGGTGGAGCAGCTCGTCACCGAGGACGAGGATCTCGACGCGCGGCCTCGGGAACACGGCCAGCCTGTCGTAGCCGGCCGCCGCCGCCAGGCCGAGGACGGCTGGGGTGACGGGTGAGCCGGCCGGGAGCAGCCGGTCGCCGCGGTGGCACTCCTGTCCCCGCGGGCGAATGTCCTGACCGGGCGTCCGGGCCCGGTCTCCGAGGACGTGCAGGTATGCGGCTCCGGTGGGCTCACCGGGGCTGCCCCGGCTGTCCGCCGGCCGGACGTCCACCGGTCCGTCCGGGTCCTCACCGGCCGGGAAGTCGGAGCGCCTCAGCTCCCCGTGCTCGGTGCGGAGCACGGCTGTCGCTCCGGCCGGGATACGTGCCCCGGTGGCGATGGCGACCGCCTGGCCGTCCGCCAGCTCACCGGCTCCGGAGCGGCCGGCGAGCAGCCCGGGGCCGTCCACCAGCCGCCAGGGGCCTGGGCCGGCGATCGCCCAGCCGTCCATCGCCGAGGTGTCGAACGCCGGGAGGTCGGTCAGCGCGACCAGCGGCTCGGCCAGTACCTCTCCCAGCGTCTCGTCCAGCTCCCGCCTCACCGGCGCCGCCGGCCCGGTGGCGGCGCGGCCGGCGATCTCCCGGGCCCGCGGCCACGGCAGGCCGCTCCGGGCGCCCGCCGCTGCGGGGTCGTCCTCGCCGCGGCTCCGGCCTGCCGGCCCGCTCGTCCCCGGCCCACTCGTACCCCGGTCGCCGTCCTCGTTGGCCACGGCGAGCGCCTCCTCGGTCGCCCGGTCCATCGCCGAACCGGTCATGGGGAGCTCTTCTCAGGGTCCTCTTCGGCCTCCTCCGTCCAGCGGGCCGCGAGCGCGACGGCCTTGCGGACGGCCTCCGCCACCGCCTCGGGGCCGCCACCGGCCTGCGCCGCCGCGTATCCCACCAGGAAGGTGGTGAGCGGGGCGGCGGGCCGGGTGACACCGTGAGCGGCGTCCCTTGCGAGGTCGAGCAGGGCGCGGGTGTCCACGTCCAGCTCGATCCCCAGTTCGTCCTTGACCAGGGCAATCCATTCATCCAACACGTTGCCATGCTCCCTGATACGGGCCCGGGCCGCCGCGATGTCCTCCCAGGTGTCGCAGTCGAACACCGCACGGGGGTCGGCAGGGGGCAGTTGGTGGAGGGCGAGTCCGTCGGTGAGCAGCCGGAGCGGAAGGTCGGCGAGGCCGCCGTGCTCGGCTGCGATGCGGGCGAGTCCCCGGCGGAGCGATTCGGTGCGGTAGACGGCGACCAGCGGCTGCCGCCGACCGCCGGAGTCGACGAGCACCACACCGTCGGCGGCCCGAGGACCGGTGGGCCCCGGCCCGGCGGGACGATCCGCCCCTCCGTCCCGGGGTCCGAGAGCGGTGAGCAGCGCCCGCACCGTGCCGGTGGTCAGAAACGGCAGGTCGGCGGAGAGGGTGAGCACCGTGGGGGCGGTCACCTGCCGCAGCCCGGCTCCGAGAGCCGCCAGTGGGCCGCCGCCCGGCGGGTCCTCCAGAGCCCAGCGCACCGGGCGCGGGGTCGCCCGCCGGGCCCCGACGACGACCGTGCCCGCGGCGTCGGGGCAGGCCGCCAGTACCCGGTCCAGCAGTGGGCGCCCACCCACCCGCAGCCCCGGCTTGTCGGCGCCGGCCAGCCGCTTCGCGGCGCCGCCGGCCAATACCACGGCGTCGTACGGATGCGCAGTCATGCCTTGAGTATGGCCGGATGCGGCCAACGCTCCGCCAACCGGTCCGCACCCCGGACCACGCCCCCGGAGGCGGGCATGGCCCTCGGTGCCGCGCTGCCTCCCCGGGCCGGCCCCGCGCGGGCCGGGGAGCAGCGCGGATCAGTGGACAGCGGGGGCACGGTGCCGGATCACAGCGAGACCCGGCCCCCGGTGAGGGACGGGCCACGGGCGGTCCGGTCACCCGCGCCCCCGTTCCCGGTGGTCCCGGGCCGACTGTCACAGGCTGCGCAGCAGCACCGCCGGTTGCTCCACGCAGTCGGCCACATGGCGGAGGAAACCGCCGGCCGTGCCCCCGTCGCAGACCCGGTGGTCGAAGGTGAGCGAGAGCTGGACGACCTTGCGGACCGCCAGTTCACCACCGAACACCCAGGGCTTGTCGGTGATACGGCCGACACCCAGCATGGCGGCCTCGGGGTGGTTGATGATCGGGGTCGAGCCGTCCACACCGAACACCCCGTAGTTGTTCAGGGTGAAGGTGCCGCCGGTCAGGTCCGCCGGCGTCAGCCGGCCGGTCCGACCAGCCTCGGTGAGCCGGGCGAACTCGGCCGACAGGTCCACCGCGTCACGGGTCTGCGCGTCCCTCACCACCGGTACCACCAGCCCCCGGTCGGTCTGCGCGGCGAACCCCAGGTGGACCGAGGGCAGCACGACGATCTCCCGGCTGTCGGTGTCGACCGTGGCGTTCAGCGCGGGGAAACGGACCAGCGCCGCCGTGCAGATCCGGGCGAGCAGCGCCAGCAGGGAGACCTTCGGGCCGCCGACGGCGTTCATCGCGGCCCGGGCCGCGAGCAGTTCGGTGGCGTCGGCGTCCACCCAGGTGGTCGCGTCCGGGATCTCCCGCCTGCTGCGCGTCAGCTTCTCCGCCACGGCGCCCCGCAGCCCGCGCAGCGGCAGCCGCTCCTCCGCCCCGGAGCCCAGGGCGGTGCGGCGGCGCAGCCCCCCGGAGCCGGGAACCGGCTCCCGCCCCGTGCCGACCGGATCCGTCTGCGGGCTCCCGGCGGGAGCCACCGCTCCGTCGGGGAGGCCTGTCCGGGCTGTCCGGGCGGCGCTCTCCACGTCGGCCCGCAGGATCAACCCCTCCGGCCCGCTCCCGGTCACCTGGCGGAGGTCGAGGCCGTGCTCCCGGGCCAGCCTGCGCACCAGCGGGGAGATCACCGGCAGCGGACCGTCGACGGTGCCGGGTCGGGCGGTCCTCATGGCGGTGCCCGGGCCCCGGTCCCCGAACGCTGCCGGCCGCACCCGGCGGCGACGTGCCGACGGGGCCCCGGTGCCGTAGCCGACGAGGACGTTCCCCGAGCTCTCCGACGGGCCCGTGGAGCGTTCTCCGACCGTCTCCGCCGAGGCCGCGGGCGGCCCCACCTTGGCGGCCGCGGCGGCCGAGGAGTCCGCCCCCACCGCCACCGTCAGCAGCGGCGCGCCCACCGGAAGCTCGGTGCCCTCCTCGCCGAACCGGGCCGTCACCACCCCGGCGTGCGGGCAGGGCACCTCCACCATCGCCTTCGCCGTCTCAACCTCGACCACCGGCTGGTCGACCGCTACCACCTCGCCGACCCGGACCAGCCAGCGGACGATCTCCGCCTCGGTCAGGCCCTCCCCGAGGTCCGGCAGCGCGAACTCCCGCACCTCCGTCATGGCGCCTCCTCCCCGGTCCGCGCACCGCTCGTCCACTCGGACTCCCACTGCAGCCGCGCCACCGCGTCGAGGACGCGGTCGACCCCCGGCAGGTGGTGCTGTTCGAGCATCGGCGGCGGATACGGGATGTCGAGGCCGGTGACCCGGAGCACCGGGGCCTGGAGGTAGTGGAAGCAGCGCTCCGACAGTCGGGCGGCGATCTCCCCTCCCGGACCGGCGAACCCGTTCGCCTCGTGGACGACGACTGCCCGCCCGGTCCGGCGGACCGAGGCGCAGACGGTCTCCTCGTCGAACGGCACCAGGCTGCGCAGGTCGATCACTTCTAGGTCCCAGCCCTCCTCCCGTGCCGCTTCCGCCGCTTCGAGGCAGACGGGCACCGAGGGGCCGTAGGTGACCAGGGTCGCGCTGCCGCCGGAGCGGCGCACCGCGGCCCGCCCGATCGGCGCCACCGGCTCCGGGTCCTGGGGTGACCACTCGGCCTTGGACCAGTAGAGGCGCTTGGGTTCGAGGAAGACCACCGGGTCGTCGGAGGCGATGGCGGCGCGCAGCAGCCCGTACGCGTCGGCCACCGTGGCCGGGGTGACGACGTGCAGGCCGGGCGTGGCCATGTAGTAGGCCTCGGAGGAGTCGCTGTGGTGCTCGACGCCGCCGATCCCGCCGCCGTAGGGCACTCGCACCGTCAGCGGGAGCGGCATGGCGCCGCGGGTGCGGTTCCGCATCCGCGCGACATGGCTGACCAGTTGTTCGAAGGCGGGGTAGGCGAAGGCGTCGAACTGCATCTCCACCACCGGGCGCAGCCCGTACATCGCCATTCCCACGGCGGTGCCGAGGATGCCCGCCTCCGCCAGCGGGGTGTCCGCGCATCGTTCGTCGCCGAACTCGGCGGCCAGGCCGTCGGTGATCCGGAAGACCCCGCCGAGGGTGCCGACATCCTCGCCGAGCACGTGGACGCTCGGGTCGGCGGCCATCTCGTCGCGGAGCGCCCGGCCCAGAGCCTGGGCCATCGTGGCGGGCTTCCGGGCCGGAGCGGCCGGTTTCAGGGCGGCTGGTGCGGTCGTCACTTGTCCCACTCCCCGGTATTCGAGGCTTCGGCGCTGTCGGCGGCCGCGGCGAGCTCCGCCCGAAGCTGGTCCGCCTGCTCCCGCAGCCGACTGGTCGGCTCGGCGTACACGTGCTCGAAGAGATCCATGGGGTCGAGCGGCGGGTCCTCGTTCATCCGGGCCCGCAGCGCCGCGGCCGTCTCCTCGGCCGCCTCCCGGGCGGCGTGCACGCCCTCCTCGTCGAGCAGCCCGGCGGCCTTCAGCTCCCGCTCCAGCAGGACGATCGGGTCGTGTTCGCGCCAGGCCGCGATCTCGTCCTCGGACCGGTACCGGGTGGCGTCGTCGGCGTTGGTGTGCGCGTCGACGCGGTAGGTCACCGCCTCGACCAGCGTCGGTCCGCCCCCCGAACGGGCGCGTTGGACGGCCTCGTCCAGCACCTGGTGGACGGCGAGGACGTCGTTGCCGTCCACCAGCCGACCCGGCATGCCGTAACCGACGCCCTTGTGGGCCAGCGAGGGGGCGGCGGTCTGCTTGGCCAGCGGGACGGAGATGGCGAAGCCGTTGTTCTGCACAAGGAAGACCACCGGCGCCCGCCAGACCGCGGCGAAGTTGAGCGCCTCGTGGAAGTCCCCCTCGCTGGTACCGCCGTCCCCGATCATGGCGAGGGCCACCACGTCGTCGCCCTGGAGTCGGGCGGCGTGGGCGAGACCGACCGCGTGCGGCAGCTGGGTCGCCAGCGGGGTGCAGAGCGGGGCGATCCGCAGCTCTCGGGGGTCGTAGCCGGTGTGCCAGTCACCGCGCAGCAGCGTCAGCGCCTGCACCGGGTCCAGACCGCGGGCCACGGCGGCGAGGGTGTCGCGGTAGCTGGGGAAGAGCCAGTCGCGCTGCTCCAGGGCGAGCGCCGCGGCGACCTCGCAGGCCTCCTGGCCGGTGCTGGAAGGGTAGACCGCCAACCGGCCCTGCCGGGTCAGGGCGGTGGCCTGGGTGTTGTAGCGGCGGCCGCGCACCAGCTCGGCGTAGAACCTCTTCAGCAGGGCGGGGTCGGTGGCGCCAACCCCGCTGCCCGGAGCGCCCACCCCCAGCACCCGGTGCGGCTCGGCGTCGGGCAGCAGCGGCGCGGGGTCGGTGCGGGGCTGCCAACCCGGTGGCGGGGCCGGGCGATACGCCCCGGTCTGCTCCAGAACCGTCATGACGACACCTCCTGAAACTCCCCGGCCGGCACGAGGCCGGGGTCGGGCGGTATGCGAAGGGCGGAGCGCCGAGGCACTCCCCTACCGATTGTTCGGTCGACGGCACATTTTGGCTACAGGCACCCCCAGCCTGTGGACAAACGGTTGTCCACAGCCTCTGATGTGGCCAGGACGTCCACAACCGGGAGGCGCAGAGGGATGGCTGCTGAACGGATGGCCGAAGACGGGCGGGGACCCCGCCCCCGCCACCTCGACCCCGTCGACCGGAACATCCTGCGGATACTGCGCATGGACGGGCGCGCCTCAGTGCGCTCGGTGGCCGAGCGGGTCCACGTGTCCCGCGCCAATGCCTACGCGCGGATCAACCGCCTGATCGACGACGGGGTGATCCGCGGCTTCGGCGCCCGGGTGGACCACGAGCGGGCCGGTCAGGGAGCGTCGGCGTACATCACCCTGAAGATCGTCCAGAACTCCTGGCGCCGCGTCCGCGGCCAGCTGGAGCAGTTGCCCGGCGCCGCCCACATCGCTCTGGTCAGCGGGGACTTCGACGTACTGCTCCTGGTACACACACCCGACAACCGGGCGCTGCGCGAGCTGGTCCTCACCCGCATCCAGTCGATCCCGGAGGTGCTCAGCACCCGGACGCTGCTGGTCTTCGAGGAGACCGACCTCTGGCAGGAGGATCCGGAGGGCGGGGAAGCGGGTACCGACGGGAGCTGAGGCGGTCCCGGCCCCTGGGTGGCGACCCCGTGAACCGGGCGCGGATTCACAGCCAGGCACTCAGCTTGTTCCTCGACCTCGGGTTGCTGCGGAGTGCTTGCGGGCGGGGAAATCGCGGTGCGTGCCGGCACCATGCCGGGCAGACTCGCGGACATGGCTGAGAAGGTCATCCGCATCAACCCCGAGCAGCTACATGAGACGCCCGGCTACCACCACATCACCGTGGTGGAGGCAGGGCGTACGGCCTACCTGGCGGGACAGTGCCCGCTTGATCGGAACGGTGACCTCGTCGGTGCCGGTTCCGTCGAGAAGCAGGTCGACCAGGCGGTCGCGAACGCGCTCACCGCACCGAAACCCCACCGGCCCGGCCCTGGACGGCCGCCCGGCACCCCGAACAGGCACCGGGCACCCGCTACGACATGGGCAGAACCGTCCGCCGCGAGAAGAGACTTATCGCCCTAAGGGTTGTCCCGTAATCCCCGGTGGATCAGCGCACGACGGCAGATGCGGTACATCGCAAGGCGGAGGGACGTCCCGATACTGGGCGTATCAGGATGTTCCGACAACGCGGCGAGGTGCCGTAGCTGTCGTCGTGCGCCCACCGGGGATTGCGGGACAACCCTTAGAACGATTCAGTTCAAAGAACGAGCTCAGCCGGTGCGCAGTCCGGCGAACGCCATCCGCACCACGGCGTCCGCCACCTGTTCCCGGTGGGCCGCGCCCCCCGCCTCGGGCCGGTACCACTCCACGATGGAGTTGATCATTCCGAAGAGCAGCCGGGTGGCCAGCCGCATGTCCATGTCGGCCCGCAGGTCTCCGTCGGCGGCGGCCTGCTTCAGCAGCGCGGCCACCTGCTGGTCGAACTCGCGCCGCCGCGCCATGGCCCAGCGCTCGGTGTCGGTGTTGCCGCGCACCCGGAGCAGCAGGGTGACGTACGGCAGCTCCGCCATCAGGACCTCGGCGGTCCGCCGGGTGACGTGTTCCAGCCGGTCGACGGCCCGCCCGCGTACCGCCGCCGGCTCCTCGAGGATGCCGAAGAGCCCGTCCAGCGCCCGGCTTATCGCCAGCCGCAGCAGTTCCTCCTTGCCGCGTACGTGGTGGTAGATCGACGACTTGGAGATTCCGGCGGCCCGGGAGAGGTGCTCCATGGAGGTGCCGTCGTATCCGCGCTCGTTGAACACCTCGACGGCGACCGCGAGCAGCGATTCGGGCGTGTAGGTGTCGCGCTTGACCATGCCCTGATTACAGCAGGTCCGCTCCGGCGGTCGCACGGCGGAGCGGTGGCGGCCGCCGCTGAGGCACCTCGACCGGGCCCGGTGAGGCACACCCCTCTTGTCCCGACCGATCGTTCGGTTAATCTTGGGTCTGTCGCTTGGATCTCCCTGGACAAGGCGGGATCCGGTGCGCGCCCCCGCCGGGGCACCGGGTGCTCCTCACACGGAGCCACCGGCGGCCCGGCAACGCCGTGCGGGGGCACCTTCCGGCGGCGGCCGGGAGAGCGGACCGGATCCCCGCGGCGCCGCGGGGATCCGAACGACGGTCCCTGTCCGCACCCGCCCGGCTCGCGACGAGGAGTTGGTCAGCCATGGCCGCCAGTCTCACCGCCCTCCAGCTGATCGAGAAGCACCAGCCCACGCTTGACCAGGCCCTGGAGGCGATCCGCAGCCGGGCCTACTGGTCTCCTCACCCGGAGAATCCCAAGGCCTACGGAGAGAACGCCGCCGCCGAGGGCAAGGCCGCCTTCGAGGCCCTCCGCGGCACCCGCCTCGACCTGGGCCAGCCGGGTGTGGACGGCTGGATCGGCGGGGAGGTCTCGCCGTACGGTCCGGAGCTGGACGTGCAGTACCCGCACTCCGATCCCGAGGTGCTGCTCCCCGCGATGCGGGAGGCCATGCCGGCATGGCGGTCGGCCGGTCCGCAGCTGCGGGCCATGGTGTGCCTGGAGATCCTGGCCCGGATCAACGCCCGCAGCCACGAGTTCGCCCACGCCGTTATGCACACCTCCGGCCAGGCGTTCCTGATGGCCTTTCAGGCGGGGGGCCCGCACGCCCAGGACCGCGGACTGGAGGCGGTGGCCTACGCCTACGCCGAACAGCTGAGGACCCCGGAGAGCGCCGAGTGGGCCAAGCCGCAGCGCAAGCGCGACCCCCTGCGGATCGGCAAGACGTTCACCGCCGTGCCCCGCGGCCTCGCCCTGGTGATCGGCTGCAACACCTTCCCCACCTGGAACGGCTACCCGGGCTTCTTCGCCTCGCTGGCCACCGGCAACCCGGTCCTGGTCAAGCCGCATCCGAGGGCGGTGCTGCCGCTGGCGCTGACCGTCGCGGTGGCCCGGGAGGTGCTCGCGGAGGCCGGTTTCGCCCCGGATCTGGTCACCCTCCTCGCCGAACGACCCGACGAGGGGATCGCGAAGACGCTCGCCGTCCGTCCGGAGATCCGCATCGTCGACTACACCGGCTCGACCGCCTTCGGCGACTGGTTGGAGGCCAACGCACGCCAGGCACAGGTCTTCACCGAGAAGGCCGGCGTCAACACGGTGCTGATCGAGTCGACCGACGACTACCGCGGCATGCTGGCCAACCTGGCGTTCTCGCTGTCGCTCTACAGCGGCCAGATGTGCACCACCCCGCAGAACCTGCTGATCCCGCGCGACGGCGTGGACACCGACGAGGGCGCCAAGAGCTACGAGGAGGTCGTCGGCGACCTGGCCGCCGCCGTACAGGGACTGCTCGGCGACGACGCGCGGGCCAACGCCCTGCTCGGGGCGATCGTCAATCCGCAGGTGAAGGAGCGGCTGGAGGCCGCGGCCCAGTCGGGGGAGGTGGCCCTGGCCTCGCGCGAGGTGGAGAATCCGGAGTTCCCCGCGGCCACGGTGCGCAGCCCGCTGATCGTCAAGCTGGACGGCGGTAAGCCGGAGGCCGAGTCCGCCTTCCTGACCGAGTGCTTCGGCCCGATCTCCTTCGCGGTCGCGATGGACTCCGCCAGCTCGGCGGTGGAGCTGCTGCGCCGCTCGATCCGGGAGCGCGGCGCGATGACCGTGGCCGCCTACACCACCTCGCCGGACGTGGAGCGGCTGGTGGAGGAGGTCTGCCTGGAGGAGTGCGCCCAGCTGTCGCTGAACCTCACCGGCGGCGTGTACGTCAACCAGACCGCGGCCTTCTCCGACTTCCACGGCTCCGGCGGCAACCCGGCGGCCAACGCGGCGCTGTGCGACAGCGCCTACGTGGCCAGCCGCTTCCGCACCATCGAGGTCCGCCGGCCGGCCTGAGCAGCGGATCGGGCGGCCGGCGGGGCGCGAGCGGTGGCCGCTCGCGCCCTGCCGGCCGCCCTCCCCCGCGGAAGCGGGCCCGGGAGGGCCGGGTCAGTCTCCGCGCCGGCTCACTCCTTGGTGGCGCCGCTCAGCATCCCCTCGATGAAGCGGCGCTGCAGCAGTACGTAGACGATCACCACGGGAAGAGCGATCAGCACCGATGCGGCAGCCAGCAGCACGGTGTCCGAGCTGTGCTGGCCCTGGAAGAAGGCGAGCCCCAGCGGCACCGTCCGGTGCGCCTCGTCGCTGACCATCACCAGCGCCAGCAGGAACTCGTTCCACGTCCACATGAAGACGATCACGACCATCGTGGAGATGGCCGGGCGCCCCATCGGCACCAGGATCCGCCAGAGTGTGGTCCAGCTGGAGGCGCCGTCGATCCTGGCCGCCTCGATGACGGCGCGCGGACTGCCCCGGAAGTAGGCCCGCATCCAGAAGACCGCGAAGGCGAGCGACTGGGCGGTCTGCGGCAGGATCAGCGCCCAGTAGGTGTCGGTCAGCCCCCAGTGCCGCAGATCGAAGTAGAGCGGGACGATCAGCGCCTCCTGCGGCAGTGTCAGCCCGGCGAGGAACAGGTAGAAGAGCACCGTGGAGCCGGGGAACCGCATCACCGCGAAGGCGTAGGCGGCGAGCACCGCGAGCACACAGGTGGCAGTCACCACGGCGGCCGTGACCAGCACCGAGTTCATCAGGTAGGTGCCGAAGTGCGCCCGGGACCAGGCATCGGCGAAATTTCCCCAGTTGAGGCCGTCCGGCAGGGAGAAGCCGGTGTCCAGCGAGGACTGCCTGCCGAACGCCGTCGACAGGATGCCGAGCACCGGGGTGAGGCTGGTGACGGTGAAGAGCGCGAGGATCGCGTAGGTCACGCCCCGTTCGAAACGACTGGTCATCCGTTGTTCCGCCCCTCCACCAACCGCGACGCCAGGACCGTCAGCACGAAGATCAGCAGGGCGAGTCCGACCCCGATCGCCGCCGCGGCACCGACCTGGTTGGTCTCGAAGGCCCGGCGGTACACCTCGTACGCCGGCACCGAGGTGGCGTTCCCGGGCCCGCCGCTGGTGGTGATGTAGACCAGGTCGAAGTTCCGCAGCCCGGCGACGATGGTCAGGGTCAGCGCGACCGCGATCTGCGGGCGGAGCCCCGGCAGGGTCACGGTGAAGAACTCCCGCACCGCGCCGGCCCCGTCCACCCGGGCCGCCTCGTAGAGCTCGCGGGGTATTCGCTGCACCCCGGCGAGGAAGAGCACCAGGCAGAGCCCGGTCTCCACCCAGGTGCCGACCGCTCCCACCGCAGGCAGGGCCCAGGTGTAGTCCCCGAGCCAGGAACGCGTCAGGGAGTCCGCGCCGACGGCCCGGAGCAGGTCGTTCAGAAGACCGTCGGGGGCGAGGATGGACCGCCAGGCGACGCCCACCACCACCATCGCCAGCACCTGAGGCAGGAACAGCACGGTCCGGAAGAAGGTCATCCCCCGCACCCGGAACCGCGACAGGGCCGCGGCCAGCAGCAGTCCGATGGCCACCGGCAGCGCCGCGTAGAAGACCAGCAGCACCAGCGCGTGGACGAAGGGGGCACGCAGCGCCGGGTCGGTGAGGATGCCCCGGTAGTTCTCCAGCCCCGCCCAACTGGCGGCGGTCAGCCCGTCCCAGTGCAGCAGCGACAGCCAGACGGTCTGTCCGAACGGGAAGAGCAGGAAGGTGCCGTAGAGGAGGAAGGCCGGTACGACGTACAGGTATCCGACGGCACGCGGCTCCCCCGGGGCGGTCCGGCGGTAGCGGGCGGCGACCGACCGGAGCGCTCGCCCGGCGCTCACCGCTGCCCCTCGGTCTCGTCCGACCCGAACTCGGATCGCTGCTTCTCCTGGAAGCCGGCGTACTCCTTCTGCATGGAGCGCGCCAGTTCGTCAGGGGAGAGGGAGCCGTCGATGACGCCCTGGAGGTCGGCGGAGAGGGTGTCGTAGAAGTCGGGCGTCGTGTAGTCGAGGTACGGCACCAGCCCGTCGTCGCGGTTGAGTCGTTCCCAGCCCTCGACGAGCTGCCGGTCCGCGCTGCCGGCCGGGGCCTTGCGGGCGGTCTCGCCCGGCACCACGGGTAGTACGCCCTCCTCGGCCATCACCTCGGAGGCGTGCGCGTTGGTGATGAAGTCCAGGTAGGCGGCGGCCACGTCGGGGTGCTTGGAGCGGGAGGTGACCGACCAGGCCAGTCCCTGCCCGCCGGTGGTGGTCGGGGCGGCGCCGGCCTCGGCGGGCGGCGGCACCATCAGGCCCAGCTTGTCGCCCATCGGCTTCTTGAGGTCGGCGAGCAGCCAGGTGCCGGTGATCAGGAACGCGCCCTGGCCGTCGGCGAACTTCTTCGTCGCGTCGTCGTAGCCGGTGCCGTTGGTGCCCTTGGGTATGTAGCCGCGCTCCGCCCAGTCGGCGAGGGTGCGGGCCGCTTCCCGGGTGGGCTCGTTGTCGAAGCCCTCGCCGCGGCCGAGGATGGTGTCCCGGGTGCCGGTTGCGTCTCCGGCCTGGTTCTGCAGGACGCCGAAGGTGTGGATGGCCGGCCACTTGTCGAGGTTGCCGAACTGGACCGGCAACTCGCCCTTCGCTTTCAGCCGGGGCAGTGCGTCGGTGAACTCCGCCCAGGTCCGCGGGGGTTTCACCCCGGCCTTCGCCAGCACGTCCTTGTTGTAGTACACGCCGACGTACTCACCGGCCTGGGAGAGGCCGTACAGCTGGCCGGTGCCGAACCTGGCCCCGTCCACCGATACCCGGTTGAGGTCGAGCAGGGTGTTCGGGTAGCGGGTGTTCCAGCCGTAGATGCCGGCGTAGTCGTCCAGCGGGGTGAGCAGGCCAGCGCGGACGAAGGAGACCATGTCCGGGTAGCCCTGGTTGGCCTGGATCACGTCCGGCGGGGTGTTGCTGGATATCGCCAGCTTGAGGGTGGTCTTCAGGTCGGAGAAGCTCCGCGCCACGCGTTTGATGCGGACGTTGGGGTACTTCTCCTGGAACTCGTCGTTGAGCCGCTCGATCTCGGCGTTCTGACCACCGCGGACCTCCTGGTCCCAGACCGTGAGCGTGACCTTCCCGGCCTTGGCCGGGTCCGGCATCGCGGTGGCGCCCCGGGAGCCGGAGCCGCCGGGGGCCCCTGAGCCGTCGGTGCCGGGCACACAGGCCGTGCCGAGCAGGGCCATGCCGGCGACCAGCGCGACCGACGAGGCGAACCGCCGGCGCGAGGGTCTCGGGCAGTGAAGGGACTTCATCGTGCGACATCTCCTCTGGGGGCGGCCTTCGGCGCCGTCGCCTCTTCACGGGCCTTCGGCGTCCTGACGTCTTTCACTTCTGCTCGACCCGCGGTTCGCGACTGACGTCCGCGGCGCCGTTCCGAATCGTTTCGGCAACCGGGCGGCGCCGGGACCGGAAGGGTTCGCCGGGAAGCCGGCCGCGCCCGGTGCGGCTGGCCGCAGGGCGGAGCAGCATCCGAGTACCGGGCGTACCCGCGTGACACGGAACGCGGCTCGGGGGACCCACGGTCGGCGGCTGGGCCGTACCGGGTGTCCCGAAGCCGGTGGGCCTTTCGGGTCACGACGCTAGGTGGACCGGAAGCCGATGGTCGGGGTGGCCCGCCGGAGCGCCGTGTCGGTGGTGGACGGCGGCAGCAGGTCCGCCAGGAAGGCGTAGCGGCGCAGCACGTCCTCGCTCTGCCCGCCGCACCGGATGACGTACTGCCACCAGGCCGCCACCTCCGTCCACCCCGGGGCGGACAGCGAGCCGCCGAAGTGCTGCACCGAGAGCGCGGCGGTGAGGTTGGCGAACGCCAGCCGGTCGGCGAGCGGCCAGCCGGCGAGCGTGCCGGTGATGAATCCGGCCACGAAGACGTCGCCGGCGCCCGTCGGGTCCAGCGCCTCCACCCGCAGCGCGGGCACGTCCGCGATCTCCCCGCTCACCGAGTCGATCGCGATCGCGCCCCCGGCTCCCTTGGTGACCACCGCGATGGGCACCAGTTCGGCGAGCGCCCGGACCGCCTTCTCGGGGCTGTCGGTACGGGTGTAGTGCTGCGCCTCGGCGGCGTTCGGCAGGAAGGCGTGGCAGTAGGCGAGGTCGGCGAGGGTGTCCGGGTCCCAGGCGCCCGTCTCGTCCCAGCCGACGTCCGCGAACACCTTGCTGCCCTCGTCGTAGGCCTTGCGCACCCAGCCCTCGAGCCGCCCGGAGTCGAGGTCGGTGACGCAGGCGCGGGAGCGCGGCCGCTCGGCGACGCTGACGCAGGGTGTGGGGGCCTCGTGGCCGTGCGAGACCATGGTGCGCTCGCCCTCGTAGGCCATGGAGACGGTGACCGGCGAGTGCCAACCAGGCGCCCGGTGCGAGGGGGAGAGGTCGATGCCCTCGTTGTCCGCCAGGCTCTCCCAGCAGTAGTCGCCGTAGACGTCGTCACCGAAGGCGGCGGCCAGCGAGGTCCGCAGGCCCAGCCGGCGCAGCGCGGTGGCCATGTTGGCCACCCCGCCCGGGCTCGAACCCATGCCGCGCGCCCACGACTCGGTACCGCGCACCGGCGCGTGGTCGAGTCCGGTGAAGACGATGTCCAGGAAGACCGTGCCGGTGAGGAAGACGTCCTGGGGCGGGTCTCCGGCCCGCCGCAGGGACTCCAGCGGATCCATGGGCGCGGGCGACGGTGCCGGGTGGGCGCTGCCGGTGGTGCTCAAACCCTCTCGCCCCTTTCTGGCCTGAAGCTCTAGCTGTTATGACCGACACCTTGCACGCGAGGCCAGCCAAATGCAATACCTCGATCAGGGTCGCGCAAAGTCGCTCAAGCGCGTTAGATTGCCGAGCATGTTGCGTGAGAGCCGCCACGAGCGCCTGCTGCGGATCCTCCGCGCGGAGGGCGTCCTTCCGGTCGGCGAGATCGCCAAGCGGCTGGCGGTCAGCGAGGCCACCGCCCGGCGCGACCTCAACGACCTCGGCGACGCCGGCCGGTTGACCCGGGTATACGGCGGGGCGGTGGCCCGGACGCCGGCCGAGCCGCCGTTCGCCGAGGAGGTGGTGGACGACCTCGCCGACAAGGACGCGCTGGCCGCCCGGGCCGCCGAGCTGGTCCAGGACGGCGAGGTGGTGCTGCTCGACATAGGCACCACCACCCTCCAACTCGCCCGCCGGCTCCACGGCCGGCAGATCACCGTGGCGACCAGCAACCTCGCCGTCTACGAGGAGTTGCGCGAGGACCCCGAGGTGACGCTGGTCCTGCTCGGCGGGGAGGTCCGCCGCAACTACCGGTCGCTGGTCGGCTTCCTCACCGAGACGGCCCTCAGCCACCTCTACGCCGATCGGCTCTTCCTCGGCACCAGCGGCGTCCTGCCGGACGGCCGGGTGCTGGACACCACCGACGTCGAGGTACCGGTCAAACACGCCATGCTCGCCGCCGCCCGCCAGGTGGTGCTGCTGGCCACCGCCAGGAAGTTCCCCGGCTCGGGCAACGCCCGGGTCTGCGGGCCCGGAGAGATCGATGTGCTGATCACCAATCAGGCGTCCGATCCGCCCACCCTCGCCGCGTTCCGCGAGGCAGATGTGGAGGTTTTTCAGGTATGAGGCTCACCGTGCTGGGGGGCGGCGGATTCCGGGTGCCCCTGGTGTACCGGGCCCTGCTCGAGGACGGCGGCGACCCGTCCGGGCGGATCGGCGAACTGGTCCTGTACGACACCGACCAGGGCCGACTCGACGCGATCGGGGCCGTCCTCGCCCAGCAGGCGCGGCAGCACACCGGCCCGGCCCCGTCCGTCCGCGCCACCACCGACCTCGACGACGCGCTGCGCGGCACGGACTTCGTCTTCTCCGCGATCCGGGTCGGCGGGCTGGCCGGACGCACCCGTGACGAGCGGATCGCACTGGACGAAGGGGTGCTCGGACAGGAGACCGTGGGGGCCGGCGGGGTCCTCTACGGGCTGCGCACCCTCCCGGTGGCCGTGCACATCGCCGAGCGCGTCGCCACCGTCGCCCCCGACGCCTGGGTGATCAACTTCACCAACCCGGCCGGCATGGTCACCGAGGCGATGAGCAGGGTGTTCCGGGACCGGGGGCTCGGCGACCGGGTGATCGGCATCTGCGACTCTCCGGTCGGCCTCTGCCGGCGGGCCGCGCGGGCGCTCGGCACCGACCCGGACCGGGCGGACTACGACTACGTCGGCCTCAACCACCTGGGCTGGCTCCGCCGGGTCACCGTCGGCGGCCGCGACCGGCTGCCGGAGCTGCTCGCCGACACCGAGCGGCTGGAGTCCTTCGAGGAGGGGAGGCTCTTCGGCGCCGACTGGCTCCGCCCGCTGGGTGCGCTGCCCAATGAGTACCTCCACTACTACTACTTCAACCGGGAGGCCGTCGCCTCCGTCCGGCAGGCGCCCGCGACCCGCGGGGAGTTCCTCGACGAACAGCAGTCGCGGTTCTACCGCGAACTGCGCTCCGGCGCCCGCCCCGACTCGGCCTACGAGCTGTGGGACCGCACCCGCCTGGAGCGGGAGGAGACGTACATGGCGGAGAGCCGCCAGGTGTCCGGGGGGTGGCAGCGGGACAGCTGCGACCTCGACGGAGGCGGCTACGACCGGGTGGCGCTGGCGCTGATGCGGGCCATCTCCCGCAACGAGCGGACCACCCTGATCCTCAACGTGGCGAACCGCGCCGCGGTGCCGGGGCTGGACCAGGAAGCCGTGGTGGAGGTGCCCTGCCAGGTGGACGCCGCCGGCGCGCGTCCGCTCGCGGTCGGCGCCGTGGCCCCGGACCAGTTGGGCCTGATGCTCTCGCTCAAGGCCGTCGAGCGGTCCGCGATCGAGGCCGCCGAGAGCGGCTCGCGGGCGGCGGCGCTGCGGGCCCTGGCGCTGCACCCCCTCGTCGACTCGGTCAGGGTGGCCGAGCGGATCCTGGAGGCGGCCGGCGGCTACTGAGCCGGCCCGTAGGCTGGTGCCATGTCCGAGGAACAGGCCGAGGCGGCCGTGCAGCGGTGGCGCCGACTCGCTCCCGGCAGCGTGCTGCTGGACGGCTTCCACGCGTTGAAGCATGCGCTCCGCTTCGATGCGGAGGTGTCGGTGGCGCTGGCCTCGGACAGGACCGCGCTGCTGGCGCTGGCGGCGGAGCTGGCAGCCGACGTCCGCGAGCGGATCGAGGCGATCGTCGTCGAGGTGCCGCAGCCGACCCTGCGGGCCCTGGTGCCTCGGATCCACCCCACCGGGGTGGCCGCGCTCGCCACCCGGCCCAGCCAGGAGCGGAACGGCGAGATCCTGCGCCGGCGGCCCAGGAGGTCGCCCGTCGTCCTGCTGGACCGTCCGCGCAACCTCGGCAACATCGGTGCGGTGGTCCGACTGGCCGCCGGGTTCGGCGCCACCGGAGTGATCACCACCGGCGATATGGACCCATGGCACCCCAACGCGGTGCGGGCCGGTGCCGGGCTGCACTTCGCCACGGCGGTGGAGCGGCTGACGACCGAGGAACTGCCGCCGGGGCCGCTCTACGTGCTCGACCCGGAGGGGGAGGACATCAGATCGACCCGGCTGCCCGACGACGCCCTGCTGGCGTTCGGCTCCGAGCGGCACGGCGTCTCCGCGGAACTGCGCGCCCGGGCCACCCGGCTGGTGGCGGTGCCCATGCGCCCGAAGGTCTCCAGCTTCAACCTGGCCACCACGGTGGCCATGGCGCTCTTCCACTGGCTGCCAGTGCCGGAGGGCGGGCCCGTCGACGGTGCTAAGGAGCTCGGCGGGCCGGCGGCGTCTGCCGCGGCAGCCCCTCCGCGCCGGCGGTGAGACCGCCGCCCGTTCCGCCGACCGGTCCCGCCCCCGCACCGCCGTCTCCGTCCTCGGCCTCCGGCCCCTCCCTTCCTGCCGGCCGCAGGCGCCCGCCCAGCCGCACCGCACCGCGGTCGACCCAGAGCAGGAAGGCGGTCGGCAGGAAGACCGCGTCGGCCGCGATCATCGCCAGGGAGAAGAACGGCAGGCCGAGCGTGACGGCCATCCCGGCGTGCTCCAGCATCATCAACGGCAGCAGGAGGTTCTTGACGCGCCGGTTGAGCAGGGTGAAGGGGAAGGCGACCTGGACGACCACGGTGGCGTAGGTGATCAGCATCACCACCAACCCGCTGGCGACCAGCAGGTCCGCGAGGAACGGCCAGGGCGAGAAGTAGTCCAGGTGCAGGGGGTAGTAGACGGCGGTGCCGTCCTGCCAGCGCGAGCCCTGGATCTTGTACCAACCCGCCGCCGCGTAGATCAGGCAGACCTCGGCGCTGATCACCAGCAGGGCACCGTTGTGGGCGAGGTTGGCGAAGGCGTCCAGCACCGCCCGCGCCTCCGAGCCGCGGGCCTGCCGGTCGACCGCCCACCACAGCGCCTGCGCCGTCCACAGGCCCCAGAAGACCAGCGACCAGCCCCAGCTGAGCCGCCCCAGCACGGTGGCCACCAGCAGCACCCCGCCGAACACCGCCCACAGGGCGACCCCCGCGGCGTCGCGCCGGGGCTCCCCGCCGGAGCGGAGCGGGCCGACACCCGGCTCCGGTGCCTCCCCGCCCTCCCCGGTACGGTCCCGGAGGCCGCGCCGGCGCCGGTTCCGGGCGTCCAACGACCAGACCAGGCCGCAGCGGGTCAACACCAGGTAGGTGGCGACCAGGTGGATGACGTTGTCCCCGCCGTCACCCATCACGATGCTGCGGTTCTGCAGCGACAGCACACCGACCATGAACAGCGCCGACGCGGTGCGGGTGCGCCAGCCGAGCAGCAGCATCGCGCTCGCCGCCAGCGCGAAGAGGTAGACCAGCTCGAACCAGAGGCGGCCGTCGGACCAGAGCAGCACGGTGAACGCGCCGTTGCCGTCCACCAGCCCGCGCCCCAGCTCCCAGCTCCAGGGGCTGTCCGGTCCGTACAGCTCATGGCGGTGCGGCCACTCGCGGAGCAGGAAGAAGAGCCAGGTGAAGGAGAAGCCGATCCGGACCACCGCGGTCTGGTAGGGGCCGAGGGCGCTGCCCGCGACCCGCTGGAAAGCGGTCCGGCACGCTTCCACCGCCCGGCGGACCCACCACCTGGTCACCGCTCACTCCCCGCTCCGGCCGGCGCCGGGCCGACCGCGCCCGGCCTCCTCGGCGGGTCGGCGCGGTCCGCCCAGTCCGCTCGGTCCGCGCGCGGGAGGTCGCCCTCGCCCACCGTCCACCAGGGCAGTACCCGGTGGACGGTCTTCGTCTCGTACTTCTCGCCGCTCCACTTCGGCGGGGCAACCGGGGTGGTGGCCGAACGCACCTGGATCCGCCGGACCGTCCGGCCGTCCTGCTCCGGACCGAGGCGGAGCATCACGATCCGGCGGAGGTACCGCTCGAAGAGCTTCCCCCGCATCCCCCGCGGCTGGTTCTCCTCGTCGTGCGAGCCGACGTAGAAGTCCCAGGCCCGGCGGAGTTCGTTCTGCTGCGTGTGGCTGGGCAGCAGGTTGTGGCGGATGGCCGCGCCGTCCTGAGCGGAGAGGTCGGTCCACCCCGTGGTCGAGATCCCGCCGTCCGGGGCCCGTACCTCGGCGCGCACCTGGACGGCGATGTTCTGCTGGAGCGGATTGGGGGCGAAGAGCTTCCAGTTCTGCTCGAACTCCGGGTAGACGTACGCGTCGACCAGGGCACCGTGCCTCTTGGTCACCGTGTTCTCCGGCGCGACGTGCAGGAAGACCATCGTCAGATGGACGGCGACGGCACCGGCGACCACCAGCGCCGCCAGCGCGACCGCTATTCGCGCCGGCAGCGAGAGCGCGGTGAGGTCCACCGATGCCGCCGCACCCTGCTCGTCCCGCTCCATGGCACCACTCCCTGAGGCTCGTCGATCCCCGCGGAACGGTACTCAGCGCACCAGGCGAGGGCAGTGATCTCCACGTTATCCACAGCCTTGACACCGTAGATCCGCCCCCGCACCATTGAACCGAACGATCGGTCGGTTGGTCGGGTCGAGTGAGGGGCCAGGGATGACAGCGCTGGACACGGTCGGTGGAAGGGCCGCTGCCGGGGAGACCGGCGTCGAGGACGCCGCGGCGAGCGCCGCGTTCGACGCGGCGCTCGCCGCCGACGAGCGCATCGAGCCGCGGGACTGGATGCCGGAGGCCTACCGGGCCACCCTGGTACGCCAGATGGCCCAGCACGCCCACTCCGAGATCATCGGGATGCAGCCGGAGGCCAACTGGATCACCCGGGCCCCCTCCCTGCGGCGGAAGGCCATCCTCATGGCCAAGGTGCAGGACGAGGCCGGACACGGCCTGTACCTCTACAGCGCGGCCGAAACCCTGGGCGCCAGCCGCGAGGAGCTCCTCGACAAACTGCACGCCGGCCGCCAGCGCTACTCCTCCATCTTCAACTACCCCACTCTGACCTGGGCGGACGTCGGCGCCATCGGCTGGCTGGTGGACGGTGCGGCGATCACCAACCAGGTCCCCCTCTGCCGCTGTTCGTACGGCCCCTACGCCCGGGCGATGGTGCGCATCTGCAAGGAGGAGTCCTTCCACCAGCGACAGGGCTACGAACTCCTGCTCGCCCTGAGCCGGGGCACCGATGAGCAGCACGCGATGGCCCAGGACGCGGTCGACCGCTGGTGGTGGCCCTCCCTGATGATGTTCGGCCCGCCGGACGCCGAGTCCTCGCACTCCGACCAGTCGATGGCCTGGAAGATCAAGCGCCACTCCAACGACGAGTTGCGGCAGCGCTTCGTGGACATCTGCGTACCGCAGGCGGCCTCCCTCGGGCTCAGCCTCCCCGACCCCGAACTGCGATGGAACGAAGACCGCGGCCACTACGACTTCGGCCCGATCGACTGGGAGGAGTTCCGCGAGGTGCTGCGGGGCAACGGCCCGTGCAACGACCAGCGGCTCGCCCAACGCCGGCGGGCACACGAAGAGGGCGGCTGGGTCCGCGAGGCGGCGGCGGCCTACGCCGCGAAGCACGAGCGCCAGGAGGCGGCGGCATGAGCGGCAGTGGTGACTGGCCCCTGTGGGAGGTCTTCGTGCGGAGCCGGCGCGGCCTGTCCCACACCCACGCCGGCAGTCTGCACGCCCCGGACCCGGAGATGGCGCTGCGCAACGCCCGCGACCTGTACACCCGGCGCGGGGAGGGCGTCTCGATCTGGGTGGTACCCGCCACCGCGATCACCGCCTCCTCCCCGGACGAGAAGGACCCCTTCTTCGACCCCGCCGCCGACAAGCCCTACCGGCACCCCACCTTCTACGAGATCCCGGAAGGGGTGCGCCACCTGTGACGACCACCCGAGCCCCCAGGACCGCGGCGCTCGCCCTCGGCGACGACGCGCTCGTCCTCTCCCACCGGCTGGGCGAGTGGGCCGGGCACGCTCCCGTGCTGGAGGAGGAGGTCGCGCTGGCGAACATCGCGCTCGACCTCCTTGGCCAGGCCCGGACGCTGCTCTCCTCGGTCGGCGACGAGGACGAACTGGCCTACCTCCGCCAGGAGCGCGAGTTCCGCAACGTCCAGCTGGTGGAACAGCCGAACGGCGACTTCGCCCACACCATCGCCCGCCAACTCCTCTTCTCCACCTACCAGGAACTCCTCTACGCCGAGCTGGCCGGCGGCAGCGGCCCGTTCGCCCCGCTCGCGGCGAAGGCGGTCAAGGAGACGGCGTACCACCGGGACCACGCCGAGCAGTGGACCCTCCGCCTCGGTGACGGGACCGAGGAGAGCCATCGGCGGATGCAGCTCGGCCTGGACACGCTCTGGCGCTTCACCGGCGAACTCTTCCAGCCGATCGAGGGCCTGGACACCGACCTGCCGGCGCTGCACGGAGAGTGGCGGTCGGCGATCGGTTCGGTACTGCGGCGGGCCACCCTGACCGTCCCGGAGGGACCGCAGAGCGGAGCGTGGCGGGCGGGCGCCGGCCGGCAGGGCCTGCACACCGAGCCGTTCGGCCGAATGCTCGCCGAGATGCAGCACCTGCACCGCAGCCATCCCGGAGCGAAATGGTGACCGCGCCCGCCGAGCGGACACCGTTGGAGCGGAGGCTGACCGAACTCGCCGGCTCGGTGCCCGACCCGGAGCTGCCGATGGTGACCCTGGCCGAACTCGGGGTGGTGCGCGGAGTACGGTCGCTCGGCCCCGGGCGGGTCGAGGTGGAGCTCACCCCCACCTACACCGGATGCCCGGCGATCGAGACGATGGCAGCCGACATCGAGCAGTTGCTCAGCGAACACGGCGTGCCGGAGGTCTCCGTGCGCGTCGCGCTCGCCCCGGCGTGGAGTACCGCCGACATCACCGCCGACGGCCGCCGGAAGCTTGCCGAGGCCGGCATCGCGCCCCCGCGCCCGACCGGCCCCGGAGGCGGGCCGGTGCCCGTCCAGCTGGCGGTCCGCTGCCCGCAGTGCGGCTCCACCGAGACCACCCTGCTCAGCCGCTTCTCCTCCACCGCGTGCAAGGCGCTCCGCCGCTGCGAGTCCTGCCGCGAACCCTTCGACCACTTCAAGGAGTTGTGAATGGCCCCGGCCCGCCCTGGCGCCTTCCACCCGCTGCGGGTGGCGGAGGTGACACGACTCACCGACGACTCGGTGGCCATCACCCTCATCGTGCCCCCCGAACTCCGGGCGGCCTACCGCTACTCACCCGGACAGCACCTGACGGTGCGCCATGCGATGGACGGCACCGAGATCCGCCGCACGTACTCGATCTGCGCGCCGGTCACCGAACCCGGCAGTCCGCGGAACCTGCGGGTGGGGGTCCGGCTGGTGGCCGGCGGGGTCTTCTCCACCTACGCGTTCAAGGAGCTGCGGCCCGGCGACGTGCTGGAGGTGGCGCCCCCGATCGGTCGTTTCGTCCTGGACCCGGCCCCCGGCCACTACGCGGCCGTCGTCGGCGGGAGCGGCATCACCCCCGTTCTCTCGATCGTCTCCACCCTGCTCGCCGAAGAGCCGACGGCCCGGTTCTGCCTGGTCCGCAGCGACCGGACCACCGCGTCGACGATGTTCCTGGAGGAGGTCGCCGACCTGAAGGACCGCTGGCCCGACCGCTTCCAGCTGGTCTCGGTGCTCTCCCGCGAGGAACAGCAGGCGGGCCTGGCCTCCGGTCGCCTCGACGAGGAGAGGTTGACCGCTCTGCTGCCCGCGCTGCTCCCCGTCGAGGAGATCGACCGGTGGTTCCTCTGCGGCCCCTACGGGTTGGTGCGGAGCGCCGGGCGGGCGCTGCGCGGTCTGGGCGTGGGTCGCCGCCGGGTGCACCAGGAGATATTCCACGTGGACGAGGGCACGGACGCCGTGCCCACCACCCCCGTGCCCTCCGGCAGCGCCGGCCCCGCCCGGAGTTCACTCACCGCCACCCTGGACGGGCGCTCCGGCAGCTGGCCGGTCGGCGAGGGCGAGACGCTGCTCGATGCGGTGCTGCGCAACCGCCCGGACGCCCCGTACGCCTGCAAGGGCGGCGTCTGCGGCACCTGCCGCGCCCGGTTGGTCTCCGGTGAGGTGCGGATGGACCGGAACTTCGCCCTGGAACCGGAGGAACTCGCCTCCGGGCATGTGCTGGCCTGCCAGTCCCGCCCGCTTACCGAGCGGGTCGAGCTGGACTTCGACCGCTGACCACGGCCCGCCCGGGCCGCGGCGCACCGGGCCTCGCCGCCGGATCCGCGCCGTTCCGCCGGTGGGGCCCGTAGCGGGTCTACACCACGGTGGCGGGGTGCTGCCCGTCGGCCACCATCGGACGGCCGGCCGCTTCCCAGCCCAGCATCCCGTCCCCGACGTTGACGGCCTCCAGTCCCTGCGCGATCAGATACTGCGTGACCTGCGCCGACCGACCGCCGCTACGGCAGACCACGTGCACCAGGCCGCCGTCGACCGCCTCGGTCAGTTCCCCGAACCGGGCCACGACCTGGCCCATCGGTACGTGCAGCGCCCCCTCGACGTGGCCGGCGGCCCACTCGTCGTCCTCCCGTACGTCCAGGAGGAAGCCATCGGACGGTACCGCTGATGCTGCCACCGAAGGCATCTGGCCGAACTGCATGGACATCCCTCTCACTCCGCGCTCCGGGCCGCGCCCGGTCAGACCGCTCCGTCACCGGCCCCGTGCGGTCAAACGTTAACCAACCAGCTCGGCCAACTGCGCCTCCCGCTCGGCGACCTGGGCCAGCAGTTGTTCGGCGATCTCGTCGATCAGCCGGTCCGGGTCGTCGGGCGCCATCTTCAGCATGGAACCGATGGCGCTGGCCTCCAACTCGGCCGCCGCGGCCGAGAGCAACTCCTTGCGCTGCGCCAGCCACTCCAGCCGGGCGTACAGCTCCTCGCTGCGGCTCGGCTGCCGCTCCGGGGCGGGAGGGCCCGCCTCCCACTCCTCGGCCAGCTGCCGCAGCACGTTCTCGTCCCCGATCGCGTACGCCTGGTTCACCCGCACCACGAAGGCGCTCCTTCGCTCCTGTTCGGCGGCCTCCCGCGCCAGGTCCGGGTGGGCCTTGCGCACCAGCTCCCGGTAGATCCGGCGCGCCTCCTCGCTGGGCCGCACCCGCTTGGGCGGCTGCACCGGCCGGTCGGTCAGCATGGCCGCCGCCTCCGGCAGTATGCCGCTGGAGTCCATCCAGCCGTGGAACAACTCCTCCACCCCGGGCATCGGCAGCACCAGGCCGCGCATCTCCCTGGCCCGCCGCTCGTCCTCCGGGTCCCCGCTCCGCGCCGCGATGGCCTCCGCGATCAGCGCGTCGAGCTCGTCGAGCCGGGTGTACATCGGACCGAGCCGCTGGTGGTGGAGCCGGGAGAAGTTCTCCACCTCGACCCGGAACGTCTCCATCGCGATCTCGAACTCGATCAGCGCCTGTTCGGCAGCGCGCACCGCCTTCGCCAGGCGCGCGGTGGCCTCCCGTTCGGCCTCCGCGTCCTGTCCGGCTGCCTCACGGTCCCTCTGATCGGTCTCCGGATTCGTCACCCGCCCAGCCTACGGCCGATCAACGCGCGCTGACACGACACCGCCCCCCGCCGCCCTGCCAACGCTTTCGTCAGCGCTGGGAGCGGTCGGCGGCGGCGTAGCCGCGTCCGTTCCTCTGCTTCCAGCGCTACTCGCGCAAGGAACGAACGCGGGAGGGGCAAGGAGTGACACCAGCCTGGCGGCACCGCGGCCAGCGGGGTGACGGTCGCGGCGGCCGAGGTGCGGCGGCCTTCCGGCGGTTCGTCCGCCGGACGCGCCAGGAAGTGGCGACCGTCCGCCACCCGTCGGGCACGAGGTGTGGACGACCTGCCGAGGCGGAGTGAGGGGGCGGAGAAGTGAGACTGCCCACACCTCGGCAGGACGGCGGACACTCGCCGCCCGGAGCCGGTGACCAGCACCGCCGGAAGCTCGACCACGCCGGCTCCGCGACGACGTCGACCACCGTCTGCGCCCCAGGTCAGGAAAGAAGAAAAACGGCCGCCATCGTGAACACGATGACGACCGTTCCGTCACTACGACCGAGCACCTCCGACGGTGCTCCGCTGTGCGCGAGGGGGGAGTTGAACCCCCACGCCCTCTCGGGCACTGGAACCTGAATCCAGCGCGTCTGCCTATTCCGCCACCCGCGCATTGGGTGTCGCCGCTCGGCTTTTCCAACATCTTCCGGACCGGATTTCCCCGGTGACCGGCCTGCTGGGAGCGCCTCCCGACGTCCAGAAGACTAGCACGCCGACGGGGGTGCGTTCACATCAGTTGAACGGGCCTCAATCAGTCGCCTCAGCGCCCGGCGACCGGAGGAGCGTCACGGTTGCGGGACACTGTCCTTCACAGCACCTCTACGATCCTGTGAGGGGGGACACTGGAGAGCGGGGCCCGGAAGTGGAACCACTCGCCTCCCCCGATCGTGGATACGATCAGCAAGCGATACCGGTACGCAGTACCAAGTAAGCGGCACGACAGCAACACCGACAAGTCGATATCACCCGTTCACCGACAACTTCGGCACACACATCAAGGAAGGAGGTGCCCCGTGGGAGTACTGAAGCGCTTCGAGCAGCGTCTCGAGGGTCTCGTGAACGGCACCTTCGCCAAGGTGTTCAAGTCCGAGGTGCAGCCCGTGGAGATCGCGGGCGCACTTCAGCGGGAGTGCGACAACAACGCGACGATCTGGAACCGCGAGCGGACCGTCGTCCCCAACGACTTCATCGTGGAGCTCAGCGCGCCGGACTACGAGCGGCTGAGCCCCTACTCCGGCCAGCTCGGCGACGAGCTGGCCGGCATGGTGCGCGACTACGCCAAGCAGCAGCGCTACACCTTCATGGGCTCCATCAAGGTCCACCTGGAGCGCGCCGAGGACCTCGACACCGGCCTGTACCGGGTCCGCAGCCGCACCCTCGCCGGCAGCCACTCGCAGCCCCAGCAGCCCGGTGCCCCCGCGGGCGGCCCCGGCTACCCCCCGCCGCCCAGCGGGCTGCCTCCCATGCCCGCCGGCCCGCCGCCGGGCGGCGCCCCGGCCGGGGCCCACTTCCCCGGGGCCCGGCCCCCCGGCGCTCCCGGGGCCGCGCCGTCGAACGCACAGGTCCGCCGCTGGATCGAGATCAACGGCAACCGCCACCAGATCTCCCAGCCGACCATGGTCCTCGGCCGCAGCACCGAGGCCGACGTACGGGTCGACGACCCGGGCGTCTCCCGGCGGCACTGCGAGATCCGGGTCGGACCGACCCCCGTGGTCCAGGACCTCGGGTCGACCAACGGCATCGTGGTGGACGGACAGCACACCACCCGCGCTACGCTCCGCGACGGCTCACGGATCGTCGTGGGCAGCACCACCATCGTTTACCGGCAAGCCGAAGGGTGAAGCGGAGGCAATGTCAGAGCTGACCCTCACGGTCATGCGGCTGGGGTTCCTGGCCGTACTGTGGCTGTTCGTCATCGTGGCCGTGCAGGTCATCCGCAGCGACCTGTTCGGCACCCGGGTGACGCAGCGCACCGCCCGGCGAGGCGGTGACCGGGACCGTGCGCAGGTCGGCCGGCAGCAGTCCGCCCAGCGGGGGCAGTCCGGCGGCCGCGGCGGCCGGCAGCGGCGCGGAGCACCGACCAAGCTCGTGGTCACCGAAGGCTCCCTGACCGGCACCACCGTCGCGCTGCACGGCCAGACCATCAGTCTGGGCCGGGCACACGACTCCACCATCGTGCTGGACGACGACTACGCCTCCAGCAGGCACGCCAGGATCTACCCCGACCGGGACGGCCAGTGGATCGTCGAGGACCTGGGATCGACCAACGGCACCTATCTGGACCGGGCCAGGCTCACCACCCCCACACCCATTCCGCCGGGTGCGCCGATTCGTATCGGCAAGACCGTTATCGAGCTGCGGAAGTAGTACGACAATGAGCGAACGGAGCGAGCGCGCCCCGGTGGCCCGGGCCACCGAGTCCGTGAGCACGGGCACGCTCCCGACCGGAGGGTGGGCACCATGCGGATGTACCCCGAGCCAGCAGGCGAGGTGCGCATGAGTCTCTCGCTGCACTTCGCCGCCGGGTCGCACAAGGGCATGATCCGGGAGGGCAACGAGGATTCCGGTTACGCCGGGCCCCGCCTGCTCGCCATCGCCGACGGCATGGGTGGGCAGGCCGCCGGGGAGGTGGCCAGTTCGGAGGTCGTCTCCACGCTGGTACAGCTCGACGACGACGTGCCCGGCTCCGACATCCTCACCTCCCTCGGCACGGCGGTGCAGCGCGCCAACGAGCAACTGCGCCTCATGGTCGAGGAGGACCCGCAGCTGGAGGGCATGGGCACCACGCTCACCGCGCTGCTCTGGACCGGCCAGCGGCTCGGTCTGGTGCATGTCGGCGACTCCCGCGCGTACCTCCTCCGCGACGGCGTCCTCACCCAGATCACCCAGGACCACACCTGGGTGCAGCGGCTGGTCGACGAGGGGCGGATCACCGAGGAGGAGGCCACCACCCACCCGCAGCGCTCCCTGCTGATGCGCGCGCTGGGCAGCGGCGACCGGGTCGAACCGGACCTCTCCATCCGCGAGGTGCGGGCCGGCGACCGCTACCTCATCTGCTCCGACGGTCTCTCCGGCGTCGTCAGCCACGAGACCCTGGAGGCCACCCTCGCCAACCGGCACGGCCCGCACGAGACCGTGCAGGAGCTCATCCAGCTCGCACTGCGCGGCGGCGGCCCGGACAACATCACCTGCATCGTCGCCGATGTGCTGGACGTCGACGGCGAGACCAGCGCCGGTCAGCTCAACGACACCCCGGTCGTGGTCGGAGCGGTCGCCGAGAACCAGTCGCCGCTGGGCGACGGCGCCGCCGGCAGGACCCCGGCGGCGCGGGCCGCGGAACTGGGCCGGGCAGTGCCCCCGCAGGCGTCGGGCTCCCCGGCCGGCGGCTTCGGGCCACCCGGCAGCGGCTCCCCCGCGCTCGCCGGCGGGGCCCCGGCCAGCGGTGGCTTCGGCAGTCCCCAGGCGGCCTTCGGCAAACCGCGCGGCGGCGCGAAGTGGCTCAAGGGCTCCCTGATCACCGTACTCGCGCTGAGCTGCGTCGGAGCCGGGCTCTACGGTGGCTACCGGTGGACCCAGACCCAGTACTTCGTGGGCGCCAACGGCAAGCACGTCGCGCTCTACCAGGGGATCAGCCAGGACCTGGCCTGGATCAACCTCAACCGGGTGCACGCCGACCACCCCGAGATCGAACTCAAGTACCTCCCGGCCTACCAGCGCAAGCAGGTGGAGGCCACCATCACGGTCGGCAGCCTCGGCCAGGCCCGGGACAAGGTCGACGAACTCGGCAAGCAGGCCACCGCCTGCCGCAAGGACGCCGCGCTCCGCGCGGCCGAGCGGGACCAGGCGAAGTCCGAGGAGAAGACCCCGAAGGCACCGAAGGCGGACGACAAGAAGTCGGACGCCACCGGTTCCGCCCTCTCCGACGGCGAGCAGACCGAGAAGTCCGGCAAGGGATCGCCCGGCCCTACCCTGTCGGAGGAAGAGAAACGACTGGCCGAACAGTGCGACCGCACTCAGCAGTAGTCATGAGGGGCCAGTGATGAGCGGCAACACCAACACCACCACCATCGGGGCGATGGGGGCTCCGAGCCGGCGCAACACCGAACTCGCCCTCCTCGTCTTCGCGGTGCTCATCCCGGTCTTCGCCTATGTCAACGTCGGTCTGGCGAAGGAGGGCACCGTACCGGCCGGGGTACTCGGCTACACCGGCGGCCTCGGTCTGCTCGCCGGTGTGGCACACCTCATGGTGCGCAAGTTCGCGCCCTACTCCGACCCGCTGATGCTGCCGATAGCGACGCTGCTGAACGGGCTCGGCCTGGTGCTGATCTGGCGGCTCGACCTGGAGCCGAGCATCACCACCCCGCAGCTCGGCGGCGCGATGGCGCCCGGCCAGCTGATGTGGTCCACCCTGGGGGTGGCACTCTTCCTCGGGGTGATGGTCTTCCTCAAGGACCACCGGGTTCTCCAGCGCTACACCTACATCTCGATGGTCGTGGCCCTGGTCCTGCTGGTCCTTCCGATGTTCTTCCCGGCCGTGCACGGCGCCCGCATCTGGATCACCATCCCGGGCGTCGGTTCGCTCCAGCCCGGCGAGTTCGCCAAGATCATCATCGCGGTCTTCTTCGCCGGCTTCCTGATGGTCAAGCGGGACGCCCTCGCCCTGGCCAGTCGGCGCTTCATGGGCCTGTACCTGCCCCGCGGGCGCGACCTCGGCCCGATCCTGGCGATCTGGGCCCTCAGCCTCCTGATCCTCATCTTCGAGACCGACCTGGGCACCTCGCTGCTCTTCTTCGGCCTCTTCGTGATCATGCTGTACGTCGCCACCGAGCGCACCAGCTGGGTGATCTTCGGGCTCACGCTGAGCGCCGCCGGAGCCGTGGCGGTGGCCTCCTTCGCCAGCCACGTGCAGAGCCGCGTCAACAACTGGCTCGACCCGCTCGCCACCGTCGACGGCGCGGTCACCGAGACCGCCCAGGTCATGTACGCCTTCGGATCCGGCGGCATCATCGGCTCCGGGCTGGGCCAGGGCTACTCCCGGCTCATCGGCGGCATCGCTCCCAAGAGCGACTACATCCTGGCCACCGTCGGCGAGGAGCTCGGTCTCACCGGCCTGATGGCGATCGTGGTGCTCTACGCGCTGCTCATCGAGCGCGGCCTGCGCACCGCGCTGGCCGCCCGCGACCCCTTCGGCAAGCTGCTGGCGGTCGGGCTCACCGGAGCATTCGCGCTCCAGGTCTTCGTCGTCGCCGGCGGTGTCACCGGCCTCATCCCACTGACCGGTATGACGATGCCGTTCCTGGCCCAGGGCGGTTCCTCCGTGATCGCCAACTGGGCGCTGATCGCCATCCTGCTGCGCATCAGCGACACCGCCCGGCGGCCGGCCCCGTCCCCCGCTCCGTCCCCCGACGCCGAGATGACCCAGGTGGTCCGAACGTGAACAAGCCACTGCGCAGGGTCAGCATCTTCTGCGGCCTGCTCGTGCTCGCCCTGCTGGTGCGGATCAACTGGGTGCAGTTCGTGATGGCCGACGAACTCCAGAAGGACGACCGGAACCGCCGCGTCGACATCGCCCGCTACAGCCAGCCCCGCGGCGACATCATCGTCGGCAGCGAGGCCATCACCGGCAGCACGACGACCGACAGCGGCGACTTCAAGTTCAAGCGCACCTACAAGGACGGCGAGATGTGGGCGCCGGTCACCGGCTACGCCTCGCAGGTCTTCGGCGCCAACCAGCTGGAGAAGCTCAACGACCAGATCCTCACCGGGGACGACGACCGGCTGTTCTTCAACCGGACCATCGACATGATCACCGGCAAGGAGAAGAAGGGCGGGCAGGTCGTCACCACCCTGAACCGGGACGCCCAGCTGGCCGCCTTCCAGGGCCTCGGCGACAAGAAGGGCGCGGTGGCCGCCATCGAGCCGGCCACCGGCAAGATCCTCGCACTCGCCAGCACCCCCTCCTACGACCCGTCCACGATCGCGGGGATGAGCGCTGAGGACGGCGAGAACTACCAGAAGCTGCTCAAGGACCCGGACAAGCCCATGCGGAACCGGGCGCTCAGGGAGACCTACTTCCCGGGCTCCACCTTCAAGGTGGTCACCGCCGCGGCGGCGCTGGAGCACGGCCTCTACAGCGACATCGACGCGAAGACCGACTCCCCGCTGCCCTGGAACCTGCCGACCACCAGCACCGAGCTGAAGAACGAGGGCAACATCCCCTGCAAGGACGCCACGCTGCGGGACGCCCTCCGGGTCTCCTGCAACACCGTCTTCGGCAAGATCGGATCGGATCTCGGCAGGGAGAAGATGCTTGAGACGGCCGAGAAGTTCGGCTTCAACAACCCGGAGATCGACACCCCCGTCCGGGCCGGCAAGAGCAACTTCTCCACCACCATGGACAAGCCGCAGACCGCCCTCTCCGCGATCGGCCAGTTCGAGACGGCCGCCACCCCGCTGCAGATGGCCATGGTGGCCTCCGCGGTCGCCAACGACGGCAAGCTGATGAAGCCGTACATGGTCGACCAGCTGCGGGCCCCGAACCTCAACGTGGTCGAGCAGAGCAGCCCGGAGGAGATGAGCCGGCCGCTCAGCTCGGAGAACGCCCAGAAGCTCCAGGAGATGATGGAGACCGTGGTGAAGCCGGGCGGCACCGGTACCGCGGCCCAGATCCCGAACGTCACCGTCGGTGGCAAGACCGGCACCGCCCAGCGCGGCGTCAACAACAGTGAGAAGCCTTACGCCTGGTTCATCGCCTACGCCAAGACCGCCGACGGGTCGCCGGTGGCGGTGGCCGTGGTGGTCGAGGACTCCCAGGCCAACCGGGGCGACATCTCCGGCGGCGGGCTGGCCGCGCCGATCGCCAAGAGCGTCATGGAGGCGGTCATCAGCGGCAAGAGGTGACCGGGCCCGTGCCGCCGGCCCGGGGTGCTCCCGGCTCGGCTCGTACCGGTCGTGTATCAGCTCGCGGCAGGCCCCGGGAGCTCTGAGACGCGCCGGGTACGGTATGCCCGGACAGCACCGCCGGACCCACACCGGTGCGGTCGGGAATGACGGAGAAGGCTGGAGAAGCTATGGAAGAGCCGCGTCGCCTCGGCGGCCGGTACGAGCTGGGCTCGGTGCTCGGCCGCGGCGGGATGGCAGAGGTCTATCTCGCCCATGACACCCGCCTGGGCCGCACCGTGGCTGTGAAGACGCTCCGAGTGGACCTCGCCCGCGACCCGTCCTTCCAGGCCCGGTTCCGCCGCGAGGCCCAGTCGGCCGCCTCTCTGAACCACCCGGCCATCGTCGCGGTCTACGACACCGGCGAGGACTACGTCGACGGTGTCTCCATCCCGTACATCGTGATGGAGTACGTCGACGGTTCGACCCTGCGGGAGCTGCTGCACTCGGGGCGCAAGCTGCTGCCCGAGCGCTCGCTGGAGATGACCGTCGGCGTCCTCCAGGCGTTGGAGTACTCCCATCGGGCCGGCATCGTCCACCGGGACATCAAACCGGCGAACGTCATGCTGACCCGCAGTGGTCATGTCAAGGTCATGGACTTCGGCATCGCCCGCGCCATGGGCGACGCCGGCATGACCATGACGCAGACCGCCGCGGTGATCGGCACCGCGCAGTACCTCTCACCGGAGCAGGCCAAGGGCGAGCAGGTCGACGCCCGCAGCGACCTCTACTCCACCGGTTGCCTGCTGTACGAACTGCTGACCGTCCGGCCCCCCTTCGTGGGTGACTCCCCCGTCGCGGTGGCCTACCAGCACGTGCGCGAGGAACCGCAGCCGCCGAGCACCTTCGACCCCGAGATCTCGCCGGACATGGACGCCATCGTCCTCAAGGCGCTGGTCAAGGACCCGGACTACCGCTACCAGTCGGCCGACGAGATGCGGGCCGACATCGAAGCCGCCCTGGAGGGGCGGCCGGTCGCGGCCGCGGAGTTCGCCGGGGTCGGCTACGGCGGGTACGGCGACGACCAGCCGACGACCGCGCTGCGGGCGACGGACCCGGGCGGGCAGACCTCGATGCTGCCCCCGCTGCGTGAGGACGACGGCGGCTTCGGCTACGACGAACGGCCGGACCGGCGGCGCGGCGGCGGCCGCAAGAGCAGCACCTCGACGGTGCTGCTGGTGGTCGCGGGACTGCTGGTGCTCATCGGCGCGGTCTTCATCGGCCGGGAGCTCTTCGGCTCGGTGAGCGCGGACAACGACGTCCCGGTGCCGAGCCTCGTCGGCCTCGACTTCGACGAGGCCTCCCGCAAGGCGGAGAACATCGACCTGAAGCTGGTCAAGGCCGGCTCCGAGACCTGTGAGAGCGGGGAGAAGAACACCGTCACCAAGCAGGACCCGGCGAAGGAGACCGAGGTCCCCAAGGGCAGCGAGGTGGACGTCACCCTCTGCTCGGGACCGAACCTGGTCAAGATCCCGGACGTCAAGGGCCTGCCGCTGGACGAAGCCGAGGCCAAGCTCAAGAAGGAGGGCTTCGAGAAGATCAGCACGAAGCAGGTCACCTCCGAGGACCACGAGCCGGGCACCGTCGTCGAACAGGATCCGGCGGCCGAGAGCGAGCGGGCGAAGGACACCGAGATCACCCTGTCGGTCGCCCAGGCGCCGGAGGAGACGCTGGTGCCCGACGTCACCAACAAGCCTCTGGACCAGGCAAAGCAGCAGCTCGAGGCGCTCGGCCTCCAGGTCGCCACCCAGGACCAGCCCAACAACGATGTCCCGGAGAACACGGTCATCGCGCAGTCGCCGGGGGGCAACGAGAAGGTCAAGCCGAACTCGACCATCACGCTGACCATCGCCAAACCGGTGGAGAAGTTCCAGATGCCGGACGTCAAGGGGCAGAAGCTTGAGGACGCCAAGCGGATCCTGACCGAGGCCGGGCTGTCGGTGGGCAACGTCACCGGGCCCCAGGACGGTAACGCGAGGGTGCTGGCGACCAGTCCGGACGCCGGCGCCGAGGTGTCGAAGGGCGACCAGGTCACCATCGTCACGGCCCCGAGCACGGGCAATCCGCACGGCGACGACGGCGGGTTCTTCGGCGGCCCCGGAGGCCGGCGCGGCTGATCCCCACGGTTTCCAACCGCCTCACCGGACTCCGGGCCGGTGACCACCGCCTGACCTGGCGCTGGTCACCGGCCCGGAGTCCGTGCGGCTGGCCGGCCGACGGCCGGAAGCAGGGTCAGCGAAGCTCCTCGGGCGGGGTGCGCTGGGCGTCCACCCGCTCGGTGCGCTCCAGCTCCGCCCAGACGATGTACCGGTACTTCGAGGTGTAGACGGGCGTGCAGGTGGTCAGCGTCAGGTATTTCCCCGGCTTCCGCTTCCCGGACTCCTTGGGCACCGGGTCGAGCACGCCCACGTTGTACTTGGAGGTCTCCGGCAGCTTCGCGTAGACCTTGTAGACGTACCAGGTGTCCCGGGTCTCGAAGACCACCGGGTCGCCTTCGCGCAGCTTGTGGATGTTGTGGAACTTCGCCCCGTGCCCGTCCCGGTGCGCGGCGAGCGAGAAGTTCCCCTCGCCCTCCCACGGCAGCACGGCCTTCACCGGCCCGGTGTAGTAGCCGGCCACCCCGTGGTCCAGCTCCTCCGGATCGGTGCCCTTGGCCACCAGGATCTCCTCGTCGTCCATCGCGGGCGCGTGCAGGAACCCGACCCCGTCCTTGGTGTCCAGCGCCCCCGGGCCGCGGTCCTCGGCCCAGTGGTCCCGCACCCGGTCGCCCTGGACCGCGGCCTTGCGGTCGGCCACGACGTTGGTCCACCACAGTGAGTAGACGACGAAGAGCGCCAGCACCAGGCCGGCGGTGATCAGCAGTTCGCCGATGACGCTGGCGACCGCGGCGATCCGGCGGCGCGTCCGGGGAGCCCCCGCTCCCCCTCCGGTGCGGCCCCGCGCCCCGGACGCCTTCACCGCACCGTCGGTCTGCTCACCCTGTCCGTCCCGCTCGGTCGTGCCTGCCACCGAACCCCCACCGTGCTCTTGCCGAGAACCCCGGCTGAAAGGATTCCAGCCGGGGGCTTCGCCGGAGGAACCGCCCCTCCTCCTCAGCCGCGCAGGGCCTCCGGCTTGCCCTCGCTGCGCGGCTGTTCCTTGACCATCTTCCCCCAGACGATCAGCCGGTACTTGCTGGTGAACTCCGGGGTGCAGGTGGTCAGCGTGATGTAGCGCCCTTCGTCGGTGAATCCCGACCCGGCGGGCACGGGGCCGATCACATCGACGTTCGACGGCGGGGTCTGGTCGAGGAAGCTCGCCATCTCGTAGATGTAGAAGGTGCTCTGCGTCTCGACGATGATCTCGTCACCGGGCCGGAGCCGGTTGACGTAGCGGAACGGCTCACCGTGGGTGTTGCGGTGCCCGGCCACGGCGAAGTTCCCCGCGTCGTCCCAGGGCATCGCGGTCTTGAGTTCGCCCTCCGCGTAGTGGCCGACCATGCCGCGGTCGAGCACCTTCTGCTTGTCGATGCCCTCGGCGATCGGCACCCTCACGTCGAGCTTCGGGATGTACATGATGGCGAAGCCCTCTCCGGGGGAGAAGGCACCGGCGTCATGGTCCTCCACCCCGCCCTTCTTCCACTCCTCGCGCAGGCTGTTCGCGGCGCCGCCGGCCTGCTGGTGGGCGAGGACGTTCGTCCACCAGAGCTGGTAGGCGACGAACAGCAGCATCAGCACCCCGATGGTGATGAACAGCTCACCCACGACTCGACTGGCGACGACCGCGGGGCTGTCCTTGCGCGCCCGCGCCAGCCTGCGGGCCTCCACCCGACTCAGCGGCGCCGAGGCGGTACCGGCCTCCTCCGCCCCCTCGGCCGCCCGCCGGCTCCCCGTGCCTCGTCTCCGCCCACCCCGGGCCGCCCGCCGTCGCTCGGCGCGCCCGCCGACCGGCTGTTCCTCCGGATCGGGGTCGGCGGCCACCTCGTCCAGCCGCAGTGCCACCGTCTCGTCGTCGGACGGCAGCCACTGTTCCCCGTCCCCGTGGTCCGGCTCCGGGCGCCGCTGGTCCGGCAGCGGCGCCTGCGCCTCGCCCCCCGCTCCGTACGGGTCGGCCACCGAGCCGTAGTGCGGACCGGGGGCGTGCCCCGCCTCCGCGCCGTAGGGGCCCGGCGGGTAGGAGGTTCCCGGGGCGGTCGCCGCCCCGGGGGGAGCGCTGCTGACGAGCCCCTGCTCGGGATAGCCGACCGTGCCGTGGTCGAGGCCGTAGGCGCCGAGCCCGGAAGACGGGTAGTGGTGGCTGCCGTGCGGGTCCGTTCCCGGTCCCGGCTCCGGGTAGTAGCCGTCCTGCTCCGGCAGCGGGTTGTTCAGCGGACTGTCGAACCGCTCCATGGCCGAGTAGAAGGTGCCGTCGTGGTGGTAGCCCGGCGGTTCCTCCCCGCCATGCCCCTGCGGCGGAGCGTCTCCGCCCTCGTACGCCCCATATCCGCCACCGTGCTCAGCAGGCCCCGCGGTCACGCGCCGGCCTTGCCTACCACCGGGGCGAGGCCGGCCGACCGCTCCACCGCGGCCGTGTCCCCGCACTCCGCCAGCCAGTTGGCGAGCATCCGGTGCCCGTATTCGGTGAGCACCGACTCCGGGTGGAACTGCACGCCCTCCACCGGCAGTTCCCGGTGGCGCACGCCCATGACCAGACCGTTCCCGGTCCAGGCGGTGACGGCCAACTCGTCCGGCAGGCTCTCCCGCCGGACGGCCAGCGAGTGGTACCGGGTGGCGGTGAGGGGGGACGGCAGGCCCTGGAAGACGCCCTCGGCCCGGTGGGTCACCGAGGAGGTCTTGCCGTGCAGCAGTTCCGGCGCACGGTCCACCACCCCGCCGTAGGCCACCGCCATGGACTGCATGCCCAGGCAGACCCCGAAGAGCGGCACCCCCTGCGCGGCGCAGTACCGGACCATCTCGACGCAGACCCCGGCCCGCTCCGGGGTTCCGGGGCCGGGGGAGAGGAGCACCCCGTCGAAACCGTCCCGGGCGCGGGCGAGGTCGACCTGGTCGTTGCGGACCACCTCGCACTCGGCGCCGAGCTGGTAGAGGTACTGCACAAGGTTGAAGACGAAGCTGTCGTAGTTGTCCACCACGAGGATCCGTGTGCTCATCCGGCACCCCCTTCGTCGACGGTCACCTCGTTGAACGGGAGCAGCGGCTCCGCCCAGGGGAAGATGTACTGGAAGAGCAGGTAGACGACCAACAGTACGAGTCCCAGCGAGATCACCGCCCGCACCCATGAATTGCCCGGCAAATGCCGCCAGATCCAGCCGTACATGCCGTCCCTACTCGCGCCGACGAAGTCGCTTGCAGCACACAGACTAAGGGGCGCGGCGGAGGGGGCGGCACTAAGCGCTGTCCCGTCATCTCCGGCGGACGACCGCACGGTGCCAGACGCTGGGGGCACCTCCCGCGCCCGCTCAGGGTAGTGGGGGAGGAGCGCGGGGCGGAGGGATATCCGAATACTGGCCCTATCGGGGCATTCCGACCACTGGGCGCCATCAAGTGCCGTCGTGCGCCCGCCGGGCCCTACCGGACAGCGATCAGTCCCGCGGCTTGGCGTAGTCCAGCTCGGTGCCGCCGGAGTAGCCGGGCAGGGTCACCGCGTCGCGCCGCTCGACCTTCCACCCGAGCCCGTAGGCGTCGACGTAGCGCAGGTAGTTCTGGATGGCCGGGGATTCGTTGAGGGCCTTCCGCAGCTTCTCCTGGTCGCCGACGGCCGTCACCCGGTAGGGCGGGGAGTAGACACGGCCCTGCAGGATCAGGGTGTTGCCGACGCAGCGCACCGCACTGGTCGAGATCAACCGCTGGTCCATGATCTGGATGCCCTCGGCGCCGCCCAGCCACAGCGCGTTGACCACCGCCTGGAGGTCCTGCTGGTGGATGACGAGGAAGTTCGGCTCCGGCTCGGGGACCCCGGGGATCAGGGCGGTGGCGTCCGGCGGCGCGTCGGTGAGGGTCACGGTGAGCCCCTGGCCGCTCAGCCGCCGGGTGCCGGCGGCCCGCTCCAGCCCCTCGAGCTCTCGGTCCTCGGCCGCGCTGCGGTCGTCATCGCGCTGGGCCAGGCTGTCGACCTCGCCCCGGACGGTGGCTGCCTCGTCCTCCAGCCGGCCGTTCTTCTTACTCCGCTCCATGATCAGGTCGGAGAGTTTGAGCATCGACGCGTCGCTGCGCAGATCGGTGCCCTGCGCGGTGTTGAAGCTGGTCCAGAAGATCAGTCCGGCGAAGGCGAAGACCCCGGCCGTCAGCAGGCGCACCGGGCGGAACCGCCGGCCGGACGGCTGCGGGGCCCCGGCCGAGGGGGCCGGCTCGTCGGGCGTCGACGGGGCTTCGGGGCGATCCGCGGAAATGCTCACCGTACCCTTATCTCCTTCGAAGCCTCGGAAGGACTACGCTATCGGACGGGCCTGGGCGGCGAACGTGGTCCCCGCCGCTCCCCGTCCGGCCGAGCCCCAGATAACCTGCGCGGCCACCGCAGCGCATCGACAGGAGAGTCCCTCGTGCCGAAGTCACGTATCCGTAAGAAGGCCGATTACACGCCCCCGCAGCCGAAGCAGAACATCAAGCTGTCCAGCGGGCGGAGCTGGGTCGCACCGCTGATGCTGACGTTGTTCGCGATCGGGATCGCGTGGATCGTCGTCTTCTACGTGACCACCGCCGAATTCCCGATCGAGGCCATCGGCAACTGGAACATGGTCGTCGGCTTCGGCTTCATCGCCGTCGGGTTCGTCGTCTCCACCCAGTGGAAGTAGCCGTCCGGCTCGGCTGTCGACGGTCGGTGCCCAGGGTTGTCCACACAGTTATCCACAGTGGGGAAAAGAATCTGAAGATCTGTGGATAACTCTGTGGGCACCGGCATGGAGACAGCCGCCGAGAGGCTGCTCCGCCTGCTGCCCACAAGCCCTTCCCGAGCGGGTAATCGCAGGTCAGTGCGGTTTTACCGATAGTGATCGAACACTGCGGCAGCCGTTCGGGCGGTGGTGGAGGGCGTCACAACATATACACAGGTCGGGCTCAGGCTGTGGACAACCCGCTCTCCCCGGGCGGCGCGCCGGCCGTCATCCGGTCAGCTGGAGCGTTCTCGCCCACACCACCGCGACGATCGCCAGTACCGCCACCAGGCAGGTGAGGCCCTGCACCAGGACGCGGCGGTCACGCGGCGCGTGCACCATGCCGTAGGCCACCGCCGCGCCGACGACCAGTCCGCCGACGTGGGCCTCCCAGGCGATGTTCGGCACGGTGAAGGTGAAGACCAGGTTCACCGCGAGCAGCACCCAGATCGGACGCATGTCGGCGCGCAGACGGCGCATCAGCACCACTACCGCCCCGAACAGTCCGAAGATCGCACCGGAGGCACCGAGGGACCCGGTGTAGGGAGAGGCCACCAGATAGGTGAGCGCACTGCCGCCCAGGCCGGCGAGCAGGTAGAGGCCGAGGAACCGAACCCGGCCCAGAGCAGCCTCCAGTTGGGGGCCGATGACCCACAGCGCCAACATGTTGAAGCCGATGTGCCAGATCTCCTGGTGCAGGAAGACGGCGGTCAGCAGCCGGTACCACTGCCCCTCGGCGACGCCCTCGTGCGGCATGTAGCCGGGCGGCGGCCACTGGCCGAGCATCACGAGTTCGTTGACCAGCCGCTCACCGACGGCGTAGACCGCGATGAACATCCCGATGTTCATCGCCAGCAGCACCTTGACGACCAGCCGAGGATCCCTGTGCACCCGGCCACCGGCGAGCGTCCGCGGTGTGTTGGCCCACCGTGAGTGTCCGGTCCCGGAACCCTCGCGGACGCACGTCGGGCACTGGAAGCCCACCGCCGCGCTGATCATGCAGTCGGGGCAGATCGGCCGCTCACAGCGGGTGCACCGTATGCCGGTCTCCCGGTCCGGGTGACGGTAGCAGTGGGGCAGGCCACCGCCGGCCGGGCTGGGAGTCGGAGGCCCCCCCGGCGCCTGGTCCATCGATTCCTCGTCTCCTTGGTCTGCCACGTCTCCCTCTACAGGTGCTGCGTCCGCGCTCGGAAGGGCCGGCAGCGTTCCTGGGAGCCGTGGCCCCGCGACGAGAACGCCCCGCTCGTCTGACGGACGAGCGGGGCGGCTTTGTTCCCGGGCGCGGCTGTCGACTCCGCGCGGCGGCGGGGGCGGAACGGCGTCCCGGGCCCCTGCGGCCTGGTTGCGGCGGTCAGCCGGCGCGGGTCTCCACCTCGACCGACTCGATCACCACGTCCTGCACCGGGCGGTCGGTCCGCGGGTTGGTCTGGGTGCCGGCGATGGACTCCACCACCTTCTGGCTGGCCGGGTCGGCCACCTCACCGAAGATGGTGTGCTTGCCCGTGAGCCAGGCGGTGGCGCCGACGGTGATGAAGAACTGCGAGCCGTTGGTGCCGGGCCCCGCGTTGGCCATGGCCAGCAGGTAGGGCCGGTCGAAGGCGAGGTCGGGGTGGAACTCGTCCGCGAACTCGTAACCGGGACCGCCGGTTCCGTTGCCCAGTGGGTCCCCGCCCTGGATCATGAAACCGCTGATCACCCGGTGGAAGATCGTGCCGTCGTACAGCTTCGCGTTGGTCCGCTCACCGGTCTTCGGGTTGACCCACTCACGGGTGCCCTCGGCGAGCTCGACGAAGTTCTTGACCGTCTTCGGCGCGTGGTTCGGCAGCAGCCGTACCTCGATGGGGCCGTGGTTCGTCTTCAGGGTGGCGTAGAGCTGCTCAGCCACGATGTGCCTTCCTTAGTCTTCACTGACGGTCCCCGATCCTCGCACGGACCCACCCCGGAAGAGCAACCGCCCGAGCCCAGCCGCCCGAGCGGCGTAGCGGCGCCGCGGCACCGCGGGGCCGACGGCACCCCCCTCAGCTCGAAGAACCCCCGCACCGGATGCATCTGATCTGATTTTGCCCCGGATGCCACTTCGGCGTGCCGCATGCTTCACGGGCAGGCATGATCTCTAATCGGGTGGAAAGGCGAAAAACGTACCGCCACCGAGAAGGAGGATCCCGTGACCCGCTTGGACAGCGTGCGCGCCGCTACGGACACCGCGAGGGAGAGCGTGCTGCACGCCGCGGAGGTGGTGGCGCCCTACGCCGGCACGGCCAAGGACCAGGCCGCCCACTACGCACGCGAGGCCGGTGTCTGGCTGGCGCCCCGGATGGCCCGGGCCGCACGGCAGGCCCGCGGTACCGCACGCGCACAGTACGTCTCGTATCTGCGACCACGGGTCAGGACGGCCCGTGGCGCCCTACCGCCGCAGGTGGACATGGCCGCCCAGCAGGCGGTGTACCGCACCCGCGCCGCGGCCCGGCAGGCCGCCGACTACACGGTGCCGCGGGTCGAGCAGGCCATCGCCGCCTCCGAACCCGTGCGCGAGGAGGCGATGGCCCGCAGCGCGGCCGCCGTCGCGGCGCTCCGCGGAAAGGTGACACCGAAGGAGATCCGGGGGGTGACGAGGCGCCGGGCCTGTCGGGCCACCACCGGGCGGATGGTGAAGGGGATGCTGATCCTCGGAGCGGTCGCCGGCGGCGCCGCCCTCGCCTGGAAGTGGTGGGAGCGGCAGTCCAACCCGGACTGGCTGGTCGAACCGCCGGCCGCCACCGAACTCGGCGAGCGCACCCCGCTGACCTCCGTGGACGGCGCCGAGCGAGGAGTCGGCGAGGCGGAGGCCCGGGCACAGCAGAACGGAGGGGAGCGAGCCCCCTCGGAGCACGAGCGGAAGACGCGCTGACCGCCCGCCCGCGGGCGGACCGCAAGCCGGCAGCAAACGGGTAGGGCGCAGCCACGGCTACAGGAGCCGGGGGCCGGGATGAAACCCGGCCCCCGGCTCGCTCTTCGGCAGCGGACCGGCCGGAGTCGCGGAAGCGGCGGCCTCGGCCCTCGCGAGGCCGCACGGGGACCGGAGCGGAAAACCCGACCACTGCCCCGTCAACGGCACAACCACAGACCCGTTGCGACTGCAAGGTCGACTCCCGACTTCGGAATCACCCCTTCCGGCACCCCGCGCCTCGGCGATCGAGCGAAGCGCCCACTCCCGTCTGCCTCCGATGCGCTGAACGGCCCTGTAGAACAAGCTGAGGGTCAGCTGCCAGCATGAGCCGTCGCTGTCATGGAGGAGGCCAAACGCTATGGCCCAGCACAGATTCGCTGTCTCGCCGCTGTCCGCGCGGACGTTCGGGGCACGTTGGCGCGGATTCCGGGCGGAGGCACTCGCAGGCCGTCACGGGACTGATCTGGCCGGGGCGCGGTGGTGGCACCGGACACAGCGGATCTGGCTCACGATGCTGTGCGCGGTCTGCACCGTCGCCCTGCCGCTGGGCGTGCTCACCACCGAGGGCGCGACGGCCGGCACGCTCACGGTGTCGGCTCTGTGGTTCGCCGGCGCGCTGTTCAGCACGGTCGTCACACTGCTCTGGCTACGGCACGAGTACTGGGGTCCACGGGCTCGGACCCGGTACCGACTGACGGAGTTCGCCCGGGTCAACGCGCTGTCCTACGAGCCCAGGCCGTCGGTGCCTCGGCCGGCCGCCCACATCTTCGCCCTCGCTCCGAAGCGGTGGCACCTGGACCGTGTCGAGGTGCCCGGCCCGCAGGGTTTCGTGATCGCCAACTACGAGGAGACCTGGGACGACGGCCCCGGTGAGTCCTACGGCTTCGAGGCCGGGTACGCGGTCTTCCGGCTGCGTGAGTGCTACCCGCGCACACTGGTCGCCCGCGCGATGCGCAGCGAGATACGGGCGCTTCGGGGTGTCGAGCCGGTCGAGGGCCCGGGAGGACTGCGTGTGTGGTCGAGCAAGCCGCAGTACCCGTTGCTCCGGTATCTGCTCGACAGCGGCGTCGTCGAGCGCTCGGCCGCTCTCGGCCGCTCGACGCAGATCGAGATCGTCGGCGACGAACTGTTCGTGCTGCGGCGCGGTTTCTGGCGGACCGCCTCGCCGACTCTGTGGCCACGCCTGGCGGCTGTCGCCGACGCACTGACCCCCTTCCTGGAGCCTCCGCCGGCCGGCACCGGCAACGCCGGTGTCATCGCCTGCCCGCCGACCCCAGGCGACGGCATCGGCGCATGACCGCGGTGCCGTTCGGACCGCCGTCCTCGTCCGGCGACCGCCTCAGAGTGCCTCGGGCAGGATCGTGCAGGTCCTGGAGGAGGCGCTGGAGTCGTCCTGGAGGATCCGCACGGATTTCCCGGGTTCGAACTGGGCCAGTTCCTCGGGGAGTCGGGCCCGGGTGTCGACCAGCCTGGCGTCCCCGGCTCGGACGGTGACGGTGGTGGCCCACCAGTCGCCGTCATGGTCGTCGCCGATCGTGACGGTCTCGACGACGGCCTCCTGGAGGTGACCGGCCAGCGGCCCCTGCCGCAACCTCTGAAGGGCGCGCGCGTCCCCGAGGAGTTCGATCTGGACGAGGTGCCGCATCGTCGGGTGACGGCGAAAGCCGAACAGCATGCCCGGCCTGATGTGGCAGCCCGTCTCGGAGGAGTACTCGTACGTTCCGTGGACCAGTTGGCCGCTCGTCGAACCGAACGGACGGCCGATGATCCTGGCGGTGTGTCTGGTGCCGCGGGCGTGGGCCCAGGTGAGAATCTCGACGCCCACGACGACGGCGGCCTCCAGCGGCGTCGTGGGCCGCGGACGCTCCGGTTCACTGGAACCGATCAGGTTGACGGTGCCCACCAAGCAGAGTGCCCCCAACTCGCCGACCACGATCCAGAGCCACGGCCAGTCGGAGGCGAGCCACACCACGACCGCGGCCGGCAGGGACAGCAGCGCCAGCGGAACGCTGATCCGCAACCGGTTGCGCATCCGGCGCCGCTGCCGCTCGTGGGCGGCGAGCATGAACGCGTCGGGTGGGCCGGTGTCGCGCGCGGTCTCGCGTTCGGCGTCGTCGCTCATGTCAGTACCACGTGGGCCACAGCACCCACTGCCCTGGTGTCGAAGCGGTCAACGGGGCCTGGCCGGTGTGGCGGGCGGTGGCGATGTCCTCGGGCCGCAGAAACCCGCGGACCGTGTGCGCCCGGCCGTCGATCGTGACGTCCACCTCGACCTCCACGTGTCCGGCGCGCACCGATCCCGTCGGGCGGATCGCCCGCACGGTCGCGAGCTCGGGATCACTGGTCAGACGTTCGGCCAAGACCCGGTGGCCGGACTCGTCGACGAGTCCGAGGGAGCGGCGGTGTTCGAGCAGGACACGGCCGACCTCATGCGCCGGCAGCTCCCAGGCGGTGTCCCACGTATCCCCCAGGACGTGGGACATGCCCGGTCGCATCGGGCGAACGGGCAGGAACACTCCCGGTCTGACATTGACGGGGTCCGAGACTTCGGTATGGATCACCGACGTGTCGCCGTCGGCCAGGCGCAGGCGAAGCCGGGCTCGCACCTCGCCGCCGTCTTCACTGCCCTCGCCGTCGAGGACTGCGACGATCCGGGCCACCTGGACCGGGCCCCGGGGCTTGCCGTCGGGAACCGGTCCGCCGGCCTGCCAGGTCCCGAGCGCCTCGGGGCGCTTCTCCCAGGAGTAGCGGCGACGGGTGAAGTACCGGGCCGGGTCGTGCGGCTGCGGAGGACCACTCCATTCCATCACCGCCTCGCCCCACATCAGGAGCGTGACCAGACCGAAGGTGAAGAACAGGACGACTGCGGGAATGGTTTCGACGGTGCTCATGCGGTCAACCGCCGATGACGGCCGCGGCCTCCCGGCCTGGGGCCGTCGGCGCGGTCCGTCTGCCCCGAACCAATATCCGGCCCGGAGCGCCGCGGCTGCGCCACCGGCTCGACGGGTCGATCAGACTCATGAGCATGCCCCCTGATTCCGGGGTCGGGCAGCCGGCCCCGGTGTTGTAGAAGGTTGATCCCATCGCCGACCGTTCGCCGCTGTCAACGCCCTCCTCGGTCCGCCCGCCGACGCCCGTGGGCCCAGCCCCGTCGGTCGGGGACGATCGCGACAGCCTCGTCGAGTCATGACAGGAGTGAGCCGGCCAGGTCGTCGCGCGCCGCGTGGACGGGTCGGCCCGGCGCGATGTCGCCGATCCAGGGATGTTTCTGGCAGCTCGCCCAGTTCGCGTCGGCGATCAGATTCGGGCTCGCCGATCCTTGTCGTCGGGTCCCGATCTTCTCGTGGGTCGCAGCAACGACCTGGTCCAGCATCAGCTCGATCAGCTCGGCGCGTCCGCCGATGGAGGGGGAGCCCCTCGCGGTCAGGCCCGCTTCGGTGGCGAGGCGGCGAAGGTCACCGCGTCTGGGCCCTCGCGGTCGGCGAGCTGCACGGCGAGCGCGGTGACGCTCCGCGTGCTGAGGCCGCTGCGTAGGCTGACGGCGGATTCGCGTCTGATCGGCTTGAGTCCATCGACTCGGGTGCGTTTCGTCATCTTCCCACCGGTCTTTACCGCTGAGGACGCTAAGGCGCGCGGCGGCTGACCAGGTACGTGATCGGCGGCAGGGGCATACTTTCCGCTCCACCACTCAGGGCCCGCTTTGGACTCCCCCGGTCGCCCGGTGCGCGCCTCACACAGGCCTTCGGAGGCTTACGTCAGCACCACTGCGCCGACACGTCAGCACCGGAGATCGGGAAAAACACCCCCTCTAACCACGTTTCCGCAGGTCAGAGGGGTGAATTCGTGTGGAGCCTAGGGGAGTCGAACCCCTGACATCTGCCATGCAAAGACAGCGCTCTACCAACTGAGCTAAGGCCCCGGATACGGCAGTACGCCATCGCGCTCCGCGCGCTGGCGTTCGCCGCCACCAGAGTACCCGCTGTCCCGGGCTCCGCTGCAAAGGATGGGGACTCCCGCTCCACAGTCACGCTCCGTAGGATGGCGCGCGAGGTTCGCAGCAGCGAAGAGGAGTCGTTATGGGTGCCGAACAGCAGGAAGCCACCGCCAAAGCCCGGGAGCTGCAACGCACCTGGTACGGCGAGCCGCTGGGCGCACTCTTCCGGCGGCTCATCGACGACCTCGGACTCAACCAGGCACGGCTCGCCGCCGTCCTCGGCCTCTCCGCCCCGATGCTCTCCCAGCTGATGAGCGGCCAACGGGCCAAGATCGGCAACCCGGCCGTGGTGCAGCGGGTGCAGGCCCTCCAGGAACTCGCCGGACAGGTGGCGGACGGCAGCGTCAGCGCAGCCGAGGCCGCCGAGCGGATGGACGAGATCCGCAAGAGTTCCGGCGGCTCGATGCTCAGCCCCACCTCCTCCCAGTCCACCCCGAGCTCCGGAGTGCCGACCGTGCGCCGGGTGGTGCGGGAGATCCAGTCGCTGCTCAGATCCGTCGCCGCGGCGGGTGACATCATCGCGGCCGCCGACGCCCTCGCGGCGGACCATCCGGAACTGGCGGAGTTCCTCCGGGTGTACGGCGCCGGGAAGACCGGGGACGCGGTCGCCCACTACGAGGCGCACCAAGGCTGATCGAGGAACGGGCACAGCACGATGGGTGAGGTCTTCGCAGCGCGGTACGAGCTGATCGACCCGATCGGCAGGGGCGGGGTCGGCGCCGTGTGGCGCGCCTGGGACCACCGCCGCAAGCGCTATGTGGCCGCCAAGGTGCTCCAGCAGAGCGACGCCCACACACTGCTGCGGTTCGTCCGCGAGCAGGCGATGCGCATCGACCATCCGCATGTGCTCGCCCCGGCCAGTTGGGCGGCCGACGACGACAAGGTCCTGTTCACCATGGACCTGGTCGACGGCGGCTCCCTCGCCCATCTGATCGGGGACTACGGCCCGCTCCCCCCGCGGTTCGTCTGCACGCTGCTCGACCAACTACTGGCCGGGCTCTCAGCCGTGCACGCGGAGGGGGTGGTGCACCGGGACATCAAGCCGGCCAACGTGCTGCTCCACGCCACCGGCACCGGCCGGCCCAGGCTCCGGCTGTCCGACTTCGGTATCGCGCTGCGCAAGGGCGAACCCAGGCTCACCGAGACCCACCTGGTGATCGGCACCCCGGGCTACTTCGCCCCGGAGCAGTTGCTGGGGGCGGAGCCCGACTTCACCGCGGACCTCTACGCCGTGGGCCTCCTCGCGCTGTACCTGCTGACCGGCCGGAAGCCCGACGCCGAGGCGCTGGTCGAACGCTTCACCGCGCAGGGGGGTCTGCCCGGTGCGCCGGAACCGGTGCCCGATCCGCTGTGGCAGGTGATCGGCGGCCTCCTCCAACCCGATCCGGAGGCGCGGTTCCGCACCGCCACCGGGGCGCGCAAGGCGTTGGCGGCGGCGAGCGAACTGCTGCCGGAGAACACCGAGGCGGACTCCGTCGAGGTCTTCGACCAGATCGGCCCGCTGCCACCCGGCTTCGGCCCGGACGGCCCCGCCGCCCGGCCGCAGCCCGCCCCCGAACCGGACCCGGCACCCCCGCCCTCGCCCTCGGAGACCGGGAGTTTCCAACTCGCGCCACCGATTCCGGTACCGCCCGCGCAACCGGTGGACGCCGCCGCGACGCCACCGGCGCCCACCGGCGGCCCAGGAGGCCCAGGAGGCCCTCAGCAGCCTCCCGCCCCCGCGCCGGTTGCCGGCCCCGGTGGCTACCCGCCCGGGCGCCCCCGGCCGACCGAGCCGCCCACACCCGGCCCCTACGGTCCCACCGCGATGACCGGAGCGCGCGGCTCAACGGAACGCCGCCCGGGGCCGCCCGCACGGGTGGTGGTCCCCGTGCTCCTCCTGGCGCTGGTGTGCTTCGCGATCGGCGTCTGGGCGCTGACCGCGAGCTGACCTACCAGGCCGGCGGAGGTCCGTAGCCCGCGCCGTCCCCGGGCTGCCGCGGCGCCTGCCACCCGTCGGCCGCCGGGGCTGGCCGGTGCTCGGCCCGCTGCTCGGGAAATCCCCCAGGCAGCTGTTCCGGGCTCCGATCGGGCTGCCGGCCGGCTGCGCCCCGCCGCCTGGCCAGCAGGGCCCACACGCCGAGCCCGATCACCAACACCGTGCCGGTGCCGAGACCGGCGGCGGCGACCAGCTTCATCGTGCGGTCCCGGCCGGACTCCCCGGCCGCCGTCTTCCGGTCGCCCTCCTCCACCGGTTCGCTGTCGTTCCCGAACCCCGCGGCGGCGGCGTCACCCGCGTACTTCGGCCCGCTGCCCGGCTCGCCGTCGATGTTCAACCGCAGCGTCAACGGGACGCTGCCCTCAGCGAACTCCGCGACCTCCGGCCTCAGGCTCACCGCGACGTAGTACCAACCGGCGAACCGCAGCGCGCTCACCTCGCGGCCGTAGTCGTAGCGGTTGTCGTAGGCGACCGGGGCTCCGGGGCCGACCCGGGCCGCGGCCTGCTTGCCGTCGTAGCTCCTGGTCTGGGAGGCGACGAAGCCCCGTGCGGGGTTGTAGACCTCCACCCCGAGGCCGCTCGCGGCGAAGCCGTGGTCCTCGGACATCCGGGCGTTCGCCAGCTCGGCCCGCACCGTGAACTGCTGCCCCCAGTCGACCGGGAGCCGGTAGAAACGGGTCTGCCCGGGCAGCAGCTCGTCGCGCCACACCCCGGAATCCAGAGCGGGAGCGTCGTTGAATCCGGTACCACCGGAGCTCTTCCGGGCCTTCTCCGCCGGCGGGGGCGGGGGCTCGGTGCTCCAGCCGCCCTTCGACGGTGCCCGGAGCGAACCACCCGTCACCCCCGGTTCGGACATGTAGCGGATCTCCACCCGCCAGCGGCCCGGATCGGAGGTCGCCGCGGTCTGCCGCTTCAGGATCACGTTGTACGGCCCGGCCTCCTGGCACCTGCCGTTCTTCTCGATCGTGCGGGACGCGTACGTGGCGATGGGGTGCGGCTGGCTGACGCTCCCGAAGCTGCGGCTGCCTCGCTCGCAGGTCTGGCCGTCGGTGTCCTGCAGGACGACCTCGATGCCGTCGCCGTAGGAGACCTTCCCGCCGGGTTCCGGGACGGCGACGGCCGAGAGGAAGGCGCTCGACTCGGCGTCCAGCGTCACCGAGTAGTAGCGCTCCTCGCCGGGGCCGATGGAGTCGGTGTAGAGGCCGGGCTTCAACTCGTCGGCGTCGGCGCTGTTGTCGGCCCCGCGCACCGACTCGGCCCCCTCGGCCGTCCGGTAGGCCGGCGGTTCCCCTTCGGCCGCCGGAGCCGCGGACGCGCTCTGCCCGGAGGCCGCGACCGCCACCAGCACCGCCACCGCGGTGAAAAGCCTCCGCCGACCCCTGTCACGCTGCCACATCACACACCACTCCATGTCCTGCCCCGGCCCGCACCGCGCCCGCGCCGCGCCAGGAGGTAGCCGGCGGCCGCGAGCACCGCCACCAGACCGCCGATCCCGCCGAGGAGGGCCGGTCGGCTCCATCCTCCCGCCGCCCGCTCGCCGCCTCCGGCGACGGGTGCCCCTTCGCCGCCGGAGGCCGGCTGCCCGTCCCGGGCGCCGCCGGTCCCCAGGACCGGGGCACCGTGCTCCGGTCCGGCCAGTTCGTCCCCGACCACATCGACCCGGAGGAGCAGGCCGATGGAGGCGTTCTCGGCGATCTCCGCGGCGTCCGCCCCCAGCGACACCGTGATCCAGTACTCGCCGGCGGATCGCACGGCCCGCACCTCGGGCCGGCTCTCGTACCGGTTGGTCCAACTGACCGGCACCGTGCCGTTCTGGACGGACGTGGGCTTCCCGCGGTACGGGCGCCGGCCGTCGCCGAACTCGAAGCCGCCGGAGACCTGGAGCCGTCCGGGGGCGTAGGCGCGGGTCTCGACGGAGGAGGTCACCCCCGAGGCGCTCTTGAGGGTGGGTTCGTTGGCGAAGTCCACCGCGTAGCGCAGCTGCTGCCCCCAGCCGACCCGCACCTTGTAGTAGCGGGTCTGCCCCGGCAGCAGCCGGTCCCGCCACACACCTCTCTCCAGCGGGACCGCGTCGTTGAATCCGGTCCCGCCGGCCACGTCCTCGGGGGTGCCGGTGGGCGGGACGGCCTTCTGCCCCGCGTCGCCGTACTCGGTGGCGGACTGCGCGGGCACCAGCCCTGCCTTCAGCGGGTGCTCCAGGCCGAAGCGGAGTTCGATCGGCCATCTGGCCCGGTCGGAGCCGGGATCGCTGGAGCGTGCCACCGAGAGCAGGAAACGCCCGGCCTGGTCGCAGGGCCGCCCCCCAGCGGCCGAGGGCACCCGGCTGACCGCGGTGCCGAGCGTCATGGCGCCCTTCGCGCTTCCGAAGGTCGCGGCGGACCGGTCGCAACCGGTGCGGTACCGGTCGGTGGCGGTGAGCACGGCCTCCAGCTTGTCGGTTCGGTGCACGGCGACGCCCGGCTGGGGCACGGCCGTGACGGACAGGTCGGCGGCCGACGCGTCGTCCAACTCCACCCCGTACCAGCGGGTCTCCCCGGGGCCGAGGGTGTCGATGTACTGCCCGGGCCCGATACCCGCCGCCGTGCTCGCGGCACTCCCTCCGGTGATCGGGTCTCCCTCGAACCGGTAGCCCGCTGCGGAGAGTTCGGCGGCCCGCTGCAACTGCCGGGCCAGCGCGTCGGCGTCCGGTGCGTCGTAGTACGAGCCGTGGCCGGCCTCGGCGACACACTCCAGTTGCGCGCGGGCCTTGCCCCGCACCTGGAAGCCGACGGTGTCGATGCGCAACCCGACACCGCCCTTCTCCCCGAGTTCCCTCGCCACTTCGCAGGGGTCGGGCGCCCCGCAGTTGTCCTCGCCGTCGGAGATCAGCACGATGGTCCGGCGGGCCACCGAACCGGCGGCCGGGGCGGGGAGGTCCTTCGCCGCTTCCCGCAGCGACCTCCCGATCGGGGTGTCGCCCTTCGGTTCCACCTCCGCCACCGCCCGCTTGAGGGCGGCACGGTCCAGCGGTTTCACGGGCCGGGCCAGCCGGGTGTCCTCGCAGCCCGTCCGTCGGTCGGCGCCGTAGAGCCGCAGTCCGGTCGGATACCCGTCGGGCAGTGCGTCGACCACCCTGCCGATGGCCTCCCGGGCGGCTGCGATCCGACTGCCCCCGCCGCTGCCGTCGTCATCAGCCATCGACCCCGAGGAGTCCAACACCATGACGAGGCTTCCCCGGCCGTCCTCGGCGGTCTCCGAGATTGCGAGTGCAGGTGGCTGTGCGGCCGCGACGGTCAGCAGGATCCCACCGACCAACGCCGCCGGCAGCCGGCGCATCTGCGCTCTCGCCGTCTTCGACGTTTCCTCTCCCCACGAACGCTTCACACTTGGAAGGTATTCATGTGCAAGAGCAAACACAAGAGACGGCCGTCACGGTCTCGCAACGACCTGCCCGCGCCCGGCCGTCCCGGGCGGACAGCACAAAGCCCCGTCCGCTCCCTTGTCTCGGGCGACGGGGCTTCGGCACGGAGCCGCCGTGGTTACCTGGGCGAACCCGCGGGCACCGAGTCGGTCGCCTCCGTCCACAGGTCCTGCTCAGCGCGATCCGCCTGGATCTGGCGGTACACGAGGAGTCCGCCGACGGCGGCCAGTGCGACCAGGAGAAATTTCTTCACAGCGCGACCTCGTCTTTCCCTTGACATAGGAGACCTCTGGCGCCCGACTATACACATCGGCTGATACCAATCGGTGACCTGTGCGGGCCAGTTCCCGACCTCGCGCACCCAGTCCTTTCCAACCCGCCCCGCGACCCCGGCGGGTGGCCCGGCGCCTGCCGGGCGGAAGTCCCCGGCGGAAGGCCGCCCGGGGAGAGCGAAGCCGGCCCACGGCGGCAACACCCCCGCTCCGCGGAGCGTCCCCAGAGGCGGTGGATGACAAAGGCTCCCAGCCGTTCTCGACCGGGAGCCTTCGGAAAACTGTGGGGCTAACAGGACTTGAACCTGTGGCCTCTTCCTTATCAGGGAAGCGCTCTAACCGTCTGAGCTATAGCCCCGCGCTGCACGGAAAGATTAGCGCACGCCGGGCCACGGCCCAAATCGGTTCAGGACGCGGCCCGGAAATCCGCTAGTCGTCGTCGGCGAGCGTCACCTCGACGCCGCCGACGAAGCTCGACGACAGGTTGTAGATGAACGCGCCGAGCGTCGCCAACGCCGTCGCCAGCACCACGTCGATCACCGCGATGATCGACGTGAAGGTCAGCACCCTGGGCAGCGACAGGAAGGACTCCAGATCGAACCCACCGCCCTCGGCGGAACCGGTGGCCTCGCTGATCGTGGCCCCGACGGTGCTGAAGACCCCCATCGTGTCCATCACCATCCACAGCACCATGACGGCCACCACCGTGCAGATGCCCAGGGCCACGGAGAGCAGGAAGCCGACCTTCATCACCGACCACGGGTCGACCTTCGCCACCCGCAGCCGCGCCTTACGCGTCCGGGGAGAGGTGGCGGTGGCGGCGGCGTCGGTCCGCGGCCTCCGAACCCTCTGCCGGCCGATCCGGGCGCCGCCCCCCTCGGTCGTCGGCGACGAGTACGCCGACGGCGGGTAGTACGGCTCCGCCTCCGGAAGCCCCTGCTCCGGCTGGGCCGCCGACTGCGGATAAGACTGCTGCGGGTCCGTCACCGGGCTCCCCCCGAGAGGTGTGTGCGCGTGCTGGTCCCAGTGTCCCGGGGGCGACGACCCGCCGGCGCCATGGGCGCCCTCCGTACCGGTCGAGGACATCGAAGGGTATCCCCCGGTGCCTGAACCACCCGAGCCGGCGCCCATGGCTCCGTTCACTGCCTACTCCCCTTGGCTTCCGGCCGAGGGTACGACGCCCTCGGCCGCCTCCGACCCATCCCCGTCGGCCACCTCGTCGACCTCCTCGGCCTCCCGGCCGGCCTCGGCGTTCCGCGCGATGCCGACCACGGCATCACGCTTGCCGAGGTTGATCAGTTGGACACCCATGGTGTCACGCCCGGTCTCCCGGACCTCGCTGACCCGGGTACGGATCACGCCACCGCTGAGCGTGATGGCGAGGACCTCGTCGGCCTCCTCCACCACCAGGGCGCCGACCAGTGAACCGCGGTCCTCCACGATCTTCGCGGCCTTGATGCCGAGCCCGCCGCGGCCCTGGACCCGGTACTCGTCCACCGCCGTGCGCTTGGCGTAACCGCCGTCCGTGGCGGTGAACACGAACGTACCGGCCCGGACGACGTTCATCGACAGCAGTTCGTCGTCCTCCCGGAAGCTCATGCCCTTCACCCCGGAAGTCGCCCGACCCATCGGCCGCAGCGCCTCGTCGGAGGCGGTGAAGCGGATCGACTGCGCCTTCTTGCTGATCAGCAGCAGGTCGTCGTCGGCCGACACCAGCTCGGCGCCGATCAACTCGTCCTCGCCACCGTCCGCCGTCTCCCGCAGATTGATCGCGATGACCCCGCCCGACCGCGGCGAGTCGTAGTCCTTCAGCGGGGTCTTCTTCACCAGACCCGACTTGGTGGCCAGCACCAGATAGGGCATCGCCTCGTAGTCCCGGACCGCGAGGATCCGGGCGATCTTCTCGTCCGGCTGGAAGGCCAGCAGGTTCGCCACGTGCTGCCCGCGGGCGTCCCGCCCGGCGTCCGGCAGCTCATAGGCCTTCGCCCGGTACACCCGGCCCTTGTTGGTGAAGAAGAGCAGCCAGTGGTGGGTCGTCGACACGAAGAAGTGGTTGACGATGTCGTCCTGCCGCAGCTTGGTGCCCCGCACCCCCTTGCCGCCCCGCTTCTGCGACCGGTAGTCCTCGGTCTTGGTGCGCTTGACGTAGCCGCCACCGGTGATGGTGACGACGATGTCCTCTTCGGCGATCAGGTCCTCGACGGACATGTCCCCTTCGAACGGCACCAGTTGGCTGCGCCGGTCGTCGCCGTACTTCTCCACCAGCGCCGCCAGCTCCTCGCTGACGATGCCGCGCTGCCGGACCGGCGAGGCGAGGATCGCGTTGTAGTCGTTGATCTTCGCCTGCAGTTCGTCGTGCTCGTCGGTGATCCGCTGCCGCTCCAGCGCCGCCAGCCGGCGCAGCTGCATCTCCAGGATCGCGTTCGCCTGGATCTCGTCGATGGTCAGCAGTCCCATCAGCCCGGTGCGCGCGGTGTCGACCGTGTCGCTGCGCCGGATCAGCGCGATGACCTCGTCGATCGCGTCCAGGGCCTTGAGCAGTCCGCGCAGGATGTGCGCCCGCTCCTCGGCCTTGCGCAGCCGGAACCGGGTCCGCCGAACGATGACCTCGACCTGGTGGGTCACCCAGTGCCGGATGAAAGCGTCCAGCGAGAGGGTCCGCGGCACCCCGTCGACCAGCGCCAGCATGTTGGCGCCGAAGTTGGTCTGCAGATCGGTGTGCTTGTAGAGGTTGTTCAGCACCACCTTGGCCACCGCGTCCCGCTTGAGGACGATCACCAGCCGCTGGCCGGTGCGCGAGCTGGTCTCGTCGCGGACGTCCGCGATACCGCCGACCCGCCCGTCCTTCACCAGGTCGGCGATCTTCTGTGCGAGGTTGTCCGGGTTCACCTGGTACGGCAGCTCGGTGACCACCAGGCACTGCCGGTTCTGGATCTCCTCCACCTCGACCACCGCGCGCATGGTGATCGAGCCGCGCCCCGTGCGGTACGCCTCCTCGATCCCCTTGCGGCCCACGACCAGCGCGCCGCTGGGGAAGTCCGGACCCTTGATCCGCTCGATCAGTGCGTCCAGCAGCTCCTCCGGAGAGGCCTCCGGGTGCTCCAGTGCCCACTGCGCCCCGGCCGCCACCTCACGCAGGTTGTGCGGCGGGATGTTGGTCGCCATACCGACCGCGATCCCCGCGGAGCCGTTGATCAGCAGGTTGGGGAAGCGGGCCGGCAGGACCGTCGGCTCCTGGTTGCGGCCGTCGTAGTTGTCCTGGAAGTCGACGGTCTCCTCGTCGATGTCCCGGAGCATCTCCATCGACAGCTGGGCCATCTTGCACTCGGTGTAGCGCATGGCCGCGGCCGGGTCGTTCCCCGGCGAACCGAAGTTGCCGTTGCTGTCCACCAGCGGCATCCGCATCGACCAGGGCTGCGCCAGCCGCACCAGGGCGTCGTAGATCGAGGAGTCGCCGTGCGGGTGGTAGGTGCCCATGACGTCGCCGACGACCCGGGCGCACTTGTAGAAGCCCTTCTCGGGCCGGTAGCCCCCGTCGTACATGGCGTACAGCACCCGCCGGTGCACCGGCTTGAGGCCGTCGCGGACGTCGGGCAGCGCACGCGAGACGATGACGGACATCGCGTAGTCGAGGTAGCTGCGCTGCATCTCGGTCTCGAGGCCCACCGGCTCGACCCGCATGCCCACGCCCTCGATGGCGACGGGTTCGCCCTCGGGCGTGACGGGGAGCGGGGTGGCGGGCCCCTCGGAGGGGGTCGGAGTCTCGTCGGCCATGGCTTGGTCAAAGTCCTTTCACGGTGCGGCGCGGAGCCGACAGGGGGAGCGGAGCGAGGCGGCGGGTCCCGCCCGGGGAGCGGGCGGGACCTCGTCCGGCGGGCGTCAGATGTCGAGGAATCTGACGTCCTTGGCGTTGCGCTGGATGAACGAGCGCCGCGCCTCGACGTCCTCACCCATGAGCACCGAGAACAGGTCGTCGGCCTGGGCGGCGTCGTCCAGGCTGACCTGGCCCAGCACCCGGTGGTCCGCGTCCATGGTGGTGATCCGCAGTTCCTCGGCGTTCATCTCACCCAGGCCCTTGAACCGCTGCACCGAGTCGTCCCTGATCCGCTTGCCGTTCTCCCGGCCGAGGCGGATCAGCGCCTCCCGCTCCCGCTCGGAGTAGGCGTACTCCCAGTCGTCCCGACCCCACTTGATCTTGTAGAGCGGCGGGCGGGAGAGGTAGACGTGGCCCGCTTCGACCAGCGGCCGCATGAAGCGGAAGAGGAAGGTCAGCAGCAGGGTGTTGATGTGCTGGCCGTCGACATCGGCGTCCGCCATCAAGATGATCTTGTGGTACCGGAGTTTCTCGATGTCGAAGTCCTCGTGCACCCCGGTACCGAAGGCGGAGATCAGCGCCTGGACCTCCTGGTTCTGCAGGATCTTGTCGACCCGGGCCTTCTCCACGTTCAGGATCTTGCCGCGGATCGGCAGGATCGCCTGGTACTCCGGGTCCCGGCCGGACTTCGCCGAGCCGCCGGCGGAGTCGCCCTCGACGATGAAGATCTCGCACTTCGACGGGTCGTTGGACTGGCAGTCGCTGAGCTTGCCGGGCAACGAGGCCGACTCCAGCAGCCCCTTGCGCCGGGTCAGGTCCCGCGCCTTGCGCGCCGCCACCCGGGCCGTCGCCGCCTGGATGCCCTTGCGGATGATGTCCGCGGCCTCCTGGGGGTTGCGGTCCAGCCAGTCGGCGAGGTGCTCGTAAACGATCTTCTGGACGAAGGTCTTCGCCTCGGTGTTGCCGAGCTTGGTCTTCGTCTGCCCCTCGAACTGCGGCTCGCCCAGCTTCACCGAGATGATCGCCGTCAGCCCCTCCCGGATGTCCTCACCGGTGAGGTTGTCGTCCTTCTCCCGCAGCAGCTTCCGGTCCCGTGCGTAGCGGTTGATCAGGCCCGTCATGGCGGCCCGGAAACCCTCTTCGTGGGTACCGCCCTCATGCGTGTGGATGGTGTTGGCGAAGCTGTAGACACCCTCGGTGTACTGGGTGTTCCACTGCATCGCCACCTCGGCCGAGAGCATCCGCTCCTTGTCCTCGGCCTCGATCGCGATCACCGTCGGATGCACCAGCTCGCCCTTGCGGGAGTTCAGGTACTTCACGAAATCGACGATGCCGCCCTCGTAGCGGTAGCGGACGGCCAGCGGCCTGCCCTCGTCGTCGACGTGGTCGGGCCGCTCGTCGACCAGCGAGATCGCGAGGCCCTTGTTGAGGAAGGCCATCTCCTGGAAACGCCGGGAGAGGGTCTCGAAGGAGTAGTCCGTCGTCTCGAAGATCTCCGGGTCGGCCCAGAACGTCACGGTCGTACCGGTGGTGTCGACCTGCTCGTTCCGCGCCAGCGGAGCGGTAGGCACCCCGTGCTTGTACTCCTGCGTCCAGCGGTAGCCGTCCTGGGCGACCTCCACCGCGAGCCGCGAGGAAAGCGCGTTGACCACGGAGACGCCGACACCGTGCAGACCGCCGGAGACGGCGTAGCCGCCGCCGCCGAACTTCCCGCCCGCGTGCAGCACGGTCAGCACGACCTCCACGGCCGGCTTGTTCTCGGAGGGAACGATCCCCACCGGGATACCGCGGCCGTTGTCCCGGACCCGCACCCCGCCGTCGGCGAGGATGGTGACCTCGATCGTGTCCGCGTGACCGGCCATCGCCTCGTCGACCGAGTTGTCCACCACCTCTTGCACGAGGTGGTGGAGACCCCGTTCACCGGTCGAGCCGATGTACATGCCAGGTCGCTTACGCACCGCGTCCAGGCCTTCGAGCACGGTGATGGCGCTCGCGTCGTACGCCCCGTCGGCAGGGGGACCTTCGGCGGGGTCGGCGGCGACCGGCTCGGCGCGGTTATCGGTGATGTTCTCGTTGGGGTTGCCGGAATCGGCCACGAAGCGCCCTTTCTGGCACAGCACAAGCCGTCTCCGGGCATACGGGATCGGCTGCGTCGTTCGACATGTTCCGCGAGTGGGCGGGATTGCTACCAGTCTACCGGTACGGCTGACATAGATGGGCGTTTGCCGGTGCCTGAGTGCGCATGTGCGCTACTGAACTAGCGTCCACCGACTCCCCATATGCGGGGAAGGGCTCCAAGACGCTCACGACCGCCCTCAGCGCTTCCGGGCGTCAACCGTCCACGACAGAGAGCGACGCCTCCTGAGCCCCCTCCGTCACAGCCGGCCAACCAACCCTCACCGGACCATCCGGCCCCCGGCACACCCGCACGAACGGCGGCGGATTTCCGGCCTGGGCCCGCGCGCGGCGACGGCCGGACCGGACCGGACCGGACCGGCAGAGTCAACCGTAGGTGTCGCCGGGACCGGTGCTCCCCGGCGCCCGCAGCGCCCCGAAGCGGCGCGGCGGCCCCCCTGGCCCCAAAACCTTGATCAACTTCACCGTCTGCTGCCCCAGGTCAGCGTTGAGCCGGGCAAGCAGCTGCGGGGCCAGCAGCCGGAGCTGCGTCGCCCAAGCCGTCGAGTCGCAGCGCACCGTCAGCACCCGGGCGTCCTCGTCGAACCCCTGGGGCTCGCAGTGCTGCGCCACCTCCGGACCGACCAGCTGCGGCCAGCGGCCCAACACACCACCGACCGCCGCCGGCGTCTCCCAGCCGCGTTCGGTCATCAGGCGCTTGATCGCGGCCGACAGCGGCAGCGGATCCCGGCCGTCGGCGCGCGCACCCGAGCGCAGCCCACCGCGGCGGGCCTGCTTCTTCCGCTCGGCCGCCATCCCGTGGGCGCGCGCGCGTTCCTTCGCGGCACGCAGCGCCACCCGGGCCAGATCGACCCCGGAAGGCTCCGTCGCCGACGGCCCGGGCGTCCCGGGCTCGGCACGCGCCCCGCCCCCGCCCGACCCACCGGGCCGGGGCTGCTCCAGCCCCCCGGTCATACCGCCTGCCTCCGCACCGCTCCATCGGCCACCGTGTAGCGGACGCCGGCCAGCGGAGCGGGCACATCGTCCGCCACCGCCGCGGTGACCAGCACCTGCTCGCCCGGCGCGACCGACTCGGCCAGCCGCTCCCGACGCCTGGTGTCCAGCTCCGCGAAGACATCGTCGAGGATCAGCACCGGCTCATCGCCCTCGGTGCGCAGCAGCTCGTACGAGGCCAGCCGCAGCGCCAGCGCGTACGACCAGGACTCCCCATGGCTGGCATAGCCCTTCGCCGGCAGTTCGCCGAGCTTCAGCAGCAGGTCGTCGCGGTGCGGCCCGACGAGCGTCACACCGCGTTCGACCTCCTGTCTCCGCGCCTGCCCCAGTGCGTCGAGCACCCCCTGGTACAGCTCCGCACGCCGCCCCTCCCACCCCGGCTCGGGGGAACGCACCGCACCGTCCGACCCGCGGTACTCGAAGGAGACGGGACCGCCGCTGGGCGCGAGCTGCTCGTACGCCTTCTCGGCGAGCGGCCGCAGAGCCGCCAGCAGCTCGAACCGCGCGGCCAGCAGCTCGGCGGCCGCCTTCGCCAGGTGCTGGTCCCACACGTCCAGAGTGGACAGGTCCAGATTGCGCCCACCGTGCCGCCGGGCCATCGCGGCGCTCTTCAGCAGGGTGTTGCGTTGCTTGAGCACCCGGTCGTAGTCCGAGCGGACCCCGGCCATCCGCGGTGATCGGACGGTGATCAGCTCGTCCAGGAACCGGCGGCGCTCCCCCGGGTCGCCCTTCACCAGTGCGAGGTCCTCGGGGGCGAACAGCACCGTCCGCACGATGCCGAGCACATCGCGCGGCCTGACCTGGGAGGACCGGTTGATCCGCGCCCGGTTCGCCTTTCCCGGGTTGAGCTCGAGTTCGATCAGCTGCCGGCGGTCGTCCCGGACGACGGCGGCCCGGATGACCGCCCGCTCCGCGCCCATCCGCACCAGCGGAGCGTCCGAGGCCACCCGGTGGCTGCCGAGGGTGGCGAGGTAGCCGACGGCCTCGACGAGGTTGGTCTTGCCCTGGCCGTTCGGGCCGACGAGAGCGGTGACCCCCGGCTCCAGCTCGAGCTCGATCCGGGGGTAGGAGCGGAAGTCGGCGAGCGACAGGTGCTCTACGCGCATGGGGCCCGTCAACCGCCGACCGGTGGCGCGACGTCGGCCCCCGGCGCGTCGGCGCCCTTCTGGTCGCTCATCCCGCTGACCGCGTGGCCGCCGAACTGGTTGCGCAGCGCGGCGACCATCTTCATCGACGGAGAGTCGTCCTGGCGGGAGCTGAACCGGGCGAACAGCGAGGCGGTGATCGCGGGCAGCGGCACCGCGTGGTCGATGGCCGCCTCCACCGTCCAGCGGCCCTCGCCGGAGTCCTCCGCGAAGCCGCGGAGCGCACCGAGGTGCTCGTCGGCGTCCAGCGCCCGCACGGCCAGGTCGAGCAGCCAGGAGCGGATGACCGTGCCCTCCTGCCAGCTGCGGAAGACCTCGCGGACGTCCGTGACGGAGTCCACCGCCTCCAGCAGCTCCCAGCCCTCCGCGAGCGCCTGCATCATGGCGTACTCGATGCCGTTGTGGACCATCTTGGCGAAGTGCCCGGCGCCGACCTTGCCCGCGTGTACGGAGCCGAACTCCCCGGCCGGCTTGAGCGCGTCGAAGACCGGCTGCACCTTGGCGACATCCTCGTCGCTTCCGCCGTACATGATCGCGTAGCCGTTCTCCAGGCCCCAGACGCCTCCGGAGACACCGCAGTCGACGAAGCCGACGCCCTTGGCGGCGAGCTCCTCCGCGTGCTTCTCGTCGTCGGTCCACCGGGAGTTCCCACCGTCGACGACGACGTCCCCGGGGGAGAGCAGCCTGCCGAGGGCGTCGATGGTCGACTGGGTGGCAGCGCCGGCGGGCACCATGACCCAGACCACCCGCGGCCCCTCGAGCCTGCTCACCAGCTCCTCGAGGGAGCCGACGTCGGCCAGGTCGGGGTTGCGGTCGTATCCGACGACGGTGTGGCCGGCCCGGCGGATGCGCTCGCGCATGTTGCCGCCCATCTTGCCCAGGCCGACAAGACCGATCTCCATCAGTGTTCCTTTTCGACGTAACCGTGGCACTCCGCCCGAGCCTACGCTCACGCCGCCGTGCTCACCTGTGGGCTCACCCCGCTCATCCGCAGTGGAGTGAGGCGGTGGCTCGGGAGCCCCCTCCGTACGGAGGGCGGGGCGGCCGCGCCGAAGCGCGGGGCCCGGCCCGATACGCAGGGAGTGGGCCCCGGCCAGCGGGTGTTCCGGCCGATCGGCCGGTGTGTCCTCCGGGGCCGCACGGTCACCGGCCGTTGAGCTGCGCTCAGCCGCTCAGCCGCACCGGCATGATCAGGTACTTGTACGCCTCGTCCGCTTCGGCGTCCACGGCGGGTCGGCCGCTCAGCAGCGCCGGCTTGGTCGAGGTGGTGAAGGAGAGTTGGGCGACCGGTGAGTCGATCGCGCTGAGCCCCTCCAGCAGGAAGCCGGGGTTGAAGGCGATCGAGATGTCGTCGCCCTCCAGCTTGGCGTCGACCCTCTCCACAGCCTGTGCATCGTCGCTGGAGCCGGCCTCCAGCACCAGGACGCCCTGCTCGAAGCTGAGCCGTACCGGGGTGTTCCGCTCGGCCACCAGCGAGACCCGCTTGACCGCGTCCACGAAGGGCCCGGTCTCGATCACCGCGACGGAGTTGAACTCGGTCGGGAAGAGCGTCCGGTACTTCGGCAGATCGCCCTCGAGGAGGCGGGTGGTCGTACGGCGGCCGGCCCCTTCGAAGCCGATCAGCCCCTCGCCCGCGCCGGAGCCAGCCAGGGCGATGTTGACCGTGTCACCGCTGGTCAGCGACTTCGCGGTGTCGAGCAGGGTCTTGGCCGGCACCAGGGCCACCGCGGACACGTCCGCCGTCTCCGGCTTCCACAGGAACTCCCGGACCGCGAAGCGGTACCGGTCGGTGGCGGCCAGGGTGACGGTGTCGCCCTCGATCTCGATGCGGACACCGGTCAGCACCGGCAGCGTGTCGTCCCGGCCGGCGGCGATCGCGACCTGGGCGGCGGCGGATGCGAAGACGTCCCCCGGCACGGTGCCGGTGGCGGTCGGCATCTCGGGGAGCGCCGGGTACTCCTCAACCGGCAGCGTGTGGAGGGTGAACCGGGAGGAGCCGCAGAGGACGGTCACCCGCACCCCGTCGCTGGAGATCTCCACCGGACGGTTGGGCAGGGCACGGCAGATGTCGGCGAGGAGACGGCCAGAGACCAGCACATCGCCGTCCTCCTCCACATCGGCCTCCACGGACACCCGGGCCGAGACCTCGTAGTCGAAGCCGGAGAGGCTCAGCGAGCTCTCCTCGGCCTTCAGCAGCAGGCCTGCGAGGACCGGCACCGGGGGACGGGCCGGAAGGCTGCGCGCTGCCCAGGCCACCGCCTCCGCGAGTACGTCGCGCTCCACCCGGATCTTCACCGGAACCGCCTCCTGCTGCTGTCGCTCGCCCTGCTGGCCTTCTTCGTCGGCTGTGTGCCGGGGACCAGTCTGACGCACGGCACCGACAGTCGGCGCGGTTCGGGGTCAAGTCGAGGCGCGGCGACCGAGCGCCTTGAGGGCGAGTTGTGCACAGGCCCCACTTCGAAACGCGTTCCGGGCTATCTCTAGGTGGTCGTAGTAGTAGGGCCTGTGGAAACCGTGGACAACTGACTTCATGCAGGTCAACACCGGTTTTTTATCCACCGGGCCTGTGGGCGGAGACGGTGGATAACTAGCTGACGCTGTGGACAGCGAAAAGTTCTACACAGGCGAGGGCGACTTCTCCCCAGCCTCGTCCCCAGCTTTACCCAAGTTCTCCCCAGCCCAACCCACCACATCAGTGTGACGGCTTTCACTCTCGGAGGTGACGCCGTGTGTTGTGTTGCCGAACAGTGGACAGGGCTGTGGAGAACCTGTGCACAACTGCCCTTTTCCTGTGGGTAGTCGGTGGACAACACTCGCGGCGCTGAAACCGGAGTCGACTGTCCACAACCTGTGGAGGACGGTTGCCAACATTTCCCCAGCCGGTTGACCTCGAAGGTCAACTTGGTGACAGGGGTGTCTGTGGACAGCCTATGGATAACTCGGCGGTCCCCAGGGTGTGGATGGCCCTGATGGGCCAAACCTGTGGAGAAGCCGAGGTGAGAGCCAGGTAATCGAACAGCTGGGAAGAGCGCCCGCGGCCCCGCCGGGGCGTGGGGAAACGCCGAGGCGGCGGAGACGCACGCTGGGGAGTGCCCTCAGCCGCTGCGGAACGAGCGCTCCGGGGCCGCGCCGGATCGACTGTGGGATCGGGCCGCGCCCGGAGATGCGGTGATGACCCCCGAGAGGGGGCCCTTGATCGCACCCGAGGGCGCTCTGGCCAATCGTGCGGCGGCGTGCTGGCGGACACGCCCGACCGGCCCGGAGAAGGCGACAGAGGCTCCGGGCAGCAGGGCGCGCCGGGTGGGTCCGGGGCGGCTCAGCCGTTCTTGATGCGGTTGGTGAGCTCGGTGACCTGGTTGTAGATGGAGCGCCGCTCGGCCATCAGAGCTCGGATCTTGCGGTCGGCGTGCATCACCGTGGTGTGGTCGCGACCGCCGAACTGCGCGCCGATCTTCGGCAGGGAGAGATCGGTCAGCTCCCGGCAGAGGTACATCGCGATCTGCCGGGCGGTGACCAGCACCCGGCTGCGTGAGGAGCCGCACAGGTCCTCGACGGTGAGCCCGAAGTACTGGGCGGTCTCCGCCATGATCGCGGTCGTGGTGATCTCCGGAGCGGCGTCCTCACCGCCGGGGATCAGGTCCTTGAGCACGATCTCGGTCAGGCCGAGGTCCACCGGCTGTCGGTTGAGGCTGGCGAAGGCGGTGACCCGGATCAGCGCGCCCTCCAGCTCCCGGATGTTGCGGGAGATGCGCGAGGCGATGAACTCCAGCACCTCGGGAGGCGCGTTGAGCTGCTCCTGCACCGCCTTCTTCCGCAGGATCGCGATCCGCGTCTCCAGCTCCGGCGGCTGGACGTCGGTGATCAGACCCCACTCGAAGCGGTTGCGGAGCCGGTCCTCCAGGGTCACCAGCTGCTTGGGGGGCCGGTCGGAGGAGAGCACGATCTGCTTGTTGGCGTTGTGCAGCGTGTTGAAGGTGTGGAAGAACTCCTCCTGCGTCGACTCCTTGCTCGCCAGGAACTGGACGTCGTCCACCAGCAGGATGTCCATGTCGCGGTAGCGCTTCCGGAAGGCGTCCGCCTTGCCGTCCCGGATGGAGTTGATGAACTCGTTGGTGAACTCCTCCGAGCTCACGTAACGCACCCGGGTGCCCGGGTAGAGACTGCGCGCGTAGTGGCCGATGGCGTGCAGCAGGTGGGTCTTCCCCAACCCCGACTCCCCGTAGATGAACAGCGGGTTGTAGGCCTTCGCCGGGGCCTCGGCGACCGCGACCGCCGCGGCGTGGGCGAAGCGGTTGGAGGCGCCGATGACGAAGGTGTCGAAGAGGTACTTCGGATTCAGCCGGGCGGTCGGCTCACCGGGCCCGGTCGCCGGGGCAGGCTGCGCGGCGAGTGGACCGGGGGCGCCGCTGGGGGCGGGTAGCCGGCTTCCGGGCACCCCGGGCCCTGTCCCGGACTCGCCCTGGTCGGCCTGCTCACCGGGCAGCCGGGAGGAGCGCTGCTCCGGCAGGTCCGCGAGGTGGTGCTGGTAGGGCGAACGGTCGGTGCCGGAGCGGTAGTCGCCCTGGGGCGGCAGCCCCGGAGGCCGGTGCTCCTCGTAGCGCTGGGACGATCCCTGGCCGTGTGTGGGGTGCGGCGGCCCGCCGTGGCCGGCGGGGTTCTGCGCCGGGGCGCCCGGGCCGCGCGGCGAGGCATAGGGGTCGTGCTCGGCGTACCCGCCGGCCGGCGGTTGCTGCCAGCCGTACTCGTGCGTGGTGGGCCAGGACCCGGGGTCGGGGCGGTCCCGGTGGTACTCCGGGTACGCGGGGCGGGCCACCGGAAGACCCTCCGCCCACGGGGCGTGACCGGTGCGGCCGGCGTCACCCGGCGGCTCGGCGGGCCGCTGCTGGTGCGGGACCGGGCCGGGGGCGGGCTCAGGAGCCGGGGCGGCGGGGGGTTCGGTAGCCGCCGGGCTGACCGTCACGGCGAGCCGGATCGGCTGGTTGCACGCTCGGCTCAGCGCCTCGCTGATCAGCGGGGACAGCCGGCCTTCGAGCACCCCCTTGGCGTACTCGTTCGGCACCGAGAGCACCGCGGTGCCGGCGACCAGCACCAGCGGCTGGCAGTCCCGCAGCCAGCGCCGGTCCTTCGCCTCGATCTCCTGGCCGCCGTCGCCTAGAAGCTGATCGAGCACGCGTGGCCACACTGCGGCAAGATCGGTGGGTACATCGGCCACAGGCACGCTCTCTCACTCGCTGGGTGTGATGATGCCGAATGTCCCACGAATGCGTGACTCTCGGGACGGGCGGGAAGAATGCGGAGTTCCGCCACGGTAGTCAGGGCGAGGTGTGCGGTTCAAGTCGTTGTCCACAGGGTGTGCACAGTCGACGCACCGAGTGTGCCCGGGTCTCCCGCGGGCGGGAGCGCCGGGGTGCGCGGAGGGAACGGGGACCGCTCCTCGCGGTGGCCGTCTCCGGCGGAGGGTCGGGGCCGGTCAACTCGGGGCCCGGAGCGGGTTTGACCAGAAGACTCGCCCGCGCGTACCGTGTCGAGGTCGAGTGTCGTGGCTGCTGCCGCCTGCCTCCGATGGGCAAGATCGCTCCCAGTGGTCGATCAGCGGTGCACTCGGGCGTATGCGAGCTTCTCGTGGGCGCACGGTGACAGCCAGGCGACTCGCACCGAATCCTCAGTCTCGAGTCTTTCTGGAGCCCCCGAGTGAGCAAGCGCACCTTCCAGCCGAACAATCGTCGTCGTGCGAAGACCCACGGCTTCCGGCTGCGCATGCGGACCCGCGCCGGCCGTGCCATCCTGGCGACCCGCCGCAGCAAGGGCCGCTCGCGCCTGTCGGCCTGAGCAGCCCGGTCACAGGGTCCATGCCGTGCTGCCCACCGAGAACCGGCTGAGGCGGCGCGAGGACTTCGCGGCCGCGGTACGACGAGGACGCAGGGCCGGACGCCCGCTCCTCGTAGTGCACCTCCGCAGTGGATCTGCGAGCCCGCACGGGGCAGGGGAGGGTTCTCCCCCGGTCCGTGCGGGTTTCGTCGTCAGCAAGGCCGTCGGCGGAGCCGTCACCCGTAACCTGGTGAAGCGGAGGCTGCGCCAGCTCATACGCGAGCGGTTGGTTTTGCTGCCCCCCGGTAGCCTGGTTGTCGTAAGGGCGCTGCCCGGAGCCGGCGAGGCCGGCCACGATCAGTTGGCCCGTGATCTCGATGCCGCGCTTCGGCGGCTGCTGGGCGGGGTGCCCCCGAAAGCCCCTCCGGCGAAGCCAGAGGAAGAAGCCGAGGGGAGGGCACCCCGATGAAATACCCACTGATGTGGTTGATCAAGCTCTACCAGTGGACGATCAGTCCGCTGCTCGGGCCGGTGTGCCGGTACTACCCGTCGTGTTCGCACTACGGCTACCAGGCCATCCACCGACATGGCGCGGTCAAGGGGACGGCGCTGACCGCCTGGCGCCTGCTGCGCTGTAATCCGTGGTCGCCCGGTGGCGTCGACCACGTTCCTCCCCGGAAGCATCCGGTCTGGCACCGACGTCTGCGGAATCTGTGGAGTGCTCACTCCGCCGATGCGCCGACGGGACAGTCAGAGCCCCAGCCCAATGCCCAAGGAGCCTGATTAGTGGACACGGTCCTCGGCCCTCTCTATATCGTAGTTTCCTGGATCATCGTCCAGTTCCATTCGCTGTACAGCCTTGTCTTCGACAAGAACAGCGGCTGGGCCTGGGGTCTGTCCATCGTGTCGCTGGTGGTCCTGATCCGCATCTGCCTGATCCCGCTCTTCGTGAAGCAGATCAAGGCGACGCGGAACATGCAGGTGCTCCAGCCACGGATGAAGGCCATCCAGGAGCGTTACAAGAACGACAAGCAGCGCCAGTCCGAAGAGATGATGAAGCTCTACAAGGAGACGGGCACCAACCCGCTCTCGAGCTGTCTTCCGATCCTGGCGCAGTCGCCGTTCTTCATCGCCCTGTACCAGGTCCTGAACCACATCGCCCGAGGGCAGCGCGTGGGCGTCATGGACCAGGCCCTGGTCGACAGCGCTCGGAACGCCCACATCTTCGGTGCTCCGCTCTCGGTCAAGTTCATGGACAGCGCCGCCAAGGTGGAGAGCCTCGGAGCGACGCTGACCGATGTGCGGATGGTCACGGTCATCATGATCGTGCTGATGTCCGCCTCGCAGTTCTACACGCAGCGCCAGCTGATGACCAAGAACGTCGACCTGACGGTGAAGACGCCGTTCATGCAGCAGCAGAAGATGCTGATGTACGTCTTCCCGATCATGTTCGCCGTCTTCGGTATCAACTTCCCGGTCGGTGTCCTCGTCTACTGGCTGACCACCAACGTGTGGACCATGGGCCAGCAGATGTACGTGATCCACCGGAACCCCACTCCGGGCAGCCTCGCCTTCAAGCAGCGCCAGGAGCGGCTGCGGGCCAAGGGCAAGCTGAAGGAGGACCCGGAGGAGGTCAAGGCCAGGGAGGCCGTCGAGGAGGCGCGCGCCAAGCGGCAGCAGCCCAAGCGGCAGAGCAAGTCCCGGCGCTCGGGCGGTGCGCCGCAGGCGCAGGGGGCCAAGGCGCCGTCCCAGGCCAAGCGCTCCCGAGCGACCGCCAACTCCGGCAAGGAGAAGCCGGTGGACCAGCCGCAGGAGTCCAAGCCGAAACCGGGCGGCTCCTCCTCTTCCAGCAACGGCAAGCCCGGGCAGCGCAAGGGCCAGCAGCGGCCCAAGCACCCGTCCAAGAAGTAAGGAGCCTCCAGTGACGGAAGGCACGCCCGCTCTCGCGCCCGAGGTGGACGACACCCCGGAGGACACGGGGGGTGACACTCTGACCCGCCTTGAGCAGGAAGGGGAGATCGCAGCTGACTACCTCGAGGGGCTGCTGGACATCGCGGACCTCGACGGCGACATCGACATGGACGTCGAGGCCGATCGGGCCTCCGTCTCGATCATCAGCGAGTCCACCAGCCGCGATCTGCAGAAGCTGGTGGGCCGGGACGGCGAGGTGCTGGAGGCCCTCCAGGAGCTGACCCGGCTGGCGGTGCACCGGGAGACCGGCGATCGCAGCAGGCTCATGCTGGACGTCGCCGGCTTCCGGGCCCGCAAGCGCCAGGAGCTCTCGCTGCTCGGCGCCAAGGCGGCGGACGAGGCGAAGAGCAGCGGTGAACCGGTCAAGCTGAAGCCGATGACGCCCTTCGAGCGCAAGGTCGTCCACGACGCGGTGGCGGCGGCGGGCCTGCGGAGCGAGTCCGAGGGCGAGGAGCCCCAGCGCTGCGTCGTGGTGCTCCCCGACTGACCCGTCACACGGACCGCGGTGGGCCTGGTTCCTCCCGGCAGCGCACTCCCCCGGCCGACCGGGGGAGGCCGCACCACCCGCGGTGACCGGTGGGACAGACCCAGCGGTTCGGAGCCCCGGCCGGCAGACCGGTGCGGTGGCTCCTCTGATCACCCCGGCCCCGTCTGTTGCACAGACGGGGCCGAACCTTTCCAAGCTGACCGACGGTCCAACAGGTGCGACAGTCCGGCACAGCCCGAGCCCGAGGAAGGAAGGTTCAGATGACGGAGGAAGCAGAGCTCCCCCCGCCTCCGCCAGAAGCAGAGACGGTGTTCGGTGATGCTCTTCCGGCCGCCATACGCTACGCCGAGCTACTGGCCGAGGCCGGCGTGCGGCGGGGGCTCATCGGGCCGCGCGAGGTGCCGCGGCTGTGGGGACGGCACATGCTGAACTGCGCCGTGCTGACCGAGGCGGTGCCCGAGTCGGTGACGGTCTGCGATGTGGGATCGGGGGCCGGACTACCGGGAATTCCCTTGGCGCTGGTACGGCCCGACCTGGAGATCACTCTGCTGGAGCCGCTACTGCGGCGCACCACCTTCCTGCAGGAGGTGGTGGACCTGCTGGGGCTGGAGCATGTGACCGTGGTACGGGGCCGGGCCGAGGAGATGCTCGGCAAGCTGCGTCCGGTGCACGTGGTGACCGCCCGCGCGGTGGCGCCGCTGGATCGGCTCGCCGGCTGGGGGGTGCCGCTGCTCCGACCGTACGGTGAGATGCTGGCGCTGAAGGGGGACACGGCCGAGCAGGAGCTCCGGAGCGCCAGGGCCGCGCTCAGCAAGCTTGGGGCGGTGCGGAGCTCGGTCTTCCAGGTGGGCGTGGGCACGGTGGATCCGCCCTCCACGGTGGTGCGCGTGGAGGTGGGCGAGAGCCCCGGTGGTGTTCGCTTCGCGGCCAAGCGGGCCCGAGCCGCGCGGGCGAGCCGTTCGCGAGGCCGCCGCTGATGGTCGGGGGAGCCGCTCTTACTCGCCGCTCCCCAGGAGGCTGACCCTGCGGCGCGGGTGACGGGAACCCGGCCCGCGCCGTGTCGACTCGTACCGTCCAGGGCGCCGGGCCCGCGGTGAGTTGCTCCATACAAGCCAGCCCACCGAGTCCGCCGGAGTGTCGTGGCCCGGTAGAGCTCCGCAGTGTGCATCGTGTTTCACGTGAAACGTCGCTCCAGGTTGCAGGGAATCATCGGCCGCAGCCGTGCGGTCGCGGCCTCACCCGGCCGCACCGCCTCTTCTCGCAAGGCGGGCCGGGCCACTCGAGCAGCGCCTTCCACAGTGGAATCATCCACAGGAGAGCGGGCCTCAGTGGTTCCCGACCCCCAAAGCATGGCAGGCTCTGGTCATTGCGAGTCTGAAGTCGAGGAGAGTGAGTCCTTGCGGTCCGACGCCAACTTCGCGGGACCGATGGCCGATCCGGTCCCCGGTCCCCGCGCCGCTGAGCCCAACCGGGGGGTGTCCCCGGGGCCGCCGTACCCCGGGGAAGACGTTTCACGTGAAACGCCGGCCCCGATGGATGACGCCCCGATCGGCCAGGGCGGCCAACCGTCGGCGACTGCCGTGGGGCGCAGGGGTGAGGCCCTGCCGAGACCTGAGCGGACGCGGGTCTTCGTCGTCGCCAACCAGAAGGGCGGTGTGGGCAAGACCACCACGACGGTCAACGTGGCCGCCTCGCTGGCCCTGCACGGGGCTCGGGTGCTCGTTATCGACCTCGACCCGCAGGGCAACGCCTCGACGGCCCTGGGGATCGATCACCATGCCGAAGTGCCCTCGATCTACGACGTGTTGATCGAGAGCAAGTCCCTGTCTGAGATCGTCCAGCCGGTGCCGGATGTGGAAGGCCTCTTCTGCGCCCCGGCCACCATCGACCTGGCCGGGGCCGAGATCGAACTCGTCTCTCTTGTGGCGCGGGAGAGCCGGCTGTCCCGGGCGATCGAGTCCTACGAGCAGCCGCTGGACTACATCCTGATCGACTGCCCCCCGTCGCTGGGCCTCCTCACCGTCAACGCGTTGGTGGCGGGCGCCGAAGTGTTGATCCCCATCCAGTGTGAGTACTACGCGCTGGAGGGCCTCGGGCAGCTCCTACGGAACGTCGAGTTGGTCCGCGGTCACCTCAACCCCAAGCTCCACGTCTCGACGATCCTGCTCACGATGTACGACGGCCGTACTCGACTGGCCTCCCAGGTGGCGGAAGAGGTCCGCTCCCACTTCACCAACGAGGTGCTGCGTACGAGCATCCCGCGCTCGGTCCGCATCTCCGAAGCGCCCAGCTACGGACAGACGGTGCTCACCTACGATCCGAACTCGAGCGGATCGCTCTCCTACCTGGAGGCGGCGAAGGAGATCGCGCTCCGGGGGGTCGACGTGAACTACACCGGGCAACACGCTCCGGCGATCAACCCGCAGGAGCAGCAGCACATCTCGGAGGGGACCCAGTGACAGAACGACGTAGAGGCCTGGGGCGAGGACTCGGGGCGTTGATTCCGGCGGCTCCGCAGGGGGCGGAGCAGACCGGCGCCACGGTGGCCATAACGGGCAAGACCTCTCCTGCGGCGATGCCGGTTCTCTCCCCTGACTCGAGTCGGGGTGTGGCGGCCGCCAAGGTGGCCGGGCTGCCGCAGAGCGACGTTCCGCCGGAGGCGGATGACGGTGTGCCGCCGGAGGCGGAGTTCTGGGTGGCCGGGGAGGAACCGGCCGGGGCGCACTTCGCGGAGCTCCCGCTGGATTCGATCACCCCGAATCCACGTCAGCCGCGAGAGGTCTTCGATGAGGACGCCCTGGCGGAGCTGATCACCTCCATCCAGGAGGTCGGCCTCCTGCAGCCGGTCGTGGTCCGGCAGTTGGGCGCGGACCGCTATGAGCTGATCATGGGCGAGCGGCGGTGGCGCGCTTGCCGCGAGGCGGGGCTGGAGAGGATTCCGGCGATCGTCCGTGCCACGGACGACGAGAAGCTGCTGTTGGACGCGTTGTTGGAGAACCTCCACCGGGCGCAGTTGAACCCGCTGGAGGAGGCCGCCGCCTACGATCAGCTGCTCAAGGACTTCGAGTGCACACATGACCAGTTGGCGGACCGCATCGGGCGCTCCCGCCCCCAGGTTTCGAACACGCTCCGACTGCTGAAGCTCTCCCCTTCCGTGCAGCGCCGGGTGGCGGCCGGTGTGCTCTCGGCCGGGCACGCACGGGCTCTGCTGTCGGTTGAGGACGCCGAGGAGCAGGACCGGATCGCTCACCGCATCGTGGCGGAGGGGCTCTCCGTACGGGCTGTCGAGGAAATCGTGATGCTGGCGGGCACCCAGCAGCAGTCGACCCGGAAGACGAGGGGGCCGCGAGCCGGCCGGCGGGTCTCTCCCGTGCTGACCGAGCTGGCATCACGGCTTTCCGACCGCTTCGAAACCCGGGTGAAGGTGGATCTGGGTCAGAAGAAGGGGAAGATCGTCGTCGAGTTCGCCTCGATGGGGGATCTGGAGCGGATCCTGGAGATGTTGGCTCCGGAGGAGGGGCAGATCCTTGACTCGGATCTCGGCGAAGAGGATGAGGAAGACGGCGTGGAGTGATCCAGCCGGATCCTGAACTCCGGGGTGGGCTGAGCCGGCTGGCGCAGCCCACCCCAGGTCTTTTCCGGGACGGTACCCCTCGGTGTGGAACGCTCTCGGGGCCGGGCTCGGAGAACGACGCAGCGGGGGAGGAAGTGAGGGTTCATGGGGCGTCGACTCGTACCGCTCACGCTGGACAACCTTCCCGAGCTGCCGGGGTGGTGCCGCTCCTGCGTCTTCTGGGAGCTGGATCCCGTCAGTGGCGAGGCAGCGGTCAAGGCGGGGCGGCCGGAGGTGGAGAAGGAAGCGTGGATCTCAGCCGTACTGCTGGAGTGGGGTTCTTGCGGTCGCTTGGTCTACGTCGACGAAGTAGCCGTCGGTTACATGCTGTACGCGCCGCCGGCGTATGTGCCCAGGTCCACGGCCTTCCCCACCAGTCCTGTCGCAACGGACGCCGTTCAGCTGATGACCGCGTGGACGATGCCGGGGTACCGGGGACAGGGGCTGGGGCGGATGTTGGTGCAGGGGGTGGCCAAGGATCTGCTCGGGCGCGGGGTCCGTGCCATCGAAGCGTTCGGGGACGCACGCCGAACGAAGATGACGTGTGTACTGCCGGTGGATTACCTGTTGGCGGTCGGGTTCAAGACCGTGCGCCCGCACCACCGGTACCCCAGGCTCAGACTGGAGTTGCGGACCACCTTCTCCTGGAAGGAGGACGTGGAGATGGCGCTGGACCGACTGCTGGGTGCGGTGCAGAAGGAACCCACTCTGCGGCCGCTCTGAGGTATCGAGAGGTAGTGGTGAGGGAGAGTCCCGGTGGACTCCGGAGGTGTTTCACGTGAAACCGGGCCCGCCCCCTGAAGGGGCGGGCCCGGTTTCACGTGAAACAGTCGACGGTCAGCCGATGAACTCTTCGAGCTCCCGCTCGATCGCGGCCTTCGGCTTGGCTCCGACGATCGTCTTGGCGACCTCACCGTTGGTGTAGACGTGCAGAGTCGGGATCGACATCACGCCGTACTTGGCGGCGGTCGACGGGTTCTCGTCGATGTTCAACTTGACGATCTCGATCTTCTCGCCGTGCTCCTCAGCGATCTTCTCCAGGGAAGGAGCGATCTGGCGGCAGGGGCCGCACCAGGCGGCCCAGAAGTCGACGAGCACGGGCTTGTCGCTCTTCAGGACGTCCTTTTCGAAGGAGGCGTCTGTCACTTGCTTGAGGGCGCCGGCCATGGCGGTCTCCTTGTTCTCGAACTGAGGGTTGTGGACGGGGGCGGTCAGACGGCCGCGGTGGTCTTCTCCGGCTCAGGGGTCTCCTCGCCCGCGGAGTCCGCGAGGGAGGCGAGGTAGCGCTCGGCGTCCAGGGCCGCGGAGCAACCGGTGCCGGCAGCGGTGATCGCCTGGCGGTAGGTGTGGTCCACCACATCGCCTGCGGCGAAGACGCCGGGGAGGTTGGTCCGGGTGGAGGGTGCGGAGACCTCGAGGTAACCGTCCGCGTCCAGCGTCACCTGGTCCTTGAAGAGCTCGGTGCGCGGGTCGTGTCCGACGGCGATGAACAGCCCGCTGACCGGAAGTTCGCGAGTTTCGTCGGTCTTGGTGGAACGCAGGGTGAGCCCGGAGAGCTTCTGCTCGCCGTGGATCTCGGCGACCTCACTGTCGAAGGCGAAAGTGATCTTGGGATCGGCGAAGGCCCGGTCCTGCATCGCCTTGGAGGCCCGGAGAGTGTCACGGCGATGGACGACGGTGACGGTCTTGGCGAAACGGGAGAGGAACGTCGCCTCCTCCATGGCGGTGTCGCCACCGCCCACCACGGCGATGTCCTGGTCCTTGAAGAAGAATCCGTCGCAGGTGGCGCACCAGGAGATCCCGCGGCCCGAGAACTTCTCCTCGTTGGGGAGACCGAGCTTCCGGTGCTGGGACCCGGTGGCGATGATCACGGTCCTGGCCCGGTGCACAGTGCCGGCCGAGTCGGTGACCGACTTGATCTCGGCGGTCAGGTCCACCGAGACGATGTCGTCGGGCACCAGCTCAGCGCCGAAGCGCTCTGCCTGGGCCCGCATGTTGTCCATCAGGTCCGGGCCCATGATGCCGTCGCGGAAGCCGGGGAAGTTCTCCACATCGGTTGTGTTCATCAGCGCACCACCGGCGGTTACAGCACCCTCGAACACGAGCGGCTTCAGGGACGCGCGGGCGGTGTACAAGGCTGCGGTGTAGCCCGCCGGCCCGGAGCCGATGATGATCACATTGCGGACGTCGCTCACGGGTGTTCCTCGTCTCTGCCGACTGCTGAATCAGGGCGCCTAACGCTCACCCCATCCAACGGATCCTACGGGGCCGGCATTCCCCGGAGAGTACCGGCGCGGCGGGAGGACTCAGCCCCGCTGGTAGCTGCGTTTCAGCAGGAGCTCCCCCGGACCGGGGGCCGTTTCCGACGCGCAGGAGGCGTCGACGACGTAGGCCTCGACCCTCCCGTTGTCCGCAGGATGGGGCAGGAGGATCAGGTAGGCCTCCCGCTCCTGGTACTTGCCGGTCTTCGCGGCGAGCGGCTCCTCCTGGCGACCGGTCCCCAGTTGTACACAGGACGGCACGATGACCTCGTTGCTCAGGAGGGGACGCTCGGACGCCGTGTCGGTGTCGTTGTCCGTGCCGGCTTCCACCTTGGGAGTCGCCGCAGCGCCCTCGACACCGGCCAGCAGCCGCTGCACCTGGCGGTCGAGGGGCTCTGCGGCGAACTCTGAGCCGCCTCCCTGGCCACCGGTGTGCTTGGTCGCGACCGATCCCTCCGCCGGATCGTTCAACGAATGCAGGACGGCTCCACCCACCCCCAAGGCGGCGATTGTCGCAGCGGCGCCGAGGAGGGCGCCCCGCCGACGGCGCCACCGGTGCCGGCCGTCGGCGGAGTGCGCGCTCGAAGAGGGGCGCCCGCCCCCGGTGCGCGGGCGTCCGGTGGAGCTACGCGGCGGACCGGTGTGAGTACGGCCCGTTGTTCGACCGATGGGGCGCCGGGTGTGGCTCCTCTTGGAGAGAAGGCGTTGCTCGCCCGGAGTTTCACGTGAAACACCGGAGGGGGAGCCCGAGGGCGCCGCCTCCGGATCGGAGAGGGGCTGTGTGGACGATGCCGTTTCACGTGAAACCGCCCCGGTGGCGGTGGGGACCGGAGACTCCGCCGCGAGAGCCACGTCGATCCGGGCCGCTACGTCGGGGGGCATCGGTATCGGGCTCGGCAGGGAACCCAACAACTCCGGGATCTCCCTGAGCGAGCTGTGCACCTCCGCGCACGGCTGGCAGTCCGAGAGGTGGTCGTGGAGAACGGCGCAGCGCTCCTCGGGCACCAATCCCTCGATGAGCGCCGAGAGCTCCTCGACTTCGGGATGCTCATCCGGCTGGGCCACCGATGTCATACGCGTCCACCCCCATCCTTCACAGCCTCACTGTCACGCGGACCTGCTGCGGGTGGGACGGATGCCCTGGGCATCTGGTTCCTCTTCCAGCCTGGTGGCGTTGAACGTTCCTCGTCCGCGGAGGGGCGGCTCCCCCGCAGATGGCTGAGCAGCGGGAGTAGCCGTGCCCGCCCCCGTGCGCAGCGGCTCTTCACGGTGCCGTTGGGGACACCGAGAACTCGAGCCGCCTCCGCCACGGGATAGCCCTGCATATCGACTAGGACCAGGGCGGCGCGCTGGTCGACGGGGAGGGTCCCGAGCGCCGATACGAGCTCTCTTTGGAGGTCACTTCGTTCGGCGGGTGCGGAGGCGGATTCATGCGGGTCCAGGAGAGTCTCCAGCCGCTCGGTCTCTGCTATCGGGTCGGTCCGCCGGGAGGCCGCCTTGCGGGCCCGGTCCAGGCAGGCGTTGACCGTGATCCGGTGCAGCCAGGTGGTCACCGCTGACTGGCCGCGGAAGGTGTGTGCGGCCCGGTAGGCGGAGACCAGGGCGTCCTGGACGGCGTCGGCGGCTTCCTCCCGATCGCCGAGAGTGTGCACCGCGACTGCCCACAGCCGGTCGCGGTGGCGGCGGACCAGCTCCCCGAATGCCTCGGAATCACCGTCCACATGGAGGGCGAGAAGCTGCCGGTCGTCTCTGGCGTCGCGCGCGACCTCGTCCAACGTACGGGCGCCTCCCCTTCCGTTTTGGCTGCGTCTTCCGTTTCGGCTGCGTCAGCCTGTCAGCTTAATCTCGGAGATGCCTCCCCGGAACTGGCTCGCGGAACCGTCCGGGGGCAGTTTTGTGATGTGAACCAGTAGGTACCGCGTCCGCAGCGGCTTGTCGAGGCTGATCTTCAACTCATCGCCGGCGGTCTCGGGCGCACCCAGGCTGCGGGGGAAGTCGGAGAGTGCGGTGGGGCCTTGTGCGCCTGTCTCCGCGGCGCGGAGTTCGACGGTCTGGCCCGCGCGGTACATCCGCACGGAGACCCCGGTGACGCTCTTGACGCTGCCCAGGTCGAGGATGACCCCGCTGCCCTGCTTCCTGGCGGGGAGGTTGCCGAAGTTGGCGTAGCCCTTGTAGTGCGGGGTGATCCAGGCGGTGGCGCGATCGCCGTCCACCGCGTTGCCCACCGTGTCCTCGGCGACCGGGGGGCCCAGCGGGGAGAACTCGCTGATGTCCTCGACGGGAATCGGTGTGCTCTTGGGTGTCTCCCCTTCCCCGCCGCTGCCCTTCTCCTGGGCGGTGCTGGATCCCTCGGGCGGGCCGAACCGGTTGATCAGGGCATCCGCTACCTGCCAGCTGCCGAGACCGAGCGCGGCGATGAGCAGCGCGGAGACCGCCCAGGTGAGGGCCTTGCCGGACCGGCTCTGCAGTGGCCTGGGAGGCGTCGCCACCGGTCGGGCCGGTGCCCCCTGGTCGAGGCCGGGGGCCGCGGTCTGCGCGAAGGAGGGCTGCCGGTAAGCGGCGGACGGGTAGGTGGGGGTGGCGAAGGAGGGTTCCGGTGGGCGGATCGGCGGGATCGCGGCGACCGCCTTGGCCAGTTCCTCGGGCGTGGTGCAGGGCTGCTCCTGCCGGAAGGGGGTGGAGCCGTTGTTCACCAGGGCACGCATCGACAGCTCGGAGAGCCCCCGGTGGACGCCTGCCCGCACCTGGTCCGGTGGGATCAGCCCGACGTCCTTCGGCAGCCCGGAGAGCCCGTAGGCGTCGCCTTCGTACGGCCAGCGCTGGGTGAGCGCCGCGTAGAGCAGGGCGCCGATGGCTTCGGTGTCGGTGCGCTGGGGATGGTCGGCGGTGATGCCGCGGAGCGCCGCCATCACCGCCAGGCCACGGATCCGGTACTGGCCGGAGTGGGTGCGCAGTACCGAGCCCGGTGTGAGGCGGAGATGCGCCAGGCCCTCCCGGTGGGCCGCGGACATCGCCTGGGAGATCTGGCTGACGAGTTGGTAGGCGTCGTGCGGGTCCAGCGGGCCGCCGGCCAGGATGGTGCCGAGTTCGGTGGCGTCCGGCAGCCACTCGTGCACCACGTAGACGAAGTCGCCCTCCTCCACGGCGTCCAGCACCTGGACGAAGCGGGGGTCGCCGAGGAGCGCGGCCGACCGGGCCGCGGCGAGCACTCGGCGGGCTCGCGGGTGGTTGGCGGGCAGCAGGTGGATCCCGACGGCCCGCCGCAGCTTCTCGTCCATCGCCCGCCAGCTGCTGAAGCCGTCCAGTCGGGTGACGCACTCTTCCAGCCGGTACCGTCTGGCGAGTTTGTGGCCGCTGTGCGGCTGCGGAGGTTCGAGGTCGGGGGCTGATGACTCCGAAGCCGGTTCCGATGGCTGCTCGGTCCCGGGTTCGGGTGTCTCCTCGGGCGGGTCGTCGTCCTCAGCCGCCTCCCGCGGTGTGGCTGCGGCGTCCGGCTCAGCCGCGCTGACCTGCCCCGTGGACTGCTCCGCGTCAGACGTGGTCTGCTGCTCCGCCTCGGTGGAGACTGGTTCCTCACCGTCGTTGGCAGCCACGTCGACGGCAGCCGTGCTCCGTTCTGCCACCGTCGTTCCCGCCTCCCCATCCGTTGCACGCATTCGCACCACAGCCAAGACAATTGTGCCCACAGTCCACCGCTCTGCACGACACGCGGTGGTGGACGATGGTTGTGCGGGTCAGCGGCCGAGGCGGGCGCGGACCATACCGACCATGGCGGTCATCTCCTCGATCCTCATCTTCTTGGCCGCCAGGTAGAAGACGCAGAGCAGCACGGTGCCGCCGCCGACGAGGGCGCCCAGTGAGCCGAACGTCCCCTCACCGGTGAACCGGGTGATGCCGAGGCTCGCCAGTCCCCCGGCGAGCGCTGCGGGGATGCTGGCTCCTACGAGCCGGGCGTAGGTGCGCACCACATGTGCGCCGTCCAGGTCGCCGCCCACCCGTCGGCGGAGCCGGGACCAGGCGATGCCCACCCCGATGGCGTAGGCCAGACCGTAGGAGACCGCGATACCGGCGACCACCCACCGGGCCGGGAGCACGAAGTAGCTGACTGCGGAGAGCACTCCCCAGGCCATCGCCACTATCACGGTGTTGTAGAAGGGGGTCCGGGTGTCCTCGTAGGCGTAGAAGCCGCGCAGCACGACGTACTGCATGGAGTACGGGATCAGCCCCAGACCGAACGCCATCAGGATGTAGCCCATCGAGTGGGCAGCCACCGGGCCGGAGGCTGAGAACATCATGGTGCACATGGGGATGCCCAGGGCCACGAAGGCGAAGGAGATCGGCACGATCGCCACCGCCGAGCTGCGCAGCCCGTGGGAGATGTCGTCGCGTACTGCTGCGGTGTCCCCGTCGGCCGCCGAGCGGGAGATCCGCGGCAGCAGCGCCGCCATCACCGAGACGGTGATGATGGCCTGCGGCATCTGCCAGATCAGGAAGGCGTTGTTGTAGCCCATGATGCCGGTCCCCGGGAAACCGAGTTTGTCGGCTTCGGCACCGGCACGGGTGGCAAGCTGGGTGGCGACCACCAGGCCCGCCTGGTTGGCCAGTACGAAAAGCACGGTCCACTTGGCGAGCCGGGCAGCCTTGCCCAGTCCGTGGCCCCGCCAGTCGAAGCGGGGGCGGAAGGTGAAGCCGGCCGCGCGGAGGTAGGGAAGCATCGCCAGGGCCTGCAGGGTGAGCCCGAGCAGGGTGCCGATGCCCAGCAGCCGAAGGCCCTCGGGGGCGATGGTGGTGACCCCGACGTCGGAGCGGTCCGCGGTGCCGTAGATCCAGATGAACATGCTGAAGGTGAAGATCACCACGATGTTGTTCAGCACCGGGGTCCACATCATGGCCCCGAAACGGCCACGTGCGTTGAGGATCTGCCCCATGACGACGTGCACACCCATGAAGAAGATCGTGGGCAGGCAGTAGCGGGCGAAGGTCACGGCCACGTCGTTGGCGGCGGGGTTCTCCGAGACCGGGACGGACATCGCCCGGATCAGCCAGGGGGCGGCGAGGGCGGAGACCGCGACCAGTGCGCCCAGGATGACCATGACGAGGGTGAGCAGGCGGTTGGCGTAGGCCTCGCCTCCGTCGTCGTCCTTCTTCATGGCCCGGATCAGCTGCGGGACGAAGACCGAGTTCAGTCCGCCGCCGATGGTCAGGACGTAGATCATCGTCGGCAGGTTCATGGCGACGGTGTAGCTGTCGCCGAGGAGCGCGGCGCCGATGGCCGCCGTGATCACCAGTTGCCGCAGGAAGCCGGTGAGACGTGAGACGAGGGTGCCCGCCGCCATCACCGCGCTGGACTTCATCAGGCTGCCGCCCCGGCCGGCCGGCCGCTTGGCCTGGGGCTGCTGTCGGTCGGTGGGCGCGGGCTCGGCTTGCGGCGGCGTCGGTTGCTCTCCGGCCGGCGGCCCAGGATCGGTCAGTGGGCCGGCCGCGGCGCCCGGGTGGGAGGGCGGTGCGGGGCTCTGGGTGCGCTGCGGGGCGTAGGGCTGCCTCTGATCGCTGTAGAGGTGGGCGAAGGCGTCTCGGGAGGGGGCCTCCGGTCCCGGCGCCGGCGGCGGGCTCCCGTGCGGGGTGGCCGGTGAGGGTGCGGGACCGGTTGGATCACTGCCCGGACTCTGGCCCCCGTCACCGTCGTACGGTGCGTTCATCGCTACCCCACCTCATCGCTATCGGCCCCCGAGTGGCCACGAGCTCGCTCAACGATCAACCTTCTCACCTGGGCCGGGGGCGTCCCCACTTTCCGGCCCGGTGTCCGCCGCCTGGTCACCCGGCTGCTCCGGGCCGTCCTCGGGGCGGTTCTCCGTGTCGCTCTCAGCGCCGGCCTCAGCGCCGGCCTCCGGGGGCTCGCCGGCCTCTCCGGCCAGCGCGGCGCGCCGTTTGCGCTGGGTGTACATCCGCACCCCGGCCAGGACCAGGAGCAGTACGCCTCCGGCGATGACCAGCATCACGGTTGAGGTGATCTCCGTGACGTTGACCTGGAAGGTCATCGGCGCGCCATAGGGGGTGCCGTCCTCGGTGTAGAGCTGTGCCTTGACCCAGACGAAGCCGTTGGCGTTGGCGGTGGTCGGGAACTTCACGGACTGGCTGTGCTCGCCCTCGATCAGGACCGGCTGCTCCGTGCCCACGTCGAGCCGGTTGGGCTGGCTGGAGGTGAGCTTCAGTTTCAGTCCCTTGACGCCCTGGACGAGGTTGTTCTCCACCGTCACCGGGATCGTCGCACTGCGCCCGGAGAGCGTCTGCTTCGACTTCTGGATGAGCCGCACTCCCTGGGTGAGTGCGGAGAGGTGCTCCTGGACCGAGCTTCGGAAGACGGTGGCGGCTTCCGCGTCGCCGCGCCAGGAGGTGGACAGGCCCCGCATGATCGCGCTGCTGAAGGGGGTCACCACACGGTCCGGCTGGGAGAGCACCACCTGGAAGCCGGTGAGCGCGGACTGGGTGCCCTGGATCTCCTCGAAGGCCGCGGTCGGCAGCTCCTGCTTCCGCAGCGAACCGGGGTAGGAGCGCGGTCCCGGTACCCGGTCGGTCGCCTGCGGGTCCGGAGCGGCGTTCGCGGCGTCCCCCAGGTCGAGCGGTGCCATCCAGTCGCCGTCCTTCAGGGCCTCGACGGCCCGGGCCATCGACTGCGCCTGCTCGGCCGAGGGCATCCGGTCGGGGGCCACCACGATGCTCCGCCGGGTGTCCGGCGACTGCATGCTGATCATGAGGGTCTGGGCGAGGAACCGCTGGACGGCGCGGACGGAGCTTCCCGGTGACGACATACCGCCCTGGAAGGCCTTGGACAGGCCGGTGTCCGCGACCAGGACGGTGTTGCCGCCGCCGATGGGGCGGGCGGCGGTGGGTGTGTAGGGCAGGCCCGAGGGGTCCCGGAGGCTGTCGCCGCGGGCGATCAGGTTGTGCGCGCCGGCGGAGGTGGCGACGTCCACGATCGACGAGTCGAGCGCTCCGGCCACGGGCCAGGCGAAGTCGGTGCGCGGCTTCCGGCCGAGGATGGTCTCGACGGTCAGGGAACCGAGGTCGGTGGCCGGCTTGAGGTGGGAGAGCGCTCCGGAGACGTCCTTGCCCTGGTGGGCGAGGGAGGCGAGGTCGGGGTCGGCGAAGGGGAGTGCGACCACCTCCCGGTCCTTCACCGCCGCGGTGAGCTCCCCGAGCCACTTCTTGGCCAGTTCCTGGTCCTTGCCGGCCTTCACCGAGCCGTCCGGTTGCTCGACCTTGTAGCTACCGGTCATCGCCTCGACGCTGACCAGCAGGTCCGGGTCGATGACCCAGCTGACCGGAAGGTCCTTGCCCAGCTCCACCAACTGCTGGAGACGGCCCCCGGGAGCCAGCTCCTCAGCGAGGGTGTCGTCACGGAACCGGGGGGTCTGCTGGGGGTCGGAGGCCGTCTCGGCGGAGAGCCGGGGGCCGGAGATGAGCGGCCACATGTAGCTGATCCGGGTCTTCTTCCCGCTCTGGCTCGGCTGCCAGGGCAGGAAGGTCCGCGCGATGCCCAGCACCTGGGGGACCGGCTGGTTCGCCGTGTGGCCGGTCAATGAGACCCCGAGCTGGTAGACGGCGGGGCTCGCTCCGAGTTCCAGGTCCTTGACCGGGACGCTCAGGGAGAAGGAGCGACTGCCTCCGGACGGCAGCTTGTCGATCTCCAGCGTGTGCCCGCCTCCGACCTCGTGGCCGTCCGCGGCGTAGGAGTAGCCCTTCCGCTTGGCGGCGGCGTCGACGGCGCTGCGGCTGTTCAGCGGCTCCGTCAGGCGTAGCCCGATACTGGCGTCGTCGATCTTGGAGCGGGTGTCGTTGGTGACCGTGCCGGTGAGCGTGATCGTGTCGCTCTTGGCGGGGGCCGCCGGCGACAGGGAGTCGATCGAGACCTTCACGGATCTCGCGCTCGAAGCCGTCTCGGCCGCCCGCGCCGTTTCCGGGGCTGGAAGCTGCAGGACCCCGGCGAGCAGCGGCGTCGCCGCAAGCAGTGCGATACCCCGCCGCAACCACCGGCGAGCGGGAACGCTGCTCGTCCCCTGGAACTGTGCCGCCTCGGCCACGCGCTCGCCGTCCCTCATCGTGTTCGGTGGTGGTCTCGGATGTGCGTCCTGGAATGGTAACGAGATCGGTCGGGACAACGTGCCGGGAGGCCCCTCCGTGATCAAAGGGAGCACCGGCCGCACCCGGAGGCGGACACCTGATGCTCCGGTGTTCGGGGGCCACGTAATCTTTCCTGTTGTGCCGAACGCCAACAAAGACAACCGCGCCCAGCAGATCCCGCAGCCACCGCAGCCGACCCATGCGCTCAGCCGAGCGCAGCGTCAGGCCGTGAGTGAGCTCCTGCGGGTCGCCCCGGTCGCCGACGACCTCGCCCGCCGCTTCCAGGCGGCCGGACACTCCCTGGCGCTGGTCGGCGGCTCGGTCCGGGACGCCCTGCTCGGTCGGCTCGGTCACGATCTGGACTTCACGACGGACGCCAGGCCGGAAGAGGTGCTGGAAATCGTCCGTCCCTGGGCGGACGCGGTCTGGGAGGTTGGTATCGCCTTCGGGACCGTGGGGTGCCAGAAGCGGGCACCGGGCGCGTATGCGGATTCCGGCCACTACGTCATTGAAATCACTACATACCGATCGGAGGCCTACGACCGGGACTCCCGCAAGCCCGAAGTGGTCTACGGGGACTCGATCGAGGAGGATCTCTCCCGCCGCGACTTCGCGGTGAACGCGATGGCGGTGGCCCTTCCGGAGAAGTCGTTCATCGACCCGCACGACGGACTGCGGGATCTGGCCGAGAGGGTCCTGCGGACGCCGGGGACTCCGGAGGAGTCGTTCTCCGACGACCCGCTGAGGATGATGCGGGCCGCCCGCTTCGCCGCGCAGCTCGACTTCGAGGTCGCTCCGGACGTCATGAAGGCGATGACGGAGATGGCCGAGCGGATCGACATCGTCTCCGCCGAGCGGGTCCGTGACGAGTTGAACAAGCTGATCCTCGCCGATCGGCCCAGGAAGGGCCTCCAGCTGCTGGTCGACAGCGGGATCGCCGCCCGGGTGCTGCCGGAGCTTCCGGCGCTGCGCCTGGAGCGGGACGAACACCATCGGCACAAGGACGTCTACGAGCACTCGCTGACCGTGCTGGAGCAGGCTATCGACCTGGAGCAGGGCGGGCCGGACCTGGTGCTCCGGTTGGCCGCTCTGCTGCACGACATCGGCAAACCGAAGACCCGACGGTTCGAAAAGGACGGGCGGGTCTCCTTCCACCACCACGAGGTCGTTGGAGCGAAGCTCGCGGCAGCCCGGATGCGCCGGCTGAAGTACTCCAACGAGCTGGTGAAGGACGTCTCCCGACTGGTGGAGCTGCATCTGCGCTTCCACGGCTACGGCACGGGCGAGTGGACCGACTCGGCGGTCCGCCGGTACGTGCGGGACGCCGGGCCGCTGCTGGACCGGTTGCACAAGCTGACCCGCTCGGACTGCACCACCCGGAACAAGCGCAAGGCCCTCGCCCTCTCCAGGGCCTACGACGGTCTGGAGCGGCGTATCGCGAAGCTCCAGGAGCAGGAGGAGCTGGACGCCATCCGCCCGGACCTGAACGGCAACGAGATCATGGAGATCCTCGGAGTGCCGCCGGGCCCGCTGATCGGGCGGGCGTACAAGCACCTGCTTGAGTTGCGACTCGAGAACGGGCCGATGGAGCGGGACGCCGCGGTGGCGGCGCTCAAGGAGTGGTGGGCCGGCCTGGAAGGCTGACCGGCGGCGGCCGCAGCGGCCGATGTCCTGTTTCACGTGAAACAGGACATCGGCACGGGGCGCGCGGCGCTTGTTTCACGTGAAACGGAGCGGGGGTCTCAGAGCCTGGGCCCTCAGAGTCTGGGCCCTCAGAGCCTCCGCCGGCTCCAGGCCATCGCCGATGCGACGGCCCCGTACAGCAGCGCCACACCTACGACCAGTGGGACCGAACGTCCGTCCGGGGGCAGCACGAGCGCCGCGACCGCGGAGGCGGCGACGAAGGAGACGTTGAACAGCATGTCGTAGAGGGTGAAGGCGCGCCCCCGAAAGGCGTCGTCCACCGAGGACTGCACCACCGTGTCCGTAGCGATCTTGGCTCCCTGGGTGGCCAACCCCAGGACGAAGGCGGCGGCCAGTGCGGGCGCGGGCGCGAAGAAGAGGCCCAGAGAGGGTTCCAGTACCGCCGCGCCGGCCGCGCAGGCGGCGATCCAGCCATAGGCGCCCAGGGCGCCGACTCCCGAGGGGCTCAGGACGGCCGCCGTGAAGAACCCGGCGCCGGAGAGGCCCACCGCGAGACCGAGCATCGCCAGTCCGTCGGCCTCGGACCCGGAGCCGCCCTCCTCACCGGTCCAGGCGTACCGGCAGAGCATCAGGAGCATCACCGTCAGCGCGCCGTAGCAGAAGCGCATCACGGTCATGGCCAGCAGTGCGTAGCCGGCCCTGCGGCGTTCGGCCAGGTGGCGTACCCCGTCCGTCAGCCCACGTACCGTGCCGGCGAGCGCCGCCAGGAGCTGCCGTCCGTCCAACGGCGATGCGGGACCGAGGAGTTGAGGTCGGATACGCAGGGCGGCAAGCGCAGCCGCGAGATAGAGCGCCGCGGCGGGCAGCACCATCACCGCTGCCGAGTCCGAGACCGTGAGCCGTACCACGAGGGCCGCGCCGCCGCCGAAAGTGGCGGCGAGGGTGCCCGCGGTCGGGGTGAGGGCGTTGGCTGTGACCAGGCGGCGCTCCTCGTCGACAACCCGCGGCAGAGCCGCGGAAAGGCCCGCGAGAACGAACCGGTTCACGGCGGTCACGGAGAGCGCCGCCAGGTAGAAGAGGGCGTCCGGTGCGCCGGCTACGACGAGCAGTGCGGTGCCGGCGGTCAGGGCCGTACGTATCAGGTTGCCGTGCAGCAGCACCTGCCGTCGCCGCCAGCGGTCGAGCAGCACGCCGGCGAACGGGCCGATCAGGGAGTACGGGAGCAGCAACACGGCCATCGCGGAAGCCACGGCGGCCGGTGAGGCCTCCTTCTCCGGGGAGAAGACGACGTACGCGGCGAGCGCGACCTGGAAGACACCGTCCGCTGACTGGGAGAGGAGTCGAATAGCCAGGAGTCGGCGGAAATCGGGGAGTTGGAGAAGTCTCCACAGATCGCCGACCACAGTCATGCTCATACCTTCACACATCGTGAAAAGAGGACGGTCCCTAGGGGATCAGTCAGATCCTCGGTAGGGACCGTCCTCCAGGACGGTGTGCGGCCGTCGCGAAGCCTCTCGGCTCCGGCGGTCAGCGCTCGATTTCGCCCGCGATGAACTTCTCGACGTTCTCCCGTGCCTCGTCGTCGAAGTACTGCACCGGCGGCGACTTCATGAAGTACGAGGAGGCCGAGAGGATCGGGCCACCGATGCCCCGGTCCTTGGCGATCTTCGCGGCGCGCAGCGCGTCGATGATCACGCCGGCGGAGTTGGGGGAGTCCCACACCTCCAGCTTGTACTCGAGGTTGAGCGGGACGTCGCCGAACGCCCGACCCTCCAGCCGCACGTAGGCCCACTTGCGGTCGTCGAGCCATGCCACGTAGTCGGACGGGCCGATGTGGACGTTGTCGGCGCCCAGCTCGCGGTCGCGGATCTGGGAGGTGACGGCCTGGGTCTTGGAGACCTTCTTGGACTCCAGGCGGTCCCGCTCCAGCATGTTCATGAAGTCCATGTTGCCGCCGACGTTCAGCTGCATCGTCCGGTCCAGGATGACACCCCGGTCCTCGAACAGCTTCGCCATCACCCGGTGCGTGATGGTGGCGCCCACCTGCGACTTGATGTCGTCGCCGACGATCGGGACGCCGGCCTCGGTGAACTTGTCCGCCCACTCCTTGGTCCCGGCGATGAAGACCGGCAGCGCGTTGACGAAGGCCACACCGGCGTCGATGGCGCACTGCGCGTAGAACTTGGCGGCCTCCTCGGAGCCGACCGGCAGGTAGCAGACGAGGACGTCCGTCTCGGTGTCCCGGAGCGCCTGCACCACGTCGACCGGCGCCTCCTGGGACTCCTCGATGGTCTCGAGGTAGTACCGCCCCAGCCCGTCGAGCGTGTGGCCGCGCTGCACGGTCACACCGGTCGACGGCACGTCGCAGATCTTGATGGTGTTGTTCTCGCTCGCCCCGAGGGCGTCCGCGAGGTCGAGCCCGACCTTCTTCGCATCGACGTCGAAGGCGGCCACGAACTCGACGTCCCGCACGTGGTAGTCGCCGAACTGCACGTGCATCAGACCCGGGACACGGTTGTCCGGGTCGGCATCCTTGTAGTACTCGACGCCCTGCACCAGCGAGGCGGCGCAATTGCCCACGCCGACGATGGCTACGCGAACCGAACCCATTCCGGTTGCTCCCTGTGTGTGTACGAACGAAGCCCTACGGAGCGCAGGACCTCATTTGGCGGTGTCCTCGGACGTACCCGGCCGGGTGCTGTCCCGGTGCTGGGGTGGGCCGCCCGTGATCTCTGACTGCTCCCGCGATCTCGGTCTGCCCGGCAAGGCAGGCGGGCCCGGTGCTTCCGGTGTGCCTGACTGAGCCGGTGCGTCTGGTGAGTGGGGCGGTCGGCTGGGCTCGCCGTCGGTACCGGAGGCGGAGGTGTGCTGGTCGCGCCCTCTGCGCTCGCTCTCGATCAGCTGGTTCAGCCAACGGACCTCGCGCTCCACCGACTCCAAGGCGTGTCGTTGGAGTTCGAAGGTGTAGTCGTCCAGCCGCTCGCGGCTGCGGGCCAGAGAGGCCCGCATGCGCTCCAGGCGCTCCTCGAGCCGGCTTCGACGCCCCTCCAGCACCCGCATGCGGACGTCTCGAGAGGTCTGTCCGAAGAAGGCGAAGCGGACTCCGAAGTGCTCGTCCTCCCAGGCGTCCGGCCCGGAGTGGTCGAGCAACTCCTCGAAGTGCTCACGCCCCTTAGCGGTCAGTCTGTAGACGATCTTCGCCCGGCGGCCGGCGAGCGTCGCGGCGAGCGCGTCCTCGGGAGCGCTGCCCGGCTCCTCGACCAGCCAACCCTGGCGGACCATCGTCTTCAGGCAGGGGTACAGGCTTCCGTAGCTGAAGGCCCGGAACACGCCCAGCGAGGTGTTGAGCCGCTTGCGCAACTCGTAGCCGTGCATGGGGGACTCGCGGAGCAGGCCGAGTACGGCGAACTCGAGGACGCCGGAACGTCTGCTCATCGCTCGCCTCCCTCTCCTGCCGTGGCCGTGGGCCGTCTCCGGCGAGCCGTCCGTGTCTCGGGTCGCTTCGAGTCGCCGCCGTTTCCACGCCCACTGGCTCCTACCAGCGGCGTTTCTCGCCGGTACCCCGTGACGAACGACATCACTCTATGCCGTCGTGATGTATCGGTTCGATACATCACGACGATAGAGCGGTGTGCGAAGAGGGGGCAAGGGGAGCCATGGTGAACGGCGTCACACGGACGGTTCGGTGCGGTGCGCCGGGCAGCCCGTAGAAAGGGCGGTGTTCTGGCGGATTTGTCCGTGCGTAGTCTGTGCGGCATGCAGAATGCCGGGAACCAAGCGGGCCTCCGGGGCGTCCTCGAACCGGGGCCTTCCTTTCGGATCAGGCAACATCGGTGAGCGAGGACTGGCGCGTGTGTCGCAAGGCGGAGGGCGCAGCCCGTGCGGAATGCCCGCGGCTGACGGTGGCGCCGTGCGCGGAGCACCGTCTTCCGACCGGTGTTGGAGGATGGCGATGACCGGACACGTCAGTCGGCCCGGTCCGGAAGAAAGGGCCCAGGTGCGGTTCCTCCTGTCGTCGGCAGGAGCCAGTCCGCACTTCGGGGGGCCGGAAGTCAACTGTCGCGTCTGGGCGATAGCGCCTGTCCGAGGAGTAGCCATTCCATGAGCGAGCACCGTCGCAAGCCCCCGCAGTCCGGCGGGCGGGCCGCGGCCCGGCGCGGAGCGCAGCCGCCGCCGTCCGGCCGCCGCGCCGCACCGCCGAGCGGTTCGGCCGCAAGCCCGCACGGCGGCGAGCGCCCTTACGGAGGCCGCGCGGAAGCCCGCCGTGCCGCGAAGCGCGGAGGTCGCCGCAGAGCGACCGGGGCGGAGGGCGGCGCCGGTGGCGGCCGCCGGGGCAACGGCGGCGCCGGCGGTGGCTACGGCGGTCGCGGTGGCGGGCGTGGCAACGGCGAGCCGCCGCGGAAGAAGCGGTTCATCGACTATCCGCGCTCGGGCAAGACCGGCCTGCGCCGTTGGCTGCCTTCCTGGAAGCAGGTCCTCGGCAGTTGCATCGCCTTCTTCGGACTCCTGATAGCCGCGACCGGTGTGGCGCTCGCCCTGGTCGGTAAGCCGGACCCGAACGAGATGGCCGAGGTCCAGAAGAACGTCTACTACTGGGGCAACGGCGAACGGATGCTGGTGGCCGGCGGCGGTGACCGCAACCGTCAGAAGGTCGACTACGCGGACATCCCGAAGTCGATGCGGAACGCGGTGATCTCCGCCGAGAACGACACCTTCGAGACCGACCGCGGGGTCGACCCGATGGGTATCGCCCGGGCCGTCGTCAGAATGGCCAGGGGTGGAGACACCCAGAGTGGTTCGACGATCACCCAGCAGTACGTCAAGAACTACTACCTGGACTCCGAGCAGACGCTGAAGCGCAAGGTGCACGAACTCCTGGTGTCGATCAAGGTGGGTGCCACGGTCGACAAGAAGGAGATCATCACCGGCTACCTCAACACCGCCTACTACGGCCGCAGCGCGTACGGCATCCAGGCCGCCGCGCAGGCCTACTACGGCAAGGACTGCATCGACCTCGACGCGAGCGAGAGCGCCTTCCTGTCGGCGGTGCTGAACGGCCCGAACCTCTACGACCCGGCCGGCGGTGTGAACCCGGGCAACCTGATGACCAGCCCCGAGAAGAACCTGGAGCGGGCGAAGAAGCGCTGGGCCTGGACGCTCGACCGCGAGGTCGAGGTCAAGCGGATGAGCGCGGCCGAGCGGGACAAGTGGCTGACCAAGGGCTTCCCGATGCCCCAGAAGCCCAAGCCGGCGATGGACATGACCGGCCAGAAGGGCTATCTGAAGGCGCTGGCGGACAGCTACGTCACCTCGCACAGCAACATCTCCGAGGAGCAGCTGAAGCTCGGCGGCTACCAGATCTACACCACCTTCGACCAGAAGAAGATGGATCAGCTCGAGAAGGCCGTGAAGAAGGTGAGCAAGGAGAAGATCGACCCGAAGAAGCGGGAGGTCGACAAGTACGTCCAGTTCGGCGGAGCCTCGATCGACCCGGCCACCGGCAAGATCCTCGCCATCTACGGCGGCACCGACGCCACCGAGCACTACACCAACAACGCCGACAACACCGGTGTCCCGGTCGGCTCGACCTTCAAGCCCTTCGTGCTGGCCGCGGCCATGACCGACGGGGTGCGGGACCCGAGCGGCCCAGCCCAGCAGGACGCGTCGATGCGCACCCCGGTCTCGGCCGAGAGCATCTACGACGGCGACAACAAGGTGAAGCTGCGCGACTACAACGGCGAGGTGTGGCTCAACGAGGAGGACAAGGAGTGGCACCAGGTCAACGACGGTGACGAGGACTACGGCCCGATCACCCTCCGCGAGGCGATGCGCTTGTCGGTCAACACCCCGTTCATCCAACTGGGGATGGACGTTGGGACGGACCGGGTGAAGAAGGCGGCGCTCAACGCAGGCATGATCGAAGAGCAGTTCGCCTCTCTCGCCCCCTCCTTCGCGCTCGGCACCTCCACCCCCAGCGCCATCCGGCTGGCCGCCGCCTACGGCACGTTCGCCGCGGAGGGGGAGCAGAACGACCCCTACTCGGTGACCGAGGTCAAGCAGAAGGGCACGACGATCTTCAAGCCCGAGCTCAAGACGGAGCAGGGGCTCGACCGGAACGTGGCCAACAACGTCACGGACGTGTTGAAGACCGTCGTGGAGAGGGGCACCGGAACCTCGGCCCAGCTGCCCGGCGGTCGGCCGGCCGCCGGCAAGACCGGTACCACCGACGGCAACCGGTCGGCCTGGTTCGCCGGCTACACCCCCGAGTTGTCCACCGCCATCGGCATGTGGCGGGTGGACGACCAGGCCAAGAAGCAGGAGTTCCTGAAGATGTACGGGGTGGGTGGCGAGCAGTCCATCCACGGTGCGTCGTTCCCCGCGAGAATCTGGGCGGAGTACATGGGAACGGCCCTCGAGGGCAAGGAGGTGCAGCAGTTCCCGAAGCCCGAGCCGATCGGTGAGAAGGTCTACGGCAAGGGGGCCAGCCCCTCGCCGACCCCGACCGAGAGCCCGTCGCCCTCTGAGACGCCTTCGGAGACGCCCTCGGAGACGCCTTCCGAATCGCCGGGCATCCCGTCGCCGCCCGAGGAGAGCTGCGGTGTCTTCGACCCGAGGTGCGAGGAGACCGGCGGCAACGAGGGGGGCGGGAACAGCACCGGGGACAACAGCGGGGGCACCTCGCCTGATCCGTCATCGACCGGCGGCGAACCCGACTCGGGCGGCGGCGGTTGGTTCGGCGGAGGGACCGGCCGCCGGGAGTGAGGCGCTACCGGGCGGAGAGCGCTCGGTACGGGCATGGCCCCCGTGGTACCGCTGGAGGGCGTCGGCCCCCGACCGGTGGGTCCGGTCGGGGGCCGACGCCGTCCGTGGTGCCGGGACGACCGCGCCCCCGGCGGACCGGTACGGCAGGATTGTGCCCATGACCCGCGCCTACCCCCCTCACGACACGGACTCCGCGGACCAGCTGGTGCTGCCGACCGCCCAGGACGAGGTGGCCGCCGTCGGCAGCGAGGCGATCGGCGGTCCGGCCGGCCGCCGAGTACTACCGGGAACGCACTGGTGGACACCGCTGCGGGTGATCTTGATCGTCGCGATCGGGATGTTCGCACTGGGCATGGTGCAGAAGCTGCCGTGCTACGACAGCGGCTGGTTCTTCGGAGCGGACAGCCAGTACGCCCACGCCTGCTACTCGGACATCCCCCACCTCTACGGTGCGCGCGGGTTCGCCGCTGACCTGGTGCCGTACTTCGACCGCCTCCCCGGCGACATGGAGTACCTCGAATACCCCGTGCTGACCGGACTCTTCATGGAAGTCGCCTCCTGGCTGACGCCGAAGGACGGGGGGATCGACAGCGCCCGCACCTACTGGGTGGTCAACTCCGGGATGCTGATGGCCTGCGCCGCGGTGATGGTGGTCTGCGTGGCGCGGACCCACCGCCGCCGGCCCTGGGACGCCCTGCTGGTGGCCCTCGCACCGGCCGCCGCGCTCACCGCCACGATCAACTGGGACCTGCTGGCCGTCGCGCTCCTCGCGGCCGGCATGCTCATGTGGTCGCGCAGCCGACCGGCCGCCGCCGGGGTCCTGATCGGGTTGGCGACCGCGGCGAAGCTCTACCCGGTACTGGTGCTCGGTCCCCTGCTGATCCTCTGCCTCCGGGCGGGCCGCCTGCGGGCGTACGCGGCGGCGGTGGCCTCGGCCGCCGGGGCCTGGATGGTGGTGAACGTGCCGGTGATGGCGCTGGCCCCCGAGGGGTGGAAGAAGTTCTACACCTTCAGCCAGGAGCGCCCGGTGGACTTCGGATCGTTCTGGCTGGTCATCGCGCAGCGCACGGGGAACCCGTTGGAGAGCGCCAACTCCTGGGCCATCGCGATCACCGTACTGCTGTGCGCGGGCATCGGCGCGCTGACCCTCTGGGCACCGCGCCGTCCCCGCTTCGCCCAACTGGCGTTCCTGGTCGTCGCGGTGTTCATCCTGGTCAACAAGGTCTACTCACCGCAGTACGTGCTGTGGCTGGTCCCGCTCGCGGCGCTGGCCCGCCCCCGCTGGCGCGACTTCCTCATCTGGCAGGGCTGCGAGGTCGCCTACTTCCTCGGCATCTGGATGTACCTGGCCTACACCTCCAGTGGCGACAAGCACCACGGTCTGCCACCGGAGGGCTACCAGCTGATCATCCTGCTGCACCTGCTGGGAACGGCCTACCTCTGCGCCGTGGTGGTCCGCGACATCCTGCTGCCGGAGCGCGACGTGGTCCGGCGGAGCGGTGTGGACGACCCCTCCGGAGGGGTGCTGGACGGCGCGCCGGACGTTTTCGCACCGGGCCGGCCGGTACGTCGGCCGGCGCCGCTCCCGGGGCCGCCGGTGCGGTGGGGCACCGACGGGGGATCCGTATCGTGAACGGCCTCCGGGAGCGGGCAGCGAGCCCGCTCCCGGAGGCCGGCAGGCACTGCTCCCGAGCCGTCCGAGTGCGGGCGCGCTCGGACGGCGGGCTCAGCGGTCGACGAGCCGGTCGTACTGCGTTGTGGTGTGCCGCAGCTGCGCCACCAGTTCGTCGCCCACCTTGGGCTCGGGCACTTCGCTCGGCAGGAAGAGGATCGACACCTGCATGTGCGGCGGCTCGGCGAACCACCGCTGCTTGCCCTCCCAGACGAAGGGCGACAGATTGCGGTTGACGGTCGCCAGTCCGGCCCGGGCGACCCCCTTGGCGCGCGGCATCATGCCGTGCAGCGCCTTCGGGGCCTCCAGCCCCACGCCGTGCGAGGTACCGCCCGCCACGACCACCAGGGAGCCGTCCGAGGCCGCCCGCTGCTGCCGGTAGCCGAAACGCTCGCCCTTGGCCACCGTGACCACGTCCAGGACGGAACCGCGGTACTCGGTCGCGTCCTCGTCACCCAGCCAGAGGCGGGTCCCGATCCGGGCCCGGAAGCGGGTCTGGGGGAACTGCTGCTGCAACCGGGCCAGTTCCGTGGCCCCGAGGTGGCTGACGAACATGGTGTGCAGCGGAAGCCGGGCGGCCCGCAGCCGGTCCATCCAGCCGATGACCTCCTCCACCGCGTCGGAGCCGTCCAGACGGTCCAGCGGCAGGTGGATGGCGAAGCCCTCCAGCCGGATGCCCTCGATCGCGGCGTGCAGCTTCGGCAGATCGGCTTCGGAGACGCCGTGGCGCTTCATGGTGCTCATGACCTCGATGACCACGCGCGCTCCGACCAGGCCGCGTACGCCCTCCACCGAGGAGACCGACCTGATCGCCCGGTCCGGGAGCGGCACCGGGTCCTCGCCCAACCGGAACGGGGTGAGGACGAGCAGGTCGCCGCTGAAGAAGTCCTTGATCCGGGCAGCTTCGTAGGTGGTGCCGACGGCGAGCATGTCGGAGCCGAACAGAGCGGTCTCCTCGGCCAGCCGCTCGTGCCCGAAGCCGTAGCCGTTGCCCTTGCAGACGGGCACTATCCCCGGGAACTGCTGGAGCACCGATTGCTGGTGCGCCCGCCAGCGCGCGGTGTCGACATAGAGGGTGAGCGCCATGGCAGGTCCGGAACCTCTCTCGTATCTGCGGTGTATGGGAGGTAGGAGGGGCGGGAAGCGGAACTGGAGGTGCGTCGTTGAAACGATTCGGTCACGTACGGAGGAACACGGCCCGCCATCTCGGGTGGGCGGTGGACGGGGGCCGGGCCTGTCGTGTTTCGGCGGGCTGCGGCGGTGCGGTGCGAACCGTCCCGTCCGGCCGACGCGGGGACCGGGAAGCGCGGTCAGCGCCGGGACATGTACATGTCGAGCGCCTTGTGCAGCAGTTTGTTGAGGGGGAAGTCCCACTCGCCGAGGTACTCGCAGGCCTGTCCGCCCGTGCCGACCTTGAACTGGATCAGCCCGAAGAGGTGGTCGTTCTCGTCGAGCGAGTCGCTGATGCCCCGGAGGTCGTACACGGTGGCCCCGAGAGCGTAGGCGTCGCGCAACATGCGCCACTGCATGGCGTTGGAGGGCCGTACCTCGCGCTTGTGGTTGGCGGAGGCCCCGTAGGAGTACCAGACGTGCCCGCCAACGATCAGCATCGTGGCGGCGGCCACGGCCTCACCGTCGTGCTTGGCGAAGTACAGGCGCATCCGGTTGGGATCCTCGGTGTTCAGGGCGGTCCACATGCGCTGGAAGTAGCTCAGCGGGCGCGGCCGGAAGCGGTCCCGCTCCGCGGTGATCTCGTAGAGCCGCTGCCACTCGGGGAGGTCCTCGTACCCCCCTTGGACCACCTCGACGCCGGCCTTGTCCGCCTTCTTGATGTTCCGACGCCACAGCTGGTTGAAGGCCTTGTGGACGTCCTCCAGCGAACGGTTCTCCAGCGGAACCTGGAAGACGTAGCGGGGCTGCACGTCGCCGAAGCCCGCGCCGCCGTCCTCGCCCTGCTGCCACCCCATCCGGCGCAGCCGGTCGGCGACCTCGAAGGCCCGAGGCTCGATGTGGGTGGCCTGGATCTCCCGCAACCGCTTCACCTGCGGGTTCTGGATACCGGCCTTGATCGCGGGCGCGTCCCAGCGGCGGATGACCACCGGCGGGCCCATCTTCACCGAGAAGGCGCCGGCGCTCCGGAGGTGCTCGAGCATCGGCCGCAGCCAATCCTCGAGGTTCGGCGCGTACCAGTCGATCACCGGGCCCTCGGGCAGGTAGGCCAGATAGCGCTTGATCTTCGGCAACTGGCGGTAGAGCACGAGCCCCGCGCCGACGATCTCACCGCTGTCGTCGTCGAACCACCCAAGGCTCTCCGAGCGCCATTCGGCTTTCACGTCCGCCCAGGCCGGCACCTGCATATGACTCGCCGAGGGCAGGCTCTGGAGGTACGTCAGATGCTGCTCACGGCTGATGGTCCTCAGGGACAGACTCATGGCGGGATGCTCCTCGGCACGCTCGGCTTCCGGGGAAGCCTACTGCGCGCCGAAGGCCCGCATCAGAACCCAGCGTCCGTAAGGGGCGCCCGGGGGATCCGACCCGTTCCCGGACCGGCATCCGAGAGCCCCTCCGGCGGGTCGGTTCCCGGTGTCTGGGGAAGCGCCGCGGGCCGGGGTCTACCCGAGCACCCCCCCGAAGAGTCCCCCGTGGGCCATCCCGAGATAGAAGCCGAGGCCGGCGGCGCCCAGCCCGATCACCAGCATGAAGCGCTCGACGGTGGTCGCCGAGATCATCTGTCCCCACGCCCCGGACAGGATGCCGACCAGCCCTGCCCAGCAGCTGATCAGGTGCAGGTGGGGGATCTGGGCCGTGGCGAAGGCGAGCGCGCCGAGCAGCAGCGTCGTCGCGGCGAGACTGTTCTCGACGGGATGGGCCGCGATCGCGGAGAGCGGTCCGCGATGCTGCCGCCGGTATACCGCATATGCCATGGGCCACCTCCTGGCCGAAGACGGCGGACTCGACCGTCACAGACATCCGATATGTCCAGACTGCGGGGAGTGTGGCCCGGATTTCAACCGCAAGACACGGTGCGGGTAAGGTGTGCTGTCTGCGATGGTGCCGACCACTGTGGCCGGCGGCCCCCGTGGGCTGTCAGTCTCGGCCGGTAGCGTCGCTCACGCATCACGACCCTCCTGCCACGGAAAGACCGTGGCCGCTGAGTCCAGAGGAGGTGGGTTCCGCATGCGTCACTACGAGGTGATGGTCATCCTCGACCCCGATCTCGAGGAGCGCTCTGTCTCCCCGCTGATCGAGAACTTCCTTTCCGTCGTCCGAGAGGGCAACGGAAAGGTGGAGAAGGTCGACACCTGGGGCCGTCGTCGTCTCTCGTACGAGATCAACAAGAAGCCCGAGGGCATCTACTCGGTCATCGACCTCCAGGCCGACCCCGCGGTCGTCAAGGAGCTCGACCGTCAGATGAACCTGAACGAGTCCGTCCTTCGGACCAAGGTCCTCCGTCCCGCGGCTCACTGAACCTCGCGGTTCGGTTCCGTCCCGGGATTCGAGTAGCAAGCAGCCCGTAGTACCCCGCCGAGAGGTTCCCCAATGGCAGGCGAGACCGTCATCACGGTCGTCGGCAATCTGGTCGATGACCCCGAGCTGCGCTTCACCCCGTCCGGTGCGGCGGTCGCGAAGTTCCGTGTCGCGTCCACTCCCCGCATCTTCGACCGCCAGACGAACGAGTGGAGGGACGGCGAGAGCCTCTTCCTCACCTGCTCGGTGTGGCGGCAGGCGGCGGAGAACGTCGCCGAGAGCCTGACTCGGGGCACCCGCGTCATCGTGCAGGGCCGCCTCAAGCAGCGGTCGTACGAGGACCGCGAGGGTGTCAAGCGGACGGTCTACGAGCTGGACGTCGAAGAGGTCGGAGCCAGCCTGCGCAACGCCACGGCCAAGGTCACCAAGACCACCGGCCGGGGCGGTCAGGGCGGTTTCGGTGGTGGCGGCCAGGGTGGCGGCGGCTGGGGCGGCGGCCCCGGCGGTGGCCAGCAGGGCGGCGGTGCGCCCGCCGACGACCCCTGGGCGACCAGCGCGCCGGCCGGCGGTGGCCAGCAGGGCGGTGGCGGTGGCGGTGGCTGGGGCGGTGGCTCCGGCGGCTACTCGGACGAGCCGCCCTTCTAGGCCGGGTGTCCGGCCAGCAAGGGCGACAGCACAAACTTCTTGATCATTACGGAGAGAGACAATGGCGAAGCCGCCTGCTCGCAAGCCCAAGAAGAAGGTTTGCGTGTTCTGCAAGGAGAAGATCTCCTACGTCGACTACAAGGACACGAACCTGCTGCGGAAGTTCATTTCCGACCGTGGCAAGATCCGTGCCCGCCGGGTCACCGGCAACTGCACCCAGCACCAGCGCGATGTCGCCACGGCCGTCAAGAACAGCCGGGAGATGGCGCTGCTGCCCTACACCTCGACTGCGCGATAAGGAAAGGGTGACCGGAACATGAAGATCATCCTTACCCATGAGGTCTCCGGCCTCGGCGCCGCGGGCGACGTCGTGGACGTCAAGGACGGCTACGCTCGTAACTACCTGGTCCCGCGCGGTTTCGCGATCCACTGGACCAAGGGTGGCGAGAAGGACGTCGAGCAGCTCCGCCGCGGCCGCAGGCTGCGGGAGATCGCCTCGATCGAACAGGCCAACGAGGTCAAGGCACAGCTTGAGGCGGTGCGGGTGCGACTGCTCACCCGCTCCGGAGAGTCCGGACGTCTGTTCGGTTCTGTGACCCAGGCTGACATCGCCTCGGCGATCAAGGAAGCCGGCGGTCCCGACGTGGACAAGCGTCGTATCGAGCTCGGCTCCCCCATCAAGACCCTGGGCGCGCACCAGGTCTCCGTGCGCCTCCACGCGGAGGTCGCTGCGAAGGTCGGCGTCGAGGTCGTCGCCGCCTGAGCAAGGGCAAGTCCTGGCTCTGGGCCGCATCCACCGTCCTGACGAGGGGTGGTGGATGCGGCCCACTGCCGTTGGTGCCCATCCGGCCGCCGGGTCGACGCGGGTGAGCCTGCCGAGGAGCCGGGCCGAAGGCGGGTGGAAGGATGCGCGAGGCAGCAGACGGGGATCGGCGGCTCAACCCCGCACGGCGCCGGTTACCATCCACCGACCGGAGCGGGTGCGTAGCCAGAGAGTCACCATCCGCGCACCCATCATCAGCACCATCGCGCCCCACAGGGCGGTGAGCCCGCCGCCCAGTGCGGGGACCGCCAGCGCGGCGGGTGCGAAGATCGCCAGCGTCGCGATCATGGCCCAGGCGAGGTAGGGACCGTCTCCGGCCCCCATCAGGACCCCGTCGAGGACGAAGACCACCCCGGAGATCGGCTGGGTGAAGGCCACCACCAGCAGCGCGGGCAGCAGCAGTTCGTGCACGGCCGTGTCGCTGGTGAAGGCCGGCAGGATCAGCGGACGCAGCAGGAGCACCAGTAGGCCGAGTACCGCGCCGGAGGCGATCCCCCACCGCACCATGCGGCGACAGGCCGCCTGGGCTCCCGCGACGTCATCGGCCCCCAGGTAGCGCCCGATGATGGCCTGACCTGCGATGGCGATGGCGTCCAGGGCGAAGCCGAGCAGCGTCCACAGCGTCAGGATGATCTGGTGGGCGGCGATGTCGGCGTCACCGAGCCGGGCGGCGACGCCCGTGGCGATCATCAGGATCGCGCGGAGGGAGAGGGTGCGGACCAGCAGAGGCGCCCCGGCTTGGGCGCAGGCCCGGATGCCCGCCGCGTCGGGCCGGAGCGAGGCGCCGTGGCGTCGGGCTCCCCGCACGACCACGAGCAGGTAGGCGGCGGCCATTCCGCACTGGGCGATGACCGTGCCCCACGCCGAGCCGGCCACGCCCAGCCCCGCGCCGTAGACGAGTGCGATGTTGAGCACCGCGTTGGCGGTGAAGCCGCACACCGCGACGTAGAGCGGGGTCCGGGTGTCCTGGAGGCCGCGGAGGACACCGGTCGCGGCGAGTACCACGAGCATGGCCGGGATGCCCAGCGAGCTGATCCGCAGGTAGGTGATCGCGTGTGGGGCGGCGGTCTCGGAGGCGCCGAAGAGGGCCACCAGGCCGGGCGCGGCGGGAAGGGTGACCACCACCACGGCGGCTCCGAGGAGGAGGGCGAGCCAGATGCCGTCCATCCCCTGCCGGATCGCCGTCGGCAGCTCACCGGCGCCGACCCGGCGGGCCACGGCGGAGGTGGTGGCATAGGCGAGGAACACGAAGACGTTGACGGCGGTGGTGAGCAGGGCTACGGCCACACCGAGCCCGGCGAGTTGCGGGGTGCCCAGGTGGCCGACGACCGCGCTGTCGACCATGAGGAAGAGCGGTTCCGCGACGAGCGCGCCGAAGGCCGGGAGGGCGAGCGAGAGGATCTCGCGGTCATGGCGGCTGACACGCTTCGTGCGCTCGGGGGCCTGGGTCATAGCAGTGAATCTAGTCTTCCACAGGTAAGAGATGCAAACCGCGAGTGATCCTTACGGGGTGATGGTTGGCCGGGGACTCGCCGAGGTGTTTTCGGGGATCTTCACCTGGTGGTGGAAGTTTTTCTTCTGCACAGCCGGTGGATGAAGAAATAGCAGGTCAGAGGGGTGGTCCCGGAGTGATCATCGGGTTGTCCACAGGGCTTTCCCCTGGGTCATGCACAGATTGGGCGGGCTTCTCCACAGGTTGTGGCCAGTCATCCACATGGCCTGTGGATAACCACCTTGGCTGATGCCGTCCACCGGCCTACGGTGGTCCGACGCCCGTCGCTCAGCCAGGCCCGTAGCCTGCCCAGGTTCCGCTCCGTGAGCACGGAGTCGGACGTCCGCTTTGTCAGCGCTGTGCCGTAGGAAAGCGCTGTGCCGTAGGAAAGCGCTGTGCCGTAGGAAGAAGTGCGCGGCAAGCGGGTGCGCCGGGCAGCAGAAAAGGTCCGCGAGGCGGACGGGAGGAGGTGCCGGGTGGCCCAGCCGGAGATGGAAGATCCCTGGACCGAGGCGCGTCCGAGCGACCGGCTGCCCGCCTCCCGTTCCGCGCGCTACGGCGACGGCGGCTCCAGGGGCGACCGGCGGGAGCACGGAGCGGACGACTCCTGGTCCGGAGGCTCAGCCGATGCCGGCGGAGGGGGCTCGGCCTTCGAGCGCCTGCCGCCGCAGGACCTCGACGCCGAGCAGTCGGTGCTCGGCGGCATGCTGCTGTCCAAGGACGCCATCGCCGACGTGGTGGAGGTACTCAAGGGGCAGGACTTCTACCGCCCCGCGCACGAGACCATCTACCAGGCCGTGCTCGACCTCTACGCCCGAGGCGAGCCCGCGGACCCCATCACCGTCTCCGCCGAGCTGACCAAACGCGGTGAGATCAACCGGGTCGGCGGGGCCTCGTACCTGCACACGCTGGTCCAGTCGGTGCCCACGGCGGCCAACGCCGAGTACTACGCGGAGATCGTCCACGAGCGTGCGGTGCTCCGGCGGCTGGTCGAAGCCGGCACCCGGATCACCCAGATGGGGTACGCGGCCGACGGTGACGTCGACGAGATCGTCAACAAGGCCCAGGCGGAGATCTACGCGGTCACCGAGCAGCGCACCAGCGAGGACTACCTCCCGCTCGGCGACATCATGGAGGGCGCGCTCGACGAGATCGAGGCGATCGGCTCCCGGAGCGGCCAGATGTCCGGGGTGCCCACCGGGTTCACCGATCTGGACGCGCTCACCAACGGGCTGCACCCCGGCCAGATGATCGTCATCGCCGCGCGCCCCGCGATGGGGAAGGCGCTCGCCCTCGACACCCCGCTGCCCACGCCGGACGGCTGGACCACCATGGGGGAGGTCCGGGAGGGCCAGAGCCTGCTGGCCCCCGACGGAACACCGACGCTGGTGGTGGCGGCCACCGACGTCCTGGTCGGGCGCCGGTGCTACGAGATCGTCTTCGACGACGGCAGCCGGGTCGTCGCCGACGCCGAACACCAGTGGCTCACCGAGGGCCGGGCCACCGGGCTGCCGTCGGCCGGGCACGGAGCGCAGGATCCCGTCGGTAGCGCGATCCGGACGACGGCTGAGATCGCCGCCTCCATGGAGGGTGCGGACTCGTCCGGTGGCCCGCTCCGTCACTCGGTGCGCAACACCGAGCCCCTCGCCCTGCCGGTACGGGAACTGCCCGTACCGCCGTACACGCTGGGCGCGTGGCTGGGAGGCGGAAGAACCGGAAGCGCCGAGATCGCCAGCGCGGAGCCCGAGATCCTCTCGCAGTTGGAGAAGGAGGAGGGCGCCGAGCCGGAGGCCGAACTGGCGGCGGCCCTGCACAGCGCGGAGGTGCTGGACCACAAGCACATCCCCCGGCCGTATCTCCGCGCTGCTCTCGAACAGCGCCGCGCTCTGCTCGCCGGGCTCCTCGACACCGCCGGATCGGTCGACCCCGACGGGGCGGTGCGGTTGGCGGTCACCGGGCGGCGACTGGCAGCGGACTGCTACGAACTGCTGGTGAGCCTGGGGCTCCGGGCGTCGACGGCGACCGGGCCCGAGCATGTCCTTACCTTCGCCACCGGCGCGGAGGTCTTCCGGCTGGAGCGGAAGCGACGGGCACACGAACGTGGGGGCGGTCCTGCCCCGGAAGCACGGCGGCGTGTCATCACGGCGGTCCGCGAGGTGGCGAGCGTGCCCGTCCGCTGTGTGCAGGTGGCCCACCCGGAGCACATGTACCTGGCGGGGCGCTCCATGGTGCCCACCCACAACTCCACGCTCGCGCTCGACTTCGCCCGTGCCTGCTCCATCAAGAGCAATATGCCGAGTGTGATCTTCTCGCTGGAGATGGGGCGCAACGAGATCGCGATGCGCCTGCTCTCCGCGGAGGCGCGGGTGGCGCTGCACCACATGCGCTCCGGCAGCATGACCGATGACGACTGGACCCGGCTGGCCCGCCGGATGCCTGACGTCTCGCAGGCGCCGCTCTACATCGACGACTCCCCGAACCTGTCGATGATGGAGATCCGGGCCAAGTGCCGGCGCCTCAAGCAGCGCAACGATCTCCAGCTGGTCGTCATCGACTACCTCCAGCTGATGCAGACCGGCGGTTCCCGACGGCCGGAGAGCCGCCAGCAGGAGGTCTCGGAGATGTCCCGGAACCTGAAGCTGCTGGCCAAGGAGCTTGAGGTGCCCGTGGTGGCCCTCTCCCAGCTGAACCGCGGTCCGGAGCAGCGGACGGACAAGAAGCCGATGGTCTCCGACCTGCGGGAGTCGGGATCGATCGAGCAGGACGCTGACATGGTCATCCTGCTGCACCGGGAGGACGCCTACGAGAAGGAGTCACCGCGGGCCGGCGAGGCCGACCTCATCGTCGCCAAGCACCGCAACGGCCCGACCGCCACGATCACGGTGGCTTTTCAGGGCCACTACTCCCGCTTCGTCGACATGGCCCAGAGCTGACCGAGGCTTGTGTGGGCTCGTTTTCGAGCGGATGAGCGGACTCCCAGCCCACCTCGCTCCCGCCCACCTCGCGATCACCCGCGCGATGGACCGCCCGCACGTGAACTACTTCGCCGCGTTCCTGACACCTGAAGTTGGAAACGGCCTGCACCGCGCTGGAGCCGACTACCTCGCACAGAACGGCATCGAAGTCCGCGAGCCCCACGCAACGGGACGCAAGGGCTACGTCGACGGCGCATGGCTCCGCGAGCAGTACTTGGTCCTCGGCCGGCCCCTGGCAGATCTCGGCCGCGAGAAGGGTCTCAGCCCTACGACCACGACCCGATGGGCCAAGCTGCACGGAATCCCCGCCAGGGTGAACGGGCCCACCCGCCCCGGACTCGCCCAGCTGGCAGCTCAGGACAGCAAGGCACCGGAGATCCTCCGCCCTGCCTTCACGGGGCCGGGTGCATGGGACCGCCTCCGCGAGTTCGCTGCCCTGTCGCGCTACGGCACACTCAAGGAAGCCGCTGAAGCACTCGGAACCCATCACACGGCCCTGATCACGAGAGTCGGAAGACTGCGTCGCGAGATCGGACACCCACTCCTCATCCGCGCGACTACGGCGTCACCAATGAAATCGACCCCGATCGGCGAAGCCGTAGTCGCAGCGATCCACGCGGCGGCGGAACCGGACCTGTCACGCCGGTCGTGTGACCAGTCCGTGTCCGGGGGCGCTGGCGTGGGCAGGGGCGAGGGGGTGAGAAGTCCCCTCAAGCTGGCCGCGTTCGTCCGCAGCACCGTGTCGATCCGCTGCACACGGGGCAGCGGATCGGGACCCGGCAGCCGTTCTGTCACCGGCTCAGCCCAATACGCGGCGATCAAGTGCGGCACGAACCCGGTTGAGTCCCTCCACTCTCCAGTGGCCCCGGTCGGGCGTTTGGTCGTCTCGGCGCCAGCGCCAGGCCGAGAACATCGCCCAGTGCAGGGCGCGGCACCGCTGAATCAGGTCGGCGAAGGGATCTCGGCGAGGAAGGCCCCGGTCAGCCGGGCGAGGAGCCGATCACGAACGGCAGCCGCTCGGCCAGCCCGCGCAGTTCGGCCCTCTCCGCCTCGGTGGGGGATCGTCGCCCGGTGCCGACCAGCAGTACGTCCTCGTCCGCGAATGCCTCCGGGAACGCGGCCCCGGCGAGCCGTTGTCCCGGAGTTCGGCGACCGCCGTGCGCAGGCCCTCCAAGAACTTGAGAAGAGATCCACCTCGGCAAGGTAGTGCGGGTCCGGGGAAGGCGGACAAGCGCGTTTCGACGGTCGGTCCGGGTGCCTGCCGACCGGTTCGGTTACTCGGAGAACGCACGGCCGCCTGCTGGCCCTGCCATAAGGGGTCACGCCGGCGCGCCGGGCGGTGCTCAGCGGCGGCTCGCGGCGGGTGCCCGGCTGGTCGCCCGCCACTCCGGGGCGAGCACCGACCAGACCTCCATGTCGTGGCGCCTCCCCCGGTGCGGGTAGCTCTCCCGCAGTACGCCGTCCCTCGTCATGCCCAGCCGCCGGGCCACCGCGATGCTGGCCTCGTTGGCCGCCGAGACGTGCCACTCCACTCGGTGGATACCGCGCTCCTCGACGGCCCAGTCGATGATGATCCGCACGGCCCTGGTCACGAGCCCCCTGCCCACCGCCGACGGCTCCAGCCAGCATCCCGCCTCGGCGGTGCCGTGCTCGACGTCCATCGTCCGGAAGAGGACACCGCCGACGAGTTCGCCGTCCGCCCAGATCCCGTAGATCCGCCCGGTGTCGGACATCGCCTTCTCCGCGTAACCGCGGAGGAACGACCGGCTCGACTCGAGGTCGTGGACGGCGTTCGGGAAGGCGACGTACCGCCCCATGAACTCGCGGCCCCGGTCCACATGGGCCAGCAGTTCCGCCGCTTGCCAGGGCTCGAGCGGGCGCAGCTGGGCGCCGTCGTCTCCCAGGGATATCGAGAACATCCTCACCGCCGTGGTCGGAGCCGTTTCGGGTGCGGGGATTGTTCCACGGGGCGGTGGCCGCTCACGGGAAGAGCCAGGCCATGGGGTACCGACGGCCCGGCCAGCGTCACGGTCGGGGTCGGAAGAGCCGCCAGAAGGCCAGGGCCGTCTCGTCGGCGCAGGCCGGGGGGTCGTCGGCGACCCAGTGGGCGATGACCCCGGTGAGTGCCCCCGCGAGGTAGGCGGCGTGTACCGCCGGAGGCACCTCGTCGAACCCGGGCGGACGCCTCCGGGCTCGCAGCGTGTCGGCGAGTTCGAGGGTGAGCCGCTCCCGCATCCGCGCGGCGAAGAGCGGGCTGCCCTGCGGACCGAGCATCCGCCGGTACAGGCCCGCGCTCTCGGCGACGTGTCGGAACAGCTTGCTCAGCGGCTGGGGCACCTCGTCCCGCGGGGCGTCAGCGGGGCACCTAGCCGCCGCCTGGGCCAGCTGCGCGACCGCCTCCTCCATCGCGTCGGTCACCAGCGCGTCGACGTCCGGAAAGTGCTGGTACACCGTGGCCCGGTTCACTCCGGCCAGTTTCGCGATCTCCGACATGGTGATCGTGGCGGGTTCCCTGACCGCGGCCAGTTCGAGGATTGCGGCCCGCAGCCTGCTCCGGCTGCGCTGGGCCCGAGGGTCGTCCGGATTCATACCGACACGCTAACCGGCATTTGTCGTTTTACTAACCGACGGATGTCGGTTAGTTTTCCTGGTATGAGAATCGAGATCTGGGCGGACGTGGTCTGCGCATGGGCGTACATCGGCAAGCGGCGTCTGGAGAGCGCCCTCGAAAGCCCGCGGCTGGCCGATTCCGAGGTCGAGGTGGTCTGGCGCCCGTTCCGGATCGACCCGACGACCCCCGTCGAGGCGACCCCCCTCGCCCAGGCGTGGCGGGACCCAGACTCGGCCCTGCGGGAGCGCGACCCTGACTCCTCGCCGGTGCGGAACCGGGCACTCGTCTCGGAGACCGCGGCCACGGAAGGGCTCGGTCCGGGATGGGGAGCGGTTTGGCGGGCCAACAGCCACGACGCCCATCGGCTTCTCCACCTGGCCTACGAGCACGGTGGCGCGGCGTTGCAGGGCGAGGTGGCTGAGGGGGTGATGAAGGCGCACTTCCAGGAGGGCACCGACATCAGCCTCCGACAGCAGCTCAAGCGGATCGCGGCCGATGCCGGCTTCGCGGAGGGCGCCGACCTGCTCGACACCGACGCGGGTGACCGCGAGGTGCGGGAGTTGCTGCTGATCGGCAAGGCCAGGGGCATCGCGACCTCGCCGACGATCGTCGTCGGCGATCAGGCGATCGGGGGCGCCCAGTCGCCGGCGGTGATCGAGGACTTCCTGGTCCGGGGCGGCAGGGAGCGTCAGTTGCCGGAGGAGGTACAGCGCCTGCGTTGGTCGGAGTCGCTGCTGGAGCAACGCGACCCCCTCGGAGCACTGGCTCTCCTGGGGCCGCTGCTCGACGAGCACGCCACCGACCCGAACGTCCGCCGACTCGCGGCCCGCGGCTACTTCCACTCGGCGCAGCTGTCCCGGGCTCGCCGGCTGCTGGAGCAGTTGGTCCAGGACGCACCGGACGACTCCTACACCAGGCTCATGCTCGGCCGAACCCTCCAGCGGATGGGGATGGCGGAGGAGGCCGCCCGGCATCTGAAGGTGGCCACGGCCATGACGCCGGAGTTCGCCTGAGGCCTTGAGCCGGCCTCGGCCTGAACGGCGTTGGCCCGAACACCGCTGGGCCGGGGACCCACAGGGCCCCCGGCCCGCTGGCCGAGGGCGTTCCCCCGCCACCGAAGTGCGGGCCGTGGCGGAGACCCGAACGGGCCCCGGCCAGCCAACCGCTGCCGATGGTGTCCGCGGGCAGCGGGCGAAACCCCTGTGCACCGCTGCCGCCCCGCCGGTAGAAGTGGTCGGCATGACAGCATCGTTCACTGAACCCGCGGCCCACGAGGAACTGCTGCCCGGCACGGCGCGGGCCCTGTACCACCGGACGGCCGTCGCCCAGGCCCAGGGCCGGACACCTTCCCTGGTCGCCGCGGTGGTCCGCGGGGACGAGGTGGTGTGGAGCGCCGCCCGTGGCGAGTCGCCGGCGGCGGGGCCGGCGGTCGACCTCCAGTACCGGGTCGGGTCGATCACCAAGACGTTCACCGCCGTCCTCGTCCTCCGGCTGCGGGACGACGGTCTGCTCGGCCTCGACGATCCGCTTGAGCGGCACCTCCCGGGCACCGGTGTCGGCGGGGTGACCATCGCCCAACTGCTCTCCCACAGCGCCGGACTGGCCGCCGAGTCACCCGCCCCCTGGTGGGAGCGGACCCCGGGTGAGCTGCGCCCGACCCTGCGGGAGGTCCTCGGCGAGCAGCCCCGCCTGCACCCGGCCGGGCGCCTGCACCACTACTCCAACCCCGGTTACACGCTGCTGGGTTCGCTGGTGGAACAGGTGCGGGGCAGGCCGTGGGCCGAGGTCCTGCGGGCGGAGGTGCTCGATCCGCTGGGGCTGACCCGTACCACCACCGACCCGGAGGAGCCGCACGCCACCGGCTGGGCGGTCCACCCGTGGGCGGACGTCCTGCTGCCGGAGCCCACCGAGGATCTGGGGCTGATGGCGCCGGCCGGCCAGCTCTGGTCGACCGCGGCCGACCTGGCCCGGTTCGCCGTCTTCCTTAAGGCGGGCGACGACCGGGTGCTCAGCGCCGAGTCGGTGGCGGAGTTGCGGGTACCGGCCGTGCCGCCGGGTGAGGGGGCGTGGGGGAGCGGTTACGGCCTCGGGCTGCAACTGCTGGAGCACGGCGGTCGCCGGCTGGTGGGGCACTCCGGTTCACTGCCGGGCTTCCTCGCCGCGATGTGGCTCAGTACGGAGGACGACCTGGCAGCGGTCGCCCTCGCCAACACCACCTCCGGGGTCGCGGTGGGCACGCTCGCCGCCGATCTGCTGAAGATCGTGGCCGATCGCGAGCCGCGCATCCCCGATCCCTGGCGCCCGCTGACAGAGGTCGAGCCGGCTCTGCTGGAACTGACCGGGACCTGGTACTGGGGCCCCACCCCGTACACCCTGCGGCTCCGCACCGACCGCGGCTTGGAGCTGCGGCCCTCGGGCGGTGCCGGCCGTGCCTCCCGGTTCCGCGCGGAGTCGGACGGCACCTGGACCGGGCTCGACGGCTACTACCTCGGCGAGACGCTGCGCCCGGTGCCCGGCACCGACGGCGCTGCGGTCGGCCACCTGGACCTCGGATCCTTCGTCTTCACCCGGCAGCCGTACGACCCTTCGGTGCCGGTGCCCGGCGGGGTGGACCCGGGCGGCTGGCGGCCGACGGACTGATCGGGGAAAGCGCGGACTGATCCGGGAAGGTCCTGGGGTCACAGCTGGCGCTTGAAACCGATGTGGGAGCCGGTGAAGCCGAGCCGCTCGTAGAAGCGGTGGGCGTCGGGACGCTGCTTGTCGGAGGTCAGCTGCACCAGTGCGCAGCCCTGGCGGCGGGACTCCTCGGCGGCCCACTCCAGCAGCCGGCCGCCGAGGCCGCTGCCGCGCTCGTCGGCGTGGACGCGGACCGCTTCGACGACGGAGCGGACCGCGCCGCGCCGGGAGAGGCCGGGGATGACGGTGAGTTGCAGGGTGCCGACCGTCCGGCCGTCCCGGACGGCCACCACCAGGTGCTGGTTGGGATCGGCGGCGAGACGGTCGAACGCCGCTCGATAGGGCGCCAGGTCATCGGGCGTCTCACGCTCCGCACCCAGCGGATCGTCGGCGAGCATCGCGACGATCGCGGGGATGTCCTCCTCGGTGGCGGGACGGATTTCGAGGTCGCTCATCCGAGACTCCTGGTGGCTGTGACGTTCCCGGAGGACTGATCGTTCCGCAGGATACGTCCGGACCGGAGCCGTCCGGCGGGCCGGCCCGTACGCTTCCCGTATGGTGCCCAGACTCCACCTCTTCGACCTCGACGGAACGCTGATATACGGCTCGGCGGCTCCGGTGGAGATCTCCCGGCAGCTCGGTCTGGTCGAGGAGATCACGGAGTTGGAGCGGGCGTTCGCCGCCCGGAAGATGGATCCCTCCGATTTCGCCCTCCGGGTGCGGGAGCTGTGGGTCGACCTGACCGAGAGCCATGTGGCGGCGGCGTTCGACGGCGCACCCTGGGTGGCGGGGATCCGCGAGGTGTGGAGCGAGATACGGGCGAGCGGCGACTACTGCGCGGTGGTGTCGCTGTCCCCGGGTTTCTTCGTGGAGCGGCTGCTGGGCTGGGGCGCGCACGCGGCCCACGGCTCACGCTGGCCCTCGCCGCCCTTCCGTGAGCCGGTGGATCCGGCGGGCATCCTCTCCGCAGCGGCCAAGGTGCGCATCGCCGACGAACTCTGCAGTCGATTCGGGGTGAGCCGCGCGGACTGCGTGGCGTATGGCGATTCCCTCTCGGATGCCGAACTCTTCTCGGTACTCCCGGTTTCGGTCGCGGTGAACGCCGATCACCACGTGCGGGATCTGGCCTCGCACGCCTACACCGGCCGTGATCTTCGCGAGGCTTATGAACTCGTATGTGCGCCCCGGTAACAGATGGCGACTGAAACTTTATCCGGCTCTTTGTACTCTGCTTCGATCCGCCGACTTGCTTGTCTCCCGGGCCTTTTCGGTGGTGTGCGCCGGATCGCCCATTCGCGGATTCCGAAGATGGGTCTTGTGTATTCCTCCGGGGCCGGTAGGGTCGACTCCGGATCCGCTGCGGCGGACCTTCTCCGGCCGTGAACGGCGGCTCGGAGGCACGGGGATGGGGCGGGTCGGCAGCAAGTCGGCGAATGCCGCCGGGATTTCACGTCGTCCAGCCGGGCTGGTCCGTATCGGCCCCTGGTCGGTCCGGAAAACCTGGGTTCGCAGCAGCGCCGGGTAATGCCGAGCCGCTCTCCGGCCGCCTCAGTCGTTTTCCGGAGGCCGGCCCTACCCCGGTGGTGCACGGATCCGTGCGAGAAATGAAGACCCCATGACCGAGACGTGAATCGCGGTGACTCGCGGTCATTGGCCTATGGGATGGATCGGCGCATTCGAGGGGAGGCGGACATGGACGCTCCGGTTACCGCGTCGGCCGAAAACCCCGGTTCCGATGGTGACGGTGGGGAATGGGGCTGGTTCGCTCCGCAGCCGGCGCACCGGGACTCCGACCACCGCGCGGACCACCGGTACACGGCAGTGGAGTCCAACCCCCCGTACCCGGACGGGTCGCGGGGCCCACGCCCCCACCCGGTCGACGCCGGGACGGATGTGCCCGGCGAGCGGAGCCCCTCACCGGACGCGGTGCTCGTCCGGCGCACCCTTGAGGAGATCCGGCCGGTGGCCGACCGGGCCACCGCGTACTTCTACGCCCTGCTCTTCTCCTACCACCCCGATCTCCGGATGCTCTTCCCCCCGGCCATGGACACCCAGCGGGACCGGCTCTTCAAGGCGCTGCTCACCACGGCCCGGCACGCGGACGACCCGGTGGCGCTGGACGACTACCTCGCCCGGCTGGGCAAGGGCCACCGGAAGTACGGCACCCGGCCGGAGCACTACCCGCTGCTCGGCGAATGCCTGATCGGCGCCTTGGCGCAGTTCGCGACCGAGACCTGGAGCGGCGAGGCCGAGGCGGCCTGGGTGCGGACCTACACCCGGATGTCGCAGACCATGATCGACGCGGCGGCCGAGGACGAACCGCACGCTCCCGCGTGGTGGCACGCGGAGGTCGTCTCCCACGAGGCGCGCACCTCGGACATCGCGGTGATCACCCTCCGTCCCGACCAGCCGTACCCGTTCCGGGCGGGCCAGTACGCCGCGGTGGAGACCCCGTGGTGGCCGCGGGTCTGGCGGCACTACTCCTTCGCCTCCGCGCCGCGCTCGGACGGCCTGCTGACCTTCCACGTCAGGGCGGTGCCGGCCGGATGGGTCTCCAACGCGCTGGTGCACCGGGCCGCTCCGGGGGACGTCGTCCGCCTCGGCCCGGCGGTGGGGGGCATGGTGGTGGACCACAGCACGGACAACGGCCTGTTGTGTGTGGGCGGGGGCACCGGGATCGCCCCCCTCAAGGCGCTCGTCGAGGATATCGCCGGGTACGGCCGCCCACGTCGGGTCGACGTCTTCTACGGCGCGCGGTGGGAGCGTGACCTCTACGACATCGACGCCCTGCTGTGGCTCCAGCACGCCCACTCCTCCTGGCTGGCGGTCCGCCCGGTGGTCTCGGACGCGCCGGTGGACGTGGGCCGCGGCCCACTGCCCGACGCCGTCCGCCAGTACGGCCCCTGGGCCGACTTCGACGCCTATCTCGCCGGCCCGGCCGGGATGATCCGCAACTGCGTCGAATCGCTGGTGGCCGACACGGCGCCGCCGTACCGGATCTTCCACGACTCGCTGGAGGAACTGGCCTGGCCGTGGGCGTGAGGCACCGGCGGCCGCCCCAGGTGTTGCGGAGCCCGGAGGGAACCCGTGGTGCCGGGGCTCAGCGGAAGTCGGGCGCGTGCAACGCCCGGACGCCCTCGATGTTCGCGTCGAGATAGTGCCGCAGGGAGAGCGGCACCAGCTCCACGGCGGCGATACCGCGGCGGGTGAAGGGCACCCGCACGATCTCGTACCGGCCGCACGGCTCCTCCAGCTCCGGGCCGTGGCGCCGTGCCGGGTCCATCGATCTCAGCCGGCAGAGGAAGAAGTGCTGCACCTTGACGCCGCTGGCCTCCCCCTCGGTGTGCTCGACGGTGTCGACGAACACCGGGACGAGGTCCGTGACCTCGGCGCCCAGCTCCTCCCCCACCTCCCGGTGCAGCGCGTCGACGACGGTGGCGTCGGTCGGTTCGACCCCACCGCCCGGGGTGATCCAGTACGGCGGACGGCCCGGCTTGGTCCGTTTGATCAGGATCAGCTCGGCGCCGTACAGCAGTACGGCCCGTGCGGTGCGCTTGACCACCAACCGTTGGGTCATGACTGAGGTCTGGCCGTTGCCGCGGTGGCTGAAACGCCCGTCGGGCGGGCGGCGGGGTTCGGGGAGGTGATGGGGCCTCTCGGAACGGTCAGTCGTGGTCCGGCAGGACCATGTTCAGGGCCCAGGAGACGAGGGAGACGACCAGGCCGCCGAGGACCGCCGTCCAGAAGCCGCTCACGTGGAACGACAGGCCCATGTTGCCGGCCAGCCAGGAGGTGAGCATCAGCATGAGGGCGTTCACGACCAGCGTGAACAGCCCGAGGGTGAGGATGAACAGCGGCAGTGAGAGCAACTTCACCACGGGCTTGACGAAGAAGTTCACCAGGCCGAAGACCAGGGCGACGAGTATCAGGGTGAGCGCTTTGCGGCCGGCGTTCCCGCCGCTGAGGGTGATGCCCTCGAGCAGCCAGATGGCGACTGCCAGCGCCCCCGCGTTGACGAGCGTCTTGACCAGAAAATTCTGCATGATCTGATCGTCGCAGAACGAGGCCCGATGGAGTGAGGGGTGGGGACCGATGAAGGCGTTCCGACTGGATGACCTGGAAGCGGAACGGCTCGCGAACGATGGCGCTTACCTGCAGTTCCTCCGCGAACGCAACATGTCAGTGGGCTTGTACGCGTTGGACGCGGGCAGCGCCGATCCGCAGCAGCCGCACCGCCAGGACGAGGTCTACTTCGTGGTGAGCGGCCGGGCTTCGGTCACGGTGGGGACGGAGACCACGACGGTCGCCCGGGGCAGCGTCGTCTACGTGCCGGCCGGTACGCCGCACAGGTTCCACCACATCAGCGAGGACCTCCGGGTGCTGGTGGTGTTCTCTCCTCCCGAGGGCTGATGCGGGGGCCCGCGCCGTGGTGAGAGGCTCGACGGGCGCGGCGGCGGACCGGCTCCACCGCCCAGGCCCCCTAAGGGGACGCTCAGGGGAGGACCGGGGACCGCGGACCCTCCGCCGGGTGGGTCGCCGCGCTTAGCATCGAAGACAGCGGGACCGGAGAGCCCGGTCGGTACGAACGAGCGGAAGCAGAGGACGGCTATGGCAGTCAAGGAGATCTTCGCGGGCCTGCCGTGGTGGGTGAAGTGGGTCGCCGTGCCGGTCATCGCGCTGGTGGTGTTCGGCGGTCTGATCGTGAACCTGGTGGGCTTCCTCATCGGCCTGCTCTTCAAGGTGCTGGTCTTCGCCGCGCTGGTGGCCGGACTGATCTTCGTCGTGCGGAAGTTCATGTCCTCCTCGAACTCGCGCAGCGACTGGTGACCGGCTGACGGAGAGGCCATGAGCCCAGCCCGCAGCCGGGGCCCGTGCGGCGCGACACACCCGGCCGTCGGCGAACGGGTGGTTTTCCCGGCGCCGGTGCATACCCGGCCGCAACCGTGTGGCACCGACCCCGGACGGAGGGCCGGGGGTCGCGGCGCGCTCGGCCGCGAACTCCTCCCCAGACATCCCTCCCCTACCATCCGTACCAGGCGGAACCGCAGGTCACCCTGGGGAACCCGAGTGGCGGACGTCCGCCCTCGGAAGCCGCGCCCGTTCCGCCGGCCGGCGCACACCCGCAGCCGGGGACGGTGCGCGCCTGCCCTGTCCCGTCGCCCCTTCCAGGCCGGATCGGCCCACTGACCCGCTGACCGGTGCGCCGGAGGTCGGTCACACTGGGTGTCGGAGACGCTACGCTTTGGCCTGTCCGGCCGATCTTTCGCAGGCCGATCCCACGGAGGTCGTCCGGACGGCCGGGCGGGGGCCCGGTAGCCCCCCGCCTCACCTATCAGAATCTGAAGAACTCACCTTTTTCGCTCTGGTAGCGCGTGAAGCACGATTGCGTAAATAGGGGCAAGTAGGTTTATTCCAGGCCACTTCGAGCGACACGGGGCAGTGGACCAATGCGCGACACGATTCATGCAGAACTGATGATGAGCTTCCTCGTCTCCGAGGAGCTCTCCTTTCGGATTCCGGTGGAGCTGGAGTACGACCCGCTGGATCCCTATGCCGTCCGGCTCACCTTCCATCTCCCCGGGGACACACCGGTGACCTGGTCCTTCGCCCGGGATCTGCTGCTCGACGGCTTGTGCGCACCCACCGGCGACGGCGATGTGCGGGTCAGTCCGGCCTCCCCCGGGATGCTGTCCGACGTGTTCATCCGCCTCCAGGTCGGCGAGGAGCGTGCCACCTTCCGAGCCAGCGCGGCCCCGCTGGTCGCCTTCCTCGACCGCACCGACCGGCTCGTTCCGCTGGGCCAGGAACTCTCCTTCGCGGACTTCGACGGACGGTTGGCCGAAGCCCTGGACCGCATCCTCACCAAGGGACCGAACGCGGGCTGAGCGGACGCGCGCCGGTACCGGCGCGGTACCCGGCCTGCCCGGGGTTCCCGCTCAGGCCCTGCGGCGGCGCCTACGGCGCCCCCGGCCGCCCGGCGCCGGGGCGGTGTCCGGTGCGGTCGCGGGCCGGTCCGCGGAGACCACCAGCGCCGCCAGCGCGGTGGTGACCGGTACGGAGGCGATCAGCCCGATGCTTCCCACCAGGGTCCGGACGATCTCCTCGGCGACGATCTCGCTGTTGGCCACGGTGCCGACCCCGCTCTGGGCCACCGAGAAGAGCAGCAGCAGCGGCAGCGCGGCCCCCGCGTAGGCGAGCACCAGCGTGTTGACGACGGAGGCGATGTGGTCGCGGCCGATCCTTATGGCCGCCCGGTAGAGCCCGCGCACGGTCAGCGCGGGATTGGCCTGTTTCAGCTCCCAGACCGCGGAGGTCTGGGTGACCGTCACGTCGTCGAGTACGCCGAGCGAGCCGATGATCACGCCGGCCAGCAGCAGACCGCTCATGTCCCTGCTCGGATACAGACCGTGGATCAGCGCGGTCTCGTCCGAGGTGTTGCCCGTCAGTTGGGCCCAGCCGATGAAGAGCGAGCCGAGTACCCCGATCAAGAGCAGTGAGATGAGCGTGCCGAGCACCGCCACCGAGGTGCGCGCCGTCACCCCGTGGCAGGTGTAGAGGGCGATCAGCATGATGGCGCCGCTGCCGACCACCGCCACGACCAGGGGGTTCGAACCGCTGAGAATGGCCGGCAGGATGAACAGCGTCAGCACGGCGAAGCTCACCACCAGGGCCACCAGCGCGAACAGCCCGCGCAGCCGGCCCACGGCGACGACCGCGACGGCGAAGACCGCGGCGAGCAGGACCATCGGGAACCCGCGGGCCACATCGGTGACCGAGTACTGCAGATCGCGTGGAGCGTCGGGGGCGTAGGCCACCACGACCTCCTGCCCCGCGGTCAGCTTGCGGGAGGCGTCGGGCTGGATGAGTTCGGTGAAGGTGCGGCCCTGGTTCTCGCCGGTGATGACCTCGATGGTGGCCTTCTCGCAACTGCCGCTCTTCCCGGCCGCCCCGGCGCCGGTCCCGCTGGCGTCCCCGTGGGGCTCGGAGGTGGGCGGCGACTCCTGACCGCCCACCTCCGAGCAGGCGGCGTCCACCACTTCGACCACCCTGGCCCGCTCGGTCTGACGGTCCAGTCCGATACCCGAACGCTGGTGGTCGGGGGTGCCGGCGGGCCAGAGCAGCAGCAGACCGGCGCCCACGGCCACGGCGAAGGGGATCAGCACCGCCGCGATGACCTTGCGGAGATGGCGGGAGACGGGGGCGGCCGGGCCGTGGCCATGTCCATGTCCATGCCCGTGCCCGTGTCCGGGGTCGGTCACCGTCTCCCGTGTCCGCCCCCTCTGGTCGGCGGCCCCGGCCTCCGCCGGGGCGTGGCCGGTGCTGTCGGTCCCGGCCCCGGTCACCGAGGAGGCGGTCGGGGCGAGGTGCGGATGCGGGTCAGGATCAGAGGTCACGGACCGATCATCGCAAGAAACGGGGGCGCACTGGTTCAAGGCGCCCTGGTCCGTCAGCGGCCCGCTTCGGGAGCGGCCGGCCCAGAGCCATCCCGGCTCGGGGGTGCGCCGGTTGCGAGGCGCCCTGGTCAGACCCGGGCGTGCTGTCGTAGCGTGGAGCCGCTTTGCCAACCGCGGGAGCTCGGAGCACCGGGCTGAGAGGGCGCTGACCTCCGTGGGGGTCGTCCGGCTGTCGGTCGGCCGGACCACGGACACCGCTGCGTCGACCGCTGAACCTGTTACCGGGTAATGCCGGCGTAGGGAGTGGGTCTCCATGGCCTTTCAGAACGCGCGCCCCCGTACCCCTGACGATGCGTCAACCAACCGACCCGCCGCGCCGGACGCACCGGCGGCGGCCCCCGATCGGGCACGGCCGATCGGCTGGCACAAGGGCTATCTGACCGGTTCCCGCCCAGACCTGCGCGTCCCCGTACGGCGGGTGCACCTCACGGACGGCCGGGACGTCACGCTGTACGACACCTCGGGCCCGTACACCGACCCGCACATCGAGACCGACGTGCGGCGCGGTCTCGCGCCGCTGCGGGAGAACTGGATCATCGAACGGGGCGACACCGAGGAGTACCTCGGGCGCCCGCCGCGCCCGGAGGACGACGGACTGAAGCACACCTCCCCCAGGGGCGGGCTGCGGAACCTCGACGCAGTCTTCCCCGGTCGGCCGCGCCGACCGCGGCGGGGCCGGCCGGGCAGGGCGGTCACCCAACTCGCGTACGCCCGCCGCGGCGAGACCACCCCGGAGATGGAGTACGCCGCGCTCCGCGAGGGCGTGTCAGCCGAGACGGTCCGCGCGGAGATCGCCGCCGGGCGCGCGGTGCTGCCGGCCAACGTCAACCACCCGGAGGCCGAGCCCATGGTCATCGGCAAGCGGTTCCTGGTGAAGGTGAACGCCAACATCGGCAATTCGGCGGTTACTTCGTCCATCGAAGAGGAGGTGGAGAAGATGACCTGGGCCACCCGGTGGGGAGCCGACACGGTCATGGACCTGTCCACCGGCCGCAACATCCACACCACGCGCGAATGGGTGCTGCGCAACTCGCCGGTGCCGATCGGGACCGTGCCGATCTACCAGGCGCTGGAGAAGGTGGACGGCAAGGCGGAGGAACTGACCTGGGACGTCTACCGGGACACCGTCATCGAGCAGGCCGAGCAGGGCGTCGACTACATGACCGTCCACGCCGGAGTGCTGCTGCGGTACGTGCCGCTCACCGCGCGCCGCAAGACCGGCATCGTCTCCCGCGGCGGCTCGATCATGGCCGCCTGGTGTCTGGCCCACCACCGGGAGAACTTCCTCTACACCCACTTCGAGGAGTTGTGCGAGGTCCTCGCCGCCTACGACATCACCTACTCCCTCGGTGACGGCCTCCGCCCCGGCTCCATCGCGGACGCCAATGACGAGGCGCAGTTCGCGGAGCTCCGCACACTGGGGGAGCTGAACGCCATCGCCAAGGCGCACGGTGTGCAGACGATGATCGAGGGTCCGGGCCACGTCCCGATGCACAAGATCAAGGAGAACGTCGACCTCCAGCAGGAGATCTGCGAGGAGGCGCCTTTCTACACCCTCGGTCCGCTGGCCACCGATGTCGCCCCGGGCTACGACCACATCACCTCCGGCATCGGCGCCGCGATGATCGCCTGGTGGGGCACGGCCATGCTGTGCTACGTCACCCCCAAGGAACACCTGGGCCTGCCCGACCGGGACGATGTGAAGACCGGAGTCATCACCTACAAGATCGCAGCGCACGCGGCGGACCTGGCCAAGGGGCATCCCGGCGCCCAGGAGTGGGACGACGCGCTCTCCGACGCCCGTTTCGAGTTCCGCTGGGAGGACCAGTTCAACCTGGCCCTCGATCCGGACACCGCCCGCGCCTTCCACGACGAGACGCTACCGGCCGAACCGGCCAAGACCGCGCACTTCTGCTCCATGTGCGGCCCGAAGTTCTGCTCGATGAAGATCAGCAGGGACATCACCGAACGGTTCGCCCCCGGTCCGGCCTCACCGGCGGAGATCGAGGCAGGGATGCTGGCGAAGTCGGAGGAGTTCGCCCGGTCCGGCAACCGCGTCTACCTCCCGGTCACCGACTGACGGCGCAGCGGGGCCCGTCCCCCGCACGGCCCGGAGGGTGCACCGGTCGCTGGTCCGCTACACGGTCATTCGGGCGCGTGGTCCGGGCCGCCGTAGTCCGGGCTGGAGTAGCCCGGACTGTCGAAGCGCGGACGGGAGGAGGAACCGCGGTTGGCGCTGTCGGCCCGCTTCGGGCTGCTGAAACCCGGTCTGGAGTAGCCCAGGTGCGGGGTGCGACCATGCGGCTCCGCGCCGCCCTGGGCCGGCGCGGGCGGCAGCTCCGGCCCGGCGCCGCCGGGGGACCGGGCCTGCTCCAGGAAGGGGAGCAGGCCGCGTTCGAGCAGCGCCTGCTCCCAGGCCGCCCGTGCGAGCGCGAGTTCTTCGGTCTCTGCCGAGACCGTGCCGCCCCCGGCCTTCCGCGGCTGCCGATCGCCGCGGAGGGCCGTGGTCAGCAGCGCGACGATCGCGACGATGATGCCGGCCGCGGTGAGCGCGGTGAAGACCCAGCCGGCGAGGATCAGCGAATCCGCCAGGGCCTGGCCCGGGCTGAGGATCCGGAGGAGGTAGCCGACCAGCAGGAACACCGTCGCGGCGGCGGCAGCCAGCGGTGGGGCGAGCACCGCGACGACGGCCAGCAGGCCGGCTCCGGTCCGCTCGCCGGTGCCGCTCCCCGCCGCGTCGGCCGTCCCGTCAGCGACCGATCTCGGCTGGGGCGGACTGCTGCCTTCCGCAGCCTCCGCCGCACCGCTGCCCGCGATCGCTCCGGCGGTGTGCTCTTCGCGGAGTCGCACGTACCGCCGGTACTCGGCGGAGGCGCGGGAGGCTATGGCGGCCGAGGCCTCCAGCGCCATGGCGCGTAGCCGCTCGACGTCCGGCTGCCGACCGGCCTTCTCCAGTGCTTCCTCGAGGATCCGCTCGAACTCCGGGCGGTCTTCGGGAAGCAGATGCTCAGTGCTGTTCATGCGCATCCCCCGATGCTCCGAAGGCCCTGCATATCAGCTCTCACCCGGGTGGTTGGGCGGAAACGGGGAAGAGTCCGCTGCGGGGTGAGCCGATGTTAGAGCGCTTTCGACGTCAGATGACAGGTGAGCGCGGGAAAATGACCACCATTCGGCTCGACGGGCCTTCCCGGTGCGAGGCAGCGGCCCGGGCTGACCGACGCCGCCCGGACGCCCGCCGACTCAACGCCCGTCCGCCCGGGGGTCGGGTGCGGTGTCGTCCAGCGGCAGCCGGACGACGAGCATCTTCCCCTCCATGGTGATCCCGCCGTCCATGGCGATCGCCAGCCCGTCGGCGTAGACGTGCGGCCCGTCGACCGCGGCGGCGCCGTTGTCCTCGCCCTCCTCGGAGCCGACCTCGCCCAGCAGGTACGGGATGGGGCTGTGGCCGTGCACCAGGTGCCGCTGCCCGCCGTAGGCGTCGAGCAGTTCCCGGGCGGCCTTGGGGCCGGTCTCCTCGTCCCGGAAGGCGAAGCGCTTGGTGAGTTTGCGGAAGAGGTCCCAGCACTCGTGCGCGTCACCGCGCTGGAGGATCTCGTTCACCGCCTCGTTGACGTCCTCGATCGAGCTGCCGTAGTCGAGGTAGGCGGTGGTGTCGGAGTGGACCAGCAGGTGGTCCTCCTCCTGCGCCATCGCGTCGAGCCGGGAGATCCACTGGAGGTGGTGGTCCTGCAGCCGGTCCATGTCGGCCCGCTGGCCGCCGTTGAGCAGCCAGGCGGCATGGAACGACGCGGTACCCGCGCTGGAGTTGATCGGGGTGTCGCCGAAGCGTTTGGCGCCCAGGATGAGCAGTTCGTGGTTGCCCATGAGGGCCTTGCAGTAGCCGCCGGCGGCGGCGGCCTCGGCGGAGAGCCGCATGACCAGGTCGATGACGCCTACCCCGTCCGGGCCCCGGTCGGTGAAGTCGCCCAGGAACCACAGGCGGGAGTTCCCGGCCGTCCAGCGGCCCTCGGCGTCGATGAGGCCCTGGGCGGCGAGCGCCTGGCGGAGTTCGTCGAGGTAGCCGTGGACGTCACCGACGACGAAGAGCGGTCCCGGTCCGTCGGAGGAGCCGGGCTCGCCGTCGGGTACCGGGGCGAGGCAGATGGTGGGAGGGTCCTCCTGCGCGGCGGTGGGGACGCTCGCCCCCGGACGGACAACGGGGAGGTCGCGCCGGGTCGGTGTGTAACCCGGAGGAGGGGGCTGCGCTCCCGCCGGGTACGTGGGTGCGGGCGGCATCGCAGCCGTCCTCCGCACCGCGGGTCCCTGACCGGCCCCCTGAGTCATCGACCCCTCCACCATCGCGCTGCCGTGCACCGCATGGTCCACCTGGTCTGTGGTGTTCCACGGCGCTGTGCGCCCATCATAGGAACGCTGGTTGCCCGTTGCGACGCACCAGGGGGCCGTCTGTCACGGCTGGCGTGGCGATCGCCGGCTTTTCACCCGAATTCAGCCGGTAGCGGCCGGTGGGGGGCGACCGGTACGGGGTGAGTGAGCGGCCGTCACGACGGCTCGGCGGGCGACCGCGGCGGGCTCACCGTGGTGCGCGGCGGGCGACGGCGCCGGGAAGAGGTGCGCACGATCAGCTCGGTGGGTATCACCTGCTCCACCGGACCGGGTGCGGCCTCTCCCTCGATCGCGTCGATCAGCAGTTGTACGACGGCGGTGCCGATCTTGCGGGGCTTCAGCGAGAGCGTGGTGACCGGGGGTTGGGTGCCCGCGTAGACGGCCGACTCGCTGCAGCAGACCAGCAGCAGGTCCTCGGGGACGCGCAGGCCGTAGCGGCGGGCGGCGGCGAGGAGGTCGGTGCCGTTGGGGTCGAACAGCCCGTAGACGGCGTCCGGCCGGTCGGGGCGGGCGAGGAGCCGGTCGGCGGCGACGGCTCCCGCGCAGGGGTCGTGGGCCGGGTACTCCTCGTAGACCGGGTCCTGGCCGACGCGTTCGCACCAGGAGAGGTAGGCGGCCGTCGAGAGCCGGGTGTAGGTGTCGGTGGAGGTGCCGGTGAGCAGTCCGATGCGGCGCGCGCCGGCGTCGGCGAGGTGGTCCAGCAGGTCCAGTACGGCGGCTTCGTGGTCGTTGTCGACCCAGGCGGTGACCGGCAGGCTGCCGGCCGGTCGACCGTCGGAGACGATGGGCAGCCCCTGCCGGATGAGCTCGGAGACCACCGGGTCGTGGTCGGAGGGGTCGATGACCACCGTGCCGTCCAGGGCGACGTTGGACCACACGTCGTGGCGGGAGGTGGCGGGGAGGATGACCAGCGCGTAGCCGCGGGCGAGCGCGGCCGAGGTGGCGGCCCGGGTCATCTCGGCGAAGTAGGCGAACTCGGTGAAGGTGAAGGGCTCGGCGCCGTAGGTGGTGACGGTCAGCCCGATCAGCCCGGAGCGGCCGGTGCGGAGGGTGCGGGCGGCGGCGGACGGACGGTACCCGAGCCGGTCGGCGACCTCGCGGACCCGGCGCCGGGTGGTGTCCGGGAGCCGCCCCTTGCCGTTGAGTGCGTCCGAGACGGTGGTGATCGAGACTCCGGCGGCGGCGGCCACGTCCCGAATCCCCGCCCGCCCCAACCGACGGGGGGTCGAACGGCCCGCCTGGTGCTTCCCTGCTGCTGTCATGGCTTGCCGATAGTAGGGCGCTGATGGTCCATTGGCGGGGGCCGTCGATTCGCTGTTGGCGGACGCGTTCCCGGGTGATTGTCTACCAACAACCCCCTTGAAAACAAAGGCAGTTGGCTGGTGGCACCGCTATCTGGCCAGTGCGGGTGAACGCTCTCCAGCGGTCGGAGGCCCGCGGCGGAGCGGAACCAAGTCACCTGTACGAGTGATGCGCCAGGGCGCTCGCCACCGGCGCGCGGGCACCGGGGAGCACCGCTGGCGACCGGTCGGCGCCGGAGCGGGAACGCCGTGTCTCGGCAGGCGGGCGGCGCTGATTTCCCATGGCCCCTGGGGCGGGACCGGCAATCCTCTTAAGGTATGCAGTATTGGCGGTGTCGATGGGACCGACGAGCGCGATCGAGGAGGACCTACGGTGACCGAGACGAGCCCGAGGCTGCGCGGTGCGCTGGACGGAGTACCGGCCTACAAGCCCGGAAGGCCGGCCGCCGCCGCGCCCGGCGGCGCGGTGGCCTACAAGCTGTCCTCCAACGAGAACCCCTATCCGCCGCTGCCCGGTGTGCTGGAGGCGGCGGTCGGCGCCGCCGGCTCCCTGAACCGTTACCCGGACATGGCCTGCGCCGAGCTGACCGCCGAACTGGCCGACCGTTTCGACGTCCCGGTCGCCCACGTGGCCACCGGTACCGGCTCGGTGGGCGTGGCCCAGCAGCTTCTCCAGGCCACCTCCGGCCCCGGCGACGAGGTGGTCTACGCCTGGCGGTCCTTCGAGGCCTATCCGATCATCACCCAGATCTCCGGGGCGCGGTCGGTGCGGGTGCCGCTGACCTCCTGCGAGACCCACGACCTGGACGCCATGGCGGAGGCGATCACCGACCGGACCCGGCTGGTCTTCGTCTGCAATCCGAACAACCCGACCGGGACCGTCGTCCGCCGGGCGGAGCTGGAGCGGTTCCTCGACCGGGTGCCGCCCGAGGTCCTGGTGGTCCTGGACGAGGCCTACCGGGAGTTCATCCGCGACGAGGAGGTGCCGGACGGCGTCGAGCTCTACCGGGACCGCCCCAACGTCTGCGTGCTCCGGACCTTCTCCAAGGCCTACGGGCTGGCCGGGCTGCGGGTCGGCTTCGCCATCGCCCACCAGCCGGTCGCGGCGGCGCTGCGGAAGACCGCGGTGCCCTTTGGGGTGAGCCAGCTGGCCCAGGACGCCGCGGTGGCCTCGCTGCGGAGTGAGGCGGCGCTGCTGGAGCGGGTCGAGAAGCTGGTCGGGGAGCGGACGCGGGTGGCGGGGGAGCTGGCCGCGCAGGGGTGGACGGTGCCGGAGTCGCACGCGAACTTCGTCTGGCTGCGGCTCGGCGAGCGGACCACCGACTTCGCGCAGGCCTGCGATCGGGCGGGGGTGGTCGTCCGGCCGTTCGCCGGCGAGGGCGTCCGGGCCACGATCGGCGAGGTCGAGGCGAACGACCGGCTGCTGCGCGCGGCGGAGGCGTTCCGCAAGGAGCTCTGAGCCGTTTCTCGGGGCCGCCCGGACGACACCGTCCGGGCGGCCCCGAGGCGTTTCCAGCCTCCGCCGGCAGGGTGGGGCGAAGGGGGAGCGATCGTGCCCGTACGTCCGGGAACGCCCGGAGCGCCCCCCGCTGAAGATCCGCGAAACGGGTGGGCCATAATTGCTTGTGAATGTGAACCCATTCACAAGCTCGCTCCGTCTGTCCGGTGTTCAGCCGGATTGTCGGAGCGGGGTCGCCGGGCCGATCGACCCGAAGCGTCCGGCGGTCGCAGGGAACGTAAGGAGAGGCGACGTGGATCTCGCTCTGGCCCCCGAGACCCTGGCGCGGTGGCAGTTCGGTATCACCACCGTGTACCACTTCCTCTTCGTCCCGTTGACGATCTCCCTGGCCTCGCTGGTCGCCGGACTGGAGACGGCCTGGGTGCGCACCGGGAAGGAGAAGTGCCTTCGGGCGGCGAAGTTCTGGGGGAAGCTCTTCCTGATCAACATCGCGATGGGTGTGGTCACCGGCATCGTGCAGGAGTTCCAGTTCGGCATGAACTGGTCGGACTACTCCCGCTTCGTCGGCGACGTCTTCGGTGCCCCGCTGGCCTTCGAGGCGCTGATCGCCTTCTTCTTCGAGTCGACCTTCATCGGCCTGTGGGTCTTCGGCTGGGACCGGCTCCCCAAGAAGATCCACGCCGCCTGCATGTGGATGGTCGCGCTCGGCACCCTGCTCTCCGCGTACTTCATCCTGGCGGCCAACTCCTGGATGCAGCACCCCGTGGGCTACCGCATCGACCCCGAGAGCGGCCGCGCCGAACTCACCGACTTCTGGCAGGTGCTCACCCAGGAGACGACGCTGGTCGTGGTCTTCCACACGCTCACCGCGGCCTTCGTCGCCGGTGGGGCGTTCGTGGTCGGTATCGCCGCCTACCACCTGCGCCGTGGCCGGCACGTCCAGGTGATGCGCACCTCGCTCCGGCTGGGCCTGGTCACCCTGGTGGTCAGCGGCCTGCTCACCGCGGTCAGCGGCGACCAGCTGGGCAAGGTCATGTTCCGGCAGCAGCCGATGAAGATGGCCGCGGCGGAGGCGCTGTGGGAGACCGAGGCCCCGGCGCCGTTCTCGGTCTTCGCCTACGGCGATGTGGACCGGGGACACAACAAGGTCGCCGTCGAGGTCCCCGGCCTGCTCTCCTACCTGGCGCACAACGACTTCCACTCCGCCGTCCCCGGGATCAACGACATCAACGAGGCCGAGCAGCAGGCACACGGGCCCGGCGACTACCGCCCCAACATCCCGGTCGCCTACTGGAGCTTCCGCTGGATGATCGGCTTCGGCATGGCCTCCGTCGGTCTGGGCGCGGTGGGGCTGTACCTGACCCGCCGCAGGTGGTGGCTCGCCCCCGAACTCCGCACCGGCGAGACGGAGGTACCCCGGCTGGCGCTCACCAGGCGGCGAACGCTCGGGCCCGCTCTCGGCGGCTGGTACTGGCGGGCATCCGTGCTCACCCTGGGCTTCCCCCTGATCGCCTCCTCCTGGGGGTGGATCTTCACCGAGATGGGTCGGCAGCCGTGGGTGGTCTACGGGCTGCTCCGAACCGAGGACGCGGTCTCCCCCGGCGTCACCCAGGCCGAGGTGATCACCTCCATGAGCGTCTTCACGCTGCTCTACGCGGCGCTCGCGGTGGTCGAGACCAGGCTGCTGGTCAAGTACGTCAAGGCGGGGCCGCCGGAGCTCGACGAGCGCGACCTCACCCCACCCACCCGGATCGGCGGCGAGGACGAGCACGCCGACCGGCCCATGGCCTTCTCCTACTGAGATCCGAGAGGAGCGGGAAACGGCATGGCACTCCACAACCTCTGGTTCATCCTGATCGCGGTGCTCTGGGCGGGCTACTTCTTCCTGGAGGGCTTCGACTTCGGCGTCGGAGTACTCACCCGGGCACTGGCCCGGGACCGGGCCGAACGACGGGTGCTGATCAACACCATCGGACCGGTCTGGGACGGCAACGAGGTCTGGCTGATCACCGCCGGCGGAGCGACCTTCGCCGCCTTCCCCGACTGGTACGCCACCCTCTTCTCCGGCTTCTACCTGCCGCTGCTGCTGATCCTGGTCTGCCTGATCATCCGCGGTGTCGCCTTCGAGTACCGGCACAAGCGGTCCGGGGAGCGCTGGCAGAGCAACTGGGAGGCGGCGATCTTCTGGGCCTCGCTGCTGCCGGCGGTGCTGTGGGGCGTGGCCTTCGCCAACATGGTGCACGGAGTCGCGATCGACGCCGACAAGGAGTACGTGGGCAGCGTCCTCGACCTGCTCAACCCGTACGCTCTCCTCGGTGGAGGCCTCACGCTCACACTCTTCACCTTCCACGGCGCTGTCTTCACCGCGCTGAAGACGGTCGGCGACATCCGGCTCCGGGCCCGCCGACTGGCCGCCGGTCTGGGGCCGGTCACACTGCTCCTCGCCGTCGCCTTCCTCGGCTGGACGCAGCTGGACCGGGGGGACGGCGTCACCCTGCCGGTCGCCGCGGTCGTCCCGGTGGCGCTGGCCGGGGCCGTCGCGGCGAGCCTGCGGGGCAGGGAGGGCTGGTCGTTCGCCTTCTCCGGGCTGGCCACCCTGGCCGTCGTCGCGGTCCTCTTCCTGGCGCTCTTCCCGGACGTCATGCCGTCCACGCTCGACCCCGCCTGGAGTCTGACCGCCGCCGGCGCCGCCTCCAGCCCGTACACCCTCAAGATCATGACCTGGTTGACGGTCTTCGCCCTCCCCGTGGTGCTGGTCTACCAGGGGTGGACGTACTGGGTCTTCCGGAAGCGGATCGGCACCCAGCACCTGGCCGAGGCGGGCGGGCGATGATGGCGTCACCGCCGACCGGACGTCGCACGGACGGGTGTTTCACGTGAAACCCGTCGACCCCCGACTGCTCCGCCACGCCCGCGCCACCCGGGTGTTCCTCGCCGCCTCGATCGCGCTCGGGCTCGCCGGCGCCGGACTGGTGATCGCGCAGGCCACGCTCATCGCCGAAGTGGTGGTGCTCGCCTTCCAGCAGAACCAGGGCACCGCCGCGGTACGGACCCCGCTCCTCCTGCTGGCCGCCGTGTCGGTGGGCCGGGCGGCCGTCGTCTGGCTCACCGAACTCGCGGCCCACCGGGCCAGCGCGGCGGTCAAGTCCGAGCTCCGCGTCCGACTCCTGGAGCACGCCGGACGGCTGGGACCGGGCTGGCTGAGCCGGCAGCGGACCGGAGAGCTGACCCTGCTCGCCACCCGCGGCGTGGAGGCGCTGGACGACTACTTCGCCCGCTACCTGCCGCAGCTGGGACTGGCGGTCGCCGTGCCCGCGGCGGTGCTGGCCCGGATCGTCACCGCCGACTGGGTCTCCGCGGCCGTCATCGCGGCCACGCTTCCGCTGATCCCGCTCTTCATGGTCCTCGTCGGCTGGACCACCCAGGCCAGCGTGGACCGCCAGTGGCGGCTGCTCTCCCGGCTCTCCGGACACTTCCTGGACGTGCTGGCCGGCCTCCCGACCCTGAAGGTCTTCGGTCGGGCCCGAGCACAGGCCCAGACGATCCGGGCGGTCACCGCGGACTACCGGCGGGCCACCCTCCGCACGCTGCGGATCGCCTTCCTCTCCTCGTTCGTGCTGGAACTGCTCGCCACCCTCTCCGTGGCGCTGGTCGCCGTGGGCATCGGGATGCGCCTGGTCCACGGCGAACTCGACCTGCGGACCGGTCTGGTCGTACTGATCCTCGCCCCCGAGGCCTATCTGCCGCTGCGGCAGGTGGGGACGCACTACCACGCGGCGGCGGAGGGGCTGGCCGCGGCGGACGAGGTCTTCGCCGTCCTGGAGGCCCGGCCGGAACGGCCCGAAGGACACCGCCCGGCACCGGACGCCTCCCAGGTCCGGCTGGCGGTGGAGGGGCTCGCCGTGCACCACCCCGGACGGGACCGCGCCGCGCTGCCCCCCACCTCGCTGGCGATCCGGCCCGGTGAGACGGTGGCGGTGGTCGGCCCCAGTGGCGCCGGCAAGACGACCCTGCTGAACGCTCTGCTGGGCTTCGCCACCCCCACCGCGGGACGGATCACACTCACCCCCACCGGACGTCCCGAGGACGGCGACGGCATCGACCTGGCCCAGATCGCGCCGGAGGGCTGGCGCGGGCAGATCGCCTGGGTGCCGCAGCATCCCCACCTCTTCGCCGGGACGATCGCCGAGAACGTACGGCTGGCCCGGCCGGATGCCTCGGCGGTGGAGGTGCTCGGAGCGCTCCGGCAGGCCGCCGCCCTCGACTTCGTCACAGCGCTGCCCGATGGCGTGGACACCCTCCTGGGTGAGGGCGGCACGGGCCTCTCGGCCGGTCAGCGCCAGCGCATCGCCCTGGCCCGGGCGTTCCTGGCCGACCGTCCGCTGCTGCTGCTCGACGAGCCGACGGCCAACCTGGACGGCGGCACGGAGTCGGCGGTCGTCGCGGCGATCGGGCGACTCGCCCGCGGCCGGACCGTCCTGATGACCGCCCACCGGCCGGCGCTGCTCGCCCTCGCCGACCGGGTGGTGCGGTTGGAACCGGACCCCGAGCCGGCCGACCGCCTCGCCGCCGTCCCCGGCCCGCAGCCCCGGCCCGGGAACGGCAAGGGAGCGGAGGCGCCCGGGGCGAGCGAGGCCGCGGCCGGGCGGGCCCCGGACCGGCCCGGCCCCGCTCCATCGGCCCCGCTGCGCTGGCTGCGGGCCACCGCTCGCCCCCGGATCGGCCGGTTCACACTGGCGCTGCTGCTGGGCACTCTGGCGCTGGGGAGCGCAGTCGGCCTCATGGCGACCTCCGGCTGGCTCATCTCGCGCGCCTCCCAGCAACCTCCCCTGCTCTACCTGATGCTGGCGGTCACGGCGACCCGCGCCTTCGGTATCGGCCGCGCGGTCTTCCGCTACGCCGAGCGGCTGGTGGGCCACGACGCCGTACTGCGGCTGCTCGCCGACCTCCGGGTCACCGTCTACCGGGGCCTGGAGCGGCTGGCACCGGCGGGGCTCGGCCGGAGCCGCCGCGGCGACCTGCTCTCCCGGCTGGTCGCCGACGTCGACGCGGCCCAGGACTACTTCCTGCGCTGGCTGCTGCCGGTCGGATCGGCCCTGCTGGTCGGCCTGGCGACCACCGGCTTCGTCGGCTGGCTGCTGCCGGCCGCCGGCGTGCTCACCGCCGCCGGGCTGCTGGCTGCCGGCGGCGCGGCGCCCGCGCTGGCCGCCCTCGCCACCCGCCGGGAGCAGCGGCAGCTGGCCCCGGCCCGGGGCGCGCTGTCGGCCCGGGTGGTCGACCTGCTGACCGGCGCCGGCGAGTTGGCCGTGGCCGGGGCGCTGGGCGGCCGCACCGCGGAGGCCCGCCGGGCCGACGCCCGGCTGACCGCGCTGACCTCGCGTTCGGCGGCCGCCGCCGGCGTCGGGGGCGCGCTCGCCACCCTCGCCGGCGGGCTGACCGTGGCCGCGGCGGGCTGGGTGGGGACGGCCGCGGTGTCCGAGGGGCGGCTGGCCGGGGTGGAGCTGGCCGTCGTGATGCTCACCCCGCTCGCGGCCTTCGAGTCCGTCTCCGGGCTGCCGCTGGCGGTGCGGTACCGCCAGCGCGCCGGACGCGCCGCCGCCCGGATCCGTGAACTGCTCGACCAGCCGGTCCCGGTGCGCCCGCCGCGGTGCCCCGCCGAGCCACCGAGCAGTCCCTTCCCGCTCACCGTCCGCGGTCTGGGCGCCCGCCACCAGGGCCAGCACCGGCCCGCGCTCCGGGACTTCGACCTCGACCTGAGCCCGGGACGGCGGATCGCCGTGGTCGGCCCGTCCGGGGCCGGCAAGACGACCCTCGCCCAACTGCTGCTCCGCTTCCTGGAGCCGGAGGCGGGCACGTACACCCTTGCGGGCACCCCGGCCGGTGAGCTGGACGACGATGCGGTCCGCCGGCTGGTCGGCCTGCTCGCCCAGGACGCGCACATCTTCGACAGCACGCTGCGGGAGAACCTCCGACTCGCCCGCCCCACCGCCGGGGACGGCGAGCTGCGGGCGGCGCTGGCCTCGGCCCGGCTGCTCGACTGGGTGGACGGCCTCCCCCAGGGGCTGGACACGTTCGTCGGCGAACACGGGGCCAGGCTCTCCGGCGGCCAGCGCCGTCGGCTCGCTCTCGCCCGGGCCCTGCTCGCCGACTTCCCCGTGCTGGTGCTGGACGAGCCCGCCGAGCACCTGGACCCGCCGACCGCGGACGCCCTCACCGCCGACCTGCTCGCGGCCACCGCGGGGCGTACCACCCTGCTGATCACCCACCGGCTGGCCGGACTGGAGGCGGTCGACGAGGTGGTGGTGCTGGACGGGGGGCGGACGGTGCAGCGCGGTCGGTACGCGGAGCTGGCGGCCGTCGACGGCCCCTTCCGGCGGATGCTGGAAGGTGAGCGGGCGGCGGACCGGGTGGCGTCGGCGGTGGAGCGGACCGCGCTCGCTGAACAACCGCCCCCGTTCGCCACGCCGGCCACGGGGGCCTGAGCAGCCCGCCCAGCAGCGCCGGCTCTCCCGAGGGGCGGTCGACTTTCCCTAACAAAAGGGGCTTATTACGCTCAGGGCATGGCAGCCACGGAAGGACCTCCGGAACCTTCGCGACCGGTGCTCTCCGGGCCGGATGCCGTCGCGGGCGCCCAGCAGGAGAACGCGGCCGAGCAGCTGAGGGAACTCCCGGAAGAACTGGCCGCCCGGCTGCCCGAGCTGCTGGAGGCCATGGTCTCGGTCAGTAGCGGCATGGGACTGCGCACCATCCTCAACCGCATCGTGACCACCGCCGCCCGCCTCACCGGCGCCCGCTACGCCGCCATCGGGGTCATCAACGACGAGCGCGACGGCCTCTCCGACCTGGTCACCTACGGCATGACGGCCGAACAGCGGCGCGACATCGCACGGCTGCCGGACGGCCGCACCGGGCTGCTCGGCGCCCTGATCGACGACCCGGTGCCGGTGCGGCTCGCCGATCTGACCGAGGACCCGCGGCACGCCGGCTTCCCGGTGAACCACCCGCGCATGCGGAGCTTCCTCGGCGTGCCCATCCGGCTCGGGGACGGCGAGGTGATCGGCAACCTCTACTGCTGCGAGAAGGAGGGCGGCGCCGAGTTCACCGACCACGACCTGCACCTGGTGAAGGTCCTCGCCACCCAGGCCGGCATCCAGATCGCCAGCGCCCGGCTCCAGGCCGCGAGTCGTCAGCGGGAACGCTGGATCGACGGTGCCGCCGCCCTCACCACCACCCTGCTGGCCGGTGGCGAGGAGCGGACGACCACCGACGACCCGCTCGCCGTCGTCGCCGAACAGGGGCGCAGACTCGCCGACGCCGCCTCCGGCATCGTGCTGCTGCCGGAGGAGGGCGGGGGGCTGGAGATCGCGCAGGTCTCCTCGGAACTCCCCGAGGCGCTGACGGCGCTGGGGGCCGTGATGGAGTCCAGCAGCCCCGTCCACCGGCAGCTGCTCGCCGGCCGGCCGGTCTTCGTCGACGACTGCGCCACTGACCCCCGGATGCCCGGTTGGCTCTCCGAGTCGTACGGTCCGTGTCTGCTGCTGCCGCTGCGCAGCGGTGGTGAGGTGCAGGGCGTGCTGGTGCTGCCCAGGTTGCCGGGGGCCCTCCGCTACACCATCACCGAGCGGACCCTGGCCACCCAGTTCTCCGCCCAGGCCGCTCTCGCGCTGGTGCTGGCGGACGCGCAGCAGGACCGGGAGCGGCTGGTGCTGTACGAGGAGCGCGACCGCATCGCCCGGGACCTGCACGACCTCGTCATCCAACGGCTGTTCGCCACCGGCATGATGCTGGAGGGCACCCAGCGGAAGACCGGCGAACCGGAGGTGCGGGAGGGGATCGCCCGGGCCGTGGACGAACTCGACGTCACCATCCAGGAGATCCGCACCGCCATCTTCGCCCTCCAGCAGGGACCCACCGAGGTGCCGACCGGGCTGCGCACCAGGATCGAGCGGGAGATCCACATGGCCGCCGTCCCCCTGCACTTCAAGCCGTCCGTCCGATTCCTCGGCGCGGTGGACAGCAGGGTCGGCGAAGCGGTCGGCAAGAACCTCGTCGCGGCCCTCCGCGAGGCGCTGTCGAACGTCTTCCGGCACGCTCGGGCCTCCCGGCTTGAGGTGGTGGTGGACGCCAACGCCAAGCTGCCGGACGGCCGGGACGGGGTGCGGCTGACGGTCGCGGACGACGGCGTGGGCGTGCCGGCGGGCGGGCGGCGCAGCGGGCTGGCGAATCTGGAGAAGCGGGCGGCGGCGCTCGGCGGATCGAGCACCCTGGGGCCGGGGATCGGAGCGGACGGCGGCGGCACCACGGTCCGCTGGGAGGCGCCGCTGTGACACCTCCCGGACCCGTGGCCGGGCTCCCATTCGGGCCGCCGGCGGGTCTCGGCCACCGGACGGACGCCCCCGTGGCGGTGCCCCGGGCCACCCGGCCGCCCTCAGGACGGTTCGGCGGCGGGGGGTGCGACCGGGGCCAGCTGGCGGCCCCCGTTGGCGAGGATCCGCTCGATGACGAGCGCCACCCCGTCCTCGTTGTTGGCGACCGTGCGGCCCGCGGTGGCCGCCAGCACGTCCGGATGTGCGTTCGCCATCGCGTACGAGGCGCCCGCCCAGCTGAGCATCTCCACGTCGTTGGGCATGTCGCCGAAGGCCACCACCTCCTCCGGCGCGATGCCGCGCTCCGCACAGCAGTGCGCGAGGGTGGCCGCCTTGCTGACCCCGAGCCCGCTGATCTCCAGGAGCGCGGTGGGGCTGGAACGGGTGAAGGAGGCGTGCGTGCCGGCGGCGGCCCGGGCGCGGGCGAGGAAGTCGTCCGGAGTCAGCTCGGGGTGGTGTGCGAGCAGCTTGAGCACGGGCCGGTCGCCGTCCTGCCCGCTCTCCGAGAGCAGTTTCTCCGCGCTGGCGACGGTGGCCCCGGGGTCGACGGGGAAGGGCGGGTACTCCGGCTCGTAGTTGATCCCGCTGGTGAGCTCGACGGCGAAGGAGGTGCCGGGCACGGCGGTCCGCAGCGCGGCGACCACGGCGAGCGCCTTGGGGCGCGGCAGCGGGCGCACCTCCAGGGTGCGGCCGCCGCGGTGCAGGTCGACCACCGCGGCGCCGTTGGCGCAGATGGCCAGGCCGTGGCCGTGCACATGGGCGCTGACCACGTGCATCCAGCGGGCCGGCCGGCCGGTGACGAAGAACACCTCGATGCCCGCGGCCTCGGCTGCGGCGAGCGCCGCGACCGTGCGGTCGGAGACCGACTTGTCGTCCCGGAGCAGGGTGCCGTCCAGGTCGGTGGCGATCAGTCGCACGGCGGGGCGGAGCAGCGCACCGGTCGGCTCGCCGGCGGCGGCCTCCGGTGAGCCGACCGGCAGGGGGACCGTGGCGCCGGGTGCGTGGGGTGAGGAGGCAGTCGAGGCGGAGTCGGGGTGGGAGACGGGCGACGGGGCGGGGCCTCCGGCGTCCTGGATCGGCGGCTCGGGCCGTTCGGCTGCTGGGGTCACGCCTCCCATCTTCCCGCATATGCGCGCACAACCGTGCGAGGGGGTGCGCAGAGGAGCGTGTGCCGCGGTCGGCGCCTCCTCGAAAGGGCGGTGCGGACTGAGGACCGCGAGCGCCACGTCCGGACGGCCACCGAGGGACTGGCCGGACCGGTGCGGTGAGGCTGCGGTGAGGGGCCGGTTCCGGTGGTCGGTCACGTGACACCGGTGACCGGGAGGCGGAACGTAGGCTCGGGCCATGAGTCTGCGCCTGAGCACCGTGATCCTCCCCGTCGACCGCTGGCACGAGGGCGGCCGGGCGAAGTGGCGGGGGGCCGAGGAACTCGGCTTCCACACCGCGTACACCTACGACCACCTCTCCTGGCGCCGGTTCCGCGACGGACCGTGGTTCGGGGCCCTGCCCACCCTCACCGCGGCGGCCACCGCGACCGAGCACATCCGCCTGGGCACCCTCGTCACCTCCCCGAACTTCCGCCACCCGGTGACGCTCGCGAAGGAGCTGATATCGCTCGACGACATCTCGGGCGGCCGGACCACGGTCGGCATCGGCGCCGGCGGGAAGGGCTTCGACGCCACCGCACTCGGACAGGAGGCGTGGACGCCCCGCGAACGGGCCGACCGCTTCGCCGAATTCCTGCCGCTGCTGGACCTGCTGCTCACCGAGGGCACCGTTACGCGGCGCGGCGACTACTACGCGGCGAACGAGGCCAGGAACCTGCCGGGCTGCGTGCAGCGGCCCCGCACGCCCTTCGCCGTCGCCGCGACCGGCCCGCGCGGATTCGGGCTCGCCGCCCGGTACGGGCAGGCCTGGGTGACCACCGGTGATCCGAAGCTGTTCGAGGAGGGCACCCCGGAGCAGTCTGTCGAGGCGCTCCGCGGGCAGATCAGCGGGCTCGGCGCGGCCTGCGGGGCGATCGGCCGGGAGGTGGCCGAGCTGGAGAAGGTCCTGCTCACCGGGTTCACCCCGGACCGCTCCCGCCCGCTGTCGTCGGTGGACGCCTTCGTGGACTTCGCCGGGCGCCACCGCGACCTCGGCTTCACCGAGATCGCGGTCCACTGGCCGATACCCGACTCCGACTTCGCGGCCGACCAGGCCGTCTTCGAGAAGATCGCCACCGACGCCGCCGCACAGCTGGGCTGAGTCCTCCCGCGCTCCGGGCCGACCGGTCCCCGTGCCGCCCTCCGGGCAGAGCCGCGCCGGTTCCGCTGGGCCGTCGCCGTCCGCTTCGGCTCCGAAAGGGGCATCATCGTAGGTGGGGAGGCTCCGGAGACGGAGAGGACGGACGCGAGGAGTGGCAGGAGGACCGATCCATGGCAAGGACCACGAGATTCACCCCTGACAAGGGACTCACCAGGCGCATGGTGACCACCATGTTCCTGATCGGACTGCTCTACGTGGTCTTCATCGGAGTGCTGATCGGGCTCCTCCAGAACGCGTGGCCGGTGATCCTGATCATCGCCGGAGTGCTGTTCGTGCTGCAGTTCTGGTTCAGCGACCGGATCGCCGCCCTCGCCATGGGCGCCCGAGAGGTCACGCCCGAGCAGGCCCCGGAACTGCACGGGGCGGTCGACCGGCTCTGTGCGTTGGCCGACATGCCGAAGCCGCGCGTCGCGATCGCTGACAGCGACGTGCCGAACGCCTTCGCCACCGGCCGCAGCCAGCAGAAGGCACTGGTGTGCGCCACCACCGGACTGCTGCGCCGGCTGGAGCCGGAGGAACTGGAGGGGGTCCTGGCTCACGAGCTGTCACACGTCGCCCACCGCGACGTGGCGGTCATGACGATCGCCTCCTTCCTCGGCGTGCTGGCCGGCATGATGACCCGGATCGGCCTGTGGAGCAGTCTGGGCCGGTCCCGCAACAACAACACCGCCATCATCATGTTGCTCGTCCCGCTGGTCAGCGCGGTGGTCTACGTCATCAGCTTCCTGCTCACCCGGCTGCTCTCCCGCTACCGTGAGCTGTCCGCCGACCGGGCCGCCGCGGTACTCACCGGACGCCCTTCCGCGCTCGCCTCCGCACTCACCAAGATCACCGGTGATATGGGCCGGATCCCGACCAGGGACCTGCGGCGGGCCGAGCCCTTCAACGCCTTCTACTTCGTGCCCGCCTTCTCCTCCCGGGAGAGCCTCAGCCGCCTGCTCTCCTCCCACCCCACGCTGGAGCAGCGACTCGACCAGCTGGGCAGGATCGCCGCGCAGCTCGGCCGCCCCTGAGCCAGCCGGTCGGGACCTCGCCCGCCAGCCGAGACCTCAAAGGACGCCATGGGAATCCTCGACACCATCCTGGGCCGCAGCAAGCAGGTCCGCCCCAACCTGGAGCAGCTCTTCGCGCTGCCGTCCGCTGCGATCACCCTGCAGGCCGGTGCCGGCTTCACACCGACCGGCGTGGGGTCGGTGTGTTTCGCCGGCGTCGAGGGCGGGGCCTTCGCCCAGCTCGAACGGGACGTGCGCCAGCTGCTGGACGCGGACACCGAGCGCGGCGGGATCCCCGTCGAGTTCCAGCAGGACACGTACGGATACACCTGGCTGGTCGCCCGGCAGCCGGCGGACGACACCGCCTCGCTCGTCAACGACGTGCACGCGGTGAACACCCTCCTTGAGGAGGCCGGTTTCGGCCCCCACCTACTCTGCTCGCTGGTGACCTTCCACGACGCCGAGACCGGCCGGCGGCCGCTCGGCCTCGTCTACCTGTACAAGCGCGGCAGCTTCTACCCCTTCGCCCCACTGCCGGAGGCGGGCGAGAAACGGGACAGCCAGCTGGAGCTCCAGGTCCGCGGGCTGCTCGCCGACGACCTGCGCATCGAGCAGGACCTGAGCCGCTGGTTCCCGGTGTGGGGCGCCCCGGGACTCTGAGCCGCCGCGGGGCCGCCCCGACCCCTACGGGCGGGTCAGCCTTGAGATGGACCCGGATCCAACCGTCAGGAGGGACGCGCGACGGGGGCATCCCCCACTAGCGTCGTGGGCGTGACTGTGATCGCGACCGAAAGCCTCAGCAAGCGGTTCCCCAAGGTGACCGCGCTCGACCGGCTCTCCGTGGACATCAGGCCGGGGGTGACGGGGCTGGTGGGTGCCAACGGGGCTGGTAAGTCCACACTCATCAAGATCCTGCTCGGGCTCTCCCCCGCCACCGAAGGCCGGGCCAGCGTGCTCGGTCTCGACGTGGCCGGTGCGGGCGGCGCCATCCGGGAGCGGGTCGGTTACATGCCGGAGCACGACTGCCTGCCGCCGGACGTCTCGGCGACCGAGTTCGTCGTCCACATGGCCCGGATGTCCGGGCTGCCGGCCAGCGCGGCCCGGGAACGCACCGCCGACACCCTGCGCCACGTAGGGCTCCACGAGGAGCGCTACCGGCCCATGGGCGGCTACTCGACCGGGATGAAGCAGCGGGTCAAACTCGCCCAGGCGCTGGTGCACGACCCGCGGCTGGTGCTGCTGGACGAGCCGACCAACGGCCTCGACCCGGTCGGCCGGGACGAGATGCTCGCCCTGATCCGCCGGATCCACACCGACTTCGGCATCTCGGTGCTCGTCACCTCCCACCTGCTGGGGGAGCTGGAGCGCACCTGCGACCACGTGGTCGTCATCGACGGCGGAAGACTGCTCCGCTCCAGCTCCACCAGCGACTTCACGCAGGAGATCGCGACGGTGGCAGTCGAGGTGACCGACACCGACGAACACCCCGACGGCACCGCCGCCCTGCACCGGGCGCTCAACGCCGCCGGGCTGACCGTCCAGACCCCCGGCGACGCCGCCCCCGGCGCCCGCCACCTGCTGTTCGTCGAGATCGCCGACGACGGCACCTACGACACGGTCCGTGACGCCATAGCCGAACTCGGGCTCGGACTGGTCCGGCTGGAACAGCGCCGCCACCAGATCGCCGAGGTCTTCCGGCAGGCCCCGGAAGCAGACCGGAAGCCCGCCGCGACCTCCCCCGGTGGAGCGGAACCGCGAGCGGCAGCCACTGCCACAGGAGGTGACCCCGGTGTCGCATGAGCCCACCAGCGTCGAACCGGCCGGGCAGTCGGCCGCCGCAGTCGACCCGGCCCGCATCCACAACATCGGCTACCGCGCCTACGACGGGCCGCGGCTGGGCCGCGCCTACGTCCGGCGCTCGCTGTTCGCCCAGACCCTGCGCGGCGCCTACGGCCTCGGCAGGTCCGCCAAGTCCAAGGTGCTGCCCGCGCTGCTGTACGCGGCGATGTGCCTGCCGGCGGGGATAGTCGTCGCCGTCACCGTCGCGCTGGACAACGACGACCTGCCACTGGAGTACACCAGCTACGCGCTCTACCTGCAGGCGGTCATCGGCCTCTACGTGGCCGCCCAGGCGCCGCAGGCGGTCTCGCGGGACCTCCGGTTCCAGACCGTGCCGCTGTACTTCTCCCGGCCGCTGGAGGCCGTGGACTACGTCGTGTCGAAGTTCGCCGCGCTCGCTTCCGCCCTGTTCATCCTCACCGCCTCACCACTGCTGGTCCTCTACCTCGGGGCGCTCCTCGCCGAACTCGACATCGCCGACCAGACCGAGGGGTTCGCTCAAGGAGTGGTGTCCGTGGCCCTGCTCTCCGTCCTCTTCGCCGGTATCGGACTGGTGATCGCGGCGGTGACGCCACGCCGCGGCTTCGGGGTCGCCGCCGTCATCGCCGTGCTGACCATCTCCTACGGAGCGGTGAGCACCGTCCAGGCCATCGCCTACGCCCAGGACAAGCCCGAGGTGGTCGGCTGGCTTGGTCTCTGCTCACCGATCACCCTGATCGACGGGGTGCAGACGAAGTTCCTCGGTGCGAGCTCCGCCTTCCCCGGCGGCTACGGACCCCCGAGCGCCCTGGCCGGCGCCGTCTACCTGCTCGTCGTCCTCTCCCTGATCGTCGGCTCGTACGCCCTGCTGATGCGCCGCTACCGGAAGGTCGGGCTGTGACCACCCTCGACATCGACCACACCTCCCGCTGGTTCGGGAACGTCGTCGCCATCAACGACGTCACCATGACCATCGGCCCCGGCGTCACCGGACTGCTCGGACCCAACGGAGCGGGGAAGTCCACCCTCATCAATCTGATGGCCGGCTTCCTGGCACCCTCCACCGGCTCCGTCACCCTCGACGGCGCACCGGTCTGGCGGAACGAGCGTGCCTACCGGGAGATCGGCATCGTCCCGGAGCGGGAGGGCACCTACGACTTCCTCACCGGCTGGGAGTTCGTCCTGGCCAACGCCGAGCTGCACGGACTGCCCGATCCGGGGGCCGCGGCCCGGGCGGCGCTGACCACCGTCGACATGGTGCGGCCCCAGGGCCGGAAGATCTCCACCTACAGCAAGGGCATGCGGCAGCGGGTGAAGATGGCCTCCGCCCTGGTCCACGAACCGTCCGTGCTCCTCCTCGACGAGCCGTTCAACGGCATGGACCCGCGGCAGCGCATGCAGCTGATGGAACTGCTGCGGAGGATGGGGGAGGAGGGCCGCACGGTCCTGTTCTCCTCACACATCCTGGAGGAGGTCGAGCAGTTGGCCAGCCACATCGAGGTGGTGGTGGCCGGTCGCCACGCCGCCTCGGGGGATTTCCGCAAGATCCGCCGGCTGATGACCGACCGCCCGCACCACTACCTCGTCCGCTCCAGCGACGACCGGGCGCTGGCCGCCGCCCTGATCGCGGACGCCTCCACCAGCGGCATCGAGATCGACGCCGAGGAGAAGGCGCTCCGGATCCAGGCGGTCGACTTCCCGCGCTTCACCGAACTGCTGCCGCGGATCGCGCGCCGGCACGGCATCCGGCTGCTGGCGGTCTCGCCGTCCGACGAGTCGCTGGAAAGTGTCTTCTCCTACCTCGTAGCGGCCTGACCGCCTCCAGAAGGAGCCCGAAGTCGATGTACAACACCACCGTCGCCCGGCTCACCTACCGGGGTCTGCTCGGTCGCCGCCGCGCGCTGATCCTGTTCGCCCTGCCCGCCCTGCTGCTGCTCATCGCCGTGGCGGTGCGGCTGCTGACCGGCGTCGACGACCAGATCGCCAGCAGTGTGCTGAGCGGCTTCGCGCTGGCGACGATGGTTCCGCTGATCGGCGTGATCGCCGGCACCGGGGCGATCGGCCCGGAGATCGACGACGGATCGATCGTCTACCTGCTCTCCAAACCGGTCCGGCGCCCCTCGATCGTGGTCACCAAGCTGATCGTCGCCTTCGGGGTCAGCCTCTGTTTCGCCGCCCTGCCCACCCTGGTCGCCGGAGTCGTGCTGAACGGCAACGGCCAGCAGATCGCGGTCGCCTACGCGGTCTCCGCCGCGGTCGCCTCGATGGCCTACAGCGCCGTCTTCCTGCTGCTGGGCACCGTCACCCGGCACGCGGTGGTCGCCGGGCTGGTCTACGCGCTGGTCTGGGAGGCCCTCATCGGCAGCCTGGTACCGGGTGCCCGGACACTCAGCGTCCAGCAGTGGGGACTCGCTATCGGCCAGCGGATCGCCGGCGGCGACCTGGTCAGCTCCGACGTCGGGCTTCCGCTGGCGGCCGTGCTGCTGACCGCCGTCACCGCCGCCGCCACCTGGTACGCGGGCCAGAAGCTCCGCGGACTCACCCTCGCCACCGAGGAGTAGCGAGCCGGGGGAGCGCACGCGACCGGATCGCGTGCGCTCCCGACCCGCCCCCTCCGCGGTCGGGAGGGGCCGGGCCCCGGGTCAGCGGCGCCCGCCACCCCGCTGCGGTCGTCGGGGCCGCAGCCGGGCGGTGTCCGCCCGCAGCTCACGCAGCTCGGTGTCCATCCGAGCCATCCGCTCGCTCATCGCGCAGACGACCTGGCTGGTGTTGCCCAGCTGCCGGTCCACGAACGACAGCCGGTGGTCGATGGACTCCAACCGCCGATCCATCCGGTCCATCCGCGCCGAAGCTCGCGCGATCACCGAGCCGAGCTCGCGCAGCGCCGACCCCACACCCTCCAGGCCGCTCTCGACAGCGGTCAGCCGGGCACCGACCGCCCCCGCGAGAACGCGCTCCGCGGCCTTGGCCGCCGTGTCCGTCACCAGCTCCTCGAGTGAGACGCAGCCGGTGGACGGAGCGTGCCCCGCCAGGTCCTGGGCCCGGACCCGCTCCGCGGAGTCCAGGAGGTGGGTACGGACCCGGCGTGCGACCCCGCTGTCGCGCAGCAGCATGGCGGCGTTGAGCACCGCCCGCCGGGTGAACAGGGTGAGGTTCGACTTGGGCTGTGGATAACCCCAGCCGCTATAGCGTGACAACGTGTCACGCTTAAAACGTTCGAGGTCAGGGCCGCGCAGCGTGGTCAGCCCATTGGTGGACAGCTCCTGACGATGCCGGGCTACCAGTTGGCGCATCGTGTTTTCGGGGACCTCGAAGTAGCCGGCGACCAACCGCGTCGTGAGGTGCAGTCCGTCGGGCAGTGTCGTCAGCGCCTTGACCTTGTCGAGGACCTCGGTGCGGTCGGCGACGCTGTCCCGCAGTGCCCGGGATTCTAGGAGTGCGGATTCGGGTGGCATGAGGATGCCCTCCACTCTTGCTGGTTTTGGAATGGGAGCGCCCGTATCCAGGGACCAGGAGCAGAGGCTGCTCACGTACCCGCTGACTCAATGACCGGTTCTGTCGCCCGGCAATCCGCTACTTCACACCCGCTCGACGCTTCGAACTCCAGTTGCCTCCGCGCACGGGGCTCAACGAGTGAATGGTCGGACGGTCACGTTTTCGACTCCGCCCCGGCTCAGGCCAGCAGGCGCTCCAGGACGACCGCGATGCCGTCCTCGTCGTTGGAGAGGGTCACCTCGTCAGCCGCGGCCTTCAGCGCGCTGTGCGCGTTCGCCATCGCCACCCCGCGCCGCGCCCAGCCGAACATCGGCAGGTCGTTGGGCATGTCGCCGAAGGCCAGGGTGTCGGCCGCGCCGAGCCCCAGCCGGCGGGCGGCGAGGGAGAGGCCGGTGGCCTTGGTGAGCCCCAGCGGCAGCAGTTCGACGATGCCCGGCCCGGCGATGGTGACGGTGACCATCTGCCCCGCCACCGACTGGGCGATGGCACCGAGGGCGTCGTCGTCCAGCCGTGGATGCTGGATGTAGAGCTTGTTGAGCGGTGCGCTGAACAGCGCGTCGGGGTCCTCGCACATCCGGTGCGGCAGGTCGTGGTGGCGGAACCGGTACCCCGGTCCGACGAGGACCTCGCCCTCCAGCCCGTCCCGGCTCGCGGCCACCGCCAGCGGTCCGGTCTCCGCCTCGATCTTCTCGATCGCCAGGGCGCCCACCTGCCGGTCGAGCGTCACGGATGTCAGCAGCCGGTGCTCTCCAGCGTCGTACAGCTGGCCGCCCTGGGCGCAGACGGCCAGCCCCCGGTAGCGCAGTTGGTCGAAGATCGCCCGGGAGAGCGGTACGGGCCGTCCGGTGACGATGATGTGCACCGCGCCCGCGTCGGTCACCGCCCGCAGCGCGGCGCGGGTGCGGTCTGAGACGCCGCCGTCGCCGCGGAGCAGGGTGCCGTCGAGGTCGGTGGCGATCAGCCGGTACGGGTAACGCCCGGGCAGGGTGCCGGAGGTGCCGCTCACCGGGCTTCGGGCTCCAGGACCTCTCGGCCGCCGAGGTACGGACGGAGGAATTCCGGCACCCGGACCGAGCCGTCCGGCAACTGGTGGTTCTCCAGCAGCGCGACGATGGTGCGCGGTACGGCGCACAGGGTGCCGTTGAGGGTGGCGAGCGGTCGTACGTTCTTGCCGTCCCGCATCCGGATCGACAGCCGCCGGGCCTGGAACTCGTTGCAGTTGGAGGCGGAGGTCAGCTCCCGGTACCTGCCCTGGGCCGGGATCCAGGCCTCGCAGTCGTACTTCCGGGACGCGGAGGCGCCGAGGTCGCCGGTGGCCACGTCGATGACCTGGAAGGGCAGCTCCAGCGCGGTCAGCCACTCCTTCTCCCACTCCAGCAGCCGCAGGTGTTCGGCTTCGGAGTCCTCCGGCGCGACGTAGGAGAACATCTCGACCTTGTCGAACTGGTGGACCCGGAAGATGCCCCGGGTGTCCTTGCCGTAGGTGCCGGCCTCCCGGCGGAAGCAGGGCGAGAAGCCGGCGTAGCGCAGGGGCAGCTGGTCGGCCTGGAGGATCTCGTCCATGTGGTAGGCGGCCAGCGGGACCTCGGAGGTGCCGACCAGGTAGTAGTCGTCCTTCTCCAGGTGGTAGACGTTCTCGGCGGCCTGGCCGAGGAAGCCGGTGCCCTCCATGGCCGGCGGCTTGACCAGCGCGGGGGTGAGCATGGGGGTGAAGCCGGCCTCGGTGGCGCGGGCGATCGCCGCGTTGACCAGCGCGAGTTCGAGCAGCGCCCCGATACCGGTCAGGTAGTAGAAGCGGGACCCGGAGACCTTGGCGCCGCGCTCGACGTCGATCGCACCGAGCAGCCGGCCGAGCTCCAGGTGGTCCCGGGGCTCGAAGCCCTCGGCCGCGAAATCCCGCGGCGTGCCGATGGTCTCCAGGACGGTGAAGTCGTCCTCACCGCCGACGGGGACGTCCGGGTGCACGATGTTGCCCAGCTCGCGCAGGAGCCTCCCGGCCTGCTCGGCGGCCTCGTCCTGCTCGGCGTCGGCGGCCTTGACCGCGGCGGAGAGTTCGGCGGCCTTCTTGAGCAGTTCGGCCTTCTCCTCCGCGGCGGCCTTCGGGATCAGCTTGCCGAGCGCCTTCTGCTCCGCTCGGAGTTCGTCGAAGCGGACCGCGGACGACCTGCGCCGCTCGTCGGCCGAGAGGAGCTCGTCGACGAGCGCGACGTCCTCTCCACGGGCGCGCTGGGACGCGCGGACACGGTCGGGGTCCTCACGGAGCAGGCGAAGGTCAATCACGCGAGCAAGGTTACCGGTGCGCGCCCGCGCGCGGGCAGGACCCACTCCCCGGCGGTGGAAAGTGCCGATCGCGGTGTGGGAACCAGGTGGTTTTCCGACCCCGGGGCCGGGGGTGACCGTTCCGGTGGTGCTGGTGCCCGCGGACATCGCGCATGAGTGTCCGAGCCGTTTCGGATTCTGGTGAAAACAGTGGAAAAGCGGCGGAATGGGAGAATTGCCACTGGTGCCGCAATCCTGAATGAGGCGCTCTGGGCGTAGCTCGTCTACGCAGTATGCCGCTTGGCTGATAGGGGTCGGTCAGCGGGTTTCCGGCTGGCCGACTACCGCTTGACCGAGGCTAGTTGGCGCCGGTTGTCCACAGGGGAACGCCTCTGGACGCAGTTTATCCACAGGCTGTGTGTAGGGCCTGTGGAAGGCTCTGGATTTTCTGTTCATGGGTTCGGTCGGGATGCTTGACGTTTCCTCAAACCCCATCCTGTCCACCCTTTCGGGCGGGATTGCCTCCCCTCAAAGGGTTGGTCAATGGAAATAGGGTGACGGGATAGGTCGTTGGCGACCCGGGAGAACTTATGACCTGCTGGGCCGAATGTCTCGTATGTCAGATTCCAGTGTGGAGTTATCCCCAGGATTGAACAACGCCTGTGGATAACTCGACGACCTGTGTATATCGCTGTCCGGGCCTCCACCGCGGGGAAACCGCCCGACTGGGCCGGCGGAGGAGTCCGCTACCGGTCGATCGCCCTGGTCACGCCGTGGCCCGGGCGACCGACCCCGCTGGATCGGCCGCCCGGCCGAAAACCGGTCGTGGCGGTCAGGCCCGGCCGTCCAGGCAGCGGGTCAGCCAGTCCGAGGCCGCCGAGAACTCGCTGTCCGAGGTGCCGGGGCGGAGCGGTGTGCCCCCGGTGGCGTCCACCCCCGCACGCGGATAGGAACCGAGGAAGCGGACCTTCGGGCAGATCCGCTTGAGCCCCATCAGCGCCTCACCGACCCGGCGGTCGGTGATGTGGCCCTCGCAGTCGATGGAGAAGCAGTAGCGGCCGATACCCGCCCCGGTCGGCCGCGACTCGATGCGCATCATGTTGACGCCCCGTGCCGCGTACTCCTGCAGCAGATCCAGCAGCGCTCCCGGGTGGTCGTCCCCCAGCCAGATCACCACCGAGGTCTTGTCCGAGCCGGTCCGCGCCGCCGGTCGCGCCGGCAGGCCGACCAGCACGAACCTGGTCGCCGCGTTCTGCGCGTCGTGGATGTCGGTGACCAGCGGCTCCAGGCCGTAGGTCGCGGCGGCGAACTCACCCGCGAAGGCCGCGTCGTATCGGCCCTCCTGGACCAGCCGGGCCCCGTCGGCGTTGGAGGCCGCGGACTCCCACTGCGCGTCCGGGAGGTGCGCCGTCAACCACTTGCGGACCTGCGGCTGCGCCACCGGATGGCCGGTCACCGTCTTCACATCGGCCAGTTCGGTGCCCGGCCGTACCAGGAGCGCGAAGGCGATCGGCAGCAGCACCTCGCGGTAGATCATCAGGGGCTCACCGGTCGCGAGCTCGTCCAGGGTCGCCGTGACCCCTCCCTCGACCGAGTTCTCGATCGGGACGAGAGCCCCGGCAGCCTCCCCCGTCCGCACGGCGTCGAGCGCCGCGGGCACCGAGACCATGGGGATCAGCTCCCGGGTCGCCGCCTCCGGAAGTGTCCGCAGGGCGGCTTCGGTGAACGTGCCCTCAGGCCCGAGGTAGGTATAGCGGCTGACCGACATCCGTGCGTGGCTCCTTATCCCGGTGCTGTCCAGGTGTCCCGGTGATATCCGGACCAAACCGCCTCTTCCGGCGGCCTCGGGCCGCCTTCAGGCTGCCGGCGCCCGTCACCTGCCACGATACCGAGGCGCCGGGCACCCCCCGGACGGCTTTCCGGTTCCTGCCGTCACCCCTCCAGCAGCCGCTGGCCCACGTACTCTCCGGGCCCGCAACCCCCCGGCACCGCGAACAGGCCGCTGGCCTCGTGCCGGATGAAGGCGGAGAGCGCGTCCCCCCGGTCCAGCTTCCGCTGCACCGGCACGAACCCCTTCAGCGGGTCCGCCTGCCAGCAGATGAACAGCAGGCCGGCGTCGGGCGCGCCCTCCGGATCGAAGCCGTCGTGGTACGAGAACGGCCGCCGCAGCATCGCCGCGCCCCCGTTGGCCGCGGGCGCCGAGATCCGGGCGTGGGCGTTGGCCGGGACCACCGGCCGGCCCTCGGCGTCCGTCTTCTCCAGATCCAACGGGGTCGTCTCGGAACCCCCGGTCAGCGGCGCGCCGTCCGCCTTCCGCCGCCCGATCACCCGTTCCTGCTCGGACTGCCGGAGGGCCTCCCAGTCGTCCAGCAGCATCCGGATCCGGCGGAACACCACGTAGGAGCCGTCGGCCATCCAGGCCGGATGCCGGTCCCCGCCGCCGCTCGGCACGAAGATCCGCTGCTCGAAGTCGTCCTGCCCCGGCTCGGGGTTGTTGGTGCCGTCCACCTGGCCCATGAGGTTCCGCATCGTCATGGGCTGCGCCGTGGCCCCCGCGGACCGGTTGAACCCGTTCATCTGCCACCGCACCCGGGCCACCCCGCGGGCGTCCTTCTGGACGGCGCGCAGGGCGTGGAAGGCGACCAACGCGTCGTCGGCGCCGATCTGCACCCACAGGTCGCCCTCCCCCCGCTGGGGGTCGAGGGCGTCGGAGGAGAAGTCGGGCAGCGGGTCGAGCGCCGCGGGCCGCTGCTTCTCCAGACCGGTGCGGGCGAAGAAGCTCCGGCCGAAACCGAAGGTGACCGTGAGTGAGGACGGTCCGGCGTCCCGGGCGACGGAGGTGTCGTCCGCGGTGCTCTCGCCGGCCATCAGCCGTTCGGCCGTGCCCGACCAGCGGCGGAGCAGCGCCGCCACCGCCCGCCGGGTCGTCTCCGGGGCCAGGTCGAATGCGATGAGGTGGCCGCTGGACTGCAGCGGGGTGGTGATGCCGGCCTGGTGCCTGCCGTGGAAGGCGACGGAGGTGGAGCCCACCGTGGCGAGCGCGGGGGAGTCCTCGCGGGCGGCCGCGCCCGCGACCGCGCCGACCGCCGCGCCCGTGCCGAGGCCGGCGGCGCCCACCGCGGTCAGCAGCCGGCGTCGGGAGAAGCCGCGGCCGGCCCGGTCGGGGCCGCGGTTCGCGGAGCTTGGGGTGGTGGAGTCCGTCATGGGGCGATCTTCACGTTTCTTTCCTCGGTCACCTGATCGATCTCGGAGGTGCGCACCGTCAGGGAGACCGTCCAGTCACCGGCCAGCGGCAGCCGCACCCCCTGTGCGCTCCAGTGGCCGGCGGAGACCTTGGCGGGCTCCACGGGCAGCGGGCCGATCTCCTTGGAGTCGAGGGTGAGGCTCATTCGCACCTCGGGGGCGTCGAGCGGTTCGTCGTCCGCCCCCACGAGCCGGAGGTGGACGGCGTTCGCGCCGGTGCGGCCGGGGTCGATGTCGACCAGCGCGCGTCCGCTGCCGTTCTCACCGCCGGTGTCAAAGGGTATCTCCACCGATGCCGGGCGGTCCGGAGCGGGCGCGGTGGCCCCGGCGGACCGGGCGGCCTGCTCGGTGCGGGCCGGTTCGGTGTTGGTCAGCACGGTGGTGACGGCCAGCAGCAGGACGGCCACGCAGGTCTCGGCCAGTACCGACCGGCGCAGTCCGCTCCGCTCCTGGTCGGCGTCCCGGGCCCGTCTGCGGCGGGCGGCCTCCATGCTCGCCCGCTGGCGGGCGAGCTGCGCCTCGCGCACCGGGTCGGCGGGGCCGTCGCCCGGACCCTCGGCGGTCGCCGTACGGTCTCGGGCCGCGGGAGCCGTCGGAGCGTTCCCCTGGCCGCCGCCGGCGGCCCCCGCATCCGCTCCGGAGAGCGGCTTCCGCGGCTCGGGCACCGGCTCCGAGGCGGACCTCGGCACTGACCCCGGCTCGGCGACCGGCTCGGACACCGACTCCGGAACGGCGGCCAGCCGCGCCACCCAGCGCCGGGACGTCCGGGCGAGGCCCACCATGACCGCCACCAGGCCGACCTTGGCCAGCAGCAGCCGGCCGTAGGAGGTGGAGGTCAGCCCTTCCCAGGAACCCACCTGACGCCAACTCTGGTAGAGCCCGGTCACCACCAGCACCAGCACGCTTCCGAACGCCAGCCGGGAGAAACGGGCCACCGCGGCCCTGCTCACCGCGGGCCGGGCCTGGCGGAGCGAGACCAGCAGCGCCGCCAGACCACCGAGCCAGGCCGCGACCGCCAGCAGGTGCAGCACGTCCATCGGCATGGCCACCAGCGGCTGCGGCCCGGCCGAGGCGTGCTCGGCCAGCGCCCAGGTCGCGGCCAGCCCGACGGCCAGCACCGTCCCGCCCGCGGTGAGACCGAGGGTCAGCCGCCGCTGCTTCGCCGACCGCTCCCCGTCGCTCGCGCCGACCGCCCGCGCGTACTCCCCGAAGAGGACGGCGACGCAGAACGCCGCCGCGGTCAGCAGCAGCAGCCGGCAGACCAGCGCGGTGCCGGGCTTGGTCGCCAGCACGGCCCCCAGCCCGCCCAGGTCGAAGACGTCGGAGAGCCGACCGGAGCCGGTGTAGGCGGGGCGCAGCAGCAACAGGACGATGCTGGCGGCGGCGAGCGCCACCCAGCCCCGGGAGACCATCCGCTGCACCGGCCGCAGCCCCGCCCCACGGGGCCAGCAGGCCAACACGAAGACGGGCGCGCCGACGAGCAGCACGAAACCGGCGTAGGCGACGTACCGCGCGGTCTGGTAGAGCAGCCCGACGACCCCGCCTCCGGCCCCCGCCGCGGGAAGGGAGACGGAGGTCTCGGACGGTGCCCCGATCGAGAAGGTGAAGGCCCCGGAGACCGGATGGCTGTCGGCGGAGACCACCTGCCAGGCGACGGTGAAGGTGCCGTCCGGGAGGTCCGGCGCCAACTTGACCGCGTACCGCGCGCCCTCGCCCGGCAGTGCCCGCGGCTCCCCGGTGTCGGCCCGCTCCCCCTGGGGATCCAGCACCCGGAGGGAGTCCTCGGAGAGCGCCACACTCTCCGAGAAGGTCAGGGTGACCTCCTTCGGGGCGCTGTCGACCACCGCTCCGTCCCGCGGGTCGCTCCCGGTCAGGGCGGCGTGCGCGGAGGCCGCCGGCGCCCCGGCGAGCAGGGAGCCGAGCAGCGCCGCCACCGCCAGCACCAGCGCGGCGCACCTCGGGGCCCAACGGGAGATGTCCGGCGCGGCACTGGATGCGGGAGCGGTGACGGGCATGGCGGTCAGTCCCTCAGTTCGGCGGGTTGTGGTTGGTCGCCTCGACCGGCACTTCCAGCGAGATCGGGTCGGACTCGGCGAAGTGGAACTCCACCGTGACCTTCTCGCCCTCGGTCGGCTTGTGCTTGAGGTTCACGAACATCAGGTGGTCGCCGCCGCGCTTCAGCTCCAGCTTTCCGTGCGCGGGGACCGGCAGGGAGTCGACCTGCCGCATGGAGTTGCCCTCGGTGGTGTGCAACTGCACTTCGTCGCTGATGTCGCTGGTGACCCGGGTCAGCTTGTCGGCCCCGTCGCCGGTGTTCTCGATGACGACGTAACCGCCCGCCATCTCCGCCGTCACCGGCTGCGGTATGTAGGCCCCGCTCGCGGCCAGCTCGGGCCGGTCGGAGCCGGTGGAACAGCCGGCCAGTCCGAGGGCGGCCACCGCCGCCAGCGCCGTCGCGGCGCGCCGCTTCACGGCGTCCCACCCGAGATGATCTCGGGGAGGTCCTCGGCGTACTCCTCGGCGGTGGCGTCCTTGTTGTAGAGCACGTGCGCCTTGTCGTCCTCGGCGGAGAACGCGAGCACCTGGGTGCCGTGGGAGGAGACCCAGGTGCCGTCCTTCTCCTTCTTCGGCTTGTCCAGGTAGATCCCGACGGACCGGGCGCCTTCCTCGATGGCCTCGAAGTCGCCGGTCAGGCCGGTGAACGAGGGGTCCTGGCCGCGTAGCCACTCGCCGAGCTGCTCGGGGGTGTCCCGGGCCGGATCGGAGGTGACGAAGACCACGTCCAGCTTCTCCCGCTCCGCCGGGGAGAGCTGCTTGCGGGCGATGGCGATGTTGCTCATCGTCAGCGGGCAGACGTCCGGGCAGTGCGTGTAGCCGAAGTACAGCAGGACCGTCCGGCCCTTGGTCCGCTCGATGAGGTCGTACTCCTTGCCGCTGGTGTCCTTGAGCACCAGGTCCGGCTTTTCGAAAGGCTGGTCCAGCACGGTCGAGGAGCCGTCCTGGGCGGCGGGGTCGGCGGCCGTTCCGCCGGCGTCGTCGGTGCCGCCGCTGCCGCAGGCGGTGAGGGTGAGGCCGGCCGCGGCGACGAGCGCGGCGGCCAGGCGGACGAGTCTGGCACGGCGGGCGGGCGGGTGCCCTGGGGTGGTGCGCATTGGATCTCTTCTGCTGGGAGTGGAGTTCTGGGGACGCGAGGGGTGGTACGCCCCGCCGGGGCGGCTCGGGGGAACCGCCCCGGCGGGGCCGGACCGGGCGGCGGCCCGGTCCGGCTGGGGGATTGCGGACTCAGGCGGACCGGCGGCGGCCGGCGAGGACACCGAAGACCACGCCGGCGGCGCCGACGAGGATGCCCGCGCCACCCAGGACCCGGGCGGTGGTGTCGGCGCCGTCGGCCGAGGCTGCCTGGTCCTCGGTCTCGTCGGCCGGGGCGTCCGGCGCCGCGGCACCTTCCTCGGCGGCCGGCGTCAGCTTCAGGACCGGGGCCGGGTTCTCCGGCTCCGCACCGTCCTTCTTCGGCTCCTCGATCCAGCGGACGACCTCGCCGTTGTCGTACGTCTGGATGGCCTTGAAGACCATCTGCTCCGCGTCCTGCGGGAGTTGGCCGACGGAGACCGGGAACTGCTGGAAGGTGCCGGGCGCGATCTTCGCGTCCTTCTTCGCGGTCCAGGTGATCTTGGTGACCGCCTCGTCGAGCTTCTTGCCGTGGCTCTCGAGCGGCTCGTCCAGCTTCGACGTGGTGGTCTCGACGTCCCAGCCCGGCACCGGCTGCGGCATCACCGAGGCCAGCGGGTGGTCGGCGGGGACGGTCACCTCGAGTTTCTCGGTGGAGGCGTTGTCCCGTTCGTTCGGGACCTTGAAGGCGATGGTGCTGTAGCCGCCCTGCTGGGCTTCGCCCGGCTGGACGGTGACGTGTGCTGCGGCGGGGCCGGCGAACAGCAGCACCGTGCCGGCGGCGGCGCCGGCCAGCAGCGGAAGACGGCGGCCCGGACGGAGACGCGACGGATTCATGAAGGACACACTCCACAGACAGTCGGAAAAGGGGGTGAACGACGCGCGGCGGCGCGGCCACTCCCTCCGCGACGGGGTCGGGTGGGGGTGTGCCGTCTCAAGCCGCCAGGGTGAACACCGGCGGTCCGCGCCGGACCACCGAGTGGGCGAGCAGTGGAGTGCTCGGCTCGTTCTTCCGCCGCCAGTCCCCGGCGAGGGTGCGGGTGGTGGCTTCGGACGACCGCTCGGCCAGCCCCGCGACCAGGAGCCGGACCAGGGCCAGCGCGGTCCGCAGCCGGACCAGCGGCCCGCTGTCCACCAGTCCCCTAGCAGGCAGCCGCAGCAGCAGGAACAACGCCGACTCGCCACGCCGCAGCACCAGACCGAGCAGCAGCGCCGCGAGCAGGTGCGCCAGGAGCATGGGCAGTGAGGGCAGCAGCGTCTCGACCAGGGACGCGCCGACGGCGGAACCGGCCGACGGCGGGGCCTCGGCGCCCGCCCCGCCGGCGGGCAGGAGGCCGGCACCGACGAGGATCTGCCGCGCCTGCTCGGGGGTGAGGTGCACCGGCCCACCCGCGCAGACCAGCTTCGCGGCTCGCGGGACCAGTGAGTCGGCCGAGTGGGCGGCGGACGCCGAGGCGGAGTGCTGGCCCAGACCGAAGAGTGAGTGCAGGCCCAGTTGGGCGAGGGCCAGGCCGATACTGATACCGGGGAGGGAGCGTTCCCGGCCGGCACAGGGCACCGCCACCGCCAGCACGACGAGGAACCCGGCTCCCAGCGTCCACAGCGGCACCCCGGCACAGGAGCCGATCACGTGCCCGATTCCGGACAGCGCCACGCAGACCGCGGCGAAGACCGCGGCCCTCAGCAGTCGGAGATCGGCGCCGACGGGCGCGACGGGGACGCTCATGGCGGCGCCATCATCCCACTCCGCCCGGTTTTCTCCTACGGCGGGGGGCGGGGAAGACGCGTGAGTGTGACCGCGCGCACACCCGGTGTTCGGATCGCCGGCGGTACAGGGGCTCGGCGGGCGCCGCACCGTGCGGCGCCCGCCGCCGGACGTCAGCCCCGCAGGCTCGCCATCCAGGCCTCCACCTCGTCAGCGGTGCGCGGCAGCGCGGCCGAGAGGTTCCGGTTGCCGTCCTCGGTCACCAGGATGTCGTCCTCGATCCGCACCCCGATCCCGCGGTACTCCTCCGGCACCGTCAGGTCGTCGGCCTGGAAGTAGAGTCCCGGCTCGACCGTGAGGCACATACCGGGCTCCAGCGTTCCCTCGGCGTACACCTCGCGCCGGGCGACGGCGCAGTCGTGCACGTCCAGCCCCAGCATGTGACCGGTGCCGTGCAGCGTCCAGCGGCGCTGCAGCCCCAGCTCGAGCACCCGCTCGACCGGTCCCTCCAGCAGACCCCAGTCGACGAGCTTCTCGGCGAGCACCCGCTGCGCCGCCAGATGGAAGTCCAGGTACTTGGCGCCCGGCCGCACCGCCGCGATGCCCGCCTCCTGAGCCTCGTACACGGCGTCGTAGATCTTGCGCTGCAGCGCGTCGAACCGGCCGTTGATCGGCAGCGTCCGGGTCACGTCGGCGGTGTAGAGCGTGTGCGTCTCCACACCGGCGTCCAGCAGCAGCAGCTCTCCGGAGCGGACGGCCCCGTCGTTCCGCACCCAGTGCAGGGTGGTGGCGTGCGGGCCCGCCGCGCAGATCGAGCCGTAGCCGATGTCGTTGCCCTCCACCCGGGCGCGGAGGAAGAAGGTGCCTTCGATGTACCGCTCGGAGGTGGCCTCCGCCCGGTCCAGGACCCGGACCACGTCCTCGAAACCGCGGACCGTGGAGTCGACGGCCTTCTGCAGCTCGCCGACCTCGAAGTCGTCCTTGACCACCCGGAGTTCACTGAGGAACACCTTCAGTTCGGCGTCCCGCTCCGCCTGCAGCCGCCCGGCCAGGGCCTCTTCCAGGCCGCTGTCGTGGCCCCGCACCAGCCGCACCGGGCCGTCCAGGGCGCCCAGCTCGTCCGCCGCCTTCCGCACGTCGCGGCAGGGGATGCCGTACAGCCGCTCCGCCTCGGCGAGGCTGTAGCGGCGGCCGACCCACAGTTCGCCCTGACCGTCCAGCCAGAACTCGCCGTTCTCCCGGTCGGAGCGCGGCAGCAGGTAGAGCACGGCCTCGTGGCCGCCCTCCGTCGGCTCCAGCACGAGCACGCCGTCCTGCGTCTGGTCACCGGTGAGGTAGACGTACTCGGTAGCGGCCCGGAACGAGTACTCCGTGTCGTTGGAGCGCGTCTTGAGGTTGCCGGCCGGGATGACCAGCCGCTCACCGGGGAAACGGGCGGAGAGCGCGGCCCGGCGGCGGGCGGTGTTCGGAGCCTGCTCGATCGGCTCCAGCTCGCGCAGCTCGGTGTCGGCCCAGCCGCTCCTCATCAGGTCGGCGAGTTCCTCCGAGACACCGGGGTACAGGCCGTTCTTCCGCTGCTTGATCGGCGGTTCGTCGCCGCCGTGGCCGCCGTCTCCCGGGGCCGGTGCCTGCTGCTCGGTCACAACTTCCTCCTCGAACTGGACCCCTTCCATCGTATTGTGCGAACCCGGCCCCGAAAGGGAGGAGCGGCTGGGACCCCTCCGCCCCGGGCGGTGACCGCTCCGCCGGGACGCGGCGGCGCCGGAGCCGTCCACGGGGCGCCGGGTGGCGGGATGGCGGCGCATTATCGGCGGGTGTCCTGCCGACCGGTGGCGTTCCGGCCAGTTTCCGGGGAGCACGTGTCGCAGGCGGTCCGTCACCACATCCCCTTCCCGGCTCCTGCACGGCTCGATCGCGGAGCCGGCCGGCCACCCCGGGTGCGGAGGCCGTCGCGGGGTGGATACGCGGCCCCCGGGCTCCACCGGCCACCGGGGGGTGTAAATTGGCCGGAAAGCATTGACCGGTCGGCGACTCGCGATCGGATGGGGACATCCCGAGCGCGCCCGTACCGACCGTGCGGCGTCCGGGGTGGACCGGAGAAAGACCCACGCGCAGACCCTTAGCGGTCACGGTGGGAACGGAAGACGGCGGGAACCCGACGGCGGAGAGCAGCGTCTAAGCCGACGACGGCCGCTCGCCACCCCCGGGAGGAGCCGGCAGTGGGCCTGAGGCCCCCGGTGCCGGCCTTCCGGGAATCGCACGGGAGGGCAAGCGCCAGGCGAGTGCCACCCCGCGCCGCGTTCCACGCTCGGCCCGAGAAGATGCCCTGAACGTACGTACGGAGACCGTGACCGGCCTGTTGGCAACGGTTGAACCGGCTCCCGTGGGCAGCACGCAGTGCCAGTAACACCAGCAGTCCCGGTAGTCCGCATCGCAGAACTCTGTGATGGATACGGCCCTTGGCGTTCAACGGAAAGGAACGAGCGCTCATGCGCGAGATCCTCGGAAGGCGACGCAGGCTCCTGCTCAAACTCAGGCGCAGGCGCGGCGGGAGTTCGCCCGTCCCCGGAGCGGCGCTCACCTGCGCCACCGAGTGGGGGTGGCCGGTGCTCCCCGGGATCGGGCTCGTGCCCGACGGCGACCGCGCCGACCGGTGCGGCTGCCTCCGCCCGGACTGCGCGGTGCCCGGTGCGCACCCGCACGACCCGGAGCTGCTGGCGGCCACCACGGACGCCCGGATGGTCCGCTGGTGGTGGTCGAACCGGCCCACCGCCCCGATGATCCTGGCCACCGGAGGGCGGGCGCCCTGCGCGGTGAGCCTGCCCGCCGTCGCCGCGGCCCGGGCGTTGGCCGAGCTCGATCTGCGGGGGGTGCGGATCGGCCCGGTGGTCGCCGCTCCGACCCGGTGGGCGCTGCTGGTGGCGCCGTACTCGCTCGAGCAGTTGGGGGAGCTCCTGCACAGCCAGGACTGGGTGCCCGCCGTACTCCGCTTCCACGGCGAGGGCGGCTACCTGGCGCTGCCTCCCTCGCGTACCGGCGCCGGCCAGGTGCGGTGGGAGCGGGCACCGCTTCCGGGGTCGGCGGCCCCCTGGCTGCCCGATGTGGAGGCGGTCGTCGACGCCGTCGTGAAGGCCAGCACCGGCACCCCGGGCGGCGGCAGCCGGCTCCCGTACTGAGCGGGAGGGCTCTCCCCCCGGACGGGATGGCTGGCGCTCCGGAGCGGTGGGGCGGGGCAACGCGGAGCGGTGCGGGCCTGAGCCGTGGCCCCGGGGCGATGTGCGGTGCGGCAATGCGTACCGCGTCCGGATATAGCGGCGCCCGGTCGCTGGCGACGGGGGATGCACCAGCGACCGGGCTCCTAGAACCGTAACAAGAGATCGGCGGTTCGCAAATTCGATCCCCGATTTCCGATCGCTCTTTTACCGCTCACCGTGGGACTTCCGAGAATCCTGTGACAGGAGTCACTCAACAGTCGCTCGGGAAGAGCGGTGCAGGTCAAAGGTTCAGTTGAGAGTGACCTGGCGGTGTGTGAGACCACTACGGGCCCGCCGCTCCTCCGCGGAGAGCGGGATGTCCGAGGAAATTGCCTCGGCGAGGCGCTCGGCGAAGCCGGCCGCAGGCTTCTCGACATCCTCCGAGTCCATTTCGCTCGGCAGATCCCACACCGGGACCATCAGCCCGTGCGCCCGGAAAGAACCGACCAACCGGGTCCCCTCCCCCAGCGATGAGGCCCCGGCGGCGTGCAGCCGCGCCAGCGCGTCCAGCAACTCCTCCTCCGGGTGCGGCATCACCCAGCGCAGGTGGTTCCGCTCGGGGGTGCGGCACCAGTACGCGGCCTCCACACCGGAGAGCCGCGCGGTCGGGATCGCCGCCTCGTTGGCGCGCTCCAGCGAGGCCGCCACCTCGGGTGTGGAGTTGGCGGCGTCGTCCAGCCAGAACTCGAACCCACTGTGGATCACCGGGGTGAACCCCGCCTCGGGGGCGAGGACGTCCTGCAGGCGCTGACCGTCGGCCGCCGCCCGCTCCCCGGCCACCGGCGAACCGGGCTCCGCCGACAGCGCGCGGAGCAGCACGTCCGCCAGGTCCCGGCTGAGATCCCCGGAGGCGGTGTCGTTCTGCAGGGCGAGGAGCACGGCACCGTCGTCCCGGCGGAGCGCGGGCCAGGCCATGGGCAGCACGGTCGCGAGCGTCACCGAGGGCACCCCCTCCGGCAGCCCGTCGCGGAGGCTCAGCTCCACCGTCGCCGCGGGCACCAGCTCGCGCAGCGCCACCCAGTCGCACTCCCCGGGCAGGCCCTCGAAGGGGCGCCGGACCAGCTCGGTGACGGCTTGCGCGGCGGCCCGCCCGTGGCAGGCCTTGTAGCGGCGGCCCGAGCCGCAGGGGCACGGTTCCCGCGCGCCGACCACCGGGTAAGCGGCGTCTGTGCCAGCTGCCGGGGAGCCGGTCCGGCTCCGCCCCGAGGACTTCTTCCCAGCGCCGGAGTGAACGCGCTTCTTGGCCATGACGTGTACTTCTCCCAGTTTCGGCGGCTATGGCGGAAGCTCCACGGAGACCCACCCGAGGCCCTCCCGCATGTGAGAACCCTGGGGCCCTCCCAGCCGCGCGGTCACCGGAGGCGCGCGCCGGCCGGCATCACCGGTACGTCGCACCGCCGCTGGGACGCCGAGCTGCGGGGGCCCTTGGGGTGTGTCGACCCTAATGGTTCACCGGGCCAGGTCAGTGCTGGTTCACCGGGCCAGGTCAGTGCAGGCCGTCGAGGAGCCCGTCCAGGCCCAGGCCGGGCAGCCGCGGCACCGGTCGCAGACGCCGGGCACCGGCGCGCTCGGTGCAGCCGTCGTCCTGCGGTTCCCCCGTGAGCCGTGCCCAGACCGTGACGCTGCCGTCCGACTCGTCCTGCACACCCCAGCGCTCGGTGAGCGAGGTGATGATGCGCAGCCCCCGGCCACCGTGAGCCGTCACCGACGGGGTGGCTGGAAATGGTCGGGTCGGACCGCCCCCGTCTGTCACTTCTACGGTCAGTCGCCCGTATTCGTCCATCCGCCAGGCCGCCCGTACCGCGGCCTCGCCGCCGGAGCCCGAGAACAACGGCCGGCCGTGCCGGCAGGCATTACTCATCAGCTCCGAGACAACGAGCACCGCGTCCTCGACGACCGCCTCCGAAACCCCGCTCCGCCCGAGTTCCTCGCGCATTCGGCGTCTCGCCTCACCCGCTCCCGCCGGACCGTGGGGCACGGCCATGACGGACGAGGTCGGCACCTCCCGTGCCACCACCAACGCCACCCCCGAGACCTCCTCTGCCCCATGCCAGAGGATGGATGCCCTCGTCAGGAGCGCCGGAAACCGGCCAACCGCCTCCCTGTGGCGCACTCAACACGGCGCACGGGTGTCCAAACGCGCCGGTGCACTCCGGTACACCCCGCAGCGGTCGCCCGCTTCGATCGGGGCGGGCACCGCGACCTCCCGGCGGCTGAGGGCACTCCGCGACGGGCGAGTGAAGGCCGCCACGGCCCCCACCGCGCCGCCGAAACGCCGGAAACGCCCGTCTCCGGACGCCCCGACGTCCCCTCGCCCCGCTGCCCGCCCCGCGTCGATCCGGTCGAGAGGTCCGGGACGGTCGTCACGCTCGCCCCAGTTGGGACAGCACCTGCCGAGGGCGGTTGGTGATGATCCCGTCCACGCCGAGCCCGGCGCAGAACTCCACATCCGCCGGAGAGTCGACCGTCCAGACGTGCACCCGGTGGCCGAGACGGTGCGCCCGGGCGACGTAGTCCGGGTTGTTCCGCAGGATCCGCACGCTCGGCCCCGCGATCCGGGCCCCGGCCGGAAGCCGGCCGTCCCGGTAGCGCCCCAGTGTGAACTGCATGAGGAAGACGGTCGGAACCTCCGGCGCACCCGACCGCATCCGCTGGAGCGAGCGGGCCGAGAAGCTCATCACCCTCACCTCCGCCGACCGCCGCGCCGGCGTGGTGAGACCGAACCGGCGCAGCAGCTCCAGCAGCCGCTCCTCGACCTGTCCGCGCCACCGCGTCGGATGCTTGGTCTCGATCGCCAGCTCCACCGGCCGGCCGGCGTCGACCACGAACTCCAGGAGGCGCTCCAGGGTGAGCACCGAGCTGCACTCCCAGTCCGGGGCCTCCCCCGACCCCTTCCACGAGCCGAAGTCCAGGGCCGCGAGGTCGGAGAGCTCCATCGCCGAAACGGCACCGTGACCGTTGGAGGTACGGTCCACGCGCCAGTCGTGGACGCAGACCAGATGGCCGTCCGCGGTGAGCCGGACGTCGCACTCCAGGGCGTCCGCACCGTCCTCGACGGCCTTCCGGTAAGCGGCCAGGGTGTGCTCGGGGGCGTCCTCGGACGATCCGCGGTGGGCGATGACGGAGATCATGTTCGGCCGCCGACGAGGTCGTGGGCCGGGCGCGGGGTGGTCACCCGCATCATGGTGCCAAACCACCCGGGTCCGTTCGGAACCGTCCGGTCGGTGGACAGCCTCGGAGACCGGCGAGGTGGACTGCCCGGGTGGGTGACCGTCCACCCGCCTCCGCTTCCCCCGGTCGGCGGCGACCGATGGACGGGGCGCGGCGACGGCCGAGCGTGCGTTGGTGAAGGCCGCTTTCCGTGTGACGAGGTTCACCCGTCGGGGGGCGAGGCCCCGGGCGAGCTCCGTGAGTGGTACTGACCGGTCAGCCGGGCGCGGTTTCCCATGTCCACGGGGTTGGGCGGCACTGAGGCGGCCGCGGTGCGGAGCGGCCGGAACCTGCGGCCTCGCGGTACTGGGCACCGACGGCGGCGCGCACGGTGGTCCCGGATGTGGCAGGTCGTGCACGATGGATACCAACGCCGACGCCGCTCGGCGCCCGTGCGGGCCCGTCCGCGCGGCGCACCGCCCGGACCAGCGCCTCGGCGCGCTGCGCTGAACCGCGCCAGGGCGGTACCGACTGTCCGTGGCAGCGGCCACCACCGGCCACGAGGGCGGTGACGGCGAGGTGCCGGAAGCGGGGCGACAACCCCCGAGGGCCCCGCGGCCGCGGGCTGCGGAGAACGCGCCGTTCGTCCGGCGTAAGGGCCGGGCCCCGGCCGCGCCGGCGCCTCTTACGGTGGTCTGACGGCCGCTGGGAAAAGCTTGATGCCGGACACTCGAAAACCGGGCCGTGTGTCGAGACACGTCATGCATCTGAGGAGAGAACTGTGAGCACCGAGAACGAGGGCGCCACCGTTCCGCCGACCGCGGAACCCTCGCCAGCGCCCCGGGCGCCGCACAGCGCGCCTACGTCCGGCGCAGCGAACACAGCCTCCGCGCACCGTGCGGAGACGCCGCCGCTCGCACCACCGCCCCCGCCCGCCGGGCAGCCGGCGGCCCCGGGCGGACCGGCCGCCGCGAGCGGCGACGGGGCCGGCTTCGCGACCGAGTCCGCGAGCGGGCAGGCCCCGCCCGCCGCCAGCGACACCGCACAGAGCGCGGCCCCCACCACCCCGATGGCGTCAGGCGGACACGAGACCTGGCCCCCGCCCCCGTCGGCGCAGCCCGGCGGTCCCGGCGGCTGGGGCGGTGGCTGGGGAGGCGGCGGTGGCGGCTGGGGCGGCGGTCCCGGGCCGGTGCCGGGCGGTCCCCGCCGGAAGTCGGGCGGTGTGGTCGCGGCGGTGCTCGTCGCGGCACTCGTCGCCGGCGGCGTCGGCGGAGGCGTCGGCTTCTGGGCGGCCGACCGCGACGACGGCGGCTCGACGACCATCTCCTCCACCGGCAACAGCGCGCAGCTGAACCGGGCACCGGAGTCCGTCGCGGGCATCGCCAAGAAGGCCCTGCCCAGCGTCGTCACCATCGAGGCGCAGGGGCAGACCGGAGACGGCGGCACCGGCACCGGCTTCGTCTACGACAAGCAGGGCCACATCCTGACCAACAACCACGTGGTCGCCTCCGCCGCGCAGGGCGGCAACCTGACCGCGACCTTCTCGGACGGCAAGAAGTACGCGGCCGAGGTCGTCGGCCGGGCCGAGGGATACGACGTAGCCGTCATCAAGCTCAAGGACGCCTCGGGCGCCAAGCTGGAGCCGCTGCCGCTCGCCGACTCGGACAAGAACGTGGCGGTCGGCGACACGACGATCGCCATCGGCGCGCCGTTCGGTCTGGCGGGCACCGTGACCACCGGGATCGTCAGCGCCAAGAACCGGCCGGTCGCCTCCAGCGACGGCGGTGGCAGCAACGCCTCCTACATGAGCGCGCTGCAGACCGACGCGTCGATCAACCCGGGGAACTCGGGCGGGCCGCTGCTCAACGCCGACGGTGCGGTCATCGGCATCAACTCGGCCATCCAGCCCGGCGGCGGTGGCGGAATGGGCGAGCAGCAGTCGGGCAGTATCGGCCTGGGCTTCGCGATCCCCATCAACCAGGCCAAGCGGGTCGCCCAGGACCTCATCAAGACGGGTGAGCCGATCTACCCGGTGATAGGGGTCCAGGTCGACATGCGCGAACAGTCCGACGGGGCGCGCATCACCGACACCGGGGAAGGCGGCAGCGCCGCGGTCACCAAGGGCGGACCGGCCGACCAGGCCGGCCTCAAGCCCGGCGACCTGATCACGAAGCTCAACGACACGGTCATCGACAGCGGTCCGACCCTGATCAGTGAGATCTGGGCGCACAAGCCGGAAGAGAAGGTCAAGATCACATACAAGCGGGGCGGCAAGGAGTCCACGGTCGACGTCACCCTGGGACAGCGCAAGGGCGACAGCTGACGCACCGGCGAAGGCCCTCAGCACGGGCCGCAGCCGACCGGCTAGGCTGACCCCCGCGCCGCCGCCCGCGGGAGCGGCGCGGGGAGGTGTGCCCGAGCGGCCTAAGGGAACGGTCTTGAAAACCGTCGTGGCAGCGATGTCACCGTGGGTTCAAATCCCACCGCCTCCGCGCTGAGAGCAGCGAAGACGGCCCCCGACCAGGGAAGTTGGTCGGGGGCGTTCTCGTGTGCGTTGTCCGCCGGCGCCGTGTCTCTCCTGTTTTCCGGCGTGATGGGGGCACGCCCCATTCGGGCCGTAGCGCTGCGGTGGTCCGGCCAGCGAAGAGTTCCGCAGGCTGTCTTGAGGCGCTGCAAACCGGTGTCGGGCGCTGTTGACAGTCGGACCGCTTCTGCCGCCGTGCCTCCTCGTGGCCCTGGCCTCGTACTTCCAGTCGGCTCTGGTGCACCCGATACCACCCTCTTTGCCGAGTACCGGACGGGCGGTGATCACAAAATGGCCAACCCGTACAGCACTCCCATGCCGCCGACCCCACGGCGAGCGGCGCCCGGATCAAGCGCGCCCACAGCTCGAACGCCTGGCGCTGGACTTACGTCTGACCGCAGCGCAACAGATGACTCAACCCACCGCCCTGCATAGTCTTCGCCTGGAACGGCAGTTGGGCCAGGATCCGTGTCACCGGTCAATTCGGCTCCGCGTTCTACAGCGGGAAGAGTGACGGAGCGCCATCCTCCGTCGGATCGCTCGACCGGGCGTCCAGCCGCCGGCTGACGGGTAGTTGGTGAAACGCTTCCGCCCTAGTGCGGCTTGAGAGGCTTCGCCAGAGTCAGCTCTCGACCGGTATCACCAGGGCCGTGACGTTTAATCGCGCTACCTCACGCTTGTGCGTGAATCCGGCATCTGGGGGTGGCTGCCGGCATCGGGATGGGCAACTCTGCTTCCGCGACGTCGTACTGATCGAGCCGCGGGCAGCCGGCCAACTGCCCGCGGCGTCCAATCCGGTATTCCCGCTCCAGGAGGAACTGAGATGGCAACCATCCGTACCGTCCGTGCCCTGGCCACCGTCGCCGCGTTGCCGCTGACGGCGCTCCTCTTCTCCGGGGTCGCGCAAGCCGACACGGGTTCGGGCGCCTGGGCGGGGCGCGGATCGAACGCGAGCTCCGCGAGCATCGTCGGCAGCGGTGTCGCCGACGACAACTTCGGGAACTCCACCACGAGTCAGCAACTGGCCACCGGGTTCGGTGCGTCCAACGAGAACAGCACGGCGAACGTGACCGGCTTCGGGAACAGGGTGGACCAGTCGCACCATACGACCGTCATCACGTTCCACCGGCTGTGGTGAGCGGCCCGGCCGTTACCGGGGACCGTGGGTGACCGGCTGTGCGGCGACACCGGGAAGTGTCGTCGCACAGCCGCGCGTTGACAGCTGGTCGGCCAAGAGCACGCCACCGGATCACCGCCGTCGGAGCGGCCCGGACGCCCGGCGTGCACAGGACTGCCGGGGGCTTGCCCGAGTGCTGTGGACGGGTGCTGCGGACGGGTGAGCCGGACGGACTTCGGCGCGTGTCGGTCGGATCGGCTGACCGGCCGCCCGTTCACTTCCTCCATGGAAAGACGAACGAAGTTCACCCGCTGTGCCATGGGACTCTCCATGGCGCTGGCCGCCCTGCTGACCCCGGTGCTCGCCGCCCCCGTCGCGACAGCCGGTGGCGTACTCAACGCCCCCGACCGCGGAAACAGCGACTGGGTCGGCGGCCCGGAAGGCGGCGGCGCGCGGGCGCCCGCACCCCGGGCGGCCGCCACCAGGGTCTACCAGGGGCAGGCGTTCGACACCTGCCACACGCCCTCGCTGGCGACGATGGACGCCTGGCTGGAGTCCCCGTACGGAGCGGTGGGGATCTACTACGGAGGTCGCGGCCGGTACTGCTCGGAGCAGCCCAACCTCGACCGGGACTGGGTGACCGCGGTCCGCGGTGACGACTGGGAGATCCTGCCGATCTACGTGGGCTCCCAGGCACCCTGTGTCTTCGCGGAGAACAAGCAGCACGTCACCATCGGCGCGAAACCCGCCGAGGAGGGCGCCGAAGAGGGCATGGACGCCGTGCAGTCCGCGGCGGCGCTCGGTATCAAGCAGGGCAGCGCGCTCTACCTGGACATGGAGGCGTACGACTACCGGGACAGCGGATGCGCCGACACCACCCTGGCCTTCGTCCGCGCCTGGAGCAGCGAAGTGGCCCGGCAGGGTTACCTGCCGGGGTTCTACAGCAGCGCGGGCTGGGGCGTGCGCCACATGGAGAACGCCCGCAAGCAGGGTGTGACCGACCTGCCCGAGGTCATCTGGTTCGCCCGCTGGCAGGTTCCGCCCAACGTTGACGACGAGCCGGAGCTGCCGGCCGACGCCTGGACGCCGCACCGCAGGATCCACCAGTACGCGGGAGACGTCACCGAGGGCTACGGCGGGCAGTCGATGTCGATCGACCGGAACCTGGTCGACGCGCCCGTCGCCGTCACCGACTGAGGGCACCCCGGGGAGCGTCCTGGCCGGCCGGGCCGCTCCCCTCGGACCGGCGGCCCCTCCGGTACTGAGTTTGTCGTCGACCCTGAGTGAAGCGCGAGCGGACCCTGATCCGGAAACCCCCTCGCTCCCCCCGGAGGAGGTGGAGGCCGCCGCATGACTACAACCTGAGACGGATGGGCCTTCGGCACCTGCGGCCGATCCACCCCTGTGCACCGCACTTCTAGCGTTGAGGACATGACCACGTCTGTCTGCGCGAGCGCATCCGACACCCAGTTCTCGTCCTATGTGCGGGCACGGGGCCAGGTGCTGCTGCGCACCGCCCGTTCCCTGACCGCCGATCCCCGGGACGCCGAGGACCTGCTGCAGATCGCGCTGACCAAGACGTATCTGGCCTGGGAACGGATCGAGGACCACCGGGCGCTCGACGGCTATGTCCGCCGCACCCTGGTGAACACCCGCACCTCCCAGTGGCGCAAGCGCAGGATCGACGAGTTCGCCTGCGATGAACTGCCGGAAGGGGAGACGACGCCGGCTCCCGACCCGGCCGAGCAGCAGGTGCTGCGGGACGCGATGTGGCGGGCCGTGCTCCGGTTGCCTGACCGCCAGCGGGCCATGGTCGTCCTGCGCTACTACGAGGACCTGAGCGAGGCGCAGACCGCGGAGGTCCTCGGGGTGTCGATCGGCACGGTCAAGAGCGCGGTCTCCCGGGCTCTGGCCAAGATGCGGGAGGACGACGAACTGGTGCTGGCCCGCGGCTGACCACCGAAGGGCCGGCCGTCCGCCCCGCTCGCCTGCCGGGTTCGGTCCCGGGTAGTGACATACCGCCGGTGTGACCCCAGAATCGGCAGCACTTCGCCGCCGAGCAGAGCGCTCGCCCCCAGGAGGTCACGGTGCTGAGCACGATGCAGGACGTCCCACTGACCGTCAGCCGGATCCTGGCCCACGGTGCGCGGGTGCACGGTGATTCGCAGGTGATCACCTGGCGGGGGGACGGCCCGCCGGAGCGGCGGTCCTTCCGGGAGGTGGGGGAGCGCGCCGGGCGGTTGGCCCACGCGCTCCGCGACGAACTCGGGGTCGTGGGCGATCAGCGGGTGGCGACCCTGATGTGGAACTCCACGGAGCATGTGGAGGCCTATCTCGCCATCCCGTCCATGGGGGCCGTGCTCCACACCCTCAACCTGCGGCTTCCGGCGGACCAGTTGGTCTGGATCGCGAACCACGCCGCGGACCGGGTCGTGCTGGTGAGCGGTTCGCTGCTGCCGCTCCTCGCCCCGCTGCTGCCGCGGCTGCGAACGGTGGAGCACATCGTGGTGGTGGGCCCGGGGGACCGGTCGGTGCTCGCCGACCGCCGGCCTCGGGTGCACGACTACGAGGAGCTGATCGCGGACCGTCCGGCGCACTACGACTGGCCGGAACTCGACGAGCGGGAGGCCGGCGCGCTCTGCTACACCTCCGGCACCACCGGCGACCCGAAGGGGGTGCTCTACAGCCACCGCTCGATGTACCTGCACTCGATGCAGGGCAGCAGCGTCGAGGCGTTCGGGCTGACCCCGAAGGACACCGTGCTACCGGTGGTCCCGATGTTCCACGTGAACGCCTGGGGGCTGCCGCACACCGCCTTCATGACCGGTGCCTCCCTGCTCATGCCGGACCGCTTCCTCCAGCCCGCTCCGCTGGCGGAGATGATCGAGAGCGAGCGACCCACCATTGCAGCCGCCGTGCCCACCATCTGGCAGGGCCTGCTCGCGGAGATCGATGAGCGGCCGCGCGACATGTCGTCGCTGCGCGATGTCGTCATCGGCGGTTCGGCCTGCCCGCCCGCCCTGATGCGGGCGTTCGAGGAGCGGCACGGGGTGCGGCTCCTGCACGCCTGGGGCATGACGGAGACCTCGCCGCTGGGCTCGGTGGCGCGTCCTCCCGGCGGGCTGACCGAGGAGGATGCCTGGCCCTACCGGCTCACCCAGGGGCGGCTGCCGGCCTCGGTGGAGGCCCGGTTGGCCGGTCCCGACGGTGACTTCCTGCCCTGGGACGGAGTGAGCGCCGGCGAGATCGAGGTGCGCGGGCCGTGGATCGCCGGTGCCTACTACGGCGGTGCGGAAGGCGGGCCGATACGTCCGTCGGACAAGTTCAGCGAGGACGGCTGGCTGCGGACCGGTGATGTCGGCACCATCACTCCGGACGGTTTCCTCACCCTCACCGACCGGGCCAAGGACGTCATCAAGTCCGGTGGCGAATGGATCTCGTCGGTGGAGCTGGAGAACCACCTGATGGCCCACCCGGAGGTGGCCGAGGCCGCGGTCATCGCGGTCCCGGACGAGAAGTGGGGTGAACGCCCGCTGGCAGCCGTGGTCCTGAAGGACGGTGCGACGGTCGACTTCGCGGTCCTGCGGTCGTTCCTGGCCGAGCGGGTGGCCGACTGGCAGGTGCCGGAGCGGTGGGCGGCCATCGATTCGGTGCCCAAGACCAGTGTCGGCAAGTTCGACAAGAAGGTGCTGCGCGGTCGGTACGCCGAGGGCCTGCTGGTGGTGGACCGGCCACCGCGGGACGCGGAGCGCTGAGCGGCACCGGCGGGCGCCCGAACCCGGCCGGCGCTGGGCCCGGACAGCGCTGGGACCAGCCTCAGCTGGCGCCGATCTTCGCGAGCAGGTCGACGATCCGGACCTGCACCTCCTCGCTGGTCGACCGCTCCGCGAGGAAGAGGACGGTCTCGCCCGAGGCCAGCCGCGGCAACTGGGCGGGGTCCATCTCGGAGGCGGTGTAGACGACCAGCGGGGTCCGGCTGAGCAGTCCGTTGGCCCGTAGCCAGTCGACGATCCCGGCCTGCCGGCGACGTACCTGGAACAGGTCCATCACCACCAGGTTGGGCCGCATCCGGGTGGCGAGGGCGACCGCGTCGGCGTCGGTGGCCGCGTGCCCGGCCTGGATGCCGCGCCGTTCGAGGGTGGCGACCAGGGCGCCGGCGATCGCCTCGTTCTCCTCGATCAGCAGTACCCGGGGCGGGTGCTGCTCGCTGTCGCGCGGGGCGAGCGCCTTCAGCAACACGGCGGGGTCGGCGCCGTAGGCGGTCTCCCGGGTGGCCTGGCCGAGGCCCGCGGTCACCAGTACGGGCACCTCGGCCGCCACGGCGGCGCTGCGGAGCGACTGGAGCGCGGTACGGGTGATCGGCCCGGTGAGCGGGTCCACGAAGAGGGCCGCGGGATAGGCGGCGATCTGCGCGTCGACCTCCTCCCGGGAGTTCACGATCACCGGTCGGTAGCCGCGGTCGCTGAGCACCTGCTGGGTGGAGACGTCCGGGGCCGGCCAGACGAGCAGCCGCCGCGGATTGTCCAGCGGCTCCGGCGGGAGTTCGGCGTCGAGCGGGGGGCGGCTCTGGGAGTCGGTGACGTCCACCGCGCCGTTCGGCCCGTCCAGGTGCTCCGGTCCCTCCGCGCCGTCCACGGGGGCCTGGATGGCGTAGGCCCGGCCGTCGTTGCCGGCGTCCATCAGCCGCGGCGGCGGGCTGGTGGGTGGCTGCTGACCGGCGGCCGGGGCGGCGGGGGACTGAGTCGTGGTCTCGCGCGCGTCACCGGCCGGCGGGGTCGCCAGCTTCCGCCGCCGCCCGGGCGGACCGGCCGGGTTGCCGGCCGGCGACTGTGCCGGTGGCGGCGGTGGCGCCGACTGGAACTGCGGCTGCTGGGGCGGGTGGTGCGGCTGCCGGGCCGGTGCCGTGGATGGTGGGGCGGGCGGCTGGGCCGGGTGCTGTTGCGCGGGGTTGGGTTGGGCGGTGTGCGTGGCGCGGTGCGGTGGCGCCGGGTGCGACTGCGCGCGGTCCGCGATCTGCTGGGCGAACGGCACGCCCTGCCCGAGGGTGCGGACACTGATCGCGCGGGACTGGGTGTCACCGTCGTAGCCATCCGGTGGGGCCGCCGGACGCCCTTCCGGCCGGGGACGGACGGGGAGCGGCTGCGGCCCCCCACCCGGCAGCGGATGCGCCGTGGGAGGGGTGTGGCGGGGCTCCGCGCCGGTGTCCTGGGCGTGCTGCGGGTGCTGCTCGTACGGCGCCGGGTGTGCCGGTCCCTCCGGCGGGCCGGCCGTCGCGGTGCGGGGGTGGCCGTCCGGGGCGGCCGACGGGGGGACCTGGTCGGCCGCGGCGGGCGGAAGGGCGAACGGCTGGCGCGGGCCCCCCGCGTCGACCGGCCCGGCCTGTGCGGGGATCGACTTCTCGTGGCCCTCGGCCAGGGCCCGTCGAGCACGTCGGCCGCTCGGCTGGCCGGACGACGAGTGGGCCGCGCCGGGGTCGGCCCCGGCATAGGGGTTCTGTGCGGCCGCACCGTCCTGCTGCCGGGGTACGGCAGCCGGGACGGGCGCGTTGTCAGCGGCCGGTACGCCCTCCTCGGGCACCCGGCGACGGCGGCCCCGGGGCGCCTGCTCCGGCACCGCCTCGCCGCCCTGCGGGGGCTCCTGGCCCGGGGCCGGAGGCTGGCCTCCTCCGTTCTGCTGCCAGGGAGCGGCGCCCGGGGGCAGCTCGGCACGGTGCGGTTGTTCCGGTTCCTGTTCCCGCCTGGCCCGGCGGCCGGAGGGCGGCTGGGGTGCGGCAGCCTCCGCGCCGTAGGCACCGGGCGGAAGCTCCTGCTCGGCGGGGCTCGGTCGGCCCCGGCGCCGTCCGGTGGGCTTCGGTTCGATCCCGGGAGAAGCCGCCGCACCGTCCACCGGGTGCCCCGGGACGCCGGCCGGCCACTGGCCTGACTCGCCGTCAGCCGACCGGGGAGCCCCGGCGCCCGCGGTGCGTGGATCGACCAGTGCGCTGCGCCCCTCGCTCTCCGGCCGGGCGGCCGGCCGGGCCCGGCGCCGCCGCGGTGCGGACTGCTCCGGGACGGGTGTGTGCTGCTCCGGAGCGGGCGGGGCAGGGGGCCGGGTTGCGGGCGGGAGCTGCGCCGGGGCGTGTGCCGCGGTCATGTCCCGGGGAGTACCCGGCGAGGGAGCGGCGGCGGCCCCCGCGCCGCCCTGGGGCGGGGCTTCCGTGGCCGGGCCGTTCGAGGCGAGTCCGTTCGAGTCCGGGAGGTTCGGGGTCGGGCCGTGGGAGCCGCCCGGCATGGGGAAGCCCCCCATGGTGCCGCCCATGCTGTCGTCCTGGCCCGCCACCGCCGCCTGCGGGCCGCCGGCTCCGGTGTCCTCGTTGGCGGCCGGCGCGGGCCCCGCCCGGCCGGGGGTCCTCCGGGCCGGCAGGGCCGGAGCCGAGGACGCGGCCGCGGCGCTCGGTCCCGGCTCGGCCACTCCACCCTCGCCGGCCAGCGGTACCTCCAGCACGTACGAACTTCCGCCGCCGCCGGGCATCTCGTGGGTCTGGAGCACTCCGCCGTGCCGCCGCACGATGCCGCGGACGATCGGCTCGTGCACCGGATCGCCTCCGGGGTACGGTCCCCGCACCTCGATCCGCACCACCTCGCCGCGCTTGGCCGCCGCCACCACGATCGTGGAGTCCCCCGCGCCGGCACCGGCCGGAGCGTTCCCCGTCGCGTCCACCCCCGCCACATCGGCGATCAGATGTGCCAGAGCCGTGGCGAACCGCTCGGGATCCACCTCCGCCTCGATCGGCGGAGCGTGCACGGCGAACTGCGCCCGACCGGGGCCGATCAGCTCGACGGCCGCCTCCACGGCCTCCGCCACGACCGCCTCCAGCGACACCCGGCGCAGCACCAGATGCTCCTGCCCGGCGTCGAGGCGCTGGTAGCCGAGCACGTTCTCCATGAGGGTGGACATCCGGGCGTACCCGGCCGCGAGATGGTGCAGGACTTGGTTGGCCTCCGGCCACAGCTGGCCCGCCGGGTCGGCCGCGAGGTTCGTCAGCTCTCCGCGGAGCTCGGCCAGCGGACCGCTCAGCGACTGGTCGAGCATCGCCACCAGTTGGGCGTGGCGGGCGGCGAGCGAGTCGTACTTCCGCCGGTCGGTGAAGGTCATCACCGCCCCGACGAGCTGGTCTCCGTCCCGCACGGGTGCGGTCGTCAGATCCACCGGGACGGGCTGACCGCTCTTGGTCCACAGCACCTGGCCGCGCACCCGGTGCTTGCGGCCGGAGCGGAGGCTGTCGGCGAGCGAGGTCTCCTCGTACGGGAGGGCGGAGCCGTCCGGACGGGAGTGGTAGATCAGGGTGTGCAGCTCCCTACCGCCCAGGTCGCTGGCGCGGTAACCCAGGATCTGGGCGGCCGCCGGGTTGACGAGGACGACCTTGCCGTCGGTGTCCACCCCGATCACGCCCTCGGCGGCGGCGCGGAGGATCATCTCGGTCTGCCGCTGCTGGCGGGCCAGTTCGGCCTCGGTGTCGACGGTGCCGGTCAGGTCCCGGACGACCAGCATCAGCAGTTCGTTACCCGTGTAGCTGTTGCCGCCGTGGTCGGCGTAGGCGGCCTCGAAGGCCGACTCGTACGTGGTCCGTCCGTCCTCCAGGTTGGCGCTGGTGACCTCGACGAGGAACTCGGAGCCGTCCGTCCTCCTGGCGACCATCCGGGTCGGTTTGGTGCGGCCGCCCACGTCGTCGTCCGGCCGACGCATGGAGCCGGGGATCCGGTTGGAGTCGAACGACGGGAGCAGGTCGAGCAGGCCGCGTCCGACGAGGCCGGTACCGGGGGACTCGAAGGTCTCCAGGGCGATGGTGTTGGCGTTGACGACCGTGCCGTTGCAGTTCACCAGCAGCAGTGCGTCGGGCAGGGCGTCGAGTATGGCGGCAAGGCGAGCAGCGCCTCGAGATGGCCTGCTGCTCACGACGACGCTCCTCCTTGGGCTACCGCGGGCGGTTACTGCGTGTTGCCGACGGCCTGGGTCATCTTGCCTCGCCTACCGGGGCCTGTCACTAGGAGAGGAGTCTACGGTTCGTGTCGGCGCGGGCGAGGGTGGAGTTGGAGTGGATCAGGGTGACGGTCGGTGCCGGAGGGTGACGGGGCCGGTGCGGAGACCGCCAGGACGCGGCTTCCGCCGGAACGTCCGACCGACGGGTCAGCCGACGGTGTCCGGGAGGAGCGGGCGCAGGTTGTCCCAGCGCGCGATCTCGCAGCCGTCGCTGCGGGAGAACCGGGCGTCCACCGGCCGGCCGGCCCAGACGCCGGTCAGCCTGGCGGTGACCGGGCCGCCGTAGATCATCGTGCACCTGGCGTCGGGATCGACGGGGGCGAACGGGTCCTTCCCCCACCGGGTCAGCGCGTCCAGCCGGTCGCAGGCGGCCCTGGCGGCCTGGTGGTTGCCGCCGTGGGGGTGGCAGTCGAGGGTGGAGGTGCCGTCCAGCGCCCGGTTCCCGCTGCTGCTGATGGTGAGGGTGAGCCGGTCGTCCTTGGCCGCCTGCACGGGCAGCGGCCGCGAGTCCGAGGGAGCCGCCGGGGCGGCGGACGCCACGGGGGTGGCGACGGCGAGCGGAACGGCCAGCAGGCCGGTGGAGAGGGCGGCGACGGCGAGGCGGCGGAACGGCATCGGGACTCCTGGTCTGCGCAGGGGGCGTACGTACGGGCTGTGGATCGGCGGGACGGGTGCGGCTCGGGAAGGTCTGCGGTGATTGCTGACGGAAAGAGACCTTCGCTCTACTAACGCGCCCGAGGGCCAGGCGTTGCGCAAGAGCTCCGAGACCATGCGGAGCAGCAGGTTCCCCTGATCGCGGTCACCGACCGCCGGGTTCGGCGGCCGGGTTCCGTGAACGGGTGCCGGTGCCGGGCCCCGGAGCGGGCGCCGAACGTGATCCAGCTTTGCCCCGTCGGCCGGGCGCCTAGTACCGTGGGGCGCGAGTGGTGGCCACCCGCAAGACTGTGCCATCATCTGCACACACCACACCGCGTCCGCGCGGTGGTGGAGGAGGCTTCGCCTAGTCTGGTCTATGGCGCCGCACTGCTAATGCGGTTTCGGGGTAACCCCCTGATCGAGGGTTCAAATCCCTCAGCCTCCGCTTGATCTTCTTGATCACGAAGCCCCGGCCGACCGGCCGGGGCTTTCGCCGTCTCCGCCGCTGGTCAGGCGGTTTTTCCAGCTCAGAGGGTGTCCGCTCAATCGATTTCGCCTCGGGCTGCGGGTCATGTAATGTTGTTCCCGCAACAGCGACCGGCGAGATCAGAAAAGCCCACCGGAACGCGAGCGCTCGTAGCTTAACGGATAGAGCATCTGACTACGGATCAGAAGGTTGCAGGTTCGAATCCTGCCGAGCGCGCACAGCTCAGAGGCCCCCTGCGGAATCCGCAGGGGGCCTCTGACATCAGCGGGTGACACCAGTGCGTCGCTCAGACTGCCGTCTGGCCGTCCCCGGCGTCGCTCAGCCGGTGAGGGGCAGTACGTCGGCCAGGAGCCGCCACTGCTCACGGGGCAGCGCACCGGTCGGGTCCGCGGTCACCAGCTGCACCGCCAGGTGGTCGGCGCCGGCTGCGAGGAAGGCCTCGACGTGCCGCCGGATCGTTTGTTCGTCGCCGAGCGCGAAGAGCGAGTCCACCAGCCGGTCACTGCCGCCCTCGCGGAGGTCTTCTTCGGTGAAGCCCAGCCGCAGCAGGTTGTTGGCGTAGTTCGGCAGCGACAGGTAGCCGCCGAGGTAGGCGCGCGCCGTGCTCCGGGCCCGATCGGGGTCCTGGTCGAGGACGACCTTGAACTCCGGGGCGAGCAGTGCGTCCGGACCGAGGAGCGCTCGGGCCTGGGCGGTGTGCTCGGCGGTGACCAGGTACGGGTGGGCCCCCGCCGCCCGGTCGCGGGCGAGCCGCAGCATCCTGGGGCCGAGCGCGGCCAGTACCCGCTCACCGGGCGGGACGGGGGCAGCGGCCGTGTCGAGCTTGTCGAGGTACTCCGTCATGGCGGTGTAGGGGCGGTGGTACCGGTCCGTGAGGCGGGAGTGGCTCACGCCCAGACCGAGGAGGAAACGGCCCCCGTGGGCGCGGTTGAGTTCGGTGTGGCGCGCGGCCAACTCGTCGGCCGGATGGTTCCAGATGCTGAGGATGCCGGTCGCCACGGTGATCCGGGAGGTCGCCTGGAGGACGGTGGCCGCCTGGGACGGGGAGGGGCTGCCGCCGATCCACACGGTGCCGTAGCCGAGTTCCTCCAACTCGGCCACGGCCTCCCGGATCTCCGCGGACCGGTCGGCTCCGCCGTTCGTTACGCCGGACTGCGCGCTCTCCGCGCGCAGTCCGGCGCTCCAGACTCCGATACGCCCGAGCTTGTGTTGGTTGGTCATGCCCGCGGACAACCGGGGGGTGTCCGCGGGCATTCCGGGACGTCCGCCATCCGGGGCCCGAAGCCGCCGTCAGGCCGAGGGCAGCTTCTCGCCCTGGACCGCCTGGATGTCGATCTCCACCTTGAGCGTGGTGCCGATCGCCGCGATCCCGGCCGCGACCACCTGGTTGTAGTTCATCGCGAAGTCCGCGCGCTGCAACTCGGTGGTGGCTCGGAAGGCGGCCCGGACGCCGCCCCAGGGGTCGGGGCCGGTCCCCAGGTAGGTGAGGTCGAGGTCCACCTCCCGTACGACCCCGTGCAGTGACAGCACCCCGTGCACGGTCCAGTGGTCGGGTCCGGCCGGGGAGAGGCCGGTGCTCCGGTAGCCGATCTCGGGGTAGCGCTCGACGTCCATGAAGTCCCGGCTCCTGAGGTGGCCGTCGCGCATCCGGTTGCCGGTGTCGATGCTCGCCGCCCTGATACGCGCCTCCACGGAGGATTTCTCGACGTCCTGGGCGATCTCTATCCGGCCGCTGAAGTCGCTGAACCAGCCGCGCACGCTGGAGATCCCCAGGTGCTGGGCGACCGCGGCGACCGTCGAGTGGGCCGGGTCGAGGGTCCAGACCCCGGGCGGGGGGAGCTCAAGACCACTCTGCCGGGAGAGCACCACGGTGCCTATGTCGACCCGGCCGGAGGCAGAGACGAGCGCCGTGGAGGCGGCGGGCGCGTAGCCCACCGCGGTGGCGATCACCGTGTAGAAGCCGGCCGGCAGCGGTGTGTCGGTGCGTACCGTGCCGTCCTCTCCGGCCGCCTCCCGGAGCACCTGCGAGCCGGTCATGTCGGTGAGGGTGAGCATGGCGTGCTGCACCGCCCAACCGTCCTGCGTTCGAATCCGGGCCCGCAGCCCCGCGCCACTGGTGCTCATAACGCTCCTGCTCCTGTCACGTCCGTCCGCCCCGGCCTGTCCTCTCCGGCGAGGTGTCCACGGCTTACTCGCCGGGGTGGCCGAGCTCGATGTCGTACCCGTCCACGCCGCGGGCGCTGACGCTCAGCGGGCTGGCGGTGGGCGGGTAGCCGCTGGCGATGATGGTGTAGTCGCCGGCGTCCAGATCGGTGAAGGCGTACGCCCCGTCGTCCCCCGTGGTGGAGGTCGCGACGACGTTCCCGGCCGCGTCGACCAGGGTCACCCGGGCGTCCGGGAGCGGACGGTGCTCGGCCCCGGCCAGCACGGTGCCCTGCACCAGGGCGCCGCTGAACAGCTCGACGTCGATCCGGGTCACACCCTGGCCGCTGATCTCCACGGGCATGGCCAGCGGACGGTGGTTGACGGCGTTGACGGCGATGGTGAAGGAGCCGGGGATCAGCTCGGCGAAGGCGAACCTGCCGTTCTCCGCGGTCCTGCCGGTGGCGAGGACCTCGCCCCGGTCGTCGGTGACGACGACCAGTGCGTCCACCACCGGCTGCCCGCCGGCCGCGTCCCGTACGGTGCCGGCCAAGCCGCCGGTTCCGCAGAGCACCAGGTCGTAGCCGAGCGGCTGCTCGCCCACGACGACGGTGGAGGCCTGCGGCTGGTGCCGGTCGGCGGAGGCGATCAGCACGTAGCTGCCGGGTCCCGGGGTGTCCAGCGAGTACGCCCCGTCGCCGTGCGATACCGAGCGGCCCAGTTGCTGACCGCTGGGCGAGATCAGCGTTATGGCGGCCTGGGCCACCGGGATCCCGTCCGTGTTGCGGACGAAGCCGTGCACGGTGCCGCCGGGGGGCGTGCCACCGCCGTCGGCCGAGGCGTAGACGGCCGCCGGGGCCGGCTCGGCCGCCTCCTGGCGGGCCGCGACGCCAGCCAGCGCGTGCTCGCCGGTGCTGCTCTGGCTGGGCACCGCGGCAGTGACCGCCGGTGCCGCGGCCGGCACCGGCGCGCTCTCTCGGGCGGTGTCGCCGTCCGGGGCGGACTGCTGACTGCTGTTGGTGGTCCGCAGGGGGACTTCCTTGATGAAGAGCACCAGCAGGACGGCGAGCAGGGCGATGGGGGCGGCGTAGAGGTAGATGTCGGCGATGCCGTGCCCGTAGGCGCTCTCGAAGAGCGACCGGATCGGTTCCGGTAGTTCGCGCACGTTCGGGATGGTGCCGGTGTCGCCCATCTTGGCGACCTTCGCCGCGACCTCGGGGCCGAGGGCGGGCAGACCGTCCTTGATGTACTCCGGGATGCGGGTGCCGAGGACCGCGCCGAGGGCGGAGACCCCGATCGCACCGCCCAGTGAGCGGAAGAAGGCGACCACGGAACTGGCGGACCCGAGGTCCTCCGGCTCCACCTGGTTCTGGGTGGCGAGCACGAGGTTCTGCATCATCATGCCGACGCCCAGGCCGACCAGGGCCATGAAGGTGCCGATGCGCCAGTACTCGGTGTCGTGGCGCATGGTGCCGAGCAGTCCTAGGCCTGCGGTGAGCAGCAGCGAACCGGAGACCAGCCAGCGCTTCCAGCGGCCGGTCTTGGTGATGATGAGACCCGAACCGGTGGAGGAGAGGAAGAGTCCCGCCACCATCGGGATGGTCATCAGCCCGGACATCGTCGGGCTCTTACCGCGCGCCAGCTGGAAGTACTGGCTGAGGAAGACTGTCGCGCCGAACATGGCGACGCCGACGAAGAGGCTGGCCAGCGAGGTGAGGGTGATCGTCCGGTTACGGAAGAGCCGGAGCGGGATGATCGGCTGGCTGGCCTTGGACTCGACCCACACGAAGAGCAGGCCCAGCAGCAGCGAGCCGCCGACCATGGTGTAGGTCTGCCAGGAGTTCCAGGCGTACTGGTCGCCCGCCAGGGAGACCCAGATGAGCAGCAGCGAGGCGGCGGCCGAGATGAAGAAGGCGCCGGCCCAGTCGACCTTCACCTCGCGCTTGAGGACCGGCAGTTTGAGGGTCTTCTGCAGCACGATCAGCGCGATGATCGCGAAGGGCACGCCGACGTAGAAGCACCAGCGCCAGCCCAGCCAGGAGGTGTCGGTGATGACCCCGCCCAGGAGCGGGCCGCCGACGGTGGCGACCGCGAAGGTCGCGCCCAGGTAGCCGCTGTAGCGGCCGCGCTGCCGCGGCGGGATCATGGCGGCGATGACCACCTGGGTCAGCGCGGTGAGTCCGCCCATGCCCAGGCCCTGGATGGCGCGGAAGGTGATCAGCATTGCCGGGCTGTGCGCCAGGCCCGCCCCGGCCGAGGCCAGTACGAAGATGACCAGCGACAGCTGCACCAGCACCTTCTTGCTGGTGAGGTCGGCGAGCTTGCCCCAGAGCGGGGTCGTCGCCGTCATGGAGAGCAGTGAGGCGGTCACCACCCAGGTGTACGCGCTCTGTCCGCCACCGAGGTCCGCGATGATCTGGGGGAGGGCGTTGGAGACGATCGTGGACGAGAGGATCGCCACGAACATGCCGAGCAGCAGCCCGGAGAGTGCCTCGATGATCTGTCGGTGGGACATGGGTGCGGCGTGGCCGGCGGTGTCGCCGGATCCCGCGTCCCCCCGCACTCCGGCGGGTGTGGACGTTGCCATTTGGTTCCTTTGCATCACTCGGGTCGTCGAGTCCTGTCGCATCCGGGTTCGCCCACGCGTGGCCGGCGGTCGTCGAAGCTCTTGTGCAGGCGGGCCAGCAGCTCGTTGAGCTGGCTGAGGTCGTCGTCCGACCACTCCCGGAGGGTCGCGGCGAGAGTTGCCACGTACCGCTCGGAGATGTCCTGCAGCATCTTCTGGCCGTCGCTGTTGAGACTCAACAGTCGAGACCGCCCGTCGAGGGGGTCGGGCTGCCGGTCGATCCAGCCGCGGTCAGCGACGTGGGCGACATGCCTGCTGGTCACCGACATGTCGACGGCTAGCAGCTCGGCGAGTCGGCTGATCCGCATCTCGCCGTGGCGCTGGAGCAGGGAGAGTACGGCGGTCGAGCCCGCCGGGCAGTCCTGCGGGAGGGTCCGGGAGAGATCGCGTTTCACAGTGCCGATGGCGCTGAGCTGACGGGCCAACTCCTCGTACTGACTCTGAGCGGCCACGGGGGAACTCCTGGAGATCAAGTTGCTTAGGGCAACGATAAAAGCCATTGGTTGCTGAAGGCAAATGAATCCGGGCTCTCCCCCGTAAAGGCTCTACAAAGGGTCGGTGCGTTGACGGTCAAAGCGGTGAGGTGCTCGCCGATGAGTGCCTCACCAGGGGATATGCGGGTCCGGTCGGTGGGCGGGGGCGGGTCTGCGAGGCCCTTCCCGGTCAGCGGGCGCGGCTCGGACGGCGGGCGCCGGGCCGCTCCGGCGGGAAGCGGGCGGGGTCTCCCCGCCGTGCCTCGGAGGGCCCGGGGCCACACCCCGCGAGGGCACCGGCAGGCGGCCATCACTCCGTCCGGACCCGGGGGTTGGGGGCCGGCCCGGCGGTTCGCTAGGGTCGCTCCCCATGACGAACAACCCCCACGCTCCCCAGGGCGGCAACGACCCCGCAGGCAGCACCCAGATGTTCCGCGCCTTCGTAGACGAGGGTGCTCCGCAACGCCAGGCGGCGGCGCCGGCCCCCTCGGGCCCGCGCATCGGAGTGATCGTCGGTGTCGTCGCCGTGGTCCTCGTGGTCGCCGCGGTGGCCTGGCTCGCCCTGAGCTGACCCAGCCCGCCTCTACCGACCCTCCATGAACTGAATCACTTCCCCCACACCGACCTCCTGCGCCTCGGTGGTACCGGGGTGGCGCGGAGGAATGACGAGGCCGGACGGGCCCGCCCCCGGCGGGCTCGCGGGCTCCGGCGGGGTGCCCTGGGGCGGTGTGCCGGCCGGTTCCGGTGGCCGGCGCCCCGTAGCGCCCCTCACCTGTGGCGACCCACTCCCGGGGCTCCGTCCGCCTCCGGGCCTGTGGCCCCCAGCCGGCGTCCTCAGCCGGCCTGGAGCCCTCAGTCCGAGACGAGCCCCTCCCGCAGTTGGCCGAGGGTGCGGGTCAGCAACCGGGAGACGTGCATCTGGGAGATGCCCACCTCCTCCCCGATCTGGGACTGCGTCATGTTCGCGAAGAAGCGGAGCATGATGATCTGCCGTTCCCGCGGCGGCAGTTTCGCCAGCAGCGGCTTGAGCGACTCGCGGTACTCGACACCCTCCAGCGCCGCGTCCTCGTACCCCAGCCGGTCCGCCAGTGAGCCCTCGCCGCCGTCCTCCTCCAGCGCGGGGGAGTCCAGCGAACTGGCCGTGTAGGCGTTGCCTACCGCCAGACCGTCGACGACCTCCTCCTCCGAGACCCCCAGCGCGGCCGCGAGTTCGGGGACGGTCGGCGAACGGTCGAGCTGCTGGGACAGCTCGTCGCTGGCCTTGGTGAGCGCCAGTCGCAGTTCCTGGAGTCGGCGCGGCACCCGCACCGACCAACTGGTGTCCCGGAAGAAGCGCTTGATCTCGCCGACGACGGTCGGCATGGCGAACGTCGGGAACTCCACGCCGCGTTCGGGGTCGAAGCGGTCGATCGCCTTGATGAGGCCGATGGTGCCGACCTGGACGATGTCCTCCATCGGCTCGTTGCGGCTGCGGAAGCGGGCCGCGGCGTAGCGCACCAGGGGCAAATTCAGTTCGATCAGGGTGTCGCGGACGTACGTCCGCTCCGGACTGTCCGTGGTGAGTGTGGTCAACCGCTGGAACAGGGAGCGGGACAGGGTGCGGGTGTCGATGGCTGCGAAGTCGTCGAACGCCTGTGGTGCGTCAGTGGTGAGCACCTTCGAGCTGCCCAGTTCTACGGACATGCCACCCCCTTGAGGTCGCGGACGGGTCGCTGCGCGCTCCCCGGACGGAACCCGGAACCGAGGAACACCAGCCTCCACCTGAGATACCGGAGGCGGCGGCGCGGCAAACGCGGTTCCAGCAGAATGTCACATGTCGGCAACGCGCTGTAGCGCCAAGTCGACATATCTGTGCAGGAAGTGTCCCTCGTACTGGTTAGGTGTCGATTTTGTTTGCGGACCTCAGCCGGGCGAAGCTCCGGGACAGCAGTCGGGAGACGTGCATCTGGGATACCCCGAGCTCCGCGCTGATCTGAGACTGCGTCAGGTTGCTGTAGTAGCGCAACAGCAGGATGCGCTGCTCCCGTTCGGGGAGCTGCACCAGGAGGTGGCGGACCAGGTCGCGGTGTTCCACACCGGTCAGCGCCGGGTCCTCGTACCCGAGCCGGTCGACCAGGCCGGGCAGCCCGTCGCCCTCCTGGGCCGCCTCCAGTGACGTGGCGTGGTAGGACCGGCCGGCTTCGATGCAGGCGAGCACGTCCTCTTCGGGGATCCGCAGCCGTCCGGCGATCTCCGCGGTGGTCGGTGTGCGGCCGTGCTGGACGGTCAGGTCCTCGGTGGCGCCGTTGACCTGAACCCACAGCTCGTGGAGTCGGCGCGGCACGTGAACGGTGCGGACGTTGTCCCGGAAGTAACGTTTGATCTCGCCGACGACGGTCGGCATGGCGAACGTCGGGAACTGCACGCCGCGTTCGGGGTCGAAGCGGTCGATCGCGTTGATGAGGCCGATGGTGCCGACCTGGACCACGTCTTCCATCGGCTCGTTGCGGCTGCGGAAGCGGGCCGCGGCGTAGCGCACCAGGGGCAGGTTCGCCTCGATCAGCGCGGTGCGCACGCGCCGGTGCTCGGCGGTGCCCGGCTCCAGTGCGGAGAGCTCCTTGAAGAGGACCTGGGTGAGCGCCCGGGTGTCGGCTCCCCGGTTCTCCCTGGGTTTCCGGGCGGTGCTCCCCTGGAAGGGCGTAGTGGGCGCCGTATGGGCCGATGCGGTCATGGCACCCCTTTCGCTGGCCACGCATCCGGCAAAAGCGGTCATAGCATCACAAGGTAGGCGACTGCTGTGCAAGCACCGCATAATGCCGTGTTGGCGGACAGAGTTGGGCGGGGTTCCCATGGGGGGACGGACCTGGAGGGCTCCGGTGGCCGGAAGTGGTGCTCAGAACTCGTAGTCGGCGATCACCCAGCTGGCGAACTCCCGCCAGAGCGCCACTCCGGCCTGGTGGGCGGGGTGGTCCAGGTACCGCTGGAGCGCTTTCCGGTCGGCCACCGAGCAGTTGATCACGAAGTCGTGGGCGATCGGCCGGTCCGTGATGTTCCAGGCGCACTCCCAGGAGAGCAGCTCCGGGATCCGGTCGCCGAGTTCGGTGAAGGCCCGGACACCCGCGAGGACCCGGGGCTCATCGCGCCCGACCCCCTCGTCGAGCTTGAACAGGACCAGGTGGCGGATCACGGTGCACTCCTTGGTGGCGGTTTTCAGCCGCCGTCAGTTGACGATCTGGGTCATGAAGTCGCCGAGGCCGTTCGCGGCGGTCGATATCCCCTGGAACGCCATCCTGACCAGATCGCCGGCACGGTCGGGCGATGTGATGATCGTGTACAGCGCGAAGACGATGAACAGGTATATGAGTATCTTCTTCGCCTGCGCCATCTCCTCATGCCTTCCTGTCGGCATCTGCCCGAACTGGCCCGCCCGGTGATCGCGCGAGTCTATCCAGCGGCCCGTTCCAGAACAGAGCCGCTGAGTATGTTGATCCTATTTCCGGGCGTGGCTCAAGGAGGCTGCCGAGAAGAGTGGGCCGGGAGGCCGGCCGGAGCCGCTGCGGCCGGCCCCCGGCCGAGGCTCGGGCGCAGAAGCCCATGATGACGAGAAACGGGCCCCGCCGATCGGCGGGGCCCGTTCTGGAAGCGGTAGCGGTGGGATTTGAACCCACGGAGGAGTTGCCCCCTCACTCGCTTTCGAGGCGAGCTCCTTCGGCCGCTCGGACACGCTACCGGGAGAGAGCTTAGCGGACCGGGGCCGTGCACCGAAATCCGGTTCTCCCGCTCAGCTTCCCGGGACTTCCGAGCAGCCGCCCGACCTCCGGAAGAAGGCGGTGAGCGGCCTCGCGCACTCCTCTGCGAGCACTCCGTGGATCACCTCCGGCCGGTGGTTGAGCCTCCGGTCCCGCAGAACGTCCCACAACGAGCCCGCCGCGCCCGCCTTCTCGTCCACCGCCCCGTAGACCACCCGGTCGACACGGGAGAGGACGGCCGCGCCCGCGCACATCGTGCACGGCTCCAGGGTGACGACCAGCGTGCAGCCGGACAACCGCCACCCGCCCCGGGACCGCGCGGCCTCGCGGAGCGCGAGCACCTCGGCGTGCGCCGTCGGGTCGCCCACGGCCTCCCGCTCGTTCCGGGCCCGGCCGAGCACCGTCCCGTCCGCGGCGAGCACCACCGCGCCCACCGGCACATCGCCCGTCTCCGGGGCCCGTACCGCCTCCTCCAGCGCCAGCCGCATCGGGGCGCGCCACGGGTCACGCAGGGGGTCGGGCGGTGCGCCGGCGGTGGCGCCGGGCGGCGGGGAAGACGAGCGGTCCATGAGGACAGTGTCGGTCAACTCCGCTGCCCGGCTCGGCCGAGGGGCCCACGGGCGGTGCTCAGCTGCTCAGCGGACCGCCTCCAGGGTCTCCTCGCAGCCCAGCGCCTCCGCGATGGCGCCCAGCGCGTCCTCCTCGAGGACCAGGAGGCGCTCTCGGGGGAGCCCGAAGTCCTCGAGCAGTTCGGCCTCCCCGATCGGCCCGGGCGGCGGGGCCTCCCCGGCGGAGTCGTCCTCGTCCCGCTCGGGCTCGCCCTCCTCGGTGCCGTCGAGGTCGACGAACACGTCCAGGTCGTCCGGCTCACGGCCGAGCAGCTCGTCGGTGAGCAGGATCTCCCCATAGGAGCTTCGGGCGGCGGCCGCGGCGTCGGAGACGTAGATGCGCGGATCCTCCTCCCCGTCCACGCGGACGATTCCGAACCACGCGTCCTCCTGCTCGACGAAGGCCAGCACCGTGTCGTCGTCGAGCGAAGCTCCCCGGGCCAGGTCCGTCAGGTCGGCCAGGGTCTCCACATCGTCGAGTTCCGTGTCGCTCGCTTCCCACCCGTCCTCGGTGCGCGCGAGCAGTGCGGCGAAGTACACCGTGACTCTCCCACTGTCATAGACGTGTGCCGGGTCCGGACGAGGTGGTGGATGTCACCTCTGGTCCCGTCCACTGGGAATCGTGGCAGAAACCGAGCCGCTGTGAGAGGTCTTCCGCCGTGCGTCGGCCACCAGTCTCCAACTCGGCCTCGGAAGCGCGCGCCGGAGGAGGACCTGCCGCCGCTCGCCGCCTGCCGTGAGCCGGGGGCCGAGCCCTGGACGCCTCCGGCCCCTCCGCTACTGTCGACGCCATGCGGATCCACGTCGTCGACCACCCCCTCGTCGCGCACAAGCTCACCACGCTGCGGGACGAGCGCACCGACTCCCCCACCTTCCGGCGGCTCGCCGACGAGCTGGTCACCCTGCTCGCCTACGAGGCCACCCGGGACGTACGCATCGAGCAGGTGGAGATAACCACCCCCGTGACGGTCACGACCGGGGTGCGCCTGTCCCACCCGCGGCCCCTGGTGGTGCCGATCCTGCGGGCCGGTCTGGGCATGTTGGAGGGCATGGTCCGGCTGCTGCCGACGGCCCAGGTGGGCTTCCTGGGCATGGTCCGCAACGAGGCGACCCTCCAGGCCTCGACCTACGCCTCACGGATGCCGGAGGACCTCTCCGGGCGGCAGATCTACGTCCTCGACCCGATGCTGGCCACCGGCGGGACACTGGTCGCGGCGATCCAGGAACTGATCTCGCGCGGGGCGGACGACGTCACGGCCATCTGCCTGCTGGCGGCCCCCGAGGGCGTGGAGCTGATGGAGCGGGAGCTGGCGGGCGCGCCGGTCACCGTGGTGACCGCGGCGGTCGACGAGCGCCTCGACGAGCGCGGGTACATCGTGCCGGGCCTCGGCGACGCCGGGGACCGGATGTACGGCCTCGCCAGCGGCTGAGGGACGCCGTCACCGGCCGGGCCCCACACGGCCGGCTGATCGGGGCCGCTGCTCGTCGGCCGGCTCAGCAGCTCGTCGACGAGGGCGAGGGCGTCGGTGAGGGACTGGCCAACGCGGCCATGGCCTTGGCCGCGTCCTTGGCGGGCGCCAGTTCGGTGAACTCCTCACCGATGATCAGGTCGATGTCCTCGGTCTTCCGCTTGTCCGGCTTGGTGGTGCTTCCGGTGAGCTGGGTGGAGAGCACCCGGAACCGCGGGTCGGCCTTCTCGGCCGTCCCGAGGAGCAGCGCGGCTTCCTTCTGGAGCTTCTTGTCGTACTCCTCGGGGGCGTTGTCCACCTCACCGATCTTGAAGCCGCGCTTCCGCAACTCGTCGGCGGTCTTCTTCGCCAGACCGCTGCGCTTGGTGGCGTTGTAGACGTTCACGGTGATGCTCTTCGGCTCGGGCGGCTTCCCCGGCCCCGCGGAACCGTCGAGCGGTTTGGCGTCCGCGGAGCCGCTCTCCCCCTCCCCCGGCGTGCACGGTTCCTGGCTGCCCGCGGCCCGTGCCTGCCCGCCGCTGCTGCCGAAGAGGTCGAGGAGCTGCAGAGTCCCCCAGCCGAGGACGGAAAGGGCGGCTACCGTGCTGATCGCGGCGAGCACCAGCCGGCGCCGGCGCGGGGGACGACGCATCCGTGGATAGCGGTTCCCCTTGACGCGGTATCGGCCGCCCATGCCGGGAGGAGTCAGCATGCTCATGGGCGCAGCGTAGTGCGGGGTGGGGACTCTGCCTACTAAATGATCAATGCGTGGCGTGCGCTGTAACCCGAAAGGGGCAACAAAACGGGCAACCCGCCCGGGTCAGTCGAGCTCCAGTACCCGGGCGTGCAACACCTGGCGTTGTTGCAGCGCGGCGCGTACCGCGCGGTGCAGACCGTCCTCTAGGTAGAGATCGCCGTTCCACTTCACCACATGGGCGAACAGGTCCCCGTAGAAGGTGGAGTCCTCGGCCAGCAGCGTCTCCAGGTCGAGCTGCCCCTTGGTGGTGACGAGCTGGTCGAGGCGTACCGGGCGTGGTGCGACGTCCGCCCACTGGCGGGTGCTGTCCCGGCCGTGTTCGGGGTACGGCCGCCCGTTTCCGATGCGCTTGAAGATCACACGGAAAGCCTACCGGCCCGGGTGCTCCGGGCGCATCCGTAGCGGAGCGGCGGCAGTCCGGACATACCGCTCGGCAGGGCACCACCGGGACGAAGACCGGCGGGGTGCCCCGGGGGAGAAAGCCCCCCTGGGCACCCCGCCCATGGTCGACCGGTGAGCCGCTCAGCCGGTCGCCCGGCGGCCGTGGAGGTCTGGGGGCCGTGGAGGTCTGGGGTCGTGGAGGTCCGGGGCCGGCTCGGCGGTCCTGCCGGCGCTATCGGCTGACGCGGTCGTGATCGGAGGCGAGGCCGCCCCCGTCCGAACCCTCGGTCCTGGTCGGCTCGCTCTTCGCCGGATCGCTCAGTGAGCTCAGGTCCCAGCCGTAGGTCCCGACCGCGTTGGCCATGACGTCGATGTTGAGATCGAAGGCGCGCATGTCGATGTTGTCCAGTGTGTCGCAGGCCGCGTGGTAACACGGGTCGTAGGCGACCCCCGCCTCCCCGCCGTATTTTGCCGCCTGCTGCTCGGTCTTGATGCCCTCCGCACCGGTGAAGGTGCCGCCGGAGGGTATACCGGCCGCGATGAACGGACCGTAGTCCGAACGCCCGTTGAAGTCCGTACCCTCGTACGGCTCGCCGCGGCGTTCCAGGAACCGGTTGATGTCCCGCTCCAACTGTGCGGAACCCTCCGGTCCAGGACCCTCGCCCACACCGTCGGAGTCGTCACCGTCATAGACGAACTGTGCGGCGTTGGGAGAGGCGATCATGTCGAAGTTGAGGTAGAGCGCGATCCGGTCCCGCTCCTTCCCGCTGAGCTGCTCGACGTAGTGCTCGGATCCGAGCAGCCCCAACTCCTCGGCCGACCACCAGGCGAACCGGACGGTGTGCCGCGGTGGCTGTTTGTCGAGCTCGGCGAGCTTCAGCGCCACCTCCAACAGCCCGGCGGAGCCGGAGCCGTTGTCGTTGATCCCCGGACCGGCGATGACGGAGTCCAGGTGGGCACCGAGCATCACCGTACGGTTCGGGTTGCCGGAGCGGGTCTCGGCGATCACGTTCCGGGTGGTGCGCGGTTCCAGCAACTGCCGGATCTCGTAGGCGACGGTCACCTCGCCCTCGGCGGCCGCGGCCGCCAGCGCCTCGCCGTCCTCCGCCGTGATGCCGCCGGTCGGGATCCGGGCGGCGTCCGCGTCGCCCAGGGTGCCGGAGAGCGCCCCCTCCGAATCGTTGTAGATGATCGCGGCGACCGCCCCGGCGTCCGCGGCGGCGTCCTGCTTCTCGGCGAAGGTGCAGCCACCCCGCTTGATCAGCGCGATCTTCCCGGAGAAGGAACCGGCGGCGTAGTCCTCGGCCTCACAGCCGGTGGTGTTGTCGGCCGGCACCGCCTCGACGGCGGCCTGGAGACCGCCCTCCGGAGTGCTCTTGGTGTACGTCATCGCCGAGACGTCCACGTCCAGCTCGTTCGGCGACAGGACGGCGAGCCTCTCGGCGAGCGTCTCGGTGTAGGTGAACTCGAAGTCCTGGTAGGAGACCTTGTAGCCGGCCTTCTTCAGGGCCTGGTGCACGTACGCGGCGGAGGCGTCGTGACCGAGCGTTCCGGCGGCCCGGTTGCCGCCCGCGGAGTCGGCGATCGCCTGGAACCGCCTCAGGTGGCGGTGGGCGCTCTTGGCGGTCACCGCCTTGACCAGCTCCGCGGCGCGGTCGGCGCCGGACTTGCCCGGTTTCGCCGGGGCGAGGAGCGGGGCCGCGCCGGCGGTGTCCGCCGAGGCGGCGGGCGCGGCGGCCATGAGCAGCGGGGGCAGGAGGGCGGCGGCCGCCAGGGCGGCTATCGTCCGGCGCTGGTGTCTTGCGTCCACAGAGGTCCTTCCGGCTGTGTACGGGCGGAGCGGTGCGGCGGAGCGGTCGCTCCGGGCTGTCCGACGACGAGGGCGCACGGGCGGGCCGTTGATCAGCGGCTCCCCGGCGGTCGTACTGCGGTGGCGCACGTCCGTGGTGCGGACGGAGCCGCGACGCCATGGAAGGTAGCGAGCCGCGGAGCGGTTGGGAACGCCTGCGACCGCGGGGGCGGACGGCTTCGGCCGGATCATCCGGCTAAGAGAGGAAAGAGACGCCGGAGGGGCCGAGGCGGTACCGCGCCGGTGGACCTGAATCTCTCCGGGAGAGCGTTGCGGCGTGCCGGCGAGGCCCGAGGGTGTGGGAATCCCCCCACGGCTCACTCCGTCAGCCGTTGGCGGCAGGGGAGACAGCGGTGGAACGCTTCACGGAACGTCCGGGGCGCCGGAGGTGACCGCACACGGGCCTGGGCTGCCTGGCGGATAGGGCTTCCGAGCGGGCAGGCACGCTCGACAGGAGGTGATGACCAGGTAGCGCCTCGGCGCAGCGGTGAGTGCGGGCGCCGCCGACTGGTCATGCATGTCGTTCCTCCCAGGGCCGCTGAACGACCCCGGGAGACGGGTCAGTGTCGGGTCGACGGTACGGGGAGGCGCTTGGCCCGCTCGATCAGGCCGTTGACCAGCCGGTCACCGTATTCGTCCATGGGCGTGGAGTAGTCGCCGACGGCCCAGAAACCGTTGTCGGAGCCGTCCGGCGCCAGGTCGTAGAAGGAGTAGGAAGGCCACTGGGTGTCACCGTCGGGTGCGGTGGCTCCGGCCCTCTTGGTCCACTCGGTGCCGTCGTAGTGCCAGAAGACTGGTCCCGCGTAGGCCGGTTCCGCCTGGTCGTTACCGGTGACCCAGAGCCCACCGCGGTTGTCGGAGATGATCGCGTGCAGGTAGAGCTCGGTGAGCGACCCGGTGACGTCCGTCCAGCCGGTGCCGTCCCAGTGCACGACGCTCGGCTGGGGCGGGTCGGCGTTCGGGCCGTCGGCCCAGCCGGCCACGTAGACACTGTCCCGGGAATCCACGGTGAGCTTGGCGGTGTCCGTACCGGCAGGTACAGGCGGCTCTGCCAGCAGGCTCCAGGTCGTTCCGTCCCAGTGGTAGACCACCGGGTGTCCGCCGTCCACCGGGTACTGCATGCCGGTGGCGTAGGCGTCGTCCGCCGACCGGGCGTCGATGTCCCGGATGTCGACGAGGGGTGGCAGCGGGAAGGTCTGCCATGTGCCGTCGGCATAGGTGTAGAGGTCCTTGCCGCCCTTGAAGAGCCGTCCGGGTACCGCCTTGATCGGGACGTCGGGCCAGGAGTCGTCGGAGGGGCCGGCGGTGGGGACGCTGGTCCAACGTTCGCCGTCGTAGTGCACGAGCACCTGGTCCCTCACGACCGTGCCGTAGGCCCAGACGTCGTCGGCGGAGGCGGCGCTGACCGACGACCACTCCCAGACCTCGGGGAGGCCGGGGGCGGTGTCCTCGCTCCACTTCTGACCGTCCCAGCGCATGATGACGCCGTGCTGTTCTTGTCGGCCGACCGCCCAGGCCAGCTCGCCGTTGACGGCGGAGACCGATTTCAGGGACCCCGCGGGGCTGTCCCCGGAGAGGGAGACCTCCCAGGCGTACGGCGTGCCGGCTGCTTCGGCACTGCCGGTGGCGAGCAGGGCGGTGGCAAGGGCCAGTGACGCGGCCGCGGTGCGCAGGAGGTGTCTTGTGGACATCAGGTGGGATTCCTTGGTGGTGAGGAGTCCGCCGGGGACCGCGTCTTGACAGGGTGCCGAACGGGTACGACACCGCATCAGTCCCCCTTGGCAACCCTGCTGATGAACGGTGGTCGCCGATCAGCGGACTGTTGGATGACGAGACAGACTCCCGATCAGGGTGGAAGGTTGCAGCAGCGCGGAGAGGTGCTCGAGAGCAGGCGAGCCGGTCGGGCCCCCTCCTGGGCGCCGATCGGGACGGGCACGGAGACCGACATGGCCGGAGGGGCCGGACCACGCCTGTGGTCCGGCCCCTCCGGCCGGGGGGAGGACGGATAGGGCCCCTCGGGGCCACCGTTCGCCGTGTGGTGACGCGACTGCTTGTCACATGGTGGAGCCGGCCTTGTGGCGCCGCGTGAAGAACACAGCCCCGGCACCAATGACGACCGCTGCTGCACCCAAGAGGGCGGTGGTCTGCGTCGCGCTCGACGCGCCGGTGTCGGCGAGCGTGGCACTGACCGGCTTCTCGCCGACCGCGCCCCGCGGCGCGGGCGTGTTCCCGCCGCTCGGCTTGCCGTTGACGCCCTCGGCCTCGCCGGGCTTGCCCTCGGAGTCCTCCACCTGGCCCGGGTTACTGCCGGGGGCGAGGACCTTGAAGTCGAACTGGCTGATCTCATCGAAGCCGCACTGGTCGTCCTCGCCGTACGAGTGGCCGAGGGTGAAGAAGTAGCCGGTGCCCGGCTTGGCCTTCTCACCGACCTTGATGCGCATCGCGGCATCCGCGAACTCGCCGGGTTCCAGGGTCTTCACGGTGGCGAACTCATCGTTGTCCAAGGCACCGGCCCCCTCGCCTTCGATGGGCTTCCACGCCCCGGTGGCCTCGTTGAACCACTGGACCGTGACGGCCAGTTCGGCGATATCGCTGATGTCCGGGTCGGCAGAGCCGAGGTAGAGGGAGATGTCGGTCTCCATCACCTTGATCTCGGAAACATTCGTCACGCGGTAGCTGAAGTCGTGCCAGCCCGACCCGGCGACGATCTCGCTCGGGAGCCCGCGCAGCGATGTCTTGGCGCGCTCCTCGTCCGGGATGCCGGAGCAGAAGGTCGGGCGGGTGTACGTCGGGGACGGCTCGGCTGCCGTCGTGGGGGTGGCGGACGCGGAGAGCGAGCCGTCGGCCGGGGCCTGCGAGGACGCGTACACAGCCGGAGCTGTGAAGAGTGCTGTGGAGCTGATGACAGCCGTCGCGGCTGCGGTTGCCAGAACGCGGTGCAGGTTCATGGAACCCTTCCGTGGGATCTCAGCTGAACGGCCGCTCGGCAGGACGCGCAGGTGGCCGTGGGTGTTGTACATGGGTGAGAGCGGCGGGTCCGCCAGAAGGTTGCAGGCTGGACGATCTTTTGCCCTGTGATCTTCTTCACGGTGCGGGGCTGCAGACGTGCAGGTGGGCGATGCCGACACCGGTACGTGTCCCGGCGGTCCAGGCGTCATCGAATCCGCGCCCGCCGCGACGAGGGCCCGGGCCGTCGTTAGCCGGGGAGTCTCCTCACGGAGTCGCGGGGCCGAGAGAGGGGGGACGAACCGGCCCTGGTGTCGGTGCGGCAGGCCAGGAACCTCGTGTGGGTCGAGTCCCCTCGATCGAGCCGGCTGCCGAGCCGTGGCCGTCGCGGGAACCGGAGCCGGCCGCCGAGTGCGGAGAGCTGGCGCGAACGCAAGGATGAGGCGGCCGTTGATCTGCGCCTCTGCCGCGTGCTCATGAACGGTCGTCAGCGAACGACCGGTGAGGGGCGACTGGGGTGCGGACAACCGCCAATGCCGAAGGCCCCACCGCGAACGGTGGGGCCTTCGACAACGTGCCCGGTGAGACACTGGCGGAGGATAAGGGATTCGAACCCTTGAGGGGTTGCCCCCAACACGCTTTCCAAGCGTGCGCCCTAGGCCACTAGGCGAATCCTCCGCGGCAAACACTACAAGACGTGGAGTGGTGCTGGCGAACTCGATCGAACGCCGGTCCATCGGGTAGTGTGGGCGGCAGCCCCTCACGTGGCGCTATCTCATCGAACTCCCCCAGGGCCGGAAGGCAGCAAGGGTAGGTGGGCTCTGGCGGGTGCGTGGGGGGCCCTTTGCGTTGCTGGTGGCGAGGGCGGTGAGTCGATGGCTCCGCCTCCCCGGAGCGTCGGGTTCCACCGCGCGAGCGGTGGCCGTGAGTGATCGGTCCGGGACAGTGGCCCGGTGGTGACCGCTCGGTGCCGACCGCTCGGTCAGGGTGGCGGTGGATGCGGCCGGGCCCGGTTGTCGGCGACGGCCGATATCGTCGTATGCGTGTCGTCCCTCGCGCTCTACCGCCGTTACCGTCCCGAGACCTACGCCGAGGTCATCGGGCAGGAGCATGTCACCGGTCCCCTGCAGCAGGCGCTGCGGAACAACCGGGTCAACCATGCCTATCTGTTCAGCGGACCACGCGGCTGCGGCAAGACGACCAGCGCCCGCATCCTCGCCCGTTGCCTGAACTGCGAGCAGGGCCCCACCCCCGAGCCCTGCGGCGACTGCCGATCCTGCCGCGACCTGGCCCGCAACGGCCCGGGTTCGATCGATGTGATCGAGATCGACGCTGCCTCGCACGGCGGTGTGGACGACGCGCGCGACCTGCGGGAGAAGGCCTTCTTCGGCCCGGCCGGCAGCCGCTACAAGATCTACATCATCGATGAGGCCCACATGGTCACCTCGGCCGGGTTCAACGCCCTGCTGAAGGTGGTCGAGGAGCCGCCGGAGCATCTCAAGTTCATCTTCGCGACCACCGAGCCCGAGAAGGTCATCGGGACCATCCGGTCGCGGACCCATCACTACCCCTTCCGGCTGGTCCCCCCGGGCACGCTCCGCGACTACCTGGCCGAGGTGTGCGAGCGCGAGGCGATCCCGGTCGAGGAGGGCGTGCTGCCGCTCGTGGTGCGTGCCGGAGCGGGCTCCGTACGCGACTCCATGTCCGTCATGGACCAGCTCCTCGCGGGCGCGGCGGAGGACGGCGTGACGTACGCCATGGCCACCGCCCTCCTGGGGTACACCGAGGGCTCCCTGCTCGACGGAGTGGTGGAGGCCTTCGCGTCCGGCGACGGCGGTGCGGCCTTCGAGGTCGTCGACCGGGTCGTCGAGGGCGGGAACGATCCGCGGCGCTTCGTCACCGATCTGTTGGAGCGGCTCCGGGATCTGGTGATCCTGGCCGCGGTCCCGGACGCGGCGGAGAAGGGCTTGGTCGACGCGCCAGCGGATGTGCTGGAGCGGATGCGGGCGCAGGCGTCGAAGTTCGGCGCCGCCGAACTGAGCCGCGCGGCGGACCTGGTCAACCAGGGGCTCACGGAGATGCGCGGGGCGACTTCGCCACGGCTGCAACTGGAGCTGATCTGCGCCCGGGTGCTGCTGCCCGCCGCCTTCGACGACGAGCGCTCCTTCCAGGCGCGGCTGGACCGGCTGGAGCGCGGCGCCGCCGCCGGTGTGCTGGCGGCGGGCCAGGGCGGGCCGGCCGGGTCCGTGGGGCCGCCGATGGGCTACGTCCCGGCGTCGGACGCCCATGCCGACCACGGTCCTGGGCCGTCCGGCCCGGCGGCGGCACGGGCGTCGCTCCCCGGCCGGGGGCGGGGCGACGGCGCCGCCGGGGCTTCCTCGGAGAGTTCCGGCGCGGTCCCGGCCGAGCCCGGCCCCCCGTCCCAGCGGAGCGCGGGCGGAGTGGCGCAGGGTACTCCCGGCGACGCCGAGCAGCCGGGCGGTGCGGCACCACCGGTGCGGCAGCCCGCTCCCCCTCCTGCACCTCCCGGCGCCGGTGGGCGGCGGCCCGGGGCCTGGCCGACCAGCCGGACCGGGAGCACCGCGACGAGTGGGGCGCCGGGTGAAGGCCCGGCTGCGGCGGGCGACGGCGGAACCGGGCGGCAGCCCGGCAGCTGGCCCTCGGCGACCGCCCCGGGGCAGGGCGCGGCCCGGGGTCCGGAGCCTGCCGGCCCGGCCCGGCCCGCTGCGTCCGTCCCGTCCCCGGCTCCGAGCAGCGGTGGAGCCGGTGCCGCGCCGGGAGGTGGCCACGGCGCGGCGCAGGTCCGCCAGATGTGGCCGGACATCCTGGAGGCCGTGAAGAACCGGCGCCGCTTCACCTGGATCCTGCTCAGCCAGAACGCCCAGATCGTCGGGTTCGACGGCAGCACTCTCCAGATCGGCTTCTCGAACGCCGGTGCCCGGGACAGCTTCGTCAGCGGCGGCAGTGAGGACGTGCTGCGGCAGGCGCTCAACGACTCGCTCCATGTGCAGTGGAAGATCGAGTCGGTGGTCGATCCCTCAGGCGGAGCCGGAGCCGGGGCGCGCGGTGCCGGGGGCGGGGCGCCGGGACGGGCCCAGCCGCCCGGTCCGATGGGCGCACCGCCGGCGGGGGCGGCGGAGCGTCCCGCTCCGCCGCCGGCGCGCCCGGCCGAGTCCGGGCCGGGTGGTGCGGTGGCCGAGTCGCCTCGGCGGCGGGCCCAGGCTCAGCAGGCCCCGGCTGAACGGGGCGAGCAGTACGCCCCCGCTTCGGAGCCCCCGCCGTACTCGGTCGAGGACGACATGCCGAACGACGACGATCCCGATCTCGATGAGTCGGCGCTCTCCGGGCCCGAGCTGATCGTGCGCGAGTTGGGGGCCACGGTCCTGGAGGAAATCGACGAGTGACCTGGGGCGGCAGTCTTCGTCGCAGCCGTTCCCGGGAGGAGAGTCGGCGGAGGATCCGTGACGGTGTGGGGCGCGGCGCACGGTGACGACGTAGGCTCTGGCTGTCTGAGAAACCATCGTCGAGAGTGCCAGGAGCCAAGCCGTGATCCCCGGTGGCCAGCCCAACATGCAAGAGCTGCTCATGCAGGCGCAGAAGATGCAGCAGGACCTCGCAGCGGCCCAGCAGGAGCTGGCCGAGACCTCGGTGGAGGGATCGGCGGGTGGTGGCCTGGTCAGGGCGACGGTCACCGGCGCCGGTGAGATCCAGGGCCTGGTCATCGATCCGAAGGCGGTGGACCCGGAGGACACCGAGACCCTCGCCGACCTGGTGCTCGCGGCCATCCGGGACGCGAACGCCACCGCGCAGAAGATGCAGCAGCAGAAGCTCGGCCCGCTGGCGGAGGGGCTGGGCGGGGTGCCGGGTCTTCCGTTCTGAGCCGGCTGACGGGACCCTGTTCCGACGCCGCCTCGGGCTGTCCGCCCGAGGTGGACAGATAGTGCAAACGCAGTCCAACGGACCGTAGTCGACTCCCGGCCGGGGAGTACGGCCGACGGCCGGGGGCGGCAGAAGGAGAAGGCGACCCGTGTACGAGGGCGTGGTTCAGGACCTCATCGACGAGTTGGGCAGGCTGCCCGGCGTCGGTCCCAAGAGCGCGCAGCGGATCGCCTTCCACATCCTTCAGGCTGAGCCGACCGATGTCCGCCGACTGGCACATGCGCTGACCGAGGTCAAGGAGAGGGTCCGGTTCTGCGGCGTGTGCGGCAACGTCGCCCAGGAGGAGCGGTGCCGGGTCTGTCTGGACCAGCGGCGCGATCCGGCGGTCATCTGCGTCGTCGAGGAGCCGAAGGACGTCGTCGCGATCGAGCGGACCCGGGAGTTCCGAGGGCGCTACCACGTGCTCGGCGGGGCCATCAGCCCCATCGAGGGCGTCGGCCCGGACGACCTCCGGATACGGGAGTTGCTGGCGAGACTCGCGGACGGCACCGTCACCGAGCTGATCCTGGCCACCGACCCGAACCTCGAGGGCGAGGCCACCGCCACGTACCTCGCCCGGATGATCAAGCCCATGGGGTTGCGGGTCACGCGGCTGGCTAGCGGCCTCCCCGTCGGGGGAGACCTGGAGTACGCGGACGAGGTCACGCTGGGCCGCGCCTTCGAAGGGAGACGACTTCTCGATGTCTGATGCCACGCTCCACGAAACCCCCGCTCCGGATGATTTCGCGGTACAGATCGCGGACCAGATCGAGAGCTTCCTCGTCGCGGTCACGGAGCTCGCCAAGGGCGACGAACCGGGCAGCTCCATCCCCTACCTGCTGCTCGAGGTCTCGCAGGTGCTGCTGGCCGGCGGCCGGTTGGGGGCGCACGAGGACTTCGTGCCGGTGGAGCGGTACGAACCGGACACCGGCCCGGAGCCGGACATGGACGAGCTGCGGGAGCGCTTCGCGCGGCTGCTCGACCCGGCGGACGTCTACTCCGAGGTCTTCGATCCCTATGTCCCGCGCAGCGAGCCGGTGCCGCACCGACTCTCCGACGATCTCGCGGCCATCGTCACGGATCTGCGACACGGTATGGCCCACTACCGGGCCGGCCGGGTCACCGAGGCCCTGTGGTGGTGGCAGTTCTCGTACTTCTCCAACTGGGGGCCGACCGCCTCGGCCACTCTCCGCGCCCTCCAGTCGCTGTTGGCCCACATCCGGAACGAGAGCCCGCTCGAAGCGCTCGACGGGCTGGACACCGATGCCGCGGGGGAGGCGGACGAGAAGGCCCTCGAAGAGGAGGCGGGGAGGGTGATGGCGGCCGAGATCGCCGTTCCGCTCGGCCTCGACCACCAGGCCTGAAGCCCTGCTCGGCCCCGGCGGGTCGGCGGTGCTGCGGAGCCGTCGGTGCGGTTCGCCGGCAGCCGTGCGGTTCCCCGGTGCGGATCGGCCGGTGGTGGGAACTCCGCCGGCCGCCCCGCCGGCCGGTCGGCCACGCTCCGTGTGAGCTGGATTACGTTTCCGTGTGTATCGCCGCGACCGGGGCAGGCACGTCGCTGGGCGGGGACCGGGTCAATGGCGATCACGGCCGGAGTGCGTCTCACGGAGTGAAAGACGAGATGGCTGATTTCTCCCGCTCGTTAAACTGATCCGACCGAAGGATCCCGATTCGGGGTTTCCGGAAGACTGAATTACGAGGAGCGCACGTGGGCCTTGTCGTGCAGAAGTACGGCGGCTCCTCCGTTGCCGATGCCGAAGGCATCAAGCGCGTCGCCCGGCGAATCGTGGAAGCCAAGAAGGACGGCCATCAGGTGGTCGTCGTGGTTTCCGCGATGGGTGACACGACGGACGAGCTGATCGATCTCGCGGGAGAGGTGTCGCCGATCCCCTCCGGGCGCGAATTCGACATGTTGCTGACCGCCGGGGAACGGATCTCCATGGCGCTGCTGGCCATGGCGATCAAAAACCTGGGACACGAGGCGCAGTCGTTCACCGGCAGCCAGGCGGGTGTCATCACCGACTCGGTCCACAACAGGGCGCGGATCATCGACGTCACGCCGGGACGGATCAAGAGTTCGGTCGACGACGGCAACATCGCCATCGTCGCCGGCTTCCAGGGCGTGTCGCAGGAGAAGAAGGACATCACCACGCTCGGTCGTGGTGGCTCGGACACCACCGCGGTGGCGCTCGCCGCCGCGTTGGACGCCGAGGTGTGCGAGATCTACACCGATGTCGACGGTGTCTTCACCGCCGATCCCCGGACGGTCACGAAGGCCCGCAAGATCGACCGGATCTCGTACGAGGACATGCTGGAGCTGGCGAGCTCCGGCTCCAAGGTGCTGCTGCACCGCTGCGTGGAGTACGCGCGCCGTTACAACATCCCGATCCACGTCCGGTCGTCGTTCTCCGGCCTTCCCGGTACGTGGGTCAGCAACGAACCGCGAGGGGACCAGCCGATGGAGCAGGCACTCATCTCCGGGGTCGCTCACGACACGTCCGAGGCCAAGGTCACGGTGGTCGGGGTGCCGGACAAGCCGGGCGAGGCCGCGAAGATCTTCCGGGCGATCTCGGACGCCGAGATCAATATCGACATGGTCGTGCAGAACGTCTCGGCGGCCACCACCGGCCTCACCGACATCTCCTTCACGCTGCCGAAGACGGACGGCAAGCGGGCCATGACGGCGCTGGAGCGGACCAAGTCGACGGTCGGGTTCGACTCGCTCCGCTATGACGACCAGATCGCCAAGATCTCGCTGGTGGGCGCCGGGATGAAGACCAACCCCGGTGTGACCGCAGCCTTCTTCGAGGCGCTGTCGGGTGCCGGGGTCAACATCGAGCTGATCTCCACCTCCGAGATCCGCATCTCGGTCGTCACCCGGGACGACGACGTCAACGACGCCGTGCGGGCGGTGCACAGCGCCTTCGGCCTGGACAGCGACAGCGACGAGGCCGTCGTCTACGGGGGGACCGGCCGGTAGCGGACGTGCTTGCCTCCCGTCGGTGATCGGACGTGGTGGCGAAATCGCAAGGCTGACACATGGAGTTTGTGAAAGTTCTGTGATTCAGTCGTTCGATGAGCCCCCTTGAGGTGTGTCGACGGTCTGTTCGACGAATCGCTCCCCGTTCGCTGCAACCGGCAGCCGAGCGGGGGGCGTCTTCGTTTCAGTCCCTCACGCATGGCTGCGACGACTGGGGCGTATCGGAAAGTCTGGTGCGTATGTGGGTATTGGGTGCGTCAGCGCTCGTGATGGCCCACGCGTACAACCCTGACGGGGAGAAGCTTGTCCAACAGGCGTGGCAGAGGCATTTGGTATGGCAGCGAATTCTGGGAGTGGGGCGGCGGTTCTACGTCCGCTCGGCAGGCGGGCGCACGGAGGCATGCCCGTGATCGCCCCGATGCCCGCCTCCCGCTCCGCGCGGATGCCCGCGCAGAGCGAGAGCTCTGACCGGGCCATGGCAGTGGGCACCACTGTCGACCACCTGACCGAGACGTACCGTGCCCATTACCGGTCGCTGCTCGGGCTCGCCGCGCTGCTCCTGGACGACACCGCCTCCTGCGAGGACGTCGTCCAGGAGGCGTTCATCCGGGTGCACTCGGCCCGCAACCGGGTCCGTGATCCGGAGAAGACGCTCGCCTACCTGCGGCAGACCGTCGTCAACCTCTCTCGCTCCGCTCTCCGCCGCCGCATACTCGGACTGAAGCTGCTCTCGAAGCCGATGCCCGACATGGCCAGCGCGGAAGAGGGGGCGTACGAGCAACTGGAGCGGGACCAACTGATCAAGGCCATGCGGGGGTTGCAGCGCCGGCAGCGCGAAGTCCTGGTGCTGCGCTACTTCGTAGACATGACAGAGGCCCAGGTCGCCGAGGCACTCGGGATATCGCTCGGCTCGGTGAAGGCTTACGGTTCACGGGGAATCGCGGCGCTGCGCGTCGCCATGGAGGCCCCGGCATGACAGGACGTGACTACGGACCGGACGGGCCGGAGCACCCGGAGGGTCGCGGCGAGTCGGCCGGCCCCGAGCCGGAGCGGCTCGACGGCCGCACCGGGGAGCCCGGGCGGCCGTCCGGCGGGGACCCCCTGGAGCGGGACCCTCTGAGCCGGAACTCCCCGAGCCAGGATCCCGAGGGCCAGGACGAGGACTCGCTGCGGCGCCTGTTCCAGGCCGTGGTGGAGGACATCGAGCCCGATCCCGGTTCGCTGGAGCATCTCCGGCGGGCCGTGGCGGCGCGCCGCGCCCGGAAGCGGCAGGCGTTCGTCGGGGCGGCGGCCGCGCTGCTCTTCGCCGGCTGCGCGGTGCCGGCCCTGGTGCACATGACCGACACCGGCAGCGGGAGCGACCGGCGGACCAACACCGCCAGCAGCCAGCGGGCGCACGGCGGTGCCGAGGGAGCGGAGGGTGACCAGGACACCGGCGGCGGCTCCTCGACGGCGGGCGGCGACCCGAGCGGCGGCCGGGGTGGGGAGGGGAAGCCCGGCGGACCCGGCCAGCACCCCGGGAGCGGAGAGCACGGCGGTGCCTCCCCCACCGAGAGCATGTCCGTCAGCACCCCGAGCTGTAGCCGCGACCAACTCGGCGCCGGGAGCGCCTCGCTCAGCCCGGCGGACGCCGACGGTCGGGTCTACGGCAAGTTCCGGGTGGTCAACGTCTCCAACGCCGACTGCACGATCGACGATGTCGGGGGGGTGCTCGCCACCGCCCAGGGGAGTGCCGACATCTCCCGGATCAGCGTGGTCGAACACACGGCGGGCGACGAGGCGCCGGGGCTGCCCGACCCGTCCTCCGGCGATGAGACGCTGATTCTCGGCGCCGGCAAGGCGTATGTCGTGAAGTTCGCCTGGGTGCCCGCTGACGGCGGCTCCGGCGGCTGCTCCAGCGACCCCGGCTCCTCGCCGGACCCGGGTGGCTCCGGTGGCTCCGGCGGCGCGGGTAACTCGCCCGAGCAGAGCGAGGACGACGGACGCCCAGAGGAACCGGCGGAGCCGACGCCGGGCAGCGTGGTGCTCAGCCACACCCCGGAGGGCGGCGATCCGGCGGTGGCCAGCACCAGGATCGACCACGCCTGCGCCGGCACCGTTTACCACACCGGGGTGCTGGCGACGTCCTGACGGCGGTCGCCGCACCCCCGCGGACCGGCTGAGCGGCGCACGGACTGCCCGGACGGCCTTTGTCGGAGGCTGCTTGGCGCACTGTGCGCACGCCACCTCACTCTGTAGTGTTCAGCGCGAACCTGACAATCTCCGGGCCGTCGCGCCCATGGCTCAGGGGGTCGTATGTTCCAGCGTCTGTCGTTCTTCCGCCGCGCTGTGCGGGGCTTCTCGCGATCGTCCGGGCATCGGCCCGGCGGCCGGCGGAGGGGGATCCTCCGGCTTCTGGTGACGGCGGGGTCGGTGGGAGCGTTGGTGGCACCCACCTCCTCCGCCGCGCAGCCCTCCGGTGCCATCCCGCTCCGCGTCGCCACGTACAACATCCACGCGGGCGCCGGCATGGACGAGGTCTTCGACCTGGACCGCCAGACCGCCGCCCTGCGGTCCCTGCGGGCCGACATCATCGGACTTCAGGAGGTGGACGTGCACTGGAGTGACCGCAGCGAGTGGCGCGACCTCGCCGGTGAGCTGGCCCGACGGCTGCACATGCACGTCTACTTCGCCCCCATCTACGACCTCGACCCGGTGACGGACGGCGAGTCCCGGCGGGAGTACGGGGTGGCGGTGCTCTCCCGGCACCCGATCCGGTCGGCTCGGAACCACGAGATCACCCGGCTGTCCACACAGGACGCCGACCCGGTGCCGGCCCCCGCGCCCGGCTTCCCCGAGGTCGTCGTGGAGGTGCGGGGCAAACCGGTGCACGTCTACACCACGCACCTGGACTACCGCCCGGATCCGGAGGTGCGCGAGACCCAGGTCGCCGACATGCGTCGGATCATGGGGCGGAACTGCCGCCCCGGCCCCGGCCACGCCCACTGCGCGCCGCGGATCCTGCTCGGCGACTTCAACGCTGAGCCGACCGCACCGGAACTGTCGGACCTCTGGCGCGAGCTGCGCGACGCCGGACCGCGGGACGGGGCGGACGGTCTCACCTTCCCCGCGCAGGATCCGGTGAGCCGGATCGACTACGTCACCGCCTCGAGGCGGGATTTCGCGGTGCGGGGTGTGACGGTGCCGGAGACGCTGGCGTCCGACCACCGTCCGGTCGTCGCCGACCTGGTGCTCCGCCGGTGACAGCCCCCTCCGGGCGGTGTTGAGATCCGGGAGTGTTGAGAGCCCATCCGCACGGAGGGGCGGGGCGCGGGGCCGGACCGCGGCGCGCTTCCGGCCTCGCCGCGTCCGGCACGGCCCGACCCCGGCCTGGGGCGGGCCGCCGGACCCCGTACCGTGGTTGTGTGTACCGATTTCTGCTGACTCCCCGATGGTGGGGAATCAACGTCTTCGCCGTGCTCGCCATCCCCTTCTGCCTCCTCATGGGCAGCTGGCAGCTCGGACGCTTCGAGGCGCGCGTCGACTCCCACCAGGAGCAGCAGGCCCAGCAGCGGGACACCACCGCTGGGGCCGAACGGCCCGCACGCCCGCTCACCGACTTGCTGCCGGTCACCCATGAGACCTCCGGCCGCCTGGCCACCGCCACCGGCCGCTACGGCGACCAGATGCTCGTGCCGGACCGGTGGCTCGACGACGAGCAGGGCTTCTACGTGCTCGCCCTGCTGCGCACAACGGCCGGTGACGCGCTGCCGGTGGTCCGTGGTTGGCTGCCCGGCGACGCCGACAGCGCGGCCGACACCGCGTCCGTGCCGGAGCTGCCACGGGGTGAGGTCACCGTCACCGGCGCCCTCCAGGCATCGGAGAACGAGTCCACCCCCGGCGCGCACACCGGTGGCGGCCTGCCCGCCGGCCAGCTCGGGATGATCAGCGCTTCCTCACTGGTCAACCTGGTGCCCTACGGCGTCTACGACGGTTGGGTGACCCTCTCCGAGGGCGGCGAGCGGTCGGCCGGCGGCCAGGACACCGGGGTCGGCGCTGCGGAAGGACTACGAGCGGTGCCCCCGGCGGCCGCCCCCGGGAGCGGGCTCGACCTGAAGGCCTTCCAGAACCTCGGCTACACCGGTGAGTGGTTCGTCTTCGCCGGCTTCGTCGTCTTCATGTGGTTCCGCTTCTTCCGCCGGGAGGTGGAGAACGCCCGGGACCGCGCTCTCGGTATCCCCCGGGAGACCGATGCCCCTGAGGGGCGGGTGACCTCTCAAGGCACCCAGACTCGCCAGGGTCCGGAGACTTCCCAGGCCCTCGGGACTTCCCAAGGCCCCGAAAGCTCTCAGGTGCCGGCGGCGAACCAGGAGCCCGGCACCGCCCCGGTCCCCGGAGCCTGAGCCTCGCCGCGCGGGGCCTGGCTGCGATGCCGCTGCGCCGCCCCGTTTCGTCGCGACCCGAGCCCCCGGCCGTCCGTCAGCGGTGCGGGAACACGCCGCGCTGCCGTCGCCGGGAAGTAGCGTTCCCGGGCCGGGTCCGTCCCGCCCGGAACAGCGGGACGGGACCCGGCTGGGCAGTCGGGGGCTCAGCCCAGGTGGCACTGGACGAAGTCGAGTTCGAGACGCACCTGCTTGATCCGCTCCTCCACGACCAGTGAGCCGTGCCCGGCGTCGTACCGGTAGACCTCGTGCGGCGCCCCTCGCTCAGCGAGCCTGCGCACGTAGTTCTCCACCTGCCGTATCGGGCAGCGCGGGTCGTTCACCCCCGCCGAGATGTACACCGGCGCGCGCACCTGGTCCACGTAGGTGATCGGTGAGGAGGCCTCGAACCGCTCCGGTACCTCCTCCGGGGTACCGCCCAGCAGGGTCCGGTCCATCGCCTTGAGCGCCTCCATCTCGTCGTGGTAGGCGGTGACGTAGTCAGCCACCGGCACCGCCGCGAGCCCCAGCGCCCAGGCCTCCGGCTGGGTACCGAGGCCGAGCAGGGTCAGATAGCCGCCCCAGGAGCCGCCGGAGAGCACCAACCGGTCGGGGTCGGCCAGGCCCGAGGCCACCGCCCACTCCCGTACCGCAGCGATGTCCTCCAGTTCGATCAGCCCCACACGGTGCTTGAGCGCGTCCGTCCACTCCCTGCCGTAACCCGTCGAGCCCCGGTAGTTGACGCGTACCACCGCGAAGCCGTGGTCCACCCAGGCAGCCGGCGCGGAGGCGAAGGCATCGCTGTCGTGCCAGGTCGGCCCGCCGTGTATGTCGAAAACCGTCGGGAACGGCCCGGCTCCCTCCGGCCGTTGCACCAGGGCGTGCACCGGCCCGCCGGGACCGTCGACCCAGGCGTCGGTGACGGCCACCGAGGCCGGCGCCTTCACCCCGGGCGGGTCCAGCACCACTCGGCCGGTCGTCGAGCGGACCTCGGGCGGCAGCGCCGCTGAGGACCACAGGAACTCCACCGAGCCGTCGGGGCGCGCCGTGGCCTCGGAGACGGTGCCGGGCGGTGTCTCCAGCCGGGACAGCTCACCGGTGGCGAGTTCGTACCGCCACAGTTCGCTGCGGGCCTGGTAGCTGTGCTCGATCAGCAGCGCCGAACCGTCCGGGAACCAGTCCGCCCCCAGGTCGCCGGGGAGGTCGAGGGCGAGCGCCGTCTCCACCCCGCTCAGCGGATCCCAGAGCATCGGCTCCCACCGGTCACCGCGCTGGTGTCCGACGAGCAGCCGCGAGTCGCCGTCGACGGGCGCGAACCCCATGACGGTCAGCCCCAGGGGCTCCCTGCCGCCCTTGGTGTCGTCCAGATCCGCCACCACCTCACCGTCCGGTCGCACCACCCGCAGCGCCGAGTGCATGGCGTCCCCGTGCTCGGTGTGCTCGATGGCGATGAGCGTGCCGTCCCGCGACAGGTCCCCGACGCCGGCGGACTCCCGGTGGCGGTAGATCTCCACGGGTTCGCCCCCGTCCCGCACGACATGGACCGTCGAGCCATCCTCCTCGGTGGAGCGGCCGACGACCACCGTGCCCTGCCTGCCCAACGCGAGGCCGGCGGGGTAGGACGGCGCCAGGCCGGGCACGGCCGGCTCGTCCGGGCCGCCGTCGAACGGCTGCCGCATCCAGACACCGAACTCGTCGCCGTCGGTGTCCGCGAACCACCAGACCCACTCGCCGTCCGCGGACAGCACGCCGTCCGTGGTGCCGTTCGGCCGGTCGGTCACCTGCCGCTGCTTGCCCGTCGAGCGGTCCCACGCGTACAACTCGAAGGTGCCGGTGGCATTGGACACGAACAGCGAACGGTGCGGGGCGTCCTCGGCCCAGTCCGGCAGTCCGGTCCTCGGCGCCCGGAAACGCTGCTCCCAGGCGGGCATGGTCTCCAGGGCGGCACTGGTCTTGTCAGTCATGCCCCCATTCTGCGTCCTTGGGGCGACAACGTGGTGGCGGGAGGCCAAGCCTGTGGATAACGTCCCGGACATGTACCGACGCACCGCCCCCGCCGACCTGGCCGAGGCCTCCGTCTCCGACGGTGCCGACAGCCTCGACGCCTTCCGGCACGGGCAGGACACGATCAGGGAGCTGGTGGTGGCCGAGGTCGGCGACGTCACCGGCCGGTCGGTGCTGCACCTGCGCTGCCGCAGCGGCCTGGACACCCTCTCGTGGGCCCGGCGCGGCGCCCGGCACGTCGTCGGTCTGGACGCTCTGGAGCCCGCGGTCGAAGCGGCCCGCGAACTCGCGGCGGACCTCGGGCTGGGACCGGAGCGGGCGGCTTTCGTGCGGGCCGGGGTCTACGAGGCGGCCGAGGCGGCACCCGACGACGCCTACGACATCGTGCACACCGGGGCCGGCACCCTCTCCCGCCTTCCCGACCTGCAAAGGTGGGCCGAGACGGCCGCCTCGCTGGTCGCCCCCGGCGGATTTCTGCACCTCGCCGAGTTCCACCCGCTCATCGACCTGTTCGGGGACGAGGTCAGCGCCCGGATCGTCCGCGACTACCTCAGCCAGAACACCTGGGCCGAGGAGAGCACGGAGTTGGACGCGGGCTTCGACGACTCGGCGATCCACCACCCGGTCGGCGAGGTGGTCACCGCGGTCGCCGCCGCCGGGCTCCGCATCGACTTCCTTCGCGAGCACGAGGTGGCGCGGTTCCAGCGCTTCGGCTCGCTGGAACCCAGCTCTCCGGAAGCGGGCGCTGCAGAGCGGGGCGCTTCCGAGTCCGGCGCTTCGGAGCCACGGTCCGCGGACTCCCCGGAATCGGGTGTCCGCCGGCCCTGGCTGCCCACCCAGCGGCGCGCCGCCCCGCTGATGTACTCCCTGCGGGCCACCCGCGACCGCCGCTGAGGAGACGGCCGAGTCCGGGCGGATCAGCCGAGACCGCTGTCGCAGGCGCTCGCTCCGGTGCCCTGGTGCTGCGCCGGCACCCGGGCGGACCGCGGAGGGGGAGCGTCCTCGGGGCGGTCGTCGCCGGGCCTCAGACACTGCACCTTGGCCAACAGGCCCTCGACGATCTCGTCCATGTCCAAACGCTTCTCGAACCGTTCCATGTGGGAGACATAAGCCCGGGTGGAGGCACGTTCGGGGGCGAGCAACTGGCAGCAGTCCTCGTCCGGGAGGACCGAGATCTCGGCGGTCCCGATGGCCCGCGCCTCGTCGATGATCTCCTGCTTCTCCCAGCCGATCAGCGGTCGGAGCACGGGGAGCGATGCGGCCTCGTCGACGGTGGCCATGTTGGTGAGCGTCTGACTGGCGACCTGCCCCAGGCTGTCGCCGGTGACCAGTGCCTCGGCGCGCAGCCGCCTCGCCAGCGCGCTGGCCGTACGAACCATCAGCCGCCGCTGGCCCACCACCTGGAACTTGCCCGCCCCGGCGACGGACAACTGCTTCTGCGCCTTGCCCAACGGCACGACGTGCAGCCGGCCGCCCGGCTGGTAGCGGTTGAGCTCACGGACCAGCGCGTACGCCTTGTAGAGGGACGCGGCGTCCGTGTACGGCGCGCCCGTGAAGTGGACGAAGTCGCAGCGCAGGCCGCGGCGCATGGCCCGGTAGGCGGCGACCGGGGAGTCGTAGCCGCCGGACAGCAGCACCAGGGCCCGGCCGCTGGAGCCCACCGGCAGCCCGCTCCGGCCCGCGAGGCGCTCGCAGGAGACGTAGCTCTCCCTGTGGTCGATCTCCACGGCGACCGGGACGTCGGGGCTGGAGAGGTTCACCGGGAGGCCGAGCCGCCGCTGGATCCGGGCGCCGAGCTCCCGCTCGAACTCGGAGGAGGTCAGCGGGAAGGTCTTGTCCCGGCGCCGGACCCGGACCGCGAAGCTCGCCTCCGGCCGCCGGGCGCTGGTCTCACTGAGAGCGGCGATGGCCGCCGAGGCGATGTCCTCGACCGTGCTGGGGACTCGGACCGCAGGCAGCAGCGCGTTGAAGCCGATCACTCGACGCGCCCGCTCGACCAGCTTCTCCCGTTCCACCTCGCCGCCGAGGACGGTGACGTTACCGCTGTTCTTGATCCAGGTGGAGCCGCCGACACCGCGCAGAGCGTCGCGGAGGTTGTCGTGCAGCCGCTCGATGAACAGGTGCCGGTTGCGTCCCTTGAGGAACACCTCGCCGTGCTTCAACAGGACGCACTCGCCCGGGCGTACGGTCGGTCGCTGCTCGCTCCCGGACGCTGAGGGGGCGGGCACCGCGGGGGCGCCGTCGGCATCGACCGGTGCCGCTGGATCTGCGGGGCGGTTGCTCGGTTGGCCGGACACGGGACTCTCCTTCGCGAAGTGGCATGACGGCGCCTGGCGCAGGGCCGGAGCCCCTGGAACCGCGGTGGCGCGGGCCGGACCGAGCACCTCGGAGCGTCCCGGGCCGGAAGTCACCGGAAAGCTGTCCCACCGCCGCGCGGCGACCGGTTGGGGCTTCCCCGCCCCGATTCTCCTCCGGTCTTCCTCCACCGACGCGGCAGCGGCAGAAGGTCGTCCGACGGACCGGGGCCGGTCCTCTGCCGTCCAAGGTTAAGGGGCGCCGCCGAGGCGGCAGGGCTACGGCGCGGTCGGCTGCGGGCGGCGAAGTCGGCTTGACGAGCGCGGATGGTCACTAGGAGGTCGGTCGGCACCGGAAGAAATTCGGCCATTGGGGAGCGACTGCCCGGCAGGTGCTCGGGTGGTGGCGTAGAACCTCGACGAGGCGGCAGTGGGGCCGCTTGTCGGCACAGGAAAGGGGACGGGTGTTCTCCGAGGAGATGTGGCGTGAACTTCGTGAGCAGGGGGTACCGCGACGCTTTCGGGCACGAACCGTGATGCTGCGGCAAGGCGGTGCCGGAACCCATGTCCTCGCTCTCGTCGATGGCTTGGCGAAGGTGCTGTGTCATGAGCGTGACGGCTCAGTGACCTGGCTGGCCTTCCGCGGCCCCGGCGACCTGCTGGGCGAGGTCTCCGTTTTCAACGGGACGGCGAGAACAGCGGATGTGGTCGCGCTCAGCCCGTGCACCGCGACCGTGATCGAAGCGGAACGCTTCCGCCGGTTCGTGGACCGGCGCGGGTTGGCGATGGCGTTGATGCAGCAGGCGCAGGCCCGGCAGCGCGAATCGGATCTGTACCGCAGCGAGCTGCTCACCCTTCCCCTGGTCGTGAGGTTGGCCCGGTCGTTGTTGCGTCTCTCGGAACTGGCTGCCCCGGACGGCTCCTCGCCCACGTTGAGTCTGACTGGTTTGACCCAGGAAGAGATTGCCCAGGTGATCGGCGTGACACGCAACTCGGCCGGCAGTGGTCTGCGGCTGCTTCGGGAGGCCGGCGCTCTGGAGACGGCTCGCAGAGTCGTGGTGATCAAGAACTTGGGGACTCTGAGGCGCTGGGCGGCCATGAGCTGAGCAGTTCGATGCCAGCGCTCCAGCGGCGGCCGACCAGCGCTGTGACCGGCTCCACCAGCTGAGTGCCCTGCGTTGTGCACTCGCGGTACCGAGGCCCGCCGATGCTCGTATCCGACCGCGCACAGTGGCGACCAACCGCCGCCGAACCTCGGGAGCAAACATGTCCGCATCCCTGCCCGTGCCCCACCGCGAGAGCCGTTCCCTGCCTCCCTACCGAGCGCTATTCGCCGTCGATGCAAAGGACTTCACGGGATTGCCGGCCGTCATGCACGGCCCCGTCAGTCAGCTGATCCCGCAACTCGTCGACCTGAGCTTGGAACGAGCGGGCTTGATCGAACTGCGGGATGCCAAGCGTTTCCCGGCCAACACCGGTGACGGTGTGGTGTTCGGTTTCGACCCGGTGCACCTGCCCTTCGTCCTGTGGCCGTTTCTGCGGGTCCTGGATCAGGTCCTTGACGGGCACAACAGGGGATCGAAGGGTCCGCGTATCCGCTTGCGTGCCAGCGTGCATGTCGGGCCGCTGCCGGATAGTGGGACTCTCGGAGACGGGAACGGCACCGCGCGCAACGATACTCACCGTCTACTGGACTCCCGTCCGGTCAAAGCGATCCTCGCCGCGGCGAGTGAAGAGACCACTCACCTCGCCGTGATCATCTCGCAACGCGTTCACGAGGACGTGGTAGCGGCTGGCTACAGCGGGCTCCATCCCGACCAGTGCATTGAGGTGCCCGCCACGGTCGAGGGCAAGAATTTCGCCCAGCAGGCGTGGCTCCACATCCCCTCACCCTCCGGCAACCTGCTGCGCACAGGTGCCCTACCGCTTGAGGAGACACCGGAGCCAGTGACGTCCGAGCGGCCGCTGTACCCGGACGCCCGCCCGCAGAAGAGCGTCCAGAACGTCGGTGAGGGGGTGGCGCTGATGGGGGACGTCGGAGGAGACCTCAATTTCACCGGCGGCACCAGCAACCGCGGCGCCAATCAACATTGGGGAAGCGGCGACAACGTCACCGGTGACAAGCGGGTTGGCCGCTACGAGGGGCGCGAATGAACGGCGAGACCGGCACCACCGCCCGACCCGAACCACCACCTGATACTGACTTCGCCAGGCGGGAGGGAAGACAGCAGTGGGTGGCCCAGGGGGTGGCAGTCGGCGGAAGTGTCGGGGGCAACCTCCACCTGCATTTCGGAGAGTCCGCGACTGACGAAATCCTCGAGCCGAAGTTCCGGGAAGGACCTTACCCTTCGGCAGACGTCACGCACCGGATCCGAGGTTTCGTCGAACCCCCCTCACACGCGCACTGCCGCAAGATCCTGGACGGCAGGGTGTTGCTGCTGCGCGCCGAGCGCGGCACTGGAGCCACCACCTCAGCGTTCGCCCTGCTGGCGGAGCGATATGGCCCTGATGGCCTCACCGGTCTGGACGCTGCCGAGAGGCTAGCCACGTGGACGCCGACCGCCCGAGCCGGTTACCTGCTGCAAGGAATGCCGCAGCAGGCAGCCGACGAACTCAATGAAGTCGCTCTGCTGGAGTTGGCGGAGAAACTCCGGCAGCGGGGGGCGCGCCTGATCATCACGGTCGCGGCGGAAACACGGCTGATGCCGGAAACCGCGGCCTGGCAAGGGCTGCACGAACCGCCAACATCAGTTGAGATAGCGGCGGAAAGACTGCGGACGATCGCTCGTGAAGGACGATTGAACGCTGACCAGCTTGATACCGGTCTGGCCCACTTGACAGAACCTGGTTTCCAGGACCTGCTCGCTGCCAGTCGGCTGCCCGGGGTGGCTGTGGAGGCGGCCGAGGAGGTATGCGAGGCCGTGACCGCCGGGCGCCCGGCGGCCAGGGCACTCGACAACCTTCGCCGTGACAGCGCACGGGCCGCTCGCGAGGGACTGGAAAGCGTTCGGAATAGTGCCCAGGATCTCTCGCTCATCGCTGCGGTCGCGCTCTTGGAACATCAGGACCGCTCAGTGGTCGAGAGTTTCGCCGCGGTGCTGCGTCCACTTATCGAGAGCCGGAACGCTCAGGGGGCGGCAGCCCAGCAAGTGGCCACATCGGATCTCTTGGGTCCCTCCTTCGAGACCCGACTGGCGAAGATCGGGGCACGACCGCTGCCACCAAGAGTCACCGAGATGGGCCGGTACCGGTACCGGATGCAGCCGGTCCGATTCCACGACAAGCATCGCTCAGAAGCTGTGCTCCGGCGGTTGTGGCTGGAATACGAGGGCATGGGGGACGTGCTCTGGGCAGGACTCGAGGCTATGCCCTACCAGCCAGCGGCCGACCTGGTCGCCGGCCGCGCGGTCGGCCGCGTGCTGAGCCATGCCACCGGTACTGGTGTGCTGCACCGACTGCGCCCGTTCGCGGCCTCCAACGAGCGGTGGCGTCGTCGCCTGGTGGCGTACGCACTGGGGGAGATCGCCCAGGAGGTGCAGCTGACCAGTGCGGTACACACCCAGCTCAGGCAGTGGGGCGGTCAGAGCGACATCAACGTCCGCTGCACCGTCGCCGAGACGTGTGCGGGGAGCTTCGGCCTCGCCCGGCCGACCGTGGCACTGAAGTTGCTGGACTCACTTCTCGACGCGCCGGACGATGGTTCCTCGAGCAAGTTGCACAACGCCGTGTTGTTCGCGCTCGGGGTGCTCCTCAGGGAGGAGGTCAACCAGCAGAGCCTCTTCGGCCAGGTGCACAAGTGGCTGGAAGCGCCACAGAGCACACTGCGCCACGGCTGCGCGGCCGTTGTGGTGGAGGCGCTCAGCCTCAGCACCTTCCCGAAGCCCGGGCGCCCTGGTCGGCAGAAGAGAAGCCTGGCGGACGTGATGGGTGATCACCCGGACATCGCCCTCGCCTTGGTGCCCGTCGCGCTGGACGCTCCCTCCTGCCGAGAAGCCACCTGCCAGGGATTGCTCCGCATCGAGCAGGACCCGGAGTTGCGACGGCGTGCGGACTACGAAGCCTTCCTGCCTGCCCTCGCCGACGCAGCGATCGGGCGTAGGGGATTCGTTTCCTACCTCTTGGCACGCCACCGAACCTTTTCCGACGGCCCGCAGAAGGAGACCCATCGATGACTGCCTCACTTACCAAGCACTACTTCGGGCAGCTGACCCAGCTCCAGTCGTCGGCGCTCCTCTGGAACCTCTTCCGAATGCGCTGGGTGGCCCAACCGGAGTGGGCTCTGGTGTTTCTGACCGATGAGGGGACCGATCGGGTGGAGGCGCCGCAAGGCGGTGAGACATGCGGATACCCGCGTCCGACTCTGGGTGAGGTGTGGCGCCGGGAGTTCAGGGAGGCCTACTGGGTCTCGCTTGCCACACACACCTGCCAGGTCGACATGTCCGCGCATGCAGCCAAGGCCTCCTGGTCTCCAGAGACCCGCTGCACCGTGTCCTGGAAGGTCAACGATCCGCCTGCTGTCGTCCGCAGCGGTCTCAGGGCAGAAGACGTACCCCGCTGGATCGCGAGTGACCTGGGGACGTGGAATCCGGCGAACGATCCGCAGAGCCAGACGGCCGGACTGAAACAGTGGTCCGGCCGGGCACACAGCATCGAAAACATCGGGGTCACCTACTGGTTACACGAGCCGGGCCCCTTCGGGCCTCAGGCGACTGAGAACGAAGTACCTGACCTTCCCTCCGCCTGGAGCACAGAACACGCAGAGGCGTATCGCTTCTACCGGGAGGTGATCGCAGGCGGGCCGGTCGGCCTCGCCGCGCTCTGGCTGATGCGCCGCCCAGACCAGACAAAGGACGTGCTCGACTGGACCGTAGCCCACCGGCAACTGCTCGCCGACCCGGAAGGATGGGAGAGTTCCCTGGCGGCGGTGCTCCACGGGTTGACTGAGGACGAGCGCGCATACATCGGCGTCAGCCTGGCTGAGGATCTTCGAGACATGGGCATTCCACAGGGCCGGGAAGTGCTGGACCGGCTTGCCGGTGCGCAAGGGGCTGAACGGAACGGCACGCACCAGGGGGGTACTCAGTGAACCTCTGTGATCGCTCTGTTGACCGAGCGTCCCCAGCCTCACCCGTCAGCGGACTCTCCCGGGAGCTCATCGCACAGAACCAGACGGAGATCAGCCGGGCTGACAGCAAGGCGGCCGTCCTCCTGGCCACTGCCGGCTCCCTGCTGGGCGTCCTGCTTGTCCGTCGTCCCCATGCGTCGGCTTGGTCCGCACCGCTGGGGTGGACGGCGGTGGTGGCGACGGGCGGTGCCTTGCTACTCCTGCTGTTGGCCCTGCTGCCGCGCAGAGGAACGGCATTCCGGCGGTGCCCGCCGACACTCGCCTACTTCGACGAGGTGGTGTGGGCGGACAAACAGGACGGCCTCGCCCAGGCGCTCCGAAGCCACAGCCATGACCCACACTCGCGTCTTTCCGCAGTGCTCACCGGTACCAGCAGGATCGCGCACCTCAAGAACCGCTATGTCCGTTGGGCGGTCATCCTGCTGATACCGGCCGTCGCCTGCCTGCTGACCACGGTGATGCGGTAGGGCGCCGAAAAGAGGAAGGGTGCGGCCGAGCGGTCGGGGCCCTCAGGCACGCTGGTCGAGCAGTTCCTGGACTCGGGTGCGAACCTGTTCGGTGTCCAGGCCGCGAATGGTCACCGTTGTGCGGCGGCGCAGGACATCGTCGGCGGTGGCGGCCCATTCGTTGTCCCGGGCGAAGACGACCTGAGCCCAGATCTCGGGACCGTCCGGGTGGATCCGTTTTGCCAGCTCCGGGTCCTGTCGGGTCAGACGCATGATGTCGAAGGACAGCGAGCCGTAGTGCGCGGCCAGGTGGTGTGCGGTCTCCGGGGCGAGGGACGGTCCGGTCTCCGCGTCCGACAGCAGCTGGCGTGCGACAGCCTCGGGGTTGGAGAGCCCCGGTAGCGGCATCCGGCTCGGCGCACCGGTCAGTGGACGCACGGTCCAGTCCGGCCGGCGCTCGGAGAGTTCACTGATCTTGCTGATGACCGTGCGGCCGATGTGCCGGTAGGTGGTCCACTTGCCTCCCGCGACCGAGAGCATGCCGCCCGGGCCCTCGGTGACGACCGTCTCCCGCTTCGCCGACTCCACGGTGCCCGGACCGCCCGGCAGTACGCGCAGACCGGCGAAGGCGTACGTGATCAGGTTGCGTGAGAGATGCTCGTCGTGCACCGAGACGGCGGCCTCCTGAAGGATCTGCTCGATGTCGGTGTCCGTGGCGCGAACGTTCGCCGGGTCGTCTTCGTACGCCTCGTCCGTGGTGCCGAGGAGCAGTTGGTCTTCCCAGGGCAGTGCGAAGGTGATGCGGTATCTGTCGATGGGGGTGGCCATGGCGGCCTTCCAGGGGGCCGTGCGTCGCAGCACGAGGTGTACGCCCTTGGAGAGGCGGATGCTGGGGGCGGCCCGATGGTCCTCCATCCGGCGCAGATGATCCACCCACGGACCGGTCGTGTTGAGGACCAACCGGGCGTCGACGCCGAACTCGGCACCGTCCAGACGGTCGCGGAGGTCGGCTCCGGTGACCCGGCCGCGGGTGAAGCGGAGGCCGATGACTTCGGCGTGGTTGAGGACCACGGCGCCGGCGTCCACCGCGGCGCGCACGGTCATCACGGCCAACCGACTGTCGTTCATCTGATGGTCGCCGTACACGGCGACGGCCTTGAGGTTCCTGGTGCGCAGAGCCGGGTTGTCGGCCGCGGCCTTCGACGGGGATATGACCCGTCCGACGCCGTCGCCGAAGGCGGACAGCGCCGAGTAAGCGAAGACACCGGCCCCGAGCTTCGCCGCGCCATGCGGCCCACCCTTGTAAACCGGGAGGTGGAAGGGGAGTGGGCGGACGAGGTGGGGAGCGACGTCCCGGGCGAGGACGCGGCGCTCGCGGTGGTTTTCCGCCACCAGCCGCACCGCGCCGGTCTGAAGGTAGCGCAGGCCCCCGTGGACCAGTTTGGAGGAGGCCGAGGAGGTGGCGCAGGCGAAGTCGCCTGCCTCCACCATCGCCACCCGGAGCCCCGACTGCGCCGCATGCCAGGCCACCGAGGTGCCGAGGATGCCGCCGCCGACGACGAGGAGGTCCCAGGTCGTGCCGGAGAGCCGCTCCCGGCTCTCCGCGCGGTGGAGGGAGTGCGTTCCGGCAGTCGGAAGGCTTCGTGCGGTACTCATCGCTCTTGCGGCTCCTTGTCGTCTGGGTCGTCCTCATTGGGTCCGGCCACCGGTCTGTCCACTCCTGGCCGGCTCTGCTGAACCCAGGTGCCGGTCGGTGAACCGGCCGCCCCTGCGGACCGCTCAGGTCCGCGCACCCGGCACTCGCGTCAAGACGTGGGTGTGTCGGGTGCGGTCCGAACCGCAAGGCGATCGGCCACTCGGTGGCCCTGGGGCTCCCGGTGGCGGCGGCCTGGTCGGGCTGTCCCACCGCCGGAGGACGGGACGAGGAACGCGCCGTGGAGTCCGGTGGGGTGCCGAGGGCCGGGCCTCACCCCGCCGGCCGAGTATTGGGTTAGTCGAAACTGATGACTGTACGGATGCCCTCGCCGCGGCCCATGCGGTCGAAGCCGGTGTTGATATCAGCGAGTGGCGCTCGGTGGGTGATCTGGGAGTCGATGTCCAGGACGCCGTCGAGGTAGAGGTCGACGAACCGTCCGAGCCCGCTGCGCCCCTTCACCCCTCCGAAGTAGCTGCCCTTGATCGTGCGGCCGTAGCGAGCGAGAACCGGTGGGAAGGACAACTGCGCACCACTGGGCTCGACACCGAGCAGCACACAGGTGCCCCAGCCGGCGATGAGGCTGTCGACGGCCTGCCGCATCACCGGCACGATGCCCGTGCACTCGAAAGCGGCGTCGACGCCCCCGCCGGACAACTCGTGGACGGCGCCCACGATGTCGTCCACCGCGGAGGCGTCGACGAAGTCGGTCATCCCCAGACGCTCGGCGAGTGGCCGCTTCGCGGCGACGGTGTCCACACCGATGATCCGCTTCGCTCCGGCGATCCGAGCGCCTTGCACGACGTTGACTCCGACACCGCCGAGCCCGAACACCGCGACACTATCGCCGTTGCGTACGTCTTCGAGTGCGGCGCCCGCACCAGTCGTGGCAGCGCATCCGAGCAGGCAGACGGAGTCCAGTGGGGCGTCCGACCGAATACGGGCGAGGGCGATCTCCGGAAGTACCGTGTACTGCGAAAAGGTCGAGGTGCCCATGAAGTGGTGGACGGTCTGGTCTCCGAGCCGGAAGCGTGAGGTGCCGCCGGGCATGACGCCGCGGTCGCGGGTGTCCTTGATTGTCCAGCAGAGGTTGGTGCGGCCGCTGAGGCACATCCGACAGGAGCCGCATTCCGGCCCGTACAGCGGTATCACATGGTCTCCCGCTCGCAGACCGGTTACTTCGGGACCGACCTCCATCACCCGGCCAGCGCCCTCGTGACCGAGTACGGCCGGGTAAACGCAGGAAGGGTTGCCCCCGTCGAAGGCAGTCGTGTCGGTATGGCAGAGCCCACTCGCGGCGATCTCCACGAGGGCCTCGCCGGGGCCGGGTGGCGCGACCGTAATGGTCTCGATTCGCAGGGGTTCACCAGGGCGGTGCAAGACCGCGGCACGGGAGGAAATCACTGCTTCACCGTATGAGTATCGGTGTGGGGAGTCGAATACAAACCTTCGACCCGCCCCATTGATGTTCCCTATTCGCTGAGCTCGGACAGGGCCGCGGCGGCGACCTCGAAGGCGGAGGACTCGGTGTTGATTACGTCGGCGTGGCTCCCTGGGATTTCCAGGAGGCGAGCGTCGTCCCCAGCCGCCGTCGCCGCCGCGACATAGTGTTCCGTAAAAGCGAAGGGGACCCGTTCGTCGGCGCGGCTGTGGAGACACCTGGTCGGCGTGGAAATCGGTGCGCGCGTTATGGGATCCGCGGCCGTGTAGTGCTCTGGAACGGCCTCGGGAGGCCCTCCGAGGAACTGCTCCACCGCGCCGTCCCCGGTTCCCGCGCGGGCGGCTGCGGCGAGGTGCAGGACGCCGGCGACGGTCACCAGACCGCTGACCGGGACGGTGGGCGATGTCTGCGAGGTGCGGTCAGCCGCGGCGGTGCGCCCCGCGCACCAGGCAGCCAGCTGCCCGCCGGCGGAGTGCCCGAGGATGAACACCCGGTCCGAGTCGAGGGCGTACCGGTCCGCCAACACCGCGCTGTGGTCGACGGCGGCCGCACAGTCCGCCAGGGTGTCGTGCCAGGAGCCCTGCCCCATGCGCCGGTACTCGATATTCCAGGTGTCCCAGCCGCGGTGCGCCAACTCCACGGCTGCGGGGGCGGTCATCGTGAGCGTGCGATGAGGGCGCCAGAATCCACCGTGTACCACGACGACGATGCCTCGGGAACGGCTGCGAGTTCGCCGTAGTTCTCCGACGTGATGCGGCCCGGGGCCATAAAACAGCCGGTGCGTTGAAGAACCAGAGGAAATCATCCGACGATACTAGCCGGTGGCCCCTTGTTTTAAGCCCATACATTCTTTCAATGCCGGGCATTGAAAAACAATCCTTGACTCAATCTGGATTGTCGGCCAGATTCGGCGCAGTTCACAGTGCGATCCAGGCCACTTTTCTGGCCTCTCAGGATTTGTTTCTCACGGCATTCAGGAGGTGTGGGCCATGAGATCTCGGTTGTCAAGGGTTGCGGCGGCCGTCGCAGCGGCTGGCTTGCTGCTGTCCGCCTGCGGCGGTAGCGGCGGTGGGGCGGAGGGCGACACAGTCAAACTGGGCGCGATACTGCCTTTGACCGGATCCTTCGCCACCTATGGCAAGCCGCTCCAGCAGGCGGCGGAACTCGCCGTCGAGCGGGTGAACGCCGCCGGTGGGATCACCGTCGACGGCAAGGCGCACAAAGTGGAGCTTGCGGTCTACGACGACGGGACCGCCTACGCCAAGAACATCCCCCAGGTCTTCTCCCAGGCGGTGCTCCGCGAGCAGGTGCCGTTCCTGATCACCGCCTGGAGTACCTACAACGTGGCTCCGCTGCTGAAGGCGAACCCGGTTCCGACGGTCGATGTGCTTGCCGCGACCTGGCAACCGTCCGTCACCGACCTGGATGACCACATCTTCCTTCTCCGGCCGTTCACCCCGGACATCATCCCCGGTGTACCCGCCTACATGAAGAAGAACTACAAGGCCGACCGCATCGCTTACATAGGGCCGAACGAGCAGTTCGCCGACGGGCAACTCGCCTCGCTCAAGGCCGCGGCGGAAAAGTCCGGCGGCAAGGTGGTGTCTGCGACCCGGTACCCGGCGGACGCGACCGACCTCTCGTCCTTCGTCCGCAAGGCGCTCGCCTCCAGGCCGGAAGCGATCCACGTCGGTGGCTCGACCCAGGCTGTCGCCCCGCTGCTGACCCAACTGCACCAGGCCGGGAACAAGGTTCCGATCTCGATGTACACCGGCATGACCCCGGACCAGGCTCGAGACCTCATTGGGCCGGGCCTCTACAACGAGGTCATGGCTAACGTGCACGAGTTCGAAGGCGTGACCCCGCAGACCAACCCGACCGCCCCCGCCCGGAAGTTCGGTGAGGACTTCCAAGAGCGGTACGACCTCTACGGCATCGACCTCATCCAGTGGTCTTACGACGCGGTATGGATCGCGAAGACCGCCATGGAGAAGGCGAACACCGTCACCGACAGAGAGAAGATCACCGCTGCTCTGCGGGATCTCACGGTGCCCGAGAAGACCGTCACCGGTTGGATCGAGCACGACGGCGGGAAGCTGTTCAACAAGCAGCGGCAGGCCACGTCCCTGTCGGTCGCGCTCTCCTGGGACACCGAGCGGAAGACTTGGGCGCCAGCCTATTACTACACGGCCGGACTGCCGGACCAGGAGGTCGAGCAGGTCGACGTGGCTCCGCCCGCGGCGAGTGGGGACTAGCCATGGGTACCGTCTTCGACGCGGTGACCCTCGGATCGCTGTACGCGCTCCTTGCGGTAGGGCTGTCACTCGTCTACGGCGTCGTCGGGATTCCCCACTTCGCCCAGGCCGGTGTTCTGGCCACGGCGGCGCTGCTGATGGTCTTCCTCGGCACGGCGGGGCTGCCGTTCGTCGCCATGGTGCTGATCGGCATGCTCGCGGCGGGCGTACTGGCGATCCTGATCGAACGCCTCGCCTACACGCCGATCCTGCGGGGCAACCCCACGGCGGTCGCAGGACCGGCGGTGGCACTGGGCATCCTTCTGATACTCGACAGCGCGAACCTGTTGGTATGGGGCGCACAGCGGCGGGTGATCCCCGTACCCTACGGCAGCACCTCCGTCACTCTCCTCGGTGAGCGGATCGCAGTACTGCGCCTCGTGGTCGTGGGGCTCGCGGTGATCGCGATCACGGCCCTCCAACTGTTCCTGCGCCGTACCAGGACGGGGCGCTCCATTGTCGCCGTCTCCCAGGATCAGGTCGCGGCCCGGCTGGTGGGCGTGGGCGTGCGCCGGACGACGACGGCCGCGTTCTTCATCTCCGGACTCCTGGCAGGGGTCGCGGCGCTGGCGTTCGGCACCCTCACCCCGGCCTACCCGTACATGGCCGACACGGTCATTCTCAGCGCCTTCGTAGTGATCATCATCGGAGGTCTGGGCAGTGTTCCGGGGGCGATCGTCGGCGGGTTCCTCGTCGGCATCGCCGAAGTCGCGGGCACCGCTCTGATATCCGGTGCCTACGCGCCTGTTTACGCCTTCGTGGTGTTGCTCGCGGTCCTCATGGTCAAACCGAACGGACTTTTCGGAAGGAAGGTGCGCTCATCATGAGACGCCATCTGCCGTCCGTGGCCACCCTGGCGATCCTTCTGGCACTCGGCCTCTACGGCGGCACCGGAGCTGATCCTTACCTGCTCTCGGTTCTGAGCACGGTGCTGATCTACACCGTGGCTGTCACCGGCCTGAATCTGCTGGCCGGCTTCGGCGGTTACCCCAACCTCTCACAGGCCACGTTCATGGGTGTCGGGGCCTACGCGGCCGCGTTCATCCAGCAGACGTCCGACTGGGGTTTCTGGGGGCTGCTGGCCGTTGGACCCGTCGCGGCGGCCGTGGTGGGCTCCGTACTCGCCATTCCGCTGCTACGGCTGGAGGGGCAGTACTTCGCCATCGCGACCCTGCTGCTGGGCGTGGTGTTCACCACGGTGATGCGCAACGTCGAGTCGCTCGGGGGCGAGACCGGCGTCGGCGGCTTCACCCGGCCGTTCGCCGGCGATACCGCGTGGTTCTTCTTCCTCCTCGCGATCACCGCGGCACTCACCCTGCTCGTAGCGTGGATCGCCCGTCGGCCGCTGGGCCGGCACCTGGACGCCCTGCGGCAGGACCAGAGCCTCAGTGAGAGCCTCGGGATACCCGTCTACCGCAGGAAGTTCGAGGCTTTCGTGATCGGAGCCGGGATGGGCGGCCTGGCTGGCGTCCTGCTCGCGCACAACGCGTTCTTCATCGCACCCGAGCAGTTCAACTTCTTCGAATCCTTCCTGCTGTTCGTCGCGTTGATCGTGGGTGGTACGGGCACAGCGGCGGGTCCACTGCTCGGTGCGGCCTTCCTCGTCGCCCTGCCCGAAGTGTTCCGGTTCGCCCAGGAGGCGCGCTACTTGTTCATGGGCATCGCCTTCGTACTGGTGATGAGGGTGTCCCCGGACGGAATCGTGGGAGCCGTCTCCCGCCTGGTCCGCCGGACACGCGGAGCGGCCAGGCCACCCGCCCACCAGTTGCGGGAACCGGTGCCGGCCGGAGTCGGACGGGAGAGTGAAGATGCTTGAAGCTGACGGACTGCGCAGGCACTTCGGTGGGGTCAAGGCCGTCGACGGGGTGTCCTTCACAGTCGCGGAGAAGGAGATCGTCGGAGTCATCGGACCGAACGGCTCGGGCAAGAGCACCCTGATGTCGTTGCTGATGGGCAACAACAAGGTGGACAGCGGTAGCGTCGGCTTCGCCGGACAGGACGTCACCCGGACTCCGCCGCACCGCCGGGTGCATCTCGGAATGGCCCGGACCTTCCAGGAGACCAGGCTGTTCACCAGCATCGGCGCGACGGCCAACGTCACCCTCGCAGCCACGGAGACCAGCCGGGGAGCGGACGTCGACCGTCTCGCCGCCGACTGCCTGGCCTTCGTCGGGCTGCACGGTGTAGGAGACGCCGCCGTGGCCGACCTCACCCACCTTCAGCAGCGACTGCTCATGATCGCCCTGGCACTCGCGTCCCGGCCGAAGCTCGTGTTGCTCGACGAGCCCGCCGTCGGCACGGCCGGCGACGAACTGTCGCACATGATCGAGGTCATCCGCCGTATCCCCACCGAACGGGACTGCTCAGTGCTGCTGATCGACCACAACATGCGCCTGGTCATGGACGTGTGCCAACGGCTGGTGGTGCTGGACTTCGGCCAGGTCATCGCCTGCGGTGCACCGGCCGAAGTCCGTGACGACCCCCGCGTCGTCGAGGCGTACTTCGGAACGGAGTCGGCATGAACGACAGGAAACCGCCGGCACTCCGTACCAGCGGGCTGAGAGCCGGCTACGGTCAAGGAGACATCCTGCACGGGATCGACATCCTGGCCGAAGCCGGCGCGATCACTGCCGTCGTCGGTCCCAACGGCGCGGGCAAATCGACGTTGATGAAGGTTCTGGCAGGCGTGCACGACGGTCCGGCAGCCGGCAGGGTGGAGATCTTCGGGGTGGATCGGACCGGCGACTCGGCGCGCGGGCGCCTCGCGGCCGGCCTGTCGCTCTGCCCGGAACGCCGCCGGGTGTTCCCGACCATGTCGATCGAAGAGAACCTGCTCATGGGGGGCGTGACGCTGAAACCAGCGGCGGCCCGGCGCCTCGTGGAGAAGAACTACGAACGCGTCCCCTGGCTGGCCGAACGCCGTCGCACGATGGCGGGCAACCTCTCCGGAGGACAGCAGCAGATGTTGGCGATCTGCCGGGCGATCATGACTGACCCGCCTCTGCTCCTCCTCGACGAACCCTCCCTCGGGCTGTCGCCGAAGGTCGTCGACGAGGTCGCCGGCCTGATTCGAACGCTCAATGACGAGGGGCACAGCGTGCTCATCGTCGAGCAGAACGTGGCCCTCGGCCTCCAACTGGCGAGCACTGTCTACGTACTGAGCCAGGGGGTGATCGCCGAGCAGGGTGCGGCGGCCGACCTTGCCGAAGACCAACGGCTGATGGCCGCGTACCTGGGCTGAAAACGAGCCCAGCGACGCCGGAGCGGGTGGTGTCCGCGATCGGACACCACCCGCTCCGACGTCTACCGGGCCGCTTTGAGCAGTGCTTTCACCGTCGTCGAGGCATCGGCGAGCGCATCGATGTCCAGCGCGGTGCCGCGTCGGATCAGCTCGATCGCCGGACGGACGTCCTTGCCGCTGTTCACCGCGGTGATCCCGGTGAGGACGCCGTCGCGGTGGTGCAACACGGAAAACGACAACGCCTCGACATCGCCACGCCAACAGCGGGCATCGTGCGGTGCCGGCTCTCCGGCCACCTGGATGTTCAGGTCGTACTGGTCGGACCAGAACCACGGTACGAACGCCGGCGGCGCGGTCCCACCGAGGACTGCCCGGGCCAGCGCCGAGCCCCGCTCCTTGGCGTTCTGCCAGTGCTCGAAGCGGCGGTGCTCGTCACCGGTGGACACCGCGGCAACGTCCCCCGCCGCCCACACCGACGGGTTCGAGGTGCGGCCCAAGGCGTCGACCTGCACGCCGTCTCCGACGGTGAGACCGGCGTCGACGGCCAGACGCACCTCCGGTGCCATCCCGACCCCGACGACGACGAGTTCGGCCTGGAGCGTCGAACCGTCGGTGAGCACGACGTTCCTGACCCGCCCGTCGCCGGTGAAGGCCCGCACCCCCACACCGGTGCGCACCGTCACGCCACGCTCGCGGTGTGCCTCGGCCAGCCGGGTGGCCACATCGGCTCCCAAGGCCCCGAGCATCGGCAGCGCCCCCGCCTCCACGACGGTGGTGGGACACCCGCGGGCGGAGGCCGCAGCGGCGACCTCGGTGCCGATGAATCCTCCACCGACCACGACCACCGGCCCTCCCCGCTCAAGGTGGTCCCGGATACGAGCGGCGTCTTCGGCTGTCCGCAGGGTGCACACACCGCCCAGATCGGCCCCCGGCACATTGATCGACCTGGGCGAGCCGCCGGTGCACAACAACACCGCGTCGGCACGCAGCCGGTTTCCGTTACCGAGCTCGACGACGCCTTCACGCGGACGCAGAGCGGTGGCGGCGGTGCCGAGCCGCAGCGTCACGTCCCGATCTCGGTAAAACGATTCGGGCCGCAACAGCTCGTCGGCTGAGCGCGGGGTGTCGAGCAGGGCGGCCTTGGAAAGCGGTGGCCGGGCGTAGGGCAGGCGTTCCTCGGCTCCGACTAGGGTGATTTGCCCGCCGTACCCCTGCTCGCGCAGGGAACCGACGGCGCTGACGCCGGCCAGTCCCGCGCCCACCACCACGACGTGCTCGTACCGATCCATATTTTCCCTTTCAAAAATTTACTGAACTTCGACAAAAGAGGATCCAGCTTTTCGGGTGGCAAGTCAATGAGCCCGAAAGGCGCCGGCATTTGAGCGTATAGGTTCTGTCAATACCCTTCTTCTGTTTTTTGAATTCGACTTTCCCGGTCGGTCGCGTCACAGTTTCCACGAGCCTCAAAGGGAATTGCGAAGAGAAAGGGTGAGAGATGAGGTCGATGCTGACCCCGGAGGGCGACGACCCGTGGGCGAAGCCCCCGAAGGCCCCTCTGGCCCGCAAGGAGCTCAAGGTCCTGCAGCGCCGGCGCGACATGCCCGCGCTGCGTTACGTCGTCGGTCATCTCGCCGTCGCCGCGGGGACGGCCGCGCTGATCGCCCTCAGCTGGGGTAGCTGGCTGATGGTGCCGGCCATGTTCGCGCACGGCGTCGTGCTGGTGTTCCTGTTCGCTCCGCTGCACGAATGCACGCACAGCACCGCTTTTCGTACGCGGTGGATGAACTCCGCATTCGCAACGTTCTGCGGACTGGTGCTGATGCGGCCGGCGCTTTACTTCCGATACCGGCACGCGGCACACCACAGTTACACGCAGGACCCGGCCCGCGACCCGGACCAGGTGCCGATGCCCGACGGTCTGGCCGGCTACCTCGGCGAGGTCTTCGGCATGGAGTTCTGGCCGAAGATGATCGGCACGCTCCACCGCGGCGTCACCGGCCGCTTCAACGAGCGGGAGAAGGACTTCCTACCGGTATCGGAGCGCTCTCGGATCATCTGGGAGGCGCGGTGCATGGTGGCTTTCTACATCGCGCTGGCCGCGGCGTCGGTCGTGTTCTCCTTCTGGCCGGGACTGCTGGCTTTCTGGATCGTCCCGCGGCTCATCGCCGAGCCCTCCCTCCGACTGGTCCGGATGGCAGAGCACACCGGTATGGAGGAAAACGCCAACTGGCTCGCCAACACCCGGACCACAGTGAGTAATCCGGTGGTCCGCTTTCTGTACTGGCAGATGCAATACCACGCCGAGCACCACATGGCCCCGTCAGTGCCCTTCTACAACCTGGAGGCGCTGCACCATGCCCTACCCGGAAAGCCGGAGGAGCGGGAGTATGTGATCAGCAAGGGTTACATACGCGCTCACCGTGACATCGTCGCCAATCTCGGCAACGGGGCGGGATCGACGGTTCCCACGTCGACCGCGCTGGCGGCCGCGGCCCGGCGATAGCTTCTCCAAAGACCCGGTCCCGCGGCGGCGTGTCCTCCCCGACCTCACCGCCGCGGGCCGGCCCAGACCAGGGAAAGGAACGCCCGTGTCCGGACAGCTGACACTGGGTGTCGATATCGGCACCACCAACGTCAAGGCCTGCGTTCTAGATACCAGCACCGCCACCATCGTCGCCTCCGCCGCGGCCGAGCACCCGTTGCACCACCCCCGCCCCGGCTGGGCGGAACAGCATCCGGACGAGTACTGGGACGCGGTGAAGGCGTGCATTCGCAGTTGCGTGAGTCAACTGCCGAATGCCGAAGGCATCGCCGCCGTGTCGATCTCGGGCCTCGTGGGAGTGACGCTCGCGGTCGACGATTTCGGCCAGCCACTCCGGCCGGCGATGATCTGGATGGACTCTCGTTCTCATGCCGAATGCGACGAGATCCGGGAGCGCGTCGGCGAAAAACGGGTCAACGCCGTCAACGGAAACCGGGTCGCATCGTGGTTCATCGAGCCGAAACTGCTGTGGATCCGGAACCACGAGCCCGACACTTTCCGGCGGATTCACAAGATCCTTTCACCCACCGGGTACTGCAATCTCAGACTCACCGGCGAGTACACCATCAACCCCGGTGACGCCGGTCTTTTCTACCCTTACGAACACAGGGTGGGGAAGTGGGATCACTCTCTGACCGCCGACCTCGGGCTGGATCCGGCGATCTATCCCACGATCATGGCATCCGAGCACGTCATCGGAGCTGTCACGGCCGAGTCCGCGGCGGAGACCGGGCTTCCCAAGGGCACCGCGGTCGTCGCCGGGGGGACGGACATCAGCGCAGCGGCTCTCGGCGCGGGGGTCACCGAGGCGGGCCAGGCCTACTACTCGATGGGCACCGGCTCCAACCTCGGCATCATCATCCCACGTGAGCAGGAGATACCGGAGTACCGGATCCTCAAGTGGCCGCACGTGATCGATGGACTGACCCTGTTCGACGCTCCCATGGCCTTCACCGGTGCGTCGCTGAAATGGTTCCGCGACAAGTTCGCCGACCCCGAAGTCGTCATGGCGGAACGTATGGGGCGTAACGTCTTCGATCTCGTCACCGAGCAGGCGGGGCGGATCGCGGCCGGTGCCGACGGCCTGCTCTACCTGCCGTACCTCGGAAACTCGCTGGCACCGCGGTGGGACATGAGCGCCTCCGGCGTGTTCTTCGGTGTACAGCCCTTCACCACCCGCGCACACTTCATCCGGGCACTCATCGAGGGTGTTGCCTTCGACCTGTACTCGAATGTTCGGATCGCGGCCGAGGCCGGCGCCGAGTTCGACGAACTCATCCTCAACGGGGGCCCTACGAAAAGCGCGCTGTGGAACCAGATCACTGCCGATATCACCGGTCGGCGGCTGGTCCTCACGGATGTGGACGAGGCGGCCCCACTCGGCGACGCCATCATCGCCGCGACCGGGGCCGGTCTCTACCGGGACATGCGTGAGCCGGTGAAGGATCTCGCTCCGACCAAGCACGTGATCGAGCCGGATCAGGACCGGCATGCCATGTACGGAGAGTTCTTCGAGGCCTGGAACCAGATCTACCTGGACCTCGAGGGCAGCATGAGCCGCCACAGGCAACTGGTGTCCCGATACAGCCGCCCCGGCCCGACCGAGATGGTGGGTGCGGGCGGAAACAACTGACCGGACTTCGGGCAGGGCCGCCCCGCCGTGAGGCGTGAGGCCGGAGCCACTCCGGGCGGCCCACCGGGCGGAGTTCCCGGAACGCCGGATGTCGCCGGACCGAGGTGGTCCGGTTACGGCCTTCCGCTCCGTGAGCACCTGCGGCGGACACCGCTGCCCGGCGGGGCCAGCTCTGCCCACCGACACCGGTTCGGGCGTCCTGAGCTGCCGACCGTGAGCACGAAAAGGAGAATGACGTGAGTGAGGAAAACGACGTCTGGCGCGCGGTCACCGCTGCCGACGAGGTCGAGGAAGACGATGTCATCTGCGTCGAGGTCTGTGGCCGCACGCTGGCCGTTTTCCACCTGGAAGACGGTAGCTACCACGTGACGGAGGACTGCTGCACTCACCAGGAGGCGTCGCTTTCCGACGGTTACCTGCAGGCCGACACCATTGAATGTCCACGGCACCAGGGAGTGTTCCACATACCGACCGGCAAACCGATGGCACCGCCTGTCGTCGCCCCTCTTCAGACTTATCCGACTAAGGTCGAAAGCGGACAGGTCTGGGCTCGGCTCCCAGACTGAGCATGAGGTGACACCGATGATGGCGAGTGGGGAAGCGGATTTTCAGCGACTCGGAGCGGCGGGTCAGACGCCCGACACCCAGGACGGCAGGCGCGCGACCGGACTTCCGTACGTCAGCTTCAACCAGCTCCGTTCGTTCCATGCCGTGGGGATGGCGGGAAGTGTCACCGGTGCGGCGGCGCTGCTGCACGTCAGTCAGCCCACGGTGACGATCCAGCTCAGGCAGCTCGAGGCGCACTACGGCATTGAGCTGGTGAGGCGTACCCCCCGCGGCATGGTGCTGTCCCCGCTCGGCGAGGAGCTCTTCGAGCTGACCAGGCAGGTCTTCGGTCTGCACGGTCAGATCGTCGAACTCCTCGGTTCCTCGGCGACCAACGTGCAAGGCGAGCTGAGGGTCGGAGGGGTGGCACCCTACTACGTCATGCGGGTACTCGCGGCCTTCACCAAGGCCTACCCCGCGGTGACCGTCTCACTGCAGCTGGCGAACTCGGCCACGGTCATCGAGCAGCTCGTGGAACAGCGGATCGACGTCGGCATCGTCGGACAGGCGACGCTCGACACCCAGCTGATGGCGCTGCCTTCCAGCAAACAGCGGATCGTGCTGTTCTGCCGGGACGACCATCCGTGGAATGGCCGGGAGGGGATCGAGCTCGGCGAACTGGCGGACGAGCCGCTGGTCCTGCGTGAGCGGGGGTCGACCAGCAGGCTGGTGCTCGAACGTGCGCTCGCGGAGCGGGGGATCACCCCTCGGGTGGCGCTGGAGGTGGATCGCGAGGGCATCCGGGAGGCGGTGCTGGCCGGTTTCGGTGTCGGCATCAGCACCGAGGCCGAATACGTCGATGAACCCCGGACCTGGAAGCTGCCCGTTCTCGGCGCCGACATCTTCACCGAGGCCTTCGCCGTATGTCTGCGCAGCCGCCGACATGCTCCGGGAGTGCGTGCCTTCATGGCGACCGCAGAGAAGCTCTTCGATGCGAGCGAGACGTCGAAGGCGACACCGACCGCCTGACCGGGAACTGCTCGGACGGCTGGTCGCAGACCGCTTTCGCCCACCGTCCTCTCCCCCTCTCACACATTGGAGAACCGCATGAACACCGATCGAAGTACGGCGCGCGCTGCGACCGCCCCGACCCCCCACACGGGCGCCGGGCGATGTGGGCCGGGGCCCGAAGCGAATGACTTGGTCGAGCTGCCGCTGCCCGAGGCGCTGGTGGTACGGGACCAGCCGTTGACCATGCGCTGTGTGGAGCAGCCCCGGCGGAAGATCGTCGTCGTGCGGGGTTCGGACAGCGCCGATATGTCCCCCACCGAAGTGGACGAGTTCGCCGACCAACTGGTGTCCTTCGCCGCCCAGATCCGCCGGCTCGCCCGGCTGGCACGCCAGCAGGCGCCGGTCGGCTGACGCGCGTACGGTGCCCCGGGGCGGGGCAGCGCGCCAGGAAAAAGGGATGCAACAAAGGCCCGGGTCCGCGACCTGGGCCTTCACTGTGGAGCGGGTGACGGGAATCGAACCCGCGCTATAAGCTTGGGAAGCTCATGTTCTACCATTAAACTACACCCGCGCGAGAGAGGCCCCGCAGGGCATCTCGACATTCCTCACTCTACCTCATGCTCGGCCCCCGGCGTATCCGCCGTGGGGCTTTTGTGCTGCTCGGAGAGGAGGCTATGTGGCTGCGGCGGCGGGCAGTTGGGCGTACGGTTAGCCGTCCGGAGCGCCGTTTGGAGCACTGTCCGAGCCATCCCCTAATGTGTCGATTGTCGTCCACGAAGGTTGGGGAAGGGACTTGATGGAGCGCACCGTCGTACGTTGTGCCGCAGGACACGTGTTCAGCACGGAGTCGTTCCCGCTGCAGAATCTCGGGCACGACCGGATCGGGCCGGGGCGGCTGTTGCGCTGCCCGCAGTGTGCCCGCCTGCGGCACGCGGTGCCGGTCGCAGGACAGCTGAAGCGGTAAGCCGCGGCAGCGGAGCGGCAGGAGCGGAGCAGCGCGGGATCGCCACCGATGAGCGGGGAGCGCCGTGCGGTGGTTTAGGGAGGCGGTAGTGGGCGCCGGCCGGAGAGATCTCCGACCTCTGCAGGGGGCGCGGAGGCCGTCGGCCGGCGGTCGTTCGTCGCTGGGAGCGGGCGACGGCGGTCCGGTGTGACCCGGATTGGGTCGTGCTCCTGCCGGCCGCGTACGCTCACAGCGTGCTTCTCTCTGACAAGGACATCCGGGCCGAGATCGACTCCGGCCGGGTGCGTATCGACCCTTACGACGCCGAGATGGTGCAGCCATCGAGCATCGATGTGCGGTTGGACCGATACTTCCGGGTGTTCGAGAACCACCGCTACCCGCACATCGACCCGGCCGTCGAGCAGCCGGATCTGACGCGTCTGGTGGAGCCGGAGGGCGACGAGGCGTTCATCCTGCACCCCGGGGAGTTCGTGCTCGCCTCCACCTACGAGGTCATCTCGCTCCCCACCGACCTCGCCTCCCGGCTTGAGGGCAAGTCGAGTCTGGGCCGGCTGGGACTGCTCACCCACTCCACCGCCGGGTTCATCGACCCCGGCTTCTCGGGACATGTGACGCTCGAGCTGTCGAACATGGCGACCCTGCCGATCAAGCTGTGGCCCGGCATGAAGATCGGCCAGCTCTGCCTGTTCCGGATGACCTCGCCCGCCGAGCACGGCTACGGCTCGGCCCGCTACGGCTCCCGCTACCAGGGACAGCGCGGCCCCACGCCCTCCCGTTCGTATCTGAACTTCCACCGCACCACGGTCCGGTCCGAGCCCCGTACCGAGCCGGCTCCCGAGGGCTGACGCGGAACCGGAGGCGCGGTGTCACGCGGCTCGGTGGCCGTGTGGCCGGCTCGCCGAACGACCGCGGCGCGCGATCGGCGGAGGAGCGTCCGGCCCGGTCGCGGTCGCCCGGACCCGGGTCAGAGGGTGCCCAGCTTGATCAGCGCCAGGAGCGCCACCAGTTGGATCGACGAGGCGCTCAGCGCCCGGGCCCACGGCAGGTCGTGGGACTTGCCCACCATCGAGGTGAAGAGCGTTCCTGCCGCGATCCAGGTCACCCAGCCCAGGGTCTGCACCAGGGTGCTGTCGCCGCCCAGGAAGACCGCGAAGAGCAGCCGGGGTGCGTCGGTGAGGGACATGATCAGCATGGAGAGGCCCACCGTCGGCTGCCAGGCCCCGTCCCCGCCCAACTGCCGGGCGAGGGTGTGGGTCACCGCGCCCAGGATCAGGCCGCTGATGACCACGGCGATCCCGGTGCTGATCACCCAGGGAACGCTGTTGCCCAGGGTGGCGTTGAGCACGTCCTCGCGGGCCTCGTCGAAGCCGAAGACGGCCACCAGCCCGTAGAGGAAGGTGACGGTGAGCGCGGCGCCCCACATCGTGTGGTCGCGCATCACCATGAACGTCGGTCCGGGCCGCAGCACGATGCCGCTGAGCAGCCTCTTCCAGTGCAGCCTCGGGGCGACCGGCGCCGTACCGCTCTGACCGGCGCGGTAGGTGCTGCCACCGTGGTACGCGGGCTGACCGTCCTGCTCGGAGCCGGGCCCGTAGCCCTGGTTCAGCTCGTCGACGCTGAACGCCCGGGTGTGCCCCGGGTTGTCGTCGTAGGAGTCCGCCCCGTCGTGGTAGGGGGCCTGGCCGCCGTAGTGCGGCCCGCCGAGGTACTCCGGCTCGCCGCTCCGGCCGCCGCCCCCGCCGTACTGCTGCCACTGCTGGGCCGACGGGGCCGCGGGCTGCTGACCGTATGGCGCCGGGTAGGGCTGCTGCCCCCCGTACGGCGGCTGAGCGTGCGCCGGGTACGGCCCCTGTTGCGGGTACTGGCCCTGCTGCTGTGGGTACGGGCCCTGCTGCTGCGCGGAGCCGGAGTCCCGGCCGCGCCCCATCCTGAATCCAGCCACCATTCGAACGTACCTGGTTGCGCGGGCGCGGGTGCGGGGCCCGGGGGATCCGACGGGGTTTGCTGCCGAGTCGTGACATCGTGTCGGACGACCCGCCGCCGGGCGGCCCCCGGCCGGATGGTCAGCCGGCCATGGGGCGGCCGAACCGGGGTTTGCCCGCGGTGTCGACGCCCGCCGCGGTGGTGGAGAAGTAGACCGACCCGATCCCGTGCAACTCGTTGCCGTCGGACAGCAGGGAGAGCGCGGCGCCGTTGCCGTCGTTCTCCCCGTCCGCGCCGATGGTCAGATCGGCCCGGTTGTCGGCGTTGAGATCGGCGAGGAAGACCTCGGCCCCGAAGCGGTCGCCGGTCTCGTCCGCGCCCGGGATCTGGGGGGTGTCCTGGTGGAAGTACTGGACGTGCCCGGTGTCGAGGCCGTCCGGCGACCCGTAGACGACGGTCACCGAGCCGGTGTCCATGATGTTGGTCCCCAGCGGGTCGCGGATGTCCTCGCCCGGGGCGCCGATCGCCAGGTCCAGCAGGCCGTCGCCGTCGATGTCCCCGAGCGTCACCGACCAGCCGAAGGCGTCACCGGTCTCGCTGCCGCCCGGGATGTCCCCGGACTCCTGGTCGATGTGCTCGACCGCGCCGCTCGGGCCGCTCGCGGAGCCGCGGACCAGGCTGACCCGGCCGCCCTTGGTGGCGTCGGCGGCGGCACCCTCCGCGCCCGGTTCCAGGGGCGCGCCGACGACGAGGTCTCCGTAGGAGTCCCCGTCCACGTCGCCGATGGCGCTCACCAGACCGCCGGGCAGTGTCCGGACCGCCGAGCCGTCCGGGCCGTCTGGGGAGCCCGGCAGGTAGTACGCGGCACCGGGGTGCTTGCCGCCGGAGGCCGTGGCCCCGAGCCCGTGCACGATCAGTTCGGCGCGCCCGTCGGCGGTCATGTCCCCGGCGGTGAGGGCCTGGACGCCGTGCTCGCCGCCGGCGAGCACTGGGGTGGGGACGGCCTGCCGGGCCGCCGGGGCGCCGGAGGCGGGGGAGATGGGGCCCTGGAAGATCCGGACGGTGGCCGAGGAGTCGCCGGTGGCCAGGCTGGTGTGGCCGGTGCCGTGGAAGTCCCCGGCGGCCAGCGCGGCGCCGAACCGGTCGTGCGAGGTGGAGGCGGGCTCCGGCAGGGTGGTGCCGGCGGGCAGGCCGTCGGGGGCGCCGGCGGCCAGCCCGTGTGCGGAGCCCCAGAGGATCTGGACCAGGCCGGCGTCGTCGTCCCCGGTGACGTCCTCCCCCGGGGTGCCGACGGCCAGGTCGGTGTAGCCGTCGCCGTTGAAGTCCCCCGCGGCGGTCGCGGCCCCGAACAGGTCGCCCGCCTCCGCCGCCCCCGGGACGCCGGGGGAGTTCTGGCTGATGACGACCCTGCGGGACGGATCCTCGCTCAGGCTCTGGTGCCGGGCGCCGTACAGGACGACGACCGCTCCGGCCTCCTTCGCGCCGTCGACGGTGGCGTACGGCGCGGAGATGACGACGTCCCGGACGGAGTCGCCGTTGAAGTCGCCCTCGATACCGGCCGGGGCGGCGGACGCCGGCTCGCCGGCGGTGGTGAGCAGCCCGCCGACGAGGGCGGCACCGGCAATCGCGGCGAGGAGGGCGGTGCGTAGACGTCTGGGCATGGGGCCTCTCCTGCTCTCCTGGGGCCTGCTGACCGCGGTCGGTGACTCGCCGCTGACGGGGTGCTGCACGTGGAGCCTTTCCGGACGGTACCCCCGTGACGCCCGGCCGGGGGCCGGTTTCCCGGCTCCGGTCCCGGGCTGGCGCGGAACCGGCGGTGCCGTACGGGGAGACGGGCGGCTCTGCCGGGCTCCGCTGCCCCCGCGGCCTCGGCGGGCGGTGCCGGGCCGTCCGCGGCTGCGGCGACGTCAACTCCGGGGCCTTCCAAGGTGGCTGGAGTGTCAGTGCGGAGTGCGAGACTGCTCCGCGGTCAGGGGGAGGTGCTTCCGCGGGGGGATGCGCCTCCCCTGAGACAGCGATTCCGCACCGCCGACGGGTCTTCCGTCGGCGGCTGCGTGCCGCCGGTATCCGCTGTCGCGGAGCTCGGCCCGGGGCGGGAGACGGCGGACGGCCGGGACCGTTCGGTCCCGGCCGTCCGCTGGGTGTCGCTACCCGCCGTGGGTGTCCGCGGTGTGTGTCAGACCGGCTCCGGCTCGGTCGCGCCCACCGCGGCGTCGCCGCTGTCACCGTCGCCCGTGTCGGACTTCACGGACTCCAGCAGCAGTTGCGCGACGTCGACGACCTGGAGCGACTCCTTGGCCTGGCCGCCGCCGTCGGCCTTCTTGCCGTTGACCGAGTCGGTCAGCATGACCAGGCAGAACGGGCAGGCGGTGGAGATGATGTCCGGGTTGAGGGAGAGGGCCTCGTCGACGCGGTCGTCGTTGACCCGCTTGCCGATCCGCTCCTCCATCCACATCCGGGCGCCGCCCGCGCCGCAGCAGAAGCCGCGCTCCTTGTGGCGGTGCATCTCCTCGTTGCGCAGGCCCGGCACCTTGGCGATGATCTCGCGCGGCGGTGTGTACACCTTGTTGTGCCGGCCGAGGTAGCAGGGGTCGTGGTAGGTGATCAGACCCTCGACGGGGGTCACCGGCACCAGCCGGCCCTCGTCCACCAGGTGCTGGAGCAACTGGGTGTGGTGGATCACCTCGAACTCGCCGCCGAGCTGCGGGTACTCGTTGGCGATGGTGTTGAAGCAGTGCGGGCAGGTGGCGACGATCCGCTTCTTGGACTTCTCGACGAGGACGCCCTCCTCGGCGTCCTCGCCGAACGCCGCGTTCAGCATCTCGACGTTCTGCTGACCGAGCTGCTGGAAGAGGAACTCGTTGCCCAGACGGCGGGCGGAGTCCCCGGTGCAGGCCTCGTCGCCGCCCATGATCGCGAACTTCACGCCGGCGATGTGCAGGAGTTCGGCGAAGGCCTTGGTGGTCTTCTTGGCCCGGTCCTCGAGGGCTCCGGCGCAACCCACCCAGTAGAGGTAGTCGACCTCGCTGAGGTCCTCGACGTCCTTGCCCACCACCGGGACCTCGAAGTCGACCTCCTTGGTCCAGGCGAGCCGCTGCTTCTTGGCCAGGCCCCAGGGGTTGCCCTTGCGTTCCAGGTTCTTGAGCATCGTCCCGGCCTCGCTGGGGAAGGACGACTCGATCATCACCTGGTAGCGCCGCATGTCGATGATGTGGTCGATGTGCTCGATGTCGACGGGGCACTGCTCGACGCAGGCGCCGCAGGTGGTGCAGGACCAGAGCACGTCGGGGTCGATGACGCCGCCCGCGGTGAAGCCGCCGTCCGATACGGCCAGGGCGGTTCCGACCAGCGGTCGCTCCGCCTCGGCGAGCGCGGCCGCCGGTACGCCGGCCAACTGCTCGGCGCTGGCCTTCTCCTCACCCGACTCGTCCTTGCCGCCGCCGGCGAGCAGATAGGGCGCCTTGGCGTGGGCGTGGTCCCGCAGGGACATGATCAGCAGCTTGGGGGAGAGCGGCTTGCCGGTGTTCCAGGCCGGGCACTGGGACTGGCAGCGGCCGCACTCGGTGCAGGTGGAGAAGTCCAGCAGGCCCTTCCAGGAGAAGTGCTCCACCTGGGAGACGCCGAACTGGTCGTCCTCCCCGGGGTCCTCGAAGTCGATCGGCCGGCCGTTGCTGGTCATCGGCTGGAGGGCGCCCAGGGCGACCTCGCCGTCGGCATTCCGCTTGAACCAGATGTTGGGGAAGCCGAGGAAGCGGTGCCAGGCCACGCCCATGTTGGTGTTGAGCGCCACCACGATCATCCAGATCAGCGACACGCCGATCTTGATCATCGCGAACAGGTAGACGAGGTTCTGCAGGGTGCCGGTGCTCAGCCCGTCGAAGGCGGTCACCAGCGGGTAGGAGACGAAGTGCGCGGCTCCGTAACCGGAGACGTGCTGGACGGCGCCCTCCAGCCCGCGGAGGACCAGGATCGCGGCGCCGATGGTGAGGATGACGTACTCGACGAAGTACGCCTGCCACGCCTTCGAGCCGGTGAACCGGGACTTCCGACCGGCCCGGGAGGGCAGGTTCAGCAGCCGGATGGCGATCAGCACCAGGATGCCCAGGACGGTCATCAGGCCGATGAACTCGACGTACATCTGGAAGGGCAGCCAGCCGCCGATGATCGGGAGCGTCCAGTCGGCCTTGAAGAGCTGGCCGTAGGCCGTGGCGAGGGTCGGCGGCAGGGTGAGGAAGCCGATCGCGACGAACCAGTGCGCGACGCCGACGATCCCCCAGCGGTTCATCCGGGTGTGGCCGAGGAACTCTCTGGCCAGGGTGGCGGTGCGCTGCCCGGGGTGGTCGGTCCTGCTGCCCGCCGGCACCGGTTGTCCCAACCGGAAGTGCCGGTAGAGCTGTGTGACGGCGCGGGCGATGAGCGCAACGCCGACCGCCGTGAGGACCAGCGACACGATGATCGCGGCGAGTTGCATAACGGCTCCTCGTACCTGCCAGAGCGGGGGATTACTAAGCAGTAACTTACTTATTCCCCCCGAGGTTACCCAGGTTTCGGGCGTCCATGAAGTCGCGAGGGGTGTGACCGAGGTAACCAGAGAGCCGCCGCGGGGAATCGGCGGGGCCCGGTCCGCCACCCGTTCGGTGCAGCCGCCCGGTGCTTCCGTGCGGGTCGGGTGCCGCGACTGGCCGGCCGCTCGGGGCGCTGACAATAAGAACCGCATAAGAGTTGAGCGTGGTCGGCTCACGTCAATTGACAGCGGGGTTCCGGGTCGGGCACTCTTGAGTCTGTTCCACTCAAGTCAGCTGGAGGGTTCCACCATGGCACGTGCGGTCGGCATCGACCTGGGTACGACGAACTCCGTCGTCAGTGTTCTCGAGGGCGGTGAGCCCACCGTCATCACCAACGCCGAGGGCGCCAGGACCACGCCGTCCGTCGTGGCCTTCGCCAAGAACGGCGAAGTGCTGGTCGGTGAGGTGGCCAAGCGCCAGGCGGTCACCAACGTCGAGCGGACCATCCGGTCGGTCAAGCGCCACATGGGCACCGACTGGAAGATCAACCTGGACGGCAAGGACTTCAACCCGCAGCAGATGAGCGCCTTCATCCTGCAGAAGCTCAAGCGGGACGCGGAGGCCTACCTCGGTGAGAAGGTGACCGACGCGGTCGTCACCGTGCCGGCGTACTTCAACGACGCCGAGCGGCAGGCCACCAAGGAGGCCGGCGAGATCGCCGGTCTGAACGTGCTGCGGATCGTCAACGAGCCGACCGCCGCCGCCCTCGCCTACGGCCTGGAGAAGGAGGACCAGACGATCCTGGTCTTCGACCTCGGCGGTGGCACCTTCGACGTCTCGCTGCTGGAGATCGGCGACGGCGTGGTGGAGGTCAAGGCGACCAACGGCGACAACCACCTCGGTGGTGACGACTGGGACCAGCGGGTCGTCGAGTACCTGGTCAAGCAGTTCCAGAACGGCCACGGCGTCGACCTGGGCAAGGACAAGATGGCGCTCCAGCGGCTCCGCGAGGCCGCTGAGAAGGCGAAGATCGAGCTCTCCTCGTCCACCGAGACCACGATCAACCTGCCCTACATCACGGCCTCCGCCGAAGGGCCGCTCCACCTGGACGAGAAGCTCACCCGCGCCCAGTTCCAGCAGCTGACCGCCGACCTGATCGAGCGCTGCAAGATCCCGTTCCAGAACGTCATCAAGGACGCGGGGATCGCGCTCTCCGACATCGACCACGTCGTCCTGGTCGGCGGTTCGACCCGGATGCCCGCCGTCACCGACCTGGTCCGCGACCTGACCGGTGGCAAGGAGGCCAACAAGAGCGTCAACCCGGACGAGGTCGTCGCCGTCGGTGCGGCGCTCCAGGCCGGTGTGCTCAAGGGCGAGGTCAAGGACGTCCTGCTGCTGGACGTCACCCCGCTGTCCCTCGGTATCGAGACCAAGGGCGGGATCATGACCAAGCTCATCGAGCGGAACACGACCATCCCGACCAAGCGCTCGGAGATCTTCACCACGGCCGAGGACAACCAGCCGTCCGTGCAGATCCAGGTCTACCAGGGCGAGCGCGAGATCGCGGCGTACAACAAGAAGCTCGGGATGTTCGAGCTGACCGGGCTGCCGCCGGCCCCGCGGAGCGTTCCGCAGATCGAGGTCACCTTCGACATCGACGCCAACGGCATCATGCACGTGTCCGCCAAGGACCTGGGCACGGGCAAGGAGCAGCGGATGACCGTCACCGGCGGCTCGGCGCTGCCGAAGGACGACATCGACCGCATGATGCGGGAGGCGGAGCAGTACGCCGACGAGGACCACCGCCGCCGGGAGGCCGCCGAGACCCGCAACCAGGCCGAGCAGCTCGTCTACCAGACGGAGAAGTTCCTCAAGGACAACGAGGACAAGGTGCCCGGCGATGTGAAGACCGAGGTCGAGGAGTCCATCGGCGACCTCAAGGAGAAGCTGAAGGGCGAGGACACCGCCGCGATCCGCGAGGCCACCGAGAAGGTCGCCGCGGTCAGCCAGAAGCTGGGGCAGGCGATGTACGCCAACGCCCAGGCCGAGGGCGGCGAGGGCGCCGCGGGTGCGGCCGGCGGTGCCGGTGCTGAGGGCGCCCGGGACGAGGACGTGGTCGACGCCGAGATCGTCGACGACGTCAAGGACGACAAGCGGCAGGACGGTGCGGCGTGACGGAGGAGACCCCGGGCTTCGAGCAGGAGCCCGACGTCCCCCCCGAAGCGGAAGTGGCTCAGCCCGCTGAGAACTCGGCGCCGGCCGCCGATACCGCCGATCAGGCGGGGGCCGGCGCTCCGGTCGGGGACGCACAGCACACGGCCGCTCTCATGGCACAGCTGGACCAGGTCCGCACCGCGCTCAACGAGCGCACCGCGGATCTGCAGCGGCTGCAGGCGGAGTACCAGAACTACCGCCGCCGGGTGGAGCGGGACCGGGCGATGGTCAAGGAGGTCGCCACGGCGAACCTGCTGTCCGAACTGCTGCCCGTGCTGGACGACATCGGGCGGGCCCGGGACCACGGGGAGTTGGTGGGCGGCTTCAAGTCGGTCGCCGACTCGGTGGAGACCGTGCTCACCAAGATGGGTCTGGAGCAGTTCGGCCAGGAAGGGGAGCCGTTCGACCCGCTCATTCACGAGGCGCTCATGCACTCGTATGCTCCGAACGTCACGGAGACGACGTGCGTTTCGGTGCTGCAGCCGGGTTACCGGCTGGGTGAGCGGACGATTCGACCGGCTCGGGTCGCGGTCGCCGAGCCCCAGCCGGGGGCGCACCCCGGCCAGGGCGCCGAGGGCGCGGCGCCGGAAGGCGCCGGCGAGGAGAGCGGTGGCCCGGACGAGGGCTGACGCGGTGGTCGTGCGGAAGGAGGGACGTCGGGGATGAGCACCAAGGACTTCGTGGAGAAGGACTACTACAAAGTCCTCGGCGTCCCGAAGGACGCGACCGAGGCGGAGATCAAGAAGGCGTACCGGAAGCTCGCCCGCGAGTACCACCCGGACGCCAACAAGGGGAACCGCGAGGCCGAGGAGCGCTTCAAGGAGATCTCCGAGGCCAACGACATCCTGGGCGATCCCAAGCGCCGCAAGGAGTACGACGAGGCGCGGTCGCTCTTCGCGGGCGGCGGCCTCCGCGGCGGGCCGGGTGGCGCCGGCGGCCAGGCCGGCTTCAACTTCGACCTGGGTGACCTCTTCGGGGGCACCCAGGGCGGTGGCGGGGCCGGGGCCGGCGGTTTCGGCGGCGGGCTCGGCGACGTCTTCGGGGGCCTGTTCAACCGCGGCGGGGCGGGAGCGGGGACCCGCACCCAGCCGCGCCGCGGCCAGGACGTGGAGTCCGAGGTCACGCTGAGCTTCACGGAGGCCGTCGACGGGGCCACGGTCCCGCTCCGGATGTCCAGTTCGGCGGCGTGCAAGGCGTGTTCCGGCACCGGTGACAAGAACGGCACCCCCCGGGTCTGCCCGACCTGTGTGGGCACCGGCCAGGTCTCACGCGGCGGCGGTGGCGGCTTCTCGCTCACCGACCCCTGCGTGGACTGCAAGGGCCGTGGTCTGATCGCCGAGACGCCGTGCGATGTCTGCAAGGGCAGTGGGCGGGCCACGAGTTCGCGCACCATGCAGGTGCGGATCCCGGCCGGCGTCAGCGACGGCCAGCGGATCCGGCTGCGCGGCAAGGGGGCGCCGGGCGAGCGCGGAGGTCCGGCCGGTGACCTGTACGTCGTGGTGAACGTCGAACCGCACCCGGTCTTCGGGCGCAAGGGCGACAACCTCACCGTGACGGTGCCGGTCAGCTTCCCGGAGGCGGCGCTCGGAGGCACGGTACGGGTACCCACGCTGGGTGGGCCGCCGGTCAACCTGAAGTTGCCGGCGGGCACCCCCAACGGACGGACCATGCGGGCCCGGGGAAAGGGGGCCGTGCGCAAGGACGGCACCCGCGGCGACCTGCTGGTCACCGTGGAGATCGCGGTCCCCGACCAGCTCGACGACAAGGCCCGGGAGGCATTGGAGTCGTATCGGGAGGCCACCGCGGGTAGGGATCCGCGAGCGGAGCTGTTCCAGGCCGTGAAGGGAGCATGAGATGACCAGCCGAGGAGTGCAGGGGAACGGCGGCAGCCGCAACCCCTACCAGCTGACCGAGGACTCACCGGTATACGTCATCTCGGTCGCCGCGCAGCTCTCCGGGCTGCACCCGCAGACGCTGCGACAGTACGACCGGCTGGGCCTGGTCTCACCGGACCGTACGGCCGGGCGGGGTCGGCGCTACTCGGCCCGGGACATCGAACTACTGCGGCAGGTACAGCAGCTGAGCCAGGACGAGGGCATCAACCTCGCCGGGATCAAGCGGATCATCGAGTTGGAGAACCAGGTCGCGGCGCTCCAGTCGAGGGTCGCGGAGCTGCAGCAGGCCGTGGAGGGTGCCGCCGCGACGATCCGGCAGCGGGAGGCGGCGGTGCACGCCTCCTACCGCCGGGACCTGGTGCCGTACCAGGACGTGCAGCAGACCAGCGCGCTGGTGGTCTGGCGTCCGCAGCGGTCCGCCGACTGAGGGCTGACCGCGCGGGGGTCGCTCCAGCCCGCTCATGACATGGCTGTGGCCGGTCACCGACAGGTGGCCGGCCACAGCCATGTCCGGGGCCGGAAGCCCAGCCGGTCGCCGACGGTTCGCCTGTTACCGGGCGGGCCAGCGGATACTGCGGGGAGAATAGCAAAGGCAGGCAAAAGACACCGGTCATTCGTAATTCAATTACCGGGTTCCCCTTTTTTGTGCGTGACATGAAAATGTCAATCCATTGCTTCCCGTGTTGCCGGTCTGCGAAGGTACCCGTGCAATACCCGTCCACTGAAAGGACCCAAGATGGTCATCAAGGCCGTGTACGAGACCCCGGAATTCTCTGCCGCCGGTTCGTTCCGTGAGGCGACCGGTCTGGTCGTCGCTGTCGCTGCCGACTGGAATGCCCCCGGCTGGTTCTGATTCAAAACCGAGGAGCATCACATGACGGACCATGGCGCACCCTTTTTCATCGCGCTTCCTGATCGTGACGAAGTCGGGGCCGTGGTCCGTCGCCTACGGGCTGAGGATCCCGGTCTGAGCCAGCTCGACCACCCGTCGGGCCGGCCGTGGATCCTCGGCCGGTGGGGCGAGGGCGAACTGGCCGTCGCGCGCGCCGGCCGGGACGCGGTCGCACTGATCGGCACCCTGCCCCCGCTGCGCGACGAGCTCCAGCGGTGGGTCGGAGGGCTGAACGGTGACGCGCGCCGCGTCGAGGGGCTCTCGACCTCGCTGGCGGGCGACTTCCACGTGCTGGGCAGCGTCGATGGCGCGCTGTACGTGCAGGGGACCGCCTACGGCACCCGTCGGGTCTACCACGCCCGGGCCGAGGGGGCCCTGGTGGCCTCGGACCGCGCACTGCGGCTGGCCGAGCTCACCGGCGCCCGCCTCGACGCCGGTGCGCTGGCCTGGAAGCTGTTGCAACCCCTCCCGGCGCAGCTGAACGAGCGCACCATGTGGCACGAGGTGCGGGCGGTGCAGCCTGGCTGGTACCTGCTGGCGTCCGCGGACGGGGCGCCGTCCCGGCACGTCAGGTGGCACCGGCCGGCCGAGCCGCATCTCGGGTTGGCCGAGGGGGCGCGGCTGGTGCGGGAGGCGCTGGTGGCCGCGGTCGGGGCCCGGACCCACCGCGGTGGGGTGATCAGCTCGGACCTCTCGGGCGGGCTGGACTCGACCTCGCTGAGCTCCATCGCCGCCGGGCAGCTCGGCCCGGGAGAACTCGTCGTCTGCACCAACGGCGGGGACGAGTCGATCAACGAGGACGGGCACTGGGCTCGGGTGGCGGCCTCGCACTGGCCGCATGTGGAGCACTACCAGCTGCCGCCGGAAGAGCAGCCGCTCTTCTACAGCGGCGCGCTCGACGAAGGCTGCCGCTCCGATTTCCCCGGCATTATCTCGGTGAGTCGAAAACGTGCCACGATTTTGATATCGCGCATGGCGGAACGCGGCTCCCGGCTCCATCTGGGCGGCCATGGCGGAGACCATCTCTTCTTCAGTTCCGGCACCCATTACCACGGTCTGCTTCCGCGTCGCCCCATTCTTTCGCTCCAACGCATCCGGGCCTACGGAATTCTCTACGGCTGGTCCGGCTCGGCGGTGCTGCGGCAACTGCTCGACCGGCGTTCGTACCGCAGCGCGCTCGCCCGGATCGACCTCGACCACTCCGGCGACCTCGGATTCAGCACCCCGGGGTTGACGTGGGTGAGGCGGCCCGTCGTGCCCTCCTGGCTGACCGACGACTGCCGGGAACTGCTCGCCGAGGAGCTACGGAAGGCGGTGGCCCAGGCGGAACCGCGCGGCGACACGATCGGCCGCCATATGGAGCTCGACAACATCCTGACCACCACCCTGGAGACCGGTTCGATCGGCGACGCCGCCCGGCGTGCGGGGGTGCCGATGTCCACCCCGTACTTCGACGACGCGGTGGTGGACGCCGCGCTGGCGGTCCGGGTCGAGGACCGGGCGACCCCCTACGAGTACAAGCCGCTGCTGATGGAGGCCGTGCGGGGGATCCTGCCCGACGCGTGCCGGGCGCGGACCACCAAGGGCGAGGGCACCTTCGACGCGGTCGGCGGCCTCTACCGCCACCGCCAAGAGCTGATCGACCTCTGGCAGGACAGCGCGCTGGCCAAGGCGGGGCTGATCGACGCCGAGGCGGTGAGCAGGAAGTGCTCGACACCGGGCACCCCGGAGCTCAGGGACGGCGGCATCAACTCCACTCTCATCTGCGAAACGTGGCTGCGCGCCGTCCAGTGACGGCCAGCGGCGAGGAGAACCATGAAGTTGCGCAACCACAAGGACCTGGCCGTCACCGACACCGAGTACGGCGCGGTGCTCCTTGACGCCAAGAGCGGCCAGTACTGGCAGCTGAACCCGACGGCGGCGCTGGTCGTCCGGGTGCTGCTGGACGGAGGGGACGAGCCGGAGGCGGTGCGGCGGGTGACCGAGCACTTCGAGGTGGACGTCGAACGCGCCTCGGTCGACGTCCACGCGCTGATCGAGTCCATGCGGGAGGCCGGGGTGGTGCAGAAATGAGCGTCACCATCGCGCTGCGGCAGGACGGGGTCAAGCGCCCCTTCCGGCTGCGGTTGCTGACCCGGCTGGCCATCTGGGCGGGGAGGCTGTTGGCCCTCCTCAAGCCGCACCGGCTCCGCCGGGTGCTGGTCCGGCTGAGCAAGGGGGTGCCGCCGGCCGGTGTGGAGGAGGTGCGGGAGGCGCGGGAGGCGGTCCTGGCGGCCAGCCTCAGCCTCAACGGGCTCCGGGCCTGTCTGCCCCGCTCGCTGTCGATCGTGATGCTCTGCCGCTTCCAGGGCCGATGGCCCACCTGGAGCGTGGGGGTGCGGTCGATGCCGCCGTTCCTCGCGCACGCCTGGGTGGAGGTCGGTCGGGAGATGATCGGGGAGAAGGGCGGGTACGACAGTTTCTCCCGGCTCATCACCGTGCCGCCCGCGGAGCCCGCACCGGTGCCGCCGAGCTCTTCCGGGGCATCCGGTGAGCCCGCTGCCTCCCGGGAGGAGACGGGCTGAGCCGCCCAAGCCGTCACGGCAGAACCGGATCCGCCCCCACCCGGGGGGCGGGTCCGGTTCAGTCTGTTCCCGGCAGCCTCCGCGGGCCCCGGTGGTGGGGCGAGGTTGTTGCCCTGCGCCTACTTGAGTGGAGTAGACTCAACTTAATGCAGGCGATCCTGAGCAGGATTGCGGCGGAGTGCGCGATGAGGAGGAACGCGGGGACGTGGACACCGAGTTGACCACCAAGAGCCAGGAAGCGATCAGTAACGCCAGCAGCCGCGCGGTATCCGCGGGCAACCCCGACATCACCCCGGTGCACCTGCTGCTCGCCCTCCTGGAGGGCCGGGAGAACGAGAACCTCCAGGACCTGCTGGCCGCGGTACAGGCCGACCAGGCCGCGCTGCGGTCGGGGGCCGAGCAACTGCTCGGCTCGCTGCCCAGCGCGCAGGGTTCCACCGTGGCGGCCCCCCAACCCGACCGGGAACTGCTCGCCGTCCTCGGCGACGCCGGCCGCCGGACGAGGGACCTCGGCGACAGCTACACCTCCACCGAACACCTGCTCATCGGCGTGGCCGCCGCGGGCGGGGCGGCCGGCAAGCTCCTGGCGGAGCAGGGGGCGAGCGCCGAGCAACTGCTCGCCGCCTTCGAGAGCAGCCGGGGCGGGCGCCGGGTGACCACCGCCGACCCGGAGGGCACCTACAAGGCCCTGCAGAAGTTCGGCACCGACCTCACGGCCATCGCCCGCGAGGGCCGGCTCGACCCGGTCATCGGCCGGGACCCGGAGATCCGCCGGGTCATCCAGGTGCTCTCCCGGCGGACGAAGAACAACCCGGTGCTGATCGGCGAGCCCGGGGTCGGCAAGACCGCCGTCGTCGAAGGGCTGGCGCAGCGGGTGGTCAAGGGGGACGTGCCGGAGTCGCTGAAGAACAAGCGGCTGGTCGCGCTGGACATCGGCGCCATGCTCGCCGGGGCCAAGTACCGGGGCGAGTTCGAGGAGCGGCTGAAGACCGTACTGGCCGAGATCAAGGAGAGCGACGGCCAGGTGATCACCTTCATCGACGAGCTCCACACCGTGGTGGGGGCCGGCGCCGGCGGCGACTCCGCGGTGGACGCGGGGAACATGCTCAAGCCGATGCTGGCCCGCGGCGAGCTGCGGATGGTCGGCGCCACCACCCTCGACGAGTACCGGGAGCGGATCGAGAAGGACCCCGCACTGGAGCGCCGCTTCCAGCAGGTGCTGGTCGCCGAGCCGGACGTGCAGGACTCGATCGCCATCCTGCGGGGGCTCAAGGGCCGCTACGAGGCACACCACGGGGTGCAGATCGCGGACTCCGCGCTGGTGGCCGCGGCCACCCTCTCCGACCGGTACATCACCTCCCGCTTCCTCCCCGACAAGGCCATCGACCTCGTCGACGAGGCGGCCTCCCGACTCCAGATGGAGATCGACTCCTCGCCCGTCGAGATCGACGAACTCCAGCGGGCGGTCGACCGGCAGCTGATGGAGGAGGAGTCGCTGCTGGCCGCCCAGGCGCCGGAGAACGGCGCGGAGCGGAAGCTTCTCAAGAAGCGGGACCGGGAGAAGGATCTCTCCCCGGACGCCCGTGAGCGGTTGGACCGGCTCCGCAAGGAGCGCGCGGAGAAGGAGGAGCGGCTGCGCGCACTCCGGGCCCGCTGGGACAGCGAGAAGGCCATCCACACGCGCGTCGGCGAGCTCAAGAAGCGCCTCGACGAGTTGGAGACCGAGTTGGAGCTCGCCGAGCGCAAGGCGCCGGAGACCGGTGACTGGGTCACCCCCGGCCGGCTCCGTTCCGAGGTCATCCCGCAGACCAGCAAGGAGTTGGAGCAGGCCGTCCAAGAGCAGAAGGAGCTCCAGGGCGGCGGCATGGTCGGGGAGGAGGTGGGTCCGGACGACATCGCCGACGTGGTCGCCGCCTGGACCGGCATCCCCGCGGGCCGACTGCTGGAGGGTGAGACCCGGAAGCTGCTGCGGATGGAGGACGAGCTGGGCAAGCGGCTGATCGGACAGCGGGAGGCCGTCGCCTCGGTATCCGACGCGGTGCGCCGGACCCGCGCCGGGGTCGCCGATCCGGACCGCCCCACCGGCTCCTTCCTCTTCCTCGGCCCGACCGGCGTCGGCAAGACCGAACTGGCCAAGGCGCTCGCGGACTTCCTCTTCGACGACGAGCGGGCCATGGTCCGCATCGACATGAGCGAGTACGGCGAGAAGCACTCCGTCGCCCGGCTGGTGGGCGCGCCGCCCGGCTACGTCGGTTACGAGGAGGGCGGGCAGCTGACCGAGGCGGTGCGCCGCCGCCCGTACAGCGTGGTGCTCCTGGACGAGGTGGAGAAGGCGCACCACGACGTCTTCGACGTCCTGCTGCAGGTGCTCGACGACGGCCGGCTCACCGACGGACAGGGCCGTACCGTCGACTTCCGCAACACCATCCTCATCCTCACCTCGAACCTCGGGTCGCCGTTCCTGGTGGATCCGGAGCTGAGCGAGGAGGAGAAGCGGAGCAGGGTGCTGGCCACGGTCCGCTCCGCCTTCCGGCCGGAGTTCCTCAACCGCCTGGACGACGTGGTGGTCTTCCATGCCCTCGGCACCGACCAGCTCAGGCGGATCGCCCAGCTCCAGATCGGTCAGCTCCAGCGGCGGCTCGCCGAGCGCCGCCTGAGCCTCGAGGTCTCCGACGCGGCTCTGGACTGGCTCGCCCGCCTCGGCCACCAGCCGGTGACCGAGCAGGCTGGGGCGGCGGGTGAGGCCGAGGCGGGACCGGACCTCTCCTACGGGGCTCGGCCGCTGCGCCGGCTCATCCAGACCTCGATCGGCGACCGACTCGCCCGGGAGATCCTCGCCGGCGAGGTGCTGGACGGCGACGCGGTGCGGGTGGAACTGGCGGCCGACGGTGCGAGCCTGTCGGTCGGATCCACCGATCGGTCCTGAAACCGGCGCGCCCCCCGGGTGGTTTAGCTGACGAGGTGTCAGGAAGGACACCCCGATCGGAAGCCGTCCGGGGTTGCGGGGACGGGGCGGGTGTGGGGGAGGATGGCAGGAATCGTACGAAGGGAAATCCACGGTGACCATCGACCCGTCCGCGATTCCGAATTTCGGGGGCCAGCCCGAACCACAGGCAGCCGAACCCACCGGCCCCGTCGTCCCGGATCAGGACCTCGTCAAGCAGCTTCTCGACCAGATGGAGCTGAAGTACGTCGTCGATGACGAGGGAGACCTCGCGGCGCCGTGGGAGCAGTTCCGCACGTACTTCATGTTCCGGGGGGAGAAGGAGCAGCAGGTCTTCTCGGTCCGCACCTTCTACGACCGGCTGCACTCGATCGACGACAAGCCGAAGATCCTGGAGTCGATCGACGACTGGAACCGGCGCACCCTGTGGCCGAAGATCTACACCCACACCAGCGACGAGGGTGAGGTCCGGCTGATCGGCGAGGCCCAGATGCTGATCGGTACCGGCGTCAGCCTGGAGCACTTCGTCTCCAGCACGGTCAGCTGGGTGCGAGCCTCGATCGAGTTCGACAAGTGGCTCACCGAGCAACTCGGTCTGGAGCCGGCGGACGGCTCGGACGAGGGTGAGAAGAAGGAAGACTAGCGCTGCGTCAGGCAAACGTTGCCTGATGCGGCACGAGCGCCGGACCGGCGCTGTGGAGGGGGCCGCCCGGAGCGGTCCCCTTCCTCGTTTTCCCGGCTTTTCCGCCGGTGCTAGCCTCGGCGCTGAGGGGTGAGGAGCCCCTGCGGACGAGGGAGCAGTACCCGCCGAGCGACAAGACTGCCGCATGAGGTGAGTCGTCGTGGCCTGGTTCGTACTCCTCGGGTCCGGGGTGCTGGAGGCGGTGTGGGCTACCGCCCTCTCCCGGAGCTCCGGATTCCGCCGCCCCCTGCCGACCGTGGTGTTCTGCGTCAGCCTGGCCGGAAGCATGGCGGGGCTGGCCTACGCCATGAACCAGATCCCGACCGGCACGGCCTACGCCGTCTGGGTGGGTGTCGGCGCCGTCCTCACCGTCGTCCTGGCGATCGCACACGGTACGGAGAAGGCCACCGCCGGCCGGCTCATGCTGCTGCTGGGCCTGGTGGCGTGCGTCATCGGTCTGAAGGTGGTGAGTTGATGGCCTGGGCGGTCCTTCTGGTCAGCGCCGTCTTCGAAGCGGTCTGGGCGACCGCCCTGGGGCGGTCGAACGGTTTCGGTGAGCCCGTGGCCACCGCCGTCTTCGTCGTCGCGCTGATCATCAGCATGGCCGGGCTCGGCACAGCGGTGAAGCGGATACCGATCGGCACGGCCTACGCGGTCTGGGTGGGGGTGGGGGCCGCGCTCACCGTCACCTACGCCATGGCCACGGGCGATGAACCGGCTTCCCTACCCAAGGCGGTGTTCCTGGCCGGGATCATCGGCTGTGTGATCGGTCTCAAGCTCCTGAAAGCCCCGGATCCGGAGCAGGCCCCGACTCCGGGACGGGGCGACGCGGACTGAACCGGCCCCGAGGGAGCTCGTACGTCGCCTGGCTCCGTACCGCGCGGAGAAGAGTTGCGCGGAGCGGCCTGTCACTCTCCCCGGAGTCGGGCCACGGCCTGCTTGAGGACCTCGGGCCGTTTGCAGAAGGCGAAGCGCACCTGGGTCCGGCCGGCGTCCGGGTGGTCGTAGAAGACCGCGTTGGGCACGGCGACGACGCCGCAGCGCTCCGGCAGGGCCCGGCAGAACGCGAACCCGTCGTTCTCGCCGAGGGGTGCGATGTCGGTGGTGATGAAGTACGTGCCCTGCGGCGGGTGCACCTCGAAGCCGGCCTCGGCGAGCCCGGTGGCCAGCAGGTCCCGCTTGGCGCGCAGGTCGGTGCGGAAGTCCGCGAAGTAGCGGTCCGGCAGCCGCAGCGCCTCGGCGACCGCGTACTGGAAGGGGCCGGCACTGACGTAGGTCAGGTACTGCTTGGCCGTGCGCACGGCTGAGACGAGGGCGGCGGAGCCGGTGACCCAACCGACCTTCCAACCCGTGAACGAGAAGGTCTTCCCGCTCGACGAGACGGACACCGTCCGCTCGCGCATCCCCGGCAGGGAGATCAGCGGTACGTGCTCCCCGTCGAAGACCAGGTGCTCGTAGACCTCGTCGGTGACCACCAGCAGATCGTGCTCCACCGCCAGTTCGGCGATCGCCGTGCGCTCCTCGGGGGTGAGGACCATGCCGGTCGGGTTGTGGGGGGAGTTCAACAGCAGCAGCCGGGTGCGGGGGTTGACCATCGAGCGGAGCCGGTCCAGGTCCGGTCGGAAGGACGGCGCCCGCAGCGTGAGCGGCACCCGCTTGGCGCCGGCCATGGCGACGCAGGCGGCGTAGGAGTCGTAGAAGGGCTCGAAGGCGATCACCTCGTCGCCCGGCTCGAGCAGCGCCAGCATCGCGGCCGCGATCGCCTCGGTCGCCCCCGCGGTGACGAGCACCTCCGTGTCCGGGTCGAAGTCGAGGCCGTAGAAGCGGTGCTGGTGGTCGGCGACGGCGGTGCGGAGCTCCGGGACACCGGGCCCCGGCGGGTACTGGTTGCCCTTCCCCTCCCGGAGGGCGCGGACTGCGGCCTCGCGGATCTCCTCGGGCCCGTCGGTGTCCGGGAACCCCTGTCCGAGGTTGATCGCTCCGGTCGTCGTGGCCAGGGCGGACATCTCCGCGAAGATCGTCGTGCCCAGGCCGTCCAGCCTTCGGTTCAACAGTGGCCTGCCGTTCACCTGTTCGCTCTCCCTCTGCCCCGGCACCGGTCGACCCGGATCGTCGAGTACCCATCCTGTCGGACGGCCGACCGATGGGCGGCACCGGTCTCGAAAAGATTTTCCAAGAAAAGCACCGCGCTGAAAAGAAGTCCGCTGCCTGTTGGTTGTTGTGTTTATCAGATCGGTAATGGCCGAAAAGCAACCGCATTTGTCCCTCGGGTCCGCCCTCCCCTCATATCTGCCCCGGTACGTGCCTGATCAGCGCGTATGCGGTGGCCGTTACAGCGTCGGACGGACGGGTCGGGGGCCGTCGGCGGGATGGAAAGCCTGTCGAAGATGGGTAAAAACGCTGTGGACGATGCTCATTTCATGATTCCGTATTCCTTGTGCCCTGAGCGGGCGAAGAGCCGGCGAGTGGAGTGTCCTCTGCCTTCTGCCGAGGCCGCCGGCCGCCGACCACTGTGCGCTTGCGGAGTCCAGCCATGCTCAAAACCCTGAAGACCGCCTATTCCGATACCCGTGCCGCCGATCTCGCCTGGTGCCTGGGCAGCGACCCACTACCCGCCCTCGCGGTGCTGGACCTCCGGCTGGGCGCGGCCGATGTGCAGCTCCGGCTGCTGGGCGCCTCCCACCAGGTCATCGTCGAGGAGGAATGGGGCAGTTGCTCCGAGACCGTGGCCTGTATGCCCGGTAGCCGCACACCCCTCCCCGGAGGCCTCGCCGAACGTGTCGGGCCCTGGGAGTACGAGTTCGCCGCGCGTGTGGAGAACCTCTCCGCGGGGTCCTTCGCCAGGAGGGCACAGGAGTTGCTCGCCCTGGTCGCCGACCACCCGCAGGGGTTGGCCGGCACCTTCCCCGGCGCCCCCCACGCCTTCACCGCGATACTCGCCCAGCGCCACCAGGACCAACTGCGGTGGCGCACCTGGCACGCCTACCCGCAGGAGGGGAGGCTGGTCGCCACCCGCAGCAGGGTGGGGACGCGCATCCCGGCGCTCATCTGAGTGCCTGTCTACAAACCCCCTTCCGGGCCCGCGGTGCCTGGCACCTGCGCTCCTGCGTTGTCGTCAGTTGCCATGACTCCGCCATGACTCCCCCCTCCGCGTTGGTTCCGAAGGCACCAGGCACCGCGGTCTGATCCGAAACGGGGTTTGTTCACAGGCACTGACATCCGGCGGAGAACCGATCCGCCGACCGACGGCCGGCCCCGGCCGACCGGGGCAGCGTGCGGTCGTGCCGAGCGGGCCGCACAGGCCCCGTCGCACCACAATGCGCCCTGGCCGCGGCAGAACTCGAAGAAAGCCCTGACGTACCGTTCCCGCATGATCGAGTCACCGCAGTCCCAGACCTCCGACGCGCCCGCGTCGGAGGTCTCCTGGGCGTCGGTGGTACGGCTGCCGGTGTCCGCCCGACTCGCCCGGCTGACCGTGCTTGCCACGGTCTTCGTCTGCGCCTCCTGCGGGCTCGTCTACGAGCTCGAACTCGTCGCGCTCGCCTCCTACCTGTTCGGTGACTCGGTCACCCAGGCCTCCGTGGTGCTCTCCCTCATGGTGTTCGCCATGGGGGTGGGCTCGCTGCTGGCCAAACACCTCTGCCGCCGGGCGGCGCTGGCCTTCGGACTGCTGGAGGCGGCGCTGGCGCTGGTCGGCGGCTGCTCCGCGCTGGCGCTCTACGCCTCCTTCGCCTGGTGGGCGCAGTCCCGCCTGGCGCTCGTCGGATTCTCGCTGCTCATCGGGGTCCTCATCGGGGCAGAGGTGCCGCTGCTGATGACGCTCATCCAGCGGATCAGACGGCAGGACGCCGGCGGCGCGGTCGCCGAACTCTTCGCGGCCGACTACGTCGGCGCACTGGTGGGCGGGCTCGCCTTCCCCTTTCTCCTGCTGCCGCTGCTCGGCCAGTTGACCGCCGCCCTGCTGACCGGTGTGGTCAACGCCCTGGTGGGCGGGGGGATGGTGCTCTGGCTGTTCCGGCGGGACCTGACGGCACGCGCGCGCTGGCTCCTGGTGCTGACCAATCTGCTGGTGCTCGCGGTGCTGACCGCAGGAGTGGTGTTCGCCAGGCCGTTCGAGCGCGCGGCGCAGCGGGCCGTCTTCGGCGCAGAGGTGCGCGTGTCGGTCCGCACCGACTTCCAGGAGGTGGTGCTGAGCGGTGACCCCGGCAGCCCCGAGGCGCTGTCGCTCTTCCTCGACGGTCAGCTTCGGGCCAGCGGCGGCACCGAGTACCGCGAGCACGAGGCGCTGGTGCATCCCGCCATGAACGGACCGCGCCGGCGGGTCCTGGTGCTCGGCGGCGGGGACGGACTCGCCCTCCGCGAGGTGCTGCGTTACGAGGACGTCCGCTCCGTCACGGTCGTCGAGGTCGATCCGGAGCTGGTGCGGCTGGCCCGCACCGACCCCGGCCTGGCCGGGCTCAACCGGGGCGCCTTCCACGACCCGCGAGTGAGGTCGACGGCCGCGGACCCCTTCGACTGGCTGCGCCGCACCGACGACGGACCCCGCTACGACGTGGTGGTCTCGGACCTGCCCGACCCGCGCAGCACGGCCGGGGCGAAGCTGCACTCCCAGGAGTTCTACGGGCTGGTGCAGCGGGTGCTGGCGCCCCGCGGCCGACTCGCCGTGGACACCGGACCGGCCCAGCGCACGGTGGACGCGACCGTGCGCTCGGTGGGCTTGCGCAGCCTGCCCTACCGGACGGCCGACCACCGGTTCGTACTGTCCGGCCGCACCGTGCCCGAGCCGCGCCTGCCCCCGGACGCCCCGCGGCTGCGCTCCCTCACCGACGGGGCGCTGCGGGCCGCCGCCCGGGCCGCGGCCGAGGTCGGCCGCGGCGACCCACCGCCCTCCACCCTGCTCCACCCCAGGTACGGCGACTGACGACCGGGCCGGAAGGCGCCCGGAACAGGCGGCCTGGATACGGATGCCGGAGGCCGTCCGCTGGGTAGGCTCCTGAACCATGGAGCATGAGGTGTTCGTGCCGTTTCCCGTCGAGATCGTGCGCTCGGCGCTCACCGACCCCGTCCGGCTGGCGGAGTCGGTGCCCGGGCTGCTCCCTGACGCCGAGGGGCCCACCGGGGTGCTCACCGGCCGGCTCCGGCTGCGGATCGCCGGCTCCACCATCACCTACCGGGGCACGCTGACCGTCACCGAACAGGACGGCGGCGACCTGACGGTCGAGGGCGAGGGGGACGAGGCGCGGGGCACCGGGTCGGCGAAGCTCGCCCTGAACCTGCGGCTCACCCCCGGCGACGGGGGGACGGTGATCGGCTGCACGGGGGCGGTGCGCAGCGAGGGGCGGCTCGCGGCGGTGGCGGCCGACACGGCCGCAGCGGCCGGACGGCGGCTGCTGGACCGGTGTGCCGCGGAGTTGACGGCGGGGCTGGAAGCCGGGCCCGTCGGCCCGCCACCGCTCTTCGGGCCGGCCCCGGGTGAGCCGGCCGCCGAGGACGGCTTCGACCTCGGGGAGGGGTTCCCCCAGGGCCCCGAGAGCGGTGGGATCGGGACGAGCCCGGACGACAACGAGCGGGCCATCCCCGGCATCCCCGCCCCGGAGAAGGGCGACGACACTCCTGAGGAGCCCGGGCCGAGCGGCGATGGTGACGCCCAGGGCATCCCGGGTTGGCCGCCGGCCGGGGAGTTCGGCACCGAACCGCCGGCGTCGCCCGAGCCGGCCGGTCCCGGCGAGGCCGCCGGTCCCGGTGAGGTGGGAGACGGACTGCCGGACGGGGCCGGGCAACTACCCCAGGACCCGCCGGCCGAGGCCGCCCACGCTCGCCGCACGATGATCGGCCGCAGCACCGAGGAGGTGGACCACGCCCCACCGCGTGGCCGGTACGCCCCGGTGCCGGGACCCCAGCCGCCCTCCACCGCGGCCACCCTGCGCTGGGCGGCGCCGACCGCCGCGGCGGTGCTGGTCTCGGCCGTGGTCCTCGGCCGGGTGCTGCGGCGCCGGCACTGAACCGCCGCCCCCGCTCGCGTCACCTGGGGAGGCTTCAGCGGCCTCGCCGCCCCGTCGGGACGTCCGGATCCGCCGGGAAACCAGCTCTCCTTCCGTCTTGCGGTGGGCCGCCGCCGAGGCCGTGCGCGATCCGGCGGGGGACTGCCCTTAGGGTCGGAGGGTGACCAGCGATGACACGAGGAAACCAGCCCCGGAGGAAGCGGAGATCCGACTCAGTTCGGGGGACGCCGAGGTGCTGGTGCTGCCCGAGCTCGGCTGCCGAATCGGCTCGCTGCGCGTCGGCGGCGCCGAGCTGCTGCGCCAGGGGGCCGAGTACGGCTCGTTCCCCATGGTGCCGTGGTGCGGCAGGACCGGGCAGGCCCGGTTCCGCGACGGCGGCACCGTGCACCAACTGCCCGCCAACAACCCACCGCACGCGATCCACGGCACCGGGCGCGACACCGCCTGGCGCACCGTGCACGCCGAGCGGCGGTCCGCGGCGTTCACCTACGACCTCGGCGATCCCTGGCCGTACCCGGGGCGGGTGAGTCAGACCTTCGAGCTGGCCGACGACTCCCTGACGCTCACCATGGGAGTGGAGGCCACGGGCGACTCCTTCCCGGCCCAGGTCGGCTGGCACCCCTGGTTCCGCCGGAACCTCGGCGAGGGCGGGGCCGATGTGCGGATCGACTTCACCGCCGAGTGGCAGGAGGAGCGGGGCGAGGACCACCTGCCCACCGGTCGGCGGGTGCCGCCCCGGCCCGGCCCCTGGGACGACTGCTTCGGTATGCCGGAAGGGGTCCGGGTGGCCCTCACCTGGCCGGAACGGCTGGAGCTGGTGATCACCAGCCGCGCGGAGTGGGTGGTGGTCTACGACGAGGAACCGGAGTCGGTCTGCGTCGAGCCGCAGTCCGGTCCGCCGAACGGTCTCAACACCCTGCCGCGGCTGGTGACCCCGATCGACCCGCTGGAGATCTCCACCACCTGGAGCTGGCGCAGGCTCTGACGGACCGCCGGGCCCGGAGCGCGCGGCGGGCCGGGCCGCCGCGGCAGGCGCCGCTCCGGGCCGGTTAGTCTCATGCCCATGAGCGCTGCCACCTCGGACGGAACGACCTCCGCAGACACCCCGCCCCCCGCACCCCGTGACGCCCTGCTCCGACAGATCAGGGACAAGGCCGTGGTGCACGGCAAGGTGACGCTCTCCTCCGGGCTGGAGGCGGACTTCTACATCGACCTGCGCCGGGTCACCCTGGACGGTGAGGCCGCCCCGTTGGCCGGTCAGGTGATGCTGGACCTCACCGCGGACCTTGAGTACGAGGCCGTGGGCGGCCTGACGCTGGGGGCCGACCCGGTGGCCACCTCGATGATGCACGCGGCCGCCGCCCGCGGACGACGGCTGGACGCCTTCGTGGTGCGGAAGGCGAACAAGGCGCACGGGCTGCAACGACGGATCGAGGGCCCCGACATCGAGGGCCGTCGGGTGCTGATCGTGGAGGACACCTCCACCACCGGCGGCTCCCCGCTGACCGCCGTGGAGGCGGCGCGCGAGGCGGGTGCCGAGGTGGTCGCGGTGGCGGTCATCGTGGACCGGGGGGCGGCCGCCGCCATCGCGGACGCGGGCCTGCCGTACTACCGCGCCTTCGGGCTGTCCGAGCTCGGTCTCTGAGGCTCTCCCCGCCGCGCCGCCGGGGTCTGCCCTCCGGGCGCGGACCGAGCCGTCCCCCCCCCCCCCCCGCGCGGTACCGCGCGTCCCGCACCCCGGCGCCGTGTGGGGATGTCGGCCCGCCCGGCCGGAGTCGACCCGGAAAGTGCCTGGTCGGGGGCTGACTGCGCCGACCGGGTGAAGTCGGCGGGTTTCACGTGAAACCTCATGTCGGGCCGCCACCGGTGCCGCGCCGCGCCACGTCCCCCGTGAGGGTGAGTGGAGCAACGGGCCGTATCTGGGAGGATGGGGGCGACGATGACGTCGCCCTCGAGGGGCGCCTTCCGGGCCGGGGAGCCCGCGGCCCGATCGGCCGCCGGCAGGGCCGAACGGTCGCGGCCGGCGGGTTCTCCACGGCCTCAAGGCTGCCGGTGGGAGCGCGCCGCTCCTGCCCGGCCCCGGAGACCGTGGGAAGACCACCTCTCGAACAGCAACCGCATACACCGCACATCACAAGGAGCGGACAGATGCCCATCGCAACCCCCGAGGTCTACAACGAGATGCTCGACCGGGCGAAGGCAGGCAAGTTCGCCTACCCGGCCATCAACGTGACCTCCAGCCAGACGCTCCACGCGGCTCTCCGTGGCTTCGCCGAGGCGGAGAGCGACGGCATCGTCCAGATCTCCACCGGTGGCGCGGAGTTCCTCGGCGGTCAGTACAGCAAGGACATGGTGACGGGGGCCGTCGCGCTGGCCGAGTTCGCGCACGTCGTCGCGGACAAGTACCCGGTGAACATCGCCCTCCACACCGACCACTGCCCCAAGGAGAAGCTCGACGGGTACGTCCGTCCGCTGCTGAAGATCTCCCAGGACCGGGTGGCCAGCGGCCGCAACCCGCTGTTCCAGTCCCACATGTGGGACGGCTCCGCCGAGATCCTCGACGACAACCTCACCCTCGCCAGGGAACTGCTCGCCGAGGCCGTCAAGGCCAAGATCATCCTTGAGGTGGAGATCACCCCCACCGGGGGGGAGGAGGACGGCGTCTCGCACGAGATCAACGACGACCTCTACACCACCGTCTCGGACGCCGAGCGCACCGCCGACGCGCTGGGCACCGGTGAGCACGGCCGCTACCTGCTGGCCGCCTCCTTCGGCAACGTGCACGGCGTCTACAAGCCGGGCAACGTCGTGCTCCGCCCCGACCTGCTCCGCGAACTCCAGGACGGGGTCGCCCGGAAGGTCGGCAAGCCGGACCCGTTCGACTTCGTCTTCCACGGAGGGTCCGGCTCCACCGAGGAGGAGATCCTCACCGCGCTGGAGAACGGCGTGGTGAAGATGAACCTCGACACCGACACCCAGTACGCCTTCACCCGTCCGGTGGTCGACCACGTCTTCCGCAACTACGACGGGGTGTTGAAGGTCGACGGCGACGTCGGCAACAAGAAGACCTACGACCCCCGCAGCTGGGGCAAGGCGGCCGAGGCCGGCATGGCCGCCCGGGTCGCCACCGCCTGTGCCAACCTGCGCTCCACCGGCACCAAGCTGAAGTAGGCGCACGCGGCCGAGGCCCCCGGTACCGGCGGCAGCCCGGTGCCGGGGTTCCCGCCGGGGTGCGGCGGCCCGGCGGGCGCCGAACGCCGATGTCCCGTTCGCGGCCGGTGGAAGGCAGACTGGAGGCCATGGCCATTTACGAGAACCTCCTTGAGGGACCGCCCCCGACCCACCTGCCCGACGACCCGGGGCCGCGCGAACTCCTCGCCGCCGGGGCCGCCCCGGCCGAGGTCGCCGCGGAGTACCCCGCCTCTTCGCTCGCCTGGGCGCAACTCGCCGACGACGCCTTCGCCAACGGGCAGATCGTGGAGTCCTACGCCTACGCCCGCACCGGATACCACCGCGGGCTCGACGCGCTCCGCCGCAGCGGCTGGAAGGGCCACGGGCCGGTGCCGTTCGAGCACGAGCCGAACCGCGGGTTCCTCCGCGCGCTGCATGCCCTGGCCAGGGCGGCCAAGGCCATCGGCGAGGAGGAGGAGTACCAGCGGTGCAGCACCTTCCTGCGGGACTCCTCGCCGACCGCGGCGGACACCCTGGGCTGAGGGGCCCTGAGGGACGTCCCGTGATCCCTGGTGGGCGCACGACGACAGCTCCGGCACCTCGCCGCATTGTCGGAACATCCCCGATACGCCCAGTGTCGGGACGTCCCTCCGCCTTGCGATGCACCGCATCTGACGCCGTGCGCTGATCCACCAGGGATTACGGGACAAGCCTCAGCCCCGACCGGAAACGACACCCGGTCGGGGCTGAGCCGGATGGCTGCGAATCCACGACAGGCCGACCGCTCCGGCGGTCGGCCCTTGCCGTCTCGGGCGCCGTACACCGATGATGCATTTCGGGCTCTCCGCCGCGGCGGAGAGCCCGAAGAGGGGACCGGGGCTCCGATGCCGACGAGGAAGGGGCGGACCGCTACCCGGTAGCACCAGTACCGAGGAGACCGCGATGTCGCGACAGTCCGAAGTGTCCCAGAGTATCCAGGAAGTCCCACAGCTGGATTTCGCCGGCACCACGCCGTACGAGGACTACGTCCGCGCCGACGTCCTGACCCACCTCCAGCACCCCCTCTCCGACGACCCCGGCGAGATGGTCTTCCTGGTGACCACCCAGGTCATGGAGTTGTGGTTCACCGTCATCGTGCACGAGTGGCAGACCGCCGCCACCGCGATGCGCCGGGACGACCTGTCCACCGCGCTGGCCGCCCTCCAGCGGTCGGTGTACGAGCTGGAGTCGCTGAACGCCTCCTGGCAGCCGGTGGCGCACCTCACCCCCGCGCAGTTCAACGCCTACCGGGGCGCGCTCGGCGAGGGCTCCGGCTTCCAGTCGGCGATGTACCGGCGGTTGGAGTTCCTGCTGGGGGAGAAGTCCGCGTCGATGCTGGTACCGCACCGCGGTGTGCCGCGCACCCACCAGGAGCTGGAGAAGGCGCTGGGCGAGCCCAGCCTCTACGACGAGGCGCTGCGCCTGCTGTCCCGCCGCGGCTTCGACATCCCGGAGGCGGTGCTGGCGCGGGACCTCACACAGCGGTACGAGCCGGACCCCGGGGTCGAGGAGGCGTGGCGGCAGATCTACGCCGGGCCGCAGGACACCGATCTCCTGCAACTCGGTGAGGCGCTGACCGAGGTCGCCGAGCTGGTGTGGCGCTGGCGCAACGACCACCTGGTGGCCACCCGGCGGGCGATGGGCGCCAAACGCGGCACCGGTGGATCGTCCGGGGTGGCCTGGCTGGAGAAGCGCGCCCAGGGCACCGTCTTCCCCGAGCTGTGGACGGCGCGCAGCCATGTCTGACGTTTCCTCGGCGCGGGGCGCCGGCCTCGTCACCGACCGGGAGCGGTTCCGGGCCGCCGCCGAGCGGTTGGACGCCACCGACCCGCTGGCGGGGGTGCGCGGCCGCTTCGTGCTCGACGACGCGGCCGACGGCGTGGTCTACCTGGACGGCAACTCGCTCGGCGCCCTGCCGGCCAACGTACCGGCCCGACTCGCCGAGGTGGTGGGCGAGGAGTGGGGCAGGCTGCGGATCCGGTCCTGGGAGGAGCGCGGCTGGTGGAGCGCGCCGGAGCGGGTCGGCGAACGCATCGCCCCGTTGATCGGGGCGGCCCCCGGGCAGGTGGTGGTCGCCGACTCCACCAGCGTCAACGTCTTCAAGGCCGTGGTGGCGGCGATCCGCATCGCCCAGGCCGGGCCGGAGGGGCCGGGTCCGGAGGGGCCGGGAGCCGTGGGCGCGGAGTCCTTCCCCGGCGGATCGGTGCCGCTGAGGGACGAGCTGCTGGTCGACGCGGCCACCTTCCCCAGTGACGGCTACATGGCCGAGTCGGCCGCCCGGATGACCGGTTGCCGTATCCGGGCGGTCGAAGCCGCGGAACTCCCCGCCGAGTTCGGCCCGCGGACCGCCGCCGCGCTCGTCAACCACGTCGACTACCGCACCGGGCGGTTGCACGACCTGCCCGGCACGACCGCAGCGGCCCACCGGGCCGGGGTGCCCGTCGTGTGGGACCTGTGCCACAGCGCCGGGGCGCTGCCGGTCGACCTCGACCGGCACCAGGTCGACTTCGCCGTGGGCTGCACGTACAAGTACCTCAACGGCGGCCCCGGGGCGCCGGCGTTCCTCTACGTCCGCCGCGACCTGCAGCCCCGGTTCGACTCCCCGCTGCCCGGCTGGACCTCGCACGCCGACCCGTTCGGGATGGCCCCGTCCTACACCCCGGCCGGCGGCTCGACCCGGGGCCGGGTCGGCACCCCCGACATCCTCTCGCTGCTCGCCCTGGAAGCCGCGCTGGATGTCTGGGACGGGGTCACCCTCGAAGCGGTCCGCGCCAAGAGCCTGGCGCTCACCGACTTCTTCTCCGAGTGCGTCGCCGCCTACGCACCCGAGGGGCGGGTGGAGAACATCACCCCGGAAGCGCATCCGGAGCGCGGCAGCCAGGTGGCGCTGCGCTGCCCGGACGCCGTCAAGGTGATGCCCCGGCTGATGGAGCGCGGGGTCATTGGCGACCTGCGGCGCCCGGATGTGCTGCGTTTTGGCTTCACGCCCCTGTATACGGGTTTTGCGGACGCGGAACGCGCCGCATACATCCTCGCGGAGGTGCTGACAGCATGACGACCCCGGCAGACACGGACACCGGCCCGGCCACAGCGACGGCGGCGGACGAGGAGAGGCGCCTGCTGGCGCTGGAGCCGCGGCCCCCGCGGCACAGCGCGCGCTACGGCCCGCACCCCTCCCAGGTGATCGACTACTACCTGCCGGGGGCCGGTCGGCCGCCCACCGCCCGGGTGACCGTGCTGCACGGCGGCTTCTGGCGGGAGGCCTACGACCGCACCCACCTCTCGCCGCTCGCCGACGCCCTGGCCCGCACCGGGATGGCGGTGGCGCTCGCCGAGTACCGCAGGGTCGGCGGCGGCGGGGGCTGGCCGGAGACCTTCCAGGACGCGGCACGGGTGGCCGAGGTGGCCTGGCCGATGCCCGCGGGGCCGGTCGTCGGTGACACCGGCGGCGAGGCGGCCACCGGGGAGATCGCCGCATGGCAGGCCCTGGAGGCCGAAGCCGAGGCGGTCGGGGTCGAACACGTGGTGCTGGGCCACTCCGCCGGCGGCCAACTGGCGCTCTGGCTGGCGGCCCGGCCGGACCGCCCGGCCAGCACCGGGGCGGACCCCGGCCCCGGACGGGATGCCTGGTCCGGCGGCGGCGGAACCCGACGGGTGGGGGCCTCGGTCAGCCGCGCCGTGGCGGTCGCCCCGGTCGCCGACCTGGCCGTGGCACACGGGCTGAAGCTGAGCGACGGCGCGGTGGCCGAACTGCTCGGCGGGCAGGACCAACTGCCCGCCCGACTGCTGCTGGCCGACCCGATGGCGCTGCTGCCGCCCCGCGTTCCGGTCACGCTGCTGCACGGCGCCGCCGACCCGGACGTGCCGGTAGAGTTGTCCCGCCGCTACACCGAGGCGGCCCGGGCGGCCTCGGCGCGCGCGGAGGTCGAGAACAGCGCGGCCCGCGGCATCGAGGCCGGCACCGAGAACACCGCCTGGGCCGACGGGGGACGGGTGTTCCTCCGGGAGCTGCCCGGCGGTGGACACTACGGTCCGCTGATCCCCGGCTCCGACGCCTTCGCCGTCCTGCTGGAGGCGCTCCGCCCGCCGTATCATCCCTGAGACGGACGGCCGGAAGTCAGCATCGGAGCCGACGAGGTACGGCGCGGCGGCGCGTACCGTTCGACCGGTGACAGAGACGACGACACCCGCCTGGACCGAGGCCCGCGTAGCCCGGACGATCCGGCAGATCCTCCGGGAGGATCTGATGAACGACGTCCGGGCGCTGGACCCGCTGCCCCCGCTCAGCAAGGAACGCACCCAGCGCTGGCCGCGGCTGGAGCGGCTCGGCCTATGCTGGCTTCCGCACGCCTGCGTGCTGCTGATAGCCCTCTTCACCGGTGTCGGGGCGTTCGGGCCCTACTTCTACGGCACGCTGTCCAGCCTCCTGCTGGCCTTCGCCATCGCCGCGCCGACGGTGCTGACGCTCTTCCGGCCGAAAGCCGCGTACTGGGTGTCCCTGGCGGTGCTCGTCCTCTCCACGCTCTACGGGACCTGGTCGGGGCCGGTGCTGTTCGCACACGTCAGCGTCATGGTGCTCACCACCCTCCGGTCGAAGCCACGGGTGGCCCTGGAGATGTGGGTCATCTCCCTGGCCGCTGCGAGCCTGACCGAAATACTCTTCCTCGACAGTCTCCGAGTCCACTCGGAGGTGGTCCCGCTGGCGTTCATCGGGGCCCTCTCCCTGGGCACGGCCGCGGCCATCCGGGCCTGGTGGCTGGCGCGCAGCAAGGCGGAGGAGCAGGAGACGCTGGTCGCCGACGTCCGCGGCCAGCGGACCCAGCTGGAGGAGCGCGCCCGGATAGCCCGCGAACTGCACGACGTCGTGGCCCACCACATGTCGGTGATCGCCATCCAGGCGGAGGCCGCGCCGTACCGGGTGAAGGACGTACCGGCGGAGCTGACCAGCAGTTTCGCCACCATTCGGGAGAGCGCCGTGATCGCCCTCGCCGAGCTGCGCCGGGTGCTCGGGGTGCTACGCCTCGCGGACCAGGACACCGGGCTGCCGGACGCTCCGCAGCCGGACCTTTCACGGCTCGGTGAGCTGATCGACGGCGTGCGGGCGGTGGGCACCGAGGTCGATTTGGTCGAGAGCGGGGCGAAGCGCGAGCTGCCGCAGGGCGTGGAGCTGTCCGCCTACCGCATCGTCCAGGAGGCGCTGAGCAACGTGCTGCGGCACGCCCCCGGCGCTCAGGTGCGGGTGGAGACGGCGTACGTGCTGACCGGTCTGGGGCTACGGGTGGTCAACACCGCGCCGACCGGTGAGGCGCAGCCCTCACCGGGAGTGGGCCAGGGGGTGCCGGGGATGCGGGAGCGCGCCACCATGCTCGGTGGTGAACTGACCGCCGAGCCGACCGCCGAGGGCGGATACCAGGTGCTGGCGTTCCTCCCCGCCGACCAGGGTGAGCGGACATGACGGAGGTCGGCCCCGAACCGTCCCCGGCGGCCGTCGCCCCCATCCGGGTGCTGATCGCGGACGACCAGCTCATGGTCCGGGAGGGGTTCTCGGTACTGCTGGGCGCGATGCCGGACATCGAGGTCGTCGGCGAGGCGCGGAACGGCACGGAGGCGGTGAGCGGCGCCGCGGAGCTGCGGCCCGACGTGGTGCTGATGGACATCCGGATGCCCGGGGGCAACGGGCTGGAGGCCACCCGCCGGATCGCCGGGGAGCGCCAGCCGGACGAGGCCTACCCCAAGGTGCTCATCCTCACCACCTTCGACCTGGACGAGTACGTGTACGAGGCGCTGCGCGCCGGTGCCAGCGGCTTCCTGCTCAAGGACGCCTCCGCCCGGCAACTCGCCGACGCCGTACGGATCGTGGCGGCCGGGGAGGCGCTGCTCGCCCCCACCGTGACCCGGCGCCTGCTGGCCGAGTTCAGCCGGCTCGGGGCGCCCCGGGCCCCACGGAAGGACCGGATCGAGGCGCTCACCGAGCGGGAGACAGAAGTGCTCTCGCTGATCGCCCAGGGCCTCTCCAACGGCGAGATCGCCCAGCAACTGGTGGTCAGCGAGGCGACGGTGAAGACCCATGTCAGCCGGGTGCTGGTGAAGCTGGGGCTGCGGGACCGCACCCAGGCGGCGGTCTTCGCCTACGAGGTGGGCCTGGTCATACCGGGCGGCCGGAGCGGCGGGTAGTTTCTGGATATGACCGCCGCGCAGCCCCGCCACGCCTCCGCTTTCGATCCCTGGTCCGCCGAGTTCGTCGCCGACCCGTACCCGGCCTACGCGGAGCTCCGGGAGCGGGGGCGGGCGCACTACTTCGAACCGAGCAGGCAGTGGCTGATCCCGCACCACGCGGATGTGAACGCCCTGCTGCGCGACCGCCGCCTGGGGCGGACCTATCTGCACCGCTTCGACCACGAGGAGTTCGGGCAGACGCCGCCACCGCCCTGGCAGGAGCCGTTCCACACGCTCAACGGCAACGGGCTGCTCGACCTGGAGCCGCCGGACCACCCGCGGATCCGGCGGCTGATATCGAAGGCCTTCACCCCCCGGACGGTGCAGCGCCTGGCCCCCACCGTGCACCGGTTGGCGGACGAACTAGTGGCGGCGGTCTGCGCGGACGGCGGCGGGGACCTGCTCAGCCAGGTCGCCGAGCCGCTGCCGGTGGCGGTGATCGCGGAGATGCTCGGTCTGCCGGCCGAGGACCGGGCGCTGCTCCGGCCCTGGTCGGCGGCGATCACGGGGATGTTCGAGCTGAACCCGTCCGAGGAGGCGGCCCGCCGGGCGGTACGGGCCTCGGTCGAGTTCTCCGACTACCTCCGCGAGGTCATCGCCGCGCGCCGCACCGACCCGGGGGAGGACCTGGTCAGCGCCCTGATCGCGGCGCACGACGACGGCCATCGGCTCACCGAGCAGGAGATGGTCTCCACCTGCGTGCTGCTGCTCAACGCCGGCCACGAGGCGACGGTCAACACCACGGCCGGCGGCTGGCTGACGCTCTTCAGCCACCCGGAGCAGCTCGCCGCCCTCCGGGCCGGCCCGGAGGCGCTCCTCCCCACCGCGGTTGAGGAACTGCTCCGCTACGACACCCCGCTGCAGATGTTCGAACGCTGGGTGCTGGACGACATCGAGGTCGGCGGCACGGTCATCCCGCGCGGCTCCGAGGTCGCGCTGCTCTTCGGCTCGGCCAACCGGGACCCGGCGGTCTTCCCGGCGCCGGACCGGCTCGACCTGGCGCGTCCGGACAACCCGCACGTGACCTTCGGCGCCGGGATCCACTACTGCCTCGGAGCCCCGCTGGCACGGCTGGAGCTGACGGCCTCCTTCGGGGCCCTGCTGCGCCGCGCCCCGTCCCTGCGGCTGGCCGCGGAGCCGGAGTGGCGGCCCGGCTACGTCATCCGGGGGCTGCGCGGACTCCACGTCGAACTCTGACCGGTGCGGCGGCCGAGTGGTCGGCGACGCGGTCCTGCCCCGCGGGTCAGCCGACATCGCGGCGGCGGAAGGCGGCCAGGCCGGCCGCGGTGAGCACGGCCGCGCCGACCGCCAGGGCCAGCAGCGGTGCCGCGGCGGCCTCCTCGGCCGGCACCTTGGGCAGATGGGTGAAGGGCGAGAGGTCCAGTACCGGCTGTGGCAGGTCGAGCATCGGTCCGTAGAGACCGAGCAGCAGGAACGCGCCCACCAACCCCCAGGAGGCCGAGGTCAGCCGGGGCCGAGCGCCGAACAGCAGGGCCGCGACGGAGGCGACGAACCAGACGCCCGGGGCGAGCACCAGAGCCGCGGTGAGCAGCCGCCAGGTGTGCCGGCCGATGTCCCCGGCCGCCGCCCCGTACCCCAGGCCCATGCTCGCCCCGGCCGCCAGCAGCAGGACGAGGCTGCCACCCGCGGCGCACGCCAGATGGCCGGCCGCCCACCGGAGGCGGCCCACCGGGCCGGCCAGCACCGGCTCGGCGCGGTCCCCGGTCTCCTCCGAACGCATCCGCAGCACGGCCTGGACGGCGTAGACGGCGGTCAGCATGGCGACCAGGGAGAGCGTGGAGCCGAGGACGGCGTCGTCCATCCGCTGCGCGCCGCCCATCCGCCGGAAGGCGTCGGCGAGCGCTTCGTTGTCCCGCACGAGGTCGGAGGCGCCGTACGAGACCGCGCCGAAGGCGAGGCCGGCGACGGCCAGGCCGACGCCCCAGCCCATCAGCGTCCCGCGCTGCAGCCGCCAGGCCAGCGCGGACGGACCGGCCAGCCAGTCGGCTGCCCGCGGGCGGCCCGGTCTGGAGGGGAGCAGACCGGATTCCAGGTCCCGGCGCTCGACCAGGGCGTAGGCGAGGGAGACCAGGGCAATGGTCAGGGCCGCCGGCAGCAGCAGCACCGCCCAGCGCTCGCCGGCGAACGGCCGCACCTGCTCCGCCCAACCCAGCGGGGAGAGCCAGACCGGCCAGGACGGCCCGCCGTCCACCGCCGCGTCCCCGACGGCCCGCAGCAGGAACGCCACAGCCAGGACGCCGCCCGCCAGGGAGCGGGCGGCCCGACCGGTCTCGGTCAGCTGGGCGGCGACGGCGGCGACCGCGGCGAACACCAGAGCGGTCAGGGTGAAGGAGGCCCCCATGGCCAGTGCCCCGGCCCCGGGCTGACCCTGTACCACCAGGCCGACGCTGACCAGCGCGCCGAGAGCCGCGGCCGCGACGGCGGCGCTCGCCAGGCCGGCCGCGAGCGGCGCCCGCCTGCCGACCGCGCCCGCGCTGAGCAGCTCCAACCGCCCGCTCTCCTCCTCGTCCCGGGTGTGCCGCACCACGAGCAGCACGGCCATCAGCCCGGCGAGCGTGGCGGTGAAGCAGCTGAAGCGCCAGGCGGTCAACCCGCCGACCGAGGTCGGGTCGAACATCGGCCCGTAGAGGGCGCGCAGCGAGGCGTTGGTGGCCATGCCAGCGGCGAGGCCGGCACGCGACTCCGGGGTGTCGTAGAGCCCGGCGACGGTGGCCGCGCCGCTGACCACCAGAAGCCCGAGGGAGAGCACCCACGCGGGGGCCACCAACCGGTCGCGGCGGAGTGCGAGACGGAGCAGCGGCCGGAGGCCGGTGTGGGCGCTCATCGGGTGCCGATCCCTTCCGGACGTTCCCCCGGGCGCTGCTCGCCGAGCGTCGCCCGGCCGCCTTCCGGCTCCTGGTAGTGGCGGAGGAAGAGCTCCTCCAGCGTCGGAGGGGTGCTGGTCAGGGAGCGGACGCCGGCTTCGGCGAGGTGGCGCACCACGGCGTCGAGCCGGTCGCCGTCGACCTGGAGCCGCACCTGCCGGCCCCGGACTTCGCAGTCGTGTACTCCGGGCAGGGCGGACAGGCCCTCCGGCACGTCCGCCAGCTCAGCCGCCACGGAGGTGCGGGTGAGGTGACGGAGGTCGGCGAGTGAGCCGCTCTCCACGGTGCGTCCGCCTCGGATGATGCTGACCCGGTCGCAGAGCGCCTCCACCTCGCTGAGGATGTGGCTGGACAGCAGCACCGTCCGGCCCCGGTCGCGCGCTTCGACCACGCACTCCTGGAAGACCTCCTCCATCAGGGGGTCGAGCCCGGAGGTCGGTTCGTCGAGGACGAGCAGCTCGACGTCGGAGGCGAAGGCGGCCACCAGCGCGACCTTCTGGCGGTTGCCCTTGGAGTACGTCCTGCCCTTCTTGGTCGGGTCGAGTTCGAAGCGCTCCAGCAGTCGCGCCCGGCGGTTCTGGTCGAGGCCGCCGCGGAGCCGGCCGAGCAGGTCGATCACCTCCCCTCCGGAGAGGGAACGCCAGAGGTTGACGTCGCCGGGCACGTAGGCGAGCCGCCGGTGCAGCTCGACGGCGTCCTGCCAGGGGTCCTTGCCGAGCAGTCGGGCGGTGCCGCGATCGGCGCGCAGCAGGCCGAGGAGGATCCGGATGGTGGTGGATTTCCCCGAGCCGTTCGGGCCGAGGAAACCGTGCACCTCGCCGCTCTCGACGGCGAGGTCGAGGCCGTCCAGGGCCTGCGCCCGGCCGAACGACTTGTGGAGGCCGGACACGGTGATTGCCATCGTCATGATTTTGAACGTACGCGCTCTTCACAAAATTGTGAAGTTAAGGAAGTGTATAAACTGGCGTGGGCGTGGCGTCGGGACAAGATGGGTGTTCATGGACGGGAGAGAAGAGCTCCGGAAGGGCGAGGAGAGCGAGGTCTCACGCTTCGTCGAGCGCTTCGCCTCGGACCTGGTGGACGCCGGGATGCCGCGGATGCCCTCGCGGGTCTTCGCGGCGCTGCTCGCCTCCGAGGACGGAACGCTGACCGCCGCCGAACTGGGCGAGCGGCTGCGGATCAGCCCGGCCGCCGTCTCCGGGGCGATCCGGTACCTGTCCCAGGTCAGCCTGATCTCGCGGGAGCGCGAACCCGGCTCCCGGCGCGAGCGCTACCGGCTGCACAGCGACCAGTGGTACGAGACCTTCACCCAGCGGGACCGGATCCTGACCCGCTGGGAGAACACCCTGCGCTCCGGGATCGAGGCGGTGGGCGAGGACAGCGAAGCCGGCCGCCGGATCGCCGAGACCGAGGCGTTCTTCGTGTTCCTGCAGAGGGAGACGGCGGCCATGATGGACCGCTGGCGGCAGCACCGGGAGAAGACCGGCGGCTGAGCGGGGACCGGCGACCGGCGCCCGGGCGGGAACCGCCCGGCCTCAGCCCGTCTCCGACGGGGCCGGCTCCCGGGGCAGCACCAGCCCCCAGGCACCGGGCCGTACCGTCCAGGTGCGTCTCCCCACCGGTTCGCTGACCAGCGCGTCCGCCCGGTAGCGGAACTCCCGGCCGGAGACCGTGACCGAGCTGGCCCGGGTCCGCAGCACGTCCCCCGCTCCGACCGGCTCGCGCTCCATGACGACCTCCAGCAGACCCTTCGCGGTCGAGATCCGCACCTGCCGCACCGGCCGCTCCGGGCCCGCCAGCACCGCTCCGTCGGCCTCCACCCGCAGCAGCTGCCCGGGGACGAGCCCCCGCTCGACCTCGCTCCGCCGCTCCTCCGGACCGAAGTCGCCATCGGTCGGCGGCACCCCCTCCGATGTCCCGGGGCGCGGCCCGCCGTCCGCCGGAGCGTCTTCGGCGCCCAGCCTCAGCCGCCCCTCCTGCCGCCGCAACCGGTCACCGGCGGCGAGCCGGACCTGGCCCAGCGCCCGCAGCAGCGACCGGCCCGCCCGCCGCACCGGCGGAGGGGTGCCCGGCCGCGGGCCCGGTATCACCGCCGGCCAGGCCGGGAGCAGCAGGCCGCCCAGCACCACCCCGCCGCAGTCGTCGACCAACAGGTCGAGCCTTTGCTCCCGGCCGTCCAGGACGGTGCGCGCCGCCCGGACGGTGTCCATGGGCACCCCCAGCGACCGGGCCAGCGAGAGCCGGTCCACCGAGGCGCCCACCGGTACCAGCGCGAGAGAGCTCCCGGCCAGCTCCCGCTCCCGGTGCAGTATCCCCGCCACCGTGCTCAGCGCCAGGTCGTCCCCTATCACCACGGTCCGTCGGCGACCCCGGTGGGCGAGCGCCCGCGCGACCTCCGACGGGCCGTCCGGCAGCGAGATCTTCGCGGACGCCCCGGCGCTCAGTACGTCCCTGGCGATCCGGACGGACTCGCCGTCCACACGGCGCGCGACCGGGTCGATGACCACGAGCAGCGACTGCTCGCTGGGTCCTGGAGCCGACACCGCGGTCCTTCCTCAGGTAATCTCTCGGTGCAAGAGCCCCTGTCGCTGTTGCGCCAGGGGCTTCGTCTATCCGGGGCACCGGTCAACGGCTCTGGAGGCGGCACGCGAGCCAGTGGGCCCCGCGAGGTCGCCGCCGTGCACGTTGCACATGCCCCGCCCGGAAGGGGTGTACGCCTGTGCCCGCACTTGTGCTGCTCGGTGCTCAGTGGGGTGACGAGGGCAAGGGGAAGGCCACCGACCTGCTCGGCGGCTCCGTGGACTACGTGGTGCGCTACCAGGGCGGCAACAACGCCGGCCACACGGTGGTCGTGGGCGACCAGACATACGCCCTGCACCTCCTCCCCTCCGGGATCCTCTCCCCGGGGTGCACCCCCGTCATCGGCAACGGCGTCGTCGTCGACCCGGCGGTCCTGCTCTCCGAGCTGAGCGGACTGAAGGAGCGCGGCGTCGACACGTCCCGGCTGCTGCTCAGCGGCAACGCCCACCTGATCACGCCCTACCACACGACCCTCGACAAGGTCACCGAGCGCTTCCTCGGCAAGCGCCGGATCGGCACCACGGGCCGCGGCATCGGCCCGAGCTACGCGGACAAGATCAACCGGGTGGGCATCCGGGTCCAGGACCTCTTCGACGAGTCGATCCTGCGGCAGAAGGTCGAGGCGGCGCTCGACTACAAGAACCAGGTCCTGGCGAAGCTCTACAACCGCCGGGCGATCGCCGTCGACCAGGCCCTCGAGGAGCTGCTCGGCTACGCGGACCAGCTCCGCGGCTACGTCGCCGACACCACACTGATCCTCAACGACGCCATCGACGAGGGCAAGGTCGTCCTCTTCGAGGGCGGCCAGGGCACCCTGCTCGACGTGGACCACGGCACCTATCCGTTCGTGACCTCCTCGAACCCGACCGCGGGCGGCGCCTGCACCGGTTCGGGCGTCGGGCCGACCAAGATCAACCGGGTGATCGGCATCCTCAAGGCCTACACCACCCGGGTCGGTGCCGGGCCGTTCCCGACCGAACTGCACGACGAGGACGGCGAGGCGCTGCGCACGATCGGCGGTGAGCGAGGGGTGACCACCGGCCGTGACCGCCGCTGCGGCTGGTTCGACGCGGTCATTGCCCGCTACGCGACCCGGGTCAACGGCCTCACCGACTTCTTCCTGACCAAACTCGACGTGCTCACCGGCTGGGAGCGGATCCCGGTCTGCGTCGCCTACGAGATCGACGGCCGGCGGGTCGAGGAACTGCCGTACAGCCAGACCGACTTCCATCACGCCAAGCCCGTCTACGAGATGCTCCCCGGCTGGTCCGAGGACATCACCGGCGCCAAGAGCTTCGACGACCTGCCGAAGAACGCGCAGCGGTACGTCAAGGCGCTGGAGGAGATGTCCGGCGCTCCGATCTCCGCCATCGGCGTCGGCCCGGGCCGCACCGAGACCATTCAGATCAACTCGTTCCTCTGAGCCCACGGGGTTCAGTCGCTCCGGGCCGGCCGGCGAGCCGCTCGCCGGCCGGCCCGGAGCGGAGCACCTCGCCACCGTGGCCGGGCGCGCCGACGGTCCGTAGCCCGCGCGGCCGGTCAGCGCGGACCGTACACCGGGCCGGCGTACGGTCGGGCGGGGGAGAGGTTCTGCCACGCCGCGCGCAGTTCCTGGGCCTTGGTGAGCCGGAGGACGACCAGGATCGCGAGGACCCCGGCGGGGAGGGTCAACAGGTCGAAGGCGATGTCGGCCACGATGGCCCTCGCCTGCGAGGCATAGCCGCCGCCCTCCGCCTCGTCCTCCAGGCCGACGTTGATGAAACCCATCACGAACATCGCGCAGAACAGGCCCCACCAGCTGTTCAGCAGCGTGCGGGAGAGCACCGGCGGCCGATCGGGCAGCAGGCTGGCCGACCAGATGTCGTTGGCGATCTGCTTGGGCAGGTACAACTGGGCCACCGGCGTGAACCAGGCGCCGACCGCCCACCCACGGCTGAATCGCTGCGGTTCGGAGGCGAACGCCTCCGCGTTCTGCCGGACCCGGTAGAACCACAGCACCCAGAGCAGGACGGTCGCCAGGCCCAGCAGCGAGCCGATCGGGGCCAGGTGCTCCAGCTTCACCCTCCTCGCCTCCACCGCCGTGCTGGGGCCGAAGCCGCCGCGCTCCGCGAAAGCCGTGGCCAACCAGCAGTTGAGGAGCAGGTCGAGCACGACGTAGAGCAGCAGGCCGCCCATCACCGCGCTGGCGGCCACCGCGAGGCCGCGCGGAGACGTCCAGCGGCCGGTCGGCAGACGGAAACCGGGGCCGCCGTACGGGCCGCCCGGTGACAGCGGGGCGGGGCCGTACGGCGCGTTGTGCGGCGGGAGCATGCTGGCGGCTGACAGGCCGGGCGGCGGCGGGACCGGCTCCGACAACTGGGGAACCGGGGTCACCGGACGAGGCCCCGGCACCCGGGGATCGGGGAGTGCGGCGGAGCGGTGGGACCGCTCGGAGGCCGGCGGGGCCGGTGCCTGCGGACTCTCGACGTCCAGCAGTTGCAGCGCCTCCCGGCCCAGCCGGGCGAGCAGTCCGCCGGGCAGCCAGGGCTCGGCGTCGGGGGCGTCGCCGGGTGAACGGCCCTCGGCGAGCCCCTGGCCGGTGAGGCGGGAGACCTCGGCGAGGGTGAGCCGCTCCGCCGGGTCCTTGGCGAGACAGCCGGAGACCAGGGCGTGCAGCCGCTCCGGCAGACCCGTGAGGTCGGGCTCCGCCTCGGCGATCCGGTACATCAGGGCGTGCATGCCGCTGTCGATGCTGCCGAAGGGCTGCCGACCGGTGGCCGCGAAGGCGAGCACCGAGCCCAGGCAGAAGATGTCGCTGGCCGCCGTGACCCGCTCGCCCCGCACCTGCTCCGGGGACATGAACCCCGGCGAGCCGATGACCGCGCCGGTCGCGGTCAGCGCGCCGCCGGCGAGCGTCTCCATGCTGCGGGCGATGCCGAAGTCGATGACCCGGGGGCCGTCCACGGTGATCAGGACGTTGGCCGGCTTGAGGTCACGGTGGACCAGGCCGGCGGTGTGGATGTCCTCCAGGGCGTGCGCCAGTCCGTCGGCGAGGTGGAGCACCGAGCGCTCCGGCAGCGGACCGTGGTCGTGCTCGACGACCGCCTCCAGCGACGGCCCGCCTATGTACCCGGTGGCGAACCAGGGGTTGGCGGCCGCGGTGTCGGCGTCCAGCACCGGAGCCGTCCACCTGCCCCCGACCCGCTGGGCGGCCGCGACCTCCTGGGCGAACCGCTCCCGGAAGTCGCTCCGGGAGGCGAGTTCGGAGCGGACAAGCTTCACCGCGACGGTCCGGCCGCGCTCCGAACGGGCCAGGTAGACCCGGCCCATCCCGCCCTCACCGAGCCGGCCGAGCAACCGGTACCCGCCGATCCAACGCGGGTCGTCGGCCCCCAACTGCTGCATTGTGCGGCTCCTCCCCCCGTGGACCCGGCCTCTCCTACCGGACGCCCGATCAGGATAGAGGGCACCGGCGCGGCGTGGGCCCGGTGTCCACCGGAGCCGACCGGCTGCCTGCCGCGGCGGCCGAGCCACCCCGCCCGGCTGGGCCGGCCGATCGGCCCCGTCCGGGCGGCCCAGCCGGCTCTGTCCCCCGTGCGAGCTACCCGCAGGTGTCCACGGTGAGGTGACGATTCCGGGCCGCCCGATCCGTAGCGTTCCGACCAGTCGCGGCGCTCGAACCGCGGATCCGGTGGAGGAGTCCTCATGAGACTGGTATGGCAGCTCTTGGCCGTCGCGGCGGTCGCCCTGGCGGGGAGTCAGGCGGTGCGGGCGGTGGAAGGAAATCCGTGGCTCACGCTCGCCCTCGGCGTCCTGACGGCCGTGCTCGCGGTGCTCGTCTACGGGTGGGTGGTCCGGTGGAGCGAGCGCCGGCCGGCGACGGAGGTGGGTCGGGAAGGTGCTGGACCCGCCATCGGCCGGGGGACGCTGATCGGTGTCGGGCTGTTCGGGGCCGTCATCGCCAACCTCGCCTTCCTCGGCGGGTACGAGGTCAACGGCCTGGGCTCACCCTCGGGCACGGTGGGGCTGTTCGGCTTCATGGCCGCCGCCGCCGTGACGGAGGAGCTGATGTTCCGCGGCGTGCTGTTCCGGATCATCGAGGAGCGCACCGGCACCTGGATCGCGCTGTCGCTGACCGCCCTGCTGTTCGGCCTGGTCCACCGGATCAACCCGAACGCCAGCTGGTGGGGGGCGATCGCCATCGCGATCGAGGCCGGTGGGATGCTCGCCGCCGCGTACGTCGCCACCCGCAGGCTGTGGCTGCCGATCGGCCTCCACTTCGGCTGGAACTTCGCCGCCGCGGCCATCTTCAGCACCGAGGTCTCGGGCAACGACACCCCGCAGGGCCTGCTGGACGCCGCGACATCGGGCCCGACGTTGCTCACCGGCGGCGACTTCGGCCCCGAGGGCAGCCTGTACTCGGTGGCGTTCGGCCTGCTGGCGATGGTCGTGTTCATGTGGCTGGCCCGCCGCCGTGGCCACCTGATCCCCCGTAACCAGCGTGCTGTCCGCGCCGACGCCACCACTACACTCTCCCGGTGATCACCATGCGGCGCGCCCCGGAGCTGTGGCACCGGCTCGACGTCACGCTCCGGGATCTCCTGCTCGGAGTGCTGCTCCTCGCCGGGTCGCTGCTGCCGGTGCTCCACAGCTACGGGACACGAATCGGTGACCTGCCGAACCGGCCCTTCGACGCGCTGGCCGTCGTGGCGGTCGCCCTCGAATGCCTCCCGCTCGCCGTGCGCCGGCGGTGGCCGGTCGTCTGCCTCGCCCTGGTGTCGCTCGGCTTCGCAGCCGACCAGCTCCGTGGCTACCACTCGCTCGCAGGCACCGCGCTGCCCATCGCGCTGCTGAGCGTGGGCTCCCACCTGGAACGGCGCCGGCGCGCCACCGCGCTGCTCTTCTCCGCGGCGTACGTGCCGCTGGCGATCGCGCTCTCCCGGTTCGGCAGCGGCGAGACATGGGACGGCTTCCTGACGTTCTACCTGGCGCTGGCCTTCGCCTGGGGCATCGGGGCGTGGCTGCGCTCCACCCGGGCCATGGAGGCCGAACGCCGCCGCCGCGTCGCCGAGGACACCCGCGTCGCCGAGCGCACCCGCATCGCCCGCGAGCTGCACGACGTGGTGACCCACCATGTGACGGCGATGGTCGTGCAGGTCGAGGCGGCACGGTATCTGACCGCCGCGCCCGAGCGCCTGGACCAGACCCTGGCCGCCGTCACCGACACCGGCCGGCGGGCCATCACCGACCTGCGCCACCTGCTCGACCTGCTCAACCCCGACCACGGCGGCGCGGCGAGGACCTCACCGGTCGGCGGACTCGACACGCTCGTCGAGCAGACCCGCCGGTCCGGGCAGCCGGTGGAGTTCACCGAGGAGGGCACCCCGGCGGAGTCGTCCGGCAGCGCCGACCTGGTGGCCTACCGGGTCGTGCAGGAGGCCCTGACGAACGCCCTCAAGTACGCCCACGGCAGCCGCACCTCCGTCCGGGTGCGCCACGGGGAAGGGGAGATCACGGTGAAGGTCAGCACGGAGGGGTCCGGCCGGCGGGCCGGTTTCCCCGCCGGGAGCGGTCGGGGACTCGCGGGCCTCCGGGAACGAGTGGATGTCCTGGGCGGCGAGTTCAGCGCGGACTCGGAGACGGGCGGCGGCTTCACGGTTCGGGCGCGCATCCCCGCGGCGAGTACCTCGTGACCGCACCGATCCGCGTCCTGGTCTGCGACGACCAGGTGCTGATCCGCACCGGACTGGCGACCATCATCGACGCCCAGCCCGACCTCCAGGTGGTGGGTGAGTGCGGGGACGGGCAGGCCGCGGTCGACCTCGCCGGTCGGCTCCGGCCGGACGTCGTGGTGATGGACGTGCGCATGCCGGTGCTCGACGGCATCGAAGCCACCCGGTTGCTGGCCGGTGCCGGGGTGCCGCGCCCCGTCAAAGTACTGGTGGTGACGACCTTCAACCTCGACGAGTACGTCTACGAGGCGCTGCGCGCGGGGGCCAGCGGGTTCCTGCTCAAGGACGCGCCGCCGGCCCAGCTGCTCCACGGCATCCGCACCGTGGCCACGGGGGCGGCACTGCTGGACCCGGAGGTGACCCGCCAGCTCGTGGGCAGGTACGCCGCCCGGATACGGCCCAACGAGGCGACCCGGCAGGATGTCTCGTTGACCCCGCGGGAGCTGGAGGTCCTCCGGCTGATCGCCGACGGCCGCTCCAACAGCGAGATCGCCGGAACCCTCCTGATCAGCCAGGAGACCGTCAAGACCTTCGTCTCCCGCATCCTCACCAAGCTCGATCTCCGCGACCGGGTGCAGGCCGTCGTCTACGCCTACCGCCAGGGCCTGGTCACCTGAGGCGTGGCCTCGGAGACGGCACCTGGTCGTGGAGCCCCCTCGGAACCCGCCGGCCCGCCGAGCCCGCGGGCCGCCGGCGGCTGCCGTCGCACGCCTGACAGGGACGAGGGGTAAGCCCTTAGGGTGGCCGGCATGGCCTCTCACATCGATCCGCAGGCGGGACAGGCCGTCAAGGCCGCCGACCGAGCCCACGTTTTCCACTCCTGGTCCGCGCAGGGCCTGATCGACCCGCTGGCGGTGGCCGGTGCCGAAGGCTCGTACTTCTGGGACTACGACGGCAACCGCTACCTCGACTTCTCCTCCCAGCTGGTCAACACCAACATCGGCCACCAGCACCCGAAGGTCGTCGCCGCGGTCCAGGAGCAGGCCGGGAAGCTCTGCACGATCGCGCCCGGCTTCGCCGTGGACGTCCGCTCGGAGGCGGCCCGGCTCGTCGCCCGCCGCACCCCGGGTGACCTGGACAAGATCTTCTTCACCAACGGGGGCGCCGAAGCCGTTGAGAACGCCGTCCGGATGGCCCGGGTGCACACCGGCCGCCCCAAGGTGCTCTCCGCCTACCGCTCGTACCACGGCGCCACCGCGGCGGCCATCAACCTCACCGGCGACCCGCGGCGTTGGGCGTCCGACACCGCCTCGGCCGGCGTGGTGCACTTCTTCGGCCCCTTCCCGTACCGCTCGAACTTCCACGCCACCAGTGAGGCGGAGGAGGGGCAGCGGGCGCTCGAGCACCTGGAGCAGCTGATCGCCTTCGAGGGGCCGCAGTCGATCGCCGCGATCATCCTGGAGACGATCGTCGGCACGGCGGGCGTCCTGGTGCCGCCGCCCGGCTACCTCGCCGGTGTCCGGGAGATCTGCGACCGGTACGGCATCGTCTTCATCCTGGACGAGGTGATGGCGGGCTTCGGCCGCACCGGCCGCTGGTTCGCCCTCGACCACTTCGACGTCACCCCGGACCTGCTGACCTTCGCCAAGGGCGTCAACTCCGGCTACGTGCCGCTGGGCGGGGTGGCGATCTCCGCGGAGATCGCGGCGACCTTCGAGGAGCGCCCCTACCCCGGCGGTCTGACCTACTCCGGCCACCCGCTGGCCTGCGCGTCGGCGGTGGCGACGATGAACCTCATGGAGGAGGAGGGGATCGTCGAGCACGCGGCGGAGATCGGCAGCACGGTCATCGGACCGGCGCTGCGGGAGATGGCCCAGCGCCACCCCTCCGTCGGCGAGGTGCGCGGTATGGGCGTCTTCTGGGCACTGGACCTGGTGAAGGACCCGGAGACCCGGGAACCGCTGGTGCCCTACAACGCCTCCGGGGCGGCGAACGCGCCGATGGCGGAGTTCGCGGCGGCCTGCAAGCAGGGCGGGCTGTGGCCGTTCGTGAACATGAACCGCACCCATGTGGTGCCGCCGTGCACGATCACCGCGGAAGAGGCCAAGGAGGGCCTGGCCATCCTGGACGAGGCGCTGTCGGTGGCCGACGCGCACGTCGGCTGAGGAGCGGCGAGCGCCGGGCGCACGGGCCTCCGACGGCCCCCCGCCCGGCGTTCCCCGGGGGAGCCGGGATCGGTCCAATTCCCGGCCGGCTTCGCCTATCGTGATCCGCGGTCCGCGTGCACGGCGCGGCTCGGAAACGGCGGAAGAGAGATCCCGAACATGCCCGGCAGCGGCGGTGGCAGAGGTGGCAGCGGCGCCCGATCGGCCGGCGCGGCGAGACCCTCCCGCACCACGGTCACCCGCAACACGCTGCGGCAGCAGATCGCCGACGCGCTCCGCGACGAGGTGGTGGCCGGCCGGCTGCCGGCCGGGCAGCACGTCAGCGTCAAGGAGATCGCCGAGCAGTACGGGGTCTCCGCCACCCCGGTGCGGGAGGCGCTGGTCGACCTCTCGGCGCAGGGCCTGATCGACCTGGAGCACCACCGCGGCTTCCAGGTGCACCGCTTCGGCCCGGAGGATTTCCGGGCCATGGTCGAGGCCCGGACGCTGGTCGTGGAGGCCGTCATCGACCGGATCGACGGCCGGCGGTCCTCGCCGGCCACCGCGGCCGCGCTGGTCTCCGTGCGGCGCCGCGCCGAGGAGGCCTGCCGCGCCTCGCGCGCCGGCGACCTGGACATCCTCATCGGTTACGACCTGCGGTTCTGGCGGGAACTGAGCAGCCTGATCGGCAACCAGTACATCTGCGACCTGCTCGACCGGATGCGGGTGCAGGGCTGGGTGTTCACCGTTCCCCACCTCCGCCGGAAGTCCGACCTCAAGAGCCGTCTCTGGTGCCGCCACAGGGAACTCGTCGACGCCGTCGAACGCGGTGACGGAGAGGCCACCCGGCAGATCATCGCCGACTACGACAACCACGCCCTGGCGCTCCTGGAGGAACTCCCCGCCACGGACGGGACACAGGTCGCCAACGCGCCGCCGACCGGTGGGGGCGAGCGCGACGCGGGCCTGGCCCCGCTCTCGTGAGACCGACGGCCAGCGGGGCCGTGCCGCCGCAGCGGCCTCGGCCCGCCGCCACCGCGCCCCCGGACCTGTCCGTGATCATCCCCGCCTACAACGAGGAACGGCGGCTCCGGCCCGGCATCGACGAGGTCTGCCGCTACCTCAGGGACGCCGCCCGCCCGGCCAACTCCCCCCGGTGGGAGGTGATCGTCGTCGACGACGGGTCGACCGACGGCACCGCCGCCATCGCCGAGGAGGCCGCCGCGGACGAGCCGCGGATCCGGATACTGCGCGCCCCGGTCAACCGGGGCAAGGGGCACGCCGTACGCATCGGCGTCCGCGCCTCGCGCGGCCGGCGGGTGCTGTTCTGCGACGCCGACCAGGCGACCCCCATCGAGGAGTTGGCGCTGCTCGACCGGCGGCTGGACGAGGGCTTCGCCGTCGCGATCGGCTCGCGGGCCCGCCCCGACTCCCGAGTGCAGGCCCGCCAGCATCCGGCCCGGGAACTGCTGGGCAAGGCGGGCAACCAGATCATCCGGGCCCTAGCGGTGCCCGGGGTCCGCGACACCCAGTGCGGATTCAAGCTCTTCGACGGGGAGAAGGCGCGGACGGCCTTCAGCCGGGCCCGCACCGACGGCTGGGGCTTCGATGTCGAGATTCTGCGGATCTTCCACGAGAACGGCTGGCCGATCGCCGAGGTACCGGTCCGCTGGTCGCACCGGCCCGGCTCCAAAGTGGGGGCGCTGGACTACGCCAAGGTCCTCGCCGAGGTGGTACGAGTCCGGCTGCGCACCGCCGCGCCCCGGACGACGACGGGGGGAGAGCGTTGACCGACACGGCGAGGACCGGCCTAGCGGCGGACCACCCCGAGGCGGACCACCCCGCAGACAACACCGGACAGCGGCGCCCCGCCCCGGGGAAGACCCTGCTGCGCAGGGCGGCCGTACCGCTGGGGTACCTGCTGGCCGCGCTCCTTCTCTACGCACACCTCTGGGCCGACCTGGACCGCCGCTACCTCGTCGACAGCATGCGCGACCAGAACCAGTGGGAGTGGTTCTTCGGCGTCACCGCGCACCACGTCCTCACCGGCCAGGACCCGCTCTTCAGCACCCTGCAGAACTTCCCCGACGGTGTGAACCTCATGGGTAACACCGTCATGCTCGGGCTCTCGGTGCCGCTGGCACCGCTGACCCTCTGGCTCGGGCCCACGGTGACCTGGGCGGTGGTGCTGACCGGAGGGCTCGCCGCCACCGCCACCGCCTGGTACTGGCTGATCCGCTCCCGGGTGACCGCGAACCGGGCGGCGGCCGTCCTCGGCGGGGCGGTCAGCGCCTTCGCGCCGCCGATGATCTCGCACGCCAACGCGCACCCCAATCTGGCGGTGCTGTTCGTCATCCCGCTGCTCATCGACCGGGCGCTCCGGCTGTGCGAGGGGCGGCGGGTGGGCCGGAACGGCGTGCTCCTCGGGCTCCTCACCGCATGGCAGATCTTCCTCGGCGAGGAGGCCCTGCTGCTGGCGGTCAGCGGCATGCTGGTCTTCGCACTCTGCTACGCCGCCCTCCGGCCGAGCGTCGCGCGGGCCGCCGCCGGGCCGCTGCTGCGCGGCCTGGCGATCGCCACCGCAGTCTGCCTGCCGCTCGTCGCCTACCCGCTGTACTGGCAGTTCTTCGGCGACCAGAGCTACCGGAGCATCCTGCACGGTCCCACCGGCAACCCGCTGCTGGCCTTCGTCGAGTTCTCCGGACGGGCACTCGCCGGCGACCGGGCCACCGCCGACGCCCTCTCCCTCAACCCGACCGAACAGAACGCCTTCTACGGCTGGCCGCTGGTCGCGCTGCTGCTCGGCGTCGTGGTGGCGCTCTGGGAGCGAGCCGTCGTCAAGGCGCTGGCCTGCACGGCGGTCGCCGCCGCGGCACTCTCGCTGGGCTCGGAGATCTCGCTGACGGGCAAGGAGGGCGAGAGCCCGCTGGCCCCCGGCCCCTGGCAACTGCTCGACACGCTGCCGCTGCTGGAGTCGGTGATCGAGTCCCGGTACGCCATGATCTGCGCTCCGGTCAGCGGGATGCTCCTGGCGCTCGCCTGGTCCGGGGTGGCCCGGGCAGCGAGGTCGGTCCAGGAGGGGAACGCGGTACCGCCGCCCTCGCCCGTGGCCGGCCCCGCGGCGACCGACTCCGACGGCTCCGAAGAGGGCGGCGGTGCGTTTGGCGGAGCCGGCCCGGAGGAGGGTGGGGGCCGTCCGCCGGTGTCGGCCCGCGACCGGCGGAACCGCGCACTGGTCGTCCGGGTCGCCGGCTGCCTGGTGCTCGGCGCCGCCCTGCTGCCCGTCGTCCCGCGTCCGCTGGAGGCCGTGGACCGGCCGGAGGTTCCGGCGTTCATCGCCGACGGGAGCTGGCGCCCGTACCTGCTCCCGGGGCAGTCCCTGGTCCCGGTGCCGCTGCCCTCGCCGGCGGAGGCCACCGCCCTGCACTGGCAGATCACCGCCGACTACGGCTTCCCGCTGCCGGGCGGCTACTTCAACGGACCGGCCGGTCCGGACCGCACCGGTATCTACGGTGCGGAGCCGCGCGCCACCAACGACCTGCTCACCGCCGTGCGGAACACCGGGGAGATCCCGGAGATCGGGGCCGCGGAGCGGCGAGCGGCCCGCGCGGACCTCGACTTCTGGCGGGCCGGGGTGCTGGTGCTGGCCGACCAGCCCAATGTGGAGGCCCTGCGGGTCACACTCGACCGGCTCACCGGTCGGGCCGGTGAGCGGGTCGGAGGCGTCTGGGTCTGGGACGTGGGCTGAACGCCGTCCGCCCGCGTGTCGGAGGGCGGGCGGGGCGACGCTCCAGGACATCCGGGTGCCGATGCCGACCGGGGGTGATGCCGGTACGGTCCTTCGGCAACTACGCTGTTGCGACCCGTGCCGTCCATGACCTGAGAGCGAGCGCCCGTGGCGTGTGACCTGTGGCTGGTCCCCCTTGTCGACGTGCTGTGCCACAGCCCGGACAACCCCTTCGCAGAAGAGATCGCCCTCTACGACCGCGCCCTGCACGAGGCGGGGCTGCCCCCCGTGCCGGTCTTCGGCTACATGCCCGGGCTGACGGGTGACGTCGCCCCCGTCGCCGGCTTCGACTACGACGCCCTGCACTTCCTCCGCCGGGCCTACCTGCTCCAGGTCTGCGGACTCCCGGTGACTCCGGTGGACGAACTGGGCGGGGACTACGAGCAGTTGCTGGAGATGTTCGAGAGCACCGCCCAACAGTCCCACCTGGTCTGGCACTACGACCACGCCGGCGCGTACGTCCCGCTGGACTTCGGGGCACCGCTGGCCAACGAGGAACTGCTCGCCGGCGGCGGCCCGCTCGGTTCGGGACACGGTCTGCTGCGGGAACTGGAGGCAGTCGCTCCGGCGATCGGCATCGACCCGGGCAACCCGCCGGCCGCCCCCGCCGCTCCGGAACGGCCGACCACCCTGGAGGAGCCCGCGGCGGTCGGCCTGTACGACGACAGCCCATACGGGCGGGAACGCCACGTCTGGCTCGGCCTGCACGCCGCCGTGACCCGGAGCCTCGGCCAGGGTGCCATGATCGTCTTCAGCTGACGCCCGGCCGGGAAAGGCCGGGATCGGTGGCCGCACCGGGGAGCGGCCGGGCCGACCGCCCCGGCGCCGCCGGGGCGGCGCTCAGCGAGGCGGCTCGGGCGGGCGCTGGCGCGGCATGTTCGGCCGGGCACCGGGCGGCAGCGGCAGCCGGGTGACGGGCTGGGTGCCCTGCGTCCGGGGTCCCCAGGGCACGAGGGCCTGTATCCGCAACGGCGCCGAGCCCGATCGGAACTCGACCATCCAGTCGGCGGTCTCGGCGCGCACCAGGTCGGTGACGTCCTCGGAGAAGCGCCGCAGCACGGAGAGGCAGCGCTCGGCCGCCTCGCTCGCGGTGCCCTCGGTCGGGCCCAGCACCTCCCGCACGCTCTCCGAGGCCCAGTCGAACTGCAACGCCTCCAGCCGCCGCTGCACCGCCTGCGCGGTGGCGATCTCCCGCATCCAGCCCGAGGTCAGCCCGAAGAAGCGGTCCGAGCCCGCGCAGACGGCGGCTCCGAGCAGGGCCAGATAGCCCCAGGCGGCCCCGCCGCCGAGCACCCCGGCGAGATCGAGCATCGGCAGCAGGACGCCGGTGGCGGCCGAGACGGCCGCGCCCACCCGGAGGATCCGCGCCGTCCGGCGCTTCCACCGCCGGTCGGCGAGATACCAGTCGACGGTGTAGAGCGCGCGCTCCTCGACCCAGCGGTACAGCTCGTCGAGCCGCTCGGCCGGCTCGGCCCAGTCCCCCAGCGGGATGGGCTGGCCGAGGAGATCGCCGTGCTTTCTGCCGGCATCCTCACGGGGTCCTTCGGGTTGCGTCTCCGATTGGCTCACCCGTGTACTCCCTCTGCCTCTGGATCGGCGGTGCGGTCATGCTGACGCGGCACTGGCGCCGCATCAGGCCGTGACGACTGTTGTACGCCTTCTTCCTACCGCCGAACGGTTGGGCTCAGGAACGGAATCGTGGCACTTACCTCAGGAAACGCCGTGCCATCAGGTATAAGCGCTCACCGCGCCGGACTCAATTCGCCCGAAAGAGTGGCCAGGGTCAAACCCGGACCCCGTCACGCCGGCGGCTGAGGCGGGGAGGGGCGGCGGCTCGGGGACCCGACCCGGCCGACTACGCTGCTCCGCGTGAAGGTCCTCGTCATCGGCGGCGGCGCCCGCGAACACGCCCTGTGCCGCTCCCTCGCCCACGATCCCGACGTCACCGCGGTGCACTGCGCCCCCGGCAACGCCGGCATCGCCGAGATCGCCGAGCTGCACCCGGTCGACGTCCTCGACGGCGCGGCGGTCGCCGCGCTCGCCGCCGAACTGGACGTCCAACTCGTGGTGGTCGGCCCGGAGGCGCCGTTGGTGGCGGGCGTGGCGGAGGCGGTGCGCCAGCGCGGGATCGCCGCGTTCGGCCCCTCCGCGCTCGCGGCCCAGCTGGAGGGGTCCAAGGCGTTCGCCAAGGACGTGATGGAGGCCGCGGGCGTTCCCACGGCGCGCAGCCGCGTCTGCTCCACCGCCGAGGAGGTCGACGCCGCGCTGGACACCTTCGGCGCCCCGTACGTGGTGAAGGACGACGGCCTCGCCGCCGGCAAGGGCGTGGTGGTGACCGGCGATCGAGCGGAGGCCCGGAACCACGCGCTGGCCTGCGACCGGGTGGTCATCGAGGAGTTCCTGGACGGTCCGGAGGTCTCGCTCTTCGCGGTGACCGACGGCGAGACCGTGGTGCCGCTCCAGCCGGCCCAGGACTTCAAGCGGGCGCTCGACGGCGACCGCGGACCGAACACCGGAGGCATGGGCGCCTACTCCCCGTTGCCCTGGGCCGAGCCGGGGCTGGTGGACGAGGTGCGCCACAAGGTGCTGCAGCCCACCGTCGACGAGCTGCGCCGACGCGGTATGCCGTTCTCCGGCCTGCTCTACGCCGGGCTGGCGATCACCTCCCGGGGCGTGCGGGTCATCGAGTTCAACGCCCGCTTCGGAGACCCGGAGACCCAGGTGGTGCTGGCCCGCCTCCGGACCCCGCTGGCCCGGCTGCTCCATGCCGCCGCGACCGGGGAACTGGCCCAGCTGCCGCCGCTCAGCTGGAGCGAGCAGGCCGCGGTGACCGTGGTGATCGCCTCGCACAACTACCCGGGCACACCGCGGACCGGGGACCCGATCAACGGTCTGGAGGAAGCCGGCGACACGGCCGAGGAGGCGTACGTGCTCCACGCGGGGACCAAGCGGGACGCCGACGGCCGTACGGTGAGCGCCGGCGGCCGGGTGCTCTCGGTCACCGCGACCGGTGCCGATCTGGCGGCGGCACGGGCCGGTGCGTACCGCGCCGTCTCCCGTATCCGCCTCGACGGCTCCCACCACCGCTCGGACATCGCGGCCCGAGCCGCGGCGGACTCCTGAACCGGTCCGTGCCCCCGCGTACCGCCGCCGCACTGATCGGGAGGCGGTCCTGCCGGGGTCGCTTCGCGGCAGGCGGGGCAAGTACACAGACCCAGCCCTGACAGTCCCGGCCCCCACCGGCACTCCCTCGACACGCCTTCCTCAGCAGTGCTCCCTCAGCAGTGCTCCTTCGCACCGCAGCCGCCTCGCCCGGGACAACCCTTAGCTGACCGGCTCCAATCGACTCCCTGGCGCGCTCCGCGGCAGGGGCGGCAGAGCGGCCCGGTCCTGCCCAAGGCCATTCCATCGAGTGACGACCTTCTCGTCCTGCTGACGCGCGTCGACCCCGCGGTTAGGGTTCCCCGCACATGGCCCGCACCCGCCGGGGACCGTGTCCGGCAACCGGCCCACCGGCATTGCGGTGTCGGCGCCCGGTGCCACAGTGGGGGGAGCACAAAGCCGTCAAATGTGTCAGTGCAGCGGGTCAGCAGGGGGTGAACTTCGATCGTGTCCAAGAAGGCCGGTGTGGAGCCAGGCCTGCTTTTCGCGCGCTCCAAGGCCCTGGCGGTGCTGCGGGTCCGCGGTTCCGCGTCGGCCCTCGCCCTACTGCCCGCCGCGCTCGCGGTGGTGCTCTTCACCGCCGAGGCCACCGGCCGGTTGGGCGGCCCGGGCTGGGACACGGCGCTCTGGGGCCTTTCCGGGGCGGCTGTACTCGTGCTGCTGTTCGCGGCCGCGGTGTCGGCGGTGGTGGTCCGGGCCCGGCCCGCGCTGACCCCCATCGTGCCGATCGCCGAGAGCACCGCCCCCGAGCTCTACCGGCTGGTCGGCGAACTCGCCGACCGACTGGAGGTCCCGGCGCCCTCCTCCATCGCGCTCACCCCGGACTGCGACAGCTGGCTGGAGGAGCGTGCCCATGCCGCTCCGGAGGCCGCCGACCGGCGGTCCGAGGCCCGCCGGCGGCCACCGGTCCTGGTCATCGGCTCGCCCTTCCTCTGGTGGCTTCGGGTGGCCGAACTCCGGGCGGTGCTAGCCCCGGTGGTGGCGGGGACCGGCCCCTCGGCTCATCCGGACATAGCGGCTGCCCGCCGTTTCGTGCGCGGGCTGGACGCCGCGGTCGCCGTCTCGGACCGGAGGGCGGCTCTGGCCCCCGTTGGTTGGGCGGTGCGGGCGATGCTCCGCGGCTGCCGGGAGCATGCCGAACAGATGGAGCGGGGCGTGGCCGTGGCCGCCTCCACCCGGGCCCGCACGGTCGACTACGGCCTGCGGATCGCCGCCCAGGAACAGGTCGGGCTCGCCTACGCCGGCTGGGACCGGCTACTGACCAGGGTGGCGTTGCCGGCCTGGCGGATGGGTCGCTGGCCCGCGCGGCTGGACGCCGGGGTGGTCTCCGCGCTCACCGAACTCTCCCGGCGGGACCGGCTGGCCGACGGTTTCACCTCCCGGCTGAGCGAGCCCCCCGCCTGCGATCTGCTGGAGGAGCCGGATTCGGTGGACGAGGCGGCCTCGCTGCTCGCGGCGCGGTTGTTCCACGGCGGTGCGGCCGAACCTGGCCCCGACTGGGCCCCGCTGCGCTGGGCCGACTACCCGGCGGAGGTCGTCGACCGGAAGTGGCGGGTGGAGGCGGCGAGGCTGCACCGGCTGCTGGAGGAGCCCCCGCCGCCCGAGGTGCACGCCGCGCCCGCGGTCACCGGTGGCGGCCGAGCCGCATGGCACTCGAACGCCGGCCAACTCGGGGCGCTCTCCGCCACGCTCCGCAGACCGCCGGTGGGGCCCACACTGGCCGGGGTCGTCGACCGGTTCGCGGCGGCCGGCGGCAGCGGGCAGACCGAGCGGCTGGCGGCCCGGCTGGAGGCGGAGACGAGCCGCGCGGAGCGGCCGGACGGCGGTGCCGAAGCCGCCCCGTCCGTCGCCCCGTGGGACGAGGGAGCGCTGCCGCTCTTCCCGCTGCGGGCGCCGCGGACCGGGAGGGAGTTGCTCGCCGACCACATCGCCGCGATGGTCTGCTGCGCGGCGGTGGACGGCGGAGCCGCCGTGCCGGGTATGGACTGGCTCGATGGTCCGGTGCTGCTGATCGCCGGGGTGCGCGCAGCGGACCTCCACCCGCCGGTGCGCGCACTGCTGGAGGACGGTGACCCGGCACCGCTGCGGAGGTGGCTCGATGCCGCCGGAGTGCGTCCGGAGAAGCCGGTCCGGCTGGTCTGAGCAGGAGCGGAAACCGCCGCGGCGAGGACGGCGAACGCCCCTCGGCCTCGATGGGTGATGAGGCGACCGCGTAATGTGATGTGCTGTCCCTGCCTCGTTCGGCGGCAGCGCCGTCGCGGGCGAGCACCGGGCCGGAGGCGTTTGGCGGAGGGTGGGCGGATGAGCGCGGAACGGATTCGGCGTCCGGGGTCGGAAGCGCCGGGGTACGCCGTCACCGATCCGTTCGGCCCCGGGCCGGTGCCCCGGCACCTCGAAGGGGCGCTCGCCACAGCGGGGCTCGGCCTCCCCGGATCCCGCCCCCTGCCCGGCGGTGGGGCGGAGGAGCACGACGGCCGGTCGGGCGCCGCCGCCTCCCGGGTCGCGGACGATGTGCACGGCCAGATCAAGGGCTTTCCGTCGGTCGGCGCCGTTGCCCCTGGTGAGACCGTGGACTTCCGCATCACCGTCGCCCGTCCCCAGCGGTTCGGCGCCGAGGTCTACCGGATCGGCCACTACCGCGGTGAGGGCGCCGCCAAGGTCGGTGGCAGCCCGCGGTTAGCCGGAATCGTCCAGCCCGCCCCGCTCAGGGCCGAGCGCACCGTCTCCTGCCACCACTGGTGGCAGTCCTGGCGGCTCCGGGTGCCGGCGCAGTGGAGCAGCGGCGCCTACGTGGCGGTGCTGACCACCGCCGACGGCTACCGCAGCCACATCCCGTTCCTGGTCCGCGACGACCGTCCGGCCGACCTGCTGCTGGTGCTGCCCGACATCACCTGGCAGGCGCACAACCTCTATCCGGCGGACGGCAGGACCGGCGCGAGCCTGTACCACGCCTGGGACGGGGACGGCCGGCTGCTGGGCGAGGAGTCCGCCGCGAGCACCGTCTCCTTCGACCGGCCGTACGCCGGTGCGGGCCTGCCCCCGTACGTCGGCCACGCTTACGACTTCATCCGCTGGGCCGAGCGGTACGGCTACGACCTCGCCTACGCCGAGTCCAGCGATCTGCACGCCGGTCGGGTCGACCCGACCCGGTACCGCGGCCTGGTCTTCCCCGGCCACGACGGGTGCTGGTCCGTTCCGATGCGCCGCGCCGTGGAGCGGGCCCGGGACGTCGGCACCTCCCTGGTCTTCCTCTCGGCCGGCACCATGTACTGGCAGGTGCAGCTCTCCGAGTCGCCGGCCGGGACCCCGGGGCGGCTGCTCAGCTGCCGCAGGCGCCGGGCCGGTGGCCGTGGGGCGCTCTGGCGCGAGCTCGGCGAACCGGAACAGCGGCTGCTCGGAATCCAGTACGCCGGCCGGGTCCCCGAGCCGCAGCCGCTGATCGTGCGGAACGCCGAGCACTGGCTCTGGGAGGCGACCGGGGCAGGGGAGGGCGACGCGGTGGCCGGGCTGGTGGCGGGCGAGGCCGACCGCTATCACCCCAGGACGCCGCTGCCGGAGCACACCGGCCGCATCCTGCTCGCCCACTCGCCGTACGAGGACGCCGGCGGCGCCCACCGGCACCAGGAGACCTCGCTCTACCGGGCCCCGAGCGGGGCGCTGGTCTTCGCCTCGGGCACCTTCGCCTGGTCTCCGGCGCTCGGCCGGCCCGGCCACACCGATCCCAGGATCCAGCGGGCGACGGCCAACCTCCTCGACCGCGTCTGCAAGCCCGCATGAGCGGTGGCGGCCCCGAGCGGCAGGCCCCAGGCCGCCGGCGACCTGCGCATACGGAAGAATCAGCACCGAATTCCCGCAACTACCGAGCGGAGGCAGCGTGTCCGGATTCGTCGAGAAACCCGAGCCCGTGCGGGTGCCCGGCCTGGAGCATGTCCACACCGGCAAGGTGCGCGACCTCTACCGGAACGCCGCCGGCGACCTGGTCATGGTCGCGAGCGACCGGATCTCCGCCTACGACTGGGTGCTGCCCAGCGCCATCCCGGACAAGGGCCGGGTGCTCACCCAGCTCTCACTGTGGTGGTTCGAGCAGCTGGCCGACCTGGTGCCGCACCACGTACTGAGCGAAGAGGTCCCCGAAGGGGCGCCCGCCGACTGGGCGGGCCGCACCCTGGTCTGCCGCTCGCTGCGCATGGTGCCGGTGGAGTGCGTCGCCCGGGGCTACCTCACCGGTTCGGGCCTGGCCGAGTACGAGGAGAACCGCACGGTCTGCGGGCTGGCCCTGCCCGAGGGGCTGGTGGACGGTGCGGAGCTGCCGGCCCCCATCTTCACCCCGGCCACCAAGGCCGCGGTCGGCGACCACGACGAGAACGTCTCCTACGAGGAGGTGGCCCGGCAGGTCGGTGCGGACACCGCCGCCCAACTGCGGCAGACCACCCTCGCCGTCTACGGCCGTGCCCGGGACATCGCCCGCAGCCGGGGCATCATCCTCGCCGACACGAAGTTCGAGTTCGGCCTCGGTGGCACCGGAGAGGGCGAAGAGGAACTCGTGCTGGCGGACGAGGTGCTCACCCCGGACTCCTCCCGGTTCTGGCCGCTCGACGAGTGGCAGCCCGGCCGGTCCCAGCCGTCCTTCGACAAGCAGTACGTCCGGGACTGGCTCTCCTCTCCCGAGGCCGGCTGGGACCGGCATGGTGAGCAGCCGCCGCCCGCGCTGCCCGCCGAGGTCGTCGAGCGGACCCGGGCCAAGTACCTGGAGGCGTACGAGCGGCTGACCGGGACGCCGTGGGAGTGATGCCGGAGGAGCACCCGCCCGCAGCCCTCCCGGCCTGCGCCCGCTCCGTCGGAGGCGAGGACGTGGACGACCCAGGGACGCCCAATCCTGGCATGTTCCGGACACAGCGGGTGAGGGGCGCCGGGCATCCGCCAAGGATGGGGGCCGGGCGCCGGTGGCGCCCCGTCGGCTCTCTCAGAAGTTGGTGTGATGGTGCGGGAATTCACGAAGGTCGACATCGAGACGGAGTGGGGCGCGCGGCTGACCGTGCTGCGCGAGGACGCCAGCCACTACGGTGACGTGCTGACCTCGGGTGTGAGCTGGGAGCACGAGACCAGGATCCTGCGCCGCCTCACCGGGTCCGGCGCGACGGTGCTGGACGTCGGCGCCAACTACGGCTACACCGCCTCGCTCTTCGCCCACCACGTGGGCCCGAGCGGGCGGGTCGTCTCCGTGGAGCCGGAGCCGGTGATGGCCGGGCTGCTCGAGCGGAACATGGCGGCCAACGGTCATGGCAACGTCGACATCGTCACCGCCGCGGTCGGCTCGGTGCCGGGGAACGTACGGCTGTGGCGCAGCGCGACGAACCTCGCCTGCCACGCCGTCAACCCCGACCTGGTGCCCGCCGCGGTGGACTCGGTCACCGTGCCCGTCACCACGCTGGACCTGCTGTGCGCGGAGCGCCTCGCCGACCGGGCCGCGGACCTGCTCAAACTCGATGTCGAGGGCTGGGAGCTGGTGGCCCTCCACGGGGCCCGGAACATGCTGGAGGCCGCGCGCCCCGATGTCTGGCTGGAGTTCTGGCCGGACGGTCTCCGCGCGAACGGGCACAAGCCGGCGGAGCTGCTGGAACTCCTCAGGGCGGCCGGCTACGAGCTCGCCGGCCATGACCTGGTGACCGGCGAGGAGGTGTCCGTGGCCGGGGACGCCGCGATCGACTACTGCGACGCGGCCAGTGAGTCGCTGCGGGCGCAGGGTGCCACGGACCTCTACGGGATCGTGTACCTCCTGGCCACGCACCCGGGCCGGGACCGCCCCTAGCCGGGCCGTGCGGTGGCGGCGTGGCGGCGGGCTGTGGACGGCCTCGCGTGACTGCTCCTCCTCGGGGTACTCCGCATGGGGCCGGACCGGTCAGCTCCGGTGGCCCTCGTCAACGGCGGGGCAGCACCCGCCGGGTAGGGACCAGCATGTTCGATGACGAAGCTCTCGACGTCCACTTCATCGGCACCGCGACGGTCCTGTTGCGGTACGGCGACCTGACCCTGCTCACCGACCCCAACTTCCTCCATCGCGGTGAACACGCCCACCTGGGGTACGGGCTGGTGAGCCGGCGCCTGAGCGAGCCCGCCCTGGACGTCACCGAGCTCCCGCCGCTGGACGCCGTGGTCCTCTCCCATCTGCACGGCGACCACTGGGATCGCCGGGCCAGGCGGGGGCTGGACCGTTCACTGCCCGTCGTCACCACCCCGCACGCGGCCCGGCGTCTTCGCACCTGGCAGGGGTTCGGCCAGGCAGGCGGTCTGCGTACCTGGGAGAGCTGCACGTTCGAGCGCGGCGGCTCCCAGGTCCGCGTCACCGCGCTGCCCGGCCGGCACTCCCTCCAGCCGGTACTGAGCCGGCTGCTGCCTCCGGTGATGGGCAGCATGTTGGAGTTCGGCCCCCCGGGCGGGACCGTCCGCCTGCGGGTGTACCTCTCGGGGGACACCCTTCTCCACGACGGGCTGGACGAGATCGTCCGCCGCTTCCCGCAGGCCGAACTGGCCGTACTCCACCTCGGCGGCACTGAGCTGCCGGGCGGCTTCGTCGTGACCATGGACGGCGCGCAGGGCGCCGAACTCGCCCATCGCCTCGGTTACCGCCGCGTCCTGCCCGTCCACTACGACGACTACTCGGTGTTCCGCTCGCCCCTGGCCGACTTCCTCACCGAAGCCGACCGGTTGGGACTGGGGGAGCGGGTGATCCACTGCACCCGCGGGCAGCACACCCGCCTGGAACCGACCGGGGGCAGCCCACCGCTCCGTTGAGCGCGGCCTGCTCGGCCTCGCCACCGCCTGCCACCCGCGGTCCGTCCGGGGGCGCGGAGCCTCGGCGAGGTTTCCCGGAGCGGAACGGGGCTACTCGGCCGTCCCACGGAGTAGGACGGCCGACGGGAGGACCAATGGCGCAGCGAGGCCCTCGAGGAGTCCTGTACGCACTCGGCCGTCTGGAACGGTGGTCCGGTGGCGACCAGATCATCGAGTCCGTGCAGCGGGCGGTACGGGCCCTCCCGCTCGGCCCGGCGCGGGACATCCTGCACGGACGTCCCGGTCTCGGCCACCCCCTGCATCCCGCGCTGGTACAGGTGCCGGTGGGCACCTGGCTGTCGGCGACCGTGCTCGACTTCCTGCCGGGGGTGCGCCGGGGGCCCCGCACGCTCATCGGCGTGGGGTTGGTCTTCGCCATCCCGGCCGCCGCCTCGGGCTGGACGGACTGGGCCGAACTGCACCGTCAGCAGCAGCGGGTCGGCCTCGTCCACGCCTTGGCCAACTCCGTGGCCGTGGGGGTGTTCACCGGCTCCTTCGTCGCTCGCTCCCGGGGCAGTCACACGCTCGGCAAGAGGCTCGGCCTGCTCGGGTTCGTCCTGACCGGGGTCGGCGGTGCGCTGGGCGGCCACATGGCCTACCGGCAGGCCTCCGGCACCAACCACGCCGAGTACGTCCCCCACGCGGTGACCCCCGGCTGGCACCCGCTGGGCGCCGTGTCGGACCTCCCCCTCGGGCGGGCGGTGCGACGGGAGGTCGACGGCGTACCGGTCATGGTCGTGCGTGAGGGGGAGAGCACCGTGCGGGTGCTGGCCGAACGCTGCAGCCACATGGGTGGTCCGCTGTCGGAGGGGGAGATCGCCGACGGCTGCGTCCGCTGCCCCTGGCACGGCAGTGTCTTCCGGCTCTCCGACGGGTGGAACGTGAAGGGGCCGGCGACGGCGCCGCAGCCGGCCTTCGAGAGCAGGATCGTCGGCGGCCGGGTGGAGGCCCGGATCAGGCAGTACGCGGAGAGGCGGACCGCCGGCGCGAGCGCCGCCTGAGCACCTCCATCGCGCAGGGGCCCCTCGGCGCCCGACGCCCCGCACCGCTCCGTTGAGGGCTTACGGGACAGCCCCGGACAGAGAAGTCCCCGGGCCGCCGGCCCGGGGACTTCTTTCGGAGCGGACGACGAGATTCGAACTCGCGACCCTCACCTTGGCAAGGTGATGCTCTACCAACTGAGCTACGTCCGCATGCACCGTGCTGGTGCGCCGACCACTATAGCCAACCTGGCGGCCCCCGAGGCCGCCGATTTCGTCCCATGCTTTCGCAGCGGCCTCCGGGGTATGTGAATTTTCGGTTCCGGTTGTCTGCTACTCACCGGTATTTACCTATCCTTTGCATGCTGTTCTCGGCGGAGTGCTGCGCTGACCGGCGCCTGACCACTGCACATCGCCGCTGATCGACCGTATCGCCTGGGGGAGAAGCGTGAGCGCTCACGAGATGAGCGTCCTCGGGGTAAACGAGGACGAAGAGAAGATATACCGCCAGCTCCTCCGGAACCCCGACACATCCGTCGACGACATCCATCTGCTGCTCCGGGTGGACCCGGGCACCATGAAGGAGCGGCTCGACCGGCTGCTGGAGCTGGGCCTCCTCCGCGAGGTGGCACCGGACCGGCTGGCTCCGGCCGACCCCGAGGTCGCGGTCGCCAGACTGATGGACCTCCGGCTCCGCGAACTCCACCAGGAGCTCCAGAAGGTCACCCACGCCCGGCACCTGGTCGACTCCCTGCTGGCCGAACGGAGCCCGCGGACGCCGCTCGCGCTGAGCGTCGAACAGCTCACCGGGCTGGACCAGATCCGCAGACGCATCGACGACCTCGCCTTCTTCGCCCGGGAGGAGATCCTCTCCGTCGAGCCCTACGAGGAGTTGTCACCGGAGAACATCGAGCAGGCCCGCCCCTTGGACATGCGCTGCCTGAGCAGGGGCGTCCAGATCCGCAGCATCGTGCTCCGCAGGGCGCTCGACCATCCGCCTACCGCCGCCTACCTGCGGGAACTCGCCTCCTACGGGGCGCGGATCAGGGTCACCGACGACATCTCGGAGCGGATCCTCGTCTACGACCGGCGCACCGCCGTGGTGCCGGTGGACCCGGAGGACACCGCCTGCGGCGCACTGCTCGCCCACGAGGAAGGGCTGATCGCGAACATCGTCGCGCTGTTCGAGCGGATCTGGGACCAGGCGGAGGAGTTGTCCGCCGGCGAGGTCGGGGACGATGCGCGGCCGGAGCTCTCCGAGATCGAGAAACAGGTGCTCAAGGCGATGTGCACGGTGGGCAAGGACGATGCCGGAGCCCGGAGCGTGGGGGTGTCGGTGCGGACCTACCGCCGCCACGTCGCCGACCTGAAGCAGATCCTGGGCGCCAGCAGCCGGGCCCAGGCCGCTCTGCTGGCCCGGGAGCGCGGCTGGATCTGAGCACCGGGGAGCAGCGCTCGGAGCGCCTCCGAGGACGATGGTCAGCCGCCGCCCGACCGTGCCGCGGCCTCCGGTCGGGCCCCCGGAGCCAGGGACGGCGTCGTGCGCACCCCGAACCGGCGGCGGAGCGCGGACCTCGCCGCCAGGTAGCCGGACATGCCGTGCACGCTGGGCCCCGGAGGGGTGGCCGCCGAACAGAGGAAGACCCCGGGCAGCGGTGTGCTGTACGGGTCGAGTCGGGCGGTGGGGCGGGCGATGCTCTGGCGGAGCGTCATCGCGCCGGAGCCGATGTCCCCGCCGACGTAGTTCGGGTTGTACCGCTCGTAGTCGACACCGGTGATGGAGCGCTGCTCCAGGACCGTGTCGCCGAACCCCGGGGCGTACCGCTCGATGTGGGAGCGCACCAGCCGCAGCGGGTCCCGGTCGTCGCCGTTGGGCACATGGGCGTAGGCCCACACCGGCCACTTGCCGGACCGGGCCCGCCCCGGGTCGGTGACGGCCGGCTCCACGAGCAGCACGAACGGCTCCTCGGACGGCACCCCCCGGGCGTTGGCGGTCTCCTGGCGGCACATCTCCTCGCGGGTGCCGCCGAGGTGCACGGTGCCGGCCCTTCCCACCCCGGGATTGGCCCAGGGGATCGGCTCCGACAGCAGGAAGTCGACCTTGGCCGCCGCCGGCCCGTAGCGGAAGCGTTCCAGAGCGCGGGCGTAGCGGCGGGGTAGCCGGTCTCCGGCCAACTCCAGCAGCCCCTTGGCGCTGGTGTCCAGGAGTACGGCGCGGGCGCCCGAGAGCTCCCGCAGGTCGGTGACGCGGTGGCCGGTGCGGAAGGCGCCGCTGTGCGCGGTGATGTCCTCGGCGAGGGCATCGGCGATCCGTGCGCTGCCGCCGCGGGGCAGCGGCCAGCCGGTGCCGTGCGCCAGGTGGCCCAGGAGCATCGCCACCGCGGCGCTGCCGAGGCTGGGCAGCTTCCCGAGGCCGTGCGCGGCGACTCCGGTCAGCAGCGCGGGTGCCTCCTCGGTGACGAAGCCGCCGGCTCCGACCCGGGTGCCGTGGCTGAGCATCCGGGTGCCCAGCCGGAGGGCGGCGACCACGTCCCGGGGGATGCTCCGCTGGTCCGACAGGATCAGGTCCACCAGCCCGCGGCTCCGCGCCAGCAGCGGCTCCATCAGGCGTCGCCAACGGTCGCCGTCCGGGCCGAGGCCCGCGCAGGTCGCCGCCAGGTCACGGTGGGCCAGGCCCGCCCGGCCGCCGTCGAGCGGATGGGCGTAACTGATCTCGGGGTGCAGCAGTTCCACGCCGCGGGCGGCCAGGTCGAACTCCCGGAAGAAGGGAGAGGCGGCGGCCATCGGGTGGACCGCCGAGCAGACGTCGTGCACCACGCCCTCGTCGAACAGGGCCTCGCTGCGCAGCCCGCCGCCGATGGTCCCGGCCGCCTCGTACAACTCCACCCGCAGTCCCGCCCGGGCCATGGTCACCCCGGCCGCCAGGCCGTTGGGCCCGGTTCCCACGATGGCGACGTCGGCGGCCGTCATACGGCGGCCGCCTCAGCCGGCACGGCCGACTGCCCCGCGCCGGGCTCCGAGCCCAGCTGGGTGCCGGCGAGCCGGCGGTAGAGCACATCCCGCTCCATGAGGTCCTCGTGGGTGCCGACGTCCCGGACCCGTCCCTCGTCCAGGACCACGATCCGGTCCGCCTCGACCACGGTGGAGATCCGGTGTGCGATCGCCACCACCGCGCAGCGCTCGGAGACCCGGCGCAGCGTGCGGCGGAAGGCCAGTTCGGAGTCGGAGTCCAGGTTGGAGGTGGCCTCGTCAAGCAGCATGACCGCGGGCTTCTGCAGCAGGGTGCGGGCGATGCAGAGGCGTTGGCGCTGTCCGCCGGAGAGTCCGCTGCCCTGCTCCCCGAGCGGGCTCTCCAGCCCCTCCGGCAGGGCGTCGACCACCTCCTTCAGACCGGCCATCTCCACCGCTTCGCGGATCTCCTCCTCATCGGCCGAGGGGTTGGCGTAGACGAGGTTCTCCCGGATCGTCCCGCGCATCGCGGTGCTGTCCTGCGGCACGTAGCCGACCAGGCCGCGCAGGGTGTCGAGGGGGAGTCGGGAGACGTTCTCACCGCGGACCAGGATGGTCCCCTCGTCGGGCCGGTAGAACCGTTCGATCAGTTGGAAGAGCGTGGTCTTGCCGGCTCCGGAGGGGCCGACGACCGCGGTGAGGCCGTGGGCCGGCACGGTGAATTCGACCCCGGTGAGGGTCGGCGTCCCGCCGTAGGAGAACCGGACGCCGTGGAACTCCACGGCCGGCCCGTCGCCGGTCACCGGTGCGGGGGCGCGCTCCGCGGTCTCGGTCTCCAGGCTCTCCTCGGGGAGTTCGAAGAGCTCGTCCACCCGCTGGATGGCCGCTCGGCCCTGCTGGAACTGCCCGACCGACAGGAAGAACATCACCAGCGGCGAGACCAGGTAGAACAGGAACATCACGAAGGTGGTGAGGTCGGCGACGGCCATGGTGCCCCTGGCCACCCGGCTCATCCCGGCGCCGAACACCACGGCCAGCGAGACTTGCATGCCGACGTTCATCGTCGGGGTCAGCATCGCGCCCAGTGCGCTGACCCGCACGCCCGAGCGGCGGGCGAGTTCGGCGCGCCCGGCCAGCCGCTCCTGCTCCCGGGCCTCGGCCCGGGATGCCTTGACGGTGGGCAGCGCGGTGAGCACCCGCTGCAGGTCCGAGCCGAACTCCCCGGTGTCCTCCCGGTTCTGCACCGCCACCTTCCGCAGCCGCCGGGCGAACCCGATCGAGACGGTGCTGGCGATACCGAGGCAGCCCAGGGTGAGCAGCATCAGCCACACGTCGATGAAGAACATGAGCACCGCGCCGCCGAGCACCATGAAGCCGTTGATCACCAACTGCGCCAGGCTCTGCGTCAGGGCGATCCGGGCCATCGAGGTGTCGGTGACCACCCGGGTGAAGAGATCGCCCTGCTGGTGCTCGTTGAACCGGGCGAGGTCCGACCTGAGCAGCCGGCCGACGAGGCTGCGCCGCACTCCGTAGACGATCCCCTCACCGGCCCGACCGATGATGTACGCCTGCAGCGCGGAGAGGCCCGCGTCGGTGCAGAAGAGCGCGGCCATCAGCAGGATCGGAGCGGTGAGTGAGCCGTTCTCGCCGGCCGCCCTGATCAGCTCGCCGATGGCGAGTGGCTGGGCGAGCGAAGCGGCCACTCCGAACAGCCCCAGCACCACTCCGACCACGAGTAGTCGGCGGTGTTGGCGGGCGATGACCCAGACCGCTTCCTTTTCGTTCCGGCGCTGATCTGCCGCGGGCGCTTCGCTCGCCATTGCTCACTTCTCCCGGGAGTAGCTGGCGATGAACAACAGGGATTTCTCCGAATAGGGTTTGTCCATCCAGTCGGCCACCCGGTGCTCCGGTGTCAGTCCGGCCTCGACGGCGAAACCGTCCACCTCCTCGGGGGTGGTGAGCCGTGCCATCTCGGTGCCGACGTTCGAGGAACCGTTCTCGAACCAGATGTGCGAGGCCTGCCACAGCATCCGGTCCTGGACCAGGTTGGAGTAGGTGAGCAGGCCGGTGTTGGGCTCCGGGTACGGAATGAAGTACGAGGTGCGGTCCCTGCCCTCGAACATCTCCAGCACCCCGGAGCGGTTCCAGGTCTCGACCACCAGCTTCCCGCCCGGTGCGAGCCGCTCCGCGGCCCGGCTGATGGCCGCCTGCTGCTCCTGTGGGTCCAGGATCATCGACAGGGTGGCGCAGACGCAGTACACCAGCCCGTAGCTCTCGTCGTCCGTGTAGTTGCGGATGTCCCCGTGCACGGGGGTGACGGGAGCGTTCTTCTCCTTGATGTCCCGGCGGAGTTCCTCGAGCATCTCCGGTGAGGAGTCGACACCCCGGACCGGACCGACGCGCTCGGAGAGCGGAATGGCGATCCGCCCCGTGCCGACGCCGAACTCCAGCGTGCCCAGGCCGCCCCCGGGATGCTGGGCGGCGAGCTTCTCCGCGGCGAGATCGGCGTAGCCGTCCTTCGGGAAGATCCGGTCGTAGAACCCTGCGAATACTCGTCCGTAGCCGATGTCCTGCACGCCATCCATCGGGAAGGCCTCCTCTTCGTCGCTCACCGGTTGTCCGTGGGGGCTGTGCTACTTCATCGTCTTCCAGGCGATCGCCGCGATGATGATGATGGCGATGACGAAGATGGTGATCGTCGCTGCGCTCATATTGCCGAAAACGCTCCTCGGTTGCTGGCTCATCAGTTATCACTCAAGACTTTGTCTTTACCGCGTCCGGGGTGGCCGGGGTCACCCTGGTGCGTGGTCTGGATACGGATTCGTCCTCGGCCATCGGGGTGTAGGGCGAGACGAAGATGATCTCGGGCTCGTTCGACTCGTCGTACCCGGTGGCCCTGGTCAGGGTGAACTGGAAACCCTTCACCCCGGAGGCGCCGGGGGCCTGCCCTATCTCCCGCCGCAGGAAGTTGACCAGCATGCGGTAAGCGGGCAGCGGCACGATCTCGTCGAAACCCTTGTCGATCGAGGTGATCAGCTCACTGCAGATGTCGAAGACCGCCTTCTCCGGACGCCGCCCGGGGAACCAGGCGATCTGCCGGAACTTCCGCCCGGAGATGACGTCGACCAGCCGCCACTTCGACGTCTCCCCGCTGTGGTCCAGCGTCCGGTAGAAGAAGTGGTAGTCGTGCTGGGCGGGGGTGGGGGCGAAGAACCGCCAGTTCGGGTAGAGGGCGGAGAAGATGTCGGACCGCTGCACCCGGTTGAAGCCGGGGTTCGGGTGCTGGGCGGCCAGCGTGCCGAAGAGGACGGCCGCCGTCGCCACCCTGGTGACCGCTCCGGGGCCGGTCAGGGCGCGCTTCAGCAGTGACCGCGGCTGTGACGCCGTGCTCATCGGGCCTCCTCCTTCAGGGCGTCGGACACGGCCTCGCCGGTCCGGGAGATCTCCGTGACGAACTCCTGGATCCGCCGGCTCACCCGGGTGCTCAGCCGGGCGTTGGTGAGCATGCTGTCGTGGTCCGCCCCGTCGATGACGGTGGTCCGCACGACCTTGCCGCGGCGGCGGTGCGCGTCGGCCAACTCGTGGTGCATGAGCAGGTGCTCCGGGTCCCGGTCCACCGTCCGCTGGGCGGAGATCACCAGGGCGTGGGCGTCGATCTCGCCCAGTTCGCCGTCGAAGGACCGGAAATCCTTCTCGGTGGCCTTCCACTCGCGTGTGCCGGCCGTCCACAGCCGGGTGTCCGCGTACTGGGCGAAGGCCCGGGAACGGTAGTTGGCCGGCAGGCTGTTGACCCAGTTCGGGCGCACCAGCAGGATGCCGAGCCCGGCCCGCAGGCTGCCGACGAACAGGCTGAGACCGTCGCTGAACTTCTTCGCGGACTCGCTCTGCTGCTGCGAGCGGATCAGCTCACCAGGGTGCGAGCTGTCCAGGTAGACGATGCCGTGCAGCCGGTCGCCCAGCTGCCCCGCCGTCCGCCGGGCGATCTCCCCGCCCAGCGAGTGACCGGCGATGACGACCTTCCGGCCCGCCGGGACCACCCCGTCGATGAGGTCCACCAGGTCGTCGACCGACTCGCCCAGGGTGAACTCCCGGCCGCCCGCGTAGGTGCTGGCCGCGTACCCCGCCCGGTTGTAGGTGACGAGGTCGAAGTCGCTCTCCGAGACCAGCGTGTCGGTGATCCATCCGAAGTGCTCGGAGGTGGAGGCCATGCCCGGCACGAAGACGATGACCGGGTCGGAGTCCCGCCCCGACAGCCGGGCCTCGTAGGTGAGGGTGTTGCCGTGCCGGGTGACCAGCTTGCGGGTGCCGGGGTACCGGTCGGCCGCCCGGGCCCGGCGGGTCCCGGCCACGGCGGCGGCGGTCGCCACCGCGCCGGCCCCCGTCACCAGCACCGTCAGCAGGGCGCGGTCGTCCCGGCCGGCCACCGCGGGGTGGTCCTTGGGCGTGCTGGTGTACGCCACCATCGGGTGCATGGAGACGAAGGAGGTCACGAAGCGCCCGAGCCCCATCAGGAAGCCGTTGGCCACGTGGAAGCTCGCCGCGCTGGCGATGATCGGCCGGGCCAGCAGCCCGCCCTTGGCGTAGGCGATCGGGAACAGGCACTCCAGGGCGAGGACGCCGTGCGCGAGGTACCGCGCGGGCACCGGGTACCGCTGGGCGAGCCGGAAGAAGCCCTCATGCCCGTAGGTCCTGGTGCGCATCACCCCGGCCAGCGCGGATCCGTCCCGCCAGGGCCTGCCGAGCAGCTTGACCCAACCGGAGATCAGGTACGACATGTTGGCCTGGAGCGCCACGTACCACATCAGGGTGTCCTGGACGTTCTCCGAGGAGGAGAGCCGGGCCAGTCCGGTGGTCGTCTGGACCAGCGTGGACACCTGGTCGGAGCCGTCGGTGCCGTAGCGGTGGCGGGGGTACAGCGCCGCGTTGCTGAGGCCGAGGAAGACGTTGGCCGCGCCCCGCCACTTCCCGTTGCCGGGCAGCAGCAGGCCGGCGCTGGCGGCGACCCGTGCCGCGTGGAGGGCGGTCGTGGTCTTCTCGTTGCCCACGAAGTCCAGGAAGCGGCGGGTGAGCCGGGTGGAGCCGACGTGCACGTCCCGGGCGATGCTCCAGTCGTTCAGCCCTCCCTTCCGCATGTTGTGGCGCTGGCTCAGGTACTCCAGGCTGGAGGTCAGCGACGTGCAAGCACTCAGTCGTTCCGATGCGCCTAGAGCGCGGTCACGCGAGACGGGGATCGGCCCGAACAGCGCGGATACCAGCTTTCCCGGCAGTTTCACGGCAGCCTCCAGGGTGCCCGGGGTCGGCGGTTCTGGGTGTGGGGGTGGCGGATGGGGCGGTGACGGGACGGCAGCGGGAAGCGGTGGGAACGCTGCCCGGCCGGTGACGGTGCTACCGGCCGGGCAACTTCACTGCTGGTTAACGCCCGTGGCCAAGGTCAGCCGCGGCCGGCCTCGAAGGCCGCGACGGTGGCGGAGGCGACCGCAACGCCGCCGAGGAAGGCGGCAGGGGTCACCAGCACCGGGTGGGCGCCGCTGAAGAGGGTGCCGGCGGTGTCCTCGACGTCGATGTCCGCGAGAGCGGCGGACCGGTTGATGTACGAGTCCATCTCGATCATTGCGAGCTCCTGTCTGGTTTGGGGGGTGGCTCTGAACGAAAGGGCCGGCTGGCTCAGCCGACGGCCTTGCCGGCGGCGTAGGCGCCGGTCACGATGGCGGCGCCGGCGACGAACGCCGCGGCGGCGGCCGGGGTGGCCAGGACGACCATGGCCGACTCGGTAACAGCACCCTCGGTGGTCTCGTCGAGCAGACCGAGGTCGGTGGTGTTGAGCTTCTCTTCCAGCATGCGAACTCCTTATGGATTCATGCGGATTACTGCCAGCCGTTGACGAGCTGACAGATGGGCAGTTTGCCCAGATCCGCCGGAGCCGGAATCTGCAGTTCGCAGACCTGAGGCACCACGCCATTCCCGTGTTGCGTGGAAACCGGCGCCGCCGAGCTCGTCGATACGGAGAACGCGGTCACGGCGACGCTCAGTATCAGAACACTGGAAAGCCGACAGGCGAAGCTGCCTGAATCGGTCTTCGCAGGACGAAATTCCGATCGGATTCGCACTCTTTCCTCCCTTGAATATCGTGGTCGGCTCCGGCCTTCGGAAGAATGCCAGGGCTCGACTGGCCACTGAATGGGGATCGGTGGCAGATAGCTGCACGGCCCGGTTCAGCTTTGTGCCCCGGGTGTACAAACCCCTCAGAGCCATCCCTGAGCGCGCGCGATACGCACCGCTGCGTGCCGGTTCTCGGCGGAAAGTTTCATTACGGCGGAGGAGAGGTAGTTGCGCACGGTTCCCGGCGCCAGCGCCGCTCTCCGGGCGATCTCCGCGATGGGGGCGCCGTCGGCCGCGAGCTCCAGCAGCTCCGTCTCCCGGTCCGAGAGCGGGGACTCCCCCGAACTGATCGCGTCCGCGGCCAACTCCGGATCCACGTAACGGCGCCCGGAACGGACCGTGCGGATGATCTCCGCCAGGTGCTGCGCCGAGACGGTCTTGGGGACGAAACCACGCACCCCGGCGGAGAGCGCCCGCCGAAGGTGGCCGGGCCGCCCGTGGCCGGTGACGATCATCGTGGCGCAGTCGGGCAGCTCACCCCGGAGGGCGGCGGCCACCGCGACCCCGTCGGAACCGGGCATCTGCAGGTCCAGCACCGCCACATCGGGCCGGTGCGCCCGCGCCATGGCCAGAGCCTCCGGTCCGGAGGCCGCCTCGGCCACCACCAGCAAGTCCTCCTCCAGGCCCAGCAGCGCCGCCAGCGCGCCCCGGATGAGGTGCTCGTCATCGGCCAGCAGCACGCGGATCGGCCGGGGTTCCGCACTCACGTCGTCACCTTTCCCACCGGCAGCTCGGCCGTCAGCCGGAACCGTCCACCCGGCAGCGGCCCGGACTCCAGGGAGCCGTCGAACGGGGCCAGCCGCTCCCTCAGCCCCGCCAGGCCGCTGCCGCCCGCCGCCGTCGCGGACTCCGGGACGGCCCCGTCGTTCTCCATGACCAGCACAGCGCTGCCGCCGATCCGGAGGGACACCGTGCACTGCTCGGCGTTGGCGTGGCGGAGCACGTTGGTCGTGCCCTCCCGGACCACCCAGCCCAGGGCGGACTGGACCTCTTCGGGCAGGGTGCCCACCCCGCCGTCCTCGATCCGGCAGTCGATGCCCGCGGCCCGCAGGATGCTGCGGGTCCCGGCGAGTTCGGTGCGCAGATCGGCCCTGCGGTAACCGCGCACCACCTCCCGCACCTCCCGTTGCGACTCCCGCGCGATCCGCTGCACCTCGACCATCTGGTCGACGGCGGCGGGCGAGCCGCGCTGGCCCAGTTGGGCCGCCAACTCGCTCTTGAGCGCGATCACCGACAGGTTCCGGCCGAGCACGTCGTGCAGGTCTCGGCTGAAGCGCAGCCGCTCCTCGGCGACCGCCAGCCGCGCCTGGGTCTCCCGGGCCCGGTCGAGTTCCCAGACCGCGGCCAGCAGCCAGGTGGAGAAACGGGCGGTGAAGGCGAACGACAGCCCCGCGACCAGCACGGCGAGGCCGAAGGCCCACGCCTGCCACAGCGAGGCGCCCATACCGACCGCCACCGGCGCCGCCAGCAGCGACGTGCCCAGCACCAGAGCGCTGACCCGGCCTGCCGGACGGAGGTTGATGGTCAGCGGCATCAGCCCGACGGTCAGCGGGCCCAAGGTCACCAACGCGGTCGGCACCTGCCCGGGAAGGGCGTCCACCGCCCGCAGGACGGGCGCGAGGAGCAGCGGCAGTGCGGAGAGCGCGGCGGCGGCGGCCAGCAGACCGGTGGGGCGTTCCCGGCGGTCGAGCGCCCAGTTCAGCGCCGTCGAGCAGGCCGCTCCGACCAGACCGGCGTGGATCGCGACCAGGGTGGTCAGCCCGATCCGGGTGGCCATCGGCGCGTCGCCCAGCGCCACCCGGCTGCCGATGGCGACGGCCTCCAGTACGGCGAAAAGGAAGAAGGTCCAGCGGGTGTACAGCTCGATACGGGCCGGATCGCTCCGCCGATCCCACCAGGCCGTCAACGTCCGCGGTGACATGGCCACCCCTCCACCGCTCTCCCGCCAGACCGCCGGCCCCAGCGTCAACGCCGGGGTTCCCAGCGGAACCACCGGCGTACAGCAAACACCGACAACGCGGCCCAGGCCACCGCCAGCGCGAGCGCCCGCACCGCGTCGAACGCCCCGAGACCGCCCAGCCAGCCGGCCCGGACCAGATCCACCACCGGGGAGAGCGGCAGCATCCGCAGCCCGTCCGCCACCGGGTCGGGAAGGACGTCCAGGGGCACGAACAGGCCGGAGCCGCCCAACGACACCATCAGCAGCGGCAACGTGGTGACCTGGGCGCTCTCCACGGTCTTGGTGAAGACTGCGGTCGCGGCCCCCAGGCCCACCATCAGCAGCAGCCCCAAGGCCACCCCCGCCAGCAGCAGATCCGGCCGCTCCGGCAGGCCCACGTCCATCAGCAGGGCCCCGGCGGCGATCAGCAGCGCGCACTGGACCAGCGCGGCGACCACCACCGGCAGCGCGGTGCCGGCCATGATCTCCCAGTCCGCGGCCTCACCGGTGCGCAGCCGTTTGAGCACCAACTCCTCGCGCCTGGTGACGTAGGCGGGGACCAGGCTGGCGTAGACGACCATCAACAGCACGGTGGCGATACCGCCGGTCATCAGCACCCCGGAGAATTCCAGGCCGGTGCCGGCGAGGTTGATGTCCGCCATCGTCGTCCGCGCGAACAGGACCATGCAGACCGGCAGCAGCGCGACGGTGAACACCGCCGTGCGGTTGCGCAGCAGCAGCGTCAGCTCGGCCCGTCCGAGCGCCCGTATCCGTCCCAGGACCGTCGAACTCATTCCGCACCCACCCCAACCGTCTCGGGCCGCGCCTCCCGGGAGCGGCTGATCTCCAGGAACGCCTCTTCCAACGAGGCCGCCCGAGCGTCCAGCCCGGCCAACTCCAGGTTCCGGTCGCGCGCCCAGAGCAGCAGCCGGATCAACGAGTCCTGGAGCTGCTCGGTGCGGATCTCGACCCGCCGCCCCTCCACCGTGGCGTCGAGCGGCAGTTGCTCCGCCGCGACGCCCTCCGGCAGCCGGAAGCGGATACGGGACGGCCGGGCGGCGGTGACCTCCTCGGGCGTGCCCGAGGCGACGATCCGCCCCCCGTGCATGATCGCCAGCCGGTCGGCCAGTTCCTCGGCCTCCTCCAGGTAGTGCGTGGTCAACACCACCGTCGTGCCCGCGGCCTGGAGCTCCCGGACCAACCTCCAGGTGTCCCGGCGGCCTTCGGCGTCCATGCCGGTGGTGGGCTCGTCGAGGAAGAGCACCTCCGGCCTGCCGAGGACGGCCAGCGCCAGATCCAGCCGGCGCCGCTCGCCCCCGGAGAGCTGCTTGACGCGCACCTCGGCCCGCTGGGTCAGGGAGACCAGCGCGAGCACCTCGCCGATCGGCCGCGCACCGCTCGTGCAGCCGGCCCACATCCGGAGTGTCTCGGTGACCGTCAGTTCGGAGGGGAAGCCGCCTTCCTGGAGCATGATCCCGATCCGGGGGCGGACGTGGGCCCGCTCGTCGCACGGATCGCGGCCCAGCAGCTTGACCTGCCCGCCGCTGGGCCGGGCGAGCCCCTCGAGCAGCTCGACCGTCGAGGTCTTGCCGGCTCCGTTCGTCCCCAGCAGGGCGAACAGCTCGCCGCGGGCCACCGAGAAGGAGACGCCGCGCACGGCCTCGAAGCCACCGCCGTAGCTGCGCCGCAGCTCGGTGACCTCGATCACTGTCTCGTCGCTTGTCATGAGGTCAAGGGTCGCCGGTGCCGAGCCACCTCGACAGTGCGGGCTGTCACCACTGCCCATGACAAATGTCATCGGAGAGCGGAAGGGCGGTGGGAGAGACGGAGAAGGGCCCCGGTCATATCGACCGGGGCCCTTCTCGACGGAGCGGACGACGAGATTCGAACTCGCGACCCTCACCTTGGCAAGGTGATGCTCTACCAACTGAGCTACGTCCGCATGCGACTGAATCGGGAATCCCTGGACGAGGCCCACATCATTCAGTGCGAACACCATCTTACCTGACCCGATTGAGTGGTCCGGAAGACGATGAGAGCGGGTGACAGGAATCGCACACTGCGCCTCCCCCTTGGAAAGGGGGCGCTCTACTACTGAGCTACACCCGCGAGACTTCTCGGGGGGTTCGGCCTCTCGGCCTCGCCCCTCGGCGTGTCCCAGACTTTAGCCGATCACCCGGGGTGCGGCGCAAGTCGGCTCAACTGGCGGCTTCGAAGGCCTCGTAGACCCGCTTGGGGATCCGGCCGCGCGGCGGCACCTCCATGTTGTTGGAGCGGGCCCAGGCGCGGACGGCGGCCGGGTCCGGCGCGACCGAGGTGCGGCGGTAGGTCCTGCCCGACCTGGAGCGCTTGCGGCCGGCCGCCACGTAGGGTGCCAGCGCCCCCCGCAGTTTCTTCGCATTCGAATGATTCAGGTCGATCTCGTACGACTTACCGTCCAGGCCGAAGAGAACCGTCTCCGACGCTTCCCCGCCGTCGATGTCATCGGAGAGTGTGACGACTACGCGCTGTGCCACGGATGTCGGTCCTTTCTGGCGGCTCCACCGCGCTGACGTGGGAGGACGCGGAAGGCCGGAACGGTCGGGGGTCGGAGCTATTTCATTTGTACAGCGAAGGCATTGTATTGCGAAACCCAGTTAATTCCATCCGCGTGTCATGAGGCAATGGGGGGCGGGTGATTTTCCCGGGTGTTTTTAGCGGGCGGCGATCGGGTCTGATCGGGAAAGGAAGTATATCTACTCGCGTAGAATTTCGGGCGATGTAGGCTGAAGTCATCTGATCGGGGGGCTGGGGCCGCGGCGCCGAGGGCGTGGTGCCCAGCAGTCACCGCCAGCCGCACCACACACCGGGAGTGCCAGTGGCACGCGTCGTAGTCGACGTCATGCTCAAGCCGGAGATCCTCGACCCGCAGGGCCAGGCCGTGCAGCGTGCGCTGCCGGGCCTCGGTTTCCAAGGGGTCTCGCAGGTCCGCCAGGGAAAGCGTTTCGAGCTCGAGGTCGAGGGGCCCGTCGATGACGCGGCCCTCGCCCGGGTCCGAGAACTGGCGGAGACGTTCCTCGCCAACACCGTGATCGAGGACTTCACCGTCCGCGTCGAGCCCGAGACCGAGAAGGCCGCGTCATGACCGCCCGGATCGGAGTGATCACCTTCCCCGGCAGCCTCGACGACCAGGACAGCCGGCGGGCGATCCGGGTCGCCGGCGCCGAGCCGGTCTCCCTCTGGCACCGCGACCGCGACCTGCACCAGGTCGACGCCGTGGTGCTGCCCGGCGGTTTCAGCTACGGCGACTACCTGCGCGCCGGGGCGATCGCCCGCTTCTCCCCCGTGATGGAGAGCGTGATCGCCGGCGCCCGGGAAGGGCTGCCGGTGCTCGGCATCTGCAACGGCTTCCAGGTGCTGACCGAGTCGCACCTGCTGCCCGGCGCCATGCTGCGCAACAACCACCTGCACTTCGTCTGCCGGGAGCAGCGGCTCCGGGTGGAGAACACCGGCACGGCCTGGACCTCCGACTACACCGAGGGCCAGGAGATCCGGATTCCGCTGAAGAACATGGACGGCCGCTACACCGCCGACGAGCGCACCCTCGACATGCTGGAGGCCGAGGGCCGGGTCGCCTTCCGCTACCTGGGCTCCAACCCGAACGGTTCGCTGCGCGACATCGCCGGCATCACCAACGGGGCGGGCAACGTCGTCGGCCTCATGCCCCACCCGGAGCACGCCGTGGAGCCGCTGACCGGCACCGGCGGGACGGACGGGCTCGGATTCTTCACCTCGATCCTGAAGAGGCTGGTCGCCGTATGACCCTGGACACCGTGGGGCGTGCGGCCAGCACCCCGCAGACCGAGCAGCCGTGGGCCGAGCTCGGCCTCAAGCCGGACGAGTACCAGCGCGTCCGGGAGATCCTCGGTCGCCGGCCGACCGGTGCGGAGCTGGCGATGTACTCCGTCATGTGGTCGGAGCACTGCTCGTACAAGTCGAGCAAGGTCCATCTCCGGCAGTTCGGGGAGAAGGCGCCGGAGAGCGACGCGATGCTCGTCGGGATCGGTGAGAACGCGGGCGTCGTCGACGTCGGCCAGGGCTACGCCGTCACCTTCAAGGTGGAGTCGCACAACCACCCCTCCTACATCGAGCCCTACCAGGGGGCGGCCACCGGAGTCGGCGGCATCGTCCGCGACATCCTGGCCATGGGCGCCCGTCCGATCGCGGTGATGGACCCGCTGCGGTTCGGGGCGGCCGACCACCCGGACACCCGGCGGGTGCTGCCCGGGGTGGTCGCCGGCATCGGCGGCTACGGGAACTGCCTCGGCCTGCCGAACATCGGCGGCGAGGTCGTCTTCGACCCCTGCTACCAGGGGAACCCGCTGGTCAACGCCTTGTGTGTGGGTGTGATGCGGCATGAGGACATCCACCTGGCCAAGGCCTCGGGCGTCGGTAACAAGGTGATCCTCTACGGCGCCCGGACCGGTGGCGACGGCATCGGCGGGGTCTCGGTGCTCGCCTCCGAGACCTTCGACGACACCAAGCCGGCCAAGCGGCCCGCGGTGCAGGTCGGCGACCCGTTCCAGGAGAAGCTGCTGATCGAGTGCACCCTGGAGATCTTCGGCGAGAAGCTGGTCGCGGGGATCCAGGACCTCGGCGGGGCCGGGCTGTCCTGCGCCACCAGCGAGCTGGCCTCGGCGGGCTCCGGTGGGATGCGCATCGAACTCGACGCCGTGCCGCTGCGCGACTCCTCGCTCTCCCCGGAGGAGATCCTGATGAGCGAGTCGCAGGAGCGGATGTGCGCCATCGTCGAGCCCGACAAGGTCGACCGCTTCCTGGAGATCTGCGAGAAGTGGGACGTGGGCGCCACGGTCATCGGTGAGGTGACGGAGGGCTCCCGTCTGGAGATCTTCTGGCACGGCGAGCAGATCGTCGACGTGCCACCGCGGTCCGTCGCCCACGAGGGCCCCACCTACCAGCGCCCGCTGGCCCGCCCGGAGTGGCAGGACGCCCTGCAGGCCGACGACCCCGGCCGGCTGCCGCGCCCGACCGACGGCCGGGAACTGCGGGAGCAGGTGCTGCGGCTCGTCGCCTCGCCGAACCAGGCCTCCAAGGCCTGGGTGACCGACCAGTACGACCGGTTCGTGCAGGGCAACACCGTGCTCGCGCAGCCGGAGGACTCCGGGATGGTCCGCATCGACGAGGACACGAACCTCGGGGTCGCGGTCGCCACCGACGGCAACGGCCGCTACGCCAAGCTCGACCCGTACACCGGCGCCCAACTGGCGCTGGCCGAGTCCTACCGGAACGTCGCCGCCACCGGCGCCAAGCCGCTGGCGGTCACCGACTGCCTCAACTTCGGCTCCCCCGAGGACCCGGCGGTCATGTGGCAGTTCGCGGAGGCATGCCGCGGGCTGGCGGACGCCTGCCTGACCCTCGGCACCCCGGTGACCGGCGGGAACGTCTCCCTCTACAACCAGACCGGGGACACCGCCATCCACCCGACACCGGTGGTCGGGGTGCTCGGCGTCATCGACGACGTCAACCGCCGGACCCAGATGGCCTTCGCGGAGGAGGGCCAGCTGATCTACCTGCTCGGCGAGACCCGGGAGGAACTGGGCGGCTCGGCCTGGTCGCAGGTTATCCACGACCACCTCGGCGGACGGCCGCCGGCGGTGGACCTGGAGCGGGAGCGGCTGCTGGCCGAGATCCTCGTCGCGGCCTCCCGCGACGGCATGGTCGACGCCGCCCACGACCTCTCCGACGGCGGGCTGGTGCAGGCCCTGGTCGAGTCCTGCCTCCGGGGCGGGCGGGGCGCCCGGGTGGTCGTGCCGGACGACCTGGACCCGTTCGTCTTCCTCTTCTCGGAGTCCGCCGGGCGGGCGATCGTGGCCGTGCCGCGGAGCGAAGAGGTCCGGTTCACCGACATGTGCGGTGCCCGCGGCCTGCCTGCGGCGCGGATCGGCGTGGTCGACGGAGAATCGGTCGAGGTGCAGGGGCAGTTCGACATCCCGCTCGCCGAGCTCCGGGAGGCCCACGAGGCGACGATCCCGGGACTGCTGGCGTGATCTGAGCAGCCGCCCCGAGCCCCCGTCCACAGGCTGTGGACGGGGGCTCGTCCGTCGTCCGACCAGTCCCAGGGGGAGCCGATGTCCGTGCTGGACCACCCGGTCGTCCAGTCCGCCGTCCACCAGCTGAAACGAGCGCGCCCGGGGCTCTACGGCCTGCTGCTGGTGCTCGTCTTGATCGACTTCTCCCCAGCCCCGCTCTCCGTGCCCGGCTGGGCCCGGATCACCGTCGTGGTCTTGGTGCTGGGCACGGAACTGCTCCCCGGCCGGGCTCGCCGCCCCCTGCCGCCGGAGCAGGGCGGGCCCAGGCCGCCGACCGAGGTCGAGCCACCCGTCTCCGGCCGCTGGACTGCCCTGAACAGCCCGGCCGACCGGGTACCCAGCCACGGCCAGCGGGGCTACGGCCAGGCCTACGCGATCGACGTGGTGCGGGAGCCGGTGGACGGCTCCCGGCCGCCCTTCGGCTGGTGGCCGGTGGCCCGCCGGCCCGAGGACTTCCCCTCCTTCGGGGCGCCGGCGCTCGCCGTGGCCGACGGCACGGTGGTGCGGGTCCGCCAGCACCGCCGCGACCACCTCAGCCGCAACTCGTACCCGGCGCTGCCCGTCTTCTTCCTTGAGGCGGTGGTCCGGGACGCCTCCGGGCCGGGCGGGCTCATCGGCAACCACGTCGTGCTCGACCTGGGAGACGGCGTGTACGCCCTGTACGCGCACCTGCGGAGGGGCTCGGTCATGGTCGGGGAGGGCGACCGGGTCCGCGCCGGCCAGCAGATCGCCCAGGTCGGGAACTCCGGCAACTCCACCGAGCCGCACCTGCACTTCCAACTGATGGACCGGCTCGACCTGCACATCGCCCGCGGTCTGCCGTTCGGCTGGCGCGGTCTGGGCGTGCCGCGGAACGGCGAGCCCTTCGAGGCGCCGGCGGCCGGTTACGGGCGGAGCGACGACGACCCGGCCGAGGCCAGCGCCGCCACCGACTGAAGCCGAGGTGAGGGGAGGTCCGGCAGCGGCCCCGGTCCGGACCGTCCGCCTCGCGGTGCACCGAGCCGGTCGCCGTGCGCTGGTCCACCGGAGGCCATGGACCAGCCCTTAGGGTGTGGTGCCATGCCCACCGCAACCCGCAGGCCACGCCCCCGCAGATACGACCCCGCGAAGGTGCGCGCGGCGCTCGACGCCGAGCTGCGGGCGGTGCGGGGAGCCGTGGCCGTCGTCTGCGCGGCGGAGGACGCGCGGCAACTGCTCCAGGCCCGCACCCGGCTGGGCTCCTGGACGGTCCGCGACCTGATCACGCACCTCGCCCGGGCCCTGGAGGCGCTGCCACGCGGGCTCCGGGGCCCCTCGACCGGGGAGCGGATCGACCTCCAGGGCTACGTGGGCGGTCTCTCCGTGCGGGCCGCCGAGGTCGCGGATGCCGCCGTGCGGGACTCCGAGGCGCTGCCGTCCGACGAGCCGCGAGCCGTACTGGAGCGGCTGGACGCGGCGGTCGTGGCGCTCGAGGAGGCGGTCGCCGCCACCGAGGGCCGGGGGGAGCTGGTCGGCACCGCACTCGGCGTGCTGACCGTGGACGACTTCCTGGTCACCCGCCTGCTCGAGGTCGTGGTGCACGGCGACGACCTGACCGCGGCCACCGGCGCCGCGATCCGCCACGACCGGGAGGCACTGGCCACCGTCACCCGACTGCTCGCCGACACGCTGGCGGCCCGGGCCCCGGGCGGATCGGTCGAGCTCCGGATCCCGCCGTTCGCCGTCGTCCAGTGCGTCGAGGGCCCCAGGCACACCCGGGGCACCCCGCCCAACGTCGTGGAGACCGAACCGCTCACCTGGATCCGACTGGCCACCGGCCGGCTGCCCTGGTGGGAGGCGGCCGGCGGCTCACGGCTGACCGCCAGTGGCGAGCGGGCTGACCTGTCGGAGCTGCTGCCGGTGTTCCGGGAGCGGGCGGAACCACCCGCGGCGGAGGGTGGCAGCTGACCGGCCGGACGTGGCACATCCCACTCGCCCTGCTCTGGACATCTGTAAAACCGCAGGTCAGAGCGGTGTGATCGGTCTACCCCGGGAATCCGCGGAGGCTCCGGAGACCACCACCGGTTCGGCTGGACCGGGGCTTGGCCTTAGACTCGGAGACGTGCCACGTGGTGATGGGCTACTCAGCCACGATCTCCTTCCGGGCGAAAAAGGCCCCCAGGACGCCTGCGGCGTGTTCGGGGTCTGGGCTCCGGGCGAGGAGGTCGCCAAACTGACCTACTTCGGGCTGTACGCGCTACAGCACCGTGGACAGGAGTCCGCGGGCATCGCGGTGAGCAACGGCTCCCAGATCCTGGTCTTCAAGGACATGGGACTGGTCTCGCAGGTCTTCGACGAAACCTCACTGGGCTCCCTCCAGGGCCACATCGCGGTCGGACACACCCGCTACTCCACCACCGGGGCCTCGGTGTGGGAGAACGCGCAGCCGACGTTCCGCGCGACCGCCCACGGCTCGATGGCGCTCGGCCACAACGGCAACCTCGTCAACACCGCCCAGCTCGCCGAGATGGTCGCCGACCTGCCCCGGGACGGCGGACGGGCCACCCAGGTGGCGGCCACCAACGACACCGACCTGATCACCGCCCTCCTCGCCGGCCAGGTCGACCAGGACGGCAGACCGCTGACCGTCGAGCAGGCCGCCCCCGTCGTCCTGCCCAGGGTGCGCGGAGCCTTCTCGCTGGTCTTCATGGACGAGCAGACCCTCTACGCCGCCCGCGACCCGCAGGGCATCCGGCCCCTGGTGCTCGGCCGACTGGAGCGCGGCTGGGTGATCGCCAGCGAGACCGCGGCGCTCGACATCTGCGGCGCGAGCGTCATCCGGGAGATCGAACCCGGCGAGCTGGTGGCCATCGACGAGAACGGGATGCGTTCGGTCCGCTTCGCCGAGGCCCGGCCGAAGGGCTGCGTCTTCGAGTACGTCTACCTGGCCCGCCCCGACACCGACATCGCCGGGCGGAACGTCTACCTCTCCCGGGTGGAGATGGGCCGCAGGCTGGCCGCCGAGGCCCCGGTCGAGGCCGACCTGGTGATACCGACCCCCGAGTCCGGAACGCCCGCCGCCGTAGGCTACGCCGAGGCCAGCGGTATCCCCTACGGCTCCGGGCTGGTCAAGAACTCCTACGTCGGCCGGACCTTCATCCAGCCGAGCCAGACCATCCGGCAGCTCGGCATCCGGCTGAAGCTCAACCCGCTCAAGGAGGTCATCCGGGGCAAGCGCCTGGTGGTGGTCGACGACTCGATCGTCCGCGGCAACACCCAGCGCGCCCTGGTCCGGATGCTCAGGGAGGCCGGCGCGGCCGAGGTGCACGTCCGGATCTCCTCCCCGCCGATCAAGTGGCCGTGCTTCTTCGGGATCGACTTCGCCACCCGGGCGGAGCTGATCGCCAACGGCCTCTCGGTCGAGGAGATCGGCGCCTCGCTCGGCGCGGACTCGCTCGCCTACATCTCCCTCGACGCCATGGTCGAGGCGACCACCATCGCCAAGGACGACCTCTGCCGCGCCTGCTTCGACGGTGAGTACCCGATGGACCTACCCGACCCCGAACTCCTGGGCAAGGGCCTGCTGGAAGCCGAGACCCGCGAGGCAGCCCACACCGACCTCGACGGAGTCACCTCGCTGACCCCCGGCCCCGGCGGCTCGGGAGCGCTGCGCCGCCCGTAGTCCGCCCGACGGCCGGCTGCGGCCCGCGGACGCCCCCCGTCACCCCGACACGAAAGACCTGCCTGCGATGACCGAGACCCTCCCCGGTGACTCCGGGCCCAGCTACGCTGCCGCGGGCGTCGACATCGAGGCCGGCGAGCGCGCCGTCGACCTGATGAAGAAGTGGGTGAAGAAGGCCGGCCGCCCCGAGGTGGTCGGCGGTCTGGGCGGCTTCGCCGGCCTCTTCGACGTCTCCGCGCTCAAGGGCTACCGCCGCCCGCTGCTGGCCTCCGCCACCGACGGGGTGGGCACCAAGGTGGACATCGCCCGCCGACTCGGCGTCTACGACACCATCGGCCGCGACCTGGTCGGCATGGTCGTGGACGACCTGGTGGTGTGCGGGGCCGAGCCGCTGTTCATGACCGACTACATCTGTGTGGGCAAGGTCCACCCGGAGCGGGTGGCCGCGATCGTCCGCGGGATCGCCGAGGGCTGTGTGCTCGCCGGCTGCGCCCTGGTGGGTGGCGAGACCGCCGAACACCCCGGCCTGCTCGGCGCGGACGACTTCGACGTGGCGGGCGCCGGTACCGGCGTCGTCGAGGCGGACCGGATGCTCGGCCCCGAGCGGGTCCGGGCGGGAGACGTGCTGATCGCCATGGCCTCCTCCGGGCTTCACTCGAACGGCTATTCCCTGGTCCGCCACGTGCTGTTCGAACGGGCGGGCTGGCAGCTGGAGCGCGAGGTCCCGGAGCTCGGCCGGAGCCTCGGCGCGGAGCTGCTGGAGCCGACCCGGATCTACGCCCTCGACTGCCTGGCCCTGGCCCGCGTCACCGAGGTGCACGCCTTCTCCCACATCACCGGGGGCGGGCTCGCCAGCAACCTGGCGAGGGTGGTACCCGACGGGCTGCACGCCACCCTCGACCGCTCCAGCTGGACCCCGGCGCCCGTCTTCCAGCTGGTCGGAGAGGTCGGCCCGGTCGGGCGCGAGGAGCTGGAGCGGACGCTCAACATGGGCGTCGGCATGGTCGCCGTGGTGCCGGCGGGTTCGGTCGACGTGGCGCTGGCCACCCTCGCCGACCGCGGGGTGGAGGCATGGGTGGCCGGCCGGGTCACCGAACGCGGTGAGCAGCCGGCGGCTGCCGCCCTGACCGGCGACTACGCCTCCTGAGTGGTGGAGGAGGGCGAATGACGGACGGATCGCGGTGCGACCGCGCGGAGACAGCGCAGAACCCGGCCCAGGGCGGGATCCCTGGACCGGGTCAGCTGCTGTGCCGTGGACTCGGGCGCCGCTGCGTCAGGCGCGGCGGCGCTGCGATGACCGGTCGGACGACTGCGACTCCTCGTCGTCCTGATCGTCGGTGTCGTTGTAGCGGTCCGCGTACTGTGCGTACGGGTCATCGTCCAACTCGTCATCCGCGAACGGCTCACCGTTCGGCGGCTGTTTGGTCTTCGATGCGCCCAGCTCGTCTGCCAGCCGTGCGAGGTCAGTCCCACCGCTGTTGTACTTCAGCTGGCGGGCGACCTTCGTCTGCTTGGCCTTGGCCCGGCCGCGCCCCATGGCTCGACCCCCTCAATGACGGGGCTCGACGGCCCCAGAGTCTTGACACGCGTTCATGATTCAGATCGGGCTCTCCTCGGAGAGACCGGTCCGTAGGACTTCAACGGTACCTGCTTCCGAGACCATACGGTACGTCGCCCGTAGGACGTGCCCCGGAACACACCCCTGGAGGATGCCTATCCCCGCAGGTCAGGTGTCATTTTACCGGCTCTCGCGGATCGACCCGCCGATGGGTGGTGAGACTTGTCTCCCCCACCCGTCGGGCCGACCTGCCCCTCCCGGTTTTGTGTGAGTCCGACGGTTACCGAGCGTCGCGCGCCGCCGGAGTCCCACTCCGGCGGCGGTCACCCGCCCGGAGTCGCCCCGCCGGAGCACCGCGGAGCGTCACCGGGCTCTCGCTCCATGTGCCCGCGGCGGGGCGCTGCCCGTCAGCGCTGCGCCCGTTCGCGGGCCTCGGCCATCCGCTGCTCGGCGAGCCGGTCCGCGGCCTCGGCCGGCGGGATGCCCTCGGACTTCGCCCGCTCGAAGATCGCCAATGTGGTGTCGAAGATCTCGGTCGCCTTCGCCTTGGCCCGCTCGAAGTCGAAACCGCGCAGCTCGTCGGCCACCTGGATCACCCCACCGGAGTTCACCAGGTAGTCCGGTGCGTAGAGGATGCCCCGGTCGGCGAGGTCCTTCTCCACCCCCGGGTGGGCCAGTTGGTTGTTGGCGGCGCCGCAGACGATGCGCGCGGTGAGCGCCGCCACCGTGGCGTCGTCGAGAGCGCCGCCGAGGGCGCAGGGAGCGTAGATGTCGATGTCCGAGCGGATCAGCGCGTCGGTGTCGGCGACGGCCCGCACCTCGGGGTGATCGGCCCGGATCGCGTCGACCGACTCGGCCCGCACGTCGGTGATCACGACCTCGGCGCCGTCCCGCAGCAGGTGCCCGACGAGATGCCGGCCCACCTTGCCCACCCCGGCGACACCGACCTTCCGGCCGCGCAGCGTCGGGTCGCCCCACAGGTGCTGCGCGCTGGCCCGCATGCCCTGGAAGACGCCGAAGGAGGTGAGGACCGAGGAGTCGCCGGCGCCGCCGTTCTCCGGGGAACGTCCGGTCGTCCAGCGGCACTCCCTGGCGATGACGTCCATGTCGGTGACGTACGTGCCGACGTCGCAGGCGGTCACGTAACGCCCGCCCAGCGAAGCGACGAAGCGTCCGTAGGCGAGCAGGAGCCGCTCGCTCTTGATGCCGCCCTCGGAGAGCTGCGCCGGGTCTCCGATGATCACGGCCTTGCCGCCGCCGTGGTCGAGTCCGGCGAGGGCGTTCTTGTAGGACATCCCGCGGGCGAGGTTCATCGCGTCGAGGACGGCCTCCTCGTCGGAGGCGTAGGAGTGGAAGCGAGTGCCGCCGAGGGCGGGGCCGAGAGCGGTGGAGTGGATCGCGATGACGGCCTTGAGACCGCTCTCCTCGTCCTGGCAGAGCACGACCTGCTCGTGGCCGCCCTGAGCGGACCGGAAGAGGGTGGACAGCACGGACTGAGCGCCGGATCCGGCGGGTGGACGGACATCGGTCACGGTGGTGGCTCCCGATTTCAAGGGGTGACGCCCTCCGGGGGTGGGGAGGGCCGGTCAGGCATAGCGTAAAACCTACGGGGCCGGACGGTGCTCGCAGAGCGGCTCTCCGTAGGCTCTGGGCGCGGGGCCGTGGGACGATTCGAACGGTCTGGAACGGACGGGTAGGCGACGAGGAGTGGACGCGTGGGACTGGCGTCATCGGTGATCGTTCCGTACGCGGCCTATCTACGGGTCTACGAGCCGCTGGCGGCCTTTCCAGAGCCGGAGCGCACCCGCTGGTGCGACTACGCGGAGCGCGGGCAGACCCTTTCGGAGCAGGACGAACTCCGCCGTTCGCTGGCCGACTTGCTGCCGGTTCCGCCGGTGCCGGTGCCGGTGCACGAGAGCGACGAGGCGTTCGTGGCGGTCCTGGACGGCGTCACCTGCGTCTGTCCCTGGCGCACCCGGCTGCGGGGCTGGCTGGCCCTGGAGGAGCTCTCCCGGCAGCTGCCGGCGCCGGTGCTGGACGCGGTGCTGCCGCCGGTGGTGCGGCGGCAGACGGTGGCCGACTACGAGCGTTGGCTGGAGCAGAACCCGGACGCCCGGCCGTGGATCCGTTCGGCCACCTGGCATGTGCCGGCGCGGTGGTTCGTGCTCTTCGCCGACGAGGAGCGGGAGTACCGCCGTGCGGACGAGGAGGGCGCGGAGCCCGGCCCCAGGCTCCGCTACCGCACGCCGATGGTGCAGGCGCGGCGCCGGGTGGCCCGAGGGCTGAAGGTGCTCCGGGAGGCGCTCGACGAGAGCCCCCTGATCGACGGCCTGGAGAATGTCGGTCGCTGGTTGGAGGAGTTCCACCCCCGGTCCCTCGTCGAACTGGACTACGGGGGTCTGGTACATGCTCTGGGGGACGGGCGGTTGGCCGGGGACCATTCCGCGGCCGATGTCGCGGAGGGCCTGGAGGCGCTGCGGGACGGCGACGGAGCCCGGGCCGGGGAAGCCTACGGGCGGCTCACGGACCGCTGGCGAGCCATCCGGGACCGCCAGTTCGCGAGTTGAGTAGCCGGACCATGAGCGGAGCGATCGCCGCTAATGCCCCAAGGGTCCCCAAGGGTGATGGATAGCACTTAACGGGGTCTTGCCAAAAAGCTGTACCCTCGTGGCAAAATAGGACAAGGAGCTCAGGAAGGGCTCCTTCCGTCCAACTAAGGGCGGATAGATCGCTATTGCACGGCTTGGTGGGGCTGGTGACGGCTGATCCGCGTTGTGACTGATCGTTACGGCGGGGTGACTGTCCGCTATGGCATGGTCCATCGGGTTCCGCCGAGGTTGGACGCCTCGGAGGGCAATTCCATCGGTTTGGCCGACGTGGCTGGACAGATGGTGTAGTTGTAGTGCCGAGGACAAGCCGTTCGTCCTATAACCGACTCGGCCCGCGTCCGCCATTTCGGGCAACGCGGGTCAAGGTGCAGAATTTAGAGGAAAGAACCGTGATGGTTCGGTTCTCCGAGGAGGCCGCTCATGACCGCTCGCACCCCTGATGCCGAGCCGCTGCTGACCCCGGCTGAGGTCGCCACGATGTTCCGCGTGGACCCGAAGACGGTCACACGCTGGGCCAAGGCGGGCAAGCTCACGTCTATCCGCACGCTGGGAGGGCATCGGCGCTACCGCGAAGCGGAGGTCCGTGCCCTGCTCGCGGGCATTCCGCAGCAGCGCAGCGAAGTCTGAAACACCCGCATGACCGGGCATTTCCGGGTCCCCTCGCCCGATTGATGCCCAGATAGCTCCACTTGGCGGGAGCCTGCCGCAACAGGCTCCGATCCTCTGACCGGGATGCGCCGTCGATCGCGCTGGACTCCGCCGGGTCCAGCGCGATCTTTGTGTCCAAGGGTTGTTCCCTGCGGCCCCGCTGGTTCGTCGGCCGGCGTCAACTCTCGTTCTCCGTCGAGATCGAGCGACGCCTGAAAATGGGGCGTATTGGCACTTTCCGGTGGTGTGGCGGCGAGCTGGGGCCCCGTCTTCGGGGTGCTCGCGGGGCATGGGGCGGCCCTGAGCGGGTGCCGGGGTTGCCGATTCCGCGGAGCTGCCGCTCAGGGCTCGATGGCGGCCTGTCGGGCAAAAGGGGTCGCGGGGTCGCCGCCGGCGCCTCCAAGGCGCCCTCAGGGGCCGGGAGTCCCTGGTTGCGCCACCCCGGAGCGGTGTCGTTCTGGTGGCCCGTCAGGCCCTTGCCGGTGGGGTCGAGGGGGGCCGGGCGTCCGCGTCGGTTGCCGCGGAGGCACGACTGGCAGACGTGCAATTGCACATATTAAATCGAGGTCTCGCTGGCGGGGTGTGATGTGCCTCGCTTTTGAAAGTTGCCAAGTGACACCTGTCACAGGGCGTCGCTGTTGACCCCTAAGCTTTGTCCAGGTAGTGAGACTGTGTCTTTCGCGGTGTCTTCAAGACCTGAAAGGCCTTTCCCCGGGCGGCCCTTGGACCCCGCGAGCACCCTTCCCCCGGATGTGTGAAAGGGGATACGGCCGGGGCCGGCTCGATCGTCCGTGCGAACCGGCCCCGGCCGTCAGTGCTCGGCTCCGTTCGTCGGCGCCGGCTCCGCTCCTCCCGGCGATCCGGCCGGGCTCTCCGTCGCGAGGTGGAGCAGTCTCCGGCAGATGGGACAGTGGCGGGTGAGGTGGCGGTAGCCCGCGGCTGCTGACAGATGGGCGCGGAGCAGGGCTCCGGTCTCGTGCCTCGTGGACGTCGTCATCGGCGTACCTCCCGAGCAGGCTTCCCCTGATGCCTGATTACCGTCGGCAGAGGAGCCAGTCAAGACACGGAGAAGGCCCGGATCCTGGGGATCCGGGCCCTCAAACGATGCGGTCCTGACGGGATTTGAACCCGCGGCCTCCACCTTGACAGGGTGGCGAGCACTCCAAACTGCTCCACAGGACCTTGCTGCCGCGCCTTTTCTCCGTGCGCTGCGGAGACAGACTCTACAGCAGCTCAGGCCCTCAGGTCGAACCAGTACTCCCCTTCCCGTACCGGGTTCGGATTTCCCCGGCGCGGCGTCTCGGGCCTGGTCAGGGGGAAGCGGCCTGGATCGCCTTCATGATCCGCTTGTCGGAGACCGGGTAGGCGGTCCCCAGGGCGTGCGCGAAGTAGCTGACCCGCAGCTCCTCGATCATCCAGCGGATCTCCGCGACCTCCCGCGGCACCGGGCGTCCCGCGGGCAGCCGCTCCAGCAGCCGGGCGTACTCCGCCCGCATCTGGTGGACCTTCGCCATGCGGGTGCGGTCCCGCTCGGCGTTGTGCGGCAGCTGCTGGAGCCGACGGTCGACGGCGACGAGGTAGCGCAGCAGGTCCGGCAGCCGCCGAACGCCGTGAGCCGTCACGAAGCCGGGCTTGACCAGTGTGCCGAGCTGCTCCCGGATGTCGGTCAGCGAGGGCAGGAGCACCGGCGAGGTCGTCGCCTTCAACCGGCCTTCGCAGGAGTGCCAGGCGGACAGCACCTCCCGCACTTTCCGCACCGCGTCCATCGTGGCGTCGACCAACTCGCTCCGCACCGCGTCGAGCAGCTTGCGGAAGGCCTCCTCGTCCCAGGCCGGTCCGCCGTGGGCGGCGATCAACCGGTCGGCGGCGGCGCTGACGCAGTCGTCGAAGAGGGCCTGCACGCTGCCGTGCGGACAGCGGGAGAGCGCCAGCTTCTCGGCGTTGCTCAACTTCTGTTGGGCGAACTTCGCCGGACTGGCGGGCGTGTTGAGCAGGATCAGCCGGCGAGTGCCCCGCCACATGGCCGCGGACTGCTCCGCTGCGGTGTCGAAGAGCTGCACCGAGACGCTGTCCCCGTCGTCGACCAGTGCCGGATAGGCCCGCACCGGCTGCCCCGCCCGACGGGTCTCGAAGGTCCGCTCCAGGGTCCCCACCGTCCAGGAGGTGAGCCCCCGGCGCTGGGCCGGCAGCGGCGACTCGGCCGCGGGCGCCGACGCATCTCCGCCGCCGCGCCCGCCGGCCCGCTCGCGTCGACCGCCGCGGCCACGCTGGGCGGCGGCCCGCTCGAAGGCCTCGGAGATCGCCGCCTGGGTCCTCGGTCTCAGCCGCAGCCGCAGCGCCTCGAGGTCCTTGTCCTCGGCGACCGTGCGGCCACGCTCGTCGACCACCCGGAAGGTGATCTTCAAGTGGTCCGGGACCCGGGCGGGATCCCAGTCCCCGGGCTCGACCCTGACCCCCGTCATCCGCTGCAGCTCCCGGCCGAGCGTCACGGTCAACGGCTCCGAGCGCGGCGAGGCGACCGCCAGGAACCGTCGGGCGTAGTCCGGAGCCGGCACGCAGTTGCGGCGGATGGCCTTCGGGAGCGAGCGGATCAGTTCGGTGACGAGCTCCTGGCGGAGCCCCGGGATCTGCCAGTCGAAGCCCTCCTCGGAGACCTGGTTGAGCACCGGCAGCGGCAGGTGGACGGTGACCCCGTCGGCGTCCGTCCCGGGCTCGAACTGGTACGTCACCGGGAAGGTCAGCTCCCCCTGGCGCCAGGAGTCCGGGTAGTCCTCCTCGCTGAGCTCCGGCGCCTGCTCGTTGATGAGCATGGACTTCTCGAAGTTCAGCAGCTCCGGATCCTCCCGGCGCCGTTTCTTCCACCAGGAGTCGAAGTGCGCGCCCGAGACGATCTGCTCCGGCAACTGCCGGTCGTAGAAGTCGAAGAGGGTCTCGTCGTCGACCAGGATGTCCCGGCGGCGGGCCCGGTGCTCCAGCTCCTCGACCTCCTCCAGCAGGTTCCGGTTGTCGTGGAAGAACTGGTGGTGGGTACGCCAGTCGCCCTCCACCAGGGCGTGCCGGATGAACAGCTCGCGCGAGGTCTCGGGGTCGATCCGGCCGTAGTTGACCTTCCGTCGGGCGACGATCGGCACCCCGTACAGCGTCACCCGCTCGTACGCCATCACGGCCGCCTGCCGCTGCTCCCAGTGCGGCTCGCTGTAGGTGTGCTTCACCAGGTGCCGCGCCAGCGGCTCGATCCACTCCGGCTCGATCCTGGCGTTCACCCGGGCCCACAGCCGGGAGGTCTCCACCAGCTCCGCCGACATCACCCAGCGCGGCGGCTTCTTGAACAGCGCCGATCCGGGGAAGACGGCGAACTTGGCGCCCCGCGCTCCGAGGTACTCGTTCCGCCCCGACTCCTTCCGCGCACCGGACTCCTTCCGGGCGCCCTTCCCGGCCTCCTCGCCCACCACGTACTTCACCCCGATGTGCGAGAGCAGGCCGGCCAGCAGCGAGGCGTGGATCCGGTCCGGCGGTGCCGGCTGCTGGTCGGCGGAGGCCGCGGGGACGTGGATGTCCATCGTCCTGGCCACCTGCCGCAGTTGGGAGTGGATGTCCTGCCACTCCCGTATCCGCAGGTAGTTGAGGAACTCCGAGCGGCACATCCGGCGGAACGCCGAGGAGGACAGCGCCCGCTGCTGTTCGCGCACGTAGCGCCAGAGGTTCAGGAAGGAGAGGAAGTCCGAGTTCTCGTCGGCGAACCGCCGGTGGCTCTCGTCCGCCTGCTGCTGCTTCTCGGCCGGCCGCTCCCGCGGGTCCTGGATGGACAGCGCGGCGGCGATCACCATCACCTCGTGCACGCAGCCGTTCCGGTCGGCCTCCAGGACCATCCGGGCCAGCCGCGGGTCGACCGGCAGCTGGGAGAGTCGGCGGCCGGTCTGGGTGAGCCGGTGCCGGCCCGCCTTGCCTCCGGTCTCCAGCGCGCCGAGTTCCTCCAGCAGTTGGACGCCGTCCTTGATCTGGCGCCGGTCCGGCGGGTCGATGAACGGGAACTCCTCGATGTCGCCGAGGCCCGCCGCGGACATCTGGAGGATCACCGAGGCCAGGTTGGTCCGCAGGATCTCGGCGTCGGTGAACTCCGGCCGGGTGAGGAAGTCGTCCTCGGAGTACAGCCGGACGCAGATGCCGTCCGCGGTGCGCCCGCAGCGGCCCTTCCGCTGGTTGGCACTGGCCTGCGAGACCGGCTCGATGGGCAGCCGCTGCACCTTGGTGCGGTGGCTGTACCGGGAGATCCGGGCGGTGCCCGGATCGATCACGTAGCGGATCCCCGGAACCGTCAGCGAGGTCTCGGCGACGTTGGTGGCCAGCACGATCCGGCGTCCGCCGTGCCGCTGGAAGACCCGGTGCTGCTCGGCGTGCGAGAGCCGGGCGTACAGCGGCAGCACCTCGGTGTCGCGGAGCTTCTTCTTGCCGAGCGCGTCCGCGGTGTCGCGGATCTCCCGCTCGCCGGAGAGGAAGACGAGGATGTCGCCCGGGCCTTCCGCCTGCAGCTCGTCGACCGCGTCGCAGATGGCCGTGGTCTGGTCGCGGTCACCGTCCTCGGAGCCCTCCTCCAGCAGCGGCCGGTAGCGGACCTCCACCGGATAGGTGCGGCCGGAGACCTCCACGATCGGGGCGTCGCCGAAGTGCCGGGAGAACCGCTCCGGATCGATCGTCGCCGAGGTGATCACGACCTTCAGCTCCGGGCGCCTGGGCAGCAGCTGGGCGAGGTAGCCGAGGATGAAGTCGATGTTGAGGCTGCGCTCGTGGGCCTCGTCGATGATGATCGTGTCGTACTGGCGCAGCTCCCGGTCGGTCTGGATCTCGGCCAGCAGGATGCCGTCCGTCATCACCTTGACCAGGGTGTCCGCCCCGACCTGGTCGGTGAAGCGCACCTTCCAGCCGACGGTCTCCCCCAGCGGGCGGTCCACCTCCTCGGCGACCCGCTCGGCCACCGTGCGCGCCGCGATCCGCCGGGGCTGGGTGTGCCCGATCAGGCCCCGGACGCCGCGGCCCAGCTCCAGACAGATCTTGGGCAGCTGGGTGGTCTTCCCGGAGCCGGTCTCACCGGCGACGATGACCACCTGGTGGTCGCGTATCGCCGCGCGGATCTCGTCCTTCCGCTGGCTGACCGGCAGCTGCTCCGGGTAGCTGACCGCGGGCACCGAGGCGCGGCGGAGCGCGACGCGCCGCTCGGCGGCCTCGATGTCGGCGGCGATCTCTTCGAGCGCCTTCCGCCGGGCCTCCGGCTTGCGGACGCGGCGTACACCGTCGAGACGACGACCGATGCGCCGCTCGTCGCGCAGGGTCAGCTCGGCGAGCCGGGAGCCCAGGGCCTCGAAGGAGGCGGCGTCGGCGGAGGGGGCTGGCGAGGGCGAGGAAGTAGGCATACCGGGTCAAGGATGTCACCTGCGGGAAACGGCTGGCGAGTGAGTTCCCGTCCCGCGTGCCGTCACCCGTCCGCTCGCCGGGGCGGCCGGGGGCGGCTTCTCCGGTCGACTCCGCCCGGGGGTGTCCCGCGGCGGCGCTCCGGTCGGCGGTGGGGCCGGGCCCGTGTGCCGCTACGCCGATCGTGGGACGGGCTCGGTGAGGCGCTTCGGCGGGTGAACGACAGAACACCCCCTGCCGGATGTCTCCGACAGGGGGTGTTCTCGCCCTGATGGGCTGCGGTGGCTGGGGCCGGGGTCGAACCGGCGACCTTCCGCTTTTCAGGCGGACGCTCGTACCAACTGAGCTACCCAGCCACGAAGTTCACGAGGAACTTCAGCGGTCCTGACGGGATTTGAACCCGCGGCCTCCACCTTGACAGGGTGGCGAGCACTCCAAACTGCTCCACAGGACCAAGCTTGTGCGAGAACCAGTCTCGCACAGATCTTGCGTGCCCCCAACGGGATTCGAACCCGTGCTACCGCCTTGAAAGGGCGGCGTCCTGGGCCACTAGACGATGAGGGCCGATGGCCCACCTGGGCGCCGAGGGGCGCCGTCGGGGACGCGAGAAGCATATGGGATCAGGGGAGTGTTCGCCAAAACGGTTACGGCTCGGTCGGCGAGGGCGAGGCGCCGGGACGGTTGTCCGCCGGCAGATGACGGCTGACCTCGGCGGTCGACAGCCCCAGCCCGCCCAGGTCGATCTCGTCCCAGGCCTGCAGCAGCCGGGTGTCCCGGTCCAGGTAGAGCACCGAGGCCTGGACGTCGGCCGGCTCGTCGCCCTCCACGGCGCGCAGCCCGTCCCCGCCGGTCGACCCCTGGACCATCAGCCGGGTGCCGCCGTCCAGGTCGTAGGTCTTCCGGTTGTGGGTGTGGCCGGCCAGCACCAGGGGGACGGTGCCGGCGGTCTCCCGGGCGGCCACCGGGTTGTGTGCGACGGCGATGTCCACCGGCAGTCCCAGCGCCTTCTGCTTCCTGATCGCGGTGGCCAGCTCCCGGCCGGCGCGCCGCTCCTCCGCGTCGCCGGAGGGCTTCACCGAGCGGTCCGGGGTGAACTGCGGGTCTCCGACGCCCGCGATCCGCACGCCGCCGACCTGCACGGGCTTCCCCCGGTCCAGGACGTGCACGTTCTTCCGGCCCGCCAGCGACTTCTGGGTCGTCTTGGAGTCGTGGTTGCCCCGCACCCAGACGTACGGGGCGCCGAGGTCGGGGATCGGGTCGAGGAAGTGGTTCTCGGCGGCGGTGCCGTGGTCCATGGTGTCGCCGGAGTCGATGATCACGTCGATGTCGTACTGCTCGACCAGCGAGCGGATGATGTGCCAGGCGGCCGGGTTGAGATGGATGTCGGAGACGTGCAGCACCCGGATCGTCGTCGGGTCCGGCTGGTAGGAGGGCAGGTTCGCGGTGGCGTCGTAGAGCTTGGTGACGTTGGTGACCAGCCGGGCCAGCTCCTGCTGGTAGGCGTCGAAGTCGCTGACCACGCTCCGGGCGTTGCCCACGACGTTCGGAGCGCTGCTGAGCAGCCCGGAGAACTTCGGCTCCAGCACCGACTTCGGGTTCCAGGTGGCGTACGCCACCCCTCCGCAGGAGGCCAGCAGGACCAGCGCCAGCCCGCCGGCGGCCAGGGCCCGGCGGGGGCGCCGGTAGACCACCAGCCCGAGCGTGGTGGCGCCGAAGAGCACCGCGGCGGCCGAGCGGGCGGCGAGGTCGGTGGCGCCGGCGGCCACGTCGTCGGCGATCTTCCCCTGTAGGCCGGATATCCGTTCCGGGTGGTCCACCAGGGCCTGGGACCGCTCGGGGTCCAGCCGGTCGACGTCGACGTCCAGCCGGATCGGGGCGGAGTGGCTCTGCAGCTCCAGCGAGCCCAGCGGCGAGACGTTGATCTTCGTGCCGCCGTCGGCGGAGGGGTGGAGGGCCATCCGGGTGTCCATCGGCCCCACCGGCACCCGGACGCTCCCCACGACCAGCAGTCCGAGCCAGGCCCCGACCAGCACCACGGCGCCCAGGCCCAAGGCGCCGGCCAGCGGACGAGGGGCACGGGTCAGGGAGCGGGGAGCGGAGCGGCGGTGGGCGGCGACCAGGGCGCGACAGCGGCGCAGCGCCCGCGCGCCCCTGGCGCGGACGGAGCGGGCGATGCGTGGGAGCCATGGCGGCCGGTCTGCTGCGCGAGCCATTGGGACCGTATGCCCAGCTCGACCGCCGGCCATGCCCGGCCGTCGACGGCGCCGGGCCGGGCGGTGCCATGCCCGGCGCCGTCGCCGTGGCCCCCGGGGCGGGGGCCGGGCGGCCCGCCACGGCCGGGGGTGGGGCCGGGCCGGGCTGCCGGTGGCGGAGAATGGCCGTGTGCTGGAGATGACGCGTGAGGAGTTCGAGGAACTGGTCGCCGAGGCGCTGGACCGCATCCCGCCCGAGCTGACCCGGCTGATGGACAACGTCGCGGTGTTCGTGGAGGACGAGCCGCCGGCGGACGACCCTGAGCTGCTCGGGTTGTACGAGGGCACGCCGCTGACCGACCGGGGCGAGTGGTACGCGGGCGTCCTGCCGGACCGGATCACCATCTACCGGGGGCCGACGCTCCGGATGTGCGCCACCCGCGAGGAGGTCGTCACCGAGTCGGAGATAACGGTCGTCCACGAGATCGCGCACCACTTCGGCATCGACGACGAGCGCCTGCACGCCCTGGGGTACGGCTGAGGCGGCGCCTCCCCCCGGCGTCGGGCCGGGACGGGAGTCGACGGAACCACGGCGTGGTGGCGGGAGATGTGGCTGACCGGGTGATTTGCTCTCCGGGGCGGCTGGTGCGTATGGTTGTAGATCGTTTGATCCCACTTGCCCGGCGCCGTTTCCGAAGAGCGCCGTGTGGCGCGTTCCTGTTCCGAGCCGTGGCTGAGGCTAGACCGCATTGAGGCGGTCGTAGGTCGTATGCGATTCGCGGAGTACTGGGCGCGTGCCGAGAACTCCGGAAGGTTTCGCATCTCGCATGTCTGTTTCCACGTCTGATCGACCCCGCACGTCCGATTTCGCCGAAGAAGAGAACTCCGTCTCGCCGGAGCAGCTCGCCACGGAGGCCGTGAAGGCCGCGGACGCCGCCGCCATGCCGACCACAGCGGAGGCAGCCACCGGCGAGACCGTCCCCGCCGACGGGGCCGCGGAGAGCACCGAGGACGCGGCGGTCGTCACCGACGCCGCCCCGGAGGCCCCGCAGCAGCCCGCCGAGCCGGGCTTCGGGGAACTCGGGCTCGCTGAGCCGATCGTCCGCAAGCTCGCCCAGAACGGCGTCACCACCCCGTTCCCGATCCAGGCCGCGACCATCCCGGACGCGCTCGCCGGGCGGGACATCCTGGGCCGCGGTCGTACCGGCTCCGGCAAGACCCTCTCCTTCGGGCTGCCACTCCTCTCCCAGCTGGCCGGCGGCCACACCGAGAAGAAGCGGCCCCGCGGCCTGGTGCTCACCCCGACCCGTGAGCTGGCGATGCAGGTCGCCGACGCGCTCCAGCCCTACGGTGACGTGCTCGGCCTGAAGATGAAGGTCGTCTGCGGCGGCACCTCGATGGGCAACCAGATCTACGCCCTGGAGCGTGGCGTCGACATCCTCGTCGCCACCCCGGGGCGGCTCCGCGACGTCATCGACCGGGGCGCGGCCAGCCTGGACAAGGTCCAGGTCGCGGTCCTCGACGAAGCCGACCAGATGGCCGACATGGGCTTCCTGCCCGAGGTCACCGAGATCCTCGACCTCGTGCCGCCCGGCGGCCAGCGGCTGCTGTTCTCCGCCACCCTGGAGAACGAGATCGACACCCTGGTCAAGCGCTACCTCGTGGACCCGGTGACCCACCAGGTCGACGCGGCGCAGGGTGCCGTCAGCACCATGAACCACCACGTCTTCATCGTGAAGCCGAGGGACAAGGCGCCGGTCACCGCCGCCATCGCCGCCCGCAAGGGCCGCACCCTCATCTTCGTACGGACCCAGATGGGCGCCGACCGGGTCGCCGAGCAGCTGCGCGAGTCCGGGGTACGGGCCGACGCGCTGCACGGCGGTATGACCCAGGGGGCGCGCACCCGGACCCTGGCCGACTTCAAGGACGGCTACGTCAACTGCCTGGTGGCGACCGACGTCGCCGCCCGCGGCATCCACGTCGACGGCATCGACCTGGTGCTCAACGTGGACCCGGCCGGCGACCACAAGGACTACCTGCACCGCTCCGGGCGCACGGCCCGTGCCGGTCGCAGCGGCACCGTCGTCTCGCTGGCCCTTCCGCACCAGCGCCGGCAGATCTTCCGGCTGATGGAGGACTCGGGCGTCGACGCCGGCCGGCACTTCGTCAGCGGGGCGGGGGCGTTCGACGAGGACGTGGCCCGTATCACCGGGGCGCGTTCGCTCACCGAGGTCCAGGCGGAGTCCGCCGCGAACTCGGCTCGGCAGGCGGAGCGCGAGGTGGAGGAGCTGACGCGTGAGCTCGGCCGGGTGCAGCGGCGGGCCGCGGAGCTGCGCGACGAGGCCGACCGGCTGCTGATGCGGGCGGCCCGCGAGCGGGGCGAGGACCCGGCGGCCGCGGTGGCCGTGGCGGCCGCGGAGCAGGCCGCTCCGGAAGCCGAGGTGAGCCTGCCGGCCCAGGCCGAACCGGTCTCCGGGGAGAGCGTGCCGACGCAGAGCCGGCCGGAGGAACGCCGGGAGGAGCGCAACGGCTACGACCGGGGCGACCGTGGTGACCGGGGCGGGTCCTACCGGGACCGCCGGGAGGACCGCGGCAGCTACCAGCGCCGTGACGAGCGGGGCAACTACGACCGCCGGGACCGCGAGCGCCGCGATGACCGTCCGGCGCGCCGGGACGACCGGGGCGGGTACGGCCGGGACCGCCGCGACGACCGCTCGGACCGATTCGGTGGCGGCTTCGGCCGCGACCGCGGGGAAGGCCGCTCCTTCGACCAGCGCGGCGACCGCCAGGGCGGCGGGGGCTACTACCGGGAGCGGCGGGACAGCCGGCCCGGTGGCGGGTTCAACCGTGACCGGCGGGACGACCGTCCGGGCGGTGGGTTCAATCGGGACCGGCGGGATGACCGTCCGGGTGGCGGGTTCAACCGTGACCGGCGGGATGACCGTCCGGGCGGTGGGTTCAACCGTGACCGGCGCGATGACCGTCCCGGTGGCTCGCATGACCGCAGGGAGTTCAAGTACCGGGGCGGCGACCGTCCTTACCGCGAGCGCCGCGATGACCGTCCGGCGCGCCGGGACGACCACCACGGCGGCGCGACCGGCGGGCGCTCCTTCGACCGCCGAGCCGACAAGCCCCGTTGGAAGCGCAACGGCTGAGTTCAGCCGAGGAGTTGACAGACCGGGTCGGTGCGGCGGACTCCGCCGCACCGACCCGGCCCCCCGGCTCCGTGGTGTCCCGTCGCGGGGGGATACCCCGAACGGGACACCTTCTGGGGCCGCTATGCTCGGGGGAGCAACATCGCGGGCCGTTAGCTCAACAGGCAGAGCAGTGGACTTTTAATCCATTGGTTGTGGGTTCGAGTCCCACACGGCCTACTGAGCGCAGGGAGGGATACCCCCTCTGAACTGCGAGGAAGCGCCCGAACCGGCTTGATCGGTCCGGGCGCTTCGCCGTTCCGCAGCCGGACCGGCGGACACGGTCCCCGACAGGGTCCCGACGCGGGGTGCCATGGAGTGGCCCAAGGTCGCGGGGTGCCATGGAGTGGCCCGGGGGCGCGGGGTGCCATGGAGTGGCCCGGGGTCGCGGGGTGTGGCGCGGGGTGCCCTGCCCGGCCCCGGGCGGCTCGGGGTGCCGAGCCGGGGGACAGGGCGCACACTGGATTGTCATGAGCGATGTGCCGACGTCCGGGCAGTGGGTGCCTGGGCGGTGGGTCCTCAGGCTGGGGCTCCGCACCTCGCTGTTGGCCCGGCCTCGGCGGACGACCGCGACGGACGGGCCCGGCTCGGCGCCGGCCGCCCGCTGTGCGGCCCCCGGCCGCGCGCCTCTGACGGCTCTCGCGATGTCCGGGGGCGGGCACCGGAAGACGTGCGACGAGGCGGCTCCGAGGCCGGCCGAAGAGGAGCAGCACAGGGGAGCAGCGCAGGCGAGGAGGCGACCGTGTCCGTGGCGTTCGACGTGACCGTGGAGATCCCCCAGGGCTCCCGCAACAAGTACGAGATGGATCATCGGGCCGGGCGGATCCGGCTCGACCGGACGCTCTTCACCGCCACCCGCTACCCGGCCGACTACGGCTTCATCGGCCGCACCCTCGGCCGGGACGGTGACCCGCTCGACGCCCTCGTGCTGGTCGGCGAACCCACCTTTCCCGGGTGTCTGATCAGCTGCCGGGCGATCGGCATGTTCGTCATGCGCGACGAGCGAGGACCGGACGAGAAGGTGCTGTGTGTTCCGGCCAACGACCTCCGCCACGAGGCCGTGCAGGACGTCACCGACATCGCGGAGTTCGAGCTTCTGGAGATGAGCCACTTCTTCCGGGTCTACAAGGAGCTCGAACCCGGTAAGTCCGTCGAGGGATCACACTGGGTGGGCCGCGAGGAGGCGTACGCCGAGATCGCGGCGTCGCGGGAGCGGGCCGCCCGGGAAAACAGCGGCTGACGCCCTGACGCCCTGACGCCCTGACGCTTGGATCCTGACGCCTGGATCCTGAAGATGTGCGGGCCTGGTCCTGGGGGTGAGGCCAGGACGGATGTACGGCTCCGGGCGCGGTGCCCGCGGTACCCGCGGTACCGCGGAGCAGCGGCCGCTGTGAGCGGCTTCGGCCGGCCCGTCCCTGGATGACGGGCCTGGGGCGCGTCCTTCCGGTGGCCCGTTCGCGGTCGCTGTCCTCGTTCTCCGAACCGACCCGGGGCCGGCCCATGCTCCGGTCGACCTCCGGTCCGGCCACCCCCGCCGCGCGCTGCCGCGGGAGGTGGCCGGAACCTTCTGAAGCGTGCGCCTGACGCGACGTGACCAACGCCGTCGCCGTTTGACATGAAACTGACAGTCTTGCCGCTCTGGGGCATAGCGACCCTCTTTCGCAGCCATCATCTGGCCATACCCCCCACGTAGGCAGGAGTTTGGTCATGCGCGCGAGAATGCGATCGGTCCCCGCGGCCGTGGCGCTGGCGGCAACCGCCGCGCTGTTCCTCCCGGGCGTCGCCCACGCCGATCCGGCGCTGGGCGCCGTGGCCGAGAAGCAGGCCGCCAGCGCCTCGACGATCCGTACCGAAGCCATCCACACCGAGAGCGTCCGGACCCTGGCGATCGAGTACCAGGTGCAGGAGACCGGCTACTGGTGCGGTCCGGCGGCCACCCGCATCGCGCTCTCCGCGCGTATCGCCCCGCCCAGCCAGGCGGTCCTGGCCGAGCAACTCGGCACCCACACCGGCGGCACGGACCACATCAGCCAGGTGACCGGTGTGCTCAACGCCAACCTCGGCACCGGCTGGTACGAGACGAAGGAGATGCCCAACGATCCGCCGACCCAGGCGCAGAAGGACCTGCTCTGGAACGACATCATCCTGGACATCGACAACAACTACCCGCTGGTGACGAACATCGTCGCGCCGCCCGGGAACCAGCCTCCCGGCTACCCGCCGAACGAGACGATCTACCACTACTTCACGGTGATCGGCTACGACACCGACAACCGGACCGTGCAGATAGCCGACCCGGCCTCGTTCGGCGGCAACCAGATCTACTGGCTGACCTTCGACCACCTCGCGTCGCTCATCCCGCCGAAGGGATATTCGGCCTGACCCGTCCGCCGGGAGTCCCCGCAGAGGTAACGGCGGCTTTCCACTGAGGAGTTGTCGGGTCGTCGGACGGGCGGCCCGGCAGCTTCCGACCAAGAAGCGAAAGAGGGGGAACGTGAGAATCAGAACCCTGGTGGCGACCCTGGCCATGGCGCCGGCGCTGGCGGTCGGGGCTGGGACCGCGGTCGCGGCTCCGTCGGCGACCGCGGACTCCTGCGCGAGCACCATGATCTTCGAAGTGGGCGGCCACGGAGACCCGGAGGCATCCGTCTACGACCGGACCAACGCCACACTTCCGGCGGGGACCGCGTTCATCAAGATCCGCTACTCGGCCTCGATCGCTCCGTTCCCCGGCGACACCGTCTCCATGGACGATTCCGTCGCGGAGGGCATCGCCAAGCTGGACGCCGAGGTCCGCACCTTCCACGCGGCCTGCCCGGACTCGCACATCAGCATCTCCGGATACTCCCAGGGAGCGATCGTCGCCGGTGACGAGCTGAACGCCCTCTCGCAGGAGGACGCCATTCCGCACGGGCAGATCAACGGGGTCCTCTACGGCGACCCCCGGCGCCCGGGGGTCAACGGCGGACCCGGAGGTATCGAGGGCAATCTGCCGACGATCCTGCCCGGTCTGTCGATGCGCGGGCCGCGGGCGTTCGGTGACATCGCCGTCCAGGAGATCTGCAACAAGAACGACGGCATCTGCCACTCGGAGAACCCGATCACCAACCTGTTGGGCTTCGCCAACGGTGTGGCCGGCTACTTCCTCGGTGACCACGCCTACGACATCGACCCCAGCGCGGTCTCCGGCAGTGGTGACCAGCTCATCGACCAGCCGCCGCGGGTGCCGCACGGCGCACCGCTGCCGCTGCCGATCGGCACCCCGTGGGAGATGTGGAACGGCGACCTCAGCCGTGCGCAGAGCGAGGTCGGCAGTGTGCGCGGACTGGTTGCCGCGCAGCTGACACCCGAAATGCGCGACCGCCTGGCCGAGTTCCCGTGGCTATCCGTTCCCTGAGCGACGGCCGCGGGAGCGGACGGGGCCGCGGTTCCTGACCGACTCGGCTGGGAGTTCCTCGTCCGTACCGACCTTCGACAGTGCACCGGTAGATCATATGGTCTACCGGTGCACTGCTGTTTGGGTCGGAAACCAAGACGAGGTCAGGCAAACTCGGTGATCTTCCCTCTTGTGGTGACCAACCATCCTGGCTCAGCTGATGCTTTCCAGCCAGGCGTATAGCGTGGCAAGCGCTGATGAACCCAGACCACCGCACGTTTTCGAGCAGGCACCCTACCCCCGTCCGACTGGCTGGTGAAGGGTGAGTACGGTCCGGACCCGCCTGCATCCGTACTGTGAGATGCCCGGCGCCCAGTGATCGAGACACTCCGAACTTGGCCGGAAACAGTCCCCGTATCCGCTGGTCAGCGGTGTCCCGCGAAGCCCCGGAAACACTGGGTCACCACCTCCCGGAACAGCGACGAAGCCGGGCAGCATGACAGTTGATGGTTTGTCAAGGCACTTGAGAATTGTTGCGCGTGCCTAGGATGCTTGCCAGACTCCGACCGTGGTGGACGTCGACCCAGGGGTTTGGTGGTGTGCCGCATTCCGGCCTTGACCCGATGTCATCCGCACGGCTCCGCACCCTGGTAGCCTCCCCGCCCCGGGCTCCCGCCACCCTCTCGCCCCCGTTCATGAGGACCCCATGACACGACACATACCGGAGGCGGTGTTCTGGTGCCTGGCCGCGGGCGCGCTCGCGGCCTTGGTCTTGTTGGTACGCCAGCGCCAGATCACCGCTACTCTGCGCAGACACCTGGCAGTGCTGGAGACCAGCCTGCACGTCCGTGACGAGGAGCTCCGTTACCTGGTCGAAGCCCGACTCCCGGCGCTCACCGACGCTCCGCAACAGCCGGAGTCGGTCCCCGGACTCCGCGACGGCCGACTGGCCGGGACGGGTTTCGCGGAGAGCCTGGAGCGGGTGATGGGACTGTTCTCAGGCGCCGCCGAACAGGCGCGTCTACGCGCGGATCAGTCCGCCAAGGCCGCACTGAAGGCCGCGATGCGCGCCCTGCAGGGGCTCGCCAACGAGCAGCAGATGTCCATCTCGGACATGCAGGACCGGCACGACGACCCCAACGTCCTGCACGGGCTGCTGGAGATCGACCACGCGAACTCGCAGTTCGGCCGGCGGGCGCAGGCCATCGCGGTGCTCTGCGGTTCCTGGCCCGGCCGGCAGCGGGCGGCGTCTCCGCTGGTGGACGTCGTACGGGGCGCGAAGTCGCGGATCCGTGACTACCGCCGTGTCGAGGTGCACTCCCGGATCGACGTGGACGTGGTGAGCCGCGCCGTGGAGCCGGTGGTGCTCGCCGTGGCCGAGCTCCTGGACAACGCGGCCCGGCACTCGCAGCCCAACACGATGGTCGAGGTCAGCGTTCAGCCCGCGCACAACGGCACCTGCATCGTCATCGACGACGCGGGAGTCGGCATGGACAGCAGGGAGGTCGAGGAGGCCACCCGGCTCCTCGGCGGACGTGAACGGATCGACATCAACCGGCTCGGCGACCCGCCGCAGTTCGGCTTCGCCGTCATCGGGGTGCTCGCGGCCCGGTACGGGTTCAACGTCTCGGTCGACACCCGCTCCCCATATGGAGGTGTGCGTGCGGTTCTCTTCCTCCCTCATGCGCTGCTCACCAGTGCCAGCGGTGCGTCCACGGCCCGCGCCGTGCCGCCGCCGGCTCCCCAGCCGCCGCCCGCTCCCGCGCCCCAGCCGGCTCCTCGCATGACGGCCACCCAGGCGGAGTCCTGGCCGCCGGCCCAGCCGCAGCCGGCACCGCAGAGCCCGCCGCCACCGGCGGCGCAGGCCTCTCCGCCGCCGGCGGCGCAGCCGGAGTACCAGCCCGAACCGCCGCGCGGGGCCACCGCGGGAGGACTGCCCAGGCGGAGCCGTCGCGCTCCGAACCCGGAAGCGGTGGAAGCCCTCCGCACCCCTCCCGCCCAGCCCGTCTCCGAGGCCCCGCCGGCCCGCCCGGCGCAGGAAACCGCCTCGCGCATGGGTGCGTTCGCCCGCGGCACCCGATCCGGCCGTGCTTCGTCTGCAGATGAAGGGAACCCTCAGGCATGAACAACTACATGACCAACGAGCTCGGCTGGATGCTCGACGAGGTTCTGAAGGTGCCGGAGGCCCGGCACGCCATCCTGCTCTCCGCCGACGGGATGCTCCGCGCACACTCGCAGGGCATCTCGCGTGACGAGGCGGACCGGCAGGCGGCCGCCCTCTCCGGTCTCCAGTCGATCAGCCGCAGCACCGCGGAGTTCACCTCCCGGGAGAACTCCCCCTGGCAGCAGACGTTGGTCGAGTTCGTGGACGGCTACGTCTTCCTGGTGGCTGCGGGCGCGGGGGCGTACCTGGCGGTCTCGGCGACGCCGAACGTGGACATGGAAGCGGTGACCTATCGCATGCAGAAGCTAGTCGACCGACTCGGCAAGGAACTCACCACGCCGCCGCGTCAGGACTCCATGACGCACGCCGGCTTCGGGAGCAGTGGTCGGGCGTGACCCCGCCACGTAAGCGCGAGCGGGGATTAGTACGACCGTACGTCGTCACCGACGGCCGGGCGCACCCCACGCGGAACACCCTGGATCTGGTCACCCTCGTGATGGCGGCCAACGACCGGCCGCTGACCGGGCTCAGCCCGGAGAAGCGCAGGGTCATGGAGTGGTGCCGTGGCGGCGCCCTGTCGGTCGCCGAGGTGGCGGGACACCTGTCGCTGGCCATCAGCGTCACCAAGGTGCTGCTCAGCGACCTGATCGACAGCGGTCACATCACGACCCGCGCTCCCATCCCCAAGGCCCAACTACCCGACGCCCAACTCCTGCAGGAGGTGCTCGATGGGCTCCGCGCTCGGCTCTGACCAGCTCTATCTGCCAGAGACGGTCAGCACCGCGGCGAAGATCCTGATAGTGGGTCACTTCGCCGTCGGCAAGACGACGTTCGTGGGCACCCTCTCGGAGATCCGTCCGCTCCGCACCGAGGAGACGATGACGCAGGCGGGTGCGCTCGTCGACGATCTGGCCGGGATCGAAGGAAAGACCACGACCACCGTGGCCATGGACTTCGGTCGGTTGACGCTCAGCGAACGGCTGGTGCTCTACCTGTTCGGCGCGCCCGGACAGAAGCGCTTCACCCAGCTGTGGAAGGACATGACCTACGGGGCGCTCGGGGCGCTGGTGCTCACCGACACCCGGCGACTCGACCAGTCCTTCGACATCATGGGGCTGCTCGAGGAGCACGCGGTGCCGTACGCGGTCGCCGTCAACCACTTCGACGGGGCGCCCTCCTATCCGGAGGAAGAGATCCGTGAGGCTCTCGACCTGCTCCCCGAAACCCCGCTCGTCACCTGTGACGCACGGGACCGGATCTCGTCCACCCAGGCGCTGATCTCGCTCGTCCAGTACCTCCAGACCCGTATCCCCCAGGAGCAGACATGAGCAGCCAGCCAGCCACGTCGGAGGGCGCCCCACCGCCCGGCTGCCCGGCCCACGCCGGGTACGGCGGGCGCGGACTCCCCTCGCTCTACGGGGCCGGCTACGCCGCCGACCCGACCGCCACCTTCGCCCAGCTCCGCGCGCAGGGCCCGGTGTCGCAGGTGGAGATCGCCCCCGGGGTGAGCGCCTGGCTGGTCACCAGCTACGACACCGCGCTGGAGGTGCTCCGCAGTCCGGAGCGGTTCGCCAAGGACCCGCGCCGGTGGCGGGCGCTCGCCGACGGCACGGTGCCCCCGGACAGCCCGGTCATACCGATGATGATGTACCGCCCCAACGCCCTGTGGGCGGACGGCGCCGAACACGTCAGGCTGCGAGGCGCGATCACCGACAGCCTCAGCCGGGTGGACCCGAACGCGCTGCGCGGCTATGTCGAGCAGAGCGCCGACCGGCTCATCGACCGCTTCGGCCCGCGGGGCCACGCGGACCTGCTCGGTGAGTACGGGGCCGTACTGCCGCTGCTCGTCTTCGAGCAGATGTTCGGCTGCCCGTCGGACCTCGGCGCCAAGCTCGTCGAGGGCATGTCCGGCATCTTCGACTCGGAGGGCGACGCCGAGAGGGCGAACGCGCTGCTCGTCGAGGCGCTGTCCGGCCTGGTGGCGCTCAAGCGCCAGCAGCCCGCCGCCGACGTGACCTCCTGGATGATGGCGCACCCGGCGCAGCTCAACGACGAGGAGATGATCCACCAGCTGATCCTGCTGATGGGAGCGGGCACCGAGCCGCAGCAGAACCTCATCTGCAACGGTCTGCGGCTCCTCCTCTCCGACGACCGCTTCGGCGGACACCTGGCCGGTGGCAGCATGCCCGTCGAGGACGCCCTCGACGAGGTGCTGTGGATGGACCCGCCGATGGCCAACTACTGCATCCACTACGCCCTCTACGACCTGGAGTTGGGCGGGGTGCCGGTGCCGGCGGGCGAGCCGATCCTGGTCAGCCTGGCCGCCGCCAACACCGATCCCAACCTCGTGACCGACCGGCGGGGCGGCAACCGCGCCCACCTCGCCTGGAGCGCCGGAGCACACACCTGCCCGGCCAAGGACCCCGCCCGACTGATCGCCTCCGTAGCCATCGAGAAGCTTCTCGACCGCCTTCCGGATGTCGAACTGGATGTTCGGGTAGAGGAGTTGGCGTGGCGACCGGGCCCGTTCCACCGAGCTCTGGCCGCCCTGCCCGTGTGCTTTCCACCGATCGCACCGCAGGCCATCACAGACGAGATACCTGGAGATAGCGGATGGAACGTCAGACCTGCCCCGTCGTCATCGATGCCACCGGTCACGACATCCACGGGGAGGCAGCACGAATCCGGGAGCAAGGGCCAGCGGCGCTGGTGGAACTTCCTGGCCAGGTGGTGGCGTGGGCAGTAAGCGACCACACGCTGCTGCGTGAGCTGCTGACGGACCCCCGGGTCTCGAAGGATCCGAACCAGCACTGGCCCGCCTGGATCAACGGGGAGATAACCCCGGAATGGCCGCTCTTCGCCTGGGTCGCGGTGAAGAACATGTTCACCGCCTACGGAGCCGACCACAAGCGGCTGCGGAAGCTGGTCGCCACCGCCTTCACCGCCCGCCGCACCGAACGGCTCCGCCCCCGCGTCGAGAAGATCGTCGGGGACCTGCTCGACGGTCTCGCCCGGGTGCCCCGTGGTGAGACGGTGGACCTGCGGGAGGAGTACTGCTACCCGATCCCGATCCAGGTGATCTGCGAACTCTTCGGAGTGGCCGAGGGCCCCACCCGGGACGAGCTGCGCCGGCTGGTGGACAGCATATTCAACACCTCGGCCAAGCCGGAGGAGGTGGCGGCGACCTTCGAGGGCATGCACCGGCTGCTCGCCGAACTCGTCGCCACCAAGCGGGAGACGCCCGGCAACGACATGACCAGCACGCTGATCGCCGCCCGTGAGGAGGACGGCTCCAGGCTGACCGAGCAGGAGCTGATCGACACCCTCCTGCTGGTGATCAGCGCCGGTCACGAGACCACCGTGAACCTGCTGGACAACGCCGTCCACGCGCTGCTCACCCACCCGGAGCAGCTGGCACTGGTCAGGAAGGGCGAGGTCACCTGGTCCGATGTGATCGAGGAGACCCTCCGCTGCCAGGCCCCGGTGGCCAACCTTCCGCTGCGGTACGCGGTGGAGGACATCGACACCGGCCGGGGAGTGGTGATCCGCAAGGGCGAGGCCATCATGGCGGCGTACGCCGCGGTCGGCCGCAACCCGGGGCTGCACGGCTCGGACGCGGACCGCTTCGACCTGACCCGGGCCAACAAGGAGCACATGTCCTTCGGCTTCGGCGTGCACTTCTGCCTGGGCGCGCCGCTGGCCCGGATGGAAGCGGAGATCGCGCTGCCGGCGCTGTTCGCCCGCTACCCGGAGATCTCCCTGGCGGTCGCCGACGACGAGCTGCGGCCGGTGGAGTCCTTCATCTCCAACGGACACCGCAACCTTCCGGTGCGGCTGGGCTGAGCAGGGCCAGGTCCGGTACATCCCGGGGTGTGTGGTCGGCTTCCGCGGAAGCCGACCACACACCCCGGTGCCGTGTCCGAGGCCGTGCCGGGGCGGCCGTGCGCGCGGAGTTCCCGTCCACCTAAGGGTTGTCCCGCAATCCCCGGTGGGCGCACGACGGCAGCTACGGCACCTCGCCGCGTTGTCGGAACATCCTGATACGCCCAGTATCGGGACGTCCCTCCGCCTTGCGATGTACCGCATCTGCCGTCGTGCGCTGATCCACCGGGGATTACGGGACAACCCTTAGCGCGGACGAGGCCGCCGCACGGTCCGGGGACCTACGGGACGGCCCTTCAGAACGGGCGGTCGCCGGCGATCGCGACCCGCTCGGCGACCCTCGGGTGCGGGGCGTAGTCGTTGACCGCGTAGTGCTGGGTGGCCCGGTTGTCCCAGAACGCCACGTCCCCCTGCTGCCAGCGGAACCGGACCTGGTACTCGGGTACGTGCGCCTGCTGGAAGAGCAGGCGGAGCAGCCGGTCGCTCTCCTCCTGCCCCATGCCGGTGATCCGGGTGGTGAAAGAGGTGTTGACGAAGACCATCCGGCGGCCGGTCTGCGGGTGGGTGCGCACCACCGGGTGCTCCACGGGCGGGAAGAGCTCCTGGTACGGGGCCAGCCGCTCCGGCGGGTAGAAACGGGCGAAGCCGGGGATGAAGTCGTGCACCGCGGTGGCCCCGTCGATCCGTTCCTTCACCCACTCCGGGAGGTTGTCGTAGGCGGCGGCCATATCGGCCCACATGGTGTCGCCGCCGAACGGCGGGACCTCCCGCAACTGGAGCACCGCCCCCAGGGCCGGCCGCTCCCGGAAGGTGACGTCGGCGTGCCAGACGTTCTCGAAGGTCGGAACGGCACCGCTGCTCTTGTCGAACCGCACCACGTCACTGGAGGAGCCGCTGGACAGCAGCGGGTTGACCTCCAACTCGCCCCAGTGGCCGGCGAAGTCGCGCTGCTGGGCCGAGGTGAGGTGCTGGGCCCGGAAGAAGAGAACCTTCCATTCGAGCAGGGCGCGGTCGAGTTCCTCCCGCAACCCCGGATCCAGCGGCTGCGAGAGGTCGACGCCGCCGATCTCGGCGCCGATGGTACGCCCCAGCGGGGTGACGGTGAACCGTTCGTAGGGCCGCTCCTGCCACCCCTCCGGCAGCCTGCGCAGCAGCCGCCGACCCTCGTGGAGGCCGTCCTCGGGGATCCGGGCCGGGCGGAGCGAGGGGGTGGAGGCTGCGGGGGAGTGGGGAGCGGCGGTGCGGGTGGTTGTGTCGGCGACGGTCAAGGGAACCTCCTCAAGGCAGCGCACGGGGCCCGCAGGGGGCGGGCTGGTGCGTCGAACGGGAAGGACGACTGCTGCGAACCAGGAACAGAGGACGGAGAGAACGACTCAGATAGGGATGGCGGCCCCCGGCGGTGCCGGGTGACCAGGCCACCACCGCTGCCGGTGACGGGTCGGAAGCCCCGGCGCGAGCCGCCGTGGACCTTCCTGGGGAGGGGGGACTTCCTCTCCGTGGCCGCGTCAGCCGATCCGCTCGGGTCTGGTGGCACGGCGGACGGGGCGGGACCTCCGCCCGGCTATCGGGACTGACGGCAGACGTGCGCCCCCTGGGCGCGACCGAGTCCGTGCGGCGGCGGTGGTGCGGAGCCGCTCGGGCGGCTCCGGGCAGACCGGCGCGGAGGCGCTAACGGCCCGAACGCTCACACCCGGTGCGGTCCGGAACGAGCAACGTCCCCAGCGCATCGAACGAGTGCTTGATCATGGGCTCATTGTGGGACGGCCGTGGTGCCTGGTCAAGGGCGCCTTCCCCGGCGCCCCGACCGCGGCGGTGTCACCGGCGGGGGCGGGCACCGCGGTGCCCGCCCCCGCCGGGGAAGGGGGAACGGTCAGGCGGGCTCGCCCAGGTGAACCGGGAGGGTGCTGACGGAGTTGGAGAACAGCGAGGGTACCGGGACGAGGGCCTCCGGCGGCCGGGCGAGGGTCAACCCGGGGTAGCGGCCGAAGAGCCCGGGCAGCGCGACCGCCGCCTCCAGCCGCGCCAGCGGCGCGCCCAGACAGAAGTGCGGGCCGTGACCGAAGGAGAGGTGACGGGCCTGCTCGCGGTCGATGTCGAAGCGGTCGGCGTCCGAACCGTGCTGCCCGGTATCGCGACCCACCGCGCTGTAGGGGGCCATCACGGCGTCACCGGCCGGGATGGTGACGCCGGCGATCTCGATGTCCTCCAGCGGGTAGCGGAAGGGGAAGTTTCCGATCGGGGCGTCCCAGCGGAGCGTCTCCTCCACGACTGCCGCCCAGGTCTCCGCCGAGCCTGCGAGGGCCCGGGCGTGCTGCTCGGGATGGGTGAGCAGGGCCCGCACCGCGTTGACGATCAGGCTCAGGGTCGTCTCGTGGCCCGCCGAGAGCATCAGCAGCAGCGTGCCGACCAACTCCTCCTCGCTGAGCGCGTCCGGGTCCCGCTCCCGGGCGGCCACCAGGGCGCTGGTCAGATCGTTCCCGGGCTCCTCCCGGCGGGCCTGCACCACCCGGGCGAGCAGCTCGTACTGTTCGACCTGGCTCCTGGCCACCTCGTCCATACCGAGGTCGGAGCGGAAGATGTTGTCGACCAGGATCCGCAGCCGGTCCCGCTCGTGTTCGGGCACCCCGAACAACTCGCAGATCACCCGCATGGGCACCGGGTAGGCGAAGTGGAGCCGGAGGTCGACGGAGCCGTCCGGATCGGCGTGGGAGGGCAGGTCGTCCAGGAGTTCGCCGACGATCTGCTCGATCCGCGGACGCATGGCCTGCACCCGGCGCGGAGTGAAGGTCTCCGTGACCAGCTTGCGCAGCCGGCGGTGCTCCTGGCCGTCCGCGGTGACCATGTTGGTGACCTTGACCATGCCGATCAGCGGCCAGCCGTCGGCTATCTCGCCGCGGCGCATCGCCGTCCAGTTGCGCCAGTCCTTGCTGACCCGCGGGTCGGCGACGAGTTCGCTCAGCAGCCGGTGGTCGGTGACGCTCCAGGCGAGGACGTCCCCGGGGAGCCGGACCCGCACCACCGGGCCGAGCTCCCGCAGCCGGGCGGCTTCGCCTTGGTGGTCGGAGCCGTGCGGGTCCAGGGTGACCAGCGGAACCTGCTGTTCGGTGGATACCTCGTGCTCTGTCAAGTCTGACCTCCGGCAGTGTCGGTGGAACTACGGGGCGGTGCGTCGAGGAGCGGCGGTTCAGCCGGCCGGAGCCAGCGGTGCCGGCCGCAACCGGGCCGAGAAGGTGACCGGCAGCGATGCCGGGCAGCGGGTCCACGGTGAGGGCAGCCAGGCCACGTCCTCGGCCGGGATGGTCAGTCGGAGGTCGGAGAGCAGGCGGAGCGCCGTCTCCACCGCGGTCCGGGTGATCAGCCGGGCGGGCAGCTGCGCCGGGCAGACGTGGGGGCCCGCGGAGAAGGCGAGGTGGGCCCGGTTGCCCACCTCCTCCGCGAACGAGTCGCCGCGGTGGATGCGCGGGTCGTCGTTGGCGGCCGCGAGACCCAGGATCAGCACGTCTCCCCGCCGGATGCGCCGACCGCCCAACTCGGTGTCCCGGAGGGCGTACCGGGCGGGCATGTTCGCCATCGGCGGGTCGCGCCAGAGCACCTCGTCCAGCGCGTCGTCCACACCGAGCCGCCCGCCGTGCAGCCGGCCCGCGAAGCGCTGGTCGGTGAGCATCAGCCGGAGCGTGTGCGCGATCCACGTCGTGGTGGTCTCGTTCCCGGCCGAGATCATGACGACCATCGACTGGAGGATCTCGGCGTCGTCACGAAGGTCGGGGTGGGCGAGGAAGGCGCTGGTGAGGTCGGAGGAGGGCGTGGCCCGACGCTCCTCGAGCACCGCCGCGAGGATCTCCTCGAACTGGCGGTTCCCCGCCTGGGAGTCGTCGGCGCTGCCGAACAACGCGCGCAGGGCGGCCAGGAGTTCGTGGCCCTCGCTGGTGTTCAGTCCGAACAGGGCACCGATCGCCAGGAGCGGCACGACCTGGGCGTACTCGGTGACGAGGTCGGCCCGGCCGCGGTCGGTGAAGCCCGCGATCAGCTCCGCGCACTGCGCCTGGACCAGGCGGCGCACCTGTCGCTGGTCGATCTGCCGCACCCCGTCGACGAGCGGCAGCCGCAGCCGCCGGTGCTCGGTGCCGTCCGCCCCGATGACGTTGGCGCGCCAGGCCATCATGGGCAGCAGGCCGGAGTCGGGCGAGACGACGCCCTCGGCCAGGTCGCGCCAGTTGCGGGCGTCCCGGGAGAAGAGCTGCTCCTGCCGGGTGATGGTGAGCAGCTCCTGGTAGCCCATGACCAGCCAGGCCGGAACCCCCGGCTCCAACTCGACCCGGGCGACGTTGCCCCACTCCTCGCGCAGCCGGCGGTAGACGGCCTGCGGGTCCGGGCAGCCGGTGGCCGCGGACAGCGGGAGGAGGCGGCCGTCCGGCGAGGCGTGTGCGGGGCAGCCGGGCGGAGGGCCCGCCGTCATGAGCCCACCTCCGCCGGGGCCCGGTCGTAGACGTACTCGGCGAGCGCGATCAGGGCGTCCACCGAGGAGGCGCGGTCCCGGGCGTCGCACATCACGACCGGGGTCTCCGCCAGGAGGTCCAACGCCTCGCGGAGTTCCTCGGGGCTGTACCGCCCGGAGTCCGGGAACTGGTTGACGGCGACGGCGAACGGCAGATGGCGCAGTTCGAGCTGCTCCAGCACCTCGAAGCTGTCCTCCAGGCGGCGGGTGTCGACGATGACCAGCACCCCGAGCGCACCCTCGGAGAGCCCCTCCCACAGGTCCCAGAACCGCCGCTGGCCCGGAGTGCCGAAGAGGTAGAGAGCGAGTTGGGGGTTGAGGGTGAGCCGGCCGAAGTCCATCGCGACCGTGGTCGTCTTCTTGTCCGTCAGACCGGCGACGCTGTCCACGCCGATGCTGGCTTCGGTCATCGTCTCCTCGGTGCGCAGCGGTGCGATCTCGCTGACCGAGCCGATCAGGGTGGTCTTGCCAACACCGAAGGCCCCCACGATGAGAAGCTTCACCGCTTGCTGCACGGTCTCTGGCAGATAGCGCTCAGCGGAGACGGCGGAGCCCATTCAGTACCTCCTCGAGAAGTTTGTGGCTGGGGATGGTCTCGGCACCGATGCCGGAGCGGGCGGTGAGGTGTCCGGAGTCGACCAGGTCGGACGCGAGCACGGTGACCACGCTCACCGGCAGTCCGAGGTGGGCCGCCGCCTCGGCCAGCGAGAGCAACTGCTCGCACATCCGCAGCAGGGCCCGCTCCTCGCGTCCGGCGGAGACGGGCAGGGGTTTGCCGGGAGTGGCGGCCACGAGCAGCGTGTCCATGCCGATGGTGTTGCGGGACGGCCGGGAGCGGCCCTTGGTGATGACGAAGGGCCGCAGCGCGCTGTCCCGATACTCCCCTTGACTACTCATGCGCCGAGCCACGGCGGGGCAGGCTGCTCAGGTTGCGTTCGCCGATCTTGTTGACCTGGGTCTGCATCTGCTGCGCGATCATCTTCGGGTCGACGACCGGCCCGGTGACCACCGCGAGGTAGGAGCCGGAGCCGGCCGCGCGCATGAAGAGGAAGCCACCGTCGAACTCGACCATCTGCTGGCGGACCTCCTGGGAGTCGGAGCCGAACTCCCGCCCCAGGCCCTTGGCGAGGGACTGGAGCCCGGAACAGGCGGCGGACAGCCGGTCCGCGACGTCCCGGTCGGTCCCCTCGGAGCTGGCCATCAACAGGCCGTCGGTGCTGAGTACGACGACATGCCGCACTCCGGCCACAGCGACCACCTCGGAGACCATCCAGTCCCGGTTCGCTGCGGTTTCCACCTGGTTCATGCTCACACCTGCTCTTCTTCAGTCGGAGGGGGCGGCGGCTCGTCGCCCGCCGGTGGCTGCGGCGCCGTGGAACGCTGACCGGCCCCACAGCCCTCGAAGAGGGCTCCCATCCAGGCCCCGGCCTCTTCCGGGCTGGTCTGGGGAAGGGGACGCTCGGGCGCCGGCTTGGCTGTGTACGGGCGGGCGGACCGGCCGCGGCTGGAACGCCGCTGCGGCAGTCCGGAGACCGTCCGGGTCGGGTTGCCGGGAGGCTCGGACCCGCCGGCCGGCGGTGACTGGTCCGCCTCCGGGGCGGTCGTCCGCGCCCGCTCGGGGGAGGGCTCGGGCGTCGGCGCGGCCGCCTCCGCCACGGTCGGCGCGGGGAGCGCTTCCGCCTCCGGGGGGTGCGCCGGGGGTGGCACGGCGCTCCTGCCGGTCTCGTCCTCCGGCGCCAGCGCCGAGGTGTACCCGGCCGGTTCGAGCACTTCGAGGGAGTCGTTGGGCACCAGGATCACCGCGCGGACCCCGCCGTAGGGCGAGGGCAGCAGATCCGTCTGGAGGCCGTGCTGGTGGGCGTAGCGGCCGACGACCGCCAGCCCGGTCTGCGGTATCTCGCCGACATCGGCCACGCCGAGCAGCCGCTTGCCGGAGACGATCTCCCGGGCCTGTTCCAGGGCGTGCTCGTCCATTCCCACGCCGCCGTCGTCGATCTCGATGACGGCGCCGCGCTGCACCGCCCGGACGGTCGCCGACACGCTGATGGCCGGCGGGGAGGACTGGGTGGCGTTGGCGAGCAGCTCCGCGACGGCGTGGATCAGCGGTTCGACGAGTTGCGGGGCGGCCGCGATGTCGGGGTCGCCCGACACCTCGACCCGCTGGAAGGCGAGGATCCGGGCGGAGCCGGCCCGTACCACGTCCACCAGGGCCAGCGGCTTCTGCCACTGCTGGCCCGGCCACTCGCCGCACAGCACGGCCAGGCTCTGTGCGTGCCGGCCCTGTTGGGCGGCGGCGTGGTCGACCCGCATGCTCGACTCGAGCACGTCCGGGTCGGTCGAGTGGCGGTCCGCCATCAGCGAGGCGGTCTCCTGGATCCGGTGTGCCGAGGTCTGCACCCGGCGGGCCAGCGCCACGACGACCAGCCGCAGGGACTCCTGGTGCTCGCGCGCCCGTTCCAGCGCGTCGCCGGTCTCCACCAACAGCTCGTCGAAGCTGGCCAGGACCCTTTCGTCCAGCAGCTCCTGGTGACGGGCGGCCGGGATCGATGAGCCGACCATCGCCGCCGGGAGCCGGGTCCGGACCAGATGCTCGGCTTCTTCCCGGAGGAGCGCGGTGTGCTGGGCGGTGCTGGCGCGCCACTCGCCGTCCCGGCGGAGGAGTTCCTCGTCCCGCCGCCGGATCTCCGCGTCGCGGAGGGCCACCGCGCTCAGCAACGCTCGCTGGCGTCGGCGCGACCACTCCAGCAGCGCCAGTACCGCGAGCGCCGCGGCGGCGTAGCCCATGGCTCCCCAACCGGTGCGTGACCAGCCGGGGACGAGCGGCGCCGCGAGGGTGCAGAGGGAGAGCGCGAGCGTGATCGGCCAGAGCGGCCGGGCAGCGCGCGGCGAACCTGAGGAAGCGGAACGTGCCATGAATGAACCTTCGCGCGGAGGGGTCAGGGAGGGGTGCCGAGACCGTGTCCGGCCCTGCGCAGCCCCCGACCACGCCGACGGGAAAACGCCTGGTCCGTCCCGTGCGGGGGACATGCTACCTCGGTGATCCGTTCTGTTCGGGCCCCCGAGGGGCCGTCCGGCGGGCCTGGACAGCCGCCGACTGGCCTGATCAGAGGGCTAGTTGAAACACAGACAGCTACTGGGTGACAGGGACGAGTCGGGCAGTGGCTGACACCGCGCCACAAGCGGGGCGGTGAGTAGTGACGGGTGATGAGCGCTGGCGATGTGAACAAGTCACTTTGGCCGAACGGGCGGTGATCCCGGCCGACTGGGCTGGCACTCGGTGCCGGTTACGCGCGTAGTCCTCCGCCGGCGAGATGGTCACGGTGTGTGAGTGGGCCGCCTCGCTGCGCATAACAACTGACACACGATCAGTTCGAGGGCGTTTCCCGGGCGGCGGTCAACTCGCTGGTTTTCTCCCGGAACAGCATGGTTGGCACCCCGGTAAATCGTTAACGATCACCGTGAACAGCTTGGAAAACGACCCGGTCCTCTATTAACGTTCGATAACGCAGCGCGGTCGTCCTAGTCGCCGGAAGAGGCGGCACCGCGCGCCGTCGCCGAATCCCGAGGCGTGGTGGCGAGAGTCCACCGCAACAGGGAACCGGGGAACCACCACTTGGGGTGAATCGGACGCCTCCGCGAGGAGGGGGCCGTAGGAGACCTTCCTGCTCCGAACCCGTCAGCTAACCCGGTAGGTGAGTGGGAAGGAAAGGAGAGCGCCTCCGTGGCGTCGAACAGCTCTGCCTCCGAGACCTGGTTCGGTCCCTCCGGTTTCGGTTCGGGCCCCGGCGAGCACCCCGGCTCCGAGTGGAACCCCACCGCGGACTCCGTCGCGCCGGCTCGGGGCAGGCACCGGGTGGTCAAGCAGCGCGGCGGCATGGCCCGCAGCGGCACCGTCCTCGGGGTCGGCGTCATCGCGGCGGTCGGCGCCGGCGGGATGGCCGTCGCCAACGAGAAGCCGCCCGTCGCCATCTCGCTTCCGGACCTCTCGCAGGTCACCGAGAAACTTCCGGACCCCGAGTCGATGCCCGGGCTGGGCAGCCTGATGTCGGGTGGCTCCTCCGAGGGCCGGTCAGCGGAGCAGGCTCCGCTGACCCAGGCCGGGTTGGTGGCGGACGAGAGCGGGCTGGACGCCGGCGAGACGCTGCGCGCCCGCATCATGCGCCAGGCCGAACAGCAGCGGACCGCCGCCGACCAGTCGGACCGGCACTCCGCCGAGCAATCCGCCCGCGAACAGGCCGCGGGGGAGGCGGCCGAACGGGCCGACGCCGAGCGCAAGGCAGAGGAGAAGGCGGAGCGGGAGCGGCAGGAGGCGGCGGAGCGGGAGGCCGAGGCCAAGCGGCTCGCCGAACTCGCTCGCAGCTACGCCCTGCCGCTCGCCTCGTACACCCTCACCTCCGGATTCGGCGACTCCGGCTCGATGTGGTCCAACAACCACACCGGACAGGACTTCGCGGCGCCCACCGGCACACCGGTGAAGGCGGTGCACAACGGCACCATCACCCAGGCGGGTTGGGCCGGCTCCTACGGTTACCGGGTGGTGGTCACACTCGATGACGGCACCGAGGTCTGGTACTGCCACCTGTCCTCGATGACCAGGACCTCAGGCACGGTCGAGACCGGTGAGACCATCGCCCGGGTGGGCGCCACCGGCAACGTCACGGGGCCGCACCTCCACCTGGAGATCCGCCCGGGCGGCGGAGACCCGATCGACCCCGCCGCGTGGTTCAGCGGGCACGGTAAGAACCTCTGACCGTCAGACGGGCCCGGGGCCCGGCGGCCGCGGGGGTCAGCCCGGACTCGGCGCCGGCAGGCGCCCGGCCCGGGTACCGGAGCCGGCTTCCTCGGGCCGGCTTCCTGCGGCCGGCGGCCGCTGTGCGCCCCGCCGGCCGGCCGGTGCCTCAGCGCCGCCGGAACATCAGGTCCCGCACCGTGTGGCCCTTGGCCAGGCCGGCGCTCTCGAACTTCGTCAGCGGGCGGAAGGCGGGCCGCGGGGTGTAGCCGCCGTCCTCCTGGAGGTTCTCCAGCAGCGGGTTGGCCGTCAGCACCTCCAGCATCTGCTCCGCGTACGGCTCCCAGTCGGTGGCGCAGTGCAGGGTCGCCCCCGGCTTGAGGCGGTCGGCCGCGAGCTCCACGAACTCCGGCTGGACGAGCCGACGCTTCTGGTGCCGCTTCTTGGGCCAGGGGTCCGGGAAGTAGATCCGGATCCCCGCCAGCGTGGCCGGCTCGATCATCTCGCGCAGCAGGATCAGCGCGTCACCGTTGGCGATGCGGATGTTGGTCAGCCCCTGCCGCTCGGCGAGGCTCAGCAGATTCCCCATGCCCGGCGTGTGCACGTCGGCGGCGAGGATGCCGGTACCGGGGTCCTCGGCCGCCATCCGCGCCGTGGCGTCCCCCATCCCGAAGCCGATCTCCAGGACGACCGGCAGCACCGGGTCCCCGAACAGCTTGCCGAGATCGAGAGTGGAGCGGCCGTCGATGTCCAGCCCCCAGGTGGGCCAGAGCCGCCGCAGGGCACCGCCCTGGCCGGTGGTGACCCGGCCGCGCCGCGGTCGGAAGCTCCGGATCCGGCGTTCGTGGTGAGAGCCCGCGGGGTCCACGGCGGGACCGTCCGGGAACAGCAACCGGCGCTCCGCCCGGGGGGCGGCGCTCGGCTCGGGTGCGGCGTCCGGCCTGGAGTGGGTGTTCGACTCGGACGCGGTATTCGACTCAGACACAATGCCCACAATCCTAAAGGCTGCGCCGTTCTTCCCGGCGGGCGCACGAGGGGGCGGCAGGGAGCCGGGCTGCCGGGGTTTCGGAACGCCCCGACGGCCCCGGGCCGTGTCCGCCCGGCGTTCCACGGCCTTGCGGCACACCGCTCCGACCTCGCGTGCCTGGCCACCCGGGACCGTCCACCCTCCGGGGTCGGACGCCGTACCGGTGCCGCAGCACCAAGGTCGCCGGACCACCGGGAGGCGATCCGCCGCGGACGAGGGCGGCAGCCTCGCTGAGAGGGCCGGACCGCCTCACCTCCTGCTCCGGCTACCGACCACCAGGGCCGCTCGGACACTCCCGCCCGGACCGGCAGGCCGACCCGCACGCCGACGCCGATCGCCATCGCCGATCGCCGGCACCCGTACCCGGGCAGCCGCGCCGGGCGCCACCGGGCCGCGAGAGAGATCCGATAACCGGAGAGGCGCCTCCGACGGGGCGGTGCGGTACGGACGGGGCACGGGCCGACTGGGCGGGCCGCCGGTCACGATGATGCCCTGGCCCTCTGACAGCGGCCGCAGCGGCCTCAAACCTCGGCGGCAGGGACCGGTAACCCGGGCAACGGCGGCTGCGTCCCGCCCCTCAGGCCGGGGCGACCAGCAGCGGCCTGGCCCGTTCCCGCAGCTCGACGACGCGCGGCTCGTCCCCGTACGGCTCCAGCCGATGCAGCAGATCCCGTACGTACTCGGTGGTGCGGGCGGAGGAGATCCGCCCCGCGACCTCCACCGCGCGGGTCCCCTGCGCACAGGCGGCGTCCAGGTTGCCGGACTCCAGTTCGGCCACCGCGGACACCACCAGACGGAGGCCGTGCGAGCGGACGTACTCCTCGGTGGGCCGGGACAGCGCCTGCTCGGTGAAGCGCCGCACCTGGCGCGGCGCCTTCAGGTCGCGGTAGCACTCGGCCGCGTCGGCGGCGAACCGGTCATGGGTGTAGAAGCCCAGCCAGGACGGGTCCGCGTCACCCTCCCGGGACCGCTCCAGCCAGCTCTCGGCAGCCCTCAGCGCCGCACCCGCCGCCTGCGCGTCCTGGGCCTTGGCGTGGGCGCGGGCCTCCACCAGCCGGAAGAAACTCATGGTGCGGGCGGTCGCCAGGCCCCGGTTCCGCTCCACCGCGGCCTGGGCCAGGTCGACGCCCTCGTCGGCGAACCCCCGATAGGTCGCCTGGAGGCTCATCGACACCAGCACGTAGCCGCCCAACGGGACGTCCGCGGCGGCCCTGGCCAGCCGGAGCGCCTGGATGTAGTAGCGCTGGGCGGCCTCCTGCTGACCCGTGTCGAAGGCCATCCAGCCGGCCAGCCTGGTGAGTTCGGCGGTGGCGCCGAACAACGAGCGGCCGACGTCGTCGCTGTAGGCTCCGAGCAGCAGCGGCGCGGCGTCGACCCGGAGGCACTCCGGAACCATCGACGAACGCCAGTCGCCACCGCCGTACTTGGAGTCCCAGCGGCGGGCGTCCTCGGCGGCCTCCCGGAGTTTGGAGACATCGCTGTGGCCCACCCGCTGGGCCGGGACGTCACCGCCGGGCTCACCCTCCGCCGGCTCACGGCCGGCCGTGTTGTCCGCCGGGTTGATCAGCCAGCGGGACGCCGGGGTCGCGTAGGCGCTGACCGAGAACGACCCGGCCAGGCTCTGCCAGACGCTGCCGCCGCCGCGCCGCCCGCTGACGTCCAACCGGTAGAGCTCGGTGGCGGACCGCACCGCCGCTCCGACCCCGCGCGGGAAGGTGAGCCCCACTTCGGGTGCCGGGTCGGCGTCCGCCAGTCCTATCTCGTGCAGCGGCACCGGACGGCCGAGTTTGCTGCCGATCGCGGCCGCGATCAGATGGGGGGCGACGCCCTGCGGCACCATGCCCTTGGAGACCCACCGGGCCACGGAGGTCTTGTCGTAGCGAAGGGTCAACCCGCGCTGGGCTCCCAGGTCGTTGACCCTTCGCGCGAGCCCGGCGTTGCTGATCCCAGCGAGGGCGAGGACGGCGCCGAGCTTCTCGTTCGGCCCGCGTTGCTCCCTGGACATGAGCCACCCCATCGAGACACGACGGCCGCCCCGGCATAGGCGCAGGGCATTCGTCAACCCAGCGTAGTTCTTCGCATCCTGACCGTTAAGGGGTCATACCAGGGATGGCGGATTGTTGCCTGTCCCCTCCGTGCGGCGAGGTGGCCTGTGCTCCTGGCCTATGCGGCCGTGCGCCCGCCCGTGCGCGCTGCCGCAGCCGGTCCGGAAGCGTTTGCATGACCGGGCGTGGGTCGGCTCACTGCACAGCATCCAGTGGGCTGGGGGATACCGCCGTCTCATTCCCCGCGGGCGGCGGGCCGGTCCGGGAGGCGCACCGACCTCCCGGGCCGCGTCGACCCGGACCCTTCCAACTCCCCGCGGACTTTGGCTGAATGCCAACCGTGCATCAAGGGCGCACGACACTTTTTTGTGCGCTCTCCGCAAGCGCTCCTATGCGCTCCTGCCATGGCAGCATGGTGCCGGAGACCGCCGGCCCCCTTCGGATCCGCGGTCCGACGGCAGTGTTCCACTGCCGTGATGTCGGGTTCGACGCCGTTTTCGATGCGGTTGACGGCGAATAAGTGTGCATCATGGCTGTCGGGTTGATTGTCCACAGCCTGTGGAGGCGCGATGCGGTGGTTGGTGGGATGGAGCAGCCCCGCCGGCGGGCACCTCGACGGTGGAGCCGAGAACGCGGTCCACCCCGTGGGCGCACAACTCCTGTGGCAGGACCCCGACCCCCTGTGGGCCGTCGGCGACTGGCGGCCCGACGAGGTGCGCGTCGTACAAGCCGATCCGGCCACCCGGCTGGCGGTCCTGGGATGCTGCGGCGCCACCGACGGCGAACTGCGCGCCGCGCTGCTCAGCGCACGCGGCGGAGCCTTCCGACACCTCACCACCTGGCCCGGCAGCTACACCGCGGTAGCGCAGATCGGCCGCCGGCTGACCGTCATCGGCGACCTCGCCGGAACCCTCCCCGTCTTCCACACCCCCTGGCAGCGGGGCACCGCGTTCGCCACCGCCGCTCTCCCACTGGCCGACCTCGTCGAGGCGCCGCTCGACGTCACCCACCTCGCCGCGCTCCTAGCCTGTCCGGACACTCCGGAGGCGCTCGGCGACGGCACCCCGTACAGCGGTGTGCGCCGGGTGCCGCCCGGCCACGCGCTGATCCTCCGCGAGGGCGCCCTGGAGACCGTCGGCTACGAACCCACCGCCTCCCTCGCCGTCGCCGCCGCCCAGATGGACGCGGAGCAGGCCCTGGAGGGCATACGGGAGTCCCTGGTCAACGCCGTACGGACCAGGTTGGCGGCCCCCCGGCACGCCCCCGGCGCCGAGACCGACCAGGGCCCGGTGCCCGGTATGGGACCCGCCGACCGCCGCGCCGCCCGGGGGGCACCGGCGCCGGGGATCGGCGCGGACCTCTCCGGAGGGAGCGCCTCGGCCACCCTGGCGCTCCTCGCCGCCGGGCTTCCGGGCGCCCCCGGCACCCTCTTCGGACACGGCACCGGAGGCGGTGAGCGGCTGCTCGCCGTCACCTTCAACGACCTCACCGCCGGGCCAGCCCGGGAGGCCGAACTCGAGCGGGCCCGGGCCCTCGCCGCCGATCCCCGGCTGCACCACGTCGTCGTCGCCGCCGGGGAGGAGGTCCTGCCGTACTCCGGGCTCGACACCGTCTTCCTCACCGACGAACCGGGCCCCGCACTGGTCAGCGTGGCCCGGGACCGGCGTCGGCTGCTCGCCGGCGGCGCCGACCACCTCGTCGGCCACGGAGCCCGCCAGGTCCTGGACGCACACCCGGCACGCCTGGCGGACCTGCTGCTGGTGCGCCAACGGCGCCGGCTGATCCGCCCGATGACCGCGCTCGCCAAGTCCGCCGGTCCCTCCGGCCCCTCCTTCCTGGCACCCTTCACCGTCTACCGCGCCGCCCGAAGACTCGCCCGGACCTCCTACCGCGAGGGAATCCAGGAGGCCGCGGGCAGACTGCTCCAGCACCGCGCCGCCGGAAACGGCACCACGCCGAACGGTGGCGCGGTGGACGCCTCGCTCGCCGCACTCGCCTGGTGCCGGCCGGGTCCCGCCGCCCGCTGGCTGACCGGCGAGGCGCTCGCCGAAGTGTCGGCCCGCCTCCAGGAGTCGGCCGCCCGCCCGGCCACCGCCGAGCGTCCGGGGGAGCGCCGCGCCGGCGCCGTACTCGCCCGAGCCGCCGCCGACCACCGGGTCTTCCAACAAGCCTCCGAGATACGGGGGCAGCGCCTGCACGCCCCCTTCTTCGACAACCAGGTGGTGCGCGCCTGCCGGGCGCTCCCGGAGTCGGTCCGGGTGCGCCCGGGAGCCCGCCCCTCGGTGCTGCGCGGTGTGCTGGCCGGCTCGGGCATCCACGAACTGCCCGCGGGCTGGGGCGCCACCTCGCAGGACGCGCAGGCGGCAGCCGCCCGCACGGGGCTCCGCTCGGCGGTCGACGACCTGGTCCGGCTCTTCGAGACGCCGCTCCTCGCGGACGCCGGCCTCGTCGACGCCCGAGTGGTCCGCAGGGCGCTGCGTTCGGCCGCAGAGGGAAGGGCGGTACCGCTGGACGGGCTCGCCGAACTGGTCTCCACCGAACTCTGGCTGCGGCGCCTGCTCGCCCGCCGCGGCAGCTGTTGGACCGGGGCCGCGGCCCGGCAGCGCGCGGTCGCCGAAGGCGTTCCGCGGTCGCTCTCCCGCTGAGCGGCCCGGGCCGGCGCCATCGGCATCGCGCCTTGGACGGTCCGGTGGATCAGCCGGTCAGGAACAGCTGATCCGGGAGTCCGCCCAGCTGGCCAGCCCCACCGGGAGGCTGCCCCGGTCCGGCTCCACCACCAGCCGCAGGGTCTTGCGCCCCGCCAGCGAGACGTTCACCGGTACCGCCGGATCCCCTCCGCGCACTGGCTCAGACCGCCACAGCAGCGTCTCGTCGCCGTAGACGGAGAAGAGCACGCTGCCGTGGCGGCCGGCCGGACCGTCGCCGACGCCCGCCACGGCCGTGTATCTGGTGCACGAGCGGTTGAGGTCGATGAGGACGGAGGACGCGGCAGGGACGGTCACCCCGTGTTCGTACCGACTGCCCCCGATCACGAGGCCGTAGCGGCGCCAGAGCCAGGAACTCGCACCCAACCGGACCTCAGGCGCCGAGCCGTCTCCGACCAGGTCGAAGGCGAGCCGGTTCACCGGATAGTCCTGGGCCGCGGGGGGAGTCACCTCCGGTGGGGGCGGCACGCTGCTCGGCTGGGGCTCCGGCGTCGGTGGTTCGGGCGGCGTCGGCTTGCCCGGCGCCGGTTTGCTCGGTGCGGGGCGGGACGCGGGCTTCCGGCTCGGCTTGGGTGCGGGCTCCGAGGTCGCCGCGGCGGGGGGAGCCGGCTGGTGCCCCGCTACCACCGGTGGGGTGGCCGTGGGCTCCGGGGCCGGCGGCGCGGAGCTGCTCGGCGGAGCGGTGGGCAGCACCGAAGGCCGGGGCCGGGACTCCACCGGAGCATCGGCCTCCCCGCTGGTCAGTGCGAAGACGGTGGCCGCGGTGGCGGCCACCACCCCCGCCGCGACACCCAGTTTCAGTGGGAGCCCCGCCCCCTTGGACAGCGCACCGCCCGCACTCGCCGCCGAGCCCCCGGCACCGCCCGCCGCAGCCGCGGCACCCGCCCCCGCGGCGGCCCCGGCGGCACCAGCCACCGCCCCGGCGGCCTTGACCGCGTACCCGGCGGCGAACCAGCCGATGACCGCGACCGGAAGCAGCGCCCGCAGCCGCTCGTTGACGTCCTTGAGCTCCAGCGCGGCGCGGTGGCACCGGGTGCAGTCGGCGAGGTGTTCGCGCAGTCCCCGCTCCGCTCGGGTCCGGAGCCCGCCACGGGCGAACGCACCGAGCCGGTCGGCGTACCGGGCGCAGTCTCCCCCCGTGGAACCAGAGGTCAGAGTGGAACTCACATGGGCCTGGAGGTAGGCCTGCCGGAGGCCCTCCCGGGCACGGTGCGCGAGCACCGCGGTGGCGTTGGCCGTCAACCCCAGCAGCGGGGCCACCTCGCTGGGCGACCCCTCCTCGACGGTGGTGTGCCACAGCACCGTCTGCCAACGCTCCGGCAGACTGCGGAACGCCCGGACCGCCAGCGATCGTTCGGCCTCGTGCATCGCCCGCACATCGGCGCCCAACTCGGAGCCCGCCTCGTCGAGCGCGGTGTTCGCGGCCGCGGCCGCGAACACGGCGAAATCCTCGATCAGTTGTTCACGCTTCGCGGTCCGCGCCCAGGACGCCGCCACCCGGCGCACGGTGGTCAGCAGATAGGCGCGTACGGCCGATTCGGGGCCGGAACCCCGGCGGACCGCCTGAAGGGCCCGGGCGAACACCTCGGCCGTGAGGTCCTCGGCGGTGTGGGCGTCCCGGCAGCAGCTACGGGCGTACCTCCGTACCGCGTCCGCATGGCGCCGGTACAACTCCTCGTAGGCGTTGTCGTCGCCACCGCGCAGCCGGGCCAGCAACTCGCCGTCCCCCGGCGGAAGCTCGGCCTCCTCGGCGTCCCGTTGCCGGGGCACACTCGCCTCACGGCTACGGGCCACCTCGCCGGCCGTGCGCTCTTCGTCACCGGCCCGAGCCTCGTCCAGCTCGTCAGAACCCATGTCCCAAGCCCCCGACCACCAGCTGTACCGCGTATCGCGCAAAGACTGCCACAGGGGGCCGGTCGGACCGGCCCCGGGAACCGCTCCACCACACTTCCGGGGTGTTCCACCGGAGCCACCCGCCCCGACCGTCCGCCACCGACACGGCGACACCGACGGTCACCGCCGTGCGTCGTGCCCTGACCCGGCCTCTCAGGCCGGGTAACGGGGCCGGAGTCCCTCGAGCAGGATCTCCAGGAGTCTGCCGGCCGCGATCTCCTGCTGAGCGGGGTCCGGGAGCGAGGGCGCGGCCGTCGCTATCACCAGCAGTACGTCGGCGACCGTCACGTCACCGCGGAGTTCGCCCGCGGCCCGGGCACGCTCCACCAGCTCCCCGACGACCTCCAGCAACGCGGCCGAGGCCGGATCCCGTTCCACGGAAGGCAGCTCCGCCAGCCGTAACTCCTCCCGCTCCGGGGCCTGCGGTCCCTCCGCCTCAGCCGGATCGGCAGGCGTGCCCCAGGACTCCTCCGGCTCTGCGGCTTCGGACTGCGCGCTCGAGGGCTGAGCGGTCGAGGGCCGTGCGGGGGCGGACTCGGCGCTGTCGAACGGCGTGCTTTCGAACGGCGTGCTTTCGAACCGTGTGTCTCCGGACTCCGCCGCCCCGTACTCAGCGTCCTCGGCGTCCGGTCGCCGCTGGTGTGGCACCCGGTGATCGGTGTCCGACCCCACTCCCACACCGATGTCCGCCCCGACCAGCACCTGCGGCGGCAGCAGCCGGCCGGCCCCCGAGGCCACCGACGTCCGCAGAAAGCGGGCGAGCGCCGACCAGGGCTCGTCCTCCCGGGCGAGTGCGGCCCGGGCCTGCTCAGTGAGCCTGGCGGTCTCCTGCTCGGCGATCCTCCGGACCAGTACCTCCTTGCTGGGGAACCGCCGGTAGACCGTGCCCACACCCACCCGTGCCCGCCGAGCGACATCCTCCATCGGCGCGCCGTAACCGAGCTCGCCGAAGACCTCCCGCGCCGCCCGTAACACGTGCTCCAGATTGCGGCGGGCGTCCACCCGGAGCGGCGCCGGACGCAGACCGCCCCCGTCCGCCTTGACATCCGTCGTCGTCTGCTCATCGTCAGACCCGACAACAGCCGACGACTGAGAGCCGAAAATACGCATATAGATCCCCCGGTGCCGATGTCTCCCCCCGGAGACTTCCCCGCCCCTGTCCGCCGGGTGCGTGGTCCTGGCACCCTGGCGCCTTACGAAGATAGTTGAGGGGACACTCAGAAAGAAGGGGGCGTTTCACTCGACCCGCGCCCCGATTGGAGCACCTTTCCCGACCGCCTCGGCCCCTCTCCTCCCGTCCGCCCCGTTCGCTGCCCTGACCTGGGAAAGTCCCGGCCCGCTCAGCCGGACCGCACCGGCGTACACCCGTCCGGGCCGGTCATACATTTCGCGGAGCCTGTGGACAAACAGCCGTCGCGGGTGCGTCATGGGAGAGGGTGTGCTTTCGACGGCGAGATCACGAGGAGACCACAGGTGAAGGAACCGGCCCGCATTCTCGTGGTCGGCGGTGGCTATGTAGGCATGTACACCGCTCTGTACCTCCAGCGGAGGATGAAGCGCGGTGAGGCCCACATCGTCGTGGTCTCTCCCGAGCCCTATATGACGTACCAGCCCTTCCTGCCCGAAGCAGCGGCCGGGTCCATCTCCCCGCGTCATGTCGTCGTCCCGCTCCGGCGAGTGCTGAATCGGTGTCAGGTACTGCTCGGCGAGGTACGCGCCATCGACCACGCCCGGCACACCGCGACCATCACCACACTGGCCACCGAGGAGGAGGGGAGCGGCGCGCTCGAACTCCACTACGACGAGCTGGTCCTCGCCCCGGGATCGGTCTCCCGCATCCTCCCCGTCCCCGGTCTGGCCGAGCACGGCATCGGTTTCAAGACCGTCGAGGAGGCCATCGGACTGCGCAACCACGTCCTGGAGCAACTGGACATCGCCTCCTCCACCCGGGACCCGGACGTCCGCGACGCGGCCCTCACCTTCGTCTTCGTCGGCGGGGGGTACGCGGGAGTGGAGGCCCTCGGAGAGCTCGAGGACATGGCGCGGTACGCCACCCGCTACTACCACAACATCGAGGCCGCCGACATGAGATGGATACTCATCGAGGCGACCGACCGGATCCTTCCCGAAGTCGGGGCGGAGATGGGCCGCTACGCCCTCAGCGAGCTGCGGCGGCGCAACGTCGACGTCCGACTCGGCACTCGGCTGGACAGCTGCGAGAACCGTGTCGCGGTACTCAGCGACGGCACCCGCTTCCCCAGCCGTACGCTCGTGTGGACCGCCGGGGTCAAACCGCATCCGGTCCTCGCCGCCAGCGATCTGCCGAGAACCGGAAAGGGGCGGCTGAAGTGCGAAGCCACCCTCCGGGTGGCCGGGGTGGAGCACGCCTGGGCCGCCGGCGACGCGGCGGCCGTCCCGGACCGCACGGCCGACGAGGCCGACGCCGAGTGCGCGCCCAACGCCCAACACGCCGTACGCCAGGCCCGGGTGCTCGGAGCCAACCTGCTGGCCTCCCTCCGGGGAGAGCCGGTCGAGGAGTACCGGCACTCCTACGCCGGTTCCGTCGCCTCGCTGGGCTTCCACAAAGGCGTCGCACACGTCTACGGTCGTAAGTTGAAGGGCTACCCTGCGTGGTTCATGCACCGGGCCTACCATCTCAGCCGGATGCCCACCTTCAACCGCAAGGCGCGCGTGTTCGCCGAATGGTGTCTGTCCGGGCTCTTCAAACGCGAGATCGTGTCGCTGGGTTCGCTGGAACACCCGCGTGCGGAGTTCGAACTGGCCGCCGGGACCGGACGCCACCCGGAAGGTACGTGACCAACGGACGACCGGGATCAGGAACTACGCGGACCGCACCGACGTCTGACCTATGTCAGACCGGTCGGCGACACTGGACGTGTGAGCATGGATGGGCTGATACCCGTACAGCGTGCCCAACGCCGCGGCAGGGCACGGCGATACCAGGCGGCCGGCCCGGCGAACGGCCGCACGAACGCGACTCGACTCCAGCCGTACCTCTGGCCGGCCCGGCTGACCCGAAGCGACATCACGAGGCAAATCTCAGTGAACTTCACGCGCTGGAGCGCCCGGCTCCCCGGAACACAGCGACGCGCCGCTGCGCGGACCGCCCGCATCACCACCACCCGGCTCCATCCGAGCCACCCGACCCGACCGAGGCCGAAGCGCACCGCGGGGTCCTCATCTCCGCGGCGGACGTGACCGACCAGATCGAGGCGGCCGAGCGGGTGCGGACGGGTGCGCGCCGGCAGCGGGCGGTGGCCGTCACCCTGCAGCGCTGCCTGCTCCCGCAGGAACTGGAGCAACCGGACGACCTCCGCGTCGCCGCCCGGTACCAGCCCGGTGGCACCGAGGAAGCGGTCGGCGGCGACTGGTACGACGTCATCACCCTCGGGGCCGGTCGCACCGCGCTCGTCATCGGCGACGTCATGGGGCGCGGGGTCAGGGCCGCCACGGTGATGGGCCAGCTCCGTACCGCGGTCCGTGCCTACGCCCGGCTCGACCTGCCGCCGCACGAGATCATCCAGCTGCTCGACGGGCTGGCGGCGGAGATCGACGCCAGCCAGATCGCGACCTGCCTCTACGCGATCCACGACCCCAACGAAGGACGGCTGCTCTACGCCTCGGCGGGCCATCTGCCGATCGTCGTCCGGGACGCGGACGGCACCGTCCGCCGGACCGCCGAGCCCACCGGGCCACCGCTCGGCACCGGCGGTTGGCCGCACAGCTCCGGCACCGTCCCGCTCGCCCCGGGAGCCACCGCCGTCCTCTACACCGACGGCCTCGTCGAGCGCCGGGACGCCGACATCGACGAGGGCGTCACCGCACTCGAACGCGCGGTGGCCTCAGCGACCGGCTCACCCACGGACATGTGCGACCGGCTGATCCGATCCCTCGGCATCACCGAGGAGCACGACGACGACGTGGCGCTGCTGATCCTCCAGCACCCCGAACGCTCCGGACAGGACGCGGAGCTGTTCCACAACGCCGCCCTCGACCTGCTCGGCGGTGTGGAAGCGGCGCCGCGGGCCCGTGCCTTCGCCTCCGGGGTCCTGGCCAGTTGGCGGTTCCCTCCGGAACTCCACGACCTGGGGGTCCTCGCGGCCAGCGAACTCGTCGCCAACGCCCTCCAACACGGCTCCCCGCCGATGCGGCTGCGGCTCCGACGCACGGACCGCCGCCTGATCATCGAGGTCACGGACGGCGACGACCGCCTACCGCACCGCTGCCAGGCAGAGCCGGTGGACGAGAGCGGGCGCGGAGTCTCGATCGTGGCGACGATCGCCTCCGCTTGGGGAGCGCGACGGGTGCCGGACGGCGGTAAGGCCGTCTGGTGCGAGTTCCTCCTACCGAGCGGTGCCTGAGGGCACTCCCACCCGCCCACCGAAGGAGGGCTCCAGCTTTCCGGCGCCCCCGCCTCCGGCGGCTCGAGGGCCCGTCCCGGCTGTCCCTGACAGTGGTTTTGAGTACCGCTGACCAGTGGTGTAGTGTTCTTCGGGTTGCCAGGGGCCGGTTGGTTTCT
>NZ_BBZK01000006.1:0-5176 GCF_001748085.1 Streptomyces sp. TP-A0874
GCACCCCCGGCAGTGGAACACTGTGCATTCAGTCGACGACCCAGGGGAGCAGACACATGACGTCAGCTCAGTCGGAACACAGCTCACCGGTGCGCCGGATGCTCGCGCTGCAGCGGGGTGGACCGACGGTCTTGCGCATCGTGCTCGGCACCCAGCTGCGGCGGCTCCGCGAGTCGCGGGGCATCTCCCGGGAGGCCGCCGGGGACGCGATCCGCGGTTCGCACGCCAAGATCAGCCGGCTGGAGCTGGGTCGCGTCGGTTTCAAGGAGCGTGACGTAGCCGACCTGCTGACGCTCTACGGGGTGCTCGAGTCCGAGGAGCGCGCGGAGTTCCTCGCGCTGGCCCAGCACGCCAACAACCCCGGCTGGTGGCAGAAGTACAGCGATGTGCTGCCGAACTGGTTCGAGACGCTCCTCGGCCTTGAGGAGGCGGCCTCGGTCATCCGGAGCTACGAGGTGCAGTTCGTCCCCGGGCTCCTCCAGACGGCCGAATACGCCCGCGAGGTGACCCGGCTCGGGCATCCGCGCGCCACCGACCAGGAGATCGAGCGCCGGGTGGAGCTCCGGATGGAGCGTCAGGCGCTGCTCTCGAAGCCGGAGCCGCCGAGACTGTGGGCAGTGGTCGACGAGGCGGCGCTCCGTCGCCCGCTCGGCGACCAGGGCGTCATGCGCGGTCAGATCGAACACCTCATCAAGGTCGCCGAGCAGCCCAACGTCACCCTGCAGGTGGCCCCGTTCCACATCGGTGGCCTGGCCGCAGCCGGCGGTCCGGTGACGATACTGCGGTTCCTGGAGCCGGATCTCCCGGACATCGTCTACCTCGAACAGCTCGCCAGCGCGCTCTACCTCGACAAGCGCGACGAGGTGGAGAACTACATGGTGGTGATGGACCGGCTCTGTGCGGTGGCGCAGCAGCCGAAGGAGTCGCTGGCGTTCCTCAAGCGGCTGCTCAACGAGGGCTGAGGCTCCGGCCGGTCTCCCGAGAGAGACCAGCTTCCGCACCCTGTCCATTCGGGACGGGGGGACGGGCCGGAGCCCGACTGCTCACCGGTTCTGCCGGGGAGCGGCCCGGTGGATCCAGTACAGGGCCACCACACCGATCAGCGGGGGCCATGCCAGCGGCAGCAGCCCGTGTACCGTCTCTCCACCCGCTGCGAGCAGCGCCGGAGCGGTGAGCAGCAGTACGGCCAGCGGACCTCTCAGGTACCACACCGCCATCTGCAGCGGTGCCGTGTTACCCATCGGCGTCTCCACACCGATGAGCGCGGAGAGCGGAAGGTCGCCCCGGTAGGCGCTGACCAGCGCCGCCGCCACCATCGCCGGCGCGCACCCCGGTAGAGCACCGCCAGCCCTGGCCACGCCCGGCCCAGCAGCGCGGCGGCAGCCCCGCCCAGAGCCGTCCCCGCGACCAGCAGGGCCACCGGAAGCAGCGCGTGCCACAGTGCCAGGGCGCCGAGGGCCGTCCAGGCCACTCCGAAGATCCGTGCGCCCTGGCGGAGCATCAGCCGCTCGTGGCGTTCGACGAGCACGCCCAACCCGGTTCCGGTGAGGGCCGTGGCGATCCCCGCCCAGGCACCCGCGAGGACCAGCGACGTCCGTGAGCCGGCCCCGTGGGCGCCGAGCAGCCAGCCCAGAGTCGCGCCTGCGACAATGCCGATCGCACCGACGAGGAGGGCGGAGGCGCGCAGCGCAGGCAGCAGCACCGGGCCACGTGGTAGCGGCGTCGGCAGTAGCCAGTGAAGGGTGGGCCCGTCCGCCAGGACCGGTCCCCGCCACACCGCGGCGCGGGCCATGAGCAGCAAAGTGAGCAACGCCAGAATGGGCGCGAACAACGGCAGGTCATTCAGCACCCGCCCCATGATCGCGCCGCCCGGCCCCTCCTCCCGCCCCAATCGGACCAGCGTCGGAAGGCCCCACCCGACGGCCAGCAGGACACCGGCGTAGAGCGTCAGCGCCCTGTTCTTCCGCCGCTCACGAAGAAACGGGCCACGGAGTTCACGGAGTCGCGCGAGCGCCTCCGGAGTCTCGGCGGGTGTCCTCAGATCCATGGGCCGTCCACCGGTACTCGCCGACCGGCCGGTCGAGTCTCTGCGCTTCGGCCGTGGCCCGGCACAGCACTGCCGCCGTCGAGGGCGTGCCATCGGGGTGCGTATGTCACACCGGCAGCACTCTGCGTCCCTGATCAGGTCAGAGCTGTTCCGTTGATCGGGTGAGGTCCGGTTCCACGCCGATACCGCCGGTGGCGTCCGGGGAACGCATTGGCCGCGCGCGGGGCGGCGCCGCCCCCATGGACGGACAGCGAGGAGCCCAGGACTGTGACGGACGTACCCAGCAAAGACGCCGGAGCGGGGGACGGCCTACCGGTGCTCACCAACCGGCAGGGCCACTTCGTGTACGACAACCAGAACCAGCGGACGGTCGGTGCACGTGGCCCGGCCACACTGGAGAACTACCAGTTCCTGGAGAAGATCAGCCACTTCGACCGGGAGCGCATCCCCGAGCGCGTGGTGCACGCCCGGGGAGTCACCGCCTACGGCTTCTTCGAGGCCTACGGGTCCTGGGGCGACGAGCCGATCAGCCGCTTCACCCGGGCCAAGCTCTTCCAGGAGCGTGGAAAGCGGACGGATGTCGCGGTCCGCTTCTCCACCGTGATCGGCGGACGCGACTCCTCGGAGGTCGCCCGGGACCCGCGCGGTTTCGCGGTGAAGTTCTACACCGAGGACGGCAACTGGGATCTGGTCGGCAACAACCTGGCGGTGTTCTTCATCCGGGACGCCATCAAGTTCCCGGACGTCATCCATGCGCTCAAGCCGGACCCGGTGACCTTCGAGCAGCAGCCGGCGCGGATCTTCGACTTCATGTCGCAGACCCCGGAGACCCTGCACATGCTGGTCAACCTGTTCAGCCCACGCGGCATCCCGGCCGACTACCGCCATATGCAGGGGTTCGGGGTCAACACCTACAAGTGGGTGAACGCCGAGGGCCGCACGGTGCTGGTGAAGTACCACTGGATGCCCAAGCAGGGTGTGCGCAGCATGACCGAGGAGGACGCGGCGAACGTCCAGGCGCAGTCGTTGGGGCACGCGACCAAGGACCTCTACGACGCCGTGCGCCGAGGGGACTTCCCCGAGTGGGAGCTTGTCGTCCAGATGATGGAGGACGAAGAGCACCCGGAGCTGGACTTCGATCCGTTGGACGACACGAAGACCTGGCCGGAGCAGGACTTCCCGGCGCTGCCGGTCGGGCGGATGGTGCTCGACCGGATGCCGGAGAACTTCTTCGCGGAGAGCGAGCAGATCTCCTTCGGCACCGGGGTGCTCGTCGACGGGCTCGACTTCTCCGACGACAAGATGCTGGTCGGCCGGACGTTCTCCTACAGTGACACCCAACGCTACCGGGTGGGCCCGAACTACCTGCAGTTGCCGGTGAACCAACCCCGGCACGGGCTGGTGCACACCAACCAGCGGGACGGGCAGATGACCTACCACATCGACGGTGGTGCGGAGAACCCGAGCGTCAACTACGAGCCGTCGATCACGGGTGGTCTGCGGGAGGCCGAGTACCCGACCCATGACGAACAGGGGCCGGAGATCCGCGGGCGGCTGACCCGCAAGCGCATCCCCCGGACCAACGACTACCAGCAGGCGGGCTACCGGTACCGGCTGATGGAGGAGTGGGAGCAGGACGATCTCGTCCTGAACTTCATCACGGCGCTCGCCCAGTGCGATCGGGCCGTCCAGGAGCGGATGGTCTGGCACTTCCTGCTCGTCGAGGACGAGCTGGGGCAGCGGGTGGCCGAGGGTCTGGGCATCGGCGTGCCCGAGGTGGCCGGTCTCGCACCGTTGCCGGACCAGAACCTCACGGACGAGGACCGTCGGCGGTTGGAGAACCTGGGCCAGAACCCGCCGCGGGACGTCGACGGGATGAAGATGACGCACTGCGTCCCCAACGAACGGCACATCGTGGAGCGGTGAGCCGCCGCCGGTTCCGTGCGGCGCGCCCGCACTCGGAGTCGCGCCGGAAGCGGTCTCCCGCTTCCGGCGCGACTCCGTGGTGGGGCTGTCTGCCCGCGGGGGCCGGTCACAGCTCCTTGATGCGGATGTTCCGGTAGGAGATCACATCGGAGGTGCTGTGTGTCTGCAGCCCGATGTGCCCGGCGGTCCGCTGCCGTCCGGCGGTCCCGGGGTCGTCGTCACGCGGCGGGTTGAACTCCAGCCCGGCGTGGTTGTCGAACCAGTTGAGCAGGGTGCCGTTCCGGTAGATGGTGATCCGCTGGTCGACGACCCGGATCTCGTAGTCGTTCCAGGTGCCCTTGGGCTCGACCTCGGCGTCGTCCAGCCCGACCTTGTCGAAACCGTAGACCGATCCGGTCTTGTACATGTCGCCGTCGGCGCTGTCGAAGACCTGGATCTCGTGGCCGTACTTGATGGCGACCCACTCCGGCCGGGACTCCTCCGGGTGGTGGTGGACGTAGGGGAACCGCACGAAGACGCCGCTGTTGGCACGGGCGTCGCCCGGCGCGTCGTCCCGGAACTGCAGGCGCAGCGAGAAGTCTCCGTACTCGTTGTCCGGCAGCCAGAGCATGCCCATGCCCTCCACGGTGCCGCTGCTGGTCATGGAGCCGTCCTCGTTCAGGCCGAAGGCTCCGCCCCCCACGTGCTCCCACCGGGCGAAGGACTTGTCGGTGCCGTCGAAGAGGGTGGTGTAGCCGCCGGTGTGGCCGGGGGTACCGATGTCGCAGACGTCGGCCGCCTGGTCGACGAGTTCCTTCTCCCGGGTGTCGATGACCCCTTCCAGCAGTAGGGCGTCGGTGACGGATTCGACGTGCCGCACGAAGTCCCGGTGCCCGTCCCAGGCCAGCTCGTCCTCGATCAGTTCGTTGACGGTGCAACCGTTCCCGGTGATGCGGTTGGGTACCCCGGTGTGGACCTCACCGACGATGACCGTCTTCCGGTTGTCCGACTCCGGGCAGTCGGGGGCGGGTTCGGCCTCGGCCACGGTGAAGGTGAGGTTGGCTGGCGGTGAGGTGTTCCCGGCCTTGTCGCTCGCCCGGTAGCGCAGCAGGTGCTCTCCGCTGCGGTTGACCTCGACCGGGTCCTCGTAGGTGAGGTAGGGCCCGCCGTTCAGCGAGTACTGGATGCGGTTGACGCCGGATTCGGTGTCGGAGGCGGACAGGG
>NZ_BBZK01000006.1:5656-399220 GCF_001748085.1 Streptomyces sp. TP-A0874
TGACGGTGGCCCCGCCCACGTACGCACCATCGGAATCCTGCTCACCACTCACCTCAGCGGACACCTCCGGCGGCGTCGTGTCCTCCGCCGGCGGCTCCACCACCACGAAACCGACCGACTCCACCTCCGAGGCATTACCCGCCCGGTCCACCGCACGGTAATCCACCGAATGCTCCCCCACCGCGTCCACCAACACCGGCGCGGAATACCCGGCGTACTCACCACCGTCCAACGCGTACTCGATCCGCTCCACCCCCGACCCCGAGTCCGAAGCGGTGAGTTCGATGGTGGCTCCGCCGATGAAGGCGCCGTCCGGGTCCTTCTGGCCGGTCAGCTCGGCGGACACCTCGGGTGGGGTGGTGTCCTCGTCGCCGTCACCGGTGACCACGAGCACCCCGGACATCAGGGAGTGGCCGGGGATGGTGCAGTGGTAGTAGTAGGTGCCGGCGCTGAGCGTGACCTCGGCGGTGTGCCTGCCTCCCGTGGAGTCGCTCGGGCTGGCCAGGATGTTGAGCTGGACGTCGGAGTTGTGTTCGGGGTCGGTCGTGACGAAGGTCAGCGTGTGCGGCATGTCGGTGGTGTTGCCGGTCGCCTCGCTGTTTTCGAAGACGATCGTGGCGGGTCCGGCCACCGCGGTCTCGGGCGCGGTCTTGTACCGGGTGGTGTCGTTGTCGGCGGTCCAGGTCAGCACCTGCTCGGCGGCGCCGGCTCCCGGCGTCCCGGCCTCCTGGCCGTGGGCCGCCGGCGGGGCGGTCAGGCAGAGCGCGGCGAGCAGCACGGTCACCAGCGCGGCCGCGGCGCGCCGCGGCGCATAGCGGAGTCCCATCGCCGTCCCCTTCATCGGTCGTTCACCGGCTTCCGTCCGACCAGGTCCGCGGGGAGCGGGGTGGCCGGCCCGCCGCGGTAGGTGACGCGCCACAGGGCGGAGTGGTCGTCGAAGTTGAAGAAGCCCCGGCCGTAGTCGAGGACGTACAGCGTCCCGTCCGGGCCGAAGCGCCAGTCCATGAGGTTGCGGATACCGCTCTCACCGATCGGGACGATCTTCTTGAGACTCTCCGCGTGCACCGGCAGCCCGCCCTGGGTGACGGTCTCCGGGTCCATCTCCACCGCGTGCCGCGGCTGGTCGTCGTCGTAGAGGTCGCCGACGAACCACTTGCCGTCCCAGTACTCCGGCCAGCGGTCCGCACCGCCGCCGTCGGGGTCGTAGCGGTAGACGGGACCGTCCATGGCGGCCTGCCCCCCGCCCTTCAGCCAGGGCAGTCGGTACTCCGCCTCGTCCTGCTTGTAGCTGGGGACGCCGTTCCCGTCCCTGGGGTAGTCGGGCGCCCCGCCCTGCGGGGAGTACCAGATGTTGTTGGAGCGGGCCGGCGGGAGGTCGACCAGGCCGTCGTTGTTCGGGGACTCGTTCTTCAGGTGGTCGCAGTCGTACCAGTCGAGCGGCTGGCTGGGATCAGGCAGGTTGCGGTCCCGGTAGGGCTGCTTGTTGCCCATGCAGTACGGCCAGCCCTGGTTGCCGGCGCTACCGATCACCGCGAAGGTGTCGTACTTGGCCGGCCCCCAGGTCGTGCTGGGTTCGCCGGCGTCCGGCCCGACCCAGCCCGCGTAGAGCAGGTCGGTCTTCTCGTCGATGGAGATCCGGGCCGGGTTGCGCACCCCCATCACGTAGATCTCCGGCCGGGTCTTGCCGCCGCCCTCCTCCTGGCCGGTGAAGAGGTTGCCCTCCGGGATGCTGTACGTGCCGTCGTCCTCCGGGTGGATCCGCAGGATCTTGCCGTTGTAGTTGTTGGTGTTGCCGGCGGTGCGGCGGGCGTCGGCGAAGGACACCCCCTTGTAGTTGGGCTCCGGGTTGTTGCCCGAGTAGCCGTCGCTGAAGCCGGAGGAGTTGTTGTCGCCGGTGGCGATGTAGAGGTTGTCCTCGGAGTCCCAGGCCATCCCTCCGCCCGCGTGGCAGCAGCTGTGGATCTGTACCGGCCAGGCGAGGAGTACCTTCTCGGAGGACTCGTCGAGCCGGCCGGTCTGCGGGTCCACGGTGAACCGGGAGACCCGGCGTTCGGCCGAGCGGGCGTCCCGGTCGATCCGCGAGTGCGGGGTGTAGTGCAGGTAGATCCAGCCGTTGTGGAGGAAGTGCGGATCGAGTTCGATGCCGAGCAGCCCTTCCTCGACCTTGACCAGCTCTTCGCCGCCGCCCTTGTTGCCGAAGACGTCCAGCGCGCCGACGAGCCGGGACTTGCCCGTCTCCGGGTCCCACACGTGGATGGTGCCCTGGCCGAGCCCCACATCGGGGTCGTCCCAGTCGGTGACCACCGGTGCGTCGGGGCCTCCCCCGCCGCGGCCGATGTAGAAGACCCGGCCGTCCTCGGCGACCACCAGCCCATGGGGTTCGCCGATCTGGTCGGCCTGCCCCGGCTGGTTCGGCCGGGTGAGGCGGGTCGCCTCGTAGTTGGCGGTGATGGTGGCCTGGCAGTCGGCCCGGGAGAGGCGACTGGTCCACAGCAGGGCGCCGCGGAGGTGGTCGCGGAACTTCTTTTCGCCGAAGCTCCGTTCGGTGCCGCCCATCCCGGTGTAGAAGGAGCGTCCACCCCGGTAGTCGCGGCACCAGGAGATCGGATGGTCCGGGCCGTTGGCCCCGGCACCGGGCTGGTATCCGCGTTCCCGGACCCGGGCCACGGTGTGCACCTCGCCTGAGGGGTTGGGGGACCAGTTCAACCAGACGTCCGGCCGCTTCCACTCCACCGGGAGGTCCCTGGTCGCCGGGTGCGAGCGGTCTCCCACCTCGACCACGGCGTGCTGGGCGTCCTCGGGGCTGTCGGCGGGTCGGGTGCCGATGAGGCCGGTGAACCAGGAGGAGTCGGGCTCGGTCCGGGCCGCCTCGTGCACGCCCAGGAAGCCGCCGCCGCTCTCGATGTACTCCCGGAAACCGTCTTCCTGGGCGTTGTTGAGCACATCGCCCGCGGTGGCGAGGAAGACGACCGCGTTGTAGGCGCGCAGCGTCCGGCTGGTGAAGATCGCGGGGTCGGCGGTCTCGGTGACGGTGAAGCGTTCCTCGGCCGGTCCTTGGGCGCCGATCTCCTCGATGGCGTCGATCGCGGCCCTGGTCCGCGCCGCCGGGTCCCGGCCGTCTCCATCGTGGAAGACCAGTACGGAGACGTCGTCGCTCCCGGGCGGGTCGGCCCGCACCGACGTCTCGGCCACCGGATCGGGATCATGGGGGTCGGCGGAGGCCGGGGTCCCGCCTGACAGCAGGGCCACCGTCGCGGCCAGCGCTGCTGTGCTCCACTTTCGGCCGGTGCTCAACCCTCGTCTCGGCGAGGATCCTGACTGCGGATTGATCCGCATAGTTCCACTCACCCCTCTGCGGTTACAGCAACGTTATGAAGCTAGACCCCTTTTAACGAGCCGCCAATAGCTATGACCGCGAGTCAACTAACTTTGTCCTGGAGCTAGAAGAACTCCCGGACGGCCCGTTACCGTGAAAGCTCCGCACCCGTGGTCGCCCGTTCGGGCCCCCTTCGGTGCGGAGCTCTCCAGGCGTCGAAGATCCGTCACGGATTGGAGAACGATGAGCGGGACAGAACCAGGGAATTCTCGGCGCGGCTTCTCCCGGAGATCGTTCGCCGGCGGCGCGGCGGCCGCGCTGCTGCCGACGGCACTGGCCCCGTCCGCCGTCGCCGCGCCGAGAACCGCCTCAGCGGCACGCGCCGGTGCTTCGGACGAGGTCCGCTACCTGACCCTGTACGCGGAGAAGCTCTCCGACGGACGGCTCGGCTACGGCCTGAAGCCGGGAGAGGCCAGCGTGCCCGGGCCGCCGATCGAGATGTACGAGGGCGACACGCTCCACATCGAACTGGTCAATCTGCTGGACGTCACCGCGAGCCTGCATGTGCACGGGCTGGACTACGAGATCACCAGTGACGGGACGCGGATGTCCGACTCCGTCGTCGAGCCGGGCGAGCGGCGGACGTACACCTGGCGCACCCACCGCCCCGGGCGGCGGAAGGACGGCACCTGGGAGGCCGGCAGCGCGGGCTACTGGCACTACCACGACCATGTCGTGGGCACGGACCACGGCACCGGTGGCATCCGGCAGGGCCTCTACGGTCCGGTGATCGTCCGTCGGGAGGGGGACGTCCTGCCGGACAAGCAGTTCACCATCGTCTTCAACGACATGACGATCAACAACCGCGAGCCCGACGACCCGTACGACTTCACCGCACGGATCGGAGAGCGGGTCGAGATCATCTCCATCACGCACGGCGAGTACTACCACACGTTCCATATGCACGGTCATCGTTGGGCGGACAACCGGACCGGTCTGCTGGAGGGGGAGAACGACCCGAGCCGGGTGATCGACAACAAGATCACCGGGCCGGCGGACTCCTTCGGGTTCCAGATCATCGCCGGTGAGCGGGTGGGGGCCGGGGCCTGGATGTACCACTGCCATGTGCAGTCCCACGCCGACATGGGCATGGCGGGGACCTTCTACGTGACCGAGCGGGACGGCTCTGTTCCGGGAGACGGCCACTGACCGCGGCCGCGACGGCGAGAAGAGGGCGGGGCGGCGGTGAGCCGGCTCGTCGGGCCGCCGTACTCCCGCCCGGCCCGCGGCGGCTCACCGCCGCCCGGGCCGCACCTCCGCCACGATCTCCTTGTGCAGCGCCGCACGCACCAGACCGGCCGCCAACTGCGGCAGTTCCTCGTCGGAGACCAGGCCGGCGAGGGAACGTGAGCTCTTCGGCAGTCCGAGGCGCTCGGCGCCCTGCAGCGCCTTCCCGTCGATACGGGGCCGGAACTCGGGCCAGATCCCCTGCACCTCCCGGAGGAAGATGTCCGCTCCGGTCGGCCCGATCCCGGGGAACTCCTGGAGCCGCTCGGCGGTCCTTGCTCCGTCACGCAGCCTTCTGAGGTCGCCCCGGTAGTCCCGGAGCAGGAGTTCGGCGCCCTGTCCCAGCTGGGTCGCGGTCCGCTCGTCGTACCTGCGGTACCCGCCGACGCCCAGGGCGTCCACCCGCTGCTGCCAGGTCGCGTCCGCCATGCCCTGCGGCGTGTGCATACCCGCGTCGAAGAGCGCACGCGCGGTGGCGACCGCGATCTCCGCCTTGATCCGCGCCGAGAGCAGCAGGGAGAGGACCAGCAGCTGGTAGAGGGGCGCGGGGGTGTCCCGCAGGCGGATGCCGGCCTCCTGGGCGTAGGTCCGGCCGTGATCGTCGAGCAGGGCCCGCACCACGCTCTCGTTCTTCTCGCTCATGGCACCGCGAGTGCCCCCTCGCCCGCGAGGTAACCGGCCACCGGCCCCGGTTTGCCCGACTCCGCTGCCGGGGACCCGGGCGCTGCCGAACGGCTCGCCGACCGCCGTCGCGTGCAGCCGAGCCGCTCGGGTGCCGGCGGTCGGCGGCCACACCGGCGCGGGCGGAACGGGAGGAGAGGATGATGCGGGCACTGACCGTCCAGCCGCTCCGGCCGGACACCCTGGAGGTCCGAGAACTGCCGGAGCCCCAGCCCGGTGACGGGGAACTGCTGGTCGACGCGGTGGCCGTCGGGGTGTGCGGTACGGACAAGGAGATCCTCGCCGGCGACTACGGCGCGGCGCCACCCGGGCACGAGCGGCTGGTGCTGGGACACGAGTCCCTCGGGCGGGTCCGGCGCGCCCCCGCCGGCAGCGGCTTCGCTTCCGGCGACCTCGTGGTGGGGGTCGTCCGCCGGCCGGACCCGGTGCCCTGCGGGGCCTGTGCGCACGGTGAGTTCGACATGTGCCGCAACGGTCGCTTCACCGAGCGGGGCATCAGCGGCCTGGACGGGTACGCGGCCCAGACCTGGTGCGTGGAGTCGGATTACGCGGTGCCGCTGCCGTCCGAGCTGGAACAGGTCGGGGTGCTGTTGGAGCCGACCAGCGTGGTGGCGAAGGCCTGGGAGCAGGTGGAGCGGGTGGGCGCCCGCGCCTGGTTCGAGCCTCGACGGGCATTGGTGACCGGTGCCGGACCGATCGGCCTGCTGGCCGCGCTCCTCGGGCTTGAGCGCGGGCTCGAGGTGCATGTTCTGGACCAGGTGACCGAGGGCCCCAAGCCCGAACTGGTGCACGACCTGGGAGCCGCCTACCACTGCGAGGACATCGACGACGCGCTCTCCCGCGTCGAACCGGACATCGTCATCGAGGCGACCGGTGCCGGCCGGCTCATCATGGAGTCGTTCTCCGGGGTGTCGAACTACGGCATCGTCTGCCTCACCGGGGTCTCCGCCACGGGCGGCCGGCTGCCCGTCGACGCCGGCGCGTTGAACCGGGACATGGTCCTCGGCAACGACGCGGTGGTCGGGTCGGTCAACGCCAATCTCCGTCACTACCGGAAGGCCGTGGAGTCGCTCGGCCGCGCGGACCAGGGATGGCTCGACCGGCTCATCACCCGCCGGGTTCCGCTGGGCCGGGCGCCTGAGGCCTTCGAACACCGAGCGGAGGACGTCAAAGTGGTCATCACCATGGACGGCACTTAAGGGTTGTCCCGTAATCCCCGGTGGATCAGCGCACGACGGCAGATGCGGTACATCGCAAGGCGGAGGGACGTCCCGATACTGGGCGTATCAGGATGTTCCGACAACGCGGCGAGGTGCCGTAGCTGTCGTCGTGCGCCCACCGGGGATTGCGGGACAACCCTTAGGGCGTCCGCCGCCACGGCGCAGCCTCAGGGGAGCGAAACCGGGACGACGCGGCGAACAGCTCCGGGCCCGACCGTTCGGCCCGTCCCGGTCAGCTCCCCGCGGAGAGCTCCACCAGCGTGGCCCGGAGCTTCCCCTCGGGGGCGTCGTAGGTGATGCTGTCCCCGGTCGCCCGTCCGATGAGCGCCCGGCCGAGCGGGCTGCCCGGGGTGATGACATCGCCGTTCCCGCTCTCCTCGGCGATATCCCCGATGCGGAGGGTGGCGCGCCCCCCGTCCTCGTACTCCAGGGTCACGGTGGAGCCGACGGCCACGAAGTCGGAGGTCGGGGGTTCGGCGGTGCCGCTGTTCGCGAGCCGGTCGTCGATCTCGGCGATGCGGTCGTCGAACCGCCGGAGCCGGTCACGGTTCTCGATCGCCTGCGACTGGTCTCCGGTGTCGCCCAGCGGGTCCGCTCCCACCGCCCCCATGCTGTCGGCGAGGTCCCGCCGCTGTTCGTGTAGCAGTTCCCGTTCCTCTTCCAGGCGGCGCCGCGCCGTCTCGGTGAGCGGCGCGTGCTGCGGCCCCGTGGCTCTGGAACGCTCGGGCGTTGCCATCGTTTCTCCTTGGGACGGAGGGTGGGTGCCGGTGCCGGGCCCCGGCTTCACTCACGGCGGTCCGGCCGCGGGCGGTGACCGGTGCGCCACTCCCCCGGCCGCGGCCGGGGGTCGCTCCGAGGCGAGCGGGCGGGCTCCGCTGCCACCGCCACGGGCGGCGGGGCTAGGCCGACCACATCGCTGCAGTCCATGGTGGGAAAGATACTGCGGACCTGTGGTGACGGCGCGTCGAGTGCGGCAGGCGGGGTGGGCCGCTGAGCCGCTCGCCCGCGCCGACCGGCCGCCGCAGCCCGCTTCCGCTCGCCCTTCCCGTCCGGGAACTCCGGATGGCCAGGTGCGTGGACACACCCCCGGGCAGGCCCCCAGATCCCGGCGTCCGACGGGGGCCGGGAGCCCGAACAGCCATGCCCAGCCGGGCTGGTCCGGCTGGAAAGGGCTTCGCTCCCGCAGCCTTGACGGGCCTTCGAGCGGCTCCTAGTGTTCCCGCCACCGGTTTACATCACTGAAGGTCATTCACGCTGATGAACGGAAGGTCATGTCGAGAATCTCCACGGCCCGTGTCACGGCGGCCCTGCTGACCTCCGGGGCACTCATCGCAGCCGTCAGCGGATGCGGCTCCGACGGTGGCTCCGCCGACGCCTCCAAAGCCCCCCTGGAGGTCTGGACCCGGAGCGCCCCCGATCCGGCCGCCACCTACAAGAAGATCTTCGCCGCCTTCACCGAGAAGACCGGGATCAAGGTCAACTACCAGCCCGTCCTGGAGTTCGACAAACAGCTCCAGTCCCGCGCCTCCAGCAAGAACCTGCCGGACGTGCTGATCAACGACAGCGCCTCTCTGGGGACCTACCAGTCCCAGGGTCTGGTCCTGCCGGTCGACCCCGCGTCGGTGGCGGGCCATCAGGACATCTCCCGGGCGAACTGGGACGTGACCCGGGGCCTCGACGGCAAGCACTACGGTGTGCCCTTCTCCCGACAGGCCTTCGTCACCCTCATCCGCAAGGACTGGCGCGAGAAGGTCGGGCTTCCGCTGCCGAAGACCTGGGAAGACCTCACCGAGTTGGCCCACGCCTTCGCCACCCGGGATCCGGACGGCAACGGCAAGGACGACACCTACGGCATGGTGGTGCCGGGCAGCACCGACCGCGGCTACCTCGCCTGGTGGGCGTCCTCGTACGTCTGGCAGGGCGGCGGCGACTTCATCGAGCAGGCGGGGGATGGGAAGTACCGGCCCGCCGTCGACTCACCGGGCACCCGCAAGGCCGTGGAGTGGATCAAGGAGCAGTTCTGCACCAAGGGGAACGTCCAGCCGGGAGCCCTCACGGCGACCACCGCCAACGCCCTGCAGTTCCAGGAGAACGCCGCCGGGATATACCACACCGGCCCTTACTACATCATTCCGTACGACCACAAGCCGGGTAAGGAGACCTACGAGGTCATCCTCCCCCCTCGCGGTCCGGCCGGCACCACCACCCTCGCCGAGGGCGAGAACATCTATTTCGGGGCGGGTTCGCAGAAGACCGAGGCCGCGAAGAAGCTCGCCGAGTTCCTCATCACCCCCGAGGCGCAGCGGCTCGGGATGAAGAGCACCAACCAGCCGGTGGTCCGACTGCCGGTCAACAGGAAACTGGACGCGGCGGAGGTCCTGGGCGACGACCGTTGGAAGACGGTCCAGCAGGCCTACGACGAGAGTTCCCGGACCTTCCCCTCGGACATCGACTTCACCCCCGTCAAACAGACCGTGGCCGAAGGTCTCAACCGGGTCTTCGCCGACTGCGGCAGCGATGTGCCGGCGGCGTTGCGGAAGCTCGACGAAGAGGTGGCCGCCGAACTCCGGGCCCAGGACCTGCTGAAGTGACCGCACCCGCCGTCGACTCCCAGCCGGTCCGGCCCGCCGAGCGGGTCGGACCGGGTAGGCGAGAGCGCCGAAGCGCCCGGCGCTCGTGGACGCCGTGGGCCTTCCTCGCCCCGGGGCTGCTGCTGGCGCTCCTCTTCAAGTTCATCCCGATGGTGAAGGGGATCCGACTCAGCCTCTATGAGGTGCAGCCCTTCCTGGGCGACCGGTGGGTCGGACTGGAGAACTACCGCACCGTCCTGGGCGACCAGCGGTTCCGCGAAGCGCTTTCACACACCGTGGTGCTGGGCGTGGGGCAGACCCTGGGCGCGCTGCTTCTCGGTTTCCTGCTCGCCCTGCTGGTGGAAGGGCAGGCCCGCTCCCTCTGGCTCCTCCGCACCGCTCTCTTCCTGCCGGTGGTCACCGCCACCGCGGTGGTCGGGGAGATCTGGCGGATGCTCTACTCGCCCGGCAGCGAGGGGTTCCTGAACTCGCTCCTGGGCGTGGTGGGCATCGGACCGCTGCCGTTCCTCGACAGCCCGGACAGCGCTCTGTGGTCGGTGATGGGCGTCGGAGTCTGGATCGGCGCTCCCTACAACATGGTCATCATCCTCGCCGGCCTGGCCGGGGTGGACCGCACGCTCTACGAGGCGGCGGCGGTGGACGGGGTGTCCGTCCGGCAGCGGCTCCGGTACATCACCCTCCCGGCTCTCCGTCCCGCGCTGGCCATCGTGCTCACTCTCGCCGCCATCCGCAGCCTGCGCACCTTCACCGAGGTGTACGTGCTCACCGGCGGCGGGCCCGCCGGTTCCACCGAAGTCTGGATGACCCGCGTCTTCTCCCTCGGCTTCGAGCGCAACGACATCGGGGTCGCCTCGGCCGCCTCCGTCCTGCTGCTCGCCACCACGCTGGTGTTGACGGTGACGGTCAACGCGTTCCGTCGGAAGGCCGACCTGTGAAGCCGGTGAACACGCTCGACCGCCCGGTGGCCGTGGACAGCCGCTTCGACACGGCCCTGGGCTGGTCCGCCAAACCCGGCCCGGCCCTCGCCCTGCGGGTGCTGCTGTGCGCCGTCGCCCTCTTCGTCTTCGCGGCGCCCTTCGTCGTGATCCTCAGCGGGGCCTTCGACCACGCCGCACGCTCCGCGCAGCTCTCCCTCTTCCCGCACGAGGCGACGCTGCGGAACTTCGCCGTCGCGAGCGAGCGCGGGATCTGGAGCTACTTCGCCAACTCCCTGGTCATCGCCGGCGGGGGCCTGCTGCTCCAGATGACGGTCTCCGTCATGGCCGCCTACGCGCTCGCCCGGCGCAGGTTCCGCGGCCAGACGCTGGTCATGATGGCCTTCCTGCTCACCATGATGCTGCCCGAAGAGGTCATCGCGATCCCCCTGTCACTGGTCATCGGCGAGCTTCCGGTACTCGGCCTCAGCCTCAAGGGCACCGTCTTCGGCGTCATCCTGCCGGTCGGGGCCTGGGGTTTCTCCGTCCTGGTGATGGCCGAGTTCATGAAGGAGATCCCCCTGGAGATCGAGGAGGCCGCCCGTCTCGACGGGGTCGGGGAGTTCCGGCTGCTGTGGCAGATCGTGCTGCCGCTCTGCCGTCCGGCCCTCGGGGTCATCGGCATCTTCGGCTTCATCATGATCTGGGACCAGTACCTGCTGCCGCTGATCGCGGCCAACGATCCGAGCGACTACACCGTGACGGTGGCGCTCTCGGTGCTGCGCACCGACATCGAGGTGGGCTCCGGGGTGGTGCTGACCGGGGCGCTCATCGCCCTGCTGCCCAGCCTGGTCGTCTACCTCTGCCTGCAGGGCTCACTCGTGCGCGGGATCGCCTCGGGTGCCACGAAGGGCTGAGCCGGAGCAGCCTCACCGGTTCGTTCCCCGGTCGTCCGCGGCACCCGGCCTGCTGCCTCCGGCGGACGGCCGGACCACGGATCTTCGACCTGCCGACGGGTCGGCGCACCGCGGCCGAAGCCGTCTGCCGACCACCGGCCGCGGTCTCGGTCAGCCGCCGGGCCACTCCCCAGGCGATACGTGCCCGAGGTTGCGGCGGTAGGCGGCCAGCCCCCCCGATCAGCTCCGCGACCAGCCGTAGGTCCGGTCCACCGGCAAGGTGATGACCAGGCGGTGGTCGGCGACCATGGCGGCCCGGAACTCCTCCCAGTCCGGGTGCTCCCCCTGGATGAGCCGGTAGATCTCGACCAGTTCGTCGACCACGGCGCCGTGCGGGTCCGTCGCCACCGGTCCGACCTGGGCGGTGCCTTCGGCCACCACGTAGGCCCAGAGATCGGGGGTGGTCACGTAGTAGCTGGCCCGGGGATCGCGCCGGAGGTTGCGCGTCTTCACACGGCTCTCGGTGACGCTTATCCGGATCAGCCGGCGTTCGGCGTCCCAGGTGTGCGCCACGTTGGACAGTTGCGGGCGCCCGTCGTGCTTGAGAGTGACGAGCACGCCGCGTTCGCTCGTGCCGAAGAGGCTCTCCAAGCGTTCGTCCGTCATCTGGGCGGTCCTCCTTCGGATTCGGGTCGGCTGTCGGCACGTCAGCCACTGGGCACCACCGCGACCGGGCAGGCGACGTGGTGGAGTACGGCATGGGCCACCGGCCCCATCTGCGGGCCGTCGACGGGGTGCCGGGTCCGGCGACCGACCACCACCAGTCCGGCTCCGGTGGCCGATCGGACCAGATGCTCACCAGCATGGCCCACCAGCAGGTCCTCCGTGACGGGGACGTCCGGGAACCTGGTTCGCCAGGGCCGGGTGGCGGCTGAGAAGAAGCGCTTCTCCTCCTCCCTTCGCTCGGCGCCCTCCCGGTCGGTGGTGCCGGCCTCCGCGGTGGCGGGGAAGGTCCAGGTGTGCACGATGCGCAGGGGGGCGCTGCGGCAGGCGGCGGCCGTGAAGGCGAACTCGAGCGGCTCGTCCTGCGGCCGCCTCGGGTCCAGGCCCAGCACCACCTCCCGGCTGGGGGTTCTGGTGGAGCGATCGCCGTCCGCGTCCGGTACGTGGTCGCCGGCCTCTCCCCCGTCCGGACGGACCAGCACCACCGGCCTGACCGCCCGGACGACCGTGGCCAGCGATACCGAGCCGGTGAGGAACCCGGTGAGGCCGCCGAGGCCCCGGGACCCCAGGGCGAGCAGTTCTCCCTGGGCCGCCGCCTGCACGAGGGCCGTCGCCGGCGACTCCGCGACCTGGTCGACGATCACCTCCAGGCGGGGATGGCGCCCCCGTACGGTGCTCTCCGCTTCCTCGAGTACCCGCTGTGCCCAGCGCCGCCGGCCCTGTCCGGCGACCGGAGGAGCGGGCTGGTCGGGCTGTCGGTACCAGGCGTGCACAAGTCGGAGGGGGACCTCGCGGCGGAGGGACTCCCTGGCACCCCAGTCGGCGGCGGCGAGGCTCTGCCGGGTCCCGTCCACCCCGGCGGTGATCGGTCGGAGCATGGTTGCGACCTCCTGCCTCTCCGGTCCCGCCGGTCAGGGCTGCTTCCGGCCATGTCGAGTACCCCAGCCGCTGCCGCTCATGTGGCGGCGGGCCACCCCCCTGCGGGTGGCCCCGGACTCCTGCTGTTCCCCCGGTCCGATGGGGAGCGCCGGCGCTCTCCCTGCCACGTTTTCAGGCAGCTTCCCATGCGCTCCGACCCCCTCGTTGACCGGCGATCGGACACCGCGAGCCACTCGGTTGTTCGACCGACCCCGTGGCTGTGGTTTCGCTCCCCCCGGGGCGAGAACCCGGACTGCGTGAGATCAGTCCGTTCCTTCCCTGCTCGATGAGAGTGGGAGGCCAGACCATGAGTGCACAGGGTCCGTGGCCCATGCCGGGGCCCAACCCCTTCGACCATGCACACGCTCCCAGGAGCGGTAACCCACTGCGGCGCCGCTCCGACCGGCTCGAGTCCTGGTTCGGCGTCTTCCTGCTGCTGGTGCTGCTGGTCGCGCTGCCGGTGCTGTCGCTACGGGTGGGGTTCGCGGTACACGCCTCGGAGATGCGGGTCGTGCACAGCGAGTCGGCCGAGCGTCACCAGGTCAACGCCCGGCTCACCGCCGACGCCAGTGCCACGACACACGACAAGGAGGCCGCGAGCTCACAGAAGGCTCCGGTGCGCTGGTCCGAGAAGGACGGCACCAAGCGGCTGGGTACCGCCCGAGTGGCTCCCGGATCGAACGAGGGATCGACCGTGCGGATCTGGGTGGACCACCGTGGTTCGGTGACGAGTCCGCCCACCACCTCGACCGCGGCGGTCGGCGCAGGCTGGATGGCCGGCGCGATGACCGGTGCGGCCATCGGCACCTCGGTGCTCGCCTCCCGACTGGCGGTGCGTTACGTGCTGAACCGCAGGAGGTATGCGCGTTGGGAGGCCGAGTGGGCCTCGCTGGAGCCGCAGTGGTCGGAACGCTTCCGGGACTGAGTGCCGTCGCCCCGACACCCCTGGTGGTCGAGCCCGATCGAGGGCGCACCACCGGGGGTCGCGGCACGCCCGCGCGGGGCTCCCGTTCCGTACTGAGCCGACGAGGATGTGCCCCCGGCGCGGATGTGCTGAGCTCAGCGGCTGAGGATGCGGCGCCCGGTGAGGCGCTCGGGAAGGATGCGCAGCCACAGGTCGCGGGTGCCCCCGGCCCAGGGTCCGCTGTAGACGGCGGCAGCCAGCCTCCGTACCGCCTCCGGGTCGGTGACGTGCTCGGCGTGGCCGACGACGAGCACGCTCCAGCCCTCGCTCATCGCCTCGTCGATCCGGTCGACCTCGAAGGCGGCCTCGGTACCCGCGGGTACGGCGGCCGGGGAGCCGGGCGCTGTCGCGAAGACCACGGCGTCGTCGACCATGCTGTAGTTGACCGGGATGATGACCGGCCCCTCGGGGAGTGAGACGGCCACCCGACCGACTCCGTGCGTGGAGAGTCGCGCCCGGCACTCCTCCGTGTCCAACTCGACCAGCTCCGGGCGGCGTGCGGCGCGGCCCATCCCTTCCGGGAGGTCGACCTGCCCGCCCCGCAGCTGGTTCACCGAGGTCTCCAACGCCTCCGCCAGCCGGAAGAGCAAGCCCGGCCCGGGGGCCGCACAGGGTTGGCTCTCCAGGTAGCGCAGGTAACCGGGGGCCGTCCCGGCGCGGGATGCGGTCTCCTCGACACTCAGCCCCAGCTCTTGGCGCCGCAGGGTGACCCGACGACCGATGTCGCCGACTCCACTGCCGACCGCGCCGCTTTCCCTCCGATCAGCCACACCACTCACTTCCCTTCGTCGGTCGGACGTCCGGGGCCTCGGGGCCGCCCGTGACGGGGGGCCACCCGGGCGGAGCCTCCGCAAGGAGGCCCGGTGGGGCGACCGCCCAGCACCGGGCGGTACGGCGGAGCGCGGCTTCCCCGGACTCTCCTCTTGCCCGGACAGCGGCAGGCTTCCCCGTCCTCCCTGCGGCTGCCCCTCGGCGGCCGGGGCAGGGCCGGACGACGTGCCGCTCCGAGTACCCCTCCCCCGGTCCGCAACCGCTCCGGTCGGGCCGGGGGCGGCTCGCAAGGGAGTTCGATGCCCGGCTCATCCAGTTCCGGGGGCGGAGCGCCGCCGCGTCCGATCGCGGTGGCCGCTACGCACCGCGGGCGTCGGCGGGCTGTGTCGTCCGCCGGACGGTCTCCGTCGCACCACCGCTCCGGAGGCCGGCCACCTCGGCGGCTGCCCGCCAGCGGGCCCGCGCCCCGCGGGGCCGCCGGACGCCCACGCCGTGTTCGTCCAGCGGGCCGACCGTGAGCCCGGACGCGTGGCAGGCGTGCACCAGCCCGGGCAGCGCACCGAGGGCCGCGCGCCAGGACCCGGGGGCGCTCACCCGGTCGGAATCATGCAGCAGCACGGTCGATCCGCCGCGCACCCCGGCGAGCACCTCGGAGAGCACGGACACCGGGTCGGCGCGCTGCGTCCAGTCATGCCCCCAGGCCGACCAGAGCACCGGCCGGAGCCCGGACCGCCGGGCGGCGCTCCACCGGCCGGCGGTGAGGATGCCGTAGGGCGGCCGGTACCAGATCGGGCGACCACCGCTGATCCGCTCCACGACGGCGACCGCTCGCGCGATCTCCTGAGCGTCCCGTCGGGGTGCGGGCCGCCAGGGGCGTTCGTGGTCCCAGCCGTGCACGGCGAGTTCGTGTCCGCCGGCCAGCAGGGCGCGTCCGAGGTCGGGGTGGCGTTCCAGAGCGCTGCCGAGCAGGAAGAAGGTGGCCCGTACCGAGAGTTGCTCCAGCATCTGCAGGAAGTACGGCGTGCTGTCCGGATCCGGGCCGTCGTCGAAGGTGAGCGCCACATGGCCGGGGTGGCCCCGGCCGTCCAGGGAGGGGGTCAGCACCCTGCGGAAGGCCGGCAGCCAGGTGACGGCGGGGCCGATGTGCCAGGCCGCGGTGGTCAGTGCGACTCCGGCGAGGGCGCCGCCGGCGGTCCGTCGCCGGGAGCGTCCGCCGTGTGGGGCGCCGGCTGTGGGCCCCGGGTGGCGCACCGTGCTCACCATGACTTTCCCTCCTGTCCTTCCGTGCCGGAAACGAGAGGTGACCGGGCCAGCCCGACGCTGCCGAGAACGAGCAGGACCAGCGCCGCCGCCTCGGGCAGCATCCGGACGCCCAACACGATGCGCTCCCCGAACAGCAACACGCCGAGGAACACGCTGAGCAGGGAGTCCCCGAGTGTCAGCGCCGGCTGGGAGGCCACCAGGGGGCCGGCCCGCAGCGCGGTCTGCAGCAGGACGAAGCTGACCAGGCCGATGCCCAGCGCGGTGTAGAGCTGCCAGCTCGTCACCACGCCGACCAGGCCCTGTGCGAGGTTCCCGATCGCGTCCTTGACCAGCGCCGCCGTGAAGGCGAAGCCGATGGCCGTGGCCGCGCCGAGCACGGCGGCCCGTCCCGCGGGCTTCAGATGCCGCGCGATCAGGACCAGGAGGACGACGACCACCACCGCCGGCGGCCCGACCATCACCCAGTGGCTCGCCTTGGCCGAGTCGGCGCTCCCGCTGGGGGCGGCCAGCCCGAGGAAGGCCGCCAGTCCGACGGCCATGGCCAGGAAGGACCAGCGGGTGCGTCGGTCCGGTGGCCGCCGGAAGACGAAACTGCCGACCAGCAGAGTGAACAACAGTTCGGTGGTCATCACGGGCTGCACGATGGCGAGCGGGGCCGCCGCCAGCGCCACCGCCTGGAACAGGCCCGACACGGCCAGCGCGGCGGCTCCGAGCAACCAGAGCGGTCGGCGCACCAGCCCGATCAGCCAGGACAGTCTGCGTCCGGAGGAGCCGAGCGGGGCGGTCGCCGCGCTGCGGCGCTGCAGGACGGAGGCCGCGGCGTTGCCGAGTGCGGCGAGGAGTGCGAGCGTGAGCGCGAGTACGATCACCCCGGCACCGATTCCCCCGGCCACGGTGGCCCCGCGCCCGCCCTGCCGGGCCCGCGCACCGAGGGCGGGGGCAACGGGGGAACGTCACCGCCCACCGACAGCCAAGGCCGGATTGCCTGGCTCCGCCACGCAACCACATACCCCTCCCAGTTCATCGGAGATGCGCGGAGTTCCCGTCACCGTGGAGGCGTTTCACCATCCGCTCTCCGCCACCGCTTCGCACCATTTAGCAACCTATATAGTATTTGGTAAATTATGCGCACATTATCCGATCGGCCAGGGCGGGCGAGACCGAGCGCCGGGAGTCCGATGGAGCGCCGTTTCCTGATCATCAGCGCCAGCATGGGGGCCGGCCACGACGCGGTGGCCGACGAGCTGGCCCGCCGCCTGCGGCGCGACGGCCACCGGGCCGCGCGCCGGGATGTGCTCGCCCTGCTCCCGGCGGGCGTCGGCGCGGCGCTGCGCGGCGGGTACCGGGCGTCGATCCGGCATCTGCCCTCGCTCTACTCTGCGGTGTACGCCGCCTTCTTCGTCGGCTCGCCCCATCCGGACAGCGCCCCGCTGGCCGCGCTGGCGGGGCGGCGGCTGATGGCCGAGGTGGAGCGGTGGCGGCCGGACGCCGTGGTGTCGACCTTCCACCTCGCGGCCCAGGTCACCGGAAGGCTACGGCAGCGCGGCAGGTTGCAGGTCCCCAGCACGGTGGTCATCACCGACTTCGCGGCGCACCGGCAGTGGCTCCATCCGGGCAACGACCTCCACCTCTGCGTCACCGAGGCGGCGGCGGCGCGGGCCCGGGAAGGCACCGGGCGCCCCGCCGCGGCGCCGGGCCCGGTGGTGTCCGCGGAGTTCCGGGGAGCCCACCGCCCCGAGTCCGGATCGCGGTCGAGCTGGCGCGAGGTGCTGTCCGGCCTGGCTCCGGGCAAGCCCCCCGTCCTGATCTCCGCCGGGGCCTGGGGCACCGGCTCGGGGCTGCTGCCCTCGGCCGAACTGCTCGCCGGCGCCGGTTTCCTCCCGGTGCTGCTGTGCGGGCGCGACCGCCGGCTGCTGCGGACGGCCGCCCGGCGGCCGGGTGTGCTGGCGCTCGGCTGGGTGAACGACCTTCCGGAGCTCATGGCGTCGGCGTGTGCCCTGGTCGACAACGCCGCGGGGCAGACCGCGGTGCAGGCACTCGCCTCCGGGCTGCCGGTCATCGGCTACCGCCCGCTTCCCGGCCACGGCGCGGAAGGGGTGTACGAGATGGCGGCTGCGGGCGTCTCAGCGTACGCCCGGGACCCACGCGAACTCCTCACCTCGGTCCGCGACCTGGCCTCACCGGGCCCCGCCCGGGAGCGGCTGCTGACCGCCGCCTGCTCCGTCTTCGCGGGCGACACGGCCAGGCTGATCCGTGCGGCACGGACGGCGGCCACGGATCCGTGAATACGGCGCCCGCGTGCATCCGGGAGCACCGGCCCCGCCCGCGCTGATATCGCAGTGCGGGAAGGGCCGCCGGGGGCTCCGCGAGGCCGGCGAGGCATGCCGGGACGGCGCGCTCCCGGGGTTGCGCAACGACGATCGCGGCAGGGTCGAGCACTCCAGGAAATATGAGTGCTATGTTCCATTTATCCTCAGTGATCTCATCGTCCCGGGAGGAACATCCATGGCCGTGCGGGACCACGCCCCCCGGGAACCGGATGCCGCCGCCGGACCGCTCCCCGCCGGACCGCCGGAAGCGGCACCGGCCCCGACCTCGGTCGAGAGCCCCTCCGAGACGCTCCCGGTGGCGCTGGTCACCGGGGCGTCCTCGGGCATCGGCGCGGCGGTGGCCTCCCGGCTCGCCGCCTCGGGCCAATGGCGACTGCTGCTCAACGGCTGCGACCGGCAGCGTCTCAGCGAGGTCGCCCACCTCACCGGTGGACAGCCGCTGGCGGTCGACCTGGGCACGGCGGAGGGCGGGCCGGCCCTGGCCGAGCAGGCGGTCGCCGGGACCGGCCGGGTGGACCTGCTGGTGGCCGGTGCCGGAGTCGGCTGGGCCGGGAGCTTCGTCGACATACCACCGGCGGAGCTGGAGCAGTTGGTGGCCGTCAACGTCTCCGGCACCATGCACCTGGTGCGTGCCCTCCTGCCGGGGATGGTCGGCAGGGGCCGCGGCCATGTGGTGCTGGTCGCGTCGATCGCGGGTTCGGTGGGCGTCCGCGGTGAGGCGGTGTACTCGGCCACCAAGGCCGCGCTCTGCACCTTCGCCGACAGCCTCCGGTACGAACTGCAAGGGCACGGAGTGCATGTCTCCGTCGTCCTGCCCGGAGCCGTCGACACCCCCTTCTTCGCCCGCCGCGGCACCCCCTACCAGCGCAGCCGGCCCCGACCGGTCTCTCCCGAGCGGGTCGCGGAGGCCATCGAGCGGGCGGTCGCGGGGCGGCACAGGGAACTGTTCGTGCCCGCGTGGCTGCGCCTACCGGCGCGGTTGCACGGGGCGGCACCCGGCCTCTACCAGCGGCTGGCCTCACGCTTCTCCTGAGCCCCCGGGCATGGCGAACGGCCTCCCGGGCGTCCGGGTGACCTCGCCACCTCGATCGGCGTGGGCGGAGCGCCGCCGCCCCTCCCCGCCTTCTTCGCCGATTGCGCCCCGGTCCGGCCGCCGCAGACCGTGCGGACCGGACCGGGACGGAAGAGCCCCGTGGGACGAGGGTCTCCCGGCGTCGCCCCGTCCGGAACCGCGCCGAACCGCGCCCGGGCGTGCAAAAGCTGACGCTGAATCAGGAGAAGGAACCGAGGGGGCGCTCACTTCGACAGGCAGTTGGAGGTCAGCCGGTGGAGACGGAGGACGCTGTGACGGACGAAGAGGCGGAACGGCCCTCGCCCGAGGAGCGGCGGTTGCGGCTCGGCAAGGCGATGCTCCGCTACCTGACGACCACCGACCACAAGGTGATCGGGAACATGTACCTGGTCACCGCGTTCGCGTTCTTCCTGTTGGCCGGTCTCTTCGCGATGGTCATGCGCGCCGAGCTCGCCAGACCGGGCCTCCAGTTGGTGACCCGGCAGCAGTACAACGAGCTGTTCACCATTCACGGCACCATCATGATGCTGCTGTTCGCCACTCCGACCTTCACCGGTTTCGCGAACGCCATCATGCCGCTCCAGATCGGGGCGCCGGACGTGGCCTTCCCACGCCTCAACGCCTTCACCTACTGGGCCTTCCTCTTCGGCGGCCTGATCGTGGTCGGCAGCTTCCTCACCCCCGAGGGGGCCGCCGGGTTCGGCTGGTTCGCCTACGCACCGCTGAACAGATCAGAGTACACCCCGGGGCTGGGCGGCGACCTGTGGACCATAGGGCTGATCGTGGCGGGGTTGAGCACCATTCTCGGCTCAGTCAACTTCATCACCACCATCGTCTGTCTGCGCGCACCCGGCATGACCGTCTTCCGGATGCCCCTGTTCACCTGGAACGTGCTGTTCACCTCGATCCTGGCACTCTTCGCGTTCCCGGTCCTGACGGGTGCTCTGTTCGCCCTCGAAGCCGACCGGAAGTTCGGCGCGCACGTCTTCGACGCGGCCAACGGGGGCGCTCTGTTGTGGCAGCACCTGTTCTGGTTCTTCGGTCACCCGGAGGTGTACATCGTCGCGCTGCCGTTCTTCGGGGTGGTCACGGAGATCATCCCCGTCTTCAGCCGGCGGCCGCTCTTCGGCTACTTCGGCCTCATCGGCGCCACCATGGCCATCACCGGGCTCTCCGCCACGGTCTGGGCCCACCACATGTTCGCCACGGGCGCGGTACTGCTCCCCTTCTTCTCACTGATGTCGTTCTTCATCGCGGTTCCTACCGGAGTGAAGTTCTTCAACTGGATCGGCACGATGTGGCAGGGCTCGCTGTCCTTCGAGACGCCGATGCTCTGGTCGATCGGCTTCCTGGTGACGTTCCTGCTGGGCGGAATGACGGGGGTCCTCATCGCCTCGCCGCCGCTCGACTTCCATCTCACCGACACCTTCTTCATCGTCGCGCACCTGCACTACGTGCTGTTCGGCACCATCGTCTTCGCGACGTTCGCGGGGTTCTACTTCTGGTGGCCGAAGATGACCGGTCGCATGCTCGACGAGCGGCTGGGGAAGATCCACTTCTGGGCTCTCTTCGTCGGTTTCCACGGCACCTTCCTCGTGCAGCACTGGCTCGGTGAGGAGGGGATGCCGCGCCGATACGCGGACTACCTCGCCGCCGACCGGTTCACCACCCTCAACACGGTCTCCTCGATCAGCGCCTTCCTGCTCGGCATCTCCACGCTGCCCTTCCTCTACAACGTCTGGAAGACGGCGAGGTACGGCAGGAAAGTCACGGTGGACGACCCCTGGGGATGGGGCCGCTCCCTGGAATGGGCGACCTCCTGCCCGCCGCCCCGGCACAACTTCGACGCGCTTCCCCGTATCCGCAGCGAGGCCCCGGCCTTCGACCTGCACCACCCGGACGTCGCCGCGGGACGGATCCAGGCCACTTCACCCGCCTCACCGAAGAGCGCCGAAGAGGAGGTGCCCCGGTGAAGGCCGAGGCCCTGCTCTTCGCCGGGGTGGCGCTGTTCTTCGCCGCCACCGCCGCCGTCTACGGGCGGTACAGCACCGAACCGGCCGGCACGGTCGCCCTGCTGGTGTCGTTCCTGATGTCCGGCCTGATCGCCTTCTTCCTGTGGACCCAGTTCCTGCGGCACGGCCGCCGACCGCAGGACCGAAAGAACGTCCCCGTCCACTGGGGAAGCGGCCGACTGGCGTTCTTCTCCCCCCGTAGCTACTACCCGGTGTTGACCGGGGCCGGTGCGGCGGTCACCGCTGTCGGCGTGATCTACGGACTCTGGCTCTTCCTCATCGGCCTGGGCGTTCTCGCCTGCGGCGTCCTCGGATTCGTCTTCCAGCACAACAACCGCTGACGGTGCGCAGCGCAGAAGAGGGAAGGGTGGCGGATGGTGTTCGCGTCGAGAAGGTCTCGGCTGCGCGGCCGGGTCCGACAGGCGACCGAGGCCGGTTTCGGAGCCGTGGACGGCCGGCTGCCCGCCAGCGAGGCGGGCGGACTGCTGCGCAAGGCGTTCCCCGACCACTGGTCCTTCCTGCTCGGCGAGATCGCCCTGTACAGCCTGATCCTGCTCCTGGTGACCGGGAGCTACCTCACGCTCTTCTTCGATCCGGGCATGGCCGAAGCCCCCTACAGCGGGTCGTACGGACCGCTGAGAGGGGTCCAGGTCTCCGAGGCGTACGCCTCGACGCTGCACATCAGTTTCGAGATCCGGGGCGGACTCCTCATCCGTCAGGCCCACCACTGGGCGGCGTTGGTGTTCGTGACCGCCATGGGCGTGCACATGCTGCGGATCTTCTTCACCGGTGCCTTCCGCAGACCCCGGGAGGCCAACTGGGTGATCGGTCTGACGCTCTTCCTGCTGGGGGTGGTCGAGGGCTTCTGCGGCTACTCCCTCCCGGACGACCTGCTGTCGGGCACCGGCTTGCGGGTGGTCCAGAGCCTGTTGCTGTCGATCCCGGTGGTCGGCACCTACCTGAGCCTCTTCCTCTTCGGTGGCGAGTATCCGGGCAACGAGATCGTCCCACGGCTCTACGTGGTCCACATCCTCTTCATCCCGGGGCTGCTGGTCGCCCTGGTCGTCGTCCACCTGATCCTGGTCGTCTATCTCAAGCACACCCAGTGGGGCGGCCCCGGGCGCAGCAACCGGAACGCGGTGGGGCAGCCGATGTTCCCCCAGTTCACCGCGAAGTCCCTCGGGCTCAACCTGATCGTCTTCGGCCTGATGATGGTGCTGGCCGGTGTGGCGCAGATCAATCCGATCTGGAACTACGGGCCCTACCGGCCGGACCAGGTCAGTACCGGCTCCCAACCCGACTGGTACATCGGGTTCCTCGAGGGGTCGCTGCGGATGATGCCGCCCTTCGAGACCACCCTCTGGGGCCACACCTTCATGTGGAACGTCCTGGTTCCCACCGTGATCCTGCCCGCCCTGCTCTTCCTCCTGCTGTACCTCTATCCGTTCCTCGAGAAGTGGGTGACCGGCGACTCCGCCGAGCACCACCTGTGCGACCGACCGCGGAACCAGCCCTCCCGCACCGGCGTGGGGGTCGCCGGCATCACCTTCTACGCCGTACTCCTCCTCGGCGGCGGCAACGATGTGATCGCCAACGTCATGGGGGTCTCCCTCAACGCACTGACCTGGACCTTCCGTGTGCTGCTGGTGCTGGGCCCGGTAATCGCCTTCATGGTCACCAAGCGCCTCTGCCTAGCCCTCCAGGCCCACGACCTGGAGCGCGTCCGGGAGGGGGACGAGACCGGGCAGGTGCACCAGAACGTGGCGGGCGGTCTCGAAGAGGGGAGCGAGCCCCTCTCCCCCCAGCAGCGCTACACGCTGGCCCTGCGCGAGATCCCACGGCCGGTGCAACTCACCTCCGGGGAACGCGCGGCGGGCTCGTCCCGGAGACGACGACTGCGGGTGGCACTGAGCCGCTGGTACTACCGCGACCGCGTCGGGTGACACCCCGGGCCGCGGCAGCACGCGACCCGGGGCTCCGGGACGGGGCGCTCACCGGCGACTGGAGAGACGTTCGGTGAACTCGGTGAACTTCTGGCGCACCCCCCGGGTGACGATGCCGGTCCGCTCCGGGTCGTGCACGGTCGCCTTGGCCGCCTTCTTGCCCTGCTCCAGCATGATGTGCGGCGGGATGGGCGCGATCTCCGCGTCCACCTTGAACTCCAGGACCACCGGGCGCTCCGCGGCCAGCGCCCGTTCCCAGGCGGCACCGACCCTCTTCGGCTCGTCGCAGCTGATGCCCTCCAGTCCGAGCAACCCGGCGTACTCCGCGTAGGGCACGTCCGGAATGGTCTGCGAGCCGGGGAACTTGGGATCGCCCCCCATCGCACGCTGTTCCCAGGTCACCTGATTCAGGTCCTGGTTGTTGAAGACGCAGAAGATGAACGGCGCCGGGCCCGACAGCCGGTCCAGGTACCGCTTGACCGTGATCATCTCGTTCATGCCGTTCATCTGGAAGGCGCCGTCGCCGACGAAGGCGATCACCGGTCGGTCGGGGTAGGCGAAACGCGCGGCGATCGCGTACGGCACCCCCGGCCCCATGGTGGCGAGGGTCCCGGAGAGCGTGGCCCGCATGCCTTCCCGCAGCCGTAGGTGGCGGGCCCACCAGTTGGTGCCCGACCCGGAGTCGGCGGTCAGGATAGCGCCGTCGGGGAGGCGGTCGGAGAGTTCGGTGGCGACCGCCTGCGGGTTGATCTTTCCTCCGAAGTGCTGGTTGGAGCGGGTCCGGCAGATGTCGTTCCACTCCCGTACGTTCTTCTCGATCCGCTTCCGCCAGCCGCGGTCCTCCTTCGGCCGCAGCAGCGGGATGAGGGCCCTGAGCGTCTCCTTCGTGTCCCCGACGAGGTGGGCCTCCATCGGGTAGCGCATGCCGATCATGCGGCCGTCGTTGTCGATCTCGACGCCGCGGGCCTGCCCCTCGTCCGGCAGCCACTCGCCGTACGGGAAGCTGGTGCCGATCATGAAGAGAGTGTCGCAGTTGCGCATCATCTCGTCGCTGGGCTTACTGCCGAGCAGGCCGATCGGGCCGGTGACCCACGGCAGGCTGTCCGGCAGCACCTCCCGGCCGAGCAGCGCCTTGGCCACGCCGGCGCCCAGCAGTTCGGCGGTCTCCATGACCTCGTCCGGGGCCTCGGCCGCGCCCTGGCCGATGAGAATGGCGACTCGCTCACCTTCGTTGAGGACGTCCGCGGCGCGCCGCAACTCCTCCTCGTCGGGGAGCATCCGGGGGCGGCTCCACCCGACGCTGGAGAAGACGGCGCCGTGCGTCTTGGGCGGCGAGGGCTGGGCCTCCGCCTCCTGGACGTCCTCCGGGATGATGATCGTGGCCACCCCACGTCGGGTCAGAGCTGTCTTGAAGGCCCGGTCGATGACATGCCGGACCTGCCCGGGGTGGGTCACCATCTGGCAGAACTCGGACACGTCGGCGAAGAGCTGGTCGAGCGCGATCTCCTGCTGGTAGTGCGAACCGAGGCAGAGGCTCTTCTGCTGGCCGAGGACCGCGACCACCGGCTGGTGGTCGAGCTTGGCGTCGTAGAGGCCGTTGAGGAGGTGGACCGCTCCCGGCCCCGAGGTGGCGATGCAGCAGCCCACCTCACCGGTGAGCTTGGCGTGACCGCAGGCCATGAAGGCGGCCATCTCCTCGTGCCGGGGCTGGATGAACTCCGGATCCCCCTCAGCCCGGTCGAAGGCGCCCAGCATTCCGTTGATCCCATCGCCCGGATAGCCGTAGACGCGTCCCACCCCCCACTCCCGGAGACGGTTCAGCACATAGTCGGCGACCTGGGTCATCGGCCTCTCCCTGTTCCTCGGTGCTGCTGAGCTGCTGCACGGGGACCGGCAGCGGTCCACGGTCCTCCCGCCGTGAAGCCCGTTCCCGCTCCCGAGCCCGCGCCTCCGCAGGCTCTCCGGGCAGGATGGTCGACGAGCGGTCCGCCTGCCTGGGCGCCCGGGGCCCACCGGTGGGTGGACCGCCTCTGGGTACCCGGGAAGGGAGAGTCCTAACGACTCCGTTCGGGGCAGGGCAGCGGCCGGGGCGACCGCCGCGGCCGCGTGCGCCGGGACGGGCCCCGGCCGTGGCGGCAGCGACACCGCTGACAGGGGACGGCCCGGAGCAGGGGCCGTCCCGGAGAGTGGGTGCCGGTCATCGCTCCCGGCCGGAGGTCAGCGCGGCGCCTCCGCCCCGCCTCCCTGCCGCAGCCGCTCCAGCACCTCCGCGTGCAGTGCGGCCAGCCCCCCGGACGGCACCGCCACCGGGCTCCCGGTCAGCGTGTACCACTCGTCGGCTCCGGTGTACTGCACGGCGATCACCGCCTCCCCGCTCGCGGAGAGGCCGGTGACGACGGTGAGGTCGCCGGTGATGACGCCGACCTCGTCGGTCATCGCACCGCCCGGCCCGGCCGTGACCTGGTCCTCGTACCGGTCGCGTGCCGGCGCCGCGTCGCCTTCGGTCATGAGGAGCAGGTGTCCAGCATCTCGGTCAACTTCTCCTTCTCCGGCTCCGTCACCGACAGCTCGTAGGTGGCTTTCACGGAGGTCCAGGCCCGGCCGTAGGTGCACCAGTAGGTCTTCGCCGGCGGCTGCCACTCGTCCGGCCCCTGGTCGCCCTTGGAGCGGTTGGAGGAGGCCGACACGGCGAGCAGCTGGGGATGGGTCAGGTCGTTGGCGAATGCTTTCCGCTGCTCCTGGGTCCAGCCGTCGGCACCGGAGCGCCAGGCGTTGGCGAGCGGCACCATGTGGTCGATGTCGAGGTCCGAGGCCTCGGTGAACTTCTCGTCGTCGTACGCGCTCGTCCACGTGCCGGAGACCGCCCGGCACTGGGCGTCACGCTCCACGTCGGTGCCGTCCCGTTCCAGTACCGTCTCGCGGGTGTCGCAGTTCTCGCCCTGCGCGGCCCAGTGGGGGAACTTCGCGCGGCTGTAGCCGGACATCGACCCGTGGGGCGCCACCTTCAACTCGGCGAGTTGGGTCCGCGCCTGCTCGGCGGTCGGCAGCCCGGGCAGCCCGCTCCCGTCCTCGGCCGTGCCGCCACCCACCCCGCTGGAGGCCGAGGGCTTGTCGTCGCCCCCGCCCGGGGACGGCTGGTCGTTGACGAGTGAGCACCCCGCCACCGCGAGCACGGCACCGACCGCCAGCCCGCGCACCCACCACAGTTGACGCTTCATGACCCGCCCACTCCTCTCACCGACGACACAGTCGCGCAGCCTACCGACTCGGGCGGGGCCACCTCCCCGCAACAGCCCCCGGGTCATCCCGATGAGTCACCCGATGCCGCCGGCCACCCGCAGCGCGGCCGGCCGGTTCCGTCCTGCGCACGGTCTCCTCCGTGAAATCATGTCCCTGACCAGGACCGTGGTTGGAGGAGAGGGGTCCGCGCATGTTCGACAAGCTGAAGAGCCTCAAGGGGAAGGCCGAGGAGGTCGCCGGAGCCCACGGGGACAAGATCACCGACGGGCTGGAGAAGGTCGGGGAGTTCGTCGACGGCAGGACCGGCGGAAAGCACAGCGACAAGATCGACAGCGGCGTCGAGAAGGCTCAGGACTTCGTCGAGCGCTTGGGCGAGCAGAAGGACTGACCGTCTTCGCCGCCGGTGGCAACCAGCCGGTCCCTGCCTGCCCCGTCGGACACGGCAGGGACCGCGCTGAAGGCTCCGGGCACTCCGTCAGCAGACCCCCAGCTCCCGCAGGACGCGGAGCTGAGCCGGGGCCGGCCGGGCCGGGAAGTAGATGTAGCAGACACCGCCCGTGCCGCCCTTGACGTTGCCCTCGGCGTCGTAGCGCTTGGTGCGCAGCCAGATGTTCTCGAACTGCCGGCGCTTGTAGACGTTGCGGACGGCCTCGTTGCTGTCACTGGCCGGATCGTTGGCGACGACGTCACCGTCCTCGGTGAACCCGACCACGCACATCAGGTGGCCGGAGGTGCCGTACCCGGCGCCGTCCAGCTCCGATTCCAGGAAGGACTGCGAGGTGATCAGCGGGATTCCGGCCCGGATCAACTTCTCGGCGTCCGTCAGGGAGCCGAGACGCATGACCACCCCCTGCATGTCGCGGTAGGTGGCCGCATAGGCGGCGTTGAAGGACCAGTTGCCGCAGCCCTCGTACTGGTAGTCGAAGGTGTGGCGGGCCGCGTGGCAGACCTGCGGGTCGGCGTAGTCGGGGTCGACCCAGGCCAGGTCTTCCTCGCTCGGCTTGCGCCCCCAGTACTCGAGGACCATCTGTGAGGAGGTGGGGCTGCACCACGCCTCGCCCCCGTTGTCGTACTCCGGGTACTGGCCGACGTGGGTGTTCTGCGAGTAGCGGGGCACCGTCAGTTCGTGGCCGGTCGCCGGCCCGGGCTCGGAGGCCGGCACGGTGAACCGGTCGGGGATGTCGGAGGCCATCGCACCCACCCGCCACACCTTCGGCGTGCGGTTGGCACCGGGCTTGCGGTAGAGGGTGAGCCGCAGCCGGTAGGAGGCGAGGCGCAGACCGCTGTCGGTGTCGTCGATGGAGAAGGTGTCGGTCCAGATGCTGCTCTTGTCGTCGCTCTGACCGTCGACGGAGGTCCGGCGGATGTCCTCGTCGGCGTCTCCGGCCGTCCAACGGCCCATCACGTACCAGGGGGTGTCGGTCCCGTCGGTGTAGGTACCGCGCAACTCGACCTGGAGCCAGGTGCCGGCCGGCGTCAGCGCGTTCCAGGAGGTGACCACCTCGCTCGCCGGGACGGCGAGCCGGCGTACCGGGCTGGTCCAGGTGGCGTACTCCCAGGCTCCGCTGGTTCCGGTGTGCGGATCGGTGTAGTCGGTGGTGCCCGCCGGTCGTCCGATGACGACTGCGGGGCGCACCCCCGCCTCGACTCGGACGCCGCGAGCGGTGCCGGCGCGCCAGTCAGGAACACTGCTCCAACCGTGGTAGGCCACGCGGGGCACGTCCTTCGCTCGGTCAGGGGACGAGAGGGCGGGGTCGGCGGGGCCTCCGGTGGCCGAGCCGTCGGCGGAGCGCGGTGCGGCGATCGCCGAGGGGGCCGCCGCCGCGCCGGCCGCCGCCGCGAGTGCTGCGGCCAGGACGGTGCGCCGTGGAGTGGGTCTGGTGGTCATAGCAGGTGCTCCCCCAGTCACGGGTCGAGGGCTCGTACGAGGGCGGCGGTGCACGCCGGATGCACAACTATCTCTGCCGGAACGCTGTTCGACCAGAGCTTTCGAGCGCGCGCCATGATGATTATTGGTCAAGACCACTGATGTGGAGGTCGGGCCGTCCACTCGATCCACCGCCTTCCAGAAGATCCCGGTCGAGACGGCCCTGTGCCACCGTCAGGCTCCGCCGTCTCCGGGGCGGCGGAACTGCGCGATCTGAGGGCTGTCCCGTGATCCCCGGCGGATCAGCGCCCGGCGTCAGATGCGGTGCGTCGCAAGGCGGAGGGACGTCCCGATACTGGGCGTATCGGGGTGTTCCGACAACGCGGCGGGGTGCCGGAGCTGACGCCGGGCGCCCACCAGGGATTACGGGACAACCCTTAAGCTGGCCGGGTGGTGTGCCCGGACTTCGATCCCCCGGTCGGCGCCGACCTCGGCGCGCTCTCCCGGTGGCTGCGCGCCCAGCCGCCCTCCTGCGGGCCGGTTCGGCTGGTCGCCCTGGACGGGCACGCCGGTTCGGGTAAGACGACGCTCGCCGCGCGGTTGGCCGAGGAACTCGGCGACGCCCCGGTACTGCATCTCGACGACCTGGCCAGCCACACCGGGCTGTTCGACTGGATGGGGCGACTCCGGGAGCAGGTGCTCGCTCCGCTCTCCGACGGTCGGGTGGCCCGCCACCAGGTCTACGACTGGGTTGAACGGCGGTTCGACGCGGAACGCTCCCTGTCTCCGGCCCCCGTCGTCCTGCTGGAGGGGGTCGGATCCGGACGGCGCGCGGTCCGTCCGTACCTGAGCCGGCTGCTCTGGGTCGACGTGTCCCCGCGGAGAGCGTGGGCGCGGGGCAGGCTGCGGGACGGCGACGGGCTCAGCGAGTTCTGGGACGGCTGGACGGTGGCAGAGCGGCGGCACTTCGCAGCGGACCCCTCACGCCCCCACGCGGATCTGCTGGTCCGCCGCGACGAAGGCGGATACCGGCTGCTGCCGGGGCCGGCCCTCGAACACTGATGCGGCGTCACCGGGTCCTCAACTCCGTGCAGCTCCAGTGGGCGCGGATGACGGCGGCTCCGTCGGGAAACCCGGGAGCGGCGGCGGGACGTCGGATCCGGTCATCGTACGTCCGGCACAGTCGGCCGATGCGGCGCCTCCGAGCCACCATCCGCCCGGAGCAGCCGCCGCAAGTGGCCCGACCACAAGTCGGAGCTGCATCCCGTCGCCCTGAGCTCCGTTGCGGTGCTGGTGCCGGACGCGGCCGACGCAACGACGGTGTGCTCACCCACGCTCACCAAGCGCTTCCGTCCAGCTTGACCTGTCGACCGCCGAAGACTTACGTTCTCAGGGGTGGGCCTACGACCCGCCCCCGAGAACGCGAGGCCCCCGGTTGTTCCCCCGTGACCGGGGGCCTCGTCCATTCCACGTCGTATCCCTCCACGCGAGCGAGGGCCCGTGCCGAGCCGCACCACCGGTCGACGCGTGCGGCAGCTCCGCAGGAATCGCTCCGGAGAGGCTCCGGACTGCGGACACCCCGCGGCAGCTCGTTTTCCCAGCATTTCTGGAATCGATTCCGGCTGGGCGATGCCCGTGGTCGTCCCGGGGCGGTGAGCCGACCGGCGTGACCCGCACTCTCGTCTCGGGACTTCAGGTGCCTGCTCGGGCAAGGCTCCTGAGGCTCGTTCGGTCGATCTTGCCCAAGCCGTTCACGGGAAGCTGGTCGAGGACACGCACCTCAGCGGGGACGTACATCCGGCTGAGTCGCTCCGCGATCCAGGACCGGAGGTCATCGGCCGGGACCTCCCCCTCGCCGGTGGTGGAGACGAACGCGACAGGCACCTCACCCAGGTCCGGGTGCGGTCGGCCCACCACGCAGCAGTCGAGCACCGCCGGGTGGGTCACCAGGACCTGCTCGATGTCCGAGGGGACGATGTTCTCTCCGCCCCGGATGATCGTGTCCTTCAACCGTCCGGTGATCGTGAGATATCCGTCTGCGTCGAGGCGTCCCAGGTCTCCGGTGTGCAGCCATCCGTCCTCGACCGGATCCGCCGCGTCCGTGCCGACGTAACCGCTCATCACGGCCTCGCCGCCGATGAGGATCTCGCCCTCTTCGCCGACGTCCATCGCCCGGGTCGAGCCGGGCACCGCGATCCGGATCCGCTGCCCGGCCAGTGCCGTGCCCACAGACCCGAGCCGCGGCTCCTCCACCGGATTCATGGTGCTGGTGCAGGTGGCCTCCGACATGCCGTACGACAACACGACCGGCACCCCGAACCTCCGCTCGATCGCCGCCTGCTGATGCGCGGTGATCGGTGCGGAACCGCACCGGACGAACCGCAGCGAGGGGAAGGACTCGCCGTCGGCGATGTGCTCGAGCATCCGCAGGTACATCGTCGGGACGCCGGTCACGTACGTCGGCTGATGGACGCGGACGGCGTCGACCGCGTCAGCTGGTTTGAAACGGTCCATGAGGAAGACCGTGGCGCCGGCCAGCAGCGGTGCCAGGACTTGGTTGTTCAGTCCGTTCGTGTGGTGCACCGGCATGATGTGCAGCAACCGGTCGCTCGTGGTCAGTCGGGTCTGGGCGACGACTCCGGCGGCGTTCACCAGGAGATTGCGGTGGGAGAGCAGGACGCCCTTCGGGCGACCGGTGCTGCCCGAGGTGAAGAGCATGAGCGCCGGATCCCGTGGCCCGAGCACCGGCCGTTCCGCCGGCGACCCCGCGGCCGGGTCAAGCGTCGGCAGGCCGCGGCCCGACAGGGAGGCCGCGCGATCCTCGTCGGCGACCACCGCGGCCATGCCCACGGCTCGCGCCTGGTCGATGATCTTGTCGTCGGGCAGACGGGGGTCGAGGAAGCCCGGGCAGGCGCCGGCGAGCATCAGGCTGAGGAACGACGCCAGCGATCGCGGGCTCTTGCCCGTGAGCATCCCCACCACCGCGCCCGGCCGCAGCCCGGCATCGGTCAACGCCCCGAGGCCGGCGAGCACCTCGTCACGCAGGCGGGCGTAGCTGATCTCCGTCCCGCCGCTCACGAACGCGGTCCGTCCCGCCGCAGCGTGCTCGTCCAAGGCGACTGCCAGGGCATCCGCCATACCGGTGTGGTTCTCGGCGATGTTCCTCATCACAGGCGGACCCCCGCATCGGCTTCGAACGTCCCGTCGGGGTCGAGTGCCCGCAGGGCGGCGGTTTCGGCGGCGGTCGGGGCCGCGGTGGGCGGGACCCCCTCCGCGTCGACGGCGAATCCGGTGCGTTCCGCTACCTGCCCGGCGATGACGTCCGGATGGTGCGACATCAGCGTCATCCGGCCATCGACCAGCTGGAACACGCCCAGCGGCGTCACCAACCCGTGCATGCCCCCGGCGGCCGTGACGAAGTCCAACTGTTCGACCAGGGTGCGAGTGCTGTGTTCGGTGCGCCAGGTCACGGAACGTCGAGCGGTCGGCAGCATCACGGCTCCGCCGCCACCGCCCGGAAGGCGGACCTTCGGCTTGTCCCAAGGACCGATGCTCGACACGTTCGTGCGCCCCTGTCCGTCGATCTGGGCCGCGCCGAGGAAGCACAGGTCCATGCCACCACGGCAGCACAGGTCGTAGAAGTCCTCGTTGGCGAAGATCGAGGCCGATCCTAGGGTCAGCACCGGGTCCGAGCTCGAGATGGGGGCCCGGTGCGGTTCCGGGTCGACGCCGCCGGCGACGTTGATGTACGTGAAGTCGAAGTCGTAGGCGCGCTTGGCCAGCAGACAGGCCATCATCGGCAGTGTGGAGTTGACGCCGCTGAACGTCACTTCCCCCGGGCGCACGAAACGGGCGAGGTTCGTGACCACGTAGGAGAACGGGGACCAGGTGGTCGGCGTGGTCGTCTCAGGCACGGGTCGCCTCCTTGGTCTCCGGCGCCGCGGCGAGGTGGCGCTGCAGAGCCGCCTCGCCCTCCTCCAGGTAGGCGTCGATCGCGGGATAGTCCACCTCGTCCTCGGGCCAGCAGGAGCCCGGCCAGGCACCGCCGGGGACGACGGCATAGGCCTCCACGAGGAAGTGCGGCACCAGGGTGAGCTCGGGGCGAGCCTGGAACTCCGCCACCGGCACCTCGCGCTCGGCCACCACCAGGACCTTGCCGGCGGCGCGCGTCATGATCCGGTCCCAGTGCGTCGTCCCGGTGACCCGGGCATCGCCCTGAGGCGTCACCTCGTTGACGTGGATCACGGCGACGTCCGGCCGGATCTCCGGAATCACCCAAGCGGAACGGCCGGGCTGGTACGGATCGTCCAGCCGCACCCAGCCGTTCAGCCGTGCCAGGTCCGAGCCGTCGATCCCGGCGCACGGCTGGAACGGCACGCCGAAGGCCGCGGCGCGCAGCCCGGCGGTCAGTGTCGCGCACGCGTGCTCCTCGAGTGCCAGCGCGCCGGACTCGATCGCCCGCCGGTAGTGCGGGGCCAGACCGTAGTTGCCCTCCATCGCAACGATCCCGGTCTTGGCTCGCGTCGCCACGCCGGCGCGGCAGAGCAGATCGATGTCGTAGCCGGGCGACTGCTTCACGATCTCCAGATCACGGCGGGCCTGCCGGATCAGCTCCCGCACCAAGGCGTTCGGCCCTCGGTGCAGGAAGCTGCCTCCCAGGGTGATCGAGTCACCGTCTGAGACGAGCGCCGCGAGTTCGGACAGCGAGCGTCGCTTGGACGAGCGAGTGGTCATCGTGACTCCTCCTTGAAGGCCCGGATGCGGTCGACCAGGCCGGGCGCGGCCGCGGAGCGCACCAGTTCGGCGAGGTCACCGTCCCGGGTGTCCGGGGTGAGGCAGTGATGCAGACGGGCCGAAGCCGTCGGTGAGAGCGAGCGGGCGTGACGCGCGCGCTCCAGCACGACGCTCTCCCACTCCTCCCGGGCGGTGACGTGCGACGCCACGCCCGCCCGGAGAGCCTCGGCCGCGGAGATGGTGCGTGCCTCCTGCAGCATCGCCAGCGCGAAATCGCGGCCCGTCCGTTGGGCGAGACGGCGGGTGCCCAACGCCAGACCGAAACGGAATCCTGGCATCCGGAGCGTGGCCGACGGGTCGAAGACCCGGTGATCACAGGCCACGGCGAGATCCGCGCCGGCGCCGAAGGTAGGACCGTGCACCAGCGCCAACGTCGTCACCGGCGCGTGCGCGACGGCCTGCAGCAGTTGTTCGATCCGGATGAAACGGCGCAGCAGGGTTGCCTCGCCCTGCTCGTCGAAGCCCGAGAAGTCGAAGCCGGCGCTGAACGACTTGCCCGAACCGCGGAAGACGAGCAGGCCGGTGCCGTTGGAGCAGGCCTCCCGCACCTGATGGAGCAGCCCCTCGACCAGCGGTTCCGAGAGGCTGTTGCGCTTGGCGTCCCGGTTCAGTGTCAGGGTCGTGACGTCGCCATCGTGATCGACCAGCAGATCGCCCATCATGACGCCTCGGAGGAACGCAGGTCGGCGCCGTCAGGGCACACTTCCCCGGTGTGCTCTCCCAGCGCAGGAGGATGGCGGTAGACGGGGAAACCGCGTCCGTCGAACCGCAGCGGGGAGCCGAATGTGCGGGTGACCGTGCCGTTGGGCAGTTCGAGCGGTTCCACCCAGCCCATCGCCTCGACCTGGGGATCGTCGAGCGCCTCGGAGTACTTATTCAGCGGCGACCCGGGCACGCCCGCGTCGCGGAGCGCCTCCAGTACGTCGCTGCGATCGCGCGTCGCGAAGATGTCCTCCACGATCCGCTTCAGCTCGCCCTGGTGGGCCGCGCGGTCGACCGTGGAGACGAACCGCGGATCCTCGACCAGCTCGGGCCTGCCGAACGCCCGGCAGAAGGCCGCGAACAACCCGTCGTTGCCCGCCGCCATCGCCACGTGCCCGTCCCGGCAGGCGAACACCTCGTAGGGCGCGTTGCGCGGGTGAGCCGCGCCCAGGGCGACCGGGTCGACGCCGCTGCCGAAGAGCTGACTGGTCTGCAGCGCCGCGATGGCCAGGCTCGAACCCAGCATCGAGGCATCGATGTGGACGCCCCGGCCGGTCGCGCGGGCCTGGTGCAGAGCGCTCACGATGGCGAACGCCCCGTAGAGGCCGGTCGCGAAATCGGATATGGGGACACCGCACTTCACCGGATCCCCGTCGCGTTCCCCGGTGACGCTCATGATCCCGCTCATCGCCTGCACGGTGAGGTCGAAACCGGCCTCCGCGCGGCGCGGCCCTTCCTGTCCGAAGGCCGAGATCGAGCAGTAGACGATCGCCGGGTTGAGTGCTACGACCTCCTGGTAGCCCAGTCGGAGCCGGCCCATCACGCCGGGACGGTTGTTCTCCACGACCACGTCCGCACCGGCCATCAGGTCCAGAGCCGTTCGGCGCTGCCCGTCGTCCTTCAGGTCGAGCGCCACCGAACGCTTGTTGCGGTTCAGCGACGCGAAGTTCTCGCTGTAGCCGTCCGAGATCGGCGGCCAACTGCGCATGGAATCCCCGCCGGCAGGGTTCTCGATCTTCACCACGTCGGCGCCGAGGTCTGCCAGCAGCATCCCGCAGAACGGGCCGGACGCCACATGACAGACCTCCACCACCCGGAAGCCCTCCAACGGCCTGGTCATGCTTCAGTCCCCTTCCCACGTCGAGATCAACTGGTCGTATCTGGAGCAGCCCATCGCGATCGACGCGTCGCGAGCGGCCGTCCGGACGGCGGCGATGTGGTCGTCGGTGCCCGGCTCGATCCGCGACAGCGGACCGGAGACGCCGAGCGCCGCAGCCGGCACCCCGCCGGGCCCCAGGACGACGGCGGCCAAGCCCCCCACCTCGGCCCGCCACTCACCGCGGTTGACCGCGTACCCCTGCTGGCGGACCGTTTCCAGCTCGCCCCGTACGGCGTCGGCCTCGGTGGTCGTGGCCTCGGTGTACGAGTCGAGGACCGGCGGAAGCTCGGCCAGCAGCGAAGCCGGCTGGTACGCCAGCAGGGCCTTGCCGGAGGCGACGCAGTGCGCCGGCGCCCGACCGCCCACCCGGGAGTAAGCCCGCACCGGTTCGGAGCTCTCGATCTTGTGGAGGTAGATCACCTCCCACCCGTCGAGCAGCGCCAAGTGCACCGTCTCGCGCGTCTGCGCGGCCAGCCGCTCCATCGCGGGCTGCGCCAGGGTGCGCACATCGACCCGGTCCGCGATCGCGTTGCCCAGCTCGAACAGCTTGAGTGAGCAGGCGTACACGCCACCGGCCCCGGCCGTCACATAGCCGGCCGCCTGGAGCGACTGCAGCGTGCGGTGGATGTTGCTCTTGGGCCGGCCGAGTTCGCGGGCCAGGTCGCTGACGCCCCGCGGCTCGCTGCTCGCGGCGAGAGCCTCCAGCACTGACAACCCCTTCAACAATGTCGAGTCCATGGAACCAACCTAGCAGGCGTTCCATTATCTAGAACGCCGTTCCAGATAAGACGTTAGACGCAGGGCGCACGACCGGGCAAGGCGCCGGGTGGGCCGCAGACGTGACCGTTGACACGTTGGGAATGTCACGCTTCCATGTTCCGGAGGCCGAAACGGCGTTCTAAATATTGGAACAGAGGGAGGGTTCATGACGAAACCTCAAGGGCGGGCAGGAAAGGCGGGGGCCGTCGTACGTGTGACGAGCGGCAACTTCCTGGAGATGTTCGACTTCATGGTGTATGGCTTCTACGCCACCGCCATCGCGAACGCGATGTTCCCGTCAGGCAACGAGTTCCTCGCGCTCATGCTGTCGCTGGTCACCTTCGGCGTCGGTTTCCTCATGCGCCCGCTCGGCGCGATCGTCCTCGGCGCCTACATCGACAGACACGGCCGGCGCCAGGGCCTGATCCTCAGCCTGAGCATCATGGGAGTAGGCGTGCTACTGCTCGCCCTGACCCCCACTTACGCGACCATCGGCGCCCTCGCACCGATCCTCGTCCTCGTCGGTCGACTGCTTCAGGGCTTCTCCGCCGGAGCCGAGTCCGGAGGCGTCTCGGTCTACCTTTCCGAGATCTCCCCGCCCGGGCGCCGGGGCTTCTACGTCGCCTGGCAGTCCGCCAGCCAGCAGGTCTCGGTCGTGGTCGCCGCTCTCATCGGCGTGGCACTGCACTTCAGCCTCTCGGCCGACCAGACCGCCGCCTGGGGCTGGCGCATCCCGTTCCTCTTCGGTTCGCTGATCGTGCCGTTCCTGTTCTACGTCCGCAGGAGCCTGCAGGAGACCGACGACTTCGCGGACCGTGCCGCGCGCAGGCAGCGCCCCAGTTTCCGCGAGGTGTACCGCACGATCCTGCGGGAGTGGCGCATCGTCGGGACAGCAGTCCTCCTGGTGACCCTGACGAGCGTGATGTTCTACCTCATCACCGCCTACACGCCGACGTTCGGCGAACGCGAACTCGGCCTCTCCGCCATGGACAGCTACACCGTGACCCTGGTCGTCGGCGTGTCCAACTTCGTCTGGGTGCCCGTGATGGGAGCCGTCTCCGACCGCTTCGGCCGGATCCCGGTCCTGATCACCTTCTCCACACTGGTGGCGGTCACCGGATACCCGGTCATGGTCTGGCTGGTGGCCGACCCCAGCTTCGCTCGTATGATGACGACCCTGCTGTGGCTGTCCTTCCTGTACGGCGGCTACCAGGGCGTCATGGTGGTCACGCTGACCGAGATGATGCCGGCCGCCGTCCGCGCGACCGGCTTCGCCCTCGCCTACAGCCTCGCCCAAGCGGTCTTCGGCGGCTTCACCCCGGCGATCTGCACCTGGCTGATCGAAGTCACCGGAAGCCGCGCCATGCCGGGGCTGTGGCTCGCCGGGTCCGCCGTCATCAGCGTCCTCGGAACCCTTCTGCTCGCCCGGTCCGGAGCGTTGCGACGCGGCGCCGCGAACGACGGGCCCACCACGGCCGACCTCCCGCAGCCCTCACCGACGGCCTGAGAGGCACTGCCCGAGCACTCCGCCGGGAAGTCCCCGCACGTCCGTGATCCCGGCAGGTGGGCCGAGCCCCGGCCCCCAGGGGCTTCGGAGCGGCCGGGGCGGACGTCGAGGACGACCGACTCGTCCCCGCGGCCCCTCTCCGCCACCGACCGGCCTTCCCGGGATGCAACCCCGGAAGGCCGCACCGCTGGGCCCGGCACACCAGTCCAGGCTCCGCAAGAGACCACGAAGCCCGGGATATCCGGTCGACCACCGAACCGGGCTTCGCCCCGCCGACCCCGTGGGGAAACATCGGATACCGGCCTGGCTGGCCAACGCGCACCCTTCGGCGCGTGACGTCCCCGCAGGTACGATGCTTTCCGGGACATTGCGGCAAGTCCCGTCCACAGCACGGTGGTTCGGAAGGTGACAGCCGAGCGTACGGTGACGTACGCCGCGGGGGGCACGGTCTGGGGGACGCGATGGACTTCACGCAGGGCGCCCATGATCCGGCTGATCTGGCCTGGCTGCGCGGGGTGGACGCCTACACCATGGGCGCCTATCCGCAGGCCGAGGAGGAGTTCCGGTCCGCGGTGCAGAGCGACCCGGGTATGGCCGACGCCTGGCTCGGCCTGCACGCACTGCGGGTGGAGACCAGTACGGCGCTGCTCCGGATCTACCAACACCGGGAGCGCTTCGGCGAACAGCGCGCCCGGCACCGGCGGAAGCTGAACTCCTGGTACTGGCTGGGCTGGTGGGTACAGCCCGTGCTGGAGACCCCCCGGGACCTGCGCCTCGCGCACGCCTCCCACTGGCTCGACGGCCGGCACGTCGCGGAGCTCGACCGGGCGCTCGCCGCCTGCCCTCCGGTCGACGCCGACCCGCAGGCACGCTTCCTGCACGCCTGCCGCGCCTACCTCGTCAAGGACTGGGAACGTCTGGTGCTCCACACCGACCCACTGCTGGACGATCCGCTGCTGGGGATCGAGGCCAGGCTCTTCGCCGGGATGGCACGGGTCCGGCTGGAGATGTACCAGCAGGCGCAGCCGCTGCTGGACGCCGCGCTGATGCGCTGTCGCAGCGAGCAGCCGCAGCGCAAGGAGTTGCGCTACTGGCTGGCCCGGGCACATGAGGGCACCGGCCGCACCGCCGCGGCCCTCCCCCTCTACCGTGCGGTCCACCGCACGGATCCCACCTTCATGGACACCGCCGCCCGGCTGGCCGCGATCTCCGACGGCGACGGTTTCGAGGAGGCCGGCGGCCTCGCCGCGCTCTCCCTTTCCGGGGCCGCCGGCCCCGAGGGGCTGGAGGGCTCGCTGGAGCCGCCCGGCACGACCGGCTACGAGTTCGGGGACGCAGGCGAGTTCGCCGTTCCACCGGAGGAGGAGCAGCCCCCGGCCGGCGCCGCGCCCTCCGAGGCCGACAGCCCCCGGGAGAAGGGGGCGCCGCCGGGCCCGGATACGGCGAACGGCGCGGGATCCTCGCCCCTGCCGTCCGGGCCGGCCGACCCCGCCCTGCTCGAGGAGGCGCTGGCGGAGCTGGAGCGCATGGTGGGGCTCGAGCCGGTGAAGCGGCAGGTGCGGGCGCTGTCGGCACAGCTGCGGATGGCCCGGCTGCGGGTCAGCGAGGGGCTGCCGGTCCAACCGCCGAAGCGGCACTTCGTCTTCTCCGGCCCCTCCGGCACCGGGAAGACCACGGTGGCCCGCATCCTGGGCCGGGCCTTCTACTCGCTCGGTTTGCTCGGGGGCGACCACCTCGTCGAGGCGCAACGTTCCGACCTGGTCGGGGAGTTCCTCGGGCAGACGGCGGTGAAGGCGAACGAGCTGATCGACTCCGCACTGGGCGGGGTGCTCTTCGTCGACGAGGCGTACAGCCTTTCGAACACCGGTTACAGCAAGGGTGACGCCTACGGTGACGAGGCCCTGCAGGTGCTGCTCAAGCGGGCCGAGGACAACCGCGACCGGCTGGTGGTCATCCTCGCGGGCTACCCGGAGGGGATGGACCGGCTGCTGACGACCAACCCCGGGCTGGCCTCACGCTTCACCACCCGGGTGGACTTCCCCAGCTACCGGCCGCCCGAGCTGACCCGGATCGGGGAGGTACTGGCAGCTGAGAACGGCGACCACTGGGACGAAGAGGCTCTTGAGGAACTCCGGAGCATCAGCGATCACGTGGTGGAGCAGGGGTGGATCGACGAGCTCGGCAACGGCCGCTTCCTTCGTACCCTCTACGAGAAGAGCTGCGCCTACCGCGACCTCCGGCTCTCCGGCTACGGCGCCGAGCCGACCCGCGAGGACCTCGCCACGCTCCGGCTCCCCGACCTCATGCAGGCCTACGGCGAGGTGCTCTCCGGACGCGGACCGACCCGGCCCGGACCACCGGACTCCGGCCCACAGGACCGGTTGTGACCGTCGAGGACCGGGCGGGGCCGGGCCCCGCGGCATCCCACCACCGATCGGTCCGCCCGGGGGCACCGGAGCCGCCATCCGGCTGATGCCGCTCCGCCGGTCGGTGCGGCGCCGGACCCCACCGCGCAGAATGGCTCCGGCGGTGCGGGCGAGGTACGGACCGGGTCACCGCGGCGAGGACGGGAGGCAGAACCGATGGCCGGGGCGATCAGCACGTGCGGCCGGGCAGACCGGCAGTCCGGGTGACGGCCGACCTGCCTGACCCGCCCCACTTCCCGGGGCGCCGGAGAGCGGCCCCCGACGTGCAGCTGACCGACGACCGGAAGTTGGCCACCCTGGTGCTGGTGGTGACCGGGGTCGTGGTCTGGCTCGATGTGTGGACGGGCACGTCCGTACGTCTGGTCCGGCTGCTGGTCGTGCTGCCCGCCTTCGTGGCCGGGCTGGGGAACGTGCGGCAGACCACTGTGGTCGCCGGCTGGGTGTTCGTCGTGGTCACGACCGCGGCGCTCATCCCTCCGTACAACATGGGCGACACCTTGGCCGCGATCGTGCTGGAGCTGATGTTCTGCGGGTTGAGCGTCGGCGCCTGCCACTGGCGGATCCGGCGGGAGAGTGAGATCAGGCGGCTACGCTCCGCCGCGGTGGCCCTGCAGCGGCAGATCCTCCGCCCCTTCCCGCTGCGAACCGCGGAACTCTCTGTCGACGGCCTGTACGAGCCGCTGCAGGAGGACCGGCTGATCGGCGGGGACGTCTACGAGGTGGTGGCCTCGCCGTACGGCACCCGGGTGCTGATCGGCGATGTGCAGGGCAAGGGTCTGCCGGCGATCGGGGTCGGCTTCGCCGTGCTGGGCGCCTTCCGCGAGTCCGCGGTGCGCGAACCCACGCTCACCCGAGTGGTCGACGCGCTCGAGGAGGCGGTCGTCCGGCACAACCGCTTCTCGAAGCAGTCAGGTGATCTGGAGCGCTTCGTGACCGCCCTGGTGTTGAGCATCGACGACGGCCCCCGGGTGCAGGCCGTCAACTGCGGGCATCTCCAGCCTCAGTTGCTGAACGCCGACGTGGTGTCCGCGATCGACCTAGGGACGGCCGACGTGCCGTTGGGCATGGCGGAACTCACGGGTGGTGTGCGGTCCACGGCCGACTTCGGTTTCCCCTCCGCCGCGACGCTGCTGATCTGCACCGACGGGGTCACCGAAGCCCGGGGGCCGGCGGGCGACTTCTACCCCCTCGAAGAGCGGCTGCCGCGGTGGACCGGACTGGCTCCGGCAGAGCTGACCGAGGAGTTGCGGGGCGATCTGACCCGCTTCTCCCGGGGGGTGCAGCGTGACGACATCGCGATGCTGGCGCTGCGGCGGCGGCCGCAGCCCGCGGCGGCCGACGAGGGCAGCGCCGGCTGACGCGCTCCGGTCCCGAGGCCCCCGGTCCCGTCAGCCGATGCCCGCCCCGCTGCGCCGCCCTCCGGCCGGGCGCGGCTGCGGGGTAGGCGGGCCGCTCCCCGCTCGGCCGAGCGGTTCGGGCACTACGGGCCCGGCCACCGGACGGTGCCCGGGCGGGCCGCCCCGTGGGCCGTGGCGGTGGGCTGGGTCCCGCACCTCCCCGACCAGCATCTCCAGTACGTTCTCCAGGGCCACCAGGCCCAGCACCCGGCCGGAGGCGTCGGCCACCTGCGCCAGATGTGTCGCCGCCCCGCGCATCACGCCGAGCGCGTCGTCCAGCGGCAGATCGGCGGGGAGGGTGGCCATCGGCCGCCAGAGCCGGCGGGGCACCGCTCGGTCGGGTGCCTCGAGGTCAAGCACGTCCTTCACATGGAGGTAGCCCAGGAACGCACCGCCCGGGGCCCGCACCGGGAAGCGGGAGAACCCGGTCCGCACGGTCAGTTCCTCGATCCGGCTCGGTGTCACCGACGGATCGACGGTGACCAGTGCGGACGGGTCGAGAAGAACCTCGGTGACCGGCAGGCTACCCAGCCCCAGGGCGTCCGCCAGCCGCGCCCGCTCCCCCGCTCCGAGCAGGCCCGCCTCGCGGGAGTCGTCCACCAGCCGGGTGAGCTGCTCGCTGGTGCACACGGCGTCGACCTCGTCCCTGACCTCGACCCGGAACAGCCTCAGCACGGCACCGGCGCAGTTGCCGAGCAGTGTGGTGATCGGCCGGCACAGCCGTGCGAAGGCCACCAGGGCCGGGGCGAGCCGCAGGGCGGTCCGCTCGGGCGCAGCCATGGCCAGGTTCTTCGGCACCATCTCACCGACGACCAGGTGGAGGGAGACAACCGCCGTCAGGGCTATGGCGTAGCCCAGCGGATGGACCAGCGGCGCCGGCATCCGCACCGCTCGGAAGAGCGGTTCCAGCAGACGGGCGACGGTGGGTTCGGCGACCGCGCCGAGAGTGAGTGAGCAGACGGTGATACCGAACTGGGCGGCGGCCATCATCTGCGGGAGGTTCTCCAGCCCCCGCAGGACCGTCCGGGCGCGCGCCGAGCCCTCCGCGGCGAGTGGTTCGATCTGGCTGCGGCGCACCGACACCAGTGCGAACTCGGCGCCCACGAAGAAGGCGTTTCCCAGGAGCAGTAGAGCGGCGAAGAAGAGTTGGAGCAGGCTCACCGCAGCGCCGCCTCAGGGCTCGGCACGGGTGGCCGGCTCCCGCCACGCTCCTCGGGGCCGGCCCCGGCCCTCCGAACCGGGGGTTCGGGTCGCCGCCCGTGCGGGGGCCGGAAGGGGCCGGCAGGCACGGCGCCGGGTCGGACCACCCTGATCCGTTCGGCCCGGTGGTGCCCCACCGCCCGCACCCGCAGCTCCCAGCCCCCGGCCTCGGCGACGTCGCCGGGCACGGGAATCCGGCCGAGGAGGTCGGCCACCAGGCCGGCCACCGTCTCGTACGGCCCGTCAGGTGCCTGGAGGCCGATCCGGCGGAGGGCGTCCAGTCGGCAGCCGCCGTCGGCGTCCCAGGCGGACCTGCCGTCCTGGACGGGAGCGGCGACCAGTTCCGGCTGGTCGGCCAGGTCGTGTTCGTCGCGTACCTCGCCGACGAGTTCCTCGACGATGTCCTCCAGCGTCACCACACCGGCCGTACCGCCGTACTCGTCCACCACGACGGCTATCGGCTGCTCGCTGCGGAGCCGCTCCAGCAGCGGCTGCACCGGCAGCGTCCGGGGCACCATCAGGGCCGGCCGGGCGATCCTGGCGACGGGCGTGCGGAGCCGCTCCTCGACGGGCACGGCGAGGGCGTCCTTGAGGTGCACCATGCCGACCACCTCGTCCAGCCGCCCGCGGTGGACCGGGAACCGGGAGAGGCCGGTGGCCCTGGTGAGGTTCACGACGTCCTCGGCCGTCGCGGAGGCGTGGAGCGCGCTGACCCGTACCCGGGGGGTCATGACGTGGTGCGCGGTCAGTCCGGCCAGCGAGAGGGTGCGCACGAACAGGTCGGCCGTGTCCTGTTCGAGGGCGCCGGCTCGGGCGGAGTGCCTGGCCAGGGAGACCAGTTCGCCGGGGGTGCGGGCCGACTCCAACTCCTCGGTGGGCTCCACGCCCAGGGCCCGCACCAGTCGGTTGGCGAAGGCGTTGAGCACGGCGATGACCGGCCTGAACACGTGGGTGAAGGCCTGCTGCGGGCGGGCTGCGAAGCCGGCGACCCGCAGCGGCTGGGAGACCGCCCAGTTCTTGGGCACGAGTTCCCCGATCACCAGTTGCGCCGCCGAGGCGAGGAGCATGCCCACGACCACGGCGACGCCGGGCACCATCCCGGCGGGCAGACCGGTCGCGGTGACGGGGCCGGTGAGCAGTCGGGCGAGCGCCGGTTCGGCCAGCATGCCGACCGCCAGTGAGGTGATGGTGATGCCCAGTTGGGTGCCGGAGAGTTGGAACGACAGCTCGGGCAGGGCCGCCACGACTGATCGGGCTCTCCGGTCCCCCTCGGCGGCGGCGCGCTCGGCCTCGCCCCGCTCGACGGTGACCAGGCTGAATTCGGCGGCCACGAAGAAGCCGTTGGCGACCACCAAGAGGATCGCCGCAGCCAGCAGGAGCAGTGGGATGGTCATACCGCCGCCTCCGGGAGGGAGGCGGCGCAAATATTAACGGACGGGCCGTCCATTGTCGGAGGATTCACTCCTCGGTCAGCAGGTGCCCCGTGGGTCGCGGTCCGCGCGGCCCGGGTCGGTGCGGGGTGGGGCGCCCAGCGCGCCACCGGGGACCAGACTAATCACTGGGGAATTCGCTGCGAACCCACCCGGAGTAGCCGTCTTGGAGAGGCCGGTTGGACTGGCGGCGGGACCGACCGGGACCGTCCCGCCTCAGGCCCCGGGGCTTCCGGACCCGTAGTGATCGGCCAGAGCCCGCAGCGCACGGGCGTCGGCGATGGCCCGCCCCTTGGCCAGACCGGGCTGGATCCCCATGGCAGCCATATGGCTGCCGTCGGCGAGGTCGAGGTAGACCCAGGGGTCGCCGGCACGGAGGTTCACACGGATCACCTCCGCCCATTCGAGTCTGCGCACGGTGGTGATGTTGACGACGGTGATCCCCTCGCGGTCGGCGTCCACTCGGGGCCGGCTGAGCAGGCCGAGAACGCCGAGGAAGAGCAGCCCGACGAAGACGAAGCTGCTCCGCTCACCTCCTCCGAGCGAGGGCAGCAGCACGGCCACGGCCGTGAGCACGGCGAACAGCGAGCCGCCCACCGTCAGCAGCACCACCCGGGTGACGGTGGGCCGGAAGACGACCGGCAGGTCCGGCAGGTCCGCTGGGGCGGACCCGGCCGGTGTACCGCCGACCCCTTGCTGTGCCGCCGCGGGGGACACCGGACCGTCCGCCCCGGGCTGTTCGTCGTGGTTCACGGGATGAAGCTCCGTCTCAGAGCCGGCAGGCGTGGATGCCGGTGGTCAGGATGGCGCGGGCGCCGAGTTCGTAGAGTTCGTCCATGACGCGCTGGGCGTCCATGGAGGGAACCATCGAGCGGACAGCGACCCAGCCTTCATGGTGCAGCGGGGAGACCGTCGGCGACTGGAGACCGGGGGTGAGCGCCACAGCGCGCTCCACGTGTTCCACCCGGATGTCGTAGTCCATCATCACGTAGCGCCGGGCGACGAGGACGCCCTGCATACGCCGGAGGAACTGGCTCACCTTGGGGTCCTCGTCGATCTTCTGGCCGGTGCGCCGGATGACGACCGCCTCGGACTCCAGGATCGGTTCGCCGATGACCTCGAGCCCGGCGTTCCGCAGCGTGCTGCCGGTCTCCACCACGTCGGCGATGACCTGCGCGACCCCGAGCTTGATCGCTGTCTCCACCGCGCCGTCCAGCTGGACCACGGCCGCGTCCACCCCGTGCTCGGCGAGGTGCTTCCTGACCAGGCCGGGGAAGGAGGTGGCGATGGTCATGCCGTCGAACTCGGTGACGCCCGAGGCGGTGCCCGGCAGGGTCGCGTAGCGGAAGGTGGAGGCGGCGAAGCCGAGCTGCATGATCTCCTCCGCCTGCGCCCCGGAGTCCAGCAACAGGTCCCGGCCGGTCAGCCCGATGTCGAGTTGGCCGGAGCCGACGTAGACGGCGATGTCCCGGGGCCGGAGGAAGAAGAACTCCACACCGTTGGCGGAGTCCACCAGCACCAGTTCCCTGCGGTCCTTCCGCTGCTGGTAGCCGGCCTCATGGAGCATCGCCGCCGCAGGCTCGGACAGTGAACCCTTGTTCGGGACGGCGATGCGCAGCATGGGGCGGTGTTCCTTCGTCTGTTCGGAGATGTGGATCGACAAGTCGACAACAGGTTCGGGGAGCGGCCGGCAGGGATCCCGGCGTCCCGGCTCACAGATGAGCGTATACGTCGTCGAGGGAGATCCCTCGGGCGACCATCATCACCTGAAGGTGGTAGAGAAGTTGCGAGATCTCTTCGGCGGTACGGTCGGTGCCCTCGTGCTCGGCGGCCATCCACACCTCGGCCGCCTCCTCGACGACCTTCTTCCCGATGGTGTGGACCCCCGCGGCCACCAGCTCGGCGGTGCGGGAGGTGGCCGGGTCGCCGACGGCGGCCTTGTGCTGGAGCTCGGTGAAGAGCTCCTCGAATGTCTTGTTCGCCATGGTGGTGCCAACCTACCCAATCGCCGCGTCGGCCCGTTCAGCGACGGGGTCCTGCGATACGGCGGAGAGTGGTCGCCGTGGACAGCGCGGCCAGGACGGCTTCACGCCCCTTGTCCTCCTTCGATCCCTCCAGGCCGGCCCGCTCGACCGCCTGCTCCTCGGTGTCACAGGTGAGCACGCCGAAGCCGACGGGGACGCGCGTGTCCACCGAGACCTGCACCAGGCCCTGTGTGACGCCCTGGCACACGTAGTCGAAATGCGGGGTGCCGCCCCGGATCACCACCCCGAGGGCGATCACCGCGTCGTATCCGCGCTCCGCGAGCACCTTGGCGGCGACCGGCAGCTCGAAGCTGCCCGGCACCCGCAGCAGCGCGGGCTGGTCGACGCCCACCTCGCGCAGCGAGCGCAGCGCGCCGTCGACGAGTCCGTCCATCACCTGGGTGTGCCACTGCGAGGCGACGACGGCCACCCGCAGGTCCGCGCAGTCCGTCAGGGATACCTCGGGGGCTCCTTTACCGCTCACTTCTCTCCTCGGGGTGTTCGGGTTGTTCTGTCCACCGCTGGCCTCACTGGGCGGGTCCGGCGTCCGCCGCCAGCCAGGGGAGCTCGTGCCCCATCCGGTCCCGCTTGGTCAGCAGGTAGCGGATGTTGTGCTCGCCGGCCTGCACCGGCATCGGCTCCTGGCCGGTGATCCGCAGGCCGTGGCGGCGCAGCGCTGCCGTCTTCTCCGGGTTGTTCGTCATGAGCCGGGCGCTGACCACCCGCAGGTCGGCGAGGATGCCGGCGCCGGCGGCGTAGTCCCGGGCGTCCGCGGGCAGGCCGAGCTCCAGGTTCGCGTCGAGGGTGTCGTGCCCCCGCTCCTGCAGTTGGTAGGCGCGCAGTTTGGGGAGCAGTCCGATGCCGCGTCCCTCGTGGCCTCGGAGGTAGACCACGACACCGCGGCCCTCCTCGCTCACCCGGCGCAGGGACGCCTCCAACTGCGGCCCGCAGTCGCAGCGCAGTGAGCCGAAGACGTCTCCGGTGAGGCACTCGGAGTGCACCCGCACCAGCACGTCCTCGCCCGCGGCGACATCCCCCACGACGAGGGCGATGTGCTCGATCCCGTCGGCCGCCGACCGGTAGCCGTGGGCACGGAACTCGCCGTGGGCGGTGGGCAGCACGGTCTCCGCTTCCCTGCGCACCACCGGTTCGGCCCGCCTGTGCACCACTGGTTCGACGGACCGCCGGTAGGCGGCGAGGTCCTCGATGGAGATGATCGGCAGGCCGTGCTTCCGGGCGAAGGGCACCAGGTCCGGCAGTCGCATCATGGTGCCGTCGTCCGCGGCGATCTCGACGATCGCCGCGGCCGGGCGCAGTCCGGCCAGCCGGGCCAGGTCGACGCCGGCCTCGGTGTGGCCGGGGCGCTCCAGCACCCCGCCGGGACGTGCCCGCAGCGGGAAGACGTGGCCGGGGCGGACGAAGTCCGCGGGCCGGCTCCTGCCGTCGGCCAGCAGTCGGAGGGTGGTGGCGCGGTCGGCGGCCGAGATGCCGGTGCTGGTGCCGTGTGCGGCAGCGGCGTCCACCGACACGGTGAAGGCCGTGCCCATCGACTCGGTGTTCGCGGCGACCATCTGCGGAAGGTCGAGCCGGTCGAGTTCGGTGCCGGGCATCGGGGCGCAGATCAGCCCCCGGCACTCGGTCATCATGAAGGCCACCCACTCGTCGGTGGCCTTCTCGGCGGCGAGGACGAGGTCCCCCTCGTTCTCCCGGCTCTCGTCGTCGACGACGACGACCGGCCGGCCCTCCGCGATGGCGGCGACGGCCCGTCCCACCGGGTCCAGGGCGAGGTCGCGCTCGTCGGCGTCGTGTCGGACGCTCTGCGGGAGGCTCATGCCACCGCTCCTTCCGGGAGGGGCCGGGCCGCGGCCCGGGACCGTGCCCACCAGGACCGCAGCCCCCACAGGACCAGGCCGAGGTAGACGACGTAGACCAGGCCGGAGAAGGCCAGGCCGCTGCTGAAGGCCAGAGGGACGCCTACCACGTCCACCAGCAGCCAGGCGAACCAGAACTCGACGAGCCCTCGGGCCTGGGCCACCATGGCGGCGAGGGTGCCGACGAAGATGTAGGCGTCGGGCCAGGGGTTCCAGGACAGCGTGGGGACCGCGGTGAACAACGCGCCGACGGCCAGGGTGCCGAGGAGTGTGCCGCCGATCAGCCACCCGCGCTCCCGCCAACTGGCGAACCGCACCGCGATGCTGCCGTCCTGGGCCTGCCGCCGGCCCCGCTGCCACTGGCGCCAGCCCCAGCCGGCGACCCCGATGACCAGCAACTGCTTGCCCACACCACCGCTGAGCTGCGCGGAGGCGTAGGCTGCGACGAGCACCAGGCCGGAGAGAAGCTGGGCGGGCCAGGTCCATATGGAACGGCGCCAGCCGAGCGCGAGTGCGGCCAGCCCGATGAGGTTGCCGGCCATGTCGGACCAGATGACCTGCTGGTCGAAGGCTTCGAAGGCGACGCTGTTCAGCCAGTGCGCGAGGTTCATCGCACTCCCTCCGTTCCCACGCCGGGCTCCGGTCCCGCGCCGGGCACTGCAGTCGGTTGTTCGCCGTCAGCCGCGCGGTGGGATGCGGCCTGGAGTCCCGCGGGCAGGAGCCGTTCGACGTACTTCGCCAGTACGTCGACCTCCAGGTTCACCGCCGCGCCCGGCTGCTTGATGCCGAGGGTGGTCAGGGCGAGGGTGGTGGGGATCAGGCTCACGCTGAAGTGGTCGTCGGCGGCGTCCACGACGGTGAGGCTGACCCCGTCGACGGTGATCGAGCCCTTCTCCACCACGTAGCGGGCCAGGGAGGGCGGCAGCGAGACCTTGACGACCTCCCAGTGCTCACCGGGCAGCCGTTCGAGGATCGTCCCGGTGCCGTCGACGTGGCCCTGGACGAGGTGGCCGCCGAGGCGCCCGCCGAGCGGCACCGGCCGTTCGAGGTTGACCCGGGAGCCAGGGGCGAGGGCGCCGAGCGAGGAGCGCCGCAGGGTCTCCGCCATCACGTCGGCGGTGAACTCGCCGTCCGCCGTTTCGACGACGGTCAGGCAGACGCCGTTGACGGCGATCGAGTCGCCGTGCCGAGCGCCTGCGGTGACCTTCGGTCCGCGCAGCCGGAAACGGCTGGCGTCGGTGCCCGCGGCGGAGTCTCCGAGCTGTTCGACGGCGGTGACCTCGCCCAGTTCTTCCACGATTCCGGTGAACACTTCACTTCTCCTCTGGGCTGCTGGACAAGGCGCTGGAGGGGCGGGGGACGGCGGTGATGCGCTGGTCGGGGCCGATCGGAGCGGTGTCGATCACGTCCAGCCGCACGGCCTCGCCGATGGAGGTGATGCCGGCGTCCCCCAGGGCGGAGGCGCCCGACCCCAGCAGGACCGGGGCGAGGTAGCCGACCACCCGGTCGATCGCTTCTGCGGCGAGGAAGGCGCCGGCGAGCGTCGGCCCTCCCTCCAGCAGGACCGACCGGACCCCCCGTCGGTGGAGGGCGGCGAGGAGGGCCGGGATCCGCAGGCCTCGGCCGTCCGGGGAGCGCGGCAGCCGGAGGACTTCGGTGAGGCCCTCGAGGTGTGCGGCCTCGCTGTCCTCGGCCACCGCCACCAGGGTGGGCGCGGTGGCGTCGAGCACCCGGGCGTCCGGATTGACGGCGGTCGCCTCGCTGTCGAGCACCACCCGCAGCGGTTGCCGCAGGTCAGCGGTGTGCCGGCCGGGAGCCCGGACGGCGAGGTGCGGGTCGTCCAGCCGGGCGGTGCCGGATCCGACGAGGACCGCGTCCGCTTCGGAGCGCAGCCGGTGCACGTCGGCTCGGGACTGCGGGGAGCTGATCCAGCGGCTGCTGCCGTCCGCCGCGGCGATCCGCCCGTCGAGGGTGGCGGCGTACTTCCAGAGCACGAAGGGCCGGCCGAGGCGGAGCGCGGTGAGCCAGGCGATGTTGCCTTCCTCCGCCTCTGCGGCCAGGCCCCCCGAGACCACGTCCACTCCGGCGGCGGCCAGTGCCGCGGCTCCCCCGGCGGCCGAGGGGGTGGGGTCGGGGACCGCGTAGACGACCCGGGTGATCCCCGCGGTGAGCAGCGCCCGGGTGCACGGGCCGGTACGGCCCTCGTGGTCACAGGGTTCGAGGGTGACGACGGCGGTGCCGCCGCGAGCCCGCTCACCGGCCGTACGCAGGGCGTTCACCTCTGCGTGCGGGCCTCCGGCCCGCTGGTGGTATCCCTCCCCCACCGGCCGACCGGCTGTGTCGAGGACGACGCAGCCGACGACGGGGTTGGGGCTGGTGCGGCCGAGGCCACGGGCCGCGAGCGCGATCGCGCGACGCATCGCGTCGGTCTCCGACTGCACTGCTGTCGCGGGGGCCACCGGGTCTCCTGCCTCTTCGGCACGGACTCCGGGGCTGTCACGAAGGACAGAAGCGGAAGCAACGCATCTCAGGCGCGGGGTCCGGTTGCGGTCGCCCCTGCGGGGGCGGCTGCGGGACAGCGCGCCGACACGTGTCCGCCGCGCACTGCCTCCCATCCGGACTTTAACCGTCGGTCCAGGAATTTCACCTGGTCAACCGCCCACTGGCAGTGGGCGGGTCGCGGACTGTAACCGCCGGCTCGGACTTTCACCGACCCCGGAGTGCGCTGACGTATCTGTACGACATCAGTGTGCCACGTCCGCGGGGAGTCCGGGCGGGCGTGCCCTGTGGGCTGCCTCACGCGAGGCTCCGACTCCGGCCGCCGGCCCGGGCGAGGACGCTCTGGACGGTCCCCGCTCGGCGGTCAGTCGACGGAGCCGAACACCGCTTCCTGGGCCGCGTCCATCGCCGTCAGCACCGCCCCGCGCAGTACGGCCGCACCGCCCATCGCCCCGACCCGCACTTCGGTGGTCAGCGGTGAGATCCGGGAGAGCCGGTCGGCGGTCCGGCGGGCGAGTTCGGCGCCGCCGGCCCGGCCGACCTCGCCGCCGAGGACCACACACCCCGGGTCGAGCACGGCGCACACCGCGGCCACCCCGACGGCCACCCGCCCGGCGAGTTCGTCGAGGAAGGCGTCGGCGGCGGACCGGTCGGCCGACACGGCGGCCCGCACCACGGCCTCGGCCGCGGCGGCGTCCCCGGCCGTCGGTCCGGGGTCCAGGCCGTGTTCCCGTGCGAGAGCGCAGACCGCCGCGCTTCCCACCTGGGAGTGGAGACCGCCGGTGCATCCGGTCGCCGTGGGCAGGGCGGAGGTGCCCGGCACCGGCAGGAAACCGATCTCGCCGGCGCCCCCGGAGGCTCCCCGGCGCAGCGCCCCGTCGAGCACCACGGCCGCCCCGACACCGTGTCCCAGCCAGACCAGGACGAAAGTACGGCGGTCAGTGGCCGCTCCCAGTCGCTGCTCGGCGACGGCGGCCAGGTTGACCTCGTTGTCCAGGAGGACGGGCAGGTCGAAGCGGGCCCGGAGTTCGGTGACGAGAGCCCCGTGCCAGGCGGTGGGCGGGCCGCCGGTCGGGCGGAGACCTCCGGTCGCCGGGTCGACGAGCCCAGGGGCGCCCAACCCCACGGTGTGCAGTCGGGCGGCACCGGCTTCGGCGGCGGTCCGCTCCAGGAGCGTCGCGGCGCCCGCCACGATCCCGGCTGCGTCCTCCTCCAGGGGTTGGTCGACGGGCAAGGAGCCTTCCACGAGGGTTCTCCCGAGCAGGTCGGTGATGACGACGGTGACACGGTCGGTGCGGACGTCGACACCGGCCAGGTGCGCCAGGTCGGCGACCAGCCCGTACACCTTGGCGTTCGGTCCGCGCCGCTCGGCACCGGTCTCTCCGACGACCTCGACGAGGCCGGCGGCGCGCAACCGTTCGACGAGATCAGCCACGGTGGGCCGGGAGAGCCCGGTCTCGGCCTTGAGTTGCGCCGCGGTGAGCGGCCCCTTCCGCTGGAGCAGCCGGAGCGCTCGCCGGTCGTTGATGGCCCGGGCGGTGCTCGGGGAGGCCGGCCGGCCGAGCGGGTACTCGGAGATCGGTGTCATGGGGCCGGTCCTTCCGGGGGTTCTGCGGCAAGTTGCCTGGGCTCGCTGCCCGTTAATCATCAGGGAACCTTCCTGATAATTTAGCCTGGCTCAGCGGCTGACCACCGGCCCGGCGTCCCTGCGATCCCGGGCCTTGCCGTGACGGACTCATCGGGGAGGGAAGCCAGTGGACGGCATCGGCGTATCGGCCGGCGGCGACGGCCCGGGTACGCGGCCGGGACCCGAGTCGGGCCGGAGAACCGTGGCGGCGGCCCCGATCGCCTTGGCGTCCGGGCGGCTGCTCGCGGTGCGGAGGGCGGTGGCCGCGGTGTTCGCGGTGCACGGCGCGGTCACCGGAAGCTTCGCGACCCGGGTCCCGTGGGTCCAGGAGCACGTGGGGGCGAGCCCGGGACAACTCGGTCTGGCCCTCGCCTTCCCGGCCGTCGGCGCCTCGCTCGCCATGCCGCTGGCGGGCCGGATCAGCCACCGGTTCGGCGCGCGGAGGGCGCTGGGGACCCTGCTGGCGATGTGGACCCTGTCCTTGCTGCTACCGGTGCTCGCCCCCAACCTGCCCGCGCTCTGCTGCGCCCTCTTCGTCTTCGGAGCCAGCGCCGGCATGGCGGACGTGGTGATGAACGCCCTGGGAGTGGACATCGAGGAAGGTCTCAACCGGCCCATCATGTCGGGCCTGCACGGCATGTGGAGCGTGGGCGCGCTGAGCGGTTCGGCGGGCGGCACGGTCGCGGCACATCTGGATGTGGACGCCCGGGCCCATCTGGCCGCGGCCGCCGTGTTCCTGACGCTCCTGGGCCTGACGGCCTGCCGGGGCGTGACGGATCTGCGCAGCGCCTCCGTCGGCGATCCGCCGCCCCGGTTCGCCCTGCCGCCGAAGTCCGCGCTGGTGATCGGAGCGGTCGGCTTCTGCGCGGTCTTCGCAGAGGGGGCGAGCCTGGACTGGTCGGCGGTCTACCTGCGGGATGTGCTCGGCACCTCCCCGGGCCTGGCCGCGGCCTCCACCACCGCCTTCGCCTGCACGATGGCGCTGGCGCGGCTGATCGGGGACGCCGTGGTCAGCCGGTTCGGGGCGGTGCGCACGGTACGGCTGGGCGGGATGTCGGCGACGGCGGGCGGCGCGCTGATCGTCGGGGCGGCCCATCCGGCGATGGCCGTGGTCGGCTTCGCGCTCATCGGGCTGGGGATCGCGGTGGTGGTCCCGCTCGCCTTCGCGGCAGCAGGCCGCAGCGGCCCGGCCCCCAGTCAGGCGATCGCCGGGGTGGCCACCATCACCTACACCTCGGGGCTGGTCGCCCCTTCGGCGATGGGGACGGTGGCCGAGGCCACCTCACTCACCGGGTCCTTCGCCCTGGTCACCGTGTTGGCGCTGGGACTGGTGGTGGGGGCGGGCGTGCTGCGCTCGGCGGAGCGGCCCACCGGAACCGCCCCGCTGCCCGACCCGGCCTGAGGGGGCCGTACCCCCATCCACCCGTCCGTGGAGGAAGGGGGCCCCGACGAGGTGGCCGCAGGCTCAGCCCACCGGTGCCCCCGCGGTGAGAGTGCACTGCGGTAACGCGCCAGTCCGGCGGGGCGAGTTGAACCCCAGAGCGCCGGTCACCCGGCCGATCTCGGAGTGGACATGAAGGCCCCCGCCGCAACCCGCTCGCGGCAGCTCCGGCCGACCGGTCGCCCGGAGGCCGCCGGCTCGCACTGACGGCGGGCCCGGCCGACCGCACGAGGCCCGGACCGCGGCGGAGGCGGGACGCCATCGCCGGCGTCCCGCCTCCGTCACCTCCTGCACCGATGAACTCCGGGGCGCGGTCAGCGGACCCCCGCCCCGGAAACCGGGCTCACCGGGCCGTTCGTTCAGCCGACGGTCTCGGCGCCCTTGATGCCGAAGACCTTGACGGCCTGGTAGTACGTCCAGGCGGTGCCGTCGCAGCTGGTCTTGGTCGCACCGCTGTACTGGGCGCAGACGCGCTTGAGGTCCGCGTAGAACGCGTCGTCGAGCCGGGGCTTGTTGGCGTCGAACGCGCCCATGGCCTTGTAGTTGCGGTACCCGAAGTCGTGCCGGGCGCAGGACTCCTTGAACGGGAAGCCGAAGGGGTTGTCAGGCGAGCTGGAGCAGTAGTCGGTGGACCAGTCGAAGCCGTAGGCCGCCCACTGACCCTGGTTGGCGTTGGCGGTCCGCCAGGCGTTCTGGCTGCTCGCGCTGGTCTGGGTCCAGCTGGAGAGGACCTGGGCCTTGTCCGCCGGGGCGGCGTTCGCGGTGGTGGCGGCGCCGACAACGGCGAGGACCGCCGCCGAGGTAGTGGCCAGAGCAGCGGTGAGTCTGTGCCGCATTCGTACCTCCGTGGGGGGATGGTGACGGTGGGGAGAGCCCGGGGCATCGGGCCCGAAAGATATATGAGCACGTGGCTCCAACCGTCAATACCCCCCGTGCACTGGGAAGTTACCGCTGGGGCTATGCAGCTTGCTGCAACCGGGGAGAATTCACCGGAAGGTGTGCATCGCGTTGACACGACATCAGTTGACGCGCAGCCGGAACGTCCCACCTGCGGACCCGGCCGGACGGTCACCGCCTCTCCGTCTTTCTGCCTGCCCCCGGAAAAGGTTCGGGGCACGAGTCCCGCGGACTCGTGCCCCTGATCTGCCCCGGGCCGCTCAGTCTTCCGGCAGTTCGACCGGGGCGACGCTGTCGAAGACGTCACCCGGCCCAGGGTTGGCGGCGTCGGTCGCTCCACCGAAGTGCCGCATGACGCCCCACACGGCGTTGAGCGCCGTCTGCACGGCTCCCTCCGCCCAGCCGGCGGTCCAGGAGATGTCGTCACCGGCGAGGAAGAGCCCGCGCTGCTCATCGGGCAGCCGGTCCTGCATGAAGTGGGTGAACAGCCGCCGCTGGTAGCGGTAGTGCCCGGGGAGGTTGGCCTTGAACGCGCCCATGAAATAGGGCTCGTTCTCCCAGGAGACGGTGACCGGGTCTCCGATGATGTGCTGCCGGACGTCGACCTCGGGGTAGATCTGGGAGAGCGACCTGAGCATCACCTCCAACCGCTCGCCGGCTTCCAGCGGCAGCCACTTGAGGCTGTCGTCGCACCAGGTGTAGGAGAGGCAGATGGTGGCCGGGGCGTTCGGTCCCTCGTCGAGCAGGTAGGTGCCGCGGGTCATCCGGTCGGTCAGGGTCATACTCATCTTCTGCCGACCGGTCGCCTCGTCGACGTCCAGCCAGAACGGCCGGTCCACGGGCACGAAGAGCTTGCTCGACGCCATGTAGTGGGTTCGCTCGACCGCCGTCCAGTGGTCGACGGGCAGCAGCGCCTCATCGCATTCGATCTTGGAGAGCAGCATCCAGCTCTGCGCGGTGAAGACCGCGGCGCGGTAGGCCCGTTCCTCTCCGGTGGTGTCGGTGACCGCGATACGGCCGTCGGCCGTGCGCCGCAGGCGGGTGACGGCCGACCTCGGCTCCCCTCCCACGTGCAGTGTGGCGAGCGAGGTGCCGTGCGGCCAGTGCACCGCCTTGCCCGGTGCCCGGTCCCAGAGCCGCAAGGGCAGTTGGCGGCTGCCGCCGACGATGGCGCGGTGGTCGTCGTCGGCTCCGGTGTAGACCACCCGCAGGATCTCCAGGATGGAGTTCGGGAAGTCGGTGTCCCAGCCACCGGTGCCGAAACCCACCTGCCCGAAGATCTCCCGGTGGCGGAAGGAGCCGAAGGCCGGGGAGTCGCAGAGGAAGCCGTAGAAGGTCTGGTTGTCCAGCCGCTCGACCAGCCGGGACCAGATCCGCCGGATGGCGGTGACGTCGCGCTCCCGGATCGCCCGCTGCATGTCGGAGAAGTGGGCGCCCTCCTCCAGACAGGTGTTCCAGGCGCGCATCACCTCCCGGTAGACCTCGGGGAGGTCGTCCAGGGTGCGCGCGTAATGCGACTCGCCTTTGAGATCGACGACGGTGGAGGGGGTGGCCGGAGCCAGCGGGTTCGGGAACGGCCGGGTCTCCAGACCGACCAGGTCGATGTAGTGGCGCAGCGCGGTCGAGGACGGCGGGAAGCGCATGGCTCCCATCTCGGCCGTCAGCGGAGCCCCGCCCTCGGTGGCGCAGTCGTCGAAGGTGACGGTCCGCAGCCTCCCCCCGATCCGGTCCGCCTCGTAGACCACCGGCCGGAGCCCCATCTTCATCAGCTCGTAGGCGCTGATGACCCCGGAGAGCCCGCCCCCGATGACGGCGACCTCCGTGCCGTGTTGGGTGGGCGGCACCGAGCCCAGGCCCGCGGGATGGGCCAGGAAGTCGTCGTAGGCGTAGGGGAAGTCGGGGCCGAACATGGTCAGCGGCGGATCGGCCTGCCCATCGGCGAGTCGCTGGCGCTCGTGGGCGGCGGTGGGCACGGACGTCATCTCGGGACGCACTCCTAGCGGGACACGGAGGTGGAGGGCCGCGCGGCGGTACGCGGAGCGGCGCCGGGGACGGGGCGCGCTGCCGGTTCTCTCGCCGGGAAGGACTGCTTCCCGCGGCGCTTCGACCGTACGGCCGGGGGCGCGGCGGGGCCAGATGTGTCTGTTGCGCGTGGGTGAGCTGTTCGTTGCGTCTTTCCCGCGGGTTTCGCGGAAACGTTGCGGACGCCGCCGGTCACTGCCCGGTCGCCGTCCTCCGCCGCCGTGGCGACCCGGGCGTTGAGCGGTGATCGGCTACGGCGCGCGGCCCCGCCAGGCTCCTCGGTGACGGGCGCCGCCCGCTGCCCATAGCGTGTTCGGCTCAGGAACCGTGCCGGCGCAGCAACCGGGAGAGCACCAGCACCGAGCGGGTGCGCTCGACGTAGGCCTCGCCGGCGATCCGCTCCAGCACCTGCTCGAAGTGGCGCATGTCCGCGGCGAAGACCTGTGCGATGGCGTCGGCGTCGCCGGTCACGGTGGAGGCCGACACCACCTCCGGGTGCCGGGACAGCCCGCGGTGGATGGTTTCGGGAGAGGTGTTCCGTCGGCAGTACAGCTCGATGAACCCCTCGGTCTGCCAGCCGAGCGCCGCCGGATCGACTCGGACGGTGAAACCCGTGATGGCGCCCCTGGCCCGGAGCCGGTCGACCCGCCGCTTGACGGCCGGTGCGGAGAGTCCCACCTCGGAACCGATATCGGCGTAGCTGCGCCGGGCGTCTTCGGCGAGGGCCTGGATGATGCGCCGGTCCAGATCGTTCAGGGGCACTGCGGGCTGTTCTTTTCTCTGCTCGGTACCGTTTCTCCGCCGGTTTCACGCGGGGCCGCCGCGCCGGCCCGGTCGCGGCCGGGGCTGCCGGGCCGGTCGGGTGACACCCGCTCAGCTCCAGCTGACGTGGAGCGGTTGGCCCTCCGCGTAGCCCGCCGCGCTCTGCAGGCCGATCACGGCCCGCTGGTGGAACTCGGTCAGGGAACCCGCTCCCGCGTAGGTGCAGGCGCTGCGGACGCCGGCGATGATCGAGTCGATGAGGTCCTCGACCCCCGGCCGGGCCGGATCGAGGAACATCCTGGAGGTGGAGATGCCCTCCTCGAACAACCCCTTGCGGGCCCGGTCGTACGCCGACTCCTCGCTGGTCCGGGTCCGGACCGCACGCGCGGAGGCCATACCGAAGTTCTCCTTGTACAGACGGCCGTCCGCCGACTGCTGGAGGTCCCCGGGCGACTCGTAGGTGCCGGCGAACCAGGAACCGATCATGACGTTGGACGCTCCGGCGGCCAGGGCCATGGCCACGTCCCTCGGGTGCCGGACACCGCCGTCGGCCCAGACGTGCCTGCCGAGCCTGCGTGCCTCGGCGGCGCACTCCAGCACCGCGGAGAACTGCGGCCGGCCGACACCGGTCATCATCCGGGTGGTGCACATGGCGCCGGGGCCGACCCCGACCTTGACGACGTCCGCACCAGCCTCGACGAGGTCCCGCACGCCCTCGGCCGAGACGACGTTGCCGGCGACGACCGGCACCCGCGGGGTGAGCGACCGGACCGCCCGGAGCGCCGAGATCATGGACTCCTGGTGGCCGTGCGCGGTGTCCACGACCAGCGTGTCGACCCCTGCGTCGAGCAGGGTGCGGGCCCGTCCGGCCACGTCACCGTTGACCCCGACGGCCGCGGCGATCCGCAGGCCCCCCGAGGGGTCGACGGCCGGGGTGTAGAGCGTGGCCCGGAGAGCCCCCTTGCGGGTGAGGATGCCGGCCAGCCGGCCGGTGCCGTCCACCGCGGGAGCCAGTTTGCGGTGTGCCGCGTCCAGCCGGTTGAAGGCGTCCCGCGGGTCGATGTCGGCGTCCAGGAGCAGCAGCTCCCGGGACATGACCTCGGAGAGCTGGGTGAAGCGGTCCACCCCGTTCAGGTCCGTCTCGGTGACCACGCCGACCGGACGCCCGTCCTCGACCACCACCCCCGCACCGTGGGCCCGCTTGTGCAGGAGGCTCAGCGCGTCGGCGACGGTGCCGCTCGGTGCCAGCACGATGGGCGTGTCCAGGACGTGGTGGCGCCGCTTGACCCAGCTGACGACCTCAGTCACCACGTCGAGGGGGATGTCCTGCGGGATGACGACGAGTCCGCCCCGGCGGGCCACCGTCTCGGCCATTCGCCGACCGGCGACCGCGGTCATGTTGGCCACCACGATCGGGATCGTGGTGCCGGTGCCGTCGTCGCTGGAGAGGTCCACGTCCTGGCGCGAGCCGACCGCCGAACGGCTCGGCACCATGAACACGTCGTCGTAGGTCAGGTCGTACAGGGGCTTGAGGTCATTGAGGAAGCGCACGTGACTGAAGATTCCGCTCGTTCGGAGTTGGTCCTCGATCGAGTCGGCCGAGGAGAAGCACGTGTCTCATCTTCCCACGTGGCCCCCCGCGGGTACCGCTACGGGCCGTCGGGGTCGGCCCGGTCCAGGGCGGGTCTCGGCTCGGGCCCGGTGGTCAGCAGGTGGTCGGCGGCGGCGGTGTCGGTGACCAGGCTGGTGACCAGGCCGGAGCGGAGGACGGCGTCGATGGCCGCCGCCTTGCGTCGGCCGCCGGCGATGGCGACCACCTCGGGGATCCTCCGCAGCCGGTCGGCCTCGACGGTGATGCAGCGCTCCCCCAGGTCCCGCCCGATCCGGCGGCCGTCGGCCGCGAACAGGTGGGCGGACATCTCGGCGGCCGCCCCCAGGGAGGCGTAGTGCGCCCGCTCCTCCTCCGAGAGCATGTCGTAGACGGTGGAGATCCCTGGCTCCCAGGAGCCGATGGAGACGGCCGCCACGGTGACCTTGTCGAAGTACTCGAAGGCCCGCGCGATACCCGTCTGCCCGCGCAGGGCGGCGGCGGTGGTGGCGTCCGGCAGCAGCATCGGGGCGTAGATCGGGTGCGCCTCGCCCCCGGAGACCGCGGCCGCGCGGCGCACCGCCTCAACCGATCCGCGCTCGGCGGTGCCGGCGTCGTAGACGCCGGTGAGCTGGACGACGGTGCACGGCGGCAGCCGGTCGAGCGCGGCGGCCATGTGGATGGTGGACCGGCCCCAGGCCAGGCCCAGCACGTCCCCCTCGGTGACGAGCTCGCCCAGCAGGTCGGCGGCGACCTCCCCGAGGTTCTCGGGATCCGGTGTCTCGTCGGTCTCGTCGGCCGGGGACTCCACGACCACCGCGTGCCGCAGGCCGTACCGGGCCCGGAGGGCGTCGGACCGGTCGGCGTCCAGTTCCGCCGGCACCCTGATCTCGATCCGCACCAGATCGTGCTCCAGCGCCGTCTCCAGCACCCGCGCGACCTTGAAGCGGCTGACGCCGAACTCCTCGGCGATCTGGATCTTGGATTTCCCCTCGAGGTAGAAGCGACGGGCCATGGCCGCCGCCTGAACCAGTTCAGCGGGTCCCATCCGCATGGCTGACCGGCCCGTCGACACCGCGTTCTCCTCACTGTCCGGCCTCGTCGCCGGACCCGCTGTTCATCTTGTCAGAAGCCGTGGAGACCGCCCGTTCCCACGGCTGAGCGCCCTCACCCGGGTCCTCCGGGGAGGGCGGGCCCGGCCACCGGACCATGCGGTCGCCCGCGGCCGCCGGTGCGCACCAGCCGGCGGGCCGGCCGCCCCTCCCCTGCGGGAGGAACCGCCGCGCCCCGGGCGGGCCCGGCTCCTCCGCTACCTCCCGGGCCGGACGGAGGTGACCCGATCGGCCGTCTCGCGCAGGGCGCGGACGGCCGCGGCCGGGTCGTCGGCCCCGTAGACGGCGGACCCCGCGACGAAGACGTCGGCGCCGGCCTCGGCGCACCGCTCGATCGTCGCCGCGGAGACCCCGCCGTCGACCTGGAGCCACATCTCCAGCCCGTACTTGTCGATCAGTTCCCGGGTCCGGCGGATCTTCGGCAGCATGATGTCGAGGAACGCCTGCCCGCCGAAGCCGGGTTCGACGGTCATGACCAGCAGCATGTCGAGTTCCGGCAGCAGGTCCTCGTAGGGCTCCACGGGGGTGGCCGGCTTGAGCGCCATCGAGGCGCGGGCACCCTTGGCACGGATCTCCCTGGCGAGCCGTACGGGGGCGGCGGCGGCCTCGACGTGGAAGGTGACCGATCCCGCCCCCGCCTCCACGTAGGCCGGGGCCCAGCGGTCCGGGTCCTCGATCATCAGATGGCAGTCGAGCGGGGTGTCCGTCGCCCTGCTCAGCGCCTCGACGACGGGAGTCCCCAGCGTCAGGTTGGGCACGAAGTGGTTGTCCATCACGTCGACATGCAGCCAGTCGGCGCCCTGGACGGCCTTGGCCTCCTCGGCCAGGCGGGAGAAGTCTGCGGAGAGGATGCTGGGGTTGATCTGCACGGCCATGCCACCAGCCTGCCATGGCCGGCGCGGCTCCTCCGCCCGCGCATTCCGGCATTCCACCCGGGCCACCCCGAATCGCCCCCGAGATCGGCGGATCTGCCTCGTTCGGCGGCCGGGGACCGGCGGCCGGTGGTTCAGCCGGTGCGGCGCAACAGCGCCGTGTACATCGCGTCGGTGCCGTGCAGATGCGGCCACAGCTGCACGTCCGGCCCGTCCCCCAACGAGGGCACCCCGGGCATCAGCGGGCGGGCGTCGATCCACTCGGCCGAGACGTCCTTCAGCACGTCCTCGACCACCACCCGCGTCTCGGCGAGGTGCGGGGAGCAGGTCGCGTACCCCACCACCCCACCGATCCGCGCCGCGCTCAACGCCTGGCGCAGGATCTCCCGCTGGAGCGGCGCGAAGCCGGCGAGGTCCTCTGGCCGCCGCCGCCAGCGGGCCTCCGGGCGGCGGCGCAGGGCTCCCAGCCCGGTGCACGGCACGTCCACCAGCACCCGGTCGAAGCCGCCCGGCCGCCAGGGGGGCCGAGTGGCGTCCGCCGCGATCACCTGGGAGCCACCCGGGCTCCCGGCCAGCGCCCGCGCCACCAGCCGGGCGCGGTGCGGCTGCTTCTCCGAGGCCAGCAGCCGCGCTCCCCGCCCAGCCGCCAGCGCCCCCAGCAGGGCGGCCTTGCCGCCGGGGCCGGCGCAGGCGTCCAGCCAGAACCCGTCCGAGCCGTCGACCGGCGCGTTGGCCAGGGCCAGGGCGACCAGTTGGCTGCCCTCGTCCTGCACCCCCGCGCGCCCCGCGCGCACCGCCTCCACCGCTCCGGGCTCGCCACCCTCGGTGAGGCGCACGGCACAGGGCGACCAGCGGCCCGGCACAACCGCCTCCCCGCCCTGGGACGACAGCAGTTCCTCGGGGGTCGAGCGGCCCGGCCAGGCGGCCAGCGTCACCTCCGGGCGCGCGTTGTCGGCCCGCAGCAGCTCCTCCAGGTCGGCCCGGCCCCCGCCCAGTGCGTCCCAGAGCGCGGAGACGATCCACCGCGGATGGGAGTGGACGACCCCCAGGTGCTCCTCCGGGTCGTCCTCGTACGGCGGCGCGATCCGTTCCAACCAGCCGTCGAGGTCCTCGGCCGCCACCTTTCGGAGCACGGCGTTGACGAACTTGGCCCGTCCGTCGCCGAGGACCACCCGGGCCAGCTCCACGCTGGCGGAGACCGCCGCGTGCGGAGGGATCCGAGTACCGAGCAGTTGGTGGGCCCCGAGGGTCAGGACGTCCAGCACCGGCGGGTCGACCTCGCGCAGCGGCCGGTCGACGCAGGCGGCGACGACGGCGTCGTAGGTCCCCTGCCAGCGAAGGGTGCCGTAGACGAGTTCGGTCGCGAGCGCGGCGTCCCGGGCGTCCAGGGAGCCGTTCTCCCGGGCCTTGCGGAGCATCGGGGGGAGCACCAGGTTGGCGTACGCGTCCCGCTCGTCGACCGCCCGCAGCGCCTCGAAGGCCAGCATCCGTGCGGGGTCCCTGCGGGGGCGGCGGTGGGGTTTGCGACGACGTCGGGCCTGCTCAGTCACGAAATGTGCTCCGGAATCCGCTGTGTTGACTCCGGCAAGCCTACGTGCCGGGCCGACTTCCCCGGCCGCCGCCCGAGGCGCGGCCCGCGCCCCTCCGGTCCGGCGCGCCCTCGCCTCAGTGACCCAGCCGCTCGCCGCTGGTGATCCTGGCACCCCGCGCCCAGTCCGCCCCGCGCATGGGCCGCTTACCCTGCGGCTGCACCCACAGCAGTTCCACGGGGTGGGAACCCGTTCCGACGTGGACGGCGTTCTTGGTGACCGACAGTTCGCCCGGGGTCAGGTCTGCCTGAGCGTCCGTGCCGGAACCGCCGGGCGCCCCCGCCGCCTCCGGCTTCGGCACCGCGGACATCACCTTCAGCCGCTCTCCCCGGAAGAGCGTCCAGGCACCGGGGGCAGGCGCGCAGCCGCGGACCACCCGGTCGACGCGGAGCGCCGGGGCGGTCCAGTCGAGCTCCGCGTCGGCGACATCGAGCTTCGGCGCGAGCGTCGCTCCCTCGGCGGGCTGCGGCACCGCCTTGAGCGAGCCGTCCTCGATTCCGTCCATGGTGGCGGCGAGCAGTCCGGCACCGGCGAGGGCCAGCCTGGTCAGCAGGTCGCCGCTGGTGTCGGTCGGGCGCACCTCCTCGGTGACGACGCCGAAGACCGGGCCGGTGTCCAGCCCTTCCTCGATACGGAAGGTCGAGGCGCCGGTCACCTCGTCGCCCGCGAGGAGCGCGTGCTGGACCGGTGCGGCACCCCGCCAGGCCGGCAGCAGCGAGAAGTGGAGGTTGACCCAGCCGTGCACCGGGATGTTCAGCGCGGCCTTCGGCAGCAGCGCGCCGTAGGCCACGACCGGGCAGCAGTCGGGGGCGAGCGTGCTCAGCCGGTCCAGGAACTCCCGCTCGCTCGGCTTCGCCGGCTTGAGCACCTCGATACCGGCCTCCTCGGCCCGTTGCGCCACGGGACTGGCCACCACTCTCCGCCCCCGGCCGGCGGGCGCGTCTGGCCGGGTGACGACCGCCACGACCTCGTGCCGCTCCGAGGTGATCAAGGCGTCCAAGGCGGGTACGGCGACCTCCGGGGTGCCGGCGAAGACCAGCTTCATCTGGTTTTCTCCTTCGGGGATACCCGGCCTTCGGGCCGGGGAGGGAAACGGAGCTCCTGCGGGGCAGGGCGGGAACAGCCGGGGCGCGGCAGGGCGGTCCGGCGTTCACCTGCCACCGGACAACGGTTCTGACGCCCAAGGGGATTGACGGGGCTGTGAGATGTGCGGCGGCAGGTCAAGCGGGCTTTGAAGTTCCGTATCTGCCCCCGCAGCGCCTCCACACGGCTTTCGGGGAAGCCGAGGCCGGCGAAGACGGCCGAGCCGCTGGACGTCCGCGCCCGGACCTGCGACTGCGGCGCCGTACCCGACCGCGGCGGAGACGGTGTGGGACCTCAACGGGAACCCTCCGGAACGGGGCGATCGTCGGTGAAGCAGGAACCCGGCGGGCAACCACTGGGGTCCCCCTCCTTCAGGAGGGGAGAGAAGTCAACGATGCTGCACTGCCTCTCAGACGAGCTCTCCGGCGGATCCGCGCGGAAGGGGGGTTGGGCGGTCGGGTGAACGGTTCTCGTCCGCCCCTCCCCCGCGGTCTCCCGGGGACCGGGCGGAACCGGTGGGGACGGGGCGCACCAGTGTAGGGCTTGCGCCTCGCCCGTTCGGCGCGCACCTCTCGGCACACCTGGTGCCGCGTCCGGTCGGGTCCGCCTCTCCGTGACCTCCGCGGCGGTGCGTGCCTGCCGCCCCGGCCGGGAAGTCCCGTGATCACGTGGGGGGACGCTGCTCCGCAGCGGGCGGTTCACGGCCGGCCGCGGCACCCGGTTGGCCGTGTTCCCGGTGGACCGGCCGGTCCCCGGTGCGTCAGCGCCAGGCGGGGGACGGCCGATCACCTGGCCTGCCGGTCCACTTTCGCAGCGCGGCGAGGTGTCCCGTCCGGCGCCGTCCGTCCGCAGGGCTCGGGGCCGACTCCCGGCCTCCCTCCTGTGGGAGCGGAGCGTGACTCTGCGGGCAGTCAGGCGTTGGTCAAAGGAGATTGACCGAGCCGGGGAACCTCCCGCTTCGGCGGGCGCTCTCTTCGACCCATCTCATTCGTCTCAGCTCCATGCCTGTATTTCCATCCGTTTGCTTCACACCGGTTCGAGAGGCTTCCACATGGCCGACCACGCAACCCACGACGCCCAGGCCCGGGCCAGCCTGCATCTGCTGGTGCGGGACATCGAACGGGTCCGCCGGCAGGTGGACGCGCTGCGCACCCTCACCGCTCAGCTGGGCAATGTCTACCGCCCCCGCCGCAGCGGGCCCGCAGCCGGTTTCGTCGTCTACGGCAGAGCCCCGGCACCGACCGTGCGACTGGCCCAGGAACTGCGCGACAGCGTGGAGACACTGGTCACCGCGGCCGTGGAGTTCGACCGTTCGCTGGGCTTCTCCTGGGACGCCGTGGGTTCCGCGCTGGGCGTGACCAAGCAGGCGGTGCACCGCCGTTACGGGGGCCGTCGAGCGGTTCCGCAGGGTGGCCAGGCCGGCGGTCAGCCGGGAGGCCAGCCGGGCAGCCGCCCCTCCCCCGAGGAGAGGTCGCCCCGGGTCCCGGCTCAGGTGCCGGTCACGCGGTCCGCGACGGGCCGGCAGGCCGACACCGCCGCGCCGCCCGCGCTGCTCCAGGAGGAGACCGCCCCGGCCGCTTTCCCCGGCCCGCGCCGGGGCTGACGGACGCCTCCAGCGCGGCCAGCACCCGGGTGAGGGTGTGTTCGTCGCCGACGTTGCCCGGCAGCATGGTCGCAGCCCTCAACGGACGTCCGTGACCGGCACTTTCGCAGCCGGCCCGGTGCCCTGCGCCCGGTGGGCCCCGGAACGGACGCTCGTCTCGGACGGCCTTTTCCGGCTCAGGCCCCGCCGCCTCGTGGGGCTCGCCCGCGGCCCCCGACAGGACTCGCCGGGGGCTGCCGCCTGTACCGGGTTCGCTCAGCCGAGGTCCGGCGGATCGATGCGGACCCGCACCGGCTCCCCCTCACGGCGGGCCATCCGCGCCGCCTGCGCGCTCTTGAGCGCCGCCGCCAGTGCCGCACCGCTTCCCGGGCGGACGCGTACCAGAGCCCGCTCCCAGGTCTCACCGGAAGGTGGTTCCCCGGGTCGCCGCGGTCTGCCCGGCGGTGCGGCGGCCAGCGGGACCGGCCCCAGGATCTCGGCGTTCCCGGGCAACTCCGCGGAGCTGAGCAGTTCCGCGACGTCCGACGGCCGTCCGGTCACCGCGGCCATGCGGGAGACGGGCGGGAACGCCAGCTCCGCCCGTTCGGAGAGTTCGCGGACGGCGTGGCCGGCGGGGTCCCAGCGGACCAGGGCCTGCACCGGGCGCTGGGTCGGTTCGGCGAGCACCGCCACCGTCCCCCCGTCGGCCTGCCCTCGCACCAGTGCGGCGGCGTTCAGCCAGCGGCGCAACGCCTCCTCCTCGGCCCGCAGGTCGGGACGGCCCAGCATGGCCCAGCCGTCGAGCAGCAGTGCGGCGGCGTAACCGCCGTCTTCGGCGACGGGTTCCGCGCCGGGGGTGCTGACCACCAGCGCGGGTTCGGCGGGGACGGTGTCCAGCACGTGGTCCCGGCCCGAGGTCCGGACCGGAACACCCGGAAAGGCCCGGCCGAGCTCCTCCGCGGTGCGCCGGGCTCCCACGACGTTGGCCCGCAGTCTGAGACCGCCGCACTCGGCACAGCTCCAGTGCGTCTCCTCGCGCCCGCACCAGGCGCAGTCGAGCGTGTTGCCGGCCCCGGTGACCCGGAGCGGGCCCGCGCAGTGGGCACAGCGCGCCGGCGCCCGGCACCGTTCGCAACCCAGCCGCGGCACGTAGCCCCGGCGCGGCACCTGGACGAGGACCGGACCCTGGCGGAGTCCGTCCCTGGCCACCTGCCAGGCCAGGCTCGGCAACCGCGCCGCACGCGCCGCGGGGTCCCGCGCCTGGTCGAGGTCGCCGACGGTACGCACCAGCGGGGCGGTGGCGCGGACGGTCTCCCGCTCGGCCGTGAGGGGGCGGGCCCACCCGGACTCCACCAGTTGGGCGGCCTCCACGGTGTGCCCGTGGCCGCCGAGGAGGAACGCCGCCTGTCCCTGGACGGCTCGGAGCAGCAACACTTCCCGGGCGTGCGGCTGCGGGGCGTGGTCGTCGCTGTGGGACGAGTCGCCGTCGTCCCAGATGGCGAGCAGGCCGAGGTCCCGCACGGGGGCGAACATCGCCGCTCTGGTCCCGACGACCCCGCGGACCGAGCCCCGGCTGATCGCCAGCCAGCGGCGGTAGCGTGCCTCCGGGCCGGCGGCGGCGGTGAGCAGTACATGGTGGCCGGAGCCCAGCAGCGCGGTGAGCGCCGCGTCCACCCGGCCGGCGGCCCGGCCGTCCGGCAGGACGGCGAGGGCGCCGCGCCCGGAGGCCAGGGCGGCGGCCATCGCACGGGCCAGTTCCTCGGGCCACAGCGGGCCGGGGAGCGCCGTCCAGACCGCTCGGGGCGCCTCCCCCCGGGCGAGCGCGTCGAGGTAGCCGGCTCCGCCGGGGTAGCGGGACCAGCTCTCGGGTGCCGGGGCCGTCGGCGGCGGAAGCGGTTCGCCGGAGGGCTTCTTCTCCGCCCGGGCCATCCTGGGCGGTACCGCGAGCTGCACCACGTCCGCGAGCGCCCCGGCGTAGCGGTCCGCCACACTGCGGCACAGCCGTAGCAGCTCAGGGGTGAGGACCGGCTCCGGCGAGACCACCTGGGCGATCGGGGCGAGCACTCCGGGGAAGTCGCTCTCGCGGCAGCGCTCCACGATGAATCCGTTGACCAGTCCGCCGCCCTCGCGGCGGCCGCCCCGCTCCCCCGCGCCGAAGCGCACCCGTACCCGGACCCCCGGCTGGGCCTCGGCCGCCATCCCGGCCGGCACGGCGTAGTCGAAGTACCGGTCCAGGTGGAGCAGTCCCTTGTCGACGAGTACCCGGGCCACCGGGAGGTCGTCCGCCAGCGGAGCCCCCCGCCAGGTGCGCGGTCTGGCCCGGGGCACGTCCGCCTTCCGCACGGTCTCCCGGATGAAGGCGAGCTGCTCCGCCCCCGCCCGCCGGGCCGCCGGGTCCCGACTCCCCGCGCCCTCGCCGGCCGCCCCGTTTCCGCTGCTCACAGATCAGTACTACCAGATACCGGACGGGGGTCGGGTGGCGTTCCCCGGCCCCGCTGGGAGCGGCGGCTACCGGGCTTGACAGCGCAGGGGTGGATGGCACGGGGGTGAGAGGGAACGGCGGAGCCCGGACCGAATCGGGTCGGTCCGGGCTCCGCCGTTCGCTCTCACCCCCGTGCTGTTCGCCGAGGGAACTCTCCGTCGCGTTACAGGCCCACGGCCCGTCGCGTTACAGGCCCACGGCCAGCCTCAGGGCGTCCACCCGGTCCGTGCGCTCCCAGGTGAACTCCGGCAGCTCGCGGCCGAAGTGCCCGTACGCGGCGGTCTGGGTGTAGATGGGGCGGAGCAGGTCGAGCTCCTTGATGATGGCGGCCGGCCGGAGGTCGAAGACCTGGCTGATGGCCTGCTCGATCTTCTCCGCTTCCACGGTGGCGGTGCCGAAGGTCTCCACGAACAGCCCGACCGGCTCCGCCTTGCCGATCGCGTAGGCCACCTGGACCTCGCAGCGGGAGGCCAGCCCGGCGGCGACGACGTTCTTCGCCACCCAGCGCATGGCGTAGGCGGCCGAGCGGTCCACCTTCGACGGGTCCTTGCCGGAGAAGGCGCCGCCGCCGTGGCGGGCCATGCCGCCGTAGGTGTCGATGATGATCTTCCGGCCGGTCAGGCCGGCGTCGCCCATGGGGCCGCCGATCTCGAACCGGCCCGTCGGGTTGACCAGCAGCCGGTAGTTCTCGGTGTCCAGCTTGATGCCGTCCTCGATGAGCTCTCCGAGGACGTGCTCGACGACGTACTCCCGGATGTCCGGCGCGAGGAGGGAGTCCAGGTCGATGTCGGACGCGTGCTGCGAGGAGACCACGACCGTGTCCAGCCGGACCGCCTTGTCGCCCTCGTACTCGATGGTGACCTGGGTCTTCCCGTCCGGGCGGAGGTAGGGGATGGTCCCGTTCTTCCGGACCTCCGTCAGCCGGCGGGAGAGCCGGTGGGCGAGGTTGATCGGCAGCGGCATCAGCTCGGGTGTCTCGTCGCTGGCGTAGCCGAACATCAGCCCCTGGTCGCCCGCGCCCTGCTTGTCGAGCTCGTCCTCGTCGCCCTCCACCCGCTTCTCGTAGGCGGTGTCGACACCCTGGGCGATGTCCGGGGACTGGGATCCGATGGACACCGACACGCCGCAGGAGGCTCCGTCGAAGCCCTTCTTCGAGGAGTCGTAGCCGATGGCCAGGATCGTGTCTCGGACCAGCGTGGCGATATCGGCGTAGGCCTTGGTCGTCACCTCCCCGGCCACATGCACCAGGCCAGTGGTGATCAACGTCTCGACGGCGACCCGGGACGAGGGGTCCTCGCGCAGAAGAGCGTCGAGGACGGCGTCGCTGATCTGGTCAGCGATCTTGTCAGGGTGGCCTTCGGTCACGGATTCCGAGGTGAACAGGCGGCGGGACACATCGCTCCCTGGGGTTGCAGCGGCTGCTGTCTGAGCATCGGTGGATCCGAGCGGGAGCTGCGCCCGACACGGATCCGCCACAGTTTATCCGGCAGTTCCCCGGTTCGGCCATGGTGTCCGCCCCGCGGGCTGCTCTGACCTGCGGCGCCGCTCCGAAAATCGTTTCGGCGGGCCGCGTGTCCGCTGGACCGGGCGACCCTTCCCGGCCGCTCCGGCAGGCCCGGCGGGCAGCTGGAAAGCATCAACGCAGCCGCTCGGCCACCAGGTCCCACACCGTGTCGGCGAGGTCCTCCTTGGGGCCGTGCGGCACGGGGGTCTCGGTACCGTCCGCGGCGAGCACGACCGCTTCGCTCTCGTCGGCGCCGAACGTCTTCCGCTCGCCCACCTCGTTGACCACGAGGAGGTCGCAGCCCTTGCGGGCGAGCTTGGCGCGCCCGCCGGCGAGGACGTCGTCGGTCTCGGCGGCGAACCCCACGACGACCTGGCCTTCCCTCAGCCGCTCCGCGGAGAGTTCGGCGAGCACGTCCGGGTTGCGGACCAGGGCCACGGGGGCGGGCTCCTCCCCGTCCCGCTTCTTGATCTTGCCGGGGGCGTACCGCTCGGGCCGGAAGTCGGCGACGGCCGCCGCCATCACCACGGCGTCCGCCTCCGCGGCGGCTGTCAGCACCGCGTGGCGCAGTTCGGCGGTGGTACCCACCGGGACCACCGCGGCACCGGCCGGGTCCGGCAGCGTGGTGTTGGCCGCGACGAGCGTGACCCGCGCGCCGCGGGCCACCGCCGTGCGAGCCAGCGCGTAGCCCTGCTTGCCCGAGGAGCGGTTGCCGAGGAAGCGCACCGGATCGAGCGGTTCGCGGGTGCCCCCCGCGCTGATCACCACGTGCCGGCCCGCCAGGTCGGGTCGGACGCCCTCTGGTCCGCGGGCGAGCACCCGGCGGCAGACCTGGTAGATCTCCCCGGGGGCGGGCAGCCTCCCCTTGCCGGTGTCCGCGCCGGTGAGCCGGCCGACCGCCGGTTCGATGACGACCGCGCCGCGGCGGCGCAGCGTCGCGACGTTCTCCTGGGTGGCCGGATGCTCCCACATCTCGGTGTGCATGGCCGGCGCGAAGACCACCGGGCAGCGGGCGGTGAGGAGCGTGTTGGTCAGCAGGTCGTCGGCCATACCCTGGGCCGCCCTGGCGAGGGTGTCGGCCGTGGCCGGGGCGACCACGACCAGGTCCGCGTGCTGGCCGATCCGTACGTGCGGGACCTCGTGCACGGACTCCCAGACCTCGGTCGGGACCGGCTGCCCGGACAGCGCGGCCCAGGTGGCCTCCCCCACGAAGCGGAGGGCGGAGGCGGTCGGCACCACCCGCACCCGGTGTCCGGACTCGGTCAGCAGGCGCAGCAGTTCGCACGCCTTGTAGGCGGCGATCCCCCCGGCGACCCCCAGGACGACGTTCGGCTGGTCCATCGTTGCCCTCTCCCCGCTTCCGTCTACGCCTCGTCCCATGACACACCACGGGCCCGACAGCCGCGCTGCCGGGCCCGTGCGAGCTCTGTCGTACTACTGCTGGTGCGGGGCGCCTTCGGTCGCCTCGGAGGTCAGCAGGCCCGCGTTGATCTCACGCAGGGCGATCGACAACGGCTTCTCGTGGACGTGGGTGTCCACCAGCGGGCCGACGTACTCCAGCAGGCCCTCGCCCAGCTGCGAGTAGTAGGCGTTGATCTGACGCGCGCGCTTGGCGGCGTAGATCACCAGGCTGTACTTCGAGTCGGTCGCCTCGAGCAGCTCGTCGATCGGAGGGTTGATGATGCCCTCGGGCGTGGTGATGGGAGAGGACACGCTCTGCCTTCCGCTTGGTCAGGGGGTCGGAGTGGATACTCACTCACAGTTCAGCACAGCAAGGCTAGCAGTTCCCTGGCGACGTCCTCGACCGAGGTGTTCACCAGGGTGGTGTCGAACTCGGACTCGGCGGCGAGTTCGACCCGCGCGCTCTCCAGCCGGCGCTCGATCACCTCGGGCGGCTCGGTGCCCCGGCCGGTGAGCCGGCGGACCAGCTCTTCCCAGCTCGGAGGAGCGAGGAAGACCAGCTGCGCCTCGGGCATGGACTCCCGCACGAGCCTGGCGCCCTGGAGGTCGATCTCCAGCAGCACCGGCTCCCCCGCCTCCAGGCGGTCGAGGACCGCCTGCCGGGGAGTGCCGTAGCGGTTCCCCGCGAACTCGGCCCACTCCAGCAGTTCGCCGTTGGCGATGAGCTTGTCGAACTCCTCGTCGTCCACGAAGAAGTACTGGACTCCGTGCCGCTCGCCCGGGCGGGGCTTGCGGGTGGTCGCCGAGACCGAGAGCCAGACCTCGGGATGGGCCTTGCGCAGATGGGCGACGACCGTGCTCTTACCGACCCCGGAGGGGCCGGAGAGCACGGTCAGCCTTGGTTGTCTGTCCGGGGATGCGGGGGTCGCCCCCCGGGAGACTGGAGTACTCATACCGCGATTATCCAGGTTTCCGTCGGAGGCCTGGACCGTCAGGCGGCGTTGCCGCCGAACTCGCGCTCCAGAGAAGCGATCTGGTTCGATCCCAGACCACGGACCCGGCGGCTCTCGGAGATGCCGAGCCGCTCCATGATCTGCTTGGCGCGGACCTTGCCGACGCCGGGCAGGGACTCCAGGAGAGCGGAGACCTTCATCTTCCCGATGACGTCGTTCTCCTGGCCCTGCTTGATCACCTCGTGCAGGGAGGCACCGGAGTGCTTGAGCCGGTTTTTGACCTCGGCGCGCTCCCGGCGAGCCGCGGCGGCCTTTTCGAGCGCGGCTGCGCGCTGTTCAGGGGTAAGGGGCGGAAGAGCCACGCCTACGTCACCTCGGTTGTTGACTATCGGATACGGAACGTGAGGAACCTAGTCGCCCCGCAGCTACGGGGCAACGAGCAACGCGCTTTCGCGTTGGCTCCCGACGGAGACTAGCGGGCACAGGCGCTCCAGTCAGCGAGAACAGACGAAAAGTCCTGGTCAGAGTCGGCCAGCCCGGACATTTGCGGCAAAAGTCGTCAGGAAGCTGCAAGGATTCACCCGGCTCGGTCCTCGGTCGGCCGGTTCGGGTCGGCGCCCGCTCGCTGACCGGCGACCGCCTCCCGCACCTCGTCGACCAGTCGTGAGACGGCCGTCCGCAGCCCGCTGGGCGACGGGCCGTTTCGCAGCACCCCCCGGCTGACGCTCGGCAGCACGTTGTTGACGGACTCGCCGAACACCCGCGGAAGATCGGCCGGGGTGGCCCCCTGGGCCCCGATCCCGGGGGCGAGCAGCGGCCCGCCCACCACCAGCGACACCCCGGGGTCCTTCAACGTCGCCCCCACCACCGCGCCCACCGAGCCCAGAGGTGCGGCGCCCGCGTTCTCCCGCGCGATGTGGTCCAGCATCACCTGGGCGAGGCTCGCGCCCCCGGCCCCGGTCGCCCGCTGCACCTCGGGTCCCTCCGGGTTGGAGGTCAGCGCCAGCACGAAGACACCCGACCCACTGGCCCGAGCCGCGTCCAACGCCGGCCGGAGGGCCTCGAAACCGAGATAGGGGCTGAGGGTGACGGCATCGGAGAAGAGCGGGCTCCGCTCGGCGAGGTAGGTCTCGGCGTACGCGGCCATGGTGGAGCCGATGTCCCCCCGCTTGGCGTCCGTCAACACCAACGCGCCGGCCGCGCGGGCATCGGCCACGACGCGTTCCAGGACGGCCACGCCGCGGGAGCCGAACCGCTCGAAGAACGCCGACTGCGGCTTGAGGACGGCGACCCGGTCGGCCAGCGCCTCCACGACGGTGTGGCTGAAGCGCTCCAGACCCGCCACGTCGTCACCGAGCCCCCACTCCGCCAGCAGTGCGGGGTGCGGGTCGATCCCGACGCAGAGCGGTCCTCGGTCGTCCATCGCCCTGCGCAGGCGTGCGCCGAAGGGCGGGGCGGTCTCGGTCACGGCGTTCTCCTCCATGGATGGGGGTGGACGGGGTCAGGCGCGCCGGCCACGGGTCGCGGCGCCGACGGCCTCGCCCAGCGTGGAGTACGGGCTGTCGCGGAGCAGTCGGACGAGTCCCCGGTGAACGGACCGGCACCAGAACGGCCCCCGGTAGACGAAGGCGCTGTACCCCTGCACGAGAGTGGCTCCGGCGAGGATCCGCTCCCACACGTCCTCGGCGGTCTGCACGCCGCCGACGCTGACCAGGGTGGTCCGGCCGCCCACCCGGGCGTGCAGCCGGCGCAGGACCTCCAGCGAACGCGGCGCCAGGGGGGCTCCGGACAGGCCTCCCGCCCCGATGTCGGCCAGGACGGCCGGCTCGGTGGCCAGTCCGAGCCCGTCCCGGGCCACCGTGGTGTTGGTGGCGATGATGCCGTCGAGGCCCAGTTCGACGGCGAGATCGGCCACCGCGTCCACGTCCTCGTCGGCGAGGTCCGGAGCGATCTTCACCAGCAGCGGGACCCGGCGCTCGGTGACCGTCCGGTCCGCGGCCTGGCGGACCGCGCTCAGCAGCGGGCGCAGCCGCTCGACGGTCTGGAGGTTCCGCAGACCGGGGGTGTTCGGTGAGGAGACGTTGACCACCAGGTAGTCGGCGTGTCCGGCGAGGCGCTCGGTGGAGGTCACGTAGTCCTCGACGGCCTCCTCCTCCGGTACCGCCTTGGTCTTGCCGATGTTGACGCCGACCGTCGTCGGAATCACCGCCCGGCGGGCGGCGAGCCGGGCCGCCACGGCCGCCGAGCCGTCGTTGTTGAAGCCCATCCGGTTGATCAGCGCGCGGTCCGGTACCAGCCGGAAGAGCCGGCGGCGCGGGTTCCCGGGCTGGGGTCGGCCGGTGACGGTGCCGATCTCGACATGGTCGAAGCCGAGCATCGCCAGGCCGTCGATGCCGGTGGCGTTCTTGTCGAAGCCGGCCGCCAGGCCGAAGGGCCCCGGCATCCGCCGGCCCAGCGCGGTGACGCGCAGCTCCGGGTGGCGGGGAGCGAGGAGGCCGGCGACCAGCGTGCGCAGCCCCGGCAGGCGGGCGGTCAGCCGGATCCAGCCGAAGGCCATCTGGTGGGCCCGCTCGGGATCCATCCGCTGGAAGAGCAGCACGAAGAGGGTTCGGTACATATCAGGTCTCTCTCAAGGGGGACTCGGGCCGACGGCCCGGGGCCGGCTCCGGGAGCGGCCGGCAGGAGGTCAGGGATCCGCCGGGCCGGGGGCCGGGCCCACCTGCCCGGCCCCCTTTCCGGCCGCTCCCGTTCGTGCCGGGGTCACTCCCGGCGGGCGTCGGTGAGCCGCTCCGCGTGCTCCTGAAGCGACCGCACCCCCACCTCGCCGCGCCCCATCGCCTCGATGCCCTGGACCGCGGCGGCGAGCGCCTGGACGGTGGTCAGCAGCGGTACCCCGCGCGCCACGGCGGCCGTGCGGATGTCGTAGCCGTCCAGTCGGCCCCCGGTGCCGTAGGGCGTGTTGACGATCAGGTCCACCTCTCCGTCGTGGATGAGCTGGACGATGGTCTTCTCGCCGCTCGGCCCCTCGCCCTGACTGTGCTTGCGGACCACCGTGGCGCTGATGCCGTTGCGCCCCAGCACCTCGGCGGTGCCCGAGGTGGCGAGCAGTTCGAACCCCATGGCGACCAGCTCCCGGGCCGGGAAGATCATCGAGCGCTTGTCCCGGTTGGCGACGGACACGAAGGCTCGCCCGCTGGTGGGCAGCGCCCCGTAAGCACCGGTCTGCGACTTGGCGTAGGCCGTGCCGAAGACCGCGTCGATCCCCATGACCTCCCCGGTGGACCGCATCTCGGGGCCGAGGATGGTGTCCACACCGCGGCCGGAGGCGTCGCGGAACCGGCTCCAGGGCATCACCGCCTCCTTCACCGAGATCGGCGAGTCCAGCGGCAGGGTGCCACCGTCGCCGCTGCGCGGGAGCATGCCCTCGGCCCGCAGTTCGGCGATGGTCGCGCCGAGCGAGATCCGGGCGGCCGCCTTGGCCAGCGGCACCGCCGTCGCCTTGGAGGTGAACGGCACGGTGCGGGAGGCCCGGGGATTGGCCTCCAGGACGTAGAGGATGTCACCGGACAGCGCGAACTGGATGTTGATCAGGCCGCGGACCCCGACACCGCGGGCGATCGCCTCGGTGGAGGCGCGCAGCCGCTTGACGTCGAAGCCGCCGAGGGTGATCGGCGGCAGTGCGCAGGCGGAGTCGCCGGAGTGGATGCCGGCCTCCTCGATGTGCTCCATCACTCCGCCGAGGTACAGCTCGGTGCCGTCGTAGAGCGCGTCGACGTCGATCTCTATCGTGTCGTCGAGGAAGCGGTCGACGAGGACCGGGTACTCGGAGATGAGCCCGGCGTGCCGCTCCAGGTAGCCGGCGAGCGAGGGCTCGTCGTAGACGATCTCCATACCGCGCCCGCCCAGCACGTACGAGGGCCGGACCATGACCGGGTAACCGATCTCGGCCGCGATGCCCTTGGCCTCGTCGAAGGAGAAGGCGGTGCCGTACTTCGGGGCGGGGAGCCCGGCCTCGGTGAGCACCCGGCCGAAGGCCCCGCGCTCCTCGGCGAGGTCGATCGCCTCCGGCGAGGTGCCGACGATCGGGATGCCGTTGTCCTTCAGGGCCTGCGCCAGTCCGAGCGGGGTCTGGCCGCCCAACTGGACGACGACGCCGGCGACCGGCCCGGCCTGCTGCTCGGCGTGGACGACCTCCAGGACGTCCTCCAGGGTCAGCGGTTCGAAGTACAGCCGGTCCGAGGTGTCGTAGTCGGTGGAGACGGTCTCCGGGTTGCAGTTGACCATGACGGTCTCGTATCCGGCCTCGCGCAGCGCGAAGGAGGCGTGCACACAGGAGTAGTCGAACTCGATGCCCTGGCCGATGCGGTTGGGACCGGAGCCGAGGATGATCACCGCGGGCTTCTCCCGCGGGGCCACCTCGCTCTCCTCGTCGTAGGAGGAGTAGAAGTACGGGGTGGTCGCGGCGAACTCCCCCGCACAGGTGTCCACGGTCTTGTAGACCGGCCGGACGCCCAGGGCGTGCCGGACCTCCCGTACGACGTCCTCCCGGAGCGAGCGGATGCCGGCGATCTGCGCGTCGGAGAAGCCGTGCCGCTTGGCCTCGGCCAGCAGCCGCCGGTCGAGCCGCTCGGCGGCGGCGATCTCGTCCGCCACTTCCTTGATGAGGAAGAGCTGGTCGATGAACCACGGATCGATCCCGGTGGCCTCGAAGAGCTCCTGCGCGGTGGCGCCCGCCCGGACGGCCCGCATGACCGTGTTGATCCGGCCGTCGGTCGGCCGCCGGCAGGCCTCCAGCAGCGCCGTCTTCTCCCCGGCCGGGTCCGCCTCGGCGGTGAAGTCGAAGGAGGAGCCCTTCTTCTCCAGTGAGCGCAGCGCCTTTTGGAGCGCCTCGGTGAAGTTCCGCCCGATCGCCATCGCCTCACCCACCGACTTCATGGTGGTGGTGAGGGTGCTGTCAGCCGCCGGGAACTTCTCGAAGGCGAAGCGCGGGGCCTTGACCACGACGTAGTCGAGAGCCGGCTCGAAGGAGGCCGGTGTCTGCTCGGTGATGTCGTTGGGGATCTCGTCCAGGGTGTAGCCGATGGCGAGCCGGGCGGCGATCTTGGCGATCGGGAACCCGGTGGCCTTGGAGGCGAGGGCCGAGGAACGGGAGACCCGCGGGTTCATCTCGATGACGATGACCCGACCGTCCTCCGGGTTGACGGCGAACTGGATGTTGCAGCCGCCGGTGTCCACCCCGACCTCGCGGATGATGGCGATCCCCAGCTCCCGCAGGATCCGGAACTCCCGGCCGGTGAGCGTCATCGCCGGTGCGACGGTGATCGAGTCACCGGTGTGCACGCCCATCGGGTCGAAGTTCTCGATGGAGCAGACGACCACGACGTTGTCGTTCCGGTCGCGCACCAGCTCCAGCTCGTACTCCTTCCAGCCGAGGACCGACTCCTCCAGCAGCACCTCGGTGGTCGGCGAGAGCGCCAGACCCTGGCCCGCGATCCGGCGCAGTTCGTCCTCGTCGTTGGCGAAGCCGGAGCCGGCACCGCCCATGGTGAACGAGGGCCGGACGACCACGGGGTAGCCCCCGAGCTCGTCGACCGCGGCGAGCACGCCCTCCATGGAGTGGCAGATCACCGAGCGGGCGGACTCGCCGTGGCCGGTCCCGCCCCGGACGGCCTCGACGACCTCCTTGAAGAGGTCCCGGTCCTCGCCCTTGTGGATCGCCTCCACGTTGGCACCGATCAGTTCGACGCCGTGGGCTTCCAGGGTGCCGGACTCGTGGAGCGCGATGGCGGTGTTGAGCGCGGTCTGGCCCCCCAGGGTGGCCAGCAGGGCGTCGGGACGCTCCTTCTCGATGATCTTCTGGACGTACTCCGGGGTGATCGGCTCGACGTAGGTGGCGTCGGCGATCTCCGGGTCGGTCATGATCGTGGCCGGGTTGGAGTTGACCAGGATGACCCTCAGGCCCTCGTCCTTGAGCACCCGGCAGGCCTGGGTACCGGAGTAGTCGAACTCGGCCGCCTGGCCGATGACGATCGGACCCGAGCCGATGACCAGGACGGACTGGATATCGCTGCGCTTAGGCACGCTCGGCCTCCATCAGGCTGGTGAAGCGGTCGAACAGCTGGCCGGGTTCGTCCGGCCCGTTCCCCGCTTCGGGGTGGTACTGGACGCTGAAGGCGGGCCGGTCGAGCAGCCGGAGCCCCTCGACGACGCTGTCGTTGAGGCAGATGTGGGACACCTCCACGCGGCCGTAGGGGGTCTCGGTGACTCCGTCGAGCGGGGCGTCCACCGCGAAGCCGTGGTTGTGCGAGGTGATCTCGACCTTCCCCCCGGTCCAGGTCCCGCTCTCGTTGCGCGCCTGCACCGGCTGGTTGCCGCCGCGGTGCCCGTGCTTCAGCTTGCGGGTGGGGAAGCCGAGGGCGCGCCCCAGCAGCTGGTGGCCGAAGCCGACGGCGAACAGCGGTGTGCCGCGCTCGAGCACCTGGCGGACCAGGGCCGTCGGGTGGTCGGCGGTGCCCGGGTCGCCCGGGCCCTCGGAGAGGAACACCCCGTCGGGCTCGGGGGCGGCGACCTCCTCCGGGGTGGCGGAGGCGGGCAGGACGTGTACCTCGGCGCCCAGTCGGGCCAGCCGGTGCGGGGTGCTGCCCCTGACGCCGAGGTCGATCACGACGACGGTGAACCGCTTGGTCCCCACGGCCGGGACCACGTACCCGCTGCGGGTGGTGACCTCCGCGGTCAGGTCGGCGCCGGACATCGGCGGAGCCGACCTCACCCGGTCGAGCAGCGCCGCCTCCTCGGCGACCGCGGCTCCGGAGAAGATCCCGGCCCGCATCGTCCCGTTCTCCCGCAGGTGGCGGGTGAGGGCCCGGGTGTCGATCCCGCTGATGCCGACGACCCCTTGGGCGCGGAGGTCCTCGTCGAGGCTGCGGGCGGAGCGCCAGTTGGACGGGGTGCGGGCGGGGTCCCGGACCACGCAGCCGGCGGCCCGGATGCGGCTCGACTCGGCGTCCTCGTCGTTCATGCCGGTGTTGCCGATGTGCGGGTTGGTCATCACCACCACCTGGCGGTGGCAGGAGGGGTCGGTCAGCGTCTCCTGGTAGCCGGTCATCCCGGTGGAGAAGACCGCTTCCCCGAAGGTCTCCCCGACGGCTCCGTAGGCGCGGCCGCGGAAGCTGCGGCCGTCCTCGAGGACGAGTACGGCGGGGGCCTGGGCCCCCCGGGCGGCGGTCGTCATGACGATGCGCCTTCCTGGTCGTGCTGGGCGGCGGCCACGTCGGCGGGGCCGCGGGAGAGGTGGGAGAGGGCTTCGACCCAGGCGGGGTGGTCCGCCACTCGGTCGGAACGGAAGCCGGAGTCGATCGCCCGGCCGCCGAGTTCCCAGGTGACCACCAGCAGTCCGCCCTGGGTGAGGACCTTCCCCGCGATGCCCCGGTCGAGCCGGGCACCGCGGAGTGCGGCGGTGGGCACGAAGAAGTCCCGGGCGCCGGGTCGGACGACCTCGAGTCCCTCGTCGGTGAGGGTGAGTTCGGCCCGGCTGCGGGTGCCGAGGCCGTGGGCGACGATCCGGTCGAGCCACTGCCCGGCGATGGTGGAGCCATGGTAGCGGCCGGCCATGGTCAGCCGTGGCTCGCCCGCCGCGCCACTCGGGGACTGCCGCGGGGGTTCGGGGAGGTCGGCTTGGCGGCCGGCGCGCCGGCGCCAGCCCGAGGCCATGAGCAGGGAGACGACGACCACGAGCGACAGCAGCGCGAGGACCCAGCCGGTCCGGGCGGCCCAGTCGGTCACTTCCGCCGACTCCCGCCCGGCCGCCAAATATGCCATCGGTCCGAGGAGTTCTCTCACACCAGCTTCCCGTCCGCGACCGTCGCCCGTCCCCGCAGGAAGGTGTGCGTCACCCGGCCCGGGAGCTCTCGCCCCGCGTAGGGCGTGTTGCGACTGCGGGAGGCGAAGCCTGCGGGGTTCACCGTTCCACGGTAGTCCGGATCGACCAGGACGAGGTTGGCCGGCTCACCGGCGGTGATGGGCCGTCCCTGCCCGCTCAGCCGGCCGATGGCCGCCGGGCGCGCCGACATCCGGTCGGCGACCTGGCTCCAGTCCAGCAGCCCGGTGTCGACCATGGTGTGCTGGACGACGGAGAGCGCCGTCTCGAGTCCGAGCATCCCCATGGCCGCCGCCGCCCACTCGCAGTCCTTGTCCTCCTGCGGGTGCGGGGCGTGGTCGGTGGCGACGCAGTCGATGGTCCCGTCCGCGAGCCCCTCCCGCACGGCCATGACGTCGGCCTCGGTGCGCAGCGGCGGGTTGACCTTGTAGACCGGGTCGTAGGAGCGTACGAGCTCGTCGGTGAGGAGCAGGTGGTGCGGGGCGACCTCGGCGGTCACCTTCCACCCCTTGGACTTCGCCCAGCGCACGATCTCCACCGAGCCGGCGGTGGACAGGTGGCAGATGTGCACCCGGGAGCCGACGTGCGCCGCCAGCAGGACATCGCGGGCGATGATCGACTCCTCGGCGACCGCGGGCCAGCCGGCGAGGCCGAGCTCGGCCGAGACGACGCCCTCGTTCATCTGCGCGTTCTCGGTCAGACGGGGCTCCTGGGCGTGTTGCGCCACCACTCCGTCGAAGGCCTTCACGTACTCCAGCGCCCGGCGCATGATCACCGCGTCGTGGACGCACTTGCCGTCGTCGGAGAACACCCGGACGCCCGCGGCGGACTCGTGCATGGCCCCGAGTTCGGCCAGTTGCTCACCGCCCAGGCCCACGGTCACCGCCCCGACGGGCTGCACGTCGCAGTAGCCGGACTCCCGGCCGAGCCGGTAGACCTGCTCGACGACTCCGGCGGTGTCGGCGACGGGGAAGGTGTTGGCCATCGCGTGGACGGCGGTGTAACCGCCGACCGCGGCCGCCTTCGTGCCGGTGAGGACCGTCTCGGAGTCCTCCCGCCCCGGCTCGCGCAGGTGGGTGTGGAGGTCGACGAGTCCGGGCAGCAGGATCCGCCCCTCCGACTCGATCACCGTGGCGCCGGCCGCCTCGGCGTCCGGGCCGGTGGCGGCGATGATCCCGCCGTCGAGGAGTACGTCCTGCGGCTGACCGCCGAGGATCTTCGCGCCGCGGATCAGTGTCCGCTTCGGCCCCTGGGACTCCGTGGACGTCTTCGGCTGGCTCATGACTGGTTGTTCTCCTCGGTGCGTGGGGTGGCGGCCGCCGGCGCGACGGCCGGTCCGGCGCCGCCCAGCAGCAGGTAGAGCACGGCCATCCGGATGCTGACGCCGTTGGCGACCTGCTCGACGGCGGTGCAGCGGGGGGAGTCCGCGACCTCGGCGGTGATCTCCATGCCGCGGTTCATCGGCCCGGGGTGCATGACGATCGCGTGCCCAGGCATCCGGGCCATCCGCTCGGCGTCGAGGCCGTACCGGCGGGCGTACTCCCGCTCGGTCGGGAAGTAGGCGGCGTTCATCCGCTCCCGCTGGACTCTCAGCATCATCACGGCGTCGGACCCGGCGAGCACCGCGTCGAGGTCGTAGCTGATCTCGCACGGCCACCGGCCGGCGCCGATCGGGATCAGGGTGGGGGGTGCCACCAGCACGACCTCGGCGCCGAGCGTGGTCAGCAGGTGCACGTTCGATCGGGCCACCCGGCTGTGCAGGATGTCACCGACGATGGTGATCCGGCGCCCGGTCAGGTCGCGGCCGGTCCCGTCGCCCGGCCCGGCGTGGTGCGTCGGGCCGCCGTCGGGCGCGCCGGCCAGGTGGCGTCGGATGGTGAAGGCGTCGAGCAGCGCCTGGGTGGGGTGTTCGTGGGTGCCGTCGCCGGCGTTGACCACGGACCCGCCGATCCATCCGGAGGTGGCCAGCCGGTGCGGGGCGCCGGAGTCGGGGTGCCGGATGACGACCGCGTCGGCGCCCATCGCCTCCAGGGTGAGGGCGGTGTCCTTCAGCGACTCGCCCTTGGAGACCGAGGACCCCTTCGCCGAGAAGTTGATGACGTCGGCCGAGAGCCGCTTCGCGGCGGCCTCGAAGGAGATGCGGGTCCGGGTCGAGTCCTCGTAGAAGAGGTTGACGACGGTCCGACCGCGCAGCGTCGGCAGCTTCTTGATCGGCCGGTCGGCGACTCGGGCCAGTTCCTCGGCGGTGTCGAGGATCAGGACGGCCTCGTCACGCGTGAGGTCGGCGGCCGAGATGAGGTGGCGCTTCATCCGGTTTCTCCGTGGGTGGGGGTCTGGGTGGTCCCGGGGCCGTGGGTGCGGGTCCGGCGGGCTCGGGGTCGTGACGGGCGCGCGGGGGCAGGTCGGGCCGACACCCGGCCGCGGGCCGGTTCCGGATCCGCGGCCGGGTGGGCGCGGGGTTCGCCGGAGCACACTCGGCTCCCGGGTCACCGGTGCCGGGCGGGGCGGCGGCTTCGCCGGCTCCGCTAGCGCTCGCCGGGGTGGCTGGCGTCGCCCGCGCCGAGGAGCACGCTGTCGCGGCCGTCCTCCTCGGTGACCAGCACCTTCACCGTCTCCCGCAGGGAGGTGGGAAGGTTCTTCCCGACGTAGTCGGCGCGGATGGGCAGCTCGCGGTGGCCCCGGTCGACGAGGACGGCCAGCTGGACGGCCCGGGGGCGGCCGATGTCGCCCAGGGCGTCGAGCGCGGCGCGGATGGTCCGACCGGAGAAGAGCACGTCGTCGACGAGGACGACCAACCGGCCGTCGACCCCCTCGGGTGGGATCTCGGTGGGCGCGAGGGTGCGGGCCGGGCGGAGCCGCAGGTCGTCGCGGTGCATGGTGATGTCGAGGGAGCCGACGGGCACTGGCCGGCCGGTGATCTCCTCGAGCTTGGCGCCCAGCCGCCGGGCGAGGAAAACGCCGCGGGTGGGGATGCCTAGCAGGACCACGTCGTCGGCGCCCTTGGCGCGTTCGACGATCTCGTGGGCGATGCGGGTCAGTACCCGGGCGATGTCCGAGGCCTCGAGCACGGGCCGGGGCGGTCCGGATTTTCCGGGAAGAGCTGTGTCCATGGGGAACGGACCTCCTTCTCCGCCTCACGGGACGGTTATTAAAGGACGTCTGGGGGGTGCTCGTTTCACGGTATCAGGACGGTCACCTCGGCCCCCTTCTGGGGAGGGGGTGATTCCGCTACGGCCCGCGCCCGCTCCGCCCCCGGCGGCTGGAACGGGTCCCTGCCAGGGTGCTCACCGCGCGATTCCCGGGGTTGCCGACCGTCCGGTTCGCGGTGACGAGATGGACCATTCCGGCTTGACGGAGTCAGATTACGCTGCGTAATCTCACAGTGAGTGACAAAAGTCTTCGTCCCGGGGAGCTATATGTCCAGCGAATACGCCAAACAGCTCGGAGCAAAACTTCGAGCCATCCGCACCCAGCAGGGCCTTTCCCTTCACGGTGTCGAGGAGAAGTCCCAGGGGCGCTGGAAGGCCGTCGTGGTGGGCTCCTACGAGCGCGGTGACCGTGCGGTCACCGTTCAGCGCCTCGCCGAGCTGGCGGACTTCTACGGCGTCCCGGTGCAGGAACTGCTTCCGGGCACCACTCCCGGCGGCGCGGCCGAGCCGCCGCCGAAACTGGTGCTCGACCTGGAACGGCTGGCCCTGGTGCCGCAGGAGAAGGCCGGCCCGCTCCAGCGGTACGCCGCCACGATCCAGAGCCAGCGGGGTGACTACAACGGCAAGGTGCTCTCGATCCGTCAGGACGATCTACGCACACTCGCCGTGATCTACGACCAGTCTCCGTCCGTGCTGACCGAACAGCTCATCAACTGGGGTGTACTGGACGCGGACGCTCGCCGCGCGGTCGCCAACGAAGAGGGCTGAGCGGCCTCCGGCAGCGAGTTCTTCGGCCGACTCGGCCATCCGACCGCCGGGGCGGAGCCCACCACGGGCTCCGCCCCGGCGGTCGTCTTGCGTCCCGTGAGATCCTCCTCCGCCTGAGGGTGGTCCCGCGTTCCCGGTCGATCACGGGACCACCCTCAGTGCCGCATCAGGCGGGCACCAAAAACAGTGAACGGGCCCGGAGCGGATCGTCGTTCTTCCGCTCCGGGCCCGGAGAGCCGTGTGCTCACTGCGGCCGACCTGACCACCCGGGCCGGCCGGATCTTCGGCGTTACCCCCGCCGAAGCGTCGGCTTCAGTTCCTTGAGCCGCCCGAGGAGGCCGTTGACGAAGGCCGGCGAGTCATCCGTGGAGAACTCCCTGGCCAGTTGCACGGCCTCGTCCAGCACGACCCCGTCGGGGGTGTCGTCCTCCCACAGCAGCTCGTAGGCGCCGAGCCGCAGGATGTTCCGGTCCACCACGGGCATCCGGTCCAAGGTCCAATCGACCGCGTAGGTGGAGATCAGTTCGTCGATCCGGTCCGCTCGTTCGGCATAGCCCTCGACCAACCGCATCGTGAACTCGCTGACCGGCGGCTGACGGTTGTCGGTCCGAGCGAGCCGCAGCCAGTCCGCGAGTACCGTCCGCACGGGTGCGCCGCGCTGGTCGGACTCGAACAGGATCTGGAAGGCGCGCTTTCGGGCGTTGCTACGGGCAGCCACGGTTAGCTGTTCACCCGGCCGAGGTACTCACCGGAACGGGTGTCGACCCGGATCTTCTCACCGGTGGTGATGAAGAGCGGGACACCGATCTCGTAGCCGGTCTCCAGCCGCGCGGGCTTGGAGCCGCCGGTGGAGCGGTCACCCTGCACCCCGGGCTCGGTGTACTCGATGACCAGCTCGACGGAGGCGGGCAGCTCGACATAGAGCGGATTGCCCTCGTACATCGCGACCACCGCCTCGAACCCCTCGAGCAGGAAGCGGGCGGCGTCGCCCACGGTCTCCGGCTGGAGGTAGATCTGGTCGTAGGTCTCGGTGTCCATGAAGACGAAGTCGTTGCCGTCCTTGTAGGAGAACTGCATCCCACGCTTGTCGACGTTGGCCGTCTCCACCTTCACCCCGGCGTTGAAGGTCTTGTCGACCGTCTTGCCGGAGAGCACGTTTTTCAGCTTCGTGCGGACGAAAGCGGGGCCCTTACCGGGCTTGACGTGCTGGAACTCGACGACGGACCAGAGCTGGTCCCCTTCGAGCTTGAGCACCATGCCGTTCTTGAGGTCGTTCGTGGATGCCACGGTTGGGGTATCTCCTGCACTGAAGCTGGTGGAAAACCAAAGGTGCACGCGGTGCGCGGCGTGCCAGGCGCGAGCTAGAGCGCGAGCAGCTCCTTGGTCGTGATGGTGAGTAGCTCTGGTCCGCCGTCCGCCTCGGGACGGACGACGAGCGTGTCATCGATCCGGACGCCGCCCCGGCCCGGGAGGTGTACCCCCGGCCCGACGGTGACCGGCACGCAAGCGTCCAGTTTACCCATGGCCGTCGGGGAGAGCCGAGGGTCCTCGTCGTTTTCCAGCCCCACGCCGTGGCCCGAGGAGGGCGGGAGTTGGCCTCCGTACCCCGCCGTGTCCAGCCGCTGCCGGGCGGCCCGATCGACGACGCGGTACTCGGCTCCGGGCAGCAGCGCCTCACGCCCGGCGCGCTGGGCGGAGAAGACCAGCTCGTAGAGGTCGATCTGCCAGGTGTCCGGCGAGGTGCCGATCACGAAGGTCCGTCCCAGTTCGCTTCGGTAGCCCCGGTAGCCGGCGCCCAGGCGGACGCTGAGGAAGTCGCCCTCCTCGACCCTGCGGTCGGTGGGCGGATGTCCCCGGAGGCCGGAGTTCGGGCCGGTGCCGACGGAGATCGGGAAGGCCGCGCCGTCCGCACCGTGGTCGATCAGGCGACGCTCCAGTTCCAGGGCGAGATGCCGCTCGGTCCGGCCGACGAGGATGGACTCCAGGAGTTCGCCCAAGGCCTGGTCGGCGATCTCCGAGGCCACCCGGAGGCAGGCGATCTCCTCCTCGTCCTTGACCAGTCGGTGACGTTCCACGGTCCGGCCGAGGTCCGCCAGGTGCAGACGGGCGGCCACCGAACGCAGCGCCCGGTACCGGGCGACCGAGAGGTCGTGTTCCTCGACCACCAGGCTGTCGGCCCGGGAGGCGGCGGCCAGGTCCGCACCGGCCACCGCGGAGTCGGCCCCGGAGGCGGACAGCACGATGACGCGCAGGGTCTCGTCCACCCGGCCCTCCGTCGGGTCCCCGGTCGGCGCCGAGGGGCAGACCAGGATGTCCTCACGCTCGGCGTGCTCCTCGGTGGGCCCCAGCAGCAGCGCCGCCCCTCCGGGGACCCCGCCGGCCAGGTAGCGCACGTTCGCCGGCCGGGTCACCAGCACCGCGGCGGCGCCACGGGCCCCGGCCCCGCCGGCTGCGCGGAGCCGTGAGCGACGGGCCGCATGCACCTCTGACATGTCCCGAGCCTACGAACGCTCCCCGCTCTCGGCCGGTCGAGCGCGTCCAGACGGGGGCGGCGGACCTACCAGGCCGGCGGACTGCTGAGACTGCGGCAGACGGCCTCGTCCAGCAGCCGGGCGGTCTCGACGACGTCGCGCTGGGAGTTGTCGATGATCGGGAGCCCGGAGCCGTACCAGCCCGCCATCCGGCCGTGGATCCGGGCGACCTCCTCGTCGCTGAGCCGCCGGTTGCCGCTGCGCTGGGCGTTCCGCTCCAGGACGATCTCCAGCCCGGGCAGCAGCACCACAGGCATCAGCCCCGGGCCGACGTGGCGCTTCCATCCGCCCAGTCCGATCACCGGGCGGTCCGGGAAGACCGCGTCGTCGATGATGCAGGAGATGCCGTTGGCGAGGAAGTTGCGGGCGGCGAAGCCGCAGGTGCGGCGGGCGAGCCGGTACTGCGCCTCCGAGTGGTCGTTCCAGCCGGACTGCGGGTCCGCGAAGCCCGAGCGCACCCATTCGCGTACGTCGTCCAGGCTGATGTGCGCGGTCGGCGCACCGCGGGTGTCGGCCCAGTGCCGGGCGACCGTCGTCTTGCCCGCCCCCGCCGGTCCGATCAGCAGCACCGCCACGGCGGTGCCGGCCGGGCTCGGTGCCGACTGGCCGCGCAGCGGTACCGGCGCGCCCTTCGGCAGCCGGAAGTGCCCGGTGGGCTCGGTGGACGGTGGGGCGGCGGGGGGACGCTGCGGGGCGGGGCCGCCCCAGCCGCGGGCCGGCGGCGGGGCGGGCGGTCCCGGCTGGTTCCGTTGGAACTGCCCGCCCGAATGGGGCGGTTGGGCGCCGGGCCGCTGGTGCGAACCATGGGGTGGCGGCAGCGGAGCCCCCATCGCATGCTGCATCCGCTGTTTCTCCGTCTCGTGCGGGCACTGACCGGTGGTGTCGAACGGCTCGGTCGGTGACGACCGAACGTTACGTCCCCCGGTCGCCGCAGTGTAAACGGTCGGCCGCCGGCCAAAGTGCCCGTCAGCCGCCGATGTCCTCCGCCAGGGCGCGGAGGGCGAGACGGTAGGAGTCGATGCCGAAGCCCGCCACCGTGCCCGAGGCCACCGCCGCCACCACGGAGTTGTGCCGGAACTCCTCACGGGCGTGGGGGTTGGAGATGTGCACCTCGATCAGCGGGGCGGTGCGCTGGGCGGCCGCGTCCCGCATCCCGTAGGAGTAGTGGGTGAAGGCTCCGGGGTTGAGCACCACCGGGATCGCGCCGTCCGCGGCCTCGTGCAGCCAGCGGATCAGCTCGCCCTCGTCGTTGGTCTCCCGCACCTCCACGGCCAGGCCCAGCTCGGCGCCGAGCGCGGTGCAGGCCCGCACCAGGCCGGCGTAGGAGGTGGCCCCGTAGACATCGGGTTCCCGGGAGCCCAGCCGGCCCAGGTTCGGCCCGTTCAGGACGAGCACTCGGCGGCTCATGCGGCGATCTCCGCGTGTGCGGCGAGCAGCACGGCGGGATCGGGCCCCTCCAGGACGACCGGCTGCGCCAGCCCCTTCAGCACGATGAACCGCAGCAGGTCGCCGCGGGACTTCTTGTCCACCTTCATGGTCTCCAGCAGCTTGGGCCACTGGTCACCGCGGTAGGTGGTGGGCAGGCCGACGGATTCGAGGACGCCGCGGTGGCGGTCCGCGGTCGCGTCGTCCAGCCGACCGGTGATCCGTCCCAACTCGGCGGCGAAGACCATCCCGACCGAGACGGCCGCGCCGTGCCGCCAGCGGTAGTTCTCGTTCTTCTCGATGGCGTGGGCGAGCGTGTGCCCGTAGTTCAGGATCTCGCGGAGCCCCGCCTCCCTGAGGTCCGCGGAGACCACCTCGGCCTTCACCCGGATGGAGCGCTCGACCAGTTCGGCGGTGGCCGGCCCCTGCGGGGTGCGGGCCGCGGCCGGGTCCCGCTCGATCAGGTCCAGGATGACCGGGTCGGCGATGAAGCCCGCCTTGATGATCTCCGCGAGCCCGCTGACGTAGTCGTGGGTGGGCAGCGTCTCCAGGCTGGCGAGGTCGCAGAGGACCCCGGCGGGGGGATGGAAGGCACCGACGAGGTTCTTACCCTCCGCGGTGTTGATGCCGGTCTTCCCCCCGACGGCGGCGTCGACCATGCCGAGGACGGTGGTGGGCACCGCGATCCAGCGCACACCGCGCAGCCAGGTCGCCGCGACGAATCCGGCGAGGTCGGTGGTCGCCCCCCCGCCGACGCCGACGATGACGTCGGTCCGGGTGAAACCGGTCTGGCCGAGCGCCTTCCAGCAGTAGGCCGCCACCTCTGCGGTCTTCGCGTCCTCGGCGTCGGGCAGTTGGACGGCGATGGTCCGGTAGCCCCGGGCGGCGAGCTCCTCACGGATCGCCTCCCCGGTGGCGGTCAGGGCCTCCGGGTGGAGCACCGCGACCCGCCGGGCGGACCCGACCAGATCCGGCAGTTCGGCGAGCAGGCGGCGGCCGACGAGCACCGGGTACGGGTCGCTGTCCGCGGTGCCGCCGACTTCGATACGGAGCGGGGTGTCGGTCATGTCGGGTTCTCCGTGCCCGTTGCGGGCAGTCTCAGTTCCAGGGCGTCGAGGACCGCGTCGACGACCTCCTGCGGGGTGTGGTCACCGGTGCTGACCACCGCGCGGGCCACCTGGGTGTAGAGCGGCCGCCGCTCCTCCATCAGGGTGCGCCACTGCTGGCGCGGGTTGACGGCGAGCAGCGGGCGCGGGGCGTCGAGTCCGACCCGCTTGACCGCGTCGGCCAGGGCCACGTCCAGGAAGACGACGGGCAGTCCGAGGAGGAGTTCCCGGGTGCGCCGGTCCATGATCGCGCCGCCCCCGAGCGAGAGCACTCCGGGGTGTTCGGCGACCGCGGCCCGCACCGCCTCCCGCTCCAGTTCCCGGAAGTGCGGTTCGCCTTCGCTGAAGAAGATCTCCGGGATGGGCTTGCCGGCACGTTCCTCGACGTCCCGGTCGGTGTCCCGGTAGTCGGTGCCGAGCCGTTCGGCGAGGAGCGAGCCGACGGTCGTCTTTCCCGCACCGGGCGGACCCACGAGGACGGCCACCGGCGTCATCGGATGGCCAGCCCGTCGAGGAAGGAGCGGACGTTGCGGCGGGTCTCGACGAGCGAGTCACCACCGAACTTCTCGGCGACCGCGTCCGCGAGTACGAGTCCGACCATCGCCTCGGCGACGATGCCGGCGGCGGGCACCGCACACACGTCCGAGCGCTGGTGGTGGGCCTTGGCGGGCTCCCCACTGGCGACGTCGATGGTGGCCAGCGCCCGCGGGACGGTGGCGATGGGCTTCATCGCTGCGCGCACCCGCAGCAGTTCACCGGTGGACAGACCGCCCTCCGTACCGCCGGAGCGGCCGGAGGTGCGCCGGACGGCGCCGGGCACGGCCCCGCCCTCCCCCGCGGACCCGGGGTCGGCGAAGACGATCTCGTCGTGGGCCTGGGAGCCGGGGACCCGGGCCAGCTCGAAGCCGTCGCCGATCTCCACCCCCTTGATCGCCTGGATGCCCATGAGCGCCGCTGCGAGCCGGGCGTCGAGTCGGCGGTCCCAGTGGACGTGCGCGCCGAGGCCCACCGGAACGCCGTGGGCCACTACCTCGACGACGCCACCGAGGGTGTCTCCGTCGCGGTGCGCCTGGTCGATCTCGGCGACCATCGCCTTGCTGGCGTCGGGGTCCAGGCAGCGCACCGGATCGGCGTCCAGCCGTTCGACGTCCTCGGGTCGGGGGACCAGCCCCTTGGGAGCCTTGGCGCCGGCCAACTCGACGACGTGCGAGACGATCTCGATGCCGGCCGTCTCCTTGAGATAGGAGCGGGCTACCACCCCGAGCGCGACCCGGGCGGCGGTCTCCCGGGCGCTGGCCCGCTCCAGGATCGGGCGCGCCTCATCAAAGCCGTACTTCTGCATCCCGGCGAGGTCCGCGTGGCCCGGCCGGGGCCGGGTCAGTGGGGCGTTGCGTGCCAGACCGTCGAGTTCCGCGGGGTCGACCGGGTCGGCTGCCATCACCTTCTCCCACTTGGGCCACTCGGTGTTGCCGACCATGACGGCCACCGGCGACCCCAGGGTCAGGCCGTGGCGCACCCCCCCGAGGAAGGTGACCTCGTCACGTTCGAACTTCATCCGGGCCCCGCGGCCGTACCCCAGTCGCCGTCTGGCGAGGGCGTCCGCCACCATCTCGGTGGTGATCGGCACCCCCGCCGGGAGCCCTTCCAGCGTCGCGACCAGTGCCGGTCCGTGCGACTCTCCGGCGGTCAGCCAGCGCAACCTGCTCAACGGTTCTCCCTCATGCTCGCACCAAGGACTGCGGCGCGAACCGGTGCGCGGCCCGGCCCGCCGACCTCGATCCTGCCATGTCCCGGTGATCCTTCCGGACGCCCGTCCACAGGCCGGACGGGTGTGGCCGGGGCTCAGTCCGCCGAGCGGTCCGCCAGCGCCTGCTCGCCGGCGGCTCGCATCGCGGCCAGCGGGCCCGGAGACCGTCCGGTCATCTCCTCCACCTGGAGCACCGCCTGGTGCACCAGGAGGTCGAGTCCGCCGAGGACCGTCCCGCCGTGCGAGGACCAGGCCGCCGCGAGTCGGGTCGGCCAGGGCTCGTACAGCACGTCGAAGAGGGTGCCGGGGGTCTCCGGAACTGCTGTGGCCAGCGAGTCGGTGGCGCCGACCGGTGTGGTGGCGATCACCAGCGGTGCCCCCAGCCCCTCGTCGGCCCTGGACCAGTCGGCGGTCCGGACGGGCACGCCCAGCCGCTCGCCCCAGCCCCGCATCTCGTCGGCCCGGGCGGCGCTGCGCACGTAGCAGGTCACCTCGCCGGTGCAGACGTGGGCCAGCGCGGCGAGCGCCGAGGAGGCCGTGGCCCCGGCGCCGAGCACGGTGGCACCGGCGACCCGTTCCACACCGCGTTCCCGTAGCGCGGCGACCATCCCGGGGATGTCGGTGTTGTCACCGAGCCGGCGGCCGCCCGGGGTGAGGACGACGGTGTTGACCGCCTCCACGGACGCCGCGGTGTCGCTGACCCCGTCGAGCAGCGGGATGACCGCCCGCTTCAGCGGCATGGTCAGCGAGAGTCCGGCCCAGGAGGCGTCGAGGCCGTCGAGGAATCCGGGGAGGCCGGTTTCGTCCACCTCGAAGCGGTCGTACCGCCAGCCGGTCAGCCCCAGCGCCCGGTACGCGGCCCGGTGCAGCACCGGGGAGAGCGAGTGCGTGATCGGCGATCCGAGGACCGCCGCGCGGAGTGCCCCGCTCATCGGCCAGCCTGCTCGTTGTACTTCTCCACGTTCCGCTGGTGCTCAGCGTAGGTCTCGGAGAAGACGGTGTTGTCCGCGGAGATCGAGACGAAGAAGTACCAGTTCCCCTTCGCCGGGTGGAGCGCCGCCTCCAGTGCCTCGGCCCCGGGGTTCCCGATCGGGCCCGGCGGCAGGCCGAACTCGCTGTAGGTGTTGTACGGGTGGTCGAACTGCCGCATGGTCGAGGGGGAGGGCAGGTCCAGGGTGCTCTGCTTCTTGGCGTAGTTGTAGGTGGAGTCGAAGTCGAGCCTTCCGTTGGTCTCCGGATTGCCCTTCTCCAGCCGGTTGTAGACGACTCGGGCGACCTTCTCGAAGTCGTGCTTGTACTTGCCTTCGGCCTGCACCAGGCTGGCGACGGTGATGAGCTGGCGGGGCGAGTCGAGGTCCAGTTCCTCCGCCTGGGCCTCGAGGTCGTCCCCGTACTCCTTCTTCGCCCGGGCCACCATCTGCCGGAGCACCTCCTCCGGTGTGCTGTCCCCGCTCACGCTGTACTGCGCGGGGAAGAGGAAGCCTTCGTTCGGATCCTCCACCTGCTCGCCGTCCATCCACGAGGGCACGCCGAGGTCCTCCTCCGCCGCGACCTTGGCGGTGGTGCCGGACTTCACCGAGAGCTTCTTGTCGATGGCCGCGTAGATCTGGCTCGCACGCCAGCCCTCCGGGATGGTCAGCACGTTGCGGCTGGCGGGGTCGACCATCATCTTCACCGCCGCGGCGCCCGACATCTTCTTCTTCAGCGTGTAGGTGCCGGGCTGGATCAGTCCGCCCTTGGGGTTGTCGCCCGCCGCCTCCACGAAGGCCTCGACGCTCTTGACCACGCCCGCTTCCTTCAGGATCCGCCCCATCTCGCCGGTCCCGGCACCCTCCGGGATCTCCACCCGCGCCTCACCCGAGCCCTGCCCCGAGAAGTCCGGAGCCGCTCCGAAGTGCTCCTGCCAGAACTGGTAGCCGAGGTAGCCGGCACCGCCGACCGCTCCGCTGAGCACCACGGCGACGACCAGGCAGGCCACCCCGCTCCGCCGCTTCGGTTTCCGCTTCTGCTTGCCCCGCCGTGCCGACCGGCGACCCGGCGGCGGGCCGTCCTCCTCCTCGGGATCGTCGGGCTCGTACCCTGCGGTCTCCCGGGCGTCGACCGGGGCGTCGTTGAAGAAGGGGTGGTCCTCCTCCGGCTCGTCAGCCCACTCCGGCGGCGCGTCGGGGCCCGCCGGCCCGCCGTCCGGCGTCGGGTGGCTCGGCTGCCCGACGCCGTACGGCTCGGCCTGGTGCGGGAAGCCCTGGAGGGGCTGATTCCCCGGTGCGCCGTACCGCTGCTCCCGGTGGCCGCCGTCCGGTTCGGGGTAGGAGGGGCCGGGGCCGTAGGGGTCCTGGGGGAAGACCGGCTGGGCCGGAGAGTGGACCGCGGGGTACTGGCCGGTCGAAGTGGCGCCGTACAACTGCTCGCCGTAGCCGACCTGGTGGGTCCCGTACGGGTCACCGGGCTGCTGCCCGGTGTACTGCTCCGCGGGACCGCCACCCGGGCCCGGGTGGTATCCGGGCCCGCTGGGCTGGGCGCCGTCCCAACCGTACGGCGCGGCTCCGCCGGGGTGCTGCTGGTCCGGATAGCCACCGGGGTGGGCCGCCCACCCCGTCTGCTGCTCCGGGTGCTGCCAGTCTCCGTACCCCCCATGGCCGTTGGGGGCCTGCTGCGCCTCCCAGGCCTGGTCCCCGTAGAGGGGGTCCTCAGGGTGCCACGGCACTGATCCCGGGCCCCGGCCATAGTCAGTCATCGATCCCCTAGAGCTGCGAGGCAGCACCGGTCGCCCAGGTCTGCCTCGGGTCCGGACCGCCTCATGAGTTAGGTGCACCACTGTTCGAGCGTTGATGTGGCGCGCGAAACGTTACCGCATCGCGATCAGCCGACCGCTTCAACGCCTTCCCCAGGGGGCTCCCCCGAACTCCGCTCGGCTTCCAGGGCGTTCTGCAGGATGATCACCGCTGCCGCCTGGTCGACGACGGACCGGCCCTTCCTGGCGTTCCTGCCGGCGGCTCGAAGCCCCTGTGCGGCGGTGACGGTGCTCATGCGTTCGTCGACGAGCCGCACCGGCACCGGAGCCACGGCGGCGGCGAGCAGCCGGGCGAAGTCCCTGACCTTCGCCGCGGCCGGCCCCTCCCGCCCGTTGAGCGAGCGGGGCAGCCCCACCACGACCTCGATCGGCTCGTACTCCTCGACCAGCGCCGCCAACCGCCGCCGGGCGGCCGGAGCGTCCCGCCCCGGCACCGTCTCCACCGGCGTGGCCAGGATGCCGTCGGGGTCGCAGGAGGCCACGCCGATCCGTACGTCCCCGACGTCGATGCCGAGTCTCCGGCCGCGCCGCGGCTGCCCTTCCAGCGCCCTCATACCCGGTCGGCCACCAACCGCTCCACGGCGGCCACCGCGTCGTCGATGGCGGACGGGTTCTGGCCGCCACCCTGGGCGATGTCGTCCTTGCCTCCGCCGCCGCCCCCGAGGGTCTTGGCCGCGGTGCGGACCAGCTCGCCCGCCTTCACGCCGCGCTCACGGGCCGCCTCGTTGGTGGCGATGACGGTGAGCGGGCGGTCCTTGACCACGGTGAACAGGGCCACCACGGCCGGCCGGCCGCCCTGGATCCGGCCCCGGACGTCCAGCACCAGCTTCCGCAGGTCGTCGGCGCCGGTGCCGTCGGGCACCCGCCCGGTGGCCAGCGCCACCCCGCGGACGTCCTTGGCCCCCTCGGCGAGACCGGCGGCCGCCTGCAGCACCTTCTCGGCGCGGAACCGCTCGATCTCCTTCTCGGCCTCCCGAAGCCGGCCGAGCATGTCCGAGATCTTCTCCGGTAGCTCCTCGGAACGCCCCTTGAGCAGCCCGGTGAGCTGCGAGACGATCGTGTGCTCGCGCGCGAGGAACTGGTAGGCGTCCACACCCACGAGGGCTTCGACCCGCCGCACCCCCGAACCGATCGACGATTCGCCGAGCAGCTTGACCAGTCCGAGCTGAGCGGTGTTGTGGACGTGCGTGCCACCGCACAGCTCCTTGGAGAAGTCACCGATGGTGACCACCCGCACACGGTCGCCGTACTTCTCACCGAACTCGGCGATGGCGCCCTGCTTCTTGGCCTCCGTCATCGACATCACCTCGGCGGTGACGTCGAGATCCCGGGCGAGCACCTCGTTGATCTTCTGCTCCACGTCCAGCAGCACGCTGCCGGCCACCGCCGTCGGCGAGCCGAAGTCGAAGCGGAAGCGGCCTGGCGAGTTCTCCGAACCGGCCTGGGCGGCGGTGGGGCCGAGCGCGTCGCGCAGCGCCTGGTGGGTCAGGTGGGTGGCGCTGTGCGCACGGGCGATGGAGCGCCGGCGGGTGACGTCGATGCGGGCCTCCGCAGCGGCGCCCACGGTGACCTCACCGACCTGGACGACACCCTTGTGCACGCTGACGCCCGGCACCGGCTGCTGGACGTCGCGCACCTCGATGACCGCGCCGCTGTCGATCCGGATGCGCCCGGTGTCGGCGAGTTGCCCGCCGCCCTCGGCGTAGAAGGGGGTGCGGTCGAGGACCACCTCCACCTCGTCGCCTTCCTGGGCCGCGGGTGAGGGTGCGCCGCCCACCAGGAGGCCGACGACGGTCGCCTCGCCCTCGGTGTCGGTGTAACCGGTGAAGACGGTGGCGCCGGAGCGGTCGGCGACCTCGCGGTAGGCCGAGAGGTCGGCATGGCCCTGCTTCTTGGCCATGGCGTCGGCCTTGGCGCGCTCCCGCTGCTCCTTCATCAGCCGGCGGAAACCGTCCTCGTCGACCGAGAGGCCCTGCTCGGCCGCCATCTCCAGGGTGAGGTCGATGGGGAAGCCCCAGGTGTCGTGGAGCAGGAACGCCTTGTCCCCGGCGAGCACCCGGCCGCCGGCGGCCTTGGTCTCGGCCACCGCGGTGTCGAGGATGTTGGTGCCCGTCTTGAGGGTCTTGAGGAAGGCCGCCTCCTCACTGAGGGCGACCGTCTCGATGCGCCTGCGGTCCTCCAGCAGCTCCGGGTACTGCTGGCCCATCGTGGCGAGCACGGTGTCGACGAGTTCGCCGACGACCGGGCCGGTGGCCCCCAGCAGGCGCATGTTCCGGACGGCCCGCCGCATGATGCGGCGCAGCACGTAGCCCCGGCCCTCGTTGCCGGGCGCGACCCCGTCGCCGATGAGCATGACGGAGGTGCGCAGGTGGTCGGCGACCACCCGGAGCGAGACGTCGGAGTCCTCGCTGTCGCCGTAGCGGACTCCGGTGAGTTCGCTCGCCTTGTCCATGACGACCCGGAGGGTGTCGGTCTCGAACATGTTCCGCACGCCCTGCAGGATCATCGCCAGGCGTTCGAGGCCGAGGCCGGTGTCGATGTTCTTGCTGGGCAGTTCACCGAGGATCGGGTAGTCCTTGCCGGCGCCGGGGCCGCGCTCGTACTGCATGAAGACCAGGTTCCAGATCTCCACGTAGCGCTCGTCGTTGACCGCCGGCCCGCCCTCCTCACCGAACTCCGGGCCGCGGTCGTAGTTGATCTCCGAGCAGGGGCCGCAGGGGCCGGGCACGCCCATGTCCCAGTAGTTGTCCTCCTTGCCCAGACGCTGGATGCGCTCGGCGGGGACCCCGATGACCTCCCGCCAGATCCGGTCGGCCTCGTCGTCCTCCTCGTAGACGGTGATCCACAACCGCTCCGGGTCGAGGCCGTAGCCGCCGTCGGCGACCGGGCCGGTCAGCAGCTCCCAGGCGTACTTGGCCGCGCCTTCCTTGAAGTAGTCGCCGAAGGAGAAGTTGCCGCACATCTGGAAGAAGGTGCCGTGCCGGGTGGTCTTGCCGACCTCTTCGATGTCCGGGGTGCGTACGCACTTCTGCACGCTGGTGGCGCGGGCGAAGGGCGGTGTGACCTCACCGAGGAGGTACGGCTTGAAGGGCACCATGCCGGCCGGCACCAGCAGCAGCGTCGGATCGTCCGCGATCACGGACGCCGACGGGACGACGGTGTGTCCCCGCTCCTCGAAGAAGCGCAGCCAGCGACGGCGGATTTCAGCCGACTCCATCAGTGGTCCTCATTCCGGTCGTTCGAGGTGGGAAGGTTGTTCCGGTCCTGCGGGACCGGACGGGACGGTCCGGGCAGCTCCCTCGGTCCCCCGGCCCCGGCCGCGATGCCCAGGGCGTCGTTGAGTTCGAGCTCGCGGCGGGCCATCTCCGCCTTGACGTCGAGGGCGAACTCCTTGAGGCGGTGGCCGGTTTCGACGGCCTTGTCCGCCGCCTGCACGGCGAGGTTCTCGGGGGTCAGCCGGCGGAGTCGGCGTTGGACCTTGGCGGTGGCCCAGACGCCTGCCGCAGCACCGGCGGTGAACCAGAAAGCCCGGCGGAACATCGCTGCCTCAGTCCTTTCGACCGCGCCCGCGCCAGCCCCCCCGGCGCGGTGACGGCAGGGTACGGGAGACGATCACGGAGCGGGGCCGGTCGGTCCGCGGTCCGCGGTCCTGCCGGCCGAGCGCGCGTCGGACGCCGTAGCCGAAGGCGGCGACCTTGACCAGGGGGCCGCCGAAGGTGGAGGCCACGGTGGAGGAGAGCGCGGAGGCGTTGGAGGTGACCTCCTGGACGTCGGTGGTGATCGCGTCGACCCGGTCCAGTTGGCTCTGTGCGGACCGCACGGTCGCGGAGGCCTCGTTGAGGAGCGGGACGGCCCGCTCCGAGACCTCGGACACCAGCAGGGTGGCAGCCCTGAGCACCTGCGCGAGCCTCACCAGCACCACGGCGAGGAACGACACCAGGATCGCCCAGAAGACAGCCACGAGGATCCCGGCCACCTCTCCACCGGACACGTTCGCACCGCTCCCTGTAGTCGAAGATCGCCGCCACCGGGCGCGGACTTCCGGTCCGCCTGATCCGGGACGGCGGTCTTGACCTTATCGCGCGAGGAGGGCGCGGCTGAACCGACTTACGGCCGGTCCCCGCCAGGAGGACGGGGACGGGCGCCGGGCCGGTTCAGCGGGCGTAGAACTCGACGACCAACTGCTCGTCGCAGATCACCGGGACCTCCTTGCGCAGCGGGTCCCGGTCCAACCGGAACGCCAGCGCCTTGAGGTTGACCTCGAGGTAGCGCGGCGTCTCGCCGTCGGTGTCGTAACCGCCCTCGCGCGCCACCTGGAAGGGGTACTTCTCCCGGCTCCGCTCGCGGACCCGCACGACGTCGTCGGGGCGTACCCGGAAGGAGGGCTTGTCGACCTTGCGGCCGTTGACCTCGATGTGGCCGTGGCTGACCATCTGCCGCGCCTGGTAGATGGTGCGGGCCAGACCGGAGCGGAGCACCAGCGCGTCCAGCCTCCGCTCCAACTCGACGATCAGCGCGTCGCCGGTCTTCGTCTCGGACTTCCGGGCCCGCTCGTAGGCGCGGGCCAGCTGCCGCTCGCTGAGGTCGTACTGGGCGCGGAGCCGCTGCTTCTCCAGCAGCCGCACCTTGTAGTCGCTGTTCTGCTTGCGTCCACGGCCGTGCTCGCCGGGCGGGTACGGCCGGGACTCGAAGTACTTCACGGCCTTCGGAGTCAGCGGAATGCCGAGGGCACGCGACTTCTTGATCTTCGGACGTGGCTGGTTCACGGGGAACGATCCTCCATGTAAGTTAGGTGAGCCTTACCTTAGCGGAGGAGAACGCATGTATCGACCTGGGAGTCCTCGTTCCCGCGCTGTCCGCCCCCGCGCGGGTCACGGGTCCGGGAAGAGCGAGGACGGCGCGGAGCCCGCTCGGTCACACCCCGTGGACGACAACCAGCGGCCGACGGCCGCTGAACGGGTACGCACCCTCGCGGTGTCGAACGCTTCGGCCACGCTGGGAATTCCCGGCTTCGGGGCCGACGAACTCGGTAGCGGCACCCCCGCCGCGCGCACCGTCTCCCCCGACGGCGACGTGCTGCTGCTGATGCCCGCGGGCTGCCCTGCGGCCCGCGCCGCGCCGCACGCACAGGACGACGACCTGGCCGCCGTGGTGGAGATCACGGACGTGGCTCCGGTCGCGGTGCCGCACCGCATCCGCGGACGCGGCTGGATCGCCGGCTGGCTCACCGCGGTACCGGAGGAGGAGCGTGCGCTATGCGCCGAACTCCTCGCCGAGCAGCACCCGATGAGCGTGGCCGGGATCTTGGGTTCCGACGCCCCGCCCCCGCCGGGACCGAACTGGTACCCGCCGGCGGCCTGGGCGCTGCTCCGCCTGGAGGTGGCGGAGGCCGGGGTCGACGACCTCTGGGGCGAAGCGGTGGTGGACGCCGACGACTTCGCCGCGGCCACCGCCGACCCGCTCACCCGCCACGAGGCCGATCTGCTCCAGCATCTGGCCGCGGCCCACGGGGAGCAGCTGCGTTCGCTGTGCGGTCTGGTCACCCAGTACGGCGGGGAGTTCTGCGCGGCCCGGGCCCGGGTAGTGCCGGTGGCGCTGGACCGGTTCGGGCTGCGGGTCCGCTTCACCGAGTCGGACACCCGCTGCTTCGACGCCCGCTTCGACTTCCCCGAGCCGGTGCGCGACGTGATCGAACTGCGGGACGCGATGCACCTGCTGTTCCAGGCGGCGACGGAGACCGGCTGAGGGCCGGTTCCGGGCGGACGCCACCGGGCACGGGCCGGTTCAGCTCCCTTCCCGCCGGTCCTCCGACCGCGGCCGGGCGGGCCGGTCCGGCCCGGTGCCCCCCTCCGCTTCGGCGTGGCCCAGCCGGCCCCGTACCCGCTCCACCACATCGGCGTAGCGGGCTTCCGCCCCGTACCGCGTGGGGTGGTAGTACCGCTTGCCGTGCACGGCGTCGGGGGCGTACTGCTGGGCGGCGATGCCCCCGGGCAGATCGTGGGGGTACACGTAGCCCTGGGCGTGGCCCAGCTTGGCAGCCCCCCGGTAGTGCCCGTCCCGCAGGTGCGGCGGGACGGGCCCCGCCAGCCCGGCGCGTACGTCCGCCAGGGCGGCGTCGACCGCGAGGTAGGCGGCGTTGGACTTCGGGGCGAGCGCCAGCGCCACCGTGGCCTGGGCCAGGGTGATCCTGGCCTCCGGGAAACCGATCAGGGCGACCGCCTGGGCGGCGGCCACCGCCGTCTGCAGGGCGGTGGGGTCGGCCATGCCGATGTCCTCGCTGGCGGAGATCATCAACCGCCTGGCGATGAACCTCGGGTCCTCCCCCGCCTCGATCATCCGGGCCAGATAGTGCAGCGCGGCGTCGACATCCGAGCCCCGGATGGACTTGATCAGCGCACTCGCCACGTCGTAGTGCTGGTCACCGTCCCGGTCGTACTTCACCGCGGCCCGGTCGACCGCCTCCTCGAGGATCCGCAGAGTGATCTCGCCGCCGCCCTGGTCGAGTGCGGCGGCGGCGCCGGCCTCCAGGGCGGTCAGCGCGCGCCGGGCGTCACCGCCCGCGATCCGCAGCAGGTGCGCCTCGGAGTCCGCGGGCAGCGAGACCACGCCGCCTAGCCCCCGCTCCTCCTCCACCGCCCGGCGCAGCACGGTCCGCACGTCGTCGTCGGTGAGCGGTTCCAGCGTCAGCAGCAGGGAGCGGGAGAGCAGCGGGGAGATGACGGAGAAGTGCGGGTTCTCCGTGGTGGCCGCGATCAGCGTCACCCAGCGGTTCTCGACGGCGGGCAGCAGGGAGTCCTGTTGGGCCTTGCTGAAGCGGTGGATCTCGTCCAGGAAGAGGACCGTCTCCCGGCCGTAGCCGCCGGAGGCGCGGCGGGCCCCCTCGATGACCGAGCGCACCTCCTTGACTCCGGCGGTGATCGCGGAGAGCTCGACGAACCGGGCGTTGGTCGCCTGGCTCACCACGTGTGCCAGCGTCGTCTTCCCGGTGCCCGGCGGGCCCCACAGCAGAACCGAGGAGGCGCCTGCCGGCCCGCCCGCGCCCTGGCCGACCAGCCGGCGCAGTGGGGACCCGGGCCGCAGCAGGTGCTGCTGCCCGGTGACTTCGTCCAGGGTGCGGGGGCGCATCCGCACGGCGAGCGGACTGCTGGTCGGCTCCCGCTGCTGGCGGTCGTCGGCGGCTGCGGTGAACAGGTCGGGCTCCACACCTCGACCCTAACCTCGGCACACGGTGGCGGGTGGACCGGCGAGCGCCCTTGCGCTGCGGACCAGAGGAGGGTGGGCAGCGACGTCGACCGGCCTCAGCCGGTCCAGAAGTTCCACCAACGGGTCAGCACCATCATGCCGATGATCCCGATCCACAGGACCGGAGGCGCCCAGTGGAACTCCAGCAGTCCGCGCCGCAGCCCCTCCGGGGCCGGCAGCAACCGGTGCCGGACGTTGTGCACGGTGACATAGCAGAACATCACGATCGTGGCGACCCAGGCCAGGCAGCACCACAGGCAGAGCGAGCCGATGACGTACAGCGACTGGTACTGGAGCCAGCTGCAGAACCCGACCCCGAACAGGCAGCCGGTGTTCAGTCCGAGCCAGAACCACCGCTGGTAGCGGGCTCCCGCCAGCAGCCCCATGGCGATGGCGATGACCATGCCGTAGGCCACCAGCCCCAGCATGGGGTTGGAGAAGCCGAAGACCGACGCCTGGTCGCTCTCCATGACGTTGCCGCAGGAGACGATCGGGTTCAGGCTGCAGCCCGGGGTGAACGTCTTCCCCGCGGCCTTGGCCTCGAGGATCTTCTCCTTGTCGAGCGTGATGACCCACGCCGCCAGCAGACCCGCGGCCCCGGTGATCACCAGGAGCAGTGCGAGGCCGCGTCCGGCCCCGATGGTGGGGCGGCGGCCCGCCGCGCCGTCTCCGTCCGTGGCCGCCTCGTCAACCGCTGTCATGGTCATATCGCCGTTTCCGTCTCGCTCCCGCAACTACCGCCCGGTCGGGCAGGCACATTGTGCCCCAGCGGTGAGCAGGGCCACAGGAGTTCCCGCAACCCCGCGAGTGCCGCCGGGCCCCGTGCGGTACGCCCGCCGAGGAGCGGCGCGCGGTGCGGTCATCTCGGGACGGCCGGAAGCCCGGTGCCGCGCCTACCGGGGTTCCCGCCGCGCGGAGCGGAGACGTCCCCTCCGGCCGTGGCCGGAGGACGCCCGCCATGACGCCGACAACCTGGTCGGAGGCGGCCCCGACGTCACGGCTCTGCAGGCTCGCCTCAGCCCAGTCGCCGGCGTACCGTCTCGACCACCGCGTCCAGCTCCACCTCGGTCTGACCACCGCTTTCGAGGTCCTTGAGCTGCACCGTGCGCTGCTCGAGGTCGCGCTCCCCCGCGATGACGGCGAACCGTGCTCCGGACCGGTTCGCGGACTTCATCGCGTTCTTCATGCCCTTGCCGCCGTAGGCGAAGTCGGCCGCGATCCCGGCCCGCCGCAACTCGGTGACCACGCCGAACAGCGTCCGGCGCGCCTCCTCCCCCAGCGGCACCGCGAACACCTCGGCCCGCGCCGGGGCCTCAGGCGCGATCCCTTCGGCGCGCAGCGCGAGGACCGTGCGGTCCACCCCGAGCGCCCAGCCCACCGAGGGCAGCGGAGGACCGCCGATCATCTCGGAGAGGCCGTCGTAGCGCCCGCCGCCGCCCACCGCCGACTGCGAGCCCAGTCCGTCGTGCACGAACTCGAAGGTGGTGCGGGTGTAGTAGTCGAGTCCGCGCACCAGCCTGGGGTCGTCCTCGAACTCGGCGCCCGCCGCGGTGAGCAGGTCGCGTACCTGCTCGTGGTAGCTCTTGCACGCCTCGCAGAGGTGGTCGCGCATCATGGGGGCGTCGGCGAGCTGCCGCTGCACCGCCTCCCGCTTGTCGTCCAGCACCCGCAGCGGGTTGATCTCGATCCGCCGGCGGGTGTCCTCGTCGAGGTCGAGGCCGCGGAGGAACTCCTGGAGCGCGGACCGGTACTTGGGACGGCACTCCTGGTCACCGAGCGAGTTCAGCAGCAGCCGCACCTCGCGGAGCCCCAGGGCACGGTAGGCGTCCACGGCGAGCAGGACGAGTTCGGCGTCCAGCGCCGGGTCCTCGGTGCCCATCGCCTCGGCGCCGACCTGGGAGAAGTGCCGGTACCGGCCGGCCTGCGGCCGCTCGTAGCGGTAGTAGGAGCCGGAGTACCAGAGCTTCACCGGGAGCGCGCCGCGGTGGAGGTTGCGCTGGAGCGCGGCGCGGAGAACAGAGGCCGTGCCCTCGGGGCGGAGAGCCAGTTCGGTCCCGCCCTTGGTGGTGAGGGTGTACATCTCCTTGGTGACGATGTCGGTCGACTCGCCGACGCCGCGGGAGAACAACTCCACGTGCTCGAAGCCGGGGGTCTCGATGTAGCCGTAGCCGGCCCGGCGCAGCGGTGCGGAGATCGCCTCGCGCACCGCCAGGAAGGTCTCGGACTCCGGCGGGGTCAGGTCGTAGGTGCCCTTGGGGGCGGAGAAAGTGGTCACGGAGCGGATCTCTTCACATTCCTCGTCGTGGAGCGGCGCTGCCGGCCGCTCCCGGGCCGTCGGCCACCTCCCGCAGGAAGGGGTTGGTGGCGCGTTCCCGGCCGATGCTGGTCTGGGGGCCGTGGCCAGCCAGCACCACGGTCGAGTCCTCGAGCGGCAGGCAGACGCGGGCCAGCGACTCCAGGAGCTCGGCGTGGTCGCCGCCGGGCAGGTCGGTGCGTCCTACGGAGCCGGCGAACAGCAGGTCGCCGGAGAAGAAGACGGACGGGATGTCCGCCCCTTCCGGCAGCCTGAACGTCACCGACCCCTTGGTATGGCCCGGGGCGTGCGCGACGGTGAACCGCAGACCGGCCAGCTCCAGTTCGGCGCCGTCGGACAGTTCCCTGAGATCGTCCGGCTCACCGACCGCGAGTCGCCCCAGCAACTGCTGCCCGACGGCCTTGCCGAAGGCCTTCTCCGGATCGTTCAGCATGTAGCGGTCCTCGGGGTGGATCCAGGCGGGCACGCCGTGTGCACCGCAGACCGGGACGACCGAGGCGACATGGTCGAGGTGGCCGTGGGTGAGGATGACGGCGGCGGGCTTGAGCCGATGCTTGGCGAGCGCCTCCTCGACCCCCGGAGCGGCTTCGTGGCCCGGGTCGATGATGACGCACTCCTCACCCGCGGCGGGGGCGACCAGGTAGCAGTTGGTCCCCCAGGCCCCGGCCGGGAACCCGGCAATGAGCACGATCGTCCTTAGTGTCGTCCGGCATGTGTCTCTGAGCAGCTCAAAGCCTACCGGCGAGGCCCGTATCACAGCGAACCCGTATACGGTACGCGTCAAGCTCACGGGGACGGACGGGCAGCAACGAGACGAGGAGGGCACCGGTGCCCACGAAGGAACAGCGACGGCGTCAGCTCGCGAGGCAGAAGCACCTACGGCAGCAGGCCCGCCGCATCCAGCAACGACGGAAGGCCCGGCGGCGCAACGCCGTGGTGGCCGGAGCCCTCGCCGTGCTGCTGGCCGCCGGCGCGGCCGCGTACGCCGCGACGGCGCTCGGCGGCGGGGACGACAAGGCGGAGGCCGCGCCCAGTCCCAGCGCGCCGAGCAAGGCGCCGGACCCGTGTGACAAACCGGGGAAGGGCAAGCCCGCGGAGAAGACCTGGAAGAAGGAACCCGCACTCAGTGTGGACGAGTCCGCCAGCTACGTGATGAAGCTCCGGACCACCTGCGGGGACATCTCCGTCACGATGGACGCGGCCAGGACCCCGCACACCGTCAACTCCTTCCGGTTCCTCGCCGACGAGGGCTACTTCGACCACACGAAGTGCCACCGGCTGACCGACCAGGGCATCTACGTGCTGCAGTGCGGCGATCCCCTGGGCACCGGTCAGGGCGGGCCCGGCTACACGATCCCGGACGAGAACCTGAAGGACCCGCGGCTCAAGGGCGAGGTCTACCCCGCGGGCACCGTGGCCATGGCCAACAAGTACGACGCCCAGACCGGCAAGGGGCGGGACTCCGGCGGCAGCCAGTTCTTCCTGGTCTACGAGGACAGTCCGCTGCCGCCGGACTACACGCCCTTCGGCACCGTCACCGGAGGGCAGGACGTCCTCAAGAAGATCGCGGACGCCGGCGCGGCCCCCATGGACGCGATGCAGAACACCGCGCCCAACGCGACGGTCGTGATCGAGAAGGCGACCGTCGACAAGGCGTGAGCGTTCGGCGATGGTGGAATCCGGGGCGGCCGACTGCGGACGGCCGCCCCGAGTACCTCCGCGGCCGCGACGGGCGAGGTGGTTCGCTCGGAGGGCGCCGCGAGGTCGGCGTTGGATAGGGTTCCAGCGCTGAGGCCGCCCCGCGGGGGCGACGAGTGGGATAGGCAAACCGTCGGACCGGTCCGGGTGACGGCCCGGAGCGGAACAATCTGTGGACGATGTCAGCGGGCGGCCCGCCCGGATCGGCATCATGTGGAGGAGGCGCTGTGAGCAGCGACCCGTGGGGCCGCGTCGACGAGACCGGGACCGTGTACGTGCGTACGGCCGACGGCGAGAAGGCCGTCGGCTCGTGGCAGGCGGGCTCACCCGACGAGGCCCTTGCCTATTTCAAACGCAAGTACGACGGCCTGGTCGTCGAGATCGACCTGCTCGAACGGCGAGTGCGGACCACCGACCTCGCGGCGAAGGACGCGACGGCGGCGATCGAGCACCTGCGTGAACAGGTCGAGCAGCACCGGGCGGTGGGCGACCTCGACGCACTGCGGAAACGGCTCGGCACGCTGGAGGGCGAGGTCGCGGCGCGGCGCGAGGAGCGCAAGGCGGCCAAGGCCAAACAGTCCGAGGAGGCCCGCCGGTCGAAGGAGCGGCTGGTCGCCGAGGCCGAGGAGTTGTCCACCAGCGAGCAGTGGCGGGCGGCCGGTGAGCGGCTGCGGGGCCTGGTGGACGTCTGGAAGGACCTGCCGCGGCTGGACCGCAAGACGGACGACGAGCTGTGGCAGCGCTTCTCGCACGCTCGATCGGTCTTCTCCAAGCGCCGCAAGGCGCACTTCGCCGCGCTCGACGCCCAGCGGGAGGAGGCCCGGCAGGCCAAGGAGAAGTTGGTGTCCGAGGCGGAGGCGCTCTCCGGCTCCACCGACTGGGGGGCGACGGCGGCCCGTTACCGCGAGTTGATGGCCTCCTGGAAGGCCGCCGGCCGCGCGCAGCGCGAGGCCGAGGAGGACCTGTGGACCCGTTTCCGCGGGGCGCAGGACGTCTTCTTCCAGGCGCGCGCCGCGGTGTTCGCGGAGCGGGACGCCGAGCAGCGGGAGAACCTGACCCGCAAGGAGGAGTTGGCCGCCGAGGCGGAGAAGCTGCTGCCGGTGTCCGACCTGCGGGCGGCCCGCGCCGCGTTCCGCTCCATCAACGAGCGGTGGGAGGCGGTCGGCCATGTGCCGCGGGAGGCCCGGCCGAAGATCGAAGGGCGGATGCACGCGGTCGAGCGCGCTCTCCAGGAGGCGGAGGAGAGCGAGTGGCGCCGCACCAACCCCGAGGTGCGGGCGCGGGCTGCGGGGTTGACCGGGCAGTTGCAGGACGCGGTGGACCGGTTGGAGGCGCAGGTGGCCGCCGCCCGGGAGGCGGGGAGCACCGCCAAGGCCGACCGGTTGGCCAAGGAGTTGGAGGGGCGCAGGGCCCTGCTGGACCAGGCGCTGAAGGGCCTTGAGGAGTTCGGCGGCTGACCCGCCGGAGGCGAGCCCCCGTGATGGATCGGGGGGGGTGAGCCACCACGACGGCTCCGGTGCCCGGCACCGGAGCCGTCCTGCCGCTCGGACGTCCTGGCACTTCGTGGATCCCCGTTCGGGAACGGGGATCCACGAGGTGCGGCGCAGGTGGCTCAGGGCCGGCGGGCCGAGGTGACCCGGTAGACGTCGTAGACGCCCTCCACGCCCCGGACCGCCTTCAGTACGTGGCCCAGGTGCTTCGGGTCGCCCATCTCGAAGGTGAACCGCGAGGTCGCCACCCGGTCCCGGGAGGTCTGCACCGCCGCGGACAGGATGTTGACGTGCTGGTCGGAGAGGACCCGGGTGACGTCTGACAGGAGTCGCGACCGGTCCAGCGCCTCCACCTGGATGGCGACGAGGAAGACCGAGGACTGCGTCGGAGCCCACTCGACCTCGAGGATCCGCTCGGGCTGTTTGGTCAGCGAGTCGACGTTGACGCAGTCGGCGCGGTGCACCGAGACACCGCTGCCGCGGGTGACGAAGCCGATGATCGGGTCGCCCGGCACCGGTGTGCAGCAGCGGGCCAGCTTCACCCAGACGTCGTCCACACCCTTGACCATCACGCCGGGGTCGGCGCTGGAGCGGCGCTTGCTCCGGCCGTGCATGGGCGGCGCCGTCTCGGCCATGTCCTCGTTGGCGGCTTCCTCGCCGCCGACCGCCTGCACCAGTTTCTGGACGATGTTCTGCGCCGTGACGTGCCCCTCGCCGATCGCCGCGTAGAGCGAGGAGATGTCGGAGTAGCGCAGTTCGTGGGCGAGCGTGACCAGTGAGTCACCGGTCAGGATCCGCTGGATCGGCAGGTTCTGCTTGCGCATCGCGCGGGCGATGGCGTCCTTGCCGTGTTCGATGGCCTCGTCGCGGCGCTCCTTGGAGAACCAGGCCCGGATCTTGTTGCGGGCCCGGGGCGACTTGACGAAGCCCAACCAGTCGCGGGACGGTCCGGCGCCGGCCGCCTTGGAGGTGAAGACCTCCACGAGGTCGCCGTTGTCGAGAGTCGACTCCAGCGGCACCAGCCGCCCGTTGACCCGGGCTCCGATGGTCCGGTGTCCGACCTCGGTGTGCACGGCGTAGGCGAAGTCGACGGGGGTGGCGCCGGCGGGCAGCGCTATGACATCGCCCTTGGGGGTGAAGACGAAGACCTCGTGGCGGGAGAGGTCGAACCGGAGTGACTCCAGGAACTCTCCCGGGTCTTCGGTCTCCTTCTGCCAGTCCAGCAGTTGCCGGAGCCAGGCCATGTCGTTGACCGTCTCCTGCCCCTCGCCCCGGCCGTTCTTCGGAACGTCGGTGCGCACCTTGGAGGCGCCGGCGACGGCCTCCTGCTTGTACTTCCAGTGCGCGGCGATGCCGTACTCGGCGCGGCGGTGCATGTCGAAGGTGCGGATCTGCAGTTCGACGGGTTTTCCGCTGGGCCCGATGACCGTCGTGTGGAGCGACTGGTACATGTTGAACTTGGGCATGGCGATGTAGTCCTTGAACCGCCCCGGCACCGGGTTCCACCGGGCGTGGATGGTCCCCAGCGCCGCGTAGCAGTCGCGGACCGTGTCGACCAGGACCCGGATCCCGACCAGGTCGTAGATCTCGGCGAAGTCCCGGCCCCGGACGATCATCTTCTGGTAGACCGAGTAGTAGTGCTTCGGCCGCCCGGTCACCGTCGCCTTGATCCGTGCGGCGCGAAGATCGCTCTGCACCTGGTCGGTGACGACGGCCAGGTACTCGTCCCGCTTCGGGGCCCTCTCCGCCACCAGCCGTACGATCTCGTCGTACATCTTGGGGTAGAGGATGGCGAAGGCGAGGTCCTCCAACTCCCACTTGATCGTGTTCATGCCCAGCCGGTGCGCCAGCGGGGCGTAGATCTCAAGGGTCTCGCGGGCCTTCTTCTCCTGCTTCTCCCGCTTCAGGTAGCGCATGGTGCGCATGTTGTGCAGCCGGTCGGCCAACTTGATGACCAGCACCCTGGGGTCCCTGGCCATGGCGACGACCATCTTGCGGACCGTCTCGGCCTGCGCCGCCTCGCCGAACTTCACCTTGTCGAGCTTGGTGACGCCGTCTACCAGGAGCGCGACCTGCTCCCCGAAGTCCCGCCGGAGGGTGTCGAGGCCGTACTCGGTGTCCTCGACGGTGTCGTGCAGCAGCCCCGCCATCAGCGTCGCCGGGTCCATACCGAGTTCGGCGAGGATGGTCGTCACGGCGAGCGGGTGGGTGATGTAGGGGTCGCCGCTCTTCCGCCGCTGACCGCGGTGCCAGCGCTCGGCCACATGGTAGGCCTGTTCGATCTGGCGCAGGGTGGCCGACTCGATCTTCGGGTCGTTGGCCCGCACGGTGCGCAGCAGGGGCTCGAGTACGGGGTTGTAGGGGCTGGAGCGCTGCACGCCGAGCCGGGCGAGGCGGGCCCGGACGCGGCTGGAGGAGCCCGAGCGGGAACTCTGGCCTCCGCCACCGGGGTGGGGGCGGGCGGTGGCCCCGCCGTCGGCCGGGCGCTGCTCGCGCCCGGGCTGCCCATGCGCCGGCGGCGTCGGCTTGGGCGCCGTGAGCGGTGTCTCGTGCTGGGTGGCCCCGGCCTGCCGGGTGGCGGGCGCGTCGGAGGCCGCCGCCGGCTCCGCGGACGACTTGTCCACCGGTGCGGCGCCGAGTGGCTTGGCCTGGTCTGGCAAGAGGCTACTCCTCAGTGCGCCCCGCCTTCGCGACGGCGGGCGGGGAGGCTGGGCCGGGGCCCTCGATCACGTCCGGATTCCATGGTATCGACCCGCAGCCCGGTCAAGCCCGCCGCCCGTGGCGGCGACGGCCGCACCTCGGCGTTCGGCCACGTTCCGGAGCCGGCCGAACACCCACCGGAACGCGGCGGGCGGACACCCGGTCATCGATGCCGTACCGGGTGTCCGCCGCGAAGCCTCGGCGCCCGGCGGGTGGGCGCCGGTTCCATCAGATCGTGATCAGGGTCTCCAACGGCGCCCCGCCGAGCGCCGGCTCGACGCGCCCCCGGCCCCCGAGGAAGCCGAGCTCCATCAGCACCGCCAGTCCGGCCACCTCGGCGCCGGCCCGCCGGACCAGTCGCAGGGAGGCCTCCGCGGTACCGCCGGTGGCGAGTATGTCGTCGATGACCATGACCCGATCACCGGCCGCGAGGTCCTCCGCGTGCACCTCGATCTCGGCGGTGCCGTACTCCAGCTCGTAGGCCTGGGAGAGCGTGGCACCGGGCAGTTTGCCGGCCTTGCGCACCGGGATGAAGCCCACCCCCGCCCGCACCGCCACCGGAGCCGCCAGGATGAACCCACGCGCCTCCAGACCGGCGACCTTGGTCGCGCCGTGGCGCCGGCACAGCGCCGTGAGCGCCTCGGTCAGGAGCTCGAAGGCGGCCGGGTCGGCGAGCAGCGGGGTGATGTCCTTGAACACCACCCCGGGCTTGGGGTAGTCCGGCACGTCGCGGATCCGGTCGAGCAGCAGGGCCGGCAGTTCCGAGGTGGCGGTGGACGGGGCGCTCATCGGGACCTGCCGGGGTGACGGCCGCGCCCGGCGCCGGCGGCCGAGCGGGGGCTCTGGCCGACTACCTCGGCCGTCTCCGGGCCACCGGGGCCGGCGGGGACCGGTCCGCTGTCTCGGGCCGCGACGGCCCGTTTCGCGAGAACCCGCTTCTTGAGGGCCTTCATCTGTGGGTCATGCTCCTTCAGGTCGGCCACCAGCGGGGTGGCGATGAAGATCGAGGAGTAGGCACCGGCCGCGAGGCCTACGAACAACGACAGGGAGATGTCGTTGAGCATGCCAGCGCCCAGTACCCCACCGCCGATGAACAGCAGACCCGCCACCGGCAGCAACGCCACGATCGTAGTGTTGATGGAGCGGACCAGGGTCCCGTTGATGCTGTGGTTGGCCACCTCGCTGTAGGTCAGCCGGCTCTGCTTGAGGATGCCCTGGCTGCTCTCCTTGAGGCTGTCGAAGACCACGACGGTGTCGTAGAGCGAGTAGCCCAGGATCGTCAGCAGGCCGATCACGGTGCCGACGCTGACCTCGAAGCCGACCAGCGCGTAGACGCCGACCGTGATGGTGATGTCGTGGATCAGGGCGACCAGCGCCGCCACCGCCATCCGCCACTCGAAGGCGATGGCGAGGTAGAGCACCACCAGTCCCATGAAGATGCCCAGTCCGCTCCACGCCTTGTTGGCGATCTGCTCTCCCCAACTGGGTCCGACCAGGTCGGCGTTGATCTCCTTGGCCGGGATGTCCAGCGCCTCGGAGAGGTCGGCCTTGATCGCGTCCGACTTCTGCGTGTCCACTTCGCTGATCTGGATGCGCAGCCCGCTGTCCGCGCCCCCTCCGCCGAGCTTCTGCACCAGCGCCGGGTGGCCGGAGGCACGCTCGGCGGCCTCCTTGGCGTGTTCGGTGGAGACGGTGGTCCGAGGGGTGGTGAAGACCGCTCCTCCCGAGAACTCGATGCCCATGTTCAGCCCTCGGGTGCCGAGGCCGACCAGGGCCGCAACGGTGATCAGCACCGAGATCCCGTACCAGATCATCCGCTTGCCGATGAAGTCGTAGCCGATCTCCCCACGGTGGAGTCGGGCTCCCAGATGGCCCAGTCGTGACATCTCAGGCCTCCTTCGGGGCGCTGCTGACGGTGGTGGGGCGGCGACGGCCGCGGATCGGGGCCCGGGCCCCCAGGCGTCTGGGGTCCAGTCCCGACCAGGGGTGGCCGGAGGCGAAGAACTTCCGGCGGGCCAGCATCGTCATCACCGGTTTGGTGAAGAAGAAGACCACGACGACGTCGAGGACGGTGGTCAGTCCGAGGGTGAAGGCGAAGCCCTGCACCTTGCCGACGGTGGCGACGAAGAGCACCGCGGCGGCGAGGAAGGAGACGAAGTCGGCGACGAGGATGGTGCGCCGCGCGCGCGGCCAGGCCCGCTGTACCGCCGGTTGGAGCGTGCGGCCCTCCCGGATCTGGTCCTGGATCCGCTCGAAGTACACGATGAACGAGTCGGCCGTGATGCCGATCGCGACGATGGCACCGCAGACGGCGGGGAGGTTCAGCGCGAAGCCGATCCCGGGGCCGAGCAGCGTCATGATCGTGTAGGTGAGGACGGCCGAGGCCAGCAGGGAGAGCACGGCGATGGCGGCCAGCCCCCGGTAGTAGGCCACCAGGTAGAGCACCACGAGGATGAGTCCGATGGCACCGGCGATCAGGCCGGCCCGCAGCTGTTCGCCGCCGAGAGCGGCTGAGACGCTGGTGACGCTCGACTCGTCGAAGGTGAGCGGCAGGGCTCCGTAGGACAGCACGTTCGCCAGGTCCTCGGCGCTCTGCTGGGTGAAGTTCCCGGAGATCTCGGCGCTGCCGGTGAGCCGTTCGTGGACCGACGGGGCGGAGACGACCTGTCCGTCGAGTTCGATCGCGAACTGGTTCTGGGGCTGCGGCTTGTCCGCGAGTCGGCTGGTGATCTCGCCGAACTTCTTCGACCCGCTGTCGTTGAAGTCCATCTGGACGATCCAGCCCTGGCCGCGTTGGTTGTCGAAGGCGGCCTTGGCGCTGTCGACTCCGGTGCCTTCGACGGCTGCCGGGCCCAGCGCGTATTTGATCTTTCCGTCCTGGCCGCAGGCGACGGTCTGGTCACCCGGCCTGACGCCTACGCCGGCTGTGGCCCGTGCTTCGGGGTCCGAGCAGTCCAGCGCGTCGAGCTTCTTCTGCAGTGCGGATGGGATGTCACCTTCCGACTCCTGAGGGGGTGGTGACGGAGGTTGGGACTCGTGTTTCTGCGGTGGGTCGGACTCCGAGGAGGTGGCTCCGGTCTTCTCGGAGTCGCCTTCCGCGGAGCGGCTCTCCCCGCTGACGCCCTGGGAGGGGGCCGCGGTGGACTCGCCGGTCTCCTCGCTGTCGGAGCCTTCGGAGACGGCCTTGTCGGTCGCGCCACCGGGGCCCTTGCTCGGTTTCCCGCCCTTGCCGTCCTGGGCGGTGCCGTCTGCCTTCGACTCGCCCTTCTCCGCGGAAGGGTTCTTCGACGGAGCTGCGGTCGGTTTGCCGTCGGCCATCGCCAGGACCGGACGGAAGTGCAGTTGCGCCGTGGTGCCGACCTGTTGGCGGGCCTGCTTCTCGTCGGTCCCCCGGGGGATGTTGACGATGATGTTCCGGTCGCCCTGGGTCTGGACCTCGGCCTCGGACACCCCCAGACCGTTGACCCGCCGCTCGATGATGTTGACGGCGGTGTCCATGTTCTGCTTGTTGATGGCGTTCTTCGCGCCCGGCTGGTTCTTCGCCGTCAGGGTGATGCTCGTACCCCCGGCGAGGTCGATCCCCAGCCTCGGAGTGTTGGTCCCGGAGGCGAACATGCCTCCGGCGAGCGCCACCATGGCGACGAGAAACAAGATGAGAACACGCCCTGGCCTGCCCTGGGGCCCCGCGGACCCCCGGCGCTTCTTCGGTGCTGGCACCTTTTCGATTCTCCCTGTCCAACCGCTCCGCGCCGGTCGGCCGCGAGCGGCCACGAGGTGTCGCGGGGATGCTCCCCGCCGGTGTGTTAACTGCCCCAGGACCGACGCGCGCCCTCGGCCGCGCCGCCCCCGGTGACCGGGGGACGGCACTTCCGACGGGCGCGGATTGGTCCGAGGGAGGTCTTACTTCGCGTTGGCGTCGCCTTCGCTCTTGCTGCTCTTGTCCGGCTCGGCCTCGTCCGCCTCGCCCTTGGCACCGCCCTCGGCCTCGTCGTCCTTGGCCTCCGTGTCGGCGTCCGCGGTCTCCGACTTGCCCAGGTCCACCCGGGGCTCCTCGTCCGCGGTCAGCGCGGAGGCGTCGTCCGGCACCTCGATCTCCGCGGCGTCCGGGTCGATGCCGTGGATGATGCGGTTGTACTCGGCGTCGTCGAGGACGGCGGCGATGGCGTTCTTCGCGTAGACGGCGTGCACGGCCGGAGCGACCTCGAGGAGGACGGTGTCTTCGCTGACCTCCTTGACGGTGGCGTACATCCCCCCGATCGTCCGGACGCCGCTACCCGGCTGCATCTGGTCGCGCATCTGCGCAGCCTGACGCTGCTTGTTCTTGGCCGAGCGGGTCATCACGAACATGAACCCGAAGAGTAGGAGGAGGGGGAGGAGCATCGAGGTATTCACGAGCCGGCAATTCCTTCGCAACAGCCGCTCACGCGGCCTGGTCTACGGGGGGTGGGCACGCCGCCTGACAGGAGCGGCACCGGCGGAGTCTAGGGGAGTCCGCACCAGGGGAACAACGTCCAGCATGGCAGGGAAGTTCCCATTCAGGCGACTCCGCTCCGTTACGATTCGAACAGCTCCGGCTGTCCCGCTCCCCCGCCACCACCGCTCCGCTCCGGCGGTTCCAGGCCCAGATGGGCCCAGGCCGCCGGGGTCGCGACCCGCCCTCGTGGCGTTCTGGCCAGCAGTCCTTCCCGCACCAGGAAGGGCTCGGCGACCTCCTCCACGGTCTCCCGCTCCTCACTCACAGCCACCGCGAGCGTGGAGAGGCCGACCGGTCCTCCGCCGAAGAGCCTGAGCAGCGCTTCCAGCACCGCGCGGTCCAGTCGGTCCAGCCCCCTGCCGTCCACCTCGTACACCTGCAGGGCGCTGGCGGCGATCTCCCGGGTGATCCGGCCGTCCGCTCTGACCTGTGCGTAGTCCCTGACCCGGCGCAGCAGCCGGTTGGCGATCCGCGGGGTGCCCCGGGAGCGGCCGGCGATCTCCGCCGCGCCCTCCGGCTCGACCTCGACGTTCAGCAGCCGGGCGGACCGGTGTACCACCTGCTCCAGCTCCGCCGGCTCGTAGAACTCCATGTGGCCGGTGAAGCCGAAGCGGTCGCGGAGCGGTGGTGGCAGCAGCCCGGCCCGGGTGGTGGCTCCGACGAGGGTGAAGGGCGGCAGTTCCAGCGGGATGGCGGTGGCGCCGGGCCCCTTGCCCACGATGACGTCGACCCGGAAGTCCTCCATCGCCATGTAGAGCATCTCCTCCGCCGGACGGGACATCCGGTGGATCTCGTCCAGGAAGAGCACCTCTCCCTCGGTGAGTGAGGAGAGGATCGCGGCGAGGTCTCCGGCGTGCTGGATGGCCGGTCCGGAGGTGATCCGGATGGGCGCCCCCATCTCGGCGGCGATGATCATGGAGAGCGTGGTCTTGCCGAGCCCCGGGGCACCGGAGAGCAGCACATGGTCCGCGGTGGCGCCCCGTGCCCGGGCGGCGCGCAGTACCAGGTCGAGCTGCTCCCGGACGCGCGTCTGGCCGACGAACTCCTCCAGGTCCCTCGGCCGGAGCGCCGACTCGACCGCCTGGTCATCACCGTCCGCCTCAGCGCCGAGGAGGCGTTCCAGCGGCATGCCGCCAGGCTCTCCACCGCCGGTCCCGGCCATGGTCTCGTCCCCCTTCATGAGCTGCACCTCGCAGTGTCGTCAGTGTGGTCTCCGACCATCGGGCGGGGAAGTCCGGCACCGGGCGCGGCGCGGTGTCTCCCCGCCCGCAGCCGCCCGGTCAGCGGGTCCGGTTCAGGGTGCGCAGCGCGGTCCGCAGGAGTTCGGGGAGGCCGGGAGCCCGGCCCTCGGCAAGATCCGACTCGGCCTGGGGGGCGACCGCCGCCACCGCCTCCTCGGCCTCCCTGGCCGCGTAGCCCAGCCCGACCAGAGCCGTGTTCAGTTGCTCGCGCCAGGCCCCGGTGGCCGCACCGCCCGCGCTCGGCACCGCGGCCGGGGTGTCGACCGGCTCGCCGAGGCGGTCCTTGAGTTCGAGCAGCAGCCGCTGGGCGCCCTTCTTGCCGATGCCCGGAACGGCCGTGAGGGTCTTCTCGTCCCCCGTCGCCACCGCCCGCCGCAGGGTGTCCGGGCTGTGGGCGGTGAGCATCGCCTGCGCCAGCCGGGGGCCCACTCCGCTGGCGGTCTGCAGCAGTTCGAAAACCCTGCGCTCGTCGTCGTCTGCGAAGCCGTACAGGGTCAGCGAGTCCTCCCGGACGACGAGCGACGTGGCGAGCCTCGCGGGCTCCCCGACCCGCATCCCGGCGAGCGTGCGCGGTGTGCACTGGACCGCCATGCCCACGCCGCCGACCTCGACGACGGCGGTGTCCTGAGCGAGCGCGGCGACGGGGCCGCTGACGAACGCGATCACTTGGGTCCCTCTGGGAGCGTGCTGTCTGGTCGGCGGGCCGCTGTCGCGGCACCGCGGGGGTGGCGGTGGGTCGCCCAGGCGCCCGCACCACGCGGTGCCGCCTGGGCACGCACCCGCGCCTGCTGGATCCGGTTCTGGACCGGGGAGCGCCAGATGTGGCAGATGGCGAGCGCGAGCGCGTCTGCGGCGTCGGCCGGCCTGGGCGGCGCGTCCAGCCTGAGCAGCCGGGTGACCATCGTGCCGACCTGCTCCTTGCCGGCCCGGCCGCTGCCGGTGACGGCGGCCTTGACCTCGCTGGGCGTGTGCAGGGCGACCGGCAGGCCGCGGCGGGCCGCACAGAGCATCGCGACGGCGCTGGCCTGTGCGGTGCCCATCACGGTGCTGACGTTGTGCTGGCTGAAGACCCGCTCCACAGCGACGTACTCGGGCTGTTGCTCGTCGAGCCACTGCTCCATGCCTCGTTCGATGAGGACGAGCCGGTCGCCGATCGGAGCATCGGAGGGGGTTCGGAGGACGCCGACACCGGCCATGCGCAACCGTCGGCCGGCACCGCCCTCGACCACGCCAATCCCGCAGCGGGTCAGTCCCGGGTCAACGCCGAGTACGCGCACCGCGGTGGCCCTCCCTCTGTCCGCCGGCCATCCGTCTCCGCCTTTCCGCGCAGTCAGGGCCGATCCGCCCGGCCGGGCGCGATCCGATCATGGTCGTGCCGAAGACTACCGGGAGGCGCTGACAACGCCGACGGGCCGGCAGGTTCGCCCGCCGGCCCGTCCGTCAACACCGCGGCCGCGCAGCGGGCGGCCGGGGCCTCACGCCTCGACCTTCGCCATGATCTCGTCCGGCACGTCGAAGTTGGCGAAGACGTTCTGCACGTCGTCGCTGTCCTCGAGCGCGTCGATCAGCTTGAAGATCTTGCGTGCGCCCTCCTCGTCGAGCTCGACCTGCATGGTCGGCAGGAAGCTGGCGTCGGCCGAGTCGTAGTCGATCCCCGCGTCCACCAGCGCGCTGCGCACGCCGACCATGTCACCGGCCTCGCTGATGACCTCGAACGCCTCCCCGAGGTCGTTGACCTCCTCGGCCCCGGCGTCGAGGACGGCGCCCAGCACGTCGTCCTCGGTGAGCCCGGCCTTCGGCACGATCACGACGCCCTTGCGGTTGAAGAGGTAGGAGACGGAGCCCGGGTCGGCCATGGACCCTCCGTTGCGGGTCATGGCGACCCGCACGTCCGAGGCGGCGCGGTTGCGGTTGTCGGTGAGGCACTCGATGAGCACCGCGACGCCGTTGGGGCCGTAGCCCTCGTACATGATCGTCTGGTAGTCGGCGCCGCCGGCTTCCAGCCCGGCGCCGCGCTTGACGGCGCTCTCGATGTTCTTGTTCGGGACGGAGCTCTTCTTCGCCTTCTGGATGGCGTCGTAGAGCGTGGGGTTGCCCTCCGGGTCCCCTCCCCCGGTCCTGGCCGCGACCTCGATGTGCTTGATCAGCTTGGCGAAGAGCTTGCCACGCTTGGCATCGATCACGGCCTTCTTGTGCTTGGTGGTTGCCCACTTAGAGTGGCCGGCCACAGCCTTGCTCCTTCAACGACCCGACGATGGTGAACTGCAAGGATCCTACCGGGATCCGCTGCACCGCCCGTTCGCCGTGCCGCCGGGCCCGGGCGGGAGGCCGAAGGGCCGGGTGCACGCACCGCGCGGGGCGCGCCCCGCCGGGCAGCCGGAGAGGCAACCCTCCCGCTGCCCGGCGCCCCGGTGCGGACCCGCGCGCGACCACCGCGCCGCGGGCCCGGCCCGGGGCTCACAACGCGCTGTCGGCCACCGTCAGTCGGTCACCAGCCGCGCCCGGCGAAACGCTCGGCCTCGGGCAGGGTGTCGCAGTTGATGCCGACCATCGCCTCCCCGAGGTTGCGGGACACCTTCGCGATGACGGCGGCGTCCTCGTAGTGCGTGGTGGCCTCGACGATGGCCGCCGCACGCTTGGCGGGATCGCCCGACTTGAAGATGCCGGAGCCCACGAAGACGCCCTCGGCGCCGAGCTGGCGCATCAGCGCCGCGTCGGCCGGGGTGGCGACGCCGCCCGCGGAGAAGAGGGCCACCGGCAGCTTCCCGATCTCCGCGACCTCCCTGACCAGTTCGTACGGAGCCCTGAGTTCCTTCGCCGCGGCGAACAGCTCGTGCTGGTCGAGCGAGCGGAGTCGGCCGATCTCGTTCTTGATCTGGCGCATGTGGCGCACCGCCTCGACGACGTTGCCGGTGCCGGCCTCGCCCTTGGAGCGGATCATGGCCGCGCCCTCCGCGATGCGGCGGAGCGCCTCGCCGAGGTTGGTGGCGCCGCAGACGAAGGGCGTCTCGAACGTCCACTTGTCGCTGTGGTTGACCTCGTCGGCGGGGGTGAGCACCTCCGACTCGTCGATGAAGTCGACTCCGAGCGCCTGCAACACCTGGGCCTCGACGAAGTGGCCGATGCGGGACTTGGCCATCACCGGGATGGAGACCGCCTCGATGATCCCGTCGATCATGTCCGGGTCGGACATCCGCGCCACACCGCCGTCCTTGCGGATGTCCGCCGGGACGCGCTCCAGGGCCATGACGGCCACCGCGCCCGCCGCCTCGGCGATCTTCGCTTCCTCGGGCGTGACGACATCCATGATCACGCCTCCCTTGAGCGGGTCGGCCAGACCGCGCCTGACGCGCGCGGTGCCGGTCTCGGGGGCCTGGGGCGTGTTGGAGGGTGTGCTGGACACGGTGTTGACCTCACTCCGGATCAGGACTCGGTGACGGTTGCGAAGCGCGTGAGCACCGCCCCGTCCAGCGCCGGCGGACCGCCTCTCCTGGGGCATGTCCGACCAGTCGGGCTGGCGGGGGAAGCATCACGGTTACGCAGGTTTGACGAAACCGCCTCCGCCCCTCCCACGACAAGGGCCAATCAGAAACCGGTGGCCCGCTTCAGTCGGCGACCCGCACGTCCGCCAGGGCGGTGGGCGGCTCGTCGTCCATCTCGAAGGCGAGCGGGAAGGGCGCGTGTCCGGCGAGGCGGAACCAGCGGACCGCCCGGTGGCGGCGGAGCGCCCGGGCCGCGCGCACCGAGTCGTTGTGGAACCGCCGGGCCATCGGCACCCGGCGGACGGCGGCGGCCAGTTCTCCCGCGGCCTCCTCGCCACCGGGCGCCGCGCGCACCGCCGCCACCTGCCGGGTGTCCGCGAACACCACGCGCAGCGCCTGGCTCAGGTCGCTCTCGGCCACTTCGCGCTGTTCCTCCTCCGCCGACCGGGCGGCGTGCGCGGCCTGGTAGAGCACGATGGAGGCGGCGGGGTCCAGGACCTTCGCGGTGGCCAGTTCCTGGGCGACCGAGGCGCGGCGCAGCAGTTGGGCGTCGAGCGCGGCGCGAGCGGCGTCCATCCGGGAGTGCAGCCGGTCCAGACGTCCGGCCGTCCAACTCAGGTAGACGCCGATGAGGGCGAGGACGACCACGATCCAAATCAAGGTGCTCACGCGGTGCCACAGTACCGGCACCGGCTCCCCGCCCCGGGGCGGTGGGCCGGCGCCGGGCGGCGCCTCCTACGCCAGGCGGCCCGGCAAACGGAACCCGAGGGGTCCCCGTCAGTCCCGCCCCAGGCCGAACCGGGGCCGCCGGCCGACGGGTTCGTCGGGTGCCACGGAGGCGGCCCCGTCGGCGACGGTCTCGTAGACCGCGAGGATGTCGGCGCCCACGGTGGACCAGTCGAAGCGCCTGACATGGCGGCTGCCCCGCTCCCGCAGCTCCCTCAGGCGGGCCGGGTCGCCGAGGAGCCGCAGGGCGGCCGTGGCGAGGGCGTCGGCGTCACCGCTCGTGAACAGTTCCCCGGCCCTCCCCCCGTCCAGGACCCCGGCGAAGGCGTCGAGGTCGCTGGCGAGCACCGGGGCCCCGGCGGACATCGCCTCGGCCAGGATGATGCCGAAGCTCTCGCCGCCGGTGTTGGGGGCGACGTACAGGTCGATGCTCCGCAGCAGCCGGGCCTTGTCCTCGTCGGTGACCATGCCCAGGAACTCGATGTGCCCACGCATCCGGGGCGGCAGCCCCTCCACGGCCTCCCGCTCGTCGCCGCGTCCGGCGACCAGCAGTCTGGCGTCGGGGAACCGCTCGAGGATCGCCGGCATCGCCTTCATCAGGACTGGCAGGCCCTTCCGCGGCTCGTCGATCCGGCCGATGAACCCGATCGTCGGTCCGCCGTCGGCCGTTCCCCCGGCCCTGCCCTGCCACCGCGCGGCGGGCTCGCTCCGCTCGAAGAAGCCGACGTCGACCCCGTTGGGGATCACCACGGCGTCACCGCCGAGGTGTTCGACGAGGGTCCGCCGGGCGTACTCGCTCACCGCGATCCGGGCGTTGATCTTCTCCAGCGCCGGCTGCAGGATCGGGTAGGCGGCGACCATCGCCCGGGAGCGGGGGTTGGACGTGTGGAAGGTGGCCACGATCGGCCCCTGCGCGATCCAGCAGGCCAGCAGCCCCAGTGAGGGGGAGGTCGGCTCGTGGATGTGGAGGACGTCGAAGTCGCCGTCGTGTATCCAGCGGCGTACCCGGGCAGCCGAGAGGAACCCGAAGTTCAGCCGGGCGACGGATCCGTTGTAGGGGACCGGCACGGCCCGCCCCGCGGAGACCACGTACGGCGGCAGCGGCGTCTCGTCGTCCGCCGGGGCCAGCACGGACACCTGGTGTCCCAGTGCGCCGAGGTGTTCGGCGAGATCCCTGATGTGGAACTGCACTCCCCCGGGCACGTCCCAGGCGTACGGGCAGACGATGCCGACTCTCACGATCGTTCCCCCTCCCCGGCCCCGGGGTCCGCCGCGACTCCGGTATCCGGCGCCCGCCGCGTGCCGGGGCGCAGGTCGGAGAGCCACAGGCGCTGCAGCATGTGCCAGTCCTGCGGGTGATCGGCGATGCCGGCGGCGTAGACGTCGGCCAGCTCCTGCGTCATCCGGGCGGTGCGCGAGTGGCGGTCGCCGCTCTCCGGGACCTCCAGGGGCGGGTGCACCCTGGCCTTCATCACCGGCGAGTCGTCGTACCAGAGGGTGACCGGCAGCAGGAGGGCGCCGGTCTGCTGGGCGAGCAGCGCGGGGCCGGCCGGCATCCGCGCCGTCTCCCCGAAGAACTCGACCTCGATCCCGGAGGCGGACAGGTCCCGGTCGGCCACCAGGCAGACCATCCCTCCCTTGCGCAGCCGGCGGGCGAGCGTGCCGAAGGCGCTGCCGCCGGTGTGCGGGAGCACCTCCATCCCGAGTCCCTCGCGGTAGGCGACGAACCGGTCGTAGAGCGTCTCGGGTTTGAGCCGCTCGGCGACGGTGGTGAAGGAGATGCCCAGCCGGGTCGTGATCCAGGCACCCGCGAGGTCCCAGTTGCCCAGGTGGGGCAGGGCTATGACCACTCCCCGGCCGCTCGCCATCCCGTCCTCGACGTAGTGGACCCCCTCCACCTCCACACCGTCGCGGATCCGCTCCGCGCTCCAGACCGGCAACCGGAAGGATTCCATCCAGTAGCGCAGGTAGGAGCGCATCCCGGCCTTGGAGAGTTCAGCGAGGCGCTGCGGGGAGGCGTCCGGCACCACCCGGGCCAGGTTGGCCTCCAACTGCCGTACCCCCCGCCCCCGCCGCTTCCACACGGCGTCGGCTACGGTGCGGCCGAGCCGCACGGCGACGGGCTCCGGGAGGTGCTTCACCGCCGACCAGCCGAGTCCGTACAGCGAGTCGGTGAGGCGCTCCCTCATGCCGCACCGTTGTCCCGGGCGGACGGCTGCTCGGCTCGGCCGCCGGCGGGCGGTTCCACGGCGGGCCGTTCCGCGGCGGGACCGGAACCGGCGGCCGAGTCGGCCTCCGCCGCCTCCCGGCGGACGGTCACCACCCGCTGCACGAGGGTGATCAGACTGCCGGCGGCGACCGCCCACAGTGCGACCGGCAGCAGCACCTCGATGTAGGGCACCCCGAAGGCGTGCATTCCGGCGAAGCCCGCCGCGACGAGGGTGATCACGAGCCGTTCGGCCCGCTCCACCAGGCCGTTCACCCGCACCGGCAGTCCGATGCTCTCACCGCGGGCCTTGGTGTAGGAGACCACCTGCCCACTGGCCAGGCAGAAGATGCTCACCGCGCAGAGGACCAGGTCGTCACCGCCCCCGGCGTACCAGAGCGTGAGCCCGCCGAAGACCGCGGCGTCCGCCACCCGGTCCAGGGTGGAGTCGAGGAACGCTCCCCACCGGCTGGACCGGCCCGACTGCCTGGCCATGGTGCCGTCGACCAGGTCGGAGAAGACGAACAGCGTGATCACCACGGTGCCCCAGAACAGCTGCCCGCGGGGATAGAAGGCCAGCGCACCCGCCACCACGCCACCGGTTCCGATGAGTGTGACGGTGTCGGGGCTGACGCCGCGGCGGAGCAGCAGCGCGGCGAGGGGTGTGAGGACACGCGTGAAGAACGCACGCGCGTACTTGTTCAGCATGGCCTTCCCAGAGGGTCGGGGAGCCGGTGGCCCCGGTGGCCATCGGAGGGCCTATCGTAGTCACCCTTTTCGCCCCCTGACCGGCCGCCCGCTGTCGGAGCCGGGTGGCACGGCGGCGGCGTCCGGGAGCCGACCGCGGGCCCCGGGTGATCCGCGGAGCCGATCGTCCCGTGCCGGAACACCGGTCCGGATGGCTCGGGCCCGGCCCCTCGGGATCCGGCCAGATTCTCGATCAGCTTTTCTGACAACTCCCTTTCCGGGCAACCTCGCTGCGGCGGTGCGGCCTCCGGCGATACGCTGAGTCGCGGTTCGGAAGTGTGCCGGAAACGGATGCCGGGAAGAGGCCGCGCAGCGGACCAGTGACGGCACGTTGGGGGCGGTAGTGACCAGTGACGGTTTCGATTTCAGTCCCGGGGCGCAGGTCCCGCTCTCCGGGGCGGCCGGGTCGACGGCGGCGACGAACGCGCTCGCTTCCGCCGCGTACCGGGACAGCCCCGTCACCGAGCTTCTCAAGGCCGACAACGAGTGGCACAAGTCGAGCATCCAACCCCCGAAGCTCTCCCTCTTCGAGCCCAACCTGGGTGAGGCTTTCGCCCGCGCCGTGCAGTCGCGGATGCTCGGCGCGGGCCGGGCGGCGCTGATCCAGTCCTTCGGGATCGAACCGCAGGTGGTCGTCGAGCACTGTCTGGCCGCCAGCCGGATACGCAAGGAGCGGGACGTCCGGCTGACCGTCGTGATGGTGGTCTGCGGGCTGCTGTTCCTCCCCGGCCTGTTGGCCTGGCTCGCCGGCTTCCAGATCCGCAAGACGCTGGGACGGGTGGGCGGCGGCCGCGCGGGCGCCCTCGGCATGGTGCTGCTGGCGGGGCTGGGCGTGCTGACCCTCGTCTTCCTGGTCAGAATGCCGTTCTCCGGTTTCTGGGCGCTCTATCTGCGGGCCATGCTGGTGGCACCGGTCATCGGATGGGTGCTGGCCAAGCAGATCTGCGAGCGCACCGCGCAGGACCTGCGGGAGCGCTGGGACGGGCTCCTCAGCGGGGGCGGGGTGGCCGCCAAGGTCCCCGAGACCGTCCCCGGCCACCCGGGCGACACCTCGGCCGAGCAGCTCCGGCAGGACCTGGCGAAACTCTCCGCGGAGCAGCGCAGCAACCTCGTCTTCTACGCCGGTCCCAAGGGGATACTCGGCATGGGTACCCGGTGGGGCAGTTGGCATCTGGCCGAGGAGCTCCAGCCGAGCGACCCCACCAAGGAGATCAACCCGTTCCGCAGCTGGGACATCATCCGCGCCATGCACGACCAGCTCCGGCTGCTGGAGCGGGGCCCCCTGCACACCGGTGGGTTCCCGCAGCCCTCGGTGACCCATTGGGTGGTGGCGCCGGTCGGCGAGGGCGCCTCCTCGGTATCCCGGCCCAGCGCGGGGCCGAAGTCCGCCGGCTACCAGATCGGCGGCGGCGAACTGCAGCGGATCTGCAACGAGCAGCAGTTCGGCAGTGGGAACCGGCACTACCTGGGCGTGCAGTTCGTGCTCTGGGACGGCCAGTTGGTGATCACCTTGCTGGTGACCGTGACGGTGCTGCACCACACGCTCCGCATCGAGGTCACCGGGCATGCGCTCGGCCCGGTCCACTCGCTGTTCACCAGCAAGCCGAGCCCGAAGACCGAGACGGTCTCGAAGGCTTTCCGCTTCTGGGAGACCAAGACCCGCAACCTGCCGTTGGTGGAGCCCAGGGAAGTGGTCCGGCTGGCCGCCCGCGCCCCGCTGACCTGGTATCCCCCGCTGCTGGACTTCCTCGGCGGCAAGCTGGGCCTGCCCGAGCCGTTCGGGTTGCGGCACGCGTGGGCGGACCAGCCCTGGCGGCACCGCTTCATGGCCGACGACGCGCTGCGGGCCGCCACCCCGGTGCTGCGAGTGGTGCACCAGGCCGCGATCCGGGTCTTGGAGGAGAACGGCGTCGACACCGAGCGCTTCGGCAACCGCTCCTCCTTCCTCAGTGGCCAGGTGCAGGGAGCCGAGCCCCGGAAGGCGGACCTCTACAACACCTGAGGTCGGCCCCTCGTACCCGGTCGACCACCGCGGCCCGGGTTCGGGACATGGCAAGAGCCGGAACACCCGCATACCCGAGGTATGCGGGTGTTCCGTATGCGGTCGGCGGCCCTGGCCGAGCCTGTGCGCCCGGCCGTCGATCACGGAGTGCGCGTGCCCGGGGGCCGGGCGTTCAGTTCTCCGGCCAGGCCTCCGCCAGCAGCCTGCGGGTGTCGGCCAGCAGCTGCGGTAGGACCCGGGTGTGCCCGATGACGGGCATGAAGTTGGTGTCCCCGCCCCACCGGGGGACCACGTGCTGGTGCAGGTGGGCGGCGATGCCCGCGCCCGCCACGCCGCCCTGGTTCATCCCGATGTTGAACCCCTGCGCCCCGGAGGCCGTCCGCAGCGCCGTCATCGCCTGCTTGGTCAGCAGGGCGAGTTCGGCCGTCTCCAGGGTGTCCAGGTCGGTGTAGTCGGCGACATGCCGGAACGGCACGACCATGAGGTGGCCGCCGTTGTACGGGTAGAGGTTCAGGACGGCGTAGGCGAACTCGCCCCGAACCAGCACCAGGCCGTCCTCGTCCGACTTGGTGGGGATGGAGCAGAACGGGCAGCCGTCGCCCGACCCGGGTCCGGTCGGCTTGTTCTCACCTTGGATGTACGCCATCCGATGAGGCGTCCACAGGCGTTGGAAGGAGTCCTGGATCCCGACTCCGATCTGCTGCTCCGGCTCGCTCGTCATAGCCGCCAGCATATTCTCCCGGCCGGGCACCGGGGACGGCGAGGGCTCTTCTCCGGAGAGCCTCGACGGCTCCCCGCCGGTGTCCGGGGCGGGCCGCGGACCGGGCCCGCCCCGGAATCGGGCGGTCCGGTCCCGGCTCCGTGCCTTGGGGCGACGACGGGCGTCCCCGGGATCCGTCGGTCGTATGCCGGGTGGCCTCGCCACCCGGCCGGATCAGACCTGCTGGCGGCGCGCCACCGCGTCCAGGATCTCCGCGAGCGCCTCGTCCCGGGGGATACCGTTCTTCTGGGAACCGTCGCGGTAGCGGAAGCTCACCGCACCGCCGGCGACGTCCTCGTCACCCGCGATCACCATGAACGGGACCTTCTGCTTCTGGGCGTTCCGGATCTTCTTCTGCATCCGGTCGGAGGAGGAGTCCACCTCGAAGCGGAGCCCCAGCTTCTTCGCCTCCGCGGCAAAGTCCTCCAGGTAGCGCACGTGGCCGTCGCCGATCGGGATGCCCACCGCCTGCACCGGGGCCAGCCAGGGCGGGAAGACCCCGGCGTAGTGCTCCAACAGGACGGCGAAGAACCGCTCGATCGAGCCGAAGAGGGCGCGGTGGATCATCACCGGCCGCTGTCGGCTGCCGTCGGCCGCTGTGTACTCGAGGTTGAAGCGCTTCGGCTGCTGGAAGTCGACCTGGATGGTGGACATCTGCCAGGTACGGCCGATGGCGTCCCGCGCCTGCACCGAGATCTTGGGGCCGTAGTAGGCGGCACCGCCCGGGTCCATCACCAGTTCCAGGCCCTGCTTCCCGGCAGCCTGCCGCAACTGCTCGGTGGCTTCCTCCCACTCCTCCGGTTCGCCCATGAACTTCTCGGAGTCGTCCCGGGTGGACAGCTCGAGGTAGAAGTCGCTCAGCCCGTAGTCCCGCAGCAGCCCCAGCACGAAGGTGAGCAGTTCGTCGAGCTCCTCGGGCATCTGCTCCTTGGTGCAGTAGATGTGGGAGTCGTCCTGGGTGAAGCCACGGGCCCGGGTCAGCCCGTGTACGACGCCCGACTTCTCGTAGCGGTAGACCGTACCGAACTCGAAGAGGCGGAGCGGGAGTTCGCGGTAGGAGCGGCCGCGCGCGTCGAAGACCAGGTTGTGCATCGGGCAGTTCATGGCCTTGAGGTAGTAGTCCTGCCCCTCGAACTCCATGGGCGGGAACATCGACTCCGCGTAGTTCGGCAGATGCCCCGAGGTCTCGAAGAGCTTCCCCTTGGAGATGTGCGGGGTGTTGACGAACTCGTAGCCGGCCTCCTCGTGGCGGCGGCGGGAGTAGTCCTCCATCACCTTGCGGATCACTCCGCCCTTGGGGTGGAAGATCGCCAGCCCCGAGCCAAGCACCTCCGGGATGGAGAAGAGGTCGAGCTCGACACCGAGCTTGCGGTGGTCGCGCTTCTCCGCCTCCGCGAGGAACTCCAGGTGCGCCTTGAGCTCGTCCTTGGTGGGCCAGGCGGTGCCGTAGATGCGCTGGAGCATCGGGTTCTGCTCGCTGCCACGCCAGTAGGCGCCGGCGCTGCGCATCAGCTTGAAGGCGGGGATGGCCCGGGTGGTCGGCAGGTGCGGGCCTCGGCAGAGGTCCTTCCAGCACAGGTCGCCGGTCTTGGCGTCTAGGTTGTCGTAGATCGTCAACTCACCGCCGCCGACCTCCACATCAGCGCCGTCCGCGGCCGAGGCCGCCCCCTTGAGACCGATCAGCTCCAGCTTGTACGGCTCGGCCGCCAGCTCCTCCCGCGCCTCCTCGTCGGAGACGACCCGGCGGGAGAAGCGCTGGCCACGCTTCTGGATCTCCTGCATCTTCTTCTCGATGCGCTTGAGGTCGTCCGGGTGAAAGGGAGTCTCCACGTCGAAGTCGTAGTAGAAGCCGTCCTTGATGGGCGGGCCGATCCCGAGCTTGGCCTCGGGGAAGAGCTCCTGCACGGCCTGGGCGAGGACGTGGGCCGTGGAGTGGCGGAGGATGTCCAGTCCATCCGGGGAGTCGATCGCGACGGGCTCCAGCTCGTCGCCGTCGGCGACCTCGTATGCGAGGTCCCTGAGCTCCCCGGTCACCCGCGCCGCGACCGTGGACCGGTCACCGCCGAGCAGCTCCGCCGCCGTAGTGCCCGTCGTCACCACGCGCTCTTCCCGCTCGGAATCGCGTTTGATGATCACACGGACATCTGACACCGGTCTCTCCTGACTTCTCGGATACGGCAGCGGGTGCGCCGCGAGGTGAATCGTACCGACCAAGCGGGGCGGGCCGCGAAGCCATTGCGGAGAGGAGGACGGGTGCGCGAGTCCTGACGGAGCTCCGCCCGGCATTCCTGGAGATCCCTCCGGGACCGGCGCAGACGACAGAGGCCGGTCCGCTTGACGCTGGGACCGGCCTGCCAGGGTGGGCGATACTGGGTTCGAACCAGTGACCTCTTCGGTGTGAACGAAGCGCTCTCCCACTGAGCTAATCGCCCTGGGCCACCAGGGCTTCCCCCGGGGCACGGCGGAAACAATACAGCGGGCGCGGGTTTACTCCAAACGGCCTTCCCGTCCGCGGCCCGGCCGCCGTCCGCAGGCTCTCCTCGGGGCACCGTCCGACCCAGCGCGCCCACCCCGGCGGACCCGGGCCCCGAGGGACCCCGCGCCACCGGTCGCGCGCCGGGAGGCCGGTTACCCGGCGGTGGCTCTGCTGCTGTCCGCCGCCTGGCTCCGGTTGGCGGCCCCCGGGGAGGCCGTACCCGAGGCGTGCACGCTCCCGGTGACCGTTCCGCTGCTCGCCATCGGGCTGTTCCGCAGACGGCGGAGTGCGGCGGTCTCCTCCTGGGCGGCGCACGGTACCGGTACCGCTTTGGCGGTGACCCTGCTGCCCAGCGCGCTGCGGATGTGGGGCGGTGGCGGTTGGGAGCGCCCGCTCCTGCTCGGCCTGGCGGCTCTCGGGCTGACGCTGCTCGGGGCCTGGTACCGCTCCAGGCGCCCCTGCTGCCGGGAGGCGCCACGCTCGCCCCGGTCGCGCTCCACGAGCTGGCTCCCCACCTCGCGCAGTTGGCCGGCGCGGTGCCGCGTCGGCTGCCGCCCGCGCCGGTCGGACTGCTGCTGTCGGCGCGACCTGTGAGCAGCGGTCGCGCGAGGTGCGCCGGGTGCGGGAGTTGATCGGTCGGCTGCGCTGAGGCCGGAGGGGCGCGATCCCCAGGAGCGCGGCTCGGGCGGGGGATACCCGCCAACGCCACGGAGGCTGAGGCTTCCAAGCCTCAGCCTCCGTCTGTTGTGGGCGATACTGGGTTCGAACCAGTGACCTCTTCGGTGTGAACGAAGCGCTCTCCCACTGAGCTAATCGCCCTGAGCCACCAGGGGTTCGCCCCGGCGGGATCAAATGTTACCGCATGTCAGGGCCTTCACCGACACTCGCCGGGCGGCCCGGCGCCCATCCGATCCGGCGGGCTCTCCGAGCCCGGAGCGGCGGCGGGACCTGGCGGGCGGGTGGAGAGCGGCGCCGCCCGGCGGGCCACCTGGAGCAGGCTGCGGTACCGGCCGGCACCTCGGCAACCGGCACCTCGGCAACCACGCCGTGTCGACGAGCACCGCACAGGTCGGAGTTCCCCCATGTGCGCCCCACACACATACCGCCTCGTCGTCCGGAGGCCTGCCCCGTCGACCGATCTCCGGCGCGGCCTGGCCGATCTCGGTTGAGACCGCCCTCAAACACAGATCCCGCGGTTCCCGCGGCACGGTGAGAGGCAGCGGCCGCCGTCGTCCGCTCGTCGGGCCGGCTCGCCACCGCTACCGCCCGGAGCTCCAGGGCATGTGGAGACCGAAGCGCCACAGGTACCAGGCGACGGCCACTGCGAGCAGCACGGCGGCGACCGTTCCGATGGCCACGTTCCTCCGCCGCACCCTGGGGTCGAGCGCTCGTCGCGCGGCCTCGGAGACCTTGCGCCGGGTCCATCGGAGCGCCAGCTGCGCCCAGACGAACTCGGTGGCCCAGAGCGCCAGCCCCGCGAAGATCACAACCCATCCGGGACCGGGGAGCACCAGCATCGCGGCGCCGGCCGCGACGACGGCGAGGCCCACCAGGAAGACCCCTGCCTGCCAGAACAGGTGGAGCAGCCGGCGTTCCCGGACGAACCGCGGAGCCCGCGACCCGAGTGCCGGCTCCCGCACCGCCTTCTCCCGTCCGCCGTCCTCCGGCTCGAGCCGTCCGGTCGGTCGCTCGACGGTGGCCGTGTCGGTCACCGCGTGACCCCCGTCACTCTCCGCGTTCATATGGCCAACTTACCTGAATACGAACGTCCGTCAGCATGGAGATGGAGGATGGGGGAAGGGTCCGCCATGCGAGGTATGCGCACCGTCGCAAATAGGGCATAGGGGTTTACAAGGGAACTTTCGGTGGCATGTCGATTTCGCCGACGTGCGAATCCCCGAGCGCACACTGAGCGAAAGGCCATGGCGCTTATGAACACCACGGTCAGCTGCGAGCTGCACTTGCGACTCGTTGTGTCGAGCGAATCCTCCCTGCCGGTCCCCGCTGGACTGCGGTACGACACGGCCGACCCCTACGCCGTGCACGCCACCTTTCACACCGGAGCAGAAGAGACCGTCGAGTGGGTGTTCGCCCGCGACCTCCTCGCCGAGGGGTTGCACCGACCCACGGGCACCGGCGACGTCCGGGTGTGGCCGTCCCGCAGCCACGGTCAGGGCGTCGTCTGCATCGCGCTGAGCTCTCCGGAGGGCGAAGCGCTGCTCGAGGCCCCCGCCAGAGCCCTGGAGTCGTTCCTCAAGCGTACGGACGCGGCCGTGCCGCCCGGAACCGAACACCGCCACTTCGACCTGGACACCGAGCTCTCCCACATCCTGGCCGAGAGCTGACCGGCGAGAGAACCCCCACAGACCGAAGTCGACCACCCACCGTCCGCAGCCGTCCGACTCGGGGCGACGGCTCGGCCCGACACCCGCACACCCGGCGCAACCAGGACAGCTTCCCCGCCGCGGAGCTCCGCGGCGGGGAAGCCGTTTGCAAGACGTCCCACGCGGCCGCCACGGGGAGGCGTCCGCCCGCCGTCGGCCCTCCCCGCCTCTCGGCCGGAACCGCGATTCCGTCGGCGCCGGCGTCGGCGGGGGCGCGGCCGGTGCGGTGGCCACGGGGCCTCTGCGGATCGGTGAGGAACGCCAGGGGCGGCTAGGGTATGTCGCTCGGATGCCGTGGCTCCGCGGGATCCGGCAGCACTCCCGAGCCGCCAGGAGTAACCGTGCTGATCAATCACGACACCCGGTGTGCTCTCGACTGCGTCGTCGACCTGGTGAACAGCGCGGCACAGGGCTCGGAGCCCGACACCCTGGGGGACGTCTCCGCCCTGGGACGGTTCGTCGAGCGCAACGCCATCAGTGATGTGCGGACGCTGACCCGCCAGGACCTCACCGCGGTACGGGCCGTGCGGGCCCGGTTCACCGACGTCTTCTCCGCGCCCGACACCCGCACCGCTGCGGCCCTGTTGAACACCATGGTCGCGGCCGCCGGCACCACGCCCAGGCTGACCGACCACGACGGCTACGACTGGCACCTGCACTACTTCGCACCGGGCGCCTCCGTCGCCGACCACCTCGCCGCCGACGGGGGGATGGCCCTGGCCTTCCTGCTGGTCGCCGGCGAACGGGAGCGTCTGCGGCGCTGCTCCGCGCCGGACTGCCGACGGGCCTTCATCGACCTGTCCCGCAACCGCTCCCGGCGTTACTGCTCCAGCCGCACCTGCGGCAACCGACTCCATGTGGCCGCCTACCGGGCCCGGCTCCGGGAAGCCGCGCGATGAGCATCACAGCCGGTAGAGGTCGTGGATCGCAGCGAAGAGCAGCAGGGACCCGACCACGGTGAGGAAGAGCATCAGCGGCGGCTGGGACAGCGCGAAGAGGCAGCCGCGCCGTTCGGACCGCTCGGACCCGGCCGGGACCGGTGCCACGGGCGAACCGCCCGCGCCGGTGCCGGTCGGCGGGGCGCCCGTACGCGCGAGTTCATCGTTCATCTCGCGTTGATCATGACGCAGTTGCGACCCGGGGCGCCGCCAACACGCCCGTTTCGGGCGGGGGTTCGCTCAGATTCCGTGTTTCTTCAGAATGTCCTCGATGTCCTGGAAGTCCTCCAGGCCGGCAGCTCCTGAGCGTCCCTTGTCCGCGCCCGCGGCCGGCCGGCCCGCGCTGCCCAGCTCCGGGGCGGAGGCCCGCGGCGCGACAGCGGCCGCCTCGGCCCGGGAGCCGCCCTGCCCGGTGGCGGGGCCGGACCGGCGCTTGGCGATCCGGGCGACGAGGAACAGCAGGACGGCCAGGCCCAGGATGCCGAAGCCGGCCCAGACGGTCGGCTTGAGCACCAGTCCCGTGGACCAGCGGCCGACCGCGACCCCGACGTCCTTGCCCAGGTCGGTCAGGCCGGCCATCGCCAGGCCCACCGGGACCAGCGCGAAGGCCGCGATCCGGGTGGCGAGCAGCAGACGCCTGCGGTAGGCGGTGAGCAGTGCGGCGGCCAGTCCGGCCCCGGACAGTGCGACGCAGACTGTGGAGGTCAGCACTTCGCCCTCCCAGCGGTGGTCATGGACATCGACTCTCCCCCTATCGCCATCGGGCCCGCGGTCGAGCACCCCTTCCATCCTGCCTCGCCCGGCGGCTCGCTGACCACGTCGGCGCCGGGCCCCGGCGAATTCGCCCCTGACCGCCGGGCGCCGGACAGCCGGTGCGGAACGCGGGGCACACCTCCCGGCGAGAGCGGCGGCCGCCAACACCCGGCAGGACGCCGCGATGCCGCCCGGGCGTCCGGACTCCGCATCTCGCCGGCCGGTGCCGCGCCCGGTTTCCCGCGCCCGCGCCCGAACTGGGAGACTGCGGCCATGAGTCAAGCCACCCCGGACCGCCCCGTCCTCGATGTCTGGTGCGAACTGCAGTGCCCGGACTGCCACACGGCCATGGAAGACCTGACCGCCCTGCGGGCCCGCTACGGGGACTCCCTGGAGATTCGGCTGCGCCACTTCCCCCTGGAAAAGCACCCGCACGCACACGCCGCGGCCCAGGCCGCCGAGGAGGCAGCCGCCCAGGGGCAGCTCTGGCCCTACGTGGAGGCGGTGCTGAGCCGCACCGGTGAGCTGCGGCGGCGCGGCACCGAGTTCCTGGTCGCGGTGGCGGGGGAATTGGGGCTGGACGCCGAGGAGTTGGACACCGCGCTGGTCGACGGCCGCCACATCCTGATCGTCGACGCCGATCAGGCCGAGGGGCAGGCGATCGGTGTCACCGGGACGCCCACCTACGTGATCGGCGGCGAGCGGCTCGACGGCGGGGTGAGTCAGAAGGGACTGCGGGAGCGGATCCAGCAGATCGTGGACGAGTGGTTGGAGAACACGGGGTGATCCCTGGTCCCGGCGAGCACCGGCGGCCGGTCGGGTCCGCTCAGAGCAGCGTCTTGTAGAAAGAGTGCCGGGCCGTGACGTACCCCAGGGACTCGTAGAGCCCGCGTGCCTGCAGGTTCTCCAGGGAGACGTTGAGGGCCAGTCGCCCGACCCCGGCGGCCCGGCACTGCCGCTCGGCCGACAGCATGAGTTCCCGCCCGTGGCCCCGGCCCCGGTGTTCCTCAGCCACCTCGATGTCGAGCACGGCCCCGCCGATCCCGTCCTCGCCGGCGGTACCGGTGCGCCGTGCACCGCCGGGGAGACCCAGCACGCTCTCCTGCCCGTGCAGCGAGAGCCAGAGGAGGCCGACCTCGACACCGCTCCGGGCGAGCACCGTGAACCTCGCCCCGGGGGTCTCCAGGCCTTCAGGCAGAAGGACCCGGAGGTCCGCCGCGGCCCTTGCCGAGGCCTCCGCCTCCGGGACGCCTCCGGCGACGGCGGAACGGATGTGGCGCTCTGTCGACCGCTGGAGCCAGACGGCGAACTCCTCGGGCAGCATCGACCGTTCGACACTGCCAGCGGGGGGTTCCGGCACCCGCCGCGGCAACCGCTTGGACATCCCCCGGCTGCTCTCCCGGTATCCGAGCCCGTCGGCCATCCGCAGCGCGCCGTGGGCGGAGGCCGGGACGGTGATCTCTATCCGGCGGCAGCCCCAACCGCGCAGCACCTCCTCGGCGGCGAGCGCGGCCACGGTGGCCCTGCCCCGACGCCGCTCCGGGCCCTCGACCCGGAGGGCGGCGATGCGGCCCACCGCGAGGCCGGACCGGTCACCGGCGACCAGCCGGACGGCGCCGACCGGACGGCTGTTGACGCGGATCTCGTAGTCCCGGGAGCGCGCTCCGGCCGGCCCTCGGTGTTCCGGACCGGTCGGGCGGAGTGTGGTGGTCATGCCGGGTACATACCCTCGGGACCGCCGAGCCCCCCCCTGATCGGCTCCCGCGCGGAGGCGGGATCAGCCCACCGGATCGGGGTCGGCCGCCGCCCGCTCCGCGAAGATCCGCATCGCCTCGGCGGTGACCGGCCCGGGGGCACCCGCCAGTTCCCGGCCGTCGGCACGGTGCACGGCCTGGACGTCGCGGAGGGTGGACGTCAGGAAGACCTCTTCGGCCCGCTCCAGCACGTCCAGCGGCAGGTCCGTCTCCTTGGCCCCGGTCCACTCCGCGGTCAGCGCCCGGGTGATGCCCGCCAGGCAGCCGGAACTGAGGGGCGGGGTGTACAACTCCCCGTCGAGCACCACGAAGACATTGGATCCGGTGCCCTCACAGAGCTGCCCCACGGTGTTGCCGAAGATCGCCTCACTGGCGCCGTTCTCGTGCGCCCGGGCGAGAGCGACCACGTTCTCCCCGTAGGAGGTGGTCTTCAGGCCGCTGAGCGCTCCCCGCTCGTTGCGGGTCCACGGCACGGTGACCACCGCGGTGGTGTCCGGCCGCCTGCTGGCCTGGCCGAGCGCCACGACCAGCGTGGTCCCCTCCGCCCCGCGCTCCGAGCCGAGCGGCGAGAATCCGCCGGTGTAGGTGATCCGCAACCTGCCCAGCGGCATGGGATTCGCCTCCAGCACCGCCGCGCAGGCGCGCCGGACCTGCTCGCGGTCGGGCTCGGGGAGGCCGAGACCGCGTGCGGAGGACGCCAGCCGATCCAGGTGCCGAGTCAGCGCGAAGGGCCGGCCGTCGACCGCTTTTACCGTCTCGAACACGCCGTCACCGACGGTCAGTCCGTGATCGAAGACGGAGACCTGCGCGGTCGCCACGTCGCGCAGTCCGCCGTTGACCCAGATCTTCACTCGCTCCACCTCGTTCACGCCCGCCGGCAGCGGCGGAGTGCCGCGTACGACGTCTCGGCTCCGTACATATCCGACGCTACCGCGAGCCGGGGCCGCCCTGATTGCCGCCACGGTGTCCGCCCGGGGACGGAAAAGGGCGCCCGGGCGGCTCCTCCCCCGGGTAAGCGGTGCGGCACCCTGCGCAAACGGAATTTGAGCTGGCCCGGGAATCCGCTAGAGTTCACACGTCGCCGGTCGCGGAAGCACCCGGAGACCACAGGCAGCCTCCGAGATCGTTTCGGAGGGCGGCTGCGGACGTAGCTCAGTTGGTAGAGCATCACCTTGCCAAGGTGAGGGTCGCGAGTTCGAATCTCGTCGTCCGCTCGACGGGGGTCATTTCGGCCTCCGCTTGGTGGAGTGGCCGAGAGGCGAGGCAACGGCCTGCAAAGCCGTCTACACGGGTTCAAATCCCGTCTCCACCTCGGACGATTAGCTCAGCGGGAGAGCGCTTCCCTGACACGGAAGAGGTCACTGGTTCAATCCCAGTATCGTCCACTGGATCCGCGAGGATCCTCTTGTCACACCTGGTTTCCGACCTTCCACGCAGGTGAGGGGTCGGAAGCCCAACGCTCGCGCGGTTAGCTCAGCGGGAGAGCGCTTCCCTGACACGGAAGAGGTCACTGGTTCAATCCCAGTACCGCGCACGCGAGACCGGCATCCATGACGCCGGCGCCAGGACGATTAGCTCAGCGGGAGAGCGCTTCCCTGACACGGAAGAGGTCACTGGTTCAATCCCAGTATCGTCCACACTCACCGAGGGCCGGAGCGACAGCTCCGGCCCTCGGTGTTTCGGCTGTGACCTCGGTGTTTCGGCTGTGCGGTCCGTTCCGGCCCCGGTCTCCGCGCACGGCAGTGCCCGGCCCAGGAAACCGGTGCGGCCCCGGTCCGGGAACCGGGGCCGCCGAGGTACACCGGGGCCGGGGCTCAAGAGGAGAAGAGCATCCGCCCGAAGCTCCGGTGCCGGTGGTGGCCGTAATGCCCCTGCGGAGCTCCCCAGGCGGGCGGGGCCGGGTACCCCTGCGGACCGGGCGGCGGCGGAGGGGGCTGCTGGGCCCACTGCGCCTCGATCCGGGTGAGCGCTTCGAGTTCCCCGTAATCGAGGAAGATGCCCCGGCAACCGCCGCACTGCTCGATCTGAACGCCGTTGCGGTTGTAGGTACTCATCGGCGCATGGCACTTGGGACACTGCAAGTCCGGTTCACTCCTCGCCCGTTGGTGGCCGGGAAGGCACTCCCGACGCCGGTCGGTCCACCTTACGACGGCTCCCGCGGCGGCATGCGCCGAATCCGCTCGCAGGCGTCCACCAGCGCTGTCTCGACCTCGTCCGGGGCGCGTCCGGCCGCCGCCGCCTTGGCCAGGGAGACCGCGGCCGTCTGCACCGTGAGGGAACGGGCGGGGATGTCGAGCCGGGCCCAGGGGTCCGCGCCGGGCGGCCAGACGGGGCCGCCGGCCCGCTGGTAGGAGCCGAGGAATCGGCCCCAGGCCTCGGGGGCGAGCAGCCCGGTGGCGTACCAGGCGGCCGGGCGGGCGAGGTCCCACGCGGGATCCCCCACTCCGAGGTCGTCGACGTCGATCAGCAGCCACTCCCCGGTGCCGTCCGGGCCGCCGACCAACTGCCCGAGGTGGAAGTCCCCGTGGCAGAGGAGCCCGCTGCCCGGGTGGGACGGCGGCACCTCGCCCCGGGCCCAGGGCGGCACCAGGCTCCAGGCGGCCAGCACGGTGTCCGCGGCGGGGGACCGGCCGGCCGCGGCGAGCCGGGCGACGGCCCGGGCCGCCTTGACCGGGCCCCGCATAGCGGGGACCGGTCCGGGAAGCACTTCGGTCGGGACGGCGTGCAGTCGGGCCAGGAGTTCCCCGGCAGCCTCCCACGGCGCCGCGTCCGGCTCGTCGGGCTGGACGGGCGCTCCGTACGGCCAGAGGCTGATCGGCCGGCCGTCCCTGGTCGGGGCCGGCGGTCGGTCACCGGCTCCCGGCACCGCCAGCGGCGGAAGCAGGATGTCCCGCAGCCGCGGGTGGGCGGCGATCCGCAGCCGGGCGAGGAGCTCCGGGAGGTCGCTGTCCGCCGCGTGGGCCTTGGCTACGACGGGTCCGAGCCGCACGACGGTGCCGTCGGCGCGGTCGGCCAGCACCAGCGGCCCAGGATCCCGCTCTTCCCGACTCGCCGGCTCACACGGCTGACGAAGGAGCGCGGTGGTCTCGGCGGCCGCCGCCCTCCGGGCGACGGCCGTCAACTGCTCGGTCAGCGACTCGGCCAATCCGGCCCTCCCCCGGTACGGGCCCCTCGGCCCGGCGCCCGCATCCTATGTCGGCCGGGCCGCACGGCGGTGCCGGAGCGCACGGTGCCCGGGCACAGCAACCCCGAGTACCGTGCACCCGGGAACGCGCGCCGCGACGCCCGGACGGTCGGTGACCGTCCGGGCGTCGCGCCGTCCCCGCACCCCCGTCCCCACGGGGTTATGACCGGAGGCCCAGCTGGGACCGCTCTTCCGGAGCTGGGGCGGACTCAACACCGCGGTGCTCCGGCCACGGGTGACGTCTGGGCGGGCAGGATCCTCCGTCTCCGCGAGGGGGGCCGCCACGGTGCCCCGCTCGGCGCCGTCCCGGGACACCGGCGGGGCACCGGACGGCCCGGTACGAGCCCCGGAGGACGGAGGGCCGCGACCGTCGGCCCCACCGCGGCCCGCGAGCGGATCGCCCGGCCGTCACGGGGCTCTCGTCAAGTGACGGCGAGCGACCGACCTCCGCGGCGGCGAGCGTCTGTGCGTTCTGCGGCGGCGAGCGTCTGATCTCGGGGGACGAGCACTACGCCCGCCGCCTTCAGCCACCGTAGGCCGGCGGGAACGGGCGGACATCATGCCCTCGTACCGATCGGCGGACCTACGGAAGGATGAGCGGCACGGGGCGCACGTACTCCTCAGGGTGGAGACGGGGTGGAGGCCGGGTGAAGGTCATCTCCTCCACCCGGCCGGGTCGAGCCGGCGGATCACTCCACCGTGCCCTGGAACCCGGCCGCGGGCGCCAACACGGGGCCCGCGTCGCGGGGTTCGGCCGCGCGGTAGCACCGGCCCGCCGCCGCCGGACTGCCGGCCCCGTCACCCCGGCTTCCTTCCGGTCCACCGCCGGCCACGGCGCCGGCGACGCAGCGCGGCCTGTGCGCGCGGCGCGGTCCGGGTCCGTAAGCTGTGGCTCGTCAGATGGATCAGCAGGCGGGGATGGACATGACGATGATGCGGCTCCGGCGCGAGGACCCGCGTGTCGTCGGATCGTTCCGGCTCCATCGTCGGCTGGGCGCCGGCGGCATGGGAGTGGTCTACCTCGGGTCGGACCGGCGGGGGCAGCGGGTGGCGCTGAAGGTCATCCGTCCCGACCTCGCCGAGGACCAGGAGTTCCGGTCCCGTTTCGCCCGGGAGGTCTCCGCGGCCCGGCGGATCCGGGGCGGCTGCACAGCCCGTCTGGTGGCGGCCGACCTGGAGGCCGACCGCCCCTGGTTCGCGACGCAGTATGTGCCGGGGCCCTCGCTGCACGACAAGGTGGCTGACGACGGCCCCTTGTCGACCGCCTACACCGCCTCGGTCGGGGCGGCGCTGGCGGAGGGGCTGCTCGCCGTGCACGAGGCGGGGGTGGTCCACCGGGACCTGAAGCCGTCCAACATCCTGCTATCCCCCAAGGGGCCGCGGATCATCGACTTCGGCATCGCCTGGGCGACCGGGGCCAGCACCCTGACGCACGTCGGCACCGCGGTCGGCTCGCCGGGGTTCCTCGCCCCCGAGCAGGTCCGGGGCGCGGCGGTGACCCCGGCCACGGACGTCTTCGCGCTCGGCGCCACGCTCGCCTACTGCTCGACCGCCCACTCCCCCTTCGGCCAGGGCAGTTCGGAGGTGATGCTGTACCGCGTCGTTCACGAGGAGCCGCAGCTGCGGCAGGTCCCCGACGCTCTCGCCCCGCTGCTCCACGCCTGCCTGTCCAAGAGCCCGGAGGAGCGGCCGAACACCCTCCAACTGTCGCTGCGCCTGAAGGAGATCGCGGCCCGCGAGGTGCACGGCGGTGAGCCGGGGGCGAACCGCGCCCCTCGCCCCCGGCCGCGATCGGTCGGGACCGCAGAGGGGCAGCAGCCCCGACGGCAGCGGGCCGAGCGCGGTGCGCCGGCACCGCGCGCCCGGGTGGCCCGGACGCTGCCGCAGCCCGGAGGCGCGCCCCCCGCGCCGCGCACCCGCCCGGAGGGCGCGCGCGGCCCGACGGACACCGGTCCACGCTCCTCCGGGAGCCGCCCGAGAGCGGACCGGGCGGTCGGCCGCCCGACGGCCCGAGCCCCCGGCGGGCGCCGCCCTACGGGCGAGGAGCGAGGTCGGTTGCTGCGCCAGCGGCTGGTGATCTTCGTTACGGTGACGCTGATCGTGGCGCTCGCCATCGCCGCCGTGCAGGGCTGCCAGGAGGACACCGAAGGCCTCGGCCGGCTGGGGAAGGGGTCCTCGCCACAGCACAGCGCCGAGCACGCGAGCGGCTGAGGTGCCCCCTGGGCTCCGGCTGCCGCGGACTCAGCGCGGCGCCCGGCCCCTCCCGTTCGAGGCGACGTAGAAGGCCACGGCCGCCGCCGCGCCGACGTTCAGCGAGTCGATCCCGTCAGCCATCGGGATGCGGACCCACTCGTCCGCCGCGGAGAGCGCCTGCCGCGAGAGTCCGGTTCCCTCGGCGCCCAGCATCAGCGCGATGCGCTCGGGCCCCTTCGCCACGGCGGTGTCCAGGGGTACGGCCTTCTCGTGCGGGGTCAGGGCGAGCAGCCGGAAGCCGGCCCGGCCGGTCATCTCCAGTCCGCCCGGCCAGTTCTCCAGCCGGGCGTGGGGCACGGCGAAGACGGCTCCCATGGAGACCTTGACGGAGCGCCGGTAGAGCGGATCCGCGCAGTCCGGCGAGAGCAGCACCCCATCCATCCCGAGGGCGGCGGCGCTGCGGAATATCGCTCCGACGTTCGTGTGGTCGTTGACCGCTTCCATGACCACCACACGCCGCGCGCCGGCCAGCACCTGCGGGGCGCTGAGGGCCGGTTTGCGGCACATGGCGGCGAGCGCGCCACGGTGCACGTGATACCCGGTCACCTGCTCGGCGAGCTCCGGTCGAACCAGGTACACCGGCGCGGTCACGGTGTCGATCACATCGCCCATGGTCTCCAGCCACTTGGCCGAGAGGAGCATCGACCGCATCTGGTAGCCGGCCTCCAGCGCCCTTCGGATGACCTTCTCCCCCTCGGCGATGAACAGGCCCTCCGCCGGCTCGCGTCGGCGACGGAGCTCGACGTCCGTCAGTCCGGTGTAGTCGTGGAGCCTGGGGTCGCCGGGATCGTCGACGACGATGGGATCAGCCACGGCTCCCGCCCTCGCTGCCGGAGGACGCCTCCGGGCCGGGGCCGCCGGTCGGCGGCTGGAGCAGGCCCACGGTGGCCCCGACGACCACCACGGCGGGCGGACGCAGCCGCTCCGCCGCCACCTCGCGGGCGACCGTGGCCAGGGTGGCCACCAGCCGGCGCTGGCCGGCCGTCGTGCCCTCCTGCACCACGGCGACCGGTGTGTCGGCGGCGCGCCCGTGCTCGATCAACGTCTCCGCGATGGCCCCCAGTTGCTCGACCGCCATCAGCAGCACCAGGGTGCCCCGCAGCGCGGCCAGCGCCTGCCAGTCCACCAGCGAACGCGGGTCGTCGGGCGCCAGGTGGCCGCTGACGACGGTGAACTCGTGTGCCAGCCCCCGGTGGGTCACCGGAATGCCGGCGGCGCCCGGCACGCTGACGGCACTGGTGACGCCCGGTACCACCGTGCACGGGATGCCGGCCTCCGCCAGCGCCTGGGCCTCCTCCATGCCCCGACCGAAGACGAACGGGTCCCCGCCCTTGAGTCGGACCACGGCCTTCCCGGCCCTCGCGTGCTCGATCAGGGCCGCGTTGATGGCCTCCTGCGGCATATGGCGTCCGTAGGGGATCTTCGCCGCGTCGACCACCTCGACCTGCGGCGGGAGTTCGTCCAGCAGGTCCCGGGGGCCGAGCCGGTCGGCGATGACCACGTCGGCCTCGGCGAGCAGCCGCCGACCGCGCACCGTGATCAACTCCGGGTCACCGGGCCCGCCGCCGACGAGGGCCACTCCCGGCTCGCGTCCGCGGTGCCGGTCCCTGCCGCGCTCGGCGGCGATCCGGCCGTCCCTCAGCCCTTCCACCACGGCGTCCCGGACCGCCGCGGAGCGACGCGGGTCCCGGCCGGTGAGCACGGCGACGGTGAGCCCGTCGGTGCGCCCGGTGGCCGGGGTCCAGGCGGTCGCGGCCGTGGCGTCGTCGCTGCGCACGCTCCACACCCGGCGCTCCTCGGCCTCTGCCGAGGCCGCTTCGTTGGCCGCCGGGTCGTCGGTGGCGATGAGCACGTACCAGGCGCCGGCGAGGTCTCCCTCCCGGTAGCAGCGGCGTTCCCAGTGCAGCTCGCCCGCCTCGGCCATGGCCTGGACCGACACGGTGGCCTCGGGAGAGATCACCCGCAGGTCCGCTCCCGCGGCGAGCAGGCCGGGCAGCCGCCGCCCAGCCACCGCCCCGGCTCCGAGCACCACCACCCGGCGTCCGGCCAGGCGGAGTCCGACGGGGTAGACGGCGTGTTCGCTCATGGCTTCGCGGCTCCTGCTGAGAGGTTCGGGCCGCTGCGGCGGTGGAGCGGCGGGGAGAGACGGCCGCTCCCGGGGGCGGCCGCCGCGGTGCCCACCGGCGCGGCGCGCCGGGTCCGCGTTCCCGTCGCCGCTGGTGAGCGCTCCCAGCCTACTGCCGAGGCCAGCCGGCCATCGCCCGCGGCCTCCACCGCCGGCCGCCGGTCTCCGCGCCGGGGGCACCCGGTCGGCACCGCGCGGGCGGCGGTCTCCTCACGCCTTCCCGGTGATCCCGGCGGAGTCGAAGGTGGCCACCTCGTGCATCGCCCGCGCGGCGCTCTGGACCACGGGCAGCGCCAGCAGGGCACCGGTCCCCTCGCCGAGCCTGAGATCGAGGTCGACCAGCGGTCGCAGGCCCAGTTTCGTCAGCGCCGCGACGTGCCCCGGTTCGCTGCTGCGGTGGCCGGCGATGCACGCGGCGAGTGCCTCCGGCGCCATGGCCCGGGCCACCAGGGCCGCTGCTCCCGCGGTGACCCCGTCGAGGATCACCGGTGTGCGCAGCGAAGCACCCCCGAGGACGAGGCCGACCAGGGCGGCGTGCTCCAGCCCGCCGAACGCCGCCAGCACACCGATCGGATCGGCCGGGTCCGGCTGGTGCAGCTCCAGCCCCCGGCGGACGACATCGACCTTGCGGGCGTGGGTCTCGTCGTTGACGCCCGCGCCGCGCCCGGTCACCTCCGCCGGTGGTTGGCCGGTGTAGACGGAGACCAGCGCGGCGGAGGCCGTCGTGTTCGCGATCCCCATCTCACCGCTGACCAGGGCCTTGTTCCCGGCGGCGACCAGATCGCGTGCCGTCTCGATCCCCACCTCCACCGCCCGCAGCACGTCCTGCCGGGAGAGCGCCGGACCGGCGGTGAAGTCGTCGGTGCCGGGACGCACCTTGCGCGGCATCAGCCCCGGGGTCGCCGGCAGGTCGGCGGCGACGCCCACGTCCACCACGCACACCTCGGCCCCGACCTGACCGGCGAAGGCGTTGCAGACCGCTCCGCCGGCCAGGAAGTTGGCCACCATCTGGGCGGTGACCTCCTGCGGCCAGGCGGTGACGCCCTGGGCGTGCACCCCGTGGTCACCGGCGAAGACGGCGACGGCCGCGGGCTCCGGGATCGGCGGCGGGCACTGCCGGGAGAGGCCGCTCAACTGGGCGGAGATGATCTCCAGCATGCCGAGCGAGCCCGCCGGCTTGGTCATCCGCTTCTGGCGTTCCCAGGCCTCACCGAGCGCCTTGGCGTCCAGCGGCCGGATGCCCTGCAGTGTCTCCCGCAGCAGGTCGTGCGGGCCCTCGCCGGGCAGCGCCCGACGTCCGTAGGTTTCCTCGTGCACGACCCAGGAGAGCGGGCGCCGTTTCGACCAGCCGGTCTGGAGCAGCTCCGGCTCCTCCGGGAACTCGTCCACGTACCCCAGGCAGAGGTAGCCGACGATCTCCAGGTGCTCGGGGAGCCCCAGCAGGCGGACCAGCTCGCGCTCGTCGAAGAAGCTCACCCAGCCGACGCCCAGTCCTTCGGCGCGGGCCGCGAGCCACAGGTTCTCCACGGCGAGGGCCGAGGAGTACGGCGCCGTCTTGGGCTGGGTGTGCCGGTCCATGGTGTGCCGGCCACCGCGGGTCGGGTCGGCGGTGACCACGATGTTGACCGGGGTCTCCAGCACGGCCTCGACTTTGAGTTCCTTGAACTGCTTGGCCCGCCCCTTGGGCAGCGACCTGGCGTACTCCTCCCGCTGACGGGACACCAGTTCGTGGACCGCCTGCCGGGTTTCGGCGGAGCGGATGACCACGAAGTCCCAGGGCTGGGAGTGGCCGACGCTGGGCGCCGTGTGGGCGGCCTCCAGGACCCGGAGCAGGACGTCGTGCGGCACCGGGTCGGAGCGGAATCCGCTGCTGATGTCGCGGCGCTCACGCATCACGCGGAGCACTGCGGCCCGTTCCGCTTCGGCGAACCCGGTGGCCGCCTCCTCCGGCGACTCCGGGGCGTCCGACGCTGCCGGTTCGCTCCGTTCCTGCTCGGCCTGGTCTCCGGAAGCCTCCCTCGGTTCGACGCCGGCCGCGGGTTGTTCGGTCTCAGGCGTGCTGGCGGCCTGTTCGACTTCACCCGGACCGTCCTCGCCCACCTCCTGGTCGACTTCGCTCCCGGTCGTCGCCGCGGGCGCGGCGAACTCCGTTCCTTCCGCGGCGGTCTCGGCTCCCCTGGGCTCCGTGCCGGCCTGCGGAGTCGGCTCTCCGACCGCCGGCCCGGCCTCGTGCTCTTCCTCGGCGGGCTCCGCCCGCGCCTCCGCGGGGGCCGGCTCGGCGGACGCCTCCTCGGTCCCGGCGGGCTGTGCAGCGGTCTCCGCGGACTGCTCGGGCGCCGCTGCAGCGCCCGGGGCGGCCTGCGGCGATGCCCCGGACGGCGCCGTTCCCTCCTCCGTCCCGGCCTCGGCGCCCTGCTCGCCTTCCTCGGCGGACCGGGCGAGCGGAGCCGGCGGCTCGACCTGAGCGGCTTGCGCCTCGGCTGACGGGGAGGTGGGCGCGTCGTCCGGCCCGGCGTCAGCGGCGGTCCCGGTGGCGACGACGGGCTCCTCCTGCTGCACGACGCCCGACTCCGCGGGGTCGGCCTCCGGCGCCGGGCTGCTGTCGGCAGCGGTCGGTGCGCCCGCTGCTGCGGGGCCCGCCGGGTCCGCGGTGTCGGAAACGGCGCCGGGCTCCTCGGCCGTGGGCGGCGCGACCTGCTCCGCTACCACCTCCGCAGGTGCTGCCTCGACGGTGCTTCCGGTCGCTGTACCGGTCGTTGTGTCAGCTGCGCCCGGAACGACCATCTCCGGAGTGGGAGCTGCTTGCCCACCGGAGTTGGGTTCGGCGGGCAGTGGCTGGGAAGGCTGCTCGGCCGCCGGGGGCGGCGCGCCCTGCCCCGGCGCGGCAGCTTCCGGCACGTCCGGTCCAGGCGCGGCCTTCCCGGGGACGACCGACTCGGGGACGACCGACTCGGCGGCAACCGGCCCCTGGGCAACTGGGTCCGGGACACCCGACTCCGGGACTGCGCCCTGGACCACGGCAGTCTCGGCGACAGCCGCCTCGGGGTCCGTGGCCGTCTCGGCGTCGGCGGTCATCGGCGCTTCCGACGGCGGCACCGCGGGCCCCTGGGTCGCGTCGGGCGCCACGGGGACACCGCCCGGCCAGTGGGAACCGTCCGTGTGCTGCGCCGGGATCCAGGCCTCAGGCTGCTGCGGGGCCGGTACCGCCCCGGTGTCCGGCGGCAGTTGGCCGACGTTCTGTGCCGGCAGCATGACCGGATCGGGGGCCGGCTCTTCGACGAAGGGCGCGGCCTGCTGCTGTGACGCCGGCTCCGCTGCCCCGGGCGCTACGTAGGGGGGGATCTCCCCGAGCTGCGGACCGGGCAGCATGGCAGCCGGATCGTGGCCGTACGCCGTGGCTCCCGCCACCGGATCCGGCCCGGTGACCGCCCCGGAACCGGTGGGTGGTTGCGGTTCGACGGACGACGGCTGCGCCCCTGCGTCCGGCTCCGGGCCGGACGGCTCGGGTTGTTCGACCGGCCCCGTGTCACCTGCCGGCTCCCCGGGTGACACGTCGAGGTACTCGAGTCCGCCGGTGGGCGGCCCCAGGTGCCGGGCCGGGGAGCCCGCCGGGCCGCGATCGGCCAAGGAGCGCACCACCCCACCGGAGGAGGCGTCCGGGACCGGCGGCCCCAGGTGCAGCGGCCGGCGTACGGGGGTCGGCCGCGCGGCGGACCGCTCCTTCGGCCGATTGTGCTGAGCCGGTGTCGGCTGCTGGCCGGATGGGAACCGCCCCGTCTCCGGCTGGGCCTCCGCGGGGGCGGCGGACTGCCCGGTACCGCCGGACTGCCCGGGGCCGTCCGGGGCCACCGGCGCCTCCTGCGGCCCCGGGTCCGGTGCGAGTTCCAGCCCCTGTGGCGCGTTCTGCTGGTAGGCCGCCAGCTGCTCGTAGCCGGGCTGGCCGTACCCGGGCCGCGGTGCCGGTTCGTAGCCCGGGTGCACGGTGTGGGGCTGCTGCCCCTCGGGGGCCAGGCTCTCCTGGTAGTCCGGTACCCCGCCCACCAGTTGCCCCGACTCTCCCCAGGGCTGCTGGGGATCGGGGAACAGCAGGTCGTCCTGCCCCGGCCACGGCTCCACCGGCTCGGCGACGGGGTACCCACCGGATTCCGGAAAGCCTCCCGGAATCCCCGGCTGCTCCGACTGGCCGGCGCCCGCGGGAGCGGAGGGCGCCGCGTACTGCGGCGCCTCCGGCTGTCCGCCCGCGTTCTCCGGCAGTCCCTCGCCCGGGATCTGGCCGGTGTCAGTCATGCGTGCCCCTCGCCCATCGGTAGTGCTCCTTCGAACCGCTCATCCGCCGCACCCGCCCCCGACGCAGCGACCGCTCCCACAGCAAGAACGAGCGTCCGCGCCGGGCGGCACGTCGCAAGTACCCAGCCGACCCGGGGCCGACCCGGAAGCTGTGCATTTCCATCCAATTCAGGAGTCCATTCAGGACATTGACGAACGAAACCTCGAAAGGCCTGCGACAGTGCGACGGTCCGCCAGCCTACCCTCCGCGATCTCCCCGGAGGCCACCGACCGCTCTGCTCAGGAGGTGCGCCGGGGCAGGTGACCGCAGAGGAAGAAGGCCACCGAACGCTCCGTCTCCGCCCATCCGGAGTGGTCCGAGGTGTCCAACTCGACGGACTGGATCAGCGCGCACTCGACGCGGTACCCGGCCTCCGAGAGAACGCGTCCGACCGCCTCCGCCTCGTCACGGGTCGCCGCGTGGCAGACGATGCGCTCCGGGCGCCGTGCGGCGCAGGCGGCGACCACCGGGGGCCCGCCCCCGCCGACCCGGACGGTGTCCGGCTCCGGCAGGTCTTCGAGTACCTGGGGTGCCCGGCCCCGGACCACCTGGAGTTGGACGCCGAAGGCGCGGGCGGACGCCGCCGTCCGCTCGCAGGCGACCGGGTCCTGGTCCACGGCGATGACGGCCGCGCCGAAGCGGGCGGCCTCCACCGACACGGCACCACCGCCGGACCCGATGTCCCAGAGCAGGTCGCCCACCCGGGGCCCCAGCCGGGCGAGTTGAGCAGCCCGCAACTGGCCGCCCTCACCCTCGCCCAGCCGTGCGCCGTACTGATGGGCCGGGAGCGCCCAGCCTCGGGGTTCCTGCGGCAGATCGGGGTCGGGTCCCGAGATCCAGGGGCTGCCCTGCACGACGGGGGTGCGGAGCCCACCGATGGAGATGACGACGTTGGGGTGGCGCCATTCGTGGTCGGCGACCTTGTCGGAGGTGAGGACGGAGACGCGCTCGCGTTCGCTGCCCAGTTCCTCGCAGATGACGAAGGTGCGGTGCACCGGGCCGAGGAGCAGGGCCAGTTCGGCCGGTCCGGCGCCGGGCGAGGTGAGGACGGCGACTTTGGTGTGGGCTCGGCAGACGTTGACCGCGCGCCGCAGGTCCCTGCTGTGGGCGACCACGACGCGCGCGTCGTCCCAGGGCATGCCGACCCGTGCGAAGGCGGCCGCGACCGAGGAGACGGCGGGGACCACCTCCACCTCGAGCCCGTGCTGCGGGGCCCGCAGCGTCCGCACCACGCCGAAGAATCCCGGGTCGCCGTCCGCGAGCACCACGGCCGTACCCCGGTGCCCGGCGATCCGGCGGGCGGCCAGGGCGACGCTGCCCAACTGGATCCGCTCGGCTCCCCGGGGGATCTCGGGCAGCGCCAGGTGGTGCCGCGCTCCGGCCACCAGGGTGGCGGCGCCCAGCGCTGATCGGGCCGCGGTGGAGAGTGGCGAACCGTCCCATCCGATCACCGTGACCCGGTCGGCCATCGTCGTCAGTCTCCTGGGCTTCGCGGACTTCCGCCCGCGGGTGCGCGGACACCGGTGAGATTACTCTGGTCGGTGCGGCTCCGGTGCAGGTGGGGCGGGACCCTCACCGGGGATCCGGGAAGTGGGCGAACCCGCCGGCTCCCGCCGCGGGTTCGGCGAGGTCCTCGAGGTCCTCGGGGAGCAGGCCCCAGACGATGAGATCGGTGCGGATCTCCGTCCAGCCGCCGTCCTCGGTCTGGGTCCGGGCTATCCAGGCGTTGCGGAGGACCCCCTCGCTGATGCAGCCGACCTTCTGGGCGACCTGCTGGGAGGCGGTGTTGTCCGCCGCGGTCCGCAGCTCGACGCGCTCGAACCCCTGGTCGCGGAAGAGCCACTGGGCGACCGCCTGCACCGCCTCCGAGGCGTACCCCTCCCCGCGGGCCCAGCGGGCGGTGACGTAGCCGATTTCGGTGGATCGGCACCGCCAGTCGGTGTTGTGCAGGTGCACGCTGCCGACCAGCCGCTGGGTGAGGAACTCGACGACGGCGAGCACGATGCCGCGCCCCTCGGTGCGCTCCGCCGGGGCGAGCCGAGTGGCCCACTCGTGGGCGTGCCGGGGGGTGTACGGATGAGGCAGCGCGGTCCATGCGGTGACGAGTTCGTCGTCCATCATCTCCACGAGGGTGGGCACGTCCGCTTCCTCGAACGGGCGCAGCACCAGCCGCTCCGTACTGATGGAGACGTCCGGGAAGGTGGGTCTCATGCGCCTCTCCGTAGCCGTGGACTGGACAGCCCAGCATGCAGCATGGCGCGGGTCCGGTGCAGCGCCGGGTGGGCTGTGCGCCGCGTACGCGCGCCGAGGCCCGGCGTTCCGGTCTTCACCGGAAGCCGGGCCTCGGTCGGTCGCCGCCCTGGGCGGGTCAGGAACCGACGGCGCCGAACGCGGGGATGATCGCGCCGTCGAACTCCTTCTCGATGTACTTCCTGACCTCGTCGGAGTTGAGGAGTTCGGCCAGCTTCCGGACGCGCGAGTCGTCCTCGTTGCCGTCCTTGACGGCGAGGAAGTTGGCGTACGGGTTGCCCTCCGCGCTCTCCAGTGCCAGAGCCTGCTCGGCCGGGTTGAGACCGGCCTCGATGGCGTAGTTGCCGTTGATCACCGCGGCGTCGACGTCGTCGAGGGAGCGGGGCAGCTGGGCCGCTTCCAGCTCCTTGAGGTGCAGGCCCTTGGTGTCCTTGACATCGGCCAGGGTGGCCTCGCTGCCCTTGCCTGGCTTCAGTTCGATGAGGCCCTGCTCGTCGAGGAGTTGGAGCGCGCGCCCGCCGTTGGTGGCGTCGTTCGGCAGGGCGACGGTGGAGCCCTTGCGGAGGTCGCCGCTCTTCTCCAGCTTGCTGGAGTAGAGCCCCAGCGGTTCCAGCTCGACGTTGACGACGGGCACGATGTCGGTGCCCTTCTTCTTGTTGAAGTCGTCCAGGTAGGGCTTGTGCTGGAAGAAGTTGGCGTCTACCTCGCCGTTCTGCAGGGCCGTGTTCGGGGTGACGTAGTCGGTGAACTCCTTGACCTCCAGTTTCAGCCCCGCGTCCTGCGCCAGGTTCTCCTTGACGTAGTTGAGGATGTCGGCGTGCGGGGTGGGGCTGGCCGCGACGGTGAGCGGCGCCTCGGGGTCGGCTCCGCCGGCCTTGTCGGAGTCCGAGGATCCGCAGGCGGCGAGGGAGAGGGCGAGAGCGGCGGCTGCCGCCGCGGTGATGGTGGTTTTCACTGGGGTGCGCACGAAGAGTGCCTTTCTTACTGGGTGGTTCCGCCCGGCGAAGGGTCCGGGCTCGTGGGTGAGAAGGTCTTGGGGGCCGCCGCGGGGAGGTCGGCCGCTTCGGTCTGGGCCGCGCCGCGGGTGCCACGGGTCCGGAGCCGCCGGAGCGGAGTGCGGGGCGTGGCGGAGGTGGCCCTGCCGCGCCGCGCGATGGCCCGCGCGGCCAGGTCGCCCAGTACCTGCACGGCTGTGACCAGCACGATCAGCAGGGCTACGGTGACCAGCATGAAGTCGGTCTCGAAGCGCTGGTAGCCGTAGGTCAGCGCGAGGGAGCCGAGCCCGCCGCCGCCGATGGCGCCGGCCATCGCGGAGTAGCCGATGAGCGCGATCACGGTGGTGGTGAAGCCCGCCACCAACGAGGGCAGCGACTGCGGCAGCAGCACCTTGCGGACGATGGTCCAGGTGCCGGCGCCCATGGACTGCGCGGCTTCGACGAGACCGCCGTCCACCTCGCGGACGGCGGTCTCGACCAGCCGGGCGTAGAACGGGATCGCGCCGACCGCCAGCGGCACGACGGTCGCCTCCGCGCCGATGCTGGTGCCGACCACCCAGCGGGTGAAGGGGATGAGCGCGACCATCAGGACGATGAAGGGGAAGGAGCGTCCGATGTTCACCACCACACCGACGATCTTGTTCACCGGCGCGTTCTGCAGCAGTTCACCCCGGTCGGTGAGGACGAGCAGCACGCCCAGCGGCAACCCGCCGAGCACCGCGATGAGGGAGGACCAGCCGACCATGAAGAGCGTGTCCCAACAGCCCTCGGCCAGCAGTGGCTGCATCTGAGACCAGGTCATCGACGATCACCTTCCTTGGCGAGGCCCGTGCTGTGGACGAGGCCGCTGCCCGCGGCCTGCTCCACGGCGGCTGCCGGGCCGGCCACGTCCACCTGGAGTCCCTGTTCGCGTAGAAAGCCGATCGGCACCACGTTCTCCTCGAAGGCGCCGGGGAGTTCGATCCGCATCCGGCCGACCTGCCGGCCGCCCACGGTGTCCATCGCCGCCCCGAGGATCGAGATGTCGATGTTGTAGGTGCGGGAGAGCTGCGAGATGACCGGCCGGGTGGCCGCGTCCCCGTGGAAGGTGACGTCCACGACGGTGCGATCCGCCCCGGAGGCCTCCCCTCCGACCGGGAAGAGTTCGCGGGCCAGCTCGGAACCGGGCGTGGCCAGAAGGTCGGCGACCCTGCCGGACTCCACGATCCGGCCGCCCTTCATGAGCGCCGCGGAGTCGCAGACGGCCTTGACCACGTCCATCTCGTGGGTGATGAGTAGCACGGTCAGGCCCAGTTCCCGGTTGAGGTCGCGCAGTAGCTGCAGCACCGAGCGGGTGGTCTCCGGGTCGAGGGCGGAGGTCGCCTCGTCGGAGAGCAGCACCTTGGGGTCGCCGGCGAGGGCGCGGGCGATGCCGACCCGCTGCTTCTGACCGCCGGAGAGCTGGGCGGGGTAGGCCCTGGCCTGGGCGGCGAGGCCCACCAGGTCGAGCAGTTCCAGGGCCTTGCGGGAGCGTTCCCGACCGGAGAGGCCGAGGATCTCCAGGGGGAGTTCGACGTTGCGTTGGACGGTACGCGAGGACAGCAGGTTGAAGTGCTGGAAGACCATGCCGATGCGGCTGCGGGCCCGGCGCAGCGGGGCTCCGGCGCGCTGTCCCCGCCCGGCCAGGGCGGTGAGCTCCTGCCCGTCCACGGTCACGGTGCCGGAGCTGGGTCGCTCCAGGAGGTTCACGCATCGGATGAGGGTGGATTTGCCGGCGCCGCTACGGCCGACGACGCCGTACACCTCGCCCTCCCGCACGTGCAGGTCGACGCTGTCCAGGGCGTGGACCTCGCGACCGCGTGAGCGGTAGACCTTGGTCAAGTCCTTGGTGGTGATCACAGGATGTCCGTCACTCTCGGGTGCGCGGCGCGGGGCGGCCGGGCACGGCGTTGCTCTTGGACGCGGCAGGTGGGGTCCGGGGGAGTTCCGACGGGCGGTCACGGCCTTCGGCAGGGGTACCGCTGTGCGGCTTCGCCCCTGGTACGGCGGGTCACAACCCGGCGCCGCGCTGTCTCGCTTCAGGGCGCGAGCACGAACGTGGCCCTCAGCGGTCACACATTCGACACATGCGACAGGCCCCGGGGGTCGTCGTCGCCCCGGTCGCAGAGATGGCACTGCTGGTCGCGGTCATGGCTGCAAGTAAAACAGACAGCGGAACAAACCGATCAGCTTGTCTCACAGTATGGATAATCTGGCTCGCACTGTGGACATGCCGCACCTCAACCCCATCAAGGGGGCCAATAATCACCTCATTCCGGGGCAATTCTCCCCACCTTGGGGGTGCAGCCAGGTGACGGGCTCAGCGAGTCCGGGCCCCGTCGGACACCAAGCGGCGAACCCGGGCGGGAGGCAGGCCCCGAACCGGCCCCGGAATGTGGCCGGAACCACTCTTGGGACGCCGGGCCGTCTCAGAGTGCGGACCGGACCCATCCGGCGGACCGACGGATAGGTCCCCTCGGGCGTCCTCCAGCGTCCCGTTCGCACGCCCGGGGTTCCTCAGGGGCGGCTGCCGTCCCGCGTGTCCGGCGGATTAGAGTCGTCCCATGCCCACTTCGTCCGCTCGCCGCCCCGCACCGTGCCGGGCCGCCGTGGGGCCGCGTCCGGTCTCGCCGGAGGGGCTCGCGTGATCGGTTCCCTGACGCTCGCGGCCTCCCTCGCGGCGCTCGCACTCGCCGCCTGGTGCGGCCTGGCCGTCTACCGCGACCAGCCGACCAAGGACTGGCACTTCATCGGCATGGCCCTGGTGACGCTCCTGGTCCTGGTCCAGCTGACGATAGGCGTCGTACGTCTGGCCGGCGGCGAGAAGCCCGGCGGTGGCACCGCGATCTTCCTGGCCTACCTCCTCAGTGCCACGGCCGTGGTGCCGGTGGCCGGCGTCATGTCGCTGGCGGAGCGGACCAAGTGGGGCTCGGCGACGGTGGCGGCCGGGGCGGTCGTGCTGGCCGTGCTGGAAGTCAGGCTGTTCGACATCTGGGGAGGCTCGGGTGGCTGAGCGGAACACGACGGACGCGGAACTCGGCGGGGCCTCGGTGGCCACGCCCCGGGCCCCCGGCGGCAGCGCCGTTCCCGAAAGCACCGCCCGGGAGAACACCGCCTCCGGGGACCGCCGACCCGGCGCCCACACCCTGCGCTCCGGACCGGGGCGGCTGCTGGTCTGGTTCTACGGGGTCTTCACGGTGGCAGCGGTCTCCCGCTCCGCCGCCCAGATACTGACCAGGTTCGACGAGGCCCCGCTCGCCTACACCCTCTCCGCGGTCGCCGGTCTGGTGTACGCGCTCATCACCCTCTCCCTGGTACGGGGCGGCGAGGGCGCCCGCAGGGTGGGCCTGGTCTGCTGCACGGGCGAACTGCTGGGCGTGCTCGGCGTCGGCGCCTGGACGCTGGCCGAGCCGTCAGCCTTCCCGGACGCCACGGTGTGGTCCGACTTCGGCGTGGGCTACCTCTTCCTGCCCGTGGCCCTGCCGGTGGCCGGGCTCCTGTGGCTGCGCCGGAAGCAGCCCGCGGGCGAGGGCGGGCGCTGACCCAACCCGGCCGTCGCCCCCGCCGCCCCCTCCTCAGGCGCCATCGGCCGGCCGGCGGCCTGTGGCGCAGTCCGCCGGCCGGTCCCGGAGCGCCGCACCGGCCTCAGGCGCTCGCGGCGTACTTCTGCGGGAGCGCCTGCTTCTCCAGGGTGACCACGCTCAGCACACGGGAGACCTGCTCGGTGCCGACCGGGGCGTAGCCGCAGCGGCGGTAGAGCCGCATCAGCCCCTCACTCCGGTGGCCGGTGAGCAGCCGGTACCTCTTGGCTTCCGACTCCACGGCCATCTGCTGTTCGATCGCAGTGAGCAGCCGCCTCCCCAGCCCGTGGCGCTGCATCCGGGGGTGGACGATCAGGGCGGCCAGGCTCGCGGTTCCGTCGGCGTCCACCGCACCGCGCACCGAGCCGACGACCTCCGCGCCCAGCCGGGCCACCAGGACCCGGCTCCGACTCAGTTCGGCGCGCAGATCGGCGAGACTCTGGGTGAGCGGTTCGATGGCGTAGTCCCCGTACAGCTCGGCCTCCGGCTGGAAGCAGAGGTACTGCAGCTTGAGAATCTGCTCGGCGTCGTCGTCGGTCGCCGCAGAGATGGTCACGCTCATGCCCATGTGCGCATGCCTCCCCTTGTTCGGTCCGCCCGGGCGCGATGAGGGTGTGTTGGGTGCGCCCGGACCGTCGGCCAGGACGGAGTGCGGCCCCGCTCGCGGGCACCGCCTCCGTGGCGCCGGTCAACGCTCCCTTCCCCCGTCTCGGGAAGCGGCAACCTCCGCTGCGAGCATTCTGCGCAGACAGCTCAGGCAACGGGAACGGACCGGCCCCAGACTCCCCTGTGAGATACCCAACTCACCTGCGATTTCGCGGTATGTGGGATCGGCCGGCGACAGCATCGCCCCCAGCAGCCGGGGACAGCGCCCGGGCAGCCGGCGGACGGCCCTGCGCACCGCTCCCCGCTCCTCGCCGGCGAGCACACGGTCCTCCACGGGCACCGCCGGACGGCCCGGGGGGTCGCCCTGACCGTAGGACACCTCCCGGCGGCTCCTTCGCCGTGCTCCTCGCACCTCCGCCCGGACGGCGGCGCGCAGCCAGTCGGCCGCCTGTCCGGGCGGAGGCTGCACGGTGCCGGATCCGGTCTCAGCATCCGGCCCGCCGGACCGCTCCAGCAACCGCAGGAGGACGCCCTGCTCGATGTCGGCCGGATCCATACCCGTACCCAGGGCCTCGGCCGCCGCCTCGGCTGCGAGGAGCGGGCGAAGCGAGGTGAGGAGATCACTCAACGTCATAACCGCCGGGACTGAAGCCCGCCCCCGGCCGGTTTCGGGGCGCCGCCCATCTCACCCTTCCGAGCGGCCCGGAGCCGGTTCCGCCGTGCCCCGGCGCCCTTCCCCCGAGTACTCGGGGAGCGGGGCGGCACCGAGGGCCGGGGCACGGCGGCCGGACGGTCAGCCTCGGCCGGCGAGGAAGTCCTCCCGCGCGAGCAGCCCGGTGTCCGCGTTGTCGGTGAAGATCCCGTCGATCCCCGTCTCGAAGTACCGCTGGAAGACCCCGAAGGCGTTCCCGTAGGCGTTCGGGTCGGTACCGACCCGGTAGTCCGTCGGAAGGAAGGTGTTCTCGTTCCGCACGGTGTACGGGTGGAGGATCAGCCCGGCCGCGTGGGCGTCCTGGACGAGGGTGGTGGGCTCGCCCAGCGCGCCGTCCTCGTCCAGCGGGATGATCATCGTGAGGGAGGGTCCGATGCCCTGCGCGAAGCGGGCGATCCACTTCAGCCCCTCGGGCTCGACGAGATCCGCCACCGTACGCGGGTCTCCGGTCTCGACGAAGTCCCAGGGCCTGGAGTCGGGTGAGTCGAGGAGCACCACCCGGGGGCAGTCGACGAGTCCGGCGAGCCGCTCCATGCTGGTCGGTTCGAAGGACTGGAGAAAGTTCGGCGCGTGCTTCCGGTGCCGCCCGTGGCGGCGGAGCAGCTTCGCCAGCGGCTCCTCCAGACCGAGGCCGAGCTCGCGGAAGTAGGTCGGGTGCTTGGTCTCCACATGCAGCCACACCGGCCGACCGCGCCGCCGCCCCTCCCGTTCGGCCCAGCGCAGCACCTCCTCGAAGGTGGGCACCTCCCAGCGGCCGTCGTAGAGGGTGTTGCGCTGGCGGACGTCGGGGATCCGCTCGGTGGCCCGCAGCGTCTTCAGCTCGGCGAGGGTGAAGTCCTCGGTGAACCATCCGGTGATCGACACGCCGTCGACTTCCTTGGTCGTCTTCCGCCCCGCGAACTCGGGGTGGTCGGCGACGTCCGTGGTGGCGGTGATGTCGTTCTCGTGCCGGCAGACCAGATGACCGTCCTTGGTCGGCACCAGGTCCTGCTCGATGACGTGCGCGCCCATGTCGAGCGCCAGTTGGTAGGAGCCCAGGGTGTGCTCCGGACGGTAGCCGCTGGTGCCCCGGTGGGCGATCACGGTGGGGGTCGGCAGGTCGCGCCCGCTCCGGTCGTCGGCTCTCGCCACGCCCGTCCCGAGCGCCGTGCCGCCCGCCCCGCCGAGCACGGCGGCCCCCGCGCCCAGGGCGGCTGCCCCCAACAGGGCGCGCCGCCTCGGCCCCTGCTCCTGCGACTGCTCCATGAGCACTCCTTGTGTGTGTCCGGTACCTGTCAGGTCTTACGGTCAACGGGCTGATCGTAGGCGGCCGGAGGTTCCGCCGGAGTGAATTCGCGCGGAACGCCCCCCGACGGAGCGGCGACACCACGCATCCGGCCCCGCAACCCGATGTGCGGCCGAGGCACCACCGCGAGTATCGTCCTCACCTGCATACTTATAGGGGCGGCCGGAAAGGTGGCTGCCGGGTGTGCGCCGGAACAACCATCGCTACCGGAGGGCCCGTTGTCCCGCATTGTGCTCAAGGCGATTCTCGGACTGCTGATGCGCGTCCTGTACCGCCCGACGATCGAGGGCGCCGACCACATTCCGGAGGACGGCGCCGTGATCCTGGCGGGTAATCACGTCACCTTCATCGACTCGCTCTTCCTCGGGATCGTGGTCCGCCGGAAGGTCTTCTTCATCGGCAAGGACGAATACGTCACCGGCAAGGGCCTGAAGGGTCGGCTGATGGCCTGGTTCTTCACCTCCTGCGGCATGATCCCGGTCGACCGGGACGGCGGGCGCGGTGGGGTCGCCGCGCTGATGACCGGCCGCCGGGTGCTGGAGGAGGGCAGCGTCTTCGCCATCTACCCGGAGGGCACCCGCTCCCCCGACGGGCGGCTCTACCGCGGGCGGACCGGGGTCTCCCGGCTGGCGCTGATGACCGGGGCCCCGGTGGTCCCGTTCGCCATGATCGGCACCGACCGGGTGCAGCCGGGCGGCAAGGGCCTGCCCCGGATCAGCAAGGTGACGGTCCGGTTCGGCGCGCCGCTCGACTTCGCCCGCTACGACGGGATGGACCGGGACCGCTATGTGCTGCGCGCGGTGACCGACGAGGTCATGAGCGAGGTCATGCGCCTCTCCGGCCAGGAGTACGTCGACGTCTACGCCACCAAGGCGAAGGCGGCTGCCTGAGAACCCGCCGGACCTCGGCGGAGGCCGGCCCACAGCGAAGGAGGGTGCCGCCCGGTGTGGGCGGCACCCTCCTCGCGTGTCGGGTGATCTCGCCAGAGGTTCAGCGCTTCGCCTCGGTCCACCCCCGCTGGACGGCCAGGTCCTCCTTGACCTCGGCCAGCTGCACGGCCACCGCGGACGGCGCCGTGCCGCCCCGGCCGTCGCGCGCCGCCAGCGCGCCGGGGACGTCGAGGACGGTGCGGACCTCGGGGGTGAGGTGCTCGGAGATCGCCGCGAACTGCCCGTCCGTCAACTGGTGCAGTTCGATGCCCTGCCGCTCGCACTCCTTGACGCACTCACCGGCGACCTCGTGCGCCACCCGGAACGGCACCCCCTGTTTGACCAGCCATTCGGCGACGTCCGTGGCGAGCGAGAAGCCGGCCGGCGCCAGCTCCGCCATCCGCTCCCGGTTGACGGTGAGGGTGGCCATCATGCCGGTGAAGGCGGGCAGCAGGATCTCCAGCTGGTCGCAGGAGTCGAAGACCGGCTCCTTGTCCTCCTGGAGGTCCCGGTTGTACGCGAGGGGAAGGGCCTTGAGCGTGGCGAGCAGTCCGGTGAGGTTGCCGATGAGCCGGCCCGACTTGCCGCGGGCCAGTTCCGCGATGTCCGGGTTCTTCTTCTGCGGCATGATCGAGGAACCGGTGGAGAAGGCGTCGTGGAGGGTCACGAAGGAGAACTCCTTGGTGTTCCAGATGATGACCTCCTCGGCGATCCGGGACAGGTCGACGCCGATCATCGCGGTGATGAAGGCGAACTCCGCGACGAAGTCCCGGGCGGCGGTGCCGTCGATCGAGTTGCCGGACGAGCCGTTGCCGAACCCGAGTTCGGCGGCGACCGCCTCGGGGTCCAGCCCCAGTGAGGAGCCGGCGAGCGCGCCCGACCCGTAGGGGGAGACCGCGGTCCGCTCGTCCCACTGCCGCAGCCGCTCGGCGTTCCGGGAAAGCGCCTGGACGTGAGCGAGGAGATGGTGCGCGAAGAGGACCGGCTGGGCGTGCTGAAGGTGGGTCCGGCCGGGCATCGCGAGTTCCGGGTGCGCCTCGGCCAGGCCCACCAGCGCCTCCTGGAGGTCGGTGAGCAGACCCCCGATGATCCGGGCGTGGTCGCGCAGGTACATCCGGAAGAGGGTCGCCACCTGGTCGTTGCGTGAGCGGCCGGCCCGCAGCTTGCCGCCGAGGTCCGGGCCCAGCCGCTCCAGGAGACCGCGTTCCAGCGCGGTGTGCACGTCCTCGTCGGCGACGGTGCCGGTGAAGGAGCCGTCGGCGACGTCCGCCTCCAACCGGTCCAGCCCCTGGAGCATCCGCTCCAGCTCGTCGGCGCTCAGCAACCCCGCCGAGTGGAGCACCCGCGCGTGCGCGCGGGATCCCGCGATGTCGTAAGGGGCGAGTCGCCAGTCGAAGTGGACCGACGCACTCAGCTGGGCCAGCGCTTCCGCCGGCCCGTCCGCGAAGCGTCCGCCCCACAGCCGTACGTCACCGCCTCCGGCGACGGTGTGCGGGCTCTGCGGACTTGTCGTCATTCCTGCTCCTGGTACGCGTGGCTCGGCACGGCCGCCCCTCTTCCGAGGCCGACCCGCCGGCTGATGCCGATCGCCTCCGCCACCCTGTAGGGGTGGCGGAGGCGCCTTGGACGGTGGCGTCCGGCCGGGCCGGACGAGGGCAGGTTAACCCGCCAGGTCCCGCTTGGCGGCGATCTTGCTGCTCATACCGAAGATCTCGATGAAGCCCTTGGAGAGGGACTGGTCGAAGGTGTCGCCGGTGTCGTAGGTCGCGAGGTTGAAGTCGTAGAGCGACTGCTCCGAACGCCGGCCGGTGACCACGGCGCGGCCGCCGTGCAGGGTCATCCGGATGTCGCCGCTGACGAACTGGTTGGCCTCCTCGATGAAGCCGTCCAGCGCCCGCTTCAGCGGGGAGAACCAGAGACCGTCGTAGACCAGCTCGGCCCACCGCTGCTCGACCTGCCGCTTGTAGCGGGCCAGCTCACGCTCGACGGTGACGTTCTCCAGCTCCTGGTGGGCCGTGATCAGCGCGATGCCGCCCGGGGACTCGTACACCTCGCGGGACTTGATGCCGACCAGCCGGTCCTCGACCATGTCGATCCGCCCGACGCCCTGGGCCCCGGCCCGCTCGTTGAGCTGCTGGATGGCCTGCAGGACCGTGACCGGCCGGCCGTCGATCGCGACCGGGACACCCTTGTCGAAGGTGATGATCACCTCGTCGGCCTCCCGGGCGACGGCCGGGTTCTGGGTGTAGTCGTAGACGTCCTCGATCGGCGCGTTCCAGATGTCCTCGAGGAAGCCCGTCTCCACCGCCCGTCCGAAGACGTTCTGGTCGATGGAGTAGGGGGACTTCTTCGTGGTCGAGATCGGCAGCCCCTTCTCCTCGCAGAAGGCGATCGCCTTGTCACGGGTCATCGCGTAGTCCCGCACCGGGGCGATGCAGTCGAGGTCCGGGGCGAGCGAGGAGATCCCGGCCTCGAACCGCACCTGGTCGTTGCCCTTGCCGGTGCAGCCGTGCGCGACGGTGGTGGCGCCGTGCTTGCGGGCGGCGGCCACCAGGTGCTTGACGATGGTGGGCCGGGAGAGCGCGGAGACCAGCGGGTAGCGGTCCATGTAGAGCGCGTTGGCCTTGATCGCGGGGAGGCAGTACTCCTCGGCGAACTCGTCCTTGGCATCGGCCACCTCGGCCTCGACCGCGCCGCAGGCCAGCGCACGCTTGCGGATGACGTCCAGGTCCTCGCCGCCCTGGCCGACGTCCACGGCCACGGCGATGACCTCCGCCCCGGTCTCCTCTGCGATCCAGCCGATGCAGACAGAGGTGTCCAGGCCGCCGGAGTAGGCGAGTACGACGCGCTCGGTCACGGGGTGCTCCTTACGATGCATGCGCTGACAGGCATAAGTATGCACTGTGCCGTATGTTTCGTCAACGCGGCTCGCGGACGGGTGTCCCGGACCGTCGCGACCAGCGCTGTTCCACCGTGGGGGCCGCCCGTTGCCGTGCGGCACACCGCTGGTTGACTGGCCCACCATGGGCGGGGGAATCGAACGGCGTAGGCGGCGGAAACAGCGGGTCAGGGCCATGCGCCCCTACAGCCCCCCGACGCCCCCGGCCCCCCGACGACCGGCCCGCGGCCCGCTGCCGCCCCGGGGCCCGCTGTGGAAGCGCTCGCTGTCGGCGGCCGCCCTGCTGCTGGTCTGCGCGCTCGCGGTGCCGGTCACCGCGTGGGGGGCCCGGATGACCGCGGTGGGGGTCGGGGCGCTGGGCGAAGCGGGAACGGTCTCCGAAGTGGGCTGCGTCTCCAGGGAGGGGGCGAGGCGTCCGATCGTGGAGTGCGGCGGCTGGTTCCGGCCCGCTGACGGCCGGCGGGCGAGCTGGCGACCGGTCGACAGCGAGACCGAGCACTCCGCCGGCCAGCAGGCCCGTCTGCTGGGGAGCACGGTCTACCTGGTCGGCTGGCGGCAGGCCGGCCGCGGGGCGGCCCTGGCCGTCGGTGCGGCCGCGGTGGCGGCGCTCACCCTGCTGGGTTCGGCGACCTGCCTCAGCCGCCGCTGCCGGCGGCACCTCGGTGGCGGTGCCCTGTTCAGCCGGTTGACCTGGACGGCGGTGGCGAGCTCGGCGCTGTTCGTCCTGCTGGTCTTCCTGCGCCCCTGACATCCCGCGCCCGCTTCCCGGTGCACACGCCTCCCGGCTGACCTGCCCGTAGGCGAACCTGCCGTCGGCGCCGCCCGGTCGGCGGTGAAGGGCCTACCGGGCCTTCTGCGCGAGCTTCAGCAGGTGGTCGGCGAGCGCCTGGCCGCCGTCGGGGTCGCGGCTGATCAGCAGCAGCGTGTCGTCGCCGGCGATGGTGCCGATGATCTGGTGGATCTCGGCCTGGTCGATGGCCGAGGCGAAGAACTGGGCCGCGCCGGGCGGCGTCCGCAGCACCACCAGGTTGGCCGAGGCCTCCGCCGAGATCAGCAGCTCACCGGCGAGACGTGCCATCCGGCCCTCACTGGCGGACTCGCCGAGCGGAGCGCGCGGGGTGCGGTCCCCGCCCTCCCCCGGCACCGCGTAGATCAGCTCGCCCCTGGTGTTGCGGATCTTCACGGCACCGAGTTCGTCCAGATCCCGGGAGAGCGTCGCCTGGGTGACGGAGAGTCCGTCGTCGGCGAGGAGCTTCGCCAACTGGCTCTGGGAGCGCACCGGCTGTCTGTTGAGGATGTCGACGATCCGCCGGTGGCGGGCGGTGCGGGTCTGCGGCACGGCCTGGCCGGCGCGGTCGCCGGCGCTCCGGGGGCCGGGGGCGGCCTGGGTCTCGTCCTGCGCCTCGGTCATCGTCGATATTCTCCGGATCATCGGTCCTCGGCAGCGGCGGCCTCCAGGACGCTCGGCAGCAGCCGCAGGAAGGTGTCCACCTCACGGTCCGCGAGGATCAGCGGCGGCGCCAGCCGCACCACGTCGGGGGCGACCGCGTTCACCAGTAGACCGGCGTCCTGAGCCGCCTGCTGTACCCGGGGGGCGGCGGGCTCGGTGAGCACCATACCGAGCAGCAGCCCGGCCCCGCGGACATGGTGCACCAGCCGGTGGCCGACCTCCTCGATCCCGCGGCGCAACCGCTCCCCGGTCCGCTTCACCCGCTCCAGCAGGCCCTCGCTCTCGATGGTGTCGAGGACCGCCAGGGCAGCGGCGCAGGCGACCGGGTTTCCACCGAAGGTCGATCCGTGCTGGCCCGGGGAGAGCAGTTCGGCCGCCTCGCCGAAGGCGATGGTCGCACCGATCGGGAGGCCGCCGCCGAGACCCTTGGCGAGGGTGACCACGTCCGGCCGCACCCCGTGGGCCTGGTGCTCGAACCAGTGGCCGGTCCGGCCGATGCCCGTCTGGATCTCGTCCAGCACCAGCAGGGCGCCGCTGGAGCGGGTGATCTCCCGGGCCTGGGCGAGGTAGTCCGCGGGTGGGACGACCACGCCGTTCTCCCCCTGGATCGGCTCGATGACGACGAGGGCGGTGTCCGTGGTGACGGCGGCGCGCAGCGCCTCGGCGTCACCGTACGGGACATGGGTCACCTCGCCGGGAAGCGGCTGGAACGGCTCCTGCTTGGCGGGCTGCCCGGTGAGGGCGAGCGCCCCCATGGTGCGGCCGTGGAAGCCGCCCCGGGTGGCGACCATGTGCGGGCGCCCGGTGCGGCGGCCGATCTTGAAGGCGGCTTCGACCGCCTCCGCACCGGAGTTGGAGAAGAAGACCCGGCCCGGTCGGCCGAGGATCTCCAGCAGCCGTTCTGCCAGGTCGACCGGAGGGCGGGCGACGAAGAGGTTGGAGACGTGGCCCAGGGTGGCGATCTGCTCCGACACCGCCCGGACGATCGCCGGGTGGGCGTGCCCGAGGGCGTTGACGGCGATCCCGCCGACGAAGTCGGCGTACTCCCGGCCGTCGCCGTCCCAGACCCTGGCGCCTTCGCCCCGCACCAGCGGGAGGCTGGGCGTGCCGTAGTTGTCCATCAGCGCGCCCTGCCAGCGGCGGGTCAGCTCCTGGTTGGTCGCCTCGGTCATGCCGTTCCTCCCTGTGTCGCGAGCTCCTCGGGCCGGTCGGGAACGACCATCGTGCCGATGCCCTCGTCGGTGAACACCTCGAGCAGCATGGAGTGCGGGACGCGACCGTCCAGGACCCGTGCGCTGCCGACGCCGTTGCGCACCGCGTGCAGGCAGCCCTCCATCTTCGGCACCATGCCGCTGGCCAGGTCGGGCAGGAGCTTCTCCAACTCGCTGGCGGTCAGCCGGCTGATCACGTCGTCCTCGGTGGGCCACTCCGCGTAGAGGCCCTCCACATCGGTGAGGAAGACGAGCACCTCCGCCTCCAGGGCAGCGGCCAGCGCGGCGGCGGCGGTGTCCGCGTTGACGTTGTACACGCCGTGGTCGCCCGCGCCCTCCGCCTCCTCGTCGCCGCGTGCGATGGAGGAGATCACCGGGATCCGGCCGTCGTCGAGCAGCGCCCGGACGGCACCCGGGTCGACCCGGGTGACCTCTCCGACGCGCCCGAGGTCCACCCGCTCCCCGTCGACCTCGGCGTACCGCTTGACGGCGCTCATGGTGTGGGCGTCCTCACCGGTCATGCCGACGGCGAAGGCACCGTGCCGGTTCAGCAGGCCGACCAGCTCCCGCTGGACCTGCCCGGCGAGCACCATCCGCACCACTTCCATGGTCTCGGGGGTGGTGACCCGCAGGCCGGCGGTGAAGCTGGACTCCAGGCCGAGCCGGTCCAGGTAGGAGCTGATCTGCGGGCCGCCGCCGTGCACCACGACGGGGCGGATGCCGGCGTACCGGAGGAAGACCACGTCCTGGGCGAAGGCCGCCTTCAGTTCCTCGTCGACCATGGCGTTACCGCCGAACTTGATCACGACGGTCTTGCCGTGGAACCGCTCCAGCCAGGGCAGCGCCTCGATCAGGGTGCGGGCCTTGGGGAGGGCGGTGTGGTTGCGTGCGGTTGCTCGGCTCATGAGGAGTATGCGCTGTTCTCGTGTACGTAGTCGGCTGTGAGGTCGTTGGTCCAGATGACGGCCGACTCCGGGCCGGCCGCCAGGTCCGCGGTGATGCGCACCTCCCGGTAGCGCATGTCGACCAGTTCCCGGTCCTCCCCCACGGAGCCCCGTCGGCAGACCCAGACGCCGTTGATGGCGACGTTCAGTTCGTCGGGTTCGAAGACGGCGGAGGTGGTGCCGATCGCGGAGAGCACCCGGCCCCAGTTGGGGTCCTCGCCGTGGATGGCGCACTTGAGCAGGTTGTTCCGGGCGATCGAACGGCCGACCTCCACGGCGTCCTCCTCGCTCGCGGCCCCCACGACCTCGATCCGGATGTCCTTGGACGCGCCTTCGGCGTCACCGATCAGCTGGTGGGCCAGGTCCGCGCAGACCCCGGTCACCGCTTCGGCGAAGGCGTCGTAGTCGGGCGTTCGGCCGGAGGCGCCGGAGGCGAGCAGCAGCACGGTGTCGTTGGTGGACATGCAGCCGTCCGAGTCGACCCGGTCGAAGGTCGTGCGGGTGGCCGCGCGGAGCGCCTTGTCGAGTTCGGGGCCCTCGACGACGGCGTCGGTGGTCAGCACCACCAGCATCGTGGCGAGCCCCGGGGCGAGCATGCCCGCTCCCTTGGCCATCCCTCCGACGGTCCAGCCGTCGCCCTCCACCACGGCGGTCTTGTGCACCGAGTCGGTGGTCTTGATGGCGATGGCCGCCTTCTCGCCACCGTGTGCGGAGAGCGCGCCGGCGGCCTGCTCCAGACCGGTGAGGAGTTCGTCCATGGGCAGGCGGACGCCGATGAGTCCGGTGGAGGCGACGGCGATCTCGCCCGGTTCCCGGCCGAGTAGTTCGGCGGCCCGCTCCGCGGTCGCCCGGGTGTCCTGGAGGCCCCCGGGGCCGGTGCAGGCGTTGGCGCCTCCGGAGTTGAGCACGACCGCGGAGAGCCGGCCGCCGTCGGTGACCTGCTGGGACCAGGTCACCGGCGCGGCCTTGACGCGGTTGGCGGTGAACACCCCAGCCGCTGCCCGGTGGGGGCCGTTGTTGACGACGAGGGCCAGGTCCGCGGCCCCACTGCCTTTGATGCCGGCCGCGACACCGGAGGCCGTGAAGCCCGTGGCTGCCGTAACGCTCACTGCGTCTCCTTCTTCGCTCCGCCGTACGGGCGGTTGTCGGGGGTGTCTTCGCTCGGCCGTGCGCGGGGCGTCACGGGGCGAGCCCGGCGGTGGGGAGCCCCAGTTCCTCGGGGAGGCCGAGGGCGATGTTCATGCTCTGGACCGCGCCGCCCGCGGTGCCCTTGGCGAGGTTGTCGACCGCGGCGATCGCGATGATCCGTCCGGCGGCCTCGTCGTGGGTGACCTGGAGCAGCACGGTGTTGGAGCCGTGGACGGCCGCGGTGGACGGCCACCGCCCCTCGGGTAGCAGCTGCAGGAACGGTTCGCCGGCGACGGCCTTCTCGTAGGTCTCCCGGAGCAGCACCGCGTCCGTGCCCGGCTTGGCCTTCGCCGAGCAGGTGGCGAGGATTCCCCTGGGCATCGGCGCCAGGGTGGGGGTGAAGGAGACCGTGACCGGCTCCCCGGCCACCGCGGAGAGGTTCTGCGCCATCTCCGGGGTGTGCCGGTGGACACCGCCGACCCCGTACGGGCTCATGGAGCCCATCACCTCGCTGCCCAGCAGGTGCGGCCTGAGGGCCTTGCCGGCGCCGGAGGTGCCGGAGGAGGCGACGATCACGGCCTCCGGCTCGGTGAGCCCGGCGGCGTAGGCCGGGAAGAGGGCGAGCGAGACGGCGGTCGGATAGCAGCCGGGGACGGCCACCCGGCGGCTGCCGCGCAGCGCCTCGCGGGCACCGGGCAGCTCGGGCAGTCCGTAGGGCCAGGAGCCGGCGTGCGCGGTTCCGTAGAACCGCTCCCAGGCGGCCGGGTCGGTCAGCCGGAAGTCGGCCCCGCAGTCGAGGATCAGCACGTCCTCGTCCAACTGCTCGGCCAGCTCGGCGGACTGCCCGTGCGGCAGAGCGAGGAAGACGACGTCATGCCCGCCGAGCACCTCCGGGGCGGTCGGCTCGAGCACCCGGTCGGCGAGTGGCAGCAGATGCGGCTGGAGCTCGCCCAGCCGCCGCCCGGCGTTGGAGTTGCCGGTGAGTGCGCCGATCTCGATCTCCGGGTGGCCGAGCAGCAGTCGCAGCACCTCGCCGCCCGCATACCCGCTCGCTCCCGCCACCGCTGCCCGCATCGTCATGCAAAACTCCTCCCTGGATGGCATGACTATACGGAGCTATGCAGTTTTATGCAACACAGGCGGAGAGGCTGACCACCGGCCCGGGCGGCCCCGACGGTGGCCTGCGCTGTGGAAACCTGACCCAGCCGCTGGACGATGCCACACGGATTGCCCCGCGGACTACACAGCGGGTGGGTGTTGCTTGTCCGTGCGCCGACTCATCATGGCGCCAGCACAGGCGAAAACCACAAGGGTCGCCGACCAGCCGACGGTGTGACCGTAACGGTCGGCCAGCAGACCGTAACCAGGAGGACCGAGCCCGAGGCCGGTGAAGAAACCGAGCATGATCAGGCCTGAGGTGCGCATGGTCAGTGCGGGGTCGCCGGAGGCGGCTGCGATCATCATGCCCAGGGGGTTCCAGGACGACGCGGACATGCCCAGGAGCCATGCGCAGACGGCGGCCAGCGGTACGCCGCCCCAAACACTCGCGATCAGCCCGGCCGTAGCGACGGTCGCAATCAGTGCCATGACCAGGAGTTGGTGCTGAAGATGTCCGCCACGGCGGATCGCCCGGATCGCCAACGGACCCCAGAGGAACCTTCCGGCGATGGCCCCTACTCCGACGCAGGAGAAGACCAGACCTGCCATCACGACGTCCACAGCCAGTTCTGTGTGTATGTAGAAGGCCAGGTAGGTGGAAACAGCGGCGCCGCCCGTACCCATGAGCAGTGCGTACACGACCACCTGGAGGATGGAATATCGCCCTGTCGAGCCCGAGGGCCGGGCTGGTGGCGGCTTCGTCTTGCGGGTGCCCGTCCACCGCAACAGCAGGAGCGGAACGGAGCCGACAGAGACCGTGTAACTGAACACGGCTACGCGCCAGTCGGTGAGGGTGGCCAGCGATGGCAGTACCGCGCCACAGACGATCGTCGCCAACGCCACCCCGGACTGTTTGATGGCGATGAGCGGCTCACGGGCCTGCCCTGTAGCGAGCACAGCGCGATTGGTGATGGGGTTTGCCGCGGCGGTGGCAACCGCGGCGAGCATCAGTCCGGGGACGACATACAAGGAGTTCACCGCCACTGCGACGATTCCCATCCCCGCCACCATGAGCACGCTGACGGAAACGAAAGCCGTGTGCTCGCGTATCTGGGCCAGCGCCTTGGGCAATATGACGGAGAAGAAGGCCACGGAAAGGAAGAAGACAGAATTAAGCAGTCCGAACTGGGAGTTGGACAACGACAGGTCAGCGCGGATAGCCGGAGCGAGAGCACCGAGGCCGAACTGAGCCGTCGAGGCGACCATCATGACCGCGGTCAGCAGGATCCCCAGCGGGGCGAGGGCCCGGCGGCCCGCCGGGAGGGCTGCATCAGAGGGGTCAGTCATGGCCCAGTTGGGCCCGTGCACGGTCTCGTAGCTCTCGCTTGAGAATCTTTCCCGTGGGCCCGAGCGGTAGTTCGTCCACGATCACCACTCTGCTGGGTCTCTTGTAGCGGCTCAGCCGTGGCTCCAGGAAGTCAAGCAGGGCGTTCTCGTCGACTTGGCCGCTTGTCACCGTGTACAGCCACGGGGTCTCCCCCCACTTCGGGTGCGGCGCAGGCACGGCTGCGCAGGCGAGAACGTCGGGATGGGTACTGAGGGTGTTCTCCAACTCGGCCGGGTAGATGTTGAAACCCCCGCTGATGATGACGTCCTTCTTCCGGTCGACGATGTAGACGTAGCCGTCCTCGTCGATGTAGGCGAGATCACCGGTTCTGGTCCAGCCGTCGGTGAAGGTCTCAGCCGTGGCGACCGGGTCATCGAGGTAGCCCGCGATTTCCGCGGTCGAGCGTACGACGAGCTCCCCCACTGTGCCCGAAGGCGTTTTTGCGTCCGATGTGTCAAGGACGGCGACTTCGGTGCCGATCAGCGGTCTGCCGCAGGAACCCGGCTTGTCCACGCCCCACTGGGAACGCATGTAGGTAGCGCACATCGACCGGTGTGATGACCACAGTTCGGTCAGGCCGTACTGCTCGTTGAGGAGGTTCCCCAATATCTCCTTGGAGCGTTGCCGGGCTCCTCGGGAGGTCGGGGCGCCCGCATACCAGATGGCTCGCAGACCTTGCTCCACCAGGGCATTCGCGCCGGCCGGGGAGGCCTGGAGATGATTGACGAGGTCGGTGACCATCGTCGGCACCATCAGGGTGTGGGTAGCCTGATGCCTGGCAACCACGGCGCAGAAGGCCTCAGGGGTGAACGGATCGAGGATCACGCTGGTGGCCCCTACAGCGAGCATGGGCCACAGATATCCGATCGCCATGTGCGTCAGCGGAGTGACGATCAAATAGCGGGAAGAGGCGGTGGCATCGGAGAGTTGGTTCGCCAGCGTCGTCACCGCGTTGTCCACTACGCGGTGGTGCGGGGTGAGTACCCCTTTCGCTGTTCCCGTGGTCGCCGAGGTGTACATGATTCGCTGGATGTCATTAGGGCCCACCGCCGGCAACGGAGAGCACCCGGCGGAGACCGGGGCGGCGGTGGTGAACGGCAGACATTGGTGCCCGAGCGCCCGCAGCTCCGCTGCGGTGTCCTCGAAGGCCGGGGCGTAGACCAGTCCCGCGGCGCCGGCGTGCCGCAACTGCCAGTCCATCTCCTGTACCGACAGCCGGAAGTTGACCGGGAGGCAAGCGCGTCCGCTCAGTGACACCGAGGCTTCCCAGCAGACCCATTCGATGCTGTTACGGCCCAGCACAGCCACCGGGCCGGGGCGGTGCAGCAGAGCGTTGAGTGCCGTGGCGCCGACGACTGCCCGCTCCCAGAAATCCGCGAAGGACACCGTCTCCTCGGTGCTCGCGTCGACGAGGGCACTCCGTGGACCGTGGGCGTTCTTGGCGTTACGCAACAGTGCGTTCAAAGTGCTCACATCAAACTCCTTCAGATAGGCGACCCCTGAGACGAGCGCATACCGGTCTCAACCCGATGGTGAGACGTCGTCCGAGCCAAAGATCGACCGGTACCAGACACCCGCGAGAACCGCTGCCGCGGCGTCGACAGCGGCCTCATCGAGTGGCCCGAACTCCCCCTCGACGAAAGCTCGCTGCCCGAACCCGTCCACCATGGAGGTCAGTGTCGTGATCAGCAGCTCGGGCTCCAGCGCACTAATGCGGGACATCTGCTGGTGCTGGCACAGCCGCGTGAGCATTCCTTGGTGCAACTGCTCACGCATCGCCCACCAGGTGTTCCGGACCGTTTCGCTTGATGCCATCAACTCAATGGCTGAACCGATCACCTTGCGGTTGCGCTGAAAGGCGCGCAGATACTGGGCCGTGCTCATGGTGATGGACTCGCGCACACTGCCGTCTGAGGGACGGGTGCGGGCTGCGTTGTACATGTCGTAAAGCACATGGTCGAGTACCGAGATGAACAGCAGTTCCTTGGAGGGGAAGTAGCGGTACAGGCTCCCGGTGCTCACTCCGGCGCCCTCAGCGATCGACGCCATGCTGACGTTTGCGTACCCGGCCTCGGTGAACGCCTGGAGCGCCGCATCTACGATCTTGCCTTTCTGCTTGCGCCCCCGTCCGGATGAGGGTTGCCACCCGGCGGGCGGCCTCTTGCCGCCGTTGGTCTCGATGTCGCGAAGGCGGTGGGTGACCCACCTCGGACGCCGATGCGCGATCCCGGTGGTGTCTGCTTCGGGCATCTGCTCCACGCTCATACCGTCCTTGACGTGCCAGTGGGGGGTAGGCCGGCCGTTGCCGGCGTTGAAGTGGATGTGAATCCGCATTCATCTCGACAGAGGATAGCGCATCCTGCACCGCCGTCCAGTGGGCGACGACGCCCTTGATCACTCGAACCCCAGGTCAAACCGTCTTGTCATCCCTCTTGACAGAGTGGGGTCGGTACCCTTCACTCAAGGTGAACATAGATTCATGTTCGCTTGCGTATGCCTCTTGATGAGGAGTGCCATGAGCCGTGTGATTGATTCCCACGTTCACTTCTTCGGCCGGGGCTTCCTGCCGCAGGGATGGTTCCAGCCAGTAGCCCAGAAGTGGTCGGCCAGCAGGTACCCGCCGGTCGAACGTACGGCGTCGGACGTAGAGTCCGGTCTGCTCGATCCCGACGCCACTCTGCTGGTCAAAGAACTGTCCGACGCCGGTGTGGACGCCGCGGTATGCCTGGGCCTGGACTGGGGCGTGCATCTAGGGCCGGCCGAGGTCGACATCACCGAGGTGCACCGCACCTACGGGGAGATGCAGAAGGCCCTCAGAGGAAAGTTCTACGCTGTCGGGGGAGTCGACCCGAGGCGGGAGAACGCGGTCGAGATCGCCCGGTCCGCCCTCGAAGAGGATGGTCTGCGCGGCATAAAGCTCTACCCGCCGAGCGGGTTTCTGCCGGGGGACGAGCGGTGCTTCCCGATCTACGAGCTGTGTTCATCGCTGGGAAAGCCTGTGGTTTTCCATACAGCGCTCATCGGGTACCCGCACGACGCCTCCTACGCGAACCCCCTGGGAGTAATCAAAGTTCAGCGGGCCTTTCCCGACCTGACGATCGTGCTCGCCCACTCCGGATACTCCTCCTGGGCGGATGAGGCCATCGAAGTGGCTGCGGCGCATCCGCACACCTACCTTGAACTGTCCAACTGGAACCATGATCTGCACACGGACCACGGCCGTGAGCGGCTGCTGCGTGTGCTGGCGCAGATGCGTGGCCATGTCGGGGCCCACCGGATGCTGTTCGGCAGCGACCACCTGGGGGGCCGACGCTTCAGCGGTGGACGCTCGGGCATGGGGGCATGGCGGTCCTTCATCGCGGGCCTGGCGGGGAATCCCGCGTTCGGCAAACGGCCCCTGACCACTGACGAGATCGCCCTGATCCTTGGGGGCAACGCAGAGCGGGTCTTCTCCCTCAACGAGGAAGACTGAGACCGCGCATCATCTTCTACCCCTGAAAACCAGCGGGTACTCACTCAAGTTCGCCAAGGAGCGACGATGCGCAAGCGTGTGATTGGTGTGGCGGTAGTGTCCGCGGTGATGCTGACCGGCTGCGGGGCAGGCGGCGGCGAGGGCAACAAGGACAAAGTCTCTGTCCACTACGCGTCGGTAGGCGGACTTACCGACGCACCCATCTACCTGGCTGACGCCCTCGGTTACTTCGAGGACGAAGGGCTGGACATCCGGATCACCCGGATGCCCAATGCCGCCGCGCTCGCGACGGCGATCGCGACCGGAAACCTGGATGTCAGCGCGGTGTCGACAGCACCTGCCTTGTTCAATTCCATCGCCGAGGGCGTGGATCTCAAACTGGTTGCCGACAAACAGAGCAACCAGGGCGAGAAGGGATTCGGCCTGAAGCTGATCGCCCGGGAGAAGTACGTCAAGGAGAAGGAAACGAGCGGGGATGGCAAGGCTCTCCGGGGTGCCCGGATAGCGGTCTCGGCCCGCAACACCGCCTCGGACAAGATCCTGGTGGACCTGCTGGACCACTGGGGTCTCGCTGAGAAGGACATCACCGTCACCGAGCTGCCCTACCCGGACATGGCCGCGGCTCTGCAAGGCGGCAGGGTCGACGCGGCCATCGCGCTGGAGCCTTTCCTGACCCGCATCCAGTCCGCTGACCCCTCGATCAAGGAGTTCTCCGACCTCGGTGAGGTCGTTCCGAACGGCGCCCCGATCGTGCCGCTGGTCTACGCCGAGAAGTTTCTCGCCAAGCAGGAGCCTGGCGATGCGTTCATGCGTGCCTATCTGCGCGGCACCGGGGTGATGAACCAGGTGTTCGCGGGCGAGCACCCGGACACCGACGAGTTGGTGAAGGTGATCGCGGAGCGGGCCGACCTCACCGAGGACATCGTCCGTACTGCCCAGCCGCCGGGCAACAACCCGTGTGCGCCGCTGGACGTCGCCTGGATCAAGGAGGCCCAGGACTTCTTCGTGAAGCGGGGGGTGGTGAAGGAACCGGTCGGCGTTGAAGGGATCACTGACAACGGCTACGGCGAGCGGGCGCGTAAGACGCTTGCGGCGAAGGGCCAGCTCGACTTCTGCGAAGGATGATGTACTCCCCGATGGAGCGTGAGGCCGTGACGACTCAAATGACCGATATCCCGACGGAACTTCCGTCCCCGGCAGTGAGCATCGATTCCCTGTCGAAGCTCTACCTGACCAAGGCAGGCAATCCAGTCAGCGCGTTGACGGGAGTCTCCCTGACGGTCGACAGCGCGCAGACTCTGGCGATTCTTGGGCCGAGCGGCTGCGGCAAGAGCACGCTTCTCCGGGTTCTCGCCGGCCTGGACAAAGCGTACCGCGGAAGGGTCGAGTGGGACGAGGAGCCCACCGGGCTCGCCAACGGGAGACTGCGCACGGCGACGGTGTTCCAGCAGGATTCCACTTTGCCGTGGCTCACCGTGGCCGACAACATCGCTCTCGGCCTGACACGATTGCGGCTGCCGCGTAAGGAAGTCCGGGCCAGGGTCGAGGAGTACACCGCGCTGGTGGGCCTCGAAGGGTTCCGGTCGGCTTACCCGCATGAGCTGTCCGGTGGCATGAAACAACGCGTATCGATTGCCAGAGCGCTGGCAGCCAAGCCGACTCTGTTGCTGATGGACGAGCCGTTGGCCGCGCTCGACGCGCAGACCCGGATCGTGATGCAGGAAGAACTCGCCAGAATCTGGCGTACGGTCTCCTCGACGGTCGTCTACGTCACCCATGACATCGAAGAAGCGATCACTCTGGCCGACAGAGTGGTGGTCATGACGGCTCGGCCGGGCCGCATCCTTTCCGATCGCCGCGTGCCCGTCAAGCGCACCGGGCCCGCTGACGAACTCCTTTCTCCGCTGCAGGTGCGGGCCGACCCCGCATTCGGCGCATTCGCCCTTGAGTTGTGGGCCGACCTCGCCTCTCCCACCCGCGTCGAACGAGGTGACTCCTGATGTCCGGAATCAAGGGAACGACGCGGCATGAGCACCTGACGAACGAGCAGGCGGTCAAGGGCACCGACCAGGAAGCGTTCCAACACGCGCTACGGATGCGGCGCCGGCGCAGCGTCTACCGGGTCGCCCTGGGGATCGCGGTGCCCGCGGCCCTGATCCTGCTGTGGGAGACAGTGGGAGCGTTGGGCCTGGTCGACACCCGTTTCATCCCGAGGCCATCCACTGTCGTGGCCGAGATGGCCAGTGGTCTGGTCAATGGGACGTTGGCAGCGGAACTGGGCGAGCACGGCATGGCGTCACTGCTGCGTCTGCTGCCGGGGTTCTTCCTGGGCTCTGTCGCTGGGCTCATCATGGGCCTGCTCATGGGAATCTTCGACACGGCGAAATTCGGCTTCGGCCCCGTCATCTCCGCGACGTTCCCCATACCGAAGGTGGCGATCTACCCGCTACTGATCGTGCTGTTCGGAATCGGGGACCTCAGTATAGTGCTCGCCGTCGCGATCGGCGTGTTCTACATGGTTTGCGTGAACACGATGTCCGGAGTGATCTACAGCAATCCGGTCTACCGAGATGTCGCCAAGGCCTTCCGCATTCCCAAACGAGTCGAGTATCTGAAAGTGGTCCTACCCGGCGCGTTGCCGTCGATCATGGCAGGAGTCCGTCTCGGACTCGGCGTCTCGCTCATTGTTCTGGTAGCGACGGAGTTCGTCGGTGCACAGACCGGCATGGGCTACTACATCTGGTCCTCCTGGCAGACCTTGGACATCACCGCGATGTTCTCCGGCCTGGTGGTGATCTCTCTGTTCGGTGTGGTGAGCACATGGCTCCTCGACGCTATCGAGGTACGGCTCATTCCATGGTCGAAGCTGTGACCGAGAACAGCCGACGAGAAAACGCGAACCGGGGTACCGGGAGAGAAAGGGACAGCGATGAGGATCGCAATTATCGGTGCCGGCGTGGCCGGTCTCACTTCTGCCATGCTGCTGCGCGGCTCCGGCCATCAGGTCACCGTCTACGAACGAGCCACGGAACTGGCCGAGGTCGGAGCGGGTATCCAACTCGGCCCCAACGGAGTGCGGGTGCTGCGGGCGGCCGGTCTCGATGCGGCACTGCGCGAGACGTGCGTGGCGACGACCTCACTTGAAGGCCGCCAGTGGGATACCGGCGAGCTGGTCTACGAGATGAGGTACGGCGACGAGTCCCAGGCCCGTTACGGCGCGCCCTACTACGTCTGCCACCGGGCGGTACTGCAGAACCTGCTGCGGGAACAGGTCGGCGACGACCGGATCGTGCTGTCCCGGGAGGTCGTGGACATCACCCAGGACGACAGTGGCGTGTACATCACCTTCGCCGACCGCAGCACCGCCACCGCCGACCTGGTCATCGGTGCCGACGGCATTCGCTCCAAAGTCCGTGAGATCGTCAGCGGCTACGAGAGGCCTGCCTATTCGGGCATGTCCGCCTTCCGGGGCAACATCCCAGCCGAGCGGGTCGGCGCAGGCGACCTGGGCGCCGCGATGGTGAAGTGGTGGGGCCCGGTACCCACCCACCACATGGTCATGTACCGACTGAGTGATGACTCGGTGAACTTCGTCGCCGTGGTCCCGGACGAGGAGTGGACCAGCGATTCCTGGGTCACCCCAGCTGATCCTGACGATGTGCGCACGCGCTTCGCGGGGTTCGTGGAGCCGGTGCAGTCGCTGCTGGACGGCGTCGACACGGTCTACCGGTGGGCTCTGCACGACCGGGACGTGGAGCGTGGGTGGTCGAACGGCCGGACCGTACTGGTGGGCGATTCCTGCCATGCCATGCTCCCCTTCCTCGCCCAGGGCGCGGTCCAGGCCATCGAGAGCGCGGCCGTGCTTGCACGGTGTCTGTCGGCGGTCCCCGACGAGGTCGGTCTCACCGAGGCTCTCAAGGCCTACGAAGAGACGAGGTTCGACAGGGTCGCCCAGGTGCACGCGACGTGTCGCCAGCACGGGCTGTTCTCCTCGGCCACCGATCCGGACTTCGTCGATCAGCTTTACCACTACGACGCCGACACGGCCCCAATTGACTTCGGAGTGACACGATGACCTTCACCCGACTTGCCTGCGCCTCGATCGCGGTTCCCTCCATCGCCGACGCACTGCCCTCTTTCACTGACGGTCTTGGGATGCGGATCCATGGGGAGGTTCGAACCTCCCGGCGCGGCTACGGTCTGCGCTGGGTGGAACTGGGCAACGACAACGGTCCGATGATCGAGCTGATCGAACCGACCGGCGACGGCGGACCGGTGCGCAAGTTCCTCGACCGGCCGGGCTCTTCCCGGATCTACCAGATCAGGTTCTACACCGACGACCTCGACCACACTCTGAACGAAGCGGCTCGTCGCGGCGTGCGGGTGCTGCGCGGACCCGACGTCGAAGGGGAGCCCCGGCTGGGCTTCATCCACCCCGCGGGGACCGGCGGCGCGCTGATCGAGGTCATGGAAGTCCAGGAGAAGGCGCGATGACAACTGAAGAATCGATTTTTCTGTTCATCGGCGGCGAGGATGTCCGGGGAGCGGGAGCCCTCATCGAGCGGGAGAACCCAGCCATCACCACGATGACTGCTGGATCCGCCCAGTCGGCTTCACCGGAGCAGGTCGACAAGGCGGTGGGTGCGGCCTTCGGGGCCGGCAAGGACTGGAGCAGGCTGTCAGTCGAGGAACGGGCACGCCAGGTCCTTGAGGCATGGTCCTTCGACGAGGAGGACCGCGATCGCCTTGGGCGCCTACTCACCCTCGAACTGGGCAAGGTGCTCGCCGACGCCCGCGGCGAGTTGGGGTACGGCATCGCGAACGTGGCGTACGCCGCCGAACACGCCACCGTCCTCGACGGGCGCTCCGAGAGGCACCGGGAAGGGCGGTTCGAGTTCGGAACCGTGCCGTACGGCGTGGTCGCCGCGATCATTCCCTGGAACGCGCCGCTCGTACTCTCCTCGGTGAAGGTGGGTCCGGCACTGATGGCGGGAAACACGGTCGTGGTCAAACCGTCACCCCTCGCTCCGCTTGCGGTCACCACCTACCTGCGCCGGATCGCCGAGCGGTTGCCCCCGGGGGTGCTGAACGTGGTAAACGGTGACGGCGACACCGGCGCGCGTTTGGTGTCCGATCCCCGGATAGGCAAAATCGCGTTCACCGGATCCGGTCAGGTGGCCACCTCCATCCTGGAAGCCGCTGCCGGGAACATCACCCCGAGCCTGCTCGAACTCGGCGGCAACGACGCTGCGATCGTCCTGCCCGACACGGCCCTGACCGACGAGATGATGAGCCGGATCGTGTTCGCCAGCTTCCTGACCGCCGGCCAGGTGTGTATGGCGATCAAACGCCTGCTGGTGCACCGGAGCAGGACCAAGGAGTTCATCAGCCGCTACCGCGAGGTTGCCGAACGCGTCCTTGTGCTCGGGGACCCGATGGCTGAGACGACCACACTGGGTCCGGTGGTCAGTGGTGGGCAGCGCGACCGCGTGCGCGCTCTGGTGGACCGAGCGCGGTCGGACGGGGCCACGGTCGAGACGCTGGGCCGTCAGGGTGACAGCGGTTTCGATCTGTCCGGTGGCTACTTCCTCTCACCCACGCTGGTCCATGGGCTGGAGGCGGGCCATGAGCTCGTACGCACCGAGCAGTTCGGTCCGACGGTACCGGTGCTGCCCTACGACGACCTGGAGCAGGCCGTGACGATGGCCAACGACAGCCCGTACGGGCTGTGTGCCTCGGTGTGGACCAGTGATGAGGGACGTGCCTTCGAGATCGGGAGGCAACTGCATGTCGGCACCGTGTTCGTCAACACGCACAACCGCAGCGGGATGTCACTGCGCGCGCCCTTCGGTGGAGTCAAGAAGTCCGGTTACGGACGCGAATTCGGCGTCGCCGGACTGTACGAGTTCTCCCAGGACCGGGTGATCAGCCATCTCGCTGCCACAGAAAACGGCAGCGGGCCCGACGCGGGACGACGCTACCCATCATGAGCATGAGAAGGAGAGCGGAGTGAAGCGGAAACCGATAGCGGGGTTGTTCGCGGAGTCGATGGCCGAGGCCGGAGTCACGACGATGTTCGGCATCCTTGGTGACGCAAACATCGCCTTTATGTCGCGGATGTCGCAGATGCCATCAGTGCGCACCGTGCACACGCGACACGAGAGCGCGGCAGTGAGCATGGCAGCGGGGCACGCCAGGGTCACCGGCCGCCCAGCTCTCGCCTGCGTCACCTCCGGGCCCGGCCTGACACACACGATGACATCGGTGGTCGCGGCCTGCCGGGCGAACCTTCCCATGGTGCTGTTCGCAGGGGACACTGCGGCCGGCGGCGGGTTCATGGGCGGGCTCCAGGAATTCGATCAGCGAAGCTTCGCCGAGCTGTGCGGGGCTCGGTTCATGCGATACCAGGCCGGACAGGACCCTCGCCGGGTTGCCGCGGCAGCGGTAGCCAGCACCCTCGAGACCGGACTTCCCGTACTGCTGAGCGTCCCCGTGGATCTGCTGGAGTCAGAGATCGAGGTCGGCCCCGGCTCGGTGTTCGACGATACCGCCCCGCCGGCCACCGACGGATCGCCCAGGCCCGAAGTCGTTGCCGAATGGGCGGGAGGGCTGCGAACCGCGCTCGCCCAAGCGCGGGCACCGGTGCTGGTCGTCGGTGCGGAGGCGGTGCGCGCCGACGCCGTCGGTCGGATCAGCGCCCTCGCGCGGCGGACGGGGGCCCACCTGGCCGTCACCTACCGAGCCAAGGGGGTACTCGACGAGGACCCCGGCTGTCTGGGAATCATCGGCGCGCTCGCCCACGCCGCCGACCAGTCGGTCCTGGACGACGCTGATCTGATGGTGGGCTTCGGTGCGGATCTGACGGGGTTCGGTGCCTTCGGGTCTCGACTGTTCGCCGGGCGACAGCTGGAAATCGGCACGGAGAGCCCCTCCGCCCCTTCCGTGCGGTCGAGGGCGGGGGCCGAACTGTGCGCCGCGCTCGACAGGGTGCTCGCCGAACTGCCCCACACCGCGGTCGAGAGCCCAGCCGCGCCGAGCCGTGAAGCGGCGGTACGCGGTGACTTCGACGAACTGCCCGAACCCGATGATCCAGGCCGGGTGGATCCCCGCAGCCTCATGCGGAAACTGGACGCACTACTGCCCGACGACGCGATCGTGGTCGTCGGCGCCGGGCACTTCTGGTCGTTTCCGATCATGTACCTGCCCGTTCGCGATCGGCTGTTCCTCTACTCCATCGAGTTCGGCAGTATCGGCCTGGCCCTTGGGACGGGCCTCGGAGCCGCCACCGCGGTGCAGGGGGCCCGGCAGGTCCTGGTCGTGGAGGGCGACGGCGGGGTGATGATGGGGGTGCAGGAGCTGGAGACCGCGGTGCGCAGCGATATCCCGGTGACGCTCCTGGTACTCAATGACGCCGCGCTCGGAGCGGAGTACCACAAGCTCGCCGGCAAGAGCTTGGCCCCGGACGAGGCGGCGTACCCGGATATCGACTTCGCGGCCGTGGCACGTTCCATGGGCGCGACCGGTGTCGCGGTGACCCATCTTGACGATCTCGCTCCGGCCTGGGGTGCCGTGGGGAGCGTGCGGGTGATCGACGCCAGGGTATCGAGGAAGGTGACCAGCCGATGGTACCGCCGAATGTACCTGTGACCTCGATCGATGCGCCGAACCGGGACGGTACGCGCAGCGACGCGGACATGACCGTCGCACACCTGCTCGCCCGGCGTCTTGCCGAGGCCGGGGTGGAGGTGGTCTTCGGCGTCCCCGGCGAGGACTGCCAAGGACTGCTCGAAGCGATCGACGCCCGTCCGGACCTGACCTTCGTCGCCACTCGACACGAAGGCGCGGCGGCCATGATGGCTGAGGCACACGGCAAGCTGACCGGCTCAATGGGCTGTTGCCTCGCCACCTCAAGCGTGGGTGCCGTCAATCTGTTGTCCGGCGTAAACGTGGCTGATCACGACTCGACCCCGCTCGTGGTCCTCGTCGGGCAGGTCGACGCCGCCACGCGGGGGCGTGGCGGCTGGCAGGAGTGCGACATCCTCGGGCTGTTCCGACCCTTCTGTCGAAACGTGACGGAATTGGACAACCCGGCCCGTGCCGACCACGATCTGTGGAGGGCGGTCAACGCCGCACGGGCGGCTCGGCCGGGGCCCGTACTGGTCGCCGTTCCACGGGACTGCCAGGACCTGCCCGCTCCGCGGACCGCGCCGACGCTGCGCTCACTGATCCGCCCCGGCCCTGCCGCCGTGGATATCGCCGCAGCGACACGATTGCTTGGTGACGCCGAGCGGCCTGTGCTGATAGCGGGCGGCGGGGTGCGGGCGGCCGGGGCCACCGCCGAGCTGACTGCGTTCGCCGAGCGTCTGGGGGCGCCGGTACTGACGGCATTCCGGCGCACGGATGCGGTCGACAACCGGCATCCGGCATACGTGGGCGCACTGTCCCACAACCCTGGTCCGATAGTGCTGGAATGCCTCGCGGAAGCCGACGTATTCGCCGTGATCGGCAGCAGGATGACAGGAATCACCGCCCAGCGATACCAGTTCCCGCGCGACGACCAGCGTGTCGTACATATCGACATCGACGGTGCGGGGCTGGCGACCAGTTGGCTCGGAGCCGAGGTCGCGATCCACTCCGACGCACGATGTGCCTTGGAGGAACTGACCCGTGCCCTGCCTGTCCGAGGAGCGCCCCCTGCCCCGTGGTGGACGAGCTGGACCGCCGATCGGTCCGGGCATCGACAGCGGTCAGCAGCGACCCGCGAACAACAGATCATTGTCCGGGTCGCCGAGGTGCTCGACACCCTGTTGCCGTCCGACGCCGTCCTCTCCTGTGATGCGGGGGACTTCTCGATCGCCGCCGGTCCCGCGATCGCCGTCGGTGGGGGACGTCGCTACCTCGGTTCCACCTCAGGGTCGATGGGGTACGGCATTCCCGCCGCCATCGCTGCGAAGCGGGTCTGGCCGGACAGGGTCTGCGTCGCACTCTGCGGCGACGGCGGCGCGATGATGACCATTCAGGAGTTGGAGACGGCGAAACGGCTGGACGCGGGCATCGTCGTGGTCGTCTTCAACAACAACGGCTACGGCAGCATCCGCCGTCATCAAGACCGGAGACCAGGCGGTAGAAGAGTCGGCACGGAGCTGACCAATCCTGATTTCGCAGCACTCGCGCGGCTGTTCGGCTTCCGCGGACACCTGATCGTCCGGCCGGACGACATTCCGCGAGTCTGGCAGGCGGTACGGGACGAACCCATGGCTGGACACGTGATTGAGGTTGACATCCCGACGGCGCCGGTACCGCACCAGCGGACGGCACCAGGTGAGGAGTAGGGAATGAGCGCTGAACAGAGCATGCGAGGCGACACCGTGGACGTGGCGCCGGAATCCGACCTCTCGGAGAGCGCCGGCATCGTCGAGACCAGCCGAGGACGAAGGCTGGCAGGTAGCCGGTGCACGGCCTGTCCGGCGCTTGCCCATCCGCCGGTACACCGCTGTGTGGAGTGTGGTGAACCGACCTCGACGGTGGCTCTGGCGGATCAAGGCAACCTCTACGCGTTCACCACGGTCCGGGTGTCGAGTAGATCCACGACTCCTTACACGATCGGATACGTCGATCTCGACGATGGCGTACGTGTCCTCAGTCCCGTCAGTGAGCCGCAGCGGGCTCACGTCGACGGCCGGGTGGCGATCGAGGTGGCCCCCGGCGGCACCTATCTCGCCCAACCGCTGCCCGAGCAGGGAGGCAACTGATGGCTGCGAACGTGATCTCGGCCAGCATGATTCGGTTCGGCCGCTACCCGGAGTCCAGCTACGCGGGCCTGGCCACGGCTCCCGCTCGCGCAGCGATTCGTGGTTCCGGCCTCACACCCGACCAGGTGGAACGGGTTTATTGTGGCCACTCCTTCGGCGGGATGTTGGTGGGACAGCGTGTCGTGAAAAACCTCGGAGTCCGCGGGGTCCCGGTGGTCAATGTCGAGAACGCCTGCTCCGGCGGCGCTACCGCTCTGCACCAGGCCGTGAAGGCGATCGAATCAGGTGAATGCGAATCGGCCCTGGTCATCGGGGTGGACAAGCTGTCGCAGTTCGGTGGTGGCACCCTTCCGCTGGTCGCGGAAGACTCCGAGGTGAAGCTCGGGATGGTCATGCCGGCCATGTACGCGATGCGCGCGCAGCGATTCCTGCATGAGCGTGGTGCGAAGCCGGAGGACCTTGCCGCGGTCGCGGTCAAGGCACACGACCATGGCGCGGCCAACCCCTACGCGCAGTACCGCGAGCGTGTCACCGCGGATCAGGTGCTGCGGTCACGACCGATCGCCGATCCGTTGACGCTGTTGCAGTGCTGCCCGACCGGTGACGGGGCTGCGGCCGTCGTCCTGGTGTCCGAACGGCTGCGCATGCTTCTCGACCGGCCCACAGCACGCATCGCCGGGTCGGTGCTGCACTCGGGCAGCCTGACCTACGGATTCCGTGACATGGTCCGCCCGACCATCAGCTCCGACTCCGCTGCCGACGCACTCGCACAGGCAGGCATCGGCCCTGGAGAGGTGGATGTCGTCGAACTCCACGACGCCTTCACGGTGGCAGAGCTCATCTACTACGAGGCACTGGGCCTTTGTGATCCCGGGGAGGCTGTCGACTTCCTGCACCGCGGCGATTCGACCTACGGCGGTCAGGTGGTCGTCAACCCGAGTGGAGGACTTCTGTCGAAGGGGCACCCGGTCGGGGCGAGCGGCGTGGCCCAGGTGGTCGAGGCGTACTGGCATCTGACCGACCAGGCAGGGGCACGGCAGGTTCCTGGAGCGACCTGGGCGATGACCCACGTGACCGGCGGAGGTATCTCCGGTCTCGACCACGGGTCGTGCGCGGTGCACGTACTCCAGCGGATGTGAGCGAAGAAAACCCTGCTTGCGGGTGAGTCCCCCATGACAGCGGATGAGACCCGGGTACTGGGACGAGAGGTCGGGTCCCCGACAGCGTAGCGGCGCACGACGTCCGGGCTCTCCTCAGCATCCCGCTCGATCCGGGTCGTATCCGGTGGATACGACCCGGGCCCGTGGTAAGCGGCCTTCTTTCGCCAGGGTCCCACCGGCTGGACCGGTGCACGAACCGCGGAACCGGCCCCTGGTTCGGTCGGACGCGTAGTTCCGTGAAGGGGATGAGCGGTCCTGTCGGGCATCTTGAGATATGCGGACCTGATGGGAGCCGGAACTCCAGTCGGCCTTCTCAGCCGCCGCCGTCCCCGCCGAGCGTTGGAGCCGGCCGCTCACCAAGGCGGCGCCGGACCTGCGGCTGGTCAGCGCGGTCTGCGCGGTCAGCCGGCCGCGACCTACGCTGGCGGGCGGACAAGGGGCACGGGAGGTGTGCGATGAAGGACGACGAGCTGATCCATCTGCGCCGGTGCGTGGAGTTGGCCACGGAAGCACTTGAAGCAGGTGACGAGCCCTTCGGCTCCGTCCTGGTCGGGGAGGACGGCACCGTCCTGTTCGAGGACCGGAACCGCGTCGGCGGTGGCGATCACACGCGCCACCCCGAATTCACCATCGCCCGGTGGGCTGCCGAGCATCTGTCGCCCGGCCAACGGGCGACGGCGACGGTCTACACCTCGGGCGAGCACTGTCCGATGTGCTCGGCCGCGCACGGCTGGGTCGGCCTGGACCGGATCGTCTTCGTCTGCTCCGCGCAGCAGCTTGAGGGATGGCTCACCGAGATGGGCGTGCCGCCCGCGCCGGTGCGCTTCCTCCCGATCCCGGAGATCGCCCCGGGCGTACGGGTCGAAGGGCCGGTCCCCGAGCTCGTCGACCAGGTGCGCGCACTGCACCGGCGGTTCCACCAGGGCGCACAGAGGGCACAGGGCCGACCGTGACGCCGGGCCGGGCCGAGCGCGGCGCTCGAAGGCCACTCCTCCGATCCGCAGGCCTGTCCGCTTCCCCGCTCAGCCTCCGCGGATCAGCCGGGGCAACTCCGCCAGCGCCGCGCTGAGCTTCTCCGGGCTGAGGCCGCCGCCCTGGGCGAGCGCGGCGGAGCCGCCGCCGCGCCCCGGCAGAAGGTGCTTGACCAGCGTGGAGGCCGACAGGCCGGAGTCCTGGGCAGCGCTGTTCAGGGCCACTACCAAAGCCCCGGCCGGGGTGCTCACCGCGACCGCCCCCGGCTGGGTGGCGGGCAGCCGGCTGCTGACCGCGGTCGCCAGCGCTCGGGCCTCGTCGGTTCCTCCGTCGCTGGTGGCGACAGCCAGCCTGGCTACTCCGAGATCCTCGGCCCCAGCCGCCAGGTCACGCGCTCGGTCGGCGGTCGCCCGCTCCCTGAGGCGGGTGTTCTCCCGATCGGCCGCCTTGAGACGGTCGAGGAGCCCGGCGATCCGGTCGGGCAGTTCCGCCCGGGGGGCGCCGAGTTGTTCGGCGATGCGGGAAACCAGATCCCGCTCTCGGGCCAGGTAGGTGAAGCCCTCGATGCCGACCGCGGCCTCCAGACGGCGCATCCCGGCGCCGACGGACCCCTCGGCCGTCAGTGCCACGGTGCCGATCTGCGCGGCGCGCTCGACGTGGGTGCCGCCGCACAGCTCCCGCGACCAGGCCCCTCCGATCTCCACCACCCGGACCTGCTCGCCGTAGGTCTCGTCGAAGAGGGCGAGCGCGCCCAGCCGTTCGGCCTCCGGCCGGGTCATCCAGCGCACCGCGACCGGCAGGTCGCGGCGGAGCGCCCGATTGGCGACCTCCTCCACGTCGCTCCGCACGGCCGCCGACAGCCCGCCTCGCCAGGGGAAGTCGAGCCGCAGGTAGCCGGGCCGGTTGTAGGAACCGGACTGGAGGGCGGCGGGGCCCAGGACCTCCCGGAGCGCGGCGTGCAGGACATGGGTCCCCGAGTGTGCCTGGCGGGCCCCGAGCCGCCATTCGGGATCGACGGCCGCGTGGACGGCGTCGTCGACGGCGAGTTCGCCGGCGGTGACCCGCACCTGGTGCACCACCAGGCCGGGCAGCGGCCGCTGGACGTCGAGCACCTCGGCCTCCACCGACGCACCGCGCAGCCGCCCCGCATCGCTCTCCTGGCCACCGGACTCCGCGTAGAAGGGTGACCGGTCGAGTACGACCGTGACGATCTCGCCCTGGTGGGCCGCCGGTACGGGCCCGGTGGCGGCGAGCACCGACAGGACCCTGGAGTCGCTGGTCAGCCCCTCCCAGGCGCACCAGTCCGTCGGGCCGTGTTCGTCCAGTACGGCGCGGAGCGCCGAGGTGTCCGCCGTGCCGCCGGACCTGCGGGTCCGGGCGTCGGCCCTGGCCCGCTCGCGCTGGGCTTCCATCAGGGCGGTGAAGCCCTCCCGGTCGACCTCCACGCCCCGCTCCGCCGCCATCTCCAGGGTCAGGTCGATGGGGAAGCCGTAGGTGTCGTGGAGCAGGAAGGCCTGGGCTCCGGGCAGGGAACGTCCGCCCTCTTGCCTGACCTTGGTGACGGCGGCGTCCAACACGGTGGTGCCCTGTCTGAGGGTGGCCCGGAACGCCTCCTCCTCGCCCCGGGCCCGGTCGGCGATCCGGGTGAACCCCTCGGCCACCTCGGGGGAGCCGGGTGCCATGCAGTCCCGGGCCACCGCGAGCAGTTCGGGCAGTGCCGGGTCCTCGTAGCCGAGCTGCCGCAGGGAACGCACGGCCCGGCGGAGGATGCGGCGCAGGACGTATCCCCTGCCCTCGTTGCCCGGTACGACCCCGTCGGCCAGCAACATGAGCGCGGTCCGGACGTGGTCGGCGACGACCCGCAGCCGCACATCGGCCCGGGCGTCGGTTCCGTAGCGCACCGCCGCGAGTTCGGCGGCACGCTCCAGGACCGGCCGGGCCTCGTCGATCTCGTACAGGTTCTCCTTGCCCTGCAGGATGGTGGCCATCCGCTCCAGCCCCATGCCGGTGTCGATGTTCCGGCCGGGCAGCTCGCCCAGGATCGGGTAGCCCGACTTGCCGTGGCCCTCGCCCCGCTCGTACTGCATGAACACGAGGTTCCAGAACTCCAGGTAAAGGTCTTCGTCGACGGCCGGCCCGCCTTCGGTGCCCACCCCGGGGCCGCGGTCGTAGAACAGCTCGGAGCAGGGACCGCACGGCCCGGGGACCCCCATGGACCAGAAGTTGTCCTCGTCTCCCCGCGAGACGATCTGCTGTTCGGGCAGTCCCGCGACCTCGCGCCAGATGCTCCGGGCCGCCGCGTCGGAGTGGTGGACGGTCACCCAGATCCGTTCCGGGTCCAGGCCGTAACCGCCCTGGCTCCGTGGTGCGGTGGACAGCTCCCAGGCGAAGGCGATGGCCTCCTCCTTGAAGTAGTCCCCGAAGGAGAAGTTTCCGCACATCTGGAAGAAGGAACCGTGCCGGGTGGTTCTGCCGACCTCTTCGATGTCCAGCGTCCGCACGCACTTCTGCACGCTGGCGGCGCGCGGCCAGGGGGCTGGGCGCTCCCCCGCCAGGTACGGCTTGAAGGGGACCATGCCGGCGTTGACGAAGAGCAGCGTCGGGTCGGGCGTCGGCAGTGGCGCTCCGGGTACGACGCGGTGGCCGCGGGCGGCGAAGAAGTCCAGGAAACGGGCGCGGATCTCGGTGGTGCGCAATGGGTGCTCCGGGTGGGGTCGGGCGGGGAGCGGGGCGGAACGGCGCGGTATGGTCGCGGCGTTCCGCGCCGCTCACGCCGCCGGCGCGTGGGCGGGGCGGGTGACGGGTTGCAGGGAGGCGTGCCGGAGCGGCGCCGACGGATCGACCGAGAGCTCCGGGGGCGCGGGCGCCGCGCCGTCCCGGACCAGCAGGTCGCCGACCGCGGCGATCATCGCCCCGTTGTCCGTGCACAGGGTCGGCGGCGGGACCCGCAGGCGGATGCCCGCGGCGGTGCACCGCTCCTCGGCGAGCGCCCGTACCCGGGAGTTGGCCGCCACCCCTCCGACCAGTACCAGCGTCCGCACGCCGTGGTCCCGGCAGGCCGCGACCGCCTTCCCGGTCAGCACGTCGGCGATCGCCTCCCGGAGGGCGGCGGCTCCGTCCTCGAGCGGGAGTTCCTCCCCACGGTCCCGGTGCGCCTCCGCCCAACGGGCGGCGGCCGTCTTCAGGCCGGAGAAGGAGAAGGCGTACGGGTGCCTCCCGGCCCCGGTGAGGGGGCGCGGAAACGGCACGGCCCGCGGGTCGCCGGGTCCGGGCGCGCCCCGCGGTCGCGCTCGGCCGAGGCCCCCGCGGCTGGGCGGGCGATCGTCCCGGAGAGCGAGTCCGCCCCCGGGTCATCCGGGACGGCGAACCAGCAGGACCGCGATGTCGTCCATGGCGCCACGGGTGACCGCCGGGGCGATGATCCGGTCGGCCAGCCGCTCCAGCGCCGCCACCCCGCCGCCCGCCCGGTCCTCACCGGCGAGCACCTTCCCGATCACGTCCACCGCGGCGCTGTAGCTCTGGCCGCGGTGCTCGACCAAGCCGTCGGTGTAGAGCAGGAGCGTGGCACCGGGCCGTAGTTCGGCCTCCACAACCGAATAGCCCTCGGCCGGATCGAGGCCCAGCGGCAGGCCGCCCGCCTCGTCCAGCTGGCAGACGCTCCCGTCCGGCTCGACCAGCATCGGGTAGGGGTGGCCGGCCCGTGCCATCCGCACGACGCCGTCCCGCGGGTCGAGCTCCACCACGCAGCAGGTGGCGAAGAGTTCCGTGTCCAGGCCGCAGAGCATCCGGTTGCCGCGCCGCAGCAGCGACGCCGTGCTGTGACCCTCGTCGGCGTAGACCCGGAGCGCGGTGCGCAACTGCCCCATCACCGCGGCCGCCTCCGCGCTGTGCCCCTGGACGTCACCGATGAGCAGCCCCACCCGCTCGCCGGCGAGCGGCAGCACGTCGTACCAGTCGCCGCCGACCTCCATCCCCCCGGTGCCCGGCAGGTAGCGGACGGCGAGGTCGACCCCGGACAGCTCCGGCACGCTCTGCGGGAGCATCATCCGCTGCAGGTCGGTCATCTGCCGACGACTCTCGTCGAAACGGCGGGAGCGTGCCAGGGACTGGGCCAGGATGCTGGAGATCGCGGCGTAGACCATATCGTCGTCGGAGGAGAACGTGTGCTGCCTGCCCCAGGAGATCACACAGGCGCCGACCCTGCCCTCCGCCGTGCTCAGCGGCAGCATCGCCCATGCCTGGTGGTCGGCGGCGAGTTGCAGGGCGGGGTCCGGGAAGGCCTTCAGATAGTCCTCGCGGTTCTCGATCAGCTTCGGCGTTCCCTCCTCGCACAGGCCGCGCAGCAGCCCGCCTTCGCCCAGCAGTTCGGCGCTGCGGAGCATCGCCTCGTCCGCCGTCCGATATCCGGCGGATCCGGCCAGGGAGAGCCCGTCCTTCCCCTCCAGATACAGGGCGAGCGCCTGGGCCTCCAGGCCGGGCAGCACGTCGCCGGTGGCCGCGTCCACCACGTCCTGGGTGGACAGCGCCTTGCTGAAGGCGGCCGTCACGGCCAGGACGAACTCGCGCCGGCTGGTGCGGTTCATCTCGGCCTGGATGGCCTCGGTGCGGTCCTGGGAGATGCCGACCATCGCCTGCGGCCGCCCCACCGGGTCGAAGAAGAGGGTGCCCTTGGAGTCGAGCCAGCGGATCGTGCCGTCCGGCCGGACGATGCGGTGGACCACATTGCACTCGCCGGTTCCGTAGCTCTGCCGGACCGCCTCCTCGATCTGCGGCCGGTCCTCCGGGTGGATGGCGTCGAAGATGGACTCGATCCGCTCGTAGTCGTCGTGTTGCAGTCCGTAGATCCGTCCCAGCCGCTCGTCCCAGACCACCTGCCCGGAGCTGAGGTCCCAGTCGAAGGACCCCATGTCGGCGCTGGAGAGAGCCAGGTCCAGCCGGGCCGCCCGGGTACGGCCCTCCACGAAGCGCACGGCCTGGTCGAACTGCCTCCCCGCCGCGGGGAAGACCTCGTCCTCGGTGGAGAGCAGGTGGTCCAGGCGGTGCGCGCACACCGAGACGATCATGGAGAGGGTGCTGTTCTCACGCACCGAGGGCGAGCGGCCGGAGTCCAGTCGCAGCCCCATCATGCCGAGGCACTTGTCCCCGGTGAGCAGCGGGAACACGGCGAATCCAGCGGGGGCGCGGAGCTCGGCGATGTCTCTGAAGCGTTCCCTGAGCGATTCGGCCGACTCGAAGACCGGGCGCCGCTCCCGGGCGACGATGTTGAGGGGGAGCCCGCCGTCGGCGGGAAGGATGCGGAGCCGCTCCTCCAGCCGCTCGTCGAGTCCGGTCGCGGTGGCCAGCCGGAGCCCGCCGTCGTCCTGGAGGAGATGGATGGTCACCGCACTGGCGTCGACCTCCTCCTGCGCGGCCTCGATGACCGCGGTGAGCAGTGTCTGGGGGTCCGGGCAGGTCAGCAAACGGACGACGGTCTCGGACCGTCGGTCCGGGGCATCGAGGTCGACTCGCCGGCTCTGGACGGCCACGCTCTTCTCACTTCCACCTGACGTCTTCACCCCGGGTGAACGGGCGAAGCCTGATCTCTCGGGCATACCTATCTATATGCGCATAGATCATCCTATTCCGCATGGTCGCTCTCGCCCCGCCAGCGCATCGCCGCCGTCGCGGACCCGACGACGGCGCCACCCGGCTCGACGGGCCGGGCGGCGCCGTGCGCCCTACAGTGGAGGAGACGGCATCATCCCCTCTCAGCAGGAGGTCACCGCCGATGCGTGCGAGTGTGGGCGACCGGTTGTTGATGCACGGCAGGGTCGTCGGTCAGCACGACCGGGTCGCGGACATCGTCGAAGTGATGGGTTCCGGAGGCGAGCCCCCGTACCGCGTACGGTTCGAGGACGGCCGCGAGGCCGTGATGTCGCCGGGGCCGGACTCCGTCGTCCAGCATGAGGCAGGGTCGGACCGCCGGCCCGGTGCCACCCTCCGGGAGCGGCTCACCCGGCGCTCCCGGTAGGGCTTCGGGCGCGCCCGCTCCGACGGCCGGCCCCGCCCGGGTCCGGCCCGCCGGTGGGACGTCCCAGCGCGGGACGGACCCCGTCACCGGGGAACGTCCCGCCCACGAGTTCAGCCGGACCCTCTGCCCCGCCCGAGGTAGTGGTCGGTGACGACCCGGTCCATGGCGCCGATGGGATCGGCGGCGACCTCCGCGGCGGAGAAGTAGACATGGCCGCGCACCTGCCGGAAGCCCGCGGTCAGGTCGAGGTGCCGGGAGAGCTCCGCCGGGTCCTGCCAGACCTCGGGCTGCTCCGGGTCACCTGCCTTGTAGAGCGCCTCACCGACATAGAGCTCGACCCCGGTGCCGCTGACCGTCCGTGCCCACCACGGAACCAGCGCCGCGTAGTCGGCGGCCTCGAAGCCGATGTTCCAGTACAGCTGCGGTACGACGTAGTCGAGCCATCCCTCACGCACCCACCTGCGGACGTCGGCGTGCAGATCGTCGTAGGTCTGCACCCCCGCCGCGGTGTCCGAGCCCGCCGGGTCGGAGGTGCGGTTCCGCCAGACCCCGAAGGGGCTGACCCCGAGCCGGACGGACGGCCGGAGACGACGGCTCCGCTTGAGCCGGGCGATCCGCTGGGCGGTCTCCCACACCAGTTGGTCGACGTTGTGGCGGCGCCAGGCGGCCCGGTCGGGGAAGCCCCGGCCGTACCGTGCGAAGGCCTCGTCGTCGTCGAACTCCTCCCCGACGACCGGATAGGGGTAGAAGTAGTCGTCCCAGTGCACGGCGTCGATGTCGTAGCGGAGCGCCGCGTCGAGCATGGCGTCCTGGACGAAGCGGCGGACTTCCGGCAGCCCCGGGTTGTAGTACAGCATCCCGCCGTACTCCACGACCCACTCCGGGTGCAGCCGGGCCGGGTGGTCCGGCGCCAGCCGGGAGCGCTCCTGGTGGATGGCCACCCGGTACGGGTTGAACCAGGCGTGCAGTTCCAGACCGCGCCGCCGCGCCTCCCGGACCGCGAAGCCCAGCGGATCCCACCCGGGGTCCCGGCCCTGCGTCCCGGTCAGGTACTCGGACCACGGCTCGTACCGCGAGGGCCACAGCGCGTCCGCCGTCGGTCTCACCTGGAAGATCACGGCGTTGAGTCGACGCCGCACCGCCGTGTCGAGCAGCGACAGCAGTTCGCCGCGCTGCTCCGCCGGGGTGAGCCCGGGTACCGAGGGCCAGTCGCGGTTGTCGACCGTCGCCAGCCACATGCCGCGGAACCGCTGAGAAGGGGCCTCGGACTCCGCTTCCACCGCGTCGGCGACGGCGTCACCCGCCAACAGCATCCCCGGCAGTGCCCCGGCCAGTCCGGCGGCGAACCGCCTGCGCGCCATATGCGCCATTCTTCACTCCGTCCCCATGCACGCCGATGATGTGCGTAGCATGCCCTCCCGGGCCCCGCGACGCACGGGTGCGCGGGTAACCTCGCCCACGGCGGACGGGCGACACCCTACGAGCCGCCGGACGAGGAAGATCGGCGAAAGGCACGATGTGACCGACATCGAACGCGTCGGAGTGGTGGGCTGCGGCCAGATGGGCGCGGGGATCGCGGAGGTGTGCGCCCGTTCCGGCCTGGAGGTCATGGTCGCGGAGACCACCGGGGAGGCTCTGGAACTCGGCCGGACCAGGCTGATCAACTCCCTGGACAAGGCGGCGGAGCGCGGCAAGCTGACCGCGCAGGAGCGCGACGCGACGGTCGACCGGCTCAGTTTCACCACCGACCTGGGCGCGTTCGCCGACCGGGACGTGGTCATCGAGGCCGTGGTGGAGAACGAGCAGGTGAAGACGGAGATCTTCCAGATACTCGACCAGGTGGTGACCCGGCCGGACGCGATCCTCGCCTCGAACACCTCATCCATCCCGCTGGTCAAGCTCGCCGTGGCGACCTCGCGACCGGACCAGGTCGTCGGCATCCACTTCTTCAACCCGGCGCCGGTGCAGAGACTCGTGGAGATCATCCCGGCGCTGACCACCGGCGACGGAACCATCCAGCGGGCCGAGGAACTCGTCGTCGACGTGCTGGGCAAGCACCCGATCCGCGCGCAGGACCGCTCCGGCTTCGTCGTCAACGCCCTGCTGATCCCGTACCTGCTCTCCGCGGTCAGGATGTTCGAGTCGGGGATCGCCAGCCGGGAGGACATCGACAGCGGCATGGAACTCGGCTGCGCCCACCCGATGGGGCCGCTGCGACTCTGCGACCTGATCGGTCTGGACACCGTGGCGTCGATCGCCGACTCGATGTTCCAGGAGTACAAGGAGGGCCTGTACGCGGCCCCGCCGCTGCTGCAGCGGATGGTCGACGCGGGCCGCCTGGGCCGGAAGGCCGGCTCCGGCTTCTACGACTACGGCTGACCGGAGCTCCGCTCCCCCGATACCCCCTGCGCCCCGCCGCCCACCGGATGGGCTGCGGGGCGCAGGGGGTTTCCACGCTCGAACGGCGGAGCCGCATGGCGGGCCGTCCCCGGACAGCCGTACCGGGGACGGTCCACCACGGCTCACTCGCCGCGCAACACCGCTCCGGTGCGCTCGGCCGCGGCGGACACCGCGGAGTCCCGGGCGGCACTTGCCTCCTCCGCGGTGAGCGTGCGGTCGGCGGCCCGGAAACGGAGCGCGTACGCCAGGGACTTTCGACCAGCACCGATCTGCTCGCCGGTGAAGACGTCGAACAACCGCACCGACTCCAGCAGTTCTCCGGCCCCTTCCCGCAACGCCGCCTCCACCTCCGCGGAGGCCACCGCGGCCGGCACCACGAGCGCCACATCCTGGGTGGCCACCGGGAAGGTCGAGATCCGGGGCGCCTGGAGCACGCCCGAGGCAGCCCGCTCCAACTCGTCCAGATCGAGCTCCATCGCAGAGGTGCGCTCCGGCAGCCCCAGCGCCTTGACCACCCTGGGGTGCAGTTCGCCCGCGTGACCGAGGCGCACCTCACCGCCGGGGGCGGAGACGTACAGTTCGGCGCAGCGTCCCGGATGCCAGGGGGCCTGCTCGGCCTGACGGACCGCCAGCTCGACACCCGCTTCCCAGGCAACCGTGCGGGCCGCCTCCACCGCGTCGGCCCAGCCGGACCGGCGCTCCGGCCCCCACCAGCCGGACCGCTCACGCGCTCCGGCGAGCACGACGGCCGCGTGGCGTGGCTGGGTGGGCAGGGCCGCGTCCAGCCCGGCGACCTCCTCGTCGGTCGGGCGTCGGTCGACCGGTAGCCGGACGGTGCTGCCGGGACCATCGGCCGCCCGGAACACCAGCCCGGTCTCGAACAGTGCCAGATCGTGCTCGCCCCGGCCGTCGTTCCGACGCAGCGCGGAGAGCAGACCGGGCAGCAGAGTGGTACGGAGCGCCGGTTCCGCGTCGGAGAGCGGGTTCGCCAGCCGGACCAGCGCGCGCCTGGGGTCGGCGGCGTCGAGCCCGAGCCGGTCGAGGGTCTCCGGGCTGAGGAACGGGTAGTTGGGCGACTCGGTGTAGCCCGCGCCGGAGAGCGCGCGCCCCACCCTGCGGTGCAGTCGCTGCCGGGCGGTGAGGCCGAGGCCGGCCGGCGGCCGCGGCAGCGTGGCCGGCAGGTTCTCGTACCCCTCCAGGCGGATGACCTCCTCGGCGAGGTCGCTGGGGTCCGTCAGGTCGGGGCGCCAGCTTGGCGGCGTGACCAGCAGCCGGTCCTGGCCGTCGACGTGGCAGCCGATCTGCCGCAGCCGGCGGATGACCGTCTCCCGTCCGTACTCGACGCCGGCGATCCGGTCCGGATGGTCCGCGGGGATGCTGATGGTGTGCGGCTCACTCGGGGCGGCGACGGTGGTGCCGCCCTCGTCGGCGGTGCCTCCGGCCAGCCGCACCAGCAGGTCGACGGCGCGTTGGGCGGCCGCGGCGGCCGCCTGCGGGTCGACACCGCGTTCGAAGCGCCGGGACGCCTCGGAGGAGAGCTTGTGCCGCCGGGCGGTGCGGGCGACCGCCACCGGGGAGAAGTGGGCGGCTTCGATGACGACCTCGGTGGTGGCCGGCGGCGTGCTCTCCGCCGCCCCCTCCCCCTCGGCGGCGGTCTCGGTGTCGGCGACCTCGGTGTCGGCGCCGCCCATGACACCGGCGAGCCCGATTGGGCCCCTGTCGTCGACGATGACCAGGTCGTCAGGGTCGAGGAGCCGTTGGGTGCCGTCGAGCGTGGTGAGCTTCTCCCCCGCCGTGGCGCGGCGTACTCCGATCGCCCCGCTGATCCGGGAGCGGTCGTAGGCGTGCAGCGGCTGACCGGTCTCCAGCATCACGTAGTTGGTGATGTCGACCGGGAGGGAGAGCGGACGCATACCGGCCTTCTGCAGCCGGCGGCGCAGCCACACCGGGGACTCCGCGTCGGGCCGCAGCCCGGTGACGGTGCGGGCGGTGAAGTGGTCGCAGGCTGCCGGATCGCCGACCTCGACCGGGTGACCGCTCTCCCCGGGCTCCGCCACCTCCAGCAGCACCGGATCGCGCAGCGGCAGCCCGAAGGCGGTGGCGGTCTCCCTCGCCACACCGCGCAGCGACAGGCAGTAGCCGCGGTCGGGGGTGACGGCGATGTCGAGGACCTCGTCGACGAGTTCGAGCAGTTCGACGGCGTCGGCTCCCGGCCGGTGCTCGGGCAGCAGCACGATGATGCCGCCGCCTCCCCACGGGTCGGCGGCCGAGTCGGACATCCCGAGCTCGCTTCCGGAGCAGATCATGCCTTCGGAGACCTTGCCGTAGGTCTTCCGCGCTGAGATGGCGAAGCCGCCGGGCAACTCGGCCCCGGGGAGGACCACCACGACCTTGTCGCCTACGGCGAAGTTCCGCGCACCGCAGACGATGTTCTGCGGCTCACCGGTGCCGTTGGCGGTGCCGACGTCCACCTGGCAGTGTCGGATCGGCTTCTTGAACCCGGTCAGCTCCTCGATGGCCAGCACCTCGCCGACGACCAGCGGGCCCTTGAGGTCGCCGCCGAGTTGCTCGACGGTCTCCACCTCCAGCCCTGCGGCCACGAGCTTCGCCTGCACGTCACGGCCGGTGATGCCGGCCGGCAGGTCGACGTACTCCCGCAGCCAGGAAAGCGGGACCCGCATCAGATCTCCATCCCGAACGGCCGGGTGAAGCGCACGTCACCCTCGACCATGTCTCGCATGTCCTCGACGTTGTGGCGGAACATCAGCATCCGTTCGATGCCGAAGCCGAAGGCGAACCCGCTGTACTTCTCCGGGTCGACACCGCAGGCGACGAGCACCCTGGGGTTGACCATCCCGCAGCCGCCCAGCTCGATCCAGCCCTCGCTGGAGCAGGTCCGGCAGGGGCGGTCCGGGTTTCCGACGGACTCCCCCCGGCAGACGTAGCACTCCATGTCCATCTCGGCGGACGGCTCGGTGAACGGGAAGTAGTTCGGGCGCAGCCGGGTACGCACATCCGCGCCGAACAGCGAGTGGACCATGTGGTCCAGGGTTCCCCTGAGGTCCGCCATCGTCAGGCCCTCGTCCACGGCGAGCAGCTCCACCTGGTGGAAGACCGGGGTGTGGGTGGCGTCCAGCTCGTCGGTGCGGTAGACACGCCCGGGACAGACCACGTACACCGGGGGTTCCCGGTCCAGCAACGAGCGGACCTGCACCGGCGAGGTGTGGGTGCGCAGCACCACTCCGGACTCCCGATCCGGGTCCGGCCCCTCCACGAAGAAGGTGTCCTGCATGGCGCGGGCCGGGTGGTCGGGCTCGAAGTTGAGCGCGTCGAAGTTGAACCACTCGGCCTCGACCTCGGGACCTTCGGCGACCTCGTAGCCCATCGCCACGAAGACGTCCTCGATCCGTTCGGAGAGGGTGGTCAGCGGATGCCTCGCACCGGCCGGGAGGCGGTCGTAGGGGAGGGTGACGTCCACGGCCTCCTCGACGAGCACCCGCTCGTCGCGCTCGGCCTCCAGCTCCGCTTGGCGCGCCTTGAGCGCCCGGTTCACCTCACCGCGAGCGCCGCCGACCCGCTTGCCGGCGTCCGCTCGGGCCTGGGGCGGGAGGGCGCCGATCTCCCGGTTGGCGAGGGCGAGCGGGGAGCGGTCGCCGGTGTGGGCGACCTTCACCTCGCGCAGCGCCTCGAGGTCGCCGGCGGCCGCGATGGCGGCGACCGCCTCGTCCCGCAGCCGGGCGATCTCTTCCGGTTTCAGTGCCTCGACCTCGACAGGGTCGTACGACTTATTGGGTGCCGACATCTCTTCCCGTGTTTTTCGAATTGGCTTGGGTGGGCGCGGTCCCACACTCGACGGCCTGCTGCCCTCCGCTCGAGGGTGTCGAGGGTCGAGTCTAAGGGGAACGCGGTGGCCGGACGGCGGACGGGCCCGTGCCGCTCAGCTCAGGTAGGCCGGGGCGGCTACGGGCAGCACGAATCGGAACCGGGCGCCGCCGCCCGGCGCCCGGCCGACCTCGATGGTCCCGCCGTGCGCCTCCACCACGCCCTTCACGATGTAGAGGCCCAGTCCGGTGCCGCCGCGCCGGCTGCCGCGCCAGAAGCGGGTGAAGACCCGGCCCATCGACTCCTCGGGGATACCCGGCCCTTCGTCGCTCACCGTGACGACCGTTCCTTCCTTCGCCGCTCCGGAGGCGGCTGCCACCTCGATGGTGACGGTTCCCTCGCCGTGTCGCACCGCGTTTTCCAACAGGTTACCGAGGACCTGGTCGACCTTGTCCGGATCCGCCCATAAGTCCGGCAGCGGTCTGACGACGTTGACCCGGAAGAGCTCCGCCGGCTGTCCTGCTCCGACGTGCCCGCTCACATGCCGGTGGACGGCCGCGGCCATGTCCACCGGCTGCCGCCGCACCTCCAGCCTGCCGGAGTCGATGCGGGAGATGTCCAGCAGTTCGGTGATGAGCCTGGTGACGCGGTTGGCGTCGGCCTGGACGGTCTCCAGCATCAGGCGCTTCTGGTCGTCGGTGAACCGTTCCCACTTGGCCAGCAGTGTGGCGGTGAAGCCCTTGACGGAGGTCAGCGGGGAGCGCAGTTCGTGGGCGACGGTCGCCACGAGATCGGCTTGGGCGCGCTCGGTGCGCCGCCGCGCCTCGGTACCGCGGAGGGAGACGACCAGCCGTCGCAGCGGGCCCGCCGGCCTGTGCCGCACGTACCGGGCGGACACCAGCACCTCGCGCCCGCCCAGCAGCAGGCTCCGCTCCGGCTGGGCGACCCGGGTGGCCAGTCCGCCGTAGGGGTCGGTCACCGACCACCAACGGCGGCCCTCGAGGTCCTGGAAGGGCAGGGCGCGCTCCAGCCGCCGTCCCAGCACCTCCGCGGGCCGCAGCGCGGTGATCCGCGCCGCCGCGGCGTTGAAGCAGATGATCCGGCGGCTCTCGTCGGCGACGACCAGGCCGTCGGGCAGGTCGTCCGGGGCGAGCCCGAGGCTGCCGAGCGTCGGCTCGGGGCCGCCGGGCGGGCCGGCCCCGGCGGGGCCCGGCGGGTCGGGGTCCGGCACAGCCCCGCCGGATGTGCTGACGTCCATCCCCGCACCCCCTTGTCGCGCCCCCGCCTCGCAACCCTACTAAGGGTTGGGCGGTAATCCCGGACGGATCGGCCATGGGTCGCGGCACGCCTGCCGTGCGGCCGCGCGGCACCGCTCACGGGACGCGGGTTCGGCGGTTCCCCGCGAGGCGGCGCCGGGGGCACTCGGCGCCCACCGCCGACCGGGGGCCGGTCTCCGCGCCCGGGCGCTACATCACCCCGGCGGAACGGCAACCGCCGGGGGCCCGCTGCGCGCGGGCGGACGCATAGAGGCAGACTGCTGCCGCGGTGGCGAGGTTGAGGCTCTCGGCCCGGCCGTGGATCGGCACCCGCACCACCGCGTCGGCGAGGGCCCGGGTCTCCGCGGGCAGTCCCCAGGCCTCGTTTCCGAAGATCCAGGCGGTGGGCCGGCCAAGGGAGCCCTCGTCGAGTTCGGTGTCCAGGTCGCGCTCCCCGGCCCCGTCGGCCGCGACGATGCGCACCCCGGCCTCCCGCAGTCCGCGTACCGCCTCGGTCACCGGCACCCCGACAGCCACCGGCAGGTGGAAGAGGCTGCCGACCGAGGCCCGCACGGACTTGGGGTTGTAGAGGTCGACGGAGGCGTCGGTGAGCACCACCGCATCCGCCCCCGCGGCGTCGGCACAGCGCAGCACCGTCCCGGCGTTGCCCGGGTCGCGGACGTTGGCCAGGAGCGCCACCAGCCGTGGCCGACCGCTGAGGATCTCCGTCAGCGGGGTGTCGAGGAAGCGGCAGACCCCGACCAGGCCCTGGGGGGTGACGGTCTGCGAGACGGCCGCCAGCGTCTCCTCCGAGGCGGTGTGCACCCGGGCGCCGGCGGCGCGGGCGGCTGCCACGACGTCGGCGTGCCGCTCGGCGGCGTCGACGGTGGTGAAGAGCTCCACCAGGGCCGGGCCGCCGGAGTACTGGGCGGCCTCCCGCACCGCCTGCGGGCCCTCGGCGATGAACCGGCGCTCCTTGACCCGGAAGTTGCGGCGGGCCAGTCTGCGGGCGGCGGCGACGCGGGGTGAGCGGGGCGAAATCGGCTCGGCGGGGCCCATCGGGGCGGCTCTCTTCTGTCAGGTCCGGCTCGGGTTTCCAGGTGCGTGGCCGGGAGCGTTCCGCCCCCGGCCCGAACGCGCCGGACCCGCAGGCCCGATGGCCTGCGGGTCCGTGCCGTCGGTACGGCTCAGGTGCTGTCCCACGGGCCGCGGCGGGCGGTGTCCGCCGCGGCCCCCGGTGTACAGGACCTAAGCGGCGGCCTTCGGGGCGTTGACATCGCTCGGCAGCGCCTTCTGGGCCACCTCGACGAGCGCGGCGAACGCGTTGGCGTCGTTGACCGCGAGCTCGGCCAGCATCTTGCGGTCCACCTCGATGTTGGCGGCCTTCAGACCCTGGATGAAGCGGTTGTAGGTGATGCCGTTGGCGCGGGCCGCGGCGTTGATCCGCTGGATCCACAGCTGACGGAAGTCGCCCTTGCGCTTCTTGCGGTCGTTGTAGTTGTAGACCAGGGAGTGGGTGACCTGCTCCTTGGCCTTGCGGTAGAGGCGGGAGCGCTGCCCCCGGTAGCCGCTGGCCTGCTCGAGGATCGCCCGGCGCTTCTTGTGGGCGTTGACTGCCCGCTTGACGCGTGCCACTTGTTAACTCCTTCTAGGGGGCCGCGGAATGTCCACGCGGCCCGGAAACGAATAGGTCCCGGTATCCGGCGGCGCCTGCTCCCCGCCCCCCGCCGGGCGGAACCCGCGGGTGGACCGGGAGAAGCGTCACTTGCCCAGAAGCTTCTTGATCTTCTTGGCGTCGGCCGGGGCCGCCTCGACCGTGCCGGCCAGCTTGCGGGTCAGCGTCGACGGCTTGTGCTCCAGGTAGTGACGGCGACCGGCGCGCTGGCGCATCACCTTGCCGGAGCCGGTGACCTTGAAGCGCTTCCTGGCACCACTGTGCGTCTTGTTCTTCGGCATGTCGCCGTTCTCTCCTCGTCGGGTGGCGCTCCCCCGGCTGGGCCGGAACGCGGGAACGTCAGCTGTTGTCTTGGTGTCCGGGACCGAGGCCCCGCCATGCCCGGTCGGCGCGGACCGGTTCACCCCTGGCCTGGAAGGCCAGGGGAACCCGCCTAGGCGGCCCCGCCCTGGCTGTCCGCCTTGCGGGCGGCCTTGAGTTCGCGGGCCTCGGCCATGGCCTCGGTCTTCTTCTTGTGCGGACCGAGAACCATGATCATGTTTCGGCCGTCCTGCTTCGGGGTGGACTCCACAAAGCCCAGGTCCTGAACATCCTCGGCGAGACGCTGCAGCAGCCGGCGGCCCAGCTCGGGGCGGGACTGCTCACGACCGCGGAACATGATCGTGATCTTGACCTTGTCGCCCTGCTTGAGGAACCGGACGACGTGACCCTTCTTGGTGTCGTAGTCGTGCGGATCGATCTTCGGCCGGAGCTTCATCTCCTTGATGACCGTGTGCGCCTGGTTCTTGCGCGCCTCACGGGCCTTCATGGCCGACTCGTACTTGAACTTCCCGTAGTCCATGAGCTTGCACACGGGCGGGCGGGCGTTCGCCGCGACCTCGACCAGGTCGAGGTCATACTCCTGCGCGAGCTCCAGTGCCTTGGCAAGCGGCACGATGCCGACCTGCTCGCCACTGGGACCGACAAGTCGCACCTCGGGGACTCGGATCCGGTCGTTGATGCGGGGCTCGGCGCTGATGGGGCCTCCTCGGTTTACCCGGCGCGGCCGCCTGGCGGACAGCCGCGCGATGTCTGTTCTCCGCGACCAGCGCACAGGGACGAAAAAACGCCCCGTACGGTCACAGGCAGGACTCCGAGATTCCGGGGCCACCGCCACAGTTCACCGCGTGGGGCGTATCGGGCGGGTCCGTCGTCCGTACGGAACGACGGGCACCGCCTGACCGGTGACCCGCCGACCAAAGGTCGGCCAGGTGGGAGATCGGAGCCTCCACTTGCGGGTTGGACACAAGAATGCCCAACCGGTCGTATCCCCAGCATAGCAGTGCCGGGCCGGCCCTTCGCACCTTCTCGGCGGCACCCGGCGGCCGCCGAGAAGGCCCCTCCCGCCCACCTCCCCGGTGGAGCGCCGCTCGGCACGGCACGGGACAGCCCTTAGCCTGTCCACGGTCAACCGCCCACCGAAAGTGAAGAGCCATGAGCGACGCGATCCCCCAAGAACCGGCCGCGGCCACCGCCGACGGGCCGGGACCGGACTTCGACACCATGACCCGGGACATCGCCGACGTCCCCGCGGTCGAGGTGATCACGACCGTCGCCGTCCATCTGATGAGCGCCGCCGCCGTGAACCTCGGGCTCGCCGAGGGCGCCGCCGACCACAAGGACCTCGACGAGGCCCGCAAGCTGATCACAGCGCTGGCCGGCCTGGTCACCGCGAGCGCCACCGAGGTCGGCTCCTACCACGCCGCCCCGTTGCGGGACGGACTGAAGTCCCTCCAGCTGGCCTTCCACGAGGCCTCGGAGGTACCGGACGAGCCGGGGCGCGGCCCCGGGGAGCAGTACACCGGGCCGCTCTTCGGCTGATCCCGGCCGGCACCACCACGGGGCTACCGCTCCCCCGCCGCCACGGCGTCCGCGGTCTGCCAGTCGGCGTCCTGGAGCGGCTGCCCGGCTCCGTGGGTGGTCCGGTGCACAAGCGCGGCGATCGCACCGCCGACCAGCGGAGCGATGATGAACAGCCAGATCTGGGAGAGCGGCTGGCTGCCGGCGAAGAGCGCCGGGCCGATGCTGCGCGCCGGGTTCACCGAGGCGCCGGTCAGCGGGATGCCGATCAGCTGCGTCACCGCGTACGCCAGACCGATCGGCAGCGCGGCCAGCCGGACCACCGCGATCCGGTGGGTCACCGAGAGCACCACGTAGACCAGGAGGAACGTCAGCACCAACTCGGCGACGAAGGCACCGAAGGTGTTGACCCCGACCGCCGACCGGTAGCCGTAGCCGTTGGTGCCGAAGGCCCCGCTGATCCCGAGCCCGGGGATCTGGTTCGCCACCAGATACAGCAGCAGCGCGCCGACGATCCCCCCGACCACCTGCGCGACCCAGTACTCGACCGCCCGGTGGAACGGCATCCGGCCGGCCATCCACACGCCCAGGGTCACCGCCGGGTTGATGTGGCAGCCCGAGATGGGCCCCAGCGCGAACGCGAGGGCCACGAGCGTGAAGCCGAAGGCCAGCGCGATCCCGGTGCTGCCGATGTACTCGGCTCCGAAGACCGCTGCCCCGACGGCGAAGAACACGAGCAGCAGAGTGCCGAGGAACTCGGATACGGCCGCGCGCTTTTCCATGGCGCCCTCCTTGCAAAGATCGCGATCACTCTGCATTGTGGCGCGAACCAGGACATTACGCCTGTCGAACGTAGAACGGCTCCCTCGCGGTCGCCGTCTCCTCCGGGAGCAGGGCCAGATCCAGGCCGTAGACCAGTCGGGCACGGAGTACCTCGTCGGCGGCGAGCGCCGAGGCCACCGCTCGGACGACGTCCTGGGCCCGTGCTCCGGGGGTGAGGGCCAGCGCCAGTACACCGTCCACCCGGCCGCCTCCCTCCGCACCGCCCCCGACGGGGCCGCCGGCCGCGCCGGGCACCAGGTGAGCCAGCCGCACCCCGGGCTCCGCCGCCAGGACCGCCCGCAGGGCCTCGCCCACCGCGGGGTCGGCGAGCGGGTCGGCGCTCTCCCGGCCCTCCGCGAGCGCGAGCAGCTCCGCGCCGCTGAGCTGGTAGGGGACCGGCCCCGCCAGGTCGAGGACCACGGTGTCCGCCGCTTCCTGGGCGGCGGCCCGCAGCGCCTGGTGCAGCGGCACCGCGACCGGTCGGGCCGCCGGGTCCCAGCGGGCCAGGGCGTCGGTGGAGGTGAACGCCGGCAGTGCCCGGCGGCCGTCCGGTGCCCGCAGGGTCGGCACCGCCATATCGCTCGACTTCTCCTGGCGCAGCCCGCCCGGACCGGTCTCGACCTCGCCGAGGACCGCCACGACCGGTACCAGCAGCCGGGTTCCGCGCAGCGCTGCGAGGACCTCGGGACCGGCGGCGGGATCAGCCGCGTAGGCGGCGAGGGCGGCGGCGAGCCGCGGATCGGCCGAGCCGTCGTCGTCGGCGAAACCGGGGTCCGGGATGTTCTTCTCCAGCACGGAGAGAGCCTATCCGCACCGGCGGCCCGGCTGTGCCGGGCCCTGTCGCGCCCAGTCCGTCACCGCGGCGGCCCGAACGCTCCGGCGGCGCGGCGCCTCCGCCGCTCGGTGTACCAGAGCACGGCGCCCGCGACCAGGAGTACGCTCCCGGCCGCCCCGCTGGACAGCGCCGCGAGCCCTGTCCCGGTCGACAGCGACGACTTCTCGTCAGGGCCCGGGCCGAAGTAGCGGTTCCGGTACGAGGCCGCGGCCGGCCGCTGGGCCCGCGGCTTCAGCTTCCGACCGGCCTCGATGGCCGCCGCCGGATCGACGAGGCCGTATCCCCGGTCGTCGCTGCGACCGGTGTCCGGGGCGTCCCGTGCGGTGTCCGAGATCAGCTCCTTGATCTGGGCGGGGCTCAACTCGGGATGCGCTGAGCGGACCAGGGCCACGGCCCCGGAGACGTAGGCGGCCGCCGCGCTGGTGCCCCAGCCCTTGTAGTAGCGGCGGTCGGGATCGGCCATGACCACGTCCACCCCGGGCGCCGAGACGGTCGCGTACCAGCGGCTGGTGGAGAACGCGGCGCGGGAGCCGTAGCGGTCGACCGCGGTGACGGCGATGACGCCGGGGTAGGCGGCCGGGTAGGAGATGCGGTCGCCCTTCTCGCCACCGTTGCCGGCCGAGGCGACCACCACCGCCCCCTTGCTGAGTGCGTACTGGACGGCGGCGTCCTCCGCCTTCTCCGGGTGGGCGGACTCGCTGTCGTCGCCGAGCGACATGTTGATGACGTCCGCACCGTGGTCGGCGGCCCAGCGGATGCCCTCGGCGAGAGCGCCGCCGCGGGAGGTGCGCGCCTTCTTGCGGGAGGGGTCCTTGTCCTCCAGGATCACTCGCACCGGCAGGATCTTCGCCTCGGGGGCCACTCCGAGCACGCCCGCACCGTTTTCCGGGCCGTGGCCGTGACCGGCGATGATCCCGGCCATGGCGGTGCCGTGCCGGGCCCAGGACCGCTCGCCCCGGGTCGCACCGAAGCCGACGAGGTCCTTCCCCGGCAGGACCTGTCCGGCGAGGTCCGGATGGCTGTCGTCGACCCCGGTGTCCAGCACCGCCACGGTGACGTCCGCCCCTCGGGTGGTCTGCCAGGCGCGCTCGGCCCCGATGGCCTCCAGGCCCCACTCCTGGGCGCGGATGGTGTCGGCCCGGGCGGTCGCGGCGGGGAGCAGGGCCAGCAGGGCGGCGGCGAGAGCGCCCGCCGCCCGCGACAGTCCCGCCGGCCGGCGGCGGGTCCGGGCGGGCGGCCGCACCGCCGAGGGTGCCGGTGCGCTGCCCCGGGGGGTCACCGGGCTTCCTCCGCGGCCTTCGCGGCCGCCTTCCGGAAGCCGCCCGCGACCTGCTGGACGATTCCGTGCGCGTCGTGGCCCAGTCCAGCCTGGGCCGCCACGGAGGTGGCCCCCGCCGCCATGGCCTCCTCGGCGGGCTCTGGTTCGGTCACCTTCCGACCGTCGGCGAAGCCGGTGACGGCGTACACCACGGCCGGGAGCTTGGCGAGCACCTCGACGCTCCAGGAGGCCCGCTGCTCCGCGCCGAATTCGGCCGCCGCGGTGCCCTTCGCCGCGTAGGGCAGTGGGAGGGAGTCCTTCCGCCGGGTCACTCCGCGGTCTTCGAACCGGTCGTGCAGGGCCGCCATCTCCGCGGCCTCCGCCGTGGTGGCGACCAGACCGACCGTGGTCACGCTGGTGCTGGTCGCGTCCAGGTAGGTGGCCCGCAGCAACCGCTGGCACCCCGCGGCGGAGAGGGCTTCGCGGAGCGGGGCGTCGAAGGCGTCGGCGCAACCGCTGTCGGGGGCCACGGCGATGCGGATCCACACCCGGTCGGCCCCGCCGGGCCCCGCGCCGTCACCGCGCAGGGTGGGGGGGAATATCCGGTCCACCGGGAGGCTGTGCCAGAGCGATGCGGCGGCGTCGAATCGGTCGGCCGACGTCGCGGCTGACGCGCCGTCGCTGAGCAGGTCACCGGCGAGACCGCCGCCGAGGAGGCCGAGCCCCAGCACGAGGCAGACGGCGATGGCGGCGGTACGGGCCGGGCGGCGGACCGGGGCCACGGGGGGCGCGGGGTGTTGGGTGGGGAGGTGCTGGACCGGGGGGTGCTGCTGGCTCCACGGCCCCCTCAGCGGGGTGCTCGCCGGGGCGTACGGTCGCGGCGGGAGCGCCGGGGGCACGGGTGGTGGCGGGACGGCCGTCCGCTCGTTCCGGGGCTGGGGGGTCGGTGGCCTCCCGGGCGCTGCGGCGGGCCGCGGCGGGAGGGGGTCCGGCGTGCGCGCCGAACCCGGCGGTTCGGGGGCCCTCCCTTCGGCCGCGGCCTCCGGCGGCCGTCCGGCCGGGGACGGGCCGGTACCGCTCCGGGGCGAGGACGGCTTCGCGTCGCTCTGCCGCGTGCCCCCGGTTCCGGGAGGCGCTGGGCGGGACGCCGGTGGGAGCCGGTCGGCCGGTGAGGGCGGTGGCAGGTTGCAGGGCGCCGGCGGGGGCACCGCCGACGTCGGGGGGCGGGAGCCCTCCGGGGTGCTCCGTCCGCCCACCGGTCCGGGCTGAGCTGGTGTCCGGGGCCGCGGTGAGGGCACCCGGGGAGGCCGTGGGCGGGAGGTGCGTGGCGCTTCGGCGCTCATTCGCCCCCCTGAGGTTCCCTTGCTGGCCGTGCCACCGGCGCTCCTCGGGGCAGGCAGGTTCGTCATCGGTCGCCGACCTGCGGAGTCCCGTCCGCGGCATGGCGTGGCGTCACTCTACGGGCAGACCGCACCGGCTCGGCAACCGCTCCACCAGCGTGGCCGGTTTGCCCCAAGCACCCGGCCGGGTTCGGTCTCGACGGATCCGTCCGCAACCGGCGGCCCTTCCAGCAGCGCTCCGGAGCCGGTGAGTCGGGTCGCCAGGATCGGGCCCGGCGCTTCGCGGCCGTCCGATCGGCTGCCGAGGTCTGGCGGCTGACCGCACGGGGATCCGGCGACCGGGGTCCGCGGCTGGGGCTGGAGGTCGGCCTCAGACCGCCTGCCCGTCTCCGGGGCCCCGACCGCTACCGGTCAACGGTTTTATTCCGTCGACGATCCGGGTCATGTCGGCGACCGTCGGTGCCGTCCCACCTCTGTCGAAGCCGAACCGGAGGAGCACCATCGATTCGTGGTCCCGGGGTGAGGGGAAGGCCACCGACTGCACGTAGGCGCTGGTTCCGTCTCCGGTCTCCACCCTCCACCGGACCAGGTATCCCCTTTCGCCGGCGACCGTGACGGCCCTGGACCTGACCTCCTTGTGCGAGGCGACCCCGCCGTACGGCTGCTCGCTGCCGCCGGGCACCGTGCCGTAGGACAGCTCCGCGTTGACGGCTATGTCCTCCTTGGCCACCTCCTCGGCGGTCGCGCCCTCGAAGCCCTGCGCCGGCTGGGCGGAGACCCCGCCGCGCAGGCAGGTCAACTCGGGAGTGGCGGGGCACGGATACTCACCGGTGCCCAGTGAGGTGACGCCCCCTCCGCTGCTCGCCTCCCATCCCTCGAGGAGCGGCAGGCTGATGCCGTTGAGCTCGTCCTCGGCGACCGCCGCGTCCTCCGGTCCGTCCGAGCCCTCGTCGCCGGGCTGGGTCGGGGTGGCGCTGCTCACCGGCTGCCGTCCCTGCTCCTCCCTGTCGGAGCCGAGCCGGTCCATCACCACCAGTCCGCCGGCGACCAGCGCGGCGACGACGACGGCCGCCGCCCCCGCGGTGGCGGCGAGTCTGACCCCCCGGGCGCGGGGGGCGGCCGGCGGCGCTCCGGGCGGGGGCGGCGGCCCGAACGCCGGGGGCACCGGCGGACCAGGGGCCGGAGCCGGAAAGGGCTGACGGCCCCGGGTCTGTTCGGTCCAGGCGGTTCCGTTCCACCAGCGCTCGAGCGGCGGCTGGTTCGCTGGAGTATCCGGATCTGGATGCCATCCCGGCGGAGTGCTCATGCTCACCCGGTCAGCCTAAGGGCTGTCCCCGCGATCCCCCGCGGGCCTACGACGACGGCCGGACGGCGTTCCGCCGCACCGTACGGCGCTCGTCGGAATCCGCCGGTCCCGCGCGGACCGTCATACCACGCCATAACATGCCATTTCTCCCGGGTCTCTTGAGGTTTTACCCGTAGGCGGTCTTCCTATCCGAGTAGATCTGACTACCGTAGGGGTAGATATACAGAGAGTCCGAGCGAGTCTCAATCCTCTACCGACAGATAGAACCGCACACGTAGGGGCGCTGACGTCGCATCACTGGAGGTTTCGTCATTTCTGTTCGGCCGGTTCAGGGATTCGGAGACAATCCAGTCGAGGTACGGGAGACCGGACACTACACCGAGGAGTACATTCCAAGCTTCGTGGAGAAGTGGGATTCCCTCATCGACTGGGAGAGGCGAAGGGAGAGCGAGGGGACGTTCTTCGTCGACCTGCTCAGGAAACGCGGCGTCAAGAAGGTCCTGGACGTGGCCACGGGTACCGGATTCCACTCGGTACGCCTCCTGGAGGCCGGCTTCGAAACCGTCAGCGCGGACGGCAGCGCCGAGATGCTCGCCCAGGCGTTCGACAACGGGCTGAAGCGCGGCGACCACATCCTCCGGGTGGTGCAGGCCGACTGGCGGTGGCTGAACCGGGACGTGCACGGCGAATACGACGCGATCGTCTGCCTCGGCAACTCCTTCACCCACCTGTTCTCCGAGCGGGACCGCCGCAAGGCGCTGGCCGAGTTCTACGCGATGCTCAAACACGACGGCATCCTCGTGCTCGATCAGCGCAACTACGACGCCATCCTCGACCGCGGCTACTCGACCGACCAGAAGCACATCTACTACTACTGCGGCGAGGACGTCTCCGCCGAACCCGAATACGTCGACGAGGGTCTGGTGCGCTTCCGGTACACCTTCCCCGACGATTCGGTCTACCACCTCAACATGTTCCCGCTGCGAAAGAACTACACCCGGCGCCTGATGCAGGAAGTCGGATTCCAACGCATCGAGACCTACGGTGATTTCCAGCATACCTACCGCGACGATCAGCCGGATTTCTTCATCCACGTCGCGGAGAAGGAATACGTGATGGATCAGGACGCCGACGGCGAATACCCGGACGCCACCGACACCGCTCGCAGCTATTACAACTCCGCGGACGCAGACGAGTTCTACTGGTCGGTCTGGGGCGGCGAGGACATCCACATCGGGCTCTACGAAGACCCCGGGGAGCGGATCGACCGGGCCAGTCGCCGCACGGTGGAGCGGATGGCCGACCGGCTCGCGCTGACCTCCGACTCGACCGTCCTGGACCTCGGTTCCGGCTACGGCGGGTCGGCGCGGCACCTGGCCGGGACCTACGGCTGCCGGGTCACCGCGCTCAACCTCAGCGAGGTGGAGAACGCACGGCACCGCGCCATCAACGAGGAGCGGGGGCTCGCGCACCGGATCGACGTGGTGGACGGCTCCTACGAGAACCTGCCCTATCCCGATGACAGCTTCGACGTCGTCTGGTCGCAGGACGCCTTCCTGCACAGCGGGGATCGGGCCGCGGTGCTCCGCGAGGCGAGTCGGGTGCTGCGCCCCGGCGGCCACCTCATCTTCACCGACCCGATGGCCGCGGACGACACCCCCGTCGAAGCGCTCCGGCCGATCCTGGACCGGATCCACCTCGACGCGATGGGTTCTCCCGACTTCTACCGGCGGGAGTTGGCCCGGCTGGGGCTCACCGAGGTCGGCAGCGGATTCGAGGAGCACCGCGACCAACTCGTCAACCACTACGCCAGGGTCCTCGAAGAGACCGAGCGGCAGCAGGAGGCGGGGCTGCTCGAGGGGAAGGTGAGTCAGGAGTACCTGGAGAAGATGAAGACGGGGCTCCGGCACTGGGTCGACGGCGGCCGGGACGGACGCCTGACGTGGGGCATCTTCCACTTCACCCGGTACAGCACCCCCGAGTGACCACCAGGTGGCGTGCACGGCTTCTGCGGCGCCGGCCGCCATCCTTCCCCCTCGGAGCGGCCGGCGGAGAGCCCCGGTGCGCCGCGGCGCACCGGGGCTCTCCGCCGGCCGCCCGCGGTGGCGGGCGGCCGCGCTGTACGCGCGGCCGGTTCAGCCGCGCGCTGCTCGCAGCGCCTCACCGAGCACCGCGGGAGCCGCGCGGAGCGACGGCCCGTACCACGTCAGGCAGCGGCCGTCGACGAGCGCGGCCGGAAGGACGGGGAAGGCTTCGGGGCCGTCGTCGCCGGTGAACCTGTAGGGCTCGTCGGGCAGCACCACGAGGTCGGCTCCGGCGGAGTTCAACTCCTCGACGGGGACCCGGGGGTAGCGCTCGGGGTGATCGGCGTAGACGTTGTCCACCCCGAGCCGGGCCAGCAGGTCGCCCGCGAAGGTGTCACGGCCGAGGACCATCCAGGGCCGGCGCCACACCGGCACCACGGCTCTTTGCCGCCGCGCCGGCGCGGGGAGTTCCCGCCAGACCGCCTCCGCCTCGGCGAGCCACCGGGGCGGGTCCAGTCGGCAGCCGTCCACCAGGACCCGGCGCAGCTCCCGGAAGGCCTGCGGGAGCGTGCGGATCTCCGTCCGGAGCACCTGGAGTCCGGCGGCTCGGAGCGCCGCCAGGTCGGGCTCCCGGTTCTCCTCCTCGTTGGCGATCACCAGGTCCGGGGCGAGGTCGATCACCGCCGGCAGGTCCGGGTTCTTGGTTCCGCCGATCCGGACGACATCCAGCTCGGCGGGGTGGCTGCACCAGTCGGTGGCACCGACCAGCAGTCCGGGGGCGGTGTCGGCCACCGCCTCGGTGAGCGAGGGCACGAGGGAGACGACGCGCACAGGGGCTCCTTCCAACGCTGCGATGACCCGCCCTCCGGCCACGGCCCGGTCCCGGCTCGCAGGGCTGGAGGCATCCTGCCACCAACAAGGAGCCCCACCACCGGACAACCGGTGGTGGGGCTCTCAGAGGACGGTCCGGTCAGGAAGTGGCCGGTGTCAGCCTCTTGACGACGTCCGGGTGGGCGTCCATCCAGCGGCGGACGGACTCCTTCTCCTTGCCCTGGCCGCCGCTCTGGATCTCGACTTCAAGGGAGGCCAGCTCCTTCTCGGAGAGCTTGAAGTTCTTGAACCACTTGGCGAGCTCCGGGTTGTCGTCGCTGAAGCCCTTCCTGGTGACGGTGTGGAGCTTCTCGCCCTCGCCCCAGGCGCCCTTCGGGTCCTCGAGCTTCTTCAGGTCGTACTTGCCGTAGGCCCAGTGCGGCGACCACAGGGTGACCACCACCGGCTCCTTCTTGTCAATGGAGCGCTTGAGCTGCGACAGCATGGAGGACGTACTGGAGGAGACCACCTCGTACTCACCCTCCAGGCCGTACTCCTTGAGCACCTTCTTGTTCAGCGTGCCCATCATCCCGGCACTCGACTCGATCCCGATGATCTTGCCGTTGAACTTCTTCCCCTGACCCTTGAGGTCCTCCAGGGAATCGATGCCCTTCACATACGACGGCACCGTCAGCTCCAGCGAGGTCGGCCCGTACCAGGAACCGAGGTCCTCCATCTGGTCCCCGTACTTCTTCCAGTACGGATCGTGGGTGGTCGGCAGCCAGGCGTCGAACTGGGCGTCCATCTGCCCCTGGGCGAGCGCCGCGTAGAGCGGCCCCGGGTCGAGCTGCTTCACATCCGGCTTGTAGCCGTTGTCCTCGAGGATGTTCTCCCACAGGTGCGTGGTGGCGATGGCCTCGTCCCACGGGAAGTAGCCGAGCTTGACCGTCTTCCCCTTGCCCTGGTTCTTGCCGGCGTCGGGCAGCGGCGCCCACTTGTCGACGGCGCCCGGGTTCTTCCCCAGCCAGGCCCGGACGGCCTCCTGCTCCCTGCCCTGCCCGGCGTCCTGGATCTCGTTCTCCAGGGCGGCGAGCTGCTTCTCCGACATCTTGAAGTCCTTGAGCCACTGCGTGACCGTCGGCTCGTTCTTCGGGAAGCTCTTGCTGGAGACGATGTGCACGTTCTCGCCCTCGCCCCAGGCGCCCTTCGGGTCCTCGAGCTTCTTCAGGTCGTACTTGCCGTAGGCCCAGTGCGGCGACCACAGGGTGACCACCACCGGCTCCTTCTTCTCGATGGAGCGGTTGAGCTGCGACAGCATGGAGGACGTACTGGAGGAGACCACCTCGTACTCACCCTCCAGGCCGTACTCCTTGAGCACCTTCTTGTTCAGCGTGCCCATCATCCCGGCACTCGACTCGATCCCGATGATCTTGCCGTTGAACTTCTTCCCCTGACCCTTGAGGTCCTCCAGGGAATCGATGCCCTTCACATACGACGGCACCGTCAGCTCCAGCGAGGTCGGCCCGTACCAGGAACCGAGGTCCTCCATCTGGTCCCCGTACTTCTCCCAGTACGTGCCGTGGGTGGTCGGCAGCCAGGCGTCCATCTGGAAGTCGACCTGGTCCTTGGCGAGCGCCGCGTAGAGCGGCCCCGGGTCGAGCTGCTTCACGTTGGGCTCGAAGCCGCGCTGCTCCAGGATCTCCTTCCAGAGGAAGCTGGAGGCGATGGCCTCGTCCCACGGGAAGTAGCCGATGTCGACCTTCCGGCCCTGCCCGACGTTGGTCGAGGCGGTCGTCTCGGCGTCGTCCTTGGAGGCGATGTTCATACCGCCCGCCACGAGCGACAGGACCACCACTCCGACGACCGCGACGGCGGTTCCGGGGCGGTAGTGCAGGACCTTCATCCCGCTCACCGCGGCGCTCGCCTTGGCCAGCGCGCGACGGCCGAGCGGAGAGACCCGCTGGTTCAGCGCTCCGGTCATGCGGTCGAGGTACATGGCGAGGATGACGACGGCCAGACCGCTCTCGAAGCCGAGGCCGATGTTGACCCGGGTGACGGCGTCGTAGACCGACTGCCCCAGGCCCCCCGCGCCGGCCATACCGGCGATGACGACCATGGACAGGCCGAGCATGATGACCTGGTTGACACCGGCCATGACGGTCGGCAGAGCCAGCGGCATCTGGACCCGGAAGAGCGTGTCCCGCGGGGTGGTGCCGAAGGCCTGGGCGGCCTCGACGAGTTCGCCGTCGACCTGCCGGATGCCGTGCTCGGTCATCCGGACACCGGGCGGCATCGAGAAGATGATCGTGGCGACCAGCCCCGGCGTGATGCCGATGCTGAAGAACACCACGCCCGGGATCAGGTAGACGAAGGCGGGCATCGTCTGCATGAAGTCGAGGATCGGCCGCAGCGCGGTGCTGACCGCGCGGTTACGCGCCGCCCACACACCGAGCGGAATGGCGATCACCAGGGTGATCACGCTGGCCACCAGCACCAGCGACAACGTGGCCATGGCGTCCTGCCAGAGGCCGACGGAATCGATCACCAGGAAGCCGACGAAGGCCAGCACCGCGGGGAGCAGACCACGCAGCCAGAAGGCGATCACCGTGAAGATACCGGCCATCAGCAGCGGCTCGGGGGCGCCGAGCACGTTGTTGAGGCCGTCGTACATCCCCGTGAGGACGCTGTTGATCAGTTCGAAGAGCCAGCTCAGATTGGACTGCAGCCAATCGACGGCGCTCTCGATCTTGTCTCCGAGCTCGAGCTTAGGCACGTGCGACCACCTTGCCCTCGTCGCCGCTGTCCCGCTTCGGGCCGTCCCCGTTAGCGGTCTGCGGCTGCTCGGCGAGTGCGGCGAGCAGCGATTCGCGGGCCACGAGACCGATCAGGTCCCCGTCCGCGTCGGTCACCGCCACCGCCGCGCCGCTTCCGGCGCAGGGGGTGAAGAGCTCCGCGATCGGAGTGTCGGCGCTGACCGTCGCGGGCGCGGCGTCCAGCAGCTCCTGGTCCGTGCGGGGCTCGTCGCCCGACTCGGCGGCCGGGGCGCTGCCGGGCTCCTCCATGATCGAGCCCGCGGTGAGCACCCGCGAGCGGTCCACGTCCTGGATGAAGGAGGCCACGTAGTCGTTGGCCGGGGTCACGAGGATGTCCTCGGCGGTCCCGATCTGAACGATCTGTCCGTCCCGCATGACCGCGATCCGGTCACCGAGGCGCATGGCCTCGTTCAGGTCGTGGGTGATGAAGACGATGGTCTTCTTCAAGCGCTTCTGCAGTTCGATCAACTGGTCCTGCATGTCGCGGCGGATCAGTGGGTCGAGCGCGCTGAAGGACTCGTCCATCAGCAGCAGGTCGGCGTCGGTGGCCAGAGCGCGGGCCAGCCCCACGCGCTGCTGCATACCGCCGGAGAGCTCGTCCGGCCAGGAACTCTCCCAGCCCTTGAGACCGGCCAGCTCCAGCGCCTGCTGGGCACGTTCCCTGCGCTCCTCGGCCGGGACGCCCTGTACTTCGAGACCGTAGGCGGCGTTCTCCAGGACGCTGCGGTGCGGGAAGAGGGCGAAGTGCTGGAAGACCATGCTGATCTTCTTCGAGCGGACCGAGCGGAGCTCACGCGGACTGAGGGCGGTCAGGTCCTCACCGTCCACCAGCACCCGACCCGAGGTCGGCTCGAGCAACCCGTTCAGCATGCGCAGCAGGGTCGACTTTCCGGAACCGGACAGACCCATGACTACGAATATCTGCCCCTCCTCCACTTCGAAGGAGGCGTCGATCACGGCCGCGGTCGTCCCGTCGGCACGCAACTCGTCACGGCCGGCCCCCCCTTCTAGTTTCCGCACCGCCTCATTGGGTCGTCTGCCGAAGACTTTGTACAAGTGCTCGGCTTGCAGCCTGGCCACATACACCTCTCGGGTCCGAACTGAAACGACCCGCCTCCCCCGTGGGCGGGTCGTGGTCGTGAAGCAGCGACGCTTGTGCGCGTAGACCCGTAACGCATCGTTCACAACACGACCGGGTTTGCTCCAGGTGGGCGGCTGCCCAGACCCGATCAGCCCAAACTAAAATGTGACCCATACCACAATCAGCTTTTCCGTTTCGCTGGTGGAAGTATCCGCGGACCCCCTCCGACCAGGGAAGGAGCAGAACGGGGTCGGCGAGCGCCACCGGTCAGGAGTCGCCGATCCCCTCCTCCCCCGCGCCGCGGCCCGAGGAGCCGGGCCTCTGGCGAGGAGCCCGGGCTCCTCGCCAGGGGGTACCGAGCCAGGGGGTACCGAGCCAGGGGGTACCGAGCCAGGGGGCCCACCGAAGCGGGCGGAGTTCGGCGTCGGTGAGCGGCCGAGACCCGAGCGGGCACCGCGGCCGACGGTCCCGTACGGCATCATCGAGGCCGTGACCCGACACCTGATGCTCCTGGACACCGCCTCCCTCTACTTCCGTGCCTACTTCGGCGTGCCGGAGTCGGTCAGGGCCCCCGACGGCACCCCCGTCAACGCGGTCCGCGGGCTGCTGGACTTCATCGCCCGGCTCGTCCGCGACCATCGCCCCGACACCCTGGTCGCCTGCATGGACGCCGACTGGCGACCACAGTGGCGGGTGGACCTGATCCCCACCTACAAGACGCACCGGGTCGCCGAGGAGAGCACCGGCAGCGAGCAGGTCCCCGACACCCTCAACCCGCAGGTCCCCGTGATCGAGGCGGCACTGGACGCGATCGGCATCGCGCAGGTGGGTGTGGCCGGATACGAGGCCGACGACGTCATCGGTACGCTCACCGCCCGGGCGAGCGGCCCGGTCGACATCGTCACCGGTGACCGCGACCTCTACCAGCTGGTCAGCGATGTCCGGGGGGTGCGGGTGCTGTACCCGGTCAAGGGCGTCGGCAGCCTGCGGATCGTCGACGAGGCCGTGCTCCGCGAACAGTACGGCGTGGACGGCCCGGGCTACGCGGACCTCGCACTGCTCCGTGGCGACCCAAGCGACGGCCTGCCGGGGGTCCCCGGCATCGGGGAGAAGACGGCGGCCAAGCTGCTGGCGGCCCACGGAGATCTGAGCGGGATCATGACCGCGGTGGACGACCCTTCGGCCAAGCTCTCCCCCACCCAGCGCAGGCGGCTGGCAGAAGCCCGGGAGTACGTCTCGGCCGCTTCGAAGGTGGTCCGGGTGGCCGAGGACGTGCCGCTGCCACCGCTCGACGCCACGCTGCCCGAGTCACCCCGCCATCCGGCCGCGCTCCAGGACCTCGACACACGGTGGAACCTCGGCGGCCCCCTGCAACGGCTGCTGGCCGCACTCCGGGGCTGAGCCCGCGACGACAGCACCGCGCCGGGGGCCAACCAGCCCCCGGAACACGCCTGGCCGGAGGGCGCGCCACTGCCGCAAAAGACGAAAGCTGTTAGGTTAGGTAAACCTAACTTCAGCCGCCGCAGGGAGGCACCCGTGGTAGAGCGCCCGGCCCGCCAGAAGCGCCAGACCCATCACGCCCGTGTGGTGCGTCGGCAGCAACTGACACCGCAGATGGTCCGGCTGGTACTCGGTGGCGACGGCCTGACCGCCTTCACCCCGGCCGAGTACACCGACCACTACATCAAGCTGCTGTTCCCGGTCGAGGGGGTGGACTACCCGGAGCCGTTCGACATCGCCCAGATCCGCGCCGACCTGCCGCGTGACCAGTGGCCCCGGATGCGCACCTACACCGTGCGGAACTGGGACCCGGAGGCCCTGGAACTCTCGGTGGACTTCGTGATCCACGGCGCGGACGGGCTGGCGGGCCCCTGGGCGGCCGGCGCCCAGCCGGGTGACGAGATCCGCTTCCTCGGCCCCGGCGGGGGCTACGCACCCGACTCGGCGGCCGACTGGCACCTACTGGCAGGTGACGAGAGCGCGCTGCCGGCCATCGCCGTCGCCCTGGAGCGGCTGCACGGCGGGAGCACCGCACGCCCGGCCGACGCGGCCCAGGTCCGGGTCCTGCTGGAGGTCACCGGCGCCGAGGAGGAGCAGCCGCTGACCGTTCCCGACGGCGTAGTCGTCCAGTGGCTCCACCGGGGTGACGCACCGGCGGGCTCGAAGCTGGTCCCGGCGGTCCGCGCACTGGAGTTCCCGGCCGGCCAGCCCCACGCCTTCGTCCACGGCGAGGCCGGCTTCGTCAAGGAACTCCGTCGCTACCTGCGGGTGGAGCGGGAGATCCCGCGAGAGCGGCTGTCGATCTCCGGCTACTGGCGCGACGGCCATGACGAGGACGGCTGGCAGGCGTCGAAGTCCGCCTGGAACCAGCAGGTGGAGGCCGAGCAGGAGAAGGCGCTCGTCAGCTCCGGCTGACACCCCCGCTCCCTCCGGCGCGACCTCGCGTCCCGCACCGGAGGGAGCGGGTCCCGGGCGTCCCGGCCCGAGCCGCCGTCCGCTCCGCTCGACGGCTCAGCCGACCGAGGAGTACGCCACCACCCCGCGCAGCATGGCGTCGACGGCCTTCCTGGCGTTCCGCCCCACCGTGCCGCCGTCCGGTCCGGCCGCGCTGATCTGCCCCAACACGTCGATGACCTGCTTGCACCAGCGGACGAAGTCACCGGCCGGCATCTCCGCCTCTCGCAGCACCTCGTCGAGCCCGTGGCCGGAAGCCCAGCGGTAGGCGGCCCAGGCGAAGCCGAGGTCCGGCTCCCGCTGGCCGACGCCCTCGGTCTGGCTGATGCGGTGCTCCTCCTCCAGGGCATCCAGCCTGCCCCAGATGCGCACCATCTCGCCCAGCGCCCGTTGGGCGTCGCCGGTCGGGAGCCTGGGCGGCAGCGCGTCCTCGGCCGCCCGCGACTCGTAGACCAGGGCCGAAGTGCAGGCGGCCAACTCGGCCGGCCTCAACCCTTCCCAGACGCCCTCCCGGAGGCACTCCGAGGCCAGCAGGTCGAGCTCACCGTAGAGCCGGGCCAGCCGCTGCCCGTCCTGGGTGATCTGGTCTCCGTCCAGGTATCCGAGGCCGGAGAGCAGGGCGTAGACCCGGTCGAAGGTGCGGGCGATGGTGTTGGTGCGCCCCTCGATACGGCGCTCGAGTTGCTGGGTGTCACGGCGCAGCCGATGGTACCGCTCGGCCCACCGGGCATGGTCCTCGCGGTCGGCGCAGCCGTGGCACGGATGGGCCCGGAGCGCGGCTCGCAGCCGAGCGATCTCGGCATCGTCAGCCGCCTCCGACCGCTTCCTGCCCCGCTGCCGGGTCGGCTCCAGACTCCCCGCCTTGGTGCGGAGTTTCGAGGCGAGGTCGCGGCGGGACTGCGGGCTACGCGGATTGAAGGACTTGGGCACCCGCATCCGCTCCACCGCCTCCACCGGTACCGGGAAGTCGATCGGAGCCAACCGCTTGACCTGGCGCTCGGCGGTGAGCACCAGGGGACGCGGTCCGTCGTGGTGCTCGAAGCCTCGGTGGCCGTTGGCCCGGCCGGCGGGCAGGCCCGGATCCAGGACGAGCGCGAGGCCCGCGTACTTGCCGGTCGGCACATGGATGACATCACCGGGCCGGAGCTTCTCCAACGCGGCGGCGGCGGTGGCCCGCCGCTGTGCCACTCCCTGCTTGGCGAGCTCGGTCTCCCGGTCCTTCAGCTGGCGACGCAGTCGGGCGTACTCCTCGAAGTCGCCGAGATGGCAGGTCATGGAGGAGCGGTAACCCTCCAGGCCCTCCTCGTTGCGCTGCACCTGGCGGGAGATCCCCACCACCGACTTGTCGGCCTGGAACTGGGCGAACGATGTCTCCAGCAGTTCCCGGGAGCGGTGACGGCCGAACTGGGCGACGAGGTTGACCGCCATGTTGTAGGACGGCTTGAAGGAGGAGCGGAGCGGATAGGTGCGGGTACCGGCGAGCCCGGCGAGCGCCGCCGGGTCCATACCCCGTTGCCACAGCACCACGGCGTGGCCCTCGACATCGATGCCGCGTCGCCCCGCGCGGCCGGTGAGCTGCGTGTACTCACCGGGGGTGATGTCGACATGCTGCTGGCCGTTCCACTTGACCAGCTTCTCCAGCACCACCGACCGGGCGGGCATGTTGATGCCGAGCGCCAGGGTCTCGGTGGCGAAGACGGCCTTGACCAGTCCGCGTACGAAGAGTTCCTCGACGACCTCCTTGAAGGTCGGCAGCATGCCCGCGTGGTGCGCGGCGATCCCCCGCTCCAGGCCCTCCAGCCACTCGAAGTACCCCAGGACGTGCAGGTCCTGGTCCGGGATGGTGGCGGTGCGCTCCTCGACGATGGAGCGCACCCGCCGCCGGGCGTCCTCGTCGTTGAGCCGCAGCCCCGCGTAGAGGCACTGCTGGACGGCTGCCTCGCAGCCCGCCCGGCTGAAGATGAAGGTGATCGCCGGGAGCAGGTCGGCGGCGTCCAGGCGGTCGATGACCTCGACCCGGCTGGGCGTCCAGATCCGGCTCCGTCGGCGTCGCTCGCGCTCCCGGTCGGCCTCCCGCAGGTTCCTGCCGCGGCGGCGGTCCCGCTGGTCCGAGGGGCGGCTGTTCTCCATCCGGGCCAGCCGTACGAGGTCGGGGTTGACCTCCCGACGGCCGCCCCCGCGGCCGTCGCCGCGCTCCTCGAAGAGGTCGTACATCCGGCGTCCGGCGAGCACGTGCTGCCACAGCGGAACGGGGCGCTCCTCAGAGACGATCACCTGGGTGTCGCCGCGCACGGTGTCCAGCCAGTCGCCGAACTCCTCGGCGTTGGAGACCGTTGCGGAGAGTGACACAAGCGTCACGGACTCCGGGAGGTGGATGATGACCTCCTCCCACACCGCGCCCCGGAACCGGTCCGAGAGGTAGTGGACCTCGTCCATGACCACGTAGCCCAGGCCGAGCAGCGCACTGGAGCGCGCATAGAGCATGTTCCGCAGCACCTCGGTGGTCATGACGACCACCGGGGCATCGCTGTTCACGCTGTTGTCGCCGGTCAGCAGGCCGACCTTGGACGCGCCGTAGCGCTTGACGAGGTCGGAGTACTTCTGGTTGGAGAGCGCCTTGATAGGGGTCGTGTAGAAGCACTTGCGCCCCTGGGTGAGCGCCAGATGGACGGCGAACTCGCCCACGATCGTCTTGCCGGAGCCGGTGGGCGCGGCGACCAGCACACCGCTGCCGGCCTCCAGGGCCCGGCATGCCTCGACCTGGAACGGGTCCAGCTCGAAGTCGTACATCTCTCGGAACGGGGCGAGCGCGGTGTTGCGCTCCGCGGCTCGCGTACGGGCGGCGGCGTAACGTTCGGCGGGGGACATCTCCTGGGTCATCGTATTTACGAGCCTACCGGCCGGATCCGACAGAGCACGATCTTTATCCGGCCGGCGCACTCCACACCCGGTCCCGCCGGGACCGCCGGGACCGGGTCAGACGGCCAGCAGGCGTACGGCTCCGGGGACCGTCTCGGCGGTCAGCGGCAGCGGGCCGAGGGGCTCTCCGTCGGCGTAGCCGGTGACCTCCGGCGCGCTGAGCGTCACCTTGGCTGCCCGGTGGACGGCGACCACCGGGTGCGACAGGTGGCGGCCCCCGTAGACCCGGGGGAAGACCCTCAGCAGGGTGGCACGGCTGCACTTGCCCACCACGGTGATGTCGAAGAGGCCGTCGTCGAAGCGCGCCTCCGCGCACATCCGCATGCCACCGCCGTAGGACGGCCCGTTGCCCACCGCGACCAGCGTCGCCTCCAGTTCCTCCTCCGGTCCGTCGTCGAGGCGGATGCGGTACGGGATCGGACGCAGCGTGGCCAGTTCCGCGAGCATCGCGCAGTCATAGCGGAACCGGCCGACCGGTAGGCGTATCCGGTTGCCTCGGTCGTTGACCCTGGAGTCGAAGCCCGAGGCGAGCACGGTGGCGAAGTACCTCTCACCGACCCGGCCGAGGTCGACGAGCCGGGACTCCCCTCGCAGCAGGGCCGAGGCGATGAGCCGGCCGGCGGCCGCCGGCGCCCGCACCGGCAGGCCCTGGGCGCGGGCGAAGTCGTTACCGGTGCCGACGGCCACCACCCCGAGCGGGGTGTCGGTGCCGGCGACGGCCTGAAGCGCCAGCGAGACCATGCCGTCTCCACCGACGGCGATCAGGGCCTCGGTGCCCTCGGCGACCACCGCACGGGCCCGGACGAGCGCGTCCGGGGCGTCGACGCCCAGCACGGTCCGCACCGAGAACCCGGCGGCGCGGAGCGCGTCGGCCGCCGGGGCCGCGGCCCGGGAGCCCCGGCCGCGGCCGGCTGTCGGGTTGACGAAGAGGGTGATCTGACGGGTCACTGGCTCCCCCGGAAGGAGTTCGAGGGAGGACTGTACAAGATCAGGTCGCGTCGTCGTAACCGTTGAGCCGTCGGTTGTCCTTGTTCGCCTGTTCCGGAAGGCCGCGCGGTGGTTCCTCCACCGGTTCCACCTCGCCGATCTCCTCAGGGGTCAGGTCGAGGTCGGAGGCCTCGTCGTCCGCCGGTCCCGCGGCTGCCCGGAGGGCCTTCCGCCGGTCGTTCAGCAGGGCCACTCCGACCGCCCCGAAGTAGAGCAGGGTCACCGGGGCCGCCAGCGCGAACATGCCCAGCGGGTCGGTGCTCGGGGTGGCGACCGCGCCGAAGACCGTGATGCTCATGATCATCACGCGCCACCAGCCGAGCATCCGACGGCCGGTGACCACACCGCCGAAGTTGAGCAGCACCAGCACCAGCGGCAGTTCGAAGGCGAGGCCGAACACCACCACCATGCGGGTGAGGAGGTCGAGGAAGTCGTCCAGAGGCAGGAGGTTGTCCGCACCGACGGGAGTGAAGTCCAACAGCACGGAGGCCGTCTTCGGCAGGATCATGTAGGCGAAGAAGGCACCGGCGACGAAGAGCGGCACACCGGCGCCGACGAAGCCGAGCGTGTACTTCTTCTCGTTCTCGTGCAGACCGGGGGCGAGGAACCCCCAGAGCTGGTAGAGCCAGACGGGGGTGGCGCAGACGAGGCCGGTCATGAAGGACACCTTCAGCATGATGGTGAAGGGCGACAGCAGACCGTTCACCACCATGTGGGCGCACTTCTCGCCGGACTCCGACTCGGCGAGTGCGGACACCGACTGTCCTCCGCAACCGACGGAGTCCAGCACCGGTCGCATCAGGAAGTCGACGATGCCCTGGTAGAAGAAGAGCGCGACGATCGAGATCAGACAGATCGCCGCGACCGATTTCAGCAGCCGATTACGCAGCTCACGCAGATGCTCCGTGAGCGGCATCCGCCCCTCGGGGTCTCTCTGCTGTTTGCGGCGGACGGACTTGAGCAACCCACGTCCTCGTCTCGTGTGTCAGCTTCTCAACGACTCCGCGCTACCGGATGTCAGCGCTGGGTCGTACGGTCACTCGGCTCCGAGACGGGCCGCGAGCTGCTCACATCGCCGGGGGCGGCCTGGATCGTGCGGGGCGCCTCCTGGCCGCTGTGGTCGTTCGGCGGGTCCGAGGGGGCCGCGTCCGTCTTGTTGGCCTCGGCCTTCATCTGCTTGGCCTCGCTCTTGAGGATGCGGGCCGACTTCCCCAGGGAACGCGCCATGTCCGGAAGCTTCTTCGCGCCGAACAGCAAGAAGAGGACGACGAGGATGAGGATGATCTCGGGTGCTCCGAGCCTTCCGAACATAAGTGTTTACCTTCTCACCGAGGCGGCAGGGTGCATCTGGCGCGCTGTCGGAACGTACGTCCGACCGCCGTACTGTCGCGATCGTAACGTGAAGGGGTGAATGGCGGACAACCCCTCGGGTACTCCTTGCCGCGACCCACGCCTCGTTTCCGGGCCGCCGATACAGCGTACTCCGCTTGCCGGCGCGGTAGGAGGGCCCGCGGGGTGGGGCTTCAGTCACCCGGCGCGGTCCGGACATCGGCCGCGAGCGGCGCCACCGACCGCTCGAACTCCTCGGCCGCCCGCTCCACCAGCACCGATGCCTCAGCCAGCCGCCCGGCCAGTCTTCTGACCTCCAGGGCGACGCGAACCGCGAGAACGCCGAGGACGGCGGTTCCGGTGAAGGCGAGGGCGAGGGCGATCATGGGCCAGAACATGCCGTGAGCCTAGTGGAGCGTCCGGTCGGAAGAAGCCGGGACGCCCGTCGCGGAGGTGCGGTTCGGCCGCCGGACCGGGACCCGCAGGGGACGGCGTGGAGCCGCTCACCCTTCCTCGTAGGCCGCCAGCGCCTCGGCGGCAGCGGTCCGGGCGCTCTCCGCGAGTTCCCGCGGGGCCACGATGCGGCCGTCCCGGCCGAGGCGCAGCGCGAGACGGCGCAGCGAGGCGGGGTCGGGGGTGCGCAGGGTGATCCGCAGCCCTCCGTCCGCCCGCTCCTCGGCGCTGTCGTGCGGGTAGTACTCCGCGACCCAGCGGCCCGCCGGCCCGACCTCGATGACGACCTTCGGATCCTCGGCCGCGGGCTGGATCAGCTCCTGGGAGAGGTCGCGCAGTTCCAGCGGCGGCGGTTCGGCGGGCTCGTCCAGCACCCTGATCTCGGCAACGCGGTCCAGCCGGAAGGTGCGCCTGGCCTCCGAGAGCCGGCACCAGGCCTCCACGTAGGTGTGGCCGACCGCGAAGAGCCGGATCGGATCGATCTCCCGCTCGGTGAGCTCGTCCCGGGCCGGCGAGTAGTACCGCAGCCAGAGCCTGCGCCGGCGGGCGATGGCCCGGTCGACGTCGGCGAAGACCTCGCCCTCCGATTCGAAGGTGACGCTGAGCCGGGCGCTGGCACCCGCGGTCTCCCCGGCGGCCGCCTCGAGCTTGGCGGTCGCCCGGAGCAGCGCCTGCCGGTCGCTTTCGCGCAGGCCCGGCAGGGTGGCGACGGCACGGGCGGCGACCAGGAGCGCGGTGGCCTCGTCGGCGGCGAGCCGCAGCGGGGCGGCGACGTCGTCGGGGTTGTGCCACCAGATGCGGTCGCCGTCGGTGTCGATGTCGAGCAGGTCACCGCCCCGGAAGCTGGTGCCGCACATCGGGAGCACGTCGAGGTCGGCGATGAGCTGCTCCTCGGTGATGCCGAAGGCTCGGGCCACGTCGCTGACGCGGGCGCCGGGGCGCTCCCGCAGGTAGGTCACCAGGGAGAGCATCCGGCGGGTCTGGTCGATCGCGTTGGTCGCCATGGGCGGTCTGTCGTGTCCTTCTCTTCGTCTCAGTCAGCCCTTGGCGACGGCCCGGAGCCGGTCCACCACGTCGGCCCGGAGCTCGGCGGGCTCCAGCACCACCACGTCGGCGCCGAACTCCACGAGCCAGGCGTCCAGGCCGTGGCCGTAGGGGATCTCCAGCTCCTGCCAGCCGTCACCGGTGTCCCGGACGGCGAGCGCGCGGGCGCGGAGCGGGTAACCCGCGCCGTCGCGCAGCCTGATCCGGGCCTTGCTGGTGGCCACTTCCCCGGCCCAGCGCTCCACGGTCTCCCGGACGGTCACATGGTCGGGGACGGGAGCGGTGAAGGCTCCGGCCCGGGAACGGACCCGGCCGGTGATCCGGGAGAGACGGAAGACCCGTTCGTCCCCGCGGTCGCGGTCCCATCCGGCCAGATACCAGTGGCCCCGCCAGCACTCCAGCGTCCAGGGCTCGACCTGACGGGTCTCCGGATGGGCCGCGGTGGCCTTGCGGTAGTCGAAAGTGACCGGTCGGCGGTCGCGGCAGGCGAGCATCAGCGGTTCGAAGGCCGACTCCCGGGCCGGAATCCTCGGCTCCAGGGCGCTGTGCTCCTGGTGCGGGTCCTCGGCGAGCGGCATACCGGCGGCGCGCAGCTTCTGGAGCGCCCCGCTGGCGGCGCCGGCGAGCCGGGCGTGCTGCCACACCTTTGCCGCCAGGCCGAGGGCGGCGGCCTCCTCGACCTCCAGGGCCACCGGTGGCAGACGGTTGCTGTCGCGGCGAGCGAGGTAGCCGATCTCACCGTCGGCGCCCTCGACGGTCTCGATGACCAGTCCGAGTTCGCGCAGGTCGTCCTTGTCCCGCTCGAACATCCGGTTGAAGGCGTCCTCGTTGCCTTCCTCGACCTGGAGGTAGGCCTCGATGGAGCCACGCAGTTCGCGCTTGCTGAGCGGGCGGCGGGTCCCGAGCAGGCACAGCGCGAGGTTCATCAGCCGCTCGGCCTTGGCAATCGCCATCAACGCCCTCTCTCGTCGCGCTCCCCCAGTCGCTGACCGTACCGCTACGGGCCCTTCCCGGCCAAAGCCGAGGGCCCCTGGAGAAGCGCTCCAGGGGCCCTCGGCCCGGTCTGCCCGCGACCGGCCGTCTGCCGGCCGACGCCCACGGGAGGCGTCGATCAGACGGAGACCAGATCGCAGACGAAGATCAGCGTCTCTCCCGGCTTGATTCGGCCGCCCCCGGCTCCCCGGTCCCCGTAGGCGAGGTGGGCGGGGATGGTCAGCTCGCGCCGGCCACCGACCTTCATACCCTGGACGCCCTGGTCCCAGCCGGTGATGACCTGGCCGACGCCCAGCTGGAAGCGGAGCGGTGTACCACGGTTCCAGCTCGCGTCGAACTCCTCGCCGGTGCTGAACGCCACGCCGACATAGTGCACGGAGACCGTGTCACCAGCCTTGGCGACCGGGCCGTTCCCCTCCCAGACGTCCCTGATCTGCAGCTCCGTGGGGGGTTCTCCACCTGGGAAGTCGACCTCGGGCTTGTCGATGCTCACTACTGCTCCTACGAACGATCTTGTCGGCAACCGTGCCATTCTGGCAGAGGTCGATCACACCTTGCCGACGATGTCGACGCTGAACACCAACGTGTTCTTGTCGAGGCCGCTCTGCGGGTTGTTGGCGTAGCCCATCTCCGGCGGGATGACGATCAGCACCCGGTCACCGACCCGCTTGCCGACCAGGGCCTTGTCCCAGCCCTCGACCACCGCGCCGGTGCCGATCTGGAAGCTGGTGGCTCCGCCGTGGTCCCAGGAGGAGTCGAACTTCTCCCCGTCCTCCCACTTCACACCGGTGTACTGGGCGATCAGCCCGTCACCGGCCTCGACCTTCGGGCCGTCCCCCTTGCTCAGTACCTGCTGCTTCAGCTCCTTGGGAGCCTTCACGCCCTTGGGAATGGTGATCTTCGCGGCCTTCTTCGACGCGATCTCGACCTTGGGCATGCCCTCTCCCGGCTTGGCCGGCTCACCCTTGGCCTCGGCCTCCTTCTCGACCTTGCTGGCGCCGACCACGTCCAGCACCCACACCAGTCCGTCCGTCGGCTTGATGGCCGCGTCGGGGCCGAGGTTGCCGACGAGCGCCTCAGCGGTTCCCTCGACCGAGACCCGGCTGCCGACCTTCTTCCCGACCACCGCGTCAGCCACCGCGGACGGCAGCACGCCGGGCTGGCCCATCTGCTGGATGATCTGCTGCCGCGGGGCCTTCTTGTCGGTGGACGTCGCCCAGCTGTCGCCGAGGTTCTTGCCGTCCTTCATGCTCTCCAGGGCGGAGTCCATGCGCACGAAGTCGCCCTTGACGACCTTGGCGCCGTCGCCCTCGGTGATGGTGCTCACCACCGCCTTGCTGGCCGGTTCGGCGTCCTTGGGCACCGAGATCTTCGGCTTCTTGCCGAACTCTCCGGAGACCTTCGCGACCGCGGCGTCCTTGTCGTCGTCGTCGGACCCGCAGGCGGCGGCCGTGAACAGCAGCACCGGCACGGTGAGAGCCGCGACCAGGCGGCGGGCGTACTTCGCGTGGGAGCGGGGGCGTGGGGGGCGTCCCCCGGGTGTCTTCAACATCAATCCAACTTGGGGCTAGTGGAGGTTAAGCGCTGTCCCGTAATCCCTGGCGGGCGCACGACGACCGCCAGGACGCCTCGCCGCGCTGTCGGAACCTCCGGACACGCTCAGTATCCGAACGTCCCTCCGCTTTGCGACACACCGCGCCTGACGCCGTGCGCTGATCCACCGGAGATTGCGGGACAGCCCTTGGCGAACCGTTCAAGCCACTCTACGGCCTGCTGCCCGGGAGACGGCGGAAAGCAGTCGAGGCCGTCGCGCCCGGGGCCTGGAGCGCCCCGGCGCGCGACGGCCTCCGTGGCCGCCTCACATACCGGCGATGAGCTTCTCCACCCGCTCGTCGACCGAGCGGAAGGGGTCCTTGCACAGCACCGTGCGCTGGGCCTGGTCGTTGAGCTTGAGGTGCACCCAGTCCACGGTGAAGTCCCGGCGCTGCTCCTGGGCCCGTCGGATGAAGTCCCCGCGGAGCCGGGCACGGGTGGTCTGCGGAGGGACGGACTTCCCCTCGAAGATCCTCAGGTCGTCGCAGACCCTCGCCGCCTGACCGCGCTTCTCCAGGAGGTAGTACAGGCCGCGGGGGCGGTGGATGTCGTGATAGGCGAGATCTATCTGTGCGATGCGCGGGTGCGACATGGTGATGTTGTTCTTCGCCCGGTAGCCCTCGATGAGCTTGTACTTCATCACCCAGTCGATCTCGGTGTCGATCTTGTCCAGCTCGCCGGTGCGGATCGCCTCCAGACTCCGGCCCCACAGTTCCAGCACCCGCTCGATGGTGCCGGTGCGGAGACCGCGCCGCTCGCAGAAGTCCACCGCCTTCTCGTAGTACTCCTGCTGCACCTCCAGGGCGGACGCCTCGCGCCCGCTGGCCAGCCGCACCTTGCGCTGGCCGGTCGTGTCGTGGCTGACCTCCCGGATGGCGCGGATCGGGTTCTCCAGGGTGAGGTCTCGCATCACCGTGCCCGCCTCGATCATGCGGAGCACGAGGTCGGTGGCGCCGACCTTGAGCAGCATCGTCGTCTCGGACATGTTGGAGTCCCCGACGATCACATGGAGCCGCCGGTAGCGTTCGGCGTCCGCGTGCGGCTCGTCTCGGGTGTTGATGATGGGGCGGGAGCGGGTGGTCGCCGAGCTGACGCCCTCCCAGATGTGCTCCGCGCGCTGGCTGACGCAGTAGACCGCTCCCCGCGGTGTCTGCAGCACCTTGCCCGCACCGCAGATCAGCTGTCGGGTGACGAGGAACGGGATGAGGATGTCGGCGAGCCGGGAGAACTCCCCGTGCCGGGCCACGAGGTAGTTCTCGTGGCAGCCGTAGGAGTTGCCCGCCGAGTCGGTGTTGTTCTTGAAGAGGTAGACGTCGCCCGCGATGCCCTCCTCGTGCAGGCGTCTTTCGGCGTCGACCTGAAGTCCTTCGAGGATTCGCTCCCCGGACTTGTCGTGGGTCACGAGCTCGATCACGTTGTCACATTCAGGGGTCGCATATTCCGGATGCGAGCCGACATCGAGGTAGAGGCGGGCGCCGTTCCGCAGGAAGACGTTGCTGCTGCGGCCCCAGGAAACGACACGGCGGAAGAGGTAGCGCGCCACTTCGTCAGGCGACAGTCGGCGCTGTCCCCTGAAAGTGCAAGTGACGCCGTACTCGTTCTCCAGCCCGAAAATGCGGCGGTCCATGACTGAACATTACGCTTGTTGGCCTGCTCTGAAACCGGGTTCCGCCGTACCGTTTCGATCATTTTCCGGCAGGTTTTCAACAACCGCCTCAATGGTCGGGTTGTCACTCGCGATTTCGAAGGCCTTCGCCGTCATCAGCAGCACCAGCAGCGCCGCGGCCCCACCGGCCCCGGCGACCAGGAATCCCGCCGTGGTGCCGGCGTTTTCCAGGGCCGGTCCGGCGCCGGCGGTACCCACCGCCGCCCCCACGCCGAAGGAGGTCACCAGCCAGGAGAAGGCCTCGGTCACGGTCCCCCGGGGCGCGTGGCGGTCGACGACGACGAAGGCGCAAGCGATGGCCGGGGCGAGGAAGACCCCCGCGACCGCGGCGAGCACGGTCATCGCGGCCACCCCCGGGGTCAGCGCCAACGGCAGGTAGCAGAGCGCGAGCAGGGCGACGATCACCCGGAGCCGCGCCTCCGCACGGCCGGCCCACCGCACGGCCCCGTAGGCCACCCCGCCGACCAGCGCACCGAACCCGAGCGCGGCCATCAGCAGGCCGTAGACCAGGTCCTGCCCGCCGTGGTCGTCGGCGTAGGCGATCGCCGCCACCGTGATCGATCCCAGCGCGGTGCCGACGAAGAAGAAGGCCGCCAGGAGCGCGAGGAGTCCGCGTGACCGCAGGGCACCCAGCCAGTGCGCTTCCCGCGGGGCCGAACGCCAGGTGCGCGAGGGCTCCGAGACGACGACCGACAGCGCCCCCAGCACCCCCAGGAGGTTTACCACCAGCAGCGCCGTGGCCTCCGACCAGAGCGCCACGGCGAAGGTGAGCAGCAGCGGACCGACCGTGAACATCACCTCCTGGGCCACCGCGTCCAGGGCGTAGGCGGTCTGCACCCGGTCGGTGCGCCCCAGCACGCTCGGCCAGAGCGCCCGCAGCCCTCCCTCCAGCGGCGGGGTGCAGAGGCCGGCCACCACCATGGCGGCGTAGGCCAGCGGCAGCGGATCCAGCCCCGCGACGGCGAAGACGGCCATGCCCAGGGCGGACAGGAAGGCGGAGGGCAGCATGACCCGCGGTTGGCCGTACAGGTCGACGGCCCGCCCGAGCAGGGGCTGGCCGACGGCGTTGGACACGCCGTAGACGGCCGAGAGCACACCGGCGAGCGAGTAGCTGCCCCCCTCGGCCCGGGTGAACAGCACGATGGCGATGGCGGCCGTGGCGTTCGGCATCCGACCCAGCAGCGTCCCGAGCAGCAGGCGCGCCGCATGCCGGGTCCGCAGCAGTTCCAGGTAGCCCACCGCCACCACCCCCTCGCCTCGGGATCGCCGACTGCTCAGCTCCTGCGCCCGGGGGCGGCCCGCTCACGGCGGCCGATCGGACGGGTGCACGGCATGGTGCGGCCGGGCGGGGAACCGGTGCCCGCCCAGCACCAATGAGAGCACGTGGATCGGGCGGCCCTGCGGTCAGGGGCTCCCGGCGGCCTCCCCCACGGCGCCGGTCCCGGCCGCTACGCTTCGGAGTCCCCGTCGCCCCCGTCGGTCTTCTCTGCCGGCTCCGACCCCGAGTCGGCGTCCTGCGCGGTCTCTTCCAGGAGCCGGGACAGCTGGCTCCCCAGTACCCGCTTGAACTTGCGCTTCTGCGGACGGGTGCGGTCCAGTACGGCGACCTCCAGCTGCTCGGCGGAGAGGCTTCGCTCCCCGCCGTTGCTGTCCCGGGCCAGGGAGTCCACCGCCAGCTTGAGCGCCTCGGCCAGGGTCATCCCGTCCCGGTGGCGCTGGCCGAGGTAGCTGCTGATCTGATCGGCGTTGCCGCCGACCGCGACCGAGCCGTGCTCGTCCACGATGGAGCCGTCGTGCGGCAGCCGGTAGATCTGGTCGTCCTCCGGCCCCTCCCCCACTTCGGCGACGATCAGTTCGACCTCGTAGGGCTTCTCCGCGGCGCTGGAGAAGATGGTGCCCAGCGTCTGGGCGTAGACGTTGGCCAGGCCGCGGGCCGTCACGTCGCCACGGTCGTAGGTGTAGCCCCGTAGGTCGGCGTATCGGACACCTCCGATCCGGAGGTTCTCGAACTCGTTGTACTTGCCCACCGCCGCGAAGGCGATCCGGTCGTAGATCTCGCTGACCTTGTGCAGAGCGCGGGACGGGTTCTCGGCGACGAAGACGACGCCGTCGACGTACTGCAGGACGACCACGCTGCGGCCGCGTGCGATGCCCTTCCGGGCGTACTCGGCCCGGTCGGCCATGGCCTGCTGGGGTGAGACATAGAACGGCGTGGACACCGGCTATCCGTCCCTTTCCGTCTGTGACAGTGACACGTGCATTGGCTTCCCCGGCTCCCGGCCCTCAGAGCAGGGCGGCCCGCGGACCGTCCGGCTCCGCCATCCGCCGTTCGTGGACCTCGCGGGCGATCTCTGAGGACTCCGGCTCCGAGAGCCTGCGGAAACCCTCCGCGGTGATGACGGTGACCAGCGGGTAGATCCGACGGGCCAGGTCCGGGCCACCGGTCGCCGAGTCGTCGTCCGCGGCGTCGTAGAGCGCCTGGACGACGAGCGTCGTCGCCTGCCGTTCGGTGAGGTCCTCCCGGTACAGCTTCTTCAGCGCACCGCGGGCGAAGACCGAACCGGAGCCGCTGCTCGCGAACCCCAGCTCCTCCGAACGACCGCCGGTCACGTCGTAGCTGAAGATGCGGCCCTTCTCCCGGTCCACGTCCCAGCCGGCGAACAGGGGGACGATCGCCAGCCCCTGGAGCGCCATGCCGAGGTTGCCCCGGATCATCGTGGAGAGCCGGTTGGCCTTGCCCTCCAGGGACAGCTGGGCGCCCTCGACCTTCTCGAAGTGCTCCAGTTCCAGCTGGAAGAGCTTGACCATCTCGACGGCGAGACCAGCGGTGCCGGCGATGCCGACCGCGGAGTACTCGTCGGCCGGGAAGACCTTCTCGATGTCGCGCTGTGCGATGACGTTGCCCATGGTCGCCCGGCGGTCACCGGCGAGCACCACGCCGCCGGGGAAGGTCGCCGCGACGATGGTGGTGCCGTGCGGCGCCTCGACTGCTCCGTGCACCGGCGGCAACTGTCGGTTGCCCGGGAGGACCTCCGGCGCGTGCACGGACAGGAAGTCCATGAACGACGAGGAGCCGGGGGTCAGGAAGGCGGCCGGTAGACGCCCGGTGCTACGAGTGTTGGCTTCCACGCATATCCTTCCAACGGTCGATCTTGGGATCCGCATGGACCCTACCCGTGAAGGTCTCCGGGTACCGCCCCCCGGCCCGGGCTTCCGGAGCCGGGGGGCGACACTCGGCCGTCCCTACTCTCCGCCCTTCTGGACGAACGACCGGACGAAGTCCTCGGCGTTCTCCTCGAGAACGTCGTCGATCTCGTCCAGAACGGAGTCCACGTCGTCGTCCAGCTTCTCCTGCCGCTCCTTGAGGCTTTCGGAGCCCTGGGTGTCCTGCGCCGTCTCCTCCACCTCCTCGGTGGAGCGCGTGGCCTTCTGCTGACTGCCGCCGGTGTCCTTGGTCGCCATGTACCTCACCCCGCTCGGTTGGACGTACAAGATCAGACCCTACAGCCGGGGTCCGACATCGGCTCTGTACTTGCTGTAACGCCCGGGAGCCATCTCGATGATTCCCGCTTCCCGGCCGTTTCAGCCCCCGGAGAGCACCCGGACCAGTTCCTCGGCCGTTTCGCACCGGTCCAGGAGCTGCTGCACGTGGCTGCGGGTGCCGCGCAGCGGCTCCAGGGTCGGCACCCGTTGCAGTGAGTCGCGCCCCGGAAGGTCGAAGATGACCGAGTCCCAGGAGGCGGCGGCCACGTCGTCCGCGTACTTGTCCAGGCAGCGTCCCCGGAAGTACGCCCTGGTGTCCTCCGGGGGCTCCGTCCGGGCCGACTCGACCTCGGGCTCCTCCAACAGCCGCTCCATCTTCCCGCGGGCCACCAGGCGGTTGTAGAGGCCCTTTTCGGGGCGGACGTCGGCGTACTGGAGGTCCACCAGCGCCAACCGGGCGGCGTCCCAGTCCAGGCCGTCCCGCCGCCGGTAGCCCTCCAGGAGCTCCAGCTTCGCGACCCAGTCCAGTTGCCCGGAGAGCCCCATCGGATCGGTCTCCAGCCGGTTCAGCACCTCCTCCCAGCGGCTGAGGACGTCCTTGGTCTGCTCGTCGGCGTCCATGCCGAAGCGGTTCTCGACGTACTTCCGGGCCAGTTCGCAGTACTCCATCTGGAGCTGCACCGCGGTGAGCGTGCGGCCGCTGCGGAGCGTGATGAGCTGGGCCAGCGAGGGGTCGTGCGAGACCCGGTGCAGCGTGCGCACCGGTTGCTCCACCGCGAGGTCCACGGCGATGAAGCCGTCCTCGATCATGGAGAGCACCAGGGCGGTGGTGCCCAGTTTGAGGTAGGTGGAGACCTCGGAGAGGTTGGCGTCCCCGATGATGACGTGGAGCCTGCGGTACCGTTCCGCGTCTGCGTGCGGTTCGTCCCGGGTGTTGATGATGGGCCGTTTGAGTGTGGTCTCCAGACCCACCTCGACCTCGAAGTAGTCGGCCCGCTGGCTCAGCTGGAAGCCGTGCGCCTGCCCGTCCTGTCCGATCCCGACTCGGCCGGCGCCGGTGACCACCTGCCGGGAGACGAAGAACGGCGTCAGGTGCCGCACGATGTCGGAGAACGGCGTCTCCCGCTTCATCAGGTAGTTCTCGTGCGTGCCGTAGGAGGCGCCCTTGTTGTCGGTATTGTTCTTGTAGAGGTGGATCGGCTGGCCGCCGGGGAGTTCGGCGGCGTACTCGGCGGCCGCGGCCATGATCCGTTCCCCGGCCTTGTCCCAGCGCAGGGCGTCGCGGGGGTTGGTGGTCTCCGGGGCGCTGTACTCCGGGTGGGCGTGGTCGACGTACAGCCGGGCACCGTTGGTGAGGATGAGGTTGGCCAGGCCGATGTCCTCGTCCGTGAGCTGGCTCGCGTCCGCGGATTCCCGCGCCAGATCGAAACCGCGGGCGTCCCGCAGCGGGTTCTCCTCCTCGAAGTCCCAGCGGGCACGGCGTGCCCGGAGCATCGCCGCCGCATAGGCGTTGACGATCTGGGACGAGCTGAGCATGGCATTGGCGTTCGGGTGCCCCGGAACGGAGATCCCGTACTCCGTCTCGATTCCCATTACTCGCCGTACGGTCATGCGGCCCTCCTTGCCGGCCCCGGACCCGGACGGGTCGGTGCTCAAGTACCGCTGCGTCCGCAACGCCGCGGTGGTCCCGCGCCAGGCGGCTCCGTGGTACCGGAGAGCCTGCCACGCCTCTGCGGCACCGTGGAGATCATTTCAATCTTTGTCCCGGTCCGCATCCATACCTCTGCCCGCCGGACCCGTGTCCGGGCGGACGGTCGGTCGGGCAAAAGAGCCGGCTGCGGACGCCTTCCTCCCCTCTGCGTGGTGGGGAGGGACGTCCGCAGCCGGCGGTGGTCAGAGGTACTGGCCGGTATTGGCCACCGTGTCGATCGATCGGCCGGTGTCCGTGCCCTGCTTTCCGGTGACCAGTGTCCGGATGAACACGATGCGCTCGCCCTTCTTACCGGAGATACGCGCCCAGTCGTCCGGGTTGGTGGTGTTCGGAAGGTCCTCGTTCTCCTTGAACTCGTCCACACAGGCGGCGAGGAGGTGGGAGACCCGAATGCCCTTCTGCTTGTGGTCGAGAAAGGCCTTGATGGCCATCTTCTTCGCCCGGTCCACGATGTTCTGGATCATCGCTCCGGAGTTGAAGTCCTTGAAGTAGAGGACTTCCTTGTCACCGTTGGCGTAGGTGACCTCCAGGAAGCGGTTCTCCTCCGACTCCGCGTACATCTGCTCGACCACGGACTGGATCATGCCCTCGACCGCGGACTCCGGCGAGCCCTTGTGTTCGGCGAGGTCATCCGCGTGCAGCGGGAGCGAGGACTTCAGGTACTTGGCGAAGATGTCCTTCGCCGCCTCCGCGTCCGGCCGCTCGATCTTGATCTTGACGTCGAGCCTGCCGGGCCGCAGGATCGCCGGGTCGATCATGTCCTCGCGGTTGGAGGCGCCGATGACGATGACGTTCTCCAGCCCCTCCACCCCGTCGATCTCGGCGAGCAGCTGCGGCACGATGGTGTTCTCCACGTCGGAGCTCACCCCGGACCCGCGGGTGCGGAAGAGCGACTCCATCTCGTCGAAGAAGACGATGACCGGAGTGCCTTCGCTCGCCTTCTCCCGGGCACGCTGGAAGACCAGGCGGATGTGCCGCTCGGTCTCGCCGACGTACTTGTTGAGCAGCTCGGGGCCCTTGATGTTGAGGAAGTAGCTCTTCCCCGCCGGCTGGCCCGTCACTTCGGCGACCTTCTTGGCCAGCGAGTTGGCCACCGCCTTGGCGATCAGCGTCTTGCCGCAGCCGGGCGGCCCGTAGAGCAGCACCCCCTTCGGCGGGCGCAGCTCGTGCTCCTGGAACAGCTCGGGGTAGAGATACGGAAGCTCGACCGCGTCGCGGATCAGCTCGATCTGGTTCCCCAGACCGCCGATCCGCTCGTAGTCGATGTCCGGAACCTCTTCCAGTACGAGCTCCTCCACCTCGCTCTTCGGTACGACCTCGTAGACGTAGCCGGAGCGGGGTTCGAGCAGGAGGGCGTCGCCGGCGCGGATGGTCTGCCCCATCAGCGGTTCGGCGAGTCGCACCACCCGTTCCTCGTCGGCGTGCCCGAGCACCAGGGCCCGTTCGCCGTCCTCGAGGATCTCCTTGAGGGTGACGATGTCGCCGGCGCGCTCGAACTCCATGGCCTCAACGACGTTGAGGGCCTCGTTGAGCATGACCTCCTGCCCGCGGCGCAGCTTGTCGGCCTCGACGTCGGGGCTGACGTTCACGCGGAGTTTCCGGCCGCCGGTGAAGATATCGACCGTGTCGTCATCGTTGGCCTGCAGGAAGACGCCGAAGCCGGCCGGGGGCTGCGCCAGCCGGTCGACCTCCTCCTTGAGCGCCACGATCTGGTCGCGGGCCTCGCGGAGCGTGGTGGTCAACCGCTCGTTCTGAGCGGAGACACCGGCGAGATTGGTCTGCAACTCGACGATCCGCTCTTCGAGAATCCTCGTGTGCCGCGGAGAGTCGGCGAGCTTACGTCGCAGGACGGCGATCTCCTGCTCGAGATAGGCAACCTGCCCGGCGGGGTCCTCGGGCCCCCGCCCCGGCCGGATGCCGCGGTTGCTTTCGTCGTCGTGGGCTGCCACGGTCCTCACCTCCTCCAAGGGGAGCTGGACGCTTCCTGACCCTACCTGGGTGGGTCCGGGTTGAAACCCCTAGATCACAAAGACGGTCGAGGTGTGTCCGATCTTCACCCTTGCGCCCTCCCTATGTCAGGAATACCCACCCAGCGGCGTCGGAAAGCGGCCGGCTGTATCGTCGGGTCCGTCAACATCCGTCCGGGCTGGCTTCCTTTGCGTCCACCCCCGTCAGGAACGGCAGGCGAGATGACCACGCGGCAAGAGGCGAGCCAGGGCGGCGACGCCGGCACGGCGGCGACCGACGCCCTGGAGGTCTGGATCGACCAGGACCTGTGCACCGGTGACGGTATCTGTGCGCAGTACGCCCCCGACGTCTTCGAACTCGACATCGACGGACTGGCCTACGTGAAGGACCACGAGGACGAGCTCCTCACGGAGCCCGGCGCCACCACCCCGGTGCCGCTCCCGCTCCTGCGGGACGTGGTGGACTCGGCCAGGGAGTGCCCGGGCGACTGCATCCACGTGCGGCGGGTCTCGGACCGGGTGGAGGTCTACGGCCCGGACGCCGAGTGAGCCCCGGGCGGCCGGGCGGGTCTCAGACGCTCCCGGCCACGGGGAGCGCGGTGAGGACGAACTTGCCGTCCCTCCACTCCCACTTGACCCGGCGCTCCTGGTCCGGACAGCAGCGTGGCACGTCCTCCGAGGAGTAGCCGACCAGGGTCGCGGTGATGGTGCGCCCGCTGACGGCGAACTCCGTCACACTGATCGACTCCTGCGGGTCCAGGAGGGTCTCCACGATCCGCGGCTCCTTCCCTCCGTCCGCCGGGTGCGCGAGCACGTAGAGCCCGCTCGGCGGGGTGCCGACGCCGGCGTCGCAGCGCACCACCGCCGCGGTCTCGACGCGGCCGTCGCCGTCGAAGTCCGAGGAGCCCTCGCGGACCACCGCCACGCCGACCTTCCGTGATCCGCAGTCCAGTGGGTAGTCCGCCGTCGCCGGATCGGGGCCGGCGGCCGGCGGGGCGTCGGCCGGGGGTCGCGCCGCCGCGGCCGTCTGTTCGGCGGTGGCGGCGGCCGGTTGGAGCAGGGCCGTTCCGCCGAGCACGGCCGCGAGCGCCACGGCGGTGGAGAGCCAGTGCACGGGACGCGACTGCCAGCGGGCCGGGTGCGGATGAGGGGCCGGATGGGCCGGGCGGGGAGTCGCCGAGCCTGCCGAGGGCTGCACGCGGGATGTCTCCTGAGGATTGCGGAGCTGGAGGGGGTGGCCAGCATGGTGCCACATCTCACACCGCGCCGGAACGGCCGCTACGCCGCCGCCGTGTCGCCGTCCCTCGAACGGCTCCGCCGCCGGCCCGGGGATCGGGCCGGCGGCGGGAAGGGAAGTGTTGGCCGGGGCGGCGTGGGGACACCGCGGCGGGGCTCAGCCCCGACGGTCGGCGTCGTCCGCCGACCGGGCGGAGCGGGCTCCACCGGCCGGGACGTAGTCCTCACCGTAGGCGCCCTTGGCCGGGCGCCGCCTGCGCAGCGGCGGCTCCACGCCGTCGGCGAGTCGGCGGGAGGTGAGCAGGAAACCGGTGTGGCCGACCATCCGGTGGTCCGGTCTGACGGCCAGTCCCTCGACGTGCCAGGTGCGGAGCATCGTCTCCCAGGCGGTCGGCTCGTTGAAGGTGCCGTGCTCGCGGATCGCCTCGACGGTACGCGCCAGTTGGGTGGTCGTCGCGACGTAGGCGCAGAGGATGCCGCCGGGCACGAGGGCCTTCGAGACCGCCTCCAGGCACTCCCAGGGGGCGAGCATGTCGAGGATCACCCGGTCGACGTCGGTGTCGGAGAGGTTGTCCTGCAGATCCCCGACGGTGAGCTGCCAGGCGGGGTGCTCGGCCCCGAAGTACCTCTGGACGTTCTGGGCGGCGATCTCCGCGAAGTCCGCGCGCCGCTCGTAGGAGTGCAGCATGCCCTGGTCGCCGATGGCCCGCAGCAGGAAGGCGCTGAGCGAGCCGGAGCCGACCCCGGCCTCCACCACCCGGGCCCCGGGGAAGATATCGGCCATGGCCAGGATCTGCCCCGCGTCCTTGGGGTAGACCACGGCGGCCCCGCGGGGCATGGACAGTACGTAGTCGGGGAGCAGGGGGCGCAGCGCGAGGTACGCGACGTTTCCCGTGGTACGGACAACACTTCCCTCGGGAGCGCCGATCAGCTCGTCGTGCGGGAAGGCACCCTTGTGGGTGTGGAAGCTCTTCCCGGCTTCGAGCGTGAACGTGTAGTGGCGTCCCTTGGGGTCGGTGAGCTGGACCTGGTCCCCGACCTGGAAGGGCCCGCGACGGCGGGCGGCACCGGTCGGTTCGGACATGCGCCCCAGCCTACCCGCGCTCGGGGCCGCCGTTGGCCCGGGGAGCGGCCCCCGGGGAAACCGGCCGCTGGGGCCCGCGCCGCCCCTCCGACGGGCAGCCGTCTCCCGTCGGCCGGGCCTCAGGAGCGTGGTCGGGACATCGCGGCGACGAACGCGCGTTCGACATCCGCGGTGGAGAGCACTCCGTAGATCTCCCCGGTCTCCTCCACCACGAGGTACTCGGTCGCGGGGGTGGTTCGGAGCCTCTCCAGCAGTTCCTCACCGGCGAGCTCGGCGGAGACCCGCATCCCCGGCTTGAGCTCCTGGGCCAGGGTGCTCACCGCCACCCAGGGCCGGCGGTGCTGCGGGATGCCGACGATGGCGGCCTCCCGGACCAGGGCGGTGGGCACACCCTCGCCGTCGACGACGACCAGCGCCCGGGCGCCCACTTCGTTGGCCCTCCGCAGCGCTTCGGAGAGCGGGGTGTCGGGTGGCACGGGAACCGCGCGCCGGGTGAGGGCGCGGGCCCGCAGCTCGGGGAGGTGCTCGCGGAGCCGGGCCATCCGCAGGCTGTTGCCCGCGCCGGTCCAGATGATCGCGGCCAGGATGGCGGCGAGCAGCGCGTCGAAGACGGTGTCGAAGCCGGTCGCCCGGGTGCCGCTGCGGGTGAACAGCGGGATGCCGATGAGCACGGCGACGGCGAGCGCGCGGCCGGCCCAGGCCGCGGCCACGGTGCCGGCCATCGGCTTGCCGGTGAGCTTCCAGACCACGGCGCGGAGCATCCGGCCGCCGTCGAGCGGCAGTCCGGGCAGCAGGTTGAAGACGGCGACGATGAGGTTGGAGGCCATCAGGCCGGTGAGCAGCACCCCGGGTACCGTCCCCGGTTTGACCGCCTGCATACCGAGGTAGAACAGGCCGGCCAGCACCAGGGAGAGCAGCGGCCCGACGAAGGCCAGGAGGAACTCCCGGCCGGGGCGCTCGGTCTCCTTCTCGATCTCCGAGACCCCGCCGAAGAACTGGAGCTGGATGCGGCGCACCGGCAGCCGGTAGTGGAGCGCCACGACGGTGTGGGCCAGCTCGTGCACGAGCACCGAGGCGTAGAACGCCACCGCGAAGAAGAGGGAGACGAGGTAGCGGAGGTTGCCGAGTTGCGGAAGCACTCGCTCCAGCTGGGCGCCGAAGACCCAGGTGATGAGGGCGGCCACCAGGAACCAACTGGGGGCGACGTATACCGGCACGCCGAAGGGACGACCCATCAGGATGCCGCCGCCCCTCGGCCGCTGGTCCTCCGGCCGGCGCTCTCCGGGGGGCTCCTGCTGGGAACCGCCCTCTCCCCCGTCGCCGGAGTGCGGCTTTCCGCCGTCGCCGCTGTCGTCCACGGTTTCCTCTCGTCGCGATCGGTCCTCGCACCCGGTGACCACGGTCCTGGATCGGGCGGAGCGAGCGTTCGGTTCGATGGTATGCGGACGAATGTCATTCCAGGGCCGTAGGGTCGTGCGCCATGGGAACCAGCACCGGAAACCGCCCGTCCCGTGGCGCCGCCGAGAGCCGCGGCGGCCATGCCCCAGCGCCGCCGCGGTCGCTGTCGCCGTCTCGTGCGGCCGATTTCATGACCTGCCCGCTCCTCTACCGCTTCCGGGTGATCGACCGGCTGCCGGAGAAACCGAGTGAGGCGGCGATCCGGGGCACTCTGGTGCACGCCGTGCTGGAGCGGCTCTTCGACGCCCCGGCCGCTGAGCGGACCGCCCCCAGGGCCCGGTCGCTGGTCGGCTCCGAGTGGGAGCGGCTGCTGTCGGCCAAGCCCGAGCTCGCGGAGCTCTTCGCCGAGGAGACCGGCGACGGAACCACCGGAACGGCCGACGCCCAGCGGCTGGCGCGTTGGCTCGGCGAGGCGGAACGGCTGGTCGAGCGGTGGTTCTCGCTGGAGGATCCGGCCCGGCTCGAGCCGGCCGAGCGGGAGCTGTTCGTGGAGACCACACTCGAGTCGGGCCTGAAGCTGCGCGGGATCATCGACCGCGTGGACATCGCTCCCGGTGGTGAGGTGCGGATCGTCGACTACAAGACGGGGAAGGCTCCACGCCCGGAGTACGCCCAGCAGGCGCTCTTCCAGATGAAGTTCTACGCACTGGTGCTGTGGCGGTTGCGCGGCGCCGTCCCGCGGCGCCTGCAGCTGGTGTACCTGGGCAGTGGCGATGTCCTCACCTACGACCCGGAGGAGTCCGAGCTGCGCTCGGTGGAGCGGAAGCTGCTCGCCCTGTGGGAGGCGATCCGAAGGGCCACCGAGAGCGGGGACTGGCGGCCGCGGCCCGGGAAGCTGTGCCAGTGGTGCGATCACCAGGCGGTCTGCCCCGAGTTCGGCGGGACCCCTCCGCCCTACCCGCTGGCCACGCTCGCCGCCCCGCGGTCGGCCGGCGTCCCGGCCCCCGCCGACGGAGGCGGTCAGAGCGGTCCGGACGGCCGGGGCGAGCAGCCGGCGGACGCACCGCTCCCGGCTCCGGCGAAGCTCTCGCCAGCCGCGGTCCCCGGGGCCGAGGCCGTCGAAACTCCAGGCAGAATGGGGCCGGTCTAACAAAGGAGTGCCCCGTGGCCATCCGCGTTCTTCTGGTCGACGACCAGCCGCTGCTGCGCACTGGTTTCCGGATGATCCTGGAGGCCGAGGTGGATCTCGCCGTGGTGGGCGAGGCGGGCGACGGCCTGCAGGCGCTCGACCAGGTTCGCGCGCTGCAGCCCGACGTGGTGCTGATGGACATCCGCATGCCCCGGATGGACGGTGTCGAGGCGACCCGGCAGATCACCGGCCCGGGCCGGGACGGGCCAGCGAAGGTGCTGGTGCTGACCACCTTCGACCTGGACGAGTACGTGGTGGAGGCGCTGCGCGCCGGAGCCAGCGGCTTCCTGCTGAAGGACGCGCCCGCCACCGAGCTGGTGCAGGCGATCCGGGTCGTCGCCGCCGGCGAGGCGATGCTCGCGCCGAGCATCACCCGTCGGCTGCTGGACAAGTACGCCGGTCAGCTGCCGTCCGGCGCGGAACCGCTGCCGGACTCCCTCCACACCCTCACGGAACGTGAGGTGGAGGTGTTGAAGCTGGTGGCACGCGGTCTGTCCAACGCCGAGATCGCCGCGGATCTGTTCGTCAGCGAGACGACCGTCAAGACCCACGTCGGCCATGTGCTGACCAAGCTGGGGCTGCGCGACCGGGTGCAGGCCGCGGTCTACGCCTACGAGAGCGGACTGGTGCGGCCCGGGGCGCGGTGATCGCGCCCCGGGCCGCCCCGGGTTCGACGGGTCAGCCCGCCGATCCCCTGCTGAGCTCCCAGGCACGGAACACCGTCGAGGCGTCGAGGGTCCACTCCAGCCCCTTGACGTCGCTGCGGGCCACCGCGTACTGCTTGCCCTGCCAGAGCGGGAGGATCGGCAGGTCCTCGGCGACGACGTTCTGAAGCTTGGCGAAGGTCTGCGCGGTGGCCGACCGGTTGCTCTCCGCCGCGGTCTCGGGGATCAGCTTCCGGGTGATGTCCGCGGACTCGTAGTTGTTGGAGAGCACGTTCTCTTCGCCGAAGAACGGGGCGGTGAAGTTGTCCGGGTCCGGGTAGTCGGGGACCCAGCCCTTGACGTAGACGCCGTACTCTCCGGCGGCTATGCCCTTCTCGTACTCGTCCAGCGGCACGCTCTCCACCTTGGCGTCGAACAGGCCGCTGGCGTTGAGCTGCTGCGCCAGTTCCTCCAGTCCGGGGATGGTCCCCGAGCCGTAGCGGACCGGGGTCCCCCAGAGGGTGAGCTTGAGCTTGCCGTCGATACCGGCCTCACGGAGGGCCGCCTCGGCCTTGTCTCGCTGCGGCCGGTCGCCGTAGAGGTCGAAGAAGGCGGTGTTGTGCCCGACGATGCCGGCGGGGATGATCGAGTAGAGCGGCTCGGTGGTGCGCTTGTACACGTCCCGTACCAGGGCGCTGCGGTCCACCAGGTGGGCGATGGCCTTGCGCACGCCCTTCTTTCCGATGATCGGGTCCTTCATGTTGAAGACCAGGTGCTGGACCTCGGCGCTGCTGCCCACGTAGAGCTCCAGCCCGTTCTCCCCCGCGGCCCTTCCGCTGTCGAGCTCGGCGATGTCCTCCATCGCCAGGCCCCGGTAGGCGAAGTCGACGTCGCCCTCCTGCACGGCCTTCTTGAGGGCCTGCTGGTCCCCCTTGAAGAACCGCATCGTCAGCCCCGTGTTCTTGACCCGGGCCGGTCCCTTGTATCCGGAGTTGACGGAGAACCGGGCCTCTTTCCGGGGGTCGTAGTGGTCCAGTGTGTAGACCCCGGATCCCACGACCTTGCCGTCGTCGCGCAGCTTGTCCATCCGGTACTCCCGGTGGTCGACGATCGAGCCGGCACCGGAGGCTATCTTCTTCGGGAAGGTGGCGTCGGAGTGTTTGAGCTCGAAGATCACCGTCCGCGGGTCCGGGGTCTCGATCCTGTCGATCGAGGTCAGCATCACCGCCGGGCCGTTGTCGTCGTCGATCTTCGTAGTCCGGCGGAACGAGAAGGCGACGTCCTCGGAGGTCAGCTTGTTGCCGTTGCTGAACTTCAGCCCGCTCTTGAGCGTGCAGCGGTAGACCTTGCTGCTGCTGTCCTGGAAGCCGCAGCGCTCCGCCGCGTCGGGCTCGGGCGTCGTACCGCCGCGCGGGAAACTCAGCAGCGACTGGAAGACGTTGTCGAACACCAGCCACGAGCCCGGGTCGTAGCCGGCGGCCGGGTCCAGGGAGATGATCTCGTCGCTCACCCCCATGACCAACGACTCTCCGCTGCCCGCCTCGTCCGAGTCACCGTCGCCGCATCCGGCGAGCAGCCCAGCCGCGAGGCCGATCCCGAGCGGGACGGCCAGTAGCTGGTGACGTTTCCTCACGCGCACGTTCCCTCACACTTTTCTCGTAACGCGCCGGCCTCCTCCGGAGGCGGCGTCGGCCCGGCTTACCTGACGCGACCGAGTTCCCACAACTGGAGCACCGACGAGGAGTTGAGCGCCCATTCCACGCCCGTGACGTCGTCGCGCGCGGCGACGTACTGCTTGCCCTGCCACACCGGAAGCACCGGGACGTCGTCGGCGACGATGTTCTGGATCCGCTCGAAGTACTCGACCGCCGCGGTGCGCTGGGTGGCCTGACGGGTCTGCGGGATCAGAGTGTCGCTGATCAGCGTGTTGTGGTAAGGCGAGCCGAGGACGTTCTCCTTGACGAGGAACGGTGCGATGAAGTTGTCGGCGTCCGGGAAGTCGGGGAACCAGCCCATACCGTAGACCTCGTACTTGCCCTGGCTCTGGGCAGGGCGGAACTTCTCCCAGTCGGCCCCCTGCACGTCCACGTCGAAGAGGCCGGTGTCGTTCAACTGCTCCTTGATCCCCTCGAACTCCTCGGCGGTGGCCGGGCCGTAGTGGTCGAGGGTGTAGTTCAGCTTGATCTTCACCGGGGTGGTGACACCGGCGTCGCGCAGGGTCCGGCGGGCGCTCGCCGGGTCCGGCTCCCCGTACTTGTTGAAGAACGAGTTCAGATGGGCGCTGACGCTGGAGGGGACGAGCGAGTAGAGCGGTTCGACGGTGCGCTTGTACACGTCGCGGACGATGGCCTGCCGGTCGATGGTCTGGGCTATCGCCTGGCGGACGGCCTTGCTGCCCACCGAGGGGCCCTCCGTGTCGAAGACGAGGTAGCGGATCTCCTGGCTGGGCATCTCGGTCAGCTCGATGTTGTCGTCACCCTTCTCGAGCCTGGCTATCTGCTCGGGCGACAGTCGTGTCATCAGGTCGATGCCGCCTGTGCGCAGCGCCTTCTCCAGCGCGTTGCCGTCCGCCATGAACCGCATCTCGACCTGGTCGTTCTTAACTCTCAAGTGGCCCTTGTAATGCGGGTTCCTGGTGAAGACAGCGGACTGCACCCGCCCGTTCTGCTCCTTGATGTCCACCTGGTAGGGACCCGAGCCGTCGATCTCGAAGCCCTCGCGGAGCGACTTCCCGTCGTAGACCTCGCTGTCGACGATCGCGGCGGCGGGCGTCGCCAGCTTGTGCGGGAAGGTGGCGTCCGGCTTCTTGAGGTGGAAGACGACCACGGTGTCGCTCGGCGTCTCGACGGTGTCGATGCCGGACAGCAGCGAGGAGGGGCCGTTGGGGTTCTTGATCCGGAGGGTCCGGTCGATGGAGAACTTCACGTCCTCGGACGTGAGGCTGTGGCCGTTGGCGAACTTCATCCCCTTGCGCAGCGTGCAACGGAACTGCTCGCTCCGGCTGTCGGTGAAGCGGCACTGACTCGCCGCGTCCGGTACCGGCTCGCCGCCCGAACGCGGCAGCGCCATAAGGCTCTGGAAGGTGTTGCGGAGGATGTTCCAGGCACTGGTCTCGTAGGCAAGCGCCGGGTCGAAGGGCGCCGGGGTGTCATCGGTCATCACGAACTGGTCAGTGGCTCCGACGACGACGGGTGCACCGGAGTGGCCGGTTCCCCCCGTACCCCCACAGGCGGCCAGCAGCGGGGCGAGCAAGCCTGCCACAGCCGGCAACACCATGATCTTGCGATTCATCGTCAGGTCTCCTGGCAGTGCGATCTTTCCCGGGACCATACCGACGTCGGTGCGGTGGTCACAGGTTTGCGGCGAAGGTTGCGTGAAGAGATTAGTAGTCGCACTTCCGCCGCGCCGGGAGAGCGCGGAAGCCGATCCCGCGAGGGCCGGCGCCCCTGCGGGATCGGCGTTTCCGCAGCACCGGAAGCATTCGTACGCCGTCCGACACTTCAGGACAGAAGACTGCTCCCGGCGCCCTGCGGACCTGGTTTGAACAACCGGCCCCGGCTCTGTCGACCGGGCGGTGCGTGAGAAAGGTCACTCCCCGGGCAGTGCCCGGGGAGCCTCCGCCGGCGACCGTTCAGAGACCGGATCCGACGCGGGAGCGGAGGAACTCCAGATCGACCTCTTCGAGGGAGCGGACGACGGTCCGGCCCTCCGCCGACTCGATCGGGACGACGGAGGGCACGGCCACCACCGGGCACCCCGCCGCCTCGGCGGACGCCACCCCGGTGGCGGTGTCCTCCACCACCACACAGCGGGCGGGATCGGCGCCGAGCTTCGCGGCAGCGATGAGATAGGGGTCCGGGTGGGGCTTGGTCCGCTCGAGTTCGTCACCGGCGAGGGTGAGTGCGAAGTGGTCGGCCCCCAGCGAGCCGACCACCCGGTCGATGATGCGCCGGTGCGAGGCCGAGACCAGTGCGGTCGGCACCGAGTGTGCCGCCAGTTCCGCGAGGAGCCGGCCGGCCCCGGGCATCGGCGGCACGCCGTCCTCCAGCAGCTGTTCGAAGCGCTCGTTGAGGCGCCGGGTCAGCTCCTCGAGACCGATGTCCGCCCCGGTGGCCTGGATGAGGTAGGCGGCGCTGCGGGTCATCGGCCCGCCGACCACCACCTCCCGGTGCCGCACGTCGAGCACGTGCCCGAGTTCGGCGAAGACCTGCGTCTCGGCCTCCCACCAGAACCCCTCGGTGTCCACGAGAGTGCCGTCCATGTCGAGCAGCACCGCCTGGAGCGTCGCGCCATCAGCCGTCCGGGTGCCGGAGGCGGGGATGCCACTGGTCATGCTGACCCCTCTCGTCAGGGAGCGTCCCGGGGGACAAAGGGCCGGTCGCCCCTCCCCGACGGGAGGGGCGACCGGCCACTACCGGACCGTACAGTCTACTTCTCCGTGGCGGATGCGCGCGTCGAACCGCTTCGCCCACCTGGGGTGACGTGACGGTCGTCACCGAGCGTTGAAGTACTTCGCCTCCGGGTGATGGATGACGATCGCGTCGGTGGACTGCTCGGGATGCAGCTGGAACTCCTCGGAGAGCTCCACCCCGATGCGCTCCGGACGCAGCAGAGTGGCGATCTTCGCCCGGTCCTCCAGGTTCGGGCAGGCCCCGTAGCCGAGCGAGAACCGGGCCCCGCGGTACTTGAGCGCGAACATGTCCTCGACTTCTGCCGGGTCTTCGCCGGCGAAGCCCAGTTCGGAGCGGACCCGGGCGTGCCAGTACTCCGCGAGCGCCTCGGCCAGCTGCACCGAGAGGCCGTGCAGCTCGAGGTAGTCGCGGTAGGCGTTGGCCGCGAAGAGCTCGGCGGTCACCTCACCGATCTTCGAGCCCACCGTGACCACCTGGAGCGCCACCACGTCGGTCTCTCCGGACTCCTCGGGCCGGAAGAAGTCGGCGAGGCACAGCCGGCGGCCACGGCGCTGCCGGGGGAAGGTGAAGCGGGTGCGCTCCGATCCGTCATCGTCGAGCAGCACCAGGTCATCGCCCTTGGAGACGCACGGGAAGTAGCCGTAGGCGACGGCCGCCTCGAGCATGTTCTCGGTGTGCAGCCGGTCGAGCCAGCCGCGCAGCCGCGGTCGGCCGTCGGACTCGACGAGCTCCTCGTAGGAGGGCCCGCTGCCACCGCGCGACTGCTTGAGGCCCCACTGCCCCTTGAAGAGGGCGCCCTCGTCGAGCCAGGAGGCGTACTCCCTGAGCGGGATGCCCTTGACGATCCGGGTGCCCCAGAACGGCGGCTCGGGGAGCGGGTTGTCCACCGCCACGTCCGAGCGCACCGCGCCCTCGTCCGGCTCGGGCTCGGTCAGCCGTGCGGCACGGGCCGGCACCCGTCGCTGCTTCAGCTCGGGGAGTTCGGCGCCGGGCACCCCCCGTTTGACCGCGATGAGGGCGTCCATGAGCCGCAGGCCCTCGAAGGCGTCCCGGGCGTACCGGACCTCCCCTTCGTATAGTTCGTACAGGTCCTGCTCGACATAGGCCCGGGTGAGCGCGGCGCCGCCCAGGATCACCGGATAGTCGGCCGCCATCCGGCGCTGGTTGAGCTCTTCAAGGTTCTCCTTCATCACCACCGTCGACTTGACCAGCAGCCCGGACATGCCGATCACATCGGCCCGGTGCTCCTGGACGGCGTCCAGGATCGCCGAGACGGGCTGCTTGATGCCGAGGTTCACCACGTTGTAGCCGTTGTTGGACAGGATGATGTCGACGAGGTTCTTGCCGATGTCGTGTACGTCGCCGCGGACCGTCGCCAGCACGATGGTGCCCTTGCCCTCGTCCCCGCTCTTCTCCATGTGCGGCTCCAGGTGGGCCACGGCGGCCTTCATCACCTCGGCGGACTGGAGGACGAACGGCAGCTGCATCTGCCCCGATCCGAACAGTTCGCCGACGACCTTCATGCCCTCCAGGAGCGTGTCGTTGACGATGTCGAGTGCCGGCCGCTCGGTGAGCGCCTCGTCCAGGTCGGCCTCCAGGCCGTTGCGCTCACCGTCGATGATGCGCCGGCGGAGCCTCTCCTCCAGCGGCAGCCCGGCCAGTTCCTCGGCCTTGCCGGCCTTCATCGCAGCCGCCTCGACCCCCTCGAAGAGGTCGAGGAAGCGCTGCAGCGGGTCGTATCCCTCGCGCCGCCGGTCGTAGATCAGGTCGAAGGCGACCTGCCGCTGCTCCTCGTCGAGGCGGGCCATCGGGAGGATCTTCGAGGCGTGCACGATGGCCGAGTCCAGGCCGGCCGCGACGCATTCGTTGAGGAAGACGGAGTTGAGCACCATCCGGGCGGCCGGGCTGAGTCCGAAGGAGATGTTGGACAGGCCGAGGGTGGTCTGCACCTCGGGGTGGCGGCGCTTCAGTTCGCGGATCGCCTCGATCGTGGCCAGGCCGTCCTTGCGGGACTCCTCCTGCCCGGTGCAGATGGTGAAGGTCAGGCAGTCGATGAGGATGTCCGACTCCTGCAGTCCCCAGTTGCCCGTCAGGTCCTCGATCAGCCGCTCGGCCACCGCGACCTTTCGTTCCGGCGTCCGGGCCTGGCCCTCCTCGTCGATGGTCAGCGCGATCAGCGCCGCCCCGTGCTCGGCCGCCAGTCCGGCGATCCGCGCGAAGCGGGACTCCGGCCCGTCACCGTCCTCGTAGTTGACGGAGTTGAGGACGGCCCGGCCGCCGAGCTTCTCCAGGCCGGCGCGGAGCACATCCGGTTCGGTGGAGTCCAGGACCAGCGGCAGGGTCGATGCCGTGGCGAAGCGGCCGGCGATCTCCCGCATGTCGGCGACACCGTCCCGGCCGACGTAGTCGACGCAGACGTCCAGCAGGTGCGCACCCTCCCGGATCTGTTCCCGGGCCAGCTCCACGCAGTCGTCCCAGCGGCCCGCCAGCAGCGCCTCGCGGAACTTCTTCGAGCCGTTGGCGTTGGTCCGCTCGCCGATGGCGAGATAGGCGGTGTCCTGACGGAAGGGGACGGCCTGGTAGAGCGAGGAGGCACCGGCCTCGGGGCTCGGCTCGCGGACCGTCGGGCGGATGTCCCGGACCCGCTCGACCAGCTGGCGCAGGTGCTCCGGGGTCGTACCGCAGCAACCGCCTACCAGCGACAGCCCGTAGTCGCGGACGAAGGTCTCCTGGGCGTCGGCCAGCTCCTCCGGGGTCAGCGGGTAGTGGGCGCCGTCCTTGCCGAGGATCGGCAGTCCTGCGTTGGGCATGCAGGACAGCGGCACCCGGGAGTGGCGGGCCAGGTGGCGCAGGTGCTCGCTCATCTCCGCGGGACCGGTGGCGCAGTTCAGGCCGATCATGTCGATGCCCAGCGGCTCCAGCGCGGTGAGGGCCGCGCCGATCTCCGAGCCCAGCAGCATGGTTCCGGTGGTCTCGACCGTGACCGAGCAGATCAGCGGCAGACGGCGGCCGGTCGCCTCGAAGGCCCGGCGGACCCCGAGCACGGAGGCCTTGGTCTGCAGCAGGTCCTGACTGGTCTCCACGAGCACGGCGTCGGCGCCGCCGGCGATCAGGCCCTCGGCGTTCTGCTGGAAGGCGTCGCGGAGCTTGTCGTAGGGGGCGTGGCCGAGAGTCGGCAGCTTGGTGCCCGGGCCGATGGAGCCGAGTACCCAGCGGGTCCGTCCGTCGGCGGAGAACTCGTCGGCGACGTCCCGGGCGATCCGGGCGCCGGCCTCGGAGAGCTCGAAGATCCGGTCGGCGATGTCGTACTCGCCCAGCGCGGAGAGGTTGGCTCCGAAGGTGTTGGTCTCCACGCAGTCCACACCGGCGGCGAAGTACTCCCGGTGCACGGAGCGGACGATGTCCGGGCGGGTGACGTTGAGGATCTCGTTGCAGCCCTCGAGTTGCTGGAAGTCGTCGAGGTCGGGGGCTTGTGCCTGGAGCATCGTCCCCATCGCCCCGTCGGCCACCACCACCCGGGTGGCGAGTGCCTCACGGAGTTCCGCGGGGCGGTCGATGCTGACGGACGATGGCTCATGCGGGGCCATGAAAATACTCCCTGGGTGCGACGGCTGTCGGCTTTGCGCCCTTTCGTTGTGGACGCACCCGGCCAGCGTAGCCCTCCGGAGCGTTTCGGCTAGGAGGCCTCTCGCGTGGCGGACACCCGCAAGACGCGGAACCAGCCGATTCGGCCAACCCGCACCGTCGGTAAGGTCAAGTCGACATGGGCCGATAGTGTTCAGCATTGTCGAACCGCCTCGAGGAGGTTGACCGATGGCTCGGACGATTCAGTCGCTGGAGCGGGCGGCCGCGATACTCCGGCTGCTCGCCGGCGGTGAACGCCGCCTCGGGCTGTCCGACGTGGCGACCGCCCTGGGACTGGCCAAGGGAACCGCCCACGGGATCCTCCGCACCCTCCAGCAGGAGGGCTTCGTGGAACAGGACCCGGCCTCCGGGCGCTACCAGCTCGGTGCGGAGCTGCTCCGACTGGGCAACAGCTACCTGGACGTCAACGAGCTGCGGTCACGGGCCCTGGTCTGGACCGACGACCTGGCGCGCTCCAGCGGCGAGAGCGTCTATCTGGGCGTCCTCCACCAGCGGGGGGTGCTGGTGGTGCACCACGTCTTCCGGCCGGACGACAGCCGGCAGGTGCTCGAGGTCGGGGCGATGCAGCCGCTGCACAGCTCGGCGCTCGGAAAGGTGCTCTCGGCCTACGACCCGGTGGCCCGCAGCGAGGCGGTCGACAGCCGGCGGACGGCCTTCACCACCCGCACCGTGACCGATCTGCGGGGCTTCCAGGCGCTGCTGGCAGCGGTACGGGAACAGGGGTGGGCGGCGGACGTGGAGGAGACCTGGGAGGGCGTCGCCTCGGTCGCCGCGCCCATCCTCGACCGGCATCGGATGCCGGTGGGCGCGGTGGGCGTCACCGGCGCGGTGGAGCGGCTGTGCGAGGCGGGCGAGGTGCGCCCGAAGGTGGTCGCCGCGGTACGGGACTGCGCCCGGGCCGTCTCCCGGGACCTGGGCGTCCGCCGCGTCTGACCGCCGCGGGCCCGCCGGAGCCGGCACCCCGGCCGGAGCGCCGCCGACCGGCCGCCGACTTCCCATGTCGGGCTGCTCGCTTGGCAGTTGGCTTTCGTGTCGACCGGTTTTTCGACCCCGGAACCCTTGACGCCATGTACCCCGTGAAGAAAACTGCCGTGCACCGGTCGACATTATCGAACACCTAACGGTAAAGCCACTCGGTGGACGCTTGATGGGCCGGCGCCACCGCCCTCAACCAGAGGGCACGGGCCGACGGGGGGACCCGTGGCCTGCCTTCCCCTGGACGAAGGACAAAGGAGTCGCGGGTGTCCAGCTCCGACATATTCCTCGGCGAGACCATCGGTACCGCCGCGCTCATCCTGCTCGGTGGCGGCGTCTGCGCCGCCGTCACCTTCAAACGCTCCAAGGCGTTCAACGCCGGCTGGGTCGCCATCGCCCTGGGCTGGGGCTTCGCGGTGCTGACCGGCGCCTACATAGCCGCTGGCGTCTCCGGCGCGCACCTCAACCCGGCCGTCACCATCGGCCTGGCCATCGAGGGCACCACCGCCTGGAGCGACGTCCCGCTCTACTTCTTCTCGGAGATGCTCGGCGCCATGATCGGCGCGGCACTTGTCTGGATCTCGTACTACGGGCAGTTCCACGCGCACCTCACCGACCCGGAGCTCGCCGCGGCGGCCGAGCTGTCGGCGGACGGGGAGCGCGCCACCCCGCCCGCGGGTCCGGTGCTCGGCATCTTCTCCACCGGCCCGGAGATCCGGCACACGGCGCAGAACCTCGCCACCGAGACCATCGCCACCACGGTGCTCGTACTGGCGATCCTGACCCAGGGACTCACCAAGGGCCTGGGGGTCTCCGGCACCGGAGTGCTGATCACCGCCCTGGTCGTGGTCGGTATCGGCCTCTCGCTCGGCGGTCCCACCGGCTACGCGATCAACCCGGCCCGCGACCTGGGTCCCCGGATCGTCCACGCCCTGCTGCCGCTGCCCAACAAAGGCCGCTCCGACTGGGGCTACGCCTGGATACCGGTGGTGGGACCGCTGCTCGGCGGCGCCATCGCCGGCGGCATCTACCAGCTGGGCTTCGCCTGAGGCAGCACCGTACGCCCCTCTCCCCACCAGCCCAGACGACAGGAGCACTCCGTGACCGACGCGCACACCGCCTCCTCCCGGGAACACGGTCCGTTCATCGCTGCGATCGACCAGGGCACCACCTCCAGCCGGTGCATCGTCTTCGACACCGACGGCCGGATCGTCTCGGTCGACCAGAAGGAGCACGAGCAGATCCTCCCCAGGCCCGGCTGGGTCGAACACGACGCCGCCGAGATCTGGAGCAACGTACAGGAGGTGGTCGCCGGCGCTCTGGCGAAGGCGGGCATCGGCCGCGAGGACATCCAGGCGATCGGCATCACCAACCAGCGCGAGACGACTCTGCTGTGGGACAGGGCCACCGGGGAACCGGTGCACAACGCCATCGTCTGGCAGGACACCCGCACCGACGCGCTCTGCAAGGAGCTCGGGCGCAACGTCGGCCAGGACCGCTTCCGTCGCGAGACGGGACTGCCGCTCGCCTCCTACTTCGCCGGCCCCAAGATCCGCTGGCTGCTCGACAACGTCGAGGGGCTCCGGGAGCGCGCCGAACGCGGGGAGATCCTGTTCGGCACGATGGACTCCTGGGTGATCTGGAACCTCACGGGCGGCACCGAGGGTGGCGTCCACGTCACCGACGTCACCAACGCCTCCCGCACGATGCTGATGAACCTGCACGAGATGGAGTGGGACGACCGCATCCTCTCCTCGATGGGGATACCCGGCGCGGTGCTGCCGGAGATCCGCTCCTCCGCCGAGGTCTACGGCACCGCGAAGGGCGTCCTGGAGGGGGTTCCGGTCGCCTCCGCCCTGGGCGACCAGCAGGCCGCCCTCTTCGGCCAGACCTGCTTCGCCGAGGGCGAGGCCAAGTCGACCTACGGCACCGGCACCTTCATGCTGATGAACACCGGTGAGAAGGTGATCAACTCCTACAGCGGCCTGCTGACCACCGTGGGCTACCGCATCGGGGACGCCAAGCCGGTCTACGCCCTGGAGGGCTCCATCGCGGTCACCGGTTCGCTGGTGCAGTGGATGCGCGACCAGATGGGCCTGATCAACAGCGCCGCCGAGATCGAGACCCTCGCCAGCTCCGTCGAGGACAACGGCGGGGCCTACTTCGTACCGGCGTTCTCCGGTCTCTTCGCGCCGTACTGGCGCTCCGACGCCCGCGGGGTCATCGCCGGCCTCACCCGCTACGTCACCAAGGCCCATCTCGCCCGGGCGGTGCTGGAGGCCACCGCCTGGCAGACGCGGGAGATCACCGACGCGATGGTCAAGGACTCCGGGGTGGAGCTGAGCGCGCTCAAGGTCGACGGCGGCATGACCTCGAACAACCTGCTGATGCAGACGCTGGCGGACGTCCTCGACGCCCCGGTGGTGCGGCCGCTGGTCGCGGAGACGACCTGTCTGGGCGCCGCCTACGCCGCCGGCCTCGCCGTCGGCTTCTGGCCGGACACCGAGGCCCTGCGGGCCAACTGGCGGCGGGCCGCCGAATGGACGCCCCGGATGGACGCGGCGGTGCGCGACCGCGAGTACCGGAACTGGCTCAAGGCCGTCGAACGCACCATGGGGTGGCAGGAGGAGGAACAGAGCTGAGCCGGGTCTCCACCGAGCCCTCGCGGAGCATCGCCCGCGAGGGCTCTCCCCGTGCACCGACCGACCCGGCGAGTGGTCTCCCGGGGGCCGGCACCCGCTCCGGGGCACATCTGTTCGCCTTCTCAGCACCCCCGGTGAGCTGGTACGTTTCCACAACAGCTACCGTGCTGGGACGAGGCCGCCGCCACCACCGCGGGGCCCGTCTCGTAGGAAGGGACCGCCCCCTTGATGCCGTACCAGCCGATCGCCGCGCGGCCCAGGCCGATGCAGCGGGCCGGTGCTCGTTACGCGCTCTTCCTCGGCGTCCGCTTCGCGGAGCGCCGTCACATCGACCTCCAACGCGTCTCCAGCGCGATCTGTTTCGACTGACGGTTCGAACGGCCTGACGGCTGCCTCGACGACCATCCGTGAGCGCCGCTCACGGCAAGGCGCACAACGCCCCGGCCTCGAGAGCTCACACCCTGGAGCGCAGCAGCTCAGGTCCGGTGCTGCCGAGGGCCCGCCGTTCTCCGGCACCGTGTCCACCCTGCCCCCGTACTTCCCGCCCCGCCCGGGCCCCGGTCGCCACGCCGATGGGCCGGCCCGGAACCGGGTGCGGCACCCGACTTCCGACGTGCCCCCGCGTCCACCGGGACGCGTGGCACGTCCCTGACGTACGCGTCGCACGCGAGTGTTCCGCGTGCGCCTGAAGGAGAGCCATGAGCCAGTCCGCCAGCCCCGCAGCAGAGAGCCCCGAGGGCGCCTCGCCCGGACCCGGGACCCCGGCGTGGTCGTTCGAGACCAGGCAGGTCCACTCCGGTGCCGAGCCGGACCCCGCCACCGGCGCCCGCGCGGTGCCGATCTACCAGACGACGTCGTTCGTCTTCCGCGACACCCAGCACGCGGCCGACGTGTTCTCGCTCGCCGAGCCCGGGAACATCTACACCCGGATCCACAACCCCACCCAGGACGTCTTCGAGCAGCGCGTCGCCTCCCTGGAGGGCGGGGTGGCCGCGGTGGCGCTCTCCTCCGGACAGGCCGCGGAGACCCTCGCGCTGCTCACCCTCGCCAGCGCCGGCGACCACGTCGTCTCCAGCACCTCGCTGTACGGCGGCACCTACAACCTCTTCCGGCACACGCTGCCGAAGTTCGGCATCGAGGTCAGCTTCGTGTCGGACCCGGACGACGTGGAAGCCTGGCGGGCCGCGATCCGCCCGAACACCAAGGCGCTCTTCGCCGAGTCGCTCGGCAACCCGCGCGGCGACGTGCTCGACATCCGGGCGGTGGCCGACGTCGCCCACGCCGCCGGGGTTCCGCTGATCGTGGACAACACGGTCGCGACCCCGTACCTGCTCCGTCCGCTGGAGCACGGCGCCGACGTCGTCGTGCACTCGGCGACGAAGTTCCTCGGCGGCCACGGCAACACCATCGCGGGTGTCGTCGTGGACGGCGGCACCTTCGACTTCGGTGCCCACGCCGAGCGGTTCCCGGACTTCAACAACCCGGACGAGAGCTACCACGGTCTGCGCTACTGGCCGGATCTCGGCCCCAGCGCCTTCGCGATCAAGCTCCGCGTCCAACTGCTCCGCGACCTCGGCCCCGCGCTCTCCCCGCACTCCGCCTTCCTGCTGCTCCAGGGCGTGGAGACGCTCTCGCTGCGGATGGAGCGGCACTGCTCCAACGCCCAGGCCCTGGCCGAGTGGCTGGAGCGGCGTGACGAGGTGGAGGTCGTGCACTACGCCGGGCTGCCGTCCAGCCCCTGGCACGCGACGGCGCGGAAGTACCTGCCGCGCGGGGCCGGCGCGGTCTTCACCTTCGAGCTCCGGGGCGGGATGGAGGCGGGCAAGCGGTTCGTGGACGCCGTGGAGCTGTTCAGCCACCTCGCTAACATCGGTGATGTGCGCAGCCTGATCATCCACCCCGCCTCCACCACCCACAGTCAGCTCAGCGAGGAGCAGCTGACGGCCACCGGCGCCACGCCGGGGCTGGTCCGGCTGTCGGTGGGCATCGAGCACATCGACGACCTCAAGGCGGACCTGGAGGCCGGTTTCCGCGCGGCGAAGGGCGTGTCCTGAGCACTCAGCGTACGGAGCTGTCGGCCGAGCCGCGGCGGGGCGGTAACCCTGCCGCGGCTCGGCCGGCCACTCCCCCACCGGACGCCCTCCCGCCGGCCACCGGGGCCTGGCAGGAGGGGGATCCTCCCGGCCGTCGGCGCTGGGTGGAGCTGCCGGCGCCGCTGCCGCTGGAAGCGGGCGGCGTGCTCCCCGGCGTGAGCATCGCCTACGAGACCTGGGGGACGCTGGCACCGGACGGTTCCAACGCGGTGCTGGTGCTGCACGCCCTGACCGGTGACAGCCACGTCACCGGCCCGGCTGGGGCGGGCCATCCGACCGCCGGCTGGTGGGACGCCCTGGTCGGCCCCGGGCTGGCCATCGACACCGACCGCTGGTTCGTGGTGGCGCCCAACGTGCTGGGCGGCTGCCAGGGCAGCACCGGGCCCGCTTCCCGGCGGCCGGACGGCCGGCGCTGGGGGGCGGCCTTCCCGACGATCGGTCAGCGGGACCAGGTCGCGGCCGAGGTGCAGTTGGCGGACGCGCTGGGCATCGACCGCTGGGCGCTGGTGCTCGGCGGCTCGATGGGGGGCATGCGGGCGCTGGAGTGGGCGGTAGCCGAGCCGGAGCGGACCGGGGCGCTGCTCGTGCTCGCCTCCTGCGCCGCGGCGAGCGCGGAGCAGATCGCCTGGGCGCAGATCCAGGTGCGGGCCATCCGGGCGGACCCCGGCTGGCAGGGGGGCGACTACCACGACGCCGGTCCCGGCGGCGGACCGCACAACGGCCTGGGCATCGCCCGCCGGATCGCACACACGACCTACCGCAGCGAGCCGGAGCTGGAGAGCAGGTTCGGCCGTACGCCGCAGGGATCGGAGGACCCGGCCCGCGGCGGCCGGTACCAGGTGGAGTCGTACCTCGACCACCATGCGGACAAGCTGGTGCGGCGGTTCGACGCGGGGAGCTACGTGGTGCTCAGCCAGGCCATGAACGCGCACGACATCGGCCGCGGCCGGGGCGGTACGGCGGCCGCGCTCCGCAGGGTGACCGCACCCGCCCTGGTGGTCGGTGTCGACTCGGACCGGCTGTATCCCCTGGAGCAGCAGCAGCGACTGGCGGCCGGAATGCCGGCCGCTGACCGGGCCCGGGTCATCGAGTCACCCTGTGGCCACGACGGTTTCCTGGTGGAGACCGAGCAGGTCGGGGCAGTGATCACCGAACTGCTGAGGGGTGCGGGCCACTCACTGTGACCGGTGGTCCGGGGCACGGCGAGCACGCCCGGCCGATTCTCTTCCGGTTCTTCCATCGGGCTGCTGACGGCCGCCCCGGACGCCGTAGGCTGGGCACGGACGGGATGACGGAGCATCCGGGATCGCGGAAGGCGATCTTCCGGTCGGAAGGAGGCGCTGGGTGATCGAGCTCGAGGGAGTGCCCGAGCTGATCGACCCGGTCATGGTGGCCGCGTTCGAGGGCTGGAACGACGCCGGTGACGCCGCCTCCGCGGCGGTCGCGCACCTGAACGAGGAGTGGAAGGGCGAGGTCTTCGCGGCGCTGGACGCCGAGGACTACTACGACTTCCAGGTCAATCGGCCGACCATCTGGCTCGACGGCGGAGTGCGCAGGGTCAACTGGCCGACGACTCGGCTGTCCGTGGCGAGGACCGGGGGCGAGCGCCCCCGCGACGTGGTCCTCGTCCGCGGGATCGAACCGAGCATGCGCTGGCGCACCTTCTGCAACGAGCTGCTGAGCTTCGCCCACGAGCTGGGGGTGGAGATGGTCGTGGTGCTCGGCGCGCTGCTCGGCGACACGCCGCACAGCCGCCCGGTCCCCGTCAGCGGCGTCACCTCCGATCCGGGGCTGGCCCGGACCATGGACCTGGAGGAGACCCGCTACGAGGGCCCCACGGGCATCGTCGGCATCCTGCAGGAGGCCTGCACCCACGCGGGCGTCCCCGCGGTCAGCCTGTGGGCGGCCGTTCCGCACTACGTGTCGCAGCCACCGAACCCCAAGGCCACTCTGGCCCTCCTGAACCGCTTGGAGGACCTGCTCGGCCTACACGTCCCGCTCGGGGAACTGGCCGAGGACGCGCGCGCCTGGCAGCTGGGGGTGGACCAGTTGGCGGCCGAGGACAGCGAGGTCGCCGAGTACGTCCAGTCCCTGGAGGAGGCGCGGGACACGGCCGAGTTGCCGGAGGCCTCCGGCGAGGCGATCGCCCGGGAGTTCGAACGGTATCTGCGCCGCCGGGACGGGCAGGGCCCGGGACGCCGGGACGGATCGGGCCAGACCGGCGCGGGCGGTGTCGCGACGGAGGGCGGGGGCACCGGCCCCGAGGGTCAGACACGCGAGACGCCCTACCTGCGCGACCCGGCCACCGGGCGGTTCCGCTCGGCTCGGAGACCCACCGGTGAGGAGCGCGGCGAGCAGGACGCCTCCGCCGAGGACGCCGACCGGGAGGACGGGAGGCCGCACCACGACAAGGGCCCGGAGGGCGGCGAGGACACCTGAGGAGCGCCCTCTGGCACCCGCGGGCCGACGCACGGCGAGGGCTGCGGCTCCCCGCCGCCTGACCGGCACATCGGCAGCGCGCCGCGGCTTCGCGGGCCCAGCGCCTGCTGAGTACCACTTCCCATCAGCACCTGGGCAGTGTCACTACTCAGTCCCACCAGCCAGTGTCACCGCCGGTGTCGCCGGGGAGGTGCTGCCGCCGGCGGCCGTCAGCGCCCCGATGCCTCCGGCGGCCGCGTCGTGCGGTCTGCGGTCACAGGGCCACGCCGAGCAGGGCGTCCGCCGTCCGGGAGACCAGCCCGGGAGCGCCCTCGTCCGTTCCCCCCGTGGTCCGCTGGGTCTCCACCCAGCGGTCCACCGCCGCGAGGGCGGCCGGTGCGTCCAGGTCGTCGGCGAGCGCCCGGCGCACCTCCTCCAGGAGGCCGTCCGCAGGAGGTCCGTCAGGTCGTGAGACCGCGGAGCGCCACCGCTCCAGGCGGGCGACCGCGGCCTCCAGCACACCGTCGGTCCACTCCCAGTCGGCGCGGTAGTGATGGGCGAGGAGGGCCAGCCGGATGGCCGCGGGGTCGACCCCCGAACGGCGCAGCTGCGAGACGAAGACCAGGTTCCCCTTCGACTTGGACATCTTCTCGCCGTCCAGCCCCACCATGCCGGCGTGCACGTAGGCCCGGGCGAAGGGCCACTGCCCGGTGAGCGCCTGGGCGTGCGAGGCGCCCATCTCGTGGTGGGGGAAGGCCAGGTCCGAGCCACCGCCCTGGACGTCGAAGCCCATGCCCAGCCGACCCAGGGCGATCGCCACGCACTCGATGTGCCAGCCCGGTCGGCCCCGGCCGAGTGAGCCTCCGTCCCAGCTCGGCTCGCCTTCCCGGGCCGCCACCCACAGCATCGGGTCGAGCGGGTTCTTCTTACCGGGGCGTTCCGGGTCGCCGCCGCGCTCGGCGGAGAGCAGGCGCATCGTCTCGGCGTCCAGACCGGACACCCCACCGAAGGCGGGGTCGGCCGCCACGGAGAAGTAGATGTCACCTTCGAGCTCGTAGGCGGCGCCCGCCGCCCGTAGCCGTTCGACGAGCGGCACGATCTCGGGTATGGCCTCGACCGCCCCGATGTAGTGCCGGGGCGGCAGCATCCGTAGGGCCGTCATGTCCTCCCGGAAGAGGGCGGTCTCCCGTTCGGCCAGCACCGTCCAGTCCTCTTCGTTGGCCACGGCCCGTTCCAGCAGCGGGTCGTCGACGTCGGTGACGTTCTGGACGTAGTCCACCTGCCGCCCGGTGTCCAGCCACACCCGCTGGACGAGGTCGAAGGCGTTGTACGTCGCCGCGTGCCCCAGATGGGTGGCGTCGTACGGCGTGATGCCGCAGACGTACATACGGGCGACCGGCCCGGGCTGAAGGGTGATCGGCCCCCCGGTCGCGGTGTCGTGGATCCGGAGGTCCCGACCGCTGCCGGGCAGAGCGGGGACGTCTGAAGCGGGCCAGGCATACATGTCATGAGCGTAACCGGATGCCCGTTCCGGTTACGAACCGCCCCGGCGGGTTGTCTACACCGGGGGCCAGGGGATCGCCGGCCACTGCCCGCTCGGCACAGGGTGGCGTCCGCTGCTCACCAGCCGGTCCACCCGCTCCCGGAGCGCCGCCGTCTCCTCGGCGGTGATCAGTTCACGGAGCCGGTCGGCCAGCGCGCCGGTCCCGGAGAGCCCGAGTGAGAGCCGGCCCAGCACCTCGGTCACGCCCCGGGGAAGGGGCTCACCGGCCCAGCCCCAGAGCAGGGTGCGGAGCTTGTCCTCCGGGTGGAAGGCCACCCCGTGGTCGATGCCGTGGAGCCGGCCGTCGGCGGTCGGCAGCAGGTGACCGCCCTTGCGGTCACCGTTGTTGATCACCGCGTCCAGTACCGCCATCCGTCGTAGTCCGGGGGTGTCGGCGTGTACCAGCAGCGCGGTGCGGCCCTCGGCCACCTCGGCCCGGCCGACGGCCTTCCAGCCGGGCCCGGCCTGCTCGGCGTCGACCAGGGCCAGCAGCTCGGCCTCCGGGTCGGCGTCGATCCACAGCTGGCACATGCCCTCGCCGTAGGGACCGTCACGCAGCACCGTCGGCGGCACCAGTTCCCATCCCATGGCCCGGCAGACCTCGTAGGCGGCCACCTCGCGCTGGGCGAGCGTGCCGTGCGGGAAGTCCCAGAGGGGCCGCTCACCGGCGATCGGCTTGTAGACGCAGTCGATCCTCCGGCCGGCCCCCTCCACCTCACAGCGGAAGACCGCGTTCGAGGCCCCGTGCAGGCTGCCCAGTACCCTCAGCTCGCCCTCCGCGAGGAGCCGGGCGGTCCCGGGTTCCTCCAACGCCCTCGCCCCGGGGAGGCTGCGGGAAGGGCTCACGGTGCTCAGGTCTCGCGGCGGTATCCGTTCTGACGCGGGCATACGTGTCCCTCCGGGTCGAGCGGCAGGCTGCACAGCGGGCACGGCGGGCGTCCTGCGTTGACCACCTCGAGCGCCCGCTTGGCGAACGCCCGCGCCATCGACCCGCTGATCCGCACCCGCAGTATGGGCGGTCCGTTCTGGTCGTCCTGGATCAGTCGTTCCTCGGCCTCGGCGAGCTCCTCCTCCGACTCGGCGTCGAGCTCGACGAGAGCCTGGGCCTCCACGACCATGCACTGTTTCTCGCCGTCCCAGGCCAGCGCCATGGTGCCCACCCGGAACTCCTCCTCGACCGGGGTGTCGAGCGGAGCGGTGTCGGCCACCTCGGCGGGGGCGACGGCCGGTACCGGCGCACTGCCACCGGTCCGGCGCACGACTTCGTCCAGCAGTTCGTCGATCCGCTCGGCGAGGGCGGCCACCTGTGCCTTCTCGAGCGCGACGCTGGTGGAACGGCCCGCCGAACTCGCCTGGAGGAAGAAGGTACGCCGCCCAGGCAGCCCGACCGTGCCGGCGACGAAGCGGTCCGGTGGGTCGTAGAGGAACACCTGACGGGACACGCCTGCTCCCTTGGAATCGTGTTTTCGCGGTCGTGTACGACGTGGCTGTGCGACTCGGGCCGATCATGTGCCGGGGGGCGGGGCACTCGGCCCCCGCGCCCCGTCCAGCCTACTGCGCACGGAGATCACGGTGTGCCCGTGGCGCCCCCGACCGCGGCGTCGCCCTCGGCTGCCCGGGCGGGTTCCCCGGACGGTGCCAGCGAGTCGAGTCGCCCCGTCTCGCTCAGCCGCAGCAGGAAGGGGCGGAGCCTGGTGTAGCGGATCGCCGTGACCGAGCAGGGCTCGACACTGATCCGCTGGAAGAGGTCGAGGTGGAGGCCGAGCGCGTCGGCGACCAGGGCCTTGATGATGTCACCGTGTGAGCACATCAGGTAGACGGAGTGTTCACCGTGCTCCGCCTCGATCCGGCCGTTCCACTCCCGTACCGCGTCGACGGCGCGCGCCTGCATGGCACGGACGGACTCACCGTCCGCCCCGGGAAACGTCGCGGCCGAAGGATGCTGCTGGACGGTGGTCCACAGCGGCTCCTCGGCGAGTTCGGCGAGTTTGCGGCCGGACCAGTCGCCGTAGCGGCACTCGCCGATCCGCTCCTCGGTGTGAGCGGGCAGCTCCGGCCGAGCCGCGAGCAGCGGCTCCAGGGTCTCGCGGCAGCGTTGCAGCGGGCTGTGGACCGCAGCGGCGAGCGGAAGCCCGGCCAGCCGCGCCGGGAGCTCCGCCGCCTGTTCGGCCCCCCTCTCGTCCAGGGCGACGCCGGGGGTCCATCCGGCGAGCACCCCCTCGGTGTTTGCGGTGGACCGCCCGTGCCGTACGAGGATCAGCGTGGCCATGGTGGCCAGCTTACGACCCGGTGCGCGGTGGCGGCCGGTCGCTGCGGACCGGCCTCGGCGCCCCGACGGAGAGGGGCGTGGCGGAGCCCGGTCGGCCGGGTCACCGGCCCTCGGCGCCTGCGGCTCGTTTCCGTCCGGCGCCGCGCCGAAGGGCTTCCTGGCCATGCGCGCCCCCGCGGGGCGGGGCAGAATCCTGAGCGTGATCGTGGACAGCGCCATCTACCGGGACGGGCGCCGTACCCAGACCTCGCCGGACCTCTCGGAGGCCCTCGCCGAGGCCCGGGCGGGAAGCGGCTCGTTCCTCTGGGTGGGGGTCCGGGAGCCGACACCGCAGGAGTTCGACCGCATCAGCCGGGAGTTCGCCCTGCACCCGCTGGCGGTGGAGAACGCTCTGCAGGCACGTCAGCGCCCCAAGCTGGAGGTGTACCAGGACTCGCTCCTGCTGGTACTCAGGCCGATCGCCCACGAGTCCGGTGCGCGGGTGCGCAGCGGCGAGCTGATGCTCTTCGTGGGCGACTCCTTCGTGCTGACGATCCGACACGGCGGCGACGGGCTGCTGTCCCGGGTCCGCCGCGGGCTGGAGAGCGATCCGCTCCGGCTCCGGCACGGACCGACCGCGGTGCTGTACGCGGTGAGCGACGCCGTGGTGGACGAGTACGTCGAGGCGGTGGCGGACCTCCAGGTGGATCTGGAGGAGTTGGAGGAGGAGGTGTTCGCCCCGCCGGGGCGGGACGCCAAGAACGTGGCCTCCCGCATCTACGCCTTCAAGCGGCAGCTGGTGGAGTTCCGGCGGGCCACGGTGCCGCTCGGCGAACCCCTGAGCCGGCTGGCCGCGACAGGTATGCCCTTCGTCCACGACCACTCCCGGCCGTTCTTCCGGGACGTCGCCGACCACCTGAGCCGGGTCGACGAGTCCGTCGAGGGGCTGGACCGACTGCTGTCCGACATCCTCTCCGCCCACCTCGCGCAGATGGGCGTCCAGCAGAACGACGACATGCGGAAGATCTCGGCCTGGGCCGCGATGGCGGCGGTGCCGACCCTGCTGGCGGGGATCTACGGTATGAACTTCCGGAACATGCCCGAGCTGAGGTGGCCCTGGGGCTATCCCGGGGTGCTCGGCCTGATGCTGGTGGTGATCCTCGGCCTGTACCGGCTCTTCAAGCGGCGCAGCTGGCTCTGATCCGCCGGCCCTCTCCCGTCCGGAACGGCCGTGGCCCTCCCCGGGCTTGGGCGGAGCGCCTTCTCCGGTGGGAGCGAAGCGGGTGGGCGGCGCCCCGTGCTCCTCGACTCGTCTGGTTTCCGGTGCGGTGGGTAGGGTTGAGGGCGAGGCCGGAGGGGGTTGTGAAACGGGTGAGCAAGTTCAGCAGGGCAACGCGCAACCGCCCCGCACCGCGGCGACTCGGGCCGGCCGGCTCGGACTGGTCGCCCTACGACCGCCTCGAGGACGCCGCGCACGCGTACTTCCTCCACGCGGACGTGGCGCTGGAGGCGATCGGCGGTGTGCTGGGCCGGCATCGGGTCCGCGGCTTCACCCTGGAGCGGGTGGTGGACCTGACTGAGGCCGGGGCGTCGGTCTGGCAGGAGGCCGCCATCTGTGACGGGCGCCGGCTGCTGCTCTGGCACAGCGAGGAGTTGGCGGACGACGACGCACCGGGCGGAACCGTGCTCGACTCCTCGGTGCAGGTGCTTCCGCTGGACGCCATCCGCCACGTGGGGATGCGGACGGTCGTCGGCCGGGACGGCTCGGGCCGGCGGGTGGACCGGGGGGTCCATCTGGTGCTGGCCACCGCCACACCCCACGAGCTCAACCCGGTGTCCGGCGGTGACCCCGAGACTCCGATCGCCGCCGCCCGCTTCCGGCCTGAGGCCTTCCGCTTCAGCAAGTCGCTGGACGACGGCGGGCCCGGGCAGATAGCCAGGCTGATCTCCTTCGGCCAACTGATCGGGCGGCTCATCCCGCACTGAGGCCTCACCTCCGGCGGCGACCGCGCGGGTCAGCAGCGGAGGTCGGCACTCCGGAGATCCGCCCCGTCCGGCTCTCCGCTGCGTCGCGGGAGAGCGGACGGGATGTCTCCGAGGGCCGTCAGGCCAGGCCGGAGCGTTCCAGCGCCTCGACACCGGCGCGCAGCGAGCCGAACCGTTCTTCCAGGGTGAGGCCGGCCGGGGCGAGCGACAGGGTGGTGACCCCGGCTTCCGCGTACGCCCTCATCCGGTCGGCGATCCGGTCGACCGAGCCGAGCAGCGTGGTGGAGTCGATGAGCTCCCGGGGGACCGCGGCGGCTGCACCCTCCTTGTCACCCGAGAGGTACCTCCGCTGGATCTCCGCGGCCTCCTTCTCGTAGCCCATCCGCTGGGCCAGTTTGTTGTAGAAGTTCTGCTTCGCGCTGCCCATACCGCCGACGTACAGCGCGGTGTACGGCCGGAAGTGGTCGGCAAGGGCCGTCACGTCCTCACCGACCGCCATCGGCACGGTCGCCACCAGGTCGAAACCCTCGACCGTCCGGCCCGCCTTCGCACGGCCGGCGCGGACCGGCCCGAGCGTGGTCGCCTCAGCGTGCTCGGGGGCGAAGAAGAGCACCAGCGCCCCGTCGGCGATCTCGCCGGTCTGCTCCAGGTTCCGCGGGCCGATGGCGGCGATGTAGAGCGGGATCTCCTCCCGCACCGGGTGCACCGTCAGTTTGATGGGCTTCCCCGGCCCGTCGGGGAGCGGCAGGGTCCAGTGCTCGCCCTCGTAGCTGAGCCGCTCGCGGGACATGGCCCGGCGGACGATCTCGACGTACTCGCGGGTGCGCGCCAGCGGTTTGTCGAACTTGACGCCGTACCAGCCCTCGGAGACCTGCGGTCCGGATACCCCGAGGCCGAGGCGGAAGCGGCCCCCGGAGAGCGAGTCGAGGGTGGCGGCGGTCATCGCCGTCATCGCGGGCGCACGCGCGGGGATCTGGAAGATGGCCGATCCCACCTCGATCCGCTCGGTCTGCGCGGCGACCCAGGAGAGCACGGTCGGGGCGTCGGAGCCGTAGGCCTCCGCCACCCAGCAGATGTCGTAGCCGAGCTTGTCGGCCTCGCGGGCGACCGCGAGGTTGTCGGCGTCCATACCGGCGCCCCAGTAGCCGAGGTTGATCCCGAGCCGCATACCGCATCCTCCTACTGACCAGTAACCGTCGCTGCAGTCCGGACTCTAGACCAGTGGACGCGCGGTCGCGATGTCGCGGTGGGCCCCGCACCCGTCGGCGCGTCGTCCACAGCCCCGACACCGCCGGCCGGCCGCCCAGTAGTCTCGACGCCCATGGAGCAGAGGCACCTAGGCCTGACGGGCCTTCGGGTATCGCGGATCGGGCTCGGCACCCTCACCTGGGCGCGGGACATCGACGAACACGACGCCGCCGGCCTGCTGAAGGCGTTCTGGGAGGCCGGCGGGACCCTCGTCGACACCGCCGACGTCTACGCCGACGGCGGGGCCGAGTACCTTCTCGGGCGGCTGCTGGGAGACCTCGTCCCCCGCCGGGACCTGGTCGTGGCCACGAAGGCGGGCAGCGTCCCCGATCCCGACCGGCGCTTCGACGGTTCCCGTGGCCACCTGCTCTCCGCACTCGACGCCTCGCTGCGCAGGCTCGGCACCGACTACGTCGACCTCTGGCAGCTGCACGCCTTCGATCCGACGACTCCGCTGGAGGAGACACTGCAGGCCCTGGACGCGGCCGTGAGCAGCGGACGCGCCCGCTATGCGGGTGTCTCCAACTTCTGCGGGTGGCAACTGGCCAAGGCCGCCACCTGGCAGTTGGCCGGGCCCGGACCGCGTATCCGGCTGGCCAGCACCCAGCTGGAGTACTCCCTGCTCCAGCGCGGTGTGGAGCGGGAGGTACTGCCGGCCGCCCAGGACCTGGGCGTGGGCCTGCTCCCCTCCTCCCCCCTCGGCAGGGGCGTGCTCACCGGCAAGTACCGGAACGCCACACCGCCCGACTCCCGTGGCGCCTCGCCCCACATGTCCCCCTTCGTGGCTCCCTATCTCAACGACCGGGCGAACCGGGTGGTGGACGCGGTCGCCACAGCGGCGGACGGCCTGGCCACCACACCGCTGTCGGTCGCCCTGGCCTGGGTCCGTGACCGTCCCGGGGTGGTGGCCCCGATCGTGGGCGCCCGGAACGAGCAGCAGCTCAGCGCGGTGCTGTCAGCGGAGACCCTTAGGCTCCCGGAGGAGATCGACCGGGCGCTGGACGATGTCTCGGCGCCGGTGCACCACTACCCCGATCACGACTGGAGCACCCTGTGAGCATGGACTGCCCCGCCGGCCCGGCCACCACCGGGCCGGCCCAGCCGGGGAAGGCGCCGTCCGGTCCTCCGGTGGACGGCGCCGAGGCGGCTCCCGCGACCCCGGCCGAGCAGGCCGCGCCGAGCGCCCCTCGGGGGGACGGCGGTGGCGGGACCGCCCGCCCCGGGAGCCGCCCCTCCTCCGTCGAGGAGCTGGCGGCGGCCGTACGGGCGGTGGAGAGCGGAGAGCGGTCTGCGGCGTCCTTCTACCCGGAGCCCGCCCAGCCCGTCCGGCCGCGGCCGGCGCCGTCCCGGACGGGTGCCGCGAGCCCCGGGGACACCACCGCGCCGAGGAACGCCGTGCGGGCGGAAGCCGGTGGCGCGCCCGTCCCCGGGGAAGCGGCCTCCGGACGGCGGCCGTCGGCGGCGGAGCGGAGCGGTGCCGTGGCGGCGGTGCGCGAGGTGCTCGACCTCGGCGGCGCTCCGGAGGGGCTGGCGGAGTCGGCCGCCGAGGCGCTGGGCGAAGCGGCCGCCGAGGAGCTGCGTGCCGACCCCTGGCGGCTGCTCGAGGTGTCCGGGGTGCGTCCGGAGCAGGCGGACGGTTTCGCCCGGGCCCTGCTGGGCGCCGAGTGCGGCCCCGGCGACGAGCGGCGGACCGGGGCGCTGGTGGGTTGGGTACTGGAGCGTGCGGCGCTCGCCGGACACACCGCCGTGGAGCCCTCCGTGCTCAGCGAGGCGCTCGCCCGGCAGTCGGTTCCGGCCCCTGAGGAGGCCGTCAGGACGGCCATCGCCGACGGAGCGGTGCTGGTTTTCCAGGACACGCCGGTCCTGGCCCAGGCCCCGAACACCGCGGCGGCTCCTCCCGTCGGGGAGCAGGCCGGTGCGGCGGAGGAGCAGCCGGTCCGGGTACTGCTCGGGCTCGACCGCTACGCGCTCGCCGAGGAGAGCCTCGCCGACGGTCTGGCCCGGCTGGTCAGCACCTTCGGCGCCGCCACCGGCGGGCCCGGCCCTGAGGCGGGTGCCACGGCGGGCTGGCAGGAGGCCGCCGGGCGCGCGCCGTCGCCGTCCGCGGCGGAGTTGCTCCGTGCCGTCGCCGACAACGGCCTGGTGGTCCACACCGGCGGGGAGGCCGCGCGCGCCGAACCGGCGGCCGTGGTGGCCGCGGCCCGGGCGCAGGGCCTGCGGGCGTACGGCGCGGTGCACAGCGAGGACGGGCGGCGTCGTCTGGCCGCGCTCCTGGGCGACGCGGCCGACGCCGCCGTCACCGTCACCGGGCTGCTCTCCGCGGGTGAGGGGCCCGGGCGCGGCGCCGACGGCGAACTGGCCCTCGACGTACTCGCGGTCCTGGACGCGCCCCAGCTCGACGTGGAGACCGCCGCGGCGCTCGTCGAGTCCCTGCCCGACGGCGTCCGCCTGGTGCTCAGCGGCGACCCCGGGGTGCTCTGGTCGGCCGGTGCCGGCCGGGTGTTCGCCGACGTCCTCGCCGCACGGGTCTGTCCTCAGATCGCCTCGCGCACCCCGGACGCCGGCCCGATCGGTGAGCTGGTCTCGGGAGTCGGCGTGGGCGAACTGAGCCAGGTGGCGGCGCCGGACCGGGAGGTGGTGATCGTGCCGGTGCGGGATCCGGGCGAGGCGGTCCACCGCACGGTGCAACTGGTCACCGACTCCGTCCCGCGTGCCATCGGGGTCCCCGCGGAGCAGCTCCAGGTCATCACACCCGGCCACGGCGGTCCGGTGGGCACCCGGGCGCTGAACGCCGCGCTCAAGGAGCGGTTGAACCCGGGGCCCGGACGCTTCGGTGGCTTCGACCCCGGCGACCGGGTGGTCTTCGTACCTTTCCCCGGCCGGGCCGTCCCCGGCAGGGTGGTCGCCGCGGACGCCGACGGTCTACGGCTGGCGGCTGCGGGCTCGGAGGTGTCCGTCGCCCGCGACCGGGTCGGCGAGACCGTCCGCCACGGTTGGGCCGTCACCGCACACCAGGCCGTCGGCACCCGGTGGCCGGCGGTCGTCGCCGTGCTGCCGGGTGACGCGGCCGACACCCTCAGCCGTGCCTGGGTCTACACCGCCTTCAGCCGCGCGGAGCGGCACCTCTCCGTGGTCCAGGGGGCCGGCGCGGCCCTGGCCCGCGCGGTCGCCGAGGTCCCGGTGAAGGAACGGACCACCCGGCTGCGGACCCTGCTGCGGACGCTGGTGCGCCCCCCGGAGTGAGCTGGTGCGGCCGGGGAGCCCGGACCCGCCGCCGCAGCCCACCGGGACGCTCCGGGAAGGCGGGCGACGGGTGGCCCCTGTTTCTTCCCTGTGGGCGACGCAGTGGTCCTGTCCCACAGGGGCCTCGGGGCCTCGGCCGCCGGCCGAGGCCCCGGAGAGCGCTGCCGCCGTCAGAGTCGTCCGAACGGCCCGGGCACGACGTCCTCCGGCCCCTCCTCGTAGTCGTCGGACTCCTCGTCGAAGACGGTGCTGACGTCGAACCGGCAGATGATCAACTCCGGGTCCGCCTGTTCGAACGGCGCGTCCAGCCACTCACCCGGCTCGCCTGGTTCCTCGGCGGCCGTCACCCAGAGGGTGGAGTCCCCCTCCTCCAGTCCGAACTCCTCGTGTCGAGAGGCGATCTCGTCCGGCTCGTACTCGCCGAACAGCACCCCGAGCGCCGTGTGGATGTCGTCGCCCACCTCGCCCGTCCCCTCTCGCGGGTCACGGTCGTCGACGGCGTCGGGGTCGAGGTCCACCACCCGCTGTGCCTGGGAGAAGAGCCGTTCGGGTTCGGTGACGGTGTAGTCCCGCCGGATGAGCACGCTCAGCACGCTCGGTTCCTCCGGACCGATGTACGGCGGTAGGGAGTCGTCGCCGGGGATCTCGAAGGGCGTTACCTCGTCGTGGGTGTCGTACAGCAGCTCGTCGTACTGCTCGGCTGCGATGGCCAACTCGTTGAAGGCCGCGTAGACGGCGGGGTCGTCCTCTCCGGACCGGCGCTCGACCGCGTCGAGATGCCGGTCCAGCGCGGCTTTGAGCGCCTGGACGGCGGCACGTACCTCAACAGCCGAAGGCTGTGCAGCATCAGACATAGTGCAGACGCTATCCGCAGAAGGGCATTGCCCGCACAATGGTTGTGATGCCGGAATACGAGTTTCGTGACGTGTATGTGCCCCGTGGCGTCTCCCGTAAGGCCGCCACCCGCCTTCTGACCGACCACGCCGAGTACGGACACTGGGAGCTGGATCGACTGCTACTGCGCCCGGATGGCAGCCGCAGAGTGCGGTTGCGCCGCCGGATCATCCGCCAGGTGCGCGCGACCTGGTGACCGACGGAAGAAGCGGGCCCCTCTCCAGGGGCCCGCTTCGCGCCGTATCCTCCGGCTCAGGGTTCCGCGCGGAGTTGCTCGGCGAGTCGTCCGCCGACCACAGCGCCCGGAGCTCTCGGGGTCACCCGTCCGCTACGCGGCGGCCCGGGCGCGGCGGTAGAGCACGGTGCCCGCCAGGACCATCCCCGCGCCGATCGGGAGGGCGATGCCCAGCCCGTCGGCGGCCCCCGTCTGGGCGAGCTCCTGGGTGGCCCGGGGCTCGGTGACGACCTGGGTCTTCGGACCGGCGGGCGTCTCGTCGGAGGGCTCGGGCGCCTCCGGCTTCCCCGGCTGCTCCGGCTTCTCCGGGTTGCCGGGGTGGTGCGGCTTCGCGGGCGCCTCGTTGACGCAGTCGGTGCCCGCGGCGGGGTTGGCGATCCCGATGACGTCGATGCTGTTCCCGCAGACGTTCATCGGGAGGTCGACGGGCACCTGCACCTCGTTGCCGGAGGCGACACCGGGCGAGTGACTGCTGTGGCCCCGGGCCGAGGCGCCGGCGTCGCTCGACCGGGCGTCCTGCTCGTGGGCCTTCCCCGGCTCTCCGCTCTCCGACACGTTGGCGCACTTGCTGCCAGCCGCCGGGTTGAGCACACCGATGACGTCCACGGTGTTGCCGCAGACGTTCAGCGGCACATGCACCGGGATCTGGACCGTGTTGCCCGAGAGCACCCCCGGGGAGCGCTCGGCGGCCCCCTCCGCACTCGAGTCCGCGTGGGCGTATCCACTCACGGCGGCGAGTACGCCCCCGGCGGCCACCACGGTGATCAGGCTTTTCCTCGCGACGTATCGCATAGGTTTCGTTCCCCTGCCTTTTGCCATTAGAAAGCGCACGGGCTCCCTGCCCGTCCGCCAGGATCCCGGTGACCCGGAGTGCATGGCGCGCACTCTCCGGTCCGCCCGGATCACACCTCACTGCCTGACGAACGCGGCGTCAGAGATTGCCGCAGGCGTTGCCCAAGGTGGGGTTCATCAGCCCGATCAGAGAGACCGTGTTGCCGCAGGCGTTCACCGGCACATGCGCGGGCAGCTGGGCGGTGTTGCCCGCCACGGCACCGGGGGAGCCGACCGCGGCCCCCTGAGCACCGGAGTCGGCAACGGCGACACCCGCACCCGCGCACATCAGCCCAGTGGTGACAGCCGCAGCAGCGACGACCTTCTTGAGCATTCTTCCTCCTTGCAGGCAATGCGAACCAAACCTCGGTTCGCATTGCCTGTAACGAGGAGGGAGGAATCAGGGGTACGAATTCAAACGCCTTCTCACCCGTTCCAGCTAACACACCGCACCTCTGATCTGATTTTCAGATCAGAGGTGCGGTGCTCGGTGGTGAGCTCAGCAGCGGTCCAGGAACCGGTCCAGCACCCGCACGCCGAACTTCAGTCCGTCCACCGGCACCCGCTCGTCCACACCGTGGAACATCCCGGCGAAGTCGAGGTCGGCGGGGAGCTTCAGCGGGGTGAAGCCGAAACAACGGATACCGAGATCGTCGAAGGACTTCGCGTCGGTGCCTCCGGAGAGGCAGTAGGGCACCGCGCGGGCGATCGGGTCCTCCGCCCGCAGCGCGTGCTGCATGGCGTCGACCAGCGCGCCGTCGAAACTGGTCTCCAGAGCCTTGTCGGTGTGCACGTCCTCCCGCCTGACCCGCGGGCCGAGGACGCGGTCGAGGTCGGCGAGGAACTCCTCCTCGTATCCGGGGAGGAAACGCCCGTCGACATGGGCGGTCGCCTGACCGGGGATCACGTTGACCTTGTAACCCGAGCCGAGCATGGTCGGCGCCGCGGTGTTCCGCAGGGTAGCCCCGATGATCTTGGCGATGCCGCCCAGCTTGGCGAGGGTCTCGTCCATGTTCTCCGGGTCCAGCGGGGTCCCGAGCGCGTCGGAGAGTTCGTCGAGGAAGGACCGCACGGTCTTGGTGACACGGACCGGGAACTGGTGGCGGCCGAGTCGGCCGACCGCCTCGCACAGCTCGGTGATGGCGTTGTCGTCGTTGGTCATCGAGCCGTGGCCGGCGGTGCCCTCCACGGTGAGCCGCATCCAGTGCATGCCCTTCTGCGCCGTCTCGATCAGGTACAGCCGCAGGTTCTCGTTGACCGAGAAGGAGAAACCGCCCACCTCGCCGATCGCCTCGGTGACCCCCTCGAAGAGCCCCGGGTGTCGGTCGACCAGGTGCCGGGCGCCGTACACCCCGCCCGCCTCCTCGTCGGCGAGGAAGGCGAGGACGATGTCCCGGGGCGGCTTGCGGCCGCTGCGCAGCCGCTCGCGCACCACCGCGAGGGTCATCGCGTCCATGTCCTTCATGTCGACCGCGCCGCGCCCCCAGACGCAGCCGTCCGCGATCTCCCCGGAGAAGGGGTGGTGGGTCCAGTCCTCGGCGTTGGCCGGCACGACGTCGGTGTGGCCGTGGATGAGCAGCGCGGGCCGGGAGGGGTCCTCCCCCTCGATCCTGGCCACCGTCGAGGCCCGCCCCGGGTGCGACTCGAAGATCTCGGGTTCGAGCCCCACCTCGGCGAGCTTCTCGGCGACGTACTCGGCTGCGGCGCGCTCTCCCGGACCGGAGTGGTCGCCGTAGTTGCTCGTGTCGATCCGGATCAGATCCCGGCAGAGGTCGACGACCTCGTCCTCACCCGCGCTGCCGGAAGTCGTCGCGGCCTGGTGCGACTCGCTCACGCTGCCTCCTGAAGTGTTGCCGCCCCCGATGCCGTGCGCGGAGGGTGCGGCACGGCGGTGCACGGGGGTCGGGACCCAATCCTCCCCCGCTCCGCTCCGCGCCCCAAGACCCCCACGGTGCTCGGCGGCGATCCCGACGGCGGAAGCCGGAACGCGGCTCCGGAGGCGCTCGGCCGAGTGATCGAGGACCCTCGGATGTTTGCTATGGTTTTCCACGTCGCTGAGGCCCGGAGGCCGGCGGCACACCTCGTCCGGGTGGCGGAAATGGCAGACGCGCTAGCTTGAGGTGCTAGTGCCCTTTATCGGGCGTGGGGGTTCAAGTCCCCCCTCGGACACAGGCAGAGACCCCAGGTGATCCTGGGGTCTCTCTGCTTGTCGGGCGCGCAGCTCGTTTCTCCGGCGCGGCGAGGCCGGACGGGACCGACGCGTCCCGGCGGACCAGGGTGGCGGTCGACACCCCGGCCGTGGCCCTCGGCCCGCGGCGGCGGTGTCGCTCCGGCAAAGCCCTGAAGCGCCGGCCGGATAAAATAGCGTGCTCCCATGGACCAGATCACCGAGGGCGGCACGGCGTCGGCGGGTCCCGCACCGAACGGTCTGCCGGCACTCAGGACTCCCGGTCCGCCCCGACGGCCGGGACGACCGATGCGCCCGTGACCGGGCGGCCGGCCCGACGGTGGCCGCCGCGCCGCTCCCCCTTCGGCACCGGCCAGGGGTTCGATCGCGGACTGATCGCACCGCTGGTGCTCGGCTCGCTGCTCAACCCGGTCAACTCGTCGATGATCGCGGTCTCCTTGGTGCCGATCGGGGTGGCCTTCGGCGCCCCGCCCTCGATGACCGTGTGGTTGGTCTCGGCGCTGTACCTGGCCACTGCCGTCGGCCAGCCCGTCGTAGGCCGGCTCGTCGACCGGTTCGGGCCGCGTCCGCTGTACCTGGCCGGAGCGGCTCTCGTGGGGGTCGCCGGGGCCATCGGCACCGCCGCCCCCGACCTGGCCTACCTGATCTTCGCGAGGGTGCTGATCGGGCTGGGCACCTCGGCCGCTTATCCGGCCGCCATGTACCTGATTCGCAGCGAGTCCGCACGCACCGGCTGGGACACACCGGCCGGCGTCCTCACCGCGCTGGTGGTCGCCGCGCAGACCACCGTGGTCATCGGCCCCGCCCTCGGCGGGGTGCTGGTCTGGCTCGGCGGTTGGCGCACCATCTTCGCCGTCAACGTCCCGCTCGCCGTGGTCTGTCTCCTCCTCGGTAGACGGCGGCTGCCGCGCAATCCGACGCAGGCACCGGAGGTGCGGGACGAGCGTTCCACCGAACTGGACGGGGTCGGCATGCTGCTGTTCGCCGCCATGCTCACCTCGTTGCTGCTGTTCCTGATGGCCCCGCGGGCGGCGAACTGGTACCTCCTGCCGGTGGGCGCACTGCTCGGGGCAGGACTGGCGGTTCGGGAGCTCCGCTCCGCCTCCCCGTTCCTCGATCTGCGGCTGGTCCGCGGCAACCGCCCGCTGCTCGCCACCTACCTGCGGCAGACCCTGAGCTACACGGTGGCCTATTCGGTGATCTACGGCTACACGCAGTGGTTGGAGGCGACCCGCCACCTCAGCGAGATCGCCACCGGTCTGGTACTGCTGCCCCTGGCGCTGGTCGGGGTGGTCGTCGCCACCACGACCGGACGGCGGCGGGAGCTGCGCGGCAAACTCGTCGTCGGAAGCCTCTGCATGGCCCTGGCGTCGGTGGTGATCCTGTCCCTCCATCCACGAAGCCCGCTCTGGCTGCTCATCGCCGTCGTGGTGATCAGCGGTGTTCCGCAGGGGCTCAACGGGCTGGCGAACCAGAACGCCCTGTACTGGCAGGCGCCCGACGGGAGGGTCGGCACCTCGGCCGGACTACTGCGCACCGCCCAGTACCTGGGAGCGCTGGTCTCCTCGGCCCTCATCGCCGGTTCCTTCTCCGGTGGCGCGCACACCGGCGGGCTGCACAGTCTGGGGCTGGTCATGCTCGGCTGCGCGCTGCTGCTCCTCGCCGTGACGCTCCTCGACCCCTCGCTGCGCCGGTTGAGCCGGCCGGCCGAGTGACGGCGCGGCGGGCCCCCGCGAGGGCGCCCGGCCGTCCGGCGTGCCGGGGGTGTCCGGCGAGCTTCGCCGGACACCCCCGGCACCGGCCCGGACCGTCAGGAGACGCTGATCACGACCTTGCCCCGGCCGTGCCCGCTGCCGACGTCGCGGTGGGCGTCGGCGGCCCGCTCCAGGGGGTAGCTCTGCCGGATGTGGATCCGGAGCCTGCCCTCGTTGTAGAGCCCGAGGAGTTCGGTGAGCCGCTCGGTGGAGCGGGCACCGCCCCAGTCCCGCAGGCCGAGTTCCTTGGCGGTGTCGAAGGAGATCATGGTGATGACCCGGTCGCGGTCCTTGGCCACCTCCACCGAGGCGCGGAGCGCCTCGGGGCCCGCGGCGTCCAGCGCGGCGTCCACACCGTCCGGCGCCACCGCGCGGATCCGCTCGACCAGTCCTTCCCCGTAGGTGATCGGCACCGCGCCGAGTGACCGCAGGTGCTCGTGGTTGGCCTCGCGGGCGGTGCCGATCACGGTGGTCGCGCCCCAGGCTCTGGCCAGCTGCACGGATAAGGTTCCGAGTCCACCCGCGGCTCCGTTGATCAGGACCGTGTCACCGGGTCCGACGGACAGCTCCCGGAGCGCCATGTGGGCGCCCTGGGCGTTGCCGGAGAAGCCCGCCGCGATCTCCCAGGGCATCTTCTCCGGCTTGGCCACGATCTGGTCGGCGGGGACCACGAGGTACTCGGCGTAGCTGTTCAGCACGGTGAAGCCGAGGACTTCGTCACCCACGGCGAAGTCGGTGACGCCCTCCCCGCACTGGTCGACGACGCCGGCGAACTCGTTCCCCGGGACCAGCGGGAACTCCGGTGTCCCGAACGGGTGCCAGCCGCCGCGCACCCGGCAGTCGAACGGCTGCACACCTGCGGCCTTGACCCGTACCCGGACCTGCCCGGAGCCCGCCTCCGGGGTTTCCACCTCGGTCAACCGCAGGACCTCCGGGGGCCCGAAGGAGGAGAGTGCTGCTGCGCGCATGAGGGGTCCTACCTTTCAGGAACGGGCCGGGCGGCGGGTGGAGGCGACGGGGTCAGTGGCCGTCAGCCGGAGTGGGCGCCGCTCGGGCCCGGCGACGGAACAGATCCGTCCGGCCGCACCGCACGGCTCCTCGGGGGCGGTGGGCACCGCCCTGGTATCGCTGCGGATCAAGTCGTACTCCTGGTGGGTCTCGTCGGGTGCTTTCCGGCAGCAGTCTCCGGCCTCAACCGCCCTTCACGTCAAGACGGCCCCGACCTGGGCTTTCACCCACTCTGACGGGTGAGGTCCAACAGCCGCGGCACCATCTGGTCGGGGCCGGGCTGGGCCGCCAGCTCGTCGGCCACGGAGGCGGCGGACTTGCGGAGGGCCTCGTCCGCCAGGAGGCCCTCGAGGAACCGGGTGCTGACGTCGGCCGGTTCGCGGCTCAGCCCCATGCCGCAGCGTTCGACCATCGCGGCGTTGATCCAGTTGTCGGCTCCGTGTGCCAGGGCGAGCTGCACCACCCCGGCGTGCGCGGAGGCGAGCGTGGTCCCGGCGCCACCGTGGTGGATGATCGCGTCGCAGCCGCTGAGCAGGGCCCCCAACGGGGTCCAGCCCACGACGCGTACGTTCTCCGGCAGCGTGCCCAGCGGGGCGAGCTCGGGATCGTCGCCGAGCGCGAGCACGAACTCGGCGTCCACTCCGCCGGCGGCCGCGAGCACACTCTCCAGACTGCCGACGCCGGCGACGTGCGGCACGGTGGTGCCGAGTGTGACGCAGATCCGCGGCCGGCGCTTGGGCTCCGCCAGCCAGTCCGGCAGGACGCCGCCGCCGTGGAAGGGGACGAACCTCATGGTCCAGCCCTCGCCCTCACCGTGCATCATGTGCTCCGGAGCGAAGTGGATCCGGGTGAGCGGGGGCAGCTCCACGGGTACCCCCAGCCGTTCGTACACGGGGGCGAGGTACGGCAGGAAGCGGCTGGGCATCGCACCCTCGCGCAGGAAGCTGAAGCCGTGCTCGACGGCGGGCACCCCGAGCGCGCGGGCGGTCAGCAGGGCCGCTCCCTGGAGCCGGGAGTAGACGATCAGATCGGGCCGCCAGGCCTCGGCGAACCGGAGCGTCCCGTCGGCCATCAGATCGCTGACGCGGGAGAACTTCTCCAGGATGACGTCCGGTGTCTCCAGGGTCCGGGCGATGGCCAGGCCACGCTCGCGCATGGCGCGGGCCCGCTCCTCGCGGCTTCCCACCCGGGGGAAGATCGCCCCGAAGTCGGCCTCCGGTGAGACGTCCCGGACGGCGAACCCCGCCTGTGCGGCGGCCTGCGTCGAGGCCCCGGAGGTGGCGACGACCACCTCGTGGCCCGCGGTCCGCAGCGCCCACGCGAGGCCCACTGCCGGGTAGAGGTGGTCGAGCCCGGGAGAGACGGCGAACATCACACGCATCGCGGAACCTCAATCCAGTGGGTGACGGTGACGGTTGTTCACTCGAAGGTGCTGGTCACCGCTCAACGCGGACTCGAGCGCCGCATGACCTGGTCAGCCGGTCCGGCTGTCGGAGTGGTCGCTCTCCCCGCTGCCGTCGGTGTCCGTGTCCGGCGTGGGGACTGCTTCGTCCCGGCCGCGCATCCGCGGCAGCATCGCCGCCGGGACGAAGCCGACGAGTGTCAGCCCCACCGCCCACCAGAAGGTGTTGCCGTAGGCGCCTGCCGTGGCGGCGGGTCCGGAGCCGTCCGGGAGATCGGCGAGTTGCACCGCGAGGATCAACGCGATCACGGCGGTGCCGCAGGAGGCGCCCAGGCGCTGGACCAGACTGATGGCGCTGGTCGCCCCCGGGATCCGCTCCGGCGGGATGTCGCGGTAGGCGGCGGTGGCGATGGCGACGCCCAGCAGTCCGACGCCGAAGCCCCGGACCAGCAGCGACACGCTGAGCACCAGATCGCTCGGCTCGGCGGCGAGCTGGGTGAAGGCGAGGGTGCCGGCGAGCGTCAGCAGGGTGCTGCCGAGGACCAGGGGGCGGGCGCCGTAGCGGTCGGCCAGCCATCCCGCCACGGTGATCCCGAGCAGGGTGCCGAGCCCCTGGGGCACCAGCAGCAGCCCGATGGCGTCGGCCCCGTGGCCGCGGACCCGCGCGTAGAACAGCGGTAGGAGCAGCAGCGGGCCGTAGACCGCGACGCCCTGGAGGAAGGTCATCACCGTGGAGGCGGTGAAGACCCTGTAGGAGAAGAGCCGCAGGTCGATGAGGGGGTCGCTGGCGCGCAGCGCGTGGAAGACGAAAGCGACGAGCAGGGTCCCCCCTGCCGCCAGGCAGAGCACGGTGAACGAGTCGCCGAAGCCTCCCGCCTCGGCGGTGCGGGAGAAGCCGTAGACCAGGGCGACCAGGCCGGGGGGCAACAGCAGCATGCCGAGCTTGTCCAACGGCGCCTCCCGGAGTTCTCCGCCCGCGGGCAGCACCCGGCCGGAGAGGACCAGCGCGGCGAGGCAGATCGGTATGTTGATGAAGAAGATCCACCGCCATCCCCAGGCGTCGATGACCGCTCCGCCGAGCACCGGGCCGAGGATGGGTGCGAGTTGGCCGGGGATTCCGACCAGGCTCATAATGCGGCCGAAGCGTTCGGGTCCGGCGGCGCGCGCGAGGATCGCCATGTTGAGCGGGAGGATGAGTCCGCCGCCGACGCCCTGGAGGACCCGGGAGGCGACCAGGCTCTCGATGGACCAGGCGAGTCCGCAGAACACCGATCCGGCCAGGAAGGTGGTGAGCGCGAACATCCACATCGGTTTGGCGCCGAACCGTTCGATGCCCCAGCCCACCAGTGGCGTCACCAGGGCCATGGTGAGCAGGTAGGCGGTGCTCACCCAGGCGATCGTTCCCTCGGGGACGTCGAACTCCAGGGACATGGAGTCCAGGGCGACGCTGACGATGGTCGCGTCCAGGAGGGCGGTGAAGGCCCCGACCATCTGGACGGCGGCGAGGACGAGTAACCCGCGGTCCAAAGGGGGCGCCGAGCTTTTGATTGGCATGCCAACAGCATAGTTGGCATGCCATCGAACCTTGGTAGCGTCTTGCTATGCCTGCTTCTGCTTCTCGGCCGCCGGCTGACCGGTCCGAGCCGCCCGCCGCCCGCCGCGTCGGGGTCCAGGTGGCTACGGCTCCGGTCAGCTCGGCTCTGCTCCGGATGTTGCGCACTCATGTCGTCTCGGGCGACAGGCTGTTCTCCGAGATCGACCTGGCACCACCCCAGGACCTGATCCTTCTTCACCTTCAGGAGTACGGGCCGCTCCGCCAGAGCGACATCGTCGGTTTCCTCCAGCGCGACCGCTCGACCGTGAGTTCGACGCTCAAGGCCATGGAGCGCGCGGGGCTGGTGCGCCGCACTCCGGTGCCCGCGGACCGGCGGGTGCGGGAGGTGAGCCTCACCGAAGCCGGACGGTCGTTGTGCCCGGCGATCCGGCGGTTGTGGGCGGAGCTTGAGGAGATGGCCTTCTCCCACCTGACGCCCGACGGGAGGGCCTTGCTGGTCGACACCCTGGACGCCTCTCGGGAGGCGCTGGTCACGGCCATGGGGAAGCGCGCCCAGGCAGACTGACAGCGGACCGGGGGAGGGGCTCGCTCCCCCGGCAGCCGGTGGGGCGGTGCGGCGATCGCCGCACCGCCCCACCGGCTGTCCGTCGTCCCACGGGGGCCGCGTCCCCGCCGGAACTCCGACCCCGCCGGCGGTTCTCAGTCCCGCCAGAGGGCGGCGTGCGACTGACCGCCGTCCGTGGCGAAGCCCGCGACCGCGCCCAGGTCGTTGACCCCGAAGGCCTCGGCGGCGGAGGCGGTGGCGGTCTTCAACTCGGTGATCCGCCCGTCCGGGCTCCACCGCACGGCCCGGTGGAGCCCGCCGGCGGTGGAGGAGAAGCCGATGACCGTTCCATCGGCGTTCACCCCGTAGGCCGCGGCACCGGTGTCTCCGGGGAGCGCCGGCAACTCCTCGATGTCGCCCTCCGGGTCCCACCGGACGGCGTGGGAGTCGTCGCCGGTGTAGGAGTTGCCGACGATGATGCCGGTGTCGCTGATGGAGCTGGCCTGGCTGCCGTCGTGGCCCGGCAGCGAACTGAGTTCGGTGACGGCGCCGTCCGGCTTCCACACCACGGCGTGCGAGGTCCCGTCCGGTGCCTGGGAGTAACCGACGGTCCGGCCTTCGGCGTTGATCCAGCCGGCCGAGCTCGCGTTGTCCCCGGGCAGTTCCTCCAGCTCGCGCAGCTCGCCCGCCGGGCTCCAGCGCACCGCGTGGTAGAGCCCGTCGGTCCCGCTCCGGAATCCGATCACCACGCCGCTGTCGTTGACCGAATAGGCCCGGCTGACCCTGGTGCCGACCGGGGTGGGGAGTTCGCTGATCGCGCCGTCGGCGTCCCATCGCACCGGCCGCGCCGTTCCGTCGGCGTCGAGTGACCGGCCGACGGTGGTCGCGCCGTTGTCGCTGATGGTGTAGGCGTAGCTCTGGGTGTCGCCGGGGAGCGTGCCGAGATCGGTCGCGATGCCGTCCTGGTCCCACCGGGTGGCGCGGGTCAGTCCCTGGGACTGGTCCGAATAGCCGACGACGGTGCCGCCGTTGTTCACGTCGAACGCCCCGCTGAGGCTGCCCCCGGCCAGTGTCCCGAGGTCCGCGTAGCCGGTGGCGCAGGCGCCCCACGCCGGGCCGGCGAGGGCGAGCGCCGCCGTCAGCGCCACCGCTCCGGCCAGGGTCGAGGGGCCGCGGCGTATTCGCCCGGGCGGGACCGTGCGCTGCTGGGTTGTCATCTCTTTTCTTCCTCTCCCCACGGACACCGGGGACCGGCGTCGTTTCGTTCGGTGGTTCAGGCGCCGGTGCCGACGAAGAATCCGGGGCCGGCGCCGCTCGTCTCGAGGTACTCCGGCTTCAGCTCCGCCCGGCGGTAGGCTGCCTCGTACTGCTCACGCGTGAAGAGCGTGAGCCTGTCGATCTCGCTGCGGTGGAGGACACCCCCCGCGTCGGCGAGCACGTAGTGCAGTTCCATCCGGGTGGCGTCGCCCTCGCGGGTGGAGTGGGAGACCCGGGTGATGGTGCGGCCGTCCCGGGTGAGGGCGTGGCCGGAGACGTGGCCTTCCAGGAAGGTCTCCGGGAAGTACCAGGGCTCGATCACCAGCACTCCACCGGGTTCCAGCCGGCGGCTCATAGCGCCGACCGCCCGGTCCAGGTCGTCCGTGGAGCGCAGGTACCCGATGGAGCTGAACATGCAGACGACGGCGTCGAACCGGCCCTCGATACGCAGCTCCCGCATGTCGCCGAGGTGCAGCGGCACCCCTTTCGGCCCGGCCGTGCGCAGCCGCCCGGCGGCCACGTCGAGCATCGGTCGGGAGAGGTCGACCCCCTCGACCCGCTCGAAGAGCTCGGCGAAGGCCCGCAGGTGGATCCCGGTGCCGCAGGCGACGTCGAGCAGGCTCCGGGCGCCGGGGTTCCGCTCGCGCACCAGCCGTGCCACCCGCTCCGCCTCGGCCGGGTAGTCCTTCCGGTCCTGGTACAGGAGGTCGTACATCTCGGCGGCGCTGTCGTTCTCGTACATGAGATCCCCACATCCTGGCGACTGGCGCCGGGGCACGGCCGGCGCCCCCGCGATGCCAACTTCGTGGGCGCATCCTGCGGACCGCGGCTAGAGGCCCGCTCGACGGCGGATCGACGGGGGGGCGACGGAGGGGCGGGCCGTTGGGCGGCTTTCGCCGAGCAGCGGCGTACTACCGGGGCTTGAGGGGGGCTCGACCGCGCTGCCGCACTCTCGGGCCGTCAACTATTCGCCCCTCGGCCGGACGACCGAGCGCGGAACCCGCCGCACGCTCCTCACGACTTGGTGCGCGACGAACGAGCGGATCAGCGAGCGGCGTCATACGGCTTCGCATCCAAGGCGGAGGAGGGAGGCGACGCGGAGCGTCGTCGACCGATGACGACCACCGGAGGCGGAGTCGCATGACGCCGGGAGCCCGCTCGTGCCGCGCGCCGAGTCGTCGGGTGCCGGGGGCCGGGGAGGAGGTGCCAGCTTGAAGGGGATCATCCTGGCCGGCGGCCACGGGACACGGCTTCACCCGATCACTCTGGGGGGCTCCAAGCAGCTGCTGCCGATCTACGACAAGCCGATGGTCTACTACCCGCTCTCGGTGCTGATGCTGGCCGGGGTACGCGAGGTGCTGATCATCTCCGCCCCCGCGGACCTGCCGCAGTTCCGCAGGCTGCTCGGCGACGGACGCCGGCTCGGGATGCGCTTCAGCTACGCGGAGCAGCCGGAGCCCCGCGGTCTCGCCGAGGCCTTCCTCATCGGGGCGGAGCACATCGGGAGCGATCCGGTGGCTCTGGCCCTCGGGGACAACGTCTTCCACGGCCCGGGCTTCTCCGAACTTCTCCGCAGCCGTCTGCCGCACACCGAGGGCTGCCTACTCTTCGGTTACCCCGTACCGGACCCGCAACGCTACGGCATCGGCGAGGTGGACGACGCCGGGCGACTGCTCTCGATCGAGGAGAAGCCCGACCGGCCGAAGTCCAACCGGGCCATCACCGGGCTGTACTTCTACGACAACGAGGTGGTCGAGATCGCCCGGGGCCTGCGCCCTTCGGAGCGGGGGGAGTTGGAGATCACCGATGTGAACCGGGAGTACCTGGCGCGCGGCCGGGCCTCGCTGGTGGACCTCGGTCGCGGCTTCGCCTGGCTGGACACCGGGACCCATGACTCGCTGCTGGAGGCCGCGCAGTACATCCGCACCATCGAGCACCGGCAGGGCGTACGGATCGCCTGTGTCGAGGAGGTCGCCCTGCGGATGGGCTACATCGACGCCGAGCAGTGCCGGCGGCTGGGGGCCGCCCTCGGGGCCTCCGGCTACGGCCGCTACGTCATGGAGGTCGCCGAGGCGGTGCGGGCGGCGGGACCGGCCGCACCGCCCGGTCTGACGGGCGCGGGCACCGGCACGGGACGGCGCGGCATCGTGCCGGCCCCGGGCTGAGCGGGCGCAGCCGGGCCGGCCCGGGGCGACCCCGGGCGGCCGCCCGCCGGCGGTCAGGCAGCGTTGGCCTCGACGTACCGCCGGGCCCCGTCCAGGATCAACCGCATCTTCGTGCCGAGCTCCCGGCGGATGAACCCCTCGGCCTCGGCCGTCGAGGTGCCGGCTCCCAGCATCCGCTCGACGCCCGCGCCGTCGACGACCACGATCTGCTGGACGGCGAGCGAGGTCCCGCCCGCGGTCTCCCCGATCCGCCAGCGGACGCAGTGGCTCTTGCCGATCGGCGGTAGCAGCAGCTGCTTGTAGACGATCTCCCGGTGCGGGCGGCCGACCCGGGCCGCCTTCGTGGTGAGCAGCCCGCCCCCGCTCTCCCGGGTGGCCATCTCCACCAGTTGCCCATCACCGTCGTCCTGGTGGAGCGTCACCTCCGTCACGTGGGGCAGCCGCTGGTCCCAGTGCCGGGCGGCATGGAGGAAGTCGTAGACGTCCCTGGCCCGTCCGGCGATGTCGAGGTGGTCGTTGAGGACCAGAAGTTCTCCGGGGGAGGCGGCCTGCTGTTCCGCCGCCTCCCGCACCGCCGACAGTTCGGCCGACCCCACGCTCTCCGTCAACCGGCCGGTGTCCGCCCGCGCGGCCGGGTCGTCCTCCGCCATCCGGTAGCGGTGCTCCAGCCGCAGCAGGCAGTCCTCGGCCGACAGCGGTTCCACGACCCACGACCGCTCCATCGAGGCCAGGGACGCGGGCGGCTCCTCCGGGCGGAAGTCGATCCGCAGCGCCCGTTCGTCCAACCGCCGCAGCGCCACCCAGTGTTCGACCTGCTCGCCGTCCGTGGTCCACATGCCGATCCGTTCGAACGCCCCGTCGGTCCCGAGCCGTTCGAGGTGGACGAACGGCCGGAACACCCGCGGCCAGTTGTCCAGGTCGGCGAGGAGCCGGTAGACGGCTGCCGCCGGGGCCCGCACCTTGGTCTCCTGCCGGGCCCGGGTCACCGGTTCCTGTGCCATGTACGCCATCCCTTCTGTCGTGGTCCGCGCCGCGCCGGCCGCGGGTGCCCCTGCCGGGGCGTCCGGGGCCGTGCCGCCGACGTGGCCGGCGGCACGGCCCGGGGGCAAACGAACGTCAGCCGGCGTCCTGGGCGGTGGCGCTGAGCGCCGTGTTGACCAGGTCGAGGTACTTGCGCGGGGTGTCGGCCTCGACGACCGCGTCCTCGTCCAGGGTGAGGTCGTGGTCGCGTTCGATCCGACCGGTGGTCTGCAGTACGGCGAGGGAGTCGTAGCCGAGGTCGGTGAACGACGTGTCCAACACGTCGCCGTCCAGGTCCACCGTCTCGTCGACTCCGGCACACTCCCGCAGCAGCGCGGTCAGTTCACTCAGGTCCATCCGGGGCATGCTCTCCCTCTTTCTCGGGCTCGGTTCGGTCGGCTCGGGTTCGGTCGGCTTCGGTTCCGGTCAGGAGCGGGCGGGTTCGGGTCCGGCCGGGGCGGCTTCAACGCCGCGGAGGACCGCCGCGGCGTTGAAGCCGCCCCGGCCGCGGGCCAGCACCAGCGCCGTGTTCATCCGCATCGGGCGCGGAGCGCCGGTCACCAGATCCAGGCGGTAGTCGGGATCCGGTCGGTCGACGCCCGCGGTCGCCGGGGCGACGCCTTCGCCCATCGCGAGCAGGGCGGCGGCCACATCGAGCGAGGCGCCGCCCGAAGAGAGCCGTCCGGTCATGGTCTTGGGCGCGGTGACCGGTACTCCGTACGGGCCGAAGAGTCCGGCCAGGGCTTCGGCCTCGGCGCGGTCCGCCGCCCGCCGGCCCGCGGCGTCGGCGAAGACGACGTCCACCTCTCCCGGTCGGAGGCCGGCGTCGGCCAGTGCGAGTTCGGCCGCTGCCCGCAGCCGGGGACCGCCCCGCCCGGCGGGCGGGTCGAAGGTCGCCGCGTACCCGGCGACGGACCCGTGGATCCTGGCGCCCCGTGCCCGCGCGGCGCCCTCCTCTTCGAGGATCAGCAGGGCCCCGCCCTCGCCGGCAACGTGGCCGCGGGCGCCCGCGGTGAACGGCAGGTAGGCGCGGGCCGGGTCGTCGCTGGTGCTGAGGGAGCCGCCGGCGATCTGGGCGGCCCACCCCCAGGGGCAGAGCGAGGAGTCGATCCCGCCGCAGACCATCAGCCGCATCCCCCGTCGGAGTTGCCGGCGGGCCTGGGCGATGGCGTCCAGTCCCCCGGCCTGTTCCGCGACCAGGACGCCGCTCGGCCCGCGCAGCCCGTGGCGGATGGAGATCTGTCCGGTGTTGACCGCGTAGAACCAGGCGAACGACTGGTACGCGCTGACGTACTGCCCGCCCCTGCTCCAGAGGGCCTCCAGCTCCCGCTGGCCGAACTCGAAACCGCCGGCGGAGCTGGCGGTGACCACGCCCGCCGCGTACTCGGGGAGGTCTGCCGGGTCGACTCCGGCGTCCTCGAACGCCTCGGCGGCGGCCACCAGCGTCAGTCGGGTCATGTGGTCGGTCTGCGGGATCAGCCGGCTGGGGATGTGCTCCTCGGCGACGAACCCGGGCACCTCCCCGGCCAGCCGCGCCGGGTACCGCTCGCCGTCGAACCGGCTGATGGGGCGGATGCCGCTCTCGCCCCGCAGCAGGGCGTTCCACCAGGCGTGCCGGCCCAGGCCGTTGGGCGCGGCCACGCCGATCCCGGTGACCACCGCCCGGGACGTCGCCACCCGGTCGTCTGCCGGGGCTCGGTCGGTGCTGGGCGTGCCGGTCATGCCCGGGCCTCCAGTCGCGGACGGGTGAGGATCATGGCGCTCTGGAAGCCGCCGAAGCCGCTGCCGACGCTCAGGACGGTGTCCGTCCGCTGCTCGCGGGCGGTCAGCGGCGTGTAGTCGAGGTCGCACTCGGGGTCCGCTTCGTGCAGGTTGGCCGTGGGTGGAACGGTGTCGTGTTCGATGGCCAGGGCGCTGGCGGCGACCTCCAGCGAGCCGATCGCCCCGAGCGAGTGCCCGATCATGGACTTGATCGAGCTGACCGGCACCTCGTAGGCGTGGCTGCCGAGGCTGCGTTTGAAGGCGGCGGTCTCGTGCCGGTCGTTCTGCTTGGTGCCCGAGCCGTGGGCGTTGATGTAGTCGACGGCGGTCGGGTCGAGCCGGGCCTCGTCCAGCGCGACCCGGATGGCCTCGGCCATCTCCTTGCCGTCGGGGCGCAGCCCGGTCATGTGGTAGGCGTTGCAGCGGTTGGCGAAGCCGGAGATCTCGGCGTAGACGTGGGCGCCCCGCCGGCGGGCCCGCTCCAGTTCCTCCAGCACCAGGACGGCCGAGCCCTCACCGAGCACGAAGCCGTTCCGGGTGCGGTCGAAGGGCCGGGAGGCGGTCTCCGGCTCGTCGTTCCGCGGCGAGGTGGCCTTGATGGCGTCGAAGCAGGCGACCGTGATCGGGGAGATCGGGGCCTCCGTCGCGCCGGCCACCATGAGGTCGGCGCTGCCTTCGCGGATCAGCTCGACGCCGTGGCCGACGGCGTCCAGACCCGAGGTGCAGCCGGTGGAGATCACGGTCACCGGTCCCTGCGCGCCGGTACTCCAGGCGACCTCCGCCGCCATGGAGCTCGGTACGAAGTAGTCGAAGAGGTGCGGCACGGCCAGCCGGTGGTCGACGTTCCAGCGGCTGCCGCCCTCGCTGACGACCGAGTACTCCGAGTCCAGGCCCATGGTGCAGCCGACGGCACTGCCCAGGGCCACACCGGTGCGCAGCGGCTCCACCGAACCGGTCAGCCCGCTGTCCTGGAGCGCCTCCCGGGCGCTGACGACGGCGAACTGGGCGGCGCGGTCCAGGCGTTCCGCCTCGGCGGGGTCGAAGCCGTGGTCGGCCGGGTCGAAGTCGGCCTCCGCGGCGATGCGGGAGCGGAAGCCGGACGGGTCGAAGAGCGTGATGCCCCGGGTCGCGGTCCGGCCCGCCGTGAGCAGGTTCCAGAACTCCTTGGTGCCGGTGGCCCCGGGGGCCACCACGCCGATACCGGTGATGACGACGCGTCGGTTCATCGGCTGTCCTTCTCCATGGTGGTCCTCCTGCTGGTGGCGGACGGGGCGTCCGGGGAGTGGGCCGCGGTGCGCAGCGCGACGCGGCAGGCGCCGCGGAGCAGCCGGGGCAGTGCCCGGCCGCGGAGGAAGTAGTGGTCTCCGGGGAGGGTGCGTTCGAAGAAGGGCCCGGTGGTCCAGTGCCGCCAGTCGGCCATCGTCCGGGGGGTCGCCAGCGGATCGCCGCGGCCGGAGACGGCGAGCAGCGGCGCGGCGACCGGCTTGTCGGCCCCGTCGCGCAGTGACCGGGCCAGCCGCAGGTCGTCCCGGAGCACCGGGAGGACGGCCCGCCGCCACACCCCCTCGGGCCGGGCGTCGGCGGGCACCGCGTCCAGTCTCCGCAGGTGGCGCAGGAGTTCCTCGTCGGACAGCTCGGCGTCCCGGACCAGCTCCGCCGCCGCGTCCGGCGGGGGGCTGGCTCCGACGACGACCAGAACGGGCGGGTTCATCCCGGCCTCCTCGAGCGCCCTGGTGGCGGTGTGGGCGACGAGGCCGCCGAGGCTGTGGCCGTAGAGGACGTAGGGGCCGCTCGGCGGTGGGCCCAGGGTGCGGAGCAGGTCGGCGAGGAGCATCCGCCGGTCGGTGATCCGCCGCTCGCGGCGGCGGTGGTCGCGGCCGGGCAGCGGGACCGGCCGGATGTCGACGTCCGGGCCCACTCGCGTCCTCCAGCGGCCGAAGCCCGACACCCCGGCTCCCGCGTGGGAAAAGCAGTACAGCTTGAGGCGCTGCCCTGGGCTCATGGACCCCTCCTGGGATATCCGGTCCGGTGGGCCGCAGTGCCGCACCGGGCGGGGCGGCCCTTCGCGGCACCCGGCACGCCCCCCCGACTACCGCCGAGGGGGTGGCCCGCGCGCCGCTTCGGCCGACAGGCCGGGCGGACCGCCGCGGGACTCCCGGCCGCCCTGCGACCGCACGCACCGGACGCCGCTCCTCGGCGGACGGACCCCGCCCGGCGCGGCACTGGACACCGGTGATGTTCGTCGACGGGGCTATAGGGCGGCTCGAGCTGTGGCAGGCGCGTGCTCGCGGACGCTCCTTCCGAGCGGAGTTCGAGCGCAGTTCAACCCCGCTTCCGGAGGATGGATCAGCCACCACCTATTGTTGAAATATCAACCGCATCGGTCGTTCGGAAGGAACCCTGGATGGACATGCCGAAGAAGCCGATCCGCCTCGCAGTCATCGTCGGCAGTACCCGCCAGGGCCGGCTCGGTCCGACGGTGGCGAAGTGGTTCATCGAGCGGGCGAGGGTGCACGGCGGCCTGGACACCGACGTGATCGACCTGGCCGAGGCCGGTCTGCCCAGCGAACTCGGCGGCCCGCCCAAGGAGGGGAAGTACGCCTCGGCGGAGGTGAACGCCTACGCCCGCCGGATCGCCGAGGCGGAGGCGTTCGTGGTGGTCACACCGGAGTACAACCGCGGCTACCCGGCGGCGCTGAAGCTGGCGATCGACTCGGTGTACGCCGAGTGGCACGCCAAGCCGGTCGGCTTCGTCAGCCACGGCGGCCAGTCGGGCGGGCTGCGCGCCGTGGAGCAGCTGCGACAGGTCTTCGCCGAACTGCACACCGTGACCGTCCGGGACAGCGTCAGCTTTCCGATGGCCTGGGAGCAGTTCGACGAGGACGGCAACCCACACGACGCGGAGGGCGCCGGGGTCGCGGCGAAGCAGTTGCTGGACGAGCTGGTGTGGTGGGCGGAGGCCTTGCGACAGGCCCGGGCGGACCGCCCGTACGCGTTCTGACCGCCCTCCGGGCCCCGGACCCCGAGGCCGTGGCGGAGCTGTTCCACCCGCTGCCGGTGCGAGCGGCGCTGGAGCCGGTCACCGGCGCGGGCTGGGCGAGGCTGCCGCCACGGGTGGCGGATCTGCTGCCGCCGCAGGCCGCGCCGCAGCGCCGGCGGACCTACGCGGCGGGGCGGCTGGCTGCCGCCCGGGCCGGCCGGCAGCTCACCGGCCGGAGCCTGTGGCCGCTGCGCGCCCCCGGCGGCGCGCCGAGCTGGCCGGCCGGGGTTTGCGGGTCGATCAGCCACACCGACGGTCTGGCGGTGGGGGTGGTGACCGGTGCGGAGCACACCGCGATCGGTGTCGACCTGGAGGAGCTCGGCCGCGCCGACCGGCTGGGCCCGCTCTCCTCGTGGGTCCTCGGACCGGCCGAGCGTGCCCGCTTGGCGGCCCTGCCCGCCGAGGCGCGCCCGCTGGCCGGACTGCGGCTGCTCTGCGCCAAGGAAGCTCTGTACAAGGCCGGTTCCGCGGCGGGCGACGAGCGGTTGCGGCTGCGATGGCTCTCGGTGCACTGGACGGAGCCGGAGGACCCCTCGGCCGCCGTGCCGATGACCGTGGCGCCTGCCGGCGGCGCGGGCGGGTACACACCGTTCACGGTCCGCAGCCGGGTGCTGGGCGGCTTCATGGTGGCAGCCGCGGTGCTCACCAGGCGCTGAGGGTGCGGTCCGCTCCGTCCGCGGGCGCCGCTTCCGTCAGGGGTTCCGGGTCCCGCCGTCGACCAGGGGCTTCCACCACTCGGGATGGTTCTCGTACCAGGCGACGACCTCCGGAAGCCCTTCTTCCAGCGTTCTGACCGGTGCGTACCCCAGCTCGCTGCGGATCTTGCCGTCGTCGACGGCGTACCGCAGGTCGTGGCCCTTGCGGTCGGCGACGCGGCGCACCAGGCCGGGGTCCGCACGGCACAGCTCCACCAGCCGGGCCGTCATCTCCCGGTTGGTCACGTGGGTGCCGCCACCGATGTTGTAGATCTCCCCCGCACGGCCCCGGGTGAGGACGAGCTGGACGGCGCGGCAGTGGTCCTCGACGTGCAGCCACTCGCGGACGTTGCCACCGTCGCCGTAGAGCGGCACCGGCAGGCCGCGCAGCAGGTTGGTGACGAAGAGCGGTACCAGCTTCTCGACGTGTTGGTGCGTGCCGTAGTTGTTGGCGCAGCGGGTGATCCGGACGTCCAGGCCGTGGGTCCGGTGGTAGGCGCGGGCCAGCAGGTCGCTGCCGGCCTTGGACGCCGAGTACGGGGAGTTGGGCAGCAGGGGTTCCTCCTCGGTCCACTTCCCGCTGTCGATGGAGCCGTACACCTCGTCGGTGGAGACGTGGACCACGGTCGACACCCCGGCGTGCAGGGAGGCGTCGAGGACGCTCTGGGTGCCCAGGACGTTGCTGCGGACGAAGGAGCGGCCCCCGTCGACGGAGCGGTCCACGTGTGACTCGGCGGCGAAGTGCACCACCGCCTGGTGGCCGGGGAGTACCCGGCGGAGCAGCCGCTGGTCGCAGACGTCGCCGCGGACGAACGTGAGCCGGGGGTCGCCCAGCGGCAGGTTGCCGGTGTTGCCGGCGTAGGTGAGCCGGTCGACCACGGTGACCCGGGCGTCCTCGTAGCCGGGGTAGCCGCCGGCCAGCAGGGTGCGTACGTAGTGGGAGCCGATGAACCCGGCGCCGCCGGTGACCAGGATCCTCCGGTCGGTGCCGGGGGCCGTGCTCGGGTGCGTGCCGGTGCCGGTGCGGGCGGTCAACTGAGGTCTCCTCGGTGCTGCGGGGACCGGCCCGTCCTGCCGGCCGGCCCCCTGGGTGAGATGCGGGCGCTGCGGCCGCCCAGCAGTTCCTGTTCGAGCCGCCGCAGTTCGGCTCCGGGCTCCGAGCCCAGCTCCCGGTCGAGCGTGGAGCAAAGCTCCCGGTAGGCGTGGAGCGCCTCGGCGCGCCGTCCGGAGCGGCTGAGGGCTCTGATCAGGCGCGCGTGGAACCACTCGTGGAGCGGGTAGGCGGTGACCAGCGCCCGCAGCTCGGGAATCATCTCCCGGTGGTGCCCCAGCCGCTCACCGGACTCGACGCGCAGTTGGATGGCGCGTATCCGCAGCTCCTCGAGGTGGGTGATGTACCGGGTCAGCACACTGCCGGGGGCCACATTGGCCAGCACCGGGCCGCGCCACAGGTCGAGCGCCCGCTGGAGCCGGGCGGAGGCGGCGTCCGGGCGGTCCTGCCCGATCAGCGTCCGCCCCTCCCCCACCAGCCGCTCGAACACCTTGGCATCGATGTCCTCGGCGTCGGCCTGGATGCGGTATCCCGGGGGCCTGGTCTCGATCAGGGTGCGGCCCGCGGGCGCGGGCACCGCCCGCTCGAAGGTCCTGCGCAGCTGGTAGACGTAGGTCTGCAGGACGCTCTGCGCGCTCCGTGGCGCCTCCTCCCCCCACACCTCCTCGACCAGTGCGTTCACGCTCACCACCTGCCCGGGCCGCATCAGCAGCAGCGCGAGCACCCGGCAGACCTTGGGCGCTCCCAGACTGTGGATCCGGCCGTCGTCGGTGACGATCTCGAAGGCGCCGAGAAGGTGGAACCGCACGGATGCTCACTCCCCTCCCGTTGAGCGGCGGCGTGGCGGCCGGCGTCAGCGCCTCGACTCGACGGCCTTGCGCACCGCGTCGGCCACCGCGCTCACCTCCGTGTCGGCCAGACCCGGGTGGAGCGGCAGGCACAGGGTCCGCTCGGCGGCCTCCTCCGAACGCGGCAGCACCGGCGGCTGGGCCCCGAAGGCCGGCACCTTGTGGAGAGGGGCGTACCGGAAGGTGGTGTAGATGCCCCGCGCGTACAGCTCCCCCGCCACCTCGTCCCGGATCGCCGGATCCATCTGCACCCAGTAGAAGTAGTGGGTCGAGCGGTGCCCGGCGGGCAGGGCCGGCGGCAGCCTCAGGCCGGCCACGTCGGCGAGTTCCCGGTCGTAGCGGCGGACGATCTCCCGGCGGCGGCCGACGAGTTCCGGCAGCCGGCGGAGCTGCACCAGCCCGATCGCGGCGGTCAGGTCGTTGCCGATCAGACGGCGGCCGCCCGGTTCCGGCACCTCCAGCTCCCACCACCGGGAGGAGACCCGGGCGTAGCCGAATCCGCTGGGCTGGACCAGGCCGTGGTAGGCCAGCCGCCGGGCCCGCTCGGCCCGGCGGGCGTCCCGGGCGTAGAACATCCCGCCGTCCCCGGTGACCAGGACCTTCATCGCGTCGAAGCTCCACATGGCGAGGTCGCCGAAGGAACCGACCGGCCTCCCGTCGACCGCCGAGTCGACCGAACAGGCCGCGTCCTCGACGAGGGCGGTCCCCCGCCGCTCGCAGAGCTCCGCGATCTCCCGGATGTGACCGGGGTGTCCGCCGTAGTGCAGTACCACCACCGCCCGGGTGCGGGGGGTGAGGGCCCGCTCGACGTCCTCCACGGTCGGGTTGAGGGTGCGCGGGTCGACGTCGCAGAAGACGGGCCGCGCCCCGCAGGCGACGACGGCGTTGGCCGCCGCCACGAAGCTCAGGGACGGCAGGACCACCTCGTCGCCCTCGGCCAGCTCCAGCGCCTCTAGGGCGAGGAAGAGGCCCGCGGTGCCGGAGTTGAGGAAGATGACATGCTCCGGCTCGACCCCCAGGTGGTCGGCGAACGCCGCTTCGAAGGCCTTGGTGCGTGGACCGTGTCCGAGCCAGTTGCTCTCGAACACCTCGGCCACCGCGCCGAGTTCCTCCGCGCCGACCTGCGGCTGGAAAAGATTGATCACCTTGGCCCCCAACATCCGCACCTTCGCTGAGCCGATCCTGGACGGCGGTGCTCGACCCCGGTTCGAGCACCGCTGGGGACCGGCTCGTGGCCCCCTGCCAGCGCTCGAAGACCGTCCGAGGAAGACCCCAGCGCCCCTCGACCCGACCGTTCGGTCCCCCTCCAGAGGTGTCTGAGACGTTCCGGGCGTCACCGCCGGCGCAGTGCGCGCCCGGCGAGCGGTCGCTCCACGGAACCTTGGAGGAAGCATGTCGGACCAGAGCCAGCGGGTCGCCCTCGTCACCGGCGCCACCAGCGGAATCGGGCTCGCGATCACCCGGCTCCTGGCGGAGCGCGGATACCGGGTCTTCTGCTGCGCCCGCAGCGCCGAGAACGTCTCGGAGACGGTGAAGCGGCTTCGGGGCGAGGACCTGGAGGTGGAGGGGGCGGCCTGCGACGTCCGCTCCCCCGAGCAGATCAGGGCCTTCGTCAGGGCAGCGGTCGACCACTACGGCGCCGTCGACGTCCTGGTGAACAACGCCGGCCGCAGCGGCGGCGGGGTGACCGCGGACATCCCCGACGAACTGTGGTCCGACGTCATCGACACCAACCTCAACAGCGTCTTCCTGATGACCCGCGAGGTCCTCACCACCGGCGGCATGCGGGAGAAGGACAGCGGGCGAGTGATCAACATCGCTTCGACCGCGGGGAAGCAGGGCGTGGTGCTCGGCGCCCCGTACTCGGCCTCCAAACACGGGGTCGTCGGTTTCACCAAGGCGCTCGGCAACGAGTTGGCGCCCACCGGCATCACGGTCAACGCGGTCTGCCCCGGCTACGTCGAGACGCCGATGGCCGAGCGGGTGCGTCAGGGGTACGCGGCCGCCTACGGCACCGAAGAGGCCGAGATCCTCAGGAAGTTCCAGGCCAAGATCCCACTCGGCCGGTACTCCACCCCCGAGGAGGTCGCGGGGTTGGTCGGCTACCTGGTCACCGACACCGCCGCCTCCATCACCGCTCAGGCGCTCAACGTCTGCGGCGGCCTCGGCAATTTCTGAGCGGCCACCGCCCGACCGGCGGATCCGCTCCTGGCGCGGCGCTGCCGCGACCACCCACCCAGAACGAGGAGAGTGAGGAGAGCACATGACCGAGCAGGGTCTGAGGGAAGTGGAGCACGAGATCACCGTGCGGGCACCGGCCGACGCGGTGTACCGGCTGATCGCCGAGGTGGAGAACTGGCCTCGCGTCTTCCCGCCCACCATCCACGTGGACCAGGTGGAACAGCACGGCTCCGAGGAACGGATCCGCATCTGGGCGACCGCCAACGGAGAGGCGAAGAACTGGACTTCGCGGCGCACCCTGGATCCCGCCGCCCGGCGCATCGGCTTCCGTCAGGAGGTGTCCGCCGCTCCGGTGGCCGCGATGGGCGGCGCCTGGATCATCGAGACGCTCTCCGCCGAGGAGTCCCGGATCCGGCTGCTCCACGACTACCGGGCCGTGGACGACGACCCCGAGGCCCTCGCCTGGATCGACCGGGCGGTCGACCGCAACAGCCGCTCCGAACTCGCCGCGCTGAAGACCAACGTGGAGCTGGCCACCGCCGCCGAGGAACTGCTGCTCTCCTTCGAGGACACGGTGCGGGTGAGCGGCTCGGCCAAGGACATCTACGACTTCCTCAACGAGGCCCGGCTGTGGTCCGAACGGCTGCCGCACGTGGCGCGGGTCCAGCTGCGGGAGGACACCCCAGGGCTCCAGGTGCTGCGGATGGACACCCGGGCGAAGGACGGCTCCACCCACACCACCGAGTCGGTGCGGGTCTGCTTCCCCCACCACCGGATCGTCTACAAGCAGACCACGCTGCCCGCCCTGATGACCCTGCACACCGGAATCTGGCGGCTCTCCGAGGACCCCGAGGGGGTCACGGTCACCTCCCAGCACACCGTGGTAATCAACACCGAGAACATCCCCAAGGTGCTCGGGGCCCGGGCCGGGGTGGCGGAGGCGCGGGCCTTTCTCCGCGACGCGCTGGGCACCAACAGCCTCGCCACCCTCGGCCACGCCAGGGAGTACGCCGAGCGGGCCGCGTCATGACCGGCCGCGAAGGGCGCGTCTGGCTGGTCACCGGGGCCTCCCGGGGGCTGGGGCGGGCCATCTCCGAGGTCGCGTTGGAGGCCGGTGAGACGGTGGTGGCCACCGCCCGCCGACCGGAGGCGCTCAGCGAGCTGTCCGCCCGGCACGGCGACCGGGTGGTTCCGCTGGCCCTGGACGTCACCGACCGGGCCGCGGTGTTCGAGGCGGTGGACCGGGCCGTTGAGGCAGTCGGCCGCATCGACGTGCTGCTCAACAACGCCGGGTACGGGCTCTCCGGCGGTGTGGAGGAGGTCGGCGAGCAGCAGGTGCGCGACCAGATGGAAGTCAACTTCTTCGGCGCGCTCTGGTGCACCCAGGCGGTACTCCCGGTGATGCGCCGTCAGGGCTCCGGCCACATCCTCCAGATGTCCAGCATCGCCGGCATCGCCACCTACCCCAACATCGGCATGTACCACGCCAGCAAATGGGCGCTGGAAGGCATGGGAGAGACCCTGGCGAAGGAGGTCGCCGGATTCGGCATCCGGGTCACCCTGGTCGAACCGGGTGAGTTCCGCACCGACTGGAGTGCGCAGAGCATGGTCCGGGCCATCCCCATGCCGGAGTACGACGAGGTGCTCGCCAAACGGCGCCACGGCATGTCCGGGGCGTTCGCGCACCTTCAACCGGGAGATCCGCGCAAGGCCGGCGAGGCGCTGCTGAAGCTGCTGGACGCCGAGCGGCCCCCACTCCGCATCCTGCTGGGCAACAGCGCGGCCGATCTGGCGCCCCGGGTCTACCGGGAGCGGCTGGCGGAGTGGGAGCGCTGGGAGTCGCTGGCCCGGACGACCGACTACCCGAGCTGACCGCGACGACCGGTGGCCTCCGCCCGTGTGTGCGGGCGGAGGCCACCGGTGCGTGGTGCCCAGACCTTCCCGGCGCGCCCGCGGTTCGGCCGGGAGAGCGCCGAAACCGTTCACGGGCTCCGGACGGAACGACGGGTGGGCCGCTCCCGCCGGCGGGAGCGGCCCACCCGTGCGTGGCCGGTGTCGTCCGCGGAGGTGTGATTGCCGCGGCCGGGGGCAGCGCGCTCAGCCGGCCCCGTCGTCCGCCCGGCGGGACTCGGCCTCGGCCAGCGCCCTCAGGACGGCGGTCTGCTTGCGGTCCCGGGCACGGACGAGCTCCTCGTAGGAGCTGTCGCCGAAGGCGTCGTCGGCCTGGGCGATCAGCCCGGCCACGGTCTCATCGTCCATGGTCGGTTGCCCCAGCAGCCGCCAGCCCTGTTCGAGGTTGGCGCCGAGCGTCGACAGCCACTTCTGCAGGCCGCCCGGACCACCACCGAGGTGGAAGGCCTGGAACGGGCCGACGGTGGCCCAGCGGAGTCCGATCGAGTTGGTGACCACGCTGTCCAGCTCGGCCAGCGTCACCACCCCTTCCTTCACCAGGTGGATGCTCTCCTGGAGGAGGGCGGACTGCAGCCGGTTGGCGGCGAAGGCGAGGATCGGCTTGCGCAGTACCACCGGCACCTTGCCGACGGCCCGGTAGAAGTCCACCGCCTCGCGCAGCGCGTCCGGTGTGGTCCGCTCCCCGCCGACCACCTCGACCAGCGGCACCACATGCGGCGGGTTGAAGGGGTGCCCGACGACCAGCCGGCTGGAGTCCGCCATCCGCGCCCCCATGTCGTCCGGGGAGAGCGTGGAGGTGGAGGAGAGCAGCAGCGCGTGCGGTGCCGCGGCCTTGCCGATGGTGGCGAAGAGCTCCTGTTTGAGCTCCAGGTTCTCCGGTGCGTTCTCCTGGACCACGTCCGCGCCGTCCACGGCGCGTGCGACTTCGGGGACGAACTCCAGCCGCTCCGCGAACCCCGCCGGGTCGGCCGATCCCTCCGGGAGGAACGGAGCATGGAGTTCGATGGCCTCCCGGACGACGGCCTCGGCCTCCGCACGGCGGCTGTTGACCCGTACCCTCAGGCCCTGGGCGAGGAAGAGGCTGATCCAGCCCAGTCCGATGGTCCCCGCGCCGATGACCGCGACGGTGCGTCCGCTGGTCTCCTTCATCGCTCCTCGTCTCCTGTTCAGCCGGCGGCGGTCGAGAGTTTGGGGAAGACTTCCTCGGCGAGCAGCCGCATGGTGGTCGCGGCGTCCTCCACCGACAGGTGTCCGGAGTGGACTCCGAGGCTGATGGTGATGTCCTCGCCGAACCAGTCGGCGATCTGCTCGAGTTGCTCGCGTACCTGGTCGGGCGAGCCGATCAGCAGCTTCTTGGCGTCCAGCTTCTCGTCGAAGCGCGACCGGCCGATGTCGGCGAGCTTCTCGTAGCCGGGGTAGGCCGAGCTGGTGGTGGTGGCCCAGGCAGCCACCGCGGCGCTGATGGCCGCGGTGTTGCGATCGTCGTCGAACCGGCCCTTGCGGCGGGCCTCGGCGCCGTCGGGGGCGACCACGCAGGGATAGCTGAAGTGGATCTGCTCGCTGCCCGCCGACCGGCCGGAGGCGGCCCACTCCGCGCGGTAGACCCGCAGCCGCTCCTGGAGTTCCTCGGTGGACATCACGTTGGGCACCGTCTGCAAGTGGTGTCCGGCCCGCCCGGCCTCCGCACAGGAGTCGGCGCTGCGCGCGGTGGTCACGAACACCGGCGGGTGCGGGCTCTGGAACGGCCGGGGCAGCAGGGTGACCGGGCCGAAGCGGTGGTACGTCCCCTCCCACTCGGCGTTCTCCTCGGTCCACAGCCGCTTGACCGCCTCCACCCCTTCCACGAAGCGGCTCTTGCTCTCGTCCATCGGGATCCCGAAGGCCTTGAACTCGTCCGGGAGGAAGGCCCGTCCGAAGGCGGCGTCCAGCCGGCCGTGGGAGATGTTGTCGAGCATGGCCAGCTTGCCGGCGAGTTTGACCGGGTGGACGAAGGCCGGGATGGTCGCGCTGGTGCCCAGCCTGACCCGTGAGGTGCGGCCGGCCGCGGCGGCGAGGAACGTCACCGGGTCGGGGCTGTAGCCGCCGTAGGGGAAGAAGTAGTGCTCCACCATCTTGACGTGTGCGTAACCGAGTTCCTCGGCGAGGTCCACCAGTTGGAGGCACTCGTCGAAGTACTGCGGCGCCGGCTTGTCGGCCGGCCCCACGGTGGGGAAGAAGACGATTCCGAACCTCATGCTCACTCCGCTCCGTCGTGCTGGAGGTGGCGGTGCCGGACCGCCCAGCCGCCGTCGCTCGGCACCAGGTGGTCCTCGCAGACCACGCTGGCGAAGATGTCCAGGGCACCGCCGCGGGGGATGCGCATCGCCAGCGCGTAGGCCCGGGTGCGGAGGCTTCCGTCGTCCTGCGGCCGCACGTCGAGCATCCCCAGCCAGTGGCGGAAGTCGGTGTTCTCCGCCTCCAGCCGGTCGGCGCGGGCGCGGCAGGAGACCCGGATGGCGTCCCGGCCGCGCAGCGGGTCGAGTCGGCTCGGCTCCTCGAAGACGGCGTCCTCGGTGAAGGTCGCCGCCCACTCCTCGGCCCGGCCGTCGTCGATCAGACCCATCTGGCGTGCGTAGAACTGCTGGACCTGGCTGTACAGCTCCGCGGGGACGTACGTTCCGGGAAGCGCGGCGCGGCCGGTCGTCTCGGTGCTCATCCGGACTGCCTTCCTGTGGAGGGGCCGATGTCACGGCCGTTGTCACTACGGGTGCGGGGATTGGGCGGACTCCAGCAGGTGTCCTCCGTAGGGGCTGGCGGCGGTGTCGTGGCGGAGCGCCACATGGCTCGCCAGGCAGTGCACGTCCCGCCAGATGCGCTGCAGGCGGTGGGTCTCCAACTGGCCCCTGCTGCCGACCGACCGGAAGAGTTCCTCGACCACCTCGACCAGCTGTTCCACGGCGAGGGCGCAGTCCGCCGGGTTGCGGAGCGCCTCCGGTGGGGTCTGCCGCTCCGCGTCGGCCACGCGCGCGGCACGTTCCAGCAGCAGCCCGGCGGCGTCTATCCGGCTGGCCGCCCGGGCGGCGGTCGGCTGGACGCGCGAGCCGCCCTCGGCCGGGTCGCGGCCGGCCGGTCGCGCCGCCCAGGCGTTCAGCGCCGCCCGGGCGGCACCCAGCGCCGGGGCCGCGAAGAGCAAGCCGCTCAGCAGTCGCAGCGGCGCCCTGTGGCAGCGTGCCCGGGAACCGACACTGCGCCCGGCGAGCATCTCGCGGCGCGCGAAGCCGCGGTGCTCGGGGATCCGGGCGGCGTCGATGAGGAGGGTGTTGCTGCCGGTGCCGCGCATGCCGACGTTGAACCAGGTGTCCGCCACCCGGTACTCCTGGCGGGGCACCGCGAAGAACCACGGCTCCCGGTGCCCGCCCGCTGGTACCAGTGCGCAGACCAGCGCCCAGTCGGAGAAGTCGACGGCGCTGGTGAAGTCCCACTCACCGGAGAGCCGCCAGCCGCCGCCCGGTTCGGGGGTCGCCCTGCCCCCGGGCATCAGGGCCCCGACGACCTTGGTGTCCTGGCCCTTGGACCACAGCTCCCGCTGGCCGGCTTCGGGCAGGTAGGCGCCCATCCGGGACGCCCCGGCGAGCACCGAGGCACACCAGGCCGCGGAGGTGCAGCCCTCGCCGACCAGGGCGACGGCCTGGAGCAGCTCCGCACAGCCGCCCGCGTGCCCCCCGTGGTCCACCGGTACGAAGTGGCGCGCGAAGCCGGCGTCCAGCAGGGCGTCGACCACCTCTCGGTGCAGGATCCGGTCGGTGTCCGCCGCGGCCGCGCGGCGCGCGGCGACCGCGGCGACCGAGCGGGCTGCCGACCGCAGACCGGGGGAATCGGAGCCGGGGCCCGACATGTGGTCCACCTCCTGGACTGGTTGGGCGGGCGCCGCGGGGGGCGGCGTTCCCAGCTTGTGAGCGGTCTCTCGGAACCTGCTGGAGCGGTACTCGAACCCTTCCGCCGGTCGGTCGGCCGCCCCGGGCCCGCCGGGTGCGGGGACCCGGGTCAGGCCCGGCACAGGGGCAGCGCCCCGTGGTGCTCGACCATCTCGGCGAAGATTCCGGCGACGTCCAGTTCCGCCCCGGGCGGCGCACCCCGCTCCTCGGCGTACGCCCGGTGGAGGTTGGCTACCAGTCGCTCGGAGTCGAGGAGTCCGGCGAACTCCCCGAGGTCGGCCTCCCGGGCCAGCTCCAGCGGGCTCAGCCCGGCGCGCACTCCGTCGGCCGCCAGTCGGCGCAGCCACCGCAGGTACGCCTCGGTGGTGTCGAAAACCTCCGGTCCGGCGACCGGGCCGTGGCCGGTCACCACGGTGCGGGCACCGTAGGAGCGCAGTCGTTCGATGGTACGGAGGGAGCCGCTGACGGAACCCATCAGGCAGAAGGGCGTCGTCCCGTTCATCACGATGTCGCCGGTGAAGAGCACGGACCGCTCCGGTATCCAGACCACGGTGTCGGTCACGGTGTGTGCCGGCCCCGGGTGGCTGAGCCGGGCGGTCAACTCCCCGACGTGCAGGGTCAGCTCGGTACGGTAGGTCAGGGAGGGCAGGGCGATCGTGACCTCGCCCCACTCGACCTCGGGCCACAGCCCCTGGAGTCCCAGCCCGGCCACGGCCATCTCGTTTCGGCAGGCCTCGTGGGCGACGATGACCGCGTCCTCGGCGAAGACGAAGTTGCCGAAGCTGTGGTCACCGTGGAAGTGGGTGTTGACCACGGTGCGCGGCACGGTCTCGGTGACCGATCGGACGGCGGCGCCCAGCAGCCGGGCGCGGTTTTCGGTCGCCGCGGTGTCGATGAGCGCGGCCTGGCCGTCCGAGACCAGGAGCCCGGCGTTGTTCAGGCACCACCCGCCGTCCGGCTGGACGAAGGCGAAGACGCCGTCCGCGACCTCCTGGAACTCGGGGTCCGGCAGGCCGGCGGCACCGCTCACCGGGGCGCGCCGTCGGCCGTGAGCTCCCGGCGCCGCACCAGCCAGCCGCCGTCCTGCCGGACGAGTCGGTCGCGGCAGAGCACGCTGCCGCGGATGTTCAGTGAGCCGCCCTTGGGAGTGGCCATCGCCAGCGCGTAGTACCGGGTGCGCAGGCTCCCGTCGGACTGCGGCCGGACGTCGATCATGCCGAACCAGTGCCGGAAGTCGAGGGGGCCGCCACCGTAGATGTGTCCGATCCCCTCGCGTACGGACCGCAGGATCGCCGCGCGCCCGGTGTCGGGCTCCTCCTGGAGGTTGGAGTCGAAGACGGCGTCCTCGGTGAAGGTGGCCGCCCACCCCTCGGGATCGGGGGCGTCGCCGTCCAGCAGGTTCATCTGCCGGGCGTAGAACTGCTGGACCTCGGTGTAGAGCCGTGCGGAGGCGAAGCCCTGCGCGGTGGTGGTCGGTGGGGTCATCGGTTCCGCCTTCCAGCGCTGTCGAGCGCGAACTCGCGTATGGATCCGGCCAGGTAGTCGGTCATGTCCTCGGTGAGCCCCGGGTAGACGCCCACCCAGAAGGTGTGCTCGGCGATCAGGTCGCTGTTGCTGAGCGTGCCGCTGATCCGGTGCGGCCGGCCGAGGTAGGCCGGGTGCCGGGTGAGGTTGCCGGCGAAGAAGCGCCGGGTGCCGATCTTCCGCCCCTCCAGGAAGGCCACGAGCTCCTGACGGGTGAAGGGCGCGTCGGGGCGGACGGTGAGGCAGAACCCGAACCAGCTCGGGTCGCTGTCCGGGGTGGCCTCCGGGAGGATCAGGCCCGGGACGCCGTCCAGCGCCTCCCGGATGCGGCGCCAGTTCCGGCGGCGGGCCGCCCCGAACTCCTTGAGGCGGCGGAGTTGGCTGAGCCCCAGCGCGGCCTGCAGATCGGTGCTCTTCAGGTTGTAGCCGACGTGCGAGAAGATGTACTTGTGGTCGTAGCCGTGCGGCAGGTCGCCCAGTTGGTAGTCGAACCGCTTGAAGCAGCGGTTGTCCTCACCGGGCTCGCACCAGCAGTCCCGCCCCCAGTCCCGCAGTGACTCCACGATCCGGGCGAGGACCAGGTTGTCGGTGAGGACACAGCCGCCCTCGCCCATCGCGATGTGGTGCGCCGGGTAGAAGCTGACGGTCGCCAGGTCTCCGAAGGACCCGGTCGGCCGCCCCCGGTAGAGCGAGCCGACGGCGTCGCAGTTGTCCTCGATGAGGAAGAGTCCGTGCTCCTCGGCGAGCCGGGCCATCTCCTCGGCCTGGAAGGGGTTGCCCAGCGAGTGGGCGATCACGATCGCCCTGGTCCGCGGCCCGATGGCCTCGGCCACCCGCTCGGGCGTGGTGTTGTAGGTGCCCAGTTCGACATCGACGAAGACCGGTACGAGCCCGTTCTGGAGGATGGGGTTGACGGTGGTCGGGAAACCGGCCGCGACGGTGATCACCTCGTCGCCGGGCACCAGCCGGTGGTCCTCCAGCAGGTGGGAGGTGAGGGAGCTGACGGCCAGCAGGTTCGCCGACGAGCCCGAGTTGGTCAGGTGCGCCTTGCGCAGCCGCAGCGTCCGGGCGAACTCGCGCTCGAACCTCCGGGTACTGACCCCGGCCGCGACGCGCATCTCCAGCGCCGCTTCGACCAGGGCGGCCCGGTCGTGCTCGTCGAAGACCGCCCCGGAGGGCCAGACACCGGTCTGGCCCGGCACGAACTCCTTCGTCCCGGAGCCGTGGTACTCCCGTACCTGCTCCAGGATGCGGGCTTTCGCCTCGTGCATCTCTACCTCCTCTGCGGACCGGCGGACCGGCGGATCTCGTCGATGAGTGCGGCCTGCCGGACGATCGCCTCGTCGGGCCGGGCCCGTTCCCGGACGGCTGCCGCGAACGCCGCGACGGCGCCCGCGCACTGGTCCTCCGGCTCCAGGGCGAGCTCCTCGGCGCCGTCCGCTCGCGTCAGCCGCACGGTTGGGGCGTGGTCGGCCGGGGGCGTGAAGGCGTGGTCCAGCCGGAGCCGCCCGGAACTCCCCAGCACCTCGTAGCGGGAGGTGTAGAAGTGGTCCATCCCGAAGACCAGTTGGGCGGTGACTCCACCGGGCCCGGACAGCAGCACGCTGCCGCCGATGTCCACGCCGAGCGCCCGGTCGTGGCGCAGGGCGGCGCCGACGACTTCGAGCGGCGCTCCCAGCAGGAGCTGGGCGGCCCGCACCGGATACCCGCCCACGTCGAACAGCGCGCCGCCGCCCAGGTCGGCTCGGTACCGGATGTCCCCGGGCGGCCGGGGCGGGATGGTGAAGGCGGCCGACAGTGAGCGCGGCTGGCCGACGGCACCGTCGGCCAGCAGCCGGCGCACCGCGCGGTGTTGGCCGTGCTGGAGGAACATGTAGTTCTCCTGGAGGACCAGCCCCGAGGAGCGGGCCAGGGAGACCAGTTCCTCGGTCTCCTCCAAGCTGGTGGTCAGCGGCTTCTCGGCGAGCACGTGCTTGCCGGCGAGGAGGGCCGCGCGGATCCAGCGGCCGTGGAGCGCGGCCGGCAGCGGCAGGTAGACGGCGTCTATGTCGGGGCGGGCCAGCAACGCCCGGTAGTCCTCGACCGCTTGCGCCCCCCAGGCGGCGGCCACCGATCGCGCGATCGCCGGGTCCCTGGCCGCAACGGCGCGGATGGTGATGCCGGCGGTGCGGGAGACCGCGGGGAGCACACGGCGCCGTGCGATCTCGGCGCAGCCGAGCAGGCCCAGGCGGATCACGAGGCCAGCCTCAGTCCGGCGAGGAGGTTCCTGGCCTCCACGTTGACGTGGTTGCCGAGCTCCACCAGGTCCAGGAACTGGTCGACGGTGGCCCAGAGGAAGTCGCCGGGCACCTCCGCCGGGAAGTCGGCCGCGGCCTCGACCACCAGATAGCGGTTCTCCGCGTGGTAGAACCGGCCGCCCTCCTCCGAGTGGACGACGTCCAACCGGATCCGCGAAGGAGGAGCGGACAGCACCTCCTTGAGGAGCGCCGGCGCGCCCTCGCCCTCCGGCCCGGTGTGGTTGGCGGGCGCACACTGGACGGTGGGGCCGATCTCCACGACGTCCCGGGTGCCGGCCTGGGTGCGGGCTCTGAGCAGCAGGTGGAGGGTGCCCCTGATCTTCTTGGTCAGGAAGGCGATCAGCCCTCGGCTGCTGGGGGCGAGCATCGGTTGCGACCAGCTGGTGACCTCCCGGTTGCCGGCCCGCACGTCCACGCCGATCACCGAGAAGTACCTGCCGCTCCGGTGGCTGATCCGCTCGTGGTCCACGATCCAGTCGTCCAGCTGGGACAGCGGGATCCTGGACCGCTCCAGCCGTCGTTCCGCCCGGGCCTCGGTCAGCCAGCTCAGCAGGGCGGGCCGGTCGTGGAGCGCCCGTGCCCCGCGGCGGGCGGAGGCGGTGACCGACTCCCGGAAGGAGCCGCCTTCGGAGGGGGCGGCCTGCTCCGCGAGCGCTCTGGGAAGGCCGGAGAGAACCGTCCTGGTGTCCATGTTGACCAGGTTCTCGGCCCTCAGCAGCTCGCCGATCCGGGCCAGGTCCAACCAGCAGAAACCATCGCGGAGCGGAACCTCCCCGTCGACCTCCACGATCAGGTTCCGGTTGCGCTTGTGCAGGAACCACGAGCCCTGCTCGGACTGGAGCGCGTCGAAGAGGACCCTGCCCCGGCGAGGTGCCAGGAAGTACTCCAGGTAGGGCACCGCCCGGCCCCGGTGGACGCCGGTGTAGTTGCTCCGGGTGGCCTGCACCGTGGGTGAGAGCTGGAGGGTGTTGATGTTGCCGGGTTCCATCTTGGCCTGCAGCAGCAGGTGCGGGACGCCGCCGAACCTGCGGAGCAGGAGACCGAGGATCCCGGACTCGGGCTGGTCGATGATCGGCTGGCTCCAGGCGGCCGGCTCCGGGTGGTCCACGGCCACCCGCAGGCCGCCGACGGAGAAGAACCGTCCGCTGCGGTGCCGCAGAGCGCCGTCCGCCCGGTCCAGATCCCAGCCCTCCAGCCGGTCCAGCGGCGTGGGTGTCACCTCGAAGGAGTGGCTGTCTCCCTGTTCGGAGAACCAGCTGTGGAAGTCCGATGTCCGGCGGAACATGACAGGCTCCGATGGTTCGGCCCGGCCCGCCGGGTCGGCGGGCACGGTGGCGACGGTGCGGTCGGAGCCAGCGTCGCCCAGCTGCTCTGAGCCCCGCTCAAGTGCTGCTCGAGCCCGGGCCGGGCGCATACCAGGGGCCGGCGGGGCCGGTCGCAGGACCGGCTCGCTCACGCTGGCCCACGCGGCGAACGGCTGGCCGGGTCCGGAGCGAGCCGACGGAGACGGCCGCCCGGCCGCCGCTCCCCAGTCGCCGGCGACGGAGCGCGCCGGCGCTACTCCCCGTCTGCCGGGGCGGGCGCGCCCAGGGCCTGGTAGGTGACGTCGATCAGGTAGTCGTTGAGCTGCCGGGAGGCCGCCTGGGCCTGGTCGCCGTCTCCGTGTGCTATGCCCCGGAGGATCGCCGCGTGCGTCCTGGCCGCCCGTGGGAGGTGTTCGGCGGGGTCGGGCAGGTGCGCGAACCAGAAGCGCCGGGACAGCACCTGGAGCGGGGTCATGGCCAACTGCAGGTAGTCGTTGTGTGCCGCGCTGGTGACGAGGTCGTGGGCCTGCTTCAGCAGCGTGCCGAAGGCGCGGACGTCGTCCCCCCGGAAGGCGTCCAGCCTTCCGCTCAGTTCGACCATGGCCTCCTTCTGCCGGGTCTCGGCCCGGAAGGTCGCCAGGCGCACCGCGAGGTCTTCCAGGGTCCGCCGCAGCTCCAGCAGGCGGAAGTGCTCCTCGATGCTCGTGGTGGCCACGAAGACGCCGCGGTGCGGCAGGATCTCGACCATTCGCTCCCGTGACAGGCGCTGTAGCGCCTCCCGGACCGGGGTGCGCCCCAGTCCGGTCAGCTCCATGAGCATCGCCTCCGACAGGAGCTGCCCGGGGGCCAGGTCCTGGAACGTGATCATGTCTTCCAGCAGGCGGTATGCCTGATCTGCCTTGTTCGGCCGGGACTGCACGCAGCTCTCTCCTAGCGGGTGTGCGGGGCTCGGGCATGGACAACCGACATCCTAGCCATGTACAACCGATATATGACTCACACATCGGGCGAGGAGTTTCCTCGCTGGCGCCTGGACACGAGCGACCTCGACGTCGACGCGCTCCCGGTCCTCTGCGAAGCCGACGTCGTGGTGGTGGGATCCGGAGCCGCGGGCGTCGCGGCCGCCACGGTCGCCGCCGAAGGCGGCCTCAGCGTCGTCATCATCGAGAAGTACGGGTTCTCCGGCGGTGCGGCCGTCGCGGGACTCTCTGGCACCATCTGCGGCCTCTACCTGTCCGCCGAGGACCAGCGCCGCGCGCCGGAACAACTGGTGTACGGATTCACCGAACGGTTCCGCGGCGAACTGAGCGCGCACGGCGGGCTCACCGCGCCGCAGCTCTACGGCAGCACCTGGACGGTGGCGCACGACCCCCTGGTGTGGCGGGAGACGGCCGACCGGCTGCTGGAGCGGTCGGGCGTGCGTGTCCTGTACCACACCAACGTCATCGCTCCCGTGACCGATGCCGACGAGCTGTGCGGCGTCGTGGTCGCTTCGAACGCCGGACGGTCGGTGGTCCGGGCCCGCCGTGTGATCGACGCCTCCGGAGACGCCGCGGTCGTCGCGCGTCTCGGTGGCGGAACCGTTTTCGGAGAGAACGGCGAGATCCAGAACCCCACCATGTTCTTCCGCATGGCGAACGTCGACACCGACGCCTACCAGCAGTTCTACGGGCAGGACACGATCTGTCCCCCCGAGGTGTCGGCGGCCATCGAACGAGCGCGGAGTGAGGGTGCCGAGCTGCCGCGGTCCAAGATCTGGATCTTCCGCACCCCCCGGCACGGCGAGCTCCTCGTGAACGCCACCCGCCTCACCGGCCGGGACGGGCGGATGCTGAACGTCATCGACCCCGAGGACTTCACCGAGGCCGAGATATACGGGCGGCAGCAGGTGCGCGCCTACGCACGCTTCCTGCAGGAGCACGTGCCCGGCTGTGCTGACGCCCACGTCGCGGACACGGGCGTCGAAGCCGGCATCCGGCAGACAAGGAGCATCCTGGGGGTGGAGACACTCCGCAACACCGATGTCGTCGCCTGCCGGAAGCGGCCCGACGGGGTGGTGCGCTCCGCATGGCCGATCGAACTGCACAGCGGCGACCGCCCCAAGCTCCACTGGCTCTACGACGACTACTACGAGGTCCCCTACCACACCCTCGTGCCGCGGATCGGCGAGAACCTCATCGTCGCGGGCCGCTGCCTGAGCGCCGAGCACGAGGCCCTGGCATCCGCCCGGGTCACCGCGCAGTGCTTCGAGTACGGCCACGCGGCGGCGACGGCCACCCTGATGTCCCTGGAGACCGGGGACCGCTACCGGGACATCGAGGGAGCAGCGGTCCGCGAACGGATGCGTGCCGCCGGGAGTGCGCTGTGAGCGCGCACCGGGCGCCGGCCCGCCCGGCAGTGTCATCGCAAGGCAAGGAGAAATGCATCCCATGACCGGCAAGAAGAAGCCTCCCCGGCCACCGCTGCCCGATGAGGACCGGGGCACCCCGGGTCGGCTGCGCAGCGAGTTCACCCCCGGAAGCACCCGCTGGGCGGTGCGTCGGGCGCAGTGGACCGCCCTGGGCCACTCGGTGGAGGATCAGGGCCGTCCGAAGATCGCGGTGGTCAACACCTCCTCCAAGCTCTCCGTGTGCTTCGCCCACCTCGACAGCATCGTCGACGTCGTCTCGGAGGCGATCTGGGAGGCCGGCGGGCTTCCGCTGGAGATCCGGACGGTGGCGCCGAGTGACTTCGTCACCAGCGCCGGCCGCAAAGCCCGCTACCTGATGCCGACCCGCGACCTGATCGTCAACGACATCGAGGCGGCGGTCGAGGGAGCCGTGCTGGACGGCATGGTCTGCCTCTCCTCCTGCGACAAGACGACCCCGGCCCACCTCATGGCCTCCGCCCGCCTCGACATCCCCTCCGTCCTGGTGATCGGCGGCTACCAGCAGGGCGGCCGCTACGCGGGCTGCTCCGTGGACATCGACACCGTCTACGAGTCGGTCGGGGCCGTGAAGTCCGGCCAGATGAGCACCGGGGAACTCGGCGACCTCGCCGACTCGGCGATCAAGGGGCCGGGGGTCTGCGCCGGTCTGGCCACGGCCAACACCATGCACGTCCTCGCCGAAAGTCTCGGTATGACGGTGCCCGGCTCGGCACCCACCCGGGCTGACTCGGAGCCCATGCGGGCCCGTGCGGCCGAGGCGGGGTCCCGGATCGTCGAGATGGTGGCGGAAGGCCTGACGGCTCGCCGCGTCCTCACCCAGGAGGCGATCGAGAACGCCATCGAGGTCGCCCTCGCGTTGGGCGGATCAGTCAACTGCGTCCGCCACCTCGCGGCGGTGGCCAACGAGGCGGACCTCGACCTGGATGTCGTGGCGGCCTTCGAGGAGAAGGGCCGCAGCGCCGTGCAGCTCGCAGCCATCCGCCCCAACGGTCCGCACCAGGTCTGGGACCTGGACCGGATCGGCGGCGTCCAGACGGTACTGCGCACCCTGCTGCCCCGGCTCCACCAGGACGCGCTCACGGTGTCGGGCCACACCCTCGGGCACCTCGCCCAGCGGGCCGCCGAAGCCGACGGCGACATCCTCCGCCGGCTCGACGACCCGGTCCGCGACGAGCCCGGACTCCTCATCCTGCGCGGCAGCCTCGCTCCCGACGGCGCGATCGTCAAAGTCGCCGGTGCCGGCGAAGCAGCCCGGCAGTTCACCGGCGCCGCCAAGGTCTACGCCTCGGAGGACGACGCGATCGCCGCACTCGGTGAGAACTCCATCGAGCCCGGAGACGTGATCGTCCTGCGTGGCATGGGGCCCCGCGGCGGCCCGGGCACGGTCTTCGCCGCCAGCTTCGTCGCGGCCCTCAACGGCGCGCGACTCGGTGGCCGAGTGGCCGTCGTCACCGACGGCGAGCTCTCCGGCCTCAACCACGGCCTGGTGGTCGGCCAGGTCATGCCGGAGGCGGCGGACGGCGGTCCGCTCGCCGGAGTACGCCCCGGCGACACCGTCCGGATCGATCTGGACGCACGGCTCATCGACGTCGAGCCGCTCCGCAGCGGGACTCCGGTGACGGCAGGCCGACCGGAGGAGGAACGCGGCTGGCTCGGCCAGTACGCGGCCCTCGTCGGACCGGTGCAGGAAGGCGCCGTGCTGCGCCGCCCCGCACCACACGGAAAGGAGGGCCAGTGATGCCCGAAGTCGGCAGGACCCCGCAGGCAAGACGCGCCGCCGTAGCCGCCTTTGCCGGCACCGTACTGGAGTGGTACGACTTCATCATCTACGGCACGGCTGCGGCCATCGTCCTCAACACTCTCTTCTTCCCCTCGGGCGACCCGCTCATGGGCACCCTGGCGGCCTTCGCCACCTACGCCGTGGGATTCGCGGCCCGCCCCATCGGCGGCCTCGTACTCGGCCGGCTCGGTGACCGGTTGGGGCGCAAGAAGGTGCTGGTCCTGACCCTGGTCCTGATGGGCGGAGCCACCACTCTGATCGGCCTCCTGCCCACCTACGAGACGATCGGCCCGCTCGCCCCGGTGCTGCTCGTGGTGCTGAGGCTGGTCCAGGGCTTCGGGGCCGGTGGCGAGTACGCCGGCGCGGTCGTCCTCTCCGTGGAGCACTCCGACCCGAAGCGCCGCGGCCTCGCGGGATCCGCCGCACCCCTGGGGTTCGCCGTGGGGACACTGCTGGCCAACGGCGTCTTCGCCCTCTTCATGCTGATGCCCGACGCCGCCTTCGAGTCCTGGGGCTGGCGCATCCCGTTCCTCCTGGGTGCCGTCTGCGTGGCCTTCGGATACCTGGTCCGGCGGCGCGTCGAGGAGCCCGAGGCCTTCCAGGAGATCAAGAAGCAGCAGGCGGAGAATCCGGTGCCGCTGTTCGCAGCCCTGCGCAGGCACCCCCGCAGCTTCTTCATCGTGATCGCCACGCGCATGGGCGAGAACGGCTTCGCCTACCTGCTCCCCGTCTTCGGTGTCGCCTATGTCTCCACCACCCTTGACCTGGGCAAATCGCTCGGACTCACAGCGGTGATGGTTGCGTCGGCCGTGCAGTTGGGGACCGTGCCGCTGTACGGCTGGCTCTCGGACCGCTGGGGGCGGCGTCCGGTCTACGCCGCGGGCGCGGCGGTCTCGCTGTTGTGGCTGGTGCCCTTCTTCCTCCTGGTCGGCACCGGCAGTACAGCGGCGGTCATCGGAGCCTTCATCGTGGGACTCGGCCTGGCCTATCCGGCGATGCTCGCCCCTCAGGCCGCCTGGTACGCGGAACTCTTCGACACCGAGTTCCGACTGACCGGGTTCGCCTTCTCCCGGGAGATCGGATCGGTGATCGCCGGAGGACTGTCCCCGTTCATCGCCACCGCGCTCTACGCATGGGTCGACCACTGGTGGCCGATCGTGGCCTACATGGGGCTCCTCTCCGTGATCACCCTGGTCGCGCTCGCCATGGGGCCCGAAACCGTGAACCGCAGCCTCGACGAAGCCGAGGAAACCGATTCGGCGGCGGCGCCCGACGCCAGCCTCACCGGTCGCCCGAGCCGCTGAGGCCTCCTGGTCCCCGGCGCATACGACACGGCCGTTCCTTCACGTCTCGAGAAGTCGCACGACGGCGTGAAGGGACGGCCGTCGGCCGGAATCCCGTTGCCCGGGCGCTCAGCGGAACGCGGTGCTCGACCAGCCGCGTCGCGACCCCCGCCCGAGCCGTCCTCCGTCTGCCTCCCAGCAGCACCCAGTTGCGGAGGGAGAGCTCAGCGACTGTCCGCTGGTCCGCACCCCGCCACCAGCGATCGACAAACACCACGAGTCGCCGTAAGAGCGATTCGAGAGACGGGAACGGACCTGCGCGGTTTCAGTCGGCGTCTGCAGGAAGCTGCCGCGCTCATCGCGCCGAACGAGTTCCCTCGGCCATTCGCACACCGCCGAAATCCTGCCGGACCGTCGAGGCCCCCAGGCCAGAGCGGACCAGGCGCCTTCTCAAGCGGCGCTCGAGACCGACTCGACCTGGTCGCGCAGGGTCCACGAAACGGAAACCGGCCCTTCCATTCCTTATTGACAGGCGGTGGGATCTGTTTCGTATCGTCTCCCCCCAGAGTGGACAGCGACGGTACCGACGGGGGTGGCTGGGTGGACACCGCGAGCGCGGGACTGCCCCCTTGACGAGGACTCGTCCAGCCCGCCGTCTCCTCCGCGGTTGATCAGAACCACTGATCCCTCTTGGGTTTCCACCATCATGCCAACCTCAGGACCCTCCGGTCCCGGGGCGGCGGCACCGAGAGACGGACCCGCCCATCCCGATTCCGGTGGGTCCGCGCAGGGTGCCCCGGAAGTGCAGCGCGACGTGAATACCGGATGCGTTTCTCGGCGGAACAGGGGTGTTGACCTTGCGGTTCAATTTGCTGGGCCCGTTCGAAATCGTCAACGACGAAGGGAAATGCTGCACACCGCACACGCCCAAGGTGTGCCAGGTCCTGGCTCTCGTGCTCACCCGGCCCAACGAAATGGTGTCGGTGGAGTCCTTCATCCAGGAGCTGTGGGGTGAGGAGCCGCCGCGGAGCGCGCTCACCACGCTCCAGACCTACGTCTACCACGCCAGGAAACTCTTCGCCGAGAGCGGTATGGAAGCCCCCGGTGAGCCTCGGCTGGTGACCCGGGCCCCCGGTTACATGATCCGGGTGGAGGACCACGAACTGGATGTGCTCGTCTTCGAGCAGATGGTCCGGCAGGGAAGACGCAGTCTCCAGGAGGAGGAGGAAGCGGAGGTCGCGGCGAAGCTCTTACGCGAGGCCCTCGGCATGTGGCGCGGACCGACCCTCGCCAACATCGCCGTCGGGCCCGTACTCTCGGCACAGATCACCTATCTCAGCGAAATCCGCATCCGCGCCGCGGAGCTCAGCATCGAAGCGGAGAAGCGACTGGGGCGGCACCGCGAACTCGTCCCCGAACTCCGCTCCCTGGTACGGGAGTACCCGTACAACGAATGGTTCCACGGCCAGCTGATGGACGTGCTCAGCCTCTCCGGCCGCCGTGCCGAAGCCCTCCAGGCGTACCAGGATCTCAGGGGGATCCTCGCCGACGAACTGGGCATGGAGCCCTCGCCCGAGATCCAGCAGCTCCAACGCCGGGTGCTCGGTTCGCCGCTCTCCTCCCGGAGCAGCCACCGCGCCTACGTCTGACCCACCGCCCGGGCCCCGGGCGTTCCGTCCACCTCCCGGCCGACGGGGATCAGCCGCGCCCGGGGAGCCTCGTGGGTGCCGGGTCGGGGGACCGCGGTGTTCCCACCCCGTCCGGCACCCGCCATCGCCTTGCGGCTCCCCGGCCGAGCGTGGAGGATACCCGCGCACCGAGAACGGCGGCCCGTGGGCGCCGAACCGCACGGGGCCGGAAGGAACTCGGACGGCGGCGCCCGGGACAGCACCGAGTGCGCGGGCCCGCGCCCCGGCCCCGCAGAACCGATCCCGAGGAGCAACGTGACCCATCTCGCCGCCGAGAACCGCTATGCCGCCATGCCCTACCGCCGGGTGGGCCGCAGTGGCCTCCGCCTCCCCGCCGTGTCACTCGGGCTGTGGCACAACTTCGGGGACGAGAAACCGCTGGCGGACCAGCGGGCGATCCTGCGGCGCGCCTTCGACCTGGGGGTGACGCACTTCGACCTCGCCAACAACTACGGCCCGCCGCCCGGCGCCGCGGAGGAGAACTTCGGCCGCCTCTTCGCAGCGGACTTCCGCCCCTACCGGGACGAGATCGTGGTCTCCTCCAAAGCCGGGCACCGTATGTGGCCCGGCCCGTACGGTGAGTGGGGTTCCCGTAAGAACCTGCTGGCCAGCCTGGACCAGAGCCTGCGCCGCCTGCGGCTGGAGTACGTCGACGTCTTCTACTCGCACCGCCCCGACCCCGAGACCCCGCTGGAGGAGACGATGGGCGCGCTGCACTCCGCGGTGCGCCAGGGCAAGGCGCTCTACGTGGGGGTCTCCAACTACTCCCCGGAGCAGACCCGGCAGGCGGCCCGGATCCTCTCCGAGCTGGGCACCCCGCTGCTGATCCACCAACCCTCGTACTCGATGTTCAACCGCTGGGTCGAGGAAGGTCTGCTGGAGACCCTGGAGGAGGTCGGGGCAGGCTCCATAGCCTTCTCCCCACTGGCCCAGGGACTGCTCACCGACCGGTACCTCTCCGGTGTCCCGGCGGGCTCCCGGGCAGCGGGCAGCAGCCCGTTCCTCACCCCGGAGGGCATCACCGCGGAGACACTGGCGAAGGTCCGGGCGCTCGACGGCATCGCTCGGCGGCGCGGCCAGACGCTGGCCCAGATGGCGATCGCCTGGATCCTCCGCGGCGACCGGGTCACTTCGGCGCTCGTCGGGGCCAGCAGCGTCCGGCAGCTGGAGGACAACGTGGCCGCGGTGGAGAACCTCGACTTCTCCGCCGCGGAGCTGGCGGAGATCGAGCGGTACGCCACCGGTTCCTGAGGCGCTTGCCGGCGGTCTCGGGCCACCGCCTCCCCCGGTGGCGGAGCCAGGCAGTCCCGGAGTTCGACGGGAGACTGCATCAAGGACGGGTGGGCGGGTACCCCGGAGGCACCACCGGCCGGAGGCGACCGAACCGGTCGGGTCACGGCGGATCCAGGGAGGAACGGATGACTTCCGCTCGAGACATCATGAGCCCCGGGGCCGAGTGCATCGGTGCCGAGGAGACCGTACTGAAGGCGGCGGAGAGCATGACCCGGCTGGGCGTGGGCGCGATGCCGATCTGCGGCACGGACAACAAGCTCAAGGGCATGCTCACCGACCGCGACATCGTGGTGAAGGTGCTCGGCAGAGCACAGGATCCCTCCCAGGTGAAGGCCGGCGACCTGCGTCAGTCGGAAGCGGTCACCATCGGCGCCGACGACGGCGTCGAGGAGATCATGGCCACCATGGCCGAGCACAAGGTGCGCCGGCTGCCGGTGATCGACGGCCACGAACTGGTCGGCATGGTCGCCCAGGCGGATGTGGCCAGGGCGCTTCCGAACCCCGACGTCGGGGAGCTGCTCGAGGTCATCTCCGAGGAGTGACCCGCTGTCCGCGGCCGGAACACACACCGGCCGGTCAGCCACTCGTCCGCCCGGCCGCGGGCCCCACCGGTCGGTGCGGCCCGCGGCCGGCGGTTCGGGACCGGCGGTCGCCGGAACGGCCAGGGGGACGGGCCGGGGACCCGGACCGAGCGCAGCACACCACCGCAGCGAGCCGGAAGGAGAACGGTCATGCCCGCAGGATCGAACCGCAAGCGTGAGCGGCAGTACGAACACATCAAGGAGGGAGCGGAGGAACGCGGCGCCTCCTCCGGCCGGGCGAAGGAGCTCGCCTCCCGCACGGTCAACAAGCAGCGGGCTCGCGCCGGCGAGTCGGAGCAGGCGAGCCGGACCTCCGTCAAGACCGAGTCGGCTCCGCATCGGGGCGGGCGCCGGTCCGGGAAGCGTCTCGGCCCCAGCGGCGGGCCGACCCGGGAGCAGTTGTACAACGAGGCGAAGCAGCGCGGTGTGAAGGGGCGTTCGTCGATGAACAAGCGGGATCTGGAGAAGGCGCTGGGTCGCTGACCGAACCGCCCGCCGAAGATCAGCGGTCGGGCAGTCGGAGCTGGCGGGACTCGCCGGGGGCGATGGTCACCGTGCGTCCGCCGATCACCACCGGGATGGCGCGCTCCGCCGATGCCGGGACCCGGATCCGCAGCCGGTCGGGGCCGACCCGGACCCGCACGCCCCAGTGTCCGCGGAAGCGCAACGACAGGCTGTACCCGGACAGTTGCGGAAGCGGGGCGGGGTCGAAGCAGAGCGCCCCGTCCCGGATCTCCAGACCCGTCAGGCCCCGCTGCACCAGGTCGAGGGTGCCGCCCATCGCCCCCAGGTGGATGCCCTCCTGCGTGGTGCCGCCCTGGAGGTCGGCGACATCGCCCTCCAGGGCCTCCCGGCAGAACTCCCAGGCGTCGGCGCGACGGACCCGGGCCAGCACCCAGCCGTGTACCAGCCCGCTGAGGGTGGAGCCGTGCGAGGTGCGGCGCAGGTAGTAGTCGACGGTGCGCCGCCACGTCTCGTCGTCCAGCCGATGCCCCAACTGTCGGAAGAGGGCGGCGAGTTCGGCTGGGGAGAAGAGGTAGCCGAGCATCAGCGCGTCGGCCTGCTTGGAGGCCCGGTAGCGGTTGACCGTGTCGCCCTCGGCCTCCAGGATCCGGTCCAGCCGCCGTACGTCGCCGTAGCGTCGCCGGTAGTGCTCCCAGTCGAGTTCGTCCAGCCGCTCGTAGCCGTCGAACTGGCTGATCACCCCGGAGTGGAAGGGCACCGAGAGCCGCCGGGAGACCTCCTCCCAGCGCTCGACCGCCTCCTCCGGTGTGTCGGTGCGTTCGAACAGCTCTCGCCGCTGCGGCTCGGACAGTTCCCGCACCACGTCCAGGGTCCGGGCGAGGACCCAGGCGGCGGTGACGTTGGTGTAGGCGTTGTCGTCCAGACCGGGCGCGGGGGCGTCCGGATAGCCGTCGTGGAACTCGTCCGGCCCCATCACGCCTCGGATCCGGTACCGCTCCAGCGCCGGGTCGTAGACGGCGCTCGACTCCCAGAACCGGGCGATCCGCACGAGCATCTCCACGCCCCTGCTGTGCAGGTAGTCCGTGTCGCCGGTCGCCTCGCAGTACCGCCAGATGTTGTAGGCCACCGCGGAGCCGACGTGCTGCTGGAGGCGGGAGTGGTCCGGCAGCCAGCGTCCGGAGCGCGGGTTGAGGTGGAGCCGCGGGGATTCCTCCCGCCCGTCGCTCCCACTCTGCCAGGGGTACCCGGCCCCCGCCCGGCCCTCCTCGCGGGCGGCCCGGACGGCCTCCGGCAGCCGCCGGTACCGGTAGTCGAGGAGGGCCCTGGAGACCTCCGGGAAGTGCAGGTTCAGATAGGGCAGCACGAACAGCTCGTCCCAGAAGACGTGGCCCCGGTAGGCCTCCCCGTGCAGTCCGCGCGCGGGGACGCCGACGTCGAGCGCCGCGACGTGCGGCGAGAGGGTCTGCAGGACGTGGAACAGGTGGAGGCGGAGGATCCGGCCGGGCTCGCCCGGTACGTCGACCCCGGCGCGCCGCCACAGCCGCTCCCAGGCAGCGTGGTGCGACTCCAGCAGCTGGGGGCAGCCGGGGGCGGTGGCCACCCGGCCGGACGCCGCTCCCAGGGGATCGCTGATGGCTGGGTCGTGCGAGGTGTGCAGGGCCACCGTCTTGTCCACGGTGACCGGTCGGCCGGACCGCACCGGGAGCCGCAGCACTCTGCCGGCCCTCGGGCCGGACGCGGTGAGCGATGCGGCGGTGGGCCGCGCGCCGGTGACCGTGGTGCGGGCCGCCATGCCGACGCGGATGTCGGAGTTCACGGTGCGGCAGCGGAGCCAGACCGTGTCGGGCTCCTCGACCCCGGTGCACACATGGGTCAGGTGCTCACCGGCCAGTTCCCGGTAGCGGGCCACCCCCGCGTTGCGCACCTCACCGTCCAGGGCCGACTCCACCTCGATCTCCCCGGTCCACCCCTCGGCGCTGAACTCGGTCCGCAGCACGGCCAGGTGCGGGTCGCCCATGTGCGCCAGCCGGCACTGGTCGATCCGCAACTGGCGGCCCCGATCGTCCGCGTAGCGCATCCGGCGGGTGAAGGTGCCCCGGCGCAGGTCGAGGCACTGCCGGTACTCCAGCAGGCCGTCGGTGTCCGGGGAGAACCAGGGCGGGGTGGGCCCCTCCCCCTCCGGGGGCAGGGTGCGGAACCGCAATGGCAGCCAGTTGGGGAGGTTGACCATGTCCTCGCTCTCGACCGCCCGCCCGTCGACGGTGGACAGCAGTCGGTTGTAGCAGCCCGCGGCGTAGGTGCCGGGGTAGTGCACCCCGTCCGCGGTGGCCTCCGGCGCCGCGCCTCGGGTGGCGAAGTAGCCGTTGCCCACGGTGCACAGCGCCTCGCGCAGCCGTTCCTCGGCCGGGTCGTAGCCGTCGTACTCCCAGCTCCACTCCGGCATCACGGGCCTCCCGGGGCGGCCGGCCGGGTCAGCAGTTCGGAGAGGTCCCGGACCACCAGGTCCGCGCCGCGGCGGCGCAGTTCACCGGCCGATTCCGCGCTGCCGGTCCGGTCCACCGCGATGACCGTCCCGAAGCCGCCCCGCCGGCCGGCTTCGACCCCCGCCAGTGCGTCCTCGACGACCGCGGTGTCGGCCGGATCGGCCCGCAGCCGGCGGGCCGCCTCCTGGAAGAGCGCCGGATGGGGCTTTCCCGGCAGCCGCAGCCGGGCCGACTCGTTGCCGTCCACGACGACGGTGAACAGTTGCAGCGCCCCGGCCCGCTCCAGCAGTTCGCGCGCGTGGCGGGAGGCGGAGACGGCGGCCCTCGGGACACCCCGCTCCACCAGCTGCCGGAGCAGGGCGACGGTCCCCGGATAGGGGGCGACGCCGACCGTCCGGAGCCGCCGGGTGAAGGCCTCCTCCTTGAGGGCGGCGACGGCCCGGACGGTGTCCGTCCCCGGCGGGTCACCCGGCTGCCCGGCGGGGAGTCCCAGCCCTCGGCTGGCGAGGAACGCCTCGGCTCCGTCGGCCCTGGGCCGGCCGTCCACATGGCGCCGGTAGTCCCGCTCGGTGTCGAACGGGCGGCGCTGCGCCGGGTCCTCGGGCGGGTGGTCCCGCAGGGCCGCGTCGAAGGCCTGCTTCCAGGCGGCGGCGTGCAGCCCGGCCGACTCGGTGACCACCCCGTCGGTGTCGAAGACGAACGCCCGCGCCGCGAGCGGTTCCGGGGCGGGGCGGCGGGCGGTTCCTTGCCGAGGCGGGGTGGGCGCCATCACCGCTCCTCCTTCAGCCGCTGCTGCCGGGGCCGCCGTCCCACTCCAGCACAGCGACCCGGTCCGGGCCAGTCAACCGAGCCGCTCCGGTGTACAACGGCCCCGCGCCGGCTCCGGGGCGGCGGCTCAGCTCCCCGCGGAGACCCGGGAGAGCAGATCGCGGCTGGCCGCTGCGATGGCCGGCTCGACGCCGAGTTCCTCGAGCATCTGGGTGGCGGCGGCCATCTCCGCGGTCCGGCGCACCGCGTGCAGGTGGGTTCCGTGCACCAGCCGGTCCACGGTGGACTCGTCGGCGCCGGCCAGTTCGGTCACGATGTTGGCGCGCAGCCACTCCTCGCAGCCCGCGGCCCGGCCCGCCTCCAGGGCCTCGACGACGGCGGCCGCCAGCCCCTTGAAGAAGACGCTGCGCAGCAGCTTCCGCTCGGCGGCCGCGCCGGCCGCGCCGTCGAGCACCTCGGCCGACGCCCCGAGCTCGCCGAGGGTGGTGACCGCCCGGTGCGCGGCCGCGCCGCTGGCGAGCATCGGCACCCCCAGGCCGCGGCCGGGCACCGGAGCCATGATGGCGATGTCGGTGAACGGCACGCCCCGCTCCCCCGCGAGCCGGTCAAGCTCCCGCTTGGTGCCGGGGGAGGCGGTGTTGAGGTCGGCCCACACCGTCTCGGCGGTGGCCCCCGGAAGGCCGGCGCGCAGCGCGTCGACGGCGGCCGAGGCGCTGTTGACGCTGAGCACCAGGTCGGCGCCGGCCACCGCGTCCGCCTCGTCCCGGGCCGCCTGGACGCCCGCCGGGGCGGGGACGGCCGGGTCGTATCCGCGTACCGCCGCTCCGGCCGCCAGCAGGTCCCGGGCGAAGGCCCCACCGGCCTCGCCGAGTCCCAGTACGGCGACGGTCACGGGGGTTGTCTGCGTGTTCTGGCCGGACATCTTCGGACTCCATCCACCGGGGGGAAAGTCGGGCGTGACGCTACACTAAGGCAGAACCAAAATTGGCGACAATATCGGTGTGGATTCGGGCTGGACGACGAGGGAGCGACTGTGGCGAAGAGCGGAGTGCGGTCCGAAGGCAACCGACCAGTGGTCACGGCCATCCGCGAGGCGATCATCCGCGGCGAGTTCGTGCCCAACCAGCGGTTGATCGAGGCGGATCTGTCCGCACAGTTCCAGGCGAGCCGGGCGAGCGTCCGGGCGGCACTGCTGGAGTTGACGAACGAGGGGCTGGTGGAGCGGATACAGAACCGCGGCGCCCGGGTGCGGGCCGTCTCGCTGGACGAGGCCGTCGAGATCTCCGAGGTGCGGATGGTCCTGGAGGGCCTCTGCGCGGCCAAGGCGGCGGCGGTGGTCACCGACGCCGAGGTCGAGGAGTTGCAGACCATCGGCGCGAACATGCGGGCCGCGGTGGCAGCCGGCGACCTCCTCGGCTACTCCGGACTCAACCAGCGGCTGCACCTGAGGGTGCGTGAGATCAGCGGCCAGCACACCGCCTCGCGCGTCCTGGAGCGGCTCCGGGCGCAGAGCGTGCGCCACCAGTTCCGACTCGCGATGCACCCCGGGCGCCCCACCGTCTCGCTGCCCGAGCACCTGGCGATCATCGACGGGGTGTGCGCGCACGATCCGGACCAGGCCGAGCAGGCCGCCCGCGCTCATCTGCGGAGCGTGATCCTGGCCCTCCAGGAGGTCGACGCCACCGGCGCCACGATGACTCCGGGAGGTCCGCGATGACCGTGCGCCCGGGTTCGGCGGGGGTGCCCTGCATGCTGGTCCGCGGCGGCACGTCGAAGGGGGCCTTCTTCCTCGCCGAAGACCTGCCGAGCGCTCCGGCCGAACGCGACGCGCTGCTGCTGAGGGTCATGGGCTCGCCGGACGAGCGCCAGATCGACGGCATCGGCGGCGGTCACCCGCTCACCAGCAAGGTGGCGGTCGTCTCGGCCTCGCAGCAGCCCGAGACCGACGTGGACTACCTCTTCCTCCAGGTCGGGGTGGAGCGGGCGACCGTCTCCGACCGGCAGAACTGCGGCAACATCCTCGCCGGGGTGGGCGCCTTCGCCATCGAGCGCGGCCTGGTGCCGGCCGCCGACGGCACCACCCGGGTCCGCATCAACCTGGTGAACTCCGGCGGGCAGGCCGTCGCCAGCGTTGCGACCCCCGGGGGCACCGTCCGCTACGACGGGGACGTCCGCATCTCGGGGGTACCCGAGCCCGCCGCCCCGGTGCTCCTCGACTTCGCGGACACCGCCGGCTCCGCCTGCGGCCGACTGCTGCCGACCGGAGCGGCGCGGGACGTGATCGACGGAGCCGAGGCCACCTGCGTCGACAACGGCATGCCGGTGGTCGTCCTGCCGGCCGCCCAGTTCGGGCTCCTCGGTTACGAGTCGCCCACCGAACTGGAGGGGGACACCGGACTGCGGCAGCGGCTGGAGCGGATCCGGCTCCGGGCCGGGGAGCTGATGGGGCTCGGTGACGTCACCGAGGCGACGGTGCCCAAACTGACGCTGGTCGCGCCCGCCCGCGAGGGCGGCACGATCGCCACCAGGACCTTCATCCCGCACCGGTGCCATGCCTCGATCGGGGTGCTAGGCGCCGTCACCGTCGCGACGGCCTGCGCGCTCCCCGGCTCCCCGGCCGGGGGACTCGCCTCCGCCCCGGAGAACGGCTCGCGGTACCGTCTCGAACACCCGTCGGGCCACCTCGACGTCGAGGTGGAACTCGGCCCGAACTCGCAGGTGGTTCGGAGCGGCGTCGTCCGCACCGCCCGGAAACTCTTCGACGGCCTGGTCTTCCCACGCCCCTGAAAGTTGTTCTTTGAATATTTACCCTGCTCACCCTTGACCCTGTCGCCAAGATTGTTAACAATCTCTTCAGGGATCGTGGCCCGCAGAGGAACGAGCGAAAAACATGACCGAGCACCCACAGCCGTCCGTTCGAGCCCGTGAGTTGGTCCGGGGCGCCTATGACGTACACATCCACGTGGCACCGGACGTGATGCGCCGCCGGATCGACGATGTGACGCTCGCGGAGCGGTTCGCCGAGGTCGGTATGGCCGGCTTCGTACTGAAATCACATTACGGGTCGACCGCGGAGCGCGCCGAAGTGGTCCGACGGGCCCAGCCCGCGTCCACCGCGCTCGGCGCGATCACCCTCAACGCCTCCGTCGGAGGGCTCAACCCGATCGCGGTGGAGATCGCCGGCCGGGGAGGCGCCAAGTTCGTCTGGCTGCCCACGGTGGACAGCGCGAACCAGCGCCAGTGCCAGGCCACAGAGCCCGAGGGGGCCACCCCTCCGATGTGGGCGCAGCTCCAGGCCGACCTGCGGGCCGACGGCATGGCCGCGGACCCGGTCGACGTACTGGCGCCCGACGGCACGGTGCTGGAGAGGACCCGGCAGGTGCTGCGGCTGATCGCCCGGCACGACATGGTGCTGGCCACCGGCCACCTCCACACCGACGAGATCGCCACCGTGGTGGACGCCGCCGCCGAGGAGGGGGTGGAGCGGATCGTCGTCACCCACCCGGAGTTCACCTCCCAGCGGGTCGCCATCGACCGCCAGCGGGAGCTCGCCGCGAAGGGGGCGCTGCTGGAGCGCTGCTTCACCACGCCCTACACCGGCAAGGTCGAGTGGGACCTGTGGTTCCGGAGCATCCGCGAGGTCGGCCCGGAGCACTCCGTGGTCTCCAGCGACCTCGGCCAGCCCTTCAACCCGCCAGTCGAAGACGGACTGGCCCTGTGTGCGGACCGACTGCTGGAGAACGGCTTCAGCGAGACGGAGGTCCGTACGATGACCGTGCACAACAGCAGGTGGCTGGTCGGCGCCGAGCCGCTGGCCGACGCACCTGCCTCGTACTCGAAAGCGAGGCTCGCATGAGCGGGCGACGTATGTTGGTGGTCGGTGCGCACAGCGCTGACTTCGTGTGGCGTTCGGCCGGCGCGGTCGCCGCGCACACCGAGACGGGGGGCGAGGCCCTCGTCGTCGCGCTGTCCTACGGGGAGCGCGGGGAGTCCGGTGTCCTGTGGCAGCAGGAGGGCCAGACCGAGGAGAACGTCAAGCGCATCCGGCACGAGGAGGCCGCCAAGGCCGCCGCCGCCGTGGGCGCCGAGTTCCGCGCCTTCGACCTGGGCGACTACCCGCTGCACGTCGGGCCCGAGGCGATCGACCGCCTCGCGGAGCTGATGCGCGACTTCGCGCCGCACGTGGTGCTCACCCACCCGGACAAGGACCCGTTCAACCCGGACCACCCGGTCGCGCACGCCGCCGTGGCCCGCGCCCGGCTGCTGACCGCCGGCGCCGGAGTCGCCAGCAGCTTCCGCACCGCTCCCCCGCCGGAGCTGCTGGCCTTCGAGCCGCACCAGCCGGAGCTGTGCGGGTTCACCCCCACCGTCTTCGTCGACATCACCTCGGTGTTCGAGAAGAAGGTCGAGGCGATGAGCTGCATGGCCGCCCAGAAGTACCTCCAAGAGTACTACGCCCAGCGCGCCGAGCACCGCGGCAACCACGCCCGCAAGGTGACCGGGAACCAGGCGATACGGCAGGCGGAGGCCTTCCAGCGGCTGCTGCCCAACGTGGTCGGTGCTCTGTGAGCGGCGTGACGGACGCCCGCTCCGAGCTGGCCGCAGCCGGTGTGGCGACGGTCTACGAAGCCTACGGACGACGCGGCCTGCTCGATCACGAGTGGATCCCGATCACCCCCGGCCGCCGGATCGCCGGCCCCGCCCGGATCGCCTACTGCGGACAGGGCGACAACCGCGCCGTCCACGAGGTCATGCCGCACCTGCGACCCGGTGAGGTCCTCGTGCTGACCATGCCCGATCCCGAGCCGGTCGCGGTCCTCGGCGATCTCCTCGCCACCCAGGCCCTCACCGCCGGCGCGGCCGGGATCCTGGTGAACGCCTCCGTGCGGGACAGCGCCGAGCTGGCCGAGATGGATCTCGGGGTGTGGACCCGCTGGCGCCGCGCCCGCGGCGCCGGCAAGGACGTCCGCGGCCAGGTGAACGTACCGGTGGAGATCGGCGGGACCACGGTCTCCCCCGGCGACATGCTGGTGCTCGACGACGACGGGGTCACCGCGGTGGCCGCCGCCGACGTGGAGTCCACGGTCGAGGCGGTCCGCAAGCGACTGGCCAAGGAGGAGGGTCTGCGGGCACGCTGGGCCGCCGGGGAGTTCAGCTACGACGCCTACGGCCTGCGCGCCGAGGACGAGAGCCGGGGAACGGAGGCGCTGTCATGACGACGCTGCTCCACACCGAAGGGCTGACCAAGCAGTTCGCCAAGGACGACACGGCGATCGTGGCGCTCCGCGACTTCTCGCTCACGGTCGAGGAGGGCAGCTTCGTCACCGTCCTCGGCCGGAGCGGCTGCGGCAAATCCACGATGCTCAACCTGCTGGCCGGGCTGACCACACCGAGCAAAGGAGTGGTCTCCTACCGGGGCAAGCCGCTGACCGGCCCGGACCAGGACATCGGCTACCTCACCCAGTCCGACACCCTGATGCCCTGGCGGAGCATCCAGCACAACGTCGAGATGCCGCTGGAGATCCGGGGCACCAAGAAACAGGAGCGCCGGCGCACCTCGGCAGAACTGATCCGGCGGGTCGGCCTCCAGGGCTTCGAGAAGCACTACCCCCGGGAGCTGTCCGGCGGTATGCGCCGGCGGGCGAGCCTGGCCAGGATGCTCGCCGGGGCTCCCCGGACGCTCCTCATGGACGAGCCGTTCGGCGCGCTCGACGCCCAGCTCCGCACGGAACTGCAGGAGGACCTCCTCCGGCTCTGGCAGGGCAGCGGGCAGACCGTGGTGTTCGTCACCCACGACATCGAGGAAGCACTGCTGCTCGGTGACCGGATCGTGGTCCTCGGCCGGCTCGGCCGGATCGTCGCGGACCAGAAGATCGACATTCCGCGGCCGAGGTCGGTGGACGAGCTCCGGGTCGACCCCACTTTCGTCTCCCTGCACACCGCGATGGCCGCCGCTCTCAAGGAGGGCTCGTGATGGCACAACAACTCGTCGCCGCCGAGCAGGGGTCCGCTGTCGACACCGGCAAGGGGCCCGTCCGGGTCCCGCTGAAGCGCACCTGGTGGGAGAAGCACGGCTCCAGCACCACGGTGTGGGCGCTGCGGCTGGCGCTGGTGGTGGTCCTGCTGGTGATCTGGGAGATGGCCGCCGGCAACCTCTTCGACATCACCTTCACCAGCAAGCCCTCCGACATCGCCTCCCGCCTCAGCGACTGGGGGGCCGACGGCACGCTCTGGACCCACAGCTGGGTGACCATCCAGGAGATCGTCTACGGCTTTCTGCTGGGTGCCGCCGCCGGCGCGGTTGCGGGGTTCGTCCTGGCCTCGCTGAAGATGGCCTACCGGGTGCTGGACCCCTTCTTCATGGCGCTCTACTCGATCCCCAAGGTGGCGCTGGCCCCGCTGTTCATCGTCTGGTTCGGCATCGGCATGGACATGAAGGTGCTGCTGGCGGCAGCGACCGTCTTCTTCCTGGTCTTCCTGAACACCGCCGCCGGTGTCCGCGAGGTGGACCACGGGCTGATCGACGCGGTGCGGCTGATGGGCGGCTCGCGTCGGCACATCGCCTTCAAGGTCGTGCTGCCCTCCTCGATGACCGGAGTGCTGACCGGTCTGAAGGTCGCCATCCCCTACGCCCTGATCGGGGCGGTCATCGGTGAACTGGTCGCGTCCAACCAGGGTCTCGGCTATCTCATCAACGACGCCGCCGCTCAGTTTGACACCGCCGGGGTCTTCGCCACCCTGGTCGTGCTCAGCATCATCGCGGCGGTGCTGAACGTCGTCGTCGGCCTCATCGGAAAGCGCGTCAACCGGTGGAAGCCGGTCGAGGCGCATAGCTGATCCTCTGGACTGGAGCGGTAACATGACAAGGTACATCCAGCGCAGGACGCTGCTGAAGTCCTTCGCAGCTGCGTCCGTGCTGGCGTCACCGGTGATAGCCGGTTGCGCCAAGGGCGAGTCGACCACCAAGGCCGGCACCCTGAACATCGGGCAGATCAGCAACTCCGTGGCCTTCTTCCCGCTCTTCATCGCCGAGGAACAGGGCTACTTCACCGACGAGGGCATCAAGCTGGGTGAGCGGCCGCGGCTGGGCACCGGGGCCAAGGTGGCGGCCGCGCTGAAGTCCGGCAGCATCGACCTCGGGGCCGGCGTCATCACCGACGCCTTCAACCTGGCCGAGACCGACAAGTCGATGCGGATCGTCTCCAGCCTCGCCACCGAGTACTACGTCGACATCGTCGTGGGCAACGACTTCGACGGTGCGGCAGTGGACGACGGCCTCAACGACCGGGTGCGCTCCCTGGTCGGCAAGAAGATCGGCATCACCGGCCCGGGCAGCGGGACGGAGGCCCTGGTCAACTACCTGTTCGAGGGCATCGGGCGGCACGCGAAGACCGAGGCCACCCTGGTCAACCTGGGTAGCGCGGCGACCTCGGCGATCGGCGCGCTCAAGGCCGGCCGGGTGGACGCCCTGGCGTTCTTCCAGCCGATCGGCCAGCAGGTCGAGACCATCGGGGCCGGCAAGATCTACATCTCGCCGCCCGCCGGAGACGTGCCCGAGATGGAGGGCGCGCTGCACGGCGTGGTGTTCAGCACGGAGAAGCTGATCGACAAGAAGTCCGAGGAGCTCTCGGGCTACCAGAGCGCGATAGCCCGGGCACAGAAGGACGTCCACGGCGACCCGGGCAAGGTCACCGAGTTGCTCGCCAAGTACCTCAAGGACACCGACGAGAAGGCCATCGAGGCCCTGGTGCCCATCCTCCGCAAGGAGATCCCCAAGACTCCCACCGTGGAGCGGACCCCGTACGAGACGGCGCGCCGCTTCCACGTCAAGAGCGGCCTGGTCGACCGCGCCCCGGTTTACGGAGCGGTGCAGACGCCTTACTAGGAGGCGCTGTGACGGGAAGGGTTCACTGGCCGACCTTCCCGCTCACGCACCGGCCGCTTCCGGCCGGAGAGGTACCGGAGCCCGTCGTACGCGAGCCGTACGGCGGGCTCCGGTTCGTCCTCCCGTCCAGCTACTCGAACCACCGCCGGGGGCGGGTGCCGTAGCGCCGCCACACGTGCTTGGTCTCCTGGTACTCGGCCAGCCCGCGGAGGCCGAACTCCCGGCCCAGCCCGGACTGCTTCCAGCCGCCCCACTCGGCCGCGGGGTGGCGGGCCAGGAGGTCGTTGATCCACACCGTGCCGACCCGGAGCCGGGCGGCCACCCGGGTGGCCCGGGCCGCGTCCTCGGTCCAGACCGCGGCGTTCAGCCCGTAGAGGGTGTCGTTGGCCAGCGCCACCGCTTCCGGTTCGTCCCGGAACCGCTCGACGGTGACCACCGGCCCGAAGCACTCGTCCCGCACCACGGACATCCCGGGGGTGCACTCGTCGAGCACCGTCGGCAGGTAGAAGAAGCCCTCCGCGAGCACGGCGTCGCCCGGACGGCTGCCACCGCAGCGGAGTACCGCCCCTTCGGCCAGCCCGCCGGCCACGTACGCCTCGACCCGTTCGCGGTGGGCCGCGGAGATCAGCGGGCCGCTGCGGGCGTCCTGGTCGAAGGGCCCGCCCAGGCGGATGGCGCGGGCACGGGCCACCAGTTCCTCGACGAACCGGTCGTGGATCTCGTCCTGGAGCAGCAGCCGCGACCCGGCCGAGCAGAGCTGCCCGGCGTTCTGGAAGGCGGCGGTGAGGGCGTGGTCCACCGCGGTGTCCAGGTCGGAGTCGGCGAAGACGATGTTCGGGTTCTTGCCGCCGAGTTCCAGGACGACCCGCTTCACCGCGGTCGCGGCGGCGGCCATCACCCGACGACCGGTCACCAGACCGCCGGTGAGGGAGACCAGGTCGACGCGTTCGTCCAGGCTCAGCGGCGCACCTGCCTCCGTGCCCGTCCCGAGCACCAGGTTGCCGGCGCCCGCCGGCAACCCCGCCTCGGCGAGCAGCCGCATGAGCAGCACGGCGGTGTGCGGCGTGAGTTCGCTGGGTTTGAGGACGAAGGTGTTGCCTGCCGCGAGCGCCGGGGCGACCTTCGCCGCGCTCCGCAGCAGCGGGCGGCTCCAGGGGGTGATCAGCGCGCAGACGCCGACCGGCTCGTGGACGACCCGGCTGTCCACCTCCGGGTCACCGGTGTCGGGGATCCGGTCGGAGTTCCCCGCCGCGACCAGTCCGCCGTAGTAGCGGAAGCAGTCGGCGGCGGCCAGGGTTCCGTACTCGCTCTCGGCCAGTCGCTGGCCGGTGTCCAGTGACTCCGCGTGGGCCAGGGCGCTCCGCTCGCGCTCCAGCAGGTCCGCCACCCGGAGCAGCAGTCGGCCGCGTTCGGCGGCCGGGGTGTGCGGCCAGGATCCAGTGTCGAAGGCCTCCCGTGCGGCGGTGGCCGCCGCGGCGACGTCCTCGGGGCCGCCCTCGTCCACGGTGGCGACCAGGCTGCCGTCGGCCGGGCAGCGGATGTCGCGCACCCGGGCCGCCGCTGCAGCGGTCCACCGGCCTCCGATGAACAGCTCCGGCATGGAATTGCCTCCGGGCTTCTCGGGGCCCTCCCTTTCCGGTGAGCCGCATCGGCCGGAGACGCTGCCACAGCCCCACGGGAAAAGCACGTGAGCCGCGCCGGGCTGGGCAGGACGGGCGACCGGTCCCGCAACACCGACGACACGACCCGCCGAATATCGGATTTCCAGGGCGCTCGCCCATGTGATTGCTATCTTCCTCTCTCAGTGAGTGACAGTCGGATACGGCCGTTCAGTCATCACCCGTGGATTCCATGGCCCCCAACTGAGAGGCTCCGCTCGGGAAGGCCCCTACGGCTGTACCGGGTGGAATTCGACAGAGACCCCGCGCCCCTCCTCCCCCGGCTTCCCGCCCCGGTCTTCGACCGCGATCGGTACAGCCTGCCGGACGGCCTGACGGCTCGTTTCGGTGTCACCGGTGTTCCGGGCGCCGCCGCGCCTCGGCCGGACCTAGCCCGAACAGCTTCAGGGACTGATGCCAATGGGTGGTAATTCGTTTCTCTTCCCATTGGGTTCGTTGAAAGGAATGTCCAACCGGACGACAGAAAGGAATCGCAGAATGAAGCGCATCACCCGCATCACCGCGCTCACCGCCGCCAGCTTCGCCCTCACATTGGGTGGCGCCGGCGTCGCCGCCGCCCTGGACGGGCACGGCCACCACAGGCAGGGCGCCACGGCCGAGGGCATCGCCGCCCACTCGCCCGGCTTCCTGAGCGGCAACCTCATCCAGGTGCCGGTGAACGTGCCGATCAACGTCTGCGGCAACACCGTTACGGTGCTCGGTCTGCTGAACGGCTCCGCCGGGACCCACTGCTCCAACTGGTGACCGCCGAGCGGTGAGGCCGGGGCCGGCGGGGACTCTCCGCCGGCCCCGGTCGGTTTCCTCCCCGTGGACCAGAGCGCGCGGCGTCGGATACCCCGCCTCGTCAGGCGGAGGGCGCCCACCCCGGCCACAGCGGGCCGTCAGCGTGCGCCCCTGGAGTCACCAACGGACGCTCCGGTGGCCCGCCGGCGGGAGGCCGATGGTCGGCGAGGTCTGGACCCCGCGCCACCGCCACCGTCTCGGCGAAGCCGGCAACCGATAAAGTGCGCCCATGACCGTGTCCCTGAGGGCCGTGGCCGGGTGGCTGCGGTCGGCCGTAGGCCCGATGCGCCTGTGGCTCGCCCCGCAGCGGATCCGGGACCAGGGCGAGACACCGGACTACCGTTTCTCGTTGGCGAACGAGCGCACCTTCCTGGCCTGGCTGCGCACTTCGCTGGCGCTCATCGGCGGCGGTTTCGCGGTCGCCCAGTTCCTGTCCGGTCTTCATGAGATCGTGCGGGTGGCGTTGGCGGCGCTGCTGGTGGGCGGTGGTGCGACCTGCGCGGTGCGGGCGGTCAACCACTGGGTCCGGTGCGAACTGGCCATCCGCCGGGGCGAGGACCTGCCACCCAGCCGTTTTCCCGCCGTCCTGGCGATCGGTGTGGGTCTGTTGGCGGTGGCGATGATGCTCGTCACGATCGCGGGGCCGACCGGCGGATGAGCGCCCCGACCCGGGACCCCGGGCTCCAGCCCGAGCGCACCCGGCTGGCCTGGCGCCGCACCACCCTGTCGGCGGCGGTCGTCGGTGCCCTGGCCGTGCGGCTGGTGACGGAACACGGGAACGGGGCGCGGGGTCTGGCCGCGGTCTCCCTGGTGGGGCTCGCCTGGCTCGCCCTACTGCTCCTCGCGCACTTCCGGATAAGGGCGCTGACCTCGGTCCGGCCACCCCTGCTGTCGCCGCGGACCGCCTTCGCGGCAGCGGGCTGTGTGTTCGCCCTGGCCGCCTTCGGCGTGATCGCCCTGGTCTGAGCCGCCCTGCCGGACGCGGCACGTCAGCGCCGTGCGCTGATCCACCGGTAATCGCAAGACACCCCTTAGCCTGACAGGGTCGGCCCAGGACGGACGGAGCCAAACACCGGCAGGCTCCTCCGGGGCGGGAGAACGGCCGCTGCTGACAGCCGGCCGGCGAGGACAGCGAGGTTCGCATGACTTCGGACGACCGGCGACCACCACCCCGCGGCGAGGCGGCCGACGCGCCACTGGTCGTCGTCCTCGGGGTCTCCGGATCGGGGAAGACCACGATCGGGGTGGCGCTGGCCAACCGGCTCGGCCTGCCGTACGCGGACGGCGACAACTTCCACTCTCCGGCGAACATCGCCAAGATGCGGGCGGGCACCCCGCTGGACGACGAGGACCGCTGGCCCTGGCTAGACGCCGTCGGCACATGGCTCGCCCGGCACCGCGCGACCGGCGGGGTGGTCTCCTGCTCCGCCCTCAAGCGCCACTACCGCGACCGCCTCGCCACCGCCGCTCCCGGTGTCTTCTTCATCCACCTGGACGGCTCCCAGCAGTTGATCTCGGACCGGCTCGGGCAACGCAGGGGCCACTTCATGCCGCCGGGCCTGCTGCAGTCCCAGTTCGCCGACCTCGAACGGCTGGCGTCCGACGAGCCGGGGGCCACCGTCTCCATCGAGGCGACCCCGCACGAGACGGTGGACCGGGCGCTTCTCGCGCTGCACCAGCGCTGAGCCCCGCGGGCGCCGGCGACCGGGCATACCGCGCACGGCGCGGCCCTCCCCCCGTGGCCCGGAGGTGCCGGCTCGGCCGGGGCGGTGTCAGCGTCCCCTGCACAGGTACCGAGCCCGGCTCGGGGCAGATCGGGCCGGAGAGCGCGGGGCCGGCGGTGGTCGTACCCGGGAAGCGGTCCGGAAGGTGCCATCGCACGGCCATTCCCCGGGAACCGGCGGCGGGTTAGCTTGCGGGGGTACACCGCCATCCCCGGGTGCGCTCGGGCCCGGGGCGACCAGTGAATCCGGAGATCCCGTATGAGGCTGTCCCGAAGGAACCTGCTCGCTGTGACTGGGGCGATCGGCGCGTCCACCGCGGCTTCCGCCGCCACGGCGTTCGCCGCGGCCGGCGGGCCCGGGCACGGCGCCCCGCCCGCCCGGTCCCGCCGGCGGGTGAGCACGGGGTTCGAGAGGTTGGCCGCGCAGGGCTACCGACCGCTCGCCGGCGAGCGGGTGGGCATGGTGACCAACCCCACCGGCGTCACCGCGGACGTGCGCCACATCGTGGACGTGATGCACGCCGACGACCGGGTGAACCTGACGGCGGTCTTCGGACCGGAGCACGGCTTCCGCGGCACCGCCCAGGCGGGCGGCTCCGAAGGCCGCTACGACGATCCGGCGACCGGCCTGCCGGTCTTCGACACCTACCTCAAGAGCGGTCAGGAACTCGCGGACGTCTTCACCGAATCCGCTGTGGACACCGTCGTCTTCGACATCCAGGACGCGGGGGCCCGCTTCTACACCTATATCTGGACCCTCTACGACTGCATGGTGGCCGCCGTGCTGGCGGGCAAGCGCTTCGTGGTGCTGGACCGCCCGAACCCGGTGACCGGCAGGGACGCCTACGGGCCCGTCCTCGACCGGGAGTTCGCGACCTTCGTCGGCCGGGAGCCGATCTCCCAGGCGCACGGTATGACGGTCGCCGAGCTGGCGCTGCTGTTCAACGCGGAGTTCGTGCCGGAGGCGGCCGGCGGCCGGGCGGTGGAGCTGGACGTGGTGCGGATGTCCGGCTGGCGCAGGAACGACTTCTTCGACACGACCGGGCTGCCGTGGGTGCCGCCGAGCCCCAACATGCCGACCCCGGACACCGCCCTCGTCTACCCCGGCACCTGCCTCTTCGAAGGGACCAACCTCTCCGAGGGACGCGGCACCACCCGCCCGTTCGAGCTGCTGGGCGCGGCGGGGATCGACCGCCGCTGGGCGGAGGCGGCGAACGGACTCGGCCTGGCCGGGGTGGTGTTCCGGGAGGCCTACTTCGAGCCCACCTTCTCCAAGTTCGAGGGCGAGACGGTGGGCGGTGTGCAGCTCCACGTCCACGACCGGGAGGCGTTCGACCCGGTGCGCACGGGGATCGGACTGCTCGTCACCGCCAAGCAGGTCTGGGACGGTTTCGCGTGGCGGGAGGACAACTGGATCGACAAGCTGACCGGCTCCTCCCGGGTCCGGACGATGATCGACGCCGGTGCGGACACGGACGAGGTGGTCGGCGGCTGGCGGCAGGAGCTGTCGGCCTTCCGCAAGTTGCGGCGCAAGCACCTCCTGTACCCCTGAGGTACCGCGGTCCGGCCCCCGCGGAGGGGCCGGACCGCACACCCCACCGGTTCGCACTCCAATTCGAGGGAGCCGATCCGCCACCGGATACGTCCATTCCACATCGCCGGGAATGCGAGCCGACGGAGGTGGAGGCGATGGCCGGTTTCAGAAGTCTCGCGGAACAGGTACGCGACCCAGAGGTCATCATCGAGCAGCGGCGGACCGCGCTGCGCAAGTGCCTGGAGAAGTTCGCGCCCTACGGACACCGCGCGACCTGGCATCATCTGTGCGGGCGGGCCGGGATCGCGACAGCGGACCGGCGGCCCGACCCGGCGCGTCTGGTGGCGGCGCTTGAGGAGTTGGAGGCGGCCCGGGAGATCTGGCTCGCCTACGACGAGGAGTTCGCGGTACGGCGCAAGCGCGAGAAGTTCTACGGCATCCGGCAGCCCAGCGCCATCGACGACTGGCACCGCCGCACCTGGGGCGGGTACGGGGTGGCCTGGTGCGACGACCCCACGGTCCACCCCACGGCGCCGCTGGCCGAGGTGCTGCGGCGGATGATCTCCGCTTTGGAGTCGCAGCCGGGGGCGGTCTGCCCGGTCTGCCGGGAGCACGACATCGAGTGGCGCGGCGGACTGTGCCACTACCCCAGCGCGGGGCCGGTCTGCCGGAACTGCGGCATCGTCGTGCCGGCGCCGGTGCTCACCCCCAGGGCACTGGCGGCGACGAAGCGGCCGAGTCGGCCGCTCCTGGCCGCGGCGTGATCTGAACGAGGCCGGCCGGGCAGCGCGATGCCTCCGGCTGGGCGTGGAAGGCGGTGTTCCGGGGTTTCGGCCCACGGCACACCGCCTTCGGCGCTCCTCTGGCGCAGTTCTCCGGCGAGTGGCGTTGAGGAGCAACTGCCAGGTCAGGTGCTGAGAACGGATCGGTAGCGGTGGCCGGCTCTCCCGAGCGGTGTGCGGACGGCTGTCAGGTAGACCGCCAGGAACCCCAGAAGGCAGCACAACGGAGCCCAGCCCCGTAGCCGTGTCGTCCGCGTCGGGCCGCGGGCGGCCGCCGTTCCCGGGACTCGGCCGGGATCCGGGGGCGCGGAGCAGGTCGAGGGGTCTCCCGGGGTCATGGTTCTCTCTGTCCTCGTGGGGGCGGTGGGTGTTTCTTGAGGGGGTTCGCTCACGCGCCGCTCCGGGCGCGGGGAGGTGGGGCGGAGCGGCCCGGCCGGTCCGGGGGCCTCCGCTCCTACTCGAGGAGCGCGGCCAGGAGCGGCCGGGATACGCCTCGGCCAGGCAGGCCAGCAGTTCCTCCCCCTGCCGGGAGCGGTAGGACTCGGGATAGGCCGCAAGCAGCAGACGGTTCATGCCGGGGCCGCTCCGAGACCCCGCGAGCGTCCGATGACGACGGCTGCTGCCTGCTGCATCCGCAGCGCCTCCCGGTCGAGCACCGCGGCGCCGTCCTCGGTGAGTCGGTAGTAGCGCCGAGCCCGCCCGTCCACGGTCTCCTCACGGTCGGTGGCCACCAAGCCGGCCCGCTCCAGCCGCTCCAACGCGCCGTAGAGGGTGCCCACGGCGATCCGGAGCCGCCCGTCGGTGGCCTGCTCGGCGGCCTTGATGATGCCGTAACCGTGCAACGGTCCGTCCATCAGCGCGGCGAGGATGAAGTACTGGGGTTCGGTCAGGGACGGGTTACGTCGTCTCATGCACTCGAGCATATATCGACGCACGATATATCTGCCCTGCGAAGGAGTATCCACGCCCGAGGGCCGTCATCGGTACGGCCCCGACCTCGACGCGTCCCGGCGATCGAGCGCCGGCGCGGGAGGCGTTGCCGGGCGCCGGTAACCGTCTGACATCGGACGATGCCTCTCCGGGCCGCTCGAATGCCAAGCTGATAACGGCTGGCGAAGTGGTCTCCCCAAGGCTTCCCCGAGATCGATGAACGTTGTACCGTCCCCGCGACGCGGCAGTTCATCCACCCTCGACACCCCCACCGTCCGACGCTCGTAAACGCCGCGCGGAGGTACCGCATGGCCCCGCCCCTCGTCCCCGCCGTACTCGAACGCTCACGCAGCGTCGCACCGGCAGGTTGGAGTCGCTGGCTCGTGCCGCCGGCCGCTCTCGCCATTCACCTGGCGATCGGCCAGGCCTACGCCTGGAGCGTTTTCAAACCCCCGCTCGAGGGATCGCTCCAGCTCTCCGGCACCGCCTCGGCACTCCCCTTCCAGCTGGCGATCGTGATGCTCGGGCTCTCCGCCGCCTTCGGCGGGACCCTCGTCGAGCGCAATGGCCCCCGCTGGGCGATGTTCGTCAGCACCGTCTGCTTCTCCACCGGCTTCCTCATCTCCGCGCTGGGCGCGGCCACCGGGCAGTACTGGCTGATCGTGCTGGGGTACGGCTTCGTCGGGGGCATCGGCCTGGGCATCGGCTACATCTCACCGGTCTCCACGCTCATCAAGTGGTTCCCCGACCGGCCGGGCATGGCCACCGGAATCGCGATCATGGGCTTCGGCGGTGGCGCGCTGGTCGCCTCGCCCTGGTCCAGCCAACTGCTGAAGTCCTTCGGCAGCGACGCCTCCGGTATCGCGGAGACCTTCCTCGTCATGGGCGTCGTCTACGCCGCCTTCATGACGCTCGGTGTGCTCCTGGTGCGGGTGCCGCCGGAAGGCTGGCAACCGCCCGGGCAGCAGAAGGCGGCGAAGCCGAACGCGATGGTGACCACCGCCCAGGTGTCGGCCCGCAACGCGCTGCGCACCCCGCAGTTCTGGTGCCTGTGGATCGCCCTGTGCATGAACGTGACCGCCGGCATCGGCATCCTCGAGAAGGCCGCCCCGATGATCACGGACTTCTTCTCCGGCACCTCCGTACCGGTCAGTGCCACCGCGGCCGCCGGATTCGTCGGGCTGCTCTCACTCGCCAACATGCTCGGCCGCTTCGTCTGGTCCTCCGCCTCCGACCTGCTCGGCCGGAAGAACATCTACCGGATCTACCTGGGCGTCGGCGCCCTGCTCTACCTGGCCATCGCGTCGATGGGCGACTCGGCCAAGCCGCTGTTCATCCTCTGCGCCGCGATCATCCTCTCCTTCTACGGGGGCGGCTTCTCCACCGCGCCGGCCTATCTGAAGGACCTCTTCGGCACCTACCAGGTCGGCGCCATCCACGGTCGGCTGCTCACCGCGTGGTCGACCGCGGGTGTCCTCGGCCCGCTGATCGTCAACGCGGTCGCCGACTCCCAGAAGGAGGCCGGGCGGACCGGTGTCGACCTCTACACCACGTCCTTCTACATCATGATCAGTCTGCTGGTCATCGGCTTCATCGCCAACGAGTTCATCCGCCCGGTGCACTCCCGCTACCACGAACCGTCGGTGGCGACCGAGCCCGCATCGGAGCCCGCGGCCAAGGGAGCGACCAAGTGACCGAACCGAACACCTCGGCGCCGCCCGCCGCCGCCCCGGACCGCCGTCTGCTGATGACCGTCACCTGGCTCTGGGTCGGCCTCCCGTTCTGCTACGGCGTCTACGAGCTCATCCTCAAACTGAAGTTGATGTTCACCGGCTGACCGCCGCGGTACCGCGCCGGGGTCCGACGGACCGGAGGCGGGGCCACGCCCGACCGGTGTGGCGCCCCGCCTCCGGTCCATGGGGCGTGTTGACAGGGCCCCGCACCGGCAGCATGCTGAGCAACCGCTTAGAGTTCCCTCGTGGCACGGGCGCTCGCCCGGCCCATGGGTGATCGGGGCGGGACCGGCTGGGCCCGCCGGACGGGCAGGAGGCGGAGAGATGGCGGAACCACGGGTCTTCGGATCGCCGGACGAACTGCGGTCGGCTGTCGGGGAACAACTGGGCACCACCGACTGGCTGGAGATCGACCAGCAGCGCATCGACCGGTTCGCCGAGGCGACCGGCGACCACCAGTGGATCCATGTCGACCCGAAACTGGCCGCCGACGGCCCCTTCGGCACCACGATCGCCCACGGCTACCTGACACTCTCCCTGCTGCCCGCCTTCGTCCCCCAGCTGCTGCACGTGGAGGGCGTGCGCATGGGCGTGAACTACGGCGTCAACAAGGTCCGTTTTCCCGCCCCCGTGCCGGTGGGTTCGCGACTGCGCGCGTCGGCTGTGGTCACCGAGGTCGCCGAGGTCACCGGCGGGGTCCAGCTGACCACCAAGGTCACCGTGGAGCGCGAGGGCGGCGAGAAACCGGTCTGTGTCGCGGAGAGCGTCAGCCGCTTCTACCTCTGACCTGCCGGGCGGCCGGGGTTCCGGCGCTGGGAACCTCCCGCCCCCGCCCGGTCAGGTGGGGCCTCAGCGCTGCGCGCCGACCATCCGCAGCACCAGATCGGCGTAGAGATCGCCGACCTCCTCCGGTGTCCGGTGCCCGCCCGCCTTGAACCAGCGGGCGACGTCGATGCAGAGGGAGAGCACGGCGAGCGTGGTGCCGCCGATGTCCGGCACATCGAAGTCACCGGCGGCCACACCGTCCTGGATGATGGAGCGAACCGCTCCGTCCGTGCCTCGGCGCAGCGCGACGATCTCGGCGTAGTGCTCCTTCCCCAGGGCGCCCAACTCGTACTGGACCACCCGTGCGGTGGTGTGGTGCTCCGCGTGCCACCGGACGAACTCGCGCACCGCCCGCACCAGCCGTTCGGCCGCGGTCCCGCCGTCGTTCGCCGCGCGCTCCACGATGTCGAGCGCGAGCCGGTGGCCGACGCCGCTGATCTGGTAGAGCAGCGCTTCCTTCGTCCTGTAGTGGATGTAGAGGGCGGCGGGGCTCATACCGGCCCGAGCCGCGATGTCCCGGGTGGTCGTGGCGTGGTAGCCGCGTTCGGCAAAGGCTTCTACCGCCGCGGTCACCAACCGCCGCGCCGCGTCGGGTGTGACATCGGCCCAGGCCTCGGCCCGCTCGCCCCGGCCTGCCCGTTCCCCCTGATCGGACTGTCCCCGCTGGTCGGCCCGCTGCCGCTGCTCGGCGCGGCTCGCCTCGCTCTCCATCATGCGCCCCGTTCCTCTGGCCTCGGCACTCTCCCCGCTGGCAGGGGAACACCCTACCGCGCGGGTGAGCAAGCGCTTAGGGTGCGGACGGCCCACCCGGGCAGCGTTGGGCCGCCGCGGCCGGGGCGTTCGGCAACCTGCGCCCACCGGAGCGACGCCCCGGCCAAGCGCGGGGACGGAGCCTCAGACCCTCTCCCTCTGGCTGTGCTCGGAGGACGGCGAACGGCCGACCACCGGACTCCGCCGCCCGGGGCCCCCAGCGGTACGGCGCCGTGGACCGGCCGCCGCGGCGGCGGAGAAGAGCAGCAGCAGGCCGAGCATCAGGAACGGGGCCGCCGTGCCGCCGATGCCGGCCAGCACACCCGCCGAGGCGGGGGCACCCACCTGTCCGAGGCGGTTGCCGGTGAGCCGCAGCGCCAGCGCGGTGCTGCGCGCGCTGTCCGGCGCCGCCTGGACGACCGTGGTCATGGAGAGCGGTGTCCCGACCCCGAGGCAGAAACCGAAGCCGGCCAGCACCACGCAGAGCACCCACAGCGGCAGTGGCGCGGCCAGGGCGGCGCAGAGCAGCGCGCCGGCGAGACAACTCGCGGAGAGCAGGACGGTCCGACCGAGCAGCCGGATGAGCGGTGACACGGCGAGCCGGCAGGCGATGGTGGCGGCCGCGCGCAGGCTCAGCAGGAGGCCGACGGTCGTCGGCGGGATGCCTCGCTGTTCGCCGACCACCGGCAGGTAAGCGGTGAGGATGTCGGTGGCCGAGAGCACCGAGAGGCTGACGAAGATGCCGGAGGGCACCCCCGGGGTGCGCAGGATCCGATGGACCGGCACCCGGGCGGTCGCCGCCGCCTCCCCGTCGTCCGGACCGTTCCCGCGGCCCCCGGTTCCGCCGGGGGTGTCCCGGGACCGCCGGTGTTCGATACGCCAGAGGGCGGTGAGGGCGAAGGCCGCGACGAACGCCGAGACGATCAGCGCCAGCGCGCTGGAGCCGCCCATGGACGCCTCGTCCTCGGAGATCAGCAGGCCGCCCGCGATCGGGCCGACGAGCTGGCCGAGGGAGGCGCCGACGGTGAAGTAGCTGAAGTTCCGGTCCTGCTCGGCAGGGGCACTCTGCCGGGCCACGATGCTCTGCCCACCGACGACGAAGGCGAGGTGGCCCAACCCCATCACCCCGCTCCAGGCAGCCATACCCACCAGGGAGTCCGCGCTCCCGCTGGCGGCGCAGCCGAGGACGAGGAGCAGGACGCCCGCGGGGAGCAGGGGCGCGCAGCGGCCGCGGTCGGTGTGGCGCCCCAGGGGGACGGCGGCGAACAGCGGCAGCAGTGCGTAGACGGCGGTGATGATGCCGATGGCCCGCGCGTCGGCGCCCAGCGCCAGGGCGCGGTAGGAGACGGCGGGGCGGGCCATGCTCACCGCGCCCTGGGCGAAGGCGAAGGCGATGACCAGACGCAGCAGCCAGCCCCTGCCCGGTTCCCGGGACATCAGGCGCTACCGGACGGCAGGGGCGGGGCGGCGTCGAAGAACAGGCTGTGGTTGCACATGGGATGGCTGGTGGTCTCGGATCTGTGTCGGCTGGTCCGCTGGTCCGCGGACGGGTCCGGGACCTGCTACGACGGATGACTCCGCCGCTCTCCCCCGACCCTACCCCCCGCCTCCGAAGCGGCCGGTGTCGCGTTTGCGGTGGTCGGGTGGGGGGAAGTCCCGGTCCACTCCTCCGAGGGGACGCGTGCCCGGCGGCGGCCTCGTTGACGTCCCTTCACCTCCATTCCTATGCTTATGCAGAGGAATCGGCGGACGGTGGGAGTGGGAGCATGAGCGACGCGGGTACCGGGCAGGCGCGGAAGACCGCGGAGGGGTTGGAGTACCTCTCCGGCTTCGACAACGAGCACTCCTCCGAGGCGGTCCCGGGCGCGCTGCCCATCGGCCGCAACTCGCCGCAGCGCGCCCCGCTCGGCCTGTACGCCGAGCAGTTGAGCGGGACCGCCTTCACCGAACCGCGCCATCTGAACCGGCGTTCCTGGCTGTACCGGATCCGCCCCTCGGCGGCGCACCCGCCCTTCGTCCGCGCCGACAACGGCGCCCTGCGCTCGGCGCCGTTCACGGAGACCGACCCGGACCCCAATCGGCTGCGCTGGGATCCCCTGCCGGAACCGGCCGCCGGCACCGACTTCCTCACCGGTCTGTGGACCCTGGGGGGCAACGGCGACGCCCGGCAGCGCTCCGGCATGGCCATCCACCTCTACGCCGCCAACGCCTCGATGACCGACCGGGTGTTCTCCGACTCCGACGGCGAGCTGCTGATCGTGCCGGAGCGGGGCGGGCTGCTGCTGCACACCGAGTTCGGCCTGCTCCGGGTGGAGCCGGGCCATGTGGCGCTGATCCCGCGCGGGGTCCGTTTCCGGGCCGTCCTCCTGGACGGCACCGCCCGCGGCTACGTGTGCGAGAACTACGGCCGGCCGTTCGTCCTGCCGGAGCTCGGGCCGATCGGCGCCAACGGCCTGGCCGCCGCCCGGGACTTCCTCGCGCCCACCGCCGCCTACGAGGACCGCGACGGGCCGATCGAGGTGGTCAACAAGTTCTGCGGCAACCTCTGGACCGCGGTCTACGACCACTCGCCGCTCGACGTCGTCGCCTGGCACGGAAGCCATCTGCCCTACGTCTACGACCTGCGCCGGTTCAACGTGCTGGGCAGCATCAGCTACGACCACCCGGACCCGTCGATCTTCACCGTGCTGACCTCCCCGTCGGACACCCCGGGGCTGGCCGGCGTGGACTTCGTCGTCTTCGCCCCGCGCTGGCTGGTGGGCGAGGACACCTTCCGCCCGCCCTACTTCCACCGCAACGTGATGAGCGAGTACATGGGCCTGATCGAAGGGGCGTACGACGCCAAGTCCGCCGGTCCCGGCGGCTTCGCACCGGGCTGCGGTTCGCTGCACAACATGATGTCGGCGCACGGTCCGGACCGGGAGACGTTCGACCGGGCGAGCGCAGCGGAGCTGAGGCCGCAGAAGATCGACGACGGCCTGGCCTTCATGTTCGAGACCCGCTGGCCGGTGACGGCGACCTCGCAGGCCCGCTCGGCCGACCACCTGCAACCGGAGTACGACCGGGTGTGGCAGGGTCTGGAGCGGAACTGGCAGCCTCCGGGCGACGGCATCGGCGGCTGACGCACGAGAAGCCCGGCGGAGACCGGCCCCCGGCCGTTCTCCGCCGGCCCTGGCAGATTTCCCCTCGAGCCGGAGTCCTCGCCGTGACCGCCTTCGCCCCAGACTCGCTGGTCCTCAACCGGAAGCTGCCGCTGTGGTACCAGGTGTCCCAGTCGCTACGCGCCTCGATACTCGGTCGGCACCCCGAGGAGCCGCTGCGGCTGCCGACCGAGGACCGGCTGGCCGAGCACTACGGCGTCAGCGTCCTCACCATGCGCCAGGCGCTCAAGGAGTTGGAGAACGAGGGCCTGATCAGCCGGCACCGGCGACGCGGCACGTTCATCGAGCCCGCCGCGCAGCGCGGGGCCCCGGTACGGCTGCTGGGCTCCGTGGACGCCATCGTGGCCCAGCAGTCCGGCGGGAGCAGCACGCTGCTGGGCCACGGTCCGGCCCCGGTGTCAGCGGAGTTGGCGGAGCACTTCCCGGATCTCGCGGAGGTGGTGGAGTACCGGCGGCTGCGCAGGGAGGAACCGGACGGCGAGCCGACCAACTGGGCGGAGAACGCGGTCCGACCGGAACTGGCCGAGCGGGTGGACCTCGGCGCGCTGGCCCGCTGGCCGATGACGAAGGTGCTGCGGGATGTGGTCGGGGTGCGGATCAGCCGGATCACCGACACCGTGGAGGCCCGGCTGGCCGACCCGGAGACGGCGAGGCTGCTGGAGGTACCGCTGCTCAGCCCCATCCTGCACTACACCGGCGTGAGCTACGACGAGACCGGGCGGGTGGTGGACGTGGCCCGGATTCGCTACCGCGGCGACCGCTTCTCCTTCACGGTGACCCTGGAGGCCTGAGCCTCCTCGCAGCCGGGTCCTGCCGTCAGGCTCTGACGAGCGAAGCGCCTCGGTGGCGTCCTGGGTCTCCCGGAGCCTGGCGCTCTGCGACTCGGCCGGTCCGCTGCCCCGGTCCGCAGAGGTGGCGGGCTCGCCCCGGCATCGAGGGAGCGGGTCTTCTCGTTCACTGGCGGAATCCCGGAGGAGGGCGCCTTCCCGGAGGAGACGGCCACTCCCTGGGGGGCCAGCCCCTCGCGGAGGGGGCGGGGTTCCCTCCGCGAGGCGGGTCAGCTCGCGAAGAGCGAGCGGCGCAGCCTGCGCAGCGGCGCGAGGAGCGAGACGCGCGGGCGGCGGACCGTCCGGGTGCGCGACACCTCGCGCGAGGCGATCTCCCGCATCAGCAGGGTCGCCTCCTCCGTCTCCCGCTGCGGTACGGCGGGGCCGGACAGCACGGCGAGGTGACGGTCGATACGCGTGCTGGAAGCGCTGCTCCGGCAGTTGATGGCAGGGACTCGGGCCCTGCTCGGCATTGTTATCTGTTCCATGACACTCCCCACCCTGACGAGGGCACCCCGGCCCGGGCAGGGCCAACCCTACCCCGCTGTCTCCTCACCCGCGCATCCGCAGCCACCGGTTCACCTTCGGTACACGGGCGTTGACCGTACGAGCCGAACTCCGTTGCACAGACGGCGACTTACCTCTCCATACCCGGTTTCGCCGGAGGCCACGCGGCTCAACCGGAGAGCAGCTTTCCGGGCGGAGTTGTCCTGAACCGTTCGTTCCGCACCGGTTCCCTCCCCCTCGCCCCCTCTGCCCCGAACAGCGCCCGCAGGAGCGAGCCCCTGGAAGGCGCCCTCCACCCCACCGCGTCGGCGAGGCCCCGACGGACCGGGCTGACGACCGGAGTACCGGATAGCCGGTGGTCACCGCTCGCGCCCAGGCAGCAGGGGCGGTCGAGCGGGGACGCCGACACGGGTGCGGACGGCCCCCCGAGCGGCGACCGCCCCCTCGAAGCCCCGTGCAGGCCGCCGGGCGGTAGGGGCGGGAACGCGCCACCTCCGCAGGCCGGCCGCTCCGAAGCCCTTCGGATCCCGGCCCCTGATACGGAAGGAGGCCCCGCGGACGGGGCCTCCTCTACCGGATCTCCGGGTACCGCAGCGGCCTCAGGCGGCCGAGTTGAGGGCCGGGAGGTAGCCACCGGACTGCCCGGCGGCCGTCGGGTGGTAGGAGTCGCCCAGCGGGAAGGTGACGCTGTGCAGCCAGGAGTCGCCGGAGCAGATCTCGTGGCCGGTGAAGTTCCCCGCGACGTCACCGAAGCCGAAGCCGTGGTCGGCGGCGCGCTTTGCGATGACGGAGTTCAGGTCCTCCGAGGCCTGGTTCAGAGCCGCCCGCTCGGTCTCGCTCAGCCCGACGATGCAGGTGCCGCCCATCTTGTAGAGACGGGGGTAACCGAGGACGACGACCCGGGCGGAGGGCGCCTTGCTGCTGATGGCCGAGTAGACCTGGTCGAGCTTCCCGGGGAGGGAGCTGTTCAGCTCGGCGCGGGCCCGGTCGATTCGGGCCAGGCAGTTGCTCTCGCTCTGCAGCACGCAGGTGGTCATGACGTCGGCGAAGCCGATGTCGTTGCCGCCGATGCTGATGCTGACGAGTCCGGTGTTGGCGTTGAGCGGGCCGAGCTGGTTGGACAGCACGTCCCCGGTCACGGCGCCGGAGCAGGCGGTGAAGTCGAAGGAGGAGGGCGAGTTGGCGGCGGCCCACAGCTTGGGGTAGGCGTTCGCGCTGCGCTTGCAGTCACCGCTGCCGCTGTCGTAGTTGCCCGCGCCGACACCGGAGGAGTAGGAGTCGCCGAGCGCCACGTACCCGGTGGCGGCGGCCTGATCCGCGGCCTGGGCGGTACCGGCGCCAACCAAGCCGATCGTGGCGGACATGACAACTGCGGCCACAGTGGCCGCAATGCGCGTAAATCTCATGCGGGGGGCTCCTTGGGGGGTCTCTGCGGCATTCGGACACACAAAATGTTGAAGCCGTGTCCATGCCAACAGTCGGCCCCCTGGCGGGTCGAGCGCCACCAGGGGGAACAACATCTCCACAATCTCTACGCAACCGGGTGCCTTCTCAGCCACCATCACGCTGATTCTGGCAGGAAGTTGACACCCCGTCTCAGCCGTCGACCAGCTTGTACGGTCGCTTTCCACGGGCTGCGGACGACCCGCGAGCAGCCCCACCGCCGTGGGTGGCCGGGTGGGTCGCCGCGAAGGGTACGGAGATCATCCCGACCGCCGCGGGGCCGGCACCCCGGCCCGCTCCGTCAACTCCCGGCGTAGGCCACGCGCAGCGCGTCCTCCACCAACGCCCGGGCCGCCGCCTGGTCGAGCCCGAGCCGCCGCGCCCGCTGAGCGTAGAGCTCGGCCGCCGCGGCGGCCTCGCGCTGCGGTCCCTCGGCCGCCGCGATCAGGGTGCCGTTCCGCCCGCGGGTCTCGATCACCCCGTCGGACTCCAACGCCCGGTACGCCTTGGCCACCGTGTTCGCCGCGAGCCCGAGTCGTTCGGCGAGCGCGCGGATGGTCGGCAGGCGGTAGCCCACCGGAAGCGCACCCGACCGGGCCTGCTCCGCGATGCTGGCGCGTACCTGCTCGTACGGCGCCGCGGAGGATTCGGGGTCGACGGTGACCTTCAGGCTCACGGATGGTTCTCCTCGTACCTCAGGGAAGTTCGGGCCACCATGTTCTCCCATCCTGGGAGGGCCACCGTTCCACCGCCCGCCGTCGACAACGGCGTCCGCCCGCTTCCACCGGCCGGGCCGGACGGCCTCGACCCGCCGGCCGCGCTCCGTCGGGGGATTCCGGTGCGGCCGGCGGGTCGAGGGGTATCGCGCCGCTCAGCGGCGGGGCTCGGCACCGCTCCCGTCGGGCTCCTGCTCGGTGCCGGCTCGCACAGCGGCTTCCGCGGGGGGCTCCGAGGCGGCGGACTCGGCCGCGCCCACCGGGCCGTCCGGGCTCGCGGAGGAACTCCGCCCTCGGACCGCCGCGGCCAACCGCCGCAGCCACGGCCAGGCGAGGATCACCGCGATGACCGTGTAGACGGTCACCGAGAAGGGCGTGTTGAGGAGACCGGAGACGCTGCCGTCGCTGAGTTGCAGCGCCCGGCGCAGTTGCTGTTCCGCGGCCGGCCCGAGGATCACCCCGATGATGGCCGGCAGCACCGGCAGCCCGAAGCGCCGCATACCCAGCCCCACCAGGCCGATGGCCAGCAGCAGGATCAGGTCCAGTGCCTCCCCGCCGACCGCGTAGGCGCCCACCGCGGCGAAGAAGAGGATTCCGGCGTAGAGGTAGGGCCGCGGGATACGGAGCAACTTCGCCCAGACGGGTGCCAGGGGCAGGTTGAGGACGAGCAGCAGCACCATGCCGACGAAGAGTGAGGCGATGAGCCCCCACACCAACTCGGGCTCCCGCTCGAAGAGCAGCGGGCCGGGCTGGATGCCGTACTGCTGGAAGGCGGCGAGCATGACGGCGGCGACCGCCGTGGTCGGCAACCCGAGGGTCAGCATCGACACCAGGGTGCCGGCGGCGGAGGCGGAGGCCGCCGACTCCGGCCCGGCGACGCCCTCGATGGCGCCCTTGCCGAACTCCTCCGGGTGCTTGGAGAGCCGCTTCTCGGTGACGTAGGAGAGGAACGTGGGTATCTCCGCGCCGCCGGCGGGGATCGCCCCGAAGGGGAAGCCGATCGCCGGCCCGCGCAGCCACGACTTCCAGGTGCGGCGGAGTTCCGCCCGGCCCAGCCAGGGGCGGCCCACGGGGATCGGCCGTCCGGAGGTGCGGCGCAGATGGGCCGCGACCCAGAGCGCCTCGCCGATGGCGAAGAGCCCGACCGCCACGATCACCACGTCGATGCCGTCGGCCAGGTGCAGCGAACCGAAGGTGAGCCGCTGCTGACCGGTCATCTGGTCCAGGCCGATGAGCCCGATGGTGAGTCCCACCAGCAGGGCGGCGAAACCGCGCACTCGCGACCTGCCGAGCACCGAGGTCACCGCGATGAACGCCAGCACCATGATGGCGAAGTAGTCGGGAGCGCCGATGTCGACCGCCAGCGAGGCCACCGTCGGCGCGAGGACGACCAGCAGGATGGTGCCGATCATGCCGCCGGCGAAGTGGCCGATCGCGGCGGCGGCGAGCGCCTGCGCCCCGCGCCCGGAGCGGGCCATCGGATGGCCTTCGATGGCGGCCACCACGGCCGCCGTCTCCCCCGGTGTGTTGAGCAGGATGGAGGTGGTGGAGCCGCCGAACATCCCGCCGTAGTAGATGCCGGCGAACATGATGAACGCACCGGTGGGGTCGAGACCGTAGGTGACCGGCAGCAGCAGGGCGACCGCCATCGCCGGCCCGATGCCGGGCAGGACGCCGATGGCGGTGCCGAGCAGCACCCCGACGGCGGCCCAGAGCAGGTTCAGCGGGGTGAGCGCCGTACCGAATCCGTCGAGGAGGGAGTTCAGGGAATCCATCTCAGAGCACCTCCATCAGCGGGCCGCCGGGCAGCGGAACGCCCAGCAGGTTGTTGAAGACCAGAAAGGTGAGCACCGAGAGGCCGGCGGCGATGAGCGGGTCCCGAGTGGCGTTCCGGCTGCCCAGCGCGAACGCGGAGCCCCAGAAGAGCAGCGCGCCGGAGGCGGGGAAACCGAGCGGTTCGATGAGGACGGCGTTGCCGAGGAAGATGCCGGCCAGGAGCAGCACCGTGCGCCAGTCGCCCGGCGCGGCCAGGTCGACGTCCTCGCCCCCCTCGGCCTCTCCCCTGCCGCCGCGCAGGACGTCGGCCGCGAGCAGCACGGCGACCAGCAGGAGCAGCCCACCGATGAGGAACGGGACGGTCTTCGGACCGACCGGGCCGCGCTGGGTGAAGTCGGTCTCCATGGTGATGGCGTCGGTGAGGACGAGCGCCCCCAGGGCCAGCAGCATCACGCAGACACCGAGTTCGGCGCGGCCGCGCAGCCACCGGCGGAGACCGGTCGGCGGGGCGGGAGCGGGGGCTCCGTGCGGTGCGGACTCGGGCGCGGTCCCGGTGGTTGCCGGCTCCGCTTCGCCCCGTGACGCCCGGTTCTCCTCCTGCGGCCTCGCCCCGCTCACAGCCCCAGCTCCTTCAGCACCATGTCAACTCGCTTGTCCTCGTTGTCGAGGAAGCGCCCGAACCGCTCACCGGTCATGAAGGCGTCGGCCCAGCCGTTGCGCTTCAGCGCCTCCTTCCACTGCTCGGAGTCGTGGAGCCGGGTGAACAGGCCGATCAGCTTCTCCCGTTCGGTGTCGGAGAGGCCGGGTGGAGCGACGATGCCTCGCCAGTTGGTGAACTCCACGTCCACGCCCAGTTCCTTCAGGGTCGGCGCGTCCAGCCCCTTGATCCGCTCCGGGCTGGTGACCGCGAGCACCCGCAGCTCCCCCGCCTCGATCTGGTCGAGGTACTCGCCGACGCCCGAGACACCGAAGGCCACCTTCCCGCCCAGCACCGAGGCGAGCAGCTCGCCTCCGCCGTCGAACGGCACGTAGTTGACGGTCTTCGGTGCTATCCCGGCGGCCTTGGCCATGAGCATCGGCGCGAGGTGGTCGGGGCCGCCGGGCGATGAGCCGCCGCCCACCGGCACCGAGCCGGGCTTCTTCTTCCAGTCGCGCAGCAACTGGTCGAAGCTGCGGTACTCGGAGTCCTTGGCGACCACCACGATGTCCGGCTCCTCGGTGAGCCGGGCGATGGGCGTGGTGTCGGCGAGCGTGGACGGCGAGTGGTTGGTGTGCACGGCGCCGACCACCCCCAGGCCCATCGACATGGCGAGCCTGCCGTTGCCGTGCTCGCCGACGAGCCGGCTCAGTCCCACGGTGCCGCCGGCGCCCGGCAGGTTGAACACCTCGACCCCGTGGTTGAGGCCGGCGTCTTCGATACTCTTGGCCGCCGTACGGGCGGTGATGTCGTAACCGCCACCGGGGGTGTTGGGCACCATGAAGCGCAGCCCGGGGATTTGGGTACCGCCTTCGGCACCACTGCCGGAGGTGAGCAGCGGTGGACCGAGGAGCACGAGCAGCACCGCCCCGAGAAGGGCCAGGGGTGTGCGCAGACGCACAGGAGACACCGCCTTGTCCAGATGAGCTGTGGAAGAGAGGGTCGGAAACGGGCCACATGCTGCCGGTGGCCTTGACCCGCTGTCTTCCTTCCGGTCGTAAGGGATGTTGTGGTCGTTGAGTTCAGCTCCGGAGGCGGAGCGCGCCAGAAGCGGCGGATGACCGAAGTGCTGGTTGTCGACGACGACTTCATGGTCGCGAAGCTGCACAGCCGCTTCGTGGCCGCTCTGGAGGGGTTCGCGGTGGCCGGGGTCGCGCACAGCGGAGCGGAGGCGCTCCGAGCTGCCGAGCGGCTCCGGCCCGATCTCGTCCTCCTGGACGTCTACCTGCCGGACATGGACGGCATCAGCGTGCTGCGGGAGTTGCGCGCGGCCGAGGAGCGGCGCGCCGGAGCGGACGGTTCCGTGCACCACGCCGACGCGCTGTTCATCACGGCTGCCCGGGACGCACACGTCGTCCGGGCCGCGCTGCGGGCCGGAGCGGTGCACTACCTCATCAAGCCGTTCAACCGGACGGCGCTCCAGGAGCAGCTGCGGCATGTGGCCACTTTGCGTTCCCGGTTGGACCGGTTGGGCGAGGCGAGTCAGGAGGACATCGACCAGATCTTCGGCCCCCGGCCCCCCGGCTCCCGGGGGCTGCCCAAGGGGCTGGCGGCGCCGACGGCCGAGTTGGTGGCCCGGACCCTCCGGCACCATGCGGCGGGTCTGTCCGCCTCGGAGTGCGCGGAGGCCGGGGCACTGTCCCGGGTGAGCGCCCGCCGCTATCTCGAGTACTTCGCGGCGACCGGCCGGGCGGAGGTCACGCTCCGCTACGGCGGGACGGGACGGCCGGAGCGGCGCTACCGCTGGATCGGCTGACCTGCCCCACCGACCGCCTGCCCCACCGACCGGGCGATCGCCGGCAGCCACGACGCCCCGCCCCGGGATCCGGCGGCGGCTCCGGGAACCTGCACCAGCGCCGGACCCCCGTTCCGGACCTGAGCCCGGGGTTGACACTGGTGGGCTAGCGTATTCAACCGTCGCCGGTTCTCGGGGAAACGAAGGCAACGCTGACGCTGTGCAGTGAGAGCAGCTCGGTGGCCCGTCACCTTGCCCAGGCCGGTCGCTTTCACCCCCTCGTACCTGTTGGAGGCCCTCAACTCCTTTGGGGCACCGCAGGTGCGTTTCGAGCTGCTGGGCCCCGGTCAGCGAACACTGCTGAGCGGTGTGCCGGATGCGGGCGGCGTACCGCGCGAGGACCATGGCCATCTGCTGACGTCCGTGCGGCAACCGGGCTGACCCGGCGGGTTCCCGGCAGCCGAGCCGTCTGCCCGTCCCACCGTCCGCCACGGCACTGCCGGCTTCGGGTCTTTCGGCACCGGAGAGGATCAGGCCGCGTCCGCGCCGGGATCGGGGGGCGAGTCCGCGGTCGGGGTCCGGTTCCGGTCCGGGTCGAGGGCCGCGGCCGGGCGGACGGCGGAGAAGCCGAAACGGGCCCGGGCCCGGTCGGCGGCGGCCTCGATCCGGCGGGACTTGTCATCGGCCGGATCGAAGCTCAGCTGGTGGACGGCGCGTTCGGCGTCGGTCAACTCCTCGGCACGCAGGGAGAGCGCCCGCACCCGGGCCCGCTGGAGCCCCAGCGCCGCGTGGAGTGTGTAGGCGGCGACGGTCAGCACCGGGGTGTGCGCGGTCGGTTCGGCGAGGACCCGGCTGCGAGTGGTGGTGGAGCGGTCGGCATAGCGGACGGTGAGCGTCAGCGCCCGGGTGACCTGGCCCTCCGCACGCAGCCGGGCGCCGATCCGGTGGGCGAGGGTGAGCAGTGCTCGTCGGCGGTGGTCCGGATCCAGTTCATCGTGGTCGAAGCGGTGTTCGGCGGCGGTGGAGCGGGCCGGGGCGTTGGGGGTGACGGGGGTGGGGTCGATGCCGCGGGCCCGCTCGTGGACGCGGCGGCCCGCGGCCGGGCCGAGGATGCGCTGGAGGGTCGCGGGCGGTGCGGCGGCGATGCGGTCGGCGCTGTCGAGCCCGTAGGCGCTCAGGGCGCGAGCGGTCGCCGGCCCCACGCCGTACAGGGCCTCGGCGGGTTGGCCGGCCAGGAAGGCCGCGACGGCCTCCGGATCGTCGGGGACGGTGCGGATCGCGCCGGCCGGCTGGTTCGGCCTGTGCGGCGCGGCCCCCGCCATCCGGGCGAGCAGGGGGTTGGGGCCGACCCCGATGCTGCAGTCGACGCCGTAGTGGGCGAGGGCGCGCACTCTGAGCAGCGCCCCGATGCCGGTGGCGTCCCGGCCGAAGTAGCGCACCGCACCGCGGACGTCCGCGAGCGCGGCGTCCGGGGGCAGCGCTTCGACGACGGGGGTGAGTTCGGCGAGCAGCGCGAGGAGTCCGCTGTAGGTCTCCGCTCCGAGCCCGCCGGCCTCGCCCCGGCCCTCCTCCGGGTGCCGGGCCCCGCCGTGGTGGAAGCGCACGTACAGCACCCGCGGGGCGCCTGGCGGGGTTCTTCCGCTCCGGTCCGGCTCCGGCTCCCGCTGGGCGGGGGCGGCCGGCGGGGCGGTCCCGCGCTCCGGGACTTCTCCGTTCATCCCGCGCTCCCCGGGCTGGAGTGCCACAGTTTCCGGCCGGTGGGCGTGCCGTTCCCGGCGGGCCGGAGGTCCGCCCAGGGGTGCATCGCGTAGCCGGTGGGCAGTTGGATCCGGCGCTCGTCGGGGGCGTCGGCCGAATCTGCCCCGCCGTGGTGCGGGCCGGGTCCGTCGGTTCCGAACGGGTCGCAGTCCCGCTCCGCCAGCCGGGCGGCGACGGCCTCCAGGCCGCCTTCGCGCCGCAGCTCCGCCAGTTCGGCGAGGTCCCAGACGCGGGCTCCGACAACGCTGAAGCTGCGCGGTCCGCGCCGTTGGAGGGTGCCGCGGACGAGCAGCAGCCAGGAGTGGAAGACGGTGTGGGCGCAGGCCTCGTGGCTGTCGTCGAAGAAGGCGCAGTCGACCAGGCCCGTTCCGTCGTCGAGGGTGGTGAAGATGACCCTCCGGCCGGAACGGATCGGCGGTGTCTGGGTGGCCGCCTTGGCCCCGGCGACCAGGACGGTCTCCCCGTGCCGGGTGACCGGCAGCCGCTTGGCGGGGAGCGTGCCGAGTTCGGCCAGCAGGTCGGCGTGGTCGTTCAGCAGATGTCTGGAGGCGTCCATCCCGAGCACGTTCAGCTCCGCCCCCAGGCGCTCGGCGGCGTCGAGGTCGGGGAGCCCGGCAGGCTCCGTGGGCGGGGCCCCGGCGGCGCCGTCGTCCAGTGGGAGCTGGTCCGCGTGGGCGGCCGGGGACCGCTGCTGGCGGTGGAGTTCGGCGATGTGCAGCAGCAGGTCGCGGCGGTTGGTGCCGAACGCGTCCAACGCGCCGACCTGGGCGAGTCGTTCGGCGACGGTCCGGCTGGGCCGGGAGCGCTGCCACAGGTCCGGCAGCGAGGAGTACGGCTGTCCGGCGATGATCCGCTCGGTCTCGGCCTCGCTGATGCCGTGGACCTCGGAGAGTGCGAGCCGAACCCCGAACTCCCCGCCATCGGACACCAGTTCGATTTTATAGGCGGCCGCCGACCGGTTCACGTCCAGCGGGAGGATCGGCACCCCGTGTCGCCGCGCGTCCGCCAGCAGCAGCCGCTTCGGGTACATCCCCGGGTCATGGGTGAGCACTCCGGCGTAGAAGGCGGCCGGATGGTGCGCTTTGAGCCAGGCCGACTGGTAGGTGGGCACCGCGAAGGCGACCGCGTGCGCCTTGCAGAAGCCATAGCTGCCGAACGCCTCGACGATCTCCCAGGTCTGCGCGACCGTTTCGGTGGAGTAACCGCGCACCGCCGCCTCGCGCGCGAACCAGGCGCGCACCCGGCTCTGCCGCTCGGCGTCGGACAGCGCCCGGCGGGCTTCGTCCGCGAGCCCCGGGTCGCAGCCCGTCATGATCTCCAGGATCCGGATGATCTGCTCGTGGAAGACGACGACACCGTAGGTCTCCCGCAGCGCCGGCTCCAGGTCCCGGTGGGGGTAGCGCGGCGCTCGGCGACCGTGCCGCGCCTCGATGAACGGCCGGACCATGTCGGCCGCGACCGGGCCGGGCCGGAACAACGAGATGTCGACCACCAGGTCGTGGAAGTCGGCCGGACGCAGCCGGCCGATCAGATCGCGCTGACCGGGCGACTCGATCTGGAAGCAGCCGAGCGTCTCGGTGGACCTGATCAGCTCGTAGGTCGCCCGGTCACCGGTGGGCACCTGCTCCGGGTCATCCAGGTCCAACTCCTCCCCGGTGGCCCGCCGGACCTCCGTGACCGCGTGCGCCATCGCCGACTGCATCCGCACCCCGAGGACGTCGAGTTTGAGCAGCCCCAGCTCCTCCACGTCGTCCTTGTCGAACTGCGACATCGGAAAGCCCCCGGCCCCCGGCCCCGTGGTCGACCCCGCGCTGGTGACCACCGGTGTGCGGTCGTGCAGCGAGGTGTCGGAGAGCAGCACTCCGCAGGGGTGCATCGCGATCCCGCGCGGCAGCCCGTCGAGGGCTTCCACCAGCTCCCACAACCTGCCGTACCGCTCCCGCTCCGCGGCGACCGAGCGGAGTTCGGGCAGCTCGTCGAGGGCGGCGCGGGCGTCCCGGGCACGGATGTGCGGGAAGGACTTCGCGAGCCGGTCGATCTCCGCCGGGTCCATCCCGAGGGCCGCCCCCACATCCCGGATCGCATGCCGGACCCGGTAGGTCTCGGGCATGGCGACGGTGGCCACCCGCTCCGCTCCGAAGCGGTCGAAGATCGCCCGGTAGACCTCGAGGCGGCGGGCGGACTCGACGTCGATGTCGATGTCGGGGAGCACGGCCCGGCGCTCCGACAGGAAGCGTTCCATCAGCAGGCCGTGTTCCACCGGGTCGGCGTGGGCGATGCCGAGCAGGTGGTTGACCAGGGAACCCGCCCCCGAGCCACGGGCGGTGACCCGGATGCCCAACCCCCTGGTGTCGTCGACGACCCGGGCGACGGTCAGGAAGTAGGAGGCGAAACCGAGCCGTCCGATGGTCCGCAGCTCACTCTCCAGCCGCTCCCACCGGGTCCGGTCGCGGTCGTGGCCGCGCAGCACCATGGCGGCGGCGCAGCGGGACCGCAGGGTCCGGTCGGCGGTGCGCCGCCCGGCGCCGACCAGATGTGGTTCGGGGAAGTGCACGCCGCCCAGCCCGATGTCCTCCTCGGGGTCGACGGCGCAGCGGGCCGCGGTCCGTTCGGTCTCCGCCAGCAGCCGGTGCGCGCTCTCCCGCCGGCCGCCCGCCGCCTCCGCGACCGCTCGGGCGACCCGCGCCATCTCCGCCTCGGGCTTGAGCCAGCGCTCCCCGCTGTCGAGCGAGTCGGTCCGGCGCAGGTCTACGGGGACGAGCCGGCGGGCGGCGTCCAGCACGTCGGCGACCGGGCCCTGGCCGGGGTCCGCGTACCGCACGGCGTTGGTCAGGACGGCCGGCACCCGCTGTTCGGCGGCGAAGCCGAGGGTTCGGGCGGCGAGGCGCAGCGATCCGGGGCCGCTGCCGGTGTGGCCGGCGCGGCGGTGGTGGACGACCTCCAGCCGGAGCGCTTCGCCGTAGACCTCCCGCCAGGGCTCCAGCAGCCTGGCGGCCCGGTCCGGGCGGCCGGCGCTCAACGCCCTGCCGACCTCGGACTCCGGCCCGAGCAGCACGGTCAGCCCTCCGCTGAGAGGTTCGAGGTCCTCCCAGGCCAGCAGCGGGTGTTCCGGGTTCCGATGGGCGGCGGAGACCAGCCGGCACAGGGCGGCCCAGCCCCTGGCTCCTTCCCGGGCCAGGAAGACCGCGCGAGGGGCGGACTCGTCGACGAAGGCGCCGCCACGCACCGGCGTGCGGCGGCGCACGCCACCGGAGAGCGGTCGCGGGGTCCGCTCCCGGACCGCCAGGTCCACCCCGAACAGGGGGCGTACCCCGGCCGCCGCGCACGCCTTGGCGAACCGCACCGCCCCGGCCAGCGTGTCCCGGTCCGCCAGGGCGAGCGCGTCCATCCCGCGCTCGGCGGCGCGTTCGGCGAGTCGCTCCGGGTGGGCGGCTCCGTACCGCATGGAGAAGCCGGAGACGGCGTGCAGATGCGTGAATCCGGACATCCGCGCCTCCTGCCGCTCCCACCCCCTGAATCGACTGTTTCCGCTCCACCATAAACCAGATATCGAACGTTCGTACGATTGGGGGTTCGGGTCCACCCGGGCGGCCGGGCAGCCGCGCTACGGCGGGCAGAAAAACGCCGGCTCCCGGGACACGGTGCGGGCCGAGTCCCGGGAGCCGGCTGCTGCTCGCCCGTGCTCCCACCAGGGGTGCGACTGCTGCGAGGCGTCACCGCCGCCGTGCGGCGGCGAGGCGTCAGCCGATCTCGACGCCGTACGCCTGGAGCACCTCGGGCACCGGCTGGAAGTAGGTCGTACCACCCGAGGAGCAGTCACCGCTGCCGCCGGAGGTCAGACCCAGCGCCGTGCTGCCGGAGAAGAGCGCGCCGCCGCTGTCGCCCGGCTCGGCGCAGACCGTGGTCTTGATCAGACCCTCGACCGAGCCCTCCTGGTAGTTGACGGTCTCGTCGAGTCCGGTCACCTCCCCGTCGTGCACCTGGGTCGTGCTGCCGCTGCGCTGCACGCTCTGGCCGACGGTCGCGTCGCCGGCGCTGCTGATCGACTGCGCACTGCCGTTGTAGAGGTTCACCTCACTGGGGTGCGCGATGCTGGAGGTGTACTCCACCAGCGCGTAGTCGTTGCCGGGGAAGCTGGACTCCACGGTGCTGCCGATCTCCCCGCCGCCCTGCGAGTCCGACCAGCTGGAGACCGCGTTGCCGCAGTGGCCGGCGGTGATGAAGTACGGCTCGCCGCCCTTGACGACGTTGAAGCCGAGAGAGCAGCGGGAACCACTGCCCCAGATGGCGTCGCCGCCCGCGATGAGGGGCGTGAGCTCGCCGCTGATCCGCTCGACGGCCGCCTTCCCGCCCAGGCCCTCGACCACCTTGGTGAGCTTGGCGAGCTTCGCACCCTCGACCGTGCTGTCGGCGGTGACGACGACCTTGTTGAGCTTCGGGTCCACCGACCAGGAGGTACCGGGGATGGTCGCCTCCTCCTTGAGGGTCGCCCGGGCCGAGTTCAGCTCGGCGAGGGAGTGCTGGACGACCTTCGCCTCGGCACCCTCGGCACGCACCTTGCCGGCCGCCGCCTCGTCGAGCACGTTGACCACGAGCCGCTTGGCCTTGGCGTCGTAGTACGAGCCCGCGGCCTGGTCACCGAGGTCGGAGGTGAGGGTCGAGGCCAACTTCTGGGCGGAGGCCACCGAGAGCGCCTCGGGGCTCGGGGTCTGGGAGGCGCTGGCACTGGACAGGGAGAGCCCCGTCGCCACCAGGGCCGCGATCCCGGCTCCGGCGATCGCCGTGCTCCGCTTGGTGATGCGTCGATGCTTCAACTTGAACCTCCAGTGGGGGGTTGGGCCCTCGCTGTGGGGGAGCACCGGGCCCGGAGGAGTGTTTGTCGCGTTTTTGCCACACCGACATGACCGCTCGTCAGCATTAGTCATTGCCGGTGACGCCGCCGAGTATTCCCACGGAGATCGGTAGCACACAAGGCCGAATTCAGGCCCCGAAGGGGAAGGCGACCAGGACTTGACAGCGGGCCTGCGAACACCTGTCCCGCAGGTCACCCGGGTCCCCCGCGTCTCCCGCCGCACGGATGGTTCTTCGCCCCCGGAGCCGCCGACTGGCCGATAATCGACTCTTCCTACGGATCGGGCCGGGCCCGAAGACGGCGGGCCAGCCGTAGGGCGCCTCAGCCCCGGCCGCCGGACTCCCCGCCCTCGGAGCCCTCACCGGATCCGGAGTCCGGCTCGGAGTCGGGGCGCCCTCCGACGTCGCCGTTTCCGAGACCGGCGACGCCGAAGTCGATCCCGCCCTGGGGGCCGGTGCCGAGTCCGGCACCGAGGTCCCCGGGGCCGGTGTCCAGGCCCGGCACCACGCCGGTCTCCGGGCCGTCGGCGACCTCCGGGCCGGCGTCCGCGGGACCGGGCGCCTCCGGTCCGGGGCCACCGGTCGGCGGCCCCTCCCCCGCTCCGTCCTGCTGGGCCCGCTCCAGAAAGCGCAGCAGCTCCACCGGGAAGGGCAGCACCAGGGTGGAGTTCTTCTCCGCCGCCACCGCCACCATCGTCTGCAGCAGCCGCAGTTGTAGCGCCGCGGGGGTGGCCTCCATCTGCCGGGCCGCCTGCGCCAGCTTCTTCGAAGCCTGGAACTCGGCATCCGCGTTGATCACTCTGGCCCGGCGATCCCGGTCCGCTTCGGCCTGACGGGCCATCGAGCGCTTCATGGTCTCCGGCAGCGACACGTCCTTGATCTCCACTCGGTCGACCCGCACCCCCCATCCGACGGCGGGGCTGTCGATCATCAGCTCAAGGCCCTCGTTCAGCTTCTCCCGGTTCGACAGCAGATCGTCCAGATCGCTCTTGCCGATGATCGAACGCAACGAGGTCTGCGCCATCTGGGAGACAGCGAAGCGGTAGTCCTCCACCTGCACGACCGCGTCGGCGGCGTCCACCACCTTGAAGTACACCACCGCGTCGACCCGCACCGTCACGTTGTCCCGGGTGATGCCCTCCTGGCCGGGCACCGGCATGGTGACGATCTGCATGTTGACCTTGTGGAGCCGGTCCGCGAACGGAACGATCATCGTGAAGCCGGGCCCCCGGACCTGGGGCAGCAGCCTGCCGAGCCGGAGCACCACCCCGCGCTCGTACTGCTTCACCACCCGAGCCGCCGCCATGAGGTACAGCGCGACGCAGACCAGAACCGCGACCACCGCTGCCACAAGATCGTCGACCACCACGGCCACCCGCCGTCCATATCGCGCGTATCATCCCATGAGCCCGCTTCGAGCACGTTAGCCCGATATGCCCGTGCGGCGGGGGCGGCTCAACGGGTCGCGCCCCGGGACGCGCGGAAGAGCCCCCGTCCGGTGGACCCGGACGGGGGCTCCGCAACCCTGTCGGCCCGCGAGGGCCGGCCGAGTCAGCTGATGGTCAGGCCGTAGGCGCTGAGCGCCTCGGTGACCGGCTGGAAGAAGGTCGTACCACCGTAGGTGCAGTCGCCGCTGCCGCCGGAGGTCAGACCGATCGCCGTGTTGCCGGACCGCAGCGAGCCACCGCTGTCGCCGGGCTCGGCGCAGACGTTGGTCTGGATCAGACCGGAGACGATGTCACCGCCGCCGTAGTTGACGGTGGCGTTCAGACCGGTGACCGTGCCGCTGTGGGTCCCGGTGGTGCTGCCGTGACGGGTGACGGACATGCCGACGCTGGCGTTGCCGGCACCGGTGATCGTCACACCACCGGCGGTGCCGGGGTGGCTCACGCCGGAGTTGTACTGGATCAGGCCGTAGTCGTTGCCCGGGAAGCTGGAGCCGACCGTCGGGCCGATCACGGAGGAGCCGCTGGAGTTGGCGTACCAGGTGCCGGCGCCGTCGGTGCAGTGACCAGCGGTGATCAGGTAGTAGGTGCTGCCGCTGTGAGCGTTGAAGCCCGCGGAGCAACGCCAGCTGCTGGCGTAGATGGCGTCGCCGCCCTGGATCATCTTGGTCATCTTGCCGGCCGTGCGCTCGACCTTGATGGCACCGGCGTCAGCGCCCACGGTGCGCTTGATCTTGGCGATCTCGGCCTCGGTGACGGTGCTGTCCGCGGTCACGACAAGGGTGTTGGTCGCCTTGTCCACGTGCCACGCGGTGCCCGCGACGTCCGCGTTGAGCACGGCGTCGCTCGCGGCCGAGAGCTGCGAAGCGGAGTAGGTGGTGGGCTTGGCGTCAGCGTTGGCGGCCGGGACGGCGATGGCCGCGGCGGCCGCGACGCCCGCCGCGACAGCGATCAGCCGAGTACGTCTGGCACCGTGGGGGGTAGTGCGCTTCATCCTCACTCCTCCAAGAGGGGAACCTCGGACCTGTCTGGGTTGGACAGACCCGTGAGGCGCAGTCAGTGGACACCCGAGTGTTCCGGATTCTCGTTGTGCCCCTGACAAGCGCTGTGGGGAGTATTCGGCGGCCGGCCACTCGGCCGCAAGGGGTGCTTTCGGCCTGCCCCTGGCCGCATGACCTGCCACGCGAGCAGGCCGCCGGAGCCGGCGCGCCCCTCGCCCGCCGGCCGCCGCCGGTCGCCGATTCGCCACGGATCGCGGGCTACCGCTGCTAGAGCAAAGAATCCCGTGGCGGCGAGGAGGAAGAGGGGCCGGATCGAGCAGCGGCCGCCGGCCCGCTCAGGACATGCCCGAAGCCCGGAACTCCATCCCACGCCGGGCCTCTGCACGCCCCGGAACGGACCCAGCAATTCCGGTTCACCCCGATGAACAGCTCATCACACGATCGGTCGCTTCGGCGAAGCTGACTCGCCGTCACTCGTCCGGAGTCATGCCTCGGCAGCGGGCCGGGCGGAGCGCCGCCTCCCGGCTCCGGAGATCGACGATCAACGCCCGCCGGCGCCAGCAATCATCGGTCATGGGACGCCAGCACCCTTCCGTCCCATATAAAGAGTGGCTGATTTTCGCCCCTGAGGTTCCGCTGAGCGGTGGACCTCTCGGCGGACAGCGAACATTTGACGTCGAGTCGGCGTACGCGAGCTCCGCAGCCGCCGACCGCCAGACTGCCCTCCGACTCCCCCGGGGCTCGCGGCAGCGCCCCTCAGCAGTGGCGCCGCGCACCGTCTCCCGTTTCACCGGCGGCCGGTCGAACCGGCCGCTCGTCGCCGCGGCGAGGCCGATCCGGCACCGTCCGCTTGGCGAGTCCGGGTCAGGAGGCCGCCTCGGCCCCTCACACCGGTCCGCCCCAGGACGGTCTCGCCGCGCCTCCGTCAGACCGGCCAGCGGACCCGGCACCGGCACGCGGATCGCATCCGCTGGCCGCTGCCCCCGCGACAACCCGATTGGAACGAGCCACCTGGAAAGAGGACTTCGGCCATTCCGTCCGACCGATCCGCCGGCCGGTGCCGGGCGTCAACCGCCCAGGAGCCGCCATAGCCACGGGTGACACACCCGCCGCCCTGTCCATGAAGTCACTCTTTTGATACGGCGTATCTCAAGGAATTACGGGTAGCGGGCCGTCAGCGGAGTTATTCAGCCGGAACCTTGATTCCTCGCCACCCGTTGTGCACCAGTACCGTCACGAAAAGCATGTGCGGGGGCCATCCCCTTGGCGCATCATCCGCATCATGGACGACGATGGAGGAGCGGACGGCAGGGACCGCATGTGAGAGGAGGCGTCCATGGGATCGGTGCGCAAGGCGAGTGCATGGTTTGGCCTCGTCGATGACAACGATGACGAGCGCTACTACGACGACGACTACGCCGAGGGGCCCGAGCACGGCGACGCCTGGGTGACTGATCCGCGGGTGCGGGTGGCGGACGAGTCCGCGCAGCAGCAGGGGAGCCGCATCGCCACCGTCACCCCCGACAGCTTCCGCGACGCCCGGGGCCTGGGTGAGCTGTTCCGGGAGGGCGTCCCGGTGGTCGTCAACCTCACCGCCATGGACCCGGCCGACGCCAAGCGCGTGGTCGACTTCGCCGCGGGCCTGACGTTCGGACTCCGCGGTTCGATCGAGCGGGTCGCCACCCGGGTCTTCCTCCTCACACCGCCCGACTACCGGATCGTGAGCGGCGAGGCCACCGGCCGGGCGGTCGAGGGCGGGTTCTTCAACCAGAGCTGACCGCGGCGGGGCCGCTCACCGGAACGCGTCGAGCCCGGTGAGCGCCTTGCCGAGCACGAGTTGGTGCATCTCGACGGTGCCCTCGTAGGTGAGCACCGACTCGAGGTTCGCGGCGTGCCGCATGACGGGGTACTCCAGGGAGATCCCGTTGGCCCCGAGGATCGTGCGGGCGGTGCGGCAGATCTCGATCGCCTCGCGCACGTTGTTGAGCTTGCCGAAACTGATCTGTTCCGGGCGGAGCCTCCCGGCGTCCAGCCGCCGGCCCAGATGGTGGGCGAGCAGAACGCCCTTGTGCAGCTCGACCGCCATGTCCGCGAGCTTGGCCTGGGTGAGCTGGAAGCCCCCGATGGGACGGTCGAACTGCACCCGGCTCCCGGCGTACTCCAGGGCCGCCTCGAACGAGGCGCGGGCGGCGCCCATCGCCCCCCACACGATGCCGTACCGCGCGTGGTTGAGGCAGCCGAGCGGCCCGCGCAACCCTTGGACCTCCAGGGCGGAGTCGGCGGGCAACCGCACCTCGTCGAGGATGAGTTCGCTGGTCACCGAGGCACGCAGGGACATCTTGTGCCGGATCTCCGGGGCGGAGAACCCCGGGGTACCGGCCGGCACCAGGAACCCCCGGACTCCGTCCTCGGTCTGGGCCCACACCACGGCGACCCCGGCCACGGAGCCGTTGGTGATCCACATCTTGCGGCCGGTGAGCACCCAGTCGGTGCCGTCGCGGCGGGCGCGGGTCCGCATGCCCGCCGGGTCCGACCCGTGGTCCGGTTCCGTCAGGCCGAAGCAGCCGATCACCTCGCCGGCGGCCATCGCGGGCAGCCAGCGCTGCTTCTGCTCCTCCGAGCCCCACCGGTGGATCGCGTACATGGCGAGCGAGCCCTGCACGGACACCAGGGAACGGATCCCGGAGTCGGCGGCCTCCAGTTCCATGCAGGTCAGCCCGTACTGCACCGCGCTGGCTCCCGCGCAGCCGTAGCCGTCGAGGGACATCCCCAGCGCGCCGATGCTCCCGAGCTCCCTGGCGAGTCCGCGGATCTCCGGGACCTCACCGCTCTCGAACCACTCGGCGATCCGCGGCAGCACCCGGTCGCCGGCCCACTGCCGCACGGTGTCCCGGACCGCCAGGTCCTCCGGGCTCAGCAGGTCGTCCACACCGAGCGGGTCGCTCGGGTCGAAGGCGGGGAGGGAAGATGCGGACATGGCTCGACCTCTCGTCATGGCTTCCGGGCGCAGACGCTACGGGCGAGTAGGGAACCTGTCCAGCACGGCTCAGGGGCGAACGGCGGTGCGAGCGGCGGGCCGGCCGGGATCGGCACCCCGCCGCGCCGGCGGGAGCATCGTGGAACGCCCGGCTCCGGAGGGTTCCCCCGGCCGTTCCCCGTCGGCTCCGGGTGCGGCGGCCGACCGGGCGGAGGCGGCGGGGCGCTCGGTGTCCGCGCGGCCCTCGCCGCACTCCATGTGGCGTGGCAGCCGCAGCGCCGCCGCAGCGCCGACCAGCAGCAGTCCCGCACTCACCACGAGGGTGGTGTGCAGACCGTGAACGAAGGCCACCCGGGCCGTCGCGCGCAGGGCGCCCGCGGCGGGGCCGTGGAGTCCGCCCGCCACCTCGTAGGCTTCGGCCAGCGAGTTGCCGGCCGCCCTCCCGGAGACACGGGGCACTCCCGGCACGGTGGCCACGGCCGGCGCGTACACGGCGTTCATGACGCTGCCGAGCAGGGCTATGCCGATGCCGGCCCCGAGCTGGTAGGACGTCTCGCCGATGGCCGCCGCCGTGCCCGCCTGGTCCGGTGGAGCGTCGCTCAGCATGGACTCGTAGGCGCCGAAGAGCGTCATCTCCAGGCCGAAGCCGAGCAGCAGGAAACCGGCGATGAGCGGCGCCGGCCGGTCCTCCTGCCCCGTCCACAGCAGCGAGAGCACGGCCGCCGCGGTGAGCAGGAAACCCAGCGCGACCATGGAACGCGGGCCGAGCCACTGGAGCAGGCGGGAGCCCAGCAGCCCGGCGGCCATCGCGGCACAGGTGAGCGGCACCATCCGCACCCCGGTCTGCAGCGGGGAGAGGCCGAGGACGAGTTGCAGGTACTGGGTGGCGATCAGTTGGAGGCCGACGAGCGCGAGCATCGCCAGCACGATGCAGCCGACGGAGGTCCCGAAGGCCGGCCGGCTGAGCATGGCCAGATCCACCAGGGGGTAGCGGCGGCGGCGCTGCCGCCGGGCGAAGAGGACGAGCAGCAGCACCCCGGCGATCAGCGGCAGGGCGGTGGCGGGGGCCAGCAGGGCGGCGGCGCCGCCGACCCGTTTCACCCCCAGCACGACGCCGAAGAGTCCGGCGGCGGCCAGCAGCGCGCCGAGCACGTCCCACGGCCCGTCCCGCTCTCCGATGGACTCCGGGAGCAGCCAGCGGCCGGCGAGCAGGCAGGCCGCCATCAGCGGGATGTTGATCAGGAAGACCGAGCCCCACCAGAAGTGCTCGAGCAGGAGCCCGCCGAGCAGCGGCCCGACGGCGGCACCGACGGCGGCGACCGCGCTCCAGATGCCGATGGCCATCGCCCGCTCCCGGCGCTCCGGGAAGACCTGCCGGAGGATGGAGAGCGTCGCAGGCATGATCATCGCGCCGCCCACCCCGAGCAGGGCACGCGCCGCCACCAGGACGTGGGGGGTCGAGGCGAGGGCCGCGATGGCCGAGGCCAGGCTGAACACGCCGTATCCGAGCAGCAGGACCCGCCGTCGGCCGACCCGGTCGCCGAGGGTTCCGAAGAGGATCAGGAGGGAGGCGGCGACCAGTGGGTAGATGTCGACGATCCACAGCAGGCCGGTGGCGCTGGGGCGGAGGTCCTCGGTGACCGCCGGCACCGCCACGTGGAGCACCGTCGCGTCCAGGGCGACGAGCAGCAGGCTGACGCAGAGCACCACCAGCACGGCCCAGCGGTTGACTCCGCCGGCGCCGAGCCCTCGCCGGTGCCGATGCCGGGGAACGTCCGCCGCCCGCTGCTCACGGGCCGTGGTCGTCCCGGACATGCACGCACCTCCCAATGTGTCGCGCCGCGCGCTCGGCAGACCCCGACAGGGCGTTTCTCATTTCCCTGCGGTCCGGCATCGAGCGCGGGTGAGTTGTCAGGGTACGCGAGGGGCGGAGGAGGAAGAGTGGCCAGGTTCACTTCCTGTCAACACGGCGACCTCCCGGAGCACCACTCCTTCGACGGCTTCGGCGCGGCCGCTCCCCCGGTACGGCTTCCGGACGGCGGCCCCCCGCCGACAACGCCGGGATCATCTACCGAACTCAAGTTCGAACGCGCTGGTCACGGTCGCACCCGCCCCTCTCCACGCCCTGCCGGGCGGTGATTCCACAGCGGATTTCCGGCCAGCCGGACGGCAATCGACCGCACCGGGCGGAGAACAGATTCGAGGGTGTGAAAGAAATGTTCGACGATCTCCTCACGAAATTCACTCAAAGACCCTTCCGGTTATGACGGAACGTCGGAAATAAAGCCTCCTGTTGCGACCGAGTACACATCACATCGTCATCACAAAGACGTTGCCCGGAGCGAGGTCCGCGCTCACCCCCTGTAACGTCGCTTAGGTGCGTACCGATCGAATCGTCGCCCGTCTCCAACAGGAGCCGGAGCGACCGAGCGACCGCGTGATCCCGCGGATGAGCCGAACACGGAAGGTGTTGTTCGGTTCCGCCGTCGGCTTCTACGCGGCCATCGTCCTCGCCGTGCTCGTGAGTGACCGCCTGGTCCGCCTCGACTGGCAAGTGATGCTCTTCCGGCCGTACAAGCAGTGGCCCGTCCTCCACCCCTACCTGGACTACTTCGTCGTCCTGGGGCAGCGCGGGCCCACCGCCGTCCTGGTCGCCGCCTGGCTGGGCTGGCGCTCCTGGCGGCAGCGGACGCTCCGGCCGCTCCTGGCCCTGGGCGTCTCCCTACTGCTGCTGAACACCACGGTGGGTGCGGTGAAGTACGGCCTGGGCCGGCTCGGTCCGCACTACGCGACGACGGTCGGTTCCGCCGAGATGTTCGCCGGCGGCGACATATTCCCGTCCGGGCACACCGCGAACGCGGTGGTGACCTGGGGGATCCTGGCCTACCTCGCCACCACCCCGAACGCCCGGCGGGTGCTGTCGCTCGTCGCCGCCGCGTTCGCGCTCGGGGTCGGCGGAACCACCGTCTACCTCGGCACCCACTGGGTCAGCGACGTGCTCCTCGGCTGGACGGCCGGGCTGCTGATCCTGCTGGCACTCCCCTGGTTCGAACCCTTCATCGCCACAGCCGAGCGGTGGATCCTGGACCACCGAGACCGTTTCAAGGAAAGGCGGACGGCCCCCGCCGCACCGCTGCCGCATCCGGCCTACGCACAGCCCGCGGCGGCTTCCCGGAACACCGGGCAACCAGCCGGTGGCACCGCCGCGCGGGAGGCGGCGGCAGGTGGCGCGGCGCCGCCGGGCGGGACGGCCGCCGGCCGCTCGGATCTGGGGACGAGCGGCGGCGCCGGGGCAGCGGGCAACCGCACCGACCCCAGGCCTCCGCACTACCCGCCACGCCCGCACACCGCCCGCTCGGAGCGCTCGCCGGTCAGCCCGACCGGCAGCCGCCGCCCTCCGCACTCGGACCGGACCTCGCGCAGCGTGCCGTTGGGGTCCACAGCCCACCGCGGGCACACCGGGGGCTGACGGGGGCGGGGTACCGCTCGCCCGGCGGCCGCGCGCCCGCCCGCTCCCCGGTGCCCTGCCCGGGACGGTACGCGGCGCTCCGCCGCCGGGGCCTCCGCCTGCGGCCGGGTTTCTCCGAGCAGCAGCTCCCTCCGAGGGGCCGGGTGTCCAGGAGGCGCCGGCGGCGGCCTCTCGGTCCGGGCCGGTGCTCCGGTCTCACCCCGTCCAGCAGCGGACGACCTCGCCGTCGGTGACCGCGAAATTGATCCGTCCGGCGAGGAACTCCATGGTCACCACGGCGTTCGGCGGGAGCCTGCGGACCGTGGTCCAGCCCCGGTCCCGGGCACGTTCCTCCGCCTCGGCGACGGGCTGTCCGACGTAGGCCTCGGTGTCGTCCGCGGGGTTCTCTGGAATCGAATTCCTGTCCATGAGGCCACCGTAGGGGCTCTCGCGTCCGTCGGCGGATCGACCCGTGGCGTGGCCCGCGACGCGGCGGCTCCCCGATTACCCTCCGTGCGGCCCGCTCGCCCCTACAGGCTTGTCCTTGTCCCGTCACATTTACGTCACAGCTGCGCCTCGGAGGGGATGCCGCAGGTGCGGTCCGCCCGTCTCAGCCGACCAGCCGAACGCCCGGAATCCTTTTCCAACCCGTCTCTCCCGCAAACACGCCGTCAACTCCCGTTGTTCGGAATTTCGCCTTCTCGAAATCCCCGCGGCGCCCGCAATTCCGCCCGGGTGGCGGAGGCCGCGAATAGCCGGGCGGCCGGGGTGCGGGGGATGCCGGGTCAAACCACCGGGCACACGGCCGCCGGGCCGCCGCGCCGTCATCGGAGGCGGCGGTCCGGTGCGGTCCGGTTCAGTCGTTGATCGCGGAGCGGCCGCGGTAGCGGTGCGCGGCGATCGCCTCGGTGAAAGCCCGCCCGAACTCCTCGCCGGGCGGCCCGGTGCCCGCGTCGGTGACCACCCCCTGGTCCAGGACGACGCCCTCGCCGTTCCCTCCGCCGGCCACCCGGACCCCGCCGAGTTCCATGCTGCCCAGCACCCCCGCCCCCGCGCCGAGGCCCGCGATGGGCTTGCCGTGCCGGAAGGCGCCGCGCAGGAACCGTACGGCCGCGTCGTCCGCCGCGATCGCCAGCGCACTGTCCGGTCCGCCGGGCACCAGCACCGCGTCGTAAAGCACCGAGGCGACGGTAGGCAGCGCACGGGTGACCGGTCGTTCGCCGCCCTCGGTGTCCCGGACCGTGCCGTCGTACGCCGCCAGTTCCTCGACCACCGCGCCGCCGATCCCGAGGATCTCGCGCACTCCGTCCACCTGGGCGGCGTCCACCCCGTCCGCGACCAGCACCGCCACCTGGCGGCTCCGGATGCTGCCGTCGCCCAGGTTGTTCTCGAAGCTCAGCGCCGGGGAGCGGACCGGTTCCGGGGTGTCCGAGCGCCGTTCCGGCTCGGCCACCCCGATGCCCCGGGCCACCGCGGTGGCCAGCTCGTGGTCCACCCGGGCCAGCTGCGCGACGACGCCCTCGCGCACCTGCCTCGTCCCGACCTTGCCCAGCTCGAACCGGAAGGCGTCGATCATGTGCTTCTTCTCCCAGTCGGCCATGCTGTGCCAGAACATCGCCGGCTGGCTGTAGTGGTCGTCGAAGCTGGGGCTGCGCTTGCGGATCTTGTGTCCGTCGACCCGCTCCTGGAGGTGGGCGAAGACTCGGGGATCGCCCCCGCCGACGGCCGGGCACCCACCGCTCAGCGAGTTGGGGCTGTAGCTCGCCCCGGAGTGGATCAGGCTCTGGTGGTAGCCGTCACGCTGGTTGTTGCGCACCTCGACCACCGGGCGGTTCACCGGGATCTGGGCGAAGTTCGGACCGCCCAGACGGATCAGCTGGGTGTCCAGGTAGGAGAAGTTCCGTGCCTGCAGCAGGGGGTCGTTGGTGAAGTCGATCCCCGGGACGACGTTGGCCGTGTGGAAGGCGATCTGCTCGGTCTCGGCGAAGAAGTTGTCGGGATTCCGGTCCAGGACCATCCGCCCGATGGGCCGCACCGGCACCTGCTCCTCCGGGATGATCTTGGTCGGGTCCAGCAGATCGAAGTCGAACGCGTGCTCGTCCTCGGTCGGCACCAGTTGAACGCCCAGCTCCCACTCGGGGTAGTCACCGGAGGCGATCGCGTCCCACAGGTCCCGGCGGTTGAAGTCCGGGTCCCGGCCCATGGTCTCCTGTGCCTCGTCCCACACCAGCGAGTGCACGCCCAGCCGGGGCTTCCAGTGGAACTTGACGAACGTTCCCCGCCCGGCCGCGTCGACGAACCGGAAGGTGTGCACCCCGAAGCCCTGCATCATCCGGTAGCTCCGCGGGATGGCCCGGTCCGACATCAGCCAGAAGATCGCGTGCAGGGTCTCCGGCTGGAGGGCGACGAAGTCCCAGAGCGTGTCGTGCGCTGAGGCGCCGGTCGGGATCTCGTTGTGCGGCTCCGGCTTGAGCGCGTGTACGAAGTCGGGGAACTTGATGCCGTCCTGGATGAAGAAGATCGGGAAGTTGTTCGCGACCAGGTCGTAGTTGCCCTCGGAGGTGTAGAACTTCGTCGCGAAGCCGCGGACGTCGCGCACCGTGTCGGCCGAACCGCGCGGCCCCTGGACGGTGGAGAAGCGCACGAAGACGGGGGTCCGCACGGAGGGGTCCTGGAGGAAGGCGGCCCGGGTGAACTCCGCGCACGAGCGGTACGGCTCGAAGTATCCGTAGGCCCCGGCGCCCCGCGCGTGCACCACGCGCTCGGGGATCCGCTCGTGGTCGAAGCGGGTGATCTTCTCCCGGAAGTGGAAGTCCTCCATCAGGGTGGGGCCGCGTTCACCGACCGTCAACGCGTCGTCGGTGTGGTCGACGACCACACCCTGGTCGGTGGTGAGCGGCCCCCCGGCGGGATCTGCCGCACGCTGGGCGGCGCGCTGCCGCTGCTTGGCGTCCGCCGGGCGGCTCTCCTCAGACGTCATGGCCGGGCTGCTCCTTCGTACGGAACCGGGGGATCCGCCGGGTTTCCCCGACTTTGGGATCGAAACGCCGGATCCGTCGAACAGCAGTCGTGCGCCGGGAGCCGTCCGTCCGCGGTCGACCGCCCCGCGGAGCGGTGGGCCGCCGGGCCGGCGGCGGTCAGGTGGTGCCCAGCCGCACCGCCAGGTCGTTGTCCGCCGTGTAGTACGGTCCGGCAGCCACCGTCGTTCCTCGGGTGGTCAGCGTCTGCACCGGGTAGTTGAAGATGTGCTTCTTGTCCGGCACATCGTCCAGGATCCGGGCGATCCGGGCCGCCTCGGCGCCGGCCGAGGGGCGCAGCCACAGCTCCCACTCCTCCGCCGGAGCATCCGCGCCACCGTCGAGCAGCGCCTCGTACGGCAGGGTGAAGCTGAAGTCGTTCCCCACGCAGGAGAGCGGCAGGGCGAGGGAGAGGCCCGGGGCGCGCCGGCAGCGGACCTCGGCTCTCGCCTCGCCCCCCGGCTCCGGCCCGTAGAACCGGCCGCGCACGGTCATCGCACCGTCCTTGACCAGGATCTCACCCGCCTCGGCGTGCGGCTCCCGCTGCCAGCCGCGGACCGAGAGGTTGCCGTGTTTGGTGGCGTACGGAATGCGGGCCGCCACCGAGGGCCGGTCGACGGCCGGCTGCCGGTCCACGAGCGAACGGAGGTCGTTCACCCCCGGTACCAGCCGCCGGGAGTCACCGTTCACGGCCACCCAGTGGGCGTCCCAACGCCCCTCCGGCAGCGGGACGGTGCTCGGCAGCACCGCCCGCAGCCGGCCGTCTCCGGCCGGGACCAGCGGCAGCCGGAGGGCGTCGGCCGGACCGGTGCCGCCGCGCCGGGTGAGCACCAGCGCCGAGTCCCAGGAGCCGGCACTGCCCGAACGCCTCCGGTCGGCGATGTCGAAGGTCAGGCCGCCCGCGGAGTCCGCTATGCAGTCGGCGCGCGGCTGCTTGCGGCGCTCGGTGACGGACGGCTCGGCGTCGACCGGCCCGCCGGTGGCGGGTCGGCGGCCGGCGGGAATGACCGGGATGCCGGCGGAGGTCGTCATGCGGCGCCCACCCCTCTCAACTTGGCGCGGCCCGTCTCGCGGGCGACGTACGCCCGGCCGAGCACGGCGCCGCGGGCGCGGTGCAGCGAACCGCGGAGCCTGCTGCTCCGGCTTCCCGGGCCGCTCCGCGCGGCCAGTTCGTGGAAGAGGGAGTGGTAACGGCCGGCGACGCGGGCCGGGTCGAAGCGGGCGGAGTCCCGCAGCGCCGCTCGGCCCATCCGCAGCCGCAGCGGATCGTTGTTGATCAGTTCCAGCAGCGCGGCCGCGACGGCTTTGGCGCTGCCGGGCGGTACCAGTCGGCCGTCGACACCGTTGTCGATGATCTCGCCGGGCCCGTGCGGGCAGTCCGTGGCGACCACCGGAAGCCCGCAGCGCATCGCCTCCACGATCGTCATGCCGAACGACTCCAGACTCGAAGTGACGGCGGCGATCGAGCCCTTGGCCCATTCCGCCTCGATGGGGTTGGCCGGGCCCATGAGGAAGACGTGGTTGTAGAGGTCGAGTCGCTCGATCAGCGCTCGCAGCCGGTCCTTCTCCGCACCGCCGCCGTAGATCCGCAGCCGCCAGTCCGGACGGGCTGCCACCACCTGCCCGAAGGCTCGGATCAGCAGGTCATAGCGTTTGACCCGGGCCAACCTGCCTGCGGCCACGACCCACTTGCCGCTGCCGTCGGAGGGCGGGACGGTGGGCGCGGGCACACCGTTGGGCACCGCTTCGATCCGCACGCCGGGCAGTCGCAGCGTGTTCCGGTAGGCGTCGGCGTCGGCCTCGGTCACCGTGGTGAGGGCGTGCAGCCTCGGGTACAGGCCGCGCAGCACCTCCCGGAGGTGCGGGGAGTGGCTGTCCAGGGTGAGGTGTTCCTGTCCCACCTGGACGGGGCCTCGGCGCGCCTGGCGGGCGATGTGCACGTTCAGCCCCGGGCGGGTGCCGACGAGGACGTCGGCCTCGGTCGACCGCAGGTGTTCGGCGATCCGGCTGTCGGTGAGCCGGCTGTACTGCCGGTAGCGGCCCTCCGCGCGGGGGAAGACCGCTGCGGGGAGGCGGTGTTCGGGGTCCTGGCCCTCGAACGAGGGGCGGTCCTCGCGTATGTCGACGAGATGGCGGAGGTTCACGTCCGGGCCCGGGTCGAAGACCGGCTCGTCGCGGTGGCGGAAGACCGAGACGATCTCCACGTCGTGGTGGTCGGCAAGCGTCCGGGCGAGGTTGCACGTCGTCCGGATGGTTCCGCCGATGCCGTACGCGTTGTGGATCAGAAAGGAGATATGCATCCGTACCCGTATCCCATGGTTTCCGCGGACCATCCCGTCTCGTCCGCCTACCACCTGGTTAGATCGCCGAGAGGGTCTTCGGGTTGGCTTCTATCACCGACTTGTTCCGCAAAGGATGCGAATCGGTGGCCGGCGACGGGAACTTCCCGGCTGTTGACGACATTCAGGCTCGTACGGGGACCAAGCAGGCCGGAAGCAGGACTTCCGTCGTTCACCCGCTTGAGTGAGCGGCGCCCACCGCGACGAGCGGCACCCGCCAGGGTGAGCAGAGCCTCCGATCCGGCACCGCGCACCCGAACGCACAAGCCGACCGCTTCACGGCGGTGGCGGCGTCGGCGACCGCCCCCCGACGGTCGCCGGGCCCGAGGCCGCGGCGAAGTGGCCGCCTCTGCGAGTGTCCCCGACGTCCGCCCGGAAACCTCCGCGGGACGGGCGGCACCGGGGGGCGCCGTCCACTCACCCGAGCGTGACCCCGGCCCCGGGAAGCCCGTTGTCCTCAGTGAGCCGGGCCCCCGGTGACCATTCCCGAAGATCGAGGAGCCTCCCCGTGCCGCGCATGCTGGACGTCAGCGAAGACGTACGCGCCGAGATCGGCGACGAAGAAGCCGACCGGTTGCTCACCGGAGAGAACGCCCCCGGCAGCTACGACTGCACCTCCTGCCGCACCGCGGGCGACACCGAGCAGGAACGCACCAGCACCGTGCTGTTCGTCGGCGACGAGACGGCGGTGCTCGCCTTCGCCCATGCCACCTGCATCCCCTCCCAGGTCGTACCGGTCTCCGAGGAGCAGTTGCAGGGCGCGGTCCGCAGCATCACGGACGCCCACCAGACTCGGCCGACGGCCACCACCGCCCCGGTCCCCTCCCCCAGTCCGGCCCCCGCACCGGCTGGATCGCCCGGCCAGGAGCCCCCGGGGCCCGGGCAGGCGGTGATCGGAGTGACCAGCGGCTTGGTCCTGGTCGGCGGTGAGATCCTTCCCGCGCTCGTGGTGGAGCCGACCGGTCCTGTCGTCCGGCCGGGTTCGGAGAGCGTCGAGGACGAGTTCCTGACGCTCCTGGTCGAGCAGGGCTTCCGACCGGTCAGCGATGTCGAGCAGCCGCCGGCACCGTTGGAGGGCTGGTCGGTACTGCTGGCGATGGGGCAACTCCACGCCATCCTGCAGCCCGGCGGCGGGGGCGCTGCACCGACCGCCTGGTGGCAGGCGCACCAAGCGCTGCCGGTGACCGACGGCTGGCGGGCCGCGGTGGGCAGGACGTCCAGGGTGCTGGTGTTCGCCGGGCCGGTCGGCTCCGTCGGGCAGCAGCCCCGCGAGGACCTGATGCGGGAGGCGCTCGACCGGGCCGCGTCCCGGGGACTTCTGGTGGCGGCCACCATGCCGCTGTCCGGCACCTGAGGGCCCGGACCGGGCCCCGGTGGCCGGGTACCCCGCCACCGGGGGACTCCCGTGGGGCGCGGCCGACGAGACTCCGGGGCCGGTCTTCAGATTGTTCGGAGCAGGAACGAGACGGGGGTGACCGCCGCTCGGTCGGCGGTGGCGGTCACCGCGCCTCCTTCCTGCTCCGAGCAGGAGCGGTTGACGTCGGCCGCTGGCGCCCCGCATCAGGGCGCCCCGACTCACCGCTCCTGCCCGCGGAAACTTCCCAAACGGCCTTTTACCCGCAGAGCCGCATCTCTCAGGCCTTCGGTTCGTTGGCAGATATGTGCACTCATACGACGCCCCGTCCCGGGCCCCGTACCAGAACCACATTCCTGGAATGCGCCCGGCACACGAGACCACGGCCCGCCAGCAGTCACCGACACCGATCTACGACGCCCTCTATGCCGAGTACCGCCGATCCTTCCGAGCGCTCCCCGGCGACCGCACCGGGGAGGAGGAGCTGAAGTTCTCGCCGTTCAACAGCGAGGAACGGCAGGGCTCCTGGGAACGCGCCCGCTCCTGGGAACGCGACGGAGCGACGGAGAAGAGCGGTCGCCGGCACCGCAGGAACCCCCGCGCCGCCCTCCCGCCCGGCTCCCGGGACAGCGGCCGCGGCCGGGAGCGCTGACGCGGCGAACCGGGGACGTACCCCGCGACGCGGACCGCACCGGGGCCCTCCGGCAACCCGGCGCCACGCCGGGGCGGTCGCCGTACGCCTGCCGGGGATCACCGGACGGCCCACAGCGCCCCTCGGCCCGCGGTCACTTCTTCTTCTGACCGCGCCGCTCCCGCACCCGGACGGAGATGTTGATCGGGGTGCCCTCGAAACCGAACTCCTCGCGCAGCCGCCGTTCGACGAACCGGCGGTAGCCCGCCTCCAGGAAACCGGAGGCGAACAGCACGAACCGCGGCGGCCTGGTGCCGGCCTGCGTCCCGAACAGGATCCTGGGCTGCTTACCGCCCCGGATCGGGTGCGGATGGGAGGCCACGAGCTCGCCGAGGAAGGAGTTGAGCCGCCCGGTCGGGACTCGGCTCTCCCAACCGGCCAGGGCCGTCTCGATGGCCGGTACGAGCTTCTCCATGTGTCGCCCGGTGAGCGCCGAGACGTTCACCCGCGGCGCCCACCGGATCTGGACCAGTTCCTGCTCGATCTCGCGCTCGAGGTAGTAGCGCCGCTCCTCGTCCAGCAAATCCCACTTGTTGTAGGCCAGCACGATCGCCCGGCCGGCCTCGACGGCCATGCTGATGATGCGGGTGTCCTGCACGCTGATCGTCTCGGTGGCGTCGATGAGTACCACCGCCACCTCGGCCTTCTCCACCGCTGCGGCGGTCCGGAGCGAGGCGTAGTAGTCGGCACCCTCCTGGAGGTGGACCCGTCGCCTGATGCCCGCGGTGTCGACGAACCGCCAGGTGGTGCCGCCGAGTTCGACCAGTTCGTCCACCGGGTCGCGCGTGGTGCCGGCGAGCGAGTCGACCACCACCCGGTCCTCCTTGGCGACCTTGTTGAGCAGCGAGGACTTGCCCACGTTGGGCCGGCCGATCAGGGCGATGCGGCGGGGCCCCCCGGTTCCCGTGCCGAAGGTCTGGGCCGGTGCCCCGGGTAGTACCTCCAGCACCGCGTCGAGCAGGTCGCCGGTGCCGCGGCCGTGCAGCGAGGAGACCGGATAGGGCTCGCCGAGCCCTAGCGACCAGAGCGCGGTGGCGTCGGCCTCACCGCTCGGGCCGTCGACCTTGTTGGCGCAGAGGACCACCGGCTTGCCCGCCTTGCGCAGCAGCCTCACCACGGCACCGTCGGTGTCGGTGGCGCCGACCACCGCGTCCACGACGAACACCACCGCGTCGGCGGCCTCGATGGCGAATTCGGCCTGGGCGGCGACGGCCGCGTCGATGCCCAGCACGTCCTGCTCCCAGCCGCCGGTGTCGACGATCTTGAAGCGGCGGCCGGACCACTCGGCCTCGTAGGTCACCCGGTCGCGGGTCACCCCGGGACGGTCCTCGACGACCGCCTCACGGCGGCCGATGATCCGGTTCACCAGGGTCGACTTGCCGACGTTCGGCCGGCCGACCACGGCGAGCACCGGGAGCGGCCCGTGACCGGCGGCGGCCAGTTCGTCCGCGACCTCGTCGGGTTCGAAACCCTCCTCCGCGGCGAGCTCCATGAACTCCGCGTATTCGGCCTCGCCGAGTTCACCGTGCTCGTCGCCGGTGATGGGGCTCTGGTCGTCCATGAAGTCTGTCCTCGTCGTTCATCGTGAGTGTGCGTCCGGTGCAGCGGAGACGCCCGGAGGCGGGGGCCGCCCTCAGGCGGCGGGGTCGTCGCGTTCGGTCAGCCGCCGTGCCTCGTGCAGGTGGGTGGTGAGCCGGCCCTGGATGCGCTGCGTCGCGGCGTCCAGCGTCGCACGGGTGCGCCTGCCGCTGCCGTCTCCCGCCTCGAAGGCGTTGCCGAAGACCACGTCGATACGGCTGCGCAGCGCCGGCAGTGCCGGTATGACCCGGCCGCTTCGGTCAGTGCTCCCGAGTACGGCGACCGGCACGATCGGAGCGCCCGAGCGTACCGCGAAATAGGCGAGTCCGGCGCGCAGCGCGGTGAAGTCGCCGTCGCCCCTGGTCCCCTCCGGGAAGATGCCGAGCACTCCGCCGTCCTCCAGGACCGCCAGCGCCTTGGTGATCGCCGACCGGTCGGCCATCGCCCGGTCCACCTTCAACTGGCCGATGCCCCGGAGGAAGGGGTCGAGCGGGCCGACGAACGCCTCTTTCTTGATCAGGAAGTGGACGGGCCTGGGGGCGGTTCCCATCAGCATCGGACCGTCTATGGCGTGCGAGTGGTTGCCTGCGAGGATGACCGGCCCCTGCGCCGGCACCCGCCAGGCGCCGAGCACCCGGGGCTTCCAGAGGCCGTGCATCAGGCCGATCCCGATCCGGCGTCCGATCGCCGCGCCCCGGGAACCGGACCGCCTCCCACCCGGGGCGGTACCGGTGGTGAGTACGGGCCCGCTCACGCCGTCTGTCCGGCCCTGGTCATGGCGGCCTCCACGAGGGTGACGACGCACTCGACGACCTGGTTCAGGCTGAGTTCGGTGGTGTCCACCTCCTCGGCGTCCTCCGCCTTGGCCAGCGGGGAGGCCTTCCGGCTCGAGTCGGCGGCGTCGCGCCGGGCCAGTGCCTCCCGGGTGGCGGCCAGGTCGCCGCGCTCCTTGCCCTTGAGCTCCCCGCTGCGGCGGGCGGCGCGGGCCTCCGGTGAGGCGGTGAGGAAGACCTTGAGGTGGGCGTCGGGCAGCACGGTGGTGCCGATGTCCCGGCCCTCCACGACGATGCCACGCTCGGCTCCCGCGGCGATGGTCCGCTGCAGTTCGGTGAGGATGGCGCGCACCTGGGGCACGGCGCTCACCGCGCTGACGGCCGAGGTGACCTCCCGGGTGCGGATCGGGCCGGAGGCGTCCGCGCCGTCGACCGCGATGGCCGGCCGGGAGGGGTCGGTGCCGGAGACGATGGAGGGCTTGCTGGCGGCGGTGGCCACCGCCGCGGGGTCGTTCACGTCCACGCCGTTGCTCAGCATCCACCAGGTGATCGCCCGGTACTGGGCACCGGTGTCCAGGTAGCGCAGCCCCAGCTTCTCGGCCACGGCCTTGGAGGTGCTGGACTTCCCCGTCCCGGAGGGTCCGTCGATCGCGACGATCACAGGTGCCGGGGCGGTCCGGGCAGCGGTTTCCACGGTGACGAACACCTTCCTAGAGGACGGGGCGGGAGCGGCGGGCCACGGCCGGCCTCGGACAAGGTTACTGGCTCGACGGAGCGCTCCGCGCAGCCCGTCCCGGGGGCGGACGGGGCGGTGGGGGCCCGGAGAGGGCTTGCCGCGACCGGCCGCCGCCGGGCCGGCGGGCTACTGCCGGATGGACCAGCCGTGCTCGCGGAGCGCCGCGGTCAGCACCGGTGCCGCCGTCGGCTCCACCAGCAGCTCGATCCGGCCCGCCTGCTGTCCGGTCGCGTGCTCGATGCGGACGTCCTCGATGTTGACCCCGGCCCGGCCGGCGTCGGCGAAGACCCGTGCCAACTCGCCCGGCTGGTCCCCGATGAGCACCGTGACCGCCTCGTAGGCGGCCGGAGCGACACCGTGCTTGCCCGGCACCCGGTCCCGCCCGCGGTTGCCGCGGCGCAGCAGTTCGTCCACGCCGGCGGCACCTCCGCGCCGCTCCTCCTCGTCGGCGGACTGGAGTGCCCGCAGCGCGCGCACGGTCTCGTCCAGGTCGTCGGCGACCGCGGCGAGGACGTCGGCGACCGGTCCCGGGTTGGCCGACAGGATGTCGATCCACATCGCGGGGTCGGAGGCCGCGATGCGGGTGACGTCCCGGATGCCCTGTCCGCACAGCCGCACCGCGGCTTCCTCCGCGTGTTCCAGCCGGGCCGCCAGCAGGCTGGAGAGCAACTGCGGGGTGTGGGAGACCAGCGCCACCGCCCGGTCGTGGGCGTCGGCGTCCATGACCACCGGGACCGCGCGGCAGAAGGCGACGAGCTCCAGCGCGAGGTTGAGCACCTCGGTGTCGGTGCCGGGGGTCGGGGTGAGCACCCACGGCCGTCCCTCGAACAGGTCCGCGGTGGCGGCGAGCGGCCCCGACCGCTCCCGGCCGGCCATGGGGTGGGTGCCGAGGTAGCGGGTGAGGTCGCAGCCGAGTTCCGCCAGCTCCCGGCGCGGCCCGGCCTTGACGCTGGCGACGTCCAGGTATGCCTGGGCGAGGCCGCGCCGCTGGGCGTCCGCGACCGCTCCGGCCGTGTACGCGGGCGGCACGGCGACGACGGCCAGGTCGACCGGTCCGTCGGGCGCCTCGTCGGTGCCGGCGCCGAGCGCCGCGGCGGTGCGCGCCCGACCGGGGTCGTGGTCCAGCAGGTGGACCCGGACCCCGCGGCCGGCCAGGACCAGCGCCACCGAGGTGCCGATCAGTCCGGTGCCCAGGACGGCCGCCGTCCTCACCGGGGGCTGTCCTTGCGGAATGCGGCCGCGACACCGCGGAGGCACCCGGCGTCACCTCCGGCCGGCTCGGTGCCGGCCTGCGCGGGAACGCTCGGCCCCCGCGGCTTCACGCCCCGCACGTCCCGCTCCGGCTGGACGACCCCGTGGACCGCTCTTACCGCCACGTCTTCGCTCCTCGAACCCGTCTCACCGGCGTTGATCCCCGTCTCACCGGCGCTCTGCCGTCCAGCGTATCCAGCCGGGCCGGCGTGCGGCGGCCGCGACCGTCGACTGAGACGGCCGCGGCCGTGCCGTCGGGCTCCGGTGGCCCGACGGCGCGCGGGTCAGAGCTCGACCTCCCGCATCAACATCCCGACCTCGGTGTTGGTGAGGCGGCGCAGCCAGCCCGACTTCTGGTCGCCGAGCGCGATCGGTCCGAATCCGGTCCGGACCAGTCGTTCGACCGGGAAGCCGACCTCGGAGAGCATCCGCCGCACGATGTGCTTGCGCCCCTCGTGCAGGGAGATCTCCACCAGGTAGTTCTTGCCGACGTTCTCGACGACCCGGAAGTCGTCGGCGCGGGCGTACCCGTCGTCGAGCTGGACGCCGCTCTTCAGCTGCCGCCCCAGGTCCCGTGGGATCGGGCCCTGGATGGCCGCCAGGTAGGTCTTCCGCACGCCGTACCGGGGATGGGTGAGGCGGTGCGAGAGCTCACCGTGGTTGGTGAGCAGGATGATGCCCTCGGTCTCGGTGTCCAGGCGACCGACGTGGAAGAGCCGGGTCTCCCGGTTGTTGACGTAGTCCCCCAGGCACTGCCGGCCGTCCGGGTCCTCCATGGTGGAGACCACTCCGGCCGGCTTGTTGAGAGCGAAGAAGAGGTAGGACTGGGTGGCGACGGTCAGGCCGTCGACCCGCACCTCGTCCTTCTCCGGGTCGACCCGCCTGCCCTGCTCGGTGACGATCTCCCCGTTGACCTCGACCCTGCGCTGGTCGATCAGTTCCTCACAGGCCCGGCGCGACCCCATGCCGGCACGGGCCAGCACCTTCTGCAACCGCTCGCCCGCCGGCTCCCCGAAGGTCTTGGGGAGCTTCCGCTGCTGGCTCTGGCGGGCCCGGTTGCGCTCCTCGATCTGGGCCTCGTACTCGCGCGGTCGGGCCGGTCGGGACGGCCTGCCGGACCCTCGCTGGGCCGCCGCGCCGCGGGACGCGCCGCCACGGGAGGGGGAGCCTCCCTTGGGGCCGGCGCCCCGGCCGCCGCGCTCACCGGGCCTGCCGCCGGAGCCCCCGGAGTCCCTGGCGGCCTTTCCGCCGCCGGCCTTTCCGCCGCCGTAGCCGCCCGGGCCGTCCTCGTAGCGGCGCTCCTCGGGGCGGGGCCGCCCCGAGGAGCGCCGCTGGCCGTCCTGCCGTCCGGCGCCGCCTGTCGTCCGGCGGCTGTCGCCGCCGCCTCGGGGGTTCCGGCCGCCGGGGGGCCGACCCCCGCTGTCCCTGCTGTTCCTGCCGCTGCTTCGCATCACATGTCCGTCTGAGAGTGGCTGCCGTCGTCTGGGTCCGGAGCGTCCGGATCGAACGACGGCACTCCTTCCTGGGAGTCCGGCTCGACCGCCTCCGCCTCTGGGAGGAAGGGGGCGAGCTCCGGGAGCTCGTCAAGGCCGCGCAGGCCCATCCGCTCCAGGAAGTAGTTCGTCGTCCCGTACAGGATCGCACCTGTTTCGGGTTCCGTTCCCGCCTCCTCCACCAGACCGCGCTGGAGGAGGGTCCGCATCACGCCGTCGCAGTTCACCCCGCGGACCGCCGAGACCCGGGAGCGGCTGACCGGCTGGCGGTAGGCGACCACCGCGAGGGTCTCCAGAGCGGCCTGGGTGAGCCTGGCCTGCTGACCGTCGAGCACGAAGCTCTCCACGGCCCTGGCGTACTCGGGGCGGGTGTAGAAGCGCCAGCCTCCGGCGACCAGCCGGAGGTCGAAGCCGCGGCCGGCGGAGGTGTAGTCGTCGGCGAGCTCCCGCAGGGCGTCGGAGACGGCCCGGCGGGGCCGCTGCAGGACCTTGGCGAGGTGGTCCTCGGTGACGGGCTCGTCGACGACCATGAGCACGGCCTCCAGCGCGGGCCGGAGGGCGAGCTCGGCGACGGCCGGCGCTGAGGGGGCGTCGGCCGTCGGCGGACCGGGCGGGGCTTCGCCGACCTCGTAGGCCGGGTGGTCCAGATCGCCGCTCATGTGATCTCCCTCGCTCCGGTCGGCCCGGCGGCGGACTCCTCGGGGCGCTCCGGCCGCTCGGAGCGTTCCTGGTCGAACTCGTCGGTGATGACCGGCCGGGCTCCTTCCGAACCGGTGCCGCCGGTCCAGCGGACGGTCAGCGCACCGAGCGCCTCCGACTGCTCGAGGCCGACCGCGCGTTCCCGGTAGAGCTCCAGCAGAGCGAGGAACCGGGCGACCACGGTGAGCGTGTCGGGGGCGTCCTCGACCAGCGTTCGGAACTCCGCCGCGCCTGCTTTCCGCAACATGGCGACCAGGATCTCCGCCTGTTCTCGCACGCTGACCAGCGGGGCGTGGATGTGGTCGACGTACACCTGCGGTCTCGCCTTGGGCTGCATCGCCTTGACCGCCAGTCTGGCGAACCCCTCGGCACCGATGCTGATGACCACCTCGGGCAGGAGTGCCGCGTGGTGCGGCTCGAGGCCGACGGTGCGCGGGTGGCTGCGGGCCTCGGCGTCGAGCCGGTGGTCGAAGATGTCGGCGATCCGCTTGTAGGCGCGGTACTGGAGCAGCCTGGCGAAAAGCAGGTCCCTGGCCTCGAGCAGTGCCAGGTCCGCTTCGTCCTCCACCTCGGCGGCGGGCAGCAGTCGGGCCGCCTTGAGGTCGAGCAGGGTGGCGGCGACGACCAGGAACTCGGTGGTCTGGTCGAGGTCCCAGTCCGGCCCCATGGCGCGGATGTGTGCCATGAACTCGTCGGTGACCTTGGAGAGGGCCACCTCGGTGACGTCGAGCTTGTGCTTGGAGATCAGCTGCAACAGCAGGTCGAACGGCCCCTCGAAGTTGTCCAGCCGCACCGTGAAACGCCCGGTGGGCTCGGCCTCTTCAGGGCCGGCGCCGGCTTCGGCCCCGGCGGGCTCAGCGGCCCCGGCGGCCTCCTGTGGCTCGGGAGACGGCGACTCCGCGGGCTCCTGAGGCGCTGCCTCCGAGGGCTCCGGTGACGGCGCGTCCGCCCGCGGCGGGCTCTGCGCGTCCTCCGCGAGCGCGGCGGCTGCGGGACCGCGGCCCAACCGGCGACGCGGGGGCGGCGGAGAGGCGGCGTTCGGCGGCATCACTCGTTCCGGGGTGCTCAGCTGCTGGTCTTACCCGACCGCGGCCCCGGCCGGGGCGGGACGGGCCCGCAGGTGGGGCACCTTACCGCTGAGTGGTTCAGTACTCGCTCAACCGGCGCACCAGGATGCTCGCGTCGCCGCGCGACTCGAGATCGGCCAGCACCACCGCGACCGCCTCTCGCACGATGCGCCCGCGGTCGACCGCGAGCCCGTGCTCGCCGCGGAGCACCAGCCGGGCGTGTTCGAGGTCCATCAACTCCTCCGCGGAGACGTAGACCGTGATCTTCTCGTCATGGCGTTCCCGGCCACTGGGCCGCCGGTTGCGCGGGCGGCGCCGGGGCTGACCGGCGGCGCCGGTCGGGCCCGCCTGCCCGGTCTGGGAGGGCGGCACGGCGGTGGTGCGGGGCTGCGGCCCGGCGGCGGTTTCCGCCACGCCGGAGCGGCCGGTGGGACGCGACGGCGACCGGGCCCCCGCCCGAGCGCCCGGTGGCGTCTGCTCGGTGTCCCTGCTCCCGGCGTGTTCGGCCGGAGCTGACCTGGGTGACCCGCCCCGACCGGCGTGCTCCCCGGTGCCGGCGGCCCGGCCGGCCCGGCCGCCACCCAGGTCCGGGCCGGCGCCCTCCGCTGAGCCGGGCTGGCCGTCGGCGGAGGTCGCCGGTGCCGGTACGCGCGGGGTCTCGGCCGTCTCCGAGCCGCCGTGCTGCCGGGGTGTCGAGGGCTGTAGTGCCATCCCTCCGGTGGTCCGGAAGAGTTCGTCCGCCCCCGGGAGACTCACTCGGCGTGACACCGGGCGAGCACCTCCCTGGCGAGTTGGCGGTAGGCGGCGGCGCCGACGGAGTTGGAGGCGTAGGTCGTGATGGGCTCGCCGGCGACCGTGGTCTCCGGGAAGCGGACGGTCCGTCCGATGACCGTGTGGTAAACGTGGTTGTCGAAGGCCTCGACCACCCGGGCCAGCACCTCGCGGCTGTGCACGGTGCGGGAGTCGTACATGGTGGCGAGAATCCCGTCCAGCTCCAGCTCGGGGTTGAGCCGCTCCTGGACCTTCTCGATGGTCTCGGTGAGCAGCGCCACCCCGCGCAGCGCGAAGAACTCGCACTCCAGCGGAACGATCACCTTGTGGGCGGCGGTCAGGGCGTTGACGGTGAGCAGGCCAAGTGAGGGCTGGCAGTCGATGACGATGTAGTCGTAGTCCGCCAACAGCGGCTTCAGCGCCCGCTGGAGGGTGGACTCACGGGCTACCTCGCTCACCAACTGCACCTCCGCGGCCGAGAGGTCGATGTTGCTCGGCAGCAGGTCCATGTTGGGCACGGCGGTCTTCAGGAGCACCTCGTCCGCGGCCATCCCCCGCTCCATGAGCAGGTTGTAGATCGTGAGGTCGAGTTCCATCGGATTGACCCCGAGGCCGACCGAGAGGGCGCCCTGAGGGTCGAAGTCGACCAGCAGCACCCGGCGACCGTACTCCGCGAGCGCCGCGCCGAGGTTGATGGTCGACGTCGTCTTGCCCACGCCGCCCTTCTGGTTGCACATCGCGATGATCTTCGCGGGGCCGTGATCGGTCAGCGGGCCGGGGATCGGGAAGTAGGGCAGCGGGCGCCCGGTGGGGCCGACCCGCTCCCGGCGCTGCCGGGCGGCGTCCGGTGCGAGGGTGGCCGCGTACTCCGGATCAGGCTCGTACTCCGCGTCCGGGTCGTAGAAGTGCCCTTCGGGCAGGTCGTCGTAGTCGGCGAAACGGGTTGGCTCGCCGCCACCCTCGCCGGCCATGGCGTTCACTTGATGGCCGTCCATGCTCTGGTGGGCTGTGGTGCTCTGGTGGGCTGCGAAGGTCTGCACGGCTATGGAGCCGGCAGCGTCCAGCCCGGAAGCCCCCGGTCCCTGCGCAGCCATCCCTGGCTGACCACCCCCGGGAGTAAATGTCGACTCATTCACAAGTCGTCTTACCTCCTCGGTTGTGACCAGGAAACTTGTCGATAGATCAGCGTGGCACTATGCCGACGGTTGGCGACTCTATGGCGTGCCGACGGTTCACAGCAACACAATCCGCCGGACCGGCCCGATGTGTCGGTGACGGAACCCCGTTCTGTCAAGGGCACATGGCTCCGGAGCGGTATCTCCTCGGCGGCCATACCACCCCAAAGCACACTTCCTGGGCGGCTCCACAGAATTGACGGCGCGTCAGCTATCGAGCACCGAGACCGGGTCGGTGACGGTTAGTCCGTGCGCCTCACCCACCGGGCCGAAGACCAGTGCGCCGTCATGGGTGTTGAGCCCCCTGGCCAGGGCCGGGTCCCGGCCGGCCGCCCGGCGCCAACCGTGGTTGGCCAGTTCCACGACATGGGGGAGCGTCGCGTTGGTCAGCGCCTGCGTCGAGGTACTGGGCACGGCGCCGGGCATGTTCCCCACGCAGTAGAAGACCGAGCCGTGGACCTGGAAGACCGGGTCCGCGTGCGTCGTCGGCCGGGAGTCCGCGAAACAGCCGCCTTGGTCGACCGCGATGTCGACGAGCACCGACCCCCGCTTCATCCGGGAGACCAGTTCGTTGCCGACCAGCTTCGGCGCCCGGGCCCCGGGCACCAGCACCGCGCCGATCACCAGATCCGCGTCGAGGACCGCCCGCTCCAGGTCGTGCGCGTTGGAGGCGAGGGTCTGGACGCGGGTACCGAAGAGCTGGTCGGCCCGGCGGAGCTTGTCGAGATCCTTGTCGACCAGGGTGACGTGGAAGCCCATGCCCGCGGCGACCTGCGTGGCGCTCCACCCCGACACCCCGCCGCCGATGACGACCGCCCGCCCGGCGGGCACCCCGGGCACCCCGCCCGGGAGCACCCCGCGTCCGCCTCCCGGGCGCATCAGGTGGTAAGCGCCCACCTGCGGCGCTATCCGGCCGGCCACTTCGGACATCGGCGCCAGCAGCGGCAGCCGGCCGTCGACGGTCTCCACCGTCTCGTAGGCGATAGCGGTCGTGCCGGCGGTCAGCAGCGCCTCGGTGCAGGCGCGGGAGGCCGCCAGGTGCAGATAGGCGAAGAGGGTCTGTCCGCGGCGCAGCCGCCCGTACTCCTCGGCGACCGGCTCCTTGACCTTCAGCACCAGGTCCGCGGCGGCCCAGACCTCGTCTGCGGTCTCCAGCACCCGCGCACCCAGCCCGGCGTACTGCTCGTCCTCGATGGCCGAGCCCAGCCCCGCGCCCCGTTCGACGAGGACCTGGTGACCGTGGCGGACCAGCTCGTGCGCGCCCGCCGGGGTGAGCGCCACCCGGAACTCGTTGTCCTTGACCTCGCGTGGGATTCCGATCTTCACCAGTATCACGGTCCTCGGAAGGAGAGAGGTTTCTCACAAACCATCACTGGTGCCCAGGCCTGCCGCACCCGGACGCGTTCAGAAGCCGTGCCCGACAGAAGTACTCAAGGCATTCCCACCGCAGGACCCCGGCAAAGCATCACCTTCTCGGCGCCCCGCCTCGGGTTCCTTGAGCGGTGAGCGGACGGCCCGCCAGAAGTGCCTCCGCCGTAGCGCGCCGACGGCGCGCCGCGGCCGGATCCCCCAGGCTCTCCAGCGCGTCGGCGCTCTGGAACAGGGCCGCCGCCTGGAGGCGGAGGTCACCGGCGCGCCGGGCGCAGGACAGCGCCTCCTCCCAGCTCCGCAGCGCGTCCTCCGGGCGCCCCGCGCGCTGCTGGGTCTCCGCCGTCTCGCTCAGCGCCCCGGCCAGACCGGGGAGGTCGTCCATCCGCCGGTGGCACGCTGCGGCGGCCCGCCGGTGCCGCAGCGCCTCATCCCAGTCCCCGGCCTCGCCCCGGGCGGTCGCCAGGGCCGCGTACAGCCTCGCCTGGTGGGGAACCTCCCCCCGCGACAGCCACAGCTGGAGGGCCCTTCCGTACCAGTCGGCGGCCCGCAGCCAGTCGCCCAGTTCCTGGTAGGTGTCGCCGAGCGCTTCCAGCACCCGGGCCGTCAGCCGGGCGTCCCCGCCGGCCCGGGCGGCGTCCAGGGCCGCCCGGTACCGGTGCCGGGCGGCCCCGGCCCGGCCGGCACCGGCATCCAGGTCGCCCAGGTTCACCAGCGCCGCCGCCTGTTCCAGGGGAAGTCCCCGGCGCTCGGCCACGGCCAGCACCAGCTCGTGGAGCGGATAGAGCTGCGCCGCCGCCCCCTGCTCGCCGCGGTGCGCCATCAGCGCCCGGGCGAGCGCCGTGACCAGTCGCCGCGCCTGGGTGTCGAGGGTCCCGTCCCGTACGGCAGCCCGGGCGGTGGAGAGCAGTGTCGGCAGCCGGCTGTCGAGCCAGGCCGCGGCCTGCGGCGCGCTGCTGAACCGGAGCGCGCGCGGCAGGTCGGCGACCCGCTCCCGGGCGGGTGATCCGGGGGGCTCGGCGGCCGCCCGGCAGGAGCGCAGGCGCCACACCGTCCGCTCCAGCAGCCTGGCCCGCGCCAGCCGGGCCTCGGTCGGGGTCTCCTCGGCCTGGTGCAGTGCCCGCAGATACGGGGCCAGGCAGCCCGGCAGCCGGTAGCAGGGGGACGCGGCGGACCCCGGCTCGGAGCGCAGCATCCCCCGGGCGGCGAGGTCCCGGAGCGCCGCGCTCGCGGTCGCGAGGGAGCAACCGGCCAGCGCCGCGGCGGTGTGCGCGTCGGCCACTCCGCCCGGCGCCCGGACCAGCAGTCGGAGGGTGCGGGCGACGGCCGGCGGCAGTTCCTCGTAGGCGAGCCGGAAGGCGACCGCGAGCCGCGGGTCGTCGCCGCCCGGAGCGGCGGCTTCCTCCTCGGCCAGCTCCCGCAGCTGCCGTGCGAGGCCGGCCACCGAGGCCTCCGGCCGGGCCGCGAGCACGCCGCCGACCAGCAGCAGCGCGGCGGGGCGGGCCGCGCAGCGCTCGACCAGGGACTCGGCCGCCCGGGGGTCGCAGGCGATCCGGGTCGGCCCCGCGTAGCGGATCAGCAGTTCCAGGGCGGCCTGGGCGTCCAGCCCTCCGAGGGTGCAGGGCCGTACGTCCGGGATGCCGGTCAGCGGTCCCCGGGCGGTGACCAGTACCAGGCTCTCGGGGGCGTCCGGGATGAGTGCGTCCACCTGTCCGGGATCGGCCGCGTCGTCCAGGATCAGCAGGCGGCGTCCGGCCAGCGCCGTACGCACCGCCCCGGTCAGCTCGTCCTCGTCGGCGCCGGGCGGCGCGCCGCCGCCGATCTCCTCCAGCAGTTCCCGGGCGACGCGCTCAGTGGGCTCCCGCTCGCCCCCCGGCGTGCTGAGCCTGGCCCGCAGCACGCCGTCCGGGTAGTCCGCGGAGATCTGCCGGGCGAACTCCTCCGCGAGTGCGGTCCGCCCGGATCCCGGACCGCCGGCGATCAGCAGGACCCGGCTGCGCAGCGGGCTCCGGCCGGCCAGGGTGTCCAGACCGGCCCGTCGGATGTCTGCTCGGAGCCCGGCCAGCTCCCGCGCCCGTCCGACGAGTCCGCCGCCGGCCGGTGCGGTCCCGTCCGGTGGCAGGGCCCCCGCTACCGCCACCGGTGGCCGGTCACCGGCGCCCACCGCCTGATCCGTCACCGACCGCGCTCCCTCCACCCTCTTGCGTCGACCGAGCCTGGTGCCGCGTCCAGCAAGGTCCGGCCCGTCGCGACGCCCGGGCGCGGGCGCTCGCCGTGTCGGTGGAAAGCCCTGCGCAGCTCCGGTCGAGGACTTCCGGCCGCCTTGCGGTGCCCCGCCCCTGAGGCCGCTCTCAGCGGCCAAACCCTACTGGACGCGGCAGTGCTTCACCCTGTCCGCATCCGTACCGCCCGGCGTGCGGCCGGGCCGCCGCGGACGGTACGGAGGGCGTCGTTCAGGCCCGGAAGGGGCGGGCCGGCCAGGGAGCGTCCGGGGGACGCAGCCGCTTGAGGCCGTCGGTGACCCGGGCCGCCACCAGCGACAGCACCCCGACAACCAGGCAGTTGTTGTGCAGGTCGCCGGCGAGTACCGCCTGGGTGAGCTCCTCCAGCGGCACCCGGTCGAGCACCATGTCCGACTCCTCCTCGGAGGCGGCGAAGCGCTCCCCCTCCACCGCGGAGAGCTGTCGGGCCAGGAAGATCCGCACCGCCTCGTCGCAACCGCCGGGTGTGGTGTACACGTCCGTCAGGACCCGCCAGTCGCCCGCCTCGACGTGGGCCTCCTCGTAGAGCTCGCGCTCCGCGGCGTGCCAGGGGTTCTCCCCCGGAACGTCCAGCAGACCGGCGGGAATCTCCCACAGCCGGTGCCGGACCGGGTGGCGGTACTGGCGGATCACCAGGACCCGGTCCTCCTCGTCGAGGGCGAGGACGGCCACCGACCCCGGGTGCACCTGGTAGTCGCGCCGGGCGACGCTGCCGTCCGGCATGACCACGTCGTCGGTGCGGACGCTGGTCTTCTTGCCGACGAAGGGGGTCGCGGTGGCGGTGACCTCCCACTCGTCGGGCGAGTCCTGAATGCCCATGGACGTCCTTTCGCTCCAGGCGGACACCGGGGTGCCCGGACACCCTGGTGATCAAGCCTATCGACAGCCGGTCAGTCGCGGCCGCGGCTGTCGAGCACGGCCTTCACCAGACCGGCGAAGAGCGGGTGCGGGCGGGTCGGCCGGGAGCGCAGCTCCGGGTGCGCCTGGGTGGCCACCAGGTACGGGTGGACCTCGCGCGGGTACTCCAGGTACTCGACGAGCTTGCCGTCCGGTGAGGTGCCGGAGAAGACCAGTCCGGCCTTCTGCTCCAACTCGCTCCGGTAGGCGTTGTTGACCTCGTACCGGTGCCGGTGCCGCTCCTCCGCGTAGGCCTCGTCGCCGTACACCTCGCGCACGATGGAGCCCTCGGCGAGTTTGGCCGGGTACAGCCCCAGGCGCATGGTGCCGCCCAGGTCGCCGTCACCGGCGACGATGTCCAACTGCTCGGCCATGGTCGAGACCACCGGGTGCGCCGTGGCCGGGTCGAACTCGGTCGAGTTGGCGTCCGGGATCCCGGCCAGGTTGCGGGCCGCCTCGATCACGACGCACTGGAGCCCCAGGCAGAGGCCCAGCAGCGGGAGCCGCTGCTCCCTGGCGTAGGTGATGGCGCCGACCTTGCCGTCCACCCCCCGGTCGCCGAAGCCTCCGGGGATGCACACCGCGTCGCAGTCGCCGAGCTGCTGCCGGGCGCCCTCGGGGGTGCGGCAGTCATCCGAGGTGACCCACTTGATCGCCACCCGCGCGTTGTTCGCGAAGCCGCCGGCCCGCAGCGCCTCAGTGACCGACAGATAGGCGTCGGGCAGGTCGACGTACTTGCCGACGAGCGCCACCTTGACCTGGTGGGCCGGCTGGTGGACGCGCCCCAGCAGGTCGTCCCACTCCGTCCAGTCGACATCCCGGAAGGGCAGGTCGAGCCGGCGGACGACATAGGCGTCCAGCCCCTCCGAGTGCAGCACCTTGGGGATGTCGTAGATCGAGGGAGCGTCCTTGCAGGCCACCACCGCGCCCTCGTCCACGTCGCACATCAGCGAGATCTTCCGCTTGATGGACACCGGTACGTCCCGGTCGGCGCGGAGCACGATGGCGTCGGGCTGGACACCGATGTTGCGGAGGGCGGCCACCGAGTGCTGGGTGGGCTTCGTCTTCAGCTCGCCGGACGGGCCGATGTAGGGCAGCAGGGAGATGTGCACCACGAAGACGTTGTCCCGGCCGACCTCGTGCCGCACCTGCCGGACGGCCTCCAGGAAGGGCAGCGACTCGATGTCGCCCACGGTCCCGCCCACCTCGGTGATCACCACGTCGACGTCCTCGGTGGCCATCCGCCGGATCCGGTGCTTGATCTCGTTGGTGATGTGCGGGATGACCTGGACGGTGTCGCCGAGGTACTCGCCGCGCCGCTCCTTGGCGATCACGGTGGAGTAGACCTGGCCGGTGGTGACGTTCGCCGAACCGTCCAGGTCGACATCGAGGAACCGCTCGTAGTGGCCGATGTCCAGGTCGGTCTCGGCCCCGTCGTTGGTGACGAACACCTCACCGTGCTGGAAGGGGTTCATCGTGCCGGGGTCGACGTTGAGGTAGGGGTCGAGCTTCTGCATGGTCACCCGCAGGCCGCGGGCCTTGAGCAGGGCCCCCAGGCTGGAGGCGGTCAGGCCCTTGCCCAGCGAAGAGGCGACACCCCCGGTGACGAAGAGGTGCTTGGTCGTCATGGATTTGGGCGGCAGTGCCAAGAGGGGGCTCCCGTGGTCGCTGGGTGAGAGGCGGCTCGGCTCTTCGGGGGCGCCGGGCCTGCGGTTCGGAGGTGCCGACGGTTCAGTGGCTCCCACCGGTCCACGGGCTACCAGGGTATCAGCGGACCGGCACCCGCCTGAGCGCCGTCCACCCCTTGGGCACTGCGCTCAGTAGCCCACTCGATCGGCTCAGTAACCTTGTCGGGACCGTGGCACGGATCACTGCTCAGCGTCGTATCCTGCTCGGACACATCAGCGAGCATGCCGGCACGGCACTACAGGCCACCTCCGGAACAAAGGCTCGTCAATGTTCCTTATGACCGCACGAAGCCCCTGCTCAGGGGCAGTGAAAATGCCGTTCGACTGGAGATGCTCGTGGCCGGGCGCATCGAGGACTACGCACTCATCGGCGACATGCAGACCGCCGCCCTCATCTGCCGGGATGGGACCGCCGACTGGCTGTGTCTTCCCCGCTTCGACTCACATGCCGTTTTCGCCGGTCTGCTCGGCACCGATGAGCATGGTTTCTGGCGGCTCGGACCGGCGTACCCCGCCGGCAGCGAGCCGCCCGCCGCGGACCGGCGGCGTTACCGGGGCGACTCGCTCGTCCTGGAGTCGGAGTGGGACACCCCGCGCGGCACCGTGCGGGTGATCGACTTCATGCCGCCCCGAGACGGTGCGCCGCAGCTGATCCGGATCGTGGAGGGCGTCAGCGGACGGGTGCCGATGCAGTCGGCCCTGCGGATGCGCTTCTCCTACGGCTGGGTCGTCCCCTGGGTGCACAAGGTGGACAACCGCACCGTCGCCGTCGCCGGACCGGACTCCGTCTGGTTCGACACCGACATGGACACCTACGGCGAGGACCTCACCACCTACGCCGACTTCACCGTCGCCCCCGGCGAGCGGATCGCCTTCACCATCAGCTGGCAGGCCTCGCACAAGGAGCCGCCGTCGCTGCCGGAGCCGGAGAGCTCGCTGCAGGCGACCGAGGACTTCTGGCGCGAGTGGGTCGACCAGTGCACGTACCACGGCCCCTACCGGGACGCCGTGATCCGCTCGCTGATCACGCTCAAGGCCCTGACCTACGCGCCGACCGGCGGCATCGTCGCCGCGCCCACCACCTCCCTCCCCGAGGACATCGGCGGCATAAGGAACTGGGACTACCGCTTCACCTGGCTGCGGGACGCGGCGATCACCCTGACCTCGCTGCTCCGGACCGGGTACCGGGAGGAGGCCCGTGCCTGGCGCGAGTGGCTGCTGCGCGCGGTCGCCGGGGACCCGGAGAACCTGCAGATCATGTACGGCATCGCGGGCGAGCGCGAGCTGGGCGAGACCGAGCTCAGCTGGCTGCCCGGATACGAGGGCTCGCAGCCGGTGCGCGTGGGCAACGGTGCGGCCGGACAGTTGCAGTTGGACGTCTACGGCGAGGTCACCGACGCACTGCACCTGGCCCATATGACCGGCCTGGCGCGGAACGACTACGCGTCGCTGCTCCAGCTGAAGCTGATCGCCTACCTCGAGGACCACTGGGACGAGCCCGACGAGGGCATCTGGGAGGTCCGCGGGCCCCGTCGGCACTTCGTTCACTCGAAGGTGATGGCCTGGGTGGCGGTGGACCGGACGGTCAAGCTGATCGAGTCCGGCGATGTGGACGGGCCGCTGGAGCGGTGGCGCGCGCTGCGCGACGAGATCCACCGCACCGTCTGCGAGCAGGGCTACGACAAGGAGCGGAACACCTTCACCCAGTCCTACGGCTCGAAGGAGTTGGACGCCTCCCTGCTGCTCATCCCGCAGGTGGGCTTCCTCCCGCCGGACGACAAGCGGGTGATCGGCACGATCGAGGCGATCCAGCGCGAGCTGTCCACTCCGGACGGGTTCGTACTGCGCTACCCGACCTCCGGCGACGAGGCGGGCGTGGACGGGCTCCCCGGCGACGAGGGCGCCTTCCTCGCGTGCTCCTTCTGGCTCGCCGACGACCTGGCGATGATCGGCCGGGTGGAGGAGGCCCGGAAGCTCTTCGAGAAGCTGCTCTCGCTCCGGAACGACCTGGGGCTGCTCGCCGAGGAGTGGGACCCGAAGCTCCAGCGCCAGGTGGGCAACTTCCCGCAGGCCTTCAGCCATGTCCCGCTCATCGACACCGCTCTCCGGCTGACGGCCTCCGGAGCCTACGGAGGGTGAGAGCCGAGCGGGGTTCCCGCCGGCCGGCGTCGGATCCGACACGGGCCGCGGGAACCCCGCTGTTCGGCCTCCGTTCTCTGCGCATGGTGACAACCCGCGCCGCGGGTCGCCGTTGGCGCCGGGCCGGGTCGGCCACGGCTGTGAGCCGCTGCTGACGGGCGACCGGCGAGGAGGGCTCTCCTGGAAGACCGGCGCCCCCGGGGCGGTTGGTTCGCCCCGGGGGCCCGGCGGCTCTCAGACGGCGCCCAGTGTGAGCGTCATCGCGTTGGGCGCGCCGTCCTCGATGTAGGAGGCGAAGCCCGCGACATCGTCGAAGGCGAAGCCGTACGCCTTGCCGTCGGCGCTGACCGAGTGCATCGCCTTGGCGTAGTGGTTGGTGATCTCCTCCTGGTAGAACTCACCGGGTTCGGTGGTCGGTTGGGCGGCGCTGCGGAGCAGCGTCGACCGGTTGAAGCCGGCGCCGAGAATGGCGGCGACCGGGCCGGTGGTGCCGTCGTTCGGTGCGGCGAGGGCTCCGTCGCAGAACAGCACGTCCCTGGTGGACGGTTTGCCGAAGGAGACCGAGGCCGGGCCGGTGAAGGAGAGGCTGTCGCCACTGACGGTGCCGGTGAACTCACCGGCGTTGGTGGTGACTCTCAGCTCCTCCGAGGAGTACCTGCTCCACACCTCGTCGACGGCCGGGGCGAAGTAGTCCGCGGGGAAGAGCCCCGCGTCCATGCCGTGCCCGGGGGCGATGACCCGCAGCCCGTTGCCCAACACCAGCGGTGCGAACGCGTCGACCTGCCTGAGCTGGGAGAAGACCCGGTCCCGGGCGCCGTCGACCAGTTCACCGGCCCGTTGGTCCTGAGCACCGGTCAGGTGGATGCTCAGCGGCACGCTGAACATGTCCACCATGGTGGTGTTGCAGTACATCCCGCCGTCGTTGTAGGTGAACTCCGCGCAGTCGTGCAGGATGTCGTAGTTGGGGTCGGACTCCACCCAGCCGGCCGGGTAGGCCAGCGCGGCGTTGCCGTCGCCGTCCGCGACCGCCTTGAACCGGAGCCGCTCGCCCAGGGCGACGTAGATGCGGCCGGACATCTTCGGCAGCACCAGCTGGGTGTCGCCGCCGCCGGAGAGCGGGATGCCGTAGTCGGTGAAGCCGTCCGGCCCGTTGTCGTCGATCGAGATCGGCTCGACGGTGCCCTCCGCGGTGGCCCGCACCTGTCGGGTCCCGTCGTTGCCGACGATGTACAGCCAGATGGACTGGTTGTCGTAGCTACCGGTCCGGTTCACCACGGTGAGCGGCAGTCCGTCGGCCGCGATCCGGCCCGTTCGCCGCGCCCCGGCGAACGCCGGTCCGGAGAGGGCGGTCAGCCCCGTTCCGACGGCGGCGGTGGCTGCGAGGCCACCGAAGAACCTCCTGCGGCTGATCATGCCGCCTCACCTCCGCTCATCTGGACCGAGACGTGGTCCACGACCATCGGAACCCCGGGCCGGGTGGCGTCGGTCGGGGTGGCCTGCCCTGCGACACCGTCCGGGAAGGCGCCGCCCATCGCGAGGTTGAGCAGCAGGAAGTGGCCGTGGTGGGCGGCGTCCGCCCAGGTCTGGGCGTCCATGTCGGCGGAGCTGACGGAGTGGAACTCCTCCCCGTCGACGTACCAGCGGAGGTACTCGGTCCCGCCGGTGCGGTCCAGCTCCAGCGCGTAAGTGTGGAAGCCGGACTGGCAGCTGCTGCCGGGGCAGGCCCGGGAGTCGCCGATGCCGTCGTTCTCACCGCACGGGCCGCCGGGCGCGGTGCCGCAGTGCAGCACGCCCCAGACCGAGTCGATGCCGTTGACGTTCTCCATGATGTCGAACTCGCCGATGCCCGGCCAGTTCCAGTAGTTGCCGCGGTACTCGGCCCCGAGGGTCCAGAACGCCGGCCAGTAACCGAGCGCCTCCTCGCCTGAGACGTCCGGCATCTGGATCGACGCCTCGATGCGGAGTACACCGCCGTCCGGGGCCTGGAAGTCGTCCCGGGTGGTCTCGATCCGTGCCGAGGTCCACTGGCCGGAGCCGTCCTTCAGCGGGGTGATGCGGAGGTGCCCGTCGCCGTCCAGACTCAGGTTCTCGGTGCTGTCGGTGTAGGTCTGGCGCTCGCCGGTCCCCCAGTTGTCCGGACCGCCCGGATACGAGGTGCCGGTGTCGATGATCCAGTTCTCCGCGGAGGGCAGCGAGGCGGCCGGTCCGTCGAAGTCGTCGCGCCAGACCTCCTGGAGGGCGACGGCAGCCTCACCGGTGTCCTCGGCGGAGGCCGGCGGCAGGGCGAAGGCGCCTACGGCTACCGTCGCGGCAGCCACAGCGACCAACTTTCTTTTCATGATCATGTCATATTCTCCTCGGCAAGGTGGGGGTTGATGAGGAGTTGCAGTGGGGGGTGGGAAGGGTTCGAACCGGGGAATGAGAGAGTCTTGAGAGCGCTCTCAATCCGTGTGCAGCACCATGCCCACAACAAGCGGGGGCGTCAAGCCTCCGCGGAAGAAAAGGAGTTGGCCGTGTCCGATCCCCGGCCCACGTTGGAAGCCGTCGCAGCGCACGCGGGAGTCTCCCGAGCCACCGTCTCCCGCGTGGTCAACGGTGCCTCCGGGGTCCGCGAGAGCGTGCGGGAGAAAGTGCAGCGCGCGGTGGCCGATCTCGGCTACGTACCGAACAGCGCCGCGCGGTCGCTGGTCACCAGACGCACCGGCGCGGTGGCGGTGATCATCGCCGAGCCGGAACGCCGGGTCTTCACCGACCCCTTCTTCGCGCAGCAGCTGCGCGGGATCAGCCGCGAGCTGTCCGACCACGACACCCAACTCCTGCTGGTGCTCGTGGAGCAGGCCCGTGACTACGACCGGATCGGCCGCTATCTCGCCGGGGGACACGTCGACGGCGCGCTGATGTTCTCCCTGCACCGCGCCGACCCGCTGCCCGCCATGGCGGCCGCCTCCGACCTGCCGACCGTCTTCGGCGGCCGCCCGGGCTGGCCCGGTGCGGAAGACGACCCGGAGCTCCTCTTCGTCGACACCGACAACCGGGACGGCGCCCGCCAGGCCGTCGGCCACCTGCTGGAGAGTGGCAGACGCCGGATCGCGGTGATCACCGGACCACTGGACCAGACCTCCGCGAGCGACCGCCTGGAGGGGTACCGCGACGCACTGGCCTCAGCGGTGGCCGCCGGCACCCTGCCGGCCGACGCGGAGCTGATCGCCCAGGGCGACTTCACCGCTGAGGGCGGCGAACGCGCCATGGCTGAACTCCTGGACGCCAGACCGGATCTGGACGCGGTCTTCGCCGGCTCGGACCTGATGGCCAACGGAGCTCTGCGCACCCTGCGGGCGCGCGGCCGGAGGGTGCCGGAGGACGTGGCCGTCGTCGGCTACGACGACATGGAGCAGGCGCACTGGTCGGAGCCGCCGCTGACCACCGTCCACCAGGAGGTGGAGGACATGGGGCGGCTGATGGCCCGGCTGCTGCTGCGGCGGCTCGGGCTGGTGCCGGGAGAGCCGCCCGCCCCCGTGGTCACCCCTGCCCGTCTGGTGGTCCGCGGATCCAGCTGAGCCGGGGCGCCCGCGAGGCGCACCGGTCGCAGCCCGCGGAGCGCCCCGTGGACCGGTGGACGGCCCTATATCCGGCGGTCCCGGCTCTCCCGTCCCCCCGTGAGCGGACCGGACGGTCCGCGGACGCCACTCACCCGGATGGCAACTCGCCGGTGCGGGCCGGCCCCGGTGAACCGGAGCCGGGTGGCGCGAGGGCCGCCGCCCCGTCACCCGGTGCCGCGGGCGGTCCGGAGGAGCTCCTCGGCGTGTGCGCGGGCGAGTTCCGAGTCCTCCTGACCGGCGAGCATCCGGGACAGCTCACGGATCCGGTCCTCTCCTTCCATCGCCCGGACACCGCTGCGGGTGACCGAGCCGTCGTCGGTCTTGTGGACCACCAGGTGGCGGTCGGCGAAGGCCGCCACCTGCGGTAGGTGGGTGACCACCACCACCTGTGCGGACTTCGCCAGCCGGGCGAGCCGGCGGCCCACCTCGACCGCCGCCTTGCCGCCCACCCCCGCGTCCACCTCGTCGAAGAGATAGGTGGGCACCGGGTCGGAGCCGGCGAAGACCACCTCGACGGCGAGCATCACCCGGGAGAGTTCACCGCCGGAGGCGCCCTTGCCGATCGGCCGGGGCTGGGCCCCCGGGTGCGGCGCCAGCAGCAGTTCGACCTCGTCCACCCCGGTCGGGCCGAAGGCGACCCGTCGACCGTTGACCTCGAGGCCTTCGGGATCGTCGGTGTGCCGGAGGGCGATGCTCACCCGGGCGTGCGGCATGGCGAGTTCGGCCAGCTCCGCGGTGACCGCTTCGGCGAACCGCTGTGCGGCCTCGCTCCGCTGGTCGCTGAGGGCCTGGGCCGCTTCCGCGAGCCGGTTGCGGAGTGCCTCGTGCTCCGCGGCGAGTTCGGCGATCCGGTCGTCGTCGCCGTCGAGCTCGCTCAGCCGGACCGCCGCCTGTTCGGCCCAGTCCAGGACGGCGCTGATGTCCTCCCCGTACTTCCTGGTGAGGTGTGCGAGCGCGGCACGGCGCTCCTCGACGGCCGCCAGCCGTCGAGGGTCGGCGTCCAGGCCGTCGGCGTAGCCGGCGAGTTCGCCGGCGATGTCGGAGAGCAGGATGCCGACCTCGCCCACCCGGTCGGCGACCCCGGCGAGGAGCGGGTCATGGGCGCGGACCGTCTTCAGGACCCGGTGCGCACCGGCCACCAGCGCCGCGGCGTCCGGGGCCTCCAGATCCTCCGGGCTGCCGGCGAGAGCGCTGTGGGCGGTACTGGCGGCGGAGGCCAACGCCTCCGCGTGACCGAGCCGTTCGGCCTCGGCTGCCAGTTCGGTGTCCTCACCGGGCTGGGGCTGCACTGCGGCGATCTCGTCGAGGCCGAACCGCAGCAGATCGGCTTCCTGCGCACGCTCTCTGGCCCGGGTGGTCAGCTCCGCCAGTTCCGCGGCGACGGCTCGCAGCCGTCGGTAGCCGGTCCGGTACTCGGCGAGCTGCTCGGAGACGGCCTCGCCGGCGTACCGGTCGAGCGCCTGCCGCTGACGGGCTGGGCGGAGCAGCCCCTGCTGGTCGGTCTGGCCGTGTACGGCCACCAGTTCGTCGGCCAGCTCGCCGAGGAGCCCCACCGGCACCGAGCGCCCGCCGAGATGGGCCCGGGAGCGCCCCTCGGCGGAGATGGTCCGGGTGATGAGCAGCGCGTCACCGTCCAGTTCGGCGCCGGCCTCCGCGGCCCGCACCGCGGCCGGGGCCTCCTCGGGCACCAGCAGCCGTCCCTCGATGACCGCCGCGCGGGCACCGCCTCGTACCAGTCCGGCGTCGGCCCGCCCGCCGAGCAGCAGACCGAGACTGGTGACGACCATCGTCTTGCCCGCGCCCGTCTCACCGGTCACCGCGGTGAAGCCGGGGGACAGTTCGACGACGGCGTCGTCGATGACGCCCAGCGACCGTATCCGCATCTCCTCCAACACGGACACGACCTTACGAGGTCGGGGCTCGGCGGCGCGACGCACCTCCCGGCGCTTCACCTGTCCGGGCAACACACCGCGGTGTTCCGTCCGGTTCTCCGAGTAAGGGCCGAAGGGGATCCGGCGAGCGGCGCCTCAGGTCGGTGCTCCGCGCCAGCCGGCCACCGGCAGGGCGAACTTCGCCACCAACCGGTCGGTGAACAGGGCGTGGTGCAGCCGGGCCAGCCGGACGGGCACCGCGCCGCGCCGCACCTCCACCCGGGCTCCCGCCGGCAGCTCCAGCGTCCGGCGTCCGTCGCACCACAACACCCCGTGCGGCGTCTGCGGCTGCACCTCGACCGCCAGGACCGAGTCCGGGGCGGTCACCAGCGGTTTGGCGAACAGCGCGTGGGCGCTGATGGGCACCATCAACAGCGCCTCCACCTCGGGCCAGACCACCGGGCCGCCGGCCGAGAACGCGTAGGCGGTGGAGCCGGTGGGGGTGGCGCAGACCACGCCGTCGCCGCCGAAGCGGGAGACCGGTCGGCCGTCGACCTCCGTGACCACTTCGAGCATCCGCTCCCGCGCCGCCTTCTCCACCGAGGCCTCGTTCAGCGCCCAGTCCCGCCAGACGACTCCGCCGTCGTTGTGCACCACCACGTCCAGCGTCATACGCTCCTCGACCTGGTAGTCGCGGCAGACGACCCGGTCGACCACCTGGTCCAGATCATCGCGTTCGGCCTCCGCCAGGAAGCCCACCCGCCCCAGGTTGACCCCGAGCATCGGCACCCCGGAGGCGCGGGCGAACTCCGCTCCGCGGAGCAGCGTTCCGTCGCCGCCGAGCACCACCAGCAGCTCGCAGCCGTCGAGGACGTCCTGCGAGGGTTCGACCAGCTCCACCACCGAGGGCAGCGGCAGGTCGGCGGCCTCGTTCGCGAGCACCCGCACCCCCAGGCCGGAGCGGAGCAGTCCCTGCACGACGAGTTCCGCACTGCGTACCGCGGCCGGCCGGCCGGTGTGGGCGAGCAGGAAAACGGTGCGTGCTGGTGTGGTCGTGGTCAACGCGGCCCCTCCGCCACTGCGCGGTCAACGTCTGCTGGATCGAGCGCGGGCGCGCCGGCCCGCAGCCAGAGAAAGTACTCCACGTTCCCGGAGGGTCCCGGCAGCGGACTCGCGGTGACCCCGAGCACTCCGAGACCGAGTTCGGCGGCCTGGGCGGCGACGGTCCGGACGGCCTCGGCACGCAGTTCGGGACTGCGCACCACGCCCCCGCTGCCCAGCCGCTCCCTGCCGACCTCGAACTGTGGCTTGACCATCAGCACGAGGTCCGCGTCGGGGGCGGCGCACCGCACCAGTGCCGGCAGTACGAGGCCCAGCGGGATGAAGGACAGATCACCGACCACCAGGTCGACCGGCTCCCCGCCGATGAGGTCCAATCGGAGCTCCCGGACGTTGGTGCGGTCCCGCACCGTCACCCGCTCGTCGCTCTGCAGCGTCCAGGCCAGTTGGCCGTAGCCGACGTCCACCGCGATGACGTGTCCGACGCCGGCCCGCAGCAGCACGTCGGTGAATCCCCCGGTGGAGGCTCCGGCGTCCAGTGCCCTGCGCCCCCGCACGGTCAGGCCGCGCGGGAGGAAGGCGTCCAGCGCTCCGGTGAGTTTGTGGCCGCCCCTGGAGACGTAGTCCGGGTCGCCCCGGTCCTCGGCGACGAGCACCGGGGCGGCCCGCTCGACCTGGGTGGCGGGCTTGGTGGCGACCATGCCCGAAACCGTCACCCGGCCCTCAACGATGAGCCGGCGGGCGTGCTCCCGCGAGCGGGCGAGTTCCCGGCGGACCAGTTCGGAGTCGAGTCGGTTGAGCCGGGGTCGGGTCACTGCCACCTGCGGTTCAGCTCCTGTGGTCGCAGCCGGTCCTGGTCGGCGGGGGTCGGGGGCGCGGGTGGACCGGGGTGGGAGTCGAGGGCGGCGAGTGTCTCGCGCAGTCGGCCGTGGACGTCCTCGTACACCTCGAGGTGGCCCTCGACGGTGAGCGGCTCCGCGTCGGCCAGCCGCTCCAATCCGGCGTCCACCTCGGGGTTTCCCGTCGGGGTCCGGTGCGGGCCCGGTCCCGACCCGACCTCCGTGGCGGGCGTTTCCCCGGCGCTCCGGTCGGCTGTGCGCACTGCCGACTCCGGGTGGGCCGCCGGTTGGCGGCCCCCCGGGTCGCTCTCCTTCGCCGGCTGCTCGCCGGGCGTCGGCTCGTTCATGGCACCGACGCTACCCTGAACAGCGGCCTCAGGAGGCGCGGAGCGGTGGTGCCGTTCGGCACCGCCGGGGGCGGGCGCCGGTCCACGCTCAGTCCGCCGCGGACAGCGCTCCCGCGAGCGCCGTACGGGACCGTCGGGCCGCCGGGACCACCAGCGGGGTGCCGGTCTCCGGGTCCTCGATGACCTGGCAGCGCAGGCCGAAGAGGCGTTCCACCAACTCGGCGGTGACGATCTCCCCGGGCGGCCCCTCCGCCAGGATCTCCCCCTGGCGCATGGCGATCAGGTGGGTGGCGTAGCGGGCCGCGTGGTTGAGGTCGTGGAGTACGGCGACGAGCGTCCGCCCCTGCTCCTCGTGGAGCTGGGCGCACAGGTCGAGCACATCGATCTGGTGCTGGATGTCCAGGTAGGTGGTCGGCTCGTCGAGCAGCAGCAGCTGGGTCTGCTGGGCGATGGCCATGGCGATCCACACCCGTTGGCGCTGGCCGCCGGAGAGTTCGTCGACGTAGCGCTCGGCGAGTTCGCTCACCCCGGTGGCGGCCATCGACTCCTGGACCACCCGCTCGTCCTCCTGGGACCACTGCCGGAGCAGGCCCTGGTGCGGATAGCGACCGCGGGCCACGAGATCGGCCACCAGGATCCCGTCAGGTGCGATCGAGGACTGCGGAAGCAGCCCGAGGGTGCGGGCCACCTTCTTGGCCGGCAGCGAGCCGATCAGCTGGCCGTCGAGCAGCACCGAGCCCGCACTGGGCTTGAGCATCCGGGACAGGGCGCGGAGCAGCGTTGACTTCCCGCAGGCGTTGGGGCCGACGATGACGGTGAAGGAGTTGTCCGGGATCGCCACGGACAGCCCCTCGGTGATGGTCCGGTGGTCGTAGCCGAGGGTGACGGAGTCGGCCGACAGCCGGCTCCCGTTGGAGTGCGGCACGGGGTCTCTCCTGACGGTCGTTTCGGTTCCGGTGCTGTTCTCGGACGGTGCGCGGGGCGGGCCCGTACGACCGGGTGTCGCCGCGGTTCCGGGCGGCACGGGGGCGGAGCGGCCCCCGGGCGGTCGAGTGGTGTCGGTGCGTCGTCTCCTCTCCGCCCGGCCCCGCATCCGGTGGCCAGCAGCCGGACGGAGCCCGGGTCCTGCCTCGCCGCCCCGGCACGGGCGGCGGACAGCCCTTCCGGGCACACGGCTGCGGCGCGCCCTGGTGGCCGAGGCGTCGCCGACGCACGGGTCGTGGCGGCACCGCCCGCACTCACGCCCGGTTCCCGACTCGTAGACTGACCGACATCGCTGGTTAGGTTAACCTAACTCCCGCTCGGCCAGGTATCGCTGGCCCCGCAGTGCGGCGCCGGCGCTCCGAGGGGCCCGTCAGCAACGCCTGCTCCGGACGCACTGAGCGCCCGCTCCCCGGCCGGCGCCATTCCCGGCCTCGGTGGCCACTCACCCCCTGCGGCGGCGTCCGGACGGGACCACCCGGGGCGGTTCACCACCCCAGCCGGTCGAGCGCCCTCGTCGGATCAAGCCGGGATCCCCCGTCCCCGGCCTCCTCCCAGGCCGCGGCGCACAGTGCCCGCAACCCGTCGGCCGGATCGTCGCCGTCCCCCGCCAACACCAGCGCTCCCTCCTCGACCCGAGCGTGCCAGCCACCGCAGCGGAAGCCGCCCGTTCCGGTCGGCCGCTCGGCCGCCACCTCCGGCTGCGACGCGAGCAACCCCCGCAGGTCCGCCGCGACATAGGTGGGACGGTGCCGTGGGGCGGCGGCGAGCAGCTGCGCCGGGGCGGTCACCCCGGTCAGCACCAGCAGCGAGTCGACCCCGCCGGTGTACGCGCCCTCGATGTCGGTGTCGAGCCGGTCGCCCACGACCAGCGGTCGCTCCGCACCGGTCCGCAGGACGGTTTCGCGGTGCATCGGCGGCAGCGGCTTGCCCGCGACCACGGGGCGTCGGCCGGTGGCGATGTGCACCGCCTCCACCAGCGCCCCGTTGCCGGGGGCGGTACCGCGGCCGGTCGGAATCGTCAGGTCGGTGTTGGACGCGAACCAGGGCAGCCCCTCGGCCACCGCGTAGGAAGCCTCCGCCAGCCGCTCCCAGTCCACCTCGGGGTGGAAGCCCTGAACCACGGCCGCGGGACCGTCGTCCAGACCCGCCACCGGTTCCAGACCCCGCTCGCGCAGCGCCGAGCGCAGCCCCTCCCCTCCCACGGTGAGCACCTTCGATCCCGTGGGCAGCCGTTCGGAGATGAGTCGGGCGACGGCCTGCGCCGAGGTGATCACTTCGGCCGGGTCCGCCGGCACACCCAGTTCGGTGAGGTGCTCGGCGACCCGCTCCGGTGTCCGAGCGGCGTTGTTGGTGACGTAGGCCAGGTGCATGCCCGCGGACCGCGCCGTCTCCAGCGATGCCACCGCGTGGTCGATGGCCTCCCCTCCGGCGTACACCACACCGTCCAGATCGAGCAGGGCCACGTCGTACACCTCGCTCAGCGGACGGGCACTGCTCTCGGTTCGCACTCTCCGCTTCGGGGCCGAAGCATCGGGCTGCTGCTCTTCCATGCTCCCTCGCCGCCTCTCGATCGCCTTCGCCCCCGATCATTCCGCATCCGCCCCAGCGGCATAGCATGCGGGGATGACCAGATCTGGGCCAGCCGACGACGGTCTGCGACTGAAACCGTTCCACGGAGTGCGCTATGTCCCGGAACGCGTGGGAAGTCTCTCGGCCGTGACCTCGCCCCCGTACGACGTGGTGGTCCGCCCCGACGGTCTCCGCCACCTGGAGACAGCGGACCCCCACAACATCGTCCGGCTGATCCTCCCCCAGGCGGACTCCGCGGCGGACCGGAACCGGCGGGCGGCGGACACCCTCCGCCGGTGGCTCGACGAGGGCGTGCTCGCGACGGACCCCCGGCCGGCGCTGTACGTGTACGAGCAGCGCTCGGAGGACGTGCTGCAGCGCGGCCTGATCGGCGCACTCCGCCTGAGCCCGGCCGAGGCGGGTGTGGTGCTGCCCCACGAGGACGTCATGGCGGAGGTCGTCGCCGATCGTGCCGCCCTGATGCGGGAGACGGCCGCCAACCTGGAGCCGCTGCTGCTCTCCTACCGCGGGGGCGAGAGCGGACAGGGCGCCGACGCGGTGGTCGAACGCGCAGTCCAGCGCATCCCGCTGCTGTCGACGGTCACCGAAGACGGTTTCCGCCACCGGCTCTGGTCCGTCTCCGACCCCGCCGAACTGGCCGAGGTCGAAGACGACCTCGCCGGCCGCCAGGCGCTGATCGCCGACGGCCACCACCGCTGGGCGACCTACCTCCGGCTGTGGGAGGAGCACCCGGCCGACTCGGTCCCCTGGGGCTACGGTCTGGTGCTGCTGGTGGACAGCGCTCGCTATCCCCTGCAGGTGAAGGCCATCCACCGGCTGCTGCGCGGGCTCCCCACCGACACGGCACTGAGCGCGCTGGGCGGGGCTTTCCGCACCCGCCGCCTCGACGGCGACCTGGATCGGGCCCTGGAAGCCCTGGCCCTCGCCTCCCGGGAGCAGTCCGGCAACGCCTTCGTACTGGCCGGGGCGGACGGCGCCTTCCACCTCCTGGACCAGCCGGACCAGACGCTCATCAAGCGCGTCGTCCCGGAGGAGCGCCCGGAGGCCTGGCGCACCCTGGACGCCACGGTGCTGCACAGCGTCCTCCTGGAGCACCTCTGGCACATCCCGGACAGCCCGGAGCACATCGGCTACATCCACGATGCGGCGGCCGCGGTCGAACAGGCGCGACTCCACGGCGGCACAGCCGTCCTGATGCATCCGGTACGCGAGGAGGTCGTCCGAGAGCTCGCCCAACAAGGCGTGACCATGCCGCGGAAGTCGACCTCCTTCGGGCCGAAACCCGCCACCGGTCTGGTGCTCCGAAGCCTCCGCCTGGAGTAGACCGCCCTCCGGCCGGTGCGCGGGGCGGCGGGCTCTGCCTTCGCCGCACCCGCCAACCACCGCACACCGCCGAGGAGCCCGAAGGGTTCAGCCCCGCGAGGGGGGCGTTGTGCCGCCGTCCTCGGTGGAGCCTGCGCCACCGGCCTCCCTGGAGCCACGGGCGTCGGCCTCCGCGGCACCAGAGCCGTCGGCAGGTTCGGGCTGCACCGGCTCCTCCTCCCCCACCCGGTCGGCGCCCTCCTCCCCCATCCGGTCGGCGCCCTCCTCCGCCTCCGGAAGCGGCTCGGTCTCGGGACCCGCACCGGTCTCCGCGTCCGTTTGGACGTCCGCGTTCGGCTCCACCGCCTTCTCGGCCGCGCTCTCCTCGTCCTTGTCCCCGCTCCGGTCCGCCTCCCGGGCCACGGCGGCCCCGTCAGCAGCCTCCTCGGCGTCCGGGGCCAGAGCATCGGTGAACTGCACCCCGTCCAGCTCAGCGAGCCGGTCCGAGGCGTCGGTGACGCCGCCCTGGTCCGCTTCCAACGCCTTGGCGAACCACTCGCGAGCCTCCTCCTCGCGGCCCACCGCGAGAAGCGCGTCCGCGTAGGCGTAGCGCAGCCGCGCGGTCCAGGGCTGAGCGGAGTGCGAGGCCAACTCGGGGCCCTGCAAGGTCACCACCGCGGCCTCGGCCTGCCCCATGTCCCTCCGGGCGCCGGCGGCGACCAGTCTCATCTCCACCTGCCCGGCTTTGTCGAGGCGCTTGACATCAGGCTCACCGGCCATCGCCAGGGCCCGCTCCGGGCGGCCGAGCCCCCGCTCGCAGTCAGCCATCAGCGGCCACAGTTCAGCGCTACCCGACATCCGCCGGGCCGCCCGGAACTCAGCCAGCGCCTCGGCGTACTTGCCGATCCCGTAGGCGGCGAAACCCGCCGCCTCACGGACCGCACCGACCCTGGAGGCCAGACGCAGGGCGACCTTGGAGTAGGCGTACGCCCGCTCGGGGTCCTCGTCGAGAAGCTTGGCGACCATGACCAGGTTCTTCGCGACGTCCTCGGCCAGGGTCTTCGGCAGGCTCATCAACTCCTGCCGTACGTCGCGGTCGATCTCCTCCCCCGTCACGTCCTCCGGGATCGGAAGGCGTTTCAGCGGCTCACGGTCGCGTTCACCACGCCCCCCGTAGCCGCCGCCACCGGACCGGTCGTCACGACCACGGCCCTGGCCGTACGGCCGGCGCGGCCCACGGTCGTCGCGGTCCCTCCGGTAGCCGCGGTCGTCGGACCGCCCGCGTCCCCGGGGGAATTCGCCTCGCCGGCCGTCACGACGGTCATCACGGCGGAACTCACCGCGCGTGCCCTCCCGGCCGCCGGGCCTGCCATCCGGCCGGCGGTCGTCCCTGTAGCCGTCGCGCCGCTCGTCGCGGCGGTCATCGCGGCGGTCGCCCCGGGGTTCATAACGCCGCTCAGGACGGTCGTCGCGGCGGAACCCGCCACGCTCACCGGCGCCCTCCGGACCGCGCCCCCCACGGCGGTCATCACGCCATTCACGGCGCTCAGAAGGTCGCCGGTCAGGGCGGTCGTCACGCCGGTATCCGGGACGCTCCCCTTCCCGCCGGGTGTCCTGGGGACGACCGCCTCCTCCTTCTCGCTTGTCCCACCTGCGTTCGCCGCGGTCATCGCGGCGGAACCCACGGTCTCCCTCGCGGTCGTCACGGCGGAACCCACGGTCGCGATCCCGATCCTCACGCCGGAACCCGCCATCCCGACCACCATGCGACCGATCGTCACGCCGCTCTCCCCGGGGCTCATACCGCCGGTCAGGACGGTCGTCGCGGCGGAAGCTCCGACCGCCATCGCGGTCGTCACGCCGGAACCCGCGATCGCGATCCCGATCCTCACGCCGGAACCCGCGATCACGGTCGCGGTCGCGGTCGTCACGCCGGAACCCGCGCCGGCCGTCGTTTCCGCTCCGCTGAGTGTGCTCGGTTCCTCGGTCCCTCCGCGCCGAAGAGCCCCCGTATCCCCGTCGGTCACCACCGTCCTGGCGCCTCGGTTGACGCTCTGACCGGTCAGGTCGATCTTCCGGCGAGTTCGTAGACATCGAGTGACTCCTCCGTCTGCGGCTAGCGCAGTTCGTCTTCATTCTCACGCAGGTACCCGACCCACGCGCTTCGGGAAAAACAAAAGGACCCCTGGTCCCCAGCATGAACGCTGGGGACCAGGGGTCCTTCAAAAATTGTTCGGCGGCGTCCTACTCTCCCACAGGGTCCCCCCTGCAGTACCATCGGCGCTGAAAGGCTTAGCTTCCGGGTTCGGAATGTAACCGGGCGTTCCCCTAACGCTATAACCACCGAAACACCATTGAGCCTTCTCCGTCACACGGAGGTCGGCGGTGCCAGGCGAACAAGCACACTCTTCAGTTAAGTAGAAAGTTCGCCAGACCAGTTGTTTGCAGTCTGAGAACTA
>NZ_BBZK01000007.1 GCF_001748085.1 Streptomyces sp. TP-A0874
ACATGTGGGTGTGTGGTCCCGGGCCCAAGACCCTTTTTGCGTTGTGGTCCATCAGCCGTGCTGGTCGAGGACTGTTCCACGGAGCATGACCGGTCAGCCTTCGGCCCGTGTCTGGGGGGTGCAGAACATTTGCGCTATGACCTGGTCATTTTTGATAACGACGGCGTTCTCGTCGACAGTGAACCGATCTCCAACAGGGTCCTCGCGGAGTACCTCACGGAACTCGGTCACCCGACCAGCTACGAGGAGTCCGTTCGGGACTTCATGGGCGGAGCCGTCCACCGTATCCACGACCTCGTCTGGGAACGCACCGGCCGACGGCTCCCGGGAGAGTTCGACGACGTCTTCCACAGCCGGGTCTTCGAAGCCTTCCAGCGGGAACTCCACGCGGTGAAAGGAGTGTCCGAGGTACTCGACACGCTGAAGACCGAGAGCGTCCCGTTCTGCGTGGCCTCCTCCGGCAGCCACCAGCGGATCAGGGTCGCACTGCGGAAGACCGGTCTCTACGAACGCTTCGCGGAACACACCATCTTCAGTTCGCAGGACGTGAACCGGGGAAAGCCGGCGCCCGATCTCTTCCTGCACGCCGCGGCGGCGATGGGAGTGGACCCGCAGCGATGTGTGGTGATCGAGGACAGCCCGCTCGGGGTGCAGGCGGCCAGGGCCGCCGGAATGCGGACTCTGGGGTTCACCGGCATGACGGAACCGTCCGCTCTGGCATCGGCGCACAGCCTCTTCGCGGAGATGACCGAACTGCCGAGCCTGCTGTACCGATAGCGTGGCCACCATGACCGGTCGTGCACAGCTGATGTGGGACGAGGCGCTGACGGGATACGACTTCGGCGCGGGGCACCCGATGGACCCGGTACGGCTCGCTCTGACCATGAGTCTGGTGCGGGCGTACGGCCTGGACCAGGCGCTGGAGGTGGTCGCCGCGCCCCCGGCCGGTGACTCCACGCTTCAGCTGGTGCACCGCGCCGACTACATCGCCGCGGTCCGAAGGGTGTCCGCGGACCCTTCCCTCGCCGACGGCAGCTACGGGCTCGGCACTCAGGATGACCCGGCCTTCGCCGGGATGCACGAGGTCTCGGCACTGATCGCCGGGCAGTCCGTGGCGGCCGCCGAGGCGGTCTGGCGGGGCCGGGTGAGCCATGCGGTGAACTTCTCCGGCGGCCTCCACCACGCGATGCCCGGGGCGGCCTCGGGCTTCTGCGTCTACAACGACGCGGCGCTGGCCATCGCGCGTCTGCTGGAGCTGGGGGCCGAGCGGATCGCGTACGTCGACACCGATGTGCACCACGGCGACGGTGTGCAGGCGGCGTTCTGGCAGGACCCCAGGGTGCTGACCATCTCGCTCCACGAACATCCGCGCACTCTCTTCCCCCAGACCGGCTGGCCGCAGGAGAGCGGAGGCGAGGGCGCCGAGGGCAGCGCGGTGAACGTGGCCCTGCCGGCCGGGACCGGTGACGAGGGTTGGCTCCGCGCCTTCCACGCCGTGGTACCGCAGCTGCTGGGGGCCTTCCGCCCGCAGGTACTGGTGACCCAGCACGGGGCCGACACCCATATGGAGGACCCGCTGGCGCATCTGGCGGTGAGCCTGGACGCGCAGCGCGTCGTACAGGAGCAGTGCCACGAGCTGGCCCACGAGCACGCGGAAGGTCGCTGGCTGGCTCTGGGCGGCGGCGGATACGCGGTGGTCGATGTGGTGCCGAGGTCCTGGACCCAGTTGGTGGCGATCGCGGCCGGCGTCGGGCTGGATCCGGAGGGCGACACGCCGGAGCCGTGGCGGCGTGAGGTGTACGCCCGGACGCGGGAGTCGGCGCCTTCCCGGATGACCGACGGTTTCCGGCCGCGCTGGCGTGAGCTTCCGGACGACGGCTACGACCCCGCCGACCGTTTGGACCAGGCCATCCTGGCCACACGCCGCGAAGTCTTCCCCTCTCACGGACTGTTGCCGCTGCACTGAGGGGCCGTCGGAACCGGTCCGCCAGTGCGGCCGCAGCGGGGCCGTTCGCCCCCTCGGCGACGGTGCCGGCCCGCACGTCCCCGGTCAGCGGCTCGCTATGTACTCAATCAGGCCGTCTGTCACATTAGCTGGCTGTTGGTCACTCCTCTTCCCCACTCGTACCGCCCGCCTCTAATCTGGTGGTGAGCGCATGGCGACGAGGAGTCACCGGAGGGGAAGCCGGTACCCGTCTTGTGCGGAAGGTCAGGTGTTTTCATGACTGCTGCCGACAAGCCTCTCAGCGAGGTTGCTTTCCTTACCGTGGCGGAGGTCGCCGCGGTCATGCGAGTCTCCAAGATGACCGTGTACCGCCTGGTGCACAGCGGTCATCTGCCGGCGATCCGGGTGGGCAGGTCATTCCGGGTCCCGGAGCAGGCCGTCCACGAGTACCTGCGGATCTCGTACGTGGGGGTGGAGACGGCCTGAGCAGTCAGGGGCGCCTCGGGAGACCCCCGGCGGGAGCGTGACGGCAACGTCGCTGCCTCGCCGCGCTTGTCGGCCACCCGTCGGGCTGTGGTCGGTATCGGGGCGCCCTTCTTGGTCGCTCCTGCGGCGTCCCGCCACCGTAGGCTGAACACACCGGGGCATTCCGGGGTGAATCCGTGGCTCGGACAGCCGTCCAATGGCACCTCGGATTACGCCCATCACGCGCTGGCAGGTAGTCTGGTCCGATGTAGGTCGTGTGGGCTCGGACGCCCCGCACCGTGGGCCTCTCTCACCGAGTCTGGGTGGGGGAGAGAATCGAAGTGAGCGAGGGTAGTCGTGGGCTCTGTCATCAAGAAGCGGCGCAAGCGGATGGCGAAGAAGAAGCACCGTAAGCTTCTCAAGCGCACCCGCGTTCAGCGTCGCAACAAGAAGTAAGCACGACTCTGAGCGTGTTTTTCGGCGCCGCCCTGACACCGAAAGGTGTGGGGGCGGCGTTGTTGTGTCGGATGACACGGCAAGTGGCCGGCAAGAAGGCGGCGGGTAGGGGCCGGTCGGTCCGGGGCGGCGACCACTGCGACTGGAGCGCCGCGGACGGACTCTTTCCCCCCCCGCCAGGACGCCTTGTCGCTCGCGGGAGTTGGGCGGGCGGCGGCGCTGGGCTGCTGGCGGGCCCGCTCGGCGGTAGGGCCCTGGGAGCTGTTCCGGAGCGGCTGATCGGTGCTCTTGTCGGCCTTGCTCCTGCGGCATGAAGACGCGCCCCCGCCGTTGACTGCTCGGTCGTCGGCGGAAGGCGCGTCTGGGCTCGGGTTCTTCCGGTGAGCCGCGGCCGCTACTCCTGAGGCGCTACTCGAAGTCCTGAGCGTCGAGTCCGAGCCTGGGCAGCAGGCCCGGTAGGAGCGGAGGCAGGGTGACCGTGGTCTCCGAGGACTTGCCGGCCTTCTCTTCGCTTCCGGGAGCGTCGGATTCGACGTCCGGGGGCGAGGGGAGGAGGTCGCCGGCGCCACCGATCAGGCCCTTGCCGGATCGGCCGGACTCCGCCGGCTCCGGAGTACCGTCGGCGTCCTCGGGTTGGCCGCCGGGCGGATTGCTCACCGTCGGTTCCCGATCGCCCGGGTTTTCCAGGTGGCTGGGTAGGGAGTTCGGAGCTCCGGCGACCCCTGTGTGCGGGGTCCCGTCCTCTTCGGGCCGTGGTGCCAGCAGCGACTTGAGCGGTCTGACCTCCTGGTCTATGGCCTCGAAGACCGAACTCACCCCGTCGCGGACGTCGGTGAGCTGCGCGGGGAGTTCCTCACGGAGTCGGCTCCAACGGCTGCGGTGTTTCGAGCTGAAGGCGTTCAGCTTCTCGATCGCGGTGATCGAGCCCTTGTGCTCGTAGACCTCGTGCAGCAGGCGGTGCCCTTCCGAGGCGTCATGGCGCATACCGGCGAGCGCGCGCCGGATCTCTCCCAGCGACTTCTCGTCGAGCCCGGCCGACTGCCGGCGCTCCATCAGCTGCCGTACCTCCTGCAGCCGGGTGGAGGCCCGGGAGAGCAGGAGTTCACCGCGGTCGTCCTCGGAACTCGTCAGTCCGAGCCTGACGTCCTCTATGCCGCGCTTGAAGCCGTAGAGCGAGTCACCGGGTAGCGCGTCGGAACTGGCTGCCGCGACGCCGCCGAAGGCGCCCGCCGCCACGCCGGCGGTGAGTCCGCCGGCCACGAGCCCTCGGGCCCATCGGGAACGCGGTCGCAGCCGGCTGAGCGGGGCGAGGCGCTCCGGCGCTTCCGGTCGCGGCGCCTGCTCGGGAACCCGAGGGGCGCCCTCGGCGAAGAACTGCTCCATCGCCGCGACGAGTTGGGCCCGCTGGACGGTCTTCACCTCGGGATCCAGCTGGGGGGTCGGCACTTCGCCGAGCTCCCTCGCCAGGGCCGACAGTCTGCCCTGACCTTCGAAGGGCTCCTCAGTCTCGGGGGCCCCCGTTGGCGGGTCGGTCCGCTCGGCCGTGCGCTCCTGGGCGGACTGCTCCAGGGCTTCGGCGAAGGCGTTCGCCCGCCGGCGCGCCGGTACGGATCCGATCACGGGCGGCACCTCCTCTCCTCATCACCTGCGACCCCCTGATGGTTAGGGAAGGTTGCACGCCTGGGGTATGACCACTCGATCGAGTGAGAGACGTGACTGGGTGGGAGCCTGCAATGCGCTCAACGAGCGGCTCCGTAGCCGGGTTACGCATGCGTGATGATCCGACCTTAATGTGTTGGGGCCAACACTCTACGTGTCTGCGGTCGGGTGCGGGGCAGCGGGTGGCTTTCCCCGGGCCGGGGGTGGTGGTCGGGTCGGAGGGTTGGGGATCGTGGAGCCCTGGGGCGGGGGCGACGGAGCTGGCCGGTAGCGGCGGGGCAGCTCAGCGGGTGTCTTCGGGGAGCAGCCGGGCCAGCGTGCGGACCGCGCGGTACTGGAGGGTCTTGATCGCGCCCTCGTTCTTGCCCATCACCCGGGCCGTCTCGGCGACCGAGAGGCCCTGGAGGAAGCGGAGCGTCACGCACTCCTGCTGCTGCGGGTTGAGCCGTCGCACGGCGTCCAGCAGGGCGGCGTTGGAGAGGGACTCCAGCACCGAGTCCTCGGGGCTGCGCTCGAGTTCGCTCGCGTCGAGCATCTCGCCGGTGGTCACCTCCAGCCGGAAACGGCTGGACTTGAAGTGGTCGGCGACGAGGTTGCGGGCGATGGTGACCAGCCAGGCCCCGAAGTCCCGCCCCTGCCAGGTGAAGGTGCCGATCCGGCGCAGCGCGCGCAGAAACGTCTCGCTGGTGAGGTCCTCGGCCGTAGCTTTCCCGCCCACCCGGTAGTAGACGTACCGGTAGACGGTGTCGGCGTACTGGTCGTAGAGGCAGCCGAAGGCCTCGGCCTCGCCGGACTGGGCGCGCTCCACCAGGTCCATCATGCGGCGGCTGTCGCTGTCCGCCGGGGCCCGGCGGGTGGCGGAGGAGCGGGCGGCGCTGCTGGTGGAAGCGGACGGTCCGGCGGCGCGTGAGCGCCTGGTCACCGCCGCGGCGCTCTCGGCGAGGGCGTAGGCAGAGCCGGCAGGGGTGGGGACAGTGGTGGGCACGGCGAGCGCGGGGACGGCGTACGCGGAGGGGACGAGACCGCGCAGAGAGCCGGAGACCGCTGCGCGGAGCGTGGCCAGGCCCGAGGCGTCAACCCCGACGTGTGGGTACACGGGACTCCCAGAGGCAGAACTTCCATCGTGTGCAGTACGGAACCGTTCACCCGTTGTGGGGGTTGAAGAGTCCCGGAGTGCGTCTGAGGAGAATAACGCTTTGTGTAGACAGGGCTACAGTCAGTTGCCCAAATCGTCGATTAGGTCCCGACCCTTATGGGTTGATGACCGATCAAGCCTCGAACACCGAGGCGTTGTTGATCGCTTTGTTGCGATCTCTGTCCGTTTTGCGGAGTGCACCAGGGGTGGGAGCGGGCGCCAGCGGATATCGGCGGGGCCGGGGCGCGCGTCGGCGGGCGAGCGCCGGGCGAAGTGATCAGCGGCGCCGGCGGCGCAGGGCGACCGCCGCGGCCGTCCCGCCGGCCAGCGCCCCGACCCCGGCGGCCGCCGGGATGCCGACCTTCGCGGCCTTCCGGCCGGTCCGGTAGTCCCGCAGCCGCCAGCCGTGCTCCCGGGCGTGCTTCCGCAGCCGGGCGTCCGGGTTGACGGCGTACGGGTAGCCGACCAGCGAGAGCATCGGGATGTCGTTGGCGGAGTCGCTGTAGGCCGCACAGCGGGAGAGGTCGAGCCCCTCGGCCGCGGCCAGGGCGCGCACCGCCTCGGCCTTCGCGGGGCCGTGCAGCGGTTCGCCCACCAGCCGGCCGGTGTAGACGCCGTGCAGCGACTCGGCGACGGTGCCGAGCGCTCCGGTCAGTCCGAGCCGTTGGGCGATGATCGTGGCGGTCTCCACGGGGGCCGCGGTGACCAGCCAGACCTTCTGGCCGGCGTCGAGGTGCGCCTGGGCCAGCGCCCGGGTGCCGGGCCAGATGCGTTCGGCGAGGTACTCGTCGTAGATCTCCTCGCCGATCGACATCAGCTCGGAGACCCGGTGGCCCTTGACGATCGACAGCGCGCTCTCCCGGGCGTCCGCCATATGAGCCGGGTCCTCGACCCCGGCCAGCCGGAACCAGGTCTGCTGCCAGGCGAAGCGGGCGAGTTCGCGGGTGTCGAAGAAGTTCCTCTTGTAGAGGCCGCGGCCGAAGTGGAAGAGGGCGGCGCCCTGCATGACCGTGTTGTCGAGGTCGAAGAAGGCGGCGGCGAGCGGGTCGCCGGCCACCGGGAACTCCCCGTCGGCCGCTTCCCGCTCGGCGTCCTTCCTGGACAGGCCGCGTTCCCGGGACGCCCGGCGGGCGGCCTCCGCGGCGGCCTCGCCGGCCAGCACGCTGCGGGGGGAGGGGGCCTGGCGGTCGCGCCGGGTGAGCCATCCCCATCGGTGAGGCGCCCCGGAGGAGTTCCGGTCAGGGCGACGGTCGTGCGACGGGCGGGCCATGGCGCGAGCATAGCCAGTCTGTTCGGGGCGGTGGGAACGGCGAGACGGGGGCGGGCGCGCCCCGGCGGCCGTCAGCCGCCGAGCGCGGTCCGCAGCCGCTTGGGGTCCACCCGCCAGAAGTCGTGCTGGGCGCCGTCGATCAGGACGACCGGGATCTGTTCCCAGTAGCGCCGGTGGAGTTCGGTGTCCTGGGAGATGTCCTTCTCCTCCCAGGACGCTCCCAGCTCGGCGCAGACCGCGGTGATCACCTCGCGGGCGTCGTCGCAGAGGTGGCAGCCCGGTTTGGCGATCAGGGTCACGGTGTGGTCCGCGGGGTTCTTGCGCCGGTTGCGGCGCGGCCATCGGGTCATGTCGACATTGTGCCTGGCCGGTTCTCGCGCTCGGATGGGGAAGGTGGCTGATTCAACTACCATCGACAGGTGTCTTGCGTTCGTCCGGGAACGCTGTGGCATAGGGAGAGTGAGTGTTTTGCGGCCGCCGGCAGGGCTACGGCATGGTCCCGCGGACGGTTCCACGGTGACACGATCCGGCCACGTGACCCCCATCACTTTGCCTGGACAAAACGGACACCATCTTTGTGCACACGTTCACAAAGGCATAGCCTTCGGGGGACGGGGCGGTCCGCTCACCTGCTGCCGCCCACAGCCTCGCTCTACCCGCAGGAGCACCGTGGCAACTGGCCGAACTCACCGACCGGCGACCCGTAGCCGAGGGATCCCCGAGGCCACCGTCGCCCGGCTACCACTGTATTTGCGTGCGCTCACGGCACTGTCCGAGCGTTCGGTGCCCACGGTCTCCTCGGAGGAGCTCGCCGCCGCGGCCGGCGTCAACTCCGCCAAGCTCCGCAAGGACTTCTCCTACCTCGGTTCGTACGGTACCCGCGGGGTCGGTTACGACGTCGAGTACCTCGTCTACCAGATCTCCCGGGAACTCGGTCTGACCCAGGACTGGCCGGTAGTGATCGTCGGTATCGGTAACCTCGGCGCCGCGCTCGCCAACTACGGCGGGTTCGCCTCCCGCGGGTTCCGGGTCGCCGCCCTGATAGACGCCGACCCGGCGATGACCGGCAAGACCGTCGCCGGCCTGCCGGTGCGGCATACCGACGAACTCGAGACGATCATCACCGACAACGGCGTCTCCATCGGTGTCATCGCGACTCCGGCCGGCGGCGCGCAACCGGTCTGCGACCGACTGGTCGCCGCCGGGGTCACCTCCATCCTGAACTTCGCGCCGACCGTGCTCTCCGTGCCGGACGGGGTGGACGTCCGCAAGGTGGACCTCTCGATCGAACTCCAGATCCTCGCGTTCCATGAGCAGCGCAAGGCCGGCGAGGAGAGCCCCGCCGAGGCGGCCGTCCGCGCCGCCGCCGAGCCCGTGGTCGTCGACGCCGCGGTACCCGGTGAGGACGGCGGCGAGGGTGCGGCCGGCGAGAGCGGTGCGGCCGGGGACGACAACGGTCGGAAGGGACCAGAGGGGGACGTCCCCGCCGTGATGCCGGCATGAGTCTCCTGGTCGTCGGCCTGAGCCACCGCAGTGCTCCGGTGAGTGTGTTGGAGCGCGCCGTGCTGGCCTCCGAAGCCCGCGGGAAGCTGCTGCAGGACGCGGTCGGGGCCGAGCCCGTGGCGGAGGCCGCGGTGGTCTCCACCTGCAACCGGATCGAGCTGTACGCCGACGTGGAGAAGTTCCACGCCGGGGTCGCCGAACTGTCCACCCTGCTGGCCGTGCACAGCGGTGTCGGCCTGGACGAGCTCACCCCCTACCTCTACGTCCACTACGAGGACCGGGCGGTGCACCACCTCTTCTCGGTGGCCTGCGGCCTGGACTCGATGGTCGTCGGCGAGGGGCAGATCCTCGGTCAGCTCAAGGACGCGCTCGCGCTCGGCCAGGAGCTGCACACCGCCGGCCGGCTGCTCAACGACCTGTTCCAGCAGGGGCTGCGGGTCGGCAAGCGGGCGCACAGCGAGACCGGTATCGACCGGGCCGGCCAGTCCCTGGTCACCTTCGGCCTGGAGGCGCTCGCCGCCGGGGCCGACGTGGAGCGCTGGGCCGGCGGCAAACGGGCCCTGGTCGTCGGCGCCGGCTCGATGTCCTCGCTCGCCGCGACCACGCTGGCCCGGGTGGGCATCGCCGAGCTGGTGGTGGCCAACCGCACGCTGGACCGCGCCCAGCGGCTCGCGGGCTCCCTCGCCGAGCAGGCGCAGCCCGGTCTCACCGCGCGGGCGGTCCCGATGGAGCAGGTCCCCGCCGAGCTGGCGCTGGCCGATGTCGTCGTCTCCTGCACCGGTGCCACGGGCGTGGTGCTCACCGCCGATGATGTGCGGACCGCGCTCGGCGAGCGCCCGGAGCCGCTCGCCGCGGAGTCGGAGGGGGCCGCGCCGGTCCACCTCTCACTGCTCGACCTGGCCATGCCCCGGGACGTGGACGCCGCGGTGCACCGCATCGAGGGCGTGCGGCTGGTCGACATCGAGACGCTGGCCGAAACCACGACGGCCGCGGGCGCCCAGGGGGCCGCGGTGGACCCCGCCTCCGGGGAACAGCCGGCGGGCGGCGCCGTGGCCGCGGACGTGGAGCGGGTGCGGGGCATCGTCTCCGAGGAGGTGGCCGCTTTCGGCGCCGCCCAGCGCGCGGCGACCATCACGCCTACGGTGGTGGCCCTGCGGACGATGGCGGCCGACGTCGTGGCGAGCGAGATGGCCCGCCTGGAGGGGCGGCTGCCGGACCTCGGGGAGAAGCAACGCGCGGAGATCACCCAGACCGTACGCCGGGTGGTCGACAAACTCCTGCACGCGCCGACCGTGCGGGTCAAGCAACTCGCGGGAGAGCCCGGCGGCGCCGGGTACGCGGATGCCCTACGGGAACTTTTCGACCTCGATCCGAAGACGGTCGCAGCCGTCAGTCGGGCCGACAGCGGTGACTCTGAACGGGAGCGAGCATGAGCATCGACAACAGCAACACCAGTAGCTCGCCGAGCGCCGGAGACGGAACCGCCGCCGGTGCGCTGCGACTGGGCACCAGGGGCAGCAAACTGGCCATGTCCCAGTCAGAGCAGGTCGCCCAGGCCGTGCGGGAGCTCACCGGTCGGCCGGTGGAACTGGTCGCGATCAGCACCTACGGCGACACCTCGCGGGAGCACCTCGCCCAGATCGGCGGCACCGGGGTCTTCGTCTCCGCACTGCGGGACGCGCTGCTCCGCGGTGAGATCGACTTCGCGGTGCACTCGCTGAAGGACCTGCCGACCGCCGACCCCGAGGGGCTGACCCTGGCCGCCGTGCCGGTGCGGGAGGACCCGCGGGACGTGCTGGTGGCCCGGGACGGCCTGACCTTCGAACGGCTGCCCAGCGGTTCGCGGATCGGCACCGGCTCGCCGCGCCGCATGGCCCAGCTGAACGCCTGGGCCCGCAACCTGGGCATCGACATCGAGACCGTGCCGATCCGCGGGAACATCGACACCCGCCTGGGGTTCGTGCGCTCCGGGGAACTCGACGGGGTGGTGCTCGCCGCCGCCGGGATGAGCCGGGTCGGCAGGCTCGACGAGGCCAGCCAGAAGCTGCCCTTCGACGCGATGCTGCCCGCCCCCGGCCAGGGCGCCCTCGCCGTCGAGTGCGTCACCGACCACACCGTGGACGGAGCCCCGCTCGCACCCGTACTCGCGGAACTCGACGACCCGTACACCCGGGCCGCCGTGACCGCCGAGCGTTCCCTGCTCGCCACCCTCGGGGCCGGCTGCAGCGCACCCGTGGGTGCCCTCGCCGACCTCCAGGCGGACGGGCAGGTATTCACCGAAATGCGCCTGCGCGGCGTCGTCGGCACGACCGACGGCGCCACCCTGGTACAGCTGTCCACCACCGGTCCCGTGCCCTCGTCGCCCGACGACTGCCGGGCGCTCGGTCGCGAACTCGCCACCGAGATGCTCGCCAAGGGTGCGGCCGGTCTGATGGGGGAGCGAGCACTTTGAGCCCCACCGCGAAACTTCGACCCGCACAGCCCGGCTCCCCCGGGCAGGTCACCTTCATCGGCGCCGGACCGGGTGATCCCGGACTGCTGACGCTCCGCGCCGTGGAGGCACTGGCCCATGCGGATGTGCTCGTGGCCGATCCGCAGGTGCTCGACACGGTGCGCCCGCACACCCGCGCAGGCGTGGACATCCCCGGGCAGCCCGAACGTGACGAGCCGTCAACCATCGTGGACACGCCCACTTTGGCGGGTGCGGTCAATCTTGTCATGGCGGCCGCACGGGGCGGCAAGCGGGTGGTCCGTGCCGTGGCCGGCGATCCGGGGATGGACGCCGACACCACCGAGGAGATGCTCGCCTGCGCCGACGCGGGCGTCGTCTTCGAGGTCGTGCCGGGGGTGGCGACCGCGGTGGGCGTCCCCGCCTACGCGGGCGTGCCGCTGCGTTCGGCCGACGGCACCGACGTCCGGTTCATCGACGCCGCCAAGGCCTCCGAGCGCTGCTGGACCGAGATCGGCGTGAGCCAGGCGACCGCCGTTGTCTCCACCACCCTGGAGTCGGTCGCATCGGTCGCCGGGGAGCTCGTCGCCGGCGGGCGCAAGCCCGACACGCCGCTGACCGTCACGGTCGCCGGCACCACCACCCGGCAGCGCACCTGGACCGCCACCCTGGGCAGCATCGCCCAGGTGCTGAAGGCGGCGAAGGTGCTGCCCTCACCGGAGGGCTCCCGCCCGGTCATAGCCGTGGTCGGCGGAGGCCGTACGGTGGCCGACCGCGACCGGCTGGCGTGGTTCGAGTCCAAGCCGCTCTTCGGCTGGAAGGTGCTCGTGCCGCGTACCAGGGAGCAGGCGGCGTCCCTCTCCGACCAACTGCGCAGCTACGGGGCGGTGCCCAGCGAGGTGCCGACCATCGCCGTCGAACCACCGCGCACTCCCCAGCAGATGGAGCGGGCCGTCAAGGGCCTGGTCACCGGGCGCTACGAGTGGATCGCCTTCACCTCGGTCAACGCGGTCAAGGCGGTGCGTGAGAAGTTCGAGGAGTACGGGCTGGACGCCCGTGCCTTCGCCGGGATCAAGGTCGCCGCGGTCGGCGACCAGACCGCGGCCGCGCTGGTGGACTTCGGGGTGAAGCCGGACCTGGTGCCCAGCGGTGAGCAGTCCGCTGCCGGCCTGCTGGAGGACTGGCCGCCCTACGATCCGGTCTTCGACCCGATCGACCGGGTCTTCCTGCCGCGCGCCGACATCGCCACCGAGACCCTGGTGGCCGGCCTGATCGAGCTGGGCTGGGAGGTCGACGACGTCACCGCCTACCGGACGGTGCGCGCCTCGCCGCCGCCGGCCCCGACCCGGGAGGCGATCAAGGGCGGCGGCTTCGACGCGGTGCTCTTCACCTCGTCCAGCACGGTGCGGAACCTCGTCGGGATCGCGGGGAAGCCGCACAACGTCACGGTCATCGCCTGTATCGGGCCGGCCACCGCCAAGACCGCCGAGGAACACGGACTCCGGGTCGACGTGCTCTCCCCCGAGCCGTCGGTGCTCCGGCTCGCCGAGGCGCTCTCCGAGTTCGGCGCCAAGCGGCGGGCCGCGGCCGTCGAGGCAGGTGAGCCGGTGACCAGACCCAGCGAGCGACGTCCCGGATCGCGCAGGAGGCGCAACACCTCATGAGTGTCTACGGCAACCACCCCGGCACCCGGCCCCGTCGGCTCCGGACCACCCCGGCGATGCGCCGGATGGTCTCGGAGCACCGGCTCCACCCGGCGGAGCTGATCCTTCCGGCGTTCGTCCGGGACGGCATCAGCGAGCCGGTGCCGGTCAGCTCGATGCCCGGGGTCGTCCAGCACACCCGGGACACCCTGCGGAAGGCCGCCGCTGAGGCGGTCGAGGCGGGTGTCGGCGGCATCATGCTGTTCGGCCTGCCGGAGGAGGCGGAGAAGGACGGGACCGGTTCGGCCGGCACCGACCCGGACGGCATCCTGCAGCGGGCGATCCGGGACGTGCGCTCGGAGGTGGGCGACGACCTCGTCGTCATGTCGGACCTGTGCCTCGACGAGTTCACCGACCACGGCCACTGCGGCGTGCTCGACGACCGGGGGCGGGTGGACAACGACGCGACGCTGGAGCGGTACGCCGAGATGGCGCGGGTCCAGGCCGACGCCGGGGTGCACACCGTGGGGCCCAGCGGCATGATGGACGGCCAGGTGCGGGTGGTGCGCGAGGCGTTGGACGGCGCGGGCCACCAGGATGTCTCGATCCTCGCCTACACCGCGAAGTACGCCTCGGCCTTCTTCGGCCCCTTCCGGGAGGCCGTCAACTCATCGCTGTCCGGTGACCGCAAGACCTACCAGCAGGATCCGGCCAACGCCCGGGAGTCGCTGCGCGAGCTGGCGCTCGACCTGGCGGAGGGCGCGGACATGGTGATGGTCAAGCCCGCTCTGCCCTACCTGGACGTGCTGCGGAGGGTCGCGGACACGGTGGACGTGCCGATCGGCGCGTACCAGGTCTCGGGCGAGTACGCCATGATCGAGGCCGCGGCGGCCAACGGCTGGCTGGAGCGGGAGCGGGTCATCGAGGAGTCGCTGACGGGTGCGAAGCGGGCGGGGGCGAGCGTGATCCTCACCTACTGGGCCACGGAGGTCGCCCTGCGGCTCTCGCGCGGCGAGTAGCAGGGGGGCCCGCCGGTGCGGTGACGGGGGCTGGGACTGACGGTGGCTGACGGGGGCTGAGGGCTCGGGGACGGGTCCTGCGGGGTCGCGGCTGTTCTGTCTGTGCGGGGCCGGGTCCTGCGGGGGCGGGGGTGCCGCGACCGTCTATTTACGGGGCCGTGCGGGCCGGTCCGTCGGCTCTCCCGCCGTTCGCCCCGCAAATACACGGCGGCGTCCCGGCACCCCCGCCCCCTCCGGCCCCGTCCCCTCCCGCCGTCTCTGGCCCGCCGGCCCCGGCGCCCCCCTCGTGCACGCCCTGTCCGAAAGCGGTGGGGCGCACTTCCGCGGGCTGGACGCGGGCTGGACGCGGGCGGTGCATCGGCGGGAATCCGTTGTTTCGGCCGATGCCACCCCCGGCCTGGGGGACACGTCTACGACGCTGATGCTTCGGGCGGCTCCCACCGGTGCCGTGCGCGTCCCATGTCCACCCGCGTACCACGCATCGGCGTGCCTTCCTCGGCCAGCAACCGAGGCGCCTGACCCCTGTGACACATCGCGGGTGTGCCGTCCGCGTGGACGACACGCCACCAGGGCACGTTCTCGTCGCGGAGAACGCTCATCGCGCGCCCCACCTGCCGTGGACCCGCGCCGATCCGTTCCCCGACATCTCCGTAGGAGGCGACGCTGCCGGCTGGGATGGTCACGACTGCCTCGCGGACCTCTCCGACGATGTCCATGCTCACCTCGTTTCCCTCAACGGGGCGCCGCCCGGCCTGGCGTGGACGTGTGCGTGAAACGCCGGCGGGGTCAACTCGCCGCCGCCGAGTACCCGTGGTTCCGCATGGTCATGTGACCGATCGGATCGCCGCGCGCCCCGGTCGAGAATCCACCGGGGCGCGCGGTGGGGGTGCTACTGGTCCGGCGACCAGATGCTCTCGGCCGCTGCCGAGGCGGCGTCCAGGTCGGCGGGGACACCGGCCGAGCGGAGCGCGGCGGCGAGCGCGGCCAGTACGCGGAGCACACTGCCGGGGGAGGCGTCCGGGCCGTAGTGGTTCACCCGGAGCATCTCCCCCGCGAGTGCGCCGCCGCCGGCCGCCAGGGGGAGGGCGGGGGAGCCGTCCTGGGCTGCTGCCAGCGCGGACGACACCAGTTCGCGGGCGTCGAGCGACTCCGGGACCCGAACGGTGGTGGCCACCGGGGCGGCGTCCCGGTCCGCGGGGACGTACGGGCGCAGGCCCGCCTCAGCCGGTGGTGTCAGCGCGGTGACCCCGGCCCGGGTGGCCGCCGCGGCGGCCAGGTGGCGGGCGAAGGAGGCCTCCAGGCCGCCGCTCTCCTCGATCCGGTCGATGCACGCCTCCAGGGCGAGCATCTCCAGTTGGGCCGGAGCGTGCGGCAGGGCGGTGCGGCCGGCGTCGATCCAGCGCTCCTTCCAGTCGAGGAGCGACAGGTAGGAGCGGCGGGGGGCGTGTGGATTGGCCGCGATCCTGTCCCAGGCGCGGTCGCTCACCGAGACGGCCGACACTCCGGCCGGGCCGCCCATCGCCTTCTGGCCGCCGATGACGCAGAGGTCCACGCCCCACTCGTCGGTGAGCAGTGGTTCGGCGGCCACCGAGGCCACCGCGTCCAGCATCAGCAGTGCGCCGTGGCTGCGGACCACTGCGCCGATCTCCGCGACGGGGTTGGTGTTCCCGGTGGCGGCCTCGGCGTGCACCAGGGAGACCAGCTCGATCTCCGGGTGTTCGGCGAGCGCACGCTCGACCTGCTCCGGCGCGGCGGCCGTGTGGTAGGGCACCTCCAGGTCCACCACCGTGGCGCCGCTGTCCCGCAGCCAGCCGCCGAACGTCTGGCCGTACGGGCCCGTGACCACGTTCAGTGCGGTGCTGCCCGGGCGTGCCGCGCCGCGCAGGCAGGCCTCCAGCGGCAACAGCGCCTCTCCCTGGGTGATGACTACGTCGGCGGTGGTGTGCAGCAGGGACGCGACCCGCCGCTCGATGGCGGCGAAGCGCTCGGCCGTGAGCGGTTCGAGATCGAGGAGGACCGAGGACGTCAAGGGGTGCTCGCTGTTCGTAGGGGAGGGGGAGCGCCGGCACCGTCCGGGCACCGCGCGTTTCCGCACCGTGCCCGGACGGCTACCGTGAGCCTACCCCCGGCGGGCCCGCCCAGCTCAGAGCCGCTCGGGCGTCCGGATGCCGAGCAGGTTCATGCCCTGTCGGAGGGTGCGGGCGGTCATCGAGCAGAGGAAGAGGCGGTTCTCGACCTCGGTGGGACCGCCCTCGGCCTTCAGGACCGGGCACTGGTCGTAGAAGGTGGTGAAGGTCTGCGCCAGCTGGTAGAGGTAGGCGGCCAGCTTGTGCGGCTCGTAGGTCTCGGCGACAGAGGCGACGGTCTCCGCGAACTCGTCCACGTGCATGCCCAGGGCCCGCTCGGCCGGTGCCAGCGGGTGCTCCGGGTGGGGCTTGGGCTCCGGAGCGTTCTGCTGGGCGGCGGCCCGCCGGAGGATGGACTGGATACGGGCGTAGGCGTACTGGAGGTAGACGCTGGTGTCGCCGTTGAGCGAGACCATCCGGTCCAGGTCGAAGACGTAGTCCCGGGACATCGAGGTGGACAGGTCGGCGTACTTCACCGCGCCGATGCCGACCTGGGCGGCGCGCTCGGCGACCTCCTCCCCGGTCAGCTCCGGGGCCTTCTCCGCCACGACCACCGCGGCCCGCTCCACGGCCTCGTCCAGCAGGTCGGCGAGCCGGACGGTCTCGCCCTCACGGGTCTTGAAGGGCTTGCCGTCCTTGCCCAGCACGGTGCCGAACGCCAGCTGGAGAGCGGTGTCCTCGGGCAGCCAGCCGGCCCGGCGGGCGGTCTCGAAGACCATCCGGAAGTGCAGCGCCTGCCGTGCGTCCACCACGTAGAGCAGGGTGTCGGCCTTGAGGTTCGCCACCCGGTCGCGGATCGCCGCGAGGTCGGTCGCCGCGTACCCGAAACCGCCGTTGCTCTTCTGCACGATCAGCGGCACGAGGTTGCCGTCCGGACCCTTCACGTCGTCGAAGAAGACGCAGAGCGCCCCTTCGGAGCGGACGGCCACACCGCTCTCCTCGAGGTCCCGGCAGACCTGCTGGAGGGCGTCGTTGTAGGCGCTCTCGCCGACGACGTCCTCGTCCCGGATCTCCACGTCCAACTGCTCGTAGACACCCTGGAAGTAGATCTTCGACTCGTCGACGATCTTGTGCCAGAGCTCCCGGGTCCGCTCGTCTCCGGACTGGAGCGCCACCACCCGGTCGCGGGCCCGGGTCTTGAACTCCTCGTCGGTGTCGAACAGCGCGCGCGAGGCCTTGTACAGCCGGTTCAGACGGGCCATCGCCGCCTCGCCCTCGGCGCTCGCGGAGGCGGTGTCCGCGTCGTGGTCCAGCTCGTGCGGGTGCTCGATCAGATACTGGATGAGCATGCCGAACTGGGTGCCCCAGTCGCCGATGTGGTGGCGCCGGATGACCTTCTCCCCGCGGTGCTCGAGCAGCCGCACGACGGCGTCCCCGATCACGGTGGAGCGGAGGTGGCCCACGTGCATTTCCTTGGCCACGTTCGGCTGCGAGTAGTCGATCACCGTGGTGCCCGGCTGCGCCGCGTACGGCACGCCGAGCCGGCCCTCCGGGTCCGCCGCGCGGGCGGCGAGCGTCGAGGTGATCGCGGAGTCGGCGACGGTGATGTTGAGGAAGCCCGGCCCGGACACCTCGATGGCCGCGATCACCGCGTCCGGGTCCGAGTTGGCGGCGGCGGTGGGGATGCGGTCGACCACGCTCGCCGCCAGGTCCCGAGGGTTCCGGCCCAGTCTCTTGGCGAGCGCCAGCATGCCGTTGGCCTGGAAGTCCGCCCGGTCGCTACGTCGCAGCAGCGGGTCGGTGGCGCCTGCTTCCGGCAGCGCGGCCGAAAGGGCGTCCGAGACGCGCTGGTGGACCGTGGCGGCTAGCGAAGGGACCGAGGCCATGGGTGCGTGCCGTTTCCGTTGGGTGCCGATCGGATGGGAGCCCAGTATCCCATGGCGGCCCCACCGGCCCTCAAGCGGGAAAACGGGGGTGGAGCGTCTGGGACAATGGGCGGGTCGAACCCCTCTGCCGTGCGGCAGGGAAGTAAGGGAAGTAGCGGAGAAGGAAGAGGAAGTGCCGACCGTGGCTCAGAGCACCGAGACCGACTGGGTCTCCCGTTTCGCGGACGAGGTCATCGCCGAGGCGGAGCGCCGCGCGCCCGGCAAACCCATCGTCTGCGCCTCGGGCCTCAGCCCGTCCGGGCCGATCCACCTCGGCAACCTGCGCGAGGTCATGACCCCGCATCTGGTGGCGGACGAGATCCGGCGGCGCGGCCACGACTGCGTCCACATCCTGTCCTGGGACGACTACGACCGCTTCCGCAAGGTGCCGGCCGGTGTCGACCCCTCCTGGGCCGAGCACATCGGCAAGCCGCTGACCAGCGTGCCCGCCCCGCCGGGCAGCGACCACGCCAACTGGGCCGAGCACTTCAAGGCCCCGATGGTCGAGGCGCTGCTGGAGTTGGGCGTCGAGGTGCACCCGATCAGCCAGACCCTGCAGTACACCACCGGCGCCTATCGGGAGCAGATCCTCTTCGCGATGCGTGAGCGGGGCCGGATCGACGCGATCCTGGACCGCTACCGCACCAAGGACCGCCCCGGCGAGCAGGCCGCCAAGAAGGCCGCCGGAGCCGGCAAGCAGCAGCAGAAGCAGGGCAAGCTGGACGCCGCCGACGCCGCTGCCGCCGAGGCGGCGGCGGAGGGCTCGGGCGCTGCCGCCGAGGACGACGGCAGCGCCGGTGCCGCCGGCTACTACCCGTACAAGCCGTACTGCTCGGCCTGCGAGCGGGACCTGACCACCGTCACCGGCTACGACGACGAGACCACCGAGCTCTCGTACAGCTGCGCCTGCGGCCACACCGAGACGGTGCTGCTCTCCGAGTACAACAACGGCAAGCTGGTCTGGAAGGTCGACTGGCCGATGCGCTGGGCCTACGAGGGGGTCGCCTTCGAACCCTCGGGAGTCGACCATTCCTCGCCCGGCTCCTCCTACGTGGTGGGCGGGCAGATCGTCCGCGAGGTGTTCGGCGCCGAGCAGCCCATCGGGCCGATGTACGCCTTCGTCGGCATCAGCGGCATGGCGAAGATGTCCTCCTCGAAGGGCGGGGTGCCGACCCCGTCCGACGCGCTCCAGATCATGGAGGCGCCGCTGCTGCGCTGGCTGTACGCCCGCCGGAAGCCGAACCAGTCCTTCAAGATCGCCTTCGACCAGGAGATCCAGCGGCTGTACGACGAGTGGGACGCCCTGAGGCGGCGGGTCGCGGACGGCACCGCGCTGGCGGCCGACGCCGCCGCCTACCGGAGGGCGACCCGGACGGCCGCCGGTGAGCTGCCGGAGACTCCGCGCCGGCTGCCCTACCGGACGCTGGCGTCGGTGGTGGACATCACCACCGGCCACACCGAGCAGACGCTCCGCATCCTGCGGGAGCTCGACCCGCAGGACCCGATCACCTCGCTGGACGAGGCGCGGCCCCGGCTGGACCGGGCCGAGCAGTGGATCACCACCCAGGTCCCGGCCGAACAGCGGACCAGGGTGCGGGAGGAGCCGGACGCCGAGCTGCTCGGCTCGATCGGTCCCGAGGAGCGCGAATCGCTGCGGATGCTCGTCGACGGTCTGGACGAGCACTGGTCGCTGGACGGGCTGACGACGCTGGTGTACGGGGTGCCGAAGCTGCGTGCCGGTTTCCCGGCGGACGCCAAGCCGACGCCCGAGCTGAAGGCCGCCCAGCGGGCGTTCTTCGTGCTCGTCTACCGGCTGCTGGTGGGCCGGGACACCGGGCCGCGGCTGCCGACCCTGCTGCTCGCGGTCGGTAGTGACCGGGTGCGGAAGCTGCTGGGCGGCTGAGCGCCTGCACAGGGCTGGTGGGCGTCCGGTCGGTCTGGTCGGGCGCCCACCGGCGGCTGCTCTCAGGGGATGTGCTCGGGTTCGGGCTCGGTGCTGTAGCGGTGTTTGAAGGCGCGTAGGTACCGGCGGAGGGTGGCTTCGCTCAGCGGGCCGCCGGTGCGGCCCCGGACGCCGTAGTGGTCCATCAGGTAGAGCGCGAACTGCCGGGCGTTGGGGAAGTCGCCGTGCTCGCCGGTGTAGCGGCGGAACGCGCCGAAGTACGCGTCCTCCAGCGGCATGTCGTCGGGGAGCCCCGGGGCGGTCAGCAGTTCTTCGCTCTCCGCCTCGAAGTCCTCCGCGCGCTGGTGCGGTAGCGGGGTGGGGTGGGCGCTGCCGAGGTTGCGCCGGCGGCCGGGGCCGACGGGGACGGTGACCTGCGCCGGATCGGTGGGCAGCTCGTCCGGGTGGGCGAATCCTGGCTCGGGCGGAGCCGCCGGTACGGGATGCGCTGCCTGTGGTTCCTGCGCTGCCTGCGGTTCCTGGGCTACCCGGGATTCCTGTGGTTCCTCGGGCGCGGGCTGCTGCTCCGGCTCGGTGTGCCCGGCTTCCGGTTGCGCGGCGGCCGGCGGCTGCGGCTTGGCGTCCGCGGCGTCGATGGCGGGGGGCGCTTCGGCGGCGGGTGGCTCCTCCTTCCGGAGGTCCGCACTCGGGAGCGCGGGCGTCGTCGAGCGGGTCGGTTCTATGCCGGCGGCGGCGAGGCCGTCCGAGGCGGTCTCGGCGAGCGGTATGCCGTAGCGGGCCAGCCGGAGCGGCATCATCGCCTCCACGGGCGCCTTGCGGCGCCAGGCGCGCCCGTAGCGGGCCCGCAGCCGGGCCTGGTAGACGAGGCGCTCCTGTTCCAGCCTGATGACCTCTTCGTAGCTGCGGAGCTCCCACAGCTTCATCCGCCGCCAGAGCCGGAAGGTGGAGGGGAAGGCGAGCAGCCAGCGGGAGAGCCGTACGCCCTCCATGTGCTTGTCCGCGGTGATGTCGGCGATCCGGCCGATGGCGTGCCGGGCCGCTTCCACGGACACGACGAAGAGCACCGGGATCACGGCGTGCATGCCCACGCCGAGCGGGTCGGGCCAGGCCGCGGCGCCGTTGAAGGCGATGGTGGCGGCGGTCAGCAGCCAGGCGGTCTGCCGGAGCAGCGGGAACGGGATCCGGATCCAGGTCAGCAGGAGGTCGAGGGAGAGCAGTACGACGATGCCGGCGTCGACACCGATCGGGAAGAAGGGGGAGAAGGCGCCGAAGCCCTTCTGTTCGGCGAGATCGCGGACCGCGGCGTAGGAACCGGCGAAGCCGATCGCCGCGATGACCGTCGCCCCTGTCACGACGACGCCGATCAGTATCCGATGCGAGCGTGTCAGCTGTGGCGCGGGCACTCGCCCTCTCCTTCCGCTTCGGCAACTGGCGGGCACAGCCTGGCACACCCGTGCGAAGGTCGTGCGCCGAGTACGGTGCGGAGCCCGCTCCGGCAGCGGCACCTTCTTCGCGGATCGGGGGAGATGTACCGCTTCGGCGGGTGCGTTCGGGAGGGCGTCCGCACGGTTGCCTTGAGGCGACACCGGCCCTCCTTGCGGGCGGCGGTGCCAGGGGCGGTCGAGGGGTGCGCTGTCGCGGCATGTGGCCTTCGAGGTACGGGTGGAGCCCAGGACCCGTCCCGGTTGCCGGCGGGGGGAAGGTGCGTCACCCTGCTAGGACAGGAGCTGAGGCTCGGGAAATCGAGGTGCCGGTATCGGCGCCGTCCTCGTGGGGCTGCGTAACGCGGCGTGTGACGGCGTGTCGGGGCCGTGGGGCCGAGGAGGCCCGCGGACAGCGGCCCGAGACCGCTGGTGGCGGTTGGGAATCGTTGACCACACCGGTCGGTAATTCATGTTCGACGGCCACCTGAGGTGGTGAGCAATGAATGAATCCGGGGAAGCGGCAGCACCACCTCGGTTTGACGGGCTCCGCGCCATGTTCATCAACGCGACCCTCAAACGGTCTCCCGAGATCAGTAACACTGACGGGCTTGTCGAACTCAGCTCCGGCATCATGCGCCGACACGGTGTGGAGGTGGATGTCGTCCGGGCGGTCGACCACGACATCGCGACCGGGGTGTGGCCGGATATGCGGGAGCACGGTTGGGCTCATGACGCTTGGCCGGAACTCTACGAGCGGGTGCTGGCCGCCGACATCCTGGTGCTCAGCGGCCCGATCTGGCTCGGCGACAACAGCTCGGTGATGAAAAGGGTGATCGAGAGGCTTTATGGTTGCTCGAGTCTGCTCAACGATGCCGGCCAGTACGCCTATTACGGGCGCGTCGGTGGATGCCTGATCACCGGTAACGAGGACGGTATCAAGCACTGTTCCATGAACGTGCTCTACAGCCTGCAACACCTGGGCTACACCATCCCCCCTCAGGCCGACGCCGGGTGGATCGGCGAAGCGGGACCCGGGCCCTCCTATCTCGACCCGGGCTCCGGCGGCCCGGACAACGAATTCACCAATCGCAACACCACGTTCATGACCTACAACCTCCTGCACGTGGCCGCCATGCTGCGACGGGCGGGAGGGATCCCCGTCTATGGAAACCAGCGCACCGAATGGGACGCGGGCTGCCGCCCCGACCAGCCCAACCCCGAACACCGGTGAAGCCCGCGAGCTGGGAGGAGAAGTCGTGACACAGCAGGTAGTCGCTTCTCGGGACGCTTGGCCACGGCTACGGGTGTCCGACTGGACCGAGACGCGGGACACCTTGCACCTGTGGACCCAGATCATCGGAAAGATCCAGCTGAAACACGCGCCGATGGTGAACCACTGGTGGCAGGTCTGCCTCCATGTGAGCCCCCGAGGACTGACCACCTCGGCTGTTCCCTACCGTTCGGGAATTTTCGACATCGAGTTCGACTTCCTCGACCAGCGGCTCGACATCCGCACCAGTGGCGGCGATGCCCGAAGCGTCGCGCTGCGGTCCCGGTCGGTCGCCGACTTCCATGCGGAGGTGCTCGGGGCGCTGGGGAAACTGGGGATCGAGGCGGCGATTCAGCCGCATCCGAACGAGGTCGAGCCAGCGGTGAAATTCGCCGATGACCTGGAGCACGCCACGTACGATCCCGACGCGGCGCAGGCTTTCTGGAGGCAGCTGCTACAGGCCTACCGTGTGATGACCAGGTTCCGCGCCCGATTCATGGGAAAAGTCAGCCCGGTGCACTTCTTCTGGGGAAGCATGGACCTGGCCTGCACGCGCTTCTCGGGACGGAGCGCGCCGCCCCATCCCGGTGGCGCTCCCCACCTCGGCGACTGGGTTATGAGGGAAGCCTACAGTCGTGAACTGAGCAGCTGCGGATTCTGGCCCGGGGGAGGAGAGGAGGGCGCCTTCTACGCCTATGCCTATCCGGCACCGGATGGATTCGCCGAGCACCCGGTCTCTCCCGAAGCCGCCTCCTTCAGCGCGGATCTGGGTGAGTTCCTGCTGCCGTACGAGGCCGTTCGGACCGCTGCCGATCCCGAGGGCGATCTGCTGCGCTTCCTGCAGACCACTTATGAGGCTGCCGCCGAACGCGGCGGCTGGGACCGCGGCGCGCTGGAGCAGGACCCCGGCCGCTGGAACGATCGGTATCCGTCGTGACCCCCCGCACCCGCCGCCGGCGGAATGGTTCCGCGAGCCGAGACGCACGTATCTCGACGCGGAGGACGATGTGAGTGGCGCGAGAGACGATGACTTCGCGGCGAAAGCGAAAGATCTCGACTGTGCGGCGCTGACGGACGCGATGGGGCGAGTCCACGGCCACCGTGCGCCATCCTCGGCCTCACCAGTCCTGATCCCAGCCGGCCGCTCTTCGGGCCGGCAGTCACCATCGCGTACCTGCCGTACCGCGACGACCTGGAGGAGTCCCCTGCCGGATTCACCGACCTGTTCTACGAGGCGGTCGGAGAATCCCCGGCCGGGTGTGTGCTGGTCCTGTCGAGCGGGGGATACCCCGATGCCTCACACGGCGGGGGAACGAAGCTGTCCAGGGTGGCGAACCACGGGCTGGCCGGTGTGCTGGCGGACGGAAGGCTGCGTGACTTCGACGAGCTCCGGGCACATGGGTTCGCGGTGTGGTGCCGAGGGGAGGCCACCCGCTGGGGCGGAGACACGGTGATGCCCTATGCGGCCAACGTCGCCGTCGAAGTCGCAGGGGTCTGCGTGGTCCCGGGCGACTACGTGTTCGCCGATTCCTCGGGGGCCGTGGTGATTCCCGCCAGAAGCCTGCCGCGTGTGCTCGATGAGGCGGCCAGAGTCGATGCCGAGGACGCCGAGGCCGCCGAGCGGATCCGCGGCGAGGAACTACCGCGCTGAGGAGAGACTGCCAGTGCTGTGACCGGGAAGGTCTGCCGGGAAGCTCGCGGCGTCCGGTGCTGGGGGCACCTCCCACGCCCGTTCAGGGCGGTGGAGGAACATCGCAAGGCGGAGCACCACTCGGGTACTGGATGTACTCGGGTGATGTGACAGCGCGGCGAGGAGCCGTGCCGGGCGTCGCGAGCCGGTGAACCTTCCCGGTCACAGCACCAGGGGGCGCCCCGGCGGAACACGGTCCGAGCCAGGGCCGGACCGGGCGAGGGCCGGACAGTGCCCTAATCGTGTTGACCGCCCCGGCAGGCAGTGCTGGAGTCGGCGCGTGGACAGCATCCCCGCCAACCGGCGGCTCTGGAACCAGATCAGCAGCGCCTACCAGCACAGGCACGACCCGAGAATCGGCGCCACACCCCGGCTGTGGGGCATGTACTCCATCCCCGACGCGCACCTGCACGCCCTGGGCGACGTCACCGGCAAGCGCGTCCTCGAACTCGGCTGCGGTGCCGGCCAGTGGTCCAGGGCGCTCGCCGCCGAGGGCGCCACCGTGGTCGGGCTCGACCTGTCCGAAGCCCAACTCGACGCAGCAGCCTGCGCGATGGGAGCGGCCCGCTATGCGCTAGTGCAAGGCGCCGCCGAACAACTCCCCTTCGCAGCCGACAGCTTCGACCTGGTGTTCTGCGACTTCGGTGGGCTCAGCTGGGCGCCCCCGCACCTGGCCGTCCCGCAGGCCGCACGTGTCTTGGGCCGAGGCGGGCGCCTGGTGTTCAACGTCGCCAGCCCATGGTTCGAAGCTTGCTACGACGAAGCCGCCAGCCGCGTGACCACGACGCTGCAGCAGGACTACTTCGGGCTGAACACCATCGCCGAAGGCGACGGCGCGACCAGCTATCAGCTCACCTACGGCGACTGGGTCAAGGTCCTGCGCGGCGCGGGTCTCATCATCGACGACCTCATCGAGCCGCGGCCCGAACTCGGAACCCCCAATGGCTACAACGAAACCGACCCGCCCGACTGGGCACACCGCTGGCCGGCGGAACTGCTCTGGGTAACGCACAAACCGTAAGTCCCCGCACCGAGACGTGGAGGCGTCCCCTCGCCGGACAGGCCCAGTCCCATGCTGGTGATGTGGCTTCCACACCCGGCGGCGGCCATCGGCGCGCCTCACGTCAGTGAAGAGGTGCCCGGCCCCCGCACCCAGTAGCGGCCCTGGGTGTCCCCGGGGCAGGGGCACCAGCGAACTTCAGGTCGGCACAGGCTCCATCACGAGGGGCCCTGCCCACAGACCGTACTCACGCGGTGGCTCGGGGTGGGGGTTCGGCAGATCGGGCAGCTGTATGTGGTGGTCACCATCGGCATCGTGGTTCTGACAGTGTTCCTGATATCCGCCGTCGTCCTGGTCTGCCTGATTCCGAAGATGCGGCGCCTGAGCCAGGCCGCCAAGGAAGCGGATGAAGTACGCAAGGCGAGAGCAGCGGCAGCCGGCTGGCGGATCATCGAGGATCCCTCGGACCTCCCGAAGCCGGTGCGTAAGAGCAGCACCCGTGGCAGTCTACGGCTCCTGATGGCGGTTCACCGGCGTACCGACGACGTCGATATATGGGCCACCAGCGTGGAGGCGATGGGGGATGGGAGTCACCGCGGCCTCTCTCGTCCTCGTCCACCTGCGGCCCGTGCAACACATCGGGGACGCGCCGAAGATGCGTGTGCTCCCCCGGGAGACCGGCCGTCCCCCGGCGGGACAGGAGGGCGCCCCGTTCGACCGCCGCTACGAGATCGTCTCGCGCGACATGGAGCGCGCCCGCGCGCTCGTGACAGATGAGGTCCACCAGCTGACTGTGCGACAGGACCTGGTCAGCTGGTGGTTGCGGGACCAAATGCTGATCGTGCAGTTCGACGGGATGGGTCAACCGGCTTCCCTGCATCGCCGCCTCCCCGGGCTGGTGCGCCTGGCGAAGGCCGTGACAGGGACACCGGCAGCCTGAGCGAATCACCGGGGACGGCTGCCAGGAACGGAGCTCAAGGGCGTGAGCTGGGCCACGGCCGCCACTTCCCTCCCACCTTGCCTTCCACAGCTGAGCGGGGTTCCGGGGTGCGGTGGGGCATCCACACGGATCGGTGGTCCCGCGCCGGACACGGACACCGCCAGCACGGCGTTTCCGGGCCGCGGGCTCGAACCCGGCCGGGTCCGTCCATGCCCGGGTGCGGCTGCGGTGAGCACAACTCCACGGAGAGGATGTCCGCGCCGGCAACTCGACGGCCCAGCGGGTCGCACCGAGCAGGACGCCCGTAACGACCGCCCGACTCCCGTGACCTCCGCAGAGCTGTTCGGCCAGAAGGCGGTCGGCGCTGCTCCGCGCTGGGCGGGGGCTACGGGGTGCCTCGCGGTGACCGTTTTACTTCCCCAGTCATTACCTGACTAAAGTCAGAGAATGACTGGGGAGCAGGTAGAACAGGTGCGGCGCTTCAACCGGACGGTCGCCGAGCGCGTGGGAGTGCTGCAAGACCGTTATCTGGGCGGTGCACGCCCCTACGGGCAGGCCCGGCTGCTCTGGCAGATCGGCGACGAGGGCACAGACGACGTCCGCAGCGTTCGAGCCCGACTCGGCCTGGACTCCGGTTACGTCAGCCGGCTGCTGCGGGCGCTCGAGCGCGACGGCCTGGTCGCCGTCGAGCCCCACCCTGGCGACCGGCGGGTGCGCACCGTACGGCTCACCGAGGCCGGGCGGAAGGAGCGCGCGCTTCTCGACGACCGCAGCGACGCACTGGCCGCATCGCTCCTCGACCCGCTCGACACCCGGCAGCGGGAGAAGCTGACCTCGGCCATGGCGGAGGTCGAGCGGCTGCTGACCGCATCGGTGGTCTCGCTGGAAGTGCTCGACCCCGACCACCCGGACGCCGCGTACTGTCTGCGGGCTTACGCCGCCGAGTTGCAGGGGCTCATCGAGGGGGGCTTCGACCCCGCGAACAGCCTGCTCCCCGACCCGCGAGAACTGCGTGCGCCACTCGGCCTGTTCCTCGTCGCCCGGCTGCACGGCGATCCGGTCGGCTGTGCCGGGCTCAAGCTGACGACGGGAGCCCCCGCCGAGATCAAGCGGCTGTGGGTCTCCCCCCGGACCCGCGGGCTGGGCCTGGCCCGGCGCCTCCTGTCCGAACTTGAGGAGCGTGCCACCCGGCACGGCAGCGATCTGGTGCGCCTCGACACCAACCGGGCCCTCGAAGCGGCCACCCGTCTGTACCGCGACAGCGGGTACACCGAGGTCCCGGCCTTCAACGACGAGCCCTATGCCCACCACTGGTTCGAGAAACAGCTCACCTCCGGCATCCGTGAGTTCACGTGATCGGAGCGGTCGCTGCCGTCCCGGAGGTCGAACGCCGGGTCGGATTCTCGCCAGCTTCCGGCGCTGGTGCGAGCAATGCTCAAGGTCATGAACCGACTTGAAGGAAACGTGGCCCTGGTCACGGGCGGCAGCCGGGGGATCGGAGCCGCTGTGGCATTACGGCTGGCCGAAGAGGGCGCCGACATCTTGCTGACCTATGAGAACAGCGCGGAACGCGCCACCCGGGTGGTGGAGCAGATCGAGGCCGAAGGGCGCCGGGCACTGGCCGTCCAGGCCGACAGCGCCACCCCCGAGGCGGTTACCGCCGCCGTGGACGAGGCCGTCGCGATGTTCGGCAGACTCGACATCCTGGTCAACAACGCCGGCGTCTTCCTCGTCGGCCCACTCGAAGACCTGGGGTCGGCAGAGATCGATCGCACCCTGGCGGTGAACGTCCGGGCGCCGTTCGCGGCGTCCCAGGCGGCAGCGCGACACATGGGCCAGGGCGGCCGCATCATCAACATCGGCAGCAACGTCGGTGAGCGTGCGGTCTTTCCGGGACTGGCGCTGTACTCGATGAGCAAGACGGCCATGGCCGGGATGACGAGGGGCCTGGCCCGGGAACTCGGTCCGCGTGGCATCACCGTCAACCTGGTGCATCCCGGCCCCACCGACACGGAAACCAACCCTGCTGACGGACCGAACTCGGAGGTGATCGCCGGCTTCACGGCTGTGGGCCGCTATGCGGAAGCCGCCGAGATAGCGGGCACCGTCGCCCATCTGGCGAGTGCGGACGGGGCGTACATCACCGGAGCGTCGATCCACGTCGACGGCGGCTTCACCGCCTGACACGCGAGCTCGGCGCCGCAACCGCGTTGAGGAGCCAGCTCGCAAGAGAGACGGCCACCGCGAGATCACCGGGAGGTGTGGACTCCTGAAGATCGTGCGGTGGCCGCAGGCCGTAGTGCGGACCCAGGTCCGTGGGTCGACCGCATGACGCCGGCGCATCATGCTTGTCATGCCCGTCCTGGCTGCCTTCGTCGTCGAGGCAGGAACGCTCGCCCGCTGACCGTAGCGGGAGGTTGCGGCAACGAAGGGAGGGGCCGTATCTGCTGCCGTGAGCCTGCCGAGGTTTAGGAAGGACCTCGGAGATGTCGCTTCTTTACCGTGCCGTCACTGACGGCCACAACCTGGCACATGTGTGCGATGCCCATGCGTCGAATACGGTGCGGAGCAGCTCCGCGAGCGGTGCAGTCTTCGCCGAGAACGAGATGTGCCGCCGCTTCGGTGGGTGGATCGAAAGGGAGCCGACCTCCGCTGCGGATTCCTCCGGCCGCGTCATACCCAGCACTCTCATCGCATGCTGGAAGCCCCCGACTGTCGGTCATGACCGATACGCTCCGAAGTCGGGTCACCGTTGGACCGAGCCGGCCGCGCCACGGGCGGTTACGCTGACGCAGAAGCCGGCATTAGGCGGTGAAGGCAGAGAGGGGGACAGGTGCTGCTCCGGTTCCGCCTGGCGAACGTACGCTCGCTCAGAGACGAACACGAGCTCACTTTTGTCGCACCCGGTGACGAGTCCGGCGCGCGTAGAGCCGTTGCCGAGGAGCCCGGCAGCGGTGTGCCTGAGCTCAAGGAAGCCGTCCCTGACGAGCCTGGCGCGACAGAGCCCAGCGCAGTGGCGCGCAGGTTGGTACTGGCTGGTGACCGGTCGGTTGACGTCTTTCCGCTGGTCGGCATCTTCGGAGCCAACGCCTCGGGCAAGTCGAACGTACTGGCGGCCCTGACCGACATGCGCAACGCGGTGCTGAATTCCTACGGACGCTGGGCCTCGTACGACGGCACCGTACGGGTTCCCTTCGCCCTGGATGCCGAGGTGAGTGACGAGCCGAGCTTCTTCGAGGTGGATCTAACGCTTGACGATGTGCGCTGGACCTACGGCTTCGAGCTCGGCTCGGAACGCGTCGAGGCGGAGTGGCTGCACAGCTACCCCCGGGGCCGCCGCCAGATATGGCTCGACCGCGATGCTTCACGCCAGAAGGAGTACCAGTGGCCGGGCAATCGGGTGAGGGACCGCTCCCAGCTGGAGCGGCGCACCCGCCCCAATGCTCTGCTGCTGTCCACTGCCGGCACGGACAACCATCCCCAGCTCTCTCCGCTCTTCCACTGGTTCCGTCGCAATCTGTGGCTCATCAACCCAGAGGTCGAACGCAAGCATCGTGAGGTGTTCACGGCGAAGGAGCTGTCCGGCAGACGCGCCCGTCGCATCACCGAGCTGCTGCGGATCGCCGACCTCGGGATCACCGGGGCGGAGGTTGTCCAGAAGGGCGGGGAGGGGCCGGAGGTCAAGCTCGTCCACCGGTCAGCCGCCGGGGAGGTGGCTTTCGACTGGGGGCAGGAGTCCTTCGGTACCCGCTCCTGGTTCGCGCTGCTCGGACCGCTGCTGGCGGCGCTCGACGAGGGAGCCGTACTTCTCGTCGACGAGCTGGATGCGAGCCTGCACCCGCGGTTCGCCGCAGAGGTCGTGCGTCTGTTCCACGAGCCGCAGGCCAATCCCAGGGGCGCGCAGCTGATCTTCACCTCGCACGATCCTTCCGTGCTGACGACCCCGAGCGGCGGTCGCCTGTTGGAGCCGGGGCAGGTGTGGCTGACCGAGAAGGGCTCGGACGGCGCGACCGAGCTGTATCCGCTGACAGCGGCCTCCCCGGGGGAGGCCGAGGACCTCATGAAGTCGTATCTGGCCGGCGCCTTCGGTGCCGTGCCCGCGCTCCTGGAGGGGCAGATCGCCCGAGGGCTGATGGCGGCCAACGAGCCAGAACGTGAGTTCGAGCCGGGGCGGTGCTGATGGCGCGTACCAGGGGGAGGGACTCGCTGGGGCCGGCGAATCGGTCCGGGCGGCGCCGCAAGGTCGTGCACGTCTTCACCGAGGGTCGGGTGACCGAGCCCGAGTACATCCGGATCGTTCGGGAGCGGGCCGGTGCCACCGGCGTGGAGGTCCGTATCGCCAACGCTTCGGCACCTGGCTCACAGCGCAAACCGATCAAGCTCGTCGAAGCCGCGACCCGGCTGATGCGCGAGGAGACCAGGGCGGCCAAGCGCAGCCGCCTGGAGAAGGCGTACTGGCCGGCGGTCTGGTGCCTGTTCGACCGTGACCAGCACGAACTCGTGGAGGAGGCGCTGAAGCAGGCCGAGGACGCCGGGGTGCGGGTCGCCTTCTCCCACCCCTGCTTCGAGGTGTGGCGGCTGCTGCACCACAAGTCGGTGACCGGCACGTTCGGTGGCGTCTGCGATATGGCGGCGGCGCGGTTGCCGTTCGCCAAGAGCGCCGTGAACCTCAAGGCGGTACTACCCGAACAGATCCCGCCGGGCAGCTACGCGGATGCCAGGAAACGTGCCGAGAAAATGAACGCGGCCCATGACACGCATGTGCCGAAGGTGCTGCGCGACCCGTACACGGACGTCTTCGAGTTCGTCGAGCAAGGCATGGGTGTCACCTCCTACTGACCGCTGCCGACCGGTCCGGTCGCACGGTTATCAACGGACCCCGCGGCCGCCGTAGGGTTCGTACGTCACATCCGGTCGCAGGTAGGGAAGTCGGTCACGTGGCCAAGCTCACGCTCGCGCAGTTGGAGCGGCACCTGTTCGCCGCCGCGGACATTCTCCGCGGCACGATGGACGCCGCCGAGTACAAGGACTACATCTTCGGCCTGCTGTTCCTGAAGCGGGCCAACGACGAGTTCGAGGCCGCGCGGGAGCAGATCAGAGAGCAGGCGCCGAAGGAGCTGGGCCTCTCCGATGAGCTGCTGGAGGGCTACCTGGAGGAGAAGGCCGGCTATACCGAACGTGGCGTGCTCTTCGTCCCGAAGCCCGCCCGCTGGCAGGAGATCTCCTCTGGCAACCACAACATCAACGAGGAGTTGCTGCGCCCCGCCCTTCAGGCCCTGGAAGGCGAGAACCACAAGCTCCGGGGCCTCTTCGACCACCTGGACTTCAACCGTATCGGTGGTTCCGGCGCGGCGGCGGGTGCGGCCAAGCTCGCTGACCACCGGCTGGGGCTGCTCATCGCTCACTTCGGCCGAGTCCGGTTGCGGACGGACGACTTCGAGTTCCCGGACCTCATCGGTGCCGCGTACGAGTACCTGATCAAGGAGTTCGCGGACTCGGCCGGCCGCAAGGGCGGAGAGTTCTACACTCCGCGCGCCGTGGTCCGCATGATGGTGGAGCTGCTGGACCCCCGGCAGAAGATGCGCGTCTACGATCCGTGTGTCGGATCGGGCGGCATGCTCATCCACGCCAAGGAGTATGTGGAGGAGCACGGCGGCGACTCCACGGACATGTTCTTCGCCGGTCAGGACGCCAACAGCGGCTCGTGGATCATGTCGACGATGAACATGGTGCTGCACGGTGTCAGCACCCGTTTCGACCTCTCCACCGGCGACACCCTGACCGAGCCGGCGCATGTGCCGAGGTCCGACGCGGACCGCTTCGACGGGGTGTTGAGCAACCCGCCGTTCTCCATGGACTACGAACTGGAGAACCTCGCGCACAGCACCCAGCGAGCGGAGTACGGGGCGACCAGCGAGCGCGGCAAGGCCGACCTGATGTTCCTCCAGCACATGCTCTGGATGACCAAGCGGGAAGGGCGCGGCGGCATGGTCATCACCGTCATGCCGCACGGTGTGCTGTTCCGCGGCGGCGGGGAGCAGGAGATCCGCAGGAAACTGCTCGACGAGGACGCGATCGAGGCGGTCATCGGACTTGCCCCGAACCTCTTCTACGGTACCGGCATCCCGGCCTGCATCCTGGTGCTGCGCCCGCCGGGCAAGAAGCGGTGGCAGGACGAGGCCACAGCTGACACCGCCCGCCAGGGTGGGAGCGGGGAGACGGCACCGAAACGGGCCGGCAAGATCCTCTTCATCAACGCGGACCGCGAGTTCCATTCGGAGCGGGCACAGAACGTGCTGCTACCGGAGCACGCGGAGAAAATCGTCTCCACCTTCCGTGACTTCGCGGAGGTGCCCGGCTTCTCCCGGGTGGTGACCCGCGCGGAACTGCGGGACAACGACGACAACCTCAACATCCGCCGCTACGTGGACAACACCCCGCCGCCCGAACCGCAGGATGTGCGGGCGCACCTGCTGGGCGGCGTGCCGCGAGCGGAGATCGAAGCGAAACGGGAGCTGCTGGACGCGTACGGGGTGCGGCTGGAGGACCTGTTCGCGGAGCGCGACCCGGTGGACCCCGACTACCTGGACTTCCTCCCGGAAGAGGACCGTCCGGACGCGGACCGGCTGGCTGAGCTGGCCCGGCCGAGTGAGGACGCGCTGCGGGTCGTGTTCGACAAGTGGTGGGATGAGGAGTCACGCCAGCTGGAGGCCGTGGCGGCGACCCCGCAGCGGCTGGCCGAGCTGACCCCCTCGGAGCGCAAGGCGGCGCTGATGGCGGTGCGCGGCTCGCTGATGACGTCGTTCGTGGACCGGTTGCGAGGCGTCGGGCTCCTCGACCGTTACGCACTGGCGGGCGCGGTGGCCGGCTGGTGGTACGAGGCCAAGTACGACCTCCTCGCCCTGTCGGAGAACGGTTTCGCGGGCGTCCTGAACGGCTGGGTCGAGAACGTCGAGACGATGCTGGCCCCGGAGCAGGACCCGAAGACCCGGAAGGTCCGGAAGCGGAACGCAGCCGAGCGGCGGCAGGCGTACGACCACAAGGTGGTCGCGGCGATCGCCCCGGACTTCCTGGAGCAGCTGGCGAAGGCGGATGAGCGCAAGGCGGAGCTGGACGCCCGCTGGAAGGAACTCAACGCCCAGCCGGAGTCATCGGAGGACGGCGATGGTGGTGAGGAGGCGGACGGCGCGAGCGGGGCAGTCACGGATGCGTCTGACGGCGAGGAAGTCGTTCGCACCGCTGAGCAGTTGGCCGAACTGGCAGCGGTGAAGAAGGAGCGCGCGAAGGCGGGCGCGCTGATCAAGCGGCTGGAGGCGGAGTTCTGGTTCCCGTGGCCGAGCAACCCGCCCAAGCTGGACGAGGAGCCTCCCCGGCTCACCGCCGCCCGGCAGAAACTCGCGGAGGACCCGGAGGCCGAGCGTCGGGTGGTCCTGGAGCTGCTGCGGGACGACTTGGCGCGAAAGCTCGACGGGCATGTGGTACGTCGCCGCCGGGAGTTGGTGGACGCGTACCAGCTGTGGACCGACAAGTACGCGGTATCGCTGAAGGAGATCCGGGCGGAGCGGGAACGGACGGCGGCTGAGCTCGACGGGTTCTTGAGGGAGCTGGGTTATGCCGACTGAGACAGAGATCCGGTGGCTTCCCGTGCGAGAAGTCGGCGACGTGCGCATGGGAAAGCAGCTTTCGCCCGCGAGTCGGGAGGCTGCGGGGCAGTTTCCTTATCTCCGCGTTGCGAATGTACTTCGAGGGCGCATCGACTACACCGATGTCAAAACGATGGGGTTCAGTGCAGCCGAGCGGGAAATTTACGCTCTCCAGTCCGGCGACATCCTGCTGAACGAAGGACAGAGTCTCGATCTTGTCGGCCGTAGCGCAATTTGTGACGAGTCCGCCGACGGCTTCTTCTACCAGAACACCTTGATTCGTTTCCGCCCAGGCAGTCAACTGCTCTCGTCGTATGCACAGGCGATCTTCGAGCGTTGGTTGGAGACAGGTGTTTTCGCCGCTATCGCTAAGCAGACAACGAGTATTGCCCATCTTGGCGGGGAACGGTTCGGATCTCTGAAATTTCCCCTGCCGTCGATTCCCGACCAGCGGCGGATTGTCGAAGTGATCGAGGCTGTATCGGCGCAGGAGAGAGCCATCGCGGCGTCGATTGAAAAGCAGAGGACCGCTCGGAAAGCGATTTTGTCTGACGTTATTGAATCTGCCGTCGATGTTTCAGCGAAAAAGCGGACTGTCTCGCTTGGGTCTGTGCTTTCGGGGATTGAAGCAGGTTGGAGTCCATCGTGCGACACGGAACCTCCAGGAATAAATGAATGGGGTGTTGTGCGTGTCAGTGCAGTATCTTCAGGCTATTTCCGCCCTGAAGAATCTAAACGCCTTCCCCGGGAGCTGACTCCTCGACAAGACCTTGAGATCCGACCAGGTGACTTGATCATGGCCCGTGCGAATGGGGCGCGTAATCTTGTCGGTACTGTGTGCTTGGTCGGCCGATCTCGCGGACGGTTGATGTTGAGCGATAAGACGCTGCGCCTGACGCCTGACCTTAAGGCCGTCCGTGCCGACTTCTTGTTGATCGCGTTGAGCGCAGATGCTGTACGTGTGCAGATCGATTCCTTGCTCAGCGGGAGTACTGGTCAAGGGAATATCTCCCAGACTGCTGTCCAGGAACTCATGGTGCCGAATATGCTCCTGTCGAAGCAGCGCCAGATCGTCGAGCTTGCGAAAGTTCTCGACGAGCAGATCCGCCATGACCAGGAGGAGCTGGAGAAGCTACGCGACCTCAAGCATGGTCTTGTCGCGGACTTGCTGGTTGACGCGGGGAGTGTCAGGTAGAGGCCGATAGTCCTTGATGGTTGCGACGAACGTCAACCAAGCAACCTCAGGGACGACCATCGCAGGGCCGTCTGGGGTCTTTGAGTCACGGACAGGGATACCCGACGGGTAGTTGTCCAGTATTTCGACGCAGCTGCCACCATCCCCGCTGCTGTAGGACGACTTGCGCCAGCCGGTCAGTGCTGCCGCGTTTGGGATGGTGCGCTTAGTCATATTGTCCGTGTTCCCTTGCTTTCGCCCGAAGAAAAGCGACCGACTCCTTGCGAGGAAGCGCGTCACCCAGGGCGAGAGTGTAGGTGCGTTGCAACGTCCCAACCAGAGCAGGGGAGTCATGGAGCCTCCCCATGAGTACACCCTCGCCGTAGGCGACCGGCGGCTGGTCATCGAACATCATCAGCGACAGCATCCCCTGAAGCAGAGGGTGGTAGCCCGCTCCGAAAGGAAGGACGTGGACGCGGATCCGCTCCTGCTCCACCATGCGAACGATGTGGGTCAGCTGCTCCGCCATGATCTCTGGGCTGCCGACATGGCGGTGTAGTACCGCCTCGTCCAACAGAACGCAGACCAGTGGAGTTGCTGGGTTGGAAAGGATCTTTCCGCGCTCCAGCCGTGTGACGAGGAGCCTGTCACATTCCTCTTCACTCCGGGGGATGACGCTCGGCCGCAGTACTGCACGGGCGTATCCCTCCGTCTGGAGGATGCCGGGTACGAGGGAGAGTGCGAACTCCTGGATCACCGTCGCCTGCTGTTCGAGCTGCCGGGCCGCCTCGAAGTAGTCGGCGACCGCCACGTCCTCCTGCGGCAGGAAGCTGCTCAGCACATCGCCCGTGTTCAGGGCGCCGTCCAGCCGTCGCGCGTCCTCCTTCGACGGGATGCGGCGCCCTGCCTCGATGTGGGCGATGTGCGAACGGGTCATGATCGCCAGGTTGGCCAGGTCCTGTTGGGTCAGACCGGCCGCTTCACGTTGGGCCCGGAGCCATTCCCCATAGATGTTACTCACAGTCAACTCCTTTGTGACGGAGCCGATGTCACCTCGCCACCCCTGGTCAGAGTAGTCGCCAGGGTTCCAGTCTGTGAGTGAATCGCTACACAGCGGCACTGTTCGTTCGATGTGAACGGAGCCGCACAGACAAGGGACCCCCGCGACCGCTGGAACGGTCCGGGGGCATGGCCGTCAACAAACAGGAAATGACAGCGTGTTGCACTCTATCGCCCACCTCTTCGAGCCGCTGCTGCGGCTCCTCTGGCCCTCGCCCGGGCGGCACCGGTTGCCAGCGACACGGCCCGCGCCCGCCCCCGCACCCGCCCCCGCGCGCGCCCTCGCTCCGTCGATGCCCACCCATCCCCTGGTCCGGCGCCGCCCGCCCGAGACCCTTCCGCCCGAGATGCTCCCGTCTGGTGAGACAGGTTCCCTCGCCCACCCCTACTTCCTCGCCCACGAGCGGCAGACGGCTGCCTACCGGCGGCGTTCTCGCCCTGGGGTCCTCTGGATCGCCGGGTACGGCATCGACATCGGCCCGCACCTGATTCACGGAATCCACGGAACGGAGATGGCGGCATGACCGAGCAGTCGACGGACACCATGCGCCTGCTGCCCTGGCCCGGCCCCGAAGGCAAGCCCTGCTACCTCGTCGGGAGCGACAGCGGGTTCGTCGCCCACGTCGCGGACAACATCGAGAGCACCCAGCTCGATATGGCCACGGAGCTACTCGATCACGTCGAGGACATGCTCAGCGATCCGCAAGTCACCCCGGAACAGCTCCGCTACGTCATTGCCCGGATGGCCGAATCGCTCCGTGAAGTGCACCGAGTCGCGCGGAGCCGGGGCGCCCGTCTGATCCCTCCGGCCCTCGACGGAGACGGATAACGAGCGGATCAGGCACCGGCGCACACAAGCCGGACTCCCGCGCTCACCTCGGCGCTCCGGGACACCGCTGTCCCGTCGCTCCGCTCCACCGCCGGGGCTGGAACTCCCCACCGCACCCTCGCCGATGACGCAGAATGGACCATCTGGGCTGAGCGGCAGCGACGGTGACCGTCGGCAGACGGAGAGCGCGGGGGCATGGCGGTGGCGGTACAGGTCGAGCGGGACGAGGTGGAGCGGCCGATCGTCGCCCAGCTCCGGGCGATGGGGTGGACGCACGTGCCCGGCAAGGAGATCGGCACGCTTGACGTGGGCCTCCCGCTCCTCGCCGACAAGCTGGACACGGCCCTGCGCCGGATCAACGTCCGTGCGGCGGACGGCGAGCCGTGGATGGACGAGACGGACGTCAGACGCTCCATCGCGGAGCTGGCGTCCGTCTCCTTGGCAGGGGGCGTGGAGAAGGCCAACTTCGCCGCCACCGACCTGCTCCTCAGCGGCTTCGTCCTCACCGGCCCGTCCGCCGCGCACGGCGGGCCGTCCGCGACCGTGCAGTACATCGAATGGCACGAGGAGCGCACGGGCCGGAACGAGTTCACCGTCGTAGACCAACTACGGGTGAGGAACCGTTCGGGCTATGTGTCGATACTCGACATCGTCCTCTTCGTGAACGGCGTTCCGCTCGCCGTCATTGAATGCAAGAGCCCCGACCTCACCGACCCCATCCACAGGGCTGTGGTCGACCTGCGCGACTACGCCGGCGCACCCCTTCCTGATGATGACCGTGAAGGGGAGGGGCTGCCGCGACCGGCCGACGTCCCGGAACTCTTCCGTACAGTGCAGTTGCTGGTGGCGGCCACCGCCGAGACCGCCTACGTCGGCACCCTCAGCTCCACATCGGACCACTTCCACCCGTGGCGTTCCGTCGAGCCGGAGAGCGAGGCGAGGCTCACCGCAGAAGCACCCGACGCCGTCGGCCGGCTCAATGAGCGGCACAAGCTTGTCGGCGTGGTGCTGCGGCCCGCCGCGCTCCTCAATGTCGTACGGCACTACATCATCCCGTTGCCCGTGGAGAGCGAATCCGGGGGGACGCGCACGGTCAAGGCCGTCGCCCGGCACCAGCAGTACCGGGCAGCCGAGAAGGCCGTGCGGAAGCTGCTCACGGGCAGGACGCGCAGTGGGCCCATGTCAGAGGACGAGCGCGGCGGGGTCATCTGGCACACCCAGGGCTCCGGCAAGAGCCTGACCATGACGTTTCTCGTCCGCCGGATGCATTTACACCATCGGCTCAGTGAGTTCACCGTGGTCGTGGTCACCGACCGGAGAGACCTCCAACGCCAGCTCTCCAGGACTCTGAAGCTGAGCGAGTCCGAAGTCGAGACGGCCAAGACGGCGACCCAGATGGAAGGGTTGCTACGCGACGGCGGTCGGCGGGTCGTCTTTGCGATGATCCAGAAGTACGGGGCGGGCGGCTTCAGCTTCGAGGACGAAGCCGCAGAGGCCGGAGGCGGGGACGAGCGGGACCTGACGAAGGAGTACCGGGAGGCCGAGCGGGCCAGGCGCGAAGGCCGGGCGGTGAAGCGGCGGCCGGTGCCCAACTTCCCCGAGTGCAACACCTCCTCCGACATCCTCGTCCTCGTCGACGAGGCACACCGCTCACACACCAGCCTGCTGCACGCGGCGCTGCGGAAGGCCGTCCCCAACGCCGCGAAGATCGGTTTCACCGGCACCCCGATCACGACGGGCAAAGAAGAGGACACCCGCCGGATCTTCAGCGGAGGCCCCGACCGGGGCTTTCTCGACACCTACCGGATGGCTGACGCCGAGCACGACGGCGTCGTCGTCCGCATCCGCTACGAGGGCCGCACCGGGCAGGGCAAGGTCTTCGACAAGGACGGCCTGGACCGCGATTTCGCGGACCTCATCCGGGACCGTACGGATGACGAGCGGCGGCAGCTGCTGCGGCGCTGGCCCACCGAACGTGATGTCGCAGAATCCCGGCCGATGATCCGGGCCAAGGCCGAGGACATGCTGGAGCACTGGGTGACCTCGGTGTTGCCGAATGGCGATTTCAAGGCGCAGGTCGCCGCGGTCAGCCGGAAGGCCGCGGTCGAGTACCACCACGCGCTGCGGGAGGCCCGCGACGCCCTGCTGGCAGAACTCGCCGCGTTCGACCCCGAGTCGGTGGCCGGCATCCCGCTGGAGGAACTGCCGCGGCGGCTGCGGTACCTGTTCCAGGCGTACCAGTACCGCTCGCTACTGCGCCGGATCGACTTCGTGCCGGTGATCTCCCCGGTGCTGAGCGCAAGCTACGCCGTTGGCTGTACTGGACCGACCCCTCGCGGCAGGAGGGGTACATCGAGCGGTTCCACCAGGCGTTTCCGCAACTACCACCGGAGCCCGACTGGGTCGCCACCACACCGTTCCATGTGCCGGCGCAGCGGGAGGCCCATGTACCGGCGCAGCGGAAAGCGGAGACGCCGGCGGCCTGGATGGGCGACAACCCGTGGTCGGAGGAGGAACCGGAGAGCGCGGGAGCGCCGTCGGTCGAGCCGGACCCCGTCCACCCGGAGAGCCCCATCGCCTTCCTCATCGTCAAGTCCATGCTGCTCACCGGTTTCGACGCCCCACGCGAGCAGGTGCTCTACCTGGACCGGCCGATCCGGGACGCCGAACTCCTCCAGGCGGTGGCCCGGGTCAACCGGCCGATGCCGGGCAAGGAGATCGGCTATGTCGTGGACTACTACGGGGTGTTCGAGCATCTGAAGGGGGCGCTGGCCGAGTACCGGCAGGTCGACATCGACGACACCATGCGCGGTATGGCCGACGAGATCGGCGGGCTCGGGCCGGCCGCCGACGCGGTGCGCCGTTTCCTGGCCGAGCACGGCGTCGCGGATGACGCGCTCACCGACTTCACCGCGGTGCGGTCCGCCGCACTCGCCTTCGAGGACGAGAACGCGCGCTCCGGGTTCGACGAGGTGCTGCACGAGTTCCTCACCGCGCTGGAGCGAGTGCTTCCGCACGAGCACGGCCTGGAGTACGTGGCCGACGCCCGCCGCTGGGGACTGCTGCAGAAGCGCATCCGCACCCTGTACCGGGACGCGCCGGGCGCGTCGTTCGCGCTGCGCGGGTACGGCCGAAAGGTGCGGGCGATGATCGCGGACCACCTCGAAGGGCCGGAGATAGACCAGGTGATCGCCCCTGTATCGCTGGCCTCGCCGCTCTTCGACGAGAAGGTGCGGGCCATGGAGCCCCGGGAGGCCGCGGCGGAGATGAAACACGCGCTCCGTTTCCACTTGGAGGAGCGGGTCAAGCGGGAGGACCCGGAGAAGTACACCCGGCTCTCGCAGCGGCTCGAAGAGATTTTGCGGGAGCTGCCCGACCGCTTCGAGGAGCAGATCGAAGCCTATGGCCCGCTGTTCGCCGAGGTCAGACAGGAGACCGAGACGGCCCCGAGGCTGGCCGGCCTCAGCCCCTTGGAGCAGCGGATGCACCGGCTGCTGGAACAGCAGCTGGAGGGGCAGCCCGGAGTGGCGCGGCCAGTCGACGACATCCGTCCGCTGGTCAAGGCCGTGTGCGACACCGCTGCCTCGGTCATGGCCAAGGAGTCCTACCAGGGGCAGAGCCAGGATCTCGACATCCTGGCACACCGGATGCAGACGGAGCTGCTCAAGGGCGGGCTGCGGCCCGCCACGACCGACTGGGGGCCACTGAAGTACGTCGCCGAGCGACTCGCCGCGTTCGCGGCGACCATCCCGGAGGACTTCCTGGCCAGGTCCCGGGGAGAATAGGGCGGTGGCCACCAGCATCGTCGACCGATCCACCAGGACTCTCGCCCATGGGAGCCGGCTCGTTGTCGACGGTCTGGCGCTGGGCGTGCGGGTCAGCGCCCGTCGCAAGCGGTTCGCGTTGACCGTGGAGACCGACGGTGGCCTGACGCTGCACCTGCCCGAGGGGCGCCCGGTGGCGGAGGCGGAGGATTTCGTCCGGGCCAACTGGTCCTGGCTGAAGGGCAAACGGGCACTGCGCGAGCGGACCCGCCCGCTCAGCCCCGCCAAGTGTCTGGTCGAGGGCGAGGTCGTCCGCTATCTGGGCCGCTCGTACCGGCTTGCGATCGACCCGGGCCGGCCTGCTCATGCCCGGGTCCGGCTCATCGCCGGACGGCTGACCCTGAGTGAGGAACAGGCCCAGGACGCGGAGCGGGGCAGAGCGGCTCTGGTGGACTGGTACTGCCGGGCCGGGCGGGCTTGGGCCGTTGGCCGGTTCCAGCCCTGGGCGGCCCGGATGGCGGTCGCTGAACCGGAGCTTGAGGTATGCGACCTCGGGGGGCGCTGGGGGCGTTACCGGCCGGCAGAAGGCCGGCGTGGACCGGGGCGGATGAGCCTCGGTTGGCCGTTGTTCCAGCTGCCGATGCATCTCGTCGACTACGTCACCGCTCATGAACTGGCTCATGTGCGGGTGCCGGGGCATCGTGCGGACTTCTGGCGGCTGCTGGGGCAGGCGCTGCCGGAGTACGAGGAACGAAGGGCCGAGCTTGACGAACTGGGGCGCCGTATGTGGATGGGGGAGATCGCCCCGGCACCAGGTGACGCGGGCCGCTGAACCTCCCTATCGTGGTGGCGGGCCAGCGATGGGAGGTCGGCGGTGGCCGGGATGGATCTGTCGGTCCTCATCGCGCTCGGCCTGCTCGGGTTCATCGGCGGGGTGGGGATCACCACGGTGGGACCCGGTGGTGTGCTGCCCACCATCGCGCTGTTCACCCTGACCGACCTGACACCGGCGCAGGTGGCCGGCACCGCCATCGTGACCCACGTCGCCACCGGGGTACTGGGCACGGCCGCCTACACCCGGTCGGGCCAGCTGCGTGAACCCGGGACCCGGCGCACGGCGCTGATCCTGTCGGCGACCGCGCTGTTCGGCACCCCGCTCGGTGTAGTGATCAACACCTCGGTGTCCAAGCAGGCGTTCGGGCTGGTGCTTGCGGTGTTCGTGGCCGGCGTGGCGGCCCTGGTGTGGTACCGGGACCGCCACGAACAGGCCGCCACGATGACGCAGCCGCCCACCGGGCTGGTGGCGGTGCTGGGATTGGCCGTGGCCGTCGCGGCGGGCATCGTCGGCATCGGCGGGCCGATGCTCACCGTTCCCCTGCTGGTCGCACTGGGCCTGCCCGTGCTGGAGTCCGTCGCCTCCGCTCAGGTGCAGTCGATCGTCATCGCCGCCGTGGGGACCGTGGGCTACCTCGGCCAAGGCGCCATCGACTGGCCGCTGGCCGCGCTGGTCGGCATCCCCGAACTCGCCGGGGTGCTCCTGGGCTGGAAGATCGCCCACGCGCTGCCCACCCGCACCCTCAAACGCGTCCTGATCGTCACGCTGTTCGCCCTCGCCCCGTACCTCGCCCTGCACAGCTGACCACCATGGCCGGCGCAGCTTGTCGAGGGTGGACTGCTGCGAGGGCGTGTCGTTGCGTCCCGGTACTGCCTTCCCCGGGCGAACGCCCCAGCCCGCGGATATTGCTTGGTTCCGTAGCCTCCCGAGGCGGTACCGTCCGGTGTTTCGGACCAACGCCTTGCCCGGGCCTGCGACCAGAGAGTGGCGATCATGACAAGTCGGCCTGCGACAACGACTCTGTGGCGTCCTACGGGGCCCAGGGAACTGGAGCTGGTGCAGCAGCTCGGCTGGCGCGCCTGGCCGCCGCGCCTGCCCGAGCAGCCGATCTTCTACCCGATCCTCGACGAGGACTACGCGATCAAGATCGCCAGGGACTGGAACGTCAAGCATGATGGTGCGGGTTTCGTCACCCGCTTCGAGGTCGAGACCGAGTTCTTGGCTCGCTACCCGGTCCGGCAGGCTGGTGGACGGACGATCCTTGAGCTGTGGGTCCCCGCTGAGGAGCTCGACGACTTCAACGCCCACCTCATCGGAGAGATCCAGGTGGTACACGAGTTCCACTGACCTCCGCTCCGTGCCGCAGCAGGCCGCTGAGGCCACGAGGGAGCTGGAGCACCGGCAGTCTGAGAGCGACGGTCGCCCCCGCGATGAACCCGGCCCGTTGCGGTGGCTCTAGGCTGCCGGCCATGGGCAGGCGCAGGGTTCGCCGCATCGTGGTGGGCGGCACGGTCTACGGCTGGTGCTTCGGGCACCGGCACGACCGGGTGCGCGGCTATTCCGGGTGCAGCAGCACAGTGACGTTGTGGCGCTCCGGGAGCCGGACCGGTCTGCGTCTGGTGTTCCAGCCGGGACCCGGCCGGGTCATCGCCGGTGGATACCTCGACGAGGGCGCGGTGGTGCGCCTGTCGGACGGGGCGTACCTGAACCTCCACAGGCCCGGCAGCGTGAGGGCGTTGCTGGACGAGGCCCTGGCCCGGGAACTGTTTCCCGTGGCCGGGGCGGTTGAGGTGGACGGCTGGCCCCTGTTCGACGCCGTGGCGGACCGGGGCCTCTGAGGCCGTCCCGGTGCGCCGGCCGGCGTCAGTCTGTCCGCACGGCGCGGATCAGGTGCCGGGCCACGGTGCTCGCCCCCTCCTCGCCGATGAGCACGGTGTAGTGGTTGGTGTCGGCGACTCGGTGGGTCCCGATCCGTTGCGGGTCGAGTGCGGCGGCGGCCAGGCGCTGTTCGTCGTACAGCCCCTGCGCTTCGTCCATCAGTCCGCGCTCCGCCCAGAGCAGTTCCGCCGGGCAGCGGAGGCCGTGCAGGGCGCTCTCGGGGAGCAGGTCCGCTCCGTCGGTGCGTACCGCATCGATGTGGCAGGAGGAGCGCAGCTCGGGCTCGCGGCCGACGAGGTCGCGCTGGACGTAGGCGTCCGCCCAGGGTGACCAGTAGTCGGCGAAGGCCGGGTGTGCCTGCCAGAACTCCCGGTAGGCCGCGCGGTCCGGGAAGGTCATCGAGAGGCGCTCCATGGCGGGGCCGATGATGGCGGTCAGCAGCTCGTCCGGGTCCAGGTGGGCGGGGACGGGGAAGCTGAGGCCGCCGTCCACCAGGAGCAGGGAGGTGAACTCCTCCGGGTGGCGGAGGGCCGTCTCTACGGCGACGAAGGCCCCCATCGAGTGGCCGGTGAGCACGGCTCCTCGCAGTTCCAGCGCGTCGGCCAGCGCGGCCACGTCGGCGGCGTGCGCCGCCATCCCGTACGGGCCGGGCAGGGTGCCGCTGCCGGCTCTGCCCCGGAGGTCCGGGGCGACCAGCGTGACGCGTCCGGCGAGCCGGTCGGCGACGCGCGCCCAGCTGAGGGCGTTGGCGGTGATGCCGTGCAGCGCCACCGCGACCGGTGCGTCGGGATCTGCGGCGGGCCACCGCAGTACGGTCAGCTCCCCTCCGGCTACGGGGACGCGGAGTTCCTCGTACTTCTCCCAGGCGGGCGGTGCGGCGCTGTCGTGGGGGCTGCTCTGGGTCATGGTGCGGTGTCCTCCTGCTCGTCGGCGCTGGCGGGGGTGGGGCGCGTCCTCCTGGCGGCGCGGACGCGTTCGGGCAGCCGGACCAGGCCGCCGGGGAGGAGGTAGACCAGGGCGACGAACAACGTACCGAGCAGGAAGAGCGGTTCGGAGAGCGGCACCCGCAGTACCGCCGGCAGGTCGGCGACGGCGCCGGAACCGGCCAGGTCGCCCAGGCGGTGGTCGGCCCAGGTGTAGAGGATGCCGCCGAGCAGCGGCCCCCAGCGGCTGCCGCTGCCGCCGAGCACCACCATCACCAGGAGCGAGAGGGTGAATTCGGCGGTGGTCGTCTTCGGGGTGGCGCCGCCGGTCAGCAGCAGGTAGACGATGCCGCCGAGGGCGGCGAGCGCGCCGGCGAGGACGAAGGCGACGAGTTTGAAGCCGTAGGTGCGCAGGCCGAGCACCTCGACGCGGCGTTCGTTCTCCTTGATGCCCTCCCACACCCGGCCGGTGGGCGAGCGGACCGCCCAGTGCACGACGGCCAGGGTGAACACCGCGTAGGCGAGCGCGATCCAGTACAGGTTGGCGGTGTTCTGGATGCCGGTGAGCCAGCCGGGCAGGAGTTCGGCGGGGGCCGCCAGGCCCTCCTCGCCACCGGTGACGCCGCCCGGGTCGCGCTCCACCAGGATCGATCCGGCCTGGGCGAAGGCGAGGGTGACCATGGAGAAGCCGATGCCGCTGACCCGCAGGCTGACCGAGCCGAGCAGCGCGGCCAGCGCCACCCCGAAGAGCAGGGCGAGCAGCGCCGACACGGCGAACGGCAGACCGGCCTGGTGCATGATCACGCCGGTGGCGTAGGTGCCGGCGGCGAAGTACAGGGAATGGCCGAAGGAGAGGAGGCCGGTGCGGCCCAGCAGCAGGTCGTATCCGGTGGCGAGGGCACCGAACACCAGGCAGAGGGCGAGGAGTTGCAGGCTTCCCGGGCTGCCGATCGGTCCGGCGAGCAGGCCCGGCAGCGGCAGGGCGCTGTAGGGCGCCACGACCAGGGCGAGCAGCAGCGCGGCCGGCCACCAGCGGGTGAGACGGCGGGTGGTGGAGGGGGCTCCGACGGATGGGGCGGCGTCCCCGCCCTTCGGCTGGGGTTCGGCCGTAATCTCCGTGGCGGTGGTCACGCGAGCCTCCCGGTGAGTCCGCTCGGCTTGACGAGCAGCAGCGCGGCGAGCATCACGACGACGGCGAGGTCGCCGAGCCCGGCGGCGGTGTAGTAGTTGGCGAACTGCTGGACCAGGCCGACGCCGACCGAGGCCAGGGCGGCTCCGGCGACGGAGCCCATGCCGCCCATCACGACCACCACGAAGGCGAAGATCAGCAGCGAGGTGCCCTGTCCGGGGTCGACCGAACCGAAGTAGAGGCCGCCGAGCGCGCCGCCCAGAGCGGCCGCGGCTCCGCCGATGGCGAAGACCAGGGTGAAGGCCTTGCGCACGTCGATGCCGAGCGCCGTGACCATGGCCCGGTCCTCGACCCCCGCCCGGACGACCAGGCCGTGCCGGGTGCGGGAGAGGAAGAGCTTGAGCGCGATCAGGACGGTCAGGGCGGCGGCGATCAGGACCAGGCGGTTGACCGGGATGCGGGCCCCGAGCAGCCCGAAGGTGCCGGAGAGCGCCTCGGGCCCGGGGAAGGGCCTGGCGTCCGCGCCCCAGACCCCGGAGAGCAGTGCGGGGACGGAGAGCCCGACGCCGACGGTGGCGAGGATCTGCTCACGGGGGCGGGTGTAGAGCGGGCGGATGACGGCGAGTTCGAGGACGACGGCGGCCAGGGTGCCGACGGCCGTGCCGAAGAGCACGGCGAGCAGGAAGCCGGCGCCTCCGGGGCCGGCGCCGGGCAGTTGGCCGGAGGCGGCCCACCAGGTGGCGTAGGCGCCGATGGACAGGAGCGCTCCGTGGGCGAAGTTGAGGACGTCCATCAGGCCGAAGATCAGGGAGAGCCCGGAGGCCACGAGGAAGTACAGGGCGCCCAGGCCCAGGCCGGTGAAGACGAGCAGCACGACGGTGGACATCAGGCACCCGCCTCGGTGCCCTGCGCGGCCCCGGCGGATGACGGGGCTGGTGGTCGGTCCATGGTGTGCTCCCGTTCCGGAGGCCCGGCTCCGTCGGTTCGACGCCTTCCGACGCCGAGCAGCCTGCGGGTGGCCGCGCTGTCGGCGAGCAGTTCGGCCGCCGCGCCCTGGTGCGCGGTGCGGCCGTCGGCCAGGACCACGCAGTGCTCGGCGAGCCGGCGTACCAGCGCGAGGTTCTGCTCCACGAGCAGCACCGGCACGGCCTCGGCGGCCCGCTCCAGCACCTGGGCGACCTCGGAGACCACCTTGGGCGCCAGGCCCTTGGTGGGCTCGTCCGCGATGATCAGCCGGTTGTCGCCCAGGAGGGTGCGGGCGATGGCCACCATCTGCTGCTGTCCGCCCGAGAGCGTGCCCGCGGCCTGCCCCGCGCGCTGCTTGAGCTCCGGGAACAACTCGTGCACCAGGTCGTAGGCGGGCCGGCCGGCGCCGGAGCGTTCGGCCAGACGGAGGTTCTCGGCGACGGTGAGCGAGGCGAACACCCCGCGGTCCTCCGGGGCGTACCCGATGCCCCGGCGGACCAGGGCGTGGGTGGGCAGGCGGACGGTCTCCGCGCCGTCGAACAGCACGCTGCCGGTGCGGGGGACGAGCCCCAGGATGCCGCGTACCGTGGTCGTCTTCCCGGCGCCGTTGCGGCCGAGGAGGGCGGTCACCCCGGTGGGCGCCACATCGAGGTGGACGCCGTGCAGGATGTGGCGGCCGCCGATGACCACCTTCAGGTCGCGTACCGCGAGCAGGGGTTCGGCCGGCCCGGTCACAGCTCCTCCCCGAGGTAGGCCTGTTGGACGGTGGCGTCGGCCATCACGGCCCGCGGGGTGTCCACCGTGAGCAGGGTGCCGTGGTGCATCACGGCCAGCCGGTCCGCCAGGCTCAGCAGGATGTCCATATGGTGTTCGACCATGAGCACCGTGCGTCCCTCGTCGCGGTGCAGGGAGCGGATCAGTTCGGCCAGCACCGGCACTTCCTCGGCGCTCACTCCGGCCATCGGCTCGTCGAGGAGCATCACCCGCGGTTCGCCGACGAGCAGCACCGCCAGTTCCAGTTTTCGTTTCTCGCCGTGGGAGAGGCCGTCGGCCGGGGCGTCCGCGCGGTGGCTGAGGCCGGTGCGCTCCAGGACGTGTTCGAGTTCGCGCTGGTATCCGGCGGCCCGCCGCCAGATCCGGTACGAGCCGCCCGAGGCGGCCTGGGCCGCGAGCCGGACGTGGTCGGCCACCGTCATCTCGGGCCAGAGGCTGGAGGTTTGGAAGGTCCGGCCGAGACCGCGCCGGGCCCGGGCGTGCGCGGGCTCCGCCGTGATGTCCGAGCCGTCGAGCCGCACGGTCCCGGCGGAGGCCGGGACCAACCCGCTGACCAGGTTGAACAGGGAGGTCTTGCCCGCTCCGTTGGGGCCGATGAAGGCCAGGAACTCACCCTCGCCGACCTCGAAGGAGACGTCCTGGACGATGGTGGCGCCTCCGACCGACCAGCTCAGCCCCTCGGCCTGGAGCACCGGCGCCGTTGCCCCGGCCCCGGGGGTGCGGCCGGGAGCCTCGTTCGGTGCGGTCATCGCTCAGCCCGCCGGCTTCGCTACCGGAGGCGTCACGGCGTCCATCGGCAGGGTGTCCAGCAGCTCCGGCTCGGCCTGCTTCCCGGTGCCGGCGAGCTTGGCCGTGAACATCGGCTGGAGCAGGGCGTGGTCCTCGGCCCGGACCTGGGTGCGGCCCTTGACCCCGTCGAAGGACCAGCCCTCCAGCGCTTTCACCATGGCCGAGGTGTCCGTGGCGCTCCCCGACCTGACGGCTTCCACGATCATCTGGGCGGCGGTGAACCCGTCCGGACTGAACAGGTCGGGCCGCCCGCCGGCTTTCGATATGCCCTTCAGCATCGCGGTCTCGGCCTCGTTGCCGCCGCCCGCGCCGGGGAAGTAGTGGGCAAGGAAGGAGATCTTCGAGCCGGCCTTGCCGAAGATCGGGTACGAGGCGGTGCCCGCGAGGCCGGTGACCACCTTGCTGGAGTTCAGCACGTCCTGCTGGTTGAGCGCGGTCCACAGCGCCGGGGCGCTGGCACCGGCCCAGGCGACGAACACCAGGTCCGGGGCGCCGGACCTCACCTGCCGGGCGAACGGGGTGAGGTCGTTGGCGCTCGGCGGGGCGAGGACCGAGCCGACCTTCGCGCCCTGCTCGCCGAGGACGGCCTTGACCGCGGCCACATTGGCCTTGCCGAACGTCGAGTCCTGCGCCAGGACCGTCACCTTCTTGCCCTTGGCGCCGCCCAGGAGCGAACCGGCGGTCAGAATGTCCTGGTAGGACTGGCGTCCGGAGCGGAAGGTGTACTCGTTGACGCCGGTGACGGTGTCGGTGGCGGCGGGCCCGTTGATGTAGAGCACCTTGTTCTGGGCGGCGAGCGGCGCCACCTGGAGAGCAGCGCCCGAGTCGGTGGTGCCGGCGATGATCCTGACGCCCTGCCCGATCAGGTCCTTGGCCTCCGAGACGGACTTCGCGGCGTCGCTGGCGTCGTCCCGCTGGATGACCTCGATCGGGTGGCCGTCGACCTTTCCGGTGCCGCCGGTCGCGTAGTCGAGCCCCGCCTCGAAGCCCGCCTTGTACTGCTTCCCGTAGTCGGCGAGCGGCCCGCTGGTCGAGTGGACGAGCCCCACCTTGACCGCAGCGGAACCGTCGCCTTCCGCATCGTCCGAGCCGGCCGTGCCCGCGGCGGAACACGCCGCAAGCAGCGCCGTGGCGGCGACCACCGACGCGGCGGTCGCGGACCTTCGGCTGAGGGAACCTCCGGTGGCGGATCTCTTGCTGGGGTTGGAACGCATGATGGCCGGCTCCCGAAGTCTCGACGCCGCCCGTCACCGCGCGTCGCCGGGGACGCCCTCCCCGGCACGGGCCCCCGGTGACGGCGGGGTCCTGGCTGAATGGTGACGAAACCATAGGAGCGGATCCGACGCCGCCGACATGTGGCCGACGACCACTCATCGACCGCCGGGAGTGTGACTCCCGCACCCTTCCCGGGGCTTGAGGGTGCGGAGGCGACGGCGAACAGCGGCAGCGCCGGGTCGGCGGTCGCGGCCGGCTCAGTCCGCCGCGGCGCCAGGCTCTCCCTCGGGCGAGATCTGGTGCAGGCGCAGCGCGAGCTGGAGTTCCAGGGCCCGCTCCGGGGTCTGCCAGTCGCTGCCCAGCAGACGGCCGATTCGCTCCAGGCGCTGCACCACGGTGTTGACGTGGATGTGGAGGGCGTCCTTGGCCTTCGACTGGCTCATACCGCAGGCGAAGTAGACCCGCAGTGTCTGCACGAGATCGCTGCCGCGCCTGGCGTCGTAGTCGAGGACCGGCCCGAGGGTCCGGCGCACGTACAGGGGGAGGTCCGTGTCGTCCCCGAGCAGTATCCCGAGGAAACCCAGATCGGGCAGCGCCGCGCCCCGGCCGGTGTGCCCGAGCGCGCGTAGCGCCGACAGGCAGCGCAACGCTCCGGCGTGCGCCTGGGACACGGCGGCCGGCCCGGTGGCGGGGCCCGCGGCCCCGACGGTGACCGGCGCACCGGCGGCCTGGGTCAGTTCGGCGGCCAGGGCCCGGGCGCAGGAGCTGGTGTCCTCACCGGTGTCCTCGGTCGGGACGACCAGGACGATGTGGTCGTGGTGCAGCCCGGCCAGGCCCTTGCGGGTCCGAGCCCCGCGGGTCGCCGCGTTGAGCACGACCTGCCGCGGAGCGGGGTCGCCGTGTGCGACGAACACCGAGTGCGGCAGGGCCAGGTTGACACCGAGCCGGCGCGCCCTGGCGGTGAGGCCGCTGGTGTCCCCGGAGCCGGACAGCAGGTCGCCGAGCAGCTCTCCGCGGACCCGGTTCTCGGCCTCGGCCACCGAGCGGCGCAGCAGCAGGAGCAGGGCCGTGACGACGCTGGCGCGTTCGAAGAGGCGGCGGTCGGCCTCGCCGAGGTCGGCGCGGCCGGTCAGGGCGATGCTGCCGAGCAGCTCCGGCCCGGCGAGTACGGCGCAGACCCAGGTGCCGCCCAACGGCACGGCCCGGCCGCTGGCCCGGGAGGCGGCGACGGCCTGGGCCGGCGGGTCCTGCGGATCGGTGCCCACCCGGGCGAGTTCGGTGCCGTCCGCGTCATGGATCAGGGTGCCGCCCTTCAGCAGCGCCCCGATGTCGGAGGCGACCTCGGTGAAGTCCCCGCCGCGCAGCACCAGGTCGGTCAGGCGGTCGTGGGCCTCTTCGGTGCGGCGCATCTCCTCGCTGTGCTCCTGGATGGTCCGGGAGGCCGCGTTGAGGTCTACGAGCGCCGCCCGGGTCTCCTCCATGAGACGGGCGCTGTCGATCGCGATGGCCGCGTGGTCGGCGAGCGAGGACAGCAGCGCCACCTCGTCCGGGGTGAACTCCCGCCTGCTCCGGTCGGCGGCGTAGAGCACGCCGATGACGTGCGGCCCCTGGCAGAGTGGAACGCCGAGGATGCCGCGGAGGCCCTCCTCCAGCACGGCGCTGTCGATGGGCACGGTGTGCTGGAAGCGCGGGTCGTTCTGGTAGTCACCCGAGGCGTACGGGCGGGCGGTCTGCGCCACCAGGCCGCCGAGCCCCTCCCCCATGCCGAGCCGGAGCTGCTGGAACGCGGCGGAGACCGAACCGTCGGTCACCCTCATGTAAGTCCCGCCCGCCCTCTCGTCGTTGAGCGACAGATAGGCGACGTCCGTACGGAGCAGCAGTTTGGCCCGGTGCACGATGGCCCTGAGCACCGAGTCGAGGTCCCGCAGCGCGGCGAGGTCGCCCGCCGTGTCGAAGAGCGCGGTCAACTCCGCCTCGCGCCTGCGGTGCTGGCCCAGCGCGCGGCGGATCCGCAGGGCGGTCCGCGTCGCCTCGTCGATGGCGGCCAGCTCCGCCGCCGAGGCTCCGGCGGCGCGCGCCGCGCTGGCGGGCTGGGCGAACCGCTCGGCCGGGGCGTCCCGGGCCAGCAGGTCGAACAGGTCGAGCAGCGCGGTCCATGCCCTGTCCCCACCTGGGACGCGCGCGGAGCTGGACATCTGTCGATCGCCTCCGAGTCGGGCCGCGTGCCGCCGCGCACCCCGACCGGGGTGGGCCGCGGCGGCAGGCGGGTCAGATCACTTTCCGATTGTCTCCGAGGGTGATTCCCCGCTCGGGACCGAGGCTGCCGAGCGGTGGCGGAGACTGCGTCCGCGGGTCTCCTTCGCCACCAGGACGGTCAGGGAGGTGACCACCACCGTCGAGCACAGGTAGAGCGCTACGGGGGTGGCGGAGTCGTAGTCCTTGAGGAGTTCGACCGCGATGACGGGGGCGAGGGCGCCACCGATGATGGAGGCGAGTTGGGAGCCCATCGAGGCACCGGAGTAGCGGACCTTCGTGTCGAACATCTCCGAGATGAAGGCCGCCTGCGGCCCGTACATCGCCCCGTGGAACAGCAGCCCCACGGTCACCGAGAGGGTGATCACGGTGAAGGACCCGGCGTCCAGCAGGGCGAAGAACGCGAACGCCCACCCCGCCATGCCGACGGAGCCGATCAGGGTGACCGGGCGGCGGCCTATCCGGTCCGAGAGCGCGCCCCAGAGCGGAATGGTCACGAAGTGCACGGCGGAGCCGATCAGCACCGCGTTCAGCGCGGTGCTCCTGGGCAGCTCCAGATGGACGGTGACGTAGACCAGCACGAAGGCGGTGATGATGTAGTACGAGACGTTCTCACCGAGCCGGGTGCCGATCGCCGTCAGCACCCCGCGCCAGTTCCGCCGGAAGACCTCGACGACCGGCGGCTTCTCCCTGAACCCCGCCGCGGCCTTCGCCTCGGCCTCCGCCTGTGCCTCGAGGAAGACCGGGGACTCCGAGAGCGACACCCGGATCCACAGCCCGATGACGACCAGCACCCCCGACAGCAGGAACGGCAGGCGCCAGCCCCAGGCCAGGAACGTCTCCTCGGACTGCACGGTGGCCAGCAGCGCCAGCACGCCGGTGGCCAGCAGGTTGCCGCCGGGAGCGCCGGCCTGTGGCCAGGAGGCCCAGAAGCCGCGGTGTTCGGAGCCGCCGTGTTCGGAGACGATCAGGACCGCCCCTCCCCACTCGCCACCCAGAGCGAACCCCTGGACCAGGCGGAGCAGGGTGAGCAGGATCGGGGCGCCGATGCCGATGCTGGCGTGGGTGGGCAGCAACCCCATCGCGCAGGTCGATCCGCCCATCATCAGCAGACTGACCACCAGCAGCTTCTTGCGGCCGATCTTGTCGCCGAAGTGGCCGAAGACGACTCCGCCCAGCGGCCGGGCGACGAAGCCGATCGCATAGGTGAGGAAGGCGAGCATCGTGCCCACCAGGGGTTCGCTGGCCGGGAAGAACAGGGTGTTGAAGACCAGCGCGGCCGCGGAGCCGTAGAGGAAGAAGTCGTACCACTCGATGGTGGTGCCGATCAGGCTGGCGGCGACGATGCGGGGGATGTTCGCTGAGGACGGGGGAGCTGTGGTGGGGGAGGCCATGGACGCCACTTCCTCGTGTGCGGTGGGGACGAGTACGTGTCGGCACACGGTAGGAACCCCCGGAACGGCCGCACATGTGGCGGACCGACACAGTTCCGCGGACGGCTGTGCGGGCGGCCACCATGGCTGGCGGACAAACGTGGTCCAAGGAGGGCCGGAGTGGTGGTCGGGGGCAGGACGGTCGAACATTGGCTACCGATCCGCCGACCTCCCGACCCACCAGCCCCGCCCCTAGACGTCACCCGAACCAGGAAGTCCGCAACCATGCTCGTCGCCCGTTCGCTCGCGCTGTTCGCCGTCGCCGCTGTCTTCGAGATCGGGGGTGCGTGGCTGGTCTGGCAGGGCATCCGCGAGCACAAAGGCTGGGCCTGGATCGGTGCCGGCGCCATTGCACTCGGCCTGTACGGCGTGCTCGCCACCTTCCAGAGCGACGACGACTTCGGCCGCATCCTCGCCGCGTACGGCGGCATCTTCGTCGCCGGGTCGATCGCCTGGGGCATGGTCGCCGACGGCTACCGCCCCGACCGCTTCGACATCATCGGCGCCCTGGTCTGCCTCGCCGGGATGGCCGTCATCATGTACGCCCCGCGGGGCCACTGACCCCGCCCGCAGCGGGCTGCCTCAGGCTGGCTTGCGCCAGACGGAGATGTGCTTCCGGGAGTCCTGGGTGAACGGCGCCCCGTCCCAGTCCGCGACCCGCCGTTCCAGCTCCAGCCCCGCGATCCGGGCCATCAGGTCGAGCTCCGCCGGCCACGCGTACCGGTGGCGGGAGCCGCCGCGGCGGTAGCGGCCGTCCTCGCCGTCGCGGGTGAGGTGGTGCGAGACGAGGACCTGCTCGACCAGGTCGAAGGTGTCGAAGCCGAGATGCCGCTCGGAGACGTCGAACGGCACCGCGACCTGCCCGGGCGGCAGGAACCGCAGCGGCGGTACGCCCAGCTCGATGACGAACCGGCCGCCGGGCACCAGATGGCGGGCGGCGTTGCGGAAGCACTCGACCTGCTCGTCCTGCGTGAGCAGGTTCGAGATCGTGTTGTACACGAGATAGACCAGGGTGAACTCGCCGGGGACGACGGCCGCGGCCATGTCCCCGATGGCGACCGGGAGCATCTCCTCGTCGATCTTGCGCCGCAGGACCGCTGCCATGTGCTCGGACAGTTCGATTCCGACGACGGGCACGCCGCGTTCCCGGAGCGGTACACCCACTCGTCCGGTTCCGACGGCGAACTCCAGCGCCCGGCCGTCTCCGGCGAGTTCGGCCAGGAAGTCGAGAGTCGGTCCGAGAACAGCGGCCGAGGACATCTCGCTCTCCTCGGCGTCGTAGCGGTCGGCGGTCGCACGGGTCCACAGCTCACTGCTCGTCACGGGCGGCCACTCTGCCGGGCGCGGTGGGGAGCCGTCCACGCATTTTGAGGAGCGGAACGGCAGGCTGGGCCAGCGAGCGCTCGGCGAGTGGTCACCGCCCCGGGCCGACGTCAGCTGGCCGTCCAGCCGCCGTCCAGGGGGATGGAGGCGCCCGTGACGAAGCCGGTGTGCGGCCCGCACAGCCACAGCACGGCGGCGGCCACCTCCTCCGGCTCGATCAGCCGCTTGGCCGCGGAGCGCCGCAGCAGCACCTCACCGACCACCTGCTCGGGACCGATGCCGTGCGCCGCCGACTGCGCGGCGATCTGGCGCTCGACCAGGGGCGTCCGCACGTACGCCGGGTTGACGCAGTTGCTGGTCACCCCGTGCTCGGCGCCCTCCAGGGCGGCGACCTTGCTCAGCCCCTCGATCGCGTGCTTCGCCGTGACGTAGGCGGACTTGAAGGGGCTGGCCCGCAGGCCGTGCGCGCTGGAGATGTTCACCACCCGGCCCCAGCCCTGGGCGTACATATGCGGCAGGGTCCGCTTCAGCAGCAGGAACGGCGCGGTGACCATCACCTTCTGGATCAGCTCGAACCGCTCCGCGGGGAAGTCCTCGATCGCGGCCACGTGCTGCAGGCCGGCGTTGTTGACCAGGATGTCGAGGTCGGTGGGGAGTTCCCCGATGGCAGCGGCGTCGGACAGGTCGGCGGGGTGCGCTTCGCCGCCGATGTCCACGGCGACGGTCCGGGCCGACTCCTCGTCCAGATCCACGACGTGCACCAGGGCCCCGGCAGCCGCCAGGGCCACCGCGCAGGCCCGGCCGATGCCGCTGCCGCCTCCGGTGACCATGGCCGTCCGCCCCGAGAGGTCCACGGGATCGACGGCCTGTGCCGCTCCGCCGGCCGGGGGTGTGAGTCCGCTTGTCATGGCGGGAAACGTAAGGGGTGAAGCCGGTCGGTTCCGATGTGTGCGAGCGCCACAGTGGCACCGGCCGCTATGGATGTTCCCGCCAGCGGGCGCGGTGACCGGCGGGGGCCAGCGGCTCGCGGTGGAGGGGCCCTGGGACAGGCGCGCGGGGAGCGGGGCCCGGTCGGCCCCGCTCCCCGCGGTGTGGTGCGCGTTCCCTGCTCCGCACACGGTCGGATCAGGGACATCCGTTGTCGGCGATGACGTAGTGACCCGCCGGGGACTCCTTCAGGGTGTGTGTCACGGCCACGTTGTAGAGCCCCATGTCCTGGTTCGAGCCCTTGGCGTAGACGTAACCGCCGCTGGTGCTGGCCCGGTCGGCCCGCACGTGTTCGTAGTTGTTCGACGTCCAGCAGGCCGCCGCCGGATCCGAGGGGCTGGGGCTCGGGGTCGGGCTGCTGCCGGGGTCCTCCGGATCGGTGGCGCCGCCGGTCAGGCCGAAGAAGTCGACGATCCAGTAGCTGGAGCAGATCGAGTCCAGGAAGTACGCCCCGGCCTGTCCGCACTGCTGGGAGCCGGATCCCGGGTCCACCGGGGTGCCGTGGCCCATGCCCGGCACGGTGTTCACCTCCACGGCCACACTGCCGTCCCCGGCCAGGTACTGCTCCCTGACGGTGTTGTTGGGCCCGATGGTGGACGTGCGGTCCGGACTCTGCCCGAGGCCGTGCACCTGCGTCCACTGGTCGCGCAGCTCCTCGGCGTTCTTCGGCGCGACCGTCCAGTCACTGTCCCCCTGCCAGACGGCGACCCGGGGCCGCGGGCCGGAGTAGCCGGGGTGGGCGTCCGTCACGCGCTGCGCCCACTCGGCGGGGGTGCGGTCCACACCCGGGCTCATGCAGGTGAAGGCGGTGATGGAGTCGGTGGCGCAGCCGTAGGGGAGTCCGGCGATCACCGCACCGGCCTTGAAGACGTCCGGGTAGGTGGCGAGCATGACCGCGGTCATACCGCCGCCGGCGGAGAGTCCGGTGACGTAGGCCTGGCCCGGGTCCGCCCCGTAGGCCGAGCCGGCGTGGGCGACCATCTGCCGGATCGAGGCGGCCTCGCCCTGGCCGCGCCGGGTGTCGGACGGCTCGAACCAGTTGAAGCACCGGCTGAGGTTGTTCGCCGAGGTGGTCTCGGCGAAGACCAGCAGGAAGCCGTGGGTGTCGGCGAAGGTCGTCAGCCCCGAGTGGTCCGCGTAGTCCTGCGCGCTCTGCGTGCAGCCGTGCAGTGCCACCACCACCGGGGCGCCGGCCGGCAGCGCGGCCGGCCGGTAGACGTACATGTTCAGGGCGCCCGGGTTGGCGCCGAAGTCGGCGACCTTCTCCAGGCTCACGGCCGCCTGCGCCTCCGTGGCGGGGGCGAACAGCGCGGCGACCACGGCCAGCACCGCGGCGGCGGCCAGCGCACCGGCCCCCGCCCAGGACAGTCGCCTCGGGTGCCCCCTGGCCGGCCGGTCTGGTGCGGCCGGCTTCGGTGCGGTTCCGTGCGTCGGCACGAGGCCTCCCCTCGGGTGGACGGCACGGGACCTTTCCCGGCCCCGCGACCCCGGTCCGCCACGCGGGGGTGGTCGGCTACCGGGGTGCGGTCACCGTAGGCGGGGGCGCGGCGGCCCCGGAATGGTGCCGTCATCCACAACGGGGAAGGCGGTCACCGGCCTCCGAACCGTTGCATCGGCCGGCGCGCGCTGCTAACGCCGCGTCCGGTAGGAGGGGGCCGCACCGCGCTCCCCGGCGGGCCGCTCCGCCGTCCTCACTCGTTCGCGGCGGCGACGGCCTCGACGACCTCCTTGGCGGCGCCTTCCGCGGCCTTGCGGAGGTCGGCGGACTTGGGTGTCTTGCCGTCCTCGAAACCGGCACCGTTGTAGTGCAGCGTGAGGACCGCGTTCTCGGTGCGGACGACCACGGTCTGGTTGACGTAGTTGTCGCCGTCGCTCTTCTGCTCGTAGCTGACGGTCGTCGCCGCGTCCCCGAGAGCCGGCTCGGCGGTCTTGAGCTTCTTCGCGCCCTCGGCGGCCTTCGCCGTCTCCACGTGCTTGGCGTACTGCTCCTCGGCCCGTTCCTCACCGCTGCCCAGGGCCTCATCGGAGTCGTAGCGCTCCAGGGATATGTCCATCCAGCGGTACTGGTAGCCGTCCAGGCCGTGCCAGGAGCAGGAGCCGCGGGCGTCGAGGTCGTAGGACTTCCCGCTGGTCCCGCCCTTCTTCTTCGCCTTGGGCACCAACTTTCCGACGGTGCTCTTGGAGAGCGTGTCGCAGGCCCGGGGGAGCTTGCCGTACTTGGCCGGGGCCGGCTTCGGCTCGGCGCTGGCGGAGCTGTTCGGCGAGTCCTCCGCGGAGCCCTTGTCGTCGGACTCCATGGTGCAGCCGGCGACGAACACCGCCGGCAGCACGGCTGCGCAGGTGAGTAGGCGGGCGAGTCGGGGGGCTGATCGGTGCATGGTTCCTTCGCTCATCGGTGTCCGCCTCCGCTGGAGGCGCCGACCAGGTCGGTGGTCGGCAGAGTCACGCGCATACCGTACGAGGAATGCCCGGTTCCTGGCGAAACCGGCTGGTCAGTCGCTGAACCGTGAGGACAGTTCGGCGGCGATCCGCTGCGCCTTCTCCTGGAGGTCGGCGCTGTCCAGCAGGCCGGACTGCTGGTTGGCCCACAGGTCGTACCGGACGGTGACCAGGACGTTCGAGGCCCGGAAGACGACCGTGACGTCCCGGTGGACGCCCGAGTCGGAGGTGACGAGCCGGTCGTCGATGTAGGCCACCTGGCCGAGGTCGTCCAGTGTCCGGGGGGCGGTCCGCGGATCGTCGCTCGCGTCCGCGGGCGGGCTCTCACTGGGGGAGCCGCTCTTCCCCTTCCCGCCGGCCACCGCGCTCTTCCCGGCCTTCCCGACGCCGGCGTCGGGGTCGTCGCTCGGAGAGGACGAGGGCCTGCCGCTGCCGGTCTCCTCCTGGTCCTGCGAGGCGTCGGGGATCTTCGCCGCCTCGGCCTTCTTCTCGTACAGCTCCTGGGCCCGGTCGTCGTCGCTGACCTCCGGGTCGTAGGAGACCACCCGCTCGAAGTCGATCTCGAGGTGCCGGGAGCCGTCCGAGGACTCGTCCTGCCAGCGGCAGCCGACCCGCCGATCGGTGTCGTAGGTGAGGGTGGCGTGCCCCGCGTACGCCCTCTCGCGCTGGGTCTCGGCGAGGTCCTGGTAGCCGGGGAGCAGCACGCCGAGGGTCTCCTCGGTGGCGGCCCCGCAGGGCTCGGGGAGCGTCCGGTACTTCCCGGGAGGGGCGCCGGAGGAGCCGGCCGAGGAGCCGCCCGGCTTCAGATCGCCGGAGCCGCCGCCCGGGGCGCCGGTGCAGCCGGCCGCGCCCCCCAGTAGCAGCACTGCTGCCAGGGCGGCACCGGGCGCGTAAGACCTTCGCCGCACGGTCCCCCGCTCCTTTCGAAGGAAAATTCGTTGCCATCGAACGATGGCCATTGGAAACAATGTCTACCGCACAGGCGGGCGGGTTCGCCGAGGTGCTGCCGGGTACCTGGCAGTAAGTCCTGTTTTGCCTTCTGGCCGATTCCGTGGGGGAACGAGATCACCATGCCGTACACCGAACTGCCCGGCGGGAGGGTGCCCATCCGCATGTGGGCGGACCCGGGCACCGTGGAGAGCGCCGCGATGGGCCAACTGCGGAACGTCTCGACGCTGCCCTGGGTCGAGGGGCTGGCCGTGATGCCGGACGTGCACTACGGCAAGGGGGCGACGGTCGGCTCGGTGATCGCCATGCGCGGGGCGGTCTGCCCCGCGGCGGTCGGGGTGGACATCGGCTGCGGGATGTCCGCGGTGAAGACCTCGCTGACCGCGAACGACCTGCCGGGGGACCTCTCTCGGCTGCGGTCGAAGATCGAACAGGCCATCCCGGTGGGACACGCGATGCACCGCGAGCCGGTCGACCCCGGGCGGCTCAGGGACTTCCCCACCCGGGGCTGGAACGACTTCTGGCGGCGGTTCGACGGGGTGGCCGAGGCGGTCAGGTACCGCCGCGACCGGGCCGTGCGGCAGATGGGCTCGCTGGGCTCGGGAAACCACTTCATCGAGTTCTGCCTCGACGAGTCGGGCTCGGTCTGGCTGATGCTGCACTCCGGCTCCCGGAACATCGGCAAGGAACTCGCCGACCACCACATCACGGTCGCCAGGGGGCTGCCGCATAACCAGGACCTGGTCGACCGGGACCTGGCCGTCTTCGTCGCCGACACCCCGCAGATGGAGGCCTACCGCAACGACCTGTTCTGGGCGCAGGAGTACGCCCGCCACAACCGCGCGATCATGATGAGCCTCTTCCAGGACATCGTCCGCCGTGAGTTCCGGAAGGCCGCTCCCACCTTCGAACCGGTCATCTCCTGCCACCACAACTACGTCGCCGAGGAGCGCTACGACGGCGCCGACCTGCTGGTCACCAGGAAGGGGGCGATCCGGGCCGGGAGCGGTGACTACGGCATCATCCCCGGATCGATGGGCACCAGCTCGTACATCGTGCGGGGCCTGGGCAACGAGGCCTCCTTCAACTCGGCCTCGCACGGCGCGGGCCGGCGGATGAGCCGCAACTCGGCGCGGAAGCGGTACACGGCGCAGGACCTGGTACGCCAGACGCAGGGTGTGGAGTGCCGCAAGGACGCCGGCGTGGTGGACGAGATCCCGAGCGCCTACAAGCCGATCGACCAGGTCATGGAGGAACAGCGGGACCTCGTCGAGGTGGTCGCCAAGCTGCGGCAGCTGGTCTGTGTGAAGGGCTGAACCCCGGGGCGGCGCCGACCGTCCGCCCCGGGAGGGGCGGGCGGCCAATTACCGTCGGCCGCGGCCCTGGTGGTGCCGGGGCCGGCCCCGGCCGCCCTCGCGGTCCGGCCCCGCCAGGCCGTAGTGTGGTCGGGTTTGGACAGTGCCGCAGGCCTGCCGAAACCGAGTTCCACGCCTACCGCCGTACCAGGGGGCCACCGTGCCGACACCGCGTATGAGCACGACACCGCTGCCGGGGATCGGGGTCCAGTACGACCTCACACTCCGTGACCACCGACACGTTTCGGTGGTCGCGCACCGGGACGGATCACGCAGCCTCAACGCGTACCGCTCCGACGATCCCGACGCCTGTTCGTTCTCCATCCACCTCAGCGGTCCGGAGGCCGCCACGGTGGCCGACACACTCGCCCCCAACGACCGCAGCCCCAGCCTGCTCTACACCACCGACCTGGGACTGGTCGCCGAGCGCCTCCCGCTGAGCGCCGTGTCGTACTGGAACGGCCGGCTGCTCGGCGAGACCCGGGTACGGACCGAGACCGGCGCCTCCATCGTCGCGGTGCTGCGCCGGGCGGAGGCCATTCCGTCACCCACCCCGGACTTCAGGCTCGCCGGCGGGGACATCCTGATCGTGATCGGCACTCGCGAGGGCGTGGACGCGGCCGCCGCCGTCCTGGAACGGGAGTGATCGGATGCATTCAGCCCTCTTCCTGATCGAACTCGGCGCCATCATCCTCGCCCTCGGGCTGCTGGGGCGGTTCGCCGGACGCTACGGTTTCTCCCCCATCCCGCTGTACCTGCTCGCCGGCCTCGCCTTCGGCCAGGGCGGGCTGCTGCCGCTCGGTGCCAGCGAGGAGTTCGTCTCCTTCGGCTCCGAAATCGGAGTCGTGCTGCTGCTGCTCATGCTCGGCCTCGAGTACACGGCGGCGGACCTGATCAGCAACCTCAAGACCCAGTACCCGGCCGGGGCCGTCGACTTCGCGTTCAACGCGCTGCCCGGCGCTGCCGCCGCCCTGCTGCTGGGCTGGGGGCCGGTGGCCGCCGTGGTGCTCGCAGGTGTCACCTGGATCTCCTCCTCCGGGGTCATCGCCAAGGTGCTCAACGACCTGGGCCGGGTCGGCAACCGCGAGACCCCCGTCATCCTCAGCGTCCTGGTGCTGGAAGACCTCGCCATGGCGGTGTACCTGCCGATCCTCACCGCCCTGCTGGCCGGCGCCGGGCTGGTCGCCGGCAGCGTCACGCTGGCCGTCGCGCTGGGCGCGGCCGGGCTGGTGCTCTTCGTCGCGGTCCGCTACGGGCGGATGATCTCCCGCTTCGTCTCCACCGAGGATCCGGAGAAGCTGCTGCTGGTGGTCCTCGGACTGACGCTGCTGGTGGCCGGGGTGGCGCAGCAGTTGCAGGTCTCGGCGGCGGTCGGGGCGTTCCTCGTCGGCATCGCGCTCTCGGGGGAGGCGGCCGAGGGCGCGCACGCGCTGCTGCTGCCGCTGCGGGACCTGTTCGCCGCGGTCTTCTTCGTCTTCTTCGGTCTGAGCACCGACCCGGCCAGCATCCCGCCGGTGATCGTGCCGGCGTTCCTGCTGGCGGTGCTGAGCATCCTCACCAAGATCGCCACCGGTTACTGGGCCGCCCGCCGGGCCGGGATCGGCCGCCGGGGGCGCTGGCGGGCCGGCGGCACCCTGGTGGCCCGCGGCGAGTTCTCCATCGTGATCGCCGGGCTCGCCGTCTCGGCGGGGATCGAGCCGCAACTGGGGCCGCTGGCGACGGCGTACGTCCTGCTGCTGGTCATCCTCGGGCCGCTGACGGCGCGCTATGCCGAGCCGGTCGCCCAGCGGCTGACCAGGCACACGGGGACGATCGGCGTCACTCTGGACACGGTCGGGACGGCCGGCGAGCCGGCGATCAGCCGGCCGGATCCGCCCGCGCGGCGGTGAGACCGCCGCTGGGCCCAAACGAGCTGGGCAGCCGACCGGCTGCCCCCTCCAGATGAAACGGCCGCCGGCCTCCGCTGGTATCGCGTCAGCGGACGCGACTCGGCTGCCCGCCACCCCTGCGGCACGGGCCGGCAAGCGCGCCGCGTCCCTCGGGGACCGGTCACACGGCGGAGGCCGACGGCCCTCAGCGGTCGTAGTCGGCTATCGCCGCCATGGCGTGGTGGAGCAGTGCCGGGCCGTGGGAGAGCCGGGCGACCCCCAGCTCCTGGAGTCGGGGGGCCGTTGGGAGACCGGGTCGGGCGAGCAGGCTCAGCCTTCCGGGCCCGAACGCCGCCGCCAGCTCCCGGATGGAGGCCTCGTCCACGAGTCCGGGGACGAAGACGCAGTCCGCCCCCGCTTCCAGGTAGGCGAGCCCTCGTGCCATGGCTTCGGTGCGGCGTTCGTCCTCGTCGAGCGCCTCGGCGGCGAGGTAGACATCGGTCCGTGCGTTGACGAACAGCGGCACCGCCGTGCTCGCGCCCGCGGCGACGGCTTCGCGGATGTCCCGGGCGAACGCTTCGCACGGGGCCATGGCGTCCTCGAGGTTCGCGCCGACCGCACCGGCGTCGACGGCGGCCTCGATGGTCGCGCCGACGTCACCGTAGCCGCGTTCCAGGTCGGCGGTGACGGGTAGGGAGACGGCTGCGCAGATGCGGCGGACGGCCGCCAGGTGGAGGTCGAGCGGGATCTGCTCGCCGTCCTCGTGGCCGTGGACGGCGGCGATGGCCGCGGAGGCGGTGGCGATCGCCGTGGTGCCGGGGCGCGAGGCGACGGCTCTCGCCGAGGCCACGTCCCAGACGTTGAGGAGTCGCAGCAGTTCCGTCCCCTGGTGGAGCGACCGCAGGAGGTGGGCCTTGTCAGCTTGGGAGGGGGGCATCGGTCCGTACCTTCAACTCGTGTGCAGCTGCTCGCCGCGTTCGGTGGTCAGGGAGCTGAAACCGCGGGTGCGGGCCATCGTCTCCACCGCCTGCCACAGCTCGACGGCTGCCGCTCCTCGGGGGATCTCGGTGAGGACCGGGCCGAAGAACGCTCGGCCGTGCACGTGGACCATCGGTGTCCCGCCGTCGCCTCCGCAGCCGGCGATCGCCTCGGCGGTCCGTCTCCGGAGGTCGTCATCGCGCGAGGGATCCGCTGCGGCGTCCAGCAGCGCTGCCGGCAGGTCGAGTTCGCTGACCGTCTCGCGGAGGTTGAGCGGGTTGTCGCGTACGCCGTCGACATGGCGCCGGCGTCCGAAGGTCTCGTAGAACCGGGGCCACAGTTCGCTCCGGTCGGAGTCGAGGAGGGCGGCGGCGACCCGCGCCGCCGACCAGGCCTCGTCGTTGTACTTCCGGTACCAGGGATCCAGCTCACGCCCCTCGTTCACGCAGGACAGGCTCATCAGGTGGACTCCGACCGCCAGGGGTGTGTGCCGGGCGGCCTCAAGGAGCCACTGGGTCGTGATCCAGGCGAAGGGGCACTGCGGGTCGACGTAGACATCCGCGACAGGTGTTCGGTCTTGGCTCATGGACAGGATGATAGCTTTCCCAGGAAAGTACTTTGGAGGGAGAGCGGTGGACCCGGTGGAACAGGCGGTCGAGGCGTGGCGCACGCGGCGCCCGGACCTCGATCCGTCACCCATGCTGATCGTCGGACGCGTTCAGCGGCTGTGGGCGCTGTGGGACCTCGGCTTGCGCGCCCCCTTGGCAGCGGCCGACCTGCACCCGGGCGACTGGGACGTACTGGCGGCGCTACGCCGCCTCGACCGGCCGGTCGCGCCGGGTGCCCTCGCCCGCACGATGCTCGTCACGGCGGGTGCGACCACCAAGCGGATCGACCGACTCGTCGCGGCGGGCCTTGCCCAGCGCAGCCCGTCGCCCCACGACGGACGCAGCCGCTTGGTGCACATCACGGACGACGGCCGCGCTCTCGCCGACCGGCTCATCGAGCCGCATCTGTCCAACGAGAGCGCGTTGCTGTCGCCCCTGAGCGCCGAGGAGCGGGAGACCCTCAGCCATCTGCTGGGCCGCTTGCTCGACCACGCCGAGCCTGGGTCCCGCGAATAGAGCGGGCGGAAGGAGACCGGCGTCAGGCCGACGGGTGCTTCGGCGGCGGGATCCTTGTCCACCGTGCGCAGGGCCGCTCCCCGGAGGGCCGTGACCACCACAGTCCCTCGCCGTGTGTCAGCCCCGGCAGTTGGCGCTCGATGGCCTGTACCTGACGGGTGGGGATACGGCCGGTGAGGCTCCAGCAGGTGTCGCCTCCGCGTGTCTGGTGAATCTCCGCATCAAGGCCGGTCAGGGCCGTGGTGATCGCGGGGAGGGCGTCCAGTGGCACTTCCACTTCGTAGACCGAGGAGGGTTCGTAGACCAGGGTGCCGGCGTCCTCCAGTGCCCGTGCCAGGACGAGGGGGGTCAGGCCGCGGAAGTCGCCGGCCGTGCTGACCGGACCGACGAATCCGGAACGGGTCAGGGTGACCGTGCAGTCCGTCACCGCCCAGCCACGGGGCCCGCAGCCGAGTCCAGCGCGCACCCCCTCTTCGACGGCGCGGTGGAACGCCGGCGGCAGCGCCCCGAGTTCTGTCTCGTACTGGAAGAAGACCCCGGCCCCTTGGGGCGCGGGTTCGACACGCAGCCCGACGGTGGCCCAGAACCCGCTGGGACCGGGGGCGCGGTATGCCATCTCCTCGCACGCCTCGCCGACTGCGACCGGGCGCTCGTGGCAGATGGTGCGACTCGGTTCGAAGACGGCGTCGAGACCGAATGCTTCCCGCAGTTCCGCGGCCAGGATCTCCTTCTGGATCTCTCCGTACAGCAGGATGGACGTGGCGCCGTCCTGTTCCACACGCACGTCGATGAAGGGGTCCTGCTCCGCCAGCGACTGCAGGGCGGTGTGCAGGCGGGCAGCCGCACCAGGTGTGTCGGTGCGTGACCGGACGCGGGTCTGGAGAGTCGGAGTCGGCAGGCGTGGTTGTCCGGTGTCGTCGAGGGCGTCCGGCTTGCCGATCTGGTCACCCACCCGGATGTCCGCCACCTTGATTCTTCCGATGTTCCCGGCCGTCAGTGGACCTTTGACCTCGTTGGGTCGGCCGATCACCTCCAGCCTCGTCACCGTCGCGGTCTGCTCGTCGTAGGCGCCGTCGGACCGGCGGCGGTGGAACGTCACACGCTGGCGGGGCGCGAGCTCGCCGCTGAAGAGCCGCAGGTAGTGGGTCTTCCGACCGGACGGCCCGCGTTCCAGGGCGAAGACGATGCCCCGGGGCTCCCGCCCGCCGGCATCCGAAGCCGAGTACGCGGGCGGGACGAGGCTGGTGAGGCCGTCGACGAGTGCGCCGACGCCCTCGCCGCTGAGCGCGGAGCCGAAGTAGACCGGATGGACCCGTCCCATGGCCGTGTGGTCGGCGAGCGCCGTGTGGAGCTCTTCCGGTGTGAGAATCGGACCGTCGACGAGACGGGCGAGCAGGGCCTCGTCGTTCTCGGCGAGCACCTCCGCCAGGCGGCTGCCGAAAGCCGGGTCCGCGAGCGACTCCGGAACGGTGCGAGCAGCAGCGGTGCCGAGGCCGCGGACCGCTGTCATGGCGATGATGTCCGGTGCCAGTTTGCGTTGGATGTCCGTGAGCAGGTCGTCCTGCCGGGCACCTGGGCGGTCGATCTTGTTGACGAAGACGAGTGTCGGCAGGCCCATGCCGCGCAGGGTGCGCATCAGGAGGCGGCTGTGTGCCTGGACCCCCTCGACGGCGGAGAGGACCAGGACCGCGCCGTCGAGGACTGCGAGGGCGCGTTCGACCTCGGCGAGGAAGTCGGTGTGGCCGGGGGTGTCGAGCAGGTTGACCTGCGTGGAGCCGACGACGAAGGGCGCCACGGCCGAACGAACCGTGATACCGCGATCCCGCTCGGTCGGGGAGGTGTCGGTCCGTGTGTCGCCGGCGCCGACGCTGCCGAGTCGGTCGATGCTGCCGGTGTCGAACAGCAGTCGCTCGGTCAGGCTGGTCTTACCCGCGTCGACGTGCGCCAGGATGCCGATGTTCAGGGTGCGTTGGATGTGCATGGGTGCCGAAGTCCTCGAAAGTCACCGTCCGGTAAGGGGGCTGGGGTGCTTCGAAGAATCGGCGCATTACGAGCTCCTCCTGATCGTCTGACGTCTTCAGCATGGTGGCACGCTTGCTCGGCACCTGCTTCGGTATTTTCTGCCGGCGCCCCATCCCCCGGCGGTGCTCTCGTCCCCGCAACGAGTCGCTGTGCACTCGTCCGACACCCCACCAGTTCAGTGCACCGGACGGTACTTCGCGATGATCACGCCGCTGCTGGTCGGCCGGGCGCTCACCAGCTGCAACTTCTTCAGGGAGGCGTCGTCGGAGAACAGCCTCTTGCGACCCTCCCCGGCCACCAGGGTGGATCAGCAGCACCAGTTCGTCCAGCAGGTCCTGTTCCAGCAGGGAACGCACCAGCGTCGGGCTGCCCGCGACGGCGACGCCCTTGCCCGCACCGGCCTTGAGCTTCTCGATCGCGGTCGGCAGGTCGCCGTTGACGAGCGTGCTGTTCGCCCAGCCCGCGACGTCCTCCAGGGTGGTGGAGACCACGTACTTGGGCGAGTCGTTGATCCACTCGGCGAAGCCGGCGTCCTCGCCGCCGGTCACCGACGGCCAGTAGCCGGCCCACTCGGTGAAGGTCACCCGGCCCAACAGAATGGTGTCGGCCGTCTCCAGAGTCTCCGCCAGGGAGGCGCCCATCTCCTCGTCGAACGCGAACTGCCACTCGTCCGGCGACCGGGCGACACCGTCGAGCGAGACGAACAGCCCGGAAACGACCTTGCGCATGGTTCCTCCGTGATCAGTCGGGTCGTCCGCCCGCTCCCGGCCGGGAGCGGGCGAACCCTGTCGGTGATGTCAGGGAGGAGGTTGGGCGGGCGCTGGGGAGGAGGGCTTGTACAGAAGCGACAGAGGCTCCGCCCGGTCGGGAACGCTCAGCTGAGTGGCGGTCCGGCCGATGTACCGCTTCAGGGAGCGCGCCAGGTGCGGCTGGTCGAAGTAGCCCAACCGGTGCACGACGTCCTGGACCGACACGCCCTCCCGGATCAGCACCGCTGCCCGGCGGGCCCGGTCGATCTGCCGGATGGCGCCCCGGGTGAGGCCGGTGGCCGCGACGAAGCGCTGCTGGAGGATGCGTTCGGAGACATCGGGGGTGAGGCCGTCGAGCACCGCGGGCACGATCGGGTCGCATTCCAGGATGCCCTCCCGGGCCATGCGCCGCACGAACCCCTCCGCGTTGTCGTAATCGGGCAAGCACCATGCGGAGCCCTTCGACCAGACGGACCGCCGAGTCACCTCGGGGATCTCCGCGCTACCGCCCGGGAGCCGGCTGGTCGGCAGGTGCGGCATCGAAGTGCCGAGGGCGAAGCTGATGCCGAAGAAGGTCGTGTCCTCGGGCACGGGAGCCTGGCAGGCCATGGGCTCCGGCCCCAGCACGGCCGCCCGGACCCGGCCCTCGTCGAGCCAGAAGACGAGCTCCCAGTGCGACGCCGCGATCGATGTCATCCGGCCCAGGCCGTCGCTGCGGCTGCGCCATACCCGCTCGATGTACGGCAGCTCAGACGGCCGGCTCTCGATCTCCAGACCCAACCGGTCACCCCCGCACACCGCTGCCCGACGGCAGTTTGGCACGTGGGCCGGACAGCCGGAGCGCGCGTGCGGGATGCCCGTGGGGCGTGCGTGGAGGCACCGGCCGCAACCGGCCTGCGGCTACCGCCGGGTCAGGGCCACACCAGGCAATAAGGCTGGTGGCCCGCGTCATGCAGGCGGTGGCTGAAGTCCTGCCACTCATGCAGCAGTTGGTAGACGTGGAAGGCGTCGCGCGGGCCGCCCCGGTCCGGCACGGTGGACCAGATGAAGGCCGCCGCGCCCACCGACTCCTCGCCGACGTCCCGCAGCGGGTCCACCACGGTCATCGGCAGCTTGACCACCGCGTAGTCGGGGTGCAGCACGACGAGTTCCAGCGGGGGCACCCGGTGCAGCGGCACCCCCTCGATGCCGGTGAGGACCATCGCGGCCATCGTCTCCGGCTTGATCTTGGTGAACATGCCGCCCATGCCGAGCTCGTCACCCCCGAGCTCCTCCGGGCGCATGGAGATGGGGACCCGGGCCGCGGTCGCTCCGTCGGGCGCACCGAAGTACTTGTAGGTCACCCCCACCCGGCCACTCCTGCTTCCGATCCGTGCCTCATGTGCATTGCGCCGGTGGCGGCCCCGCTGGGCACGCTTCGGGCCCCGGCCGTCCGTCCCTTCGCCCAGTTCGCCACCGCGATGCATATTCTCCACCCGACTATTCACGGCGATAGCCGCGCAACCCGATCATCTTCTCAGAGACCTCCCCCGGGACCGGCCGGTGAAACGCCCGGGAGCCCTTACGACTTGGTACGCGGTGACGAGCGGGCTCCCGGCGTCATACGATTCCGCCTCCGGCGTTGGCGTCGGTCGACGGCTCCGCCCCGCTCGGTTCGGCCTGATCCGGAGGGGCTGCATCGCGTCGATTCCCTCCGCCGTCTTGGATTCGAAGGCGGAGGACGCCCCGCTCGCTGATCCGCTCGTTACCGCGCACCAAGTCGTTACTCTCCACCTCTGACACCATGGAGTGCGTGACTCACTCGTACGATGACTCAGTCTCGCAGAAGCTTTTCGAGCGTGCGGCCGCCGTGACGCCGGGTGGCGTGAACTCTCCGGTGCGCGCCTTCGGTGCGGTGGGCGGTACGCCGCGTTTCATGGTCTCCGGCCGCGGCCCCTACCTGACCGACGCCGACGGCCGTGAGTACGTCGACCTGGTCTGTTCCTGGGGTCCGATGATCCTCGGCCACTCGCACCCCGCCGTCGTGGAGGCCGTACAGGCGGCGGTGGGCCGGGGCACCTCCTTCGGCACGCCCGGGGAGGGCGAGGTGGTGCTGGCCGAGGAGATCGTCGACCGGGTGGCGCCGGTGGAGCAGGTGCGGCTGGTCTCCTCCGGGACCGAGGCGACGATGTCGGCGATCCGGCTGGCCCGCGGCTTCACCGGCCGGGCCAAGGTGATCAAGTTCGCCGGGTGCTACCACGGCCACGTCGACGCGCTGCTGGCCGCGGCCGGCTCCGGGGTGGCGACCTTCGCCCTGCCGGACACCCCGGGGGTCACCGGGGCACAGGCCGGGGACACGATCGTGCTGCCGTACAACGACCTGGAGGCGGTACGGACCGCCTTCGCCGCGCACCCGGGCGAGATCGCCTGCGTGATCACCGAGGCATCCCCCGGCAACATGGGCGTGGTGCCGCCGCGGCCCGGCTTCAACGCGGGGCTGAAGGAGCTGTGCTCCGCCGAGGGCGCGCTCTACGTCTCGGACGAGGTGATGACCGGATTCCGGGTCTCCCGGGCCGGCTGGTACGGCCTCGACGGCGTCACTCCGGACCTGCTGACCTTCGGCAAGGTGATGGGCGGTGGCTTCCCCGCCGCCGCCTTCGGCGGTCGCCGAGAGGTGATGGCGCACCTGGCCCCGGCCGGGGCCGTCTACCAGGCCGGCACGCTCTCGGGGAACCCGGTGGCGACGGCTGCCGGGATCGCGCAGCTGCGGCTGCTGGACGACGACGCCTACCGGCGGCTCGACGACACCTCGCGGCAGCTGCGCGCCCTGGTGACCGAGGCGCTGTCGAAGGAGGGGGTGGCCCACCGGGTGCAGACCGCGGGCAACATGTTCTCCGTCTTCTTCACCGACGCCGAGGTCCGGGACTACGCGGGGGCCAAGTCGCAGGAGGCGTTCCGGTTCACCGCCTTCTTCCACGAGATGCTGGCGCAGGGCGTGTACCTGCCGCCGTCCGCCTTCGAGTCGTGGTTCGTCTCCACCGCCCACGACCAGGCGGCGTTGGACCGTATCGCGGCCGCGCTGCCCTCGGCGGCCCGAGCGGCGGCCCAGGCGGAGGAAGGGGCGGTGGCCTGATGGCCGGGGAGAGCGAGCGGCTGAGCGCGGCGGACGCGGCGAGCCCGCAGGAGACGGCCGCGGGCGGCGACGTTTCCGGTGCCGAGGGCGGCGAGACCACGGTGGTGCACCTGCTGCGCCACGGCGAGGTGCACAACCCGGAGGGCGTGCTCTACGGCCGCCGCCCGGGGTACCACCTCTCGGCGCTGGGCCGGCAGATGGCCGAGCGGGTCGCCGAGCACCTGGCGGACCGGGACATCACCCATGTCGTCTCCTCGCCGCTGGAGCGGGCCCAGGAGACGGCGGCGCCGGTCGCCAAGGTGCTTTCGCTGGACATAGCGACCGACGAGCGGCTGATCGAGGCGGCCAACGTCTTCGAGGGCAAGACCTTCGGGGTCGGCGACGGGGCGTTGCGGAAGCCGGCCAACTGGCGGCACCTGACCAACCCCTTCCGCCCCTCCTGGGGTGAACCCTACATTGATCAAGTCGTACGGATGATGGCGGCGCTGAGTGCTGCGCGCGACGCCGCGCGGGGGCACGAGGCGGTGGCGGTCAGTCACCAGCTCCCGATCTGGGTGGTGCGCAGTTTCGTCGAGCGCCGGCGGCTGTGGCACGACCCCCGCAGACGCCAGTGCACCTTGGCGAGCTTGACCAGCTTCACCTACCAGGGGGACCGGATCGTATCGGTCGGCTACACCGAACCCGCTCGGGACCTCGTGCCGGCCCATCTTCTGGCGGGTGCCAAGCCGGTGAAGGGCGCCAAGGGTTTCGGAGCCTGAGCGCTGGGGAGCCTCAGCGTTCGGATACCCGGATGTCTGGGTGTCCGAGTGTTCGGGTGCCCGAGCGTTCGGTAGCCGGGCGTTCGGGTGGCCGGGCGTTCCGGCGCCGGGACGTTCCGGGCCTGACCGGGGGCGCCGCGGGTTCGCGGTCCGCCTCCGTCCGGTGCCGTCGCCTTCCGTGCGCGGGACATGAGCGCCGGACCAGTGCGGATGGGGAACGTTATGCGGGACATCAGTCGACGGGGGCTGCTCGGGATGGGCCTGGGGGCGACGGCGGCCCTCGGGCTCGCCGGCTGCGATTCGGCGTCGGGGAAGGCGTCGGACTCCGGCACCCCGGGCGGTCCCCCGCGGAAGGACGAGCCGGGCGGCGGGCCGAGCCGGGAGCCGGAGGACAAACCGATCGGCGACGGGTCGACGGCGGACACGGGGAAGCAGCCGCACCAGCCGGAGCCCGAGCGGCTGGAGCCGGGGCAGACTCCGCCGCAGTTCGTGGTCTTCTCCTGGGACGGGGCCGGTGAGGTCGGCAACGGTCTCTTCCCCCGCTTCCGGAAACTGGCCAAGGACCACGGGGCGGCCATGACCTTCTTCCTCTCCGGGCTGTACCTCCTGCCGGAGAGCAAGAAGGACCAGTACCGACCGCCGAACAACCCGGTGGGCGCCTCCGACATCGGCTACCTCACCGACGAGCACATCCGGGTCACCCTGGAGAACATCCGGCTGGCCTGGCTGGACGGCCATGAGATAGGCACCCACTTCAACGGCCACTTCTGCGCCGGCAGCGGCTCGGTGGCCAACTGGAGCCCGGCCCAGTGGCGCTCGGAGATAGACCAGGCGATGTCCTTCGTCACCGAGTGGCGTACGAACACCGGTTTCGACGATCTCGACCCGCTGCCCTTCGACTACCGCAAGGAGCTGGTCGGCGGCCGGACCCCCTGTCTGCTCGGTCAGGACGGCCTGCTGCCGACCGCGAGGAAGCTGGGGTGGCGGTACGACGCCAGCTCCCCCGGGGGCCTCCAGGTCTGGCCGTCGAAGAAGCAGGGCCTCTGGGACCTCCCGCTCCAGCAGATACCCTTCCCGGGCCGCAGCTTCGAGGTCCTCTCCATGGACTACAACATGCTGGCCAACCAGTCCCGGAACGCCACCCAGAGCGACCCCGCCAACTACCCGGGGTGGAAGAAGCAGGCGACCGAGGCGTACGTCCAGGGCTTCCAGCGCGCCTACGAGACGAACCGGGCCCCCTACTACATCGGCAACCACTTCGAGGAGTGGAACGGCGGCATATACATGGACGCCGTCGAGGAGGCGCTCAAGCACATCGCCGACGAGCAGCACGGTGACGTGCGCCTGGTCTCCTTCCGGCAGTACGTGGACTGGCTGGACGCCCAGGACCCGGCCGTGCTGGAGAAGCTGCGGAGCCTGGGGGTGGGGGAGCGGCCCCCGGGCGGCTGGCGGAACTGGCTGAAAGCGTCCACCGAGGAGGGCGCCGGCGGGAGCTGACCGGGCTCGACGCCCTTCGCCGAGCCGGCGGTGACGGCTGCGTCCGTGACCGTCCGGCCCAGGCCGGGGGCCTCAGGCGGGGCCGCGGAACACGAGGGCCTTTCCGTCACTTGGTGTGGATTGCCATAATCCACACCAAGTGACGGAAAGGCCCTCAGCCGTTGCCGGGGCCCTCGGGCGCTGCCGCCCGGCGCCTCCCTCGCAGGGCGTCCGGCGGCTCCTGCGTCCCTTCGCACTGCGGATTCAGCAGCCCCTGGATCTACGCGGTTTCGGCGACAACTGGGGAATCTATTGACCATTTGCGCAGCGAGTGCCATCCTCTCGCGATGAACGCGTAATAACCATCTCATCTTGTTACGCGGTACGGATAGCAGGTGGAGCAAGCGCGCCTGCCTCAGCGTCTGAGACGGGAGTCCCAATGTCCGACGAAGAGACCGTCCTGCTGGATCCGCCCGAACTTGATTCCGCACCGGTCGGCGAAGAACTCCACCGGGCGGACTACCTCCTGCTCGCCGTGCTCGGGGTCCTGCTGCCGGCGCTCCTGCTGATCGGGGGATGGCTGTGAGACGCCCGCAAGGATCGATCAGGATCCGGAAGTCCAGCCTCCCGATACCACTCGGCGAGCGGGACTGGAACGGCTTCGTGCTGGGCGCGGTCTGTGCGACCGCCGGCATCGCGACATGGTCCTTCGTCGTCGGTGGCGCCTCGGCCTTCTACCTCAACGCCAAGATGGGCGCGGCGGCCATGCTCGCCGGTGGCCTGATCGGCCAGTTGCTCGTCACCCTGGCCACCGTTCCGCCCAGCACCAAGCACGGGATCGAGACCGTCATCTCGACCAAGCCGCAACTCGGCACCCGCGGCAGCTACATCGCGCTGTTCATGCAGTACGCCACGGCACTGGGCTGGAACGCCGTGTTGATGATCTTCTTCGGACGGTCGGCCGCGTCGGTCCTGGTGATCACCGGGCTGATCGACTCCTCGGCGCGGTCCACCGCCGCGACGGCTCTCTCCGCGGCCGGCGTCGTGCTGGTCTGGGTGATGGTCAGCCGGGGCGCCAGCTCCCTGCAGAAGGCCGGGCCGGTCATCGCCATCACCATCTCGCTGATGTCGGTCTACCTGCTGGTCGTGCTGTTCCGCGCGCACGGCTTCAACGAGATCTTCTCCGCCGCGCCCCTGGACCCCGCTCCGAGCCGACTGCTCAACTACACCTCGGTCATCGAGCTGCTCATCGTGAGCACCTGGGGCTGGTGGTCGTACATGGGCGGAATGGTCCGCATGGTCAACACCGGGCGGAAGGCGGTGCTGCCCTCCATGCTCGGCCTGGGCGTGGCGTGGGTGGTGGTCGCCATCGTGAGCCTCTACTCCTCGCTGGTCACCGGTGAGCCGGACCCGACGGTCTGGGCCCCCGAGATAGCCGGCCAGTTCGGCGGCGTCGTCGTGCTGCTCTTCGTGGCCTTCGCCAACATCGGCTCCACCCTGGTGGGGGCCTACGTCGCGACGCTGGGTGTCTCGCAGATCCCGCAGGTGAGCAGCCGGATGAGCTGGCGGGTGGTGGCGGCCGTCGTCCTGTCGCCGATGCTCCTGGTCGTCCTCTTCTTCGCCACCGAGTTCTTCGAGAACGTGGACCGGTTCATGGCCTTCATCGGGCTGATGATCGCCCCGGTCGTCGGCGTCCAGATCGCCGACTGGTACCTGCTGGGGCGCCGGAAGACGATGCGGGTCTCCGGCCTCTACCGTCACAACCGGTCGTCCTGTTACTGGTACCTGGGCGGCTTCAACCCCGCGGGTGTCATCGCGCTCGTCCTCGGAAGCGTGACATACCAGCTGCTGCTGAACCCGGTCACCTACGAGCCCAGGTCGCCGCTGTTCAAGTACCTGACGGCGTCCCTGCCGGCCGTGCTGGTGGCGGCCGTGGTCTACACACTGCTGTCCCTGCTGTGGCGCGGGCGCCTGGACCGCTCCGAGGCGGAGCAGGAGCCCCCGGCCGAACCGGCCGAGACACCGGTCGGTCCGCGGCCCTGACCCGCCCGCCGGTCACCGCACCCGAAGCACGGTACGGCGCTCACCCCGAGCCGGCCGTGCGCCCACCGAGCGCATCGCTGCCGCCCAGCGCTCCACACCGGACAACCACGGTCAGCGCTGGCAGCTGTTCGAACCCGTCGCGCCTGCTCCGTACCGTCTGCCCCGCTCCGTACGGCCTGCTCGGGCGAACGCGCCCTGCTCGGGCGGAAGCATCCGGGCAGGGCGGGTGCGGGGAGGCCTCCCTGAGCAAGGGGAGGGGGACGGCCTCCGCTGCTACTCGCTGACCGCGGGCGAGGAGCCGTTCTCGACGTTCGGGTAGACGTAGGACACCTTGTGCATCTTGAGCTCCTGGAAGGTCTCGGCGTCCAGCACGCCGTCCACCGCCGGCAGCCGCTGGGAGAGCAGGCGCCACAGGTGGTCCCGGTCCCGGCAGACGAACTGCACGTAGAGGTCGGCCCGGCCGGTGCACGACGAGATGTAGGTGATCTCGTCCCAGGTCGCGAGCTCGTCGACGACCGACTGCTGCCGGCCGAGCTCCACCTTGAGCAGGGTGAAGGCGAGGACGCTGTAACCGAGCTTGAAGGGGTCGGCGATCGCGGCGATGGTCAGCACACCCGCTGACTGCAGCCGGCCGACGCGCCCTCTCACCGTGCCCTCGGAGACCCCCAGCTTCCGGGCGATCTCCCGGTAGGAGGTGCGGCCGTTGAGCTGCAGCAAGCTCAATATCCTGCTGTCGGTCGAGTCCAGGGGGGTCTCGTCGCCCTCCGGCGCGGCTTCATCGTCCGCGTTGCCTTTTGTCCATCTCACAAGCGCGATCTTAGCGAATCCCGGCGTGCCGCTGCGCGATGCGTAAAAGCCGGGGGCTCCGACGACGGCGGGCCTGACCGGATCCTCCGGTCAGGCCCGCCGACTGCGGTGAGGCGCAGGTTTCCCGTCAGTGCACCGGGGTCCCGGTCAGGGCACCAGGATCCCGCGGCCCACCAGCTGCCCCGAGTCGAGGTCGTCGATCGCCCGCTGGACGTCGGCGAGGTCGTAGACCTGGGTGTGGAGGGAGACCCGGCCCTCGGCGGTGAGCGTCATCAGCTCCACCAGGTCGTTGTAGGTGCCGACGAGGTTGCCGATCACGTTGATCTCGCGGGAGATGAGCTCCAGTGTGGGCAGCCGCACCTCCCCGCCGTATCCGATCGTGTAGTAGTGGCCCCGGTTCCGCAGCAGCTGCGGACCGGTCCGCTCCGTCCCGTGCTCGCCCACGAAGTCGAAGACCACGTCGGCGCCGCCCTTGGTGATGTCGGCGACCTGTTCGAGCACCGCCTCCTCGGAGGTGGACCGCACGACCTCGTGCGCACCGAGGCTGCCGGCCAGTTCCAGGGCGCTCTCGGAGCGGTCGACCACGGTGATCCGGGAGGCCGTCAGCGCCGCCAGCACCTGGATCCCGATGTGGCCGAGCCCCCCGGCCCCGACGACGACGGCGTGGCTGCCGGGGGCCAGCAGCGGCACGGCCTTCCGTACGGCGTGGTAGGCCGTGAGGCCGGCGTCCGCCAGGGCGGCCACGTCGCGGGGGGCCAGGCCCTCGTCGAGTTTCACGACGGCGCGGGCGTTGCTCAGCATGTACTCGGCCATCCCGCCGTCGACGTTGAGCCCGGGGAAGGTCGCGTTCTCGCAGTGGGAGTCCTCACCGATCCGGCACGGCGAGCAGAGCCCGCAGGTGACGAGCGGATGCAGGATGACGGCGTCGCCCACCGCGACGTTGGTCACCGCGCTTCCGACCTCCCTGACCCAGCCCGCGTTCTCGTGCCCGAGCACGTACGGCAGTTCCGGCTGCTGGATGCTCTCCCACTGCCCTTCCAGGATGTGCAGGTCGGTGCGGCAGAGACCGGCCGCGCCGATCTCGACCAGGACGTCCCAGGGGCCGCTGACCCCGGGCTCCGGGATGTCGTCCAGCTGGGGCCGTGCACCGTACTCGTGAACCCGTACCGCTTTCACCACAGACCTCCTTCGGAGTGCGGCGGACCCGTCCGGCGCGGCGCGTTTCGCGCCGAACCCCCCGACTCGGTGTCGAGCGGTCGAGCCACCTCACTGATTGACCTATGCGTAGACGATAGGGCACCATGACCGAAACTTGCATAGCCCAGTGGAGCTTTTTCTACGCATCGCGTACCAGAGTGAGGACTGTGCCGTGGTAACCCTCGAAGCGATCCGCCAGAAGTACAACCTTCCCTCCGACGAGGAGATCCTGGACGGACTGGACCGTGGCCACACACTGCCGGCTGAGCTGTACTTCGCCCCCGAGGTGCACGAGCTGGAAGAGGAGAAGATCTTCTCGAGGTCGTGGCTGTACGCGTGTCACGAGTCGGTGCTCGCCAAGCCCGGCGACTACACCGTCACCCAGGCCGGCAACACGCCGATCATCATCACCCGGGGCAAGGACGGTGAGCTGCGCGGTTTCGTGAACGTCTGCCGGCACCGGCTCCACTCCCTGGCCGAAGGCAGTGGGAACAAACCGCTGCTGCAGTGCCCGTACCACGGGTGGACCTACGGGCTCGACGGACAGCTGCGGTCCGCGCCGCGGTCCGACCGGGAACCGGGCTTCGACTGCTCGACGATCTCGCTGGCCGCGGTCTCGGTCGAGCAGTGGGACCAGTGGGTGTTCGTCAACCCCGACCCCCACGCGGAGCCGCTGCACAGCGTCACCGAGGAGATCCGGTCCCGCACCGACCAGCTCAACGCCGACCTCAAGGACTACCGGTTCGAGGTGCGTTACGAGTACACCATGGACTGCAACTGGAAGATCTGGGCGGAGAACGCGGTCGAGTGCTACCACTGCCCGACGCTCCACCGCACCAGTTTCGGCAAGACCTACGAGGTCGGCCCGAGCGACTACAACCTGGACTCCGGAGACCACACGATCTGGCACGACGGGCCCATCAAGTGGCTCCCGAACGGGGTCGACCCGGCCGGACTCAAGGGCTTCCGGTTCGCCTTCACCTTCCCCTCCTCCTTCTTCGCGCTCGACGACTACGTCGGCTTCATCGGCACCATCGTGCCGCTGGGGTACGAGCGCTCCTTCGCCTACGTCGACATGTACTCCAAGCCGGGATCGGACCCGGCGGTGGTCAAGGAGTGGCTGGAGATGTGGGACCAGACCCTGATCGAGGACCAGCAGGCCACCGAGGTGCAGCAGGTCGGCTACCGGTCGCGCCGGGTGCCCACCGGCCGGCTGATGCTCGACAGCGAGAGCCCGCTGCAGGCGTTCATGAAGCGCGCCTACGCCAGCCTCGCCTCCTGACCCGGCTCGGACGAGAACAAGGAGCTGACATGGCTGTAATCGCAGTCGACCTGGGCAAGTGCCAGGGGTACGCCAACTGCGTCGTGGCGGCGCCGCACGTGTTCGACCTCAGCGAGGCGGGCAAGGTCGAGATACTCGTCGACGGTGTGGACCCCGCCGACCGGGAGGCGGTCACCGACGCGATCGCCGCGTGCCCGGCCGGAGCCCTGCGGTTGGAGGAGTCATAGCCCCCCGCAGGGTCGCCGTGGTCGGCGCCTCCCTCGCCGGACTGCGCACCGTGGAGGCCCTGCGCAGGCACGGGTTCGAAGGAAGCCTGACCCTGGTGGGCGACGAACCGCACCTGCCCTACGAGCGCCCGCCGCTCTCCAAGGAGGTGCTGACCGGCGCCGCCGAGGCCGGTGTCACCCGGCTCACCAGCCGGTCGGCGCTCGAGGAGGACCTGGCGGTCGACCTGCGGCTGGGCCGGTCGGCGGTCGGGCTGGATCCCGCCGCGGGCCTGCTGCGGCTGGCCGGCCGGGGCGACCGGGCGGCCGAGGCGGAGACGGTCGGCTTCGACGCGCTCGTGGTGGCCACCGGGGCCCGGGCGCGCCAACCGTTCGCGGAGCCGCCGCCCGGCGTTCTGACACTGCGCACCCTCGACGACGCGCTGGCGGTCCGGGACCGGCTCCGGAGCGCCGAGAACGTCGTGGTCGTCGGCGCCGGGTTCGTCGGCCTGGAGGTGGCTTCCGCGGCGCGTTCGCTGGGGCTGCCGGTGACCGTCGTCGAGGCCGCCCGGACACCGCTCTCCAGGAGCATCGGCGCCGAGGCCGCGTCGGGGGTCATGGCCCTGGTGCGGGAGAACGGTGTCACGGTCCACTGCGGTCGGACCGTCCGGGCCTTCACCGGCTCTCCGCAGCTGACCGGTGTGGTCCTGGACGACGGGGCGACGCTCCGGGCTGATCTGGCCGTGGTGGGCGTCGGCGCCCAGCCCAACACCGAGTGGCTCGAGGGCTCCGGACTCCTCCTCTCACCCGCGGGGCTCTGCTGCGCCGCCGACGGCCGGGCCGACGACGCCGGCCGGATCTGGGGTGTGGGGGACGCCGTCGCGTGGCGGCGGGCCGACGGCGGCGGCTACAGCCGCCACGAACACTGGACCTCCGCCTGTGACCAGGCCCAGTTGGTGGCCCGCAACCTGCTCGACGGAGGCCGGCGCGGGCTGACCGCGGCCCCCTACGTGTGGTCCGACCAGTTCGGCCAGCGGCTCAGCATCGTCGGTGAGACCGACCGGTACGACGAGGTGCGGGAGGTCCCCCGGGACGGCGGGCGGCCCGCGGTCCTCTACGCCCGTGACGGGCGGCTGGTCGGGGCCTTCGTCTTCGGGCAGCAGCGCCTGGCCATGCTGTGCCGAAGGTGGGTCGCTGCCGCCGCGCCCGTCCACGAGGTACCGGGATGGGAGCAGGGCGCTCGTGCCGTGACCGAGGGGGCGGGGGTCCCCGCCGACGCCGGCTGACCGGCCGGAGGCGTGCACCCGGGCCCAGAGGTGGCAACATCTCAGCGACGGTGTCCACCAGGCGGGGGCCCAAACGAGGCGGCGCGGCGCGTCGTTGGAGCGGGCCGGTTGGTACCGTCGGCCACGGATTCCGCGAACCGGGAGAAGTCGCACAAAAGGAGCGGTAGATGATTTTCATCACGGTGAAGTTCAAGGTGCGGCCGGAGCACCGGGACGGCTGGCTCTCGCGGGTGGAGGAGTTCACCCGGGCCACCCGCGCCGAGGCCGGCAACCTCTGGTTCGAGTGGTCGCGCAGCGTCGACGACCCCGACGAGTTCGTACTGGTGGAGGCGTTCCGCGACGCTCGGGCCGGCGAGGAGCACGTGAAGTCCGAGCACTTCCGGAAGGGCCTGGAGACGATGCGCGAGGCGCTGAGCGAGACGCCGCGCATCATCAACTGCGAGATCCCCGGCGACGACTGGTCGCGGATGGGCGAGCTGGAGATCTCGGACCAGGCGTAGTCCCGACCGGCGCGCCGACCGCCGCCGTACCGCCCGCGGGCCGCCGGCACGGAGCACCTCCCCCGTGCCGGTCCCGGCCCGCCGGGCAGGACCCGGCGGCGGGCCGGCGCCGAAACGGCCCTCCGCCCGGGGCGCGCGGAGGACCGAGGGGGCCCTGAAGATCGGCGAAACGGGCATGCGAAACTTTTCACATGAGTGCCTGCCGAGACTCTCGACGCCGGTCCGTCCGCTTCCGTACGGCTCTCCTCGCCGCCGGGGCCGCGGTGGCCGCACTGACGCTGTCCGCCTGCGGCGGCGGGGAGACCGCCGGCGGCTCCGCGGACACCCGGTTCGTCACCGGCCCGGGAGGCATCGACACCGTCCCCAGGAAGAACCGGCAGGCCGCACCGGACCTCTCCGGCGAGACGATCGACGGGAAGCAGCTCAACCTCGCCGACTACCGGGGCAAAGTGGTGCTGGTGAACGTCTGGGGCTCCTGGTGCGCCCCCTGCCGCGCCGAGATGCCGCACCTGGTCAAGGTCGCCAACGAGACCGAGGATCAGGGCGTCCAGTTCGTCGGCATCAACGCCCGGGACCCGAACCTCGCACCGGCCGTGAAGTTCCAGAAGGAGTACGAGGTTCCGTACCCGAGCCTCTACGACCCGGTCGGCAAACTGATGCTGCGCTTCCCCAAGGGCAGCCTCAACCCCAAGGCCATCCCCTCCACCCTCGTCATCGACCGGGACGGGAAGATCGCGGCCAGAGCCCTCACCGCGCTCGGCGAGGATGAGCTGCACGACATGCTCGACCCGCTCATCGCGGAGAAGTGATCTGAAGTGCCCCACCTCGCCGCCGCCTCCGCCGTGAACGAGACCGTGCTCACCGGCGCCCTGCTGCTGGCCCTGCCGGTGGCCCTCCTCGGCGGACTGGTCTCCTTCTTCTCGCCCTGTGTACTGCCGCTCGTCCCCGGCTACCTCTCCTACGTCACCGGCGTCAGCGGCACCGACCTGGCCGAGGCGAGGCGGGGCCGGATGGCGGCGGGCGCCTCGCTCTTCGTGCTCGGGTTCACCGCCGTCTTCGTCTCCTACGGCGCGCTGTTCGGGAACTTCGGCCTCACCCTCGAAGAACACAAGGCCACCATCTCCAAGGTGCTGGGCGGGCTCACGATCCTGCTCGGCCTGGCCTTCATGGGGATCCTCGGCGGCATCACCCAGCGGGAACTCCGCTTCCACCGCAGGCCCGTGGTGGGCCTGGCCGGGGCACCGCTGCTGGGCGTACTCTTCGCCATCGGCTGGACCCCCTGCATCGGCCCCACGCTCGGGGCGGTCAACGCCCTCGCCTTCAACGAGGCGAGCGCCGGGCGCGGCGCGCTGCTCACCGTGGCCTACTGCGTCGGCCTGGGGGTGCCCTTCATCCTCGCCGCCGTCGCCTTCCGGCGGGCGCTGGGCGCCTTCGCCTGGGTCAAGAGGCACTATGTGTGGGTGATGCGAGCAGGCGGGCTGATGCTGGTCGTGGTCGGCCTGCTGCTCGTCACGGGGGTGTGGGACCGCATGATCGCCCACCTCCAGGTCTGGTCCGCCACCTTCACTCCGGGGCTGTGAACATGTCCGAGACCGGTACGAACACCGAGATAGACCCGAGCGCGACGGAGTCCGCCGAGGGTCGGGCCGAGGGGCCGGACACCGAGCCGCCCGGCGGCTCGGCGGCCGCCCGGCTCTCCACCGCCCCGGCCGACTCGATCAACGTCCCGGCCCTCGGGCTCCTGGGGTGGGCCCGCTGGTCCTGGCGGCAGCTCACCTCGATGCGGGTCGCCCTGATCCTGCTCTTCCTGCTGTCGCTGGGCGCGATCCCCGGCTCGCTGATCCCGCAGAGCGGCGTCAGCCCGATGAAGGTCGAGGAGTTCCGGCAGGCACACCAGACCCTGGCGCCGATCTACGACAGGCTCGGGCTGTTCCACGTCTACAGCTCCGTCTGGTACTCGGCGATCTACATCCTGCTGTTCGTCTCGCTGATCGGGTGCATCGTCCCCCGCGGCTGGCAGCTGACCAGGCAGCTCCGCGGCCGGCCACCGGCCGCCCCGCGCCGGCTGGGCCGGCTGCCGGCGTACACCAGCTGGCGCACCGGGGCGGCGCCCGAGGAGGTGCTGGGCGCGGCCCACCGGCTGCTCGGCCGGAGCCGCTTCCGGACCCACCGCAGCGGGGACGCCGTCGCCGCGGAGAAGGGCTATCTGCGGGAGGTGGGCAACCTCCTCTTCCACATCGCGCTGATCGTGATCCTGGTCGCCTTCGCGGTGGGGCAGCTGTGGAAGTCGGAGGGCGGCAAGCTCGTGGTGGAGGGGGACGGCTTCTCCAACACCCTCATCCAGTACGACGAGTTCAGCTCCGGCACGCTCTTCGACAGCGACGGGCTGGCCCCCTTCGGCTTCGCCCTGGACGGCTTCGACGCCACCTTCGAACGGACCGGCCCGCAGAAGGGCACCCCGCGCACCTTCCGCGCCCGCGCCACCTACTGGGAGGGCGCCTCAGGGGAGGAGCGGAAGACCGTCATCGAGGTGAACAAGCCGCTGGAGGTCGCCGGGAACAAGGTCTACCTGGTCGGTCACGGCTACGCGCCGGTCGTCACCGTCCGGGACGGGCAGGGCGACATCGCCTACCAGGGGCCGACCCCGTTCCTGCCCCAGGGGGACACCGGCTTCACCTCGGTCGGTGTGATCAAGGTGCCCGACTACCGGGACAAGGAGGGCAAGAAGAACCAGCTCGGATTCCAGGGGCGCTTCCTGCCCACCTTCGCCCTCGACGAGGTGCGCGGCCCACACTCCTCCTTCCCCGCCCTCGACTACCCGGTCCTGGCGATCAACGCCTACCGCGGCGATCTGGGCATCGACTCCGGTGTGCCGCAGAGCGTCTACCAGCTCGAGACCGAGAAGATGAAGCAGTTCAAGGACGCCGAGGGCGAGCCCTTCCGGAAGTTCCTGCGCCCCGGTGAGAGCGCCGAGCTGCCGAACGGCGCCGGCAGCATCGAGTTCGAGGGGGTCAAGACCTGGGCCACCTTCCAGGTCTCCCACCAGCCCGCCAACGGGTTGGCGCTCGTCGGCGCGGTCGCGGCGCTGGCCGGTCTCGCCGGCTCGCTGTTCATCCAGCGCCGCCGGGTATGGGTCCGGGCGAGCCGGGGGGCCGACGGCGAGACCCTCGTCGAACTCGCCGGCCTCGGGCGGAGTGAGTCGCCGAAGCTTCCGGAGGAGCTGGCCGATCTCGCCGTGGCCCTCCGGGCGGAGGCGCCCGTCAGCGGGGCCGCCGGGGAGCCGGCGGCCGAGGAAGGGTCCGAAGCGGAGGCCGACGACCCGGCAACGAAGCATCCGGACCCCGAGCCCGAAGAGGCCGCGGGTCCGGACAATCAGGGCAATGATCCTGCTGATCCTGTCGAAGGAGCGCGCGCGTGAACCTCGCTGCGGCGGCCAACGAGAACATGGCCTACATCAGCAATGTGCTGATCTATTCGGCGATGGCGGTCTATACGCTCGCCTTTATCGCGCACATGGCGGAGTGGGTGCTGGGCAGCCGCAGCAAGGTCGGCCGCACGGCCGCGGCGCTGACCGCCTCCGACGGGACCGGCGACGCCGGCCGGACCGAGACCGTGGAGATCTCCGGTGGCAAGGGCGGGACGACCGTCCTGGAGCGGCCGAAGGTCGTCACCCGCGGTGGCTCCGGCAGCCGTGACGTACCGGACGGACCGGGGGCGGCCGGCAGCGACGCCGGCGGCGACATGTCCGGCAGGATCGCCATCTCCCTGACCGTGCTGGCCTTCGCCATCCACGCCGCCGGTGTGCTGGCCCGAGCCCTGTCGGTGCAACGGGCGCCGTGGGGCAACATGTACGAGTTCTCCACCACCTTCTCGATGGTCGCCGTCGGGGCCTACGTGGTGGGGCTGGCGCTCCGTAAGAATGTCCGCTGGCTGGGGCTGCCCCTGGTCACCACCGTCCTGCTCGACCTGGGGCTGGCCGTCTCCGTGTTCTACACCGAGAGCGACCAGTTGGTTCCCGCGCTCGACTCGTACTGGCTCTACATCCACGTCTCCTGCGCGATCATCTCCGGCGCGGTGCTCTACCTCGGAGCCGTCGCCACACTGCTCTACCTCTTCCGCGACCGCTACGAGGCCAAGCTCGCCGCCGCCGACGGGCCGCAGCCGGGGGCCTTCGCCACATCGGTTCTGGAACGGCTGCCCTCGGCCGCGACGTTGGACAAGTTCGCCTACCGGATCAACGCCGCGGTCTTCCCACTGTGGACCTTCACGCTCATCGCCGGTGCCATCTGGGCCGAGGCGGCCTGGGGCCGCTACTGGGGCTGGGACCCCAAGGAGGTCTGGACTTTCATCACCTGGGTCGCGTACGCCTGCTACCTGCACGCCCGGGCCACCGCCGGCTGGCGCGGCCGGAAGGCCGCCTACCTGGCGCTCGTCGCCTTCGCCTGCTTCCTCTTCAACTACTACGGGGTCAACCTCTTCGTGGACGGCCTGCACTCCTACGCCTGAGCCGCCTGCGGCGGTCGGGTACGCCTGAGCGGCCTGCGGCGGTCGGGTACGCCTGGCCGCCGCCGGCGGTCAAAGCGGCGCGGCCCTCGGACCGGGCCGCGAAGGCTCCCGCTCGCGCTGCCGGACCGGCAGCGGACGCGCCCTCACCGACCCGGCCCAGCGCACGCGAGTGGCCGCCGCCCCCTTCCGGGGACGGCGGCCACTCGCCTGTGCTGTCTTCCGCGGCACCGGGGGCCCGGGGCCGCGCGCGTCCCGCAGGCGGCGCGGGCCTCGGAGGCGGCGCCGTCAGGATCCGCCGGGACGCCTCACTCGCTGTCCTTGTCCTTCTTGTCGTCGTCCAGCGACCGGAGGAAGTCCGGGTTGTCATCGGGCGCCACCCACCGGCCGTGCCCCCCGCCGAACCCGCCGGCCGGAACGGCGCGGCGCGGCCGACCGGCCATGAGCCAGGCGAGGGATCCGAAGAGCATGTAGCCGAAGAGCACGATGATCAGTACCCAGATGGGCTTGGGAAGGTTGCGGACCTCGTCCTCAGGAGTGTTGAGGCAGTCGATGAACGCATAGATCCACAGCGCCAGGACCAGCAAGAACGGCAGATACCTGAGCATGGCGGAACGAGCCCCCAGAAAACGGGTGAGGGGGGCCTGGACGGCCCCGGTGACGCCTCCAGGGTACGGGTTGTCGGATACTGGGGCGCATGGCTTACGACGATCTTCGCTCGCTGCTGCGGGCGCTGGAACGCGACGGCGACCTGAAGCGGATCAAAGCGGAGGTCGATCCGCATCTGGAGGTCGGCGAGATCGTCGACCGGGTGAACAAGGCCGGCGGCCCGGCGCTCCTCTTCGAGAACGTCAAGGGCTCCGCCATGCCGTTGGCGATGAACGTCTTCGGCACCGACCGGCGACTCCTCAAGTCCCTCGGTCTGGAGAGCTACGAGGACATCACCGAGAAGATCGGAAGCCTGCTCAAACCCGAACTGCCGCAAGGCTTCGTCGGGATGCGGGAGGCCTTCGGCAAACTCGGCAGCGTGGCCCACCTCCCGCCGAAGAAGGTCAAGGCCGCTCCCGTGCAGGAGGTCGTCCGCACCGGGGACGAGGTCGACCTGGAGGAACTGCCGGCGCTGTTCACCTGGCCCGGCGACGGGGGCTCCTTCTTCAACCTCGGCCTGACGCACACCAAGCACCCCGAGACCGGGGTCCGCAACCTCGGGCTCTACCGGCTGCAACGGCACGACCGGCGCACCATCGGCATGCACTGGCAGATCCACAAGGACAGCCGGAACCACTACCAGGTGGCGGCCCGGCGGGGGGAGAAGCTCCCGATCGCGATCGCCTTCGGCTGTCCGCCGGCGGTGACCTACGCCTCCACCGCGCCGCTGCCCGGCGACATCGACGAGTACCTCTTCGCCGGCTTCGTGGCCGGCCGGCGCGTGGAGATGGTGGACTGCAAGACCGTGCCGCTCCAGGTCCCGGCCAACGCCGAGGTGGTGCTTGAGGGCTGGCTGGAGCCGGGGCGGACGCTGCCGGAGGGGCCGTTCGGTGACCACACCGGCTTCTACACGCCGCAGGAGGACTTCCCGGCGCTGACCATCGACTGCGTCACGATGCGCCGCCGCCCGCTGCTCCAGTCGATCGTCGTCGGCCGGCCGCCGACCGAGGACGGTCCGCTCGGCCGCGCGACGGAGCGGTTCTTCCTCCCGCTGCTCAAGATCATCGTTCCGGACATCGTGGACTACCACCTGCCGGAGGCCGGCGGCTTCCACAACTGCGCCATCGTCTCGATCGACAAGAAGTACCCCAAGCACGCGCAGAAGGTCATGCACGCCATCTGGGGGGCGCACATGATGTCGCTCACCAAGCTGATCGTGGTCGTCGACGCCGACTGCGACGTGCACGATCTGCACGAGGTCGCGTGGCGGGCGCTGGGCAACACCGACTACAGCCGTGACCTCACCGTGGTCGAGGGCCCGGTGGACCACCTCGACCACGCCTCGTACCAGCAGTTCTGGGGCGGCAAGGCCGGGATCGACGCCACGCGGAAACTGCCGGGGGAGGGTTACACGCGAGACGGCGGCTGGCCGGAGATGATCGAGTCCGATCCGGAGATCTCCGCCCGGGTCACCGAACGATGGAAGGAGTACGGCTTGTGAGCGCGGACTCCGCGACCTCGGACGTCTTCGGACCCGAACCCGCGCGGCCCGGACGGGTCCGGGCGTTCCTGCGGCTGGTGATGATCGAGCACTCGGTCTTCGCGCTGCCGTTCGCCTACATCGCCGCGCTGACCGCCATGTTCCTTCAGGACGGCACCGTCCACTGGTGGGAACTCCTCCTGGTCACCGTGGCGATGGTCGGGCTGCGCACCTTCGCGATGGCGTGCAACCGCATCATCGACCGCGAACTCGACGCACGGAACCCGCGCACCGCGGGCCGCGAGCTGGTGACCGGGGCGATGTCGGTACGGGCCGCCTGGACGGGGGCGCTCATCGCGGTGGTCGTCTTCCTGGGCGCCGCCGCACTGCTCAACCCGCTCTGCCTGGCGCTCTCCCCGCTCGCGGTGGTGCCGATGGTGGTCTACCCCTACGGCAAGCGCTTCACCGACTACCCGCACGCCATCCTCGGGCTGGCCCAGGCGATCGGACCGGTCGGCGCCTGGCTGGCCGTCACCGGCAGCTGGTCGTGGGAGGCGGTGATCCTCGGCACCGCCGTGGGCGTCTGGATCGGTGGCTTCGACCTGATCTTCGGCTGCCAGGACGTCGCCGCGGACCGCTCCCAGGGCGTCCGCTCGGTCCCGGCCCGCTTCGGGATCGCGGCGGCCCTGCACGGTGCGCGCGCCTGCCATGTCGTCACCACCGGGCTGCTGGCCTGGTACGGGGTGGCCACCGGTGCGGGCGGCTTCTTCTGGACCGGGCTGCTGATCGTCGCCGCCGCCTTCTGCTACGAGCACTCGATCGTCCGGCCGCACGACCTCTCGCGCCTGAACCGGGCCTTCTTCACGGTCAACGGCGTGATCGGCTGCGTCCTCTTCCTCTTCGCCCTGCTGGACCTCACCGCGCGCGGCCTCGGCGGCTGAGGCGCCGGTACCCCTTCGCCGGTCAGCCGATGATCGTGGCCGGCCGCCCGGCACCGGGCGCCGGGCGGCGGCGGAGCAGCACGGCGGCCAGTACCCCGCCGAGGAGACCGAAGAGGTGGCCCTGCCAGCTGACTGAGCCCTCGGTGGGGAGCACCCCCCACAGGATCGAGCCGTAGAGCGCGGCCACCACGAGCCCGACGATGACGTCGGTTATGACCCGGTCGACGAAGCCGCGGACCAGGAGGTAGCCGAAGAGGCCGAAGACCACGATCGAGGCGCCCGCGGTGACCGAACCGGCCGGCGCGGTCAGCCAGACGCCGAGGCCGCCGACGACGATGATGATGCCGACGACGGCGAGGAAGCGGCCCGTGCCGCGGAGCGCGGCGAGGAAACCGAGGACCAGCAGCGGCAGGCTGTTGGCCGCGACGTGGTCGAAGCCGAAGTGCAGGAAGGCGGCGGGTATCACGTCCCGGAGCTCGCCGACCTCCCGCGGGGAGACGCCGTAGGTGTCCAGGGCGTGCCCGGTCACGGCGTCGATGACCTCAAGCAGCCAGAGCAGCGCCACCCAGCCGACCATGAGCAGCCCGGCGGACCTGGCCCGCTCCAGCCCGCCGTCCGCACGCGGGACGGCGCGCTGCTCCCAGGGGCGTCCGGCGGACGAACCGTATGACATGGCGCCTCCTGGCAAGGGTGACTCTCAGCGGGCGGCTCTCAACGGGAGAACGGTCGGCACCCGGTGCCGGGTTCCGTACCGGGGACGGGGATAGGCTCCAGACGTGCAGCCGCCCAAACCGCAACCTCCGCCGCAGGCCGCCCCAGAAGCGGACGAGAACGCGATCCCGGTCACCGAGGCGGGTACCGGAACCGGGGAGCGCCGCCCGTGGGTGGTGGGGGTCTCCGGAGCTTCCGGCACGCCGTACGCCGCCGCGGTGCTGCGCGCGCTGCTGCACGCCGGCGAGGCCGTGGACCTGGTGGTGAGCCGGGCCTCCCGACTCACCCTGCTGGACGAGACGGGCCTGCCCTTCCGGGACGCCCACTGGTCCGCGGACCTCAGGGCCTGGCTGGCCCGCGGGGCCGACGGCACCCCGGACTACTTCGCGGGGACGCTGCCCGAGCTGTCCGGGGTGCGGCACTGGTCGCCGGGTGACCTGGCGGCCGGGCCGTCATCCGGCTCCTACCCGGCCAAGGGCATGTTGATCGTCCCGGCGAGCACGGCCGCGGTGGCCGGGGTGGCGCTGGGGTTGTCCAAGGACCTGCTGCAGCGGGTGGCGAGCGTGACCCTGAAGGAGCGCAGAAGGCTGGTGGTGGCGGTGCGGGAGACCCCGCTGGCCGGGCAGACGCTGCGGCACCTGGTGGCACTGGACGAGGCGGGCGCCGTGGTGGTGCCCGCCTCGCCGGCGTTCTACGCGGGAGCGACGCATATCCAGGACCTGGTCGACTTCGTCGCCGGAAGGGTGCTGGACGCGGCGGGGGTGCCGCAGAAGCTCTACCGCGGATGGGAGGGGGAGCTCGGTGGGGGCTCGCGGCGGGCGTCCGACCGAGCTCGGGGGGAAGAGCGCTGGGGTTAGCGCTTCGCGCCGGGCCGGCGGCGGAAGATCCGACCGGTGGTGCGGGGGTTGGAGACGGTCCGGTGGGCACGCGAGCGGGCCGCCAGCTCGCGCAGCTCATGCATGCGGGCCTGGGCCATCTCGATCGTGTACACGGTGAGGTTCCTCCTGAAAAGTTTATGACTTACGGCTGATCGCTTGATCGAGTGAAAGATTCGCAGGTATCTTCCCCTGCACACCTTTGATTCTATACGTAAACCTGTGAGATGGCTAAACGTCAGAAGGGCCACGCTTATGGACGCGGTGGACAGGCAGCTCATCCAGGCTCTCCGGGCGAACGGCCGGGCCTCGTACGCGGAGCTCGGACGGCTCGTCGGGCTGTCCGGGCCGAGCGTCACCGATCGCATCAACCGGCTGGAGTCCGCCGGTGTGATCACCGGCTACCGGGCGACCGTGGACGCGGCCTCACTCGGCCTCGGGGTGACCGCGCTGATCGGCCTCCAGCTGTCGGACTCCACCGACCACGAGGACGTGGCGCACAGGCTCCGCGACCTCAAGGAAATCGAGGACTGCTGGTTCATCAACGGCGAGGACTCGTACATGCTCAAGGTGCGGGTGCCCAACATGCCCGGCCTGGAGCGCACCATCCGACGCCTCTCCGGCATCAAGGGCATCTCGCGCACCCGTACCACCATCGTGCTCTCCGCCAAGTGGGAGGACCGGGTGGGTGAACTGCCTGCGGAGACCCCTTGAGGCGCCGGCGGACCGTACGGGGACGTCGGACACGTCCTGAGGGCGAGCCGTCCCGGCGGTGGGCCGAGCGGTACGCTCGGGGAGGCTCGACAAGCAGACAAATGGGAGGCGGCCGGATGGACGCGGGGCTCAAGCGCGAGCTGGAGGAGAAGGTCCGCACCGGGGAACGGCTGACCCGTGAGGACGGCGTCGCGCTCTACGAGAGCGACGACCTCGCCTGGCTGGGCGGCCTCGCCCACGGCGTGCGCAGGCGGAAGAACGGCGACGTCGTCCACTTCAACGTCAACCGCCACCTGAACATGACGAACGTCTGCACCGCCTCCTGCGCGTACTGCTCGTTCCAGCGGAAGCCGGGCGAGAAGGACGCCTACACGATGCGCATCGAGGAGGCCGTCCGCCTCGCCAAGGCCATGGAGGGCGAGAACCTCACCGAACTGCACATCGTCAACGGCCTCCATCCGACCCTGCCCTGGCGCTACTACCCGCGCTCCCTCAAGGCGCTCAAGGAGGCGCTGCCGGAGACCGTCTCGCTGAAGGCGTTCACCGCCACCGAGATCCACCACTTCGAGACCATCTCCGGCATGGACGCCTCCGAGATCCTGGACGAGCTGATCGACGCCGGGCTGGAGTCGCTCACCGGCGGCGGCGCGGAGATCTTCGACTGGGAGGTGCGGCAGCACATCGTCGACCACGCCACCCACTGGGAGGACTGGTCGCGCATCCACCGGCTGGCCCACCAGAAGGGCCTCAAGACGCCCTGCACCATGCTCTACGGGCACATCGAGGAGCCCAGGCACCGGGTGGACCACGTACTGCGGCTGCGTGAGCTGCAGGACGAGACCGGGGGGTTCCAGGTCTTCATCCCGCTGCGCTACCAGCACGACTTCGTGGACATGAAGGACGGCAAGGTCCGAAACCGGCTCCAGGCGCGCACCACGATGGCGACCGGGGCGGAGGCGCTGAAGACCTTCGCCGTCTCCCGACTGCTGTTCGACAACGTGCCCCACGTGAAGGTCTTCTGGGTGATGCACGGTCTCCAGACCGCCCAGCTCGCGCTCCAGCACGGGGCGGACGACATGGACGGCTCGGTGGTGGAGTACAAGATCACGCACGACGCGGACAACTTCGGCACCCCGGACAAGCTCACCCGGGAGGACCTCCTGGAACTGATCCGTGACGCGGGCTTCCAGCCGGTCGAGCGGAACACCCGCTACGAGATCATCAACGAGTACCCCGGTCCGGACCCGGACCGCCGGGAGCAGCCGCAGGCCATGCGGGTCTGAACCGCGATGCGGGGCCGTTCGGGCTACCCGGGGCGTACGGCCGGCCGAGCCGGGTACCGCGCGCTCCATGGCGCGAGCGGAGTCACGACCTGATGCGGAGAGCGGTTACGACGCCCGGCCCTTCGTACCCCCGGGGGCTGACCTGTCGGCGCTCCGGGCCGCCGCGGCCGACTGCCACGGCTGCCCGTTGCACCGCGCCGCGACCCAGACCGTGTTCGGGCGGGGGAGCGCCGACGCCCGGGTGGTGCTCGTCGGTGAACAGCCCGGAGACCAGGAGGACCGGCGCGGTGAGCCGTTCGTCGGACCCGCCGGGCGGGTGCTCGACGAGGCGCTGGAGCAGGTCGGCATCGACCCGGGACAGACCTACGTCACCAACGCCGTCAAGCACTTCAAGTTCGAGCACCGTGCGGAGCGCGGGAAACGGCGTATCCACAAACCGCCGACCCTCCGGGAGATGGGCGCCTGCCGGCCGTGGCTGGACGCGGAGTTGGCGGTCCTCGACCCGGAAGTGATCGTGGCGCTCGGCGCGACCGCGGGCAAGGCGCTGCTCGGGTCCGGGTTCCGGGTGACGGAGCAGCGAGGCCGACCGATGCCGTTCGCCGCGCCGGTCGTCGGCGGGGACCCGGCCGGTACGGAGACCGCCTGGGAGGGGGTGCTGGTGGCCACCATCCACCCCTCCGCCGTGCTCCGCGCGGACGACCGGGAGGCGGTGCGCGCCGGGCTCGTCGACGATCTGCGGGTGGCGGCGGAGGCGTTGGACTGAGCCGGTGTCCGCTTCCGAGCCGTCCTTGCCCCGGGGATTGTGTAATAGCTAACCTGCCCTTGTGGCTATTACGTATCAACTGAACCCCCCGGTCGGTGAGCGGCTCCGCCAGGAGATCTGCAGCCTGTGGGCGGATGTCACCAACGCCGGAGGGGCCGTGGGGTTCGTGCCCCCGGTGACCGCCGAAACCGTGCGGCCGGCGCTGCTGCGGCAACTCGCCGCCATGACCACGGGCGACAGCCAGCTGCTGGTCGGGACCGAAGAGGACGGCAGCGTCGTCGCGACCGCCTTCCTCGTGCCCAACAGCTCGCCACTGATGCGGCACTGGTGGTCGGTGTACACCGTCATGGTCCACCCCTCCCAGCAGGGGCAGGGGACCGGCCGGCAGCTGATGGCGGCGGTCGCCGCCGAGGCGCGCCACCAAGGGCTCCGGGCGGTCCGGCTCACCTGCCGCGGCGGGCTCGGACTGGAAGACTTCTACGCCGCCTGCGGCTACAAGGAGGTCGGCCGGGTGCCCGGGGCGATCAAGGTCGCCGAAGACGACTACCGCGACGACATCACCATGTGGCTGCCGCTCCACTGACCTCGCGGACGGGCCCGCTCGGCGCTGTGCTTCACTGGGAGGGGACCCTTTCGGCCGATGTTGAGAAGAAGGTCTGTCCGTGACTAGCAAGAAGTACGCCACGATCCGCTACACCGCGCTGCGGCTCGGCGTCTTCGTCGGCTGCCTCGCCGTCCTGGTGCTGATCCTCTCCCTGCGGGTGCTGCCCTCCGGCTTCGAAGACCCCGACCCGCTGCTGGTGGTGATGGCCGCGCTGCTGCTCTCCGGGCCGCTGAGCTGGGTGCTGCTCCGCCGGGAGCGGGGCGAGATGTCCGTCCAGATAGTCGAGCGGGTGGAGCGGGCGAAGAGCCGACTCTCCGCCGCCCAGGGTGAAGAGGACGCCGCGGTGGACGCGGCCAAGGCGGCGGACACCGCCAAGTGAGCGGCTGAGGCCGGAGCCGGTGCTGTGACCGGGGAGGCCCACCGGCCCGCGCCACCCTTGCCGAAGACGACGCGCCCAACGGCAGGAGCTCCGCTCACCGCGGCCACGGTGAGCGGAGCTCCTTGGGTACTGCTAGATCGACCGCGATCGGCCGACCCGGTGATCCGTCGGATCAGGCCGGGGTGACGTTCTCGGCCTGCGGGCCCTTCGGACCCTGGGTGACGTCGAAGTTAACGGTCTGGTTCTCCTCGAGAGAGCGGAAACCAGTCGCGTTGATCGCGGAGTAGTGGACGAAGACATCGGGGCCGCCGCCGTCCTGGGCGATGAAGCCGAAGCCCTTCTCAGCGTTGAACCACTTGACGGTTCCGGTAGCCATAAGCCCTCCTTGGGCCAAAGGGTTGCCCTGCTCCAGAACCTGCAAGAAGTCTGAAAATGACAAAAGCCTGCGGAGTTACATGCTCCGCAGGCTCTGTACTGCAAGGGAAACCAAACTGCAACTTGCGGCGAGCCTAGCACGCTCCTTCGTTGCCGGGAAAGAGGTCAAGATCACTCGTTGGTGGGGTGTAAGCCGCTGCTCCACGGCGACGACCTGCACCTCGGCGTCCACCACGGGCCCGCGGCCGACCTCCGGCCCGGCCCGCCCGGCGCGACTCGCGGAGCCCCCGACGTCACTCGGGAGGGCCGTCGGGTCTAGCCTCACGACGTGGATACTTCTGACCGAGCGGCCAACCCCTCCGCCGCCGACGAGCACCGCCGCAGCCGGCCTCGGGTCGGCCACATCCAGTTTCTCAATTGCCTGCCGCTGTATTGGGGACTGGCGCGGACGGGCACCCTTCTCGATCTCGAGCTCAGCAAGGACACCCCGGAAAAGCTCAGCGAACAGCTGATCCGCGGGGAACTCGATATCGCCCCGGTGACCCTGGTCGAGTTTCTCCGCAACGCCGACGAGCTGGTGGCGCTGCCGGACATCGCGGTCGGCTGCGACGGGCCGGTCATGTCCTGTGTGATCGTCTCCCAGCTGCCGCTCGAACAACTGGACCGGGAGCGGGTGGCGCTCGGCTCCACCTCGCGCACCTCCGTACGCCTGGCCCAGCTCCTCCTCGCCGAGCGGTACGGCATCGCACCCGACTACTACCGCTGCCCACCGGACCTCGGCGCGATGATGCAGGAGGCGCGGGCGGCCGTGCTGATCGGTGACGCGGCGCTGCGGGCCTCGCTCCACGACGCCCCCCGGCTCGGCCTGGAGGTGCACGACCTGGGGCAGATGTGGAAGGACTGGACGGGCCTGCCCTTCGTCTTCGCCGTCTGGGCGGCCCGCCGCGACTACCTCGCGCGGGAGCCGGAGCTGGTCCACAAGGTCCACGAGACCTTCCTGGCCTCGCGCGACCTGTCGCTGCGCGAGGTCGCCAAGGTGGCCGAGCAGGCGGCGCGCTGGGAGTCCTTCGACGCGCAGGTGCTGGAACGCTACTTCACCACGCTCGACTTCCGGCTCGGCTCGGAACAGCTCGCCGGGATCGCCGAGTTCGCCCGCCGGACCGGAGGCACCACCGGGTTCCCCCCGGACGTGCGGGTGGAGATGCTGGAATCCCCCTGAGGGCCTCGCCCGGCCACATGTCGCCGGAGGATGCCGGACGCGGTCGCTCCGCCGTCCGGCCGCAGGCCACCCCTGGGGCCGCCGCCCCCTGGCGTAGGCTGGATCGGCCCGTAACGAAACTTCCGAAGGGGACGTCCCGGTGGCCGAGAACGCCGACCTCCAGTCCGTACTCGACCGTGCCGCCGCGGGAGGCCGGATCAGCCCGGCCGAGGCGCTCGACCTCTACCGCTCCGCGCCGCTGCACGCGCTGGGCTCGGCGGCCGACGCCGTGCGCCGTCGGCGTTACGCGGGCAGCGAGCACATCGCGACCTACATCATCGAGCGGAACATCAACTACACCAACTTCTGTGTGACGGCGTGCCGGTTCTGCGCCTTCTACGCCGCCCCGAAGGACACCGCCAAGGGCTGGGTGCGCGACCTCGACGACATCCTGCGGCGCTGCGCGGAGACCGTGGAGTTGGGCGGCACCCAGATCATGTTCCAGGGCGGCCACCACCCGGACTTCGGAGTCGAGTACTACGAGGAGCACTTCGCGGCGATCAAACGGGAGTTCCCCGAGCTGGTCATCCACTCGCTGGGGGCGTCCGAGGTCGAGCACATGGCCCGGATCTCCGGAGTCACCCCGGAGGAGGCGATCCGCCGGATCCACGCGGCCGGTCTCGACTCCTTCGCCGGCGCGGGCGCCGAACTGCTGCCCGAGCGGCCGCGCAAGGCCATCGCCCCGCTGAAGGAGTCCGGCGAGCGGTGGCTGGAGATCATGGAGACCGCCCACCGGATGGGGGTGGAGTCCACCTCGACCATGCTGATGGGCACCGGCGAGACCAACGCCGAGCGGATCGAGCACCTGCGGATGATCCGCGACGTACAGGACCGCACGGGCGGCTTTCGGGCCTTCATCCCGTACACCTACCAGCCGGAGAACAACCACCTGAAGGGGCAGACGCAGGCCACCCTCTTCGAGTACCTCCGGATGATCGCGATCGCCCGGATCTTCCTGGACAACGTCGCCCACATCCAGGGCTCCTGGCTGACCACCGGCAAGGAGGTCGGACAGCTCTCCCTGCACTACGGGGCCGACGACCTCGGCTCGATCATGCTGGAGGAGAACGTCGTCTCCTCGGCCGGGGCGAAGCACCGGTCCAACCGGATGGAGATCATCGAGCTGATCCGCGCCGCCGGCCGGGTACCCGCCCAGCGCTCGACGACCTACGAGCACCTGGTGGTGCACCAGGACCCGGCGGACGACCCGGTCGACGACCACGTCGTCTCGCACCTGTCCTCCACCGCGATCGAGGGCGGCACGGCGCACCCGGAACTGAAGCTCATCGACGCCGGCAACTGACGCTCCGGTCCGCCACCGGCCCGCGGGGAGGCCCCGTGCCGCCCGGCGCCGGACGTGCGAGCATCGGCTCATGCTCACCCTGCACACCGCCGAGTTGGTCCTGCCCGCCGAAGGGCCGCCGCTGCCGAACGGCGCGGTGCTGGTCGAGGGGCCGCGGATCGTGGCGGTCGGGCCGGGACCGGAACTGACGGGGCGGAACCCGACGGCCCGGGTCCGCCGCTGGCCCGGGCTGCTCGTCCCCGGCCTGCTCAACCGGCGGGCGGCGGCGCTGCTGGAGGAGGCATACCACCCCGATCCCCGGGAGGCCGACAGACTCGGCACCGCGCCGCTCACCGGAGCCGACCTGGCCGCGCTGGAGATGACCGAGACCCGCTGGAGCGCCAGCGCCCGGCGCGGTCTGCAGGCCATGCTCCGCTACGGGACGACGGCCCTGATCGGGCCGTTCGGCAGGCCGGCGGTGCGTACCGCGGTGGCCCGGTCCGGACTGCGGGTCCTCCCGGGCGCTCGGGTGCCGGGCCCGCCGTCCCTCGACCCGACGGTGGGCGAGCCCGACCGCCCCGGGGCGGAGGCCGTCCCACTGGGCGGCGCCCTCGCCGCCGGGGCGCCCGCCGACTTCGCCGTCTTCGCCCTCCGCGGGGCGGGAGAGGGGGCCCGCGCGGGCGCGTCGGACACCGACTCGCCGGGCGAACCGCTCGCTACGGTCGCCGATCCGCTCGCGGCGCTGGGCCGGGCCGGCGCCGGCACCTGCCTGGCCACCGTCCTCGGCGGCCGGCTGCTGCACCGCCGGAGGTGAGGGCCCGCCGGCGGCCTCCGGGCGCACCGGCTGCGGAGCCGGCGCCGCCGGAGTGGAGAATGGTGCGGTGACTCGAGCCTCCCTGGACAAGCAGCCGCAGGAAGTCGCCGCCATGTTCGACGACGTGGCGGCCCGGTACGACCTGACCAACGACGTGCTGTCGCTGGGCCAGGCCCGGCTCTGGCGGCGGGCGGTCGCCCGGGCCGTCGACGCCCGCCCGGCCGAGCGGGTGCTGGACCTCGCGGCCGGCACCGGCACCTCCGCCCTGCCGTTCGCGGCCACCGGCGCGCACGTCGTGCCCTGTGACTTCTCGCTCGGAATGCTGTCGGAGGGCAAGCGCCGCAACCCCCGGCTGCCGTTCGTCGCCGGGGACGCCACCCGGCTGCCGTTCGCCGACGGCGTGTTCGACGCGGTGACGATCTCCTTCGGGCTGCGGAACGTCCAGGCGACGGACGAGGCGCTGGCCGAACTGCTGCGGGTCACCCGGCCCGGCGGCAGGATCGTGATCTGCGAGTTCAGCCACCCGACCTGGGCCCCCTTCCGGACCGTCTACACCGAGTACCTGATGCGGGCGCTGCCCCCGGTGGCCACGGCGGTCAGCAGCAGCCCGGACGCCTACGTCTACCTCGCCGAGTCCATCCGCGCGTGGCCGGACCAGCCGGGGCTCGCCGGCCGGATGCAGCGCGCAGGGTGGACGAAGGTCGCCTGGCGCAACCTCAGCGGGGGCATCGTCGCGCTGCACCGCGGGCTGCGCGGACCGGCCGGGGACTGAGTGGTCGCCCGGCCCGGGCCGGCGGAACACGCGGAGCGAGGGGGGAGGAACGAGGGTGCAGTGGAGAGCGGGGACGCAGTGAAGCGCATCGTGGTGGTCACCACCGGCGGCACCATCGCCAGCCGCTGGCGGGGCACGGGGTACGCGGCCGAGGCGGCCGGGGCGGAGGTGCTGGGCGCCTCGGCCGTCCCCGAGGGGGTGCGGCCCGAGGTCGTGGACCTCTTCACCGTCAACAGCGCCCGACTGACCTCGGGCCACCAACTGCGGCTGGTCCGTGCGGTGCGGGAGGCGCTCAGCGACCCCTCGGTGGACGGGGTGGTCGTCACCCATGGGACGGACACCCTGGAGGAGTCGGCGTTCCTGCTCGACCTGTACCACGACGACCCCCGCCCGGTGGTCCTCACCGGCGCCCAACTGCCGCTGGAGAACCCCGACAGCGACGCCGCCGGGAACCTCCACGACGCCCTGCTGACCGCCGCCGGCGTCCGCGACCTGGGGGTGGTGACCGCCTTCGCCGGCCGGATCCACGCCGCCCGCGGCACGGTGAAGACCCGGACGATCGGCTTGGACGCCTTCGCCGACCCCTCCGGGGCGCCGCTCGGCTCGGTCGTCTCCGGCCTGGTCGAGGTGGCCCGGCGGCCGTCCCGCGGCCGGCCGCTGGCCCTGCCGCCGACTGACGTCGAGCCGCCCCGTGTCGACATCGTGGTGCACCACCCCGACGCCGACCCGCTGCTGCTGCGCACCGCGGTGGACGCGGGTGCGGCGGGCCTGGTGCTGGTCGGCACCGGGGCGGGCAACGCGACGCCCGAGACCCGGGAGGCGGTGGCCGACGCCGTCTCCCGCGGGGTGCTGGTGGCGCTCACCACCCGGGTGCCGTCCGGGCCGGTCACCCCGATCTACACCGGGGGCGGGGCGGTCGACCTGATCGCCGCCGGCGCGGTACCGACCGGGACCCTCCGCGCGGGTCAGGCGCGGATCGCCGTACTGGCGGCGCTGATGTCCACCGCGGACCCGGAGGGGCGCCGGAGCACCCTGCACCGACTGGTCGAGCCGGGCGCCGGCGCCGCGGCCGCCTGACCCGCGGCCGCGCCCGGCACTCCTCGCCCGACGGCCCCGGGATGCCCGCTTCCTGAGGTGCCGTCGGGTGGCGGCCGGGCGCGCCGGTCCGCCGCCGCCACCATCCGGCCAACACGCCCCCGCCCACCATCCGGCCGGTCCGCGCATAGACTTGGCCCGTTCCCGTGCCGGCCGCCTCGCGCGGCCGTGCCCCGCCTCTCCGCCCGGGAGTACCGACGTGACCGAGCCCGCCTCGACGAACGCAGCCGCTTCCGAGCGCAGCGCCGATGTGATCGTCGTAGGAGCCGGCCCTGCCGGCGCCGCCACCGCGTACCACCTCGCCCAGTACGGACTCGACGTGCTGCTGCTGGAGAAGACCGCCTTCCCGAGGGAGAAGGTCTGCGGCGACGGCCTCACCCCACGCGCCGTCAAACAGCTGGTCGCCATGGGTATCGACATCTCCGAGGAGGCCGGCTGGCTGCGCAACCGCGGGTTGCGCATCATCGGCGGGGGGATGCGCCTGCAGCTCGACTGGCCGGCACTGGCCTCGTACCCGGACTACGGTCTGGTCCGCAGGCGCGACGACTTCGACGAGCAGCTGGCCCGGCAGGCGCAGAAGGCCGGGGCGCGGCTGTACGAGCGGTGCAACGTGGGCGCGCCGATCGTCGACGAGCGGACCGGTCGGATCACCGGGGTGGAGGCGAAGCTGGGCCAGGAGAAGGCGCCGGTCTCCTTCCACGCGCCGCTCGTCATCGCTGCGGACGGCAACTCGACCAGGCTCTCCGTGGGGATGGGGCTGCACCGGCGGGAGGACCGGCCGATGGGGGTGGCTGTGCGGACGTACTTCACCACCCCTCGGCACGACGACGACTACCTCGAGTCCTGGCTGGAGCTGTGGGACCGGCGCGGTGAGCGGGACCGGCTGCTGCCGGGCTACGGCTGGATCTTCGGCATGGGCGACGGCACCTCCAACGTCGGGCTGGGCGTCCTCGACTCCTCCGCCGCCTTCAAGGAGCTGAACTGGCGGGAGATCCTCAAGGCCTGGTGCGCCTCGATGCCCGAGGACTGGGGCTTCACCGAGGAGAACAGGACCGGCCCGATCCGGGGGGCCGCACTGCCGATGGCCTTCAACCGCCAGCCGCACTACACCAAGGGGCTGCTGCTCGTCGGTGACTCGGGCGGGATGGTCAACCCGTTCAACGGCGAGGGCATCGCCTACGCGATGGAGTCGGGGCAGATCGCGGCGGACGTCATCGTGCAGGCCCACGCCAGGCGGACCCCGCTCCAGCGCGAACGCGCCCTGCACACCTATCCGAAGATCCTCAAGGACACCTACGGCGGCTACTACACCCTGGGCCGCGCCTTCGTGAAGCTGATCGGCAACCCGAGGATCATGAAGCTGGCGGCCGAGCGGGGACTCAGCCATCCGCTGCTGATGCGGTTCACCCTCAAGCTGCTGGCCAACCTGACCGACCCGCAGGGCGGCGACGCGATGGACCGGGTCATCAACGGCCTCAGCAAGGTCGCCCCGAAGGCCTGACCCTGGAACACATCGCCGCCCGCGGGCGGGCGGCGAGGGGCGGGCGGTCACCGGTAGTCGCCGGTGACCGCCCGCCCGCTCTGTCCGCCGTGGAGGGCGTCAGCCTCAGAGCACCCGCCGCGCCGAGGTGGGCGGGGAGTAGCTGAGGTCCTGTTTGACGACGCCCTTGCCGGGGTTAGCGGCGTCGATGTACTGGCCGTCGCCGACGTAGACGGCCACGTGGTACGCGCTGCCGGTGCCGCCCCAGAAGAGCAGGTCGCCGGGGAGCAGCGAGTCGAGGGAGACCGGGGTGCCGACGGTCGACTGGTCCTGGGAGACCCGGGGCAGCTCCACGCCGACGGTCCGGAACGCTGCCTGGGTGAGGCCCGAGCAGTCGTAGGCGCTGGGGCCGGTGGCGCCCAGCACGTAGGCCTTGCCCAGCTGGGACTCGAGGAAGGCGAGCACGCTGGCGGCGCTGTCCGTGGCGGTGGCCGCGGTCTTGGCGGCGGTGGTGGTCGCGGTCTTGGCTGCGCCGTCCAACGCGGGACGTGCGGTGCTGCGGGAGGCGCGCTCCGCGGCGCGCTGCTCCTCGGCCCCGGCCTGCTCCGCGCGCCGTTGGGCGGCCTTGCGGGCGGCCTGCTCGGCCTTCTTCCCGGCGGACTCCTTCGCCGACTTGCGGGCCGCGGCGGCCGTCGTCCGCTGCTGGTCCCGCAGGTCGTAGTCGAGTGCGGCCCGCAGGGTCGCGTCCGAGGAGCGCTGGGCGGCCTCGGAGACCGAGCCGTTGAGCGCCGGGACCTCCGCGACCTGGGCGGCGGCGGACTCGGAGGGGGTGAGCGAGGAGGCGAACGCGGCCGAAGCGGCCAGGGTGCCGAGGACTCCAGTGGCGACACCGGCACGCAGTCCCCAGACCGACGCCCGGCTCCGGGGTTTCCGGTGTTTTGCTGAATGAGCGGCCTTTGACATGGCTATGTGGCTATCAGGGCGGCATGGTTCCGTTCAAGGAAGTGGAATCGCTCACAATTGATGCGTACGCGTCGAGACAGGGGGCCGTCGAGCATCCGCGGCCGGAACTGTGCGACCGTCAGCTTTTCCCAACTCCGCCCGGCGTCGGGCTTTTCCGGGATCTTCGACGGATTCTCCCGGCGCATATCACCGGCCGCGTTATGTGGCCAACCAACGAATTTCCGAACACGAGGGCGACGTGGCGGAACTCACCGTTTGCCGCGCAACCAGCCGTGCGGCCTAAACGGCGCGCTGGATTCCCCGCCTCCGTCCGGGCCGTCGCATCCCGCCGGGGGTGATACCGCGCTTTCGGTATCCGGTTCCGCCGGCGGGCGCGGGTCCGGGCGGGCGTCGGAACGCGGAACGGCCGGGGCGGTGATTCGGGGGTTTTCCCCTCGCTCGACCGGGCCGAGTGGTGAACCACCCGGTCCGGTGGGCCCGGCGGGGCGCCCGGGGGCCGCCGGTCCGCCGGAACCGAGCGCTCCGCGGCGGTGCCCGGAGCGCCCCGCAGGCGCCTCCGGACCGTCGGCGGTTCCGACCCGGAAGGGCGGCCGCCACCGCCGTCCACGGGCTCGTTCCGGGCTGCGGAAGGGTCCGACGGCGGCCGAGGATCGTTATCACCCCGTGCTGTCCAAGTCCAATTTGTCTGGAGCAGCTTTGGGTTGATAACAGAAGCCCCCTCTGTGACCAGCGAAAACTCCATCGCTTGTCACCTCTGGTGACTACTCTGCCGCTTCGCGTATGAAGATCACCGCTCATCCGACTTTTGGATCCTTGGGCTGGTGGTGGAGATCACAAGATCGGAGTCGCACCCCGTGTCGCAGCTCACAGACCCGGAGGCATAGGATGTCGGCGACTTGGGCTTGTGAACTGCCTCACATAGACGCGATCTTCGTGAGTCGGGGCACACGCCACCGACAGGCACCGTCGACTGGAAGGAGCGAGGAGCGTGAACGCCTATGCGCCCATCCTCGTGCTCGGCGCCCTCGGGGCAGGCTTCGCGATCTTCTCCGTGGTCATGGCCGCGCTGGTCGGTCCGAAGCGCTACAACCGGGCGAAACTCGAAGCCTACGAGTGCGGAATCGAGCCGACCCCGCAACCGGCCGGCGGCGGTCGATTCCCGATCAAGTACTACCTGACGGCGATGCTCTTCATCATCTTCGATATCGAGATCGTCTTCCTCTATCCCTGGGCCGTTTCCTTCGACGCCCTGGGGCTCTTCGGGCTCGTGGAGATGCTGCTCTTCGTGCTCACCGTCTTCGTCGCCTACGCCTATGTCTGGCGCCGTGGCGGGCTGGAATGGGACTAGGGGCCGGGGACTAGGGAGAGGCACTGAAATGGGTATCGAAGAGAAGCTTCCGAGCGGATTTCTGCTCACCACCGTCGAACAGGCCGCGGGCTGGGTCCGCAAGTCCTCGATGTTCCCGGCCACTTTCGGGTTGGCCTGCTGCGCCATCGAGATGATGACCACCGGCGCCGGCCGCTACGACCTCGCCCGCTTCGGCATGGAGGTCTTCCGCGGCTCGCCCCGCCAGGCGGACCTGATGATCGTCGCCGGCCGGGTGAGCCAGAAGATGGCTCCCGTCCTGCGGCAGGTCTACGACCAGATGCCGAACCCCAAGTGGGTCATCTCCATGGGGGTCTGCGCCTCCAGCGGCGGCATGTTCAACAACTACGCGATCGTGCAGGGCGTCGACCACGTCGTACCGGTCGACATCTACCTGCCCGGCTGCCCGCCGCGCCCCGAGATGCTGCTGGACGCGATCCTCAAGCTCCACGAGAAGGTCCGCCACGGGAAGCTCGGCGTCAACCGCGAGGCCGCGGCCCGGGAGGCGGAGGAGGCGGCGCGCAAGGCACTGCCGACGATCGAGATGAAGGGGCTGCTCCGGTGAGCGGCGTACGCGGGACCGGCCCGCGGCGGACGGCGGCGGGATCCGCGGCCGGGCGCCGGTCGGGCGGAGCAGTGAAGGAAAGGGGTGCTCGGTGAGCGAGGGCCGTAACAGCGTCAGCCCGGACCAGGGTCCGGACCAGGGCCCGGACGCCAACAACCTCCCGGGCCAGCGCGGCGACGTGACCGAGGTCATCGGGACCCGCCGCGGCATGTTCGGCGCCAGCCACGGCGGCGACACCTCCGGCTACGGCGGGCTCGTCCGCACCGTGCGGATGCCCGGTGCCTCCGCCCGCCCCTACGGGGGCTGGTTCGACGAGGTCGCCGACGAACTGGAGGGCGCGCTGGAGGAACAGGGCCTGGTGCCCGAGAGCGTCATCCTGAAGACCGTCGTCGACCGCGGTGAGCTCACCTTCCAGTTGGAGCGCGAGCACCTCCGGCAGGTCGCCAGGACCCTGCGGGACGACCCCGCGCTCCGCTTCGAGCTGTGCACCGGCGTCAGCGCCGTCCACTTCCCCGAGGACGCGGGCCGCGAACTGCACGCCGTCTACCACCTCCGGTCGATCACCCACAACCGGCTGATCCGCCTGGAAGTGACCGCTCCGGACAGCGATCCTCACCTGCCCTCACTGGTCGAGATCTACCCGACCAACGACTGGCACGAGCGCGAGGCCTACGACTTCTTCGGTCTGATCTTCGACGGCCACCCGGCGCTCACCCGGATCATGATGCCCGACGACTGGCAGGGCTTCCCGCAGCGCAAGGACTACCCGCTCGGCGGCATCCCCGTCGAGTACAAGGGCGCCCAGATCCCGGCGCCCGACCAGCGGAGGTCGTACACCTGATGGCGCACTTCACCGGGGCCCGACCCCCGCACCCCCGGCCGCGAGCCCTCACCCGGCGCGGCCACTCGGCACCGGACCCGCGAGGAGGAGCCCGATGAACACCTCGCAAGCGCAGCAGCGCGAGACGACGGAAGGCACCGTCTACACCGTCACCGGCGGAGACTGGGGCGAGGTCGCCGAGGCCGCCGCCCGCGCCGACGACGAGCGCATCATCGTCAACATGGGCCCGCAGCACCCGTCCACCCACGGCGTGCTCCGGCTCATCCTGGAGATCGACGGTGAGACGGTCACCGAAGCCCGGTGCGGTATCGGCTACCTGCACACCGGTATCGAGAAGAACCTCGAGTACCGGACCTGGACGCAGGGCACCACCTTCGTCACACGCATGGACTACCTCACGCCGTTCTTCAACGAGACGGCGTACTGCATGGGCGTGGAGAAACTGCTCGGCATCGAGGAGGACGTCCCCGAGCGGGCCAACGTCATCCGGGTGCTGATGATGGAGCTGAACCGGATCTCCTCCCACCTGGTGGCGCTCGCCACCGGCGGTATGGAGCTCGGCGCCACGACGATCATGATCTACGGGTTCCGGGACCGCGAACTCGTCCTCGACCTGTTCGAGCTGATCACCGGTCTGCGGATGAACCACGCCTACATCCGCCCCGGCGGCCTCGCCCAGGACCTGCCGCCCGGCGCGGTCGACGCCGTCCGCGACTTCGTCAAGAAGATGCGGAAGAACCTGGCCGAGTACGACGCGCTCGCCACCGGCAACCCGATCTTCAAGGCCCGCCTGCAGGACATCGGGTACCTCGACCTCACCGGCTGCATGGCGCTGGGGGCCACCGGTCCGGTCCTCCGCTCCGCCGGCCTCCCGCAGGACCTGCGGAAGTCCAACCCCTACTGCGGCTACGAGAGTTACGACTTCGAGGTGCCGACCACCGACACCTGCGACTCCTACGGCCGCTTCCTGATCCGGCTGGAGGAGATGCGGCAGTCGCTGCGCATCGTCGAGCAGTGCCTGGACAAGCTGGAGCCCGGGCCCGTGATGGTCGGCGACAAGAAGATCGCCTGGCCCGCCCAACTGGCCCTCGGCCCGGACGGACTCGGCAACTCGCTGGACCACATCAAGAACATCATGGGCACCTCGATGGAGGCGCTCATCCACCACTTCAAGCTGGTCACCGAGGGCTTTCGGGTGCCCCCGGGCCAGGTGTACACGGCGGTGGAGTCCCCCAAGGGGGAGCTCGGCGTGCACATGGTCAGCGACGGCGGCACCCGGCCCTACCGGGTCCACTTCCGGGACCCGTCCTTCACCAACCTGCAGGCCATGGCGGCGATGTGCGAGGGCGGCCAGGTGGCCGACGTCATCGTCGCAGTCGCATCCATCGACCCCGTGATGGGAGGCGTCGACCGGTGACAGACGTCAGTTTGGGGATGCCGCAGCTCCCCGCGCCCGACTTCCCCGCCGAGGTGCGCGCCCGGCTCCAGAAGGACGCGGAGGAGGTGATCGCCCGCTACCCCGACAGCCGCTCCGCGCTGCTGCCGCTGCTGCACCTGGTGCAGTCCGAGGAAGGGCACGTCAGCCGCACCGGCATCCGGTTCTGCGCCGAGGTGCTGGACCTCACCACCGCCGAGGTCAGCGCGGTCGCCACCTTCTACACGATGTACCGGCGCAAGCCCTCCGGCGACTACCAGGTCGGCGTCTGCACCAACACCCTCTGCGCGGTGATGGGCGGCGACGCCATCTTCGAGGCGCTCCAGGAGCACCTGCGGGTCGGAAACAACGAGACCACCGAGGACGGCAAGGTCACGCTAGAGCACATCGAGTGCAACGCCGCCTGCGACTTCGCCCCGGTCGTGATGGTCAACTGGGAGTTCTTCGACAACCAGACGGTCGAGTCGGCCAAGCAACTCGTGGACGAACTGCGCGCCGGCCGGAGCGTCGAGCCCACCCGCGGCGCGCCGCTGTGCACGTACAAGGAGACCGCGAGGATCCTGGCCGGCTTCCCCGACCCGCGGCCCGGTGCGGTCGAGGCGTCCGGCGGCGCCGGCCCCGCCTCACTCGTCGGACTGCGGCTCGCCAAGGGCGAGACCGCGCCGGCCAAGGTGGTGCCGCCGCGCGGCGAGACCGACCCGGCGGGCGGGGACGAGCAGACGTCGGCGTCCGAGCCGCAGCAGTCGGCCGGACCCGCGACCGAGGACGGTGAACGATGACCTTGGCCGCGAACGTGAACGGCAACGAGAGCGGTGCGAGCCCGGAGAAACTCCTCTCGCCGGTCCTCTCCGAGTTCTGGGACGAGCCGAACTCCTGGACGCTGGAGACCTACCGGCGGCACCAGGGGTACGAGGGGCTGCGCAAGGCGCTGGCCATGGAGCCCGACGAGGTCATCGCCTACGTCAAGGAGTCCGGCCTGCGCGGCCGCGGCGGCGCCGGCTTCCCCACCGGTATGAAGTGGCAGTTCATCCCGCAGGGCGACGACAAGCCGCACTACCTCGTCGTCAACGCCGACGAGTCGGAGCCGGGCACCTGCAAGGACATCCCGCTGCTCTTCGCCAACCCGCACGCGCTGCTGGAGGGCATCGCGATCGCCTGCTACGCGATCCGCTCCTCCCACGCCTTCATCTACCTGCGCGGTGAGACCGTGCCGGTGCTCCGGCGGCTGCACGAGGCGGTCCGCGAGGCCTACCAGGCCGGACTCCTCGGCAAGGACGCGCTCGGCAGCGGACGGGACCTCGAGGTCACCGTGCACGCCGGCGCCGGGGCCTACATCTGCGGCGAGGAGACCGCGCTGCTCGACTCCCTGGAGGGGCGGCGCGGACAGCCCCGACTGCGGCCGCCGTTCCCGGCGGTCGCGGGCCTCTACGCCTGCCCGACGGTGGTGAACAACGTCGAGTCGATCGCCTCGGTGCCCGCCATCCTCAACCGCGGTAAGGAGTGGTTCCGCTCCCTGGGCAGCGAGAAGTCCCCTGGATTCACCCTCTACTCGCTCTCCGGCCACGTGGTCAGCCCCGGCCAGTACGAGGCGCCGCTGGGCATCACCCTGCGCCAGCTGCTGGAGATGGGCGGCGGGATCCGTCCCGGGCACCGGCTGAAGTTCTGGACGCCGGGCGGCTCGTCCACGCCCATCCTCACCGACGAGCACCTGGACGTGCCGCTCGACTACGAGGGCGTCGGCGCCGCCGGCTCCATGCTGGGCACCAAGGCCCTCCAGTGCTTCGACGAGACCACCTGCGTGGTCCGCGCGGTCACCCGCTGGACGGAGTTCTACGCGCACGAATCCTGCGGCAAGTGCACCCCCTGCCGGGAGGGCACCTACTGGCTCGTCCAGCTGCTCCGGGACATCGAGGCCGGCAAGGGCCTGATGTCCGACCTGGAGAAGCTGCACGACATCGCCGACAACATCAACGGCAAGTCGTTCTGCGCGCTCGGCGACGGCGCCGCGAGCCCGATCTTCTCCTCGCTCAAGTACTTCCACGAGGAGTACGAGCAGCACATCACCGGCGGCGGGTGCCCCTTCGACCCCGCCAAGTCCACCCTCTGGGCCGACGGCCCGACGTCCTCCCACCTGGAGGTGAAGGCATGACTGTGACCACCAATGCACCCTCCTCCGGGGGCGAGTCGGCGGTACCGCCGGAAGACCTCGTGTCACTCACCATCGACGGCATCGGCATCAGCGTGCCGAAGGGCACGCTCGTCATCCGCGCCGCCGAGCAGCTCGGCATCGAGATCCCCCGGTTCTGCGACCACCCGCTGCTGGACCCGGTCGGCGCCTGCCGGCAGTGCATCGTCGAGGTCGAGGGCCAGCGCAAGCCCATGGCCTCCTGCACCATCACCTGCACCGACGGCATGGTGGTGCGGACCCAGCTCACCTCCCCGGTGGCGGAGAAGGCCCAGCGCGGTGTGATGGAGCTGCTGCTCATCAACCACCCGCTGGACTGCCCGGTCTGCGACAAGGGCGGGGAGTGCCCGCTGCAGAACCAGGCGATGTCCGCCGGCCAGGCGGAGAGCCGGTTCGACGGGCGGAAGCGGACCTACGAGAAGCCCGTCCCGATCTCCCGGCAGGTGCTGCTGGACCGCGAGCGGTGCGTGCTGTGCGCCCGCTGCACCCGCTTCTCCAACCAGATCGCCGGCGACCCGATGATCGAACTGCTGGAGCGCGGTGCGCTGCAGCAGGTCGGCACCGGCGAGGACGAGCCGTTCCAGTCGTACTTCTCCGGCAACACCATCCAGATCTGCCCGGTCGGCGCGCTCACCTCGGCCGCCTACCGGTTCCGCTCCCGCCCCTTCGACCTGGTGTCGTCCTCGGGCATCTGCGAACACTGTGCGGGCGGCTGCTCGATGCGCACCGACCACCGGCGCGGCAAGGTGATGCGCCGCCTCGCGGGCGAGGACCCCGAGGTCAACGAGGAGTGGATGTGCGACAAGGGGCGCTTCGGCTTCCGCTACGCGCAGCGGCCGGACCGGCTGACCACCCCGCTGGTCCGGGACGCCGACACCGGTGAGCTGACGCCCGCGAGCTGGCCGGAGGCGCTGGAGACCGCCGCCCGCGGACTCTCCGCGGCCCGGGCCCGCACCGCCCGGGAGGGCGGCTCCGGGGCGGCGGTGCTCACCGGCGGCCGGCTGACCGTCGAGGACGCCTACGCCTACGCGAAGTTCGCCCGCCTGGTGCTGGGCACCGACGACATCGACTTCCGGGCCCGGGCGCACAGCGCCGAGGAGACCGGTTTCCTCGGCGCCAAGGTGGCCGGCCACGGCCGGGACCTGGACGGCGCCGGGGTCACCTACACCGCCCTGGAGAAGGCGCCGGCGGTACTGCTCGCCGGGTTCGAGGCCGAGGAGGAGGCGCCCGGCGTCTTCCTCCGGCTCCGCAAGGCGCACCGCAAGCACGGCCAGCGCACCTTCGCCCTGGCCAGCCACGCCACCCGCGGGTTGAAGAAGGCGGGAGGCACGCTGCTGCCGGCCGCGCCCGGCACCGAGACCGAGTGGTTCGACGCGCTGGCCGGCGGAGTCGGCCTGGACGCCGCCGGACAGCAGGCGGCCGAGGCGCTCCGCGGCGAGGGCACGATCATCGTCCTGGGCGAGCGGCTCGCCGCCGTCCCCGGAGCGCTGACCGCCGCCGTACGCACCGCCACCGCCACCGGGGCCACCCTGGTGTGGATCCCGCGGCGGGCCGGTGAGCGCGGCGCGGTCGAGGCCGGCGCGCTGCCCGGGCTGCTGCCCGGTGGCCGTCCGGTCGCGGACATGCGCGCCCGCGAGGAGGTCGCCGATGTCTGGGGAGTGGCCGCCGAGGCGCTGCCCTACCGCTACGGCCGCGACACCTCCGAGATCATCGAGGCGGCCGCCAGCGGGGAGCTGGGGGCGCTGCTCGTCGGCGGCGTCGAGGTCGCGGACCTCCCCGACCCGGCCCGGGCCCGGCAGGCGCTGGACGCAGTCGGCTTCCTGGTCAGCCTGGAGCTGCGGCCCTCGGAGGTCACCGAGCGGGCCGATGTGGTGCTGCCGGTCGCCGCGGTGGCCGAGAAGTCCGGCACCTTCCTCAACTGGGAGGGGCGGGCCAGGGTCTTCGAAGCAGCCATCAAGCCGGAGCAGATGACCCGCCGGCACGTCATGCCGGACGGCCGGGTGCTGCACATGCTCGCCGACGCGGTCGCCGGCGTCGAGGGCGGCGACGTCCACCTCGGGCTGCCGGACGTCCGTGCCGCCCGCCGGGAGCTGGACCGCCTGGGCGGCTGGGACGGGCCGCGGGCCACCGCTCCGGAGGAGAACACCCGGCCGATGCCCCGGCCCGCCGAGGGCGAGGCGGTCCTCGCCGGCCACCGGCTACTGCTCGACCAGGGCCGGCTGCAGGACGGCGACGATGCGCTGGCCGGTACCCGGCACCCGGCGGTCGCCCGGCTCTCCGCCGCGACGGCCGCCGAGGCGGGGGTCGCCGACGGCCAGCCGCTGCGGGTCAGCGGACCGGCCGGCTCCGTCGAACTGCCGCTGAAGATCACCCCGATGCCCGACCGGGTCGTCTGGGTGCCGCTCAACTCGGTCGGCGCGGGCGTCGGATCCGACACCGGAGCCCTCCCCGGGGCGCTGGTGAAGCTGTCGCCGGGGGCGAACCGCGCCGCCGACGCAGCGGCCCAGGAGGTGAAGGCATGAACTGGCAGCTTGCCGCAGAAGACCTGTCCCTGTTCGGGCAGGACCCGTGGTGGCTGGTCGGCATCAAGGCGATCTTCTGCTTCGCCTTCGTGATGCTGACCGTGCTCTTCTCGATCGTCTGGGAGCGCAAGGTCGTCGCCTGGATGCAGCGGCGCATCGGACCCAACCGGCACGGCCCCTGGGGCCTGCTGCAGTCGCTGGCCGACGGCATCAAGCTGATGCTGAAGGAAGACGTCGTCGTCAAGCGGTCCGACAAGATCGTCTACATCCTGGCGCCGATCATCGCCGCGGTACCCGCCTTCATGGCGATCGCGGTGATCCCGTTCGGTCCGGCGGGCAACGAGATCTCGATCTTCGGCCACCGCACCACGATGCAGCTGACCGACCTGCCGGTCGCCGTCCTCTACATCCTGGCGGTCGCCTCGGTCGGCATCTACGGCATCGTGCTCGCCGGCTGGTCCTCCGGCTCCACGTACCCGCTGCTCGGCGGGATGCGCTCGGTCGCCCAGGTGATCAGCTACGAGATCGCGATGGGCCTCTCCTTCGCGGCCGTCTTCCTCTACTCCGGGTCGATGTCGACCTCCACCATCGTGGAGGCCCAGGAGGACCGCTGGTTCGCGATCCTGCTGCCGGTCTCCTTCGTGATCTACATCGTGGCGATGGTCGGCGAGGTCAACCGCGCGCCCTTCGACATGCCGGAGTCCGAGGGCGACCTCGTCGGCGGCTTCAACACCGAGTACTCGTCGATCAAGTTCGCGATGTTCATGCTGGCCGAGTACGTCAACATGGTCACCGTCTCGGCGGTCGCGGTCACCCTCTTCCTCGGCGGCTGGCGGGCCCCCTGGCCGATCAGCACCTACTGGGAGGGCGCGAACCACGGCTGGTGGCCGATCCTCTGGTTCACCATCAAGCTCCACGCGCTGCTCTTCTTCTTCATCTGGCTCCGTGGCACGCTGCCACGCGTCCGCTACGACCAGCTGATGAAGCTCGGCTGGAAGCTGCTCATCCCGGTCTCGATGGTCTGGCTGATGATGGTCGCCACCGTCCGGGCGCTGCGCAACGAGAACTACGAGTTCCGCGACATCGTCTTCTACGTCGTCGCCGCGGTCCTGTTGATCCTGCTGCTCTCCTTCGTGGTCGACCTCTTCCGCGAGCGGAGCGATAAGCAGGCGGCCGCCGAGGCTGAGTCCGAAGCCGAGCCGGTGTTCGATCCGATGGCGGGCGGCTACCCCGTACCACCGCTGCCGGGACAGACCCTGCCGCCCGTACCCCGACGACCCTCGCGGCAGGAGCGGGTGCTCGCCGGGAACGTGCCGGCCGAAACCGCCACCGAGGAGGAGGCGCACAATGGCTGACTTCCAGAACCCCGTGGCCGGCTTCGGCGTGACCTTCAAGGCCATGTTCAAGAAGCGGCTGACGGAGCAGTACCCGGAGCAGAAGAAGGACACCGCTCCTCGCTTCCACGGCCGGCACCAGCTCAACCGGCACCCGGACGGGCTGGAGAAGTGCATCGGATGCGAGCTGTGCGCCTGGGCCTGCCCGGCGGACGCGATCTACGTGGAGGGCGCGGACAACACCGAGGAGGAGCGCTACTCCCCGGGTGAGCGCTACGGCCGCGTCTACCAGATCAACTACCTGCGCTGCATCCTGTGCGGGCTGTGCGTCGAGGCCTGCCCGACCAGGGCGCTCACCATGACCAACGAGTACGAGCTCGCCGACTCCTCCCGGGAATCCCTCATCTACACCAAGGAGGAGCTGCTGGTGGGCCTGCGCGAAGGCATGGTCGACTCACCGCACGCGATCTTCCCGGGCATGGACGAGCAGGACTACTACCGCGGGCTGGTCACCGAGGCCGCCCCCGGGACGGTGCGGCAGACCGCCGTCTCCAAGGGCGAGGCCCCGGCCGAGCCCGCGGCGGAGTCCACCGAGGCCGAACCCACGGTGGAGGGGGTGGCCGGGAAGTGAACACGCTCGCCGCCGCCGCCTCCACCGGAGAGGCCATCCAGTTCTGGGTGCTGGGAACGGTCGCCGTGCTCGGCGCGCTCGGCACCATTCTGCTGCGCCGCGCCGTTCACTCGGCGCTCTGTCTGGCCGGCACCATGATCGTCCTGGCGGTCTTCTACCTCGCCAACGGCGCCTACTTCCTGGGCATCGTGCAGGTGGTGGTCTACACCGGCGCGATCATGATGCTCTTCCTGTTCGTCGTGATGCTGGTCGGCGTCACCGCCGCCGACTCCCTCAAGGAGACGCTGAAGGGCCAGCGCTGGCTGGCCGTCGCCTGCGGCCTGGGCTTCGGCATCCTGCTGATCGCCGGTATCGGCAACGCCTCGCTGCGCAGCTGGAACTTCATGGGACTCGGGCAGGCCAACGCCCAGGGCAACGTCTACGGGCTGGCCTCGCTCATCTTCACGAAGTACGTGTTCGCGTTCGAGATCACCGGTGCGCTGCTGATCACCGCGGCCGTCGGCGCCATGGTGCTCACCCACCGGGAGCGCACCGAGCGGGCCGCCACCCAGCGCGAGCTGGCCGAGGCGCGGGTCCGGGAGGGCAAGCAACTGCCGCCGCTGCCCGCACCCGGTGTCTACGCCCGGCACAACGCGGTGGACATCCCCGGCCTGCTGCCGGACGGCACCCCCTCGGAACTCACCGTCAACCCGACGCTGCGCGCCCGGGGTCAGATCCGCGACGTCTCGGGCGAGGCCCTGGCGGAGCTGGCCGCGCTGGAGCACCGCTCCGAGACGCGGCTGGAGCGCGGCGAAGCGCCCAGCGAGGAGGTCACCAAGTGAACCCGGTCAACTACCTCTACCTCGCGGCGCTGCTGTTCACCATCGGTGCCGCCGGGGTGCTGATCCGGCGGAACGCCATCGTCGTCTTCATGTGCGTCGAGCTGATGCTCAACGCCTGCAACCTGGCGTTCGTCACCTTCTCGCGGATGCACGGCAACCTCGACGGCCAGATCATCGCCTTCTTCACGATGGTCGTCGCCGCCGCCGAGGTCGTGGTCGGCCTGGCGATCATCGTGACGCTCTTCCGTTCCCGCCACTCGGCCTCGGTCGATGACGCCGGCCTGATGAAGCTGTAAGGGGTCGCAACAGTGGAGAACCTCATCGGACTGCTCGTCGCGGCGCCGCTCGTCGGCGCGGCCGTGCTGCTGTGCGGCGGGAAGCGGCTCGACCGCGCCGGCCACCTGCTCGGCACGGTGCTCGCGGCGGCCTCCTTCGTCGTCGGCGTGCTGCTGTTCGCCGACATGCTGGGCCGGGACGGCAGTCAACGCACCCTGCACCAGCACCTGTTCAGCTGGATCCCGGTCGAGGGTTTCCAGGCCGACCTCGGATTCCAGCTCGACCAGCTGTCGATGACCTTCGTGCTGCTGATCTCGGGTGTGGGCACCCTGATCCACATCTACTCGATCGGCTACATGGAGCACGACGAGCGGCGGCGCCGCTTCTTCGGCTACCTGAACCTGTTCCTGGCGGCGATGCTGCTGCTCGTGCTCGCCGACAACTTCCTCCTGCTGTACGCGGGCTGGGAGGGCGTCGGACTCGCGTCCTACCTGCTGATCGGCTTCTGGCAGCACAAGCCGAGCGCGGCGACGGCGGCGAAGAAGGCCTTCATCGTCAACCGGGTCGGCGACCTCGGCCTGTCCATCGCCATCATGCTGATGTTCACGACCTTCGGCACCTTCGCCTTCGGTCCCGTCTTCGGGGCGGTGGGTGGAGCCAGCGAGGGCAAGCTGACGGCGATCGGTCTGCTGCTGCTCCTGGCCGCCTGCGGCAAGTCGGCCCAGGTGCCGCTGCAGAGCTGGCTCGGCGACGCCATGGAGGGCCCGACCCCGGTCTCGGCCCTGATCCACGCGGCCACCATGGTGACCGCCGGCGTGTACCTGATCACCCGGTCCGGGGCGATCTTCAACGGGGCACCGGACGCGCAGACGGCCGTGGTGGTCGTCGGCGCGGTCACCCTGCTCTTCGGTGCGATCGTCGGTTGCGCCAAGGACGACATCAAGAAGGCGCTCGCCGGTTCGACCATGTCGCAGATCGGATACATGATCATGGCGGCCGGGCTCGGCCCCGTCGGCTACGTCTTCGCCATCATGCACCTGGTCACCCACGGCTTCTTCAAGGCCGGGCTCTTCCTCGGCGCCGGATCGGTCATGCACGGCATGAACGACGAGGTCGACATGCGGAAGTACGGCGGCCTGCGGAAGTACATGCCGGTCACGTTCGCCACCTTCGGGCTCGGCTACCTGGCCATCATCGGCTTCCCGGGGCTCTCCGGCTTCTGGTCCAAGGACCAGATCATCGAGGCGGCCTTCGCCAAGGGCGGCACCCAGGGCTGGGTGCTCGGCACCGTCGCCCTGGTCGGTGCGGCCATCACGGCGTACTACATGACCCGGGTCATGCTGCTGACCTTCTTCGGCGAGGAGCGGTGGAAGGGCGCGGCGGCCAAGAACGCCTCCGGCACGGAGCCCACCCCGCACGAGTCGCCGAAGACCATGACCATCCCGATGATCGTGCTCGCCTTCGGCTCGGTCTTCGCCGGCTGGCTGTTCAGCTGGAACAGCTCCTTCCTGAACTGGCTCCAGCCGGTGACCGGCCACTCCCACGGCAACTCGCCGGTCAGCGCGACCACCGTCACCGCGGCCACCATGCTGGTGCTGCTGATCGGTGTGGCGCTCGCCTGGCTCCAGTACGGCCGCAAGCCGGTGCCGGTGGAGGCCCCCCGCGGCAGCTGGCTCACCCGGGCCGCCCGCCGCGACCTGCTCCAGGACGACTTCAACCACGTGGTCCTGGTCAAGCCCGGCGAACACCTGACCCGCGGCCTGGCCCGCGTCGACGCCAAGGGCGTGGACGGAGCGGTGACCGGCATCGCGGCGGCGGTCGGCGGACTCTCCGGCCAGATGCGGAGGATGCAGAACGGCTTCGTTCGCTCCTACGCGGTCTCGATGTTCGGCGGTACGGCGATCCTCATCGCCGCGACCCTGCTGATGAGGGCGGTCTGACATGTCCTTTCCCCTACTGACGGCCACGGCCGTGCTGCCCGCGCTCGGCGCGGTCGCCACGGCCGCCGTACCCGCGGCCCGGCGGAACGTCGCGAAGTGGCTCGCGCTGCTCGTCTCGATCGGCACCTTCGGGCTGGCGGCGGTCGTGCTCGCCCGCTTCGACCCGGGCGGCTCCCGCTACCAGCTCACCGAGTCGCACTCCTGGATCGCCGACTTCGGCGTCCGCTACGAACTCGGGGTGGACGGCATCGGGGTGGCGCTCATCGCGCTGACCGCGCTGCTGGTCCCGTTCGTGATCCTCGCCGGCTGGCGGGACGCGGACGCGCTGGAGGAGAGCGAGCCCAACCGCCGCTGGCGGCCGACCCAGGGCTTCTTCGCGCTGATCCTGATGATCGAGGCGATGGTGATCCTCTCCTTCGAGGCCACCGACGTCTTCCTCTTCTACATCTTCTTCGAAGCCATGCTCATCCCGCTGTACTTCCTCATCGGGGGCTTCGGGGACCGGGCACACGCCCAGGGCGAGGAGCAGGCCGCGAAGCAGCGCAGCAGGGCCGCGGTGAAGTTCCTGCTCTACAACCTGGCGGGCGGGCTGGTCATGCTCGCCGCGGTCGTGGGGCTCTACGTGGTCACCGCCGACCAGCTGGGCACGGGCACCTTCTCCCTCCAGCAGATCACCCAGGCGCACGCCGCGGGCGACCTGAACATCGCCACCAGCACCGAACGGCTGCTGTTCCTCGGCTTCTTCTTCGCCTTCGCCGTCAAGGCGCCGCTGTGGCCGCTGCACACCTGGCTGCCCGGCGCGATGGGGGAGTCCACCGCTCCGGTGGCGGTGCTGATCACGGCTGTGGTGGACAAGGTCGGCACCTTCGCGATGCTCCGCTTCTGCCTCGGGCTGTTCCCCGGAGCGAGTGCCTGGGCGACGCCGGCGATCCTGGTGCTCGCGGTGATCAGCATCATCTACGGTGCGCTGCTGGCGATCGCCCAGCGCGACATCAAGCGGCTGATCGCCTACGCCTCGATCTCGCACTTCGGCTTCATCATCCTGGGCATCTTCGCGATGACCAGTCAGGGCCAGAGCGGCGCGACGCTCTACATGGTCAACCACGGCATCTCCACCGCGGCCCTGCTGCTGGTGGCCGGCTTCCTCATCTCGCGGCGCGGATCGCGGCTCATCGCCGACTTCGGCGGCGTGCAGAAGGTGGCCCCCCTGCTGGCGGGCACCTTCCTCGTCGGCGGACTGGCCACCCTCTCGCTGCCCGGCCTGGCGCCGTTCGTCAGCGAGTTCCTGGTGCTGGTCGGCACGTTCAGCCGCTACCCGGTGATCGGAGTCCTCGCCACCATCGGCATCGTGCTCGCCGCGCTGTACGTCCTGGTGCTCTACCAGCGCACCATGACCGGTCCGGTGAAGGACGCGATCCGCACCATGCCGGACCTCCGGATGCGGGAGCTGCTGGTGGCCGGCCCGCTGATCGCGCTGCTGATCGGCCTGGGCGTCTACCCGAAACCGCTGACCGAGATCGTCGACCCGGCGGTCAAGCACACGCTCTCCGACGTGCACAAGACCGATCCGAAGCCTGAAGTGGCCGCGCAAGACGTGGAGGCCGGCAAGTGAGCGACACGGCAACCGTCCACAGCCTGTGGACAACTTTGGCGGCCGAGGGGCCGACCAAGATCACGGCCCCGGACATCGACTTCGGGCTGCTGACCCCCACACTGATCGTCCTCGGCGCGGCCGTGATCGGCATCCTGTTCGAGGCGTTCCTCCCCCGGCGCGCCCGCTACTACGGGCAACTGCTGCTCTCCTTCCTCGCCCTGGCGGCCGCCTTCGCGGCGGTCGTCGGGTTGGCCGCCTCCGGCCACTCGGAGAAGAAGGCGGGCGTCGCGGCGATGGGCGCGGTGGCCGTCGACGGACCGGCGCTCTTCCTCCAGGGCACCATCCTGCTGGTCGCGGCGGTGTCGATCTTCACCTTCGCCGAGCGGCGGCTGGACCCGGCGGCCCACGGCCAGCGGGTCGACTCCTTCGCCGCCCAGGCGGCCTCGGTGCCCGGCGGCCCAGCCGAACAGGCCGCCGTCCGGGCCGGGTTCACCACCACCGAGGTCTTCCCGCTGCTGCTCTTCGCGGTCGGCGGGATGCTGGTCTTCCCCGCGGCCAACGACCTGCTGACGCTCTTCGTGGCGCTGGAGGTCTTCTCGCTGCCGCTCTACCTGCTCTGCGCCCTCGCCCGGCGCAAGCGCCTGCTCTCGCAGGAATCCGCGATCAAGTACTTCCTGCTCGGAGCCTTCTCCTCGGCCTTCCTGCTGTTCGGGATCGCGCTGCTGTACGGCTACGCCGGCACCGTCACCTACTCGGGTATCGCCCGGGTGGTCGACGGCTCCACCCAGCAGATCGACCCGGCGCTCGCCGGGACGATGGGCAACGACGCGCTGCTGCTCATCGGCGGTGCGCTGCTCCTCATGGGCCTGCTGTTCAAGGTCGGCGCCGTGCCGTTCCACATGTGGACGCCGGACGTCTACCAGGGCGCGCCCACCCCGGTCACCGGCTTCATGGCCGCGGCGACGAAGGTGGCCGCCTTCGGCGCGCTGCTCCGGCTGCTCTACGTGGTGCTGCCCGGGATGCGCTGGGACTGGCGTCCGGTGATGTGGGGCGTGGTCATCGTGACCATGCTGCTCGGTGCGATCGTGGCGATCACCCAGACCGATGTGAAGCGGCTGCTCGCCTACTCGTCGATCGCGCACGCCGGGTTCATCCTCGCCGGCGTCATCGCCATGACCCCCTCGGGGATCTCCTCGGTCCTCTTCTACCTCGCGGCCTACTCCTTCACCACCGTCGGCGCCTTCGCCGTGGTCACCCTGGTGCGGGACGCGGGGGGAGAGGCCACTGACCTGTCGAAGTGGACCGGGCTCGGCCGGCGCTCGCCGCTGACCGCGGCGGTCTTCGCGCTGTTCCTGCTCGCCTTCGCCGGCATCCCGCTGACTTCGGGCTTCGCCGGCAAGTTCGCGGTCTTCAAGGCCGCGGCCGAGGGCGGCGCCGGGCCGCTGGTGGTCGTCGGTGTGGTGGCGTCGGCCATCGCCGCGTTCTTCTACATCCGGGTGATCGTGCTGATGTTCTTCAACGATCCGACCCCGGAGGGGCCCACCGTCGCGGTGCCCAGCCCGATGACGATGGCGGCCATCGCCGTCGGGGTCGCGGTGACGGTGGTGCTGGGCGTGGCTCCGCAGTACTTCCTCGACCTGGCGGGGCAGGCGGGCACCTTCGCCCAGTAGCCCGTCCGACGGTCCGCTGCCCGGTCTCCCCACCATGGGGGAGGTCGGGCAGCGGTCGTTTCCGCGGCCGCTCCTGTGCTGGGGCGCCCAGACGAAGAACCGCTCAGCCAGGAGGAGACGGGCGAGGGCGCTCTCCGCCCGGCGGCGGCAGCCGGCCGTCGGGCCAGCGCGTACGGCGAACCCGGGGCCGGAGAGCGGGGCATGGCCCTCGGCGACCGTCTCAGCTCGGGGTGAGGGTGTGTCGGGCCGGCGGCGGGTGCGGTGGTGACCCCGAGGTCACCGGTCGTTCTCGAAGCGCCGCAGCAGCAGATCCGACCCGGGCCCGGGCACATGCATCGCCTTCTCCGACGAGAGGCAGTAGCCGGTGCGGATGACGTCCTCGTGCTCTCGCGCCAGGATCACCCGGCTGCGCAGAGGGTCGCTCGTCCAGGTCTGCGAACCGGTGAAGGCGTGGACGTACCACTGTGAGCCGATGGTGAAACGGTCGGTGGACTGCGGGGCGATGATGTCGGCCAGGTGCGAGGCATGGGTAGAACCGTCCTCCACCAAGGACACCCGCACCAGGGTGTACGGCTCGTCCACGAAGTCCTCGTCCTTCCCCTCGATCACCGACCAGCCCGTCACCACCGCCCGCCGGGGCGTGCGATCCAGCGCCGGCAGCACGCGAGCGGAGAGGAACCACAGAAACGCCAGGATCGCGGCGGTCAGGGCGGCGGCAGCGCAGACGAACAGCCGCTCGTGCGTCCCGGCAGGCGGACGGCGGAAGAAGCCGAAGACGAACCAGCCGAGCAATCCCACCAGGATGACACCGGGGAACAGCCTGAGGCTCCGCTCCTCCCGCCGCCGCCGTACGGCGCCGTACTGCTCGAACCGCTCCCCGCTCATGGTGCCCCCTCGTCCCCGCTTCCGGCGGCCTCCATTTTCGGTGGCGACCGCGCGGTCTGTCCCGCGTTCGCGTTCGGTGCCTCCTGGCCTCCGCCTGCCCGGCAGGTCACCCTAACTTCTGATGGTGGCCGTCTCGACGTGGGAAGGGCGTTGCACCGTGGCGGGTAGGAGAGGCGGCGAAGCGGCAAGAGCACGGTGCTCGCCCTGCTCGCCGGGCTGCACTCCCCGACCCGGGGGCGCGTGTTGATCGACGGTGTGGACACCGCCGGCTACGCCGCCGAGGGCGGTACGGCGCTCTCCGGCGACGAGCGCCAGCGCGTCGGCATCGCCCGCGCCCTGCTCAAGCCCGCCCCGGTGCTCCTCGTGGACAAGGCGACCAGCGCTCTCGACACCGAGAACGAGGCGGCCGTCGTGGACGCCCCGACCGCCGACCACCGTCCGAGGACCCGGGTGATCGTCACCCACCGGCCGGCCACCGTCCGCAACGCCGACCGCGTCCTGTTCCTCGAGGACGGCGCCGTGGCCGAGGAGGGCACCGTCGAGGAGCTGCTGGCGGCTCGCGGACGCTTCCACGAGTTCTGGCACCAGCAGGAGGAGAGCGCGGGATGGCGCCTACGCGCCGAGCCGCCCGCCCCCTCCGGCGAGCCCGCACACGGTCGATGACGGACCGCCGGGCCGCGGAACCGGCTCGGCCACCGGAACCGGGGGAGAGAGAACGGACGGGCCCTACTGCCCCAGCAGGGCCAGCGGTGAGCGCGGGGCCGCGGCCTCCTGCTTCTCCAGGGCGCACCGCACCGCGTAGGCAGGCCACTCCTCCCGGGCCAACTGCCGCATCTCCCGCCGGATCCGCCGGGAGTCGAGGCCGGTGTAGAGGGCGTCGGACAGCCCGGTCGCGGAGGCGAAGGCGCCCAGCAGCCGGCTGCGGCGGTCCGGGTAACCGCTCCGCACGGCCGCGTCCAGCCGGTCCCGGCTCGGGGTCGACCAGTCCAGCGGTCCGGCGGGCAGCCGGCGGGTCGAGAAGAGCCGCAGCACCCGGCGCATCTCCACCCGCACCGCGCCGCGCTCGGCCAGCCGCCGGGCGCACATCTCCTCGACGTACGGCGCCGCACCGCGCACCCAGGCCTGGACCCGTACACCCCTGGAGGCCCTGCCCCCGTCCTGCGACACGAGGCTGACGAGCACCTTGGCGAGCAGCGGATCGGCCGGGGGGCGGGGATCGGTCACCGAGATCCGGCCGCGGTGCTCCACGATCCGCCCGGAGAGCTCCAGGTCGGCGAGGGCCGCGGCGGCCAGACCGTAGGAGAGGTCCCGGGCGTCGCAGCGCGTCCTGCCGCGGGCCGGGTCGAGCGCCAGCAGGAGCAACTCCTCGGCGAGAGTGACGTCGGGCAGTTCCATATGGGCTCCGTTGTCGCTCGCTTCCGGGGTGGTGCGGAATTGTACGCGGCACGGGCCGGGGCGCAGGGGACCGGTGGGGCGGTGCGGTCGGATCCGGCCAGACACCCGACCTCGCGGCGCGACCGTCAGTCGGCCGGCGGGGCCGGGAGGATCCTGCCGGTGACCTCGCCCAGCCCGGTGCGGACTCCGCCGGGCCCCGGGGCCCAGGCGGTGATGGTGACCTCGTCACCGTCCTCCAGGAAGGTCCGGCTGCCGCTGGGCAGTTCGACCGGGTCGCGACCGTCCCAGGTCATCTCCAGCAGACAGCCGCGCTGCTCCAGCCGGGGGCCGCTGACCGTGCCGGAGGCGAAGAGGTCGCCGGTGCGCAGCGGGGCGCCGTTCACCGTCATATGGGCCAGTTGCTGGGCGGCCGTCCAGTACATACCGGCGAACGGCGGCTCGGAGACGGGGTGCCCGTTGAGCGCGACCGTGAGGCGGATGTCCAGCCCGCCCGGCTCCGCCTCCGAGTCGTCCAGGTAGGGCAGCAGCGGGTGGTCGCGCTCCGGCGGGGCGGTACGGGCGGCCTCCAACGCCTCCAGCGGGGTGATCCAGGCGGATATCGAGGTGGCGAAGGACTTGCCGAGGAACGGCCCCAGCGGCACGGTCTCCCAGGACTGGATGTCCCGCGCCGACCAGTCGTTGACCAGGCACACCCCGAAGACGTGGTCCCGGAAGGCCGACAGCGGCACCGGGGCGCCGAGGGTCGACGGGGTGCCGACGACGAAGCCCACCTCGGCCTCGATGTCGAGCTTGCGCGAGGGGCCGAACTCCGGGGCCGCCGCGCCGGGGGACCGGCGCTGGCCGCTGGGCCGGGTCACGGGGGTGCCGGAGACCACGACGCTGCCGGCCCGCCCGTGGTAGCCGATCGGCAGGTGCTTCCAGTTCGGGGTCAGCGGTGAGGGCGCCTCGGGGCGGAAGATCCGGCCGACGTTCGACGCGTGGTGCTCGCTGGCGTAGAAGTCGACGTAGTCGGCGACCTCGAAGGGCAGGTGCATCCGGACCCCGCTGACCGGGTGCAGGAACGGCTCGATCGCCGGATAGCCGAGCCAGGTGACGACGCTGGCGCGGACGGCCTCCCAGACCGGGCGTCCGGCGGCCAGCAGCGGCCCGAGCGTCGGCTTGGCGAGCACGTCGGTGTGGGCCGAGCCGAGCGCGTTGGCCGCCGTGGACAGGTCGAGGACGCGGTCGCCGTACCGCACGCCGATTCTTCGACGGCCCGGTTCGTCGACCGTGCTGAACACCCCGTAGGGGAGGTTGTGCAGGCCGAAGGGGTCGCCTGCCGGCAGGTCGAACGGGTCCTGCTGGGGCATGGAACTGCCTCGCCTTCCTGATCGCCTGAGGGGCCAGGCACAGATTACGGCTTGCCCCCCAAAGAGGTTCGGGCGCCCGGTGTGGGCGGATCGTCCGGAGAAGTGGCGAGAGTCACAGCGCTGGCCGGCGGTCGGATGGCGGCTGTCGGCCGGGTGGGTGAGCCTCGGGGCCGGGCGGCGCCCGCCGGTATGAACCGGTATAAAGCGGATCGAAACCACGGTGAGCTCCACCGAGTCCGTCAGGGGGTGCTCCGAGGGTGCTGGCACGGACAGGCGGCCACCGGGATCCCCGGCTGACCCGATACGCTGCCGGGTGGAGGCAGCGACTCTTCGAACCCCGCGGTAGTCGTCTGGAGACAGGAGAAACGCTCGTGACCGTCGTCGGGCCCTTTGGGCTGAGCGTGCGGGACCAGGCGCTGGAGGCAGACCTCCAGGCCGGGTTGGCTGCTGTCGAAGAGGGCCTGCTCGAGATCACCAAGAGCGATGTGCCGTTCATCACCGACGCCGCGCAGCACCTGGTCCGGGCCGGCGGCAAGCGGTTCCGGCCGCTGCTCGTCACCCTCGCCGCCCAGTTCGGCGACCCGCACGCCCCCGGCGTGGTGCCGGCCGCGGTGGTCGTGGAGCTCACCCACCTGGCGACGCTCTACCACGACGACGTCATGGACCAGGCGGACGTACGCCGCGGTGTGGCCAGCGCCAACGCCAACTGGGACAACTCGGTGGCGGTGCTCACCGGTGACTTCCTCTTCGCCCGGGCCTCCCACATCCTGGCCGACCTCGGGCCGGCCGCGGTGCTCATCCAGGCGGAAGCCTTCGAACGGCTGGTCACCGGGCAGATCCTGGAGACGGCCGGGCCACGCGACGGGCGCGACCCGATCGACCACTACCTCGACGTCCTCGCCGGCAAGACCGGCTCGCTGATCGCCGTCGCCGGCCGTTTCGGCGCCATGATGTCGGGCGCGGACGAGAGCGTCGTGGACATCCTCACCCAGTACAGCGAGCGGCTCGGCATCGCCTTCCAACTGGCCGACGACGTCCTCGACATCACCAGCGAGAGCCGGGAGTCCGGCAAGACCCCGGGGACCGACCTGCGCGAGGGGGTCGCCACCCTGCCGGTGCTCCACCTCCGGGCGCAGGCCCAGGCGAGCGGCTCCCCGGAGGACCTGGAACTCTGCGCCCTCCTGGACTCGGACCTCGCCGGTGACGACGAGAAGCTGGCCGAGGTGCTGCGCAGGCTGCGGGTCCACCCCGCGCTGGAACTGGCGCGGCGGGAGACCGTGCGCTACGCGGCCGAGGCCCGCGCGATGCTGGACCCGCTGCCCGAGTGCGCCGCCAAGTCGGCCCTGCAGGAACTCTGCGACGCGGTGGTGCACCGCGCGGGCTGACCCGGTTCGGGGTCCGCCTCAGGGCTGACCCTGACGGGGCTCGGGGCCGCACACGCCCTCTCGTCTTACCCGCCGGGACGCGACTCCTCCGCCGGCAGTACGACAGGTTGCACCTGTCGGTTGACGCATAAGGCCGCTGCCTTTGGTGAGATGAGAGCAGGAAGGCGGAGGTCCGGTGAGAATGGCGGCGAGGGAGTTCGCCGCCCTGGCCGGGCGTCAACCACGGAGGTAGGACGTATGTCACGCAAGCGGCCGACAGAACACGGCGAAGACTGGGACGGCGACGGCACGGGGAGCAGGCGCAGAACGGCCCGCTACGCCCTGCCGGTGGCGCTGGTGGGGGTGACCGCGGTGGCGGCGGCGCTCGTACCCGCGATGGCCAACGCGGGCAGCCCGGACCTGCCGAAGCTCTCCGCCGAGCAACTCATCACCCGGATAGCGGAGTCGGAGACCGAGCAGCTGTCCGGCACGGTCAAGGTCGACACCGATCTCGGGCTCCCCCAACTGCCGGGCATGGGCGCCGGGAGCGGCGAGGGCGGGTCCTCGGCCGAGCCGAGCGCCAAGTTGATGGAGCTGTGGTCCGGGACGCACACCCTGCGGGTCGCCGCCGACGGCCCCGATAAGCAGCGGGTCGCCATCATCGACGGAGCGCAGGAGTACAGCCTCATCCACAACGCCGACCAGGTGTGGGCCTACGACTCCGCCAGCAACAGCGTCTACCACGCCACCGCTGACGAGGGGGCCGGACCGCGGCAGCACCACCGGGAGCTGCCGGGGACGACCCCGCGCGAACTCGCCCGGCAGGCGCTCGACGCCGTGGACGAGACCACCTCGGTGACGGTCGACGGAACCGCGAGGGTCGCCGGCCGGGACGCCTACCAACTGCTGATCAAGCCCAAGCAGGGCGGCTCCACCATCGGCTCTCTGCGGATCGCCGTGGACGCCGACAAGGGCGTGCCGCTGCGGGTCACCCTCATGCCGAGTGACGGCGGCAAGCCCGCGGTGGAGGCCGGGTTCACCTCGGTGGACTTCTCCCGCCCGGACGCCAAGTCCTTCGACTTCACCCCGCCGAAGGGCGCGAAGGTCACCGAGCACGAGGACAGCGGCAAGCGGACCGGGAAGCAGCGGCCGGAGCCGGCGCTCGACGTCATCGGCGACGGATGGACCTCGGTGCTCCGGCTGGAGGCCCCCGAGCTTTCCGGCGACGTCAAGCAGCGCGAGATCCCGGCCGAAGGCGGCAAACTCCTCGACAGCCTGGGCGAGAAGGTCGACGGCAAGTTCGGCACCGGCCGGCTGCTGAAGACCCGGCTGGTCAACGCGCTGCTGACCGAGGACGGTGCCGTCTACGCCGGCGCGGTCGACAAGGAGACCCTGGTCAAGGCAGCCGACAGCGCTCGGTAGCCGGCACCGGGAACAGAGTGCCGCGTCAGGCAACGAACGCCGCTCCTTGACGGGCAAACGCTACCTGACGCGGCATTAGGAGGAGAGTTGCCGTCCAACGGCGAGTGGGTCATCGAGACCCGTGGCCTGACCAAGCGCTTCCGGGGCGGGCGGCTGGCCGTGGACCGGCTCGACCTGACGGTGGAGAGCGGCAGTGTGTTCGGCTTCCTGGGGCCCAACGGCTCCGGGAAGACGACCACCATCCGCATGCTCATGGGGCTGGTCGAGCCCACCGCGGGAACCGCGCGGGTGCTCGGCCGGCCCATGCCGGCGTCCGTGCGGCAGGTCATGCCGGAGGTCGGGGCCCTCATCGAGGGGCCGGCCCTCTACGGCTTCCTGACCGGACGGGAGAATTTGGTCCGCTATGACGCGGCCGATCCGGCCGCCGAGCCGCGGACCAGGCCAGCCCGGGTCGCCGCCGCGCTCGACAGAGTGGGGCTGGGCGCGGTGGCCGGGAAGAAGGCGCGGGCGTACTCACTGGGCATGAAGCAGCGGCTGGCCCTCGCCGCCGCCCTGCTCCGTCCTCGCCGACTGCTCGTCCTCGACGAGCCCACCAACGGTCTCGACCCCCAGGGGATGCGGGAGATCCGCACCCTGATCCGAGGGCTGGCGGCCGAGGGCACCACGGTCTTCCTCTCCTCCCACCTGCTGGACGAGATCGAGCAGGTGTGCACCCAGGCGGCGGTGATGGCCGGCGGCCGGCTCCTGGTGCAGGCGCCGGTCGCCCAGCTCTCCGCGGGGGTACGCGGGCGGCTGACCGTGACCACCCCGGATCCGGCCCGGGCCGTCCGCACCCTGCGGCGGCACGGCGTGGCGGACCTCCAGGTCGCCGAGGAGAAGGTGACCGGGGAACCGCCGGGGAACCGACCCGGCGAACAGCCGGTCGACCTGGCGGACCTCAACGCCGCCCTGGTAGAGGACGGAGTACGGGTGCGCGCCTTCGGTCTCGAACGCCCCTCGCTGGAGGACGCCTTCCTCGCGCTCACCGGGGAGGGCTTCGATGTCGCGGGCTGAAGCCACCACCGACACGGTCTCCGCTCCGCCTCCCACCGCGGAGCGGCGGAGACTCCTCCCCACCCCGGGGCTGCTCGGCAGCGAACTGGTGCTCACCTTCCGCCGCTGGCGGACCCTGGCCCTGCTCGGCGTGCTCGCCGGGGTGCCGGTCCTGGTCGGCATCGCCGTGCGGATCGAGACCGGCCAGGGCGGCCCCGTCGGGGAGGGCGCCGGGGAAGGCCCGGCCTTCATCGCCCAGGTGACCAACAACGGCCTCTTCCTCGTCTTCACCTCGCTCGCCGCGACCCTGCCGTTCTTCCTGCCCATGGCCGTCGCGGTGGTCGCGGGGGACGCGGTCGCAGGGGAGGCCGGCGCCGGGACGCTGCGCTACCTGCTGGTCGCGCCGGCCGGCCGCACCCGGCTGCTGCTCGTCAAATACGCCTCCGTCGCCGTCTTCTGCCTGGTCGGCACGGGCGTGGTGGTCCTCTCCGCACTCGCCACCGGCGCGCTGCTGTTCCCACTGGGCGACGTCACGCTGATCTCCGGGGTCACCGTCCCCTTCTCGGAGGGACTGCTCCGCACCCTGGCGGTGGCCGGCGCGGTCGCGCTCTCACTGCTGGGGCTCGCCACTCTGGGGCTGTTCGTCTCCACCCTCACCAACAGCGGCATCGCGGCGATGGCGACCACCGTGGGGCTGCTGATCACCGTGCAGATCGTGAACACCATCCCGCAACTGCACGCCATCCACCCCTACCTCTTCCCGCACTACTGGCTGAGCTTCGCCGACCTGCTGCGCGCCCCGGTCTACTGGGACGAGCTCCTCCGGAACCTCGGCCTGCAGGGTCTCTACGCCCTGGTCTTCGGCTCAGCGGCGTGGGCGCGCTTCACCACCCGCGACATCACGGTCTGAGCCCCCGGGAGGCGGGGCCGGTGCGCCGGCCTGTGCTGGGTGCTGCGTGGGTGGGTGGCGTGCGGTCGGCTGGGTGCTGGGTGGTGGCGTGTGGTCGGTGGGTGGTGCGGGGCCGTGGCCTGCGTGGGTGGGGGTGCCGTGACCGGATATTTACGGGGCTCTGCGGGCCCGTCTCCCGGGTGCGGGCCGGTTGGCCCCGCAAATATCCGGCAGCGTCTCGGCACCCCCACCCACTCCGGCCCCGCCCCCTCCCGCCGTCCACCGCCCGACCATGACTCCGCCGACCGGTGTTCTGGTCTCCGGCCGTCCGAACGGCAGTCGTCGGGTGTCCGTCGATCAGTAAGTGGAGGGGCTGTACCTCCCGCCGCCAAGCCGGTGGATCTCCTCCGACGGATACCTGGTCCGCCGGCTCCGGTGCTGGAAGTCGCGGTTGAAGCCCGAGATCAGGGCGGCGATCGGCGCGTGCCGGGCGATGATCGCTGCGGCCTCCTCGGGGATTCCTGAGGGGCGCTTGCCGTCTGCGAAGGTGCGCACCAGTGCGTAGCGGCCGTCCTGATCCTCCCTCCGGTACCCGTACACGGCGGTGACCAGCCAGTTCACCAGATACGTGGCGGTGTAGCAGCGGTCATAAGCCTGATGGCGGTCGAAGAAGTCGGCTTCGTCTCGGGACAGCTCGAAGCGGGAGGAGGTCGCGAGGCCGTAGTCCGCGAAGTAGAGCCGCCGGCCGTCGGTGAGGATGTTCTCGAAGTGCGCGTCGAAGTGCAGCAGCCCCCGCTCGTTCATGAACGAGGTTCCGGCCTCCAGGTGCTTCTCCACCATGGCGCAGGCCTGGTCGGTGGCCTCGCCGCCTGCTTGGAGCTGGGCGTCCATCCACTGGTGCAGGTTCTGCGGGATGTACTCCAGGAACAGCGCGATGCTGGCGGAGGACCGCTGGAGAGCCTCGATCCGGCGGCGTACCCGCGCCCCGCCGCCCCAGTAGGCGACGGCCCGTTCGATGTCGGCCAGTTCCTCGGGCAGGGGCGTCCGGTCGGGCAGTACCCTCCAGTGGTACATCAGGGGGAAGCCCTCGTATTCAGCCGCGAGTACCCAGTTCGTGGTCATGGTGTGCACGGCGAGTTCTCTCCAGGCCCCGAAGCCCGGCCCACCGATCGTGCCGATGCCGTACTGGCAGAAGACGGGCAGTTCGAAGAGGTTCGCCGTGGATCGGATGTGCTCAGGTCGCATCTCCAGGTCGGTGAGAGGCACCTGCTTCACGAAGACGGGGTTTCCGGCGACCTCGGTCAAGGCCGATTTCCCACCGATGCCGGACCCGATGGGATCGGCCGATTCCACCAGCTCGTGCAATGCGCGATCACTCTGTAAGGCCAAGGACGTGGAGACCGCGCCATGGGCGGTCAGCCGCGCCCCGCGCGACATGTCAGGGATCTTCACTGGGCCTTCACGTCCGTCCTGCCGAGTCGGCTTGGGGGTGTGCGTGCCCCCGCCGGCAGTAGGCATCCGGCGTGGGCGGTACCGGCGAATGATCATGCGGGCTGGGCGTGGGGCGTCGGGAGGGGACGGGGGCGGAGCGGGTGGGGGTGCCGCGACGCTGCCGTGTATTTGCGGGGCAGACCGGCCCGCAGTCGGAGAGCGGACCCGCAGGGCCCCGTAAATAGACGGTCGCGGCACCCCCACCCCGGAGCCCCCGGCACCGTCACCCACCACCGGCCCCGCACCCAGCGTCACCCACCACCGAGCCGGCGCACCAGCCCACCGACCCCGGCACGGCATACGCTGCCGAGCGTCAGCTCCCCGCCGTACGCTCCGCCCCGTCGCCCCGCTCCACCGTCACGGCCTCCGCGGTCACGCCCTCCGCGGCCACCGCCTCCGCCTCCGCCGTCACTGAGGCCTTCGCCGCGGCAGCCGCCCGCCGGACCGCCGTCCGGGCGTTGCGTGCGGTGCGGAACGCGTCCCAGGTCAGTACGGACAGCGCCAGCCAGACCAGCACGAAGCCGGCCCAGCGCTCCGGCGGCATCTCTTCGTGGAAGACCGCGAGGCCGATGACGAACTGGAAGGTGGGCGCGATGTACTGGAGCATCCCGATCGTGGAGAGCGGCAGCCGTACCGCCGCGCTCCCGAAGGCGAGCAGCGGTAGCGCGGTCGCCGTTCCGCAGCTCACCAGCAGCAGGGTGTGGCCGACCCCGGCCGTGCCGAAGGTGCTCTGGCCGCGGGCGGCGAGGTAGCCGAGGAACACCAGCGCCGGGAGGAACTGCACCGCGCTCTCGGCCGCCAGCGACTCCAGGCCGCTGAGCCCCACCTGCTTCTTGACCAGTGCGTAGACCCCGAAGGAGAAGGCGACGACGAGGGCGACCCACGGCACCCGGCCGTATGCCACGGAGAGCACCACCACGGCCAGGACGCCGATGCCGACCGCCGCCCACTGGGCGGGGCGCAGCCGTTCCCGCAGCACCAGCACTCCGAAGGCGATGCTGATCAGCGGGTTGATGAAGTAGCCGAGGGCGACCTCGACGACGTGCCCGGTGTTGACGCCCCAGATGTAGATCCCCCAGTTGAGGGAGATGACGGTGGCGGCCACGGTGATCATGGCCAGTCGTCGGGGCTCCCGCAGCAGCGGGGGGATCCACGCCCAGTGGCGCATGACGGCGAGGATCACGACGATCGTCACCAGCGACCAGACCATCCGCTGGGCCAGGATCTCCAGGGCGCCGGCGGGCTGCATCAGCGGCCAGTAGAGCGGTAGCAGCCCCCACATCCCGTAGGCCGCGAAGCCGTACACCAGACCTGTCCGGTGCTCTCTCTGCGGCTTCAAGGGGCCTCCTGGCAGGCGTGGGTACGAGGGTTCGAAGGTAACGCCGGGGGTGTCCGGCTGTCATGTCCGTCCCGCCATACGGTACTGACCGCCGCCGCGCGGTTCCGACCCGCGGGTCGGTACGGCCCGAGCGGAGCGGTGCGGCCCGGAAGAGCAGTGCGGCCCGGACCTGGTCGACAGGTCCGGGCCGCGCCGCGTCCGTGTCCGGCTCTCTCAGCCGGTCACCGTCCAGGTGTCGTTCCCGGCGAGCAGCGCGGCGAGGTCGCCCTTGCCGTTCTGCTCGACGGCCGCCTCCAACTGCTCGTTCATCAGTGTGTCGTAGACCGGCCGCTGAACGTTCCGGAAGACGCCGATGGGGGTCTGGTGGAGGGTGTCGGCGTCGGCGAGCCGGGAGAGGGCGAACGCCGTGGTGGGCGAGGCCGACCGGGCGTCGTGCACCAGGACGTTCTCGGTGCCCTCCTCGGTGACGTCGACGACCTTGAGGTCACCGGTGGCCGGGTCGCGGACGACACCCTTGCCGCCCAGGCCGTCGCCGCCGTCCTCCTCCAGGTGGGGTGCTCCGAAGCGGATCGGCTGCCCGTGCTCCAGGCGGATGACGGCTTCCTGGGCCTGCTGCTTGTCCTTGAGCACCTCGAAGGCGCCGTCGTTGAAGATGTTGCAGTTCTGGTAGATCTCCACCAGCGCGGTGCCCGGATGCGCGGCGGCCTCGCGCAGCACCGAGGTGAGGTGCTTGCGGTCGGAGTCGACGGTGCGGGCCACGAAGGACGCCTCCGCGCCCAGCGCCAGCGAGACCGGGTTGAAGGGGGTGTCCAGGGACCCCATCGGCGTCGACTTGGTGATCTTGCCGATCTCCGAGGTGGGGGAGTACTGCCCCTTGGTCAGCCCGTAGATCCGGTTGTTGAAGAGCAGGATCTTGAGGTTGACGTTGCGGCGCAGCGCGTGGATGAGGTGGTTGCCGCCGATGGAGAGGGCGTCGCCGTCCCCGGTGACCACCCAGACGCTCAGGTCGGGGCGGGAGGAGGAGAGGCCGGTGGCGATGGCCGGGGCACGACCGTGGATGGAGTGCATCCCGTAGGTGTTCATGTAGTACGGGAAGCGGGAGGAGCAGCCGATGCCGGAGACGAAGACGATGTTCTCCTTGGCCAGCCCGAGCTCCGGCATGAAGCCCTGGACGGCGGCGAGAACGGCGTAGTCACCGCAGCCCGGGCACCAGCGCACCTCCTGGTCGGACTTGAAGTCCTTCATGGTCTGCTTGGCCTCGGCCTTGGGCACCAGGGACAGTGCCTGGAAGGTCGAGGGGGTCTGCGCTGTCGTCTCAGGCATCGCTGGTCTCCTTGCTGCTCTCCTCCAGGCCTTCCCGGACCACCTGCTGGATGTGGGAGGCCAGCTGCTCGGCCTTGAACGGCATGCCGTTGACCTGGTTGAAGGAGGCGGCGTCGATCAGGTAGCGGGCCCGCAGCAGGGTCGCGAGCTGGCCCAGGTTCATCTCCGGGACGATCACCTTGTCGTAGCGCCGCAGCAGCTCGCCCAGGTTGCCCGGGAAGGGGTTGAGGTGGCGCAGATGGATCTGGGCCACCTGGTCGCCGGCGGCGCGGACGCGCCGCACCGCGGCGGTGATCGGCCCGTAGGTGGAGCCCCAGCCGACGACCAGCACCCTGGCCTCGCCGCCGGGATCGTCGACGGTGAGGTCGGGGACCGAGACCCCGTCCACCTTGGCCTGCCGGGTGCGGACCATGTGGTCGTGGTTGGCCGGGTCGTACGAGATGTTGCCGGTGCCGTCCTGCTTCTCGATGCCGCCGATCCGGTGTTCCAACCCGGCGGTGCCCGGTACCGCCCAGGGTCGGGCGAGGGTCCGGGGGTCCCGCTTGTAGGGGTGGAAGACCTCGGTGCCGTCGGTCAGCTGGTGGTTGGGGCCGTGGGCGAACTGCACCCGCAGGTCCGGCAGGTCCTCCTGCTTGGGGATGCGCCAGGGCTCCGAGCCGTTGGCCAGGTAGCCGTCGCTGAGCAGGAAGACCGGGGTGCGGTAGGTCAGCGCGATCCGGGCCGCGTCCAGGGCGGCGTCGAAGCAGTCGGCCGGAGTGGCCGGCGCCACCACCGGCACCGGGGCCTCACCGTTGCGGCCGTACATGGCCTGGAGCAGGTCGGCCTGCTCGGTCTTGGTGGGGAGTCCGGTGGAGGGGCCGCCGCGCTGGATGTCGACGATCAGCAGCGGCAGCTCCAGTGAGACCGCAAGACCGATGGTCTCGGACTTCAGCGCCACCCCCGGGCCGGAGGTGGTGGTCACACCGAGCGCGCCGCCGAAGGCCGCGCCCAGCGCGGCGCCGATGCCGGCGATCTCGTCCTCGGCCTGGAAGGTGCGCACGCCGAAGTTCTTGTGCCGGGAGAGCTCGTGCAGGATGTCCGAGGCCGGGGTGATCGGGTAGGAGCCCAGGTAGAGGGGCAGGTCGGCCTGCTGGCCGGCGGCGATCAGCCCGTAGGCGAGGGCGAGGTTGCCGGAGATGTTCCGGTAGGTGCCGGGCGGGAAGGCTGCGGTCGCCGGGGCCACCTGGTAGGAGGCGGCGAAGTCCTCGGTCGTCTCGCCGAAGTTCCAGCCCGCCCGGAAGGCGGCCACGTTCGCCTCGGCGATGTCGGGCTTCTTCGCGAACTTCTGGCGGAGGAACTTCTCGGTGGCCTCGGTCGGCCGGTGGTACATCCAGGAGAGCAGGCCGAGGGCGAACATGTTCTTGCTCCGCTCGGCCTCCTTCCGGGAGAGGTCGAAGGATTTCAGCGCTTCGAGGGTGAGGGTGGTCAGCGGTACCGGGTGCAGTTGGTACGCCGCCAGGGAGTCGTCCTCGAGCGGGTTGCCGGTGTAGCCGACCTTGGCCATGGCGCGCTTGGTGAACTCGTCGGTGTTGACGATGATCTCCGCACCCCGGGGGACGTCGCCCAGGTTGGCCTTGAGCGCGGCCGGGTTCATCGCCACCAGCACGTCGGGGGCGTCGCCGGGGGTGAGGATGTCGTGGTCGGCGAAGTGCAGCTGGAAGCTGGAGACGCCGGGCAGGGTGCCTGCCGGGGCGCGGATCTCCGCGGGGAAGTTCGGCAGCGTCGAGAGGTCGTTGCCGAAGGAGGCCGTCTCCGAAGTGAACCGGTCGCCGGTCAGCTGCATACCGTCACCCGAGTCCCCGGCGAAGCGGATGATCACCCGTTCCCGCCGCCGGACCTCCTTGCCCGGCTTGCGCTGCTCCCTGACAGCTGCCCCGGTGTCCTGCTCATCTGGGCTACTGACCTGGCTGGTCACTGGAATGGACCTCCTCTGAGGTGGCGACTGTGGCGGTTCCCCGGATCGGAGGCCGGAGTCCCCCGTACGGTGCGCCGGGGCGGCGGGCGTCAACCGGTCGTCCCGACCGCCACTCTACGTCGGTAAGGGTCGCCTTCCTGGCCAGGGTCACATACTGGACCCGGCGGTGAGACGCCAGTCTCCGGTGATTCATCAGGTGTACCTCCCATTTGGGCGATAAGACCTGGAATGCTCTCGGGGTGTCTCTCCCCTTCGTGGGCGCCGTCGCAGCCGGCCGGCTACCTGGAGGGGGCGGCGCGGGGAGCCGGGGTCCACGTCAGGAGTCCAGGTAGGTGAGGACCGCCAGCACCCGGCGGTGGTCCGCATCGCTCTGGGAGAGGCCGAGCTTCAGGAAGATGTTGCTGATGTGCTTCTCGACCGCCCCGTTGCTGACCACCAGCTGCCCGGCGATCGCCGAGTTGGTGCGCCCCTCGGCCATCAGCTCCAGCACCTCGCGCTCCCGGGGGGTGAGCCGGGCCAGTACGTCCTGCCGCCGACTGCGGCCGAGCAGCTGCGCGACCACCTCCGGGTCCAGCGCCGTCCCGCCGCCGGCCACCCTGACCACCGCGTCGACGAACTCGCGGACGTCGGCCACCCGGTCCTTCAGCAGGTAGCCGACGCCCCGGCTGTTGCCGGCCAGCAGTTCGGTGGCGTACTGCTCCTCCACGTACTGCGACAGCACCAGCACACCCAGCCCCGGGTACCCCTGGCGCAGTCTCACCGCGGCCCGCACCCCTTCGTCGGTGTGGGTCGGGGGCATCCGCACGTCGGCCACCACGACGTCCGGCAGCTCCCCCCGGCCGGCCAGCTCGGCGACCACGCGGATCAGCTCCTCGCCGTCCCCGACACCGGCGACGACCTCATGGCCCCGGTCGGTGAGCAGCCGTACCAGGCCCTCCCTGAGCAGCACCGAATCCTCGGCGATGACCACTCGAACGCTGTTTCCCACCCGGTTCCCCTCAGAAGCTGTTGTCCGACCCCGGTTCGGATCAGGTCGAGAGTCTGGCGCCGTCGAATCCAAGGAGGAGGGAGTCGACGCGGAGCGTCGGCGACCGACGGCAACGCCGGAGTCGGCGGTGCCAGACACCTCGGGCCCGGGGTTGGACAACAGCTTCTCAGAGTCGCCCCGTGCTGCTCCGCCCCGTGGCTGGGGCCGCGGCGGAGGCCAGCACCTCAGCAATCCGAGGGGTCTCGCGGTGGTTAGTCGGCTTGGTGGGGGCGCCAGGGGAGTTCGGCGGTGATGGTGGTGCCGTTGTGGGGTGGTGAGGTGATGGTGAGGAGTCCGTCGACGGCGTCGAGGCGTTCGGCGAGGCCGGCGAGTCCGGAGTTGGGGGTGGGGGTGGCGCCGCCTTTGCCGTTGTCGGTGACTTGGAGCATGAGGCGGTTGTGGGTTTGCCAGATGTCGATGGTGGCGTGGGTGGCTTGGGCGTGTTTGCTGATGTTTTGGAGGAGTTCTGAGGTGGTGAAGTAGGTGATGCCTTCGATGGCGGGTGCGGGGCGGGTGGGGAGGTCGACGGTGACGGTGACGGGGGTGGTGCAGCGGGCTGCGAGGGCGGAGAGGGCTGGGCCGAGTCCGCGGTCGGTGAGGATGGCGGGGTGGATGCCGCGGGCGAGGTCGCGGAGTTCTTGGAGGGCGACTTTTACTTCGTTGTGGGCTTCGTCGACCATGTGGGCGGCGGCTTCGGGGTCTTCGAGGAGTTTCTCCTTGGCGAGGCCGAGTTCCATGGCGAGGGCGACGAGGCGGGCTTGGGCTCCGTCGTGGAGGTCGCGTTCGATGCGGCGGAGGTCGGCGGCGGCGGTGTCGACGACGGTGCCCCGATCCGACTCCAGCTCCCAGACCCGGCTGGCCAGTCGCGAGGGGCCCAACAGGCCGCTCACCATCGCCCGGTCCACGTGGGCCGACGCCCGGATCAGTGCGGAGCCGACCAGCACCAGCAGCAGTCCGAGCGCGCTGGCCAGACCGATCTCGGCGGGGGTGTCCAGGTAGACGTCGTGGCCGCGGCCGTCCGCGTACAGCTGCAGTCCCGGCTGGCCGAGGAACTCCGGGTGGATCCAGTGCCAGAGCGGGTAGAGCAGCATCGACCAGCCGGCGGACCAGACGGCCGTCGAGAGGGCGAAGGCGAACACCGCCCAGGGGAAGTGCACCACGGCGTAGAGCAGCTGCCGCCAGGAGGACCCGTCCTTGAGCAGGGCGCCGGTCCAGGCGAGAAGGCCCGGCTTCGGCGGCCGGATCGGCCGCGGTGAGCCGACGTCGAGCCGGAGCAGCGCCCGCGCCCGGGCCCGCTCCACGGCGCCGAGCCCACGGCAGCCGGCGAGCCCGGCGGCCAGCACCGGCACGCCGAGGAAGGTGATGAGCAGCCCCAGTCCCAGGGCGCTCATGGTGACGGCGAAGGTGAACATCAGGATCGCCATCGGCAGGTTCAGCAACAGGTGGAGGTACTCCCGCCAGGTGCGGGCCTGGAAGGGGGCGCGCAGCGCGGCCGGCACCGGGCCGGGGCGGGGCTGTGGTCCGTCGGGGTCGTGCGGGCCGGTCATCGGCGTCGTCCGTTTCTACTTGAGCCGGCTCTCGCCAGGGGTGGCGGTGGCTTGGTGGGGGCGCCAGGGGAGTTCGGCGGTGATGGTGGTGCCGTTGTGGGGTGGTGAGGTGATGGTGAGGAGTCCGTCGACGGCGTCGAGGCGTTCGGCGAGGCCGGCGAGTCCGGAGTTGGGGGTGGGGGTGGCGCCGCCTTTGCCGTTGTCGGTGACTTGGAGCATGAGGCGGTTGTGGGTTTGCCAGATGTCGATGGTGGCGTGGGTGGCTTGGGCGTGTTTGCTGATGTTTTGGAGGAGTTCTGAGGTGGTGAAGTAGGTGATGCCTTCGATGGCGGGTGCGGGGCGGGTGGGGAGGTCGACGGTGACGGTGACGGGGGTGGTGCAGCGGGCTGCGAGGGCGGAGAGGGCTGGGCCGAGTCCGCGGTCGGTGAGGATGGCGGGGTGGATGCCGCGGGCGAGGTCGCGGAGTTCTTGGAGGGCGACTTTTACTTCGTTGTGGGCTTCGTCGACCATGTGGGCGGCGGCTTCGGGGTCTTCGAGGAGTTTCTCCTTGGCGAGGCCGAGTTCCATGGCGAGGGCGACGAGGCGGGCTTGGGCTCCGTCGTGGAGGTCGCGTTCGATGCGGCGGAGGTCGGCGGCGGCGGTGTCGACGACGGTGCCCCGATCCGACTCCAGCTCGGCGATCCGCCGCTCCAACTCGTCGGAGGGCGAGAGCAGGCCCCGCACCATCGCCCGGTCCACGTCGGTCTGCCACCTGGCGAGCCAGGGCAGCAGCGGCCAGCCCACGAAGAGCGCGGCCAGGGTGATGGTGAAGGTGACGATCCCCCAGGGGAGACGGATCACGCAGTAGAGCACGTGGCGCCAGCCGACCGGGTCCTGCAGGATCGCCCGGAGCCAGCCGAGGAAGCCGCTCTGTTGGCGGACGACCGGACTCGGCTCGTCGACGTGCAGCGAGAGCAGCAGCCGGGCGCGGGCCCGCTCGAACCTGCCGTACCGCCGCACCTCCAGCAGCCCGACCGCGAGCAGCGGCAGTCCCACCACGGTCAGCGAGAGCAGCGCGCCGGCGTACAGCCACGCCGAGACGTAGACGAACGCGAGCACGCCCGACGGCAGGTTGACCAGCAGGTGGGCGATCTCCCGCCAGCACTGTGCCGAGAGCGGCGGGCGCGGCGGCGGCAGCCGCTCGGTGGCCGGGCCGTCGGCTGCTGCGGCCGGAGGGGCGGGATCAGGCTGGGGCATACCGGCAAGCCTGCCGGGACCGGCGGCGCGGCGCCATGGGGTGGCCAGGGCACCGGACCGGGGGGAAACCCCACCACCGCGGCCCGGTCCCGGGGGTGCCCGAGGGCTGCCCGTCGTCCCCGCCGCCGCGCCCCGGTCCGCCGGGCATGACGCGCGGCCTCCCCGGCCCGGTGCTCGACAGGGAACCCGCTCGTTCACGCGCCGAGTCGTTAGACTCCCGTGCGTACAGATCGTCGAACGGGACAGCCAGGGAGCGAGGGCGGACGTGCTGCCGACCGAGCGCACAGCACCAACCGTCCCGGCGGCGGGCGGCCACGCCGCGGACTACTTCGCCGGCTACTCGGCAGTGGGCCTGCTGGCGCTGGTCGGGGTGGTGTTCGTCGCGGTCGCCTTCGGGGCCGGCCGCCTGCTGCGGCCGGTGGCGCCGACCCGGGAGAAGCTGCTGGCCTACGAGTGCGGGGTGGACCCGGTCGGCGGGGACTGGGCGCACACCCAGATCCGCTACTACGTCTACGCGTTCCTCTACGTCGTCTTCGCGGTGGACTCGATCTTCCTCTTCCCCTGGGCGACGGTCTTCGCCGCCCCCGGCTTCGGCGCCACCACGCTGGTGGAGATGTTCGTCTTCCTCGGCTTCCTCTCCGTCGGACTGCTGTACGCCTGGAAGAAGGGGGTGCTCACGTGGACGTGAACCCCGCACCCGCCGGTGCGAGCGCCGCGCAGCCGCAGCCGCAGCCGCAGCCGCTGCCGGAGCCGCGCCGCCTCGGTGCGCTGGCCCGGCTCGCCCCCGAGCCGATGAAGGTGGTCCTCAACTGGGGTCGGCGGTACAGCCTCTGGGTCTTCAACTTCGGTCTCGCCTGCTGCGCCATCGAGTTCATCGCGGCCTCCATGGCGCGGCACGACTTCATCCGGCTCGGCGTCATCCCGTTCGCGCCGGGCCCCCGCCAGGCGGACCTGATGATCGTCTCGGGCACGGTCACCGACAAGATGGCCCCGGCGGTCAAACGGCTCCACGAGCAGATGCCGGAGCCGAAGTACGTGATCTCCTTCGGGGCCTGCGCCAACTGCGGCGGGCCCTACTGGGACTCCTACTCCGTCACCAAGGGCGTGGACCAGATCATTCCGGTGGATGTGTACGTGCCCGGCTGCCCGCCCCGACCGGAAGCGCTGCTCCAGGGCATCCTCACCCTCCAGGACAAGATCGCCCGGGAGTCGCTCGGAGACCGGTACGCCGCCGGACCGGACGGCCAGCAGCGCGGACCCGGCCGGCGCACACCGACCGACGCGCTCCGCAGCGGCCTGGTCGCGGGGCCGGAAGAGAGCGGGCGGCGGGAGGGCGGGCGGTGACCGAGCGCGGGCCCGGGGAGCCGGAGCGGCCCGGCGGGCCGGAGGACGCCGCCCCGCAGCAGCCGCAGCCGCCGGTCGGTTGGCTACCCGAGGGGGTCGAGAGCCTCTTCGGTCCAGGGGCGACTGCCGAGGAGGCCTACGGACTGCTCACCGTGGACGTACCGGCCGAGCGGTGGCCGGACGCCCTGCGGACCGCCCGGGACCGGCTCGGCTGCAGCTACTTCGACTGGCTGAGCGCCACCCACGAGCCCGAGCAGGGCTTCCTGGTCTGCGCCCACCTGGTCTCGCTCGCCCCCACCGACCCGCGGCGGGGCCGGTTGCGGCGGCTGCTGCTGCGCACGGCCGTGCCCCAGGAGGCCCCCGCGCTGCCGACCGCCACCGATGTCTACGCCGGTGCCGGCTGGCACGAGCGGGAGACCCACGAGATGTTCGGGATCGACTTCACCGGCCATCCGCACCTCGCCCCGCTGCTGCTCCCCGAAGGCTTCGAGGGCCGTCCGCTGCGCAAGGACTTCGTCCTCGCCGCGCGGGTGTCCAAGGCCTGGCCCGGAGCGAAGGAGCCGGGGGAGTCGGAGCACGGAGGCCCCAGGAGGCGGCAGTCGCTGCCCCCCGGGGTCCCGGACCCCAACGAGTGGGGGCCGATGAAGGGCCGACTGCCCCCCGCTGCCGGCCGGACCGGGCGGGGAGCCCGGACGGCAGGGGCCGGCGAGCGCCCCGCCCGCCGGGACCGCTCGGCCGGCGGTGACCGTCCGGCCACCGAGCAGGCGCCGGAAGCGCCGCCGGAGGCCGCTGCCGGCAGGCCGCCCGGCCGGGGCGGGGCCGGAGCCACGGCCCGGCGGCCGCGCCGGAACCGCAGCGCCGGCGAGGGCTCGGCGAGCCAGCGCCCGAGCGGCACCGGAGCGGCTTCCCCCGGCGGTCAGGGCACGGGCGGTGCCACCGCCTCGGACGCGCCATGGCATCATCCGACTCCCGCGTTCGAGGAGCAGCCGCCGCGCCGGCCCGAGCCCGAGCGGCCCGAACCGAGGCCGCGGAAGCCGCAGTCCGGGACCGCCGAGCCGGACGCCTCCGCGGAGCGGGACGAACCGGACAGCGGACAGACAGGGGGCGGAGGGACGTGAACGAGCCGCTCGACCTCGCGCTGCGGCTGCTCGCCGTCTTCGGAGCCTTCCTGCTGCTGCCGCTCCTCGTCGGGCAGGCCGAACACAAGGTCATGGCGCACATGCAGGGCCGGCTCGGCCCCATGCAGGCCGGCGGGTTCCACGGCTGGGCCCAACTGGTCGCGGACGGAGTGAAGTTCTCCCAGAAGGAGGACATCGTGCCGGCCGGCGCCGACCGCCGGATCTTCCAACTCGCCCCCGCCGTCGCGCTGCTGCCCTACCTCCTGGTGCTGCTGGTGATCCCGCTGGGTCCCGGCGGAGCCGTCGGCCAGGCCATCGACGCGGGCGTCTTCTTCGCCCTGGCGGTGATGGGCGTCGGGGTGCTCGGGTCGCTGTTGGCCGGATGGTCCTCGGCGAACAAGTTCTCCCTGCTGGGAGCATTGCGTACCGCGGCGCAACTGCTCGCCTACGAGCTGCCGCTGCTGCTCAGCGCCGGTTCGGTGGCCATGGCCGCGGGCACCGTCTCGCTGGTCGGCATCCTGGACGGGTTCCAGTGGTGGTGGGTGCCCTGGCAGCTCGTCGGCGGGGTGGTGTTCTTCACCGCCGGACTCGCGGAGTTGCAGCGCCCTCCGTTCGACATGCCCGTCGCCGACTCCGAGATCATCTTCGGCGCCTACACCGAGTACACGGGCCTGCGCTTCGCGCTCTTCCTCCTCGCCGAGTACGCGGGCATCGTGGTGCTCTGCGGGCTGACCACCGTCCTCTTCCTCGGCGGCTGGCACGGCCCGCCGGGCCTCTCCGGCCTCGGCTGGCTGTGGACGCTGCTGAAGAGCGCCGTACTGGCCTTCGGCGTCATCTGGCTGCGGGTCAGCTATCCGCGGCTGCGGGAGGACCAGTTGCAGAGGTTGGCCTGGACGGCGCTCGTGCCGCTCGCCCTGCTCCAGATCGCACTCACCGGCGTCGTCAAGGTGGTGGTCTCGTAGTGTCGTTGCCCGGCAGCGGCCTCGCCAAAGGGCTGGCCGTCACCCTCCGCACCATGACCCGGCGCTCGCACACCGCGCGGTACCCGCAGGTGCAGCCCGAACTCCCGCCGCGCTCCCGCGGCGTGATCGCGCTGTTCGAGGAGAACTGCACGGTCTGCATGCTGTGTGCGCGGGAGTGCCCCGACTGGTGCATCTACATCGACTCGCACAAGGAGACCGTGCCGCCGGCCGCGCCCGGCGGGCGGGAGCGCAGCCGCAACGTGCTGGACCGCTTCGCCATCGACTTCGCCCTCTGCATGTACTGCGGCATCTGCGTCGAGGTGTGCCCCTTCGACGCGCTCTTCTGGTCGCCGGAGTTCGAGTACGCCGAGACCGACATCCGGGAACTCACCCACGAGCGGGACCGGCTACGCGAGTGGATGTGGACGGTGCCGGCGCCGCCCCCGCTCGACCCGGCGGCCGAGGAACCGAAGGAGATCGCCGCGGCGCGCCGGACCGCCGAGAAGCTGGCCGCCGAGCAGGCCGCCCGGGAGACGGCGGACCGAGCGGACCAGGCTCACCCCGGCCCGGGGCGGACGGAGGAGGACGGCGAGTGACCGCCCTGGCCGCCGGCCCGCCCGGATTCCTCTCCCCGACCGGGGTCGAGATCGTCTTCGTCCTCGTCGGCCTGGTCACGCTCGGCGCGGCCCTGGTCACGGTCACCACCCGGCAGCTGGTGCACGCCGCCGGCTGGCTGGTGGTGGCGCTCGGCGGGCTCGCGGTCGAGTACCTGCTGCTGACCGCGGAGTTCATCGCCTGGGTGCAGGTGCTGATCTACGTCGGCTCGGTCGTGGTGCTGCTGCTGTTCGGGCTGATGCTCACCCGGGCGCCCATCGGCCCCTCCCCGGACGCCGACTCCGGCAACCGCCGGACGGCCGCCGCCGTGGCCGCGGCAGCCGCCGCGGCGCTGGTCTGGGTGGTCGTCGACGCCTTCCGCACCACCTGGATCGGGCTCGACGGCGCCGCGGCGGGCTCCACCGAGGTCACCGGGCACTTCCTCTTCCGCCACTGGGTACTGCCGTTCGAGGCGCTCTCCGTGCTGCTCCTCGCCGCACTCATCGGGGCGATCGTCCTCTCCCGCAAGAGAAACCCGTCCAGCGGTCGCAGGAGCGACCCTGCCGGCGACAAGGAGCAGCGCTGATGCATCTCGCCTACCCAGCCGTGCTGGCCGTGCTGCTCTTCTGCACCGGCGTCTACGGCGTGCTGGCCCGGCGCAACGTGATCCTCGTCCTGATGTCCGTGGAGCTCATGCTGGGCGGCGTCAACCTCAACCTCGTCGCCTTCGACGTCTGGCTGCGCGACACGCTCCACTCCGGGCAGGCGCTGACCCTGTTCACCATCACCATCGCCGCCGCGGAACTCGGCATCGGGCTGGCGATCGTCCTGCTGGTCCACCGCGGCCGCGGCAGCTTCGGCATCGACCGGCTCACCGAGCTCGCCGAGCCCGGCGGCGGAACCGGCCGAGGCGGCGGCGGGCGCTCCGGGTCGGACCGTCACGCCGCGCCGGGCTCCCAGCGGGCGGAGGCCACCGCGTGACCACCACCGCCCTCGCCGTCCTGGTACCGCTCCTGCCGTTCCTCGGTGCCCTCGCGGGGCTCCTGCTGGGCCGGCGGGTCCCCGGACTCGTCCAGCCGCTCGCCGTCCTCCCCACCGCGACCTCCGCCGTCCTCGCCGCCCTGGTGGCGCTGCGCCAGGGCGGCGGGGAGACGGTCGACGCCGCCACCCGCCTCACCCCCACCGGCTCCGTCCCCATCGACCTGGCCGTGCGCATCGACGGGTTCGCCGCACTCGTCGCGGTCCTGGTCGGCCTGGTCGCGCTCTGCGTCCAGCTCTACTCGACCGGCTACCTCCGCGAGGACCCCCGCTACGGTTCCTACGCCGCGCTCGTCTCCCTGTTCACCTCGGCGATGCTGCTGGTCGTCTACTCCGGTGATCTGATGGTGCTGCTGGTGGGCTGGGAGGTCATGGGCGTCTGCTCGTACTTCCTGGTCGGCCACTACTGGGAGACACCGGCCGCCCGGTCCGCCGCGCTCAAGGCGTTCCTGGTCACCAAGTTGGGCGATGTGCCGTTCCTCATCGGCCTGTTCGCCCTCGCCTCCGAAGCGGGCACCTTCCGGATCTCGGGGGTGCTCACCGCCGCCGCCTCCGGTGGCGGACTCGACCACCCGACCCTGATCGCGCTGCTGCTGCTCGCCGGCGTGGCCGGCAAGTCCGCGCAGTTCCCGCTGCACACCTGGCTGCCCGACGCGATGGCCGGCCCCACCCCGGTCTCCGCGCTGATCCACGCCGCGACGATGGTCGCCGCAGGCGTCTACCTCATCGCCCGGTTGCTGCCGGTCTTCGCCGCCTCCGCCGCCGCACTGCTCGTCCTCGCCGCGCTCGCCGCCGTCACCATGGTCGGCTCGGCGCTCGCCGCACTCGCCCAGGACGACATCAAACGCGTCCTCGCCTACTCCACCATCGGCCAACTCGGCTACATGACCGGTGCGCTCGCCGTCGGAGACCGGGGAGCCGCCGTCTTCCACCTGCTCAGCCACGGCGCCTTCAAGGCGCTGCTCTTCCTCGGCGCGGGGGTGGTCATCCACGCCGCCGGCACCAACTCGCTCGCCGCGATGGGCCGGATCGGCGGGCTCTCCCGGCGGATCCCCGACGCCTACTGGACGATGACCGTCGCCCTGCTGGCGCTCGCCGCCATCCCGCCGTTCGCCGGCTTCTTCTCCAAGGAGGCGGTGCTGGCCGCCGCCGAACGCGCTGCCGCCGGCGGCAGTGCCGACGTGCCCTCGGCCGCGGGCTGGACGGTACTGCTCGCCGGCCTGCTCACCGCCCTGCTCACCGCCGCCTACGCGGCCCGGCTCTGGCTCCTCGCCTTCCACGGCAAGGGACTGCCCGCCCCCGACCACGGCCGGCAGCCGGTGGTGATGAACGCCGTGCTGTGGGTGCTCTTCCTGCCGACCGCCGGCCTCGGCCTCGCCGCAGGCGCACTGCCGGGCTGGTTCGACGGCCGCCCGCTCAGCCCCACCCTCACCACCTCGGTGCTGGGCGTCGGGCTCGCCGTGGCCGGTCTGCTGGTCACCTACGGCGCCTGGCTCCACACCACCGCCCGCGCCCGGCTCGCGACACCGATAGGCGCGGTCGCCGCCCACCCGGAGGCCGACCCGGCGACATCCGAGGTCGAGGCCATCGCCACCCACCGGCAGGCCTACGGCGACATCGCCGCCGCGGACGACCCGGCCGACCCCGGGCGGTTCCTCCTCGGCCCGCTGCACCGGCCGGCCGCCTCCGGCTTCCACCTCGACGCCCTCTACACCGCGCTCTTCGTCAGCCCCGTGCGGGCCGCCGCCCGGCTGGTGCGCTTCCTGGACCGCGAGGTGGTCGACTTCTACGTGCACGGCGCCGCCCTCGCCCCCGGCCTGCTGGGTGCGGCCGTACGCCGCAGCCAGACCGGCAACGTGCAGACCTACCTCGGCGTCCTGTTCGCCGGCTCCCTCGTCCTGACGGTAGCCGCCGTCCTCGGCACCACCGGAGCGTGACCCGTGAGTGGCCTTCTCAACGACACCGTGCTGGGGTACCTGCTGGTGGCCGTCGTCCTCCTGCCGCTGGCCGGCGCGGTGGCCGCGCTGCTGCCCGCCCCGCCGGGCCTGCGCGGCCGCGGGCCCGAGCAGGCCGTCCTCCGCCACGGGGTGACCGTGACCGGCGCGGTCCTCGTGCTCACCGCCGTACTCGCCGCCGGCTTCGACCACCACCGTCCGGCCACCATGCAGGCGACCGTGGACACGAGCTGGATCCCCGCCCTCGGCACCCGGATCCACCTGGGGGTGGACGGCGTCTCCCTGCCACTGCTGGTGCTCACCGCGCTGCTCACCTTCCTCGCCGCGCTCCACAGCTACTTCAACAAGCCGGCGGGCCCGTCCGCAAAGGGCTTCGTCGCGCTGGTCCTCCTGCTGGAGGCCGGCACCCTCGCCTCCTTCGCCGTCCTCGACCTGCTGCTGTTCTTCCTGGCCTTCGAGACGGTGCTGATACCGATGTACTTCCTGATCGCCCGCTGGGGCGGCGACGGTCGGGAGCGGTCCGCCTGGAAGTTCATCCTCTACACCTTCCTCGGCTCCGTCGTGATGCTGCTCGGCTTCCTCCTCGTGGGGACCGAGGCCGGCACCTTCGACATGGTCGCGCTGGCCGGCGACGACGGAGCGTCGCTGGGGCACACCACCCAACTGCTCGCCGCCCTGGCCATCGGGATCGGCCTCGCCGTGAAGACCCCGATGTGGCCGCTGCACAGCTGGCTGCCGGACGCCCACACCGCCGCGCCGACCGCCGGCTCCGTGCTCCTCGCCGGGGTCCTGCTGAAGATGGGCACCTACGGCCTGGTCCGGATCGTGCTGCCGGTCACCCCGGACGGCGCCCGCACGCTCGCCCCCTACCTGGGGGCGCTCGCCGTGACCGGGATCGTCTACGGCAGCCTCGCCTGCCTGGCGCTGGCCCGCACCGGAGCGGGCGGCGACCTCAAGCGGCTGATCGCCTTCTCCTCGATCGGCCACATGGGCTTCGTCCTGCTGGGGATCGCCACGCTCACCCCGACCGGCGTCAACGGCGCCCTCTTCGCCAACATCGGGCACGGCCTCATCACCGGCCTGCTGTTCTTCCTCGTCGGCGGGGTGAAGGAGCGCTACGGGACCACCGACCTCGACCGGCTCGCCGGCCGGACCGGCGGCGCGCTCTACGGCCGGGCACCGCGCCTGGGCGGACTGCTGGCCTTCGGCGCCATCGCCTCGCTGGGCCTGCCCGGACTCGCCGGCTTCTGGGGCGAGATGCTCACGATGTTCGGGGCGTTCCGGCCGGCCGAGGGCCTCAGCCGGCCGGCGTTCCTCGCCTTCATGGGCATCGCGGCCTTCGGCACCCTGCTCACCGCCGGATACCTCCTGCTCGTGGTGGGGCGGGTCTGCATGGGGGAGCCGGCGGCCGAACCGTCGCGCGCCGCCGCGCCGTCCGGTGTCGCCCGGTCGGGGGCCGGCGCGGGGCCCTCGGCGTCGGCTGCCCACCGGCCCGGCAGCATGGCGGGGGCGGCGGCCGAGCCCCGGCTGCTCGACGTCCGCCGGTACGAGCTGGCCGCCTGGAGCCCGCTCGTCGCCCTGACCGTGCTGGCCGGACTCTGGCCCGCGGCCATCCTCGGTCTCACCGACCCGGCCGTCCGGAACCTCCTCGGCGGGGGTGGCTGATGGCTCGCACCGCACAGGGCGCGTACCAGGATCTGCACCAGACGCTGGCCCAGGCCGGGGAACAGGCACAGGCCCTCCCCCCGCACTTCGCGCCGCAGCACCTGGCGGGCGATCTCGTCCAGTCGGTGGACTGGACGGCCGTCGCACCGCCGGTCATCGCCGCCGTCACCGGCCTGGTCGTCCTGGTGGCCGACCTCTTCCTCCCGGACCGGCGGAAGCCGCTGCTTGGCTGGACGGCCGTGCTGGGGCTGGCCCTCGCCGCCCTCTCCCTGCTCCCGCTCACCGGAGCTGAGCGCCGCACCTTCTGCCTCACCGCCGAGGCTGCCACCTGCGGTTACGTGGCCGACGGCTTCACCCTCGCCATCCAGCTCCTGGTGCTGGGCGGGGCGCTGCTGACCGCGCTGCCGTCGGTGGACTCGGTACCGGATCTGAGGCTTCCGGCAGGGGAGTACTGGTTCCTGCTGCTCTCCTCCGCGGCCGGCGCCGCACTGCTCCCGGCCGCCCGCGACCTGGTGACGCTGGTGGTCGCCCTGGAGATCGTCTCGCTGCCCGCCTTCGCCCTCGTCGGGCTGCGCCGGGGCGAGCGGCTCTCCGCCGAGGCGGCGCTGAAGTTCTTCCTCTCGTCCGTCACCGCCACGGCCGTCACCCTGCTGGGCACCAGCTTCGTCTACGCGGTCACCGGCTCGATGCACTTCTCCGCGGTGGCCCACGGCCTGGCCCACCCGCCGCCCGGACTGTCCACCCTGGCCGCCACCGGGGTGGTGCTGACCCTGGTCGGCTTCGCCTTCAAGGTGGCCGTCGTCCCCTTCCACTTCTGGGTGCCGGACACCTACGTCGGCGCACCGCTGCCGGTCGCCGGCTACCTCTCGGTGGTGGGCAAGGCGGCGGGCTTCAGCGGCCTCATCCTGCTCACCGTGCTCGCCTTCCCCAGCCGTGCCGCGACCTGGGGGCCGCTGCTCGCCGCGCTGGCCGCGCTCACCATGACCGTGGGCAACGTCGCCGCACTGCGGCAGCGCCCGGAGTCCGCGCAGAGCGCGGTACGGCTGCTGGCCTGGTCCTCCATCGGCCAGGCCGGCTACCTGCTGGTGCCGATCGCCGCCGCCGGTTACGGCGGCGATCCGCTGCGGGCCGTGGGATCGACGGTGGCCTACGCGCTGATGTACGCCGCCGTGAACCTCGGCGCCTTCGCCGTCGTCGCTCTGGTCGGCCGCTCCGGGGGCGGTCACCGGATCGCGGACCACCGGGGGATGGCGGCGCACCGGCTGCCCGCCGCGCTGGCGCTCGGCTTCTTCCTGCTCTGCCTGGCCGGTCTGCCCCCCGGGGTCATCGGCCTGTTCGCCAAGGTGACCGTCTTCCGGGTCGCCCTCGACGCCGGCCTCGGCTGGTTGGCGGTGGTGATGGCGGTGAACGTGGTGATCGCCCTCTACTACTACCTCCAGTGGACGGCGGTCCTCTTCCGGGCCCCGGCCACCAGCCTCCCGACCCCGTACCCGGGCTCCGGCGGCCCGGACCGGACCGCCGGAGGGGGCACCGGTGCGGAGAGCCCCGACCTCGCCGCCGACCGGCCGGTGGCCGTCGCGCCACCCGAGGCAGCCGGGACTCCGGCGACCGGCGGCCCGGCCGCGCCGCGGGCCACCGCGGTCGCCATCGCCCTCGCCGCCGGGATCGGCCTGGCCCTCTCCGGGGCGCCGCAGCTCGTACTCCGTTTCGCCGCCACCGCCCTGTTCTGAGAGGTTCCGCCCGACAGCGCGCACCCGCCCGGGCCCCTGGCCGCGGTCCCGCTGACCTCGCCCCGCCTCCAGAGGCGGGGGTAACCCGGGGGAACCCGCGGCCGGTGTCCACCGTTGTCCGGTACGGAGGGCCCCCGCCGAGCGGCGGCGCCCCTTCCCGGACTGGTTCCCCTGCTCGCACTACCAGGAGGGCGTACCGTGCATCGTCGGCACAACGGGCTGAAGACCGCCGTCCTCCTCGGCGGCCTCTCGGCACTCATCCTGGTCATCGGCGGCTTCTTCGGACGCACCGGCCTGATCATCGCCCTTCTGGTGGCGCTCGGCACCAACGCGTACGCGTACTGGAACAGCGACAAGCTGGCGCTGCGTGCGATGCGCGCCCGACCGGTCAGCGAGTTCGAGGCGCCGGGCCTCTACCGGATGGTGCGGGAACTCTCCACCGCCGCCCGCCAGCCGATGCCCCGCCTCTACATCTCCCCCACCCAGGCACCGAACGCCTTCGCCACCGGCCGCAACCCCCGCAATGCCGCGGTCTGCTGCACCGACGGCATCCTCCGGCTGCTCGACGAGCGCGAGCTGCGCGGTGTCATCGGCCACGAACTCAGCCACGTCTACAACCGGGACATCCTCATCTCCTCCGTCGCCGGGGCGCTCGCCTCGGTGGTGATGTTCCTGGTGAACTTCGCCTGGCTGATCCCCTTCGGCCGCTCCGAGGACGACGACGGACCGGGCATCTTCGGAATGCTGCTGATCATGATCCTCGGGCCGTTGGCCGCCACGGTGATCCAACTGGCCGTCAGCCGGGCGCGGGAGTACGAGGCGGACGCCTCCGGCGCCCAACTGACCGGCGACCCGCTGGCCCTCGCCGACGCGCTGCGCAAGCTGGAAGCCGGCACCCAGCAGCTGCCGCTGCCGCCCGAGCCGCAGTTGGAGACCGCGAGCCATCTGATGATCGCCAACCCGTTCCGGCCCGGCGACGGCATGTCGAGGTTCTTCTCCACCCACCCGCCGATGGCCGAGCGCATCGCCCGCCTGGAACGGATGGCCGGCCGCGGCTACTGAGACGGGCGGCGCGCCGGACGGAATCGGTACGTGGAAGGCACGCCACCGAGACGACGAGGTGCGAGGGTGGAAGTGTGAAGACTCTGCTGAACCTCCTCTGGCTGGTGCTCTCCGGCTTCTGGCTCGCCCTCGGCTACGTCCTGGCCGGCATCATCTGCTGTCTGCTCATCGTCACGATCCCGTTCGGGATCGCCAGCTTCCGGATAGCCGGATACGCGCTGTGGCCCTTCGGCCGCACCACCGTCGAGCGGCGGGACGCGGGTGTCGGCTCGGCCGTCGGCAACGTCCTGTGGATCATCTTCGCCGGCTGGTGGCTGGCGCTGGGACACCTCATCGGCGGCATCGGCCTCTGCCTGACGATCATCGGCATCCCGTTCGGGATCGCCAACTTCAAGATGCTGCCGATCTCCCTGATGCCGCTGGGCCGCGAGATCGTGCCCACCGACCGGCCCTTCGCCACCGGCTGAGCCGGTGTCCGGTGCTGCTCGACGGCCGGTTCGAGGGGGTCTCAAGTGCCATCATGTACATCCCGTCAAGTGTTCCCCGGTACAGCAGGCGAAAAGTACTCTGTGACGTACATGCACTTGCACGTGCACATGTGCTTGCATACGAACTCGGACAGTGATGGACCTGAAGGCGGTGGTCGGGGATGCAGCCTGCTGAGGATGGTCTGTATCCCGGGGAGCCGGTCGGACGTGAGAACCTTCTCGTCCAACTCGAAGAGGCGTTGCGCACCGGCGGCCGGGCAGCTCTGATCGGTGCCGCGGGCAGCGGCAAGACCACCGTCGCCGCCGCCCTGGAAGCCCGCGCCAAGGCCCGGCGGGAGACCGTCCTCCGCATCACCGCCCACCCCCCGCAGCCACCCCGGCCCCAGGTCGTCGCCTGCCCGCCGCCCCCCGGGGCGGCGGGCCTCGCCGCTCAGGCCCCGCTCGGCACCGGCCGGGCCCCGGAAGGCACCGAGGAACGACGCCCGACGGCGCCGAAGACGATGACCGCGGACGCCGCTCAGGCCCTGCTGGCCGCGCTCCGCAAGGCCCCGGCCCCCGGCGCGCCGATGCTGCTGATCCTTGACGACGCCCAGTGGCTGGTCGCCCCTCGGCCCACCGCACCGAGCCCCGCGGAACCGCCCGCCCACCACCCGGGAAGCGACCCCCGAGGCGGCACCGGATCCGCCGCGGACGGCGACACCGCCACGAGCGACCCGCTGCGGCAGGCCCTCGCCCGCCCCCTGCCGCCCGGCCTCCGGCTGCTCGTCCTCGGGCGCCCGCCCGCCGCCCGCCGGATCGCCCAGGAGATATGCGGCGTCGCCGGAGTGCGGACGCTGCCGCTGCCTCCGCTGGACGACGAGGGCATCACCGAACTACTGATCCATCGCAATCTGCCGATCGGACCGGCCGGGCGGATCCACCGGGCCAGCGGCGGCAACCCGCGCCTCGCCCTCGCCCTGGCCGGTTCCGCGGCGGACTCCGCCCCGGCCACCCTCTGCGGGGAGTCGGCGGTCCGCGGACCGGCCGGAGCCGCCGCCCGGGAGCTGCTGGCCGCCGTCTCCGGCCAGGTACGGCGGACCCTGCTGCGGGCCGCACTGGCCAGCCGGCCCACGGTGGGCACCATCCGCCGCTCCGGCCGGCACGAGGCCGAGGGCGAACTGGCCGCCGCCGAGGCCGCCGGACTCGTCACTGTCTCGGTCGACGGACGCGTCGCCTTCACCGCCGGCCTGCTGCCCGCCGCGCTCGCCGCCGACGCGGACCCTGCCGAGCGCGCCGCCTGCCACGCCGAACTCGCCACCGCGGTGGACGACCCGCTGGAAGTGATCAGGCACCGCGCCCTCACTGTCGACTACGCCGACGGCGAACTCGCCGTCGAACTCACCGCGGCGGCCGCCGCCGGCCGGCGCCGCGGAGACGGCGCACGCGCCGCCGAACTCGGACTCCTCGCCGCCGAGCGCACCCCCGCGGACCGTCCCGCCGCCGCGCTGGCCCGGCTGGTGGCCGCCGCAGGCGACGCCGGCCGCGCCGGTCGCCCCGACCTCGCCCGGCGCGCCGCCGACGCCATCCTCGCCCGCGACGCCAGCCCCGCCGACCGGGTGTGGGCCCGTCTGGCCATCGCCGACACCGCCGGCCAGGGCCTCGCCGGACTGGACGAGATCTACACCCAGGCGCTCGCCGACGCCGGAGACGATCCCCGGCTGCGCGCAGCGGTGCAACTCCGGCTCACCTGGAAGCTGCTGCTCTCCGACGGCGATCCGGTCGGGGCCCGGCAAGCCGCCGTCGAGGCCGGCACCATCGCCGCGGCCGAAGGCGACCACGAGCTGGCGGCGATGGCCCTCACCGCCAGGGCCAGAATGGGCCGGATCCTCGGAGACCCGGACGCCGAGCGAGTACTCGCCGAAGCCCAGGCCCTCGAAGCCTCCGTGGTCTCCTCCGGGCTGCACAACTCGGCCCGCATCCTCGCCATCCGCCACGCCCTCTTCGACGACCGGCTGGCGGAGGCCCGGGCGAGGCTCCTCGCGCTGCTGCCCACCGTGGAGCGGGCCGGCATGGCCGAAGACCTGATCGAGGTGCTCCGCACCCTCTCCGAGACCTCCTCCCGCTGGGGCCGCTGCAAGGAGGCCCTCAACTACGCCCGCCGGGCTATCACCCTCACCAACGAGGCGGGGCTCTCGCCCGGACCGGCCCGGTTCACCGCTGCCATGGCGGAGTCGGCCGGCGGCCGGTTCGACCGGGCGATGGACCACGCCCGGCGCGGGGTGTGGGCGTCGGAGAAGGAACAGGACCAGATGTTCCTGGCCCGCAACCTCTACGCCCTGGGCCGTACCCAGTTGGTGTCCGGAGACCCCCGGGCCGCCGTGCGGACGCTGAGCCGGGTCGGCGAACTCGGCATCGGCAAGCTGATCGTCGACCCTTCGATGCTGCGCTGGCAGGAGGAGCTGGCCGAAGCCCTGGTGCACGCCGGGGACCTGGAGCACGCCGAGCACCTCCTCGGCCGGGTGCGGCCGACGGCCGAGCGGCTGGGCCGGCACTCGGTGCTCGCCGCGCTGGACCGTGCGGAGGCGCTGCTAGCGGCGGCCGCCGGCTCCACCGAAACCGCGGTGGAACTGCTGGGGCAGGCGTTGAGCCGCTTCTCCCAACTGGAACTCCCGCTGGAGCGGGGACGCACGCTGCTGGCCCTCGCCGCGGTCGACGTCTCCCGGGGCGAGCCCGAACTCGCCCGCTCCGCGCTCCGGGAGGCGGCCCGCGTCTTCACCAGGACGAACGCCGCCCCCTGGCTGGAGCTGGCCGACCGGGCCGCGGCCGGATAGGCCCACCGGCGGCGGAGGGCGGGCGGTGGGCGGACGGGGGCGGGTCGTCGATGGGCTTCGGCGACCCGCCCCTCATCCGCGGCTCAGTCGGACCGGTGCGCTCCGCCGGTTGCCCGGGCGCTCACCGGTAGTTGACGAACTGGACCGCGAAGTCGAAGTCCTCGCCCTTGACCAGCTGCTGCACGGCCTGGAGGGCGTCACGGCTCTTGGACGACACCCGCAGTTCGTCGCCCTGCACCTGCGCCTTGACCCCCTTGGGACCCTCGTCCCGGATCAGCTTGGCGATCTTCTTGGCGTTCTCCTGGGAGATGCCCTCCTGCATCGAGGCGAAGATCTTGTACTCCTTGCCGGAGGGCTGGGGCTCGTCGGCCTCCAGGGCCTTGAGCGAGATGCCCCGCCGCACCAGCTTGGACTGGAAGACGTCGAGGATCGCCTTCACCCGCTCCTCGGAGTTCGCCTGCATCAGGATCTTCTCGCCCGACCAGGAGATGGATGCGCCGACGTTCCTGAAGTCGTAACGCTGCGAGATCTCTTTCGCGGCCTGGTTGAGGGCGTTGTCGACCTCCTGCCGCTCGACCTTCGAGACGATGTCGAAACTGGAGTCGGCCATGTTGAGTTGGCTCCTCGTGGATAGTCGTGAGTTGGAGAGTGCGAAACGCGGGCCCAACCGGCCCGCCGCGACAAGCCTAAGCGCTGTCCCGCGATCCCCGGCGGCCGCACGACGGCCGCCGGGGCGCCGCGCCGCCTTGCCGGAACAGCCAGAGCGACCCCCGCACGGCGGGCCACCTCCGCCTTGCGGCGTAGCGCGTCCGGGACGCCGTGCGCTGATCCACCGGGGAGCCGGAACAGCCCTGGCTGCCGAGGTGGGGAGCGCCCTGTTCGGCGTTCGACGGGCGTGCGCGGTGGCCCCGTACGCGAGCCCGGAGCGGAGGTCGGGCTGATCCGTTCCGGTGATCAACCGGGTAGCGGACCACCCCTCCCCATCGGGTATGGTTTACGTCGTTGCGAGGAACCCGCCGGGGCGGATTCGGAGCAGCGTTCTAGGCGGTGTGCCCGAGCGGCCAAAGGGAGCAGACTGTAAATCTGCCGGCTCAGCCTTCCAAGGTTCGAATCCTTGCGCCGCCACAGGAACAGAAGGGCCTGTGACCAGCAGAAACGCTGATCACAGGCCCTTCGTCGTTTCCGGGGTCCGCGGCTGCCGCCCGGGCGGTTCGTGCTCTGTGTCTCACCCCGGACGGCCTGCTGACCAGCTCGTGGGGACGCCGTGGAGTGGGACGGCGCTCGCCCAGAGGGGACGGTGGTTGGCTGTACCGAACCACCGGCATGGCGACCAGCCGGCGGAGGCGGAAGGCGTCTGACGCCACCGGTCGGTAACCAGCGCCAGACGGCAGCAGCGTCCTGAAGCACGCGGGCGCTCGCTGGCGCGGACCGGCGCGGCGACGTCCACTCAGAACAACGGGCCCAGCACGATGACTGCCATCACCAGGGTCACGAGGGCGAAGATGACCAACGCGGCCACCTCGGCGCAGCTGGTGGCGCCGCGCACATCGGAGAGGGTCGCGCTCTGGCGGGGGTTGGCCGGGTCGTAGCGCACGGTGACGGAGCTGCCCTCGCGTACGTAGGCGCCGTACACCTCGAACTCCACCCATCGACCGTTGCTGTCGGTGAAGCCGAAGACCGAGGTCTGCGTTTTGGGCCCCTGTCCGACACCTCGGACGGGCCCCTCTTCGAAGGTGATCCGGAGGCAGCGCCCGGTCGTGGTCAGGCCGTGCTGGCGCCCGCGGCTCTTGGCCTGGAGGCTGCGGGCCAGGGCCAGGGTGATTCCGGCGCTGATGACGAGCACCAGCGGGAGGACGAGGTCGAAGACATCCATCGGCGGAACCTACCTCCGCCGGAGCCGGTCCACCAGGAACCCGAGGGTGCAGCCCACGGCCAGCAACCCGGCCTGGACGAGGACGGCCAAGAGGGTGATCTCGTCGAGGGTGGTGGCCGCGACCAACTGGGCCCCGACCGTCGGTACCAGGCCGGCCACCAGATGGCGGGGCCAGGAGTCGGATGAGGGCTCGCGGTGCACGGCACACGCGGCCCAGGTGGCCAGGGTGAAGGAGACCACCATGGGCAGGTAGACCAGCAGCACCACCTTCACCGGCGACATGGAGTACCACGCCTCCAGGTCCTTACCTGCGATGAGATCCCAGGTCAGCGTGGTGAACAGGGCCTGAGTCACCAGCAGCACGATGATCCCGGCGGCCCAGGGCACCACCAGTTGGAGCAGCCGGGGGCGGCCGGAATCGCCGTATGAGCTGTCGCCACCGTAGTGACCGGAGGGGGTGTTCTGCCTTGAGTAGGACACGGGGCATTCCTCTGCTGGTCGATGCTGCTGACCGGTTGGACGCGGCTCTTGCTAGGGGGGGCGGTGTCAACCGGCTGCCGGCGTCCTGCCCGTTGGGCGAGTTCTCACGGAATCCGTGGTCCGCGGGTGCCGATCCGAGTCGTCCGGGAGCCGGCCCCCGGTGCCGATGCCCGCCGGTGGCCGAGGGCTTCTGGCGACGCCGCGATGCCCCCGGCCACAAGTCGTGCGGGTGGAACGCGCACGGGCACCCGCCGGCTACCCGGTGACGTGGATGCTCTCGATGATCTTCCGCTGGTCCGCCGCGCTGAGCTTGCCCTCCTGGGCGTCGATCCGGACGGCGAAGACACGACCCTCGGAGTCCACTCCGGTGATCACCGAACCGTCCACCGTCGCCCCCTTCTCCGGGGTGTTGTTCATCCCGTTGGAGACGTAGGTGAGCTTGACCTTCTTGGCCTTGTCCACGCCCTGCACGGAGATGTCCTCGGTGCCGGTCCAGCGTGCGGTCGCCTGTACCGTCCCCTCCATGGCGACGGCCGCCTCCTCGGCGTCGGCGACCTCGGTGAAGTCGCTCTGGATGGAGATCATCGCCGCGAGGCGACCGTCTTCCTCGAAGGTGGCGACCGCGTCGTTCGACTCGGCCCGGTCGGCCTCGCTCTGCTCGGTGAACCCCTTCGGGTAGGAGACGGAGACGGTCGGACCCTCCAGGGTCTTCCAGCCCTCCGGAGCTGCGGAGTCATCGGAGCCGTCCTGCCCCCCGCAGCCGGCCAGCAGGACCCCGCCGGCCAGCAGCGCGACGGCTGCGAAAGCCGTTCGTCGGTATGGACGCTTCATGATCATCTCTCCTTGCCGCACGGATTCAGCTGGCGCATTCGCTGAAGGGAACGAAGGAACGATTCCCGTCGCTGTCCGGTGCGCCCAGAAACTCGGCCTCTTTCACGGTCTTCTCGGTGGACGAGGTGGTGTAGGCGCCACCGATCCCCACGATGCCCAGGTTGATGTCCAGCCCGGTTTCCGAGGCGTCTTCCACATTGTCGTACGTAGTCTTACTGACGACGCCGCTCTCGTACAGCATGTGGCCCCAGGGGTCGCTGTCTCCCGGGTCGGTCTCCGGGATCGGGGCGTTGGCGAAGAGGTAACCGAACATGTCCTCGGCGCCGCCGCTGAGCATGTCCTGAGTGAGCTGGTTCGTCATCTTCTTGTCCGCGTCCGGGCCGAACGGCACCGTGGTGCTGATCACCTCGATGCTCGATCCGCCCTTGTCGACGCCTACCTTGCCCTCGCCGCCCTTACCCACCGGGCTCTTCGCGCTCGCCCCGCCCTTGAGCGTCTTGTCGATGGTCTGGGTCATGGTGATCGACTTGAGTTCGCCGGTCTTCTGGTCGACCGTCATGGTGATGGCTCCGGTCCGGCCGATCTTCGCCTCACCGTGTGCCTCCCCGACGACCGCGTCGACGTTGGCGTTGACTCCGGCCTCACCGCGGGCCTGGAAGGTGTACGACTTGGTGCCGGTGGTGTCGTCCGTGGCCCAGATCACATCACCGCCCATACTGACCTTGGCGCCGGCGCCCGCGCTGGGCAGCAGCGAGTCCTCGTCGTCGCCGTCGCCGTCGCCTCCGGAGTCACCGTCGTTGTTCTTTTTGCCCTTGCCGGGACCGAACTGCATGCCGCCCTCGACGCCGACGTCGACGGAGACCTGTCCGGTTGAGATGTGCTTCTTGCCCAGCTGGGACTGGAGCTCCTTTTTGATCTTGTCTTCCTCGGCCTTGGGGCCCACGCCGGCCCAGCCCAGTGGCGTCGTGACCAACCCCGCCGGGCTGCTGTTGAGCCGGTGGAGGTTCTGGTACCTCTCCAGGCTGTCCTGGAACTCCTTGGCCTCCTCCGGGCTGTCGAAGACCCAGGTGTCCCCGGCGGAGACCTTGATGCCGGCGCCGATCTCGACCTTGGCCTCGCCGACGTTGCCGACCCCGGCCTTCGCTCCGAAGGAGCCCTTCACCGAAGCGGCGTCGGTGAAGGTGATCCGCGTCTCCTGATCCTTCTCGTCGATCTTGCCGTCGCCGTTGGTGTCTCGGTTGACCCAGTTCGTCGAGGTCTCGAAGCCGTATTCCACCCCGCCTTCGGCACCCCAGCCCATGAACGAGACATTGGCCTTCCCGCCCTTGGTGGATGCCACCGAATGGGTCTGGCAACTCGTGGGCTGGTATTTGGCGTTGGGGTCCCCGGACGCTTCCTTGTCGCCACCGGACCCGCAACTTCCGCCGAGCGCCTGGCAGATCTTGTCCCGGATGTTGTCGCCGATCGGCAGCACCGTGCCGACCAGCGCGGAGAACACCGCCACCACGACCACGACCATGCCGATGTACTCGGCTGCGGTCGCCCCCCGGTCGGTGGACCAACCCGACCTGTTTCTCGGGCCCCTGGCCCAGCACCACCACATGTTGTGTCCTCCCCTGTGCGGCTGCGAAGGGGAGCTTATGGGCAACAGGAGTTCGGACCGTAGGGCCAGGGGCCTAATTATGGGCCTAGTTCGGGGAGTTATCCGGGCGAATTCGGGCCTTCGGTGCAGGTGTGGAGCGGCTGCCGGGCAGAATCCACCGTCGAAACGTCTCCTGACGGCCCGACAGGTCGTTCGAGGCGTGGGATCCGGTGGCGCCTGAAAACCGTGGAGGGCCGTCGAGTCGGCCCGGAAGACCGGCGCAGTCGGTGGGGGAGGGCGCGACCGGGGTTCAGCCGGTGGGAGCGGTCGCCTGCCGAACCGCCTCCGCGACCGGGACGTCTCCGCCGACCAGTTCGAGGGTGCGGCCGGCGGTGTCCCGGTCGTCCAGCAGGGCGAGCAGCACCGCGGCGACATCGTCCCGGGAGACGGCGGCGCGGCCGGTGCTCTCGGCGAGTTCGACCAGGCCCGAACCGGGTTCGTCGGTGAGGCGCCCCGGGCGCAGGATCGTCCAGTCCAGGCCGGTACGGGCCCGGAGGGACTCCTCCGCGGCCCGCTTCGCGCGCAGATAGGCCGCGAAGACCGGCTCCGTCCCGGGCGGCGGCTCGGCGCCCGCCCCCATGGAGGAGACCAGCAGGAAGCGCCGGACGCCGGCCGCCTCCGCGGCGTCGGCGAAGAGCACCGCCGCACCCCGGTCCACGGTGTCCTTGCGGGCGGCGCCGCTCCCGGGTCCGGCGCCCGCCGCGAACACCGCGGCGTCCGCGCCCCGCAGGTGTTCCGCCACCTCGCCGACCGAGGCGGTCTCCAGGTCGCAGAGCGCCGCCTGGGCGCCCTCGGCCCTCAGCTGCTCGGTCTGCTCCGGTTTCCGGACGAGGCCGACCACCGTGTCTCCCCTGGCCGCGAGCAGCCGCTCCAGCCTCCGGGCGATCTGACCGTGTCCACCAGCGATGACGATGCGCATGGGGTGACGGTACGCGGTCGACGGGGCGGGCCGCGGGTCCGGCGCGCTGACGCCCTCAGGGCCGCTGGTCGTCGGCCGCCGAGCGGCCCTGCCGCGGAAGGTCCGGGGTGCGGAGCAGAGTGGGGTCGCAGTACTCGCGGACCGCGCTGGTGCGGCTCACCACGCGCCCGTCGTGCACCACGACCCGGCTGTAGCCGAGCGAGAGCACCCCCGCGAGCTGTTCGCCGCGGACGGCCAGGAGCTCCGCGGGAAAGCCGGCCTCCACCCGTACCTCGGGTAGTCCCATCGCCGCCCGCGCCCCGCTGCTGACCGCCGCGTAGGCGTCCACCGGCCGTTCCCCCGACTGGGCGGCGAGGAGATAGGCGGCCTCCAGTGGATCGCCCCGCCCGACCGGGTTGGCCGCGTCCCGCAGCGCCCCGCTGCCGGCCACCACCCGCACCCCGGCCGACCGCAGCAGCCGGACCGGCGGGAGGCAGGTCCCGGCGGGCGGTAGCCGGTCGCCCTCCATCGCCGTGCAGCGTCCCTGCGGCAGGCAGACCACGGTCACGCCGGCGGCCGCCAGCCGGTCGGCCGTGCGGGCCGCGGTCTGGTGGGGGAAGAGCGCCGGCCCGGTGCAGGGGCCGATGGTCACCGACGGGCGCAGGCTTCCCGCCATCGCCGCCAGTCGGGCCAGCCGGGCCGGATCGTCCCCGTCGGTGTGGAGGTCGACCGGGCAGCCGTACTCGGCCGCGAGGTCGAGGACGGCTTCGACGTAGCCGGTGGGGTCGGGGTCGACGTCCGGGCAGCCGCCGATGACGGCCGCACCCATCTTCACGGCGTCGCGGAGCATCGCCAGGGCGTCGGCCCCGGCGACCCCGGTGAGCAGCCTCGGCAGCGCGACCACCGAGAGGTCGGTGAGGCCGCGCAGCGCGCGTCCGGCTTCGAGTGCGGCCTCCAACGAGGCCAGCCCCCGCAGGTCGCCCATCCGGACGTGGCTGCGCACGGCCGTCACCCCGTGGCTGAGTTGCAGCAGGGCGGACTGGGCGACCCGGCGTCGGACCTCCGCGGGTGTGTGGCGGAGCGGGCCGGCCTCCGCGGTGAACGCGGTGTCGCCGTGGGCGTGGGGCTCGGCCGGGGCGGGCAGCAGCAGATGACCGGTGAGGTCCAGCCTCGCGCCCGGTCCGGCCGGCGGGAGCGCGGCGGTGGTGGATCCGCCGGGGGCGTCGGCTGCCGGGGGACGGGCTCCGGTGGCCGGGGGCGCGCTGCCCCGCGCCAGGCTGCCGGCGGTGCCGACGGCCTCGATCCGGCCCCCGCTGAGGCGCACGTCCACCGTGCGGCCGTCGACCAGCCGGGCGTTGCAGAGCAGCAGGGCGTCGGACCGGGGAGAGGCGCCCTCGTGCCCGGGGGGCTGCGGCAGGCTGTCGGGCATCGCGCTCCTGGGGGGATCTGGCGGTCAGCGGTCCAGGAAGTACGCTCCGCGGCTCGGTGCGTGGAACCGCCGTGCGCACCCGCAAGATCACGAAGCGGTGTGGTGAGCCTATGGGGGAGCGGAGGCGGCTTCCCGGAGGAGCGGAATAGTCGTACCGGGAAGGTCGGCGGAGGCTCTGCCCGGGCACATCGGGGGAGGGGCTGACGGACGGGATACGGATTTCACGTTCGGCGGCTCAGCGTGTAATGTCGTCCCCGCTCGCCCCAATAGCTCAGTCGGCAGAGCGTCTCCATGGTAAGGAGAAGGTCTACGGTTCGATTCCGTATTGGGGCTCTGATGTGCGATCGGCTCGTCTTTCCAGGCGGGCCGGGCACGCATCAAAGCGGTGTAGCTCAGTCGGTAGAGCAAGCGGCTCATAATCGCTGTGTCACCGGTTCAAGTCCGGTCACCGCTACTGACAGTAGCCGATTGTGAGGTCTGTCCTTCGGTCGGCTACTCCTTTCTGCGTTCATCTGTCATCCGTTCGTCAAGGAGCACTCACGTGGCTGCCACAGACGTCCGCCCGAAGATCACGCTGGCCTGCGTGGAGTGCAAGGAGCGGAACTACATCACCAAGAAGAACCGGCGGAACAACCCGGACCGCCTGGAGATGAAGAAGCACTGCCCGCGCTGCAATGCGCACACCGCGCACCGCGAGACGCGCTGATTCGAGATTCACTGTGAGGCCGTCCCCGATTCCGGGGGCGGCCTCCTGTTGTCCCGTGCACCCGTGCGGCGGTATCCACGCGTGCACCGTTCACTTCAGCAGCGAAAGGTGTCGGACCGATGGCGCTGGACCAGTCCTTCGTCGGCAGGAGCTATCCGCCCACCCGGCCTTACGAGGTCGGTCGGGAGAAGATCCGCGAGTTCGCCGAGGCGATCGGCGACCCGAACCCGGTCTACACCGATCCGGAGGCCGCCACAGCGCTGGGCTACCCGGATGTGATCGCCCCGCCCACCTTCGTCTTCGCGATCACCTTCAAGGCTGCCGGACAGGTGATCGAGGATCCCCAGTTGGGGCTGGACTACAGCCGGGTGGTGCACGGCGACCAGAAGTTCGTCTACTCCCGCCCGGTCCGGGCCGGGGACCGGCTCTCGGTGACCTCGTCCATCGAGTCGATCAAGTCCATGGCGGGCAACGACGTGATGTCGGTACGCGGTGAAGTGCACGACGAGAACGGCGAGCACGTGGTGACCGCGCACACCATGCTGGTGGCGCGCGCTCCGGAGGAGGGCTGAGATGGCGGCGGAGATCTCCTACGCGGATGTCGAGGTCGGCGCGGAACTGCCCGCCCGGTCCTTCCCGGTGACCCGCGAGACACTCGTCCGGTACGCCGGAGCCTCCGGTGACTTCAACCCGATCCACTGGAACGAGAGCTTCGCCAAGCGGGTCGGCCTGCCCGACGTGATCGCCCACGGCATGTTCACCATGGCGGAGGCGATCCGGGTGGTGACTGACTGGGTGGGCGACCCCGGGGCCGTCCTCCAGTACGGGGTGCGGTTCACCAAGCCCGTCGTGGTGCCGAACGACGAGGCGGGAGCCGTGATCGAGGTCACCGGCAAGGTCGCCGCCAAGCTCGACGACGAGGAACGCACCGTCCGGGTGGACCTGGTCGCGACCAGCGCCGGGCAGAAGGTGCTGGGCATGTCCCGGGCCGTGGTCCGGCTCGCCTGACTCCCGCAGCCCGAAGACCCGGCCACCCGTGGTCCACGCGGTCCTCGGGGAGGGCGACCGGCGGCCGCCTAGCCAGGCGGCGGCCCCCGGCCCCTTAGGCTTGGGCCGTGCAGGAAACCCACGACGCGCCCCTCGCCCCGCTGACCACCTTCCGCCTCGGCGGTCCGGCCACCCGACTGCTGACCGCGACCACCGACGAGGAGGTGGTGGCCGCCGTACGGGAAGCCGACGCCCACGGCACCCCGCTGCTGATCATCGGCGGCGGTAGCAACCTCGTCATCGCCGACAAGGGCTTCGAGGGGACCGCTCTGCGCATCGCCACCACCGGCTTCGACCTCGACGGGACCCGTCTGGAGCTCGCCGCCGGCGAGAACTGGTCCGATGCGGTCGCCCGGACGGTGGAGGCGGGGCTGGCCGGTGTCGAGTGCCTCGCCGGCATCCCCGGCTCGGCGGGTGCCACCCCGATCCAGAACGTCGGCGCCTACGGCCAGGAAGTCTCCGCCACCATCACCGAGGTCCTGGCCCTGGACCGGAAGTCCGGGGAGCAGGTCACCCTGGCGGGCGCGGAGTGCGGGTTCTCCTACCGCAGCAGCCGGTTCAAGACGGACCCGGAGCGCTACGTGGTGCTCCGGGTCCGTTTCGCGTTGGAGGACGCCGGCGGTCTCTCCGCCCCGCTTCGCTACGCCGAGACGGCCCGTGCGCTCGGTGTGGCGCCGGGGGACCGGGTACCGGCCGCCGAGGCCCGGGAGACCGTCCTGAAACTCCGGGCCGGCAAGGGCATGGTGCTCGACCCGGAGGACCACGACACCTGGTCGGCCGGCTCGTTCTTCACCAATCCGGTGCTCACCAGCGCCGAGCACGAGGCGTTCCTGCGGCGGGTGGCCGAACGGCTCGGCGCCGACACCGCGCCCCCCGCCTACCCGGCCGGCGAGGGGCTGGTGAAGACCTCCGCCGCCTGGCTCATCGACAAGGCGGGCTACCGCAAGGGCTACGGCGCCGGCCCGGCCAGGATCTCCACCAAGCACACGCTGGCCCTCACCAACCGGGGCAGGGCCACCACCGAGGACCTCCTGGCGCTGGCCCGAGAGGTCCGCGACGGCGTGCAGGAGGCCTTCGGCGTGACGCTGGTCAACGAGCCGGTGACGGTCGGGGTCAGCCTCTGAGACCGGCCGCCGGGCCGCTCTCCGGCCCCGCGAGCCAGGCGTCGATGCCCTCCAGCAGCCGCTCCCGCACCTCCAGGGGGGCGCGCGAGCCCCGCACCGACTGCCGGCCCAGTTCGGCCAGTTCGCTGTCGGAGAAACCGTGCGCGGAGCGGACCAGTTCGTACTGGTCGGCGAGCCGGGAGCCGAACAGCAGCGGGTCGTCCGCACCCAGCGCCATCGGCACCCCGGCCTCGTACAACGTCCGCAGCGGTACGTCCTCGGCCTTCTCGTAGACCCCCAGCGCCACGTTCGAGGCCGGACAGACCTCGCACGTCACCCCGCGCTCGGCGAGCCGGGCCAGCAGCCGCGGGTCCTCCGCCGCACGCACACCGTGCCCCACCCGCCCCGCGTGGAGGTCGTCCAGGCAGTCCCACACGCTGCCGGGTCCGGAGAGCTCGCCGCCGTGCGGCGCCGCCAGCAGGCCGCCGTTCCGGGCGATGGCGAAAGCCCGGTCGAAGTCCCGGGCGAACCCGCGCCGTTCGTCGTTGGACAGGCCGAAGCCCACCACCCCGCGGTCGGCGTACCGCACCGCCAGCCGCGCCAGCGTACGAGCCTCCAGTGGGTGCTTCATCCGGTTCGCCGCGACCAGCACCCGCATCCCGACCCCGGTCTCGCGGGCGGCCTCGTCCACCGCGTCCAGGATGATCTCCATGGTGGGGATGAGCCCGCCCAACCGCGGCGCGTACGAGGTGGGGTCGACCTGGATCTCCAGCCACCCCGACCCGTCGGCGGCGTCCTCCTGCGCGGCCTCCCGGACCAGGCGCCGGATGTCCTCCGGGGAGCGCAGGCAGGAGCGCGCGATGTCGTAGAGCCGCTGGAAGCGGAACCAGCCCCGCTCGTCGGTGGCGCGCAGTTGCGGAGGGGCGCCGCCGCTCAGTGCCTGGGGCAGGTGCACACCGTACTTGTCGGCGAGCTCCAGCAGCGTGCTGGGCCGCATCGAGCCGGTGAAGTGGAGATGCAGGTGCGCCTTGGGCAGCAGACGGACATCACGGGCGGACGAGCGGGGGGCCTCCCCGGTAGACAACGACATTCCAGGATCTTGCCGTATCGGCGGCCCGGCCCGGTAGTGGGGTTTCCCGAACGGAGACTGCCTCGCAGAACTGTGCGAAACAGCGGCTCCGGCTTGGCTCCGCCGGTGCGGCGGCACGGGCAACGGGGCCCCCGGAAACATCCCGGGAGCCCCGCTGTGTTCCATCTCACCCCGCGGTGGGTGCCTGGGTCAGTCCCGGGCCTCCTCCAGCAGCTTCTGGATCCGGGAGACGCCCTCGGCGAGGTCCTCGTCGCCGAGCGCGTAGGAGAGCCGCAGGTACCCCGGGGTGCCGAAGGCCTCGCCGGGGACGACCGCCACCTCGGCCTCCTCCAGGATGATCTCGGCCAGCTCCACCGAGGAGCTCGGGCGCCGGCCCCGGATCTCCTTGCCGAGCAGCCCCTTCACGGAGGGGTAGGCGTAGAAGGCGCCCTCCGGCACGGGGCACTCCACGCCGTCGATCTCGTTCAGCATCCGGACGATGGTCCGGCGCCGCCGGTCGAAGGCCTCGCGCATCTCGGCCACCGCTGTCAGGTCGCCGGAGACGGCCGCGAGGGCCGCCGCCTGGGAGACGTTGGCCACGTTGGAGGTGGCGTGCGACTGGAGGTTGGTCGCGGCCTTCACCAGGTCCTCCGGCCCGATGATCCAGCCGACCCGCCAGCCGGTCATGGCGTAGGTCTTCGCCACCCCGTTGACCACGACGCACCGCTCGCGCAGTTCCGGAACCAGCGCCGGCAGCGAGGCGGCGCCCGCGGTGGCGGCCTCGCCGTACAGCAGGTGCTCGTAGATCTCGTCGGTCAGCACCCAGAGACCGTGCTCGGCGGCCCAGCGGCCGATCGCCTCGACCTGCTCACGCGGGTAGACGGCGCCCGTGGGGTTGGACGGCGAGTTGAACAGCAGGACCTTGGTCCGCTCGGTGCGGGCCGCCTCCAACTGCTCGACGGAGACCCGGTAACCGCTCGTCTCGTCGGCGACCACGTCCACCGGCACCCCGCCGGCCAGCCGGATCGACTCCGGGTACGTCGTCCAGTAGGGGGTCGGCAGGAGGACCTCGTCACCGGGGTCGAGCATTGCGGCGAACGCCTCGTAGATGGCCTGCTTGCCGCCGTTGGTGATCAGCACCTGGGAGGCGGCGACCTCGTAGCCGGAGTCGCGCAGCGTCTTCGCCGCGATGGCGGACCGCAGCTCGGGGAGCCCGCCGGCCGGGGTGTAGCGGTGGTACCGGGGGTTGCGGCAGGCCTCGACCGCCGCGTCCACGATGTAGCCGGGGGTCGGGAAGTCGGGCTCTCCGGCGCCGAAGCCGATCACCGGGCGCCCCGCAGCCTTGAGGGCCTTGGCCTTGGCGTCGACGGCGAGGGTCGCGGACTCGGAGATGGCACCGACCCGGGCCGAGACCCGTCGGTCGCGTGGGGAAGAGGAGGTTGCAGCGCTCATGGGCGCATCGTCCCAGACCGTTCCGGGGAAGCGCACACCATACCGGGGTACGAGACGGGTGCGAGGGGCGCGGCACCGGCCGGGAGGAGAGGTTCGTGTTCGACGCGGGGCCTGCGAGCACGTACACTCAACCGTCGTTGGCTTTCACCAGCCGCACCGGGCTGCGCACTCCGTGCTCGCGGACGAATGCGGTAGGTTGGGGTGAGTCACGAAGGGTCGTAGCTCAATTGGAAGAGCACTGGTCTCCAAAACCAGCGGTTGTGGGTTCGAGTCCCTCCGGCCCTGCTGCACATGTCCTTACCAGGGCGTGTACACCATTGCATGCAAAGACAACGCACCGCCGTGCGGCTCGACCGGGCGCGGCACGGCCACGACCCGGATCAGGTGAGGACGAGTGACGGAAGCCATCGGCTCCACCGCGACGCCTGAAAGTGGTCGTCCGGAGGACGAGGGGGCGAAGAAGCCCCGTCGCGGTGGCAGGCGTGGAAAGAAGGGTCCGTTGGGTCGGCTCGGGCTCTTCTACCGGCAGATCGTCGCGGAGCTGCGGAAAGTCGTCTGGCCCACGCGCAGCAAGCTGGTGACCTACACCACAGTGGTGATCATCTTCGTTGTCATCATGATCTGTCTCGTGACCGTGATTGACTATGGGTTCGGCCAGGTCGTCAAGTACGTCTTCGGCTGACCCCCGCGGGGGCCGTCCGTCGGGCGATACACGCCTCCGCATGGTTCAACCCCTTGAAGCCAGGAAGAAGAGCAGCCACCGTGTCTGACCCGAACCTGAACGACGCCATCGAGCCCCGTGAGGGCGAAGAGGCTGCGGCGACGGCCGACGCTGCCGAGGCTGCACCGGAGACGGCCGGCTCCAGCGTGGCCGACGTCGACGCCGCCGAAGTGGCGGCGGAGACCGCCGAGTCCGGTGGTGAGCCGGAGGAGGAGGCCGCCGAGGCCGAGGCTCCGGAGGTCGACCCGGTCGAGGAGCTCCGCCGCGAGCTGCGGGCCCTCCCGGGCGAGTGGTACGTCATCCACACCTACGCGGGCTACGAGAACCGCGTGAAGACCAACCTCGAACAGCGGGCGGTCTCGCTCAACGTCGAGGAGTACATCTTCCAGGCCGAGGTGCCGCAGGAAGAGGTCGTCCAGATCAAGAACGGCGACCGCCGCACCGTCCGGCAGAACAAGCTGCCCGGGTACGTGCTGGTCCGGATGGACCTGACGAACGAGTCCTGGGGCGCCGTCCGCAACACCCCGGGTGTCACCGGATTCGTCGGCAACGCCTACGACCCCTACCCGCTGACCCTGGACGAGATCGTCAAGATGCTCGCCCCGGAGGCGGAGGAGAAGGCCGCGAAGGCCGCCGCCGAGGAGGCGGGCGTGCCGGTGCCCAGCCGTAAGGTCGAGGTCCAGGTGCTGGACTTCGAGGTCGGGGACTCGGTCACGGTCACGGACGGCCCGTTCGCGACGCTCCAGGCGACCATCAACGAGATCAACGCCGACTCCAAGAAGGTCAAGGGGCTCGTCGAGATCTTCGGTCGCGAGACCCCGGTCGAGCTGAGCTTCGACCAGATCCAGAAGAACTGACGCGTACCGGGCAGCGTTCGCCCGTCGGGGCGTCGTTGCCCGATACGGCAGCAGCGAGCGTTCCGCGGGAGCCGGGGCCGATACCGGAGAGATCCGGTCGGGCCCCGGCTCCCGCGGTGTTCGCGCCGGTCGGTCGGAACGGGCTTCGGGCCCGCGCTGACCTCCCGGTTTCCAGTCGCGCAGCCATACCCGTTATCGTTGTGCGGTATGCCTCCAGCCGGATGCCGGACTGGGGGCGAGAACCTCTCACTAGGACCCGGAGAGAGCAATGCCTCCCAAGAAGAAGAAGGTCGCGGGGCTGATCAAGCTCCAGATCCAGGCCGGTGCCGCCAACCCGGCTCCGCCCGTCGGCCCGGCGCTGGGCCAGCACGGCGTCAACATCATGGAGTTCTGCAAGGCCTACAACGCCGCGACCGAGTCGCAGCGCGGCATGGTCGTGCCGGTGGAGATCACGGTCTACGAGGACCGTTCCTTCACCTTCGTCACCAAGACGCCGCCGGCCGCGAAGCTGATCCTCAAGGCCGCCGGGGTGGACAAGGGATCCGGCGAGCCGCACGTCAACAAGGTCGCCAAGATCACCCGCGACCAGGTGCGTGAGATCGCCACCACCAAGATGCCCGACCTCAACGCCAACGACGTGGCGGCCGCCGAGAAGATCATCGCCGGCACCGCGCGTTCCATGGGCGTCACGGTCGAGGGCTGACAGCCACCCGCTCAGCACCACCCGTGGGAGGACCGGCGCGGTCCGCACCACGACTCCACAGAATCCGAGGAGCAGCAGTGAAGCGCAGCAAGTCCCTCCGGGCTGCGGACGCGAAGATCGAGGCGGGGCACGCCTACGCCCCGCTCGAAGCCGTCCGTCTGGCCAAGAAGACCTCCGCCACGAAGTTCGACGCGACCGTCGAGGTCGCCATGCGGTTGGGCGTCGACCCCCGCAAGGCCGACCAGATGGTCCGCGGCACCGTGAACCTCCCGCACGGCACCGGCAAGACCGCCCGGGTCCTGGTCTTCGCGACCGGTGACCGTGCTGCGGCCGCGGAGGCCGCGGGCGCCGACATCGTCGGCGCCGACGAGCTCATCGACGAGGTCTCCAAGGGCCGTCTCGACTTCGACGCGGTCGTCGCGACGCCGGACCTGATGGGCAAGGTCGGTCGGCTCGGCCGGGTGCTCGGCCCCCGCGGCCTGATGCCCAACCCGAAGACCGGCACCGTCACCCCTGACGTGGCCAAGGCCGTCACCGACATCAAGGGCGGCAAGATCGAGTTCCGGGTGGACAAGCACTCGAACCTCCACTTCATCATCGGCAAGGTCTCCTTCGACGAGACCAAGCTGGTGGAGAACTACGGCGCCGCGCTGGACGAGATCCTCCGGCTCAAGCCGTCCGCCGCCAAGGGCCGTTACATCAGGAAGGCGGTCCTGACCACCACGATGGGCCCCGGCATCCAGATGGACGCCAGCCGCACCCGCAACCTCCTCACGGAGGAGCCCGCGGTCTGAGCCGTACCCGCACACGGCGGCCGGAGACGCGCACGCGAATCCGACGGGCCCCGCACACCCCGCCTTGCCGGGTGTGCGGGGCCCGTCGCCGTTTTCGCTCTGCCCGAGGGCGGTCTTCCGCTCGCTGCCCCCGGCCACCCGGGGGGCAGCAGGTTTCGGGTAGGAAGTGTGATGAATTCTGGTGCGACGTGTGATCGTTTTCGCGCTAATCTTCACAGACATTGTCGATGTGCAGTCAGGTGCATCAGGGGTGGGGATATGGCCGGAAGAACCGATGGCGCCGTGCGGGACCGGGGCAGACGGGGAGGAGCCCTGCGTACGGCGGGTGCGGTACTCGCGGTCGTCCTGCTCTCCGGCGCGGCGGCGGGGTGCGGGCGGTCGCCGGTTGGGGAAGCGCGGCAAGCGGAGGAGAGCAGTCGGGGGAGCGTGGCTCCGAAAGAACGACTCCAGAGCCGGGACGAGGCCGTCCAGGAGTTGAAGGCCGTGCAGGGGGTGGTGCGGAAGTCCGGATCCGCCACTTTCCAGATGAATCTCACGGTCAACGAAGAGGGGACGTTGACCTCGGGAGCCACGAGATGGGATCCGTACGTCGCCGAGGTCAGGGTCGACGGGCCGTTTCTCGCAGAGCCCGAGTCGGACACCTTGGTTCAAGCGGGCTCCACCCGCATGGTCTGGCGGGACGGCGTGGTTCTGGTGAACGGCCGCGACTCGGAGGTGGATGCGCTGAAGGGCAGGGAGTGGCTGCGGGCGGACCTCCCGGCGCTGGCGGATCGGCCCGCGGGGGCCCGGTTGAACTCCGGGGTGGTCCGCTGGCTGGCGGGCGCCGGCCAGGACCCGACGAAGTACCTGGCGTTGCTGGCCGACGCGCCGGATCTGAGGCACCTCGGTGCCGAGTCCCTCGACGACGTGCCGACCCAGCGATACAAGGGCCGGCTGGCGTTGGAAGAGGTGCTCGGCCGCGCGGAGGCCGCGCACATGTTCACGCCGATCGAGCGTGCGGCCGTGGGCACTCCCGCGGAGCGGGTGGCGCTCACCGGCGGGAGTGCGCGGCCGGGCGGGGACAAGCTGCTCATCGAGATGTGGGTCGACGAGGACCAGCACCCGAAGCGGATCTCGCTTCGGCTGGACGCCACGCCGGTCTGGTTCGACTGCCAACTGGCGTACTTGAACCCCGGCATCCACTTCGACGCGGAGGAACCCTCCCCGGACGAGATCCTCGACTGGAAGCAGTTGTCGAAGCCTCTCGACACCCTTCTGCTCGGGGTGTTCGACGAGGGCGGAGCCGCCTCCTGAGGGGGCCGCGGCTTCGGCGCCGGGCGGATTTGCCGGGAGTGGCTCCGTTCGCGTAATCTTCGCGAGAAGCCAAAGACCGCTGGTCGCCGAGGTGCTCCGAAAGGGAGCGCAGCGGCCGAAGGTTCCGCGTACGGCGGACGACCCGCGCAGGTGATCGGATGAGCTCCCGGACGGTTGTGTCCGGTCGAGTATCGCCCCGTGCGCCTGCGCCCGGGGCGTTTCGTTGTCTGCAGCCCCTTCCGAGCGGTCCTGATCAACCGGAAGGAGGCCGAGGCTCATGGCGAGGGAGCAGGTAGCACCCGACAAGATCGCCGCTGTTGAGGAGATGACGGAGAAGTTCCGCAACTCCAACGCCGCCGTCGTGACCGCGTACACCGGTCTCACCGTGGCACAGCTCAAGGAGCTGCGCCGTTCGCTCGGTGAGAACACTCAGTACCGTGTGGTGAAGAACACGCTGACCAAGATCGCGGCCAATGAGGCCGGGATCAACCAGCTCGACGACCTGTTCCAGGGATCGTCGGCGGTCGCCTTCGTGACCGGGGACCCGGTCGCGGCGGCGAAGGGCCTGCGGGACTTCGCCAAGGACAACCCCGCCCTGGTCATCAAGGGCGGTGTCCTCGACGGCAAGGCGCTGTCGGCGGACGATTTTAAGAAGCTCGCGGACCTCGAGTCCCGCGAGGTGCTGCTCGCCAAGCTGGCCGGTGGCATGAAGGCGTCCATGGCGAAGGCCGCGGCGACCTTCCAGGCCCCGCTCTCGAAGTTCGTCCGCACCGCGGACGCGCTCCGGGACAAGCGCGAGCAGGGCGGTGCCGGTACGCCGGCTCCCGCCGAGGCCGAGGCGGCCGAGTAGTCAGCCCCCACGCCCTCCGGGGTGTGGCACGCATCCGCGTGTGACCTCGCGTCCCCACGGTCGCAGCGGGCCCGTACGCCCGCCGAAATGTACATCCGGCACCAGCCGCATCAAGGAAGGACGCCATCATGGCGAAGCTGTCCCAGGAAGACCTGCTCGAGCAGTTCAGCGAGATGACCCTGATCGAGCTCTCCGAGTTCGTGAAGGCCTTCGAGGAGAAGTTCGACGTCGAGGCCGCCGCCCCGGTCGCCGCCGTGGCCGCGGGTGTCCCCGGCGCTCCCGCCGCTGCCGAGGAGCCCGAGCAGGACGAGTTCGACGTCATCCTCACCGGCGCCGGCGACAAGAAGATCCAGGTCATCAAGGTCGTGCGTGAGCTGACCTCGCTGGGTCTGAAGGAGGCCAAGGACCTCGTCGACGGCACCCCGAAGCCGGTCCTCGAGAAGGTCGCCAAGGAGGCCGCGGACAAGGCTGCCGAGGCCCTCAAGGGCGCCGGCGCCTCCGTCGAGGTCAAGTAAGCGTCAGCGCCGCACCGGCGCGATCGGGGGGTCTCGTACCCTCTGAGGAGGGGCGATCACCTGAACGGGTGATCGCCCCTCGTCGTTCCCGGGCCGGCCGACACGGCTGCCTTGCCCTGTCGGCGCGGGTGGGTATGGTGATCTTCGCTGCTCCGGTCATGCGTCCGGTTGACGAGGTCGGCAGCGTGGGGGCCTTGACGTACGGCAGACGGCAAGCGATTCTCAGGACGCGTCCTCACAAACGATCCGGGATCGGATGCATGGATCGAGGGCGAAGCGGGAAGTCTTTCGCCAGGCGTTGCAGAAAGAACAACGAGGCGCTGCCACCGAAACAGCGCCTCCCGGAGGGAGAGATTGGTACTGCGCCGGTCTCCGGATAACTGCTCTGGACATCAGTGTGCCAAGGGGCTACACTGACCCTTTGCGCTGCCTGTTAGCTGCCCTCTGCCCGTCACCAGGGGCATGCCCGCCTCCGTGCACTGCTGAAGAAGCCTCCTTGACCTGGGGGGTTTCCCGGCTCTGTGTGGAAGCGGGACCGGTACGCGCGTAGTGAGTCCGAGCCCTCGGAAGGACCCCCTCTTGGCCGCCTCGCGCAACGCCTCGACCGCCAATACGAACAACGGCGCCAGCACCGCCCCGCTGCGCATCTCCTTCGCGAAGATCAAGGAGCCCCTCGAGGTTCCGAACCTCCTTGCGCTGCAGACCGAGAGCTTCGACTGGCTGCTCGGCAACGCCGCCTGGAAGGCTCGTGTCGAATCGGCCCTGGACAGTGGGCAGGACGTCCCCACGAAGTCCGGTCTTGAGGAGATCTTCGAAGAGATCTCCCCGATCGAGGACTTCTCCGGGTCGATGTCCCTGACCTTCCGCGACCACCGCTTCGAGCCGCCGAAGAACTCCATCGACGAGTGCAAGGAGCGCGACTTCACGTACGCCGCCCCGCTCTTCGTCACCGCCGAGTTCACCAACAACGAGACCGGCGAGATCAAGTCCCAGACGGTCTTCATGGGCGACTTCCCGCTCATGACCGACAAGGGCACCTTCTGCATCAACGGCACCGAGCGGGTCGTCGTCTCGCAGCTGGTCCGCTCGCCCGGCGTCTACTTCGACAGCTCCATCGACAAGACGTCCGACAAGGACATCTTCTCCGCCAAGATCATCCCGTCCCGGGGTGCCTGGCTGGAGCTCGAGATCGACAAGCGCGACATGGTCGGCGTCCGCATCGACCGCAAGCGCAAGCAGTCCGTCACCGTCCTGCTCAAGGCGCTCGGCTGGACCACCGAGCAGATCCTCGAGGAGTTCGGCGAGTACGAGTCCATGCGGGCCACCCTGGAGAAGGACCACACCCAGGGCCAGGACGACGCGCTGCTCGACATCTACCGCAAGCTGCGCCCGGGCGAGCCGCCCACCCGTGAGGCGGCGCAGACCCTGCTGGAGAACCTCTACTTCAACCCCAAGCGCTACGACCTGGCCAAGGTCGGCCGCTACAAGCTGAACAAGAAGCTCGGCGGCGAGGAGCCGCTGGACTCCGGCGTGCTCACCACCGCCGACGTCATCGCCACCATCAAGTACCTGGTCAAGCTGCACGCCGGGGAGAGCGAGACGGTCAGCTCCGACGGCCAGACGATCGTCGTCGAGACCGATGACATCGACCACTTCGGCAACCGCCGCCTGCGGAACGTCGGCGAGCTGATCCAGAACCAGGTCCGTACCGGTCTGGCGCGTATGGAGCGGGTCGTCCGGGAGCGGATGACCACCCAGGACGTCGAGGCGATCACGCCGCAGACCCTGATCAACATCCGGCCGGTCGTCGCCTCCATCAAGGAGTTCTTCGGCACCAGCCAGCTGTCCCAGTTCATGGACCAGACGAACCCGCTCTCCGGGCTCACCCACAAGCGCCGGCTGTCGGCGCTCGGTCCGGGTGGTCTCTCCCGTGAGCGGGCTGGCTTCGAGGTCCGTGACGTGCACCCCTCGCACTACGGCCGGATGTGCCCGATCGAGACGCCGGAAGGCCCGAACATCGGTCTGATCGGTTCACTCGCCTCCTACGGCCGGGTCAACGCCTTCGGGTTCGTCGAGACCCCCTACCGCCGGGTCCGGGACGGCATCGTCACCGACGAGGTCGACTACCTGACGGCCGACGAAGAGGACCGCTTCGTCATCGCGCAGGCCAACGCCCCGCTCACCGACGACCTGCACTTCGCCGAGAACCGGGTCCTGGTCCGCCGCCGCGGCGGCGAGGTCGACTACATCCCGGGCAGCGAGGTCGACTACATGGACGTCTCGCCGCGCCAGATGGTGTCGGTGGCCACGGCCATGATCCCCTTCCTGGAGCACGACGACGCCAACCGCGCGCTCATGGGGTCGAACATGATGCGCCAGGCGGTGCCGCTGCTGAAGGCGGAGTCCCCGCTGGTCGGCACGGGCATGGAGTACCGCTGCGCGGTCGACGCCGGCGACGTGATCAAGGCCGAGAAGCCGGGCGTGGTCCAGGAGATCTCCGCCGACTACGTCACCGTCGCCAACGACGACGGCACGTACACCACCTACCGGGTGGCGAAGTTCTCCCGCTCCAACCAGGGCACCTCCTTCAACCAGAAGGTGGTCGTCGACGAGGGCGCCCGGGTCGTCGAGGGCCAGGTGCTGGCCGACGGGCCGTCCACCGACCAGGGTGAGATGGCGCTCGGCAAGAACCTCCTGGTGGCGTTCATGCCGTGGGAGGGCCACAACTACGAGGACGCGATCATCCTCAGCCAGCGGCTGGTCCAGGACGACGTCCTCTCCTCGATCCACATCGAGGAGCACGAGGTCGACGCCCGGGACACCAAGCTCGGCCCCGAGGAGATCACCCGGGACATCCCGAACGTCTCCGAGGAGGTCCTCGCCGACCTCGACGAGCGCGGCATCATCCGGATCGGTGCCGAGGTCGTCGCCGGTGACATCCTGGTCGGCAAGGTCACCCCCAAGGGTGAGACCGAGCTGACCCCCGAGGAGCGGCTGCTCCGCGCGATCTTCGGCGAGAAGGCGCGCGAGGTCCGTGACACCTCGCTGAAGGTGCCGCATGGCGAGACCGGCAAGGTCATCGGCGTCCGCGTCTTCGACCGCGAGGAGGGCGACGAGCTGCCGCCCGGCGTCAACCAGCTGGTCCGCGTCTACGTCGCCCAGAAGCGCAAGATCACCGACGGTGACAAGCTCGCCGGCCGTCACGGCAACAAGGGCGTCATCTCGAAGATCCTGCCGGTCGAGGACATGCCGTTCCTGGAGGACGGCACCCCGGTCGACATCATCCTCAACCCGCTCGGCGTCCCGTCCCGGATGAACCCGGGCCAGGTGCTGGAGATCCACCTGGGCTGGCTCGCCTCCCAGGGCTGGAAGGTCGAGGGCGACAGCGAGTGGATGAAGCGCCTGAAGACCATCGGCGCTGACGAGGTCGCGCCCGGCACCAACGTCGCCACCCCGGTGTTCGACGGTGCCCGGGAGGACGAGATCGCCGGCCTCTTCGAGGCGACCATCCCGAACCGCGACGGTGACCGGATGGTGCAGTCCTCCGGTAAGGCGCACCTGTTCGACGGCCGTTCCGGCGAGCCGTTCCCGGAGCCGATCTCGGTCGGCTACATGTACATCCTCAAGCTCCACCACCTGGTCGACGACAAGCTCCACGCCAGGTCCACCGGTCCGTACTCGATGATCACCCAGCAGCCGCTGGGTGGTAAGGCCCAGTTCGGTGGCCAGCGGTTCGGGGAGATGGAGGTGTGGGCGCTGGAGGCATACGGTGCCGCCTACGCCCTCCAGGAGCTGCTGACCATCAAGTCCGACGACGTCACCGGCCGCGTGAAGGTCTACGAGGCCATCGTCAAGGGCGAGAACATCCCCGAGCCCGGCATCCCCGAGTCCTTCAAGGTGCTCATCAAGGAGATGCAGTCGCTCTGCCTCAACGTGGAGGTGCTGTCCTCGGACGGTATGTCCATCGAGATGCGTGACACCGACGAGGACGTCTTCCGCGCAGCGGAGGAGCTCGGTATCGACCTGTCGCGGCGGGAGCCGAGCAGCGTCGAAGAGGTCTGACGGGTCGGCCGGCCCCCCTTCGGGAGGGCCGGCCATCCCTGGACCCCCAGACCGGATACTGCGCCTTCCGCACTGCGAGAGGGCACGACCCTGAAAGAGGGATTGACGACAAGTGCTCGACGTCAACTTCTTCGACGAGCTGCGGATCGGCCTCGCCACCGCTGACGACATCCGCCAGTGGAGCCACGGCGAGGTCAAGAAGCCGGAAACCATCAACTACCGCACCCTCAAGCCGGAAAAGGACGGGCTCTTCTGCGAGAAGATCTTCGGTCCGACCCGGGACTGGGAGTGCTACTGCGGGAAGTACAAGCGCGTCCGCTTCAAGGGCATCATCTGTGAGCGCTGCGGTGTCGAGGTGACCCGCGCCAAGGTGCGCCGGGAGCGGATGGGCCACATCGAGCTGGCCGCCCCCGTCACCCACATCTGGTACTTCAAGGGCGTCCCGTCGCGCCTGGGCTACCTGCTCGACCTCGCCCCGAAGGACCTGGAGAAGGTCATCTACTTCGCGGCGTACATGATCACCTATGTCGACGAGGAGCGCCGCACCCGCGACCTGCCCTCGCTGGAGGCCCACGTCTCCGTCGAGCGGCAGCAGATCGAGCAGCGGCGCGACGCCGACCTGGAGGCCCGGGCCAAGAAGCTCGAGGCCGACCTGGCCGAGCTGGAGGCCGAGGGCGCCAAGGCCGACGCGCGCCGCAAGGTGCGCGAGGGCGCCGAGCGGGAGATGAAGCAGCTGCGCGACCGCGCGCAGCGCGAGATCGACCGCCTCGACGAGGTGTGGAACCGCTTCAAGAACCTCAAGGTCCAGGACCTCGAGGGCGACGAGCTGCTCTACCGCGAGCTGCGGGACCGCTTCGGCACCTACTTCGACGGTTCGATGGGTGCCGCCGCGCTGCAGAAGCGGCTGGAGACCTTCGACCTGGACGAGGAGGCCGAGCGGCTCCGCGAGGTCATCCGGACCGGCAAGGGGCAGAAGAAGACCCGGGCGCTGAAGCGCCTCAAGGTCGTGTCCGCCTTCCTGCAGACCCGGAACAGCCCCAAGGGCATGGTGCTCGACTGCGTGCCGGTGATCCCGCCGGACCTGCGGCCGATGGTGCAGCTGGACGGTGGCCGGTTCGCGACCTCCGACCTCAACGACCTCTACCGCCGGGTGATCAACCGGAACAACCGGCTCAAGCGGCTGCTCGACCTCGGGGCTCCCGAGATCATCGTGAACAACGAGAAGCGGATGCTGCAGGAGGCCGTCGACGCGCTGTTCGACAACGGCCGCCGCGGCCGTCCGGTCACCGGACCGGGCAACCGTCCGCTGAAGTCGCTGTCCGACATGCTCAAGGGCAAGCAGGGCCGCTTCCGGCAGAACCTGCTGGGCAAGCGGGTCGACTACTCCGCCCGTTCGGTGATCGTCGTCGGTCCGCAGCTCAAGCTGCACCAGTGCGGTCTGCCCAAGGCCATGGCCCTGGAGCTGTTCAAGCCGTTCGTGATGAAGCGCCTGGTCGACCTGAACCACGCGCAGAACATCAAGTCGGCCAAGCGGATGGTCGAGCGCGGCCGCACGGTCGTCTACGACGTGCTGGAAGAGGTCATCGCCGAGCACCCGGTGCTGCTCAACCGGGCGCCGACGCTGCACCGGCTGGGTATCCAGGCCTTCGAACCGCAGCTGGTCGAAGGCAAGGCGATCCAGATCCACCCGCTCGTCTGCACCGCGTTCAACGCGGACTTCGACGGTGACCAGATGGCGGTGCACCTGCCGCTGTCCGCGGAGGCGCAGGCCGAGGCCCGCATCCTGATGCTGTCCTCGAACAACATCCTCAAGCCGGCCGACGGTCGACCGGTGACCATGCCCACCCAGGACATGGTGCTGGGGCTGTTCTTCCTCACCACCGACGGGGACGAGCGGGAGGTCATCGGGGAGGGCCGGTCCTTCGGCTCCACCGCCGAGGCGATCATGGCCTTCGACGCCCGGGAGCTCTCGCTCCAGGCGAAGATCGACGTTCGCTTCCCGATCGGCACCGTGCCGCCGCGCGGCTGGACCCCGCGGGCCCCGGACGAGGCGGCGGCCGAGGAGGCCGGCGCCGGTACGGACTGGCAGCTGGGCGACAGCTTCCGGCTGCAGACCACGCTGGGCCGGGCGCTCTTCAACGAGCTGCTGCCGGAGGACTACCCGTTCGTCGACTACACGGTGGGCAAGAAGCAGCTCTCCCAGATCGTCAACGATCTGGCCGAGCGCTACCCGAAGGTCACCGTGGCGGCGACGCTGGACAACCTGAAGGCGGCCGGCTTCTACTGGGCCACCCGCTCCGGTGTCACCGTGGCGATCTCCGACATCGTGGTCCCCGAGGCCAAGAAGGCCGTGATCGCCAACTACGAGGCGCTGGACGAGAAGGTCCAGAAGCAGTACGAGCGCGGTCTGATCACCAAGGACGAGCGCACCCAGGAACTCATCGCGATCTGGACGAAGGCCTCCAACGAGGTCTCCGAGGCCATGAACGTGAACTTCCCGAAGACGAACCCCATCTTCATGATGGTCGACTCGGGTGCGCGCGGAAACATGATGCAGATGCGCCAGATCGCCGGTATGCGCGGCCTGGTGTCCAACGCCAAGAACGAGACCATCCCGCGGCCGATCAAGGCGTCGTTCCGCGAGGGCCTGTCGGTGCTGGAGTACTTCATCTCCACCCACGGCGCCCGCAAGGGTCTGGCGGACACCGCGCTCCGCACCGCCGACTCGGGTTACCTCACCCGTCGTCTGGTGGACGTCTCGCAGGACGTGATCATCCGGGAGGAGGACTGCGGCACCGACCGCGGTCTGAAGCTGGTCATCGCCTCCAAGGGCGCGGACGGCGTGCTGCGCAAGGCGGAGGACGTCGAGACCAGCGTGTACGCCCGGATGCTCGCCGAAGACGTGGTCGTCGACGGCAAGGTCATCGCGCCGGCCAACGTCGACCTCGGTGACGTCCTGATCGACCAGCTCGTCAAGCACGGGGTGGAGACGGTCAAGACCCGGTCGGTGCTGACCTGCGAGTCGGCGGTGGGCACCTGCGCCTACTGCTACGGGCGCTCGCTGGCGACCGGCAAGCTGGTGGACATCGGTGAGGCGGTCGGCATCATCGCCGCCCAGTCGATCGGTGAGCCCGGTACCCAGCTGACCATGCGGACCTTCCACACCGGTGGTGTGGCCGGTGACGACATCACCCAGGGTCTGCCGCGTGTCGTCGAGCTCTTCGAGGCGCGTACGCCCAAGGGCGTCGCCCCGATCAGCGAGGCGGCCGGACGGGTCCGGATCGAGGAGACCGAGAAGACCAAGAAGATCGTCGTCACCCCGGACGACGGCTCCGACGAGACTTCCTACGGCATCTCGAAGCGGGCCCGGCTCCTGGTGCAGGAAGGCGATCACGTCGAGGTCGGTCAGCCGCTGACGGTGGGTGCCATCAACCCGCACGACGTGCTGCGGATCCTCGGCCAGCGGGCCGTCCAGGTCCACCTGGTCGGCGAGGTGCAGAAGGTCTACAACTCGCAGGGCGTGTCGATCCACGACAAGCACATCGAGATCATCATCCGGCAGATGCTCCGCCGGGTGACGATCATCGAGTCCGGCGACGCCGAACTGCTGCCGGGCGAGCTGGTGGAGCGCACCCGCTTCGAGGGTGAGAACCGCCGGGTGGTGACCGAGGGCGGTCACCCGGCCTCCGGCCGTCCGCAGCTGATGGGTATCACCAAGGCCTCGCTGGCGACCGAGTCGTGGCTGTCGGCCGCGTCCTTCCAGGAGACGACCCGGGTGCTCACCGACGCGGCGATCAACGCCAAGTCGGACTCCCTGATCGGCCTGAAGGAGAACGTCATCATCGGCAAGCTCATCCCGGCCGGTACGGGGCTGTCCCGCTACCGCAACATCCGGGTGGAGCCGACCGAGGAGGCGAAGGCGGCGATGTACTCGGCCGTCGGGTACGACGACATCGACTACTCGCCGTTCGGCACCGGCTCCGGCCAGGCCGTTCCGCTGGAGGACTATGACTACGGTCCGTACAACCAGTGACCGGTGAGCCGGTAGGGCTCATCGGGCGATAGCGCAGAGGGCGGCCTCCCGACCACGGGGAGGCCGCCCTTCGCCTTGCCCGGGGCCTCGGCCGCGTCCGTTGGAAGCCCCCGCGCGGAACAGCCGGTGAACCTGGACACCGGAAAAGCGGGAAAGGTCTGTTCGGAACTCCCCAGCCGTGCCGCGCGTCGGTGATGATGGGGGTGTCCCGAAAGCGGGGAGGGTGTCGAGGTGTCGTTCGATCCAGGGCTGGGGGCTCAGCGGGGGCCGTATGCACACCACCCGCAGATGTCGATGATGCGCGCGTCGCACGCCGACCGGGAGCGGGCGGTCGATGTGCTCAAGGCGGGGTTCGCGGAGGGCAGACTCTCCCAGGGCGAGTACGAGCAGCGGCTGGGGCGCGCGTACCAGGCGCAGACGCACGGTCAGCTGCAGGCGATCGTCGCGGACCTGCCGCAGGGGCCCGTTCCGGAACTCTCGCGACCGCCGCAGCCGATGGCCGGTCCGCCGATGGTGCCGCGGACCTTCCTGCCCGCTCCGCCGCCGCGGAGCAACGGATCGGCCACCGCGGCGCTGGTCTGCGGCGTGCTCTCACCGATGACCTGGGGCCTCACCGCGATCCCGGCGGTGGTCCTCGGGCACAAGGCCCGGGCGGAGATCCGGCGGACGGGGGAGAGCGGCGACGGGATGGCCCTGGCGGGGCTGGTGATCGGCTGGCTCTCGATCGCCGGAATGGCGTTCATGGTGCTCGCCTTGATCGTCGCCGGTGTCTGATTCCCGGCCCACCGGCGGAGAGTCGCTCAGCGGTGGTCGGGCTGCTGGGCGGGAGCGCCCGTGCCGTCCGGTTCGGGCGCGGCGCTGCCCCGAGACGCGGCGCGGTGGGTTCCGGCCGGCGGTGGCGCACCGCTGCGGCTGCTCCTCGGGCAGTGCGTTCGTCGACGTCTTCCGGCGTGCCTTCGGCCACACCCCGGGCTCCCATCCGTCGGGCTGAGACCGTGCGGCAGGGTGCCCGCTGTTCCGGGGACGACGGCCCGCCGGCGCGGGGCCGAGGCGACCCTTTTCGGTCAATCGGAGGGGGCCCGGCGGTAGTTGTCCGGGCGGCCGGCGCCGGTGCGGGAGGCGGGCCGTGCGGGTAGGGTTTCCGGTGACCCACGCCTGCGCATTTGTTTTGACCGCAGCCCATGCGGTAGGTACGCTCTGACCTTGTGCCTGGGGTGTCCCTGGGCTTCTGCGCGTGCTTGAGACCGTGCCGGAGCCGGAGGCCTGACGGTCCGAGACACCGATATCTGCGCTTTCCCTGCCCTGACGGGGGTCTGCAGCCTTCGACACGCCCGACCGCGTGGGTCGGGGGTTCGTCGAGGGATTCATCGAGTCCTCGGGGAGAACCCCAGGTTAGCTTTACCGAGACGGCACACAGAAACCGGAGAAACGGTGCCTACGATCCAGCAGCTGGTCCGGAAGGGCCGGCAGGACAAGGTCGAGAAGAACAAGACGCCGGCACTTGAGGGTTCGCCCCAGCGCCGGGGTGTCTGCACGCGTGTCTTCACCACCACCCCGAAGAAGCCGAACTCGGCCCTGCGTAAGGTCGCGCGTGTGCGTCTGACCAGTGGGATCGAGGTCACCGCTTACATTCCTGGTGAGGGACACAACCTGCAGGAGCACTCCATCGTGCTCGTGCGCGGCGGCCGTGTGAAGGACCTGCCGGGTGTTCGCTACAAGATCATCCGTGGTTCGCTCGACACCCAGGGTGTCAAGAACCGCAAGCAGGCCCGCAGCCGCTACGGCGCCAAGAAGGAGAAGTAAGCATGCCTCGTAAGGGCCCCGCCCCGAAGCGCCCGGTCATCATCGACCCGGTCTACGGCTCTCCTCTTGTCACCTCCCTGATCAACAAGGTCCTGATGAACGGCAAGCGCTCGACCGCCGAGCGCATCGTCTACGGCGCCATGGAAGGCCTCCGGGAGAAGACCGGCAACGACCCGGTCATCACCCTGAAGCGTGCCCTGGAGAACGTGAAGCCGACCCTCGAGGTCCGCTCCCGCCGGGTCGGCGGCGCCACCTACCAGGTCCCGGTCGAGGTCCGCCCCGGCCGTTCCTCCACCCTCGCGCTGCGCTGGCTCGTGGGCTACTCCCGCGCCCGCCGCGAGAAGACCATGACCGAGCGGCTGATGAACGAACTGCTGGACGCCAGCAACGGTCTGGGCGCCTCCGTCAAGCGTCGCGAGGACACCCACAAGATGGCCGAGTCCAACAAGGCCTTCGCGCACTACCGCTGGTAGTCGCTACCCACATCGAGACCGAGAGAAGACTGAAGCCTTATGGCTACCACTTCACTTGACCTGGCCAAGGTCCGCAACATCGGGATCATGGCCCACATCGACGCGGGCAAGACGACCACCACCGAGCGGATCCTGTTCTACACCGGTGTCAGCTACAAGATCGGTGAGACTCACGAAGGCTCCGCCACCATGGACTGGATGGAGCAGGAGCAGGAGCGCGGCATCACCATCACGTCGGCCGCGACGACCTGTCACTGGCCGCTGGACGATGTCGACCACACGATCAACATCATCGACACCCCGGGCCACGTCGACTTCACCGTCGAGGTGGAGCGTTCGCTGCGGGTGCTCGACGGTGCCGTGACGGTGTTCGACGGTGTCGCCGGTGTCGAGCCGCAGTCCGAGACGGTGTGGCGTCAGGCGGACCGCTACGGCGTGCCGCGTATCTGCTTCGTCAACAAGCTCGACCGCACCGGAGCCGACTTCCTCCGGTGTGTCTCCATGATCGACGAGCGCCTCGGCGCTGTTCCGCTGGTCATGCAGCTGCCGATCGGCGCGGAGGCCGACTTCCAGGGCGTCGTCGACCTCGTGACGATGAAGGCTCTGGTCTGGTCCGCCGAGGCCGCCAAGGGCGAGATGTACGACGTCGTCGACATCCCCGAGTCGATGGTCGCGGACGCCGAGGAGTGGCGCGGCAAGCTGCTCGAGACCGTCGCCGAGCACGACGAGGAGATGATGGAGCTGTACCTGGAGGGCGAGGAGCCCTCCCTGGAGCAGCTGCGGGCGGCGATCCGCCGCGCCACCATCGCCTCCACGGTCGCCGAGGGCCAGCCCACCTTCACCCCGGTGTTCTGCGGTACCGCGTTCAAGAACAAGGGCGTTCAGCCCCTGCTCGACGCCGTGGTGCGCTACCTCCCCTCGCCGCTCGACATCGAGGCCATCGAGGGCCACGGCGTCAAGGACGAGAACGAGGTCATCCAGCGGAAGCCCAGCGAGGACGAGCCGTTCGCCGGTCTCGCCTTCAAGATCGTGAGCGACCCGCACCTCGGCAAGCTCACCTACGTCCGGGTGTACTCCGGCCGCCTGCAGACCGGCACAGCGGTGCTGAACTCGGTCAAGGGCAAGAAGGAGCGCATCGGCAAGATCTACCGGATGCACGCCAACAAGCGTGAGGAGATCCCGAGCGTGGGCGCCGGCGACATCGTCGCCGTCATGGGCCTGAAGCAGACCACCACCGGTGAGACGCTGTGCGACGAGAAGTCCCCGGTGATCCTGGAGTCCATGGACTTCCCGGCGCCGGTGATCGAGGTCGCCATCGAGCCCAACTCCAAGGGTGACCAGGAGAAGCTGGGCGTTGCCATCCAGCGGCTCTCGGAGGAGGACCCCTCCTTCCAGGTCCACTCGGACGAGGAGACCGGCCAGACCATCATCGGCGGCATGGGCGAGCTGCACCTCGAGGTGCTGGTCGACCGCATGAAGCGCGAGTTCCGGGTCGAGGCCAACGTCGGCAAGCCGCAGGTCGCCTACCGCGAGACCATCCGCAAGACGGTCGAGCGGATCGACTACACGCACAAGAAGCAGACCGGTGGCACCGGGCAGTTCGCCAAGGTGCAGCTGATGATCGAGCCCCTCGAGAGCGGCGACGCCTCGTACGAGTTCGTCAACAAGATCACCGGTGGCCGGGTCCCCAAGGAGTACATCCCCTCGGTGGACGCGGGTGCGCAGGAGGCCATGCAGTTCGGCATCCTGGCCGGCTACGAGATGGTGGGCGTCCGCGTCACCCTGCTCGACGGTGCGTACCACGACGTGGACTCCTCCGAGCTGGCGTTCAAGATCGCCGGTTCGCAGGCGTTCAAGGAGGGTGCGCGCAAGGCCAGCCCGGTTCTGCTCGAGCCGATGATGGCCGTGGACGTCACCACGCCCGAGGAGTACATGGGTGACGTCATCGGCGACATCAACTCCCGCCGTGGCCAGGTGAACGCCATGGAGGAGCGGAGTGGCGCCCGGGTCGTCAAGGCCCTCGTGCCGCTGTCGGAGATGTTCGGCTATGTCGGTGACCTGCGCAGCAAGACCTCTGGTCGCGCTAGTTACTCCATGCAGTTCGACTCCTACGCCGAGGTTCCGCGGAGCGTCGCAGAGGAGATCATCGCGAAGGCCAGGGGCGAGTAGCACTTGCTGCGCACCCTTTAGGCTTAGCACAGGCATCGGGGCGTTCCGCCGTAAACCGTGAGGTTCGCGGCGGCGCCCCGGGAGCCGGCCCCAGCGAATTCGGCCAAGGGCGTCCCCTAGGGGTCCTGGTCGGTTCGGTAAGACCATCTGAACCCATCCGCAGAGGGTGGATGGGCACAGCACCAGTCCACAGGAGGACCCCAGTGGCGAAGGCGAAGTTCGAGCGGACTAAGCCGCACGTCAACATCGGCACCATCGGTCACATCGACCACGGTAAGACGACTCTTACCGCGGCGATCACCAAGGTGCTGCACGACGCGTACCCGGACCTGAACCAGGCCTCGGCCTTCGACAAGATCGACAAGGCGCCGGAGGAGCGCCAGCGAGGCATCACGATCTCGATCTCGCACGTCGAGTACCAGACCGAGTCGCGTCACTACGCCCACGTTGACTGCCCGGGTCACGCGGACTACATCAAGAACATGATCACCGGTGCCGCCCAGATGGACGGTGCCATCCTCGTGGTCGCCGCCACCGACGGCCCGATGCCGCAGACCAAGGAGCACGTGCTCCTGGCCCGCCAGGTCGGCGTTCCGTACATCGTGGTCGCCCTGAACAAGGCCGACATGGTGGACGACGAGGAGATCATGGAGCTCGTCGAGCTCGAGGTCCGTGAGCTCCTCTCGGAGTACGAGTTCCCGGGCGACGAGGTTCCGGTCGTCAAGGTCTCGGCGCTCAAGGCGCTCGAGGGCGACAAGGAGTGGGGCGAGTCCGTCCTCAAGCTCATGGCGGCGGTCGACGAGGCCATCCCGGAGCCGGTGCGGGACACCGACAAGCCGTTCCTGATGCCGATCGAGGACGTCTTCACCATCACCGGTCGCGGTACGGTCGTCACCGGCCGTATCGAGCGTGGTGTCCTCAAGGTCAACGAGACCGTCGACATCATCGGTATCAAGGAAGACAAGACCACCACCACGGTCACCGGTATCGAGATGTTCCGGAAGCTGCTGGACGAGGGTCAGGCCGGTGAGAACGTCGGTCTGCTGCTCCGCGGCATCAAGCGCGAGGACGTCGAGCGCGGCCAGGTCATCATCAAGCCGGGCTCGGTCACCCCGCACACCTCGTTCGAGGGCCAGGCCTACATCCTGTCGAAGGACGAGGGTGGTCGCCACACCCCGTTCTTCAACAACTACCGCCCGCAGTTCTACTTCCGCACGACGGACGTGACCGGCGTGGTGACCCTCCCCGAGGGCACCGAGATGGTCATGCCGGGCGACAACACCACCATGTCGGTCGAGCTGATCCAGCCGGTCGCCATGGAGGAGGGCCTGAAGTTCGCCATCCGCGAGGGTGGTCGGACCGTGGGCGCCGGCCAGGTCACCAAGATCAACAAGTGACCTGTCGCTCTTAGGCCCCGCCAGCGGGTGCCGGGAGCCGGCCACAGACGGCGAAGGGCCTGTACGACTCCGGTCGTACAGGCCCTTCGGCGTTCCCGGGCCCCCTCGGCCGTCTACTCCTCGGTCCTGGTCGGAGGCGGGAGGTGGGCCACCTCGTGTCCGAAGTACGACTGGACGTCCTCGGTCGGGGCGAGGAACTCACCGAGGTGGGCCTCCCGGCACCGACCGACTCCAGATCGGTGAACCGGAGCGCACTCGGTGAGTTCGGTGTGGGGACCTGGTGCGGGTACTCGCCGCGGAGGATGCTCCTCGGTGATGGCGCCGGCACCTTCGGCGGCGGCCAGGTCCCCGCTCAGGGGGGTTGCCCGCAATAACGGCCGACCGCTCGCCCGGAGCCACCGTCACCTCCTCCGGAAGGTGCGCCGGCGGCCGGGGAGGGGGTCAGAGGCCCAGTACGATCCGGGCGGTGAGGAAGTAGATCACCAGGCCGGTGGCGTCCACCAGCGTGGTGACCATGGGCGCCGAGACCACCGCGGGGTCGATCCGCAGCCGTTTGGCCAGCAGTGGCATGGTGCCGCCCACGGTCGCCGCCCAGGCGCAGATGACCACCAGCGCGATGCCGACCACCAGCGCGATGTCGGTGCCGACGAAGAGGCTGCCGACCGCCAGTCCGAGGGCGGCCAACAGGAGCCCCAGGATGAGCCCCACGCGGCATTCCCGCCAGATGACCGCCAGCAGGTCCGAGCCGCGGACCTCGCCCACCGCCAGGGCCCGCACGGCCGCGGTCGCCGCCTGGGCGCCGGCGTTGCCCCCGGTCCCGATCAGCAGCGGGATGAACATCGCCAGCTGGGTTACCTCCTCCAGCGTGGTCTCGAAGAACTGGGTGACGGTCACGGTGAGCGTGGCGGCGAGCAGCAGGAGCAGCAGCCACACCACCCGGTAGCGGGCGAGCTGCCAGACGGTGGCTGCCATGTAGTGGCCCGCCCAGGGCGTGGAGCCCGACTGGCGGGCGACGTCCTCGGTGTCGGCGGCCTCGATCACCTCGACGGCGTCGTCGATGCTGAGCAGCCCCACCAGCCGGTTCTCGCTGTCCACCACGGGAAGGTCGAGGACGTTGGTCTCGCGCATCAGCCGGGCCGCTTCCTCGGCCGGGTCGGTGGCCTGGGCCTGCGGGGCCTCGGTGTCGACGAGTTCGGCCACGGTGCGCTCCGGCGCGCTCAGCACCAGGTCGCGGAGTTCGACGATGCCGGTCAGCCGCCGCCCGGAGTCGACCACCGGGAGGGTGTAGACGGTCTTGGTCCGCCCGCCCCTGGCCCGGACCCGCTCCAGCGCCTCGGCCACCGTCAACTGCTGGTGCAGCGGCACCGTCTCGGGGTTCATGTAGCGGCCGACGGCGTCCTCGGGGTAGCCGAGCAGCGCAGCGGTCTGCCGCCGCTTGCCGGGGCTCAGCCCGGCAAGCACCCGCTGGACGACCTTGGCCGGTGCCTCATGGAGCATCCGGACCCGGTCGTCCGGCTCCATCGCCTCGACCAGTTCGTGGAAGGAGCTGTCGCGCAACCCCATCAGGACCGCCTGCTGGTCCACCGGATCCAGCTCCTCGAAGACCATGATGGCCCGGTCCTTGTGGAGGAGGCGGAAGGCGACCACGGCGTCGACCGAGCCCATCCGGGCCAGTTCGTCCGCGATCAGGTGGGGCGGGTGTTCGTCGAGCCAGTGCTGGGCTTCGCTGAGGTCGTGCCGGTCCAGCGCGGTCTGGAGGCGGACGGGCAGCTCGTCGGGCAGCTGGGATTGCGTCATGAGCGGGGGACACCTCGAACGGGAGTGGCCGGTGGTCTCGTGGGAGCGCCGGGCCGCACCACTCGCCGCTCGGTCAGTGCGGACGGCGGGGTGGGGCCGCGGCGTGCGATGGTCGACCAGGAGGCTCGCTGGACACAGCGACCACCTCCAACCGTCTCGCTCCTGAGCTCACCGGTTCCCCGGGGCCGAAGGCAGGTTAACCCCGATCTCCCCGCACGGACGAAACCCGCAGCGCAGCTCACTCGACGCGGGGGATCGACCGGATGTTTGCCCCGGCCGCCGCCCGGGGTACGATCCTGGGCCGCGATTGGTCAGCGCTCCGACCCGTATGGCACACTGTTCAGGTTGCTCGGTTGTGTGCCGATGCTGTACGCCTCCCACCGGGAGGACCGGAAGCGAGTCCCAGGTATTCGTCGTCCCATGCTGTGCGCCTCAGGCGCAGGGGCGGAAGTACGGGAATCTTCCGGGAAGTGTCAGCGGGGCGCCGACCAGACGCCCGGTGGGGTTCTTCCTCCCGGTTCCGTGGCCTCGGGCCGCATCCCTGGCAGGGAGATTCCGCGAGGAACGCCGTCACCGGGGGCGCGACACGCCCGACCGCGTGGGTCGGAGAAGAGCGCAACCCGCCGGGTCCCAGAGCGTGACGAGAGACAGGACTACGAAGTAGCCATGGCGGGACAGAAGATCCGCATCCGGCTCAAGGCCTACGACCACGAGGTCATCGACAACTCGGCGAAGAAGATCGTCGAGACGGTGACCAGGACTGGTGCGTCGGTCGCGGGCCCGGTGCCGCTGCCCACAGAGAAGAACGTGTACTGCGTCATCAAGTCGCCGCACAAGTACAAGGACTCGCGCGAGCACTTCGAGATGCGTACGCACAAGCGCCTCATCGACATCCTCGACCCCACGCCGAAGACGGTCGACTCGCTCATGCGTCTCGACCTGCCGGCGGGCGTCGACATCGAGATCAAGCTCTGAGGTGACGCGCGAGATGGCTAAGCAGATCAAGGGCGTCCTGGGCGAGAAGCTCGGCATGACGCAGGTGTGGGACGAGAACAACCGCGTCGTCCCGGTCACCGTCGTCAAGGCCGGGCCCTGCGTCGTCACCCAGGTCCGTACCGATGACAGGGACGGCTACGACGCCGTCCAGATCGCCTTCGGCGAGATCGACCCGCGCAAGGTGAACAAGCCCCTCAAGGGCCACTTCGCCAAGGCCGACGTCACCCCGCGCCGCCACCTGGTGGAGCTGCGGACCGCCGACGCCGGCGAGTACACGCTCGGCCAGGAGATCTCCGCCGAGGTGTTCGACTCCGGCGTGAAGGTCGACGTGACCGGCACCAGCAAGGGCAAGGGCACCGCCGGTGTCATGAAGCGCCATGGCTTCGGTGGCCTCGGTGCCGCGCACGGCACCCACCGCAAGCACCGCTCGCCGGGCTCGATCGGTGGCTGCGCCACCCCGGGCCGTGTGTTCAAGGGCCTGCGCATGGCGGGCCGCATGGGCAACGAGCGGGTCACCACCCAGAACCTGACCGTCCATGCCGTTGACGCGGAGAAGGGTCTGCTCCTGATCAAGGGAGCGGTGCCCGGTCCGAACGGCGGCCTCGTCCTGGTCCGTACCGCGGCCAAGGGGGCCTGAGGTAACGATGAGCACCATTGACATCCTTTCGCCGGCAGGCGACAAGGCCGGGACCGTCGAGCTCCCCCCGGAGATCTTCGACGCGAAGGTCAGCATTCCGCTGATCCACCAGGTCGTCGTCGCCCAGCTGGCCGCTGCCCGCCAGGGCACGCACAAGACCAAGACCCGCGGCGAGGTCCGCGGTGGTGGCAAGAAGCCTTACCGCCAGAAGGGCACCGGCCGCGCCCGTCAGGGTTCGACCCGCGCCCCGCAGTTCGCCGGCGGTGGAGTGGTGCACGGACCGGTGCCGCGCGACTACTCGCAGCGGACCCCGAAGAAGATGAAGGCCGCCGCGCTCCGCGGTGCCCTCACCGACCGGGCGCGCCACAGCCGGGTCCACGTCGTCTCCGGCGTGGTCGACGGCGCGATCTCCACCAAGGCCGCGAAGACGCTGCTCGGCAAGATCAGTGAGCGGAAGAACGTGCTCCTGGTCGCCGACCGCGGTGACGAGGCCACCTGGCTGTCCACCCGTAACCTGCCCCAGGTCCGCATCCTGGAGCCCGGTCAGCTGAACACGTACGACGTGCTCGTCTCCGACGACGTGGTCTTCACCCAGGCCGCCTTTGAGTCCTTCGTGTCCGGCCCCAGGGCCAACGAGACCGCCGAAGGGAGCGAGGCCTGATGGCTACGCGTCACCCGAGCATTGCCTCCAAGGCAGCCAAGGCCGCCAAGGCCGCGCGCGTCGCGAAGGCGAGGCGCCACGCCGCCGAGGGCAAGAACACCGTCGAGACACCGGCGAGCAAGGCGTTCACGGAGCCCCGTGACGTCCTGGTCAAGCCGGTCGTTTCGGAGAAGAGCTACGCGCTGCTCGACGAGAACAAGTACACGTTCATCGTCGACCCGCGCGCCAACAAGACCCAGATCAAGCAGGCCGTGGAGACGGTCTTCTCGGTCAAGGTCACCGGGGTCAACACGATCAACCGGCAGGGCAAGCGCAAGCGGACCCGGACCGGTTACGGCAAGCGCAAGGACACCAAGCGCGCCATCGTGACCCTCGCCGAGGGCGACCGTATCGACATCTTCGGCGGCCCGGTCTCCTAAGGGAGTCCGAGTCGTCCGATATCGGACGAGGACTAAGAAATGGGTATCCGCAAGTACAAGCCGACGACTCCGGGCCGTCGTGGCTCCAGCGTCGCCGACTTCGTCGAGATCACGCGGTCCACGCCGGAGAAGTCGCTGGTCCGCCCGCTGCACAACAAGGGCGGCCGTAACAACACCGGTCGTGTGACCGTTCGCCACCAGGGCGGTGGCCACAAGCGCGCCTTCCGCGTGATCGACTTCCGTCGTCACGACAAGGACGGCGTGCCGGCCAAGGTCGCGCACATCGAGTACGACCCGAACCGCACCGCGCGCATCGCGCTCCTGCACTACGTGGACGGCGAGAAGCGCTACATCCTGGCGCCGGCCGGCCTCGGCCAGGGAGCGCGTGTCGAGAACGGCCCGGGGGCCGACATCAAGCCGGGGAACAACCTCCCGCTGCGTCACATCCCGGTCGGTACGACCATCCACGCCATCGAGCTGCGGCCCGGCGGCGGCGCGAAGATCGCCCGCTCGGCGGGTTCCTCCGTGCAGCTGCTGGCGAAGGAGGGCTCCTACGCCCACCTCCGCATGCCCTCCGGCGAGGTCCGCCTGGTCGACGTCCGCTGCCGCGCCACCGTCGGCGAGGTCGGCAACGCCGAGCAGTCGAACATCAGCTGGGGCAAGGCCGGCCGTATGCGCTGGAAGGGTGTCCGCCCGGGCGTCCGCGGTGTGGCCATGAACCCCGTCGACCACCCGCACGGTGGTGGTGAGGGCAAGAGCTCCGGTGGTCGCCACCCGGTCTCGCCCTGGGGTCAGAAGGAGGGTCGTACTCGCTCGCCGAAGAAGGCCAGCAACAAGTACATCGTCCGCCGCCGCAAGACGAACAAGAAGCGCTAGGAGCGGGTTCAGATGCCGCGCAGTCTCAAGAAGGGACCCTTCGTCGACGACCACCTGATCAAGAAGGTGGACACGCAGAACGACGCAGGTTCCAAGAACGTCATCAAGACCTGGTCCCGCCGCTCCATGATCGTCCCGGCCATGCTCGGCCACACGATCGCGGTGCACGACGGCCGCAAGCACGTCCCGGTGTTCATCACCGAGTCGATGGTCGGCCACAAGCTCGGCGAGTTTGCGCCGACCCGCACCTTCCGCGGCCACGAGAAGGACGACCGCAAGTCGCGGCGTCGTTGATCGGCGGAGTGCGAAGACTATGACTGACACCGAAGGGACAACCATGGAAGCCAGGGCCCAGGCGCGGTACATCCGCGTCACGCCCATGAAGGCCCGCCGCGTGGTGGACCTCATCCGTGGCATGAGCGCCACGGAGGCTCAGGCGGTCCTGCGTTTCGCCCCGCAGGCCGCGAGCGTGCCGGTGGGCAAGGTGCTCGACAGTGCCATTGCCAACGCCGCCCACAACTACGACCACACCGATGCCGACAGCCTCGTCATCTCCGAGGCGTACGTCGACGAGGGCCCGACCCTGAAGCGGTTCCGTCCGCGTGCGCAGGGTCGCGCCTACCGGATCCGCAAGCGGACCAGCCACATCACCGTGGTCGTCAGCAGCAAGGAAGGAACCCGGTAATGGGCCAGAAGGTAAACCCGCACGGGTTCCGGCTCGGGGTCACCACCGACTTCAAGTCCCGGTGGTACGCCGACAAGCTGTACAAGGACTACGTCAAGGAAGACGTCGCCATCCGCCGGATGATGACGAAGGGCATGGAGCGGGCCGGGATCTCCAAGGTGGAGATCGAGCGCACCCGTGAGCGTGTCCGCGTCGACATCCACACCGCCCGGCCGGGCATCGTCATCGGCCGTCGCGGCGCGGAGGCCGACCGCATCCGCGGCGAGCTGGAGAAGCTCACCGGCAAGCAGGTCCAGCTGAACATCCTCGAGGTCAAGAACCCCGAGACCGATGCCCAGCTGGTCGCGCAGGCCGTCGCCGAGCAGCTCTCCTCCCGGGTCTCCTTCCGTCGCGCCATGCGCAAGAGCATGCAGTCGACCATGAAGGCCGGGGCCAAGGGCATCAAGATCCAGTGCGGTGGCCGTCTCGGCGGCGCCGAGATGTCCCGCTCGGAGTTCTACCGTGAGGGCCGGGTGCCCCTGCACACCCTGCGGGCCAACGTCGACTACGGCTTCTTCGAGGCCCGGACGACCTTCGGCCGGATCGGTGTGAAGGTCTGGATCTACAAGGGCGACGTCAAGAACATCGCCGAGGTTCGCGCCGAGAACGCCGCGGCCCGCGCCGGCAACCGCCCCTCCCGGGGCGAGCGCCCGGCCCGTGGCCGTGGTGGCGAGCGCCGCGGCGGCCGCCGTCAGCAGCCGGCCGCTGCCGAGGCCCCCAAGGCCGAGGCGCGCGCCGCTGCCGCTCCGGCGGCCGAGGCAGGAACCTCTCAGAGCGCCGGAACGGAGGCCTGACCGTCATGCTGATCCCCCGTAGGGTCAAGCACCGCAAGCAGCACCACCCGAAGCGCAACGGCATGGCCAAGGGCGGTACCGAGCTTGCGTTCGGCGAGTACGGCATCCAGGCGGTCACCCCGGCCTACGTGACCAACCGCCAGATCGAGTCCGCTCGTATCGCCATGACCCGCCACATCAAGCGTGGCGGCAAGGTCTGGATCAACATCTACCCGGACCGCCCGCTGACCAAGAAGCCCGCCGAGACCCGCATGGGTTCCGGTAAGGGCTCGCCGGAGTGGTGGGTCGCGAACGTGAAGCCCGGCCGGGTGATGTTCGAGCTGTCCTACCCGAACGAGAAGGTGGCTCGGGAGGCGCTGACACGCGCCGCCCACAAGCTTCCGATGAAGTGCCGGATCGTCCGGCGCGAGGCAGGTGAGTCGTGATGGCGGCCGGAACCACGGCGTCCGAGCTGCGCGAGCTGAACAACGAGGACCTCGTTGCGAAGCTGCGTGAGGCCAAGGAGGAGCTGTTCAACCTCCGCTTCCAGGCGGCGACCGGACAGCTCGAGAACCACGGCCGGCTGAAGGCCGTCCGCAAGGACATCGCCCGGATCTACACCCTGATGCGGGAGCGCGAGCTCGGCATCGAATCGGTGGAGAGCGCCTGATGAGCGAGACGAATGTGACTGAGACAAAGAACCAGCGCGGCTTCCGCAAGACCCGCGAGGGCCTCGTCGTCGGCGACAAGATGGACAAGACCGTCGTCGTCGCCGTCGAGGACCGCGTCAAGCACGCGCTGTACGGCAAGGTCATCCGCCGTACCAACAAGCTCAAGGCGCACGACGAGCAGAACGCCGCGGGTGTCGGCGACCGCGTCCTCCTGATGGAGACCCGGCCGCTGTCCGCGACCAAGCGCTGGCGCGTCGTCGAGATCCTCGAGAAGGCCAAGTAAGGCAATTCCCGCTAGGGGATTTCCGCCAGACAAAGCCTGAAGGTCCCTCCTTCAGGACGGTTCCGCCAGGCTCGGTGGGAGGGTGCGGCCAGCGCCCTCCCACCGGGAACCGGCAGACGATCAGGAGATAGACGTGATCCAGCAGGAGTCGCGACTGCGTGTCGCCGACAACACTGGCGCGAAGGAGATCCTTTGCGTCCGTGTTCTCGGCGGTTCGGGTCGCCGCTACGCGGGCATCGGCGATGTCATCGTCGCCACCGTGAAGGACGCGATCCCGGGCGGCAACGTGAAGAAGGGTGACGTCCTCAAGGCGGTCATCGTTCGCACCGTCAAGGAGCGGCGTCGCTCGGACGGCTCGTACATCCGCTTCGACGAGAACGCGGCCGTCATCCTCAAGAACGACGGTGACCCCCGGGGCACCCGTATCTTCGGCCCGGTGGGCCGCGAGCTGCGCGAGAAGAAGTTCATGAAGATCATCTCGCTGGCGCCGGAGGTGCTGTAGCCGATGAAGATCAAGAAGGGCGACCTGGTCCAGGTCATCACCGGCAAGGACAGGGGCAAGCAGGGCAAGGTCATCAAGGCCTTCCCGACCGAGTCCCGCGTCCTCGTCGAGGGTGTCAACCGGGTCAAGAAGCACACCAAGGCCGGTCAGAGCGCCCGTGGCTCGAAGACCGGTGGCATCGTGACGACCGAGGCCCCGATCCACGTGAGCAACGTTCAGCTCGTGGTGGAGAAGGACGGCAAGAAGGTCGTCACCCGGGTCGGCTACCGCTTCGACGACGAGGGCAACAAGATCCGCGTTGCCAGGCGGACCGGTGAGGACATCTGATGACTGCCACCACCACCAACGCACCGCGCCTCAAGCAGCGCTACCGGGACGAGATCGCCGGCAAGCTGCGTGACGAGTTCTCCTACGAGAACGTCATGCAGATCCCGGGGCTGACCAAGATCGTGGTCAACATGGGTGTGGGCGACGCCGCCCGCGACTCCAAGCTGATCGACGGGGCCGTCCGCGACCTCGCCACGATCACCGGTCAGAAGCCGTCCGTGACCAAGGCCCGCAAGTCGATCGCGCAGTTCAAGCTGCGCGAGGGACAGCCCATCGGCTGCCACGTCACCCTCCGGGGCGACCGGATGTGGGAGTTCCTGGACCGGCTGCTGTCCCTGGCGCTGCCGCGGATCCGTGACTTCCGCGGTCTGTCGCCGAAGCAGTTCGACGGCCGGGGCAACTACACCTTCGGTCTCACGGAGCAGGTCATGTTCCACGAGATCGACCAGGACAAGATCGACCGGGTCCGGGGCATGGACATCACCGTGGTCACCACGGCGACCAACGACGAAGAGGGCCGGGCCCTCCTGCGTCACCTCGGCTTCCCGTTCAAGGAGAACTGACCGTGGCGAAGAAGGCTCTGATCGCTAAGGCCGCTCGTAAGCCGAAGTTCGGCGTCCGCGGGTACACCCGCTGCCAGCGCTGCGGCCGGCCCCACTCCGTCTACCGCAAGTTCGGCCTCTGCCGCGTGTGCCTCCGTGAGATGGCCCACCGCGGCGAGCTGCCGGGCGTGACCAAGAGCTCCTGGTAGGACCCGCTCCGTCTGCCGCCGCCGGCTCCGGCCAGAAGCCGGGCCGGGGGCGGTGAGACGGGCGGGCCCCACCGGACTCTCGGTAAGCAAAGGGACGGCGAGCACCAGCCCGAGGCCCTCACGTAGGGTGGAAGGGTTGGGCGCTCGCCGCCCAAGGCCGTCCGCGGGTTCGACCCGCTATGACACTTACTACGCCGTAGGTCCCCCGCGCCGCACCCGTCCCGAACGTGAGTCTCGGGGAGAGGGACAGCGCACATAGGGAAACCCCGGCGAGAGAGGCCGAAGGCCATCATGACCATGACCGACCCGATCGCAGACATGTTGACCCGTCTGCGAAACGCAAACTCGGCTTACCACGACTCCGTCGTGATGCCGCACAGCAAGATCAAGTCGCACATCGCGGAGATCCTCCAGCAGGAGGGCTTCATCACCGGCTGGAAGACCGAGGACGCCGAGGTCGGCAAGAACCTCGTCCTCCAGCTGAAGTTCGGCCCGAACCGCGAGCGCTCGATCGCTGGCATCAAGCGGATCTCGAAGCCGGGGCTGCGGGTCTACGCAAAGTCCACCAACCTGCCGAGGGTGCTGGGCGGCCTGGGCGTGGCGATCATCTCCACGTCGCACGGACTGCTCACCGGTCAGCAGGCTGCAAAGAAGGGTGTGGGCGGGGAAGTCCTCGCCTACGTCTGGTAGTCGGGAAGGAGGAACAGCAATGTCGCGTATCGGCAAGCTCCCCATCCCGGTTCCCGCCGGTGTGGACGTCACCATCGATGGCCGCACGGTCCAGGTGAAGGGACCCAAGGGTTCCCTCTCCCACACCGTCGCCGCGCCCATCGACGTCGCGAGGAACGACGAGGGCGCCATCGAGGTGACCCGTCCGAACGACGAGCGTGAGAGCAGGGCCCTGCACGGCCTCTCCCGCACGCTGGTGGCCAACATGATCACCGGTGTGACCCAGGGATACAGCAAGGCGCTGGAGATCAGCGGTGTTGGTTACCGCGTCCAGGCGAAGGGTTCGAACCTCGAGTTCTCGCTGGGCTACAGCCACCCGATCGTCATCGAGGCCCCGGAGGGCATCAGCTTCAAGGTGGACTCGCCGACGAAGCTGAGTGTCGAGGGCATCGACAAGCAGAAGGTCGGCGAAGTCGCGGCGAACATCCGCAAGCTGCGGAAGCCCGACCCGTACAAGGCCAAGGGCGTCAAATACGCCGGCGAGGTCATCCGGCGCAAGGTCGGAAAGGCGGGTAAGTAAGCCATGGCATTCGGTGTGAAGATCGCCAAGGGCGACGCTCGGAAGCGGGCTGCCGCCAAGCGCCGTCACATCCGCGTCCGCAAGCGGATCTCCGGTACCGCGGAGCGTCCCCGCCTCGTGGTGACGCGCTCCAACCGCCACATGGTCGCCCAGGTTATCGACGACGTCGCGGGCCACACCATGGTCTCCGCGTCCACCCTGGACGTCTCCATCCGCGGTGGAGAGGCCGACAAGAGCGCCAAGGCCCAGCAGGTCGGCGCGCTGGTCGCCGAGCGTGCCAAGGCCGCAGGTGTCGAGGCGGTCGTGTTCGACCGCGGCGGCAACAAGTACGCCGGGCGGATCGCCGCTCTGGCAGACGCCGCCCGCGAGGCCGGGCTCAAGTTCTGAGCCGGTTCCGTCAGCAGCGGACGTAAACGAGAGAGGTAAATCCAATGGCTGGACCCCAGCGCCGCGGAAGCGGTGCCGGTGGCGGCGAGCGGCGGGACCGGAAGGGCCGCGACGGTGGCGCAGCCGCCGAGAAGACGGCTTACGTCGAGCGTGTCGTCGCGATCAATCGTGTCGCCAAGGTCGTGAAGGGTGGTCGTCGCTTCAGCTTCACCGCGCTGGTCGTGGTGGGCGACGGTGACGGCACCGTGGGTGTCGGTTACGGGAAGGCCAAGGAGGTGCCGGCCGCCATCGCCAAGGGTGTTGAGGAGGCCAAGAAGCACTTCTTCAAGGTCCCCCGGATCCAGGGCTCCATCCCGCACCCGATCCAGGGCGAGAAGGCCGCGGGCGTCGTCCTGCTCAAGCCCGCCTCGCCCGGTACCGGTGTGATCGCGGGTGGCCCGGTGCGCGCCGTGCTGGAGTGCGCGGGCATCCAGGACGTGCTGAGCAAGTCGCTCGGCTCGGCCAACCCGATCAACATCGTGCACGCCACGGTGGCGGCGCTCCGCGGGCTGCAGCGCCCGGAGGAGATCGCCGCCCGCCGCGGCCTGCCGCTGGAGGACGTCGCCCCCGCCGCGATGCTGCGGGCGCGTGCCGGGGCGGGTGTGTGATGGCCCGCCTGAAGATCACGCAGACGAAGTCCTTCATCGGGAGCAAGCAGAACCACCGCGACACGCTGCGTTCGCTCGGGCTCAAGGGCCTGAACGACGTGGTGGTCAAGGAGGACCGCCCCGAGTTCCGTGGCATGGCGAACACCGTGCGGCACCTCGTGACGGTCGAGGAGGTCGACTGACATGGCGGAGCAGAACCCGCTGAAGCTCCACAACCTCCGGCCCGCCCCGGGCGCCAAGACCGCCAAGACCCGGGTGGGTCGTGGTGAGGCGTCCAAGGGCAAGACCGCCGGTCGTGGCACCAAGGGAACCAAGGCCCGCTACCAGGTTCCGGAGCGCTTCGAGGGTGGGCAGATGCCCCTCCACATGCGTCTCCCGAAGCTCAAGGGTTTCAAGAACCCGTTCCGTACCGAGTACCAGGTGGTGAACCTGGACAAGCTCGCCGCGCTCTACCCCGAGGGTGGCGAGGTCACGGTGGCCGATCTGGTCGCCAAGGGTGCGGTGCGCAAGAACGAGCTGGTCAAGGTGCTCGGCCAGGGTGAGCTCACCGTGGCGCTGCAGGTGACGGTGGATGCCGTCTCCGGCTCCGCCAAGGAGAAGATCACCGCTGCCGGCGGTACCGTGACCGAGCTCGTCTGAGTTCGTCCGGGCCTGACGATGTGACCGACCGGGGATGTCCCACAGGGGCATCCCCGGTCGGTCGTTCCGTCAGTAGCACCGTCGCCGGTAAGGTGGCGGACGCTGTTCTCTTCCGCGCGGGCGCCATCCGCGTGGTATATGACCGATTCGTATTCGTCGATCCTCAAGACCGTCACCTCTCGCGACTGACGCGGGGGGCGCAGGAGGCACCGTGCTCACCGCGTTCGCCCGGGCGTTCAAGACGCCCGACCTGCGCAAGAAGCTGCTGTTCACGTTGGGCATCATCGTGCTCTTCCGGCTCGGGGCGCACATTCCGATCCCCGGGGTCAGCTACGTCAACGTCAATTACTGCATGAACGCCGCGAAGGGCGAGACCGGCGACCTCTTCGGCCTGGTCAACATGTTCAGCGGTGGTGCACTGTTGCAGCTGACCGTCTTCGCGCTCGGCATCATGCCCTACATCACCGCCAGCATCATCCTGCAGCTCCTCACCGTGGTGATCCCGCGGCTGGAGGCGTTGAAGAAGGAAGGGCAGTCGGGTACTGCGAAGATCACGCAGTACACCCGTTACCTGACGGTGGCTCTCGCCGTGCTCCAGGGCACCGGCCTGGTGGCCACCGCCCGCAGCGGTTCGCTCTTCCCGAACTGCGACCGCGCCGGCCAGATCGTGCCCAACACCTCCATCTTCACCACGGTCACCATGGTCATCACGATGACCGCGGGCACCGCGCTGGTGATGTGGCTGGGCGAACTGATCACCGACCGCGGTATCGGCAACGGCATGTCGATCCTGATGTTCATCGCGATCGCGGCCGGTTTCCCCGGTGCGCTGTGGGCCATCAAGCAGCAGGGCAAGATCGCCGACGGTTGGGTCGAGTTCGGTGCGGTGATCCTCGTCGGTCTGGCGATCGTCGGCCTGGTCGTCTTCGTCGAGCAGGCGCAGCGGCGCATCCCGGTGCAGTACGCGAAGCGGATGATCGGGCGCAGGTCCTACGGCGGCACCTCCACCTACATCCCGCTGAAGGTCAACCAGGCGGGTGTGATCCCCGTGATCTTCGCCTCATCGCTGCTCTACATCCCGGCGCTACTGGTGCAGTTCAGCGGTTCCCAGGCGGGCTGGGCCACCTGGATCCAGGAGCACTTCGTCAAGGGTGACCACCCGGTCTACATCACCACGTACTTCCTGCTGATCGTGTTCTTCGCGTTCTTCTATGTGGCGATCTCGTTCAACCCCGAGGAAGTCGCCGACAACATGAAGAAGTATGGTGGATTCATCCCGGGAATCCGGGCTGGTCGCCCCACTGCTGAGTACCTGAGTTACGTGCTCAACAGGATCACGTGGCCAGGATCGCTGTATCTGGGCTTGATCGCGCTGGTGCCAACGGTGGCACTGGTGCTGTTCAGCGCGAACCAGAACTTCCCGTTCGGCGGGACGAGCATCCTCATCATCGTGGGTGTCGGGCTGGAGACCGTGAAGCAGATCGAGAGCCAGCTTCAGCAGCGTAACTACGAAGGGTTCCTCCGCTGATGCGAATCGTCCTCGTCGGTCCTCCGGGAGCCGGCAAGGGAACGCAGGCCGCGTACCTTGCCGAGAACCTGTCGATCCCGCATGTCTCCACCGGTGATCTGTTCCGTGCCAACATCGGCCAGGGCACCGCCCTCGGCAAACAGGCGCAGGAGTACATGAACGCCGGCGAGCTGGTACCGGACGAGGTCACCATCGGGATGGCGAAGGACCGGCTCGACCAGCCCGACGCCGCCGAGGGCTTCCTGCTCGACGGGTTCCCGCGGAACCTGGCGCAGGCCGAGGCGCTCGACCAGATCCTCGCCGAGCGCGGGGCCCACCTGGACGGCGTGCTCGATCTTGAGATCCCCGAGGACCAGGTGGTCCAGCGGATCGCCGGCCGGCGTACCTGCCGTACGGACTCCGCGCACACCTTCCACGTCGACCACAAGCGGCCGCAGGTCGCCGGTCGGTGCGACGAGTGCGGCGGTGAGCTGTACCAGCGGGCCGACGACAGCGAGGAGACGGTCCGGAAGCGGCTGGAGGTCTACCACCGCGAGACCGAGCCGATCATCGGCTTCTACCAGGCCAAGGGCCTGGTGGTGACGATCTCGGCGATGGGCAGGGTCGCCGAGGTCACCGAGCGGGCCATGGACGCGCTGCGGACCAAGGCCGCCTGAGCGAGAGCAGTCGACGACGCGGTACGGCCGCGGTGCCTGCGTCGGGCACCGCGGCCGTACCGCTGTCGTGACGGTGGGCCGCCCCGGGCCGCTGGGAACCCGCGCAACACAATCGGAACCGATACGAGAGAAGGCTGGCGAGCCCCGATGGTGGAGATCAAGACTCCGGAACAGATCGCGAAGATGCGTGAGGCCGGGCTGGTCGTCGCGCGGGTGCACGAGGCCTGCCGCGCCGCGGCCGTGCCGGGGGCCACCACCAAGGACCTGGACGACGCCGCCCGGCAGGTGCTCTCCGACCACGGGGCGAAGTCCAACTTCCTGGGCTACGGCGGCTTCCCGGCCACCATCTGCACCTCGGTCAACGACGTGGTGGTGCACGGCATCCCGGACACCCGGACCGTGCTCAGGGACGGCGACATCATCTCCATCGACGCCGGCGCGATCGTCGAGGGCTGGCACGGGGACGCTGCGATCACCGCCTTCGTCGGCGAGGGCCACGGCCCGGAGCTGCACGAGCTCAGCCGGGTGACCGAGGAGTCCATGTGGGCCGGGATCGCGGCGGTGAAGCAGGGCAACCGGCTGGTCGACATCTCCCGGGCGATCGAGAGTTACATCCGGCGGCAGCCGCGTCCCAGCACCGGGAAGTACGGGATCGTCGAGGACTACGGCGGGCACGGCATCGGCTCCCAGATGCACATGGACCCGCATCTGCTGAACTACGTGGACCGGCGGCGCGGCCGCGGGCCCAAGCTGGTGCCCGGTTTCTGCATCGCGATCGAGCCGATGGTCAGCCTGGGGACTCCGCGGACGCACGTCCTGGAGGACGACTGGACGGTCAAGACCGACGACGGCAGCTGGAGCAGCCACTGGGAGCACTCGGTCGCGCTGACCGAGGAGGGCCCGCTGGTCCTGACCGCGGTCGACGGGGGCCGGGCGAAGCTCGCCGAACTCGGGGTCACCGCGGCCCCCGACCCGCTGGGCTGACCCGCTCCGGATCGGTAGGCGGCCGGTTCCGCCGGGTACCCGTTGGGGGAAGGGCGCTTAAGGATCTCCGGCGGTGGGAAACATCCCTGATTCGTCATTCCAGAGGTCGTCGCGTAGACTTACGCTTCGGCTCTCGCCTGCCCGTGCGCTCTTCCGGTGGGTTCAGTACATCTGTACGTCCGGATCTTCCCAGTCGTGCGGGGATCACGTCGGGAGTCGACCAAGGTAGCCGATTCGAAAGGCGAAGCGTGGCCAAGAAGCAAGGTGCCATCGAGATCGAGGGCACCGTGATCGAGTCTCTGCCGAACGCGATGTTCAAGGTGGAACTCCAGAACGGTCACAAGGTCCTCGCGCACATCAGCGGGAAGATGCGGATGCACTACATCCGGATCCTCCCGGACGACCGGGTCGTGGTGGAGCTCTCCCCCTACGACCTGACGCGCGGCCGGATCGTCTACCGCTACAAGTAGATCGCCGTCGCCCCGCTCCGCGGAGCCGCGGCATGACCCGGAGAACCTCACATCCCATGAAGGTCAAGCCGAGCGTCAAGAAGATCTGCGACAAGTGCAAGGTGATCCGCCGTCACGGCCGGGTCATGGTCATCTGCGACAACCTGCGCCACAAGCAGCGCCAGGGCTGAAGCAGGACCTGCACCCGCAGTTCTTCGCGCGACGCACGATACGTACATACGCAGTCACCCGTCCCCGCGTCCGCGCGGGGATGACACCCCCGGAGGAGGCCGGGGACCTGGCTCACGGCCGGCGACGGCCGGACCGGGAGAGGTGCTGCGGAAGACCTCCGAAAGCGATCAGGAGCCAATAGATGGCACGCCTTGAAGGCGTCGACCTCCCGCGCGACAAGCGCGTCGAGGTCGCCCTCACCTATGTCTTCGGCATCGGGCGCACCCGTGCCCAGGAGACCCTGGCGAAGACCGGTGTGAGCCCGGACACCAGGGTCCGCGACCTCACCGAAGACGACCTGCTGCAGATCCGCAACTACGTCGAGGCCAACTTCAAGACCGAGGGTGACCTCCGTCGCGAGATCCAGGCCGACATCCGTCGCAAGGTCGAGATCGGCTGCTACCAGGGGCTGCGGCACCGCCGCGGTCTGCCGGTGCACGGCCAGCGCACCCACACCAACGCCCGTACCCGCAAGGGTCCGCGTCGCGCGATCGCCGGCAAGAAGAAGCCGGGCAAGAAGTAGTCCTCACCGGGCGCTGTGCGGGCCTCCTGACGAACCCACGGAAATCCGCACGCCAACGCGGTCCGCGTGTAGGACCGACCACCTCCACAGGAGTTTCGAAGTATGCCTCCGAAGAGCCGTACGGCGGGCACCAAGAAGGTGCGCCGCAAGGAGAAGAAGAACGTCGCCCACGGGCACGCTCACATCAAGAGCACGTTCAACAACACCATCGTCTCGATCACCGACCCCACGGGCAACGTGATCTCCTGGGCCTCGGCCGGCCACGTCGGCTTCAAGGGCTCGCGCAAGTCCACCCCGTACGCCGCGCAGATGGCCGCCGAGTCGGCCGCCCGTCGGGCGCAGGAGCACGGCATGCGCAAGGTCGACGTCTTCGTCAAGGGCCCGGGTTCCGGTCGGGAGACCGCGATCCGCTCCCTCCAGGCCACCGGCCTGGAAGTGGGCTCGATCCAGGACGTCACCCCCACCCCGCACAACGGATGCCGCCCGCCCAAGCGCCGCCGCGTCTGATTCAGCTGAAGTAGGAGACAAGACAAAATGGCGCGTTACACCGGGGCCGACTGCAAGCGTTGCCGTCGGGAGAAGCAGAAGCTCTTCCTCAAGGGGAGCAAGTGCGAGAGCGCGAAGTGCCCGATCGAGATCCGTCCTTACCCCCCGGGTGAGCACGGTCGCGGGCGCACCAAGGACAGCGAGTACCTGCTGCAGAAGCGCGAGAAGCAGAAGGCCGCTCGTATCTACGGTGTCCTTGAGAAGCAGTTCCGGGGTTACTTCGAGGAGGCGAACCGCAAGCAGGGCAAGACCGGCGAGAACCTGCTGCGCATCCTCGAGACCCGACTGGACAACGTGGTCTACCGGGCGGGCTTCGCCAAGTCCCGCGACCACGCCCGTCAGCTGGTCAAGCACGGTCACATCCAGGTCAACGGACGCAAGACCGACATCCCGTCGGCCCGGGTGTCCGTGAACGACATCATCGAGGTCCGCAAGGGCTCCCTCGAGCTGACCCCGTTCGTGGTCGCTCGTGCGGAGGCCGGCGAGCGCACCGTTCCGGCCTGGCTCGAGGCCGTGCCGGCGAAGATGCGCATCCTCGTGCACAGCATGCCGGAGCGCCAGGCGATCGACACCCAGGTGCAGGAGCAGCTGATCGTCGAGCTCTACTCCAAGTAACCATTACCTGGCAGTAGGAAGCGGCAAGGCGGGCGGTGCGGTCCACTCGGGCCGTACCGCCCGTATCCTTGGAGCATCGTGCGCGGGCGCGACCGTCCGCGCACCCGGGGCCGGGGTATTCCACCGCGGCGCCGACACGGGCCGAGAGCCCACGAGTCCGGCATCAAATAGCGGGTGCCGAAGACTGAAGGAGTTCATTTCATGCTGATCGCTCAGCGCCCGTCGCTGACCGAAGAGGTCGTCGACGAATACCGCTCCCGGTTCGTGATCGAGCCGCTGGAGCCCGGCTTCGGCTACACCCTGGGCAACTCGCTCCGGCGTACGCTGCTCTCCTCCATCCCCGGAGCGGCCGTCACCAGCATCCGGATCGACGGGGTGCTGCACGAGTTCAGCACCGTGCCGGGCGTCAAGGAGGACGTCACCGACCTCATCCTCAACATCAAGCAGCTGGTCGTCTCCTCGGAGCACGACGAGCCGGTCGTGATGTACCTGCGCAAGCAGGGCCCGGGTGCGGTCACCGCGGCGGACATCGCGCCGCCCGCCGGTGTCGAGGTCCACAACCCGGACCTGCTCCTCGCCACCCTCAACGGCAAGGGCAAGCTGGAGATGGAGCTGACCGTCGAGCGTGGCCGCGGCTACGTCTCCGCGGTGCAGAACAAGCAGGTGGGCCAGGAGATCGGCCGGATCCCGGTGGACTCCATCTACAGCCCGGTGCTCAAGGTCACCTACAAGGTCGAGGCGACCCGTGTCGAGCAGCGCACCGACTTCGACAAGCTGATCGTCGACGTCGAGACCAAGCAGGCCATGCGGCCGCGGGACGCCATGGCGTCCGCGGGCAAGACCCTGGTGGAGCTCTTCGGCCTGGCGCGCGAGCTCAACATCGACGCCGAGGGCATCGACATGGGCCCGTCGCCGACGGACGCCGCGCTCGCGGCCGATCTGGCGCTGCCGATCGAGGAGCTGGAGCTCACCGTCCGGTCGTACAACTGCCTCAAGCGCGAGGGCATCCACTCGGTGGGCGAGCTGGTGGCTCGCAGCGAGGCGGACCTGCTCGACATCCGCAACTTCGGTGCGAAGTCGATCGACGAGGTCAAGGCGAAGCTGGCCGGCATGGGCCTGGCGCTCAAGGACAGCCCTCCCGGATTCGACCCCACCGCCGCGGCTGACGCCTTCGGGGCCGAGGACGACTCGGACTCGGGCTTCGTGGAGACCGAGCAGTACTGAGCCGACCGCGGTCGGCCATGAACCTCCGGCGGGCACACGCTCGCTCGGAAACTGACACCGGTACCTGATACGGCCGGTGCAGATCACAAGGAGAAGTCACTATGCCGAAGCCCGCCAAGGGCGCCCGGATGGGCGGCAGCCCCTCGCACGAGCGGATGATGCTGGCGAACCTCGCCACCTCGCTGTTCGAGCACGGGCGGATCACCACCACCGAGGCCAAGGCCCGTCGGCTGCGTCCGGTCGCCGAGCGCCTGATCACCAAGGCGAAGAAGGGTGACCTTCACAACCGCCGCCAGGTGCTGGCGACCATCCGGGACAAGGGGGTCGTGCACACCCTCTTCACCGAGATCGGCCCGCGCTACGAGAACCGGCCGGGTGGCTACACCCGGATCACCAAGATCGGCAGCCGTCGTGGCGACAACGCCCCGATGGCCGTCATCGAGCTGGTCGAGGCACTGACCGTGCAGCAGGAGGCGGTGGGCGAGGCCGAGGCCGCCACCAAGCGCTCGGCCAAGGACGCCGCCGGTGACGCGGCGCTCGCGGACCTCAAGAAGGACGAGGCCGCCGAGGCTCCCGCGGCCGATGAGGACGCGGCTGAGCAGAAGGACGCCTGAGCAGGGTGTTCCCAGCCGGCGACGGCTGAACTCGACGGGCCCGCTCCGGATCATCCGGAGCGGGCCCGTTCGGCTGGAGACCCCTGGGCACCCCGCTTCGAGAGCATGGAGGAACGACCGGTGACCGACGACGTGGGGCCCGGGCTGGTACGGGTCCGCCTCGACCTGGCCTACGACGGCAAGGACTTCTCCGGCTGGGCGCGCCAGCGGGAGCGGCGGACCGTCCAGGGAGAGCTGGAGAGCGCGCTGCGGACGGTGCTCCGGCTGCCGGAGCCGGTGGAGCTGACGGTCGCCGGGCGTACCGATTCCGGGGTGCACGCGCGGGGGCAGGTCGCCCATGCGGACCTCCCCGCGGAGGTCTGGGCCGAGCACGGCGGGAAACTGCTGCGCCGGCTCGCCGGGAAGCTGCCGCAGGACATCCGGGTCCGGAAGGTCACCGAGGCCCCGCCGCACTTCGACGCCCGCTTCTCCGCGGTCTGGCGGCGTTATGCCTACCGGGTGAGCGACCACCCCGGCGGGGTGGATCCGATACGGCGCGGGCACGTGCTCTGGCACGATCGCCCGGTGGACGTCGAGCTGATGAACGCGGCGGCCGCCAGCCTGGTCGGGGAGCACGACTTCGCGGCCTACTGCAAGAAGCGGGAGGGCGCGACCACCATCCGGACCCTGCTCGACCTGCACTGGGAGCGGCCGGCCGCGGGCCTTGAGGACGCCGGCCTGGCCGTCGCCACGGTGCGGGCCGACGCCTTCTGCCACAACATGGTCCGCGCGCTGGTCGGGGCGCTGCTGCTGGTGGGGGACGGGCACCGGCCGGTCGCCTTCCCCGGTCAGGTGCTGGCCGGGCGGGTCCGCCACTCGGCGGTGAACGTCGTCCGGCCGCACGGGCTCACCCTGGAGGAGGTCGGCTACCCCCCGGACGACCGACTGGCGGCCCGGAACCTCGCGGCCCGGAACAGGCGGACGCTGCCCGGGGAACCGGACGGTGCGGCGGGGTGCTGTTGACCCGGGGCCGGTGCAGTCCCGCCGCGCTCCCCGGGGGCGGTGGGGGAGCGTCCGGGGCGGCGCTCAGTCGCCGGCCGTGGCGGCCGCCGAGGCCTGGGCCTCCCCGCGCTCGACGATCCTGCTGAAGGTGTAGTCGGCGACGTCCGTCCCGGCCTGCCGGGCCTCGGTGTCCGCGGCGGGCACCGGCTGGCCGGAGGTGTATCCGGAGACGGTGAAGTAGGCGTAGCGGCCGATGGCGTTGGTGGTCAGCCGGCAGGCGGTCTGCTGGCAGAAGGCCGCGACGCCGTCCCCGGCGAGCGGCCGGATGTTGCCCGACGCCTTCTTCTTGACCTTGCTGGCCTGGCTCTCGGTGTCGAAGACGGCGACCCCGACCGTGACCGCCACCCCCTTGGCGAAGTACGTCGCCCGGATGACCTGGGTGCAGCCGTTGCCGGAGAGCGTGGCACCGAGGGTGACCGAGGCGGCCGACGGGCAGTTCTGGGTGGAGCCGGTGGCGCCCTGGGCGTAGGAGCGGCCGTTGCTGACGATCTTGTCCGACGGGAAGAGGTTCTCGGCGTTGAGCGGCGCGGTGTCCCGCTTCGCGTCGGAGAGGAAGTCCCGCGGGTCCGGCGGGGCGGGCGGGCTGACGTCCGAGAACGACGGATCCGGCTGCTCCGGCTCGTCCGGTGGCGCGGACTCCGCGGTGGGCAGGGTGTGGGGCTTGTCGTCTCCCTGACCGGAGCGGACCACGGCGGTCGCGACGATCGCGGCCACCGCGGCGGTGGCGAGCGCCCCGCCGCCGATCAGCAGTCGCCGGCGGCGCCTGCCGCGGCGCTCGGCCTGCTCCGCCAGCGCTCCCCAGTCCGGTGTCGGACCGCCCGATCCCCCGGGACCGTGCGGCCCCGCATGCCCAAAGCTCATGGCGCGCATCCTAAGGGCTGTCCCGTCATCCCCGGCAGGCGCAGGATGACAGCCGGGGGAGCCTCGCCGCGCGGAGAGCGGTCCGGGCCCTCGGCCGGGGTGCGGAGGCGGTCGCCGGTGGTGGAGCGGGGCTCCCCCGGGCTTCCGGTCGGCCGGATCCCCCGGTGACGTGTTTTGACCCGGATGGGTGCGGGCCGGTACTCTGCGGTTTCGTTATGCGTATCGGCTTGCTCTATCTCACGTGAGGGGCCCTTACGCCGGATCACCGGGCCGATGGCCAGTGGCAGACAACCGGGCATGCGTCACCCGTGCTGCCAGGGCTGGCGTGATCGTCCGGGTGGCCTTGTCAGGACCCGTCCCCTTGGCTCAACCGAGCCCGAGGAGACCCCATCACTGAAGAAGCGAAGGCTACGACCGTGCGTACGTTCAGCCCCAAGCCCGGAGACGTCCAGCGTCAGTGGTACGTCATCGACGCCTCCGACGTCGTCCTGGGCCGTCTGGCCTCCCAGGCCGCCACCCTCCTCCGGGGGAAGCACAAGCCGGTGTACGCGCCGCACGTTGACGCTGGTGACTTCGTCATCATCATCAACGCCGACAAGGTGCACCTTTCCGGTAACAAGCGGACCCAGAAGCTCGCCTACCGCCACTCCGGCTACCCGGGTGGTCTGCGGTCCATCCGCTACGACGAGCTGCTTGAGAAGAAGCCCGAGAAGGCCGTGGAGAAGGCCATCAAGGGCATGCTCCCGAAGAACTCCCTGGGCCGTCAGGTCTTCTCGAAGCTGAAGGTCTACGCGGGTCCCGAGCACCCGCACGGCGCTCAGCAGCCGGTCCCGTTCGAGATCACCCAGGTCGCGCAGTAGTCCCGGCCACCCCCTAGACGAAAAGAATCTGAGGAGAATCGTGGCCGAGACCACCGCAGAGACCCCCGTCGCCGACGAGGTCGTGGAGACCTTCGAGACCCCGGACGTGGAGGAGTACACCTCCGAGTCCCTGGCCTCCCGCTTCGGCGACCCGCAGCCCGCCGCCGGTCTGGGGCGGCGCAAGAACGCCATCGCCCGGGTGCGCATCGTGCCGGGCAGCGGCCAGTGGAAGATCAACGGGCGCAGCCTTGAGGGCTACTTCCCGAACAAGGTGCACCAGCAGGCGGTCAACGAGCCGTTCAAGGTGCTGGAGCTCGACGACCGCTACGACGTGATCGCCCGGATCAGCGGCGGCGGCGTGTCCGGCCAGGCCGGTGCGCTGCGGCTGGGCGTGGCCCGCGCGCTCAACGAGGCGGACGTCGACAACAACCGCGGTCCGCTGAAGAAGGCCGGCTTCCTCAGCCGGGACGCCCGCGCCGTGGAGCGTAAGAAGGCCGGTCTGAAGAAGGCCCGTAAGGCCCCGCAGTACAGCAAGCGCTGACCCGCTCGCGTTTTTCTCACGAACCGCCCCGGCGGCACATTCGGTGCTGCCGGGGCGTTCGTTTATTCAGGGTCCCGAGCGTATACAGACAGAACACGCTCAAAAACTTGCAATTTCGAAGGAACTCGGAGGAGACCAGTGGGACGACTCTTCGGCACGGACGGAGTGCGCGGTGTCGCCAACGCGGACCTCACGGCTGAGCTCGCGCTCGGACTGTCGGTCGCGGCGGCACATGTGCTCGCCGAGACAGGAACCTTCGAGGGCCACCGGCCCACCGCAGTGGTGGGACGCGACCCGCGCGCCTCCGGAGAGTTCCTGGAGTCCGCCGTCGTGGCGGGCCTGGCCAGCGCTGGCGTGGACGTCCTGCGCGTCGGTGTGCTGCCCACCCCGGCGGTGGCGTATCTCACCGGCGCGCTGGGCGCCGACCTCGGCGTGATGCTCTCGGCGAGCCACAACCCGATGCCCGACAACGGCGTCAAGTTCTTCGCCCGGGGCGGGCAGAAGCTCGCCGACGAACTCGAGGACCGTATCGAGACCCGGTACGCCGCCCACCGAGGCGGGCAGCCCTGGGACCGGCCGACAGGCACGGGCGTGGGCCGGGTCCGTACCTACGACGAGGGCTTCGACAACTACGTCGCCCACCTGATCGGCGTGCTGCCCAACCGGCTCGACGGCCTCAAGGTCGTACTGGACGAGGCGAACGGCGCCGCCTCCCGGGTCTCCCCGGAGGCCTTCGCACGTGCCGGGGCGGAGGTCGTCACCATCGCGGCCGACCCGGACGGGCTCAACATCAACGACGGCTGCGGATCCACCCATCTGGACCTCCTCAAGGCCGCCGTGGTCGAGAACGGCGCCGACCTGGGGATCGCCCACGACGGTGACGCCGACCGCTGCCTCGCCGTCGACGCGTCCGGCCAGGAGGTCGACGGGGACCAGATCCTGACCGTCCTCGCCCTCGCCATGCGGGACGGCGGCCGGCTCCGGAAGAACACCGTCGTCGCCACCGTCATGTCCAACCTGGGTTTCAAACTCGCGCTGGAACGCGAGGGGATCGAGCTGCGGCAGACCGCGGTCGGCGACCGCTACGTCCTGGAGGCGATGAAGGAGGAGGGCTTCGCGCTCGGCGGGGAGCAGTCCGGCCACGTGATCATCCTTGACCACGCCACCACCGGTGACGGCACCCTCACCGGGCTGATGCTCGCGGCCCGGATCGCGGCCACCGGCCGGCCGCTGGCCGAGCTGGCCGCCGCCATGGAGCGCCTGCCCCAGGTGCTGATCAACGTGCCGGACGTGGACAAGACCCGGGTGGCCAGCTCGGCCGAGCTGGCAGCGGCGGTCACGGAGGCGGAGCGGGAGCTGGGCGCCACCGGGCGGGTGCTGCTGCGCCCCTCCGGCACCGAGCCGCTGGTGCGGGTGATGGTGGAGGCCCCCGACATCGAGCAGGCGCGGTCGGTCGGGGAACGGCTGGCGGACGTGGTGAAGTCGGCCCTGGGCTGATCCGGAGCGGCCGCCGCGACGGGCGTCGCGGCAGGTGGAGCGGCGGACCGTACAGTCGGCGGGCTCCGGCCGCGGCCGCCCGGCCGGGCGGCCGGAAGCCGTGAAGCTGTCCCGAATCGATCGTATGTCTATTACTTTCGACTGATCGGGGTTACTGTCCGCCCATTGGGGGACCCCTTTCCGGGGTGGGCGGCCCGAGCCGTCACGCCCGGATCCACCACGGCCGCTAAGGATCCGCATGTCCATACGTCTGACTAACCTGATACGCCGCCGAGGGAGACCCTCGGTGTACGAGGCGGCGGGGCTCCGCGGTGACCGCGCCGCCACGGTCGGGGTGGTCCACGGCGACCTCGCCGACGAGCTGCCGGACGAGGACCTCCCGGAGGACCTCGCGGACTGCCTGGACATGTACGAACCCGGCAGCAAGCCGCGGTGCGAGGAGGTGGAGTACCTGGCCACCATCCAGGAGGCCATGGAGCGGATCGCGCGCGGGCACTGACCGGTTGCCCGGGGCTGGGGCCGTAGGCTGCGATCATGTGCGGAATCGTTGGTTACGTGGGAGGGCGGTCGGCCCTCGACATCGTCATCGCCGGCCTGAAGAGGCTCGAGTACCGCGGCTACGACTCGGCGGGAGTGGCCGTGCTATCCGACGGGGGACTCGCCTCGGCGAAGAAGGCCGGCAAACTCGCCAACCTGGAGAAGGCGCTGGCCGACCGGCCGCTGCCGAGCGGCGGCACCGGCATCGGCCACACCCGCTGGGCCACCCACGGCGCGCCCAACGACGCCAACGCCCATCCGCACCTCGACAACTCGGGCCGGGTCAGCGTGGTGCACAACGGCATCATCGAGAACTTCGCCGAACTCCGCGCGGAACTCACCGCTCGGGGCCATCGGCTGAGTTCGGAGACCGACACCGAGGTGGCGGCCCACCTGCTCGCCGAGGAGTTCTCCTCATGCGGCGACCTCGCCGAGGCGATGCGGAACGTCTGCCGGCTGCTGGAGGGCGCCTTCACCCTCGTCGCGGTGCACGCCGACGAGCCGGACGTGGTGGTCGGCGCCCGCCGGAACTCCCCGCTGGTGGTGGGGGTGGGGAACGACGAGGCGTTCCTCGCCTCGGACGTCGCCGCCTTCATCGAGCACACCCGGGAGGCGATCGAACTCGGGCAGGACCAGGTCGTCGAGGTGCGGCGCGGGGCGGTCACGGTGACGGACTTCGACGGCCGGCCGGCCGAGGTGCGGGAGTACCACGTCGACTGGGACGCCTCGGCGGCCGAGAAGGCCGGCTACGACTACTTCATGCTCAAGGAGATCGCCGAGCAGCCGAAGGCGGTGGCGGACACCCTGCTCGGGCGGATCGACGCCTCCGGGGCGCTGCTCCTAGACGAGGTGCGGATCCCGGCCGGGGTGCTGCGCGAGGTGGAGAAGGTCGTCATCGTGGCCTGCGGTACCGCCTTCCACGCCGGGATGATCGCCAAGTACGCGATCGAGCACTGGACCCGGGTGCCCTGTGAGACCGAACTCGCCAGCGAGTTCCGCTACCGGGACCCGATCCTGGACACCCGGACCCTCGTGGTGGCGATCAGCCAGTCGGGCGAGACCATGGACACCCTGATGGCGCTGCGGCACGCCCGGGAACAGGGCGCGAAGGTGCTCGCCATCTGCAACACCAACGGATCGACCATCCCCCGGGAGTCGGACGCGGTGCTCTACACGCACGCCGGTCCGGAGATCGCGGTCGCCTCCACCAAGGCCTTCCTCACCCAGCTCGTCGCCTGCTACCTGGTGGCGCTCTACCTCGGTCAGGTACGCGGCACCAAATGGGGTGACGAGATCCGCTCGGTGGTCCGGGAGCTGTCGGAGATCGGCACCCAGGTGGAGCAGGTGCTCGGCACCATGGAGCCGGTGCGCGAGCTGGCGCGCGGCCTGGCGGACAAGAGGACCGTACTGTTCCTGGGGCGGCACGTCGGCTATCCGGTGGCGCTCGAAGGCGCGCTGAAGCTCAAGGAACTGGCCTACATGCACGCCGAGGGCTTCGCCGCGGGGGAGCTCAAGCACGGGCCGATCGCGCTGATCGAGGAGGACCTGCCGGTGGTGGTCGTCGTGCCCTCGCCGCGCGGGCGGTCGGTGCTGCACGACAAGATCGTCTCGAACATCCAGGAGATCAGGGCGCGGGGGGCCCGGACCATCGTGGTGGCCGAGGAGGGCGACGAGTCGGTCGTCCCCTACGCGGACCACCTGATCCGGGTCCCGGCCACCCCGACGCTGCTGCAACCGCTGGTGGCCTCGGTGCCGCTGCAGGTCTTCGCCTGCGAGTTGGCCACCGCCCGGGGGAACGAGGTGGACCAGCCGCGGAACCTGGCGAAGTCGGTGACCGTCGAGTGATCGTGGGGGTGGGGATCGACGTCGCCGAGATCGACCGCTTCGCCGCGGCGCTGGAACGCACACCGGGGCTGGCCCACCGGCTCTTCGTGGCGGGCGAGCTGACGCTGCCCAGCGGTGAACGGCGGGGAGCGGCGTCCCTGGCGGCCCGCTTCGCGGCCAAGGAGGCGCTCGCCAAGTCGCTCGGCGCGCCGAAGGGGCTGCGCTGGACGGACGCCGAGGTGCTGACCGAGGAGAACGGGCAGCCCCGGTTGCGGGTGCGAGGGACGGTGGCCGCGCGGGCGGCCGAGCTGGGGGTGCGGGGTTGGCACGTCTCCCTGAGCCACGACGCCGGGGTGGCCTCGGCCGTGGTGATCGCGGAGGGGTGAGTCGAGCTGCTGTCGTCGGCCGGGCCGACCAGACTGGTCGCATGAGGACTGCCTACGGCGTGGAGACGGTACGGGCGGCCGAGCGGGAGTTGATGGCCCGGCTGCCGGAGGGGGAGTTGATGCGGCGGGCGGCCGCCGGACTCGCCGCGGCCTGCTGCGACCTCCTTCCCAGGGTCTACGGGGCCAGAGTGGTCCTGCTGGTGGGCAGCGGGGACAACGGCGGTGACGCGCTGTACGCCGGCGCTCGGCTGGCCCGGCGCGGCGCCTCCGTCACCGCGGTGCTGCTCAAACCGGACCGGACGCACCGCGGCGGGCTCGCCGCCCTGCGGGCTGCGGGCGGCAGGGCCGGGCCGCCGGCCGGCTCCGGGAAGCTGATCGACCGCGCCCACCTGGTGGTCGACGGGATCGTGGGCATCGGCGGCCGGGGCGGGCTGCGGGCGGACGCCGAGCCGTTGGCGCGCTCGGCCCAGCGGTCCGCGGCCCGGATCGTCGCCGTCGACCTGCCGAGCGGTGTGGACGCCGGGAGCGGCGAGGTGACGGGGCCCGCGGTGCGGGCCGACGCCACCGTCACCTTCGGCGCGTACAAGCCCGGCCTGCTCGTCGACCCGGGCGCCGCCCACGCCGGCGCGCTGCGGCTGGTGGACATCGGGCTCGGCCCGTACCTGCCACCGCGGCCCGAGCTCGTCGCCCCGCAGCACGCCGATGTGGCCCGGCTGTTGCCGGTGCCCGGAGCGGAGAGCGACAAGTACCGGCGCGGGGTGGTGGGTGTGGTGGCCGGCTCCGCGCGCTATCCGGGGGCCGCGGTACTCGCGGTGGCCGGGGCGCTGCGGGGCGGCGCCGGGGCGGTGCGGTACGTGGGACCGGGGGCGGATGCGGTGATCGCCCGCTTCCCGGAGACGCTGGTGCACCCGGGACCGCCCGCCGAGGCGGGCCGCGTCCAGGCCTGGGTGATCGGGCCGGGGCTGGGGGACGACCCGGGCGGGCGCCAGGCCCTGGAGCAGGTGCTGGCCTCCTCCGTACCGGTGCTGGTGGACGCCGACGCGCTGCGCCTGCTGGAGCGGGAACGGCTCCGCGAGCGGACGGCGCAGACGCTGCTGACCCCGCACGCCGGGGAGGCGGCGGCACTGCTGGGGGTGGCCCGGGAGGAGGCGGAGTCGGCGCGTCTCGCCTCGGTCCGCCGACTGGCGGCGGAGTACGGTGCGACGGTGCTGCTGAAGGGCTCCACCACGTTGGTCGCCGGAGCGGACGGGCTGGTGGCGGGATCGGAGGGGCCGGTGCTGGCGAATCCCACCGGGACCGGCTGGCTGGCGACCGCCGGCAGCGGTGACGTCCTCTCCGGGCTGGCCGGCTCGCTGCTGGCGGCCGGGCTCGACGCGCGGGAGGCGGGGGCGGCCGCGGCCTATCTGCACGGCCTGGCCGGACGGTTCGCGGCGGGCCGGACCCCGGGGCCGGTCTCCGCGATGGATGTCGCCGACCGTCTCTCGGACGCCTGGCGCGAGGTGCACCTCTCCTGAAACCGGCCCCGGGCACCCGGGTGATCCCGGTACGGCGACCGGGTGATCTCAGGGGTCGGACGGCGTGTCGGTCGCGCGGCGGCGGGAGTGCTGTTCCGTTCTGGTTTGTTCGCCGCGGGCCACCGCGGCCGGGGAAAAGGACGGATCCGCCATGGGCCCTGCGGTGCGAGAAGGGGAGCGGGAGCGAAGGCCGATAGTCTTCGCGGTGCTGCTGCCACTGCTGATCATCGGTGGCACGGCGGCCGCTGACGCACCACTGGCCTGGCAGACCGGGAAGGCCGCCGAGAAGGCGGTGGCGGCTGACCGGCCGAAGCCCGTCGCCAGCGCTCCGGTGCCGCTGGAGAAGCTGGTGCCCGGGCTGCCGGAGACCCGTTTCCGGCACACCGTCGACACCCCCGACCAGGCGCTGCCGCCCCAGCCCCGGGACAGCCGCCGCGCCGAAGCCGTGCCGCCGGAGCCGAAGGGGGCGGCCGCCCGACTCGTCGAGTACGTGCCGCCGGCGGAGGTGCAGGCCGCGCCGGGCAGGGCCCGACCCGAGCAGTGCACCGGGAGGACCGGCCCCTACCAGCGGGAGGTGGAGGAGTTCCTGCGGCTGCGTCCGGACGGCGTGCAGTCACCGGGCGACTGCCGCGCCATCCGCGACTGGCAGTTGGCGGAGGGCATCCAGCCGGCCATCGGCTTCGCCGGGCCGACCAGCTGGGGCCGGGCCCGGCTGGCCCGGGCGAAGAAGGAGCCGAACGCCGGCCGGCGGTGTCCGGAGGCGCCGGACACCAGGATCGCCTGTGTGGACCTGACGCGTCAGCTGATGTGGGTGCAGCGCGGCGGAGACGTCGTCTTCGGCCCGGTGTCGGTCCGCACCGGCATGCCCGACCACGAGACCCGCACCGGGAGGCACCAGGTCTACTGGCGCAACAAGCAGCATGTCTCCTCGATCTACGAGACCCCCATGCCGTTCGCCCAGTTCTTCGACGACGGTGAGGCCTTCCACGGGGTCTACGGGAACATCTTCGACCCGGGCGGCGGCTCACACGGCTGTGTGAACCTCGCCTACACCGACGCCGAACGGCTCTGGGACGTACTGGAAGTGAACGATCCGGTGTTCCTCTGGGGCAAGCGGCCATAACACCGGCGCCCCGGACGGCGAGCCCGCCGGCGAACGCGCTGTGCCGAGCAGGTGAGTGGGACGGCCCACGGAGCTCCCCGGGAACGGCCGGGAGGAGTGCCCGGGGCCTTGGCGGAACCTCTGAGGTGAGCCGCGGGGCAGGCGTTCCAGCCGTCCAGGCACCCACGGCCGGAGGCCGCACGGGCCCCTACCGCCCTACCGGGAGGCGGCAGAACAGCTCCACCCGGTGCCAACACAGGCCGACTCCGTACTCCGGTGAGACACTGATCTGGATGAACGGACAACCGATGCGGGCCCGCGCCGAGGTGGACCTCGCCGCGCTCCGAGCCAACGTCCGGGCGCTGCGCGGTCGGGCCCCGGAGGCACAGCTGATGGCCGTGGTGAAGGCCGACGCCTACGGCCACGGCGTGCTGCCTTGCGCCCGCGCCGCCCGGCAGGCCGGTGCGGACTGGCTCGGCACCGCGACCCCGGAGGAAGCGCTGGCGCTGCGGGCCGGCGGGGACCGCGGCCGGCTGATGTGCTGGCTCTGGACCCCCGGAGGCCCCTGGCAGGCGGCGATCGAGGCAGATGTCGACGTCTCGGTGAGCGGGATGTGGGCGCTGCGCGAGGTCGTGGCCGCCGCCCGTGCCTGCCGGCGCCCCGCCAGGGTGCACCTGAAGATCGACACCGGGCTGGGCCGGAACGGCTGCGCCCCGGAGGACTGGCCCCAACTAGCCTCGGCGGCCCTGACCGCGGAGGAGGAGGGCGTCCTGCGGGTGACCGGCGTCTGGTCCCACCTCGCCTGCGCCGACGAGCCGGAACACCCCGCCACCGACGCCCAACTCGCGGTCTTCCGGCAGGCGCTGGAGACCGCCGAACGGATCGGGCTGCGCCCAGAGGTGCGCCACATCAGCAACTCGGCGGCCCTGCTGACCCGTCCGGACGCGCACTTCGACCTGGTGCGGACGGGGATCGCCGTCTACGGGCTGGCCCCCGGTCCGCTGCTGGGTCGGCCGGCCGAGCTCGGGCTCCGGCCGGTGATGACCCTCTCCGCCCGGCTGGCGCTGGTGAAGCGGGTGCCGGGCGGCCAGGGCGTGGGCTACGGGCACCGCTACCTGACCCCGGGGGAGACCACACTGGCGCTGGTGCCGCTCGGCTACGCCGACGGGATCCCGAGGCACGCCTCGGGTTGCGGACCGCTGCTCGTCGGCGGCAAGTGGCGGCAGATCGCGGGGCTGGTCGCGATGGACCAGTTCTCCGTCGACCTGGGCGGCGACACCGCCCGGGCCGGCGAGCCCGCGTTGCTCTTCGGCCCAGGAGACCGGGGGGAGCCGACGGCGGAGGACTGGGCCCGGGCCACGGGCACCATCGGCTACGAGATCGTCACCCGGATCGGAGCCCGGGTGCCGCGGGTCTACCTGGGGGAGGGGCCGACCGGTGACGAGGGAGCCGGGGGGCAGTCCGCCGATGGCTGAACCGCCCGCCGGCGCCGGACCGTTCGGTGCCCACCGGTGGCGCGGTGCGGGCATCGCGGGCGCCGTGGTCGGGGTGCTGGCCGCCGCGGCGGTGGCGGGCGCGGTGGTGGAGCGGCTGACGGCCGAGCGGACCGGCCGGCGGGAGGAGGCGCGGCGCGCCCCGGACGGCTCCGATACCTACGGCACCCTGCGCGGCGCACCGGGACGGGCGGTCGCCGACGACGGCACCGAGCTGCACTACGAGATCGACGAGATCGAGGACGCCGGTCAGCACCCCGCTCGGGCGGCCGACCCGCGGCACCGGCCCCTCCGCGGACGGCCCGTCACCGTCGTCTTCTGCCACGGCTTCTGCCTCAACCAGGACTCCTGGCACTTCCAGCGCGCCGCACTGCGCGGACTCGTCCGGGCCGTCTACTGGGACCAGCGCAGCCACGGCCGCTCCGAGCGCGGGGCGGCCCAGCGCGCCGGCGCCCCGGTCACCATCGACCAGCTCGGCCGGGACCTGAAGGCGGTGCTGGACGCCGCGGTGCCGGACGGACCGGTCGTCCTGGTCGGCCACTCGATGGGTGGGATGACGGTGATGGCGCTCGCCGCCCACTACCCGGACTACGTGCGCCGGCGGGTGCTGGGGGCCGCCCTCGTCGGGACCTCGGCCGGCGACCTCGGGCAGGTCAACTACGGGCTGCCGGTGGCCGGTGTGAACGCGCTGCGGCGGCTGCTGCCCGGGGTGTTCAAGCTGCTCGGCTCCCGGGCCGCGGTGCTGGAACGGGGCCGGCGGATGACCGCGGACCTGTTCGCCGGGCTCATCAAGCACTACTCGTTCAGTGCCCGGGACGTCGACCCCGCGGTGGCCCGGTTCGCCGAGCGGATGATCGAGTCCACCCGGATCGAGGTGGCCGCGGAGTTCTACCCGGCCTTCCAGGAGCACGACAAGACCGGAGAGCTGGGAGCGCTCGCCGGGCTGCCGGTGCTGGTGCTCGCCGGTGAGCTCGACCTGGTCACGCCCAGCGACCACGGTGCGGCCATCGTGGGGCTGCTCACCGGGGCCGAACTGGTGCTCGTACCGGACGCCGGGCATCTGGTCATGCTGGAGCGTCCGGAGACGGTGACCGCCCAGCTGTTGGAACTACTGGTCCGGGCGACGCAGTACGAGGGCTTCCGAGACCGGCGCGCGGGGAACGGCTGAGCCCTGCGGCTTCCCCGTACCATCGACCGGTATGGAAGCGGAAGCCCCGGGTATGACCACCAACGTCCACCTCACCGTCGCGACCCCGGACCGCATGCGGGAGCTGGGCCGGCGCCTCGCGGGGCTGCTGCGCCCGGGTGACCTGCTGCTGCTCAGCGGACAGCTGGGCGCGGGCAAGACGACGCTCACCCGAGGGCTCGGCGAGGGCCTCGGGGTGCGGGGCGCGGTCACCTCCCCGACCTTCGTCATCGCCCGGGTGCACCCCTCGCTCGTGGCCGGGCCGCCGCTGGTCCATGTGGACGCCTACCGGCTGGGCGGTGGGCTGGAGGAGATGGAGGACCTCGATCTGGACGTCTCGCTGCCGGACTCGGTGGTGGTCGTGGAGTGGGGGGAGGGGCGGGTCGAGGAGCTGTCCGAGGACCGGCTGCACATCGTGATCTCCCGTGCAGAGGGCGGCGACGGCCTCTCCTGCGACGAGACGGGCGATGTCGCCGATGTCCGGGAGGTGTCGCTCACCGGTGTCGGGGAGCGGTGGGCCGAGACCGATCTGTCCGTTCTGATCGATTACTGACCCCGCTCTTCCCGGTGCCGCCCAGCGCTAACAGGGCCATGGTGACCGCGCGGCTTCCGAAGCCCGCCCCCAGGGAGGCGGCCGCGGAGCGCCCGACCATCGGCATCAGCACCGCCGTGCCCAGACCGATGGAGAGCAGCCGCAGCGAAGCCATCTCGGCCTTGTCCCCTTCGCCTGCCCGCTGCCGCAGCGCGGTCAGCAGCCAGGCAGGCTGTTGAGGTTGGCGAAGCAGGCCACGAAGAAGGCGAGGAAGTGGAGCGGGCTCGACTCGCCCAGCGCCAGCAGCGTTCCCGCCCAGCCCCGGCCTGGCAGGCCAGCCACACCGGCAGCTCCGCGGCGCCCGGCGGGGTCGGCACCGCGGCCGGTCAACTGGCCCGCCTGCTGGGCGCCGGCCGCATCGTCGGCAGCGTCGGCTCGCACGGCTGCGCGGGGGCGAGTCGGTCTTCGAGCGGCTCAGCGTGGTCGAGGGCTTCGAGCGGCTGGTGCCCGCGTTCCTCGGGACATCGCGCGGTGAGAACCCCGGCAAGTCGGTCGTACGGCTGAGCCCGCAGGGGGGTTCCTCGTAGCCAACCACCGCGAGGTCCAGGAGGAGCTGGAGCGGTTCGTGGTGCCGCACCTGCGCTCCGGGGTCCACAGGGTCACACACGGGAGTGCAGGTACCGACACCGCGTCGGCAAAATGTTGCGCGCTTGACACCGGGCGTGGTCACATGGGGTGGCGGGGCCGGGTTAGGTCTACCTAACAAGATCGTGCCAGCGGCCCCCGAACCCCAGGAGGCCACCATGGCGCGCCATGAGCAAACCGCTGACGTGCCGAGCGGGCAGCACACGCCCTCGATGAGCGACCTGCTGGCTGCCGGTGCCGCGGCGAACGCGGTGTCCACGCCGCCGGAGGCACCGGAGGGCCGCGGGCAGCAGCGACCCCAGACCCAGGAGCCGGAGACCGGGCGGCGGACCGCCGCCTGACACCGGGCCGGCCGGTACGTCGACCGGGGAGTGCCGGTCGGACGGTCAGTCGACCACGACCACCTTGGTGTCCTCGGTGGCGAACTTCCACATCGCCGAGCCGTCCGCGCGCCCCTCCCGGATACCGCCGGTGCGCAGGTTCGGGTCCGCCACGGGCGTGGAGCCGTCGACGGCCGCGCTGAAGCCGACGACCACGCCCTCCACCGCGGTGAACAGGACGACGTTCTCGATCGGCACCCCGTCGGAGCCGGTGGTCGCCGCGGTCCGCGAGAACACCGTGTACTCCCCGGGCGGCGGGCTGACCGTACTCGGCGCGACCTCGAAGGTGCGCAGCGGCTGTTCGTCCGCTCCGACCAGCCATACCCGCTGGTCGGAGAGGGAGTAGACGACCCGCAGACCCGTTCCGGAGGCGGCCGGGACCGCGGGCGGCGGCTTCTTCTTGTGCCGGCCGCCGGGCTTGTCGCCGTCCGGGGTGGCCGAGGTGCTGGGGCGGCTCTTCCCCGGGTGCTCCGGGGCGCTGGCAGCCGCCTGATAGGCGAGGAAGCCGACGCCGGCGAGGGCCAGTGCGGTGAGCCCGGCCACGATCTTCCCCGGGCTGCTTCCTGCCACGTCCGGCCCCTTCTGCTCTGTCGCGGTGACCGCACAGACGGTAGCACCGCGGGCCGCCTCCCCTCATGTCAGCCGTCGCTACCCACCGGGAAGCGGGCGGCCAGCCCTTAGGCTGTACGTGTGCTGCTGCTCGCTCTTGACACCGCAACCCCCGCCGTCTCCGTCGCGCTCCACGACGGCACCCGGACCCTCGCCGAGTCGCACCGCGTGGACGCCCGCCGCCACGGGGAACTGCTGCTCCCGGCGGTCGACCGGGTACTGGCGGAGGCGGGTGTGAAGCTGGAGTCGGTGAGCGGGTTCGTCGTCGGCACCGGACCGGGGCCGTACACCGGACTGCGGGTGGGCATGGTGACCGCCGCCGCCTTCGGCGCCGCGACCGGGGCGCCCGTGTACGGGGTGTGCAGCCTGGACGGCATGGCCTACGCCTCCGGCCTGCCCGGGCCGTTCACGGTGGTCACCGACGCCCGGCGCAAGGAGGTCTACTGGGCCCGGTACTCGGGCCCGGCCACCCGGGTCGCGGGCCCCGCCGTCGACCGGCCGGCCGAGATCGCGGACCAGGTGGCCGACGGACCCGCGGTGGGTCCGGGGGCGGCGCTGTACCCCGAGGTCTTCACCGAGATCCGGGGACCGGAGCAGCAGTCCGCCGCTGCGCTGGCGGCGCTCGCCGCGCAGCGGTTGCGCGCCGGCGAGGACCTCTCCGACACCCGGCCGCTCTACCTGCGCCGGCCGGACGCCAAGGTGCCGGCGAACTACAAGGTGGTCACCCCGAGGTGACGTCCGTGGTGCTGCGGGAGATGCGCTGGTGGGACCTTCCGCCGGTGCTCGCCCTGGAACGTTCGCTGTTCCCTGACGACGCCTGGTCGGAGGGGATGTTCTGGTCCGAGCTGGCGCACTGCCGGGGCCCCCGCCGGTCGCGGCGGTACCTCGTGGCGGAGGACGCGGACGGTCGGCTGGCCGGGTACGGCGGCCTGGCCGCCGGCGGCGGGACGGGCGACATCCAGACCATCGCGGCGGCCCCGGACCGCTGGGGGAGCGGGGTCGGCTCCAGGCTGCTCGCCGAACTCCTCTCCGCCGCGACCGGCTTCGGCTGCCGGGAGGTGCTGCTGGAGGTGCGGGTGGACAACCTCCGCGCGCAGCGCCTCTACCGGCGCTTCGGTTTCGAGCCGATCGGCTTCCGCCGCGGCTACTACCAGCCGGGGAACGTGGACGCGTTGGTCATGCGCCGCGCCGACCCGGCAGACGAGCAAGGAACGACGATCCATGGCTGATGAGCCCCTTGTCCTGGGCATCGAGACCTCCTGCGACGAGACCGGCGTCGGCATCGTCCGCGGACACACCCTGCTGGCCGACGCCGTGGCGTCGAGCGTCGACGAGCACGCCAGGTTCGGCGGCGTGGTCCCCGAGGTGGCCAGCAGGGCGCACCTGGAGGCGATGGTCCCGACGATCCGCCGGGCGCTGCGGGAAGCCGGGGTGCGCGCCTCCGACCTCGACGGCGTGGCGGTGACCGCCGGTCCCGGGCTGGCGGGCGCGCTGCTGGTGGGGGTCTCGGCGGCCAAGGCCTACGCCTACGCGCTCGGCAAGCCGCTGTACGGGGTCAACCACCTCGCCTCGCACATCTGCGTGGACCAGTTGGAACACGGCCCGCTCCCGGAGCCGACCATGGCCCTGCTGGTCTCCGGCGGGCACTCCTCGCTGCTGCTCGCACCCGACATCACCAGCGATGTGCGGCCGCTGGGAGCCACCATCGACGACGCGGCGGGCGAGGCCTTCGACAAGGTCGCCCGAGTGTTGGACCTCGGCTTCCCCGGTGGCCCGGTGATCGACCGGATGGCCCGGGAGGGCGACCCGGAGGCGATCGCCTTCCCCCGGGGGCTGACCGGCCCGCGGGACGCCGCCTACGACTTCTCCTTCTCGGGTCTGAAGACCGCGGTCGCCCGCTGGGTCGAGGCCAGGCGCCGCGCCGGTGAGGAGGTGCCCGTCGCCGATGTTTCCGCCTCGTTCCAGGAGGCGGTGGCGGACGTGCTCACCCGCAAGGCGGTGCGGGCCTGCAAGGACCACGGGGTGGACCACCTGATGATCGGCGGCGGGGTGGCCGCCAACTCGCGACTGCGGGCCATGGCCGAGCGGCGCTGCGAGGACGCCGGCATCGTGCTCCGGGTGCCGCGGCCGAAGCTGTGCACCGACAACGGGGCGATGGTCGCCGCGCTCGGGGCGGAGATGGTCAGCCGCGGCCGGTCGGCCTCGGCCTGGGAGCTGTCCGCCGATTCCTCCCTGCCGGTGACCGAGCCGCACGTCCCCGACCCCGGCTCCGGGGCGGCCCCCGGACACGCACACCCCCATGACCACGTGCACGAGCTGAGCAAGGGCAACCTGTACTCATGACTGTCGCACTGATGTGGGAGGCTCGCGCGGTCCCGGGCCGGGACGCGGAGCTGCTGGAGTGGGTCCGGGAGCAGTGGCTGGACGGTGAGCCGCTGCGGCGGGAGATCTTCGGGGCGAGGGAGGACCGGGTGCTGGTGATCACCTGGTGGGACGCCCCGTTCGAGGCGGAGCTGCCGGAGTTCCCCGACCCGGCCCCGGAACTGGTCGCCCGCCCGGTCCACCGCTGGCGTTTCGAGTCCCTAGAGGTCCAGCCGGCCGGCGCCTGACAGACCCGCAGGCCTCCGGGGCGCCGGCCTCGAAGGCGGGTACCGGACGATGGCTGACGGCGAGGACGGCCGCCCCGCCGAGCGGGACGAAGCGGTCCGGGCGGTGGCCGTCGTGGGTGGGGAAGGGGCGGTCAGCGACGCTCGGCGGGTTGCGCAAGCAGGACGGTGGGGGAGCCGGCCACCCGGGTCAGGAAGACGACGCAGGAGTCGCTTCCGTGTAGCCGCAACCGCTTGCGGAGCTCCTCCGGCTCGACCGCGGAACCGCGCTTCTTGATGGTGACGACACCGACCCCGCGTTCCCGGAGGAGGGACCGGAGCTTCTTGAGGTTGAACGGCAGTGTGTCGGTGACCTCGTAGGCAGTGGCATAGGGCACCTGGTGGAGCACGTCCGCGGTGACATAGGCGATGGTGGGGTCGATCAGCCGCCCGCCGATGCGCTCTGCCACGTCGGCGACGAGGTGCGCGCGGACCACGGCGCCGTCCGGTTCGTAGAGCCAGCGCCCCACCGGTCCGACGGGCGGCGCGGGCAGCCCGGTGCCCAGCAGGGACGCGCCGGTGGGCAGTACGGTCGCCCGCCGCACCCGGGGAGCGGTGCCGAACCACAGCACCGCCTCCTTCACGTCGCCGCCGTCGGAGACCCACTCGGCCTCGGCGTCCTCGGGCACCGCCTCGTGCGGGATGCCCGGGGCGACCTTGAGCGCCCCGTGCGGTGCCCTGCGGGCCGTCTCCACCGCCCAGGACAGCGGCGGGGAGTAGGCCTCCGGGTCGAAGACCCGGCCCCGCCCGTTGCGCCGGGCCGGGTCGGCGAAGACCGCGTCGAACTCCGCGACGTCGACCTCGGTGACGTCCGCGCAGCGCACTTCCACCCGCCGGGACAGGCCGAGCGCGGCCATGTTGGCGCGGGCGACCGCGCAGGTCAGCGGGGAGCGGTCGACCGCCAGCACCTGCACCCCGGCGCGGGCCAGCGCGATCGCGTCGGCGCCGATGCCGCAGCACAGGTCGGCCGCCCGGTGCACACCGATCTCCTCGAAGCGCCTGGCCCGGTGCTCGGCCACCGCGGCCCGGGTGGACTGCTCCACGCCCTGCGGGGTGAAGAACATCCGCTGCGCGTCCGCCGCGCCGAACTTCGCCACCGCCCGCTGGCGCAGCCGTGCCTGGCCCAGCGCCGCCGACACCAGCTCGGCCGGGTGGTGCCGCCGGAGGCGGGTCGCGACCGCCAGTTCCCGACCGGGGTCGTGGTCGCGCAGCTCTTCGAGGAGTGCCTGGCCCTCGGGGGTGAGCAGGGCGGAGAAGGAGTCGACATCGTCCACCGGCCCATTGTGGGCCAAGCGGTGGACCGCTGGCGGAGGTCGGGGTGTCGGCGCGGTCGGCCACCGGGGCACTGAGAATATCCGCCTTATGCGGATTGTCCGAAAAGCATATGAACGGCCATGGTGGGGAGGGGTGGCGCTGGGGGCGGCGGCGCTGCTGCTGATCTCCCTGGTCAGCGCGGGGTGCGCGGCTGGGGAGTCGTCCGCCTCCCTGGAGAACGCGGCCCCCGGTCGGCTCTCCGACCCGGCGCGCGACCTGGCCGCGGGCACCGAACGGCTGCGCAGGTCCGAGGCCGCGCGGCTCGCCGTCGCCCGGAAGTGGGGCCTGGACCGGCCTCCGCTGCTGCCGCCGGACCCGCCCGCGGTCAAGCCCACCCCCAGCACCCCGACGTACCTCCAGCGGAGCGGGTCGGACGAGGGCGGCGCCGTCCCCGCCGGGCTGCCGGTGGTCGTCAACCAGGTGCCCACCACCGATCGGGTGGTCTTCCTGACCATCGACGACGGCGACCACAAGGACCCGGAGCTGCTGCAGATGCTCTCCGAGCTCCAGGTGCCGGTCAGTGCCTTCCTCACCCACTCCGAGGCGCGCTCCGACTACGGCTACTTCCGGCAGTTGCGCCGCCTGGGCATGGGGGTGAACAACCACACCCTCAACCACCGGCAGCTCTCCGCCCTCCCCTACGCGGAGCAGCGCCGGGAGATCTGCGGCCAGCAGGAGAACCTGGAGCGGGAGATCGGCGTGCGCCCCGAGCTCTTCCGTCCGCCCTACGGCGACTACAACCTCGACACCCTGCGCGCCGCCGCCAGTTGCGGCGTGAAGGTGCTGCCGCTGTGGACCGAGGAGGCCTTCCCGGACCGGATGGAGTACGCGGAGGCCGGCGGGCGGCTGCTGCCCGGGGACATCATCCTCACCCACTTCCGGGGGCCGGCCGACTGGCGGGGCACCATGCCCGACGTGGTCCGGCGGGTGCTGCGCACCGCCACCGAGCAGGGTTTCGCGGTGGCCCGGATCGAGGACTACCTCTGACGACGCGCGAGGCGTTGGCACTCTAGTTGACTGAGTGCTAATCCACGTCATAGTCTCTGGCTGGCACTCCTCAAGTGGGAGTGCCAACTACAGCGACGGGCAGGTCCGGCACCCGCGACGACGGATCCACCTGGTCGCCACCTCAGACAGTTAACCCCGTGAGATCTCCGAAGGGGGAGGTCGGATCGTGACGACCGCCAGCTCCACCAAGGTTGCCATCAAGCCGCTCGAGGACCGCATCGTGGTCCAGCCGCTCGACGCCGAGCAGACCACCGCCTCTGGCCTGGTCATTCCGGACACTGCCAAGGAGAAGCCCCAGGAGGGCGCCGTCCTGGCCGTCGGTCCTGGCCGCTTCGAGGACGGCAATCGTCTCCCGCTCGACGTGTCGGTCGGCGACGTCGTTCTGTACAGCAAGTACGGCGGCACCGAGGTGAAGTACAACGGCGAGGAGTACCTCGTCCTCTCGGCTCGCGACGTGCTCGCGATCATCGAGAAGTAATTCACCCAAGAATCTTTCTGCTACGCCCCGGCCACCCCGTGTCTGAACAACCGGGCGACCGGGGCGTAGTTCGTTGAGAGGACATCCACGCAACCATGGCGAAGATCCTGAAGTTCGACGAGGACGCCCGTCGCGCCCTCGAGCGCGGCGTCAACAAGCTCGCCGACACGGTGAAGGTGACGATCGGCCCGAAGGGCCGCAACGTCGTCATCGACAAGAAGTTCGGCGCGCCGACCATCACCAACGACGGTGTCACCATCGCCCGCGAGGTCGAGGTCGAGGACCCGTACGAGAACCTCGGCGCCCAGCTGGTGAAGGAGGTGGCCACCAAGACCAACGACATCGCCGGTGACGGCACCACCACCGCCACCGTGCTGGCCCAGGCGCTCGTCCGGGAGGGGCTGCGCAACGTCGCCGCCGGCGCCTCCCCCGCCGCGCTGAAGAAGGGCATCGACGCCGCGGTCAAGGCCGTCTCCGAGGACCTCCTCGCCGGCGCCCGCCCGATCGACTCCAAGGCCGACATCGCCGCCGTGGCCGGGCTGTCCGCCCAGGACAAGCAGGTCGGCGAGCTCATCGCGGAGGCCATGGACAAGGTCGGCAAGGACGGTGTGATCACCGTCGAGGAGTCCAACACCTTCGGTCTGGAGCTCGACTTCACCGAGGGCATGGCCTTCGACAAGGGCTACCTCTCGCCGTACATGGTGACCGACCAGGAGCGTATGGAGGCCGTCCTCGACGACCCGTACATCCTGATCCACCAGGGCAAGATCTCCTCCATCCAGGACCTCCTCCCGCTGCTGGAGAAGATCATCCAGGCCGGTGGCTCCAAGCCGCTGCTGGTGGTGGCCGAGGACGTCGAGGGCGAGGCGCTCTCCACGCTCGTGGTCAACAAGATCCGCGGCACCTTCAACGCCGTGGCCGTCAAGGCCCCCGGCTTCGGCGACCGCCGCAAGGCGATGCTCGGCGACATGGCCACCCTCACCGGTGCCACCGTCATCGCCGAGGAGGTCGGCCTCAAGCTCGACCAGGCCGGACTCGAGGTGCTCGGCTCCGCCCGCCGGGTGACCGTCACCAAGGACGACACCACGATCGTCGACGGCGGCGGCACGAACGAGGACGTGCAGGGCCGGATCGCCCAGATCAAGGCCGAGATCGAGACCACCGACTCCGACTGGGACCGCGAGAAGCTCCAGGAGCGTCTGGCGAAGCTGGCCGGCGGCGTCTGCGTGATCCGGGTGGGCGCGGCGACCGAGGTCGAGCTCAAGGAGCGCAAGCACCGTCTGGAGGACGCCATCTCCGCGACCCGCGCCGCGGTCGAGGAGGGCATCGTCTCCGGTGGCGGCTCCGCCCTGGTGCACGCCGCCAAGGTGCTCGACGGCTCGCTGGGCAAGGAGGGCGACGAGGCCACCGGTGTCGCCGTGGTCCGCCGCGCCGCGGTGGAGCCGCTGCGCTGGATCGCCGAGAACGCCGGCCTCGAGGGCTACGTCATCACGGCGAAGGTCGCCGAGCTGGAGAAGGGCAACGGCTTCAACGCCGCCACCGGCGAGTACACCGACCTGATCAAGGGCGGCGTCATCGACCCGGTCAAGGTCACCCGCTCCGCGCTGGAGAACGCCGCCTCCATCGCCTCGCTGATGCTGACGACCGAGACCGTCGTCGTCGAGAAGCCGGCCGATGAGGAGCCCGAGGCCGCCGGCCACGGGCACGCGCACTGACCGAACGCGCACAGCGACGGCCGGGTCCGGCCCCCGCGGGGGCCGGACCCGGCCGTCGTGGTGTGCGCGCGCGCCGCCGACCGCCGGCGGCGGGTCAGCGCGGCCCGTACTTGCGGCCCGCCGAGGAGGACACCCGGGAGACCGCCTGCCGCGGTGCGAGCCGGAGCAGACCGGTGATCGCCTTGTAGCGGGGGTCGGGGACGCTCACCGTCCGTCCCCGGGCCAGGTCCCGGAGCGCCGCCGCCACCAGCCGGTCGGCGTCCAGCCACATCCACCCCGGGATGCGGTCGGCGTCCATCCCGGCGCGCTGGTGGAACTCCGTCCGGACGAACCCGGGGCACAGCGCCATCAGTCGGACGCCGGTCCCGGCCAGGTCCCGCGCCACCCCCTGGGTGAACTGCACCACCCACGCCTTGCTCGCCCCGTAGGTGCCGCGGGGCACGAAGGCGGCCACCGAGGCGACGTTGACCACCGCGCCCCGCCGCCGTTCCCGCATCGCCTCGGCGGCGGCGCTGGTCAGGCGGAGCACCGCCTCGCAGTGCACCTTGAGCATCGTCAGCTCCTCGGCCATCGGCACCTCGAGGTACCGGCCGCGGATGCCGAAGCCCGCGTTGTTGACGAGCAGGTCCACCGGGTTCCGCCGGTCCGCCAGCCGGGTTTCGACGGCGGTGATCCCGCTCTCCTGCGACAGATCGGCGACGAGCACCTCCGCCTCGACGCCGTGGCGGTCGTGGAGGTCCACCGCCAGCTCCCGCAGTCGTGCGGCGCCGCGGGCGACGAGCACCAAGTCGTGGCCGTCGGCGGCCAGCCGGCGGGCGAAGGCGGCGCCGATGCCCGCGGTCGCCCCAGTGATCAAAGCAGTCGTCATGGCTGCACGCTACCGACCGCCGGGGCTTCCGGTCGCCGGCGGCCGACAGCCGACGCCCGCCTGCGGGCAATCTCCCGCTCCTGGGCCGGCAGGGCGTCACCCGCGGCCAGGATCCTCGGCAGCGACTCCGGTTCGAGGGTCAGCGCCCGGAAGCAGAGGGAGACCGACACCCCGTGGTCGGGGCGGTGTACGACCTCGACGGTGTCACCGGCCCGGATCGTGCCCGGCTGGACGACCCGCAGGTACGCCCCGGGCCTGGCCGCCCGGGTGAACCGCCGGACCCAGCCCCGCTCGCCGAGCCAGCCGGCGAACGTCCGGCAGGGGATGCGGGCGGTGCTCACCTCGAGCAGCAGCTCCGGGCCGACCCGCCAGCGCTCACCGATGAGCGCGCCGTTGACGTCGAGCCCGCGGGTGGTGAGGTTCTCGCCGAAGACCCCGCCCGGCAGCGGCCGACCCAGTTCCACCTCCCAGTGGTCGAGATCCTCCCGGGCGTAGGCGTAGACCGCCTGGTCGTCCCCGCCGTGGTGGCGCAGGTCCCCCACCGTGTCGCCGGCCAGGCCGCTGCCGCCGACGCCCCGGGCGCCGGGTGCGGAGACCGCGACCGGGGCGTCGACCGGGCGTTTGTCGATGCCGGTCACCCGGGCGCTGGTGTAGGCCTCGGCGCGGGGGCGGCCGAGGTTCACGGAGAGGAGCTTCCCGGTGTAGCCGCCGGAAGGAGCTGGACTGCGGGTCATGGCGGCATGCTAGTGCTGCGTCAGGCAAGGCCCTGCCCGTCAAGGAGCGGCGTCCGGTGCGCGCTGACAGCCGCGGCGCCCCTTCCGCGCCGGGGCCGCCGCTCAGCCCCCGGGGGCGCTGATCAGGCGGTTCCGCGCCCTGCCCATCAACTCCTCGCGCTCGTCCTCGGTCAGGCCGCCCCACACCCCGTAGGGCTCCCGCACCGCCAGGGCGTGGGCGGCGCACTCCGCTCGGACCGGGCAGCGCATGCAGACCTCCTTGGCTGATGCCTCGCGAGCGGTCCGGGCCGCTCCGCGCTCACCCTCCGGGTGGAAGAAGAGCGAGCTGTCGACACCGCGGCAGGCGGCCAGCAACTGCCAGTCCCACAGATCGGCGTTGGGCCCGGGAAGACGGGAGAAATCTGCCATTGCTCATCTCCTCGGAAGTGATCCGGTACGGACTCAGTGCCCACGACCGAACGTCTCATGTATAAGCAGATGAAAATATGATCCATCAGTAAATCTAGTATCAGACACCAGCAAAATGTAACGAAAGCGACCGGATGGGGCGTATGCGGCGCGAAGGTGGCGTACCGTGCTCCAGGAGTCCGTGCTGCCTTCCTTCTCCGTGGTGCGGAAAGTGCGGACTCTTCCCACGTCCCGGACCCGTAACTCTTTCGGGTGACCGTCGTTGAGAGGGCGGAGGCGGTTGACAAAACCAGCACTCGGACGGGCGTCCGAGGCGGCCAACCGCTCAGGTGACGATCAGAACCAGCCTGGAGGCTCAAGGTGACGCGCATCAGCTGCGGAGGACAGTCATGACATCCGTCCTCGTCTGCGACGATTCCCCGCTTGCTCGAGAGGCGCTCCGCCGCGCGGTCGCGACCGTGCCCGGCGTCGAGCGCGTGACGACCGCCGCCAACGGTGAGGAAGTGCTCCGACGCTGGGGCGCCGACCGCTCGGACCTGATTCTGATGGACGTACGGATGCCCGGCCTCGGCGGCGTCGAGACCGTACGTCGGCTGCTCTCCGCCGACCCGGGCGCGCGGATCATCATGCTGACGGTCGCGGAGGATCTCGACGGGGTGGCGCTCGCCGTCGCCGCCGGCGCCCGCGGCTACCTCCACAAGGACGCCTCCCGCGCCGAACTGCGGGCGACCGTCACCCAGGCCCTGGCCGACCCCACCTGGCGGCTGGCCCCGCGCCGGCTGAGGTCCGCCGAGATGGGCGCCGCGCCGACGCTCACGGCGCGGGAGATCCAGGTGCTGGAAGGGATGAGCCACGGACGGTCGAACGCCGAGATCGGGCGGGAGCTCTTCCTTTCGGAGGACACCGTGAAGACCCATGCCCGCCGGCTGTTCAAGAAGCTCGGCGCCTCCGACCGCGCGCACGCCGTGGCGCTCGGCTTCCGCTGGGGCCTGGTTCGTTAGAGCGGTGACCGGCACGGCTCACCGGCTCGCGACGGGCGGGCGAGGGCTGACGGGGCCGTTCCCTCCGGAGGAGTGACCGGGGGACGGCCCTCGCCGTCGCCGGCCGGGCGGTCGGGCCCGCCGCCGCGCCGCCGGGGGGCGACGAGCCGGTCTCCACCGTGGTCCGGGGGCTCCCGGAGCGCCCGGACGAGTGCCACATACTCGTTTCGCGCGGCCTGCCGCATGCTTGGGGGTATGGAGTTCCTCGGGGACGGCTCGGTCAGGGGAGGGCGCACGACATGACAGCCGCTGGCGCACCTGCTCATAACGGATCGGTGCACAACCGCCAACGCGGTGCCGCGGATCGTTCCGGGCCAAGGCACCATGGACCGATGCGCGACGACGAGACCACGGGGTCGGCCCTGGCCGACGGCCCGGCGGAGATCGGTGCTCTGGTCCACCGCGCGGTCGAGGGCGACGAGCAGGCCACTCACGACCTGCTGGCCCTGGTTCACCCCCTGGCGCTGCGCTACTGCCGCACCCGGTTGTCCCGGCTGCCCGGCGACGCGCGTCACTTCGTCGACGACCTGGCCCAGGAGGTCTGCCTGGCGGTGCTCTGCGCGCTGCCCCGCTACCGCGACACCGGCAGACCCTTCGAGGCGTTCGTCGTCGCCATCGCCGCCCACAAGGTGGCCGACCTGCAGCGCGCCGCGATGCGCCGCCCGGGCAGCACGGCCTGGCCTTCCGACGAGATGCCGGAGCAACCGGACAGTTCGCTGGGGCCGGAGGAGCGGGCGCTGCTGAGCAGCGACGCCGAGTGGGCCAAGAAGCTGCTGGCGAACCTGCCGCCCAACCAGCGTGAGCTGGTGCTGCTCCGAGTGGCCGTCGGGCTGACGGCCGAGGAGACCGGACACCTGCTCGGCATGTCGCCCGGTGCGGTCAGGGTGGCCCAGCACCGGGCGCTGAGCCGGCTGCGGGCGCTCGCCGAACAGTGAGCCGGCCGGGGGCCGGGAGGTTCGGGGCGCCCCGGGTGACGCTTCCCTCTCCGGAGCCGGGATCGAAGGCTCCCAGAGCCCGTTAGCATGGGAGTCCGCGCTGGGCAAGAGCACTGGGGAAGGTGTCATGACTGACAACGTCGACGGAACGCCCGAGAAGTTCGCGATGCTCGGGTTGACATACGACGACGTGCTGCTGCTGCCCGGTGCGTCCGAGGTGCTGCCGAACGCCGTCGACACCGCCTCCCGGGTATCGCGGAACGTATCCGTCCGTATCCCGCTGCTCTCCGCCGCGATGGACAAGGTCACCGAGGCCCGGATGGCCATCGCCATGGCCCGGCAGGGCGGCGTGGGCGTACTGCACCGCAACCTCTCCATCGAGGACCAGGCCAACCAGGTCGACCTGGTCAAGCGCTCCGAGTCGGGCATGGTGACCGATCCGATCACCGTCCGCCCGGACGCGACGCTGGCCGAGGCCGACGAGCTCTGTGCGAGGTTCCGGATCAGCGGGGTGCCGGTGACCGACGACGCCGGCAAGCTGCTGGGCATCGTCACCAACCGCGACATGGCCTTCGAGATGGACCGCGGCCGGCAGGTGCGCGAGATCATGACGCCGATGCCGCTGGTCACCGGTGAGGTCGGGATCTCCGGCGAGGACGCGGTGGAACTGCTCCGCCGGCACAAGATCGAGAAGCTGCCGCTGGTCGACGGCTCCGGAGTGCTCCGCGGCCTGATCACGGTCAAGGACTTCGTGAAGGCCGAGAAGTACCCGAACGCCGCGAAGGACGCCGAGGGGCGGCTGCTCGTCGGTGCCGCGGTGGGCGTCGGCGACGAGGCCTACGAGCGGGCGCAGGCGCTGGTGGAGGCCGGGGCCGACTTCCTGGTGGTGGACAGCGCGCACGGCCACAGCCGCGGCATCGTCGACATGATCGCCAAGGTGAAGTCCAACATCGCGGTGGACGTGGTCGGCGGCAACGTGGCGACCAGGGACGGTGCCCAGGCGCTCATCGACGCGGGCGCCGACGGCGTCAAGGTGGGCGTGGGGCCGGGCTCCATCTGCACCACCCGGGTGGTGGCCGGCATCGGTGTACCGCAGGTCACCGCGATCTACCAGGCCTCGCTCGCCTGCGGCCCGGCCGGGGTGCCGCTGATCGGTGACGGCGGGCTCCAGTACTCCGGGGACATCGCGAAGGCGATCGCCGCCGGGGCGGACACCGTCATGCTCGGCAGCCTGCTGGCCGGCTGCGAGGAGTCCCCCGGCGAGATGGTCTTCGTCGGCGGCAAGCAGTTCAAGTCCTACCGGGGCATGGGCTCGCTCGGGGCGATGCAGTCCCGCGGCCAGGGCCGTTCGTACTCCAAGGACCGCTACTTCCAGGACAACGTGCTCTCCGAGGACAAGCTGGTGCCCGAGGGCATCGAGGGCCAGGTGCCGTACCGCGGACCGCTCGGGCCGGTGGCCCACCAGCTGGTCGGCGGGCTACGTGCCTCCATGGGCTACGTGGGCTCGGCCGACATCGCCGAACTGAAGGAGAAGGGCCGCTTCGTCCGGATCACCGGGGCCGGGCTGAAGGAGAGCCACCCGCACGACATCCAGATGACCAGCGAGGCCCCCAACTACGTACGGCGCTGACCGGCGGGGCCGCGCTGGACGGGCCGCGCGGCGGGTCGGGGATACTGAGGGCTGCCCCGTGGTCCCCGGCGGGCGCACGACGACGGATACGGCGACTCCCCGCGTGGTCGGACGGGCGGACACCTCCAGTGTCCGGACATCCGACCACGGCCCGGACGAGCTTGGGCAGGGTGCCCCGGTCATCTGACGCCGTGCACTGATCCACCAGGGATCACGGGCAGCCCCTTAGGGTCGCGTCCAGCAGGGTTCGCCTCGCCGGACGCGGGCACTAGCGCCGCTGAAGTAGAGGGAAAGGCCAATCGTGACTGAGATCGAGATCGGGCGCGGCAAGCGCGGCCGCAGTGCGTACGCGTTCGACGACATCGCCGTTGTTCCGAGCCGCCGCACCCGGGACCCGAAGGAGGTCTCGATCGCCTGGCAGATCGACGCCTACCGCTTCGAGCTGCCCTTCCTCGCCGCACCCATGGACTCGGTCGTCTCGCCGAGCACCGCGATCCGGATCGGTGAGCTCGGCGGCCTGGGGGTGCTCAACCTCGAGGGGCTGTGGACCCGGCACGAGGACCCCGAGCCGCTGCTGGCCGAGATCGCGGAGCTCGACGACGAGACCGCGACCCGCCGGATGCAGGAGATCTACGCCAGCCCGATCAAGGAGGAGCTGATCGGGCAGCGCATCAAGGAGGTGCGCGACTCCGGGGTGGTCACCGCCGCGGCGCTCTCCCCGCAGCGCACCGCGCAGTTCTCCAAGGCGGTGGTGGACGCCGGGGTCGACATCTTCGTGATCCGCGGGACGACCGTCTCGGCCGAGCACGTCTCGGGCGCCGCCGAGCCGCTCAACCTCAAGCAGTTCATCTACGAGCTGGACGTCCCGGTCATCGTCGGCGGCTGCGCCACGTACACCGCCGCGCTCCATCTGATGCGGACCGGCGCGGCCGGGGTGCTCGTCGGATTCGGCGGCGGGGCGGCGCACACCACCAGGAACGTCCTGGGGATCGAGGTGCCGATGGCCACCGCGGTCGCCGACGTGGCCGCCGCCCGGCGGGACTACCTCGACGAGTCCGGCGGGCGGTACGTCCACGTCATCGCCGACGGCGGGGTGGGCTGGAGCGGGGACCTGCCGAAGGCGGTGGCCTGCGGAGCGGACGCGGTGATGATGGGCTCGCCGTTGGCGCGCGCCAGCGACGCCCCCGGGAACGGCCACCACTGGGGCATGGAGGCGGTGCACGACGAGGTGCCGCGCGGCAAGCGGATGCACCTGGGGACCGCCGGGACGCTGGAGGAGATCCTGCTCGGCCCCTCCCACACCCCGGACGGCTCGATGAACTTCTTCGGCGCGCTGCGCCGGGCGATGGCCACCACGGGCTACTCCGACCTGAAGGAGTTCCAGCGGGTCGAGGTGACGGCGGCGCTGTCGCGGCACGGCTGAGCGGGGCCGCCCGCCGCGGCGGTGGCTCCCTTGCGACACGGGGGCGGCCCGGGACCGCATGGTCCGGGCCGCCCCCGTGCTCCGCTCCGGCAGCGCCGTCTCAGTCGCTGACCTTCTTGCAGGTAGCGAAGGCCGCGGCGGCACCGAGCAGGTAGAAGAGGTAGTCGACGAACTCCAACCCCTCCTTCAGCCCCTCGTTGATGTCACCGAAGTGGTCGGTGAGCACCGTGAAGAAGCCGGGGGCGCCGGGGATGTCGCTGAAGACCATGGCGACGCCGAAGACCTGGCCGAGGTATACACCGACCAGACCGAGCAGCGCGCCGACGAACGGCAGCGCCGGGTTCCGGCCGCCCAGCTTGCCGAGCGCCAGACCGATCAGCGCGCCCAGACCGAGGGCGATGTAGCCGATCTGCCGCTCCACCGTGCTGAGGATGAAGCCGTAGATCCCGGCGGCCACCAGCATGGCGACCACCCCGGCGAGGACGGCGAGCGCGGCGTTGCCCTGCCGCGGCGCAGGCGGCGGCGGGAAGCCACCGGGCTGGCCGTAGGGCTGCGGCTGCCCGTGGGGCGGCTGCTGGAACCCGGGCTGGGCCGGGGGCTGCTGGCCGTAGGGCGCCGCTCCGGCCTGCGGCGGCTGGCCGGGCTGGGACGGCTGCTGCTGGGCGTACGGCGCCTGACCGGGCTGCGGTGGCGGCTGCTGGCCGTAAGGGCTCTGGTTGGGCTGCTGCGGTGGCTGTTGCCAGCTCATGGTTCCCCCGAGAAACGAAGGTCGATGTTCGAATAGTGCCGGTGAGGCTAGCAGCCCGCGATGACGCTCCGGCAGGCTCGAGGGCGATCAGGACAGGACTGGGACACGGCCGGCGCGCTCGGCCTCGGGGCTGACCGGTGCCGTCGGGGAGCCGAACCCGCCGTCGTCGGAGAGCCGGATTCAGAGGCGGTGTGCCGTGCCGGCCGGTGTGGCCCCCTGGGTGTCGAGGAGCAACTCCGTTTTGGCTGTGAGGACTTGGAGGTCGTAGCCGCGGTGGTGTCGGAGCAGGAGGGTCAGGTCCGCGGCGGCGGCCGCCTCGACGAGCGGCTCCGCCCGCGGAACCGGCCGACCCCCCACCCGCCAGTGGGGCACATAGGGGTCGTGGTAACTGAGTTGTGACCCCAGCGACATCAGCCGCTCGGCGATCTGCCGGGCTAGCGCGCCCTGTTCGTCGCCGGCGTCCGGTCGGCGGGCGACCCCGAGCAGCACGATCCGGGCGCCGCGGAGGGCCTTGCCGCGTTCGTTGAGGAGGTCGGCGCAGCGGTCCACGACGTAGCCCGGCATCCCGTGGTTGATCCGCCGGGCCAGCTCCACCAGGCGCGGCGGACGGCCGGGGCCGCGGTGGGTGAGCGGGGCGGTCTGCGCTCCGTGGCCGCCGACGCCGGGGCGGAGGGCGCGGAAGCCGAACGGCCCGGTCTCCGCGCAGCGGAGCACCTCCCAAAGGTCGACCCCGGTGTCGTGGCAGAAGAGCGCCATCTCGTTGGCGAGCGCGGTGTTCACCTGCCGGTAGTGGCTCTCCAGGAGGTGGACGGTCTCGGCCTCGCGCGGCCCGCGGGCGCGCACGACACGGTGGGTGATCCGCCGGTAGAAGGCCGCGGCGGACTCGGTGCAGCCGGCGGTGAGACCGCCGACGACCCGTGGTGCACCGGTGTCGCCGGGGGGCTGCTCGTCCGGGCCGATCCGGTTCGGTGCGCAGGCGAGGTGGAAGTCCCGTCCGGCGCGGAGCCCGGACCCCTGCTCCAGCAGGGGGCGGAGGAACTCCTCGGTGGTGCCCGGGTAGGCGGAGGACTCCAGGAGCACCGTGGAGCGGGGGCGCAGCCGGGGGGCGAGGGTCCGGGCCGCTGCCTCCACCGGGCCCCGGTCGGGATCGGGGTGTTGGGGAGCGGGGGTGGCCACGCAGATGGCGATGGTGCGGGCCCGGCGCAGCGTGTCGGGGTCGCTGGTGGCCCGGAAACCGCCGGCGAGCATCCGGCGGAGTTCGGCGGGGGTGAGGGGGCCGTCGGCGGGTGGCCGGCCGGCGCTCAGTGCGGCGACGGTCCGGGCGTCGGTGTCGAAGCCGAGGGTGGCGATGCCGGCGGCGGTGGCGGCCCGACCGAGCGGGAGGCCGAGTCGGCCGAGTCCGATGACGGCGAGGTCTACGGGCATGGCTGGGCCGCCTTCCACGACGAACCTTCGTGTCACCGAGGGCTCTGCCGTGGTCGCCGACGGAGCCGTCCGTCGGCGACCACGGCAGAGCCTTTAAGTAGGGTAAGCGCATATAAGACTGATATGCAGTATTAGGGGAACTCAGGTCACCGGTGTTGGGGGCGCGGGTGTGGCCGCTCTGTACTGGAGGTGGTTGAGGGGCGGGGGAGGAGTGGTAAGCGTCGGGTGGGAACAGGTGCGAGCCGAAACCACGATGGAGGCACGGTGAGAACAGCGACCCTGGGGCCGAGTGAGCGCGGTGAGGCGCTCGCTCGAATGGCCGAACGTGAGCTGGACATTCTGGTCGTGGGTGCCGGTGTGGTCGGTGCCGGCACGGCCCTGGACGCCGTGACCCGCGGGCTCGCCACCGGCCTGGTCGAGGCGCGCGACTGGGCCTCCGGCACCTCGAGCCGGTCGAGCAAACTGATCCACGGCGGGCTGCGCTACCTGGAGATGCTCGACTTCGCCCTGGTGCGCGAGGCCCTGAAGGAGCGTGGGCTGCTGCTCCAGCGGCTGGCCCCGCACCTGGTGAAGCCGGTCCCCTTCCTCTACCCCCTCCAGCACCGGGGCTGGGAGCGGTGGTACGCCGGCTCCGGCGTCGCGCTCTACGACGCCATGTCCTTCGCCTCCGGCCACGGCAGGGGACTGCCGGCGCACCGTCACCTGACGCGCCGGCACGCGCTCCGGGTCGCCCCCTGCCTGCGGAAGGACGCCCTGGTCGGCGCCCTGCAGTACTACGACGCCCAGGTCGACGACGCGCGGTACGTCACGACCCTGGTGCGGACCGCGGCGGCCTACGGCGCCGACGTGGCCAACGGGGCGCGGGTGGTCGGCTTCCTCCGGGAGGGGGAGCGGGTCGTCGGGGCCAGGGTGCAGGACGTGGAGGGCGGTGGCGAGTACGAGGTCCGGGCCCGGCAGGTGGTGAACGCGACCGGGGTGTGGACCGACGACACCCAGGGGCTGATCGGTGAGCGCGGCCAGTTCCATGTGCGCGCCTCCAAGGGCATCCACCTGGTCGTGCCGAAGGACCGCATCCACTCCAGCACCGGGCTGATCCTGCGGACCGAGAAAAGCGTGCTCTTCGTGATCCCCTGGGGCCGGCACTGGGTCATCGGCACCACGGACACCGACTGGGACCTGGACAAGGCCCACCCGGCGGCGTCCAGCGCCGACATCGACTACCTGCTCGAACACGTCAACTCGGTGCTCTCGGTGCCCCTCACTCGAGACGACGTGCAGGGCGTCTACGCCGGACTCCGACCGCTGCTGGCGGGCGAGTCCGACGCGACCAGCAAACTGTCCCGGGAGCACACCGTGGCGCACCCGGTGCCGGGCCTGGTGGTGGTCGCGGGCGGCAAGTACACCACCTACCGGGTGATGGCCCAGGACGCGGTGGACGAGGCGGTGCACGGGCTCGACCAGCGGGTCGCCGACTGCGTCACCGAGGACGTCCCGCTGCTGGGCGCCGAGGGCTACGCGGCGCTGTGGAACGCCCGGGCCAGGATGGCCGCCCGCACCGGGCTGCACGTGGTCCGGGTGGAGCACCTGCTGAGCCGGTACGGAACGCTGGTCGAGGAGGTGCTGGCGCTGATCGCCGCCGACCCCTCGCTGGGCGAGCCGCTGCCGGCGGCCGACGACTACCTGCGCGCCGAGATCGTCTACGCCGCCTCCCACGAAGGGGCGCGGCACCTGGAGGACGTGCTCACCCGGCGCAGCCGGATCTCGATCGAGACCTTCGACCGCGGCGCCCGCAGCGCCCGGGACTGCGCCGAACTCATGGCCCCCGTCCTCGGCTGGGACGAGAGCCAGATCGAACGAGAGGTCGAGCACTACCAGAAGCGGGTGGAGGCGGAGCGGGAGTCGCAGCTCCAGCCGGACGACCAGACCGCCGACGCGGCCCGGTTGGGAGCACCCGACATCGTGCCGCTCGGCTGAGTCCGCTGTTCACCCGCCGGCCCCGCTCCCGGGCGTACCCAACCCGCCCCCGGGAGCGGGGCGAGCGGGCGAACGGGCGGTCCGCGGGGTGGACCCTGTACTCCGGCAGGCCCCGGGATGAGAGAGAATGGAGGTACTTCCGAGGAGGGGCAGGGGAGTTGACGCGGCGACGCGATGAGCCCGCCGCCGACTCACGCCGACTCCACTGATTGCAGCGCTGAGGGGATGCATGTCGGAGGCCGAGCAGACAGAGAGCACCACCGGACGCCTGCTGACCGGGCGTTACCGACTGGGGGAACCCCTGGGTAGCGGCGGCATGGGCACGGTCTGGCGCGCGGTCGACGAGACCCTGGGTCGGACCGTCGCGGTGAAGGAACTGCGTTTCCCCTCCAGTGTCGACGAGGACGAGAAAAGACGTCTGATCACCCGGACGCTGCGGGAGGCCAAGGCGATCGCGCGGATCCGCAGCAGCGGCGCGGTCACCGTCTACGACGTCGTCGACGAGGACGACCGGCCGTGGATCGTCATGGAGCTGATCGAGGGCCGGTCGCTGGCGGACGTGATCCGCGACAGCGGCGGGCTGCCGTACCGGCGGGCCGCCGAGATCGGGCTCGCGGTGCTCGACGTGCTGCGTGCCGCGCACGCGGTCGGCATCCTCCACCGGGATGTGAAGCCGTCCAACGTCCTCATCTCGGACGAAGGCCGGGTGGTGCTCACCGACTTCGGCATCGCCAAGGTCGAGGGCGACCCGTCGGTGACCTCCACCGGAATGCTCGTCGGCGCGCCTTCCTACATCGCCCCGGAGCGCGCCCGCGGCAAGAAGCCCGGGCCGCCGGCCGACCTCTGGTCGCTGGGCGGACTGCTGTACGCCTGTGTCGAGGGGGTGCCGCCGTACGACAAGGGGGCGGCGCTCGCCACGCTGACCGCCGTGATGACCGAGCCGCTGGAGCCGCCGCGGAACGCCGGGCCGCTCGAGGAGGTCATCCGCGGGCTGCTCACCAAGGACCCGGACCAGCGGCTCGCGGACGCCGGCGCCCGGGCGCTGCTGTCGAAGATCGTCAAGGAGTCGGAGCCGACGGCCGCTGACCCCGGGCAGAGCAGGACGGCGGTGATGGCGGCTCCGGTGAACGTGGCGCAGTCCGCCCAGCGGCCGGCCGCGGCGCCCGCAGCCCCCGCCGGCCCGGCCGGCCGGGTGGCGCCGCAGCCGCCGGCCGGGCCGGCCCCCACGCCGCCGGTGCCCGCGGCCGCCCCGGGCGGGCCCGGGACGACGCGGCGGAGCAGGACCTTGACCGTGGTGGGCGTGGTCCTGGCGCTGTTGGCGGTGGTGGTCGGGGTGACCTTGGCGGTGGTGCTCCGAGAGGGGGACGAGAAGGGCGCCGGGGGGCAGTCCAAGGGCGGGACCGGGCAGGCGTCCTCCGACGGCGGCAAGGTCTCCGAGGACGGTGCCGACAGTGGTGAGACCCCGGCCGGCTCCGCCTCCGAGCCGGGTTCCGGGGAGGACGCGGCGGGGGGCGACGACGCGAAGGGCTCCGAGGAGGAGGGCGGCGGCGAACTCCCCCAGGGGTACGCCGAGGTGACGGACGACCGCTTCCACTTCCGCATGGCGATGCCCGAGGACTTCAAGCGGACGGCGATCGCCGGACAGAACTCCGGCGGCATCTACAACCGCGCCCGCGGCGCCTACCCCCGGGTGCAGGTGGACTTCAACAGCCGTCCCTCCGACGACGCCGCCGAGGCCTGGCGCGGACTCGAACCCGCGGTGCGCGGCAGCTCCGAGGGGTACCGCCAGATCGACATCGTGCCGGTCGCCTTCAACGGCTACCCCACCGCGGCCGACTGGAGCTTCGAGCGGACCATGAACGGCCAGCGGGTCCGGGTGATCAACCGCGGTTTCAAGGTGGACGGCACCCACGGCTACGCGATCATGATCAGCTGCGCCGCCGACGCCTGGGACGGGAAGGAGTGCAAGACCCTGCGGGAGACGGCCTTCGGCACTTTCGCGCCGGAGGACTGACCGCGGGCCGTCGATGGGGTGTTCGGTTTCCTCGTCTCCTCGTCGCGTGCCGCCGCGGGCACGTATCGTGAGGTGTCGCGGATCGTGTGCCGTCGGTGGCTGATCGTGTCAGAGGCCGCGCCCGGTTCCTGACCGGCGCTCACCGCACCGGGGGCGACCGGCCGGCGCGCTGTCCGCGCGTGGTTGACCAGTGGGGCGAGCGAGCAGGGTTGGGGGCGATGTCGTGGACGGTTACGCGGGTCGGGTGCTCGCCGAGCGCTACCGTCTGCCCCGTCTGCCGGCCGATGCCTACGACTTCGTGGAGACCCGGGCGCTGGACACCTACAGCGGCCAGGAGGTGCTGCTCCGTCAGGTGCCGCTGCCCGAGGTCGTCGAAGCCGAGGTCGTGGACGCGGAGGCCGTCGGGGCGGCGGCCAGGCACCGGGCCCGGCCGGACGGCCGGAGCGGCAGGGCCGGCTCGGTCCCCGCGGACGACCCCGCGGTCCAGCGGGCGTTGGAAGCGGCCCGGGCGGCTGCCGCCCTGCCCGACCACCCGCGGCTGGGCCAGGTCTTCGACGCGTTCGTCGAAGGCGGCAGCCTGTGGATCGCCGGCGAACTGGTGGGCGGACGCCCACTCGCCGCGCTGCTCGCCGAACGCCGGCTGACCCCTTACCGGGCGGCGGAGGTGGCCGCCGACGTGCTGACCGCCCTGCGGGAGGTGCACGGCCACGGGTGGACGCACCGCAACGTCACCGCCCGCACGGTGTGGATCTGCCCGGACGGCCGCGCCGTACTGACCGGCCTGGCGGCGGGCGCGGCGGAGGAGGCGCTGTGTGGCGGCGACCCGCTCCCCGTCCTCCCGCACACCGGGCCGGAGGAGGGCACCGCCGGGCCGCCGCGCCCGGTGGACGAGGACGCCGACCGGGTGCCGAGGCCCACGGTGGAGGACGGCGCCGCCGGTGCCGGAGCGGACACCGTGGCGGACCCCCCGGAAGCCGACGACCCGGGCCGCGGAGCGCTCCCCGCCCCCCGGTCCAACCCGCCGGCCGCCCAACCGGGCTCCCCGACCCCGCAGCCGAACTCCCTGGCCGCCGAACGCGCCCGCCAGGCACGCATCCTGATGGTCGGCGCCGTCACCGAGCGCTGGGCCCCCGAACAGGCCGGGCCGATCCACCAGAGCTGGCAACTCGCCCCGCCCGTCGGCCCGGCCACCGACCTCTGGGCGTTGGGCGCGCTGCTCTTCCGCGCCGTCCAGGGCCATGCGCCCTACCCGGAGGAGAGCGCCGCCGAAGTCGTGCAGCTCGTCTGCGCGGAGGCACCGGCCTTCGCCGAGGAGTGCGGGGCGCTGCGCCCGGTCGTCGAGTCCCTGCTCCGTCAGGACCCGACGGAGCGGCCCGAGGCCGAGGAGGTGGGCGGCTGGCTGCGCTCCCTCGTCCGGTCGGCGCCGGAGCCCGACCTGGGGCGGCACACGGTGACCGTTCCCTCGCTGGAGAGCGCCGAGCCCGCCGACCCGCGGCGGCTGCCGATCGTCCGCCGCCGAGGGGAACTGGTGCGGCGGCGGCGCGGCGGTGAGACGGTCGCCGTACACGGCAGGCACAAGAAGCCGAAACCCAGGCAGCGGCCGCGCGGCGGCCCGCGCGGCCTCGGCCGACTGCTCGTGGGCCTCATCCTGTTGGGGCTGGTGGGGGCCGTGGCCTACGCCATGCTCTTCATGCCGGAGGCCGGCCGCTCGGGACGGTCCGGGCCGTCCGATCCGGCGGGCGCGGCCAGTGCCACCACCGGCCCCGGCCCGTCGGGGGAGGAGACGGACGGATCGGGCGGCGACGGCAAGGGCGGCTCCGGAGCGCCGCAGACCAGCCAACCGGTCGAGGTGGCCGAGGGGTTCGTGCTCCGGAAGGACCCGAAGGGCTTCCAGGTCGTGGTGCCCAAGGGCTGGCGGCGGAAGGCCGAGAACAGCCGGGGCCAGGTCCGCTACGGCCGCGGGCACTTCGAGCTGGTGGTGGTCGCCGGCCGGGACTCGGTACGCGGCTTCGGCCGCGACCCGATGGCCTACCAGCAGAACACCGAGCCGGAGCTGGCTCCCTTCCGGGACGCGCAGTGGTCCTCGGCCTCCGGGCTGCGCCGGATCGACGTCGGCGAGACGGCGATGGCCGAGGGCACGTTCGCCTGGAAGGAGAAGGGCGGCAGACGGGTGCAGGCGCGCAACCTCGCCATGGTCCGCGGCGGTCACTACCATGTGCTGCTCGTCCTCGGGCCGGAGGACGAGGCGGAGGAGGTCGAACGCGCCTTCCAACAGGCCTCCGCCACCTACCGGGTGGACTGAGCGGCGCCACCGGGCGCGGGGTTCGCGGCGCGACCGGCCGACAGGTTTTGTCACGGTGCGGCATCTGCCGAGGAGGACCGGTGGTGGCCGCACATCACCAAACGGTAATGATGGGACCATGACGAACGACGCAGGATGGGGCGAGGAGCCTACGAGCTACGCTCTTCAGCCACCGCAGCCGTCCCCGGGCCGCCCCGGCCCTGGGGCGGTCCCCGGCCAGCCCGCCGCCGGCTACGGCGGTGTGCCGCCGCAGGGCGAACCGGCGGGAGCCCCCGAGGCGACCCAGCGCTCCACCTCCCTCCAGCCCGGGGTGGTCCCCGAGGGGAGTCGGCTCGTCGGCGGTCGCTACCGGCTCCTCGCGCGTCTGGGACACGGCGGGATGGGCACCGTCTGGCGGGCCCGGGACGAGGTCGTGGGCCGCGAGGTCGCGGTCAAGGAGCCCCGCCTTCCGGAGCACCTCTCCGCCGAGGAGCGGCAGACGGCCTACACCCGGATGCAGCGGGAGGCCCGGGCCGCGGCCCGGATCGACCACCCCTCGGTCGTCACCGTGCACGACGTGGTCCTGGAGGGCGGCCAGCCGTGGATCGTGATGGAGCTGGTGCGCGGGCGCTCCCTCGGCGACCTGCTGACCGAGGGGACGCTCGACCCGCGGGAGGCGGCGCGGATCGGGCTCGCGGTGCTGGGCGCCCTGGCGGCCGCCCACGAGGCCGGGGTGCTCCACCGGGACGTCAAGCCGGACAACGTACTGCTCGGCCGCTACGACCGGGTGGTGCTCACCGACTTCGGCATCGCCCAGGTGGAGGGCGAGCAGGGGCTGACGGAGACCGGCGCGTTCGTCGGGTCCCCGGAGTTCATCGCCCCGGAGCGGCTGCTCGGCCGCCGGCCCGGCCCGGAGTCCGACCTCTGGTCGCTCGGGGTGGTGCTGTACGCCGCCGTAGAGGGCACCTCACCGTTCCGCCGCTCCAACACCCCCGCCACCCTGCAGGCGGTGCTCTCCGCCGAGCCGGGGGCACCGCGGGGCTCGGGCGCGCTCGGCCACCTGATCATGCAGTTGCTGCGGAAGGACCCGGTGGAGCGGCCGACCGCCGCGGAGATCCGGCAGACCCTGGAGAACGAGGCCAGGCCGCCCCAGTTCCCGGCCGGGGTCGGGACCGGCGGGCCCCGGCCCGGTCTGCTGCAGGCTCTGCGCAGCAACCGGAAGACGCAGTACGGCGCGGGCGCCGGCGTGTTGGCCGTTGTGCTGGCGCTGGTTCTGGTGCTGGTCAACCCGTTCGCGGGCGACGGCCCGCCGGAGGGCTGGGAGGGGCGTCAGGAGCGCGAGGTCGTCGGAGCCTCGCTGGCCCTTCCCAAGGAGTACAAGCGCACGGTGGACGACACCGACGAGGGCGGCCATGTGACCTTCTCGGACCCCAGCGGCGTCTTCACCGTCGACCTCTACCAGCTCACCGGTGAGGAGGTGGATCCGGCGATGGACGAGGCCAAGGAGTGGAAGGAGTACTACGAAGAGGGCGCGGAGTCCTCCATGGAGGAGGTCGAGTCCGAGGTCCGGCAGGCGGAGCAGCAGGGCCGGCCGGCGGCGCAGCTCGTCACCACCTACTACGACAGCGGATACGACGAGGACTCGATCCGCTACCACCGGATCGAGCACTTCTACACCAACGACAAGAACGTCGGCTGGCGGCTCCTGGTGACCATGCCCGCCGACGGCCACGCTCGTGCCGACGGTGAGGAACTCTTCGCGGAAGTGGTCAAGCACCTGCGGATCGAGGACCTCTGACGTTCCGCGGCGAGCGGCCGTGACCGGCCGATCCCGCCGCGCTGCGGGCAACACCGGTCGGGGCGCGCTGCACGCCCCCGGAGGCGGTCGGGTCGGGGTGCGGGAAAGGTGTTACCGACGGGTACACAAAGCGCCCGGCCGGCTCTACCCTCGCGGGTATGACGGACTCCCGGGCCGGACAGGCCAGTCAAACCGCCATCGAGGACGCGGGGAACGCCTTCCCCGAGGACGGAAACCCGGCCGTCGCTCCACCGCCCGGCACCCGGACCGTCGCCGAAGTGGTCACGCCGGAGCTCGTCGCCCGGCTCACCGGAGCGGTCACCGGCTCCGGCAGCACCGCCAGCCACACGCCGTTCACCGGGGCCCGGCTGGCCGCCCTGCCGGAGTCCACCCCGGAGGACGTCGCGGCCGCTTTCGGCCGGGCGCGTGCGGCGCAGCCCTCCTGGGCGGCGACGCCGCTCCGGGAGCGGGCCGCGGTGCTGCTCCGCTTCCACGACCTGCTGCTCAGCCGGCAGTCGGAGGTGCTGGACCTGGTGCAGTCGGAGACCGGCAAGGCCCGACTGCACGCCCACGAGGAGGTGCTGTCGGTCGCCAGCGCCGCCCGCCACTACGGGCGGAAGGCCCCGGCCTACCTCGGGGCCAGGCGCCGCACCGGGGTCATCCCGCTGCTCACCAGGGTCACCGAGGTCCGCCGGCCCTGCGGTGTGGTCGGCCAGATCGCCCCCTGGAACTACCCCCTGGAACTGTCCGTCGGTGACGCACTGCCCGCCTTCGCCGCGGGCAACGCGGTCGTGATGAAGCCGGACACCGAGACCGCGCTCACCGCCCTCTGGGCGCGCGAGCTGATGCTCGAGGCGGGGCTGCCGGAAGGGATCTGGCAGGTGGTGCTGGGCGAGGGGCCGGTGGTCGGCCCGGCCGTCGTAGCCCACGCCGACTACGTCTCCTTCACCGGCTCCACCCGCACCGGCCGCGAGATCGCCCGGTCGGCCGGGGCCCGCCTCGTCGGGTGCTCGCTGGAGCTGGGCGGCAAGAACGCCATGCTGGTGCTCCGGGACGCCGACCTGGACCGGGCGGTGGCCGGCGCGATCCGCGGCTGCTTCGCCTCCGCCGGACAGCTCTGCATCTCCATGGAGCGGCTGTACGTGGACGAGTCCGTCGCCGAGGAGTTCCTGGACCGGTTCGCCGAACGCACCCGCGGTCTGCGGCTCGGCGCCGGACTAGCCTACGGCGCCGACATGGGCAGCCTGGTCTCCGAACGGCAACTGGCGACCGTCCGCCGACACGTGGAGGAGGCCCGGGCGGGCGGCGCCCGACTGCTCGCCGGCGGGCGGCACCGACCGGACGTCGGCCCGCTGTTCCACGAGCCGACGATCCTGGACGGCGTCGAGGAGTCGATGGCCGTCCACGCCGAGGAGACGTTCGGCCCCGTCGTCTCGGTCTACCGCTTCCGCACCGAGGAGGAGGCGGTCGAGCGGGCCAACGCCACCGCCTACGGCCTCAACGCGAGCGTCTGGACCAGGGACGGCCGGCGGGGCCGGGCGATCGCCGAGCGGCTGCGCGCCGGCACGGTCAACGTCAACGAGAGCTACGCCGCCGCCTACGGCAGCGTGGCCGCGCCCATGGGCGGTCTGGGCGACTCCGGCCTCGGCAGGCGGCACGGCAGGGAGGGCATAGCCAAGTACACCGAGGCGCAGACCGTGGCACAGCAGCGACTGCTCCCGCTGGGGCCGGCGTTCGGGCTCGACGACGCGCGGTACGCACGGCTGATGAGCCGCGGTATGCGGGCCATGAAGGCCCTCCGGATCCGCTGACGGCACCGGGAGCGGAACGGCGGGGCCGGTACGTGCGGGCAGTCGGAGCAGCCGGGCGACCGGGGGAGGAGAGGGCGGCGGCATGGTGGAGCGGGGCGTCGAACGGGACGGCGAACAGGAGGGCGGCGGCCCGGACTACGACGTGATCGTCGTGGGATCCGGCTTCGGAGGTTCGGTGGCCGCCCTGCGGCTGACCGAGAAGGGCTACCGGGTCGGTGTCATCGAGGCCGGGCGCCGGTTCACGCCAGCCACGCTGCCGAGGAACTCCTGGGACATCCGGAACTTCCTCTGGGCCCCGAGACTGGGCCTCTACGGCCTCCAGCGGATCCATCTGCTGGGCAACGTCATGATCCTCGCCGGAGCGGGCGTCGGCGGTGGTTCGCTCAACTACGCCAACACCCTCTACGTGCCGCCGAAAGCGTTCTTCGAGGACCGCCAGTGGGGCCGCATCACCGACTGGCAGGAGGAACTGCGGCCCTACTACGACCAGGCGCGGCGGATGCTCGGCGTACGGCTCAACCCCACCGTCACGCCCTCCGACGTCCACCTGAAGGCCGCCGCCGAGCGGATGGGGGTGGGCGAGACCTTCCATCTGGCGCCGGTCGGGGTGTTCTTCGGCGACGGTCAGGACGCCGGCGGCGAGTTGCGGGCCGCACCCGGCGAGGAGGTGCCCGACCCCTACTTCGGCGGCCTCGGGCCCGGGCGGAAGGCCTGCCGGGAGTGCGGGGAGTGCATGACCGGCTGCCGGCACGGCGCCAAGAACACCCTCACCGAGAACTACCTGCACCTCGCCGAGCGGGCCGGCGCCACCATCCACCCGATGACCTCCGTCGTCGCCGTGGAACCGGAGCCCGGCGGCGCCGGCGGGCCGGGAGCGGAGAGCGGCTATCTGGTCAGCACGGTGCCCACCGACCGGCGGAGGGCCGAGCCGAGGGTGCTCCGCGCCCGCCAGGTCGTCCTCGCCGCCGGCACCTACGGAACCCAGACCCTGCTCCACACCATGCGGGACGAGGGGAAGCTGCCGGGGATCTCCGCCCGGCTCGGCGAACTGACGCGCACCAACTCCGAGGCTCTGGTGGGTGCCGTGACCAGCGGCCGCCGCTACCGGAGGAAGCACGGCGAGGCCCCGGACTTCACCCGGGGCGTGGCGATCACCTCGTCGGTCCACCCGGACGAGAACACCCATATCGAGCCCGTCCGCTACGGCAAGGGCTCCAACGCCATGGGCGCCCTCACCACCCTCCAGGTGCCGCAGGACACCCGGCTGCCCCGGCTCCTGGCCCACGCGCTGCACTGCCTGCGCCACCCGGTGCTTTTCGCCCGCTCGCTCTCCAACCGCCGCTGGTCGGAGCGGACCATCATCGGCCTGGTGATGCAGAGCCTGGACAACTCGCTGACCACCTACCGGAAACCGAAGGGGATCGGCCGGGGGCTGCTGACGGCCGTCCAGGGGCACGGCGCCCCCAACCCGGACCACCTGCCCGAAGGCGCGGAGGCCGCACGGCTGATCGCCGAGGAGATCAACGGCCACCCCGGCACCAACCTCGGCGAACTGATGGGCACCCCGATGACCGCGCACTTCCTGGGCGGTTGCCCGATCGGGGCGGACGCCGAGCACGGCGTCATCGACCCGTACCACCGGCTCTACGGCCATCCCGGCATCCATGTGGTGGACGGCTCGGCGGTCTCCGCCAACCTGGGCGTCAACCCGTCGCTGACGATCACGGCACAGGCTGAGCGGGCGATGGCGCTCTGGCCGAACAAGGGAGAGCCGGACCCGCGCCCCCGGCAGGGCACGCCCTACGTGCGGGTGGCGCCGGTGGAGCCGCGGGAACCCGTCGTACCCGAGACGGCCTTCGCCGCGCTCCGGTTGCCGGTGGATCTGCCGATGCCGCGGGTTCCCCGGAAACGGTCGGAGAGCGGAGGAGAGGTGCCGGGCACGGGGGAGGGTACGGCGGCGGGGGGATGAGAGGCGGTTGGTCCCGGGCGTCCCCGGAACCAACCGTCCTCCTGAGCCGTGACCGGGCTGCTGTCCCCTGCTGACCGGTCACTCGCCGAAACGTGGTCCCACGGCGTACGCCGCTCAGGGCCCCGGTGGAGCCCGGTCGCACGCCACACACTTCGGCGGATCCGTCCTGCCTGCTCTCCGGGTGCCCGAATCACCACGGACGGAGCCACGCGTGGATCTTCTTCAGCCGCCCCTCGCCGGCACGGACATCCGGACCAACGACATCCCGGCGAGGACGGTCACGCACCGTAGGGGTGAAGGCGGCCGCCGCTCTGTTTACACCGGTGGTGGGTCCGTTCACCGGCGGCCGGGCCGGGACGCCCGCCGCGCAGGGGCGTCAGCCGCGCCCGCGGCAGAGTTCCAGCAGGGTCATCGCCAGTGCGGTGCCGGGCTGGCCGAGCTGGCTCTCGTAGTGGCGGAGGATCTCCATCTCCCGGGAGAGGTTCACCCGGCGACCCCCCGAGGCGATCCGCGCCTGCTGGATCCTGGCCGAGACCGCGATCCGCTGCTGCACCAGACCGATGATCCGGCCGTCCAGGTCGTCGATCTGCTGCCGGGCCTCGGCGATCAGTCTCTCGGCACCCTCCTCGTGGGCGCCGGTGGACGCGCTCGGGCCGGCGGGCTCCGGCCGGCCCTGGGGGGCAGTGGAGCCGCCGCTGCGCCCGTCCCCGCCCACCGCGGTGCTCGGCTCCACAGCGGCGTCCTGGCTGATCGTGCTGTTCCGGCTCATCGTGCTCTCCTACAAGGTCGCGCCCGACGGAGGAGGTGCCACCCGGAGCCGAGAAACGTCGACAGCCCCGGGCGGTGGTCGCCCGGGGCTGTCGGTAAGTCGCTTCTCAAGTCGTTCAAGCAGCGGGACCACGGCAGCCGGACGGACCGGTGCCATAGGTAAAGACGAAGCTCAGCTGCTGGAACATGGCAGGCAGTATGCCTCGGCGGCGGCGCGCCGGACAAGCCGGTCCGGATACCGAGACGGAGGGCGGTCCGGGGCCGCGGGCGGGCGGTAGGCGGCGGGCCGGCAGCGAGTGCCGGCGCGGTCCGTGCCGCCGGTAGACTCGGGGGCACCGCATTCCCGTCAGATCCGCCGGAAGGCCGCCCAGTGCCCTCAGCGAACGAGCCCGCAGCGAACGGGCCCGCAGCGAACCCCGCCACCGCCACCGACCGCAGCTCCGGCGTGGTCCTCGTCGTGGACTTCGGCGCGCAGTACGCACAGCTCATCGCCCGCCGGGTCCGCGAGGCCCGGGTCTACAGCGAGATCGTCCCGCACACCACGCCGGTGCCGGAGATGCTCGCCAGGAACCCGAAGGCGATCATCCTCTCCGGGGGCCCCTCGTCGGTGTACGCCGAGGACGCACCGGGCGTCGGCCCCGAACTCTTCGAGGCGGGCGTGCCCGTGCTGGGGATCTGCTACGGCTTCCAGGCGATGGCCCGGGCGCTCGGGGGCACCGTCGAGCGCACCGGCACCCGTGAGTACGGCGGCACCGAACTGACCGTCTCCCGGACCGGCTCGACGCTCTTCGAGGGGACCCCGGCCGAGCAGTCGGTGTGGATGTCCCACGGCGACTCGGTCACCGAGGCACCGGCCGGCTTCACCGTCACCGCCTCCACCCCGGGCACCCCCGTCGCCGCCTTCGAGTCCGACGAGCGGCGGCTCTACGGTGTCCAGCACCACCCCGAGGTGATGCACTCCACGCACGGGCAGCAGATCATCGAGCACTTCCTGCACCGGGGCGCCGGGCTGGAACCGAACTGGACGACCAGCAGCATCGTCGAGGAGTCCGTCGCCGCCATCCGGGAGCAGATCGGCTCCAGGCGGGCGATCTGCGGCCTCTCCGGCGGTGTGGACTCCGCGGTCGCCGCGGCCCTCGTCCAGAAGGCCGTCGGCTCCCAGCTGACCTGCGTCTACGTCGACCACGGCCTGATGCGCAAGGGAGAGTCGGAGCAGGTCGAGAAGGACTTCGTCGCCGCCACCGGAGTGCAGCTCAAGGTCGTCGACGCCGAGGAGCGCTTCCTCTCCGCACTGGCCGGGGTGTCCGACCCGGAACAGAAGCGGAAGATCATCGGCCGGGAGTTCATCAGAGTCTTCGAGCAGGCCGCCAGCGAGATCGTGGCCGAGGCCGGCGCGGCCGGCGAGGCCGTGGAGTTCCTCGTCCAGGGCACGCTCTACCCGGATGTGGTGGAGTCCGGCGGCGGCAGCGGCACGGCCAGCATCAAGTCGCACCACAACGTCGGCGGGCTCCCCGAGGACCTCCAGTTCCAGCTGGTGGAGCCGTTGCGGCAGCTGTTCAAGGACGAGGTGCGGATGGTGGGCCAGGAGCTCGGCCTGCCCGAGGAGATCGTCCAGCGGCAGCCGTTCCCCGGGCCCGGGCTCGGTATCCGGATCGTCGGCGAGGTCACCAAGGCCCGTCTCGACCTGCTGCGCGAAGCCGACGCCATCGCCCGCCAGGAGCTGACCGCGGCCGGTCTGGACCGCGGTATCTGGCAGTGCCCGGTGGTGCTCCTCGCGGACGTCCGCTCGGTGGGCGTGCAGGGCGACGGCCGCACCTACGGTCACCCCGTGGTGCTGCGTCCGGTCTCCTCCGAGGACGCGATGACGGCGGACTGGTCCCGGCTGCCGTACGAGGTGCTGGCGCGTATCTCCACCCGGATCACCAACGAGGTCGACGAGGTCAACCGGGTGGTGCTCGATGTGACGAGCAAGCCGCCGGGCACCATCGAGTGGGAGTGACCCGGGGCGCGGGAGCGTTCGGCCGGAAAGCGGGCTGAGCCCGCTCGCGAGGGTCGGGCCCACCGGGGTGGTCGGGGAGGACAGAGCAGCGGTGGCCGGGCGCCGTCCCGCCGGGCCGCGGGACGGCGCGCCCACTCAGCACGGCACGTCGTCGCCACACCGCCACAGGGTTCCCCGGTCCGGGTAGACGTTGGCCCGGGGAGAGAACGTGTGGCCGGTCCACTCCTCCGAGTCGCCCGTGGCGATGTACGCCTCCGCCTGGTAGGCCAACGGGCTGTCCTGGCGCGCCGTCTGACAGTGGTCCGGGTCGGTGGTGAACGTGGTGCCCGGTTCGACGGTGACACGGCTGACGGCAGGGCCAGGTTGGCAGTCGTGGGCCGCTCCCGCCCAGAAACCGCCCAACCGGACGGTGACCGCCGCGGCGGAGGCCGTGGGATTGTCGACCTTGAGGACGAAAACCACCCTGTCCGGCTGGACTCCCACACAGGCCCGCAGCCGGACACCGGACGGACCGGTCCTCGGCGGGGAGCAGCGGCTCTCCCCTCCCAAGGTGTCGACGGGCTGAGCGCTCCTCCCCGCGGCCGACGTCGCCGACGGGCCGGAAGGCCCGGACCGACTTCCCCGCTCGGCCGCCCCGGGCCACCCCTTCACGGCGATCGCCAATCCGATCACCAGGCCGATGGCGGCCAGGACGGCGGTGGGCCCCGTCCATGAGCGGCGGCCGGCAGGGGCAGGGGCATCGTCCGGGGGCGGCAGCGGGCCGGTGGGCCCAGGGAGGGGCCGTTCGGCCTTCTCGCCCGGGGCGGCCTCCCCGCCCGGGACGGCCCGGGCGGCCAAGCCGGCGCCCGGCGGAAGGTCCGTTTCCGGGGAGCCCGGTGGGCCCTCGGGGGCCGGCGGGTTGGGCTGCTCCGGGGCCCGGAGGGCGTTGACCACCGCGCTCCGCCACTGGTGTCCTCTGATCTTCTGCAACACGTCCCGGTGGAACTCGATCCGCCTGGCGATCGCCATCAGTCGCCGGCGCTGGGCCCCGGCATCGTCCCGGAAAGCCGCCACGATCCGGGCGGTGTCCTGGACCGTCGGCAGCCGGCCGGATCTCTTGTTCGCACCGAGCAGTTGATCGCGGCCCAGCAGCCAGTGCCCCAGAAGGGGATTGTCGATCTTGGGGACCGCATCCCGCAGTCGGGCGACCAACCCCGGGCGGGACGGCCCGGGCCCCTCCAGCATTTCCTGTAAGCACCGACTCCACTCGTCCAGGGTCCGGACGAGGGCGTACGCCAACTCCTCGAAGAACTCCTCCTGTTCCCCCACCACTGCTTCCCCTCTGCTCCAAAGCTTGCACCGCGCTAGTGAAACAGCAGGTCAGAGCCGGTGTACCTGGCACTGCAAGCACCTGCCGGACGAAAGGTCTGGAGCAGGCCCCCCGCATTCAGGACAGTGGGTCGCGGCGGACGGAGAAGAGCTGATCCGCCCTCAACCCGGCTGTCCGGGAGCGGAGTCCTGCCGTGAAGCGATTGACGACCCGAAAGCATCGCACACCTTCTCCCCTCCCCACGGCCGCGCTCGGGAAGCACTGCGCGACCGCCCTCGGCAACGCGGGCGGTCGGCAGAAGGCCCCGACGGGCTGAGGGGCGGATCCGCACGTCGCACCGGTGGCGAGGGCGCGACCGCGCCGACGCCGCCGGGCGTGACCCACCCGCCAGCCAGTGTCCGACCGCCGACAAGGCGACGACGAGAAGAGGACCCCACCATGTGGAACCAGTGCCAGCGCTGCGAGGGCAAGGGAAAGTGCACCACCTGCGACGGCTCCGGCTACAGCGGTCTGTGGAAGTGCGACAGCTGCCGCGGCAGCGGCGACTGCAAGGCGTGCGACGGCCGCGGCTGACCGCGTGAACACCGCGGGCTGACCCGCCTCGTTCTCCGGTGAGGGCTCCTTTTCCGGGTTCCTGTTCGGAGCCCTCACCCACCCTCCCAGACCTCGTTGTGAGGCCTGTGGGCCCGTCGCACCGGCGTGCCCTCTTCCACCCCGCACCGGCCCACCCCGCACCGGCCCACCCCGCACCGGCCCACCCCGCACCGGCCCACCCCGCACCGGCCCACCCCGCACCGGCCCACCCCGCACCGGCCCACCCCGCACCGGCCCACCCCGCACCGGCCCACCCCGCACCGGTTCGACCGGCAACCCGTCCCGCGGGGATCGACACCGGCCCGTCGATCCAAGACCGAAGGAGAACACCCTCATGAACGGAACATCCCGTCCGGAGTCCGAGCGGAGCGAGCTTCCCGGCCCGCAGCCGGAACCGGCCTTCCCGGCCATGCCGCCCCGGCCGAGTCACAACCCGCCGAGTTGTCCCCCACCTCAGACGCCGGCCGTCTTCCGACACGTGCCGCAGCCGCCGAGCCCCAACGCCTCCCCGCACATGCCGCAGCCGGTCAGGACGGCCCGGATCCTCCTGTACCTGCTGTCGGGTCTGCTGATCGTCCTGGGCCTGGCCGCGCTCGTTCAGGCCGAGGCGACCCTGCGCGCTTTCGACGCCTACGGGGAGTCCTCGGCGAGGTGGCTGACCCCTGCCGGCCACGAGGCGGCGCGAAAGGCTGCGGCGCAGGCGGCGCTCGCCCAAGCCGGCATGGTCTGGAACGTCGTCTACGCCGTGCTCGCGCTCGTGCTGGCCGCCCGGTTCGGCAACGGCGGCAACGCGCTCCGCGTCGGCACCGTCGTCTACGGTGCCTGGCTCGCTGTGGTGGGCACCTTCACCCTCGGCCTCACCGCCAGCTTCGCCGGCGCGACCACCACCATGGCATCCGTCGTGCAACTGGCCGCCGGCGTCCTCCTGATCATCCTGCTGCTCCAGGAAGGAGGCGTGGCCTGGTTCAGGCGCCCGCGCCCCTGAGCGCGGCGGAGACCGGTCGCGACCCCGCCGGCTCCGGACGGCTCCGGCCTCAGGGACGCTGGCCCGGGCGACCGGGACCGGCGCCGCGCCGGGCCGAGCGGCGCCGGGCGCCGTACGTCACCGCCCCGACGAGTCCCGCCAGGCAGAGCGCCGGCGGGACCATCGCAAGCGGCAGCGCACCCGGCAGGTCCACCTCGCCCAACCCGTCCAGCACGTAGGCGATGCCGGCCGCGAGCAGCACCAGGCCGGCGAGCAGTTTGGCCGGCTCGAAGTCATGACGTCCCACGATCCACCTCCAACTGGCCGACACCGATCTCCAGCTCCAGAACGACGGTGCCTCCGGAGGATCGGCCGCCGGCCGGTGCGAGCTTCTCCTCCCGGTGCAGACCGGGGACGAAGCGGTGCTCACCAGGCCGGTTCTCGCCCGGCAGCCGCGCCTCGCCGAGGCCCACGGAGACGCTGAGTTCGACGGTCGCGTCGGCGGGCACCACCACCCGGAGCCTGCCCGCCCCCACACTCGCCCGGGTGGACACCTCCTGCCGCTCGGTCAACCTGAGCCCGCTGAGGTCCAGCATGCCGTCACCGGTGCCCAGCTGGTACTCCGGTCGCAGGGTGGACGCCTGCACCGGCTTCCAGTCCCGCTGCACCCACTCGGCGGTGATGCTCTTCGGCAGCACGGCCGCGCCGGCCAGCAGCGCGCAGGTCACCAGTGCGGCGATGACGGTCCCCCCGCCGGCCCGCCCGATCCAGGAACTGAGCACCAGCCCCAATCCGAAGACGGCCAGCGCGCAGCCGAGGCTGATCTGCGCGGTGGTGCCCAGCGGGTGGCCGGGCCCGATCAGGAGGGCGGCGGCCACCGCCGTGAACACCGCGCAGAGGAAGGTCCAGCCGCCGATCCAGCCGCCGCGCCGGCGGGCCGGCCAGAGCGGGGACTGCTCCGGGGCGGACCAGTCGTCCCCGGGACGCGAGGGAGGGGGCGGGCCGTCGTCCGGCCCCCAGAGGTAGCCGCCGCCTCCCGCGGCCCAGCCGGCCCCGGCCGGCCCGCCGTCGCCCTTCGTCGGCGGGTCGCGCCACCAGGAGGGCGTGCCGGGCACGGGCGGCGCCGTGGCCTCCGGCGGCGCGTCCGCGACCGCCTGGGCCGTCGCCGCGTTCACCGCCGCCCCATCCCGCTCCCCGTGCCTGCGCTCGCGCGACCAGTAGGCCGCGCCGGCGAGGGCCGCCGACAGCATCAGCGCGAACGCGATGACGGAGCCGTTGTTGAGCATGGACAGCAGCAGGCCGCAGCCCACGAGGGCGAACACCAGGGCGGTCAGCCCCTGGCCCTCCACCCGGCCGGACAGCAGCCGGCGCCCCTCGTTCTCGTCCTCGCCGTCGAGCGGGATCAGCAGCCAGGCGAAGCCGTAGCCGATCAGCCCGGTGCCGCCCGCGATCGCCAGCACGGTGAGCGCCACCCGGAAGACCACCGGATCGACGTCGTACTGCCGGCCCAGCCCACCGCAGACGCCGGAGAGCACCTTGTTGTGCCGGCTGCGCCGCAGCGGAGGGAGGGCTGGCTCGGGGTCGTCGGCCGCCGCGGTGGGCGGTGCCGTCGCGCCCGGAACGGACTGCTGCTCGGTCATGGATCCATGGTGCGGGTACCGGCGCGGAGAAAGCACCGGGGGCCGACCCTGGACCGTCCCTGAGATCTCCCTGATACCCGCGGCCCCGCCCCGGGAAGGCCCGGGGAACGATCAGGGGCGACCCTGATGCCTCCGACCCCGCGGCCATGTGACGATCGGGGTATGACCGCCGCCCCGCCCCGCGCCGGCACGCCCCGCTCCGCCGTGCCCGAGCCTCCTCAGGAGTCCCCGGGCCGCCGGCTGTACCGGAGCGCCGAGGGCAGGCTCCTGGGCGGGGTCGCCCGCGGCCTCGCCGGGCATCTGGGGCTGCCGGTCTCCTGGGTGCGGATCATGTTCGTGGCGTTGTTCATGGTCGAGGGGCTGGGGGCGTTGCTGTACGCCGCCTTCTGGTTCGTGGTGCCGCTGGGGGTCGGCGGTGTCGACGCCCGCCGGGCCGCGCCCGAACCGCCGGCCGAGACCGGTGCCGACGGGCGCCGCCGACTCCTGGCCCGCAAGCCGGACCAAGGCCAACTGGTGGCGCTGCTGGCGCTGGTCGTGGGCACGGCGGTGTTCGTCGACAACCTCGAACTCGGCAGCCGCCGCACCCACGCCTACCTCTGGCCGGCGCTGCTGATCGGTGCCGGTGTGGCGCTGGTCTGGCGGCAGGCGGACAACACCCGCAGGGCGCACTGGGCCCAGGTGAGCCGGAGCAAGCGGGTGCTGCCGGTGGCGCGCACCGCGGCCGGTGTGGTGCTGGTCTGCGCCGGGGTGAGCGGCATCGTGGTGCTCCAGGGCTCGCTGCAGCACCTGGGCACCGTGCTCCAGGCCTCGCTCGCGGTGGTGGTGGGGATCGCGCTGCTGGCCGGCCCCTACCTGGTACGGATGATCCAGGACCTCTCCGAGGAACGGCTGATGCGCATCCGGGCGCAGGAACGAGCCGAGGTCGCGGCGCACGTCCACGACTCGGTGCTGCACACCCTGACCCTGATCCAGCGGAACGCCGACGACGCCCGGGAGGTGGCGCGGCTGGCTCGGGCGCAGGAGCGGGAGTTGCGCACCTGGCTGTACCGCCCGGAGGGCCGGGGCAAGGACGAGGACGAGCAGCCCGAGACCTTCGCCGAGGCGGTGAAGGCCACCGTGGCGGAGGTGGAGGACGCCCACGGGGTGCCGGTCGAGGTGGTCTGCGTGGGCGACTGCCAGCTCGACGAGAGGCTGGTGGCGCAGGTCCAGGCAGCGCGCGAGGCGATGGTCAACGCCGCCAAGTACGGTGGCGGGGGCGGCGCGGTGCAGGTCTTCGCCGAAGTCGACGGGGGTACGGCCTTCGTGTCCATACGGGACCGGGGCCCCGGTTTCGACCCGGAGGCGGTGCCCGAGGACCGGATGGGCGTCCGGGAGTCCATCATCGGAAGGATGCGGCGCCACGGCGGCACGGCCCGGATCCGCCCGGCGCCCGGCGGCGGCACCGAGGTGGAGCTGGAGATGGAGCGTGCCGGGAGTGCCGCGCCCTGACCGGGAGCACGGAGACGCCGAGCGGGCGCCAGAGCGGCCCGCCGGAGGACGGCGGCCACCGAACCGGTGGCGGCCGGGTGGAGACGAGGGACGGACAGGCGATGACCGAGGGCAGGCAGGACCCGAGCCAGGACGAGACGGCCGCCGGCGGCCGCCGGGCGCGGGTGGTGCTCGTGGACGACCACCGCATGTTCCGCACCGGGGTGCAGGCGGAGATCGGCCAGACCGAGAGCACCGGGGTGCGGGTCGTCGGCGAGGCCGCCGACGTGGACCAGGCCGTGACCGTCATCACCGCCACCCGACCGGAGGTCGTCCTGCTCGACGTCCACCTGCCCGGGGGCGGCGGGGTTGAGGTGCTGCGCCGCTGCGCCTCACTGATGACCGGCGACCAGCCGGTGCGGTTCCTGGCGCTGTCCGTCTCGGACGCGGCGGAGGACGTCATCGGCGTCATCCGCGGAGGTGCCCGGGGCTACGTGACCAAGACCATCACCGGCTCCGACCTGGTGGACGCGGTCTTCCGGGTCAAGGAGGGCGACGCGGTGTTCTCCCCCCGGCTCGCCGGTTTCGTGCTCGACGCCTTCGCCTCCACCGACGCCCCGCCGGTCGACGAGGACCTGGACCGGCTGACCCAGCGGGAGCGCGAGGTGCTCCGCCTGATCGCGCGCGGCTACGCCTACAAGGAGATCGCCAAGCAGCTGTTCATCTCGGTGAAGACGGTGGAGAGCCATGTCTCGGCGGTGCTGCGAAAGCTCCAGCTGTCCAACCGGCACGAGCTGACCCGCTGGGCGACCGCGCGCCGGCTGGTCTGAGCCCGGCCGGGCGGGGGCGCACCTGCCCGGAACGGGGCGGGAGGCACGGGCTAGGGTCACGGGCATGGACGTACTCATCCATGTCTTCGTGGCCCTGCACATCATCGGTATCGCGGCGCTGCTCGGCGGCTTCCTCACCCAGCTGAAGGCGCTGGCCGCGGGGACGGCCCGGTTCGTCCCGGCGATGCTGCACGGTGCGCTGACCATGCTGGTCACCGGGGTGGCTCTGGTGGGCCTGGACGAGGCCGACGGCCGGACGGTGAACCACGTCAAGATCGGCGTGAAGTTGGCGGTGCTGGTGGTGATCCTGGCCCTGGTCTACGTCAAGCGGGACGAGGAGCGGGTCGACAAGGCCGCCTTCGGCGCGGTGGGCCTGCTCACCGTCGCCAACATCTTCATCGCCCTGCTCTGGACCTGAGCCCAGGTCGCGCCACCGCCGCCCGGCGGACGCCGACGGCTCCGTGGAGCGCCTGCCGGGCACCGGCACCGGGTCGTTAGACTCGGTGGGCGATGAGCAGCCTTTTCGATGACGGTTTCCTGGCGGACCTCGGGCCTGCGGACGAGCCGCCGCCCCCGGAGGAGCACGGTCCGGAGGAGGTCCCCGACGACCTCTTCGAGGGCCGCTTCGACGGCTCCGCCCCCTACGAGGCGTACTACCGGGACGGCGCCCCCCGGCCCGTGATCGACCCCGCCGCGCTGCTGGAGGGGTTGAACGACCGGCAGCGGGCCGCGGTCGTGCACACCGGCTCCCCGCTGCTCATCGTCGCCGGCGCCGGTTCGGGCAAGACCCGGGTGCTCACCCACCGGATCGCCCACCTGCTCGGCGCCCGCGGGGTGCACCCCGGCTCGGTCCTGGCGATCACCTTCACCAACAAGGCGGCCGGGGAGATGAAGGAGCGGGTCGAGGAGCTGGTCGGCCCCCGCGCCGGGGCCATGTGGGTCTCGACCTTCCACAGCGCCTGCGTCCGGATCCTGCGGCGGGAGAGCAAGCACCTCGGCTTCACCTCCAGCTTCTCCATCTACGACGCGGCCGACTCCAAGCGGCTGATGGCGCTGGTCTGCCGCGATCTCGACCTGGACCCCAAGCGCTTCCCGCCGAAGTCCTTCACCGCGAAGGTGTCGAACCTCAAGAACGAGCTGATCGACGAGGAGACCTTCGCCGCGCAGGCCGCCGCGGGCGGCTCCGAGGCCGGCGGCGGGTTCGACCGGACCCTCGCCGAGGCCTACTCGATGTACCAGTCCCGGCTGCGCGAGGCCAACGCCCTGGACTTCGACGACATCATCATGACCACCGTCAACCTGCTCCAGGCCTTCCCGGACATCGCCCAGCACTACCGCCGGCGCTTCCGGCACGTCCTGGTCGACGAGTACCAGGACACCAACCACGCCCAGTACACGCTGGTCAGGGAGCTGGTGGGAGCGGGCGAGGAGCGGGCCGAGCTGTGCGTGGTCGGCGACGCCGACCAGTCGATCTACGCCTTCCGCGGCGCCACCATCCGCAACATCCTCCAGTTCGAGGAGGACTACCCGGACGCCACCACCATCCTGCTGGAGCAGAACTACCGCTCCACCCAGACGATCCTCAGCGCCGCCAACGCCGTCATCGAGCGGAACGAGAACCGCCGGCCGAAGAACCTGTGGACGGAGGCCGGCGCCGGTTCCACGATCACCGGCTACGTGGCCGACACCGAACACGACGAGGCGCAGTTCGTCGCCGAGGAGATCGACCGGCTGGGCGACGCAGGGCAGGCCCGCGCCGGGGACATCGCCGTCTTCTACCGGACCAACGCGCAGTCCCGGGTCTTCGAAGAGGTCTTCATCCGCGTCGGACTGCCGTACAAGGTCGTCGGCGGGGTGCGCTTCTACGAGCGCAGGGAGGTCCGGGACGTCCTGGCCTACCTGCGCGTCCTGTCCAACCCCGAGGACAGTGTGCCGCTGCGCCGCATCCTCAACGTGCCCAAGCGCGGTATCGGAGAGCGGGCGGAGGCGATGCTGGACGCGCTCTCCCAGCGGGAGAAGATCACCTTCCCGCAGGCGCTGCGCCGGGTCGACGAGGCCTACGGCATGGCGGCGCGCTCGGCCAACGCGGTCAAGCGGTTCAACGCGCTGATGGAGGAGTTGCGGACGGTGGTGGAGTCGGGGGCCGGCCCGGCGACCGTGCTGGAGGCGGTGCTGGAGCGCACCGGCTACCTCGCCGAGCTGCAGTCCTCCGACGACCCGCAGGACGAGACCCGGGTGGAGAACCTCCAGGAACTGGCGGCGGTGGCGCTCGAGTACGAGCAGGACCGCGGCGAGGACGAACCGGGCACCCTCGCCGACTTCCTGGAACAGGTTGCGCTGGTCGCCGACTCCGACCAGATCCCCGAGGACGCCGGAGGCGAGGACGACCCGGGCGTCATCACCCTGATGACCCTGCACACCGCCAAGGGGCTGGAGTTCCCGGTGGTCTTCCTGACCGGCATGGAGGACGGCGTCTTCCCGCACCAGCGCGCCCTGGGGCAGACCAAGGAGCTGGAGGAGGAGCGGCGGCTGGCGTACGTCGGCATCACCCGCGCCCGGGAGCGGCTCTACCTCACCCGTGCCTCCCTGCGCAGCGCCTGGGGACAGCCCTCGTACAACCCGCCCTCGCGTTTCCTGGAGGAGATCCCGGACGCTTACGTGGACTGGCGCCGAACCGGCCAGACCGGACCGGCGGCGGGCGGTTGGGGAACGACCTCCGCCGCGCTGTCCACCAGCCGCTCCAAGGCCGGGCCGAGCGGGTTCGCGACCCGCAAGGCCCAGGAACGGCCGGTGGTGAGCCTGCTGCCCGGAGACCGGGTCACCCACGACCAGTTCGGGCTCGGCACCGTGGTCTCGGTCAGCGGCGGCGGCCAGAACGCCAAGGCGACGATCGACTTCGGCGGTGAGAAGCCCAAGGTGCTGCTGCTCCGCTACGCGCCGGTGGAGAAGCTCTGAGGGATCCGCGCCAGGCCGGTGTCCGAGCAGAGGTGGCGATGCCCGCCGCGCGGTGCCGCGGCGGGCGGTGGCCTCAGGTCGGTTCCAGGCCGTGGCTGCGGAGCCAGGCCAGCGGGTCGATGGCGGCGCCGCCGCCGGGGTGCACCTCGAAGTGCAGGTGCGGACCGGTGGAGTTGCCGGAACTCCCCGAGTAGGCGATGACGTCGCCGGCCTTCACCGAACCGGACCGGATCTTGGTGCTGCTGAGATGGCAGTACCAGGTCTCGGTACCGTCCGGAGAGGTGACGATGGCCATGTTGCCGTAGGACGGGTGGTACTGGGTGCGGACGGTGCCGTCGGTGGCGGCCATCACCTGGGTGCCGTAGTTGACCGGGAAGTCGATCCCGGTGTGCACGGACATCCAGTTGACGCCGGCCTGCCCGTAGGTGGCGCTCAGTCCGTGCTGGGCGACCGGGAGCCAGAACTTCGGGCGGAGCGCCTCCTTGCGGGCGGCCTCGGCAGCCTTGCGCTTCCGTTCCTCCGCCTGCCGCTCCCTCAGGTCGATGCGCTTCTGCGCCCGGCTGGCCCGCTCTCCGAAGTCACCGGCGTCCTCGGCGACCGTTGCCAGCTGGGTGTCCAGCCTGCTGTTGGCGGCCTTCACCTCGGCGGCGTTGTCAGCGGTGGCCTGTACCTTGCTCGAGTCGTCCTTCTCGTTGCCGGCTCCGCTCACGGAGGCGGCCGCGATGCCCGCCACACCCATCACGGCGACGGACGGCACGGCGACGGTGAGGAGCGCTGAGCGCTTGGCGGGGGAGCGGCGCCTGCCACGGCCGGCGCCGCGGGGGGAGACGACGGAGTGCGAGAGGGTCGAGGACGGCTCGGTGCCATCGCTGTCAGCGAGGTCGGAGGAGGGGTTGGCGAAGTAGGCGGCGGCGGAGTTCCGCCGCTCGGCGGACTCGTGGTCCTGGTACGCCGCTTCCGGATCGTCTTCTTCGGCTCCCTCGTGACGGCCGCTGTCCGGGGCATGGTCCAGGCCGTGGCTCTGCTGAGGCGGGATGAACTCGGCTCCGTAGCCGGTGCGGTAGCCGGTTTCCGCGTCGGGGCCGGGTACGGCCCCGGGCTCCGGCTCGAATCCCTCGGCGGAGCCGCTGGGGGCGGCCATCTCGGGCTGTGCCTCGAAGACGGCCGTGGGATCCGGTTCGGCCGCCGGGTCCTGCCGGGCGGATCGGCCGGTGGGCGTGGCCCACTCGGTGGTGTCGTACTGCGCGGTGGTGTCGTACTGCGCGGTGCTTTCGAACCCGCTGCCGCCGTACTGAGCCGTGGCGTCGAACCCGGCGTGGGTGTGTTCGGCTCCCGTGGCCTCGTACTGCCCCGCCGTCTGCCAGTCGGAGCCCTCGTACGGGCTCTGGGCGGTGCCGTACGGATCCGCCGTCCCCCAGCCGGTGGTGTCCCACTGACCGGTCTGGTCCGCTCCGGCCTGCTCCGGGTAGCCCAGCCAGGCCTGCTGCTCGGCCCCGGCCCACAGCGTCTGGTCGTATCCGCCGGTGTCCTGTGCCCCTGTGCCGTAGCCGTGCTGGACGTAGCCGGCGACCTCATGGGCCGGCTGCGGGAAGTCCTGGCCGCCCAAGGGGTCGAAGCCCGTGCCCCACCCGGTGGTGGGCTGCTGGCCGTCCATGCCTTGCCCGAGCGTGCCGTAGCCCGCGGTGCCGTAGCCGGTGGTGTCGTAGCCCTGGCCGAGGTGGTCGGTGCCGGTTCCGGCGGGCATCTGGCCGAAGAGCGGATCGCCGACTCCGTAGGCGGTGGCCAGGTTGTCGTAACCGCTGGTCTCGTAGCCGCCGGCGGAGTAGCCGCCGTGGTCCTGGTGACCGTATGGCGCCGTCTGCTGGTCGTAGGCCCCGTAGCCGCCGTACACGTCATAGCCGGCGTACTGGCCGCCGTACTGGGAATGCTGACCGTATGAGGCGTCAGTAGCGGGGTCCGCCGGGGTGGGGGTCCCGGACGGATGACGGTCGTTCACCACCAACTTCTCTTTCGCCTCGACAGCAGGAGAATTAGCGGCGACTGTACCCGGCGGTACACGCGGCCGACAATCTACGGCTCGTTTTACCGCCCGCCGAGAACGGGCATTTGGCTGCCTATCGGCGGAGTGCGGACGAGGGTTTGACTTTGCGTTCGATCGGTGTTCGAAGGTGTGGGTTGTTGTCGTGGCCCCCATCGACGCGCGGTGACGGTCGCGGCGCGCCGCCTCACTGTCCGAAGCGTCCGAACGCCTCCGGATATGTAACGCCTCTCCGTCGCTGACGCCGCGCGCTTCCAGGGACACCGTGCTCTCTCCACAGTGCGGTGCGCTTTCCGCCGCGGAACCCGCGCGGGACCGGCGGGGCCGCTGCCGTGTCCCGACGTACCGTCCGCCTCGCGCGTCTTCCGAGGAGAGGCCCGTCAGGTGTCGGCGGCCGTGGTGGGCCACCGCCGCCCCGTGTGATTTCCCCCTCTGTGGCACCGGGTATCTGCCGGGTGCGGAAGGAGGGAGATAACGTTCGTTCACCGCCCTTGGCCGCCTCCGGCGGCGCGGGGCCCCAGACCGGTGGCGGCAGTCGTACATGGAGGCAGTGATGGGTGTGTCGGGTCCGATCCGCGTCGTGGTGGCCAAGCCGGGGCTCGACGGCCATGACCGCGGGGTCAAGGTCATCGCCCGGGCGCTGCGCGACGCCGGCATGGAGGTCATCTACACCGGCCTCCACCAGACTCCCGAGCAGATCGTCGACACCGCGATCCAGGAGGACGCCGACGCGGTCGGCCTCTCCATCCTCTCCGGTGCCCACAACACGCTGTTCGCGGCGGTGCTGGAACTCCTGAAGGAACGGGAGGCCGAGGACATCAAGGTCTTCGGCGGCGGCATCATCCCCGACGAGGACATCGCCCCGCTCAAGCACCTCGGGGTGGCCGAGATCTTCACCCCCGGGACGCCGACCAGCGCCGTCGTCGACTGGGTGCGGGCCAACGTGCGGCAGCTCGCCGCCTGAGGTCGCCGTCGATCCGCTGCCCGGCCCGGCCCCGCCCCCTCCCGGGATCGCTGCGGGGCGGGAAGGCTGCGGAAGACGACGGCCGACGCACTCCGCTCCGGAGCCTTCAGGAGCGCACCCGGTGGCGGAAGTTCCGTAGGCCCAGGCCGAGGAAGAGCACGCAGAAGGCCAGCAGTACCGGGTAGACGACGTACAGCGGCAGATGGGAGAGGTCGGTGAAGCCGGCCCGCATACCCTCGCTGATGTAGATCAGCGGGTTGGCCAGGACGAGCACCTGGAGCCAGTGGAACCCGCCGATGTGCACGGAGGAGAGCTTGGTCCACTGGTAGTAGGTGCCGCCGAGGAAGACGATCGGCAGTACCACGAACCCGAACATGACGCCGATGTTGCGGGGGTTGAACGTCGTGCCGAGCAGCAGGCCCAGCGAGGTCATGGCGATGCAGGCCAGCGGGATCAGGGTCACCACGATCCACCAGTGGATGCTCAGCTTCGGCTCCACCCCGGAGGCGTGCACCACGGAGGCGATCGGCAGCACGATCACGGCCGAGATCAGGCCCTGGGTCGCGCCGGACAGCACCCGGGCCAGCGCCACCAGCCAGATGGGGCAGGGGGCCTGCACCCGGTCCTCGATCTCCCGGGTGTAGCCGAACTCCTGGGACATCTGGATGGCCACCGACTGGATCCCCTGGAACATGATGGCGACCGAGACCACCCCCGGCACCAGCACGGTGGCGAACGCCGACTCCCCGGCCTTGCCGCCGCCGGAGCCGATGCCCTGCCCGATGGTGGGGAAGACGTAGAGGAAGACGAAGACCAGCAGGAACGGCTGCATGAGGGTGCGCCCGACGAACTCGCCGAAGTTCTTCTTCAGCACCGTGAGGTCCCGGCGGACGAGGGCGGCCAGCGCGATCCGGCTGGCCGCCGCAGCGGACCGCGCCGGCACCACGCTGGTACGCCGCTCCCGCGGGACGGCGCTGGGCGTCGAGGCCCCTGATGCGGTCGTCACTCCCGCAGCTCCTTTCCGGTGAGGTTGATGAAGACCGTCTCCAGCGTGCTCTCGGTGAGGGAGAGGTCGACGAGGTCGAAGCCGCCCGACTCGGCGCTGGTCACCACCCGGGGCAGCAGCCGGTTGTTCCCCTTGACCTGGAGCTCGACGCCCCCGTCCACCTGGCGGGTGCGCACCACGTCGGTGACGTCGCGGCGCAGGCGCTGCTCCAGTTCCTCCGGGTCGCCGTTGGTCGCGACCGTGACGATGGTGTCCGCGCCCAGGCTCTGCTTGAGCGTGGTGGGTGTGCCCAGGGCGAGGATCCGGCCGTGGTCGATGATCGCCACCCGGTCGCAGAGCCGGTCGGCCTCCTCCATGTTGTGGGTGGTCAGCAGGATGGTCTGGCCGCTCGCGGTCAGCCGGTCGAGCATCTCCCAGAGCGCCAGCCGGCTCTGCGGGTCCAGACCGGCCGTCGGTTCGTCCAGGAAGAGCACCGCGGGGCGGTGGAAGACCGCGCGGGCCACCATCAGGCGCTGGGCCATTCCGCCGGAGAGGTCGAAGACCGAGGCGTCCTTCCAGCGGGAGAGCCGGAACTTCTCCAGGAGTTCGTCGGCCCGCTCCCGGGAGGGGCGGCGCGGCACCCCGAACAGGAGCCCGTGGAAGTAGAGGTTCTCCCAGACGGTGAGCGAGCGGTCCAGGGTGTTCTGCTGGGTGACGACCGAGATGACCTGCTTGACCAGGGTGGACTGGTCGATCACGTCGATGTCGCCGATGCGTGCGGAGCCCGAGGTGGGCACCACCCGGGTGGTCAGCATCCCGACCGTGGTGGTCTTCCCCGCGCCGTTGGGGCCGAGCAGCCCGAACAGCTCGCCCTGGCGAACTTCGAGGTCGACGCCGTCCACGGCGGCGGAGTCCGCCCGGGGGTAGACCTTCGTCAGCCCGTCCGCCCGGATGACGGTCTGGGCCTGCTCGGGATCGGAGTTCCCCCGCTGTTCGGCGCGGGCTCCGCGGACCCCCGGGGTGGCGCGCGATGGGACACCGTCGGATCCGGGTGTCGCCATCAGATCTCCTAGCATCTCCTAGCAAGGGGGCCACCGGTTCCGCCGGTGTGGACGTCGCTTGTGAAGACTGCTCTGACCGCGGCGCCGCCGGCCGGACCCGGCTTTCCGGCGACCGGTCGCATGGTGCGCGGCGCCGTGCCCGCGGTCCGTCTGTCCGCCCATCGTCCGGCCGGTCCACGGGCCCCGCAACTCGCGGTGGGCCCAACGACTGCCTCGTTGATCGTGGGCGGCCGGGGCACGGGTGTCGAGCGCCGGTGAGCAGGGGCGGCCGCGCAGTGTGGGATCCTTCGTCGCTCGGTCGCAGGTCCTATCATCGGCCTCATAGATGTTGAAATTGAAACATTCCTTTGTCGAGTGGGAGGGCACAGCGGTGAGCAACACGGAGACGCACCCCGCCGAGCTGCGGTGCGGTTCGGCCGAGGACGAAGCGCCCGCCGCCGGTGTGGAGGTCCTCACCGCCCGGAACGTCCCGCTCGGCGGCCCGCGGGCGATGAGGGTGCGGCGCACCCTGCCCCAGCGGGCCCGGACGATGATCGGTGCCTGGTGCTTCGCCGACCACTACGGCCCCGACGATGTCGCCGCGACGGGTGGGATGGACGTCGCCCCGCACCCGCACATCGGCCTGCAGACGGTCAGCTGGCTGTTCACCGGAGAGATCGAGCACCGCGACAGCCTGGGCAGTCACGCCTTCGTCCGGCCGGGGGAGCTCAACCTCATGACGGGTGGCCGCGGTATCAGCCACTCCGAGGTGTCCACTCCAGACACCACGGTGCTGCACGGCGTTCAGCTCTGGGTGGTGCTCCCCGCGGAGCACCGCGACACCGCCCCGGACTTCCGGCACCATGTGCCCGGCCGGGTGGCCCTGGACGGCGGGGAGGTCCGTGTCTTCCTCGGCTCGCTGGCCGGGGAAACCTCGCCGGTCCGCACCTTCACGCCCCTACTGGGCGCCGAGGTGGCCGTGGCGCCCGGTGGCACCGTGGTCCTCGACGTCGATCCCGGCTTCGAACACGGAGTCCTCGTCGACAGCGGTGACGTACGCGTCGACGGCACACCGGTACGGCCGGCCGAACTGGGCTACCTCGCCCCGGGGCGAGGGGCGCTCACCCTGGCCAACGGTGCGAGCGAGCCCGCACGCCTGGTGCTGCTGGGCGGACCTCCCTTCGAGGAGGAGATCATCATGTGGTGGAACTTCATCGGGCGCACCCACGAGGAGATCGTCCGCGCCCGGGAGGACTGGCAGAGCGCGGCGGAGCGCTTCGGCCGGGTCGAGGGCTATGAGGGAGACCGCCTCCCGGCGCCGATCCTCCCGGGCGTCACCCTGTCTCCCCGGGCAAACCCCCCGGCTGGCATCGGCCGGGACGGGCGGAGTCCCCGCTGACGTCGACACGGGCGGTGCTCCGGTAGCCGAGCGGGAAGTGCGCCGGCGGGTCCGCGTCGGCCGAGCCGGGGGTGTCGTGGGCGTGCTGGAACCCGTTCGTCCGGACCAGGGCCGCCTCGACTCCATGGCCGGATCGGGGCGAGGGGCGGCCTCCGGGGTGGGCGGCCGGCCGGCTGCCGGTGGTACCCGCGCTGGGCCCCACCGGGGCTTTCGGCCAACGTGGCGAGTGCGCGTGCCGGGGGTCGCGACGGGACAAACCTTGTCGGAAGCGATGCCGGCAAAGGGGCGCGCCGGAAGGTTCACTCATACGGCTTGTTTATGGTGGGCCACCCGTTGATCGAAATCGATGCCTGCGGAATTCCGTGCTTGAAAGGCCAGAGCAAACCTTTATTCGCGCGTAGATGATATTACCTGGATCGCTGCATTCCGGATAACCGGAATGACTTGTTCTTCTCCTTGACCGGTGCTTGTGAATGCCGTGACACTCACATAGGCACTCATGCATCAGGAGTCGCAAGCCGCTGGCTTGACCATGCGAACCGATCACGTGTGGCGTGTGCGACGGGGGGACGGACGGCATGTGCGGGCGCTGTGCTGCTCGTACACGATTTCTTCACCCCCTTTCTCGTCATCATCTCTTGGTGCTCGATGGGAATGGAGGGGAATGCCGGTGCACACGGGCTATCCCGGCGTATACATCGAAGAACTTTCCAGCAGCGTCCGCACCATCTCCGCCGTCAGCACCTCGGTCACCGCGTTCGTGGGGCACACCCGCCGCGGCCCGCTCAACCGGCCGGTGCGGATCACCAGCTTCGCCGACTTCGAACGCCGCTTCGGCGGCCTCACCTCGCAGAGCGCGGTCGCCTACGCCGTGCACCAGTTCTTCGGCAACGGCGGCACGGTGGCCGTCGTGGTGCGGGTCGCGGCGGCCGGCACCGGCGAGGAGGCCAGCACCACGCTGGAATCGCGGGACGGGCACAGCGCCTGCCCCGTCCTGGCGGTGCACGCCAAGGAGCCCGGCCTCTGGGGCTCCCGACTCCGCCTGGTGGTGGACTACGACACCCGTGCGCCGGACGAGACCTTCAACCTCCGGGTGATGGACGCCCGGGGCGGCACCCGGGAGGCCTTCACCGAGCTTTCCATGGACCCCGGCCACGGTCGCCACGTCGAGACGGTGGTCAACTCCGGCTCCTCCCTGGTGCGCGCGTCCGTGGTCGGAGAGGGGCGTCCCGACCCCTCGGGCACGGTCTCCAGACCGTTCACCGGGGAACTGCCCGAGCTGGCCGTCGACTTGACGGTGAAGATCGGCGATGTGGAGCGGGAGTTCCGGCTCCACGACCCCGACCGGGACGGCGAACCGCCCACCACCGTCACCGAACTCGCGCTCCTGCTGGAGCGCAAGCTGCGCGCCCTGCCCGACGCGCCGGGCAAGCGGGCCTTCGCCGGCGCCCAGGTCATCGCCTTCGGCCGCCGGCTCCAGGTGGTGGCCGGCTCCACCGACCCGGAGGACGTCGTCCGCTTCGTCGGCGAGTGCGCCAACGACCTCGGCCTCGAAGGCACCGTCAACCCACCGGTATTCGGGCTCGACGGCGGTGTGGACGGCGACCCGCCCGGCCCGCGCGACATCGTCGGCGAGGAGGCCGGCAAGACCGGCCTGCAGGCGCTCCGCGACGTCGACGGCGTCAACCTGCTGGTGCTGCCGGAGGTGGCGGGCTACGAGTCGACCGAGGACATGGTCACCGTGCTCGCGGCGGCGCAGGCCCTCTGCCGGGAGCGGCGGATCTTCCTGATCGCCGACGCCCCCGGCGCCTGGGGCAACGTCGACCGCGCCCGGGCCGGCCTGGGGGCCTTCGAGGCGGTGCGCGGCAACCACGCGGCGATGTACTTCCCCCACCTGGAGATGGTCGACCCGCTCACCGGTCGGCTGCGCTCCTTCCCGCCCTCCGGCGCCGTCGCCGGGGTCTACGCCCGTACCGACGCCGAGCGCGGGGTGTGGAAGGCGCCGGCCGGCACCGAGGCGAAGCTCGCCGGGGTCCGGTCGCTGAGCGTCCGGCTCACCGACCGGGAGAACGCCCTGCTGGGACCGCTCGGACTCAACTGCCTGCGGACCTTCCCCGTCGTCGGCCCGGTCAGCTGGGGCGCGCGCACCCTGCAGGGCGCCGACGCGCTGAACAGCGAATGGAAGTACGTGCCGGTCCGGCGGCTGGCGCTGCACGTCGAGGAGAGCCTCCACCGCGGCCTGCAGTGGGTCGTCTTCGAGCCCAACAACGAGCAGCTGTGGCAGCAGATCCGACTGGACGCCTCGGCCTATCTGAACACGCTCTTCCGGCAGGGCGCCTTCAAGGGCAGCACACCGCGCGAGGCGTACTTCGTGAAGTGCGACAAGGACACCACCACCGACGAGGACATCGATCAGGGCGTGGTGAACGTGCTGATCGGAATCGCGCCGGTGAAACCCGCCGAGTTCGTCGTGGTCAGGATCCAGCAGATGGCCGGACAGTTCGATGTTGAGGAATCCCATGGCTGAATTCACGGTAAACGCCCAGCGCTTCGACCCGTACAAGAACTTCAAGTTCTTGGTGCTGTGGGGAGGGCGCACGGTCGCGGGCATCAGCAAGATCAGCCCGTTGAAGCGGACCACCGAAGTCGTCAAACACCGGCACGGCGGCGACCCGAGCTCGCCCCGCAAGTCTCCCGGCCGCTCCGAATTCGAGGGCATCACCCTCGAACGCGGGGTCACCCACGACCCGGAATTCGACCGCTGGGCCAACAAGGTGTGGCAGGTCGGGGCCGGACTGGGCGCCGAGGTCTCGCTCGCGGACTTCCGCAAGGACATCGTGATCCAGGTGCTCAACGAGGCCGGTCAGGTCGCGGTCTCGCACAAGCTCTACCGCACCTGGGTGAGCGAGTACCAGGCGCTGGGGGAACTGGACGCCAACGCCAACGCCGTGGCCATCCAGAGCCTCAAGCTCGAGTGCGAGGGCTGGGAGCGCGACTACGAGGTACCGGAACCCGTCGAGCCCTCGTTCACCCACCCGGCCTGAGTGGCGGTGGGGGCGGCCGATGACGAACACGGGACCCGCGCAGTTGCTCACCGTCTGGGAGGCGGGGCTGGGGCGCCCCGGGGCGGACCGCGCCCTCCTGCTGCACCGCGCGGCCCGACCCGGGGCCGCCGACGGCGAACTGCTGTCGGTGCAGGTCGGCGAGCGGGAGGCGGACCTCTACGGGCTGCGCCGCACGCTCTTCGGCGAGCGCATGGAGGTGCGGGTCGAGTGCGGAGCCTGCGGTGAGCCCGTCGAGTTCGACCTGAGCACCGACGAGCTGGCCGGACAGCGGGCCGGGCGGACTTCCGGAGGGCATGAGCGGCTGCGGGTGACCGAGGGCGAGTGGGCGGTCGAGTTCCGCCTGCCGACCGTCGCCGACCTGGACGCGGTCGCCGGGGCAGGGGTCGACAGCTCCGCGCCCGACGCCCGCCGGCTGCTGCTGGCCCGCTGCCTCCTCTCCGCCGCACGCGCGGGGGAGCCCGCCCCGGTGGAGCGGCTGCCCGGCGTACTACCGGAAGCGGTCCTGCGACGGATCTCCGAGACCGCCGAACGAGCCGACCCCACCGCCGAGGTGACGCTCAAGATCGCCTGCCCGGAGTGCGGGGAGACGACCCCCGCCGAACTCGACATCACCTCCTACCTGTGGACCGAACTCGACGCCTGGGCACGGGACCTGCTGCTCGACGTCCATCTGCTCGCCGGTGCGTACGGCTGGAGCGAGCCGGAGATCCTGGCGCTCAGCCCGCTGCGGCGCCGCTACTACCTGGAGCTGTGTGCGGATGTCTGACTACTTCGACCGGCTGCTGGCCAGGCACGCCCCGCCGACGGGCCACACGGCGACCGGTGTGGGCAACCCCGGTGGCACCGGACAGCCGGCGGGCGCTCCGGTGCGGGTCCGGCCCCGTCTGCCCGGGCCGTTCGAACGTGTCGAGTCGCTGCGGCCCGGTCCCGAGGAGGCACCGGCTGCCGGCCCCGCTCGGCAGGCCGCGCCCCCTCCCGCCGCGCAGCCGGCGGAACGGGCGCGGCGGGAGCGGGAGATCCGCACCGAACACCACACCACCACCCGCGAACCGGTCCCACGCGGTACCGAACCCGAGCGTCCCGCCGTTCCCGCCCGCGCCGCACCACCGCCCCGGACCGACGACCGTCGCGGCCCGGCGCCCCGCTCCGCGGGTGCCCGGCCCCGGCAGACCGGCCGTCGAGCGACTCCACCGGCCGCCGCACCACCGGCCGCCGCCGACCGGCCGCCGGCGGCAGCCGCCGCACCGCCGCCGATCAGACCTTCCCCGCAGGCCGTCGCGGAGCTGCGGCCCGGCCGTCCGGAGGGCTCGGCGGCCCGCGAGGCGGCCCGGGCGGCCGGGGGCCGACGCCGGTCAGCCGGTGTGGAACGCACCGTGCACGTCCAGATCGGGCGACTGGAGGTGAGCGCCGGGGCAACGCCGCGCGGGGCGTCCACGGCCCCGGCCGGAGCGGAGCGGCCCGGGCGCCGCCCGCCGGAGCTGAGCCTGGCGGACTACCTGTCCGGCGGCGGTGGGGAGGGGGTGAGGGGATGAGCAACGCACTGGCCATCGCGACCGTCACCCAGGCGCTCGCCCTGCTCATCGAGAACAGCCTGCGGCCGGAGATCGACATGCAGGTCTCGGTCAAGACCCAGCGCCCGCCCGCCGAGGCCCCGGACGACCCGACCATCACCGTCTTCCTCTACCAGGTCACCCCCAACGCCGCCCGCGGCGCCAACGACCTGCCGACCCGGGCCGCCGACGGGACCCTGCTGAGGCGCCCGGCGGCAGCCCTCGACCTGCACTTCCTCATCAGCGCCTACGGGGAGGAGAGCGAACTCGTCGGCCAGCGCCTGATCGGCTGCGTGGTGCGCGCCCTGCACGAGGTGCCGGTGCTGCCGAAGGCGTTGATCGAGGAGGCCGTCGAACGTCCCCACCTGGCCGGCAGCGATCTCGCCGGGGCCGTCGACCGGGTGCGGTTCACACCGACCCGGATGGACATCGACGAAACCTCAAAGCTCTGGGGGATGCTCCACCAGACGCCGTACGCCCTGTCGGTCGTCTACCAGGCGGCGCTCGTCCTGGTCGACGGCCGGGAACGGCCGGCCCCTGCCGAGCCCGTGCGGCGGCTCACCGTGGGAGCGGCCCCCTTCGGCGCTCCCGGTGCCCCGGAGCGGCCCGGTCGGCCCCTGGGGGACCCGGACCGCGCCGGGACGGGGGCGGAGGCAGCCCCCTCCGCGGAGCCGCGGCCCGCCGCGGACACCTCGAAACCCTCCCCCAGCGCGTCCGCCGGATCGTCCGGCGGCTCCGCCGCGAAGGCGGCGACGGGGACCGCCCCCAAGTCCGGGGGGCGGAGCACGGCGCGGGCGGGCGCGGCGAAGCGCACCTCGGCAAAGCCCGCCACCGCGTCCACCCGCCGGCGCCGATCCGGTGCGACGCCCCCGGCGGCGAGGAAGACCGGCGATCCCTCCCCGCGCACCCCCGGGAAGTCCGGCGGTCACTCCGGCGACGAGGGGAGCTGACAGACGGTGGCGTCCAGGGCGGAAGACCGTCGGACGGGCGGCGAGGAGACTCCCCGGAGCGGTACCGGGCGGAGCGGTGCGCGGCACGGTGCCGATACCGGCCGGCAGCCGGCGGCGGAGAGCACGGCGCTGTCCGCCGCCATGCGTGCGGTACTGGCACGGATCGACGCCCACGCCGCCCGCGCCGACCGCACCGCCCAGCCGAACGGAGCATCCCAGGCCCGACCGGACCGCCGCCCGGAGCGTCCGGCCGGACATGACGGGCCGTCACCGCACGCCCGTCCCGCCGACACCGCAGCTGAAGTCAAGGGGGCGGGCGCCGAACGCCCCCCGCTCCCCGAACCGTCCGTCGGACCAGCCGTCCCCGACAGCCCGGCACCCCTGCCGGCCGGTGTCGGTGAACCGGCCGCGCTCGATGCGCTCGTACACTGCTTCGCCCTCAGCGACTTCGAACGCGAACTGCTCCTGCTGCTCGCCGCCGCCGAACTGGTGCCGTCCACCGGCAGCCGCTGCGCCGCCGCCAGCGGAGATCCACAGCGGGCCCACCCCACGTTCTCACTGGCTCTCGCGGCGCTCAGCGAACCGCACTGGAGCGCGCTCACCCCGGTGGCGCCCCTCCGCCGCTGGCGGCTGGTCGAGTTGGACAACGAGACCCGGCTGACCACCACCCGCATCCGCCTGGACGAGCGGATCCTGCACTTCCTCGTCGGCTCCCCCTACCTCGACGCCCGGCTGCACGGCATGCTCACCCGCGCCACCGTGCCCGAAGCGCTCCCCGCCTCCTACGACCTCACCGCGAGCCGGGTCGCCGAGGGGTGGGCCGCCGCACGGCAGGGCGAGGCGCCGCGAGTCGAACTCGTCGGCGGCGACCGCCGGAGCCGGCACGACATCGCCGCCGCGGCGGCCCGACGGTCCGGACTCGGCCTCTACACACTCGACGCCGCCGACCTGCCCACCGACCCCGCCGAGCGCGACCGCCTGGCCAGGCTGTGGCAGCGCGAAGCGATCCTGCTGCCCGCCGCCCTGCTGCTGGAAGCCGGGGAGAGCGACCGCGAGCAGACCGCCGCCACAGAGGCGTTCATCGCCTCCGCCGCCGTGCCGCTGATCGTCTCCAGCACCGATCCCCGGCGCTCCGAACGCAGCCGAGGCGAGCGGGTGAGCGTTCCGGCGCTGGACGACGAGGAACAGCTCGGGCTGTGGGCCGACGCCTTCGCCGACATACCGGGGCTCGGCGAGGAGGAACTGCGCGGCCTGGTCGCACAGTTCTCGCTGCCCCCGCACATCGTGCGCTCCGCAGCCGCGAGCGTACGCCGTGACCTGCCGGGCGAGGAGGAGCCGGACGCCGCCCGGCTGGCCTGGCGGGCCGGGCTCACCGAGGCCCGGGTCGGCATGGACGAGCTGGGCCGGCGTATCGAGCCCGAGGCCGGCTGGGGCGATCTGGTGCTGCACGACCGGCAGTCGCGGGTCCTGCGCGAGATCGTGGCGCACGTACGGCAGCGGGGCACCGTCCACCAGGAGTGGGGCTTCGCCCACACCCTGCGTCGCGGCCTCGGTGTGACGGCGCTCTTCGCGGGCGGCTCCGGCACGGGCAAGACCCTCGCCGCCGAGGTGATGGCCCGGGAGCTGGGCCTGGACCTGTTCATCGTCGACCTCTCCCAGGTGGTCTCCAAGTACATCGGCGAGACCGAGAAGAACCTGCGCAGGGTCTTCGACGCGGCCGAGCAGGGCGGCGCGCTGCTGCTCTTCGACGAGGCCGACGCCCTCTTCGGCAAGCGCAGCGAGGTCAAGGACAGCCATGACCGCTACGCCAACCTGGAGGTCTCCTACCTGCTGATGCGGATGGAGGCCTACCGGGGCCTGGCGATCCTCACCACCAACATGAAGAAGGCGCTCGACACGGCCTTCATGCGCCGTATCCGCTTCGTCGTGGACTTCCCGTTCCCGGGCGAGAGCGAACGCGCGGAGATCTGGCGCCGGGTGCTACCGGCCCGGGCCCCGACGAAGGGGATCGACCCGGAGCTGTTGGCGCAGCTGACGGTGGCGGGCGGCTCGATCCGCAACATCGCGCTCTCCGGGGCCTTCCTCGCCGCCGAGGAGGGCGACCGGCTCCAGATGCGCCACATGCTGGCGGCGGCCCGCACCGAGTACCTGAAGCTGGAACGCTCCTTGACGCCCTCGGAGGTCCACGGATGGGTCTGACCAAGGGGACGGGGCTGAACGAGGCACCGCGCCGGACGAATCCACCCGGGCCGACGGCGCGCGGGGCACGGGTTCCCGAGACGGCCGTACGGGTGGACATCGGTGAACTGGCGCTCCACGGCTTCGCCCCGGGAGTGGACCCGGAGTGCGTCACCGCCGCCTTCCAGGCCGAGCTGACGCGGCTGGTGCGGGAGCGCGGTGTACCGCTGGCGGCGGACGGCGAGGGCCGCTCGCTGGACGAACTGTCCGGACTGCCGCCCCTGCCGTCGACCGTCTCGGCCACCCGGCTCGGCGAGGCGCTGGCGCGGGCTGTGCACGCCGGACTGTCCGGTGGCGGCGAGAGCGGATCCGCGGGCCGTCCCGCCGGACGGCCGGGTCCGGCCGCCGGGCCCGGCCCCGGTCCGGCGGGACGGGGGCGGACATGAGTGGCCCCCAGGCGGCCGCGCGGGACAGCCACTCGGCCCAGGACGGCAAGCGCCGCAGGCGCAAGGAGCGCCCGGCCAAGTCCACCGTGCCCGAGCCCAAGGACATCGTGAGCGGTGCCGGACTCCCGCTGGACCTCAGTGTCCGACGCGAGCTGGAGGAACAACTCGGCCACGACCTCAGCCAGGTGCGGCTGCACACCGACCGGAACGCCGACACCCTCACCGAACTGCTCGGCGCCGACGCCGTGGCGGTCGGCCAGGACGTCTTCTTCCGGGAGGGCACCTACCGACCGGGCACCGGCGACGGCCAGCGGCTGCTCGCCCACGAGCTGCTGCACACCGTGCAGAACCCGCACGGCCTCGGCGCCCTCCGAGCCGGTCGCGAGCTGGGCGCGGTCAGCCTGCCGCAGCAGTCCGTGGAACGCGAGGCGGAGGAGGCCGCCCAGGAGTCCGTCCGCTCCACGGATCCAAGTCACTCCACCGAGCCGGGCCACACCACCGCGGCGGGCGGGTCCGCCGGTCGGGTCGAGGAAGGCCAGGCCACCCCCGGCTGGCTCCGCTACGCCACGGTGGACGCGGAGCGCCAGCGTCTGGAGCAGATCGACCCGGCGACGCTGGTGGACCGCCTGACCAACTCGGTCGTCCGCTCGCTCCGCGGCGACCCGGAGGACCGGTCGAAACGCACCCGCAGACAACTCGCCAGGCTGCCCGACGAGTTGCAGGAGTCGGTGCTCGAACGCCTGGAGAGCCGGCTGCTCAGCTCGGAACACGACCGGCTGCTGGACCTCGTCGACGAGATCGAGGACCGGGACGACGACCTGGCACAGGGTTCGATGGAGGCCCCGAGCATCGAGCCGGACTCAGCCGAGGGCCTGCGCTTCCAGCGCGAGAACGATCGGCGGAGCGCCGAGGAGGAGCGGGACCGGGCGGAGCGGCCTGCCGCGGCGCCGGGGCCGGAGAAGGAGCGGTCCGCGGAGGACGGCGCCACCGGCAGCACACCGGGCAACGGCGGCCCCCGGGAGGAGAAGGGGAGCGAGCCGGGCGGGACCACGCAGCCGCAGCGGCCCGCCAAGGGCCGTACGGGCGCGCCCCCCGATGGGGCGCGGTCGGAGACCACGGCACCGGTATCGGCGCCGGCCCCGCAGCAGGAGTCCGCTGCCTCCGGAGCGGAGTCCGAAAGCCCGGACGCCACCGCCGCCGGGTCCTCGGACGGCGGGGCGGCGGGCGGGTCCGCCGCGGAGAAGGAGTCCTCCGAGGCGGGCGAGGGCGAGGGGGCGGCGCAGCAGGGCGTACCGGCGGCGAGCAAGGAGGAGTCCGCCGCCAAGAACCGTCCGGGCGCGGCGGATTCGCTGGTGGCCGGCCGGCAGCTGAAGCAGGAGGACAAGGCCGGGCAGCAGAAGCCCGCGGGATCGACGGCGGCGACCGGCCCCGACCCCCAACTGCCCGGGGCGTCCAGCACGCTCCAAGGCGTCCGGGCGCAGGACCTCGACGGTCCGGAAGAGGACACCGAGGAGGACCCGTTCGGCTCCGACAGCGAGTCGGAGGTCGAGGTCGGAGGCGGGGAGAAGAGCGCCTGGGACGTCAAGCTCCAGCCCGAGGACTTCCTTCCCGAGCAGGACCTCGATGTGTCCGGGGTGCCGACCGCGGACCAGCTCGACCCGTCGTCCCGCGCACCCGCGGTGCCCTCCTTCCCGGCTCCGCCGGAGACCAGGGCCGACAAGGTGCAGGCCGAACGGGACGCCGAGGACGCCGAGGACGCGGCGGCGGAGGCCGAACCCGAGGCGTCCGGCACCGCCGTACTGGCCGAGCCCGAGCCGTCGGTGGAGACGGAGGGCGGCGGGAAGCCGGGCGGGCTCGCACCCGAGCGGACGGAAGCGGTGCCGGGTGCGGTGCCGGGCGCGGTGTCGAAGGACCCGAAGGCCGGCTCCGACCCCAAGGAGGGGCCGGTCACCGCCCAGACGACGGTGCAGGAGGCGCCCGGGAGTTCAGAGAAGGAGAGCGGGACCGGGGAACGGGCGGCGAAGGAGGAGAAGGGCACGTCCGCCGGGGGCGAAACCTCCGGCAAGGCGCCGGAGAAGGCGTCCCAGCAGGCGGTGGGCGGCCAGGCGGCAGCGCGTGACCAGCCGACGGGCCAGGACCAGCCGACGGGCCAGGAGCAGGCGGGCGAGGGGAGCCGGGGCGCGCAGGAAAGGGGCGGTGCTGACTCCCCGTCCACGGGCGGTGAGCTGGCCGAGGCCGCACAGACCGCCTCACCGGCCCGCGACACCCATGTCTCCGGCGGCTCGAACGCGGACATTCCCGGCGGCGCGAGCAGCGGCGCCTCGGAGCAGGCGCAGAGCGAGCCGACGGGCGGTAGCTCCGCGCAGAGTACGCCGACGCCCTCCGCGCCGACCCCCGCCCCGGCCACCAAGAGCGCCTCCGCCGCTCCCGCGCCCGGAACGGCCCCGGCCGCGGCGTCTGTGCCGAAGGCCGCACCGACCGCCAAGACGGAATCGCCCGAAACAGCGCCGGCGCGTTCGGCCCCCGCTCCCAGATCCTCGGGCGGCGCGGGTGGAGGCGGAGGCGGCGGCAGCGCCTCGGCCAAGGGCAAGGGCAAGAAGGACTCGGGCCCGACCCCGAACCTCTCCCAGGTGTCCCCGGAGGCCGGGCTGTCCACGGCCGCCAAACTCAAACCGCACAAGGCGCTTGAGGCGATGGACGGGGTCGGCGGCGCGGCGGACCGCACCGTCGACGAGGAACACAAACAACTCGCCGCGGCGCCGCCGTCGATGGACCGCCCGGCAGGGGCGCCGCAGACTCTCCACGGCCAGCCGCAGACGGACGCGCCCGCCCAGTACTCCGAGGAACCGGCGGAGCGGTCGGAGGCCCCCGAAGACGAGAAGGCCGAGGTCGAGGGCGCCAAGAAGCCCGAGGGTGAGATCGAGGCGGAGCAGGCGGAGGAACCCGGCGGCTGGGACACCTTCAAGATGGCCCTTGGGTTCGGCCTCGGCAAGGTCGCGGGCTGCCTCGGGTTCGACGTGGACGCCAGTGAGCTCGCGGCCAAGTTCGCCGGGCTGCCGACCAAGGACGAAGCGCTCAAGCAGGCCCAGGCGGGCAACGCGCCGGATGTGGAGATGGCCGGCGCCGCGGAGCAGACAGCGGGCGAGCAGGGCACCTCCGTCGACACCAAGGGCGAGGAGACCGTGGCCACGGGCCGCGACGACGCCGGGCGCTCGATGGGCGAGGACCAGGTCTACCCGGACGCTCCCAAGGAGCAGATGAGGGCCAAGGTCCCCGGAGTACGGGGCGGGGGCAGGGGCGGAGCGCCCGGTGGTGGCGCCGCCACGGGGATGGTGCCCCCGGAGGCGGCCTCCGAGGTGGCGGAGCACGACCGGGGCGCGGAGTTCCAGGCCGCGTTCAGCGAGGGCCGCGAGGGCGTGTCCGAGGGGCGGCAGACCAAGGACCGGGACTTCCGGGACTCCCAGCAGAAACACAAGCAGCAGGTCGACTCCGAGATCGCGCACAACACCGAGAGCCAGGCGAGCGAGCGCGAGAAGGCGATGAGCGACGTCACCGCTCAACGCGAGGACTGGCGTAGGGAGCAGGACGAGGAGCTGGAGAGCCTCGGCACGAAGAAGACCGAGAAGCACGAGCAGGTCCGCAAGGACGTCGAGGACAAGGAAGAGGAGACCGACCGGGACGTCGCCCAGGAGAAGGAGGACGGCGACCGGAAGATCCAGGAGGAGAACGACAAGGCCGAGGAAGAGGCCGAGAAGAAGCGGGACAAGAGCGTCGAGGACTCGGGGAACTGGGTCACCAAGGCCTTCGACTGGATCAAAGAGAAGGTCATCGAGGTCAAGAACGCGATCGTCTCCGTCATCAGAGAAGCGCGCCGGGCCGTCGTGGATCTCATCGAGAACTTCAAGACGACGGTCGAGGGATGGATCAACGCCGCCCGCGAGGCCATCGTGAACGCGATCAAGAGCCTCATCGACGACCTGATCGACCTCGCCAAGGCGATGGTGCGGGCCGTCATCGAACTGGCCAGCCGCATCAGGCGGTTGATCACCGATCTGATCGCGGCGGCCATCGCGCTGGTCAACCGACTCGCCAACAAGCTGAAGCAGATCGTCAACGATCTGCTCGACGCCATCGGCAAGCTGCTGAGCAACATCCTGGAGATCCTCAAGAAGGCGCTCCACGACGTGGTCAACGCGGTGAAGGACGCGATCAAGACCGTCCTGGACTACGCCGCCAAACTGCTCAGTGCCCTCGGCGACTGGATGCTCATCGCCGTCGACTTCCTATCCGACCCGGGCGGTTGGTTGGGCGGTGCCAAGGACTCCGCGGTGGACGGCGCCAAGAACCACCTGTTCCAGGAAGTCAAGGCGGCCGTCAAGGAATGGTTCCAGTCCAAGATCGAGCAGATCCTCGGCGTCCCGAAGGCCATCTTCGACAAGCTGATCAAGGGTGGCTTCACCCTGGAGAAGATCGTGAAGGAGACCTGGGACGCGGTCGTCCCCATGCTCCCCTTCATCATCGGCGAGACCGTCATCACCAAGGTGGTCGCCAAACTGATCCCTGGCGCGGGCTGGGCGATGGCCGTCATCGACGCGATCCGCACGGCCGTCGGGGCACTCGGTGAGATCCTCCGCGCCCTCGGCGCGGTCATCACCTGGCTGAAGGCGGTCCGCCAGGGCGGCGCGGGGATCCTGTTCGCCAAGGCCGTCGCGGCCGGCGTCGTCGCGCTCCTCGAACTTGCCTACCAGGCACTGCTGAACGGCATCGGCAAGTACGTCGCGAAGGTCGGCCGCCGCCTCAAGGGCGTCGCGGCCAAGCTCGGCAAGGGCAAGGGCGACAAGCCGGGCGGCGGCAAGGAGGCCGGCGCCGACGGCTCGGACGGCAAGGGCAGCCAGGGGGACAAGGGCAGCACCGGGAAGGACCACGAGCAGAGCCCGAAGGAAACTGCCCCGAAGAACACGAGCGCCCCTGGAACGCGTCCGTCCACCACAAAGCCGAAGCCGGGCGGTAAGCCGGACACGAAACCAATCTCACAACCGGACGCCAAGCCGGGACCGAAGCCGGAGACCACACCTGGCACGAAACCGACCTCGAAGCCGGAGACGAGAACCGACGCGAAGTCGGACCGGGACGCCCCAAGGAAAGACGAGAAGAGCTCCACCAGCACGCCCGGCGAGCCCAGGTCGACGGCGGACAGGGACGGTGCCGGTCAGAAGCCAACCGGCGCAGACAAGGACGGCAGTCCGAAGACGGACAAGGACGCCGGCGAACCGGACGCCAACTCCAATCAGTCCACCAAACAGAAGGGCGACACGGAGACCGATTCTCCTCCGAAGGGCAACAACTCTGACAAGCCCAGGCGGAACGACGGCAACAACTCTGACAAGCCCAGGCGGAACGACGGCAGGGATTCCGACAAGCCAAGAAACGGCAACGATAAACCGAAGGGCCCGGACTCCAACAAGCCCAGGAACGGCAGTGGTAAGCCGAGGGCCGGGAACCGACGGCCGAACAGAAGGGATGAACGCAAGGACGACGAGAACTCGAAGGATGCTCGACTGCGTCGGATCGTGGAGAGAATTCGCCCCCAGATCAACAAGAAGCTTGACCACGGGATCTCCGAATCTGCCCACGATGCCATGTTGAAGGGCCTTCGCGCCCACTACCGGCTAACCAGCCTCAACAAGTCGAACGATCAGGACTTCACTGTCACGGCGCGACTCAACCCGAGCCGGCGAGTGACGACCGGATACACGGACCGCGAAGACCACAACGACTACCGGACGCGTCGGGACGATGACGATCTGCCGGAGACGCGTCTTCCCGAGTTTAAGAACAAGAAGCTCGCATCAAGCTTCCAGGCGGAGTTCATCAACAGAAAATACTCGTTCAGGGGCCAGGCGCCGGACGGTCACGCGGCCAGTCATACGATCGGGTTCGACTACATCGATCGAAACACGCTCCAAGAGAAGGGAAGAGCGCAATGGGACCGCATGCACATGCTCCCCCGGGAGTTGGGCGGTCCGGCTAAGGGATCCAACTTCGTTCCGGCTCGGAACTGGATCAACAAGGACTTCTACAACAACGTCGAGAAAGGAGCTGCCTACAAGTTCGGGCAGAAGTCCCCTGACAACACCAAGATACCGGGTTGGTACCGGATCACCCTGGGGCTTTATCCGGGACCACGGGAGAACACTCGATACCCCAAGACCGCTGCCTACCCGAAGGGCGAGTTTCCGGCTGGATTCCCACAGGAGATCAAGGCGGAGTGGGGACTGTATCAACGTAAGAAAGGCGGGAACCGGACGGGGAAGAACCCTAATGACTGGAAGAAGCTCAAGGCGTCGATGGCCTACTCGTACTCTGATTTCGAGCGGCCGCCGGTCCCCGGGGCTGCCGCCAACAAGCCGAACCTGAGTACGGAGAAGAACGTCGGAGCCGTGAGAGCGGCCTTGGGGGAGAGTTCGGCGTTCGCCCGCGCAGTGATTGATCTCCAGCCCTTCAACGGCAATATCGAGAACTTGGTGAGAAAAATGCTGAGCTACCGTTCAGGAAACAAGTCGGCGGCAAAATTCCCTGACCTCAGAGACCGGCTTGAAGAGATAAGACATCGGTATCCCAGCCATTTCACCCTGTGACCATGCGTCGTTGGAAGGACGGAAAGTGACCGATCTGACCCCTTACGAGACGTTGTATCGAAACTCTCTGGACGAGCTTCGCGGTTGCCCCTCGTTGGAACTTCATGAAACCTCCCTGGGGAGGATCGGGGACGATTTTTCGGAAGTTCTGGAACCGCATGAATACGATCCGACATGGGCGGGCGTCGAGTACGATTCCGATTTCCCGGACTTCTTTCTCCGTTTTCAAGAAGTGGCTGCCTTCTGGGCGACGGTGCCACCCCTTCCTCAATTCAGCGGAGAATTTTCTATTCCGCATCTCGACGACATCATGGCGCAGCCGATCGATCCCTGGGTGCAGAAAGAGCCGACGCAGTTCAGGAAGGAGTTCGTCGCGAGCCTCCGGTGCGTCGACAGCACCCCCCGCTCGGGTAGTGGGCGGATGGCCTTCCTGCGCCTCCTGCCCGACCATAATCCGCTGGAGATGTGGTACAGCGATCTGGCAGACATGGGCGGTGCCCCGTACCCGCCCGGCTTCATCAGGATGAACGTCACCTACCGCGAATACCTGGACGCCCTACTCCTCACCAAGGGCACCTTCGGCTGGCAGTACCTCTATGTGGACATCTTCCTGGGGGATGACTCCTGGTGCCACATCACCCAAGGGCTCCGCGCCATGCTCGACGTCTTCCCCGAACTCTTCCCAGAGCATGACTACGCCCCGCTGTGTGCTCGGCTGGAGGCCCGTCTGTGACCCGCTACCCCGATATCCCCAAACCCATCCGGTCCGGCATCGTCATCATCGATCCCGAGCGCGGCACGCCGCAGCGGATCATCGTCCTGCAGTTCAACCCGGACACCCTGGAGCGTTCGATCGCGCCCCAGTCCGCCGGTGACAGCGGAGACTCCGGTGCGGGGGGTGGCGGGGACCGGAACGAGGCGCTGCGTCTCAAGGGTCCAGCTCAGGAGAGCTGGAAGTTCACCGCCGAGATCGACGCCACCGACCAGTTCGAGATCCCGGCTCCGGACGGAATCCACCCGCAACTGGCCACCCTCGAAATGCTGGTGCAGCCGACGACCGCCCAGCTGCGGGAGGCGAGCCGGCTCAGCAAGCAGGGAACCATCGAGATCTCCCCGATCGAGATGCCGCTGACCCTGTTCACCTGGGGCAGCAAGCGGGTGATGCCGGTGCGGCTCACCGAACTGTCGATCAACGAATCCGCCTTCGACGTGCACCTCAACCCGATACGGGCCTCGCTCAGCATCGGCATGAAGGTGCTCACCGTCAGCGATCTCCCCGCGGGCCACCGCGGCGCGGAGCTGTACCTCGCGCATCTGGCCCAGAAGGAGCGGCTCGCCGGCATGGCCCGCGCCGGGAGTCTCGACGCACTCGGGCTGACCGGGTCCGACATCGGAATGGGGAGTGTGTAGCAGAACCATGGCCGCCCAGCCGCACGAGACGAACCCGCTGGACTCGCTCCCCGGAGCGCATCCGTACCCACGCTCCAGCCGCTACCACGAGGCAGAGATCGGGGTGCACCGCACTGCCGACGGCGGCGAGGTCCGCTACACCAAGCGGCGGCTGCTGCCACCGCTGCCCGAGGAGTCGGACACCGGCACCACCTGCCACACCGTGAGCAGCGGTGAGCGTCCCGACCATCTCGCCCAGCGCTATTTCGGTGACCCCGGCCAGTGGTGGCGGATAGCCGACGCCAACCCGGTGCTCGACCCGCGGGAGCTGACCGACGGGCCCGGCCAGGAGGTCGACATCCCACTGCCGGGCGCTTTCCCCGCCGGCACGGCCGGAAGGACGGCCGGGAGACGGGGAAGCGCCGGAGGGATCGGGGGCCGCGGTGTCCGATGAACCCGTCGGCGGCGGCCCGATCCACCTCACCGTGCACATGGGCTCCCAGCTCACCCGCCCGGTGCCCGCGGAGGTGATCGAGGCGCTGCTCTCCGCCCAGATCACCAGTACGGCGGGTGAACGCAGCGGCTTCCAACTGGCCTTCGACCTCACCAAGAAGGGCGCGATCATCGAGCGCCTGCTGCCCGAGGGCTTCTTCGACCCGCGCACCCGGATCATCGTCGCCACGACCGTCCGGGGCGTGCCGACGGTCCTGCTGGACGGCCTGATCGTGCGTCAGGAGGTCGGGGCGAGCAACGTCCCCGGGCAGACCACTCTCACGCTCACCGGTGAGGACCTGACGCTGCTGATGGATCTGGCGGAACGGACCGACCGGTTCCCCAACCTCGCGCCATCGCAGCGCGTGGCCCGCATCCTCGCGCGGTACGCGGACTACGGGATCGAGCCGGAGGTGGTGCCCGAGCAGATCGCCCAGCCGCCCCGCCAGGAGCTCCGCGTCGACTACCAGACCGGCACCGACCTCGGCTACGTCAACGAACTGGCCCGGGCCAACGGCTACACCTTCTACCTCGAACCCGGTCCGGCCCCCGGCCGCTCCACCGCCTACTGGGGCCCCCAGCGCCGCCTCGGCCAGCGGCAGCACGCCCTCAACGTCAACATGGACGTCAACTCCACCGTCGACCAGCTGACCTTCGCCTACGACGGCGCCGCCCGGGAGGAGCCGCAGGCCCGCTGGCAGGACCCGCTCACCCGGGAGTCCACGCTGCTCCCGCAGCCCGACATCAGCCCGCTGCGCCCGCCACTGGGCCGCCGGGCCAGTCCGGCGCTCAAGCGCCGTCGCCTGTCCGGCACGGCGAAGAAGGACCAGGGACAGGCCGAGGCCGAGGCGTTGGCCCGCGCCGCGACCTCCGCCGACGCCATCTCCGGTTCAGGTCAGTTGGACGTCAACCGGCACGGGTACGTGCTGCGCCCGCGTGAGCTGGTCGGGGTGCGGGGAGCGGGCGTCACCTACGACGGCGACTACTACGTCACCTCCGTCACCCACCACCTCACGCCCGGCTCCTACCGGCAGAACTTCACGCTCTCCCGGGAGGGCCTGGTCGCACTCAGCGACACCGTCCGCCCCTGACGCACCGCCCCTGACGCACCGCCACCACACCACAGGCACCGCCCAGCAGGAACCGCGCAGCAGGCAGCGCAGGCAACACCCGAGAAGCAGTCCAGGCGAAGAGCAGCACCACAGGTCGAGCGCACCAGCGCCGCACCAGACGAAGCAGCAGCGACCGCACGAGACAGCAGGAGCAGCCCGCATGGCGCCAGCAGCGAACAACCGCTTCCTCGGAAAGTTCCGGGGCCGGGTGGCGGACACCGACGACCCGCTGCGGATCGGCCGGATCACCGCCCACGTCCCCGACGTGCTCGGTGACGAGGCGTCGACCTGGGCCATGCCCTGCTTCCCGTTCACGGGAGAGCAGGCGGGCCAGTACGTGGTCCCGTCGCAGGGCGCGGGCGTGTGGATCGAGTTCGAGCAGGGCGACCCGAGCTTCCCCGTCTGGACGGGCTGCTGGTTCGGCGACCGGAGCGAACTGCCGCCCGACGCGCTGGCGGGCGCCGACCGGGGTGAGCGCCCCGTGGTCATCGAGACGCAGGGGCACCACAAGATCGTGCTCTCCGACGACCCCGCCGTCGGAATCCTCATCCAGGCCCCGGGCGGCGACGGCAACGGCCCCTCCATCCGGGTCAACAACGACGGGGTCCACATCGACAACGGGCAGGGCGCCTCGGTCCTGGTGGCCGGCGACCAGGTCGACATCAACCAGGGCCGGCTGACCGTGCCCAAGAAGCGCTAGACAGGAACGGGGAGAGAAGCTTGTCCGGGAAAGTCATCCACGCGGGCACCCAGATCGGCTGCCCCCACGGCGGGCGGGCCGGCACGGCGCCCACCCCGTCGCGCGGTGTGCTGCTCGACGGGCGCACCGCCGTCAACGACTCGGTCGTCCACACCGTCACCGGCTGCCCGCACACCGTCGACGGTGTGCCCACACCGTGCACCAGTATCCGCTGGAGCCCGCCGACCGACAGCGTGCGGGTCGACGGTGCGCCGGTGGTGCTGGAGACCACCCCGGCGCTCTGCTACACCGCCGGGCTGGTGCCGCAGGGACCGCCGGTGGTCAGCTCCGTCACTCCGCGGGGGGTGGTCTGCGGATGAGGACGAAGCCGCCGCGGCGGGACATCGCCTTCCCGTTCCGTGTCGACCGGCACGGCCGGACGGCCGGTGCGTCCTACGAGGAGCATGTGCGCGACCTGATCGAGCAGTTGCTGTTCACCAGCCCCGGTGAGCGGGTGATGCGCCCCGACTTCGGCTGCGGCCTGCTCGACCTGGTGTTCACCCCGAACAGCCCGGAGCTGGCCTCCGCCCTCGAGCTGTCCGTGCAGGCCTCGCTCCAACGCTGGCTGGGCGAACTGATCGAGGTCGAAGCGCTCGACGTGGTCAGCGAGGAGAACGTCGTCCGGGTCCACCTGCGCTACGTCGTGCGCGCCACCGAGAGCAGGCGGGACGACACGTTCGAAGGGAGGGCCGCGGCATGAGCGCTGCCACCAGCGGTACGACCGGTCAGGCCGTCTGCCGAACCGACGGCAGACGGGGGAGGGTACGGGCGGCGCGGCTGGCCGGGGTGGACGCCGTCGAAGCGGGCGACGACGGGCTGACGCTCACCGTCACCTTCCTCGGCAGGGCCCCGCACGGCCTCCGTCCGGAGAACGTGCGCATCGACGGCGGCCGGCGGATCACCGGCATCGAGGCGGTGGCGGTGGAGGTCGTCCGGGAGGAGGACCCGGAGCTCGACGACCGCCTGTACGTCACCGTCGACCGGACCGGCGACACCGGCCGCTACCGGCTGGCGATCGTCGACACCGACCCCTACGGACGTCCCGGGACCGAGCCGTTCCGCGGTTTCGACCAGCGCTACCACGCGGCGGACTTCACCTTCGCACCGGACCGCCCCGCGCCGCTGGACTGCCGGGACCACCGGTCGACCCCACCGGAGACCTTCCGGAGCGCGGCGCCCGCGACGGGGCCGGCCATCGACTACGTGGCCCGGGACTACGAGAGCCTGCGCCGGCTGATCCTCGACCGCCTCGCCCTGACCGTGCCCGAAATGGTCGAACGGAACGCGGCGGACCTCGGCACCACCCTGACGGAACTGCTCGCCTACACGGCCGACCAGATCAGCTACCAGCAGGACGCGATCGCCACCGAGGCGTACCTCGACACCGCGCGCCGGCGGATCTCGGTGCGCCGCCATGTGCGGCTGATCGACTATCCGATGCACGACGGCTGCACCGCCCGGGCCTTCGTCACCCTGGAGGCGGCGCGGCCACTGACCCTGCTCGCCGGCACGTACCGTTTCGCCGCCGTAGACGTCGGCAGGCTCGGCCCGCGCGACCGGCCCGGTCTGGGCACCGTCATCGACGACGGCGATCTGACCGTGCTCGACGAGCGCGGCTCGGTGGAGGTCTTCGAGCCGGTCGGGGACGCCCCGCTGCGCCTGCACCCGGCGCACAACGAGATCCTCTTCTGGACCTGGGGCGACGAGCAGTGCCTGCTGCCGCGCGGGGCCACCGCCGCCACACTCCGCGACGGGTGGGCGGAGGAGTCCGCCGGCGGTCGGGCGGCGGGACGGGGCGGGGAGCGAACCGGCCGACCGGAGCGGGATCAGCCGGAAACGGACCGGCCGGATGCCGTGCACCCGGAGGCCGTCCCCGAGCAGAGCGACGCACCCGCCCACGGCCGCCACCGTCACCGCCGACTCGCCCTGCGCCCCGGCGACCTGCTCCTGCTGGAGGAGGTGAAGGGTCCGCGCTCCGGCACGCCCGGCGACGCGGATCCCCGCAACCGCCAGGTGGTCCGGCTCACCTCGGTCACCCCGGCGGTCGACCGGCTCTGCGGCCAGCCGGTGCTGGAGGTCACCTGGGCAGCGGAGGACGCCCTGACCTTCGCGCTCCACCTGTCCACGGTCGGCGGTGCGGACTGCGCGCCGGTGGCGGATGTGAGCGTGGCGCGCGGCAACGTGGCGCTCGTCGACCACGGACGTTCTCTGGCCTTCGGCGGCGGTCCGCCCGAGCGGATCACCGTGCCGCCGGTGCCCGCCGTCATCGCCCCCTGCGAGCCGCCGGCCTTCGGCTGCCCCGACACCGCCGAGGGCAACCGGCCCGGGGAGCTGATCCAGGACCGGCTGAAGCAGACCCGCGCCGGCCACACCCTCACCCCGGACCAGGTGCGTGAACTGTTCACCGTGGTGGGGGAGGAGGCGACCGGCCGGGCCGGCATCGGCATCGAACTCGCCGGTCGGCGGCGGGAGCGGACCACGCCGGAGACCGCCTACGCCCAGGCGGAGGCGTTGGAAGCGCTGCTGGCGCAGTCCGTCTACCCGGGGATCGCACCGCGTTTCGGCCCGCTCCTGCACCGCTCGCCCGTGGTGCAGGCGGTGCCGTTCCCCGAGCCGAAGCATGTGTCGGCCGGGCAGGCCGAACGGTTGGCGGCCATCCCGGGGCGGGTGCGGCAGCGCCTGGTGGAGCTGTGGCGCAGCGCCCGGGACCGGGACGGGCTGAGCGACGGCGAGATCGCCGAACTCACCGTGCTGTTCGGGCTGCCCGTGTTGGAACGGCTGGAGCTGCGCCGCCATCCGGTGCGGGCACTGCGCGAACTGCTGCACCGCTCCGAGCGGCTGCTGGCGGCGAAGCTGGACCGGCTCCAGGTGCTCACTGCCCGAGCTCGCGCCGGCCGGGTCCTGGACGGGCGGACCGCCTGGGAGATCGCCCACAGCTGGGGCCCCGGTTACGCGGAGGGACTGCATCCGCGGGAGCCGGTGCTGTTCGGGCCGGCCGCCGCGCTGCTGCCGGACCCCCGGGCGGCGCTCCCCGCCGTACGGTTGACGAGCGTGCCCGACACGGCGGCCGGAGCCGTCACCGAACCGCCCCCGGCCGGACCGGCCCAGCTCACCGCCGACACCGGAACGGCCGGCACTAGCGAGGTCACCGAGGTTGCCGAGGACGCCGAACACGCCGGAGGCGCGGGCGACGACCCGCGGACGGTGTGGGAACCTCGCCGGGACCTCCTGGACAGCGGCCCCCGCGACCACCACTTCGTGGGCGAACTACGCGACGACGGACGGCTCGTACTCCGCTTCGGCGACGGCCACCACGGCGCCCGGCCCGAGCCCGGGTCGACGCTGGAGGTCCGCTACCGGCTGGGCGGTGGCAGCGCCGGCAACGTCCCAGCGGAGGCCATCAGCCACCTGGTGCTCCGCCGGGACGGGGGAGCGGTCGACCGCGGTGAGCCGATGCCGGTGGCCGGGGTGCGCAACCCGCTGCCGGCGGTCGGCGGCACCGAACCGGAACCGCTGGAGCAGGTCCGCCGGCTCGCCCCGCTGGAGCTGAGGAGGGTGCGGCTGCGCGCCGTCACCGCCGAGGACTACGCGAGTCTGGCCTCCGCGCTGCCGGGCGTGCAGCGGGCGGCGGCCGAGCTCCGCTGGACCGGTGGCGGACGGGAGGCGCACATCGCCGTCGACGCCCGCGGCACGGCGGAGCCGCCGGCCGAACTCCTCGACTCGGTGGCCCACGCGCTGGAGAGGTTCCGGCGGATCGGACACGACCTGGTGGTGCGGCCGGCCCGGCTGGTGCCGCTCGACATCGAGTTGGAGGTCTGCGCGGCACCGGGCCACCAGCACGGCCAGATCCTCGCCGAACTGCACCGGGTGCTCGGCAACCGCCGACTGCCCGGTGGCCGGCTCGGCTTCTTCCACCCCGACGCCCTCGGCTTCGGCCGGCCGGTGCGGCTCAGCCGACTGGTCGCCGTGGCGATGGCCGTGCCGGGAGTGGTGGACGTGAGGGTCAGCAGGCTGCGGCGACTGTTCGAGGACGCCTCCACCGGGGGCGCGGCAGGCGACCGGTCGGCGGAACCACCGGCCAGGCCCGCGCGGGACGGCCTGCTCCGCATCGGTCCGCTGGAGGTCGCGCAGTGCGACAACGACCCGGACCGGCCGGAGAACGGCCGGCTCGTGCTGAAGCTCGGAGGCAACCGTTGACCCGTCCGCCGACCCACCCGCCCACGCACCCGCCCACCTACCGGCCCACCTCGGAGGTGAACCCATGAACGGCACACCCGGACACGGGGGTTGCGGCTGCGGCTGCGACGGTGAGGGCACCGCCCCCGAGCGGCGGCCGAGCGCCGAACGTCGCGCCCCGGCCGCCCCGCACAACCCGCCCGGCCGCACCGCCCTGGACTACCGGGTGGGCGACCACGGCTCGTTCCTGGCCGCGATGCTCGACCGGCTGGCCTCCCCCGCCTATCCGGCGCTGCGCGGCCTGACCGCGCGGACCCCCGACGACCCGGCGATCGCGCTGCTGGACTCCTGGGCGGTCCTCGGCGACCTGCTGACCTTCCACTCCGAGCGGATCGCCGACGAGGGCTACCTGCGCACCGCCGAGGACCACTCCTCCCTGCTGCGGCTGGGGCGGCTGGTGGGACACCGGCCCCGCCCGGGACTGGCCGCCGGCACCCACCTCGCCTACACCGTGGACCGAGACCCGCGCAGCCGCGAGGACGTGCCGGTGCTGATTCCGCGAGGTTCGCGCAGCCACAGCGTGCCGGCCTCCTCGGAGGAGGCCACCCACACCTTCGAGACCGCCGAGGACCTGACCGCCCGCTGGTCGTGGAACGAACTGGCGGTGCGCCGCCGCCGCCCGGCCCCGCTCACCCCGGACGACCTCCGGGAGCGGTCGGAGATCCATGTCGCCTCCACCACGACCGGGCTCTCCGTCGGCGACCAGCTGCTCTTCGTCTTCGGCGGGGACGCCGCCGAAGACGAAGAGCACGGTGGGCGGCTGCTGCTGCCGGTGCGGCGGGTCCGCGTCGACGGGGAGAGCGACACCACCGCCATCGGGCTCCCGGTCTCCGCCCCTCCCTCACTGCGGGAGCTGGTCGGCGAACTCCAGCGGTGGATCACCCCGGGCGGGGACGCCCCCGCGCCGCGGCCGGTCGGCAGCGCGCTGGCCGAGGACTTCGACGAGCAGGTGCTGGCGCAGCTCCGCGCCGACCTGGAACTCCTGGACACCCCCGCGAAGTTCGCCCGCCGACTGGACGGCCCGGTGCGGCGGCTGTGGGAGGCGCAGGCGCTCGCCGCCGGCCACCGGGAGGCCGGGGACTGGTTCGAACGGTTGAACGCCGTCTTCGTCGACCTCCAGGAACGCGCGGCGAGACTCGAACCGCAACTCGCGACCGCGCCCACCGCACCGGACGCCTCCGCGATCCCGGCCGACCCGGCCGCCTCCGCGGACCCGCCCCTGGGCGCCGCCGCGCAGGCACTGGCCGCACTGCTGCCCGCGCTCCGCGCCGGGGCCGGCGGCCACCGGCCCGGGCCGCCCGCGGCGGCCCCCCGCGACCCGGCGCGGCTCTTCGGCCCGGAGTCCGACCTCGGCGCCCGACTTCTGTCAGCCCTCGACCCGGAGCTCTCCCGCGAGCTCTACCCGGCCTGGCGGGCGGCCCCGCCGGCCGCCTCCCCGGCCCTCAGCGAACTGCTGGCGCTACGGGTGAAGGCGGCACCGTTCGGATCGACCGCCCCGCTGAAGTCGGTGCAGGACGAACGCGGGCGGATCATCCGGCAGACCGACTGGCCGCTGACCGGGGCCGCGCTGACCACCATGCGGGTGCGTTACGACCCCGCCGGACGGGCGCCGGTGCGGGCGGAGTTCGTCCACGCCGAGGCCGCCGGAGCGACCCAGCACACCGAGAACCTGCCCTCGGACACCGAGTTCCCGCTCGGTCCCGGACGGGTGCGGCTGTCCACCCGCACCGGCCAGGACAACGACCTGGGCTGGCTCAGCAGGCGCCCCACCGACTCCCAGGAGCCGGGCGTGACCGCCGTGCTCCTCGCCGAACTGCCCGAGCTGACGCTGTTCGTCTCCCGGCCCGACGAGGACGGCGGCGTGCAGGTCGCCGTGCAGAACGGCGAGCCGCTGGACTGGCGGCTGGCGCCCGGAGACCGGGAGCAGGTGCGGTACGGCGGGTACGAGGTGACGGTCAGCCACACCACCGCCGGGGAACCACCGGTCGTGGAGATCGCCCTCGCCACCCTCCCGGACCCCGTCCACCGGAACGTCCTCGCCCTGGACACCGTCCACGAGCGGATCACCCCCGGCAGCTGGGTGGCGATCGAACGCCCCGGCAAGGGAGCGGAGAACGGCATCCCCGGCGACCCGGCGCTCGCCTCGGTCACCACCAGGGTCGTCGAGGCGCGCACCGTCTCCTACACCCGCTACGGCATCACCGGCCGCGGCACCGAACTCACCCTCGCCGAACCCTGGCTGGACGAACACGACGTACTGCTCTCCCACATCCGCGGCACCACCGTGCACGCGGCCGGCGAACCGCTGCGCCCCGCCGACGAGCCACTGGCCGAGGACGTCGGCGGCCACCGGATCGAACTCGCCGAGCTGCACGAGGGGCTGCGGCCCGGCCGCACCCTGGTCTTCTCCGGCGAGCGGACGGACATCCCCGGGGCGTCGGGGGTGCGCGGCACCGAACTCGCCGTGATCGCCGAGGTCGAGCAGCGGCTCGACCCGGAGCTGCCCGGCGACCACGTCCACACCGTGCTCACCCTCACCGCCGACCTCAGCCACCGCTACCGCCGGGAGACCCTGCTCATCCAGGGCAACGTGGTGCCCGCCACGCACGGCGAGAGCCGCGACGAAGCCATCGGCAGCGGTGACGCGGGGCGGGCCAACCAGACGTTCACCCTCTGGCAGGCTCCGCTGACCTGGCTGCCGGCGGACAACCCGCTGGGCGCCGAACCGGCCCTGGAGGTCCGCGTCGACGGCCTGCTCTGGCACCCGGTGGACAGCCTCGCCGGGCGCAGCCCGCGCGAGCGCGTCTACGTCATCGGCGCCGCCGGGGACGGCCGCACCACGGTGACCTTCGGCGACGGGCGGCAGGGGGCGCGACTGCCCTCCGGGCATGAGAACGTCCGCGCCCGCTACCGGTTCGGCACCGGCGGCGCCGCCAACATCGCCGCCGGCCGGATCACCCAGGCCGTCACCCGGCCGCTGGGCGTCACCGCCGTCACCAACCCGCTGCCGGCCACCGGCGGCGCCGAAGCCGACGGACCGGACCTGACCCGGCGCACCGTCCCGCTCGCCGTCTCCGCCCTCGACCGCCTCGTCTCCGTCTCCGACTACGAGGACTTCACCCGCTCCCGGGCCGGCATCGGCCGGGCCGCCGCGCGCGAACTGTACGACGGGCGGCGGCAGGTGCTCCATCTGACCGTCGCCGGCGCCGAGGACGCGCCGATCGGCGTCAGCGGCGATCTGCTGCACTCGCTGCGCGCCTCGCTCGGCACCTACGGGGACGCGCGGCTGCCCGTCCGGGTCGACGTGCGGGAACTCGTGCTGCTGCTGCTGGTGGCCAGGGTGAAGGTGGCCCGCGACCACTCCTGGGAGGTGGTCCGCCCCCGGCTGCGGGCCGCCCTGCTGCACCGCCTGGGTTTCCCCTGCCGGGACCTGGGCCAGCCGGCCCGGCTGTCGGAGGTGCTGGCGACTGCCCAGGCGGTGCCCGGCGTCGACCACCTGGCAGTCGACGTCTTCTCCGGAGTGCCCGCCTCCACCACCCCGCGCGGGCTCGCCCGGCTGGCCGCCGGACTCCGGCCTCCGCGGCAGACCGTCCCGGCCCGGCTCGCCGAGTACGACGAGCAGGTGCACACGGTCACCGCCGAGGCGGGGGAGACGCTCAGCGCCGTCGCCGGCCGCCACGGCATCCCGCTGACCGAACTGCTCCGCCTCAACCCCGACATCACCGACACCCGGCCGCTGGAGCGGGGCCGCTCGGTGTTCGTCTTCCGCGGCATCCGGCCGGCACAGCTCGCGCTGTTCGCCCCGGAGGTGGCGGACACGCTGATTCTGACGGAGGAAGCCTCGTGAGGAGCACACCCCCACCGACCGGACCGGCGCACCGGGCGGGTGCCGGCGACACCACCCGCGGGCCGGCCGCCACCGACGAGAGGACCCGGCGATGAGCAGGGAACCGGACGGGCTGGCCGAACTCCTCCCGCAGTGGCACCGCCTGCGGGACGCCGAACAGGCCGAGGGGACCGCCGGGAGCGAACCCCTGCGCGCCCTGCTCGCGGTCATCGCCGAGCAGGTGGACCGGGTGCGCACCGGAGTCGAACAGGGCTACGACGACTGGTTCGTGGAGACCGCCGCCGACTGGGTGCTGCCGTACCTCGGCGACCTGGTCGGCTACCGGCCGTTGGCCGGCTACGAACGGGTACTCGCCGCCGGGCTGCGCGACGGCGGCCCGGCGGACACCTCGCGGCAGCGCCTGGCCCGGGCCCTCGCCCCGCGCGCCGACGTCGCCGCCACCGTGGCCAACCGGCGCCGCAAGGGCACGCTCCACTTGCTGGAGGAGCTCGCCCGGAGCTCCGCCGGCTGGCCGGCCCGGGCCGTCGAACTCTCCCGGCTCGTCTCCCACCAGCAACCGGTCCGGCTCTACGGGCCGGACACCGGCGCGGACGAGACGGCGAACCGGCGGCGGCGCTCCCGAGGCCGCCTCGCCGACCTGCGCGACAGCTCCGCGCTCGACCTCACCGGCGGCCCCTTCGGCACGGTGGCCCGCACCGTCGACGTACGGCGCGCGGCGTCCGGCCGCACCGCCTCCACCCGCACCACGGGCGGGCTCACCCCGGCCGGGGTCGGGCTGTTCGTGTGGCGGCTACGGCCCTACCCGGTGACCCGCGCCCCCGCCTACTGCGTCGACCGGGCCCGCAACCTCTACACCTTCTCCATCCTGGGGAACGACACCCCGCTGGTCACCCGGCCCGAGCCGGAGCCGTCCGCCACCCACATCGCCACCATCGACAACGTGCCCGCGTACATCAGCCGCAGACAGCTCCACGACCGGCCGGCGGACTACTACGGACCGGGCAAGAGCCTCACCGTCTGGCGCGACGGCCGGCGGGAACCGGTGCCGCCCGCCGACATCGTGGTGGCCGACCTCAGCGACTGGCGCTACCGGCCCGCCCGCGGGCAGGTGGTGGTCGACCCCGAACTCGGCCGGATCGCCTTCGGCTCCCGAACCGCCCCCCGGCGGGGCGTCTGGGTCAGCTACCACCACGCCTTCGCCGACGATCTGGGCGGCGGCGAGTACGACCGGCCGGACCGCGTCCGCCGGCCGTCCGGCGACCAGCGCGGCGGCGCCCGGACCTACGCGGTCGGGCCGGGCCGCCCACACCAGCGGATCATGGACGCCTACGCGGCCTGGCGGCGCGACCGCCGCGCCGGCGAGTGCGGCCCCGACGGCATCATCGAGATCACCCACAGCGGCGCCTACCAGGAGCAGTTGGACTTCGACCTCGACCCCGGCGACCGGCTGGAGCTGCGCGCGGCCGAGGGCACCCGGCCGGTGATCCGGCTCCTGGACTGGTACAGCAACCGCCCCGACGCCCTCAACATCCGCGCCCCGCGGGACTGCGAGCCGGGCCGGGAGCCGCGCATCGTGCTGGACGGCCTGCTGGTCAGCGGGCGCGGGCTGAACGTCACCGGGCCGGTCGGCTCGGTCGTCATCCGGCACTGCACCCTGGTGCCCGGCTGGTCGCTGGAGCCGCGGTGCGAGCCGCACTCACCGGAGGAGCCCAGCCTCGTCCTGGAGCGCACCACCGCCTGCGTCCAGATCGAGCGGAGCATCCTCGGCACCATCCTGGTGATCGGCGACGAGGTGAGCACCGACCCGCTGCCCATCCACATCCGCGACAGCGTCCTCGACGCCACCGGGCACCAGTCGGAGGCGCTCTCCGCACCGGACTGCCGGCACGCGCACGCCGTGCTGCACGCCCACCGCACCACCGTCATCGGCGAAGTGCACACGCACGCCGTCGAGATCGGGGAGAACAGCGTCTTCACCGGGCGGATGCACGTCGCCCGCCGCGGGATCGGCTGCCTCCGCCACTCGTACGTGCCACCCGGCTCGCGCACCCCGCGGCGGCACCGCTGCCAACCCGACCTGGTGGGGGCGGACGGGGCCGGCCGGGTGCGCCCGCTGTTCGCCAGCGAGCGGTACGGCACCCCCGACTACGGCCAACTGGCCGCCGGCTGCGCCCCGGAGATCGTCCGAGGGGCGGAGGACGGCGCCTCGATGGGCGCCTTCCACGACCTCTACCTGCCGCAGCGTGAGGACAGCCTGCGCGCGCGGCTGGCCGAGTACAGCCCCGCCGACACCGATGCGGGGGTCCTCTTCGTGACCTGACACCCACCGCCGGGATCCGGCAGCAGCGGCGCCCCGGATCCCACCGACCGCCCGATTCCCACCCGTCCGCAGGAAGCGGCAGCCCGAGTCCGACCCGGCAGCCCGACGCAGCCTCAACGAACCATCCGAGGGGGACCCTTTCCATGCACGCCGATCTCTCCCGTGTGACCCACCGCCCCGAGCGGCACTACTCGGCGGTCGTCGCCCAGCAGGGCCGGGTGCAACTCGACGCCGACGCCAACGAACAGGCGGCGATCCAGTTGCACCAGGCCCGCACCCTCACCGCCGACCTGCTCGGGCAGCACGGCGGCCCGGCCGGGGCCACCGGCTTCGCCGTCGACTTCCGGGGCGGCAGCCGGGAGTTGGACGACCTGACCATCGGCGGCGGCCGGTACTACGTCGACGGCATCTGCTGCGACGCCACCCGCCCGGCACCGGACGAGGCCGTCGAGGAGCCCCCCGGCGCGGACCGCCCCGCCCCGGACGGGCAGGACGGCGACGCCCACGCCGGCGGCAAGGGCGACGGCCGGCCCCGGACCACCGCGGACCCGAGCGCCCCCGCCGACTGGACCTACTGGGACCAGCCCGACGCCTACCGGGACCCGGAGCGGCCCGGCGACCGGCTGCCCACCGAATACCCGTACCTCGCCTACCTGAAGGTCTGGGAACGACTGGTGACCGCCGCCGAGGACCCGGCACTGCGCGAGGTGGCGCTCGGCTCCGCCACACCCGACACCACCGCCCGGGTCAAGGTCGTCTGGCAGGTGCTGCCGCTGCCCGGCTCCGAACTGGAGCTGCCCGACGGCGAGAGCGACAAGGACACGGTGCGCGCGGCCTTCCGCCGGTGGGCGGAGGAGCAGTCGGCGCACGGCTCCAGGCTCGCGGCCCGGAGCCACCGCCCCGACCACGCCGACGAGCACCCCTGCCTGGTGGGGCCGGACGCCCGCTACCGCGGGCCGGAGAACCAGCTCTACCGGGTGGAGGTCCACCGGGGCGGTTCCGCGGGAGAGGCCACCTTCAAGTGGTCCCGGGAGAACGGCTCGGTGGTCTTCCCGGTCGACGCACTCGACGGCACCTGGGTGGAGCTGGCCTCTCTCGGGCAGGACGACAAACTGGACCTGACCGTCGGCGACCGGGTGGAGTTCTGCGACACCGCCTACCTCAGCCGGGGAGAGCCGCAGCCGCTGCTGCGCGTCGAGGAGCTGGACCTGCCCGGCCGGCGGGTGCGGCTCTCCGAGGAGCCGGCCCCCGGCGTCGGCCGCCGCCCCGAACTCCACCCGTTCCTCCGCCGCTGGGACCAGCCGGAGGACGCCGGGCGCACCCACCGCGGCGACCGCGGCGGTCGGCTCCGGCACGGCGCCGTCCGGATCGAGGAGGGCGAGTGGCTGCCGCTGGAGGACGGTGTCGAGGTCTACTTCGCGGCCGGCGGCAGCTATCGGAGCGGGGAGTACTGGCTGGTGCCCGCCCGGACCGCCACCGGGACGGTGGAGTGGCCGGTCAACGCCGCCCGCAAGCCGCTGCTGCGCGGGCCGCTGGGCGTCCGGGTGCACTACGCGCCGCTGGCCTGGGTGATGGGCGAGGGCACCCCCTCGGACCTGCGGCTGGCCTTCCCGCCGCTGGCCACCGCGATCCCCGCCGCGAGCGAGGAGGAGCTGGCCGCGGAGGCGGAGGTCGAGGCGGAGGCGGCGGCGCTGGCGGCGGAGGAGGAAGCGGGCGCGGAGCCCGGAGCAGGGAACTGAGGGCCTGCGGCCCCCGCCCGGACCGACGCGAGCGGGGGCCGCTGCCGAGCCGTGAGGTACGTCCGAGAGGAGCAACCCGACGATGGCAACACCACTGACCGCCGCCCGCCTGGTCAAGGCGCTGCGGGAGGAAGGTCTCGAAGTCCACGAGTACCGTGACTGGCGCTCGCACAACCGCAACCACAAGGGGCCCTGGGGACCGGTCAACGGCGTCATGATCCACCACACCGTCACCAAGGGCACCAGCAGCAGCGTGGAACTCTGCTACCGGGGCCACTCCGCGCTGCCGGGACCGCTGTGCCACGGCGTGATCGACAAGGCCGGCGCGGTGCACCTGGTGGGCAACGGCCGCGCCAACCACGCCGGCCTGGGTGACGGGGACGTCCTCCGGGCGGTCATCGGTGAGAAGAAGCTCCCCAAGGACAACGAGGCGGACACCGACGGCAACCGCCACTTCTACGGCTTCGAGTGCGTCAACCTCGGAGACGGCAAGGACCCCTGGCCGGAGGCGCAGAAGCTGGCGATCGAGAAGGTCTCGGCCGCCATCTGCCGGGCGCACGGCTGGAACGAGAAGTCCGTGATCGGCCACCTCGAATGGCAGCCCGGCAAGATCGACCCGCGCGGCTTCGCCATGAGCACCATGCGCAAGCGGATCGCCAAGCGGCTCGGCGGCAAACCGGACGGCCCCACCGCGCCCGCGCCCAAGCCGCCGGCCAGCCACGAACCGTTCCCCGGCGCCGCTTTCTTCCGCGAAGGCCGCAACAGCAAGATCATCACCGCCATGGGGAAGCGGCTCGTGGCCCAGGGCTGCAGCCGCTACCAGGTGGGGCCAGGCCCGAACTGGACGGAGGCGGACCGGAAGTCCTACGCCGCCTGGCAGCGGAAGCTCGGCTACTCGGGGAAGGACGCGGACGGCATCCCGGGCAGCGCCAGCTGGAAGAAGCTCAAGGTGCCGAAGGTCTGAGGGCAGCCATCCCGGCCGGGCAGCGTATGCATCGAACCTCAGGGACGCGCTCCAGTGCCTCCGGTGTGCTTCCGGGTGAACACGGCAAACCTCGCCTGCCGCCCCATTACGCACGAGAGCCGTGAACCAGAAGTTTCCCACCGTGCGAAAGGCCTGAAGTCAATCCGGTTCGGTGCCCTGGATCGTCAACAGCGAGCGTCGGCAACAGTGTTACCCCAAATGCGCTCGGGCCCCGTTGTCAGTGGTGCGTGCGACGATGCTGGCATCTGGAAAACGAGGGATGGGGGACAGCGGTGAAAACTGTTGTGAAGCAGGGCCTTACCAATCACGTCGCGCTCGTGCTGGACCGCAGCTACAGCATGCAGGGGCACCGGGACGCGGTTATCGCCGCCGTCGACGAGCAGATTTCCGAGCTTGCCAGGATGTCCCAGGAGATGGACCAGGAAACCCGGGTCACCGTCGTCATCTTCGACGACAACGTCGACGTCCTGATATACGACAAGGACGTACTGCGGCTACCGTCGATCAGGGAGTACTACGAACCCCGTGGTCGTACCGCTCTGGTCGATGCGACGCTTCTCGCGTTGGATGACCTGTCGGACATCCCTGAGAAATACGCCGACCACGCCTTCATGGCCGTCTGCCTGACGGACGGCATGGAGAACGCTTCGAAGAACAAGCCGTCCACCCTGTCGCAGCGGGTCTCCAAGCTCCCCGACAACTGGACCGTAGCCGCCCTCGTCCCCGACGCCAGAGGCGAGAACTACGCCCAGAAGTGCGGCTTCCCGCCCGGCAACATCGCCATCTGGGACGCCTCCTCGTCGGTCGGTTTCGATCAGGCGGCTTCGACGATCCAGCGCGCCACCGAAACATTCATGAGGAACCGGGCCGCGGGCATCCGCTCCAGCACCTCCGTCTTCTCCACCGGCGCCGACACGGTCAACAAGGAAAGCATCCAGGCAGCCGACCTCAAGCCGCTGAGCCCGAAGGAATACGTACTGGTACCGGTGACGCGGGACGCTCCGGTCAAGGCCTGGGTGGAGGAGGAGTGCGGCCGCCAGTACCGCGTCGGCAAGGCCTACTACGAGCTGATGAAGACCGAGACAATCCAGGGCAACAAAGCACTCGCCGTGGTGGAGAAAAGTACCGGAAGCGTGTTCACCGGAGATTCCGTGCGGGGAATCCTGGGGCTCGGCCGGACCTCCGTCCGGGTCAAGCCGGACCATAATGAGCAGTACAAGATCTTCGTGCAGTCCACCAGCGTCAACCGCAAGCTCAAGGCGGGCACGCAACTCCTGCTCATGAACTGAAAGAAGACCTCATGAATGCCTCTCCGGCCCCGGAGGGGCATTCCGTTTCAGCACCGCGCCAGGCTGCCGCGGGATATTCCAGAAGTGATCCTGCGAGGCGAGGTCAGCCGGAGGTCTCCTCCCGCTCTGCCGCCGCCTTGAGGCGACCGAGCAGCGTGGACAGTTCACGCTCCAGCTTCCCGCTGCTGAAGAGCAGGGCGAGCAGCGGCGCGGACATGGACTCCTCACTGCGTACCATCGTGCCGCCGTCGGGCAGTTCCTCGAAGGTGTTCCGGTGCACAGCTCTGATCCCGAGGGTGACACCGGTCCAGGAAAGCTCGCGGCACGGTTCGGCGACAGCGATCTGCGACCTGATCCGCATGCCGTTGTTCACCCAGGTGAAGCCCGTACCGCAAGCCACCGGAGTGGCGGTGGGCCCGTCAGCGGATTCCTCGCCCACTACGGCGACGGACTTGATCGACGGATTCCAGGCCGGCCAGCCGGACAGCCCCGCGAGTAGCTCCCAGACCCGTTCCACGGGGGCGTCGATCCGTTCCTCCGCCGCGGCCCGCACCGGAGCGTCGGGATCGGTACGCCCGCGGAGCGCGTAGTCACGGCGTAGTTCACCGAGGGGTGGTCCGAAGGAAAACATCCTGGTCATCAACGTCCCTTTCGCTGCAGCGCGGAAGTCTCGGAGCCACAGACCGGGATCAGAGGTGACGCCTTGCCTTGGTGCGGCTGGGACATCAGAGCAGACGCGCTGAAGAGCCTGTCCGATCAACGATCCCATGCGGGGGTGACTTCCCGTACCCGCAGGCCGTGTTCGCCTGCCCCTTCCCGCGAACACACACCGGCCCCCGGGTCCTCAGCTTGGCGCCGATGAGACGGGGCGGTTGTCGGCTGCCCAGGACCGCACTCGCTGCCGAGCCAGTTCCCGGTGTCATCACCGCCGGTCGTTGGCGAAACGGCGCAGGAGCAGGTCCGACCCCGGGCCGGGACCGTCGTGCAGGGAGTAGAAGCCGAGGTCGTAGCCGGAGCGGATGACGTCGTCGTGGGCTTCGGTGAGGATGACCCGGGTGCGGTCCGCGTCCTTGTTGAGTGCGGCGGGGTCTTCGAAAGCGTAGACGGTCCAGATCGAGCCGACGGTGAACCGGTCCAGGGAGTCGGGCGCGACTATGTCGGCGATGGTCGATTCGACGGCCGTGCCGTTGATGTCGAGGGTGACGGTGAGGAGTTCGTAGGGGCCGATCTCACTCTCGGGATCCGGATCGGTGTTGTAGCCGCGGCGCCCGGTCACAGTTGCCCGGCGAGGTGTCCGGTCGAGAGCCGGGAGCGTCTTGCGGTAACCCCTCGTCAGGATCACGGGTACCGCGAAGCAGAACGCGAGCAGTCCGACGATGTACCGCTCCATCCACGACGACGGAGGGTCGCGGAAGAATCCGATGACCAGCCAGGCCAGTAGCGCGAAAGCGATGCTCATCACAGTCTTGTTCAGTGACCGGTCCGCGCCACGCCGCTGCCGGGCGTCGGGCAGATCGCTCGTCCCCGAACGCGCCGGCTCCTGGTCGCTCCCCACCTGAACCCCCCTTGATGCTGCTGAGCGACAGGATATTCCTCGTCCGAGAACGACGACAGGGCGTACTGTGGGCGGTGCAGAGCACCGGCTCGGCCCGTGAGACCTCCGCGCCGTCTCACTCTGCCGCATGGCCATGCGGCACGGCACCCGGGTGTCGTCAGGAGGAGACCGCGCCCGGCGCGGCCGGGCTTTCGGAGCGGAGGCGCTCGCCGACCGTCATGGAGACGGTCTTGCTGAGCCTCGGTGTTCGGCAGGGCGCCGCAGGGGGCTTCAGCAGTCGGTGAGCGAACCGCGCTTTCCGCCTCTTGTGCGCCGGCGGACGCCTGCGGGGCGGCCGGCGGCCGGCCGGTCACCGGCGAGGAGCACCGCGAGGAACGCCGTCGCCATCGCGGCGGACAACACGGTGAAGCCGGTGGAGAAGGTGGCTGCGTGGGCGGCCAGGCCGAGCGTCAGCGCTCCGACGCCGGTGCCCGCGTCGTAGCCGATGTTCCATGCGACGGACGTCGTGTGCCGGTTCTCCGTGCCGGCGTGGTCGAACGCCTGGACCAGGGTGACGCTCTGCAAGCCCCCGTAGGCGACTCCCAGCAGGAGCAGCCCGGTCAGGAGGAGGGGGATGGCGACGGACTCCGATCCGATGGTCACGGCGATCAGCAGCAGGCCCGCGCAGGCGGCCAGGGTGAGGACGCAGTTGATCGGCCTCGGGGCGATCCGGTCCGCCAGGTATCCGCAGCCCCAGCGGGCCGCTGCGGCGGTCGCGGTGAGGGCGAGGAGGCTCGCGGCGGCCAGCACCGGGCTGGCGGTGAACTGGGGCGCGAAGGTGAGTACCGCGCCGCCCGCCGCCGTCACCGTGAGCAGTACGGCGAGTGGCAGCAGGATGCGCCGAAGCACCGTGGTCGAGGGCGCGGTGGGCTGCTGGCGGTCGGCGTGGGGGGCGGGGCTGTCGGCGCGGGCTTCGACAGCGCGGCCGAGGGCGGGCGTCCAGGGCAGCGCCAGCACGGGAACGACCGCGCAGGCGATGATGGCGGGGAGGGAGAACGCGCCCACGAGCCAGGGTCCCGCCGGAGTGAGGACGACCTGGGGGAGGGCGACTGCGAGGCCGTAGAGGCCGATCGCCGCCCCCTGGCGCCCCCGCGGGGCCAGTACGGCCGCGGCGGTGGACCCGCAGACGGTGATGATCCCGAAGCCCGCTCCACGGAACGCGGTGGTGAGCAGGATCGGCGGCAACTGGTCGCTGAGGGCCTGCAAGGGGGCGGGCAGGCCGAGCAGGATGGCGCCGAGGGCGAGCGTACGGGACCAGCCGAGCCTGCGCAGGGTGGCCTTGACGCAGAGTTGGGCGAGGACGGTCGCGGCCATCAGGACGGCGGTGACGAGTCCGGCGCCGAACTCGTCGGCTCCACCGCTGACGGCCCACGCCGGGGAGACCGGCAGCAGGAGGGCGAACCCCGAGAAGCAGCAGACCACCACCACCAGCAGGTGTGGGATGCCGGGTGCCCGTATGACGGACTCTCTGGCGCGTTGGGTCATGGAACTCAGGCCGTCCTCGATCTGCGGTGCGACGGTGGCGGGATGGGGCGGGGCGGTGGTCAGCCGGGGCCGGGTGGCAGGTGGACGGTCATGATCAGGTGGCAGGTCCCCTCACCGGCGCCGCGGTAGGTGTGGGGGACGTCGCCGTCGAAGGTGGCGGTCTGACCGGTTCCGACGGAATGCTCGACCCCGTCGATGACGAGGACCATCCGGCCCGCTGTGACGCTGACCGTCTCCACGACGCCGCCCTGGTGGGGGTGGCTGGGGTATTCCTCGCCGGGGCGGAGCCGCCAGCGCCAGACCTCGACCGGGGCCGGACCGGAGGTCGTCAGCATCAACCGGGCCTCGCTGCCCTGCGGCCCCGCCCACAGCGGCGGCACGGAGTCGGCGGACACGACACGGACGCGCTCCTGGGCCGCCCCCTCCATCAGCACGGACACCGAAACGCCGAGGGTGTCGGCCAGCCGGACCAGAGTGGCGAAGTTCGGATTCCCCTGCGCCTTCTCCAGGGCGAACAGCGAGCCCTTGCTGACCTTCGCGCGCCGGCCGAGTTCGTCCAGGGACAGCCCCGCGCGTGTGCGAGCGGTCCGGACGTTGTGCGCGAGCGTCCGCAGAGCCGCCTCGGTCTCCGCCATCAGTTCGCCCTTCTCTCCGTGGTTCAGTCTGCCGCACCACGCGGTCGTTCGGTTGGCGCCATTCGGTCGGTGCGTTATACGGTTCAGTCGTTCCATTGATGCTAAAGGATGCACCGTGCTCGCTCTGCTGCTGGCCCTGGTCAGCTCCCTGGCCTACGGATGCGCCGACTTCCTCGGCGGCCTCGGCGCTCGCAAGGCCCATGTCCTGCGCACCGTGATGATCGCGGCCCCGGCCTCGCTCGCCGTCGAACTCCTGCTGTGGCCCCTCCTCGGCGCATCCTTCGCTCCGGCGACCCTTCTCTGGGGCGCGGCCTCCGGCGTCGCTTCGGCCGCAGCGTTCGCCCTGCTCTACCGGACGCTCGCAATCGGCCCGATGAACGTCCTCTCCCCTCTCACCGCGCTGGTCTCCGCGATACTGCCGGTCAGCGTGGGGCTGCTCCAGGGCGAGCGCCTGGGCGTGGCCGGCCTGTTCGGCCTGCCGCTCGCACTGGTGGCGGTGGTCCTGGTCAGCGCCGGACCCGGAGCGAGGTCGGCCCGCCCCGCCCGGGCCGCGATCCTGCTGGCGTTCGGTGCGGGCGCCGCCATCGCCCTGCAACTGGTCTTCCTGCGCCAGGCGCCTGTGGACAGCGGCATCGGCCCACTGATCATCGGCCGTGCCGTGTCCTCCGCCGTCACCCTGGCCGCCGCAGGGCTGATGTACCGGAGGCTCGGACCCGAGAAGCCCGCCTACGCGGTGTCGGCCAGTGCGGGTGTGCTGGACTCGCTGGCGAACCTGCTGTTCCTGCTGGCTGTCCGGAGCGGCGACCTGGCCGTCGTCGCTGTGATCACCGCGCTGTATCCGGCCGGCACCGTCCTGCTCGCCCGCAGCGTCCTGGCCGAACGCATCCACCGCGGACAGCTGGTCGGCCTCGGCGTCGCCGCCGTCGCCGTCAGCCTGCTGGCCCTGGGCTGAGCCCAGCCGGCACCCGTATCCCCCACACCCCGGGGGCATTCAGCCAGGCCCGCACCTGGGCCGGCTGCTGACGGTAGGGGCGGCGGGCGGGGCGCTGCGGGGTGAAGCCGTGCCGTCGCAGCCACTTGCCCAAGCCCTGCTCGGTTATCGAGAACCCACACACCAGCTTGACCAGTTCACCGAGGCGCGGGTCCACAGCACCCCGCTGTGCCGATATCAGCCGGGAGTAGTCCCGCATCGCCTGCAGGACCGCACCCCGCGTGGACGCGTCCGGCAGCTCGCCCATCCCGGCGCGCGGTTGCCGTGGTGGGGCCAGCAGTGCCTGACGGCCACGGGCGCGAAACAACCGCCACCAACTGCCCACCGAACGCTCGGAGGCCCGAACACCTCCGCCGCCTGCCCGCGGCGGCCCGCGCCAGCGGGCCGCCCTTGAGCACGGCGTCGACCTCGTGGTCATCAAGGAACTCCTCGGCCACGCCCACATCGGCGTCACCGCCACCGTCTATGCCCACGTGAGGCTCCGCCTCCAACGGCAAGTCATCGACGCCCTCAACGGCGCCCTCGGCCGCCTGTAGACCACACAGACGGCACGCTTCGACGGTGACGACCTGCTGCCACAGAACGCCTTGTCTGGTGACGTTGCTGCTGACGTTGAAAGGGTGGGGTGACTGGGTTACGGGGGCTCCAGCTCCAGTCCCGTCTCGGCGATGAAGCCGTCGAGGACCTCGGGTCGACGTTGGATGCCGCGTAGCCGGTTCTTCACGAGCGGAGTGAGGTCTTCGATCGCGCAGGGTGCAAGGTTGGCCAGGGACTTCTTCAGGTGGGCCCAGACACCTTCGACGGGATTGAGGTCGGGCGCGTAGGGCGGGAGCTTGACGATGGTGAGCCAGTGAGCCTTTTCCATCATCGGTCTGAGCTGGTCAGATGCAGGGTGAGGACGGCCTGGACGAGGCTGGTGATCCGGGTGGTCGAGCACCGGAGCTTGCGGAGGAGCCGCCAGGACTTGAGGGTGGCCATGGCCTGCTCGACGAGTGCGCGGATCTTTGCGTGGGACCGGTTCACCGCCTGCTGACCGGTGGAGAGAGTCTCCCAGCGCCCCCAGCACGGGGTACGGACCGTGCCGCCGGCACCCCGGTACCCCTTGTCGGCCCAGCACGTGACGTCAGCCTCGGCAAGGGATTCGACGATGCCGTGTTCGCGGGCCGCGCGGACGTCGTGGACGGCGCCGGGCAGGGCCGGCGAGGCCCACAACAGCCGGCCGAAAGAATCGGCGAGGACCTGCACGTTCATCCCGTGCCTCTTGTGTTTGCCGGAATAGAAGGGCCGGTCAGCGGCGATGCGGTCGATCGGCAGGAGTGTGCCGTCCAGGAGCGGATACGCCTTCGTCGACGCGGTGCGGACGGCGTCGGCCAGGCTGGGTGCGAGGGCAGCCAGAAGGTCGACGGCCTCGGTGACATACCGGTAAGCCGTTGTGGTTCCAACGCCGAATCCGGCCGCGAGCTGGCCATAGATATGCCCCACCCGCAGATGGGCGAGTGCGAGGAGAGCCTGACGACCGGCACTCAGCCGCCGCCAACGGGAGCCGATCACACGGCGGTGCCGCCGCAACTCCTGAGCGAGGAAGCGAAGGGCAGAGCTGGACACGTCGACGCCCGACGGGTAAACAAGCACGTGAAGCCTCTGGTGGAGACGGATTTCTTGGTCGAAAACCCATCTACCAGGGGCTTCACCACGTTGTCAGCCCAACGGCCAAGCTCCGCACTCAGGTTGGAAAGGGCTCCTTGACCTCGACGGCGGCACTGCCACCATCCACCGCTCCCTCCAGCGGACCCGCAGCCAGGGTCTGACCGTCCTGAACACCAAGACCCTGGCCTCCGAGCGGCGCATCGCTCTCCCTACCGAATGCCTCAGTTCCCTCAAGATCCACCAGGAAAGGCAGCAGGAAGAGCGTCAGGCGGCCGGAACGGGCTGGATGGGCAACGGGCTCGTCTTCACCACCCCGAAGGGCAGGCCGCCGCTCGACCCCACCAACCTCACCCGCCGCTTCCGCCGCCTCCTTCACAGCGCAGGGCTCCGGACGATCCGCTTCCACGACCTCCGGCACTCGACCGCGACCCTCCTGCTGGAACAGGGCGTCGACCTCGTCGTCATCAAGGAACTTCTGGGGCATGCCCACATCGGCGTGACAGCCGGCGTCTACGCCCACTTCCGACTCCGCCTCCAGCGTCAAGCCATCGACACCCTTGGCCACGCCCTCGGCCCGGCCGACGACGACCCAGACGATCCGCCCACCACAGCAGCTGTCCGCTGACGTTGCCGTCAGCGCTGCCGTCAAATCGCCCTGATGGCCCCACCAGAATTATCTGGTGGGGCCATCAGATTCACCCAAGGTGAATCAACTTCATTTCATGCGAAACAGTTTTCGCATCGCCGCTAGCTGGTCTTCTAGCGTTCCGACCTCAGAGCAGTCCGCTGGAGCGAAGATATCCACGAGGTCGTCATCAGAGAGAGCCTTTCCGGCTTGCAACGAGTAGGCCAATCGACCTTCCGTCATCTGCCTAGTCATCCCTGACGGGAAAACATTCAATCTCGCACCCTGGCAACACAGAAGCAGGCCCATGTCTTCGAGATCGCGGCGGGCCGATTTGAGACATTCCAGCAAATCAACCTCTTCGTAGATGCGCTCAAATTCTTCATCGGGCAATCTCATCCGAAGAGTCGAAGGCGGTGTAGAAACCTGGAGCAACACGTTCACCACCTCCCCGCTTGCCCTGGTTGCAGTCCGAGCCAGCTCTTCCACAATCATCCCCCGCCATAGTTGGGGTTCGAAACCCTAGTTCCGTCTCGAAGCCTGCAAGCAACGATGCAACTTGTGTCGACCCGCCCTGGAATTGCAGTCTCCCTTTCATGCGCAAATGGGTTTCCAGGAAATTCCTTGTTTACATCCACCCCATCAACACCGCGAATCTCGTAGACGTTTCCGCCACGCTTGATCGCCACAGACTCAGAAGTGGTAGTGGAAATATATCCAGAGTCCCTTGAGTATCCGGATGCATGCTCCAGGAGGTCCATATTGTCACCTCTCGGCTCAAATCCCGACTCGAATATCTCGTCCGGGCCGCGGGTGTCGCTTCGGTAGAGCGGACAGGTGCCACCTGAATTGTGCACGAGTACCGGCGTAGCCCCCGCCAGCACATAGTACGTGTGGAGGTCGGCGATGGTGAGGTTGTACGTCGCGGCTTTCTCTGTGTGGGGGTGGTTTGCGGTGACGATGACGGTGTCACCGCAGTCTGTGAGCAGAGTCGCGCCTGGGGCAAGGTTTCGGGCCTCGACTTCCCGGTATCGCCTCAGCCGGATCACGATCTACGCTTGGACTGCTAACTGGACAAGCAGGTGTCTGGGTATGATCGGAGCTTTTTCGGTGGGTTTGGGACCCCTCGCCAGGAATTCATACAGAGGAATGCATGAACACCGGTCGGGTGGCCCGAGGGAGTCTCACCCTCGGGCCACCCGACCATTGTATTAGCCGCTGTTACCCCCAGAGCCTTGCCTCTGGCCGGAAGGAGACGGATGAGCACCTATTAATAGCGAACGGGATAGCTCGCAGGGATCGGGTTGATCAAGTCAATCACCGGAGATCCACAGATAACCTCTGCGCCTGACCACCCCGTCTAGAATTGACTTGAATTCCATCGCATCGTTTTTTGCGTCGGAATTTTGCTCAATCAAGAGGTCAATTTCACCCATTATCCGCATCAACTGAGGAGAGTTGAACATTGTGTCGCCATGAAGATGAACTCCCGCCAGAAGGGCATCAGCATCAACGTGCGGCAAGATCGCTTCGAGGTAAGCTCCAGCCTCCCTGCCTGCGTGCACCCGCTGATGATTCTGATCTTCGATGTAGACCGCAAGGCCCATTAAAACTCCCACTCTATTTCGTGGGGTCGGCTTGCAAAGATCAAGCCGACCCCACGAACAATCATCTAGGCACTACCGGCTTCGGAATAGGGTGCATCGTGATCACGCCGCCGTACTTGTCTTGAACGACTCGATACCACGTCGTGGGCAGCCCACCAGCATCGTCCGATAGTCGACCGATCACAGTACCCGCATTGACGTCGCGCTCAAAGTTCCCGTGCGCATTCGGGCCATGAGACCTGCATCGATTTGCGTTATCCACCAGGTCGTCCAGGTGCACACCCGAATTGAAGACGCTCTTGTCAGAAGTGACCTGACGCCCTCCGGGCATGTGCTTACCCCGCACGTACGCCTCAGAGGCATCATCGAGCATCGCATCAACGCAGTTTGCATTGTGAACGAGCACCGGGGTCTGTCCCGCCAGCACATAGTACGTGTGGAGGTCGGCGATGGTGAGGTTGTATGTCTTGGCTTTCTCTGTGTGGGGGTGGTTTGCGGTGACGATGACGGTGTCGCCGCTGTCTGTGAGCAGAGTTGCGCCTGGGGCAAGGTTTCGGGCCTCGACCCAGTCGTGCGCCGAGGGGGACCAGAAGGGATGTTCATGTGTGGCCGTGAGTTCTTCAACACCGTCTTCGGTGGCGATGCTCAGAGTGTTGAAGTGTTTGTCGTGGTCGGTGATGATGAGGGCGGTGACTTCGTGCGCACCACTTTCCCCGGTTTCAGGGTCAGCAGCTTGGACTTGATCACCGATTTCGATGTCTTCAATGTGTTGAGTATTTCCATCCGCCATTAGGACGTCTGTCCCGGCAAGGAAGCATTTACATCCGGCCTTTGGTCGGCTTTTTGTGGTTCCGCGTAGCGAACCGCCTCCAGGGCTGACCATTCCACTGGCTGCGCCGTCCGCCATGACCTGAGCAAGACTGACTGCAACCCCTTCGGGGCACTCTTTCATTTCACCGCAAACCCTCCACATCCAGAGCCGCCACTGGCGCTCAGCATCAGGGTTTCCGGCCTCGGTCAGATAGTCGGGGTAGACGCGATTACCGAAGACGTTCGTGCTGCCTGTTCCCTCATAGAAATTTGTGAGCCTATCCAGGAACTCGGTTTTCTTGCTCCAATTATTCGGCAGCTTTACGTGGTTGAAATATACCGTTGCAGTCTTGCCGATGATGCCGCCCCTGAGATCCATCGGAGGCCCGGCGGGTCGTGAATTCGGGGCTTTTGTAACGTATTCTTTGCGACTGCCGTTACTTCCAGTACCACCGATGGGGTATCCAATGCCACACGCGTCCGCCATGCACAAACCACTGGGTCGGACCAGGTGAGGGGGTTGTTGTTGGCGTAGGTGTAGCCGTGGGTTTGTTGGGGGTCGGCGAGGTCCATGATCGGGTCGACGGAGATGAAGCGGCCGGTGGTGGGGTCGTAGTGGCGGGCTCCGAGGTGGGTGAGGCCGGTGGTGGCGGTGTCGTCGGTGCCGCCGACGAAGCCCTTGGTGCTGGGCCAGGATTCGGCCGGTGTGCCGCGGGGGTCGCCGAAGGGGAGGGTGCGGCGTTGGGTGAGTTTCAACGTCGCGGCGTCGATGGCGAGTTGTCCGGTGCCGTGGTGGTCGGCGAGGGTGATGGACCAGACGCCGTCGTCGGACAGGACTCCCTGGTGTCCGTTGCCGAAGGGGACGTAGCGGGTGGCTTCCGGTGTGGTCGAGCCCTGGTTCAGGACGACTTCGGTGTGGTCGCCGAGGTGCAGGGTGGACTTCTCAGCGGTCCGGGTGATCAGACGGTTGCCGTCGGCGTCGTAGAGGAACTCGGTGCCGCCACCACCACCGTTGCCGTCACCACCGTCCTCACCGGCGTTCGCAAGGGGATCAGGAAGAGTATGACCGCATATAGATTGGCTGGCGGTAGTGGATGCCGCTAATTCCTCCGACTGGAGATCCGTCATTCTGGACATCGCTCGTCGTGTAGGTGTCGAAAACGTCGACCTGTCTAGTGGGCATGTGCGCTGGGAACTTTATCGGCGGGTAATGGGCTCACCGCTCGAGTGGAGTCGACTGTTGGAGGCCGTCGAGGCAGAGCCTGATCCGTCGATCGCCACGTCAGTGGTCCTGCAGATGCTGGAACGAGTTCCGGAGCCCGAAAGAAATTCCTGGGTCGAAAAGATATCGAGAGAAGGAAAGCATGCGCTGGCCAATCTGCGAATGCGTGAAATTCAGATCCTGGAAGCCGTGAGTGGTGACCTAGGGAGGGAATATTCTCCCGCACGCGATCAAATCTCAGAATGGTCTGACTGGCTGCAGCGTCGAGCTTCGGAGGAATCGACATCTCCGAGAGTTTTGAGGCAGTTGAGCCAATCGGGACGGACGAAAAGGGTTAGGCATCTCGCCGCAGAGCGAATGCGTGCGTTGCAGAAGTCATCGTAATCGCCGCAACCTTGCGCATGGATAGGACTCGCAAATGCACGAACAGAGCGCACTCGCAAATTATTGACTGGCACTTAGAGGGTGTCTCACGTGGTGCATGGCCTGTGCGGCATCATGAGCGGTCGTGGGTGCTGATCTGTCGCAGCGGCTGGTTCCTGACGAACTCTGGGAACTGGTCGCCCCGTTGCTGCCGTCGTTTGCTGCTCGCCCGCAGGGTGGCGGGACCGCTCCGTGTGACGTGCGGGCGGTGTTCACAGCTGTGGTGTACGTCCTGGTCAGTGGTTGCGCCTGGCGGCATCTGCCACCGACGTTCGGCACCTCTCCCGCGACGGCGCATCGCCGGTTCACGGCGTGGACCAAGGCGGGCCTGTGGCGTCGGCTGCACCGCGCGGTCCTGGATGAACTCGGGGCCAGGGGCGAGATCGACTGGACCTCGGCGATCATCGACGCAGCGTACGTCCGTGCGAAAAGGGGGGATCGCTGACTGGGCCGAACCCGGTCGATCGCGGCAAGAAGGGCAGCAAACTGCACGCCCTGTCCGATGCTCAGGGCATCCCGCTGGCTGTCGCGGTGTCGGGGGCGAACCTGCACGACAGCCAGGCGTTCAAGCCGCTGATCCTCGCGATACCGGACATCCGCTCCCGGCGTGGACCGCGCCGGCGGCGACCGGTCAAGATCCGGGCTGACAAGGCGTACTTCTCCGCCGACCACCTGGCCTGGCTCCGCGGCCGCAACCTGATCCCACGGATCGCGCGTCCGGGAATCGAGTCCGGCGAGCGGCTCGGCCGCCACCGCTGGAAGATCGAGTGGTCGATCGCCTGGCTGTTCGGCTACCGCCGGCTCACCGTCCGATACGAACGCAAGGGCAATCACTTCCTCGCCTTCCTCGGCCTCGCCGCAGCCCTGACCTGCTACAAGAAGCTGGCAAAAATCACCACGTGAGACACCCTCTTATATTAGAGCTCGTAACACGATCGTGATCGCCAGCACACCCCCCTTCTGATCAGACTCGAAGAGCACATGGGTTGAGGCAAGCCGACTCAACCCCGGCATGACCATCCGCACAGTCAACGGAACTACCCTGATCGTGCACAAAACACGCGAGTTCACCCAAAAGCAACGTACCCACGGCCTCACCATCAACGACACCCACACGTTCTATGTGCTGGCAGGTAAGACGCCGGTCCTGATGCACAATGGCAACTGTATCCATGCTTCAGTCGCCTATCAGGGCTGGACGACGAAGGGTGCCCACATCCACATCGGGAAGAGTGAAGTTCGAATCTTCCCGAGCGACAAGGGTGGAATTGGGGCCGAAGCAATTCGACTGAGAAGCGGAACGGCGAGCCCGAAGGAAGTTCAAAAAGTTCTGGACGAGATTCACTCGAATCCTGCCCTGAGGGCTGACATCATCGCAAAGGCTACATCTGCTCGCACCAGTATGAACGTAGGTGAATTCGTGATGCAATCCAATCGTGCCGCATAGATGCATTTCCTTATCAAGAATTTGGAGAAAACTCGGATGAGTGCCTTTCGATTCTTGGTCGAGGTCCTTGAGACTGGGGCCATCCAAGGGCTCGGGCTGGACGCGCGACCTGAAGACTGGGAAGCGAAGCTTGGCTCCGGGTACATAGACGACGTACGCAAGGGTCGAATGCGTCGTGACTACGGGCTAGTGGAGCTCTCATTCTTCAAGAAGGGCGAGATTTGGCAGTGCTTCGAGGCGAGCTTGCAAGTTCACAGGCTGGCCAAAGACATTCCCGATGTTGTGCCGAGTTCCCTAATTGAGGAATACGGGGAAATAGAGTCGAGGGTTCGGTTCAGTGACCTCCAGGTAAACGCTACTGCCGAAGGTCTCCAAGTCGCACAGATCAGTGACCGTGGTCGTCATCTTCACTCCAGATTTTCGGTGATGGAGTCGAGGGCAATCGTGCACGTCCTGGAGACTGACTCTGGAGACATCTTGCGGCGGGGCGATATTTGGTCGGTCTCTCTGGCCCGGGATTTCACCGCGCGAGCAGCTCCGATCTCGTGAGGGTTCTCAGGAGATCCCAATAGCAGATCTGAAGCCCCGCCAGGTGACACCTGGCGGGGCTTTTGCGTGGTCTGACGACAGTAATTGACGCAGCGGCAACGGTGATGGCAGCATCGGCGAACTTCAGTCACCCCGGTGGACCTCCACGGACTAACGCGCGGTATTTGACCTGCGAAGACGCAGATAGGAGTACCGCGCCACCACACGTACTATGTGCTGGCGGGCGAGACCCCGGTCCTCGTTCACAACAACAGTTGTCCAACTGGCGGACATTCGGTTTCATCGTCTAGTCCAAAAAAGAAGCGAGTGGAGCATCTTCAGCCCGACGAAAAAGCTGAGGGGAGCCACACGCTATTTGAGCGAGACGAGAGGGGGCAAATATCCCGCTACCGGACCTGGATCGAGGAGCCGCGCTCGCCGTCTGGATGGCGACTTGGTTCAAGGTTCCGGGGGACTGGTAAGCCGCATAGCGGAGTGAATCCGCCTTTGTATTATCCAAAGGGTGGCGGTTATGGAGAAAGCGCCACCGGTGTACACCTTCCTTTGGGGTACTAAAAATGAGAATTTATGAAGTGGTAGACAATGCACTGAGGGGGTGTGCGAATGCCCAGTTTTCCGAAGCTGCGGACCTCTACGTTGCCCTTTCCCTGGGGCGTCTTTTCTGGCCCGAGACAAGACTGGCGAACGGGACTGTATTCCTAGCGCTCAATGTGGGGGACGCGGAGGAGATCGATCGTCGAGTTGCCGCATGGAGTGAATCCGGCGAAATGGAGTGGAGTCAATTCGTCGACAGCTTCAACACTTACGAAGTTCGATACCTGTTTGCTAATTGGCCCGATAATTCAGCGAATATGGAAGACGCGGAATTGTGTCTTGCGCAGCTCTTGATTGAAGCCTGGACAGCCAAACTAAGATCCGATTTTCCTGATCGCGTGTTCAGTATCGAGTTGGACGGGGATGTCGTATCGGAAGGCCCGTGTATCTTGGTGCGGCAAACCGTTCCCTGATCCTCGATCCACCGCGTGATCGCTGATGTCGTGGTGTGATTGGTTCCGGGGTGGATTTTCGGTTCTGGTACTCCAGTCGCACTTTGTGACCTCACGGGCTGTCGGGGGTACAGGTTCGGGCGAGCCCGGCGAGGCGTCGCTTGTAGTGGTGCCAGCGGGCGCGGGCCTGGTGGCGACGTCGCCAGGTGGGCCATTGCAGGTGGAAGGCCATGTGGCCTGCCGCGAGGGCGGTGGGCAGGTCCCGCAGCATGGCGGTGAACAGCGGGAACAGGCGGCGGACCTCGGTGACGGTCAGGGCGATCTGACCGAAATCCTCGGGAGGTTCGGGAGTTGGACCTCGATTCTTCAGCGGGGTGTGGTCGCTGATCGGTTCGGCGTTCGCCCGTACTGTCTCCTTTGCCGTGCGATGACAGGCCGTCGCGTGTCGCTGCCGGGGGGCGCCGGGGTTCCACGTCTCCCGGGTGGTGCGGTTTCCTCTCCTCTCGGCGTCGTCGGGTCGGGGGCCGGTCCTCAGGTGACGGTCGGCAGGTCGCCGAGCCGCCGCCATGCGGTGGTGAATGCGTCGGCCCAGCCTCGATTCGTCTGTGACCTGGCCGGCCTGGCTGGTTCGACGGCTTGCCCTGTTTGTCCTGCGGGTCAGTGCGGGAAGCCTTCGCGTGACGCTGCGGGTGCACCGGCTTCCACGGGGCCGGAGTCCTGCTGGTCTACTCCTTCCTGGTCCGTGTCGGGCTGGTGGCCGGATGTCAGGTGAGAGCTGGGAGCTGGGTGGCTCGCTGCCATACGGTGGTGCACGCCGACGCCCACGGCCGCGAGGTCGGCGGCGATCGTGGCGGCCAGTACCCAGGCGGCGTTCAGCTGCCAGGACTTCGAGGGCAGCAACCCGAGGCCGACGCGCTTGATCGCTTTGACTCGGTCCTCGGCCCTGGCATGATCACGGTAGAAGGGCGTCGACGAACGACACCAGCCCGGAGCCCGGGACCCCGGAGAGCCCCTGGCAGGCGGGGATGTTCGTGGCGACGATCTGGTAACGCCAGCCGGTGAGTTTCTCGAAGGCGGTCCGCTTCTTCAGATCCCGGCGTGAGGGCTTGCCCGACGTGGGGGCACCTCCCGGCCGAAGGCTGGGGGAGACCAGCCGAATCCCGGTCGGCCAGCCGGTCAGGTCGCGCAGACCGGTCAGCTCGGCGACCTGGAAGGAGACCATGTCGCCGTCGGGGCCCTTGATCTCGTGGACCTGGCCGTCCTGCCGCAGCGCGACCGTCCACACTGTTTCGGGCAGCAGGGCGATGGCCTGCTCGTCCGTCTCGTTGATCGCCCAACCGGTCACCCAGCGCACCCGGCGCCGACTGGTGGTCAGGCTCTGGAGGCGGTCGAGGAGGCCGTGGCTGAAGGCCGCGCCGTCGATCCGGACCAGCAGTTTCGGCCACAGCGGCAGCGGGAGTTGTCGCAGCGCGGTGGCCAGGACGCTCTTGCGGTCGTCGACATCGTTGGGCGGCGCCTTGCCGGGCCGTAGCAGCATGGCGACGCACTCACGGGTGTTGGCCACCCACGCCCCCAGCGGCATGTGGCCGAAGCTGCCCTTGAAGGTGCCCGCCACGTCTTCCTTCCGGCTGGTGCAGGTGACGATGGTCGCGTCCAGGTCCAGGACGTAGTTGCTCGGCCTAAAGGACATTCGTCGCGCCGAGCACGATCGCGCAGGCCGGCGGGACCAGCGCCATGCCCCGGTCCCGCCGGCCCGGCCCAGTGCCCTTCGGCAACGCCACGCTCAGCGCGGTGGTCAGGCCGACACGGTCGGCGACCTTCCGCAGCAGCACCACACCCGCATGGCCTATCAGGTTCTTACCGTCGGCCCGCACGGCAAGCCGGTGATCCCAGCCGGTAGCCTTCACCCTTCGGGTGCCTCTTCCTAGCCTCGAGCTTTCACGAGGTGGCCTGTCCGAGACTTGATCGCAAACGCGAGAAGTGCTCCTGACCTGGAACGATAGGACTTGTCGATGGTCCAGATCGTGCCGTGGAAAGAAGCACTTCTCAGGTGAAGAAGCGTATCGGGTCGTACCCGCGTGTCCGCGTTGAGGGCAGCGGTCGTGGAGTGGTCTCGCAGGCCGGGACCGTGCTGCTGGTGGAAACAGTCCGCAAGACGGGCCTGGATACTGCGATATCTGCGGCTCTGGCACCCTGGCGCAAGCCGCGGGCGGTGCACGATCCCGGCAAGATCCTTCTGGACGTCGCGCTGGCAGTGGCGCTGGGCGGGGACTGCCTGGCCGACATCGGCATGCTGCGGGCCAAGCCAGCCGTGTTCGGGCCGGTGGCTTCGGACCCGACAGTTTCCCGGCTGATCGACACGCTCGCAGCGGGCGGCCAACGCGCCCTGAACGCGATCCGCAGCGCCCGGTCCCAAGTGCGTCAACATGTATGGAAGTTGGCTGGCACGTCGGCGCCGGATGCGACCGGTTCTGTGACCGTGGACCTGGACGGCGTCCTGGTGATCGCGCATTCCGACAAGGAAGACACGGCTGCGACCTGGAAGAAGACCTTCGGCCACCATCCGCTGATGGGCTTCGTCGACCATGGGACGGGCGGGTCCGGCGAACCGGTGGCCGGTCTGCTCAGGCCCGGAAACGCCGGCAGCAACACCGCCGCCGATCACATCACGACCACCCAACTGGCCCTGGCCCAGCTGCCCAAGTCCTATCGGCGCGGGCGCCGGACGCTGATCCGCACCGACTCCGCGGGCGGCACCCACGAGTTCGTGGCCTGGCTCGCGAAACGCGGACGGTGGCTTCGTACTCGGTCGGCATGACCATCACCGACGCAATTCACCAGGCCGTACTCAAGGTGCCGCTCGCGGCATGGACGCCGGCCGTCGAGCCCGGCGGAGAGATCCGCGACGGGGCCTGGGTCGCCGAACTCACCGGCGGCATGCTCGACGGCTGGCCGAAGGGCATGCGGCTGATCGTCCGGAAGGAACGACCGTACCCCGGAGCCCAGTTGAGGATCACGGATGCCGACGGCATGCGGATCACGTGCTTCGCCACCAACACCACCGGTCGGCCCATCGCCGAGCTCGAACTCCGCCACCGCCTGCGGGCACGGGCCGAGGACCGCGTCCGGGCCGCCCGCGCGACCGGCCTGCGGAACCTGCCCCTGCACGACACCGCGCAAAACAGGGTCTGGCTGGAGATCGTCCAGATCGCACTCGACCTGCTGGCCTGGATGCCGATGCTTGCACTGAACGGTCAGGCCCGGCTCTGGGAACCCCGCCGGCTTCGTCCGGCCTTCTCCCCAGCCGCCCAGCTCGTCACGACCGGCAGGCGTCGCATCCTCCACATCGCCCGCCACTGGCCATGGACCGACGAGATCACCACAGCACTTGCACGACTCGCTCTCCTGCCGAAGCCCGGCTGACCAGCGACTTCACGTCCCTACGAGGAGCACCACCCCTACCGGAGCAGTGAGGGTTTTCAGATCGGCCACCGTTCGGGTGAACAGCGGGGTGGCCGCAACGGACAGGGCTCCTGTGCCGTTGGTTGAGGTGTTCGGCGTCTCAACTTCGCAGACCAGGAGCCCTGTTGGTCCCCTATCCCGCCGCACTCGACCTCCCCCACGCGCTGATTGAAGCGGTGACGATGCTGATCGTCACCCGTGAGGGTGACCGCCGCTGCAAACCCGCCCCTCCGGACACGCGCGTTGATCACGCTCGCGTATCTGCGAAGGCACGACACCCTGGCCCAACTCGCGGCGGGATTCCGGGTCTCGGTCGGCACTGCCCACGCCTACGTCACCGTTGTCGTGAAGATCCTCGCGGACAAGGCACCTGGACTGCTGAAGACACTGCGGGAATCGGGCCCGGAGTACGTCCTGGTAGACGGGACCCTGGCCGAGTGCGACCGGGTCGGCGACGGCCGGGCCGACTACTCCACCAAGCACCAGCGGCACGGCGTGAACGTGCAGGTCGTTACCGATCCCATGGGCCGACTGCTGTGGCTTTCCCCGGCCCTTCCCGGCCGCACCCACGACCTCACCGCCGCCCGTACCCACAAGATCATCAGGATCTGCGAACGCCAAGGCGTCCCGATCCTGGCCGACATGGCTTACATCGGCGCCGGCGAGCACGTCACCACCGCCAAACGCCGCCCTGCCGGGCGGTGACCATCCGCCGACCCAGCAGGCGCTGAACCGGGGCCTGGCCATCGCCCGCGTCCCTGTCGAACGAGGAGTCGCACGCCTCAAGTCCTGGCGAATCTTCCGACACGCCAGCTGCAGCCCGAACCGCCTCAGCACCATCACTGCCGCCGTCCTCACCCTGGAGAGGCAACGCTGAAAATGCTCAGTGGAACCCGGCGCCCACCCGACGCGACAGTCGGGCCACCGGCCTGCCCACCCTCAGCCACCGAAAACGAAACGGTCCGCCGACTCCGTCGGCGGACCGTCAAGAAAGATCGAGGCTAGCGGTCTTCTTGATCTAGACAATCCAGATCATCGCAGGTGAGAGGCATCTTCGCTATCAGAGCGTCAGATCAGGCCGACGCAACCACCGTAGCTGAATAGGCGAGGTTAACGGCAACGGCGGCGGACGCTGGGGGGTATCCACCGCCATTGCCGTCTGGCGTCAGGGGGTGTCCGTCGAGGACAGCGCCGAGGGTGTCGATGGCGTCGCTTTGGCAGCAGAGTCGGACGTAGGCGTGACGGTGGCGGTAGCGGTGGCGGTGACGCCGATGTGGGCGTGGCCGAGGAGTTCCTTGATCACGACGAGTTCGACGCCTTGCTCACGGGCGTCCCGCTGACGCGAGCCGTACCAGCCCCAGCGGCCCCAGACAACCTGCCGCATGCTGACCCAGGTGCGCTGGTCGGCCCGCACGTAGCGCACCACTGTCACCAGCAGTCACACACTGACCAGCACCGCTGCGACCAGCAACATGTCCGGCGCGTACCCGTCACGGCTTCGGCTTCTACGTTCGTGCCCCCTCTTCGTGTATCAGGCGGGCCACGTCGCGCAGGTCCAGGCGGGCTGCCTGCTCCGGGCTCAGGGCGAGAAGATCGAGCATGGCGGCCGAGACGGCGAAGGTGGCCTTGCGGCCGAGGCTGACAGAACACGGAAGACGACGGTGGGTAGGCATGTCAGACTCTGTCCATGACGTCGCATGCACTGCATCTCACCGCCGCGATCACGCGCGAAGGCGAGTGGTACGTGGCCCGCTGCCTCCAGGCCGAGGTCACCAGCCAGGGCGAGAGCATTGAGGAGGCCCTCACCAACCTTCGCGAAGCCCTCGAACTCTACTTCGAGGACGCCCCGGCCCCCGAGGTCACCGACGTGATCACCGCACCCGTCGAGGTCCGTGTCGCATGAGTCCCGCCGTCCCCACGGGCCTGTCCGGCACCGAGATCGCCAAAGCCCTGGAGCGCGCAGGGTTCGGCCACATCTCCACACGCGGCAGCCACGCCAAGTACCGCAAGGACGACCGCACCGTCATCGTGCCCCTGCACCGCTCCCTCGCACCAGGTACCCTGCGCTCCATCCTCCGTCAGGCCGACTGGACCGTGGACGACCTCAACAGCTTTCTGAAATAGCCATCCCGGTCCAGACCTCTGACGGCAACAGCGACGGCAAGAACCACGAACTTCAGTCACCCGGTGGACCTCCACGGACTAACGCGCCGTATTTGACCTGCGAAGACCCAGATAGGAGTACCGCGCCACCACACGTACTATGTGCTAGCGGGTAAGACTCCGGTACTGGTCCACAATGCAAACTGCATTGTAGGAACTCGGCAGGTTGACCACGCTTGGGACCAGCATTCACCTGGAGGGGCCTACCATAAGGCCGGAAAGGTGGAGAATGTATTTGCCGATGGCATCGACAAGACCCGATTCCGAGGGATGGTGGATGAGGCGATCAAGAACGGGACGCAGGTTCCTAGGTCTAAGTCCGACCCTCGCGGCGGATATTACATCGACTACGATTTCGGCGATGTGGAAGTCGGTTCCATGGGCCAGACCAGAACGGCATGAGAATAGCCGTTGATGGTGCGGGGAACTTCGTCACCGCGATGCCGAAGTTTATGTACTAGGAGACGAGTGATCTCGTTTACATTCCTACCTCGCATCGACGATCCGTCCTGGGATGCCGACGGCCTGTCGGGGCTCTCAGCTCGCACGCTAACGGCCGATGACCTGACTTTTCACTATTTCAGTTCCGACGTAGTGATCGGCGATGGGTGCAATGAGATACAATTGAGGACGCCTGGCCTCCCCGTCGTGGACTTTGTCCTGATGCTTGTTCAGCTGTGCCGCGAAGTCGTATCTTCCGGTGCGTCAATTGTAGAATCCTCGCAAACTCAGGATTCAATTACAGCTGTGATGGCAGGAGGCGCGGTGGAGCTCTCCTATAGCTTTTCCGATGCGGTTTCAACGGCCCCTCTGCGCGATTTGAAGGAAGCCCCGAATATGGCTCTTCAGTCGGCCTTTGAGGTGCTTTTTTCCGCTCATGGCGACTTGAGGTTTAACGAGTATCTAATCGAACTTGCTGACCTCGTCCGATCGGACTGATCGAATTTCTCGCCTTTCAGGAGAGCTGAAAACGGGAGCCCCACCGAGCTGTGCTCGGTGGCAGGGGGCTGTCGAAAAATAACTCCTCGATCTTGATGTGGAGTTATCCTCGATTCTTCCGAAGCTGACGTCGTCGCGGTGGGCGGCCGGCTGCCCGATATGTCCCGTGCCGTGTCGGGACTGGCCGTCGCGTGACGCTGCGGGGCGTCGGGTTCCACGGGCCCGAGGGTGATGCGGTCCTCTCCTCTCCGGTGTCGTCGGGGTGGTGCCGGCCCCGTCAGGTGAGGGCCGGAAGCTGATGGGCCCGCTGCCAGGACTTCGAGGGCAGCAGCCCGAGGCCGACCCTCTTGATTGTTTTCACGCGGTCCTCGACCTCGGCGTGATTCCGGTAGAGGGCGTCGAGGAACCAGACCTGTCCGGAGCCGGGCACCCCGGAAAGCCCGTGGTGGGCGGGGATGTTCGTGGCGACGATCTGGTAGCGCCAGCCGGTGCGCTTCTCGAAGGCGGTCAGCTTCTTCGCATCCCGGCGTGAGGGCTTGCCCCGGCGCACGATCAGCCGCATCCCGTCCGGCCAGCCGGCCAGGTCGCGCACGCCGGTCAGCTCGGCGACCTGGTAGGAGACCATGTCGCCGTCGGGGCCCTTGATCTCGTGCACCTCGCCGTCCTGCCGCAGCGCGGCCGTCCACACGTTCTCCGGCAGCAGCGCGATGGCCTGCTCGTCGGTGGTGTTGATGGCCCAGCCGGTCACCCAGCGCACCCGGCGCCGGCTGGTGGTCAGGCTCTGGAGATGGTCCAGGAGGCCGTGGCTGAAGGCCGCCCCGTCGATCCGGACCAAAAGCTTCGACCACAGCGACAGCGGCAGCTGCCGCAGCGCGGCGGCCAGCACCGTCTGGTGGTCGGCGATGTTGTTGGGCGGTGCGTTGCCGGGCCGCAGCAGCAGGGCGACGCACTCGCGGGTGTTGGCCACCCACGCCCCCAGCGGCGTGTGCCCGAAGGTGCCCTTGAACGTGCCGGCCGCGCCCTCCTTCTTGCTGGTGCAGGTCACGATGGTCGCGTCCAGATCCAAGGACGTACCAGCCGGCCAGCTCCCGCCCGCACACCTCGATCCAGGGGAAGCCGCCGGGGCGCAGGGCCAGCAGCGTCCACACCGCGCGGCGTATCGCGGGCACGGACGGTTCCGCCCGGGCCGCGACCGGGGCGTCGATCGTCTCCAGGGTGCGGCGCAGGGTGCTGTCCGAGATCGGCTGGGGGAACAGTGTCCGCCAGTGGTACTGGACTTGCTCGGCCTAAAGGATGTTCGTCGCGCCGAGCACGATCGCGCAGGCCAGCTGGACCAGCGCCGTGCCCCGGTCCCGCCGGCCAGGCCCGGCGCCCTTCGGCAACGCCGCCGTGAGCGCGGTGGCCAGGCCGACGCGGTCGGCGACCTTCCGCAGCAGCACCACCCCCGCGTGCCCGATCAGGTTCTTGCCGTCGGCCCGCACGGCAAGCCGGTGATCCCATTCGGTAGCCTGCACCTGTTGGGTGCCTTTTCTCTGCGACGGTTTTGATCTCGACAGTCCAGATCATCACAGGTGAGAGGCACCCTCTTCTGTCGGGGCGTCAGTTCGGCAGCCCAGCTGAATTCATGAGGTCAACCCGCAGGAGCCGTGGCGTTATGTAGAGCATCGATCGACGGTCGACGAGGATGGAAACCGCATCTCTGACTGGTCGACGAGCATCTCTCAGGTACGGCGGTTCCGTGAGCCCGCCTGGCGGCGATAGATCCCGCGCGCAGGTGCAAACCTGAAGCCCCGCCAGGTGCGTCCTGGCGGGGCTTCTGCGTGGGGTGACGGCAGTAGTTGACGGCAACGTCAGCGGATGAGGGCGGCGCTGGGCGGCGGCTCGTCGCCGTTGGCGCGGCCTGTCTCAGCGATCGTCGGGCCGTTGAGTGAGCTCTTTCAGCTGGGCCACTGGTCGGGTGATGGTCGTGGGGTGCGCAACGCACGAAGCCCCCGTGCCGTTGAGGGAGGTGTTCGAAGTCTCAACCCGCCGGCACAGGAGCCTCGTTGGTTCCCTACCCTGCCGCACTCGACCTTCCTCACGCCCTGGTCGAGTGGGCCACCATGCTCATCGTCACCCGCGAGGGTGACCGCCGCTGCAAGCTGCCCCCGCACCAGCGTGCGCTGGTCGCCCTGGTGTACCTGCGCAAGCACGACCCCCTCGCCCAGATCGCCGCCGGGTTCGGAATCTCGCTCGGCACCGCCCACGCCTACACCGCGAAGACGATCGATCTGCTCGCCGACCAGGCACCGGGCCTGCTCAAAGTTTTGCGCGAGAACGACCCTGACTACGTCCTGCTCGACGGCACCCTTGCCGAGTGCGACCGCACCGGCGACGGCCGGGCCGACTACTCCGCCAAGCACCGCCGCCACGGTGTGAACGTGCAGGTCCTCACCGATCCGGCCGGCAACGTACTGTGGATCTCGCCCGCACTGCCGGGGCGGTCTCACGACCTGACCGCAGCTCGCACGCACCGGATCATCCGCATCTGCGAGCGCCAGGGCGTTCCGGTCCTCGCCGACCGGGCCTACCAGGGCGCCGGCCCCTGGGTGACCGTCGGACTCAAGCGGCCACCCGGTGGCGAACTCACCCCGACCCAGCGCACCGTCAACCGCGCTCTCGCCACGGCCCGCGCACCTGTCGAGCGCGGGATGGCACGACTGAAGTCCTGGCGCATCTTCCGCAGGTCACGCAGCAGCCCGAATCGAATGACGTCAATCGCCAAGGCCGTACTCACTCTCGAGCGGCAACGCTGAAAAAGCTCACTGCTGGCGGACGGCACCAGCAGAAAAATCAGCGATGTCCAGGTCGGCGACAAATTTCTGGCCACTGACCCGAAGACCGGCAAGACAATATCGAAGACCGTAACCGCGGAAATTATCGGCGAAGGACCAAAGAACCTCGTCAAAATCACCGTAGACACAGATGGAGACCAACACAACGCAACCACCCCCATAACAGCCGCCAACGGCCACCTGTTCTGGCTCCCCACACCCGGCGGATGGGTGGATGTCGGCACGCTGCAGGTCGGTGACACCCTCCAGACCACACCCGGCAACCCGGCCAAGATCACCCACATACAGCACTGGACCCAACAAGCCTCAGCCCACAACCTCACCATCGCCGACCTCCACACGTACTATGTACTCGCGGGCGAGACGCCAGTACTCGTGCACAATTCCGGCGGGTGCAACGTTGCGGATGGCCGCCGGCTTCAAGCTCGGCTCGCAGCGGAGGAGCTTGCTGGAGCGGACGGGCACGCCTTCCAAAAACATGTTGTAGAGCAGGGGGAATTCCCCGGAATTCGAACCCGCGAACAATTCTCCGACATGATTGAAGGCGTAATTCTGAACGGAGAGCGTCGCGTGCGATCCGATGGCGCGTCTGCTTACTGGAGGAACGGGGTAGTCGTGATCCGCAACCCCGGATCGAGGGACGGTGGTACTGTCTTTGCACCTCAAGAGGGCTATAGGTACTTCACCAGGAACTTCAGGTCAGAGTGAGAGGACGATTCTGATGAATGTGGAGGATCGTGGGGAGCAGGTCGTGATCACGATGCCCAGAGCGGAATTCTTTCTGGTTGAAACGCTGATGATGGAAGCGCTTGAGACCGGGGATGACCGCGACTTTCAGACGCGTGTAGGAGCGACCAAGGATAAGGTGAGGGCTCTCTTGGATAGCCTGCCGAATCTGCCACTCCGTGGTGGGAGTTAACTGCTGTGATGTGATCGCTCATGCAAACCTGAAGCCCCGCCAGGCGTGTCCTGGCGGGGCTTTCGTGTGGAGTGACGCTGACGTTGAAAGGGTGGGGTGACAGCGGGCGTTGGTGGTGCTACATCCTCGTTATGAGGTATGCGGATGGCGGCGGTCTGACACGGCAGCTGTAGTTCGTGACTCGTGAGGTTCCTGTCATGCGATGGCCACTGCCGTGACGTTGTTCCAGCGGCGGTGGCAGTCGGCTGCCCGATGCTGGTGTCGGCGGCGCCAGTGTGACCAGCGGAGCGCGTGTGCGGGATCGGTGTCCTGGCAAGGGCGGGGCAGGACGAAGGCCCGGAGCAGGGCGAGGAGTTCGCGTGGGCTGACGGGCACCATGACCAGGTGGTCCTCGGGCTCAGCGGGGGTGGCGCGTTGCCGCTCGTGGAGGGCGCCGACGGCCAGGAGTGCGTAGGCGAGCAGGCTCATCAGGCTCCAGCGGTGCCAGGAGATCCAGCAGGTGACCTGGCCCGTGTCGAGGTGGGCCAGGCCCTTGGCTCCTTGGAAGTCCTCTTCGACGCGCCAGCGGCGGCAGACCACGCTGACCAGCACCGATATTGGTTGCGGGTCGGGGTGCCAGGTTCGGTAGAAGGAGAGGGAGCCGGTGCGTCGGTGGCGCCGGATGAGGACCTGGCTGTGCCCGTCGGGGTGTCCGGGCGGGGTGTCGTCGGGGTTCACGTCGATCATCGCCCAGTCGTAGAGCCGTTCGCCCTTGGTGCCGTTGCCGGTCTTCAGCCGCATCCAGGCCCGCTTGGGTACCCGCTCCAGCAGCGTGGTGGCCTTGTCTTTCCCGCCCGGGGTGGTGACGCGGTGGCTGGTGGGCACGGCGATCGCGTAGCCGTGGCCAAGGGTGCGGATCCGGGCGCGCAACTCCCGGCCGCCGTAGACCTCGTCGGCCGCTGCCCATGCGGTGCGGATGCCCGCGGCGTGTGCCTCGGCGAGCATGTCGCCGGCCAGTTGCGGCTTGGTGGCGAATGCCGTCTCGTCGGGCACCCCGGCCAGTTCACGGCGTTCGTCGTCGCCGGACCATGCCTCACCGAGGTAGAGGCGGCGGTCGATCAGCGCGTGGCCCTGCGCGCTCACGTAGGAGAGATGTACCGCGACCTGGCACAGTCCGATACCGCCCAGGGCGCCGGAGTATTGCCGGGCCGCGCCGACCGCGTCGAGGGACGACTTCTCATCGCCCGTCTCGTCCACCACCAACATTACTTCCCGGTCGCCGAGTTGCTCTACCGCCCAGGCCGCGGCCGACCGGCGTACCGCCTCGGTGTCGAAGCGGGCACGGGACAGGAAGTGCTGCAGCACGTGCGGGCCGGCGTGGCCGATCGCCTCGGCCAGCGACCAGCAGTTCGCCGAGTCCTTGACCATCAGCAGTCCCTGAACCATGTTCCGGCAGGTCAGCCGGGGTTCCCGGCGCGGGAAGCAGCCCGCCACCCGGCCCATCAGCCCCTCGAAGGACTCGTCCCACAGGGCGTGTACTACCGTGGCCTGCGCGGCCACCGCTTCGTTTTCCGTCTTCACAAACGATCACGATGCAGGTGGCCGCACCTCTGCTCGCAGGCACCCCATCCGCCACGCTGACCAGCAGCGTTGCCTTACGCCTCACGAACTACAGCTGCCGTGTCTGAGCCCTGCGTCTTGGTGGGCAGTGTGGTGAGCCCCCTGTGCTGGTGCGCTGGAGGGCGCGGCGGATGGCGGCGATGCCTGCCTTGAGGATGAGGTCTTCCCAGGGGAGGCGGAGGAGTTCTCATTCGCGGAGTTCGCTGTGGAGGGCGGGTTCGAACAACGCGTGCAGCCGATGGCCCTCGGCTGTGGTGAGGAGTCGCGGCTTCTTATGGCCTCGGAAAAAATTGGCCCGTTGGTCAGGTTGATCGGCTGGGCAGGGGTGCTAACGAATCTCGTTCGCGAGGCCCAACGCGTCGACTCGGAGGATGGCGCGAGTGTTTGCCTTGAGCGGTGGGATGTGAAACAAGTCCTGATCCGGTGCATCTCTGCTGAGTTGGATGTTGCAGAGCTGCCGGAATGGGCTGAGGCAGTTCACATGTCGGAACGCATCGAGATTGATGACACAGATGTGGACCTACTGACGCAGTTCCTCTTCGAGATATCTTCTCCAGAGCTATTCGAGCAGGCAACCGTGGAGCTGTGTCAGCGATGGATGGGTCGTCTCGTGGATGGCTGAGTACAAAACTCTCGCCGCTTGATGTGCGTAATCCCGTCCGACCGAGGCTTTCGATGACGAGGTCGACTGCCATGCGGCTGGGTGCCACGGCATGTCCGTGTTGACGCATTCCCCAATCCCGTTTGGATAGATGAAGTTTGTGCAGATAGAGCTGGCTCTTGAGGAGTTGGAAACGCTGGCTTCGGCGCTGGTGCGTTTTAAGTTCGAGGACGATCAGGCTCCTGAGCCGTACTTCGGTAGTCCGAGGCTTGCGGCTGCGCACCACCGAATCGTTGATTCGATCATCCTTGAGAGTGAGTGAATCGGTGATTCGCACCGGGTGGCGCGATGGGAGTCCTGGCGAAGGTCGTCCGCGAGAGAATACGCGAGGGGCGTTATCGCTCGGTACGCCTCGTCGTTGGAAACATGGGACGCGTGGGGAGCCTGCCTGAAGATTGAGGTGTTGAGGACGTGCTCAGCGCCCTTCGAGCCAAATGCAGAGGAGCTGGAGGAGCTTCGAGGCGTGATTGATGTGGCTCGTAACTCCTCCAGGTCCGGCGGCCCCTCGCAAAGCGTCTGACGACAACGGTGATGGCAGCATCGGCGAACATCCGGTGCGGCGGGCGGCTCGTCGGGGTCGTCGCGCTGGCCAAGGGCGCCGATCAGGGAGGCGGTGGCTGGCCCTGGAGGTGGATCCGGGTGGGCGTAGAGGCCCGCTGCGGCGCCCATGTGGCCGTGGCGGCTGAGGGGTTCGCCAGCCGGGAGGAAGCCCGCGGGCCGCTCCAGATCCGCAGCCCGTACGCTGTGTCAGCGTACGGGCACTGAGGGTGGACGGTACGGCCGGTGTGGCACGACGATGGCCCCTCAGCGATATGTGCGTACGGAGGTGGTGGCCGGCATGGTGGCGGGCGGGACCGGTGGAACGGCCGGAACGGACGGCGGCACCGGCAGCGGTACCGGGATCGGGATCGGGAGCGGTACCGGGAGCGGCACCGGAGGTGGCGGTGGCTGCGGAACCCAGGCGCCCGGGGGCGCCGAGCCGGAGGTCTCCGACAGCCTGAAGTCCTTCGGGGAGGTCGTCAAAGCCTTCCGGAGACGGGCCCGACTGACGCAGGAGCAGTTCGCGCCACTGGTGCGCTACTCGGTGCCCACGGTGGCCTCGATCGAGCAGGGGCGGCGTTTTCCTCCCGCGGAGTTCGTCGACCGGGCCGAGGAGGTCCTGGACGCCTTCGGCACCTTGCGCGGCGCTGCCCGGCACCTCTCCCGCCGCCCGGGGCTGGCGAGTTGGTTCCGGCAGTGGGCGCAGCTGGAGGCCGAGGCGGTCAACCTCTACACCTACGAGTGCCGGCTGGTCCCCGGCCTGTTGCAGACGGAGGGCTACGCGCGGACGTTGTTCTCGGAGCGGCTCCCGCTGCTTGCGGACGAGCAGATCGAGGCGCGGCTGGTCGCCAGGGCGGAGCGGCAGCGGCTGCTGCGCGAGCGCCCGAACACGGCGTTCAGCTTCATCATCGAGGAGCATGTGCTCACTCGCCCGACCGGCGGCCCGTCGGCTCAGCTGGAGCTGCTGGAGCATCTGCTGGCCCTGGCGGAGCTGCGGAACATCGAGGTGCAGGTGATGCCGCAGGCGCGGGGTAGTCACGCCGGCATCGACGGCCCCATGCGTCTGTTGGAGACCCCGGACAACAGATGGTTCGGCTACTGCGAGGGGCAGGAGAGCGGCCAGTTCCTCTCTGACCCGAAAGTAGTCAGCATGCTCCAGATGCGGTATGCCAGGATGCGCTCACAGGCTCTCTCGCTCGAAAACTCCCTGAGCCTGTTGCGGCAGATGCGAGGAGCGGCATGACCACAGTGGAACTGGCCTGGTACAAGAGCAGCTACAGCGGGAGCTCCGGCGACGACTGCGTCGAGGTGGCGAACACACCCGAGACCATCCACGTCCGGGACTCCAAAGTCGAGCAGGGTCCGCAGCTCGCCCTCTCGCCCACCTCGTGGACGAGCTTCGTCGGCTACGTGGCCCAGGCTACGTAGCCCGGACTGCGTAGCTCAGAGCCGATGCGGCGGCCGAACACCCCCGCACCCAACCCCGATCCCTTTCCGGGGTGGCTGTGCGCCCGGTGCGGCAGCGGCTCCCGGATCCGGACGCGCAGCCGCCGGGGTGTGGCTGTTGAGCCGGAGTGACCTGGCCTCCCTCGGCCCTCGTTCTCGCAAGGCCGCGGCCGAGGGAGGCTGGTCCTGCGGCCCCCCGGACTCCGTGTTTCGGAGCTGCTGGCGGAGCGCGGGCGGGTGGCGGTTCTTGGTGCGGATGCGCCGGGAGGGCCGGGCCGGGCACAGGTACGGCCACCGGTGAGAGTTCGGGGGCTTGGCCCCCTGGAGGCCGTGCCCCTGAAGACCGTGCGGTGAGCCCGAGCAGTCAGAAACCCGAGCAGCCAGAAAATTCAGGCGACCGCTGTCGGTGGGTGCTGCGAGACTCCGCCCATGAAGCCGAATGATCCCAAAGAGGACCTGCACCGCTACCTCAAGGCGGCCCGCGAGGCCATCATGTGGAAGCTGGACGGACTGTCCGAGTACGACGTCCGCCGCCCCCTGACGCCGACCGGCACCAACCTCCTCGGCATCGTAAAGCACCTCGCCAGCGTCGAACTCGGGTACTTCGGCCCGGTCTTCGACCGCCCGCACAGAGAATCCCTCCCCTGGCTCGACGAGGACTCCGAGCCCAACGCGGACATGTGGGCACCCGCCGACGAGTCGCGCGAGGAGATCGTCGACCTCTACCACCGCGCCTGGGCGCACGCCGACGCGACGATCGAGGCGCTGCCGCTCGACACGATGGGGCACGTCCCGTGGTGGGGCGAGAACGGCGACGCGACGCTCCAGCGGATCATGCTGCACATGACGGCCGAGACGAACCGGCACGCCGGCCATGCCGACATCGTCCGCGAGCTCATCGACGGCCGGGTCGGCATGCGGGAGGGCAACAGCAACATGGACGGCGGCGATGACGCCTGGTACCAGGAGTACTGGAACAGGCTGGAGGCGTCCGCGAAGGAGGCCCAGGCCAAGACGGCGGGCTGAGAGCCGGGTTCGTTCCGGGGACGGCGGGGCCAGCCCTCAGGCGCCCGCCCCTCCGGCTCCGCCACACGGGCGGGGGCCGTCGGCTCCGCACGTTGGTGACGCGAGGTGCTTGGCCGTGGTGGCGTGGTCCAGCGCCTGTCGTCGACCGGCGGGACGTCCTCGCGGCGCCGGTCGGGTCGGGGAGCGGGCGGGTCTACCCGCGATGATCCGGTGGTAGCTGGTTAAAACGGTCAACTCCCTTGCTGAGCAGGGAAGATGACTGGTGAGTAGGGTCCGGGAAGGGGTTGCACGGACCCCCACCGGTCGTGCAAGGATCACTCTCAGCACCCGGGGCGGCACACACCGCGCCGCAGTCCCTGGGCGTGCTGTGCTCTCTACCGCGCTCCTCGCTTCGGAAGGCCACCCCCTTGTCTGCCCTCACCGCCATGCCCGCGACCGTGCGCTCGCCGCGCTCGGTCGCCGTGCGGCGAGCGCTGCTGGTGGCCGTCTTCCTCGGCGGACTGCTCGGGCTGGCCCTCCTGCTCGCGGACGGCGCGCACGCCGCGCAACGTACGGAACCGGCCACCGACAGCGCCCAGGAGCTGTTCAACCCGGCCGAGAAGACACCCCAACAGAGCGAACAGCCGGTCATCGAGGGTGACTACGACTTCAGCGCCCCCGCCGGGCGCGGTGAGGTCGCGGACGCCGTCGAAGGCGTGGTCAGGCCGATACTCCGGCAGAGCGAAGCCGTCACCCGCCCGATAGCCGAGATCGTCGACGGGAACACCGGTGGCGTCCTGCCGCTGCCCGGCGGGGGAGAGGCCGGGGGCGAGGACGACTCGGCGGAAGAGGGCGCTGGTTCACAGGACGAGCGGGGCGGGAGCGAACAGGCGGCGGACGACCGCGACCAGCGAATGGTCGAGGCGCCCACCGCCGAACAGGCCCGCGCACCGATCCAGTGCAGTGACAGTCAGCGGAAGCAGCCGTCGCAGAAGAGCGAGCGTGCCGAACCGGACGGCGATCCCGAACAGGAGCAGCAGCCCGGTCCCCAGCCGGTGCAACTCCCCGAGGGCCCCTACTCCGCCGCCACCTCCGTCAACTCCGCTGACGGCAACAACGGGCCGCGCGGCGGCGAGAGCCACGCCGTGCTCCCCTCCGGCCAGCCGCTCTTCGGCCTGAAGGCCGGGGCCATCCGCGCGGTGAGCGCTTCACCGACGCGTGACCGATCCACCGAAATCCTCGAATTCCCGGGCTAGGGCAGTCCGCCACACCGCCAGTTCGACCTGCTCGCGCGGGGGCGGAACAGGTCTGCCCAGTCCAACACACCCCTGAATTCGAAGGACTTCCTCCATCATGCGCAAGAACATCCGTCGTTCGATCGTCGTAGCCGCTGCCGCCACCGGCATCTGGGCCCTGGGCAACGCCGCCGCCTCCGCGGCCGAGCTCCCCACCCTCCCCGCTGTCGACGGTGCGACCAGCACCGCGAAGGACACCGTCAAGAACACCGCCGAGAGCGCGCTGCCGGCCGACGGTGTGACCGGCGCCGCGAAGGACACCGTCGACTCCACCCTCGACGCGGTCAACGGCACCGTGACCAGCGCGGTGGACGGTGCTGTGGACGGAGCGGTGGGCGACACCACGCCGACCGCCGGCACCTTCGGTGATGTGACCGGCACCCTCGACGGTGTGCGCGGAGCGGTCGAGGACTCCTCGGACCTGGGCGCCGTCGACGTCGAGGAGGCCACCGAGCGGGCCACCGGACTGGCGGGCGCGCCGCTGGAGGGCCTGCCGACCGACGGACTCCCGGCCACCGACGGCCTGCCCGCCCCGCAGCTCGACCTGCCCTCCCTGCCGGTCGAGAACGGCTCCAACCTGCCGGCCGACCTGCCCGGCGCGGACCTGCTCGGCGCCGCCCCGGTCGACCTGCCCGCCGCCGCGTCGAGCGTGCCGGGTGTGCCCGCCGCCCCGGCCGACATGGGCAACCTGCTGGCCAGCCTGGTGGCCGCCGGTGTCCGTCCCGAGCAGCTGACCGGCACCGCCACCGGTGTCCTCGGGAGCGCCGGTGCTCCGGCGCTCTCCGCCGACGGTGTGCGCTCTACCGTGGACTACGTGACCGGTGAGGTCTCGCCGACCGCCGGGGAGGCAACCGAGAGCGCCCGGGAGCGCGTCGGCCAGCTCACCGACGGTGCCGTTCCGGGCGACGTCGACGCGGTGGAGGGCGTCCTCCCCTTCGCCCAGGGCGCGCTCGGTGACGTCGCTCCCGCCGCCCAGGGTCTGGCTCCCCAGGGTCTGGCTCCGCAGGGTCTGGCTCCGCAGGGTCTGGCTCCGCAGGGTCTGGCTCCTCAGGGGCTCGCTCCCCAGGGTCTGGCCCCGCAGGGTCTGATCGCCCCCGAGGTCGCGAGCGTTCCGCAGGGCCTGGTGCCGGTCTCCCCGCACGGCCTGGTCGCGCACCTCGCCCCGCAGGGTCTGGCTCCCCAGGGTCTGGCTCCCCAGGGTCTGGCCCCGCAGAACCTGACCCCGACCGAGGCGGTGGCGGCCGCGCAGGGTCTGCTGCCCGAGTCGCCGGTGGACACCGTGCCAGTGGACACCCTGCCGGCGGTGGAGGACCTCGCCCCGGACGCCCTGCTGCCCACCGCCGAGGGCCTGGTCCCGACCAGCATCACCCCGGTCGACCTGGCCGACGCCGTCAGCGTCCCGCTGCAGTCGCTCTTCGGCGGCTACACCTCGCACGTCTGATCCGACTGACCACAGCCGGTCTGACGGCCCCGTCCGATCCGGCCTGCCGGGTCTGATCCGGACACCGCATCCGGTCCGGCCACGGATCGAGTCGATCGCCGACCGGGCGGTCCCCAACCGGGGACCGCCCGGTCGGCTTCGTGGCCGTTCCCGGGGAGCCGCGCGGAAGGATGAGGAAAAACTCTGGACTGAGGTGGGCTGTGATGGTAATCACCGCTCACATGTGACCTGCGATTTACGGCCACCGGCCGGACGGCGATAGCCTGCGAGACGGACATGCCGCGCCTCGGACACCGTGTGCGCCTGACTTGTGACCCGGGTCGTCACGCTGCCCGTTGCGGCACGCCCACGCAGACAACGAACCGTGATCGCCACGAACCCGGTATTGACAAGCAGAAGGACGGACACGCGTGGACCTGTACGAGTACCAGGCGAGGGACCTCTTCGCCAAGCACGGTGTACCGGTGCTGGCCGGTGAAGTCATCGAGACGCCGGAGGCGGCACGCGAGGTGACCGAGCGTCTCGGTGGCCGCGCCGTCGTCAAGGCGCAGGTCAAGGTCGGCGGTCGCGGTAAGGCCGGTGGCGTCAAGCTCGCCGCCGACGCTGACGACGCGGTCGCGAAGGCCGACCAGATCCTGGGCATGGACATCAAGGGCCACACCGTCAACAAGGTGATGCTGGCCGAGACCGCGGACATCAAGGAGGAGTACTACGTCTCCTTCCTGCTGGACCGCACCAACCGCACCTTCCTCGCCATGGCCTCCGTCGAGGGCGGCGTGGAGATCGAGGTCGTCGCCGAGCAGAACCCCGAGGCGCTCGCCAAGATCCCGGTGGACGCCATCGAGGGCTGCACCCCGGAGAAGGCCACCGAGATCGTCACTGCCGCGAAGTTCCCCAGCGAGATCGCGGACCAGGTCGTCAGCGTCCTGCAGAAGCTGTGGACCGTCTTCATCGCCGAGGACGCGCTGCTCGTCGAGGTCAACCCGCTCGTCAAGACCGGCGACGGCAAGATCATCGCGCTGGACGGCAAGGTGAGCCTGGACGAGAACGCCGCCTTCCGGCAGCCCGAGCACGAGGCGCTGGAGGACAAGGCCGCGGCCGACCCGCTGGAGGCGGCGGCCAAGGCGAAGGACCTCAACTACGTCAAGCTGGACGGCGAGGTCGGCATCATCGGCAACGGCGCCGGGCTCGTGATGAGCACCCTGGACGTCGTCGCGTACGCGGGTGAGGGCCACGGCGGTGTGAAGCCCGCCAACTTCCTCGACATCGGCGGCGGCGCCTCCGCCGAGGTGATGGCCAACGGCCTTGAGATCATCCTCGGCGACCCGGACGTCAAGTCCGTCTTCGTCAACGTCTTCGGTGGCATCACGGCCTGCGACGCGGTCGCCAACGGCATCGTCCAGGCCCTGGAGCTCCTCAAGTCCAAGGGTGAGGACGTCAACAAGCCGCTCGTCGTGCGGCTCGACGGCAACAACGCGGAGCTGGGTCGCCGGATCCTGACCGACGCGAACCACCCGCTGGTCCAGCAGGTGGACACGATGGACGGGGCCGCGGAGCGCGCCGCCGAGCTGGCCGCGCGGTAACGCGCACGCCGTCCTCACACGACAACTCCGGCGCATCTCCGAAACGACACTAAGGAACAGGCCACAACACCATGGCTATCTTCCTCACCAAGGAAAGCAAGGTCATCGTCCAGGGGATGACCGGCTCTGAGGGCCAGAAGCACACCAAGCGGATGCTCGCCTCGGGCACCAACATCGTCGGCGGCGTGAACCCGCGCAAGGCCGGCACGACCGTCGACTTCGACGGCAGCGAAGTACCGGTCTTCGGCTCGGTCAAGGAGGCCATGGAGGCCACCGGGGCCGACGTGACCGTCATCTTCGTGCCGCCGAAGTTCGCCAAGGGCGCGGTCGTCGAGGCGATCGACGCGGAGATCTCCCTCGCCGTCGTCATCACCGAGGGCATCGCGGTGCACGACACCGCCGCCTTCTGGGCGCACGCGGGCGCCAAGGGCAACAAGACCCGGATCATCGGCCCCAACTGCCCCGGCCTCATCAGCCCCGGCCAGTCGAACGCCGGCATCATCCCGGCCGACATCACCACCGCCGGCCGGATCGGACTGGTCTCCAAGTCCGGCACTCTCACCTACCAGATGATGTACGAGCTGCGGGACCTCGGCTTCTCCTCGGCCGTCGGCATTGGTGGCGACCCGGTCATCGGGACCACGCACATCGACGCCCTCGCGGCCTTCGAGGCCGACCCCGACACCGACCTGATCGTCATGATCGGTGAGATCGGCGGCGACGCCGAGGAGCGGGCGGCCGACTACATCAAGGCCAACGTGACCAAGCCGGTCGTCGGTTACGTGGCCGGCTTCACCGCCCCCGAGGGCAAGACCATGGGCCACGCCGGTGCGATCGTCTCCGGTTCCTCCGGCACCGCCCAGGCGAAGCAGGAGGCCCTGGAGGCCGCCGGTGTGAAGGTCGGCAAGACCCCGTCCGAGACGGCCCGCCTGGCGCGCGCCGCGCTCGCCGGCTGACAGCCGCCCCGACACATCGCGCCGCACCAGGGCGCGGAGCGACAGCGCCGGGCCCGCACGGATATCGACTCACGGTCGAATCGGTGCGGGCCCGGCGCTGTTCCGTTGGCTGGTTCCGGCGGGTCGTCCCGCTCCGGCGGCGGGGCGCGGCGGCCGGTCTCCGGGAGGCGCGCCGACCGTCGCCGCCTCCCCGGCACCGACCCCTACCGCCCGGCGGCCGTCAGTCCTGTGAGCCGAGCAGCGAACGCAGATCCTTGGGCAGGAGGTTCTTGCACTCCTGCCGGGAGGCGTGGGTCAAGGAGTCGTCGACGCAGGTGTAGTAGTCCTTGTAGACCAGCTGGAAGGTGAAGGTGGCCGCCACGATCAGCAGCGCGATACCACCGGTCACCAGGCCGCTGATCGCCGGTGTGGTCTGCGGCCGCGGCCCGACGGGCCGGCCCGCGGGCGGTCCGGAAGGCCCCGTCGGGGGCTGGTCGGTGGGCTCGCCGCCGGTCGAGGCGTCGCCCGGGCCGCCCGTATCCCTGGCGGAGGCGGGGGACCCGCGCAGCGCGCTGACACCCCAGTACACGGCCAGGGCGCCCAGTAGCAGCGCGATCTGCGGCAGGCTGAACAGCGCGAAGAAGAAGCCCCAGAGACCGGCCAACATCGAGTAGCGGGCCCGCCGCTGTACGGGATCCGTCGGGTCCCAGCGGGGGCCGCCGGACCCGGGGCCGCCCGGTCCACCGTCGCGGCGCTCCGGCCGACCGAAGCCACCGCCGCCGTGCCGGGGCTGGCGGCGGCTCCACTGGCCGCTCCAACCGCCCCGCTCATCGCCGCCCCGGCCGTTCTCGTCGCCGCCCGGACCGTGCTCCTCGCCCCGGCCGTCCCCGTCGCCCTGCCCGTCGGGTTCATCCGGGCCACCCGATCCGCCGCCGTGCCGCTGGCCTTCGGATCCGGCGCGTGGCCGCCAGGCCTGGTCCGGCCGGCCCGGGGGCGGTGCGGCGAAGGGGTTCCCCTCGTCTCCCTCGGGCCCGGAGGACGCGTCGGACGGCGATTGGCGCTCGCGCAGCAGTGGGCTCAGCTGCGCCGTGTGGCGGAGTGCCGCGCGGCGGCGTCGGTCCGGCATCTGGAGTGTGTCTTCCCCTAGGTCGTCGTGCCGTCCACGCCCGCTCGGCCGGGAGCGCGGGGACGGTTGCTGCCCCAGAACGCTACCTTCCGCCTGCGGCCCCGTCCCGCGGGGGCCGACTGGTGTGCCGGTATCGTTGCCGACGGTCGGCGGCTTCGTAGGACTGCCCGAATCAGGACTCTCCTTGCTTGTACGACCGCACAGACCGCAGGGTTCCCGCCCGCACGAGAAAGAGCCCCATCGTGTCGACGTCCCGCCCCTCCGCCGGGTCCCCTCCCGCCACCGACGCCCCCGGAGCCCACGACCGGCAGCACGAGGGCAGCCGGCTGCCGGGGAGCGCGGAACGAGGACGCCCGGCGCGGGTCGTCGTCCTGGTCTCCGGCTCCGGCACGAACCTTCAGGCGCTGCTCGACGCCCAGGGCACCGTCCTGGAGAGCGGGGGCCGCCCGCAGGGCTTCGAGGTGGTGGCGGTCGGCGCGGACCGGGACGGCATCGCCGGCCTGGAGCGGGCGCGGCGGAGCGGGGTGCCGACCTTCGTCTGCCGGGTCGGCGAGCACCCGAGCCGCGGCGAGTGGGACCGGACGCTGACCGAGGCGGTCGCCGCCCACCAGCCGGACCTCGTGGTCTCGGCCGGGTTCATGAAGATCGTGGGGAAGGAGTTCCTCGCCCGCTTCGGCGGCAGGTTCATCAACACCCATCCCGCGCTGCTGCCCAGCTTCCCCGGGGCCAACGCGGTGCGGGACGCCCTCGCCTACGGCGTGCGGGTCACCGGGTGCACCGTCCACTTCGTCGACGACGGGGTCGACACCGGACCGATCATCGCCCAGGGCGTGGTCGAGGTCCGGGAGGAGGACCGGGCGGACCAGGGCGCCGCTCTCCATGAGCGGATCAAGGAAGTCGAGCGAGTGCTGCTCGTGGACGTCGTGGGGCGCCTGGCCCGCCACGGCTACCGCATTGAGGGACGAAAGGTAATGATCCCGTGACGACCGCCGAAGGAACCATGCGGCCCATCCGCCGCGCGCTGGTCAGCGTTTACGACAAGACGGGGCTGGAGGAGCTGGCGAGCGGACTGCACGAGGCCGGTGTGGAACTGGTCTCCACCGGTTCGACGGCGGCCAGGATCGCCGCCGCGGGCGTACCCGTCACCAAGGTCGAGGAGTTGACCGGCTTCCCCGAGTGCCTGGACGGGCGGGTCAAGACCCTGCACCCCCGGGTGCACGCCGGCATCCTCGCCGACCTGCGGCTGGACAGCCACCGCAAGCAGCTCACCGAACTGGACGTGGAGCCGTTCCAACTGGTCGTCGTGAACCTCTACCCCTTCCGGGAGACCGTGGCCTCCGGCGCCACCGCCGACGAGTGCGTGGAGCAGATCGACATCGGCGGCCCGTCGATGGTCCGTGCCGCCGCCAAGAACCACCCCTCGGTGGCCGTCGTCACCAGCCCCGAGCAGTACCCGGACGTGCTCGCCGCCGCGCGCGGCCGCGGCTTCGACCTGGCCGACCGCAAGCGGCTGGCGGCAGCGGCGTTCCAGCACACCGCCGCCTACGACGTGGCCGTGGCCTCCTGGTTCGCGGACTCCTACGCCCCGGCGGGGGCGGAGACCGCTGAGGAGGGCGCCGGCGGCGGGGGCGAGCAGCGGATGCCCGAGTTCACCGGCGCCGCCTGGCGGTTGAAGGACACGCTGCGCTACGGGGAGAACCCGCACCAGGCCGCCGCCCTCTACTCGGACGGGACCGGGGACGGAATCGCCAACGCCGAGCAGCTGCACGGCAAGGCGATGTCCTTCAACAACTACATCGACACCGAGGCCGCCCGGCGGGCCGCGTACGACCACGGCGAACCGTGTGTGGCGATCATCAAGCACGCCAACCCCTGCGGCATCGCCATCGGCGCCGACATCGCCGAGGCGCACCGCAAGGCGCACGCCTGCGACCCGCTCTCCGCCTTCGGCGGGGTGATCGCCGCCAACCGCCCGGTCTCGGTGGCCATGGCCGAGCAGGTCTCGGAGATCTTCACCGAGGTCATCGCGGCCCCGGACTACGAGGACGGCGCGGTGGAGGTGCTGGCCCGGAAGAAGAACATCCGGGTGTTGCGGGTGGCCGGCAGCAGCGCCGGGACCCGGGACCTCCGGCTCGTCTCCGGCGGTGCGCTGCTCCAGCGGAGCGACCTGCTGCAGGCCCCCGGGGACGACCCCGCCCGCTGGCAGCTGGTCAGCGGCGAGGCGCTGGACGCCGGAGCCCTCGCCGAGCTGGCCTTCGCCTGGCGGGCCTGCCGGGCGGTGAAGTCGAACGCGATCCTGCTCGCCAACGGCGGCGCCACCGTGGGTGTCGGTATGGGGCAGGTCAACCGGGTGGACTCGGCCAGGCTCGCGGTACGGCGGGCCGGAGCCGAACGCACGACGGGCTCCTATGCCGCCTCCGACGCCTTCTTCCCGTTCCCGGACGGTCTGGAGGTGCTGCTGGAGGCCGGGGTGCGAGCCGTGGTCCAGCCCGGCGGATCCGTCCGGGACGAGTTGGTGATCGAGGCGGCGAAGAGCGCCGGCGCGACCATGTACCTGACGGGGACGCGGCACTTCTACCACTGATCGCGCGCCGCGGCCGGTGACCGGCCGAGCTCGGCCGGGGACGGACCGGGTGGCTGTGCGGCCCCGCACAGCCACCCGCACTCCAGCGCCGGGGCCGCTCGGCGCGGCGGGCGGAAGGCGGGGGCAGCCGGGGGGCGGTGTCGGGCGCGAGCCAGGCGTATCCGTTGTCGTCCCGCCCTGCCCGAGGCGCCCGGCCGCACGGCGGCGAGGGCGGCGGGAGGACCTGGCTGCCCACGGTGCGGACTGATTGGAACGCGGACCTCGGTTTCGGAGAAGATGGGGCCATGAGCGCCCAGATTCTCGATGGCAAGGCCACCGCGGCCGCGATCAAGTCCGAACTCGCCGCCCGAGTGGCGGAGCTGAAGGCCGGCGGTGTCACGCCCGGCCTCGGGACCCTGCTCGTCGGCGACGACCCGGGCAGCACGTGGTACGTGGCGGGCAAGCACCGCGACTGCGCGCAGGTGGGGATCGCCTCGATCCGCCGGGAACTGCCGGAGACCGCCAGCCAGGAGGAGATCGAGGCGGTCGTCAGGGAGTTCAACGAGGACCCGGCGTGCACCGGCTACATCGTCCAGCTGCCGCTGCCCAAGGGCATCGACACCAACCGGGTGCTGGAACTCATCGACCCGGCCAAGGACGCGGACGGGCTGGCCCCGATGAGCCTCGGCAAACTGGTGCTGGGCGAGGAAGCCGCACTGCCCTGCACCCCCAACGGCATCCTCACGCTGCTCCGCCGGCACGGCGTCGAGACCGAGGGGGCGCATGTGGTGGTCATCGGCCGGGGCATCACCGTCGGCCGCTCCATCGGTCTACTGCTCACCCGCCGCTCGGAGAACGCCACCGTCACCCTCTGCCACACCGGCACCCGTGACCTGGGCGCCATGCTGCGCCAGGCCGACATCGTGGTGTCCGCCGCAGGCTCCCCGCACATCGTGCGGCCGGAGGACGTGAAGCCGGGCGCGGCGGTGCTCGACGTCGGCGTGAGCCGGGACGAGGACGGCAAGATCATCGGAGATGTGCACCCGGACGTCGCCGAGGTGGCGGGATGGATCTCACCCAACCCCGGCGGGGTCGGCCCGATGACCCGGGCGCTGCTGCTCCAGAACGTCGTCGAGGCCGCCGAGCGGACCGCGGCCGGCAGCCTGCGCTGAGGCGGCGGCCCCGAGCCGGACGGGAAGCCCGTGGCACCCTGGGTGGCGGCTACCGGGCGGGCCACGGACAGTACGGGCCGGGCCACGGATCGAAAAAAGAGGCGGCAGAGGTGGCGGATACCGAAGAGCCGGCAGGACGAGGAGCGGAAGTGCGCACGGAACCCGCGGAGCGGCTCGCCCCGCTCACCCGGGACACCGCGCGACCGGAGGGCGGCGGTCGAGCCGCGGCCGGGGACGCGCCCGCACCGGTCCGGCAGTGGCCCCTGCTCACCGTGGGGGGTGCGGCGGGCGTCGGCCTGCTGGTGGTGGCCCTCGGGCAGGTGCGGGCGGGCACGATCCTCGTCGGACTGGCACTGATCGCGGGCTGCGTGCTGCGCCGGACGGTTCCGGCGGTCGGGATGCTCGCCGTCCGCTCCAGGTTCACCGACATGGTGATCTACGGCGGGCTGGGGCTCGTCATCGTGCTGCTCTCGGCGATGGCCCAGCCGGATCCCTGGCTGGAGCTGCCCTGGCTGAAGGACCTGCTGCACTTCACCGTTCGCTGAGCTGGTTTGCGGCCCGGCTACGGGCCAGTGCCGCGTTCCGGCGAGGTTCGCCCGTCGAGGAGCGGTTCCGGCACGCGGTATCCGATGCCGCACCGGCTGGAGTCGGACGGCCTGCTGGTCTCCGAGCAGCGGGTGCGTCGACGGCCGTACCCGCCGTGTCTACCGGGTCCACCGAGGCCGGTAAGGCGGCGCTGGCGGAGGTGGCCCGCGAGGTCCTGCCCGCCGACGAACCGCCCCCGCCGTAGCCGGACAGCCGTCAGGTGCGGGAGTCGAGCGCCTTGCGTAACCCGTAGGCGGCGCCACCGGCCGCGATCACGGCCGCGCCGGTCAGCACGGAGGCCGCGGGCAGGGCGAAGGCCAGGACCAGGCAGCCCGCGGTGCCGACGATCGGCACGATCCGCGCGGGGCGGCCCTCGGTGGGGGTGAGCGTCCAGGCGGAGGCGTTGGCGATGGCGTAGTAGGCCAGCACGCCGAAGGAGGAGAAGCCGATCGCACCGCGCACGTCCGCGGTGGCGGCTAGGACCGCGACGACCGCGCCGACCGTGAGTTCGGCGCGGTGCGGCACCTGGAAGCGGGGGTGGACGGCGGCCAGCGCATGGGGCAGGTGCCGGTCGCGGGCCATCGCCAAAGTGGTGCGTGAGACCCCGAGGATCAGCGCCAGCAGCGACCCGGTCGCGGCGACGGCCGCCCCGACCCGGACCACGGGCGCCAGGCCCGGAACCCCGGCGGCGCGTACGGCCTCGGCGAGCGGGGCGGCGGTGTGGGAGAGCCGGACGGGCGCGAGCACCGCGAGCACGGCGACGGCGACGGCCGCGTAGACGGTCAGCGTGATGCCGAGCGCGAGGGGAATGGCGCGGGGGATGGTTCGCTTCGGGGCGCGGACTTCCTCGCCGAGGGTGGCGATGCGCGCGTACCCGGCGAACGCGAAGAAGAGCAGCCCGGCCGCCTGGAGCACCCCGCCGAAGGTGGCGTCCGTACCGATGTCCAGCCGCGCGGCCCGCACCGTGCCGCCGGTCAGGCAGGCGGTGACCACGGCCGCGAGCACCGCCAGGACGACCGCGACGATCCCTCGTGTCAGCCAGGCGGACTTCTGCACACCGACGTAGTTCACCGCGGTCAGGGCCGCCACCGCGGCGACCGCCACGGCGTGGGCCTGGCCCGGCCACACGTACGAGCCGACGGTGAGGGCCATCGCCGCGCAGGAAGCGGTCTTGCCGACCACGAAGCCCCAGCCGGCCAGGTAGCCCCAGAAGTCCCCGAGCCGCGCACGGCCGTAGACGTAAGTGCCGCCGGACTGCGGGTAGCGAGCCGGCCAGACGGGCGGAGGAGGTGGCGTTGCAGTACGCGACCACGGCGGCCAGCGCCAGGCCCGGCAGCAGCCCCGACCCCGCCGCGTCGGCTGCCGGCGCGAGCACGGCGAAGACGCCCGCGCCGATCATCGATCCGAGTCCGATCACCACCGCGTCGAAGAGGCCCAGGTGCCGCTTCAGCACCCCCGCTTCGGTAGATGCCGACGTGCCCACCGCTCGCTCCTCAACCACGGCCGCGGCCGTTACGGCCCCCGCAACGGCGCACGATATAGGAAGAGAGTGCCCGGGCAGCCGACCACGCTGCCGCCGTCGCGGTAGACGCCGGACCCACTGCGGCGGGGCCGGAAGGACGGGGCGACGCCCGGGGTCGAGCTGCACCTGGCCGAGGGAGCGCAGCTGCAGCGGCCGGCGGAGCAGGCCTTCGAGGCGATGTCGGGCGGCTGGCGACCGGTGGCCGATCCACCCAATGGTCTGAATGCCCGCATCGTCGCAGAAGCCGGAGGGACCCGGGGTCGCTACGCCCCACGGCCACTCACGGTGACCGCGATCCCGCGCCGCCAAGGAACACGCGACTCTCGATTACGCGAGGTCGCAGGTTCGGCGCCCCTTTTCCGCCCCTTCCGGGCTTCTTGGTGGGCGGCGGGGCTTGTCGGGTCGTTGCTGTGGCCTGCCGCGTTCGTTGCGGGGGTGGGGGTGGCGCCGTTGGCCGGTGTGACCAGAAGGTGACCCCACGTTCCGGTCGCGGCAACCGTTCGTGGTGCACACGCCGTCGTACAGGGACAAAAGGCCCTGGAGGTCTCGTTGAGTGTGGAGACGGACGAGGTGGATCATGTCGGATCGGAGGGGGCATCAGGCCGGTCTGCCGGAGTGGGCCGGGCCGGGGGCGGTCGGCGTTCACTTGATCGTCGGGGCTGACCCGTTCCGGGGAGGTCCGACGGGGCAGCGCCGGTGACGGGGGATGCCGGGCGCGGGGCGACCGGGGCCGCTCCGGCGAGCGCCCGGCTCTCCGAGGAACTGCGGGGACTTGCTGCCCGGGCGGGTCTGAGCGTCACGGAACTGGCCGCCCGCACCCCTTATGGGAAGGCGTCCTGGAAGGGGTTCCTGGACGGCCGCAAGCCGGTGCCCCGGCAGGCGGTGGATGCGTTGTGCCGGCTGGCGGGCGAGAACGGCGAGCGGCTGCCGGCGCTGTGGGAGCTGGCGGATCTCGAGCGATGGGGGCGTGAGCGCCCGGCGGAGAGCTGCGGCGAGCAGCGGGCCGGTGGTGGCCGCCGGGCTCCGGAGCGGCCCGGCTCCGAGCCGGTGGGGGAGGGCGGGGCCGGCTGCCCGCTCGGTGGGGAGCGGCAGGTGGGGCGGCGGCACCGGACGGTGACCGGATTCGCGGTGATCGCCGCGGTGCTCGGGCTGGTGCTGTCGCTGGCAACGCTGGTGTGGCCGGGGGAGATCGGCGGGCATTCCGTCGTCCCGGCGGGGGCGGGCCGGTCCGCCGGCGGCGTCGAGGTGGGCTGCCGGGGGGAGTCGTGTGACGGCGAGGACCCGGAGGTCATGGCCTGCCATGGCGGGGCGGAGCGGCTGGACGCGGGGCGGGCTTCGACCGCGGGCGGGCTGGAGATCCGGTACAGCGCGGACTGCCGGGCGGTCTGGGCGCTGGTCCGGCGGTCCCGGGCCGGAGACCGGATCGAACTCTCCGCTGCCGCGGACCGGGTGCAGCGGGCCGCGGCGGCCGTCGGCAGGGTGGACGTCGAGGGCTATCTGCACACCCCGATGCTGGGGCTGCCGGGGGCGTCGGACCGGTTGGGGCTGCGGGCCTGTCTGGTCCATGACTCCGGTGCCGGTCGGGAGTGTGTCGGGGTGTCGGCTCCCCGGTAGCCGGCGGGGCTCGCGCTGGATGGAAGGCGCGCCTCGCGTCAACCGGCGGGTCCTCAGCCGAGGCTCGGCGGGCTCCAGTCGGCATGGTGCGGGACGGCCCGGGCGGTCGCACGGGACGGAGCGAGTCGCAGGCCCGGGTTGCGCTGCCAGGGGCTGGGTCAGCCGCCGGCCCAGCCGGCCGGTCCGGCCCGCGACCCGGGCCCGGGTCTGGCTGTGTGGACGGCGCTCGACGTCGTACCGGGCCAGGGCCGAAGCGAGGGTGGGTTCGGTGTCGAGGGCGGCGGCGAGGGTGGCCGCGTCCTCCAAGACCTGGCAGGCGCCTTGGCCGAGGTTCGGGTTCATGGCGTGTGCGGCACCACCGATCCGGCGGGCCGCACCGTCACCTTGCTGACCTGCGTGGACGGGCTGCTCTTCGATCGCCTGGTGCACGGCGGAAGCGTGGCCGAAGGGGCGCTCCGACGGCTGGTGGCGGCGGCGCTGGGACAGCCGCCGCGGCCTCGTCCGCACAGCGGCGGCCTCGCGGGACGGTGCAGGACGGCGTCCACTCTCTCCCCCGGTTCGGAGAGTGGACGCCGCTGCGTGATCGAGCCTGTTCGAAGCGCGGTTGGGGATCAAGGCGCGGTGCGGGCCCGTGGCACAGCGAGGATCACACCGGGACGGTGTCCCGGTGTGATCGCCAACGCGTAACGAAGGCCGACCGCCGGTCGGCTCAGGGCTGCTTGTCGGAGGCGGAGGCCGCGCGGAGGAGGTGCAGCGCCGGTTCGGGAAGCTCCCGGCCCTTGGGCCAGACGGCGTGCAGCACCCGCCGGAGGGGGAGCGCCGGATCCACCTCCACCTCGACCAGGCGGTGGTTCTCCAGCTCCTCCCGGACCGCCAGCACCGAGAGGGCCGCCGGAGCGACACCCTGGGCGGCCGCTCTGCGCAGCGGCGCGGTCGAGCCCAGCTCCAGGGCCGGGACGGCGATGCCGTCGTAGCGGCGCAGCGCCCGCTCCAGCGTCTCCCGGGTGCCGGACCCGGCCTCGCGTACCAGAAGCGGGGTGTCGGCCAGCTCCTGGCCCGGGATCGGGCGACGGCGCAGGGCCCACCGGTGGCCCGGGGCCACCACGATCGCCAGCCGGTCCTGCCCCACCGGGGAGCGGTGCAGGTCGTCCGGGATCTGCGGTCCCTCCACGAAGCCCATGTCGCACTCGCCGCGCCGCAGCGCCTCGACCACCCCCCAGGAGTTGGTGACGGTCAGGCCGACGTGCGCGTCCGGCGCCTTCTCGCGCAGCGTGACCAGCCAGCCGGGCATCAGCTCCTCGGCGATGGTGAGGCTCGCCGCGACCCGCAGGCGGTTCTCCTGTCGGGACCTCAGCGCCGCGGCGCCCTCCAGCAGCGCCTCGGCCTGTGCCAGTACGGCGCGGGCCCAGTCGGTGACCACCGTGCCTGCCGGGGTCAGTCGCGAGCCCGAGGGGGAGCGGTCCAGCAGATGCAGGCCGAGGCGCCGCTCCAGGGTGCGCAGCCGGCTGCTCGCGGACGGTTGGCTGATCCGCATGCGCACCGCCGCCCGGCCGAGGCTCCCGGTCTCGGCGACCGCCACCAGCAGTTGCAGCGAGGGCAGGTCCGGCAGGGTCCCGGAGGCGAACCCCTTGGCGCCGTTCACGCGCTCCGGCCGGCTCTCCGGAGGCTCGTCCCGCTCGGGCGTCCCGGTCAACGTCGGTCCTTGCTCATAGGGGAACCCTATGAGCTGCCCAACAGTCGGTGCCTACCGGGGGACGCCCACCGGGCGGAGCCTGGTCTCACCATGACCTTCACCCCGAAGAGCCGCAGAAACCCGGAACCCCGACCCGCGACGCCCCCACCGAGGCCGCGCCGCACCGCCGCGATGCGGCGCGCCCTGCCCGGACTGGCGCTCGCCGCCCTCGGACTCGGAGTCTCCGAAGCCGTGCACGGGCTGCTGCCGGCCGTCCCGACACTGACCGCCGCCGTGGTGCTGGGCGTCGCCGCCGCACACCTCCCCGGAGTCCGTACGTTCGTCCGCGGCCGGGGACAGGCCGGGCTGTCGGCGGCCGGGAAGCGGCTGATGCGGCTCGGCATCGTGCTCCTCGGGCTGAAACTCAGCCTCGGCGATGTGCTGGGCCTGGGCTGGAGCACCGTCGCGATGGTGGTGGCCGTCGTCCTCGCCACCTTCTTCGGCACCCGCTGGTTGGGGCGGAGGCTGGGCCTCTCGGGCGACCAGCCGCTGCTGGTGGCGACCGGGTACGCGATCTGCGGGGCCTCGGCCATCGGTGCGGTCAGCGGGGCGCTCGGCCGGGATGAGGACACTGAGGAAGGGCGGCGGCACGCCAGCGACGTGGCGGCGTCCGTCGCCCTCGTCACGCTCTGCGGCACGCTGGCGATCGCCGTACTCCCGCTGCTGCGCGCCCCCCTCGGGCTCGACGCCCTCCAGTTCGGCCGCTGGGTCGGCGCCGGGGTGCACGATGTGGGGCAGGTGGTGGCCACCGCCCAGACCTCCGGACCCGAGGCGCTCGGTGAGGCGGTGATGGTCAAACTGATCCGCGTGGTGCTGCTCGCGCCGCTGGTCGCCGGGGTGTCGCTGGCCCGGCGCCGCCGGGCCCGGAGCCCCGAAGCGGACGGAACGGCCCACGCCGGCGACCGGCAGCCCGCGCTCGTCCCGCTGTTCGTCCTCGGTTTCCTGGCGATGATCGGGGCGCGCAGCACCGGCCAGTTGCCCGCCGGAGTGCTGGACGCGGCCGACACGGCACAGGGGCTGCTGCTCGCCGCGGCGCTCTTCGGACTCGGCAGCGCCGTGCATCTGCCCACCCTGGCCCGCTCCGGTGGCAGGACGGCCGCGCTCGGCCTCGGCTCATGGATCATCATCGCCTCGGTCAGCTATCTGGGCGTGTGGCTGACCACCTGAGGCCGAGGTCCTCCCCGATCCGGTCGGCCACTTGTACGGCCGGGAGCATGAGCCGACTCTTCCCCATGGGAGACTGAGGACGTTTCAGGGGCGTGCGATCAGTGTGTATCCACCCTCTGTGCTCCCGTGCGCCGTGCCATGGGATTGAGCTCCGGTGGGAGCGTCCCGGCCCGTCGGCGCAGGCCAACAGGGCGCCACAACCGGAGAAGCCGCACTCGTGGGGAATTAGGGGAAGGTCATGCCGCGTTGGAGGGCGCTACCGGACGGGCTCGATCCGCAACTGCGGGAGCTCGCCGAGCAGTTGCGAGGGCTCGTCGACCACAGCGGGCTGAGCGTCGCGCTGGTCGCCGACCGCACCGGTTACAGCAAGACGTCCTGGGAGCGCTATCTGGGCGGTCTACTGCTCCCGCCCCGGGGCGCCGTGGTGGCGCTCGCAGAAACGGCCGGAGCCAACCCTGAGCAGCTCATCGGGGTGTGGCAGGTGGCCGAACAGGCCTGGAACCGCTCCGAAACCGGCGGCGGCCACACCCTGGAGGCGATCCGGTTCGCCCAGGAGGGGCAGGCCGGTGCGGCGCGGAAGCGCCGGCGGCGGATGACCGCCGTCGGCGTCCTGGCCGTCGTCGTGCTGTGCCTCGCCGCCGCCTCGGCGATGTCCAACGGGGGCTCAGGGGAGAGCAGCGAAGCGGGAGCCGGCGCCTCCCCCGCCCCGGCGGTCTCCGGCGGACCGGAGAAACCCGTCTCCAGCGCGGAGCCGACCCCCGGCGGCAGCCCCGCCGCGGAGGCGAAGTGCACCGGTGCCGAGTGCGACGGCGGGGACCCCGACGCCATGGGCTGCGCGGGCGGCAACGCGCGGACGGTGTCGACGGCCTCGGTTGGCGCGGTCACGGTGGAGGTCCGCCACAGCCGGGCGTGCGGCGCGGCCTGGGCCCGCATCACCGAGGCGGCGCCCGGAGACCTGGTGCGGATCAACTCGGGCAACGTCACCCAGAGCAGTGAGGTGGTCGGGGACGAGGCGTACACCCGGATGGTCTCCGCGCGGGAGCCGGGACAGGTCCGGGCCTGCGTGTGGACGGTCGGGGGCGAGGAGGGCTGCACCACCCCCGGGCAGGACGCGGGCGCACAGGACACGGACGGCCCGGACGGCGGTCCGGCTCCGGAGAACGGATCGCGGACCGGCTGACCCCGAAACCGGGGTGATCACAAGTCGGGTGATCGCCCGTCAGGCAAGCGGCTTGCCCATACGAGTCCGGAAACCGACGCATGGCGACCGGGAAGCATGGGCAGGTGCGGGATAACCCCCCCACGGGTGCGGCGCACCCGGCGGCCGCTCGCGATCCCCTCCCTCCGCGCGAGCGGCCGTCCGTGCCCTGCGAGCCGGTCCGGTCCTCCGACGGGGAGTCGGCGGCAACCGTCGCGGTGAGCCTTACCACACCCGGGTGACGGTGTAGAACGCTCCAGGTCGGATAGCCTGACCGCCGGGTCTCGCGTGCTTTGTTCCCCCGCAGGGGCGCCCTGCTCCCCTTGCCGGGCGGAGGCAGGGCGTTGGCGGGAGACCCGAGGAAACAGGGCAGGGACACCTACCGCCAGCTTTCAGCAGGAGATCGCCATGACCCGCACTCCCGTCACCGTCACCGTCACCGGCGCCGCCGGTCAGATCGGCTACGCGCTGCTCTTCCGCATCGCCTCCGGTCAGCTCCTCGGAGCGGACGTGCCGGTGAAGCTCCGGCTCCTTGAGATTCCGCAGGGCCTCAAGGCCGCGGAGGGCACGGCGATGGAGCTCGACGACTGCGCCTTCCCGCTGCTGCGCGGCATCGACATCTCCGACGACCCGAACGTGGCCTTCGACGGGGCCAACGTCGCCCTGCTCGTCGGCGCCCGCCCCCGCACCAAGGGCATGGAGCGCGGCGACCTGCTGGAGGCCAACGGCGGCATCTTCAAGCCGCAGGGCAAGGCGATCAACGACCACGCGGCGGACGACGTACGGGTCTTGGTGGTGGGCAACCCGGCCAACACCAACGCGCTCATCGCCCAGGCCGCCGCGCCGGACGTACCGGCCGAGCGCTTCACCGCGATGACCCGGCTGGACCACAACCGCGCGATGACCCAGCTCGCCCAGAAGACCGGCGCCCAGGTCTCGGACATCAAGAAGCTGACCATCTGGGGCAACCACTCCGCCACCCAGTACCCGGACATCTTCCACGCCGAGATCGGCGGGAAGAACGCGGCCGAGGTCGTGAACGACGAGAAGTGGCTCGCGGACACCTTCATCCCCACCGTCGCCAAGCGCGGCGCGGCGATCATCGAGGCCCGCGGCGCGTCCTCAGCGGCCTCGGCGGCCAACGCGGCCGTCGACCACATCCACACCTGGGTCAACGGCACCCCGACCGGCGACTGGACCTCCATGGCCGTTCCCTCGGACGGCTCCTACGGCGTGCCCGAAGGGCTCATCTCCTCCTTCCCGGTCACCGCCGCGGACGGCCGGTACGAGATCGTCCAGGGACTGGACGTCAACGACTTCTCCCGCACCCGCATCGACGCCTCCGTCAAGGAACTCGCCGAGGAGCGCGACGCGGTCCGCGGTCTCGGCCTGCTCTGACCAGTTCCGAGCCCGGCGGGGTCCGCCCCGCGTACCGCCCCACGGCGGCCCGCCCCGGCCGGAGGCGGCAGCGGCACCTCGAACCAGCACGGCCAACCGAAGGCCCCGGTCCGCCGGGGCCTTCGGCTTTCCCCGGTCCGGCCGCCCGGGCAGCCGGACCGCGGAACGTGAAACGGAACACGTGAGACGAGCTGCCCGGCATATGTTCGGACCTATCGGGGAGATGTCGGTGGTGCCTCAAAGGCCGTCCCACCAGGCAACACGGGACCGGACCCAACCGCAGCGGCGGTGAGGCGAGGCGGTTTTCGGCAGGAAGGCGGACGAAGACGTGTCGGAACTCGAGACACTCCACATAGACGGGGCATGGCGAGCAGCCGCCTCCGGCGCCACCCGGGAGGTGCTCGACCCCGCGGACGCCACCACCATCACCAAGGTCTCCGAGGCGGACGCCACCGACACCGACGCCGCCGTCGAGGCCGCCCGGCGGGCCTTCGACTCCGGCCGCTGGCCCGGTACCCCGGTCGCCGAGCGCGCCGATCTGCTGCGGCGGGTGGCCGGACTGCTGCAGCGGGACCGGGAGGACCTCGCGCTCATCGAGAGCCGCGACACCGGCAAGACCCTGGAGGAGGGCCGGACCGACGTCGACGACGTCACCAGCGCCTTCCGCTACTTCGCCGACCTGGTGGCCAACGAGACCGGGCGGGTCGTCGACGCCGGAAGCAGCACCGTCCACAGCGTCGTGGTGCACGAACCCGTCGGGGTCTGCGCCCTGATCACCCCCTGGAACTACCCCCTGCTCCAGGCCAGTTGGAAGATCGCGCCGGCGCTCGCCGCCGGGAACACCTTCGTGGTCAAGCCGAGCGAGATCACCCCGCTCTCCACCGTCCACCTCGTGAAGCTGCTGATCGAGGCGGGGCTGCCGCGCGGGGTCGCCAACCTGGTCACCGGAGCCGGAGACCCGGTCGGCGCACGGCTGTCCGAGCACCCGCTGGTCGACCTGGTCTCCTTCACCGGCGGCCTCGCCAGCGGCACCAAGGTCTCCCAGGCCGCCGCGCCCACCGTCAAGAAGGTCGCCCTGGAACTGGGAGGCAAGAACCCCAACGTCGTCTTCGCCGACGCCTGCGCCACCGAGGAGGGCTTCGACACCGCCGTCGACCAGGCGCTCAACGCCGCGTTCATCCACAGCGGCCAGGTCTGCTCCGCCGGGTCCCGGCTGGTGATCGAGGAGAGCGTGCGGGACCGGTTCGTCACCGAACTCGCCCGTCGCGCCGAGAAGATCGTGCTCGGACGCGGCACCGAACCGGGCGTGGAGTGCGGTCCGCTGGTCTCCGCCGAGCAACTCGCCAAGACCGAGGCGTACGTCGCCTCCGCCCGCGCGGACGGGGCCGTGGTGCGCTGCGGCGGATTCCGCCCCGAACCCGCCGCCACCCGCCCGGCCAGCGGGTACTTCTACGCGCCCACCGTCCTGGACTACTGCCACGGTGACATGCGGGTGGTGCGCGAGGAGACCTTCGGCCCGATCCTCACCGTGGAGACCTTCCACACCGAGGAGGAGGCGGTGGCGCTGGCGAACGACACCGAGTACGGGCTCGCGGGAGCCGTCTGGACCCCCGACGCCGGACGCGCCCGCCGCGTCGCCGGCCGGCTGCGGCACGGCACGATCTGGATCAACGACTACCACCCCTACCTGCCGCAGGCGGAGTGGGGCGGCTTCGGCAAGTCCGGCGTCGGCCGGGAACTCGGCCCGGCCGGACTGGCCGAGTACCGGGAGACCAAGCACGTGTACCAGAACCTCCAGCCGCGGCCGGTCCGCTGGTTCCGCGGCTGAGACGGCCGCACCGGACAACGCCCCGGCCCCCCGGGCAGCCCAGGACACTTCACGGGCCCGACCCCGGGCACACCCCTACGCACCCTGCCTTCCGCCGCGGGCCCGAACGGCCCGCGGCGGTGTACCGCCGAGCGCCGCACCGAAGAGGCGCCGTACTGAAGAAGCGACAAGGAGCAGACACCCCATGACCCGTTCCCACGGTTACGACTATGTCGTGGTGGGCGGCGGCACCGCCGGATCGGTGATCGCCTCACGGTTGGCCGAGGACCCGGACACCAGCGTGGTCGTCATCGAAGGCGGCCCGTCCGACGTGGACCGGCCCGAGGTACTCACCCTGCGCCGCTGGCTCGGCCTGCTCGGCGGGGAACTCGACTACGACTACCCCACCACCGAGCAGCCGCGCGGCAACTCCCACATCAGACACAGCAGGGCCAGGGTGCTGGGTGGCTGCTCCTCGCACAACACGCTGATCTCCTTCAAGCCGCTGCCCGGCGACTGGGACGAGTGGGCCGAGGCCGGCGCCGAGGGCTGGGACTCGGCGGCCATGGAGCCGTACTTCGGCAAGCTGCGCAACAACATCGTGGCGGTGGACGAGAAGGACCGGAACGCCATCGCCCGGGACTTCGTCGACGCTGCCCAGCAGGCCCTCGGGGTGCCCCGGGTTGAGGGGTTCAACAAAGCGCCCTTCCACGAGGGCGTCGGCTTCTTCGACCTCGCCTACCACCCGGAGGACAACAAGCGCTCCTCGGCCTCCGTCGCCTACCTCCACCCGCACATGGCGGCCGGCGACCGCCCCAACCTGCACCTCATGTTGGAGACCTGGGCCTTCCGGCTGGAACTCTCCGACGGGCGGGCCACCGGGGTGTGGGCGCGCACCGCGGACGGCGAGGAAGTGCTGATCGAGGCCGGTCGCGAGGTGCTGGTCTGCGCGGGGGCGGTGGACACCCCGCGGCTGCTGCTGCACTCCGGCGTCGGGCCGGCCGAGGACCTCCGGGCCCTGGGCATACCCGTCGTCCACGACCTGCCCGGGGTGGGCGAGAACCTGCTCGACCACCCGGAGTCGGTCATCGTCTGGGAGACCCGGGGCCCCATACCCGAGAACTCCGCGATGGACTCCGACGCGGGCCTGTTCGTACGGCGGGACCCCACCTCCCGCGGGCCGGACCTGATGTTCCACTTCTACCAGATCCCGTTCACCGACAACCCCGAGCGGCTGGGCTACACCAAGCCGCCGCACGGGGTGTCGATGACCCCCAACATCCCCAAACCGCGCAGCCGCGGCCGGCTCTACCTGACCAGCGCCGACCCCGCCGAGAAACCGGCACTGGACTTCCGCTACTTCACCGACGAGGACGACTACGACGGGCGCACCCTCGTCGAGGGCATCAGGACGGCCCGCGAGGTCGCCCGGACCGAGCCGCTCGCCGGCTGGCTCAAGCGCGAGGTCTGCCCAGGACCGGAGATCACCTCCGACGAGGAGCTCAGCGAGTACGCCCGGAAGGTCGCCCACACCGTCTACCACCCGGCCGGCACCTGCCGGATGGGTGCAGCAGACGACGAACTCGCCGTCGTCGACCCGGAGTTGCGGATCAGAGGACTGGCGGGGATCCGGATCGCGGACGCCTCCGTCTTCCCCACCATGCCCGCCGTCAACCCGATGATCGGCGTGCTGATGGTCGGCGAGAAGTGCGCCGACCTGCTCCGGGCCGATCAGCCGGCCGACGCCCGGCCCACCTCGCGGGACGGCGGTGACCAGCGATGAGCGGCGCCGCCACCGACCCCCGGAAGGACACCTCCGCAGACGGGTCGGTCGACCCGAGGCCGCCGGTGTTCTCCGTCCGCGACCTCTGGAAGGTCTTCGGCCCCCGCGCCCACCGCATACCCGTCAGCCCCGAGGGGCGGCTGTCGACACGGGAGTTGCGGGAGCGGACCGGCTGCACCGCCGCGGTCCGCGACGTCTCCTTCGAGGTGCGCCGGGGTGAGTCCTTCGTCGTCATGGGGCTGTCCGGGTCCGGGAAGTCGACCCTGGTCCGCTGTCTGACCCGGCTCGTGGAACCCACCAGTGGAAGCATCGACATCGACGGCGAGAGCGTGATCGAGATGGACCGGCGCCGACTGCGCGAACTGCGCCGGCACCGCGCCGCCATGGTCTTCCAGCACTTCGGCCTGCTGCCGCACCGCAGCGTCCTGGACAACGTCGCCCACGGCCTGGAGATCCAGGGCGTCGGCCGGGCCGAACGCCGGGCGAAAGCCGTCGAACTGGTGGCCAAGGTCGGTCTCGAAGGCCTGGAGAGCCGCCGTCCGGGCCAACTCTCCGGAGGGCAGCAGCAGCGCGTCGGGCTGGCCCGCGCACTCGCCGTCGACCCGGAGGTGCTCCTCTTCGACGAGCCGTTCAGCGCACTGGACCCGCTCATCCGCCGCGACATGCAGGAGGAGGTCGTCCGGCTGCACCGCGAGGAGGGCAGGACGATGGTCTTCATCACCCACGACCTGAGCGAGGCACTGCGGCTCGGGGACCGGATCGCCCTGATGCGCGGCGGCCGGATCGTGCAACTCGGCACCCCCGAGGAGATCGTCGGTTCCCCGGCCGACGACTACGTGCGCGACTTCGTCCGGGACGTACCCCGCCAGCAGGTCATCACGGTGCGCTCGGCGATGCGGTCGCCCCGCGCCGAGGAAGCCGAGGGCGGCCCGGTGGTCGACCCGGCGGCCACCGTCGCCGAGGCGATCGAGGCCGTCGCCCGGTCCGGCGCCCCGTCGGCCCGGGTGATGGCACAGGGCAGGCTCATCGGGGTCGTCGACCGGGAACGGCTGCTGGGCATCGTCGCCGGCACCGAACCCGCAGGGGTGGCGGCATGAGCACAGCCACCTCCGCCGGGCCGACCGGCGCGGGCGGCGCCATGCGGTCCCCGGCCGCGCTGCCCGACGCACTGCGCGGCCGGGCCGCTCGAAAACTGCTGCTGCTGACCGTCCTCGCCGCCGCACTGGTGCCGCTGGCCCACGCCCAGTGGGCCAGCGGCAGCTGGCCGCAGGCGCTGACCGTCGACCTGACCGACCGGATCACCCGGGCCAGCGACTGGATCATCGACCACCGGGACAGCCACCCCCTCTTCCTCTACTTCTTCGGTCACATCAGCAACGCCGTCGTGGTCTGCGTCCGCGCGGTCTACCTGGTGTTGCTCGCCCTCGGCTGGGCCGGGGTCACCGCCGGCGCGGCGCTCCTCGCCTGGCGGGTCGCGGGCCTCCGGCTCGCCGCCACCGCCCTGCTCGCCTTCGGCTGCTGCGGGGCGCTCGGCATGTGGGTGCCGACCATGCAGACCCTCGCGCTGATGGTGGTGGCGGTCACCGTCTCCGTCCTGGCCGGCGGAGCGCTGGGGCTCGCCGCCGGCCTCTCCGAGCGCTTCCACCGCGCACTGCGACCCCTGCTCGACACCATGCAGGTGCTGCCAGCCTTCGCCTACCTGCTGCCGGTGGTGCTGGTCTTCGGCATCGGGGTGCCCGCCGCCGTACTGGCCACCGTCGTCTACGCGGCGCCCCCGATGGCCCGGCTCACCGCGCTCGGCCTGCGCAACGCCGACCGGGGCGTCATGGAGGCCGTCACCTCGCTCGGCGCCACCGGCCGCCAGCGGCTGCTGACCGCACGGCTGCCGCTGGCCCGCAAGGAACTGCTGTTGGGCCTGAACCAGACCATCATGATGGCGCTGTCCATGGCCGTCATCGCCTCGGTGATCGGCGCCGGCGGGCTCGGCGACCGCGTCTACCAGGCGCTGTCCTCGGTGGACGTGGGTGCTGCGCTCGCCGCCGGCATCCCCATCGTGCTGCTCGCCGTGGTGCTGGACCGCACCACGGCCGCCGCCGGGGAGCGGATCGGCTCCGAACCGACCGGCCCGCGCCTACTCCGCGGTCCGCTCGGCTGGGGCCTGCTCGCCCTGGTGACGGCCGCGGTCGCGCTGCCCGTCCGGCACGCCGGCCACCTGCTGTGGCCGGACGGATGGGTGGTGGCCATCGCCGAGCCGGTCAACCGGGTCAAGGACTGGATGGTCGACCACCTCTACACCGGGGTGCCGGTGGTCGGCGGCACCGCCGACTGGGCCGGCCGCTTCACCTCCTGGATCCTCGACCCGCTCCGCGGCGGGCTGCTGGCCCTGCCCTGGTGGGCGGTGCTGCTGCTGGTCGCCGCCCTCGCCTGGCTGATCGGCACCTGGCGCACCGCGCTCACCGCGGTGCTGGCCATGGCCGCGATCGGGGTCCTCGGGGTGTGGAAGCCCTCCCTGGACACCCTCTCGCAGGTGCTCGCGGCCGTCGCGGTGACCCTGCTGCTGGGCTTCGCGATCGGCATCGCCGCCGCCCGCAGCAGCAGGCTGGAGCGGGCCCTGCGGCCGGTGCTGGACGTCTTCCAGACCATGCCGCAGTTCGTCTACCTGATCCCGGTGGTGGCGCTCTTCGGGGTCGGCCGGGCACCGGCCGCCGCCGCGGCGGTCGTCTACGCGCTGCCCGCCGTCGTCCGCATCACCACCCAGGGCCTGCTCCAGGTCGACCAGGCGGCGCTGGAGTCCGCCCGCTCGATGGGCGCCACCACCGGCCAGCAACTGCGCCAGGTGCAACTGCCGCTGGCCCGCCCGGCGCTGCTGCTCGCCGTCAACCAGGGCGTGGTGCTGGTGCTCGCGGTCGTCATCGTCGGCTCGCTGGTCGGCTCCGGGGCGCTGGGCTACGACGTGCTCTACGGACTGGCCCAGGGCGACCTGCCGACCGGCCTCATCGCCGGGGCAGCCATCGTCTGCCTGGGGCTGATGCTCGACCGGGTGACCCAGCCCACCCGCGGCCGGCAGCGGAAGGAGAACTGAGATGGCTCGGAACGACCAACCGGCAGCCGCGCCCGCGGTCCCGGCCACCGGCCGGCGCCGGAGGGCGCGCGGGAAGGCGGCGGCGCTGCTCGCCACCGGGACGCTGCTGGCGGCGACCGGCTGCGGCGCCGCGGACATGACCCGGCAGACCTCGCCGTACGCCGACGCGCGGACCGCGAAGACGGTGACGCTGTCGGTGCAGTCCTGGGTGGGTGCGCAAGCCAACGCGGCCGTCGCCCAGTACCTGCTCGAACACGAGTTGGGCTACCGGGTGGACACCGTGCAGGTGGACGAGGTGCCGGCCTGGGACGCCCTCAGCCAGGGCCGGGTCGACGCGATCCTGGAGGACTGGGGGCACCCCGAGCAGGAGCGGCGGTACGTCAAGGAGAAGAAGACGATCCGGGCGGCCGGGGACCTCGGGGTGACCGGCCACATCGGCTGGTACGTGCCCAAGTACTGGGCCGACGAACACCCGGACGTCACCGACTGGAAGAACCTCGACAAGTACGCCGAGGAACTGCGCACCGCCGAGAGCGGCGACAAGGGCCAGCTGCTGGACGGCTCGCCCTCGTACGTCACCAACGACCAGGCCCTGGTGAGGAACCTGGAGCTGGACTACGAGGTGGTGTTCGCCGGCTCGGAGGCCGCCCAGATCACCCAGATCCAGCAGTTCGCCAAGGAGCGCAGGCCGTTCCTCAGCTACTGGTACGAACCGCAGTGGCTGTTCGAGAAGGTGCCGATGGTGGAGGTGCAGCTGCCGGAGTACACCGAGGAGTGCGCCGCCAAGGCGCCCGAGGACATCGACTGCGCCTACCCCAGGACGCCGTTGCAGAAGTACCTCAACGCGCGGTTCGCGGAGAACGGCGGTGCGGCGGCCGCGTTCCTGGAGAACTTCCACTGGAGCCAGGAGGACCAGAACGAGGTCTCCGCGATGATCGCCTCGGAGAAGCTCAGCCCGCAGGAGGCCGCCGAGCGGTGGGTACGGAAGCACCCGGACGTCTGGCGGGCGTGGCTGCCGTAGGCGGCCTGGCCCGGCGCCGCGTCCCTGGGGGCGCGCCGGGCCGCCCGCCAGCGGCTGCGGGTCAGTGGGCACCGGGTGGCAGACGGGTGGTCACGGAGAGCCGGTTCCAGCCGTTGATGACCGTGATCAGGGAGATCAGCCGCCCCAGTTCCGCCTCGTCGAAGTGGGCCGCGGCCCGCTCGTAGACGGCGTCCGGCACGAAACCGTCGGTCAGGACGGTGACCGCCTCGGTGAGGGCCAGCGCCGCCTTTTCCCTCTCGGAGTAGACGCCGGGAGCCTCCTCCCAGGCGTTGAGCAGATGGATGCGCTGGTCCGACTCACCGGCCTTCCGGGCTTCCCCCACGTGCATGTCGATGCAGAACGCGCAGTGGTTGAGCTGAGAGGCACGGATCTTCACCAGCTTGCAGAGCACCGGGTCCAGGCCCTTGCGGGCCGCCTGGTCGAGCGCGACCATCGCCTGGTAGACGTCGGGGACGTGCTGCACCAGGTTCATTCGCGGAGCGGGGGCCGAGGCGCTCTCGTTCGTAGTCATGGCCCTACCGTACGGCCGATCCGGTTGGGATCGGGCCGGTTTCCGCCCGTATGCGGTACCGCGTCACGACCCTGTCGGGGCCGCGCCGCACCCGCGCTGCCGAGCCGGGTCCCCCGGGGGTGAGCGGGGCGCCCCCGTCCCCCTAGCATTGCTGACGTAATTTCAACGTCCATGACAACGGGGGTTGCCTGATGGCGGAAGTGCAGAGGCGTCTGAGGTCCGGAGCGGTCGTACTGGGCGGGATGGGCGCGCTTGCCGCGATGCTCACCGCGTGCAGCTCGGACGCGGACCGGCGCTGCGTGGACCGCAACAGCTACCAGTACGACCGCGGCTACCGGATCCTGAGCAGCTCTGCCTGCTCCGGTTCGAGCAGCAGGGGCGCCTGGTACTACAAGTCGCGGGAGGAGGAGAAGGGCTGGGCCAAGGGCGGCAGCTTCACCAAACCGAGGAAGGGCTCCGGCGTACACCGCGGCGGCATCGGCGGCTCCGGCGGATACTACGGCGGCTGAGCGCCCATGCGACGGCACACCATCACACCGCGCCCCGACTGGCAGCAGACGGTGGAGGAGCAAGGGCTGGTCTACCCCCTCACCCGCTACCCCGACGACTCACTCCGCCCCTACTGGGACGAGAGCGCCTACTACTCCTTCTCACTGCCCGAGGTGGAGGCGCTTGAGGACGTCGTGGCGGAACTCCACCAGATGTGCCTGGCGGCGGCGGACTTCATCGTCGAACACGACCGCTTCGCCGACCTCGGCATCACTGACCGGCAGACAGCGGCACTGATAGCCGACTCCTGGCGGCGGCGGGCGGACCAGCCCAGCGTCTACGGCCGGTTCGACCTGCACTACGACGGCACCGCCCCCGCCAAACTGCTGGAGTACAACGCCGACACCCCCACCTCACTGGTGGAGGCCGCGAGCCCGCAGTGGTTCTGGATGGAGGAGCGGTTCCCCGAAGCCGACCAGTGGAACTCCCTCCACGAACGGCTCGTCGCGGCCTGGAAACGACAGGCCTCGCTACTGCCGCCGGGCAGCCCGCTGTACTTCGCGCACTCGGTGTGGGACGAGTCCGGAGAGGACCTGATGACGGTGGCCTACCTCCAGGAGACCGCCGAACAGGCCGGTGTCCAGACCGAGGCCATCGCCGTGGAGGACATCGGCTGGGACCCGATGAGCGGCCGGTTCGTCGACAACCAACTGGCCTTCATCCGCAGCTGCTTCAAGCTCTACCCGTGGGAGTGGCTGGTCACCGACGAGTTCGGGCAGCAGGTGCGGGAGACACTCGACAACGGCGGAGGGACCGGCTCCACCTGCTGGATCGAGCCCGTCTGGAAAATGCTGCTGTCCAACAAGGCGCTGCTCGCGATCCTCTGGGAGATGTTCCCCGACCACCCCAACCTGCTCCCCTCCTACCTCGACGGCCCCCGCGAACTCGCGGAGACCACCGGATACGTGACCAAGCCGCTCCTCGGGCGGGAAGGCGCCGGGGTGACCGTCCACGAAGCGGGCGGCACCCGACCGGAAGACCCGGACGAGACCTGCTGCTACCAGCAGCTCGCCCCGCTGCCGGACTTCGACGGCAACCGGGTCGTCCTCGGGGCCTGGGTCGTCGAAGACGAGGCCGCCGGGCTCGGCATCCGCGAATCAGCCGGACTCATCACCGACGGCTACGCGCGCTTCCTCCCGCACGTCATCCTCTGACGACCGGTGGTCGCGGTGCTTTGGGGCCGGCCCGAAAGCACCGCGAAACCGTCCTGTCAGCCCTGGAGCACGGTGCGCAGCTGCTCCAGACCCCAGTCCAGATCCTCCTTACTGATCACCAGCGGCGGAGCGATCCGGATCGTGCTGCCGTGGGTGTCCTTCACCAGCACACCCCGCTCCAGCAACCGCTCCGAGATCTCCCGACCGGTCCCGTGCGTCGGCACGATGTCGACCCCGGCCCACAGACCACGGCCGCGCACCGCCTCCACACCGCCACCACCGACCAACAGCCCCAGCTCCCGGTGGAGATGGTCGCCCAGCTCCTCGGCGCGCCGCTGGAACTCCCCGGAACGCAACTGGGCGATCACCTCCAGGGCGACGGCGCAGGCCAACGGGTTCCCGCCGAAGGTGGAGCCGTGCTCACCCGGCCGGTAGACCCCCAGCACCTCCCGCGAGGACACCACGGCCGAAACCGGCACCACCCCGCCGCCGAGCGCCTTGCCGAGGAGGTACAGATCGGGCACCACGCCCTCGTGCTCGCAGGCGAAGGTCCGCCCCGTCCGCCCCAGCCCGGACTGGATCTCATCCGCCATGAACAGGACGTTCCGCTCACGGGTCAGTTCCCGGACGCCGGTCAGGTACCCCGGCGGCGGAACAAGCACCCCCGCTTCACCCTGGATCGGCTCCAACAGCACCGCCACGGTGTTCTCGTCCATCGCCGCCTCGATCGCGGCGAGGTCCCCGTAGGGCACGATCTCGAAACCGGGCGTGTACGGGCCGAAGTCGGCGCGGGCCTCCGGATCGGTGGAGAAACTGATGATGGTGGTCGTCCGGCCGTGGAAGTTGTTCTCAGCCACGATGATCTTGGCCTTGCCGTCCGGGACCCCCTTCACCTGGTAGCCCCACTTCCGCGCCGTCTTGACGGCGGTCTCCACGGCCTCCGCGCCGGTGTTCATCGGCAGCACCATCTCCATGCCGCACAGCTGCGCCAGCTCGGTGCAGAAGTCGGCGAACCGGTCGTGGTGGAACGCCCGGGAGGTGAGGGTGACGCGGTCCAGCTGCGCCTTGGCGGCCTCGATGAGCGGCCGGTAGCCATGACCGAAGTTCAGCGCGGAGTAGCCGGCGAGCATGTCGAGATAGCGGCGGCCCTCGACATCGGTCATCCACGCGCCCTCCGCGGAGGCGACCACGACCGGCAGCGGGTGGTAGTTGTGCGCGCTGTACTCCTGGGCGGCGGAAATGCTGCGGTCGGTAGTCATCACGGCTGCTCCATTCGGTCAGAGAGGGGTCTGCTGCCCCTTTCTATCGTCGCTCGGCGGGAATGCCCGCAAACTTTCTTGGATGCGTGAGGGGTCTGGAGGCGGTGGGTCGCTGTTGCTGTTGCTGTTGGTGGGTTGCCGGGTGGGTGGTGCGGGGGCGGGTCCTGCGTGGGTGGGGGTGCCGCGACCGTCTATTTACGGGGCCGTGCGGGTTGGTGGGAGCCGTTTCCGTTGTAGAGCCCCGCAAATACACGGCAGCGTCCCGGCACCCCCACCCACTCCGGCCCCACCCCCTCCCGCCGTCCCGCCCCGGTCCCGTCGTCATGGCCCCGGCCAGTCCGTCGGTCTCCCACGGTCGGCAAACGCGTGGAAGCTGAGCGCCTGTTCGTCGTTGACGTCCCGTACCGCGTCTGCAACCTCAACTTTTGGGAACGCGGTCATCCGCTGGTGGGCCTTCTCCCGGCTGATCTGCGTGCCCCGGCCCCCGGGTGGCCTGACCCGGTCAGATCAGCGAGCGACTTGATCAGCGCTGTCGGCAGCGGTGGCGGCCCGATGAGACGCCTTGCTGAGCGACAGGGACGGATTGGCCTGGGGGCGGGACGGCGGGAGGGGGTGGGGCCGGAGTGGGTGGGGGTGCCGAGACGCTGCCGTGTATTTGCGGGGCTCTACAACCAGAAGGATGCCCACCGGCCCGCACGGCCCCGTAAATAGACGGTCGCGGCACCCCCACCCACGCAGGACCCGCCCCCCGCACCACCCACCCGGCAACCCACCAACAGCAACCACCCACCAACCCGCACTTCCAAGGACGGGACACGAAACATTCGCTGAGCCACTTCCCTGATCAACTTCCTGGGGAGGGAGAACCTCTCCCGCGGCGTGGTGTCGTGCTGGGTCTGCGGGCGGGCTTCGAGGCCGGCGGCCGTCCCGGGGCCGGTGGGTGGAGGGAGGAGCGGCGGGGAGTGGTGGGCGGGGAGTTCTGCCTGCGGGGTCGGGAGCGGGGGTGGGAGGGGGAGTGACGGGTGCGGCGGCTCAGATGTGTGGAGGGCCGCTGTTCGGCCGTCCGGAGCACCGCCTCCGGGTCGGGCGAGGAGAGCAGCAGGCGCAGTCGATGCAGGGCGCGGTTGAGGCGGGACTTCACGGTGCCCCGGGGCCAGCCGAGGGCCTCGGCCGTCTCGGACTCGTCCAGCTCCAGCAGGTAGCGGTGGATGACCACTTGGCGGTGGTCCTCGCTCAGCCGGTCCAGCGCAGCCAGGAGTTGCGCGCGCCATTCGCCCGCCACTGCCCAGACCGCCGGGTCCGACAGTTCCGGTATCACCGGGTCGCCCGCGAACCGGGCGGCCTCCCGGGTTTCGGCGGCCTGGCGCCGACGCCGGGAGCGGACTGTGTTCCTCGTCTCGTTGGCGACGATCCGCAGCAGCCAGGGGCGGAAGGCCGCGCCCGTGTGAAAGCGCCCCAGCGACTGGTACGCCTTGAGGAAGGCGATCTGCACCACGTCCTCGGCGTCCGCACCCGCGCCGAGCAGCAGCGCCGTCCGCTCGGCCACCGGCCTGTGGGCCCGCACCAGCTGCGCGTAGGCCTCCGGGTCCCCGTCGCGTACCCGCCTGATCACCGCGGCCTCGGCCGCGCTCTCCGGGGCGATGAGAACGCCCCCTCCCCGTGCCATCACACTCTTCTTACACCAGAGGCCCGAGATCGGTTCCGCACCTGCGAGAATGTGGACATGGCCATCGAACGACCTCGCGTGCTCTCCGGTATCCAGCCCACCTCCGGCTCCTTCCATCTCGGGAACTACCTGGGTGCGGTACGGCAGTGGGTGGCCCAGCAGGAGACGCACGACGCGTTCTACATGGTGGCGGACCTGCACGCGGTGACCGTTCCGCAGGACCCGGCGGAGTTCCGGTCCAACACCCGGCTCGCGGTCGCCCAGCTGCTGGCCGCCGGGCTGGACCCGGAGCGCTGCACGCTCTTCGTGCAGAGCCATGTGCCCGAGCACGCCCAGCTCGGCTGGCTGCTGAACTGCCTCACCGGCTTCGGTGAGGCCTCCCGGATGACGCAGTTCAAGGACAAGTCCGCCAAGCAGGGGGTGGAGCGGACCACCGTCGGGCTGTTCACCTACCCGGTGCTGATGGCGGCCGACATCCTGCTCTACCAGTCGGACCAGGTGCCGGTGGGTGGCGACCAGCGGCAGCACCTGGAGCTGACCCGGGATCTCGCCGAGCGGTTCAACAGCCGCTACGGGGAGATCTTCACGGTGCCGGAGGCGTTCATCCTCAAGGAGACGGCGCGGATCGTCGACCTCCAGGACCCGGTGGTCAAGATGAGCAAGTCGGCCTCCACACCGAAGGGCATCATCGACCTGCTCGACGAGCCCAAGGCCTCCGCCAAGAAGATCAAGAGCGCGGTGACCGACACCGACACCGTGATCAGGTTCGACGAGGAGCACAAGCCGGGCGTCAGCAACCTGCTCACCATCTACGCCAGCCTCACCGGTACCGGAATCCCGGAACTCGAGCAGCGGTACGAGGGCAAGGGCTACGGTGCGCTCAAGACCGACCTGGCCGAGGTCGTCGTCGAGTGGGTGACGCCGTTCCGCGAGCGCACCCGGGGATACCTCGACGACCCCGAGACGCTGGACTCCATCCTCGCCAAGGGGGCGGAGAAGGCCCGGGCGGTCGCTGCCGAGACCCTCGCGCAGGCGTACGACAGAATGGGCTTCCTCGCCGCGAAGCACTGAGAGCAGGCGGTGACCGCTGAAACCCGGAGAGGACCTTCGGCCCGCGCGTCAGGGACCGAAGACGCTCCCGGGGGCGGGTGCCAGCGGCGACACTGGGCACTGACCGTGCGCTGCCGCGCAGCGCACATCCGGACGCAGAGGAGGAGAACGTGGGGACCGTAACGCTCGGCGTTTCGATCGCGGTCCCGGAGCCTTACGGCAGCCTGCTCCAGGAGCGGCGCGCGAGCTTCGGGGATCCCGCCGCGTACGGCATCCCCACGCATGTCACCCTGCTTCCGCCGACCGAGGTCGACACCGCGGTCCTGCCCGCCTTCCGGCACCACCTCACCGCGGTGGCCGCCGGAAGCCACACCTTCCCGATGCGGTTGCGGGGCACCGGCACCTTCCGGCCGCTCTCCCCGGTCGTCTTCGTCCAGCTGGTCGAGGGGGCGGCGGAGTCCGCCAAGCTCCAGGAGCAGGTGCGCTCCGGGCCGGTGACCCGGGAGCTCGAGTTCCCTTACCACCCGCACGTGACCATCGCCCACGGCATCGACGACGCGGCGCTCGACCACGCCCACCGGGCCCTCGCCGACTACACCGCCGACTGGACGGTAGAGAGCTTCGCCCTCTACGAGCAGGGCGCGGACGGGCGCTGGCGGATGCTGGACGAGTACCCCTTCGGCGGGACGACGGCCGCGGGTGGCGTCCCGGCGCAGGGCACGCCCCGGAACACCGCCGCTCCGTCGCTGCCGACCTGACCGGGGCTGACCGGCGCCGCTCGGCCCCCGGGGCTCCGGGGGCGACGCCACCGGGACGGCCCCTCTCGGTCGACCGTGCCGCGCGTCGACCGCGCCGTGCCGCTGAGAAGCGGGTAGTCCTGCTTCCATGGAGTGGCTGAAAAGACTTCCAGTGATCGGCCCGGTGGTCTCCCGCGCGATGCGGACCCACGCCTGGCGGGCGTACGAACGGTTGGACGCGGTGCGCTGGAGCCGGCTCGCCGCGGCCCTGACCTTCAAGAGCTTCCTCACCCTCTTCCCGCTCATCGCGGTGATGGCCGCGGTGGCCGCGGCGCTGCTCGGCAAGAGCGGAGTCCACCGGCTCAGCCGGGAGCTGTCGAAGCAGGTGCCCGGGATCGGCTCCAAGCTCGATCTGGACGCCCTGCTCAACAACGCCGGAACGGTCGGCGGCATCGCGGGCGCGCTGCTGCTCTACACCGGTATCGGGTGGGTGGCGTGGCTGCGTGAGTGCCTGCGGGCGGTGTGGCGGAAGGAGGAGGACCCGGGCAACCCCGTCCTGCTCAAGCTCACGGACGGCGGGGCGCTGCTCGGGCTCGGTGCCGTCGGTCTGGTGGCCATGGCGGGTTCGGCCTTCGCCAGCAGCGCCGTGGGGTGGGTCGCGGACCGGATGGGTCTCGCAGAGGGCAGCGCCAGCCGCGTCCTGCTGGTCGTGGCGGGGGTGGCCATCGCGGTGACCGCCAACTTCCTGCTGCTGGTCTACCTGCTGACCAGGATGCCGCGCGTCCATCCGGACCGCCGGTCCACGGTGGTCGCCGCGCTGATCGGGGCGGTCGGCTTCGAGGTGCTGAAGCTGCTGCTGAGCGGCTATCTCCGGGGGGTCGCGGCGAAGAGCATGTACGGGGCGTTCGGGGTGCCGATCGCGCTGTTGCTCTGGATCAACTTCATGGTGAAGCTGCTGCTGTACTGCTCGGCCTGGACCGCGGTGTCCGCCGGAGCCCAGGGAGGCGGGGAGGGCGGCGAGGTTTCGCGCCCCGCCGCCGGGGACGGCGACGGGCGGTCATCGGAGGACCGGTGACCGCCCGTCGCCGAGGGCTGAGGGGGTCAGTCCCTCGGCTCGCGCCGTACCAGCTCCGGAAGCGGCCAGCGGCGGTGCACCAGCATGGCGCCCGCGCCCAGGACCACCAGGGATCCGCCGGCCACGCCGAGCGCCGTCCACATACCGGCGGAGGGGTCCTCGGCGGCCGAGGCGCTGACCGGGCCCGGGCCGTGCGGGTTCTTCTCCGGCCGGCCCTCCTTGCCCCCGGCCTCACTGCCGGCCTTCCCGGTCTCTGCGGTCTTGGGGGCGACCAGTGTGCCGACCGGCTCCACCTTGTCGGCGGCCTTGAACCCCCAGTCGAGGAGGCGCCCGGCCTCCCGGTAGACCGCGAGGCCCTCGTTGCTCGCGGGGTTCATGACGGTGGTCAGCAGCACCCGGTCGCCCCGCTGCGCCACGCCCGTGAACGTCGAGCCGGCATTCGAGGTGTAGCCGTTCTTCACCCCGGCCATCCCGTCGTAGGGCTCCAGGCCCACATCACCGGTGAGCAACCGGTTGGTGTTCTGGATCTCGAACGTCTCCCGCTTGGGCTTCTCACCCTTCTTCGCCTTCTTCTCCTTGCCGGGGAACTGCGCCCTGGCGGTGGAGCAGTACTCGCGGAAGTCGGCCTTCTGGAGCCCGGAGCGAGCGAAGAGGGTCAGGTCGTAGGCGCTGCTGACCTGGCCCTTCTCGTCGTAGCCGTCGGGGGTGACGACATGGGTGTCCAGGGCGTTCAGTTCCTTGGCGTGCTCCTGCATGTCGCGCACGGCCTTCTCGGTGCCGCCGTACATCTCGGAGAGCACATGGACCGCGTCGTTTCCGGAGCGCAGGAAGACGCCCAGCCACAGGTCGTGCACCGAGTAGCTCAGCCCCTCCTTGATCCCGACCAGGCTGCTGCCGGGGCCGACGTCCGCCAGGTCGGACGGCACCACCTTGTGTACCTCGTCCTTGGGCAGGTGCGGGAGCACGGTGTCGGCGAAGAGCATCTTCAGGGTGCTGGCCGGGGCCAGCTCCCAGTGCGCGTTGTGGGCGGCGAGCACCTCGCCGGACTCCGCGTCCGCCACGATCCAGGAGCGTCCGGTCAGGTCCTTCGGCAGCCTGGGCGCGCCGGTCCCCAAGTCGACCTGGGTCCCCGGCAGTCCCAGCCGTTCGCCGCCGACCGTCGACATCTTCGCGGGCGGCTCCGCCCCGCCGCCGTCGTCCCGGCCGGCGGAGAGCGCCGGCGCGGGGGCGAGCAGCGGCAGCACCGCGGCGACCGTCGCTGTCAACAGCGTGCGGCACAGCGGGAGTCGGGACAGGACGGTGGACGGCTGAGCGCGAAATCCATGCACGGTGCTGAACGTACAGTGTGATTGGCTGTTCGGTGGCACGGTGGGAAAGGTTCCGCCCCGTCGGACCAACTCTCTGCACCACTTGGCGGACGCCCGGGAACGCCACGATATCCGGGAGCGGTCGTGGCCGGCTCCACCCCGCCGCGGGCCTCCGGACACGCCCGGCGATACTGGGAGCATGCCGCGCCCATCGGATCCCAGCGCTCCGCGACTCAGCCGCTCCGCATCCTGGTTCCTGCTCGCCTTCGGGGGCTGGAGCTGGTTCCTCTGGGTCACCTTCGTCCGCAACCTCTGGAAGGACGGCAGCGGCCTGGCGTTCGACGACGCCGGTGATCCGACCGGCTACTTCTGGGTCCACCTGCTGCTGGCCGTCACATCCTTCCTGCTGGGCACGGCGATCGGGCTGATCGGTCTGCGGGGCGTCCGGGCGCACCGGAGACTCTCCGCCGGCGCGGAGCGGTGAGGGCCGCGATGGTTCTGATGGGGATCTTCGCGGTCCTGCTGCTGCTCAGCCTTCTCGTCGGTGTGCACCGGTACCTCTGGGTACGGCTGGTGCGGGACACCACGGCGCCTGGCGGTGTGGTGCGGCGGCTCGGTACGGCTGTGCTGGTCCTGGCGCCGTTGACCTCGCTCGGGGCGCTGGTCAGCGGGCGGGCCGGCGCGCCGTTCGCGGTGGAGCGGGTCTTCGCCTGGCCGGGCTTCCTGTGGCTGGCGGTGCTGCTCTACCTGACGCTCGCCCTGCTGGTGGGGGAGGCGGTACGGCCGCTGCTCCGCCGGATGCTGGAGCGTCGTGCGGCGCGGGCCGCCGCCGAGAAGGCCGGGGAGGCCGAGGCGGGCGGCTCGCGGAGCGTGCCTCTCCCGGCGGGCGCCGGCCGGCTGGAGCGGGCGGGTGAGAGCGGCGGTGCGGTCGGTGAGGCGGACGGTCCGCCTCCGGCGGGCGACGCCACGGGAGTGAGCATCCCGGCCACCGGCCCGAGCCGGCGGCTCTTCGTCGCCCGCGGCGTGGCCGCCGCCGCTTCCGTGGCGGCGCTGGGCACCGTCGGGTACGGCGCCTACGGCGTGCTGAGCGGCCCTCGACTGAAACACGTCACGGTGCCGCTGGCGAAACTGCCCCGACGGGCGCACGGCTACCGGATCGCCGTCGTCAGCGACATCCACCTCGGTCCGATCCTCGGCCGCTCGCACACCCAGCGGATCGTGGACACCATCAACCGGGCGCAGCCCGACCTCGTCGCGGTCGTCGGGGACCTCGTCGACGGCAGCGTGGGCGATCTCGGCCCGGCGGCCGAACCGCTCGCCCAGCTGAGCGCGCCGGACGGCTCCTACTTCGTCACCGGGAACCACGAGTACTACTCCGGCGGAGCCGAGGAGTGGGTGGACTTCGTCCAGGAGCTGGGGCTCCGGCCCCTGGCGAACGCCCGGGCGGAGCTTCCCGACTTCGACCTCGCGGGGGTCAACGACGTCTCGGCCACCGGCGGGGGCAGCGTGGGGGTCGGTCCCGACTTCGGGCTGGCGCTCGGCGACCGGGACCGGTCCCGGGCATCGGTGCTGATGGCGCACCAGCCGGTGGTCATCCACGACGCGGTGAAGCACGGTGTCGACCTGCAGCTGTCCGGCCACACCCACGGCGGCCAGCTCTTCCCCGGCAACTACCTCGCCGAACTCGCCAACCCGACGGTGGCGGGCCTGGAGCGCTACGGGGACACCCAGTTGTACGTCACCCGGGGGGCCGGGGCCTGGGGGCCGCCGGTCCGGGTGGGGGCCGAATCGGACATCACCGTCGTCACCCTCGCGTCGAAGCGGACCTGAGCCCGCCGCCGCGGCCAGGGCGGCCGCGGCGACGGCCTCAGAAGCGACGCGTGATCAGCGCCCGCTTCACCTCCTGGATGGCCTTGGTGACCTCGATCCCCCGCGGGCACGCCTCGGTGCAGTTGAAGATCGTCCGGCAGCGCCAGACGCCCTCCTTGTCGTTGAGGATCTCCAGCCGCTGCTGCCCGGCCTCGTCCCGGGAGTCGAAGATGAACCGGTGGGCGCCCACGATCGCCTGCGGCCCGAAGTACTGGGCGTCGTTCCAGAAGACCGGGCAGGAGGAGGTGCAGGCGGCGCAGAGGATGCACTTGGTGGTGTCGTCGAACCGGTCGCGCTCCTCGGGCGACTGGCGCCGCTCGCGGGTCGGTTCGTTACCCGAGGTGACGAGGAAGGGCATCATGTCGCGGTAGGCCTGGAAGAACGGCTCCATGTCGACGATCAGGTCCTTGAGCAGGGTGAGACCCTTGATCGCCTCGATGAGGATCGGCTTGCCGGGGTTGATGTCCTTGATCAGGGTCTTGCAGGCCAGCCGGTTGCGGCCGTTGATCCGCATCGCGTCGGAACCGCAGATGCCGTGGGCGCAGGAGCGGCGGAAGGTGAGCGTCCCGTCCAACTCCCACTTGATCTTGTGCAGTCCGTCGAGGACCCGCTCCCTCGGGTCGATCTCGAAGGTGAAGTCCTCCCAGTGGACGTCGGCCGAGACCTCCGGATTGAACCGCCGGATCCGGAAGGTGACCGGCACCAGGTGCGCAGCTGCCCCCTGGGCCGCCGGCTCGGGCTTCCGGCCTCGCTTCCCGGGTGTGCGGATGCTCATCAGTACTTACGCTCCATCGGCTGGTAGCGGGTCTGCACCACGGGCTTGTAGTCCAGCCGGATGCGCTCCGCGCCGTCGGCGCCCACCTCGCGGTAGGCCATGGTGTGCCGCATGAAATTGACGTCGTCGCGGTTGGGGTAGTCCTCGCGGTAGTGCCCGCCGCGCGACTCCTTGCGGGCGAGGGCGGAGACGGCCATCACCTCGGCCAGCTCCAGGAGGTTGCCCAGCTCGACGGCTTCCAGCAGATCGGTGTTGAACCGTTTGCCCTTGTCCTGCACGGAGACGTGGCGGTAGCGCGCGCGCAGGGCGCCGATGTCGGCCACCGCGGCCTTCAGGGTCTGCTCGGTGCGGAACACCGTCGCGTTGGTGTCCATGGTCTCCTGCAGCGCCCTGCGGATGTCGGAGACCCGCTCGGTGCCGGTGCCCTCCCGGAGCGCCTCCAACTGGCCGACCACCCGGCCCGCCGGGTCCTCCGGCAGCTCCGCGAACTCGCTCCGTCCGGCGTACTCGGCCGCCGCGATCCCGGCGCGGCGGCCGAAGACGTTGATGTCGAGCAGCGAGTTGGTGCCCAGCCGGTTGGCGCCGTGCACCGAGACGCAGGCGACCTCGCCGGCGGCGTACAGGCCCGGGAGAACGGTGGTGTTGTCGCTGAGCACCTCGCCGTGGACGTTGGTCGGGATGCCGCCCATCGCGTAGTGCGCGGTCGGCTGGATCGGGATCGGGTCCGTGTAGGGCTCGATGCCCAGGTAGGTCCGGGCGAACTCGGTGATGTCGGGGAGCTTGGCGTCCAGCTGTTCCGGAGGGAGGTGGGTGAGGTCGAGCATGACGTGGTCGCCGTCCGGGCCGCAGCCCCGACCCTCGCGGATCTCGGTGTAGATGGAGCGGGAGACCACGTCGCGGGAGGCGAGGTCCTTCATGACCGGCGCGTACCGCTCCATGAAGCGTTCGCCGTCCTTGTTGCGGAGGATGCCGCCCTCGCCGCGCGCCCCCTCGGTGAGCAGGATGCCCATCCGCCAGATGCCGGTCGGGTGGAACTGGAAGAACTCCATGTCCTCCAGCGGCAGTCCGCGGCGGAAGGCGACCGCCTGGCCGTCGCCGGTCAGCGTGTGCGCGTTGGAGGACACCTTGAAGAACTTGCCGGTGCCGCCCGAGGCGAAGACCACCGCCTTCGCCCGGAAGACGTGGATCTCCCCGGTCGCGAGTTCGTAGGCGACCACACCCGCGGTCCTCCGGACGCCGCCGGCCTCGTCCAGCAGGAGGTCGAGGACGTAGAACTCGTTGTAGAACTCCACGCCCTCCTTGAGGCAGTTCTGGTACAGCGTCTGCAGGATCATGTGGCCGGTGCGGTCCGAGGCGTAGCAGGAGCGGCGGACCGGGGCCTCACCGTGGTTGCGGCTGTGGCCGCCGAAGCGCCGCTGGTCGATGGTGCCGGCCGGGGTGCGGTTGAACGGCAGGCCCATCTTCTCCAGGTCGAGGACGGAGTCGATGGCCTCCTTCGCCAGGATCTCGGCGGCGTCCTGGTCGACCAGGTAGTCCCCGCCCTTGATCGTGTCGAAGGTGTGCCACTCCCAGTTGTCCTCCTCCACGTTGGCGAGGGCGGCGGCCATACCGCCCTGGGCGGCGCCGGTGTGGGAGCGGGTCGGGTAGAGCTTGGTCAGGACGGCGGTGCGGCTGCGCCGGGTGGCTTCGATGGCCGCACGCATACCCGCGCCGCCGGCGCCGACGATGACGGTGTCGTACTTGTGGATCTTCATTGGTCGGTCAGCCTTCGAGCGCTAGCGGATGTTCGGGTCGAAGGTGAAGATCACCAGGGAACCCAGCAGTACGGTGAAGACCGTGGCGGTGTACAGCAGCACCTTCAGCCAGAAGCGGGTGTTGTACCGCTCGGCGTAGTCGTTGATGACCGTCCGCAGACCGTTTCCGCCGTGCAGCATGGCCAGCCAGAGCAGGCCCAGGTCCCATACCTGCCAGAACGGCGAGGCCCAGCGGCCGGCGACGAAGGCGAAGCCGATCTTGCTCACCCCGCCGTCCAGCACCAACTGGATCAGCAGGTGGCCCAGGACCAGGACGACCAGCACGATCCCCGACAGGCGCATGAACACCCAGCTGATGAGTTCGAAGCTCATCCGCGGCGACTTCGCGGTCTTCGCGGTGCGGGTGCGCGGCGGCACGATGACCGCCGCCGGGTTGTCAGGGCCGTAGCCGGCGCTTGAGCCGGTGAGTTCGACCGAGGGGCCGTCGGTGGGGGCCATCTCGCTCAGCTCCCGAAGATCTCGCGGGTGGCGTGGCCGAGGAGGGGGTAGACCGCTGCGGCCATCACCAGCACCCACACGCCCATGACGCTCCACAGCATCGTCTTCTGGTACCGGGGGCCGTTGAACCAGAAGTCGATGGCGATGATGCGCAGCCCGTTGAGGGCGTGGAAGAGGACGGCGGCCACCAGGCCGTACTCCATCAGCGCCACGAGCGGGTTCTTGTAGGTCGCCACCACCGTGTCGTACGCCTGGGGCGACACGCGTACCAGCGAGGTGTCGAGGACGTGGACGAACAGGAAGAAGAAGATGAGGACGCCGGTGACTCGGTGAGCCACCCAGGACCACATGCCTTCCCGTCCGCGGTACAGGGTTCCAGCCGGCATGGACACCCTCCGGGAGCGGGGGAACAGGACCGCCGGTTTCGCTGTCGGCCGGGCCCGGCCGGATAGGGTCCACCGGCCCTCGCCATCGTAGCCACGCTCCGACGGTGGAGATCGTCTGGGATCCGCGCGTGCGGTGAAAGGGGCACGGACGGGCTAAGGGCCGTCCCGTGGCACACCGGTGCGGCCCCGTGGTCCGGTGCCGCCGGCCCGCTCCGAAGCGGTGAGGGCTGTGCCGGGCCGCGCCCGGCGGGTCGGGGGATGCCGGGAGAGTTCCCTGCCCTACCGTAGATCAGACTGTCTGACCTGCGGTGATGCCCTCGAATCCGGGCAACGCGGACGTGCGGTGGGTGGCCGACGACAGGGGCTATGGTCCCGGTATGCGCCAGATGCCGTCAGCCGACATGGTCAGTCTGATCTCCTTCCTGGCCGTTTTGTTGATCTTCTTCAGCATCGATGTGCGCTCCCGGGAGTCGGCGGCCTCGAAGTCGTGGCAGGCGAGCTTCTTCGAATGGGCCTCCCGGCTCGGCGGGGTGGCCACCGCCCTCTCCCTGACCCTGGGCTGGGTGGATCTCTTCCTGCCGGACGAGACCAGCCCGATCCATGTGGCGTTCGTGGCGGCCCCGGGCTCCGTCGGGGTGCTGTGCGCGATCATGCTGGGGTTGGAGATGCTCTGGCAGCGACGCGAGTCGCCGTAGCCCGGCGGACCGGAGACGGGCTCGGCGGGTGTTGGCGGACGGGCTCATGCCGAGGGGGGAGCAGCCCTCCGGGGTGGGGGAGGGCCATGGGCCGATGAGCCGACCGGGTGGCCGAAAAATGATGGGGATGAATCAGCCTTCGGTGATAAGGCGGAAAACCAAAGAGAACTACGCGCGATCGGCTCGATGAACTCCCCGGGCGCGGGAACGTCGAGTGAGTCGGAGCGGCGGGGGTGTTGTCGGGGCCGGGCCCTTGGGGGTGGAGGCCGGTCGCCGTCACGGAAAATTCACGTACGGGGTGAGTCGTCGGCAGCGTTTCCGACCGGGAGCCGGCAAACAGCCGGCGAGATCCGTAAAGGCAGCCTCCCCGAGGTGGGCGAGGCGCGGCGGACGGAAGGCCATTCGGGAACATTGGGACGGCCGGGGTCGCCACCCCCCACAGGAGAGACCCCGGCCGTCGTCACAGGAGGGGTCAGAAAAGAAGCCCCATACCCCACTCTGCGTCGACCAGGCGATTTCTGTCACACCGAATGCGGCCTTCTTGACGGGCGGCCGGTACGTGTTTTGGCCCATTGTTGTCCTCGCCGGACGTGGACGCGGTGGCGGCGCAGGCCGTAGCGTGCTCGTCGCGCCTCTGGCGTGCTTGCCATAGACCTTTTTCGGCCCGGCCGGGACCGGGCGGAAGTGCCAGGATGGGGGTGGCCGGTTGAGCCCGAGTCCGCTGCGGCGCCGTGCTGCGGCTCTCCGCAGACCGGCCGGCCCGCGGGACTTACCGGGCGTACCGGGCGTACTACGGTGAGCCCGAACCCAGCAGCAGCGAGGGCCGCCTTGCCGGCAGCCGCCGACCCACCTCGGAGCACACTCGGCAGGCAACGGTGCCCGACGGTGGTCGGCGTGGCCGGGGTGTACCGGCTTTGGGAGGAACGCGCAGTTGAGGAGCCCTGTGTCGGAGGGCCGGGGAACAGTGGGGCAGGATGAGGGCGTGCAGGGGGACGAGGCGGAGCTGACCGCCGCGGTGAGCGCGGCGCGGGACGGGGACGAGCACGCGTTCCGAACCGTCTACCGGGCTGTCCACCCGCGCCTGTTGGGATACGTCCGGACCCTGGTCGGGGAGCCGGACGCGGAAGACGTCGCCTCCGAGGCCTGGCTGCAGATAGCCCGGGACCTGAACCGCTTCAGCGGTGACGGGGACAGGTTCCGCGGCTGGGCGGCGCGGATCGCCCGGAACCGGGCGCTGGACCACATACGGATGCGCGGCCGACGACCGGCCGTCAGCGGTGACGACAGCGAACTGCGGGAGCGGGCGGCCGAGACCGACACCGCTTCCGAGGCGCTGGAGGCGCTGGACACCGGACGCACCCTCCGGCTCATCGCCACCCTGCCCCAGGACCAGGCCGAGGCCGTGGTGTTGCGAGTGGTGTTGGGCCTGGACGCGAAGACGGTCGCCCAGGTGCTCGGCAAGCGGCCGGGTGCGGTGCGTACGGCCGCCCACCGTGGACTGCGGCGGCTCGCCCAGCTGTTGGAGACGCTTCCCGAGGGGGAGATGGAGACCGCGCAGGGGGACGACCCGGCGGGCCCGGACGACGAACGCCGGCCGTGTGAGGAGGGCTCCGGCCGGCCACGACGCGGTGGCGGCAGGCGGCGGGGCGGGGGTGAGCCGGGCGTCCTCCGGAGGGAGGGCGTGGCGGCCAGGGGGGCGGAGAACTGAGTGCGGTACCACCGCGTCGAGGGGCCGTGGGCCGGCGTGGAGACGCCCGCCGGTGTGACGGATTCCTCCGCGCCGACGCAGAAGGACATGTGATGGCCGACGACTGGTACAGCTGGCTGGACGAGGACGCCGCCGAGCGGCTGCTCCGCGGTGAGCCCGCTGACGCCCTGCCCGCCGTCGGAGCGGACGACCGGGCCGCCCGGACCCAGGCGCTGCGACTCTCGGCGGTGTTGGGCGCGGCGGCTGAGCCCGGGTCCCCGGCGAACCCCGACGGCGGCGAGCTGCCGGGTGAGGCTTCGGCGCTGGCCGCCTTCCGCGCGGCCCGGGCCGGCGTTCCGTACGCGGCCGGGGCCGCTGAAGGCCGCCGTCGCTGGACCGTCCTGCTGGGGCGCCCACTGCGGGCCGGGGTGGTGGCCACCGCGCTGGCCGGCTGCGCGGTCGGCGGGATGGCGGTCGCCGCGGGTGCCGGTGTGCTGCCCTTCCGCGAAGGGGACACCGACCCCTCGCCCGCCCAGAGCGTCTCCGCCGTGACGACGCCGCCCCCCGACCCGTCGGAGAGCTCCGCGCGGGACGCCGACGACGGCTCCGGAGGGCCGGAGGAGTCGGACTACTCGACCGGTGGTGGCGACACCGGCGGCCCGACGGGCCGTCCCTCGCAGAGTGGTGGACGCGAGGGCGAGGCCGACCGGGGCCCGAAGGGCTGGCTGGACGGGCGCCAACCGGAGCAGCGGCTGGAGGCCCTCGTCGAACTGTGCCGGGAGTACCAGGCCGGCGAGGTGCGGCCGAAGACCCGGCAGTGGCTGGAGAAGCACGTGGGAACGCCCGAGGCCATGGGGCGTTACTGCGGGGAGGTGCTCCGCCGCGCGGGCGAGCGGGAGGGCCACGGTGGCAGCCACGTCCTGCCCGACGGGATCCCGGGGCAGAGCGGCTCCGTCGGCGCGGCGCCCCCGACGGTCCTGCCCCACAGCGAGTCCCCCCGGCCCGGGGGAGCGGGCCAGTCGGCCGAGCCGGACTCCACCCAGGAGGCTCCCGGCTCCCCGGCGACCACCCGTGGCCCGCTGGGCCTGGATGCCCGCGGAGCCGTCGAACGGATCGGGCTCGGCGGACTCGTCGGCCGCGGTTGATCGCCGTCGGCCCGGCTGACCTGCGGTTTTCCGCTGCCGCGGACGGCCGGAGAGATTTTTCAGTCAACAGTTCAATCAACGTGTGACGTTTTTCGAGCCGGTGACGCAGTACTGAATGAGCCGACTGGTCATCGGCGGCGCGCGAGCTAGGGTTCCCCCCGTACCCAGGCTCCGCGCACCCGGCGCGGGCGGGGTACGTTCCCCCGACCCCGCCCGCGCCCTCAAACCCCATCACCACACGCCCCCTGGCGGAGCCTCCGCGGCGGCGGCGTCTCCTCTCCCAAATCCAGGGCGGGGGCAGCCTGATCGAGGATCCGACAGGTGTGCGAGACTCCGAAATGTGCTGGGAGTTACGGATCTTCCGACCTATCTCGTCGGACTTGTGCTGATCGTGTTGCTGCCGGGGCCGAACTCGCTCTACGTGGTCTCGGTGTCGGCGCGGAGCGGAGTGCGTCGGGGTTACACGGCCGCCTGCGGAGTCTTCTGCGGTGACGCGGTGCTGATGCTGCTCTCCGCGGTGGGCGTGGCCTCGCTGCTGAAGGCCAACGCGGTGCTGTACGGGGTGGTGCAGTACGCGGGGGCGGGTTACCTGACCTGGCTGGCGATCGGCATGCTGCGGTCGGCCTGGGCCATGTGGCGCCAGCGGGGAGCGGCGGTGGCGGCCGAACCGGCCGCCGCGGTCGAATCCGGCGCCCCGGAGCGGCCGTACCGCCGAGCCCTGGTGATCAGCCTGCTCAACCCGAAGGCCATCCTGTTCTTCGTGTCGTTCTTCGTGCAGTTCGTCGATCCCGGTTACGCCCACCCGGGCCTGTCGTTCCTGCTGCTCGGCACGTTCGCCACGGTGGTCAGCTTCCTCTACCTGACGGTGCTCATCTTCTGCGGCAGCCGGCTGGCGGAGCAGTTCCGTCGGCGGAGGGCGCTGTCGGCGGGGGCGACCTCGGCGGCCGGTGCGCTGTTCCTCGGCTTCGCCGCGAAGCTCTCCCTGAGCAGCGCGGGCTGATCCCGGGCAGCAGCGCGGGCTGATGCCGGGGCGGACCGTCGGTGGAGCGCCGCCGCGCCCCCGAGGTCAGGGCGCGAGCACCTCGAGTTCGGCCATCGCGCCGAGAGTGATCTTGCGGGTCAGCTCCTCGGCCTGCTCGGCCTCCCGGGCGCGGACGGCCTCCGCCAGCCGGACGTGCAGGGTCACCGCGGCCGGATCCGGGTCGGTGAACATCACCTGGTGCTGGGTGCGGCCGGTCAGAACCTCCGCCACCACATCGCCGAGCCGGGCGAACATCTCGTTTCCGGAGGCGCGCAGGATCACCCGGTGGAAGGCGATGTCGTGCACCAGGTACGCCTCCAGTTGCTGGCCGCGGGAGGTGGCCACCATGCCCAGGGCGTGCTGGGTGAGCTCCGCGCACTCCTCGGCCGAGGCCGACTGCGCGGCGAGGCCGGCGGCGATCGGCTCCACCGCCGAGCGGAGCACGGTGAGTGAGCGGAGCTGGCGCGGTCGGTCAGCACCGGCCAGCCGCCAGCGGATGACCTGCGGGTCGTAGACGTTCCACTCCTCGGGCGGGAGCACGGTGACCCCGACCCGGCGGCGCGACTCCACCAGGTGCATCGACTCCAGCACCCGCACCGCCTCCCGCACCACGGTGCGGGACACCCCGAAGCGCTCTTCGAGCTCGTCGGTGCGGAGGACGGTGCCGGGAGGGTGCTCGCCCGCGGTGATCGCGGGCCCGAGGGAGTCCAGCAGCTTCGCGTGCAGGCCCTGCGTCTGGGTCCCCATGCTTCCTCGCGCCCCGTCCACGTCCGCTCTTCCGCCCCCGATCCAGGACTCAGCCTACGTGTTGGGGCAGAGACCGATTTTAAGTATGACTTTTTAAGGACTTACTCTTGATTACATCGTACTCATGGGCTTAGGTGTGGGGCGGTGTCAAAGCCGACCCGAGCCAGCGAGAGGTCTTTAGCGAGGTAGTGATGGCCGCCCCCGAGGTCGTGGTCGTGATGGGTGTGTCCGGGACGGGCAAAACCACCGTGGGCCGGCTGCTGGCGGCCGAGCTCGGGGTCCCGTACGCCGAGGCCGACGACTTCCACTCGCCGGCCAACATCGCCAAGATGTCCAGCGGCCGCCCGCTGGACGACCGCGATCGCGCGCCCTGGCTCGACGCCATCGGCGCCTGGGCTCGGAGCCGGGCCGGCCAGGGCGGCGTGGTGAGCTGCTCCGCCCTCAAGCGCGCGTACCGCGACCGGCTCCGCGCCGCCGCCCCGGGTCTCTTCTTCGTCCACCTGTCCGGTGAGCGCGACCTGATCGCCGGACGGCTGCAGGAGCGCCCGGACCACTTCATGCCGGGGGCCCTGCTCGACTCGCAACTCGCCGCCCTCGAACCGCTCCAGGCGGACGAGTCCGGCGTGACGCTCGCGGTGACCGACGCGCCGGAGCGTGTGGCGGAGCGAGCCGCGGCCGCGCTCTCGGCCAGCGGTCGCGCCGCCCTCTCCGGCTCCGCGCCCCGCGAGTCAGCGCGGGGTGGAGCCGGGAAATGACGCCATTCATTCGGATTCCGAAAAGGGGCTTAGCCCCGCTTGTTTTCTGACTTCGGGGGCTTGTCGTGGCCGTTGGGTGCCCGGCATGGTGATCGGCCACGCGTCCGGAATTCTCCGGACAGCAGAGTTTGGAGAATTCACTGTGAGGTGTCCTCGTGGAAGCAATTGAGCCGGCTTACGGCACCGCGACGCTGCTGCTGATAGCGGCGGGCGCCGTCGCCCTCTTGTTGTTCCTCATCATGAAGGTGAAACTGCACGCCTTCGTGTCCCTCGTCCTGGTGAGTGTGGTGACGGCGCTCGTCGTCGGCTTCCCGCTCGCGGACATCCCCGACGCGCTGATGCACGGATTCGCCGGGACGCTCGGCTCCGTAGCCCTGCTGGTGGCGTTCGGGGTGATGTTGGGCCGACTGCTGGAGGTCACCGGCGGTGCCCAGGTGCTCGCCGACACGCTGGTCGGCCGTTTTGGGGCGGAAAGGGCTCCGATCGCACTCGGCGTCGCGGCCCTGCTCTTCGGATTCCCGATCTTCTTCGACGCCGGTCTCGTCGTGTTCCTGCCGATCATCCTGACGGTGGCGCGGCGGTTCGGCGGATCACTTCTGCTGTACGCGCTCCCGGCGGCGGGTGCTTTCGCCGCCATGCACGCGATGACACCGCCCCACCCCGGCCCGGTCGCCGCGACCGAGGTATTGGGCGGGAATATCGGCGTCACCATGCTGGTGGGAATTCCGGTGGCGATCGTGGCCTGGTACGTCGGTGTCGTACTGGTGGCCCGATTCCTCGGCACCAGGATTCATGTGGCCATTCCCGATGTGCTCTTCGGTGAGGTGAACGGCGGTCGGAAGCGCGGCGACGGTGAGGAGCAGGGCGACGGCGACGTGTTCGGCAGGCGGCCACCCGCCTTCGGGACCGTGCTCCTGCTGCTGCTCGTACCGCTGGTGCTGATCTCGTTCGACACCGTCCTGGACACCCTGGTCACCGCCGGCGTGCTGGACGAGGGGCAGGGCTGGGTCGAGTTCCTCAGCCTGCTGGGCAACACCCCCGTGGCCCTGCTGATCACCGTCATCGTCGCGGTCGTGGTCCTCGGGCGTCCCCGTGGCTCGATGGCCGACATCACCCGGATCGTCGACGGTGCGCTCGGGCCGGTCTGTTCCATCATCCTGATCACCGGAGCCGGTGGCATGTTCGGTGGCGTGCTCCGGCTCAGCGGTATCGGTGCTGCGCTCAGCGGGTCGCTCTCCGACCTCGGAATGTCGCTGATCTTCCAGGCCTTCGTGATCGCCACCCTGCTGAGGGTCGCCCAGGGGTCGGCGACGGTCGCCCTGACGACCACCGCCGGGCTGATCGCCGGCTCGGTGGCCGACGCCCAGCTCGGCGACTTCCAGATCGCCCTGCTGGTGATGGCCATCGCGGCCGGTGCCACGGTCCTGTCGCATGTGAACGACTCCGGCTTCTGGCTGGTGAGCCGCTTCTTCGGGATGAGTGAGAAGACGACCCTGAGGACGTGGACGGTCATGGAGTCGACGCTCGGCCTGTCGGCCTTCGTGGTCTCGCTCGGCCTGTGGGCGGTGGTCTGACGGCGGATCGCCGCGACGCCCGACGACTGCGAGGGGGCGGGGTTCCGTGATCGGAGCCCCGCCCCCTCGCTCTCAGCTCAGCCGTGGGTTCAGCAGTCCGGTACGCCCGGCAGCTTCGCGGCCGGGTCGTTGATGTAGATGTTCGAGATGAAGCCGTTCTGGTCGCGCAGCTTGCTCCACCAGTTGTTGGTGTAGCCCTCGGCGTTCACCGTGTCGCCCTGCTTCTGGCAGACCACCATGACGTTGGTAGGTCCGGCGAGCTGGGCGACGATGGGCGCGTTGAGTCGGGCGTCGGCCCGGACGTTGACCCCGCTGCCCCAGGTGGTGAAGGCCTTGCCCCCGCCGCCACCGCAGCCGTTGTCGCTGGTCAGGTAGTTCTGGTAGTAGCTGCCCGGGTACGGCAGGGCGACGCCGTTGATGACGATGTTCTGACCGACACCGTTGAGGAGCTGCTCGTAGTGGATGTGCGCGCCGGAGGAGTTCCCGGTGCTGCCGGTCACGCCGATCTGCTGCCCCTGGGCGACGGAGGAGCCGCTGGGCACGGAGTAGGAGGCGAGGTGGAAGTAGTACGTCTTCCAGCCGCCACCGTGGTCGATCACGATGTAGTTGCCGGCGCCGTTCGGCTCCGACATCCGGGTGGCGGTTCCGGCGGCGGAGGCCAGCACGGGCGTGCCGGCGGTGGAGCCGCCGTCGGCCCGGACGAAGTCCAGGGCGCGGCGGACCTCGGCGGAGTGGTGGCTGTAGGTCCAGTTCTGCCCGCAGGGGTAGGGGGCCTTGAAGTTGGGGGCCGCGGCCAGCTGGGGCCCGGTGGCGGCGGTGGTGCGGGCCCAGGACGGTGCGGGGAGGGCGAACAGCACGGCGAACGCGGCCAGCAGGGCGGCGAAGGCCAGTGGCAGGCGTCTGTGGCTGAGTGCGGACACGGGGGGACACTCCTTCAGGAACGGCGACGACGGCCGAAAACGTGCTCACGCTAAGTGACGAACCATGAACCTGACAAGAGTCCCGGCCTGTCCACAAGCTGCAAGGCCACCGGACGCGTCGCCCCGCCGGGCAGGGCGACGCCTGCGGATGGTTCAGCCGGATGTGACCGGCTTCGCCCCGGCCCGACTCGCCCGGGTCAGCCGCCGCCGCGCGAACCGCGCCGCACGCCGCAGAACCGCCTCGCCCGGGATCGGGAGCCGCCGCCGCGTGCCCCCGCCGGGCAGGGCGAGGGCGGTGAGGCGCCGCCGCTTGAAGTAGCGCCGGACCACGGCCTCCGGATGTTCCTTCAGGTACCGCTCGGCCGCGGGGCGCAGGTCGGGACGGAGCAGCGGCTGCATCGCGTAACCGACGGCGTCGAGGAGTTCGCCCAGCCGGACCTCCGCGGGCTCCCGTCCGGCGGTCCCGGCGGTCGCCGGATCGGCGAGGAGGTCCCGGTCCCCTGCGAGGTCGGGCAGGAGGGCGTCGACGATGGTCACCGGCGCGCGGTTGCCGTTCTCGTACGGGGTGAGCCGCTCCAGCAGCAGCCCGGTGCCCGTCCGGGCGGTGGGCAGGCCGAAGAGGGTGCGGGCCGTCAGCAGGGCGGTGGAGAAGCAGCCGACGACCAGAGCGGGCCGCATCCTGCGGTAGAGCGCCTCGGCGAGTACCGGTGCCTCCAGGACCACCAGTTCGACGCCGAGCCCCGCCGCCTCCTCGGCCAGCCGCCGGGACCAGTGCGCCGGCGCGGTCGGATGCGGTTTGAAGACGATCCGCCGGTGCCCGAGGGCCGCCGCTCCGCGCACCATCGCGAGGTGCAGTTCCTCCTCCTCCTCGACGTCGAGGATGTCGAGCGCCGACAGGTACTGGCCGAGCAGCAGCGCCGGAGCCTCCTCGCCAGGTGGCTCCGCGGAAGCGAACCCGTCCGGGGCCGCGGCCAGCGCGTCCAGTACCGAGAGGAAGGCCTCCGCCGGCACGATCCGCCGCTCCACGTCGAACTCGTCGAGCAGGAGCGGGCGCAGTCCGGGGACGAGGTCCAGGTGGAGCAGGCGGCGCACCCGGGTGCCGACCAGCGGATCCAGCCGGTTGCGGGTCGGGCCGTAGCTCATCAGCCCGTCCGCGTAGACATCGACGGGGGCGTCCGGGAAGAGCTGGACGAGCGCGAGCGCCGGCCGAACCTGGATCGATTCCACGACGAGCTCCACCTCGTCGTCACCGAGCGCCCAGAGCAGCCGCAGATGACGCTCCCACAGCGGTACGTCGCCCGGCCGGGGCGCCCAACCGCCGGGGTGGTACGGGCTGATCGCCTCGTTCCACGACACCACCCGGTCGAAGCGGTCACGCAACCGCTCGAAGCCGGGCGCGGCGTCCAGGGGCGGGGTGGTCTCCGGCGTGGCCGCGTTGTTGGTGACGAGCAGCAGCCGGCGACCGGCCGGGGCGAAGCACTCCGCGTCCAGGGCGGCGGCCAGCGTGGCCGCACCGTACAGGGTGGAGGCGAGGAAGATCTGCGTCCGCCGGCGCGGGCGGCTGGCGGCGGGGGAAGCGGGCACGGCGCTCATCAGGCCACCTCCGCCGAACCGAACAGCGGACGGCGACGCGTCCGCAGCAGCCGGGAAGCCCGCTCTCCGTCCATGGCGTCCAGGGCCTCTCGGAGCAGGTCCGGCGGCATCCGCCGGAGCGACGCCGCGCTGAGCGCCCGCAGCCTCCGGGCCACCGGGGCCTCGAACCGCTCCGTCCGGTCCAGGTGGTGGGCGATGATCGCGCAGTAGGTGCGCACCGCCTTCGGCAGCAGCCGATCCGCCTCCCGATCACCCGCCGTCTCCTCCAGGACCCGGTCGAAGGCGCGGATGAAGTCGAGTTGGCGCACGTCTCCGATCTGGGTGAGCGACGAGGGGACGCCCCGCCGGTAGAAGACGCCGAGCAGTCCGACGACCGCGAAGCTCTCGGCTTCGCGGTGCAGCCGCCAGACCCAGGGCCGGTCCTCGGCGGTGCGCAGACCGTCGTCGAACCGGAGCAGCCCGGTGTCCGCCAGGCGCCGCCGGTAGATCCCGGCCCAGGCGTAGGCGTAGTCGACGGAGGTGCTGCGGTCCGCGGGCAGGATCGCGTCACGGGGCGGCTGTACGACACCGCGGCGGCCGTGGGGCACCCGGTGGACCGTCCGGGACCGGGCCGTGCACTGGACGTGGTCGGTGCGGACGAAGTCGCAGCCGAGCCGCTCGATCGCGGCGACCAGCTCAGGGTAGTAGCCCGGGGCGAGCCAGTCGTCGCCGTCGAGGAAGGTCAGATACTCCCCGGTGGCCGCGTCGATCCCGGTGTTCCGGGCGGTGGCCAGCCCCTCGTTCCGCGCATGCCGCACGACGACGGCACCGGGAAGGGATCTCGCGGCCGTGTCCAGTATTTCCGCGGTGTCGTCCGTCGAACAGTCGTCGACGAGAATGAACTCGAAATCCCGGCGCGCGTTCGCACGGAGACTCCGCAGGGTGTCGGGGGCGTATTCGCGCACGTTGTAGAACGGCACGATGACGGAGAGCTTGACCACCCGGCTGACATTAGGCGTACCGCCGGCCGCCTTCTCGACCTGCGACGGAAGAGAACATGAACGAAGAGCAGCGGAAAGGTTAACCATCCTTTCCCGGCACTCGATTCGCCGTCCGGCGACGTTCTGTTAACCCTCCGTTGCGGCTGAGTTGGGCCAGTCAACGGAATTCGCTCCTAGCGTTCCGAGCGTGCCAGAAAGCATCAGCAGCCCCCTACGGGTGGCCGTACTCGCCGACTCCGACACCCGCTGGAAATGGGGTGCGCTCACCGTGCGCCGCATCGTCCCGGAACACCGGCTCGACGGCTACCTCCTGCGCGGACGCGCCACCCCGACCGCCCGGCAACTCGACGAGGTCGGGGTGCGCGCCGACTCGCTGCGCGAGGTCACGACCGGTGAGGTCCTCCAGCTACTGGGCCGGGATGCCTACCAGGTGGTCGTGCTGGCCTGTGTCGGCGGCGCCATCCAGGCGATGCTGCACGGACTCGCCCGCGCCTGGGAGGGGCGCCGGAGCCGCCCCGTGGTCGTCACCGGCTACGTCGGGGTCGTCTACGAGAAGCTCACCGACGGCCTCCTGCTGCGGCACGGCGCGGACGTGGTGCTCGCCAACTCTCCGTTCGACGCCGAGCGCTTCCGGGGCGTCTACCGGGGCGTCGGAGCCGACTCCGGCAGCGTCGTCGAGACGGCGCTGCCCTTCCTCGGCGGCACCCCGCACACCCCCGAGGCGGCCGACGACCGCCCCCGGACCGTCGTCTTCGCCGTCCAGCCCTCGGTGCCGAACAACCGGACCGACCGGGGCTACCTGCTGGGACGCGCCATCGAGCACGCCCGCCGCCATCCCGAGCGGCAAGTGCTCGTCAAGCTGCGGAGCCTGCCCGGCGAGCAGACCACGCACGTCGAGGAGCTGCCGTACCAGCGGCTCGCCGCCCGGTGGCCGGGCGGGCTGCCCGAGAACTGCCGCCTCGTCTACGGGCACATGGGCGAAGTCCTGGACCGCACCGACCTGCTCGTCACCGTCAGCTCCACCGCGGCCCTGGAGGCGCTGCACCGCCGCATCCCCACCGCCGTCCTCACCGACCTCGGAGTACGCGAGTCGCTGGGCAACCACTACTTCATCGGCTCCGGCTGCCTGGCGTCCTGGGACCAGCTCGACGCCGGACACCGGCCGGAGCCGGACCCCGGCTGGCTGGACCGCCAGGGACTCACCACGGGCGGCCGGTACGAGAACGCCTTCCGCGCAGCCCGGGACCGGGTAGCCGAGCTGGTCGGCGCGACCGAGCTGCCGCCGATCACCCCCTACTACACACCCCGCACCGCGCCCGCCTACCTATCCGGTCTGCTCGCCCGGCACGGCCTGGCCCCCGACGGCTCACCACAGCCGACCGCGGAGCCCGCCGCGGTGGGCGGCGGGGGGATGCGGGAGGCCGTCCGCGGCGCCGTACGGGGAGTGGCGCGCAGCGCCTACCGCCACGGAGTGCAGCGCGTCGCCCCCGTCATCCGGCGGATGGGGGAGCTGTGAGCGCCCCGACCGTGCTGGCCGTCATCCCCGCCCGAGGCGGTTCCAAAGGCGTGCCCGGCAAGAACCTCGCCACCGTGGGCGGTGTCCCGCTCGTGGTGCGGGCCGTCCACGCCTGCCTGGCCAGCGAGTACGTCACCGACGTCCTGGTCTCAACCGACGACGCGCCCATAGCCGCCGCGGCGCGCGGCGCCGGAGCGGACGTCCTGCACCGCCCGGCGGAGATCGCCGGCGACACCGCCAGCAGCGAGGCGGCGGTCCTGCACGCCCTGGACGCCTACGAGTCCGGGCACCGGCGGAGCGTCGACGTGGTGCTGCTCGTCCAGTGCACCAGCCCCTTCCTCGACCGGGCCGACCTCGACGGCGTGGCCAGAGCCGTGACCGAGGAGGGCGCGGACACCGCCCTGACCGTCGCCCCCTTCCACGGTTTCGTCTGGCGCGCCGCGGAGCCCGGCGGAGCGGACGGGCACGGCGTCAACCACGACCGGTCGCACCGCCCACGCCGCCAGGACCGGCCGCAGGACCACCTGGAGACCGGAGCCGCGTACGCCATGCGGGTCGAGGGATTCCGTAAGGCCGGTCACCGCTTCTTCGGCCGCACCGCCCTGGTGGCCACCGACCCCGCCCGGGCACTGGAGATCGACGACCCGCACGATCTGGCCCGGGCCCGAGCCCTGGCACCCCTCCTCGACACACGGCGCTCCGAGCCGGAGCCGCCCGAGCCGCGCCTCCCCTCCCGGGAGGACGTCGAAGCGGTGGTGCTCGACTTCGACGGCACCCAGACCGACGACCGGGTCTACATCGACTCCACCGGGCGGGAGACGGTCGCCGTGCACCGCGGCGACGGGCTGGGGATAGCAGCGCTCCGCCGCACCCCCGGGCTGAAGCTGCTGATCCTCTCCACCGAGGAGAACCCGGTCGTCGCCGCCCGGGCCCGGAAACTGCGGATACCCGTGCTCCACGGCATCGACCGGAAGGGCGAGGCGCTCCGGCAGTGGTGCGAGCGCGAGGGCCTCCGGCCCGAGCGCGTGCTCTACGTCGGCAACGACGTCAACGACCTGCCCTGTTTCGAACTCGTCGGTTGGCCGGTCGCGGTCGCCGACGCCCACGACACCGTGCGGGCCGCCGCCCGCGCGGTCACCTCGACACCCGGAGGCGGCGGCGCTATCCGCGAGATCGCCTCCTGGATCCTCGGAAAGGAACTCACCCCGAAATGAACACCCCCTCCCGTCTCCGCGAGCTCGGCGACCGGATCGTCGGCCCCGGCTACCCCGTGTACGTGACCGGCGAGATCGGCATCAACCACAACGGCGACCTGGAGAACGCCTTCGCCCTGATCGATGCCGCCGCCGACGCCGGCTGCGACGCCGTCAAGTTCCAGAAGCGGACACCCGAGATCTGCACCCCGCGCGACCAGTGGGACGTCGAACGCGACACCCCCTGGGGGCGGATGCGCTACATCGACTACCGGCACCGCGTCGAGTTCGACGAGGACGGCTACCGGGCGATAGCGGCGTACTGCGAGAAGCGCGGGATCGCCTGGTTCGCCTCCCCCTGGGACGTCGAGTCGGTGGCCTTCCTGGAGAAGTTCGAGGTGCCCTGCTACAAGGTGGCCTCCGCCTCCCTCACCGACGACGAACTCCTCCGGGCGATGCGCGCCACCGGCCGCACCGTCGTCCTGTCGACCGGGATGTCCACCCCGAAGCAGATCCGGCACGCGGTGGAGGTGCTCGGCAGCGAGAACATCGTGCTCTGCCACGCCACCAGCACGTACCCGGCGCAGGCCGAGGAGCTCAACCTGCGGATGATCGACACACTGCGGTCCGAGTACCCGAACGTCCCCATCGGCTACTCCGGCCACGAGACCGGGCTCCAGACCACCCTGGCGGCGGTCGCCCTCGGGGCGGCCTTCGTCGAACGCCACATCACCCTGGACCGCGCCATGTGGGGCTCGGACCAGGCCGCCTCCGTGGAGCCGCAGGGGCTGCAGCGCCTGGTGCGCGACATCCGGGTGGTGGAGGAGTCGCTGGGCGACGGGGTCAAGAAGGTCTACGAGAGCGAACTCGGCCCGATGCGGAAGCTCCGCCGGGTGGCGGGCACCGTGGCCGAGGCCGACGAGCAGACCCCACTCGGCCTGACGGTGTGAACGGCCGACCATCGCCCAGGAGGCACAGGCCATGACAGACCAGCCACCCCGTCGAGGGGGCCGGCCGACCGGCACCCTCGCCTTCGTCGAAAGCCCCGCCCAACTGCTGAACGTCCTCGAATGGGACCACCTCGAAAGGCACCGGGAACGCCCCGCGGACGACGCCGTCACCGTCGTGGTGCTGGCGCCGAACGACCCCATGACCCGCGGCCAGCTCCGGCGGATGGCCGGACTCGCCCGGGACGAGGGGCTCACGGTGCGCTGGGAGGACGCCCGGGGCGGGCCGGCCGCGGCGCTGCGGACCGTCGCCGGTCTGACCGCAGCCCTGCGGCGAGCCCGCCGGGTCGTCATCGGCGACCCCTTCTCCCAGTACGTGCAACTGCTGCTGGCCCTCACCCGGGCACCCCAGGTCGTCGTGGTGGACGACGGCACGGCCACCCTGGAGTTCGTCTCCCAACTGGGGCGCGGCGTGCCCCTGGTGCGCTGGCACCGGAGCGGACGCCGCGGACCGCGGGGCGCGCTGTTCACCCCCGTCTCGGCCGCCGCGCGCAGCCGGCTCACCCCCGGCCCGCGCGGCGACCGGGGGATCACGGTCTTCAGCTCGATGCCGGTCGAGGCCCCGGACGGCGCCTCGGTCACCCGCAACGACTTCCGCTGGACCAGGTCCCGCTTCGGCCCACCCGCGGTCACCGCGGGCACCGACCTGGTCGGAACCTCCCTGGTCGAGAGCGGGGTCATCGAACCCGACCACTACCTCCAGGCGGTCACCGCGCTCGTCCGGACCCACGGGGCCACCCGCTACTTCGCGCACCGCCGGGAGAGCCCGGACAAGCTGCGCCGGGTCGCCCTAGAGACCGGGGTGGAGATCGTCCGCCCCGACCTCCCGCTGGAGCTGATCGGTCGACGGGGGCCCATCGGCCGGACGGTCCTCAGCTTCCCCTCCACCGTGGTGCACACCCTGCCGCTCGTCCTGGCCGACACCGGAGCCCGGGTGACCGTCTGCGACGTGGACCCGAGCTGGTTCACCGCCGCCGCCCCCTCCCGGGCCCGCGGCTTCCTCGCGGAGGTCACCCGCGCGGCCTCGGACGTACGCCGACTCACCTCCGCGCAGGTGATCAGCCCGGGGACCAGCCCGTGAGCGCGAAGCGGCCCGACAGAGAAAGAAACGGAGAAAGAAGGGGGACCAGGCGCGGGCGCTGAGATCCGCTTCCGCGCCCGGCGACCGCGGCGGCACCGCCGTCGGTGTGTCCCGTGTCCGGACGTCCACGACGCGTCAGCGGTCGGCCGTGGCAGGTTCCGAGACCGGCTCGCCGGCAACGGGGGTGTAGTAACGACCCTTGGTAGCCGTGGTCATGGCCACGTGGGTGATCGGCCCGAGGAACATGGCGATGAAGGACGCGTACGCCACCGGGTAGACGCCCACGATACCGAGGGCACCGGCGAAGACCGCGATACCGAGCGAGACCAGACCGCAGGGATTCCACTCGCGTACCTCGCCCTCGCGGAACTCGATGTTCTCCGCCCGCCCGAGCTTCAGCCACCGGCGGCAGACGAAGTAGTCGGCGAGGATGATCAGTACCCAGGTGTTGGTCAGGACACCGGTGATGGCGAGGAAGGTCCCGAGGTTGCTGATGACGTCGGTGGCGTAGAAGACCACGCCGAACAGCCAGACCGCGAACATCCACCAGGGGCGTCCGGGCCGGTAGCCGGTAGCCGCGTCGACACCGCTGGAGAGAACGATGGACCCTCCGTAGAGGTTCATCACGTTGATGCGGATCTGTGTGATGACGACGAAGAAGACACCGACCAGGCCCATCAGGTGCACGAAGACGAAGCCGGGGTCCTGGGCCCGGTCCTCCCCGAATGCCCCGACAAGGGAGGCGCCCAGCATCGCGCCGAGGAAGATGATGGTGAACATCGGGACGAGTTCCAGCAGCATGATGGTGCCGGTGCCGCGGTAGCGGATACCGCGACTGGCGAAGCGCCCGTAGTCGGTGGCGATCAGGCCTTGGAAGATCATCTGGCCGTTAGCCAGGCTCATCGCGGTCCACAGTGCGGCGCCGCCGCCGGTGGCGGTGGACTCCCAGGCGCTGAAGCCGGCTATGTCGTGCATCGAGTCGAGGTTGATCAGTGCCCAGATCAACAGGCCGACGAAGAGCGGGAAACCCCACTTCTGGAGTGCGGACATGGCGTACATGCCGCGCCACACGAACGCGATCGTCGCGAGGCCGACGAGAGCGAAGATCCCGATGCCCGCGAGGGAGTGGATCTCGATATCGAAGTAGTAGGCGATGGCGTGCGAGACGATCGTGCCCTCGAAGAGGAAGTAGTAGACGAAGTTGATGGCGTAGATGAAGGACGCCACGGCCGCGCCCCGGCGGCCGAAACCCAGCCCGCGGGAGAGCAGGCTCTGCGAGAGCCCTTCACGGCTGGCCACCCGCATGGTGAGGGCGCCGATGAGGATCGCGCCGAAGAAGAAGTAGCCGATCGGCAGGAGCATCATCGGCCAGCCGACGAGGAAACTCTGCTGGGCGCCGAAGGTGAAGAAGAACATCGCGGTGGCGTTGCCGAGCAGCACCAAGCTGATGGCGGGAATCGGCCAGCGCTTGTCGGCTGGCACCCGGTCCGTGGCGAAGCTCTCAACCTGGTCGTCGATGGAGGCTTCCGGGCCGCGGAAGGCGTCTCTGATGGACATGGGCGGTTCTCCAGATGGGAGGGTTCTGCTCGGGGCTTCGGGCGATCAGGCGGTGGGTGCGGACCAGCGGTCGTCCAGCGCGACGGCCGGGTCGGCTCCGAACTCCCGGGCGAGTGCGGTGGCCGTGGCACGGGCCTCGTCCAGGCAGGAGCTGGCGAACGCGGTTCCGGCCGCGGGGGTGTCGGCAGCGGCGGGGAGGGCGGCCGCCCAGCGCTCCTCCAGTGCGTCGAAAGCAGTGCGCAGGCGTGCGGCCCGTGCGGTGAAGTCCTGGGCGCTCGGGTCCTTGGCCGCGTCGAGCAGGTGCTGCCACTGCCACCAGACCGAGGCGGGGTCGTGTGAGGGCTGCCGGTGGTCCCGGGGATCCCAGGAGGAGGCGGGTAGGGGCAGGGGACGGGTCAGGGCCTCGGGCAGGGTGTCACCGTCCAGTGGAACGGGCAGATAGACGCCCGTGCAGGGGGTGACCGGGCACCACCAGAGGGTGATCGGGCCTTCGGTGGAGAGTTCGACGACGAGTGAGGCGGCGGTGTTGCCCCAGGTGAAACCGGACGGGTGCTCGTGCATGCACAGCGTGTGGAAGTCCGGGCGGGCGGCGTCGAAGGAAGGGCCTCCGAGGAAGGTGTCCTCCAAGTGGTCGCGCAGGACGCGCTTCAGCGTCCGGACACCGACCCCCGAGGTGTCCGCGCTCTCCGAGAGCAACTGGTGGGAGCGGCGGCGTCGGATGTGCGAAACCTGGAGCGGTGTCCCCGGGTCGGTGAAGGCGTCCGCCACGTCCAGAGGCCGGTCGGCCGGCCAACCGGCCGCGGCCGCCGCTTCCCGTAGTCCGGCGCTGGTGAGATCGGCGTCGGTCCGAATGGACAGCTCGTTGCTGAGAGTGGCGACGCCCTTGGTGAGCCGTCGGGCAGCCCACTCGCGGCCGACCGTCTCCAGCACCCAAGCCTCGTGCGGGTCCGCGATGACGAAGGCGTTGTCGTAAGCCCCCTCGGCGTGCGGTGTCGCCACCTTGGCCGAACCCCACTGGCCGTACCGTTCCAGCAGACCGGTCATGACGTCCAGGGCCTCACGCGCGGTGCTGCCCCGCTCCAGCCCCAGGCGCAGCAACTCCATGCCGAGGATGCCCGCCTCCTGCTCCGCGCCCGCCTTCTCCCGTGCTACGGCCTCTGCCCAGAGGCGGCTGAAGACAGCCTCGTTGCCGATGGCGACCCGGTGTTCGTTGACACCCATCTCGTATCCCCAGCACCAGAAGGGGGCCGAGCCGATATGGGCGTAGGCAGGCGCGTCGTCCACCGTGACGTAGGCCAGCCGCAGCGGGGGGCCGGCGGGTCGGGCGGGCTGGCGGCGCAGTGGCTGGGCCTCGCCTGCTGGCCGGTCGCTGTTCTTGCCGAAGAGGACAGCCGGGCGGCCGGTGGCGTCGGGGAGTGCGACGACGGTGTCACAGCTCCAGGGGCGGTCCGTCATGGTCTGGCTCCGTTCTCCGTGTTGGTGCTGAGGTCGAGGGTGGCCTCGACCAAGGTGCGGGTCGCCTGGCCCACCAAACGGCAGGTCAGGCCGGAGTCCCGTGCGCAGGCGGGGTCGATCCGGTCCAAAGCGATGACCTCCGCGAAAGGCGCGGTGCCCGTCGACTCCAGGGGGAGACGGTTGCTGCCGACGATCGCGACGGTCGGCACACCGAAGGCGCCGGCGAGCCGAGCAACGCTCACGGGGGCCTTGCCGCGGAGGCTCTGTGCGTCGAGTCGGCCCTCCCCGGTGATGACGAGGTCGGCCCCGCGGATGGTGTCCGCCGCGTCCAGTAGGTCCAGGAAGACGCCGGCGCCGGATCGCAACTGACCGCCGAGCAGCAGCCCTGCCCAGGCGAGCCCGCCGGCGGCGCCCGAGCCGGGCCGCAGCGCCGCTCCCCGAGCCCCGAAGGCGTCCTCCAGCAGAGGCGCCGCGTGGGCCAGGCCTGCGGAGAGCCGGGCGATCAGGTCGTCGTCGGCCCCCTTCTGGCGGGCGAACATCTCAGCCGACCCGTCGGGCCCCACCATCGGCGTGTCGACGTCACCGGCCAGGACCAGTCGCAGATCGCGCAGACCAGGGTGGAGACCGGTCGTCCGGACTCGTGCCAGGGTGCCGAGCGCCGCGCCGCCCGGGGCGAGCGGCTGCCCGGCCGAGTCGCACAGTTCGCAGCCCAGTGCCTCCAGCAGCCCCGCACCGCCGTCGGTGGTGACGCTGCCGCCGAGCGCGAGGGTGATCTCCCGGACACCCTGGTCCAGCAGCACGGCGACAGCGCGACCGACGCCGCGGGTGGTAGCGGACGCTGCCTGGTCGGGAGTGGGTTGCCGGGATCCCAGCCCGCATATGGACGCCACCTCGACGATTGCTCGGTCGTCGAGCCGGGCGACGGTGGCGACCAGTTCATCGCCCCAGGCATCGGAGGCGGGCACGGTATCGGCACGCCAGCCCGCCGAGAGCGCGGCCTCGACACTTCCGTCACCTCCGTCAGCGACGGGTAGCGCGGAGACGACCGTGGTGGGGGACAGTTCGGCGATGGCGGCCGCCATGACGCCGACCAGATGCCGGGCGGAGACCGTCCCCTTGAACTTGTCAGGGGCCAGAACGACGCGCTGAGCGGCGTCTAGCTGCATGAACGCTCCTCCCTCCAAAAAATGTTCGTCAAGTTATCTCACTCGTCTTGTCGGGTTGTCCAGGCTTGAGTCGGTAATCTTTGCGAACCTGAGAGCCCAACTAGACGAAGGACCTGACCCATGCCGATCCGGCTCGTGACCCAATCAGTGGGGGACGCCCTGGTGGCGTCCCTGCGCGAACGCATCCTCACGGACGAGATCAGGGTCGGTACCGCGGTCACGGAGGCGTCGGTCGCCCAGAAGTACGAGGTCGCTCGGCAGACCGCCAAGGCGGCGATCGAGCGACTGGTCGGAGAGGGACTGCTGGAGCGCACCGCGCACCGCAGCGCACGCGTGCCGCTGCTCGACGAGGATCGTGTCCGGGACCTGTACTTCACCCGCGGTGTCGTCGAGGTGCGGGCCTACGAGCTACTTGCCGCGCGGCGGTTGCTGACGTCCGAGGTGCTGGCAGCCCACGAAGAGTTCCTGGCCTCCTCGACCGGCTCCGACGTGGCCTCCATCGTGCAGACCGACGTCGCCTTCCACCGTGCGCTGATCGACAGTTTGGAGAGCGAACGCCTCACCCGGGTGCACAGCCTGATCATCAACGAGATGCGGCTCTGCCTCGCCCAGGTGCAGAACGCGCACCTCCTGGCTCCCACGGAGATCGCCGAGGAGCACGAGAGCATCGTCGGCGCCATCCGCGGCGGTGAGGTCCGCCGCGCCGGCGAGGTGGGCCTCCAGCACCTGGAGCGCGCCCAGAGCAAGCTTCTGGAACACCTGAGCGGCTGACGTCCCGCGCTGGACGGCCGCCTCGCGGGGCGGTCCGGGGCGGTCGGCGGCGATCCGCCGGATGAACGGGTGACGGCGTGAGCCCTCAGCGTGTGGAGGCGGTCTCCCGGACCAGGCGCTCACCGCAGTGGACGTGCGCGGACTCACATCCGGCCCCGTGATCTCCAGGGAGTCGTCACATGATCACGAAGGGGGTTGCCAACAGGGGCATAACTATGCAGGTCAGGAGGAGGGTAAGCAACGGGTCATACCCAACCCAGAGGGGAGTCATGCGCCGTCTGCAAGATTTTTTCGTCCCTCGGGGGGCTGAAATTTTGTTGATCGCCAGACAAGAGGCAGGTCCAGGCCCGTAACCTGCACAGGGTGAACCAGTTGATGTCCCTCGCTCCCGGGGCCGAGCGGTCCGCCACTGTCTTCGCCGCCGAACGGCCGACCGCCGAGTCCGCCGTGCCCGGCCTGCTGACCGAAGCCCTCCGGGACGAGTTGATCGCCTTCCGCCGGGACCTGCACATGCACCCCGAGCTCGGGAACCAGGAGTTCCGGACCACCGCCGCGCTCAAGGCGCGGCTGGAGCAGGCCGGCCTGGAGCCCCGCGTGCTCGCCTCCGGTACCGGGCTGATCTGCGACATCGGCCCGTGGGACGGGACCCGCCCCTTCCTCGCCATCCGGGCGGACATCGACGCGCTGCCGATCCCGGACACCAAGACCGTGCCCTACCGCTCCAAGGTCTCCGGCCGGGCGCACGCCTGCGGCCACGACGTCCACACCACGGCCGCGCTGGGAGCCGGGCTGGTCCTCGCCGAACTGGCCGAACAGGGGCGGCTGCCGCACCGCGTCCGGCTGATCTTCCAGCCGGCGGAGGAGGTGCTGCCGGGCGGAGCCACAGACGCGATCGAGTGCGGCGTCCTGGACAACGTCGGCCGGATCATCGCCGTGCACTGCGACCCCAAGGTCGAGGTCGGCAAGATCGGCCTGCGGACCGGCCCGATCACCTCCGCCTGCGACCGGCTGGAGGTCTCGCTGGACGGCCCGGGCGGGCACAGTGCGCGCCCGCACCTCACCACCGACCTCGTGATGGCGGCCGCCAAGGTGGCCACCGAGGTGCCGGCCCTGGTCGCCCGCCGGATCGACGCCCGGTCCGGGCTCGCCGTCACCTGGGGGCGGCTGGAGGCCGGCCACGCCTGCAACGTCATCCCGCAGCACGCCGAACTCTCCGGCACCGTCCGCTGCCTGGACCTGCCCTCCTGGCGGTCGGCCCCGGACATCGTCCACGAGGCGATCGACGAGCTGGCCGCCGTGCACCGGGCCAAGGCCACCATCAACTACATCCGGGGCGTGCCGCCGGTCGTCAACGAGCCCGCGGTGACGGAGCTGCTGTACGACGCCATGAGCGTGCGGCGCGGCCCGCTGTCCGTCGAGGGCACCGAGCAGAGTCTGGGCGGAGAGGACTTCTCCTGGTACCTGGAGCATGTGCCGGGGGCGATGGTCCGGCTCGGTGTGCGTCCGGTGGGCGAGGCCGTCCGCGGTGATCTGCACGCCGGCGACTTCGACGTCGACGAGGGTGCGGTGCAGGTCGGAGTGGAGTTGTTCACCGCCGCCGCGCTGCTCGACGGGCACCGTCCGTAAGCGGACGGTCGCTGTCGCGCAGAGCTTCGCGACGATCCGATAACGGCCGGAGAATCTTGGCATCTACGCGCGTTACGATCTGGCGAAAACCAGCGCCGAAAGAGGCGCTTTCGTCCGAAGGGGAAGTCCTCTTGCGCCGGGTATCCAAGATCACTGTCGCGGCCCTCGCCGCCGCGGCCCTCGCGTCCACCACCGCAGCCTGCGGCGCCTCGTCCACGGACAGCGACTCCAAGGGCTCCGACGGCCTCAAGGTCGGCGTCGCCTACGACGTCGGCGGCCGTGGCGACCACTCCTTCAACGACTCCGCCGCCCGCGGCCTGGACCAGGCCAAGGACGAGCTCGGGGCCGAGGTGAAGGAGCTCACCGCCACCACCAGCGACACCGAGGCCGACCGGGTCGACAAGCTGACCCAGCTGGCCGAGGCGGGCTACAACCCGGTGATCGGCGTCGGCTTCGCCTACCAGCCCTCCCTCGCGAAGGTCGCCAAGAAGTTCCCGGACGTCAACTTCGCCATCGTCGACTCCACCGTCGACGCGAAGAACGTCGCCGGGCTCGTCTTCGCCGAGCAGGAGGTCTCCTACCTCGCCGGTGTGGCCGCCGCCCACAAGTCCAAGAGCGGTGACATCGGGTTCATCGGCGGCACCGACAACCCGCTGATCCTGAAGTTCCAGGCGGGCTTCGAGAAGGGCGTCGCCGACACCGACCCGAAGGCCAAGGTCACCTCCGAGTTCCTCGCCGAGGACGAGGCCGGGTTCGGTATGCCGGACAAGGGCCTGCAGACGGCCCAGGGCATGCTGGCCCGCGGCACCGACGTCATCTACCACGCGGCGGGCGGCTCCGGCTCCGGTGTGATCGAGGCCGTCGGCAAGGCGAAGAACAAGAACGCCTGGGCCATCGGCGTCGACTCCGACCAGGCGATCGACCCGGGGCTGGCCGACTACAAGGACCGCATCCTGACCTCCGCCATGAAGAACGTGGACGTCGCGGTCTTCGACATGGTCAAGAGTGTCAAGGACGGCAAGCCGATCACCGGCACCCGGTCGTTCTCGCTCGCCGAGGACGGGGTGAAGCTGGCCACCACCGGCGACCACCTCAAGGACATCCAGGCCGACATCGACGCCGCCCGCGAGAAGATCGCCAACGGCGAGATCAAGGTCCCGACCACCCCCGCGAAGTAACCAGGCGGTCGGCGGCAGCCCCTCCCGGGCCGCCGCCGACCACACCGGCCCGGGGGCGAGGCGCGCCGGACGCGCCTCCGGTCCCCGGGCCCAGACGTGTCCCTCCCCACGACGAGGAGTGCGCCATTCAAGCCTCCAGCGCCCCGACCGGCGCCCCTCAGACAGCGACCGGCGCAGCGGCGGAACAGCCCGCCGTCCAGCTTCGCGGGATCACCAAGCGTTTCCCCGGAGTGGTCGCCAACCACGACATCGACATCACCGTGCGACGCGGCAGCGTGCACGCGCTCATCGGTGAGAACGGCGCCGGCAAGTCGACGCTGATGAAGATCCTCTACGGGATGCAGCGCCCCGACGAAGGCACCATCGCGATCGACGGGGAGACCGTCGACATGCACTCCCCGGCCGACGCGATATCCCGCGGCATCGGCATGGTGCACCAGCACTTCATGCTCGCCGACAACCTCACCGTCCTCGAGAACGTCGTGCTCGGCGCCGAGAAGCGGCACGGCATCGCCGGCAGGGCCCGCGCCCGGATCAAGGAGATCTCCGACGCCTACGGGCTCGGGGTGCGCCCCGACGCCCTCGTCGAGGACCTCGGAGTGGCCGACCGGCAGCGGGTGGAGATCCTCAAGGTGCTCTACCGGGGCGCCCGCACCCTGATCCTCGACGAGCCCACCGCCGTCCTCGTCCCGCAGGAGGTGGACGCGCTCTTCGAGAACCTCCGGGAGCTCAAGAGCGAAGGGCTCACCGTCATCTTCATCTCCCACAAGCTCGGCGAGGTGCTGGCCGTCGCCGACGAGATCACGGTGATCCGGCGCGGCACCACCGTCGCCTCCGTCGAACCGGGGAGCGTCAACAGCAAGCAGCTGGCCGAGCTGATGGTGGGCAGCGAACTGCCCTCGCCGCAGACCAGCGAGTCCACCGTCACCGACGTGCCGGTGCTCTCCATCGACGCCCTCCGGCTCTGCGCCACCGACTCCGACGGCACCGAGCGGACCGTGCTCGACGAGATCGGCTTCACCATCCACCGCGGCGAGGTGCTCGGCATCGCCGGGGTCGAGGGCAACGGCCAGTCCGAACTCGTCGAGGCGATCGTCGGCATCCGGCATCCGGACTCCGGCAGCATCGTCCTCGACGGCCAGGACATCACCGGGGCGCCGACCCGCACCCGGCGGGAGAGCGGCCTCGGGTACATCCCCGAGGACCGCCACCGCCACGGGCTGCTGCTGGAAGCGCCGCTGTGGGAGAACCGCATGCTCGGCCACGTCACCGAGCCCCCCAACAGCCGCCGAGGGCTGCTCGACCCCAAGGCCGCCCGCCAGGACACCGAGCGCATCGTCGAGGAGTACGACGTGCGCACGCCCGGGATCGAGGTCACCGCCGCCTCGCTGTCCGGCGGAAACCAGCAGAAGCTCATCGTCGGCCGCGAGATGAGCCACGCCCCCAAGCTGCTGATCGCCGCTCACCCCACCCGCGGTGTGGACATCGGAGCGCAGACCCAGATCTGGGAGCAGATCCGGCAGGCCCGCCGGGAGGGCCTCGCCGTCCTGCTGATCTCCGCCGACCTCGACGAGCTGATCGGCCTGTCCGACACGCTGCGTGTCATGTACCGCGGCCGGCTCACCGCCGACGCGGACCCCGCGACCGTCACCCCGGAGGAGCTGGGCAGCGCCATGACCGGCGCCAGCACCGGCCACCTCGACCAGTCCGAAGCGGGCGCCGACGCCCCGGCGGCCGGGGGAGAGGACTCATGAACAAGTTGACCGCCCTGCGGGAGAAGGCCGGAGACCGGCTGGTCCTGGGCATCGCCGCCCCGCTCCTCGCGCTGCTCGGTGCCTTCCTGATCACCGCGCTGGTGCTGCTGGCCACCGGAAAGCAGCCGTTCAACGCCTTCGCCATCATGCTGGACTACGGCGTCAAGGCCGACAGCCAGGTGTACATCCTCAACAAGGCCACCACGTACTACCTCGCGGGTCTCGCCGTCGCCCTGGGCTTCCGGATGAACCTGTTCAACATCGGTGTCGACGGGCAGTACCGGCTGGCAGCCTTCTTCGCCGCCGCCATGGGCGGCGCCCTGACCCTCCCGGGGCCGCTGCAGATCTTCATGATCATGCTGGTCGCGGTGACCGTCGGCGCCATGTGGGCCGGGCTCGCCGGACTCCTCAAGGTCACCCGGGGCATCAGCGAGGTCGTCACGACGATCATGCTGAACTTCATCGCGACCTCGATCATCGTCTACTTCCTCAAGGACGGCAGGCTCGGCGAGCTGGACGAGGCGGGCACCACCGTCTCCACCCACCCCATCCCCGAGTCCGCGCACTTCTTCGAGATCGAGACCGCCGGCGGCACCCTCTGGGGCTTCATCGTGGTGGCCGCGCTCGCCGGCCTCGCCTACTGGTTCGTGCTCAGCCGCACCCGCTTCGGATTCGACCTGCGGGCCGTGGGAGCCTCCGAACCGGCGGCCCAGGCCAGCGGGGTGGACGTCAAGCGGATGGTCGTCACCAGCATGGTCCTCTCCGGCGCCATGGCCGGCCTGGTCGGTATGCCCATCCTGCTGAACAACAGCTTCTCCTACGGCAACAACTTCCCCACAGAGATCGGCTTCACCGGCATCTCCGTGGCGCTGCTCGGCCGCAACCACCCGGTGGGCATCGCGATCGGCGCCATGCTCTGGGGCTTCCTCGAACGCACCAGCAGCAAGCTGGAGTTCGAGGAGTACGACCGCGAGCTGGTCGGCATCATGCAGGGCGCCATCGTGCTGTGCGTCGTCATCTCCTACGAGGTGGTCCGCCGCTACGGGCTCAAACGACAGCAGCAGAAGGTCGGCGCCGAGCTGGCGGCACAGGCCCTGGCCACCAAGGACAAGCAGGAGGCGACGGTATGAGCGCCACGACCACGGTGAAGCAGCTCCCCAACACGGGAACGAGCGGACGCCGCAAGCTGTCACCGGCGATGGTCCTGCTCATCGTCGCCGCCGGACTGCTCGCCCTCTCCGCGGTACGTGCCGTCGCCGGCACCAACACGCTGACCTCCTCCGCCCTGGTGGCGGGCGCGCTCCAACTCGCCGTACCGATCGGCATGGCCGGTCTCGGAGGCCTGTGGGCCGAACGGGCCGGGGTCATCAACATCGGCCTCGAGGGCATGATGATCCTCGGCACCTTCTTCGGCGCCTGGGCCGGCTGGCAGACCAGCCCCTGGATAGGCCTGCTCGCCGGAGTGCTCGGCGGCGTCCTCGGCGGCGCGATACACGCCATCGCCACCGTCACCTTCGGCGTCGACCACATCGTCTCCGGTGTGGCGATCAACATCCTGGCGCTCGGGGTCACCTCGTACCTCGCCAAGATCAGCTTCACCACCCCGGAGGCTGCCGCCCGCGGCGGCAGCCCTCGCCAGTCACCGGCCTCCGAGGCGCTGCCCACCGTCACGGTGCCAGGCCTCTCCGACGGGCTGGCCACGATCGAGGGCAAGCACTGGTTCCTGATCTCGGACACCGCGGGGATCCTCGGCGGCCTGGTCACCGACCTCTCGCTGATCACCATCCTCGCCGTCGGCCTGATCGTCGGCAGCTACTTCGTGCTCTGGCGCACGTCATTCGGCCTGCGCCTGCGCTCCTGCGGAGAGAACCCGACGGCCGCGGAGTCCCTCGGCGTCAACGTCTACACCTACAAGTACGCCGCGGTCCTGATCTCCGGCGGCCTGGCCGGGCTCGGCGGCGCCTTCCTCTCGCTGGTCTCCATCCACATCTACAACGAGGGGCAGACCGGCGGCCGGGGCTACATCGGCCTAGCCGCCATGATCTTCGGCAACTGGCGGCCCGGCGGGCTCGCCATGGGCGCCGGGCTCTTCGGCTTCACCGACGCCCTCCAACTCCGCGGCGGCGGCTCCTCGCTGCACGCGCTGCTGCTCCTGCTGGCCGTCGTGACGCTCGGCCTGGCGGTGTGGAAGCTGTACCGGAAGCGCTACGCGATCGCCGCCGTCAATGCCGGGATCGGCGCCGTCCTCGTGTTCTGGTATGTGATGACCGACGAACTGCCCGGAGAGCTGGTGCGCGCCGCGCCGTACATCACGACGCTGCTCGTGCTCGCCCTCTTCGCGCAGCGCCTCCGCCTCCCTGCCGCGATCGGTAAGGCCTACCGGAAGGGCCAGGGCAAGTGACCGTCGACTGGAACGCGCTCCGCGCGGCGGCTCGATCCATGATGACCCGCGCCTACGTCCCCTACTCCGGCTTCCCGGTGGGAGCGGCCGCACTGGTCGACGACGGGCGCACGGTGAGCGGCTGCAACGTCGAGAACGCCGCCTACGGGGTGGCGCTCTGCGCCGAGTGCGGTCTGGTCTCGGAACTCGTGGCCTCCGGCGGCGGCCGACTCACCGCCTTCACCTGCTGCGGACGCGACGGGGGCCTGCTGATGCCCTGCGGGCGCTGCCGACAACTGCTGTGGGAACACGGCGGGCCGGATCTGCTCATGGACACCGCCAGCGGGATCCGCCCGCTCAGCGAACTGCTGCCGGACGCCTTCGGCGCCGAAGACCTCAACCGCCAGGGAAAGAACTGATGGACGCCATCTCCGTAATCCGTGCCAAACGCGACCGGGGCCGGCTGACGGACGCCCAGATCGACTGGGTCATCGACGCCTACACCCGAGGCGAGGTGGCGGACGAGCAGATGTCCGCGCTCGCCATGGCGATCCTCCTCAACGGCATGGACCGGGGCGAGATCGCCCGCTGGACTGCGGCCATGATCGAGTCCGGTGAGCGGATGGACTTCTCCTCACTGACCCGCCCCACCGCCGACAAGCACTCGACCGGCGGGGTGGGCGACAAGATCACCCTCCCGCTCGCCCCGCTCGTCGCCGCCTGCGGCGCAGCCGTCCCGCAGCTCTCCGGCCGCGGCCTCGGCCACACCGGCGGCACCCTCGACAAGCTCGAGTCGATCCCCGGCTGGCGCGCACTCCTCTCCAACGACGAGATGATGGGCGTCCTGCGCGACGTCGGTGCCGTCATCTGCGCGGCCGGCGACGGACTCGCGCCCGCGGACAAGAAGCTCTACGCACTGCGCGACGTGACCGGCACGGTCGAAGCCATCCCGCTGATCGCCAGCAGCATCATGTCCAAGAAGATCGCCGAAGGCACCGGTTCCCTCGTCCTGGACGTGAAGGTCGGCTCCGGGGCCTTCATGAAGAACATCGAGGACGCCCGGGAACTCGCGGCCACCATGGTCGGCCTCGGCACCGACCACGGGGTGCGCACCGTGGCGCTGCTCACCGACATGTCCACCCCGCTGGGGCTGACCGCCGGCAACGCGCTGGAGGTCCGGGAGTCCGTCGAGGTGCTCGCCGGCGGCGGGCCCGAGGACGTCGTCGAGCTCACCCTGGCGCTGGCCCGCGAGATGCTCACGGCGGCCGGGCTCCCGGACGCCGACCCCGAGAAGGCCCTCGCCGACGGCTCGGCGATGGACCACTGGCGCCGCATGATCAGCGCCCAGGGCGGCGACCCGGACGCACCGCTGCCACGCGCCCGGGAGCAGCACGTCGTCACCGCCGACAGCGACGGAGTGCTCACCACGCTCGATGCCTACGCGGTGGGGGTCGCGGCCTGGCGCCTCGGCGCGGGGCGGGCGCGCAAGGAGGACCCGGTGCAGGCGGGGGCGGGGGTCGAGATGCACGCCAAGCCCGGCGATCCGGTCACGGCGGGGCAGCCGCTGCTGACCCTGCACACGGACACCCCGGAGAGGTTCCCGCTGGCCGTCGAAGCGCTCACCGACGCGGTGCGGATCGCCCCGGCCGGGACGGATTTCCGGCCGTCGCCGATCGTTCTGGACCGCCTCGCCTGAGGAACGAGTAACCCACCCTCCACTGGGGCTGCTTGCTGCTGGTGGTGGGTGGCTCCTGCGGGGTGGGTGGTGCGGGGGTGGCTCCTGCGTGGGTGGGGGTGCCGCGACCGTCTATTTACGGGGCCGTGCGGGTTGGTGGGCATCCTTCTGGTTGTAGAGCCCCGCAAATACACGGCAGCGTCCCGGCACCCCCACCCACTCCGGCGCCACCCCCTCCCGTCGTCCCGCCTCGGTCCCGTCGTCGTGCCCCGGTCCCGCCGTCCCGTCGTTAAAAATTGCCCCGGTCCGGCCGTCATGCCTCCTTGGCCAGTGCGGCGGCTCTCCCACCCGCGGTCGACAGCCGGGTGCTCGGCTCCTTCGCGTCGATGAGCAGGCATTCGGGGAATTGGCTTCTGATCCACCGACCCTCGTCGGTTGGTGGGGTGATGCTGGCCGGGTACGAGGGCACTCAGTGAACCGAGAAACCGCCATCGACGAAGATCGACTGCCCGGTGACATACGCCGAGGCCGCACTGGCGAGGAACACCGCGGCGCCCGCGAAGTCCTCCGCCAGACCGTTACGCCCCACCAGCGTGCGCGCGGCCAGTTCCGCCACTTTCCCGGGGTCGCCCGACAGCCGGGCGTTGAGCGGCGTCTTCACGAAACCCGGGACGAGTGTGTTGCAGGTGACACCGTGGGGCGACCATGCCTCTGCTTGAGAACGCGCCAGTGACTCCAACGCACCCTTGGAGGCCCCGTAGGCGCCGCTCTGGACCGACGCCCGGTGGGCCTGTTGGGAGGTGATGTGGATGATGCGTCCGAATCCTCGTTCGGCCATCCCGGGACCGAAGCGTTGCCCGAGCAGGAAGGGGGCATCCAGATTCACCGCCATGGTGGTGTCCCATACTTCCTCGCTCAGCTCGCCCATCGGCGGCCGCAGGTTGATCGCCGCCGAGTTGACTAGGATGTCGGGTTCGCCGAACACGGCGACGGCCTCCTCGGCCACCGTGCGAACGCCTTGCCGGGTGCTCAGGTCGCCACTCGCCCAGGCCGCCTGACAGCCGTCGGCCACGAGTTCGCCGACGGCGTCGACCAGGTCCGTCTCCCTGCGCGCAACGATCACGACCTGTGCTCCCGCGCGGGCGAGTGCACCGGCGATGGCGCGTCCGATGCCGGAGCTGCCGCCGGTCACCACAGCGGTCCGGCCGTCCAGGGAGAACAGGTCCGAGAGGTAGTTGTCTGAAGCCACCTCCGCACCTTAAGGGTTGTCCCGTCATTTTTGGCAGGTGCACGATGGCGACTACGGTATCTCGGCGCTGCGGAACATCCCGTTATGCGCAGACCCGGATGCCCCTCCGCTGTGCAGTGCGCAAACCTGACGCAGTGCCGCCAACGGGGATGGTGCGCCACGGGCGGATCGCCGACAGTGCTCAGGGCGTCGGGTTATCGGGTCACCTGATCGAGGGCCCGGCCGCTCGGAATTCTGCTTTTCCAAAAATGGTAGTGAGGCAGGCTGTGCCCCGAATCTTCCGAATGCGGTCTGATCTGATCAAAACAAGAGAGGTCGGAGAAGTCGGCACGCACGGGCTCTCCGGATTGCAGAGCGTGGAGAATTCCACGATTGCGGATGTCCACGCCTGTCCTGTGTCGGAACCTGCCCAACGCGACCATGTGTCAGTAATCGGACTCGGTTGGCCATGTGGAAGGACTGCAGGCATTCCAGAGGCATATGACCGGCGGCTGCGGAGCGGCGCGGCCAAAAAGGCGTCCAGAATTCGTCCATTGCCGGCTGCCCAAACCGGCACGGTCATGTACTGTCCAATTTCGTCGAGCCCCTTCATGAGAAGCGGCGTCTGATGGTCAACCGAGAGGTGGGCAATTGAAGGCCAAGCGACTGATCGGTACCGTCATCGGAGCAATGGCGATGGCGGCCCTGGCATCCGCACCGGCATCCGCCGACACCGCGGTCCGGGACGGCAACGTCGAAATGATCATTTTCGGCAGCGGCTACAAGGTCGACTCGGTTACGATCCACGGGGTCCCGGAACTCCAAGGTCCCGCTGAGTACCAGTTCGTCTACTATGCCACCACCTCGCCAACCAAGACGTACACGATGATCTGCGGCGGCAGCAGCACGGGTAACAGTTGCACCCACAAATTCAGCATCAACGCCACGTACGCGGGCGGAGTCGGAATCAGAAGCTGCGGGTCGATCAAGCGTATGGACAACCAACAGATCTTTGGGACCGCCTGCAAGGACTGGTGACGGGCGCAAGAACCTGCGGGGTCACGCACAGGACTTCGGCGTAGTCACATGTTGAGCGTGTCGTACTGATGCGGGGCCGGAGCGTACGGCAGGCATGGACTTTCAGGGTCGTGTGGGCGTCGAGCCCATGCCCTTTCGGAAGTCCGTGCCTGCCGTCGTGTCTGTCTCCCAGTGCAGCAGTCTGCGGTCGCGTTGCGGAAACCGGGCGCGGTGTGGACGAGGCCGACGCGCTCCCGCCGGTGGCGAGGGACTCGTCGATCCGGTCCTCGGGCAGTTCCCGCGCGTCGATCAGGGTGATTCCGTCATCGACTTCCCCCAGATTCGGACCGAGAGGCCGGTGGCGGTCCGAGGAGCCGCCTGTTCTGGGAGTGCGACGGATCGGCCAAGGAGCGGCCGGACGACGGCGGGAGGGGGTGGGGCCGGAGTGGGTGGGGGTGCCGGGACGCTGCCGTGTATTTGCGGGGCTCTCCAACCGAGAGGCTGCCCACCGGCCCGGACGGCCCCGTAAATAGACGGTCGCGGCACCCCCACCCACGCAGGACCCGCCCCCGCACCACCCACCCGGCAACCCACCAGCAGCAATAGCAACCCACCGCCAAGCAGCCATCCGCCGCGCAGGCTCGCCCGCGCTCAGCCGGCCGAGAGCACCGGGGCCCGTTCGGTGACCTTGGCCCGCCGCTCGACGATGGCGCGGCGGGTCGCGTAGAGGGTGACGCCCGCGGCTCCCAGCACGGCCACGAGGCCGAGCAGCACGGTCCCCTCCCAGCCGGCACGGTGGAAGGCGAGCGCTCCCACCGTGCCGCCGAGGCTGCTGCCCATGTAGTACGCCGACTGGTAGAGCGCCGAGGCCTGCGCCCGTCCGTGCTTGGCGGTCCGGCTCACCGCGGAGGAGGCCACGGCGTGCCCGGCGAAGAACCCTCCCGTGATCAGCACCAGTCCGGCCAGCACCGCCGTCACCGAGTCCGCGAGGCTGATCAGCAGCCCGGCCGCGGTGGTCGTCACCGCCGCGTACAGGGCGCCGCGCCGGCCGAGCCGGGCCACCAGCTTGCCCGCCGCGGCCGAGGAGGCGGTGCCCACCACGTACACCAGGAAGATCGATCCGACCACGCCTTCCGGCAACCGGAAGGGATCGCCGACCAGGCGGTAGCCGATCACGGTGTAGACCGCGCCGAAGACGGTCATGAAGAGGGCGCCGATCGCGTAGAGCCGGCAGAGCAGCGGGTCGGAGAGGTGTCCGGCGACGGTGCGCGCCAGGGAGCGCGGGCTGGCGGAGGCAGGGGAGAAGTGCCGCGCCTGCGGCAGCAGCAGGCGGAAGGCGATGGTGGCGATGACGGCCAGGACGGCCACCGTGCCCAGGGCGACCCGCCAGCCCCACGCCTGGGAGACCCAGCCGGTGAGGACGCGGCCCGACATGCCGCCGATGCTGTTGCCGGCCACGAACAGTCCGACCGCTCCGACGAGGGCCCGGGTCCGTACCTCCTCCGCCAGGTAGGCCATGGCGGAGGCGGGGACACCGGCGAGGGCGAGGCCCTGCAGGGCACGCAGGGCGACCAGCCAGCCGAGGGCCGGTGCGAACGGCATGAGGAGGGAGACGAGGGTGGCGGCGGTCAGCGAGAGGGTCATCATCCGGCGCCGTCCGAAGCGCTCGGAGAGCGCGCTGAGCGGCAGTACGGCGAGGGCCAGCGCGCCGGTGGCGGCGGAGACCGTCCAACTGGCCTGGTCGGGGGTGGCTCCGAGGCCGGCGGAGATCGCCGGCAGCAGGGCCTGGGTGGAGTAGAGGAGTGCGAAGGTGACGACTCCGGCCGCGAAGAGGGCGAAGGTCATCCGGCGGTAGCCGGGGCCGCCCGGGCGCAGCTTGGTTGCCTCGGGGTCGTTCGGAGGGACGGAGGCGGAGGAGGCGCCCACATGGCTGGTGGACGCCCCGGTATCAACAGAAGGCATGCGACGAAGGTAAGAGGTTGCCGTTTCATGCGTCCAATGCATGAACTTGGCATAATCGTTCCAAGGGCGCATGATCCCAGTTCACGGAAGGGCCTGTCACTGAACCGCAACGAAAAAGACAACTCCACCACATCGGGGAACGGTGTGCGGGACAGCCGGCCGCGCTCCAGGGCGGAACTGGACGCCGAGTCCTGGTCGGCTCTGTTGGCGCCGCGACTGGCGCAGTTCGCCGGGGTGGCCCGGCACGAGCACGTGACCCGTGCGGCGGGCGACCTCGGTGTGCCGCAGTCCACCCTGAGCCGGGGCATGGCGCGGCTGGAGGAGGACCTCGGGGTGGCGCTCTTCGCCCGCCACGGCCGCACCGTCTCACTCACCCCGGCCGGGCGTACCTTCCTCGGTTCGGTCGAGCGGGCGCTGGCCGAGGTGGAGCGGGCGGCCGAGAAGGTGCGGGCGGACGCGGACCCGGCCGGCGGGCAGGTGGCCTTCGGCTTCCTGCACACCCTCGGATCGGAGATGGTGCCCGGATTGATCCGGGCCTTCCGGGCGGAGCACCCGCGCATCCGTTTCCAACTCATCCAGAACTACGGTGAGGCGATGCTCCAGCGGCTGCGCGAGGGCAGTCTGGACCTCTGTCTCACCTCTCCGCTGCCGGAGGATCCCGATCTCGTCGCGCGCCGGCTGGACGAGCAGCGGCTGCGGCTGGTGGTACCGGACGACCACCGGTTGGCCGGCCGCAAGCGGGTGCGGCTGGCGGAGGCGGCCGAGGAGTCCTTCGTCACCCTGGAGCCGGGCTACGGGATGCGGCGGATCACCGACGCGCTCTGCCGGGAGGCCGGGTTCGCCCCGCGGATCGCGTTCGAGGGGGAGGAGGCGGAGACGCTGCGGGGCCTGGTGGCCGCCGGCCTCGGGGTCGCGCTGCTGCCGCCGCCGACGGCGCCGAGGCCGGGGGTGGTCGAGTTGGCGGTTACCGCGCCGCGGGCGGTCCGGGAGATCGGGGTGGCGTGGCTGGACGGGCATCCGGACACCCCGCCGGTGGCGGCTTTCAAGCAGTTCCTGCTCTCCAGGCGGGGTCGGCTGCTGCCGCGTTGAGCGTGCCTCAGCCGTGCAGCGTGGTGCCGAAACCCTGGGCCAGCGGCATGCGGAGGCCCAGCGGCGGAGCGGCCGCCAGGGCATCGGACACCGGTCGGCAGAAGGGGCGGCCGAAGAGGCTGCCGAGGGCGAAGTCGGCCGCCAGCGCCGCGATTTCCGAGCGGTACCGGCGCAGCCGGTGGGTGTCGGTGTGGATCTCGAAGCGGCAGACGTCCTGGTTGATCTTCTTGACGCGCTCCGCGAGCCGGTAGGACAACTCCGGGTCGGTCCGCTCGTCGTCGGTGCCGTGGGCGATCAGGACGCGCCGGCCGGCCAACTGCTTCACCGGCTCCTCGCCGGCGGTCAGCCAGGGGGCCAGCGCGAGTACCGAGCGGACCGAGGCGTGCCCCGCCGCTCTGAGCGCGGCCCGGGCGCCCATGCCCGTACCGGCGAGGCAGACGGGGACGGAGCCGTAGCGCCGTGCGACCTCGTCGGCGGCCCAGGCGGCGTCGGCCACCGGGTGGTCGGCGTTCCAGCCGCGGTGGCGGTAGTGGACGACGTGGGCGACGAGACCGTGCTCGCGGCCGGCCCGGGCCAGTCGGCGGGCGAGCGGGCGGGCGGCGGCCAGGGCGAGAGCGGAGGGCGGTCGGGTGCCGGCGGCTTCCCCGCCGGGCAGTAGGAGCACCACGCCGCGGACCCCGTCCGCGCTCACCACGTCCCCCAGTGGCCGGCCCAACCGGGCCGCCGCCGTCGGCACTGCTCGCTCAGCCATGGGCAAACGATCTCAGAAGGTGGTCGAGACCACACCGCACTCGTCGATCACCTTTCCGTATCGGCTCCGCGGGGAGGTGATCTACGCGCGTAGGAGGGTAGAGTTCCGGAGATGACGAGCCAGATTCTCCCCACCCCGGACAGTGAGCAGATCCGCCGAGCGCCGAAAGTCCTGCTCCACGACCACCTCGACGGCGGCCTGCGGCCGGCGAGCATCGTGGAGCTGGCCGAGCAGTCCGGCTACAGCGCCCTCCCCTCTTACGACGCCGGAGAACTGGGCCGCTGGTTCCGTGAGTCCGCGGACTCCGGGTCCCTGGAGCGGTACCTGGAGACCTTCGCCCACACCTGTGCGGTCATGCAGAGCCGGGACGCGCTGTTCCGGGTCGCCGCGGAGTGCGCGGAGGACCTCGCGGCCGACGGCGTCGTCTACGCGGAGGTGCGGTACGCCCCCGAGCAGCACCTGGAGGGCGGCCTCAGCCTCGAGGAGGTCGTGGAGGCGGTCAACGAGGGCTTCCGGGAAGGGGAGCGGCGGGCCTGGGAGAGCGGCCATCGGATCCGGATCGGTGCGCTGCTGACCGCCATGCGGCACGCCGCCCGGGCGCTGGAGATCGCCGAGTTGGCCAACCAGTACCGGGACCAGGGAGTGGTCGGCTTCGACATCGCCGGCGCCGAGGCCGGCTACCCGCCCACCAGGCACCTCGACGCGTTCGAGTACCTCAAGCGGGAGAACAACCACTTCACCATCCACGCCGGTGAGGCCTTCGGGCTGCCGTCCATCTGGCAGGCGCTCCAGTGGTGCGGGGCGGACCGGCTCGGGCACGGGGTCCGGATCATCGACGACATCGAGGTCGCCGAGGACGGCAGCGTCAAGCTCGGCCGGCTCGCGGGCTACGTGCGGGACAAGCGGATCCCGCTGGAGCTCTGCCCGACCTCCAACCTCCAGACCGGTGCGGCCGACTCCTACGCCGAGCACCCCATCGGGCTGCTCCGGAGGCTGCACTTCCGAGCCACCGTCAACACGGACAACCGGCTGATGAGCGGTACGAGCATGAGCGCGGAGTTCGAGCACCTGGTGCGGACGTTCAAGTACACGCTCGATGACATGCAGTGGTTCACCGTCAATGCGATGAAATCCGCCTTCATTCCTTTTGATGAACGTCTGGCGATGATCAACAACGTGATCAAGCCCGGCTACGCGGAACTGAAATCGGCCTGGCTGTTCCGGCGGACCGCTGTGACCAGCGACTCCGGGGGCGCGCAGAGCTGACGCCGGGCGGTGGCGGCCCGACTCCCTGCGGCCGCCGCCGGGAAGGCGGATGTTTGCGGCATACCGAGACGTATGACTACGTTCGGTGATCCACGGTCACGCTCTGGTCGGAGTGCTGGCCGTGGCGCCGCTCCGTATCCCCCACTACGAGGATGTCGTTCGATGAAGCAGGGAACCGTCAGGATTCTGGGTGCCGCCGCTCTCGGTGCCGCCTTCACCATCGTCGCCGCCGGCGCAGCCGCAGCAGCACCCGCCGACACCGTCCGCACGCTGCCGGCCGAGCTGAACAAGACCCTGCCGGTGGGGGAGGCGAGCGCGCTGGGCGAGGGCCAGTCGACGCCGGGGAGCGCCACCGATGCCCTGCTGCCCGCCGCCCAGCAGGAGAACGGCGGGCTGCCGGCGGCCGGGCCGCTGGACGGACTGCTCGGAGGGCAGGGCGGAGGGCCGCAGGAACTGCTCGGCGGGCTGCTGGGGGGTCTTCCGGTGGGCGGCCTGCTCGGCTGAGGGCACTGGACGGCCGCCAGGCCGGACCGATCGTACGGGGAGCGCATCCGGATCCGGATGCGCTCCCCGTAGCGTGGTGTGCCACGATCACGTCAGTGGTCAAGCGCGCAGACACGCTGGGGGAACTTGCACATGCGGAACAAGGCATCGAGGCTCCGGGTCTTCCTCGCCGTTCCGGCGCTGCTCCTGGCCGCGGCCTGTGGCGGTGGCTCGGACTCCGGCGAGGAGCCCGGAGCGGAGGCCGACCGGGCCCGGAACGGGCTGAAGGAGAGCGGGCCGGTGCTGAGCACCGCGCAGCTGGAGAAGGCCATCATCGCCGAGGGAGAGCTCAAGGGCTTCACGGTGGAGCCCCCGGGAGCGGCCGAAGAGGACGAGACGGAGGGCGAGGAGGGCGACGCGGACGAGCCGTCGGAGGCGGAGTGGCGGCCGGCCCCCAAGGCAAAGGCCGACCGTGCTGAGTGCGCCTCGATCCTGGTGGCCGGCGTCGAGCGGCCCATCAAGGACACCCGGAACGTCACCCGTAGGACGCTACGGCCGGTGGCCGGTGCCAAGCCGGGGCAGTCGGTGTCCGTGGCACTCCTCGCGACCCGCGGCGGAAGTGTGGAACTGCTCCGCGACCTCAAGGCGGCCGTGCCGAAGTGCGCCGACGGCTTCGAGGTCTCCGCCGAAGGGGAGACCAGCCGGTACAGCGAGATCAGCCCGGCCGACGCGCACACCACGGGTGACGAGACCATGGCGTACACCGCGACGGTCGACGGCAAGGACTCCGAGTGGGCGCTGAAGGTGGTCGTCGCACGCGCGGGCTCGACCGTGGCGGTCTTCGTCGGGAGCGGCGCCGACGGTAAGCCGGCCGATCTGCCCCAGTCCCTGCTGGACAAGCAACTCGCCAAGCTGGCGAAGGCCTGAGCTGCGGCGGGGGCGTCGTCGCCGCCTCACCCTCGCCGCCTCACCGCCGCTCGGAGGGCAGCAGGATCCACAGCGCGATGTAGATCAGGAACTGTGGCCCCGGCAGCAGGCACGAGACGAGGAAGGCCACCCGTACCGTCGTGACGGGAACGTCGAAGCGTTCCGCGAGCGCCAAGCAGACACCGCCGATCATGCGGCCTTCTCTCGGACGGGCCAGAGCAGTCATGAGGGCTCCTTCGGCAACCGCAGGGGAAATGTCGCTTTCCGTCCTCCGTCATCCATTCTGGAGGATCGGTGGCGGATCCGCCGCCGGGCGCCGATCCGTGCCCGCGCGCTGTCGCCGGGGCGCGCTCAGGGGGCCAGCCCGATGCTGGGCAGTGTCGTCGCCTCGCCGGCCGGCTCCTCCCGGGAGCGGGCTCCGCCGCGCTGCTCCGAGCGGCGCAGCCGTGCCCGGAACCAGGCCCGGGCCGGTGGGATGAGCAGCAGGTGGGCGAGCGCCACCCCGGCGGTGTTCAGCAGAAGCGAGTCCACGTCGAAGGTCCGGCCCGCGACGTTGACGTGGAGTACCGCCGTGCCGAGTGACACCAGTGCGCCGAGCAGCACGGTGCGCAGGAAGAGGGCCGGCCCGCGGTTGAGCAGCCGTCCGGCGGCCATCGGCAGCAGCACGCCGAGCGGTGCCAGGAGCAGCAGATCCCCGCCCAGGTGGCGGAGCGCGGTCCAGGGGCCCAGCTCCAGCTCCGCCTGGATGGTGGCGAGCGGGCGCAGATTCGTCGCCGTCACCCACGGCACCGACAGTGGCCGCAGCGTCAGCCAGCCGACGAACAGCAGATGCGCGAGGAGGAAGACGGAGCCCGCCGCGCGGAAGTGGAAGGTGGCACTATCGCCGGAGCCATGACGCTGCACGCCAACATGGACGCCCTCCGCGGAGCCGCCGGTTCCTGCGCCACCGCGGAACCTGTTGTTGCGCGGGTCACTCTCCGAACCGCCGGACGCCGGTCAGCCCACCGACCGCCCCAGGGACGCGGCCGTCTCCGGGTGGAACCGGAGCTGCTCGCTGCACGAGTACTCCTCCGGAGCGCTGTCATCGGGGCCGCCGAGCACCACCGTGGACCCGTCCGCCGAGGCGGCCGTGCCGCTGAGGGTGCATATCAGCTGGCCCAGTGCGTAGGGCGGCAGATCGTCCGGCAGCCGGTTCAGGCGGAGGGTACCCGGCGGGTCCTGCTCCGCGGGGCCGGCCACCGCGAGGTCGAGCGGTACCTCGGAGGTGAAGCCGCCGCGGTCCTCATCCTCGGTGAGGCGGTCCTTCAGGGTGGCCAGCAGGGTCTGCGCGGTCCGTATTCGCTCCTGCCCGGTGGAGCCGGTCTCGGGGAGCCGCACCGCCCGCGGCACCGGCCGCAGCTGCGCACTGCACACCAGATAGACCTTGATCCGGGCCTCCTTCGGCGGGAGGGGGGTCGAGAGGTCGTCCTCGGGCGTGTCGCAGGACACCCGGGAGGGGGCGGGGCCGGCGTCCACCGGCATCGACGTGCCGCGTATCCCGCAGCCCGCCGTGGCCAGGAGGAGCGCCGAGGCCGCGGCGGCCACCAGCCGGCCCGAGCGCTGCGGCCTTCGGCGTCGGATTGGGGTGTTCACTGCGGGTCCTGTTTCTGGTCGTTCCGGGTCGGCCCGAGTTCGAGTGGGGAGGCGTCCAACGGCAGTCGCAGGGTGAAGACCGCGCCTCCCTCGGGCGAGTTCGCCGCGGTGATCTCGCCGCCGTGGATGTGCGCGTTCTCCACGGCGATGGACAGGCCGAGGCCGCTCCCCTCGGAACGCGGCCGGGAGGCGCTGGCCTTGTAGAAGCGGTCGAAGACGTGCGGCAGGACCTCCTCCGGGATACCCGGGCCGTGGTCCCGGACCTCCACCCGCAGCGACTCCGCGTCGGTGCGGATCGAGACCCGCACCGGGGAGCCGCCGTGTTTGAGCGCGTTCCCGATCAGGTTGGCCAGGATGACGTCGAGCCGGCGGGGGTCGACCCGGACGACGATGCCGCGTTCGGCGTCGAGCTCGACCGCGTCCAACCAGGCGCGGGCGTCGATGCAGGCCGTCACCATGTCCGCGATGTCCACGTCGTCCAGGACGAGTCGGGCGGTGCCGGCGTCGAAGCGGGTGACCTCCATGAGGTTCTCCACCAGGTCGCCCAGCCGCCGGGTCTCGTCCACCACCAGCCGCACCGCGGGCTCGATCATGGGGTCGAGGTTGTCCGACTCCTCCTCCAACACCTCCGTCACCGCGGTGATCGCGGTCAGCGGGGTCCGCAACTCGTGTGACATGTCGGCGACGAAGCGACGGCTCGCCTCCTCCCGGGCGCTCAGCACCTCCATCCGCTTCTCCAAGGAGGCGGCGGCGCTGTTGAAGGTGTGTGAAAGGTCGGCGAGCTCGTCGGTGCCGGAGACCTGCAGCCGGGTGTCGAGCTTCCCCTCGCCCAGCCGCCTCGCCGCCTCGCCGAGCCGCTGCACCGGGCGCAGCACCGTCGAAGCCGCGGCCTGCGCGAGCAGCGCCGAGCCGATGAGCGCCAGCGCCGTGGCGATCCCCAGCGACCAGGCCAGCGAGTTCAGATCGTCCCGTTCGGAGGCGAGCGACTTCAGCATGTAGCCCGTCGGGCCGTCGCCGATCACCTTGGCCCCGCCGACCAGGTACGGCTCGTCGTCGAGAACGATCCGCTGCCAGTACAGGTGGTAGGGCAGTCCGTCCCCGCCGTCGTCATCGGCCGAACGCCGCTTGTTCACCGCGATGCGCAGCGTCCGGGGAACGGTCCGGAGGGAGAACTTCGCCGCCTTGGAGGGCGCCGCGCAGTCGCTGCCGTTCTCCTGCCGGTCGATGAGGAGCACCTCGTAGTGCTGGGTGGTGCCCGCCATCCGGTGGGCGGCGGCCTTCAGCTGCCCGCAGGGCGGCCGTATCGGGAGCGAGCCGGCGTTGTCGGCGAGGGACTTGCGGAAATCGTTGAGCGCGGCGTTCTGGGTGCGGGTCAGCACCGCGTCCCGGTTGAGCCAGTAGGCGATGCCCGAGGCGGACACGGCGGCGGTCAGCGCGACGAGGGCGAAGACGGCCACCAGGCGCAGCCGGAGGCTCGTCAGCCGGAGCAGTCCGCCGCTCCAACGCAGGACCCGGCCGGGGCGTCTGGTCACTGCGGGGCGTCCAGCCGGTAGCCGACGCCGCGGACGGTGCGGATCAGCGTCGGCGCGGACGGCACGTCCTCCACCTTGGCGCGCAGCCGCTGCACACAGGCGTCGACCAGCCGGGAGTCCCCCAGGTAGTCGTGCTCCCAGACCAGCCGCAGCAACTGCTGCCGGGACAGCGCCTGCCCGGGCCGCCTGCTCAGCTCCAGCAGCAGCCGCAGCTCGGTCGGCGTCAGCTGCAACTCCTCGCCGTTCTTGGTCACGGTCATCGCCGACCGGTCGATGACCAGGCTGCCGAAGGCCGCCGCGTCGTTCGACTCCCGCTCGCCGCGGCGCAGGACCGCGCGGATCCGGGCGTCGAGCACCCGCGGCTGGATGGGCTTGACCACGTAGTCGTCCGCCCCGGACTCGAGCCCCACCACGACATCGATGTCGTCGCTGCGCGCGGTCAGCAGGATGATCGGCAGCTGGTCGGTGCGCCTGATCCGGCGGCACACCTCGAACCCGTCGATCCCCGGAAGCATCACGTCCAGCACGATCAGATCGGGCCTGCGCTCGCGCAGCAGGCTCAGGCCCTCCTCGCCCGTCGCCGCGGCCACCACACGGTGGCCCTGGCGGGTCAGGGAGAGTTCGAGGGCCGTACGGATGGCGTCGTCGTCCTCAATCAGCAACAGGGAAGGCACGGGGGTCATTCTGGCCCAAGAGGCCTTCGAGTTCGACAGCCGGACCGGGCCTACGCCTGTGACAGGCCTGTGACAGGCGTCTGACAGCCCGATGAAACTGGGGCGGCAGTCTGTATCGCACCGGATGGACAGGGGTCCGGAGAGCTAGGCGACAGGCTCCAGCGACGGGGGCGCGGGATGAACACACTGCACACCGGCAAGACCAGCGCAGTTCTTCATGTGCGCCCCTGCTCGACGGGGCGGAGCCCGGAGAAGTCCGGTGCCGTGAGCGGGCGGGGGTGCGCTCGCGGCACCGGGCGTCAGCGCCAGCCCTACGTGGTGGCGATTGACGCGGTGGCGGAGGGGAAGGGCGGAAAGGCCGGGGGGCACGGGGGAGGTGCGTACCGGGAGGAGCGGGGCAGCCTGACCGAGGCGGAGTTCACCGCCTATGTCAGGGAGCGTCGCGCCTCCCTGTACGCGACCGCCTACCACCTGACCGGGGACCGATTCGAGGCCGAGGACCTGCTGCAGAGCGCGTTGTTCTCCACCTACCGGGCGTGGGAGCGGATCAGCGACAAGGCGGCGGTCGGCGGCTATCTGCGGCGCACCATGACCAACCTCCACATCAGCGCCTGGCGGCGGCGGAAACTCAGCGAGTACCCCACCGAGGAGCTGCCGGAGACAGCCGGCGACCAGGACGCGATGCGCGGCACGGAACTGCGCGCCGTGCTCTGGCAGGCGCTGGCCCGGCTACCCGAACTCCAGCGCACCATGCTGGTGTTGCGCTACTACGAGGGACGTACGGACCCGGAGATCGCGGACATTCTCAATATGAGCGTCGGAACGGTCAAGAGCAGCATCTGGCGTTCGCTGCGCAGGCTGCGCGACGACGAGGTGCTCAGCCGCGGCCGTGACCGGGAGGAGTCCTTCGGCGAACTGGTCGCCTGAAGGTCCGGGGGGACGGGGGAGGCAACGGGGGGCGCCGTCGGGGGCGGCGCACGGGGGGAAGAGCGGGATCGAACGGCCGGGGGGGTCTGTTCGATCCCGCTCTCGCCGTGCGGGCGTACCGGTTCCGGGCGCCTCAGGCGTCGGCCGGTACCGAGCCTCCGGCCCGCTCGGCACGGCTGTCCCGGCCGCCGTCCGCGGTTTCCACCGGGCGACCGCCTTCCCGCAGCCCGCTCCGGGGGCCGGGGATCGCCGTGGGGGCGTCGGCGGGGCGGGCGGCCGCTATCCGTGCGAGAGCTTCCCGCTTGCCGCAGGGGCGGGCCCCCAGCGCGGTCTGCCGGGCCACGATGCCCGGCTCCGAGCGCATCAGCCGCCAGCCGCGCCGCAGCAGCACCGGGACGGACTTGCGTCCCTCCCGCAGGTCGCGCAGCAGCCGCCGGCGGAAGGTGGTGGACGGACGCCCGCGCAGGCACAGGGCGTCCGCGAGCAGCCCGCGTTCCCGGCAGGCGTCGACGATGTCGGCGGCGAAGATGCCCTCGGCCACGAACACCGGTGCGCGGCCGAGGTCGAGAAGTTCTTCCCCGATCCGGGAACTGACGGAGATGTCGTAGCGGGGAACGGTCGCCCGGCCGGCGCGGCAGAGGGTCTCGATGGCCTCGACGGCCGCCTCCGCGTCCCAAGAGCGGGCCGAGTCCCAGTCCGCGCCGGAGCCGTCCGGCAGCTCCGGGAGGGTCGGGTCGTCACCGTCCTTGTAGAAGTCGTCCAGGTGGAGCACGGGAAGCCCGGTCCGCTCGGCGAGAGATGACTTGCCGGAGCCGGATGGGCCGGCCAGGAGGATGACGAGGGGGGAGCGTTGGGAACTCACGGGAAACCATTGTCGGGCATCCCCGAGGGGTTTTGACCCGCTGGGTACGGCATTGGATTTGCCCCGCCGGCCTCGGCTACGATCCGTGTCCGTCCGAACACGATGAGCCAGCAAACCGACGGCAGGTGGACAACATGCCCTCCCACGCTCGACCCAAGGCATCGAAGTTCCCCCGAGCGCTCCTGCGCGCGGGGCTGTTCGTGGCCGCGACCGGGGCCGCGCTCGGCACGGCGGGGGCCGCCAGCGCGGCGACCGCCGAGCCCGCCGCGACCGCGGCGGAACCGATCCGGACGCCGGTGGGCGAACTGGACGGCGCGATGCTGAACGATCCGACGAGCACGGTGACGGGGGCGCTGCCGCACGTGCTGGGCGGTGCCCTCGGTCCGGTCAAGCACCTGCGGCCCAATCCGCTCGCCGGTACCGGAGTTGACCCGCTCAGCAACTCCGTCGGCACCCAGGTGGCCGACCTCCCCGCGGTGGGCACCCAACTCGTCACCCAGCCGCTGGCCGACGGCGCCGCGGTCGACGAACTGCCGCTGGTGAAGTCGGTGGCCGGGCTGCTGCCGGGCTGACCCGGGTCGCCGCGTCGGCGACCGCGGTGAGACACCGGTGCGGGGGCGGCCCTGGGTCGGGCCGCCCCCGCACCGGCTCGCGTCCGCCGCTCAGATCCCCAGCGGGTGCCAGACGGTCTTCGTCTCCAGGAAGGCCAGCATCCGCTCGGTGCCCGGGTCGGCGGACCAGTCGGTGGCGGAGGGGCGCAGCACCCGTTTGAGGTTGTCCGCCGCCGCCGTCTCCAACTCCTTGGCCAGCTCGGCGTCCTCAGCGGCCCCGGCCAGGTCGATCGCGTTCACGTCCTGGTGGGCGGCGAGCGGCGCCGCCACCTCCGCCGTCCGGCCCGAGAGCACGTTGACGACCCCGCCCGGCACGTCCGAGGTGGCCAGCACCTCCGCCAGCGAGAGCGCCGGCAGCGGAGAGCTCTCGGAGGCGACCAGCACCACCGAGTTGCCGGTGACGATCGCCGGTGCGAGGACGGAGACCAACCCGAGGAAGGACGAACGCTGCGGTGCCAGCAGCGCCACCACGCCGGTCGGTTCGGGGGTTGAGAGGTTGAAGAACGGGCCGGAGACAGGGTTGGCCGAGCCGGCGATCTGCGCGAGCTTGTCCGACCAGCCCGCGTACCACACCCAGCGGTCGACGGCGGCCGCCACCTGCGCGGACGCCTTGGCCTTCGACAGCCCCTCGGCGTCGGCGACCTCGGCCGTGAACTGCTCGCGGCGCCCCTCCAGCATCTCGGCGACCCGGTAGAGGATCTGGCCGCGGTTGTACGCGGTCGCCCCCGACCAGCCCCCGAACGCCTTGCGGGCGGCGCGGACGGCGTCCCGGGCGTCCTTGCGGGAGGACAGCGGCGCGTTGGCGAGCCACCTGCCCTTGCTGTCGCTCACCTCGTACACCCGTCCGCTCTCGGAGCGAGGAAACTTCCCTCCGACGAAGAGCTTGTAGGTCTTCAGCACACTCAAACGGTCGTTCGCAGTCACTTCTCGGCCGCCTCTCGGCTCGCCGGGGCGAGGTAGGGCTCCAGACCGTGGCGGCCGCCCTCGCGCCCGAAGCCCGACTCCTTGTAGCCGCCGAACGGCGAGGCCGGGTCGAACTTGTTGAAGGTGTTGGCCCAGACGATGCCGGCCCGGAGCTGGTCCGCCATCCACAGGATGCGTGAGCCCTTCTCCGTCCAGACACCGGCCGACAGCCCGTACGGGGTGTTGTTGGCCTTCTCCACCGCCTCCGCCGGGGTGCGGAAGGTCAGCACGGAGAGCACCGGGCCGAAGATCTCCTCCCGGGCGATCCGGTGCGCCTGGGTCACACCGGTGAAGAGGGTGGGCGCGAACCAGTAGCCGGTGGACGGCAGTTCGCACGCCGGGGACCAGCGCTCGGCGCCCTCGGCCTCGCCCGCCTCCGCCAGCGCCCGGATCCGGGCCAGCTGCTCCGGCGAGTTGATGGCACCGATGTCGGTGTTCTTGTCCAGGGGGTCACCCACGCGCAGGGTGGCCATCCGCCGCTTGAGGGAGTCCAGCAACTCCTCGGCCACCGACTCCTGCACCAGCAGTCGGGAACCGGCGCAGCAGACGTGCCCCTGGTTGAAGAAGATGCCGTTGACGACGCCCTCGACGGCCTGGTCCAGGGGGGCGTCGTCGAAGACGATGTTCGCCGCCTTGCCGCCCAGTTCGAGGGTGATCCGCTTGTCGGTGCCGGCGACCGCCCGGGCGATGCTCTTCCCCACCCCGGTCGAACCGGTGAAGGCGATCTTGTCGATGCCCTCGTGCTCCACCAACTGGGAACCGGTGGCGCCGGCTCCGGTGATGATGTTGACGACACCGCGGGGGAGCCCGGCCTGACGGCAGATGTCCGCGAAGAAGAGCGCTGAGAGCGGAGTGGTCTCGGCGGGCTTGAGCACCACGGTGTTGCCGGTGGCGAGCGCCGGGGCGATCTTCCAGGCGAGCATCAGCAGTGGGAAGTTCCAGGGGATGATCTGCCCGGCCACACCCAGCGGTCGCGGATCGCGGCCGTAGCCCGCGTAGGAGAGCTTGTCGGCCCAGCCCGCGTAGTAGAAGAAGTGGGCCGCCACCAGCGGGAGGTCGGAGTCCCGCGACTCGCGGATCGGCTTGCCGTTGTCCAGCGACTCCAGGACCGCGAGCTCGCGGGAGCGCTCCTGGATGATCCGGGCGATCCGGAAGAGGTACTTGGCGCGTTCCGCGCCGGGCAGCGCCGACCAGCTGGTGAAGGCCTTCCGGGCCGCGCGGACGGCGGCGTCCACGTCCTCGGCGTCGGCCAGGGCGACCTCGGCGAGCACCTCCTCGGAGGCGGGTGAGACGGTCTTGAAGACCTGCCCGCCCGCCGCCTCCCGGAACTCGCCGTCGATGAACAGCCCGTAGGAGGGGGCGATGTCGACGATCGACCGCGACTCGGGCGCCGGGGCGTACTCGAATGCCTGTTTGTCGGTGCTCATCTGATTCGTTTGGCTCATCGGGCGTCAGTCCACCGTCGTGTAGTCGGGACCGGAGTAGCGCCCGGTGCTCAGCTTCTGGCGCTGCATGAGGAGGTCGTTGAGGAGGCTGGACGCGCCGAACCGGAACCAGTCGGGGGTCAGCCAGCCGTCGCCCAGCGTCTCGTTGACCATGACCAGGTACTTGATCGCGTCCTTGGAGGTGCGGATGCCGCCGGCGGGCTTGACCCCGACACGCACCCCCAGGCTCTGGTGGAAGTCGCGCACCGCCTCCAGCATGAGCAGGGTGACCGGCGGGGTGGCGTTGACCGCGACCTTGCCCGTGGAGGTCTTGATGAAGTCGGCGCCGGCCAGCATCGCCAGCCAGGAGGCCCGGCGGACGTTGTCGTAGGTCTGGAGCTCGCCGGTCTCGAAGATCACCTTCAGGTGCGCGGTGCTGCCGTCCGGCCGTCGGCAGGCCGCCTTGACCTGCCTGATCTCCTCGAAGACCGAGAGGTAGCGGCCGGCGAGGAAGGCACCGCGGTCGATGACCATGTCGATCTCGTCGGCGCCCGCGGCGACGGCGTCCCGGGTGTCGGCGAGCTTGACCGGAAGGGCCGCTCGGCCGGCCGGGAAGGCGGTCGCGACGGAGGCCACCTGGACGTCGGCCCCGCCGGCTGCGGCGAGGGCCTCCTTGGCGGTGGCCACCATGTCCGGATAGACGCAGATGGCGGCGACCCTGGGTACGGAGCGGTCGCCCGGGTCGGGGTGGACGCCCTTGGCGCAGAGTGCCCGGACCTTGCCCGGGGTGTCCGCGCCCTCCAGGGTCGTCAGGTCGATCATCGAGATCGCCAGGTCGATGGCGTAGGCCTTCGCCGTGGTCTTGATCGAGCGAGTGCCGAGGGCGGCTGCACGGGCTTGCAGACCGACCGCGTCGACGCCCGGCAGGCCGTGCAGGAAGCGGCGCAGCGCGGCGTCCGAGGCGGTCACGTCCGCCATGGACGCCAGGCGCTCGGCGGCTTCGCTGCCGTATGCGGGAACAGTGGGCATGGTCACCTTGGGAGTGTATCTACGCGCGTAGCAAGCTGTCATCCCCCCGTACCGCTCTCATGGTAGCCGCCGGGGCGGCCCCGGCTCTCCGGCGCGGGCCCCGATCGATGCCGGACCGCAACGTCGCGGTCTTCGGAGGTCGGGCAGAATCGGCCCCATGACGAGCCCCGACAACTCCCCCGAGCCGACCTACGACGACCGCGTCTACCGCTCGCCGTCCGCCCTGGTGGGCGGGGTGGCGCTGCTTGTGCTGGCCGGCTGGCTGGGTGGGGACGCGGTGGTGCGCGGCACCGGGCGGGTGCCCTGGCTGGCGCTGGCCGGCCTGCTGTGCGTGGTGCCGCTGCTGATCGCTTTCACCCTGCGGCCCGCGGTCTTCGCCGGAGCGGAACGGCTCCGGATCCGGAACCCCTTCCGGGTCATCACGCTCCCCTGGGGGGCGGTCGAGGACGTCCGGGCGAGCTACACCAGCGAGGTCTTCACCGACAGCGACAAGTACCAGCTCTGGTCCATCCCGGTGTCGCTGAGGGCCCGTAAGAAGGCCTCGCGCAAGGCGGCCCGGGCCGCGGTGGAGGACTTCTCCAACCGCACCTCCGTCAGCCCGGACGTCACCGACGCCGCTCGCCGCGCCCCGGCGGACCAGGCGGTGGCCGAGTTGCGCGAGCTGGCCGAGCGGCACCGGTCAGACGAGGCGGCCCAGGGGCAGCCCGAGGTGCGGTGGTCCTACGAGGTGATCGTGCCGAGCGTGGTGGGTCTGGTGTTGTTCGTGGTCCTCGCCGTGATCTGACGGCCGGCCGCCGGCCGCGCGTCGCGCCGGAGGGCGCGCGGCGCCCCTGGGGAGGCGGTTCAGGGCGCCCCGGGGTAGACGAACATCAGGTACCCGCCGAGGGCCGCCGAGCCCAGGGCCGCCGGGGCGATGGCCAGCGCCGCCGCCCGCGGCCGTGCGGCGACGGCCGTGGCGAGCGGCAGCAGCAGCGGGAAGGCGGGCATCAGGAAGCGCGCCCGGGGGGCGTAGTAACCGCCGTCGCCCAGCACGAGCAGCAGCAGGACCCCACTGAAGACGAGCAGCGGCAACGGCTGCCGCTGCGCCAGGGAGAGCGCGTAGAGCACCAGTGAGAGGACGAGGACGGCGGTCACCACGATCAGGTAGGCCGAGGGGCCGGCCCCGGTGAGGGAGGCCCACGCGGACCGCGCGGTCTTCGCCCCGAAGTCCCACTGGCTCGACCAGGCGCGCTGCACCGAGAAGTAGCCGTCCCACCGCCCCACGCGCCAGCCCACCCAGCCGATGAACCCGACCCAGCCCAACGGTGCGATGACGGCGGCCACGGCGGCCCGCCGACCCGCCCGGCGCCGGAGGACCGCGAGAACGGCGGTCACCGAGACGGCGGCCGCGATGGCGATGCCGGTCGGCCGGGTCAGCCCGCCCAGCAGCGCCAGTACCCCGGCCCAGAGCCACCGCCCCGTCAGCACCGCGTAGAGCGCCCAGGCGGCCAGCGCCGTGAACAGCGACTCGGTGTAGTTCGTCCACTGGATGACGGCGACCGGTCCGACGGCCCACAGCAGGGTGAGTACGACGCCCGCCCGGCGCCCGTAGAGCAGCTCGCCCACCGCGAAGATCCCCCAGGCGGCGAGGAGCGAGGCGAGGACGGACACGGCCAGGCCCGCGCCCGCCGCGGACCCGGGGAGGAGCTGATCGGCGAAGCGGGTCAGGCCGGGGTAGAGCGGGAAGAACGCCAGGTTGGTGTAGCCGTCACCGACGGCCGCCGCCGTGTCGTAGCCGCCGGTGGCGATCGACCGGTACCAGAGGGAGTCCCACCGGCCGGTGAGCTCGGTCCAGAGCCCGTGCCCGCTCCGCGCTGCCCAGACCCCCAGGACCGCGACGGCGAGCAGCCGTACGGCGAGGTAGCCGAGGAGCGCCGGAGCGGGCCGGAGGTGGTGGGCGCGGGCCGGGTTCACAGCCGGAGGGCCCGACCCAGGTCCCTCCGCAGAGCCTGGAGCGCCCGGGCCGCGGTCTGCCGGGCCTCGGCCAACTCGGTACCCGAGGCGACGGGGACGACGACCTCCAGGTAGCACTTGAGCTTCGGCTCGGTGCCGCTGGGACGGACGACTACCCTCGCCTGCCGGACGCTGTGCTCGGCCCCAGGACCGGAGCGACCGGTGTCCTCGCCCAGCGTGTACCGCAGGCCGTCGGTGGGTGGCAGCCGGTCGGTGCCGTGGGTGAGGTCCTCGGCCGAGACCACGGAGAGGCCGGCGAGGGTGATCGGCGGCTCCTGACGCAGCCGCCGCATGGCGGCGGTGATCTCCGCGAGGTCCTCGACCCGGACGGAGAGCTGGTCGGTGGCGTGCAGCCCGTACTCGACGGCGATGTCGTCCAGCAGGTCGCTCACGGTGCGGCCGGTGGCCTTCAGTTCGGCGGTCAGTTCGGCGAAGAGCAGCGCGGCGGTGATGCCGTCCTTGTCGCGGACCCCCTCGGGGTCGACGCAGTAGCCGAGCGCCTCTTCATAGGCGTAGCGCAGCCCCTCCACCCGGGCCAGCCACTTGAAGCCGGTGAGTGTCTCGTCGTAGGGGAGGTCCGCCGCGGCGGCGATGCGCGACAGCAGGGACGAGGAGACGATGCTGGCCGCGAAGGTGCCGCCGGCCCGTTTGTGGACCAGGTGGGTGGCGAGCAGGGCGCCGACCTCGTCACCGCGGAGCATGCGCCAGCCGCCCTCGGCCGAGGGGTCGGGGACGGCCACCGCCAGCCGGTCGGCGTCCGGATCGTTGGCGATGACGATGTCGGGGGCCGAGGCCTCGCCCCGGCTGCGGGCGGCGGCGAAGGCGAGGTCCATCGCCCCCGGCTCCTCCGGGTTGGGGAAGGCGACCGTGGGGAAGGCCGGGTCAGGTTCGCCCTGCTCCGGTACGACGGTCGGCGCGGGGAACCCGGCCCGGGCGAAAGCCGCGAGCAGGGTGTCCCGGCCGACTCCGTGCAGCGGGGTGTAGACGGTCTCCACGCCGCGCGGGGAGCCGGCGGTGAGTACCTGGCCCGCGCGGGCCAGGTACGCCTCGACGATCTCCTCGCCGAGGGTCTCCCAGCCGGACTCCGGCATCGGTACGCCGGACAGCGGGCCGACGGCGGCGATCTCCGTGGCGATTCCGGTGTCCGCCGGCGGCACGATCTGGGAACCGTCGCCGAGGTAGACCTTGTAGCCGTTGTCCCGCGGGGGATTGTGGCTGGCGGTGACGGCCACCCCGGCGACCGCGCCGAGGTGGCGGATGGCGAAGGCGAGCACGGGGGTGGGCAGCGGGCGCGGGAGCAGCACGGGGCGCAGGCCGGCCCCCGCCAGCACCGAGGCGGTGTCCCGTGCGAAGTCGAAGCTGCGGTAGCGGGCGTCGTACCCGATGACGACCATGCCGCCGGCCCCTTCGGGCCGCTTGGTGAGGTAGCCGGCGAGACCCGCGGCGGCGCGGATCACCACCGCGCGGTTCATCCGCATCGGCCCCGCGCCGAGCTCGCCGCGGAGCCCGGCGGTACCGAACCGCAGGGTTCCGGCGAAGCGTTCGGAGAGCGCCTCGGCGTCGTCGGCCTCGATGAGCCGGGCCAGCTCCGCGCGGGTCTCCGGGTCGGGGTCCTCGTCCAGCCAGACGCGGGCCCGGCGGATCAGGTCCGCTGTTTCGCTCGGCACGGTGATGCTCCTGTGTGGTGAGGGGGCGCACCGGGCGCGGCAGGGCACGGCTCCGCGCCGTTCGTGTGCGCTCCGCCCGGACGTGGTGGGCTCGTGGTCGTCCTCTGCCCGGCTCACGGCCCGACTATCCGGCAGCCGGCACCGGTTGATCCATACGGATCAGATTCGGCTCAGCACCCGGGCGAGGAGGGTGCCCATCCTGCCTGCGGAGTCCCGTCCGGCCTGGAGCACCTCCTCGTGGCTGAGCGGCTCCCCGGTCATACCGGCGGCGAGGTTGGTGACCAGCGAGATGCCGAGCACCTCGGCGCCTGCTTCGCGGGCCGCGATGGCCTCCAGCGCGGTGGACATGCCGACCAGGTCGGCGCCCCAGCCGCGCACCATGTTGATCTCCGCCGGCGTCTCGTAGTGCGGGCCGGGGAACTGCACGTAGACGCCCTCTTCGAGGCTGCCGTCGATCTCCTTGCAGAGCGCGCGGAGGCGCGGGGAGTAGAGGTCGGTGAGGTCGACGAAGTTGGCGCCGACCACCGGGGAGCAGCCGGTGAGGTTGATGTGGTCGCTGATCAGCACCGGCTGGCCGGGCCGCATGCCGGGGCGGAGCCCGCCGCAGCCGTTGGTGAGCACGATGGTCTTGCAGCCGGCGGCGATCGCGGTGCGGACGCCGTGGGCGACGGCGGCCACGCCGTGGCCCTCGTAGAAGTGGGTGCGGCCCAGGAAGACGAGGGCGCGCTTGTCGCCTATCGGGTAGGAGCGGATCCTGCCGGCGTGGCCTTCGACCGCGGGGGGCGGGAAGCCGGGCAGGTCGGTGACCGGCAGGTCGTGTTCGGGTGTGCCCAGCGCCTCGGTCGCGGGGACCCAGCCGGAACCCATGACCAGGGCGACGTCGTGGCTGGCGGTACCGGTGAGCTCACGGAGGCGGTTGGCGGCAGCGTCAGCGTCGGGGGTGCCGGGGATGCCCGGTGCGGCAGAAGGATTCACCGGACGAGGGTAACCCCTCTTTGCCTACGCGCGTAGAGCGCACCCCCGTCTCGCCCCGCCTTTCTCCCGGGGCGGGCTCCCGTCGAGGTGGCGCCGGCGATCGGCCGAGCCCGCCGGAGGACGGCAGGGGGACGGTGGAGGCAGGTGGTCCGGAGCCGCCGGCCGCTGGTTCGGACGGCGGACGCGCCGCTCAGCAGGGGCGCTTGCGCAGCTCCATCACGTAGTCGTGCGGGGCGCCCGCCGACTCCGCGGCGTCGGCGATCTCCCCGAGGTAGCGGGCGGAGGGCAGCCCGCCCTCGTAGCCGTTGAGCACGTATGTCCAGGCGGCCACGTCGCCCTCCAGGGTGTGCACCCGGACCCGGGTCCGGCGGTAGATGCCCAGCCCGACCCCCTCCCAGCGGTCCATGGCGTCCTCGTCCATAGGCGCGATGTCGTAGAGCCCCACGAAGACCTGTGTGCCGGCCGACTCGACCAGGGTGGCCAGCGCGCCCTCCCAGCCCATCTGCTCCCCGCCGAAGGTGAGCCGCCACTCCGTCAGCCAGCCGGTGCCGCGCAGCGGGGAGTGCGGGGCGCGGCGGGACATCAGCCGAGCGTCGAGGTTCCCGGCGTAGGCGGCATAGAGCGACATGGGACGAGGGTACGGGAGGACCGGCCGGCAGGCCCCTGGGCGCGGCCGTACGGGGGACGAGGGGGTCCCCGGCGCGTGGTGTGGCGGGTGAGAGAATGGGACTCGTGACTCGGATCGTGATCATCGGCGGCGGACCAGGCGGCTACGAGGCGGCGCTGGTGGCCGCGCAGCTCGGCGCGGAGGTGACCGTCGTCGACCGCGACGGTCTGGGCGGGGCGTCGGTGCTGACCGACTGCGTGCCGTCCAAGACGCTCATCGCCACGGCGGAGGTGATGACGACCTTCGACTCCTCCTACGAGGAGCTGGGGATCATCGTCGAGGACGACACCCCGCCGCTGGAGCGGAGCGCCCGGGTGGTCGGGGTGGATCTGGGGAAGGTCAACCGACGGGTCAAGCGGCTGGCGCTGGCCCAGTCGCACGACATCTCGTCCGCCGTGATCCGGGCCGGGGGCCGGGTGGTGCGCGGTCGCGGCCGGGTGGCGCCGAACCAGGCGCCGGACGGTTCCCGCCAGGTGATCGCGCGGGCCGCGGACGGTTCTGAGGAGACCCTGGTCGCCGACGCGATCCTGGTGTCCACCGGGGCGCACCCGCGGGAGATCCCGGACGCGCTCCCCGATGGCGAACGCATCCTCAACTGGACCCAGGTCTACGACATGGAGGAGCTGCCGGAGGAGCTGATCGTCGTCGGCTCCGGGGTGACCGGCGCGGAGTTCGCCGGCGCCTACCAGGCGTTGGGCTCCCGGGTGACCCTGGTCTCCAGCCGGGACCGGGTGCTGCCCGGCGAGGACCCGGACGCCGCCGCGGTGCTGGAGGACGTCTTCCGGCGGCGCGGGATGAACGTCATGGCGCGCTCCCGGGCCGCGGCGGTGGAACGCGCCGGTGACGGGGTGGAGGTGACCCTGTCCGACGGGCGGGTGATCAACGGATCGCACTGCCTGATGGCCGTGGGGTCGATCCCGAACACCGCCGACATGGGCCTGGAGGAGGCCGGGGTGGTCCTCCGCGAGTCCGGCCACATCAAGACCGACCGGGTCTCGCGCACCAGCGCGCCGGGCATCTACGCGGCGGGTGACTGCACCGGGGTGCTGGCGCTGGCCTCGGTAGCCGCGATGCAGGGCCGGATCGCCATGTACCACTACCTGGGCGACACGGTGAGCCCGCTCGACCTGCGTACGGTCTGCGCCAACATCTTCACCGACCCGGAGATCGCCACCGTCGGTTACAGCCAGGCGGACATCGACGGCGGGAAGATCGACGCCCGGGCGGTGAAGCTGCCGCTGGCGCGGAACCCGCGGGCCAAGATGCAGGGCATCCGAGACGGGTTCGTGAAGATGTTCTGCCGACCGGGGACGGGGATCGTGGTCGGGGGTGTGGTGGTGGCGCCGCGGGCGAGCGAGCTGATCCACCCGATATCGCTGGCGGTGGACAACCGACTGACGGTGGAGCAGATCGCCAACGCCTTCACCGTCTACCCCTCGCTGTCCGGATCGATCGCCGAGGTGGCCAGGCAGCTCCACACTCGCAAGATCCAGAACGAGAGCTGATCGTCCCGTATAGCACTCCGCGGGCCCTTTCGCGAACAACTTCTGTTAATCAGCGCAAACCGCTGAAACCAGACGGTCGAGAGGGTTACTGTCTGTTCTGTGTTCGCTGCAGAACGTCGCCAACTGATCCTTGAAATGGTGCGCGCGAACGGAGCGGTGTCGCTCCGTGAGCTCGCCCGTGTCGTCCAGACCTCGGAAGTGACCGTACGGCGGGATGTGCGGGCGCTCGAGGCAGAGGGGCTGCTCGACCGTCGGCACGGTGGTGCGGTGCTGCCCGGGGGGTTCACCCGGGAGTCGGGCTTTCCGAAGAAGACCCACTTAGCGACCGCGGAGAAGACGGCGATCGCCGACCTCGCGGCCAGCCTGGTCCAGGAGGGCGAGGCGATCGTCGTCGGGGCCGGGGCCACCACCCAGGAGTTCGCCCGGCGGCTCGCCCGGGTCCCGGGACTGACCGTGGTCACCAACTCGCTGCTGGTGGCCCAGGCGCTGGCACACGCCAACCGGGTCGAGGTCGTCATGACCGGCGGCACCCTGCGCGGCTCCAACCACGCCCTGGTCGGTAGCGGAGCCGAGCAGTCCCTCCAGGGGCTGCGGGTCTCCCGCGCCTTCCTCTCCGGCAGCGGGCTCACCGCGGAGCGCGGCCTGTCCACCTCCAACATGCTCTCGGCCAGCGTCGATCGGGCTCTGGTCCAGGCCGCGGCTGAAGTGGTCGTCCTCGCGGACCACACCAAGCTCGGTACCGACACGATGTTCCAGACGGTGCCGACCGAGGCGATCACCAGGCTGGTCACCGACGAGCCGCCGGCGCAGGCCGACCGGGCCGCCGAGGAGTTGCGGGCGCTCGCCGACCAGGGGGTGGAGATCGCGGTCGCGGTGCCGGGGGCGGTGTCCGCCCGGCGGGCCGGCGGAGACTCCGGGCAGGCCGCCCGGAAGCGACGGGCGGCCCCGCCGCAGGCCGGTGAGGAAGTGCCGCTGCCCGGCCAGCGCCGTGGCCCTCAGCCGGGCACCGGCGGCGGGCCGCTGCGCGGCCCCGCTCTCACCGAGCAGTCAGCGGGCGGTGGCCGGATCGCCGACCTGCGCCGGAGATGACCGAAGGGCCGGGTGCCCCGGCCCGCGGTCAACGAGCAGCCCGGTGACGGCCAGCATCAGCAGCCGATCGGCCACACCGGGGTCCTCGGGGGTCTCCTCCACGGCCAGGGCGATGGCCTTCGTCAGCCGCATCAGGTCGTCGATGTCGATCTCGGGACGGACCGCGCCGGTGCGCTGGGCCCGCTCCAGCAGCGCGCCGCCCGCGGCGTGCATGGTGCGGCAGCAGTGGGAGAGTCCGGAGGCCTCGTCGTCCGCGGCGCCTATCAGGGCCAGGGAGAGACCGCGGTAGGTGCTGGTGTGGCCGATGATCGCGCGCAGCCAGTCGATCAGGGCCCGGCAGGGCCGGTCGGCCTTGAGGAGTTCCTCGGAGCGGGCCAGCAGGGAGTCGACCTCGTCCTGGAAGACGGCGGCCATCAGCGCCTGACGGCTGGGGAAGTGGCGGTAGAGGGTGCCCACTCCGACACCGGCCCGGCGGGCCACCTCTTCCAGGGCGACTTCGGTGCCGCACCGGGTGAACGCGATACGGGCCTCGGTGAGCAGCCGTTGGTGGTTGCGGCGTGCGTCGGCGCGCAGAGGCCGCTCGGACGACTGGGCTGTTCCGGTGGTCATCGGCCCTCCTCACTCTCCACGGCCCGTGACTACCAGCATGCCACCGGGGACGGCGGGCCCGGAATCGGCGCTGCTCCGGCCGCTTCGGCGGGGGAGGAGCGCGCAAGGCTCGGCGGCCGGCGCCGGGTCAACTCGGTACCGGATGGTTGTCGTCCTCCGTGCCGGCGGCTGCTCCGGCAGTGCTGTTCCCGGTCAGGGAGCGGACGCGGGGTATCGACGAGGGCAGCAACCAGAGCAGCGACAAGGCTCCGCCGACAGCGGCGATGAGGAGGGTCGTCCTCAGCCCGACGAGGGTGGCGAGCAGCCCTCCGACGACGGCCCCGGCGGGAGCCGTATGCCGTAGGTCACGGCATCCAGGAGGAGGGTGACGGGTGCCGTCAGCACCTGGACCAGAACGCCGCCGATGGCCGGGCCGGCGACGTGCGACGCCGACCGGCTGGCGCTGAGCCTGCTGTTCGCGTCGACGTAGGACGCGCGTGGCACTAGGCGCACGAAGAAGGGCGGATAGGCGGCCGGCAGCGGGCGTGTGATCGTCTTGCCATCTGGCGGGGACCGGTTTCGGGGTAGGACTCCAGGCGCCGGGACGCCCCGGCCGGAGGAGTCCGGCCGGGGCGTCCCGAGGTGCGGTCCCGGTGAGCGGAAGGGCTCGCGGGTTGGGCCTGTCAGTCCTTGATCTCGCAGATCACGGCTCCGGAGGTGACCGAGGCGCCGACCTCCGCGGAGAGGCCCTTGACGGTGCCGGAACGGTGGGCGTTGAGCGGCTGCTCCATCTTCATCGCCTCCAGCACGACGACGAGTTCGCCCTCCTCCACGTGCTGGCCGTCCTCGACCGCCACCTTGACGATGGTCCCCTGCATCGGTGAGGCCAGGGCGTCTCCGGAGGCGGCGGGACCGGACTTCTTCGCGGCCCGCCGCTTGGGCCGGGCGCCACCGGCGACCGCGGCGCGGGCCAGCGGCATCCCCAGGGAGGAGGGGAGGGAGACCTCCAGGCGCTTGCCGCCCACCTCGACGACGACCGTCTCCCGGGCCTCGGCCTCGGAGTCCTCGTCCGCCCCGGCCGGGGCGAACGGCGGGATCTCGTTGACGAACTCGGTCTCGATCCACCGGGTGTGGACGGTGAAGGGGTCCTCGGAGCCGGTCAGCTCCGGTGCGAAGGCAGGGTCGACCACCACCGCGCGGTGGAAGGGGATGGCGGTGGCCATGCCCTCGACGCGGAACTCGGCCAGCGCCCGCGCCGCCCGCCGCAGGGCCTGCTCCCGGCTGGAGCCGGTGACGATCAGCTTGGCGAGCAGGGAGTCCCAGGCCGGGCCGATGACCGAGCCGGACTCCACACCCGCGTCCAGCCGCACGCCCGGCCCGCTCGGAGCGGCGAAGGCGGTGACGGTGCCCGGGGCGGGCAGGAAACCCCGGCCCGGGTCCTCGCCGTTGATGCGGAACTCGAAGGAGTGACCGCGGACCGCGGGGTCGTCGTAACCGAGCTCCTCGCCGTCGGCGATCCGGAACATCTCGCGGACCAGGTCGATGCCGGTGACCTCCTCGGTGACCGGGTGCTCCACCTGGAGGCGGGTGTTGACCTCCAGGAAGGAGATGGTGCCGTCGGCGCCGACCAGGAACTCCACGGTGCCCGCGCCGACGTAGCCGGCCTCCTTCAGGATGGCCTTGGAGGCGGCGTACAGCTCGGCGTTCTGATCTGCCGTCAGGAACGGTGCCGGGGCCTCCTCCACGAGCTTCTGGTGGCGGCGCTGGAGCGAGCAGTCCCGGGTGGAGACGACCACGACGTTGCCGTGGCGGTCGGCCAGGCACTGGGTCTCGACGTGCCGCGGCTTGTCCAGGTAGCGCTCGACGAAGCACTCGCCGCGGCCGAAGGCGGCGACCGCCTCGCGCACCGCGGAGTCGTACAGCTCGGGCACCTCGTCCAGGGTGCGGGCGACCTTGAGCCCGCGGCCCCCGCCGCCGAAGGCTGCCTTGATCGCGATGGGCAGGCCGTGTTCCTCGGCGAAGGCCACGACCTCGTCCGCACCACTGACCGGGTCGGGGGTTCCCGCGACGAGCGGGGCGCCGGCCCGCTGGGCGATGTGCCGGGCGGCCACCTTGTCGCCGAGGTCGCGGATCGCCTGGGGCGGCGGCCCGATCCAGATCAGCCCGGCGTCCAACACGGCCTGGGCGAAGTCGGCGTTCTCCGAGAGGAAGCCGTAGCCCGGATGGACCGCGTCCGCACCGGAGTCGGCCGCGGCCTTGAGGACCTTGGCCATGTCCAGGTAGCTGGCGGCCGGTGTGTCGCCGCCCAGTGCGTAGGCCTCGTCGGCCGCGCGGACATGCAGAGCGTCCCGGTCCGGATCGGCGTATACCGCTACGCTCGCGATTCCGGCATCTCGGCACGCACGGGCAACGCGGACAGCGATTTCGCCGCGGTTGGCGATGAGCACCTTGCGCACGATGGCTCCCTCCTTGGAACAAGGCGAGTTTAGGGACAGCCGACACGACATGCCGAGCGGTCCTCGGTGGTGACCTTCCCCACACGGAGCGTCGGTCGGGTCCTGACCCCAGGGTCGAAAGTCTCTGTGGCTCCACGGTACGCCGGGTTTGACGGCTGTTTGGCAACAAGTCGGCACCGTCTGGCGCCCGCCCCAGGGCAGCCGTGCGGAAGCAGCCGTTCTTTGTGGAATCCCTACGAAGCGAGGGCGGAAAGTTTGCCGGTCGGGCCTGCGCGGGGGCGGCAACCGGTGACCAGCCTCTTGTCGGTGAGATTACCCGCTAGTAGCCTGCCGGGTGGACTTCTGTGCTGGCCTCGACCAGTCGAAGCGAGGTGGGAGCGGTGGGACGGAGACCGGTGGCCGTGGTGGCGGCGGTCGTCCTGATCCTGGAAGCCGTGGGCATGGCGGCGATTCACTGGGTCCTCGGGGCGGTGGTGGACCGGCAGCGGATGTCCCTGGCGGGGCTCGACCCGCACGCGACCTCCCTCGGGACCAAGGTGCTGGGCGGGCTCGTCGGCCTCTTCCTGCTGTTCTGCGCCGGCCTGCTGCTGCGCTCCGGGATGCGGGACCGCGCACCGAGCCGGCTCGGCCGGTGGGTCCTGATCGGCTGCGCGGTGCTGCACGGGCTGCTCGGTGCGCTGACGGCGAGTCTGGTCGGTTGGGGTGTCTACGGGTTCATGATGGTCGTGCTGGCCCTTCTGGTGCTGGTGCTGGTCGGCTACGACGAGCGGCTGCCCGGCCGCACCGGCGGCCGGCACCGCGGGACGTCCACGAGGGCCCCCGCACCCGCCGTCGGCCCGGAGGCCGACCCCGCCTGAGCGCGGCGGCTCAGGTCGCGCCCGCCCGCCCGGTCAGCTCCACAGCGCGGTGATCTCCGTCCCCACCTGGGCGAGCAGTCGGCGCAGCAGCGGCAGCGAGAGCCCGATGACGTTGCCCGGGTCGCCGTCCACCCCGTCGACGAACGGCGCCGAGCGGCCGTCCAGCGTGAACGCCCCGGCGACGTGCAGCGGTTCGCCGCTGGCCACGTACGCGGCGACCTCGGCGTCGGAGGGCTCACCGAAGCGGACGGTGGTGGAGGCGGTCGCGGAGGCCCGCCGGCCGTCGGCGGTGTCGATCAGGCAGTGGCCGGTGCGCAGCACCCCGGAGCGCCCCCGCATGGACTTCCAACGCGCTTCGGCCTCCGCGGCGTCCAGCGGCTTGCCCAGCGCCTGCCCGTCCAGTTCCAGCACCGAGTCGCAGCCGATCACCAGCGCGTCGGCGGCCTCCGGGCGCCCGGCCACGGCTTCGGCCTTCGCCTCGGCCAGCAGCAGCGCCAGCTGCTCCGGTGAGTCCGCGCTGAGCGCGTCCTCGTCCACACCGCTCACCAGCACCTGGGGCGTGAGGCCGGCCTGCCGGAGCAGGCCCAGGCGGGCCGGCGAGGCGGAGGCGAGGACGAGCTTGCGGCGGGCGGCGGGCTGGCTGGTCGGCATGCCGTCAGCGTATAGAAGCCCGCCGGCCACCCGCCCACCGACCACCGCGCGGCGGCCGGTGCCTCAGCGCGGCCAGTAGGTGCTCCGCCAGGCCTTGGGGCCGGGATGCGGCAGCCCCCGGCGCGGCACGTTGCGCGCCGGGTCCGCCCACTCGTCCAGCGGTTGCGGCGCCGGTGCGCTGGACCAGGCCGCCGCCGCCCGGGCCCGTACCACCGCGAGTGCGGCGGCCAACTCCTCTGCGGACGGGTTGCCCCGTACGACCCTGAACACGCTCGGGCTCCTTTCCCCGGAATCCACGGCGGCCTACAGCGGGATGTTCCCGTGCTTCTTCGGCGGCAGCGCCTCCCGCTTGGTGCGGAGGGTGCGCAGCCCCCGGACGATGTGCCGGCGGGTCTCCGCGGGCACGATCACCGAGTCGACGTAGCCGCGCTCGGCGGCGGAGTACGGGTTGAGCAGCGTCTCCTCGTACTCCTCGATCAACTCCTGCCGCAGCGCCTCCTGTTCCTCCGGCGTCCCGGCGGCGGCGATCCGGCGGCGGTGCAGGACGTTCACCGCGCCCTGCGCGCCCATCACCGCCACCTGGGCGGTGGGCCAGGCGAGGTTGAGGTCGGCGCCGAGGTGCTTGGAGCCCATGACGTCGTAGGCGCCGCCGAACGCCTTCCGGGTGATGACGGTGATCAGCGGCACGGTCGCCTCGGCGTAGGCGTAGATCAGCTTCGCGCCCCGGCGGATGATGCCGCCGTACTCCTGGTCCACCCCGGGCAGGAACCCCGGCACGTCCACGAAGGTCAGCACCGGCACGTTGAAGGCGTCGCAGGTGCGGACGAAACGCGCGGCCTTCTCCGAGGCGTCGATGTCCAGACAGCCGGCGAGCTGCATGGGCTGGTTGCCGACGATGCCGACCGCATGGCCCTCGACCCGGCCGAACCCGGTGATGATGTTCGGTGCGAACAGCGCCTGGGTCTCCAGGAACTCGCCGTCGTCGAGTACGAGTTCGACGACCCGGTGCATGTCGTACGGCTGGTTCGGGGAGTCCGGGATGACCGAGTCGAGCTCCAGGTCCTCCTCCGAGACCGTCAGGTCCGCCTCCTCGGGGAAGGCCGGAGGCTCGCTGAGGTTGTTCGACGGGAGGTACGAGAGCAGGGACTTGACGTAGTCGATGGCGTCCTTCTCGTCGCCGGCCATGTGGTGGGCCACACCGGATGTCGAGTTGTGCGTCCGGGCGCCGCCGAGCTCCTCGAAGCCGACGTCCTCACCGGTGACCGTCTTGATGACGTCGGGGCCGGTGATGAACATGTGCGAACTCTGGTCCGCCATCACGGTGAAGTCGGTGATGGCGGGGGAGTACACCGCGCCCCCCGCACACGGGCCGAGGATCAGGCTGATCTGCGGGACGACCCCGGAGGCGTGGACGTTTCGCCGGAAGATCTCCGCGAAGAGGCCGAGCGCTGCCACGCCCTCCTGGATGCGCGCCCCGCCGCCGTCGTTGATGCCGATGATCGGACAGCCGTTCTTCAAGGCGAAGTCCATCACCTTGACGATCTTCTCGCCGTAGACCTCGCCGAGCGCGCCGCCGAAGACGGTGAAGTCCTGCGAGTAGACGCAGACCGGGCGACCGTCCACGGTCCCGTAGCCGGTCACCACACCGTCGCCGTAGGGACGGTTCTTCTCTATGCCGAAGTTGGTCGACCGGTGCCGGGCCAGCTCGTCCAACTCGACGAACGAGCCCTCGTCCAGCAGCAGGTCGACGCGTTCGCGAGCGGTCAGCTTGCCCTTGGCGTGCTGCTTCTCCACCGCGCGTGCGGAGCCGGCGTGGGTGGCCTCGCCGAGCCGTCGCCGTAGGTCCGCGATCTTTCCGGCGGTGGTGTGGCTGCTGCTCGGGTGGTCGGGGGTGGCGATTTCCGGCTCGGACACGGGATGCGGCTCCTGCTCGTCCTCGGGTGGGGGCTACCGAGTCGTAGCGTATCGGCGCCACTGCGCACTGGCAGTGCGTCGTTGACCACATCGCGGCGTGCTGGACTCCCGGCGGGCCGTCCCCCTGCGTGGGTACCCGGCCGGGGTGCGCGGGATGCCCGTTCCGCCGTGAACCATAGGGTTGTCCCATGACACCCCCGTCGAAGCAGCCCGGGACGCCGCCGGGCCCCTGGTCCGACCTGGAACGCCCGCCGCTGAACGCCCCGGCCCTGCGGCGCGCGCTGGTGCGGCCGGAAGGGCTCTGGAGTTCGCTGGAGGTGGTCCCGGCCACCGGTTCCACCAACGGCGATCTGGCGCGCCGGGCGGCGGAGGGCGCCCCCGAGGGTGCCGTGCTGATCGCCGAGGAGCAGACCGCCGGCCGGGGCCGGTTGGACCGCAGGTGGTCGGCGCCGCCGCGCTCCGGGATCTTCTTCTCGGTGCTGCTGCGGCCCGGTTCGGTGCCGGTCGAAAGCTGGGGGTGGCTGCCCCTGCTCGCGGGCGTCGCGACGGCCACCGCCCTCTCCCGGACCGCCGGGGTGGACACCGCGCTGAAGTGGCCCAACGACCTGCTGCTGCGGATGGACGGGGAGGAGCGGAAGGCCGGCGGCATCCTCGTCGAGCGGGTCGGGGACGCCGCGGTCGTCGGCATCGGGGTGAACGTGTCGCTCCGCGCCGAGGAGCTGCCGGTGCCGAGCGCCGGGTCGCTGGCGCTGGCCGGCGCCGGCTCCCTCGACCGGGACCCGCTGCTGAGGGCCGTGCTGCGGTCGCTGGAGCAGCGGTACCAGGAGTGGCGGGCGGCCGACGGGGACCCCGCCGCCGGCCGGCTCCAGGAGGCCTACGCGGCCGGCTGCGCCACCCTCGGCAGGACGGTCAGAGCGGAGCTGCCCGCGGGTCGCGCGCTGGTGGGCGAGGCGGAGGCGATCGACGGATCGGGGCAGCTCGTGTTGGCTCTCGCGGACGGCGAACGGCGGGCGGTCGGCGCGGGCGACATCGTCCACCTGCGCCCCGGCACGGAAGAGTGAGATAGGGCACACCTGCCGTATCGTTGTGCCGACCGGAGCCCACCTCGCGGCTCCGGCCCGGAGCCGCGGGACGAGAAGTGATCGGAAGGGTTGTGCGCAGGGATCGGACAGGGGGCGGCCAGTGACCGTCGAAGACTCTGGCTCCGGCGCGTCCTCGCGCCCCGATCCGGCGGGACCGCCCGGGCCCGGGAGAACGGGCGCGGCCGGCGAGGAACCGGCCGGTGCGGCGGGCGCCGAGGACGACGACCCACTGGCGATCCGGATCGAGCAGCTGATCCTGGGCGCCGAGCGGCGTTACACCCCCTTTCAGGCCGCCCGGAGCGCCGGCGTCCCGATGGAGCTGGCCGCCCGTTTCTGGCGTGCCATGGGCTTCGCCGACATCGGCCAGGCCAAGGCGCTGACCGAGGCCGACGTGCTGGCGCTGCGGCGGCTCGCCGGGCTGGTGGAGGCCGGTCTGCTGAGCGAACCGATGGCGGTGCAGGTGGCGCGGTCCACCGGCCAGACCACGGCGCGCCTCGCGGAGTGGCAGATCGACTCCTTCCTCGAGGGGCTGACCGAGCCGCCCGAGCCGGGAATGACCCGCACCGAGGTCGCCTATCCGCTGGTGGAGCTGCTGCTGCCGGAGCTGGAGGAGTTCCTGGTCTACGTGTGGCGGCGGCAGTTGGCGGCCGCCACCGGCCGGGTGGTGCAGGCGGCCGACGACGAGGAGATGGTGGACCGGCGGCTGGCGGTCGGCTTCGCCGACCTGGTCGGCTTCACCCGGCTGACCCGCCGCCTGGAGGAGGAGGAGCTCGGCGAGCTGGTGGAGGCCTTCGAGACCACCGCCGCCGACCTGGTGGCCGCGCGCGGCGGACGGCTGATCAAGACGCTCGGCGACGAGGTGCTGTACGCGGCCGACGACGCCGGTACCGCGGCCGAGATCGGGCTGCGGCTGATAGAGACCATGAGCAACGACGAGACCATGCCGGAGCTGCGGGTGGGCCTCGCCTTCGGCACCGTGACCACCCGGATGGGGGATGTCTTCGGCACCACGGTCAACCTGGCGAGCCGGCTCACCTCCATCGCCCCGAGGAACGCGGTGCTCGTCGACGAGGCCTTCGCCGAAGAGCTGATGCGTTCGGGCGAGGCGCCCGAGTCCGAGGCCCAGGCCGCGGCGGCGGAGAAGGAGGGCGAGGGGCCCGCCACCCCGTACCGCTTCGCGCTCCAGCCGATGTGGCAGCGGCCGGTGCGCGGCCTCGGCATGGTCGAACCCTGGTTGCTCACCCACCGAGGCTGAGCGCCCCGGCCGCGCTCCGGCCGGGCCGGTGCCCTTTGCCGGACCCGGTCGCGTTGGCATGATCGCTGCACGGTTGTCGATCCGACGGAGGGCGAAGAGCGTGAGCGATGCGGAGCACCGGTACGGCGAGTGGGTCGTGGTGCGGCGGCCCGAGCGCCATGTGGCCGAGTTGGTACTGGACCGGCCCAAGGCCATGAACGCCGTGTCGACCGGGATGGCGTTGAGCCTCGCCGAGGCTTGTGCCGCGCTCGGCGCCGACCCCTCGGTCCGCGCGGTGGTGGTGACCTCCACCCACCCGCGGGCCTTCTGCGTGGGGGCCGACCTGAAGGAGCGGAACTCATTGAGCGACGCCGAGCTCGTCCGGCAGCGCCCGCAGGCGCGCGCCGCGTACACCGGGGTGCTGCAACTGCCGATGCCGACCGTCGCCGCGGTGCACGGCTTCGCCCTGGGCGGCGGGTTCGAGATCGCGCTCTCGTGCGATCTGATCGTCGCCGACCGTACGGCCGTGGTCGGGTTGCCCGAGGTGTCGGTCGGGGTGATCCCGGGCGGCGGCGGAACCCAACTGCTGCCCCGCCGGGTCGGAGCGGCCCGCGCGGCGGAGCTGATCTTCACCGCACGCCGGGTGCCCGCCGAGGAGGCGGCCGGGCTCGGTCTGGTCGACGTACTGGTCGGCGAGGGAGCGGACACCGCGGAGGCGCTGGCGCTCGCCGGGCGGATCGCGGCGAACTCGCCGGTGGGGCTGCGGGCCGCCAAACGGGCGTTGCGCCTGGGCCACGGCAAGGACCTGCCCACCGGTCTGGAGGTGGAGGACGCCGCCTGGCGGGCGGTCGCCTTCTCCGGAGACCGGGCCGAGGGGGTTGCCGCGTTCAACGAGAAGCGGACCCCGGACTGGCCGGGGGAGTGAATCCCGCACTCCGCCCCTCGACGTCGAGGCCCTCGCCGGGCCCCGCCTCCCCAGTGGGGCCCGGCCAACTCGGCGGAGCCGCGAATGGCCCTAACCGGCCTTGCGTCCCCGCCGGTGAACACGGGACAGCCCTTAGGCTGTGCTCACTTACGTGCACACGGCGAGGGCTGCGAGGTGCCAGGTGGCAGGCCAGGTCCGGTACGGCGAGGACGCCCGGATGACCGCCGTGGTGGCGCTGACCCGGGCGATGGCGGCCGCACAGAGCCCCCGGGAGTCCGGGCGGGCCGCCGCGCTGGGCGCCTGCCGGGCGTTGTCCGGCGACTTCGCGGCGGTCTCGGAGTGGGAGCGGGGACTGGGCCGGCTGCGGGTGCTCGTCAACGTCGGAGAGCTGGCGCCGGGGGAGGAGGAGTTCCCCGAGGACGAGTCGTACCCGGTGCGGGACTTCCCGGAGATCGCCGACTTCCTCCACCAGAGCTGGACCGGCGGCGGGGAACCGAGCGCCTGGGTGGAGACGGCCGGGGGGGACGAGAACGGCGCCTACCGGCACCAGCGGGTCGCGGCGCTGCGCCGGCGCGGCCGCGGCTGCTGCGTGGTGGCACCGCTGGTGCTGCACGGGCGGGCCTGGGGCGAGCTGTACGTGGCCAGGAGGGTGGGGCGGCCGGTCTTCGACCGGGCGGACGCCGAGTTCGCCACCGTGCTGGCCGCCGTGGCGGCAGCCGGGATCGCACAGACCGAGCGGCTGGCCGAGGCCCGGCGACTGGCCTTCACCGACCCGCTCACCGGACTCGCCAACCGCCGGGCGGTGGACATCCAGCTGGACTGCGCACTGGAGCGGCACCGGGCCGAGGCGGTGGTGGTGAGCCTGGTGGTCTGTGATGTCAACGGCCTCAAGCGCGTCAACGACACCTGGGGGCACTCGGTCGGCGACCGGCTGCTGGAACGTTTCGGCTCGGTGCTCTCGATGTGCGGGGCGATGCTCTCGGACGCGCTGGCCGCCCGGCTGGGCGGTGACGAGTTCTGCCTGCTCGCGGTGGGACCGCCGGTCGAGGAGGTGATCCGGGCCGCCGAGGAGCTCTGCCAGCGGGCCGCGGCGCTGGAGTTGGGCGACGGGGTGGCCTGCGGGGTCGCCTCGACGGACGAGCCGATCGGGCCGGTGCGGTCGGCGCGCAGGCTCTTCCGCCTCGCGGACGCCGCCCAGTACCGGGCGAAGGCGGCCGGGGCGAGGTCACCGGTGGTCGCCGGCCGGGAGGGTCCGGACGACCCGGTGGTGCGGTTGGCCGACGCCGCACCGCCGCCGCCCGGGGAGCGCCGCCGTTTCCGGGGACGGGAGTGAGCCCCTGGTGCGCGCCCCGGCGGCTCGGTCGAGGTACTGCCGCCGCCGGCTCGGCGGGGCGGCGATGGATCCCGGCGGGGTGCCAGTGATGACAGCAGAACCATTCAGTGTCTAGGGTCCGTGAATATGAATATGCAAACAGTGGTGGTGGAGCCGACCGGTCTGCAGGCCGCGGACGTCGTCGCCGTGGCGCGCGACGGAGCGCGGGTGGAGCTCTCCGAGGCCGCCCTCACCGCCCTCGCCGCCGCCCGCGAGGTCATCGACGCCCTCGCGGCCAAGCCCGAGCCGGTCTACGGCGTCTCGACCGGCTTCGGTGCCCTCGCCGTGCGCCATATCGACCCGGACCTCCGCGGCCGCCTCCAGCGCAACATCGTCCGCTCGCACGCGGCGGGCACCGGGCCCCGTGTGGAGCGCGAGGTCGTCCGGGCCCTGATGTTCCTCCGCCTGAAGACCCTGGCCTCCGGCCACACCGGGGTGCGCCCGCAGGTCGCCCAGACGATCGCGGCCGTCCTCAACGCCGGGATCACCCCGGTCGTCCACGAGTACGGCTCCCTCGGCTGCTCGGGGGATCTCGCCCCGCTGTCGCACTGCGCGCTGACCCTGCTCGGCGAAGGGGAGGCGGAGGGGCCGGACGGCACCGTCCGCCCGGCCGGCGAACTGCTCGCCGTACACGGCATCGAGCCGGTGGAACTGCGGGAGAAGGAGGGGCTGGCGCTCCTCAACGGCACCGACGGGATGCTCGGCATGCTGCTGATGGCCTGCGCCGACCTCGGCCGACTCATCAGCTCCGCCGACATCACCGCCGCGCTCTCGCTGGAGGCCCTGCTCGGCACCGACCGGGTGCTCGCCCCGGAACTGCACGCCATCCGCCCGCACCCCGGCCAGGCCGCCAGCGCCGACAACATGCTGCGGGTGCTGGCCGGTTCCGGTCTCACCGGGCACCACCTGGACGAGGCGCCGCGGGTCCAGGACGCCTACTCCGTCCGCTGCGCGCCCCAGGTCGCGGGCGCCGGCCGGGACACCCTCGCGCACGCCCGCCTGGTGGCGGAGCGGGAGCTGGCCGCCGCGGTGGACAACCCGGTCGTCCTGCCCGACGGCCGGGTGGAGTCCAACGGCAACTTCCACGGCGCGCCCGTGGCCTACGTCCTCGACTTCCTGGCCGTGGCCGTCGCCGACCTGGCCTCCATCGCCGAGCGCCGCACCGACCGGCTGCTGGACAAGAACCGCTCGCACGGCCTGCCGCCCTTCCTCGCCGACGACCCGGGCGTGGACTCCGGGCTGATGATCGCCCAGTACACCCAGGCCGCGCTGGTCAGCGAGTTGAAGCGGCTGGCCGTCCCGGCCTCCGTCGACTCGATCCCGTCCTCCGCGATGCAGGAGGACCACGTCTCGATGGGCTGGTCGGCGGCGCGGAAGCTCCGTACCGGCCTGGACCACCTGGCCCGGGTCATCGCCATCGAGCTGGTGGCCGCGAGCAGGGCGATCGAGCTGCGCCGGGGTCTGACCCCCGCGCCGGCCACCCGGGCCGTGCTCACGGCCACCCGTGAGGCCGGGGTCGGCGGGCCGGGGCCGGACCGCTTCCTCGCCCCGGACCTGGCGGCCGCGGAAGCGCTGGTCAGCTCCGGAGGGCTGGTGGCGGCGGCGGAGTCGGTGACCGGACCGCTCGCCTGAGGGCCCGCACCCGGCCCGGCGGACGGGGAGCCCCGCGGGGGCTTCGTCCTCGCGCCGTGCTCAGCGCACCCGGCTCGCGCTGAGGCGGGCCGGGCGGTCGCTCCTCAGCGGGCGGTCTCGCGGGCCCGGCGCGCGGCCAGCGCGACCAGTCCGGCGCCGCAGCCGAGGAACGCCGCACCACCGAGCAGGTACGGAGTGGTGTTCATACTGCCGGTGTTGGCCAGGACGGGGTCCCCGTCGGTCTCGGCGGCCGGCCGCGGGTCGGACGGCGCCGGCCCGGTTTCGGCCGACTGCTCCTGCCGCTCGGCGGAACCGCCGTCCGCCGGCTCCGGGGCGGCGTTGGCGGAGGGCATGAACCACAGTGCGCACAGCAGGGTCCCGGCGGCGGAGGCTGTGAGCAGTGGTCGGCGTGCGGACACGTCCCGGACCCCCTTGTGGCGCAGGCGGATTGGCTGTCGGACCAGATGTTAGTAACACCTGTGGTCCAGGGAAAAGACCTGGGTGATTCGCCCCTTACCGGTCTTGCGGAAGGCCCCGGGGTGCGTGCCAGGGGTGAGTGCGTCTCGGGAGTGCGCTGACGGGCACTTCAGAGTGGAGGTCGTTACTGATCGAGGTGCTGGTGGACGGTCGTCAACGGTGCTCCGTGGCCGCACGATGCGGAGAAGTGCGCGGGCGGACCACGGGTGCCCGTGCATGACGGCGCGGTCGACCTGGCCGGTGAACTCTCCCCTCGCCTTCGGCCGGGAGCTGCCCCCCCTAGCCGTATCCGGCGAGCGGGAACACCCTGGAGACTGTTGGCCGGCTTCGAGACGGCGACCTTGGGGCGGTAGTGCACCAGGAGGTGGACGTGACCGCGTTCGCGCGCCGAACTCCTTCATCCCGGCTTCGCGTCACCCAGACCAAGCGAACCGAGCGCCTGGCTCGGCGAAGCCCGGAAGCGTCAGAGGACCCAGGCGGAATCCCTGGACTTTAGACGAGGGAGCACGTCAAACTCTGCGCTGAGAACACTTCGGAAACATCCTGGTTCCACGCGCTTTAAGATCGTCTGGTGCTCGGGGCCGCCCCCGGGTGCCGACGTCCTCGGGGGCGGGGGGATGATGGTCCGCGCGGGCGGTACGGCCTCCTTGGGCAGGGGGACGCACGGACGGGAGCGGGCGATGAGCGGAAACGGCGCCCGCGAGGTGGATGAAGACGGCGTGACTGGGCAGATGAGGGAAGCGAGCGCAGGAACCGCCCGGTCGACCGGGGTCCGGCCGGCAGGGTCGCCGGACGGCGCCCCGCGTCGGGCAGCCCTTCGCCCGGGCGGCTTCGGAGGGCCCGCGGAGTTTTGGCGCGCACACGGCGAGACCCCGTCGGGACGCCTCACTCGCAGTGGTCTTCACCACAATTTTTCCCACGGTGGAACCGCTGGGCACGCAGAGAGGTCCTCCACTGAGCTGGGAGTGCTGATGCTCGGCTCCCCGGCCCAGGGCAGGGGGGCAGTAGGCAATGGAGAAGCCTGTGATGACGGACGGTAAGCGGCGCAAGCGCCTGACGGTGCTGGCCGCGCTGCTGGGGGGAGTGCTGACCCTCTCGGCGTGCGGCGGGGAGAGCGGCCAGGACGACGACAAGCCCGGTGGCAAGGAGAACTCCCAGGCAAAGGTGGACGAAGCCGCCGCGAAGGACGCCTCCGACGCGCGAATAACCATCACCCCGAAGAACGGTGCCGACAACACCGGCATCCTCAGCGACGTCAAGGTCTCCGTCGCCGGCGGCAAGCTCATCAAGGTGACCATGACGGACACCGTGACCGGCTCGGAGGTGGCCGGCACCACCTCCGCGGACGGGAAGTCCTGGAAGCCCGACGGGCAGCTCCAGCGCTCCCGGAAGTACAAGCTGATGGCGGAGGCGGAGGACGCGAAGGGGCGCGGCGCCACCGAGAACTCCAGTTTCACCACCGTCTCGCCGGAGCACAGCTTCATCGGAAACTTCTCCCCTGAGGCCGGTTCGACGGTCGGCGTGGGCATGCCGGTGACGATCAACTTCGACAAGGCGATCAGCAACCGGAAGGAAGTCGAGTCCGCGATCAAGGTCAGCTCGGACAGCGGCCAGCAGGTCGTCGGCCACTGGTTCAACGGGAACCGCCTCGACTTCCGCCCCAAGGACTACTGGAAGGCCGGTTCCACGGTCACCCTCGACCTCCGGCTCGACGGGGTCGAGGGCGCGCCGGGGATCAAGGGTGTCCAGCAGAAGAGCATCACGTTCAAGATCGGTCGTAGCCAGGTCAGCACCGTCGACGTCAAGAGCAAGAAGATGACGGTTGAGCGGGACGGTAAGACGGTCAAGACCATCCCGATCACGGCCGGCAGCAACCAGACCCCGACCTACAACGGTCAGATGGTGATCTCCGAGAAGTTCAAGGAGACCCGGATGAACGGCGCGACCGTCGGCTTCACCGATGACGACGGCAAGGGCGAGTACGACATCAAGGACGTGCCGCACGCGATGCGGCTGTCCACCTCGGGCACCTTCATCCACGGCAACTACTGGGGCGGCGGAGCCTTCGGCAACGCCAACACCAGCCACGGCTGCATCGGGCTGCGGGACGTCAAGGGCGCCAACGACGGCAAGCAGGACGGTGCCTGGTTCTTCTCCAACTCCCTGATCGGCGACGTGGTGATCGTGAAGAACTCGCCGGACCAGACGATAAAGGCGGACAACGGCCTCAACGGCTGGAACCTCAACTGGGACCAGTGGATCGCCGGTAGCGCCGTCGGCGGCTGACGCCCGGTCCCGTGTCGTCCCGGGCTGACCGGGGACGACACGCGCCCACCGCAGTCGGACGGTTCTCCCGCCCTCCCCGCCCTGATCGGCGGCCGGTGCCCACCGGCCGCCGATCGGCGTATCGGGGGGAGTCTGCTCAGGACCCGCTGGTCGTGTACTGCGGCCAGGAGTGCTGCTGCGGCATCGAGTTGATCATGTCCTCGGGGACGGTGGAGGGCACTTCCCAGCTGCTGCCCGAGGCGGGGTGCCCGCCGTAGCAGTCGTAGAAGTCGTAGGGGTAGTCCATGTCGTTCGGGCTGCGGCGGTGGCGGCCGGAACGGGGCTCGGTGGCCGGGCTCTGGGCCGCCCACGGAGGGGAGAGACGCCCCTCCGCGGACAGCTGTTGGGCCCGGGAGACCAGCCTCATCAGGTCGAGTCCGAACTCCGCGGCCACCACCTGGAGGTCGACCCCGGTCTGCCAGCTGCCGACGAGCAGCGCGTCCATCGCCCCGGTCCACCTCGGCTCGCGGCCGGTCCGCGACTCCGAGCCCTTCGCCGTCGCGCCCTCCGGGGAACCGGCGGAGTCGAACTGCGAGGCGTGGTAGCCGGCCGACTGCTCGGAGGCGGTGGAGGACGCCTGCGGGTCCGATCCGTCGTCGACCGCGAAACGGCTGGCGGCGGAGAGCAGTTCGTCCGCGACGTTCCGGGCGTCCTCCTTGCCGACGGTGCGCCGTGCCAGGCGCACCTCCCGCTCCGGCAGACCGAGCACGCCGGCCACCGCGCCGTCGCTGCCCACCGTGACCGCGAAGGCGGCCAGCAGCCGCGATCGGTGCGCCTGCGCTTCGTCCAGCGCGCTCTGCGCTGAACGCACCTGTTCATCGCTGAGGCAAAACGCTTCTGCCAAGACGGTGTTTCGGTCCCACCACTCCCGGGGCTCCATGCTGACGACAACGCCCGAATGGCCCATGGGTAACCCTGTTCCGCCGGCCATTACGCCGAGCGGGTGTTATGTCGCATCGGCAGCTTGTCTGGCCGGCGGTCTCACCCTGGACGCCCCACCGACCGCGGCCCGCTGGGGGCCGCGGTCCGCAGGGCGACTTTCGGTCCCTGCGGGTGGGTGGGCACCGCAGGCTTCCCAAGGGGGTCAGGCCCGGTCCGCGAGGTCGAGCTCGCGGTGCGCGGTGGAGAGCAGCACGGCTCCGGCGACCACCGCCACCGCCCCCAGCAGGAAGGGCACATGGACGTTGTAGTGCTCGGCCAGTTTGCCCGCGGCGAACGGTGCGAGCCCGCCGCCGATGAAGCGCACGAAGCCGTAGGTCGCGGAGGCGACGGGACGGGGCACCGGGGCGATCGACATCACGGCCGTGGTGACCAGCGTGTTGTTCACCCCGATGAAGGCGCCGGCGAGGATCACCGCGCCGACGACCACCGCCTGGTGGTCCGGGAAGATGCCGATCACCGCGAGGTCGGCGGCCATCAGGGTCAGGTTTCCGTACAGGGTGCGGGGGGTGCCGAACCAGCGGCGCAGGGCCGGGGCGCCGAACACCGCGAAGAAGGCGACCAGCAGTCCCCAGCCGAAGAAGACCCAGCCGAGTTCGAGCGCCGAGAGGTGCATCAGGAACGGCGCGTACCCGAGCATGGTGAAGAAGCCCCAGTTGTACAGCAGCCCCGTGACGCTGGTGACCGCGAGCGGTCGGTGGCGCAACGCCAGCAGCGGCTCCCGCAGCGACTCGGGGCGCTCCGATCCCGGGGTGGCGGGCAGCAGGACCACGGTGGCGACCAGTGCGATCAGCATGAGGGCGGCCACGCCGAAGAACGGCCCGCGCCAGCTGACCTCGCCGAGCAGCCCGCCCAGGAGCGGCCCGGTCGCGATGCCGACCCCCAGCGCCGTCTCGTACAGCACGATCGCGCCGGCGAACCCGCCACTGGCCGATCCGACGATCACGGCGAGCGAGGTGGCGATGAACAGGGCGTTTCCGAGCCCCCAACCGGCCCGGAAGCCGATGATCCCGCCGATTCCGCTGCTGGAGCCGGCCAGGGCGGCGAAGACGACGATGAGCACCAGGCCGCTCACCAGGGTCCGTTTGGCTCCCAGTCGGCTGGACACCCAGCCCGTCACCAGCATCGCCACGGCGGTGACGACCAGGTAGCTGGTGAACAGCAGGGTGACCTGGCTGGGCGAGGCGTCCAGCTGACTGGAGAGCGCGGGCAGGATCGGGTCCACCAGGCCGATGCCCATGAAGGAGATCACGCAGGCGAAGGCCACCGCCCAGACGGCCTTCGGCTGCCGGAAGGGGCTCGCTGGGGCCGCTGCGGGCGGGCTCTCGACCACCTGCTCGGCCGGTGGTGCTCCTTCGGACATGTCGGTCTCCGATCGACTCATGCGGGGGTTCCCTTCGGGGCTGCGGGACGGCCGGTCGGCCGGTCAGCGGTCGGGCGGGGGCTGCCGGGGACTCCGGCTTCGGTCGGGGGCGCGGGAGGCGTGGGGTCGGGCGGCGGATCCGTCGGCAGCGCGGTGAGGGCGTCGACGGCGGCCAGGAGCGCCTGCTGCCGTTCCTCCGGCAGCCGGGCGATGTGCTCGGCGAGGACCGCCGCGCGGGCCGCGCGCCGCCTGCGCAGATGTGCGCGGCCGGTATCGGTCGCGGCGATGAGCGCCACCCGGCCGTCCAGCGGGTCGGAGCGCCGTTCGACGAGGCCCGCTTCGGCGAGCCGGGTGACCAGTCCGGTCATCCCGGGCTGGCTGATCCGTTCGCGCGCCGCGAGGTCGGAGACGCGCTGGGGGCCCTCGGACACCACGGCGTCCAGTGTCGACATGGCGACACTGTTGAACTCGCCGCGCGGGGTGATGCGCCGCAGCCAGCTGGTGGTCCGCTCCAACGCCACGCTCAGCTCGGCGAGAGCGGGGTTGTTCCCGGCAGACCCGGAGGGTGCCCCGGGCTCGCTAGATGTATCCACCACCTAAATGTATAGGCAGCTTATATAAGTACGCAATCCGGAGCCGGGGCTTCTGGCCTAGCCCGGGACCGCCCTTGGAAAGCCTCGAAGCCCCGAGCGCCGGGGCTCGGGGCTTCGCGGGTTTCGCTGCCGGGAGGGCGTTGAGACCGGTTACTCCTGGGCGGGGGCGACACCGACCGGGCAGGAGACGCCCGTCCCGCCGATGCCGCAGTAGCCGTTCGGGTTCTTGCTCTCCGAAAGGTACTGCTGGTGGTAGGGCTCAGCCGGATAGAAGGGCCGCTCCTCAGCCGGCCGCAGCTCGGTGGTGATGGCGCCGTAGCCCGCCTCGGTGAGCACCGACTGGTAGGCGTTCCGGGACGCCTCGGCCGCCGCCCGCTGCTCGGGGGAGTGGGTGTAGATCGCCGACCGGTACTGGGTGCCGACGTCGTTGCCCTGCCGGAAACCCTGCGTCGGGTCGTGCGACTCCCAGAAGACCTTCAACAGCGACTCGTAGGAGCGCTTCGCCGGGTCGAAGACCACGCGGACGGCCTCCGTGTGGCCGGTCAGCCCGCTGCAGACCTCCTCGTACGTCGGGTTCGGGGTGTGTCCGCCCTGGTAGCCCACGAGCGTGGTCCACACCCCCGGGGTCTGCCAGAAGTTCCGCTCGGCGCCCCAGAAACAGCCGAGGGCGAAGTCGGCGACCTCCAGCCCCTGCGGGTAGGGACCGGCCAGCGGGGTGTCGAGCACCGTGTGGCGGTCGGGCAGTGAGAACCCCGGAGCGGCCCGGCCCGGGAGGGCCTCCTCCGCGGTCGGAAGTCGGTTCCGGTGGCGGTTGGGGAACATGAGATCTCCGTGAGTTCACGTGTCGGACAAGGGTCTGGGCAAGGGATACAGGACCCGTGAAGGGAACATCGAGGGGCCGTGCCGGGATTCCCGCCCGGGCCGCCGGACGGGCCAGCGGCCCGGCGGCCGGTCAGCGGGGCATGCTCGCCGGGCTGCCGCCCTGGCGCTCCCAGCCGGCCACCGCCAGGGCCCGGTAGGCGGCGTACTCCGCGGCGGGACGCGAGCTGTACGACCACGGCACCGCGCCCACATGACCGTCGACGATGCTCAGCTGCTCCATCGCCTCCGGGTAGCGCTCGGCCCGCACGAGGAAGCAGAGCAGCAGATGGCGGACGTGCGGCAGCACCGGGTGGTCCACGGGGGCGGTGTGCACCGCGTACAGGGCACCCTCGATCGCCCGGGTCACCACCTCGCTCTGGTAGAGGCCGCTGACCAGGTTCGCCTCGGGGAGGTGTTCGTAGACCGCGAAGAGCGGGAGGGCGGGCAGCAGGCTCTCCGGCGGCGCCGAGCCGGCGGCGGCCTGCGCGAACCCCTCGGCGAGTTCCTTCGACCCGTGCCACTTCTCGCACCAGTAGTGCAGCGCCGCCAGGTGCGCGCCCATGTGGCCGGGGGCCCGTTTGGCGACCTCGTTCCACAGCGCCTGGAAGTCCTCCTGCGGGTACCCCAGTCCGCGCGCCACACCCAGCCGCACCACGTACGGCGTCGGGTCTCCGGGGGCGAGCAGCGCCGCGGTGGCGCAGACCGAGTCCGCCTCCTCCAGGATGATCCGGTGCTCGTCCGAGCCGGTCCCCGACCGGGCGGCGGTCTGACGTGCCTGGAGGACCAGGAACTCGGCGTGCACCACCGCGCCGCCGGCCTCCTTCGGCTGTTCCATCCGCCAGTTCCGCAGCCATCTGCCGCCCTCGCCCGGGGTCTGCGCCAGTTCCACGGCGGCGGCCCCGGCCAGGGTCTGCACCCGCTGCCACCGGAGCTCCCGGTCGTCGACGGTGAGCGCGAGCAACTGGGCGGCAGGCCGCCAGTCCTGGGTCCGGTGGACCTCCTCCAGCGCCTCCATGAGCTCCGGATCCGGGCCGGGGAGCCGTACGTCGAGCCGGTCCACCGGCGCGAAGCCGTACTGCTGCGGGTCGACGGTGGCCCGGTGGCCCCGTGCGGCCGCCTGCCCGGCACGCATCCTGCGCAGGGCGGGCAGGATCAGAACGCCCCCGATGATGGTCAGGCCGAGCAGGATGATCAGTAGCTCCATGGAGGTGTCCTGTGTCGTCTCTCGTGCGGATGGGTGTCGGTCCGGTGGCACGGCCGCGGCGGGGTTCGCCTCCCACCAGTTCTACTGCCCGGCGCACGGAAGAGTTCCGCGCCGAGTGGTACTACTCTCGGGCCTCATGAGCGATCAGCACCAGCAGCATGCCCACCAGAGCTTCGAGACTCTGGCGATCCACGCGGGTCAGGAGGCGGACGCCAGTACCGGTGCCGTCGTGCCGCCGATCTACCAAGTGTCCACCTACAAGCAGGACGGCGTCGGCGGCCTCCGAGGCGGTTACGAATACAGCCGTTCGGCGAACCCCACCCGCACCGCCCTGGAGGAGAACCTGGCAGCCCTCGAAGGCGGCCGCCGGGGACTCGCCTTCGCCTCCGGACTGGCGGCCGAGGACTGCCTCCTGCGCACCCTGCTGTCCCCCGGTGACCACGTGGTCATCCCGAACGACGCCTACGGCGGCACCTTCCGGCTGTTCGCCAAGGTGGTGGAGCGCTGGGGGGTGGAGTGGTCGGTCGCCGACTCCTCGGACCCGGTCGCGGTCCGCGAGGCCATCAACGGCCGTACCAAGGTCATCTGGGTGGAGACGCCGTCGAACCCGCTGCTCGGGATCACGGACATCGCCGCGCTCGCCGACGTGGCCCGGGGAGCGGGCGTGCGGCTGGTGGTCGACAACACCTTCGCCAGCCCGTACCTGCAGCAGCCGCTGGCGCTGGGCGCGGACGCCGTGGTGCACTCCACCACGAAGTACATGGGCGGCCACTCCGACGTGGTCGGCGGTGCGCTGGTGGTCGGCGACGACCAGCTCGGTGAGGAGCTGGCCTTCCACCAGAACGCGATGGGCGCCATCGCCGGCCCCTTCGACGCCTGGCTGGTGATGCGGGGCGTGAAGACGCTCGCCGTCCGGATGGACCGGCACAGCGCCAACGCGACCCGGGTCGCCGAGATGCTGGCCGCGCACCCGAAGGTTGCCGAGGTCTACTACCCCGGTCTGCCGGAGCACCCCGGCCACGAGGTCGCAGCCAAGCAGATGCGGTCCTTCGGCGGCATGGTCTCCTTCCGGGTCGCCGGGGGCGAGCAGGCGGCGATCGAGGTGTGCGACCGGACCGAGCTGTTCACCCTGGGCGAGTCGCTGGGGGGTGTCGAGTCGCTGATCGAGCACCCGGGACGGATGACGCACGCCTCGGTCGTCGGGTCGGCGCTCGAGGTGCCGGCCGACCTCGTCCGGCTCTCGGTCGGCATCGAGGCCTGCGACGACCTGCTCGCCGACCTGTCGGCCGCGCTCGGCTGACCGCTGCCGGGCTCCGCCCGTGGGCGTCGGCGTGTCACCAGGTGTCCACGGGCGGAGTGGTGTCGGCCGGCACCTCCCACGGGTGGGCCCGCAGCGCCCACACCAGCAAGGCGGCGAGGCCGACGGCGAGCAGCAGGCAGAGCGCCGCCAGGGCGACCCGGCGGCGGACCAGCAGTCGCTCGCCGCGGGCCACCGCCCGCGCCACCAGATCCGCCGGCACCGGGGGGTACGGCCCTTCGAGCATCCGCCGCACCTCCGTCTCCTTGCGGTCCGGCGGGGTCACGAGGCGGCTCCGCCCCGGCTGCGCAGGGCGGCCATCGCCCGCAGGCAGGCCGCGTTGACCCGGTCCGGCGCCACGCCCAGCTGGGCCGCCGCCTGCTCCTCGGCCACCCCCTCGTAGACACGGAGCACCAGGACGAGCCGCTCCCTCGCGGTGAGACCGCCCAGCAGGCCGCCGCCCGGGGCACGGTGGCGCCAGGCGGTGCCGGCGAAGCGGTTGGCCAACCGCTCGCGGGCGTGGGCGTAAGGGTCCTCCGCGGCGCGGCGGTCCCAGGCGGCGTAGGTGTCGGCCAGCGCGGCGACCAGCAGGCCTTCGGCTGCTGCCGGATCGCCGGTCAGGAGGGTGGCGACGCGCAGCAGCCGGCCGCCCGAGCCCGCGACGAACGCCTCGAACTCCCGGGCCCGATGGTGGTTCCGCGCTGCCAGCCGCCCTTGCACCGCGCCTCCCCCAGCTCCAGTGCTTCCGAGCTTCAGTGCTTCCGAGCTCCCGCACAGAAATGGGACGGCAGCGGAGTGGAGCGGGTCAAGGGGGTGTACCGGGCCGATCGGGGAAAGGGCGCGCGACGCTCAGGAGCCGGGGCGGTCGGCCTCCGGGGCGGAGCCCGGCTTCCCGGGCGCCGGAGCGGCGGCCTGCCGGGCGGAGAGGGCGGAGTTGAAGCGCGTCAGCAGCGTGCAGAAGGCCTCACGTTCGTCAGCGGCCCAGTCCTCGGTCAACAGCGCCATGAGTTGGCGCCGGGAGGAGCGTACTTCGAGCAGCCGGCTCCGACCGAGTTCGGAGAGGGCCAGGACGACGGCGCGGCCGTCCTGCGGGTCCGACTCCCGGCTGACCAGGCCGCCCTCGACCAGCGGGGCGACCTGCCGGGTGACGGTCGATGAGTCGATCCCCATGCCCGCGGCGAGCGCCTTGACCCCCATCGGGCCTTCCTGGTCCAGACGGTTGAGGAGCAGGTAGGCGGCCCGATCCATGGAATTGCGGGCCTGGCCCACACCGCCGAGCCGGGTCTGCTCCGCGCGTCGGGCGAATACCGCTACCTGGTGCTGGAGATCGTCGAGCAGTCGGTTGTCGGGTCCACTCGTCATGTCCGCGGTGGGGGCCATGGCCTGAGCTATCTCCGTGGTGTCGGTGGGAGGCGGCACCGGGTGGACACCGGGCGTCACGCCGCGTCCGTGGCGGTGCGACCGTGGTGCGTCGGATGCGCCACGGGGACGTCCGACGTGCCCGGGAGCCCTCCGGCTACCAGCTTTCGGACCGCCTCACCCTACTCCCCGGAGCGCCCGGTGCCCCCCTGCGGGCGGCAGGCGATGTGCCGACGCGCTCCGCGGGGGCCGGGGACCGAGCTGCCAGACTGGCGTCATGGCTGACACCTCAGGCCCCACCGCCGACCGCCGACCCGCTGCTTTCCCGCCCATCACCCTGGACGACATGCGGGCGGCGCGGGACATGCTCTCCGAAGTGGCCGGGACCACTCCGCTGGAGGGGAGCCGGTACCTGACCGGGCTCGTCGGCGCCCCGGTCCATCTCAAGTGCGAGAACCTGCAGCGCACCGGCTCGTTCAAGATCCGCGGGGCCTATGTGCGCATCGCCGGCCTGAGCGTCGCGGAGCGCTCGGCGGGGGTGGTCGCCGCCAGCGCGGGGAACCACGCCCAGGGGGTCGCCCTCGCGGCCTCGCTGCTCGGTGTGGAGTCGACGGTCTTCATGCCGGTCGGGGCGCCGCTGCCGAAGATCGCGGCGACCCGGGACTACGGCGCCCGGGTGCGGCTGCACGGGCAGGTGGTCGACGAGTCGCTGGAGGCGGCGCAGCGGTACGCGGCGGAGACGGGTGCCGTCTTCATCCACCCCTTCGACCACCGGGACGTGGTGCTCGGGCAGGCGACGGTGGGCCTGGAGATCCTGGAGCAGTGCCCGGAGGTGGCCACGATCGTGGTCGGCGTCGGCGGCGGAGGGCTGGCGGCGGGCATCGCGCTCGCCGCCAAGGCGCTCCGTCCCGAGGTGCGGGTGGTGGGGGTGCAGGCGGCGGGGGCGGCGGCCTACCCGCCGTCGCTGGCGGCCGGGGGACCGGTGACGCTGGAGAAGATGTCCACGATGGCCGACGGCATCCTGGTGGGCCGGCCCGGGAACGTGCCGTTCGCCGTCATCGACGAGCTGGTGACCGAGGTGCGCACGGTCTCCGAGGACGCCCTCGCCGGCGCGCTGCTGCTCTGCCTGGAACGGGCCAAGATGGTCGTGGAGCCGGCTGGGGCGAGCCCGGTGGCGGCTCTGATGTCGGCGCCCGAGTCGTTCCGGGGGCCGGTGGTGGCGGTGCTCTCGGGAGGGAACGTCGATCCGCTGCTGATGCAGCGGATCCTGCGGCACGGTATGGCCGCCGCGGGCCGCTACCTGCTGCTCAGGCTGCGGCTGACGGACCGGCCGGGCGCGCTGGCCACCCTGCTGAAGGTGCTGTCGGCGGTTGACGCCAACGTCCTCGACGTGAGCCACGTGCGCACCGACCCGCGGCTGGGCATCGCGGAGGCCGAGGTGGAGCTGCGGCTGGAGACCAAGGGGCCGGAGCACTGCGCAGAGGTGCGGAAGGCGCTGGAGGAGGCGGACTACACGGTCATACCGTGAAATGTTCGCCGCCATGCCCCTCGGCCCGGCCGACGCCTACGATTCCCGACCTGGGGCTCTCGGGACATTCGTACCCGTCCGTTGGGAAATGGGAGATCCATGCCGGGAGCTGTCTACCGTCGTGGCCGCGGCCCGACGCGAACTCTTCGCCGGCCCCGGTGCCGCGACGGCCGTCTCGGACGCGTGGCCGATGCGGCACCTCGTGCTGGCCTCGGTCCTCTGGCCGGCTCTGATCACCGGGGTCTTCCGGAGCTGGGCGGTGCACAGGTCCCGCTCGCCCGCTGCCTGAGCCCCACCGGCCCCGGGCGGCCGTTTCCGCTCCACCATGCAGGAGACCCCCGGTGAACGCCGGGGGTCTCTCCTCGCGGTATCGGGCGCTCAGCCCTTGTACGGCTTGGCCTCAAGAATCTTGACCGTCGCGGTGCGGCCGTTCGGCAGCTCGTATTCGGCGTTGTCGCCGACCTTCTTTCCGCTCACGCCGATGCCCAGCGGTGACTGCGGAGAATACGTCTCGATTTCCCCGGTCGCGTACTCCCGGGATGCCAGTAGGAATGTGGTGGTGTCGTCCGGGTCCCCGTCGAACGCGATGGTGACCACCATGCCGGGCTCGACCACACCGTCGTCGGGCGGGGTTTCGCCGACCTTCGCGTGCTGCAGCAGCTGGGTGAGCTGGCGCACTCGAAGCTCCTGCTTGCCCTGCTCCTCCTTGGCGGCGTGGTAGCCGCCGTTCTCCCGCAGGTCACCCTCTTCCCGGGCCGCCTCGATCTTCTTGGCGATCTCGATACGCGCGGGACCCGACAGGTACTCCAGCTCGTTCTTGAGCTGGTCGTACGCCTCCTGGGTGAGCCAGGTGACGTTGTCGCTGGTCTGGGTCACAGGTGCTCCTCGTTCCGTACTGGGATACAAAGTACGCCCTACCCAGAAGGATGCGCCTTCACGGGTGGGCGAAACCACGAGCCTAACAATTCCGGTGGAAAAGGGGGAGGAGGAAAACCTCCGCACCCGCCTCACCTGGGCCGATGCTCAGGCCGTGGGATGAGTGAGTAGGTCAGCTCTCCGTCGCGGGCTTGCAGCCGACCAGTTCCAAGGCGTCAGCCCGTTCGGTGGTGCGAACGGTGACGATTGCGTCCAGCCTACCTTGTTTTTGTTCGAAACGGACATCCTTGCGGCCGACCACGTCCCCGGAGGCCAGGGCCCGTACGGTGCACACACCGGGGGCGCCGGCGTCCTTGCGGACCTCCAGATGGCCCTCGACGGTTTCGTCCGAGACCACCTTGAACTTGATCAACTCGCCGCTGACCGTCTGGCCGCTCACATACGAGATGCCGATCCAGGCGATCACTCCGAGGAAGACCGCGCCGAGCACCGCGCCGACGATCTTCAGTGTGCGGTCCGACCGTTCGTCGGCCGACCTCCCGTAGCGACCCTCAGGCAAGCCCTCGCGCGTGGCGGTCATGGACGAACCTCCTGGAATCGGGGCCATGGAATCAATCGGCCCCTGCTTTCGGTCACTATAGAAGGCGCCCTCCCCAACCGGGGCGAGGGGGCCAACTGGGTCGAGGGGGCCCGACCAAGTGACTGAGGACCGAGTCTTGACCGAGCAACTGCGACTGATGGCAGTCCACGCCCATCCCGACGACGAGTCGAGCAAGGGTGCGGCGACCATGGCGAAGTACGTGTCCGAGGGGGTGGACGTGCTGGTCGCGACATGCACGGGTGGGGAGCGCGGCTCCATCCTCAACCCCAAGCTCCAGGGCGACCCGTACATCGAGGAGCACATTCACGAGGTGCGGGCGAAGGAGATGGACGAGGCCCGGCAGATCCTGGGGGTGAAGCAGGCCTGGCTCGGCTACGTCGACTCCGGCCTCCCAGAAGGCGATCCGCTGCCGCCGCTGCCGGACGGCTGCTTCGCGCTGCAGGACGTCGAGGAGGCGGCCGGCCCGCTCGTCCGGTTGATCCGGGAGTTCAAGCCGCACGTGATCACCACGTACGACGAGAACGGCGGCTATCCCCACCCCGACCACATCATGACGCACAAGATCTCGATGGTGGCGTTCGAGGCCGCGGGCGACGCCGCACGCTACCCGGAGGCGGGGCCGGCCTGGCAGCCGCTGAAGCTCTACTACAACCAGGGTTTCAACCGCCAACGCACCCAGGCGCTCCACGACGGCCTGGTGGCACGCGGCCTGGAGTCGCCGTACGGGGAGTGGCTGGAGCGCTGGAAGAGCGGTGGGCGGTCCGACCGGAAGCTGACGACCCACGTACCGTGCGCGGAGTTCTTCCCGATCCGGGACAAGGCGCTGATCGCGCACGCCACCCAGATCGATCCGGACGGCGGCTGGTTCCAGGTGCCGCTCGACGTCCAGCAGGAGATCTGGCCGACCGAGGAGTACGAGCTCGCGAAGTCGCTCGTGGAGACCACCCTCCCCGAGGACGACCTCTTCGCAGGCATCCGGGAGGATTGACAGCATGACCATCGCGACCACTGATCTCGGTATGGCGCCCCTCGTCCCGCTCGCCGAGGAGCTGGACAAGTACAGTGTGACCCCCGGAATCCTCGGCTTCGTCGTCTTCGCACTGATCGCCGGGGCGGTGTGGCTGCTGATGAAGAACATGCACAAGCAGTTCACGAAGATCGACTTCGAGGAGTCCGAGGAACCCTCGGAGGTGGACGGCCGGCTGCCGCGCCAGAGTCCCAAGGGCGGCGAAGCCGCGCCCAAGCAGGGCTGAGGGTCGCCCCGGGCCGGCAACCGGCCCGGGGGACGGGCCACGGGGCGGGCGGGTCGGCCGCGCGCGGTCGGGACGCCCGCCCCGCCCGGGGTCACCCGGTGGCCGGCGTCACCCCGTGACCGGTGTCGACGGGGTCGCCGGTGTCCGACACAGCCACCCCCATGACATCGCGCGAGTGGCGACCGGGCACCATCCCGAGGTCCCAGGCCTGCCAACCGGTCTCCGGCTCCACCCCCCGCTCCAGGATCACCGCGAACGCCTCGGCGCACTGGCTCAGGCGCGGTTCCCGGGCCGGGTGCGGCGCCCGGAGCAGCTGCGCCAGCTCCTCCTGGGCGACGGCCGCACCTACCACCGAGCCGCCGGGCGAGGCGAACGGCAGCAGCGTGCAGCGTAGGAAACCGGCCCAGTCGCGGCCCCGCCCGTCGCCGTAGGCGGCGAACAACCGCGCCGCCTCGTCCACCAGCTCCAGCGCCTGATCCGGACGTCCGTTGCCCGCGTCGATCACCGCCAGCTCCAGGCATGACCACGCCTCACCGTGCTGGACACCCATCCGGTGGAAGTCCTGGCGGGCGTCCTGCAACATCTGCCGGGCGAAGCCGCTGTTGCGCAGCGAACCGGTCTGGGCCGCCCGCTGGTCGCGGGTGGCCCGGGCGGAGTGGTGCCGGGCGCAGGCCAGGCCGTAGCCGTCCCGCATCCGGCTGAACATGGTCCGGGCGCCTTCGAGCTCCCGGATGGCGGCGGCCCGGTCGCCGCTCTCCTCCACCGCCTGGCCCAGGTAGTACATCGTCCAGGCCTCACCGCGGGCGTCCTCGTTGTTCCGGTGGCGTGCCAACGCCTGCCGCAGCCGGTCGACGGCCTCCCCCGCATCGCCCGCGACCAGCCGGGCCCGCGCCAACTGGGTCAGGGCCCAGGCCACCCCGCGCTCGTCCCGTGTGCTCTGGTACCGCTCCAGGGCCTCCCGGAACTCCCGCTCCGCCTCCGTCAGCCGTCCCAGGCGGAGTTCGGCCTGGCCGAGCTGGAAGTGGGCCCAGGCCTGGCCGTGCAGGCTCTCGCTCCGGCGGTGCAGTTCGAGCGCGGTGCGCAGCAGCTCGAATGCCTCAGGAAGCTGCGCGCGGTCCCGCTGTACGGCGGCCAGGGCGTGCAGCGACCAGGCCCGGTCACCGGCCAGCTCCTCACCGGACTGCAGGGCCACCGCCTCCCGCAGCTTCGCGCCCGCCTCCGGCAGGTTGCCCTGGTGGTGCAGGGTGATGCCCAGGTCGCGCAGTGCCCGGGCGGCTCCGGCCGGGTGCTCGGCCTCGAAGTAGAGGTCGACCACGGAGGACAGCGTGGTGCGGGCGGTGTCCAACTCGCCGAGCTGCCGGGCGGCGATACCGGTGCGCCACTGCACCGAGCGGACCAGCAGCCCCCGGTCCGCCTCCTTGCTCAGCTCGTTCAGCTCGCCCAGCCGGTAGAGGTCGCCGCGGAGCAGGCAGTAGTCGCAGAGAGCGCCGAGCAGGTGGAGCACCGCCGCCTGGTCGACGTTCTCCGCGTGCCGCAGTTCGGCGGTGATGAAGCTCGACTCCTCGTCCAGCCAGCGCAGCGCCGAGTTCAGCGAGGTGAAACCGTGCGGTCCGAAAGTGCCGGACTGGAAGGCGTGATCCGCCCGGGTGGAGGTCTTGCCGTCGACGAGGCGGATCACCGAGTTGGCCAGGTCCGCGTAGCTGTTGATGAGCCGCTCGTGGGCGGCCGAGCGCTGCGCCGGCTCGTCCTCCTCGAGGAGCCTGGCGTGCGCGAAGTCCCGCACCAGATCGTGCAGCCGGTAGCGGCTGGCCCGTACGTGTTCGAGCAGTCCGGCCTTGGCGAGGGCCGTCAGCCGCTGCTCCGCCTCCTGCTGGTCGGTGTCCAGCAGCGCCGCCGCCGCGGCGGCCCCCAGACTCGCCCGCCCGGCCAGCGACAGCCGTCGCAGCAGGGCACGCGCCTGCTCCGGCTGGTCGGCGTAGCGAAGCCGCAGCGCCCGCTGGACCGGGTCCTGCGGCGCGGTCCGCCCCAGCGCCTCCGCGAGCTCGCCCGGGGTCCGGTCGCCGAGCGAGGAGCCGGTGATCCGCAGCGCCAGCGGCAGGCCCCCGCACAGATGTCTGATCCGCTCGCTCGACTGGGCGTCATACGGCTCGGGGACGACCTGGGCGGTGGCGTTCAGCAGCTCCTCAGAGCTGGCCGCTCCCAGCGGTGAGACGGGAAGCTCGTGCACCCGGGCGGGCATGCCGTCCGGCAGCTCCAGCGGCTCCGCCGAGGTGACGAGCAGCAGGCTCTCGGAGCCCTCCGGAAGCAGCGCCCGGACCTGTGTGGCGTCGGAGGCGTCATCGAGGATGATCGTGACCGGCAGGTCCTTGACGTGCTGCCGGTACAGGTCGGTCAGGTGGTTGAGCTGCTGCTCGGAGGAGGAGCGCTCTCGGAAGAGCAGCTGTTCACGCGGGGCACCGAGCCGGTTGAGCAGATGCAGCAGGGCGTCCCGGGTCGGGAGCGCGGCCTGCCCTCTGGTGACCCCGCGCAAATCCACCAGGCACGCACCGCGGAACTGGTCGCGCAGGTAACGGGCGGCCCTGACAGCCAGTGTCGAGCGCCCGGAGCCCGGTGGACCGTGGAGCACCACCACCGTCGGTTTGGTCTCGGTGCTCGCCCGGGAGGCGTGCACCCACTGGGCGATCTGGAGCAGCTGGGCGCGGCGGCCGACGAAAGGCCCGTCCTCGCCGGGCAGATGTCCGAAGGAGTGCTCCAGCACCATCCGCCGCCGGGCCGCTGCGCTCTTGTCGGAGCGGCGCCACGCGGGGAGGCCGCCCGAGGCACCCACCGCCCTGCCCGGATCCTTCGGAGCGCTCCCCGCGGCGCTGCCCCGCGACCCCGCCACCACGGCTGCGGAGAGCATCCGCTGCCGGTCCAGGAACGGCCGGATGCCGCGGACCTCCAGGGCGGTCAGCCATTGCAGCCGCAGCTGCTCCGCACCACCCGGCTGGTTGCGGAGCGCTGCGCTCCGGTGGGTCGAGGGCCAGTGCCCCGCCGTCAGCCCGACGACGGTGGCCAGCGCGCCGGCCGCCGCGACGGCGGCGCCGACGCCGAAGGCCTGGCCGGCCGGGGCGCCGTAGCCCAGGTCCGCGCAGAGCGCGGTGGCAGCCGAGGCGCCGGTCACCACGGCCGGGGTGGCGAGGAAACGCGGTGCGAGCCGTTCGGCCAGCCGCCGCACCCCCACCGCGGACTTCTCCAGCGCCCTGACGTAGGCGGCGTACTCCTCGGCCGCGCTGCCGGCGATCTCATCCAGCGCCTCCCTGGCGCGTGCCAGCAGCACCGTCGAGTCAGAACGCCCCCGAGAGCGCCGGGCCTCCTCCTCCACCGAACGCAGCAGCAGCTGTTCTGCTTCGGCCCGGTGCCCGCTCCGTAGGACGACCCTCGAACCAGACATGACTTCCCCCTTTGCGAGTGGCCGACTCGTGGCATCAAGTCTTCCGTCTCTAGGGACTTTCCGGCAGCCCTGTGGATAACTCCGCCAAGGTTCGTGAAATCACGTCAGCCATGCTGACGCTCGCCTGACCCCGGGACCGCGCCCGATGTGTTTCCGTCAGTCGGCTCCGCGGTCGGTATCGCCCGTCATCTCGGAGACCAACCGCAGGTGAGAGAGGTGCGAACCCCGTGAACAACGGCTCTGGCCCCGCGGTGTCTGGCCCAGTATGAGTATGAGTAGGCATGGCCCCCGACAGGGGGCGTCCGAGGACCGTCCGCAGCCACATATCCGCACGGTGCAGCTCTGCGGCGTGACGGTAGAAGCGCCAGGCAGCATTCGTGCGTCGAGTCACTCCGGGTCTTCGGCGGTGAGCTTGTGGGGATGCGGGGCTCCGATACGGTCCTCGGACTCGAAGAGCCTCCGGGTGTTGCCCCAACGCTTGGTGGCCGTTCCCTCGACGCTGTTGATCTGCGGGGCACTCCTCTCTTCGTCCCAGGCGGCTGACCGTTCACTAGCGTGTCGTCGCCGGTGGGGAGAGGAACGCGGCGCTCCACCCCGAACCGCGCCGCCCGGAGGTGGTAGCACGAGGCTTGGGCGCTCCCGCCGCCATCGCCACCCTGTGGGGGGTCCCGACGGCGGGACGCCGGCGGATGGTCCGGGCCTTCGAGGTGCTGGGGCGCCGAGGTGGTCTCTCTGTGACAGCGAAGCAGGCGGAGACCCCGGTCACTCGAGTTCTTCGCCGCCTCGCGGACCGGGACTACCCAGGAGGCGCTGCATGGACGACAGGTCCTCGGTGAACGGGTCACGGCGTTGGCGAGTGCCACAGTTCTCGATCACTCGTGCGAAATCGCTGGAGGCCTCCGCGATGCGCCGCCCGAGGGCGTCTGCTGCCTGGGAGCCGAAGTCCTCTGTGGCCGCGTACACCCCGCGAGGAGAGACGATGGCGTGCAAATAGGAAAACATGGGGCGCAGTGCATGCTCGAGGACCAGCGAGTGGCGTTCGGTTCCCCCGGTGGCTCCGATGAGGACGGGCATGTCCTCGAAAATCCCCTCCGGCAGTACGTCGAAAAACATTTTGAACATGCCGCTGAAGGAGGCGTTAAAGGCCGGTGTGACGGCTATTACACCGTCTGCGGCGGCGACGATGGCGAACGCATTTTCCAAGTCGCTCGATGGGAACCCCGACAGTGTTGCGTCCATGATGGAGCGGCCGAGCGGTCGAAGTTCTACGGTCGATGAGTTGACCGACTTTCCGTGCTCTTCCAGGGTGGTCCGTACGCCGGCCGCCAAGCGGTCGGCAAGAAGGCGTGTCGAGGATGGCTCACGCAAACCACCGCTGATGACTGCGATTTCAGTCATGGGTCTGCCTTCGTTCTCTTCCCGCGACTGCTTGGCCGCGGTCGCGGACGGGTGTGTTCTTTCCTCCGTCAGCCGATTTCTCCTCATCTTCCTTCCGGTGTGCCTGCAGCAGCGACTGGTGAGTCGGCGCTGCGGGCACGTGGGCCGGTCTGTCGGCGGCGAATTCCTTGCGGAGGACGGGAAGCACCTCTTCGCCGAGCAGATCGAGTTGTTCCAGTACCGTCTTCAGCGGTAGCCCTGCGTGATCGATCAGGAAGAGTTGACGCTGGTAGTCGCCCGCGTACTCACGAAACCCCAAGGTCTTCTCGACCACCTGTGCCGGGGAGCCGACCGTCAAGGGGGTCGCGGACGTGAACTCCTCCAGGGAGGGGCCGTGCCCGTACACCGGGGCGTTGTCGAAGTACGGCCTGAACTCACTGACGGCGTCCTGGCTGTTGCGGCGCATGAAAACCTGGCCGCCCAAGCCCACGATGGCCTCTTCCGGGTCTCCGTGTCCGTAGTGCTGAAAACGCTGCCGGTATAGACGTACCATCCGCTGGGTGTGTGAAGCGGGCCAGAAGATGTGGTTCGCGAAGAACCCGTCTCCGTAGTACGCCGCCAGCTCCGCGATCTCCGGAGTGCGAATGGAGCCGTGCCAGACGAAAGGTGGTACACCGTCCAGCGGTCTGGGGGCGAGGGTGAACCCTTGCAGAGGAGTGCGGAACTCCCCCTCCCAGTCCACGATTTCTTCGCGCCATAGGCGACGCAGCAGTCCGTACCGCTCGACGGTCAGTGGGACGGCCTGTCGAATGTCCTGCCCGAACCACGGATAGACAGGGCCGGTGTTACCTCGTCCCAGCATGAGGTCGCTACGGCCACCCGACAGATGCTGTAGCACACTGAAATCTTCTGCGATCTTGACCGGGTCGTTCGTGGTGATCAGAGTGGTCGACGTAGAAAGGATAATGCGTTCGGTCTGCGCGGCGATGTACCCGAGGAGCGTAGTCGGAGAGGATGGCGTGAACGGAGGGTTGTGATGCTCGCCGGTGGCGAAGACATCAAGGCCGACCTCTTCGGCCTTGCGGGCTATGGCGAGCGTTGCCTGGATGCGTTGGGCCTCGGTGGGGGTGTGTCCCGTGGTGGGGTCGGGGGTTACGTCGCCAACGGTGAAGATACCGAACTGCATTCCGTCTTCGGTAGGTGGCACAACGGTCCTCTTCCTGACGAGAAGCGTTCACGCATTCCATCGGGTTGCCATCTGGTGGGACACGTCCGAACACGCCAACCGTGACGATGAAGGAGCGGAGAGCAGCAAGCATCCTTCAGGGGCGGTATCCGGGGCGCGAGGTGCTCTTACGTGTCAGGTCGACGAAATCGGGTTCCGGGACCGCGGAGGCGCTCACGGCGTCCCACAGTCGTTGCCGTGCCGCGGTCGAGATTGGCAGCACCGCGTCAGGATCACTCACAGCGGCTAGCAAGGTGTCATCGTCCTCCGCCGAGCGACGCAAGGGACGCGGATTATCGGTGTCAAGCGCACGGTTGACCACTGGACCCAACGGTCCGGCTGACATGAGGTCCAAAGCCGTCTCGTAATCCGCGCCCAAGGCGTCGGCTAGGTCCAGTGCTTCTCGGATTCCGGCCTCAGCAGCCATGATTGCCACGTTGGTGATGAGCTTGTATGCCGTGCCCGATCCGAGGTCGCCGACGTGTCGGATCCTGCCCAGTGAGGAAAGTACCGGTTCGGCCGCGGTAATGGCTTCTTCCGGACCGCTGGCAAGGAACGTGAGCGACTTCTCGCGCGCGTACCGCACCCCACCGACGATGGGGGCGTCGATGACGGCGACGTCGCCTGGCGCCCGGCTGCTGATCTCCCTGACTGCCGCCGGTGTGGTTGTCGAACCGACCACGACGACAGTTCCGTCGCCAGCACCTGACAGGATCCCGGCGGCTGAGAAATAAGCATCCTGAATGTCCTCGGACATCACCAGCCCCAGTACCACATCGGCGCCGCGTGCGGCATCGGCTGCCGACGCCGCCGCTTCCGCTCCTGCCTGACGTGCTAGGTCCAGCCGTTCGGCGACGGAGTCGAAAGCCTTGACGGTGAAACCGCTCGACACAAGGTGGGGAATCGTTTCTGCCCCCATGTCACCGGTGCCGACGACCGCTACCGTAGTCATCTGGAACACCCCCTCACCATGGCAATCCATGTCGGGTACGGCCAACCGCTCTGTCCCGGCCCCAGCCGCGGGACATCGGCGCGAGGCATGCTCATGGGCGCACCTCCGAAGGGGGTGCCGTTCGCCACTTCTCCACGCGAGGCGGATTTCGCGCCGCCCATCAGTTGCCGGCTCGGTCGTGCAGAGCGCAGTTGAGCCATCGGCGCACGTCCGCGGTGACAGGATCGACGTTTTCGTCGAACTCCACATGGCGTCGTAGGAACTTCGCCACGTAGGGGCACACGGGAACGATCCGTTTGCCGCTCTCCCGGGTATCCGTCAGAGCCTGCTGAACCAGGCGGGAGGCGAGGCCCTGGCCGGTGTAGGTATCGTCTATCTCGGTGTGGTAGAAGATGCGCTGCCCATCGTGGTCGCGATAGGCAGTGAAGCCGGCGAGTTCTTCCCCACTGCGGATCTCATAGCGGCATTTGTCCTGAAAGCGCTCGACAACGGGTGCGGTGGACTCGGTCATCAGGGGCCCCATGAATTGGAACAGATGAATCGGAACAGCGCTTGGATGGTTGGGGCGGCGGCTGGTCGAAGCGCACGAAATCCCGCAGTTCAGGGCTTGGCTGGGACCCGTCCGGCTGGCGAACCGCCATCCGCCTTTTGCGGATCGGAGCGAGAAACCGGTGGCTCTTCCACTGCTTCGATGCTAGGTGATGCGCTGGGGACACGCACGGGCAAGTCCGTGACGTGCGGCTGCGGGAAACTACCGGAGGGCCTCCCCGAGGTGTCGGACCGCGATTCGGCAGCGAAGGCGGATGACCAGGTGAGGCCTCCGGTCACCGCTGGGAAACACCCCGTGCCGCGTGTATCCGCACACGGTCGGTATCCGGGCGTCCGGCCGCCTCGCGATGCACCGCAATGACGCCCTACGCTCAGCTACCAGAGATTACGGACAATGCTCGGAATGCCCCCGCACAGGCTCGCCGGGCCTTTTTACGTGACAGTGTCCGGCGGTGCCCCGGCGTGATCGTCGGAACTCACTCGGCGCGTGCTGAGCGTGTGTAGGTGCCGGGTGGACGGCCCTCGCACCAGGCGGACACGGCGGTCCGGCGCCGCGGAAGAATCCTTCCCCGGGCGTGTCCGGCGCACCCCGTCCGTCCAGGTCGCGGGCGGCGCGTCCAACCGACCCTTGGACGAGGCGGTTGCCACGGGCCCTGGGACGGCTTTTCATGCGACGATGCCGGTATGAATCGACTGGCTAACGAGCAGTCGCCCTACCTGCTCCAGCACGCCTCCAATCCAGTGGACTGGTGGCCATGGGGAGAGGAGGCGATGGAAGAAGCTGAGCGGCGGGACGTGCCCATCCTTTTGAGCGTGGGTTATGCGTCCTGCCACTTATGCTTCTGCTGATTCACTGGTGCCACGTCATGGCGGACGAGTCCTTCGCCGACGCCGAGACCGCGGCCTACCTCAACGAGCACTTCGTCTCGATCAAGGTCGACCGCGAGGAGCGGCCCGACGTCGACGCCGTGTACATGGAGGCGGTGCAGGCGGCGACCGGCCAGGGCGGCTGGCCGATGACGGTCTTCCTCACCCCCGAGGGCGAGCCCTTCTACTTCGGTACCTACTTCCCACCCGCACCGCGCCACGGCATGCCCTCCTTCCGGCAGGTGCTGGAGGGCGTGCGGGCCGCCTGGGCGGACCGGCGGGAGGAGGTCGGACAGGTCGCCGCGCGGATCGTCCGGGACCTCGCCTCCCGCTCGCTGGCCCTGGAGGGAGCGGCACAGCCCCCGGCCGAGTCCGACCTGCACGCCGCGCTGCTCGGACTGACCCGCGACTACGACGCCGAACACGGCGGCTTCGGCGGTGCCCCGAAGTTCCCGCCCGCCATGGTGCTGGAGTTCCTGCTGCGCCACCACGCCCGCACCGGCTCCGAAGCCGCCCGCCAGATGGCGCTCGACACCTGCGAGGCGATGGCCCGCGGCGGTCTCTACGACCAGCTCGGCGGTGGCTTCGCCCGCTACTGCGTGGACCGCAGCTGGACGGTCCCGCACTTCGAGAAGATGCTCTACGACAACGCCCTGCTGCTGCGGGTGTACGCCCATCTCTGGCGGACCACCGGGGCCGATCTCGCCCGCCGGGTCGCCTTGGAGACCGCCGACTTCCTGCTGCGGGAACTCCGCACCCCGGAGGGCGGCTTCGCCTCGGCGCTGGACGCGGACAGCGACGACGGCTCGGGCCGGCACGCCGAGGGTGCCTTCTACGTATGGACGCCCGGGCAACTGCGCGAGGTGCTGGGGGAGGAGGACGGGCGGCTGGCCGCCGCCTACTTCGGGGTGACCGAGGAGGGGACCTTCGAGGCCGGCTCCTCCGTGCTGCGCCTCTCCGGCGAGGGGCTCGCCGACGCCGAGCGGATCGCCTCCGTCGCCGCCCGGCTGTTCGCCGCCAGGGAGCGCCGGCCGCGCCCGGGCCGCGACGACAAGGTGGTGGCCGCCTGGAACGGTCTGGCCATCGCCGCGCTCGCCGAGACGGGGGCCTACTTCGACCGGCCGGACCTGGTCGAAGCGGCGACGGAGGCGGCGGACCTCCTGGTGCGGGTGCACCTGGGGGAGGACGGCCGGCTGGCGCGGACCTCGCGCGGCGGCACGCCCGGCAACAACTCGGGTGTGCTGGAGGACTACGCGGACGTCGCCGAGGGCTTCCTCACGCTCTCCGCGGTCACCGGCGAAGAGGTGTGGGTGGAGTTCGCCGGGCTGCTGCTCGACACCGTGCTCACGCGCTTCACGAGTGAGGACGGCTCCCTGCACGACACCCCGGACGACGGCGAACAACTGATCCGGCGCCCCCAGGACCCCACCGACAACGCCACGCCGTCCGGGTGGAGCGCCGCCGCGGGTGCGCTGCTGTCCTACGCCGCCTACACCGGCAGCAGCCGGCACCGCGGCGCGGCCGAGCGGGCGCTGGCGGTGGTCAGGGCGTTGTCCAGCCGCGCGCCCCGGTTCGTCGGCTGGGGGCTCGCGGTCGCCGAAGCGCTGTTGGACGGGCCCCGGGAGGTCGCCGTGGTCGGCCCGGCGGACGACCCGGCGACCGCCGCCCTGCACCGGAGCGCGCTGCTCGGCACCGCTCCAGGCGCGGTGGTGGCGGTGGGGGCGCCGTCGGACGCGGTGTCAGCGGGGGACGGTGGACCGGCGATCCCGCTGCTGGCCGACCGGCCGCTGCTCGACGGGCGTCCGGCCGCCTACGTCTGCCGGAACTTCACCTGCGACGCGCCGACGGCCGATCCCGAGGTGCTCACCGATCGGCTGGACGGAGCGGCGGCCGGCCGGTGACCTCCTCGGCTCCCCGCCGCGGTGCCCGCTGTCGGCAGGCGGGCGCCGGGGTCAGTAGGCCACCAGCGAGATGCCGATGTAGTGCACGGCGAAGGCCGCGAGGGTGAGCGAGTGGAAGACCTCGTGGAAGCCGAACCAGCGCGGCGAGGGGTTCGGGCGCTTGATGCCGTAGATCACCCCGCCGGCGCTGTACAGCAGGCCACCGACGAGCAGCAGTACCAGCACGGCGACCCCGCCGGACCGCATGAAGTCCGGCAGGAAGAAGACGGCGGCCCATCCCATGGCGAGGTAGCAGGGGGTGTACAGCCAGCGGGGCGCGCCCACCCAGAAGACCCGGAACGCTATACCGGCCAGCGCCGCCCCCCACACCGCCCAGAGCAGCGCCTGGCCGCGTCCGCCCGGCACCAGCAGGATGGTGAACGGGGTGTAGGTGCCGGCGATGATCAGGAAGATGTTGGCGTGGTCCAGCCGCCGCAGCACGGCGTTGGCCCGCGGCCCCCAGTTGCCGCGGTGGTAGAGGGCGCTCACCCCGAACAGCAGGCAGGCGGTGAGGGTGTACACCGCGCAGGCCAGTCGACCGCGGCCGCTCTCGGCGAGCGCGGTCAGGAATATCCCCGAGGTCAGCACGGCCGGGAACATCCCGGCGTGCAGCCAGCCCCGCAGCCGCGGTTTCACCAGTTCGGCCAGTTCGACTCCGCGCGGCTGGCTCGCTTCGGCCGGCTGCCCGGCACCGATGGGCGGGGCGGTGGACTCGGTGTCGCTGGAGCGCTGGGGCGTGGCGGCAGTCATAGCGCAACTCTAAGGGCTGGCCAACGGCGGTCCCCGCAGTGCCCGGGGGTCGGCTCAGGGCGGGCAGTCGCGGTGCGCCGTATGGCGTAGGGGTGTCCGGACAGCGGACGGATGCGGCCGTTCCGGCAGGGTGGCGAGGCGGCGTGGCCGCCGTCGTGCGGCCCGGCCGGGGCCCTTGGGGGCACGGCGAGCGCCCCCCGTGGCGCCCAGTGGTGTCGCTCACCACGATGCCCCCTGGACAGAACCGCCCTCCGCCCCTGAGGATCAAATGAGTACGGGCGACACCGGATGAGCGATCATGAAGCATCCGGGTCGCGGCCCCCACGGGGCGACCACCTTCACACCGGGCATCTGTTGCCCGTTCAAATACCCTCGAGTCTCACGCCGGCCCTGTGCGAACCGGCGGGATGGAGCGATCGTGGCGCTCAGCGCTGTCTCCCCGACTGGGGAATCCGACACCCCCGTGGCCCCCGTCACCGACGTCCCCACCGAACACCGTGAGCTGATCTCCTGGGTCGACGAGATCGCCGCGCTGACCCAGCCCGACCGGGTCGTCTGGTGCGACGGCTCGGAGGCCGAGTACCAGCGGCTGTGCGGCGAGTTGGTCGAGAAGGGCACCTTCACCCGGCTGGACCCGGTCAAGCGGCCGAACTCCTTCTACGCAGCCTCCGACCCCAGCGATGTGGCCCGCGTGGAGGACCGCACGTTCATCTGCTCGGAGAAGGAGGAGGACGCCGGCCCCACCAACCACTGGAAGCACCCGGAGGAGATGCGGAAGATCTTCACCGGACCGGAGGGCGTCTTCCGCGGCTCGATGCGGGGCCGCACGATGTATGTGGTGCCGTTCTGCATGGGGCCGCTGGGGTCGCCGCTGTCGGCCATCGGGGTCGAGATCACCGACTCCGCCTATGTCGCGGTCTCCATGCGCACCATGACGAGGATGGGGCGCCCGGTGCTCGACGAGCTCGGCGCCGAGGGGTTCTTCGTCAAGGCCGTCCACACGCTCGGAGCACCACTGGAGCCGGGGCAGGCGGACGTCCCCTGGCCCTGCAACAGCACCAAGTACATCTCGCACTTCCCCGAGAGCCGGGAGATCTGGTCCTACGGTTCGGGCTACGGCGGCAACGCGCTGCTGGGCAAGAAGTGCTACGCCCTGCGCATCGCCTCGGTGATGGCGCGGGACGAGGGCTGGCTCGCCGAGCACATGCTGGTCCTGAAGCTCACCCCGCCGCAGGGCGAGCCGAGGTACGTAGCCGCCGCCTTCCCCTCGGCCTGCGGCAAGACCAACCTCGCCATGCTGGAGCCGACCATCCCCGGCTGGACGGTGGAGACGATCGGCGACGACATCGCCTGGATGCGCTTCGGTGAGGACGGCCGCCTCTACGCCATCAACCCGGAGGCCGGCTTCTTCGGAGTCGCGCCCGGCACCGGCGAGCACACCAACGCCAACGCCATGAAGACCCTCTGGGGCAACTCCGTCTTCACCAACGTCGCGCTGACCGAGGACGGCGACGTGTGGTGGGAGGGCATGACCGAGGAGCAGCCGGCGCGCCTGACCGACTGGAAGGGCAACGACTGGACGCCGAACTCGGGCACCCCCGCCGCGCACCCGAACGCCAGGTTCACCGTCCCCGCCGCCCAGTGCCCGACCATCGCACCGGAGTGGGAGGACCCGAAGGGCGTGCCGATCTCGGCCATCCTCTTCGGCGGCCGGCGGGCCAGCACGGTGCCGCTGGTCACCGAGTCCTTCGACTGGCAGCACGGTGTCTTCCTCGGTGCCAACGTGGCCAGCGAGAAGACGGCCGCCGCCGAGGGCAAGGTCGGCGAGCTGCGGCGTGACCCCTTCGCCATGCTGCCCTTCTGCGGCTACAACATGGGCGACTACATGGGGCACTGGGTGAAGCTGGGCGCCCGCGCCGACGCGGCGAAGCTGCCGAGGATCTACTACGTCAACTGGTTCCGCAAGGACGCCGACGGACGCTTCGTGTGGCCGGGCTTCGGGGAGAACAGCCGGGTGCTGAAGTGGATCGTGGAGCGGCTCAACGGCACCGCGGAGGGCGTCGAGACACCGATCGGGGTGCTGCCGACGAAGGAGTCGCTGGACACCGAGGGGCTGGATCTCTCCGATGAGGGGCTGGACTTCCTCCTCACCGTCGACGAGGAGGCGTGGCGGGAGGAGGCCGCGCTGGTGCCGGAGCACCTCAACACCTTCGGGGAGCACGCGCCGACGGAGATGTGGGACGAGTACCGGGCGCTGGTGAAGCGGCTCGGCTGAGCCGACGACGACTCAGGCCGAGGACGCGGCCGGGAGGGGGCGCCCCCACCCGGCCGCTCCCGTCCCTCCCGGGGCTGGTGCCGAGGCCGGAACCCGCTCTGTTCCGGGCGGCCGGCCGGAACCCCGGTGCGGCAGCGACGTGCGCTGTTCACACCGGGGGTTTCCCGGGGGTCTCAGTACTGTGCGTAGCCGTCGAGGAAGCGGGCGATACGGGTCACCGCGTCCGCGAGGTCTTCCTTGTGGGGAAGCGTCACCAGTCGGAAGTGGTCCGGCTCCGGCCAGTTGAAGCCCGTACCGTGGACGATCATGATCTTCTCGGCCCGGAGCAGGTCGAGGACCATCTGCCGGTCGTCCTTGATCTTGTAGACCTTGGGGTCCAGGCGAGGGAAGGCGTACAGCGCCCCTCTGGGTTTCACGCAGGTCACGCCCGGGATCTCGGTCAGCAGCTGGTAGGCGGTGTCCCGCTGCTCCAGCAGTCGGCCGCCCGGCAGGAGCAGTTCGTCGATCGACTGCCGTCCGCCGAGCGCCACGGCCACCGCGTGCTGGGCCGGCACGTTCGCACACAGCCGCATGTTGGCGAGGATCGTCAGCCCCTCGATATAGCTGGCCGCGTGCTCCTTGGGGCCGCAGACCGCCAACCAGCCGCTGCGGTAACCGGCCACCCGGTAGGCCTTGGAGAGTCCGTTGAACGTCAGCGTCAGCAGGTCCGGCGCCAGCGCCGCGGTGGGCGTGTGCGTCGCCCCGTCGTAGAGGATCTTGTCGTAGATCTCGTCCGAGCAGACGATCAGGTGGTGGCGCCGGGCGATCTCGGTGATGCCGCGCACCAGCTCGTCGTCGTAGACCGCCCCCGTCGGGTTGTTCGGGTTGATGACCACGATCGCCTTGGTGCGGTCGGTCACCTTGCGCTCGATGTCCGCCAGGTCCGGCATCCAGTCGGCCTGCTCGTCGCAGCGGTAGTGCACCGCCTTGCCGCCGGCGAGCGAGACCGAGGCGGTCCACAGCGGGTAGTCGGGCGCGGGTACGAGCACCTCGTCGCCGTCGTCCAGCAGCGCCTGCATGGACATCTGGATCAGCTCGGAGGCCCCGTTGCCGAGGTAGACGTCCTCGACATCGAGCTCGATGCCCTTGGTCTGGTAGTACTGCATCACCGCACGGCGGGCGGGGAGCAGGCCCTTGGCGTCGCCGTAGCCGTGTGCGGAGCCGAGCGACCGGAGCATGTCCTCGAGGATCTCCGGCGGGCACTCGAAACCGAAGGGCGCCGGGTTGCCGGTGTTCAGCTTGAGGATGCGGTGACCTGCCGCCTCCAGCCGCATGGCCTCCTCGAGTACCGGGCCGCGGATCTCATAGCAGACATTGGCGAGCTTCGTGGACTGGATCACCTGCATATCGGCCACCTTAAGCGCGCGCGGTCGGGCCCGCTCCGTGTTTTAGGCCACGTGGGCTGCGCCCGGAACCAGCCCTTGGCCTGCCGTTTCGTCCCGGCGGTCGGTCCCGGGCGGTCGGTGGGGCGGGCGCCGCCGAGATCTTCGGCTTCGAAGCTGAAGCCGGTGGGTGGGCGGGCGCGGGTAAACAGCGGTCGAGAAGACGGTCCGGCTTGGAAAGTCCGAGCGGCACCGATCCCGGCTCGGCCGGCGGCGGCCGGGGCTGGGCGGCGGCCCCGGCCGCCGTCACGGCCCCCGACACGTCCGCGGGCTGGGTGTGAGGTCCGCCACGTGGCGGCGGGCGGCGGGCTGTCCGAACCTTCCGCCGACCGTGGGAAGGCGGTTCAGAAGAAGGTGCGGACCAGGTCGGTGACCGTGCCGTCCCTCTCGACCAGCGGGATCAGCTGCCACTTGTCGAAGACTGTGCAGGGGTGGGACAGCCCCAGTCCGACCCAGTCGCCGACCTCCAGCTCCGCCCGGTCCGCCCCCTCCAACCGCAGCCAGGTGTGCTGGTCGGACAGTTTGCGGACGGTGATCCCGCGGGCCGGCCGCTCGGCGCGGCTCCGGGCGGAGCGGACCACCAGCGGCTCCGGGAGGTCCATGTCGTAGGCGGCGTCGCGCTTCCCGGCGTTGAGGAAGGCCTGGCCGGGCTCGGGACGGGAGATCACCTGGGCCCAGAGTCGGAAGGCGGGGCTGAGGCGCCCCTCGGCCGGCACCCGGTTGAAGGGGGAGTGCCGCAGGTAGTGGCCGTCGTCGTGGGAGACGTACGCGCCGGAGCGCAGCAGCTTCAGCGTCGGCCGGGAGAACTGGGGCGCCGCGGTGAAGACCTCGGCCACCGCGTCGAACCAGGCGCTGCCGCCGGCGCTGAGCAGGATCTCCTCGCTCCCGGCGAAGTATCCGTCGCCGTCCAGCGTGGCGGCGAGCGTGACCAGCCGGCGCAGCCACGCCCGGACCCGGCCGCTGTCGGCCTGCGGCACCTCGCCCTCATAGCCGGCCACCCCGACCAGGCGGAGGGTGCGGACCCCGGCGGCGGCCGCCGCCACCGCCAGGCAGTCGGCCTCCGTGCGGGCTCCGGTGCGGGCGCCCTCCCCGGCCCCCAACTCCACCACCACGTCGACCGGGCGGCGGGCACCGGCAGCGCTGAGCGCCGCGTCCATCAGCTCGACTCCGCGTACGGAGTCTACGTAGCAGACGAAGCGGAAGTCCGGGTCCCCGTCGAGCTGTCCGGCGAGCCAGCGCAGCGCTACCGGGTCGACGAGCTCGTTGGCGAGGAAGACCCGGGGAACCCCGAAGGCCCGGTAGACCCGCAGCTGCGCGGGGACTGCGGCGGTGACGCCCCAGGCGCCGTGGTCGAGTTGGCGGGTGAAGAGCTGCGGCGCCATCGAGGTCTTGCCGTGCGGGGCGAACGCCAGGCCGTGCCTGCCGCAGTAGCCGGCGAGCAGCGCGAGGTTGTGCTCCAGGGCCTCTGCGGAGAGCGCCAGTACCGGTGTGGTGAAGCCGCCGGTGAACAGCGACCGCCGCTCGGCCGACAGCTCGGCCACGGTCAGGCCTTCGGCGTCCGGCGGCAGTCCCTTGAAGCGGTAGTCGATCCGGGTCTCCGCCAGGCGGGTCAGGGCGTTGCCGGTGGCCATCGTCGAACTCCCGTCGCAGTCCCGCTCGGTACCGTCTCACCGCTGTCGCACCGCCCCGGACCGCCCCGCCGGACCTCCCTCGGCCGCTGGTCGGATGCTGGCCCGGACGGCATGCGGCTGCGATGGTAGTCGCGCCGCGTTCCCCCGCCCAGCTCCCGGGCCGGGCCGGGCGCGGAGCCGACCGCGGTGAGGACGGGGCGAGCGCCACCGGCCTCGGGCGGCACCACCTTGGGAGAAGGAGCTGACGTTGAGCGACAGGTTGCGGAAGACCGCGATCCACCCGGCCGGCCACGCCGCGCCACCGGCCCGGTTCTCGCCGGGGGTGAGGAAGGGGAACGTCCTCCAGGTCGCCGGCCAGGTGGGCGTCCGTCCGGTGGTGGGCGACGAGCCGCCCCGGCTGGCCGGCAGCACGCTCCGCGAGCAGACCCTTCAGACCCTCGCCAACGTCAGGGCGGTGTTGGAGGAGGGCGGGGCGAGTTGGGAGGACGTGCTGATGGTGCGGGTCTACCTCACCGACACCGCACACTTCGCCGAGTTCAACGCCGTCTACGACGACTACTTCGCGGACCTGACCGAGGCCGCCGCCGCCCGGACCACCGTCTACGTGGGTCTGCCCGAGGGATTCCTCGTCGAGATCGACGCGCTCGCGGTGCTGGGCTGACCGCCGGGACCTTCTCCTCCTCGGGCGCCGACCGGCGCCCGAGGAGGTCCGCCACCCGGCTGTCCGAACCCTTCCGGGCAGCGGGGCGGTTCACCATCGCGTACGGGCGGACCGATTGCCCAGGGGGCGATGTGCCACGAGAATGTCCACGTCAAAAATCGGACGTTCGGCAGGAAGAGGACCCCCCATGAAACGACCTCTTGCCGGTGTGCTGACGGCTCTGCTCATGACCGGAGCCGCGCTCGCCGGTGCCACCGAGGCCTCCGCCGCCCCCCACACGCCGACCCCCACGCCGGTGGCGGCCCCGGACTTCGCCGGAACGGTCGCGCTCAGCAACTGCTCGGGCTCTCTCATCCGCACCCCCGGATCGTTGCCCGAGGATCCGGCTCTGGTGCTCTCCAACGGCCACTGCCTGGAGACGGGGATGCCCGCGGCCGGTGCCGTCGTGGTCGACCAGCCCTCCAGTCGCACCTTCGACCTGCTCGCGGCCGACGGCGGGGAGGTCGGTACGGTGCAGGCCACCAAGATCTCCTACGCCACGATGACCAGCACCGACGTCTCGCTCTACCAACTCGGCTCCAGCTACGCCGAGATCGAGGACGCCTACGGGATCGAGGCGCTGGACCTCGCCGCCGAGCGGCCGGCCCAGGGCACCGACATCAGCGTCGTCTCCGGTTACTGGAAGCGGATCTACGACTGCTCGATCGACGGCTTCGCCCACCAGCTCCGGGAAGCGGACTGGACCTGGGACGACTCGGTCCGCTACGCCACGCCCGGGTGCGAGGTCATCGGCGGCACCTCCGGTTCGCCGGTGGTCGACAACACCACCGGCGAGGTGGTGGCGGTGAACAACACCATCAACGAATCCGGTGGCCGCTGCACCCTCAACAACCCCTGCGAGGTGGACCAGGACGGTGCCGTCACAGTGCGCCCGGGGGTCGGCTACGCCCAGCAGACCTACGGGATAGCCGCCTGCGTGGGGGAGGGCAACTCGATCGACCTGGGGCGGCCGGGCTGCGAGCTGCCCAAGCCGACGGTGCTGGCTCCGCGCTCATGAAGAGGGCTGGGGCACCGTCGCGCCGGTGCCCCAGCCGCATGGGGGGCTGTCCGAGGGCATGGTCCGCCCCCGGGCCGGATCAGGGCAGGGCGTGGACGTGGCCGCCGACCTGGTCGGCGAAGGGGTTGCCGGCCGCGGCGTCCCAGTTCGTGGACCAGGTCATGGCGCCGCGCAGGCCCGGGTAGGTCCGCTCCGGCTTGAACGAGCCGCAGTTCTCGCCCTTGGTCAGGCAGTCCAGCGCATCGTTGACCACGGACGGCGGCACGTAGCCGGAGCCGGCGGCGCTGGTGGAGGCCGGCACTCCGAGGCCTACCTGGCTGGCGTCGAGTCCGCCCTCGAGCTGGATGCAGGCGAGAGCGGTGAGGAAGTCGACGCTCCCCTGGCTGTAGACCTGGCCGTCGCAGCCCAGCATCGAGCCGCTGTTGTAGTACTGCATGTTGACGACGGTCAGGATGTCCTGAATGTTGAGCGCCGTCTTGAAGTACTCGTTCGAGGTCGACTGCATGTCGATCGTCTGCGGCGCCATGGTGATGACCAGCCCCTCGCCCGCCTTCTCCGACAGCGAGCGCAGCGCCTGGGTCATATGGGTGGAGTCCAGGCCGTTCTCCAGATCGATGTCGACGCCGTCGAAGCCGTACTCGGTCATCAGGCGGTGTACGGAGTCGGCGAAGGCGGACGCGGAAGCCGGGTCGTTGACCGACACCGCCCCCTTCTCGCCGCCCACCGAGATGATGACCGACTTCCCGGCGTCCTGCTTGGCCCGGATGTCGGCCTTGAAGTCCGCCTCCGAGTAGTTCAGCGCCGGGTCGACCGCGAAGTCGACCGCGCCTTGCTCGGCGGTGGCCTCGGCGAAGGAGACCGCGATGATGTCGTACGCGTCGGGGACGTCACTGAGCTTCTGGACGGTCGCGCCGTTGTCGAAGTTCTGCCAGTAGCCGGTGATCGCGTGCGCGGGCACCGCCGTGGTGCCCGCGGCCCGCTCGTCGGCCACCGCGGTGCTGCCGGCCAGCCCGGCTGCCGCCAGGGCGGCGGCGGCCAACCCGCTGATCAGATGACGGAATCGTGCACGAGCCACGACTGCCTCCGGTGTGGGGGGTGTTGGTGGTGGGGGACCCGGCTCGGGGGACCGGGGTGTACCGGGGGTGTGGGGTGCGCGCGGGACCCACGAAGGCAAATTTGGTCCAGACCAATGGCCCTGTCAAGGCTTCCGGCGAAACGAGAGAGTGCTTCCGGCCCCTTGTGTGCGGCGCTCGGGGCCGATTCAATCCGCACAACATTGCCGGGGGACGAGTGTGCGGAGGTCAGCCGTAGTGGTAGACACCATCGGAAGCGAGAGCGGCGAACTCTCCGGCAGGCCCCGGAAGGCCAGCTGGAAATACATCGGCCCGGGCATCGTCGTGGCCGCCACCGGAGTCGGTGCCGGAGACCTCGTCGCCACGCTGATCGCCGGCAGCAAGTTCGGCTACACCCTGCTGTGGGCGGCGGTCATCGGCTGCCTGGTGAAGATCTCCCTCGCGGAGGCCTGTGGCCGGTGGCACCTGGCCACCGGGCGAACCCTCTTCGAGGGCTGGCGGACGCTCGGGTCCTGGACCACCGTCTACTTCAGCGTCTACGTGGTGATCTGGGGATTCGTCTACGGCGCCACCGCCATGTCCTCCAGCGCCCTGCCGCTGGTGGCGCTCTTCCCCGGCTTCCTCGGTCTCAAGACCTGGGCGGTCGCAACGGGCGTGGTCGGCCTGGTGTTCGTCTGGTTCAACCGCTACGCCGTCTTCGAGAAGGCCATGACGGTGCTGGTCGGCGTGATGTTCGTGGTCGTGGTCTACCTGGCCGTCCGGGTCAGCCCGGACCTCGGCGGGGCCCTCGCCGGACTGGCGCCGGCGTTGCCCGACGGCTCCCTCTTCTACACGCTCGGCCTGATCGGCGGCGTCGGCGGCACGATCACCATGGCCGCCTACGGCTACTGGGTCAACGCCAAGGGCTGGACCAACTCTGGCTGGATGAAGGTGATGCGGCTGGACAACCGGATCGCCTACGTCACCACCGGCATCTTCGTCATCGCCATGCTCATCGTCGGCGCCGAGCTGCTGCACTCCACCAGCATCGCGCTGAGCAGCGGGGACCAGGGACTGGTCGACCTCGGCACGGTGCTTCAGGACCGCTTCGGAGGGCCCACCGCGAAACTGTTCCTGGTGGGCTTCTTCGCCGCCTCCTTCTCCTCGCTGATCGGCGTGTGGCACGGCGTCAGCCTGATGTTCGCCGACTTCGTGGAGCGCTACCGCCGGGCGAGGGCCGGCTCCGCAGACGAAGAGGGGACAGGGGGAACGGTCTCCGAGGTCGTCACGGGGCAGACGGAGCGGTCCGTGCCGTTCCGGATCTATCTGCTGTGGCTGACCTTTCCGCCGATCTCGCTCCTCTTCCTCGACAAACCCTTCGGTCTGGTGATCACCTACGGCGTACTCGGCGCGTTCTTCATGCCCTTCCTGGCGCTGACCCTGCTGTGGTTGCTCAACTCCGACCGGACACCGCGGGAATGGCGGAACGGTCTGCTCAGCAACGCCATGCTGACGATCGCCGGGCTGCTGTTCATCGTGCTCTGCGTGGAGGAGGTCCGCGACCTGCTGATGTGACGGCGCGGCCGAGCCGCCGCGACGCCGGGCCCGCCCTGCCGGCCACGTTGCGCCTCCGGTACCGGAGGCGAACCGGAGGGCGGGCCCGGTCGGCTCCCGATCCCCGGGTTCGGGCGAGTGGTGAAAAGGCCGCAAAGCCCCGAGTTCCGAAAGCGTGTCGGGAACGCCACTGTACGTACATCAACTGTTCCACGGGACTAAGGCACGGTTAAGGTGGCTGGGAAAGAAGAGCGCAAGTTCGGGAGAAAACTGCGATCGGCCGGTAGCCGGCGGTCGGAGCTGAAACGGGGAACGGCATGCTCACTGCGATCGCGGTCGTCAATCAGGAGTTGGTGCTGCCTCCCCCTGACCAGTACACGCCGACCGCCGCCGTGCTCAAGCCGCCGGACGAGCAGTCGCTCGTCGAGTCCGTAGCCGAGATCGAGGATCTTCTCGAACAGCACGGTTACCTCATCGTGTTGTACGCCGCGAGCAGCACCTCGCCGGAGTTCGCCCGCCGACTGCACACCGTGCGATCGGTGCTGGAGAGCAACCGAATAGCGCTGCTGCCCATGGACCTGCCACCGCTCGCCGTCGCCGTCCTCGTCCGGCAGCTCCGCCAGCTCTCCCTCGGCGATCTCAGCCCCGGGGTCCTCGGCTCGGCCCCCCGGCTGCTGGCCCACTACCTCTACGCCGGGGCCCTGCTCAACTCCGTGGCCAAGCTCGACCGGGTCTCGGTCAGTCTGCGGACCCATGTGAAGTCCTGGCTGCCCGGTGTGCAGTTCGGGGTGATGGCCCACCCCACCCCGCAACTGATCAAGATCGGCACCGATGACCCGCCGCCCGGCCCCGGTTTCGCCACCCACCTGACGGTCGCCGCCGCCCCCGCCTTCGCGTCCGAGTGGGTCACCGGCACCGTCGCCCCGAACTGGCAGGTGCAGGCGGTCCAGGAGACCCCGCTCCCGTCGGAGTCCACGCGCTGGTGGGGAACGTCCAAGATGGTCGAGTTCACCGCCGCGATCCCCGACCCGGTGGTCCTGTACCAACTGGTGAACTCGGTGCGGAGAGAGCCCTGCCACTGGTGCGGTCTGGAGTTCATCGGTGACCGCTGCGCCTTCTGTTCCGCCCCGCTCGCCCAACCGGAGAACCAAGACGGGCCCAGCAGTGTCAGTAACCATCAGGAGGCGTCCGTCTCCGGTCCATCACAATGAGGCTCGAGCCCATGGGATGACAAGGGCTCGGACGCCGAACTCCTGTTCCGCGCGCCAACAGCACCAACCCATCGCCCGCCAACGGCCAACAACCTTCCCGAACGAGGATCTGCCCACATGAACTCACGCCAGCGCCGCGGCGTCATCCTGTTGCTCCTGTCGGTTCTGTGTGCCTTCGGCGCCTTCGCCGGGGTGCTCTCGGTGATCAGCGACGTGCAGTCCAAGGTAGGCCCGGAGACCACGGCCTACGAGCTGAAGGCGGACATACCCCCCTACAAGGCGCTGAACGTGGGGCAGTTCAAGAAGATAACGATGCCCGAGCGCTGGCTGCCCAAGACCGCGGTCACCGACATCGCGAAGATCGAGGGCAAGATCGCGATCAACGAGCTGCGCAAGGGCTCACTGCTGCAGAGCGACATGATCACCGAACGCCCGGAGCTCAAGCCGGGACAGCAGGAGATCGCCATCATGATCGACGCGGCGACCGGTGTGGCGGGCAAGATCACGCCAGGGTCGACGGTCAACATCTACGCCACCTTCCAGGGCGGCGGCAACGGCAAGGAAGCGCGCTCGATGGTCCTGGTGAACAACGCCAAGGTCATCGACGTGGGCAGCCTGACCCCGCTCAAGCCCAAGGACGACGGCTCGCAGGGCCAGGCCGCCGAGGCCGTGCCGATCACCTTCGCGCTCGACACGCTCAACGCCCAGCGCGTCGCCTACGCGGAGTCCTTCGCCAGCCATGTCCGGTTGGCACTGGTCGCCCCTGGCAGCGACACCAGCATCCCCGCCGACCAGCGGGACTACACCCTGGCCGGGGACAAGTGAGGTAGTAGATGGTCACCAGAATCCTCCCGGCCGTCGGGGACGCCGACGCCGCCCGCTCCGTCTCCACACTGCTCAGCCAGTTGCCGGACATCGAACCGGCGCAGCCGGTCGGTGACTCCACCGCGCTGCTCGACGCGTTGGCGAGGTTGGCCGAGGAGACGGTGGCGGACCTCCCCGAGGTCGTGCTGGTGCACGAGCGGATCGGTCCGACTCCGGCGCTGGAGCTGATCCGGGAGGTCGCGCTGCGCTTCCCGGCGGTCGGGGTGATTCTGATCACGGCGGACGCCAGCCCGGGGCTGTACTCCGCGGCGATGGACTCCGGCGCTCGCGGTCTGATCGGGCTGCCGCTCTCCTACGACGAACTGCTGACCCGGGTGCAGGCCGCCGCCTCCTGGGCGACCGGCGTCCGCCGCCACCTGGGCGCCGGCGGCGACGTCTTCAGCGGGCCGGGCGGCACGGCCGTCACCGTCACCGGGGTGAAGGGCGGGGTGGGCACCACCCTCCTCGCCGTGCAACTGGCGCTCGCCGCCAAGGCGTCCGGCAGAACCGCCGCCCTGATCGACATGGACCTGCTCGCCGGAGACGTCGCCGCCTACCTGGGCGTGCAGTTCCGCCGCTCCATCGCCGACCTGGCGAGCATCAACGACATCTCCCCGCGGGTGCTGCAGGACGCCGTCTTCAGCGATCCCAGCGGGATCGGGCTGCTCCTGGCACCGACCGAGGGCGAGCGGGGCGAGGAGGTCGACGACCGGGCCACCCGGCAGATCATCAGCGCCATGCGCTCCCGGTACGAGGTCGTGGTCATCGACACCGGCTGCCAGATGAACAGCGCCAACGCGGCGGCGGTCGAGATGGCCGACACCGCCGTCATGGTCACCACACCCGACGTCATCTCGGTCCGGGCCGCCAAACGCCTGGTGCGGATGTGGGACCGGCTGCAGATCCGCAAGGCGGAGGAGACTGTCAGCGTCATCAACCGCCACACCCGCAGCACCGAGATCCAGCCTCCGCTGGTCGAGCGGATCGTGGGCACCCGGGTGGCCCGCACCACCATTCCCTCCAACTACAAGGAACTGCAGCCGTCGATCGACGCCGGCCGGATGCAGGACCTGGACAGCCGGAGCACCGTCAAACAGGCGATGTGGGGGCTGGCCGGCGAACTCGGGCTGGTCGCGGTGCCGGAACCGGCACCGGGCAAGGGCGGCAAGGGCAAGGACAGCCAGTACAACGACCGCGGATCGGTCGGTGTCCGCCGCCGGCGCCGCGGTGACGAGGCACGGGCGCAGTGACGACCGCACCGCGCCGGGCGGCGCGACCGGACCGATGGGGGAAGTGAGAGGACCATGGGAGCCCTGAGGGCGAGAACGTGGAAGAGCCGTCTCATACGGCGACCGCGCGGCGCGTCGGACGAGGGACAGGTGTCGGTGGAGTTCCTCGGCATGCTGCCGATCATCCTGATCACCGTCGTTCTGCTCTGGCAGTGTGCGCTGGTCGGCTACACCTACTCACTGGCCGGCAACTCCGCCGACCAGGCGGCCCGTCAGGTCGCGACGACCGAAGCCTGGCAGTCCTGGCAGGGCCGCTGCGAGCAGGCCGCCAAGTCGGACCTCTCCGGTGCCTGGCAGCAGTCGGCGCAGGCCCGGTGCTGGAACGAACCCGGCCTGGTCAAGGCGAAGGTGGATCTTAAGGTTCCGGTGCTCTTCCCGGGCAGCATCAACTTCCCCTTCACGGTCACCGGCAATGCCGCTGTGGCGGCGGAGGGCTGAGCGATGAGACTGCGCAGGAAGCGTTCGGACCGCGGGCAGGTCGCCGTCGAGTACATCGGCATGCTGCCGATCCTCATCGTGATCGGCCTCGGGGTCATCCAGTTCGGCCTGGTGGCGTACACCATCCAGCAGGCCGCCTCCGCGTCACGGGCAGCCGCCCGCACCGCCAGCCACGACCATCCGGCGATCAGCTACGAGCAGGCCGGCCGGGGCGCGATGAGCGGCTGGCTCGCCGACCGGGCCAGCTTCACCCAGAGCACGGGGCCCTCATACGACGAGGTGAAGGTCACGGCGACGGTCAGGATTCCGTCGATCATCCCCGGGGTCGACTTCGGGGAGACCAAGCGGTCGACCACCATGCCGCGGGACTGAGCCGGACCGCCTCCGGCATTCACGACAAGGGGAGAGAAGGACATGAGCCTGAGGGCGCGGATCCACGCTCCTGAGGCCCCCAACGGGCAGCAGGAGGAGAACCACCTGGTCGCGGTCTACCGCGGCAAGCTGCTCGAGGAGATCGACCTCGCGGAGATGTCCGCGCTCTCCGCCGCCGAACGGCGCGCCAGGCTGGAACGCGTCCTGGGGCACATCATCAGCCGTGAGGGCCCGGTCCTCTCCACCCACGAACGCTCCATGCTCATCCGCCGGGTGGTGGACGAGGCGCTCGGTCTGGGCATTCTGGAGCCGCTCCTGGAGGACGCCTCCATCACCGAGATCATGGTGAACGGCCCCGACCAGATCTTCGTGGAGCGGGCCGGCCGGGTGGAGCTGCTCCCCATGCGGTTCGCCTCCAACGAGCAGCTGATGCAGACCATCGAGCGCATCGTCTCCACCGTCAACCGCCGGGTGGACGAGTCCAACCCGATGGTCGACGCACGGCTGCCCTCCGGGGAGCGGGTCAACGTCATCATCCCGCCGCTGGCACTCTCCGGTGCCACCCTCACCATCCGGCGCTTCCCCCGGGCCTACACCCTCCACGAGATGATCGGCCTCGGTTCGCTCGACGAGCAGATGCTGATCCTCCTCTCCGGCCTGGTACGGGCGAAGTTCAACGTGATCGTCTCCGGCGCCACCGGCTCCGGCAAGACCACCCTGCTCAACGCTCTCTCCGGGCTGATCCCGGAGGGCGAGCGCATCATCACCATCGAGGACTCGGCCGAACTCCAGCTGCAACAGCAGCATGTGATCACCCTGGAGAGCCGTCCGGCGAACGTGGAGGGCAAGGGCCAGATCACCATCCGCGACCTGGTCCGCAACTCACTGCGAATGCGCCCCGACCGGATCATCGTCGGTGAGGTCCGCGGCGGTGAGACCCTCGACATGCTCCAGGCGATGTCCACCGGCCACGACGGCTCGCTCGCGACCGTGCACGCCAACAACGCCGAGGACGCGCTGATGCGCCTGCAGACGCTCGCCTCGATGTCCGAGGTCGAGATCCCGTTCGTGGCCATCAAGGACCAGATCAACAGCGCCGTGGACGTCATCGTCCAGCTGAGCCGGAACGCCGACGGATCCCGCAAGATCAGCGAGATCGCGATCGTCGACTCGCACGGCCGCGAGGACTACCGGATCGTCTCCGTCTGCCGCTTCGAGGCCCAGCCGATCGCGGCGGACGGCAGGGTCTACGGCGAGTTCCGCTACTTCCCGCTGCCCAGACGCGTGGCCGAACGGCTCTACATGAAGAGCGAACCGATCCCGCAGGCCTTCGGCGTAGCCGGCTCCGAGAGCGATCTCGCGGTCCGCCAGGGCCACTAGCGCACCCCCGGACGCCGCACAGCCCCCGCCCCCGCCGAACAAGTAGAAAGCCTCCCTCCCCGACATGGACAATCTCGCGCTACTGACGATCGGTGGCACACTGCTGTGCTGTGTACTGGTGGTGATAGGCGTGCACGTCTACACCTCGGGCAGAGCCGAGCACGCCGCGCTCGTCGACCGGCTAGCCCAGACCGGGCAGGGGCGGCGGCGAGGCCGCCACCGGAACTTCCGCGGTGTGGACCGCAGGATCCGGAAGACCAAGTTCGGCCAGAAGCTCGAATTCCGGCTGGCCGCCACCGGCCTCGACCTCACGCCCGGCGAGTTCTTCGTCTACATGCTCGCCGTGGTGATCGGCATGTGGATGCTCGCAGCCAGCATGCTGGCGTCCTTCTTCGGGCCGATCGCCGCCCTCGTCGGGCTCTGGTCCACCTTCGCCTGGCTCAACTGGCAGCGGCAGAAGCGGACCGAGCGCTTCATCAACCAGCTGCCCGAACTCGCCCGGGTGCTCGCCAACGCCACCCAGGCCGGCCTCGCACTACGCACCGCCCTGGCGATGGCCGCCGACGAACTCGAGGCGCCGGCCGGTGAGGAACTGGCGAAGGTCTCGGACCGACTCGCGGTCGGCCACTCCATCGAGGACGCCCTCGGGGAGTTGGCCAAACGGCTGCCGTCCCGGGAACTGGTCGTCCTCGTGACGACGCTGGTCCTGTCCAACACGGCCGGTGGTTCGGTGGTGAGCTCACTGCGCAACCTCACCGAGACGCTCGAGGAGCGGAAGGAGACCCGGCGGGAGATCAAGACCCAGCTCTCGCAGGTCACCATGACCGCCTATATCGTCCCGGCCATGGCACTCGGCGCCATGCTCGTCATGGACAGCGTCTGGAGCGGTGCCCTGGACAAGATCACCGGCACGGGGCTGGGTCGGGTGATCATGCTCTTGGCGCTCGGCCTCTACGGCCTCGGGTTCTTCCTGGTCCGCCGGGTTTCCAAGATCGACGTCTGAGGGGACACACCATGGGACTCCTGCTCGCTCTCGCCGTCGGTATCTGCACGCTCGGCGCGTTCCACGGCATCCGGCTCTACCGTGCCGAGGTCAAGCTCCCCGGTGACCTGGCCGTCGCCCTGGAGGTCGGTTCCACCCGGACGAGTGCCGTCGGCTCCGGCATCGACCGACTGGGCATGCGCTACGCGCCGATGGTGCTCCGGATGATGGGCCCCCAGCGGGTCAACAACACCCGCAAGAAGATCGACATGGCGGGCAACCCCGGCGGTCTGACCATCGACCGCTACGCCGCCCGCCGCTTCGTCTACGGCGTGATGGGCGCACTCGGCGCGTTCGCCATGCTGGCGAACGGCCAGCCGCTCATCGCCCTGCTGATGCTCGCCTTCGGCTTCTTCTGGGTCGAGGTGGGCATCTGGTCGGCCATCCGGCAGCGGAAGGCCGACATCGAACGGACCCTGCCCGACTTCCTAGACGTCCTCGCCGTGGTGGTCTCCGCGGGCCTCGGATTCCGCCAGGCGCTGGACCGCACCGCCGAGAAGTACGAGGGGCCCTGGTCGGACGAACTGCGCATCACCCTCCGTCAGATGGACATGGGCGTCAGCCGCCGCCAGGCTTTCGAGGAACTGCGCAAGCGCAACGACTCCGAGCAGGTCGCCATGTTCGTCACCGCCCTCCAGCAGGGCGAGGAGCTCGGCGCGCCGATCGTCGAGACCCTGATCGCGATCGCCAACGACCTGCGTCGCACCGACGCTCAGATCGCCCGCCGCAAGGCCGCGCAGGCCGTGCCGAAGGCCACCTCCATCGTCACCATGGTTATGGTGCCGGCCACGATTCTGCTGATCGGCGCGGGCATGTTCCTCGGCAGCGACATCAGCCTGGGATGACGGCAGTAGCCCGCTGACAGCAGCGGTGGGCGGTGACACACCAATCGCAGACCGGTCGGAAGGAGGAAGCCAGGGCGATGGACCCGATGCTGGGCAACGTCTCGCCGCGGTCCGGCCGCATCGTATCCGGGCCCGGCCACGGACAACCCGGAGCACCCGGAGGGGAAGCCGCCGGCGAGCCGACCCTGCGGATACAACTGAGCGCACTCCAGGCGCTGTGCCGGCAGGTTCTCGGCTTCCGGCTCGCCATGATCGCCCTGGCCACTCCGTTCACCCTGACCGCCATCGAGCGCGGCTGGCCCACCCTGACCGTAGGCGCGGCGATCCTGTTCACCTTCATGGGCTCCTACCTGCTCTTCCGAGACTGGGAGCGGTTCGGCCCGCTGCTGCTCAAACACCCGGCGCTGCTCGGGGTGGACGCCTTCTTCGGTGCGCTGCTGCTGCTCACCGCCTCGCCGGTCAGTTCGGTGAGTTACGTGACCATGTGCACCCCGCTGCTGGCCGGAATGGTCTACGGATGGCGGGGCGCCGGCTTCTTCGCCTCTCTCACACTGCTCATCGTCGTCCTCGCCTACGCCGGCCACGGCATCGCCATCGACCTGTCGTCCAGCGGTCTGCTGCCCGGGGCGTGCGTGCTGGCCGGGGCCGTCGGCGTCACCCTGCGCAATCTGATGCTCCGTTTCGGAGCGGCCTCCCAGGCGCTCTGGGAGACCCGCTCCCGGCTGGCCGTCACCGAGGCCATCGACGGGGAGCGCGCGCGGCTGGCACGCGAGATGCACGATTCGGTGGCCAAGACCCTGCACGGGCTGGCCCTGGCCGCCGACGGGCTCGCCGGCTCCGCCGACCGGATGGAGCCGCTGACCGTGAAGCACCAGGCCGAACTGGTGGCCCGCTCCGCCCGCCGAGCGGCGAACGAGTCCCGGGAACTGCTCTCGGACCTGCGGCGGGAGTCCGGCATCGACGGAGGTGTGCGGATCACCGACGAGCTTCCCGCGATGGTGGAGGACTTCGGTCGCCGCACGGGTATCCGCGCCGTCTACCGGACACTGCCCGGGCCCGCCATACCGGCCGTTCCACAAGCCGTCGCACGTCAGTTGACCACCATCGTCTCCGAGGCGATGGAGAACGCCCACCGTCATGCGAACGCCGGGCAGGTCGAGGTGGTCATCGGTGTTCTCGACCATCTGCTGCGAGTCAGCGTCTTCGACGACGGAGCCGGCCTGCCGGCCGGTACCTCCCTGGAGAAGCTGAGGAAGGCGGGCCACTTCGGCCTCGTGGGCATGGTGGAGCGCGCCGCGGGTGTCGGCGCCCGGATAAGGATCGGCCGAGGCCGAGCCACTCGCGGTACCGAAGTCCGCCTCGACCTGCCGTTGAGCGCCGTGGCCCCGCCGGGGGAGGTGAGCGTGCCATCCCCACTGGAGAACGGCACCGGCCCGCCGGCCGCACACGGGGCGAGCCGGACCTAGCGCGTGCGACAGCCGCCGACCGCTCGCCCATGACCGACCAAGTTCTTCCCGTCGAACCGCTTCTTCCGAGAGGAGGCCGCATATGCCGGACGGTGATCCCCACAGCCCGGGGCAGCGGCATCTGGCGCCTACGGTTCCGCCCATCCAGCAGCCACCGACGGCCGAGCAGTCGCCTGCCGAATCCTCACCGTTCCCGGAACCGGTGGGGGCGCCGCCGCTCCGTGTCGTGGTCGTGGACGACAACCCCGTGGTCCGGGCCGGACTCTCCGCCCTGCTCTCCCACCGCACCGACATCGAGGTGGTGGCCGAAGCCGACAACGGACGCCAGGCCTACGAGGCGGCCGCACGGCACCGACCCGATGTCGTACTGCTGGACGTGCGGATGCCCGAGGTGGACGGCATCTCGGTGCTGCCGCACCTGGTCGGTATCGCCGCGGTGATGATGCTGACCTACAGCAGGGAGAGTGAGATCGTCCACGAGGCGCTGCGGTTGGGCGCCGGAGGATACCTGGTGCACGGTGAGTTCACCGCAGACCAACTCGTGCAGGCGGTACGGGACATCAAGGAAGGCCGAGCCCACTTCACGGCCACCGCGTCCAACGCGCTCATCGCGCACATGCGCGGCGGCTCCGCGGCCCAGCAACTCCCCGAGGGTCTGGGCGCGGCCTTCAGCGGGGGGCGGACCCTGCCCGGCGTCCCGGAGCAGGCTCGTTCCAGCCAGCACATCTCTCCGCCGAGTGGGCAGCAAGTGCTCCCCGGGCACCCGGACACATTCGTGCCCTCTGTATCGGAATCGTCGCAGCCGCGACAGAATCCGCCGCCACCCGTGCCGAACCTGGCAGAGTCGGGGTACAGGCAGACATCGGCCGAGGACGTACGGAAACAGTACGGACTCAGCTCTCGAGAGGTGGAGGTGATGGAGTTGATCGCCGCCGGCATGACGAATCAACAGATCGCCGCCACCTGCTTCATCAGTGAGAAAACAGTGAAGAACCACATCAACCGGATCTTCGCGAAGCTCCATGCGTCAGCGCGGAGCGAGGCCATCGCGGTATGGCTCGGCACAGCGCGTGGCGATCAGCCGGGAACCGGGAGGGGGATGATCGGGCATGGCTGAAACGGGGGGCGGGCTCCGAAGAGGGCGCAGGCAGAAGAGGCCCAGCGGGGCCCAACCGCGGCTTTGGGTCCTGGGTTGGGTCCGTGGACCCATGTGCGAGGGGGGGCCTTCGGCGTACGTTTCTCATGTCGCCAGCGAGACCGGCCAGGAGGAAGCCGGAAGCGCGGGGGGCAGGGAAACTCGCGCATCGGCCGAGCAGAGGCTGGCGCTGGAATACGGAGGGGAACAGCATGAACGACCTGATTCTGAAGCGCGCAGTAGACACTCAGATCGTCTGCCGCAACTGGCGGGACACCACGATCGAGCGGATGTTCGGTCGGGAGCGTTCCAAGGGACAGACCGCGGTCGAGTACATCGGCATGATCGTGGTGGTTGTCGCGATCATGGGTGCGATCGCCGGCTTCACGGACATCGGCGACACGATCAAGAACAAGATCAAGTCTGCCGTCAACAGCATCTCCACCGGCGATTGATGACGCGGAACCGCGACTCAGGGCAGGCTCTCCCCATCTACATCACGGTGGTGGCGAGCCTGCTCTTTCTCGCGTTGGCGTTTCTTGTGGTCGGTCAGGCGGGTGCCGCTCGCAACGGCGCTCAGTCGGCGGCTGACGCCGCGGCACTGGCCGCAGCCCAGAACGCCAGGGACCAACTGCGTGGTGGCCTCATCAACTCTCTCCTTGAGCCAGGAAACTGGAAGGACCTCATCGAGGGGAGGAAGTTCGGTACCTACAGCGCGTGTCTGGACGCCGGGCGTTTCGCGGCCCAGAACAAGTCCGAGGTAGTGCCGGGGGGATGCGAGCGGCTTACTGGGTGGCGCAACGGTTTCACCGTTAAGGTGAAGACCCAGCAGCCGCTGGGCAAGACGGTCATACCCGGTACCGAGAGCAAGCACATGACGGCTGAGGCCACTGCGGTCATCGAGCCCAAGTGCACTTTCAAACCGGACGAGGGAGATGACAGTCCCGAGCCGCCCCCTGGTGAGGGGGACGAGGACGAGGAACCGAAGCAGCTCAAGCTCAAGTGCGATGGCCGGGACTGGTCCATCGACCCCGAGAACTTCGATTTCTTCCCCGATGCCGCCGACCTGTTCAGCGTACGGCTCTCCAACTGACCACCGACACCGCGAAGACGAGCAGAGGATCAGCACTGATGAGTATGCGGCAGATCTCCCGGGTGCGCCGGGCCGCAGCGGCTGCGACTGTGGCCGCAGCCCTGGCCTTCACGCTATCGGCCTGCGGAGGAGACGAGCCCGAGGCACAAGAGAAGCCCACTTCCTCCGGCCAGTCCGGCACGCAGAACGATGGCAAACAGGACAAGGCCGATCAGCCGGACGACAGCCAGGTGATCGCCACGCTCAAGGGTCAGGCGGGCATCGTTCTCGACATCACCTCCGCTACCCGTGACTCCGGGGGTTTCGTCACGGTGAACGGGATTCTCAAGAACAACGCGGATAAGGACTTCACCGATACGTCTCAGTGGACAGGGCCAGAGCTCGCCATGAAGCAAGCAGCCGGTGACTCTCTCGGTGGCGCCACCCTCGTCGACAAGAACGAAAAGAAGCGCTACTACACCCTGCGGGACACCGAAAACCGCCCGCTGGCCAGCATGGGACTCGGCATCGTAGAGGCCAACTCCGAGCAGAGGGTCTTCATGCAGTTCCCCGCCCCGCCGGCCAAGACCAGTGAGGTGGATCTCCAGATCCCCACCTTCCAGTCGGCCATCCTCAAGCTCGCGGACCGGTGACCATGAAGACCGTCCGGAAGCAAGGAACCGTACTCCTGGTCTCCGCTGCCCTCGTGTCGGGTGTGACCTTCGTGGCGGCCCCGTCGGCCTTCGCTGATGACCTGTCACCCGCCCCCTCCGTCTTCGAGGGCAAGATCGACGCCGGTGACCCCGACCTGAAGCTCCCGGAGGGCGGTTCGCTCGCCGAGCCGAAGGTGCTTGAGATCAAGCAGGTGGTCGGTGACGAAAGCGGTGACGAGCGCCGTAACGACTCCAACTCCGAGGTGAAGTTCCAGCTCCAGGCCGAGGTGCTCTTCGGCAAGGACAGCTCTAAGCTGTCCGGTGCCGCGGACTCGCGGATCAAGGAGATTGCTGAGGAGATCAAGAAGCAGGACGCGCAGAAGGTGCGGGTCTTCGGCTTCACCGACAACCTCGGCTCCTCCGCCCATGGCGACGTCCTGTCCAAGGAACGGGCCCAGGCCGTCCACAAGAAGCTCGTCAAGCACCTCAGCTCGGACATCAATTTCGAGATCCGGGGATATGGCGAGCAGTACCCGGTGGCGGACAACGACACCGAAGAGGGACGCAAACTCAACCGTCGGGTCGAGGTGTCCTTCGAGCGCAACGACTCCGGCCCGCAGGCCTGAGTCAGAGCATCGCTTTCCATCCGAGCCGGTCTGGGACTTCCCGGATCGGCTCGGGTCGGTTGTTGACTCCTGTGATGACCTGGAAGGTCGACGGGTGCAGTCGGTATCGAGGGGGCACTTGTGAGGATTCGGCGAACGACCCGCTGTCTGGCCGCCGTCACGGCCGTGCTGGCCATGGGGTTCACGGCCGCGTGTAGCGGGGCGGACGACGACGGCAAGGCGAAGGGATCCGACAGCGCGCCGGATTCCGGTGGCGGGAAGGGGGCGACGCCCGGACAGGGCGGTGAGAAGGATGCCAGGACTCTGTCCAAGAAGGAGCTGGACAAGGTCGCGCTGGCAACCGCCGATGTCAAGGGATACCTCGTCACCACCCCGCCGCCGGAAGACGTCGCGGGGACCCACGAGGAGAAGGCGGACCGGGCGGAGTGCCAACCGATCGCGTCAGTGATCGGTGGTGTCCAGGAGCCGAAGCCGACCGACACCGTCTACCGCAGTCTGGCACCGCAGAAGCAGGGCGATCTGGGCCTGGTGCTCTTCGAGATCGTCTCGGCTTACGAGGCCTCGGACGCGGTGAAGACCATGGCCGACCTGAAGAAGGCGGTCGGCACCTGTGAGCGCGGGTTCACCACCACGACGGGCAGCGGCGCGGAGGAGACGAAGTACACGAAGGTCGAGGAGTCCATCGCACCGGCGGTCGGGCAGGACAGCGTGAGCTACACGGTCACCGGTGAACTCCTTGAGGACGAGGTGCCGTTGGCGTTCACCATGTTCCGTTCCGGGTCTACGATCTTCACTTTCTACTCCATGAACGTCATGGAGTCGACGAAGACCGAGGTCCCCGAATCCGTGGTCGTGGCCCAGGCGGAGAAGCTGAAGTAAGCCGTGGTCCAGAAAGCGAGCACCGCACCCCGGAGGTGCGGGCGACGGGGATGACCCGGGTGACGGGGGCACATCCTCGAATGATGAGTTGAACGCCCCAACCAGGAGGGGCGTCGCAGAGGGAGAGTCCCGTACGGGGCTCTCCCTCTGCGTTGTGATGGGTGGTCGGCGAGGCGCCGGAGAGTACTCGGCGCCTCGCCGACCTCAGAGCGTCCATCCGGTACAGCGGCGGCTGCCGGCCGTGCACCGTTCCTGTTCCCACCCCGCTATCGGACATTTTGGGTCCACGGGCCCATGTGCATACGAAGCGATCTCGTTACTGTGCGCGTATAACGGAATTTGGGGGGGTTCTGCTGTGTCCGGACTCTTACGGTCGCGTGGTGGTCGTTCGGTGATGCCGCCTGCGGTGGCGGGTGCTCAGTTCGTACTGCTGCTGATGAGCGGTCTGTGGATACCGGTCGCCGTAGGGGCCGGGCGTGCCGGGTGGGGGACGGCTCTCGCGCTGCTGCCGGTGGTCGGTGTCGCGGTGCTGGCGGGCAGCCTGCGCTCAGCAGGCCTACCGGTCCGGTGGGCGCTGTGGGGATTCCAGTGCTGGTTGTTCCTCCAGGCCCTCGATGCCGTACGCGCCGGCCTCTGGTGGGGTGGCGCGCTGCTGGTGCTGCCGCCTCTGGCAGGGGCTCTGCTGCTGAGGCCGGCGGCCCGAGAGTGGTTCGCGCTGCCGCTTGGGTTACGGGCGAGGCCGTCGGGGGTGTCGCCGGCCAGGATGTTCCGGGTGCGGATCGGGGACTCGGGGCAGACCTCGACCGAGTACGTCGGCCTGGTCGTGGTGGTGGTCGCGATCGTCGGGGCCCTGGTGGCGACCGGGGTGGGCACCGAACTCGGTGGCCACATCAAGTCGGGGATCTGCCGGGCGGTCGGCGGAGAGAGCTGCGGTGGCGGGGACGCGAAGACCACGGCCGACGGCGGTGGCGGATCCAATGCCGGCACGGCCGGTTCGCCGAACGAAACCGACGAGCCGACCCAGGAGGAGAAGGACTACGAGGAGGCCAAGAAACTCCTGGAGCAGGCCCAGAAGGACCTGGACTCGGACAAGGAGAAGGCCGAGAAGGCCGCCAAGGAGCTGGCGAAGATCCTCGCCGACGAGCTGGGGATCACCGACGCTCTGGACTGCATCACCAAAGGTGACGCCGCAGCGTGCGGGGAGACCCTGGTCAACGTGCTGGCGAGCCTGGTCGGGGGAGCCGCGGGGAAACTGGCCGCGAAGTACGGGGCCCCGTGGAAATGGAAGAAAGCCGCCGCGCTGATCAAGGCGCTGAAAAAGCACGGCGGAGACGTCATCGGTGGCGTCAAGGGAATCCTCAAGAACTCCAAGAAGGTGAAGGCGGCCGAGAAGAAGCTCGCCGAACTGGAGAAGAAGCTTCCCAAACGCAGGAAGGAGCCGACCGGGGTGGGGAACCCGGACGCTCCCAAACCCCTCGGCCGGGGATCGACCGGGCGTACCGAGCCGAAGAACCTGACCGAACAGATCGCGATGAAGGAAGCCCAGTCCAATCCCGCGGCCGGAAAGAAAGTCCCGCTGAAGAAGGGGATGACGGACTCGCGTTGGCCGGGGGACGAGGGCTGGCAGAAGATGACCCAGAACGTCAACGGGGTCGAGATCCACTACGTGTACAATCCCAAGACCGGCCAGGTGGATGACTACAAGTTCAAGTAGCGGACGGAAATTCGGGTGATCCTGAGATACCGCGAGGGCGGCGACGGCTCTCTCACTGTGGCGAGGGAATACGAGGCTTTCGGACTCTCTCAGTACAGTGGGCGGTTCCACGCACTCGTCCGGGACGACCACGCCCTCCCCAACTGGGTGCCGCTGGCCGACTGCTCGGTAGTGGATCCGGCCGTCCCCGCCGACTGGCTGATCGACAGCATCGGTCCGGAGGACGGCGGACTGCAGGTCCTGATCGGCTACCCGGAACTGGTCGACGATCCGGACCACTACGACGCCCTGCTGGAGCGTGAGCCGGCGGCCCTGCAGACGTTCTCGCGGCGGACGCTGGGGTCGGGGGCCCCGTTCGTGGTTCCGGAGGCCGACGCCTTCCTCGACGACTTCGGCGTCGAGCCGATGCCGCTCGACGATGACGGCCTGCGGTGCTCGGTGGAGATCGAGGGCGCCGCGGAGGACATCGTGGCCCTTGAGTGGGACCGGGTGCGGCGCACTGCCCACTGCCGTTGGACGCGGGGCGGCGCTGTGCTTCTTGAGCTGAGTAGGGACGGGGCCTTCGAGTTGGCCGTCCGCTCGGGCGGCGGTGAGTCCGGCGTGCTGCTCCGGTACCGCTCGGGCGGCGCCGTCCACGAACTCTCCGTCCGGGTCTTCCCCGAGGTCCGCGTCGAGGACGCGCCCGCCCAAGCCTGAGCCCCGGCCACCTGTAGGGCAGTCGCTTGCGACGGGCTCCGCCGGTCGCCTGCCGGAAAACGACCGAAAGAAAGCGCGCCGGAGCCTTCCTGCCTCGGCCCCGAGGCTCCGGACGGACCGTCCAGGAGCGGGCCGCCGTGGGCCGGCCGTGCTCCGCCCCGGCTGTGCCAGGGCCCAACACGCCTGCTCCGCAGACCCATTGAAAGGTGGGCCCGGGGTTGGGTCCGTGGACCCATGAGCTGGGCGGACGCTCCCTCTAGCATCCCTGGAAAGCTCAACGGACGGGAGCGGAAGAGATGGGCAGGCGCGGTTACCTCTCGGTGGCGGTGCTCCTGCTCGCGTCGCTCCCCCTCACCGCCTGCGGTGAGGGGGCCGGTGCCGACCGGTCAGGAGGCTGGAAGGCCTTGGAGACCGCTCAGCTCTCCCTCTTCTATCCGGCGAGTTGGAAGGCGCTTCCGAAGCGAGAACGCGGCGATGGCGTGAACGCTGCCGCGTCACTCACCAAGGACGGACGGGAGGTCGCGAAGGTAGGTGTACAACTGCGGTTCATCAGCCGTGGCGATGCCGAACTCGCGGTGGGCGCGGCCAGCGCGGCCATCGAGTTCCACGGCCGCATCGAGGGCCGGTGGAGGATCGACGTTCCGGGTGCGGAGGAAGCCCAGCGGGTGGACTACGTCCGGATCGGTGACGGGGCGCCGGGGAAGGCGCCCGACGGAGCGGCGATCAACGGTATCGACGTCGTCGGAGTGGACGCGGAGGCACAACCGTTCCTCGTCCGGATCAACGCCACCAGCGAAGGGGCGGACCGCTCCGAACTGGAGCGGATCGCCGGAAGCGTCGAGCTGAAGGCCGGCGGTTGACGGCGGGATGCGGGGCGCGGCTGACCACCGCGACCCGGGGAGCATCCCCCGGCAGTCCTCCGGCCCGGAAGGACCGCTATGACCAGCGGCCCCTCCGAGACCGAGAGCACCGGACGGATGGACGCCAGGAACGGAGTCGAGAGCCGCACTGCGGATAGTTCGCGGTGCGCACCGGACACACCCGGCGGCTGGGTCGTCAGGACGCCAGGCCGGCCAGGGTGGTAGAGGACCGTCGCGGGGGGACGGTCCTCTACGTGTGCCCCGGAGGCGGCCGATCGACGGTTCCGGTGCCGTCGGCCACATCCAGGGCAGACCCGGGGCCGGTCTCCCAACCGGGCCGAGGCGGGCCGTCGGGTCGCCGCTCTCCGAGGACCGGGGAGCGGTAGCGGGATCAGGGAGCGTTAGCGAAGGACGGGGCATGGTACGGGGCGAGGCTAAGGCGGCGCGGTGCGGGCCGGTGGTGGACCGCGGTCGACCACGGCGGGACGTCCGCCGGCGCTGCGATCCGGGGTGCCGGGCGTCGCCGCCCAGTCCGCCCGGTGCCGGACACGGCGCCGACGGCCGGCTCCGAACCGCAGCCCTCCGCTGCCGGACCGAGGGCTGTGACGACCACCGCCCCCCCACCGCGCCGTGGAAACCGACCAGACCGCCCCGCCGTGCTGGTGCCCCTGCCCAGGGGCGCCTCCCCCGGACACC
>NZ_BBZK01000008.1 GCF_001748085.1 Streptomyces sp. TP-A0874
ATTCCAGAGGCCGTTGGAAAGCCTTTTGCCTTTCGGCTGACCCGACCGTAGCAGATTCTGCTTAGTCGGTTTCCCTCCGGGTTTTCGTTAAGGGCAGGCGCACTAGGCTTCCTGTCCCTCACCCCGGTGGAGCCGTAAAGGTACTGGACGGCCGCACCAGGAAGCAAATCCGCCCGGCACGACCGCCCAACAGGAGTGACGTGACGTCAGACCTCCACCACGACGGGGAGGATCATCGGACGACGGCGGTAGCTCTCGGACACCCATCTGCCGACGGCCCGGCGGATCAGCTGCTGGAGCTGGTGCGGCTCGGCGACCCCGTCCGAAGCGGACTTGGCCAGGGCTTCCTCGATCTTGGGGACGGCGGCGGAGAGCGCCGCGTCTTCGATGCCCGAGCCGCGGGCGTGGATGAACGGGCCGCCGGTGATCTTCCCGGTGGTGCTGTCCACCACCACGAAGACGGAGATGATGCCTTCCTCCCCGAGGATCCGCCGGTCCTTGAGGTGGGTCTCGGTCACGTCTCCGACGGAGAGCCCGTCGACGTAGACGTAACCCGCCTGCACCTTGCCGACGATCTTCGCGATGCCGTCGACCATGTCGACGACCACGCCGTCCTCAGCGATCACCACCCGGTCCTTGGGGATACCGGTGGAGGCACCGAGCTCGGCGTTGGCCCGCAGATGGCGCCACTCACCGTGCACCGGCATCAGGTTCCGCGGCTGGCAGATGTTGTAGAAGTACAGGAGCTCGCCGGCGGACGCGTGTCCGGAGACGTGCACCTTGGCGTTGCCCTTGTGGACGACGTTGGCGCCCCAGCGGCTCAGCCCGTTGATGACCCGGTAGACGGCGTTCTCGTTCCCCGGGATCAGCGAGGAGGCGAGGATGACCGTGTCGCCGGGGACGATGCGGATCTGGTGGTCCCGGTTGGCCATCCGCGAGAGGGCCGCCATCGGCTCTCCCTGTGACCCGGTGCAGACGAGCACCACCTCCTCGTCCCGGAGGTCGTCGAGCGTCTTGACGTCGACGACGAGGCCGGCCGGCACCCGCAGGTATCCGAGGTCCCGGGCGATCCCCATGTTGCGGACCATCGAGCGGCCGACGAAGGCCACCCGTCTGCCGTGCTCGTGCGCGGCGTCCAGGATCTGTTGGATGCGGTGGACGTGGCTGGCGAAGCTGGCCACGATGATCCGCTTCCGGGCGGTGGCGAAGACCTGCCCGAGGACGTTCGAGATCTCCCGCTCCGGCGGTACGAAGCCTGGCACCTCGGCATTGGTGGAGTCCGAGAGCAGCAGGTCGATGCCCTCCTCCCCGAGCCGGGAGAAGGCTCGCAGGTCGGTCAGACGACCGTCGAGGGGGAGCTGGTCCATCTTGAAGTCCCCCGTGTGTACCACCATGCCGGCGGGGGTCCGGATCGCCACGGCGAGCGCGTCCGGGATGGAGTGGTTCACCGAGACGAACTCGCAGTCGAACCCTCCGATCCGCTCCCGGTCCCCTTCCTTGACCTCGAGGGTGTAGGGGCGGATGCGGTGCTCCTGCAGCTTGGCCTCGATGAGGGCCAGGGTCAGCTTGGAGCCGATCAGCGGGATGTCGGCCTTGAGCCGGAGCAGGTACGGGACACCGCCGATGTGGTCCTCGTGCCCGTGGGTGAGCACGATGCCGTCGATGTCGTCGAGGCGGTCCCGGATGGTGGTGAAGTCAGGCAGGATCAGGTCGATCCCCGGCTGCTCCTCCTCGGGGAAGAGCACTCCGCAGTCGACGATCAGCAGCCGGCCGTCGTATTCGAAGACCGTCATGTTCCGGCCGATCTCCCCCAGCCCGCCCAGCGGGGTGACACGGAGGCCACCTTTGGGGAGCTTGGGAGGCGGGCCGAGTTCTGGATGGGGATGGCTCAAAGGACTCTCCTCACCACGCGCGCCACCTGCCCGTCGGGCACGTGGCGCGCGTGACATTCCTACACTTGCGTTTGCTCTTGCTATGCAGTTGTGAAGTCTGGTTACAGATGTACTCCACCGGCGGCGAGGTCGCGCCTCAGCTGCTCGGTCTCCTCCGCGGTGAGTTCCACCAGCGGCAGTCGCAGCGGTCCGGCGGGCAGCCCCTGCTGCACCAGGGCGGCCTTGGTCGTTATCACTCCCTGGCTGCGGAACATGCCGGTGAAGACCGGCAGCAGCTGCTGGTGGATCTCGGTCGCCTTGGCCACGTCGCCCGAGAGGTGCGCCTCCAGCAGCGCGCGCAGCTCGGGGGTGACGAGGTGTCCCACGACCGAGACGAAGCCCACCGCACCGACCGACAGCAGTGGGAGGTTCAGCATGTCATCGCCCGAGTACCAGGCCAGGCCCGACCGGGCGATCGCCCAGCTGGATCGGCCGAGGTCGCCCTTGGCGTCCTTGTTGGCGACGATCCGCGGGTGCTCGGCGAGCCGGACGATGGTCTCGGTGTTGATCGGCACACCGCTTCGGCCGGGGATGTCGTAGAGCATGACCGGCAGGTCGGTCGCGTCCGCGATGGCGCTGAAGTGCCGGTAGAGCCCTTCCTGCGGTGGCTTGCTGTAGTAGGGCGTCACCGCCAGCAGGCCGTGGGCGCCCGCCTTCTCGGCCGCGCGGGCCAGCGCGATGCTGTGCCGGGTGTCGTTGGTACCGGCTCCTGCCACCACGTGGGCCCGGTCGCCGACAGCCTCCACCACTGCCCGCACCAGCCGGGATTTCTCCTCGTCCGTCGTGGTGGGCGACTCGCCGGTCGTACCACTGACGACCAAGCCGTCGTTGCCGGCATCCACCAGATGGACGGCGAGTCGCTGCGCACCGTCGAGGTCGAGTTCACCATCGGCGGTGAACGGCGTGACCATGGCGGTCAGCATCCGCCCGAACGGGGTCTGTGGTGTGGAGGTCGGAGCCATGGGACCCACGCTACTCGGAGGGCACCCCGGAGCGCGCCCTCGGGTGACCGGGGACAGGGATCCCGGCACTGCCTGCTCGGGGGTTCAGACAGTGCCGGGTCCGCTTTTCAGCCTAAATGAACTTCTTGAAAGCATGCAATCCGGACACCTCTCCAGAGGTGCCGTGGCGCTGATCACCAGGGCTTCGCACCCGGTCGGGCGGCCGATCAGGGCGCGACGCGGCCGTTGTCGTTGAAGGCCGCGTAGGTGAGCGGCATCAGCTTCGCCCACTCGGCCTCCATGCGCTCTCCCACCATCTCGATCTCCCGCTGCGGGAAGGAGGGTACGGCCGCCCGCTCGTGCTGGGTCCGCAAGCCGAGGAAATGCATCAGGGAGCGGGCGTTGCAGGTGGCGTACATGGAGGAGAAGAGCCCCACCGGGAGGACCGAGCGGGCCACCTCGCGGGCCACTCCGGCGGCCAACATCTCCTGGTAGGCGTCATACGCCTCCCGGTAGGCACGCTCCGTCACCCGGGTGGTCAGTTCGTGCTGCTCCTCGGTACCGGCCACGAAACGGTACTTGCCTGGGCGCCCTTCCTGCACGAGCTTGCGGGACCGGCCCGGGACGTAGAAGACGGGTCGCAGTTCCCGGTAGCGCCCGGACTCCTCGTTGTAGGACCAGCCGACCCGGTGCCGGAGGAACTCCCGGAAGACGAAGATCGGCGCGCTGATGAAGAAGGTCATCGAGTTGTGCTCGAAGGGGCTGCCGTGCCGGTCTCTCATCAGGTAGTTGATCAGCCCCTTGGAGCGCTCCGGGTCCTTCTGGAGCTCCTCGAGGGACTGCTCTCCGGCGGTCGACACTCGGGCGGCCCAGAGGACGTCGGAGTCCGCGGCGCTGCACTTCACCAACTCGACGGTCACATCGTCGCGGAAGCTGGGTTCGACGCTCTGAGCGGGGGTCTCGGTCACCGGCGGGTCCCTTTCACTGTTCATCACAGGGGCTCCGCCCAGCTTAGGACTCCGCACTGACACCCCGGCCCGGACGCGGTGCGGCGGCGGTCCGGACCGGGCAAGGTGGCCCGCCCCACGATTACCCGGATAATCTCACCGGGCACAGCCCTACCGAGCGTGCCAGCGTGCACATGAGTGAGGACCCCGTCGTGCCACTGACCTTTCTGACCGACGAGCGCGCTGTCATGGAGACTCCGGACGAGACGACGGCCCGTCTCGACGACCGCAGTCGCTGGCGGCGTCCGTACCGGCCCGGCCCCTACCGGGTCGGGGCTGCGGCACTCCTGATGCTGCTCGCCGCCTACGTGCTCTTCGCCGGGGTGATCATCGCCCTGGCAGGCCCCCTGAAGGGCGCGGGCGCCTGCCTCGCGCTGGCCGCCGTACTGATCGCCCTGGCGCTCCGCCTGCTGCGGATGGGCGCCTGGGTGAGCGAGCGGGGCGTCCGACGAGTCGGTCTGCTGTCCACCACCACCCTGCCGTGGCGGCGGCTGGCGAGCGTCCGGACGACCCAGCAGCCGGTGAAGTGGCTGGGACTGCCGCGCACCGTGCAGGGGCAGGCGCTACTCGCCGTTCCGCTCACCGGCGAGCCGCCGCGCCCGCTGCTCACCGACCACAACGCGGACTTCCTCGGCCGTTCCGAGGCCTTCGCCAGGGCCTGCGACGCCATCGAGGCCTGGGCGGACGAGTACCGCCGCTGAGGGCCGTCCCCGAGGGGCGGAGTTCTGACCGGGCCCGGCCCTCAGGACCGTGGAGTCTCGCTCTCCCGGAGGGAGATGGCCCGCTGCATCGCCTTCCGGGCCCGCGGGGTGTCCCGGGCGTCGTGGTAGGCCACGGCGAGCCGGAACCAGTTCCGCCAGTCCTCCGGTGCCTGTTCGGTCTCCCTGCGGCGTTCGGCGAAGACCGCGTCGGCGCAGTCCCGGTCGATACGGCCGCTGGGGGTGCGGAGCAGTTCGTCCCTGGGCAGGCCTCCCTCGGCGTCCAACTCCGCCGCCAGGCGGTTGGCGCGGACGGCGAACCGGGTGGCCTGCCAGAGGAACCAGCCGCCGATCAACGGCAGTACCAGGACCGACGCGCCGAGGACGACGGTGACCGGGGTGCCCTCCTCGATGAGCAACACCCCTCGGCTGCCCACCAGGACGAAGTAGACGACCAGGACGGCCGAGAGTACGAAGTGCGTGATCTTCGCGCGCATGGAGCCGTCACTCAGCCGAGGTCGAGGAAGTTCTCCAGGCCGAAGGTGATGCCCGGGGCGGTGGGCACCCGCCGTACCGCCAGCAGGATCCCCGGCATGAAGCAGCTGTGGTGCAGGGAGTCGTGACGGATGGTCAGGGTCTCGCCGGTGTCGCCGAGGAGCACTTCCTGGTGGGCCAGGAGGCCGCGCAGCCGTACGGCGTGCACGGGGACTCCGTCGACATCGGCGCCCCGGGCCCCCTGCAGCGCACTGCTGGTGGCGTCCGGCTGCGGCGCCGCGCCGGCCTCGCGGCGGGCCTCGGCGATGAGCTGCGCGGTCCTGGTGGCCGTACCGGAGGGTGCGTCGGCCTTGTTCGGGTGGTGCAGTTCGACGACCTCGACCGATTCGAAGAACCGGGCCGCCTGCCGGGCGAAGGCCATGCTCAGCACGGCCCCGATAGAGAAGTTCGGTGCGATGAGCACCCCGGTCGAACCGGCGGACGGCGAGGCGTCGAGAGCCTCGCGCAGCCGGCCCAGGCGCTCTTCGGTCCAGCCGGTGGTGCCGACCACGCCGTGGATGCCGTGCGCCACACAGAATTCGAGGTTTTCCATCACCGAGTCCGGGTGGGTCAGCTCCACGGCGACCTGCGCCCCCGCCTCGGTGAGCTCCTCCAGCCGGTCGCCCCGGTCGAGCGCGGCGACGAGCTCCAGGTCATCGGCGTTCTCGACCGCCCGGGCCGCCTCCGAGCCGATGCGCCCCTTGGCCCCGATGACCGCCACCCGCAGCTTGCTGCTCATAGTGCTCCGTTCTTCACGGTGTGGTTCTGCCGTCCTGCTGGACGGGTCCCGCTGGCTTCCACTCGAAAGCGTGACAGGGAGCGATGCCCGTCAGCATCCTCCGTTCACGCGACGGTCTCGCTCAGCCGGTCCGCCTGCCGGTCCCGCAGCGGGCCGATCACCGACAGCGAAGGCCGCTGACCGAGGATGTCACGGGCCACCGCCCGTACCTCCTCCGGTGTGACGGCGCTGATCCGCTCCAGCATGTCGTTGACGGACATCTGGTCGCCCCAGCACAGCTCGCCCTTGCCGATGCGGTTCATCAGCGCGCCGGTGTCCTCCAGACCGAGGACGGTCGATCCGGACAGCTGGCCGACGGCACGCCGCAGCTCCGCGTCGCTCAGGCCCTCCGCCGCGACCTGGTCCAGCTCGTCCCGGCAGATCTTCAGTACGTCGTGGACCTGGTTCGGACGGCAGCCGGCGTAGATCCCGAAGAGTCCGCAGTCGGCGAACCCGGCGGTGAAGGAGTAGACGGCGTAGGCCAATCCGCGCTTCTCGCGGACCTCCTGGAAGAGACGGGAGCTCATGCCGCCGCCGAGCGCGGCGTTCAGCACACCGAGCGCCCACCGCCGGTCGTCGGTGCGCGGGATACCGGGCACACCGAGGATCACGTGCGCCTGCTCGGTCTGCCGGTCGAGCAGGTCGACCCGGCCGGCGGTCCGCAGCGTGTGGCTTCCCGCTCGCGGCGGGACCGGCTCCGCGCCGGTACGGGAGAGCGCCCCGACCCGGTCGAACGCTCGGTACACGTGTTCGACAACCGACTCGTGTTCGACGTTGCCCGCGGCCGCGACGACCAACCGGGTCGGGTCGTAGTGCTCCTGGTAGAACCGCTCGATCCGGTCCCGGGTGAGGCCGTTCACCGTGTCGACGGTGCCCAGTACCGGGCGGCCCAGGGCCGTCTCCCCGAACATGGTCTCGGCGAAGAGATCGTGCACACCGTCCCCGGGGTCGTCCTCGGTCATGGCGATCTCTTCGAGGATGACCCCCCGCTCGGCCTCCACGTCCTCGGCGGCGATCAGCGAGCCGGTCAGCATGTCGCTCACCACGTCGATGGCGAGCGGGAGGTCGTCGTCGAGCACACGGGCGTAGTAGCAGGTGTACTCCTTCGCGGTGAAGGCGTTCATCTCGCCGCCGACCTCGTCGACGGCCGCGGAGATGTCCAGCGCGCTACGCCGTTCGGTGCCCTTGAAGAGGAGGTGCTCCAGGTAGTGCGTGGCGCCGTTGAGTTCCGGGGTCTCGTCCCGGGAACCGACGTGCGCCCAGATGCCGAAGGTGGCGGAGCGCACGCTGGGGAGGGTCTCGGTGACGACGCGGAGGCCACCGGGCAGAGTGGTGCGGCGGACCGCGCCGACGCCGTTCTCGCCGGTGAGCAGGGTTTCGGTACGGGCGACGGCCCGCCCCTCCGAGGAGGCGCGGGCCGTCGTCCGGTCTGTACGGACCGTCACTTCGCGGCTTCGTCCTTCGTCTGGAACTTGGCCTCGGGCTGCTCCTCGGCCTCGGCACCGGCCTTCTCCTCGTCCTCCAGGACGGGGATCAGTGAGAGCTTGCCCCGGGAGTCGATCTCGGCGATCTCGACCTGGACCTTGGCGCCGACCTGGAGGACGTCGTCGACGTTCTCGACCCGCTTGCCGCCAGCGAGCTTACGGATCTGCGAGACGTGCAGCAGACCGTCCTTGCCCGGCATCAGGGAGACGAAGGCTCCGAAGGTGGTGGTCTTCACCACGGTGCCCAGGTACCGCTCACCGACCTCCGGCATCGTCGGGTTGGCGATGCCGTTGATGGTGGCGCGGGCGGCTTCGGCGGCCGGTCCGTCGGAGGCACCGATGTAGATGGTGCCGTCGTCCTCGACCGAGATGTCCGCGCCGGTGTCCTCCTGGATCTGGTTGATCATCTTGCCCTTGGGGCCGATGACCTCGCCGATCTTGTCGACCGGGATCTTGACGCTGATGACGCGCGGGGCGTTCGGCGACATCTCGTCCGGGACGTCGATGGCCTCGTTCATCACGTCCAGGATGTGCAGCCGGGCGTCCCGGGCCTGCTTGAGGGCCGCCGCCAGCACCGAGGCCGGGATGCCGTCCAGCTTGGTGTCCAGTTGGAGGGCGGTGACGAACTTCCGGGTGCCGGCGACCTTGAAGTCCATGTCACCGAAGGCGTCCTCGGCACCGAGGATGTCAGTGAGCGTCACGTAGTGCGTCTGCCCCTCGACCTCCTGGGAGATCAGGCCCATGGCGATGCCGGCGACAGGGGCCTTCAGCGGCACACCGGCGTTCAGCAGCGACATGGTGGAGGCGCAGACCGAGCCCATGGAGGTGGAGCCGTTGGAGCCGAGCGCCTCGGAGACCTGCCGGATGGCGTACGGGAACTCCTCGCGGTCGGGCAGCACCGGCAGCAGGGCCCGCTCGGCCAGCGCGCCGTGGCCGATCTCACGCCGCTTGGGGGAGCCCACCCGGCCGGTCTCTCCGGTGGAGTAGGGCGGGAAGTTGTAGTTGTGCATGTACCGCTTGCGGGTCACCGGCGAGAGGGTGTCCAGCTGCTGCTCCATCCGGAGCATGTTCAGCGTGGTGACGCCCAGGATCTGGGTCTCGCCGCGCTCGAAGAGCGCCGAGCCGTGCACCCGCGGGATCGCCTCGACCTCGGCTGCGAGGGTGCGGATGTCGGTGACACCACGGCCGTCGATGCGCACCTTCTCCTTGATGATGCGCTCGCGGACCAGGGTCTTGGTCAGCGACCGGTACGCGGCCGAGATCTCCTTCTCCCGGCCCTCGAACTGCGGCAGCAGCTTCTCGGCCGCCAGGTTCTTGACGCGGTCGAGTTCGGTCTCCCGCTCCTGCTTGCCGGCGATGGTCAGCGCCTGGGCCAGCTCGTCCCGGACGGCCGCGGTCAGCGCCTCCAGGACGTCGTCCTGGTGGTCCAGGTAGATCGGGAACTCGGCGGTCGGCTTGGCAGCCTTGGCGGCCAGCTCGGACTGCGCCTGGCAGAGGGCCTTGATGAACGGCTTGGCGGCCTCCAGGCCGGCGGCCACGACCTCCTCGGTGGGGGCCTCGGCGCCGTCCTTCACCAGCTGGATGGTCTTCTCGGTGGCCTCGGCCTCGACCATCATGATCGCGACGTCGCCGTCCTCGAGCACGCGGCCCGCGACGACCATGTCGAAGATGGCGTTCTCCAGCTCGCTGTGGGTCGGGAACGCCACCCACTCTCCGTTGATCAGTGCGACCCGGGTACCGCCGATGGGGCCGGAGAACGGCAGACCGGCGAGCTGCGTCGAACAGGAGGCGGCGTTGATGGCGACCACGTCGTAGAGGTGGTCGGGGTTGAGCGCCATGATCGTCTCGACGATCTGGATCTCGTTCCGCAGTCCCTTCTTGAAGGAGGGGCGCAGCGGGCGGTCGATGAGGCGGCAGGTGAGGATCGCGTCCTCGGAGGGCCGCCCCTCGCGGCGGAAGAAGGAGCCGGGGATGCGCCCGGCGGCGTACATCCGCTCCTCGACGTCGACCGTGAGCGGGAAGAAGTCGAGCTGCTCCTTGGGGTGCTTCGAGACGGTGGTGGCCGACAGCACCATGGTGTCGTCGTCCAGGTAGGCCACCGCGGAACCGGCGGCCTGACGGGCCAGCCGGCCCGTCTCGAAGCGGATGGTGCGGGTGCCGAAGGATCCGTTGTCGATCAGCGCTTCGGCGTAGTGGGTCTCGTTCTCCACCAGGAAATTCTCCTCGTCTGCGTCCCTCGCCCGGGTGGCGGGGACGTGCGGTGGAGCGTCCCGGTCCGCTCGCTCCCTCCGGCCGGGCCGGTCTTCGATCGAAGCCCCCGGGATACGCGCGGTGCGCGTCGTTCCGGCGGCCACTACCGAGGACCGGCGCCTGCGGCGTCGGTGCGGCGGTGGGGTGCGCCCCTCCTCGTCACGGCTCCGCGTCGGTCGCGCAGCCGCGTTGTTTGCTTTTGTTGGGCATTACCAGACTACAAAGCTTCCCTCGGCGTCACGAGGGATGAAGCCTCCGGACTGCCGGAACGCCACTCGCGCGGTCACCCTCCCCGAGCGGCGTACGGCGAAGGGAGCGGCTCCCAGCGGGTGGGAACCGCTCCCTTCGCAGCGACTTACTTGGCGCCCGCGGCGCCGCGGCGGATGCCGAGGCGTTCCACCAGCTGGCGGAAGCGGGTGATGTCCTTCTTCGCCAGGTACTGCAGGAGGCGGCGTCGCTGGCCGACCAGGAGCAGCAGACCCCGGCGGGAGTGGTGGTCGTGCTTGTGGGTCTTGAGGTGCTCGGTCAGGTCCGAGATCCGGCGGGAGAGCAGTGCGACCTGGACCTCGGGGGAGCCGGTGTCGCCCTCCTTGGTCGAGAACTCGGCCATGATCTGCTTCTTCGTAGCGGCGTCAAGCGACACGCGGTACTCCTCAAATTCTTCTTCGAAACCACCGAGTGCCCCTGGTCTGACTCGCAGGGGAGCTTCCATTACTCGGGAGGTGAGGTCCGCTGGGCGCTGTCCCCAGCTCGACGAGCCGCCGGGGACGCGTACACGAACGGCCGCCATCACAGTAGCAGTCCCCGGGCCTCCCCTCGGCCGCCGGTCGCTCCGGTCATCCGCTGGTCATGCTGCGAGCCGAGGTGTAAACGTCGAGGACCGCCAGGCAGAGCGGCACCAGGGACAGCAGTAGGAGGCTCTCGGACACCTCGAGGAAGCGGCCCCAGAAGGGTGACAGCCCCTTCCGGGGGACGATCAGGGCCACCGCGACCAGCAGGGCCGCGCCGAAGGCCACCGCGGCGGCGAGCCAGAGCGTCCGGATGTCCATCGCTGAGGTACTGCCGGCCAGCAGCTCCGCCACCGCCGCGGGCGGCGGGTTGAGCGACAGCCCCAGCAGCAGCAGCGACAGCGACGACAAACCGGCGCACAGGACGCAGCCGACCTGCGAGGTGTACCGGAAGAGCCGGGCCCGCAGCAGCATCGCGAGCCCCGTGGCGAGGGCGAGCAACTGGGCCCAGACGATCTCGGAGAAGCTGAGCACCGCGGCCGACCCGATCACGACGAGGGCGCAGCCGCCGACCAGACCGAGCAGCATCTCGTGGCCTCGACGCGCCTGTCCCGCGATGCGCTCGCCGTCCACCGGTTCGGCCGCCGGCAACGCCTCCGGGTCGGCGTCGAGGTCGCCCTCGCCTCCGGCCCGCGGCGCGGCGTAGCCGATGGGCAGTCGGGCGAAACGGGCGGACAACCCCGGCAGGAAGGCGACGGCGCCGATGGCCGCCGGAGCGCAGACGGCGGCGACATCGGTGGCCGAGGCGTCGGCGAGGACGGCGGTGAAGGTGGCGAGGGTACCGACCGCGGCCGCGAAGGTCGTCGCGACGAACGGGCCGTCGCCACTCGGTGTGAGCGCGACCAGGGCGACCGATCCCACCAGGACGCAGGCGCAGCCGAGGAGGAACTGCAGCCGACCGGCCCCCTGCCCCGCCTCGGGGGCCAGGATGCCGGAACCGGCGATCATCAGGTGCGGCATCGCCCCCAGACCGAGGGCGACGGCGGAGGCGCGGTCCCCGTAGACCCGGGCGCGCACCCCGGCCAACGCCGTCAGCAGCAGGGCCGCGGCGCCGGCGACGACGCCCGGCAGGCCGTGCATGTCATGCCGGAGAGGGTCGGCGAACCAGATCACGAAACCCATCAGGGCGAGCAGCACCACCCCACCGGTGAGGCCGGCACCGCGCAGCAGGTCGTCGGTCCAGCGGCGGCGGTCCCGGGCGACGGCCGACGCGACCGCGTCGGAGACGTCGTCGAAGACGGCGGGCGGCAACGAGTCCGCGAAGGGGCGGAGCAGCAACACCTGTCCGTCGAGGACGCCCTGGGCGGTGAGCGACCGGGCGCCGTCGAGCACCGAGCCGTCACAGCGCACCAGGTGGTAGCCGACGGGGGCGCCCACCGCCTGTGACTGGCCGGTCAGCCGGAGGACCTCGGGGCAGAGGTCCGCCACCGCCACGTCGTCCGGAAGAGCGACATCGATACGGCTGTCGGGTGCTACGACGGTGACCCGGCAGAAGCCGGTCGCTGTGGCCGTACTCACCTGGTGAGACCCCCTGTTTCCGGTAGTACGCGGTGTATTCGGTCAGTTTCCCGCCGGCTTCTTCCGCCGGGTTTCCGGTGTTCTCTCCGACGGTGCGCGGCCCCGCGGCTCCGTCACACACAGTGCGCGGGCGACACCCTACCGCCACCGGTCCCATGGTCTTGCCATAGGATCACCGCCGCTGGGAGGGGAGCTGTCGCCACGCGGGCGCCGGCGCGAACTCCTCTGTCCGTACCGAGGGATTGGTGCTCCGGTGAGCCAGATCGTCGTCAAACGCCCGCCGCGTTCGCTGCCGCCCGAGGTGCCCCTCGACGAGCTGCGCCTCGAAGCGCCGCCCGAACTGCCCCGCGGGCAGCAGGACGGCGTGCTGATGCAGCTGCTGCCGATGCTCGGCATGGGGTCCTCGGTCGTCTTCTTCTTCAACCCCGGCGCGCATCCCTTCATGCGGGTGATGGGCTCGCTGATGCTGGTGTCCACGCTGGCGATGGTGATCGCCCAGGTCGTCCGGTACCGCCGCGGCACCCAGGGCCAGTTGGCCGACGCCCGGCGCGACTACCTCAAGTACCTGGCGCAGACGCGCCGGAAGGTCCGCCGTACGGCACGCGCGCAGCGCGACGCACAGCTCTACCTGCACCCTGCCCCGGACCAGCTGTGGTCCCTGATCGCCCGGGCGTCCTCCCGGTCGGCGGGCGAGGGGCAGTCCCGGGTGTGGGAACGCCGGGTCGCCGACGAGGACTTCGGCCAGGCCCGGATCGGCCTGGGCACCCAGCAACTGTCCACCCCCCTGGTGGCGCCGGACACCGCGCCGGTTGACGAGCTTGAGCCGCTGACGGCCGGGGCGATGCAGCGCTTCCTGTCGGTCCACGGCTCCGTGGAGGGCCTGCCGATGGCCCTGTCGCTGCGCGCCTTCTACCACGTGACCGTCTCCGGCCAGCCCGAAGCCGCACAGGGCACGGCCCGGGCGCTCATCGCCCAGCTGGCCGCCTTCCACTCCCCCGAGGACCTGCTGATCGCGGTGGTGGCCGGCCCCGGCGCCGTCGCGCGTTGGGACTGGACCAAGTGGCTGCCGCACGCGCAGTTGGCCGGTGCCGTGGACGGCGCGGGCAGCAAGCGGCTGTTCGGCGACGACCTCGGAGAACTCGAGCAACTGCTGGCCGACCGCCTCGAGGGCAGGTCCCGGTTCAGCCGGGAGAGCCCTCCGCTGCTCGACCAGCCCCACCTGCTCGTCGTCCTGGACGGCGGCATGGTGCCGCCGGACTCCGTCTTCGCCGCACCGGAGGGCCTGCAGGGCGTCACCATCGTCGAGATGGTCTCGGGCGAGCTGGGCGAACCCCGCGGCGGCCTGTCGGTAGTGGTGCACCCCGGACGGCTGCGACTGGAGTCGGCCTCCGGGATCTGCTATGACGGCTCCCCCGACACCCTGTCGCTGGAGGCCGCCGAGGCCCTTGCCCGGCAACTGGCCCCGCTGCGCGCGGGGACCGGGGACGACGACGAACCCCTGCTCGCCAACCTCGACTTCACCGAACTGCTCGGGCTGGGCGACGCGGCCTCGGTGGACGTGGCCCGCACCTGGCGCCCGCGCTCGACGGCCGAGCGTCTGCGGGTGCCGATCGGCGTCGGCGAGGACGGCCAGCCGGTGATGCTGGACCTCAAGGAGGCGGCCCAGGAGGGCATGGGCCCGCACGGGCTGTGCGTGGGCGCCACCGGTTCGGGCAAGTCCGAGCTGCTGCGCACCCTGGTGCTGGGGCTCGCGGTGACCCACCCCTCGGAGACCCTGAACTTCGTACTGGCGGACTTCAAGGGCGGTGCCACCTTCGCCGGCATGTCCCAGCTGCCGCACGTGGCGGCCGTCATCACCAACCTCGCCGACGACCTGACCCTCGTCGACCGCATGGGCGACTCGATCCGCGGTGAGCTCCAGCGCCGGCAGGAACTGCTCCGCTCCTCCGGCAACTTCGCCAACGTGCACGACTACGAGAAGGCCAGACTGGCCGGGACCCCGCTGGAACCACTGGCCTCCCTCGTCCTGGTCATCGACGAGTTCAGCGAACTGCTGACGGCCAAGCCCGACTTCATCGACATGTTCATCCAGATCGGCCGCATCGGCCGGTCGCTCGGTGTCCACCTGCTCCTCGCCTCGCAGCGGCTGGAGGAGGGCCGGCTACGCGGTCTGGACACATACCTCTCTTACCGGATCGGGCTCCGCACCTTCTCCGCGGCCGAGTCCCGCACCGCCCTGGGCGTGCCGGACGCCTACCACTTGCCGTCCGTACCGGGATCCGGGTTCCTCAAGTTCGGCACGGACGAGATGACCCGCTTCAAGGCCGCCTACGTGTCCGGCCCCTACCAGGCGGGAAACACCCGGCGGGCGGCGGAGGGCCGCAGCGGGCTGGCCGTGGAGCGCAAACCCGTGCTGTTCAGCGCCGCACCGGTGGCCGTCTCACTGCCGCCCCCGGACCCACAGACCCGTCTCCGCCCCGGCCGGGCTCCGGCCGAGGACGACGCGTTGGCCGACACCGTCCTGGACGTCGTCGTCCAGCAGCTGGAGGGCCGCGGCGCACCGGCCCACCAGGTCTGGTTGCCGCCGCTGGACCACGCCCCGTCGCTCGACCGGCTGCTGGAGTCCCTGAAGGTGACCGAGGGGCGCGGCCTGCAGTCGGCGGCGGAGCAGCAGCAGGGGCGGCTGACCGTACCGCTGGGGCTGGTGGACAAGCCCTTCGAGCAGCGCCGGGAGACGCTCGTGCGGGACTTCTCCGGCGCCGCCGGCCACATGATGGTGGTGGGCGGACCGCAGTCCGGCAAGTCCACCCTGCTCCGCACCCTGATCGCCTCCTTCGCGCTCACCCACACCCCGCACGAGGTGCAGTTCTACGCCCTGGACTTCGGCGGCGGCACGCTCAGCGGCGTGGCCGACCTGCCCCACGTCGGCGGGGTCGCCTCCCGCCTCGACCCGGAACGCGTGCGTCGGACAGTGGCCGAGGTCGCCGGTGTGCTCGCCCGTCGTGAGGAGTTCTTCCGGCAGCACAACATCGACTCCATCGCCACCTACCGCAGGCAGCGAGCGGCCGGGCGGCTGCCGGGCGAGGAGTGGGGCGACGTCTTCCTGGTCATCGACGGCTGGGGCGCCTTCAAACAGGACTACGAGCTGATGGAAGGGGTCATCGCGGACATCGCAGCCCGCGGCCTCGGCTACGGAGTGCACGTCGTCCTCACCGCCTCCCGCTACATGGAGGTACGAGCGGCGCTCAAGGACCAGATCCTCTCCCGGCTGGAGCTGCGCCTGGGCGACACCATGGACTCCGAGTTCGACCGGAAGGTCGCGGCCAACATCCCGAAGGGCGTCCCCGGACGGGGGCAGGTGCCGGAGAAACTGCACTTCATGACGGCACTGCCGCGTATCGACGGCTCCTCGGCCGCGGAAGACCTCTCGGAGGCCACCGCGGACCTGGTCCGACAGATCGCGACCGGTTGGCAGGGACCGCCGGCCCCCAAGGTCCGGCTGCTGCCCCGCAGGCTCACCGCCGACCGGCTGCCCAAGGGCTACGAGTTCCCCCAGCAGGGCATCGCGATCGGCATCGACGAGACCGACCTCGAGCCGGTCTTCGTCGACTTCGAATCCGACCCGTTCTTCCTGGTCTTCGGCGAGAGCGAGTCGGGGAAGACGGCGCTGCTGCGACTGATCGCCAAACAGCTCTCGGAGCGGTACACACCGGAGCAGGCGCGCATCGTGGTCGGCGACTACCGGCGCACGCTGCTGGAGGCCGTCCCGGAGAGCCACCTCCTCGAGTACGCGCCGCTGGCCGCCTCCCTCCAGATGCACATGGAGGCCGTCAACACGGTGATGCAGAAACGTGCCCCGAAGCCCGACATCACTCCGCAGCAGCTGCGCGACCGCAGCTGGTGGTCGGGCCCGCAGCTGTTCGTCATCGTCGACGACTACGAACTGGTGGCCACCAACTCCGGCAACCCCCTCTCGGTGCTGACGGAGAACCTGCCGTTCGCCCGCGACGTGGGCATCCGGTTCATCATCGCCCGCAGCTCCGCGGGGGCCTCCCGTGGGATGTACGAGTCCTTCATGCAGCGCGTCAAGGAGCTCGGCGCGCAGGGCGTCGTCCTCTCCAGCGACCGGAGCGAGGGCGACATCCTCGGCAACGTCCGCTCCCAGCCGCTGCCGCCCGGGCGGGGGTACTTCGTCTCCCGGCGGCGGGGGACGCCGCTGGTGCAGTTGGGCTGGCTGCCGGACCACTGAGCCGGACCCAACGGATCCCCGGGATGGTCATGTCCCGGGGATCCGCCCTCCGGTGGTCCGGGCGTGTGCCGGAACACCGCGCTCGCCCGGGTCGACCGACCAGGCAGGCACAGAAAGTGCCTGTGCCACCACACAGCGCTTGTTACCGTCAGCAGAGGCGCTCGTGTGCCGGATCCCGCACGTACTGGAAACGCGGCCGGCATTGGCAACCAGCGGCCGCTGGTACCGAAAGCCGCAGAGAGGAAGACGACTCATGGGCTTTGACGAGGAGTGGGGGCAGGCCCGCGCACAGGCCAGCACCCGTATGCAACTCGCCTCCGCCACGACCCACGACGCTGCCGGTGGCGGGGGCGGCAGCGGAGGCGACTTGGTGCACAGCTCCAGCGCACTGAGCGCGGTGGCCAAGGCCGCCTACGACCTCTACTTCGACCTCCACGCCGCCGGCAAACTCGCCAAGGAGAACTCAGAGGCGGCAGCGAGCAGCCTCACCGGCGACGGCTTCCGCACCGGTGCCGCGCTGAGCAAGGCACTGGGCACCTGGGGCACCCAGGTGCGGAGCCTCATGGACGCCTGCGCACACATCCAGCGGCACCTTGAGGGGTCCAACGCCGCCTACCACGAACGCGAGATGGTGACGGAGACGACACTCCAGCAACTCAAGAAGAACTTCAGCTGAGGAGCCTCCCTTGCTCGGTTTCGATGATGTGCTCAATGTACGTCTGGGCGCTCTCGATGACGCGGTCAGTGACTGGACGGCGACCGTGAAACGGCTCAGGCACTTGGCGGAGGAGGACGCTCCGGCGATGAGGCGGAAGTCGGATCAGGCCGACTGGAAGGGCGAGAACGCGGCGGTCACCAAGCCCTTCGTCCGCAAGACCGTCAAGGAGTTCGACGACGCGCTCAAGGAGGCCACCAGCATCCGCAACATCCTCCGGGACGCGAAGAAGAAGTTCGCCGAGCACCGCACGGCCCTCCAGAACCTCATCGAAGAGGCGCCGGAGCACCAGGTGCACATCGACGCCCGGGGGACCGTCCGCTCCACCAAGGTCCAGGCCCCGCTCTCCGCCGACTACTGGCAGAACACCCCGGCCCTGGCACCGCAGCACACCGACGACAAGGCCGTCACCGCCATGGCGGGCCGCATCAAGAAGGTCCTCGAAGCCGCCACCCACGACGACGAACTCGTAGCGGAGGCACTCAACGCCATCGTCGGCGACAACACGCACGACTTCACCAACACGGGGTTCGCGAACCTCAAGGACGCGCAGGCCTACGCTGACGCCCAGACGGCAGCCGAACTGGCCAATAAGATCTCCACCGAGGGAACGGCTCCCAACCTGGAGGAGTTGCGGCAGCTGGGGAAGCTGATGGACACCCACAGCGGTGATCCGATCTTCGCCACCAACTTCTACCGGGCCATGGGGGCAGAAGGCTCACTGGAGTTCTACGCCAATGCCGCCATCGATTCATCGACCCTCGGCGACCAGACACGGCAGAACCTCATCCGCAACATCCAGAACGACATGGGCACGATGCTCGGCATCGCGTCCGACAAAGATACCGCTGGGCATCTGGACCAAGCGTGGGTCAACGACCTCCTCAAGGCCGGCCACAAAGAACTTGATATCCATATGGGTGACCTCGGGACTCAGGTCTATGGGCATCAGGCACTCGCCTCGATCATCCGGAACGGCGAATACGACCCCGACTTTCTCGTGCAGGTCGGTCGCGACATGGTGGGGATGGACCACAACGATCCTGAGGTCTGGTACAACACACCAACCAACAAGGACATCGGACTCAATTTCGACGAGTCGAGCGGAAGGGGCTTCTACCCGTTCACCGGGCTCATGGAGGCTTTGGCGAACAACCCCGCGGCAGCCACCGAGTTCTTCTCCGATTCGGTGCGCACGGATAGCAACGGCGATGGTATCTACACCGACGAAGATGACTTCGCCACCGTCGCCTATGACTCGAACTACGACGGGACGATCAGCCCGACAGACAAGAAGACTCCCCTCAGCATTGTCGACTTCATGCTCGACAAGGACCCACTCGCAGACGCGCGCGACTACAGTTCCGACGGCGAGCCACAACCAGCACAGAGAGCACTTGGAAACGCCCTGGAAGCCGCAGTAGAGAAAGAACCTTCGGGGGCATGGAGCGAGGAGTATCATCTCGATCGCAGATCGAAGGCAGACGACATCATGTTCCGGGTGGTCGACAAGATCGCATCAGAGCCTTCCCTATTGAACGGAAAAGAGCCTGGCAGTCCTGGCCCTCTGACAGGACTTGCTAAGAATTTCGGCAACATGGCTGCCGCCTATATGCCCGAGATGCAATTGGCGCTGGAGGATGTCTCCTATCTGACGGACAAGGAAAAGCCTCCCCCCGTGTTCGACGAACCGAAAATGCAAACCTTTCTGACTGCCGTTGCTCAGCATCCAGGAGCCTACGGCACTATTACAGCAGCACAGGAGGCCTACACAAATCTCCTCATCAGAGACGCAGTTGACAGCACGGATGACCCAGTCCACCTAAAAACCAGGGTGGAACACGCAGTCAAGCCAGGCGCCCAAATTGCCGGAATCATAAATGAGGCTCGCTCCGCAGCGATCCACGAAAAAATTCTGTACGACCAAGACGAGTACAACGCCGCCATCGATGAAAAAATTGGATCAGCCAGGTCTGCGATCGAGTTGTTCACCGGAAAATACATCGAGAAAATCCCCGGCGGAGAAAGCTTGATCGACGAGATCGAGGATGCAATCAGCAAGCGCGCATACACGGACGAATCAGAGAGAGCAGCAGAAGAACACACTAAAGAATACCTTGAACCGAAAAGAGTCGTCAAAAATTCCGTAGTAGAAGCCCTGAGAGTCGCTGCTATAAATCACAAGATGTCTGACGAAGATTTCCGTGAAATCACTACATCCGCTTCAGTTGCAGCGGGACAAGCTTATACCGAGGGGAGCGCTGATGCGGCGAAGTCAAGGTCGCGATGATCTTAGACAATTCCCTGAAGCTATCATCGCACGCGAGGAACAATGGCAGTGAATTTCAACCAAAATCCTTGCATTCGCGTCACAGGTTGCACAATCTTCACCTTTATCCTTGTTTTAACTCTAGCCAGCTGCTCGAAAGATGAAACTGTCAGGACTAAGCTCGATCCCCCCACCGATTCATGCTGGAGCAGCCTGAACAGAGAAAAATTGCGAGAACTTCTACCACATGGAGAGCGTGTAAGCAGTGCCATTATCCCGAAAAAAGGATTTGCATTGCCTGAAAAGATCTACAGTTCGTGCATCGTATACGTAGACGGATTCAACGCTTTCACGGCTGCTGCTAACCTTAGGCGTGATAAAAGCGCCGCTGAGTTCGAAGTCCCAGAAGACGCAAACAGGAAACCCCTACAACTCGGAGGCGACGCAGAGGCCTGGTCATGGGAAGGACAAGCAGCTGCCGTATATCACTGCAAAATCCCGCCACACAAAATCAGAAATATACCCCATCGAAAGCCTTACAAATACGTCACTCTTCGCGTATTCACCTATACCCCAGACAAAGGAAATAAGCACCGAGCCCCTCTTGTCTCACTGCTCAAAGAATTCAAGGACTTCACTGACAAACAGCTTGAGTGCGTAAAATGAGACCACTGTTCGCCCAACCCTGTTTCTACGACACTCAGATGTTCGGCCGCTTGATCAAAAGCCAGTTGCCTCACATAGCGCATAAGTTTGAGCTTGAATAGGCAGTCACAGGCGTCAAACCCTCCGAGGTCGGCATCCGCCGGCCAACTCGAAAGGCAAACTGATGGTTGATGACCGAGAGAAGGCCGAGCTGTACGCACTTGACATCTCGGATGTGGAGTGGGTTGGTCCCCCTGGTGACCCCTCTGAGGAGAGGGTCGAGATCGCGCATCTCCCCGGGGGCGCGGTAGCGATGCGCTCCTCTGCGGACCCGGACACAGTCCTCCGCTACACCGAGGCCGAGTGGCGTGCGTTCGTCCTCGGCGCACGTGACGGCGAGTTCGACCTCAAGTAGTGGCCGCCACGCGAGAAGGCTGTGGGCAGCCGTCCCGACCGCCCACAGCCTTCTCATTTCGCCTTGCCGACTTGCCTCAGATGCGGAACTGGGCTGCGGCACCCTTGTCCGTCGCCCTGTAGCCCTCGGTTGCGGTCATCAGCGCCCGTGAGATCTGAAGCAGGCTGGAGTGGAGCCCCTCAGCGTTCCGGGTCCAGTCGGTCTGGGTCTCGTGGAAGGCGGTCTTCGCTTCACCTTCCCAGGTGTTGACCACCCTCGTCACACGCCGGTGAAGGCCTTCCAGTTGCTCCTTGATGTCATTGGCCGTCCGGCGGATGTCCTCGGACGCGGTGGTGACGGTCTCGTAAGTTACCGCGGTGGTGGTCACTGTCTCTCCTTACTCGACGAACAGCTGCCTGGCCGGCTATGCCAGGTCCAGAATCTTGCTCTGACCGCCCGGTTCCGCCTGCAGCTTCTGGAACTGCTGGAGTTGGTCAAGCTCCTGTTGGTCAAACCCGTCCCGGCTCATCTTCATGGCCTCTTCGACAATGACGAGTTTTTCGCGGATGCTCCTCGCATGATTGTTCACATTCCGCTGGAGTTCGTTGTAGGCACCGGCAGCCGAGCCCTTCCAGCCACCCTCGATCCTGTCCACGACAGCGTTGAGGGACCGAATCTTCTCGTCGAGCATGTCCTGCATGGTGTCCAAGTCCTTGACCAGTTGGTCAAGCTCACTCGAGCTGACATCAAGCTTTCCCGTCTCGCCCATATCGGGATCCTTTCTTCTCCACAAATTCGGTCACGGCTGAACTGAGCTACGGAGACTTACGTCGAACCCTCATGACAAGCACCGCCGCTGCTATGGCAACTGCGGCGACAGCTCCCACCGCGGTCCACAGGATCGCCGGCCGTCCTGCCTCGCCGGCTGTTTCCGCTTCTCCGTCTTCGCGGTCCGCAGGTTGGTTCGGAGGTTCGTCAGCGTTCTTACCCTCGGGCGCGGACGTCGCAGGGGTGGGCTTGGCCGATTCCCGCGCGGCGAGAAGCGGGTTGACATCCGGCGGGCCTGGATCCCCCTTGCCCTCGAGGAGCACTTGAGCCGGGCGAATACTTCCGTAGCCCAGGTACTTACTCGGGATCTTTCCCTTGGGCTTACCGGCTGTTTCCATCATGACCCGAAGAACCTGATTGCTCGTCCAGTCTGGATGTTTCGACCAGATGAGTGCTGCGGACCCGGAGGCGATGGCGGTGGCATTGCTCGTACCTGAGGTCATGCAGAATTTGCGCCTCTCTGGGCAGCGTCCGGGCATTTCGTCTCCGGCAGCAACCAAGGCGACCTCGGGGCCATAGGTAGACCACGCAGCAGAACGGCCATTCCGATCGACTGCCCCAATGCCGACCACCCCAGGCGTGGCAGCAATACCGGAATGTGCGTTGCCACTCTCCCCCTCATTCCCGGTACCTGCGAACACCAAGACATCATTCTTTAGCGCATGATCGACAGCAGATTGCAGTTCAGGATATTTCCCTGGACCTTGATCAAATCGCATGGAGATATTGATGATCTTGCTTCCATTGTCAATGGCATAGCGAATCGCTCTTGCCATAGACTTCGGCGCGTAATCCTCTTTACTGTTCCATGGCCGTATTGGCAGAATCTTGGCATCCGGCGCAACGCCTTGGATTCCCCCACCGGCACCCGTTCCAGCGATAAGCGAGGCCATCTGCGTGCCGTGCCCATTGTCGTCATCATTGATGTCTCTGGGACTGTGGGAAAGGTCTGCCCCCGGCAGAACTCTTCCTTTTAGCTCCGGGAGAGAGTCATCAACTCCCGTATCAATCACCGCTACTTTTATTTTCTCGCCTGTACTGACCTCCCACATGAGATCAGCCTTCATGGCGTCCAGATACCACTGGTCCTGGTCTAGAGCTGCTGCCGCTGGGGCGAAGCCTCCGACAGAAACGAACACGGCAGCAGTGAGCCCCATGAACACTGGCCACCTCCATCGATCGAAGGCCGAACACCACATGAGCTAATGCTCTCCTTTTTGCCAAAATTTGGCCGTGCTTAGTCAATGACTGGTGGAACTGTTCTACGATGCCCTACTGTCCATGCCTCCTCACCTCTCCCAGAATGTGCCTCAGTCTCATCCAGGAGCCCCTCGTCTGTTGATTCCTGACGCCCGCGCGCCGTTGAAGGACCGGCATCGGCTCGGATGAGCCCTGAGCCGCCTGGCGTGAAAGTGGATTTACCACGATCGGTCATTCTGAGTTGGCCAACCTGGCCGCCTTGGTGGGATGCAAGCCTCCGTGTCGGCGCTTGTTTCCCCGTTGCCGCTGAACTCCCTGTTTGAGAGCCGCCTCCAGGCGGGCCGGGCATACGACCAGTGGCCCCTCGTTCCTCTCCCGCAACCGCTCCACCAGGGATCCGGGGAGTTGGAGCAGCGAGACTTCTCTTTCCCATACCACCAATGACTCCGTCACGGCCACCTTTATGGGGGCTTTCAAGCTGTCCACGTGGGCCACCTGGTACACCCCTTGACACACCGGATGACTGCGAACGTTGAAGCGTGTTCCATGCGGCGGGAATGCCGGGCCGAATTTGAGGCGGTGAACTATCCGAGCTCGCGTTCTGCGTAACGGAATTAGAGGAGATATTTACCGGATACGCCTTGTTTTCGGAGACTGCTGGAATGACGGCAGAGTCGATTACCGTGCCCGTTTCCCGCGCTACTGATCCAACGTCTACCGGCTTGCCTGCCTGGGAGACGCCAGACTCAAGCGGTTCGTTGACTCTGCGTCCATAAGCTGATGCATGTCCCTCTTCCAGAGCCCGTGCAGAGATCAAGTCATCGAAGACCTCACCTCGCCTTGCTCCTGCCATCGGCCGGAAGTTGGGCTCGGGCTCAGCGTTTATGACGGCTGAGGAAGTCCGGTAGTAGGAGGAAAGCCGGTTCAGCTGCGCGATGGCTTCCTCTCGTTTGCCCTTCTCCTCCTTGAGCCGGGCAGCTTCCTTCACCGGGTCGATGGAGCACTCGCCGTTGGGCTTCGGTACAGCTGCCTGAGCTTCCCTCAGCGCCTGCCCGGCATGGGCCATTTGAGCACCGACGACAGTGCTGTACTCACCGAGCCTGAGGGTCTCGTTGATCATCTCCCGCCCCCACTCGCGGAAGGCGTCGCCCCCCTCGCCCTCCCACTCGACCCGACCGACGTAGACCCGGAGAGCCTCGGCGACTTGGTTGATCTTGGAGCTGGCCTCTCTCAACGCCTCGCTCACGCTGGTGAGTTCTGCGGGATTGGCATTCGCCACCATTGCGTAGAGCGCGTCCAGCGAACTGCCTTCGAACTCGTCCTGCGCCATCTTCACTCCCCCATCAGCTGAAGGCGCCGCCATCGACAGTCTCGCCACTGCCGATCTCGGGGGTGTTCGCCCCGGCGCCGGTCGGAGACTGGTAGTGCTTCTCGGTGCGCGCCATGATGGCGCGCAAGCGCGCCGCCTGCTCCGCGTCGATGCCCTGGTAGTCCTTGTCCGCCATGTCTACGGCGAGTCCCATGGCCTCGATCTGCTCGCAGAAGGTGCGGGAGAGTGTTTCGAGCCGGGTGCGGATCTTCTCGTAGTGGCTCGCCAGTTCCTCGGCCGCCGCGAACCCGGTGCCGAACGCGGTGGTGGATACCGCCTGCTCGCCGAGTTTGTGCGGTGTGGCCGCGGACGCGTCCAGTCCGATCAGTATTTCGTCGATCCGGCTCTTGAAGGACTGGAGACTGACGCTCCCCACATCGAGGTTCTCGCCCCCGCCGCCTCGACCCCCCATAAGGCTGATCCCCCTCCGTCGCGTTTGTGAAGCTTGATCCACTTACCCTAGTCACACGCTGCGACGTACCCAACACGCTACCAGCGAAGGTGAGGTGAGTCATCGTCGGGTAATACGGAAGGACGGGCTGCTCTGCTAGCCCGGGCGGGATGCCTCGGAACGCACGAACGGATGACACGCGTGTGGCCGCCCGGTCTTGAGGTTCGATTTCGAACCTCAAGACCGGGCGGCCACTTGGTGCCGGCCTCGGCGTCTCGCGCCGGAGGCGGGTGTGGTCAGTCCTCGCCGAAGGCCACGAGGAGCTTCTCGTCGCCGGTCAGGCGAGCCGCACCGATGTAGAAACGGCCGTCCTCGTAGAGAACGACCGAGGAGTAGAAGCCGTCCTCGATGCCCACCGACGCGGCCGGGTTCTTCATCAGGACCTCGGCCTTCCCGTCGCCCGCGTCGAGGCTCAGGATCGCGCCGCTCTCGTCGTACGTCGGCTCCTGGTAGGCGATGAGCTTCCCGTCCTCGGTCCTCATCGGACTGGAGGTCGCACCCTCGGCCGGGCTCGCCTTCCACTTCACCTTGCCCGTGTCGAGGTCGAAGGCGTGGATCTCGTTGCTGCGGCCGAACGTCTCGTCGTCCTTCTCGGCCGCGGTCGGCAGGTAGAGGGTGTCGGCGTCAGCGGCGATGCCCCGGCAGCTGTCGGGGTCGTTCATCGAGAGCATGCCGCAGGCCGGCTGGTACTTCCCCTGGCCCAGGTCGAGTTCGGAGCGGAGCTTGCCCTTGTCGTCGACGGCCACGACGCCGGCTCCCTTGCGGTCCTTCTCCCCGACCAGGGAGACGACCGCGGGCGAAGTCGAGAAGATCTTGCTGACCTCGACTTCCTTCTTGGTCTGGTAGCTCCAGAGCGTCTTGCCGTTGGCCGGGTCGACCTTCTCCAGCTTCGAACCGGTGTCGAGGCAGGAGGAGATCCGGAGGAGTGCCTCGCCTCCGGCGTAGCCGTCGACGGAGCAGCCGGCCGGCATCTTGGGCTTGGGAAGCTCCTTTCCGTCGCTGACCCGAAGCAGCGTGGTTCCGCCGAACCAGGTGACGCCGGCGGCGTCACCGCTGATGGCCAGTGACGTCCAGGTGTAACTGGAGCCGAACCCCCCGCCCTTCGGCAGCGGATTGTCCCAGACCTTCTTCCCCGTCTTGAGGTCGATCATGGCGACCTTGCTGCACGAGTCCTTCTTGCCCTCGTAGGCCACCACGACCTTGTCGTCCTCGCTGGCGCTCTTGGGAGCGGCGCAGACGTTGCCGCCGAGCTCGACGGTCCACTCCTCGTCCCCGGAGGACACGTTGTACCCGGCGACGGAGGTGAGGAACGGTTTGACGACGGTCTTGCCTGCGGTCCAGAGGCCCGGTGAGTCGACCCCGCTCTTGGGGACCTGGGGCGAATCCTGCTGCCAGAGCAGTTTGGCTTCACCGTCCCCGCCGACGCCCTCGAGGCCGCCGCCGTCCCGACCGCCGGCGTCGTCGTCCTGCGGCTTGTCCTCGCTCCTGTCTCCCCCGTCCTTCTCCTTGCCGTCGCTCGCCGAGCTTCCCTCGGCGACCTTCTCGTCCTCGCTCTTGTTGAGCGCGAACACCACTCCGCCGGCTATCAGGGCGAGCGCCACCGCGGCGGAGCCGATGATGACGGCGAGTCGCTTCTTGGAGCTGCCTCCCGGCCCCTTGCCCGGTGCCCCGTACTGCGGGTTGGCACCGTACTGCGGGGCGGCTCCGTACTGCGGGGACGGCGGCTGGGCATAGGGGTTCGCCGCGGCGTTCGGGTCGGCGGGCCCCCAGCCGGGGGGTGTGCCGGGAGGCGGGCCGGCCGGCGGCGGGGGCATGCTGGGCGGCTGGCTCGGCGGCGGCGGTGCGCCGTGCCCGTCAGCGGACGATCCGGCCGGCGCGGCGGGCGGTGGCGGCATGTTCGGCGGCTCGCCGGGCGGGGTCGCTCCCCCGTTGGAAGAGTCCTGTGGTGGGCCGAATCCGCCCTGCGGCGACTGCTCGGGCGGCTGTGGTGGCTGAGACATGAACTGCGTACCTCTTCTGGTCGGCCCGCCACCCGGCCGGCTTTCCCGTCCCCCGGTACACCCGCCTCCCAGGAGCTGGCGAGAAGCGGGTCGGACGCAGTCCCTGCCGACGGACGGCGTTCAATATTTCGTAAAACCCTACCGTCTGTCGATTCGCCGTTCGGGAGCGCCCGTCGCATCGGTACCCGCTCACCATCACCTGATGACGCTGGTGTGACACGGGGCTGTTGCCGAGCGTCGTTCTAGGCGGCGGGTCAGCCGCGTCGGCGCCGGTGGTCGCGGAGGACGATGGCGGTGCCCGCCACGACGACGGTCAGCAGGACGGTGCTGCCGAGGGCATACGTCGCGTACCGCGTCTGGCGTTCCTGCGGCGTCTCGCCGACGCTCAGCGCCGCCGGCTCCGGTGGCGGGATCTTCCACAGTCCGGAGTCCGGTGTGGGTTCGGCGATGCGGCGGTCGTCCTCGGTGAGCGCGCGGGCCGGGTCGACGACGCCCCAACCGACGTTGTCGTCACGGCCGTTGATACTGCGCTCGGCGGTCTGCTGGATCTGGGCGGCGATCTCGTAGTTCTTCCAGTCCGGGTGTTTGGCGCGGAGCAGCGCGGCCACGGCGGATACGTAGGGGGCGGAGAAGCTGGTGCCGTTGTCGACACACTGGCCGAAGCCCGGGACCGTCGAGACTATGTCCACTCCGGGCGCGGCGACGTCGACGAAGTCGCCGCGCTGGGAGAACGGCGCGCGTTCGTTGTTGCGGTCCGAGGAGGCCACGGCGATGACGCCGTCGTAGGCCGCCGGATAGGTCTCCTTGACCTTGCCGTCCAGGCCGTCGTTGCCGGCTGAGGCGACGACGACCGCGCCGTGGTCGAGCGCCCGGTTGACGGCCCGGTACAGCACGGAGTTCTTCGAGATCGGTTTCTCGGTGTCCTGCGAGATGTTGATGACGTCCGCGCCCTCTCGCACCGCGTGGTCGATGGCGAGCGCCAGTGTGCCGGTGGTCCCGTTGCCCTTCTCGTCGTTCTGCCGGATCGGGATGATCTTCGCCTCCGGTGCCAGGCCGACGAAGCCGGTGCCTTTCACGGGCCGGGCGGCGATGATGCCGGCCACCTTGGTGCCGTGCCCGACGGTGTCCACCGTCCCGTCGCCGCTGCTCTTCCCGGCCTTGGCCCCCTTGACGAAGTCGGCTCCGCTGCCTGCGTCCACCGCCGCCTTCAACTGCGGATTGGCGCGGTCGACCCCGGTGTCGATGACGGCTACTCGGACCGGTTTCCCGCTGGGATCACGCCCCTTGGTGTCCTGCCACAGCTGGTCGAAGATCACGCGTTGCAGGGCCCAGGGCCGGCCTTTGAACTGCTCCTTCATCGGGTACGTGCAGCGGCCCGCCTGCTCTTCGTCCTCGGCCAGGGCGACGGTCCGGGTGCTGACTCGTTCGCTGTCGGCGAGCGCGGTGGCGCCGTTGCGCGGCTCGGCGACCACCGGGGCGGAGGCGGGAGCGAGGGAGACCGCGGCGAGCAGCGCGGCCGTGAGCAGCGAGACGGGTACCGGAGCAGGGGGTGCGGAGCGCCTGCCCGTGCCGTTGGACGCGGTGCGCTGGTCCCGTCGGGACACCATGATCGCTGTTTCCCCCGAGTGCTCGTGGCCTGGACGGGCCTCGTCGCCCGTCGTCGTTCGCCGACTACTATGCCGGGCTGCGGTCGGCACCGCGCGTGCGGGTAGGGTGACGTTCGGTCAACTCCCCTGCGGGCGGGGAATATCGATGGATACAGCAGGGGGCTTGGAGCGCATGGCTAGGGCAGGGACGACCTGGTCGAGGGGCTCGGGCACCGCTCCGGTCTCCGAGGCGACCATCCCGCGCGGCGGTTCGGGCGGTCGGGGTGCAGAGGCTGCTCCGTCCGGGTCTGCTGGTCCCAGGAGCGCACGGGCCGGTGCGGCGGCCGGGCGGGACCAGGAGACGGCGGCCACCGGTTCCGCGGTGCTGCGGCTGGACTCCCGAGCAGCCCGGCTGGGTCCGTTGGGGCTGCGCCAGTTGGTACTGGTGGAGCTCTCCGCCGCGGTTCTCCTGGTGGCCTGGGTCGTCGACCCGCTGTTGCTCATCCCGGCCACTCTGGTCGCCGCCGCGCTGGTACTGCTCGCTCTGCTGCGCCGGCGCAACCGTTCGCTGCCGGAGTGGCTGGGGAGTGTGCTGGCGCTGCGCCGCAGGCAGCGTCGGGCGGCCACCGGGCTGCTCGCCGTTGGGCCGCAGACCGATCCGCGGCTGGCGCCGGTGGTGGAGTGCGAGCCGTCGCTGCGGACGTACGGTTTCACCGTGCGGGATCACCGCACGGTCGGGATGGTCGGAGACGGCACCTTCCTCACCGCCGTCCTGCAGATCGAGCCGAGGTCGGTGGGACTGCGCCCTCGGCAGGCGCTGCCGCTCGGGCCGCTGGTGGACGCGTTGTCCGGGGTCGACGGTATCCGGCTGGAGTCGGTGCAGATCGTGCAGCACACCCAACCGGCGCCGGCACCGCACCTGCCGGAGCAGTCGGTGGCGGCACGCAACTACCAGCCGCTGCGCGAGTGGGAGAGCGCACCGTCGGTGCGGCTCACCTGGGTCGCGCTGAGATTCGACCCGGAGCTGTGCGCGGAGGAGGTGGCGGCGCGCGGCGGCGGGCTCGACGGGGCGCAGCGGTGTCTGCTGCGCGTGGCCGACCAGTTGGCCAGCCGGGTGACGGGAGCGGGTTTCCAGGCGACGGTGCTGTCGGAGGACCAACTGCTCTCCGCGGTGGCCACCTCGCTGTGCGCGCACCCCATGGCCACGGCCCAGGCCGGCCGGGCGGACCGCCCGGCACGGCGCACCAGGGAGTCGGCGCGGACCTGGCGGTGCGACGATCGTCGGCATACGACGTTCTGGGTGGCGCGCTGGCCGCAGTTGGGGGCGGGCGGGGTGTCACTCCCGCAACTGGTGGCGCCGCTGACCTCGGTGCCGGCACTGGCCACGACCTTCTCTCTGACCCTGCGCGGACGAGGCAGACGGGAGGTTTCGGTCGCCGGTCATCTGCGGGTCACCGGCCGGAGCGACCGGGAACTGGAGTCGGCGCGGCGGGCTTTGCTGGAGACCGCGAACGGGCTACGGACCAACCTCGTCCGCTTGGACCGTGAGCAGTTGCCGGGTCTGCTGGCCACGCTCCCGCTGGGAGGTGCGCACTGATGTCCGCAACTGGTACACCACCGTCCTCCGGGGCGGTGCGGGCCGGGCGCCGGCCGCGCACCGGCTTCGGGTTGATCGGCCCGCGCCGGGAACGGCACGCTCTCACCGCGGAACGGCTGTCCGCGCTCTCCCTGCCGGTGGGTGACGACGGGGTGGTCGTGGGCGTGGGCGAGGACGGCGGTCCGGCGGTGCTGGGCTGCCACCGCGCGGCCCCCTCGCAGGTGGTGCTGGTCGGCGGTGTCTGGACGGCCCAGGTCCTCGCGCTGCGGGCCGCGGGTACGGGGGCCCGGGTCGCCGTCGAGACGGGGCGGGCCTCGACCTGGGCGGCGTTGGCGCAGGCTGCGGGGGGAGAGCAGCAGTGCATGACGTTGCACGATGTCGGGCGGGTGCCTCCGATGGGCGCCTCGGTGAGCAGCCCGGTACTGGTGGTCCGGGACTGCGGTATGAAGCCGCCGCGGGGCCGGGTGACGCCCGCGCCGTGGCAGTCGGTGCTGACCCTGCTGCCGTATCTGAGCCCGGCCGCCCCACGGTTGATGGAGTTCGCGGACGTCGTCGGGGTTCAGCGGGTGTCCCCCGACGAGGCGGCCAGGACGGCCCGGATCCTCGGGTTGTCGGCCGAGGAGTCGGAGGCGCTTCCGACGCTCGACGACGGCGTCACGCTCTGGTGTTCGGGGCGGGAGCGGCGGCTGGTGACGACCGCGCCGACCGACGTGGAATCGGGTCTGCTGGGTGTCGCCCGGAGGATGGACTGAGCTCCCCGTCCGTTCGCCGAGCCGTGACCTCTGGTCTACTGGTGGCCGTGTTCCCGTCGTCGGACGGCTGCTTGGGGACGGGAGCGGCGTACGGAACTCCTCGCGGATGCGGACGGCCCTGCCGTAGTGGCCCCCGGGGTGTTTAGGCTTGCCTTGGGCGCGGCCACAGACCCGCGGCAGCCGGCTGGTGCGGGCGGCGTCGCGCTCCGGGGGATGCGCCGAACGGTCAGACGTTCTTCGGGTCACCCCTGATGCGGCAGACGTGGGCGTCGGAGCAACCAGGAGGCATTGTGAACAGCGATCGGGACGAGAGCCGCGCGGGCAGGGACACTCCCGGCGGGGATCCGTCCGACGCGGAGCCCGACCACACGGGCGAGTTCACCATCGACTACACCCCGCCGGCCTGGTACACCCAGGCCCCTCCGGCATCCGCCGGCGGTGCCGCGGGGCAGGCCGGCCCTTCGGCGGCCTCGGCAGCCGTTGCGGGGGAAGGGGACGCCGGGACTCCCCTCACCGAGACTGAACCGGAAGATGCCATTCCGGCGGGTGCCCAAGGCGTGGGTGAGACGTCCGTCTCCGCCGCGCCGGCCGCCTCGTCGCACCCGGAACATTCCGTTGGGGCTCCCGCTGCTGACCGGTCGTCCGATCCCTCGGACCCCACCACCGCGGAGGCCGAAGCGGAGGACGAGCCGGAGGACACTCCTCCGCCCGGCTGGCCGGCGCCCCCGGCCTCCCCGGGCGCGGCGGCGCCGGCGGGTCTGCCGCCGCTGCCCCCCGACTTCCAAGCCGCCGGTCCGCAGTCCGGCCCGGCCCCGGCGACCACCCCGCCGGCACCTACTCCCCCGACTGCGGTCCCACCGCAGGCGCCCGCCGGTTACGGGTACCCGAGGCCGGCTGCGCCCTGGCCGCCGCAACAGGGTGCGCAACCCCCCCAGCAGCCCGCCGGCTACGGCTATCCCCAGCCGCCGGCCGGTGCCCCGGGCGGGTGGCACGGAGCGCCGCCCACTCCCCCGGCGCCCTCCGGCCCCACCTCCCCGGAAGCCACCCGGCCGGCTCCGACGCCCGCGGCCGACGGCCCGGCGCAGGACGGACAGCAGCCCGGCGGCCAGCCGGGGAACGCCCCGGCCCACGGCGGCAACTACGGTTATCCGCAGCCCGGTGCCCCCGCCCAGCCGGCTCCGGCTGCCGAACAGCCCGCGGCACCCTGGCCCCCACAGCCTGCGGCGGGCCAGCAGCCGGGGACGCCGGCTCAGCCCGCGGCCCATCAGCAAGGGCAGGTCGCACCGGTCGATCCGCGCGCCGGAGGCTGGCCCACCGGTCCTGAGCCGGGTCAGCAGCAAGGGGGCGCGCCGCTCGGCTACACCGCCTCCGTGGAACTCTCCGCCGACCGTCTGCTGCGGGACAGGAAGCAGAAGCCGAAGAGCAGGAACGGCGGTGGCTCACGCTTCAAGCTGGGCGGCAAGAAGGAGGAGGCCGAGCGGCAGCGGAAGCTCGCGCTCATCCGCACCCCGGTGCTTTCCTGCTACCGGATCGCGGTGATCAGTCTCAAGGGCGGGGTGGGCAAGACCACCACGACCACCGCTCTCGGGGCCACGCTGGCCAGCGAACGGCAGGACAAGATCCTCGCGATCGACGCCAACCCGGACGCCGGCACGCTCGGCCGACGGGTCCGCCGGGAGACCGGAGCGACCATCCGCGACCTGGTGCAGGCCATCCCGCACCTGCACAGCTACATGGACATCCGCCGGTTCACCTCGCAGGCGCCCTCCGGTCTGGAGATCATCGCCAACGACGTGGACCCGGCCGTCTCCACCACCTTCAACGACGAGGACTACCGCCGCTGCGTCGATGTACTCGGCCGGCAGTATCCGATCATCCTCACCGACTCCGGCACCGGGCTGCTCTACAGCGCGATGCGCGGGGTCCTGGACCTCGCCGACCAGCTCATCATCGTCTCGACTCCGTCGGTGGACGGTGCCAGCAGCGCCAGCACCACGCTCGACTGGCTCTCCGCACACGGCTACGCCGAACTGGTGCAGCGCAGCATCACGGTCATCTCCGGGGTCCGCGAGACCGGAAAAATGATCAAGACCGAGGACATCGTGGCGCACTTCCAGACGCGCTGCCGAGGGGTGCAGGTCGTCCCGTTCGACGAGCACCTTTCCGCCGGCGCCGAGGTCGACCTCGACATGATGCGGCCCAGGACCCGCGAGGCGTACTTCAGTCTGTCCGCACTGGTCGCCGAGGACTTCGCCCGCCACCAGCAGCAGCACGGGCTGTGGACGCCGGACGGCAACCCGCCTCCGCAGACCGCCCCTCCGCTGCCCGGCGCGCAGCAGGCGCCTCCGCCCCACGGTGGTCATTACCCGGGCCATCCGCAGCAGGGATGGCAGCCCGGGGCGGCGCCTCCCCCGGCACCGCAGCAGCCCGGCTGGCCCCAGCAGCAGCCCGGCCAGCCCGGTGGTTACGGCTTCCCGCAGCAGTAGGGACGCTCACGGGCGGGGGACCCGCGGCTCGCGGGTCCCCCGCCCGTTCTTGGCCGGTGCTCCGCCGCGGGTGGGTTCCGCTGAGTCACCGGGAGAGCCTGACCGCCCCGGCGCATCGCCCTGGGAGGCCGAGCGCTTCCCGGCGGCCCTCAGCGTGTCGAGGCGGGTTCCTCGGTCCCGGCGCCGGTGATGAGCGCCCGGCAGCGCTGCACGTCTTCGGCCATCCGCTCCAGCAGTAGCTGGAGCGATTCGAACTTCTCCTGGCCGCGCAGGAAGGCGAGGAAGTCCACCGCCACGTGCAGCCCGTACAGTTCCAGCCCGACCCGGTCGATCGCGTAGGCCTCCACCGTCCGCTCCACCCCGTCGAACTGCGGATTGGTGCCGACGGAGACGGCCGCGGGCATGGATTCGCCGTCGACCACGAGCCAGCCGGCGTAGACACCGTCGGCCGGGATCGCCGAGTGCGGGAGGGTCTCCAGGTTGGCGGTCGGGTAGCCGAGTTCGCGGCCGCGTTGCGCACCGCGGACCACCACCCCCTCCACCCGGTGCGGCCGGCCGAGGATCTCCATCGCCCCGGCGACGTCTCCCTCAGCGACCAACTCGCGGGTCAGCGTCGAGGAGAACGGCTCGCCCCCGCCCGCGGCCCCTCGGACGTACAGGTCGACCACCTCGACCTGGTAGTCATGGCTCTCGCCCAACTCGGCGAGGAGTTCGACGTTGCCGGCGGCCCGGTGTCCGAAGCGGAAGTTGGGCCCTTCGATGACGGCCTTGGCGCGCAACTTGTCGACCAGGACCTTGACCACGAAGTCGGCGGGCGAGAACTGGGAGAACTCGGTAGTGAACGGCAGGATCAGCATCGCGTCCACACCGAGTTCCGCCATCAGTTCGGCCCGCCGTGGATAGGACGCCAGCAGCGGCGGGTGGCTGCCGGGGCGGACGACCTCACTGGGATGGGGGTCGAAGGTGACGACCACCGCTGGGAGACCCAGCTCACGAGCGCGCTCCACCGCCCGGCCGATGATCAGTTGGTGGCCGCGGTGCACGCCGTCATAGGAGCCGATGGTGACCACGCTGCGGCCCCAGCCCTCGGGGATCTCCTCCAGCCCTCGCCAGCGCTGCACTGTGACTGCTCCTCGCCAAACTGTCGACCGCGGTGCCGCCAGGCACCGCCCCCATGTCCCTATCGGTACACGGCCCGGAAGCCGCTCCCTAAGCCTGCCATGCCGGGCAGTCCGCTCCGCACCGGACCTCCGCCGTCGCCGGCGGGTCGGTGCGGAGGCGCCGTCCTCCGTCGAAGCACCGGACGATCATGTCAGGTGAAGACCGCCAGGCTCTTCGCCTTGCCGCCGCTCTCCTCCACCAGGGCCAGGAAGCGACTCTCCGGCTCCGGTCCGAAGACGGCGACCGGACCGGTGGTCCCCAGGCCCGGCGTGTTGATGCGGACGCCGTTGCCGAGCAGCCTGGCCTGCTCACCGTCCACGTCCCAGCGAGGGAAGGCGGCTGCCGCCGCCTCGCCGATCGGCATCACCGTCAGCGACTCCTCGAGCTGCTGCAGGCTGCGGGCCGCGTCCAGGCCGTACGGCCCGACACGGGTGCGCCGCAGCGCGGTGAGATGGCCGCCGACGCCCAGCCCCGCGCCGAGGTCGCGGGCGAGCGCCCGCACATAGGTGCCCGAGGAGCAGGCGATGGTGGCGTCGACGTCCAGCACCTCCGTACCGTCCGCCGCCTCCACGGCACGTACCGCGTGGACGGTGAACGAGGAGACGGTGACCGGCCTGGCGGCCAGTTCGAACTCCTCCCCCTCCCGCACCCGCGCGTAGGACCGCTTGCCGTCGACCTTGATCGCGCTGACCCTGGACGGCACCTGCTGGATCTCGCCGGTGAGCTTGGCGACCCAGCCGTCCACTGCTTCCCGGCTCACCCCGGCCGTCCCGGCCGACGCGGTGAGCTCACCCTCGGCGTCGTCGGTGAGGGTGGCCTGACCGAGCCGGATGGTCGCGGTGTACTCCTTCTCGGTCAGCGCCAGGTGGCCGAGGAGCCGGGTGGCCTTCTCCAGACCGATCACCAGGACCCCGGTGGCCATCGGGTCCAGTGTCCCGGCGTGGCCGACGCGGCGGGTGCGGGCGATGCCGCGCAGCCGCGCGACGACGTCGTGCGAGGTGTGTCCGGCGGGCTTGTCGACGATGACCAGGCCCGCCGGAGCTGTTCCGGTGCGCTTCATGCCGGGGAGGAACCCCCGCTGCCGCTCTCGCCTCCGGCGTTGCCCGAGGCGTCGTCCTGCTCCTCGTTCTCATCGGCCGGCTTGCGGTACGGGTCTGCTTCCCCCGCGTAGCTGGCTCCGGTGGAGGACTCCCGCACCTGCTCGTCCTGGGCACGCGCCCGGGCGAGCAGGTCGTCGATGGTGCGGGCGTTTTCCGGCAGGGCGTCGGGGACGAACGTCAGGGTCGGGGTGTAGCGGACCCCGGTCTGCCGTCCCACCTCGGAGCGGAGGACGCCCTTGGCGCTCTCCAGCGCGGCTGCCGAGGCCGCGCGCTCCTCGTCGTCCCCGTAGACCGTGTAGAAGACCGTGGCCTCCCGCAGGTCCCCGGTGACCCGGGCGTCGGTGATCGTGACGAACCCCAGTCGCGGATCCTTGATGCGCCGATCCAGGGTCTCCGCGACCACGACCTGGATGCGGTCGGCCAGCTTGCGGGCCCGCGCGTTGTCGGCCACTGGTCCGTCTCCTTCTGTCTCTTCCGTGTGTTGCTTCAGTGGGTTCCGAGGCCGCTGCCCGGGCGACCGCTGTCGTCGTTCACTCGTCCTCGTCACCGTGGAACCGCCGCCGTACGGACAGCAGTTCCACTTCGGGCCGGTCGGCGACCATGCGCTCACACCGGTCCAGCAGGTCCGCGAGGTGGCCTGCCTCTCCGGAGACCGCGCAGAGGCCGATACGGGCCCTGCGGTAGAGATCCTGGTCTCCGACCTCCGCCACGCTCACCCCGTACTTCCGCTGGAGCTCGGCGACGATCGGCCGGACGACCGAGCGCTTCTGCTTCAGCGACCGTACGTCGCCGAGGAGCAGGTCGAAGGAGAGCGTCCCGACGTACATCGGCATGGGGTCACCTCCCGTACTCCGAGGCCCGGGAGGTCGTGCCCCCGGCCGGAGTCTCGTGATCCGGTCTTCTTCCGCGGCCGCGCCCGACAACCACCGGGACCACGGGCCTGGAGAACCCTACGTGCGACGGCCGGGGCCGGTCGACGGAAATACCCTCCGCCGACCGGCCCCTGCTCATCCGACGTGGATCAGCCGCGTGGCTTCTCCCGCGTCTCGTACGTCGCGATGACGTCGTCGACCTTGATGTCGTTGTAGCTGCCGAGGTTGATACCGCCCTCGAAGCCTTCCCGGATCTCGGTGACGTCGTCCTTGAAGCGGCGCAGGCCCTCGATGGTGAGGTTCTCCGCGACGACCTTGCCGTCCCGGACCAGGCGCGCCTTGGTGTTGCGGCGCACCTCGCCGGAGCGGACCAGGACACCCGCGATGTTGCCGAGCTTGGACGAACGGAAGATCTCGCGGATCTCCGCCGTACCGAGTTCGACCTCCTCGTACTCGGGCTTGAGCATGCCCTTGAGCGCCGCCTCGATCTCCTCGATGACCTGGTAGATCACCGAGTAGTACCGGACGTCGACACCCTCGCGCTCGGCCGCCGACGTGGCGCGGCCCTCGGCCCGCACGTTGAAGCCGATGACGATGGCGTCGGAGCCGGCCGCCAGGTCGATGTCGGTCTCGGTGACCGCACCGACCCCGCGGTGCAGGATGCGCAGGTCCACCTCTTCGCCGACGTCGAGCTGGAGCAGCGAGGACTCGAGAGCCTCCACCGAACCGGACGCGTCGCCCTTGATGATGAGGTTGAGCTGCTGCACCTCGCCGGCCTTGAGCACCTTGTCCAGGTCCTCCAGCGAGACCCGGCGGGTCCGCTTGGCGAACGCGGCGTTGCGCTCCCGGGCCGCCCGCTTCTCGGCGATCTGCCGTGCGGTGCGGTCCTCGTCGACGACGAGGAAGTTGTCGCCGGCGCCGGGGACGTTGGTCAGTCCCAGCACCAGGACGGGGGTCGCGGGCCCCGCTTCCTCGATGTGCTGCCCGTTGTCGTCGAGCATCGCCCGGACCCGGCCGTGAGCGTCGCCGACGACCATGGTGTCGCCGACCCGCAGCGTGCCGCGCTGGACGAGCACGGTCGCCACGGCACCGCGGCCGCGGTCGAGGTGCGCCTCGATCGCGATGCCCTGTGCGTCCTGCTCCCGGTTGGCCCGCAGGTCGAGCGAGGCGTCCGCGGTGAGGACGACGGCCTCCAGCAGGCTGTCGATGTGCAGCCCCTGCTTGGCGGAGATGTCGACGAACATGGTGTCGCCGCCGTACTCCTCGGCGACCAGGCCGTACTCGGTCAGCTGACCGCGTACCTTCGTCGGGTCCGCGCCCTCGACGTCGATCTTGTTGACCGCGACCACGATGGGCACCTCCGCCGCCTTGGCGTGGTTGAGGGCCTCGATGGTCTGCGGCATCACGCCGTCGTTGGCCGCCACCACGAGGATCGCGATGTCGGTGGACTTCGCACCGCGGGCACGCATGGCGGTGAACGCCTCGTGGCCCGGGGTGTCGATGAAGGTGATCCTGCGCTCTTCGTCGTTGACGTGGGTGGCGACCTGGTAGGCACCGATGTGCTGGGTGATGCCGCCGGCCTCGCCCCCACCCACGTTGGTCTTGCGGATGGCGTCGAGCAGCCGGGTCTTACCGTGGTCGACGTGACCCATGACGGTCACCACCGGCGGACGCGGCAGCAGCATCTCCTCGCCGCCCTCGTTCTCGCCGAACTCGATGTCGAAGGACTCGAGAAGCTCGCGGTCCTCCTCCTCCGGGCTGACGATCTCGACGACGTAGTTCATCTCTTCGGCGAGCAGTTGCAGCGTCTCGTCGGAGACCGACTGGGTCGCGGTGACCATCTCGCCGAGGTTGAGCATCACGGCGACGAGCGACGCCGGGTTGGCGTTGATCTTCTCCGCGAAGTCGGTGAGCGAGGCACCCCGCGACAGCCGGACGGTCTGCCCGTTGCCGCGCGGCAGCATCACACCGCCGACCGACGGGGCCTGCATGGCCTCGTACTCCTGGCGCCGCTGCCGCTTCGACTTGCGTCCGCGACGCGCCGGACCGCCGGGGCGGCCGAAGGCACCCTGCGTACCACCGCGGCCACCGGGGCCGCCGGGGCGACCGCCGAAGCCGGGGCGGCCGCCGAAGCCGCCACCGCCGCCGGGACGACCGCCGAAGCCGCCGCCACCGCCACCGGGACGACCGCCGCCACCACCGCCGGGGCGGCCACCGAAGCCGCCACCGCCACCGGGACGACCGGCACCGGGACGACCGGCACCGGGACGACCGCCGCCGGGGCCCGGACGCGGGCCGGCAGCCGGACGCTGCGGCATCATGCCCGGGTTGGGACGGGGACCGCCGGGACCAGCGGGACCGCCACCGGGACGGGGACCGCCCTGCGGACGCGGCATGCCGCCCGGCGTCGGACGGGGAGCGCCCTGGCCCTGCGGACGAGGCCCGCCCTGGCCGCCGCCCTGCGGACGGGGACCGCCACCGGGGCCCTGCGGACCACCGGGGCGGGGGCCCGGCCGGGGCGCGGACGGACGTGCCATGCCGGTGCTGCCACCGGAGGTGAAGGGGTTGTTACCCGGGCGCGGCCCGGAGGGACGACCGCCGCCGCGACCGCCCTGGCCACCGGGGCGCGGTGCACCGGGGCGTGCGCCCTGACCCTGGCCCTGAGCCGGGCGTCCCGGCCGGGGGCCGGGGGTGGCGCCGGGCTTCGGTGCCGGGGGCGCGGTGAACTCGGGTGCCGCCGGGGCGGCGGGGCCGGGCTTGGGCGCCTGCCGTTCCGGGGTCTTCGGGGCCGGCGGTCCCGGGCGCGGCCCGGGGGTGGGCGGCTGGGGTGTGCTCTTGGGCCCTGGCGTGGCCGGCCGGGGGCCGGGCGTCGGGGCCGCCTTGCCGCTCGCCGCCGGCTTGGCGGGGCCGGGGGTGGGCGGGGTCGGCTTGCCGGGCGCCGCCTTGCGGGGCGCGGCCGGCTTGGCAGCAGGACGGCCGGAGCCGTTGCCCTGCTGGAAAGCGTCTGTCAGTTTGCGTACAACCGGTGCCTCGATGGTCGAGGACGCCGAACGGACGAATTCACCAAGTTCCTGGAGCTTGGCCATGACGACCTTGCTCTCTACTCCCAGCTCCTTGGCGAGCTCGTATACCCGGACCTTTGCCACTTCGCTCCTTCTGGTCCGGATTCCGCCGGACCGTCGCTACTTCATGGGCGTACTCATCGCGTACTCATCGAGTGCTCATCGCAATCTCGACCTACTTCCGACTCGCGAGGTACCTGACCGCACGGACTTCCCGTGCCGTTCTCTTACGGTTGCGCCTGTTCGGGCCGTACAACCCGCTCGGCGTCTGCGGCCTGCTCGACGGTGCGGCGCAGTTCCGTGGTGTCCAGCGCTCCCTTCACCCGGAAGGCCCGGGGGAACGCCCGACGGCGGATCGCCAGATCGAGACAGGCCGGTACGGGGTGCACATACGCTCCCCGACCGGGCAGCGTACCGCGAAGATCGGGGACGCACCCGTCCTCGACCCGCACCGTACGCAGCAGATCATCCTGGGCCGCACGCTCACGGCACCCCACACAGGTTCGCTGAGGGCATGCACGAGCATGCGTCCGGCCAGACACAGTTCAGTCTACCTCCCCGAACACCCTGTCCCCTAAGGGGTAAGGGGCCGCCCGGCTCCACCTATTCCGCGTTCTCTCCGGCCCGAAGGGTCGGAGACCGTCACATCCGGTCGCCGGCCGACTCCGTCTCGGTGTCCGGGCGGATGTCGATCCGCCAGCCGGTGAGCCGGGCGGCCAGCCGGGCGTTCTGCCCTTCCTTGCCGATCGCCAGGGAGAGTTGGTAGTCGGGGACGGTCACCCGAGCGGACCGGGCCGCCAGATCGACGATGTCCACCTTGCTGACCCTGGCCGGGGAGAGGGCGTGGGCCACCAGCTCCGCCGGGTCCTCCGACCAGTCCACGATGTCGATCTTCTCGCCGTTCAGCTCGGCCATCACCGCGCGCACCCGGCCCCCCATGGGGCCGATGCAGGCTCCCTTGGCGTTGATGCCGGGGCGGGTGGAGCGCACCGCGATCTTGGTCCGGTGCCCGGACTCGCGGGCGATGGCGGCGATCTCCACCGTGCCGTCGGCGATCTCCGGCACCTCCATCGCGAAGAGTTTCCGGACCAGGTTGGGGTGGGTCCGGGAGAGCGTCACCGACGGTCCCCGCACCCCCTTGGCCACCCGGACGACATAGCAGCGCAGCCTGGTGCCGTGCGGGTACTCCTCGCCCGGCACCTGCTCCTGGGTGGGCAGGATCGCTTCCAGCTTGCCGATGTCCACCAGGACGTTCTTCGGGTCCCGGCCCTGCTGGACGACGCCCGCGACGACATCGCCCTCCCGGCCCGCGTACTCGCCGAAGGTCAGCTCCTCCTCGGCGTCCCGCAGCCGCTGGAGGATGACCTGCTTGGCGGTGGTCGCCGCGATCCGGCCGAACCCGGAGGGGGTGTCGTCGAACTCCCGCGGCTCCTGCCCCGGCTCGACGTCCCCGCCGCCCGGCTCGTCGGCGGAGCCGACGTCCTCCTTCGCCCACACCGTGACGTGGCCGGTGGTCCGGTCCAGCTCGACGCGGGCCTGCCGGCGGCTCCCCTCGGTGCGGTGGTAGGCGATGAGGAGGGCCGACTCGATCGCCTCGACCAGCAGGTCCAGGGAGATCTCCTTCTCCCGGACCAGCCCCCGCAGGGCACTCATGTCGATGTCCACGGCTACGCCTCCTCTTGGCTCTGGCCGTCGGCGGCCTGGTCACCGGCGCTGCCGGCCTTGCGGTTGAACTCCAGCTCCACCCGGGCCTTCTCGACCTCGTCGAAGGCCAGCCGGCGGTCGGTGGGCTTGCGGCCCTTGACGCCGGGCACCCGCACCTCGATGCCCTCCTCGTCCACGCCGGTGATGCGGGCGACGAGTTCGCCGCCGTCGGTCAGCCGGGCCTTGATCAGCCGGCCCGTGGCGCGCCGGTAGTGGCGCGGCTCGCTCAGCGGCCGGTCGGCGCCGGGAGAGGTGACTTCGAGGACGTAGGGGTGTGCGCCCATGGCGTCCGTCTCGTCGAGCCGCTCGGAGACGACCCGGCTCAGCTCGGCGCAGGTGTCCAGTTGGACGCCGTCGTCGGAGTCGACCACGACCCGCAGGACGCGGCGCTTCCCGGCGGGGGTCACCTCGATCTCTTCCAGGTCCAGGCCTCTTGCGACGACCAGCGGTTCGAGCAGTCCGCGCAGCCTTTCGCTCTGGGTGGTGCTCATCCGGGTGACTCCTCGGCCGCGTGTGCTGTTGTGGGAAGGGCGCGTGTCAGGTCAGAGGATATCGGGTCGCCGGGGTTCCCGGTCGCCACCTCCCGGTGGCCGAGTCGAGCCGCTCGGCGATGCGGCGGGCCTCCGCGGGTACGCTCAGCACGACCGATCAAGAATTCGCATCTCGAATCCGCCATCCACCGCCGAGGCCTTCGCACACCGGAAAGGTGCACCGTGCCGCTCGTCACACCGCTGCGGGAAGCCCGATGCGGGCTGGACAGGAGGGGGCTGCTGGTCGGTGCGGCGGGTGTCTCGGCACTCCTCTTCCTCCGGCCGGGGACCGGCGGCGCGTTGGGAGGAGCGGGCTCGGACGGGCCGAGCGCCGCCGAGCAGCGGCTGCGTCGGCGGGCGGCTCGCGATTCGAAGGCCCTGCTGGCCCGGTACGAAGCCACCGTCGAGGCACACCCGCGGCTGAGCGAGCGGCTCCGGCCGCTGCGGGAGCAGACCGCGCGGCACGTCGAGGCCTTCGCCGACCCAGAGCGTCCGGACCCGATCTCCGGCTCCGCTTCGCCCGGGGCGTCTCCCGGTGGGGCGGATCGCGGCACGGACGGGAAAGAGGCGAGGCCGGTGGCGGTGCCGAAGAGCGAGCGGGCCGCGCTCAAGGCGCTGGCCGAGGCCGAGGACAGCGCCGTCCGCCGCCGTGGGGAGGCCCTGCTCGATGCTCCCGGAGAGCTGGCCAGGCTGCTGGCATCGGTGGCCGCGGCGGGGGCGGCCCATGCCTACCTCCTGAGGGAGGACGCCTGAATGGGCGGGGTCCGGGGGTGGGCGGCAGCCGACCGTGAAGGAGGTATCCGATGACCCGTTCAGCGGTTCCGTCGGCCCGTGCGGACGCCGGGCGGCCGGAGGACGCGCTCGACGCGGCGCAGGCGGCGCTCGCGGCCGAACACGCCGCCGTCTACGGCTACGGGGTGGTCGGCGGCCGGATCTCGGAGAAACGGGTGAAGGAGGCCCGCACCGGGCACGAGGCCCATCGGGCCCGGCGGGACGCGATGCACCGTGTGGTTCGGGACCTCGGGGGGCGGCCGGCGGCCGCCGCCGCGGCCTACACGCTGCCGTTCCCGGTGCCGGACTCGGCTGCCGCCGTGCGGCTCGCCGCCGAACTGGAGGAGCGGGTGGCCGCGGCCTACGCCGACCTGGTTCGGGTGGCCGAGGGGTCGCTGCGCCGGGAGGCTGCGAGCGCGGTACGTGAAGCCGCGGTGCGGGCGGTTCGCTGGCGGGGCGGCGGGGTGGCCTTTCCGGGGCTCGGCGAGCGGCCGGCGGACACCCCCGCCGAGACCGCGAGCCGTTCCGCGGACGCCCTTTGAGCGGCGGCGAGGCCCGGCGTCGGGAGCGACCGGGAACCTGGGTAGGGACGGAGCCGGAGCACCGTCCCGTAGTCATCGGCTGAGGCATCGGGCCGCCGGTTCCCGGCGAGCTACTGTTCGAAGCGAGTGAAAGGGGGAGCCGGGGGATGGCTTCTCGAGCACGGCCCGGGGACGGCGACGCCTCCTCCCCTCTTGAGCCGCCGGAGCGCCTGGTGCGGGCGGTGTACGAGGAAGGCGGGGAGAGTGACCGGGAGTGGTTGGCGGCTCTGCCCGTGCTCACCGCGGCGGCGCTGGAGCGTTGGGAGCTGACCCCCGGGCGGATCCAGCGCCCGGGCGGCCGCGGCAGCCTGGTGCTCCAAGTGCGTCGGGCGGACGGCGGCCCGGCCGCACTGAAGCTGTTGTCGCCCCGGATACGTGCGCGCCGGGAGCACGCCGCGCTGGCGCACTGGGACGGCTGGGGCGCGGTGCGGCTGCTGGAGGCCGATGCCACCGCGGGGGAGCTGCTGCTCGAACGGCTCCATGGAGACGTGCCGCTCAGCTCCCTGCGGGAGTCGAAGGCGCTGTTGGAGGCCGCGGGGACCATCCGGCGGCTGTGGGTGGATCCGGGGCCGGACCACCGTTTCGCGACGGTCGCCCAGCGCACCGGTGCGGCGGCGCGGGGGCTGCGCCAGGCGGTCGACGCGGAGCCGCTCGCCGAGGATCTCCGCCCCCTGATCGAGGAGGCACTCGCCGTGCGGGCGGAGCTGGTCGAGGGCTCCGCGGCGTCGCTGCTGCTGCACGGGCGGTTCCGGCAGTCCAAGGTGTTGTCCGGGGAGCGCGCGCCCTGGCTGGCGGTGGGTCCGGAGCCGCTGGTCGGCGAGCCGGCCTACGACCTGGCCCGGCTGGCGAGGGACCGCTTGGAGGACCTGATCGCCGCTCCGGGGGGATCGGCCGCCGCCCGCCGGCGGGTGGCCGGCCTGGCCGACTCGCTGGAGGTGCCCGCCGAGCGGCTGCGCGGCTGGACGTTGTTCCGGGCGGTCGAGTCCGGGGTGCGGCTGCTGTCCCTGGGCAGACGCCGGGAGGCCGAGGCCGTCCTGGAGTTCGCCGGCTGGCTCTGAGACGCGGTGAGGCGGGACGCCCCGGGCCTCTGCCGGGCGGACCGCCCGGCAGAGGCCCGTCGGATCAGTGGGAGAGCCGCTCGAGCGCCTCGTCGACGGTGAGCTCCTCCCGCTCCCCGGTCCGCCGGTCCTTCAGCTCCACGACCCCCTCGCCGGCCCGCCGCCCGGCGACCAGGATCGTGGGGACGCCGAGCAGCTCGGCGTCGGTGAACTTGACGCCCGGGGAGACGCCGGCGCGGTCGTCGACGATCACTCGTACGCCCGCCGAGTGCAGTCTCTCGGACACCTCCAGGGCCAGCTCGGTCTGCTTCGCCTTTCCGGCGGCCACCACGTGGACGTCGGCCGGAGCGATCTCCCGGGGCCAGCACAGGCCCTTCCCGTCGGCGGTCTGCTCGGCGAGGGCGGCCACCGCGCGGGAGACTCCGATGCCATAGGAGCCCATGGTGACCCGTACCGGCTTGCCTTCCCGGCCGAGCACGTCGAGCTCGACGGTGTCGGTGTACTTGCGGCCGAGCTGGAAGATGTGGCCGATCTCGATGGCCCGGTCGATGCGGAGTCCGGTCCCGCACCGGGGGCAGGGGTCGCCCGGCTCTACGACCACCACGTCGAGGTACTGGTCCACCTCGAAGTCCCGGCCGCAGACCACGTTGCGCGCGTGCTTGCCCGGCTTGTTCGCACCGGTGATCCAGGCGGTGCCGGCGGCGACCCTGGGGTCGGCGATGTACCGCAGCTTCTCGCCGACCGGACCCTGTGGGCCGACGTAGCCGCGGACGAGGTCGGGCCGATCGGCGAAGTCGTCGGCCGTCACCAGTTCCACGGTGGCCGGTGCCAGGTGCTCGCCCAGCTTGTCGAGGTCCACCTCGCGGTCGCCGGGCACCCCGACTGCCGTGATCTCCCCGTCCACCTTGACCAGGAGGTTCTTCAGAGTGGCCGAGGCGGGCACGGAGAGGAACTCGGCGAGCGACTCGATGGTCGGGGTGTCGGGTGTGTCCAACTCCTCGACGGGCGGGTGCTCGGTCCGCTCCACGCTCGGCGCGGGCACCGTCACGGCCTCGGTGTTGGCCGCGTAGTCGCAGGCCGGGCAGGAGACGAAGGTGTCCTCCCCGGCGGCCGCGGGGGCCAGGAACTCCTCCGAGGCGGAGCCGCCCATCGCACCGGAGACCGCGGAGACAATGCGGTAGTCGAGCCCGATCCGCTCGAAGATCCGGGTGTACGCCCCGCGGTGCAGTTCGTAGGCGGCGGCGAGGCCCTCGTCGTCGGTGTCGAAGGAGTAGGAGTCCTTCATCAGGAACTCCCGGCCGCGCAGTACGCCGGAGCGCGGGCGGGCCTCGTCGCGGTACTTCGTCTGGATCTGGTAGAGGATCACCGGCAGGTCCTTGTAGGACGTGCACTGGTCCTTGACCGTGAGGGCGAAGATCTCCTCGTGGGTCGGGCCGAGGAGGTAGTCGCCGCCCTTGCGGTCCTTCAGCCGGAAGAGCAGTTCACCGTACTCCTCCCAGCGGCCGCTCGCCTCGTACGGCTCCTTCGGCAGCAGCGCGGGCAGCAGTACCTCCTGCCCGCCGATGGCGTCCATCTCCTCACGGACCACGCGGGCGATGTTCTCCAGGACCTTCTTGCCGAGCGGCAGCCAGGTCCAGATTCCGGCGGACGTGCGACGGACGTACCCGGCGCGGACCAGCAGCTTGTGACTGAGGGTCTCGGCATCGGCCGGGTCGTCGCGCAGCGTCTTGAGCATCATCCGGGACATGCGCTGGACCATGAGGCGTCTCCTGCTGAAGAAAAGCGATTGGCAGGAGGCTATCCGGCCCGCGGCGTTTTCCGTTAACCCGCCTGGGCCGGAGGCCGCGCCAGTGGCAGCCGGGCCCCCATCACGGCGTACGGCCTGGGGGCGCTCGGGAAGACCACCCGGCGGGCGAGGTCGCGGTAGCCGAGGTCGTGGTAGAGGGCGCGTGCCGGACTGTCGGTGTCGATCGCCGAGAGGATGCTGCGGGGCTGCTCGGCGCTGTCGGTGATCACGGTGATCAGCCGCCTGCCGATGCCGCGCCGCTGGTAGGCGGGGAGTACGTGGAGTTCGGTGACGACGAAGGAGTCGTCGAGCCAGCTGTCCAGGCCGTTGCTGCGGAGGCTGGGTTCGACGACCGTGGACCACCAGTGCGAGCGGCGGTTGGGCATTCCGTAGACGAAGCCCACCAGTTCTCCGGCGCCGGTCGTAGCCCCGTAGGCGCGGGCGCCGGGGCTGGCGAGGTGGCGCAGGACGATGTCGCGGCGGACCGAGATCTCCTCGCCGCTGAGTCCGAAGGCCAGCGCCTGCACGGCCAGCGCGTCGTCCACCCGGGCGGCAAGGTCGAGGGGGCCCACCGCGACGTCGTCATCCATGGGCGGGAGACTACCGGCCCCGCAGCCCCCGCGCGGGCCCGCTCGCCGTCCGGTCCTCCATCGGACCGGGCGGGGAGGGCGCGCTCAGAACAGGACGCTCATGAAGGAGCCGACCTCCCGGAAGCCGACGCTGCGGTAGGTGGCGCGGGCGGGGAGGTTGTAGTCGTTGACGTAGAGGCTGGCGACCGGCGCGATGAGGCCGAGGGTCTGCTGGAGCACGGCCGCCATACCGGTCTTGGACAGGCCCCGTCCACGGTGTTCCGGGGCCACCCAGACGCCCTGGATCTGGCAGGCCTCGCTGGTCACGGCGCCGATCTCGGCCTTGAAGACCACCTGGCCGTTCTCGATCCGGGCGAAGGAGCGGCCGGCGGCGACCAGCTCGGCGACCCGGGCCTGGTAGAGCAGCCCGCCGTCCCCGGCCAGCGGGGAGACGCCGACCTCCTCGGTGAACATCGCCACGCAGGCGGGCATGAGGATGTCCATGTCCTCCTTGCCGACGAGGCGGACCCGGGGGTCCGGTTCGACGTCCGCCGGCACGGACTCGGTGACCATCAGAGGCTGGTTGCGCCTGACCTCGCGGGCGGGGCCCCAGCTCGGCTCCAGCAGTCCCCACAGCTGTGCGGTGGGTCCGGCCGGGCCTACGATCGAGGAGCAGCGGCGGCCGGTACGCCGGGCCCGTTCGGCGAAGGCCCGCACGGCCTCGGGTCCGGCGCCGATCGGCACCAGGTTGGCTCCGGCGTAGCAGAGCGACTCCAGCCGTCCGCCGGTGTACCAGCCCCACATCTCACCGCCGAGGCGCCAGGGGTCGAGGCCGGCGACGCGTACCCGCGCCGCCACGAAGACGTTCGCGACCGGCTCTCGGTCCAGGACCGCGAGGGCGGCGTCCAACTCTCCGGGCTGGAGGACCCTGGTGGTGGTCGTAGTCAGCACGTCTCGGGGCCTCACCGTCTGCTGTGTGTCGTGCCGGGGCGCCCCCAGGCTCCCCGGCGCACTGTACCCCTCTGCGACCGGTGCGGTTCCCGGTCGGAGACGGCTCTCCCCGGTCCTCGGGCGTGGCCCCGGCCGTCGCTGCGGTCAGCCCACCGAGATCTCGGGCGGGCCGGAGATGGTGCCGTCCTTCTCCATCTGCTCGGCGATCCTCATCGCCTCCTCGATCAACGTCTCGACGATCTTCGACTCCGGCACCGTCTTGATCACCTCGCCCTTGACGAAGATCTGCCCCTTACCGTTACCGGAGGCCACCCCGAGATCCGCCTCCCGCGCCTCACCCGGACCGTTGACCACACACCCCATCACCGCGACCCGCAGCGGAACCTCCATCCCCTCCAGCCCCGCGGTCACCTCATCCGCCAACTTGTACACATCCACCTGCGCCCGCCCACAGGACGGACACGAGACGATCTCCAACCTGCGCTGCCGCAACCCCAACGACTCCAGGATCTGCGCACCGACCTTGATCTCCTCGACCGGCGGCGCCGACAACGACACCCGGATCGTGTCCCCGATCCCCTCCGACAGCAACGCCCCGAAAGCCACCGCCGACTTCACCGTGCCCTGGAACGCCGGCCCCGCCTCCGTCACCCCCAGATGCAGCGGATACTCACACCGCTCCGCCAACTGCCGGTACGCGTTGACCATCACCACCGGATCGTTGTGCTTCACCGAGATCTTGATGTCCCGGAACCCGTGCTCCTCGAACAACGAGCACTCCCACAACGCCGACTCCACCAACGCCTCAGGCGTCGCCCTCCCGTACTTCCGCAGCAGACGCCTGTCGAGCGAACCCGCGTTCACCCCGATCCGGATCGGCGTACCCGCCGCCGAAGCCTCCCGCGCGATCTCCTTCACCCGGTCGTCGAACTGCTTGATGTTCCCCGGGTTCACCCGCACCGCCGCACAACCGGCCTCGATCGCCGCGAACACGTACTTCGGCTGGAAATGAATATCGGCGATCACCGGAATCTGCGACTTCCGAGCGATCACCGAAAGCGCGTCCGCGTCATCCTGCGTCGGACACGCCACCCGCACGATCTGACACCCCGCCGCCGTCAACTCGGCGATCTGCTGAAGCGTCGCACCGATATCCGAAGTACGCGTCGTGGTCATCGACTGCACCGACACCGGCGCATCTCCCCCGACAGCCACCGATCCGACCTGGATCTTGCGGCTGACCCGCCGGTCGGCGAGTTTGAGCGGAACAGTCGGCATTCCCAGCGAAATCGCAGTCATCTGGCGAGCAACCCCATGGTGTGAACGTTGGACCCGAGTTCGGCCGGGCTCCGCTCCCTGAGATTACGGCACCCTGCGGTCGTCCCGGTAAACGCCTCCCGCAGGACCACCCAAAGGCCGCAGTTCGGACCAAGGGTTGTCACCCGTCCTCCCGCCCCGGTGCTGCCGCCGGACAGGGCGGGCGCGGCCCCTGGAGCAGCCGCCCCGCCGGTGCGCCGGTCGGGGGCGGGCCGCCCGACCGGCGCCGGAGGAGGCTGCGCCCGTCAGGTGATGCGCACCGGATTGACGATGTCGGCGGCGAGGACCAGCAGGGTGAAGCAGATGAACACCCCGGCGACGGCGTAGGCCACCGGCATCATCCGGGCGACGTCGAAGGGTCCGGGGTCCGGCCGGCGGAAGAGCCGGGCCGTGTGGCGCCGCACCGACTCCCACAGCGCGCCGGCGACGTGTCCGCCGTCCAGCGGCAGCAGCGGCAGCATGTTGAACAGGAACAGCGAGAGGTTGAACATCGCGATCAGCAGCAGGGTGGTCATCACGCGCTGGATCGGCGGGATGTCGAGACTGAACACCTCGCCTCCCACCCGTGCGGCGCCGACCACCCCCATCGGGGAGTCCGCCTCCCGCTCCGCGCCCCCGAAGGTGGCGTCCCAGAGCGCCGGCACCTTGCCCGGCAGGTTGACCAGCGCCTGCACCGCCGAGCCCGCCATGTCGCCCATCCGCTCGACGGACTGCCCGAAGGACTGCTTGACGATTCCGTTGGCCGGGCTGAAACCGAAGTAGCCGGCTGTCACGTACTCACCGGGGATACTCCGCCCGGCGGCGTCGTGCTTGAGGACCTTGTTCGCCACCAGCTCGGGACGGAGCGTCGCGCGCTTCCCGTCCCGCTCCACCAGGACGGTGGTCGCCCCGGTGGTGTCGCGGATCTGCTGTTCGAGGGCCTTCCAGTCATCGATCGGCTTCCCGCCGAAAGCGATGATCTTGTCCCCGGGTTGCAGGCCGGCGGCTTTCGCCGGGGAGGCGGGGTCCCCGGCGCCGCACTTGTCCCGCTGCTCGCTCTGCGCGATCACGCAGTCGGAGACGGTGCTGACGACGGTCGTCTCGGTGTTGATGCCGAAGCCCATCAGCACGCCCATGAAGATGGCGATCGCCAGGATCAGGTTCATCCCCGGCCCGGCGAGCATGACGATGACGCGCTTCCAGGGCTTGCGCGTGTAGAACAGCCGCTTCTCGTCGCCCGGCTCCAACTCCTCGAAAGAGGCCGACCGGGCGTCCTCGATCATGGTCCGGAAGGGCGAGGTGGAGCGCCGGGCGATCTTGCCGTCGTCCCCCGGCGGGAACATGCCGATCATCCGGATGTAGCCGCCGAGCGGGACCGCCTTCAGGCCGTACTCGGTGTCGCCCTTCTTCCGAGACCAGATGGTCGGGCCGAAGCCGACCATGTACTGCGGTACCCGCACGCCGAACAGCTTGGCCGTGGAGAGGTGCCCGAGTTCGTGCCAGGCGATGGAGAACAGCAGGCCGACCACGAAGACGACTATGCCGAGAACCGTCATCAGGGTGGTCATGCACGAGCCTCCGCTGTCACCTTCGCCGCCGCTTCGCGGGCGCGGGAGCGCGCCCAGGTCTCCGCCTCAAGGACGTCCCCGACGGACAGCGAGGTTCCGCGGTCGGGCACGCCGTGTTCGGCGACCACCTTCTCGACGGTGTCCACAATGCCATTGAAGGGCAGCCGTCCGGCAAGGAACGCCTCGACGCACTCCTCGTTGGCGGCGTTGAACACGGCGGGCGCGGTGCCGCCCAGCTCACCCACGTGGCGGGCGAGGGAGACGGAGGGGAAGGCCTCGTTGTCCAGCGGGAAGAACTCCCAGCTCGACGCCTTGGTCCAGTCGCAGGCCGGGGCGGCGTCGGGTACCCGCTGCGGCCAGCCGAGCCCGAGGGCGATCGGCATCCGCATGTCCGGGGGGCTGGCCTGCAACAGGGTGGAGCCGTCGACGAACTCCACCATCGAGTGGACGTAGGACTGCGGGTGCACCACCACCTCGATCCGGTCCAGCGGAACGTCGAAAAGCAGGTGCGCCTCGACGACCTCCAGACCCTTGTTGACCAGGGTTGCGGAGTTGATGGTGACGACGGGGCCCATCTGCCAGGTCGGGTGGGCGAGCGCCTGCTCGGGCGTGACCTGGGCCAGCTGCGCCTTGGTCCGGCCGCGGAACGGACCGCCGGAGGCGGTGACGACCAGTTTGTGCACCTCACCGCGGTCCCCGCCGAGCAGCGCCTGGAAGAGCGCGGAGTGCTCGGAGTCGACCGGCACGATCTGCCCCGGTTTGGCCACCGCCTTGACCAGCGGCCCGCCCACGATCAGCGACTCCTTGTTGGCCAGGACGAGGATCCGCCCGGCCTCCAGCGCGGCGAGGGTGGGGCGCAGTCCGATCGAGCCGGTGATCCCGTTCAGTACCGAGTGGCAGTCCGCCCCGGCCAGTTCCGTGGCCGCGTCCGGGCCGGCCAGGATCTCCGGCTGCGGCTTGCTCCCGTAGCGGGCGGCGAGCGCCTCCCGCAGCGCCGGCACCGCCTCCCGCCGGGCGACGGCCACGGTGTCGACCCGCAGCCGGTGCGCCTGCTCGGCCAGCAGCTCCACCCGGCCGCCCGCCGCGGACAGGCCGGTGACTCGGAAGCGGTCGGGGTTGCGCAGCACCACGTCGATGGCCTGGGTGCCGATCGAGCCGGTGGAGCCGAGGATCACGATGTCCCGGGGCCCCCCGGTGACCGCGGCCGCGGCGGGGAAGGTCAGATACGGATGGGCGAGAGAGTCCGTCATCCCACCATTGTGGCCGGAGGGTGATCGCGGCATGCCACGGAGCCCCCGCTTTCCCCCCTGTGCGCGCACCCGGGTGGCGGCTCGCCGGGGCGCGGCACCGGGCGCGGCACCGGTTCAGCGGACGGAGCGGTGGACGTCCGGCTTCGCCGAGGGGCCGGGGGCGGCGTCGGCGATCCAGGGGCCGTCACCGCTGGGGTCGACCACGCCCTCCTCCAGCCAGCGGTAGACCCCGCCGAGCACGCCGGCGACCACCTTGCGGTCCGTCGCGTCGGTGTTCGTCCAGAGCCTGGCGTACAGCTCCTCCACCCGGATCCGGGCCTGCTGGCAGAAAGCGTCGGCCAGCTGGTAGGCCTCGCGTCCGTGCTCCCCCTCGGTGCGCAGCCGTTCGGCACGTACGCATGCCGCGCTCATCGCGAAGAGCTCCGCCCCGATGTCGACGATCCGGCCGAGGAAGCCCTGCTTGCCCTCCAGCCGGCCCTGCCAGCGGGACATCCCGTAGAAGGTCGAGCGGGCGAGCCGGCGGGCGCAGCGCTCGACGTAGCGGAGGTGCCCGGAGAGGTCCCGGTGGCCGACCGGGTGGAAGTCGCCGTACGCCCCGGGCAGCCGGCCCGCTCCGAAAACCAGGCCAGGAAGCCAGCGGGCGTAGAAGCCGCCGGCCCGGACCCCGGCTCTGGCCTTCTCCCCCAGGCCCTTGTCCGGGTCGACCAGGTCTCCGGCGACCGACAGGTGGGCGTCCACGGCCTCCCGGGCGATCAGCAGGTGCATGATCTCGGTCGAGCCCTCGAAGATGCGGTTGATCCGCAGATCCCGCAGCAGCTGCTCGGCGGGGACCCCTCGCTCCCCCCGGGCGGCGAGCGAGCGGGCGGTCTCGTAACCGCGCCCACCGCGGATCTGCACCAGCTCGTCGGCCATCCGGCAGGCCATCTCGCTTGCGTAGAGCTTGGCGAGCGCCGCTTCGATCCGGATGTCGTTGCGCTCCTCGTCGGCCATCAGGCCGGCGAGGTCGACCATGGCTTCGAGGGCGAAGGTGGTCGCCGCGATGAACGCGGTCTTGGAGCCCACCGCCTCGTGCTCGGCGATCGGTCTGCCCCACTGCTCCCGGGCGCCCGACCACTCGCGGGCGATCTTCAGAGACCATTTGCCGGCCCCGACGCACATCGCCGGCAGCGAGAGCCTGCCGGTGTTCAGGGTGGTGAGGGCGATCCGCAGCCCGGCACCCTCCGGGCCGATGCGGTTGGCCGCGGGGACCCGCACCCGGTGGAAGCGGGTCACGCCGTTCTCCAGGCCACGCAGGCCCATGAACTCGTTGCGGTTCTCCACCGTGATGCCGGCGGAGTCCGCCTCGACCACGAAGGCGGTGATGCCGCCCCGGCGGCCCGGCTCCCGGGGCACCCGGGCCATCACCACCAGGAGGTCGGCGATCACCCCGTTGGTGGTCCACAGCTTCACCCCGTCGAGGACGTAGTCCGGTCCGTCCGGGACGGCCGTGGTCGCCAGTCTGGCGGGATCCGAACCGACGTCCGGCTCGGTGAGGAGGAAGGCGGAGACGTCGGTGCGGGCGCAGCGCGGCAGGAAGGCGGCCCGCTGCTCGGGCGTTCCGAAGAGCCGCAGCGGCTCGGGCACGCCGATCGACTGGTGTGCGGAGAGCAGCGCGCCGACCGCCGGGCTGGCGGAGCCGACCAGGGCGAGCGCCTTGTTGTAGTAGAGCTGGGTGAGGCCGAGCCCCCCGTACTGGCTGTCGATCTTCATGCCCAGGGCGCCGAGCTCCTTGAGCCCGCTGACCACCTCGTCGGGGATCCGGTCCTCGCGCTCGATGCGGGCTCCGTCGATCCGGGTCTCGCAGAAGTCGCGGAGCTCGTCGAGGAAGCGCTCGCCCTGGCGGGCGTCCCCGGGTGCGGGCCTGGGGTGGGGGTGGATCAGATCCGGCCGGAAACGGCCGAGGAATAGCTCCTTGGCGAAGCTCGGCTTGCGCCATGTGTGTTCCCTGGCTTCTTCGGCGACCTTCCGTGCCTCGCGTTGGGAGACGGTGGGCTCGGTGGCTGGGGCGGTCATCTCGGGGAGTCACCTCGGGCGGGTAGGGATGGGCGGCCCGGCGCCGCGGCCGGCTAGGGGACGGTCGCCGGCTCGTGCGGGAAAGTTCCAGCCGAGCCACCGACCCGTTGGAACCGTCCACCGTGGACTGCCTGATATCTGGCGATATGTACCGCTTCCTTGGTCTACGGAAACCTCTGCGGTTCCGCCGCCCCGAGGCGGTAAACCGTTCGACCGCCCGGCCTCTGAAATGCCACGCTCCTCCCATGGAATCCCACTTCTGGCCGCTCTACCGCCTGCGGATCACGACTCCGCGCCTGGAGCTGAGGCTGCCGGATCCGGAGCTGTTGGAGGAGTTGGCCGCGGTGGCCGCTGGCGGCGTGCACGAGGGCGGACGGATGCCGTTCTCCGTACCGTGGAGCGCCGCTTCACCCCAGCAGCGCGGGCGCGGGACCTACCAGCACCTGCTGGGCACGATCGCCGACTGGCGGCCCGAGCGGTGGACCCTCTCACTGGCCGTGCTGTGCGAGGGGCGGGTGGTGGGGCGACAGGACCTGACGGCGAAGGACTTCGCGGTCACTCGGCAGGCGTCAACCGGCTCCTGGCTGGGCCTTCCCCACCAAGGCAGGGGCATCGGCACCGAGATGCGGGCCGCCGTACTCCACCTGGCTTTCCAGGGGCTCGGCGCGCACTGGGTGACCTCGACCGCGATGACGGACAACCCGGGCTCACTCGGGGTCTCACGCAAACTCGGCTACGCCCCGGACGGCCTGGAGCAGGTCGCGGTGCTCGGCCGGCCCCGCGCCCTCCAGCGGCTCCGCCTGGACCGCGCGGGTTGGCGGGCGCACGCCTCCGCTCCGGTGGGGATCACCGGACTCGCGGAGTGCGCGCCGTTGTTCGGCCTGCCGGAGGACGACCTCCCCGCGGAGGCGGGGTGAGAAAACGGGCCGGAGGCCCGCTCGTGGCGGAGCGGGCCGCGCTCCCGGCGGTGCCGGGAGCGCGGCCCGTCGACGCTCAGAGCTCCAGGCCGGTGAGGACCATGACTCGTTCGTAGGTGTAGTCCTCCATCGCGTACTTGACGCCCTCGCGCCCCACCCCCGACTGCTTGGCCCCGCCGTAGGGCATCTGGTCGGCCCGGTAGGAGGGCACGTCCCCGATGATGACCCCGCCCACCTCAAGCGCCCGGTGGGCGCGGAAGGCGGCCTGGACGTCGTGGGTGAAGACGCCCGCCTGCAGGCCGTACTCGGAGTCGTTCGCCGCGGCGAAGGCGGCCTCCTCCCCCGCCGCCCGGCTCAGGGTCAGCACCGGGCCGAAGACCTCCTCGCAGGAGAGCCGGGTGCCCGCCGGGACGTCGGAGAGCACGGTGGGGGCGTAGGTCGCTCCGTCCCGCCGACCGCCGGTGAGCAGCTTGGCGCCCGCCCGCACCGCCTCGTCGACCCAGGACTCGACACGCTTGGCCGCGTCCTCGTTGATCAGCGGTCCGACGTCGGTCGCGTCGTCGGACGGATCGCCGGTGACCTGAGCCTCGACCGCCGCGACCACCTTGGGCAGCAGCCGGTCGTAGACCGTCTCGTCCGCGATGACCCGCTGGACCGAGATGCAGGACTGGCCGCCCTGGTAGTTGGCGAAGGCGGCGATACGGGTGGCGGCCCAGTCGAGATCCTCCTCCGAGGACCAGTCGGCGAGGACGATCGCCGCCCCGTTCCCGCCCAGTTCGAGGGTGGTGTGCTTACGCGGCGCGGCGTCCAGCAGCGACCAGCCGACCGGTCCGGAACCGGTGAAGGAGATCACCGGCAGCCGCTCGTCCTGGACGAGTGCGGGCATCCGCTCGTTGGGCACCGGCAGCACGCTCCACGCTCCGGCAGGCAGCTCCGTCTCGGCGAGCAGTTCCCCGAGGAGCAGCGCCGACAGCGGGGTGGCCGGAGCCGGTTTGAGGATGATGGGCGTCCCCACGGCGAGGGCCGGGGCGACCTTGTGGGCGCAGAGGTTCAACGGGAAGTTGAACGGGGCGATGCCCAGTACGGTGCCGCGCGGGAAGCGGCGGGTGAGCGCGAGCCGGCCGACGCCCCCGGCGTCGGTGTCCAGCCGCTGCGCCTCGCCCCCGTTGAAGCGGCGGGCCTCCTCGGCGGCGAAGCGGAACACCGAGACGGCGCGGCCGACCTCGCCTCGGGCCCACTTCATGGGCTTGCCGTTCTCGGCGGAGATCAGCCGGGCGATCTCCTCGGTGCGTTCGACGAGCCGTCGGCTGACGTGCTCGCAGGCCGCCGCCCGGACGTGGGCGGGGGTGGCGGCGAACTCCGCGCGCACGGCCTCGGCCGCGGCGACCGCCTCTTCCACCTGGGCTTCGGTGGGCACGCTCACGGCACCGAGCTGGCGGCCGTCCCAGGGTGAGGTGACGTCAAAGGTGCTGTCGCCCGCCGCCGGGCGGCCGGCGAGCCAGAACTCGTGGGGAGCTTCGCGGGTGGAGGTCACAGCGGATCCCGGCCCTTCGGAGATGGTGTGGACGGTGCGGTGTGGCTGCTCCCACGGTAGGGGCGCGACCGGGAGATGACGCTTGTCCGCGGTGTAGTGGTGTGCCGCCGCTACTGGCCGCTTCGGCGCTATCGCTGCGCGCCCCTGACCGGGACGGCGACCGGGGGCGCGGCGCAACCCTCAGTCCGTGCGGCCCGAGGATGCCTTGAGGGCGAGCCAGAGCTCCATGCGGACGTCCGGATCGTCGAGGGAGCGGTGCAGGATCTCCTCCACCCGGCGCATCCGGTAGCGCAGGGTGTGCCGGTGCACGCCGAGCTCCGCCGCGGCCGCGTCCCACTGCCCGTGGTGGGAGAGCCAGGCCCGCAGCGAGGCGACCAGGTCGCCGCGGCCGGTGGCGTCGTGCTCGTAGAGCGCGCGCAGCATGCTGTCGGCGAACGCCCGTACCGCGTCGTCGGCCAGCAGCGGCAGCACCGATCCGGCGGCCACCTGCTCGTGCTCCACCAGCACCCGGCCCCGGCGGCGCGCCACCGAGAGCGCCTGCTCGGCCTGACGGTGGGCACCGGCGGCCGCGATGGGGCCGGAGGGTGCCGAGACCCCGATGACCACCTCGCCCTGCCGGGGGCTCGGTCTGCCGCGCCGCCCGGCGGGGTCGGCCTCCCGGCGGGACTCCAACTCCTCGGCGTACCAGCCGCAGGCGGCGACGGCCGCCCCGCCGTCCGGAGCCAGCGCCACCAGTCGCCCGCCGGCGGCCTCCGAGACGACCAGGACCGCCTCCCCGGCGCGCGCCGAGGCGGATTCCAGGGCTTCGGCGAGCGCGTCGAGGGGGTCGGCGGCCCTCTCACCGTCCTGGGCCTGCTGCCCGCCGTCGGCCGGTGCGCCCCGACCGGCCGCCGTTCCCGCCTCCTCCGCGATCAGCACCCGGAACGGTGCGTCGAGCAGCCCTCCGTAGAGGTCTCCGGCGACCGCCCGCGCGTGGTCCGGCTGCCCCGCCCGCAGCATCCGCAGCACCGCGGAGCCCAGTCGCTGCTCGGCCTCCTGGAGGGAGCGGGAGCGTTCGGTGGTCAGGGTCAGCAGCGCGACGGCGGAGTGCACGGCGTACCGCTCCGCCGTGCCCGGCGGTCCGCTGGTGCCGACGGCGAGCACGCCCCCGGCGCGTCGGCCGCTTCCGAGCGACTGCAGTTCCACCCGGTCCTCACGGTCGTCGGGTCCGAGGACGGCACTGGCCGGCGCCGGGCGGGCCAGCAACCGCTCCGCCTCGGGGGCCAGCCGGGCGGCCCGCCGGGCCGCCCACTCCGGCGCGGCCGCCACCACCGCGCCGGCGACGTCGTAGAGCGCTGCCCAGCCGCTGATGTGCGCCGCGAGCCGCCCGAGCAGCGCCGCCGGTCCGGCGGCGCTCAGCGCGGCCCGGGTCAACTCCCGCTGAGCCTCGAATCCCGCCGTGACGGCCCGGTACTGCTCGGCGGCGATCGCCGCCGAGACCACCTTGCTGATCGCGATGAAGGGGGTGCGGCGCGGCACCTCCAGCAGCGGCAGGCCCTCCTCGGCCGCCGCGGCCACCAGGGCCGGCGGGATGTCCTCGTAGTTGACCCCGACCGCGAAGCCGAGCCCCACCACACCGGCCTCCACCAGCCGCCGCACGTAGCGCCGCATCACCTCGGCGTCCTCGACGTCCAGCTTCATCGCGGTGACGAGCAGCAGCTCCCCTCCCTCCATGTAGGGGACGGGGTCCGCCAGCTCGCTGGCGTGGGCCCACCGGACCGGTTCCTCCAGCCGGTCGTGCCCGGCCCGGACCACGAGCTTCAGCGCGGGGTGGTGGACGAGCGAGGCAAGCGTTGGGGGCATGGCACCTTCATGGCGACGGGTAAGCCGTCCGGTGGGGACGGTCTGCTTCGATTCTGCCTCAGCGGCAAGGTCCGGCGCGGACCCGGCGGCTTCCGGCGCCTGCCGCCGGCCCCTTCAGTCCCGCAGTCTCACCAGCAGGGGCGGGGTGTTCTCGCCTCGGACGGTGGTCAGCGAGACGACCGCGTGCCCGGGCGGCACCGAGTGCGCCAGTTCGGATGCCGACCAGCGTTCCCGCTCCACCTTCCGGACGGTGACCGCCTGGCTGGTGACGGCCTTGCCGGTGATCAGCCGGCGCACCGTGTGCACCAGCCGGGTGAACGGCTCGTCGGCGACGATCTGCCGGTCGGTGACGTCCCGCGTCTCCACCCACTCCTTGCCCCACACCTCGGCGAACCGCGCCCCGTCCCAGGTGGTCACCCCGGCCAGCGCCATCCGGCAGCCGACGGCGCCGAGCAGGGCGCTGCGCAGCCCCTCCGGCACGTCGTCCAGGGTGCGCAGGGTGAGCAGGGCGCCGGCGTTCGCCGTGCGGAGCCGCTGCACCCCCCGGAGCGCCTGGGCGGTGACGGTGTCGGAGGCGTCGTCGAGGACCAGGCAGGCGAACAGCGACCGGTCGGCTCGGGCCACGACGGACTCCGTGAACTGGGCGAGGACGAGCCGGGCCAGCACCCTCGACGCCTCCGCGTGACCCCGCTCGGGCAGGTCGATCCGCACCCGGAGCGGATGTTCCAGGGCCCGGAGCGAGAACGGGCGTGCTTCACTCCCGGTGTCGAAGAAGTCGGCGAACGCCGGCCGGTCCAGCAGGGCGATCCGGTCCGCGAGCAGCGTACGGAGGTCTTCGGACCGCTCCGAGTGGCGTTCCCGGGCGTCGAGCTCCCGGGCCTGCGCGGTCTCGCCGGTCTCGGCGAGCGCCTCCCGCAGGGCGTGCAGGGCCGTTTTGGAGCCGTCGAGCAGCTCCCGTAGTTCGGGCACCGAGGGGAACCGGCCATAGGCCGCACGGAACGGCCCGAGCAGCTGGGCGAGTGTGGTGGCCGCCCGCCGTCCCTGGCCGCCGGGGAGGGTGGGAGCGACATCGCCGACCAGGGCTTCGGCGAGCATCCCGGCCGCCTCGTCCGGGTCGCCGGTCCCGCCGTAAAGGTCCAGGTCGTAGGCCGAGTCGGGGCGGCCGATCCTGACCACGACGTCGAAAGCGCCGTCGGGGGCGAGCCCCGTGCCGGCCGCTCCGACGGCGACCACCACCGCCTGGCCGGCCAAGGCCTGCAGGCAGAGGGTCTCCAGGACGGGGCTGACCAGGCGTCGGGTCTTCCCGGATCCGGAAGGCCCGACGGCCAGCAGGGAGGTGCCGAGCAGCTCGGGGGAGAGGGCGAATCCGGTGGCCCGCCGCTGGTACGGGTTCCGGGCGTCGTCGGCGGCCGTTCCCAGCCGCACCTGCCGGGCGATCAGGTCGTGGTGGGCGGTGCGGACGGGGAGGTCACGGGCGCCGGAGGGGTGCGGGCAGGCCGCCGCACCGTGCCGCAGCACGGTGTCGGTGAAGGTCGGCAGCCTCCCGGGGTGGGCGCGTACCGACTGCCAGGCACGGCCGATACGGGCGTGGTCCACGTCGTTCATCCGGCCGGCGTGCGCTTCGGCGGTGAGCCGTTCGGCGGCGTCCGGGGCCCCCTGCGTACGGAGTTCCGGCCACTGTGCGGGGTCCTCCTCGGGCTCCGGCGGGGGCGCGCCCGCCTCTTCCCGGAGGCGCTTGAAGAGGCGCCCGGGCCAGCGATGCCAGATCTCCGGCCAGCGGCCGAGCCTGCCGAAGAGCACGATGAGACCGCCGGCCACGATGGCGTAGTAGAGGTAGGAGGCACCGACGTACGCGAGTTGTTGGCCTCCCGCCTCACGCCAGGAGTCCGGTGTGAGCAGGAACAGCGGCCAGAGCCAGTAGCTGCCCAGGTAGCCGTTCCAGAGCAGCGACCAGAGCAGCCAGCCGCAGAGGAAGGAGATCAGCGCGCCGCTGATCAGGGACCGGCTGGGGATCCGCTCGGGTTCCTCGGGGGCGCGGGGACGGTACCCGTATGTCCAGACACCGGGCGGCCCCTCCGGGCGGGGGGTCCGGAGCCAGGAGAGGAAGACGTCCGGCTTGCCGCTGGACGTCGGCTGGCCAGACGGCGGTGGCTGCCCCGGCAGGTGCTTGCTGAGGCGGTCGGGAGCCGCCTCGGGGGGGCGCCTGGGCGGCGGAGGGACGGCTGGCGGCTCACCGGTCGCCGCGGCCGGGCCGCCGGGGTGGACGGCTCCGGTTCCCGGAGCGGGCTGCTCCGGACGGCTCCCGCGCGGTTCGTACGTTCCCTCGGTTTCCATCTGCGATTCCCTGCCCCCTGAGCGGCCAACCAGCCTCTGTGCGCGACTACTTCAATCTAAGGGCTGTTCCTCGGCGAAGAGAGCGATCCCGGGACCGCCACGAAGCCCCCGACGCGGGACTGGGTGACGGGGTGTGGCGCACCACGGCTCGGAGGGCGGCTTCCCGCGCCCGACACCGGACCGGCGACACCCGCGCGCCGCGGCACCAACCGGCCATTCCCGGTTGCCAATACGTTCCCCTCCTCCCCCACATGGGCTATTTTCCTCCTGAGCGCCCCCGGTATCCCCAATCTCCCTCCATCCATGACCCGCGTCGTTGCTCGACGCCGCTTCAGAAACCACGGCGGAACCATGACTCGCGCGATTTCCCTCCAGGACGTGTCCAAGGTCTACCCACGCGGGACCCGGGCGGTGGACCGTTTCTCCCTCGATGTCCCGCCGGGCGAGTTCGTCGTGCTGCTCGGACCGTCCGGGTGCGGCAAGTCGACGGTGCTCCGCATGATCGCCGGGCTGGAGCGGATCGACGAGGGCGCGTTGCTGCTCGACGGCGAGCCCGCCAACGAGCTGCCGCCGGCCGCCCGCCGGATGGCGATGGTGTTTCAGAACTTCGCCCTGTACCCGAACATGACCAGCCGGGACAACATCGGCTTCCCGCTGCGGATCGAGCACCCGGGGCAGTCACCCGCCCCGCGGGTCGAGCAGACCGCCCGCACCCTGGGCATCGAGGACGTGTTGGACCGTTTCCCGGCGCAGCTGTCCGGCGGCGAGCGGCAGCGGGTGGCCATGGGGCGGGCCATCGTCCGCCAACCGACCGCCTTCCTGATGGACGAGCCGCTGTCGAACCTCGACGCCAAGCTGCGGAACCGGCTGCGGGCGGAGATCGCCGCACTGACCCGGGAGATGGGGGTGACGACGGTGTACGTGACCCATGATCAGGCGGAGGCGATGTCGCTGGGCGACCGGGTGGTGGTGATGCGCGACGGGGTCCTCCAGCAGGTGGACGCGCCGCGTCAGGTCTACCACCGGCCGGCGAACGTCTTCGTCGCCGCCTTCGTCGGCACCCCGCGGATCAACCTGCTGCGGGCCACCGTCCACGCACCGCTCGGCCAGGGCATGTGGATCGATCTGGGGCGGCAGCAGCTCGGACTGCCGCAGCCGCTGAGCCGGGACCACCAGATGCTCCGTATCCAGGTGGGCCGCCGGCTCATCGTGGGGCTGCGTTCGGAGGCGGTACGGGTCGGTTCCGTGGAGCGGGCCCGGCCGGGAGAGGTCGCTCTCGGCGGGATCGTGGAGCACCTGGAGTTCCAGGGGCACGAATGCCTCCTCCATCTCCGTATCGGGGCGGAGCAGGCCGTGGTGCCGGAGCTGGAGGAGGCCCGCCCCGAGGCCTCGCGGACCCGTTCCCGGAGCAGGCCGGGCCGGAAGGCCCGGTGGGCGGCGCTGGGCCGCGGCGGGACGGCCGCCGTGCAGGAGGCCCCGGTCCCGGAACCGGCGCAGCCGCCAGCGGCGGGAGACCTGGTGGTCCGTACCGGGCCGGAGATCCGGGCCCGGCCGGGCGACCAGGTACCGCTGCTGGTCGACCTGGCCCAGTTGTACGTCTTCGACGACCAGGGCCGCCGGATCTGCCCGGCTCCCTTGTCCGTCCCCGATCTGGGGCTCTGAGGGCTCTCCGGTCATGCCGGGGCAGCGCACGGCGCCGGCCCCGGTGCGTCACCGGGGGGCATCCGCACACCGGGCTCATCCGGACGGTCCGACGAAGCGGTGAGGCGCTGCGGCCGTGGCCATGAGCCCGCCGGGGATCACCGCTCAGCCGCGACGGCACGGGTGTGCCCCCTGCTCGATCCATGCGCCGGGCGATCCATGCGCCGCCGCGGACAACGTGACACGCCCAGCGCTACCGATCGGAGCATGCCTCCGACCGCCTGCCGGTCCTAGTGTCTGTCCTAGGACCACGGTGGTGGCCCCTCCCCATTGCCCGAGCCCGCCGCTCGCTCTCCGCCGTGGCACCCGGAAACAGGCAGCCGGCCTGTGCGGAGCGGCGGGGACGACTCGGGCGCCCGCCCCACACATCCCACGGATCACAGGAGAGCTCATGACAGCAACCGCCGGAGGCCCCTCGCTGCCGCAGGAGCGCCGCGTCGTCACCGCGATCCCCGGTCCGAAGTCCCAGGAGTTGCAGGCCCGCAGGTCCGCTGCGGTCGCCGCGGGTGTCGGATCCGTACTGCCGGTCTTCGCCGCCCGGGCTGGCGGCGGCGTGCTGGAGGACGTGGACGGCAACTCCCTGATCGACTTCGGCTCGGGCATCGCCGTCACCTCGGTGGGCAACAGCGCGGAGGCAGTGGTGCGCCGCGCCTCCGCCCAGCTCGCCGACTTCACCCACACCTGCTTCATGGTCGCCCCGTACGAGGGCTACGTGGAGGTCTGCGAGGAGCTCGCGAGGCTTACGCCGGGCGACCACCCGAAGAAGTCGGCGCTGTTCAACTCCGGGGCCGAGGCGGTGGAGAACGCGGTGAAGATCGCCCGCTCCTACACCCGGCGTCCGGCGGTCGTCGTCTTCGACCACGGCTACCACGGCCGGACCAACCTCACCATGGCGCTCACCTCGAAGAACATGCCCTACAAGCACTCCTTCGGGCCGTTCGCGCCGGAGATCTACCGGGCGCCGCTGGCCTATCCCTACCGCTGGCTGACCGGGCCCGAGCACTGTGCCGAGGAGGCTTCGGCCCAGGCGATCGACATGATCAACAAGCAGATCGGGGCGGAGAACGTCGCCGCGATCGTCATCGAGCCGCTGCTCGGCGAAGGCGGCTTCATCGAGCCTGCCAAGGGCTTCCTCCCGCGGCTGGCCGAGTTCGCCAAGGCCAACGGCATCGTGTTCGTCGCGGACGAGATCCAGTCCGGATTCTGCCGCACCGGCCAGTGGTTCGCCTGCGAGGACGAAGGCATCGTGCCGGACCTGGTCACCACCGCCAAGGGGATCGCGGGCGGACTGCCGCTGGCCGCGGTCACCGGACGTGCCGAGATCATGGACGCGGCCCACAGTGGCGGTCTGGGCGGCACCTACGGCGGCAACCCGGTGGCCTGCGCGGCGGCGCTGGGTGCCATCGAGACGATGCGGGAACTGGACCTGAACGCGAAGGCGCGGCGCATCGAGGAGGTCATGAAGCCGCGTCTCACCGCGATGCAGGAGAAGTACGAGGTGATCGGGGATGTCCGCGGGCGCGGTGCGATGATCGCCATCGAGCTGGTGCGGGCCGGTTCGAAGGAGCCCAACCCGGAGGCGACCGCGGCGCTCGCCAAGGCCTGCCACTCCCAGGGGCTGCTGGTGCTCACCACCGGCACCTACGGCAACGTCGTCCGCTTCCTGCCTCCGCTGGTCATCGGCGAGGACCTGCTCAACGAGGGGCTGGACATCCTCGACGGAGCCCTCGCCAACCTCTGAGCGACGGCCGGCCCGGCCGGTGAAGAATGTGTGCGGAGCTGATGGCGGACGGGTGATCCGGCTGTCCGCCCGGCCTCCCGTGACGTACGGTTCCCGCAGTTGAGAGGAACCTTTCGCCCGCAGGCGACTGCGGGCGAAGCCGGTTCGGGCGCCTCAAGTGCTCCGTCTCGGCCGTGCCCTCGCGCACATCACCGAACCCTCGGGTCCGGTACTCTCCGCCGATCGGACGGCCGCCCGCCCCACACCCCCCGGGGCGCGCGGTACGCCGGTCGCCATGACCGCCCTGGAACCTCCCCCCTGTTCCAGGGCGGTCGCTCTTTTCCCGAGCGTCCCGGCCTTCCGGCGCCTACCCCGGCGTCCCTCCGGTCGCTGAGGGCCGCGGCCGGTTTTCAGCTGCCCGCCGCCCGGGCCTGGGCGATCACCGCTGCCGCCTCGTGCATCGCCAACTCCAGCAGCACCGGATCGGTGAGCCGGCCGGAACCGTCCGGCGGCAGCAGCCAGCGCATGGAGCCGGCCGTGTACCCCGGGCGGGGAACGACGATCCAGGTGCCGCGTCCGGCACACCGCACCCCCGTGCCCAGCCAACGCTCCGCGGTGCCTGGCGGCACGAAGAAGCCCATCCGCCGCTGCCCGAAGTCGGCGAGCACCGGGCCGGGCCGCCGGTCGGGCTGCCCGGTGAGGACGTCGAACGTGGGATAGCCCAGCTCACCCGGGAGGATGAGCACGTCCCACAGCCGCCCCGCGGGCAGCAGCGCCACCCCCCGGGGATCACTCTCCCACTCCCGGCGGCACTCCGCTGGATCAGGAGCCGCCGAGCACAGCCACCCCAGCGCGTTCCGCTCCCCCGTGCCGTCCATGTACGTTCCCTCTTCCTCGACTCGCGCTGGTGACCACCCCGCTCGTCGAATCCGGCGCCGGTCTCGCGCCGGGTTCGACGGTGGGTACGGAGGAGAGGGCCGCAGGGACCACGCATTACGCGGCTTCGACCGAGGCCCGTGGTGATTCGGATCACAACCGGCGGTTCCCGGGAGGTTCGGGCAGGACCACCCGTCACAGCGGTCCACCACCGCCGGAGCCCCGCCCACCACGCGGCCTGAGGGCCACGCTGGACAGGGCGATCAGCAGCGCCACCACGAACATGGCGGTGCCGATCACATAGACCTGCACGGGGATGCCGCGCTGCGCCGCGCCCCACACGTACATGGGGAAGGTGACGGCCGCCCCCGAGTTGAAGTTGGTGATGACGAAGTCGTCGAAGGAGAGCGCGAAGCAGAGCAGCGCGCCGGCCCCGATACCGGGCGCCGCCGTCGGCAGGGTGACCCGGAGGAAGGTCTGCGGCAGCGAGGCGTAGAGGTCGCGGGCCGCCTCCTCAAGGTGCGGGTCCATGCCGGCCAGCCGTGCCTTGACGGCGACGACGACGAAGCTGAGCCCGAAGGTGATGTGGGCGATCAGGATCGTCGGCGCGCCGAACTCGATCCCCATGTTGAGGAACAGTGTCCCCAGCGAGGCACCCATCACCACCTCCGGCATCGCCATGGGCAGCAGGATCAGCGCGTTCGCGGCCGTCTTCCCCCGGAAGCGGTACCGGGTGACGGCGAAGGCGGTCAGCGTGCCGAGGACCGTCGCGGCGAGCGTGGCCCAAGCGGCGATCCGCAGGCTCAGGAGGAGTGAGTCGCACACCCCGGCGGCCGCGCAGGGGTGCGTCCAGGCATCGAGGGAGAACCGGCGCCACTGGTAGTTGTATCTGCCCTCGGGCTGGTTGAAGGACAGCGCCACCACCACGAGGTTGGGCAGGAGGAGGTAGGCGAGTCCGCCCATGGCGGCCACCACCACGAGGTTCCGCCGCAGCCGGCGGGCGAGTCCGGCGCCGCGCGCCCGGCCGTCCCTCATCGGACCTCCCCCGCGCGTGGTCCGCGGAGGTGGTGGGTCACCAGGGCGAGGACCACGACCATCAGGATGAGCGACACGGCCGCCGCCGTCGGATAGTCCAGCACCCTCAGGAACTGGCCCTGGATCACGTTCCCGATCATCTTCTGGTGTGCGGAACCGAGCAGTTCGGCGTTGATGTAGTCACCGGTGGCGGGGATGAAGGTGAGCAGACTGCCGGCGATGGCACCGGGAGCCGAAAGGGGCAGGGTCACCGTGCGGAACGCGGAGAGAGGTGTGGCGTACAGGTCGCCGGCCGCCTCCCTCAGCCGTCGGTCGATCCCGGCCAGTGAGGCGTAGAGCGGCAGCACCATCATCGGCAGATAGTTGTAGGACAGGCCGAGGATCACCGCCAGCGGGGTGGCGAGCACACGCTGGCCCGAGGTCAGCCCGACCCAGTCGGTGGCCTGCAGGAGGTGCGAGCTGCCCAGCAGGGTGACCACCGCACCGGAGTCGGCGAGGATCGTCCGCCAGGCCAGGGTGCGGATCAGGAAGCTGGTCAGGAAGGGCGCGATGACCAGCACGAGCAGGACGCGGCGCCAGCGGCCGGCCCGGAAGGCGATGGTGTAGGCCAGCGGGTAGCCGATCAGGAGGCAGAGCCCGGTGGCGGCGGCGGCGTAGAGGAGGGACCGCAGGAAGTGCGGGTGGTAGTCCAGCAGCGCCTGCCAGTAGGTCGCGGTGTGCCAGGTGACCTCGAAGCCCTCTTCGAGGGAGCCGGTCTGCAGGGAGGTGGAGGCCTGGTAGACCAGCGGTGCGACGAAGAAGACGAGCAGCCAGCAGGCTCCGGGCAGCAGCAGCCAGTAGGGAAGGAGACGGCTGGTGCGGGTCACCGGGGGGTCGGCCGGGCTGGTCGTCGGGGCGTCACCGCGCCTCATATGAGGTCCTCGGTGTCCGCTGCCGCGGGGTTGGGGACGTCGAGGCAGAAGGTGTGTTCCGGGCTCCAGTGCACGACCACCTCGGCACCGGGTGCCAGCCCCGGAGCGCCCTCCACGTTCTGCGCGTGGGCGGCGAGTTCGCCGGCGCTGGCGGTTTCGACGAGGTAGTGGGTGGTGGCGCCGAGGAAGCCGACGTCCGCGATCCGGCCGGAGAGCCGGTTCCGTCCGTCGGCCACCGCCCCCGCCTCGGCGACGGGGGTGAGGGTGACCTTCTCGGGCCGCACGCCGACCAGCACCCGCTCTCCGGTGGCGGCGCCCGGCGGCAGGGCGGTCGAGCGCAGGTCGGTGCCCGCGGCCCGCAGCAGCAGCTGCCCCCGCTCGGTACCGGCGGTCTCCGCCTCCAGGAGGTTGGAGGTGCCCAGGAAGTCGGCGACATAACCGGTGGCCGGGTTCTCGTAGAGCTCGACCGGGGAGCCCGACTGCTCGACCCGGCCCCGGTTCATGACCGCGATCCTGTCGGCGAGCGCCATCGCCTCCTCCTGGTCGTGGGTGACGTGGACGAAGGTGATACCGACTTCGGCCTGGATCCGTTTGAGTTCCAGCCGCATCCTGCGGCGCAGTCGCGGGTCGAGCGCCGCGAGCGGCTCGTCGAGCAGCAGCACCCGGGGGCGGTTGATCAGCGCCCGCGCCAGGGCGACCCGCTGCTGCTGGCCGCCGGAGAGTTGCTGCGGTCTGCGCCGGGCGCAGTCGCCGAGCTGGATGAGTTCGAGCATCTCCTCGACCTGGCGCTTCACCGACCTGACACCCCGGCGGCGGAGACCGAAGGCGACGTTCTCGAAGACGTCGAGGTGGGGGAAGAGCGCGTAGCTCTGAAAGACGGTGTTCACCGGCCGCCGGTGGGCGGGGAGATCGGTGATGTCCGCCTCTCCGAGCCGGACGGTGCCGGTGGTCGGCTCCTCCAGCCCCGCGATCATGCGCAGGGTGGTGGTCTTGCCGCAGCCGGAGGCGCCAAGGAGGGCGAAGAAGGAGCCGGCCGGCACGGTGAGATCGAGCGGGTGTACGGCGGTGTGGGAGCCGTAGGTCTTGCTGATCCCGGAGAGGCGGACGGTGCCGCCGGAGTTCTCGGTCATGGTTCTCTCTCCGGTGTGGCAGGGGTGGGCGCGGGGGCTGACGGGCTCAGGCGCCGATCAGCCGGGAGAACTTCTCCTCGAAGGCGCTCTCCTCGGCCGCGGAGAGCAAGCGGAACTCGTGGGCCTTCTCGGTCATCTCCCGGTCGGGGATGACGAGCGGATTCCGTGCCAGCTCGGGGTCGATCCGGGCGAGTTCCCCGCGTACCCCGTCGACCGGGCAGACGTAGCCGATGTAGGCGGCGACCCGGGCGGCGACCTCGGGCCGGTAGTAGTAGTCGATGAGCCGCTCGGCGTTCGCCTGGTGCCGCGCCCCGTCGGGGACGAGGAGGTCGTCGGAGGCGAGCAGGTAGCCGGCGTCCGGAACGGCGTAGCGGACATCGGGGTTGTCCTGCTGAAGTTGCAGGAGGTCCCCGGCCCAGGCCAGACAGGCGGCGATGTTGCCCCGGTTGAGGTCGTCGAGGTAGTCGTTGCCCGTGAAGCGCCGGATCTGGCCTCGGTCGACGGCGCCCTGGAGGCGGTCCAGCGCGGCGTCGAAGTCCTCGGCGTCGAAGCTCTCGGGCTCCGTTCCCATGTCGAGGAGGGTCAGCCCGACGGTGTCGCGCATCTCGGTGAGCAGGGCGACCCGCCCCTTGAGCCGGGGGTCGGTGAGCAGTTGGTCGACGGAGGTCACCTGCCGGCCGCCGGTCGCGCTCAGGTTGTAGGCGATGACCGTCGGCACCCCCTGCCATGGGTAGGAGTGGGCGCGTCCGGGATCCCACCCGACGGTGCGGAAGGGTGCCGCGAGGTTGGCGAAGGCGGTGGGCAGGTTGGCGGGGTCGAGCCTGCGGGCCCAGCCCAGCCGGATCAGCCGGCCGGCCAGCCAGTCGGTCACGCAGATCAGGTCCCGCCCGGTGGGGCGGCCGGCTGCGAGCTGGGGTTTGAGTTTCCCGAAGAACTCGACGTTGTCGTTGATGTCCTCGGTGTAGGTGACTTCGATCCCGGTGTCCCGGCCGAAGGCCTCCAAGGTCGGCCTGCTCCGACCGTCCTCGCCGGTGTCGATGTACTCGGTCCAGTTGGACCAGACGACCTTCTTCTCGCCGCTGGAGTGGTCCTCGCCCGCGTTCCCGGCGGTTTCGGCCCGGCCGGCCGGCGGGATGCCGCAGCCGGCGAGGGCCCCCAGTGCCGCGGCGGTGAGGGCGCCGCCTCCGGCCCGCCACAGCGAACGGCGGCTGAGGGCGCCTCGTCCGCTGGTCACCGTCCGCCGGATGGCGGCGATCTGAGCCTCCGAGAGCTCCCCCGTGTCCTCGCCGTGCATCGCTGTCCGTCCTTCGCCGGTCGTGCGGCCCGCGCGGGCCCCGTCCTGACTCCGCGGCTCCGGGGGACGGCCGCGGGCGGACACCCGCCGACGAGCCGGGGCGGTTGGTCCGCCGCCCCTCCCCCAGGTCCCGGGTGATCCTCCCCCATGGCCGCTCCCGGACCGCTCCCGCCCCCGCCTACGATGAAGCCCGCGCACCTCGACCACGAGAACCGCACACCACCGCGAGGGAGTCCCATGACCGATCTGCAGCGCTTCATCGCCGGGCTGCCCAAGGCGGAGCTCCACGTCCACCACGTCGGTTCTGCGTCGCCGCGGATCGTCACCGAGCTCTCCGCCCGGCACCCGAAGTCCAAGGTGCCGACCGACCCGGAGGCGATCGCGGAGTTCTTCACCTTCCGGGACTTCGCGCACTTCGTGGAGATCTACCTCTCGGTGGTGGATCTGATCCGCACGGCCGATGACGTGCGGCTGCTCACCTTCGAGGTCGCCCGGGACATGGCGCGGCAGAACATCCGCTACGCGGAGCTGACCGTCACGCCGTTCAGTTCGACCAGGCGCGGGATTCCTGACATCGCCTTCGTCGAGGCGATAGAGGACGCGCGGAAGGCCGCCGAGACCGAGCTGGGCGTGGTGCTCCGCTGGATCTTCGACATCCCCGGCGAGGCGGGACTGCCCGCCGCCGAGGAGACCGCGCGGATCGCGCTGGAGGTGCCCTGCGAGGGGTTGGTCGGCTTCGGCCTGGGCGGCCCGGAGATCGGTGTGGACCGCCCCCAGTTCAAGCCCTACTTCGACCGGGCCATCGCCGCCGGCCTGCACAGCGTGCCGCACGCGGGCGAGACCACCGGCCCGCAGACGGTCTGGGACGCGCTGACCGCCCTGCGCGCCGAACGCATCGGCCACGGCACGAGCGCGCCGCAGGATCCCCGCCTGCTCGCCCACCTCGCCGAGCACCGGATACCGCTGGAGGTGTGCCCCACCTCCAACCTGGCCACCCGAGCCGTCCCGGACCTCGACCGGCACCCGCTGCGGGAGATGGTGGAGGCGGGCGTGCTGGTGACGATCAACAGCGACGACCCGCCGATGTTCGGCACCGACCTGTGCCGCGAGTACGGCATCGCCGCTCGGCTGCTCGGTCTGGACGAGGCGGGGGTCGCGGAGCTGGCGAAGAACGCCGTGCGGGCCTCTTTCCTCGACCCGGCCGGCAAGGCGGAGCTCACCGCGGAGATCGACCGGTACACCGCGGCCTGGTCACCGGCGACGGCGGGATGACCGACCACCGGCACTCCCCCCGGGACGGCGCCGCCGGCTGGCTGCCGAACAGGCGGCCCTGCACCGCCGTCGGCCACCGGGGCTTCCCGTACCGGGCCGTGGAGAACACCCTGCCCTCGCTCCGGGCCGCGCTGGCCGCCGGAGCGGACTCCGTCGAGGTCGACGTCCGGCTCACCCGGGACGGGGTGCCGGTGCTGCTGCACGACCGCACCCTGCGCCGGCTGTGGGGCCGCGACCGACCGCTGTCCGCGGTGCGGCTGGCGGAACTCCGCGAGCTGACGGGCTGTGGGGTTCCCACGCTGCGGGCAGCCCTGTCCGCGGTCCGGGAATCGCCGACGGCGCGCCTGCTGGTGGATCTCCCCGACGAGTCGGCCGTCCGGCGGACACTGGGGGAGGTCCGGGACGCCGGCGCGGCCGACCGGGTGTACTACTGCGGGGCGGGGACGGCGCTCCTCGCGGTGCGTGCGCAGGACCCGGCCGCCGAGACGGCCATCACCTGGACGCGTGGCGTCCCGCCGCCTCCGGCGCTGCTGGCGGCGGTGCGTCCGCGCTGGGTCAACTACCGCTTCGGCCTGCTCAGCAGCTCCCTGGTGGAGCGGGCCCACGCCGACGGACTGCTCGTCTCGGCCTGGACCCCCGACACCCGGTACGCGATGTCCCGCCTGCTGCGCCAGGGCGTCGACTCCGTCACCACCAACCGGATCGACTGCCTGCTCCGCCTGCTCCCCCGCTGAGCCGTGGAAACCGGCGGCGGGCCCGGGAGGTGGCTCCTCCCGGGCCCGCGGTGCGGCCCTTTCCTGCTGTTCGCCTCGCGGGGTGCGGCTGGTCGGCCACGCCCGGCAGCGGCGGGGTCAGTCCTCCAGCGAGGTCATCACGTGCTTGATGCGGGTGTAGTCCTCAAGGCCGTAGGCGGAGAGGTCCTTGCCGTAGCCGGACTTCTTGAAGCCGCCGTGCGGCATCTCGGCGACGAGCGGGATGTGGGTGTTGATCCACACGCAACCGAAGTCCAGCGCCTTGGACAGCCGCATCGCTCGGGCGTGGTCCTTGGTCCACACCGAGGAGGCAAGGGCGTAGTCGACGTCGTTGGCGTACTCGACGGCCTGCGCCTCGTCGGTGAACTTCTGCACGGTGATGACCGGGCCGAAGACCTCGTTCTGGATGATCTCGTCCTGCTGCCGCAGCCCCGAGACGACCGTCGGGGCGTAGTAGTAGCCCTGGTCGCCCACCCGGTGCCCGCCGACCTCGACCTTGGCGTGGTCCGGCAGCCGCTCGATGAAGCCGCCCACCTTGGCCAACTGGTCCGCGTTGTTGAGCGGGCCGTAGAGGACGTCCTCGTCGTCCGGCCGTCCGGTCTTGGTGTCCGCCGCGGCCTTGGCCAGCGCCGTCACGAACTCGTCGTGGATCGACTCGTGCACCAGCACCCGGGTGGCCGCGGTGCAGTCCTGACCCGCGTTGAAGAACCCGGCCTCGGTGATGCCGCCGACCGCCTTGGCGATGTCGGCGTCCTGGAAGACGACGACCGGCGCCTTGCCGCCCAGTTCGAGGTGGACCCGCTTGAGGTCCTTCGAGGCGCTCTCCGCGACCTGCATCCCGGCCCGCACCGAACCGGTGATGGAGGCCATCGCCGGAATCTCGTGCTCGACCATCATCCGGCCGGTGTCGCGGTCTCCGCAGATGACGTTGAAGACCCCCTTCGGCACGATGGAGCCGATGATCTCGGCGAAGAGCACCGTGGACGCCGGTGTCGTGTCCGACGGCTTGAGGACGACGGTGTTGCCGGCGGCCAGCGCCGGGGCGAACTTCCAGACGGCCATCAGCATCGGGTAGTTCCAGGGGGCGACCTGGGCGCAGACGCCCACCGGCTCGCGCCGGACCATGGAGGTCAGGCCCTCCATGTACTCTCCGGCGGAGCGGCCCTCCAGCATCCGTGCGGCACCGGCGAAGAACCGGATCTGGTCGAGCATCATCGGGATCTCCTCGGACCGGGTGAGTCCGAGCGGCTTGCCGGTGTTCTCCGACTCCACCGCGATGAGTTCCTCGGCCCGCTCCTCGAAGGCGTCCGCGATCTTGAGCAGGGCACGCTGCCGCTCGCCGGGCACCAGGTCCCGCCACGCCGGGAAGGCCGCCTCGGCCGCGGCCATGGCCGCGTCGACGTCGGCGGCGCCGGACAGCGGGGCGGTGGCGTAGGCCTCGCCGGTAGCCGGGTTGATGACCTCCGTGGTCCGTCCGTCGGCGGCGTCCCGGAACTCCCCGTCGATGTAGTTGCGCAGACGACGCAGCTCAGTGGTCACTGGGCCACCCCTCCTTAGATGTCCAAAGATTGAGACAACCACACCCTACGGGCTATCCCCCGGTCTCCGGCAGGCGTTCGAAGACCGGGGCAGCGCACGGGCGCTCGCCCGGGGTTCGGCACAGCCTTCGTCCACGGCCGTTTGCCGTACAACATCGGTTGATAGGACCTCCATTAGAAGGAACCTGCGGAGTCCAGCCCCCGACCCGGCCTCATCGGGCCGCTCCACTCTCTACGGTTCCTGTGACCGATCGACCTCGAAAGCGTTCGCCCCGCCAGGGCAACGACCACGGGCTGTCCCGTCATCCCTGGTGGACGGCGCACGGCGTCGGATGCGGCGCGCCGCAAGGCGGAGGGATGCCCCGGTACGCCCCGCGGCCGGAGCTCCCGACGGGTGCGGTGAGGTACCGCCTCCCGCGTCGCGCGCCTGCCAGGACGAAGGGACAGCCCCTAGCGGAGGTGCTCGACGATGGTGTCCCCGCCCGAACCGGACCACGACCAGTTCCGGGCACAGTCCCTGAACTACGCCTACGGCGGCTTCCCGGCGCTCAGCGATGTCTCGATCAGCGTCCGGGAGGGCGAGGTGCTCGCCGTCTGCGGACCCCGCGGCAGCGGCAAGACCACCCTGCTCCAGTGCCTCGCCGGTCAACTGCTGCCGGCTGAGGGCGGCGAGATCTGGTTGGCGGACATCCCGCTGCACGCCCTCAGCGCGTCCGCTCGGGAGCGGGTGCGCCGGGAGCACTTCGGCTGGATCGACACCGATCCGCAACTCGTCCCCGAGCTGAACGGCTGGGAGAACGCCGCCCTGCCGCTGCTGATGCGCGGGGTGGGCCACGGGGCCGCCAAGGCCGTGGCCCTCGAATGGCTGGAGCGGCTCGACATCGGCGGATGCGCTCGGAAGCGGCCAGCCGCCCTCCTGCACGGCCAGCGGCAGCGCATCGCCGTCGCCCGGGGGCTCTGCGCCGAGCCGACCGTGCTCTTCGCCGACGACCCCACCGCCCGGCTGCACCGCACCGACGGGGTACATGTGCTGCGGACCATGCTGGCCGCCGCCCGCTCGCACGGCATCACCGTGCTGCTGGCCACCCACGACCCCGAGGCAGCGGCGCACGCGGACCGCACTCTCCGGCTCATCGACGGCCGTTCCGGCGAGGCGGCGGCACCTCCGCCGGCCGTGCCCGAATCAGCGGAGGGCAGGCCGGCGTGCTCGCTCTCCGTCTAGCCCGGGGCGCGCGCCCGCTGGCGCTGCTGCGCGCGCTGCTCGTCGCCGCGGCGGCCGGCGGCGTCGGCTTCCTGCTGCTCAGCAGCGTGGGCCACGCCATGGCGCATCCGGGCGACACCGACGGTTCGATTCTGCGACTGCTGTGGTGTCTGGTGCCGCTGGCGGCAGTGGTGCAGTTGGCGTCGGCGATGGCCCGAACGACCGCGGCCGGCCGGCCCGGGCGCGGACTGGCCGCGGCCGGGCTGGGGCCGGTGCGGCTCGCCCTCCTCGGTGCCGTCTCGACCGCCCTGTTCTGCACCCTGGGCAGTGTGTCGGCGCTGCTCGCCTTCCTCTTCCTCCGCGGAGACCTCGGGTTCGGGGCCATGAGCGGCTCCGCGGAGGAGTTCCTGGGCAGCAACCGACCACTGCCGCTGGCCGCCTCCCTGACGCTGCTCGCCGCGGTGCCGCTGCTCGCCTCCGCCGGGGCCGCCCTGACCGTGCGCTCGGCTCCGCCGCGGTCGCCGGCCGGCCGCGGGGCGGCTCCCACCGGGGCGCCGGTGGCCGGCCGTGGCCCCTCCGAGAGCCGGCTGCCTGCCGCGCTGCCGTGGGGCACGGCGGTGACGGCGGCCGGGCTGGCACTCGGCGCCTACGCCTACAGCTCCGCTCTCGCTGCCGCGCCCCACGGCCGGGTGGAGAACATCCCGCCGGGCCTGGTCGGCGGCTGGGTGCTCATCACCTTCGGGCTGGCCATCGCCTGCCCCGGCCTCGCCCACGTCTGCGGCCGACTGGTCGCGGCCGGCCGGCCAGGGGCGACGCGCCTGTTGGCCGGCCGGGTGCTCCAGGAGGAGGCGCAGCGGATCGGCCGTCCGCTCGGGGTGCTCTGCTCGGTGGCCGCCGCCGGGATCGCGGCGAGCAGGTTCCGCCAGGCCACGTCGACGCCCACCACCGCCCAGGACTGGGGGCCGCTCGCCGCGCTCGGTGCCGGGCTGGTGCTGGCCTGCGCGCTCGTCACCGTCCTGACCGCGGTGGCGGAGTCCAGGGCGTCCCGAGACCACACGACCTCGGCGCTACGGCGGATCGGCGCCCCCGCCGCGCTGCTCCGGCGTGCGGCGGCGCTCCGCGCGGCGGTGCTGCTGGCGGTGCTGGCACCCACCACCTGGGGCATCGCCGAGCTGGCCACCATGCCGCTGAACCGCTGAACCGCTGGGCCACTGAGCCGGTGAGCTGCTGAGGCGTGGTCTCGCCGCACACCTCGGCTACGGACGGTCACCGTTCCACCAGGGGCGTCCTCGCGGGACGAGCGTTCTCAGACCGCCGAGGACGGGCCCGCCCCGCCCAGGACGACGACGTCCTCCGCGGCGAAGGCGACCCCGACCAGTTCCCCGGTCTCGGGCGCCGCCGGCAACGCGCACACGGCCTCCAACGGCGGCTCCGCCGTAGCGGGCTGGAGCCGCAGGGCGACGTGGTCGCCCTGGAAGGTGCGGGCGGTCACCGTACACGGCAGGCCCTCGGCGGGCGGCACCAGGCGCACCCCCGTGGGCCGGATCAGCAGCCGGCACCCACCGGCCGGGGTGCCCTCGGGGACCGGAACCTTGCCCCACGGTGTGGCCGCCTGGGGACCGGACACCTCCGCGGTGACCACGTTCTCGAAACCGAGGAAGCGGGCCACGAACTCGTCCGCGGGCTGCCGCCACACCTCCAGCGGGCTGCCGGTCTGCGCGATCCTCCCGTCCTGCATCACCACCACCCGGTCGGCCAGCGCGAAGGCCTCTCCCTGATCGTGGGTGACGGCGAGGACCGTGGTACCCAGCCGCCGGAAGAGCGTGCGCAGCTCCACCACCAGGTGCTCCCGCAGCCTCCGGTCCAACTGGCCGAGCGGCTCGTCGAGCATCAGCACCCGGGGCTCGGGGGCCAGCGCCCTCGCCAGCGCCACCCGCTGCTGCTCGCCGCCGGAGAGGGCGTCGACAGTCCGCCGCCCGGCGCCCGGCAGACCCACCATGTCGAGCAGCGAGTCCACACGGCGCGCCCGCTCGGCCGAGGGCACCTTGCGCATCCGGAGCCCGAAGGCGACGTTGCCGGCCACATCGCGATGCGGGAAGAGCTGGTGGTCCTGGAACATCAGCCCCACCCCGCGCCGGTGCGCCGGTACCCCGCTCTGGTCCCGGCCGGTCAGCACCACCCGCCCGGTGTCGGCCTGCTCCAACCCCGCGACGACCCGCAGCAAGGTCGACTTGCCACTGCCGCTCGGCCCCAACAGGCAGACCGTCTCGTGCTCTGCCACCGAGAGGTCCACACCGTCCAGGGCGACCCGGTCTCCGAAGCGCACGGACACCTTTTCCAGCCGCAGCAGCGCCATGTCAGAACTCCCCGGAACGGTTGACGTCGATACGTTCGAGGGCCAGCAGGGCAGCCGCGCATACCAGCATCAGCAGGGTGCTCAGCGCCATCGCCTGGCCGTAGTTGGTCGCCCCGGCCCGTCCCAGCAGCCGGGCCACCGCCACCGGCAGCGTGGGGCTGTCGGCCCGGGCGATGAACACCGTGGCGCCGAACTCGCCCAGCGAGACCGCGAACGCGAAGCCCGCGGCCACCAGCACGGCCCTCCGCACCATCGGCAGCTCCACCTCTCGCCAGGCGCGCAGCGGGGAGGCGCCCAGCACTGCGGCGGCCTCCCGCAGCCGGCCGTCGACGGCCCGCAGCACCGGCAGCATGGTGCGCACCACGAACGGCACCCCGATCAGCGCCTGCGCCAGCGGGACCAGCAGCCAGGAGGAGCGCAGGTCCAGCGGCGGCTTGTCGAGGGTGATCAGGAAGCCGAAGCCGACGGTCACCGCGGAGGTGCCCAGCGGCAGCATCAGCAGCGCGTCGAACCCGCGCACCAGCCTGCCGGCGCGCCGGGTGAGCGCCGCCGCGGCCAAACCGCCGACCAGCAGCGCGATCACCGTGGCCACCGCGGCGTACCCGAGCGAGTTGGCGATCGCCTCCAGCGGCGGGACCAGGAACGTACCGCCGTCGGTGGAGGCGAGCGCCCGGTAGAACCACAGCCCGTAGCCCTCCGGGCCGTGCAGCGACCGTTCGACGAGCACGCCCAGCGGCAGCAGGAGCAGCAGGGCCATCACGGAGACGTTGCCGAGCACGAGTGTCCAGGCCGCCCAGCCGCGCGGTCGGCGGGCCGTCCCCGCGGCGTCCACCAGGCGCAGCTCGCTCTCCCGGCGGCGCACGGTCCTGGCGTGGAACAGCAACAGCGCCGCCACCGCCGCGAACTGCACCAGGGTGAGGACCGCCGCCGTCGGCAGCGCCAGCAGCTGTGCGGTCTGCCGGTAGATCTCCACCTCCAGCGTGGCGTAGCCCGGGCCGCCCAGGATCTGCACCACCCCGAAGGAGGTGAAGGTGAAGAGGAAGACCATCAGTGCGGCGGCGGCCACCGCGGGCGCCAGCGCCGGCAGGGTGATCCTGGTCCAGGCCGCGAGCCGGCCGGCTCCCAGCACCCGGGCCGCCTCCTCCTGCCGCGGGTCGAGCTGCGCCCAGAGCCCGCCCACCGTGCGGACCACCACCGCGTAGTTGAAGAACACGTGGGCGAGCAGGATCGCCCATACGGTGGTGTCGAGCCGTACGCCCCACAGCTCGTCGAGCAGCCCGCCGCGCCCGAGCAGGCCCAGGAAGGCCGAGCCGACGACGACGGTAGGGAGCACGAACGGCACCACCACGACCGCCCGGAGCAGCCGCTTGCCGGGGAAGTCGAAGCGGGCGAAGACATAGGCGCCCGGCAGTGCGACAGCCAGTGTCAGGGCAGTGGACGCCACCGCCTGCCAGCAGGTGAACCAGAGCACGTGGAGGACGTCCGGATCGGTCAGCACCTCCCCGACCCGGCCCAGTCGCCACTCTCCGCCCTCGCGCAGGCCGCGTCCGACGATGGCGGAGACGGGGTAGCCGAAGAACACCGCGAAGAAGGCGACCGGAACCGCCATCAGCGCCAGCCGCAGCGCGGTACTGGAGATCTTCTTCGGCTCCCGGCGGACACCGGGGAGCCGCCGTCCCCCGGTGCCCGCCGGGCCCGCCCCCTGGGGGCGGCCGGTCACTTCCGGACGAGCGAGGACCACGTCTTGACCCACTGCTCCCGGTGCTCGGCGATCTTCTCGGGGGCCAGGGTGGCCGGCTCCTCCACGGTCGCGCCGTACTTGGTGAACAGCTCGGGAAGCTCGGCGTCCTGCCGTGCCGGGTGGACGAACATCTGCATCGGCACGTCCTCCTGGAACTCCTTGCTGAGCAGGAAGTCCAGCAGCTTCTTACCGCCCTGCTCGTTCTTCGCGCCCTCCAGCAGGCCGGCGAACTCGATCTGGCGGAAGCAGGTGCCGGTCGCCACTCCGGTGGGTCCCTCTTCGGCCTCCGGCTCGAGGTCCATCGCCTCGGCAGGCGGGCTGGAGGCGTACGAGACCACCAGCGGCCGGTCGCCCTTGCCCGTGCCGCCCGCCGAGCCCGAGAAGCGGTCGTTGTAGGCCTGCTCCCAGCCGTCGACGACCTCCACGCCGTTGGCCTGGAGCTTCTTCCAGTAGTCCGGCCAGCCGTCCTCGCCGTACTCGGCGACCGTGCCGAGCAGGAAGGCCAGCCCTGGCGAGGAGGTGGCGGCGTTCTCGGTGACCAGCAGGTTCTTGTACTCGGGCTTGACCAGGTCGGCGAAGCTCTCCGGTGGTGCCAGCTTCTTTTCGGCGAAGTACTTCCGGTCGTAGTTCACGCAGATGTCACCGGTGTCGATCGGGGTGACCCGGTGGCGGTCGCCGTCCAGCCGGAGCGCCTCGGGAACGCGGTCGAGGTCCCGGGCCTCGTAGGGCGCGAAGACGTCGTTCTCCAGGGCCCGGGAGAGCAGGGTGTTGTCCACCCCGAAGAACACGTCGCCCGGCGGATTCCCCTTCGCCAGGATCGCCTGGTTCAGCGCCGATCCCGCGTCTCCGGCCCGCGCTATCTCCACCTGGTAGCCGGTCTCGTCGGTGAACTCCTTCAGCACGTCCTCCGAGACGGCGAAGGAGTCATGGCTGACGAGCGTGACGGTCTTCTTCTTGGAGCCGCCTGCTGCGGAGTCCTCCGATTCCCCGCAGGCGGCGAGCGCGGTGAGCCCGAGCGCGCCGGCCACGAGCGCGGCCACGGTTCTGCTCCGGTTCTGGATGGTCATGACTGGGTGCCTCCCATGGCGTGGGCAGGGCACGGCAGCTCGAGGTTGGGACCGAACTCCCTACGCCGGTACTACCCGGTTCAGGTTCTAGGGTCTGCGGCCGGTGCCGCACTCTCAGCGCTGTGCGCTCCCCTGTCGGAATGTTTACTGTTCGACAGTTTTGCTCTGAGCCTACCCCGAGCCCGCCGTCCGCGTTCAAGAGGCCCGGTTCCGGGGGCCGGTGCTACGGCCGGAGGCCGCTCAGCGCTCCGCGGCAGCGAGTTGCCCGCAGGCTCCGTCGATCTCCTGCCCCCGGGTGTCCCGCACCGTGACCGGCACCCCATGCGCTTCCAGCGCCGCGATGAAGGCCTTCTCGTCCTCGGGGCGGGAGGCCGTCCACTTCGACCCGGGCGTGGGGTTCAGCGGGATCAGGTTGACGTGCACCCGGCGGTTCTTGAGCAGCCGGCCCAACCGGTCACCGCGCCACGCCTGGTCGTTGATGTCCCGGATCAGCGCGTACTCGATGGAGATCCGGCGGCCCGACTTGTCCGCGTACTCCCAGGCCGCGTCCAGGACCTCCCGGACCTTCCAGCGGGTGTTCACCGGCACCAGGGTGTCGCGAAGTTCGTCGTCCGGCGCGTGCAGGGAGACCGCGAGCCGGCAGCTGAAGCCCTCGTCGGCGAAGCGCAGCATCGCGGGGACGAGCCCCACGGTGGAGACGGTGATGCCGCGCTGGGAGAGCCCCAGGCCGTCCGGCTCCGGGTCGGTGAGCCGGCGGATCGCGCCGACCACCCGGTTGTAGTTGGCGAGCGGCTCACCCATCCCCATGAAGACGATGTTCGACAGCCGGGCCGGTCCGCCCGGGATCTCGCCGTCCCGCAGCGCCCGCATCCCGTCGACGATCTGGTGCACGATCTCGGCCGTCGAGAGGTTCCGGTCGAGGCCGGCCTGACCGGTGGCGCAGAACGGGCAGTTCATACCGCAGCCGGCCTGGGAGGAGACGCACATCGTGACCCGGTCCGGGTAGCGCATCAGCACCGACTCGACCAGCGTCCCGTCGAAGAGCCGCCACAGCGTCTTCCGGGTGGTGTCCTCATCGCAGCTGATGTGCCGCACCACGTTCATCAGGTCCGGCAGCAGCTCGGCCGCCAGTTTCTCCCGGGAGGCCGCGGGGACGTCGGTCCAGTCGCCCGGCTCGGCCGAGTAGCGGGCGAAGTAGTGGCGGGAGATCTGGCCGGCGCGGAACGGCTTCTCGCCGATCGCGGCGACGGCCTCCCGGCGCTGGGCGGGGGTGAGGTCGGCGAGGTGGCGCGGGGGCTTCTTGGCACCGCGCGGCACGGCGAAAGTGAGTTCTCCGGGCTTAGGCATGGTGCAACCAGTCTCGCAGATGCCCGGTGGTGGCCGACCCCGCTCCGTCGACAGCGGTGGGGACCTGGACTGGTCCCGGCCGTCCGCAGGTCGGGGTGTTCGTGGGGCAGCGGGCCCGGGAGCCGTGCCGAAGAGCGTCCGCCGCCCGGCCGCGACTGCGGCCGGGCGGCGCGCGGTGCCGTGCTCAGCCGGAGCCGACGAAGAGCACCAGGAGCAGCCAGGCGATCGGCGCGGTCGGCAGCAGCGAGTCGAGCCGGTCCATGATCCCGCCGTGGCCCGGCAGCAGGGTTCCCATGTCCTTGATGCCCAGATCCCGCTTGATCATGGATTCGCCGAGGTCGCCGAGGGTCGCGCTGGCCGCGACGGCGAGCCCAAGCAGCACGCCCTGCCACCAGCTGCCGCCGTCGATCAGGAAGTGCACGCACAACGCGCCGGCGGCCATCGCGAAGGAGACCGCCCCGATGAGCCCCTCGCGGGTCTTGCCGGGGCTGATCCGGGGGGCGAGCTTGCGCTTGCCGAAGCGCCAGCCGACCGCGTAGGCGCCGGTGTCGCTGACCACCGTCAGTATCAGGAAGGTCAGCACCCGCCAGGCGCCGTCCTCGGCCGCGAGCATGAGCGCGACGAAGGTGGCCAGGAACGGCACGTAGAAGAGGGCGAAGACCCCGGCGGTGACATCCCGCAGGTACTCCTCCGGCGGTTGCGCCATCCGCCAGACGAGCACCGCCAGCGCGGTGAGCGCCATCGCCACCCAGGCTCCGGTGGCACCGAGCACGTAGCCGGCCGCCACCATCGCCGCGCCCCCGGCCGCGAGCGGCACCAGCGGCGCCCGGATGCCCTTCTTCTCCCGCAACCGGGAGGTCAGTTCCCAGAGTCCGACGACCACCGCAAGGACGATGACGCCGAGGAAGACGTCCTTCACGAAGAAGAGCGAGGCCACGATGACGGCGCCGAGTCCCACTCCCACCGCGATGGCCGAGGGCAGGTCCCGGCCTGCTCGCTTGCCTTTCCCCGGGGAACGTTCCCGGGCCGCGCTCCGCTGTTCCGGCGGCCGTTCCCCCTCGTCCCGCCGCGCACCGCCGACCGGGGAGCCGCTCGGTGCGGCCCTCCCCCGGTCTGGGTCGTCCTGGTCTCCGGCTGCTCCGGGCGCGGTGGGCATGTGCCGAGTCTGCGCCGCCTGCCCTACCGGGTGTGCGGGACCCGCCGAGGCATCCCCCTGGTCGGGCGGTCCCCAGTAGTCGGCGTGCGGTGGGGCGCCCGAGGAAGAGTGGTTCATCAGACCTCGAGCAGCTCGGCTTCCTTGTGCTTGAGCAGCTCGTCCACCTGCGCGACGTACTTCGCGGTGGTGTCGTCGAGCTCCTTCTCCGCGCGGCGGCCCTCGTCCTCGCCGACCTCGCCGTCCTTGACGAGCCGGTCGATGCTCTCCTTGGCCTTGCGCCGGACGCTGCGGATCGAGATCTTCGAGTCCTCGGCCTTGTTCCGGGCGACCTTGATGAACTCCTTGCGGCGCTCCTGGGTGAGCTCCGGGAACACCACCCGGATGATGTTCCCGTCGTTGCTCGGGTTGACCCCGAGGTCCGAGTCCCGGATCGCCTGCTCGATGTTGCGGAGCGAGGACTTGTCGAACGGTGTGACCACGGCCATCCGCGGCTCCGGTACCGAGAACGACGCCAACTGGTTGATCGGGGTCAGCGCACCGTAGTACTCGGCCACGATCTTGTTGAACATCGCCGGGTGCGCACGGCCGGTGCGGATCGCGGCGAAGTCCTCCTTGGCGACCACGACGGCCTTTTCCATCTTCTCCTCGGCCTCGAGGAGGCTCTCTTCGATCACCACTTGCTCCTGGTGTTATCGGTAAGCAGAGACTCGCCCCTGCGCGCGTCTACTCCTGCACGGTGTCGGACCGGCAGGCGATTGTCCATCCCCGAACGCGGTCTTCCCCCACGGGGAAGGCTCCATGTGCGGAGAGAGTGCATCAGCTCCGAGCCCCTTGATCGCTCACGAGCGTGCCGATCTTCTCACCCTTCACCGCGCGGGCGATGTTCCCCTCGGCCAGAAGCTCGAAGACGAGGATGGGCAGCTTGTTGTCCATGCAGAGGGTGATGGCGGTGGCATCGGCCACCTTGAGGCCCCGGGTGATGACCTCGCTGTACTCGAGTGCGTCGAACCGCACGGCGTCGGGGTTGGTCCGGGGGTCGGAGTCGTACACCCCGTCAACGCCGTTCTTGCCCATGAGCAACGCCTGGGCGTCGATCTCCAGGGCGCGCTGCGCCGCGGTGGTGTCGGTGGAGAAGTAGGGCATGCCCATGCCCGCTCCGAAGATCACCACACGGCCCTTCTCCAGGTGCCGCACCGCCCGCAACGGGATGTAGGGTTCGGCGACCTGACCCATGGTGATGGCCGTCTGGACCCGGGAGTCTATTCCCTCCTTCTCCAGGAAGTCCTGGAGAGCGAGGCAGTTCATGACCGTCCCGAGCATGCCCATGTAGTCGGAACGGGCCCGGTCCATGCCGCGCTGCTGGAGTTCCGCGCCGCGGAAGAAGTTGCCCCCACCGATCACGACGGCCAGCTCCGCGCCGTCGCGGACCACGGCCGCGATCTCGTGGGCCATCTTGTGGACGACGTCGGGGTCGACCCCTAGCCCCCCTCCGCCGGCGAACGCCTCACCGGACAGCTTCAGCATGAAGCGGCGGGGTTTGCCGCCATGATCGCTCGTATCGCCCCTGTCGGCGCCCTGATTCATGGAGATCTCCTCGTGCGCATGCGAGGAGGCCATTGCCGGATCGGGTCCTGCTGATCCCTGTGCGGCAATGGCCTCCTCGTCACATCTGCGGTCGTCCGACGCGTAGGCGGTGACTTCCACCCGACCCTGACGGGCCCCGGGCGCAACCGCTGTCGCGGTTACGGACTCAGGCGCCGACCCGGAAGCGCGCGAAGCGCTTCAGCGTGACACCGGCCTCGTCCAGAACCTTCTGGACCGTCTTCTTGTTGTCCTTGGCGAACGCCTGCTCGAGCAGCACGTTCTCCTTGAAGAAGCCGGTCACCCGGCCCTCCACGATCTTCGGGAGGGCCTGCTCCGGCTTGCCCTCCTCGCGCGCGGTGGCCTCGGCCACCCGCCGCTCGTTCTCGACCGTCTCCTGGTCGATCTGGTCCCGGGAGAGGAACTTCGGGCCGAACGCGGCGATGTGCTGCGCCACGTCCTTCGCGACCGCGGCGGCGTCCTCGTCGGAGGCGCCCTGCTTGTCCAGCTCGACCAGGACACCGACCTGCGGCGGCAGGTCGGGGCTGGTGCGGTGCATGTAGGCGGCGACGTAGCCGTCGGTGAACTGGGCGAACCGGTCGAGGACGATCCGCTCGCCGAGGGTCGCGTTGGCCTCGTCCACGTAGGCCTGGACGGTCTTGCCGGCCTCGATCTCGGAAGCGAGCAGCGCCTCGATGTCCGCGGGAGCGCTCTTGGCCACGTGCGCGGCGAGCGCGTCGGCGACGGCGATGAACTTGTCGCCCTTGGCGACGAAGTCCGTCTCGCACTTCAGCTCCAGCAGCACGCCGGAGCTGTTGTCGGCCGGGATGAGGCAGACGACGGCGCCGTTCTCGGCGCTGCGGCCCTCTCGCTTGGCCACACCCTTCTGGCCCTTGACGCGCAGGATCTCAACGGCCTTGTCGACGTTGCCGTCGGCCTCGTCCAGCGCCTTCTTGCAGTCCATCATGCCGGCGCCGGTGAGCTCCCGGAGCTTCTTGACGTCGGCGGCGGTGAAGTTCGCCATGGTCTGTCAGTCTCTTCTCGAAAGTCGTAGGTCTACGGGCGGGACGGCGGGGGCGGCCACCCCCGCCGTCCGCAGACGTATCAGGCCTGCTCGGTGCCGACGGCCGGGGCTTCGGCGGGGGGCTGCTGCTCAGCCTCGGGCGCGGCGGGCTGCTCGGCCTCGGCGGCGGGCTCCTCCTCCGCCTTCTTGGCTTCGCCGCCCTCCAGCAGGTCGCGCTCCCACTCGGCCAGCGGCTCGCCGGCCTTCTCGCCCGGCTTCTGGTCGCCGGCGGCGGCGCCGGAGCGGGCGATGAGGCCCTCGGCGACGGCGTCGGCGATCACGCGGGTGAGCAGGGTGACGGAGCGGATCGCGTCGTCGTTGCCCGGAATCTTGTAGTCGACCTCGTCCGGGTCGCAGTTGGTGTCCAGGATCGCGACCACCGGGATGTGGAGCTTGCGCGCCTCACCGACGGCGATGTGCTCCTTCTTGGTGTCGACGATCCAGACGGCGCTGGGCACCTTCTGCATCTCCCGGATGCCGCCGAGCGTCTTCTCCAGCTTGGCCTTCTCCCGGGACAGGACCAGGAGCTCCTTCTTGGTGAGGCCGGAGGCGGCCACGTCCTCGAAGTCGATCTGCTCGAGTTCCTTCAGGCGCTGGAGGCGCTTGTAGACGGTCGAGAAGTTGGTGAGCATGCCACCCAGCCAGCGCTGGTTGACGTACGGCATCCCGACCCGGGACGCCTGCTCGGCGATGGCCTCCTGGGCCTGCTTCTTGGTACCGACGAACATGATGGAGCCGCCGTGCGCGACGGTCTCCTTGACGAACTCGTAGGCGCGGTCGATGTACGACAGCGACTGGAGCAGGTCGATGATGTAGATGCCGTTGCGCTCGGTGAAGATGAAACGCTTCATCTTCGGGTTCCAACGGCGGGTCTGGTGTCCGAAGTGGACGCCGCTCTCGAGCAGCTCCCGCATCGTGACTACGGCCATGGCCGCACTCCTTGACATACTCGGTTCCACTGCGGCCGGTCGACCGCTGTGCCTGACGCCCCGGTGCGCGCTGTGCCCCGGACTGCTGACCGGGGACCGAGGAGCGCGGCCGCCGTACTGCTCCCGGAGAATCGCTTCTCGGGTGACGGCGGCGGGGCGTGCGAAGTCGATCCGGGGCCCGGATCGCCACCAGAAGTGTAAGGGACGGGCGAACCGCCGGGCGACACACGGCTCCGGGCAAAATCAAGAGCCGGGAAGGGCCACAACCGGTCAAGTTATCCACAACTCGCCGGTAGTCCACAGATTCGCTTGAGCGTCGCACCGACCAGGCCACCGGCTGCCATCGTCACTCCATGCGACGAACCATGAGCGCCGTCGCCGTGCTCGGCGCGGTGGCGGTCGGCCAGCTCTCCCCGCCGGGGGTCTGGTCGGACGGTTCCCGGAGGCTCCCGGCCCCGGTGGCGGCGACGGCCGCGGAGGACTCTGGAGCGCCCTACACCGCCCACCGCGGCTCCGACGGCCACGGAGGCCGGGCCCCGGCTCTCCCGGCCCCGCCGGAGGAGCCGGGACCGCGAGCCTGGCCGGTGACCGGGACGTCGGCCGGCCGGCCCCAGTTGCTCGGGGCGTGGCGTCCGCCACCCTCCCCCTATGCCGCTGGGCACCGCGGGGTGGATTTGGCGGCCCGCCCGGGCCAGCCAGTACGCGCGGCGGCTGCCGGCCGGGTGTCCTTCGCCGGGAGCGTGGCCGGGCGGGGCGTGGTCTCCGTCGAGCTCTCCGGCACCGGCACTCCCCCACTGCGGGTGACCTACCAGCCGGTCGTACCCGAGGTGCGGGAGGGAGAGCGGGTGGCGGCCGGAGAACGCGTCGGAGTCCTGGGGCCGGGGCCCTATCACTGCGCCTCCGGTTGCCTCCACTGGGGACTGCTGCGCGGCGCGCGCTACCTCGATCCGCTCTCGCTGCTCCCGCCCTGGATGCTGCTCGGCTCCCCGCCGAGGCTGCTCCCCGTCTACGGCGTTCCGGAGCCCTCGTCGGCGGAGCCCACGGACGAGGTCGCCGGATCGGGCGCCCCGCCCTCCGGGAGCGGCCCGGCCCCCTGACCCCGGACCCCCCGCAGCGCCATCGCCACCGTGGCCGCGACGATCTCCTCCGGCTCCTCGGCCGCACCGAGCTCGATCCGCCGCACCGCCGCGTCGACGAGCCCCTGGAGCAGCATCGCCGACAGCCTCGGCTGTGGCTGCCCCAGCTCGGCGAGAGCCTCGACGACCATGGCGATCAACCCGCCGTGGGCGGCCCGGATCTTCTCCCGGGCGCCGGGCTCCAGCTCACCGGCGGAGATCGCGACCACGGCGCGGTGTCGCCGGTCGCCGACGAGTGCGAGCTGCTGCCGCACGTACGCCTCGATCTTCTCCTCCGCGCTCTCCACCCGCTCCATCGCGCCTTCGACCTCGGCCGCCCAGACCGGGAAGTCGACGGCGCAGAGCTCCTCGACCACCGCCGCCCGGGAGCGGAAGTACTCGTATACCGAGGACCGGGCGAGGCCGGTTCGCTGGGCCAGGGCGGGGAAGGTCAGCGCCTCCTTGCCGCCCTCGGACAGGAGGGAGCGGGCAGCGTCCAGCAGGGCGCCGCGCTGCATGGTCCGGTGCTCGGCCACTGAGGCCGCTCGAATCCTGGGCACCTCACCACTCTACGAAGGCGTCGGCGGCCTTAGCGACCCATCCCGGTCTTCAGCGGCCGGCGTCGGCCAACTTCGCGCGCAGTTGGAGCACCGACTTGGTGTGGATCTGACTGACCCTGCTCTCCGTCACGCCCAGGACCTGGCCGATCTCGGCGAGCGTGAGCCCCTCGTAGTAGTAGAGCGTGACGACGGTCTTCTCCCGGTCCGGGAGCGTGTTGATGGCGCGGGCCAGCAGCCTGCGCAACTCCCGGGTCTCGGCCACCTCCTCCGGGTCGTCGGCGGCGGTGTCCTGCAGGGTGTCCATGAGGCTGAGCCGGCCGCCGCCGTCGCTACCGCCGTCCCCTCCGACGTGCAGCAACTCCTCCAGCGCGACGACGTTGGCCAGCGACAACTGACTGAAGACGTGGTGGAGTTCCTCCAGCTCGATCCCCATGTCGGCGGCCACCTCGCTCTCCGAGGGGGTTCGGTGCAGCGCGGCCTCCAGGCGGGCGTAGGCCTGTTCCACCGCCCTTGCCTTCTGGCGGACGGAGCGCGGGATCCAGTCCAGCGCCCGAAGTTCGTCGATCATCGCCCCGCGGATGCGCGTGATCGCGTACGTCTCGAACTTGATGGATCGCTCCGGATCGAACTTCTCGATCGCGTCGATGAGCCCGAAGACCCCCGAGGAGACGAAGTCAGCCTGCTCGACGTTGGGCGGCAGGCCCACACTGACCCTGCCCGCCACGTATTTCACCAGTGGCGAGTAGTGCAGGATCAGTTGTTCCCGCAGCCGGCCGTCCGCCGTGGCCTTGTACGACCGCCACAGCTCCTCGAGTGTGGAGGGCGTGGCGGGGCGCACCGTGCCGCGGGCGGCGGGCCGCGCGGTACCACGAGCGGCGGGGGGCACAGCCGCGCGGTCGGACCCGGAGGTGTGCTGGGGCATTCGTCGCCTTGAGCCGTTCTGCCGTCAAAGTGAGGACATCGGTCCGTTTCGGAATCCTGGTGAGCGTAGCGTGACGACGCCGTCGCGGATCGCGACGGCGGACGGCCGCCCGGTGGGCGGCCGCCTCCGGCTGACTGCCCACCGCAAGGACGGCCGCCGGAATTCGCGCCGGCAGCCGAAAGCGCGCAAAGTCGGCTGTCACGGCCATCTCCCCCACCCTTTCACCCGAACGCAGCAGGTCAAGGACCGCCTCGCCGATGGGTGACGGAAGCCTTGGCGGAGGGGGCCAACTGCCATCGCTCGCCGTGTCGTTCGACGAACCCCAGGGACAGCAGTTCGTACAGCTTCGCCAACACCTCCTCGGCCGGGGTGCCGCTGACCCGGGCCAGCCGTCGTACGTCCGTGCCGCCGCGCGCCGGCAGGCTCTCCAGCACCCGGGCCGAGACCGGGTCGAGGAGGTCCCGGGGCACCATGGGCCCCCGCCGTTCGGGCGCCAACTCTCCGATCCTGCCGACCAGCTCCGACACCTCGGCGGCGTCGGTCACCAGCACGGCTCCCTCCCGCAGGAGTTCGTGGACGCCGGCGGAGAGCCCGGAGGTCACCGGGCCGGGCACCCCGGCCGCGATCCGGCCGAGCCGCTGGGCGTGCCTGGCCGTGACCAGCGAGCCACTGCGGTACTCGGCCTCGACGACCACGGTGGCCCGGGCGAGCGCGGCGATCACCCGGTTGCGGAGTACGAACCTCGCCCGGGTGGGGTGCTGGCCGGGCGGCAGCTCGGCGACGAGGAGCCCGTGCTCCGCGACCGCTCGCAGCAGTCCGTCGTGTCCGCGTGGATAGGAGACGTCGACTCCGCAGGCCAGCACCGCGGCGGTCGCGCCGGTGGCGGCGAGCGCCCCGCGGTGGGCCGCGCCGTCCACCCCGTAGGCCGCGCCGGAGAGCACCACCCAGCCGCTCTCGGCGAGTCCCGCACCGAGCCGGGCCGCCATGTGCGCACCGTAGTCGGTACAGGCCCGTGCTCCGACCACGGCCACCGACCTGAGCGCCCACAGCCGCAGTGACGGCCGGCCGCGCACCCACAGCCCGACCGGGCGCGCGTCCTCGAGGTCGTCAAGCTGGCTCGGCCACTCCGGGTCTCCCGGGCAGACGAACCGGCCGCCGACCGCCCGGACGGCGGCGAGGTCCGCCGCCGGGTCGAGTCCGGCCGCCCGGATCCGGTAGCCGGCCAGCCGTTTCCGGCTCACCCGGGACGGCGGTGCTCCCCCCTCGGTGAGGAGGCGGAGCACACGTGCCGGGCCGACTTCGCGGAGCCACCTTCCGATGAGTCTGTCTCCCGGCTCCACGACCCGGGTGAGCGCCGCACGCGCCAGCCTCGACTCATTCTCCTGAGCCGCCCCGCTCCGGAGTTGTTCTTCGATGGGACCCGCATCGTCCTCCGCAGTGATCACAGCGACTCCCCGGCGAGCACCGCACCGCGGCTGACCCCGGTGCGCAGTTGCAGGGCGGCGGCGACGTCCTGGAGTGCCGGCCGGTCGTGACCGGCGAGATCGGCGACCGTCCAGGCGACGCGGAGCACCCGGTCCAGGCCGCGGGCGGTGAGCAGCCCCCGATCCATGTCGCGCTCAGCCAGGTCCAGCGCGCTCGGGGCAGCTCGCCAGCGGGTGCGCAGCTCATGGCCGGGGATCTCGCTGTTCAGCCGCCAGGGAGTGTCCGCCAGTCGAGCGGAGGCCCGGTCCCGCGCTTCGGCCACCCGCTCGGCCACGGTCCGGGTGGCCTCTCCCCCGGCACCGAGGCTGGTGAGCTCCCGGCGGCCGACGGCCTCGACCCGGATCCGCAGGTCGACCCGGTCCATCAGCGGTCCGGAGAGGCGGGACTGGTAGCGGCGGATCGTGGCGGGCGTGCACTCGCAGCCGGAGCCGTGCAGTGAGTGGCGCCCGCAGGGGCAGGGGTTGGCCGCGAGCACCAGCAGGAAGTTCGCGGGCATCCGTACCACTCCACCGCTCCGGGCCACCACCACGTGGCCGGACTCCAGTGGCTGACGCAGCGCGTCCAGCACCCGCCCGCTGAACTCCGGGGCCTCATCGAGGAAAAGTACGCCACGGTGGGCGAGGGAGACCGCTCCCGGTCTCGGGACGCCGCTGCCGCCGCCGACGAGTGACGGGATGGTCGCCGAGTGGTGCGGCGCGCAGTAGGGGGCGGCGTCCACCAGGGGTTTGCCCGCCGGCAGCATGCCGCCCACCGAGTGGACCGCGGTGATCTCCAGGGACTCCTCCCTGGTCAGCGGTGGCAGCAGCCCCGGCAGCCGTTCGGCGAGCATGGTCTTGCCCGCCCCGGGTGGCCCGCTCAGGAAGAGGTGGTGTCCGCCCGCCGCGGCGACCTCCAGTGCCAGCCGGGCCGGGCGCTGCCCCGCGACATCGGCCAGGTCCGGCGCTGGCCGCCCCTCCACGCCCCGCTGGGCCAGCCCGGCCGCGGTGCCCGACCCGGGGATGGAGAGCCCCGCGAGCATCGGGTCCGGCCTGCCTTCCTCCTCCGGCTCCTCGTCGGGGACCGGCTCCTCGGCGAGGATCGCGATCAGTTGCCGCAGACTCCGGACGCCCAGCACCGACACCCCGGGTACCAGCGCGGCTTCGGCGGCCGTCCGCTCCGGCACCACGACCTGCCGGTATCCGGCCTCCGCCGCCGCCAGCACGGCCGGCAGTACCCCCCGGACGGGCCGCACCCGCCCGTCCAGCCCCAGCTCGCCGACCATGACCAGATCGGCCACCCGCCGCGGGTCGAAACGCTCCGAGGCGCCGAGCACCGCACCCGCGACGGCGAGGTCGAAACCGCTGCCGCTCTTGGGCACGGAGGCCGGGCTGAGGCCGACGGTGAGCTTCTTCTGCGGCCACGGGGCACCGGAGTTGACCACCGCGGCACGCACCCGGTCCCGGCTCTCCACCAGGCTCTTGTCCGGCAGGCCGACGAGAGTGAAGGCGGCCACCCCTGGTTCGAGGTCGGCCTGGACCTCGACCACGACCCCTTCGACGCCCAGCAGCGCCACCGAGCAGGCGCGGGCGAAGGCCATCAGACCACCCCCCGGACATGCTCGACCACCGGGGCGCCACGGGCCGGCAGCACCACGGCCACCAGATCGATCCGCACCCCGCCCGCCGGGGGTTCGGAGTGGCGCTCGAGCCACCGCTCGGCGAGCCAGCGGTCGGCGAGCCGGCGCAACCGGTCGCTCTTGGCTGGCCTCACGGCGGCCATCGGATGTTCGTATCCGCCGCCCCTGCGGGTCTTGACCTCACAGACGACCACGGCTTCGCCATCGGCCGCGACGAGGTCGATCTCGCCCTCCCGACAGCGCCAGTTGCGCTCCAGCAGCGTCATCCCCGCTCCGAGGAGCAGCCGAGCGGCCAGGTCCTCCCCGTAGCGTCCGAGCGCACTTCGGGCGTTCATCCGCACCACCTCCGTCACCGACTGTGACGGGTCGCGGAGGATCTGTGGTTCTCGCTCGGGAAACCGTGGACTACTCGCCGGTTGTGGACAACCCGGCCACCCTTCCGAGCGGCCGCCACCGTGGCGGGAATCGGCCTCGGCTCGGCCCGGCACCGGGGGCCGGATGCGGCCGTCGCCCGGAGGACCGAGCCGGCTCAGTCGTTGAAGCCGCTCTCCCCGGGCACGTTGAGATCGCTCTTATTGAGCTCCTCAACATTCACGTCCTTGAACGTCAGCACCCGAACCTGCTTGACGAAACGAGCCGGCCGGTACATGTCCCACACCCAGGCGTCCGCCATCGACACCTCGAAGAACACCTCACCCTGAACGGAGTGGACCTGCATCTCGTAGTCGTTGGTGAGATAGAAACGACGCTCGGTCTCGATCACGTACTTGAACAAACCGACGACGTCGCGGTACTCCCGGTAGAGCTTCAGCTCCATCTCGGTCTCGTACTTCTCGAGGTCCTCGGCGCTCATGAGCGTTCCCCTTCAACCGTGCGTCCCCCCATTGTGCGTCAGTTCCGCTCGGGCTCCAGAGTCACCGGCGCACTCGGGGGACCGTCCGCGAGCAGCGTGTGCAGCAGCTCCGCGAGCCCCATGGGATACACCGTCTCATGCGTGGTGAACAGTTCTTCGACCGTCCACCACCGCAGGCCCGCCACACTGCGCCGCTCCAGCTCCGTCTGGCCGGTCGTCTCGGTCCTGGTCTGCTCGGTGCGGCCGAGGTAGAACCACTCGTCCTGCTCCCAGCGACGGCCGTCGAAGACGAACGAGCAGTTCCGCTGCCACAGCACCGGACCGAGCCGGAGGTCCCGGATCCCGGTCTCCTCCTCGACCTCCCGACGCGCAGCCGCTTCCCGTGTCTCACCGGGCTCGACCCCGCCGCCAGGGGTGAACCACCAGGTCGATCGAGGGTTGGATGGTTCGAACCCGTACATCAGGAGGATCCGGTCCTGCGGACCGAAGAGGACGACCCTGGCCACCCGCCGCCGCACCGGTGCGCTCACTCAGCCACCCGCCTTCCCGGCCCGGCGGGCCGGACCGAGGCGGTTCGCCAGCGACCCGTAGGACGCGCCACCGAAGATCAGCAGCGCCCCGAGGAGTACGGCCACCGCGAGCATCGGCAGCGGTCCCGACTCGGAGCTGCCGCCCGAGAGGGTGTCGAAGGAGGTCGCCCGCGGCAGCATCCCCAGCCCCTCCAGCGGCCAGGCCCGCGCCTCGACGCGCCCGTCCACGGCCGAGCGGGGGACGGAGCCCTGCTCTCCGTCGTCCAGGTGCTCCCGGGAGTCCAGTGAGGCGTCGCGGTGGTCGCCCAGCAGGAAGAGGTGGTCCTTCGGCACCGTGGCGCTGAAGAGCGTCGGCGCGCTGCCGCTGCCCTCGCTGACGTACGGTTCGTCGATCGCCTTCCCGTTGACCCGAAGTCGGCCCTGCTCGTCGCAGCAGGTGATCCGGTCGCCGTCGGTGCCGACTACCCGTTTGACCATCGGCAGGTCGCCCCAGAGCGGGTTGCTGAAGACCACCACGTCCCCGCGGTGGACCGCCCCGCCGTCCACCCGTTGGGCGAGCACCCGGTCGCCGACGCCGATGGTGGGGGCCATCGAGTCGGTCGGAACGGTGTACGGCTGGTAGAGCACCGCGCCGTAGACGAACCCCCCGAGGAACAGCAGGGAACCGATGCCCACGGCCCACCCGGACAGCAGATTGCCCAGCCGGCCACCGTTTCCGCGCCCTGCTCCGCTCATCCCAGCTCCCGCGTCGAAGACCTGGGACCGCACCCTACCGGGCAGTACCGGAGCCGGTCAGCCGGTCTCGCCGGGCTGCCCGCGACCGCTTCGTTTCACTTCCGGCGGCGCCGCCACAGGACGATCGGCACCGCGCCCGCCAGCCCGAGGGCCGGCGGGGCCGCGGCGGCGTTCAGTCCGGGGCGGTCGAAGGTCTCCGGCACCGGCAGCGTCGACCAGCGGTTGACGGGCCAGGCCACGACGACGGCGCGCCCGACGACGTTCTCCTCGGAGACCGTCCCCTTACCGAAGAGGTCCTGGTGGTAGCGGGAGTCCAGGGAGTTCTGCCGGTTGTCGCCGAGCACCCAGATCCGCCCCTCGGGCACCTTCAGCGGTCCGAACGGCTTGTCCCCGCAGGGAGTACTCCCCGGGTAGAGGTACGGCTCGTCGAGCGCCTTGCCGTTCACCTTGACCGGGTTGTCGCCGCCCTTGCACTCGACCGTGTCACCACCGACCGCGATCACCCGTTTGATCAGGTCCTGCTCCTCCGCGGAGGGCATCAGCCCGATGAAGCTCAGCGCTGCCTGGATACCCCTGGCGATCGGCCCGGACTCGGGTACGGCGGTCTCCCCCAGCCAGCCGCCCGGATCATGGAAGACGACCACCTCACCGCGCTTCGGGCTGGAGTCGACCCACGGCGTCAGCTTGTCGGCCATCGGGGTCAGCTTGTCCACCAGGACCCGGTCGCCCCGCTGCAGGGTGTTCTGCATCGAGTCGGAGGGGATCGAGAACGCCTGCAGCAGGCAGGTCTTGATGAAGAGTGCCAGCACGAGCGCGACACCGATGAGGATCGGCAGTTCCTTCCAGAAGGAACGCGGCTTCTGCCCGTCCGCCCGGTGCTTGCGCGTCTCCTCCTCGGACGGCTCGGAGCCGTCTCCAGCGTTCGCCTCGCCGTCACCCGAGGGGGCGGTGAGGCCCTCCGAGCCTTCTTCCGGCTCTTCGCGACCGGATCGGTCGTCGACGGCCAAATCCCCCACATCCACTCCTCACATCGCGCTGCCGCCTGTCCCGTATCCGGTGCAGGCCCACCACTCCCATAACGAGCGGGAGTTCCGCAGGGGTCGGGAGTTGAATCTTTCCTTGCACTTTCCCGACCGGATCCGGGTCCACGGAGCCGGCACGGGGCTGTGCCCGCGCGGTCGGGAGAGGGGCCTGCCCGGCCGGCGCGGCGGCGGTCTCCCCGCCCTCCGCAACCGAAGCGTACGTCGCCGGTTCCTCCAGGTGTCTCCAGTGGGCGAACGGCCAGGCGATCGCCACCGCGCGTCCCACCACCAGACTCTCGGGGATCGTGCCGTGGCCCTCCTCGTCGAGGTGGTAGCGCGAGTCCGCCGAGGCCGCACGGTGGTCGCCCATCATGAACAGGCGCCCAGCGGGCACCCTCACGTCGAACTCCACCTCCGACGGCCGGTTCCCCGGGTAGAGGTACGGCTCCACCAGCGGCGTCCCGTTGACCGTGACACGGCCCTTCTCGTCACAGCACTTCACCGTGTCCCCACCGACGGCCACCACCCGTTTGATCAGGTCCTGGTCATCGGCGGACGGGAGCAGTCCGATGGTGGTCAACGCCCCCATCGCCTGTTTGATGCCCACCGGGGCCTCCCGCGGGTCGGTCTGCCCCTTCTCCAGCCAGCCGCCCGGATCCCTGAAGACGACGACGTCGCCCCGCTCGGGCTTGGAGCCGAACCACGGGGTCAGCTTGTCCACCAGCACCCGGTCACCGATCTGGATGGTCTGCTCCATCGAGCCGGAGGGGATGACGAACGCCTGCACCAGGAAGGTCTTCAGGCCCAGGGCGATCAGCAGGGCCACCCCGACGAGGATCGGGATCTCCTTCAGGGCCGATCGACGGCGGCGCCATCTGACCCGCTTGGCGAGTCTGCGGCGCTCGGCCCGGCCACCGGTGTTGGTGGTCGGTTCCTCGGATGCCTGCGCCCCCGGTTCGTCGGAGACCGGCTGTCTGCCGTCCTTCGGCTTCCCGCGTCTACCCATGGGTGCCGCCCGCTTCCGCGGCGGGGGCGTCCGGTACGGCGCCGAAGCCGTCGGGCCGGGGTGTCGTGCTCCAGCGCCCGAAGGGCCAGCCGATCCAGTCGGCCCTGCCGATGACCTGGTCGACGGGGACCACGCCGCCACCGGGCTCGCCGAGGTGGTCCCTGGAGTCCCGGGAGTCACTGCGGTGGTCGCCCATCACCCAGAGCCGCCCCTCCGGTACCACGGTGTCGAACGGTACCTCGGACGGGGCGTCACCGGGGTGCAGGTAGTCCCCCTCCTCCAGGGCGACCCCGTTCACCTCGATCCTCCCCCGCCGGTCGCAGCAGGTGACCCGGTCACCGCCGACCGCGATGACCCGCTTGACGTAGTCGGTCTCAGCCGGCTGCACCAGCCCCACCGCCGCGGCCACCCCCCGTATCGCTCCGATCACCGCAGAGCCCCCCGCGGGGCGGTCGTGCACGAACACCCCGGTGCCGTCGAAGACCACCACATCGCCACGGCGGGGTTCGGCACCGAACCGGTACGCGAGCTTGTTCACCAGTACCCGGTCCCCGACCCGCAGAGTGTTTTCCATGGACCCGCTCGGGATACGGAAGGGCTGGACCACGTAGGCGCTGAGCAGCGCGAGGAACACGGCGCAACATCCGACCAACACCCCTACCCGCCTCCACGGCCCCCCGCGGTACAGCCAGTCCACCGGCTTTCCCAGCTGAGAACGGACGGAGCGCGACCGCCGTTCCCGCCCCTGTCCGGGGTCGGGAGAGCAGTCGCGCTCCGGGAGCTGTCGGTCGGTGTCCATGGAACCGAGAGTTTATCCGGCCGGTTCCGGACCACCACCGGCGATTCAGCTGCTGCGCCGCTCCTTGATCTTGGCGGCCTTGCCGCGGAGGTCGCGCAGGTAGTACAGCTTGGCGCGGCGCACGTCACCGCGGGTGACGACCTCGATCTTCTCCAGCACCGGGGTGTGCACCGGGAAGGTCCGCTCCACGCCGACACCGAAGCTCACCTTGCGGACGGTGAAGGTCTCCCGGATGCCGGAGCCCTGGCGGCGGATGACCACGCCCTTGAATTGCTGGACACGCGAGCGCGAGCCCTCCACGACGCGAACGTGGACGTTCACGGTGTCGCCGGGGCGGAAAGCCGGTACGTCGGTGCGCAACGACGCCGAGTCGACGCTGTCGAGAAGGTTCATGCCGTCTGCTTTCTTCGTCGATGCCACAGGTCATCAACGGGATCTGGAGGACTGTCGGGGGTCCGCCGATAGGCGGGGTGCGCCGGGCGGGCGGCGATCCCCCTGTGGCAGGGGCGCACACCGGACGCACAGCAGCGGTCTATTCTTCCACGGCCTGTCCCGACCGCCCAAATCGGCCGTCGGGCATCTCCTCCCAGCCCAGGGCGGCCAGGGTCGCGCGGTCCTTCTTGTCGAAGCCGGCCGGGTCGGCCCGCCCGATGAGGTCCGGGCGGGTGCCGGCCGTGCGGCGCAGGGCCTCGTCCCGGCGCCAGCGGGCGACCCTGCCGTGGTGGCCGCTGAGCAGGATCTCGGGGACCTCTCTGCCGCGCCACTCCGGCGGCTTCGTGTAGACCGGCCCCTCCAGGAGGTCCGCCATCGTGCCGGCCGCGAAGGAGTCGTCCCGGTGGGAGTCGGCGTTCCCGAGCACCCCGGGCAGCAGCCTGGCCACCGCCTCGGTGATCACCAGCACCGGGGCCTCCCCGCCGGCCAGCACGTAGTCCCCGATGGACACTTCGACCAGCTCGTGGCGGGCCCCGTACTCCTCGATCACCCGACGGTCGATGCCCTCGTAGCGGGCCGGTGTGAACACCAGCCACGGCCGCTCGGCGAGCGCCACGGCGAGCGCCTGGGTGAACGGGCGCCCGCTGGGTGTGGGCACCACGATGGTCGGCCGGGCCCCGCCCGTGTCCGAGTCGATGACGGAGTCGAGTGCTTCCCCCCAGGGCTCCGGCTTCATGACCATTCCGGGGCCACCCCCGTAGGGGGTGTCGTCGACGGTGTGGTGCCGGTCGTGCGTCCACCGCCGGAGGTCGTGCACCCGGACGTCCAACTGCCCACGGGCCCGGGCCTTCCCGACGAGTGAGACGTTCAGCGGCTCCAGGTACTCGGGGAAGATCGTGATGACGTCGATCCTCATGGCCGGTCCACGCCGTCCGTCCCGGACGGGGGCTCGGCCGCCTCGGCCCGGTCGTCGTCGAGCAGCCCGGGCGGCGGCGTGACGACCATGCGCTGCTCGGCGAGGTCGACCTCGGGGACCACCTCGGCCACGAACGGGATGAGCGCCTCCCCACCGCCGGGCCGCCGTACCACCAGGAGGTCCTGGTAGGGCAGGTGCGAGATCTCCACGATCCGCCCGACCGGCTCCCCGTCGGCGGTGACGACGTCCAGGTCGATCAACTGGTGGTCGTAGAACTCCTCGGGGTCCTCGGGGCTCTCCTCGGGATCCACCTCGGCGATCAGGAGCGTGTTCCGCAGCTGCTCCGCGGCCGTCCGGTCGGTCACCCCTTCGAAGCTGAGCAGCAGGCGGCCGCTGTGGACCCGGCCGGTCGCCACGGCGAGCGGGCCGGCGGAGGCGGGGTCGGTGGCCAGGACCGCCCCCGGTGCGAGCCGCAGTTCGGGCTCGTCCGTGCGCACTTCGACCGTGACCTCGCCCTTGATGCCGTGGGCCCGGCCGATCCGCCCGACTACCAGTTGCACTGCGCTCCCTCCGTTTGCTGAGCGGCTTCTTCCCGCCCCCGTCGCCAACCGCCGGTCCGGCGAGCCGCGGGGCGGGGGCGGTACGACGTCCCCGGACTCGGGGGACACGATCGGCAGAGGCCGGGGAGGCGTTGGCCTCTCCCGGCCTCTGTGGGCGCTGGAGCGCTCAGCGGATCTGGTCCACGTCGACGAGGTCGACGCGCACCCCACGTCCGCCCAGGGCGCCTACGACGGTGCGCAGAGCACGCGCGGTGCGGCCGTTCCGGCCGATCACCTTGCCGAGGTCCTCGGGGTGGACCCGGACTTCGAGCACCCGCCCGCGACGCAGGTCGCGCGCGGTGACCTGCACGTCATCCGGGCTGTCGACGATCCCTCTCACCAGGTGCTCGAGGGCCTCCTCGAGCATCCTCAGGCCTCGGTCGACTCAGTGGACGCCGCGGCCTCGGCCGCGTCGCCAGCCTTCTTGTCCGACTTCTTCGCCTTCGGGGTGACGGCCTCACCCTTCGGCTCGTCGGCGGACTCCTTGGCAGCGGCCTCGAAGACGGCGCGCTTGTCGGCCTTGGGCTCGGCGACCTGCATCGGCTCCGGAGCCGGCAGGCCCTTGAACTTCTGCCAGTCACCGGTGACCCGGAGGATCGCCTGCACCGACTCGGTCGGCTGCGCACCGACGCTCAGCCAGTACTGCACGCGCTCGGAGTTGACCTCGATGCGGGAGGGGTTCTGCACCGGGTGGTACAGACCGATCTCCTCGATGGCCCGACCGTCGCGGCGGGTACGGGAGTCGGCGACGACGATGCGGTAGTGCGGCGACCGGATCTTGCCCAGTCGCTTCAGCTTGATCTTGACTGCCACGGGAGTGGTGTCTCCTGCTCTATGACGTGTTTGAACGCGGCCGTCACCCACGTGGGGTTGTGGGGTCGAAGCGCTCGATGGACGCGTCAGCCGTAGGAGAGAGGGGTCCATGCCGGCTGGCGAGTGCTCAGCGGATTATTCTGCCACACCCCGGCGGAGGGCCGTGCGCCAAGGGTGCCCGGACAGCGGGCCGTCAGGCGGCGGCGACCGTTTCGGGGATGCGGAACGGCTTCCCGCACCCACCGCAGACGATCGGGGCCTGCGCCAGGACGGAGGGAACGACCCGGACGTTGCGCCCGCAGTCGCAGACCGCCTTGACCCGCACCCCGCCCCCGGAGGAGCCGTGCCGCGCGGCCGGCCCGCGGAAGCTGCGGCCGTTGCCGGTGGCGGCGGTCGCGGCGCGGTACGCCTTGAGCGCCCGCTGCAGCCGCTCACTGGTGGAGCGGTACCGCTTGCGCGCCTCGGGGCTGAGGTAGACCAGCGAGAAGCCGCTGCTCGGGTGCGGTTCCTCGGAGTGGTCCAACCCCAGCTCCTCGGCGATCGCCAGGAATCTGCGGTTGTGGTAGCGGCCTGCCCGGGAGGTGTCGCGGACGCCGCGCGCCGCGGCGATTCCGTGTACGGCCTCGTGGAGCAACCGCTCGAAGGAGAGTTCGGAACCGCATGCGGACGAGGACTCGCCGATCAGCGATTCGGGTTCGGCGAGATCCGGCAGCTCCGGGTGTTGTCGTTGGATGTCCGACCACGCGTGGGCCAGCTCTGCGGCAAGAACAAGTGGTGTCGTGCTCACGTCGTGCTTAACGAGCAAGAGTGCCCAGGTGTTCCGATTCCGGGGCATCCCAAATAATTTGCACCTACCAGTCAGTTACTACGCCATGCAGCAGCACGATGGGCGGCTCCGCCGCTTCCACCGCGATCCCGGGCACACCAGGACAGTCGCTGACAAAACCGCAGAACCGGCGCGACTGGAGACCCACGCAACACTGAAATGGGAACTCGGGAGCGGCCGGCCGTCGGCGACCGGCCGCAACACATCCACCGACTGACGGTCCGCGACAGTCAGCCTACACCCCGTTACTTCTCCGAGGGCGGGAGCATGTCCCGGAACTCCTTCGGCAGCTCGAAGGAGTCGGCCTCGGCACCGCCCCCGCCGAACGGGCTCCCCTGAGCCGCCCCGGCCGCCCGCCGCTCCGCGGCGGCCTGTTCCTCGGCCTTCCGCTTCATCGGGTTACCGCTGCGCCGCTTGCCCTTGGCCGCCTTCTGCTGCTTCTTCTTCCGGGCGCCACCTCCCGGTGCGCCCGGCATCCCCGGCATCCCCGGCATGCCGCCGCCCTGCGCCATCTTGGACATCATCTTGCGAGCCTCGAAGAACCTCTCCACCAGGCTCTTCACCGCGCTGACCTCGACGCCCGAGCCCCTGGCGATGCGGGCCCGGCGAGAGCCGTTGATGATGTGCGGGTCCTGCCGCTCGGCCGGGGTCATCGACTTGATGATCGCGGCGGTGCGGTCGACGTCCCGCTCGTCGAGGTTGTTGATCTGATCCTTCATCTCGCCCATCCCCGGCAGCATTCCGAGCAGCTTGGAGATCGAGCCCATCTTCCGGACCTGCTCCATCTGCGCCAGGAAGTCCTCCAGGGTGAACTCCTTGGGGCCCTTCGCCAGCTTGGAGGCCATCTTCTCGGCCTCGGCCTGGCTGAAGGTCTGCTCGGCCTTCTCGATGAGGCTGAGCAGATCGCCCATCCCGAGGATCCTGGAGGCCATCCGGTCGGGGTGGAAAGCGTCGAAGTCGTCCAGCTTCTCGCCGTTGGAGGCGAACATGATCTGGCGCCCGGTGACATGCGCCACGGAGAGCGCGGCGCCACCGCGCGCGTCGCCGTCCAGTTTGGAGAGGACCACTCCGTCGAAGCCGACGCCGTCGCGGAAGGCCTCGGCGGTGTTCACCGCGTCCTGTCCGATCATGGCGTCGACCACGAAGAGGATCTCGTCCGGGCGGACGGCGTCCCGGATGTCCGCCGCCTGCCGCATCAGTTCCTCGTCGATGCCGAGCCGTCCGGCGGTGTCGACGATGACCACGTCGTGCTGCTTGCCCTTGGCGTAGTCGACCGAGTCGGCAGCCACCTTGACCGGGTCGCCCACCCCGTTGCCCGGCTCCGGCGCGTAGACCGCGACCCCGGCGCGCTCACCGACGACCGACAACTGGTTGACGGCGTTCGGACGCTGGAGGTCACAGGCGACCAGCAGCGGCGTGTGGCCCTGCGCCTTGAGCCAGCGGCCCAGCTTCCCGGCGAGGGTGGTCTTGCCCGCACCCTGGAGGCCGGCCAGGAGGATGACCGTCGGCGGGGTCTTGGCGAAACGCAGCCGGCGGGTCTCGCCGCCGAGGATACCGACCAGTTCCTCGTTGACGATCTTGATGACCTGCTGCGCCGGGTTGAGGGCCTTGGAGACCTCGGCTCCGAGGGCCCGCTCCTTTACCTGCTTGATGAAGGCGCGCACCACGGGCAGGGCGACATCGGCCTCGAGCAGGGCGATACGGATCTCGCGGGCCGTGGCGTCGATGTCCGCCTCGGACAGACGGCCCTTGCCCCGGAGGTTCTTGAACGTCGCTGCGAGGCGGTCAGAAAGAGTGTCGAACACGGCGGTCGCGAATCCTCGGATCGGTGACGGAGAGCGGTTGACCCCCAAGGGTATCCGCCCGGCCCCGGTGCGGTCTTCACCGCGGGGCACCGCCGGCGCGATCGCCCGCCCCCGACCCCGGTCAGACCGCCTGCGTGGCAGGTGCGGTTTCGGGGAGGTAGCGGTTGAGCCGGTGGGTGAGTTCGATCACCTCGGCCACCCCGCCGAACTCCCGGGTGGCCTGCTCGACGGTCTTGCGCAGCCTGGTGTTGACGCGCTCCGAGCGCACCCGGCTGGCTACCGGCAGCGCCTGCTCCACCAGGGTGGCCGAGTGTTCCGGTTCACGCCGCAGAAGGTGCACCGTAGCCATGCCGATGAGGTTCAGCGCGTAGGACCGGCGATGCACCTCGTCGTGGCGGAAGAGCTCGACCGCCCTCGCCATCAGGGGCTCGGCGAGCGAGACGTAGGTGGGGCTGCGCCCCGCCACATAGGCGAGGTCGCGATAGGAGTGGGCGTTCTCACTCTTCAGCTCCGCCTCCGTGAAGAAGCGGATCCAGTCCGGGTCGGCCTCGGCGCCGCTCTCCGTCGACTCCTCGAAGGCGTCCTCGGCCATCCGGACGGCACGCTTGCACCTGCTGGGCGCACCGGTGTTGGCGTACGCGCGGGCCTCCACCGCGTAGAGCATGGCCTGAGTGCGGGCGGTGGAGCAGTCCCGGCTGCCGTACTGCGCCAGGTGGATCAGTTCGAGGGCGTCCTCCGGGCGCCCCAGGTGGATCATCTGCCGGCTCATGTTGGAGAGCAGGTACGAGCCGAGCGGCCGGTCCTCGGCCTCCTTCGCCGCGTGCAGAGCCAGCACGAAGTACTTCTGGGCGGTGGGCTGGAGACCGATGTCGTAGCTCATCCACCCCGCCAGCCCGGAGAGTTCGGCGGCTACCCGGAACAGCCGCCGGGAGACTGCAGGCGGCTGCGGCTCGTGCAGCAGCTCCATCACCTCGTGCAGTTGGCCGACCACCGCCTTCCGCCGCAGCCCTCCCCCACACTGCGCGTCCCACCGCCGGAACATCACCGTGGCGGCCTCCAGCAGATCCAGCTCCGGTTCCGAGAGGCGCGGCGGGCGCCGGGGCCGCTCCCGGGACTGGGCCGCGGCCGGGCCGTCCCACGGCCCGGGCGGCTGGCCCGCCGGGGCCAACCAGCGCTGCATGGGTTCGACCAGCGACGGGCCGGCGGACACGGACAGCGCGCCGCCGAGGAAGCCGCGCCGTCCCAGCATCAGGTCGCTGCGGGTGAACTCGCTGATCATCGAGACCGTCTCCGGTCCCGTCCAGGGCAGGTCGACGCCGGAGGCGGAGGACGGCCGGTGTTCCTGCCGCAGGCCGAGGTCCTCGACCGCCACCCCGCAGCCGAAGCGCTCCGAGAACAGGGCCGACAGGATCCGCGGGATCGGCTCCCGCGGCTGTTCTCCGTCGAGCCAGCGGCGGACCCTGGAGGTGTCCGTACTGACGTGGTGGGCCCCGAGCTGCCGAGCGCGCCGGTTCACCTGCCTCGCGAGTTCGCCCTTCGACCAGCCACTGCGCAGGAACCAGGAGGTCAACTGCTCGTTCGGGCACTTTCCGGGGTTCATACCGTCACCGCCGCCGACCACCGGAGCGCCCTCCCGTTCGCGCCGTCCCCACCGGATCGCCGTGCGGCGGTGGGAGGCCGCACGTTCCCTCGCCTCCCCGGAGTCTGTCCGCTCGAGGGCTCCCGCAGACCAGGACCGCCGAAGCAATACGGGGTCCTGCTCGGAAGGGGTACTCCGCAGTCACCAGAACTGGCATAAACCCGCGTGACATTCCGGAGTCTCATGCAACAGAACGTAGCGCCGCCGTCACTCTTTCGGCCCCCGGTCCCAGAAAACGCCACCATTCGCCACCCCTTCGAATGAACCCCTCCTTCGCGCTTAACGCTTCACTGGGACTGTCCCCCCGCGAAACCCGGGCGAGTTGTCCGTATGTCGACACCGCCTCCTCGCTCCACGTCCGCCTCTCCCACACCCTGGTCCGCGCCCTCCGGACCCGGCGCTCGAGCCGGCCGGCGAGCAGCCAACACTCTCCGTCACACGTGACTGCGGATCGTAACCACTCGCTCGGATCACCGTTGGAGGAGGCATGGGCTTCACGATCGGCGGCATCCGGGACCTGCGTTCCGGCGTACGGCGGCGTTCCCGCCCGCCGGAATCCACCGTGGTGGCGGAGTACACCGCCTTGTGGGGGTGGGATGTGGTCCCGGGGGCACGGGCCCGGAGCTCCGGGGGCGAGGACGGCCCCGTCCAATGCTCCTGTGGGGCGGCGCACTGCCCCTTGCCCGGCGCGCACCCACTGCGAACGGCCCGGGAGGTGAAGGCGGGGACCACCCTGGCCGAGGTCGCCGGAGCCTGGACCGCGGCGCCGGGCTCCACCGTGCTGCTGCCGGTGGGCCGCTCCTTCGACGTCATCGAGGTCTCCGAACCGGCCGGTCGGCGCGCCCTCGTCCGACTGGAGCGGATGGGTCTGCCGCTCGGCCCCATCACCGTGACGCCGCTCGGCCGGGTCCAGTTCTTCGTGGCGCCGGGTGCCGCGGCCGCGCTGCCGGAGCTGCTCTACCGGATGGGGTGGGACGACGCCGACCTCGATCTGCGGTGTCTGGGGACGGGCAACCACATCACCGCTCCGCCGTCCGACCTGGCGGGTCGCGGTCCGGTTCGGTGGCTGCGGGCGCCGACGCTGGACAGCGCGGTACAGCCGCCGCAGGCCCGGCTGCTGCTGGGGACCCTCGCCTATGTCTGCCACCGGTCGAGGAGCTGACCGGACGGGGCCGTACGGCCCGGAGCGCCCAGCGCCCCGTCACCCGGAGTCCGGTCCTTCATGAGATCGGGCCGCCCCACTCGGTGGAGGGGGCGGCCCGCGGTGTCTCGGGGGCGGCGGCGATCTGCGGCGCCCGCCGCCGCTCAACCGCCGATCAGCGCGTCGACGAAGGCTTCCGGCTCGAACGGTGCGAGATCATCTGCCCCCTCGCCCAGACCGATGAGCTTCACCGGCACCCCGAGTTCGCGCTGCACGGCGATCACGATGCCGCCCTTGGCGGTACCGTCCAGCTTGGTGAGCACGATGCCCGTGATGTCGACCACCTCGGCGAAGACCCGCGCCTGGACCAGGCCGTTCTGCCCCGTGGTGGCGTCCAGCACCAGGAGCACCTCGTCGAGCGGTCCGTGCTTCTCAACCACCCGCTTGACCTTGCCCAGCTCATCCATGAGCCCGGCCTTCGTGTGCAGCCGGCCGGCGGTGTCGATGAGCACCACGTCGGCCCCCTCGGCGATCCCTTCCTTGACCGAGTCGAAGGCGACCGACGCCGGGTCCCCGCCCTCCGGGCCGCGGACCGTCCGGGCGCCCACCCGCTCGCCCCAGGTCTGCAACTGGTCAGCGGCGGCAGCCCGGAAGGTGTCGGCCGCCCCGAGAACCACGCTGCGGCCGTCGGCCACCAACACCCGGGCGAGTTTGCCGGTGGTCGTCGTCTTACCCGTCCCGTTGACTCCGACGACCATGACCGTGGCCGGTACGTCCAGACCGCCCTCGGTGCGGACGCCGCGGTCCTGCTCCGTACCGACGAGCTTCAGCAGCTCCTCCCGGAGGAGGACACGCAGTTCCTCCGGGCTCCTGGTGCCGAGCACCTTCACCCGCTCCCGCAGCCGCTCCACGAGCTCCTGGGTGGGAGTCACTCCGACGTCGGCGGTGAGCAGGGTGTCCTCGATCTCCTCCCAGGTCTCCTCGTCGAGGTGTTCCCGGGAGAGGAGCGTGAGCAGGCCCTTGCCCAGGGTGTTCTGCGAGCGGGAGAGCCGGGCGCGAAGCCGCACCAGGCGGCCGGCGGTCGGCTCCGGGACCTCGATCGCGGGCGGCGGCGCCACCTCGACCGGAGCCTCGGCGACGGTCGCGCCGCTCGGTGGTAGATCGACCTCTTCGATCGTCCGGCGCGGTTCCTCCCGCCCCGTCTCGGGTTCCTCACCGACCCGGGGTTCGGCAGGCGGTGCCGTGATGGTCGGCGTGCTCGTCGGCTTCTCGGGCGGCTGCTTGCGCCTGCGCGTACCGATCACGAGGCCGCTGATCGCACCGATGACGACCACGGCGATGACTACAGCAAGGATGACGATTTCCATAACGCCCTCAGTATGGTCGACCGGCCTCCGCCCGGGCGCTCCGCCGTGCTCGGCTCGCCCGGGCGGCGTCCGGGTTTCGTCAGCGCAACCGCTGACTGATCACTTTGGAGACCCCGTCTCCCTGCATCGAGACACCGTAAAGCGCGTCCGCGACCTCCATCGTCCGCTTCTGGTGGGTGATCACGATCAGCTGGGAACTCTCCTGCAACTCCTCCATGATGCGGATCAGTCGCTGCAGGTTGGTGTCGTCGAGCGCTGCCTCCACCTCGTCCATCACGTAGAACGGACTGGGCCGGGCTTTGAAGATCGACACCAGCAGGGCCACCGCCGTCAGCGACCGCTCGCCGCCGGACAGCAGGGAGAGCCGCTTCACCTTCTTTCCGGGTGGCCGCGCCTCGACGTCCACCCCCGTGGTGAGCATGTTGTCCGGGTCCGTGAGGACCAGCCGGCCCTCACCGCCCGGGAAGAGGCGGGAGAAGACCCCTGAGAACTCGGCGGCGGTGTCCCGGTAGGCCTCGGTGAAGACCTGCTCCACCCGTTCGTCGACCTCCTTGACCACGCGCAGCAGGTCGGCGCGGGTCTTCTTGAGGTCCTCGAGTTGTTCGGTAAGGAACTTGTGCCGCTCCTCCAGGGCGGCGAACTCCTCCAGGGCGAGCGGGTTGACCTTCCCGAGCTGCCGGTAGGCCCGCTCGGCCGCCTTGAGCCGCTTCTCCTGTTCCGCCCTGACGTAGGGCCGGCCCGGCTGATCTTCCGCCGCCCCCTCCGTCTCACCGTCGGCAGCCTCGCCGGCCCCGTCCTCGGGACGGCTCGGGTGATCGCCGGCCGAGGACGGCGGCACCAGTTGATCCGGGCCGTACTCGGCGACCAGGCCGGCCGGCTCGACGCCGAACTCCTCCAGTGCCCTGGCCTCCAGCTGCTCGATCCGCAGCCGCTTCTCAGCCCCCAGCACCTCGCCCCGGTGCACCGAGCCCGTCAGCTTGTCCAGCTCGCTCTTGAGCATGCGGGCCTGGTCGCGCTCGGTGGTCAGGGCCGCCTCCCACTCCGCCTTGGTGCGCTCCGCCTCCAGGCGTTCCGACTCGGCCCGGACCAGCGACGCCTCGACGTGTGAGAGCAGTTGGCGCGCTCCGTCGGCGACCGCGGAGGCCACCGACACCTCGTGCCGGAGCCTGGCCCGGCGCTGCTCGGCCCTGGCCCGGGCCGCTCGCTCGGCCCTGGCGGCCCGGTCCAGCGAGTCCGCGCGGCCCGCGAGCCCCTTGGCACGCTCTTCGTGGGTACGCGCCTGCAGCCGGGCTTCCATCTCGGTCTGCCTGGCGTTGGCGCCGTCGGCGGCGAGCCGGTCCCGCACCGAGGTGTCCGGCTCCTCCTCGGCCGGCATCTCCTCGGCGGTCCGCAGTCGTTCCTCGAGTTCCTCGGCCTCCTCGGTCGCGCGTGCCAGCGCTTCCTCGGCCCGGGCCGCGGCCTCGGCAGCCCGCTCCGCCTCACCGGCCGCCGCCCGGGCCTGGCCCGCCAGCCGCCCCAGCGCCTGCGCGACGGCCGACTTCTCCCGGTCCGCGGCGCTTCGCCGAGCCGACAACTCCTCGAGGAGCGCGGCGCACCGGGCACGCTCCGCTTCCGCGCGCTGCTGTCCGGCGGACAGCTCAGCGCACCGTTCGGCCAACTCCTCCAACTCGGCCTCGGCTTCGTCGACGGACGCCTGCACCTCGAGCAGGCTGGGCGCTCCGGCCGAGCCCCCCTGCGCGTAGTGCGCCGCGAACAGGTCGCCGTCCGCCGTGACGGCGGTCAGCCACGGGCTGCCGGCCACCAGTTCCTCCGCGTCCCGCAGGGTGTCGACCACCACCACCCGCTCCAACAAGCGCCGTACCGCGGGCATGAGCTCCGGCGGACCGCTCACCAACTCGGCGGCCTCCCTGACGCTGCCCTGGGCGACGGCCGCGGCGGCCTGCTGCCCACCTGGCTCCGGGGCGGTGTCCGCCGACTCGGCGGAAGGCGGCCCGGTGGCTGCGGCGGGTGTCTCCGCGTCGGAACGGCTGCCGACTTCCTCCCGCGGTCCGCTCCCCGCCGTGCCGGCGGGGGAATCCGTCGCCTGGCCGGGAAACCCCTCCGCCGACACCGCGGCTGAGCCACTCCGCGCGGCCGGAACTGCCGAGAGTTCCCCGTCCGCGCCCGCCTGTGCCGTGCCCGGCAGCAGGGCGGCGCGCCCCGCGTCCGCCGTCCGCAGCAGCCGCAGCGCTTCGGCGGCGGTCGCCGGGTCGGCCACGGCCACCGCGTCGGCCGCCGCGCCCAGGGCGGTTGCGACCGGAACCTCGAAACCCGGCGCGACGGTGAGCAGTTCGGCGGCCGGCCCGAGCAGGCCGGCGATCCGGTCGGTTTCGCCGAGCAGCGCTGCGGTGCCGTCCTTCCGGCGCAGCCCCAGGGCCAGAGCCTCCCGGCGGGCGGCGGTGGCGGCCTGCTTCCGCTCCGCCGCGGTGAGGGCTTCTCGAGCCTGGTTCAGCGCGTCCTCACTCTCCGCCAGACGGGCCTTGGCCTCCTCATGGCGACCGGTCAACTCCTCGTCCTCGGCGTCGAGCCCGGCGACCTCGGCCTTGAGCTGCTCGTACTCCTCCTGTGCGGCCACCGCCCGCTGGGCCGCCGCCTCGCGGGCCTCCGACAGCCGGCCGATCTCGGCGTGCGCCGAACCCGCCCGGCTCCGGGCGGCGTTGACCCGCCCCTGCAACCTGGCCAGTTCTTCGCGCCGGTCGGCGATGCTCCGCGCGACGTCCTTCAACCGGCGTTCTTCGCGCGCCAGCTCGCGTTCCAACTCCGCACGGTGGGCGACGGTGTCCTCCAGTGCCCGCTGGGCCGCTTCCAGTGCGGCCTCCAGCTCCGCCTCCTGTTCCCTGATCCGGGCCGCCTCGCGCTCAAGGTCCTCGGGGTCCCGGCCAGGGCGCTCCTCGACCGGTGCGTTGCCGGCGCTCTTGACGCGTGCGTCGGCCAGTCCGATGGTGCCGCGCACCCGCTCGGCCAGTTGGGAGAGTTCGTACCAGGTCTGCTGGGCCTTCTGGAGCCGCGGGGACAGCTCACGCACCCTCTCCTCCAGAGCGGCCTCGCGCCGCTGCGCCGCGTCCAACGCCTCCTCCGCCGCTTCCTTGCGCTCCTTGAGCGCCGCCTCGTCAGCGAGTTCGGCGCGCAGCGCCTCGCGCAGCGTGACGAGGTCGTCGGCGAGGAGCCGCAGCCGGGCGTCTCGGAGATCCGCCTGGATGACGGCTGCCCGGCGGGCCACGGCCGCCTGCCGGCCGAGTGGTTTGAGCTGTCGCCGCAGTTCGTCGGTGAGGTCCTGGACACGCGCCAGGTTGGCCTGCATCGCGTCGAGTTTCCGCAGCGCCTTCTCCTTGCGCCTGCGGTGTTTGAGGACGCCGGCCGCCTCCTCGATGAAGGCCCGTCGGCCCATCGGGTCGGCGTGCAGCACGGAGTCGAGCTGGCCCTGCCCGACGATGACGTGCATCTCCCGGCCGATACCCGAATCGGACAGCAGCTCCTGAATATCGAGCAGTCGGCATGTGTCGCCGTTGAGTTGGTACTCGCTGCCGCCGTTGCGGAACATGATCCGGGTAATGGTGACTTCGGCGTAGTCGATTGGCAGCGCACCATCGGAATTGTCGATGGTGAGGGAGACTTCGGCGCGGCCCAGCGGCGGACGGCCGGTGGTCCCGGCGAAGATCACATCCTCCATCTTGCCGCCGCGGAGGGATTTCGCTCCCTGCTCGCCCATCACCCACGACAGCGCGTCCACGACATTGGACTTGCCGGAGCCGTTGGGGCCCACCACGCAGGTGATACCGGGCTCGAACCGCAGTGTCGTGGCGGAGGCGAAGGATTTGAACCCGCGCAGCGTCAGAGCTTTGAGATGCACGCCGCTGGACTTTACCTCCCGCTTGTCCCCGAGTGTCGCCCTCTTCGGCGGTCCGCGGGCCGCGGTGTTTTCTTCGAGCGACTCCCCTTTCGGTTTCACCGGGGAAGGCGCAGGGCACATCAGACGATGGAGGGAGGAGCATCGGACGGCAGGGGCGCAAGAAAGAAGGGACGCCGAAGCGTCCCTTGCAGGGTCTCAGGCAGTTGCCCCGCGCGACCGGCCTGGGGTACAGGTCAGGTGAGCGCAGGCTCCGCCTGGGATACGTCGATGTCCATACCACCGAGCAGCGAGTCTCCGTGATGGGCGGCGGCCGACAGGGCTTCGTTCTCAGCCTGCATCCGGACGAGCTCGGATTCCAGGTCCTGAACGCGCTGCTGGAGCCGTCGCATCTCGGAGATGAGTCGCGGGTCGGAACCGCCGACGTAGCCGAGAAGCGCCTTTGCCATGATGGATGGTCCTCCACAATGAGTGACCGACCGAAGCGGTGTGGGTCGTGAGGGAAACGCACCCGGTGTCTGCCATCACCAGTGTTCTCGATGTCAAACAGGTAGGGTGCGGGGGGATTCCAGAATCTCACCAAATGGTTTGACGGTCAACACGATCACACCCCGTACACTCGGACGGCCGCGGGCATCGCGCGGCTCGGGGGCGGCGGATCTCTCGGTCGGCCGCCATTCGCTGATCATTCCCGGTCCGTGGGGCGTCTAGATCATTCTTAGTCAGGCAGCCTCGCATGACAGCGCCTCCTTGGCAACCACCAGGCCATTCGCGCTTTGTTGATCTCTGTCCGGCACCCCGGCCCGGCAACCCGCCCGCAGCGGAGAATCGGACTTGTTTTCGATTCGTGGCGCTTTTCAGTGAATCGAGAAGCCTTGGTATCCGCCGCGTGGTGTGTCCCAAATCTCGGTCACCCCGTCCACCCGACCGGGCGTGTCACCCACCCTGAGCCACTCCAGCAACCGCTGGCACTTCGGCTGCGGCCCTTCGGCCACGATCTGCACCCGGCCGTCTTCGAGGTTCGAGGCGAATCCTGAGAGCTCGCCGATCTCGAGCGCGTTCGCTCTGGTGTACCAGCGGAACCCCACCCCCTGGACGGCTCCTCGGACCCAGACGGTGAGGCGGACGTCTTCGTTCATAGGGGGCACGCTACTCGGACGGCGCACCGTCGGCACTCAGGGAGTGGCACCGGCCGGGACACCGGGAGCCGGCCGCGTTCAGGCCGCTCGACGAACGACGGGGGGCCGCTGGCAGCGGGGGCAGAAGTAGCTCGACCGGTTCATCCACGGACGCCGCCGTATCGGCGCTGCGCAGCGCCGGCAGGGCTCGTCCTCCCGTCCGTAGGCGTCCAGGGCACGCTCGAAGTAGCCGGATTCACCGTTCACGTTGACGTAGAGGGCGTCGAAGCTGGTGCCGCCGGCCGCCAGTGCCGCTCGCATCACATCGCGGACGTGGCCCAGCAGTTCGAGGGTGCGCGGACGGGTGAGGGTGGCGGTCGGCCGGTCGAAGTGGAGTCTGGCCCGCCAGAGCGCCTCGTCGGCGTAGATGTTGCCCACGCCGCTGATGAGCGACTGGTCGAGGAGCGCCCGTTTGACGGTGGTGCGCCGCCGACGCAGGGCGGTGTGGAAGGTGCTCTCGTCGAACTCCGGGTCCAGCGGGTCGCGGGCGATATGGGCGATCGCGCTGGGCAGACCGTCCTCAGCACCGGGGGCCCAGTCGTGCAGCGACAGCCCGCCGAAGGTCCGCTGGTCCACGAAGCGCAGCTCCGTTCCGGTGTCGTCGGCGAAGCGCAGTCGGACCCGCAGATGGGTCTCGTCGGGGGCGTCCTCGGGCTGGACCAGCAACTGGCCGCTCATACCGAGGTGTCCGAGGAGGGACTCCCCTGCCCCGGCCGCGGGTCCCGGGGCGGCCACGGCCCGCCCGACCGGGTCGAGCACCGCTCCGATGCCGTCGGCCGGGTCGGCAGCCGCACCCGGCTGCGGGGTCTGCCCCAACGGCAGCCAGAGGTACTTGCCGCGCCGGCGGGCCGGGCCGACCGTGCGGCCCCGGAGTCGGTCCGTGAAGTCGGTCGCACCGGCCTGGTGACGGCGGATCGCCCGAGCGTGCAGCACCTCGGCGGTCGCGATGGTGCGGCCGCTCACCCAGCGCTCCAGGCCCCTTCGGACCACCTCGACCTCGGGCAGCTCGGGCATCGGTTCCTCTCCTCGTCAGGGGCGTGTGACACGGCTCAGCTCCCGGAGATCCCTCCGGGAGCTGAGGTACAGCGGGCACCGGCGGCGCCCGGTCACACGACCGCCTATCCCGGCTCCGCCGCCTCGGGGGTGGGGGCACCCGGGCTCGCGGCGCGCTGCGCGTCCCCGTCCGCCCCGCTCTCCGGAGCCGGCGCACCGGCCTCTCCGGCCTCGCCGGCCTCTCCGGCCTCTCCGGCCTCGGCCGCCGCGTTCTCACCGGCCTCCCGGATCGCCCGCCAGGCGGCTTCGGCGGCCTGCTGCTCGGCTTCCTTCTTGCTGCGGCCCGTGCCGGTGCCGTACGCGACACCACCGACGCGGGCTGCAGCCGTGAAGGTCTTCTCGTGGTCCGGCCCGGTCTCGCTGACCAGGTACTCGGGGACGCCCAGGCTCTCCGTAGCGGTCAGCTCCTGGAGGCTGGTCTTCCAGTCCAGGCCGGCACCGAGGCTGGAGGACTTCTCGATCAGCGGGTCGAAGAGCCGGTGCACCAGCTCCGACGCCGCTTCCAGTCCCTGGTCGAGATAGACGGCGCCGATCACTGCTTCAAGGGTGTCCGCGAGGATCGACGCCTTGTCCCGGCCGCCGGTGCCCTCTTCGCCCCGGCCGAGCCGGATGAAGGCCCCCAGGTCGAGGCCGCGGCCCACCTCCGCCAGGGCTCGCGAGTTGACCACCGCCGCCCGCAGTTTGGCCAGCTGCCCCTCGGGCAGGTCCGGGTGGCCGCGGTACAGCGTGTCGGTGACCACCAGGCCGAGCACCGAGTCCCCGAGGAACTCGAGCCGCTCGTTGGTGGGCAGACCGCCGTTCTCGTAGGCGAAGGAACGATGGGTCAGCGCACGCACCAGAAGGGCGGACTCGATCTGGTATCCGAGCCGCCCTTCCAGGACCGTGTGGGACGAGGCCGTGTCCGCCTGCGGCGCCTTCTTCGGCGTTTTGGCGTCTGACATGGAGCCTCTCACCCGCCGATCAGACCTCGAGGACCTGACGGCGGTTGTAGGTGCCGCAGCTGGGGCACGCGATGTGCTGCTGCTTCGGCTCATGGCAGCGCTCGCACGACACCAGAGTGGGGACCGCAGCCTTCCACTGCGACCGGCGGTGGCGCGTGTTGCTGCGCGACATCTTCCGCTTCGGAACAGCCACGGCTACTTCTCCTGCTTCTCGTCGGCTCCCGGTTCGGGGCCGCTGACGTCGTCCTTCTCGCCGTCCTGATTGGTCCCGGCGAGTCCCTGCAGTGCCGCCCAACGGATGTCGACGGCATCGTGGTGCTGGTGGTCCGGCTCCTCCGCGAGCCGCGCACCGCATTCGGAGCACAGTCCCGGGCAGTCCTCCCGACACACCGGTCGCAACGGCAGCGCGAGCACCACCGCGTCCCGGAGTACGGGTTCGAGGTCGAACAGACCGTCCTCGACGAAGAAGGTCTCCTCCTCGGTGTCCTCCTCCGGCTCCGCCTGGCGGAGTCGGCTGTCGGCATCGGGATAGGAGAACATCTCCTGGAAGTCCACCTCGAGCTCCTGCTCGAGCGGCTCCAGACACCTTACGCACTCCCCCGCGAGCGGCGCACGGGCGGTACCCGTGACGAGCACCCCTTCCACGACCGACTCGAGGCGGAGGTCCAGTTCCACAGTGGCGCCGGCGGGCACCCCGATGACCTCGACACCGAGGTCGGCGGGGGCTTCCACGGAGCGGGAGAGCCGCTGCATGGCACCAGGACGCCGCCCCAGCTCGTGCGTGTCGAACACGAGGGGGTTCCGGTGGTCGAGGCGCGCGTTCAGGGCTTCCTGCTTTCTACGCTGTGGTTCCGTCCACCCCACCCGGCACGGAATGCGTCAGGACAGGGGGAGATCGAGGGTCTGCGCACGATCGAAGAATCAGGATACTGGACGGGCCGAGGATGGCCCAATTCGGACCGGCGGCGGAGTCAGTGTCCGCGCTGGTCGTACTGCTGCAACTGGTTCAGGTCGATCATGGCGGTGTCGAACAGGCTTGTCTCGTCCAGCGCACCGGTCTGCTGCGGGTATCCCTCCGGCTGCTGCGGGTACTGGGCACCCTGCTGGTACTGGTCCGGCTGCTGGGAGTACTCCCCCCCCTGCCCGTACGCGTGCTGCTGCGAATACTCGGGGTAGCCGTAACTCTCCTGCTGGTAGCCCCCCTGGTAGCCGTAGGCCTCCTGCTGCGGGTAGCCGCTCTGGTAACCGCCGTACGGCTCCTGCTGGTAGCCCGCCACCGGTGTGTAGTAGTCCTGCTGGCCGGCCGCGGGGGCCGGCTGCTGCGCCGGTGCCGGCTGCGGCTGCTCGGCCGGGGGGCTGGATTCGCGGGCGACCGGACCGGGCTGCTCCTTGGCCCCGGCGAGATCCGCCAGGTAGTCGGCGTCGCTCCCGGCCCCGTGCTGCCGGGCGGCCTCGCCCTGGGCCGCCAGGTGCGCCCCCAGGTCGTCGATCGGCCGCCGGCCGTGCAGCTTCTGGCGGCCTCGGCCCACCGCGTCCAGGGTCTTGGTGAGGACGGCCTCGAAGGCACCCAGCTTGGTGTCGACGTAGGCGTCCGCGCGCTCCCGCAGTATCTCGGGGTCGGCGCTGCGCTCCGGCGCCTCCTCGTCCTCGTAGCCCTGGTCGTCCAGCCCCGGCCCCCGACCGAGGAGCTTCTCCCGGCCCCGGTCGACCGAACCGATGGTCTTGGTGAGGACGACCTCGAAGTTGGCGAGCTTGCTGTCGACGTAGTCGTCGGCCTCGGCCCGGATCTCCTCAGCCTCCCGGCGGGCCTCCGCGAGGATCCGCTCGGCCTCGTTCTGCGACTGCCGCGCCACCTCGGTACCCGAGATGAGCGAGCCCCGTTCGGCGTGCGCCGACTCGATGATGCGCTCGGCTTCCCGCTGCGCCTCCTCGACCATCCGCTCCCGCCCGCCGAGCAGTTCCTCGGCCTGGGCGAGCGAGCCGGGAAGCGCGTTGCGGACCTCCTCGAGCTGCTCGAGCAGCTCGGCTCGGTTGATCACGCAGGAGGCCGACATCGGCATGGATCGGGCGCTGCTGACCGCCTCGACGATCTCATCGAGCTTCTTCTGCACGTCCATGGTGGCTGCTCTCTCGGGCGGGAACACATCGGGGCGGGGTCGAGCCGCTTCGAGACGACTGTACGGCCACCGCGCCGCCGCCGGAGACTACCTGACAGAGCGTCAGCGGAGTCCCGGCGGCTGAGGTCACACCGCCAAGCCTACCGACGTTCGGCCAGCCGGTCGGAGAGCGCCCGCAGGACGACGGGAGGGACCAGGTGGCCGATGTCCCCTCCCCAGGCCGCGACCTCCTTGACCAGGCTGGAGGAGAGGAAGCTGTAGGTGGGGTTGGTCGGGACGAACAGCGTCTCCACCCCTGACAGGCCGTTGTTCATCTGCGCCATCTGGAGCTCGTAGTCGAAGTCGCTGACCGCGCGCAGCCCCTTGACGATCGCGGGGATGTCCCGCGCCTTGCAGAAGTCCACCAGCAGGCCGTGGAACGATTCGACCTCGACGTTGCCGTACTCGGCGGTGACACGCCGCAGCAGGTCCATCCGCTCCTCCACGGAGAAGAGGCCCTTCTTCGACTTGTTGATCATCACGGCGACGTGTACGACGTCGTACAGCTTGGAAGCGCGGGCGATGATGTCCAGATGTCCATTGGTCACGGGGTCGAACGACCCCGGACAGACGGCACGGCGCAGCAAAAGAGGTTCCTCGCTCTCCGGTCTGGTCATGACACGCTCGGGTTGATCGGGTCGGTGCGCGTCGAAACTGCGCGACCGTACCAAAGCGTGCTGTCGCCATAGCGACGGGACCGCACCCCGTGAAAGCCGACCGGCCAGCCGAACTCCCCGCCCCTGGTGCTGCGTTCCACGGTGACCAGGGCATCCTCGGCAAGCCAGAGTCCACCGCGCAGTGTGATGAGTATCTCGCCCAGTTCGCCGTCGGAGAGGTCGTAGGGCGGATCCAGGAAGGCGACGTCGTACGGCTCGTCGGGGCAGGCCCCGGCGACCAGCTGCTCGGCCCTGCCGGTGCGGATCTCGGCACCCGCGAGGCCCACCACGCGGACGTTCTCCCGCAGGGTGCGGGCAGCCCGCTGGTCGGCCTCCAGCAGCAGGACCCGGCTCGCCCCGCGGGAGAGCGCCTCCAGCCCCACCGCACCGGAGCCCGCGTAGACGTCGAGCACTCTGGCCCCGCGGAGCGTGCCGAGGAGCGACTCCCAGGTGGAGAACAGGCCTTCACGCGCCCGGTCGGAGGTGGGACGGGTACCGCGGCCCGGTGGGACGGCCAGACGGCGTCCACCGGCGGTTCCGGCGATCAGGCGGGGCATGGGTGTCGTCCTTCGCGGTGGGACGGGGAGGGCGGCCGCCCTCCCCGTCACGCTCGTCTTCGGTCCAACGATATGCCGTCAGGCGGTCCGAGGCCCGCTGCCGCCGGCCGCGGGGGAGCCACCGGGCTCGGTCCGCCCACCGCCGTCCTTCTCCACGGTCCCCCGGGCTACTCCGACCAGGGCGGGGGAGACGTAGCGGGACCAGGACAGACAGCCGTCGGGCGGGCAGTAGTCGGGGCGGCGCGGGTCGTGTCCGAGTTCGCGGAGCTTCGCCCGCACCGAGTCGGGGGTCCGGCCGAAGCGGGCCGCCGTCCTGGCTATGGTCTCGCCGGCGTGGAAGCGGGCGGTGAGGTCCTCCTCGTGTTGGGGCACCCAGGGGGCGCCGTGACCGGGGAACAGCTCGCGCAGGACGTCCCGGTCGGGTATGGGCTCGGAGACGTCCGCGACCAGCGCCAGAGCGCGCAACGCGCGGTTGAGCGCCAGGCGCAGCCGGGGAACTTCGCTGAGGGGCAGGGTGAGCGCGCCGGATGCGGTGAGCCGCTCGGGCGCGTCCTCGCGCCAGCCGGTGAGGGTGAGGGTGACCACGGAGTCGTCCTCGCTGGCGAGTTCGATGCGGAAGACCTTGTCGTCGAGCGGCAGTTCGTTGATATGACGGAATGCCATGAAAACAGCCCCCAATGTCCCAGGTCAGCCGATCCTGGTGGGATCGGCTCGGACTGTGTCCATTCTCCCAGCGACCACTGACATGCGGTCGGTGCCCAGGGCCCGTCCGGCGGCGGCTCTCACCCCTTGTCCAGGTAGCCCTCGCGATCGGCGTCGAGTAGCGCGTCCATCGCCGTCCTGAGCTCGGGGTGGTCCTCGAGTTCGGGGTCGGCCGCGACGACGGCGGTGGCCTCCTCACGGGCCTCGGCGATGACCGCTTCGTCGTCGATGACGGTGAGCATGCGCAGCGAGGAGCGGACCCCTGACTGGGCCTGGCCGAGCACGTCCCCCTCCCGCCGCTGTTCCAGGTCGATCCGGGACAGCTCGAAGCCGTCCAGGGTCTGGGCCACGGCGGTCAGCCGGCTCCGGGCCGGGCTCCCCTCCGGCGCCTCGCTGACCAGCAGGCACAGGCCGGGGGCGGAGCCCCGGCCGACCCGGCCGCGGAGCTGGTGCAGCTGGGACACCCCGAACCGGTCGGCATCCATGATCACCATCATGGTCGCGTTCGGGACGTTGACCCCGACCTCGACGACCGTCGTGGCGATCAGCACATCCACCTCCCCGGCGGCGAAACGGCGCATCACCTCGTCCTTGTCCTCGGGGCGCAACCTGCCGTGCAGGGCGGCCAGCCGCAGTCCCCGGAGGGGCCCCGAGGCGAGTTGCTCCGCCACGTCCAGCACCGCCAGCGCCGGCCGGCGCTCCTCCTCCCCCTCCTTCGGTGGTGCGGCCGGGCCCTGCTCCTCCTCGTCGCCGATGCGCGGGCAGACCACGTACGCCTGGTGTCCGGCCTCGACCTCCTCCCGGACCCGTTCCCAGGCGCGGCTGAGGAAGTGGGGCTTGTCCCGGGCCGGGACGACGTGGCTGCTGATCGGCGACCGGCCGGCGGGCAGCTGGTCCAGGACCGAGGTCTCCAGGTCTCCGAAAACGGTCATGGCGACCGTGCGCGGGATGGGGGTGGCCGTCATCACCAGCAGGTGCGGGGGTTGGCGGCCCTTGGAGCGGAGCGCGTCACGCTGCTCCACCCCGAAGCGGTGCTGTTCGTCCACCACCACCAGGCCGAGGTCGTGGAACTGGACCTTCTCCTCGATCAGCGCGTGGGTGCCGATCACGATGCCGGCCTCCCCCGTGACCAGGTCGAGCAGCGCCTGGCGCCGGGCGGCGGCACCCATCGAGCCGGTCAGCAGCACCACCTTGGTGGCCCGGTCTGCGCCGCCGAGCATCCCGGGCTCGGCGAGGTCGCCCATCATCTCGGTGATCGACCGGTGGTGCTGCTGGGCGAGGACCTCGGTGGGTGCCAGCAGAGCGGTCTGTCCCCCGGCGTCCACCACGGCCAGCATGGCGCGCAGCGCGACCATGGTCTTTCCGGAACCCACCTCGCCCTGGAGCAGCCGGTGCATGGGGTGGTCGGTGGCGAGGTCCTGGAAGATCTCATGGGAGACCCGCCGCTGGCCCTCGGTGAGGGTGAACGGCAGTCTGGCGTCGAAGCTGTCGAGCAGCCCGCCGGGGCCGGCCACCCGCGGCACCGCCGGGAGGGTCGAGTCGGTGTGCCGGCGCCGGGCGAGCGCGGTCTGCAGCACGAAGGCCTCGTCCCACTTCAGCCGGGAGCGGGCCCGGGCGATGTCCCCTTTGCTCTGGGGGCGGTGGATCTTCCGGAAGGCCTCGGGGAGTCCGGCCAGGTCCCGGTCCGCCCGGATGCGTTCCGGCAGCGGGTCGGCGACCCCTCGCCATTCGTCGGCTGCCAGGGAGTCCAGCAGGATGTCGACCGCGGCGGAGATCTTCCAGGACTCCAACTGGGCGCAGGCGGGGTAGAGCGGGATGAGCTGGTTCGCCCAGCGTTCGGCGGCCTCGGCCCCGCTCTCCTCGGCCAGCAGCTCGTAGGCCGGGTGGGCCAGCTGCCGGGTGTTGCGGAACACCCCTACCTTCCCCGCGAACATGCCCCGGCGGCCGGGGAGCAGTTGTTTCTGCACGCGGTAGATCGACCTGCCGAAGAAGACCAGCTGGAGCCGCCCGCTGCCGTCGGTGAGGGTGACCTCCAGACGCTGCCCGCGGCCCTGGTTGTACTTCAGCACCCGGGCGTCCGCGACCTGCGCGACGACCGTGACGTGCTCGTCCAGCGGCAGGTCGGCGAGGCGGGTGAGCTCGCCGCGCTCGGCGTACCGCCGCGGATAGTGGTGGAGCAGGTCACCGGCGGTGTGCAGGCCGAGGTGCTCTGCCATCACCTTGGCGGTGTTTCCGCCGAGCAGTTTCTTCAGGGGTTCGTCGAGCGCTGGCACGCCGACCATTGCACACCATCGCTGTGACAGCCGGGGCCAACCCGGCCCGGCCGCGCGCCCGGCGGGTCACTCGACGCCGATGATCAGCGGAACGCTCTGCTGTCCGCCGCGGTAGACGACCGTGTCCACGGCGAGGTGGTGCTTGCGCACCCAGGTCTCCAACCGCTCGGCGAGGGAGTGCGGGACGCTGTCCGCCAGGACCAGGGTGACCAGTTCACCGCCGGAGGCGAGCATCCGGTCCACCACGGTGCGGGCGGTGGCGGCCAGGTCCTCGCCGATCACCGCGACGTCCCCGTCGATGAGTCCGAGCACGTCCCCGGCCTGGCAGATGCCCGCCGTGGTCCACGACCGGTGCTCGGCGACGACCAGTTCGGCGTGGCGGGTGGCGCCGGCGGCCGAGGTCATCGAGACGACGTCCTCGTCGAACCGACGGCCCGGTTCGTGCACCGCGAGGGCGGCCAGGCCCTGGACGGCGGAGCGGGTGGGGATCAGCGCCACCCGCACGCCCTCGACGCGCGCCTGCTCGGCGGCGGCCCCGGCGGCGTTGGCCAGCTCCGCGTCGTTGGGGAGGAGCACCACCTCCTGGGCGTGGGCGCTCCGTATCGCCGCCAGCAGCTCCCCGCTGCCCGGCGGCTCTCCGGGGGGCGCCGTGAGGGCGGTCGCGCCGGCCTCCCTGCACAGCGCCGCCAGCCCGTCGCCCGGGACCACGGCGAGGACGACGCGCTGGGCCGGTGGCGGAGACTTCCGCACTTCCTGCTGGGCGCCGAAGTGAGTGATGCGAATCCGGTACGGCCGCCCGGCGGCGATCCCGGCCTCGACGGCGGCGCCGGCGTCGCTCACGTGCACGTGCACGCTCCACAGTCCGTCGCCCCCGCTGACCACCAGTGAGTCGCCCAGGCCGTCGAGCCGCCGGCGCAGGGTCCGCACCGCCTCGTCGGCGGCCTCCAGCAGGTAGACGACCTCGTAGCCGAGGGTGGCCGGATCGTCTCCGGTGGCCGCGCCGTCGGGGCAGGGCTCTTCGAGCCCTCCTGCGGGGAGGGCGGCGGCTCCGGTCTCCGGCACCCGGGGGGCGCGCAGCTCCAGCGGGGCCCCAGCGGAGCCGCCCCCGAGCGCCTGGACCAGCGCCCCGAGGACCGTGACCAGCCCGCAGCCCCCTGCGTCCACCACTCCGTTCCGGCTGAGCACGTCCAGTTGGAGCGGGGTGCTCTCCAACGCCTCACGGGCCGCCTGGTGCGCCTCACGGGCCACCGCCAGCGCGTCGTCCTCAAGGCCCCGGACCGCCTCTCCCGCCGCGGAGGCCACGCTGAGTACCGTCCCCTCGACGGGGTGTGCGACGGCCTGCCGGGCGGATTCCGCCGCTCGGCCGAGTGCCCGCCCCAGTCGCGTCCCGCTCAGGTCCCGGGCGGGGTCTGCGGTGCCGGGCCGCCCCTCTTCCTCGGCGAACACCTCGGACATCCCCCGCAGCAGCTGCGCCAGGATGGTGCCCGAGTTGCCGCGTGCGCCGATCAGCGCGCCGTGCGCCATCGCCTGGAGGACGTCGACGGTGGCCGGTCCCTGATCGTTGGGGAGCGTGGCCCGGGCCGCGAAGACGGCCTCCACCGCGCGGGCGGCCGACTCCAGGGTGCAGTAGAGGTTGGTGCCGGTGTCCCCGTCCGCGACCGGGTAGACGTTGATCGCGTCGATCCCCTCCCGGCTCCTGCCCAGCGCCTCCAGGGCTGTCTCGCACCAGGTGCGCACCGTCACGGCGTCCAGGGTGTGCGGCACCTGGGTCCTCCTCGACATGGCTCTCCGCTGTGGGCTCGGTCCACCGCAGGGTAGCCCCGGGCGGCCGGGCGCCCGGGTGGGAGCGGCGGGCCCGGGTGGGAGCGGTCATGGTAGTTTCGTGACACGGAAGCGGTCGTTGTATGCTGCTCCGGTTGCTCGATGAGAATCGGGCCATTCCCCTGGCACCGCCGGTCATGGAAACAGTTCCTGGCGCGCCGGGATTCACCGTACGTGCATCTGAAGTCTTTGGAGTGACCCGTGGCTGCCAACTGCGACGTCTGCGGCAAGGGGCCGGGCTTCGGCAACAACATTTCGCACTCGCACCGCCGTACTCGCCGTCGTTGGAACCCCAACATCCAGACGGTGCGCGCAGTGGTCGGTCGGACGCCGAAGCGGCTCAACGTCTGCACCTCGTGCATCAAGGCCGGCAAGGTCTCGCGCTGACGTTTCCGTCGTAGCGCAGCCCGTCGGTTGCCGAAGCCGGTCCATCCTTCCGGGTGGGCCGGCTTTTCGCTGCCCACGACCCTGCGCCGGGGGGCGGGCCTGGTCAGCCCTCCCCGTTTCCGGCCGACGAGCCGCCCCGGGTCGACCAGCCGTGGTCCACCGGCCCGATGCCCGCGCCCAGCGGAAAGCCGGCGGCTATCGCACCGGTCACGTACTCCTTGGCGTCCGCCACCGCCTCCGGCACCGTCCGCCCCTTCGCCAACCGCGCGGCGATGGCGCTCGCCAGGGTGCAGCCCGTCCCGTGTGTGTGCCGGTTGTCGTGGCGGTCCGCCCGTAGGAGGTGCTCCCGGGACCCGTCGGTCAGCAGGTCCACGGCTTCACCCGGCAGGTGGCCGCCCTTGATCAACACCCAGCGGGGGCCCAGGCTGAGGACGGCCTCGGCGGCCCGGGGCAGATCAGCCTCGCTCTCCACCCGCACCCCGGTCAGCTGTGTGACCTCGGCCAGGTTCGGCGTGGCCACGGTGGCCGCCGGCAGCAGGTGTCGGCGGACGCCGTCCACGGCGGAGGACGCGAGGAGCGGATCGCCGTGTTTGGAGACCCCGACCGGGTCCACCACGACCGGGGCGCCGACCTCGGAGAGCAACTCCGCCACCGTCCGGACGATCTCGGCCGAGGAGAGCATGCCGGTCTTGACCGCGTGCACGCCGATGTCGTCGACGACGCTGCGGAACTGGGCCCGCACCGCCTCCACCGGCAGTTCCCAGGCCCCCTGCACCCCGCGCGAGTTCTGCGCCGTGACCGCGGTGAGCACACTCATCCCGTGGGTGCCGAGCGCCAGCATGGTCTTGAGGTCGGCCTGGATGCCCGCGCCTCCGCCGGAGTCCGATCCGGCGACGGTGAGCACCAGCGGTGGGGTGCCGGACGGGGGCGGACTCGCCGTACGCCCCGACGGCGGGGGTGGGGTAGCCATGCGGCTGAATCTACCCGGCGCGGCCCCGGCCCCTCCCGACGCCCTCGCCCACCCCGGTGCCCGCGAAGTGGTCGTAGCCGGCCGGGTCCCAGGGCGCTCCGTCCACCGTCACCCGTGGCGCGGCCGAGGCGTTGAGCACCTCGCCGATCACCCGCCAGCGCGCCGGCAGCTTCACGTCGGAGGGGAAGGTGGCCACCATCGCGTGGTCCTCACCGCCGTTGAGCACCCAACGCATCGGGTCCACGCCCACCGCCTGTCCGATGTCGGACATCTGGGATGGGATGTCGAAAGCAGCCGAGTGCAGGTTGATACGGACCTTGCTGGCCTCGGCGATGTGCAGCAGGTCGGCCACCAGGCCGTCACTGACGTCCGTCATGGCGGTGGCTCCCAACCCGGCCGCGGCGGGACCGGCGTGGTAGGGCGGCTCGGGTCTGCGGTGCGCCTCCACGAAGGCCCTCGGCGAGCGGAAGCCACGGGAGAGCACGGCGTGGCCGGCCGCTGACCACCCCAGCCAGCCGGTGACCGCCACGACGTCGCCGGAGCCCGCGCCCGCGCGGGTGACCGGCTCGTGGTTGCGCAGGTCGCCGAGTGCGGTAATGGAAACGGTGATCTTCTCGCCTCGCACCACGTCGCCGCCGACCACGGCGGCGCCCGCCACCCGGCACTCGTCGTGGATGCCGTCCATCAGCTCCATCGGCCAGGTGACCGGTAGCTCACACGGCACGATCAGGCCCAGCAGCAGCGCGGTGGGCACCGCCCCCATGGCCGCGATGTCGGCGAGGTTCTGCGCCGCCGCCTTACGGCCGACGTCGTAGGCGGTCGACCAGTCACGCCTGAAGTGGCGGCCTTCCAGCAGAACATCGGTGCTGGCCACCACCCGCCGGTCGGGGGCGGAGACGACCGCGGCGTCGTCCCCCGGCCCCAGCTCCACGGCCTGGGTCGTGGTGAGCCTGGAGGTGAGCTCTCTGATGAGCCCGAACTCCCCAAGCTCCCCCACCGTGCCTTTCATCGAGTGCCCTTCCTACCTGTCTCGTCACGGCTCGGGCGAACGTCGCCCGGCGCCGGCGCGAACGCCGACGGGACCTGGCGAAGGCGTGTCGGCGTGCCGTACACGCGACAGTCCGTTCGGGTCCTCCCGCGCTGGTCGGCGACACGCTACCGTGGCTCTCTTCTCTTCACATGATCCTCGGACGCCTGGAGGTCCCGTGGTACGCGCGTACATCCTGATCCAGACCGAGGTCGGCAGAGCCTCGGCCATCGCCGGACTGATCGCTGAGGTCCCGGGGGTGATCGAGGCGGAGGACGTTACGGGACCCTACGACATGATCGTGCGCGCCGAGGCCGACACCGTGGACGAACTGGGACGCCTGGTGGTCGCGAAGATCCAGCAGATCGACGGGATCACCCGCACCCTGACCTGCCCCGTCGTACGTCTGTGAAGGGGAGGCCGGAGCCCCGCGGCGCACCGCCGCGGCTATCCTCGGCCGGGTGAGCGCTATCCACCACCGGCTCCTCCGGTCCTGTACCCGCCTGCTCCCGGCGGTCGCGTTGGCCGTGGTCGCCGCAGCCTGTGCCGTGCCGGGCGATGACGACAGCCGGCCGGTCCCCACCCCTGAGCCGGAGGCCGCGAAGCTCTGCAAGGCCCTGAAGCAGAGGCTTCCGGAGTCGGTCAACGGCCTCGACCAGAATCGGGACGGTCCGTCCTCCGACTTCGCCGCCGACTGGGGCGACCCCCGGGTGCAGTTGCGGTGCGGGGTCGCCCGTCCGGAGATCCTCACGCCGGGCAGCGAGCACTACGACCCGACGACGGACGCGGTCGAGGTGAACGGTGTGGCCTGGCTCCCGGAGGAACAGGAGGACGGCTACCGCTTCACCACCACCGACCGGAAGGCGTACGTCGAGCTGACCGTCCCCTCGAAGTACGGCAACGAGGTCGATCCCCTGACCGACCTCGCCGAGGCCATCGAGCAGACCATCCCGACCCGGCTCTGAGGGCCCCGGCTTCGCCGGCCGCCGTCAGCGCAGGCCGGTGGAGCGGCGGAGAGCCGCCTGGATCAGGTGGTCGACCAGCTCCGGGTAGTCCACACCGCTGTGCTTCCACATCCGCGGGTACATGGAGATCGGGGTGAAGCCGGGCATGGTGTTGATCTCGTTGATGACCAGTTCACCGTCTTCGAGCAGGAAGAAGTCCGCCCGGACGAGCCCTTCGCAGGAGACCGCGTCGAAGGCCCGCACGGCCAGTTCCCGCACTCGGGCGGTCTCTTCGGTACTGAGCGCCGCGGGCACCACCCCTGCGGCCGAGTCGATGTACTTGGCCTCGAAGTCGTAGAAGTCGTGCGAGCTCACGGCGGGGATCTCGGCCGGCACACTGGCCCGCGGGCCGTCCTCGAACTCCAGCACGCCGCACTCGATCTCCCGGCCGCGCAGCAGCGCCTCCACCACGACCTTGGGATCGTGGCGGCGGGCCTGCTCGATCGCCTCGTCGAGTTCGCCGGGCCCCGACACCTTGGAGATCCCCACGGAGGAGCCGCCCCGTGACGGCTTGACGAAGACCGGCCAGCCGTGATCAGCGGTGAAGTCCACGATCCGCTTGCGGACCGCCGACCGGTCGTTCTCCCACTCCCGCGGGCGGATCACCTCGTACGGGCCGACCGGCAACCCGTAGGAGATGAACACCCGCTTCATGTACTCCTTGTCCATACCGACGGCGGAGGCCAGCACACCGGATCCGACGTAGGGCACCCCGGAGAGTTCCAGCAGGCCCTGGATGGTGCCGTCCTCCCCGTAGGGCCCATGCAGCACCGGGAAGACCACGTCGACCTCGCCGAGCTGCTTCGGCACCGAGCCGGGTTCGCTGAGGACCACCTCGCGGACCGAGGGGTCCACGGGCAGCAGCACGCCGCCCTCGGCAGCCTCGGTGAGCTGCTCGACGCTCGGCAGCGCGGGACCGCCCAGGGTCATCCGGTCGGGGTCGTCGGCGGTCAGCACCCAGCGCCCCTCGGGGGTGATGCCGATCGGCAGCACGTCGTACTTGGTCCGGTCGATGGCCCGCAGCACCGCTCCCGCGGTGGCCACCGAGATGGTGTGCTCCGAACTGCGCCCGCCGAAGACGACGGCGACCCGCGGTTTACGCTCGGGTGCCGGGTCGGCCGCGGCGGCGGAGGGCACGGGAATCTGGGATGAGGGCTCGCTGCTCATATCGCCCCGAGCGTACCGGTGCCGCTGTCGCTATGGCAGCACCGGTTCCCCGCCGCGTCGCCGCTCAGCGCCGTTCCGGCTTGGCGCTGCGGGACATAAGCTCGCGCAACGCGACCATCGGCGGTTTCCCACCGTGGACGATCTCCACCACGGTCTCGGTGATCGGCATGTCGACCCGGTGGCGCCGCGCCAGATCCCGCACCGACTCACAGGACTTGACCCCCTCGGCGGTCTGCCGGGTCACCGCGATGGTCTCGGCCAGCGTCATGCCGCGGCCGAGGTTGCTGCCGAAGGTGTGGTTCCGGGAGAGCGGCGAGGAGCAGGTGGCGACCAGGTCGCCCATGCCCGCCAGTCCGGCGAAGGTGTACGCGTCCGCCCCCATCGCCAGGCCCAGCCGCGTCGTCTCGGCGAGCCCCCGGGTGATGAGGGAGGCCTTGGCGTTGTCGCCGAGCCCCATGCCGTCGGCGATGCCGACCGCCAGCGCGATGACGTTCTTGACCGCTCCGCCCAGCTCGCAGCCGACCACGTCGGTGTTGGTGTACGGGCGGAAGTACGGGGTGTGGCAGGCGGCCTGGAGCCGCCTGGCGACCGACTCGTCGGCACAGGCCGCGACGGCGGCCGCGGGCTGTCGTGCCGCGATCTCCCGGGCCAGGTTGGGCCCGGTGAGCACCGCGATCCGTTCCCTGGGGGCCGCCGCGGCCTCGGCGATGACCTCGCTCATCCGCTGTGCGGTGCCGAGTTCGACGCCCTTCATCAGGCTGACCAGCACGGTGTCGGCGGGCAGCAGCGGCGCCCAGCGCTCCAGGTTGCCGCGGAGGGTCTGGGACGGTACGGCGAGCACCGTGAAGTCGGCGTCCTGGGCGGCCTCGGCCGGGTCGGTGGTGGCCCGTACGGAGGCGGGGAGTTCCGCGTCCGGCAGGTAGTCGGGGTTCCGCCGCTCCTTGTTGACGGCGTCGGCCAGTTCCTGGCGGCGCCCCCAGAGTGTGACCTGGCAGCCCGCGTCCCCCAGCACCATGGCGAACGCCGTGCCCCAGGAACCCGTGCCATAGACGGCGCAGCGTGTCACTTGCTCTCCTCCGGCTCCCTGGGCCCAGCCCCGGACTCACGCTGTTCGACCACGACGCCTCGGCGGTCGTACAGTTCGGCGGGGGCCGGCTCCCCGCGCACCTCGGCGAGGAGTTCGGTGATCGCCTCCATGATGACCTGGGTCGCCGCGCGCAACACCTCGACGGTCGGCTCGCGGTCGTAGAACTCCGACAGGTCGACCGGCGGTCCGGCCTTGACCTTCAGCGTCTTCCGCGGGAAGAGCCGGAGCCTCCGCTCCTTGGCGTACGGCGGCACCGCCTCGTTCGCACCCCACTGGGCCACGGGGATCACCGGCGCCTTCGTCAGCAGCGCCACCCGGGCGGCTCCGGTCTTGCCCTGCATCGGCCAGTGGTCCGGGTCCCGGGTGAGGGTTCCCTCCGGGTAGAAGGCGACGCACTCCCCGCGGTCGATCGCGTCGACCGCGGACCGGAAAGCGTTCGCCGCGTCACTGGACTCCCGATAGACCGGAATCTGACCGGTGCGGCGGAGCAGCATTCCGACAATGGGCGTCTTGAACAGAGGAGCTTTGGCCAGGAATCTCGGCACCCGTCCGGTGTTGTACTGGAAATGCGCATAGGAGAGCGGATCGAGTGCCGAGTTGTGATTGACCGCCGTGATGAAACCACCCTCGGTAGGGATGTTCTCCATACCGCGCCAGTCCCGGCTGAACAGCGCCAGCAGCGGGGGTTTCGCGATCGCCGCCACCAAGCGGTACCAGAAGCCGATTCTACGGCGGGACACTAGGACACCCTCCTCCTGGGACCTGCTGAGCTGCGGGCTGGCAGCCGCATCAGTCTCGCCTCAGGGCCCCGGTCTGTCGAGAACACCGTAACCCCGAGCTTTCCTCGGCGGTCACGGGCGGAGGAAGTGAAGAGTGCCACCGTACGCCTCCCTCACGGGGCGGTGCGGGCGGCAGCAGCCGTCCCGGAAGCGGGGTGCGGGCCGTGGCGGGTTCGTCCCTCCCCCGCCCGGTTCCCGCTGAGGGATGCCACCGGCGATCCCGGGCGGGTGCGGAGCGTCCGGGAGGCGCGGCTGGGAGAGGATGACGAGGTGATCTGGTCGCTGGTGGTGCCACTGAAACCGCTGTCCCGGGCCAAGAGCCGACTGGCCACCGGGGTCGGGGGCGCGTTGCGGGCCGGTCTCGCGCTGGCGTTCGCCCAGGACACGGTGACCGCCGCGGTGCGCTGCCCGGCCGTCCGGGAGGTGCTCGTCGTCACCGACGACCCACTGGCGCGGGCGGAGCTGTCGGCGCTGGGTGCCCGGGTCGTCGCCGATCCCCCGGGCACCGGGCTCAACGGCGCGCTGGAGCACGGGGCCCGGTGCGCCAGGGAGGCCGGACCGAACACGCCGGTGGCGGCGCTGAACGCGGACCTCCCGGCGCTGCGCCCCACCGAGTTGGGGCGGGTTCTCTCGACCGCCGCACGCTTCCCGCGGGCCTTCCTGGCGGACGCGGACGGTCTGGGCACGACCCTTCTCAGCGCGGCGCCGGGCAGGGAGCTCGGAGCCGCGTTCGGCGGCGCCTCCCGCGCCCGCCACCTGGCCTCCGGGGCGGTCGAGATCCTCCTGACCGGGGTCGATTCGGTAAGGCGGGACGTGGACACCGGGGAGGACCTGCGCGCCGCCCTCGCGCTGGGCGTCGGTCCCCGGACCGCGGCACTGGCCTCCGGGACGCTGATTCCATGAGCGGGGCCGCCCCGGGGTCGGCCGGGAACTATCCTTTCGGCCATGCAGGCCACCGCCCACACCTACGACCCCCGGACCCGCACCGGGAGCGTGCTGCTCGACGACGGCACGCCGCTGGACTTCGACCGCGCCGCGTTCGACGCCGGGGGTTTGCTGCTGCTCCGCTCGGGCCAGCGGGTGCGCGTCGAGTTCGAGGGGGAGGGCTCCGGTCGCAGAATCCGCCTGGTGACGCTCCAGACCTTCTGATCGGCCACTGAGCGCGGATCCGCGGCCGGACGCCGACCGCCGGCGCGGAACAGACCGCGGGCCGGTCTCCCGCAGGAGCCCGGCCCGGCCTGGGAGAACCGTGCTCTACCTCCTCCTGGCCGCCTTCTTCGCGGTGGTCTTGCGAGCACTGCTCTTGCTGGCCGGAGCCTTCTTGGCGGTGGTCTTCCTGGCCGGAGCGGTCTTCTTGCCGGAAGTCTTCTTCGCGGAGGCCGTTTTCTTCCCGGTGGTCTTCTTGGCCGTCGAGGGCTGCCTGGCGGCGGTCTTCTTCGCCGTTGTCTTCTTGGCGGTGGTGGTCTTCTTCGCCGGCGTGGTCTTCTTCGCCGTGGCCTTCTTCGCCGCCGGCGCCCGCTTCGCCGTCCCCTTCTTGGCCGTGGCCTTCTTGGCCGCCGCCTTGGTGGTCGTGCGGCCGGCGGCACCGCCCGTGAGGCTGCCCTTGGGTGCCTTCTTCACCGAGACCTCGCCGCTCTTCGGCAGCTTCTTCGAGCCGCTGACGAGGTCCTTGAAGCCCTGTCCGGCCCGGAAACGGGGTACCGAGGTCTTCTTGACCCGGACGCGTTCCCCGGTCTGCGGGTTGCGGGCGTAGCGGGCGGGGCGGTCGACCTTCTCGAAGGAACCGAATCCGGTGACCGAGACCCGGTCACCGGCCACCACTGCGCGGACGATGGCGTCCAGTACCGCGTCGACAGCGTCGGCGGCGTTCTGCCGGCCGCCGAGCTTGTCGGCAATCGCTTCTACGAGCTGCGCCTTGTTCACGTCTTCCCCTTCGGAGACATTGCCAGAACGAATGAGTTCAAGCTTTTTCGCACGTTAGGCAGATATATACCGCAAATCAAACACGAAACGGTCTAATCACCCTTGTGCCGCAACGAACTGGACCGCTGTGGAGATCTGTCGGCCGGGGAATCAGTAGTCGTCGAGATCCTTCATGAAGCGGTCCAGACGCCTGGCCGCCGCGGCCAGATCATGTTTTGCCGCAGCCGTGATGACCAGCAGCTTCCTGGAGAGCGCCATCCGTACGTGCTCCGGGACTTGCAGCGACCGCACCCTGGTGTGCGCCTCCTTGAGCCGGTCCGCGACGAGCCCGTAGAGCTCGAGTTGACGATCGCCTCCCATGCGGCGATTGTGCCATCTGGCCTGAGTTGTCGCCCGGCGGTGTGCCAACTCGCCCCCTTCCAGGGGCAACCGCAAACGACTGTGCCCCCTGACCGAGGCAGGGGGCACAGGGCGGAACTGTCCGACCAGGGGGTTCGGAACTCGACTCAGACCGGGGCGGTGCTCGGCTTGTGGGCCGGCCGGTTCGCCTCGTAGGCCTTGATCTCGTCCTCGTACTTCAGGGTCAGGCTGATGTCGTCCAACCCTTCCAGCAGCCGCCAGCGGGCGTTCTCGTCGAGGTCGAACCCGGCGACCAGGCCGTCGGTCCGCACCTCCCGCGCCACCAGGTCGACGGTGACCTCCACGGCCGGGTCGGCCTCGGTCAGCTCCCACAGCCGTTCCACCGTCTCCTGCGGGAGCACCACCGTGAGCAGGCCGTTCTTCAGCGAGTTGCCTCGGAAGATGTCGGCGAAGCGCGAGGAGATCACCGTTCTGAAGCCGTAGTTCTGCAGCGCCCAGACCGCGTGCTCCCGGGAGGAGCCGGTGCCGAAGTCCGGTCCGGCGACGAGCACGCTCGCTCCCTGCCGCTCGGGCTGGTTCAACACGAACCCGGGGTCCTTGCGCCAGGCCTCGAAGAGCCCGTCCTCGAAGCCGTCCCGGGTCACCTTCTTCAGCCAGTGCGCCGGGATGATCTGGTCGGTGTCGACGTTGCTGCGGCGCAGCGGCGCGACCCGGCCGGTGTGCGTGGTGAAAGCTTCCATGGTTCTCAGGCCTCCACGAGGGTCGGGACGTCGGAGAGATCGGCGGGTGAGGCGAGCCGGCCCAGTACCGCGGTGGCCGCCGCGACCTGCGGGGAGACCAGGTGGGTACGGCCGCCCTTGCCCTGCCGGCCCTCGAAGTTGCGGTTTGAGGTGGACGCGGCCCGCTCGCCCGGTCGGAGCTGGTCCGGGTTCATACCGAGGCACATCGAGCAGCCGGCGTGCCGCCATTCCGCACCAGCGGCGGTGAACACCTTGTCCAGGCCCTCCTCGACGGCCTGCAGCGAGACCCGTACCGAGCCGGGTACGACCAGCATCCGGACACCGTCGGCGACGGTGTGCCCGTCCAGCACCCGGGCCGCGGCGCGGAGGTCCTCGATCCGGCCGTTGGTGCAGGAACCGAGGAAGACGGTGTCGACGGGGACCTCCCGCAGCCGCTGCCCCGGGGTGAGTCCCATGTACTCCAGCGCCTTCTCCGCGGCGAGCTTCGCGGCCGGGTCCTCGAAGGAGGCCGGGTCGGGGACCGAGGCCGAGAGCGGAGCCCCCTGCCCCGGGTTGGTGCCCCAGGTGACGAAGGGCGCCAGCTCGGCGGCGTCGATGACCACCTCGTGGTCGAAGACCGCGTCGTCGTCGGTGCTCAGGGTCCGCCAGTACTCGACGGCGGCATCCCAGTCGGCGCCCTTCGGGGCGTGCGGGCGGCCCTTGAGGTACTCGAAGGTCGTCTCGTCCGGAGCGATCATGCCGGCCCGGGCACCCGCCTCGATGGACATGTTGCAGACGGTCATCCGCGACTCCATCGAGAGCTTCTCGATCGCCGGGCCGCGGTACTCGATCACATAGCCCTGGCCGCCCCCCGTGCCGATGCGGGCGATGACCGCCAGGATCAGGTCCTTCGCGGTGACGTCCTCCGGGAGTTCGCCCTCGACCGTGACCGCCATGGTCCGGAACGGGGCGAGCGGCAGCGTCTGGGTGGCGAGCACGTGCTCCACCTGGCTGGTGCCGATGCCGAAGGCCAACGCTCCGAACGCGCCGTGGGTGGAGGTGTGGCTGTCTCCGCAGACCACGGTCGTGCCGGGCTGGGTCAGTCCCAGCTGCGGTCCCACCACGTGGACGACGCCCTGCTCGACGTCACCGAGCGGGTGGAGCCGGACACCGAAGTCGGCGCAGTTCTTGCGCAGCGTCTCCAGTTGGGCGCGGGAGACCGGGTCGGCGATCGGCTTGTCGATGTCGAGGGTCGGGGTGTTGTGGTCCTCGGTGGCGATGGTGAGGTCCAGGCGCCGCACCCGCCGGCCGTCGCGGCGGAGGCCGTCGAACGCCTGGGGGCTGGTCACCTCGTGCAGCAGGTGCAGGTCGATGAAGAGGAGGTCGGGCTCGCCTTCCGCGCGCCGGACGACATGGTCGTCCCATACCTTCTCCGCGAGTGTCCGTCCCATCGCTTTCCCTCCGGTCGGCGGCATTGCCGGCCATGCTCGACAGTGTCTGTCCGTTGTCCTGGTCCCGGGCGGTCGTCCCGTTCCCCGCGGGCCGGTGCGGCCGCGTCGGCCGCTGAATCCGCGGTGCCGTCCTGACAGGTTGGCGGCTTTCCGGGAAAATTGAACTTGCGTTTCACACTGTGAGACGCGAGTATCGTTGCATGGACAACTCTAGCGGCGTCGGCGTTCTCGACAAAGCGGCTCTGGTTCTGAGCGCTCTGGAGTCCGGTCCGGCCACCCTCGCCGGACTGGTCGCCTCGACCGGTCTGGCCCGGCCCACGGCCCACCGGCTCGCAGTGGCGCTGGAACACCACAGGATGGTGGCGAGGGACATGCAGGGCCGGTTCATATTGGGGCCACGGCTCTCCGAGCTGGCCGCGGCGGCCGGGGAGGACCGGCTGCTGGCGACGGCCGGACCGGTGCTCACCCACCTACGCGATGTGACCGGCGAGAGCGCCCAGCTCTACCGGCGTCAGGGGGAGATGCGGATCTGCGTGGCCGCCGCCGAACGGCTTTCCGGCCTGCGGGACACCGTGCCGGTCGGCTCCACCCTGCCGATGAAGGCGGGTTCGGCCGCGCAGGTGCTGATGGCCTGGGAGGAGCCGGAACGGCTGCACCGGGGACTGCAGGGCGCACGTTTCACCGCCACCGCCCTCTCCGGGGTCCGGCGCCGGGGCTGGGCGCAGTCGGTCGGCGAACGGGAGCCGGGGGTCGCCTCGGTCTCCGCCCCGGTCCGGGGCCCCTCCAACCGCGTGGTGGCGGCCGTCTCGGTATCCGGACCGATCGAGCGGCTGACGAGGCACCCCGGCCGAATGCACGCCCAGGCGGTCATCGACGCGGCGGGCCGGCTCACCGAGGCGCTTCGCCGTGCCGGCTGACCCACCCGGCAGCGGACTCCCTCAGGCCCCCAACCGGTCAGCGGCCCGCACACCGTGGCCGACCGGGAGCACCCCGACCGCCTTACCCAGCCCGTGGGCGGGCATGTCGACGTAGATGCTCTCGTGGCGCCCGGCCGGGACGAGGTAGGTCTCGTGCCAGAAACCCACATGCGCTCCACCCTGCCGACGGAAGCGATTGAGCATTCCCCAGGCGGGACGGTGCAGCTTGCCCGGATCGGCGGCGTAGTCCAGCAGCTTCTCCTTCGACTCCCAGTACTGGACGACGTAGATCGTCCGCGGCGAGCCGATCAGCAGTTGGTAGCCCAGGAGACCGCTGTCCTCGTCCCGGGACAGCTCCTTCAGCATCGGCGGCATCGCCCTCAGCACCGGCAGCCAGCGGTGCACCGCCCAGAAGCGGTTGATCCGCATCCCGACCAGGAAGACCACCACCTCCCCCGCTGCGGCTGCGGTGGTACGACCCGGTATCGGCTTGGCAGACATGGCAGCTCCCCTGTGAAGACGTGATTCGGCGATCGCCGGCGCCCTGGTACGGCAGTTGACCGCCCATGCCCGGCAGTCCGGCGCGGTCCGAGCCGAGCAAGATTAGATAGCTCCACTATCCATGATTGGATAGTGCCACTTTCCAACAAGGGAGGCAAGCCCATGCGCCTGGCCGAGCTGAGCGAGCGGAGCGGCGTCTCGACAGCGACGATCAAGTACTACCTGCGTGAAGGGCTGTTGACGCCGGGCCGCAGGGTCAGCGCCACCCAAGCGGAATACGACGATGAACACCTCCGCCGGCTGCGTCTGGTGCGGGCGTTGATCCTGGTCGGGCGGGTGCCGGTAGCGCGCGCCCGGGAGGTGCTCGCGGCGGTGGACGACGAGTCGACCGGCCTGACGGGCCGGCTCGGGGCCGCGTTCTCGGCACTTCCCCGGGGAGGGCACGAGGCCGGGCAGGACGACCCGGCGACCGTCGACGCGGCCCGGGAAGTGGAACAACTGCTGGAACGCCTCGGCTGGCGGGGCGCCCGGGAGATCGACAACCGCTCCCCCGAGCACCATTCCCTGGTGGCCTCGGTCGCCACCCTGATCCGCCTGGGCTACGCCTGCGACGCGGATCTCCTGCTGCCGTACGCCGAGCAGGCCGAGCGCCTGGCCGCACTCGACTTCGAGGCCCTGGAGGGATACCCGACGGCGGTGGAGAAGATCGAAGCCGCGGTGGTCTACACCGTCCTGCTGGAACCGGTGCTGTTGAGCCTCAAACGCATCGCCCAGGAGAACGAGTCAGCGCGACGCTACGGAGTCGGCTGAGCGGCCGGGCCCGGTCGGTACCGGAAGAGGCCGAGACGCAGGAGGCGCCGGGCCGAGAGCCGGCGCCATTTCACACTGGACACCGACGCAGCGGTCGAATAGGCCGGAATACGAAAAGAGCCCCGCGCGAGGCACGGGGCTTCCTTCTGGTACCCCCGACCGGATTCGAACCGGCGCTACCGCCTTGAGAGGGCGGCGTGCTAGGCCGCTACACAACGGGGGCCCTAGCTGATCCTGACCTCGCCATCACGGAGAGCGACTCCGATAGGACGAACGGCAAGGATCCGTACCCCCGACCGGATTCGAACCGGCGCTACCGCCTTGAGAGGGCGGCGTGCTAGGCCGCTACACAACGGGGGCCAGACACTGCGGTCAAGAATCCGTCTGACGGGATCCTTGCTGGGGTACCAGGACTCGAACCTAGACTAAGTGAACCAGAATCACTCGTGCTGCCAATTACACCATACCCCACCAAAACGCAACCCTTGAAGGGTTTTGCTTGGCTACGCTTTCGGTTTCGGCCTCTTGGCCTCTCCGTGCGGCGCAGGAAGAACATTACCCGATCGGGGACGGTGGACCAAAACGAGTTGTGGGCTCCGGCGGGCCCCCTCGACGCCGCCGGCACGCCGCTCCGGAAGGACCCGAGCGAAAGGTACCGACCACCGCGCTTCGGCCCACCCTCCGTCACGAATCACCGTCCGTCAGTGACCCGGCAGCCCGTCAGGTCATCCCGGTCACGCGGCTCAGAGCTCCACCTCCCCCAGACCACTCTGCCCGGCCCCCACGCGCTGTCGAGGTGATCCGCATCCCGAAGTCGAGCTCGTTGGGAGGAATTTCGGTCGCCATGCCGACGAGCCTGCGGCTCCGTACGGCCACCAGCGACGAGGCCTCTACACAGCGTGGCTGCGTGGGCGCGGACGGTGTCATGTCAGGGTGCTGGAAGGGGAAGGCGTGGCCCGGACGGCCCGGCATGAGCTCTTCGACCGCAAGCCTCGCCCACCCTGAGCTTCGTGATCGAGGAGTCCGAGGCAGTTCTCCAGCGGCCCTTCGGCGGAGGGAAGGTGCGCCGCGGGCAGTTGGAGCGTCTGCTGCTGGTCGGCGAGAACCCAGTGTGGAGATCCGGGTCATGCCGACCCGGATGACCGACCACGCGGGCGCGGACGGCCCGTTCACGATGACGACGCCACAGGGTGGTGAGCAGGTGGCGACGGCGGCGAGTGCGTCGAAGTCGCCGCCTGCGCCGCCGCCGTGCACGTCTGAGACTCCAAGGACACCGGTCGGGGCGTTCACCGTCACACCGGCCGCCTGGGCCGCCTTCCTCGACCACACCCGCCACTGTCCGACACCCGCCACAGATCAGCGCGCGTGACAGTCGACTCGGTCGTCAGCAGCCGGCGCTGGCGGGCCGGCGGTTGAAAACCGGACACGGCGCAGAGCGCACCACCGGAAGGCGTGGCGGAGAGCCTGCTCTTGACGCCGGTCGACACCGTCGGCCCCGGACGGCCGCAGGGGCGGGTGGACCTACCCGGCCCACCCGCCCCTGCTGGTTGAGGGGGCTCTACCCGGCCAGCTTCGCCAGCGCGGCGTCCACCCGGGCCAGCGTGCGCTCCCGGCCCAGGACCTCCAGGGACTCGAAGAGCGGCAGCCCGACCGTGCGGCCGGTGACGGCGACCCGGACCGGCGCCTGCGCCTTGCCGAGCTTGAGGCCATGCTCCTCGCCCGCGGCCAGCACTGCTTCCTTGAGCGCCTCCGCGCTGGACCAGTCGGCCTCGGCGAGCTTGGCGCGGGCGGTGCGCAGCAGGGCGTCGGCGCCCGGCTTCATCGCCTTGTTCCAGGAGGCCTCGTCCGCCACGGGCTCGTCGAGGAAGAGGAAGTCGACGTTGTCGGTGATCTCGGAGAGCACGGTGAGCCGGGTCTGGGCGTGCGGGGCGATGGCATCGAACGCGGCGCGGTCGAACGCCTCGGGCGCCCAGGGGGCGTACGGGGCCCGGAGCCAGGGCTCGCAGGCCGCGATGAAGTCCTTGACCTCCATCTGGCGGAGGTGGGTGGCGTTGATCGCCTCGCACTTCTTCAGGTCGAAGCGCGCCGGGTTGGCGTTCACGTCACCGATCTCGAAGGCGTCGACCATCTCCTGGAGGGAGAAGATGTCCCGGTCCTCGGAGATCGACCAGCCCAGCAGCGACAGGTAGTTCAGCAGCCCCTCGGGGAGGAAGCCGCGCTCCCGGTACAGGTTGAGCGAAGACTGCGGGTCCCGCTTGGAGAGCTTCTTGTTCCCCTCGCCCATGACGTACGGCAGGTGGCCGAAGCTGGGGGTGGAGCCGTTGCCGACGCCGATCTCGGCGAGCGCGGCGTAGAGCGCGATCTGCCGCGGGGTGGAGGAGAGCAGGTCCTCGCCGCGGAGCACGTGGGTGATCTCCATCAGCGCGTCGTCGACCGGGTTGACCAGGGTGTAGAGCGGGGCCCCGTTGGCGCGGACGATGCCGTAGTCGGAGACGTTCTCCGGCTGGTAGGTGATCTCGCCGCGGACCAGGTCGGTGAAGGTGATCGGCCGGTCCGGCATCCGGAAGCGCACGATCGCGCTGCGCCCCTCGGCCCGGTAGGCCTCGATCTGCTCAGCGGTGAGGGTCCGGCACTTGCCGTCGTAGCCGGACGGCTTGCCGGCCTTTCGGGCGGCCTCGCGCCGCTCCTCCAGCTCCTCGGCGGTGCAGTAGCACTCGTAGGCGTGGCCGGCCTCCTGGAGCCGGCGGGCCACGTCGGCGTACACCTCCATCCGCCGTGACTGGCGGTAGGGCTCGTGCGGGCCGCCCACCTCGGGGCCCTCGTCCCAGTCGAGGCCCAGCCAGCGCATGGCGTCGAGCAGCTGCTCGTAGGATTCCTCGGAGTCGCGGGCGGCGTCGGTGTCCTCGATGCGCAGCACGAGGGTGCCGCCGTGGTGGCGGGCGAAGGCCCAGTTGAACAAGGCGGTGCGGACCAGTCCCACATGGGGATTGCCGGTCGGGGACGGACAGAAACGGACGCGTACGGAGGGGTCCGTACCCTTGGTTGCGCTAGCCACGCTTGATCACCTTGTTGGTGAGAGTGCCGATGCCTTCGATGGTGACGGCGACCTCGTCGCCGACGTTGAGCGGACCGACCCCGGCCGGGGTTCCGGTGAGGACGACGTCGCCGGGGAGCAGCGTCATCGCCTCGGTGAGGTGCACGATCAGGTCCGCCACCGAGCGGATCATCTCCCCCGTGCGGCCCAACTGGCGTTGCTCGCCGTTGACGGTGCACATCACGCCCAGGTCTCCGGGGTCGAGCTCGGTCTCCACCCAGGGGCCGAGCGGGCAGGAGCCGTCGAATCCCTTGGCCCGCGCCCACTGCTTCTCGGTGCGCTGGACGTCCCGCGCGGTGACGTCGTTGGCGCAGGTGTAGCCGAGGATGACGTCCGGAACCCGCTCGTGCGGTACCTCGCGGCACATCCGGCCGATGACCACGGCCAGTTCGGCCTCGTGGTGCACCTCGCTGGAGAAACCGGGGTAGACGATGGGGTCACCGGGGCCGATCACCGAGGTGGAGGGCTTGAAGAAGGCGACCGGCGGTACCGGCCTGCCCTCGTCGTCCACCACGGCGTTGCCCAGCTCGGCTGCGTGCTCCGCGTAGTTGCGGCCGATCGCGACGACCTTGTTCGGCAGGACCGGCGGCAGGAGCCGCACTTCGCGCAGCGGGATCTTCCGGCCCGAGCGCTCGAAGTCGGCGAAGGGGTGGCCTTTGATGATGTCGAGGACGGGGCCGCCGGAACTCTTGGAGTCCGACGGCTCCCCCTCGACGACGCCGAAGGCGACGTTGCCGTCGATGGAGAACCTGGCGATGCGCACGGGAAGCTGCTGCCCCTCACTGAGTGGCCGGAGTCTGACGGCTCCAATCTAGTACCCGCCGCTCTCGGCACCTGTCTCCGGAGGCACGCTCCGCCACGTCGGGGCCCTGGAAAACACGCCGTCAGCTGTTCGGGGCGTCCATGAGGACGGTGCGGCGCGGGTTGGCGGTCTGCGTCGGCAGCTCCGCGGGGTGTTCCGGGCGTTCGCTCTCCAACGGCCGGAGACCTTCGGCGTCCTGGAGGTGCGCCAGCGTGGTCCGCCGCGGGTTCGCTATGTTTCTGAAGATCATCGTGGTCTTCACCTTGGGATGCCTCGCGCTTGTCACTCGGGGGCGGATTATCGGACCACAGGCTAGTACTCCCACCGTCGCCGACCGCACCAACCTCCCTTGGGACACGGCCGAAAACCACGATTCGGCTGTGAGTTTACTCACCGGTCACCAGGACGAACGGGGGCGAAACCTCGCTCGCCGGGGAGGCAGGGAAACAGACATTGCCGCTGAATACGGCTTTCCGCCCCGACCGCCACGAGCGGGACAGCGCGCCTCCGCGGAGGTTTCGTCAGCAAAAGTCTGCAATCGGAGATAGCTCTCTCCACACTCCGTGATTCACACGACACCCAGCGTCACTCATTGCGCTCAGTTATCCACTGCCCTTGTTGGAGATCCGGCTCTGTGCTGGAATTCCACGGACCGATGTCACTTTCCGAGAGAACGAGGGAGGCGCGTCGGTCGACCACGACCGCCCCAGAGGGCCAAGGCCCCATGACTCGATACCGTTCCGCCGTTTGACACGGGGGGACGCCTGGTCCAGAGGTTGCGACGCTAGTGCAGGGACGTTTCAAGAGGGACAACAACGCTTCGGCGGAGGCTGAGTCGCGCGGGGGAATCGACCGCGGCTCCTCCCCCGGGCGTGCCCAGTCCGCCGGTAGCCCGTCCACCGACCAGAACTCCAACGAGCCCGAGGAACAAGGGACCGGTGCGCCCGCGAAGCGCCCGAAGTCCAGCGGGCCCAGCGGTGGGGGTTCTCGCATCGCGATGCGCAACTGGCGCATCAGCACCCGGTTGGTATCCCTGCTGGCCCTACCGGTGGTCGCCGCGACATCGCTGGGCGCGCTGCGCATCCAGACCTCGATGGAAGACCTCGATCAGCTCGAGAACATGAAGCTGCTGACCGAGATGACCAAGCAGGCCACCGAGCTCGCCTCCGCGCTCCAGCAGGAACGCGACCTCTCCGCCGGCCCGTTGGCCTCCGGGAACCCGAAGAACGACGATGTCGTCTACCCGCGGGAGAAGACCGACCTCGCACGGGATTCGTTCCGCAAGGCCACCCAGGAGATCGAGTCCTCCGAGGACGAGGCGCTGATCGGCGTCAACTCCTCGCTCGTCAACATCCTCAAGCAACTCGAGAAGCTCAAGCAGATCCGGGCGAACGCCTACAGCAACGACGACTACATCGCCCAGACGGTCAGCAGCTACAACGAGCTGGTCACCTCGTTGCTCTCGCTCTCCCAGGACATGGCGCAGGCGACCAACAACACCGACATGATCCGCGCCACCCGGGCACTCGCGGCGTTCTCCTCCACCAAGGAGTACGCCTCCATGCAGCGGGCCATCATCAGCGCCGGGCTCGCGCACTCCCCCCACCCGAAGCTCTCGCCGAGTGACCGGCTCTACGGGGAGTCCGCGCTGCTCAGCGAGGAGTCGGCGCTCGGTCAGTTCACCCAGATCTACTCGGGTAACTCCAGCACCGAGGAGCTGCTCCAGGCCCTGGACGACGGCGGCAACCCAGAGATCATCCTGGCCGACAAGTACGCCTCCGACATGCTCAAGGACGACAGTCCGATCGCCAAGGAGACCCGGTCGTACAAGGACTGGTACGACCAGGACAGCGCCAAGATCGACGAGCTGGGCCGCATCGAGCAGACGCTCATCTCGGAGATGACCGACAAGGCCGGCGAGCTCCAGGAGGAGGCCCAGCGCGAGGCGCTCATCAACGGTGCGCTGATCCTGCTGGTCCTCGGGGTCTCGCTGGTCGGCGCCTACATCGTGGCCCGCTCCATGGTGCGCTCGCTGCGAAGGCTGCAGGACACCGCGCAGGAGGTCTCCCAGAAGCGCCTGCCGGAGCTGGTCAAGCAGCTGTCCGAGTCCGACCCGCAGGACGTGGACACCTCGGTGCAGTCGGTGGGCCTGCACAACCGGGACGAGATCGGCCAGGTGGCCACCGCCTTCGACGACGTGCACCGGGAAGCGGTGCGGCTCGCCGCCGAGCAGGCGCTGCTGCGTGGGAACGTCAACGCGATGTTCACCAACCTCTCCCGCCGCAGCCAGGGCCTGATCCAACGTCAGCTCTCGCTCATCTCCGAACTGGAGAGCCGCGAGGCCGACCCGGACCAGCTGTCCTCGCTGTTCAAGCTCGACCACCTGGCGACCCGTATGCGCCGGAACGGTGAGAACCTGCTCGTTCTCGCCGGTGAGGAGCCGGGCCGCCGCTGGACGCGACCGGTCCCACTGGTCGACGTCCTGCGCGCCGCCGCCTCCGAGGTGGAGCAGTACGAACGCATCGAGCTGAGCGGGGTGCCCGCGACCGAGGTCGCCGGCCGGGTCGTCAACGACCTGGTGCACCTCTTGGCCGAGCTGCTGGAGAACGCCACCTCCTTCTCCTCCCCGCAGACGAAGGTCAAGGTCACCGGTCACGCGCTGCCGGACGGCCGGGTGCTGGTCGAGATCCACGACACCGGCATCGGCCTCTCGCCCGAGGACCTGACCGCGATCAACGAACGGCTGGCCAGCCCGCCCACCGTGGACGTCTCGGTGTCCCGGCGGATGGGTCTGTTCGTGGTCGGCCGGCTCTCCCAGCGCCACGGCATCCGCATCCAGCTGCGCCCCTCGGACTCGGGCGGCACCACCGCACTGGTCATGCTGCCGGTCGACGTGGCCCAGGGCGGCCGGAAGCCCGCCGGCAAGCCCGGCCAGGACGGCCTCAAGGGCCAGGGCTCGGGTGCTGCCAACCTCGGCCCCTCCAGCTCCACTTCCAGCCGGCTCTCGGGGATGACCCCGCGCTCCCAGGTGACCGGTGACTCCCGTCCGGCGCTGCCCGCTCGCGGTGCTCCCGGTGAGAACCAGCCTGGCCGTACCGGCAGTGGCCTGCCCACCCGCCCCATACCGAGCGGTGGGGCGGGAGCCCCGGGCGCCGGGAGCCTCTTCGGCGGCCCGAACGGGCCCGGTGGCCAGCGCGGTGGTCAGAGCGAGACCAACATCTTCGGGGCCGGCGCCCCGGGACCGGCCGACCGCGGGGGACAGGGCCAGCCCGGCACTCGGCCGATCCTCCGGCCGCGCGGTCAGGACCCGGCCGGCGCACCGCGCAACGCCGGCCAGCAGGGCCCGGCGGCCGGCGCGCTCCGGCCGGGCGGGCCGGCCCGCGAACAGCTGCCCGCCCGGGGCCCGGCCGCCGAACTGCCCGGTGGCCCGTCCCATGGCCGTGGCCCCGGCGAGGACACTGGTTCCCTGCCCCCCGGCACCAGCTGGGGTGCCCGCCGGGCCTCCGAAGCCGAGGAGTGGCCCACCGGTGGTGTGGCCCGGGAGGCCCAGCGGCCGCCGCTGGACAGCCCGCGCGGCCACGAGGACGTCGACTTCTTCCCGGACGCCGCGCGCGGGGACGGCTTCCCCGCGCAGAACGCGCCTGAGGACACCACGCAGTTCGCCCGACCGGACTACGGGGCCCCGCAGCAGCAGAGCCCTGGTGCCCCCGGTCAGTCCGGCATGGAGGCCGGTGCCGGCCACGCCCAGGAGACCGGGGCGTTCCCGCAGCCCGGGGGATCCGACTACCGCACCCCGCCGCCCGCGGCGGGCGGCGGTCTCTTCGCCGGAGCCGGTTCGGGCCCCGCCCAACCACCGCAGGAGCGGCAGGAGACCGGAGAGTTCTCCTTCCCGCCGGTCCCCCGGGCACCCGAGCGACCGCGTGAGCCCGAACCGCTGCCCCCGGCCGGACCGGGCGACGGCCGTACACCGCTGTTCGACAGCCTTGAGTCGGACTGGTTCCGCGGCCGCCGCGAACCGGAGGGCGCCGACGACCGAACGCCCGCACCGCCGCCGGCGGTCGCGCGGCCCTCGGAACAGACTTCCGCCGCCGAGCCGGCGGTGGCGCCTCCCGCGCCGCTGCCCCAGCGCGAGGCACCGCGGGACAGCAGCAACGGGAGTTCCACGGTGACGTGGCGCTCCTCTCCGAACGACGAACTCGGGCGGCAGGCGGAGCGGGTCCGACAGCCCGCTGCCGGTGGTGTCACCACCTCCGGACTGCCGCGCCGCGTGCCCCGTGCGAACCTCGTCGCGGGCACGGCCCAGCAGCAGACCAGCCAGACCGGACCGCAGGTGTCGCGAGCCCCCGACGATGTGCGCGGACGGCTGACCAACCTCCGACGCGGCATCCAGCAGGGTCGAAGGGCCGGAAGCGGCCCGGCGACCGGACATCCCGGCGTTGGCCCCACCTACCAGCAGGAGCGTTAGTGTGAGTCCGATGAGCCAGGCGGCGCAGAATCTGAACTGGTTGATCACTAACTTCGTGGACAACACCCCAGGCGTGTCGCACACCGTGGTGGTCTCCGCCGACGGACTCCTTCTCGCGATGTCCGAAGGCTTCCCCCGTGACCGTGCCGACCAGTTGGCGGCGGTGGCCTCCGGGCTCACCTCGCTGACCAGCGGCGCCTCCCGCATCTTCGAAGGCGGGCTGGTCAACCAGACCGTGGTGGAGATGGAGCGCGGCTTCCTCTTCATCATGTCCGTCTCCGACGGCTCCTCACTGGCCGTACTCGCCCACCCCGAGTGCGACATCGGCCTCGTGGGCTACGAGATGGCCCTCCTGGTCGACCGCGCCGGAACCGTCCTCACCCCCGACCTCCGCGCGGAACTGCAGAGCAGCCTTCTCAACTGAACGAACGAACGTAACCAACCATCGACCGTCCGGCCGTTCGCCAAGCCCCACCGGCACCCCACCGGCCCCGCCAGACGACAACCGTTGTCCCGTCCGGAGGAACCATGACCCCGCCCCCCGTCTCTCCCGACCCGTACGGTGCCCATCAGGCGCCGTACGGGGGTGAAGGCGACCAGCCGCTGGTGCGGCCGTACGCCATGACCGGGGGCCGGACCCGGCCTCGCTACCAGCTCGCCATAGAGGCGCTGGTCAGCACCACGGCCGACCCTGGTCACCTCCAGGGACTGCTCCCCGAGCACCAGCGGATCTGCCATCTGTGCCGGGAGGTGAAGTCGGTGGCGGAGGTCTCCGCGCTGCTGGCGATACCTCTGGGGGTGGCGCGGATCCTCGTCGCCGACTTGGCCGAGGCCGGCATGGTGGCCATCCACCAGCCCGGCGGCGGCAGCGAGGCCGGCGGTACCCCGGATGTGACACTGCTTGAAAGGGTGCTCAGTGGACTTCGCAAGCTCTAGCGGTGCGGCCCGCTCCACCACCTCCGCGAAGATCGTGGTGGCGGGCGGCTTCGGCGTGGGCAAGACCACGTTCGTCGGCGCGGTCTCGGAGATCAATCCGCTGCGTACCGAGGCCGTGATGACCTCCGCCTCGGCGGGCATCGACGACCTGAGCCATGTCCAGGACAAGACGACCACCACCGTCGCCATGGACTTCGGCCGGATCACCCTCGACCAGGACCTGATCCTCTACCTGTTCGGCACCCCCGGCCAGGACCGCTTCTGGTTCATGTGGGACGACCTCGTCCGCGGCGCCATCGGCGCCGTCGTCCTCGTCGACACCCGCCGCCTCGCCGACTGCTTCCCCGCCGTCGACTACTTCGAGAACAGCGGCCTCCCCTTCGTCATCGCCCTCAACGGCTTCGACGGACACCAGCCCTACACCCCCGACGAAGTACGCGAAGCCCTCCAGATCGGCCCCGACGCCCCCATCATCACCACCGACGCCCGACAGCGCAGCGACGCCAAGAGCGCACTCATCACCCTCGTCGAACACGCCCTCATGGCCCGGCTCAAGTAGCCGGCTGCCGGCGGGCCGACCGCCGTTCGCAACAGACCGCGAGATCGCCCGGCGCGCGGCGGCTGGACCGGAAACGCCAGCCGCCACGCGCCGGGCGATCTTTGCGTGCGGAGCCGCGGCCGGCTGTGTCCTTTGCCACGGAGCGCCTGAGCATTCATAACGTTTTTGACGCAGAAATGTCGGACATCACATACGCTACGCGCACACCCAACTCCGTTATGCGCAGAAGCGTGCGGCGTTTTCGGCGTAACTTTCCCCGATAGCCGCTTTACTCCTTTTCTACCGCGTGGGGCACGCCGACCGCCACTGTTTGGATTACGGACCTGCAACGTGCTGCAATCCCACTGACTTGCGAGTAGGGATCCCGAGCAGAGCGGCACACCTGCAGGTGCCGACGCCGAGAGGTTGTTGGTCGAGTGAGGCGCAACAGGACTGGCCCCACCTCGCGGGACGCCGCCCGCGAGGACCCGACGCCGCCCACCGGCGGCGGCACGCCACAGGAACGGTCCGGCCGGTCGGCGCGCCGCCGAAAGAACGTCCGGGGCACCCTCGGCAACTGGCGTATGGGCCCGAGGCTGAACGCCATCCTGCTCCTCCCCGTGCTGGTCGGACTGGTGCTCGGCGGACTCCAGGTCAGTGGTTCGGTGTCGACTTGGCGTGAGGCACAGGAGGCCGAGCGCACCGCGCGACTGGTACAGGCGGCGGCCGCGTACGGCAAGGCGCTGATCGACGAACGTGACCGCAGCGCCGCTCCACTGCTGAAGGGGGACCGGGACAGCCCGGTCGTCCGGAAGGTCCAGGCGACCACCGACACGGCCGCCGAGGTCTTCCACACCCGGGCCCGCGAGGTGCCCGACAAGCCGGGCCTGCAACGGCGGCTGAAGGCCTTCGAGGAGGCCGAGCGGGGGCTGCGGAAGCTGCGCGAGAACGCCTACACCTCGAAGCTGCCGGGGGTGCAGACCGAGGAGGGGTACGTCGCCGTCCAGCACCCCCTGATGGAGTTCGCCAACGAACTCGGCCTGGGCACCGAGAACATCACCAGCTACGGCCGTACCGTCTACGCCGTCTCGCTCTCGCAGGCGGCCGAGTCCCTGCAACGCTCCATCGGCATGCGCCTCCTGTTGGCCCCGGGACCTGACGAGATGTCGCTCCGGACCCAGCTCACCGCTTTCACCTCCTACGCCTACCTCGAGGGAATCGCCCAGGAGGAGTACCTCTCCAGCGGGACCGAGGACGACCGGTACCGGCTGGAGAAGGAGCTGAAGGCAGCCCAGGAGACGAGCCGGGAACACGTCGAGGAGGCCCGACGCAAGGCCAAGGCTGCCGGCAAGTCCTTCACCGCGCCGCCTGAGCTCGATGACATGGTGAAGGCGATCGGCTCGGGGGCGAGCCCGGCCGAACTGCGCGCCATGGGTATCACCCCGGAGAGCTGGTTCGCCGCCTCGACCGTCAAGTTCGACGCCTACGACCGGGTCGAGCAGGAACTGGCCGACAAGGCGGTGACGGAGGCCGCGAGGATCTCGGCCGACGCGAAGCGGGACGCGCTCGCCACCGGCGCCGGCGCGCTGGCCGCCCTGCTCGCCGCCTTCGTGATCGCCGGGCTGGTGGCCCGCTCGATGAGCCGGAGCATGCAGCGGTTGCGGAACGCCGCCTTCGACGTCGCCGAGAAGCGCCTGCCCGCCATCGTCGACCAGCTCTCCCGCACCGCCCCCGGGCGGGTGGACACCAAGGTGCGGCCGATCCCCATCAGCACGCAGGACGAGATCGGGGAGGTGGCCCGCGCCTTCGACCAGGTGCACCGGGAGGCCGTCCGGCTCGCGGCCGAGCAGGCGCTGCTGCGGGGCAACGTCAACGCCATCTTCACCAACCTCTCCCGTCGCAACCAGGGCCTCATCGAGCGCCTGCTGAACATGATCAGCGAGTTGGAGAACAACGAGGCCGACCCGGACCAGTTGGAGAACCTGTTCCGGCTGGACCACCTGGCCACCCGGATGCGGCGCAACGGCGAGAACCTGCTGATCCTCGCGGGTGAGGATCTCGGCCAACGCTGGGAACACGCCGTCCCGCTGGTCGACGTGCTCAGGGCGGCCACCTCCGAGGTGGAGAGTTACGAGCGCGTCGAGCTGATCGGTGTGCCGGCCACCCAGGTCCGCGGGCCGGCCGTGTCCGACCTGGTGCACCTGCTCGCCGAGCTGCTGGAGAACGCCACCATCTTCTCCTCGCCGCAGACCAAGGTGCAGGTCGCCGCGGTCCAGCTGCCGGACGGCCGCGCCATGATCGAGATCCACGACAAGGGCATCGGGCTCACCGCCCAGGACTTCGCCGAGATCAACGACAAGCTGGCCGATCCGCCGACCGTGGACCTCGCGGTCTCCCAGCGCATGGGGCTGTTCGTGGTCGGACGCCTCGCGGAGCGGCACGGCATCCGGGTGCAGCTGCGCCCCTCCAGCAGTCAGACGGGAACCACCTCCGTGGTCATGCTGCCGGAGGAGATCATGTGCGGGGTCGGCGGCGAACAGCCGTCCCCGGAGGAGGACTTCACGGTCTCCCGGATCGTCCCGGAGCAGCGCCCCCACACCCCGGCCGGCCCGGCTGCAGCGCGGGGCCCGAGGGGCGAGCCGGCGTTCACCGGCTCCCCCTACCCGTCCCAGCCACTCCACGACGACGGCTACGGCGTCGGCGCGCCCGGCCCCTCCGAACGGTCCGCGGCGGCCCCGTCGGAGCCCTCCGCGCGGCAGGAGGGTGCCGGTTGGCCGGGGGGCGGTCCGGCACCGGCGGAGTACACACCGCCCACGCTGCTTCCCGGGGGGTCGACCGGCGACGGCTACCTGCCGTCGGGGCACCGGGCCGGCGGGTACCCGGACGGCCTCGGGGAGCCCACCGAGGACGGTCCCTCGGCGGCCCTCCCCCAGCCGGCCGGCCCAGGGTTCCCGGCGCCGCCCGCCGCACCCGGCGGCGCCGCGGAAGCCGCCTTCCCCGGCGAGCTCCCAAGTCCCTATCCGGAAGCGGTACCTGGCGACCCCTCAGCCGTCGACCAGCAGCGTTATACGCAGTATGATTTCCTGGCTCACCAGGACGAGCGGACCGAATCGATCAGTCGTGCCGGTCGCTACGAATCAGGTCACGGAGACGAATCGGAATCTGCGACCGATCCCGAGCAACTGCCGGGACGCGTAGGCTTCGACCGTCAGGGCCCCTCCCCTAGCGGTGTTGACTCCGTGACCAACGCGGGCCTTCCGCGCCGCGACAGGGGGTGGAAGCAACCCGGGGAGCCCGATCGGTCGCCGGAGTCTCAGGAGGAGGGCTCACAGTGGCGTTCGCCCAACGACGAGCGCTGGCAGCGGGCCGAAGGGCTCCGGGAGCCGAAAGCCGGTGGGATAACCTCCTCCGGTCTCCCCCGGCGAGTGCCCAAGGCCAATCTGGTCGACGGCACGGCAGAGCAGACCTCGCAGGGCGGCCCCCAGGTCTCCCGCGCTCCGGAGGACGTCCGCGGCAGGCTGAGCAGCCTGCGCCGCGGCGTCCAGCAGGGGCGCAGGGCGAGGACGGACGGCAACGGCCGGGGTCAGGACCCCGGCCGCAGCACCTAGGATCAGGAGCGTTAGTGTGAGTCCGATGAGCCAGGCAGCGCAGAATCTGAACTGGTTGATCACTAACTTCGTGGATCACACCCCTGGTGTGTCGCACACCGTGGTGGTCTCCGCCGACGGACTCCTTCTCGCGATGTCCGAAGGCTTCCCCCGTGACCGTGCCGACCAGTTGGCGGCGGTGGCCTCCGGGCTCACCTCGCTGACCAGCGGCGCCTCCCGCATCTTCGAAGGCGGGCTGGTCAACCAGACCGTGGTGGAGATGGAGCGCGGCTTCCTCTTCATCATGTCCGTCTCCGACGGCTCCTCACTGGCCGTACTCGCCCACCCCGAGTGCGACATCGGCCTCGTGGGCTACGAGATGGCCCTCCTGGTCGACCGCGCCGGAACCGTCCTCACCCCCGACCTCCGCGCGGAACTGCAGAGCAGCCTTCTCAACTGACAGACAGGCGAATGCTTTTCAGGCCACCGCGCCGATAAGGTGCGGTGGCGCGGTCCCCAGGAGAGAGCCCGACAGTGGAGGAGGACATCGTGGCAACGCCCCCGAGCGGATACCCCTTTGGCGAGCCTGCGCCGGGTGTCCCCCCGCTGAAGCGCTACAACTTCCCCTCCACGCCGAGCCGTCGCCCGACGCCACAGCGGCAGCCGGACGAGGGGCCGGGTGACCCTCTCGGGCCGCAGCCGCCGCCGCAGCGGGAGAGTCCTGCGGCGGCGCCCGTCGGGGGCGGCAACCCGCTGGTGCGGCCGTACGCCATGACCGGAGGCCGGACCCGGCCTCGCTACCAGCTCGCCATAGAGGCGCTGATCAGCACCACGGCCGGTCCCGAGCAGCTCCAGGGGCAGTTGCCCGAGCACCAGCGGATCTGCCATCTGTGCCAGGAGGTCCGGTCGGTCGCCGAGATCTCCGCCATGCTCTCCATCCCCCTCGGCGTCGTCCGGATCCTCGTCGCCGACCTGGCCGAGGCCGGACTCGTCGCCATCCACCAGCCCGGCGGCGACGAGTCCGCCGGTGGCCAACCAGATGTGACACTGCTCGAAAGGGTGCTCAGTGGACTTCGCAAGCTCTAGCGGTGCGGCCCGCTCCACCACCTCCGCGAAGATCGTGGTGGCGGGCGGCTTCGGCGTGGGCAAGACCACGTTCGTCGGCGCGGTCTCGGAGATCAATCCGCTGCGTACCGAGGCCGTGATGACCTCCGCCTCGGCGGGCATCGACGACCTCACCCACGCGCCGGACAAGACGACCACCACCGTCGCCATGGACTTCGGCCGGATCACCCTCGACCAGGACCTGATCCTCTACCTGTTCGGCACCCCCGGCCAGGACCGCTTCTGGTTCATGTGGGACGACCTCGTCCGCGGCGCCATCGGCGCCGTCGTCCTCGTCGACACCCGCCGCCTCGCCGACTGCTTCCCCGCCGTCGACTACTTCGAGAACAGCGGCCTCCCCTTCGTCATCGCCCTCAACGGCTTCGACGGACACCAGCCCTACACCCCCGACGAAGTACGCGAAGCCCTCCAGATCGGCCCCGACGCCCCCATCATCACCACCGACGCCCGACAGCGCAGCGACGCCAAGAGCGCACTCATCACCCTCGTCGAACACGCCCTCATGGCCCGGCTGCGGTAGCAACCGGGCGCCTGGCAACGGGTCGGACGCCGGAACGCGGAAGATCCCCGCTCTCCCGAGGGAGGGCGAGGATCTTCCGCGTTCCGTTTGTGGAGCCGACGGCGCCCGTCAGCTCTGCCAGCTGTGCGGTGCCCGGAAGCCGGACTGCCGCTCCAACCGGCGCCACTGGGCGGAGTTGCGCCCCTGCGGGCGCACCGCGGCCGAGTGCTGGTCCGTGGCGGCGGCCCGGGCCAGCAGCAGCGCGGTCAGCGCGGCCACCTCCTCGGGTGCGGCCTGTCCCTTCTCGACACGTACCAGGGAGTTCGCGGACTGGTGGTCAACGTTCACGTGAGTCTCCGTCACTGCGGCGGGTTGCCGTGCTTGCGCGCCGGCAGATCGGCGTGCTTGGTGCGCAGCATGGCGAGGGAGCGGACAAGGACCTCGCGGGTCTCGGTCGGGTCGATGACGTCGTCGACGAGACCGCGCTCGGCCGCGTAGTAGGGGTGCATCAGCTCGGCCTTGTAGGCCTTGACCATGGACGCGCGCATGGCCTCGGGGTCTTCGGCTTCCGCGATCTGCCGGCGGAAGATGACGTTGGCGGCGCCCTCCGCGCCCATCACCGCGATCTCGTTGGTGGGCCAGGCGTAGGTGAGGTCGGCACCGATGGACTGGGAGTCCATGACGATGTAGGCACCGCCGTAGGCCTTGCGGAGGATCAGCGAGATCCTCGGCACGGTGGCGTTGCAGTAGGCGTAGAGCAGCTTGGCCCCGTGCCGGATGATCCCGCCGTGCTCCTGGTCGACGCCCGGGAGGAACCCGGGTACGTCCAGCAGGGTGATCAGGGGGATGTTGAAGGCGTCGCACAGCTGCACGAAGCGGGCGGCCTTCTCGGAGGCGTGGATGTCCAGCACCCCGGCCAGGGACTGCGGCTGGTTGGCGATGATCCCGACCACCTGCCCGTCCATCCGGCTGAGCGCGCAGATGACGTTGGTCGCCCAGCGCTCGTGGACCTCCAGGTACTCGCCGTCGTCGACCAGTTCCTCGATGACCTTGCGCATGTCGTAGGGGCGGTTGCCGTCGGCCGGCACCAGGTCCAGCAGCGTCTCACCCCGGCGGTCGACCGGGTCCTCGCACTCGACGGCCGGCGGGTTCTCGCGGTTGTTCGACGGCAGCAGGGAGAGCAGGTAGCGGACCTCCGCCAGCGCCGTCTCCTCGTCGTCGTAGGCGAAGTGCGCCACCCCGGAGGTCTCGGCGTGCACGTCGGCGCCGCCCAGTCCGTTCTGGGTGATCTCCTCACCGGTCACCGCGCGGACCACGTCCGGACCGGTGATGAACATCTGAGAGGTGTCCCGCACCATGAAGACGAAGTCGGTCAACGCGGGGCTGTAGGCAGCGCCGCCGGCACACGGGCCGAGCATCACGGAGATCTGCGGGATCACCCCGGAGGCCCGGGTGTTCCGCTGGAAGATCCCGCCGTAGCCGGCGAGGGCGGAGACACCCTCCTGGATACGGGCACCGGCGCCGTCGTTCAGGCTGACCAGCGGGGCACCCGCGGAGATGGCCATGTCCATGATCTTGTGGATCTTCGTGGCGTGGGCCTCGCCGAGCGCACCGCCGAAGATCCGGAAGTCGTGCGCGTAGACGAAGACCGTCCGCCCTTCCACCGTGCCCCATCCGGTGATCACACCGTCGGTGTACGGCTTCTTCTCCTCCAGGCCGAACCCGGTCGCCCGGTGCCGCCGGAGCGGCTCGACCTCGCGGAAGGAGCCCTCGTCCAGCAGCAGGGCGATCCGCTCCCGCGCGGTCAGCTTCCCCTTCGCGTGCTGCGCCTCGGTGGCCCGCTCGCTGGGACCGCTCCACACCTGTTTCCGGATGGCATGCAGCTCGGCTGCCCGACCGCGGGCGTCGCTCGGCTCAGAGGGCGTCTCGTCCAGAAGGGTCATGCTGGGAACCCTACGGAACCTCTACCGGAAAACCGCCCGTTGACTTCGTACAGTCTCCGTCCCGAATTCCTGGCCGTGTTGGACAGAACCACCACCTGAGCACCCGTTTTCCCACGACAGGGCAGCGATTGGGCTGTGGGGTTTCAACAACCTGCAAGGCGCAGTCCCGATGGCTGGAAGGGTGCGGCACCGCCGCCGGGCGGGCCGGCCGGCCCCGGCTGGGCACACCCCGCCCGGGCCGGCCGTCGGCCTCACTCCTGAGGCTCCACGCCCGCCCGCAGCAGGCCGTAGGTGTAGGCGTCGGAGAGCGCCTCCCAGGAGGCCGCGATGACGTTGTCGGCGACCCCGATGGTGTTCCACTCGGCGCTGCCGTCACTGGTCGAGACGAGCACCCGGGTCGTGGACTCGGTGCCGTGCTTGCCCTCCAGGATACGGACCTTGTAGTCGACCAGCTCCAGTCGGGCCAGCTCCGGGTAGATCCGCTCCAGCCCCACCCGCAGCGCCCGGTCCAGGGCGTTGACCGGACCGTTGCCCTCAGCGGTGGCGACGATCCGCTCCCCCTTGGCCCAGAGCTTCACCGTGGCCTCGTTGGCGTGGGTGCCGTCCGGGCGGTCCTCCACGATGGTCCGCCAGGACTCGACGCCGAAGTAGCGCCGGGTCGTCCGCTCCTCCACCTCCTCGCGGAGCAGCAGCTCGAAGGAGGCGTCGGCGGCCTCGTAGGTGTAGCCGGACAGTTCCCGCTCCTTGACCCGGGCCACCACCCGTCCGACCAGCTCGCGGTCGTCGCTCAGGTCGATGCCGAGTTCCTTGCCCTTGAGCTCGATCGAGGCCCGGCCGGCCATGTCGGAGACCAGCATCCGCATGCTGTTCCCGACCAGGCCGGGGTCGATGTGCTGGTAGAGGTCCGGATCCACCTTGATCGCCGAGGCGTGGAGTCCGGCCTTGTGCGCGAAGGCCGAGACCCCGACGTAGGGCTGGTGCGTGGAGGGGGTGAGGTTCACGACCTCGGCGATGGCGTGGGAGATCCGGGTGGTCTCCGCGAGGGCGCCCTCCGGCAGCACCCGGCGGCCGTACTTCAGCTCCAGGGCCGCGACGACCGGGAAGAGGTTGGCGTTACCCACCCGCTCCCCGTAGCCGTTGGCGGTGCACTGGACGTGGGTCGCCCCGCCGTCCACCGCGGCGAGCGAGTTGGCCACCGCGCAGCCGGTGTCGTCCTGGGCGTGGATGCCGAGCCGCGCTCCGGTGTCCGCCAGGACGGTCGAGACGAAGGCCTGGACCTGGGCGGGCAGCATGCCGCCGTTGGTGTCGCAGAGCACCACGACGTCCGCACCGGCCTCGTGCGCGGTCCGCACGACCTGCTTGGCGTAGTCGGGGTTCGCCCGGTAGCCGTCGAAGAAGTGCTCGCAGTCCACGAACACCCGCCGGCCCCGGTCCCGGAGGTAGGCGACGGTGTCCCGGACCATCGCCAGGTTCTCCTCCAGTGTGGTGCGCAGCGCCAGTTCCACATGGCGGTCGTGGGCCTTGGCGACCAGTGTGATCACCGGGGTCTCGGCCTCCAGCAGTGCTCTGAGCTGCGGGTCTTCCTCCACCCTGACCCCGGCCCGGCGGGTGGAGCCGAAGGCGACCAGCTGTGCGTGGCGGAAGTCGATCTCCTTCCGGGCGCGGGCGAAGAACTCGGTGTCCCTGGGGTTGGCGCCCGGCCAGCCGCCCTCGATGAAGCCCACGCCGAAGTCGTCCAGGTGGCGGGCGATGGTGAGCTTGTCCGCGACGGAGAGGCTGATGCCCTCCCGCTGGGCACCGTCGCGCAGCGTCGTGTCGAAGACGTGGAACGCGTCGTCCACCGGACTTGTCGATACGTCCGTCATGTTGCTGGGGCTCCTGTCGAGTCTCGGCCTACCGGAATGACCGGTTCCACCGTCCTCCAATGATCCCCCGCGCTCCTCCTCCGGCGATGGTGGGGCCGGAAAACGAAAAAACCCCTCGCGGGTGCGAGAGGTCTGCGCGCGGGTCTTGGGACACGATGTCCGCTGCCGCATCGGTTCACTGCGGTTCAGCGGTCACTGCGGACCGGCGCGCCTGCTGCCAATAATCATGGCGAACGAGAGCACGGAAGAAGTCTGCCACGAAAACGACGAAGACCGCCGACTTGTCTCACCATACGGTCACACCAGGGGATCCGCCGGGCCGCTGGGCAGGTCGGAACCCCTGGTGAGCCGTGGGGGCGGTCAGCCCAGCGAGTGCATCCAGCCATGGGGGTCGGGCGCGACGCCGGTCTGGATGTCCAGCAGCGCCTGCCGGAGCTTCATCGTGACCTCGCCCGGCCGGCCGTCGGCGACGGTCCAGCTGGCCCGGGTCGACTTCACCGCACCGACCGGGGTGATCACGGCAGCGGTGCCGCAGGCGAACACCTCCGTCAACGAGCCGTCCGCGTTGCCGCTCTGCCAGTCCTCCACCGAGATCCGCTCCTCGGAAACCTCGTGTCCGAGGTCACGGGCGATCTGGAGCAGCGAGGACCGGGTCACACCCGGCAGCAGCGATCCGGAGAGCTCCGGCGTCACGATGCGGTCACCGTAGACGAAGTAGAGGTTCATGCCCCCCATCTCCTCGATCCAGCGGCGTTCGAGCGCGTCCAGCCAGACCACCTGGTCGCAGCCCTGCTCGGCTGCCTGTGCCTGGGCTACCAGGGAAGCGGCGTAGTTGCCGCCGGTCTTGGCCGCGCCGGTGCCGCCGGGCACCGCCCGGACATACTCCTCCGACAACCAGACCGAGACCGGCTCCACCCCGCCCGGGAAGTAGGCGCCGGCGGGCGAGGCGATCACCACGAACAGGTACTCGTTGGCGGGCTTGACGCCCAACCCGACCTCCGTCGCGAACATGAAGGGCCGGAGGTAGAGCGACTGCTCCCCCTGCGCCGGCACCCATGCCCGGTCCTGGGTGACGAGCCGGTCACAGGCCTCGATGAAGGTCTCCACCGGCAGTTCCGGCATGGCGAGCCTGCGGGCAGAGGACTGGAAACGCTGGGCGTTGGCCTCGGGCCGGAAAGTGGCGACGGAGCCGTCCGGCTGGCGGTAGGCCTTCAGCCCCTCGAAGATCGTCTGCGCGTAGTGCAGGGTCATGTTGGCCGGGTCGATCGACAGCGGTCCGTAGGGCAAGAGTTCGCCGTTGTGCCAGCCACGCCCCTCCGTCCATCGGATCGTCACCATGTGATCGGTGAAGTGTCGGCCGAATCCTGGGGCGGCCAGGATCGCCTCCCGCTCCGCGTCGGACAGCGGGTGGGAGGAGGGCTTGAGCTCGATCGAGGGGGTCGTCATCTGAGAAGTCCTTCACCGTCAGGTCGTATCGGCCCCGCACACCGCTGCTCGGGCGTCGCCCGCGCCCACCCCGGGGGCGAGCGAGCCCGGGAACCGCGCGATCGGGACGGCTCGCCCCGCCGTGAGGTTCGGCGCTCTCCCACCCGCCGGTCCGGAGGTTCGGACGGCACCGCCACCCGGTCCCGCGGGCGCCTCGCGCTCACCCGCCGGACGCCGAGACGGGGCGAACCCTGCCTGCCGCGGCACTAGGACGTCCAAGTTTCCCCTCGATGTGCGGTCCGGTGACCGATTGTTTTGTGGCTTCATTGTCGCCCACCGCGAGTCGGCGCGGGCGGGCGGTCGCCCGCGCGGGCTTTTCACGGGTTGGCGTCGATGGTCCCACCCGGCGGGGCCGTTGTCAGGCACAGGGCCGGGCGCAGTCGGAACGCGCACCGTCCGGAGCGCCGGTTGTTCGTTCGGTGACCGGTCGGCCCGAGGCATCCGGTCGCAGCGGGGGGTCCACCGGGCCCTGTGCCGAGTTGCCGCGGTCCGGGCTGACCGGCGCGGCCGGCACCGGAGCGGCCGCGCCGTTCTCCCCCGGGCGGCTCAGAGGTCCTCCCGGGGGCTCCGCCGACCGCGGCCGAGGGACCCGGGGCCGGCGGAGGTTCTGCGTCCGGTCGGCTCAGCCGGCTACCCGGGCCGCGAGCGCGTCGCCGATCTCCTCGGTCGAGCGACCGCCCGCCGAGCGTTCGGAGAGGTCCGCCGCCACGGCGGCTTCCACCCGCTCGGCCTCGGCCTCGTAACCCAGGTGCCGGAGCAGCAGCGCCACCGAGAGTACGGTCGCCGTCGGGTCGGCCTTGCCCTGCCCCGCGATGTCCGGCGCGGAGCCGTGGACCGGCTCGAACATCGAGGGGAACTCACCGGTGGGGTTGATGTTGCCGGAGGCGGCCAGTCCGATGCCGCCGGTGACGGCGGCGGCGAGGTCGGTGAGGATGTCGCCGAAGAGGTTGTCGGTGACGATCACGTCGAACCGCTCGGGCTGGGTGACGAAGAAGATCGTCGCGGCGTCGACGTGCAGGTAGTCGGTGGTGACCTGCGGATACTCCGCGCCGACCGCGTCGAAGATCCGCTTCCACAGCTGGCCGGCGTGGATCAGCACGTTGTTCTTGTGGACGAGGGTGAGTTTCTTCCGGGGCCGTGCGTCGGCCCGCCGGTAGGCGTCGCGTACCACCCGCTCGACACCGTAGGCGGTGTTGAGACTCACCTCGGTGGCCACCTCGGCCTCGGTGGAGCCCCGGAGCACGCCGCCGTTGCCGACGTACGGCCCCTCGGTGCCCTCGCGGACCACCACGAAGTCGATCTGGGGGCGGCCCTGGAGCGGTGTCGCGGTGTTCGGGAAGAGCTTTGACGGGCGGAGGTTGACGTAGTGGTCGAAGGCGAAGCGCAGCTTGAGCAGCAGTCCCCGCTCCAACACCCCCGAGGGAACCGACGGGTCGCCGATGGCGCCGAGCAGGATCGCGTCGTGCCGCCGGATGCTGTCGAGCTCGGCGTCCGGGAGGGTCTCGCCGGTGGCGTGCCAGCGGCGGGCCCCGAGATCGTACTCCCGGGTCTCCAGCTTCACGCTCTGCGGAAGGACCGCCGATAGGACCTTCAGGCCCTGAGCCACGACTTCCGGTCCGATGCCGTCACCGGGGACCACTGCGAGATCGATGCTGCGAGACATGCGGGAACCATAACCTCACGTCCCATTGCCTGACACGTCTCGTCCGCCATGCGGACAATGTCCTCGGGTCCGGGACGGGCGGGCCTCAGTGCCCGGTGGCCCCGCCGTTGTCCCGGCGGTCCAGGGCGCGCTGCAGTGCGGCGGCGGCGTTCTTCCGGGCGGTGTTTTCGGCGGCGGAGCTGGCGGTACGGCGGCGGACCTTGCGGACGGGCTGGTTCAACATGCGCGTTCTCCCAAACGAGGGCAGGCAACACCTGCTGATGGCTTTGAGGACGCCGGAAGGCGGCGGGAGGCCAGAGGTGCGGCAGGGGTCGCCTGCGGAAGGCACCGGCCCGCTTCCGCCGATCGCTGGGATCGAGCGAGACAGTCGGCTCCTACAAAAGTAAGGCAGCAGAGCGCCGCTGTCTCTACAAATAGTCGGCCTTCCTACTATCTGAGACGGCAGCTGCCGGCGCGCCACGCGAAGTGCCCCCGCCCGGAGTAATGCCGGACGGGGGCACCCATGGGACAGGAGCAGGTCAGCCCATGTGCGGGTAGCGATAGTCGGTCGGTGCGACCATCGTCTCCTTGATGGCGCGCGGGGAGGACCACCGCATCAGGTTGAACTTCGAGCCGGCCTTGTCGTTGGTACCGGAGGCCCGGCCGCCGCCGAAGGGCTGCTGTCCCACGATCGAGCCGGTCGGCCGGTCGTTCAGGTAGAAGTTGCCCGCCGCGAAACGCAGCTTCTCCGAGGCGCTGGCCAGCACCTGCCGGTCGCGGGCCAGCACCGCACCGGTCAGCGCGTAGGACGACACCGACTCCATCTGGTCCAGTACCGCCTCGAAGTCCGCGTCCTCGTAGACGTGCACGGCGATGATCGGGCCGAAGTACTCGGTCTTGAACAGCTCGTTCTCCGGATCGGAGCAGGTGATGACGGTCGGCCGGACGAAGTAGCCCACCGAGTCGTCGTACGTACCGCCCGCGACGATCTCACAGCTCGGGTCAGCCGCGGCCCGGTCGATCGCGGCCTTGTTCTTGGCGAAGGCCCGCTCGTCGATGACCGCGGACATGAAGTTCGACAGATCCGTCGGGTCCCCCATGGTGAGGCCCTCGGTCTCGGCCACGAGTTCGGCCTTCAGGCCGCCCTCCCACAGTGAGCGCGGCAGGTAGGCGCGCGAGGCGGCGGAGCACTTCTGCCCCTGGTACTCGAAGGCACCGCGGATGATCGCGGTCTTCAGGACCGCCGGGTCGGCCGACGGGTGGGCGACGATGAAGTCCTTGCCACCGGTCTCCCCGACCACCCGCGGGTAGCTCCGGTACCCGGCGATGTTCTCGCCGACCGTCCGCCACAGGTGCTGGAAGGTCGCCGTCGAACCGGTGAAGTGCACACCCGCGAGGTCCGGGTGCGGAAGGGCCACCTCGGAGACCTCCCGGCCGTCGCCGGTCACCAGGTTGATCACGCCCTTGGGAAGGCCGGCCTCCTCCAGCAGCTCCATGAGCAGGACCGCGGAGTGGGTCTGGGTGGGGGACGGCTTCCAGACCACCACGTTGCCCATCAGCGCCGGAGCGGTGGGCAGGTTGCCGGCGATCGCCGTGAAGTTGAACGGCGTGATCGCGTAGACGAAGCCCTCCAGCGGACGGTGGTCCATCCGGTTCCAGACGCCGTCGGGCTGGATCAGCGGCTGCTCCTCCAGGATCTCCCGGGCGAAGTGCACGTTGAAGCGCCAGAAGTCGACCAGCTCGCAGGGGGCGTCGATCTCGGCCTGCTGGGCGGTCTTGGACTGGCCGAGCATGGTGGAGGCCGCGATCGTCTCACGCCACGGCCCGGACAGCAGATCGGCCGCCTTGAGGATGATCGCCGCGCGGTCGTCGAAGGACAGCGCGCGCCAGGCCGGGGCGGCGGCCAGCGCCGCGTCGATCGCGTCCTGCGCGTCCTGCCGGGTGGCGGTGGCGAAGGTGCCGAGCCGGGCCTTGTGGTTGTGCGGCTGCACGACGTCGACCCGCTCGCCGCCGCCCATCCGCTTCTCACCCCCGATGGTCATCGGCAGGTCGATGGGGTTGGCCGCCAGCTCGCTGAGCTTCGCCTCCAGCCTGGCCCGTTCGGGGCTGCCGGGCGCGTAGCCGTGGACCGGCTCGTTGGCCGGAGCGGGTACTCGGGTCACTGCGTCCATGAGGGGCGTTCTCTCCTTCGATCGTGAGGACAGGGATGCGAGGTCGTCTTGGTGCATCACCGGCTCGGCCGGAAGGGGTGCGCCGGGGAGCCCGGTGTGGGGCCCTCACTACCAGCATGCTCCCCTCGCGACGGGGTCTTCAGTCAGCCGTTCGTCACCAGCGAGCGCAGGAAGAAGGCGACGTTGGCCGGGCGCTCGGCCAACCGCCGCATGAAGTAGCCGTACCAGTCGGTGCCGTAGGGGACGTAGACCCGCATCCGGTGTCCTTCGGCCACCAGCCGCTGCTGCTCGGCCTCCCGGATCCCGAAGAGCATCTGGAACTCGTACTCCCCCGGCTTGCGGTCGGCGCGCCGGGCCAGCTCCTGGGCGATCGCGACCATCCGGGGGTCGTGGGAACCGACCATCGGATAACCCTCGCCGGCCATCAGCAGCTTCAGGCAGCGGACGAAGGCGCGGTCCACCTCCCGTTTGTCCCGGAAGGCCACGCTCGCCGGCTCGTCGTAGGCGCCCTTCACCAACCGGACCCGCGCGCCGCCCTCGGCGAGCGCCCGGCAGTCGTCCTCGCTCCGGAAGAGGTACGACTGCAGCACGGCGCCGGTCTCCGGGAAGCGCTTCCGCAGCTCCGCGTGGATGGCGAGGGTGGAGTCGACGGTGGTGTGGTCCTCCATGTCGAGGGTGACCGCAGTGCCGGCCGCGGCGGCCGCCTCGACCACCTCGGAGACGTTGGCCAGCGCGATGTCGTGCCCGCCGGGCAGGGCCTGCCCGAAGGCGGAGAGCTTGACCGAGAGTTCGGCGCGTTCTCCCATGCCCGTTCCGGCCAGCGCCTCCGCCAGCGCCAGGTAGGCGTCCCGGTTGCGCTGCGCCTCCTGCTTGTCGCGGGTGTCCTCGCCCAGGTGGTCGACGGTGACCCGCAGGCCGCGCTGTTCCAGGGCGCTCACCACGGCCAGGCAGTCAGCGAGCTCCTCCCCCGCCACGAACCGGTCCACCATGGCACGGGTGACGGGCGCCGCCGAGACGACACGGCGGATGCCGCTGCTGCGGGCGGCGGCGAGGAAGACGGGACCCAGCACGGGGCACCTCCAAGTGAAGAACCGACCGGATCACAGCCGTCGGCGGAATCCAGGGGCCACTCGCGCCTCGGAACGCCGGCCCCGGGACGCACCGCCAACCTAGGAAGCGCCGCGCCCCAGGGCCATCGACAGCTGTCACGGTTCGCTGACGAGACCCTCATACAGCTGTATGAAGACCGGTGAGCGGCGAGAATGGAGGCCCGCCGCCCTTCCGTGCGGCGGCGGACGGCGAGTGAGCTACCGGAGCGGCGATGCGCGGTGACTATCAGCAACTGGTGGACGAGGTCTCGGCGGTGCTCGGCGCACCGGCCACCCTCGAGGACCGCGCCTTCCGGCTGATCGCCTTCGGAGCCCAGGACAGCGGTGACGCGGCCGGAGATCCGGCGCTGGACCCGGTCCGCACCCGCTCGATCCTGCACCGCCGCTCCACCCCGGCGGTCAGGGCCTGGTTCGAGGCCTTCGGCATCACCCGGGCCACCGGCCCGCTGCGGATCCCACCGGACCCAGCGGCCGGAGTGCTGATGGGCAGGATCTGCCTGCCCGCCCGGCACCGCGGAGTGGTGCACGGCTACGTTTGGCTGCTCGACGACGGCCATCTGGCGGACCTGCGCACCAGCCCGCCGATCGATCCCCGACTGGGCGAGGCCATGGAGACGGCGGCCCGGATCGGAGCTCTGCTGGCCGCCGAGGCCAGCGCCGGCGCGGAGTCCGGCGAACGGCTGCGCACCGTGCTGACCGGACCGGACGCCGAGCGGGCCGGGGCGCTGGCCGAGCTGCGCGACGCGCTCGGCGCGGCGGCCGACGGCTGGCACGCCGTGGTGGCGGTGCTCCCCTCGCCGCCGCGGCAGAGCGCGGGAGAGGCCGCCGACCCCGGCCCCGGGCTGGCCGGGGTCCCCGGTGCGGTGGCGCTGTGCGCCGTCCGGGAGGTCGGAACGGCCGCCCTGGTGCGGCTCCGTCCGCCCGCCCTCCCCGCGCCGGAGACCGACACACCTCGGGGGAGCGACACGCCGGCGGCGGGCCGTCGGGTCTCCTGCGCCCCGGCGCGGAGCGCGGCGGTACGGCTCCTCGACACCCACCCGGCCACTGGGGCGACGGCCGGCGTGGGTGCCCCGCGGCAGGGATTGTCGGAGCTGCCCCGGGGCTGGCGGGAGGCGGTCGGTGCCGCCCGGGCGGCCCGCGCCGAGCCCCGGTTCGGCCCGGTGGCCGAGTGGAGCGGGATCGGGGCCTACCGGATGCTCTCCGGCCTTCCGCCGGAGGCCATGCCGGATCCGGTCGCGCTGCCCCTGCTGCACGGTCGGAACCCGCAGCTGGCCCGGACGGCGGAGGTGTTCCTGGACTGCGCGGGGCAGGCCGGACGCGCCGCCGCCGCACTGGGCATCCACCGGCAGACGCTCTACTACCGGCTGTCGCGGATCGAGGAGCTGACCGGCCTCGGGCTGGACGACGGTCGCGACCGGCTGCTGCTGCACATGGCGCTCAAGAGCGCCCGGTTGTGAGCGGTTCCCGACGACGAGAGCGGCCGCCCCCGCCGTTGCGGTCGGGGCGGCCGCCCGGTGTCCTCGGGCGTCAGTCCTGGAGGTCCACTCCGCGAGCCGAGGTGGCTCCGATCTCCTCGGCGATCTCGGAGAGGACGGACGTCGGGATGCTGTCGTCGACGGTCAGCACCACCAGCGCCTCACCTCCCGGTACCGCCCGGGAGACCTGCATACCGGCGATGTTCAGTCCGATCTCGCCGAGCGCCCGGCCGACGGTGCCGACCACGCCCGGACGGTCGTGGTAGCGCAGGAAGACCATGTGGTCGGTGAGGGTCAGATCGATGTCGTGTTCACCGACCCCGACGATCTTCTGGATGTGCTTGGGGCCGGCCAGGGTGCCGGACACCGAAACCTCCTCGCCGCTGGCCAGGGTGCCGCGGACGGTGACCACGTTCCGGTGGTCCGGCGACTCGGAGCTGGTGGTCAGCCGGACCTCCACCCCGCGCTCCTGGGCGAACAGCGGGGCGTTGACGTAGGAGACCGTCTCATCGACGACGTCCTCGAACACGCCCTTGAGCGCGGAGAGTTCCAGCACCTTGACGTCGTGCTGGGTGATCTCCCCGTACACCTCGACGTCCAACCGGACCGCGACCTCGCCGGCGAGCGCGGTGAAGATCCGGCCGAGCTTCTCGGCGAGCGGCAGCCCCGGGCGTACGTCCTCGGCGATGACCCCGCCCTGCACGTTGACCGCGTCGGGCACCATCTCGCCCGCGAGTGCCAGCCGCACCGACCGGGCGACCGAGATGCCCGCCTTCTCCTGCGCCTCGCCGGTGGAGGCGCCCAGGTGCGGGGTGGCGATGACGTTGTCGAACTCGAAGAGCGGAGAGTCGGTGCAGGGCTCCTTGGCGAAGACGTCCAGGCCGGCGGCGGCCACCCGCCCCTCCTTGAGGGCCGAGGCCAGCGCCTCCTCGTCGACGATCCCGCCGCGTGCGGCGTTGACGATCCGGACCTCGGGCTTGACCTTGTGCAGGGCCTCGTCCCCGATGAGGCCGATGGTCTCCGGGGTCTTCGGCAGGTGCACGGAGATGAAGTCCGAGGCCTGGAGCAGTTCGTCCAGGGAGAGCAGCCGGACGCCCATCTGGGCGGCGCGGGCCGGCTGCACGTACGGGTCGTAGGCGACGATCTTCATTCCGAAGGCGGACATCCGCTGGGCGACCAGTACCCCGATCCGTCCCAGACCGACCACGCCGAGCGTCTTCTCGGACAGCTCCACGCCGGTGTACTTGCTCCGCTTCCACTCACCGTTCTTCAGCGCGCCGTTCGCCTGCGGGATGTTCCGCGCCGTGGCGACGATCAGTCCGCAGGCGAGCTCGGCCGCCGTGACGATGTTCGAGGTCGGCGCGTTGACGACCATTACACCGGCCTTGGTGGCGGCGGAGACGTCGACGTTGTCCAGGCCGACGCCCGCGCGAGCCACCACCCGGAGCCTCCGGGCGGCGGCGATGGCCTCGGCGTCGATCTTGGTCGCGCTGCGGATGAGGACGGCGTCCACATCGGCGATGGCCGGCAGCAGCTCGGCTCGATCCGCTCCGTTGCAGTGCCGGATCTCGAAGTCCGGCCCCAGGGCGTCGACGGTGGCCGGCGAGAGCTCTTCGGCGATGAGTACGACGGGTTTCGGGCTCACGTGGTGTCTCAGTCCTCACTAGTCCAGGCCCCTCCCGGGCCGGAGGGGCCCGGGGGAGGACGGCCGTCCCGACGGCCGCGGGCGGTGCAGGGGGCAGCCGCGTGGAAGACGCACGACGCTGTGAGCCTGACGCGTGGTGTGCAGTGTATCGGCGCTCGCGGACGCGTTTGACGCCTCCACCGGCGTCTCCACCACAGGATCACTCACTCGGATCGACCGCAGACCGGAACGGGCCATCGGCCGTGCCGCGGAGCGCGGAGCCCCGGTGCCGGAGCCGCGCCCGGGGGCGCGGGTCCGGCCGGTGGGCGGTGCGGAGCGGAGGCGGCCAGACCGGCCGCCTCCGCTCCGCACCGCCTCAGGGAGACCTCAGGCCTCCTCGTCGACCCAGCTCATGAGCTTCCGCAGCTCCTTGCCCGTGGTCTCCAGAGTGTGGTCGGCGTCGGCCTTCTTGTACTCGTTGTACTTCGGCAGGCCGGCCTGGTACTCCTCCATCCACCGCTTGGCGAAGCTGCCGTCCTTGATCTCGGCGAGCACCTTCCGCATCTCCGCCTTGGTGGTGTCGGTGACGATCCGCGGCCCGCTGACGTAGTCGCCCCACTCGGCGGTCTCGGAGATCGACCAGCGCATCTTCTCCAGCCCGCCCTCGTACATGAGGTCCACGATCAGCTTGAGTTCGTGGAGGCACTCGAAGTAGGCGATCTCCGGCTGGTAACCCGCCTCGACCAGGGTCTCGAAACCGGCCTTCACCAGGGCGGACGTACCACCGCAGAGAACGGCCTGCTCGCCGAAGAGATCGGTCTCGGTCTCCTCGGTGAAGGTGGTCTTGATGACCCCGGCCCGAGTGCCGCCGATGCCCTTGGAGTACGACAGCGCGAGCGCGAACGCGTTGCCGCTGGCGTCCTGCTCCACGGCCACGATGCAGGGCACACCGCGGCCTTCCTCGTACTGCCGGCGCACCAGGTGGCCCGGGCCCTTGGGGGCCACCATGCACACGTCCACGTTGGCGGCGGGCTTGATGAACCCGAAGCGGATGTTGAACCCGTGCCCGAAGAAGAGGGCGTCGCCGTCCTTGAGGTTGTCCTTGACCGACTCCTCGTAGACCTTCGCCTGGATCGGGTCCGGAACCAGGATCATGATCACGTCGGCCTCGGCGGAGGCCTCGGCGGGGGTGACGACCCTCAGGCCCTGTTCCTCGGCCTTGACGCGGGACTTGGAGCCCTCGGGGAGACCGACGCGCACGTCGACGCCCGAGTCACGCAGGGACAGCGCGTGGGCGTGGCCCTGGCTGCCGTAGCCGAGGACCGCGACCTTGCGGCCCTGGATGATGGACAGGTCGGCGTCGTCGTCGTAGAAGAGCTCGGCCACTTGGGTGTTCTCCTTGTTGCTTCGGGTTGGTTTGGCCCACCGTATGTCGATAGGGCCTGTTGGGAGCGGAGGGTCTCGCTATGCGGTCCGGTCGAGTGCGCGGAGCGACCGGTCGGTGATGGAACGGGCACCGCGACCGATGGCGATCGTGCCGGACTGGACGAGTTCCTTGATGCCGTAGGGCTCGAGCATGCGGAGCATGGCCTCCAACTTGTCGCTGCTCCCGGTGGCCTCGATGGTCACGGCCTCCGGGGAGACGTCCACCGTCTTGGCCCGGAAGAGCTGGACGATCTCGACGATCTGGGAGCGGGTCTCGTTGTCGGCGCGGACCTTGACGAGGACGAGCTCCCGCTGCACCGAGCCGGCGGGGTCGAGCTCGACGATCTTCAGGACGTTGACCAGCTTGTTGAGCTGTTTGGTGACCTGTTCCAACGGCAGCGACTCGACGTTCACCACGATGGTGATCCGGGAGATGTCGGGGTGTTCGGTGACGCCCACGGCGAGGGAGTCGATGTTGAACCCGCGCCGGGAGAACAGTGCGGCGATCCGGGCCAGGGTGCCCGGGGTGTTCTCCACCAGGACGGAGAGCGTGTGTTTGGTCATGGCTGGTTCTCTCTGCTTCTCTCGGTCCCGGTCTCAGTCGTCGACGCCGTCGCCGAAGTCCGGCCGGACCCCGCGGGCCGCCATGACCTCGTCGTTGGAGGTGCCGGCCGCGACCATCGGCCAGACCATGGCGTCCTCGTGGACGATGAAGTCCACCACCACCGGCCGGTCGTTGATGGAGTTGGCCTTCTCGATGACCGCGTCCAGCTGCTCGGGGTGCTCGCAGCGCAGGGCGACGCAGCCCATGGCCTCGGCGAGCTTCACGAAGTCCGGCACCCTGGTGCCCGCGCTCGCGGCCGCTCCGGGGCTCTCGAGAGAGCCTCCGTCGGTGTCCTGGGGGCCGCTGTGCAGCACGGTGTTGGAGTAGCGCTGGTTGTAGAACAGGGTCTGCCACTGGCGGACCATCCCGAGCGCGCCGTTGTTGATGATCGCGACCTTGATCGGGATGTTGTTCAGCGCGCAGGTGGCCAGTTCCTGGTTGGTCATCTGGAAGCAGCCGTCACCGTCGATCGCCCAGACCGTGACCTCCGGTCGGCCGGTCTTGGCGCCCATCGCGGCGGGAACGGCGTAGCCCATGGTTCCCGCGCCACCGGAGTTCAGCCACGTCCGGGGCTGCTCGTAGCCGATGAAGTGGGAGGCCCACATCTGGTGCTGGCCCACCCCGGCGGCGTAGACGGTGCCCTCCGGTGCGAGCTCGCCGATGCGCTGGATCACCTGCTGCGGGGAGAGACTGCCGTCCTCGGGCATCTCGTAGCCGAGCGGGTAGGTCTCGCGCCAGCGGTTGAGACTCCGCCACCACTGGGTGTGGTCGCCGACCCGGCCCTCCTCGTGCTCCTTCTGGATGGCCACGATCAGATCGGCGATGACCTCCCGCGCGTCACCGACGATCGGCACGTCGGCGACGCGGTTCTTGCTGATCTCCGCCGGGTCGATGTCCGCGTGCACGACCTTGGCGAAGGGGGCGAAGGAGTCCAGCTTTCCGGTGACCCGGTCGTCGAAGCGGGCGCCCAGCGCGACGATCAGGTCCGCCTTCTGCAGCGCGGTGACCGCGGTGACCGAACCGTGCATCCCGGGCATTCCGACGTGCTGCGGGTGGCTGTCCGGGAAGGCCCCCAAGGCCATCAGCGTGGTGGTGACCGGTGCGCCGGTGAGCTCGGCCAGCACCCGCAGTTCGGCGGTGGCCCCGGCCTTCACCACCCCGCCGCCGACGTAGAGCACGGGGCGCCTGGCCTGGATGATCAGTTTCGCCGCCTCACGGATCTGCTTCGCGTGCGGCTTGGTCACCGGACGGTAACCGGGCAGGTCGGTCTGCGGCGGCCAGACGAAGGACGCGCGCCGCTGCATGGCGTCCTTGGCGATGTCGACGAGGACCGGACCCGGGCGCCCGGTGGCGGCGATGTGGAAGGCCTCGGCGATCGTCCGCGGGATCTCCGCCGGGTCGGTGACCAGGAAGTTGTGCTTGGTGATCGGCATGGTGATGCCGCAGATGTCCGCCTCCTGGAAGGCGTCGGTGCCGATGGCGGCCGAGGCCACCTGGCCGGTGATCGCCACCAGCGGGACGGAGTCCATGTGCGCGTCGGCGATCGGGGTGACGAGGTTGGTGGCGCCCGGGCCCGAGGTGGCCATGCAGACCCCGACCTTGCCGGTCGCCTGGGCGTAGCCGGTGGCGGCGTGCCCCGCCCCCTGCTCGTGCCGGACCAGGACGTGCCGGACCTTCGAGGAGTCCATCAGCGGATCGTACGCGGGGAGGATCGCACCGCCCGGAATCCCGAATACCGTGTCGGCTCCCACTGCTTCGAGGGAGAGGACGAGGGACTGCGCTCCCGTGACGTCCTCGGTGGTGACGGGCTGCGGCCCGCCGTTACGGTGCCGCGGCTGCGGGTGGTGAGCCCCGGTGGCCTGCTCGGTCATCGGCAATTCTCTTCTCGAGATGAGGGTGTTCGAAGGGTCGGGGTGGGTGGCTGGTCCCGGGGGATCACCGGCTTCGGAGTCGGGTCCCGGGATAGGCGGCGTGGATTCCGCCGGGGGTGGTGCAACAAAAAACCCCTCGTGCCGGAAGGCAAGCGAGGGGAGCGCGTCGGGTGTGGTCCGCAGGGATTCGGTTCACCTGCTTCAGCCGACGCGCTGTCCAATTACGAGGATTCGGGTGCGCATGTCTTTGACCTTCTCTCCGCCACCTGGCAAGTGTCAAGTGGGTGGGACGCGCGTCTCATTATTTGAACACGATGAGGATTGGGAGCGGGACGGTGAGTGTCCGGCCGGTTCGACGGCGCTCTCGCCGGGCGACCTGGGCTGAGGCATGGCCGCGGTCTCGGCGGCCGACACCCCGGACGGGCGCAGCGGCCTCTCGTCTCCCTCCGGAACGGGTCGCAACGACCCATCTCCTCCCTCCGGCGCGCGAGAGGCCAGGACGCCACCACCGCTGAGCACGGCCGCCCCCGCACCGGGCACCGGGAGAGCGGCCCGCGTCAGCACGCCACGGAGCCGCTGATCGTCGAGCGGCCCGGCGAAAGCCATCCCCTGGCCGTACGTACATCCCATACTACGCAGCGCCACCACCTGCTCCGGTAGTTCGAGCCCGTCCGCGACGGATTCCACACCCAGCTCCGCGGCGACCCTCAGCAGTCCCCCGGTGATTTTCTGCAGCCGCTCGGACTCGACAACCTCCTCGACGAGGCTCCGGTGGAGGCGGAGGAAGTCCACCGGCAGCCGACACAACGCCCGCATCCCGGCCGTGCCACCGCCGAAGCCGTCCAGGGCCACCCGGACACCGAGCCCGCGCAGTTCGGCCAGCCGGTGCTCCAACTGCTCCGGGGGCAGCTGGGGGTCGAGATCGGACAGCTCCAGCACCAGCGCGGCCGGAGGCAGGTCATACCGCGTGAGCAGCCCCTCGACGGCCCGCGGCGCCGTGGAATGCTCCACCAGCCGACGGGCGGCGAGCCGTACGCCCACCGGGGCCTGCAGGCCGTCCCGGTGCCGCTCCGCGGCGTGTCGCACCGCTGCTTCCAGCAGCCAGCCGCCCAGCTGCGCGGTGCGGGCGCTGCGGCCGCGGCCCTGTTGGCTGGCGCGCAGGACCTCGGCGGGGGTGAAGAGGATGCCCTGTGCCGAACGCCAGCGGGCTTGTGCCGACACCGCGGCGATCCGGCCGCTGGCGAGTGCCACCACCGGCTGGTGGAGCAGGGTGAACTCGCCGTCTTCCAGTGCGGCACGGAGCCGACCGGCGACCTCCACCCGGTGGACGACGTCGGCCTGCATCTGCGGGGTGTACAGCTCGACCCGGTCCTTGCCGGCGGCCTTGGCCCGGTACATCGCGAGGTCGGCGTTGCGCATCAGCTCGGCGGGGCCGATCCCGGGCTCGGCGAAGGCGACGCCGATGCTGGCGGCCACCCTGGCTTCGGCGCCCGACACCCGATAGGGCTGGGACAGGGCGCTCCGCAGCCGGTCGGCGATCTCCAGGATGCGGTACTCCCTGGAGGTCTCGTCCTGGCCGCCGTCGCCGAGGATGAGCGCGGCGAACTCGTCACCGCCGAGCCGGGCGGCGGTGTCCCCGGCTCGTACGGACTCCCGGAGGCGCCGGGCGGCGTGGACGAGGAGTTCGTCCCCGGCCTGGTGGCCGATGGTGTCGTTGACCGCTTTGAAGCCGTCGAGATCGACGAAGAGTACGGCGGTGCCCGGGTCGCCGCTGCGGCGGCCGCTGAGCGCCAGGCGGACCCGCTCGGTGAACAGCGCCCGGTTGGGCAGGTCGGTGAGCGGGTCGTGTTCGGCGCTGTGCCGCAGTTGTGCCTGCAGTCTCACCCGCTCGGTGACATCGCGGCTGTTGAAGATCAGGCCGCCGTGGTGCCGGTTGACCGTCGACTCGACGTTGAGCCAGCCGCCGCCGGACCGGTGCTTGTCGCCGGCCCGGAAACGGCACTCGATCCGGGTCGTCGACTCCTTCTCCGGGGGAGCTGCGAGGAACCGCCGGACCTCGTGCACCACACCGCCGAGGTCGTCCGGGTGGATGAGGTCGGCCAGCGGTGATCCCACAAGTTCCTCGGCCTCGACGCCGTAGACGCCGGCGGCCGCCGGGCTGACGTAGCGCAGGACACCGCTGGGCGCCGCGATCATGATGACGTCGCTCGATCCCTGGACCAGTGAGCGGAAGTGGTTCTCCTTGTGGGCCAGTTCCTGGGTCAGCCGGATGTTGTCGACCAGCATGATGCCCTGCCGCACCACCAGGGCGAGGACCACCGTGCAGGAAGTGGTGATCACGATCCGGTCCACGTGCCGGCCGTCCAGGACGTTGTAGAGGATGCCCAGTGTGCAGACGCCCGCAGCGAGGTAGGGGGTCAGCGCGGCAAGCGAGCCGGGGGCCGCGGCGGCGCGCCCGGAGCGGCGCTCTGCCCGCTCCCAGTCGCCCGTGTCCCGCCGCCCGACCCAGGGCGCGTAGGCCAGCAGCACGGAACCGGCGAACCAGCCGGCGTCGAGGAGTTGGCCCGAGCGGTAGCCGTCGTGGAACAGCGGCGAGGTGAACAGCGCGTCGCAGAGCACGGTGAGCGCTAGGGCCGCGATGGCGGTGTTGATCGCCGAACGGTTGGCTGAGGAACGCCGGAAGTGCAGCGCCAGCACCATGCTGACCAGCGCGATGTCGAGCAGCGGGTAGGCGAGCGCGAGGGCCGCCCGAGCCACGCTGTCGTTCTCCCCGTGGGCGGTGTGCGCGAGCGCCAGGCTCCAGGAGAGGGTCAGTAACGAGCCGCCGATCAGCCAGGAGTCGAGCCCCAGGCAGACCCAGCCCGCCCGGCTGTCCGGGCGTTTGGCCAGCACCAGCAGGCCGACGATGGCCGGGGGCGCGAAGAGGAGGAAGAAGAAGTCGGCGGAGGAGGGGGCGGGCACCGGCTCGCCCAGCACCACCTCGTACCAGCCCCAGACCGCGTTCCCGGCGCCGGCCATCGCCGAGGAAACGGCGAACAGCAACCAGGCCGGCCTCAGTCGGCGGCTACGGCGGCGGGCGTAGCAGAGGCAGGACACGGCGGCGGCCAGGGCGGCCGCACTCAGCCCGAAGTCCCCCATCACCAGCGCGAAGGTCCGGGAGCCCCAGCCGAGGGCCGCTCCGAGGGCGTACCCTCCGCAGCAGACGACGAGGCAGAGCAGGGGCAGCACGCTCCTGCCCGGCTCGGCGGAGGACGACTGGCCCGGGAGCACCGCCCCTGACAGGCTCACCGAACGGCCCCGACCGGACGCCCGCGCCCCGCCGCAAGGCGGCTGCGGTCCCCTTGGGATGTCGCCCCGGATCGTCGTGGGCGGCGGCTCCGCCGCTTCGGTTGGTCGGTCCATCGGCCGTGCATCGCCCGTCGCCCCCCTCGAGTTACGGTCCACCGCGGCGTCGGTCGCTCCACGCGGTGGCACAGGCCCGGTCGGGACGATACACCAGGATGGTCACTCTGCGACATACTTCCTCTACTCTGCGTGACTAACCTCCCTTCGGTTGGCCTTCCGTGCATACGTGCGGAGGCTGATGGTGCGCGGGCGCCTTCCCGTACGCCCCCCGGAGGCGTCAGCCGGCGGTGGCGACGGTGTTCCGGAGGGGCTCACCGGCGGCGAACCGGGTCAGCTGTTCCTGGAGGAGTGCCCTGGCCCGCGGCAGGAAGGCCGAGGTCGGGCCTCCGACGTGCGGTGAGATCAGCACGTTCGGCGCATGCCAGAGCGGGTGCCCCGCGGGCAGCGGCTCCGGATCGGTGACATCGAGTGCCGCGCGCAACCGCCCCGACTCCAGCTCCGCGAGCAGCGCTTCGGTCACCACCACCGCCCCCCGTCCGACGTTCACCAGCAGCGCGCCGTCCCGCATACGGGAGAGGAAGGCGGCGTCGACCAGCCCGCGGGTGGTTTCGGTGAGGGGCGTGACCAGGATGACGACATCGGCCTGCGGCAGGAGTTCCGGGAGTTCCGTGAACGGTTGCACCGGGCCGCGCGGAGTGGTGCGAGCGTTGCGTGCGACGCGCACCACCCGCGCGCACTCGAAGGGAGTGAGCCGATCCTCGATGGCGCTGCCGATCGAGCCGTATCCGACGATCAGCACGGACCGGTCGGCGAGAGCCGGGTGGAAGGCGGTGCGCCACTCCTCGGCCTGCTGCGCCCGGACGAACTCCGGGATACCGCGGAGCGAGGCGAGGGTGAGCGCCAGCGCCAGCTCCGCGGTGCTCGCCTCGTGCACTCCCCGGGCGTTGCACAACAGCACACCGGAGGGCAGCACCGTCAGGGCGGGCTGGACGTGGTCGACACCGGCGGTCAGGGTCTGCACCACCCGCACCCTGCTCATCCGGGCCAGCGGCCGGGTCGCGACCTCGGCGCCCTTCATGTAGGGGACTCCGTAGAACACGCAGTTCGCCGGATCAGCGGGGAACTCGGGGGCACCGTCCCAGTGGTGGTACTCGAAGCCCTCGGGCAGCACCTCGAACTCGCCGGGCGGCAGCGGCAGCCATACGTCTGCAGTCATGTGGCGGAGGTTAGTCCCGACAGGCCCCACCTCGCCTGCCCGCTTGGCCGCCAGGCGGGCCGGGACGGTGGTCCCGGCACCAGACGCGGCCGCTCCGGCAGCAGACGTTACTGTGCCCTTCGGGGCGGGAGCCCCCGCCTCCGGTCCGGGGAGCTCCGATCCCCCGGCAGGCGAGCAAGGGGGTACGAGGTCAGGTGGAGTCGAGGACGGTGGTCGGGGGGACGCTGTCGGTGGGGGCCGTCGGCCTCGGCTGCATGCCGATGAGTTGGGCGTACAGCACCTCCCAGCAGAACGGCGAGGGATCGCTACGCGCTGTCCACACCGCCTTGGACCATGGCATGACGCTGCTCGACACCGCCGACATGTACGGGCCGTTCACCAATGAGCTGCTGGTGGGCCGAGCGCTCGGCAAGCGCCGTGCGGAGGCCTTCATATCCACCAAGTGCGGGCTTCTCGTCGGTGACCAGCACATCGTCACCAACGGCCGGCCGGCTTACGTGCGGCGGGCCTGCGACGCCTCCCTCCGCCGCCTGCAGACGGACGTGATCGACCTCTACCAGCTGCACCGGGTGGACCCGGACGTCCCCGTCGAGGAGACGTGGGGGGCGATGTCCGAACTGGTCGCCGCGGGAAAGGTGCGGTCGCTGGGATTCTGCGCGGTGGGCGCCCGTGCCCGACGGCGGTCGGCGGAGCGGATGCACGACTCCACCCTCGCGACGCTGACCAGGGTGCAACAGGTCTTCCCGGTGAGCGCGGTGGCGGCGGAACTCTCGGTGTGGTCTCCGGAGGCGCTGGAGTCGCTGGTTCCGTGGTGCGAGGCGCGGGGCGTCGGTTTCCTCGCCGCGATGCCGCTCGGGAACGGTTTCCTCAGCGGGACGCTCACCCCCGGTCAGGGTTTCGAGCCGGATGACGTACGGGCCCGGCATCCGCGTTTCACGGCGGAGATGATGGCCGCCCACCAGCCGGTGGTGGCGGGTCTGCGGCGGATAGCGGAGCGGCGGGGAGCGACCCCCGCGCAGGTGGCGCTGGCCTGGGTGCTCTCCCGCGGCCGGCATGTGGTGCCGGTGCCCGGCACCAAGAAGGAGCGCTGGGTGGTGGAGAACGCCGGGGCGGCGGCCCTCCGGCTGGATGAGCAGGATCTGGCGGAGATATCGGGGCTGCCGGCCCCGCTCGTCTCATGGGACTGAACCGCCACCGACCGGGCGCGGGTACGACGGCCCACGTCCGTCGACCGGCCGGCCACGGAGAACGCTGCCGCCGGAACCCCCCTGGTCCGGGCGGTGTATTCGAAGCGAGTCCGCCTCCGGCTCCTGGGCCACCGCCCCGTGGTGTTCCCTGGCAGCGGGAGTCGCGGTGCGGTACGAGTGGCGGCACCGGCGTTCGGCCGGACCGACGAGAGAAGGGATCACCCTGTGCGTCCATCATCGGCTGTGACGGCCCTACTGGCCGCCACCGCTCTTCTGTTCACGGCCGGCTGCTCTTCCACACCGGCCGGCGCGCCGGGCGGCGAGTCGTCGACGAGCCGGTCCCCGGGCACCAAGCCCTCCGCCTCCGCTTCCTCGTCGGCGCCTCTCGCCCCCGCGAAGGGATCGGTGAAGGTGGATCGCACCTTGACTGAGGGGCTCGACTCCCCCTGGGGCCTGGCCGCGCTGCCCGACGGTGACCTGCTGGTCTCCTCCCGGGACTCCGGGAAGATCTTCCGGGTCTCGGCGGAGAGCGGGAAGAAGACCGAGCTGGGCTCGGTGCCCGGTGTCTCCGCCGGCGGTGAGGGCGGGCTGCTGGGCATCGCAGTGCCGCCTTCCTACGGCGTCGACCACATGATCTACGCCTACTTCACGACCGAGTCCGACAACCGGATCGCCCGCCTGGTCTACAACGAGGACAAGCCCGCCGGCGGGCAGCTGGGCGCTCCGGACACGGTCTTCCGGGGCATCCCCAAGGGCGTGACGCACAACGGCGGTCGGATCGCCTTCGGGCCGGACAAGATGCTGTACGTCGGCACCGGGGAGAGCGGGGAGCGTGGGCTCGCACAGGACAAGGAGTCCCTGGGGGGCAAGATCCTGCGGATGACCCCGGACGGTGAGCCGGTGCACGGCAATCCGGAGGCCGACTCGGTGGTGTACTCCTACGGGCACCGCAACGTCCAGGGCCTGGCCTGGGACGCGGAGAAGCGGCTGTGGGCCTCGGAGTTCGGGCAGGACACCTGGGATGAGCTCAATCTGATCCGGCCCGGCCGGAACTACGGCTGGCCGGAGGCCGAGGGGAAGTCGAAGCAGTCCGGTACCACCGATCCGGTGGCCCAGTGGAAGACCTCGGAGGCCTCCCCCAGTGGCATCGCCTTCGCCAAGGGGTCGATCTGGATGGCCTCACTGCGGGGTGAGCGGTTGTGGCGCATCCCGATGGACGGTACGCGTCCGCTGGCCGAACCTCAGGCCTTCCTCACCGGGGACTACGGGCGGCTCCGCACCGTGCTGGCCGATGGTTCCGGTGGGCTGTGGCTGGTCACCAGTGAGACCGACGGTCGTGGTAGCCCGGGTAAGAAGGACGACCGGATCCTTCATCTCAAGGTCAGCTGAGCCGCTTCAGGCGATCACATCGACCTTGTCGGCCGGTGTGGCGTCCGCCTTCGACTGTCCCTGCTCGGGGGCCTCGATGCTGATGCGCGGCAGGAACCGGTCCAGCGAGGCGGGCAGCCACCAGTTGGCGCCGCCCAGCATATGCATCAGGGCGGGCACGAGGAGGGTGCGCAGCACGAAGGCGTCCAGGGCCACGGCGGTGGCCAGACCGATCCCGAACATCGCGATGATGCGGTCACCGCTGAGAACGAAGGCGGAGAAGACAGCGATCATGATGAGGGCGGCGGAGTTGATCACTCGGCCGGTCTCGGCGAGCCCCACCCGGACCGAACGGCAGTTGTCGCGGGTCCGGAGCCATTCCTCGTGCATCCGGCTGACCAGGAAGACCTGGTAGTCCATGGAGAGTCCGAAGAGCACCGACACCATGATCACCGGCAGGAAGGGCTCTATCGGACCGGCACGACCCAGCCCGAGCAGCTCACTGCCCCATCCCCACTGGAAGACCGCGACCACCACCCCGAAGGAGGAGGCGACCGCCATGACGTTCATCAGGGCGGCTTTCAGCGGTATCCCGATGCTGCGGAAGGCGAGCAGGAGCAGAGCCGAGCCGAAGGCGATGACCACGCCGACGAAGAGCGGAAGCTTCCCCACGATGACCGAGGCGAAGTCGTCATGGGTCGCGGTGGATCCGCCCACGTGCACGGCGAGCGAGGTGTTCTCCTCCGCCTTCGGCAGCACGTCCTCACGGAGCCGGTCCACCAGCTCCGAGGTGGCTTCCGCCTGCGGCGCGGTGCTGGGCGTGACCGTGATCAGTCCGGTCCGTCCGTCCGCGCTGATCTCGGAGGAACCGACTCCGGCTATACCGGAGACATCGCGCAGGGTCTCCGGCAGCCCTTCGAAGGCCAGCCGGTCGGCCGGACCGTCAATGGCGGAGACCAGCGTCAGCGGGCCGTTCGCACCGGGACCGAAGCCCTCCGCCATCAGGTCGTAGGCCTGGCGGGTGGTCGCGGTGCTGGGGCCGTTGCCCTGGTCAGAGCCGCCGAGCCGGAGGGAGAGCGTGGGCAGGGCGAGGGTCACCATGACGCAGACGGCCAGTGCGCCGAGGAGTTTGTGGCGGCGCTCGACGAAGGCCGACCAGCGGGCGGCCAAGCCCGTGGGCAGTTCCGGTACCGATCCCTGCTGGGCCAGTCGACGCCGGTCCCGACGGCTCAGCGCCCGGTCGCCGATGACCGACAGGAGGGCCGGCAGCAGGGTGACCGAAGCGGCCACGGTCAGCAGGACGGTGAGGGAGGCCGCGATCGCCACCCCGTCGAGGAAGTTCAGACGCAGGACCAGCATGCCGAGGAGGGCCATCGCCACCGTGGCTCCGGCGAAGATGACCGCCCGGCCTGAGGTGGCGACGGCGCGTTCGGCGGCATCGGCCACCGAGAGTCCCTGGCGCAGGCCGCGGCGGTGTCGGGTGACGATGAAGAGTGCGTAGTCGATGCCGACGCCCAGCCCGACGAGCAGCCCGAGGACCGGGGCGAAGTCGGCGATGACCATCGTGTGTCCGAGCAGGCCGATGGCGAGGTAGCCGGTGCCCACACTGACGAGCGCGGTCACGATCGGCAGCACCATGGCGGCCAGCGAACCGAAGGCGAGGAAAAGGACCACGGCGGCCGCGAGGATCCCCACGGCTTCCGCCACATGCGAGGAGGGCTTGCCCTTCGCACCCAGGGCATAGCCGCCCGCTTCGACCTGCAGGCCGTCCCCGCCGGCGTCGCGCGCGGTCTCCACGATCTCCCGCACCTGCGCGTCGCCCAGGTCCTCCGTGCTGCCCTCGAAGGTGATGCCGGCGTAGGCGGTGTGCTCGTCCGGGCTGATCCTGGAGGCCCCGTCACCGGAATAGGGGCTGGCGACCGCGGAGACGCCCGGGAGTTCGGCGATCGCGTCCAGCGCGTCGGTCATCCGCTGTTCCACCCCGGCGGATCGGACGGTTCCGTGCTCGGTGTGCCAGACGATGGTGCCCCCACCGCCGAGCCGCTCCGGGAACGACTTCTCCAGCAGTTCCGTGGCGCGGCCGGCCTCGGTGCCGGGCACGTCGTATTCGTTGGTGTAGGACGTGCCCGCGAGTGCGGCCGCGGCGGCGGTGCCGCCCAGAACAGCCAGCCACATCACGACGACGATGAGGCGGCGCCGTATACACCACCGGGCGAGTGCGGCCATTTCACGGGCTCCCTGGAGAACTTTCGTGGATCTTCCAGGGCAAGCTGCCCTCAAAAGAAACGCACGAGAACCCACTCTCGCAGCCCGGAGAGATCAACGGTCTACCAAGTGGCCATCGTCACATCGGGACTCATCAGTCACAGCAGCACCAACCCCCTCTTTCGGGAGGCGGCACCTCGATCCGGACACCCTTATCGCCAGCCGCAGCGGTCCGAGTGCGCCCGCTGAACACAGCGGGCGGCCCGTCCCGAAGGACGGACCGCCCGCACCGCGTCTGGAGTCGCTCAGCCGGCCACGCCCAGCTTCTCCAGGATCAGCTCGCGCACCCGGGCCGCGTCCGCCTGGCCGCGGGTGGCCTTCATCACGGCTCCCACCAGGGCACCGGCGGCCGCGACCTTCCCGCCACGGATCTTCTCGGCGATCGCCGGGTTACCGGCGATCGCCTCCTCGACGGCGACGCTGAGGGCGCCCTCGTCCGAGACGACCTTGAGCCCGCGCTTCTCCACGACGGTGTCCGGGTCTCCCTCGCCACCGAGCACGCCGTCGATCGTCTGCCGAGCCAGCTTGTCGTTGAGCGCCCCCTCGGCGACCAACTGCGCGATCCGGGCCACCTGCTCCGGGGTGATCGGCAGGGCGGCGAGTTCCACGCCGTCTTCGTTCGCGCGCCGCGCCAGCTCGCCCATCCACCACTTCCGAGCCTGGTCGGCGGGCGCTCCGGCCTCGATGGTCGCCAGGATGGGCGGCAGGGCTCCGGCGTTGAGCACCGACTGCATCTCGTGGTCGGTCAGCCCCCACTCGGCCTTCAGCCGCTGCCGCCGGAGCCGGGGCAACTCGGGCAGGCCCTCGCGCAGCTTCTCGACCCATTCCCGCGCCGGGGCGACCGGCACCAGGTCGGGCTCGGGGAAGTAGCGGTAGTCCTCGGCCTCCTCCTTCACCCGGCCCGAGGTGGTGGAGCCGTCGTCCTCGTGGAAGTGGCGGGTCTCCTGGACGATGGTGCCGCCGGCCGACAGCACCGCGGCGTGCCGCTGGATCTCGAAGCGGGCAGCGCGCTCGACGCTCCGCAGGGAGTTGACGTTCTTCGTCTCCGAGCGGGTGCCGAACCGCTCCGCTCCGCGCGGGCGGAGCGACAGGTTCACATCGCACCGCAGCTGGCCCATCTCCATCCGGGCCTCGGAGACCCCGAGGGCCTTGATGAGTTCGCGCAGCTCGGCCACGTAGGCCTTGGCCACCTCGGGCGCCCGCTCGCCGGCGCCGACGATCGGCTTGGTGACGATCTCGATCAGCGGGATTCCGGCCCGGTTGTAGTCCAGCAGCGAGTGCGAGGCGCCGTGGATGCGACCGGTGGCGCCGCCCACGTGCGTGGACTTGCCGGTGTCCTCCTCCATGTGGGCGCGTTCGATCTCCACCCGGAAGACCTCGCCGTCCTCGAGCTGGACGTCGAGGTAACCGTCGAAGGCGATCGGCTCGTCGTACTGCGAGGTCTGGAAGTTCTTCGGCATGTCCGGATAGAAGTAGTTCTTCCGGGCGAATCGGCACCACTCGGCGATATCACAGTTGAGGGCCAGGCCGATCCTGATCGCCGACTCGACGGCGGTCGCGTTGACGACCGGCAGGGAGCCCGGCATGCCGAGGCAGGTGGGGCAGGTCTGCGAGTTGGGCTCGGCGCCCAGAGTCGTGGCGCACCCGCAGAACATCTTGGTCTTGGTGCCGAGCTCGACGTGGACCTCCAGGCCCATCACGGGCTCGTAGGCCGCGAGCGCGTCCTCGTACGACACCAGTTCAGTGACGGTCACGGAAACTTACCTCTCAGCCCAGCAGGACATCGTCGTCGCCGATCCGGCGCAGCTCCCGGACGAGCAGGGCCACGCCGGTGGCGATGGCGGCGGCCGAGACCACCGCGTCGACCAGCAGCAGCGCGTCGTCCTCGCCCCGGGCCTTCCTCACCTGCTTGACCACGTTGACCGCTCCGAAGAGCGTGGTGCCCAGCGACAGGTAGGTGCCGGCCTTGGACTTCCTGAATCCCTTGGCCTTCTGCAGCGTGCTCACAGCGTCGGTGCCTCCTCGATCAGCGGGTGGCCCCAGCGGTCGGTGAGAGCGGCCTCGACCGCGGCGCCCACCCGGTAGAGCCGGTCGTCGGCCATGGCCGGGGCGATGATCTGCAGACCCACCGGAAGGCCGTCTTCAGGTGCGAGTCCGCACGGCAGTGACATGGCGGAGTTGCCCGCCAGGTTGGACGGGATGGTGCAGAGGTCGGCCAGGTACATCGCCATCGGGTCGTCCACCCGCTCACCGATCGGAAAAGCGGTGGTCGGTGTGGTCGGCGAGACCAGGACGTCCACCTCGCCGAACGCCCGCTCGAAGTCGCGGGTGATCAGGGTGCGGACCTTCTGGGCCGATCCGTAGTAGGCGTCGTAGTAGCCGGAGCTGAGCGCGTACGTGCCCAGCATGATGCGGCGCTTGACCTCGGGGCCGAACCCGGCCTGCCGGGTCAGCGCGGTGACCTCCTCGGCCGACCGCGTGCCGTCGTCGCCCACCCGCAGGCCGTACCGCATGGCGTCGAACCGTGCGAGGTTGGAGGAGCACTCCGAGGGCGCGATCAGGTAGTAGGCGGCCAGCGCCCGGTCGAAGGACGGGCAGGAGACCTCCGTGACCTCCGCTCCGAGTCCGCGCAGCAACTCGACGGCCTCGTTGAACCGCTGCACCACACCGGCCTGGTAGCCCTCGCCGGCGAACTCCTTCACCACGCCGATCCGGAGCCCCCGGACATCGCCGTTGCGGGCCGCCTCGACCACGGCCGGGACCGGCGCGTCGATCGAGGTCGAGTCCAGTGGGTCGTGTCCGGCGATCGCCTCGTGCAGCAGAGCCGCGTCCAGCACCGTCCGGGCGCACGGGCCGCCCTGGTCGAGCGAGGAGGAGAAGGCGACCATGCCGTAACGGGAGACCGAGCCGTACGTCGGCTTCACCCCCACCGTGCCAGTCAGCGCGGCCGGCTGGCGGATGGACCCCCCGGTGTCCGTGCCGATCGCCAGCGGGGCCTGGAAGGCGGCGAGCGCCGCGGCGGAACCACCGCCCGACCCGCCGGGGACCCGGGTGAGGTCCCAGGGGTTGCCCGTTGGGCCGTAGGCGCTGTTCTCGGTGGAGGAGCCCATGGCGAACTCGTCCATGTTCGTCTTGCCGAGCACCACGACGCCGGCGTCCTTGAGGCGCTTGGTCACGGTGGCGTCGTACGGCGGCGACCAGCCCTCGAGGATCTTCGATCCCACGGTGGTCGGCACGCCCTCGGTGGTGAAGATATCCTTGAGGGCGAGCGGGACTCCGGCCAGCGGCCCGAGCCGCGCACCGCTCGCCCGCCGCTCGTCGACGGTGCGTGCCTGGTCGAGGGCGCCTTCGCGGTCCACGTGCAGGAAGGCGTTGAGCTTCTCGTCCACCGCCTCGATCCGGGCCAGGTGCGCTTCGGCGACCTCGACGGCGCTGGTCTCGCCCGAGGAGATCTTCGCCGCGGTCTCGGCGGCGGTGAGCCTGATCAGGTCGGCCATGGTCACTCCTCCCCCAGGATCTGCGGCACCTTGAAGCGCTGCTGCTCCTGGGCGGGGGCGCCGGAGAGCGCCTGCTCAGGAGTGAGGGAGGGACGGACCTCGTCCGCGCGCATGACGTTGGTCAGCGGAAGCGGGTGAGAGGTGGGCGGTACGTCCTCGTCGGCCACATCGGAAACGCGGGCGACCGCGCCGATGATCACGTCGAGCTGTTCGGCGAAGTGGTCGAGCTCATCCGCCTGCAGCTCCAGACGTGACAGCCGGGCGAGGTGGGCGACCTCCTCGCGCGTGATGCCAGGCATGCAGCGATCCTCGAATGGTGAGTGGGTCAGTTCGGCCCAATCCTAAGGGCTCTCCCCCACTCGCTGGCGGGCGCACGGCCCGGCGGCGGGGCCCGGTGCCCCCGCGCGCCGCTCCCGGAGACCGCGGTGGGAGGGGTCAGTTCACCGGCTGCCCGGAGGACCGGTCCGCTCCCTCCGCCCGGGCCGGCGCGGAACCGGGAGCCCGCTCCACCGCCCGGCCCTCACCCCGAAGCCGCAGCCAGGCGGTGGTCTCCTCCGGCGGCATCGCGGCGGCGACCAGCCAGCCCTGCACCGCGTCGCACCCGAGGTCCCGGAGGCGCTCCCAGGTCTCGTCGTCCTCGACCCCCTCGGCGACGACGAGCAGGCCCAGCGAGTGGGCCAGGTCGACGGTGCAGCGGACGATCGAGGCGTCCTCGGCGTCGACCGCCAGCCGGGCCACGAACGACCGGTCGATCTTGAGCTCGCTGACCGGTAGCCGGCGGAGGTGCACCAGCGAGGAGTAGCCGGTGCCGAAGTCGTCCAGCGACATCTTGACCCCGTGTCCGGTGAGACCGGCCAGCGCGTCCGCCGCTCGCTGGGGGTCCTCCAGCAGCACGTGCTCGGTGATCTCCAGTTGCAGCGCCGCCGGGGGGACCCCGTGCCGGGCGAGCCGGGCGGCGACGGACCCCGCGAAGCCGGGGGCGTGTACGTCCCGCGGCGAGACGTTGACCGCGACCGGCACCTGCAGCCCGCCCGCCCGCCACCTGGCGACCTGGCCGAGCGCGGTCTCCAGCACGTAGTCCGTCAGATGGGGCATCAGTCCGGAGGACTCGGCGATGGCGATGAACTCGTCCGGGCTCACCCGTCCCCGTTCGGGGTGTACCCACCGCACCAGGGCCTCGAGCCCGACCACCCGCCCGTCGAAGCCGACCTTCGGCTGGTAGTGCAGTTCGACGTCGCCGGCGTCCAGTGCCCGGCGGAGGTCTCCCAACAGGCCGAGCCGGTCGGGCGTGTTGCCGTCGCGCTTGGCCTCGTACACCTCGCAGCCGCTGCGGTCCCGCTTCGCCTGGTACATCGCCACATCGGCCCGGCGCAGCAGTTCTTCGGCGTCCAGCGCGTGTTCCGGGAAGACGGCGACGCCGGCACTGGCCTCCAGCACCAGCGTCAGGCCGTCCAGATCGAGGGGGGAGCCGAGGTGCGCGACCAGTTGACGGGCGGCCCGCTGGGCACTGGTGATGGAGTCTGTGGTGGGCAGCAGGACGGCGAACTCGTCTCCGCCCAGCCGCGCGGCCTCCGCCCCGCGCGGCAGTGCCAGCCGCAGCCGGTCCGCGATCTGGAGCAGCAGTCGGTCTCCGGCCAGATGGCCCAGGGTGTCGTTGACGGACCGGAAGCGGTCGAGGTCGATCAGCAGCAGTGCGGCGCGCGAGCCGTTCCGTTCGGCGCCGTCCAGCGCCGCCCAGGAGCGCTCCAGCAGCCACTGACGGTTCGGCAGGCCCGTGAGCGGGTCCCTGAGTTGCTCCTCGGCGCGGACCCGGGCGATCCACAGGGTGGTGTCCAGCGCGATCAGGGGCACCGAGAACAGTGGCAGCAGGACCGGCATCTGCACGGCCACGACGCAGATGAGAGGTGCGATGCCGAGCAGCGCCCCACCGACGAGGACCTGCCGGGCGAGGCTCGTCCGGGCCACGCTGCGCAGCCCGACGCCGCGCTGGGGAAGGCTGTACCAGAGGAGGAGTCGGGTGGCCAGCAGGTAGCCACCGGCGGCGAGCACCACCGCCGGCACCACGTAGAGGTCCCAACTGACCGGTTTCCAGGGCTGTTCGACGCTCGGCACGGTACCGAAGGCGGCCAGCACCAGCGCCGCCACCGCCACCCCGATGACGTCGACGCATCCGTGCAGCAGCCCCTGCCGCCAGCGTTGCCGGCGGGCGGCCGCCACCAGCAGGACCACCGCGATGCTGACCAGCACGGCCGGCACCCAGCCGTAGAGGAACTGCACCGAAAGGATGAGGGCGGCACCGGAACCGGTGCCGCCCCACCAGCGGTCCCGCCCCATGGCGACGAGATGGCCGACGATGATCCCGGTGAGGATCGCCAGTCCCCAGCCGGGGCCGCCGCTGGGGAAGGGCGCATGGCCGTCGACCACGGTGCGGTAGGCCCCGGCGGCCAGGATGAGGGCGGCCCCCGTCGTGACGGCTGCCGGGAGGCCGGGTACGGCGGCCCGGTGCAGGGGTGAGGCCGAATTAGCGGTCTCGGTCGGTTTCATTCCCGTCCCTCTCACAGCCGGCGGTGCCCACCCTGTTCAGGGTCTGTCTCCGAAGCGGATCGCGGGCGGGCTCCCACAGCCGCCTTCGTCACCGGCAGGCGTCCGGGGGAACTGCCACCAACGTCTGAGACTCCCGCCACGCAGCCATGCACGGCAGGCGCACACCCCAACATTAGGCGGGAGAAGCCTGCAGTGGGCAGCGATCGCCGCGATGGCCCGAATGCCACCCCAGCACCCGCGAAGTCTGGTATGCGGTGAACCGGTGTGCGGTGACGGCCTATTCGGACGGCCCCAGAGCCGCGTCCTGAGCAGCTTCCGCGCCCTGGTGAAGTAGGACCTCGAAGCCCTCCTCGTCGAGCACCGGAACCTTCAGCTGAACTGCCTTGTCATACTTCGATCCTGGGCTATCACCTACAACAACAAAATCGGTCTTCTTCGATACGGAACCGGTCACTTTCGCTCCCCGGCGCTGTAGTTCCTCTTTCGCGCCGTCCCTGGTGTACGAACTCAGGGTGCCGGTGACGACAACGGTGAGGCCCTCCAGCGTGCGCTCCCCCTCGGCCGCCCCGCCCTCCTCCTCCATCCGCACCCCGGCGGCCCGCCACTTCTCGACGATCTCGCGGTGCCAGTCCACGGCGAACCACTGCTTGACCGAGGCCGCGATGATGTCGCCCACGCCCTCGGTGGCCGCCAGCTCCGCCTCCTCGGCCGCCATGATCCGGTCCAGCGAGCGGAACTCCCGGGCGAGCGCCTCCGCCGCGACCGGCCCGACATGCCGGATGGAGAGACCGGTCAGGATCCTGGCGAGTGGGCGGTTCTTCGCGGCAGCGATGTTCTCCAGCATCGCCAGGGCGTTCTTCTTCGGCTCACCCTTCTGGTTGGCGAAGAAGGTGACCACCTTCTCCTCACCCGTCTTGGGGTCACGCTTGGGGAGTCCGCTGTCCGGGTCGAGCACGTGCGACTTGATCGGAAGGAGCTGTTCGATGGTCAGGTCGAAGAGATCCCCCTCGTCCCGCAGCGGCGGCTCGGCCGGCTCCAAAGGCTGGGTCAGCGCAGCCGCCGCCACATAGCCGAAGTTCTCGATGTCCAGCGACTTCCGCCCCGCCAGGTAGTAGACCCGCTCCCGCAGTTGGGCGGGGCAGGCGCGGGCGTTCGGGCAGCGCAGATCGACATCGCCCTCCTTCTCCGGACGGAGCGCGGTGCCGCAGTCCGGGCACTCGGCCGGCATCTCGAACTCGACCTCATCGCCGTCCCGCAGGTCCACGACCGGCCCAAGGATCTCCGGGATGACGTCTCCGGCCTTGCGGAGCACGACGGTGTCCCCGATCCGGACGCCCTTGGACCTCACCACGTCCTGGTTGTGCAGGGTGGCGAACTCGACCTCCGAGCCGGCCACCGTAACCGGCTCCACCACGGCGTACGGCGTGACCCGACCGGTGCGGCCGACCCCCACCCGGATGTCGACGAGCCTGGTGTTGACCTCTTCCGGCGCGTACTTCCAGGCGATGGCCCAGCGGGGCGCCCGGGAGGTGGAACCGAGTCGGCCCTGGAGCGCCAGTTCGTCGACCTTGACCACCACACCGTCGATCTCGTGCTCCACCGAGTGCCGGTTGCCCCCGTAGTGGTCGATGTACTCGCGGATGCCCTCCAGCGAGTCGACCACCCGGCTGTGCTCGGTGGTCGGCAGCCCCCACTCCCGCAGCCGGTCGTAGGCGTGCGACTGGCAGTCCAGCTCGACCCCCTCCCGGGCACCGAGGCCGTGCACCACCATGTGCAGCGGCCGGGTCGCAGTGACCTTGGGGTCCTTCTGCCGCAGCGAGCCGGCGGCGGCGTTGCGGGGATTGGCGAACGGCGGCTTCCCGGCGGCGACCAGAGCGGCGTTCAGCTCCTGGAACCGCTCCATCGGGATGAAGACCTCGCCCCTGACCTCGACCAGTTCGGGGATCCGGTCCCCCTTGAGCCGCTCGGGGATGTCGGCGATGGTGCGGATGTTGGGGGTGATGTCCTCGCCGGTACGCCCGTCGCCCCGGGTGGCGCCACGAGTGAGCCGCCCCCGCTCGTACGTCAGGTTCACCGCCAGCCCGTCGATCTTGAGTTCGCAGAGGAAGTGGTACTCCACCCCGCTCAGCTCCCGGGCGATCCGCTCCGTCCAGGAGACGAGTTCGCTCTCGTCGAAAGCGTTGTCCAGGCTGAGCATCCGGTCCCGGTGCCGGACCTCGGTGAACTCGGTCTCGTAGGAACCGGCGACCTTCTGGGTGGGCGAGTCCGGCGTGCGCAGCTCGGGGTACTCGCCCTCCAGGGCTTCGAGCGAGCGCAGCAGCTCGTCGAACTCTGCGTCGCTGATGACGGGTGAGTCCTTCACGTAGTACCGGAAGCGGTGTTCCTCGACCTGCTCGGCGAGCTGTGCGTGCCGCTCCCGCGCCTCCGCGGGCACTGTCGTCCGCTGCTCTTCGCCAGCCACCGTAGCTTCCTTCCGTACGTCCACGAGTGTCGTCACTCAGGGTTGTCGGCGAGTGATTTCGCCGCCCGGACGCAGTGGGCCAGCGCGGCTCGCGCGTACCCGGGTGAGGCACCCGCGAGACCGCACGCCGGAGTGATGACCACGGACTCGCTCAGCGAACCCGGTGCCAGCCCCAGCCTGCGCCACAGCGTCCTGATGCCTCCGACGCTACCGGCAGGGTCCGACAACGGCGTGTCCGTGCCGGGCAGGATTCCGGCGAACAGGGCGGTCCCACCCTCCACTGATTCCCCGATCTGCTCCTCGTCACGCTCGGTGAGCAGGTCGAAATCGAAAGAGATTCCTCTCACGCCGGCGCGCCGGAGCAGCGCGAAGGGCACACCGGGCGCGCAGGAGTGTGCGACGACGGGGGCCCCGACCCCGTCCACCACCCCGCGCAGAGCGCTCTCCACGTCCGCACGGTCCACCGCGGGGTGCGACCGGTAGGTGGAGGCGGTCGGCACCCGGCCGGCCAGCACGGCGGTGAGCGAGGGTTCGTCCAGCTGCAGCACGACCGAAGCCCCGGGCACCCTGCGCCGCGCCTGCGCCAGATGCTCCCGCAGCCCCTCGGTCAGCGACGCTGCGAGGTCCCGGCAGGCACCCCGGTCACTCAGCACGGCCTCGCCGTTCCGCAACTCGAGCGCGGCAGCGAGCGTCCAGGGCCCCACGGCCTGCACCTTGAGCGGTCCCGAATAGCCCTGGGTGAACTCCTCCAGGGCGTCCAAGTCCTCCCCCAGCCAGGACCAGGCACGCCGGGTGTCCCGGCCGGGCCGGTCGCCGATGCGCCACCCGCTGGGCTCGACCCGCGCGTACACCTCGACCAGCATCCCGGCCGTGCGGCCGATCATGTCCGCACCGGGGCCCCGGGCCGGCAACTCCGCCAGGTACGGGAAGTCCTCGAACGTGCCCGCGACCGTCTTCTCCGCCTCGCGCACGTCCTCGCCCGGCATGGAGCCGACCCCGGTCGCCGCGCCGGCTCCCCAACTGTGTGTTCCGCTCTTCTCGCTCACGCCGGAAGCGTACGAGACCCCGGCGGCCGTCCCGTACCACCCGCTTTCCGTACCGTCCGCGGAGGCCGGCTGGGGGCCGCGGCCAATCCGCGGCAACACTTCCAGGCCGCCCTGGGCGTCTGTACGAGCGGCTGCCGGAAGACCTTCCTCGGGCCCGAGGGCGAACGGGCCGGATCCGGTCGGCCCGGCAGCCGGAACCGGGTCACCGAGACCGCGGTTCCGGTGGCGCCCCGGAAGAAGAGGCGAGGCCGCCGACGCGGTTCCCCCCCTGACGTGCTCCGCACGGCGGCGTGACCGCCGGAGCCGGGACCGACTCAGACCACGCAGAACTCGTTGCCCTCCGGGTCCTGGAGGACGACGGCGTAGAACTCCATGTCCGGTTCGTCCAGGACGCGTAGTACGGTGGCGCCGGCCTCGGTCAGCCGGGCCACTTCGGCCGTCACCCGCTCGGTGCGGACCCGCAGCGGGACGGAGCGTCCGCCGCCGACCTTCAGATCGAGGTGCAGCCGGTTCTTCGTGACCTTGGCTTCCGGTACCCGCTGGAACCAGATCCGGGGCCCTCGCCCGGCCGGGTCCACGACTGATTCCGGTGACTCACCGGCCCCGCCGGCCAACTCCTCCGCGGGCACCCCCGTCCGCGCCCAGTAGTCCTGCCAGGTGGAGTGCCCGGCCGGTGGCGGCTCCGGAACATAGCCCAGGGCTTCGGACCAGAAACGGACCATCCGCACCGGACGGGAGCAGTCGAACGTGAGCTGCATCGTCAGTTCCATCCGGGAAGCATCGCAGGGAGGACTGACAACCGACCGGCGGTACAGCGTCACCCGCCGCCGCACCGTCACCGGCCGGCGACGGCCAGCGTCCGACGGGGGACCCCGCGGTAGTGCCCCGCCTCAGCTGCCGGGCCGCACCGAGAGGTCGGTGATCTCGGCGTCACGGGGCAGGTCGAGCGCGGTGAGCAGGGTCGCCGCCACCGACTCCGGGTCCGCCCAGCGCGCCGGGTCGTACTCCTCGCCCTCCTGCTGATGGACCTTCACCTGCATGGGAGTGGCGGTACGTCCCGGGTAGACGGAGGTGACCCGGAGGCCGTTGCCCCGCTCCTCGGCGCGGAGCGCGTCGGCGAGCGCCTTGAGGCCGTGCTTGCTCGCGGCGTACCCGGCCCACTGGCCGTTGGCGCGCAGCCCCGCCCCGGAGTTCACGAAGACCACCTGTCCTCGGGTGTGCCGCAGCTGCGGCAGCAGCAGACGGGTCAGCTCGGCGGGGGCCACCAGGTTGACCGCGAGCTGCTGGTTCCACACCTTCGGCGTCAGCTCGCCGACGGGGCCCAACTCGACGACGCCCGCGATGTGGAGCAGCGAGTCGACCCGCTCCGGCAGCGCCTGGTGCCCCAGCGCCCAGGAGAGCTTCTCCGGCAGCGCCAGGTCGCCGACGATCGTCCGCGCTCCGGGGAACCGCTGCTCCAGTTCCTTCGCGCGTCCGGCGTCACGCGCCAGCAGCCACAGTTCGTCGCCGCGCTCCGCCAGCCGGCGTGAGACGGCCGCTCCGATGCCCGAACCGGCCCCGGTGATCACATGGGTAGTCATGGGCCCAGCTTGCCTCACCGCGGCTGCGCGGACTGTTCGAGGTAGGCCATCGCGGCGGCACCGTCCTCGGCGAAGTGCATCAGCTCGGCCAGTGGACGCGGCAGGAAGCCTTCCGCCTCCATCCGCTGGAGCTGCTCCTTGAGGCCGTCGTAGAAGCCCGCGGCGTTGAGCAGCACCACGGGCTTGGCGTGGAGACCGTGCTTCTTCAACTCCAGGATCTCTGTCGCCTCGTCGAGCGTCCCGGCCCCACCGACCATGATCACGATGGCTTCGGCGCGGGAGAGCAACTCCCGCTTCCGCTCGGCGAGGTCCTCGGCGATCACCATCTCGTCCACACCGGGCCGCGCCTTGTGGGCCAGGAAGCGGACGGACACCCCCGCCAGCCGGCCACCGCTCTCCTCGACGCCGTCGGCCATCACCTTCATCAGACCGGTGTTGGAGCCGCCCCAGACCAGGGTGTGGCCGCCTCGGCCGATCAGTCCAGCGAACTCGCGAGCCGGTGCCGTATAGCGTTCGTCCAGATCTGAGGCGGAGCAGAAGACGCAGATGTTCATGGGGACACGCTATGGGGCCTCCGGGGCGGGGGGCGACCGGCCCGCCCCGTACCGGCCGCCTCCCAGCCCGGTCGCCTCCTCGGCGACATGCGCGCGTACGGCCTCGGGTTTCCGGCCCGGGCCGGTCACGATGGGTGGCACGTACGTCACGAGGAGGCGCCGATGAGCAGCGACGGATTCACCACCTGCCTGTGGTTCGACGGGCAGGCCGAGGAGGCGGCGGAGTTCTACGTCTCGGTCTTCGACGACTCCAGGCTGGGGAGGACCCTCCGCTACACGGAGGCCGGCGGCGGGCCCGCCGGTTCCGTCATGACCGTCGAATTCGAGATCAACGGCCAGCGGTTCGTCGCACTCAACGGCGGCCCGGAGTTCACCTTCAGCGAGGCCGTCTCCTTCCAGATCCACTGCGCCGACCAGGCGGAGGTGGACCGCTACTGGAGCAGGCTCACCGACGGCGGCGAGGAGGTGCAGTGCGGCTGGCTCAAGGACAGGTTCGGGGTGTCCTGGCAGGTCGTCCCCACCGAGCTCCTCGAACTGCTCGCGGACCCCGATCCGGAGAAGGCCGAGCGCGTCACCAGGGCGATGTTCTCCATGGTCAAGCTCGATATCGCCGAACTCCGCAGAGCCCACGCCGGTACGTGACGACGCTGGGGCGAGACGTCACGGTCGCCGGGAGTCCCGCAGTCCGTCCCGGGTGTCCGGGCCAGGCGCGGCGCGGCTCAGCCGCCGGGTGCGGCCGCGGCCCGGTCCGCCGCGGCGATCGTCGCGGAGCCGACGACGCGGGTGCCGTCGTAGAGGACGATCGCCTGCCCGGGGGCCACGCCGCGGACGGGTTCGGTGAAGGTGACCCGGAGCCCCTCCTCGGTGGGCTCGGCGACCACGGGAGTCTCGCCGCCGTGGGCCCGCAGCTGCGCGGTGTAGGCGGCGGGACCCACGGGCGCGGTGCCGCACCAGCGGGGCCTGATCGCGGTCAGGGCGGTGACGTCCAAGGCCTCTTCGGGACCGACGGTCACGGTGTTGTTGACCGGTGAGATGTCGAGGACGTAGCGGGGTTTGCCGTCCGGGGCCGGGACACCGAGCCGCAGGCCCTTGCGCTGACCGATGGTGAAGCCGTACGCGCCCTGGTGGGTGCCGAGTTTGGCCCCCGCCTCGTCCACGATGTCGCCTTCCGCGGCGCCCAGCCGTCGGGCCAGGAAACCCCGGGTGTCACCGTCGGCGATGAAGCAGATGTCGTGGCTGTCCGGCTTCTCGGCCACCGAGAGGCCGCGCCGCTCGGCCTCCGCTCGGATCTCGCTCTTCGTGGTGCGGGTGTCACCCAGCGGGAACATGGCGTGCGCGAGCTGGCGCTCGTCGAGTACTCCGAGCACGTAGGACTGGTCCTTCGCCTGGTCGGAGGCGCGGTGCAGCTCTCGGGAGCCGTCCTCGCGGCGAACGACCGTCGCGTAGTGGCCGGTGCAGACGGCGTCGAAGCCGAGGGCGAGCGCCTTGTCGAGCAGCGCCGCGAACTTGATCTTCTCATTGCACCGCAGGCAGGGGTTGGGCGTGCGGCCGGCCGCGTACTCGGCGACGAAGTCGTCCACCACGTCCTCGCGGAAGCGCTCGGCGAGGTCCCACACGTAGAAGGGGATGCCGATGACGTCGGCGGCCCGGCGGGCGTCGTGGGAGTCCTCGATGGTGCAGCAGCCGCGGGCGCCGGTGCGGAAGGACTTCGGGTTGGCGGAGAGCGCCAGGTGCACACCGGTCACGTCGTGTCCGGCCTCGGCCGCGCGGGCGGCGGCCACGGCGGAGTCCACCCCGCCGGACATCGCGGCCAGGACACGGAGACGGTCGCCGTCGCGCGGACCAGAGGGAGCACCAGGAGAATCAGTCATAGCCCTATCAGAGTACGCACCGGAAGGCGGGCCGCGCCGCCCACTCCTCGCACTTCACCATGCGACTCCCTCCCGGGACTCTCCGTGGCCAGCGGGACGGGGGCGGAGGAACATCGGGGGCGGCGAGCGCGTTCTCGATGCGAAGCGGCCGGGCGGGGACCGGCCGTCAGCCGTTCCCGACCTGACCTGCGGGAGCCCGGCGGAGGCGCGGAAACCCGGCGACGGGGTTCTGCTGGAACGGTCGACCACACCGGGCGGCCGGTGTGCGACGCGAGGGAGGAGCAGCCATGGAGTCGCGGTCCGGTCGGGGGATCAGCCGCCGCACGCTTCTGGTGGGCGGTGCGGCAGCGGTGGGGGCCGCGGCCTATCTCCACTCGCGCGGCGAGTCCGGGGGCGGGTCGCAGAGCGGCCCGCGCGAGCCCAGGAAGGAGGGGCAGGTCGACCACTGGAACGCGGAGTGGATACCGGCCTCGCCGGCGAACTTCCGACTCGCCCGGCGTCCGGAGGACTTCTCGGTGGACCGGGTCGTCATCCACATGCCGCAGGCCACGTACCCGATCACGCTCAAGGTCTTCCGGGACCCCGCTCACCGGGCCGCGGCCCATTACGTGGTGCGCTCCTCGGACGGCCATGTCGCCCAGATGGTGCGGGAGCTGGACGTGGCCTACCACGCTGGTAACCGTCTGTACAACAATCGCAGCATAGGGATAGAGCACGAGGGGTGGATCGACCAGCCGGCCTATCTGACCGATGCGATGTACCGCTCGTCCGCCGAGCTGGTGGCCGGGATATGCGAGCGGTACGGCATCCCGCGGGACCGGGAGCACATCGTGGGGCACGTCGAGGTGCCCGGCACCGACCACGTCTGCCCGGGTCCCAACTGGGACTGGGACCACTACATGAGGCTGCTTCGGCGGGCCAGCGTGCCCAAGGCCACCGCCCCCTGGCGCGACCGCGCCTGACTCGGCCCAGCGTGACCGGGGGCGGGACCGGCGCCCCCTCCGGGGCGGGCGGTCCGGGCGGGACGTCTCAGCTCAACCCGGCCTTCCTCGCCCGCTGAACGGCGGGCCCGATCGCCTCCGCGACCTCCTCCACATCGGCCTTGGTCGAGGTGTGGCCGAGGGAGAACCGCAGCGTCCCCCGGGCGAGATCCGGGTCGGCGCCGGCGGCCAGCAGCACATGGCTGGGCTGTGCGACCCCCGCGGTGCAGGCCGAGCCGGTCGAGCACTCGATGCCCTGGGCGTCCAGCAGGAGCAGCAGGGAGTCGCCCTCGCAACCGGGGAAGGAGAAGTGCGCGTTGCCGGGCAGGCGGCCGGCGGGCTCGGGGTCGCCGTTGAGGACGGCCTCGGGTACGGCGGCGCGTACCGCGGCGATGAGGGAGTCGCGTAGACCGGCGACCTCCCGGGCGAACCGCTCGCGGTCCTCGGTGGCGTGCCGGGCGGCGGCGGCGAAGCCGGCAATGGCCGGCACGTCCAGCGTGCCGGAGCGCACCTGCCGTTCCTGCCCGCCGCCGTGCAGCAGCGGCACGGGGGCCTGCGAGCGGCCGAGCAGCAGTGCGCCGACACCGTACGGGCCGCCGATCTTGTGGGCGGAGACGGTCATGGCGGCGAGGCCGGAGGCGGTGAAGTCCACGTCGAGCTGTCCGACCGCCTGGACCGCGTCGGCGTGCAGCGGTACGCCGTACTCCGCGGCGACCTCGGCCAGTTCCCGGACCGGCATGACGGTGCCGATCTCGTTGTTGGCCCACATCACGGTGGCGAGCGCGACATCGTCCGGGTTGCGCTCGATGGCCGTGCGGAGCGCTTCCGGATGGACCCGGCCGAGGTGGTCGACGGCCAGCTCTTCGACGTGTGCTCCCTGGTGTTCGGCGAGCCACTGCACCACGTCGAGGACGGCGTGGTGCTCCACCGGGCTGGTGAGCACCCGGATCCGGCGCGGGTCGGCGTCCCGCCGGGCCCAGTAGAGGCCCTTGACGGCGAGGTTGTCGGCCTCGGTGCCGCCCGCGGTGTAGACGATCTCGCTGGGGCGGGCTCCGAGGGCGGCGGCCAACGTCTCCCGCGACTCCTCGACGGTGCGGCGGGCCCGGCGCCCCGCACCGTGGAGGGAGGAGGCGTTTCCGGTGACGCCGAGCTGTCCGGTCATCGCCCGCACCGCCTCCGGGAGCATCGGGGTGGTGGCGGCGTGGTCGAGGTAAGCCATGGTGAGCCCGATTCTACGGGCCGCCCCCAGGCGGTGTCCGTGACCGGCGGCCCGACCCCGTCGGAGAGGGGCGGATCAGTCAGCGAGGGCGCGGGCCAGTTGGCGGGACTGCGCGACCAGCCGGTCCTGGCTGTCCCAGATCTCCGCGTCCTCCTCCAGGAAGCCGCCGGCGAGGTTGCGGGTGGTGATCGCGACCCGGAGCGGGCCGGGGGCCGGACGGGCCCGGACGTGAGCGGTCAGCTCGACGGTCGGGACCCAGCCGCTCAGCCCGAGTTCGAAGGCGGTGGGCGGGAAGGCGTCGACCGCGAGCAGGAGTGAGAAGGGATCGGCGTCGCGCCGGTCGGCCAGCGCGAACCAGCCGCGCATCTCGCCGCGTCCGGAGGGTGCGCCGAGGGCCCAGCCGACGGTCTCCGGGTCGAGGCGCACGTCGAGGCGGTCGAGGATGGCGTTGCTGCCCGGGACCGGCGCGCTGTCCTGGGGCGCGTCGCCGCTTCCCAGGCAGTGCTCGTAGGGCGGCAGCGCGGGCGGCTTCGCCGAGGTGCGGACATCGTCCGGCAGGGTGCCGTGGTCGCCGTATGCCGCCATGACCCGCACCCGCTCCACCTCGGCGCCGTCCTCGTCGAACTGGACGAGGGAGGCCTGCCCGGTGGACATGGAGCGGCCGGCGCGCACCTGCTCCGTCCGGATCACGGCCGGGCCCGGTCGGGAGGCCGTGAGGTAGTGCGCGGTGATGGTGAAGGGGTGGGGGTGCGGGAGGGTGTCCGCGAGGGCTCGGCCCATCATCGCGAGCAGATAGCCGCCGTTGACGGCCCGGATGACCGTCCAGCCCGATGACAGCTCCGCGTCGTAGACGCCGGGCGCCCGCAGCGCCACCGCCGTGTCCCGGTCGAACTCGCTGTCCCCGATGGTTGCCTGTGCCATACGGGTACGCTACCCCGAAATGTTACTGATGGGTAGCTCGGCTGCCGGCCGGCCAGGTGATCCTCCACACGCGCCGCGGCCGCCGTACCGACCGGGCCCTCACCCCTCCTCGGTCACCGAGGAGCTGCGGTTCCAGGCCCTCGGAGCACGCCAGTCGTAGTGGATGGCGAGCAGCCGGATGACGAACGCGGCCGCCGCGGCCAGCGCGCTCGTGGCGGCGTTGAACGCCCCGAAGCGGATGAGCAGCACGGTGGCCGTCGAGCCCACGATGGCGGGTACCGCGTAGATCTCCCGGTCCCAGCGGAGCAGCGAGGGCGTTTCGTTGGCGAGGACGTCCCGCACCACACCGCCGCCGGCGGCGGTGACCAGCCCGAGCGCCGCCGACGCGGTGAGGCCCAGCCCGTACTCGTACGCCTTGACGCTGCCGACGACGCAGAAGAGGCCGAGCCCCGCCGCGTCGAAGACCGCGACGGCCCGGTTGATCCGCTCCACCTGGGGATGGAGGAAGAAGACGAGGGCGGCGGCCACCAGCGTCGGGAGGAAGTAGCCCGGGTCGGTGAAGGCCGCGGGCGGCACCGCCCCGATGATCAGGTCGCGGACCAGTCCGCCGCCCAGCCCGGTGACCGCCGCGAGCACCGCGATGCCGAACACGTCGAAGTTCTTCCGCACGGCGAGCAGCCCGCCGGATATCGCGAAGACGAAGATCCCGGCGAGATCGAGCGAGTGGAGCAGGGACGGCGTGAACAGGTCGGTGAGCACCCGGCAATTCTGCCGGGTCCTCCTCGAACAGCTCTTCGCGCCCCTGCCCGGCCCCGGGCCTCAGCCCGCCTCGGTCTCCCGATCGGGCGGGCTGCCCTCCGCGGACCGCCCCGGCGCCTCCTCCGGGTGGTGGCAGGCCACCTGGTGGCCGGTGCGCAGCTGGACCAGCGGCGGCTCCTGCTGCTTGCAGACCTCCGTCGCCTTCCAGCACCGGGTGTGGAAGCGGCAGCCGGCCGGCGGCGAGATGGGGGACGGCACATCGCCCCGCAGCAGGATCCGCTCCCGCGCACCGCGCCGTTTCGGGTCCGGCACCGGCACCGCGGACATCAGCGCCTTGGTGTACGGGTGCAGGGGCGCCTCGTACAGGGACTTGCGGTCCGCCAGTTCGACGATCTTGCCGAGGTACATCACCGCGATCCGGTCGGAGACATGGCGGATGACCGACAGGTCGTGCGCGATGATCACATAGGTGAGCCCCAGCTCCTCCTGGAGGTCGTCCAGCAGGTTGACCACCTGGGCCTGGATCGACACGTCCAGCGCGGAGACGGGTTCGTCGGCGACCACCAGTCGGGGCTTGAGCGCCAGGGCGCGGGCGATGCCGATGCGCTGCCGCTGGCCGCCCGAGAACTCGTGCGGGTAGCGGTTGTAGTGCTCCGGACTGAGCCCCACCCGGGCCAGCAGCTCCTGGACCTCCTTCTTCACCCCGCCCTCCGGCTCGATGCCCTGGAGCTTGAAGGGGGCGCTGACGATGGCGCCGACGGTGTGCCGCGGGTTCAGCGAGGAGTACGGGTCCTGGAAGATCATCTGGATGTCGCGGCGCATCGGCCGGAGCCGACCGGGCGACAGGTGGGTGATGTCCCGGCCGTCGAACTCGACGGTGCCGCCGGTCGGTTCGATCAGCCGGGTGATGAGCCGGCCCATCGTCGACTTGCCGCAGCCGGACTCGCCCACCACACCGAGTGTCTCCCCGGCGTGCACCTCGAAGTCCACGCCGTCCACCGCCTGCACCGCGCCGGTCTGCCGGCGCAGGATGCCCTTGGTGATGGGGAAGTGCTTGACCAGCCCGGACACCTTCAGCAGCGGCTGCTCCGAGACGGGCCGCTGGTCGCCGGCGGCCTCGGAGCCGCGGGGCCGGGGCACGGACTCGCCGGCCGGGGACCCGGAGTTGTCGACGACGGCATTGTCGGGCACGGCCTGATCCCTCGCAGTCACAGCTTCGGCGCAATCTCTTCGGTCCAGATCCGCGCCCGGTCCTCAGCGGCCATGTGGCAGGCCGAGTAGTGCCCGGCGTCGACTTCCCGGAGCTCCGGGACGACGGTGCGGGTGAGGTTGTCCTTGGGCACGTCCGCGTAGGGGCAGCGGGGGTTGAAGGCGCAGCCGTCCGGGATGTTGATCAGGCTCGGCGGCTGTCCCTTGACCGGGATGAGCCGGTCGGTCTGGTCGCGGTCGATGCGCGGCATCGAACCCAGCAGCCCCCAGGTGTAGGGGTGGCCGGGCTCCTCGAAGACGCGCTCGGCGGGGCCGCGCTCGACGCACCGTCCGCCGTACATCACCAGCAGGTCGTCGGCGAGTTCGGCCACCACCCCCAGGTCGTGGGTGATGATGATGACCGCCGAGCCGAACTCCTTCTGCAGGTCCCGGATGAGGTCGAGGATCTGCGCCTGCACCGTGACGTCCAGGGCGGTGGTCGGCTCGTCGGCGATCAGCAGCTCCGGGTTGTTGACCAGCGCCATCGCGATCATGGCGCGCTGCCGCATACCGCCGGAGAACTCGTGCGGATAGTCGTCCACCCGCCGGTGCGGCTCCGGGATGCCGACCCGGTCGAGCATCTCGACGGCGCGTTTGCGCGCGGTCTTCTTGTCGACGTCGTGGTGCACCCGGTACGCCTCGATGATCTGCCCGCCGATGGTGTAGTACGGGTGCATCGAGGTCAGCGGGTCCTGGAAGATCATGGCCATCTGCCGGCCGCGGAGCCTGCGCACCTCCTCCGGGGAGGCGGCGAGCAGTTCCCTGCCGTCCAGCCAGATCTCACCGGACAGCCGCGCGTTGGAGCGCCGTCCGCTGGTGACCCGGTGCAGCCCCATCACCGCGAGCGAGGTCACCGACTTCCCCGAGCCGGACTCGCCGACGATGCCGAGCGTCCGACCCCGTTCCAGCGAGAAGGAGAGCCCGTCGACGGACTTGACCAGACCGTCGTCGGTGGGGAAGTGCACCCGCAGGTCGCGGACGTCGAGGAAGGCGGTCGGCGGCGCGCCGCCCGGCTCCTTGCTGGTCGGGTCGGTCACGAGAGCCTCACCCTGGGGTCGATGGCGGCGTAGACGAGGTCCACCACCAGATTGCAGAACACGACGAAGAAGGCGGCGAAGAGCGTGACGCCCAGCACCTTCGGCAGGTCGTTGTCGGCGATCGCCTGGACGGCGAAGGAGCCCACGCCCTGCAGTGAGAAGACGGTCTCGGTGATCAGCGCGCCGCCCAGCAGCAGTCCGAAGTCCATGCCGAAGATGGTCACGATCGGGGTGAGGGCGGAACGCAGCCCGTGCTTCGTGACCACCACCCGCTCCCGGAGCCCCTTGGCGCGGGCGGTGCGGATGTAGTCCTCACCCATGGTCTCCAGCATCCCGGCGCGGGTGAGTCGGGCGTAGAGCGCCGAGTAGAGGAAGGCGAGCGTCGCCCAGGGGAGCACCAGGTTCTTCGCCCAGAGCAGCGGGTTCTCCGTGAGCGGCACGTAGTGCAGGTTCTCGAAGACCGGCCAGTTGAAGGTGAAGAGCGCCATGGAGAGGACACCGGTGAAGAACATCGGCAGCGAGACTCCGGCGAGGGCCACGCCCATCGCGATCCGGTCGAAGATCGAGCCGGGCCGCAGCGCGGAGAGCACCCCGGTGGCCACACCGCTCACCAGCCACACCACGGAGGCGCCGAGGGCGAGCGAGGCGGTGATGCCCAGCCGGGAGGTCATCTCCGGCCAGACCTCCATGTGGTTCTTGAAGGAGTAGCCGAAGCAGGGCGCGTTGCACTGGGTCGGGTCCGGGCCGAAGCTGAACTCGCGCCCCATGACGAGGCCCCGGATGAACTCCCAGTACTGGACGTAGATCGGGTCGTCGAAGCCGAGGTTCTCCTTGACCGCCGCGATCGACTCGGGGCTGGGGCTCTTCCCGACGTACTGGGCTGCGAGTTGGTCGGCGGTCCCACCGGCCAGCCGGGGCAGCAGGAAGAAGATCCCGAAGGTGATCGCGCTGACGACCAACAGCAGGAGCGCCGCGGCGAACGACCGCCGGATGATGTAGACGAACACGAGGGTCGGCTTCGGGCTCTGCCGACCCGCCCCCGTCCCGGTGGGGACGGTGGGCGGGTCGGCGGCGAACCGCTGCCTTCACCTGCCTTCCACGGACAGAGCGGCGGTTACTTCAGACCGAGGTTGAGGTAGTCGTACTGACCGCTCCACGTCGGGTTGGAAACCACGTTGGTGAGCTTCTCGGAGCGGTAGTGGAGGACCTTGAAGTAGGTCAGCGGCACGATGGCGGCCTCCTCCATGGTCTTCCGGTCAACCTCGGCGTACGCCTTCTCGCGGGCCGACTCGTCGGTGTCGGCGATGGCGTCGTCAAGGAGCTTGTTGATCTCCTTGTTGTCCAGCTGGGACAGGTTGTCGTTGCCGGAGTCGCCGATCATCTTGCCGTGCACGATCTGGGTGAGGAAGCCGAAGCCGGTCGGCCAGTCGGCGCCCCACTGCATCATCATCAGACCGATGTTCTTGTCCTCGGTGAACTTCGGCACACCCGCGTAGTCGGTGAAGTACTTGCCGGCCGGGTACTGCTGGATGTTGACCTTGATGCCGACCTTCTTCAGGGACGCCTGGATGGCGGTCGCCATGTCGACCTCGCCCTGCCGGTCGTTGCGGGCCGTGATGTTGGTGGTGAAGCCGTTCGGCTGACCGCACTCCTTGAGCAGCTCCTTCGCCTTCTTCACGTCGCCCTTGTCGTCAGGGGTCTCGTAGAGGTCGAAGTCCTGGTAGCCCGGGACGTCCGGGGGCAGCACGGTGGAGGCTATGTCGCCGCGGATCGGGCCGCCCACCGCCGTCTGGGCGGAGACCTTGTCGATCGCGTACTGCACGGCCTGGCGGCACTCGAGCTTGTCGAACGGGGCGACCTTCATGTTGATCGCCATGTAGACGAGCCTGCTGCCCTGCGCGTTGTCGGTGTTCGGGTCCTGCTTGCCCGCCAGCAGCTTGGACTGCGTCTGGCTGGCCACACCGTTGCCGACCAGGTCGACGTGGGTGTTGCCGGCGATCAGGTTCTGGTCGATCGTCTCCTGGTTCACCTTGAACTTCACGACGATCTTGTCCGGCAGCTGCTTGCGCATCGGGTCCGTCTTCGGGTCCCAGTGCTCGTTGCGGACCAGCACGGCCTGCTTGTCCGGCTCATAGCTCTCGAACTTGTAGGAGCCCGAGGAGACGATGTTCTTCACGTAGTCCGCGCCGGTGTCCTTGTCACGGGGCACCGGGGCCGACTGCGGGCTCGCCAGCAGGTAGTCGAAGTCGGCGAAGGGCTGCTTGAGGTTGAAGACGATGGTCTGGTCGTCCGGGACCTCGATCGACTTCAGGCCCTCCTCGTCCTTGTCCTTGTACGGGCCCTTGTAGCCGCCCTCGTTGTCGATGAGGTACTCGCGCAGGTAGCTCGGGCCGTGCGAGTGGACTTCCCGGGAGAAGTTGCTCCGCTCGATCGCGTACTTCACATCGGCGGAGGTGATCTCCGTGCCGTCGCTGAACTTCAGACCCTTGCGGATCTTGTAGGTCCAGGTCTTGCCGTCGTTGGAGGGGGTGCCCAGGGACTCGGCGAGGTCGGGCACGACCTTGGTGCCCTCCTGGCCCGCGCCCGGCGGGAAGGTCGTGAGTGAGCGCGCGTAGATACGGCTGAGGTTGAACACGAAGCCGTAGTACGTGTTGCCGGGGTCGAGCGAGTCGGGGGTGTCGGACGCCTCGTAGACGAGCGTCCCGCCCTTCTTGTCGGAGGCGTTCACCACGCCCTCCACCGCGGCGTTGGCCTTGGCCGACCCACCGCTGTCCTTGTCGTCACCGCCGTCGCCGCAGGCCGACGCGGCCAGCGCTATCGAGACGGCGGCGGCCACCATCGCGGCTGCTCTCGACGTTCTTCTCATGGGTGATGCCCCCTGCTTGGGTTGGGTGATGATGGAGCCGGTCGGGCCATCGGGCGGCGCCCCGGTCAACGTTGGCCGCGCGGATCGAGGGCGTCCCGCAGCCCGTCGCCCAGTAGGTTGAAGGCCAGGACCGTGACGAAGATCGCCATACCGGGCACGATCATGAACATCGGGTCCACTTGGTAGTAGTCGACGGCCGTGCTCAACATTCCGCCCCAGGAGGACTGCGGCGGCTGGATGCCCACTCCGAGGAAGCTCAGCGACGCCTCGAAGAGGATGTTCGTCGGGATCAGCAGCGTGGCGTAGACCAGGATCGGCCCCACGAGGTTCGGCAGCAGCTCGCGGAAGAGGATGAACGGGCCGCGGGCGCCCAGGCTCCGGGCGGCGTCGACGAACTCGCGTTCTCGTAGCGAGAGCGTCTGGCCGCGCACGATGCGCCCGATGTAGGGCCAGCTGAAGAAGCCGATGACGAAGATCAGCACACTGACGTGGAGCGGCAGCCCCTCCAGCCCGAACGCCCCGCCCTGGAGCGAGGCGGAGATCGAGATCGCGAAAAGCAGCAGCGGGAAGGCGAGGAAGGTGTCCATCGCCCGGCTGATCATGGTGTCGGCCCAGCCGCCGTAGAAGCCGGCGATGACGCCCATCACGGTTCCGATGATCACCGAGAGCAGGGTGGCGCCGAAGGCCACCAGCAGGGAGACCCAGGAGCCCTCCAGGATCCGGGTGGCGATGTCGCGGCCGAACTTCGGCTCCACACCCAGCGGGTGATCCCAACTCATACCGCCGAAGGAACCGATCGGGGTGGCCAGCGTGGGGTCGACCAGATCCTGGTTGAGCGCGTTGGGATCGAGCCCGAATACCGCCTGGATCGGCTTGGCGAGGATCGCCAGCAGGATCAGGACCAGCACCACGACGCCGCCGGTCATCGCGACCTTGTCGCGCTTGAGCCGGGTCCACGCGATCCGGCCGAGCGAGCGCCCTTCGATCTGGCTCTTCTCGACCCCGGCGAGGACGGCCTCAGGTTGTGCTTCCGCCGTCGATCCGGTGGTCTCGATAGGTGCCGTCATCGTGGTGGGACCCCTCTCGGCCGGCTGTGGCCAGACCCGCCCGCCGCTGCGGCGGCCGGCTCAGGTCACTGGTGCGTACTGGCGGTGCGTAAACGGGAAGAACGGTTGCGCAAACGGTAGGGAACAGTGCGGACAAGTGGCCGAGGGCCTCTGCTGGCGCGAGTCTTCAACGGGCTCAGGAGCGACCGCCAGCCTTGACCGGGAATGGATGCGCAACTGTGATGTGGCCTGGCGCGATCCGGTATGCGAACACGGAACACTGCTGAGCGAGTCAGGCAAACCGGCCCATCCCGACTTGACCGGACAACGAACTGACAGGAAGACAGACGCCCCCCGCCTCCGGCACCTGAAAGTACATTCGCTAACGCGAACGGTCGTTGGAGGTGTCCCGGTCGGCCTGCGCCGGCCCCTCGCTCGGTGCGGAGCCCTCAGAAACCGCGCGGTGGAACGGCGCCGTGCTGCCAGGACTGCGCGGCGGGGGCCCCCGCGCCCATCACCGGCGGATAGCCGTAGGCCGGGGCCTGGACCGGCTGCGTGGGCGCCCCGTAGCCCTCCCGGTCGAAGAAGGGCCGGGAGTTGGCCCGCATCCACATGGCGACCGGGTCGTACTCGTCGGACAGCGCGACGGTGGAGACCGGCAGCCCTTCCGGGACCGCACTGACGGACTTCCCCATCATCATCCGCACCGACTCCACCGCCTGCGGGCCCGAGTCGTACAGCTCAAGGCCGATGGCGAGGTACGGCGCGCCGAGCGCGGGCTGCACCCAGGCCCGGCTGAGCGCCCGGACAGCGGGGGTGTGGTGTGCGTTCTGGGTGAGCAGCGCGTAGAACTGCGGGATCTCGATGGTCGGTTCGCTGATCCGCAGCGGCCCGGCCGGCAGCTGGTCCAGGCCGCAGGCGATCCGCCGCAGATCGAGCCAGGGGATGCCGACTCCCCCACCGGGAGCGTGCGGGTTGAGCCACAGGCCCCAGCGGTCGGGAAAGAGCGAGTTGGCGATCTCCCGACCCCGGACGACCTCGTGGGACCGGTTCCAGCCGCTGATCGAGAGCTCCTGGGGAGAGGTCACACAGGGCGCGTAACCGAGTCCGTCGACCTCCATGTTCCCGTACTGCGCGTCGGCCGAACCAGGATGGCCCTGCCACAGCAGCATCCACAGCTCATGCTCGACCAGTGCGTGCAGCAGTGCTTCATAGGCGTCATACCGGCCGGGCGTCACCTGTGGAAGCAGTTGCTCGACCAACCCGGTGGCCGCTGTACCCCCTACCCCCGCGCTCACCTGACGTCGCCCCTTCTTCCGTCTCTTCCGGCTCTTCCGGCCCGCTCTTCCGGCTCTCTCCCGATCGGCCGTCCACGCGGCAGGTTCCGGCCCCCGTATGCCGGGGAGGCTGGACGCGCCCCGACCCGGCCATCCAATCAGCTTACGAGGGGACTAAGACAGTTCGCCGCGGACCGGTCGTTCTCGCTCTCATCACGGGTGTACCCCGGTGTGGAAGGGCCGTATCCGATCGCGCAGGTAGTCGCCGACCGGATCCTGGGCGACATCGAGGAACACCAACTGCACCGGCCAGGGCACCGGAGCCGTGCCGAGCGCCCGGCCGAGGGCGTCCATCACCACGGTCCGGTCCGGCGGCTCGCAGCTGGTCAGTTCGACGCCGACGAACAGCGACGGGGCCTCGCCCTCGACACTGGCGAGGGCCCTCCGCGCCGTCACGACCAACCCGGTGGTGGCGAACTCCCCCGCGGCGGCGGCCAGGAAGTCGACCGGCTCCTCCTGCCAGTCGGGCTCGAACAGCCTGACCCGTCCGCCGGTGGCCGAACCGTCGAGCGGCATCCGGCCGGCCCGGCAGAGTTCCGCGACGGCGGCGGGCGGCAGCGGCACACCGACCGGCCCGCCCGGATTGACGGCGATACCGAGTTGCGGCGGTAGACCGCGGGCGAACTCCGCGGCGGGGGCCACGGCGAAGGACATGTGCTCCCCCACCAGTTCACGGAACTGTCGCTCGGAGCTGAAGACCGGCACGTACGCGCCGCCCAGGAACTCCATCGTCGGCAGATCGAGGTCGGTGCTGGTCGGCCCGCCCCCCTCGGGCAGCGGCACCCACACTCTGCTCCGGCCCAGCACCTCGACCAGTCGGGCGCCGGCCCCCTCCACTCCGAGGGAGGCGGCGAGCACCTCCTCGAACTCGTTGCAGGGAAACCCGCCGCTCGCGCCACCGGCCGTACCGCCGGCGGCGAGCGGATCTTCGTACCGCTCGGGGATGCTCATGCTGTCCAACCACGTCTCGTCCGTATCCCAGGCACCCTAGCCGCTGTCTCGCGAGGGGTGACCGGCGGAGCCGGAACTCCGCCGGTTCCGCCGCCCGCCGCCCCGGCGTCGAAGACGATCTCCTCGACGGCACCGGCGGCCCGGCGATCCAGCAGCACCGCGGTGGCACAGCCCTCGACCGGCTTCCCCCGCCCGAGCCCCGCCAACAGCCGGTCCACAGCGACCCGATGGCGGGCGAAGGCATGGGCGGAGACCTGGCGCCCACGGGAGAGCTGCCCCTCCAGCGCCACCTCCGCCGGCACGTCCAGCAGCACCAGGTGGAGTGCCCGCCCCTCTCGGTGCGCCGCACGCGCCAGCCACCGGCGGACCCAGGGCAACCGGCCGCAGTCGTGGAGGACGAGGCTGCCGCCCGCGGCCAACGCACGCCGCAGGCCCAGAAAGTGCGCGAGGCGCACCACCGGCCGGTACAGCGGGTACGGCAGCCCGGGGAGGAGGCGTTCCCACCGCTCACGCGCGTGTTGGGAGTCCAGCAGACGGACGGGGCCGCCCGCGCTGTCCCGGAGGCGAACCGTCCGGGCCAGCAGGGTGCTCTTGCCGCTGCCGGGTATCCCGGAGACGACCAGCAGGTCCCCGGCCGGATAGCGCAGCCGCCGCGGATTCCGGCCCCGCAGGTCGCGGACCGGGGCCGTCGGCTCCGGGGCGGTCGCCCGCACGGCCGGCAGCCCTCGGGCCGCGACGGCGGCGGGCCGACGGTCCTCGACGGCCGTTGCCAGCGGCCGTGGGTTCCGCGCCCACCCCATGCGTACGCCCCCATCTCGGTCCCGCGGCCGAACCGTCACCCGGTACTCTCCGGCGGCCCGGCCCGTCGGAGCAGCAGCCTGTCATGAGTGCGCCAAGCTCGCGAACGGGTCTCGACCACGGTGCTGCTGCCGCGGGCAGCGGACGGCCGGCGGCCCTGGGAGAAGCCGATCCCGCCCGACAGGCTCACCCCCGCACGAGTCCACCGCGACTTTCGGCACCTCCGCTCGAAGGTCGCCTGCCCAGCCCCAGCGCCGAAAACCTCCAGCCCCGTCCCCGGACGGCCCCCCGGAAGCAAGAACACCCAGCCCACCCCACGACGTGTACACAGCCGGGAAACCAGGCTCAAAGAAACAACGAACGAAGAAGTCAACGACCTCTCGTCCCCGCCGCACCGGTGCCGTGAACCACCCTCACTGCGATGATGGGCCACATCAACGGGGCAGTGCGCCAAAGGCGCGAGACGGGGGGCGGCGATGTCGCCGCACGAGATCGGGTTGTACGCGAGCGCCGCAGTGGTGGTTGGTGTGGGCCTGCGGATGCTCGTACTGGTCAGCCCCGCGGACGGCTCTGCAGCCGGCGCTTCAGCCGGCGACAACGTCGGACCTGGCGAGGTACTGGCGGTCGTCCGTGCCGCCCTGGCACGGAGGCCCTGGGTCACCATCGCGCTGTTCGCGGTGATGGCGGTCATGGCCGTGGTCCAGTACGCAGTACCCGCCACGGTCGAGGGTCTGATGCGCCATCCGGGTGCACTGTCGGACGGTCAGTGGTGGCGCGCCGGGACCGCACTGCTGGTGCAGTCCTCGGGGATCGGGCAGATCGCGTTCAACCTGCCGGCGCTGCTCGTGGTCGGCGCCATCGCCGAGTCGATCCTCGGGTGGTGGAGGACCCTCGGCGTCTTCCTTGTCAGTGGTGTCCTGGCCCATGTGGTCAGCCTGGCCGGCTGGTCGCCGTACGGCGGCGGCGACTCCGTTGCCGTCGGCGGCCTGCTGGGCGCCCTTGCCGTCATCTGTCTGCTGCGCCCCAACGCCCTGGCTTTGCCCTTCAAGGACATCTGGTACGTGCTACTTGTCCCGGCCACCGGCCTGTTCCTGTGCCTGTTGCACAACAACCATGGTGCTGGTCTGGTGGCAGGCTGCCTGCTTGGCCTGGTCCTCGCGGCCCCTACGAAGACTCGCCCCCCGATCCGATCGTTGCGTAAGTCGAGACCGCCGAGCTGAGGGCCTCGGCCAGGCGGTCGTTCCGCCGCTGCCATGAAAAGCGTCCAGCCTCTCGGGCGACCGGGACCCGCCGGCTTCGGTGGGGCTTTCCCGCCCCCTCCTCCCTCAAGCCCCGAAACCCCGGATCATGACCGCCGCCTCCCAAACCGGCCGATGCGTGCGATGATGACGCGGTCAACTCCATACCGCCGCTCGAACCCGCGCGGGAGAGTCCCCGACCGGCCGCGGTGCCGGCCCGGGGCGCCGAAGGAGCAAGTCCTCCCTTGAATCTCTCAGGCCCCGATACCGCGCGGGCGAGGCAGATCTCGAAAAGCGAGGGAACCACCGAGAGCGGTTCCCTGGTGGACAACATCGTCCGGGAGGGTGCCCGGCGGATGCTCGCTGCGGCCCTGGAGGGCGAAGTCAACCAGCACATAGCTGAGTTGGCCGGTGAGCGGGACGAGGACGGCCGCCGCCTGGCGGTCCGCAACGGCCATCATCGCGAACGGACGGTGACCACCGCCGCCGGGCCGGTCGCGGTGAAGGCGCTGCGGGTGATCGACAAGCGCGTCGACTCCGGGACGGGCGAGCGCAAGCGGTTCTGGTCGAAGATCCTGAAGAGCAAGGAACCCGCCATGCAGTACATACGACATGCCAAAGGCGTCCTCACCGTCACCACCGCCACCGCGGCTTGCTACACCCTCATGTCCGTCGGCTACACGTGGGCCCGCGAGAGCGCAGCCGCAGCTGGGGACACGATATTCTCCGGCGCCTTCGAGTTCTTACTCACCACGGCCGCTTCCTGGGCTCTCATGCCCCTCCTGTTGTGGGCCGGCATGCGGATGCTGCGGGAGACCGGCAACACGGTGCTCGTGCTCATCGGTGGGCTGGGCTGGGCAGGGGTCTCCGGGTACTACATCGACGACATCGACCGCGCGGGCGGACACATGCCGGTCCTCGTCCTCGCCGCATACGTCCTTTGCGGTGCAGTGCTGTCAGGGGTCAACCCGGGCCGCGCCTCTGACTTCGGATCTTGACACGGTTCACCAAAAGCCAATGCCACCCTGCCTGGCCCGCGCCCAGTGCACCACCTTCCGCGAAAGCACCCGCACCGTCGGCTTTCCTGCGTGAGAACTCCGCGACCTGCAACTCCGCATCCGTGCCGAGCGACAGACACCCGAGTGGAAAACCCGCTATGCGGTCCGCTCCGAAGTGGAGGGAACGGTCGACGAGTTCGCCCACGGCCACGGCCTGCGCCGCTGTCGCTACCGAGGGCAGGCAAGGTCCACCTCCAGCACGTCCTGACCGCCATCGCCATCGCCATCGCCATCGCCATCGCCATCGCCATCAGCATCGAGCGCCTCAGCGGCCTCCCACCGACCGAGGAAGCACCCCGGCCACGCCGACCGACCGCTCTCCAGACCTACCTCGATCAGCACGAGATCCCCCGGCCGAAGTCCTGACGCACCCGGCACACCTGACCTCAGCAACTCCAAGATCCCCGACAGAGTCAAGTTGGACGAGCCATTGCGATGCGATGAGAGGAGGCGTGAGGCCGTCAGTCGATGGGCCGGCCCAGGACCGCTCCGCGCGCGTCGCAGATCCGCAGTACACCGTCCAGCGCCTGCAGGAGCGACTCCGCGACCCAGCGCACCTGCGTCTCCGAGGTGGCGCTCTCTTCCAGCGTCTCCCGGGCCAGCTGGGCGACGTTGCGCGCGTCCATGGTCAACATGCTCTCGAAGCCGTCCGCCGCCATGGAGAGCAGCGAGTCCGGTCCCCCGTCGCTGATGAGGAAGGCGGGTTTGTCGTCGCCGGTGGGAAAGGGCAGGGGCCGGGGAACGCCACCGGCGCTCATCGCGCGGCCTCCCCGCCGTAGAGCACGTTTCGGGCTTCGAGGGCGCGCAGCACATAGGGGCGGACGGGGGCCGCCTCGGTGCGTCGCGAACGCCGGTACACCCGCACCGGCCCGGCGGGCAGGACGGGCAACGGGGCGCGGCGCGGTTGAGCCGCTCGCGGCGTGCCTGCCGGTGCGCGTCGACGCCCTCTCGGGGGCCAGAAGACGGCCAGGATTGTTTGGATAGCATCCATCACGTCGGGTGCTCCTTACATAGCACTCGTCCGCAGCCCGGGACGGTTACCGCCGTCGCCGGGCCTTTCGCGCTACCTACCGCGTCCGGACGCGTCCCTACGGTGTGCACCGCGGATCCTTCATGCACGCTCGGATCCATGAGCGGAGTTCCGCAGTACGAATACGTCAAGCTGGCTGACCGGATCACGGAGGAGATCCAGTCCGGTGCGCTGCCGAAGGGTGCGCGACTGCCTGGCGAGCGGGAGATGGTCGAGATTTATGGCGTGAGCATCGGAACCGTGCGTCGGGCGCTTGCGCTGCTGCGGGAGCGCGGAACGGTGGCGACGCTGCCGGCCAAGGGCACTTTCGTGATGTAATCCCGCGCTGGTACCCAAGGTCCTTGAGTAGCAGCCGGCCGGAGCACCGTGGTCGTCACCGCTCCGGCGGCGATCCCGGCCCCCGACCACCGCGACTACCCCCGGCGCCCCCTCGCAGGCCCCGAAGGGCCGGGTCATGACCGCGGCCTCCCAAACCGGCCGATGCGTGCGATGATGGCGCGGTCAACTCCATACCGCCGCTCGAATCCGCGCGGGAGAGTCCCCGACCGGCCGCGGTGCCGGCCCGGGGCGCCGAAGGAGCAAGTCCTCCCTTGAATCTCTCAGGCCCCGATACCGCGCGGGCGAGGCAGATCTGGAAAGCGGTCCTGGCTCCACGCCCGGCCCCACCCAAGGTGCAAGCCGCGGCCTTCCCTTCGGAAGGGGCGCGGCGAACCTCTCAGGTCCCGATGACAGATGGGGAGGCTGTGTTACCCGACATCAGCCTCGTCCGATCACCGCAGACCTGGAGCCGCAGAAGATGACCGACACCCCGCGCCGCACCGTGCTCGACGCCCTGCACCGCGAGCTCGGCGCCACCATGACCGACTTCGCCGGCTGGGACATGCCACTGCGCTACGGCAGCGAGCGCGACGAACACCTCGCCGTCCGGAGCCGCGCCGGGCTCTTCGACCTCTCCCACATGGGCGAGATCACCGTCACCGGGCCGAGCGCCGGCGAACTCCTCGACTACGCCCTGGTCGGCAACCTCTCGACGCTCGCCGCCGGACGCGCCCGCTACACCATGATCTGCGAGAGCGGCGGCGGCATCCTGGACGACCTGATCGTCTATCGGCTGGCCGCCGACCGCTACCTGGTGGTGGCCAACGCCTCCAACGCCCAGGTGGTGCTGGACGCCCTCCGGGAGCGCGCCGAGGGGTTCGACGCCGCCGTTCGGGACGACCGCGACGCCTACGCCCTGCTCGCGATCCAGGGCCCGTCCGCCTCTGCCGTCCTGGCCCAGCTAACCGATGCCGACCTGGCCGGGCTGAAGTACTACTCCGGCCTCCCGGGCACCGTCGCCGGTGTCGAGGCCCTGATCGCCCGCACCGGCTACACCGGCGAGGACGGCTTCGAGCTGTTCTGCGAACCGGCGGACGCCGAGGGGCTGTGGCGCCGGCTGACCGAGGCCGGCTCCGAGTACGGGCTGGTCCCCTGCGGTCTGTCCTGCCGCGACACCCTCCGTCTTGAGGCGGGCATGCCGCTGTACGGCCACGAGCTGAGCCAGTCGATCACCCCGGTCGACGCCGGGCTCGGCCGGCTGGTCAAGTTCGAGAAGACGACGAACGAGGGACGTTTCGTCGGCCGGGAGGCGCTCGCGGAGGCCGCCGCCCGCGCCGAGCGGACCCCGCCGCGGAAGCTGGTCGGGCTGGTCGCCGAGGGGCGGCGGGTGCCGCGCGCCGGCTACCGGGTGGTCTCCACCGCTGACGGCGCGGCCATCGGGGAGGTCACCTCCGGGGCGCCCTCGCCGACCCTCGGCAAGCCCATCGCCATGGCCTACGTGGACGCCGCGCACGCCGAGCCGGGCACCTCGGGTGTGGCGGTGGACATCCGCGGCAGCCAGGAGCCCTACCAGGTGGTCGCGCTCCCCTTCTACCAGCGGCAGCGCTGACCGGCCACGGCTCGGACCAGCCACGGCCCCGGCCGGCGCCCGTCCAGCCGACGGCCGGTGCTGACACGCCGTCGGAGGGGCGACCGGCGCACCTGCGGCAGCGTCGATACTGACGATTCCATCACGTCCGTCCCACCAGGTAAGACCACCAACCAGAGCATCCCCCCGTATCCAGGAGAATCAGCTCATGAGCAACCCCCAGCAGCTGCGCTACAGCAAGGAGCACGAGTGGCTCACCGACCCGGAGGACGGCGTCTCCACGGTCGGCATCACCTCGCACGCCGCCGACGCGCTCGGCGACGTGGTCTTCGTCCAGCTCCCCGAGGTCGGCGACTCGATCACCGCAGGGGAGCCCTGTGGTGAGTTGGAGTCGACCAAGTCGGTCAGCGAACTGTACGCACCGCTGTCCGGTGAGATCGTCGAGACGAACCTCGAGGTCGTGGAGGATCCGGCGCTGGTGAACACCGCCCCGTTCGAGGGCGGCTGGCTGTTCAAGGTGAAGGTCGCCGAGGGCGCCCTGGACTCCGCCGACCTGCTCTCGGCCGACGAGTACACGGCCTTCACCGGCAACTGACACCGACCCCGACGACGGATACGGATACCGATGTCGCTACTCAACACTCCCCTACACGAACTCGACCCGGAGGTCGCCACCGCGGTCGACGCCGAGTTGCACCGGCAGCAGTCGACCCTGGAGATGATCGCCTCGGAGAACTTCGCTCCGGTCGCGGTTCTCGAGGCCCAGGGTTCGGTGCTCACCAACAAGTACGCCGAGGGATACCCGGGGCGGCGCTACTACGGCGGCTGCGAGCACGTCGACACCGTCGAGCGGCTCGCCATCGACCGGATCAAGGCCCTCTTCGGGGCCGAGGCGGCGAACGTGCAGCCGCACTCCGGCGCCCAGGCCAACGCCGCCGCGATGGCCGCCGTCCTCAGCCCCGGTGACACCATCCTGGGGCTGGACCTGGCGCACGGCGGCCACCTGACCCACGGCATGAAGATCAACTTCTCCGGCAGGCTCTACCGGGTCGCCGCCTACCACGTGGATCCGGGCAGCGGCCGGGTCGACATGGACGAGGTAGAGCGCCTCGCCAAGGAAGAGCGGCCGAAGCTGATCATCGCCGGCTGGTCCGCCTACCCGCGCCAGCTCGACTTCGCCGCCTTCCGGCGGATCGCCGACGAGGTCGGGGCCTACCTGATGGTCGACATGGCGCACTTCGCGGGGCTGGTGGCCGCCGGTCTGCACCCCTCGCCGGTGCCCCACGCGCACATCGTCACGACCACAACGCACAAGACGCTGGGCGGTCCGCGCGGTGGCGTGATCCTCTCCACGGCCGAACTGGCCAAGAAGATCAACTCCTCGGTCTTCCCCGGTCAGCAGGGCGGCCCGCTGGAGCACGTGATCGCCGCGAAGGCCGTCTCCTTCAAGGTGGCGGCGAGCGAGGAGTTCCGGGAGCGCCAGCAGAGCACCCTGGAGGGCGCCCGGATCCTCGCCGAGCGCCTGACCGCCGCGGACGTCGCCGAGGCCGGTGTCTCGGTGCTCTCCGGCGGCACCGACGTGCACCTCGTCCTGGTGGACCTGCGGGACTCCGAACTCGACGGCCAGCAGGCCGAGGACCGGCTCCACGAGATCGGCATCACGGTCAACCGGAACGCCGTCCCGAACGACCCGCGCCCGCCGATGGTCACCTCCGGCCTGCGGATCGGCACCCCGGCGCTGGCCACCCGCGGCTTCACCGCGGAGGACTTCCGCGAGGTGTCCGACATCATCGCCCAGGCGCTGAAGCCCGCCCACGACGCCTCCGCGCTCCGTGAGCGGGTCGTGGCGCTGGCGGACAAGCACCCGTTGTACCCCGGCCTCAAGTGACCCACGGGGCCTGAAGTAACCCACGGGCCGGGGGCGTCGCCAGTACGAGGGCGCCGCCGGCTCCACGGGCGTCGCGTGTGCCGCGGGCCGCGTGCGCCACCCCGCCCCTTCCCGGGGCCCGCTCCGGGCCCGCAGACTGACTCTCCCCCGTCGGGCCGTCCGGCGACCAGCAATCCCACCACGAGCAGACAAAGAGGTCCGACCGTGGCTCTCTCCGTTTTCGATCTCTTCTCCATCGGCATCGGGCCGTCCAGTTCCCACACCGTCGGGCCGATGCGCGCGGCGCGGATGTTCGTCCTGCGCCTCAAGAAGGACGGGCTCCTCGCCCAGACCGCCGCCGTCCGGGCGGAGCTCTACGGTTCACTCGGCGCCACCGGACACGGCCACGGCACGCCCAAGGCCGTCCTCCTCGGTCTGGAAGGCCACTCGCCGCGCACCGTCGACGTGGACAGCGCCGACCAGGAGGTCGAGCGGGTCCGCCGGACCGGCAGGCTGCGGCTGCTGGGCACCGAGATAGGTGACAGCCACGAGATCGCCTTCGACGAGGCCACGCAGCTCGTCCTGCACCGGCGCCGCTCCCTGCCCTACCACGCCAACGGGATGACGCTCTGCTCCTACGACGCGGACGGGCTTCCGCTGCTGGAGAAGACCTACTACTCGGTGGGCGGGGGCTTCGTCGTCGACGAGGACGCCGTCGGAGAGGACCGGATCAAGCTCGACGACACCGTCCTGCGGTACCCCTTCCGCACCGGCGACGAACTGCTGCGGCTGACCCGCGAGACCGGCCTGTCGATCTCGGGGCTGATGCTGGAGAACGAGAAGTCCTGGCGCTCCGAGAGCGAGATCCGAGAGGGCCTGCTGGAGATCTGGCACACCATGCGGGCCTGCGTGGCGCGCGGCATGGAGCGCGAGGGGATCCTGCCCGGCGGGCTCAAGGTGCGCCGCCGCGCCGCCAACTCCGCCCGCCAACTGCGCGCCGAGGGCGATCCGGCGGCCCTCGCCATGGAGTGGATCACGCTCTACGCGATGGCGGTCAACGAGGAGAACGCCGCGGGCGGGCGGGTCGTGACCGCCCCCACCAACGGCGCTGCCGGCATCATCCCCGCGGTGCTCCGCTACTACGTCGACTTCCTGCCGGGCGCCGACGACGACGGGATCGTCCGCTTCCTGCTGGCGGCGGGGGCCATCGGCATGCTGTTCAAGGAGAACGCCTCGATCTCCGGCGCCGAGGTCGGCTGCCAGGGCGAGGTCGGCTCGGCCTGCTCGATGGCGGCCGGCGGTCTCGCCGAGGTGCTGGGGGGCAGCCCCGAGCAGGTGGAGAACGCCGCGGAGATCGGTATGGAGCACAACCTCGGCCTGACCTGTGATCCGGTCGGCGGGCTGGTGCAGATCCCGTGTATCGAGCGGAACGGCATGGCGGCGGTCAAGGCGGTGACGGCAGCCCGGATGGCGCTGCGCGGGGACGGGCGGCACCACGTATCGCTGGACAAGGTCATCAAGACCATGAAGGAGACGGGCGCCGACATGAAGGTCAAGTACAAGGAGACGGCCCGCGGCGGGCTGGCGGTGAACGTCATCGAGTGCTGACGGGCGGGCGGCGCCGGGTCCACACGACCCGGCGCCCATACGGCTCCCCAGCGGTCGGCCGGTGCCGCCCGACCGGGCCCGGCTACCCGCCGGCGGCACTGCCGACGGCGACGGCGATCCCGTCCAGAACGCGTTCGAGGCCGAAGACGAAGTCGGGGTCGCTCACGGGGTCGTCGTAGGCATCATCCGGTGCGGCCTCGAAGAGCCCGGAGGACAGCAGCCGCGCCGTCTGCGGGAAGCGGTCGGAAGTAACGAGCCGCTCCAGGGTCCTGGCGTACGCCCGCTCGGCCTCTGCCTGGCCCATGCCGGTTTCCTCGCGTCCCCGCTGGTGCTCCTGGGAAAGTAGCGAGGCTTGGCGCACATAGCCGCTGAGCAGGGTCAGCGTGCCGACCTTCGCCGCCCAGTCGAGCTCCGTGCCGCTGAGTACCTCCAGCCCGGCCTCCAGCCAGGCGATCTCGTGCGGGCCGACCGGGGCCCCGGTGATGGGAAGTCGGGGGAGCCAGGGCCGCTCGTGGTTGAGGCGGCGCTGGGCGACGGACCACTCCCGCAAACCCGCGCGCCAGCGGCCCGGTGCGCTCCCGAGTTCGGGCGGGGTTCCGAGGGCGGAGTCCCGCATCAGGACCAGCAGTTCCTCCTTGGAGCCGACATGGCGGTACAGGGACATCGGGGAGACTCCGAGCTCTTTGGCGATCTTCGGCAGGGTCGCGCCCCGGAGCCCCGCCCGGTCCGCCAACTCAACCCCCGTACGAACCACACGCTCGGTGTCGAGCGCGGCGGGCCGGCCGAGGCCTGAGGTGGAAGGGCGCAGCCGCCACAGCCGCGCCAGTTCGGCGGGGGCGTCCTCCTGGTCGGCCGTCATGAGTGCTTCCCCTCTTCTTCCCTCGGCTTCCTCCAGGGCCATCATGACGCACGGAAAATTAGTGTTCTACATATAGATTATTGCGTACACTAAAGCTCTCCCCGCAGTACTGTGCCGCCCTCGCCGCACGGTTTCCGCGGGGGACGAAGTGCCGCCCCTCGGAGAGGAAGAGATCCGGATGACCACCACCACGCACCCACCGGGCCATCGCCCAGCGCGCGGCCCCGTCCGCCAGTTGGAACGAGCCTTAGCCCCCGACCTGGCCCGCGGCTCGATGCTGCTGCTCATCGCCCTGGCCAACGCCGCCGTGTTCACCTTCGGCGACCAGCCGGGTGCCGAGGCGTCGCCACACGGCTGGGAACGCCCGTTCAACCTCGCCATGTTCGTCTTCGTGCACGCCCGCGCGTATCCGATGTTCGCCGTGATGTTCGGCTACGGGCTGGTGCAGCTCGCCCGCCGACAGGACGCGCAGGGAACCGGGCCCCGGGCCGCGCGCTCCGTACTCCTCAGACGCAACACGTGGCTGCTCGCCTTCGGCGCCGTGCACGCCGCACTGCTCAACTTCGGTGACTTCCTGGGCGCCTACGGCCTGGTCGGCATCGCCTTCACCCTGGTCCTGCTGCGGCGCGGCGAACGGGTACAGCGGATCGTGCTGTGGCTGTGGGGCTGCACGGCAGGGTACGTAGCCGTTCTCGCGGGCGTCGCGGTGTACCGTGCCACCGGTAGCGGGCCGGGCTCCGCCCCCGTCCCCGCCCAGGACGTCGACTCCCTCTCGGCCCCCGACTACGCCGCCTCGGTGGTCGACCGGCTGGGCGAGTGGCCGCTGCACACCCTGACCGTCCTGCCGTTCATCCTCATCGTCTGGCTGGGTGCCTGGGCCGCCCGCCGGGGCGTGCTGGAGAACCCGGCACGCCACCGGACCCTGTTGGTCCGCACCGCCGTGATCAGCCTCGCCATCGCCTTCGCGGGCGGTGCGCCGATCGGTCTGGTCAGCGCCGGTCTGCTCCACGTCGACGGCCCGACGGTGGACGTCTTCCTGCTGCTGTACGAGGTGAGCGGCCAGTTCGGGGGACCCGGGTACGTGGCGCTCTTCGGACTCCTCGCACTGCGCATAAACAGGGCCCGTGCGAGCACCGCCGCCCCGGCCGGGCCTCCGTTCGCCCGGCCGGCACCGCGTGCGGGACTGGTGGTGAACGCGCTCGCGAGCCTGGGGCAGCGCTCGTTGAGCGGCTACCTGTTCCAGTCGCTCGTGTGGGTGCTGGTCCTGTCGCCCTTCGCCCTGGACCTCGCGGGCCGGACCGGCAGTCCGACCCTCACCGCGGCGCTGACCGCCGCACTGGCCTGGTCCGTCACGGTCCTCGGGGCATGGCTGCTCCAGCGCCGCGGCCTTCCCGGTCCGGCGGAGAAACTCCTGCGGAGACTCACGTACGGGCCGAGGCCGCGGCGCTGAGCAGCGGCGTCTCAGCAACGGAGGGGGCCGGTATTCCAAGGCGTACGACGCCTGGGAGCGCCGGGCCGCTCTCGGAGCCTGCCCCCGCTCCTCAGTGCGGTCAGGCTCCGAGAACCGCGGCGGCCTCCCTCGGACGACGGCCGTGGCGGCCGTCCGCCGGGGCCGCGCGGCTGTCCTACCGCCGCATCAGGCTTTGCGGAGTCGGCCGATGATGCCGTCGAGATCGCGCTTGAACATGTGCTCGCGGACGAAGTGGCCGCCCGGCTCCTCATGCCCCTCGTGCGGGATACCGGCGTTGCTGAGGAGACCGCGGAACTCCCGCTGCCCGGCGAGAACCTGGGTCTCGTTGACGGTGTCGAACCAGTTGATCGGGTCCGGGCTGTTACCGGCCACCAGGAAGACCCGCTTGTTCCGGTAGCTCTCGATGCGCTCGACCGGGTTGTCGGCGCTCACCCTGGCCTCGTCCCACAGCGGCGCGCCGTAGACCGTGCCACCACCCAGTTCGACGGCCGCCGAGGAGGCGTTGGCCCAGTGGGTGACCACGCCGAAGTCCCGGCGCAGGCTGGCCGGACCGGAATGGGCGCTCACGGAGGCGAAGTGGCCGTAGTACTTCGCCGCGTACTTCAGCGCACCGAAGCCGCCCATGGAGAACCCGGAGACCGCGCGGCCGTCGTACTCGGCGTACGTCCGGAAGTTCGCGTCGATCCAGGGGACCAACTGGGAGATGTGGAAGGTCTCCCAGTTCCGGGGGCCGGTGTTGGAGCTCACCGGGTTGGAGTACCAGCCCGCGTGCCCTCCGTCGGGCATCACGACGATGAGCGGCTTGCCAGCGGTCCAAGCCCGGATGCCCATGCGGTCGAAGGTGATGAAGTCCTGGTCCATACCGCCGCCGTGGAACAGGTACAGCACGGGGTAGGTGCGTCCGCTGGTGTGGTAGTCGTCGGGGAGCAGGACGTTGACACCGGGGTTCCAGCCGATGGCGTCGGTCGCGAACCGGTAGTACCACATCCGGGGGTCGTTCTCGTTCCGCTCGACGATGCGGAGCCCGAAGCCGTTGTCGGCGGCGCTGGCGGACGATGCCGTCGCGAGGGCGCTCACGCCGCCGAGAGCCACGGCCGCGGAGACTCCGCCGACGGCCTTGAGGACACCTCTGCGGCTGAAGTGGTGCTTGCTCAAAACATGACCTCCTGGTGGGGGTGGGAGGAACCGCGGCCACGGGAAACCGAGTGGTCTCCCCATCTCTCCGACGGGCCGGGCCATCGGGTGTCTCGCCAAGCGAAGAAGAGTGCCCGCCCTTTCAGGTCGGTAGCCGCCAGCGAATGGAACCACGGCCCACGATGCCGCTGCGGTGCTTTGGGAAAGTCAGGCACCTTCCTGACACCTGGGCCGACCCTGGCCATTCGGCTGGCCGATTTCAGTCCCTGCCATCGGTCACCAGAGGGCTGATCCTCCTGGGCAGGCGCCCGCGGGCCATCACTCGAACAGCAGCGCGTGGCTCCGCCCCCGCGGGAGGCGTCCACAACGGCTGGGGCTCCGGCAACTCCGGGCCCGGCCGTGGCGCCTCGGGCCCGAGCGTTCTCAGGCCCGAGCGCCTCAGAACCAGCGGGGGACGACGGGGATCGCGCCGGTGCTGCCGGCCACTCCCCCGACGGCCCCGGCCCATGAGCCATCGGACCATGTCGTGGCGGGCGCCGGAGACCTCGGGGCCACCGCTCCCGAGGACGATCTTCTCGCGGCCGTGCGGTGCGAGCGTGAGGTCCACCCGCTCCTCCCGCCGCCGCCAGGCCCGCGGCACGTCCTCCAGGAGTTCGTCGAGCAGCTCCGCCGGGAACTCGCGCGCCCTCGCCCCCGGTCCAGATCGACCGCGTGGCCCCAGACCTCCCGGACGCGCCCTTGAAGTCGACGCCCTCGCCCTCGGTCCACATCCGCTGGGCGATGGTGATCCACTCGGTGCCGTAGCGGTAGCGCGCGTCGTGTTCCCGCTGTGTTCTGCCGAACATCTCCATTTCGGCCTTGTACCAGCCCATCGTCATGTTGAGCCCGAAGCGACCGCCGGAGATGTGGTCGACGGTGACCGACTCCTTCGCCGCGACGATGGGGTTCTTGGTCGGGACATGGCTGGTGGAGAACACCATGATGTTCTCCGTGGCCTGGGCGAGGCCCGCCGCCCAGGTGTGCGTCTCGAAGTTCGAGCCGTTGAAATTGGTCTCCCCCCCATACCGCGGTACCTGGCGACGGGGAGCATCGCCTCGAAACCGAGCCGGTCGGCGAGCTGGGCGATCTGCTGGGTGTGCTGCCAGCTGAGTTCGTAGGAGGACTCGGCGTGCGTCGCCATCGGTCCGTGGCTGCAGTTCGAGCCGAAGATGCCCAACTTCATCTTGTTGTCGTTGAACATGGCGACACCGCTGGCCCGACGCGCCTCGACCAGTTCCTCATAGCTGAGCCCAAGGACGGTGTGGTGCTCATTTCGTCTCCTGTTTGAGTGGCTACGACACCGTCTGGTGGTAGACCTCGAACGCGTGACGACAAGGTAGGCAGAGGTTCGGAAGGGCAGCTGTACACATTGCGCACGGGCGACGGCCGACAAACGAAGCGGTGAATTCGAAGGCGGTCGGCAGCGTTGCCGCTTTCCGACCCACGGAAAGAAGTGCCCGCTTATCGGACGCGAATCACGGAAACCACCCGATGGAATACGGTGCGTGCAGGGCGCCCGTGATGGCGGAACACCGCCCCACGTTCCGGCGCAGCCCCGCCGGCCGCCGGGCGCCCGCCGCACACCCTCAGAGCGGCACCACGTCGGTCTCGGTGGCCTTGACGCTGGCCCAGACCCCGACCCCGTCCGCCAGGCCGAGTTCGGTGGCGGCCTGGGGGGTGACCTCGGCGATCAGGTCGGGGGTCAGCTCCGAGGCGATCAGGACGCGCAACCGGCTGCCGACCGCGGTCAGTTCGCGGACCGTGCCGGGCCAGACGTTGCGGGGGCTGCCGCTCGGCCTCTCCCGGTGCACGGCCACCGCCTCGGGTGCGATGACCGCCAGCGCCCTGGTCCCCGGCGGCAGCGGCTCGGCCACCGTGAGGGCACCTCCTTCCGGCAGTTCGAGCCCGGTCTCCGTCGCGGTGGCCGGCCAGGCGTTGCGGCCGAGCATCCTCGCCACCCAGGGGGAGCGCGGCCGACGGGTTACCTCGCCGGGGGGCGCGTCCTGGAGGACCCGTCCTTCGTCCAGTACGAGTACCCGGTCGGCGAGCGAGACCGCCTCCACCGGATCGTGGGTGACGATCAGACAGACCCCGCCGTACGCGTCGAGGTGGCGGCGGAGAGTGTGGCGGACCTGCGCCCGGGTGGTCTGGTCGAGGGCGGCGAGTGGCTCGTCGAGCAGCAGCAGCCTGGGATGGGTGGCCAGTGCCCGGGCCAGGGCGACGCGTTGTGCCTGTCCGCCGGAGACCTGGCCGGGCCTGCGATGCGCGAGGTGGCCCACACCGAGCCGGTCGAGCCACTCCTGGGCGACCTGCCGGGCCTCGGCCCGCGGCACTCCACGGCTGCGGAGTCCGTAGGCGGTGTTGGCCAGCGCCGTGAGGTGCGGGAAGAGGGCGCCGTCCTGCGGCACCCAGGCGATCCGGCGACGGTGCGGCGGCAGCCCGGTCACGTCGCTGTCCCCCAGCCGGAGTTCCGCACCGGCCCGGGGGGTGAGTCCGAGCAGCGCCCGCAGCAGGGTGGTCTTCCCCGCGCCGTTGGGGCCGACGACGGCGATCGTGGTGCCCGGCTCGGCTTCCAACTCCAGTTCGGTGTAACCGGTGACCTCGGCGTGCAGCGCCCACCTTCCGGGCGGGGGCGGAGGTTGAGCCCCGTCCGCCGAGGGCTGCGGGCCGTCGGTTCGCCCCGCGGGGGCCTCCGGCTGTGCGGAGGCTGCGGACGGGGAGCCGCCGCGGCCGGCGACCGGTGTGCTCGTCCAACGTCCGCGCAGACCGATGAGGACGGCCATGGCGATGGCGAGCAGCAGCAGGGAGAGCGAGGTGGCGGCCTCCGGCTCCTCCTGGAGCAGTAGGTACACCTGGAGCGGGAGCGTCTGGGTGGTGCCGGGCAGGTTGCCGGCGAAGGTGATGGTGGCCCCGAACTCGCCGAGCGCCCGGGCCCAGGTGAGAGCGGCGCCCGCGATGAGCCCCGGGGCCACCATGGGGAGGGTGACGGTGAAGAAGGCCCGCAGGGGGGACGCGCCGAGCGAGGCGGCGGTCTCCTCGTACCTCGGCCGGAGGCCGCCGAGCGCCCCCTCCAAGCTGATGACCAGGAACGGCATGGCGACGAAGGTCGCGGCGACCACCGCTCCGGAGGTGTGGAACGGCAGGGTGAGGCCGAAGGTCTCCTCCAGCCAGGGCCCAAGCAGCCCGCGGCGGCCGAAACCCAGTAGCAGGGCCACCCCTCCGACGGTGGGGGGCAGGACCATCGGGAGCAGCACCAGGGAGCGGACCAGGGTCTTGCCGGGGAAGTCCACCCGGGCCAGCGCCCAGGCCAGGGGGACGCCCAGCAGTACCGACAACGCCAGCGCCCAGAAGGAGACGAGCAGCGAGAGCTTCAGCGCCTCGATGACCGCCGGGCCGCCGAGGTGGTCGCCGAGTTCGCCCCAGGAGGTGCGGACCAGGATGCCGGCGAGCGGCAGCAGCAGGAACACCACCGCGAGCAGGGCGGGGACCGCGAGGGCCACCGGGGCGCGGGTCCCCCTCGCGCGGGTGCGGGCTGGTCTGTTCACGGTGGGTTCCTAACGACCTGGTGCGCGGCGGCAAGGCTGTGGCGTCACCCCTGGTGGCGCATCGCCCCTCTCAGGCGCCCGCCAGGGATGACGGGCCGCGGCCCACGGCTTCGGCCGGGCCGCCCCCGAGCGGTGACGGGAGGGCGCCTACGGCTTCTGGAAGCCCGCCCCCCGCAGGATCTTCTGGGCTGCGGGCGAGCTCAGCCACTTGACGAAGTCCGCCGCCGCCTCGGGGTTCTTCGAGGTCTTCAGGGTGGCGGCGGGGTAGGAGGCGACGGCGTTCTGCGTGTCGGGGATGTCGATGGCGTCCACCTTGTCGACCGCGGTGGCCGCGTCGGTCCTGTAGACGATGCCGGCGTCGGCCTCACCGAGCGCCACCTTGCTGAGCACGGCCCGGACGTTGGGTTCCTCGGAGACCGGCCGCACCGCGATCTTCTCCGCGTCGAGGACCTGCCGGCTGTACCGGCCCACCGGCACCTCCGGGGCGGCCAGCACGACCTTCAGCTTCTGGTCGGCCAGGTCGGCGAGTTCTTCGGTGCCTTTCGGGTTGCCTTCCCGGACGGCGATGACCAGGCGGTTCCTGGCGATCACGGTGGCGGCCCCGGTGTCGGAGCCGAGGTCGTCCATGGTCTTGGTGTCGGCGGTGGCCAAGGCGTCCGCGGGTGCGCCCTGTTTGACCTGACTGGCCAGCTCCTGTGAGCCGGCGAAGGAGAACGTCACCGTGGTGCCGGGGTGTTCCTTCTCGTAGACCTTGCCCGCCTCCTGGAAGACGTCCGTGAGCGAGGCGGCGGCCAGGACGGTGAGCTCCACCTGCTGCTGGTCGCCCGCCCCGTCCTTCTTCTCACCGTCGCCTCCGCCGCAGGCCGCGAGCGGCAGCAGGAGTACCGCGGTCGCTGCCGCAGCGGTCCCGCGGATCCGGCGGGAGAGTCCGGAACGGTCGGGTATGCCAGTGGACATGAGACTCCTTGGACGGGCGGCAGCTGCTGCCGCGCGGGAGTGCGGACGGCAGCCGGGTGCTGCCGTTACCGCGGGACGGGGGCGGACTGCGGCGGGGTCAGGCCCGGTCGATGTGCACGTTGGTCGACTTCACCCGGGCGGTGGCCCGCATCCCGACCTCCAGGCCGAGTTCCTCCACCGCTTCGCGGGTCAGTAGGGACACCAGCCGGTGCGGCCCCGCCTGGATCTCCACCTGGGCGGCCACGTCGCCGAGTTTCACGGCGGTCACGATGCCCGGGAAGGCGTTCCGCGCCGAGGTGTAGGGAGGGTCCTCCTCTCCGCCTCCGCCCTGTCCGACTCCGCCCTGTCCGACCTCGATCGAGAAGGCGGCCAGGTCACGGCCGTCGATGAGCCGGCGGCCGCTCTCGTCCCGGTGGGTGGCCACCTTCCCTGCGTCTGCCCAGCGGCGCGCCGTGTCGGGGCTGACACCGAGCAGCCGCGCCGCCTGACCGATCGTGTAGGAGTGCATGTGCGACACGCTAGGCCTCAATGGGCGGCATATGCAATGCATACCTGGCGATAGAGCCGCACATGCGAGCCATCGATCATCCCAGGAAGGGCAGTCGCGCCCTCCAGGCCCCGAGAATGACCGAACATAAGGGACATAATCGCCTGACAGCCGTAATCGCCCCCAGTCATGCGAGGCCGTCATGAGCTTGAGCATCCGCAACCAGGTCCCCGGTACCGTCACCGCCGTCACGTCGGGCCCCGCCCTCACGACCGTCAAGGTGCGGCTGCGCGGCGGTCAGGAGGTCACGGCCGCGATCACCGCCGAGGCGGTCGAGGAGTTGGGGATCGACGCGGGCGCGGCCGTCACGGTGCTGGTGAAGTCCACGGAGGTCGCCCTCGCGATCGACCGGGTGGAGGGGCTGAGCATCCGCAACCGCCTCCCCGGCACGGTCACCGAGGTCATCCCCGGCGGGGCGGTGGCCTGCGTCAAGCTCTCCATCGAGGAGGGGGAGCTGACCTCAGTGATCACCCAGGAGGCGGTGGCCGATCTCCGACTGGTGCCCGGCTCACCGGTGGTGGCGCTCGTCAAGTCGACCGAGGTCGCCCTGAGGGCTGTTCCGTAGTCCCCGCAACCAGCGACGACAGCCACGGCGCTCCCGGCTTCCGAGACCGTGCGCTGATCCGCCGGGGGGCCAGCTGACCCGCCGGGGACGGACAGCCCGGGGCCAGGCGGCGCGCGGCGACGTGGCCGGCCCGCACACCGACCGCGCCGCACACCGCGGCGAGTTCAGGGACCGGAACGGGCCGACCGTCCGGTCACCGCTCGGCGGCCGGGGGCACCACACCCCGTACGGCGCCGAGTTCCACCAGGTCGGCCGGGCGCAGCCGGAGCTGGTCGGCGGTGGCGGGGACCTGCTCGGGACCGCGTTTGAGGATGGCTGCCGCTGCCTCCGGTCCGATGACCGAGAAGTAGCTGTCCGGAGTGGCCCAGGTGTGGCCGGGGGCCGCCAGGGCCAGCGCGCCTCCCGACCCCCCTTCACCGATGAGCAGGCTGGTGACGGGTGTCCGGGCGGCGGCGACCGCGGCGAAGCAGTCGGCGATCGCCGGGCCAACCCCGGTCCGTTCGGCCTCGGCTCCGTTGGCGGCGCCCGGAGTGTCGATCAGGGTGAGCACCGGGATGCCGAGCCGGCCGGCCAGCCGGATCAGCCGGGCGGCGGTCCGGAAGCCCGCGGGGCCGGTGGCCGTGCCGCACTGGGCGACGTAGGCGACGGTGCCGCCGGGACGACTGCCGAACCCGCAGCGCATGCCGGGGTCCCGCCCGCCGCAGCGGTCGCCGCTGATCTCCGCGCGGACCTCGAAGTGGACCCCGAGATACGCCTCCGCTCGCGCCCGCTGGGGCGAGCGGGCCCGTCGCACGACGTCCCAGCCGCTGTCGGAACCCGTCCCCTCCCCCGCCGCGGCGGGTTCCCGGCCGGCATCCGGCCGGCTCGCCGGCAGCGCCGCGGGCGGCTCCGGTCGGCCCGGCAGCGGATCGGTGAGCAGGGTGAGCCAGCGCGCCACGGTGGCCCGAAGGTCCTCCGGCCGGACCACCGCGTCCACAGCGCCGGCCGCCAGTTGACCCTCCGCGCGATAGGCCGCGGGGTCGGCCTCCGGCGGTCTGGTCCTTGAGCCGGCGAAGCCGATCTGCGCGCCGGGCAGCGCCAGCACGACGTCGGCTCCGGCACCCAGAGTGGCCCAACCGCCGCCCGTCGTCGGGTCGCGCACGATCGACAGCTGCGCCAGCCCGGCCGCCCGGGTGAGCTCCGACTGGTGGGCGACCCGCTGGAGTTGGCTGAGCGCCCGGATGCCCTCCTGCATCCGGCTGCCGCCGGTGGCGGGCAGGGAGACGACCGGGAGGCGCAGCTTCCGGGCCGCCGTGTGCGCCGCCTCGATTCGGTCGCCCGCGTACTCGCCGAGCGAGCCGCCCAGGAATCCGAACTCGAAGGCGATGAGGACCGCCGTGGCCCCGCCGGCCACTCGGCCGGTGCCGCAGAGCACCGACTCCCGCTCTCCGGTGCGTTCGGCGGCCCGCTCCCGGGCCCTGCCGTACCCTGCCCACTCCAGCGGACCGTCCCCGGGCTCGGGCGCGGCCGTTCCGGGGAGTTCGGTGAAGTCGTCGACCAGCGCGGCGATGGCCTCCCGGGCGGTCATCCGGTGGTCAGGCGCGGGGTGGTCGGGTACAGGCCGGTCAGGCACGGAGCGCCCGTTTCATGATCTTGCCCATGTCGTTGCGGGGCAGCCGGTCCAGGAAGTGCACGGTGCGGGGGCGCTTGTGCGGGGCGAGTTGCCCGGCGACGTGGTCCACCAGTTCCCGGGTGTCGGGGGCTTGCCGTCCGTCTCTCGGGACGATCCAGGCGACGACCCGCTCGCCGAGGTCGGGGTCGGGCTCGCCGGTGACCGCCGCCTCGGCCACCCCGGGGTGCTCCAGCAGGGCGTTCTCGATCTCCCCGGCACCGATCTTGTACCCGCCGCTCTTGATGAGGTCCGTGGCCTTGCGGCCGACGATCCGCACGGCCCCGTCCGGGGTGCGGGTGGCCATGTCCCCGGTGCGGAACCACTCGCCGTCGAAGGCCTCGGCGGTGGCGTCGGGCCGGTTGAGGTACTCGGTGAAGAGGTTCGGACCGCACACCTGGATCTCGCCGACGGTCTCGCCGTCCGCGGCGACCTCCGCGCCCCGCTCGTCGACCAGTCGGAGCCGCACCCCGGGCAGCGGCAGGCCGACGGTTCCCGGTCGGGGCTCGCCGTCCATCGGCACGCTGGTGTTCATCAGCGTCTCGGTCATGCCGTAACGCTCGACGATCCGCCGGCCGGTGGAGGCCGAGAGCCGCTCGTGGTCGCGCACCGGGAGCGCGGCGGACCCCGAGACGAGCAGCCGGGCCCCGCCGAGCGCCGCGGCCAGTGCCGGGTCGTCACCCGCCTCCTCGGCCATCCGGTGGTACATGGTGGGCACGCCGAACAGCATGGTGCCGCCGGCCGAGAGCGCCTCGGCCACGCCCTCGGTGCTGAACCGGCCCAGGTGGTGCAGGGTGCCGCCGAGCCGCAGCGGACCGAGCACCCCGAGGATCAGACCGTGCACGTGGAACAGCGGCAGCCCGTGGACCAGGACGTCCTCGGCCGTCCAGCGCCAGACCTCGGCCAACGCGTCCAGGGTGCTGGCCAGCGCCCGACGGGGCAGCACCACGCCCTTGGGCGGGCCGGTGGTGCCGGAGGTGTAGACGATCAGCGCGGGTTCCTCCTCCCCCGGCTCCTCCTCTCGGAGGGTCTCCAGCCCGGCGGCCGTCACGTCGACGTCCACCCGTTCCAGAGCTTCCAGGGCGGCCGGCAATGCCGCCCCCGGCTCGGTGAGCACCGCGGTGGGGGCGCTGTCGGAGAGGATGTGGGCCAGTTCGCGCTCGCCGATCCTGGGGTTGAGGGGGACCGCGGGGACACCGGCGAGCAGCGCCGCCACCACGCCCACCGCGGTCTCCATCGTCGGGGTGGCCCAGACCGCCACCCGGCCGGCCCCGGCGATCCTGGCGGCCGGAGCCGCGGCAGCCGCGGCCAGTTGCCGGTAGGTCAGCTCACGCCGGCCGAAGCGCAGCGCGGTGCGGTTGGCCTCCAGGGAGGGGTCGTGCAGGGCGGGGAGCAGAGCGGACACCGCTGGGTCTCCTTCGTCGGATCCGGGTGGAGCTTTGTCGTCGGGCGATCACCGGGCTCGTCGGGGGATCACCGCGACCGGGTCGCCGTCGGCGGTCCCGGTCAGCCGTCAGCCGAGTCCCGGCACTACCAGGACCAGCCATACCGCGGCCGGTACCGCGGCCGTCACGATCCCTCCGTATGCCATCAGCTGGCGGAAGAACCTGTCCCGGTCGACGTCCGGAGCGTTGGCCAGCACCAGCGCCCCGTTGGTCGAGAAGGGGCTCACGTCCACCACGGTCGCGGAGACGGCCAGTGCGGTGATCATGCCGATCGCACCGATCTCGCCCTGGGCCAGGAACGGGACCGCGAGCGGGATCAGTGCCCCCATGATGCCCACGGACGAGGCGAAGGCGGAGACGATGGCCCCGATGTAGCAGATCATCAGGGCGCCGAGCAGGGGGATGCCGATGTCGCTGACGGCGTTGCCCGCGTATTCGATGGTGCCCATCTCCTCGAGCACTCCGACGTAGGTGAGCACCCCGCAGATGAGCAGCACGGTGGGCCAGGTGATCTGGTTGACCGCCTTCTTGCTGTCCGCCGGCCAGAACAGGCTCAGCAGCACGGCCAGGGTGATGGCGGTGAGCCCGGCGTCCAGGTCGAAGACGAGCACCGCCAGCACGAGCGCCGCCAGTCCGGTAAGGGTGGCGGCCCGGGCGGCGGTGAGCGCGCCGGCGGCCCGCTCCTCCTCGGTCTCGACGGAGGTCGCGGCGGTGTCGCCGTCGCCCCTGCCGGAGAGCTTGAGTCCGCCGCAGACGACGAAGACGACGCCGGCGATCAGCAGGTTGACCACGAGGCTGCCGAGGAAGAGGACGATCGGGCTGCCGGGAAGCTTCTCCTTCTCCACGATGCCGTTGACGATCGATCCGTAGATGCTGATCGGGGAGAAACCGCCGCCCTGAGAGCCGTGCACCACCATGGCGCCCATCAGCAGCGGGCTGATGCCGTACCGGGCGGCGAAACTGAGGGCGATCGGGGCGACGATGGCGACGGCGGCGGGGCTGACCGCGCCGATCGCGGTGAGTAGCGCGCTGATCGCGAACATCACCCAGGGGATGAGCGCCACCCGACCGCGCACCAGCCGGAGCGCGGTCCGCACCAGCCAGTCCGTGGTGCCGTTGGCGCGGGCGATGGCGAAGAGGTAGGTCACCCCCACCAGCACCACGAACAGGCTGCCCGGGAAACCGGCGAAGATCTCGTCGGCGTCGAAGCCGGCCACCAGGCCACCGACGCCGAAGGCGGCGGCGAAGGACAGCGCGCCCATGTTGATCGACCGGGTGGTGGCGACGACGAACACCACCACCAGCACAAGTATCGAGATCAGCTCAGCAGACATCGAGGCTCCGTTCCTGGATTCCGGCAGCGTCTTTCCGGCCCTCGGCTGGTTTCGGAAGGCCTCGGTCACCCGGGGGATGAAGGGGGTGAGCGGCGTAGTGGCCGAGTGGCCGGACCACATTGCGGGCGGGGCGACTTCACTGTCAATGCATTGGACAGAAATTGGTTCAGCCAGTCGGCCACTGCGCCGGTGCTAGTCTGCTTCGGGTGAGTCGTCCGGGTATCGACGAGGGGGCGGGATGGCCGACGCGCTGCGACCCATGGGCCGGACGCGCCTGTACGAGCAGGTCCTGGAGCGGCTACGCGCCTACGTGGCCGAGGGAGAGCTGCGCACCGGCGACCGGCTGCCCACCGAACGGGAGCTCGCCGCACGGCTCGGCGTCAGCCGTTCGTCCGTCAAGCAGGCGGTGGTCGTCCTGGAGGCACAGGGCCTGGTCGAGGTCAGGCACGGCGGCGGCACCTACCTCCTCCGGGACACCCTCGCGGCCGAGCCGGTACACCAACTGCTGGAGCGTCGGCGCCGGTTGCCGGACGTCCTGGAGGCGCGTGAGGCGCTGGAGACCAAGCTCGCCGAGCTGGCGGCCGAGCGGCGCACCGAGGGGGACCTCCGGGGGCTGCGGGAGGCACTCGCCCTGATGGAGCGGGAGATCGCCGAGGGTGGTCACGGCGCGGAGGGCGACCGGCGCTTCCACGCGGCCGTGACGGCCGCCGCGCACAGCTCACTGCTGGCGGAGTTCATGCGCTCCATCTCGGAGCAGATCACCGAGAGCCGCCATGAGTCGCTCCGCCAGTCCGGACGGCCGAAGCGCTCGCTCGCCCAGCACCAGGGCATCCTCGACGCCATCGAGGCCCAGCAGCCGAAGGCCGCCGCCGCCGCGATGCGCCGCCATGTCCGCACCGTCGCCAAGGTCCGGCTGCTGGAGTGGCATCCGGACGAGGACGCCGGCTGAGCGAGGAGGGCAGGGGGCGCCCTCGGGGGCCCGGGGGGCGCGGTCGGGCGGCTTCGGGGCGTGGGGTCCCGCGACGTACATCCGTCCGAACCGGTTCGGCCGGCTGCCGCCTTTTCGCCTTCCAGGCCGGAGGGAATGGCCCCATAAGAACATCCTCGTAACGTTTTCTGGGGGCCGCGCCAGACGGGCAGCGCCCCCGGGGAGGAGTCCCCATATGATCCACGGGATCGATGTCAGTGCCTACCAGTCATCGTTCTCCACGTCCGGCGTGGACTTCGTCATCATCAAGGCGACCGAAGGCCGCTCCTACGTCAACCCGATCCAGGGCAAGCAGGCGAAGAAGGCCCGCTCGGCCGAGTGCGTGGTGGGTTTCTACCACTTCCTCTGGCCCGGCGACATCGCCGCCCAGGCGCGCTACTTCATCGACAAGTGCGACTCCGCCAAAGGCGATCTGCTCGCCGTCGACTGGGAGCGGAACAGCTCCGGCACGTACGCGAGCAACGCCCAGAAGGACCAGTTCATCCGCGAGGTGAAGAAGCTCCGCCCGGGGCACCGGGTGCTGCTCTACTGCAACCGGGACTTCTGGCTGAACCACGACACGACCTCCTACGCGGGGGACGGGCTCTGGATAGCCGACCCGGTCACCGCGGGGAAGCCGCGTATCAAGGCGGCCTGGCGGTTCCACCAGTACGCGACCAACCCGCTCGACAAGAACGTGGGCAAGTTCGACGGCAAGAGCGCGCTGCGCTCCTGGGCGAAAGGTTCCTGACGCTCCGCCGGCCCGGCCGTCAGCCCTCGGTTGTCCGCATCTCGAACCAGGTGGTCTTGCCCCGCGGCAGTAGGTCGACCCCCCACCGGTCGGAGATCTCGTTGACCAGGAAGAGGCCCCGGCCGCTGGTGTCGAGTTCGCGCACCGGCATCAGACAGGGCAGCGCCCTGGAGGGGTCGCGCACCTCCACCCGGATCCGGGTCCGCCGACGCGACATCCGCAGGCCGAAACCGCGCGCCCCGGTGTGCCGCACGGCGTTGCCGACCAACTCCGAGACGAGCAGCACGGTCTGCTCGGCGAGCACCGGCCCCAGGCCCCACTGAAGCACCACCACCGAGTGCGCCAACCGGCGCGCCGCGGCGGCGGACTCCGGGTGGGAGGGCAGGCACACCTCGCCGGCGGCGGGGTTCCCGAAACGCTCGATCACATCGCGCGGTTGCTGCTCACCGGGTGACGCCGGGCGGCGCGCCCCGGCGCCACCCGTCCGCCTCCGGGGGTCTTCCGTACCGTCCAGGCCCGCCATGCCCCCATCTTGGCCGCCCGCTCTCCGTCACGGGCCGAAACCGCGAGATTACCGAGCGGGCCCCCGCCCGGGAGCGGCGCCCCGCCGCCTCTCCGGGCAGTGCCCAACGATTACCCGCGGCGCCGCGAACGGCCCCGCGGATCGTCCCTTCGGTGCGGGGCCCCTCAGCGGAACTCCGCCTTGCCGGGGCCGTCCTCGACGAAGCTGCGCATACCGATCTCCCGGTCCTCGGTCGCGAAGAGGCCGGCGAACCAGTTCCGTTCGACGGCCAGTCCGGTCTCGATGTCGGTCTCCAGACCGACGTCCACCGACTCCTTCGCGGCCCGCAGCGCGACCGAGGGCCCCTTGGCGAGCCGACCGGCCCAGGCGCACGCCGCCGAGTAGACCTCGTCGGCGGGCACCACCCGGTCCACCAGGCCGATGGCGAGCGCCTCGTCCGCCTTGACCTGACGCCCCGTGAAGATCAGGTCCTTGGCCCTGGCCGGCCCGACCAGCCGGGCGAGCCGCTGGGTGCCGCCGGCCCCGGGGATCAGTCCGAGCAGGATCTCGGGCTGGCCGAGCTTGGCGTTGTCGGCGGCGATCCGGATGTCGGCGCAGAGCGCCAACTCGCAGCCCCCGCCGAGCGCGTACCCGGTCACCGCGGCCACCACCGGCTTCGGGATGCGGGCGACCGCGGTGAAGGAGTCCTGCAGGGCCTTGGAGCGGGTGATCATGTCGGTATGGCCCATGTCCCGCATCTCCTTGATGTCGGCACCGGCCGCGAAGACCTTCTCGCCGCCCCAGATGACCACCGCGCGCACGTCGTCCCGGTGGCTCACCTCGGCGGCGATCTCGCGCAGCCGGTCCTGGGTGGCGACGTCCAGCGCGTTCATCGGCGGCCGGTCCAGGCGGATGGTGCCGACACCGTCACGGACCTCGAGATTCACAGTCATGCCCGCAGGTTAGCCGTCGTTCACCGCTCTGGGCCCGGTGTGCTGCGCCACACCTCGGTACCCCCGGCTGGGTGAAGGCGCGGTGCGGCGGGAAATCCGGTGGGCACTGTCAGTGCCGAACCGTAGGCTCGGCACCGATGACTGCCCCCGCTCTCGAAGAGTCCCCACCCAGCACCGCCCGACGGTCACCGGTCCGTTCCCTCCTGCGGCTGTGGCCTTACGTCCGGCCGGTCCGGCCGCGCTTCTTCACCGCGGCGTTCGTCGCCGTCGTCGCCTCCTGTATGGGGCTGGTCATCCCGCTGGTGCTCAAGTGGATGGTGGACGGTCCCATCGCCGACGGCGACCCGGGGGGCGTCTGGCTCGGCGGCGGGCTACTGCTGCTCCTCGGTGTGCTGGAGGCGGGGCTGTTCGGCCTGCGGCGGTGGTTGGTGGCCCGCCCGCTGGCCGGTGTGGAGGCCGCGCTGCGCGCGGACCTCTACCGGCACCTGCAGCGGCTGCCCGTCTCCTTCCACGACCGCTGGCCCTCCGGGCAGTTGCTCTCCCGGGCCACCACCGACCTCCAACTCCTCCGGCTCTTTTTGGCGTTCCCCCTGACCTTCCTGCTGGTCAACGGCACGACGATCCTGGTCGGCTGCGGCATCCTGCTGAACCAGGCGTGGAACCTGGGGCTGGTGCTCCTCGCCCCGGTGCTACCGCTGATCGTCCTCTGTTCGATGTTCGAGTCCCGCTACTCGCTGGCGGCCCGGGCGGCTCAGGACCAGATCGGCGATCTGACCACGGTCATCGAGGAGGGTGTCCTCGGCATCCGGATCATCAAGGGTTTCGGACGCCACCGCAGCCAGGCCCGCGCCTTCGCCACGCTCTCCGAGCGGCTGCGCGGCACCGAACTGCACAAGGCCCGGCTGCTGGCCATGATCTGGGCGCTGATCATGACCCTCCCCGAACTCGCGCTGGGCACGGCGCTGGTGCTGGGCACGCTCCAGGTGGCGGACGGGGGGCTGTCGGCGGGCACCCTGGTCGCGTTCCTGGCCACCGCACTCGCCCTGCGGTGGCCCGTGGAGTCGATCGGCTTCCTGATCGCGATGAGCAACGAGGCGGCGACCGCGGCCGACCGCTTCTTCGAGGTGATGGACGAGAAGGTGGCCGTCGACAGGCCGGCGCCACGGAGCTCCGGCCGTCCCGCCCCGGCGTCGAGGGCCGCCGATGCCGAGGCCGGGCTGCGTTTCGAGAACGTCGGCTTCCGCTACCCCGACGCACCACCGGACGCACCGCCCACCCTGCACGGCGTGGACCTGCACATCCGGTCAGGCGAGACGATGGCCCTGGTGGGGGCTACCGGCAGCGGCAAAACCACGCTCACCGCGCTGGTCCCCCGGCTCTACGAGGCGACCTCCGGCCGGATCACCCTGGACGGCGAGGACACCGCCGGAATGTCCCGATCCGAGCTCCGTACCCTGCTGGCCGTCGCCTTCGAGGAACCGACCCTGTTCTCCGCCACGGTCGCTGAGAACGTGGCCATGGGCGCCACCGGGATGTCGGAGGAAGACGTCCTCCGGGCGCTCCGGATCGCTCAGGCCGACTTCGTCCACGACCTGCCGCAGGGTCCGCACACTCAGGTCGGCGAGCAGGGGTTGAGCCTCTCCGGTGGCCAACGGCAACGGCTCGCGCTGGCCCGGGCGGTGGTCGGCCGCCCCCGGTTCCTGGTGCTCGACGACCCGCTCTCGGCACTCGACGTGCACACCGAGGCCCTGGTGGAGGCGGCCCTGCGCCGGGTCCTGGCGAGCACCACCGCTCTGGTCGTCGCCCACCGGCCTTCCACCGTCCTGCTCGCCGACCGGGTGGCGCTGCTCTCCGGGGGCCGCGTCACCGCCGTCGGCACCCACCACGAACTGCTGCACGGCAGCTCCGAGTACCGCGTTCTGATGTCCGGAGAATCCGCCGAGGCCGAAGCCTCCGCCCCTCCGGAGACCAGCGACACCGCATCCCGGGGAGGCTCTCCGCTGTGACCACCACCGCTTCGGGTCAGACCGCCGGGGAGGACGAGCAGTCGGGGACCAGCGCGCGGCCGGCCCTCTCAGCGCCGGGTCCGGCAGAGGCACCGGCGCCGGCAGCCGACGACCCGTTCGACCGCGACGTCCTGCCCACGCCCAAGGGGGCCTCCCGCTCGTTGCTGCTGTCGCTGCTGCGCCCCAGCGGCCGGCGGGTCCCGGTGGCCGCCCTCTTCCTGCTGCTCCAGCAGGCCGCAGTCCAGGCCGGTCCGCTGCTGGTCGCCTACGCGATCGACAGCGCGGTGCCCGCCCTCGGCGCGGAGGACTACGGGCCGCTGGTCGCCGTGGCCGCCGGCTATCTGCTCTGCTCGGTGGCGGCCGGCGGACTGCAGTACGCCTTCGTCCGCGCCTCGGCGCGGATCAGCCAGGACGTCCTGCTCGACCTGCGCGGTCGGATCTTCCGGCACGCCCAGGCGCTGAGCATCGACTTCCACGAGCGGTACACCTCGGGGCGACTGATCTCCCGGGCCACCACCGACGTGGAATCACTGCGCGAGCTGCTCAACGAGGGGCTGGAGGAACTCCTCCGGGTGGTCCTCTCGGTGGTCTACATCTGTGTGCTCCTGCTCCACCTCGACTGGGGCATCGGCGCCTGCGCACTGCTCTCCTTCTACCCGCTCTTCCTCCTCATCCGGTCCTTCCAACGCCGCTCGATGGTCGTCTACCGGGGCCGGTCCACGGCGATCGCCGCCGTCATCACGAAGTTCGCCGAGACGATGAACGGCATCCGGCCGGTGCAGGCCTTCCGCCGGGAGCACGCCAACGACGAGGACTTCGCCGAGCGCAACCGCCGGCACGAGCGGGCCAACGGCGACGCCATCCTGGAGATGGCCCGCTACGTGGTCTCCTCCCGGTTCGTCGCCAACTGCGCGCTGGCCGCGATCGTGCTCTGGGGGGCCTACCGGGTCGCCGACGGCGGTCTGGAGCTGGGGGTGCTGGCCGCCGCGGTGCTCTACCTGCGCCGGCTCTACGACCCGATCGACCGGCTCGGGATGTTCCTCAACTCCTACCAGTCCGCCTCCGCCTCACTGGAGAAGATCGCCGGACTACTGGCGCAGCGGCCCTCCGTCCCGGAGCCCGAGCAGCCGCGGGCGCTGCCGGAGCGGGACGCCGACCGGCCGGGCCGGGAGGTGGTCTTCGACGCGGTGCGGTTCGCCTACCGGACCGGAGGAGAGGTGCTGCCCCGTTTCGATCTCACGCTGACCGCCGGGCATACCGTGGCCGTGGTCGGCTCCACCGGCGCGGGCAAGTCGACTCTGGTGAAGCTGCTCGCCCGCTTCTACGACCCGACCGAGGGCCAGGTCCTACTGGACGGTGTGGACCTGCGCGAGTTGCGGGGCGCCGAGTTGCGGCGGGCGGTGGTGATGGTGACGCAGGAGGCGTTCCTCTTCTCGGGCACGGTGGCCGAGAACATCGCCATCGGCCGTCCGGACGCCGATCGGGCGGACATCGAGCGGGCCGCGAAGGCCATCGGGGCGCATGACTTCATCAGCGCGCTGCCGGACGGCTACGACACCGATGTCCGGAAGCGCGGTGGCCGGATTTCGGCGGGGCAGCGGCAACTGATCGCCTTCGCCCGGGCCCTGCTGGCCGACCCGGCGGTGCTGATCCTCGACGAGGCGACCTCCTCACTCGACGTGCCGGGTGAACGCGCGGTGCAGCAGGCGATGCTGACACTCCTGAACGGCCGTACCGCGGTGGTCGTCGCCCACCGGTTGTCCACCGTGGAGATCGCCGACCGGGTGCTGGTGATGGCTGGCGGACGGATCGTCGAGGACGGCGCGCCGAGTCGGCTGATCGGCGACGGCGGCCGGTTCGCCGACCTCCACCGGGCCTGGCGGGAGAGCCTGGTCTGACGGCTTCCACACACACGATGACGGGCGGGCTCCCGGCCCGCCGCGGGCGGTGCGAGTCCGCAGCTTGTCGGAGATGGAGGCCGCCCTGAGTGTTGTCCCGAGGCCTCTGGTGGATAGGTGCACGGCGTCAGATGACGGGGCTCCCCCAGCGGTGGCTGGGGGAGCCCGCGGCTGGCGCTGTGCGCCGGTCAGGGGGGCATGGGACGGCGCTTAGCCGGATATCACGTCGAACGTCCGTATGGCGGAGCCCTCTTGGTGCTTAACGGACACGTTTTGGTCAACTTCTCTACCGGTTCTGGCATGTACGCGTAGGCAGGAAATATTCTCCTCGCACAAGTGCACACCCCCCACCGCATCTCCTGAGAGCTTCTCCAAGACCCCCCACCATGTAGGAGTTCGCGTGAGTTCAGCACGCATGTCCAAGGCGGCCGGCACGGCCGCGGTCCTGGCCGCCGGCGCTCTTCTGGCCACCACCGCCGCAGCCGGCTCGGCCGGCGCGACCCCCGCCCCGACCACCGCGAGAGCGGGCGCCCAGGCGGTCGCCCTCTCGGCCTCCCAGCGCGCGGAACTGCTTCGCGACGCCAACACCGCGCAGGCGCAGACGGCGCAGACCCTGGGTCTCGGCGCCAAGGAGAAGCTGATCGCCCGCGACGTCATCAAGGACGCCGACGGCACGGTCCACACCCGCTACGAGCGCACCTACGACGGTCTGCCGGTGCTCGGCGGCGACCTCGTCGTCCACCAGGCCAAGAACGGCACGACCAAGGACGTCACCCGGGCGACCGAGGCGAAGATCAAGGTGGCCACCACGAAACCCGTCGTCTCCGCGGCCGCGGCCGAGAAGGCGGCGGTCAAGGCCGCCGAGGCGGCCGAAGGCAAGGAGGCCGCCGAGGGCGCCGAGCCGCGGAAGGTGATCTGGGCCGCCAGCGGCAAGCCGGTCCTCGCCTGGGAGACCGTCACCGGCGGTCTCCAGGAGGACGGCACACCGAACGAACTGCACGTCATCACCGATGCCCGCACCGGTAAGAAGCTCTTCGAGTACCAGGGCATCCACAACGGCATCGGTCACAGCCGCTACTCGGGCCAGGTCGAGTTGGGCACCGCCGGCTCCGCCGGCGCGTACACCCTCACCGACGACGAGCGCGGTGGCCATGTCACCAAGGACCTGAACAACGGCTCCGGCGCGGGCACGGTCTTCACCGACGACGACGACGAGTGGGGCGACGGCAGCACCGACGACCCGCAGACCGCCGGGGTCGACGCCCACTACGGTGCGGCGCTGACCTGGGACTACTACAAGAACGTGCACGGCCGCGACGGCATCAAGGGTGACGGGGAGGGCGCCGAGTCCCGCGTCCACTACGGCAACAACTACGTCAACGCCTTCTGGAGCGACAGCTGCTTCTGCATGACCTACGGTGACGGGGAGAACAACGCCAACCCGCTCACCTCCGTCGACGTCGCCGGCCACGAGATGTCCCACGGTGTCACCTCGCACACCGCCGGCCTCATCTACAGCGGGGAGTCCGGCGGGCTCAACGAGGCCACCTCGGACATCTTCGGCACCGCCGTGGAGTTCTACGCCGACAACTCCGAGGACGTCGGTGACTACCTCATCGGCGAGATGGTCGACATCTACGGCAACGGCGAGCCGCTCCGGTACATGGACGAGCCCAGCAAGGACGGCGTCTCCAAGGACTACTGGTACTCCGGCATCGGCAACGTCGACGTCCACTACTCCTCAGGCGTCGCCAACCACTTCTTCTACCTGCTGGCCGAGGGCAGCGGCGCGAAGGAGATCAACGGCGTCCAGTACGACAGCCCGACGGCCGACGGCTCCACCGTCGAGGGCATCGGGCTGGAGAAGGCCGAGCAGATCTGGTTCAAGGCCCTGACGGTGTACATGACCTCCAGCACCGACTACGCCGCCGCGCGTGAGGCCACCCTGGACGCCGCGAGCGACCTCTACGGGGCGGACAGCGCCGAGTACCAGGCGGTCGACAAGGCCTGGGCCGCGGTGAGCGTCGGCTGACGTCCACCCCCCGACGGCCGGTGCGTGCGCCGTAGCGGAGCGGGCCGGCCGCCCCCCAGCGGAGCGGCGCCCGGGAGAAGGCTCGAAACCTCTCCCAGGCGCCGCTCATCCACGTTCCGGCCGCTCGGCCCCGGTGGTCAGCCCGACGGCGGCCCGCCCACCGCGTCCGCACCCTCCGCCGGCACCGCCACCAGGCCGAGTTCCGCGCTGCTCGCCAGCAGCCGGTGCGCGGGCAGGATCCGGACGGTGTACCCGAACGGACCGGTCCGGTCCAGCGTCAGCGGACCCTCGTAGAGCCAACGGCCGGACAGATCGGCGCCGGCGGCCGGCTTCAGCGGAACCGTGACCGCTTCCGTGATCCGGTCCGCCGCATCGACCCGGCCGGCCACCGCCTGCACCTCGACGTCCTCCGGGCTGAGCCCGCCGAGCACCGCCTTGACCCGGAGCGACAGCGTGGCGCCCAACTCGGCCGGGCGCACCTCCTGCCCGTCCGCGCCGCCTGCCACGCCGCGACCGCCCGGGCCGGCGGTCGAGACCGCCTCCACATGGTCCACCGCGACCGCCGGCCAGCACTCCCGCACCCGCGCCTTCCACCGCGCCAGGTCCTCCGCGCCGCCGGTGTCCAGCGCCCGACGGGCGTGCGCGGCAGGGGTGTACAACCGCTCGACGTACTCCCGCACCATCCGGTCGGCCAGCAGCCTCGGGCCGAGGCCGGCCAGCGTCCGCCGGACCATCTCGATCCAGCCGTTGGGCAGCCCCTGCTCGTCCCGGTCGTAGAAGCCGGGCGCGACCCGCCGCTCCAGCAGTTCGTACAGGGCGTGGGCCTCCAACTCGTCGCGGCGCTCATCGTCCCCGTCGGCGGCGTCGGCGGTGGGGATGGCCCAGCCGAAGTCCGGTTCATAGCACTCGTCCCACCAGCCGTCCAGCACCGAGAGGTTGAGGCAGCCGTTGAGCGCCGCCTTCATGCCCGAGGTGCCGCAGGCCTCCAGGGGGCGCAGTGGGTTGTTCAGCCAGACATCGCACCCCGGGTAGAGCTTCTGCGCCATGGCCATGCCGTAGTCCGGCAGGAAGACCAGCCGGTGGCGGACCCGCGCGTCGTCGGCGAACCGCACCAGCTCCTGGATGAGCCGCTTGCCGCCGTCGTCCGCCGGATGGGCCTTCCCGGCGACGACGATCTGGATCGGCCGCTCCGGGTGGAGCAGCAGCTTCCGCAACCGGTCGGGATCGCGGAGCATCAGGGTGAGCCGCTTGTAGGACGGCACCCGGCGGGCGAAGCCGACGGTGAGGACGTCCGGGTCGAGCGCCCCGTCGATCCAGCCGAGTTCGGCCGTATCCGCCCCGCGCTGCCGCCAGGAGGCCCTCAGCCGCTCCCGCACCTCGCCGACGAGCCGGCTCCGCAGGGTGTTCCGCAGCCGCCACACCTCACCGTCCGGGAGGTCCGCGAGGGCCGCCCATCCTTCTGCGTCTCCGGCCCCGAGGCTCTGGGGACGGGCGGCCGGCCGGCCGGCGCGGAGCCGCTCCACCTCGGGGGCGACCCAGGTGGGGGCGTGAACCCCGTTGGTGACCGAGGTGATCGGGACCTCCTGGGCGTCGAAACCGGGCCACAGCCCGGCGAACATCTCCCGGCTGACCCTGCCGTGCAGGGTGGAGACCCCGTTGGCCCGCTGCGCCAGCCGCAGTCCCATCACGGCCATGTTGAACAGCTCGGGCTCGCCACCCGGGTGGCTCTCCAGCCCCAGCGCCAGGATGTCTTCGACGTCAACCCCCGGAAGCTCGCCGTCCGCACCGAGGTACCGCTCGACGAGCGTCCGCTCGAAGCGGTCGATCCCCGCGGGGACGGGGGTGTGGGTGGTGAAGACGGTGCCCGCGCGGACGGTCTCCAGAGCGGCTCGGAAACCGAGGCCGCCGGCCTCCGGCCGCCGCAGCTCCCCGATCCGCTCCAGTCCGAGGAACCCGGCATGCCCCTCGTTGGTGTGGAAGACCTCGGGGGCCGGGTGGCCGGTGACCCGGCAGTAGGCGCGCACCGCGCGGACGCCCCCGATGCCGAGCAGCATCTCCTGGAGGAACCGGTGTTCGCTGCCGCCCCCGTAGAGCCGGTCGGTGACGTCCCGTCCGGCGGCATCGTTCTCCTCCACACCGGAGTCGAGCAGGAGCAGCGGCACCCGCCCGACCCGCGCCTGCCAGACGGCCGCCCGGAGCGAGCCGCCACCGGGCAGCGCCAGGACCACCCGCACCGGGCTGCCGTCAGCCTCCCTGAGCGGCGTCAACGGCAGTTCGTCGGGGTCGAGCAGGGGATAGTGCTCCTGCTGCCAGCCGTCCCGGGAGAGGGACTGGCCGAAGTAGCCGCGCCGGTAGAGCAGGCCCACACCGATGAGGGGGAGCCCCAGGTCGCTGGCGGCCTTCAGATGGTCGCCGGCGAGGATGCCGAGGCCTCCGGAGTACTGCGGAAGCGCCGCGGTGATGCCGAACTCGGGAGAGAAGTAGGCGATGGCGGCGGGGAGTTCGCCGGTGCGGCTCGCCCGCTGGTACCACCGGGGACCTTCGAGGTAGTGCGCGAGATCCGCGGTTGCCGAGGCGAGGCGGCGCAGGAAGGCCGGGTCGGTCGCGAGGCTGGTGAGCCGGGCGGCCGGCACGGCGCCGAGCAGCCGCACCGGGTCCTCTCCGCAGACCCGCCAGCCCTCGGGGTCGAGGGCCCGGAACAGCTCGCGGGTTTCGGGGTGCCAGGACCAGCGGAGGTTGTGAGCGAGCTCGCCGAGCCCGCTGAGGGGTTCGGGAAGGACGGGGCGCACACGGAGACGACGGATGGCCTTCACCCCAGGAAGGTATCCGGGGAGGAATCGGCTTTTCTCCAGCTACACCCCGATTCCTGGGGGATCTGCCCGAACGGCGGCACTCACCTGCGGCCCCGGCCCCCGGCGTGCCCCCGATCCGATTTTTCGCCCTTACACATCGATACAGCTATATGCGCCTGAATGCGCCCCGGGCGGCAGGGGGCAGACTCCCGCGTACCCCGCCGGACGGTCAGGCGCCCCGGTCCGCCACCGGAGTGACGGTGGGTGACACGGGCCCCGGCCGCGGTCCGGCAGGCGGCCGGCCACCGGTCGAACGGATAGAAAGTGCGCAAGCCGGTGCCGCGACGACTGGGCGCGCGATGGCGAGCGGATCACCGAGCGGCGTCCTACGGCTTCGCGTCCAGGCGGAGGGAGGCAGACGACGCCGGACACCGCCCGTGGTCACACACCCGGTCGTTGGCAGGTGCAGCGAAAACACAGTCCCCTACAGCCTCAGGTGGTCCCCATGATTGGACGCATCCCCGTGCTGGACGTCGGTCCGAGCGTCGACTGCGGTCGCCGGCCGGCCAAGGCGGTGCCCGGTGAGCGGTTCGACGTCACCGCCACCGTCTTCCGTGAAGGACACGGGGCCGTCGGCGCCAACGTGGTGCTGCGGGACCCCTCGGGCGCCCCCGGGCCCTGGACCCCGATGCGGGAACTGGCGCCGGGCACCGACCGGTGGCACGCGGCGGTCTCCGCGGACCGGGAGGGCCTGTGGACTTACACGGTCGAGGCCTGGGGCGATCCGCTGACGACCTGGCGGCGGGAGGCCGAGCTGAAGCTCCCGGCCGAGGTCGACACCGCGGTGGTGCTCGCGGAGGGCGCCGAGCTGCACCGGCGGGCCGCGGCCGGCATGCCGGAGGGGGCGGGGCGGCAAGCCGTTCTGCGCGCCGCGGCGGCGCTGGAGGACGACCGGTTGGCGCCCGGCGAGCGGTTCGCCGGGGCGAGTTGCCCCGAGGCCGCCGCCGCGCTGGAGCGGCACCCGCTGCGGGAGACGGTCACCGCCTCCGCACCGCTGCGGCTGCGGGTCGAACGGCGCCGCGCCCTCTTCGGATCCTGGTACGAGTTCTTCCCGCGCTCCGAGGGAGCGGTGGTCGAACCGGGCCGGCCACCGGTCTCCGGCACGCTGCGGACCGCCGCCGGGCGGCTGCCGGCCGTCGCCGCGATGGGCTTCGACGTCGTCTACCTGCCGCCGATCCACCCGATCGGCACGGCGCACCGCAAGGGGCCCGACAACGCGCTCTCGGCCGGTCCGCACGACGTCGGCTCCCCCTGGGCGATCGGCTCACCCGGCGGCGGCCACGACGCCGTCCACCCCGACCTGGGCACGCTGGAGGACTTCGACCACTTCGTGGCCACCGCCCGAGGACTGGGGATCGAGGTGGCGCTCGACTTCGCTCTCCAGTGCTCACCGGACCACCCCTGGGTGCAGAAGCGTCCCGAGTGGTTCCGGCAGCGGCCCGACGGCACCATCGCGTACGCCGAGAACCCGCCGAAGAAGTACCAGGACATCCATCCGCTCGACTTCGAACAGGATCTCGACGGCATCCTGGCGGAGACCGAGCGGGTACTGCGGCACTGGATGGACCACGGGGTGCGGATCTTCCGGGTGGACAATCCGCACACCAAGCCGGTCGTCTTCTGGGAGCGGCTGCTTGCGGCCGTCGGCGAGACCGACCCAGACGTGCTCTTCCTCGCCGAGGCGTTCACCCGGCCGGCGATGATGCGCGCCCTGGCCGCGGTGGGCTTCCAGCAGTCGTACACCTACTTCACCTGGCGCAACACCAAGCGGGAGCTGACCGAGTACCTCACCGAGCTGAGCCGTGAGACGGCCGGCTTCATGCGCCCCAACTTCTTCGTCAACACCCCGGACATCCTCTCCGGCTACCTCCAGGACGGCGGCCGGCCGGCCTTCGAGGTACGGGCGGTGCTGGCGGCCACGCTCGCACCCTCCTGGGGCGTGTACGCAGGTTACGAACTCTGCGAGAACACCCCGGTCCAGCCCGGCAGCGAGGAGTACGCCCGCTCCGAGAAGTACGAGCTCCGCCCCCGCGACTGGGAGACCGCCGACCGTACGGGCCGGACCATCGCCCCGCTGATCACGGCGCTCAACCAGGTGCGCCGCCGTCATCCGGCGCTCCAGCAACTCCGCGATCTGCACTTCCACCGAGCCGACAACGAGGAGGTGATCGCCTACTCGAAACGGGCCGGCGACGACACCGTGCTGACCGTCGCCAACCTTGATCCGCACCACACCCAGGAGGCGACGGTCTCGTTGGACATGCCGGCGCTCGGCCTCGGATGGGACGAGGCCGTCCCGGTGCGCGACGAGCTCACCGGCGAGACCTACCACTGGGGCAGGGACAACTTCGTACGTCTGGAGCCGGGCGTCCGCCCCGCGCACGTACTGTCCCTGCGACCGTCCTCACCGATCGGAGGGTCACCCACAAAATGACCGTCAACGAACCGGTCCCCGACAAGTTCGAGGACACCCCCGCCAAGGACCGCGATCCCGACTGGTTCAAACGCGCCGTCTTCTACGAGGTGCTGGTGCGGTCCTTCCAGGACAGCAACGGTGACGGCGTCGGCGATCTGAAGGGCCTCACCGCCAAGCTCGACTACCTGCAGTGGCTGGGCGTCGACTGCCTCTGGCTGCCGCCGTTCTTCGCCTCACCGCTGCGCGACGGCGGCTACGACGTCTCCGACTACACCGCGGTGCTCCCCGAGTTCGGCGACCTGGCCGACTTCGTCGAGTTCGTCGACGCGGCGCACCAGCGCGGGATGCGGGTGATCATCGACTTCGTGATGAACCACACCAGCGACCAGCACAGGTGGTTCCAGGAGTCCCGCCGCGACCCCACCGGCCCCTACGGGGACTACTACGTCTGGGCCGACGACGACAAGCAGTACCCGGAAGCCCGGATCATCTTCGTCGACACCGAGGCGTCGAACTGGACCTTCGACCCGGTGCGGAAGCAGTACTACTGGCACCGCTTCTTCTCCCACCAGCCGGACCTCAACTACGAGAACCCGGCCGTCCAGGAGGAGATCGTCTCGGCGCTGCGGTTCTGGCTGGACCTGGGCATCGACGGCTTCCGGCTGGACGCCGTGCCCTACCTCTACGCCGAGGAGGGCACCAACTGCGAGAACCTGCCCCGGACCCACCAACTGCTCAAGCGGGTGCGGGCCGAGATCGACGCCCACTACCCGGACACCGTGCTGCTCGCCGAGGCCAACCAGTGGCCCGAGGACGTGGTGGACTACTTCGGCGACTACGCCGAGGGCGGCGACGAGTGCCACATGGCCTTCCACTTCCCGGTGATGCCCCGGATCTTCATGGCGGTCCGGCGGGAGTCGCGCTTCCCCGTCTCGGAGATCCTGGCCAAGACCCCGGCCATCCCGGCCGGCTGCCAGTGGGGCGTCTTCCTGCGCAACCACGACGAGTTGACCCTGGAGATGGTCACCGACGAGGAGCGCGACTACATGTACGCGGAGTACGCCAAGGATCCCCGGATGCGGGCGAACATCGGTATCCGGCGCCGGCTCGCCCCGCTGCTGGACAACGACCGCAAGCAGATCGAGCTGTTCACCGCGCTGCTCCTGTCGCTGCCCGGCTCGCCGATCCTCTACTACGGGGACGAGATCGGCATGGGGGACAACATCTGGCTCGGTGACCGGGACGCCGTCCGTACCCCCATGCAGTGGACACCCGACCGGAACGCCGGCTTCTCCTCCTGCGACCCCGGCCGGCTCACCCTGCCGACCATCATGGACCCGGTCTACGGCTACCAGGTGACCAATGTCGAGGCCGCCATGAGCAGCCCCTCCTCGCTGCTCCACTGGACCCGGCGGATGATCGAGATCCGCAAGCAGAACCCGGCGTTCGGCCTGGGCACGTACACCGAACTGCCCTCCAGCAACCCCGCGGTGCTCGCCTTCCTCCGCGAGGTGCGGATGCCCGGCGAGGAGGAGGACGACCTCGTGCTCTGCGTCAACAACTTCTCCCGGTTCGCACAGCCGACCGAACTCGACCTGCCGGCCTTCAACGGACGCCACCCCGTCGAGCTGATCGGCGGCGTGCGCTTCCCGGCCATCGGCGAGCTGCCGTACCTCCTCACCCTCGCCGGCCACGGCTTCTACTGGTTCCGACTTCGCCGGGCCGAGGAGGCCGCCGTCCTCCCCGGCTGAGTGCCGGTGGACGAACCCGCACCCGAGTCCGAGGGGGGCCTCGCCTCACGCGTTGCCGTCGGTCGTGACTGCTCCGCCATTACTCCCTCCTCCGCCTCGGAATCGAAGGCATCAATCTCCTCGGGCTTTCCGAACGAGGGTTCACCCACGGGCACTGAACGGCCGCCACCCGGCGGCAGGACCCGCGGCGCACCCGGCTGCCGCCGCGGGCCACGCCGCGAATAGTCCAATCGCCTTACCTGTTCGGACGACCTCCTCCGACACGTCCCGCACCACCCGACAGCCACCACGGCGATCCGGGACACTCTGCGCATCTGTGGTGTGTTCGGGAAAGGACGCGACGGCATGTCGGAGGGCTCGATCCGCGCCACCCCGTTCACCGCGGCCCGGACTTCTGAGGGCCGGACCGCGGGAGCGGCCCGGCCCTCCGGACCGTCCGGGAGCGGTGGGGACACCGACACCGGCGCCCCCTCGCGCGGCTCACCGGCACTCCGGGTCCCGCGCCGCGCCGGCCCCGCCCCGGACGGACCGCCGGACACCGCTCCGCACGGCAGCCCGGGGCTACTGCCCTCGCTCACCCCGCTACTGCGGGAGTGGCTGCCCCGGCAACGCTGGTTCGCCGGCAAGGGCAGTCCGATCACCGGCTTCTCCCTGGTGGCGGCGACCGAGATGCTGCCCTGCTCGGCCGGCGGCGCGGCGCCGGGCCTGCTCCATCTCCTGCTGCGGGCGGAACAGGCCGCCACCGCCGGACGGCAGCCCGCCGCCGACTGCTACCAGCTGCTGCTGGGCATCCGGAACTGCCTGCCGCCGCAACTCGCCGGCGCGCTGATCGGCCGACCCGCCGGTGGCCCGCTGCACGGCGCCGCGGTGTACGAGGCCCTCCAGGACCCCCGTCTGACGGGAGTCCTGCTGGAACGGCTGCGGGTGCCCGGCCGGCTCGGCACGCTCCACTTCACCCGCGCCCCGGGCTCGGCCATCGCCTCCGGACTGACCCCGCGGCTGATCACCGCCGAGCAGTCGAACTCCTCGGTGGTCTACGGGGACTCGTACATCCTCAAGATTTTCCGGCGCATCGGGTCCGGCACCAATCCGGACCTGGAACTCCCGCTGGCGCTGGCCCGGGCCGGCTGCGACCGGGTGCCGCATCCGACGGCCTGGTTCGAGGCGGAGGGCGACGAGGCACCTCCCGCTGCCGGGCCGGACGGCTCGGCGGACGCCCGGGAGAGCGGCGGGCGCGGTCCGGGCGGGCAGCGGATGACACTCGGCATCCTCCAGCCCTTCCTGCCCGGTTCCACCGACGGCTGGCAACTGGCCATGAACTCCCTCTCGGTACGCGCCGACTTCAGCGGGGCGGCCCGCGCGCTGGGCCGGGCCACCGCCGAGGTGCACACCGCCCTGGCCGCCGCGCTGCCGACCGGCACGCTGCACCGGACTCAGATCGAGCGCATCGCCGCCGGGATGACCCAGCGCTTGGAGGCCGCGGCCAGCGCGGTGCCGGCCCTGCGCCCGTACCGGGAGCGGCTGCGCACCGCCTTCGACGAACTCGCGTCGCTCGGCCGGCGGGGACGCACCTGGCACGCCCAGCGGATGCACGGTGACCTGCACCTCGGGCAGACGCTGCGCACCGCGCACGACGGCCGCTGGGCACTGATCGACTTCGAGGGCGAACCGGCCCGGCCGATCAGCGAACGCCGCCGGCTGCGGCCGGTCGCCCACGACATCGCGGGCATGCTCCGGTCCTTCGACTACGCGGCACGCAGCCAGACGGGACCGGACTCCGCGCGGTGGGCCCAGCAGTGGGTGCTGCACGGACGCGCCGCCTACTGCGGCGGCTACGCGGAGGCCGCCGGCAGCGACCCCCGCCACGAGCCCGAACTGCTGCGGGCGTACGAGACCGACAAGGCCGTCTACGAAGTGCTCTACGAGGCCCGGCACCGACCGCACTGGCTGCCGGTGCCGATGGCCGCCATCCGCCGGCTGGCCGGTGCGGCGGAGAGCGTCACGCCGTCCACCGCGCCGTCCCGTTGACCCACTGCCGCCCGCTCTTAGAGAGGCCCTGCCTGTGACCCCCCGCCCTCCGACCGCCCGAGAAGCGTCAGACGACCCCCCTCCCCCACCGCGCGGCACGGCAGCCGCCGCCGGGGCCGGCCGCGCCGGGGGCCCGGACGGTCCCCCCGCCGGCAGGAAGCGCACCGCCGGCAGCCGGTCGCCCCGGGCCAAGAAGTCGGCCGCCGCACCCGCCCGGTCGGCCCCCTCCGCCTCGACCGCCAGCACCGCCAGGTCCCGGAGTGCCGCCAAGTCGACGGGGCCGTCCTCCCGGAGTGACGGGAGCGCCCCGGCGAAGAAGCCGGCCCGCCCGTCGGCCACTGCGGCCGGCCGGCGCACCGCACCGGCCGGCAGGCGCTCCGGGAAGGCGGAAGCCGTGCCGGTCGGGCCCGCCGAAGCGCTGGACCGGGCCGAGCGCCGGCGGCTGCTCGACGGGGCGCACCACGACCCGCACCGCCTCCTCGGCGCCCACCCGGTCCCCGGCGGCGTCCGGTTCCGGGCCCTGCGGCCCACCGCTCGCTCGGTGCGACTGCTGCTCCCCGACGGGGCGCCGGCGGAGTTGCACGACGAGGGCGAGGGGCTGTTCGCGGGCGTCCTCCCGCTGAGCGGTGTGCCCGAGTACCGCCTCCAGGTGGACTACCCGGCCGCCGAGGGGGCCGACCCGGTCGTGCTGGAGACCACTGATCCTTACGGCCTGCTCCCGGCCCTGGGCGACTTCGATCTGCATCTGATCCGGGAGGGGCGCCACGAGCAGCTCTGGCGGGCGCTCGGCGCCCACCCGATGACCCATCAGGGGGTGGCCGGCACGCGTTTCACCGTCTGGGCCCCGAACGCCCGCGGGGTACGGCTGGTGGGCGACTTCAACTACTGGGACGGCACCGGGTCCCCGATGCGTTCGCTGGGCGCGAGCGGGGTCTGGGAGCTCTTCCTGCCGGGCGTCGGCGCGGGGGCGCTCTACAAGTTCGAGGTCGTCGCCGCGGACGGTTCGCCCTCCCTGCGCGCCGACCCGATGGCGCGCGCCGCGCAGTGCCCGCCCGAGACCGCCTCGGTGGTCACCGAGGCGCGCCACCGCTGGGGCGACGGGGAGTGGATGGCGCGGCGCGCCTCCTTCCAGCCGCACCGCTCGCCGATGTCGGTGTACGAGGTGCATCTGGGCTCCTGGCGTCCGGGGCTGAGCTACCGGGAGATCGCCGAGCAGCTCCCGGCCTACGTCAGGGAGCTGGGTTTCACCCACGTCGAACTGATGCCGGTGGCCGAGCATCCGTTCGGCGGCTCGTGGGGGTACCAGGTCACCTCGTACTACGCCCCGACGGCCCGCTTCGGCTCGCCGGACGATTTCAGGTACCTGGTGGACGCGCTGCACCGCGCCGGCATCGGGGTGATCCTCGACTGGGTGCCGGCGCACTTCCCGCGGGACGACTGGGCGCTGGCCCGGTTCGACGGCACCCCGCTGTACGAGCCGGTGGACCCGGCACGGGCGGAGCACCCCGACTGGGGGACACTGGAGTTCGACTACGGGCGTCCGGAGGTCCGGAACTTCCTCGTCGCCAACGCGGTCTACTGGTGCGAGGAGTTCCATGTCGACGGTCTCCGGGTGGACGCGGTGGCCTCGATGCTCTACCTCGACTACTCGCGGGCGGAGGGCGAGTGGACACCCAACGCCCACGGCGGTCGGGAGAACCTCGACGCCGTCGCCTTCCTCCAGGAGACGAACGCCACCGTCTACCGTCGCTGCCCCGGCGTGGTGACCATCGCGGAGGAGTCGACCGCCTGGGACGGCGTCACCCGCGCCACCCATCACCGCGGTCCGGGCGGTCTCGGCGGACTCGGTTTCGGCCTGAAGTGGAACATGGGCTGGATGCACGACTCGCTCGGCTACCTCTCGCGCGACCCGGTGCACCGCAGACACCACCACCACGAGATGACCTTCTCGATGGTCTACGCCTACAGCGAGAACTACCTGCTGCCGATCTCCCACGACGAGGTGGTCCACGGCAAGCGGGCGCTGGTGTCGAAGATGCCGGGCGACTGGTGGCAGCGGCGCGCCAACCACCGCGCCTACCTGGCCTTCATGTGGGCCCATCCGGGCAAGCAGCTGCTCTTCATGGGCCAGGAGTTCGCGCAGGGCGCGGAGTGGTCGGAGGGGCACGGACCGGACTGGTGGCTGCTTGACGAGACCTACCCCGCGGCGGCCGACCACCGGGGGGTGCGGGATCTGGTGCGGGACCTCAACCTGCGGTACGCCGAGCTGCCGGCGCTGTGGGAGCGGGACACCGAGCCGGACGGCTTCGGCTGGGTCGACTGCCACGCGGCGGAGGAGAACGTCCTCGCCTTCCTCCGTTACGACCGCTTCGGCAACCCGCTGCTGTGCGTCAGCAACTTCTCTCCCGTGGTCCGCCACGATTACCGCCTCGCGGTGCCGGCCGCGCCGGACCGTTGGCGGGAGCTCCTCAACACCGACGCCGCCGGCTACGGGGGCGGCGGCGTGGGCAGCCCGGAGCCGCTGAAGGCCGAGCCGATCCCCTGGCAGGGGCGGTCGACCAGCATCGCGGCCGTCCTGCCGCCGTTGGCCACCGTCTGGCTGGTCCCCTGCTGACGCCCGGCTCCCCGAGCCGGGAACGACCGCGGGCGGCGCGTTCGCCACGCGCCGCCCGCAGGGTGCCGGGGGCCGGTCTCCGACCGGTCTCCGGGGGTCGTCAGACCTCGACCGGCTCCTTGACGTCCCCGCCACCGCCCTGTTCGGGCACCTCGGCGGTCTGGGCCTCACCGTGGTCGTCGACCAGCGTCTGCTCGTCGAACGGCAGCCGGCCGGAGAGGACCTCGTCGAGCCGCGCCTTGTCGATCTCCTTGGTCCACGTGCCGACGAGGACGGTCGCCACCGCGTTGCCGGCGAAGTTCGTCAGCGCACGGGCCTCGCTCATGAAGCGGTCGATACCGACGATCAGGCCCACGCCGTCCACCAGCTCCGGCCGGTGTGACTGCAGGCCGCCGGCGAGGGTGGCCAGGCCGGCTCCGGTGACACCCGCGGCGCCCTTGGAGGCGATGATCATGAAGAGCAGCAGCGAGACCTGCTGACCGATGGAGAGCGGGTCGCCCAACGCCTGCGCCACGAAGAGCGAGGCCATGGTCAGGTAGATCGCGGTGCCGTCCAGGTTGAAGGAGTAGCCGGTCGGCACGGTGATGCCGACGACGGGCTTGCTGACGCCGGCGTGCTCCATCTTGGCGAGCAGCCGCGGCAGCGCCGACTCCGAGGAGGAGGTCGACAGGATCAGCAGGAACTCCCGGCCGAGGTACTTCAGCAGGGCGAAGATATTGACGCCGGAGACCACGCGGAGGACCAGGCCGAGGACGCCGAAGACGAAGATGAGACAGGTGATGTAGAAGCCGATCATGATGACGGCGAGCGATTTGAGGGCGTCGATGCCCGTGTCGCCCACCACCGCGGCGATGGCTCCGAAGGCACCCACCGGGGCAGCCCACATGATCATCGCCAGCACCCGGAAGACCAGCTTCTGGATGTGCCCGATACCGCGGATGATCGGTTCTCCCGCGGATCCCATGGCCTGCAGGGCGAACCCGACGAGCAGCGCGACCACCAGCGTCTGGAGCACCTCGCCGCCGGTGAGGGCGGAGACCATGGTGGTCGGGATGATGCCGAGCAGGAAGTCCGCGGTGGACTCGCTCGCACCGCTGGCCTGGGCCTCGCCCGCGCTGCGGGCCGCCTCGCTCAGGTGGAGTTCGACACCGGGCAGCATGTTGCCGACGACCAGGCCGATGGCCAGGGCGATCGTCGACATCACCATGAAGTAGCCGATCGCCAGCCCACCGACGGCGCCGACCTTGGCAGCCTTCCGGACGGAGCCGACGCCGAGCACGATGGTGCAGAAGATGACCGGCGAGATCATCATCTTGATGAGGTTGACGAAGCCCGTGCCCACGGGCTTCAGCTCCACGGCCACATCGGGGGCGAGCAGACCCACCACGGTGCCCAGCACCACCGCCGCGATCACCGCGAGGTAGAGGTAGTGGGTCTTGTCACGCTTTGCTCGGCCGCCGTCTGGCGGGGTCTGCGCAGCCACGGCTGCCTCCTCTGGCTTCGACGCCCTGGCGCGGCGACGCCGCTGCACAGGAGTACGAATCTTCTTCTGGACTGTGGTGACTATCCATGACCGTGTGAGGCCCGTCACCCTTACGTTCATTTCGTTCACGAACGTTTTACGGCGGTGATGCCCGAACGGGCACACTGGCTTCATGCGCATACCCGTCCCCCGTCCCCGCAGCCTGGCCGGGCAGCTCTTCGCCATGCAGGTCGTGCTGGTGGCGATCGTGGTGACGGGGTGCGCGCTGTTCGCCTACGTCAGCCAGCGCGGCGACGCCAGGGAGGCGGCGGCCCGGCAGGCGACCGCGGCGGCCAGGGCCGTGGCCGACTCCCCCTCCGTGACCGCGGCGATCCACTCCCCGGACCCCTCGGCCGCGCTCCAGCCCTACGCCGAGCGGGTGCGCAAGGACACCGGGGTCAACTTCGTCACCATCATGGATCCGGACGGCATCCGCTGGACCCATCCCGACCCCGAGCAGATCGGCCGGGGATTCCTCGGCAACACCGGGCCCGCGCTGCGCGGTGAGAGCTTCACCGAGACCTACACCGGCACTCTCGGCCCTTCGGTGCGCGCGGTGACCCCGATCCGGGAGGGTGACCGGATCACCGGTCTGGTGAGCGCCGGCATCACCGTCCAGAAGATCAGCGAACAGGTGCAGCGGCAGGTCACGGCACTGGCGCTGGTGGCCCTGGGCGCGCTGGCCCTGGGCGGCCTCGGCACCTACGTGATCAACGCCCGGCTGCGCCGCCACACCCACGGTATGAACGCCACCGAGCTCAGCCGGATGCACGACTACCACGAGGCGGTGCTGCACGCCGTGCGGGAGGGCCTGCTGATGCTGGACGGGGAGCGCCGGATCGCCCTGATCAACGACGGCGGACGCGAGCTGCTGGCACTCGGGGCGGACGCGGTCGGCCGGCATGTGACCGAGCTGGGCCTGCCCGCCCCGCTGACCGAGGCGCTGCTGGCCCCCGAGCCGCGCGTCGACGAGGTGCAGCTGACCGCCGACCGGGTGCTGGTGCTCAACACCTCACCGGTCTCCGGGGGCGAACGGCGGGGCACGGTGGTCACCCTGCGCGACCACACCGAGCTCCAGTCCCTCGCCGGGGAGCTCGACTCGGTCCGGGGTTTCACCGATGCGCTGCGCTCCCAGGCCCACGAGGCTGCCAACCGCCTGCACACCGTGGTGTCGCTGATCGAGATGGGCCGGGCGGAGGAGGCCGTGGAGTTCGCCACCGCCGAGCTGGAGCTGGCCCAGGCGCTGACCGACCAGATGGTGGCCGCGGTGGCGGAGCCGGTGATGGCCGCACTGCTGCTCGGCAAGGCCGCCCAGGCCAGCGAACACGGTGTCGAACTGGTGCTCGCTCCGGACAGCCGGGTCGACGACGGCGTGCTGCCGCGCTGCCTGCCGGCCGGGGACCTCGTGACCGTGCTGGGCAACCTGATCGACAACGCGGTGGACGCGGCGATGAGTCTCACCGGCCATCTGACGGCCGCGGCCGGCCCGTCGCCGGGCGGTGCGGCCACGCTCACCGCCCGGCGGCCCCAGGTCACCGTGACCGCCCGCACCGAAGGGGAGCGGCTGCTCCTCCGGGTGGCGGACAACGGCCCGGGAGTCGACCCGGACGCCGTCCACGAGATGTTCGAGCGGGGGTGGACGACCAAGGGGCGGAGCATGGACAGCGTGTCCGGCGGCCCGGTGGACCGGGCCGCCGGCGGCCTGAGGGCCCGGTTCGGCGGCGGCCTGGGCCACGGCATCGGCCTGGCCCTGGTCCGGCAGGCGGTGCGCCGCAACGGGGGGACGATCGAGGTGGCGGCCAGCGCGGACGGCGGGGCGGAGTTCACCGTCCTGCTCCCGCTCGGTGAGCCCGGAGCCGGATCGTGACCGGCCGCCACGGCGGGTGTGCCCGGTGACCGGCCCCCGGCAGGACGAGCCCGCGCCGGCGATCCGGGTGCTGGTCGTCGAGGACGACCCGGTGGCGGCCCAGGCGCACCGGATGTACGTCGACCGGGTCCAGGGGTTCACGGTCACCGCCGTCGCCCACACCGCCGCCGAGGCCCGGCGCCTCCTCGAACGCGACCAGGTCGGCCTGCTGCTGCTGGACCTCTACCTGCCCGACGGCCACGGGCTCCAGCTCCTGCGGTCGCTCAGGGCGGCCGGCCACTCCGCCGACGTGATCGCGGTGACCTCCGCCCGCGACCTCGCGGTGGTCCGCGAAGGCGTCTCGCTCGGTGTCGTGCAGTACGTGCTGAAACCGTTCACCTTCGCCACCCTGCGCGACCGGCTGGTCCGCTACTCGGAGTTCCGCGCGACGGAGGGGGAGGCCAGCGGGCAGGACGAGGTGGACCGCGCCCTGGCGGCGCTGCGCGCTCCGCAGCCGGCCGCACTGCCCAAGGGGCTGAGCGGGCCGACCCTGGAGGCGGTGACCCGGGTGCTGCGCCAGTCCGGCGCGGACGGCGTCACCGCGACCATCGCCGGCGGGGCCGCCGGCATCTCCCGGATCACCGCCCGCCGCTACCTGGAGCACCTGGTGGACGTGGGGCGCGCCGAACGGCGACCGCAGTACGGCCAGGTGGGCCGGCCGGAGCTGTGCTACCGCTGGCTGAGCGGCGGCCGGCGCTGACGGCCGTTCGAGACGCTACTTCGGCCGACCCACCGGTCGTCTCGCCGGCCGCTCCCGGCCCGGCCCGCCCCGGTGGCCCGGCCAAGGCGGGTGACGCGAAGGCGGAGGTCAGAAGACCGACTCGGCCTCGCGCATCCGGCTCTCCGGCACCCGCTTCAGCTCGGTGACCGCCTCGGCCAGCGGCACCATCACGATCTCCGTGCCGCGGAGCGCGGTCATCCTGCCGAACTCCCTGCGGTGGGCGGCCTCGACCGCCTGCCAGCCGAACCGAGTGGCCAGCACCCTGTCGTAGGCGGTGGGGGTGCCGCCGCGCTGCACATGGCCGAGGATGACCGGCCTGGCCTCCTTGCCGAGCCGCTGCTCCAGTTCGCCGGCGAGCCGGTTGCCGATGCCGGCGAACCGCTCGTGGCCGTACTGGTCGATGGCGCCCTTCTCGTAGGGCATGGTCCCCTCGGCCGGGTGGGCCCCCTCGGCGACGCAGACCACGGCGAACTTCTTGCCGCGGGCGAAGCGCTCCCGGACCATCGCGCAGATGGCGTCCACCTGGAACGGCCGTTCGGGCAGGCAGATGGCGTGCGCGCCGCCGGCCATGCCCGACTCCAGCGCGATCCAGCCGGCGTGACGTCCCATGACCTCCACGACCATCACCCGCTGGTGCGACTCCGCGGTCGTCTTCAACCGGTCGATGGCCTCAGTGGCGACACCGACGGCGGTGTCGAAGCCGAAGGTCCGGTCGGTGGAGGAGATGTCGTTGTCGATGGTCTTGGGGACCCCCACCACCGGCATACCGGCGTCGGAGAGCATCCGGGCGGCGGTGAGCGTGCCCTCGCCTCCGATCGGGATGAGGGCGTCCAGGCCGAGTTCGCGGCAGAGTTCCTCGGCGTTGTCAGTGGCCTCGCTCAGCCGGTCGCGCTCCAGGCGGGCCGATCCGAGGATCGTGCCGCCGCGGGCGAGGATGCCGCTCACGGCATCGAGGTCCAGTTTGCGGTAGCGGCGGTCGAGGAGCCCCTTGAAGCCGTCCTCGAATCCGATGACCTCGTCGCCGTGCCCGACCACCGCCCGGTGCACGACCGACCGGATCACCGCGTTCAGGCCCGGGCAGTCACCGCCCGCCGTGAGAACTCCGATGCGCATGCTGCTGTGTCTCCTGCTGCTTGTGGGTGGTGTCCCCATGCCGGAAGGTGGGGGAGGTGAGCTTGGCCGACCTGATTGTTCCACGGTCGGTACGCCGCCCGCCTTCCGTTCCATCCAGCGGACCACCGGTGCCGCACCGGGCGCGGTCGCCCCGTCGCGACGCCCCGGCATCTCCGCCGACCCTGGGACGGAAGCCCTGGTGAGAGCGGTGGGCGACGTCCGTCCTCCGTAGGATCGCTCTTCCCGGACGCCCCGCGCGGACCTGCCGGACAGCACGGGACGGCCCTCGGCTACTCACCCAGGTACTGTCAAGAGGTACCTCTTTCGATCTGATTCTGGTAATCGCCAGACAGAAGCGAACCTCCGATCGGTCGAGTGAGCGAGGAACGGAGAGCCCGGGTGACCCGCACCGTGTACGTGACCGGTATCGACCGCGGCGACGGCCGCCAGGTGGTCGATCTGGGCGTGATGGAGCTGCTGACGAGACACGTCGACCGGGTGGGGGTGTTCCGCCCGCTGATGCACGAGGACGGCCCGGACCGGCTCTACGAACTCCTGCGCGCACGCTACCGGCTCTCCCAGCCCGCCGACACCGTCTACGGCCTCGGCTACCACGAGGCAGCGTCGGTGCAGGCGGAGCGGGGCACCGAGGAGCTGGTCTCCCGGCTCGTCGACCGCTTCCACCGGGTCGCGCCGGAGTACGAGGCGATGCTGGTGCTGGGCACCGACTACGCCGACACCAACCTCCCCGCCGAACTCGCCCTCAACGCCCGGCTGGCGAACGAGCTCGGGGCGTCGGTGCTCGGCGTGGTGGGCGGCCAGGGGCAGACCGCCGAGTCGGTGCGGGCCGAGGTGCACAACGCCTACGCCGCCTTCGAGTCACTGGGCTGCGACGTGGTCGCGATGGTCGCCAACCGGATCGCGCCCGCCGACCGGCAGGAGGTCTCGGCGGGGCTGGCCCCGCGCCTGCCGGTGCCCTGCTACGTACTGCCGGAGGACGCCTCGCTGTCCGCCCCCACCGTGCAGCAGGTCGCGCACGCCCTGGGTGCGGAGGTGGTGCTGGGCCACCCCGCCGGACTCGCCCGTGATGCCCGGGACTTCGTCTTCGGCGGGGCCATGCTCCCGACGTTCCTCTCCGCACTGACGGAAGGCTGCCTGGTGGTGACGCCCGGGGACCGGGCCGACCTGATCATCGGCGCGCTGGCCGCGCACGCCGCCGGCACCCCGCCGATCGCCGGCATCCTGCTCACCCTCGGCCAGCGGCCGGCGGCCGACGTCATGACGCTCGCCTCTCGGCTGGCTCCGGGCACCCCCGTGCTCTCCGTCCCGGGGCTGAGTTTCCCGACCGCGGGTCAACTGTTCGCGCTGGAGGGCAAGCTGAACGCCTCCTCCCCCCGGAAGGTGGAGACCGCCCTCGGCCTCTTCGAACGCCATGTCGACACCGCCGAGCTGACCGACCGCGTCTCGGTGGCCCGCTCCAGCCGCGTCACCCCGATGATGTTCGAACACTCCCTGGTGGAGCGCTCGCGGGCCAGCCGGCGCCGCATCGTGCTGCCGGAGGGGTCCGAGGAGCGGGTGCTGCGCGCGGCCGACGTGCTGTTGCGCCGCGACGTCTGCGACCTCGTCCTGCTGGGCGGTGAGGATGCCGTCCGCCGCCGCGCGCTGGAACTCAACATCGAGCTGGACGGCGCCCAGCTCGTCGATCCGCAGAACTCCCCGCTCCGGGAGCGCTTCGCCGAGGAGTACGCCCGGCTCCGGGCGCACCGGGGGATGACCGAGGAACTGGCCTACGACGTCGTCGCCGACCCCAACTACTTCGGCACCCTGATGGTCCGGGAGGGGCTCGCCGACGGCATGGTCTCCGGCGCGATGCACTCCACCGCCGCCACGATCCGCCCCGCTTTCGAGGTCATCCGGACCGCGGAGGGCGCCGAGATCGTCAGCTCGGTGTTCTTCATGTGCCTGGCGGACCGGGTGCTGGTCTACGGGGACTGCGCGGTGAACCCCGACCCCAACGCCGAGCAGCTCGCGGACATCGCCGTCCGGTCCGCCGAGACCGCCACCACCTTCGGGGTTGAGCCGCGGATCGCGATGCTGTCGTACTCCACCGGCACCTCCGGCTCCGGCGCCGAGGTCGACAAGGTGCGCAGAGCCACCGAACTCGTGCGCGAGCGCTGCCCCGAGCTGCTCGTCGAGGGGCCGATCCAGTACGACGCGGCCGTCGACGCGGCCGTCGCCCGGACCAAGCTGCCGGACTCCGAGGTGGCGGGGCGGGCCACCGTGCTGATCTTCCCGGACCTGAACACCGGCAACAACACCTACAAGGCCGTCCAGCGCTCGGCCGGCGCAGTCGCCGTGGGGCCGGTGCTGCAGGGCCTGCGCAAGCCGGTCAACGACCTCTCCCGCGGGGCGCTGGTGCAGGACATCGTGAACACCGTCGCGATCACCGCCGTCCAGGCCCAGGACGGGAGCAGCACACACCAGAAGGAGCCCCGACAGTGACCACCGACCCAGCCGCCGGCGACGCGGACGACCGCGGCCGGCCGGCCCCCCGGGAGCCGGAGCGGGCGGACGCCTCACAGGTGCTGGTGCTGAACTCCGGCTCCTCCTCGGTCAAGTACCGACTGCTCGACATGGCCGACGGCTCCCGCCTCGCCTCCGGGCTGGTCGAGCGGATCGGTGAGGGACCGGTGGCCGACCACGCCGCGGCGCTGCGGCAGGTCGCCGAGGAGCTCGACGCCCGGCACCTGGGACTGGACTCCCCTCGGCTCGCCGCGGTGGGCCACCGGGTGGTGCACGGCGGGAGGCGGTTCACCGAGCCCACGCTCATCACCGACGAGGTGGTCACCGGGATCGAGGAGCTGGTGCCGCTGGCCCCGCTGCACAACCCGGCGAACCTGGCCGGCATCAGGGTGGCCCGCGCGCTGCGCCCGGACCTGCCTCAGGTGGCGGTCTTCGACACCGCGTTCCACTCCACGATTCCCGAGCACGCCGCCCGGTACGCCATCGACACCCGGGTGGCCGAGGCGCACGGGGTGCGCCGGTACGGTTTCCACGGCACCTCGCACGCCTATGTCTCGCGCTCCACCGCCGAGTTGCTGGGCAGGGAGGTCGCGGAGACCAACACCATCGTCCTGCACCTCGGCAACGGGGCCAGCGCCTCCGCCGTCCGGGGCGGGGTGTGCGTGGACACCTCGATGGGCCTGACCCCGCTGGAGGGGCTGGTGATGGGGACCCGGTCGGGCGATGTCGACCCGGCGGTGGTCTTCCATCTGGCCCGGGTGGGAGGAATGTCCAACGATGAGATCGACACCCTGCTCAACAAGCGCAGCGGGCTCCTCGGGCTCTGCGGCGACAACGACATGCGGGAGATCGGCCGCCGGATGGCGGACGGTGACGGCGCCGCCCGCCTCGCCTTCGACGTCTACGTCCACCGGCTGCGGAAGTACGTGGGCGCCTACACCGCCGTGCTGGGGCGGGTGGACGCCGTCGCCTTCACCGCCGGGGTCGGCGAGAACTCCACGGCGGTGCGGCAGGCCGCGCTGGACGGCCTGCGGGGGCTCGGCATCGAGATCGACCCGGTGCGCAACGCGGTGCGCGGCACCGGCGCCCGGATCGTCTCCACGGCGGACAGCCCGGTCGTGGTCGCGGTGGTGCCGACCGACGAGGAGCTGGAGATCGCGCGCCAGACCCACACGCTGATCCGCTCCTGACCACCGTTCGCCGACAGGAATATTCCGCTTCGAAACAAACCGTTAGGATCGCCCTATGCGCCGTTCCAAAATCGTCTGCACCCTGGGCCCAGCCGTCGACTCCTACGAACAGCTCAAAGCGCTGATCGAGGCCGGTATGAACGTGGCCCGCTTCAACATGAGCCACGGGAGCCACGCGGAGCACGAAGAGCGCTACCACCGGCTGCGGAAGGCCACCGAGGAGAGCGGGCGCGCCGTCGGCGTCCTCGCCGACCTCCAGGGGCCGAAGATCCGGCTGGAGACCTTCGTCGACGGGCCGGTGGAGCTCGTCCGCGGCGACGAGTTCACCATCACCACCGAGGAGGTGGCCGGCGACAAGTCGATCTGCGGCACCACCTACAAGGGGCTGCCGGCCGACGTCTCCAAGGGCGAGTCCATCCTGATCAACGACGGCGCGGTCGCCCTCCAGGTCACCGAGGTGGACGGCCCCCGGGTACGGTGCATCGTCATCGAGGGCGGGGTGATCTCCGACCACAAGGGCATCAACCTGCCGGGCGTCGCGGTGAACGTTCCGGCGCTCTCCGAGAAGGACGTCGAGGACCTGCGGTTCGCCCTGCGGCTCGGCTGCGACATGGTCGCCCTCTCCTTCGTGCGGGACGCCGCCGACATCCGGGACGTGCACCGGGTCATGGACGAGGTCGGCCGACACGTCCCGGTGATCGCCAAGGTGGAGAAGCCGCAGGCGGTGGCCAACATGGAGGACGTCGTCGCGGCGTTCGACGGGGTGATGGTGGCCCGCGGCGACCTGGCGGTGGAGTACCCGCTGGAGAAGGTCCCGATGGTGCAGAAGCGGCTGATCGACATGTGCCGGCGGAACGCCAAACCCGTGATCGTGGCGACCCAGATGATGGAATCCATGATCAATTCCTCGCGCCCCACCCGCGCCGAGGCCTCCGACGTGGCCAACGCCATCCTGGACGGCGCGGACGCCGTGATGCTCTCCGCCGAGTCCTCGGTCGGCAAGTACCCGATGGAGACGGTCAAGACGATGTCGCGGATCGTCAAGGCGGCCGAGCAGGAGCTGCTGTCCCGGGGGCTCCAGCCGCTGGTGCCCGGCAAGAAGCCGCGTACGCAGGGCGGTTCGGTGGCGCGGGCCGCCGCCGAGATCGCCGACTTCCTGGGCGCCACCACCCTCATCGCCTTCACCAAGTCCGGAGACACCGCGCGCCGGCTCTCCCGGTACCGCGCACAGCAGCCGATCCTGGCGTTCACCACCGACCAGTCCACCAGGAACCAGTTGGCGTTGAGCTGGGGCGTGGAGACGTTCGTGGTGCCCCACGTCGACAACACCGACGCGATGGTCGACCTCGTCGACGCGGAGCTGCTGAAGCTGCACCGCTACACCCGGGGCGAGACCATGATCATCACAGCGGGTTCACCACCCGGCGTGCCCGGCACCACCAACATGGTCCGCGTCCACCACCTCGGCGGCGAGGACGGGGGCTCCTGACCCGGCAGCGGGCCGCGGTCTCCACGCGGCCCGCTGTCCGGCCGGTCAGTCCCGGGTCTGGTGCAGGTGCATGCCGGGCATGGTGAGCTCGCCGCCGAACTGACCGGCCTGGACGACCTCCACGTTGGTGAAGAAGACCTCCGGGATGTTCAGCGGAGGGGGGCTCGTGGGGCTGAAGGTGATCGGCACGATCCCGAGCAGGTTGCCCTTCAACTGCTCGGTGTACATCGTCACCGTGCCGTTGCGGAAGGTCGAGGTGGTGCCCGCACCGGCCTCCACGTGCGTCGTGGTGCCGTCCGGCCCCTCCACCAGTTGGTGGAGGTCCCTGATGTCGATCCCGGAGGCGGTGAACTTCAGGACGTCCTTGACCTCACCGCTGTAGGTCTTGACCTTGACGATGCCCTTGTAGTCCAGGCCGTGCAGGGTCAGTTTGGTGGAGTGCAGCCGCCAGGGGGCGTCCGGGAAGAGGCTGCCGCTGGGCGGCGTCTCGAGTTCGGCGTTCTTCAACGCCTCGGCGTCGTACTCGGGGCAGGGGAACGGCTCCAGACCGCCGTCCTTCTCCCGCTCCTCGGCCGAGGCGGGCTCCTTCTGCTTCTCCGCGGCCTTCCCGGCCGGCTTCCCGGAGTCCTCGGTGCTGCTGGCGTCCTTGCCGGAGCCTTCCTCGGTGGAGCCACCGCCGGTGGTCGCCCCGCGCGCCGGCTCGCTCTCCTGCCCCGAGGAGCCGCTGTCGGGAGCGGTGGGGCTGGCCTCCGGCTCCGGCGCCTCCGCCGCACCCCCGCCCAGCAGTTCCTTGAGCTTCTCGCCCAACCCGAGGGGGTCCAGCGGGTTCCGCGTCTTGTTGGGGGACGGGCTGGGCTCGGCGGGCTCCGGCGCGGCCGGCTGCTCCGTCCGGTCCGTGCCGGTCCCCGGGCCGGGGGAGGGCTTGGCGGGCTTCCGCGGTGCGGGGCGACCGCCACCGGACTCGCCGTCCTCCTGGTCCTCGCCGTCCTTCTCGCCCTTGTCCTCCTTCTTCTCCGCGTCCGGCTCGCCCTCGTCGGGGCGGGTCACACACGGACCGGGTTTGAAGGGGCCTTTGATCTGCGGGTCCGCCTGGGCGAGCTGCGGCGTGAGCCCCATGGCCATCAGGACGGCGGTCGGCATCGCGGCCAGGGCCATCGCCTTCCCGGCCGGCATCTGCATCCTGGCCAGCATCGACTTCCGTGCGGCCGCGTGCCGCCCCCTGGACCCTGATCGGCGGTGGTCCTCACCCTCCTGCTGAGCTTCATCACACCGCACGGTGCCTCCCATCCGTGGAATCGTCGTCCGACACGGCCGCCGCCGCGGTCGGTTCACGCGCGGCCGCCACGTCGTCCTCCGGCAGCGGCTCCGGCTCTTCCTCCCCCTCGCCGTCGACCCGTTCGGCCGGGACGGTGCCCGGCGCCCAGGCGACCGCCATGCCGCCGCCGATCAGCGCCAGCAGGCAACCGAGGCCGAAGCCCCCGAAGTTGGACACCACCAGTGACACGATGGCCAGCAGAATCGCGGCGACTCCGGCGAAGACCCTGGCGACGGCCTGGAACCACATGGTCAGACCGAGGACGATCAGCAGTACGCCGATGACCAACGAGGCCGATCCCGCGGTGGTGGCGATCCGCAGGGTCACCTGGCTCACGGTGAGGTTGGCATACGGGAAGTACGCGATCGGCAGCCCGGCCAGCAACGTCAGCAGCCCTGCCCAGAAGGGACGCTGCCAGCGCCACATCTGGAAGGACTGGCGCCAGTGGCTGAAGCGGTCACGCGCCCCCGGCGACTCGGCACTCATCGAAAACAGCTCCCTGGGGCTGGCGATCTGGACGATCGGAAGTTGTTCACTACGGATTTCCGATCGGGGCGGGGGACGGAAGGTCCCCTCCCCCACCCCTCTCGGGTCAGTGCGTCAGTAGCACTCGTTCTTGCCCTTCTCCACCTTCAGCGAAAGGTTCGGGAGCTTGAAGGTGCCCGCGCTGGTGGCCCAGGCGGTCTGCTTCACGTCGCTCAGCGTCGCCGACGCCGCCTCCTGGGCGAACGAGCCCGGGTCGGTGTTGTCCCCCTTCTTGACGCCGGGCCCCTTGTTGGAATCGCCAGCCGCCACACCGATGTTGATGTCGCGGAAGGTCGCGTCCGCCTTCAGCTGGTCGAGGTCGATGTAGATGTTCTTGGCCTCGATCGGGGTGCTTCCGGTACCCGCCGACAGCCTCATCGTGACATCGCCGAAGATGGGAACCGGCATCACGACCGACTGGCACATGTTGGTGATCTCAGCGCGTTTGAACGCCGAGACCGCGACCGGGACCTTCTGACCCCCGTGTTGCGCGTCGACCGCGCCGTACTGCATGAACCCGGTGCCGTCGAGCTGCTTGGCCGTCACCTTGAACTGCTGGCCGGACATGGTGAACGAGGCCGCGACAGCGCCCTGTCCCACCGCAACACCGATCGCGGCGGTAGCCGCGACACTTGGCACCATGACGACGGCGAACCGCTTCCATCTGGTTCCGCCACGAGCCATGGACTCCATGACTTTCCTCCTTCTCGGACGTACATCTCCGGTCCGGGCGGAGAGCTCGGACCTGGGATGGGAGAAGTGCTACGTCCTCGGGAAGGAGAGCGCCGTACTCGGAGACGAACTTCGTCCGAAACACCGGCGATCACCCCCGAGCGACAACCACTGGCCACGCTCTCGCGCAACCTACTGGACAGGCCCTGTCCCGAAGAACAGAGACCCCCCTGCCCACAACCGACGGTCTGACGCCGGTCCCGCCCGGTTGGACCCAAAGACACCGCTGCACCGACTGGCGGCCGGACAGCGGGAAGGACCGAGCCTGGCCGATCGTGGTGCATGTAAGCGCTCGACACAAGGGGAGCGTTACTTGCGAGTAACGGACGGGTAGCCGAACCGCGGTCGAGGCATCCTAGCCGGACACTTACGGTCGCCGGAGCGACGGCCGGAAGAAGCGGAGGAAAACCCAAATAAGCGGACGAGGGATCGAAGATCCCTTACTCCAAGTAACAGCGGCCGCGATTGCCAAGTTTTGGCAAAGGCGGCCGCCGGAACGAAATCGAGCCAGAAGTTGAGGAGGGTCAGAACAACACCCGCGCCAGGGCGCTCCGAGCCGCGGCCACCCGCGGGTCGTCGACGCCGACCACCTCGAAGAGCTCCAACAGCCGCAGCCGGGCCAGGTTCCGGTCCTCCCCCGCCGAGCGCCGCACCGTCTCGACGAGTCGGCCGAAGGCGTCCTCCACATGACCGCCCACCAGGTCCAGGTCGGCGGCGGCGATCTGGGCCGTGACATCGCCCGGGGTCTCGGCCGCGGCCTTCCGCACCCGCTGCGCGTCCATCTTCTGCACCCGCTGGAGCAGTTCGGCCTGGGCCAGGCCGATCTTGGCCTCGGTGTTGCCCGGCTCGTCGGAGAGGACGTTCCGGTAGGCCTGTACCGCCCCTCCCAGGTCACCGGCGTCCAACGCCTGCTGCGCCGCGGCCAGCGCCGGGTCCTGCGGCCCGACCGGCTCGGGGGCCGGCTCGGCCGTGTCCTCCGGCCCGACGGGCGCGCCCACGATCCCGAACCGCTGCTCGGAGACCTGGATCAGCTGGTCCAGCACCTCACGGATCTGCGGCTCCGGTGAGGCCCCCTGGAACAGCGGCAGCGCCTGTCCGGCGACCACCGCGAACACCGCCGGAATCCCCTGGATCCCGAACTGCTGCGACAGCAACTGGTTGGCGTCGACGTCGACCTTGGCCAGCACGAAGCGTCCGGCGTACTCCGTCGCCAGCCGCTCCAGCACCGGTCCGAGCTGCTTACACGGCTCGCACCACTCGGCCCAGAAGTCGATGACCACCGGGACCTCGCTGGAGCGTCGGAGCACCTCCTCCTCGAACCCGGCCTCATCCACGTTGATCACCAGGCTCGCGGGCGAGGGTGCCGCGCCGCCGGCCCGGTCGGCGCGAGCCTGCTCCGCCTTCTGCTTCGCTTCCCCGGCGGCCTTCACCGCCGCGAGGTCGACGACCCCGCTCATGGACATGTTCCGTGGCTGCATGGGTACATCCTCCCTCGTTCCGGCCGGGGATGGAAAAAAGCCTTGCCCGGGTGGCCGCCCCGTCCCATGACGGCGCCCCGGGCCGCCGACCGGTCCGAGTCCGGGAGCAACCCCGGCACCCGCGGAACCGGCCGACGGGCGAGGTCCGGCAGGCAGACCCGCTGCGACGCTCGCACCGCAGCGGGTCTGTCCGCCGGGACGGCGCTCAGTGCCGCACCAAGGCGGTGTTCACCCGCCGGCGAAGGTCCCCCTTACGCGGTACTAGTGCCGTATCAGGCGACGCTAGAAGCCCGGCGGCTCGGTGTAGACCCCCCACTCCTCGCGGAGGGCGCCGCAGATCTCGCCGAGCGTGGCCTCGGCCCGCACCGCCTCCAGCATCGGCTCGATCATGTTGCCGCCGTCGCGCGCGACCCGGAGCATGTCGTCCAGCGTCCTGCGCACCCGCGCTTCGTCACGGGCCGCCCGGCGGTCGGCGAGCACCCGCACCTGCTCCCGCTCGACCTCGTGGCTGACCCGCAGGATCTCCAGGTCCCCGGTGACCGAGCCTTGGTGGCAGTTGACCCCGACCACCCGCTTGTCCTTCTTCTCCAGCGCCTGCTGGTAGCGGAAGGCGGACTCGGCGATCTCCCCGGTGAACCAGCCGTCCTCGATACCGCGGAGGATGCCCGAGGTCATCGGTCCGATGGGGTGCTCCCCGCTGGGCACCGCCCGGCGCCCGCGCTCCTGGATACCGGCGAAGATCTTCTCGGCGTCGGCCTCGATCCGGTCGGTGAGCGCCTCGACGTACCAGGAGCCGCCGAGCGGGTCGGCGACGTTGGCCACCCCGGTCTCCTCCATCAGCACCTGCTGGGTGCGGAGCGCGATCTCGGCGGCCTGTTCGGAGGGGAGGGCGAGGGTCTCGTCCAGCGCGTTGGTGTGCAGGGAGTTGGTGCCGCCCAGCACGGCGGAGAGCGCCTCGACCGCGGTCCGCACGACGTTGTTGTACGGCTGCTGGGCGGTGAGCGAGACACCCGCGGTCTGGGTGTGGAACCGCAGCCACTGCGCCTTCTCGCTCCGCGCCCCGTAGGTGTCCCGCATCCAGCGGGCCCAGATCCGGCGGGCCGCCCGGAACTTGGCGATCTCCTCGAAGAAGTCCAGATGGGCGTCGAAGAAGAAGGACAGCCCCGGAGCGAAGGTGTCGACGTCGAGCCCCCGGCTCAGCCCGAGTTCCACGTAGCCGAAACCGTCCGCCAGCGTGTAGGCCAGCTCCTGCGCGGCCGTGGCACCCGCTTCCCGGATGTGGTAACCGGAGACCGACAGCGGCTTGTACGCCGGGATGCCGCGAGCGCAGTGCTCCATCAGGTCGCCGATGAGACGCAGATGCGGCTCGGGCTGGAAGAGCCACTCCTTCTGGGCGATGTACTCCTTGAAGATGTCGGTCTGGAGGGTGCCGTTGAGCACCCCCGGGTCGACGCCCTGGCGCTCGGCGGCCACCAGGTACATGCAGAAGACGGGGACGGCGGGACCACTGATCGTCATGGAGGTGGTGACATCGCCGAGCGGGATGTCCCGGAAGAGCACCTCCATGTCGGCCGCGGAGTCGATGGCCACCCCGCAGTGGCCCACCTCACCGAGGGACTGCGGTTCGTCGGAGTCCCGGCCCATCAGGGTCGGCATGTCGAAGGCGACGGAGAGCCCACCGCCGCCCGCCTCCAGGATCATCTTGTACCGCTCGTTGGTCTGCTCGGCGTTGCCGAAGCCGGCGAACTGGCGGATGGTCCAGGTCCGGCCGCGGTAGCCGGTCGGGTAGAGCCCCCGGGTGAAGGGGAACTCCCCGGGCCAGCCGATCCGCTCGAAACCGGGCACGGAGGCCCCTTCCGGGGGCCCGTAGACCGGTTCGACCGGGTCTCCGGAGAGGGTGGAGAAATCAGCGTCCCGCTTGCGGGCGGCGTCGTACCTGGCCTGCCAGCGGCGGCGGCCCTCTGCGATGGCTTCGGAGTCCATGGGACAAATTTACTTGGACGTCCTAGTAATTGTCGATGGCAGTGGCCGTCCGGACCACCCGGCGCTCCGCCCGGCGGGGAGACTACGCCCGCGCCGGCTCCGCCGCGTCGTCGGCGAACAGCGGCTCCAGCTCGCGGACGATCTTCCGTTCGACGAAGAAGGCAGCCGTCGGCAGCGTGCCGGAGAGCAGCACCCACAGCAGCTTGCCGAAGCCCCACTTGGCCTTGGAGCCCAGGTCGAAGGCGAAAACCAGGTAGATGATGTAGAGCAGGCCGTGCGCCTGGGAGACCGCGAAGGTGAGGTCCTCACCCTTGCCGAAGCCGTACTTGAAGACCATGCAGGCGCAGAGCAGGAGCAGCATCACAGCGGTGACATAGGCCATCACCCGGTACCGGGTGACCACACTCTTCTTCATGACATCGAGCGTATCCGGTCGTATCGGGCCATCCACCGGTGCCCCCCGAGGCCACCCGGCACCCGCCCCCGGGACCGACGGCACCACCGGGGGCCTATCCCCAGGCGCCGGATTCCCGGTGCCCACCGGGATCCCCGGTCTCCTCGAAGTCCTGCGCGGCGACCCGCAGCGGGCGCAGCATGGCGAAGATCTCCCCGCACTCCTCGGCGTCGTAGACGCTCAGCCCGAAGTCCATGGCCATCAGGTCCCGGGTCGCGGACTCCACCACTCCGCGCCCCCGGTCGGTGATGGCCGCGAGGACCCCGCGGCCGTCGTTGGGGTTGGGGCGCTTCTCCACCAGTCCCGAGCGGACCAACCGGTCGACAGTGTTGGTGACCGAGGTCGGGTGGACCATCAACCGTTCACCGATCTTCGACATCGGCAGCTCGCCCTCCTTGCTGAAGGTGAGCAGCACCAACGCCTCGTAGCGGGCGAAGGTGAGACCGTACGGTTTGACGACCGCGTCGACCTGACCGAGCAGGATCTGCTGGGCCCGCATGATCGAGGTGATCGCCGCCATCGCCGGCACGGAGCCCCATCGCTGCTTCCACAGCTCGTCGGCTCGGGCGATCGGATCGAAGGGGAGGCTGAGCGGCTTCGGCACGGTTCGACCTTACCGGTCGGTCATATGTCGGTCAGCCCCGTCTCAGTCTTCGGATGGCTTCCGAACGCTGCCCCCACCCGTGCGGCGCGGGCCACAGCCGACCAACCGCGCGGACGAGGTGCCGCGTCCGCCCCGGACCGGCGACCGGGGCCGGCCCGGTTCAGGAAGCGGAGGGACCGGAGAGGTGTCGTTCGACGGAGTCGACCTTGGCGCGCAGGCCGTCGGCGACCCCCGGCCGGACATCCGCCTTGAGGACCAGGGAGACGCGGGGTGCGCGCCGCTCCACGGCCTCGACGGCACGGCGGACGACCTCCATCACCTCGTCCCACTCCCCCTCGACACTGGTGAACATCGCGTCCGTGTGGTTCGGCAGCCCTGACTCGCGGACCACCCGCACCGCCTCGGCCACGTGTTCACCGACTTCCTCGCCGACCCCCAGCGGGGTGACGGAGAACGCGACGATCATGATCCGACGACCCCTTCCGCGGCCTCGCGGACCTCGGCGGCCCCGGCTTCCGCCCCTGCCGCCTCCCGGCTCTCGATCTCCCGGCGCAGCCAGCGTTCGGCGAGGAAGCCACCGGCCGGCACCACGGCCAGCAGGAAGTAGGACGCCGCCGTCCGGTAGGACCACTTCGCCCGGTTCAGCGCGTCCAGCCAGAAGACGACGAAGAGCACGAAGAGCACCCCGTGGATCGAGCCCATCACCATCACGGCGTCGAAGTCCGTGGTGCGCTTGAGCACCGAACAGAGGAGGAGCAGGAGGAAGGAGAGTGTCTCGGGTACGCAGACCCCGCGCAGCCGGCGGAGAGCGGAGACGGTCTTGGTATCCACGCGAACCTCTTCCTGAACAGCGGCGCGCCAGCCGTGGGCGCTCCGGGACGTCCTTGCCAGACGCCCTCCATACTGCCAGGCATTCCTCCGCATCCCGGGCATCGGCCCCGCGGGCGCCGCTCCCGGGCGGCCGCCGTCCGCCCGGCCGCCACTATGAGCGGGCCGGTTCGAGCCGATACCGTCAACCCCGTGCCTCAGTTCCGACTACAAGACAAGATGGTGCTCGCGGTCGACCTCGCGGGCGACGCCGTCAAGGCCAAGAACGGTTCGATGGTGGCTTACCAGGGGGACCTCACCTTCAAGAAGATGACGGGGGGCGGGGACGGACTGCGCGGCATGGTGACCCGTCGGCTCACCGGTGAGCAGATGGAGGTCATGGAGGTGAAGGGCCACGGGACCTGCTTCTTCGCCGACGAGGCCACCGAGGTCAACCTGGTGTCGCTCAACGCCGACAAGCTCTACGTGGAGGCTTCGAACCTGCTCTGCACCGACTCCGCGTTGCGTACCGGCACCAGCTTCACCGGCCTGCGCGGAGCCGCCCAGGGCAGCGGTCTGTTCACCACCACCGTGGAGGGCACCGGGCAGGCGGCGATCATGTCGCACGGCCCCGCGGTGGTGCTGCGGGTCTCCTCCCAGTACCCGCTCCAGGTGGACCCCGGCGCCTACATCGCGCACTCCGGCAACCTCCACCAGAGCTTCCAGACCGGCGTGAACTTCCGGACGTTCGTCGGCGAGGGCTCCGGGGAGTCCTTCCAGATCCGCTTCGAGGGCGAGGGGCTGGTCTACGTCCAGCCCAGCGAGCGGGCCACCCTGGGGGGTCAGCTCTGATGGCCTTCCACCGACTCAACTCCAAGGTGGTCGAAGCCCGGATCGCCCCCGGCGAGCGGATGTTCAGCCAGCGGGGCGCGATGCTCGCCTACCGCGGCGATGTCCGCTTCACTCCGAACATCCAGGGCGGCCAGGGCGGTCTGACCTCCATGATCGGACGCCGGGTGGCGAACGAGGCCACCCCGCTGATGACCGTCGAGGGCAGCGGCACGGTGATGTTCGGCCACGGCGGCCACCACATCGAGGTGATCGAGCTCTCCGGCGACACGCTCTACGTCGAGGCCGACCGGCTGCTCGCCTTCGACGGCACGCTGGAGCAGGGCACGATGTTCATGGGTTCGCAGGGTGGTGTGATGGGCCTGGTCCGCGGCCAGGTGACCGGCCAGGGCCTGTTCACCACCACGCTCCGCGGTTGGGGAGCGGTGGCCGTCATGGCGCACGGCGGCGCGATCACGCTGCCGGTAACCCCGGACCGTCCGGTCCGTGTCGACCCGCAGGCCTACGTGGCCCACCACGGCGAGATCCGCAACCGGCTCACCGCGTCCATCGGCTGGCGCGAGATGGTCGGCCGCGGATCCGGTGAGGCCTTCCAGCTGGAGCTGTCCGGTCAGGGCGCCGTCTACGTGCAGGCTTCGGAGGAGAAGCTGTGATCCACGACCCCTACACACTGCCGGCCAACGACAACGTCGACGCGTACACCTTCTGTGTGGAGCTGGAGGGCGAGTGGTTCCTCCAGAAGGGCAAGATGATCGCCTACTACGGGCAGATCGACTTCCACGGCATCGGCTACGGGCCCTTCGACGGTCTGATCGCCGCCAACTTCCACTCGCCGCTGCACGCCTCGGACTGGGTGGTCGCCCAGGGCAGGGGCAAGATGCTGCTGGCGGACCGCGCCTTCGACGTGAACTCCTTCGACCTGGAGGAGGGCAACCTGACCATCCGCTCGGGCAGCCTGCTCGCCTTCCAGCCGGGCCTCTCGCTGAAGCAGTCCATCATCCCGGGGTTCCTCACCCTGATCGGCACCGGCAAGTTCGTCGCCGTCTCCAACGGCCCGGTGGTCTTCGTCGAACCCCCGGTCCGGGTCGATCCGCAGGCGTTGGTCGGCTGGGCGGACTGCCCCTCCCCGTGCCACCACTACGACCACCACTACCTCCAGGGGGTGCTGGGTGGGATCCGGTCCCTCACCGGAATCGGCGGGGCCTCGGGCGAGGAGCACCAGTTCGAGTTCGTGGGCGCCGGACAGGTGCTGGTCCAGTCCTCGGAGCAGCTGATGGCGGAGCAGAACGTGGGCGCCGTTCCGGGGCAGGAGGGGGTGCCGGCGCAGGGTGTTCCCGAGTGGGGCTGAGAGCGCGGATCGGCCGTCCCACCCCCGTTCCGAACCGTGAACGATAGTCTACGGCGGGTGACGCCGCTCGCCGGCGTACCGGCGCCGGCGCGGGGCGACCGACGGCACCCGTTAACCATTGGTCCGAATTTCAACTTTTTAGGTAGACTCATTCCATGGAGACCGAGACGGCCACTCGCTGGCTCAGCGACGACGAACAGCGCGCCTGGCGCACCCACCTGGAAGTCAGCAAGCTCCTGACACACCAGCTCGAGAAGGACCTCCAGCCGTTCGGCCTGACCATGAACGACTACGAGATCCTGGTCCAACTCTCCGAGTCCGAGGGCCAGCGGATGCGGATGAGCGATCTCGCCGCCGCGACGCTCCAGTCCAAGAGCCGGCTCTCCCACCAGATCACCCGGATGGAGAACGCCGGGCTCGTCCGGCGCGAGCACTGCGAGTCCGACCGCCGCGGCCTGTACGCCGTGCTCACCGACGAGGGCGCTTCGACGATGACGCGGGTGGCGCCGCACCACGTCGCGTCGGTGCGCAAGCACTTCATCGACATACTGCCTCCGGACCAACTGGAGGCCCTCCAGAAGTCACTGGAGCCGGTCGGCGAACACCTCCGCGCGGAGCGCGCCGGCTAGCGGGCGGGGACGCCGTCGCCGGGTCCCGGTCCTGCCGGGATCGGTGCGGCGCCCCGACCGGAGCTCGTCAGCCGGTCGCCTCCCGCACCGGCAACCGCAGCCGGAAGACCGCCCCGCCGCCCGGGGCGCCACCCACGGTCAGCTGCCCGCCGTGCCGCACCGCCACATCGCGGGCGATGGCCAGCCCGAGTCCGGCCCCGCCCTCGTCACGGCTCCGGGCGTCGTCGAGCCGCACGAACCGCTCGAAGATCCGCTCCCGCTCCCCCTCCGGCACCCCGGGGCCGTCGTCGGACACCTCCAGCACCGCCCACGCCCCCTCACGCCGCAACGACACCGCGACGCCTGCCGCCGCGTGGCGCTGGGCGTTGTCGAGCAGGTTGCCGAGGACGCGCGCCAGCTGTGTCCGGGAACCGGTGACCTCGCACCCGGCGCCCAACTCCACCGTGGCCGGGAACCGGTCCTGGCGCTGGGTGAGCTCCTCCCGGAGGAGGCCGGCGAGCTCCACCCGTGCCTGGGCGGGCGGCTCTCCGGCGTCCAGTCTGGCCAGCAGCAGCAGATCCGCCGCGAGCTCCTGCAACCGCACGCTGTCCGCCACGGCGCCACTGACGTCCAGCAGCTCCGGGTGGGCCTCGCCGACCTCGAGTTGCGTCCGCAGGCTGGCGATCGGACTGCGGAGTTCGTGCGAGGCGTCGGCCACGAACCGCCGCTGCCGCTCATACGACGCCTCGAGCGCGGCGAGCGTCTCGTTCGTGGTGCGGGCCAGCCTGCCCACCTCGTCCCTCGCCGCCGGTACCGGCACCCGCCGCGAGAGGTCCTCGGAGGCGGTGATGGCCGCCATCTCCCGGCGGATCCCCTCCACCGGCCGCAGGGCCCGCCGGGTGACCAGCCAGGTCACCCCGGCGACCACCAACAGCACCGGCGGCAGCCCGATCAGCATGGCGTCCCGGACTGTGTCGACCGCCGCCTCCTCCTCGGCGAGCGGAGCGCCGGCGTAGACCGTCACCGGCACCCCCCGGTCGGTGACCGCCCGCACCACCGCGAAGCGGTACTCCCTGGTGTCGCCGTCCACCGTCGCGCTGCCCGACCGGATGTCGTCGTCCGCCGAGACCTCGCCGCTGCGCAGGTCGTCGTCATCGCGGTCGTCGTCATCGTCGTCATCGTCGTCGTCGCGGTCGTCGTCGTCATCGCGGTCTTGGCCGCGCCGATCCTCGCGGTCGCCGGGGTGCCGCTCCGCTCCGACGCCCGAGATGCCCTCCAGGTCCTCGCTCTCCGCCCGGGCCCGGCCGTCCTCCCCCGCCACCCGGATCGGACCGTCCGGGTAGTCGATGTCGCCGAAGCGGGTGCCGGTGGCCAGTTGCGTGGCCACGTCCCGGGCGGCTCCGCGGGCCCTGAGCTCCGCCTGGTCCACCAGGTGCGAGCGCAGCACCCCCAGCACCGCGTAGCCCGCGGCCACCAGGACGAGCGCCACCACGGTCACGGCGCCCAGCGCCGCGCGGGAGCGCACCGTCCTAAACATCGGCCACCAGCCGGTACCCGGCTCCGCGTACGGTGCCGATCGTGCTCGGGCCGAGCTTCCTGCGGAGCGCGCTGATGTACACCTCGACGATGTTCGGGTCGCCGTCGTAGGCGAAGTCCCATACGTGCTCGATGATCTCCGTCTTGGAGACCACCTCTCCGGGCCTGGTCGCCAGCTGCTCCAGGACCTCGAACTCCTTGGCGGTGAGCGGGACCTCCTCCCCCTCCCGGTGCACCCGCCGAGCAGCGGTGTCGATCCGGAGCGCCCCGACCTCGAGCACCGGGGAGGCCTGGCGCGCGCGCCGCCGCAGCAGCGCCCGGATCCTGGCGAGCAGCACCACGTAGGAGAACGGCTTGGTGAGGTAGTCGTCGGCTCCGGTGTCGAGCCCCTCGGCCTGGTCGTACTCGCCGTCTTTGGCGGTGAGCATCAGGATCGGGACGTCGTTGCCCGCCGCACGGAGCCGCGCGCACACCCGGTAGCCGTTGAGCCCGGGGAGCATGATGTCGAGCACCACGAGGTCGTAGCAGCCCTCCGACGCCCGGTGCAGCCCCTCGAGGCCGTCGTGGACCACGTCCACCGCGAACCCCTCGGCCCTGAGTCCACCGGCGAGGGAGGCGGCGAGGCGTTTCTCGTCCTCAACGATCAGCAGGCGCATGCTTCCAGCATCGCGCACCGAACCTGAAGAGGACTTCAGACGGCTTCAGGCTCCCTTCAGCATCGCCGGGCCAGTCTCTTCCATGTACCGAGCAATCCCGTATTCGAGGAGGGGCCATGAAGGGCAAGATCGTCATCGCGGGCGTCACGGCCGTGGCGCTGTTCGGCGGCGGAGCCGCCACCGCCACCGCGTTCTCCGGTGGCGGTGACACCGGCGGACGGAGCGGTGCGGCGGCTGCCGAGAGCCGGTCCGTCGAGGGCGCCACGCCCTCGGACTCCCAGCCGGCGGCGGCCACCCAGAACCAGGAGGACTCCGCCGCGAGCGCCTCGGGGCGCGCCCCGAGGGGGTCCAAGATCGACGCCGTCGGGGCCATCGAGGCCGCCCTGAAGTTCACGCCGGGCGCGGTCACCTCCGTGGAGCTGGAGCGCGAGCGGGGGAAGACGTTCTGGGAGGTCGAGGTCCGGGACGAGGACGGCCGGGAGCGCGACCTGATCGTGGACGCGCAGAGCGCGAAGGTCTCCCCGGAACACGAGCACCACGACCACGACGACGACCACGACGACGACTAGTGCCGCACCGGGCGACGTCTGCCCACTGGGGAGCGGCGTCCGAATGCGGGCGACCGCAAGGCGGCCGGAGGTCCTGGCACCTGACGACCAGGACTTCCGGCCGCCCGGGCGGCAGCGGGGCGGCCAGGCCGAGCACCGCGAGGAGGCCGGCCCATCGGCCCGGGGCGGTGCTGGCCGCGGTCAGGTTCCGGTCAGCCCGGCCACCAACTCGTCGGCCGCCGCGTAGGGGTCCAGCGCGCCGGCGGTGATCCGCTCAGCCAGCGCGTCCAACTGCCGAGCGCCGCCCAGGTCCCCGATCCGCTCCCGGAGGGCGGTGACCGCGATAGTCTCCACCTCCCGCGCCGCCCGGGCCCGCCGGCGACTGGCGAGGACCCCGTGCTCCTCCATCCACGCCCGGTGCTTCTCCAACGCCTCGACGACCTCCGCCACGCCCTCGCCGCGAGCCGCCACCGTCCTCACCACCGGGGGCCGCCAGTCACCGGGCTTCCGGGCCTCCCCGAGCCCGAGCATGTGGCTCAGCTCCCGAACCGTCGCACCGGCGCCGTCCCGGTCCGCCTTGTTCACCACGAAGACATCGCCGATCTCCAGGATCCCGGCCTTGGCCGCCTGGATGCCGTCCCCCATACCGGGCGCCAGCAGCACCACGCTGGTGTCGGCCTGGGAGGCGATCTCGACCTCCGACTGCCCCACCCCGACCGTCTCGACGATCACCACCTCGCAACCGGCCGCGTCCAGCACCCGGATCGCCTGCGGGGCCGCCCAGGCGAGGCCGCCGAGATGGCCACGGGTGGCCATGGAGCGGATGTAGACACCGGGGTCGGAGGCGTGCTCGCCCATCCGCACCCGGTCCCCGAGCAGGGCGCCCCCCGAGAAGGGCGAGGACGGGTCCACCGCCAGCACCCCGACCCGTCTGCCGGCCTTCCGGTACTCGGAGACCAGCGCGGATGTCGACGTCGACTTCCCTACCCCCGGTGAGCCGGTCAGGCCGACCACATAGGCCCCGCCGGTCAGTGGCGCCAGCTCGGCCATCACCTCGCGCAACTGCGGCGAGGCCCCCTCCACCAGGGAGATGAGCCGGGCCACCGCCCGGGGACGGCCTCTCCGGGCCTGCGCCACCAGTTGGGGCACGTCTACCGCCATATGTGCTGCGCTCCTCGTCTTCCCACTCGTCCCGGCCCGGCGGCCCCACGGCCGCTACCGCACGCCCGCGCCGGCCGGCCGGTCACCGCGCTGGCGCCGGCACGGCCTGCCGCGCGCCGATCAGCTCCCGGCCACCTTCAGCAGCAGCGCGTCACCCTGCCCCCCGCCACCGCACAGGGCGGCCGCGCCCAGGCCGCCGCCCCGCCGCCGCAGTTCCAGGGCGAGGTGGAGCACCAGCCGGGCGCCCGACATGCCGATGGGGTGGCCCAGCGCGATCGCGCCGCCGTTGACGTTCACCTTTTCAGCGGAGACGCCAAGATCCTTCATTGACTGGAAGGCGACGGCGGCGAAGGCCTCGTTGATCTCGATCAGGTCGAGGTCCGAGACGGCCAGCCCCGCCTTGCCCAGGGCGTGCCGGATCGCGTTGGACGGCTGGGACTGCAGGGAGTTGTCCGGGCCGGCCACGTTGCCGTGCGCGCCGATCTCCGCGATCCACTCCAGGCCGAGCTCCTCGGCCCGGGCCTTGCTCATCACCACCACCGCGGCGGCCCCGTCGGAGATCTGCGAGGCGGAGCCGGCCGTGATCGTCCCGTCCGCCGCGAACGCCGGCCGCAGCCTGCCGAGCGACTCCGCGGTGGTCTCCGGACGGATGCCCTCGTCCTCGCTGAAGAGGACGGGCTCGCCCTTGCGCTGGGGGATTTCCACCGGGGCGATCTCGGCCTCGAAGACGCCGTTCTTCTGCGCCGCCGCGGCCCGCTGGTGCGACCGGGCCGCGATCTCGTCCTGCTCGGCCCGGCCGATGCCGAGCCGGGTGTTGTGCTGCTCGGTCGACTCGCCCATGGCGACGCCGTCGAAGGCGTCGGTGAGCCCGTCGTGGGCCATCGCGTCGAGCATCTGCACCGCCCCGTACTTGAAGCCGGCGCGGGACTTCGGCAGCAGGTGCGGGGCGTTGGTCATCGACTCCTGCCCACCGGCGACGACCACGTCGAACTCGCCGGCGCGGATGAGCTGGTCGGCGAGGGCGATGGCGTCCAGGCCGGAGAGGCAGACCTTGTTGACCGTCAGCGCCGGGACGTCCATCGGGATGCCGGCCTTGACCGCGGCCTGACGGGCCGGGAGCTGTCCCGCGCCGGCCTGCAGCACCTGCCCCATGATCACGTACTGCACCTGCTCACCGCTGACACCGGCCCGCTCCAGCGCCGCCCTGATGGCCACGGCGCCCAGATCCGCGCCGGAGAAGCCGCGTAGGGAGCCGAGCAGGCGCCCCATGGGCGTGCGGGCTCCGGCGACGATGACGGAGGTGTTGCCGTTCGAACCGGTCATGCTGCGGCCCCTTCGGGAAGTTAACGACGGTTATCGTCAATGTAGTAAGGCCTCCGCCCGGGGTCACCGGCTGGCGAGTGTGATGGCGCGCACGTTGCGTAACCACCCGGCGAGCGGTGCACTGGGGCCATGCTGACGCGTATCGACCACATCGGGATCGCCTGCTTCGACCTGGACAGGACGGTCGAGTTCTACCGTGCCACCTACGGCTTCACGGTGTTCCACACCGAGGTGAACGAAGAACAGGGGGTCCGGGAGGCCATGCTGAAGATCAACGAGACCTCGGACGGGGGCGCCTCCTACCTCCAGCTGCTGGAGCCGATCCGGGAGGACTCGCCCGTCGCCAAGTGGCTGGCGAAGAACGGCGAGGGGGTGCACCACATCGCCTTCGGCACCGCGGACGTCGACTCCGAGGCCGCCCGGATCGGGGAGCGGGGGGTGCGCGTCCTCTACGACGAGCCGCGGACCGGCTCCATGGGCTCGCGGATCACCTTCCTCCACCCCAAGGACTGCCACGGTGTCCTGACCGAACTCGTCACCGCCGCCGGCCCGCCGCCCGGCGAGTGAGCAGGCGGGGACGGGTGCACCGGCCCGATCGGCACCCCCGGCGGCGGTCTCGGGAGGGGACCGGTACAACAGACCGGACGACCACTGACGAAGCCTCGCCCGGCCGGTAGAGTGGCCGTTCGGCCGGGGTGTGGGGTCCAGGGCGGTTCTCGTGGTGCCCCATGCCTGCCGATGATCTGACACCATTCTCCGGAAGGCACCGCTTCATGGGAGGCATCCTTCTCGCGCTGAGAAGCATCCTCCGGTAAGAGGTCTGTCCTCCTTCGGGAGGGCGGTGCCGATCAGAGACCGGGCCGGCGCCCGGAACGGACTAGGCGGCGCCGGCGTCGACGCGACCAGGGGACGGATGGGACCGCGCAGTGCGGGGCTACGACCGCTACGAGGCTGACGACCACCTCTCGAAGTTCGAAGCCGAGATGGAGCGGCTGAAGACCGAGCGTGAGAAGGCCGTCCAGCACGCCGACGACCTCGGCTACCAGGTCGAGGTGTTGCGCGCCAAGCTGCACGAGGCGCGCCGCAACCTCGCCAACCGTCCCGCCTACGACAACGCGGACATCGGCTACCAGGCCGAACAGATGCTCCGCAATGCCCAGATCCAGGCCGACCAGCTCCGCACCGACGCCGAGCGCGAGATGCGCGAGGCGCGGGCCCAGACCCAGCGCATCCTCCAGGAGCAGGCCGAGCGGCAGGCCCGGATGGAGGCGGAGCTGCACGCCGAGGCGGTGGAGCGGCGCCGCCGCCTGGACGAGGAGTTGGCCGAGCGCCGGCAGACGGTCGAGTCGCACGTCAACGAGAACGTCGCCTGGGCCGAGCAGTTGCGCGCCCGCAGCGAGGCGCAGTCCCGCCGGCTGCTTGAGGAGTCCCGCGCCGAGGCGGAGCACGCGCTGTCCACCGCCAGGGCCGAGGCGCAGCGGCTGGTCGAACAGACCCGGGAGCGGCTGGGCGCCGAAGCCGCGGCCGCCCGCTCCGAGGCGGAGGCGCTCCTGCGCCGGGCCCGCACGGACGCGGAGCGGTTGCTCAACGCGGCCTCCGACCAGGCACAGGAAGCCAGCGACCACGCCGAGCGGCTGCGCGCCTCGGCCAGCAGTGAGTCGGAGCAGGCCCGGCGGCAGGCCGCCGAGCTGACCCGGGCCGCCGAGCAGCAGACGGCCGAAGCCGAGCAGATGCTGCGGGACGCCCGGGCCGAGGCTGAGCGGCTGCGGGAGGAGGCCGAGGCCGCAGCGGCCAAGCGAATCAGCGCCGCTGAGTCGGCGAACGAGCAGCGCTCCCGGACGGCGAAGGCAGAGATCGCCCGGCTGGTCGGCGAAGCCACCAAGGAGGCCGAGCAGCTCAAGGCCGAGGCCGAGCAGATCCGCGAGGACGCGCGTACCGAGGCCGAGCGGCTGCGCACCGAGACCCAGGAGGCGGCGCGCTCGCAGGCGGCCGAGGACTCGGCGGCCCAGCTGGCGAAGGCGGCCCGCGAGGCGGAGTCGGTACTGACCAAGGCCTCCGAGGACGCCGCGGCTACCACCAAGGCCGCCGGGGAGGAGGCCGACCGGATCCGCCGCGAGGCGGAGGCCGAGGCGAGCCGGCTCAGTCAGGAGGCGGCCGAGGCGGCCGAGCAGCTCAGGGGCGCCGCCAAGGACGACACCAAGGAGTACCGGGCCAAGACGGTCGAACTCCAGGAGGAGGCCCGGCGGCTGCGCGGCGAGGCGGAGACGCTGCGCTCCGAGGCGGTGGCCGAGGGCGAGCGGATCCGCGGTGAGGCCCGCCGCGAGGCGGTCCAGCAGATCGAGGAAGCCGCCAGCAAGGCCGAGGAACTGCTCGCCAAGTCGAAGTCCGACGCCGAGGAGATCCGCAACGCCGCCTCCGCCGAGAGCGAGCGGGTCCGCACCGAGGCGATCGACCGGGCCACGACGTTGCGCCGGCAGGCCGAGGAGACGCTGGAACGGGCGCGCGGCGAGGCCGAGCAGCTGCGCACCGAGGCTCTGGAGCAGGCGCAGCAGACCGCGGACACCGCTGTCGAGGAGGCGGCGCAGCTACGCGAGGAGGCCGAACAGGCGGCTCGCGACCGACGGGCCGAGGCCGCCGAGGAGTTGACCCGGCTGCGGACCGAGGCCGAGGAGCGGCTCGCCGCGGCCGAGGAGGCGCTGGGCGAGGCCCGCACCGAGGCCGAACGGCTGCGGAAGGAAGCGGCCGAGGAGACCGAGCGGCTGCGCACCGAAGCCGCCGAGCGGCTCCGGGCGCTCCGGCAGCAGGCCGAGGAAGAGGCCGAGGGGCTGCGGGCCGCGGCGATCAACGACGCCTCGGACGCCCGCGCCGAGGGCGAGGCGGTGGCCGTCCGGCTGCGCACCGAAGCCGCCACCGAGGCCGAGGAACTGCGTAGGCAGGCCCAGGAGAGCGCGGACCGGATCCGGGCGGAGGCGGACGCCGCTGCCGAGCGGACCGGCACCGAGGCGGCCGAGGCGCTCGCCGCCGCGCAGGAGGAGGCCTCCCGGCGCCGCCGGGAGGCGGAGACGCTGCTGGCGGACGCCCGCGAGGAGGCGAACCGGGAACGCGAGCAGGCCAGGGAGCAGAGCGAGGAGCTGCTGGCCTCCGCCCGCAAGCGGGTCGAGGAGGCGCAGACCGAGGCCCGGCGGCTGGTGGAGGAGGCCGAGCGGCGCTCGGCCGAACTGGTTGCCGCGGCGGAGGAGACCGCGCAGCAGGTGCGGGACTCGGTCAGCGGGCTGCACGAGCAGGCCGAGGAGGAGATCGCCGGGCTGCGGTCGGCGGCCGAGCACGCGGCCGAGCGGCTGCGGCGGGAGGCCCAGGAGGAAGCCGACCGGATCCGGACCGACGCCCACGCGGAGCGTGAGCGCGCCGCCGAGGACGTGGCCCGTCTGCGGAGCGAGGCCAAGGAGGAGACGGAGACCGCCAAGGCGTTGGCCGACCGCACCATGGCGGAGGCGATCGGCGAGGCGGACCGGCTCCGCGCGGACTCTCGCGAGGAGGCCAACAAGCGTCGGGCGACCGCCGCGGAGCAGGCCGACCGGTTGGTGGCCGAGGCTTCGAAGGAGGCCGACCGGCTGCGGACCGAGGCCCAGGAGCGGGTGGCCGCGGCGAAGGAGCAGGCGGAACGGATCCGGGCCGAGGCGGAGCGGGTGCGCAGGGAGGCCCGGGACGAGGCCGACCGCACCGTGGACGAGGCCCGTACCGCGGCGGCGAAGCAGCGCAACGACGCTGCGGAACAGGCCGACCAGCTCATCACCGGTGCGCAGGAGGAGGCCGTCCGCGCGGCGGCGGCGGCCGAGAAGCAGGCCGACGCCATGGTCGGCGCGGCCCGCGCCGAGGCCGAACGGATCGTCAAGACCGCTACCGCCGAGGGCAAGAGCCTGGTGGAGCGGGCCCGCACCGACTCCGACACCATGCTCGGCGAGGCCCGGCGGGATGCCACCGCGACCCGGGAGCGGGCCGAGGAGCTGCGGGTGCGGACCGAGGCCGAGGTCGAGGAGTTGCACCAGCGGGCCCGCCGGGAGTCCGAGGAAGCGATCAGGACGGCCAACGAGCGGGCGGAAGGCATCGTCAAGAACGCCGAGGAGCGGGCGATCTCGGCCGAGAAGAAGGCCGAGCGGCTCGTGGCCGAGGCCACCGGCGAGGCCGGCCAGGTGCGCCTGACAGCGGCCCGCAAGGCCGAGGCCCTGGTGAGCGAGGCCGAGCAGAAGAAGGCCGAAATCCTACGCGACGCCGAGCGGTTGCGCACCGAGGCGGAGGCCGAGGCCAAGCGCATTGTGGACGAGGGCAAACACGAGCTCGATGTTCTGGTACACCGCCAGAAGGACATCAACGCCGAGATCTCCCGAGTTCAGAACGTGTTGGAAGCCCTGGAGTCGTTCGAGACTCCGGCGGTTCCGGACAACAGCGGGGAGAACGGCGCAAAGCCCTCCGCCGCAGCAGGGTCCACTCGATCGAGTGGCAAGCAGTCCAAGAACTAGCCACTCGAAAGGAGGTTCATTCTCCGGATCAAACGGTCATTGACTCGCTGGTATCCCGTACACAGCCCTAAGATTCCCTTATCACCTCACCGGTCTCTTTCGACAGGAACCCCATGAGTGACACTTCCTCCCCCTTCGGTATCGAGCTCGTGCGGCGTGGTGGATACGACCGCCAACAGGTGGATGATCGCCTCACTAAGCTCATCGCCGACCGCGACAGTGCGCTGTCGCGGATCACCACGCTGGAAAAGCGCATCGAGGAGCTGCACCTCGAGACCCAGAACGCCCAGGCCCAGATCGCCGACTCCGAGCCCTCCTACGCCGGTCTCGGCGCCCGGGTCGAGAAGATCCTCCGGCTCGCCGAGGAAGAGGCCAAGGACCTCCGCGAGGAGGCCCGTCGCGCCGCCGAGCAGCACCGCGAACTCGCCGAGTCCTCCGCCCAGCAGGTGCGCAACGAGGCGGAGACGTACGCCGCGGAGCGGAAGCAGAAGGCCGAGGACGACGGCGCCCGGATCATCGAGAAGGCCAAGGGCGAGGCCGCCGGCCTGCGCGCCGAGGCCCAGAAGGACGCGCAGTCCAAGCGCGAGGAGGCGGACTCCCTCTTCGAGGAGACCCGCGCCAAGGCCGCGCAGGCCGCAGCCGACTTCGAGACCAACCTCGCCAAGCGCCGCGAGCAGTCCGAGCGTGACCTGGCGGCCCGTCAGGCGAAGGCCGAGAAGCGCCTCGCCGAGATCGAGCACCGCGCCGAGCAGCTCCGCCTGGAGGCCGAGAAGCTGCGGACGGACGCCGAGCGCCGGGCCCGTCAGACGGTGGAGACCGCGCAGCGCCAGGCCGAGGACATCACGGCGGACGCCAACGCCAAGGCCGACCGGATCCGCAGCGAGTCCGAGCGCGAACTGGCCGCTCTCACCAACCGTCGCGACAGCATCAACGCCCAGCTGACCAACGTCCGCGAGATGCTGGCCACCCTGACCGGTGCCGCCGTCGCCGCCGCCGGTATGCCGGAGGACGACCAGTCGGGCGCCGGCGTTCCGGCGCAGCAGAGCCGCTGACCGCCGACGCGGAGGACCGCCGTTAGCGGAACGGGGGAGTCCGCCCAGCGGTCCGGGGTTTCGACGCCCTTCGCCCGCCCGTTGAGGGACGGCGAAGGGCGTCGCTGCTGTTAACGTGACGGCATGATCGAGCTTGTTGGGCTGACCAAGCGCTACGGCGCCAAACTGGCGGTGGACGATCTCACCTTCTCGGTCCGCCCGGGCATGGTCACCGGCTTCCTCGGCCCCAACGGCGCGGGGAAGTCCACCACCATGCGCATGATGCTCGGTCTGGACAACCCCACCAGCGGCGATGTCCGGATCGACGGCCTGCGCTACGCCGAGTTGCGCGATCCGCTCACCCACATCGGCGGCCTCCTGGACGCAAAGGCGATGCACGGCGGCCGGAAGGCCTACCACCATCTGCTCTGCCTGGCCCAGAGCAACGGCATCCCACGTCGCCGGGTGCAGGAGGTACTGGAGACCGTGGGTCTCACCCCGGTCGCCCGGCAACGCACCGGCGGCTTCTCCCTCGGCATGGGGCAGCGACTGGGCATCGCCGGCGCGCTGCTGGGTGACCCGCGGATCCTGATGTTCGACGAACCGGTCAACGGCCTGGATCCGGAAGGCATCCACTGGGTCCGCAACCTGATGCGGCACCTGGCCGGCGAGGGGCGCACCGTCTTCGTCTCCAGCCACCTGATGAGCGAGATGGCGCTCACCGCCGACCACCTGGTGGTCATCGGCCAGGGCCGGCTGCTCGCCGACACCTCGATGTCCGACTTCATCGCCGAGAACTCCCGCAGCTACGTGCGGCTGCGCTCACCGGAGCAGGAGCGTCTGCGGGACGTGCTGAGCTCCGAGGGCATCACCGCCACCGCCACCGGCGACGGGGCGCTCGAGGTGGACGACGAGGAGCCGGCACGCCTCGGCGAGCTGGCCGCCGAGCATCGGCTGGTGCTCCACGAACTCAGCCCGCAGAAGGCTTCCCTGGAGGAGGCGTTCATGCAGCTGACGGCCCAGTCGGTGGAGTACCACGCCCGTAGCGCACCCGCCGAGCGGGCCGCCGTCGGCGGCCCCGCTGCGGGAGCCGCCCCGGCGCAGCGACCACCGACCGCCACCGGCACCTGGGGGGCCGACTGGCGGGATCGGAGTCGACGGGACGGCAAGGGCGGAAGGGGGTCTGACCGATGACCGTGGCACGCGTCCTGCAGTCGGAGTGGACCAAGATCAGGTCTGTGCGGTCGACGGTGTGGACCCTGGCTCTCGCCGCCCTGCTGACCATCCTGCTCGGCGCGTTGATCAGCGCCATCACCAACAGCCAGTTCGACCAGCTGTCGGGGAACTCCAGGATCGCCTTCGACCCGACCTTCACCAGCTTCTCCGGAATGGGGATCGGCCAGCTGGCGATGATCGTCTTCGGTGTGCTCGTGGTCTCCACCGAATACAGCACCGGCATGATCCGCACCTCGCTCGCCGCGGTACCCAGGCGCGGCGTCTTCCTCTTCAGCAAGATCGCGGTCGCCACGGCCCTCGCCCTGCTCGTCGGCCTCGCGACGAGCTTCGTCACCTTCTTCGTCGGCCAGGAACTGCTGGGAGAGCACGGCGCTTCCATCGGTGACCGGGGCGTACTGCGCGCCGTCGTCGGCGGCGGGCTCTACATGGCCCTGATCGCGATGTTCGCCATGGGCGTCGCCGCGATCCTGCGCAGTTCGACACTCTCCCTGGGCATCCTGATGCCCTTCTTCTTCCTGGTCTCCGGGATCCTCGGCAACGTCCCCGCCACCAAGAAGGTCGGGCAGTACCTCCCCGACCAGGCCGGCACCAAGATCCTGCAGGTGGTGCCCACCGGATCGGCGCCGTACGGGCCCTGGGGCGGCCTGGGCATCATGGCCCTGTGGGTCGTGGCGGCGATGGTCGCCGGCTACCTGGTCATCAGGCGCCGGGACGCCTGAGCCCACCGGGCGCCGCCATCCAGCCCGGAGGCGGTCCCCCTCCGGTTCCGGGTCAGTAGCGCGGTGCGCTGCGGGACCTCCGCACCCGGGCGGTGCGGCGGTCCCGCGCTCTCCAGCAGGCCCGGTGCCAGTGCCTCCGGTCGTCCACCGGGCCGTACCGCTCCCAGGCCACGACGTGCGGCACCCCGGGCGGGATCTCCTGGTCGCAGCCGGGACACCGGTAGTGCTTCGCGGCGGCGGTGCCGGCGATCTGCCGCACCACCCACTCCTCTCCCCGCCACTCCTCCGTGTGCTCCAGGCCGTAGCGGCCCCCGGGCTCATCCCGCGCCGCCCGCAGGGGCGCGGTGCCTCGGGGGCGGTTTCTGCGCGGGGACACGGGGCACACCTCGCCGGGTAGGTGGACGGCTTGCCGTACCAGCGTACGCGCAGAGCCGGCGGAGAACCGCGTACCGACGCCGCCCGGCGCTCCCCCGCGGCCGGTTCAATGATCATCTGGAAACCTACCCGCCGGACCGTGCCTCCGGCACGTGTCAGGCGTTAACGCCAGTGGGGATGCCGGGGGGACGTCGAGGAGGCAGAGATCACGATGACCGTGCGGGTAGGGGCGTTCGTACTGGCCGCGCAGTTTCCGGGACAGGGGCAGAGCGAGGCTCTGCACCGCGCCCTGCGGACCGCGGAGTTGTCCGAAGAGACGGGGCTCGACTCCGTCTGGCTCGCCGAACACCACTTCGTGCCCTACGGTGTGTGCCCCTCGGCCATCACCCTCGCCGCCCAACTACTGGGCGCCACCAGGCGGATCGGGGTCGGCACCGCGGTGAGCGTCCTGCCGACCACGCATCCGGTCGCTCTCGGCGAGCAGGCCGCTCTCCTGCACCTGACCTCCCGGGGGCGGTTCACCCTCGGCGTGGGCCGTGGCGGCCCCTGGGTCGACCTGGAGGTCTTCAACGCGGGTCTGGCGGCGTACGAGGAGGGCTTCCCCGACTCCCTCGACCTGCTGCTCCGCTGGTTGCACGAGCCCCGAGTGGGTGCCAGCGGAGAGCGGTTCGCCTTCCGCGAGGTGCCGGTGGTGCCCCGGCCGGACGAGCTGCTGGACGGTCCGGCGGCGCCTCCGGTGGTCATGGCCTGCACCTCCCGCCGGAGCGTCCGGCTGGCGGCGGAACGCGGCCTGCCGATGCTGCTGGGCATGCACTGCGGGGACCAGGAGAAGGCCGACATGGTCGCCTTCTGGCGGCGCTGCGCCCGGGAGGCCGGTCTGCCGGCCGAGGAGATCGAGGGCGCGGCACACGTGTCGGCCGGCGTGGCGCAGCTCGCCGACACCAGGGCGGAGGCCGTCGAGACGCTGACCAAGGCGATGCCGGGTTGGTTCCGGCAGGGTCTGGGCGCCCACACCACGGTGGACGGACGTCAGCGGCGGATGCGCGACCCACACGCCTACACCGAACTGCTCTGCGGACTGCACCCCGTAGGGCCGCCTCGGCTCTGCGCCGACCGGCTCGCCGCCACCGCCGAACGCACCGGCGTGGGCCGGTTCGCGCTGCTGGTGGAGGGCTCGGGCGATCTGGTCGCCACCGAGGAGAACGTCCGGCGACTGGGCGCAGAGGTACTGCCACTGCTCTCCTGAAGGGCATCCCCGGCGGACCAGCCGCTCCGGTCCCTGGCTGGTAGTCAGGGGCCGGAGCGACTGGTCCTGCTGTCACCCCGTATCGCACCGAGGCGAGGCACGGAGCGGCAGCGGGAACGGTTCAGCAGTCCCGCAACAACGGCGACTGGTTCAGCAGTTGCCCCCGCACCGAGGTGAACCGTGCCAGACGGTCGTCAGCCTCGGGGTCGAGCGGGAAGACCGCCACCCGATGGCAGTTCTGGAAGGCCAGGCGTACCCCGAAGTGCCGCTGGAGTGCACCGCGTATCGCGTCACTGGCCATCGCACGGAGCAGTTGGCCGCGCGCCTGCTCGTCGGGCGGCGGCACCTGGTTGTCGGCGAACTCCCCGCCGTCCACTTTGAGCCGGGCCACCAGAGAGCTGATCATCTCCCATGCGTAGGGCAGGGAGTTCCGGACGCAGTCGACGAATTCCGCTTCGTCGACCTCGCCTCGCTCGGCCTTCTCGAGCAGGGCCGGTGAGACGTCGAGCGACATGGGTTCTCCTCTCGCGACCCCGGTCTACGGGGTCTTGCGGGCAGGGATTCCTGAGGATGGTGACACTGAGTACAGAAACCGCGACTTCCTGCTTCCACGTTATGCCGGTCAGAGCACGCGCACCAGGAGAACGGACACACAACCAGCCATTTCCGAACGGGCTCATCCAGGGCGAATCGCGCGGAGACCGGGCTGTCGAGTAGCGTGACCGACCATGCGTCTCGTCATCGCCCGGTGCTCCGTGGACTACGCGGGCCGGCTCACCGCCCACCTCCCATCCGCGCCACGGCTCATCCTGGTCAAGGCCGATGGCAGTGTCTCCGTCCACGCGGACGACCGTGCCTACAAACCCCTGAACTGGATGTCTCCGCCGTGCACCCTCAAAGAGGGCGATGACCGGGTATGGACGGTGGAGAACAAGGCCGGCGAGAAGCTGATCATCACCATGGAGGAAGTGCTGCATGACTCCTCCCATGAACTCGGTGTGGACCCGGGCCTCATCAAGGACGGGGTCGAGGCCCACCTGCAGGAGCTCCTCGCCGACCGGATTGAAACCATCGGCGATGGTTACTCCCTGATTCGGCGTGAATACCCCACCGCCATCGGCCCGGTGGACATCCTCTGCCGGGACGCCGACGGCGGCACAGTGGCCGTGGAGATCAAACGGCGAGGCGAGATCGACGGGGTGGAGCAGCTCACCCGCTACCTGGAACTCCTCAACCGGGACCCGCATCTGGCACCGGTCAAGGGCGTCTTCGCCGCCCAGGAGATCAAACCGCAGGCCCGGGTGCTGGCCACCGACCGGGGAATCGGCTGCGTGGTCCTCGACTACGACGCGCTGCGCGGCATCGAGGACGACAAGCTCCGTCTCTTCTGACTCTCCTGGGGCCACGGGGCGACAGTCAGCCCGCGCCGTCCCCTCCCGGCCGCGCGGAAGTACCAACGCGCCCGGAAAGGTGTCGCGCCTTCCTTGCCCGAACCGGTGAAGCGGGCTTCCGGCCGGCGTGGATCGCCTGCACGCCGGCCTCTCAGCGCAGAGTCAGCGGGGTGGCCGACGCGACGTGGGAGAGTTTCTCCGGGTTGCGGACGTAGTAGAGGCCGGTGATGCGAGCACCCTCGACGCGGATCGCCATGACGCCGTCGAGCTCGCCGTCCAGACGGACGAGGAGCGCCAGGTCACCGTTGACCACGGTCGGTTCGGTGGCGAGCGCGCCTTTGAGCTTGCCGATGCCGCCGGCGAACATGCGGGCCACCTGCTCGGCGCCGGTGATCGGCCGCAGTGCGGCGTGCTTGATACCGCCGCCGTCGCTCATCAGGACGACCTCCGGGGCGAGCACTTCGAGGAGAGCCTGCGGGTCCCCGGTTTCGATCGCGCGCCGGAACGACTGCAGAACCGTCCGGCCCTCGTTCCGGGAGACCGACCGGCGGGGGCGGCGGGCGTCGACGTGGCGGCGAGCGCGGCTGGCGATCTGACGGACGGCCGCGGGGCTCTTGTCGACGGCGGCCGCGATCTCTTCGTAGCCGATGTCGAAGACCTCACGCAGCACGAAGACGGCGCGTTCGGTCGGCGACAGCGTCTCGAGAACGAGCATCAACGCCATCGACACGCTCTCGGCGAGCTCGACGTCCTCGGCCACGTCCGGTGCGGTGAGCAGCGGCTCGGGCAGCCAGGGGCCGACGTATGCCTCCCGGCGGCGAGCCAGGGTGCGCAGCCGGTTGAGCGACTGGCGGGTGGTGATCCGGACCAGGTAGGCGCGCTGGTCGCGTACCCGCTCCAGGTCCACCTTGTTCCACCGCAGCCAGGTCTCCTGGAGAACGTCCTCGGCGTCGGCCGCCGATCCGAGCATCTCGTAGGCGACGGTGAAGAGCAGGTTGCGGTGGGCGAGGAAGGCGTCGGTCACCGGATCAGCGATGTGGCCGCTCATCTCTCATCCTTCTTCTGGGGCACGGCGAGTTCCCGCGGCCGCGTCCGCGGCAAGTGCCGCGCGGTCCGCACCGGTCACGCTGCCCGATCGACGGCGGCCCGCACCTCGGCGCGGCTGGCACGCAGCAGCTTCCGTCGTTTCGCGACGCCTCCCGGAGCGCGGTGCAGGCTGAAGGAACCGGGCTTGTTCGCCTCGTCCGCCAGGTGCTTGGGAATGCCCTTGCAGACCAGTTCCTTGATCCTGGCGCCCAGGCCGTCGTCGATGTGCAGCCACACCGCGACATCGGACCTGTTCGCGAACTGGTAGATACCCGCTTTCCGGCCCAGGCTGACGCACTGGGCGTAGAACGACTGGTGGAGGTTCTTCGGCTGATCACCCGCGAGTCGGCTGAGCACGGTGTCGGCGGCCCGCGCGCCCAGCGGTATCGCGTTCAGACAGCTCATCCGCAGCGGCAGGCCGGACGGTGCCGCCGAGTCCCCGGCGGCGACGATGCGCGGGTCGTCCATGCTCGTCAGCGTCTCGTCCGTGAGCAGGCGTCCCACGGCGTCGGTGCTCAGCCCGCTGCGCGCGGCGAGGTCGGGCACACCGAAGCCGACGCTCCAGACGGTGATCTCGCTCGGCAGCTCGCGGCCGTCGGCGAAGCGCACGGCGTCGCGGGTCACCGCCGTCACCTTCGCTCCGGAGCCGTCGATGACCGAAACGCCCAGCTGGGCAAGCCGCTTCGCGACCGAGCGTCGCCCCCGGCTGTGCAGGTAGGGGCCGAGGACCCCGCCACAGACCAGGGTCACCCGGCGGCCCTGCTCGGCCAACTCTGCCGCGGTCTCGATGCCCGTGGGACCGGCGCCGACCACCGTCACCGGGGCCGCCGCGGGGGCGGCGTCGAGGACCGTGCGCAGCCGCTGTGCCGCTTCCAGGGTGCCGATCGGATGGGCGAACTCAGCGGCCCCCGGCACGCTCAGTTCGGTGCCACCACTGCCCACGGCGTATATCAGGTAGTCGTAGTCGAGCCTGCCGTCGGCCGCCAGCGTCACCCGGCGCGCGGGGGCGTCGATCCGGGTCACGGTGTCGACCGCCAGCCGGACTCCCTCGGCCAGGACCTCCTGGTAGGCGACGACCGCGGCGTCGGACCCGCCCACCAGTTGGTGCAAACGGACCCGGTGGACGAATTCCCGGCGCGGGTTGACCAGCGTCACGGTCACGTCGTCGCGCATCGTCATCCGGTTCGCGGCCATCACACCGGCGTATCCGCCGCCGACCACGACCACGTGGATGTTTCCAGTCACAGCGCCTCCTCCGTTTCGGTGTTCGGCATCAAGACACCGCGTGGACGACCGCTGTGACCGGATGTGAGTCACGTCACTTCGCTGGGGTCCGGCCGGAGTTGTGGACGCAGCGGTATCGGGAGGAGACGCCGGTCGGTGTGCACAACAGGCCGGTCCGCCACCGGCGGAACCCTGTGGTGCAGCCGACTAGCCGACAGCGCCACCGGAGGCCGTGGGGGCGGTGCCGCGCGCGTCCGACGGAGTCCCCGAGGCGGTGCCGCCGGGCCGGGAGGACGTCCCGGCGGTGGAGGTGCCCCCGGTTGTCGGTGCCCCCGTCGAGGCACCCTCCGTGCGGTGGGAGGGTTCACGGGAGGCGCTCGCCGAAGGGCTCGGCGGGGTGTTGCTTCCGGTCCCCGAGGAACTGGGCGCGGGCTCGGTGGCGCTCATGGACGTGCTGCCGCTGGGCGAACTCGTCGGCGGCGGTGAAGTGGGCTCCTCTCCGGGGTCGCTCGGCTCGTCGGTCGGCTCGCTCGGCTCGTCGGTCGGCTCGCTCGGCTTGTCCGTGGGCTTCTCGCCGCCACCGCCCGGGCCCCCGGAGTCACCGGGTTTACCGCTCTTGGTCGGCTTGGAGTCGCTGGGGCTTCCGCTGTCGGTCGGTTCCTCGGTCTCCCCGCTGCTCTCGGAAGCGCTGGGGCTCTCCGACGGCTCGGTGCCGCCCGAAGCGCTGCCACTGGGCCCCGGCTCACTCTCCGAGGTCCGGCTCGGCTCGCCCACGACACCGTCGTCGTCGCCGTTCTCAGCGTCCGCGGACTGCTCCGATCCGACCCGGCCCGGGGGCTCCTCGTCGTCGTCGTAGACGGTGCCGAGCGTCACCACCGCGCCGAGCACCGCGGCCAGCACCACCCCGGTGCCCACCGCGACCATGTTCCGTCGGGCGCCCCGAAGGAAGGCCAGCCGGCCGTTCCCCGGCTGGTGGTCGCTCGGCTTCGCCGGCTCCTCACCCACGGGGGCCGCGCTCTGGTTGACGACGGTGACCGCTTCGTCCGTCTCCCAGGGGAGCACGGCGGTGGGTATGCCGTCGGGCGGCGACGCCGCCCACGCCTCGGGGTCCGGCTCCGGCGGTTCTCCCCCGCCTCCCACCCGGGCGCCGTGGACGAGCCCGGCCGCCTTGTCCCCGACGAGGGCGAGAGCACGCCGTCCCGCGACGGCTCCGCGTTTGTCCGCGAGGACGCCGCGCAGCCCTATCGATGCCTCCAGCTCCGCGCGGGCCCGTTCGAGATTGCCCGTGCACAGGGCCAGCACACCCAGTTCGTGGTGGAAGTAGGCCTCCTCGGCCACCTCGCCGGCCAGCCGCGCGGCTTCCTGGCCGTGCCGGAGGACCCGCTCCCAGGCGCTCCAGAGGCATCCGGCGGCGAAGGCCGGCGCGGCCGTCCGGGCCAGCAGCACCGCCGCGCTCGGATTGCCCGACTCCCCGCGGCCGCCCAGCAACGTGGCGGCCGCCGCGAGGATGGCGTCCGCTTCGGCGGCGGTGCGCTCCGGGCTGACCGAGGGGTGCCCCGCCCACCAGGCGTAGTGCTGGGCGGCGATATGCGCCCGGCCGACCGCGCCGTCGGCGTACCCCGCGCGCTCCAGTTGCTCCAGCACCCCGGGGGCGAGCCGGTAGTGCGTGCCGACCGGACTGATCAGACCGGACGCGAGCAGTTCCCCGAGCGATGCCTCGGCCCGGGTGTCGCCGGCGAGGGCCGGGAGATGGGCTTGGTCCGGGCACTCACCGCCGAGCGCCACGGCGAACCGCAGCGCCTCGCGCGCCGTCGCTCCGAGTCCGGAGGCGAGCCGGGCGGCCGGGGCGGCGGACTCCTCGGGGCCGGGCAGTGGGTCGGTTTCCAGTGCCTCGGGGCCGGCGCTCCCGCCACGGGCGTCCCGCTGCCTGAGCAGCGCCGCGGCCTGGACCAGACGCAGCGGCAGCCCCTCGGCCTCCCGCCAGACCCCGGCCGCCCACTCGGTCTCCGCCTCGGTGAGCGGCCGTCCGACGAGCCCTTGGAGGAGGTCGAGCGAGGGCGCCCGGGGAAGCCCCGAGAGGTGCATCTCCTCCAGGTAGGAGGCCGCTGCGGGCGGCGGTACGTCGGAGGTGGCCGCCACCAGGAACGCGCACTCGGGTGCGGCGTCCAGGAGTTCGTCCAGCGCGCCCCCGCCGAATTCCACGTCGTCGATCACCACCACGGCGCCGACCTCGCGCAGCAGCTCGGTGAGCTCGCCGTGGTCGGGGCGGTACAGGGGAGCGTGGTGGACTACGGCGAACAACTCGTAGAGAAGGTCGGCGGGGGTGCGCCGATGGCCGGAGAGGCGTATCACCCCGTCCGGGGCGAGCCCGGCGCACTCCTCCGCGACGACGTCCAGCAGCGAGCTGCGCCCGACACCGGGCCGGCCGCTGAGCCGCACCGAGCGGCCCCGGGAGAGCAACTGGACCAGCCGGGCCCGTTCCTCATCACGGCCCGTCAGCAACGGCTGCACGGGGCGGCCCGCGGTGGGCAGGGCGGGGCGGGCGGCTCGCTGCCGCGCCTCCCGCTGCTCCGGGCTTCGGCGCTCCGGCTGCGGCGGACGCTCCCCTGGCGGGCAGGGCTCGATCTCACTGCCGTCGACGGGGTTGACGGTCAGCAGGAACTCCCCGGCGTTGAGCCGTACGGCCCGGACCGGTCGCTGCTCGGAACCGCCGGACCGGTCGGCACCGGACTCACCCGGCGCGCCCACGGCGCCCTCGTCGCTCTCGTGGCCGGAGTCGTCCGGTCCAGGGTTGTTCGGGTCCATCGGTGAAGCTCCCAGATGCGTCGCGTGCCGTCCGCCCCCTGGCCGGTCCCGTTCCGGACGTCGGGTGTCGGGAGCCTTCGGGCGATCGATTCCGGCCCGGCGCCCGTCGCGGCCTGTCTCTCTGCGTCGGGAATCCGAACCCTAGACCGTAACGGCCGCTCCGTGCAGCGAGGGGTGGCAGACCGACCGGTTCTTCCCGGTTTCGGAACGGTTGTGACCGCTGTTCCACCGCGACGTACTCCCCCCGGGGTTCCCGGTCGGTCGGCGGCCGGCCTCCCCGGGGTCAGACCCGGGGGAGCGACTCCGTCTCGATGCCGCCCTCGATGGCCAGGATCCGATGCAGTCGGGTGGCGACCAGCAGCCGTTGCATCTGGGCGGGTACCCCTCGGAGTACCAACCGTCGGTTGACCCGGCCCGCCCTGCGGTGGACCCCCATGATGACGCCCAGCCCGGTGGCGTCCCAGGAGTCGAGTCCGGTCAGGTCGAGCACGAGGTCGCCGTCTCCGGAGTCCACCGCGGTGTGCAGGGCCGTACGGGCGTCCGCCGCGCTGTGGACGTCGAGGCGGCCCCCGACGACCAGCTCGGAGTGGTCGCCCCTGATGTGCATGTGTGCTCCCGGATCTGCTGCGTTCGTATGGTCAAGGTCTACAGAACTGACTGCCTCTCGCACGGCAAAGTGGCCGCCTGTGAGCGAACCGATACCGAAATCATCCCTGGGAGTGAACCTTCGGGGATGACAGACATCAGTGCCGATAAAAGCCCTGTCCGCTCTTCCGGCCGATGTCGCCCGCGTCGACCATGCGCCGCATGCTCTCCGGCGGAGCGAACTTCTCGTCCTGCGACTCGGTGTAGATGTTGCCGGTGGCGTGCAGCAGGATGTCCACACCGGTGAGGTCGGCGGTGGCCAGCGGCCCCATGGCGTGTCCGAAGCCGAGACGGCAGGCGGTGTCGATGTCCTCGGCGGTGGCCACCCCCGACTCGTGCAGCTTCACCGCCTCGACGACGAGCGCCGAGATGAGCCGCGTGGTGACGAACCCGGCCACGTCGCGGTTGACCACGATGCAGGTCTTGCCGGTGCTCTCGGCGAACTCCCGGGCACTGGCCAGGGTTTCGTCACTGGTCTTGTAGCCGCGCACCAGCTCGCAGAGCGCCATCATCGGGACCGGCGAGAAGAAGTGCGTGCCGACCACGCTCTCCGGCCGCTCGGTCACCGCGGCGATCTTGGTGATCGGAATGGCCGAGGTGTTGGACGCCAGCACCGCGCCGTCCTTGGCGAGGCCGTCGAGGGCCCGGAAGATCTCCTGCTTGACCTCGATCTTCTCGAAGACGGCCTCGACGACGACGTCGGCGTCCGCCACCGCTTCCAGCTCGGTGGTGGTGGTGATCCGCCCGAGCGCGGCCTCGGCGTCCGCTTCCGCCAGCTTCCCCTTCGACACGAACTTGTCGTACGAGGCCTTGATGCCGTCCATGCCCCGGGAGAGCGCCTCGTCGGTGATGTCGCGGAGGACGACGTCCCAGCCCGCCTGAGCCGAGACCTGGGCGATACCGGACCCCATGAGTCCGGCTCCGATGACGGCGAGCTTCCTGGCCAATGCACTCCCCTTACGCGCTGTTCATGTCTGTTACGCGGACCTTAGTGCCCCGGCGCGCCCAGGAGAACGAGAAGAGATGCGCGTCACGTCTCACATGACGGACATCACATCGGGTTCGCCGTCTCCCGCCGTCGGCAACGGAGTTGAGGCCCCGTCCGGCTGCGGTGCAGGCCGCGGAGGACGCCGGCCGCCCCGCCCGGAGACCCCGGGGACGGCGCCGCGGTGGAGGTCCGGAGGGTCCGCCTGGGAGCGGGAGCCACCCCGTAAGCTCCGGGCATGGTCAACCTGACGCGCATCTACACCCGCACCGGTGATGACGGCACCACCGCTCTGGGCGACATGAGCCGCACCGCCAAGACCGACCTGCGGATCGCCGCCTACGCCGACGCCAACGAGGCCAATGCGGTCATCGGCACGGCGATCGCGCTGGGCTCGCTCTCCGAGGAGGTGGTCAAGGTCCTCACCCGAGTGCAGAACGACCTGTTCGATGTCGGCGCGGATCTGGCCACACCGGTGGTCGAGAACCCGGAGTACCCACCGCTCCGCGTCGAGCAGTCCTATGTCGACAAGCTGGAGGCGGACTGCGACCGCTTCCTGAAGGGCCTGGAGAAGCTCCGCAGCTTCATCCTGCCGGGCGGCACCGCCGGGGCCGCGCTGCTCCACCAGGCCTGCACCGTGGTCCGCCGAGCGGAGCGCTCGACCTGGGCAGCGCTGGAGGAGCACGGGGAGACCATGAACGCGCTCACCGCGACCTACCTCAACCGCCTCTCCGACCTGCTGTTCATCCTCGCCAGGACGGCGAACCGAGAGCTCGGGGACGTCCTCTGGGTACCGGGCGGAGAACGCTGACCCCCACCACCGGGCTGATCTCCGCGGAAGCGCCCGGGGCGCCGGCCGGCAGCCACGGCCGGCGCCTCCCCGACTGGGGCAAGCCGGACGCACTCGGACCCGGCGCGGGGCGTCCCTCACTCGACGGCCCGCGCACTCCGGACTCCGGGGACACGGGCACCGTGACCGGCTCGGACACCTCGGCCGCATCGGCCTGGAGGCTCCGTTCCCGAGGCTCTGCCGGCCTCAGGCCACGTTGACCCGCTGGCCGGGAGGTGCGGCTTCCAACCAGGCGAGGAAGCCGGTCAGCGCGTCCTCGCTCATCGCCAGTTCCAGTCGGGTGGAGCGGTGCAGACACCCGAGCACCACCGAGTCCGAGAGCAGCGCCAGCTCCTCCTCGCCACGCGGGGTACGCCGGGCGAGCACCTCGATCTCGGAGCGTTCCAGGATGCGCCTGGGGCGGGGCGCATAGGAGAAGATCCGGAACCACTCGACCTGGTCACCGTTGTAGCGGGCCACGCCGTAGGCCCAGCCCTTGCCGTTCGCCTCGGCTTCTTCGGCGGTCACGTCCCAGCGCACACTGCAGTCAAACGTTCCGCCTGACCGCTGGATCAGTCGCCTCCGCAGACCGAAGACGAAGAGCCCCAACAGCACCAGCGCGACGAACGCGCCGCTCACCCCCAGAGCGAGGGCCATCCGCACCGACCTCCTCGCCTTGTCTCCGGGACCAGTATGACCTCTTGCACTACCTCAGCCGCGGACCCTCCCGGAGTTTTCCGGGCAGTCCGCGGCTGAGGTGCGTATGTGTCGCCGGGCGTGATCAGCCACCGCCGATGGCAGCGGCCAGTCGTACCTCCGCGCGCCGCTCGGCGGCCTTGTTCGTCTCCGACTTCGCGATCTCCAGCGCCCGCTCGGCGCGCGCGACGTCGATCTCCTCGGAGAGTTCCGCGACCTCGGCGAGCAGCGAGAGCTTGTCATCGGCGAAGGAGATGAAGCCGCCGTGCACCGCGGCGACGACCGTGCCGCCGTCGCTCGTGCGGATGTTCACCGGGCCGGACTCCAACACACCGAGCAGCGGCTGGTGGCCGGGCATGACGCCGATGTCACCCGAGGTGGTGCGCGCGACGACAAGGGTGGCCTCGCCGGACCAGACACTGCGGTCCGCGGCGACCAGCTCGACGTGCAGCTCAGCAGCCAACGTGGCTCCTCGGTTCTTACCTGCCGTGGCAGGTGTCCGGAAAGGGACTGTGGATTAAAGAATAGCGAGTTCGCACCTCGCTCGGTGACCGGGGGCGAGGACCGCCCCCGGTCACCGGGTGCGTCAGGAGACGCCGAGCTCCTTGGCCTTGGCCTTGAGGTCGTCCAGGCCACCGCACATGAAGAACGCCTGCTCCGGGAAGTGGTCGTACTCGCCGTCGGCGATCGCGTTGAACGCCGCGATCGACTCGTCCAGCGGGACGTCCGACCCGTCCAGACCGGTGAACTGCTTCGCCGCGTGGGTGTTCTGCGACAGGAAGCGCTCGATCCGCCGGGCGCGGTTCACGGTGAGCTTGTCCTCCTCACCGAGCTCGTCCATACCGAGGATGGCGATGATGTCCTGGAGGTCCTTGTACTTCTGCAGGATGCCCTTGACGCGCATGGCGCAGTCGTAGTGCTCCTGCGAGATGTACCGCGGGTCCAGGATCCGGGAGGTGGAGTCCAGCGGGTCCACCGCCGGGTAGATGCCCTTCTCGGAGATCGGCCGGGAGAGCACCGTGGTGGCGTCCAGGTGGGCGAAGGTGGTCGCCGGCGCCGGGTCGGTGAGGTCGTCCGCGGGCACGTAGATCGCCTGCATCGAGGTGATCGAGTGGCCACGGGTGGAGGTGATGCGCTCCTGGAGGAGGCCCATCTCGTCCGCGAGGTTCGGCTGGTAGCCCACCGCGGAGGGCATCCGGCCGAGCAGCGTGGAGACCTCGGAACCGGCCTGGGTGAAGCGGAAGATGTTGTCGATGAAGAACAGCACGTCCTGCTTCTGCACATCGCGGAAGTACTCCGCCATGGTCAGACCGGCCAGCGCGACCCGCAGACGGGTGCCCGGAGGCTCGTCCATCTGGCCGAAGACGAGCGCGGTCTGCGGCAGCACGCCGGACTCGGCCATCTCCTCGATGAGGTCGTTGCCCTCACGGGTGCGCTCACCGACACCGGCGAACACGGAGACGCCCTCGTGCAGCTTGGCCACACGCATGATCATCTCCTGGATGAGGACGGTCTTGCCCACACCCGCGCCACCGAACAGGCCGATCTTTCCACCCTTGACGTACGGGGTGAGGAGGTCGACGACCTTCAGGCCGGTCTCGAACATCTCGGTCTTGGACTCGAGCTGGTCGAAGTCGGGGGCCTTGCGGTGGATCGGCCACCGCTCGGTGACCTCGGACTCGGCCTCCGGCTCGTTCAGGATGTGGCCCAGGGTGTTGAACACCCGGCCCTTGGTCACATCGCCGACGGGCACGGTGATGCCCTCACCGGTGTCCGTCACCGAGGCCTGGCGGACCAGGCCGTCGGTCGGCTCCATGGAGATCGCGCGGACCAGCCCCTCACCGAGGTGCTGGGCGACCTCGAGGGTCAGGGTCTTCAGTTCGCCGTCCGCCGACGGGTCGGCGACCTGCACGGTCAGCGCGTTGTAGATCTCCGGCATGGCGTCGACGGGGAACTCCACGTCGACGACCGGGCCGATGACCCGTGCCACGCGGCCGGTCGCGACCGTCTCAACAGTGGTGGTCATGGTTATCGGTCACTCCCCGCAGAAGCGTCGGCCAGTGCGCTCGCGCCACCGACGATCTCGCTGATTTCCTGGGTGATGTCGGCCTGTCGGGCCGCGTTGGCTAGCCGCGTCAGCGACTTGATGAGCTCCTCGGCGTTGTCGGTCGCCGACTTCATCGCACGGCGGGTGGCCGCGTGCTTCGACGCCGCCGCCTGGAGCAGTGCGTTGTAGATGCGGCTCTCGACGTACCGCGGCAGCAGCGCGTCCAGCACATCCTCGGCCGATGGCTCGAACTCGTAGAGCGGGAGGACCTCCGAGCCCTTCTCGAGTTTCGCGCCCTCTGCGGCCACGGCGTCCTCGGTGAGCGGCAGCATCCGGCGCTCCACCGGCGACTGCGTCATCATCGAGACGAACTCGGTGTAGACGATGTACAGCTCGTCGACGCCGCCCTCGGTCTCGGTGTCCCGGGTGATCGCCTCGATCAGCGGAGCCGCGACCTGCTTCGCGTCCGCGTACTCCGGGCTGTCCGAGAAGCCGATCCAGCTCTTCTCGACCGGGCGCTGCCGGAAGTCGTAGTACGTCACGCCCTTGCGGCCGATGACGTGGTGGACGACTTCCTTGCCCTCGCCGGCCAGCCGGTTGGTGAGCGCCTCCGCGGCCTTGATGGCGTTGGAGTTGTAGCCGCCGGCCAGACCCCGGTCGCTGGTGATCAGGAGCACCGCGGCGCGCTTGGGGTTCTCGGCCTCCTTGAGCAGGCGGTGCTCGGTCTGGGCACCGGACGCGACGGCGGTCACCGCGCGGGTGAGCTCCTTCGCGTACGGCTCGGAGGCGGCCACCTTGCGCTGCGCCTTGACGATGCGCGAGGCGGCGATCATCTCCATCGCCCTGGTGATCTTCTTGGTCGCAGTGACGGATTTGATCCGCCGCTTGTAGACCCTGGTCTGGGCACCCATGCTCAGGCCTCGCCCAGCAGCTTGCCGTCCGAGGTCTCGAACTGCTTCTTGAAGGTCTCCACCGCGTCACCGAGCGCCGTGAGGGTGTCGTCGGACATCTTGCCGCCCTCGACGATGCTGGTCATCAGGCCCTTGTGCTCGCGGTGGAGGTAGTCCAGCAGCTCCCGCTCGAAGCGACGGATGTCCTCGACCGGCACGTCGTCCATCTTGCCGGTGGTGCCGGCCCAGATGGAGACGACCTCGTCCTCGGTGGAGAACGGCGCGTACTGGCCCTGCTTGAGCAGCTCCACCATGCGCTGTCCACGGGCGAGCGCCGCCTTGGAGGCGTCGTCCAGGTCGGAACCGAAGGCGGCGAACGCCTCCAGCTCACGGAACTGCGCGAGGTCGACCCGGAGCCGCCCGGAGACCTGCTTCATCGCCTTGTGCTGGGCCGAACCGCCGACTCGGGAGACGGAGATACCGACGTTCAGCGCCGGCCGCTGACCAGCGTTGAACAGGTCCGACTCCAGGAAGCACTGGCCGTCGGTGATGGAGATGACGTTGGTCGGAATGAACGCCGAGACGTCGTTCGCCTTGGTCTCGACGATCGGCAGGCCGGTCATCGAGCCCTTGCCCAGTTCGTCGGAGAGCTTGGCGCAGCGCTCCAGCAGCCGGGAGTGCAGGTAGAAGACGTCACCCGGGTAGGCCTCACGGCCCGGCGGGCGGCGTAGCAGCAGGGAGACGGCGCGGTAGGCGTCGGCCTGCTTCGAGAGGTCGTCGAAGACGATCAGGACGTGCTTGCCCTGGTACATCCAGTGCTGGCCGATGGCGGAGCCGGTGTAGGGGGCCAGGTACTTGAAGCCCGCCGGGTCGGACGCCGGAGCGGCGACGATGGTGGTGTACTCCAGCGCACCGGCCTCCTCCAGGGCGCCGCGCACCGAGGCGATGGTGGAGCCCTTCTGGCCGACGGCGACGTAGATGCAGCGGACCTGCTTCTCCGGGTCGCCCGAGCGCCAGTTGTCGCGCTGGTTGATGATGGTGTCGACGCAGAGAGCGGTCTTGCCGGTCTGCCGGTCGCCGATGATCAGCTGGCGCTGTCCGCGGCCGATCGGGGTCATCGCGTCGACGGCCTTGTAGCCGGTCTCCATCGGCTCGTGCACCGACTTGCGCTGCATCACCGTGGGAGCCTGCAGCTCCAGGGCGCGGCGGCCCTCCGACTCGATCTCGCCGAGGCCGTCGATCGGGCTGCCCAGCGGGTCCACGACCCGGCCGAGGTATCCCTCGCCGACCGGGACGGAGAGGACCTCGCCGGTGCGGTTGACCGACTGCCCCTCCTCGATCCCGCTGAACTCGCCGAGGACGACCGCACCGATCTCGCGCTCCTCGAGGTTGAGGGCGAGGCCGAGGGTGCCGTCCTCGAACTTCAGCAGCTCGTTCGCCATGGTCGAGGGCAGTCCCTCGATCTTCGCGATGCCGTCGCCGGCAACGCTGACCGTACCGACCTCCTCGCGCGAGGCCGCGTCCGGCTCGTACGCCTGGACGAAGTTCTCCAGCGCGTCCCGGATCTCCTCCGGCCGGATCGTGAGCTCCGCCATCTGGGTTCCCTGCTCTCCTTGTTGGGCCCGAAGTGTTCTCTGGGGGTTACGGGGGTCGCCCCCCGAGATGTCACAGCGGCTACGGCCCAACGCGGGCCGCGAAACTGCTTCTTCTGTTGCTGGCCGGTCAGCCGGTCATCCGCCGGGTCGCCCTGTCCAGGCGGTCCGCGACGGTCCCGTTGATGACCTCGTCACCGATGCGCACCGAGACCCCGCCGAGGACCGCCGGGTCCACGTCGAGGTTCAGGTGGACCTGCCGGCCGTAGAGCCGGGCCAGGCCCGCACCGAGACGCTCTTTCTGCTGGTCGCTGAGGGGCACCGCCGAGGTGACCACGGCCACCACCCGGTTCCGACGCGCTGCGGACAGCTTGGTGAGGGCGTCCAGCCCTCCTTCAAGACTACGTCCACGCGGCTGTGCGACAAGGCGCACCACCAGACGCTCGGTGACCGGCGAGGTCCGCCCGTTCAGCAGCCTGTTCAGTAGTTCGGCCTTGGCCGCTTCGCCGGCGCGCTGGTCGGTCAGGGCGGAACGCAGCTCCGGCGAGGAGGAGACGATCCGGCTGAACCGGAACAGCTCGTCCTCGACGTCGTCCAGCGTGCCCGCCCGCTCGGCCGCGATGAGGTCGGCGGTGTCCGCCAGCTCCTCGATCCCGTCCACCAGGTCGCGCGAGCTCGACCAGCGGGACCGGACCATGCCGGAGACGAGATCGGAGGTCTCGCCGCCGACCTGGCCGCCCAGCAGACGCTGGGCCAGTTCCGCCTTGCGGGTGCCCGACTGCGCCGGGTCGGTGAGGACCCGACGCAGGGACACCTCACGGTCGAGCAGGCTCGTGACGGCGGCCAGCTCCTCGGCGAGCTTCGCGGGGTCGACGGACGTGCTGTCCGTCAGCGCCTCGAGACGCTCGCGCGCGGAGGCCAGTGCCTCGCGGCTCGCTCCGTTCATCGGCTGGCCTCGGCCTTCGTCGCGCCGTCGTCCTCGTTGTCGAGCTGGTCGAGGAAGCGGTCGATCACACGGCTCTGCCGGGCCTGGTCCTCGAGGGACTCCCCGACGACCTTGCTGGCCAGGTCGGTGGCGAGCTTGCCCACGTCCTGGCGCAGCAGGCGCGCGGCCTGCTTGCGGTCGATCTCGACCTGGGCGTGGCCGGCGGCGATGATCTCCTCACGCTGCCGCTGGCCCTCGGCGCGCATCTCGGCGATCAGCGCGGCGCCCTGCTCCTGCGCCTCCTGGCGCAGGCGCGCGGCCTCGTGCCGCGCCTCGGCGAGCTGGGCCTTGTACTGCTCCAGCACGCTCTCGGCCTCGGCCTGGGCGGCCTCGGCGCGCTCGATCCCGCCCTCGATGGCATCCGTGCGGTCCGCCAGCGCCTTCTGGGCCTTGGGAAGCACGAGCTTCCACAGGACGCCGAAGAGGATGACGAAGCAGACGGCGCCCCAGAAAAGGTCTGGTCCGGCCGGGAAGAGGATCTCAAGACCCTCAGGCGTCTTCGCGGCCAGCGGTGTCGTCGTCATCATCGTGATCACTTGAAGAGGAAGCCGGCGACAAGGCCGATCAGGGCGAGAACCTCGATGAAGGCGAGACCGAGGAACATGGTGCTGCGGAGCAGCGGGGCCGCCTCAGGCTGGCGGGCCATACCCTCGATGGTCTTGCCGACCATGATGCCGAGGCCGATGCCGGGGCCGATAGCCGCAAGGCCGTAACCGATGGCGTTGAGGTTACCCGAGACGGCGTTGGTCGCGGCAAGGATGTTGCTCACTGTGTTTCCTTCCATGGTGTGGCGTGACGACGGGGAGTTGCCGCCACGTCGGGTCAGTCCGCGAGGTCAGTGTTCGTGGCCGATCGCCATGTTGATGTACATCGCGGTGAGCAGCGTGAAGATGTATGCCTGCAGCGCTGCGACGAAGAGTTCGAAGCCGGTGAAGAGAAGGCCCATCACCGCGGATCCCGCACCGGCGACGGGGAGCAGCCCCTCGCCGTGCAGCAGCAGGTACGAGGCGCCGCTGAAGAACAGGACGAGCAGGATGTGCCCGGCCATCATGTTGGCCATCAGTCGCAGCATCAGCGAGAACGGCCGGATGATCAGCGCCTGGAGGGCCTCCAGGAGGATCACCACCGGCGCGAGCAGCTTGGGGACGCCCGGTACGACGGTCTGCACCTTGATGTAGCCGAAGACGCCGTGCTCGCGGATGCCCTGCACGTGGTAGATCAGCCAGGTCAGCATGGCGAGCAGGAACGGGAGCCCGATCGTGGAGCTCGCCGCGATGTCCACACCGGGCGTGATGGCGAGGACGTTGGCGCCGAGGACGAAGAAGAAGAGGGTCACCAGGTACGGGAGGTACCGGTTCCCCTCCTTCTTGCCCAGGCTCTCCGAGGCGACCGTGTTGCGGACGAAGTCGATGGCGACTTCAGCCACGTTCTGCCCGCCGCGCGGCACGCGCTGCGGGTTGCGCATGGCGATGGCGAACAGCGCCGCGATCAGCAGCGTCATCAGCACGAGGGCGATGCGGATACGAGTAAGCTCGAAGATCGTTCCCTCGAACAGCACCGCGTCGGGGAAGAAATCGGCGATGGACGGCGCGTGGAAGCCGCCGCCGTTGTCCGCTGCGAGCGGCGTTTGGGTCAGCGCATGCGCGTTCAGCGTTTGCTCCAGATTTGAAGGGCCGAAGGTAGCTTCAGCTGCAGCCGTACATGACAAACAGGGTTGGTCGCACGCCGGTGTAACCGGCAGCCGGTCCGATCAGGAAGTCGTGCCTCCGGCGCGCTGCCATGTCGGAGCCCGGCGCTTCCACGCCCGGCATGTCCGGCCCGGACCGACGATGAGGGGTCAGTCCCTGAGAGCTGCCGTTCCGGCCCGCCCAGCAACTGCTTTCCGCCCCACGAATATACCAACGCTTTACTTTACCCGTCACCGCCCCCCTCCCCCGGAGTCGCCGCCCTGCTCAGCCCGGATCTCGACGTAGGCGAGACGGGAGCGGAACAGTACGGACGCCTCCAAGCCGAGGAAGCCGAAGGTGCCCACCAGGAACGCGCCGAAGAACATCCAGCGGGAGAAGTCCTGCCCCTGGAGCACCCAGAGCACGATGACAAGAAGAATGATCTTGACCAACCAAGAACCCAGGACAGCGGCTCCCAGCTGCTGCGGGGCCAGTCGCGCGGTCACCAGACCGACGACGGCGGTGACGCCGAGGAACCCCACGGGTACGGCGATGCCCAGCAGACCACCCGCCAACCCGGCCCCGCCGTCCACTCCGTAGCCGATGGCGCCCGCCAACACCGCGGCCGCGAGAGCGCCGAGGAGACCGATCCGCAGCACCTTGAGCATGGCTTCGCTCACGGTCACGGCTCGGCCCGGCACGCTACGCTGCGTGGCTTGGGACATGGCGTCTCCGAGGACGTCGTGGTTCTTGGGCGAGTGTGCGAGGACGCCCCGAGGGTGCTGGTCCGGATCACCGTGGACGGATGGTCGACCGCTGACGGTGACTCGGGTAGGAGCTCCCCTCCGGCGCTTGTGCAAGGTATCACAAGGGTTCACGCGTCCGGCCCACTGGCTCTATGCCCCATATCACATAGCAGCGCAAAGCGGGCCTAAGTTCGCTCTCTTTCACCCTACATGGCTGTTCTCAGCCTACGTGGCTGCGCTGCTCACGCCCTGACTTCGCTGCTCTGCTGCCCAACGCGTGCGCCCCGTTGGCGCTCCGGGGCGCACTCCGCGGGGAGCCACTCTCCCCTGTGCTCCGAACGCCGGCCGCACCACCCTCACCGGCCCCCTCGGCCGCTTCCCCCGAGTCCATCGCCGGCGCTCCGGCCGGACGCCGGTACCGGGGCGGCACCAGGGAGTACGCCCAGTGCGGAACGCGTGGGGTGAAGCGCGGCAGCAGCAGCATGAACAGGCCCACCGCACTGAGCGCCAGGATCACTACCAGCACCAGCAGCGCACTGCCGGAGTTGACCGAGTAGGCGACCGCACCGAAGGCGATCAGCGCCGACCAGAAGTACATGATCAGCACGGCGCGGCTGTGCGAGTGCCCGATCTCCAGCAGTCGGTGGTGGAGGTGGCCACGGTCGGCAGCGAACGGCGACTGGCCGTTCCAGGTGCGCCGCACCACGGCCAGGACGAGGTCCGCGACCGGCACCGCGATGATGCTGAGCGGCAGCAGCAGGGGGATGTAGACCGGCACCGTGGCCTTGACCGCCGCGCTCTCGGAGCCGGCGAAGACCTGCAGCGCGTCAGGGTCCACCTGCCCGGTGATGGAGATCGCTCCGGCGGCCAGCACCAGTCCGATCAGCATCGAGCCCGAGTCGCCCATGAAGATCCGCGCGGGGTGCATGTTGTGCGGCAGGAAGCCCAGGCACATGCCCATCAGGATGACCGCGAAGAGGGTGGCGGGGGCGGCCGCCTCCACGCCGTAGCCGTACCAGACGCGGTAGGAGTACATGAAGAACGCCAGCGCGGCGATGCAGACCATGCCCGCGGCCAGCCCGTCCAGGCCGTCGACGAAGTTCACCGCGTTGATGGTGATCAGCACCAGCGCCACGGTCAGCAGGGTGCCCTGCACCGGCGTCAGCGAGACCGACCCCACCCCGGGCACCGGGATCCAGAGGATCGTCAGCCCCTGCATCACCATCACACCGGCGGCGATCATCTGCCCGCCGAGCTTCAGCAGGGCGTCCACGCCCCACTTGTCGTCGAGCACCCCGAGCAGCCAGATCAGTCCGGCACCGGAGAGGAGCGCCCGCGGCTCGTTGGAGAGTTCGAAGACCTTGCCCACGTTGAACAGGTGCGCGGCGACCAGCAGGCCGGCGCAGAGCCCGCCGAACATCGCGATGCCGCCGAGACGCGGGGTCGGCTCGCGGTGGACGTCTCGCGCCCGGATCGCCGGCATCGCGCCCGCCGCGATCGCGAACTTCCGCACCGGTCCGGTCAGCAGGTAGGTGACCGCTGCCGTGACGCAGAGCGTCAGCAGGTATTCACGCACGCCAGTTCCTCGGAGGTATCGCCGGCCATCACACAAACACCCTAGCCCTCCCGGCGGTGAGGGCTCTGTGTGGAAGCACCCCGGCCCCGGGTGTCCTACCGCTGCTCACGCCCCTGGGACGTACGGGTACCGGGGATGGTTGCACACTGTGCGACCGGGCGGCGACGCGGCTCTCATTCCCGGCCGTCGATCCCGGTGAGCGCGGTGACCACCGGATCGAGGGCCTGCTGGATCTCCGCCCCGATGCTGCGGAAGTAGGTGATCGGCGCGCCGTAGGGGTCGTGCACCTCGTCGGCGTCCGGGCTGGGGGCCAGCAGCCAGCCGCGGAGCGCGGCCGCGGCGCGGACCAGCGCCCGGGCCCGGACGACCACCGCCCCCTCCGGCTCGGGGTCCGGCAGGGTGGCCGGGTCTATGGCCCGCACGAGTCGGGTGAACTCCTTGAGCGTGAAGGTGCGCAGCCCCGCGGAGTGCCCCATGGAGATCACCTGGGCCCGGTGGTCCCGGGTGGCGGTGAGGACGAGGTCGGCGCGTATCACGTGCTCGTCGAGGAGTTCACGGCCGACGAAGCCCGCCGGGTCGGCGCCGAGGTCGGTGAGGACCGCGGCGGCGTGTGTCTCCATCGGGGCGCCCTCGTGTCCCCAGGTGCCCGCGCTCTCCACGAGCACGGCGTCGGCACGGGCCGGCCCCAGGCGCTCGGCCAGGGCGTGCCGGGTCAGCCGCTCGGTGATCGGCGAGCGGCAGACGTTGCCGGTGCTGACGTGGAGGATGCGGAAGGTGTCGTCCGGCCCCTGGCCGTCGTTCTCCTGGACCGCCGTCCCACGCGCCTGCAGGTCCCTCAACTGGCCTCCTCGAGGTCTGGTACGACCTCGCGGAGCTGCTCGGCCGAGAGCGCCCCGGCGCGGAGCAACACCGGTGTGCTGCCGGTGACATCGACGATCGAGGACGGCTCGGGGGTGGGGGTGGGGCCGCCGTCCAGGTAGACGGAGACGGAGTCGCCCAGCATGTCCTGGGCCGCGTCGCAGTCCTGCGGGGAGGGGTGGCCGGTGAGGTTGGCGCTGGAGACGGCCATCGGGCCGACCTCGGTCAGCAGCTCGATGGCGACCGGGTGCAGCGGCATCCGCACCCCCACGGTCCCCCTGGTCTCCCCCAGGTCCCACTGGAGTGAGGGCTGGTGGCGGGCGATCAGGGTGAGGGCTCCCGGCCAGAAGGCGTCCACGAGTTCCCAGGCCTGCTCCGAGAAGTCGGTGACCAGGCCGTGCAGCGTGTTGGGGGAGCCGATCAGCACGGGGGTGGGCATGTTCCGGCCGCGGCCCTTGGCCTCCAGCAGGTCGCCGACCGCCTCGCCGCTGAAGGCGTCCGCACCGATCCCGTAGACGGTGTCGGTGGGGAGGACCACCAGTTCGCCCCGGCGGACGGCTGATGCGGCCTCGCGCAGTCCGGTCTTGCGGTCGGTCGCATCGGTGCAGTCGTAACGCCGTGCCATCTACGGGCCTCCTTGTCGCGGGGCTCCTGCGTGATCATCGGGTGGGGGCCCGCCGTCGCGGCCAGGGCGGCGGAGCCGGCGGCCGCGGGAGCGCAGGGCGGTTCTCCGGCGGTCGTGGGATACCTGCGGGCGGTCACGGGGTGGCCCGCCGGGCGGTGGCGAACCTCGGTCTGTTGTTCAGATCGGGGTGGTCGGCGGCGTCGGCCCAGCCGCGCTCCTCGGCGAAGATCCACGGCACTTGGCCGCCCTGGGTGTCGGCGTGCTCGACGACCACGACGCCTCCCGGTCTGAGCAGCCGGTGCGCGGTCCGCTCAATGCCGCGGATGGTCTCCAGCCCGTCCGCACCGGAGAAGAGCGCCCGCTGCGGATCGTGGTCGCGGGCCTCCGGAGCGACGTTCTCCCACTCCCCGAGCGGGATGTACGGCGGGTTGGAGATGACGAGGTCGACCTGGCCGTCGAACTCGGGGAGGGCGCTGAACGCGTCGCCGTAGTGGAGGGTGACCCGGGAGCCCTCGACGTTCCGCCGTGCCCAGCGCAGTGCGTCCTCGTCCAACTCCACCGCGTGCACCTTGGACCTGGGCACCTCCTGGGCGAGGGCGAGGGCGATCGCCCCGGAGCCGGTGCACAGGTCGACGATCAGCGGTTCGACGACGTCCATGGCGCGCACCGCGTCTATCGCCCAGCCGACGACCGACTCCGTCTCCGGCCGGGGCACGAAGACGCCCGGTCCCACCTGGAGTTCCAGATAGCGGAAGAAGGCGCGGCCGGTGATGTGCTGGAGGGGTTCCCGGGCCTCCCGGCGGGCGACCGCCTCCCAGTAGCGGGCGTCGAAGTCGGCGTCGGCGACACCGTGCAGCTCACCGCGCTTGACCCCGTGTACGAAGGCGGCGAGCTCCTCCGCGTCGAAGCGCGGTGAGGGGACACCGGCGTCGGCCAGCCGCTGGGTGGCCTGGGCCACCTCGGCGAGCAGCAGGTTCACTGGAAGCCTCCGGATACGGCTTGCGCCATCGGGAGCCTGGGAACGGCCGGCGATGACGGTGTCGGTGACGATAACGACCCAAGGATGGCGGAAGGACGGCGGTGGCGACGGGGAACGGCGGAAAGCGGGCTCCCCGGCGCAGCGCCGGGGACGGTCGGTGGACGGCCTACTGGGCCGCGGCCAGTTTGGCAGCGGAGTCGGCGTCCACGCACGCCTGGATCACCGGATCCAGCTCGCCGTCGAGCACCTGGTCCAGGTTGTAGGCCTTGAAGCCGACCCGGTGGTCCGAGATGCGGTTCTCGGGGAAGTTGTAGGTCCGGATCCGCTCCGAGCGGTCGACCGTGCGCACCTGACTGCGGCGCGCGTCCGAGGCCTCCCGCTCGGCCTCCTCCTGGGCGGCCGCCAGCAGCCGGGAACGGAGGATGCGCAGCGCCTGCTCCTTGTTCTGGAGCTGGCTCTTCTCGTTCTGGCAGGAGACCACGATGCCGGTGGGCAGGTGGGTGATGCGCACCGCCGAGTCGGTGGTGTTGACCGACTGGCCGCCGGGTCCGGAGGAGCGGTAGACGTCGATCCGCAGGTCGTTGGGGCCGATCTCGACCTCGACCTCCTCCGCCTCGGGGGTGACGAGCACCCCGGCGGCCGAGGTGTGGATACGGCCCTGCGACTCGGTGGCGGGCACCCGCTGCACCCGGTGCACCCCGCCCTCGTACTTCAGCCGGGCCCAGACGCCCTGGCCGGGCTCGGTGGCGCCGTTGCCGCCCTTGGTCTTCACCGCGACCTGCACGTCCTTGTAGCCGCCCAGGTCGGACTCGTTGGCCTCGAGGATCTCGGCCTTCCAGCCGGCGCGTTCGGCATAGCGGAGGTACATCCGCAGCAGGTCTCCGGCGAACAGGGCGGACTCCTCGCCGCCCTCACCCGCTTTGACCTCGAGGATCACGTCCTTGTCGTCGCTGGGGTCGCGCGGTACCAGCAGGAGTCGCAGCTCCTCGGTGAGTTCCGCGCGCCGCGCCTCCAGTTCCTTGACCTCTTCGGCGAAGTCGGGGTCGTCCGCGGCGAGTTCACGCGCCGCCTCGATGTCCTCCCCGGTCCGCTTCCAACCACGGTAAGTCGTGACGATCGGGGTCAGTTCCGCGTAGCGCTTGTTGAGCCGGAGCGCTTCGCGCTGGTCGGCGTGGACCGCTGGGTCGGCGAGCCGTTTCTCAAGCTCTGCGTGCTCGCCGATGAGTTCCTCGACCGCCTCGAACATCGGGACTCGTTCCTTGGGAGGTGTGGGCCGGTGGCCTGGTTGGGTGCGGCTGCCCGGGTGGGGCCCGGTGGACGACAAAGCGCCGGTCCGGCCGCCCCTGAGGTCGGGGCGGGCGGAGCCGGCGCCGTTCGGGTCGCTACTTCTGGGCGGACCCGGCCTTCTTGCCGAAGCGAGCCTCGAAGCGGGCCACGCGGCCACCGGTGTCGAGGATCTTCTGCTTGCCCGTGTAGAACGGGTGGCACTCCGAGCAGACCTCTGCGCGGATCGCGCCCTCGGTGACAGTGCTACGGGTGGTGAACGAGGCGCCACAGGTGCAGCTGACCTGGGTCTCCACGTACTCCGGGTGAATATCGCGCTTCAAGGGGATCTCCTAAGTTCGGGAGGGCACCGGGTCGTACGAGCGGGCTGCCCCTACGTGAACCGGCACCGGCGCACCAGTTTGCCAGTACTGGTCGTATCTCCCAAAACGGGGGTGCCGACGAATCTATTCCGGAGGTTTGCCCGCCCGGTCGGCCGGATCTCCGGCCCGTTCCGGTCCGGCCCCACCGCGGCCCACCTCACCCCCGACCACCCCTCCGGTCTCCTTCTCGGCCCGCTCACCGGCGGGGTGCCGGGTCGCGGAGGCGGGGATCGGCCGGTCGTGCCGGAGCGCGTCCCACACCTGCCGGGACTGCTTGGCCAGCGGCAGCACCCGGTTGGCGTCCTCGGGGTCGTACCGCACCGGCAGGGTGACCATCTCGGTGTTCCGGGCGTCGATGCCCTTCAACGTCCGGCCGAAGCCCAGCAGGTCCTCCACCGAGGCGAGCTCGGAGTCGGTGGTGAGCGTCTTGGTGGCGGTGGAGGCGAGTCCGTACATCCGGGCCGGGTCGCCGAACAGGTCGATCTGCTTGATCTGGCTGATCAGCGCCTTCATGAACGCCTGCTGCAGCCGGATCCGGCCGAGGTCGCTGCCGTCGCCCACGGAGTGCCGGGTCCGGACCAGGCCGAGGGCCTGTTCGCCGTCGAGCCGGTGGGTGCCGGGCTCCAGGTCGAGCCGGCTGTCCCGGTCGTTGATCGCCTGGTGCGTGGTGACCTTGACACCGCCGAGCTTGTCGATCAGTTTCTTGAATCCGGTGAAGTCCACCTCGAGGTAGTGGTCCATTCGGATGTCGGAGAGCGCTTCGACGGTCTTGACCGCGCAGACCGGTCCGCCCAGGCGGTATGCCTCGTTGAACATCACACCGCGGGCCGGCGGCGCGGTTCCGCCGCCCCTCTTCTCGCAGGAGGGCCGCTCGACGATCGTGTCCCGGGGGATGCTGACGACGCTGGCCCGCTTCCGGTCGGGGTAGACGTGGAGCACCATCGCGGTGTCCGAGCGGGCCCCGCTCTCGCCGTCGTGGCCGTAGGCTCCGTTGGCTCCGGCCCGGGAGTCGGATCCGAGGATGAGGATGTCCGTCGAGCCGTCGTCGGCGTCCTCGGGCCGGTCGGTGCCGAGAGCGCCGTTGATGTCGATGCCCTTGAGGTTGCCGTCCAGGCGGAACCAGAGGACCGCGAAACCGGCGCCGCCGATCAGCAGCAGCCCCGCGAGGACGCAGACCACGACGAGCACGGCCTTGCGCCGCGGGCCGCCCCTCCTCAGCGCACCGGAGCCGCCGGTGGCGGCACCGTCCTCCGACGGCCGATCCGGCCCTGGGTCGCTGCTCTCGTCCGTCATCGTTTCTCAGTCCTCGCCGCTTCCCAGTACCCCCTCCGGGCTCGACCAGACCTCGGAGCACTCGGACAGAGGCGGGACCGGTACCGCGCCGGGATGCCCCAGGGCCTCCCCACGCGGTGCGCGGGGAGGCCCTGGATCGACGCTGGACCAGCAGCTCAGTCGCCGCCGGGGGTCGGCGTGGTCTTCTGGATCTGCAGCAGGAACTCGGCGTTGCTCTTGGTCTGCTTGAGCTTGTCCAGGAGCAGCTCGATGGCCTGCTGGGAGTCGAGGGCGTGGAGCACCCGGCGCAGCTTCCAGGTGATGGCCAGCTCGTCGCTGCCGAGCAGGATCTCCTCCTTGCGGGTACCGGAGGCGTCCACGTCCACCGCCGGGAAGATCCGCTTGTCGGCGAGCTTCCGGTCGAGCTTGAGCTCCATGTTGCCGGTGCCCTTGAACTCCTCGAAGATCACCTCGTCCATCCGCGATCCGGTGTCGACCAGCGCGGTGGCCAGGATGGTCAGCGAACCGCCGTCCTCGATGTTCCGCGCCGCACCGAAGAACCGCTTCGGCGGGTAGAGCGCGGTCGAGTCGACACCGCCGGAGAGGATCCGCCCGGAAGCCGGGGCCGCCAGGTTGTAGGCGCGGCCCAGACGGGTGATCGAGTCCAGCAGGACGACCACGTCGTGCCCCAGCTCGACGAGGCGCTTGGCGCGCTCGATGGCCAGTTCGGCGACGGTGGTGTGGTCCTCGGCCGGGCGGTCGAAGGTCGAGGAGATGACCTCGCCCTTCACCGACCGCTGCATGTCGGTGACCTCTTCCGGACGCTCGTCCACCAGGACGACCATCAGGTGGCACTCGGGGTTGTTGTGGGTGATCGCGTTGGCGATCGACTGCATGATCATGGTCTTGCCGGCCTTCGGCGGCGAGACGATCAGCCCGCGCTGCCCCTTGCCGATGGGCGCGACCAGGTCGATGATGCGCGGCGTCAGCGAGCCCGGCTCGCTCTCCAGCCGCAGACGGTCCTGCGGGTAGAGCGGGGTGAGCTTGCCGAAGTCCGGGCGGCCGCGGCCGGTCTCCGGCGCCATGCCGTTGACCGAGTCCAGTCGGACGAGGGCGTTGAACTTCTCGCGGCGCTCGCCCTCCTTGGGCTGCCGCACGGCCCCGGTGACGTGGTCGCCCTTGCGGAGCCCGTTCTTGCGCACCTGGGCCAGCGAGACGTACACGTCGTTCGGGCCCGGGAGGTATCCCGAGGTGCGGATGAACGCGTAGTTGTCGAGGATGTCGAGGATGCCGGCGACCGGGATCAGCACGTCGTCCTCGGACACCTGCGGCTCGTTGCCGAACTCCTCCCGACCGCGGCGACCCCGGCGGTCCCGGTAGCGGCCCCGGCGGCCGCGGCGGCCGCCGTCGAAGTCGTCGCCGCCGTCGTCGTGCTTGCCCCGGCGGTCGCGCTGGGCGTTGCCGCGCTCCCGGCGGTCGTTCTTCTGCCCGCCGCGGTCCTGGCGGTCCCCGCCCTGACCGCCGCGGTCGCCGTTCTTCTGCTTGCCCTCGGCGGAGTCCTGGGCGGTCGAGGACGCGCTGTCGCCCTCGTTCTTGGACTCGGTCCGCTCCTCGGCCTTGGTCGAGGTCTGGGCGGAGGTGTCCGGGGTGCCCGCCTGGGCGGTGGCGCGGCGCCTGCGCCGCTCGCCGGCCGGCTGCTCGTCACTGGCGGGCTGGCCGGGGATGTCGATGGGCTGCCCCGAGTCCTTCTCGGCCGGGGCGGCCGTGGTGGTCGGGCCGGCCGTGTCGGCCGAGCCCTCCTTGGGCTGCTCACTCTCGCCGGTACGGGCCTTGGACGTGGTCCGGCGCTTGGGCTTGGTCTCGGCGGGACCGCTGTCCTCACTCTTGGCTGCCGCGCCGACGCTGGCCTGCTTCTCCTTGATGACCTCGATCAACTGGCTCTTGCGCATTCGCGCGGTGCCCTTGATACCGAGGCCGGAGGCGACCTGCTGCAGCTCTGCCAAGACCATGCCCTCAAGGCCGGTGCCGGAACGGCGACGTTTGGGGGCGGCACCGGTGGCAGGCGCGGCGGGAGCGTCCGTGGCGGGCGCGGAGGCTGCACCGACGTTTTCGTCGGCGGTCACGCCCATCAGATCGGTGGTGTCGCTCACGAAGGGTCCTTCCCTGGAGCGGGCGTCGGCCTGTCTGGCTCGGCGACCGGTTGTGCTGTCCGGGTGCGGTCCTGTCTCGCGGACCGGTCCGGGTGCGGTGGTCCGCCTGTGCGGCGGAAGATCATCGAATGGTTCCGGCGGGAAACGACGTCACTCATGCCGTCGCGCCGGTTCCGGAGCGTGCTCGACCTGCTCAAGCAGGCCGCTCAGGCAAATTGAGGAGGCTCTCGGAAGAAGGTGGCCCCGATAGGGGACACGAGCACCGCACCAACTGGTGTCGAGTGCTGACTTGAAGATTAACACTACCGGATCCAACAAACATTCCCCCTCTCCCAGTCCGGCAATCGTGGCGTCATCCGGGGGTACGCCCCGTGACGGAGGCGACGTCGTACGCGCCGCCCTCGACGGCGTCGGCGGGCCCCGGGACCCGGCCGGCGGCCGGCCCCGTGGGACGCCCCCGGTCGGGGCGGCCCTCCCCCCGGGCGGCGTTCAGGGGCAGCACACTGGCTCCGGCTGGGTCCATGGACAGCCGGTTCGCCGCCCAGCCGTCCCCCGCGAGCCGTGCCACCCGGTCCGCGGCGCTCTCCTCGGAGAGCGCGAGCACGGTCGGGCCCGCGCCGGAGATCACCGCGGGCACCCCGTCCGCCCGCAGGCGGTTGACGAGGGCCGCGCTCTCCGCCATCGCCGGAGCCCGGTACTCCTGGTGGAGCCGGTCCTCGGTGGCGGCCAGCAGCAGCTCGGGACGCCTGGTCAGCGCCTCCACGAGCAGCGCGGCCCGGCCGGCGTTGGCCGCCGCGTCGACGTGCGGGACCTTCTTGGGCAGCAGGCCGCGCGCCGCCTCGGTGAGCACCGGCCCGGCCGGCACGAAGACCACCGGGACGACGCTCTCCGCGGGCTCCATCCGGATCGCGCGGGCCGTCCCCTCGTCCGTCCAGGCGAGGGTGAACCCGCCCAGCAGGCAGGCGGCGACGTTGTCCGGATGTCCCTCCAGTTCGGCGGCCAGCCCCAGCATCGCACTGTCGTCCAGCCGCTCGGCGCCGCCTATGGTCACCGCCCGCGCGGCGAGGATGCCGGCGCAGATGGCGGCCGAGGAGGAGCCCAACCCGCGACCGTGCGGGATCCGGTTGGCGCACACGACTTCCAGTCCTCGGGGCTGCCCGCCGAGCAGGTCGAAGGCCGCACGGAGCGCCCGGAGGAGCAGATGGCGCTCGTCCCGCGGAAGGGTTTCGGCACCCTCACCGGCGATGTCGATGTGCAGGCCGGCGTCGGCGACGCGTACCACGATGTCGTCGTACAGGCCCAGAGCAAGGCCGAAGGCGTCGAAGCCGGGGCCGAGATTGGCGCTGGTCGCAGGGGTACGCACCCGGACGGCGGCGGCTCGGAAGGCGGGACCGGCCATCGCTCGCTGACTCTCCTCATGGTGGATCTTCGGCACTCCCCCGGGATTCTCCCCCCGGACACTGCCATGCGGTTCCTGGGAACTCCGTCCGGCGACGGCGGCAGCACGGGTCCGCGCGTCAGTGACCGGGAAGCGGCAGAGCGGGGTTCGAGTACCAGCCTATCGAAGGAAGGTTCCGTCACGACATAGGGCGCACAGACGGCGCATGATGCGTGTCGCTCCATCTTCCTTCATTCTCCCCCGAACCGCCAGGGTGGCCTCCTATCTGATCTTCACGGGGACGCGGTACCAGCCACGGCGCTTCCCCCGGCCACCACCGGAAGGCCCCCCGACGCCGTGTCACCGGACCGCGGGAACGACCAGGTGCGAACGGCGGTACGGCGGCCTTGCGCCGCTGCCCCACCGCCGCCCTGAGCGGGCGCGGGAGCTGCCCCGGGGAGATCCGGACTGGACGGCCCTGGCGCGCGCCCCACTCCGCACCGGGAGGCCCGGTGCCCGGCCGCCGACAGGCGGCCCCGGCTACCGTCACTCCGTCAGTTCCCCGCGATGGCGGCCGGTATGCCGGTGGAGCGGCTCGGTGCGGTGCCGGCCACGGAGGCCGTCCCGCACCGCGCGACGGACCGTCGGCCGATCCGGTGCGGCACCGGCGCCCGCACTCCGGTCATCCGAGGCCGAGTTGCCGGGCGGCCGCGTCCGCGTCCACCGGCACGGTCACCGGCGGCGGCGCTCCGGCCACCGCCCAGTCCGGGTCCTTGAGGCCGTTTCCGGTCACGGTGCAGACGATCCGCTGCCCCCGGTCCACCCTGCCCTGCTCCGCCGCCTTGAGCAGCCCGGCGACGCTCGCCGCCGAGGCGGGCTCCACGAAGACGCCCTCCTGGGCCGCCAGCAACCGGTAGGCGGCGAGAATCTGACGGTCGGTCACCTCGTCGATCAGCCCGCCGGAATCGTCCCGGGCCTGCTCGGCGAACCCCCAGGAGGCCGGGTTGCCGATCCGGATCGCGGTGGCGATGGTGTGCGGGTCCTTCACCGGCTCACCGCGCACGATCGGAGCGGATCCAGCGGCCTGGAACCCCCACATCCGGGGCCGGCGGGAGGCGATCCCATCGGCGGCGTACTCGCGGTAACCCCGCCAGTAGGCGGTGATGTTGCCGGCGTTGCCGACCGGCAGGACGTGGACGTCCGGTGCGTCGCCGAGCGCGTCCACCACCTCGAAAGCGGCCGTCTTCTGCCCCTCTATCCGGGCCGGGTTGACCGAGTTCACCAACGCCACCGGGTACTTCTCGGAGAGCCCCCGGGCCAGCGTCAGGCAGTCGTCGAAGTTCCCGTCGACCTGCAGGATCCGCGCGCCGTGCACCAGGGCCTGGCCCATCTTGCCCAGGGCGATCTTGCCCTGCGGCACGAGTACCGCGCAGACCATCCCGGCCCGCACCGCGTAGGCGGCGGCCGAGGCCGAGGTGTTGCCGGTGGAGGCGCAGATCACGGCCTGCGCCCCCTGCTCCTTGGCGTGGCTGATCGCCATGGTCATCCCGCGGTCCTTGAAGGAGCCGGTGGGGTTGGCCCCCTCGACCTTCAGGTGCACCTCGCAGCCCGTCCGCTCGGAGAGCACCTGCGCGGGCACCAGCGGCGTGCCGCCCTCACGCAGGGTGACCACCGGGGTGTCCGCGGCCACCGGGAGGCGGTCCCGGTACTCCTCGATCACCCCACGCCACTGGTGGGTGGTGCGCGGCCCGGAACCGGACCCGCTGCTGTTGGCACTCATGGTGGTTCTCCCTACTCCCCTTCGACCCGCATGATGCTGGCGACACCACGCACGGTGTCCAACCGGCGCAGCGTCTCGACGGTCGCCGAGAGCGCGGCGTCGTGCGCCCGGTGGGTGACGACGACCAGCGACGCCTCACCGTCCTTGCCCTGCTGACGGACGGTGTCGATGGACACCCCGTGTTCGGCGAAGACCGTGGCCACCTGGGCCAGCACACCCGGCTTGTCCGCCACGTCCAGGCTGATGTGGTACCGGGTGACCGCCCGGCCCATCGGGCTGACGGCCAACCGGGCGTAGGCGGACTCGCCGGGCCCGACGGCACCGTTCAGCTTGTTGCGGCAGGCCGCGACCAGGTCGCCGAGGACCGCGGAGGCGGTGGGCGAGCCGCCCGCTCCCTGCCCGTAGAACATCAGCTGGCCGGCCGCCTCCGACTCGACGAAGACGGCGTTGTACGCCTCGCGCACCGAGGCGAGCGGATGGCTCAGCGGGATCATGGCCGGGTGCACACGCGCGGTGACGGACCGCCCGTCGGCGGCCCGCTCGCAGATCGCCAGCAGTTTGACGGTGCGGCCCATCCGGCGGGCGGAGACGATGTCGGCCGCGGTCACCTCGGTGATGCCCTCGCGGTGCACGTCGTCCAGCCGCACCCGGGTGTGGAAGGCGATGCTCGCCAGGATCGCCGCCTTCGCCGCGGCGTCGAAGCCCTCGACGTCCGCGGTGGGGTCCGCCTCGGCGTATCCGAGGGCGGTGGCCTCGTCGAGCGCCTCGGAGTAGCCGGAGCCGGCGGAGTCCATCCGGTCGAGGATGAAGTTGGTGGTGCCGTTGACGATGCCGAGCACCCGGTTGACCTCGTCGCCGGCGAGCGACTCGCGCAGCGGGCGGAGCAGCGGGATGGCGCCGGCCACCGCGGCCTCGTAGTAGAGGTCCGCGCCGTGTTTCTGGGCCGCGGCGTGCAGCGCCGCGCCGTCCTCGGCCAGCAGCGCCTTGTTGGCGCTGACCACGCTGGCGCCGTGCTCGAAGGCGGTGGTCAGCAGCGAGCGCGCCGGCTCGATGCCCCCGATGACCTCGACCACCACGTCGATGTCCCCCCGCTTGACCAGCGCGGTGGCGTCCGTGGTGACCAGTTCCGCGGGTACCTGTCCCCGGGCCCGGCCCGGGCGGCGCACCGCCACCCCGGCCAGCTCGATCGGGGCGCCGACGCGGGCCGCGAGATCATCCGCGTTCGTCGTCAGGATGCGCGCCACCTCGGAGCCGACCACTCCACAGCCCAGCAGCGCCACCTTCAGCGGACGCGTACGCATCATCCGACCTCGTCTCTCACAGCCGTCGTCCCCCGGGAGTTCCTGGGAAGCCCCCGGCTTTCCGTTTTTTCCCGCATTTGACACTCCCCCTCAGTCTCACTCACCGGACGTGGATTTCTACTTCCCGTCCAGGATCCGAGACCGCCGCGCCGCCTGCGGCGGACATCATCCGACATCCAGCCGCAGCAGGTCCTCCTCCGTCTCCCGGCGGACGATGGTCCGCGCCGCGCCGTCCCGCACGGCGACCACCGGCGGCCGCGGCACATGGTTGTAGTTGCTCGCCATGGAGCGGCAGTAGGCGCCGGTGGCGGGGACCGCGACCAGGTCGCCGGGCACCAGGTCGGCGGGGAGGAAGGCGTCCCGGACGACGATGTCGCCCGACTCGCAGTGCTTGCCGACGACCCGGGAGAGCATCGGCTCCGCCGAGGAGGTCCGGGAGACCAGCGCGACGCTGTACTCGGCGTCGTAGAGCGCGGTACGGATGTTGTCCGACATCCCGCCGTCGACGCTGACGTACGTCCGCAGGCCCGAGAGCGGCTTGACCGTGCCCACCTCGTAGAGCGTGAACGCCGTCGGTCCGACGATCGCCCGCCCCGGCTCGACCGAGATCCGGGGGGCGGCCAGACCGGCGGACTCGCACTCCCGGGCGACGATCGCGCTGAGCGAGTCGGCGATCTCCTGCGGCTCCCGCGGGTCGTCCTGCGAGGTGTAGGCGATGCCCAGGCCGCCGCCGAGGTCGATCTCCGGCAGTTCCACCCCGTGCTCGTCCCGCACCTGGGCGAGCAGCCCCACCACCCGGCGGGCCGACACCTCGAAACCGGCCATGTCGAAGATCTGCGAGCCGATGTGGGAGTGGATGCCGAGCAGTTCCAGGCTGCTCAGCTTCAGCACCTGGCGGACCGCCTCCGCGGCCACCCCGTCGGCGAGCGACAACCCGAACTTCTGGTCCTCGTGCGCGGTCGCGATGAACTCGTGGGTGTGCGCCTCCACCCCCACCGTGACCCTGACCAGCACCTTCTGCCGTTGCCCGAGCCGCTCCGCGATAGCCGCGACCCGGGCGATCTCCTGGAAGGAGTCGAGGACGATCCGCCCGACCCCCGCCGACACCGCGCGTTCGATCTCGGCGTCCGACTTGTTGTTGCCGTGCAGGGCGATGCGCTCGGCGGGCAGCCCCGCGGCGAGGGCGGTCGCCAGTTCGCCGCCGGAGCAGACGTCGAGGTTGAGGCCCTCCTCGTGCAGCCAGCGGACGACGGCGCGGGAGAGAAACGCCTTGCCCGCGTAGAAGACGTCGGCCTCCTCCCCGAACGCCTGCCGCCAGGCCCGGCAGCGGGCCCGGAAGTCGTCCTCGTCCAGGAAGTAGGCCGGGGTGCCGAACTCCTCAGCCAGACGGGTGACGGGGATGCCGCCGACCGCGGCGACACCGTCCGGCCCGCGGGTCACCGTGCACGACCAGACCCGGGGGTCGAGGGCGTTGAGGTCCTCGGGCGGGGCGGTGTACTGGCCATCCGGCAGGACATCGGCGTGGCGGGGCCCGGCGGGGTGGGCGGAACGGCTCATGGGGTTCTCCGTCGATCCTCTGAAGGTGTGCTGGCGCCTAGAGGTGTTGTGGCGCGTGGATGCCGAGCAGGTGCAGGCCGCCGGCGAGCACCGTGCCGGCCGCCCGGGCGAGGGCGATCCGGTCCCGGTGGGCGGCCTCGGGTTTCCGCTCCCCTCGGGGCAGCAGATCGCATCCGTCGTGGAAGCGGAAGAAGGCCCCGGCGATCCGCTCCAGCTGGCGGGCGACCCGATCGGGGGCGCGGTGCCGGGCGGCAGCGCGCAGCGTATCCGGGTACTCGCCCAGGGCGCCGAGCAGCGCCGTGGCGGAGGGGTGCTCGTACGTCGCGGCGCCCCGCTGGTCGCCGGCCACCGTCTCGCCGGGCACGGTCTTCCCAGCCCCCGTCTTCCCGGGTACCGAGCACACCCCCAGGTCGACGGCGTTGCGCAGCAGGGAGCAGGCCCGGGCATGGGCGTAGCGCACCCGGAAGAACGGATTGGACTCCCGCTGCACCAGCAGTTCCTCGGTGAGCCGCGGCCGGTCGTGGGCGGCTGGGCGCAGGAGCGCCCAGCGGGTGGCGTCCGCTCCGAAACGGGCGGAGAGCTCGTCGAAGCTCCCGACGACCGGGGTGACCCGGACTCTGAAGCGTTCGGCGGCACGTTCCTCCGCCTCCGGGCCGCTGCCGGTGGTGCTCGCCGAGGCGTCCGCCACACCGGACCGACCGGCATCTTCACGGTTGCTTTCACGCCCCTGCCCCGCGGGACTGGCGATGACGGTGGCGCCCTGGGCGCGGAGGATGCGGGACAGCGCCTCGGCGGTGACGAGCGCCCGGGTCTCGGCGGGCGCGGTCAGCTCGACGACCTCTCCCCGGAGCTCGTCCCCGTGGCCGTACGGGGACGAGGCGCCGGCAGCGCCGCTGGCCGGAGCCGTCACCGCTGGAGCGCTCTGGTCGGCGGCTGTGAGGATCTCGCTGATCAGGGCAGAGGCGTGTGCCCGGCGGTCCAAGGTGATGTTGAGGAAACCGGGCTCGGCGACCTCCACGGTGGCGATGCCCGGCAGCCGGGCGAGCCTGGCTCGCAGCAGCTCGGCCACCGCGCGGGGATGCTGTCCGGCGTTCCTGGCCAGCTGGAGGGCGACACCGGTCGCGTAGTCGCCGCGGTCGCGGTGCGGTGGCGGCGCGACCCGGACCCGCTCAGGCGCGGGCGCCACCAGTTCGCCGGCCTCGATGGCACGGCTCACGGTGCGCAGCACGGCGCTGGAGAGCTGGGCAGGGGTCACGAGACCAGCGTATGGGAGGAAGGGGGCGAAGCGCCGAGCCGTTCCGCAGGCTGAAACGCGGGGGCGGACACAGCGAACGCTCAGCCCGCGGGGTTGACGATCCATTCCGCCCCGCCGCCGGGCAGGCCGCCTGCGGAGGGGCGTCGCCTCCCTCGGCCTCCCTCAGCCAGCTGGCGGGCCAGCCGTACCAGGTCCCTCGGATCGAAGGGCTTCGCCAGGAAGGCCGCGACCCCGGCGGCGATCCCACTGTCGATCTCGGCCTGGGTGCAGGCACTGACTATGGCGATCGGCAGGTGGCGGGTTCGGGGATCGGCCTGGAGTCGGGCGGCGGTGGACAGCCCGTCCAGCCTGGGCATCACCACATCGAGGGTGATGACATCCGGACGCACGTCATGGACGATGTCCAGACACTCGGCACCGTCGGCCGCGGTCACGACCTCGAAGCCCTCCAGCTCGAGGTTGACCCTGATCAACTGCCGGATGACCTTGTTGTCGTCGACAACGAGGACCCGGCCGGGCAAGCCAGACACCCTTCGAGAGTAGGGGGCGGTCTCTCGCCGCGTCCGGGTTTTCCGCACTTCCCCGGCTCTTCCCCACCTCCGAGGGAGCTTTGGTCAAGACCCGGTGGCGGAGGACGGCCGTAGGTTATTGCGGCTCCGGGGCCGGGGCTTTCCAGGCCCTGGGGGCAGGGACAGCACGGCGATCAGGGGGAGTCGCACGGTGTGACGGCAGTGGCCGGCGCATCGCCCATCGGGCACCGACCGGACACGCAGCGACCCCAGCCGGGACCGCCGCCTCCGCCCCGCTCGCCGTGGACGCCCGGCGATCGGACACTCCTGAGGCGTCCGTCATACGTGGTGATCCACTCCCGCCCGACCAGGCACCGCGGGGGCTCGCAGGCCGAGGGGCCCGGAGGGAAAAGCCGTTCATGGGCACCCACTCGGAGCTGGTAGTGTTCTACCCGTCGCCGCGATCGAGCGAACGACACGCCCCCGTAGCTCAGGGGATAGAGCAACGGCCTCCGGAGCCGTGTGCGCAGGTTCGAATCCTGCCGGGGGCACTCGCCGAGGAACAGCGAAAATCACGTGCTGACCAGGGCGGATGCCGGTTCGGAAGAGCCGGATCCAGTCTCACTGGGTCCGGCTCTTTCGCGTTGTTCATCACTGATCGCGAGTGAGTGGCGAGTGAGGATCGCGGGGCACTAGAACCGCTAGCCCCAGCCCATCGCCTTCTCGATCTTCTTGTTGTTCACCTCCTCGTGTCCGTCGATGCAGCCCTCGTAGCGGCGGTGGATGACCTCTGGCGAGTTGCCCGCGCGCCGGGCGACCTCAGCGACGGGCACACCGGCGTTCAGCCAGTTCGTGATGCAGGTGTGCCGCAGGTCGTACGGCCGCTGCGCCAGCGGCGAGTCCACCTTGTCCGGTGGCAGGGCGATAGGCCGAGCCTCCTGCCAGACCCGCCAATAGCTGGAGGTCCCGAGCACTCCCCCGCGCTCGTTGGCGAAGACCCTGCCATCGGCCGCGGTCCCGAACTCCCGCAGGTGCTGCCGAAGCATGGCCACCAGTGGAGGCGGGATCGGCACAGGCCGGTCGGCCTTGGCTTCGCGAGATTTCAGCCCTCGCCGGTCATGTCGCTTGCCGGAGTCCGTCCACTTCGTCCCGGACACAGGCCGGGTCTCCCGAAGTGTGAGCGTGCCCCACCCCGTCTCCGGGAGGTAGCAGTCCCGTTCCCGTAGGCCCACGGCTTCCGCCGGACGCATAGCCGCGTAGAGCTGACAGGCGAAGAAGGCCACGAGTCGCCGTCCACGGTTCCGGTTCACCGACCCGATGTACGAGACGGCCGTCAAGAGCTGAGTGCCCTGGGTGGCATTGACAAGAACCCGAGGGTCCACCACATCGCCGCCCGATGCACCAGCCCTCTTCACCCCGAGGAGCGGATTCTCCGCGAGATAGCCGCACTCGACGGCGTACTCCATGGCTGTGTTGAAGCCGCGGCGGCGCCGCTTGTACGTCTCCCCGGCCGCCGGGCTGTCATCCAGCTTGAAAGAAAGGCGGTACTGCACATCACGCACGACCTTCGGGTCAGTGAGGGCAGACAAGGGTAGCGACCGCTGCCGAAGCCAGAGACAGGCAGCTTGAAGCTCCTCTGGTGGCTCTTGGTCCGCGTGCCCGGGGACAACAGCCCACCGGATTGCGAGCCTCGCCAGTTCCGGACTTGGGGCCTTCTTCCCCTCCTCCATCATCGCGAGGCCCACCGTCGCAAGGCTGTCCGCGAGCCCCTCACGGGTCTTGGCCGCTGCCGTTCGCCAGCGGCCGGCCATGTACTCACGGCTGAAGTCCCACCAGGACGGGTCCGGTCGCGCGCTCGCGCGAGCAGCCGCCTCCCGCAGCTCCGACTCCGGCAGCCCGGACTTCCGGTCGAACGCCTCACCCCGCCTCATGGCCTGCCACAGCTCAGACCGGCGGCTCTCTGCCAGAGCTACCGTCGGGAAACTCACGGCCTTCACCTTGCCAGCCACCGTCCAGCGCACTTGGTACGGAGCCTTCTTGCTGCGGACCTGGTTGACCTTCCATACGCGTACCGCGGTGGACAGGTCAGGAGTGTCAAGCGCCGCAGGGCGCCCGTGCGGACGGGCGCCCTGCGATGCAGCCTTGCCATTGGTCACGCGGCTTCCTCCAGCGTGAGCATCCAGCGGTCGAGCTCCGAGCGCCTGATACGCACGGCGCCGTTGGGTAGTTTGATGGCCTTGGGCCCCTTCCTGAGCTGACGCCACCGGTAGAAAGTGGCACGCGCGACGCCGATTTCGGCGATCACCTGGGGAATGGTCAACATCTCGTCGCGGGTCTTCGCCACGACGCCTCCTTGAATGCAGCCCGACGCGCGGGCGGAATGGCTCGGGTTCGCCAGAAGAGCCCTGACTCTCCGAGGTGGGGATTTCTGCGTCATCCGCTTGCGTCAACCAGCCGCTTGACCTGCGGCTTTACGTGACAGGTGGGCGTGCGGGTTCGTCACTTGGTGTGGTCGACGCGGGCACGCCAGTGGGAGGGCCGGGGCTCTTCGGCGGCCCCGGCCCTGGGAAGTCGGTTACGTCGGTTACATCGGTTACATCGCAGGTCAGAGGCCGGTTTTTTGTAACCGGAAGGCGGGGTGTAACCGATAGCGTGCGGTTACACCCCGCTTGCGGTTACACCTGCCGTTACGTCGTCTGCGCTGATCAGTGCAGGTGTGGGGATGGGTGTAACCGATGTAACCGATGTTTTGGGGGGTGGGGGGCAGTAGCGGTCCCAGGCGTCGTTGAGGTCCTCGCGGGTGTAGCCCTTCATCGGTTGTCCTGCGACGCGCACGGTGCGGGACCTGATGCGCTTTCCCTGTCCGGTCACGTACTCCCCGAGCATCTTCGACAGTCCGCGTGCGGTGAGTGGGCGGCCGTCCAGGTCGCCCCATGGGGCGTCTTCCATGCCGTTGAGCAGGTGCAGGATTTCCACGGTCGAGAGTGCGCTCTGGCCGGGGAAGACCTGGTCGCGTAGGTCGGTCAGGAGCTTCACTCCGAGGCTGCCCCGGTCATCCTCGGCAACGGCCGTGACGAGTTCGACGCAGGCGGCTCGGGCGCGCTCGGGCCAGTGGCCGCCTGCGGCGTCAGCGACCGCCAGCAGCGGCTCCCACACATCCGCCGGCCGGTCGGTGATGCCGTCCGGCATCTCCGGCCACGCATCGTTCACCTTCTCGCGGACCTGCTCTGCCCACTTCGCCAGTTCGGCCCGCAGGGTGTGGCCCTGGGGTTCGTGAATGCGCTCGCGGTAGGGCTCGACCGTCTCCGAACGCGCCTTGCGGCGCATCCGGATCACGACCGAGCGGGTGTGGATCGTGTCCGGCAGGGACCCGAGCCCGGCGAGCGCGACGGCGCAGTAGGAGGGGAAGGCGACAACGGTCTGCTGTCCGCCATCTCCGACGCATCGGTAGGAGACTCCGGAGCGGCGGTGTCCGGCGTTGAGGAGACCGCGCAGGTCCTCGTTGTCCTTGGCCTTCGGGCCGAAGACGGTGTCGATCTCATCGAAGAGAATCACCGGGCGGCCGGTCTCGTCCGCGACCGCGCGGAACAGCGCGGCTGGTGAGGCGTTGACCGCGTGCATCGGGCGGGGCACCAGTGTGGCGATGACCTCCAGTGCCCGCGTCTTGCCGGAGCCCGGCTCGGGGGAGAGGAAGGCCAGCCGCGGGGTGGAGTCGAAGCAGTCGAGCAGGTGAGCGTGTGCGTCCCACAGGACCACGGCGACGTAGGCGGCCTCGGTGGGGAAGGCGTTGAAGCGCCGGTGGAAGTGCTCGACTTCGTCCAGGAGCTGAGCGCCGTCGATGGGGTGAGTGGTCATGCGGCTTTTCCTTCGCTGCTGCGGAGTGGGCAGCGCTCGCGGTGAGCTTGGTGGTCGGCGATGAGAGCGGCGGCCTTGCGGTGTCCGACGGTGAAGAGGTCCCGGCCGCACGCGCACCAGGAGCGGACGGTGGGCAGTGCGCCGCGGCCTGGTGCGGTGATGTGGAGCCAGGCGATCGGGTACCGGCCATCGCCCGGGCGCGGGTCAGGGAGAAGGGATGAAGCGACGCCTTCGGCGGCGACCTTCGGCCCGCCCACGAGCCGTCGGTGCGCGGCTGGTTGGGCGGTGCGCGGGCCGATTGGGGCGTTGGTAGTGCTCTTCAGAGAGGGGGGCTGGCGGTTGCTCATGCCGCCGCCCGCCTGGTTTGGTTGTGGTTGATGGACCAGTTGAGGGCGCTGCGGAGGGTGGAGCGGCACTCGGACGTGGTGAGTCCGGCCGCCTCGCCTCCCTCCTGAAGAGCCTGCTCGACCACGTGCCGGGGGAGGTCGCCCCATGCGACGAACCGCCCCAAAGCGCGCGCCGCCCGGAACAGGGTTGCTTCTCGTTCGCCGACTGGGGCCGCGGCGACATTCCGGGTCTCGCTGGAGAGTGCTACATCCGCATATCGGCGCTTCTGCCCCGCTACAGCCGTACACGGCGCCTGAGAGCGTTTCGCGGCAGGCTGCATGACGTTGTGCAGCCACGTGGGGAGAACGGCTGTCTCCGGGCCGCTCAGGGCTTCGTAGGGTCCGGCGGGGGTGGTGCTTCCGGCGGCGACGACGTAGCCGCCCCACGCGCGGGTGTCGACCGAAGCGGCGACGGTGCCCGCCGTGTTCGACAGCCGGGCACCGTCCGGGGCGGTGAAGTACAGGTGCTGGCCGCCGCTGGCGGTCCGCACCCGGTAGGTGGTGGGGACCGGGTGGCCGGCGCGCTCGCAGAGCGCCTTGAAGGTCGCCGCGCCGCAAGGCGCGTCGCTCTCCTCCTTCGGCACATCAAGGTCGACCACCACCAGCCCCGAGGGCCCGGTGGCGACACCAATATTGAACGGGGCCTTCGCCCAGGCTGCCCGGATGCGGTCCGGATCGGTCGTGGCGCGCTGCTCCCACTTGCGGTGCCCTTCCGCGCACGGTCCGGTGCGGGGGCATGCGGCTTCGCCGTGCAGGGCGGGGCGCTTGGTGCCAGGGCGGAGAGGGAAGACGTGCCAGCCGCGGGCGGTCAGGTCGAGGGCGGTGGTCAGGAGGGTGTTCATGCCGCTGCCCTTTCGTCGGTGTTGAGGAACTGCTCGGCGATCCATTGGCTGTAGGCGGGGGGTACTGCCTGGCGTGCTTCGAGGTTGGTCATCCAGGTGCAGCCCATGGCGTCGGCGTAGGCGCGTTCGTCTTTGTGCTCGAAGGCCAGGAGCTTGTTGCGGCCCTTGGGGTGCCAGCACGGGGGCAGTAGCTCTCCTCCGCCGCCCCAGGAGGTTTCGAAGAGGCGGTGGCGCCGCACGCGCAGCCCGAACTGGGAGCCACACAGGATGTGGTCGGGCCTCAGGGGTGCTTCGGGGACGTTCTCGATGACCCAGGGCAGGCCGGTGGCCTTCAGGAGTTCCCGGCCGGGGGTGAGGAGGTCGGGGTGGGCCCCGCGACTGCCGCGCCAGGCAGTGACGCGGGCGAAGTGCTGGCAGGGCCACGAGGCGTGGACCAGGTCGAATTCGCGGATACGGCTGGTGGTGATGAGGTCGGTCAGGTAGGTGAGGGCGTCAGCCTGGTGGAAGGCGAAGGGGTAGTTCGGCTGAGGGTGGAGGTCGACGCCGGTCACGTCGAACCCGGCGAGGTGGTAGCCCATGGACAGGCCACCGGCTCCGCAGCACAGGTCCAACAGCCGCGGGCGACGTGCTGGCCTGATGAGGACAGGTGGAGTCATGCTGGGTTCTCCAGTTCTGTTGCAGGGGCTGGTGAGACGAGGGCGGCCCCGGTTCTTGGTCGGATGGGGGCTGCCCTCGTGCGTTAGTGGTGGTTGATGGTTCCGTTGGCGCGGCCGAAGAGACCGGTGGCGGTGATGTTCTGGGTGATCTGTGCGGGTGCCGCCTGCTGGTTGGTGCTGCGGCGTGCGGCCCAGAGCAGGGCGGTGACGGCCGCGCTGCTGGTGGCGATGAGGGCGACGGCGGACCACAGGGCTTGGCTCATGGCGATTAGTCCCGGTGCTGCGTAGGAGAGGCCGACTGCTCCGGCGCCGACGGTTGGGGAGAGGAGGGCGGTGGTCTTGGCCCAGGTGGGGATCGGTTGCGTGGTGGGGGTGGTGGGGTCGGGTGCTGGGGTGGGTGGCTGGGTGTAGGCGAGGGTGCGGATGCCGCTGGGCAGGGTGACGATCTGCACGCCTGGTGGGATCTCTTCGGGTGCCATGGCCGGGTGGACGAGGGCGATCGGCTGGTGGGTGAAGCGGGTGGGGTCGGGTGCGGTGGTGATCTCGTACCGGGTGTCCACAACGGGCCTCCAAAGCGGTGGGGGAGGTACCCCCACACGGGTGTCGCGGGTGGGGGTTTGCCTGTCACTCGGTCTGTCACTTCACCTGTCACCTGTCACCTGTCTGTCACCTGTAACTCGCAGGTCACAGGGGGGATGACAGGCCAGCGAGCGTCTGAGGGCGGGGGTGTGTGGCGGGGTGACAGGTGACAGGCAGGCGGTTCGGGTTCAGTCGTCGGCGGAGTCGCCGGGGGCGTGCTCGCGGTGGACGTAGCGGGCTTTGGATCCTTCGCCGACGCGGACGATTTCACCGGCCTCGGCCCACTCCTTGAGCCAGCGCTGGATGACTGGCCGGCGGGTGCCGAAGTCGTCCTTCAACTCCCGTTCCATGGCTGAGGCGCCTGTGCCCTGCGGCCCGGCCGCGAGGATCAGCAGCAGCGCCGCTTTCCGCGCGTCTCCCGCGTTGTCGGTGCGGTCGTGGCGGGTGGCCCAGGTCGATGGGTCGCTTCCGTCGAACCCGTCCTGGGCCTTCGGCTGTTGCTGGTCGCGGTGGGCGGCGGGGGCGTTGAACCATGCCGCGAGTTCGGCCGCGTCCGGGGTCTGGACGTCTCGCTCGCGGGGGCGGTCCCAATCGGCGGTGGCCTTCCACTCCCGCCGCGGTCCACTGCCGGTCCCGCCGCTGCCTGTCTGTCCGCCGGTGGCGGTGGCGCCGACGGGTGCGGCCCACAGGTGACCGCAGCGTTCCAGCAGCCAGCGGTTGGTGTAGTCGGTGCCGGCCGCCTCCAGCGATGCCTTGTCCAGGGCGGGGCGCCGGGCAGCGGTCATCTTGCAGACGGTGTCGATCAGCGAAGGCTTGATGCGCCACTGCTGGCCGGGGTGAGGGGACTTCCCGTCGGTGCCGACCAGAAGAGAGCCGGGCCCGTCGAAGGAGTCTTCAGCCGATAGGGCCCGCCAGCCGAAGAAGTGCCCCAGCTCGGAGTCCTCGGTGGCGCCGGTGCACACCCGGTTCGACGCCATCTTCCGCACCATCGGGTCCGGCAGGACGTCCTGGGTGACGCGTAGGGCGGAGACGACGGCGCGGACGGCCATGGCCCGGGCGATTCGGATCACCTTGGAAATCCCGGCGAGCGTGTCCTTGGCGGCGCGGGTCGCCGCAACCTCCGCGCTCTCGTCGACGACGATGACGATCTCGGGCAGGTCGGGGCCGACGGGGAGTTTGTCGTCGTCCTCGGCTCGCATGTGGTCCTGGTAGGCGACCTTCCTTGCCTCCGCGATCCGCACCGCCACACCGAGCATGCGTTTGGCCTCTTCCGGAGTGGAGGCCACCCAGTCCACCCCCGGCACGGGCACCGCCGCCATCTGTTCTTCGTCGCCGGAGAGCTGGGCCTGACGCCAGGCGTGGAGCCAGGGCAGGCCCAGGGAGCCGCCGTTGAAGTCGATGACCCACACCAGCACGTCGTTGCACTGGTTCAGCCGGGCGATGAGGGTGTGGAGCCAGTTGGTCTTTCCGGTGCCGGTGGTGCCAGCGACGATCGTGGACGCCTGCCGCAGATCCAGCTCAGCCCGTCCGCCGTCGGCCAGCAGGGAGACCGGCAACGGGTTGACCACCGTCTCGACCTCGGCCAGCTCCTCCACGGGAAACGGGGTCTCTTTTCCAGCGAGGGACTTGGTCTTCACCAAGATCAACACCCGGCGTTTGCTGATGCCGTCCAGGACGGTGATACCGCAGCCGGTGGGCAGGTCCAGGTCCGAGGCGAGCGCCTCGGTGCGGTCCTTCACCGCTCGGCGGGTGACTCCTCCGGCCGGCAGTTCCACCTCGACGGTGTAGCCGTAGCCGGACGGCCACTGCTCGATGCCGGGGATCTGCGTGTCGCTGATGCGGCAGACGCGCTCCAGGCGGTCGATCCACTCGGCTGCCAGGGCCCGGCGGGTGCCGAGGACAAGGAGGGTGGAGCGGCGGGCCTGCTCGGTCTCCTCGTGCGCCGCGAACGCCGTCGACAGCGTGCCGCCGGTGAGCCCGGCGATCGCGAGAGAGGCCAGGGCGGTAGGGCTGGTCGGGTCGCCGGTGGACAGCGCCCAGCAGGACCAGGTGCCGGCCGTGAGCCAGCATCCGCCCCGGAAGGCCAGGGTCAGCTTGGTGACGGCTTTCCGCAGTCCAGCGCCGATCGTGCCCGTCGCTCCGGCCGCACCGGCGGCCAGGGCCCACCATTCGGGGGTGCCGGTGGCGTGAGCGAGGGCGGTGGCGGCGAGGGCCCCGGCGGTGGCGTTGAGAGTGCCGGTCAGTGGCCCGTGTCCGGCTCGCCAGTCGACCCGGTCACCGGTCTTCGGTTTCTTGGGGTTCTTGCTCATCATGGCCTTTCAGCGCAGAGCCGCCCCCGCCCGGTCGGGGCGGAGGCGGCGGTGGAGGGGCAGAGGATGGGGGTGCGGGTCACACGTTCCACTTGCGTTCGGCGTCGACCCCGTTGCGAGGAGACTCGATGCGCTCGATGTCCTCGGCGTGGACACGGCGGTAGACAGCGCCGACCTCGTCCAGGGATTCGATGACGCGGTTCATGGCGCGGAAGCCCTCGCCGATCTCCTCCACCACCGCCGGGTGGACCGGCAGCCGCTCCTGGGCGAGTTCGGCCAGCACCCGCAGGGTCTCCTGCACGTGGACCATGGCCTCAGGCAGGTCATCGATCAACGTCTCGAACTCCGCCATCACCTCCGGCTCGAAGGTGTTGGCTGCCTGCAGCATCACCTCGGCGGCATCCGACAGCTTGGTCATGGACGTGGTCTGCTCAGTACTCACAGCGGTCTCCCTGTCCTGTTCGGTCTTGTCCAGCCGCAGGCGGGCAGCCTTCCGGCCGAAGCGGGCCGCAGCCCGCTGCATGGGGGTGGTGCGATTCGGATCGTTGACGGTCTCGGCTGGCACCGGCCCTTGACCAGGACCGGTCTCACCACGCAGAGCGGCATCCCGCTCCTCACGCACCTTGCGGGCCCGGCCGGTCAGACGAGCCCAGACCCGGCGGGCCAGGTGGTAGGCCCTGCTCGGGTGCTTGAAGTTCCACAGCAGCGATCCCAGCCCTATCCCGGCTGCCAGCCCGGCGCTGCCCGCCATCCGCGCGCCGTGCCGTAGAGCGGACCGCCGAAGGGCCTTGCCCTGGGCCTGACCGTTGGTCGGCGACTTCTTGCCGGGGTCGATGCCGGACTCTCCGCGGGCCTTCGTCCTGCCCTTCTCCGTCAGCTTCGCCGACCGGTCGGCCGCCCTGTCCAACTGCCGGGCCCGCGCGGCCTGGGCCCGGTCCAGCACCGACTTGCCAGCCCGCAGCCCCCGCCCCAAGGCACCAGTAGAAGCACTACGGCCCGAAGAACCACCCCAAGGGGCGCCACCCGCGGCGCCGGATCGGCTGGACCACGGGGTGGTCCGGCCAGCAACAGGCCGGCCATGCGGACTGTTCCCGCCCGTCTTGGCCTCGCTACGGCCGCCGCTCGGCACCGTGGACGACCTACCGCCCCCACTGCCAGGGCCGGTGGCCTTTCCAACACGACGGCCCGCCGCAGTCCGCAGGACCGAGGACGACGGACGCGCCGCTCCAGCGAACGGCATGCCAGTTCGGGCCCCGCCGGTGCGGGACGCCGCGGTTCGTGCCGACGGAACGCGGCCGGTCGCCGAAGAACCCACGCGCCAGCCCGCAGCAGCGGTCCGACGGGAGCGGGCACGGCTGGTCAAGACACCTGCGGCCATGGCCGACGCGGCCAGCCCGGTAGCCGCCAGCGCCAGCGGACCGCCCGCGCTGAGCAGTCCCGCGGTCGCCAAGCCCGTAGCGTTCGCACCGGCCGTCAACAGCGGCACCCCCGGCAGCGGCGCCACAGCCGGAACAGGCTCCGCGGCAGGAATAGGGGCGGGTTCGGATGAGAGGACGGGAGTCGGGATCTGCTCCGTCTGCTCGACGGGGGTTGTCATGATGGGTACTCCTGCTGCTCAGAGAAGCGGTCAGGGACCCGGCGCGGCCCGGTAGCTGCCAGGCTGGAGGCCGCGCCGGGCCATCGCGCAGCGTGTCGTGCGCGGTCAGAGCGTGTTCGGTTCGAGCGAGAAGAAGACAATGCAGGCCCGGACCATCTCCGGGTAGCGCTTCTCGAACTCGGCCCGGATCCAGAGGAACGCGTCGTGCCTGGTCCAGTGCGGCTCGGGGGTGAGGTAGCCGGAGAAGTCGGCCATCGCGGCACCCACGCCGCCCGGCAATGCCTTCTGAGCAGTGATGACGAAGTGGTAATCGGGCATCTGAGCAGTCATTTCGGTACTCCAGGTTGGTGAGCTGCGGACTCACGCCGCGACCGGCTGGTCGTGGCAGGACGGGCACATGCCGAGCGAGCGGGGGATGCAGTACCCCCGGTCCTGCCGGCAGACCGGGCAGACGCGGCGGGCACGCATCGCCTTGGCCAGGGCCGCCTCGCGTGCGGGGGTCATCGGCCGCACGGGCCGGGCGCGGTCGATGCGGTACAGGTAGGCCACCAGCGGCCCGCGGCGACGGCGCGGTCGTTCGAGCTGGGCGGCGACCTCCTGCCCACCGGGCCGCAGCCCCATGGCCCGGAGCTGGCGGCGGGTGGCCAGGCCGTCCGGAGCGAGACGCCACCGGTAAACCGGCAGCGCGGTCACTGGGAACCTCCGAGGGCGAGTGGCTGCACCCGCCACAGGACTTCGGAGGCCGGGGGCAGGGCGGCCCCCGGGGTGTGTGTGGTCCAGCCAGAGCGTGCAGCGCCTTCGGCTTCCGCCGCGGTCTCCGCTGCCTCCAGGGTGGTGTGCAGGCTGTGCAGTTGGCCGCGGTGGAAGAGGACGTAGACGCGGTCCGTCCGGGCGCTCTGCTTGCGGGTGATGCGCAGCAGCGTCCGCAGTGCTTGCCGGTCCTCGGTGTCGAGGAGGGACTGGGCACGCAAGGCTGCCAGTTCACCCTGCAGGCGGGCGGCATCGGCGGTGGTGCGGGCGAGCGCCTCCCGCAGTTCCTCCAGGCAACTCTCCGCTCGGATCGCGGCCTCGGCGGCCTGCTGGCCTTCCTTCCGGTGCTGCTCGGCCTCGGCACGGGCCGCCTCAGCCTCCGTCTCAGTCTCGGAGGCGCGGGTGCGTAGGGCGTGCAGGGTACGGGCACGGACGACGGCGATCATGCGGAAACTCCTTCAAGGGTGGTGGTGCGCGGCGGGTGCGCGGTTGCGCGCGGTTTGCGCGCGGCGAGCTGCGCGGCACGCGCGGCACGGAATTCCTTCAGCCAGTTCCGGGCGTTACCTACGTGGATGCCGCACTCGGAGGCGAGGTCGGCGGCCGTCGGCTCGGTGCGCTGCTCGGGATCGGCGAGGGAGGCGAGGTAGAGCTGCCAGCCCTGCTGTTTGGCCTCGGACCGCCACACCGGGTCAGCCGCGGCTGTCGTGGGGTTGAGCGTGGCGAGGTCGCCGCGCAGCCGGTCGCGGACCGTCTCCGCCTCCCCGATCTGGCCTGTGAGCTGCTCCAACGTGGTCCTGTGGGCCTTTTCCTGGGCCTTGAGGGAGTCCAGGAGGCGGTGCTGGTCGGTGACCGCTTCCTTCACCTGGGTGAGGTCGGTCTCCGCGCGCTTGCGCGCGTCCTCTGCCTCCTGCCGGGCGTCTTCCGCGCGCTGCCGCGCGGTGTCGGCTTCCCGCCGCGCGTCTTCCGCGCGCTGCCGCGCGTCGGCCACAGCGGAGTCCGCCTCCTGACGGGTCGCCAGCGCCGCATCCCGGTCCGTCCTGACCCGCTCGGCTTCCTCCCGGGCGTCGGCCAAGGCCTGCCGCGCGCCCTCTAGGGCCGCTTCCGCGCGCTGCCGCGCGTCCTCGGCTTCCCGCCGCGCGTCTTCCGCGCGCTTCCGCGCGCTTTCCGCTTCCGCCGCGCGGCCTCCGGCTTCCAGGTGCTCAACGGCCGGAGTGATGGCGAGTTGCTCGACCATCGTCACGACAGCCGCCGGGTCGGAATAGTCAAGGCGGGCAACGCTGTCGACGCCGGTCAGGGACGCCAGGTGCCGGGACATCGCCAGCGCCTGATCCCGGTCGGTGGCCACCTCGGCGCGGGAGAGCATCCGCTGGGCCTGCCCGCGGCGACGCGCCGCCCTGCTCAGGGCTCGCCGCCTGCGCCAGCCACCGGCCGTCTCCTGCGCGGCGAGCGCCAGACGCAGACGGTAGACGCGGCGTGCGGCCCGCTGAGCGAGAGCAGACCGGGCGATGACATCACCAGAGTGACGGGCATCCAGGCCCAGGACCGCGAACAGCCAGGACCAGCAGTGCTGCCAGACCAGCGTCACCAACCGCCCAGGCCCCGGCCGGGAGGCCGGATCATCGTCCGGGACCGCCGCGCCGAGCTTCTGCCGAAGCTGAAGTTCGATCAACCAGGCCGCCAAGGCAGGGACGGCGGCAAGGACCGGCCGGGACAGCCAGTTCGGTGCGTGGGCGGCGTTCATACCAGCCGAGAAGGCAACCAGCATCCACGCCGTGCGGTGCATCAGCCGCAGCTGCCGCGTCCACCCGAGAGCCGGGTCGGCGGCGCGGTAGAGCATGACCAGCAAAGTCATCTCCGCCGCGTCGAAAACCCCGATGAACGCGACAGCCAGCGGCACGGGCAGATGCACGGTCTGAGTCGCGAACCCCCACAGACCGTAGACGGACACCGCAACTCCGCCCAAGGCGACGAACGCCTGAGGGCCGATGCCCGACAGCCACGCGGACCGCCGCAGCGACCGCACGCCGGCCACGACCACCGCGACCGCAAGCACAGCCGCGGCCAGAGGCAGAGCCCACACCAGCCAGGACGGCTGATCAGGAATGAGACGAAGAAGACCGTTCACGCCGCCACCTCCTCAACAGTCGAAGTGGCGAACAGAACAACCGCGGAGTCGGGATCACCGGAGTCCTCGCTCCACTCCTCCCACCGCCACCGGGCACCATCGGCCAGCGTGAAACCGAGCGCGTCCAGCGCCCGGTCCAGCGCGGTGATCTGCGCGTCCAGCAGCTCGACCTCAGCCCGGATGACCGGCATCTCGGCCTCGATCGCATCCAGCTCCGCGGCCGTCGGCTCCATGAAGTCGGTGCCTGCGGTAACGGCGTCTTGAACAGTGACGATGTACTTCATCGGGTCGTGCTCCTCATCAAATGTGAACGGCCCACAGCACGGCCCCGGGTGGGTAGACCCGGGGCCGTGCGCCGTCCTATCGGGCGGTGGATCAGCGGTTGGCCGTCACCGGCGGCCACTGCCGCCGGACGACTGCTTGTTCTTCTCGGCGTTCTTCCTCGACAGCTCGGCCCGCTCCTCGTCTGTCAGACTGGTGATCACAGGTGCCTCCACTTCAGGTGCCTGTAGAAGCGCCGTCCGGAGTTGCCTCTCCGGGCGGCGCGCTTGTGTGTTCAGGGGCTTCCTGCAGCCCCACGCCGACGCCCATCTCCCGCAGCCAAACCAGGGAGAGATGGGGACGACGTGCAGCACAGGACTGCGGTTGGTTGGTCTCGTTGACGCGGGGCTGCTCTTGCTCGGGGAGACCTTCATCCCGAGCTGTCCTCGCAGCGTCGAAGGTGTGCCGCGTCGTTCTTTTGAGTCGGTGGCGTGTCCCCCTGCACGGGGTGTAGGGCCGGGCTGTGACACCGGGCCCCTTCTCGGCCGACTGGTCTCCACTCACCTCGGCCGGCATGGTCACGGCCGCCTTGCTGTGGTGGATCACTCTCTTCAGTTCTCAAGCAACGAGCGCTCTCTTCACCTTCGGCTTCAGACAGAGCTGTCCCCGAAGGCATCCGTGCGCCTCCCCGAAACTTCGTGTCTGAAGTTCCGATGTGCATGAAGCTAGAGGATGAACCGACGATGCGTCAACAGCTTCGGACACGAAGTGTTTTTGACGGCGAGACGCCCAAGGCGCCTGACATTGAACTCACCTGGCTCCCAATCAGGAGCTATCCCCTGCGCTTCTGACACGAGGTGGCTCGCGTCGCCGCTTACCTCGGACTCGAAGCTGCGATACCCTCCACGGCATGCCTGTCGAAAAGAAGCTCACCGCCCGGGACATCACTGACCTGCTCCTGAGCCAGATCGCGTCCGGGGAACTGCCGCCCGGCGCAAAGCTGGGTAGCACGGCGGAACTCGCGGAGAAGTACGGAGTGGTGGACAAGACGATCTACCGCGTGATCTCACTCCTGAAGGCGAGTGGCCAGGTGGAAGGCCACCAGGGCAAGGGCGTGTTCGTACGCGACATCCGCCCCCTTGAGTGGCAGCTTCACCAGTTCGAGCGCGGTGAACGGCGCGACGACCAGGCGACGGGCCGGGACGACTGGAAGGCCGCGGCCGAAGAGCAGGGGCGGGCCCCTACGCAGGACACTCCTCAGGTCTCGGTGGAGCCCGCACCGCCGAACGTGGCCGAATGGCTGCAACTGGAGCCCGGTACCTTCGTCGTCGTCCGACGCCGCATCCGTCGGGTGGACGGAGAGCCGTTCCAACTCGCCGACTCATGGTTCCCGACCGGGATCGCGCTGGACACGGACCTAATGCTCGAAGAGGACGTGACCCGGCCCGGCGGCATCCTCGCGTACATCGGACACCCGCAGAAGAAGCTCCGGGATGAGATCCGGTCCTGGCCCCCGACCACGCCGGAAGAGGCGGAGCGGCTCGAACTTCCGAAGGGGGTCGGGACACCGATCATCCGTCATGCTCGCATCGGCTACGGCGCCGACGGAAAGCCGGTGCGCGTGATGGTCACCATCGCGCCCGGGAACCTCAACACCCTCGTGTACGAGCTGGAGGTCTGAAGTGTCCGACTACACCCTGCGCCGGGCCACGGCCGATGACGCCCAAGCTCTCATGACACTTCGGATCGAGGCAGAGCACTGGTTGGCCGATGCTGGCATCGACCAGTGGCGGTCCCCCGGATTTCGGGATCGCGCACTGGACAAGTGGCGCAAGGACATCTCAGAGGGACGTACATGGGTCGTTGAGGACAGGGCCGCTGCCGTGGTCGCCACGGTGACCCTCACTCCTGCGGACCGGGATTTCTGGCACGCCGCAGACGAGCCGGAGTCCGCTGTGTATGTGGCCAAGCTGATCACGGCGCGCTCAGTCTCCGGTGAAGGTCTCGGCGAACGCATTCTCGACTGGGTTGGCGAAGTCGCCAGTCAGCGCGGTCTCCGGTGGGTGCGCCTTGATTGCTGGCGCTCGAACATCGCCCTCCAGCGGTACTACCTCAAGAACGGCTTTAGTCACGTTCGGACCGAAGCACCCGCCCACCGGCTTTCAGGGTGGATGGCTGAGCGCGACGCGTCCGTGAGGATCCACCCCGATCAGCCTCTTGGAGTGGCGTCCGAGTGAGTGGCGAGTGAAAGTCTCGACAACGTGATCTTGGCCCGGCGTTCCAGCAGGTCAGACCCCATAAGGTGCCCTACCTGGTCATGCCCTCCGGAGCCGTGTGCGCAGGTTCGAATCCTGCCGGGGGCACTTCGCCTCAACCAGCATGATCATGCGGTTGACCAGCGCAGATGCCTAACGCGAAGAGCGGGACCCAGTCTCACTGGGTCCCGCTCTTCGTCGTTGCTGCACACTGATCGCGATAGACCTGCGCTAGAGGGTTCACGACGGCACGGTCGAGCATCATGAGGCCGTGCACTGCGGGATCCCGCGGCATCCGACTGCGAGCTGCCTCAACCGGGCACCTCACCCCTCTACATGAGGAGCAACGTTGCCAAGGACCATCCGCTATGACCGGCGTACGCAAACCCTCCGCTTCGGTGCAACCGAGCGGGATTACCACGATCTCGGCTACGTGTTCCACCGCACAGAGCTTGCGGCAATCAAAGCGGCAGACTATCGGGTCGCGATGATGAACCTTATCGACGCATGGTCCAGCGACGGGCACCCAAGCGACACCGTGAGTATGTACGTCTCCGAGGAGGAATTCGGAGATTTCGACGATGCGAACCCAAGGCCAGGTCCTATTGAGTTTGAGGTTTCCCACGGAAGCCTGACAGTAACGGCAGAGGTCGCCGCGCACGCAGACGAAGACCCTTTTGAACCTCCTGTTGAGATGTTCACAGGCACCTTGCAGCACTACCTGCGCAAACGTAGGGCGACATTGCGCGACGTGAGCACAGGAGAAAGCTTTACCGCGCCCTTCACGTGGAGGCTTCATATCGACTGCAGCATCCGTTCGCGAACACTGGAAGATCTTTACTCTATCGCCAGCGGTGCCGTTATGCTGCTAAGCGCCGCAAAGAGCGGGGAACTTACGCGAGAAACGACGCTTGACCTGTTGAGGGCAGGAAATGCTGAAGTCCTGATCGGCCAACAGGAAGGGCCTTGGCTCGACGTAAAAAGCAGCCACTACGACTTGGCCAGCACTCACGGCAAGATTTCATTGGCTCAGGCCGTGGCCAGATTCGCCAACGCAGAGCATGGGGGAATCGTTGTTGTCGGCATGAGGGGGAAGAAGGTGCCGAGCGGAGAAATAATTCACAGCCTCTGCCCCGTACCTCTGGGCGCGAATACTGTAAGAAAATATCAAGGTACCCTCGAACATCACCTCTATCCGCCACCCGACTTTCTCGAAATCGAGACTTTCATGACACCAAAGGGCGGAATGGTGCTGGTGCATGTACCGCCACAACCCGAAGAACTGAAACCTTTCTTGGTGCATGGCGCCATAGTTGACGGAAAGATCGAAGGGGCATTCATCAGCATCGTTCGCCGCCGAGGAGAGGGTTCTATACCCATCACGGCCGCCGCCATTCACGCCACACTGGCGGCTGGCCGCGCGCTATTCAGGCGCGGCCAGATGCCAGATTAACTCGGCCAGTCTAGTTCCTTCTCAATCTTCTTGTTCATGATCTCCTCTTGGCCATAGATGCACCCCTCGTAGACCCGGTGAATCACCTCGGGAGAGTTGCCCACCCGACGGGCCACCTCGGCAACGGGCACGCCAGCGTTCAGCCATGTGGTGATGCAGGTGTGCCGTAGGTCGTACGGACGCCCACCGAGGATGGAGGCTTGGAGCTCCGGCGCGAGCGCGTACTCACGAGCGTCGCGCCACACCCGCCAATACGTGCTGCTGCCCACCAAACCGCCCCGCTCGTTGGTGAAGAGTCGGCCGTCCTTGGCCGTGCCGAACTCTGCGATGTGGTCGCGCAGTATCCGCACAAGAGGCGGTGGTATCGGAACGGGGCGGTCTTCCTTGGCCCCACGAGACTTCAGGCCGCGCTTTTCGTGCCGCGTTCCACTGTCGGTCCACTTCTTTCCCGAGACAGGGTGCGTGTCGCGAAGCGTCAGCACACCCCATCCGTTATCGGGCAAGTAGCAGTCATCTTTCTTGAGGCCCACCGCCTCGCTCGGCCGGAGAGCAGCGAAGTACATGACCGCGTAGAAGGCGACCAGCCGGCGCCCCTTCTTGCGGCTCCAGGTACCGATGTACGAGACTGCCGCGAGCAACTGGGCAGCCTGGGTCTTGTTGACGAGAACGCGGGGATCCACACGGTCCGACGAGGAATTCTGTCCCTTCTTGATAAATGAGAGCGGGTTCTCTGCCAAGGCCCCGCGCTCGATGGCGTATTCAACGGCCGTGTTGAGCGCGCGTCGTCGCCGACGGGCGGTCTCCCCCGCCGCAGGTGTGCCATCCAACTTGAAGTAGAGCCTGTACTGAACGTCCCGGAGGATTTTTGGATCAGCCAGCGAAGCCACTGGCAGTGATCTTTTCTCGATCCAGGCGTAGGAGTCTCGCAGCTCTTCCGGCGGTTCCAGGTCAGCGTGCTTGGGGACGACTGCCCACCGGAAGGCGAGGCGCAGTTCCTCGGGGGCAGGCATCTGACGGTCCTGCTCCACCATGGCCAGCGTGACCGAGGCAAGGCCGTCGGCGATGCTCTCGCGCGTCTTGGCTGCGGCGGTCGGCCAGCGAAGTGCGACGTATTCGCGGCAGAACTGGAACCAGAACAGTTGCTCCACGACTTGGGCTTCCGCTTCGGCTGCCCTGACCTCGGACTCAGGGTGACCGTCAGCGATACGGAAGGCCTCACCGCGTCGCATGGCCTGCCACAGTTCGGACCTACGGCTCTCTGCAAGGGCAGTCGTGGCGAACGTCGCGCTGCTGACCTTGCCTCCGACCTTCCAACGCAGTTGGTATGGACGGGTTTTGCTCTGTGCCTTGGTCACCTTCCACAGGCGTACGTCGAAGGAGAATCCTTCCGGGGCTGGGATGGTGTTCTTCCCAGCCCCGGGGTTGGTGCCGTTCGTCACACGCTCTCCTCCAGCGACTCAAGCCAGCGGTCCAGCTCAGACCGACGAATGCGCACGGCGCCGTTCGGAAGCTTGATGGATTTGGGCCCCTTCTTACAGGCGCGCCAGCGGTAGAAGGTCGCTCGCGGTACGCCGATCTCTTCTATGACGTCGGGGATGGTCAGCATCTCGTCGCGGGGCTTGGCCACGACTCCTCCTTGGGCGAGAGAACAGGGAAAGAGGCAGCAGCCGGAGGTCCTCCGATGTGTAGGACCAGAGGACGCGGAGGAGGAACGAGTTCGAAGCAGGTTGGGCCCACATCGCTCTGAGTCGTGACTCATCGCGACTCAGAGCGGTGTGGAGGGGGTCTGAGTCGCGATGAGTCACGACTCAGGCTGATGTGGGCCCAACGGCTTGAGGGCGATTCCGTTGTAGGTGGCGACCTGCCGGCCGTACGCGTCTCGGGGCCGGGTGCGGTGGAGTTGAGGCACAACGGAGAGCAGGTTGCGGCCAAACATCTGCTTCGTGCCGACCGCGCGCACGCCGTTGTCCTCGGCCCACTCCCGCCAGACCGCCCACAGCGTGTCCACCGGCACGCTGCACGTCGGCCCGGTGATGCAGCGCTCCCGGATGAACGCCGACGTCGGGGAGGCGGTGTCCTGCATGGTGGTGACCGCCTCCCGGCTGCACGCCGGCTCGGTGATCCGGCCCGTGGTCTCCAGGCGGGCCAGGCCATCAAGGGCCCAATTCAGGATGCCGGGCATCTCGGCAGCGAGCCGGTCGGTGAGGGTGGTGTCTTCCTTGCCCAGCCACGAGACGGTCATGTTGAGCACCACGAAGCGGCGAGCGATCACCCCGGAGGAATCGCCGAAGTACGGCAGCTCATTGGACAGGATCATCAGCCGCGTGGGCAGCTTGCCCGTCCACACCTCGCGGTACTTACGGTCGACGTCGATAGTGTCCTCGCCGGAGATGGTCAGCAGCCGTTCCACGACCTGGCTGTTGTCGTTGCCGGACAGCCGGGCGTCGGAGATGACCGCGAGCGGCTTGCCCACCAGCGTCGACAGCCCGAAGTTCGTGCCGAGTCCGGCGAGCGTGGGACCGGCAAGGTTCTCCTTGCCGACCAGCTCTTTCAGCACGCGGGCGATGGTGCCCTTACCGGAGCGGGACGGGCCGACGATCAGCAGGATCTTCTGCTGGTCCGTGCGGCCGGACAGGACGTAGCCGAACCACTCCTGAAGCGCCTGGATGGCGTCGGGGTCGTTGGGCCAGATCTGCCTCAGGAACCGTTCCCACGTCGGCGCGGTCGCCTCCGGGTCGTAGGCGAAGGGCACGGAGACGAGGTTGAAGAAACCGGGCCCGTGCGGCAGCAGCGCACGATCCCGGATCCGCAGCAACCCGTTCCGGCACGCCACGATCGGACTCCTGTCCTGCTCGCCAGCGCGGTCGCCGTCGATCCAGGCCGGGGCGTCGGTGTCGGTGGGCAGGAGCATGACGGCCCCGAGCGCATCGAACAGGTTGCTGATCTTCTGCTTCGTCGGGGCCCAGTCCCGGACTTCCGGCTGTCCGTCCTTGCCGGGCGTGCTGAAGGTGGCGTGCTCCAGCCGGGTGTACATGGCCGCGCGCATCTGCGCCTCGTCCACCTCGCGCCAGCAGGTACCGGTCCAGCACATCCACGAGCCGCGCCAGCGCCGGCACGTCAGGCGCCCATCCTCGGTCTGCCAGTCCGGCAGCAGCCGGCGTGCGACGGCGAGCGGGTTGGACGGTGCGGGCAGTTCTTCCACGCCGGTCATGCGGCGGTCCTCCCTTCCTGGGAGTGACGGAGCGGGCAGGTGGCCCGATGGGCTTCGTGGTCGGTGATCAGGGCGAGCACCCGGCGTTTGCCGACGGCGCTGCGGTCCCTGCCGCACGCGCACCGCGAGGTGGCCGTGGGCACCGCGCCGCGCGGCGGCGAGACGATGCGGAGCCACGCCACGGGGTGGCGGCCGTCGCCACGGCGCGGGTCAGAGCGAAGAGCAGTTCGGACGCCCTTACGGGCGGCGCCTGTCGGCTCGCCCACGGCCGTCCGTGCGGTGGCCGGTTGGGCGGCGTACGGGCCGGTGGCGGCGGGGGGTTGGCCTTCCAGGCGGGGGTGGTTGGGGGCGCTCATGCCGCCTCCCGGGGCCGGGCGGTGCGCAGGGAGCTGTCCAGGGCGCTGCGGATCGTGGCGCGGCACTCGGCGGCGGTGAGTCCCCGGGCCTCTCCAGCCGCTTGGAAGGCCTCCTCTGCCACGTGCCGGGGGAGGTCGCCCCACGCGACGAACCGCCCCACCTTGAAGGCGCACCGGTTGAGGGTGACGTTGCGCAGCCCGTCCGGGGCGGCGGCCACGGCGGCGCATTCGGCTTCCAGCGCGGCCAGCGCCGCGCGGCTGCCGTCCACCGCGGGCAGCTTCAGCGGGCCCACGGGGCGCGCGGGGGCGGGTTGCAGGATGGTTTGCAGCCACGCGGGCAGTGCGGCCGTCTCCGCGTCGCACAGTGCTTCGTAGGGTCCGGCGGGGGTGGTGCTGCCGGCGGCGACGACGTAGCCGCCCCACGCGCGGGTGTCGACCGAATCGGCCACGGTGCCCGCCGTGTTGGCCAGCCGCACCCCTTCCGGGGCGGTGAAGTACAGGTGGGTTCCGCCGCTCGCGGTCCGGGTCCGGTAGGTGGTGGGGACGGCGTGCCCGGCGCGCTCGCAGAGCGCCCCGAAAGACGTCGCGCCGCAAGGCGCGTCCGAACTGTTCTTGTCCTTGGGCACGTCCAGGTCGACCACGACCAGCCGTGAGGGGCCGGTGGCGATGCCGACGTTGAACGGTGCCCGTGACCAGGCGGCGCGGATGCGGTCCGGATCGGTCGTGGCGCGCTGCTCCCATTTGCGGTGCCCGCCCGCGCACGGGCCGGTACGGGTGCAGGTCTTCTCGCCGTGCAGCGCGGGCCGCTTGGTGCCGGGTCGCAGCGGGAAGACGTGCCAGCCGCGCGCCGCGGCGTCCAGCGCGGCGCGCATCAGGTCCTCGTTCACGCGGCGGCCCTCCTGTCCGGCCGTGCGGCGGTCGGGGCGCCCAGGAGCCACCTGTAGGCGTGGTGGGCCTGTTGGGGCACCACACCGTTGCCCAGGATCTTGAGCTGTTCCTTGCGGGGGACGCCGGGCACGGAGGTGACCCACCCGGCGGGCAGGCCCATCATCCATTCCACGAACGCCGGCGACAGGCGCCGGTTGCTGCGGGTGCCCGGTTCGGTCGGGCACGGCGCCGCCCGTCCGGTGACGTGCTCCCACCGGCGGATGGCGGGCCCGTAGTCGGTGCCGTCGGACGCGACCCACCGCCCGTCGAGCCGGACCGGCCCACCGGGCAGCGGGCCGGTGTCGGCGAGCAGGTTCACCACGAACTCGTTCAACGGGCGTGCGTTGCGGCCGAGCAGGTTGGAGGCGCCCGACTTCCAGTCCCGCGCGGCGGGGGTGGGCAGCAGACTCACGCGTCCGGTGGCGCCGGCAGCCTGGTGACGGCGGTGCGCAGGTTCATCCCGCCCCTGCGCTTCGGCGACGTTCCGGGGCCGCCAGTGCCGTCCGAGGTGGTCGGGGTCGGCATCAGCGGGATGGGCAACTGCGAACCAACGGTCGCGCGGGTGCGGGGCGCCGACCTCGGGGTCACCAGCTCGTAGACATGTCCAGCGCGCGTCATACCCGAGCGCGGCCAGGTCCGCGGCGACGACGTCCAGCCCCCGCGAGCGGAGCGCCGCCACGTTTTCCAGGAAGACGTAGCGCGGTCGAACGACGCCCACAGCCTCAGCGACGTTTTTCCAGACCCGCGACCACTGCCCATGGATTCCGTCCCTTCGTCCAGCGTTGGAGATGTTGCGGCAGGGGAAACCGGCCCCGATCACGTCCGGCCGGTACACGTCGCGGATCTGGTCCCAGTCCACGGCGGTGATGTCCCCGAGGTTGGACACTCCGGGGTGGTGGGCGGCGAACACGGCGGCGGCGTGCGGGTCGTTCTCCGCGTAGGCGGCGACCTGGCCGCCGATACCGGCCCGGATCGCCGTTTCCAGTCCGCCGTAGCCGGCGCACAGCGCCAGGATGCGCGGCGGCGAGTCGACCACTCGCCGGATGGGGATGGGTTGCGTCATGCTGGGAGACCTCCAACAGGTCTGTTGCGGACTGGTTGGGCAAGGGCGGCCCCGCGACTTTGGCGAGACGAGGGGGCCGCCCTTGGCGTAGCTAGTGGTTCTTGGCCCAGTGGGCGTACTCCTGGCGGACGTAGCCGCGCGGGTCGGCGGCGGTGGCCGGGTGCTCCGGCCAGTACGGGGCGCCGTGGTAGTCGCCCGCGCCGTCCCGGTCGCAGTCGATGAGCCGGCGGGCGGCTTCCGTGGCCACCTCCGCCGCGTCACCGCGGGGGCCGTCCTCCTCGTCCCGGAGCGCGATGCGGTCCAGCAGCGCGGCCTTGCGGAGCCAGAACTCCCGCCCCAGGTGCTCGCCGAACGGCTTGTCGACGGCCGTCCGGGCGGTCCATCCGATCTCGCGGATGAGGCTCGGGGCGAGCGCGTACGCCTCTTCCGGCGTGGGCCACGGTCCGGGCTCGGGGCGGTGGTCGGCGGTGACGTACAGCCGGGTGCGCTCGCCGTCGCGGGTGGGGTACCGGCGGACGGCGCCAGCGGCGAACGCGCCGCTGAGTGCGGCGATGATCCGGTCGGTGTCGGCCGGGTCGCAGATGATGCGGATCTCGAACACGTTGCTCCTCTCGGGGTGGTCAGCCGTGGAAGTGGCTGCGCTTGATGACGGCCTTGCGGATGTGGACGGTGCTGCCGCGTCCGCCGGTCATGGCGCGGGCGGGGGTGCGCCAGGCGAGCACGGCGAGCGCGATCCAGACCAGGGCGCCGGAGCCGAGTCCGGCGAGCGCGTTGACGGCCTCGCCGATGCCGTAGCCGACGCCGGCCGCGAGGGCGCCGCCGCCGATGCCGGCGCCCATCAGGCGCTGGGCGGTGGGGTCCAGCAGGGGCAGCGGGGTGAGGTCGCGCGGCTCGGGGCGGGCCATCGGGGGCGGGGCGAGGTGCTTGGGCATGGGCACCATGCGCCCGTAGGCGTCGGGCACCCACACCACTGGCCCGCGCTCCGCGGCCAGTTCGACCGCGGCCGGAGCGGGCGCGTACGGCTCGGTGGGCACGTAGGGCGCGGACAGGGTCGGTTCGTTCACGGCGGTGCTCCTCACGGGTTGGGCAGGGCGGTGACGACGGCGCTCATGAGGGAGTTGACGGTGTCGGCGGCGCCGGTGGAGGCGAGGTAGAAGCCGAACATCACGGCGACGAACGCGGAGCCGGCCCCGAGCGCTCGGGTGCGCAGCAGCAGGGCGAGCAGGGCGCCGAAGAGCAGGGCGAGCGAGATGGTCACGGCCACGGGCGCGTGCCTCCTTCGAGTCAGTCGGCGGTGCCGGCGCGGTAGATGCGCGCCCAGCGGTTGTAGAGCCAGCGGCCGACGCGGATGCGCTTGCCGGTGGCGCGGCAGCGGCGGCAGTCCTTGCCGCGCTTCATGCGTCCCTTGCGGTCGGTCTTCAGGGCGTGGCCCATGCCGCGGCACGTGCGGCAGTCACCGAACGGCGAGACGGCGCACAGCCTGCCGTAACCGAGCGTGACGGCGAGCAGGCAGGCGATAGCAGCGAGGATGGGGGTCATCAGGGGCCCTCCCAGGCGGTTTTCGGGGGTTTCCGCAGGTGGCGTGCTATGCGCTAGATCGCTGGTCGGGGCGGGTTTGGGGTGCTAGCGGGGGTGCTACCGGTAGCAGGTGTGGGTGCTACCGGTAGCACCGTGCCGAGGCTATGCGGCGCCCGGCTTTTGGTTACGCTCCGCAATCGCCTTGAGGAGGTCGGCGCGGACGATGCCCCGCCGGGTGGTGCGGGTGCCGTCGTCGGTCGTCCCGGCCACGTCGCGGGTCCTGACCCCGTGCGGCTTGAGCACGGAGGTGACGTTTTCGCCCTTCCAGCCGGCGTAGACCTCGGGGCGCAGTTCGGCGAGGCGGGCGGCGATCCGCTCGTTCCACACCCGCTCTTCCTTTTCCGGCACCACGGCGGCGATGTCGGCGAGCAGGTCACAGGCCGGGCCGGTGACCGTCTCGGGTGCCTCCCCGAGCGCGTAGCCGGACAGCAGTCCAGCCTCCTCACGAACGGTGCGGGCGCGGGCGGCGACGGCTTCGGCACCCGGGGCGTCCACGAAGGCGGCCGAGACGAGCCGGGCGTCGGAGCCCTCGCCCACGAAGTAGTGCAGGCCCTTGTCGCCCCAGGCGAACATGGTGGCGCGCACCCCGCGCTTGTAGGCGGAGGTGCCCAGCACCATGTCGTTCTCGGTCTGGCCCATGACCTTCAGGCACCAGCGGGCCCCGGCGTTGGCGCTGATGCCGGTGGGCAGCGACTTGGCGTCGGGGCGCTGGGTGGCCAGCAGCACCACGATCCCGGTGGCGGGGCCGCGCTTGACCAGGTCGGTGGCGATCTCCTCGAACTCCTTGCCGTGCTCGGCGTGCTCGAAGAGGACCTGGCACTCGTCCACCCCGATCACGATCGGGTGCAGCCCGAGCGAGCGCTTGTCGGCGAGAGTGCTGGTCACCTTGGACTCGGGGCAGATGTCCCGGGGCAGGGACCGGATCACCTTGGTGCGGCGGCGCAGTTCCTCGCGCAGGGCGCGGAAGTCGGCGAGCGCGTACTGGATCGTCTCGTCCTCCTCGCCGACGCCGTGCCGGTGGGAGACGGCCTCGCCGACCGGGTCCAGGTCGCCGGTGCCTTTCATGTCGTAGGTGTGCAGCTCCGCGCGCGGGTCCAGGGCGGCGATGAGCAGCAGCAGCCGCAGCAGGAACGTCTTGCCCATGCGGGGGATCGCACCGATCACCCCGGCGATGAACATCAGGGTGACCGCCACCCAGCGTCCGCGCTGGTCGGTGCCGTAGGCGACCGGCTTGAACAGGTCCACGGTGCCGGACTTCAGCAGCGGCCACGCGGGCTTGGGCGCGGATGCGAGGTCCTGGTCACCGACCCACAGCACCAGACGGCCGGTGTGCTCGTTGGAGACTGCCTCCGGCCACACGCAGCCCAGCGGGCGGCGCAAACCGGAGGCGAGGCGTTCCCGGCGCTCGATGACGTCGGTCACGGTCACGCCGTAGGGGAGGTTTCCCTCCGCGCGCCAGCCGGGGCCGTCACGGGTGATCGGGGCGGTGAACTCGAACCCGTCCCGCCCCTTGGCCTGCGCCTGGTTGATCGCCGGAACGCCGAGTGCTCCGAGGGCCCGCAGCACGATGTCGCTGGTGAGCTTGGTTGCCTTGGGCAGCTCCACCGCACGGTGGATGACGGGGTCATCGGCCTTGCGGCCGGCGTACCCGAGGGCGAGCACGACCGCGCTCACCGAGACGGTCTGAAGCCATCCGGGGGCGAGTACGTAGATGGCGAGCGCGGAACCGAGTCCGATGAACATCGCGAGCACCATCACGAGGGTGCGCAGTCGGACGCGGCCGTCGCGCTGCCGGGACAGTTTCAGGTACTCGGCTGCGTCCTCGCGGCGGACCGCGGCGAGCCGGACCGGCTCGCCCTCGCGGTCGGCCACCCACCGCATCGTGCTCCCGACGAACCGGGCGGCACCGGTCGGCGCCTGCAGGGCGAGCCGGGCGGCGTAGACCGGGGCGCGCAGCGCGTGATAGCCGATCGTGTGGGCGTAGTGGCGGGCCACCCACACCAACGCGGTGCGCAGCTCAGCGGTCGACCGCAGCCAGACCGGGACGACCGCGCGGCGCCGGGCGCCGGCGAGCCGACCCAGGTAGCCGGGACCGGCCGCGGCCGGGGTGGGCCGGTCGACCATCACGCGGGCGGTCGGGTCGGCCGACGCGTCGGCGGCGGGTCGGGTCATCGGGTCGCCCGACCCGGTCCGGGCCGACCGCGCCTTGTCGAGGTCGACCACGTCCGCTCCCGGGTCGGGGCGGGAGTCGGCGGCCATCTCGGCTTCCAGTCGGTCGAAGAGTTCGTTGTCGTCGTCGGGGTGCTTCACTGAAGGTCCCTTCCAATGGGAGGAGAGGCGGGGTCCGGCCGACGCTGTGGTAGGTGGGCGGCCGGACCCCGCGGCGTAGATGTGCTGTTCAGGCGGCGCGCTATTCCTCGGGGTAGGCGCACGGGGTGCACATGCCGAGCGAGGTGGGGATGGCGTATCCGGCATCCCGGCGGCACTCGGGGCAGGTGCGGCGCGCGGTGTTGGCTTTGGCGAGCGCGGCCCGCTTCGCGAGCGTCATCGCCCGGACGGGCTTGGCCCGGTCGATGCGGTAGAGGTAGGCGGTGAGCGGTCCGCGCCGCCGGCGTGGCCGCAGGAGTTGTGCGGCGATGTCCTGCCCGCCGGGGCGCAGCCCACGGGCGCGCAGTTGCCGACGGGTCGCCAACCCGTCGGGCGCGTACGTCCACGGGTAGGTGGGGATGCCGAACCGCTCGCCGGTCGGGTCGAAGCAGTCGGCGAGCGTCAGCCGCGTCACGCCGGCACCGCACCGACGGGGGCGCCGGGGCGGCCGGCGCGGCGGCCGGCGAGCGTGGCGAACAGCCGGCCAAGTCCCGCGCGGCGGGTCCCGGTGCAGGCCTGTTTGGCCGCGTACATCGCCTCATCCGCGCGCCGCAGCAGGGCGGAGAGGTCCTCGCCGGGGAAGTCCGCGGCACGCACCCACCCGAGCGAAACCGTGGTACGCACCGCCGGGTCCTGTCCGTCGACCGGCCGGGCGAGCACCCGGTGCAGGACGGCGAGACGATCGGCGGCGGTGCCGTCCTCGTCCAGCAGGACGGCGGCGAACTCATCCCCTCCGAGCCGTCCGGCCACCCCGGGTCGGCCCACGTGGTGGGCGAGCCGGTCCGCGGTCGCCTTCAACAGGGCGTCACCGGCGGCGTGCCCGAACGTGTCGTTGACCTGCTTGAAGCGGTCGACATCGGCCAGCACGACGACCGCGCGCGGGTCCCGCAGCAGGGCCGCCGCGCGGCGGGTGAAGCCGTCACGGGTGCGCAGCCCGGTGAGCGGGTCGCGCCGGGCGGTGCTCAGGCACCGGTGCAGCCAATGCACGTGCACCGCCCAACCTGCGGCGAGGGGAAGCGTGGACAGCACAACCGTGACCAGGGCGCTCATGCCGCCACCTCCTCCGCACGGCGGTCCGCCACCGGCGCGGCAGTGTCGACGACCGTCGACGAGGTGCCGGCGTCGGCGCGGTCGGCCTTGAGGGTGTCGCGCAGCCGGCGCGCGTTGGCCTGCGAGACGCGCAGCGTGGTGCGCAGCCGGTCGGCGGTCAGCTCCGCATCCGACCAGTCGGCGGTGAGCGTGCGAGCCTCGCTCAGCGCGTCCTCGAACGTGCGCTGCGGCTTGCCCCTGGCCCTGCCGGGGGTGCGGCGCCGCGGGCGCGGCTTCGCCCCGTCGACCGGCGGAGCCGGCGGGAGCTCCGCCGCAGCCGGCGCGGCGGGCGTGGGCGTGGCCGCGGCTGGGTCGGTGGCGGGGGTGAGTTCGCCCATGCGCAGCATCACGCGCTCGCGCCGCGGGGTCTTCCACCGCCACAGCGGACCGAAGCGCTCCCGCAGCTCCGCACGCGCCAACAGCCGCTCCCGCTCGCACGCCAGCGCCAGGCTGTAGGAGGTGACCTCCCACAGCGTCATGCGCCGCCACAGGGCGAACGTCGACACCGGGGCGAGCAGCCACCGGGAGCGGCGGATCTTCTCCATCCGCCGGCCGGTGACGGCGCCGATCCGGACGGCGTAGACGTGCGCGCCGATCTCGGAGAAGACCACCCACAGCAGCGGCATGGTGCCGTGCGCGACCTTGGCCCACATGCCGTGTCCGGCAGCGATGTTGAGCCCGCAGGTGACCAGCGTCAGCGCCCACGGCACGAACCGCACCCACGCCAACGCCATGTCCAGCCGGATCAACAGCAGGTTGGCCACGGTGAACACCGGAATGGCCACGTCGATCCCGACCGGCAGCATCCACGGCTCGCCGAACCCCCACCGCGCCGCCGCAGCCGACACCGCGTCGAACGACGACACCAGACCCAGGGCCCCTACGCCGGCCGCGGCCAGCGCCCCGAGCCCGGCGAGCCCCATTTCCGGACGGGTCAGCGGCGGCACCGCCGGCCGCTCGATGCTCGCCGCGCTCATGCCGCACCCTCCGGCAGCATCGCGCCAGCCGCCCGGTTGGCCAGCGCCCGCCGGACAGCCAGCACCCGGCGGCGGGCCCGGCGCAGCCGCCGCGCGTCCAGCTCCGACAGGGTCCGGTCCAGCGTGGTGATGTGCGCGTCCAGCAACTCGACCTCCGCCCGGATCACGGGCATCTCGCGGTCGATCGCGTCCAGTTCCGCGGCCGTCGGCTCGCGGTCGATCTCGTCGGCGGTAACAACCGCCCGAACTGCACCGATGTGCTCCATGGGTCGTGTACTCCCTCGCAGGTGGCAACGGCCCAAACCGCGCCCCCGGTGTTCCCGCACCGGGGGCGCTCGCCGTTGGGGACGGAACATCCGACTCCCCGCACTCCCGCCCGTACGTCCCCCGAGTGCTGTGCGGGACGGACGGGCGGGAGAGGCAGCCGGCCGCAGCGTCGGCGCTGCGAGACCAGGGACGGACCGGGGTACCGCACGGCGCCGCCGGCCGGTCCATCGCGGCGGCGCCCAGGTTCTTCGTTGACTGCGCACGGAACCTCCCTGCGTGGAAGCGAACGTGAACAGGTCTCCTTCGGGAACACGGGCTCCCGTTTCAGGCGTATGGAGACGTGACCTTTCGGTCTAAGCCCTCCGGTTGACCAGGGGTCCGGGTCCCTCGGCCCGCTCTGTCCCGGGCCCCTTGTCATGCGTTCGTTCGGTTCGCTGAAGCGATCCGAACGAGAGGAACATGTATTACGTGTTCCTCATCTTGCAGAGAGGAGTTCGCCCCGTCAAGCCCTTCGGCTGTTGGATTGCTGCGAGCCCCTCGCGCTCGATGTACCTACAGACTGGCGTCGGCAGCGCCGACGATCGACTTCGCGGATGTACGACTTGGGTCGCGCTTGGCTACCGTGAAGGCGTACCAAGTCGTCCTGGCATGGCGGAGGTTGGACGTGGCGAACGAGCGACTGCGCAGCGCGATAGTGGACTTGGGCCTGACACTCGACGAGGTCGCCGAACGGCTTGGGGTCGCGTCCAAGACGGTCGAACGCTGGATCAACGAACCCGAGCGCAAGCCGTATCGCCGCTTCCAGTACGCGACAGCCTCGCTGTTGAAGTGCGAAGTGTCGTACCTGTGGCCGGACGAACGCACGTCAGCTGAAGTGACAGCCTCCGGCAACGCGGAGTTGGTCAGGCTCTATCCCCACCGGTCCGTAGTGATGCAGACCCTTTGGACTAATCTCTACTCCAAGGCAACCCGGCAGTTTGACCTACTGGTGTACTCCGGGTTCTGGCTCACCGAAGACGCGACGTTCCACCGCATCGTGAAAGAGAAGTCGGCTGACGGGGTGCCCATCCGCTTCATCTTGGGCGAGCCCACATCGTCGGCGGTCGCCGTGCGTGGCGACGACGAAGGGATCGGCGCGGCGATGGCGGGCAAGATCCGGAACGCCCTCATCAACTACGGCCCGCTCTTCGGTCTTCCCGGCGTGGAGTTCCGCTTGCACTGTACGACGCTCTACAACTCGATCTATCGAGCCGATGACGAGATGCTGGCGAACGGCCACCTTTACGGTGTCGGCGCCTACATGGCTCCGGTGCTCCACCTGCGACGCGTGCCCGGCGGTGAACTCTTCGACGCCTACGCTGAGAGCGTTGAGAGGGTCTGGGAATCGGCCCGCCCGATCTCTTCACCTGCCGAATGGGAAGGCACGCACTGATGAGCCGGATCGACTACTTCCGCGACCCGAACGCCCCTGAGGCCAACTCGGTCGTCCCCTCGGTGACAGCGATTGTCCAGGACGACGCAGGGCGGTTGTTGCTCATCCACAAGACCGACAACGACCTGTGGGCACTGCCCGGTGGCGGCCACGACATCGGCGAACGCATCGCTGACACCGTCGTCCGTGAGGTCTCGGAAGAGACCGGCATCGACGTTGAGGTAGACGGCATCGTCGGTCTCTACACCGACCCTGAACATGTGCTGGCGTACGACGACGGAGAGGTCCGGCAACAGTTCTCAATCTGCTTCCGGGCCCACCCCGTCGGCGGCTCCCTGCGCACGAGTAGCGAGTCGAAAGAGGTCCGCTGGGTTGACCCAACGAACCTTGACGGACTGGACATTCATCCGTCGATGATGCTGCGCATCCGGCACGGCCTCGACGAATCCCGGCGAGAGCCCTACATCGGCTGACTGTCGGCAGAGACCTGCGCCAACCGGCCGTCAACGCGCTTCGCCGCTGCGTGGATCTCGGGTGCTGCGCGCTGGATGAACCGCCCGACGATCGTGTCCGGGCCGTACCGCTGCACGATCTCGTCTAGCCGCTCGGCCGTCGTGGTCTGCGTCCCGTCGGGCGTCGTCGTCATGTCGCAGTACAGCAAGGCGTCGACCAGGTCCGGGCGCTCTAGCTCGAACTTCCCCTCCAGCTCGTGCCGCAGTCCGCGTTCCTCGGCTTCCAGCAGAGCGCAGGAGTGGTGAGCCACGAGACGAACGACCCGCTCGTCTGCCCGTTCCTGGTCACGGAGGAACCGCGCGCCGTCCAACGGGTGGAAGCCGGTGGTGGCGATGGCCGGCGAGTAGCCGATGTCGTGCAGAACCGCGGCAGCCTCCAACAGTTCCGCGTCGTCTCCCAGGATCGGGCTCAAGGAGCGAGCGCGCTTGGCGACCCCGAGGGAGTGCGCCCACCGGCGCGGGAGCGGATCGGAAAGCAGCGATTCGGAGAGCGAGTACGCCCACTCAGTCAGTCCCATGGCGGCCAAGACTACGGCCGGACGGTGGGCGTCGGGAGAGCGCGCACGGTTCGCCCCTTGCCATGGACCGTGGCGAGCAGGCCGTTTCCCTCCATCTGGGCAAGCACACGACGCACGGCGGTGCGGGAAGACCCGAACCGCTCACACAGCTTCGCCTCGGAGGGATAGGTGTCGCCCACTGTGAGGGAGTCCTCTGCGATCAGGTCCGTCATCCGCTGTGCCAAAGAGCGTCGGTCGCCACCCCGGACGACACGCCAGCCAATGCCAGGTGCCGGCTCGACTACACCGTCGGCCTCCAACACCTTAAGAGCGCGGCGAATGGTATTGCGCGAGACGCCATGTACACGCATGAGGGCAGCCTCTGACGGCAAGGCGCTGTCCTCCTCATGCAACTCGATCTGTTGGCGCAGCGCCTCAGAGACTTGCAGGTACGTGCCGCGCGGACTCGCTTGTGGCACAGCCTCCCCTTCCCCGCGATCAGGTTTTGACTCGGGCAGTCACCAACAAGCTTCTCACGTGCAGGGAACTTGACGGCAGCAACCTCGGGGCTTAGGGCCTCGGGTATTCCACCGTAAACCAACGACTTTCGTACGTAGTGGGGTCATTCCCATAGTGCAATTTCTTGAACTGGCCAAGTGCAGCCTGCCATTGGCTCAGAAGTAGGACTACGTCACTGTTCTGCGGCAAGGTATCTTCGTCCAGCTTTTCGAGGAAATCCCGACTCGGATCGTCTCCAAGTACTTCAAGGAGTTCATCCAAGAGCCTGTTGATGTTCCTGATTTTCAAGGCATTCACAATGCCATCCTGCTTCTTCCTTGACAACTCGCTCATCTCCCTGTGAGCGGCTGTCAACATGGGAACCAGGCGGTCATACGTTTCAGCCTGAGCTTCGGTTGGCTGCGTCATCATTGCTCCTACTTGGGCAGAGTTCTTGTGAACTCCACATGCTTTTTTCGAATGGCTTCTATCGGCCGACGCCCAGACTCCATCAGCTGAAGCATCAACTCAAGGTCGCCGTCATCAAGACACAGCACAGCCGCCCGCTTGGATGAGTGCAGGTCCACGATATTCTGGGCCACGTTGCGCGGCGGGGGATTACGCGCCAGGAGAATGCCGAACCTCCCGATCTCCTCGTCATCCAAATAGCGGTACAGCTGATTCACATGCTCGGTCTCCAAGGACTTCACGTTCTTCAACTCGACCACGACTTGGCGGGCTCCGTACTGATCGCGCAAATCACCCAGGAAAGCAGTCTTTCTGTCATTATGGAAGATCACGTCGCGAATGTGCGCACCACTGATCGTCCGCACTTGGTCGGCAGCGAGATCGAGCTCGGGATAGAGCAGGGAGGAGAGCAGGTCGAATGCCAGATCCTCGAACTGCTTGTCAGCACCTCCCGCCCTACCCGTCGGCAACTTGCGCAGGTCAGCCAGCTTCCGCTTAAGCGTCGTGAAGCGCAGCGGCGTGAAGAGTGGATCAGGAGTGCAGAGCGAGGCATTAGCCTCACGTGAGGCTACGTACCCTTTGACTGTGTCGTAGTGGGCACGGTTGTACGCCAGCACGGATTCCTTGGGTACCGCTTTTCTGGATCTCCCCGGAGGAAGCACCAAAGGTGCATACGTACTTCGATAGTAGTCCGCGTAATTAATCCACGGCAAGCGACGCAGCAGGTCGAGCGGACACAGGATTATGGGAGATCCGTCAACAGGATTGTACGGAAGTTGGCGGGTAAATGGCACCCAATCGAGCCGGCCCTCATCCCAGCCAACCATTCTGAAGTTTTGAGTCGGAATGCCAAGCTGCTTCGATTGCTGTCCGCTATATTCCGCAAGCCATTTCTTGAGCACCGAAGCAGTGATGTCACTGATGCGGTCTTCAGCGACCTTGGGGACGAGGAGTGCCAGCAGCTCAATATGGTTGATGTCTCCCGAATGAAGCTGCGGAGTGTCTCGAAAAGTAGCAGTAATGGCAGTCCTCAAGGCTGGCCCCAGGGCAGATCCCCTCTTAGTTCCAGCCGCGTATCCGAGCCCCAACTCTACCGGCTCAGCGACCTCGGAGAGAAGTAGCTGTGCCCGAGTCTCGTCACCTCCGACAGCTTCCGACCGCACCTTTTCGACAAAGCTCAGGAGGATTTTGTGCAGCGCGGCATACTCGGCACTGTCTGACTTCCAAAGAAGGAAAGGGTCAATCGAGAGCGGCAGATCCTCCTTGAGATGCGGGATGACAAAGCTCACCTCGTCTTGGCGGATCGTCAAGTCAAATACATCACTTAGCCGCGGATTAATGGTGCCGGTGCCGTTTCCTATGCCTGCGTCCGCACCGTCGTCGGTCGCTCCAGGCTCATCTTCGTGATCATTCGCTGCCACTGCCCCACCCATCCCTGACGAGTGACGGCATGTTACCTGGAACCACTGACACCACGCGTACGTACCAGCGGCTTGTCCGGTAGGACAACCGGCCCGCGTGCGCCAGCCTCCCTACCTCGTCACAGCACGGCCGGCCACGCGGGTCTAGTGACCCCGCCTTGCACCCGGCGTGCGGGTGATGCTCACCCCGCGCACGGTGTGCGATAGAGATCAGCATCACTCGACAGGCGGCGCAGAGAAATCGCAGGTCAAACCCTGTTTTCCGGCACGCGTCGACATGCTCTCCGGAGCCGTGTGCGCAGGTTCGAATCCTGCCGGGGGCACCCAGCATGAGGTGCCTAAAGACCCCGCCACAGCGACAGCGCTGAGGCCGGGGTCTTCGCGTATGTGCGGGCGTATGCAGCGCTGAGCGGCCCTGGGACGGGGTCTGCGGATTCGGACGGCGTCTTTCGTGACCTTTCCTGACTCAGACGAGCGATTGCAGACCCCCTGGCTGTCTATGGCCGTGCATTCTCCTGCCGGAAGGGCAGGGACCCACGGGACCTCGGGTTGCACGGAGGGCCGTCGCCACCCAGGTAAAGCTTCGGGCTGTCCCTTTGATCCTGGTGGATCAGCGCCAGCTCAGATGCTGGGGGCACCCCACGCCCGCTCAGGGCAGTGAAGGGGCATCGCAAGGCGGAGAGATTTCCGCATACTGGATGTATCGGAATGTTCCAACAATGCGGCGAGACGCGGTGGCTGCCGTCGTGCATCCGCCGGGGAGTACGGGAGCCCCCAGGCAGGTGATCACTTCGCACCCATGAGTTCGAGCACCTTGTTGATGGCCTCCACAATCGGTACGCCGAGCGCACCGATGGTCGCGGCGATACCTGCGACGGCGAGCAGCGCGCGGTGCCGTTCCTGCGGTTGGACGTCCGCCTCGGGTCTGAGCGCCGGCAGTGAGTCATCGAGAGCTTCGGCGCTGATCCGCGGCACCTGACCGCGCATTTCCTGGAGTAGGGCGAGGAGCTCACGGAGAGCCTCCTGGACGGCCTCGGGCAGTTGATGGGCCGGCGTGACTCGCTTGTCGATACCGATGTTGCCCGAGCCGCCGTGCATGGTGACGTGGTCGCCGCTGCCGAAGTAGTAGTGCTGGTCTCCGCTGCTCATCAGCTCGCCATCCCCACGTTTCCGGTGCCGCCGTACATGTTGACGTTGTCGCCGAAGTAGTAGTGCGCGGGGTTGATGACGAGGCTTTCCACCCGCACCTCGAACTCCACCTGCGGATTCTCGATCGCATCCGCGAGTTGATGTGCGAGTCTCCGCAGTTGGTCCGGGTGAGAGCTGGTCACCACGGCGGTGGAGGATCCCGAGGTCTCGATGGCCAGAACGAAATACGCGGGCGATCCAAGTACTTTCAGCATCTCCACCAGGAAGTGGATCAGCACCGCACCGGCGACGATCAGAACGAGGACAGTGAGCCCGGGTGAATCGCCTTCGCCACCGTCTCTGGAACGGCCGGAGGCGTCGATCGCGGCGGCGATCAGAGCGAGGACCGTCACCACCACGCCAGTGAGCAGCAGCCGCTTCGCGAAGAGCAGGACGGCTTCCTTGCGCCGCGGGTGGATGGTGAGCGTGTAGACCCGGGTGATGTTCTGGAACGGGTAGTAGGCATCACCGATCCAGAGCAGCCGATTGCTGACCCGCAGGCCGACCCCGATGATCGGCTGCGTCGAGGCCGCCGATCCCGCACCGGGGTACGGACCAGCGGTGGGCGGCGGACCGGCCGGTGGTCGTGGCGGGGCGGTGGGCGGTGATGGGTAGCCGCTTCCAGGCACTTCGCCGGAAGAGGTGTTCCCCGTTTCTCCCGCCGAACCTGCTGACGTCACGCGAGCCCCCTTCGGCCACCTTAGATGCCCATTCAGCTCGCTGCCGCGCGCTGACGCAACCGATTCGGCAAGGGGGAAGACCATTCTGGCGGAAAACTGACGCTTCATTAGGGGTAATTGGCGAGCCGATGCACGCCCACTCCAGATGTTCAGCGGCGGATGGCGCGGACGACCGTATCGAGAGCGAAGGTTCCGTCGACGGGACGACGGGCCACCTCGGCGACCAGAATCTCGGCCAGTGGCTGCCAGACCCCGCTCACTTGGTCCACGCTTGACAGCACCTCGGGGTCCTGTGGCCCCCCGGTGCCGTGCTCCAGGTTGCTGATGTCGTGGCCGACCAGGAGGAGTGTGCCGCCGGGACGGGCGGCTCGGGCGGCGCTCTCCAGCACCTGCTCCATCTGCTCCCGCGGAAGGTGGAGGTAGGACAGGAGCACCAGGTCGTAGGCGCCCTGCTCCGGTGTGTGCCGCGTGACGTCGACGACTTCGGCGTTCACCGAACCCGCCCGCGGGGCGGGCTCCTCCGTGATCCGCCGCACCGCCACCGGTGAGAAGTCCAGCGCGTCCACCCGCCAGCCGCGCCCGGCCAGCCAAAGGGCGTTGCGGCCCTCCCCCGCCGCCAGGTCCAGGGCTCGGCCAGGCTCCAGCGCGGCAGCTTCCCGGACCACCCACACGTTCGGCTCGGCCGACCACACCCGCTCCGCGGTGCGGTAGCGCTCGTCCCAACGGTCCGCGTCCATCTCGTCTCCTCGCTGCGCAGGTCCGGCGCCCCGGCAGGGCCCCGCACCAGCCGGGTGCTTCAGGAATCGATCTCGGGATTCATCCTCCCATCGGATGCCGGGTCGGGGCCCGCGACGTAAACGGATGCGCAGAACGAAAAAAAGTGCCTCTATGGCTTTCGTCAAGCTGCTGCGGTGACCGGGGGTTCATAGAAGGTGCCGTCTCTGAGCATGGCGAAGAGCACGTCGATGCGTCGTCGGGCGAGGGCGATCAGGGCTGCGACGTGGTGCTTCCCTTCACGGCGTTTCCTGTCGTAGTAGGTGCGGGACTCCGGTTGTGAGAGTGAGGCGAACGCGGCGAGGTAGAAGGCACGTTTGAGCTGTTTGTTGCCTCGTCGGGCGGGGTGTTCACCGCGGATGGAGGAGCCGGAGGCACGGGTGACCGGGGCCAGGCCGGCGTAGGCGGCCAGGTGTCCGGCCGTGGCAAAGGCGCTGCCGTCGCCGACGTCGATGAGGATGCGGGCGGCGGTCCTGACCCCGATGCCGGGCATGGAGGTCAGGACCGCGGAAAGAGGGTGAGCCTCCAGAAGTTCCTCGATCCTCGAGGCGAGGAGTGTGCGCTGGTCCAGCACGGAGCCGAGCGTGGAGACGAGACTGGGGATGATCAGGGCGGCAGCGTCGGTGCCCGGGACGATCACGCTCTGTTCGTCGAGTGCGGTGAAGATGTCCTCGACCAGGCGCTCGGCCATCCGCGGCGCCTTCGGCCGCAGCAGTGTGACCAGCCTGCGTCGTCCTGCTTTCCTGAGTTGGGCCGGGGAGCCGAAGCGTTCGAGCAGGGTGAGCACGGCGGGGTGGCCCAGGCGAGGGCCAACGACCTTTTCCAGCGGTGGATGGATCTGTGTCAGCAGGCCCCGCAGGCGGTTCTTGGTCCGCGTCGCCTCGGTGGCCAGGTCGTCGTCGAACCCGGTGAGCATCTCCAGCTCGGCCACGGTCTCGTCGGCCGGTTCAACGGCACGCAGTGTGTGCGGCATCGCTCGGGCGGCGTCCGCGATGACGTGTGCGTCGCGGGCATCGGTCTTGGCCTCACCCGGGTAGAGGTCGGCGATGCGCCGCATCGTCAGGCCCGGGAGGTAGGCGACGCGGCAGCCCGCGTCACGGGCCACGGCCAGCGGCAGCGCACCTATGGAAGCAGGCTGGTCGACCACCACCAGAACAATGCCGTGTTTGGCCTGGAGCTTGGTGAACACCTCACGAAGCTTCGGTTCGGTGTTGGGCAGCCGCTTGTCGAAGACCTTTTTGCCCGCTGGAGCCAGTGCCGTGGCGTGGTGTTCGCCCTTGCCGACGTCCAGACCCAGATAGATGTCGATCTCGCCGTCAGCGGTCACGTGCTTGCTCCTGTGCTCGTGCTCTTCCCGGCCCTCACCTACGGCATCAGCGTGCCGGCATCCACGTTACGAAGAGACTTCCTCCCCCGTCCGGGATCGGTGCTCAGGCCTCTAATCAGCGGTCTGCCAATGCCTTCGATCCCGGTGACACCACTTTTTCGATCATCATCGACGAGGGGGCGAAGTCATGCCGGGGCCGAAGGCCGGGAGCCTCCTTGCGAGGCCACGAAGAAGGTAACGGGGG
>NZ_BBZK01000009.1 GCF_001748085.1 Streptomyces sp. TP-A0874
CGCCCTGATTGCCTGTCCGGCGAGGGGCGGCCGGCGAGCTTGGTCCCTACAACCACAAGTTCATGCAGAGCAGCGACTGCTACCACACGCTTGCCGCGGCCGTGCCCGGTCGCGGGCGAACTCGTCGCACAACTCGGTGTAGCGGCGCAGCGGAAGGAGCGGTGAGCGGACCATCACGAGCGGCAGGGCACCTTCCGGCCCGCCCGCCTCGCGCTCCCCGAGTGGTGTTGCCCCCTCCCGTCGTCCTCCAACGCCACGTGCAGTTCACCCGGTGGTCCGCCGCACCTCGTACATCCGCTCCATCGGAGCGAAACCGAAGGCACGGTTGATGCGCTGCATGGCGGCGTTGCCATCGCCCGTCCAGGTGTGCACTCGGCGGCGGTCGGGGAACTCGCGCTCCAGGAGCCGCAGGTTGTGGGCCTTGAGCGCGACGCCGAGCCGGTGGCCGCGATGGGCCCGCAGCACGAAGGTGTCGTCCTGCAGGACCTCCCCCGCGTTGTCCGCCGGGACGAAGAGCTGGGTGTAGCCCGCGAACTCGCCGTCCGCGCCCCGGACGGCCGTGGTGACCAGCGCCAGACCCTGCATCTCCAGGCGCTGCTCCATCTCACGGATCCGGCCGACGTCCCACTGGGCCGGAGTACGGTCGACACCGCCGGTGGGGACGTCCTGCTCCATCGCGCTGGTCATGCGCGCGTATTCCGCCACGGTCTCCTCAGGGCAGGCACCGACCCAGGAGACGAGGCTGTATCCGCTGTCCGGGGCTGACGGCTGGCCGGCGGACGCGGGCAGTTCGAGGGCCAGGTGGTCCTCCTCGTTCTCGACGGTGAAACCGTGCTTTCGGGCGAACCGCGCCCCGGACCAGGTCTCGCCGGTCTCCCCGGCGGGCACGTAGACCTCCCCCAGCAGCGTGGTACGTCCGGACTCGTCCGCCAACTGCCGGGCCCTCTCGCAGAGCACCGCGCCGACACCCCGATTAGGGTGTGCCGGCGGCACGTTGATATCGAGTTCGGCAAGGTGCTCGTTGTCCTGTAGCGGAAGCTCCAGCAGCAGGGTGCCGAGCACCGCGCCGGTGCCGTCGAGCGCGGCGTAGGCGGTGCGGCGGCGGCGTGAGCCCGGGCTGCGCAGGGAGGTGCCCAGCTCGTCGTACCCGGGCACCAGCGGCACGAGGCGCCCCGCGACAGCCCCCTCGCGCATCGCCGTGTACTAGCTGTGGAAGACCTCGTCGTCGTGCGGGTCAACCGCGCGGATGGTCGCCATGGTCGTCATAGGAGATGATCACCACAACTACCGTGCTCAGCACAGAGGTTGCCTTCGAATGGCTGTCCTCGGGAGCACCGAGCAGCGCGGAGCGGCTCGGCTCGGAGGCTCGCCGTATGCCGTTCCGGCATACGGCGAGCCCGGGATATGTACAGCTGGGGTCGGGTGCCGGGACAGCTTTTAGGCACTGCTACCAGTCGCAGGGCGACCGGTATCGCCCTCCGGCGCCTCCTCCAGAGCTTCGAGCGCCCGCCATGCCAGGTCAGCCAGCGTGTCACCGGATGATGTCGTCCAACGCGCGGTCCCCTGGTTGGACACGGGCTGCTTCTTCCATTCGGCCAGCTCCCATAGGTGGGTGACCAGGCCAGACGGCGAATACTGCTGCCCGTCGATCGCCCAGAGGATTGGCTTGGAACGGTGGTTCACCCAGGTGGCCCGCGCCCTGCGCTCGTCCTCCGCCAGCCATTCCCGCAGCGCCTCCGCCTCCGCCGGGGAGCCGGCGCTCAGCGCGAGTGGCGTCCCGTTCTCCAGCAGCCCCTGATCGACGAGGACGGAGACGGCGTTAGGCCGCCGGTGCTTGCGCCGCGCGAAGCTACGACGGTACGTGTCGGGTACCTTGCGGCTCCCCGGTGCGGACAACCCGGCCACAACATCGTCGGCGAGCTCGCGGCAGCGGTCGATGTCCGCGCATACGGCACGGATCTGCGACCGTACGGTGTAACGGTCGTCGATCGCTGCCATGAGGGCGGGCAGCAGCCGCTCTACGATCTCCGGCGTCTGCTCGGTGGCCTTCGCACACCATTCCAGTTGGGTGTCCGGTTCGTCGATGGCCCCGGTGTCCAGTAGGCGGAACACCAGATGGGTGATCAAGTACACGCCGTGCTCGGTCAGAGCGGCGCCCCGTCCCTCATACCGTGAACGCAGCCGGTGGAGGACCCGGCGCACCTCACGCAGCACCTGTACCGCGTTCCACAGCAGGTAGGCGCTCGGCTGAGGCCGGAACAGCACGTCGTAGATCCCCTGAGAGCCTCGCTCCCACAGGACGTCGAGGGTGACGGCGATCCGGGCCACGTACTGGCTGTCGGGGTGGGCAGAGGCCAGCGCGCAAGCTGCCTCCACCACCGAGCAACCGGTGTCCTGCTGCAGCTCCAGCTCACTGCGCCGGACGTCGTACTCAAGTCCTAGTTCGGCCCGGAGTTCTTCCCTGATCGACGCCTGCACGGGATCGAGGGCGATGAAGTCGCGGGCATCTACCCGGTTCTGCCGGTTGGTCGCTTGGGTGATCTCCTTGGCGAAATCCCCCGCCTTGCCCGTCACGATGATCCGCACGCCGACGAGAGCGTCCTCAGCCGTCTCGTCAGCGGCTACCGCCTCGGCGACCGACCGTACGGTCTGCGCACCGTTCACCACACTGGCATTCCGCAGGGTCAATTCCAGCGGTCTCCGCTCGGGATGCCGCATGGACGACCGGTTCTCCTGTTCGGCCGACTCGCAGAGCACCGTGACTCCGTTGTTGAAGTACCAGAAGTGCTCGGGCTCCTGTATGAGGGTGTCGGTCAGCGCGTTGTTGATAGGTGTCCGACCGAGCGGGTTGCGGATGTTCAGGTTGAACAGGTCCGCCCCGTGCCGCATCCACTCGGCCACACATCTGGCTTCAACGACTCCCTGGTACGACCGATACGGCGAGGGGACCGCGAACCAGGGAGAGAGTTCGGCGGTGAGGTCGACGGGCTTGGGTGCCAGGTCCTGACGTACCGATTCCCATACCTCCGGTGCGAGGATGATCCGGTGGTCGAGCACATCCCCATTGCGGTTGAACTCCTTCTCCCCCGTGGTTAGCGCGTGCCGGAACCCGTCGGTGACATCGTCGGACCGCATCAGGACGATCACCTGGGTGACGGGGACGGGACCGCTCGCCATCACGTTCTTGGCGTGTTCGGCCAGTTGCTGGCCGCGGGGGTTGAACTCGGCGAAATCTTCGTCATCGATGAGCCGCAGCCCTGCCAACAGTTCGTGGACTGCCTGCCGTTCGCTGGCAGCACGACCGTTCTTGCTCCACTTCGCCTGAACCAAGTAGACGTGCTTCCGAGGGCCGTCCACCACCGCGATGGCGTCGATGCCCTGGTCATCCTTCCCATCGATGACGGTGAGAGCGGCTTCCTGCGGAGTGAAGCCGGTGACGATCCTGACGGCCTGCGCGGTCAGCGCCCGGGAGAGCAGGCGCGGCTCCCGCTCGTGCGGGTGCTTGTCCTCCAGGTCGCTGACGTCGAGCAGTTTCTCGTACGTCGTACGCAACGCCCGTTCGACCTGGCGCACCGCCGCGTCGGTCTCCCCGCCGCCGGACTTCTTCGCACTCATCGCCTGTTCCCCTCCCGCGGGTTGTGCGGCTCATACCTCCACACAACTGATCCCCGTAGTCTGACGCTTGCGCAATGTCACCATCAACGCAGTGTCATCACCAACTGGCCCGCTTTGAGGGCGTTCCGCGTTCCCTTCTTCCTTCGGCGTTCTCAGACACCAGCTATCGGGAGGAAGGGGCTCGGCTTCCCCGACCATGACACGTAGAGGCTGTCCCGGGCGCGTGTGCAGGCGACGAACAGCAGGCAGCGCTCGGCCAGCAGATCCGTCTCGTGCTGGAGACGGTCCACTTCCGGTGGCGTGACCGCCTTGGGGAACGGAAGAGCACCGTCATGCGCTCCGACCACCGCGACACAGCGGTATTCGAGCCCCTTGAAGGCGTGCATGGTGCCGACATTGACCGCCTCCGCGGAGGTGGCGGCATCACCGCGGAGCCTTACCGCGGCTATGCCCTTGCTGCGTAGGGCTTCCACCACCTGGTCGCACACCTTGTTGAAGCGGGCGCTCACGCCGATCTCGCCCGGGGCGATTCCGCTGTCGAGCCACTGGCGGACCTGTTCCACCAGGGCGTTGAGCTCGGCCTGGGCGGTGTCCGCCGCGTGGGTCCGTGGACCGTTGCCGTGCAGAGCGGAGCGGTAGCCGAGCAGGGTGTCGTGGCGGGATTCGTCTGCCAGTTCCTCGAACCGGCGGCCATGAAGCAGGGCGGTCGCCCACTTGAGGATCTCGTGAGTGGAGCGGTAGTTCTTCCGCATCTTCGTCGAGCGCCCGGTGACTTTGATGCCTACGTTCCTCAGCGAGACCTTCGAATCGTAGATGCGCTGGTGCGGGTCGCCCGCGATGAACAGGTCGTCCGGTCGCTCAGGCGCCGCCGCGCGCAGCAGCCGCCACTGGGCCGGGTGGAGGTCCTGCGCCTCGTCTACGACGATGTGCCGGTAGCGGGGACCGTCTGCGCCCAGCACGTCGGCTGCCTCGGCGCAGGTCCCGAGGTATGTTCGCAGGCCTTCGGCGGCCAAGCGCTCGGTGAACTCCTCGATGGTGCGCCATACGAGCGCCCGGGCGGGAACCGGCAACGCGCTGCCGCGTCCTCGGCGCTCGCTCGCCTCGTACTGGTCCTGCGTACGGAGGTCCTGCGCGAGGACCACGTGCTTGTACTCCTGGGCGAGGAACTGGGCTGTTCCGGTGAAGCCGGTGGCTCGGGCCGCCGTCTCCCAGCGCGGGCGCTCCTCCCCACCCCGCAGGGGTCTGCGCGATGTCGACAGGACGCGTCCCGCGAAGGCGTCGACCGTCATGATGTCCACCCGGTCCCGCAGAGCCTCGTCCTCGACGAGCGACGCCAAGCCGGCGCGGAGGGCCGCGACCAGGGCGTTGGTGTAGGTGGTGAGCAGGATCCGGTCGCCGTCGCGCAGATGGCGCAGCAGGTGGCGGACCCGGTGCAGGGCGACCACGGTCTTGCCGGTCCCCGGCCCGCCGGTGACCTGCGTCGGCCCGGAGTAGGAGGCGCGGTAGGCGACCTTGTGCTGGGAGGGGTGGAGAAAGACCCGCCAGGCCTCGAACGGCTTGTCGAGGATGTCGTGGAGTTCCTCGGACGCGGTGACGACGGCGATACGGGTCGAGGTGCGGTGGATGGCGGTCTCGTAGTCGGCGGTGTCGACGGGTTCGGCCGACCGGCCCGCGAGGTTCACGGCCACCAGGTCGCGCCAGACCTCTTCCACGCTGAAGCCCGCGGCCAGATACTCCAGTACCTCGCGCTGGTCCTGGGGGAAGGCGGGGGCGAATACCTCCAGTTGCTCGGGGTTGGTGAGCGCCCGCGCTTGGCGCAGTGTGATGTCGTCGATTCCGAGGGCTGCCAGGTCACCGTCGGAGAACTTGGCGAAGAGCCGTTGTTCGGGGGCAGGAGCGATCCGTTCGTAGGCAGGGGTCAGTTCGTCGAGCAGGGCGATGTCGCGGATCTCCACGGCCTGGGTGACGGTGTTGATGCTCGCCTTCTGTTTGACGGCCCAGGCGATGGCCTTGTCGTGCGGCATCACACGCAGCAGTACGAAGGTCTGGCCGCTGGCCGGGGCCAGTACGACACCCCGTACGCCCTGGGAGACCCGGATGGTGCGGATGTGAGGGTCACGGGCTCTCTTCAACGATTCCAGTTTGAGGCCTGGATCCTTGAAGAGCTGGTCGAGGGTGAGGTGTTCGAATTTCTCCCAGGCGGCGAAGACGCCCTGCCTGACGGCGCCGTCCAACTTGCCCAGTTGGGCGCAGAAGGCGATGTCGAAGGCGAGGTGCGGCATGGTGGTGGTCCCTCTCTGTCTGGTCAGTGCGCCGTGAGCGCCCTCAGCCGCTCGCGGGCCCGTCGAGCCCGAGGCGGACGACGGCCAACGTCTCCGTGATCTCGGCCGTCAGTTCGTCGTCCGGTCCGAGGACCAGCAGCAGGTCCTGGTGGAGGGGTTCCAGGAGCTGGAGGGCTTCGGCGGCCCGCCCCTGGGCCAGCAGCAGCATGGCGATGTCACGGCGGAGGACGACCGCCTCCTCGCTGACGTCGCTGTCCACCGACCGCACCACGTCGAGTACGTCCCACAGTGCGGCGAGCGCGTCGGTGACCTCGCCCATTTCCGCGCGGCACCTGGCCGCCTGGGCGCGGCAGTCCAGTGCCTGCCTGCTGGTGGGCCCGAGAGTGCGAGCGTAAGCATCGGCGAGTGCCTCGAACTCGGGGAGGGCGGCCCGGAGGTCACCGCCGAGCAGCCGGCTCACTGCCCGCCGCAGGCGCAGTCCGAGGACGGCCTTGTTGTCGCTGCCGAGGGCGCGGGCCGCGGGTCCCGTCAGCTCGCCGACGACCTCGGCGGCCTGGCTGTACCGCTCCTCCTCCATGAGCGCGCCATAGTGCTCGTGCACGGCCTTGAGCTGCTCTCGCAGAGCGTCGGGCAGCGGGGCGGGGACACCAGCACTGGAGTTCTCGGGGCGGAAGCGTCCGGCGCTACCGCGGGGACGGGGTGCGTACGGCTGCCGGAAGATCCCAGTCGGGTCCGGGACCTGGGCCGGTACGGTCTCCGGCGGTGCGGGCCGCTCGCCCGGCGACGGCAGATGCGGCCGGAGCCGCTCGTACACTTCCTGGATGTCCGCGGGCCGCTCTTCGGGGACTTTCCGCAGCAGGTGCAGAACGAGGGCTTCGAGGTCGACCGGTACGTCGGGGCGCAACTTCCGCAGCGGCGTCGGCTCATCGTTGACGTGCCGGTACATCAGCAGGAACTCGCTGTCCTCGGTGAATACAAGTCGACCGCTGAGGAGTTCATGCAGGACGCAGCCGAGGGCGTACAGGTCGGCCCGGGGCGTGATCTGGCCGCCGCGCACCTGTTCCGGTGACATGTACTGGTAGGTGCCGATGGGGCTGCCGGTGGCCGTCAGCTTCGTGACATCGGTGCGCAGCATGGCGGCGATGCCGAAGTCGAGGACCTTCACCGTGCCGTCCCGAGCCACCAGGACGTTGCTCGGCTTCAGATCCCGGTGGATCACCGGTACTTCGTGTGCCCAGGACAGCACGGTGGCGACCTGCGCCGCGACGGCCACCGCCCAGCTGACCGGCAGCGGCTTGGCCTGTTGCTCCTGCCCGCCCGGCCGGATGTACGCGGTGAGCGGCACCCCGTCCACGAGCTCCATCACCAGGTACAGGTTCTCGTAGGTGTCGTCGAGGACGGCATCGTAGACCTGCGGCACTCCGGGGTGCCGGATGCGGGCGGTGACCCTGGCCTCCCGCTTGAACCGTTTCGCGAACTCCTCGGCGAGCGCTGGTGAGGTGACGGACTGGCGGCGGATCAGCTTGACGGCGATCGGGCGGTCGAGGACGGCGTCGTACCCTCGCCAGACCTCTCCCATGCCGCCGTGGCTGATCGGTTCGAGGAGTTCGTAGCGTCCCGAGATGGGTCTGTCCGGCACCGTGCCCCCGTCGAGCGTCCTCACCCGGCGCCCGCGTTCACCCGGCGCCGGCCTCTTGTGGTCCACCGCCAGCTTCCCCGGGCCGGCGATCTTCCGTCCAGCCGTTCGCGGTCACTCGCCAGGGGTTGGCCGGTTCGGATCGGTGAGGCTCGCACACCGCCCAAGTGGTCCTGGCCAAGAGGCATCGGCGTGAGGGGGCCGAATCCCAACTGACTGCGCGAGAGCCGTTTCCCGAACTGGCAGACGGTCGCCCGGGCCGACAACCCCCCTCGGCCAATACCAACGACTCGCGACGCTGCGTCGAGTGCTCACCGACGGCAGCAGCGATCCCCTCGCCCGACTCGCCGGCTGCCTGGTCCTCCTCCACTTCGCCCAACCGGTAAGCCGATCGTCTGCCGGCCCACCGACGAAGTCCTCCGTGACGACACCCACGTCCCGCTGCGGCTCGGCGACCCTCCCTCGCCGGTCCCGGAGCCCGCCGCGACGCTTCTGCTGGACTACATCACTGCCCTGCCCAGCAGAACAGCCGCAGTGAACGTGAAGTACTGCTGACTCTTTCCCGGCCGCCGCGGACACACTCGCGACGAGGGCCTTACTTACGCTATTGCGCAACTGGAGAATGGTAGGTTCCGCGTCGTACGGGATTACGTGCGGCCCTCCGGGCACCCCCGGAGCGGAGGAGGACGTGATGGGGCTCACGGACGCCTGGGAAGTCCGGGCGAAGCGTCGGCGCTTCCGGTCGTCTATCGGTCCGGTCCTGCGACAGCTGGACTGGCCGCTGCTTGCCGCCTCGGTCACGTTGTCGGTCTTCGGCGTGCTGCTGGTCTACTCCGCGACCCGGGGGCGCCCCCAGTTGACGGACGGCGACCCATACGCCTTCCTGACGCACCAAGTGGTCAACACCGTGATCGGGGTCGCCCTGGCCGTCGGCGTCGTACGGCTGGGTCAGCGTCGGCTTCGCGACTTCGTACCCATCCTCTACGGCATCACCCTGTTGCTGGTCCTGCTGGTGCTGACCCCGGTGGGCACCACCGTCAACGGGGCGCGGCGCTGGCTAATGATCGCCGGAATGTCCGTCCAGCCCGCCGAGTTCGTCAAGATCACCATCGTGCTGGCCATGGCCACACTGCTGGCCACCAAGGTGGACGCCGGCACCCGGCCACGCCCGGATGCCCGCAGCGTCCTGGAGTCCCTGGCGGTGGCGGGCGCTCCCGCCCTGCTCGTCCTGCTCACGCCTGACTTCGGTCAGTTCATGGGCATCGGTGTGATCGTACTCGGGGTGTTGCTCGCCTCCGACGCCTCGGCCGGCTGGAGTATCGGACTGCTGACGGCCGGCGCCGTCGGAGCTGTGGTCGTGTGGCAGCTGCACTTGCTGGACCAGTACCAGATCGACCGTTTCGCCGCGTTCGCCGATCCGGCCCTGGATCCGGCCGGGGTGGGTTACAACGCCAGTCAGGCTCGGATCGCGATTGGGGCTGGTGGCCTGACCGGGCAGGGGCTGTTCCGCGGTGCGCAGACGACCGGGCAGTTCGTGCCCGAGCAGCAGACCGACTTCGTCTTCAGTGTGGCGGGGGAGGAACTGGGTTTCGTGGGTGCCGGGGCGCTGATCGCGCTACTCGGTGTGGTGCTGTGGCGTGCGCTGCGTATCGCCCGTGACTGCCCAGACCTGTACGGGACGGTGGTCGCGGCCGGGATCGTGGCCTGGCTGGCCTTCCAGGCGTTCCAGAACATCGGTATGAATCTCGGCATCATGCCGGTCACCGGACTGCCGCTGCCGTTCGTCAGCTACGGCGGCTCGTCGATTTTCGCTGCCTGGATTGCTGTGGGCGTCCTGCAGGGCATCCGGCTGCAACGCCCGCTGTCCGGGTGATCCCGGTGGAGTGGCCGCCTTCGGTTACCGTACCGGTCACTTCATGAGGTGGCGCAGGCAAGGGCGTTGCGGGTGCCGATACCGGCCGGGATCGGCACGATCGCCTCCTTCTGGACCGAGGCCCGGCTCGCGGCGACCGGTGCGCGCTGCGCAAGCGACGGCCTGTCCGTCATCTCACGCAAAGGGCACCCGAACATCTACCGAACGGCCAGCGGCTCATTTGTGGTGCAGGGAGATCTATGCCAGGCCTTCACGACGCCGGACGGTGAAGCACTCGTTGAGATCCCGGCGGAGACCTTGAGGGAGGCGTTCCGTGCTCTTGGATCACCCGACTGGCCTAGTGCTGCATGCGGGCCGTTCCGCGCAAGCCTTCACTTGAAAGAGGGAAACAAGCTTCCGCAGACGATGAGGAAAGACCATGGCACAGCTTGTTCGCCGAGACCAGTCGGTACTGAGCGTGGCCGAGAAGCAGGCTTACGTCAACGCAGTGCTTAAACTCAAGAGCAGCCCGTGGGCAACCTATGACGATTTCGTCAGGTGGCATGAAGAAATGGCGCGGAGCACCACGGGCCACAGGGGGCCGGGCTTCCTCCCCTGGCACCGAGAGTTTGTTCTCCGATTCGAGCAGCAACTGGGCTTGATCGCACCAGGGCTTTCCGTACCGTACTGGGACTGGACCAAAGACAATTCCAGCACGTCGTCGATCTGGCGCTCGGACTTCATGGGAGGTAATGGCCGGAAGGAGGACTGGAAGGTGGAGGACGGGGCGTTTGCCTTCGACAACGGATGGACCTGCGTCATCTTCCCGGACGCTCCGGAGGAGTACCTCACGCGGAACTTCGGCGGCGACTCGCCGACCCTTCCCAGCGCCGCCGCGGTGAAGCAATGCCTCGCCGCCACCGTTTACGACGTGGCCCCTTGGGACGAAACCAGCACGTCCGGATTCCGTAACATGCTGGAGGGTTGGATACCCCCTGGAGTTCACAACATGGTCCATCAATGGGTCGGCGGGGCTCTGCAGCCACCGAGTTCGCCCAACGACCCGGTGTTCTTCTTGCACCATTGCAATCTCGATCGTCTGTGGGCCCAGTGGCAGCGGCAGCACCCGGGCACGCCGTACGTGCCGACCAGCGGTGCACCGAAGGGCAATAACCTGCCCGACGTGCTTCCACCCTGGGATCAACGCACGATCGCCGACGTCCTCGACCATACGGCCCTCGGTTATCAATACGACACCGAGTATCCGCTTCCGGAGGGAAACCAGATGCTGCCGGGCGATACACTTCTCGGAGGTAACGAGGTGTGGTCGCAGGGCAGCAACTACTTTCTCACCTACCAGACAGACGGCAACCTCGTCCTCTATGACTCGAACCACAAACCCGTCTGGAACACGGCCACCTGGAGAAATCACGACCCTGGTCGTTGCACCATGAACTTCGACGGGACTCTGGCGGTGTACGGAAAGGGGAACGGCCAGCCCCAGTGGTCGAGGCCGACCACGGCCGCCCGTCCCGGGTACCGGCTCACGGTCTGGGACCAGGGCTACATCTCCATCCACCATCCGGACCGCCCGGACCAGCCCGTCTGGACGTCGAAGGACCCGTAGTGAGCTCATACCCGTTTACGGTCAGCCGCCAGGGGTTGGCCGGTTCGGATCGGTGATCTCGCACACCGCCCAGACGGTCTTGCCGGGGCCGTCGGCACGGGGTGCCCAACCCCAGCGGTCCGCGAGCGCCGCGACCAGGAGAAGCCCGCGCCCTCCGATCCGGTCGCTCGGCGGGTCGACGGGGGCCGGCACAGGCAGCCGGTCCCCTCGGGTGTCGGTGACGGCGACACGTACGGACAGCCTGCCGGCACCTGCGCCGCCCTCGGGTTCCGCCGAGAGGTCCATGCGGAAGTCCCGGCCGGGGACATGGCCGTGCCGGACGGCGTTGGCACACAGCTCGGCGGCGATCAGGGTGAGCCTCTCGTGTGCGTCGGCGCCGTACGGGACGCCCCAGGCCGCGAGCCGTTCCCCGCACAGCCGGCGGGCGAGTCGGGCACCGCGCGGGGTGGAGCTGAAGCGCATGCCGAAGTGGTGACGGGCCGGCGGCGCGGGGTGGCGGGCAGTCGTGGTGCGGTCGGCGAAGTTGCTGGTCATGCCTCCACGGTGCGACAGGGTGGCGTAGCGTTAACAGTGGTGACGCACGGTCGTGGGGCGGTTGTACGCGGTGGGTGCGCGCCGGTACGTGGGGTGGCGCGAGAGGCGGCGGGGATGGCCCAAGACGAGGGCGAACGGACCGAGGTACGGCAACAGCCGGAGGACGAGCCGGGCTCGGGGGTGGTGAGCGCGTTCGGCAAGCAGTTGAAACTCCTGCGGGTCCGGGCGGGGCTGGAGCGGACGGAGTTCGGCAAGCGGGTGGGGTACGCGCCGCAGTCCGTCGCATCCTTCGAACAGGGCCGACGCATCCCACAGGCGCGGTTTATCGACCGGGCCGATGAAGTGCTCGACGCCGGGGGCGTGCTGAAGGCCCTGAAGGAGGAGGTCGCCCGGGCGCAATACCCGGCGTTTTTTCGGGACGCGGCGCGGTTGGAGGCAGGAGCCGCGGAGCTCTTCCTGTACGCCGTTCAAGCTGTGCCGGGGCTCCTGCAGACGGAGGAGTACACACGAGCCCTCCTCGCCATGCGGCGCCCGTTGCTCAACGAGGACACCATCGAGCAGCGTGTGGCCTCCAGGTTGTCTCGCCAGGAGATCTTCAACCGATGGCCTGCACCGCTGATGAGCTTCGTAATTGAAGAAGCAGTGCTCCGCAAGCCATACGGAGGCACCGAGTGCCTGCGCGGGGTGCTCGAACAGATTCTGCTGGTCGGGCACAAACGCAACGTCGAGATCCAGGTCATGCCCAACGACCGTGAGGACAACGCTGGTGTGGATGGCCCCTTCACCTTGATCTCACGCTCCGATGGTGACCAGGTGGCGTACCTGGAGGTACAGGGCCGCAGCATCCTGCTCATCGATCGGCAGGAGGTGCGATCCATCGCGGCACGCTATGGGATTATCCGAAGCCAGGCTCTCACTCCACGAGAGTCACTCGGTTTCATCGAGAAGTTGCTGGGAGAGCTATGAACACCTCCGAGACTGCGACCAACGGGGCGGGACTCACTTGGTTCAAGAGCAGCTACAGCACAGGAAACGGCGGCGAGTGCGTTGAAGTCGCCTGGTTCAAGAGCAGCTACAGCGGCGCAGAAGGGGGCGAGTGCGTCGAAGTCGCCGCTACCTCCAACACCGTCCTCGTGCGCGACTCGAAGCAGGTAGCCGGGCCCGTGCTGGCGGTCGGACCTCAGGCCTGGGCCGGGTTCGTGGCGTCGGTTTCCGGCCGCTGAGAACAACCCGTAGTACATGGATCGAGGGCCTGACGCACGCCGTGGGGCGTGCGCCAGGCCCTCAGCCCGTGACGCGGGGCTACACCTCCAAGCCCTCCTGAATCCGGATCATCCGCCATGCCACCCGCCGGGCGCTACGGTCCACATAGGACTTGAAGCCTCGGTCAGGCGCGAAGTAGCGCTTGCCGAGCGTCTGGGCGGTGGAGACGTGGTCCATCATGTGGTCGCTGACCGCCTTGTCGGAGACGATGCCGAAGTTGCTCTCGTCGTTGACGACGGCTGCGGCCCGGACCTTGGGATCGTTCGTCAAAGCATTAAACACGGGGGCGAGGTCGGCATCGGTGAACTCGGTGCCGAACTTCGCGTTGAGCTTCTCGATCAGTTCGGACAGCGGTGACTTCTCGGTCTCCTTGCCCCCTCCCGTGCCCTCGCCGAACCCCCTGAGTTCTGCGGGCCCCTCGGGGCTGAGGGACACATCGTGCTCGCCGGCCTTCTCCACACGCAGGTGGCTGAGGTCCACTTCCCCTATGTCCACGCCACCGTCAGCGCGGCGGGGCAACCGGTTGAGCAGGTACCGTCCGTACAGGTGCAGTCGTTCAAGCTCGGGATCCTGGTAGGGGACGATCTGGGCGAGAAAGCCGTACTTGCGGACGTAGTCGTTCAGGTCTGCCCGGAACTCCTCGGCCGTCTCGATGCTGTCCTCGTCGTCCTCATCCTCCAGGAGCGCGGAGAAACGGGCGACGGCAGGCGACAGCAGTCGATACAGCTCTGCGTGCAGTTTCTCCCATTTGGCCTGCGAACCGGCCGCCTTCTCCTTCGCCGCGAAGTAAGCCGCGGCGAACTCGTCCATCTCCGCTTCTGAGATGACGGGGGCGGACATGACGCGACTCTGTGCGGTGTAGAGGAGGTTCGGGTCGGAAGGGAGGGTGTGGGCCTCCTCGTAGTACGGGCGGAAGGCCTCCTGGATGTCCTCCGCCTCGTTGACGAAGTCCAGTACGGCCAGATCCGCCTGGGACTTGCGGTCGGCGGTGCGGTTGAGGCGGGAGAGGGTCTGCACCGCGGCGATTCCAGCCAGGGTCTTGTTCACATACATGGTGGTGAGCAGCGGCTGGTCGAAGCCGGTCTGATATTTCTCCGCCACGACGAGGATCTTGTACTCCGGCTGTCCCTTACCGCCCGCCTTCACGGCCTTGTCGTCGGCGCGGACATACGCGAACGCCTTGGGTAGCGCGCTCTCGGAGAGACCGCCGTTCTCCTTCGACTCGGTGGTCTCCTTCTCGTCAATGGTGAGGGAGCCGGAGAAGGCGACCAGGACGCCCAGGTCCGGATACCTGGTGTGGTAGTCCCGGTCCTTGATGTACTCCTTGATGGCGCGCGCCATCTGCACGGCGGACTGCCGGGACGCGGTCACGACCATCGACTTGGCCCGCCCGCCGAGCCGGCCGCGGGAGTGGGTCACGAAGTGCTCGACGATCACTTGCGCGTGCTGGGCGACGGTGTGCTCGTGGGTGAGCGCGAAGCGGGCGAGCAGGCTGTTGGCCTTGGAGGGGTCGACCTCCTTCTCGTCCGGGTTCTGGTTTACCAACTTCCAGTACGTGTTGTACGTGATGTAGTTGCGCAGCGGGTCGACGATGAACCCTTCCTCGATGGCCTGGCGCATGGAGTAGGTGTGGAAGGGGCGGTAGACCTCCTTGCCGTTCTCCGTTGCCGGGGTGCCGAAGAGTTCGAGGGTCTTGGCCTTGGGCGTGGCGGTGAAGGCGAAGTAGGAGAGATTGGGGGCGCGGGAGCGGACCCCGGCCTCATGCTTGAGCCGGTCGCTCACTGTGACCTTGGACGCGCCCGCATCCTCGGAGTCAGAGTCCAGCCCCAGGTCACGCAGAGCCGCCTTTACTGCCTTCGTCGCGTCGCCGGACTGCGAGGAGTGCGCTTCGTCGATGACGATGGCGAAGCGGCTGCCCTTGATTTCGGTGGGGTGCTCCTTCATGTAGTCCAGCAGCGCCGGGAACGAGTGCAGGGTGACGGTCACGATCTTGCCGCTGTCGCGGGAGAGGGCACGGGCCAGTTGTTTGCTCTTCGCTCCGTGCTTCTCTTCGATCTTCACGACGAGGCCGTCGGTCTGACTGAAGCTGCCGACGGTCTCCCGGAGCTGGGAGTCCAGGTTCCGGCGGTCGGTGATGACGATGACCTTGTCGAAGACCGGTCGCCCGGGCGTGACCCGGCCGGTGATCAACGCCTCCTGATCCAGGGCACGAGGGTCGGTGTCGGCGTGTAGGTCGGAGAGGCGGTGAGCCAGCCAGCCGATCGTGTTCGACTTGCCGGACCCGGCAGAGGCCATCACCAGGTAGTTCTGGCCGCTGCCGTGCGTCGCGGCGTGCGCGGTGAGCTTTCTGACGGCGTCCCACTGGTGGAAGCGCGGGAAAATCGTGGAGCGGGACGTTCCGCCGCCGGGTGTCCGCTGCTTCTGCTGGTGAGCGAAGCGCTGCAACAGGTCCAGCCAGTTCTCCCGCTCCCAGACCTGCTCCCAGAGATAGCTGGTGGCATAGGTACCGAAAGTGGTGGGCTGAGGGTTGCCGGCACCTCCAGGGTTGCCTGGGCCATACGAGCCGGTGTTGAAGGGCAGAAATCGGGTGTTCTTGCCGCGGAGCTGCGTCGCGACGAAGACCAGGTCCTGATCAACGGCGAAGTTCGCGATGACCCGGCGGCGGAAGATCAGCTCAGTGGGGTCACGGTCGGTGCGGTACTGCTCCTTGGCATGCTCGACAGACTGATGCGTGTGCGCGTTCTTCAACTCAGCGGTGGCGACGGGGATGCCGTTGAGGAAGAGCGCCAGGTCGAGGCGGTGGCCCGAGTCGGCCTGCTTGGTGGCGTAGGGGAGTTCGCGGACAACAGTGAGGCGATTGGCGCGGTAGCCGTTGAGGACGGAATCTTCGGTGACGAGATTCGGCTTGAAGTAGGCGACCCGGATGCGGACGCCCCGGTCCTTGACACCATTGCGGAGGACGTTGAGCACGCCTTCGTCACCGATCGCCTTGTCCAGGCGCTGGGCGAAACCACGCTGGGCTTCCTCCTGGCCGCCATAGATGCCGGCGAGTTCGTACCATTCGTCGGGCTGGGTCCGGCCGATGAACGTGTACAGCTCGTTGGTGTCCAGACCGAGATCGGCTCGGTAGTCCTCTGGGTTCGCCTCCCGCCATCCGCGGGACTCCAGGGCGGCGACCACGGCGGTTCCGAAGGCGTTCTCGTCGTGCACGCTCATGGGCTATCCCACTCCGTCCGTTACGTTACGCCCGCTGGCGGTGGAGACGTCGAACTGACCGGTGACGGCTGCGGTGATCAGGGCTTGGCGGCGTTCTGTCACTGTCTTTTTAAACTTACGGATCGAATCTTGCAGCTTCCGAACCCTCATAAGCTGAAGGTCGAGTTTGCTGGCGACCGAGTCCTGCTCTTCCCGAGATGGAAGGTGGATTGGGAATGACTTCAATGAATCGTTATTGACAATTCGGATGCGTGAATATTGCGCCCACTCCCTGATCTCTGATTCCGCTGCCCAAAGCTGCCATGCAATGAATCTTCCACTGACCTCAGGCTTCACTGTGATGGCAGTTAGCTGTTGATTTCCGGTTGCCGCGTGGTTCAGATGTCCAATTTTTCCGAGTGATTCACCAATCCCGGTGATCAATACGCTTCCCGCTGAAAAAAATGGAACACCAACGCCAACCGGCGCGGTCTTCTCCGCTGACGAGATGGTCAGCAACCCGTCAAGGGAGGCAGGGGTATACCACGGAAGCCTGCCCCCCGCCTCCCCTTCTCTCGACGATCGCAAATCGGCCGGCGTGCTTCCCGTCTGCATAAAGTCCAGCGCACGCCTCAGTTGGATTTGCCCGCCGCGCGAGTGTTGTCCCCTTACCCTCCCCCGTCCAGTCAGTTGCACCGCTTGCGCAGTCAAGCCGTCGCCGAAAAGACCTAGCTGCGCCCGACGAAGGTCCATCAGCTTGTCGATACGACCGATCTCTGAATCGAGGAAGTCGGCGATGCGCCGCTGTTCCTCCAGGGGTGGCAGCAGTACAGGCAGATTCCGCAGAAAATCATCAGGAACACGCTGCTGCCCAGCAACGCCGTACATCTCCGCTTCACCGAGCTTCAAGAAACTGTGCGCATTAACCACGTACAGGAGAAACCGTGAATCAATTCTTCCCCCGGGCCGCATCACGTGCAGTTCCGTCGTCCCAGCACCCACTCCCCCGAGAAGGCTACTAATGAGAACCGCACGCCCTGCCTCGAAAGTGGGCGTGATCTTAGGGACCAGAACGTCGCCGTCTTGAAAACGCGTATACCCTGTCGCAACGGACTTCTTAGTACGGCTTCGTGAAATGTCGAGGCGCCTGCCCGGCCAGACGGCCTCCATCGGAAGGAATGTGAGCTCGTCTTCATCATTCAGCTTGTCGAAAGCTGGAGTCGCTGGATTGATCTGAACTAGATGCCGGAGTCGGATGGTGCTCATTCCGTAACTTCCCCCAACAGCCCCTGAATCTCCGCCTCCAGAGCCTTCAGCTCCGCGTCGATCTCCGCCAACGGCCGCGGCGGCTCGTAGACATAGAAGTGCCGCGTGAACGGGATCTCGTAGCCGACCTTCGTCTTCGTGTGGTCGATCCACGCATCCGGCACGTGCGGATGGACCTCCCGCTTCAGATACTCCTCGACATCCTCGCCCAGCGGCACGTTCTCGTAGTCCCGCAGTTCCGTGTCCGGTTCCGGCTCACCCTTGATGAGTTGGACCTCACCCTCCGGGTCGCGTACCCCCACGACCTCCCGGACCGCCTTGGCGAATGGAGCGCCCGCCGGCCACATCAGCCCCGCGGCGACCACCGCGTCCTTCAGCGCCACGAAAGCGTCCTGTTTCTTCGCCCAAGACGATCCGACCAGCGGCCGGAGCGCCTCCACGAACTTCTCCGACTCCGGAAGCTTCTGCACCGGCTTGGCTGCCGCCAGCCCGGCCAGCGTCTCTTCCGTCACCTCGAAGCGGAGCTTCAGCGGACGCTCCACCGTGATGCGCTGGTAGCCGAACGCCTCGTTGTCGAAGACCTTGACCTTGCCGTGCAGCGGGTGGTTCTCGTCCTGCGCCGCGTAGAGCGCCTCGCCGTAGAGCCGGGTGATCTCGGCGATATGGTTCGGCTTGCCGGAGGTACCGTCGCCGACTTCCTTGCGTTTGTCTCCGAGCGATTTGCGCATCTTGACCCACTGGTCGCGCGCGTCCAGCAGCACGACCTTGCCTTTGTAGTCGGCTGCTTTGCGGTTGGTCAGAATCCAGAAGTAAGTAGAGATACCCGTGTTGTAGAAGAGCTGGTCGGGCAAGGCCACGATGCCTTCCAGCCAGTCGTTCTCCAGGATCCATCGCCGGATTTCTGACTCCCCCGAGCCGGCCGCACCCGTGAAGAGCGGGGAACCATTGAAGACGATGGCGATACGCGAGCCGCCACCGCCGTTCACATCCACGGGTTTCATCATCGAGATCATGTGTTGCAAGAAGAGAAGCGAACCGTCGTTGATACGCGGCAGGCCCGCGCTGAAGCGGCCGGCCTCGCCGAGGTTCTTGTGCTCGTACTCGACCTCCTCCTTGACCTTCTTCCACTCCACACCGAACGGCGGGTTGGCCAGCAGGTAGTCGAATTTCTTACGACCGAACGCGGGGTCCGAGAAGGAGTTACCGGCGGCGATATGGTCCGGGTCCTGGCCCTTGATCATGAGGTCGGAGCGGCAGATCGCCCATGATTCCGGATTCAGCTCCTGCCCGTACACCTCCACCTGGGCATCCGGGTTGAGGTCGGTGATGTGGTCCTGTGCCGCCGAGAGCATGCCGCCCGTCCCGCAGGCCGGGTCCATCACCGTGCGGACTGTGCCGGGCAGCGTGAGCGCGTCGCCGTCCGGGGCGATGAGGAGGTTCACCATCAGCTTGATGACCTCGCGCGGGGTGAAGTGCTCGCCGGCGGTCTCGTTGGACTGCTCGGCGAAGCGGCGGATCAGCTCCTCGAAGACGTAGCCCATGTTGTGGTTGGGCACGTTGTCCGGGTGCAGGTCCAGGTCGGTGAACTTGCCGATGACCTGGTACAGCAGGCCGGCGTCGTCGAGCCGCTTGATGTTCCGCCCGAACTCGTACTTCTCCAGGACCTCCCGGGCGTTGTCGGAGAACGCCGCCACGTACAGCCGGAGGTTCTCCGCCACGTTCTGCGGGTCCGCCGCGATCTTCTTCAGAGTCAGGGCGGAGGTGTTGTAGAACGAGAAGCCCGAGGCGCGGCGCAGGAAGTCGTCCGCGTTGAAGTCCTCGACGTCCTTGAACTGCTCCACCACTTGGGCGACCTTTTCGCGCGTCGGCTCCAGGACGCACTCCAGTCGGCGCAGCACGGTGAACGGCAGGATGACCCGCCCGTAGTCCGACTGCTTGTAGTCACCGCGCAAGAGGTCGGCGACGGACCACGCGTGGTTCGCCAGCTCCGTGTGCTTACTGCTGTTCACAGACTTCCCGGTTTCCTTCCGTACTCTGACGGTCCTTGGCGGGCCGTCGAGTGCTCAGTGTGGTCGTTGTGTCACGCGTACGGCGGTGTTTTGGACGTACACAGGCCGCTTCGCTGTCGTCGCACGGGCGGCCCGCTCAGCCGGCTGCTTCGGGTGGGGCGTCGGCCGGCGGCTCCAGCCCGCCCGATGTCAGCCCGGCGAGTAGGAGCGCGGCCGTCTCCTCCGCGGCCTCGGTAGCGTCTCGGGCGGCGACCCGTAGCTCGTGGATCCGGCGGAACGCCGCCCCGTACCGTTGCTGCTGGACGAGGGGCAACAGCGGTACCCGCAGGCGGCCCGGGTTGACGTGCACCACCGTGGTTCCGGTGGAAGCCGCCGCGATGTTGTCCTCCGCGCCTGCGAATCCGGCGAGGAACCACGGGTCGAGACGTGCGGGATCCGGTCGCAGAACGTGGAGGTGGGGGCCGAGCAGCGCCCCGGCGTCCTCGCCTCCAGCGACCCTCGCCATCGCGCTGTCCGGGGCACCGTGGCTGGCGCCACCGCGGATGATCACGTCACCTGCGGCGACCACGTGCCCGGTTTCGGAGCCGATATGGCCGGAGGTACCCGAAGGCGGGCGCCCGGTGGAGACGTCGGCCGCGGTGAGGACCGGGCGGGTGTCCGCCTCGCTGCCGTCCGTCGGGCTGTCCTGCGAACTTCCTGCCGAGTCCCGTGCCACCGGTACCGCCCCCCGCAGCAACGTCAGCGCTCCTCCACGGGCGAGGTCCGCGATCGTGGCCGTGCGCCAGGGCACGGCCGCCGCGCCCCCGGCCGGCTGCCGCTGCCTCGCCGCTGCGGAGGCGAGTGCCGCCACCTTGTCGGCCATCCGGCCTCGCAGTTCCGTCACCCGCCGGGCCAGATCCTCGGGCGCGATGTCCGAAGGCGTCACCCGTACATGGCGGGCCGGGGTCAAATCGACGACGTCGTCCAACAGCTCGACGACGGGCACGGCCCGCGCCACGCCCGGCTCGTCACGGAACGCGTCGGGTTCCGTTTGGAAGGCCGACCACGCACCGACGACGCGGCCGGTCACATCGGCCCAGTCGACGGGGGGCTGGTTGTCCGCGCGCGAGGTCCCTCCGCGTGTTCCGTACGACACGGCTCGGGGCGGGCTGTCGCCCACCGCCGTTGACCTTCCGCCGTCCCCGTTGACGAAGAGCACCGATGGTCGGCCGCTTCCTCCCGGCTTCGGACGCTGGAGCACCCAAACATGCAGAGCCAGGTGGAGCGGGTGCGCCGCGCCCGCGGGCAGCGCGACCACCGCGCGGAGCGCACCGCTGCGGGCCAGCTCGGCGCGGATCCGCCGGCCCGAAGCACGGGACGCCACTGCGGGAGGCAGCAACATGACGACATGCCCGCCGGGGGCCGCGTGCGCGAGCGCGTGCTGCACCCAGGCCAGCTCCGACTCGGAGCGGGGCGGGACGCCATGGGCCCAGCGGGGGTCGTAAGCCAACTCGTCGTGGCCCCAATCGCGGTCACCGAACGGTGGATTGCACAGGACCGCGTCCACCGTCAGGTCGCCGAAGGCATCGGAACGCAGGCTGTCACCCGTTTCGATCCGCGGTACACCCTCCGGTGCCTGCGCTTTCGCATCCATCGGTGTCCCGGCCGGGGCGGAGGAAGAGTCGTCCGAGCCCGGGGCCACGTCGGCTAGGCACAGACGTATGGCGGTGCGCTGTGCCTGCACCCGGAGGACGTCCTGCCCGTACAGTTCGTGAGCCCCGCGCCCGGCGGCCGCGCTGAGCAGGGTGCCGCTTCCGCAGGCCGGGTCTAGAACGGTCCTGGTGTCCGCCGGGAGGAGGATCGCCATGAGCGCGGCCAGTTCTTCGGGGGTGCGGTAGGTGCCGGTAGCCCCGCTCTCCTCCAGTTCGTGCTCGGCCAGCAGGTCGAGCGCGGTCTGCGCGCCGGCGTCCTGGACGCACCGGGCGAGCACCCGAATGGTGTCCGTGTCGGCCGGTTCGTACCTCCCGCGCGGCTCACTCGATCCACCCGAATCGCTTGGCCCGTTCTGCTGGGCCGGCAACGTTTCAGCGTGCAGCACGGCCACTGGGAGGCGGCTGACGGCCTTACGCACCCGTTCCAGCAGTTCGCCGTCCGGCAACGAGGGGTCATCGGCCAACGCCTGAGGTTCCCAGCGCGCGGCCACGAGGACCAGGGGCAGCAACCGCGCCGTGCCTGTTGGACGCAGCCGCAAGGCCGTACGCAGTTCCTCGGCGGGGGACGCCGCGACGCGCTGGCCTCGTTTGCGGAGCCATGCCTGCACCGAACGGAGGTCATAGAGCGGACTGCTCTCCGTGCCGCCGTCCGGCGAGGGGAAGTCCTCGTGCCGACGGCGCCAGTTGCTGACGGTGGCACGCGTGACCCCTGCGATGCGGGAGATCTCCGCGGCCGTGACCCGTGGTGCGGACGCGGGCAGCTGCTGAGACATGGCGGTGAGGAGTCCTAACGCTGACCGGGGAAGGGAGCACTCGCCTACGGGTGCGACATCCAATCTACTACGCCACCGGAACCGTTCAACCCGTTTGACGATGCTTTCAGTTGGCTGTTTACTCGGTGACGGTTCAACACGGAGCGCGACCTCGCCGTCACAGCCGTGAGCCCGCACATGCCCTCGTTCGTCTGGCACCACCACGAACCTCCACGAAGGAGCTCCCATGCGCCTGACCATGCCGACCACCGTCGTCGAAGGCATCCCGATCACCGTCATGCCGTTCCGCGAGAACGCGGTCATCGGAACGGTCGCCCTGTCCGCCCTCCTGCGGTTGGTGCCGTCCCCTCGCCGGGAGGAGGATCCGAAGGCCCTCAAGGCCTCTTCGGGTCAGGTCCGTCAGCACGCGGAGATCCGCGCACAAGTGCAGCGCACTTTGAAGTCGACGGGCAAGGGCAAGAACGCCACTTCGTACGCGGAGTACATCGCCGCAGGGCTCAACGGCGAGTGGGGCGACGCCTGGTCGGTGCCGCCGATCACCTTCTGGCACGCAGGGGAGTTAGCTGCCGTCAGCGATGAGCTCATAGCGGGTTCGGGGCTGCGTACCATCACCATCGACCCGGGTGCCACCGTCATCGCCATCGACGGCGAGACCCAACTGACCGCGTGGCACGACCTCTACGACAGTCCGGAGCAGTTCGGACTGACCTACGATCGGCTCACCGCCGTGCGGCTCCCCTTCGAGATGTATGTGGGGCTGTCCGCGGCCGACGCCCGGCAGGTCTTCCACGACCGCAACGTGCTGGGTGTGGACGTCTCTAAGAACCTCTCCATGTCCATGGACCAGCGGGACCTGGCCACCCGCCTCGCGCACCGAGTCGCCGAGGCCGTCAAGGTCGAGGTGGACGGCAAGATCGTGCCGTTCAGCAAGCTCGTCAACGCCAGCAAGCGGCAGGTCGGCAAGACCGACCCCGAGGTCGTCACCCTCTCCGCGCTGCGGGCGCTGGTCGTCGCGACGATTCACGGTCGCTCGGGGCTGAACCTCTCCTCCGCGACCATCGGCGAGGACGACCTTCCTGAAGGCGTCATCTCCGATGACGCCGAACGCACCGTTGTGCCACTGCTGGCCGGAATCATCACCGAGCACCTCGACAGCTTCACCTCCCGCGCCGCCATCACCGCCCCCGCGGTCATCGCCGGACTGGGTGTCGCCGTGCACCAGACGACACCGTGGGCCGACCCCATCAACAGGCAGAGCCCCGAGGCCCTGCGCGGTCTGCTGGCCGGAATCCGCTGGGAGCGGGAGGCCGCCTACTGGGAGGGGATCGCCGCCAAGACCGGCACCACCGGTCGCCTCAACTTCAGCGGCGGTGTCAAGGACTCCGGCGGGCGGGTGGCCGACGCGATCCTGTACCCGGCAACGGACGCCGGGCGCAAGATCCGAGGCCTTCAGTCCTAGCCCCTAGCAGGGTTCCACCGCGGCGAGCAGGCAGGTCGACCGCATGACGTCGTAAGCAGCAGCGGCCGAAGGAGGCGCCGGGCGAGACGTCCCCGGCGCCTCCCCTTCCCCCCGGCTCCGCCGCTCAGCGGACCGCCGGCTCCAGCAGGCGGAGTTCGTCCCCCGCCAGCTCGACGGGTACCCCTACCGGCAGGGTGAGCATCGGATCGGTGTGGCCGAACTCGAACTCCGTCACGATCGGGAAGGTCAGCCCGTGGCAGACCTCGAGCAGGATGCGGTCCAGTTCCGCCCGCTGCTCGGTCGTCCACATCCGTGGCCGGCCCATCACCAGCCCAGTGATGCCGTCCAGGAGCCCCGCGTGGCGCATCTGCCACAGGTCGCGCGCGGCCTGGACGGGCCCGTACCCGTCGTCGTTGCTGGTCTCCAGCGCCAGCACATGCCCGGCATAGTCCGGTAGCCAGGGCGTGCCCAGCAGTTGGAGCACGCTGGGCACGCACCCGGCCAGCAGCGGGCCCTGCCCCGTGCCCGCCCGCAGGACGGCACGCGGCGGCGCCGCCTCGGGAACGCGGGGCCGGTCATCGCCGCCCCAGTCCACGAACTCGTCGAACACCTCGGCCGACCGCGGGAAGGCGCCGGTCCACCCCCGTGTGGTGACGTCGAGGAACGACTGGAGGGTGAACTCCGGTGTGCCGCCCGTCTCGGCGAACTGGGAGAGCACCGCGGGCCCGTAGAATGTGGTCACCTTGGTGCGGGCGTACAGCGCGTGGTGCAGCACGGTGGCGTCGGAGTAGCCGCAGAGGACCTTGGGGCGCGCCGCGAACGCCTCGTAGTCGATCAGGTCGAGCAGTTCCGCCGCGCTGAGGCCGCCGATCATCCACAGGACGCCGTTGACCTCGGGGTCCCTGAGCGCGGCGTTGAACTGCTCGGCCCGCGCCCACCGTGAGCCGGGTTCGTGTCCGGCAGCGGGCGGCGCCTGGGAGACGCGGAGCTGCGCCCGGGCGGCGATCTCGCCGATCCCGCGGGCGGCCCGCTCGGGGAACACCGCTGCCCCCTGCCAGGAGGGTGACACCACGGTGACGGCGTCGCCCTTCTCCAGTCTGGGTGGACGCGACCGTGCCTGCCGCAGTGTGCTCAGTTGGGCCGGGGACAGCCCGTAGGTGGCGCGGAGGTCCGCGTCGGTTGTGTCCGGGTGTCGGTCGAGCACCGAGGCGGCTCGTTTGAGGTTCTGGGCTATGGAGCGCGCCCGCCGTTCGCCTTCGGCCTGCAGGGCGGAGCGGAAGCCCCGCGAGGCACCGAACTTCTCGAAGAGGTCCTCGGTCTGTCCGGGAGTCAGCGGTGCGAGCAGTCCCATCAGGCGGAGGCAGAACTTCCGGACGATCGAACCCGGCCCCTTGCCGGCGGGGCGGGCCCCGTTCTCGATGAGCAGCGCCAGCGCGCGGTAGAGGTTGACGAGGTCGGCCGCCTGCTCGGGGGCGAGCCCCGCGGACTCCGCGGCCTGGACCCGCTCCGCGATCTCGGGCAGTGCGAACGGGTTGGGGCCGAAGGGGATGGCGGCGGTGATCTCCACACCGAAGCCGATCTCCGCGTAGCGGCGCTCGGCGGACTCGACGAGTATCAGGTTGGAGAGGGGCTGCCAGCGCGGGCAGCGGCAGTCGGGCCGGCACTCGGTGGCGCAGCCGACTCCGGGACGCCGGTAGTAGTAGGTGATGCCGCGGCCCCGCAGTGCGTAGCCTTCGCCGTACTCCCAGCGGGTGGAGACCTGGGGCTCGTCGAGGACGTGCAGCTGGCCGCCGTGCTGGTCCACGGCGTGTGCCACGGCCTCGATGATCTCGGTGTCCCTGGAGTCCACCAGGATGTGGAGCCGGTCGGCCCGGTGGTCGGGGAGCGCCGCGAGGGTGGCGAGGTGGCTGTCCACCGCGACGGCCCGCAGGTCCTCGTCGGTCTCGACGTCGGCGAGCAGGCCCGTCATACCGAAGGCGAAGAGCCAGGGGTGTTCGCCGTGGGCCCGGAAGCAGGGCTGGTAGTGGCAGATCCGGCCGATGCTCCGGTTCGCGGCGAGGGTGGCCTTGTGCGGGGTGACGGTGGCGTTGACGAAGGCGACGGTCTCGTCCGCTTCGACGATGGGCGCGGCCGGTGTCAGCCGGTATCCGCGCTCCAGCAGCGTCCGCAGAAACCGGACGACGACCGCCCGGCTGGCGTCGCTGCCGGCGAGCGAACTCTCCGTGGTGAACATCCGTTCCTGGGCCGCCGCATCGAGCGGCGGGGATTCGGGTGTCGCCGGGTCGGGTGCGGGCGCCTGCCCCGTGGTGCTCTCCGTCATGTCCGTCCTTCCGTGTTGCTCTGCTCCGTCGGCGTGTCGGCCGTCCGTGCGGTGTGCGGGGCCGTCCGGTCGTCCGCGGCCGATCCTCCAGGAAGGTCAGGCCCGCGTCCCCTGATGGCAACGCCGCCCCCGCTCAGCCGGTGACGGAACCAGCTGAGCGCCGCATCCGCCATGTCCCGTTGGAACACCCGCAGGGTCGGGAGCCCCGGGGGAGGCGGCATCCGCGACATCCAGGTGAACCAGCCGCCGAAGACGGCGAGCAGGGCGGTCGCGTCGTCGGGGTGGCAGTCGTACCTCTCCAGTACGCCCCGCAGCGCGTCCTCCGGTGGGTCCCCCCGGTTGCAGGCCACCTCCAGCAGCAGGTAGAGGGGGTCGAAGACGGCGGACCCCCGGCAGGCGTACGCCCAGTCGATGAGGATCGGGGCGCCCCCCGTCCAGAGGATGTTGTCGGCACGCAGGTCGGCGTGGAGGAGGTCCGATCCGGCGAGGGCGCTGCGGGCCCGCTCCGCCAGGTCCGCCCATTCCCGGGGCGGCAGCAGGGGGTTGCCCTCCTCGTCGAGCGGCCAGGTGTCGAAGCCGGGGTCGGCCGCGAGGGCGGACCAGGCTGCGAAGGCCTCCCCGAAGTAGGTGTCAAGCGGCGGGAGGCCGGGCGGGGCCGGTACGCGGTGGGTGTGCAGGTGGTGGAGGACCGTCTTCAACTGCCCCGCCGGCCAGGCGGGGGAGCAGATGCCGGCGTCGACGGCCCGGAAGGCGAGCACCGTCCAATCCCGCCAGTCGAAGGCCCACTCGAAGCCGATGTCGACGGAGTCCGGCTGCCCCAGCTGTCGGCAGGCTCGCCACTCCTGGCGGTAGAGGGCCCGGCCGTGGCTGTTGACCGCCTCGGAGGTCGCTTTGACGAACACGCTCCCCCGGGCGGTCCGGAGGATGCCCGCGAAACCGGCCGAGAATCCGCCGACGGTGCCGTCCGCCCGCAGCACGGCGGAGCCGATCCGCTCCTCGACGGCCTGCCGGAGTCCGACCGGCAGTGCTCGCCATTCCATCCGCGGGGTCCACTCCATCGGGTCAGTACCCCAGCCCGATCCGCTGCCAGACGGTGTGGCCGAACGCCGGGACGCGTTCTCCGATGACCTCGCCCACCGGGCCCTCCCCCAGCCAGTCGGCCACGGCGCGGATCGCCTCCGCCAGCGTCAGCCGGGCCAGTCCCGCTCCCAGACAGAAGTGGTGACCGGCCCCGAAGGCCAGGTGCGGCCGTTCCGTTCGCTCCGGGAGCCGGAAGCCGTCCGGCTCGGTGAACACCTCGGGGTCCCGGTTGGCGGCGGCGACGACCAGCGCGACCCGCTGGCCCGGCTCGATCAGCTGCCCGTGCAGTTCGACGGGGCGTTCCGCGCTCCGCGGCACGAAGTGGAACGGCGCCTCCAACCGCAGGGCCTCCTCGGCCAGCCGTTCCGGCTCCAACTCTCCGCGGTGCAGTTGGTCGAGGAGCGTCCGGGACGGGCCGAGCAGATGGACGAGGGCCGATCCCAGGCAGGCCGCGACCGGTTCGATCCCGCCGGTGAGGATCTGCGCGAACAGTGCGACGGCCCGGTCCGGGTCCAGTTCCAGGAAGGCCCGGAGCTGGGCGGGGCCGCGCCCGGCCCGCGCGTCGGGCAGGGTCACGGTGTCGATGTGCTCGCGCAGCCGCGAGATGGCCAGGCGGGCCCGGGGAGCCCGGCTCGGGTCGAGCCGGGGCACCCCGATGAATCCGATGATCTCGGCGGACCAGGACAGCAGGTCCTCCCGGCGCTCCTCCGCGATACCGAGCAGACCGCAGGTGACCGACGCCGCCAGCGGCTGGACGAACTCCCCGAGCAGATCGGCGGATTCGGGGTCCAACCGGGACAGCAGCGTCTCCGCCCGTCCGGCGATCTCTCCTCGCAGGGCGCGCACCGCGCCCGGGCGGTAGGAGGGGGCGACCGCGGAGCGCACGGTGGTGTGTTCCGGGGGGTCGGTGAACATCGGCCAGGCCTCGAAGAACCGCATGATGTCGGCGACGCCCTCCAGCGTCTCCGGATCATGGTCGCCGAGGAACCCGGCCCCGATCCGCGCGGAGAGCCCGCTCTCCCTCAGCAGCGTGTTGACGTCCTCGTAGCGGGTGACGTACCAGCATGCCGTGTCGGCGTCCCACCAGACCGGGGCGGTGTCGCGCAGCGCCCGGTACTGGGTGTGGGGGTGGAGCGCGAAGGACTCCGACAGCAGGTCCACGGAGGCGGTCTGTCCCATGGTCATCAGGCCGGGCGGCGGGCGATGCTGAAGAGGTTGTTGCCCCTGCCGGCGATACCGGGGGCGTTGCGGAGCCGGTTCTCCATCTCGAAGACGCGGTCGAAGTTCTCCCCCGCCAGGATGTCGACGAGCTGCTCGGTGGAGCCGTGCAGCTGCGTCTCCTGGTAGCCGGGGTAGATCAGGTTGGGGAACCCGGTGAGGAGTTCGACCTCGAGGCCGGCGGCGGCGTGCATCTCCTCGATGCGCTGCACGTCGTACAGGTGCATGTCCGGCATGGTGTCGGTGAAGCGTCCGCGGCGCGCCAGCGCCTTCTCGGCCTCGTCGAGTCGGCCGATGCCGATGTTGAAGAACGCCGCGTGCCAGACGCTGGGCAGGAAGGACACCAGCAGGCCGCCGGGCTTCAGGAGTCCGGCCACGTCCTTGATGGTCTGCTCGGGGTCGGCGACGAAGCCGAGGACGTTGTGGAAGTTGAAGGCGAGGTCGAAGCCGCGCCCCTTGAGGATCTTCCCGACCTCGGTCAGGTCGCCCTCGACGAACTCGACCCGGTCCGCGAACCCGCGCTGCTCGGCCTTGGCCTCAGCGACCTTGATCATCGCCCGGGTGAGGTCGAAGAGCACGCCGTTGCTCTTGGGGGCCTCCTCGGCGAAGAACGTGGTCCAGCGCCCGGTGCCGCCGCCGGCGTCGAGGAACGCGAAGTCCTCGGGCAGCTTGGCCAGGACCTCTTCACGGAGGGCGGTGGCGAGCAGCCGGTCGGAGAGCATCCAGTACGGCTGGAGGTCGACGTCGTCGTAGGCGTCCGCCTTGTCGGTGAAGTAGCCGCGGACTTCCTGGTCGTACTGCTGTTCGCTCATGATGCTCCTGTCTTGGGAGAGGGGACCCAGCACGCGCTTGTGACGCGGTCGCGGTCGGTGTGCTGGCCCACCGGGGCTGTTTCCTGGGGCTGTGTGATGGGTCGGGGGCGGTTTCGCCGAGGCGGTCGGCGCCGCCGGGCCGGGCCCCTCAGGGGGTGGTCGGCTCGGTACGGAACGCGTCGTTGAGCACCTTCTCCAGCTCCTGGCCGCGCTGCTCGAACTGCTCCAGCGAGTCGGCTCCGTAGATGAGGAAGAGGCACCACGCGGACGGGTGCGGTTCGCCGTACACATCACCCACCCCGTGCTGGCGAACGGTTTCCAGCACGAAGTCGAAGGCGTCGATGTCGGCCTGGGAGGGTTCGGCGACGATCTTCCCCTCCGTGGCCGGGGCCAGGTTGATCCAGCCGACGTAGCGGTTGGGCTCGCCGTCCGCGTAGGGGGCGGGTCGCTCCGGATCGACGACCGACTTGATCCATGCGATCCGCAGGTCCTCGCCGAGCGCACGGTAGGTCTGGGTGATCCCTCCACCGGCGAACCGGCTGGCGATCTCCGAGAAGTGGATGCGCCGCTCGTCCGGGGCCTTGAAGAACTCCAGGTGGGTGATGCCGTCCCGGATGCCCAGCGCCTCGTTCACCCGCTGGTGCATGTCCTCGACGTCGGCGTAGAGCTCGGCCCACTCCTCGCGGGGGAGGAGAACGGAACCGTTGCTCACGCCGGCGGTCTCGATGGCGAGCCGCGGCCGTATGTAGCGCATGATGCCGAGGGCTTTGCAGACGCCGTCGACCCAGATCGCGTCCACGTGGAACTCGTCGCCGCTGACGGGGCGTTCGGCCATCATGAAGTGCTCGACCCCGTCGCTGCCGAGCTCTTCGAGCAGGGTGCTCAGCTGCTCCTCCGTGTGCACCCAGCTGGTGCCCAGGGTGCCCAGCCCGGCGGCGGGCTTGACGACGACGGGGAAGCCCAGCTCGGCGGTGGTCCGGCGGACCCCCTCGGCGACCTCGGAGGTGCGCAGCGAGACGAAGTCGGTGCAGCTGACCCCGGCCGCCCGCACGGCCAGCTTCATCGCGCGCTTGTCGCGGGTCTTCAGCGCCATCTCCAGCGTGGGCTCGGCGCAGCCCAGGACCTGGGCGAGGTAGCCCGCGCCGAACTGGCTGAACTCCGAGAGGCTCACCACCTGGTCCGGGATCCAGCCGTCGGTCTTCAGCTGGGTGGCGACCTGGCCGAGCTCGTCCATGTCGTCGAAGCTGTTGATGCGGAAGACGTAGGGGAGGGTCTTCAGGACCTCTTCGTCGACGTGGAAGTGGGCCGCCTCGAAGGTGTCGAAGAGCAGCGCCACTTCCGCGCCCTCGTCGCGGAGGGCGGCGAGGATGTACGGGTCCCACCGGCAGACGAGAATCCTTCGGTTCATCAGGGTCTCCTGTTGTTCGTACCTGAGCGGTTCACGGGTGGTTCAGGGCTCGGTGGTCTCCGCGGCGGGCCGGCTCTCCTCTTCGAGCCTGGACAGGGGCACCGACGGCAGCAGTCCCGCCCGGTGGAGGACGAGCCCCAGCAGGCCGAGCGCCAGGCCGAAGCCCGCGGCCATCGGCACCGCGTGACCGCCGTCGGCCAGTTGGCCCGAGAGCAGCGGGCCGGCGGTGAACCCGAGCGAGCAGACGAATCCGTAGGCCGCGTTGAAGCGCCCGCGGTTGGAGTCGTTCGCCCAGTTGTTCACCAGCGTGGGCCCGGTGGCCGCGAGCAGTGACTCCCCCAGGGCGAACACCGCCATGGCGAAGGCGCCCGTGAGCAGGGCGTAGACGCCGCCTCCCAGGCCGGTGACCGCCAGGACCAGGAGCCAGAACACGGCCCAGCTGGCGGCGAGCAGCGAGAGGGCGGTACGCGGTGTGAGGTCCTTGATCCGGTTGAGGAAGAGGAACTGGACGGCCACCACGGCAGCGGTGTTGACCGCGAACATCACGCCCAGCTCGGTGGGGCCCAGCCGGCTGCTGGACAGGAGGACCGCCGGCATACCGGAGTTCAGCTGCGAGTACCCGAGGGTGAACAGCGCGAAGACCACGAGGAGCAGCGCGACCAGCCAGCGGTTCCGCAGCACGTCCCGGTAGGAGCCCTTGGCCCTGCCCGGTCGTCCGGCGGGGTCTTCCGGTCTCTCCTCGGCAGGCGCCTGCTTGGCGAGGACGGCTCCGCCGCGGCGTAGCTCCCGGGAGACCAGGTAGCCGGTGACGAGGAAGGAGAAGGCGTCGAGGATGTACAGCAGTTGGAAGACGCGGAGGGAGTCGGTCAGGCCCGCCACGAGGCCGCCGATGAGACCGCCCAGGCCCATCATCGCGTTGACCACGGCGAAGTCGGCCGCGAAGACCACCGACCAGTGCTCGCGCGGCACCAGGTCGGCCATCAGGGCGTTCCAGGTGATGGCCCCGCCGATGCCGAGGCCCTGGACGAGTCCGGCCGCCAGGGCCGTCTCCGGGGTGTCGCATATCGCGAAGCCGAGTGCGCCGAGGGCGGCGCAGACCAGCGAGGCCCAGACGGCCTGGAGGCGGCCGAAGCGGTCCGAGATCCAGCCGGCCAGCGGCCCACCGCCGAGCGCCCCGAGGGAGGTCACCGCGACCGCGCCGGTGGCTGCTCCGAGGGAGAAGCCCCGCATCTCGTGGAGGTAGACCACCAGCAGTGGGACCACGAGGCCGGTCCCCGCCGCGTTGATCATGTTGATGCCGATCAACCGCCGCGCGGACACCGGAAGCAGGCGCAGTGACTTGATACCGCTCATCGGTTCGGAACCGTTTCAGAAGTGGAAGAGAGGGCGGGCGGTGAAGGCGTCCGTGTCCGGGTAGAGCGTGACGCCGTACCGCGAGAGGACGTCCAGCTGCTGCCGGATGTAGGGGATCGCCTCGGCCGCGTCCGGGTAGTCCCGCGGCGTCATACCGATCCGTTCCACGGCCTTCTCCACCGCGATGTTCTCCCAGCGTCCCAGCTGGGGCATGAGGAGGTGCTGGTAGTCCGCCTGCCACAGCCGCAGGACGGCACGTTCGTTGACCCTCCGGACCAGGTCCAGGGTGGAGTGGTTGAGGCTCCTCGCCGTCGCCACGTCCATGCCGATGTGGGACCAGGAGTAGTCCGGGTCGTCCGGGTCGTGCACCTCGATACGGAGGGCCTCCTTGTCCTCCCACAGGGGCATCGTCTCGTCGGAGATGCTGAACACGCTCAGCATGAAGTGACCGGCGTACTCCTCGGCCAGAAAGTCACGGGTCTCCTGGAAGTCCTCGGGGCTCTCACCGGGGTAGCCGGCCATGAAGGAGCAGCGGTAGCCCAGGCCTCCTTCGTTCAGCAGGCGGAAGGCGCGCAGGTTGTCCTTCCTCGTCACCTTCTTGTTCATGTGACGAAGGGTGCTTTCGCTCATGGACTCGAAGCCGATGGAGAGGAACTGGCAGTGAGTCGCCGCGATCGCGTCGATCAGCTCGGCCGTCTTGAGCACGTTGGCCCGGCTGTAGGCCTCCCAGCCGATCCCGACGTCGGGGAGGAGGCGCAGCAGTTCCCGCAACCGGGTGGGCGGCACGGTGAAGGTGCTGTCCATGGCGGAGATGTAGGAGGCGCCGTTCTCGTCCGCGTAGCGCCGCCAGTCCGCGGCGATCTTCGCAGCGGACTTGTAGCGCCATTTGGGGCTGGCTGCCGGGAAGGAACAGAACTTGCAGCTGAACGGGCATCCGCGCATGGACTCGTAGGGGATGACACGCCAGTCGCCCTTGGGCTGCGGAGACGGGTAGGAGTCGAGGTCCAGGTAGTGGAACGGGCTCAGCCGGTGGCCCAGCAGTTCCCGGGGGTGCCGGTAGACGAGATTGGGCACTTCCTCGGGTGAACCACCCTTTTCCAGCATGTCGAGCAGGGCTGGCAGCGCCTCCTCTCCGTCGCCCCGCACGATGTAGTCGATCTCCGGGATCTGCCGCATCAGCGAGGTGTACTTGAGGTTGCTGTACTGGCCGCCCAGGATGATGGGGATCCCGGGGTAGGTGCCGGCTATCCAGTGGACCGCCTGCCGCAGGTCTCGTTCGGTCCAGATGAAGCTGGTGGAGAGCAGCGCGGCCCGGTAGTCGCCCTGGGGCGCCGGGGTGGCCGGGCCGCTCTCGGCCCACAGGTTGGTCGTGTCGTAGGTGTCGGTGTTGTGGCCGGCCCGTTCGAGGATCTCCTGGACGGCGAAGGTCGTCAGGTGCGGCACGTTGTAGTAACGCGGCCGCAGGAGAGGGTAGTCCGCGCCGTTGTGACGGAAACCGAGGCGGTTCAGGTTGAACTCCCCGAATTCCGTCCCCGCCAGGAACTTGGCGGCGTTGGCCGCCCCGTCCTGACGTTCGAGCATGGTGTTGGCGAGGTAGTCGGAGTTCTTCAGTGTCGGCCCGAGACCGGACACGAGTACCACGTCGATGGCGCACTCTCCTGGGGTGGGTACGGGCGGGGACGCCCTGCCGTCGCTTCGCGTCAGGGGTTGATCTGCCGCCCGTTCACCCGGTGCAGCATCTGCATGTCCCGGATCTCGTCGTGCTTCAGCAGCCACAGGAAGAAGCGCTCCACGCCCAGGCCGAAGCCGGAGGTCTGCATCGGGCGCAGTTCCCGCATCCGCAGGTACCAGGCGTAGTCCTCCTCCGGCACCTGGTGCTCCGCCAGCGCGCGGCGGGTCTCGTCGGCGGTGGCGTGCCGCTCGCCGCAGCCGACGGTCTCGCCCACGCCGAAGAGCAGGTCGCCGTTGCGGGCCAGGGACGGGTCGCCCGGCTCGTAGGCCTGGTAGAAGGGGACGGAGAGGTGGTCGAAGTGGGTCAGCCAGACGAACTCACCGAACTTGTCCATCAGGGCGCGTTCGCCGGCCCGCGTCAGGGTGCGGGCGCCCTCGGCCACCTCGCCGACGTACTCCGGGGTGTCGCCGAGGAGTTCCACGGCCTGGGTGAAGGAGACCTGGGGGAAGGCGTCCAGGGCGAGCAGCCGCTCGATGTGGGCGGTGTCCCCGGCCACCTCGGCGATGGTGGGCCCCATCTCTTCGAGGTAGGCCTGCCCGAGGTGGCGCACGTAGGCCTCGACGGTATCCATCACCGAGTCCATGTCACCCGGGAGCTCGGCCTCCGAGTGGTAGAACTGGCACAGGTGCGTCGAGTCCGGCGCCTCGCCGCGGAACGAGGGCATGACGTAGTAGCAGCCCTGCTCCCACATGCGGCAGCCGTACTCCAGGAGGAACTGCATGGAGTCGGCCAGGTAGGTGGGCACCCCCTCCAGCTCGACGCGGACCGGCAGGGAGTCGCTTCCCAGCCCCATCGGGCTGGAGATCGAGCCGGTCGTCACCGGGAGGAAGGCCGCGCGGACACCGCGGCCGGCCCAGAACTCGACGGTGGCTCGCTGCATGATGTCGGTCATCTGGAGGAGCATCCGGTACCAGGGGTGCGTGAGTGCGACCTCGAAGTGCGAATCCGGATCGCGCCAGGTACCGGGGGCGGAGAGGGCGGACTTCTCCGTCTCGTGCGTGCTCACTTGTCCTCCTTGAACCTGTGCTGACGGGGCACCTGAAGCGGTGTGTGTTCTGAAGTGTTCGTTGCGGGCCGGGTGCGCGGGGGCCGTGGAAGCGGGCGAGGTGCGTCGCACCGGTTGGTGCGAAGCCCCGCGGTACGGCGGTATGCCACGCCCGTCGGAACCGGCGGCGTTTTCCCGCTCGTTTCCGACTTCGAGAGGTGTTCGTGGTCAGGCCGGAGTCTGTCGGCCCGCGGTTTCGAACGGTGTTCTCACGGTGTGGTCGCGGCCCTCACCGCGGACGGCTGCGCAGCGGCGCGGGGCGTCGGGCTCCGGAGCCGAATCCGAGAAAGCGGCCGGAGGCATGAGGGCAGGCGAGATCAGTATGTGCGAGCCATCGCCGAGAAATTGAGTGGACAACCCCCCGATTGCCTCGGACTCCCGGCAGGGAACTCAACGAGGCTTTGGACCGCCCGACAGGAGACGAAAAGCCTGCGATTCATTTTCCTCAGCTTCCCCGCTGGAGCAAAAACAATGGCAAAAAACACCGGAAACACCGGAAATATTTTCAACCGGACACGCTCGCACGCTAACTTGACGGAAAACGATCACTCAACAACTTTGCATCAAGATGCAGTTGGCGGTAAAAGGCCAACCCCGCCGACCACCGCCGCCCATTTGAAATGGGTATGCCCGATAAATTCAATTGGTGCTGGCGAACCGCTTTTATCATGCCGACAGGGGAACCGGTGCGCCAACTCACCGCATTCCCCGGCGGATCAGCGCGGCCGGACACGGGAAGGGCCCGGAAGCACTCGCGGAGCGGATGCTTCCGGGCCTCTCGACCGGGCGACCGGGGCGATCAGGCCGGGGCCGCGGGGTGTTCCACCGTTTCGCCCCGCTCGGCGCGTTCCACCTCCACCCGGCTTCGGGCGGAGCGCAGTGCCGGGATGGCGGCCGCGGTGGCCGCGGAGACGAGCGCCATGGCGATGCCGACGAGCAGCGCGGTGCGGAAACCGGCCTCCGAAGTGAGGGTACGGCCGCCCGCGGTGGTGGTCATATGAGCGAGGACGACGCCGATGACCGCGGCCCCGACCGAGGTGCCCAGGGAGCGCATCAGGGTGTTGAAGCCGTTGGCCGAGGCGGTCTCGGAGTGCGGCACGGAGCCCATGATGAGGGCGGGCATGGAGCCGTAGGCCAGCCCCACCCCGCTGTTGATCACCATGAGCGCGAGCATGATGCCCCATGCCGAGCCCATCAGGGCGAGGGAGAGGCCGTAGCCCGCGGCGATGACCAGGGCTCCGCTGATCAGGGTGGTCCTGGGTCCCCTGGCGTCGGTCAGCCTCCCCCCGAGCGGGGAGACCAGCATCATCATGATGCCGCCGGGCGCCATCCAGAGGCCGGATTCCAGCAGGGACTGCCCCAGCCCGTAGCCGGTGCTCCGGGGGAACTGCAGGAGCTGCGGCATGACGAGCATGCCGGCGTACATCGCGAAGCCGGTCGACACCGAGGCCACGTTGGTCAGCAGCACCCGGGGGCGGGCCGTCGAGCGCAGGTCGACCAGTGGGGCGGGGGTGCGGAGCTCCCAGGCACCCCAGGCCGGAAGCACCAGGACGGCGGCGGCGAACAGGCCCAGCGTGGTGACGGAGGACCAGCCCCAGTCCGCACCCTTGGAGACCGCCAGGAGCAGGCAGACCAGGCCTGCGCCGAGCCCCAGAGCGCCGGGCAGGTCGAAGCGCTGCCCGCGGGCGGCGGCCGGGACCTCCGGGACCAGCGAGCCGATCAGCACCGCGATCAGTACCGCCAGGACGGCTGACCCCCAGAAGAGGACACGCCAGTTGGCGTACTGCGCGACCGCGGCGGCGAGCGGCAGCCCGAGCCCTCCGCCGATCCCCATGGAGGCGCTGACCAGGGCGATCGAGGAGCTGAGCTTCTCTGCGGGGACGACGTCGCGCAGCAGGGCGATCCCCAGCGGGACCATGCCCATGCCCATGCCCTGGAGCCCCCGCCCGATGATCATGGGCAGGACGGTGGAAGCGAGCGCGCACACCACCGAACCGACGATCAGCGGGACGGAGCAGGCCAGCAGCATGCGCCGCTTGCCCAGCAGGTCGCCGAGTCGACCGGTGACCGGGACGCATACGGCGGACACCAGCAGGGTGACGGTGACCACCCAGGTGGCGTTGGACGGGCTGGTGTCCAACAGACCCGGCAGGAGCGGCAGGAGCGGGGTGACGAGCGTCTGCATGATCGCCGCTGTCGTGCCCGCGAGCGCGAGGACGGCGATCACGCCGGTCGCGCGGGAGGAGTCGTCTGTCTGCTTCACCGTTCGGTCTCCTTCGGGCCATTGGACAGCCGGGCCATTTAAGTCAGTCGATTGACTTAACGTACCGGAGTCGTTTGACTGATCCCCGGTCACCCCCCGACACGAGTGCGGCCACAGGAGGTTTTCGTGACAGACACGGACACGACGCAGGCGCTGCCGTATCCGCTGAAGGCACCGTCGGCGCTGGCACCACCCGAGCCCTGGGAGACCTTGCGCCAGAGCTGTCCCGTCGCCCGGGTGACCCTGCCCAGCGGGGACGAGGCGGCGCTGCTGACCCGGTACGCGGACGTGCGCACGGCGCTGTCGGACCCACGGTTCAGCCGGGAGGGCCTCGCCCGCCCGGACGCGGCCCGGGTCTCGGCCGGCGGGTCCGAGGGGATCTTCAACAGCCCGATGGCGCGGACCCTCAACGAGGTGGGGCAGGCACGGTGGCGGTCGATGGTCGGCAAGTACTTCACGGCCAAACGCATGGCGGCGCTCCGCCCCGACATGGAGGCCGTGGCCGGCCGCCTCGTGGACGCCATGACGGAACGCGGAGCCCCGGCGGACCTGGTGGCGGGGCTCGCCTTCCCCCTCCCGGTCTACGTGATCTGCCGGATGCTCGGCGTACCCGAGAGCGATTGTGAACTGTTCAAGGGCTGGTCGGACACGTTCCTGAACACCACTCGTTACACGCGGGCCGAAACGGAGGCGGCATACCGGGAGTTCGCCGCCTACATGGCGGCCCTGGTCCGGGAGAAGCGCGCCGAGCCGGGCGAGGACCTGATCAGTGTGCTGCTGACCGGCGACGGCGGGGCGGGTGAGCCGATGCCCGAGGACGCCCTGGTCGCCACGGGCCAGGCGCTGCTGCTCGCCGGCCACGAGACAACCGTGGGCTTCATCTCGCTGATGGTGGCGCACCTGCTGTCCGACCGGAGTCGCTGGGAACGGCTGCTGGCCGAGCCGTCCCTGATCCGGCACGCCGTCGAGGAGAGCCTGCGTTTCGACCCCAACGGCAGCAGCTTCGGCATGCTCCGCTACACCCACGAGGACGTCGAACTCTCCGGCCGGGTGGTGACCGCGGGCACCACGGTGGTGTGCAGCATGGCGGCTGCCAACCGGGACGAGACCGCTTGGGAGAACGCCGGTGAGATGGACCTCTCCCGCAGCCCCAACCGCCACCTCACCTTCGGCGCCGGCCCGCACTCCTGCCTCGGCCAGCCGCTGGCCCGCACCGAGTTGCAGGTCGTCCTGGGCGTCCTGCTCAATCGGCTGCCGACCCTGCGGCTGGCCGTGGACGCCGCAGAACTCCGCGCCCAGGACGGCCTGCTCACCGCGCCCCTACGCGAACTGCCGGTGGCCTGGTGAACGCGGGCACGCCGCAGAGCGGCGCACGCTCGGACCGGGCCGCCGCCACCCGTGAAGCGATCATGACGGCCGCGGAGCGGCTCTTCGCCGAGAACGGGCTGTCGGCCGTCTCCCACCGACAGATCAGCGACGCGGCCGGACAGCGCAACGTCACCGCTGTCAGCTACCACTTCGGAAGCAAGACCGACCTCGTACGGGCGATCATGACCCGCCACGGCGAACCCGTCGACCTCATCCGACACCGCTACGCGGCGGAGGCCGAGGGCAGCGAGGACGTCCGGGTGTGGGTCGGCGCGCTGGTGCGGCCGGTGACGGAGCACCTCGCCTCGCTCGGCGTCCCCTCCTGGAACGCCCGGCTGTCCGCGCAGGTGATGACCGACCCGCAGATGCGCGCCCTGACGGTCGAGGAGGCGCTGCACCGGCCGTACTTAAGGCAGATCCTGGACGGCCTCGGCCGCTGTCTGGCGCACCTGCCGGCCGAGGTCCGCGCGGCCCGCGGCGACATGGCCCGGCACCTGATCATCCATGTCTGCGCCGACCGCGAACGCGCGCTGGCCGAGGGGAGCGCGCTGCTGCACGGCTCCTGGGAGAAGACGGCCGACGCCCTGACGGACGCGATCTTCGGGCTGCTGACCGCACCGACCACCGCCTCCCGGCCCTGACCGGGTGCACCACCGAAAGGAGAACCACGGAAGATGAAGATCAGTGTGGACGAGGAGAAGTGCTGCGGCGCCGGACAGTGCGTCATGATCGCGCCGGAGGTGTTCGACCAGCGTGAGGAGGACGGCATCGTCGTCCTCCTCGACGAGGCGCCGCCCCATGACCAACACGAGGCCGTGCGCGAGTCCGCGGACGTGTGCCCGGCCGCCGCGATCCACCTCAGCGAGGGCGCGTGAACGCTGTCGACAGCGTGCTGGTGGCCGGCGCCTCCGCCGCCGGCCTCAGTACCGTGGAGGCCCTGCGGCGTAAGGGCTACCAGGGCCGGATCACCGTACTGGACGCCGCGGCCGGGCCGCCCTACGACCGCCCACCGCTCTCCAAGCAGGTGCTCTCCGGCGCCTGGCAGCCCGAACGCGCCCACCTGCGCACTCCGGCGGCGCTCGACGCGTTGGACGCGCGGTTCCTGTTCGGCGACGCCGCCACCGGCCTCGACGTGGTGGAACGCACCATCCGCACCGCGTCCGGGCGTCTCCTGAGCGCCCAGGCCGTCGTGCTCGCCACCGGCCTGCGTCCGCGCACTCTGCCCGGCCAGGAACCCCTGCCCGGCGTCCACCTGCTCCGCACCCTCGACCAGGCCCGGGAGCTGCGCCGGGAGCTCGCGGCCGCGCGCCGGATCGTCGTCGTGGGCAACGGGGTCCTGGGCTCCGAGATCGCCGCGACCTGCGCCGGGCTCGGGCTCGACACCACCCTGGTGGGGATCCAGGCTGCCCCGATGGCGGAACAGTTCGGTCCGCGGATCGCCGGGCTCCTGGCCTGCCTGCACACCCGGAACGGCGTACGGCTGGTCAACGGCGGCGTCGGCGGCGTTCTCACCCACCGGCAGGGCCGGGTCAGCGGCGTCCGACTGCGGTCGGGACAGCTGCTGCCGGCCGACCTCGTCGTGGTCGCCATCGGCTGTGTGCCCGCCACCGACTGGCTGGCCGCCAGCGGCCTGCGGCTCGACGACGGAGTGGTGTGCGACAGCGGCTGCCGGGCCGCACCCGGCATCTACGCGGCCGGTGACGTCGCCCGTTTCCACCACGGCGGACTCGGCACCCACCTGCGGCTGGAGAACCGCACCAACGCCACCGCGCAGGCCGGCGTGGTCGCCGCGAACATCCTCGGCGCCGACCTCCCCTACGCGCCCGTCCCGTACTTCTGGACCGACCAGTTCGGGGTGCGGATCCAGCTCTTCGGCACCCCTGCGGCCGATGCCGAGGTCACCATCGCCGAGGGCGGGGCGGACGGTTCGCCGGACGACCGCTTCGTCGCCCGCTTCGAGGCGGCGGGCCGCCTCACCGCCGTCCTGGGCTGGAACATGCCCAAGCAGGCCCGGCTGCACAGCAGGTCCCTCGCCGCTCCCGCCCCCCGACCGAGTGCCACGGCGCACCCCGCTTCCACACGGCCCTGATCGCGGCTCCGTGCCACCGGTAGACCGGCCCCGGGAGGGGCCGCCGACTGTCGAAGGACGAACATGACCAGCACCCCCCGGCCTGACACCCTCTCCGCCGACGCCCCCGACTTCCCCCACCCCCGGGCGGCCGGCTGCCCGTTCGGTCTCTCGCCCCGGATGCGGGCCCTCGGTGACCGCGGGCCGGTCAGCCGGGTCACCTCCTGGGGCGGCAGCACCCCCTGGGTGGTCACCAGCCACGCCGAACAGAAGGCCCTGCTGGCCGACCCGCGGCTCAGCGCCAACTTCGCCAATCCTGGCTTCCCCAGCCCCGTCGACCCCGCGAGAGCGCACAGCGGCTCGGCCGACATGAGCTTCGTCGGGATGGACGACCCGGAGCACGCCCGACTGCGCCGCATGGTCAGCGGAGCGTTCACCATCAAGCGCGTCGAGGCGCTGCGCCCCGCCGTGCAGCGGATGACCGACGAGTTCATCGACCGCATGCTCGCCGGTCCCAGGCCCGCGGACCTGGTTCAGGCGCTCGCGCTGCCGATCCCCTCCCTGGTCATCTCGGAACTGCTCGGCGTCCCCTATCAGGACCACGACTTCTTCCAGACCAACAGCAAGACCATCGTCTCCTCCGTCGCCGACGCCGAGTCCCGACAGGCCGCCCACACCGCTCTCGCCGCCTACCTCGACGAGCTGGTCGCCAAGAAGGCCGCCGAGCCCGGCGACGACCTCCTCTCCCAACTCGCCCGGCGGGTGCGGGACGGCGAGCTGTCCCGCGGGCAGGCGGCGGCCATGGGGGTACTGCTGCTCCTCGGCGGACACGAGACCACCGCGAACATGATCACTCTGGGTACCCTGCTCCTCCTGGACCACCCCGAGCAGCTCGCCGCCGTCCGCGACACCGAGGACCCGAAGGTGGTGGCCGCGGCGGTCGAGGAGTTGCTGCGCTACCTGTCCATCGTCCATCTCGGCCGGCGCCGCACGGCCTTGGAGGACATCGAAGTCGCGGGGCAGACCATCCGGGCCGGTGACGGCATCATCCTGCTGAGCGAACTCGCCAACCGCGACCCGCGCGTCTTCCCCGATCCCGACACCCTGGACACCACCCGCAACGCCCGCCCGCACCTCGCCTTCGGGGCCGGAACCCACCACTGCGTCGGCCAGCCCCTGGCCCGTATGGAACTCCAGGTCGTCTACCCCACCCTCTTCCGCCGCATCCCCACGCTGCGCACCGCCGTCCCCCTGGACGAGATCCCCTTCAAGCACGACGCGGTCATCTACGGCGTCCACGAGCTGCCCGTCACCTGGTAGCCGCCGGCCGAGCCCTCCGCCGAACCGCCGCCGGGACTCCGGGTTCCTTTTCCGCGCGGACACATCCGAACCGACTCCGCCCAACCCCTGCTCACCTAAGGGTTGTCCCATAGGTGAGCCGAAAACGCCCTGCCCGTCACGCGGCAGGCGCACACGGCCCGGCCAGCGGCACCATCCGCTACAGAGGCCGGGCGGCGGACGGCGGACGGCGGACGAGACCACCACGGGAGCCGCCACGGCGCGTCGCAAGACGGAGACGCACCCGCGTACCGGGCGCGTTCGGAGTGCGCTGACAGTGCGGCGAGGCGCCGTGGCCGTGCGTGCCAGAGGTGACGGGACGGTGCCTATCCCGTGGCCACCGGCTGCCGGCGCGGCTCCACACAGAGGGTGACCCGCCGGTACGCCTCCTCGGCCCGCTGCTGGGCGAGTTCGGCGGTGTGTGCGGTGACGATCAGGAAGCCGGCCCGGGCGGTGAACGTGTCGCCCTCCGGCGGCAGCAGGACCTCCTCGCCGATCTCGCGCTGCCAGACCACCTGCCGCAGCCACGGCGCCCGGGCGGCGAAGTCCTTGTCGAAGTGGCGGGCGGTGATGGTGCCGGAGACCGCCGGATAGAGCATGCGGATCGCGGCCGCCTGCTTCCGGGTCGGCGTCAGGTCCGGTTCCCGACCACAGGCCAGGTCCGCGGCGGCGCGCGGGAGGTCCACTCCGGTGGCCAACTGCACCAGATGCCCTATGAGATCGCCCCCTATCCGGGCGTTGACCTCGATGAGCCTCGGCACGCCGTCCACCAGCCGCAGTTCGACGTGTTGGATCCCGTCTCTGACCCCGAGCGCCTCGATGGCCGCGGCGGCGACCGGGGCGACCGTGCTGAGCAGGGGATCGCTCGCGTCCACCGAGTGGGCGACCTCCTCGAAGTACGGGGGGAAGCCGACGGTCTTGCGGGTGACCGCCACCGCGATGGTGTGCCCGCCCCGGGTCACGCACTCGACGCTGACCTCCGGCCCGTCGAGGTACTCCTCGATCAGCACCCCGCCGCTCTCGGTGCTCTGGCTCGCGCCCGCCGCCGCGAACGCGTAGGCGGCGGGCAGTTCCTCGGGCCGGTCGACGCGGATGACGCCGATGCTCGCGGCGTGCGCGGCGGGTTTCACGACCACCGGGTAGCCGATCGACTCCGCCGCGGCGGCGGCCGCGGCGGGTGTGGCCACGGCCACCGAGACCGCGGATGGCACCTCGTGGCCGGCGAACAGCGCCCTGGAGGTCGCCTTGTTGCGGCAGGCGCGCATCACCTCCGGCGGCGTGGCCGGCAGTCCAAGCTCCTCACACAGGCGGGCGACCGGCACCAGGAACCACTCAGTCCAGGTCACCGCCCCGGCCACCTCGTGCCGGGCCGCCAGCGCCCGTCCCCCGGCCAGCAGGGCGTCCTGGTCGAAGAGGTCGACGACCTCGTGGTCCTTGATGAACGGCTGCTCCCAGGTGGGTTCGACCCCGGTGAGCAGGACGACGTCGTAGGCGGCGGCCACCTGTTCCAGGCAGTAACCGCGAGACGACTCATCACCTGCTGCGACAGCCAGGATGACCGGGCGAGAAGACACGAGGACTCCAGACAGGATAGAGGCGACAGGATAGCGCGGAGGTAGTGAATCCGCCTGCCCTACGCAAGCACACGCAGATGGGGCGGATCCACACCACGGGGCGGCGGCGCAGCCCCCGGGATGACGTCTTACGCTCTGGAAGCCCATTCGAAAACCCCCTGGCGGCAACGGGATTGGGAGCACAGCTCGGGCCGGGGGCCGTGTCGGGCACCGGCGGCGGGCGGCGGCGGTCCCGCGGCCCGGGCCTGCCTTGCCCACCGAGCCGCGGGGGCCCGCCGCGGCTCACGTCCCTACCTGCCGACTGGCAGGCGCCGAGCGCCGGGTCTCCCCGGCTCGTCGAGCACGGTCGGCCCCCGCCGCCCCGAGGTGTGGCGCCTTCCCGACGGCAGAACCAGGCAATACGCTGAGCGCGCAGAACGGGTGTTGCTGGAGGGGGACGAGTGGACGGCGACGGGGCCACCAGCCGGAGCGGGGCCGTGCACAACACCGTGTCAGGCGCTGCCGAGATCGGCGGGCCGGTCTTCCAGGCCCAGGTCATCGAGTCGTTGACCTTCACTTCCGGGGAGCGGCGAGAACGGCCGCGCCCCCGCCAGCTGCCGAGGCCGAACGGGTTGTTCGTCAACCGCACCGCCGAACTCCGGGTGCTGACGGAGGCGCTGGGCTCGGCCCGGCTGGTGTCCGTCTCCGGGCTCGGCGGGGTCGGGAAGACCGAGTTGATCGCCCAGTGGGGCGAGGAGGTCGCCCCGCGCTTCCCCGACGGGCAGCTGTACGCCGACCTGGAGGACGAGCGGAGGGACGGCGCCGTCGACGTCAGCGTCCTGCTGGGGGACTTCCTCACCGCCCTCGGCGTGGCCCGGGACGACCTGCCGGCCGCCCGCTCGGGGCGGGCGGCGCTCTTCCGCTCCGTGACGGCGGGGCTGCGCCTGCTGGTGGTCGTCGACAACGTCGAGCACGCACCGGAGGTGCGCCCGCTGCTCCCCGGCGGCGGGGTCCTGGTGGCGCTGAGCCGCCGCCGGCTGCCCGCCCTCGTCCTGGACGGCGCGGTGCAGCTCACCGTGGAACCGCTGGACGACAGGGCCGGCGTGGAGTTGGTGCGCCACTGGCAGGGGACGGCGGCCGAGCCGGCCGCGGCGGAGCTGGTGCGGCTGTGCGGGGGCCTTCCGCTCGCGCTGCGCGCCGCCGGGCACCAGCTGCTGCGCCGCCCGCACCAGAGCCTGGAGGACGTGGTGCGCGATCTGGGCGGCGACGGCGGGTGGTTGCGCGGCGCCGACGACGAGGTCTCTGCCTCGGTCGTCTTCGATCAGGTGGTGGCCGGTTTCCCCGAACACACCCGGGCGCTCTACCTGCTGCTCGGGAGTCTGCCCTGTCCCACCTTCACCGCCGCGTCGGCGGCTGCGGTCGGCGCCGAGCGGTTCCCGGAAGCACTGGAAGAGCTGTTGAACGCCCATCTGGCGGTGGTCCACACCGCTGCCCGGGAAGGCCTGGAACCGCGGTTCCGGTTGCACGACGTGGTGCGGGTGCACGCCCGCGAGTACTCCCGGGCCCGCACCTCCCGGGGGCAGCGGGCCGCGGCGCTCCGCCGGTGCGCCGACTTCTACGTCGAGGCGGCCGGGCACGCCGACCGGGCGGTGCTCGGCGCCCGGTTCAGACTCCAGCCGGAACCGGGCGGGCCCTCGCCGTTCGAGGAGCCCGGCGTCGCGCTGGAGTGGTTGGACGCCGAACGGGCCAATCTGCTGTCCGTCGTCCGCCAGGCCGCCGAGGAGGGCCGCCATGACGCGGTGTGGCGGTTGTGCGAGTCGCTCTGGTCGCTCTACCACAGCCGCAAGCACTACAGCGACTGGATCGAGTCCCACCGGCTGGGGGTGGCCGCCGCGCAGTGGGAGGCACGGCCGGACGCGGAGATCCGTATGCGGAACCAGCTGGCCCGGGCCCACTACGACCTCGGCGAGTACGAACAGGCGCAGGCCGAACTGGCTCCGGCCGAAGAGCTGCTGCCGCTCGTCTCCGACCAGCGGCTGCACGGGGTGCTCTGGGAGACCCGGGCGCTGGTGTGCCGGGCCCTGGGCGAGCACGACCGGGCCGTGGAGCTGTTCGGCCGCGCCCTGCTGGCCAACGAGGGCGATCCGCACGGCACGGTGGTGCAGAGCTACCAGCTCGGTCAGGCGCTGGTCTCCGCGGGGCGCCCCCGACGGGCGGTGGAGCTGTTGGAGGAGAGGCTGGCCGACCCGGCGGCCGGCCCGCCGATGCGGATGCGGATCAACCTGGCGCTGGCCGCAGCCCACCGCGCTCTGCGGGACGCCGACCGGGCGGTGGCCTCCGCAGTGACGGCCGCGGTGCTGGCGCACCGGCTCAAGCAGTACGGCAAGCTGGCCCAGGCGCTGGCGCTCACCAGCGAACTGGCCGAGGAGGTGCGGGACGCCAGACTCCGCCGGGCGTGCCTGACCAAGGCCGAGGAGCTGCGGCGGGAGATGGAGACGCCGGCTCCGGGCGGTCGGGGCGGAGCGCACTGATCCGCGGCCGCCACCGGCTGACGGCCGGACCAGGGGCCGTCGGCCCCTGGTCGGCGGTGCGCCCTCCGAACGGCCGGCCCCGGTCGCCCGCCGCTCGCCCGCCCGCCGTTCAACTACGATCGCTGGGTCCGCCACCGGACGCACCGGCTGAGGCCCTGCCCGGGCCGTGGCCGGCACCGTAGCCGTCTTCCGCTGGAGAGGTAGCCGTGCTCCTGCTGTCGCGCAGCGCCAGGCGCCGGGCCGCGTCGGAGCGTTGGAACACCTGGCCGGCACCGAAGGCGCGGGTGCTGGGCGTCGCCCGCACGCTGACCTCCGCGACCCGGCTGCTGGACGTGCTGAGTCTGCTCCGCCCCGAGGACGGCATCGAGATCTCGTACACCGTCAATCCGGGATCGGTCTTCTCCGCCGGACTGGACCAGTACCTGGCCGATGTCGGAGCCCGGGTGCTGCCCTGGCGGGAGGCGACCCGGCAGCGCTTCGACCTGGCCGTGGCCTGCGCGGTGAACACCTCCATGCGCCGGCTGCGGGCGCCGCTGCTGGTGCTGCCGCACGGCGCCGGCTACAACCGGCTGGTCCAGGAGTCCACCGGTGACACCGTCTCGCCCGCCGGGCTCTCCCCGCAGGAGCTGATGCACCGGGGCAAGGTGGTGCCGGCCGCCATCGGGGTGTCGCACGAGGAGCAGTTGGAGCGGCTGGGGCGGGTCTGCCCGCCCGCGGTACCGCGGGCGCTGGTGGTGGGCGACTGGTGCTTCGACCGGATCCGCGCCAGCCTGCCGTTGCGGGACGTCTACCGCGAACACCTGGGGGTGGGCGCCGGCCGCCGCCTGGTCGTCCTGCACTCCACCTGGAGCGAGCACTCCCTGCTGGGGCGGAACCCGGATCTGCCGCTGCGCCTGGTCACCGCGCTGCCCGTCGACGAGTTCGCGACCGCCGCCGTGCTCCATCCCAACGTCTGGGCCCGGTACGGTCCGCTCGGTGTGTCCCGGCGGCTGGCCGACGCGGTGGACGCCGGACTGATGCTCATCCCGCCGCAGGAGGGCTGGCGGGCGGCCACCATCGCCGGGGACGTGGTGATCGGGGACCACGGCAGCACCAGCTTCTACGGAGCGGCCCTCGACCGGGCGACGCTCCTGGCGGCGACCGGACTCGACGAGCTGGACCCCGCCTCCCCGGCGGCGGCGTTCGGCCGCCAGGCCCCCCGACTGGCACCCGGGGAGGACCTGTACCGGCAGCTGCGGGACGCGATCGAGGAGCACACGCCCGGCCGGTTGGCCCCGATCGTCGACAGGCAGCTCGGTGCTCCCGGTCAGGCCGGGCAGATCCTGCAGCGGCGCATGTACGAGTTCTTCGCCCAGCGCGGACTCCGCCCGCCCTCCGAGCCGCCCCTGCCCCGGCCGGTACCACCGCCCCGGTCGGTGCGCCGGGCCGCCCCGGCGACCTTCGACGTCACCGGCGGCCCGGCGCCGGACGGCGCGGTGGAGGTGCGGCGGCGGCCGGTGGTCCGGGAGTTGCACGGCCGGGCCCGGGGCTTCTACGTCGTGACCGACCGCGAGACCCACCGGCTCTGGCCCGGCAGTACCGAGGTGGTGGCACGCACGGTGGTGGACGCCGAGCTCAGCGCGGTGGACTGGGTGCACGGCCAGGCGGCCGGTGGCGAGCTGTACAACGTGCTGGTCGCCGCGCTGGGCCGGGACCGCTGCCTGGTCCGGCTGCACGGTGGCCGGCTGCTGGAGGCGTCCTCCGTCCGTCCCTGGGGCAGCCCGGTACCGGATCTCGACCCGGTGCTGTTGGGGGCCGCGGTCAACCTGTGGTGGCTGGCCGATCCGACCCGGGAGCCGGTCGCCGGCCTGCTCGGGGGCGGGTTGCGCATCCGGACCGGCGCCACGGTGCGCGAGGTGGCGTTCACGGCGGCGCCGGGGGTCTAGGCACTCTCCCGGGCTCCCGGGCGGGTCGACGCACGGCGGCAGGGCTGCGGGTCCCCCAGCCCGTTGGAGGCAGGTGGGGGGCACCGCGGTAGCCGTCGTCGTACGCCCGCCGGGGACCGCCGGGCAGCGCTCAGCGCCGCCTCCGGGCCGTCCGCTCCCGGGGGCGCACGGTGAGGGTGCCTCCGAGTTCCGTCCCCGCCCCGGCCGGGACGCCCATCGGCTCGGTCATCGGCCGCCGATCGGGCGACTTCACCCACCCGCGGGTTTGCCCCCGCCGGGGTTCGGACACGGCTGGGCAGCACGCCATCGTCCCGGAGGTTTCGGCATGCGCCTGTTGCTGGTCCACCCCAGTGCTCTGATGTACTCGGAGATCTTCCTCCGGCTGGAGCCGCTGGGTATGGAACGCGTGGCCGGGGCCGCTCGGGACGCCGGCCACCAGGTACGGGTCATCGACCTCCAGGTCGAGACCCACACCGACCTGGAGCGGGAGCTGGCGTCCTTCCGCCCGGAGGCGATCGGTGTCTCGCTGAACTACCTGGCCAACATCCCCGAGGCCATCGACATCGCCAAGCGGGCCAAGCAGCTCCTGCCGACCGCCTTCGTGTTCTTCGGCGGGCACAGCGTGTCCTTCGTCGCCGAGGAGGTGCTGGAACAGGCCGAGGGCGCGGTGGACGTGGTGGCCCGCGGGGAGGGCGAGACCGTGGTCGTCCCGCTGCTGGAGGCGGCCCGGGACGGCGGCCTGGAGACGGTGCCGGGCGCGGTGACCCCCGCGGGCCGCGGTCCGGCGCCGAAGATGCTGCACAGCATCGACTCTCCCCGCCCCGCCCGTGACCTGCTGCGCCACCGGCGCAACTACTTCATCGGTGAACTCGACCCGTGCGCCTCGATCGAGTTCACCCGGGGCTGCCCCTGGGACTGCTCCTTCTGCTCCGCCTGGACCTTCTACGGGCGCAGCTACCGCAAGGCCTCACCGGAAGCGGCCGCCGAGGAGATGGCGAGTATCCGGGAGCGCAACGTGTTCATCGTCGACGACGTCGCCTTCATCCGGCCGGAGCACGGTGACGCCATCGCGGCCGAGCTGGAGCGCCGCCGGGTCCGCAAGCGGTACTACCTGGAGACCCGGGCGGACGTCCTGCTGCGCAACACCGAGATCTTCGAGCGCTGGTCCCGGATGGGCCTGAAGTACATGTTCCTCGGTATGGAGGCGATCGACGCCGAAGGGCTGGAGCTGTACCGGAAGCGCACCAGCCCGGACGAGAACTTCCGCGCCCTGGAGGTGGCCCGGAAGATGGGCATCATGGTCGCGATCAACCTGATCGTCGACCCGGCCTGGGACGAGGAGCGGTTCCGGCTGGTCCGCGAGTTCGCCATGTCGGTACCGGAGATCGTGCACCTGACGGTGATGACGCCCTATCCGGGGACGGAGGTCTGGCACACCGAGTCCCGCAAGCTGACCACCCGGGACTACCGGCTCTTCGACATCCAGCACGCGGTGGTGCCCACCACCCTGCCGTTGGAGGTCTTCTACCGCGAGCTGGTCCGCACCCAGGCGGTCATCAACCGCAAGCACCTGGGGCTGCGGACGGCGTTCGGCGCGATGCGGGTCCTCATGGGGAACCTGGCCCGGGGTCAGACCAACTTCGCCCGCATGCTGTGGCGGTTCAACCACGTCTACAACCCGGAGCGGCAGCTCGCCGACCACCGGCGCCCCGTCCGGTACGAGCTCCCGCTGCCGCGCCGGCTCGACGTGGGCGACCGCCGGCAGCTGTACATCCACACCCGCGCCGGCGGGCGCGGCGGCGCGGCCAAGACCGCGGCTCCGGAGCGGAGCGGTTGCGGGGAACGGCCCGGCGAGAACCGGCTGGCGGAGGAAGTGCCGGAGTAGGCCGGGGGCGCCCGCGGCCGTGGCGCCGGCTCCGGATCCTTCCGGGTCGGTTGCCGGAGCCTGCCCCGGGGCTGAACCGGTGGCCGTCCGGTGGGTGTGGAACACCGGACGGGGGGAACTCGCCGTCCGCACGGCGGCGCGGTGGCGCGGGCCTGCTCCGGCCTGTGCCGGACCGGTGACACCCGCGGCAGCGCGGGCGCCCCCGGTCGTCGTCAGTGCGCGTTCGTCCACCGGCCGGCGCGCGCTCACGGCGGCCGGTGCGGTGCGGCGACAGCGCTGAGGCGATGAGAGCGGACGGGACGACCAGCGCGGATTCCGGACTGGAGACCTCCATGACCACTGCGTCCATGACCTTCCCCGGACTCGACCGGCTGCTGCGGGTGCCGGGTGTCTACCCGCCGCAGTCCGACAGTTTCCTGCTGGCCGAGGCGGTGCGCCGGGAGGGCGTCCGACCGGACACGGACCTGCTCGACATCTGCACCGGCAGCGGATTCCTCGCCGTGTACGCGGCGGGGCTCGGTGCCCGGGTGACGGCCGTCGACATCGACCGCAAGGCGGTGCTGGCCGCCCGGCTGAACGCGCTGCTGGCCCGCCGCAGTATCCGGATTCGCCGGGACGACCTCGGGGCCTCACTGCCCGAGCGCGCCTACGACATGGTGATCAGCAACCCTCCCTACCTCCCCGCCCCCGGGCGCCGTCCGCCCCGCCGAGGCGTGGCGCGGGCCTGGGACGCCGGGCCGGACGGACGGGCGCTGCTTGACCGGGTCTGCGCCGTGGCACCCCGGCTACTGCGGCCGGGTGGGGTGCTGCTGCTCGTCCAGTCGCAGCTGAGCGACCCGGACCAGACCGTGGGGCGGCTGTCCCGCGCCGGGATGCACGCCGCCATCGGCGACCGGGTCCGCATCCCGCTCGGCCCGGTGGTCCGGGAGAGGCGCGCCTGGCTGCGGCAGCGGGGTCTGCTGGAGGAGTCCGCGGACTGGGAAGGGCTGGTGATCGTCCGTGCCGAGAAACCCTGACTCCACCCCGCCGAGGACGGCTGCTCGGCGCACCCCCCGGATCGTGGCCGACCAGGACGGGCCGCTGCTGGTGGAAGGGCCGGTCGAGGTGGTGCTGGCGGACGGTTCGGTGGTGGCCTCCGAGCGGTTCACCGTCGCCGTCTGCACCTGTCGGCGCAGTCTCAAGTACCCCTGGTGCGACACCAGTCACCGCCGCCGCGAACGGGCGGCACGGCCTGCGCCGGACCCCGGTACGGCACCCGACGGCGCGGGGTCGGAGGGCGCGGGGTCGGAGAGCGGGGGGCGGTTGCCGTGACCGGGGTCGACACCGGACTGCCGGCGGACGCCGGCCCGGCGCTGCCCGAGCCGCGAGGGGACTTGTCCGCCGGGGTCGTCGCCGCCCTGGCCGGCGAGCCCGGAGGGCTGCCGCCGCCGGGCGAGGCCGTGCGTGCCGAGCCCTACGGCGATGACCTCCAGCTGGCGCTGTACGTCCTGTACGAACTGCACTACCGCGGTTTCTCCGGGGTGCCGGACCGTGCCGAGTGGGACCCTGACCTGCTGAGACTGCGCCGGGAGGCCGAGGACCGCTTCTTCACGGCGCTCCGCGCGGAACTACCCGACGGCCCGGGTGTGGAGGAGACGCTGGGCGCGCTGCTGGTCGAGCCGGCCGATCGGGGCAACAGCGTCAGCCACTACCTCCAGCGCCACGGGGAGCTGTGGCAGTTGCAGGAGTACGCGGCGCTCCGCTCGCTCTACCACCTGAAGGAGGCCGATCCCCACCTGTGGGTCATCCCCCGGCTGAACGGCCGGGCCAAGGCCGCCATGGCGGCCGTCGAGTTCGACGAGTTCGGTGCCGGCCGCGCCGAGGAGGTGCACGCCCGGTTGTTCGCGGATCTCATGGCCGACCTCGGCCTGCGGACGTCCTACGGCTACTACCTCGACTCCGCCTGTGCGGAGGTGCTCGCCACGGTGAACCTGATGTCACTGTTCGGGCTGCACCGGCGTCTGCGGGGTGCGCTGGTCGGGCACTTCGCCACCGTCGAGGCCACTTCCTCCCCCGGTTCCCGCCGGCTGGCGCAGGCCATGCGCCGGACGGGTGCGGGGCCGGCCGCCGAGCGCTTCTACGACGAGCACGTCGAGGCGGACGCCGTCCACGAGCAGGTGGTGCGGCGCGAGGTGGTAGGCGGGTTGCTGGCGGACGAGCCGCATCTGGCGCCGGACGTGGTCTTCGGCGTCCGGGCCACCGGGTTGCTGGAGGAGCGGCTCGGCAGGCGCCTGCTGACCGCCTGGCGAGCCGGCGCGACCTCGTTGCGCGCCCCGCTGGCGGTCGCGCCGGGGAGCTGACGGCGCGACGGCGCGGAACACCGGTGCTCGGTGCGCCGTCACCGCTGCTCCATCCGGAGGACAGAAGAAGTGACGCGCAGCCAGAGGCCTCTCGGCGCCCCTCCGCCCGTCTACGTTTCGGCTGAGGGGCAGGAAGGCTGTTCCACGCCGACAAGGAGGGCCGATGGCGGATCGCAGTCCGATGAGCAGCGTGCGTCGACGCGGTTACGGCGCGGGCTTGGGCGGCGAGATGCTCGCCGAGTTCCTGGGCACGTTCGTACTGATTATCCTGGGCTGCGGATCGGTCGCGGTCGCCGTCGTCGGCCTGCCCGGATCGGGGCGTGAGACCGCCGCCTTCGGGCCGGCCAACTGGCTCATCATCTCCTGGGGCTGGGGCCTGGCCGTGGTCTTCGGCGTGTACGTCGCCGGTGGCGTCAGCGGCGCCCACATCAATCCGGCGGTGACCCTGGGCTTCGCGGTACGCCGGACCTTCCCCTGGCGGAAGGTCATCCCGTACTGGGCCGCCCAGCTCCTGGGCGCGTTCGTGGGCGCCGCCCTCGTCTACGCCAGCTACCACTGGGCGATCGACCTCTTCAACCACAAGGCGCACACCCCGCGGGACCTGTCGCTGCCGACGTTCTCCATCTTCGCCACCTTCCCCGCCGAGTACTTCGACAGTTCCTGGTGGGGACCGCTGCTCGACCAGATCATCGGTACCGGCATCCTGGTGCTGCTGATCTGCGCGCTCATCGACACCCGCAACACGGCTCCGCTCTCCCACCTCGGGCCCTTCCTCATCGGTCTGGTCGTCGTCGCCATCGGCCTGTCGTTCGGTACGAACGCCGGATACGCGATCAACCCGGCCCGTGACCTCGGTCCGCGGCTCTTCACCTACATGGAGGGCTGGGGCAGGATCGCTTTCCCCGGGCACTTCCAGTGGTTCCACAGCTACTGGTGGATCCCCATCGCCGGGCCGCTCATCGGCGGGATCATCGGTGCCGTGGTCTACGACATCTGCATCAGTCCGGTGATCAAGGCCCGCAACGCCCAGCACGAGGAGAGCCTGGTTCCCGAGGACTCGCAGATCTCCAACGTGCAGCGGCGGGAGCAGGAAGGCGAATAGGCGGCCAGGGGCTCGTCCACCGTCGGGGAGGCCCCCGGCCGGATCGACTCGGGGTCGATCCGGCCGGGGGCCTCCCGCCGTTCGGCGCGAAAGGCCGCTCCGGAAGGGAGCGAAGGGACCGCAGCAGCGGGGCCGAAGTCCTTCGGCCCCGGGGGAACAGGTGACCGGCGGTGTGTGTCCGCCACCCCCGAAGGACAAGACCGGTGAATAGGAAGTCCCTGTCATGTACGACGCACTACTGGCCGAGAGCATCACCCTCGCCGGGCACGGCGGGAACGACATCGAGGCGTACTCCGCCCGCCCCATGTCACCGGGGCCGCTGGGGTCGATGGTGGTCATCCACCACATGCCCGGCTACGACGCCGCCACCAAGGAGATCACCCGGCGCCTCGCCGCCGAGGGCTACGCCGCGGTGTGCCCGAACCTCTACAGCCGGGAGGCTCCGGGTGCCGAACCGGACGACGCCGCGGCGGCGGCCCGGGCGGCCGGCGGGGTGCCGGACGAGCGGTTGGTCGGCGACGTCGCCGGGGCCGCGCGGTACCTGCGCGGGCTGCCGTCCTCCAACGGCCGGGTGGGGGTCATCGGTTACTGCTCCGGGGGACGCCAGGCCTTCCTGGCGGCGACCAGCCTGCCGCTGCAGGCCGCCGTCGACTGCTACGGGGCCTTCGTCGCGGGCCGCCCGCCGGAGGGCTTCCCGCTCCGGGTCGAGCCGATCGCGCACCGGGCGAAGGACCTCTCCTGCCCGCTGCTGGGCCTGTTCGGTGCCGAGGACCAGCACCCGTCCCCCGCGGACACCGCCGAACTGGAGTCGGAGCTGAAAGCGCACGGCAAGGAGTACGAGTTCCACACCTACCAGGACGCCGGCCACGCCTTCTTCGCCGTGGACCGGCCCAGCTACCGCCCGCAGGCCGCGGTCGACGGCTGGGCCAGGGTCACCGAGTTCCTCCGCCGCCATCTGGGCGGCGGGTGACCGACCTGGAGCGCGGCGGTGCCGCAGATCCATCGAGGAGACACCATGTGCACCTATCTGACGGAGAAGATCCGCGTCGAGGGCAGCGGGAAGGGGCCTCGGGGCTACTTCTCCCTCACCGAGGCGATGGTGTACGTCGACCATCCGCAGCACGCGGCGTACGAACACACCGTCAACATCGACTTCCGCAATCCGGCGGAGGGGCCGTCGGCGCGAGTGGCGGTCGAGCTGACCGAGGAGGCGGCGCTCGCGCTGGTCGAGGCGGTTCGCACCGCGCTCGCCTCCGCGCCGCCCGGGCTCGCCTCCGCCCGGCGTCAGCGGGGCTGACGGAGCGGCGGATGGGCAGGAGACGGCCCGGTCCGCCGCGCCTCACGCCGCTCAGGGGGTGACCGTCTCCCGGTAGTCGTAGCGGTATCCCGCGGCCCCGTCCGGCACGATCTCCACCAGTGCCATCGGCTTGTCCACCGGGTTCCCCGCCTCGTCGAAGCTGATCCGCCCGCCGGTCCCGGCCACCGGGTGCTGCTCGTCCAGCTGGCCCAGCATCTGCTGCACCGTCTCGGCCCCGATGCGTTCCACGTCGGACTCCCGTCCGCCGTAGCGTACGGCCTCACCGATGACCCGGACCGCGTCATGGCTCTGCATGGCTTGGCCGTCCGCCAGCCCGGCAGCTCCACCGAAGGTCTTGAGGTAGGCCTCGCGGAACGGCCCGAAGGGGTTGAGCGGCTTGCCCCGGTAGATGTCGGCCGGCCCGTCCGGGTGGGCGTAGGCGGTGTAGTGGACCTTGACCCGGCTGGACTTCCAGACCTTGACGAAGTCGGCGCGGTCGGTCTCCTTCGTCAGGCCGAAGAAGAGGCCGACCACGCTGGACCCGCTGAGCACGGTGACCGGGCAGCTGCGACCGCCGGCCGCCGCCGCCTGGATGAAGCCCCGCAGCTCCCGCCCCCGGCCGGCGAAGTACACCGTGTCCGGCCGCTCCTTCGCCGGCCGGTCGCAGATCTTGTCGGCGATGGAGGCGAGCGCGTTGTCGACCCCGGAGATCTGCGAGACGTAGGTCAGCTCGTTGGTCGAGGAGGGCCGCAGCCGCAGCCGCTTGGCGGCCTTGTCGAAGCCGTCCCGCAACTGGGTGCTGTAGACGTCCTGCGGGTTGCGGTCCTTGATGACCTCCACCCGGTGGTCCGGGTCCCGGCGCTGCCGCCGCTTGAGGTACCCGGCGGCGGCCGAGGTCTGGTCGGCGATGGGCGAACTCACCCGGAAGAAGCCGGGCTGCTCGCGGGAGCTCAGGCTGTCGGCGGCCACCGTCGCGCCGACCATCGGCAGGTTCGCCTCGCGCAGGGCGTCCACCAGGTGCTCGGTGGTGTCCCGGCTCTCACCGAGCCCCGCGACCGCCACCAGCCGGTCCCCGCCGTGCGCCATCGAGATCAGCTGGTCGGCCAGCGGGCGCCAGTACGCGCCGTCCGGGCCGCTGTTGGCCAGCAGCAGTTTGATCTGCGGTAGTGAGCCGAGGCCCCCGAGGGAGTGGTCGTTCAACTCGCGCTGCGCCAGATAGGCCCCCTCCAGCGACTGGCGAACCACGTCCCGCCCGCGCCCCTGGCTCTTCGCCGAGTAGGTCATCGCCTCGCTGTAGGCGATGGCCACCCAGGGCTCGCCGGACCGCTCCACCCGCCGGTTCTCCTCGGCGATCCTGCCGCTGACCTCCCGCAGGGATTCGTCGAAGACGTAGGAGCCGTCGGTGACGCCGACACACACAGCGTCCGGCCCCTGGGCTCGCACGCCCTCGGCGCACTCCCGGACGGCCTTGTCGTAGACGCGGGCACCGTAGGGGACGAGTGCGCCGACGACCAGCACGGCGGCCACGGCGCCGGCGATGCGCAGCCGCCACCGCGGCGGCGGACGAGGCGGCACGAACTCGTCCTCCACCACCAGCGGCCCGTTCCCTCCGGTCATCCCACTCCCCCTGTTCCGGCCCCGGAGCCCCCTGCCGGTGCCCGTCCGCCACCACTCCCGCGTGCCCCGGCGCCGGCAGCGGCCGGCAGCACGGCTGCCCGGCTGCACCTCAGCCCGCTGTTCCGCCGGCGGAAGCCGCCGCCGCGCCCCGCGGCGGCTACTCCCACGGCCGCATCCCGTACTGCTCCGCCTTCTCCAGGAAGACCCTGGTCCAGGCGGGGCTGTCGACACTGCTGCTGAGCGTGTGGAACCGGGCCACGATCTCCCCGTACAGCCGTGCCTCCGGGTCGCCGAGCGGATTCCGGTACGGATCCCCTATCCGGTCCGTCGAGGCGTCGTCCGGCGGTTCGGGGCTGATCCAACTCGCCGCCAGCAGCCTGGTGACCGTCCGCAGCCGGGGCGCGAACTCCCCTTCGTTCAGGAAGGACACCAGCTCCTCGTACCGCTCCCACGGCGGGCCGGCCAGCGCGCCGCCGGAGGTGTTCAACGGGGCGCGCCGCAGCCGGCACAGCCGCGCGGCCCACTGCCCGGGCGTCGCGGTGTCGATGAGGTCGTTCAGGTGGCCGGCGGCCGATCGCAGGTCCCCCAGGGCCAGGTCGTGGTAGGCGACGGTGCCCGGATCGCCCCGCTCCGCGGCGCGCTCGCGCAGCGCGCGGTGGGCGAAGTCCCAGTTCGCCCCGGGCTGGTCGGCCGGGTCGGCCGCGGCCAGCTTCCGGAGCAGGAGGAAGCGCAGAGCCGGGTGGAGGGTCCGGTAGCTGCCGTCGGCCTCGTCGCCGCCGAAACCGTGGCCCGGCCTCCGGCCGTGATCGTGGGCGTGGGCGTGGCCCGCAGCGTCCTCCGATAGGTTGCCGGACCCGCTCTCGTTGACGTGCATCGTGCTCAGCACGTCCTGGGAGAAGCCGTCGAACTCATGGCGCACGGCCCCTTCGGTGCCGTCGGCGTCGGCCGTGCCGTCCGTCCCGGCCCACAGCCGGGAGGTGGCGCGGGCCTCGCCCAGGTTGACGGCCGCTGCCGCGGCACTCAGCAGTTCCACCAGCCGGTCGCTCGTGCCGACCGGCAGCAGTCGGGCGAGGAGGTCGTCCACGAGGGTGCCGGGCGGGTCGAAGAGCCGCCGCAGCCGATCGCCCCAGGGCACCTCCGCCTCGTAGTCGGCCAACGCCTCCAGAACGGCCCGGGTCGCTGTGGGTTGGCCCCTGGTCAGCTCGTACACCACCCAACCGAGCCACTGCACGCCGTCTGCGGCCCGAGGCGCTCCGGCGGCCGGTCCGGCCGCCCGCAACACCGCGGCGGCCTGCTGCTCCACCTCCCGCCGCCGCAGGTCGCGCAGTTGTCCGACGCAGAGCGAGTCGTCGAGGCTCTCGGGCCGGAACTCCCGGGTGTTCTCCCAGCGCCCCGGCAGCGAACGGGGGCCCGGGGCGGCCTCCGAGGAGCGACGCCCCTGGCGCTGCCAGCCTCGCATCAGCCTAGGAGTCCCGCCCGCGGTGGCCAGCACCAGCAGCGGATCGAGGGAGCCGGCCCGCTCCCGGGCCTGGAGCAGCGCCTCCAGGAAGGTGTTGCCCAACCGGCTGTCGACGTTGTCGAGCAGGAGCAGGCAGCGGGCGGTGCGGTGCCGGTCGCCGCGCCGGGTGGCGTAGGCGCTGCGCAGGTCGTCCAGGAAGGCGTCGAAGAGCACCTCCTCGGCGGCTTTCCGTGCCTGCGCGTCCCGGTGGCTGTAGAGCCGGTTGAGCCCCACCAGGTACTCGCCCACGGACACCAGCGGTGTGCCCCGCCGCAGGTGGGCCAGGCGTCTGCGGGTGCGCAGCCGGGCCCAGCCGCGATGCCACTCGGGCAGCAGCGGCAGCGCCGCGGCCCCCCAGGCGGGCAGTGCGCCGGTGACCGCCGCCGCCTCGGCGAGCCGGTTGAACACGGCGGCCCGGCTGCCCGGCTGGTCCAGCGCGTCCCGCATCTCCTGGACGGCCCGCTCCCTGCTGGTCGGATCGACCCGGGTGGTCACCGCGAGGAGCAGCAGGCCGACCGAGGGGAAGGAGAGCCGGGGCAGGTCGGCCTTGCGGATGTTCAGTTCGAAGACGAGTTCGCCGAGCACGTCGAGCGGCTGCCGGCCGTCCTCGCCGAGCGAGGCGAGGTCCAGCCGTGCCACGGGGGCGCGGCGGGCCCACTCCGACAGGTGCCGGAGCAGGCTGGTCTTACCGCTGCCGCGCGGGCCGAGCAGCAGGGTGACCGGGGCGGTGCGGGTGGTTCCGGGCGTCCGCTCCAGCCAGGAGCGGACGTACCCGCGGATGGCGAGGTCCCGCTCCGTCCTGCCGGCCGACTGCGGCGGCACGGCGCTCACCGGTGTCCCCAGCGGCCCGGCTCCGAGCCGGTCGCCGCTCTGCCCGCCCGGCCGGCTCCGCAGGTCTCGATGACGGTGTCGATCTCAGCCCCCCGACTGTTCGCACCGCGGACGCGTGGCCCGTGGTCCCCCGTGGCCCCTCGGCTGCCGCTGGTCCCGCGGCGGGCCGGTGGGCCGGTCGCGACCACGGTAGGAACTCCGAGCCGCCACCACACGGAGAGTTTCGGCCAACCACGGCCCCACAGGCCGGAAAGCATCCCCTTCGGCTCTCGAAAGGGACCGGATCCGATGATTCCGCGGTTCAGACCGCGGCGACCCCACTGCCCTGACTCGGTTTGCCGGTGGGCATCGCCGGGTGCCGGCCGAGGATGAAGACCCCGACGATCACCGCCACCAGTCCGATGGTCTCGCCCGCGAGGGCGATCGGCGAGACCCGCAGCCGGTCGCCCAGCAGGAGGATGGCGCAGACGATGCCGACCAGCGGCTCGGCCGCGGTCAAGGAGGGCAGGGACATCCGCAGCGGCCCGGCCTCGAAGGCGCTCTGCACCAGCATCAGGCCGGTGACCGCGAGCGCCACGATGGCGTACGGCTGCCAGTGGACGAGCAGGCTGAGGGCGCCGTGGTCGGAGGCGATGGTGCTCGACATCCGGGTGAGGGCGTCCTGGAGTCCGTACAGCGCTCCGGCGGCGGCGGCCAGCAGCGGGGGCTCCTCGAAGAACGGCAGATGGCGGGCGATGACCACCATCACCAGCGCCACGCCGAGGACCGCGCCGAACACCAACCACACCCGCAGGAGGCCGGCGTTGGCGGTACCGCTGCGCGGTTGGGCCGCCAGGATGAAGAGCCCGACGCCGGCGCTGAGCAGCAGCGCCCCGGCCCACCCCGACCAGCCCAGCCGCTGGCCGCTCAGCCGCCGGGCGAGGAAGAGCGCGAAGAGCAGGTTGGTGGTGAGCAGCGGTTCGATCGCGGAGAGGTCCCCCATCCCGAGCGCGAGCACACTGCACAACTGCCCGGCCACCATGAAGGCGATGCCGTAGCGCCAGGTCCGCACCCGGACCAGGTGGAGCAGCAGCCGGAACTTGAGCATGTCGGCGGTCGGGGCGCGTTCGGCGGCGTGCTGCTGGAGGACGAATCCCAGGCCGAGGAGGCACGCCGCCACCAGTCCGTAGACGTACACCACCCTGCTGCGCCCCTGTCTCCGTGAGTCCCCGCGAGACGGCCCAGTGGCCGGTCGACCGGCATCGGCGCGGAGATCGTTCCGTTTGCAGGCTAAGCGCTGGACGGCCGCCGACCGGTCAAGGGCGCGGGGCCGGTCGCCCGTGCTCACCCGGGTGTCACCCCCGGATCGGAGGCCGTTCTCCCCCGCCCGGGCTCCGCACCCTGCTGCCGCGCAGGCGGACTCGCTCCCCCATACGGCTTCAACGGTGTGTGCTGAGTTGCATGCGGAGCGTGGCGGTCCTAGCGTCCTTTTCGTGGGTTAGACCAGATTCTTCCGAATCTGACCGAATCCACGGCCGGTAACGCCGGTTTGCCTTCCCTGAGGAACGGAAGCCAGGCCACAACCGGTGGAGTCGCCCATCAAGCGATGACATCCGACGCGCGCTCGCCGCACGCCCCGACCCCCGCAGCCCAGCTGCCGGGCGAGAGGCGGAGGCGGACGCGGCGACGGATGGCCTGAGCGGGGCGGCTTCGCCGGGAACGGCTGGCGGCACCGTCGCCCGACGCCCGGCACTCTCCCATATCCCCCCAGACTCCCCTGTAGGAGACAAGCAAGATGCTGCAGTCGAAGTTCAGCAAGCTCGCTCTGTGCGCCGCCTCCGGCGCCATCGCGGCCGCCACCATGGCCGGTCCGGCTTTCGCGGCCGAGGCCCCCGACGTCGACGCCGCCCGCGGCTCGCAGTCCATGGACGCCATGGACCACGGCCGTCACCACGGCAAGGACCACAAGGGCCACCACAAGCTGTACAAGGGTCGTGTCATCGCGCGGATCGGCCTGAACGTCCGCAACAAGCCCACCCGCCACCACTCGAGGGTCATCGGCTCGCTGCACAAGGGGCAGATCGTCCTCATCGAGTGCAAGGTGCGCAGCCGTGACGTCGTCGACGGCAACCCGCTCTGGTACAAGCTGGCCGACGGCAAGTGGGCCTGGGCTTCCGCCCGCTACATCGAGAACATCGGCCCGGCCCCGCGCTGGTGCTGAGACCGGAGCCTCCCCGGCACCGGTAGCTCTCCGCGTCCCCCGCACACCTCGGGTGTGCGGGGGACGCCGCTGTCCCCGGGGTCCCGGTGCCGCACCGCCCGGGTCGGGGGCTCGGCGCCGGATACCCGGGGCGCCTGCCACGCCCCTTCAGGACCGCCGCCTCCGACCGGAGGGGCGTCCGGATAGTGGGCGTATCGGGAGGTTCCCGCAACGCGGGGGTACCGTGGCTGCGGTCGTGCGCCGGGAGGCCGCGCCCCCGGCGGCTGCGGTGACGCGCGGGGCGAGCGCCCCGGGCGGGGCCGCGCGGCGCGGAGTTCCAAGGCCACGGGGACGGCAGGGAGCGGGACATGGGGACTGCGAAGGGTGCGGACGGGACGGTCATCACCGAACTGGCCGGCGCCACCGTCCGCCGGCTCACCACCGACCAGACCATCCTGGACGGGATCGACTGGACGGTGCGGTCCGGCGAGCACTGGGCGCTCCTCGGCGCCAACGGCGCGGGCAAGACCACAGTGCTCCGGCTGATCGGGGCGCTGATGCACCCGACCAGCGGCACGGTCGAGGTGCTCGGCCACCGGCTCGGGCGGGTCGACGTGCGCGAGCTGCGCGCCCACATCGGTCTGGTCTCCTCGGCGCAGAAGGTGCCGCTCGACGCCACCGCCCACACCGTCGTGCTGACCGGTGCGACCGGCACCGTGCAGCCGCTGTGGCGCAGGTACGACGGGGAGACCCGGACCCGGGCCCACGACCTGCTCGCCGAACTGGACTCCAAGGAACTGGCCGACCGGCCGTACGGGGTGTGCTCGGGAGGGCAGCGGGCCCGGATCCTGATCGCCCGGGCGCTGATGGCCGAGCCGTCGCTGCTGCTCCTCGACGAGCCGTTCAACGCCCTGGACCTCCCCTCCCGGGAGGACCTGATCGACACCATGCACCGGCTGGCCACGGTCCGGCCCGAGCTGGCGACGGTGACCGTCACCCACCACCTGGAGGAGCTCTCCCCGGCCATCGCCCACGCGTTGCTGCTCAAGGACGGTCGGGTGCAGGCCTCCGGCCCCGTCGACGAGGTGCTGACCGGCGAGCGGTTGACGGCCTGCTTCGGCCGTCCGATCGAGGTCTTCCGCCACGAGGGCCGCTGGCTGGCCCGCTCGGGCTTCCGGCGCGGCTGACACCCGGTGTCCGCGGGGTGCCCGGTGCGGTGGCCGGCGGAGGACGCACGGCGCTCCGGGGGGAGACTGGAGCGGTGAGAAGCGAAGAGACGCCGTTCGTCGGTGGGCCGCTGGACGGCCGGGTGCTGCCCGTGCTGGTCGGCCCCACCGGGCATCCCCCCAGGATCTACGAGGTACCGGTACCGGTGGAGGGCGGGGAGCCGGTGGTTCACCTCTACCGCCGGGTGCCCCGGGGACACACCCGGCGGCTGGGGCTCCCCACCGGCTGGCGGTACGAGTACGACCCGGAAGGCCGGCGGCCGGACCGGCCCCGGTGGCCCTGGTCGAAGCGGTAGCGGGTCAGGCCCCGGCCCTCTGCCGCCCCCAGAAGTGGCCGGCGAGCGCCGAGGGATCGTCGAAGCCGTTGGCGAAACGGTTCGCCAAGTCCGGGGAGCCGGCCGCGTCGCGCAGCAGACGGAGCATCCGCGAGCGCGGCTCGGCCAACATCGCCTCGGTCCATCTGGCGACCTGCCGGGTGCTCCGCCAGTGGCGGTCGAAGGTGCCCTGCATCCAGGCCTCGTCGAAGGGCTCCGCGCCCCGCTCCAGGATGCGGTCGAGGTAGACGGCCGCACACCTGGCCGCGGAGCCCGCCCCCTGGCCGGGAAGGGGGCCGCTGGCCATGACCGTCTCCGCCACCCCCAGCACCGCCCCACCTGAGGGCAGCCGGCCGACCGGTCTGCGGACCGTGGGTACGGAGCCTCCGACCAGGGTCCCCCCGGCGTCGGTCAGCTCCGGCTCGGTCCCTCCGGCGAGCTCCCACGGCGTGTAACGGGACATCAGCTCCAGGGTCGACGCCAGGTGCGCCTCGGGTCCGCAGACTTCCTGGAAGACATCGGCGGGACCGCCCGGAACGCTCTCCCAGGACAGGACGTGGCAACCGCCCGTGATGGTGAAGGAGGGGACTATCGACAGCTCCCCGACCCCGGGCACCAGGTTCCACCGGACCGTCTCCGGGCATCCGCGTCCGGTCCGCGGCCGCAGTCCGTGCACGTAGCTGACGGCGCGGACCCGCCGGGGCGCCTCCTGCGGTGAGCGGGCGGCGTCCCGGTCGAAGAGCGAGACCAGCTCACCGCGTGCCGCGGCCACCAGGACCAGGTCGTAGCGGCCGGCGAAGTAGTCGAGGTCGGAGATGGCGGCCCGGTGGATGACGAGTTGGCCGCCGCGCCGGGCGAAGACCTCCATCCAGCCGGCCCGCTTCACCCGCTGGTCCACGGACTGGGCGTAGTTGGTCAACCGCCCCGTCCACTCCACCGCCCGGGCTGCGGAGCCATGGCTCCCGGCGGTGGGAACCGAGTCTTCCGCCACCATGGACACCGTCAGCCCGGTCAACCGCGGCGTCTGGCTCTCCCAGAAGTTCAGGCCCAGGTCCCGCTCGTGCTGCAGGGCGCTGTGGAACATGCAGGAGACGGAGCGGACCCGGCCGGACCGCACCTCGTCGGGGGTCCGTTCGGACATCAGGGTGACCTGGTAGCCGTGGGTCAGGAGCCCGAGGGCGAGTTGCAGACCGGCCTGGTCCGCTCCCACGACGAGTATCTTCCGCCGGGCGGCGGCACCACGCCCGCGAGCGGGCGCCCCCTCCCCGAGCGGCCGGAGAGCGCGCACCCTCAGCGCGGGGCGACCGCGAGCGCGTGCTGCACCAGCGTGAGCAGCGAGTCCACCACGGTGTTCCGGCGCCGGGCGTCCATGATCTGGATCGGGACCCCCTGGTGCACCGAGAGCGCCTCGCGCACGTCCTCCTCGGTGTAGAGGTCCGTCCCCTCGAAGTGGTTGACCGCCACGACGTACGGCAGTCCGCAGCTCTCGAAGTAGTCCAGGGCGGGGAAGCAGTCCGCCAGCCGCCTGGTGTCGGCCATCACCACCGCGCCGATCGCCCCGCGGATCAGGTCGTCCCACATGAACCAGAAGCGTTGCTGGCCGGGGGTGCCGAAGAGGTAGAGCACCAGGTCGGCGTCGAGGGTGATCCGCCCGAAGTCCATGGCGACCGTGGTCGTGGTCTTGTCCGGCGTGGCCCGGATGTCGTCGACGCCCGCACTGGCCTGGGTCATCACCGCCTCGGTGGTGAGCGGGGTGATCTCCGAGACCGAGCCGACGAAGGTGGTCTTGCCGACGCCGAAGCCGCCGGCCACCACTATCTTGGTCGAGATCGGCGCCCGGCTGCGATCCGCCTGCCAGTTCCCGGCGGCTTCCGCCCCCGTGACGGTCCCTCCGGCCGCTCCGGCCAAGGCTTCAGAGCCTGCGAAGTCCACTGAGCACCCTTTCGAGCAAAGCGCGTTCGGGCCGGCCGTCGCCGTGCCCGGTTCCGTACACGCGGATCAATCCCCGGTCAGCCAGATCACCGAGCAGCACCCGGACCACTCCAAGCGGCATGCCCAGCAGTGCGGCGACCTCCGCGACCGAGCGCACCCGGCGGCACAGCTCGACATCGCCCGGCTCTCGGGCATGGTGTGCTCTGCGCCGGAAGCGAGATCGCCCCACTGCTCATGCCCATCGACGGCGGCGACGAACGTCTCAACTTGGAGTACGTCGTCGTAGCGGGTGCGGCCGCCGGTGAGGGAGTAGGGGCGCACCCGGGCCGGCCCTCGCCGGGGCAGCGGCCGGCTGCCGGCGCCCGCCCTCGCGGGCAGGGTGGCCGGTGGGGTCACCGGCCGCTCTCCACGGAACGCCGCAGTTCACTGCGGACCTCCGGGGTCAGCACATGGCCGGCGCGGCCGACGAACATCGTCATCTGGTAGGCGACCAGGCTCATGTCGGCGTCGGCGGCGGCGTGGACGCCGAGCAGGGAGCCGTCACTGATCGCCATGACGAACAACGTGCCCTGCTCCATGGCGACCATCGTCTGCTTGACGGTGCCGAAGGACATCAACTCGGCGGCGCTGCCGGTGAGTGCGGCGAGGCCGGAGACGATGGAGGCCAGGTCCGCGCTGGAGCCCCTGGGGCCCGTTCCGCCTCCCGCCTCCGCCTCGGCCGTGCGGCCGGGGTCCGAGGAGAGCAGCAGCAGTCCGTCGGAGGAGACGACGGCGACCGAGTGGACGGCCGGCGTCTCCTCGACCAGGCGGGTCAGCAGCCACCTCAGGCTCTGGACCTCGCTCGAACCGGTACCGTCCCCGGTCTGCCGGTCCGCGGTGGGCTCAGTGTGCGCGTTCAACCACGTGCCTCCTCGACTGTGCCCCCGTCCTCGTGATCGCCGGTCCGCTCTCCGGAGCGCTCGGCGATCTCCGTCCGTACCTGGCGGCGCCCTTCCCGGGTACCGCGCTGGAAGCCGCCGAGCTGCCGGCGGAGCGCTTCGGCGTCCACCGGATCGGTCCGCTCCCGCTGGGTCGGCAGAGCCGCGGTGTCGCCGCCCGTGGACCCACCCTTGGGGGTGCGCACCGGCAGCCCGCTCTCGGTGACCTCACCGGTGCCGGCCACGGTCGGGTTGGCGGGCTCGCTTGCGTCCGGTGCGGAACCGGGCCTCTCCGGCGGTGTCGGCTCCGGACCGGCCCCATCCTGCGGGGCGGGTGCCGGGTCCTCCTGGGCCGTCCGGAACACGGGCTCGCCCGGCGTCGGGCGGTCCCCGCCGTCCTGGGCGTGGCCGTGCTCGTGGGAGCCGATCCGGTAGGGGTCACCGGGGCGCTCCCCGGTGTCCGCGTCCGGCTCGCGGTCCCCCACCGGGGCGGTGGGCACGTCGTGGCCGGCTGCGGCCAGCGCGGCTTCGGCCGCGGCGACCAGCGGGTCGGTCTCGGAGTTGCGCGCCAGTCCGCAACCCTCCGGCTCCGGCCCCCAACCGGGCCGGAGCTCGGGCTCGGAGACGGGCTGCGGCTGGGAACCGGGCCGGGACACCGGCTCCGGCCACAGCTCGGCGAAGCTCTCCGGCTCGCCCGGCCGCACCACGGCGCCGTCGGAGAAGGACTCCGCGGCGCCGCTGGCCGGCCCTGCCGCTGCCGGGGAGCCCGGCAGCTCCTCCGACCCCGGCCCCGGGTACGGCTGCCGAGGCATCGGCAGCTCCGCGCCCGGCAGGGGGTCGGCAGCGCCGTCTCCGACCACGTCCTCCGCCGCGGCACCGGCCACCAGGATCGACCGGGGCAGGGTGACGGTGGCGGTGACTCCGCCCCGCTTGCCCTCCAGCAGCTCCACCCCGATGCCGTACTGGGCGGCCAGCCGGCCCACCACGTACAGGCCCAGCCCCACCCCGCCGTCGCCGCCGGGGGAGGGAGCGCGCTCGGCGTCCTCCTGCGGATCGGCCAGCCACTCGTTCACCTCGTCGCGGTGCTGGGCCGTCATCCCCATGCCGGCGTCCTGCACCGACAGCCGGAGCTGCCCGTTGTCGAGCAGTCGCCCGGAGAGCCGGACCTTGGACTCGGCCGGGGAGAAGTCGGTCGCGTTCTCCAGGAGTTCGGCGATCAGATGGCTGAGGGGACCGGCCGCGTAGCCGACCACCAGCGGCCCGGAGTCCGCGGCGCCGGCCCCCTGGCCGCCCAGCGCCTGGATCTCCACCCGCTCGTAGTCGTCCACCTCGCTGATCGAGGCCCGGACCACGTCGAGCAACGGGAGCGGCTCGTGCTGGGGCTCGGCGGCCGCGGGGTCGGCGAGCGCGAGCAGCGTCTCGCTGTGCCGCCGGATCCGGGTGGCCAGGTGGTCCAGCGCGTAAAGCGTGGCCAGCCGCTCCGGGTCCTGCTCGGCGTTCTCCAGCCGCTCCAGCACCCCGAGCTGTCGTTCGATCAGCGGCAGCACACGCAGGGAGAGGCCGACGAAGCCGACTCGGTCCTGTTCGCGGCCGGCGGCCAACCCCTCGGCCCGCGCCCTCTCCGCCAGCAGCTCCTGGCGGATCTCCGCCAGCCGCCCGCGCTCGGCGGTCAGCTCCGTGCGGTCCGTGTCGAGCCCGTCGGCCCGCTCGTGCAGCGCCACAGCCTTTGCGTGCAGTTCGTTGACGGCGCGCACGGTCTGCGCGAACTCGTCGTTCCGTCCGGTGAACCTGACCGGCTCCTCGGCCACCGGGTCGGCGGCCACCCTTCGGGCCCCCAGCCGCAGCGCGGCCAGCGGACGGGTCATGGACCGGGCGGCGGAGGTGCTGATCCCGATGGCGATCAGCAGGCAGGCCAAGGCCAGGCCGATCCGCAGTTCCAGCGCGGTGACATCGTCGTCGCGGAGTTGGGCGAGCTGCTTGCCCTCCGCGGTGCCGAGCGACGACTCCACCGCCCGCATGCGGTCGATACGGGCGGTCAGGCTCTTGGCGACCCGCTCCCGGTTCATGGAGGCGTCGGACGCGGAGAGCCGCGGCTGGTCGGTCAACCGCCGCAGGTAGCCCTCTGCGGCGGAGACCTCACCGCCGTTGACGGTGCTCGCGTAGGACTCCCGGACGGCCGTCGGAGCGATGTCCCCGAAGTCCGCGATGGCCGCCTGCTCCCGCAGGTAGGTCTGCTGGGCGGCGGCGACCAGTGGTGACGCCCCGCCCTCCGTGCCGTCCCCGGATGGCGTCCCGGAGCGGCCGACCGCCGACTCGGAGAGCGCGCCCAGGAGCAGCCCGCGGCTCGCGGAGGCCTGCTCCACGGCGCGGCCCAGCCTGTTGAGCGCCTCGGTGGGGCCCTCCGGCGCACGGGCGGGAAGCTTACGTGCCAGGTCGGCTGAGACGCCGTGCAACGCCTGGACGACCTCGGTGTACGCCAGGTGCACCCGCAGGGCCGAATCCTCGCTGTCGAGCGCCTGCTGACGGGCCTTCGGCACACCGTCGAGCAGCTTTCGCAGTCCTGCGGGTGCGTCGTCGCGGAACTCCGCCAGTTGCCTGTCGACCCGCGCCCGGCTCGCCTTGCCCGGCTCCCCGGCGGTGGGCCGGCCGGCGGCGACGTGCTGGGTCATGGCGTCCCGCTCGTCGGCGAGGGAATGGGCGAGCACCACCGCTCGGCTGTTCATCTCGGCGAGTGTGACGAGCTCCTGGGAGTCGCTCAGCTCCCCGGCGGTGTCGACGATGCCCGGAGCGCTCGCCGCGGCGACCGCCACCGACACCAGGGCGACCGCGACGACCAACCGGTTACGGACCCGGACGGGACGCTGCGGTGACGTGTCGACCGCTCCCGCGCCCCCTCTCGACTCGCCTCCATCGCCCCGAAGCCGCTTCTTTCGCACCGGTGCTCGCATTCTTCTCCCGTCGCCCGGGCAGGGATGACGACAGCTCGCTCGTGTTCACTTCGGTCGTGGTCACTCGTGCCGTCCAGGCGCCGGACGCCGACGGCGAGTGTGCACACCCGCCTCATGACACAGCACGGGAGCCGACCATTCCAGTGCCGGCGGAGAACCGAACCACCATTCCCCACCGGGCCACTCGAACGAGTGAACCGTATCCCGGAGTTGGCTAACAACTCCTTGTGCACCACATAGGAGGACCTTCCGCGCCATGGGGTGGAAGATGGCCCCGAGGCCTGCGAAGATGCCTGCTTCCCGCCAGGGCGGTCGGCCCGATACCGGAAAAGTCCGGCGATTCGAGCAGCCGCCACCCGGCCCTCATGGCCAACCCCGGCGGGTCGGCCTGCTCGGGCAGACTGATCGTCATGCGCGTCGAACTCACCACGGAGCCGGGAGACCCCGCACAGCCCAACGAGGACTACGTGTCCGTGGCCCTGCCCGCCTCCGGCCGCGGGGGAGTTCTCGTGCTCCTGGACGGCGTGACACCGCCGGCGGGCGACGACGGGTGCCGGCACGGGGTGCCCTGGTTCACCACCGCCCTCGGGGGCGCCATGCTCGAATCGTCCGCTTCGCGGCGGCACCGGACACTGGCCGACTCCCTGACCGAGGCCATCGACCGCACCGCCGCCGCACACCGTACGACCTGTGACCTTTCTCACCCGAGAACTCCGCAGGCGACCGCCGTCGCGGCCCGCTGGGACGAGGAACGGCTGGAGTACCTGGTGCTCTCCGACTCCGCCCTGCTCCTCCAGCGGCCGGACGGGGCGGTCACCGCGGTGCTGGACGACCGGCTCGACCGGCTCCCCGCCGAGGTGCGGGCGGCCGGCGAGGCCGCGCGGGCGTTGCCGCGCGGCTCGGAGGCCCGAGCCGCGGCCACCGCGGAGTACACCCAGGCCGTCGAGGCGCTGCGGAACGCCGAGGGAGGTTTCTTCACCGCCGCCGCCGACCCTTCGGTCGCCGAGCGAGCGGTCACCGGCTGGGTACGGCGGGACCGGGTGCGGGCAGCGGCCGCGCTCACCGACGGCGCGAGCCGCTATGTGGAGGTCTTCGGCGCCGGTGACTGGGCGGACTGCTTCGCGCTGCTGCTCCGGGAGGGGCCGGCCGGTCTGGTCGGGCGGGTGCGCACGGCGGAGCGGGCGGACGCCGACCGCACGGACTTCCCGCGCGGCAAGGCGCAGGACGACGCCAGCGCCGCGCTGATCGAGTTCTAGACAGAGCGCAGCGCCGTGATCCCTGGCGGGCGCACGGCGTCAACTGTGGCGCTCTCAGTACCCGAGGCCGTGCGCTGGTCCACCGCGGATGACGGGACGGCGCATGGTCGGGGTTCACCCGCCGGGAAGCGGTCCATACCACTGCGCGGGCCCTCACGGGTTCGGACCCCTCGGCGACGGCAAGCGGCGTTTCGCCCCTCGTCAGAGCCCCGCGAGTTTTCCTTCAAAGTGAAATTTTCTTTCAGCGAGCGCCGTCGTCGCAGTTGGCCGCCCTATTACTCAGGAGTAGACCTCCGGCGGGAGCGCCATACTCTTCCCACCTCGCCTCAACGCGCGTAGCGTTTTTCTGGCATGGGCACACCAAGCGTCAACCCATGCTCAACGTCCCCCCACCGCCATCGGAGGCAGGCATGCCCGTGCAAAGATCCGGCTCCTCGTTCCGCCGCACGTTCGTCACCGCGGCCGGCGCCGCCGTCGCGATGTTCTCCCTTCTCCTGACCATGCCGGGCGCGGCCTCGGCGGCCGACAAGGCGGCCCCCGCCCCCGAGCGCAACGCCTCGATGGGCTCGACGATCGTCGAACACGAGGGCGGCCTCGCCGGCGGCACCCCGGCGCCCTCGCTCGCGGCCACCATCGAAGGGGTGGACGTCAGCGGTCACCAGGGCAACGTCAACTGGCAGACGCTGTGGAACAGCGGTGTCAAGTGGGCCTACGTCAAGGCCACCGAGGGCACGTACTACAAGAACGAGTACTTCACCCAGCAGTACAACGGCTCCTACAACATCGGGATGATCCGCGGCTCGTACCACTTCGCGAACCCGAGTGACTCCAGCGGTGCCGCGCAGGCCAACTACTTCGTCGACAACGGCGGCGGCTGGTCCAAGGACGGCAAGACCCTGCCGGGCGTGCTCGACATCGAGTACAACCCCTACGGCGCGACCTGCTACGGGCTGAGCCAGGCCGGGATGGTCAACTGGATCAAGGACTTCACCAGCACCTACAAGTCCCGCACCGGGCGCGACGCGGTCATCTACACCACCACCGACTGGTGGACCCAGTGCACCGGCAACAACGGCAGCTTCGGCAACACCAACCCGCTGTGGATCGCCCGCTACGCCTCCGCACCGGGCACCCTGCCGAACGGCTGGGGCTTCTACACCTTCTGGCAGTACACCTCCACCGGGCCGACCGTGGGCGACCACAACAAGTTCAACGGTGCGATGGACCGTCTGCAGGCCCTCGCCAACGGCTGATCCGGCAGAACGGGGCGCGACAGCCTGAGCGCCGACCGACCATCGGCGCCGACCGGCACCCTCCTCGGCCCCTCCACAGCGCCCCCGGCGCCGTGGAGGGGCCGAACCGCTGCCCGCCGAGGGCGACCAGGAGCCGGCCCGCCGGCTCTTACCGGACCGGTCCCCTCCCCGGCGGGCAGCGGCGCGCGGAGCAGGACCCCGTTCGCCCACCCTGTCGGCGGCGCTTTCCGTTTGAGACCGGGCGGCGGCCTGTGTACGGTCCGGTCCTCAAGGCCTCGGGCAACCGAGCGCCGCCGCAGCGTAGAAGGACCCGCCACCCCATGCTTCGCCCAGCCGACGACATCCCCGTGACCCTCGACCGCCGGGAGGGGCCGCACGGCGAGGTGGTGCTGCGGCAGCGTGGTGCCGGGCGCTTCGAGATCATCGCCAACGGGTGCTTCCTGATGGACACCTCGGACGGCCGCTCCGAGCGGCTGCTCGTGGCCGCGGCGCTCACCGCCCTGCCCGACGACCGCCCCTCCCCCACCCTGCTGATCGGCGGTCTGGGGGTCGGCTTCTCCCTGGCGCACGCCGCCGCCGAGCCCCGCTGGAGCCGGATCACGGTCATCGAGCGGGAGCCGGCGGTCATCGACTGGCACCGGACGGGCCCGCTGGGGGAGATCACCGGAGCGGCCCGCACCGACCCGCGGGTCGAACTCCGCCAGGCCGACCTCGTACACCACCTGCTGGACGGCGCGGAGGGGCGCCCCCGCTCCTCCGGCGCACCGGCCGAGCGGTACGACGCGATCTGCCTGGACATCGACAACGGTCCGGACTGGACGGTCACCGAGGAGAACGACAGCCTCTACGGGCCGGCGGGCCTGGCCGCCTGCCGTGACCGACTCGCCCCCGGCGGGGTGCTGGCGGTGTGGTCGGCCCGGCCCTCGCCCGCTTTCGAGGAGGCGCTGCGAAGCGCCGGATTCGAGCAGGTGCGGACCGAGGAGATCCCGGTCGCCCGAGGCGTCCCGGACGCGGTTCATCTCGCTCGCGGCCCTGCGTAGCCGAGACGGCCGCCGGGATCGTACGCTGCTTCCCGGCAGAGCCGGGCAGACTGGTGCCGCAACCGGAGAGGTGCGCCCGCTGAGAAGCGGTTCCGGTGCGTGTGATCGCAAGCCGGCCGGAGACCCTCGTAGCGGAGCTACCAGGATTTCCGGTCGCCGCGGCGAGCGCGCGTGCCGGGTCCCGCGACAGGGCGGGCCTCCCCGGGCAGGGACATCAGTGCGGCGCCTCGACGGGGCGGACGGCCCCGCGGACCGGCGGCACTGGCGGGTTGGCAACACCGGGGACGGCAGGGGCGGTCGATGGAGCACAAACACAACGGCTCGGACAGCGGTGCGGTGCTGGCTGGGCTCGGGGCGGGAGCGGGGGCCGTGCCGGCGCCGAGCGCCGCACCGGGTTCGGCCTCGGGGGGTGCCCCCGGGGCCCAGAGACGGATCCTGGTGGTCGAGGACGACCCCACCATCGTCGACGCCATCGCCGTGCGGCTGCGGGCCGAGGGCTTCCAGGTCCGTACCGTCGGGGACGGCCCCGCCGCCGTGGACACCGCGCAGGCCTGGCAGCCGGACCTGCTCGTCCTGGACATCATGCTGCCCGGCTTCGACGGGCTGGAGGTCTGCCGCCGGGTACAGGCCCAGCGCCCCGTCCCGGTGCTGATGCTGACCGCCCGGGACGACGAGACCGACATGCTGGTGGGCCTCGGGGTCGGTGCCGACGACTACATGACCAAGCCGTTCTCCATGCGTGAGCTGGCGGCCCGGGTCCATGTGCTGCTCCGCCGGGTGGAGCGGGCGGCGCAGGCCGCGCACACCCCGCGCAACGGGCTGCTCCGCCTCGGTGAGCTGGAGATCGACCACGCGCAGCGGCGGGTCCGGGTCCGCGGCGAGGACGTGCACCTGACGCCCACCGAGTTCGACCTCCTGGTCTGCCTGGCGAACACCCCCCGCGCGGTGCTCTCCAGGGAGCAGTTGCTCGCGGAGGTCTGGGACTGGGCGGACGCCTCCGGGACCCGCACCGTCGACAGCCACATCAAGGCGCTCCGCCGCAAGATCGGCGCCGAGCGGATCCGCACCGTGCACGGCGTCGGCTACGCCCTGGAGACCCCCGCCGCCCCCACGCCGTGAGCCGCCCGCGGCGCCGGACCGCCCCCCCGCCCCGGAGCGGCGGCCTGGCGGGGGGCGGTGGCCGCTCCGCGCCGGGGATGTGGGCGAGGCTGTGGGAGTGGCTGCGGCCGCTGGATCCGTACCGGTCGGTCAAAGCCGCGCTCGGCGCGCTGGTGATCGTCTCGGTGACGATCACCACCCTGCTGGTCTTCATGGCCCTGCACACCGCCACCGAGCTGCGGGTGGTCACGATCTTCTCGATCATCGCCACGATGCTGATCATGCAGTTCGTGGCGCACGGGCTGACCTCCCCGCTGGACGAGATGAAGGCCGTGGCCACCGCGATGGCCGCCGGCGACTACAGCCGGCGGGTCCGCGCCCAGCGGCGGGACGAACTCGGCGAGCTGGCAGCAGCGTTCAACCACATGGCGGCCGACCTGGAGGCGGTGGACCGGCACCGCAAGGAGCTGGTGGCGAACGTCTCACACGAACTGCGCACCCCGATCGCCGGGCTCCGGGCGGTGTTGGAGAACGTCGTCGACGGGGTGTCGGAGCCCGACCCGGAGACCATGCGCACCGCGCTGCGGCAGACGGAGCGGCTGGGACGGCTGGTGGAGACGCTGCTGGACCTCTCCCGTCTCGACAACGGCGTGGTGGAGCTGCGGTCGCGGCCCTTCGAGGTCTGGCCCTATCTCTCGGGGGTGTTGAAGGAGGCCAGCATCGCGGCGGCGGCCCGCGGCCAGGGAACGGGGGGCGCCGGCCTGTCGCAGGGGCACGCCCGTGGGGACGTCCACTTCCATCTGGACGTCTCCCCCCCGGAGTTGACCGCCCACGCGGACGCGGAGCGGCTGCACCAGGTGGTCGTCAATCTGGTGGACAACGCGGTCAAGCACAGTCCGCCACACGGAAGGGTGACGGTCCGGGCCCGGCGCGGGGAATCGGCCGGGAGCCTGGTGCTGGAGGTGTCGGACGAGGGACCCGGAATCCCGGAGTCCGAACGGCAGCGGATCTTCGAGCGGTTCAACCGCGGCAGCGTCTCCACCCCCCATGGCCCGGGAAGCGACGGCGGCACGGGGTTGGGCCTGGCCATCGCCCGTTGGGCGGTGGATCTGCACGGCGGCAGCATCGGGGTGGCCGAATCCTCACTCGGCTGTCTGATTCGAGTCACCCTTCCGGGAGCCCGCCGGGCGCGACATTGACGTATGGTCGCTATCAGATGCACCCGGAAGTGCTCAGCAGAGCTCTCTGGCGAGTGATTTTGATCACTCTTGAAGGGTGGCATCCGAAACGGTTGCGGCCAGTGGGCCGCCGCCGCCGGACGTCGTTCCCCGACAGCGCGGAATCCCTGGTGTTTCCCGCCATTTATGGTCGCGAAACCCTCCTGCGAGTGTGACTTGCGCGACGACTACGCCTTCCGGCCTGCACCCGAGCGGCCGGAAGGCGTAGCCTTGGTTTCCGCTGTCCACCACCTTTAGGAAGCGGAAGAGGGCGGTTCGCGCCGTGTCGCCACAGTCCCCCAAGACCTCGAGCATCTCGACCGACGAAGACGGGCAGGCGAAGAGCCCAGCCACGGCCTTCGGCCCCAACGAGTGGCTCGTCGACGAGATCTACCAGCAGTACCTCCAGGACCCGAACTCGGTCGACCGAGCCTGGTGGGACTTCTTCGCCGACTACAAGCCGGGCACCGAGAACGGGACGGAGGCCGACCCCGCCCTGCAGGTGCAGGCCGCTCCTCCCGCCGTGGCCGAGCCGGCGAGCCCCGAGCCCGCCGCCAAGCCGGCCGCGGCTCCGCCGGCGCCCAAGGCGCCCGCCGCCCGGACGGCACCGCCTCCCACCAGCGCCAAGCCCCGGCCCGCCGAGAAGGCGGACGGTGAGGCCCCCGCGGCGGGTCCCGAGCACGTCACGCTCCGCGGCCCCTCCGCCGCCGTCGCGAGGAACATGAACGCCTCGCTGGAGCTGCCGACGGCCACCTCGGTCCGCGCGGTCCCGGTGAAGCTGCTCTTCGACAACCGCATCGTGATGAACAACCACCTCAAGCGCGCCCGCGGCGGCAAGGTGTCGTTCACCCACCTGATCGGTTACGCGATGGTGCAGGCCCTCAAGGCCATGCCCGCGATGAACTACTCCTTCACCGAGAAGGACGGCAAGCCCACCCTCGTCAAGCCCGAGCACATCAACCTCGGCCTGGCGATCGACCTCGTGAAGCCGAACGGCGACCGCCAGTTGGTCGTCCCCTCGATCAAGAAGGCGGAGACGCTCTCCTTCTTCGAGTTCTGGCAGGCGTACGAGGACATCGTCAAGCGGGCCCGCGCCAACAAGCTGACGATGGACGACTTCACCGGTGCCACCGCCACGCTGACCAACCCGGGCGGCATCGGCACCGTGCACTCCGTGCCGCGGCTGATGCCCGGTCAGGGCCTGATCCTGGGCGTGGGCGCCATGGAGTACCCGGCGGAGTTCCAGGGCACCTCCCAGGACACCCTGAACAAGCTCGGCGTCTCCAAGGTCATGACGCTCACCAGCACCTACGACCACCGGGTGATCCAGGGCGCCGCCTCCGGCGAGTTCCTGCGGATCATGAGCCAGCTGCTGCTGGGCGAGAACGACTTCTTCGACGAGATCTTCAAGGCCCTGCGGATCCCCTACGAGCCGGTGCGCTGGCTCCGGGACATCGACGTCTCGCACGACGACGACGTCACCAAGGCCGCCCGGGTCTTCGACCTGATCCACTCCTACCGGGTGCGCGGCCACATCATGGCCGACACCGACCCGTTGGAGTACAAGCAGCGCAAGCACCCCGACCTGGACATCACCGAGCACGGGCTCACGCTCTGGGACCTCGAGCGGGACTTCGCGGTCGGCGGCTTCGCCGGCCACACCACGATGAAGCTCCGCGACATCCTGGGGGTGCTCCGCGACTCGTACTGCCGGACCACCGGCATCGAGTTCATGCACATCCAGGACCCCAAGCAGCGCAAGTGGATCCAGGACCGGGTCGAGCGCCCGCACGACAAGCCGGAGCGTGAGGAGCAGCTGCGGATCCTGCGCAGGCTGAACTCCGCCGAGGCCTTCGAGACCTTCCTGCAGACCAAGTACGTCGGGCAGAAGCGCTTCTCGCTGGAGGGCGGCGAGTCCGTCATCCCGCTGCTCGACTCGGTGATCGACGCCGCCGCCGAGGCCCGGCTCGACGAGGTCGTCATCGGCATGGCCCACCGCGGCCGGCTGAACGTCCTGGCGAACATCGTCGGCAAGTCCTACGCCCAGATCTTCCGCGAGTTCGAGGGCAACCTCGACCCGAAGTCGATGCACGGCTCCGGTGACGTGAAGTACCACCTGGGCGCCGAGGGCACCTTCATCGGCCTGGACGGCGAGCAGATCCAGGTCTCGCTCGCCGCCAACCCCTCGCACCTGGAGGCCGTCGACCCGATCGTCGAGGGCATCGCGCGGGCCAAGCAGGACATCATCGGCAAGGCCGGCACCGACTTCACGGTCCTGCCGGTGCAGTTGCACGGTGACGCGGCCTTCGCCGGCCAGGGGGTCGTCGCCGAGACGCTCAACATGTCGCAGCTGCGCGGCTACCGCTGCGGCGGCACCGTGCACATCGTCATCAACAACCAGGTCGGCTTCACCGCCGCCCCGACCGCCTCCCGCTCGTCGATGTACGCCACCGACGTGGCGCGCATGATCGAGGCGCCGATCTTCCACGTGAACGGCGACGACCCGGAGGCCGTGGTCCGCGTCGGCCGACTGGCCTTCGAGTTCCGGCAGGCGTTCAACAAGGACGTCGTGATCGACCTCATCTGCTACCGCCGCCGCGGTCACAACGAGGCCGACAACCCGCACTTCACCCAGCCGCTGATGTACAGCCTGATCGACAAGAAGCGCTCGGTGCGCAAGCTCTACACCGAGTCGCTCATCGGTCGCGGCGACATCACCCTGGAGGAGGCCGAGCAGGCGCTGCAGGACTTCCAGGGGCGGCTGGAGAAGGTGTTCACCGAGGTCCGCGACGCGACCGACGCCCCATCGGCGCCGGCGGTCCCCGAGCCGCAGGCCGAGTTCCCGGTCAGCGTGGAGACCGCGATCTCGCACGAGGTGGTCAAGCGGATCGCCGAGTCCCAGACCAACATCCCCGAGCGGATCGAGATCCACCCGCGGCTGCTCCCCCAGATGCAGCGCCGGGTCTCGATGATCGAGGACGGCACGATCGACTGGGCCATGGGCGAGACCCTCGCCTTCGGCTCGCTGCTGATGGAGGGCACCCCGGTCCGGCTGGCCGGCCAGGACTCGCGCCGCGGCACCTTCGGCCAGCGCCACGCGGTGCTGCTGGACCGGGAGACCGGCGAGGACTACACCCCGCTGCTCTACCTCTCCGAGGACCAGGCCCGCTTCAACGTCTACGACTCGCTGCTCAGCGAGTACGCGGCGATGGGCTTCGAGTACGGCTACTCGCTGGCCCGCCCGGACGCCCTGGTTCTGTGGGAGGCGCAGTTCGGCGACTTCGCCAACGGCGCGCAGACCGTCATCGACGAGTTCGTCTCCTCCTCGGAGCAGAAGTGGGGCCAGACCTCCGGTGTCACGCTGCTGCTGCCGCACGGCTACGAGGGCCAGGGCCCGGACCACTCCTCGGCCCGCCCGGAGCGCTTCCTCCAGCTGTGCGCGCAGAACAACATGACGGTGGCCATGCCGACCCTGCCGTCGAACTACTTCCACCTGCTGCGCTGGCAGGTGCACAACCCGCACCACAAGCCGCTGATCGTCTTCACCCCGAAGATGCTGCTCCGGCTGAAGGCCGCGGCCTCGAAGGTGGAGGAGTTCACCAGCGGCGGCTTCCGCCCGGTCATCGGCGACACCATGGTCGAGTCCGGTTCGGTGGAACCGTCGGCCATCCGCAAGGTCGTCTTCTGCTCCGGCAAGGTCTACTACGACCTGGCGGCGGAGCGGGAGAAGCGAGGCGTCACCGACACCGCGCTGGTCCGCCTCGAGCGGCTCTACCCGCTGCCCGGCAAGGAGCTCCAGGCCGAGCTCGCCAAGTACCCGAACGTCGAGAAGTACGTCTGGGCCCAGGAGGAGCCGGCGAACCAGGGTGCCTGGCCGTTCATCGCGCTCAACCTGATCGACCACCTCGACCTCTCGGTGGGTGCCGGTCTGCCTCCGGCCGAGCGGCTGCGCCGGATCTCGCGGCCCCGCTCCTCCTCGCCGGCGGTCGGTTCCAACAAGCGCCACCTGGCGGAGCAGGCGACTCTGATCGACGAGGTCTTCGAGGCCTGACGGTCCGCCGGAGCCTCGTCGGACGACGGCTGGCAGGGGCCCTCGCGCAGTGCGCGAGGGCCCCTCGCATTTGGCCCGCCGAGCCGGTGCCCGGTTCAGCAAGCAAGTCGGGCGCAGGGTCGTCGTCCGGGACCCTGCGGTGCGGGACGAGCCGGCGCGGGTGCCTATCCTGGGCCCTACCCGCGCCACCGGCTCCCCGGTCCCGCACGGGGCCCACGCGCCGCGGCGCCGAGCCGTCGCGCTGTCCGTCAGTCCGTCAACGCCTTTCGGAGCACGTCTTGTACTTCACCGACCGCGGTATCGAGGAGTTGGAGAACCGGCGCGGCGAGGAGGAGGTGTCGCTGGCCTGGCTCTCGGAGCGGCTGCGCGAGTTCGTCGACCTCAACCCCGACTTCGAGATCCCGGTGGAGCGGCTGGCGACCTGGCTGGCCCGGCTCGACGACGAGGACGACGAGTAGCCGGGAGGAGGCGGGGTTTTCTTCGGCACGATATATCGCGGTGACAAAACTCGCGATATATTGTGTGCTGCCATCGCCAGCGACCGAAGGAGGTCAGGCCATGTCGGCACGGCATGAATGGTCTGTCGAAGAACCCTGGACCCTGACTCTCGAGGAGTCCGTCGACGCGGTACGGATCCGAGTGATCGACGGGGCGGTCAACGTCGTCGGCGCCAGGCCCACACTCCGGCACGGGTGGAGATCTCCGAACTGTCCGGACCACCACTGCTGGTGAGCCTTGAGGACGGCACACTGTCCATCGGGTACCGGGACGTGCCCTGGCAGAACTTCCTGCGCTGGATCGACGGGAAGAGCTGGAACGGCCGGGCGGCGGTCACCGTCGCGGTACCGGCCGGAGCCCGGGTCGAGGTCGGGGTCGTCGGTGCCTGCGCCGTCGTCTCCGGGATCACCGGCGGCACGGACCTGCGCAGTGTCTCCGGAGACAGCACGCTCGTCGGCCTGGACGGCGGAGTCCGGGCCGACACCGTGTCCGGACTCATCGAGGCCCAGGCGGTGACCGGCGACCTGTCCTTCAAGTCGGTCTCCGGCGACCTCACACTCCTCGACGGTTCGGGTTCGCGGGTGCGCGCCGACTCGGTCACCGGTGACATGGTGCTCGACCTGGCGCCCTCCGACGGGAACACGAACCTCAGCCTCACCACGGTCTCGGGGGAGGTGGCGCTGCGACTGCCCGCCGGAACCCACGCCCGGGTGGAGGCCAACGTGACCCGGGGGCCGCTCTCCAACGACTTCGACGAGTTGCGCATCACCGAGCAGTGGGGCGCCAAACGGATCAGCGGAACCCTCGGCACGGGGGGCGGCCTGGTGAAGGCCACCACCGTTTCCGGCGCTCTGGCCCTGCTGCGCCGCCCGGCGCCCGAGGACATCGACGAGCCCGGAGGCGGAGTCCGCTCACCACAGGAGGGTCCGCCCGGTCCGGGCGACACACCGGCCCCGCCGACGACCCCCCGGGAGGCCGACGCCCACCCCGCCCCGACGGATCGAGAGGTGCTCTGAGATGGCTCCCGTCTTCGGCCACGGCCGGCTACGCCTGTACCTGCTCAAGCTGCTCGACGAAGCCCCGCGCCACGGATACGAGGTGATCCGCCTGCTGGAGGAGCGGTTCCAGGGCCTGTACGCCCCCTCGGCCGGCACGGTCTATCCGCGGCTGGCGAAGCTGGAGAGCGAGGGGCTGGTCACCCACACCACGGAGGGCGGCCGCAAGATCTACTCCCTCACCGACGCCGGCCACAGCGAACTCACCGAGCGGCAGGACGAGCTGGCAGAACTGGAGCTGGAGATCGGCGAGTCGGTCTCCGAGCTGGCGGCCGAGATCCGGGCGGACGTCCACGGCTCGGCGAACGACCTGCGCCGGGAGATGCGCGCCGCGGTACTGGCGGCGCGCGCCGGAACCCGGAGGTCCGCGCGGTCGGAGCGGACCGGGCGCGGGACCGGCGCACCGCTGGGCGAGAAGGAGGCCTGGCGGGAGGCGAAGGAGGAGCTGCGCCGGGCGAAGGACCGGTGGCGGGAACAGGCCCGCAGGGCGACCGAGGAGAGCCGGCGGGCCCAGCAGGACGCCGAGCGGGCCCGCAGTCAGGCCAAGGCGGCTCAGCAGCAGGCGCGCGAGCAGGTGCTCAGGGTCGCCCGGCGGCTCCAGGAGCAGACCCAGGAACACGTCCGGGCCGGTGACTGGCAGAACGCGGTACGCGCCGGACTCGCCGAGCTCAGCCAGGAGATGCGGAAGTTCTCCGCCGAGGGGGGAGTCTTCGGCGAGGCCGAGGGTGCTGACGAGCCGTCGGCGGCCCGGCAGCCGTCGGACGGCGAGCGGTGGTCCCAGGGCGGCGAGAGCAGCGGGGTGCCGCTCACCAAGACGCCCCTCCCGGAGTGGGCGGAGGAGAGCGGCGCAGCGTCCGAGGACCCGGTGCGCGACCTCGAGAGGCTGCTGGACCGTTTCCGGGACGACATCCGGGACATCGCCCGGGACCGCGGAGTCTCCGAGGAGCAACTGCGGGAGGCACGCGGCCACCTGGCGGCGGCTGCCGCCCGGGTCGAGGCGCTGCTGCGGACGCCGGAACCCTGAGGGGCCGCCCCGACGGGCCGCCCCGTCCACTCCGCCGCGGCACCGGCTCTCCTCCGCGCCGGTGCCGCGGCGGGCGGTGCTGAGGACCGGCCGCGACTCAGGGTGGGCGGACAGTCGGGGTGGGCGGAAGCGGTTCCCGGCCACCGGGGTGTCTTCCTCGGGGCCGCCAGGCCAGGTGCCCTGTCCCCGCCGTCAGACGACCCGCCGGGCCAGCACCTGTCCCGGCCACGAACCGAACAGGAAACGGTCGGTGCGGGTGAAACCGTTGCGCTCGTAGAACGCGACCAGTTCACCCCCGCCGCCCGCCCAGCAGTCGACCCGCAGCAACTCCGGGCCGGCGCGCCGGGTTTCGTCGGCGGCGTGGGCCAGCAGCGCTGCCCCGATGCCCAGACCGGCGTGCCGCCGGTCGGAGACCAGCAGCCGGACGAAGCGCTCGGGCTCCCCGGCCGGCGCGATCGGCATCTTCGGGTCGGGCCCGGAGCCCAGCACCATGGCTGCGACCGGCCCTCCGTGCAACTCCGCTATGTACGGGGTGAGTTCGGTCGTGTACCGCTCGATCCGCGCCACCCCACCAGGCTTCTGTGAGAGCGGTGTGGTGCCCCACTGCTCGGTGTTGCCGCGGGCGTTCATCCAGACCACCGCGGAGTCGAGCATCCGCAGAATGGCCGGTGCGTCGGCCAGGCTGCCTGGTCTGATCCGTATGCCGTCCGTGGTGTCGTTCACGGAGGAAGCTTAGGCGGTGCCCGGCGATCGCGCCGGGCACCGCTGGGTCCCGTCGTCCGCCTTGGAGGCTGTTGTCCACCCCCGGTACGGAGCAGCCTCACCGACGCGACGGGCGGCCGGCTCCCACCCGCCTCCCCGGGGCTGCCCTCAGGGCGTGGCCTGAGGGCAGTCGTACCGGTTGTCCGGACCCCACTTCTTCATCTCCACCCCGCTGTCCAGGGCTCCGCACTCGAGGGCCACCTCAGCGCCCTTGCTGGTGTGGCGGAGGATCAACAGCCGTTTGTTCTCCGGCACCTCGCCGTTGCGGCCGAAGACGAGCGCCCCGGTGGCACCCCGGACCCCCGCCTCGCCGCCGACCCCGTTCACCAGGGCCGTCTGGACGGTGCCGCGGCCGAAACCGGCCTTCCCGGCGCTCTGCCGGGCCGTGTTGACGGCCTTGGCCAGCACTTGGAGCGCGTCCCAGGCCAGCGGGGCCCGCCCGTCGTCGCTCCACGGGTCGGCTCCGTACGCGTCCGCGTAGTCGTCCCTGAACACCTCACCGCGGACGTTCGGCGGATAGCTCCTGGGCAGGGCGTGCGCCGCGTAGTAGAGCCGCACACCGGGATGGCGTTCACCGGGTCGCTGTTCGTCGACGACGGAGTTGGTCAGGTCGTCGCCGCCCAGGACGCTGACCCGGCCATTGCAGGCCGTGCCGCCGTCGAACTCGCTGAGGAAGGCCCCGAACTCGTTAGAGCGCGAAGCCCAGTACACGACGGTGCGCGGCTCCTCCTTGAGCCGTTCGCACACCTTCTCGGCCATCTCGGAGAGGTTCTGTACCCATTCGATGTCGCTCCTCCCCTGGGCCGAGTGCTCACTGCGCCCCTCTCCCGGGGAGTACCAGAGCGTGTGGGCGGCGGGGAAACCCTCGACGAACCTCTCGCTCAGGTTGGCGCTGTAGGTGTCGTCCGGGTTCGCGATCACCACCGCCTTCTTCGCCGGTGAGCAGAGGCCGGGCCGGGTCTCCACGATGTTGCCGTGCCGAGAGAACTCGGAGGCGATCCGGGCCTCGCGGCCGTTGTCCGGGGCCACCTGCCGGTACATCGAATGCCGGAGCATCTCCTCCGCGGTCGCGACCGTACCGATCATGGGCAGTCCGTGGTCGCCGAGGATGTCCCTGGCGCGCATGGTGTCCTCGCGGCTCTGGCCCAGGCCCACCACGCCCATGATCTGGCCGCCCGCTTCGCCCTCCGGCCCGTCCGGTTCCTCGTCGACTTCAGCCACGATCTTCCGGGCGACCGCGGGCGCCTCCGAGAACCGGTCCCCCGCGTCCTCCAGGCGCACCCGCAGCCACACCTTGTGTGCCTCGTCCTTGGCGGCCTCCCGGTTGAGGGAGGCCTGGGCGAGGGCGATGCCCCGCAGTTCCGGAATGGCCCCGCTGTACATGGCCTCCTTCCAGGAGCCGGCCCTCACCGGGACCCCCAGGTAGATCACCGTGCGCAGGACCACACCGGGCCGTTTGGCCGCCTCGACCGCCTCGTCGTTCTGCCGCTCGATCCGCCGGCGGATCTCCTTGTAGACGTCCTTGGGGTCCCGGTCCGCGGGCACCTCGCCCGAGGTCGGAGCGGTCGTGGTGCCACCGAGGCACTCGGTGGTGTGGCGCTCCCGCGCCCGGTTCACCCCGTACACCCCCGAGCCCGCCAGGAGCGCGAGGACCACCGCCGTCCACAGGGCCGCTTCGAGGCGCGGAGCGGCGTCGGAGTGGGTCCGGCGCGGCTGGATCTCCGGGTAGCGGTTGAGCCAGCGCGCGGCGCCCGGGTCCGGTGCGTGCGGGTGCACGCCGACGTGGACCACCCGACCGCCGCCCCGGCCCGAGGTGCCGACCCACGACTTGAGCGTCCCCGCGGCGTCGACGAAGCTCTCCGCCTCCTCGTTCTCCGAACGGACCGCGGCCACGAGCAGGACGCCGGTGCTGCCGGTCTGCTCGACGGCGGCCGGAAAGCGGTCCAGGAGGCGCGAGGTCCACTCCGGGTACGCCCCGATCTGCGGCAGGACCAGGGCGAACCGGCTGCCGCGACGCCGACCCCATGGAGAGAGCCGGGGTCTCTTGAACGCCGCTTCCAGATCGCTGAGCAGCGCGCGCAGTAGCACGTCGGTGGTCCTGTCGTACCGCTCGGCGCGCTCGGCCCCGGACTCGTCGCCGGCGGCTCCGGCCTCCGGCGGCTCCCCGGTGACGGTGTCCGCCGAGGAGGCCTCCGGCCCGCTCCCGGTGCGCCGGGCCGCGCCGTCCTCCGGTGCCTGGGCGCTGTCCGACAGCCGTCGGGCGTGTTCGAAGAAGCCCATGCCGCCCTGGAGATGGGCCCACTGCCGGTACCAGCTCCCCTTCCGCGTCATCCGGCGCTCCTGCAGTCGCCCGTAGAGCCAACGCGGGAGGACGTTGAACAGCGGCTGCCGCAGCCAGTACCAGACCAGGCCGGCCAACCCGTCCGGTGGCTGGTCGCCGCCGCTGATCACACCGAGCGCCTTGAGCAGGTTGGAGTCCTTGCGGCGCTCGGCGTAGCAGCGGTCCCGCAGCTCCCGCGCCTGTACCGAGACCTGACGCTCCATTAGGTCGGTCTCGACGACGCTGCACATCAGGCTGTACTGCGGCAGCCGGAGTCTGCCGAAGCCCCCGGGCCGGTTGCGCCGCAGCTCCTCCTCCAGCTTCCCGAAGAGGTCCCCGACGCACTCCCGGCGGGGACCGGACGGCGCGCCGGCCACCTGGGCGTACGGAATGCGCGCCCGCCCCCCCGACCCGGAAGCGGGAACACAGCCCGTCCGCGATCTCCTCGGCCTCCCGGCCGGCCGCCATCTGGTCGAGCAGGATCATCGGAGACGGCCCTCGTTCCCGGGCCGGCAGGACGAGCAACTGCTCCAACTGATCGATCAGTAACTCGATCTTGGGTAACGGTGGGATGAACGAAGGCATGCTGGCTCCCCCTGGCGATCGGTCGGCCGCCCCGGAGCCGGCCGACACCCCGCCTCAGCTGAACACGTGGGACCGTCTCGCGACTCCTGCGCGTCGGCCCCTCATTCCCTGAGAGGCCGTACCGTAATCCCGGACGGGTGCCCGGCGACAGCCGCAACGCCCGCCCCGTCGCCGGAACGGCTGGGTCCGCGGCGAGTTCGGCTCTCCCCCGGCCTTTCGCCACACCGCCTCCGCAGGGTGTGCGCGGGGCCGCCGGAAGTGACGGGGCAGTGCTCGACGCCCGATCCCACCACCCGGCGCCCGTGGTCCGGGCCACGGGCCCCGCAGTTCAGACGGTGAAGACCGCCTTGCCGAAGAGTTCCCCGCCGGCCATCTTCGCGAACCCTTCTCGAGCCCGTTCCAGCGGCAGGGTCGAGTCGATGACGGGACGAAGGCCGGTGTGGGCGCAGAAGTCGAGCAGATCCGCCAACTCGTTCCTGCTGCCCATCGTGGAGCCGACCACCTTCAGCTCCAGGAAGAAGATCCGGTTGAGTTCGGTGGTCTTCGGGTTCGGACCGCTGGTGGCGCCGGAGATGACCAAGGTGCCCCCGGGCTTCAGCGATCTGACCGAATGCGACCAGGTGGCGGCTCCGACCGTCTCCAGTACCGCGTCCACTCGCTGCGGCAGCCGTGCACCGGGCTCGAACGCCTCGACGGCCCCCAACTCCACGGCCCTCGCCCGCTTGGCCGCGTCGCGGCTGGTGGCGTACACCCGCAGACCGGCCGCACTGCCCAGGGCGATGGCGGCCGTGGCCACCCCACCGCCCGCTCCCTGGACCAGGACCGCTTCCCCGGGCCGTACCCCGGCGTTGGTGAACAGCATCCGGTAGGCCGTCAGCCAGGCGGTGGGCAGGCAGGCCGCCTCCTCGAAGCTCAGCTCCGCCGGCTTCGGCAGCAGGTTCCATTCCGGCACGGCGACCCGCTCGGCGAAGGTGCCCTGGTAGCGCTCGGTGAGGATGGAGCGCGGCTCCTTGGGGCCGACCCCGTGACCGCTCAGCCCGATCACCGGGTAGACGACGACCTCGTTGCCGGCTTCGTCGATGCCCGCGGCGTCGCAGCCGAGGATCATCGGGAGCGACTCCTCGCCGATGCCCACCCCGCGAAGCGACCAGAGGTCGTGGTGGTTGAGCGAGGCGGCCTTCACCCGCACGGTCGTCCAGCCCGGGGGGACCTTCGGCTCGGGCCGTTCACCGAGCTTCAGGCCGTCGAGCGGTTCGTCACGGTCGATACGTGCGGCATAGGCAGCGAACATGCCCTGACTCTAAGGGTTGTCCCGTGATCCCTGGTGCACCGCGTCTGACGCCGTGCGGTGCACCAGGGATCACGGGACAACCCTTGGGACGCCTCCGCGGGAGGCGGAACCACGCCGGGCACTGACACTCCCGCACCGCTCCGGCCGGCCCACCGGCCGTCGGGTCCGGGGAGCCGCCCGGACAGAGCGCTGGGGCTCAGTCGGCCAGCAGGTGTTCCCTGCCGAACATGGCGGCGGCGGCCCGCGCGCTCGGCGTGCCCGCGTCGAGGTCCGCGCCCGCTTCGCGGAGCACGGCCACGACCTCGTCCGCGCCCTTGAACAGCGCACCGGCGATGGGCGCCTGGTCGCGCGCGTTACGCCGGTCCGGGTCCGCGCCGCGGTCCAGTAGGGCGCGCACCGTCCCGGCGTGGCCGTGGTAGGCCGCGAGCATCAGCAGTGTGTTGTCGGCCGGGTCGGCCACGTCGACCGGCAGTCCGTGGTCGATGAACTCCACCAGTTGCCCGGTGTCGCCCTCCCGCGCGAGGTCCATGGCGATCGCCACGACACGCTCGGTCTGTTCGGGAGTCAGTCCGTTCTCGCCCATGGTCACTTTCTCCTGGTCGTTCTGCGGGCACGGTCCGGCCCCGGTGCGGCGCACGTGGCCGTGCGCCGCACCGGGGCCGGGTTCACCGGGCGGCCCCTGGGGCTCCGCGGGCGGCGGAGGCTCAGAGGTTGCCGGCCGCCAGCGCCTCGATCGCCTTGCGGACGCCCTCGCCGTAGGCGGGGTCGGCCTGGGTGCAGTTGGCGATGTGCCGCTCGATGGTCGCTTCCGAGGCACCGTTGATCGCCCGCGCGGTGTTCTCGAAGAGCACCTGCTGCTGCTCGGGCGACATGTTCCGGAACAGGATGCCGGGCTGCTCGAAGTAGTTGTCGTCGTCCTCGCGGAAGTTGAACCGGTCGGCGACGGCTCCGATGGCCTGGATCGGCTCCCGGTAAGCGGGCTGCTCCTGCCAGCGGCCGTAGGAGTTCGGCTCGATGCCCGGCGTGGCGCCCTGGTTGCCGTCCACCCGCATGGCACCATCACGGTGGTACGAGTTGACCGGGTTCTTCGGTGCGTTGACCGGGATCTGGTGGTGGTTCACACCCAGGCGGTAGCGCTGGGCGTCACCGTAGGAGAACAGTCGGCCCTGGAGCATCTTGTCGGGCGAGTAGCCGATGCCCGGCACCACGTTGGCCGGGGTGAAGGCGGCCTGCTCCACGTCGGCGAAGTAGTTGTCCGGGTTGCGGTTCAGCTCCCACTCGCCGACCTCGATCAGCGGGTAGTCCTTCTTCGACCACACCTTGGTGAGGTCGAAGGGGTGGTAGCGGTAGTTGTCGGCGTCGGCCTCCGGCATGATCTGGACGTAGAGCTTCCACTTCGGGAAGTCGCCGCGCTCGATCGCGTCGAAGAGGTCACGCTGGTGGGACTCGCGGTCCTTGCCGACCAGGGCCTCGGCCTCGGCGTCGGTGAGGTTCTTGATCCCCTGCTGGGTGCGGTGGTGGAACTTCACCCAGAACCGCTCGCCCTCGGCGTTGACCAGGCTGTAGGTGTGCGAGCCGAAGCCGTGCATGTGGCGGTACGAGGCCGGGATGCCGCGGTCCGACATCACGATGGTGACCTGGTGCAGCGCCTCGGGGAGGTTGGTCCAGAAGTCCCAGTTGTTCTCGGCGTTGCGCATGTTGGTGCGCGGGTCGCGCTTCACCGCGTGGTTGAGGTCGGGGAACTTCAGCGGGTCGCGGAAGAAGAACACCGGGGTGTTGTTGCCGACGAGGTCCCAGTTGCCCTCGTCGGTGTAGAACTTCACCGCGAAGCCGCGGATGTCCCGCTCGGCGTCGGCCGCACCGCGCTCACCGGCGACGGTGGAGAACCGGACGAACAGCTCCGTCTTCTTGCCGATCTCGGAGAAGATCTTCGCGCTGGTGTACTGGGTGATGTCGTTGGTCACCGTGAAGGTGCCGTACGCGCCCGAGCCCTTGGCGTGCATCCGACGCTCCGGGATGACCTCGCGGTCGAAGTGGGCGAGCTTCTCCAGAAACCACACGTCCTGCAGGAGCATCGGCCCCCGGGCACCTGCGGTCAGGGAGTTCTGGTTGTCGGCGACCGGCGCGCCGGCGGCGGTGGTCAACGGCTTCTGGTTGTTCTCAGGCAAGACTCGCTCCTCTTCGGATCGTTCGTCGAGTGCTCACGCGTCGCGTGCAAGGCAGTCCGGGCAGCTTCCCCAGTAGGTCACCTCGGCCTCGTCGAGTACGAACCCTCGCGAGTCCTGGACATCGAGGCACGGGGCGCTTCCCACCGCACAGGCGACATCGGCGATGGCGCCGCAGTTGCGGCAGACCACGTGGTGGTGGTTGTCGCCCACACGGGTCTCGAACCGGGCGGGCGAGCCCGCCGGTTCGATACGGCGGACCAAGCCCGCTTCGGTGAGCACCCGCAGGACGTCGTAGACGGCCTGGGTCGACACCGAACCCAGTTCGCGGCGGACTGCCGTCGCGATGGTGTCGGTGTCCGAGTGGGGGTTACCCGCGACCATCGTCAGCACGGCGACCCTCGGGCGGGTCACCCGGAGAGCTGCTCCCCGCAGTAGGGCGACGGCGTCGATGGTTGGCATGCCAGGAGCCAACCAGCTTTTCTGGAACTAGTCAAGTAAAGGCCTCGTCGGCCCCGCGCACACCCGACCCGACGCGCCGGCCCACGAGCCGCCGTGCGCCCCGAGCCCGTACGACCCCCGATGAGAGTGCCCGACCAGGGGAGACGGCCAGCGCACACCCCACCACCCTCCGAGGCCGGCCGGCGAGCCGTGCCCGGCCGGAGGGAGCGCGTACGCCCGGACCGGTGCTCGCCGAACGGCCGGAGGTCCTCGCAGCGGAGCCGCCAGGACCTCCGGCCGGAGCGGCGAGCACCCGCGAGCCACCAAGATCCGGGACGCCGCACGGATCCGGACGGCGCGCCTCAGCGGCGGGCGACGCCCTCGGCCCGGGCGGCGGCCGCGACGGCGGTGGTGACGGCCGGAGCCACCCGCTCGTCGAACGGCGAGGGGATCACGCAGTCGGCCTTCAACTCGTCGGCGACGACCGCCGCGAGCGCCTCGGCGGCGGCCAGCTTCATGCCCTCGGTGATCTGGGAGGCGCGCACCTGCATCGCGCCCGCGAAGATGCCGGGGAAGGCGAGGACGTTGTTGATCTGGTTCGGGTAGTCGCTGCGACCGGTGGCGACCACGGCCGCGTGGCGGCGCGCGACGTCGGGATGGATCTCCGGGTTCGGGTTGGCCATCGCGAAGATCATCGCGTTCTCGGCCATCTTGCTGACGGCCGTTTCCGGGACCGTCCCTCCGGAGACCCCGATGAAGACGTCCGCCCCGTCCAGCGCCTCCTCCAGCGAGCCGGAGATCCCGGCCTGGTTGGTGAAGCCGGCGAGCTGCCGCTTGACCTCGGTGAGGTCCTCCCGCTCCGGCACCACGACCCCCTTTCGGTCGCAGACGGCCACATCGCCGATACCGGCCTCGACCAGGATCTTGGCGATGGCCACGCCGGCGGCCCCGGCACCAGAGATGACGGCGCGCAGCTGACCCAGCGCGCGCCCGGTGAGCTTCGCCGCGTTGCGGAGCGCGGCGAGGGTGACGACCGCGGTGCCGTGCTGGTCGTCGTGGAAGACCGGGATGTCCAGCCGCTCCTTGAGCTTCCGCTCGATCTCGAAGCAGCGGGGCGCGGAGATGTCCTCCAGGTTGACGCCGCCGAACGAGGGCGCGAGCCGGACGACGGTCTCCACGATCTCGTCGGCGTCCCGGCAGTCCAGCGCGATCGGCACCGCTTCCACGCCGCCGAACTGCTTGAAGAGGATGGCCTTGCCCTCCATCACCGGGAGGGAGGCCTCCGGACCGATGTCGCCGAGCCCGAGCACCGCGCTACCGTCGGTCACCACGGCCACCACCCCGGACTTCCAGGTGTAGTCGTGGACGAGTTCCGGCTGGTCCGCGATGGCGCTGCAGACCGTCGCCACCCCCGGTGTGTAGGCGAGCGAGAGATCGTCCCGGTCACGCAGGGGCACGGTGGCCTGCACGGCCATCTTGCCACCGCGGTGGAGCTCGAAGGCGGGGTCGGAGAACGCTTCCTCTGGGCCCCGCTCCCCGGCTCCGCCGGCGCTGTCACTTCCGCTGTCGTTGCGAGGATTCTCGATCTCCGCTGACACTTTCAACCCCTTGGTCTGTTTCGGCTGTGAGGGTAACCGCCCCGGATCACGGAGCGGACGGGCGTCTCGCCCGCGGCGGTGCCCAGCGGATGGCGGGCCGACGGCCCTGAGCCGGGCCGCACCGTGTGGAATCGCGGACGTCGGGCGCGCCGCACCGCGCGCCCTTATCAAGCTCCAAGCCCCGGGTGAGGGGTAAGGGTCTTTTCTACCGGACGAGCCGCCTCGAACACGAGCCGACCCCGCCCTTCCAGCCCACCGGCACCGTGTCGCGGGGGCTCCGCGCCGCCGGCCCGGGAACTTTCGGAAGCAGGCATTCCCGACATCGGGCGCACCCCATTCGATCAAACCAGGCCGGAAGACGGCCGGTTGTAGTCGCCTACCGTATCGGCGGGGATCTCCCGTTATCTGATTTTGACATGACCAGCGCTCTGCCCGTACCGGTCCGGATGGCAAGATGCCCTTCGTCACACAAGGTCACGTCAGTGACGGAACCGACCCTTCACCCAGTCCCCCGTCCACTCGCAGCAGGAGGCCCCCATGACCGCACGTTCAACTCGCAGCTCGGCACCAGCCGGATCCCGGATGGCCGCCGCCGCTGCGATCGCGGTCGCCGGTGCGCTGCTCCTCACCGGCTGCGGCGACCAGACCGAGAGCGCCAAGAACGACGGCAAGGCCGCGGGCTCCGAGGCTCCGCTCCACGACAAACTGCCGAAGAAGATCCAGGACGCGGGCGTCATCAAGGTCGGCACCAACGCCGAGTACGCCCCCATGGAGTTCGAGGAGAACGGCAAGATCGTCGGTGTCGACCCGGACATCGCCGCCGCCCTCGGCGAGAAGCTCGGGGTGGAGTTCCGGTTCACCAGCGCCTCCTTCGACAGCCTGATCGCCTCCCTCAACTCCGGTCGCTACGACGCCGTCATGTCCTCGGTCACGGACAACAAGCAGCGGCAGGAGGGACTCGACGAGAAGGGCAAGAAGCTGGGCGACGGCGTCGACTTCGTCGACTACTTCATCGCCGGCACGGCCGTCTACGTGCAGAAGGGCAACCCGAAGGGCATCGAGTCCATCGAGGACCTGTGCGGCCAGACGGCCTCCGTCCAGCGCGGCACCACCTACGAGCGGGCCCTCGTCAAGCAGTCGGCCGCCTGCGTCAAGGACGGCGAGAAGAAGATCAACATCGAGGCGTTCGAGCAGGACACCGAGGCCCAGACCCGGGTCAAGGTCGGCGGCGCCGTGGCCGGCGTGAACGACTACCCGGTCGCTCTGGAGCTCGCCCGGAAGGCCGACGGCGGCAAGACCTACGAGGTGGTGGGCGAGCAGACCGAGGCCGGCCCCTTCGGTATCGCCCTCAACAAGGACAACGCCGAGCTCCGCGACGCCCTCAAGGCCGCGGTGGACGCGATCATCGAGGACGGCACCTACGCCAAGATCCTGGAGAAGTGGGGCGCCACCAGCGGTGCGATCGACAAGGCCGCGATCAACAGCGGCAAGTGATCCGGACGGCCCGGTGAAAGGCGCCAATCTTGACTGACAAGCTCCACAAGTCGCCGGAATGCACGGCGAGCGGCGGAACGGAGGTGCCGCGCTTCGAGGCAGACGGCAGCATCGCACCGCCGCCGGAAGCCATCCGCGCCATACCGGTGCGCCACTACGGCCGCTGGATCAGCGGCGTACTGGTCGTCGCGCTGCTGGCGACCCTCGCCTACGCCTTCTCCCAGGGCGACATCCGCTGGTCCGCGGTGTCGGGGAAACTCCTCGACGACACGGTGCTCGCGGGCGCCGGCCGCACCCTGCTCATCACGGTGCTCGCCATGGTGCTCGGGGTGCTGCTCGGGGTGGTCGTCGCCGTGATGCGGCTCTCCACCAACCCGGTCACCAGCAGCGTCGGCTGGCTGTACATCTGGGTCTTCCGCGGTACCCCGGTCTACGTGCAGTTGCTTCTCTGGTTCAACCTCGCCCTGATCTTCCCCGTCCTGAACATCCCGTACGTCTACAAGGACGAGATGACCGACGTCATGACGCCGTTCATGTGCGCGCTGCTGGGGCTCGGCCTCAACGAGGGCGCCTACATGTCGGAGATCGTGCGGGCCGGCATCCAGTCGGTGGACGAGGGGCAGACGGAGGCCGCCAACGCCCTCGGTATGACCCGGGCCAAGACCATGCGCCGGGTGGTGCTCCCGCAGGCGCTGCGGGTGATCATCCCGCCGACCGGCAACGAGTTCATCAACATGCTCAAGACCTCGGCGCTGGTGTACGCGGTGACCTACAACGAGCTGCTGCGCTCCACCTCGATCATCGGTTCCACCTCGTACGCGGTGATGGAGATGCTCTTCGTCGCCTCCATCTGGTACATCGTGATGACCAGCGTCTTCAGCATCGGCCAGTACTACCTGGAGCGGCGCTTCGCCCGTGGCTCGCTGCGGCAGCTGCCGCCCACCCCCTGGCAGAAGGTCAAGGCCAACCTGCGCTCGATGAGCGTCCGGAGCGGAAGGGCGGGGATCGGCGCATGACCGCCATGGTGAAGGCCGAGGGAGTCCACAAGTCCTTCGGCGCGGCACACGTGCTCAAGGGCATCGACCTGGAGGTGGCTCCGGGCGAGGTGTTCTGCCTGATCGGGCCGTCCGGCTCCGGCAAGTCCACCTTCCTCCGCTGCATCAACCACCTGGAGAAGATCAACGCCGGCCGGCTGTACGTCGACGGGGAATTGGTCGGCTACCGCCAGCGGGGCGACAAGCTGTACGAGCTCAGGGACAGCGAAGTCGCCCAGCAGCGCCGGGACATCGGCATGGTCTTCCAACGCTTCAACCTCTTCCCGCACATGACCGCGGTGGAGAACGTCATGGAGGCGCCGATCCAGGTCAAGCGGATGACGAAGGCGCTCGCCCGGGAGCAGGCGGAGCAGTTGCTGCACCGGGTCGGCCTGGTGGACAAGGCGAACAACTACCCCGCCCAGCTCTCCGGCGGCCAACAGCAGCGGGTCGCCATCGCGCGGGCCCTCGCCATGGAGCCGAAGCTGATGCTCTTCGACGAGCCGACCTCGGCGCTCGACCCGGAGTTGGTGGGCGAGGTCCTGGACGTCATGCGGGGACTGGCCGAGGAGGGCATGACGATGATCGTCGTCACCCACGAGATGGGGTTCGCCCGCGAGGTCGGCGACTCCGTCGTCTTCATGGACGACGGGGTGGCGGTCGAGTCCGGCCATCCGCGCGAGGTGCTGACGGCGCCGAAGCACGAGCGGACCAAGGCGTTCCTCTCGAAGGTGCTCTGAGCAAACGGGTTCTCCCGGTGGGGCGGTGCGGACGGTGGTCCGCACCGCCCCACCGTGCTTCTCCGGGGCGCCGCTGTACAGCCGGAAAGGCAACGAGCAGCCTCCGACACGCGAAAGATCGTTGAAGTAAATCAGCACAGATCAGCAAAAGCTGAGACAGGAAGAGGCTCGGCTGGCAGAATTTACCGCCTTACGCGGCTGAACGGGGGCAGGGCGTTGGAGCGTCTGGGGGCAGCGGATCCGGGGCAGGTAGGGCCGTACGCGTTACTCGGCAGGCTCGGGGACGACGAGACGGGCTCGGTGTACGCGGGCCGGTCCCCCACGGGAGCGACCGTCGCCATCGAGATGGTGCGGGCCGACCTGGCCGGGGAGCCCGGTTTCCGGGGGCGGTTCAGTGCCGCCGCTACGGCGGGGCGCGCGGCGGCCGGGGCTCACCTCGCCCCGGTGGTGGACGCGGATCCGGACGGCCCCGCCCCCTGGGTAGCCACCGCGCTGCCTCCCGGGCTGACGCTCGACCAGGCCGTCTCCGCACACGGCGCCTTACCCGAGCCGACCCTGCGGAGGCTTGCCCAGGGGATCGCGGAGGCTCTGGCCGTGCTGCACGCGGCGGGATCGGCGCATGGCGCGCTCCGACCCGCGAACGTGCTCCTGGCCCGGGAGCGGCCTTACCTGGTCGGGTGGGTGACTCCCCGGGAGGGGGCCCCGGCGGACGACATGGCCTCTCTCGGCGCGGCACTGGTGTTCGCGGCGTCCGGGCGTGAGCCGTCGGGCCCGGTCCCCGGGGATGAGGACGTGGCGGCCCTGCCCCCGTCGCTTCGGGACGCCATCGGCAGCTGCCTGGCCGCCGATCCGCAAGCCCGACCAGCGGCCCGGGAGTTGCTCGACCAGCTGGACCGACCCGACACGCCGCTCCCCGCCGGCGGCTGGCTGCCGCCGCCGCTCGCGGACGAGGTGGCGGAGGCCTCCGGCCGGGGCGGGACGGCTCCCACCACCGTCCCGCCCCGGCCGAACCATCCCCCGGCACCGCCTTCGACGGCTGCCGGGGGAGCCGGGATCAGCCGGAGGAAGATGCTCATCGGCGCGGCAGGCGGCGCGGTCGCCCTCGGCGGCATCACCGCGGCTGTGATCGCCCTGTCCGGCGGCTCCTCGTCGCCCGGGCCGGTGTCGGCGCCGTCGTCTTCCTCCGGCGGGTCCCCCGTCCCCTCGGGCCCGCCCCCGGCGTCCTCGTCGCCGTCCCCGTCCGAACCACCCCGGATCACCCTCTCCGCCGAGGACGCGACCCCGGCATGGTCGGTCACCGTGGACGCGGTCCCGACGGAGGTGGTCGCCTCCGACGAGGTGCTCGCGCTCTTCTCCGAGAAGTCGACGACCTTCCTCGACTCCGCCGGCAAGCCTGTGTTCCGCCCGTTGAAAGTCCATGCCGGCAGCAGCAGCGGCCTGTACCGCGGGATGGCGTTCGCGGACGCCGAGTTCTACATCGTCGGCCTGACTCGGGAGGGTGAACAGTCACTGGGAGCGGTCGACAGCGCCACGGGGAAGACGAAGTGGGTGGTGTCCCTGGAGGGGAGAGGTCTGCACGTCCCGGCCTATGTGGCAGTCGGCGGCGACAGCGTCTACGTGTGCGGCACCTATTTCCTCGCCTCGGAGTCGATGGAGTCGAGGACCGGATACATCTGGGCCTTCGACACCGCGACGGGCCGGGAGCGGTGGCGGCTCAAGGGAGCCGACCTGACCAACGTGCTCGTTCCCCCGTCGGGCGACTACCTGCTGGCCGGTTCCGCGAAGATGAGCGAGAAGTCTAGCCACCTCCGGGTGATCGAGACCGGTGGCAGGGGCACCCGGGGATGGAAGAAGTCCGTCCCGGCCGCCCGCTACGACCAGGTGGGCCAGCCGCTGACCAGCTATGCCGACGGGTTGTTCGTCTTCGGACGGGAGAAGATCCTCGCCGTGGACCGGGCTACCGGCGAGGAGAAGTGGCATCTGGCGGCGGAGGAGCAACCTGACGTCCGGTTCGGGACTCCGGTACCCAGTACCGACGGCAAGACGGTCTACATCCCCGTGGGACAGGACCTCGTCGCCCTGGACGCCGCGGACGGCGGCGTGAAATGGATGGCGGTGCTCCCGGAGCACGTCCTCTTCGAGGCCAGCCTGGGCCTCAGCCTGAACGGCCCGGGCGCCTGGTGCTCCGCCGACACCGTCTTCGCCACCGACACCACCAAGACCCTGTGGGCCGTCGACGCCGCGACCGGCGAGGCCCGATGGAAGTACACCGACCCGGGGCAGCCGGACACCGGGTTCAAGTGGTGCGTCGGCGGTGACCGGGTCTGGATCTCCTCGAACCTGACCGTGACCGCGATCGCCGCCCACGGATAGCCGGACCACCGGCCCTCGTCCCCGGAGCCGAACGGAACCGACGAACCCACAGGGGGAAGCACATGGACCCGAGCCTGGACGTGGCCGCGCTGGCGTCCACCGCCGCCGAACGGCTGATCGAGCTGCTGACCACGGACGGCTGGGCCGCGGCCAGGGCCGCCGTGGTGTCGCTGTGGCGACGAGGACACCCTGAGCGCGTCGAGGCCGAACTCACCGAGGCCCGCGGTGAACTGCTCCGGGCCGGGGAGTCGGACGGCGGGCCGGAACTCCGGGCGCTGCTGGTCAGCGAGTGGCAGGCCCGGCTCGCCCGGCTGCTGGCCACCCACCCCGACCTCGTCGACGAGACGCGCGAAATGGTCGGCGGACTCCCGCACCACGGAGGCTCCGCGGCGGGGCAGACGGTCGGCTCCCTGCACCAGGAGGCACACGTCACCGACGGCAACGCCTATCTGGCCGGGCGCGACATCTCGGTCACCAAGGGCGGGGAATGAGCCCAGAGGACACCACCTCCGAGAACCAGGCCTCGCAGCCCCGTCCGGCGGTTCACCAGGAAACCCACGTGAGCCGCGGGGACGCCTACGTCGCCGCCGGGGATATGACGATCCGCTACGAGGACGGGACGCGTCGCGCGGTCGGCCCGGTGAGCGACATACCGTGCCCGTACCCGGGGCTGGAGCCGTTCAGGGCGGGGCAGGAGCGGTGGTTCCACGGCCGGGACCAGGTGGTCCAGCTCGTGTGCGAGCGCTTGGACGCCCGGGTGCGCCGGGGCGGCCCGCTCGTGGTGATCGGACCGTCGGGGGCGGGGAAGTCCTCGCTGCTGGCCGCTGGGGTGCTGCCTGCCCTGGCGGAAGGCAGAGTCCCCGCCGAGGGCTCGCGCTACTGGCCCCGGCTCCTCCTGACGCCCACGGCGAACCCCGCCGAGGCGCTGGCCGAGGCCGCCGGCCTCGCGGAGGTACCGGGGACGGCAGCGGCCTGGCGCGCCGATGCCGAGCGCTGCGTCGCCGATCTCCATCGGCTGGCGGTCGGGGACGGCGGCACCACGGAGGATGCCGGGAGTCGACCACCGGGGCTGGTGGTGGTGGTCGACCAGTTCGAGGAACTGTTCACTCTCTGCACCGACAAGTCCGAACGGGATTGGTTCGTCGCACTGCTGGACGGGCTCGCCCGGCCAGCCGTCCCCCGGAGGGAGAAGCCCGCGGTCCTCGTGGTGCTCGGAGTCAGGGCGGACTTCTACGCGGCGTGCGTGGACCATCCGCAGCTGCGGGAGGCCCTCCGGGCCGACCCCGTGCTGCTGGATCCGATGACCGAGACCGAGCTCAGACAGGCCATCCGCCTTCCGGCCCAGGACGTGGGGCTGCGGATCGAGGACGGCCTGATCGAGTTGCTGCTCGCCGACCTCGGCTCCACCGGACCGGCCGGCGGCCGGGCCACCGCCACGCACGCGGGCCGGCTGCCCTTGCTCGCACACGCCCTGCGGGCCACCTACGGGGCGCGCAGTGGCCGTCTCCTGACCGTGGACGGCTACCGCGCCACCGGCGGGATCCAGAAGGCCATCGCCAAGACGGCGCAGAACCTCTTCCAGAGGCTGCCCGCGGACGCTCCGCAGGTGGCCCGGTCGGTGTTCCTCCGGCTGGTCGTCGTGGGCCGCGACGCCGACGACGCCCGCCGCCACGTGCCCTACGGCGAACTGCTCCGCGCTTCGCCGAGGCCCGACCTCGCCGCGGAGGTCGTCAAGGAGTTCACCGAAGGCAGGCTCCTCACCCTCGACCGGGACTCGGTGTCCATCACCCACGAGGCGCTGATGCACGCCTGGCCCCAGTTGCGCCGGTGGATCGAACAGGACCGGGCGGGCCACCTGGTCCGCCAGGACCTGGAGGGCGCCGCGACCGCCTGGGACCGGGCGAACCGGGATCCGGCCATGCTGCACCGCGGCAACCGCCTGGAAGCGGCCCGGGATTGGGCCTCGGGGCGCGATCACGAGGTCTCCGCCGTCATGAGGGCGTTCCTCGACGCCTCCGATCGGCAGGAACAGCGGGGGCGGGTACGGCGCCGCGCCGCGGTGGCCGTTCTGACGGCGCTGACGCTCATCGCGTCGGTGGCGGCCGGCTTCGCGTTCCGGCAGGACGCCCGCGCCCGGGCATCGGCCACCGAGGCGCTGCGGGAGCGTGACGAGGCGATCACCGCACGGGTCACCTCGGAGGCCCTGCGGCTGGCGCCCTCCGATCCGTCCCTGGCGGCACAGCTCAGCCTTGTCGCCTACCGCATGGCGCCGGACGACGACACGGCCTCGCGCCTGCTGAGCAAGCAGAACACACCGCTCGCCGTCAGACTGCCCGGTACGCGGGCCTCGATCCACACCGTGGCTTACGGCCCCGACGGGAAGACGCTGGCGACCGGGACCGTGTCCGGGAACACCGTGCGGTTGTGGGACGTGCGGGACCGGGCCAGGCCACGCACCCTGGTGTCCCGACTGCCCTTGGAGGGCAGCGTGGACTCCGTGCTGTCGGTGGCGTTCAGTCCGGACGGGCACACCCTGGCCGTGGCCGGGCACACCGGCGACCACACCGGGGACGGCTGGGCAGGGGGCGGCTTCCTCGACCTGTGGAGCGTGGCGGACCCGGAGCATCCCTCCGCGCTGGGCAGGCTGACCAGTACCGATCTCGCCTCCGTCACCTCAGTGGCGTTCAGCCCCGACGGCGACACCCTGGCGGCGGCGGTCTACGGCGAGATCAGCCTGTGGAAGGTGACCCGTCCCGCTGCCGCCGCCCCGCTGGGGAAGGTGCCGGGCGCCTCGGGCGCGATCAGCTCCGTGGCGTTCTCCGGGGACGGGCGCACGCTGGCCGCCGGAGGGGAGGCCGGCGTACGGCTCTGGAACGTCTCCCGGCCCGACACCCCCGCCTCACTCGGCAAGCCGCTGAGCGGCACCGACCGCAAGGTGACCTCGGTGGCTTTCAGCCCCGACGGCCGGAGCCTCGCCGCGGGCAGCGCCGACAACACCGTCCACCGCTGGAACCTGGCCGATCCGAAACACCCTTCCTCGCTGGGAGCGCCCCTGACCGGCCCCACGAACAGCGTGACCTCGGTGGCCTTCAGCCCCGACGGCCGGAGCCTCGCCGCGGGCAGCGCCGACAACACCGTCCACCGCTGGAACCTGGCCGATCCGAAACACCCCTACCCGCTCGGTGCGCCGCTGGCCGGCCCCAGCAGCGCTGTGATGTCCCTGGCGTTCAGCCCCGACGGGCGCCGGCTGGCCGCCGGCAACGCCGACGGGGCCGTTGACCTGTGGAGCCTGCCCGCGACCGTGTTGACCGGAGCCGGTGGCAATGTCGCGTCGGTGGCGTTCGCCCCGAACGGGCGCACCCTTGCCGCGGCCAACCAGAACGGCACGGTCAGCTTGTGGAACACCGCCGACCGCAACCGCCCGGCACCGCTCGGAGAGCTCCTGAGCGGCCCCGGCGGCCCGGCCCTCTCGGTGCGGTTCAGCCCCGACGGACGCACCCTCGCCGCAGGCGGCAGCGACGGCACGGTGCGTCTGTGGAACACGGCCGACCCCCGCCGCCCGGCCTCCCTCGGGCCGGTCCTGACCGGGGCTGGGGGACCGGTCCACTCGTTGGTGTTCAGTCCCGACGGTCGCACGCTCGCCGCCGCCGGTGACGATCCCTCCGGCACGGTCCAGCTGTGGGACGTGACCGACCCGAGCGCCCCCGAGGCTGTCGTCTCCGGAGTCGGCGGCGCCACGCGGTCCGTATGGTCCCTGGCGTTCGCCGCCGACAGCCGGACGGTGGCCATCGGCGGTGACGTGAGCAGCCGCGAGGTCGGCGTGTGGCGGATGGTCGACGGCTGGCTCGTCCGCCTCGGCCAGCCGCTGGCCAAGCCTGCCGGCACGGTCGCCACGGTGGCGTTCAGCCCCGACGGGCGCACCCTGGCCGTCGGCAACAGCGGTGGCAGCGTGGACCTGTGGAACATGACCGACCCGCACCGCCCCGAGCGGCGGGGCAAGGCCCTGGCGCCGTCCAGCGGCCCCGTCGACTCGGTGGCGTTCAGTCCGGACGGTCGCACGCTCGCGGTCGGTGGTCTCAGCGGCGGTGGCGTGGTGAGCCGGTGGGACGTGTCCGACCCGGACCATCCCGCCTCCCTCGGCCAGCCGCTGACCATGACCACCGGCCCGGTCCACACCGTGACCTTCGCTCCGGACGGCCACGCCCTCGCCGTCACGAGCGACGACGGCGTGGTCGGTGTGTGGAGCCTGGCCGTGGACGACGTGGCCCGGCGGATCTGCGCGGGCAGCGCGGGCGCTCTCGGTCCCGAGCAGTGGAGCCGCTTCATCCCTCAGCTGCCGTACGACCCGCCGTGCCCGGACTCGGCCGGCAGCGGCGCGGACAGCCCTCCGGCGCGGTGAGCCCCCCGGAGGGCTTCGGTGGCGCGGTGCCGGGGGTGTTGGGTGGCTGCGCGGGGTGAGGGGAACCGGGGGCGGGTCCTGCGTGAGTGGGGGTGGTTGGCTGGGGGCTGGGGCGGGGCTCCGCTGCCGACCGTCCCGATCCGGCGGAAAACGTAATACCTTCGAGGGGGGATCGGCCGTTACCGGCCGGCAGGGGACCGTCTCGTTAAGGACTGAAGTGGAACTGGCCCATTACGCGGACTACGCCGTACGACTGATCAACACCGAGGAACCCGCGCGGGGAGGGGACCGGCTGACCTCGGTGGAGGCCGTCCGGGCGCTCTTCGGGCCCGCCGCCCAGGCCGCGCGGCGTGCCACGGACGCCGACGTGACCAGGCTGCGGGGGGTGCGGGCCCGGCTGCGGGCGGTCTTCGAGGCGGCGGACGAGGGTGACGAGGTCCGGGCGGTGGACCTGCTCAACGCCCTGCTCATGGAGTTCCCGGTCAGCCCGCAGATCTCCGGGCACCAGACCCGGGACGCGGACGGCAGGCCGGACTGGCACATGCACATCGCCGACCACCCGGCGAACGCCACCGCCGGCTACGCCGCGACCGCCTGCATGGGACTGGCCTACCAGCTCACCGAACTCGGGCCGGACCGGCTCGGCGTCTGCGAGGCCGCTCCCTGCCGCAACGTCTACCTCGACACCTCGACCAACCGGTCCCGCCGGTACTGCTCGGACCGCTGCGCGACCCGGGCCAACGTCGCCGCCTACCGTGCCCGCAAGCGCCTGGAACGCACCGGGCAGACCGCCGACAAGGCCCAGGCCAGCAGCGCCGGCAGCGAACGCTGAGCTCGGAGCCCGGTGGGCGGGCGCAGTCTCAGCCGGGCCCGGGCGAGCACCATCTCCTCGGGGACGGCACCGAACTCCCGGCTGTCGCTCTCGGCGTAGGGGTTGTCGCCCAGCACCCACCAGCCGCCGTCCCGGCGCTCCACGGCACGTTTGACGATCAGTAGGTCCTGCTGCATGGGATGGCGGAGAACCACCACATCGCCGGGCCGCACCGGCGCCCCGTAACGCACGAGGAGCCGGTCCCCCGGACGGAGGGTGGGCACCATCGACGGGCCGACCACCTCGGCCAACCCGTACGGGACCACGGCGGCCGACGGCGCGTCAGGGTCCGGATCGGGCCCGGGGCCCTGACCACTCGCGAATCTGGGCCAGTGGCCCGCTCTCGGCATCCCGTCCTCCGGTCCGTTGCTCCACCAGTAGCAGCCTGCCACCGGACTTTTGTCGTAAGCCCCACGGGGCGCTCGCCAAATCGGTGTCCCCACGGAGTAATGTCCCACCTGAGAAGACGATCACGAGGAAGGACAGCTCATGCTCTCCCGCCTGTTCGCCCCCAAAGTGAAGGTCAGTGCGCACTGCGACCTGCCCTGCGGTGTCTACGACCCGGCCCAGGCCCGGATCGAGGCCGAGTCGGTCAAGGCCATCCAGGAGAAGTACCAGGCCAACGAGGACGCGGACTACCGCACCCGGGCCATCGTCATCAAGGAGCAGCGCGCGGAGCTCGTCAAGCACCACGTCTCGGTGCTCTGGAGCGACTACTTCAAGCCGCCGCACTTCGAGAAGTACCCGCAGCTGCACGAGCTGATCAACGAGACCCTGAAGGCCGCGAGCGCCGCCAAGGGCTCGGAGGACCCGGCCACCGGACAGAAGCTGCTGGATCTGATCGCCGAGGTCGACAAGATCTTCTGGGAGACCAAGAAGGGGTGACCCTCTTCCGCAGCGACTGACCTGTGGTTCCTACTCCACGGTGTCCGACGGTCCGCACCCGGCCCGCGGGGCTCCCTCAACCGGAGTCCTGACGGACCGGGTGCTGCCGTCTTCCGGGGGCCGCAGTTGTGCCAACGCCGCAGCCGCCTCTCCCCTACCCCTACCCCCCGTTCCGCGCACCCGTCGCCATGCCACCAGGACCTCGCACCTGGAGGGGCCGGTCCGCTGCCTGGGCTCACTCCGGACAAGACCGGTCAGGACGGCCACCACTGACCGGGGGGGCGTCATCGCTCCTCGTCGTCCGCACCTGAGTCGCCGCTCAGGCGTTTCAGCAGAGCCGCGAGCATGAGCACCAGAGCCTGGCCGAACGCGAACGCCAGGGCCGCCAGGAACGATCCGACCGGCCACGCCGCACCAACGGGAAGGGTCGTGCCGATGACCACGGCCGCGCCGAAGCCGAGAGCCACGGAGAGCATGTCGAGCGCCGTGCCGAGCAGGATGACCTCCAGGGGCGCTGCCCCCGGTTGGCGGCGAAACCCTCGAGTGGCCGCGGCCTGGAGCAGCGTGAACGCCGCGGCAGCACCCATCGCGAAGCCGAAAATGTCGACGAGTGACGGTGTCCCTGCCAGTTGGTTGAGCACGCCGAAGGAGGACGTGATCGTGATCGAGAATCCGAACGCCGCGCTGTTGTCGATGACAGCGGTCTGGAGGCCCACACGGGCGCTGCGCCTGGTGTGGGACTCTTCGATGTCCTGAGCCGGGCCCATGAGCCCACAGTAAGCTCAGCGCCCCGAGATGCCGCGGATTCGCTCGGTCCCGGCTGCAAGCCGTGTCTTCCGGGGCGGCACCGGTTCGGTGGAGTCGAGCGAGGGCGGGGGGACCCGCCGGCAGCTGCGGAGAAGGAACCACTCCGCGGCGGCCGGGCGACTTCCCCGGCTCAGGTGACCGGGGGCGGTCTTCTGCTCCGGCACGAGGAACCGAGGACCTCCTCAATCCACGAATTGCAAAATTTTGCAATTCGAGAGATTGTGGAGAGGACCCTGTCCGGGATGTCGAGGAGGCTCCGAACCCCATGCCGGTTCCGCTGTACCAGGCCAAGGCCGATTTCTTCCGGATGCTCGGGCATCCGGTGCGCATCCGGGTTCTGGAGCTGCTGCAGAACGGGCCGATGCCGGTACGGGACCTGCTGGCCACGATCGAGGTGGAGCCCTCGGCGCTCTCGCAGCAGCTGGCGGTGCTCCGTCGGTCGGGCATCGTCACCTCCCGCCGGGAGGGATCGACCGTCACTTACGAACTCGCGGGCGGGGACGTCGCGGAGTTGATGCGAGCCGCGCGGCGGATCCTGACCGAGATGCTGGCCGGGCAGAACCAGTTGCTGACCGAGCTTCGAGAAGAGGAGGTAACCAAGCGGTGACGAGGCTGCCCGTTCGCTTCTGGGGCCGGGTGCGCGGCCTGCTGCCGGTCCGGTCGGATTTCGCGACCATGGCGCGCAATCCCCGCCGCGACCTGCTGGCGGGGCTGACCGTGGCGATCGTCGCCCTACCGCTCGCACTCGGCTTCGGTGTGGCCTCCGGGCTCGGCGCCGAGGCGGGGCTGGCGACCGCGGTGGTCGCCGGTGCGCTGGCGGCGCTCTTCGGCGGCTCCAACCTCCAGGTGTCCGGTCCGACCGGGGCCATGACGGTGGTGCTGCTGCCCATCGTGGCCCACCACGGCCCCGGCGGGGTGCTGACCGTCGGACTCCTGGCCGGGCTGATCCTGGTGGCGCTCGCGCTGCTGCGCGCCGGGAAGTACATGAGGTACATCCCCGCGCCGGTGGTCGAGGGGTTCACCCTGGGCATCGCCTGTGTGATCGGCCTCCAGCAGATCCCGAACGCGCTCGGAGTGCCCCAGCCCGAGGGCGACCGGGTGCTCGTGGTGGCCTGGCGGGCGGCCGGGGCGTTCCTCTCCTCCCCCAACTGGACCGCCGTCGTCCTGGCCTTCGGGGTGGCCTCCCTGATGCTGGTCGGCGCGCGGTGGCGGCCGACCATCCCGTTCTCCATCGTCGCGGTGGCCGCTGCCACCCTCGCCGTGCAGCTCTTCGGGTTGGACGGGGCCCGGCCGATCGGGGATCTGCCCTCCGGGCTGCCCGCGCCGTCGCTGGGCTTCGTCGATCTTTCCGCGCTCGGCTCGCTGCTCGCCCCCGCGGTGGCCGTAGCAGCGCTGGCGGCACTGGAGTCGCTGCTGTCGGCCACCGTCGCGGACGGCATGACGGTGGGTCAACGACACGACCCCGACCGGGAGCTGTTCGGGCAGGGCGTCGCCAACCTCGCCGCCCCGCTGTTCGGCGGGGTGCCGGCGACCGCGGCCATCGCCCGGACCGCCGTCAACGTCCGCACCGGAGCGGCCTCGCGGCTCGCCGCCCTCACGCACGCCGTCATCCTCGGCGTCATCGTCTTCGCCGCGGCGCCCCTGGTCTCGAAGATCCCGCTGGCGGCTCTCGCCGGAGTGCTGCTGGCCACCGCCGTTCGCATGGTGGAGGTCGGTTCTCTGCGCGCGATGGCCCGGGCCACCCGCTCCGACGGCCTGGTCCTCGTGCTGACCGCCGTCGCCACGCTGACGCTGGACCTGGTCCTCGCCGTCATCATCGGCCTGGTCGTCGCGGGCGCGCTGGCCCTGCGGGCGGTGGCCGGACAGGCGCGGATGGACCGGACTGAGCTCCGGCCGGACCTGCCGGGCAGCCACAGCGACGAGGAGTACGCCCTGCTCTCCGAGCACATCGTCGCCTACCGGATCGACGGGCCGCTGTTCTTCGCCGGAGCCCACCGCTTCCTGCTCGAACTGAGCGAGGTCGCCGACGTGCGGGTGGTGATCCTCCGGATGTCGCGGATCAGCACGGTGGACGCCACCGGCGCGCTGGTCCTCAAGGACGCGGTCGAGAAGCTCGATCGGCGCGGCATCACCGTCCTGGCCTCGGGGATACGGCCCGGCCAGCGCCGGGTGCTCGAGTCGGTCGGGGTCCTCGGGCTGCTGCGGGGGCGGGAGTACCCCTCCACTCCGGAGGCGATCACCGCTGCGCGGGCGCTGCTCCAGGGCGCGGGGGTCCTACCGGCGGCCGTACCCGCACACTCCGTCGCACCCGTACCCGAGGAGGCTTCCCCATGACCGTCCGGGTCTTCCGTCGCATGGTCGAGATCTCCGGGAGCGAGGCCCTGTGGTTGCTGGCGGGGGCCACCACCGGGCGCCTGGTGTACGTCCAACGGGACAGCCCGGTCATCCGCCCCGCGGTCCACCTCCTGGAGTACGGGCAGCTGATCGTCCGCACCCCGGCGCAGGGGGCGGCCCTGACGGAGCGGGCCGTGCTCAGCTACCACGTCGACGAGCTCCCGGCCCCCGGCGGGGCCGGGTGGTCGGTCACGGCCAGCGGACCGGCCGAGCCCGTGGCCGACGAGGACGAAGCCGCCCACTACCGCCGCACGCTTCCCGGCTGGCTGCACGGTCCGCACGACACCCTTCTGCTGCTCCGCCCGCAGACCGTGACCGGCTTCCGGCTCGCCGACTAGCTGCCGGCCGGGCGACGCCGCCCGGCCCGTGCGGGTCCGGAGCCGTTCAGCGGTGCACGGCGGGCCAGGACAGCGGGGCGGTGGGTCCCCGCAGGGCGAGGGGATGCCCCGGGCCGGGCGGTGCGGATGGCACCGGGGGCGCGGTCGCCCCGGGCTCGGCCGGCCGCAGCAGCGGGCTGCCGGCGCGCAGCAGCCACTGCCGGTAGGCGGCGTTCGCCCAGGCGGCTTCGGTGTAGGAGGCCCTGAGGTCGGCGTAGAGACCGTCGATGTCCTCGGCGGTGGCGCTCCGGGCACGGAAGGCCACGAACAGCCGGACGGTGAGCGGGTCGCCGCGCAGCGGCCGGATGACCATGCCGCTGCGGGGGACCGAGGTCGGCTGGCAGGGGCAGACGGCTTCGCCGGAGGCCACCAGTTCAGCGGCCGTGGTGTTGTCGTGCACCTGGACCACGCGCAACTCCCGGTCGGCCGCGGCGAACAGCCGGCGGATGGCCCCGTACTCGTCGTCGACCGTCGGGTCGACCATCCACGGGTCGTCGGCGACGTCGGAGAAGTCCACCACGGAGCGGCCCGCCGAGGGGTGCTGCTCGGACATGGCCAGGAACTGGGGCTCCTGCTCCACCAGCACCCGGCGCTCCACCCCCGCTCCCAACGGCAGGGGGAAACCGTCCAGTTCGTGGACGAAGGCGATGTCGAGCTGGTTGGCGGCGACCATCTGGAGCAGCGCCTTGGCGGACATGTCTATGTGGATGGTGGTGTCCGTCTCCGGTAGCCGCCGGTGGGTCCTGCGCAGCCAACCGGCCACGGCGCGGCTCCCGTTGCTGCCGATCCGGAGCCGGGCCCCGTCGGCGTGCGCCGCCGCCTCCCGGGCGGCCGTCACCAGTGCGCTCATCTCGGCTACTATCGGCCGCGCCCGGCAGAGCACCGACCGGCCCAGTGGGGTGGGTTTACTCCCGGTGCGTTCCCGGGTGAACAACGCTCCCCCGACGGCCTTCTCGATACGTCGGAGCTGGGTCGTGAGAGACGGCTGACTCATGCCCAGTCGGGCGGCTGCCTTTCGCACGCTGCCGGTGTCGGCGATGGCGCACAGCGCGCGAAGATGCCTCACCTCGAGCTCCACGCCGGGATCATAACGAGCCCTCATCGGTGGACACCAGGGGTGCGCCGGCCCGGAAGAGGCCGGCGTCAGCCGCCGGCGCGGGAGCCGAGAGGCGGGGGTATCGGGCGAGGCTATCGCCGGTTGACATCATCCGCGGGGATCGGACTTCGCACAGACTCTGGGTGACCGATGTTCTTCTGGCGGACCCCGGCCGCGCCCCCACAGCGGCCGACATGGTCCGAGGACAAGAAGGAGCCCCCACCATGAGGTCTCGCAAGATGCTGCTTCCGGCCGCGCTGGGCTTCGGCCTGGCCGCCACCCTGGCCGCAGCTCCGGTATCCGCCGCGGCGACCCCCACCAGCAGCGCCGAGACGATCGCCGCCTACACCGGCTCGAGCGCTGAGAAGGCTAACAACAAGGCTTTCTTCGAAGCGGTCATGAAGTCGGCCCTCGCCAAGCAGGCGGCCAACCCGGGCGCCGCCGCGGTCACGGTCGTGTACAACGCGAGCGGCGCGCCGAGCTTCGCCTCCGAGATCGCCCGGAGTGCCTCGATCTGGAACTCGTCCGTCTCCAACGTCAAGTTGGAGCAGGGCTCGGCGGCCGACTTCGAGTACCGCGAGGGCAACGACCCCCGTGGCTCGTACGCCAGCACCGACATGCACGGGCACGGCTACATATTCCTGGACTACGCCCAGAACCAGCAGTACGACTCGACCCGGGTCACCGCGCACGAGACCGGCCACGTGCTCGGCCTGCCGGACCACTACGAGGGCCCGTGCAGTGAGCTGATGTCCGGTGGCGGCCCCGGGACGTCCTGCACCAACGCCTACCCGAACGCCCAGGAGTCCTCCCGGGTGGACGCGCTGTGGGCCAACGGCCTCGCGGGCGTGGGCGCCTTCGACAAGGCGGCGTTCCTCAAGGACTGACACCAATGGCGCCGGGTCCGGCACGGTCCGCCCGCCGGGGCGGCGTCCGGCGGCGGCGTCACAGCCTCACCCCGGTGGCCCGGTTCCTTCTGGAGCCGGGCCACCGGCCTATCCTCGAAACCGTCAATTCATGCAAGAAAAAACAACCGGTTCGAGGGAAAATCCTGCCACAAGGACCGTTTCTGCACTCTCACTGACATCCGAATGCCCATTACGGTGACGTTATGTCACCCCGGCCTCCGGTGGCGCCCACCGCCGCCACGCCCGCCCCGCTCCCCGACCCCCCGGAGGGCGGACGGCACGGCGCCCGAGGGCGCTCCGCCGTGCGGCACGGGCGCCCGCACACCGGCCCACGAGACCTCTCCGGTGTCCGCACCGCCGCACAGGGCACCGGTGCGGCCTCCGCCGGCCCCGACCGGCCGGGCGAGCAGGTCGTGCGCGTCCGCCGGGAAGCCGGCCGCACGGTGCTGGAGGTCCACGGCGAGGTCGACATCGCCAGCGGACTTCGGCTGCTACCGCATCTGGACGCCGCGACCGACACCGACCGTCCCCGGCTGGTGATCGACCTGAGCCGGGTCACCTTCCTCGACGCCCGCGGACTGTCGCTCCTGGCCAGGGCGGACCAGCGGGTGCGGGGTCGCCAGGGCAGCCTGCGGGTGGTGTGCACCCACCCGCTGACGCTGCGGATCCTGCGGCTCACCGGGCTCCACGGCCGACTCCGCCCGGTGGCCACCCTGGCCGAGGCGCTGGGCGAGTGACGTCCACCGTCCGCCGCCGAGCTGGGATCCGGGCTCAGCGGCGTCCCGGCGTCCCCGGTTGGCCACGACCGCTCCGACGGTGCCTCTATCCTGGTCGCTCCGCCGCCAGGAACTGGTGGGACAGCCTTTAGGAGACCACCCCCGATGACCGGGTCACGCGTACTGGCTCTCGGCCACCACCAGCCTTCCCGAATACTGACCAACGACGACCTCGCGGCGATGGTCGACACCAGCGACGAGTGGATCCGCTCCCGGGTCGGCATCCGCACCCGGCACATCGCCGGGCCGGACGAGACGGTGGACGAGATGGCCGCCGCCGCGGCGGCGAAGGCGCTGGCCGGCAGCGGACTGCCGGCCGGCGACATCGACCTGGTGCTGGTCGCCACCTGCACCGCCGTCGACCGCAGCCCGAACGTCGCGGCCCGGGTCGCCGCCCGACTCGGACTCACCTCCCCGGCGGTCATGGACCTGAACGTCGTCTGCGCGGGGTTCACCCACGCGCTGGCGACCGCGGACCACGCCGTGCGCGCCGGAGCGGCGAGCAAGGCCCTGGTGATCGGTGCCGAGAGGTTCACCGACATGGCGGACTGGACGGACCGTTCGACCTGCGTCCTGCTCGGGGACGGCGCCGGCGCCGCGGTGGTGGTCGCCTCCGAGGAGCCGGAGATCGGCCCGGTGCTCTGGGGGTCGATGCCGGAGATGGGGAGGGCGGTGCGGATCGAGGGCTCCCCGGGGCGTTTCTCCCAGGAGGGTCAGGCCGTGTACCGCTGGGCCACCACCCATCTGCCGCCCATCGCCCGGCAGCTCTGCGAGCGTTCCGGGGTCCGCCCCGAGGAGTTGGCCGCCGTCGTGCCGCACCAGGCCAACCTCCGCATCATCGAACCGCTCGCCAGGAGGATCGGCGCGGTCAACGCCGTGATCGCCCGGGACATCGTCGACTCGGGCAACACCTCGGCCGCGAGCATCCCGCTCGCCCTGTCGAAGATGGTCGAGCGTGGGGAGATCCACCCGGGGGGCGCGGTGCTGCTTTTCGGTTTCGGCGGCAACCTGTCCTATGCGGGGCAGATCATCCGCTGCCCCTGATCGGCCACGGACACACCCCCGGTCCGCCTCGACGGCGGCCCGGCGGTCGACGGGCTCGGCCGTGTCGTCTGCGTCCACCCGTGGCCGAAGGCGACCATCGGGCCGGAGGGCCGGTGGGGGTTGAGCACCGCTGCCGGGGCCGGGCAGGGCTCTCAGGAGCGTCCACCGGGTAGGGCGATACGAGCCGCGGCCAACGGGGCCGACCGGCTGCGCGGTCGCCGGTCGAAAGGTAGATTGTTGTCCTGATTGCGCCGCCCGCCGGTGCTCCGCACAACCACCTGTCGCTCGCGGACAGCCCGCGCCCAACCGTTGACCGTGCTCCAGCCGAGTCGGCCGTCCGCCCAAGTCCCGGAGGCAGTGCCATGTCAGGATTCCTCGACCGCGCCAGGGAGCAGGCACAGCGCGGACTCACCCAGGGCAAGCAGAAGATCGACGACATCCAGGCCCAGCGGACCGGTGCCGATCTGCTGCGGAAGCTGGGGGCCGCGTACTACGAGGAGCAGCACGGGAACGGCAGCCATCACGACACCCAGCACGCCGTGTCGGCGGTGGAGAACCACATCGCCGAGTACGGCGACGCCTTCCTCCGCGGCTGACCGACTGCCGGTGGGCGGCCCCGGAGGCCGCGGGTCGGTGACGGGCGCCGCCGAAGGTCGACCCCCGACCGACGACGGAGGGTGACAATGGGGCGGTGAGCATCCCCACCGCCTCCCCGTTCGAACCGGGCGCACTGCGTCCCCGCCTGCCCTCCCCCGTGCGGCGCTGCGCGGACGAGCGGTTCACTCGGCGCGGCGTCCGACTGCTGCTGAAGCGGGACGACCTCATCCACCCCGAGCTCCCCGGCAACAAGTGGCGGAAGCTGGCTCCGAACCTGCGCACGGCCATCGAGCTCGGGCACACCACCCTGCTCACCTTCGGCGGCGCCTACTCCCACCATCTGCGGGCCACCGCTGCCGCGGGCCGGCTGCTCGGCCTCACCACCATCGGCGTGGTACGCGGGGAGGAGTTGGCCGACCGCCCGCTCAACCACTCACTGGCGGGCTGCGCGAACGACGGCATGCGGCTGGTCTTCCTGGACCGCGCGACCTACCGCCGCAAGGGCGAGCCCGAGTTGCTGGCCCGGCTGGCGGCCCGGTTCGGCGACTTCTACCCGATACCCGAGGGGGGCAGCAACGCGCCGGCGGTGCGCGGGTGCGCCGAGCTGGGACGGGAACTCCGGGGTGTGGCCGATGTGGTGGCCGTGGCCTGTGGAACCGGTGGGACGCTGGCCGGACTCGCCGCCGGACTCGGGCCCGGGTCCCGGGCGATCGGTTTCCCGGTGCTGAAGGGCGGCTTCGCCGAACGGGAGGTCGGACGGCTCCAGGAGGAGGCGTTCGGGGCGCGCACCGGACGGTGGCATGTGGAGGACGGGTTCCACTTCGGCGGCTACGCCAGGCTCACCCCGGAGCTGCGGGCGTTTGCCGACGACTTCGCCGACCGGCACGGCCTCTCCCTGGAGCCGCTCTACGTGGCGAAGATGCTCTACGGCCTCACCGCACTGGTCGAACGGGGCGCCGTACCTGCCGGCAGCACCGTCGCGGCGGTGGTCACCGGTCCTCCCCCGGCCGGTCCACCCGAGGAGGCCGGCCCGGGCTCCGGAGGCTACCCGGGAACGTCCGGGCTCTCCTCGCGGTAGACGGCCGCCTCCTCCAGGTCGAGCCGGCGCAGCAGCCGGCGGTGCGTCTCGTCGTCGATCCGCCCGGAGTCGCGGAGACTGACGAACACCTCCCGTTCGGCCCCGATCACCTCCCGCGCCATGCGGCGGTAGGTGTCGTCCGCCGACTCGCCCGTCGCCTCGTTGACACCGCCGAGGCGCTCCCAGACGGCGTTCCGGCGCTGCTCCAGGGTGCTCCGCAGGCGGTCCAGGAGCGGCCCGGGCAGTACGTTCCGCTCGTCCGCCAGCAGTTCGTCGAGCCGCGCCTCGGCGGCCCCGGAGGCTTGGTGCTGGGCCTGGGCCTCGACCAGCGTCTCCCGGTGGGTGTCCCGTCCCGGCATCCGCAGCAGTCGGATCAGCGGCGGCAGTGTCAGCCCCTGCACCGCCAGGGTGCCGGTCACCGTCGTGAAGGCCAGGAAGAGCAGCAGGTTGCGGTCGGGGAAGCCACCGCCGCCCACGACCGTCGCGGGGATGGAGAAGGCGACGGCGATCGAGACCACGCCCCGCATACCGGCCCAGGAGACGACGAACGTCGACTTGCCCGAGGGCCGCCGGTCCCTGGCGAGTCCGGGGAAGTAGGCGACGCCGTAGACCCAGACGAAACGGCTGGCGACCACCGCGGCGAAGACGATGGCGGCATAGCCGAGCACCTGCCCGATGGCGTGACCGTGGATACCCCGGAGCACCACCGGCAGTTGGAGGCCGATCAGCGCGAACACCGCCGACTCCAGGATGAAGGCCACCATGCTCCAGACGGCCGCCTCCTGCAGTCGGGTGGCGAAGTCGACCTGCCAGGAGCGGTGGCCCAGGTGGAGTCCGACGACGACCACGGCGAGCACGCCCGAGGCGTGCGCCAGCTCGGCCACCGCGTAGGCGGCGAAGGGCACCAGCAGGGACAGGGTGTTCTGCAGCAGCGGCTCCCGCAGCCGGGCCCGGAGCCAGCTGAGCGGCACCATCATCAGCAGCCCGATCCCGGCCCCGCCGGCCGCCGCCACCACGAACTGCCAGATCCCGCCGGCCCAGGTGGCGCCGTGTCCCACGGCCATGGCGAGTGCCACCTTGAAAGCGGTGATCGCGGTGGCGTCGTTGAGCAGCGACTCGCCCTGCAGGATGGTGGTGATCCTGGAGGGCAGGCCCAGTCGGCGGGCGATGGCGCTGGCGGCCACGGCGTCCGGCGGGGCGATGACCGCTCCGAGCACCAGCGCGGCGGGCAGTGTGAGGCCGGGCACCACCAGGTAGACGATCCAGCCGACCAGCACGGTGGCGAACAGGACGTAACCGACCGAGAGCAGGCCCACCACCCGGATGTTCGCCCGTAGGTCCAGGTAGGAGCTGGACAGGGCCGCGGTGTGCAGCAGCGGCGGGAGGACCAACGGCAGCACCACGTGCGGGGAGAGCGGGTAGCTGGGCACCCCGGGCAGGTAGCCGGCCACCAGCCCGGCCGCGACGAGCATCAGCGGCGCCGGCACCGCGGGGAACCGCCGGGCCGCCCCCGCGACCACCGTGCTGCCGGCGACCAGCAGCAGTAGTGGCAGAGCCTCCATCGATCTTCCGGTCCTTCCCGGACGTCGCCGCGCGGTGTCAGGGGCGAGGTGCGCGTTCTACCCTGGCCATCATGAGCGAATGTCCGCATATTTCGGAATTGCCGCACCCTGAGCCGATCCCGGGGAGCGACACCTGCCTGGAGTGCCTGAGGATCGGGAGCCACCCGGTGCAACTGCGGAAGTGCCTGGCCTGCGGCAACGTCGCGTGCTGCGACTCCTCCCCCCACCAGCACGCCACGCACCACTTCGGCGAGACGGGCCACCCGGTGATCCGCTCCTACGAGACCGGGGAGGACTGGCGCTGGTGCTTCCGCGACCAACGGCTCGTCTGAAGCGGGCCGACGGACCGGGATCGGGTGCGTTGTTCGGAAAAGGCACCACCCCCCTAGCCACTGTTTGTACAACCTGACTTACCATGAGTGAACAACGGTGAACGGCATCACCGGTTCGCGGGAACGGAACGGCGCGAGGCGTCGCCCTGCTCCGACTGGGCGACACCGACCCGCGGATCGCGATAGCGTCACAGGCAGGCCATGCGCCACGCCGGACCGCATCCAGCGGTCGGCGCTCCTGCCAGCTCAACCAGCTTGTGTGACCACGGAGGTGAGGGTGTCCCCCATCGCAGGCGAGCCCGCGACTCAGGACTTCGTAGAGGTCCGACTGCCCGCTGCGGGTGCCTACCTGTCGGTGCTGCGAACGGCCACGGCCGGCCTCGCGGCACGCTTGGATTTCACCCTCGACGAGATCGAGGATCTACGGATCGCGGTTGACGAGGCCTGCGCGATCCTGCTCCAGCAGGCCGTGCCGGGCAGCGTGCTCAGCTGCGTCTTCCGTCTGGTCGGAGACGCCCTGCGGGTGACCGTCTCGGCGCCGACGACCGACGGCCGGGCACCGGAGCAGGACACCTTCGCCTGGACCGTGCTCTCGGCGCTGGCGGGCGAGGTCGACTCGTCGGTCGAGGAGGACCGCACGGTCAGCATCAGCCTGTACAAAAAACGCGGCGCGGTTCCCGGACAGCTGTGACGAAGGGGGCGGGCAGGCCGGTGCAGGACGAGAGGCACATCGCGCGGGTGGTGCCCAGTGCGGCCATCCCGGAGCAGCAGGCGGAGCGGGCGGACCAGATGGAGCAGCAAGCCGGGTCCCAGCAGGAAGTACGGCACGACCGCGTTCCTGAACCCGAGCCGGTGCGGCGGCACGATCCGCAGGACCGCGCCGGGGCCCGGAAGCTGTTCCTGCGCCTTCGGGAGCTGCCCGACGGCTCACCCGAACGCGCCGAGCTCCGCAATCACCTTGTGCGGCTGCACCTGCCGCTGGTGGAGCATCTGGCCCGCAGGTTCCGCAATCGCGGGGAGCCGCTGGACGATCTGACCCAGGTGGCCACCATCGGGTTGATCAAATCGGTCGACCGCTTCGACCCGGATCGCGGAGTGGAGTTCTCCACCTACGCCACCCCGACCGTCGTCGGCGAGATCAAGCGGCACTTCCGCGACAAGGGCTGGGCGGTTCGGGTACCCCGCCGGCTCCAGGAACTGCGGCTCTCGCTGACCACCGCGACCGCCGAACTGTCGCAGCGGCACGGCCGGTCGCCGACCGTGCACGAGCTCGCCGAGCACCTGGCCATCTCGGAGGAGGAGGTGCTGGAGGGGCTGGAGTCGGCCAACGCCTACAGCACGCTCTCCCTGGACGTCCCCGACACCGACGACGAGTCCCCGGCCGTGGCCGACACCCTCGGCGCCGAGGACGACGCGCTGGAAGGCGTCGAGTACCGCGAGTCGCTCAAGCCGCTGCTCGAGGAGCTGCCGCCGCGCGAGAAGAAGATCCTGCTGCTGCGCTTCTTCGGGAACATGACACAGTCGCAGATCGCCCAGGAGGTCGGCATCTCCCAGATGCACGTCTCCCGGCTGTTGGCCCGGACCCTCGCCCAACTCCGGGAACGGCTGCTCGTCGAGGAGTAGCCCCGAGGCGGATGGCTCGTCGAAGGGCCCAGATCGAGCCCGGAGCGGCGTCGGGGAGGGACGGTCATCCGTCCCTCCCCGACGCCTCCGCGCACTGCGCGGCACCTGATCGCGCGAGACGCCTCTCCCCTGACGACCGTCTGTCAGCCTGAACGGGGAGCCACCGACGGCAACGGGTCCCAGGGGCCCGCGCCGTGGTGCGGCGGCGGGGCTACGCGTCGCGCGGCGCGATGCCCAGCGCCTCGGTCGCCCTCGGGTTGACGAGCAGCACCAGGACGGTCAGCGCCGCGGCACCGAGCGCCACTCCGGCGACCGTCACGGCCCCTCCCGAGGTCACCAGCGTCCAGGCGACGGGGACCGCCATGATCTGGGTGATGATCGCCGGCCCACGGCTCCAGCGGCGCAGCAGCAGCAGCCCGCGCGCGGCGATCAGCGGGATCGCCCCCAGCAGGAGCAGCGTGACCCCGCCGGTCTCGGCCTGGGTGGGGCTGCCCGGGTGGCCGAAGAGCCCCATGACGAGCATGTAGAGGCCGAAGCCGACGAGCAGCAGCCCCTCGACGGCGGTGAGCGCCGCCGCGGCGGCGAGTCGGGCGGGACGCGGTCCGGCCGGGCGTTGTTCCTCGGTGCTGCGGTTTCGCTGACTGCTCACCCCAGCAGGGTAACGCCAGGCCCGGCGGCGGTGGCGTGCGGCGGTGCCGGAGCTGGGTGCACGGAGAGCACCTGGGTAGGCTGCTGGGCATGCGCGCACTACTCGTGGTCAACCCGGCAGCAACCACCACCAGTGCCCGCACCCGGGACGTGCTGACGCACGCGCTCGCGAGTGATCTGAAGCTCGAGGTGGCCACCACGGAGTACCGGGGCCACGCGCGCGATCTGGCCCGGCGGGCCGCCGAGGGCGGCGAGGTGGAACTGGTGGTGGCCCTGGGCGGGGACGGAACCGTCAACGAGGTCGTCAACGGCCTCCTGCACCACGGTCCGGACCCGGAGGCGCTACCAAGACTCGCCGTGGTCCCGGGCGGCTCGACCAATGTCTTCGCCCGCGCGCTGGGGTTGCCGAACCACGCGGTCGAGGCCACCGGCGCGCTGCTGGACGCGCTCCACAACGGCAGCGAGCGGACCGTGGGCCTCGGTCTGGCCGCCGGCACCCCCGGCAGTGCGGACGAGGGCGTGCCGTCGCGCTGGTTCACCTTCTGCGCCGGGTTCGGCTTCGACGCCGGCGTGGTGGGGAGGGTGGAACAGCAGCGGGAGCGGGGGAAGCGCTCGACCCACGCGCTGTACGTGCGCCAGCTGGTGCGGCAGTTCCTCGGGGAGAACCGGCGGCGCGCCGGCACCATCAGCCTGCGGCGGCCCGGAGCGGAACCGGTCGAGGACCTGGTCCTGTCGATAGTCTGCAACACCGCGCCCTGGACCTACCTGGGGAACCGTCCGCTGTACGCCTCCCCGGGCGCCTCCTTCGACACGGCCCTGGACGTCCTCGGGCTGCGGAGTCTGTCCCCCCTCGCCCTGGCCCGTTACGGGGCCCAACTGCTGCTCTCCTCCCCCGACCAGGGGCCGCACGGAAAGCACGCGACCTCGCTGCACGACCTGACCGACTTCACCTTGCATTCGCAGGCGCCACTGCCGTTTCAGATGGACGGTGACCACCTAGGACTGCGTTCTAGCGTGACGTTCACAGGTGTACGCCGTGCACTGCGTGTGATTGTGTGAGTGGAAGCCCACAAAGTCCTTTCACTCGAACGTTTAGGCTGGCTTCCACCCACTGGAAGTAGGGCTGTGACGGACACGACACCAAGGATTCAAAAAAAACTTTCCAGTAGGGGTTGTATCCGCCGCTGAGGTTTGCGAGGCTCTTCATGGCGATCGGGACGGCCCGCACTACGGCCCCCTTGAGAGCCCGAACCCCCTTCCTCATCTCACTGGGCCCGAAACCAGGCCACTGGACGACGGCCCCGTATCGTGCGGAAGGATTCGTGAAAGCGTTCACATTCACAAGCAAACCTGCTGTTATTACAAGGAGATGGAGCAGCCATGGACTGGCGTCACCGCGCCGTTTGCCGCGAGGAAGACCCCGAGCTCTTCTTCCCCATCGGCAACACCGGTCCTGCGCTCCTGCAGATCGAGGAAGCCAAAGCCGTCTGCCGTCGCTGCCCCGTCATGGAGCAGTGCCTGCAGTGGGCGCTGGAGTCCGGCCAGGACTCCGGTGTCTGGGGTGGCCTCAGCGAGGACGAGCGCCGCGCGATGAAGCGCCGCGCCGCCCGCAACCGGGCGCGTAACGCAAGCGCCTGACGACGCCCCTCGGCGATCAGGGCGATGGTGTGTACCTGACGGGCAGGATCTGACCGCGAGTACCACCCCAACCCGGCTTCGAACCGCAGCGCGCAGTACCCCCGATGCGCACGAAGCCTTGAGCCCCGACCGTAGCGATACGGTCGGGGCTCAGTGCTGTCGACGCGTGATGGCCTGGCCGACCGGACGCCACGCACAGACCCAGGAAACCGCGGTCGACAGTCGGGCCTTCGAAGGACCGACTCCAGAACCCGGGTCCGGAACGAATCAGGGCTCGCAGCCCGGGAATCGCGACTCAGGAATCCGGGTTCGGAAAACACCGTCCCGAAACCGCCGGCCAGAAACCGCCGTTCGAAAACCACGCCGCAGAAAACCGCCCGGTCGCGGAAATTCCACGTGCCGACCGTCGGCTTCAGAGCGGCCCGGTTCGGTCCCCGTGGCGTTCGGCCCCCTCGGCCCGCACCGGGATGTCGAGCACCACCCGGGTGCCGCGCTCCGCCGCCGGCGCCATCTCGAAGCCGCCGCCCAGTTCGCCTTCGACCAGGGTGCGCACGATCTGCAGCCCCAGGTTGCCGGCGCTGCGCGGATCGAAGTCCTGGGGCAGGCCGCACCCGTCGTCCTCGATCTTCACCCGCAACCGAGGCCGCCCCCACGGTCCTTCCCTGGTCGCCGACACCTCCACGGTGCCCTGTTCGTTGGGGCCGAAGCCGTGTTCCAGCGCGTTCTGCAACACCTCGGTGAGGACCATCGCGAGCGGGGTGGCGACCTCTGCCTCCAGCACGCCGAACCGGCCGGTGCGGCGGCCGGTGACCCGCCCCGGCGAGATCTCCGCCACCATCGCCAGCACCCGGTCGGCGATCTCGTCGAACTCCACCCGCTCGTCGAGGTTCTGGGAGAGCGTCTCGTGCACGATCGCGATGGATCCCACCCGGCGAACGGCCTCCTCCAGCGCCTCCCGGGCGCTGCCGCCCGCCTCCGCGCCGCCCATCCGGCGGGCCTGCAGCCGCAGCAGCGCGGCGACGGTCTGCAGGTTGTTCTTCACCCGGTGGTGGATCTCCCGGATGGTCGCGTCCTTGGTGATCAGCTCGCGCTCCCGGCGACGGAGTTCGGTCACGTCGCGGAGCAGCACCAGCGCACCGATGTGGTTGCCCTTGGGCTTGAGCGGGATGGCCCGCAACTGGATGACGCCCACCTCGCCCTCGACCTCGAACTCCCGCGGAGCCCAGCCGCTGGCCAGTCTGACCAGCGCCTCGTCCACCGGCCCCCGGCGCGGCGGCACGAGTTCCGCGGTGGTCTGACCGAGGTGGCGGCCGACCAGGTCGGCGGCGAGCCCCAGGCGGTGGTACGCGGAGAGTGCGTTGGGGCTGGCGTACTGGACGATCCCTTCGGCGTCGAGCCGGATCAGCCCGTCCCCGACCCGGGGGGAGGCGTCCATGTCGACCTGCTGCTCGGGGAAGGGAAACGTCCCGTCGGCGATCATGCGGGCCAGGTCGGAGGCGCTCTGCAGATAGGTGAGCTCCAGCCGGCTCGGGGTCCGGACGGTCAGCAAATTGGTGTTGCGGGCGATCACCCCCAGCACCCGCCCCTGACGGCGGACCGGGATGGACTCGACCCGCACCGGTACCTCCTCCCGCCACTCGGGGTCCCCCTCGCGGACGATCCGCCCCTCGTCCAGGGCGGCGTCCAGCATGGGGCGCCGGCCACGCGGGACGAGATGACCGACCATGTCGTTCTGGTAGGAGGTCGTGCCGGTGTTGGGGCGCATCTGGGCCACCGAGACATAGCGTGTCCCGTCCCGGGTCGGCACCCACAGCACCAGGTCGGCGAAGGAGAGGTCGGCGAGGAGCTGCCACTCCGAGACCAGCAGGTGGAACCACTCGACGTCGGATTCCCCGAGGTCGGTGTGCTGGCGGACGAGTTCGTTCATGGAGGGCACGTACGCGAGCCTACCGGCGGCGCCCCGAAGGGCCCGCGGGCCGCGGCGCCGGGACGGGACCCTCAACCCGTCCGGCACCGCAGCCCGGAGCTGACGTCGGCCGATCTCGCCGAACCGGGGTGTGCGGGCCCCGCGGCCGATCGGACCGACCGGAGGCACCGGGCACGGTCAGGGCAGGCCGTGCTGGGGGTGCCTCTCCGCCCTCCCTGTGCGGTGGAGAGCGGATGTCCTGTTCGATTGTGGACTAGACCAGTACGGACTGTCCATGTGTTCGCGGCGGGAACTGTTTGCACGAACCGGCAGAGCCCGCCGGAAGACCGCTCAGCGGGTCTCGGTGACCTTGGCCAGGGAACGGGGGGCGTCGGGGTCCTGGCCGCGGGCGAGCGTGACCTCGTAGGCGAGCAGTTGCAGCGGCAGGATCTCCAGGATCGGCTGGATCTCCTCGGGCACGCCCTTGGTCGGCAGTGCGAACCCGGCCGAGGCGGACTCCGGCCCCACCTGCTCCTCGGCTCCCACCACGACGAGGTCCGCACCGCTGCCGCGCAGCCGCTCCAGAACCGGCTGGAGCGCCGCTCCGCCCCTGCCGTCGTTCACGATGGCGATGACCGGGGAGCGGCTGTCGAGCATGGCCAGCGGACCGTGCAGCAGGTCCGCCCCGGAGTAGGCGAGCGCCGGGATGTAGCTGGTCTCCATCAGCTTCAACCCGGCCTCCCGGGCCGTCGGGTAGCTGTAACCGCGGGAGGTGAGGACCATCCGCTCGGCGAACCGGTAGCGCTGGGCGAGCGCCTTGACCTCCTCGCCCCGGTCCAGGACCTGGACGGCGAGGTCCGGCAGCACGGTGGCGGCCGCGCCGTCCCCGCCCGCCAGGCCCTCGGCGAGCAGGTAGAGGGCGAGCAGTTCGGCGGTGTAGGTCTTGGTGGCCGGGAGGGCCTTCTCCGGCCCGGCGAGGACGTCGATGTGGAACTCGCAGGCCCGCGCCAGGGGAGAGTCGGCGTTGTTGGTCACCGCCAGGGTGACGGCGCCGGCCGCGCGGGCGGCTTCGGCGGAGGCCACCAGGTCCGGGGAGCCGCCGGACTGACTCACCGTGATCACCAGGGCCCCGGCGAGGTCCTGCCGCGCCTCGTAGACGGTGGTGACCGACATCGACGTCAGTCCGCAGGGCCTGCCCCACCGGGTCTCCAGCAGGTACTTGGCGTACAGCGCGGCGTTGTCGGAGGTGCCGCGCGCGGTGAGCAGCACGAAGCGGGGGTCGAGCGCGGCGATCCGCTCGGCGGTCTCCCGGATCCTGGGCGCGCCCTCCGCCAACAGCCGGCGCAGCACGGCGGGCTGCTCCGCGACCTCCCGGGCCATGATTCGGCCCGGCTGCTCGCTGTGCTGCTGGGTCGGGGTGGTGGCCGACATCTCTGGGTGCCTCCAGTCGCTGTGTGTGCGGTCCACGGCCGTCAGTGGCCGGCGTCCCTGCCGAGGATGACCTCCGCGGCGGCCCGTCCGCAGACGCGGGCGGCCCCGTGGGTGGCGATGTGCAGCGCCCCGGTCGGCCGGGCGCCCGGCACTCCCATCTCGACCACGACCGTCTCCGGCCGGGCGGCGACCAGTGCACCCAGTGCCTCGGCCATCCAGGGGTGGCGGTGGACATCGCGTACCACTGCGACGATCCTACGGTCAGCCGCGGCCTCCAGCACATTCGCCACCAGCGCGGGCACCCCGTGTGCCTGGGCCGCGTCGGGGTCGAAACGTCCGCTCCGGGTGCCCGGCAGGAGCCGTTCCAGTTCCGCGGCGATGCCCCAGGGGGTCTCGTCGCCGACGGCGATGTTCGGCCGCGGGCTGAACACCGCCACATAGGGCGCCTCGGCCAGCGGCCGGTACGGTGCCCCGCCGCCGGGAACCACTCGGAGCGCCCGGCGGGCGGCGGCCAGTCCCACTTCCGGAGCGTGGTCGGAGGTGCCCGAGGGGGTCGGTAGGCCCCGGGCGGTCAGCGTCCACCGGGCGAGCGCCCGCACCCGGTCGGCCGCGTCCGCGAGCCGTTCGCGCGGCAGTTCGCCCGAGTCGACCGCAGCCACCAGCGCGTCCCGCAGCCGGTCCACGGTGCCCTCGTCGGCGAGTCCGCCGCCGACGCAGATGGCGTCCGCTCCGGCGGCGATCGCCAGCACGCTGCCGCGTTCCAGTCCGTAGCTGCCGGAGACGGCCCGCATCTCCATGCCGTCAGTGACGATCAGCCCCTCGAAGCCGAGGCCGCCGCTGCTGACCGGTGCCCGTAGCAGGCCGGTGAGCGCGGCCCGGCTCAGGGTCGCCGGGTGGCGCGGGTCGAGCGCCGGCAGCAGGATGTGGGCGCTCATCACGGCCTTGGTACCCGCCGCGACCGCGGCGCGGAAGGGGGTCAGCTCCCGGCCGTGCAGGGTCTCCAGGTCTGCGTCGATCCGGGGCAGGTCGTGGTGGGAGTCGACGGCCGTGTCGCCGTGGCCCGGGAAGTGCTTGGTGCAGGCGGCCACCCCGGCGTCCTGCAGCCCTTCCACGTAGGCGGCGGTGTGCCGGGCGACGAGCTCCGGTGCGGAGCCGAACGAACGCACCCCGATGACCGGGTTGTTCGGGTCGGAGTTGACGTCGGCGGACGGCGCCCAGTTGAGGTTGACTCCGCAGTCGGCGAGCCGCCGACCCAACTCGCGGGCGACCGCGCCGGTCAGCTCCGGGTCGTCGACGGCGCCCAGGGCGAGGTTGCCGGGGAAGGAGGAGCCGGTGCGGGATTCGAGGCGGGTGACGTCGCCTCCCTCCTCGTCGATCGCCACCAGCAGGTCCGGGCGCTCCTCGCGCAGTCGCGCGGTGAGCGCCGCGAGCTGCTCGGGGGAGGCGATGTTGCGGCCGAAGAGCCCCACCGCGGTGAGCCCCTCGCCGATACGGCGCAGCAGCCAGTCGGGGGCGGTGGTGCCGGTGAATCCGGGTTGGAGTACGGCGAGGGCGTCGCGGGTGAGCGTCTCGCGGTCCTCGGTCACGGGCGGTTGGGTGGTCACGTCTCACTATCCCTTCACTGCGCCGGAGGTGAGACCGCCGACCGCCTTGCGTTGCAGGAACAAGAAGAGCACCAGGATCGGGAGGGCGAAGAGGGAGGCCGCCGCCATGGTGGCGCCCCAATCGTCCCCGAAGGCCGTCTGGAACTGGGAGAGCCACAGCGGGAGCGTCTTCGCCTCCGGGTCCTTGTTGAGGATCAGTACCAGGGGGAACTCGTTCCAGGCGGTGATGAAGCCGAAGAGGGAGGTGGCCATCAGCCCGGGGGCGAGCAGGGGGAGGATCACCTTGAGGAAGGCGCGCGGCCTGGTGCAGCCGTCCACCATCGCCGACTCCTCGAGTTCCTCGGGCACGGCCGCGATGAAGCCGCGCAGCATCAGGATGGTGAAGGGCAGCGCCATCACCATGTAGAACGCCGTGAGCGGCAGCAGCCCGTTCAGCAGGTCGGCGTCGCGCACGATCAGGTAGATCGCGATGACCATGACCTCCCAGGGGGCCATCTGGGCGATCATCACGGCGAGGATGAAGCCGCGGCGCCCCTTGAACCGCATCCGGGCGATGGCGAACGAGGCACACAGCGCGATCGCCAGGGAGAGCAGCACGGCGCTCACCGTGACGGTGAGCGAGTTGCGGACCAAGGTCCAGAAGTGCTCGGCGGCGACGGCTTTCCGGAAGTGCCCGAGGGTGGCGTCGGTGGGGAACCAGACCGGGGTCTCGGCGATGATGTCGGAGTTCGGTTTGAAGGCGGTGCTGAACATCCAGTAGACGGGGAAGAGGAAGCCGGCGCAGAGGACGACCGCCAGCACGTTGGGCCAGATCCGGCCGAAGGGTGTACGCCTCACGGAGCTTCCTCCTCCTGGCGCAGGACGATGCGGAAGTAGTACGACATCAGGGCGAGCAGGATCAGGATGGTGAGGACGGAGATCGCCGCCCCGGCCCCGAAGTGCTGGTTGCCCAGGCCCTCGACGAAGGCGTAGACGGGCAGGGTCTCGGTGAGCCGGTCCGGCCCGCCCTCGTTGATCGCGAAGACCTGGGCGAAGGACTTGAAGACCCAGATGACCTCGAGGAACGTGGTGGCGAAGAGGAACGGTCGGATGAACGGCAGCGTCACCGAGACGAACAGCCCGAACGGTCCGGCGCCGTCGAGCTCCGCCGCCTCGTAGAGCTCGCGGGGGATGGTGGTGGTGGCCGCGTAGAGGTTGAAGGCCACGAAGGGCACGGACTGCCAGACGATCAGCAGGGTGACCACCGAGAAGGTGGAGAGCTGCTCCCCGGTCCAGTTGTAGTCGGCCATCGCGTGCCAGCCGAGCCGGTCCAGGACGTGGTTGACCACCCCGAAGCGGCTGTCGAAGAGCCACTGGTAGACCGTGGTTGCCGCGATCACCGGCATCGCCCAGGCGAGCACCAGGCCGACCGAGAGCAGCAGCCGCATCCGCCCGCCGAGGCGGGCCAGCAGCAGCCCGGTGAGCGTTCCCAGGGCCATGATCAGGACGACGTTGACCAGGGTGAAGAGGATCGTGCGGCCGGTGACCTTCCAGAACTCCGGGTTGCCCAGGCTCTCCCGGTAGTTGTCCAGACCGTTCCACTCGGTGAGGTGCAGGATCAGCTGCCGGGCGTTCATGTTCTGGAAGGACAGCAGCAGGTTCTCCAGCAGCGGCCAGCCCAGGAGCAGCAGGGTGACGGCGACCGCGGGGAGGATCAGCAGGTACGGGGCGCGCCGGGGGCCGGGGGTCCGCCCCCCGGCAGGCCGCGGTGGGCCCTGTTCCGGTCGGCCCGAACCGCTCGGCTGCGGTGGGTCGCCCGGGGACGGCGCCGTCACCTTCCCCGCCCCGACCGAGTGGTCGACCGCCACTCCTTCGGATCGCCCAGACATGATCGCCGTCTCCTCCTGGCCCGGGAACGGTGTCCCCGGGCCGCCGTGGTGCGGCTGGCGCGCCGCTGGAAGCCTGGTGCCCGGCGCTCCGCGCCGACCCTGCCTGGCTGTGGGCCGGGGCGGCGCGGAGCACCTCCGTCCGGGGAACCGTCCGCCGGATTCCGGCGAGCGGCCTCCGGCCGGCTCGAACTACTGCTGCGCCAGCCGCTTGTTCAGCTCGGCTTCGACTTTCGCCGCCGCCTCCCGGTGCGGTACGCCCTTCAGTACGGCGGTCATGTAGCTCTTGATCGGGTTCGGCGGGTTCTCCACCGCCGCCCAACCGGGGATCAGCGGGGTGGTCCCGCCGAAGGAGGCAGCCGGGGCGGCGGCCTCGGCTGCCGGGTTGCCGGCCAGCTGGTCGCGGAGCGAGTCCTTGTTGGGGATCACTCCGGCCTCCTTGGCCAGCGCTCCCTCGTGCTTGTCGGAGAGCGCGATCCGGAGGAACTCCTTGGCCAGTTCCTGCTTCTCGCTGAGCGCGGCCACCGCGAGGTTGGAGCCGCCGAGGAAGACGCCCTCGGGCCGTTCGGCCTTCTCACCGGGGATGGTGAAGTAGCCGATGTCCTTCTCCAGGGACTTGTTCGCCTCGACGGCGGTGGCCGCCTCCCAGCCCATGCCGATGAAGGCTCCGGTCTTCCCCTTGGCGAAGACCTCGGCCTGCTGCGGGGTCGCCTCGTCCTTGTCCTTGGGCGCGTCGCTGAAGGAGTGGTACTCGCGGTAGATCTCCATGGCCTTGCCGACCTTGGGGTCGGCGAGGTTGGAGACCCACCTGCCGTCCTCCTTCTTCACCAGGTCGGCACCCTGGCCGATCAGCAGTCCGTCGAAGAAGTACCAGTTCTGTCCCGGCAGGTAGATGGGCTCGGCGTCGGTCTTCGCCTCGATCGCCGCCAGGTCGTCGAAGAACTCCTGGCGGGTCTTGGGCGGGGCGTCGATGCCGGCTTCGGCCCAGATCCGCTTGTTGTAGATGACGACCCGGTTGGCCACGTACCAGGGGGTGGCGTACTGCTTGTCGTCGACGACCGAGGAGGCGTTGATCGCCTCGGTCCAGTCGGCGCCGATCTCCTTCCGGAGTTCGGTCAGGTCGGCCAGGCCGCCGGTCTGGGCGTAAGCCGGTGTCTGGGTGTTGCCGACCTCGACGACGTCCGGCGGGTCCGACTCCGACAGGGCGGTGGTCAGCCGCTGCTGGATGCCGTTCCACTGCTGGGTCTCGAACTTGAGCTTCGCCCCGGTCTTCTGCTCGAACTCGGAGGTGACCGCCTTCGTCCATCCCTTGGGCGCTGATCCGTCCATGGTCCAGACGGTCAGCGTCTGCCCCTCGTAGCCGTCCCCCGCCTTCTTACCCTCGTCGCCCGACCCGCAGGCCGCGACGGTGAACAGCATGGCCGCGACACCTGTCGCCGCTATGAGCCGACGCTTCACAGCACCCTCCTCGGCAGACCGCGTATGAGCCCCCACAGCTCGCACCCGGCTAATGGTTTAGACCAGTCGAGAGCTTGGCCTAGACCTTTCCAGGAGTCAAGACTTCTTGCCGGAGTCGAGCGGTGTATAAGAGCTCTGCGGAAGACGGGGGTGTCAGCTCGCCTTGCGCACCTGCGAAGATGGAATCGCGACCGGCGGAGGGGCCGTGCCGCGATCGGGGCACCGAGGGCCCCGATTCGGAGATCGGTTTCCGAACGACATGCGCCGAGTGCCGTGTGGCGGACGTGATCCCCTGGGAGCTCCAAGTACGGAGGAGCCGGTGACGGCAGCAGAACAGGAGCCGGGAAGGCCGAGGATGGCGAACGAACAGGAGGCCGTGGCGGAGGAGTCGACCGGATCGCCCGGCGGCAGGCGGGTCGCGAGGGTGCCGAAGTACTACCGGCTCAAACGGCACCTCCTGGAGATGACCGAGAGACTGCCCCCCGGCTCCGCGGTCCCGCCCGAGCGCGCCCTCGCCACCGAGTTCGACACATCCCGCACGACGGTCCGTCAGGCCCTCCAGGAACTCGTCGTCGAAGGCCGGCTGGAGCGCATCCAGGGCAAGGGCACCTTCGTCGCCAAGCCCAAGGTCGCCCAGGCGCTGCAGTTGACCTCCTACACCGAGGACATGCGCGCCCAGGGGCTCGAACCGACCTCCCAACTGCTCGACATCGGCTACGTCGTGGCCGACGACCGCCTGGCCGGCTCACTCGGCGTCGAGGCCGGTGGGCGGGTGCTCCGGATCGAGCGGCTGCGGCTGGCCAGCGGTGAACCGATGGCGATCGAGACCACCCATCTGTCGGCGAAGCGCTTCCCGGCGCTCCGGCGTTCCCTGGTGAAGTACAGCTCGCTCTACACCGCGCTGGCGGAGGTCTACGGCGTACGCCCCGCGGAGGCCGAGGAGACGATCGAGACCTCGCTCGCCACCCCGCGGGAGGCCGGACTGCTCGGGACCGACGTGGGGCTGCCGATGCTGATGCTCTCCCGGCACTCGGTGGACGCGGAGGGGGCCCCGGTGGAGTGGGTGCGCTCGGTCTACCGGGGAGACCGGTACAAGTTCATCGCCCGACTCCGCCGTCCGTCCGATTAGTCTCGAGTGCCGGCCCGGCCGTGGCCCTGACTGGAATTCAGAACAACGGCTGAGCTGGGACTTTGGCAAATGTTTCCGTTCCGGTATGCGGACGGGTGATGACGTTTGGCAGGACCCTGCCATACATTTCCAGACACCACACGACGACTCGGCGCGCGGTAGCGAGCGGATCGGCGAACGGCGTCGTGCGGCTTCGGGTCCAAGGCGGAGGAGGGAGGCGACGCGGAGCGTCGTCGACCGTCGACAACGCCGGATACGAGCCGCACGACGCCGGGAGCCCGCTCGCCATCGCGCCACCGGGCCGTAAGGCGTTCGGAGAGGAAACGGAGAGCCCTCGCCATGGCAGAGCCCGCCCCGCCGCGCACCCCCGGGCGCAGCGTCACTCCCAGAACCATGATTACTTGGACGGTCGTCGCCCTGATCGGCGCGGCCGGTTGGACCATGCTCGCCCTCTCCCGCGGAGAGGAGGTCTCGGCGGCCTGGATGGTGGCAGCCGCCCTCGGCTCGTACGCGATCGGCTACCGCTTCTACTCCCGGTTCATCGCGAACCGGGTGCTGAAGGTGGACAAGAACCGGGCCACCCCGGCCGAACGGCTGGACGACGGGGTCGACTTCCACCCCACCGACCGACGGGTGCTGCTCGGCCACCACTTCGCGGCCATCGCGGGAGCGGGACCGCTCGTCGGCCCGGTCCTCGCCGCGCAGATGGGCTACCTGCCCGGCACCATCTGGATCATCGTCGGCGTGATCCTGGCCGGCGCCGTCCAGGACATGGTGACGCTCTTCTTCTCCATGCGGCGGGACGGCAAGTCCCTGGGGCAGATGGCCCGCGACGAGATCGGCCCGGTCGGTGGCGCCGCAGCGCTGATCGCCGTCTTCGCCATCATGATCATCCTGCTGGCGGTGCTGGCGCTGGTCGTGGTCAACGCGCTGGCCGGCTCGCCGTGGGGCACCTTCTCCATCGCGATGACGATCCCGATCGCCTTCCTGATGGGCTTCTACCTGCGAGTACTCCGCCCCGGCCGGGTTACCGAGGTCTCCCTGATCGGTGTCGCGCTGCTGCTCCTGGCGATCGTCTCCGGCAGCTGGGTGGCCGACTCCTCGCTGGCGGACACCTTCACCCTCTCCCCCGGCACCCTCGTCATCTGGCTGGTCGTCTACGGTTTCGTCGCCTCGGTGCTGCCGGTGTGGATGCTGCTGGCTCCGCGTGACTACCTGTCCACCTTCATGAAGATCGGCACCATCACCCTGCTGGCGATCGGCGTCGTCGTCGCCCTGCCGAACATGAAGATGGACGCGGTCACCGAGTTCGCCTCCCGGGGCGACGGGCCGGTCTTCGCCGGATCGATGTTCCCGTTCGTCTTCATCACCGTCGCCTGCGGCGCGCTCTCGGGCTTCCACGCCCTGGTCTCCTCCGGCACCACCCCGAAGATGATCCAGAAGGAGAGCCAGGTCCGGATGATCGGCTACGGCTCCATGCTGATGGAGTCCTTCGTCGCCGTGATGGCCATGGTCGCCGCCTGCGTCATCGACCCCGGACTCTACTTCGCGATGAACGCCCCGGCCGGCGTCATCGGTGACACCGTGCAGTCGGCCTCGCAGGCGGTCGGGGGCCTCGGTTTCAACATCTCGCCCGACGAACTGGCCGCGGCCGCCAAGGCGGTCGAGGAGGAGACGCTGCTCTCCCGCACCGGTGGCGCTCCGACGCTCGCCGTGGGTATGTCGGAGATCTTCTCGCAGGTCTTCGGCGGCCACGGGATGAAGGCCTTCTGGTACCACTTCGCCATCATGTTCGAGGCGTTGTTCATCCTGACCACGGTGGACGCCGGCACCCGGGTCGGCCGTTTCATGCTCCAGGACACCCTGGGCAACGTCTTCAAGCCCTTCCGGAACGTCAGCTGGAAGCCGGGGCTCTGGTTCACCAGCGCGGTCGTCGTCGGCGCCTGGGGCTACTTCCTCTGGGTCGGCGTCCACGACCCGCTGGGCGGCATCAACCAGCTGTTCCCGCTGTTCGGCATCGCCAACCAACTGCTGGCCGCCGTCGCCCTGGCGGTGTGCACCACGCTGCTGGTCAAGTCCGGTCGGCTGAAATGGGCCTGGGTGACCGGCATCCCGCTGCTCTGGGACGTGGCGGTCACTCTGACCGCCAGCTGGCAGAAGATCTTCTCCGACGACCCCAAGATCGGCTTCTTCAGCCAGCGCGCTGTCTACCAGGACGGCATCGATGCCGGGGAGGTGCTGGCCCCCGCGAAGAACATGGACGACATGCACACCGTCGTCACCAACTCCACCGTGGACGGTGTGCTTTCCGCGCTCTTCGCCATCCTGATCATCCTGGTGCTGCTGGACGCCGCCCGGATCTGCGTGAAGGCCGTCCGCGATCCGCGGAGCGTGCGGCTGGAGGAGGCGCCGTACACCGAGTCGAAGATCGTCGCACCCGCCGAACTCTGGGCCACCCGCGAGGAGAAGGCCGAACTGGTGGCGGCCGGGGTCGGCAGCGAGGGCGGGGTCCCACGGCAGCGGAGCGAAACGGACAGCGGCGCTCCGCGCTCCGGGGCAGGCTCGGGCGGTGACTCGTGAGGGCCCCGGCCCTCCGACATCTCGCGGCCCGCGCCCGCTGGTTCTGGCGCGAGGCCACCGGCGAGGCGGCCTACGAGCGCTATGCCGCCCGGGCCCGGGCACACGATCCGGGGGCGGAGGTGCTCAGCCGCCGAGACTTCGAGCGGCGGCGCGTCGACGCCCGGGAAGCGGATCCACGCGAGGGATTCCGCTGCTGCTGAACCGATGAGCGGTCACCGCTGACCGCCGGGCCACGCCGATCGAGGAGATCGGTGAAGGAGGGCCGCCACCCCACCGGACCGACCCCCGGGGTGGCGGCCTTCGGCCTGTCTCCCGCAAGGCGGCTCCAGGCCCGACGGGGGACCGCCGTGGGGCCGGCGACCCGCCGCGGCGGCCGCCGGCGATTCCAGACGGAAACTCCGCGCCCCTCGGCGGTCTTCCACCCCGCTGCTGGCAAGGCCGCCACCGAACCGGCCGGATGTCCCCCTGCAAAGACCACCGGCCATATCGCAGCACAACATATGGGGTCGCTGGCGTAGCGAACCACAAGATGTATGCTCGTGCTCGCTGCCCACGCAGGGGAATCCGGTGTGAGTCCGGAACTGTCCCGCAATGGTGTGACAGGCATACTTTCGCATGCCTGTCGAGTCCAACTACCTGCCGGCAGCCGACGCCCGGGAAACCGCCGGGCGCCGATTTCGTCCAGGCTCCGAGGATGAGCCGACGGACGCTGCCGGTGGTGTGGCCCCCGTCCTCTCCGGACGCCCTCGTACCGCCTCCGCGGCCCGTCGCGCCCCCACCCTCGCGAGCGACAACGAGCGAGGGAGAGCACCACCTTGACCATCGCGCCCGCCGACCCCGTTTCAGCCGCGCAGAAGGCCACCGCTCCGGTCACCGCCGCCGCCGGCACGACGGACTCCGGCACCGACGCCGCCGGCACCGCGCTGCTGCGCACCCTGACCGAGCTCACCGCCGACCTGCCGTCGACCGACCCGGGCCGGGTCGCCGCCGCGGCCTTGCGGGGGCGCCATCCCGGTTCGGACGAGGCGGAGTTGCGGGCCCTGGCCACCGAGGCGGCGGCCGGGCTGATCTCGGACGATCCGGAGTACTCCCGGCTGGCCGCCCGGCTGCTGACCCGCGCCATCGCGGAGGAGGCGGCGACGCAGGGCGCCGGAGCCTTCTCGGAGTCGGTGGCGACCGGGCACCGCGAAGGTCTGATCGCCGACGGGACGGCCGCCTTCGTCGCCCGGCACGCGGACGCGCTCGACGCCCTGGTCGACGCCGCGCTCGCCGCGGGCAACGACGACCGCTTCGGCTACTTCGGGCTGCGCACCCTGCACAGCCGCTACCTGCTCCGCCACCCCACCACGCGGCAGGTCATCGAGACCCCGCAGCACTTCATGCTCCGGGTCGCCTGCGGACTGGCTGCGGACGACTCCCCGCAGGCGGTCGAGGAGGTGGCCGACCTCTACCGGCTGATGAGCCGCCTCAACTACCTGCCCAGCTCCCCCACCCTGTTCAACTCAGGCACCCGGCACCCGCAGATGTCCTCCTGCTACCTGCTGGACTCACCGCTGGACGAGCTGGACTCGATCTACGGCCGCTACCACCAGGTGGCGCGGCTCTCCAAGCACGCGGGCGGCATCGGCCTGCCCTACAGCAGGGTCCGCGCCCGTGGCTCACTCATCCGCGGCACCAACGGTCACTCCAACGGCATCGTCCCGTTCCTGCGCACCCTCGACGCCTCGGTGGCTGCCGTCAACCAGGGCGGCCGGCGGAAGGGCGCGGCCTGCGCCTACCTGGAGACCTGGCACGCGGATATCGAGGAATTCCTCGAACTCCGGGACAACACCGGCGAGGACGCCCGCCGGACGCACAACCTCAACATCGCCAACTGGATCCCGGACGAGTTCATGCGGCGGGTCGAAGTGGACGCCCTGTGGTCGCTGTTCTCCCCCTCCGAGGTGCCGGAACTGGTCGATCTGTGGGGGCCTGAGTTCGACGCCGCCTACCGCGCTGCCGAGGAGCGGGGCCTGGCCGCCAAGCAGTTGCCCGCCCGGCAGCTGTACGCCCGGATGATGCGCACCCTCGCCCAGACCGGCAACGGCTGGATGACGTTCAAGGACGCCGCCAACCGGACCGCCAACCAGACCGCCGAGCCGGGCCGGATCGTCCACTCCTCCAACCTCTGCACCGAGATCCTGGAGGTGAGCGACGACGGGGAGACCGCGGTCTGCAACCTGGGCTCCGTCAACCTCGCGGCGCACCTCGGGGAGGACGGCGAGCTGGAGTGGGAGCGGCTGGACGCGACCGTCCGCACCGCGGTCACCTTCCTCGACCGGGTGGTCGACATCAACTTCTACCCGACCGACGAGGCGGCCGCCTCCAACGAGCGTTGGCGGCCGGTCGGGCTGGGGGTGATGGGCCTCCAGGACGTCTTCTTCCGGTTGAAGCTCCCCTTCGACTCCCCGGCGGCGATCCGGCTCTCCACCAGGATCGCCGAGCGGATCATGCTCGCCGCCTACGAGGCCTCCTGCGACCTCGCCGAACGGCACGGACCGCACCCGGCCTGGTCGGAGACGCGCACCGCGCGCGGGGTCCTCCACCCGGACCACTTCCCGGACGCGGCCGCGGAGCCGGAGTGGGCGGAGCGCTGGACGGCGCTGCGCGCCCGGATCGCGGAGACCGGGATGCGCAACTCCCTGCTGCTGGCAATCGCTCCGACCGCCACCATCGCCTCCATCGCGGGGGTGTACGAGTGCATCGAGCCGCAGGTGTCGAACCTCTTCAAGCGGGAGACGCTCTCCGGGGAGTTCCTGCAGGTCAACGCCTACCTGGTGGAGGACCTCAAGGAGCTCGGCCGGTGGAACCCGCAGACCCGGGAGGCGCTGCGCGAGTCCAACGGATCGGTCCAGGAGGTCCCGGGCCTGCCGGCGGAGGTCCGGGAGCTCTACCGGACGGCCTGGGAGATCCCGCAGCGTGCCCTGATCGACATGGCCGCCGCCCGCACCCCCTACCTGGACCAGAGCCAGTCGCTGAACCTCTTCATGGCTTCGCCGACCATCGGCAAGCTCAGCTCGATGTACGCCTACGCCTGGAAGAAGGGCCTGAAGACGACCTACTACCTGCGTTCCCGACCGGCCACCCGGATCGCCCGGGCCGCCGGCTCCGTGGACGGCGCGGCCAGCGCCGCCGCCCTCCCCGCCCAGCAGACCGCGGACGCCGAAGCCGCCGCCTGCTCCCTGGAAAACCCCGAGTCCTGCGAGGCCTGCCAGTAATGACCGACACCACCGACAGCACCGTGAAGAACCTGCTCGACCCGGGCTTCGAGCTGACTCTCCGTCCGATGCGCTACCCGCACTTCTACGAGCGCTACCGGGACGCCATCAAGAACCACTGGAGCGTTGAGGAGGTCGACCTGCACTCGGACGTCAGCGACCTCGCCAAGCTCTCGCCCGAAGAACAGCACCTGATCGGCCGCCTCGTCGCGTTCTTCGCGACCGGTGACTCGATCGTGGCGAACAACCTGGTGCTCACCCTCTACAAGCACATCAACTCCCCGGAAGCCCGGCTGTACCTGTCGCGGCAGCTGTTCGAGGAGGCGGTGCACGTCCAGTTCTACCTGACGCTGCTGGACACCTACCTCCCCGACCACGACGACCGGGCCGCGGCCTTCGCCGCCGTCGAGAACATCCCCTCCATCCGGGAGAAGGCGCAGTTCTGCTTCCGGTGGATGGACTCGGTGGAGGACATCGACCGGCTGGAGACCAGGGAGCAGCGCCGCCGATTCCTGCTCAACCTGATCTGCTTCGCGGGCTGCATCGAGGGGCTGTTCTTCTACGGCGCCTTCGCCTACGTCTACTGGTTCCGCTCCCGCGGCCTGCTGCACGGGCTGGCCACCGGCACCAACTGGGTCTTCCGCGACGAGTCCATGCACATGGAGTTCGCCTTCTCCGTGGTGGACACCGTCCGGGAGGAGGAGCCCGACCTCTTCGACGACGAGATGGCCAAGCAGGTCACCGCGATGCTGGAGGAGGCGGTCGAGGCCGAGCTGCAGTTCGCCCGGGACCTCTGCGGTGACGGGCTGCCGGGCATGAACACCGCCTCCATGCGCCAGTACCTGGAGTGCGTCGCGGATCAGCGGCTGCGCCGCCTGGGCCTGCCCGCCCGCTACGGCTCGCAGAACCCGTTCTCCTTCATGGAGCTCCAGAACGTCCAGGAGTTGACGAACTTCTTCGAACGACGCTCCTCCTCCTACCAGATGGCGGTCGAGGGCTCGGTCTCCTTCGACGACGACTTCTGATCGGGGCGGGCTCCGGACGGAGAAGGCCCGCACCGCGCGGTCGCGCGGTGCGGGCCTCTCCTGTGCGATGCGGTGGTTCACGCCCCGGGTGCGGAGCTCCGGCTCATCTCCCCGGGCCCCCGTAGTCCTACCGGACCGGCATCGCGTGGGACTCAGACGCCGCAGGTGGGCGCCGACCAGTACCGGCTCGGACGGTGGTCGACGTGCGTGTGGTCGTTGTGACCCGGGTAGCCCGGGCCGAGGATCCCGTTGAAGCCGTGGTTCCGGGCCGCCTTGGCCAGGGTGCACAGCGAGTGCGGCGAGACGCCCAGGTCAGCTGCGTCGCCGTACATGTGACGGCTGTTGGACGCGCCCCCGACCGCACTGTTGCAGGACTTGGAGCGGAAGCCGCTGGTGACCCGGATCGGCTTGTCGCCGAGGGCGTGCCGGAGCGCCTCCAGCTTCCACATCGTGCGCAGCGCGTTGGACTTGGCGGTCGCCGCGCTGACGGCCCCACCCGACCAGTTCGAGTTACAGCGGTTCAGCTCGCTGTAGGTGAAGTGGATGGGGGTGCAGTCGTTGTCCTGCAGGGCGTAGATCTTGCTGAAGGTCTGCGGCCCGGCGACGCCGTCGGCGGAGAGGCCGTAGGCCGCCTGGAACCGCTTGACGGCGGCGGCGGTGGCCGGCCCGTAGGAGCCGTCGATGGCGAGCACCTGACCGGTGCCGGGGTAGCCGGCGACACGGATCTGGAGCTGCGTCACGTCGGCGCCGGTGGCGCCCTGCTTGAGCGTCCGCGACCAGGTGTAGCAGCCGTCCGCGTGCGCCGTGCCCGCGGTGGCCGCCACACCGGCGGTCATGCCAGCCATGACCATGACAAAGGAAATTACGAATCTCAGGGTACGTCTGAGCACAGGTCCTCCCAGGCGATGAGTGGTCTGTGCATGAGACTGACGGGTAGGTCAACACGCGTCAACCGGTGCCGCCTGGCAACAACCGGCAACGTCGGGTAACCGCGGAACCACGAGCGGCCCGGCGGACCACCGCCGGGCCGGACTGGGGCTGGATGGACAGCGGACCCGCCGCGAAGGGCCGGACCCCGCGCCGTCAGTCGTTGGGAACGGTCTCGTAGCGGGGGGTGCCCTCGGCCATCTGCCGCAGCGCGTCCTTCCGGTCGCGCTTGGCGAGCCGATCGATGTAGAGATAGCCCTCGAGGTGGTCGGTCTCGTGTTGCAGGCAGCGTGCGAAGTAGCCGGTGCCGCGCACCACGATCGGCTTGCCCTCCAGGTCCTGTCCCCGGCAGACCGCGTAGTCCGGGCGGGCCAGCGAGGCGTAGGCGGTGGGCACCGAGAGGCACCCCTCGTTGGAGTCGTCCAGTCGGCGCTGCTCGGCCGGGAGTTCGTCGATGACCGGGTTGCAGATGACGCCCACGTGCCGGACGCCGTCGTCGTCCGGGCAGTCGTAGACGAAGACCCGCAGGTCGACACCGATCTGGTTGGCGGCGAGTCCGACACCCTCCGCCGCCCGCTGGCTGGCGAACATGTCGTCCACCAGCGCGGCGAGTTCCGGACCGAACTCCGTCACGTCCCGGCAGCGCTTGTGCAGCACCGGGTTGCCGACCACGGTGATCGGGCGGGCGGTGCCGCGTTCCCGGTGTGCCAGCTCGCGCTCCGCGGCATCCACCGTGTCGTCGGTGAACTCCAACGGCTCCTCGTCCGCCGCCTGCTGTCCGCTGCCCTGCTGAGCCATGTCCGCCGTAAGCCTTCCTGGGAAACCGCCGCGGTCGATCCGAGCCGCGCCCTACAGGGTACGGGACCCGGTCAGCAGACCTCTTCGAGATCGCGCCACTCACGGGTGTCCGGGCTGTCCGCCACCCAGCCGTCCAGCAGTCCCCGGACCAGCCCCGGAGGCGCCGCGAGCCCGCACTCCCGCTCCGGCGCCCACCGCTCGCCGTCGGTGCGGTGCCCCAGCGGCCCCGGCTGGCCGGGCTCGCTGTGGTCATGCGGGTCCAGGTGGCCGCCCTCGCCCTCGTCGCTGGGCATCCTGCTCTCCGAACAGGTGCGGCAGAGCAGCCGTACCGACGAGGACCAGTCCTCGGCGGCGAAGCCGGCGTCCGCCGCGAGCCGCTCCAACGCGTCCCGGTCAGCCTCGGTCGCCGCCTCCAGGAGCACCACCCAGGTCGGCACGGCGGAGGGCGCCCAGAGTTCGATCTCGTCGAAGACCGGGTACACCGGACCGGCCGCGGTCACCCGCTCGCCGTGCGGCACCCCGTCGTGGAGCACCACCTCGCCCCAGCGCCGTCCGGAGGACGGCAGCGGGATGCTCTGCACCTCGATCCGCGCGGGGTCGACCCGGCGCCCCCACACGACCTCGGCCTCCCCCTCGGGGGAGAGCCGCACGGCCGCGCCGCCCAGCTCCATTCCGGTCGGCTCGGCGGCCGGCCCGCCGTCCTCCGGCACCCGCAGCCCGTACGCCTGCCAGGCGCGGCGCGCCAGCGGCCAGTCCTGGAGGGCGGTGGCCGCGATACCGACGTTCCACCAGTCGGGGGCGCCGGTCCCCCGGTCCAGCAGCGCCACGGCGCGCAGCCCGGCCGAGCGGGCCTGCTCCCAGTCGTGGCGGAACTTGTGCAGCAGGGCCAGGTTGAACCAGGACTCGGAGAGCCAGGGCTCCAGATCGGCGGCGCGGGTGAGCAGTGCGCCCGCGTCCTCGTAGCGGCCGTCCCCGATCAGCGTGAACGCCCGATCGGTCGCCTGCCGCCACGAAGCGGAGGGCCGGTGCCGTGCCCTGCCGAAGATCCTCACGATTTCGCCTGCCGATTCGCTCGTATCCGTTGTCCGCGCATCAGCCGACCGCCGTGTCGGCGCCGACGCCGCAGCCGGTCCGAACGGCGTCATCCTGCTTGAGGACAACCTGCCACACATCGGCCGCTGTCTCAGCCCGGATATCGACGCCCATGCCCACTTCGGCCGCCCCTCGAACCCCCTTCTCCCGCATCCAACCATGTCGATCGTGGGCGCCGGCCGGCGCCCGTGGCCCCGGCCGTGCGCGTGCGGCGCCGCACCCGGCCCGGGGACGGCGACCCCAGCCTTCGACGGGCGGGTTCCCGGACCGGCCGGGGGAACACGTCGGAAACGGAGCGAGGGGGAGCTGACGGGCGGCGTCCGGTGTTCACCGGCGGCGCGCCCCGAGCCCTGCGCCGCCCAGCGGCTCTCAGGCGGGGTCGGCTCCGGGCGGGCTCGCGGAGGTACCGGACACCTCGGTGTCCGCAGGCCCCGGGGCGGGGACGCCGGAGGCCAGGGCCTCTCCCGCCCCGGCGGCGGACCCCCCACCGCCCTCGGCCGCCGACCCTCGGGACTGCTCCTCGGCGACGGCCTGCTCCAGCACGCTCTTCTCCGGGACGGACTCACCGGCACGGATCAGCTCAATCCGGCCCATGACCTTCGACCGCAGGTCACCGGGGACGTCGTCATGTCCGCAGCAGCGCTTCACCAACTTCTTGACGGCCTGCTCCAGTCCGTACTTCTCCAGGCACGGGGAGCACTCGTCGATGTGCACCTCGAACTTCGACCGGTCGCTCTCGGGCATCTCGCGGTCGAGGAACTCATAGAGGTGGTCGAGCACCTCCGAGCAGTCCGTCTCGTGCGGTTCTCCGCAGCTCATGAGCGCGAGCCTTTCGAATCGTGCGACTCGCCCGAGGCAGCGCCGACCCCCGCCGGAACCAGCCCGCGCTCCCGGGCGTAGTCCTCCAGCAGGCCGCGGAGTTGACGGCGACCGCGGTGCAGCCGGGACATCACCGTGCCGATGGGCGTTCCCATGATGTCGGCGATCTCCTTGTAGGCAAACCCCTCGACGTCCGCGAGATAGACCGCGATGCGGAACTCCTCGGGGATCGCCTGGAGGGCGGCCTTGACATCCGAGTCCGGCAGGTGGTCCAGCGCCTGCGACTCGGCGGAGCGCAGCCCGGTGGACATGTGCGACTCGGCGCGGGCCAACTGCCAGTCCTCGATCTCCTCGGCTCCGCTGCGCTGCGGCTCGCGCTGCTTCTTGCGGTAGGAGTTGATGAAGGTGTTGGTCAGGATGCGGTACAGCCAGGCCTTGAGGTTCGTGCCTTCCCGGAACTGGTGGAAGGAGCCGTAGGCCTTCGCGTAGGTCTCCTGCACGAGGTCCTCGGCGTCCGCCGGGTTCCGCGTCATCCGCAGCGCGGCGGAGTACATCTGGTCGAGGAAGGTGAGAGCGTCACGTTCGAAGCGCGCGTTCCGCTCCGCCGCCGTCTCCTCCCGGCCGCCACGGCCCTCCGCCGACTCGCCCCGCTCCGGCCCTGCGTCGGTCCCAGTGACCTGACCCACCTCCTCCAACGCCCCGGCGCGGCCGCCAGCCGACCCGCCCGAATCGGAGGATAGACGACGATCCACTCCACCCGCCGTCACCGCGGGGGCACCCTGCGCCAGCGTCACCCGGGACCACCTGGCATCCGAGCTCGGACGGGGCGGGCACTGGATCGAACCCATGCGATGAACTCCCTCTCCTCGTGATGTCACCGGGTATGCCGCTCGCGGTCCCGCCGGCGCCTTGGCGGCAGCGGTCGCCCGACGTACCGAACGGTGCTATCTCCAGGCGTAACCGAAACGATCCGCCGGTTATTCCGGGCCGGCCGCCCGCGGCGCCGGCCCACCGGGCCGGATCGGGAGTCCGGTCAGAAGAGCGTGGACTCCTCCGGGGCCTCGAGCTCCTCCAGCAGCTCCGGCCCGTTGTTCGCGACGCTGCTGACTCTGGTGGAGACCGGGTAGGCCCGCAGGGCTCCCGCGGGAGGCGGTGCCAGCAGCGAACGCAGCTCCCCCTGCTCGGTCCGGGGGTCCAGCCAGGGGTCCCAGCGGTCCTCCGGCAGCACCAGCGGCATCCGGGGGTGGATGTCCGCCAGCGCCCGGGGGCCGTCCTCCGACCTGGTTCCGGCGCCTGCCAACGGGGCGGTCTCCGCCTCCGTGGTGACCACCGTGCACGTCGCCCACCAGGCCTGCGGATGGTCGGCGGGCAGAGCGGGGTCGCGCCAGAACTCGAACAGGCCGGCCATCGCCATCACCGAGCCGTCCACCGGGGTCACGAAGTAAGGCTGCTTGCGCGGGCGCTTCCGCTTGCCGGCCTCCTCCAGCCGCCGCTCATCGACGCCGGTGACCCACTCGTAGTAGCCGTCGGCCGGTATCAGGCAGCGCCGGGCGGCGAAGGCCTGCCGGTAGGAAGGCCTCTCGTGCACGGTCTCCGCCCGGGCGTTGATCATCTTCACCCCGACATCCGGCGACTTCGCCCAGGAGGGCACCAGCCCCCAGCGCAGCGGCCTCAGCTGGCGTACCGGTGCGCCGGAGCCCGAGCGGCGGTCGACCCGCTCCAGTACGGCGTGGACCGTCTTGGTCGGCGCGACGTTCCAGTCCCGGGCGAGCGTCTCGGCCGAGTCCCAGCGCGCCACCCCGAACCGTTCGACGAGTTCCTCCGGCCCACGGCCGGCTGCAAATCTCCCGCACATGCCTGCCAGACTGCCACGACGCCCGTGGACCCCGTCCAGTCACCCGTTCGACCCGAGGGAGCCGACCGCCCCATGGAGAACATCAGCAGCATCGGCGATCTCTGGGACCGGGTCACCGGCATCCAGCCCGCCCCCGACACCTGGCTGGTGGTGGCCACCGGGGTGATCGCCCTCGCCGCGGTCCTCCCGCACCGGGTGTGGCGGCTGAGCCGGAACGCGGTGACCATCGCCCACGAGGCCGGCCACGGGCTGGTCGCGCTGCTCAGCGGTCGCCGCCTGGAGGGCATACGGCTCCACTCCGACACCTCGGGGCTGACCGTCTCCCGGGGCAAGCCCACCGGGCTGGGCATGATCCTCACCGCCGCGGCCGGATACACCGCGCCCTCCCTGATCGGGCTCGGCGGGGCCGAACTGCTGGTCTCCGGTCACATCACTGCGCTGCTGTGGGGGGCCACCGCCCTGCTCGCCGCCCTGCTGGTGATGGTCCGCAACGCCTACGGGGTGCTGACCGTCGTCCTCGCCGGTGGCGCGTTCTTCCTCGTCTCCTGGTTCACCGACGCCGAGGTGCAGGCCGGGTTCGCCTACGTCGTCGTCTGGTTCCTGCTGATCGGCGGTGTGCGGCCGGTCTTCGAACTGCAGCGGAAGCGCCGGCGGGAGGGGGCCGCGGACTCCGACGCCGACCAGCTCTCCCGGCTGACCAACGCCCCGGCCGCGGTGTGGCTCCTCTTCTTCCACGCGGTCTCGATCAGCGCGCTGATCGGCGGCGGGCGGTGGCTGCTCGGCCGGTGACCCGCCCCCGGGCCCCGGTGAGGCGGAGCGGCCAGGCTGATCACTCCCAGTTCTCTCCGTCCCACACGCTTTGCCGCTCTCACCGTTTTTGATCAGACTTGACCCGTACTACGAACGACTAAAGTGAGCCTCATGACCGGTACCTCCCTGCACCCCGACCCCTGGCCCGCTCCGCTCGCGCCCGGCCCCGTCGACGCGACCGTCACCGTGCCCGGATCGAAGTCGGTCACCAACCGGGGCCTGGTGCTGGCCGCCCTCGCCGCCGAACCCGGCTGGCTCCGCCGCCCCCTGCGCTCCCGCGACACCCTGCTGATGGTCGAGGCGCTCCGCGCGATGGGCGTCGGCATCGAGGAGGCCCCCTCCCGCAGCGACTTCGGCGCCGGCGGTCCCAGCGGAGGCGGGGAGGCGTGGCGGGTCATCCCGGCCGGCCTGCGCGGGCCGGCGAGCGTGGACGTCGGCAACGCCGGCACCGTGATGCGCTTCCTGCCGCCGGTCGCCGCGCTGGCCGACGGCCCCATCCGCTTCGACGGGGACCCCCGCTCCCACGAGCGCCCGCTGCACGGGGTGATCGACGCGCTGACCGCCCTCGGCGCCCGCATCGACGACGACGGCCGCGGCGCGCTGCCGCTGACCGTGCACGGCGGCGGCGCGCTGGACGGCGGACCGGTCGAAGTCGACGCCTCCTCGTCCTCGCAGTTCGTCAGCGCCCTGCTGCTCTCCGCGCCGCGCTTCAACCAGGGCGTCGAGGTGCGCCACACCGGGGAGACCCTGCCGTCCCTGCCGCACATCCGGATGACCGTCGACATGCTCCGGGCGGCCGGAGCCGCAGTGGACTCCCCCGACTCCGGCGGCGAGCCGAACGTCTGGCGGGTCGCGCCCAGCGCGCTGCTCGGCCGGGACCTGATCGTCGAGCCGGACCTGTCGAACGCCCAGCCGTTCCTCGCCGCCGCGCTGGTCACCGGCGGCCGGGTCACCATCCCCGACTGGCCGGCCCACACCACCCAGCCCGGTGACGCGCTGCGCGAGATCTTCACCGAGATGGGCGGCTCCTGCGAGCTCACCGAGAGCGGACTGACCTTCACCGGGAGCGGTTCCGTGCACGGCATCGACGTGGACCTGAGTGACGTCGGGGAGTTGACGCCCGGCATCGCCGCCGTCGCCGCGCTCGCCGACTCGGAGTCGGTGCTGCGCGGGGTCGGCCACCTGCGGCTGCACGAGACCGACCGGCTGGCCGCACTCACCAAGGAGTTGGGCGCCCTGGGCTGCGACATCTCCGAGACCTCGGACGGGCTGCGCATCCGGCCGCGTCCGCTGCACGGCGGCGTCTTCCACACCTATGACGACCACCGGCTGGCGACCGCGGCCGCGGTGGTCGGCCTCGCGGTGGAAGGGGTGCAGGTGGAGAACGTCGCCACCACGGCGAAGACCCTGCCGGACTTCCCGGAGCTGTGGACCGGGATGCTGGGTTCGGAGACCGCCCCGGCCGGGCCAGCCGTGCAGGGCTGAGGGCCGGCCCGATGCGCCGCTACGGCAAGAACCCCGACGAGGACGACGTACGCGTCCGGCCCAACCGCAAGGGCAACCGCCCCCGCACCAACATCCGGCCCAAGCACGAGGACGCCGCCGAGGGCATGGTCCTCACCATCGACCGGGGCAGGCTGACCTGCCTGGTCGAGGATCGGACGGTGATCGCGATGAAGGCCCGCGAACTGGGCCGCAAGAGCGTCGCCGTCGGGGACCGGGTGGCCGTCGTCGGGGATCTGTCGGGGGACGAGGGCACCCTGGCCCGGATCGTGCGGATCGGGGAACGCCGTTCGGTGCTCCGCCGCACGGCCGACGATACCGACCCCTTCGAGCGGGTGATCGTGGCCAACGCCGACCAGCTGGCGATCGTCACCGCCCTGGCCGACCCGGAACCGCGCCCCCGGCTCATCGACCGCTGCCTGGTCGCCGCCTACGATGCCGGCCTGGAGCCGCTGCTGGTGCTGACCAAGTCCGACCTGGCGCCGGCCGACGAGTTGCTGGAGACCTACGGGCCGCTCGGTCTGGCGCACATCGTGACCAGCCGCGAGGAACTGGCGGCCGGGGCCGCGGCGGAGATCGTCAGGGAGCGGCTGGCCGGCCGGACCACCGTCTTCGTCGGGCACTCCGGCGTGGGCAAGACCACCCTGGTCAACTCGGTGGTGCCGGGCGAGCGGCAGCGGGCCACCGGCCGGGTCAACGCCGTCACCGGCCGGGGCCGGCACACCACGACCTCGGCGCTGGCGCTGCCGCTCCCGGACGGCGACGGCTGGGTGATCGACACCCCGGGGTTGCGCTCCTTCGGGCTGCACCACGTCGACCCCTCGCGGGTCATCCTCGCCTTCCCCGACCTGGAGCCCGGCACCGCGGACTGCCCCCGGGCGTGCGGGCACGACGAGCCCGACTGCGCCCTGGACCGCTGGGTCGCCGAGGGGCACGCGGACCCCGAGCGGCTGCTCTCGCTCCGCCGGCTGCTGCGGAGCCGGGAGCGCCGCGCCGGGGACTGAGATCCCTCGCGCGGGCCCGGAGGTCGAGCCTCGGCGGCCCAGGAGCAACCTCCCCGGAGGGCCGGGCCCGGCTCCTGGAACGCCCCGATCCGGTTCGAGCATCGAACACGCTCCCAGGTTCGGCTGCCGTCCGGCCGCACTCGGCTACCGTGCGTCCGTACACGGCGTGGCTCTGCCGGAGAGCCGCGGCACGCACCCGGCTTGGCACCGGCGGCCGACCGGCGGGCCGGGGCAGGCACCGTTCGGGAGGCAGAGGGATGGCGTGGCTCCTGGTGGTGGTCGCCGGACTGCTGGAGACCGGTTTCGCGGTCTGCCTGAAGCTGTCCCACGGCTTCACCCGCCTGTGGCCGACCATCGCGTTCTGCTGCTTCGCGCTGGGCAGCTTCGGTCTCCTGACACTCTCCCTGAAGAAGCTGGACGTCGGTCCGGCGTACGCGGTGTGGACCGGAATCGGGGCGGCCGGTACCGCGATCTACGGCATGGTCTTCCTCAACGACCTGGTCTCGGTGCTCAAGGTCATGTCGATCACGCTGGTCATTCTGGGCGTGATCGGGCTGCAACTCGCCGGCTCCAGCCACTGAACCGCACCTGGACCGCAGCGGTCGTCCGCCGCCGGACCTTCGGCGTCCGGCCCCGGGTCACCGCCGGTCGGCGCCGTCGGCCCGCGCACCCGGTGCCCCCCTCGGCCCGGCGCGGTCGGCCCGGCAGCCGCGGAGCAGCAGCGCCCGCTCCTCGGCACCGCCGGGGACCAGCACGCAGGAGAGCGCGAGCCGTAGCACCGCTTCACCGTCGCGCCGCAGTTCCTCGGTGAGCGGGCCGTGCCGGCCCCCGGCCAGCACCGCCACCGCCCTTTCGCGGACCTCGCCGAGGAGTTCGGCCGGGGACGGCGGCGGGACGTCCGCGCGCCGCCCGGTTGACGAGCGCCCCCGCCGGAGGGTGTCGTCGGGCCACGCCGGCCGTGGCAGCCACTCGCTCCAGCAGCCGGTGAGCATGGCCCGCAGCAGCGGACTGCCCCTCGCCGTCCGTACCGTCCATCCGGCCAGCGCCACCAGGCGCTCGGCCGGGTCCGGTCCTCCGGGAGCGGTCAGCACCCGCTCCACGCCAGCGAGGAAGACGTCGGCCTCCCGCCGCAGGAGCGCCCGGGCCAGCCCCTCCTTGTCCCCGAACTCGTGGTACAGGGTCTGCCGGGACACCTTCGCCGCCACCGCCACCTCCACCATGCGCACCCGGGACCAGGGCCGCACGGCGATCGCCCGCGAAGCGGCGTCGAGCAGGGATTCGCGCGCTGTGGGCATACCGCCTCCAGGCCTCACGGCTCACCTAGCGTCGTACGGAGAAGAATTGACCCGCCGACAGCGGCCGTCAAGGCGACTGACGGCCCGTCGGCGTCCCCCGTGTGGACACGGCCGTGTAGCCCGGCGTGAGCTGGGTCGATACTGTTCGCTCATGCCCGACTATCACGACGATCTACGCCTCGCCCATGTGCTGGCGGACACCGCCGACGCCACGACCATGGACCGGTTCAAGGCGCTGGATCTGAAGGTCGACACCAAACCGGACATGACCCCCGTGAGCGAGGCGGACAAGGCCGCCGAGGAGCTCATCCGCAGCTCACTGCGGAGAGCCCGGCCGCGCGACGCGGTGCTCGGCGAGGAGTACGGCAGCGAGGGCAGCGGCCCGCGGCGCTGGGTGATCGACCCCATCGACGGCACGAAGAACTACGTGCGCGGGGTGCCGGTCTGGGCGACGCTGATCTCCCTCATGGTGCAGGGCGAGGACGGTTTCGAGCCGGTGGTGGGCCTCGTGTCGGCCCCGGCGCTCGGCCGGCGCTGGTGGGCGGCCCAGGGCAGCGGCGCCTACAGCGGCCGCAGCCTCACCTCGGCCTCCCGGCTTCGGGTCTCCGAGGTCGCCTCGGTGCGGGACGCCTCCTTCGCCTACTCCTCACTGAGCGGCTGGGAGGAGCGCGGACGGCTGGCGGGCTTCCTGGAGCTGAGTCGCGCCTGCTGGCGGACCCGCGGCTACGGCGACTTCTGGCCGTACATGATGGTCGCCGAGGGCTCGGTGGACATGTGCGCGGAGCCGGAGCTCTCGCTCTGGGACATGGCCGCGAACGCCGTCATCGTGCAGGAGGCCGGTGGGCGGTTCACCGGCCTGGACGGAGTACCGGGGCCGGGCGGCAAGGACGCCGCGGCCTCCAACGGGCTGCTCCACCGTGATCTCCTGGACCATCTGGGCCCAACGGCCTGACCTGAGGGTCCCGTGGTACGGACGGGAGGGGGCGGGCCCCTGGACAGGCCCGCCCCCTCCGCCGTAACGGCAAACGCCCGATTCGTCGACCGCGCAGGGCCTGGACCGCGGCCGCCGGCCGCTTGCCGTAGCTCGCACACCGGGCGGGGCTGGATCCGCCCACCCGCTGTCCGGTCCCCTGACCGGGGACCATGACAACCTTACATTGGACACAGTCCAAGTAAAGACAGAAGCCAGTACTGCACACGCTCGATGGTTAGATGCCCACTGCTACCCTGAGCAGCATGAGCGACCTGCTGGAACGACTTCGATCACGTGGCTGGCGCCTGACCGCCCAGCGACGGGTCGTGGCCGAGGTTCTCAGCGGAGACCACGTCCACCTGACGGCGGACGAGGTGCACGCGCGCGCCGCCGAGCGGCTGCCGGAGATCTCTCGGGCCACGGTGTACAACACCCTGGGAGAGCTGGTCTCGCTGGGCGAGGTGCTGGAGGTGAGCACCGATCGCCGGGCCATGCGGTACGACCCGAACGCCCACCGCCCCCACCACCACCTGGTCTGCGGGGGCTGCGGGCTGGTACGGGACGTGCACCCGGAGGGCGATCCCCTCGCCGACCTCCCGGCCACCGAGCGCTTCGGCTTCGCCGTCTCGGCGGTGGACGTGACCTACCACGGGCTCTGCCCCTCGTGCAGCGCCGACCGGCACCCTGCGCCCTCGTCCGGGGCCTGAACCGCGCGGAGCCCTGAGCCACCGGGGCGCCCCGGCTCCCACCTCGCGAGCAGACCTGAGCCGACCCTGAGCATGATCCGGCCCTGAGCATGATCCGGCGCGGCCAGGGCGGGCCGGGGCAAACAGAAGGCCCGGATCCTGAGATCCGGGCCTTCTCTCGTAGCGGGGACAGGATTTGAACCTGCGACCTCTGGGTTATGAGCCCAGCGAGCTACCGAGCTGCTCCACCCCGCGCCGTTGTGCTTCTACTGTAGTCACACGCCGACGACCAGCGCAAATCAGCTGACCGGAGGGGGAGCGGGACCCTGCCTCAGGCCGACAGCTCCTGCCGGACCGCGTCGAGCAGCCGCGCCGCCCGCTCGGAGACCTCCGCCGGCCCCAACTCCACGGCGCGCGAGCACCACTCCTGCGCCGCGGCCAGATCGCCGCGGCGCGCCGCGAGCAGCGCCAGCCGGAGGGCGGCCCGCCCGTGCCCGGTCTCCGCCGCCCGCCGCCACCAGAGCACCGCCTCCGGCTCCTTGCCCTCACGGGCCAGCAGCACCCCGAGGTTGAAGGCTCCGTTACCGCTGCCCGCCTCGGCCGCCATCCGGTACCAGCGACCGGCCTGGACCGACTCGCCCCGGGCCGCCGCCAACATGCCGCAGCGCACCTGGGCACGCAGGTGACCCCGGCCGGCGGCCCACTCGTACCACTCCTCGGCCTCGGCCGACGCCGGGTTCTCCACCGCGCCGACCGGTTCCTCCGCGCCTCCCCGCGTCTGCCGCCCCCGCCGCTGGAGCAGCAGGGCCAGCCGGAAGGCCGCCTCCGCGCTGCCGCCCCCCGCAGCGCAGCGCAGATGCCCCTCCGCGTCCCGCTCCTCGCCGTCCCGCAGGAGGGCGATGGCGACCTGGAGCGCCGCCTCGGGGTGGCCCTCGGCCGCGGCCCGGGCGTACCAGCGGTGGGCCGCCGCCTCCTCCCCCCGCCCGGCGTGGAGGATGCCGAGGTTGAAGGCGGCGTCCACGCTGCCGGCCTCAGCGGCCTTGGAGAACCAGGGCTCCGCCCCCGCCGCGTCCTCTCGCTGGAGCAGCAGGACCGCCAGGGCGTTCGCCGCCTCCCGGTGCCCCGCGTAGGCGGCATGGCGATACCACTGCTCGGCCTGGGTGGTGCGGCCCTGTCCGGCGCAGAGCAGGCCGAGGTTGAACGCGCCGTTCACGTCGCCCGCGTCCAGGGCGGCCCGGTACCAGCGCTCGGCGGCCTGCGGCTCCCCCCGGTCCGCATGGAGCGCACCCAGGGCGTTGGCCGCGTTGCCGTCGCCGTGCTGCGCGGCCCGCCGCCACCAGATCGCCGCACTCTCGCTGTCCCCGGCGTCACGCAGCAGGAACCCGAGCGCACAGGCCGCGCGCGGTTCGCCGTCCTTCGCCGCGGTGAGGTACCAGCGGCCCGCCTCCTGGAGTTCGCCGCGCTCCTCCAGCAACTTCCCCAGGTGGAGAGCGGCCCGCTGGTGGCCTCGGGCCGCGGCCTGCCGGTACCAGTGCTCGGCCCTCCGGGGTGTGCTGCCCAGAGTGCTGTCGGCCGCCTCGCCCTCCCCGACTTCCCGCCGCTCCTCCAGGATCCGGGCGAAACGGTAGGCGGCCTCCCGGTGCCCCTGCTCGGCGGCGGCCCGGAACCAGCGGCCGGCGCCCACGTCGCTGCGGTGCTCCAGCAGGTCGCCGAGGGCGTAGGCGCCCAGGGCATGGCCGGACTCGGCGGCCTGGCGCAGCCAGTACTCGGCCGCCGTTTCGTCCCCCCGTCCCCGGTAGTGCCGGCCCAGCGCGTGGGCCGCGGCGGCGGAGCCCGCGACGGCCGCGATCCGCCACCACTCGACGGCCTCTTCGGTCCGCCCGCGCTGGTGCAGAAGTACGCCGAGGTTGTTGACCGCGGCGCGGTCTCCCGCCGCGCTGGCGGCCCGCAGTTGGGGCTCCGCTCCGTCCAGGTCCCCCCGGCGCAGCAGGAGGGCGCCGAGCACGCTCAGCGCCTCGGGGTCGCCGGTCTCCGCGGCACGGCGGTGCCGGGACTCCTCCTCCAGGTCGGCGATGGTGCTGCTGTCGGCACAGCGGGGGCCGACGATCGGCGTGAGATAACCCTCCGCCCGATCGAAATGTCCGGCAAACCGGCCTGTTTCCAGCAGTTCTACCTTCTCCCCCATAAGGGCCATCGTCGCACCACCCGCAGCTCCGCGTACACCTGGTATACCGCAGCCAGTGAAGTCACTTCGACGCTTTGTCGACTTCCCGACACGCGCATAGCCCAAACTCCGGGAGCAAAGTCACCCCACACAAACGAAAGACCCGGAGTCATGTTGACTCCGGGTCTTTCGTTTTCAGTAGCGGGGACAGGATTTGAACCTGCGACCTCTGGGTTATGAGCCCAGCGAGCTACCGAGCTGCTCCACCCCGCGCCGTCTTGATCAAAGAGTATCACGGCGCGGGGTGGAGCTCGGCCGGCCGATACCGGCTCTAGCCCTTGTCGCCGCCCTTCTGGGCGTCAGCCGCCCGCTCCAGCGCGGCCTTGAGGTCCTTCTGCGCCTTCGCGTACGCCGCCCAGTCCGGCGGCTGCTGCGCCAGGGCCTTCTCTCCCTCTTCGAAGGCCTTCGCCGCGTCGGACAGCGCCTTCTGCGCGTCCGAGCCCTTGGCCGGAGGCTTTCCGGTATCGCTGTCGTTGTCGCCCGGGTCACTCTCCGACGGCTTCTCCGGCTCCTCCGAGGGCGCGCCCTCGGTGCCGAAGACGTCGTCGAGCGCCTCACTGAGGGTGTCCTTGAAGGCGGTCTTGTCGCCGTAGGAGACCAGGACCTTCCTCAGAAGCGGGTAGTTGGTACCCGCTCCGCGGACGTAGACCGGCTCGACGTAGAGCAGTCCGCCGTCGAGGGGCACCGTGAGCAGGTTGCCGTACTCGACCTCCGAGTCGCCCCGCCGCAGGATGTTGATCTCATTGGCGATGTCGGTCTCGGAGTTGAACTTGCTCTGCACCTGCTGCGGACCCGACACCGTGGTGTTGGACGGCAGTTTCAGTATCCTGATCTGCCCGTATCCGTTGCTGGTGGCGTCCGCGTCCACCGCCATGAAGGCGCCGAGGTTGTCCCGGCGGTTCGGGGTGAACGTGGTCGTCAGCGAGAAGGTCTGGGACTTCTGGTCCGGCATCTTCATGCTGAGGTAGTACGGCGGCACCGAGTTCCCCGACTTGTTCGTCGGGTCGTTCGGCACCTGCCAGACCTCACTGCCGCTGTAGAACTGCGCCGGCTTGGTCACGTGGTACCGGGTGAGCAGTTCCCGCTGCACCTTGAAGAGGTCCTGCGGGTAGCGCAGGTGCTCCATCAGGTCCGAGCCGATCTCGCTCTTCGCCTTGACGGTGCCCGGGAACGCCTTCTTCCAGGTCTTCAGCACCGGGTCCTCGGTGTCCCACTCGTACAGGTCCACGGAGCCGTCGTAGGCGTCCACGGTGGCCTTGACCGAGTTGCGGATGTAGTTGACCTGGTTCTGCTGGGCCACCACCTCGCGTCCGCCGTCGGTCAGCGAGTCCGCCGTGGTGTCACCGAGGGTGGTCCGGGAGGAGTACGGGTAGCCGTTGGAGGTGGTGTAGGCGTCGACGATCCACTTGATGCGCCCCTCCACCACGGCGGGGTAGGCGTCGCCGTCGATCGTCAGCCACGGTGCGACGGCCTCGACCCGCTCCTTGGGAGTGCGGTTGTAGAGGATGCGCGAACCGTCGCCGATGGCGCCGGAGTAGAGGATCTGCGGCTCGCTGAACGCCACCGCGTAGGCCGCCCGGTTCAGCGGGTTGGCGAGGTCGACCCCGCTCTTGCCGGTGTAGCGGTACAGCTTCTCACCGCTGTCGTCGGAGTAGTCCAGCTCCTGCTGGGGGCCGCCGACGATGGAGTACTGGGTGGTCTTCTCACCGTAGTAGACCCGCTGCTCGTACTTGCCCAGCTGGCCGGCGCTCGGCAGGTCAGACTCGGAGAAGTCCGGGGAGCCCCCGGACTTGATGGTGGTGCCCTTGGCCGCCACCGCACCGTAGCCGTGCGTGTACTTGAAGTGGTCGTTGATCCAGTTGCGCTCGGGGATGCCGCTGATGTTCAGCTCGCGCAGGCCTATGACGGTGTCCTGCTCCTTGCCCTTGTCGTCCTTGTAGCGGTCGACGTCGAGCGTGTCCGGGAACTGGTAGTAACCCCGCACCTGCTGGAGCTGCTGGAAGGTCGGTGAGACGACGTTCGGGTCGAGCAGCCGGAGGCTCGCCGTGGACTCGGCCCCGGCGCGCAGCTTCTCGTTGTCCTTCGGGTCGACGTCGACCTTGCCCTCGTAGTCCGACACCTTGGAGTCCGCGATGTCGTAGGCGTCGCGGGTGGCGTCGATGTTCTTCTGGATGTAGGGCGTCTCCTTGGCCTGCTCGTTCGGCTGGACCTGGAACTTCTGGACGATCGCCGGGTACAGCCCGCCGATCAGGATGGCCGACAGCACCATCAGTCCGAAGCCGGTCACCGGCAGCTGCCAGGTGCGCCGCCAGAGGGTCGCGAAGAACAGCACCGCGCAGATGGCGGCGATGCAGAAGAGGATGGTCTTGGCCGGGAGGTAGGCGTTGGCGTCGACGTAGCGGAGACCGGTCCAGTTGCCGGTGGCCTTGAAGTCGCTCGATTTCACGGCCAGGCCGTACCGGTCGAGCCAGTAGGCGATCGCCTTGAGCGAGACGAACAGGCCGAGCAGCACCGAGAGGTGGCCGGTGGCCGCCGCGGTCGCCTTCGCCCCCGGGCTCGTCACCCGCAGCCCGCCGTAGAGGTAGTGCACCAGCGCGGCGGCGATCAGCGAGAGCACGATCGCCGCGAAGCCGAAGCTCAGCATGAAGCGGTACCACGGCAGGTCGAAGGCGTAGAACGAGACGTCCTTGCCGAACTGCGGGTCCGTGGTGCCGAACGGGACGCCGTTGACCCACAGCAGCCAGGTGCGCCACTGGCTGGCCGCGGAGGCTCCGGCGATGAGTCCGATCAGGGCGGCGATCCCGAGCAGCAACCACTTCTTGTACGGGGCGATCCCGATCCGGTAGCGGTCGAGGTTCTGCTGTTCCAGGGACATCGCGCTCAGCGGTGGACGCAGCCGGTGGGCCAACCAGATGTTGACCCCGACCGCCACCGCCATCAGCAGGCCGCAGGAGAAGAACAGCCCGATCTTGGTGAAGAGGGTGGTGGTGAAGACCGAGGAGAAGTTGACCGAGCGATACCAGAGCCAGTCCGTCCAGAAGCCGGAGAACATGACGAAGGCCATGGCCAGCCCGGCCAGAACGGCCACCGTTATCAGCAAGGTTCTGGACCGCCGGGATGGTCGGCCGACTCTGGTCCGCGGGCCGGTCGGGCCCCCGCCGCGGTCCGGCATCTGGAAAGCCAAGGTGCGCACCTCGAAGATTCGCTGTCGTATGAGCGGGCCCCGCGATACTAGGGCCCACCCATGCAACTTACTCAAGCTTTACCCAGTTCCCGTTTCCGGTTACGAACAGGGCAAGATGTTGGCCATGTCCTCCTCCAGCGGCCCGACGCCGCCCGAATCCACCCACTCCATCCCCATTGCGGCCCATCCTCTGACCCGGGCCGTGCTCGAGATCGACGAGTACGTCGCCGGGCTCGGTTGGGACCGGCCCGCCCGGCTGTTCGCCCTGGTGGACACCGCTCAGCTGCGCACCCAGGAGCCGGCGCTCGCGGAGCAGCTCGGCGTCGCGGACGGTGCGGCGGACTCCTCACTGACCCCTGTCGAGCAGGAGGAACTCCCGGCGGGGACCCCGCTCGACGAGTTCCTCGCCACCATCGCCTGGCCGGAGGCGGTGGCCGGCTGTGCGATGACGGTGGAGCGCCTGATGCTGCCGCCCTCGGCGGAGGCCTCCGTCCCCGAGGGGTTGGACGAGGGGGAGCTGAACCGCTGGGTCACCGAGCACCCGGACCGCCAGGAGGTCCGGATGACGGTCGGCGTACTGCGCGACGGAACCCGGGAGTCGGCTCTGCGGCTGCGGGAGAAGGACTCGGCGAGCGAGGTGCTCACCGGGGCCGGTCTGGTGCCGGGGCTCGCCGAGGCGCTCTCGGCCACCTTCGAGGATTAGGAACCGCCGCGGCCGGGGCGCCGTCCGCCCCGCGGAGGGCGGACGGTCAGCCGGCCGTGCACTTCGGCAGGGCCCCGGTCCTCCCCTTGGCGATGTCCTCCACCGCCTTCACGGCTCCGGACATCGTCTCGACCTTCACGAGGGTGAGGCCGTCCGGCACGTTCCGGGCGGCCGTGGCGCAGTTGTCGGCGGGTGTCAGGAAGTACTCGGCGCCCTTGGCCCGGGCGCCGATGGTCTTCAGCCCGATCCCGCCGATCGGGCCCACCTTGCCCGCGTCGTCTATGGTCCCCGTGCCGGCGACGAACCTGCCCCCGGTCAGGGACCCCGGGGTGAGTTTGTCCACGATGCCCAGGGCGAACATCAGGCCCGCGCTCGGTCCGCCGACGTCGGCGAGCTTGATCTCGACCTTGAACGGGAACGTGTGGTCCACACCGGCCTGGATCCCCACGATCGCCCGGTCGTCCCGTGGCGCTTTCTCGGTGGTGATGGTGACCGTCTTACCGGCCTTCGGCTCGGGCTTGTTCGCCTTCTCCGCCGCCGCGGCCTCCTTCGCCGGGATGATCTCGAAACGCACCTTCTCCCCCGGCTTGTGCTCGGTGACCAGCTTGGCGACGTCGCCGGGCTTCCGCACCGCCGCCCCGTCCACCGACTTCACCACGTCGCCGGCGTGCAGTTTGCCCTCGGCCGGACTGTCCTTGAGGACGGAGATGACCGCGACCCGGGTGCCGACCGGAATGTCCAGCTGCTTGAAGGCCGCGGCCTTGGCGCTCTCCTGGGACTGACTGAACTCCTCGGCGTTCTCCTGGTTGGCCTGCTCCGCGGTCTGGCCGTGCGGGTAGAGGGTGTCGTGCGGGACGACCACGTCGTCCGGGGAGAGCCAGCCGTAGACCGCCTCGACCAGGTTCATCCGGTAGTCGGCACCGGTGACCCTGACCGTGGTCATGTTGAGGTGCCCCTTGGTGGGGTACGTCTTGTGCTCGACGACATTCAGCACCGGTTCCCCGTCGTGATCACCGAGTGTGTTGACGGTGGGCCCCGGGGACATCCTCGAATACGGCACCGGGAGCAGCACTGCAGCGCACAGCAGCGCGATCAGCATCAGGGTCGAGGCGAGCATCGTCGCCGTGCGGCGTGGCATGGAACGACAGTACGGGACGGGCACACCGCTCCACCCGCGGGGCCGGTCCGTCCGAGCAAGGGCGTCGGACCGCTCCCGCACACCGGTTCCAGGTGTGGGTCAGGCCGCTCCGCTCCGGGTGTCGGACCGCTCCATCGCCTCGCGGAAGCGTGCGTATCCGGCGAGTTCGGCGACATCACCGGCCTTGCGGTTCCGCGAGGCCCAACGCGCCCAGACGGCGGCCACCGCAGCCGCAGCCACCGGAATCAGCAACCAAGCAAGCGCCGCCATACCGGCCTCCCGACCCGAGACAGAACCGTGACCCGACTCACTGATGAGCAGATTAACTCTCCGCTGCTCCAACGTTCGCCGCAGGGTGCGGGTTACGCAACCGCGGGCAACTTCACGCTTACCATGCCCTGCCCCGGATTTCCTCCCCGCTTCGGCGGCGGCCCGCTCAGGCCCCGACCCACTCCTCGGTGCCGTCGGCGAACAACTGGTGCTTCCAGATGGGCACCTGGAGCTTGAGCTCGTCGATGAGACGGCGGCAGGCGGCGAAGGCCTCCGCCCGGTGCGGGCAGGAGACGGCCACCACCACCGCCAGGTCCCCCACCGAAAGGTCACCCACCCGGTGGACAGCGGCCATCGCCCGGACGGGGAAGTCCGCGGCCACCTTCTCCGCCACCCGGAGCAGTTCGGCCTCGGCCGTGGGATGCGCCGAGTAACCGAGCCCGGTCACCTCCGCGCCTCCGTCGTGGTCGCGCACGGTGCCGACGAACAGCGCGGTGCCGCCCGCGGCGTCGTCCCCGACCGCGGCGAACACCTCGTCGAGGGAGAGGGGGGTCTCGCGCAGCCCCAGGAGCCGGATCGGATCCGGATGCCGCTGCTCACCGGGGTGGTCGTATGTGCGTGCCATACACATCATCGTGCCGCACCCGGCGGGAAACCGATAACGCCGGCACCGGCGGGGCTCACATCCGCCTGCGCGCCTTGCGGGCCCGGCGGACCAGGGCGGCGGTACCGACGAGCGCCACGGTGGCTCCCGCGGCGCCCAGGGTGGTGGCGTCCTTCCGCCCCAGCCGCCGCCCGGCGACGGTGTGCCGGCCGGCCACTTCCTCCAGCAGCGCCGCCAGCACCTCCTCGTTGGTCCATCCAGGCCGCCAGCCGACGTCGTACAGCCTGCTGGCGCTGACCACCCACGGGTGCATGGTGTAGGCGAGGTCGCCGGCCGGCGAGGGGGTGAGGCCCAGCCGGTGCAGCCGGGCCGCGGCCCCGAGGGCCACCGCGGAGGGCATCTCCATGCGTCTGATGCCGCTCAGCTGCTCCACCTCCTCCTGCTCCAGCCAACCGTCGCAGCCGACCGCGAGTTCGCCGTCCACCTTCTCCAGAGCGGCGAACTCCAGGGCGCTGGCGAGGTCCTCGACATGGCAGAACTGCCAGGCCGGACGGGATCCGGCGACGACCAGCAGCCGGGGGGACTCGAAGTAGCGGGTCAGAGCGGTGTCGGTGCCGCCGACGAGGACGGCCGGCCGCACCACGGTGACGTTCAGCCCCGGGTGCGCCCGCGGGGCCCGGCGGCCGAGCCGCTCGATCTCCAGCAGGTCGCCGACCCCGGTGGCCTCGGCGGTCGCCCGCAGCTCCGCGTCCTCGGCGAGCGGCAGGTCGTTGTCGGGCAGCGCCCCGTAGACCATCGTCGAGGTGCACAGCACCACCCGGCGCACCCCGGCCGCCGCGGCGGCGGTGAGAACGGTCTGCGTGCCGCGCACGTTGAAGGCCGTCCGCTCCTGCGCGTCGGTCTCCAGGTCGAGGTCGAGCGCGAGGTGCACCACCACGTCCACCTCACGCAACCGCTCCGCGATGGCCGGGTCGCGGACGTCGACGATCTGCCAGTGGGCTCCGGTCTCCGCCCCGGGCCGGTCGTCGATGGCGACGACGCGTTCGGCCTCCTCCGAGGCGGCGAGCCGCTCGGTCAGCAGGGCGCCGACGCCCGAGGCAGCGCCCGTGACCGCGACGACCGGACGTCTTCCGGCCGTGCTCGTGGCGTTTCGCGCTGCGCGAACGTTCGGGTCTGAGGAACTCACCGGCGTCTCCAGCGGTTGTCTGCAGTACGTACGGGCATCCGCGCGTACGCACCAGGTAGCGTCCATCCTGCCGCAGGCGTCGGACAGCGAGCACCGAGCCTAAGGGGTGTCCCGCGCCCGGTTCCCGTCCCTCGGGGCGGGCCGGGCCGCCTCCGCGGTGACGGCCGAGGTCCGGCCGGGCGGGCCTCCGGGCACGGTGGTGGTCTCCCGCGAGCCGTCCGCCTCCTCGCGGCGGCGCGCCGCCGCGCCGGGTGGCCGACCCCCGGCTTGCGGGACGGCCGCCCCGGGCAGGCACGGGACTACGCTGGTGGTGATGTCGGGCAGCCGCCGTCGGCCCCGGGTCGGCGGCCCAACGAGCCGAGGAAACCGTGAGTGACAACCCATTCGGATTCGGCCTTCCGCCGGAGGAGCCGGAGGACGGCGAGAACGGCGGCAACGGCGGCAAGGATCGCGACCAGCGAGGCGGCGAGGGCCCAGCGAACCCCTTCGGCTTCGGGGGCGGTGACAACCCCCTCGCCGCGATGTTCGGCTCCATGAACCCCAACGACCTCGGGGCCGCCTTCCAGCAGCTCGGGCAGATGCTCTCCTACGAGGGCGGACCGGTGAACTGGGAGATGGCCAAGGACATCGCCCGGCAGACCGTCGCCCAGGGCACCCCCGACGGCACCAAGGACGCCAGCGTCGCGCCCGGTGAGCGGGGAGCGGTCGAGGAGGCCGTCCGGCTCGCGGAGCTCTGGCTCGACGATGTCACCTCGCTGCCCTCGGGCTCGGGCACCGCCCTGGCCTGGAGCCGGGCGGAGTGGGTGGAGGCGACCCTTCCGGTGTGGCGGAACCTCGTCGACCCGGTGGCCGAACGAGTCGCCGCCGGCATGGGCGAGGTGCTCCCCGAGGAGATGCGGGCCATGGCCGGACCGCTGCTCGGCATGATGCGCTCCATGGGTGGTGCGATGTTCGGCGGCCAGATCGGTCAGGCCGTCGGCACCCTCGCCGGGGAGGTGGTCGGCTCCACCGACATCGGCCTGCCGCTCGGCCCCAAGGGCAAGGCGGCCCTGCTGCCGGTGAACATCGCGGCGTTCGGCAAGGACCTGAGCGTTCCCTTGGACCAGGTCCGGCTCTACCTCGCGCTGCGGGAGGCGGCGCACCAGCGTCTCTTCGCCCATGTGCCCTGGTTGCGCTCGCACCTGTTCGGCGCGGTCGAGGGGTACGCCCGGGGCATCAAGGTGGACACCTCGAAGCTGGAGGACGTCGTCGGGCAGCTCGACCCGAGCCACCCCGAGCAGCTGCAGGACGCCTTGCAGCAGGGCATGTTCCAGCCCGAGGACACCCCGGAGCAGAAGGCCGCCCTGGCCCGGCTGGAGACGGCTCTGGCGCTGGTCGAAGGCTGGGTCGACGCCGTGGTGCACGCCGCCGCGGCGCCGCACCTGCCGTCCGCCGACGCGCTCCGCGAGACCCTGCGCCGGCGCAGGGCCACCGGCGGCCCCGCCGAGCAGACCTTCGCCACGCTGATCGGACTGGAGCTGCGGCCCCGGCGGCTGCGGGACGCCTCGCGACTGTGGGCCTCGCTCACCGACGCGCGGGGGCTGGACGGCCGGGACGCCCTGTGGGCGCACCCCGACATGCTGCCGACCGCCAGCGACCTGGACGACCCGGACGGCTTCGTCCACCACGAGCAGCCGGACTTCTCCGAACTCGACCGGATGCTCGGAGAGGCGGCGGAGGGCGGTTCCCGCGGACCGGGCCCGGATGGGGACGACGACGGGACCGGCCGGGGACCCGGGGGAGAGGGCCGGGGGCCCGGCGGCGGGGAGGGAAGCGACGGGTGACCCTCCACGAGAACGCCGCGCACTGCCTCAGGGGCTGGTCGGCACCCGCCGACCAGCCCGAGCAGGAAAGCCTCAGGGAGGCCTATCTGGAGCATCTCGCCGGCCACCCGGACGGGGTGTGGAAGTCCTGCCGGAACGGACACATCACCGCGAGCGCGCTGGTGGTCGACCCCTTGGACGGACGGGTGCTGCTGACCCTCCACGGGAAGATCCGCCAGTGGCTCCAGATGGGCGGGCACTGCGAGCCGGAGGACACCACTCTGGCTGCCGCCGCGCTGCGGGAGGCGACCGAGGAGTCCGGGATCGAGGGTCTGCGGCTGCTGCCGGGCGGCCCGACCCGCTTGGACCGGCACCGCACCCCGTGCGCCATCCACCTGGACGTGCAGTACACGGCGCTGGCGCCGCCCGGTGCCACGGCGGTCATCAGCGACGAGTCGCTGGACCTGCGCTGGTTCCGCTACGAGCAGGTGGCCGAGGTGGCCGATCGCTCCGTGGTGTCCCTGGTGGACCGGGCGCGGGAGTTGCTCGCCGGGTAGCCGTCAGCGCCCCCGTAGCCAGACCGACCCCCGTAGCCGACCGCCGGTCGGTTTGAACGACTATCCAGGCCGCCTGTGGACAACTCTCGGCAGCGGACCATCGATTCGGAGGAAGCTGAGGCCCACACCCAAGCCAGGACGGGGGCCTGTCATGCATCCGATGCTCAAACCGGCGCTACGGCGCGGCTGGCGGAACCGGCACACCGTGCAGTTCGGTGTCGCACCCGCACACGCGGTGGTGCTGGGGCCGGTGGACACCGCGACCGGCACCTTCCTCAACCTGCTCGACGGGACCCGCGGCCTGCCGCTGCTGCGGGCTGAGGCCGAGGGCCTGGGGCTCTCCACCGAGCAGGTGCGGGAGTTGCTGGAGCGGCTGGAGGCCGCCGGGCTGCTCGACGACCCGACGGCGCCCGCCTCCCAGGGTCCGACCCCGAACCCCCGGCCGCCCGGCCGGGAACCGTCCGGTGGGCCGGAACCATCCGGCGAGCGGGAGCGACTGCGGCCTGATCTGGCCTCCCTGTCCCTGGTCCATCCCGAGCCCGGCGGCGGCCTTCAGCGGATGGCCTCCAGGGCGGAGGCGCGGGTGGCGGTCCATGGTGCCGGCCGGGTCGGGGTGAGCGTCGCGGCGCTGCTCTCCGCGGCCGGGGTGGGGGAGGTGGACGTGACCGACGGGGGCCGCGTCGAACCGTCTGACGTCGTCCCGGCCGGCTTTCCCGCGGCTGCCGTCGGCCAGCGGCGGGACACCGCGGCCGGCAGGGCCGTGCGGGCCGCCGCCCCGGGCCGGCGCGGGGCGCGCCGGGAGCGGGCCACGGGCGAGCGGGCGGAACCGGGGCGGTCGCTGGTGGTGCTGGCTCCCCGGGAGGGGCTGGCCGCCTACGCGCCGGACCCGGTAGCCGTCGAGCCGCTGCTGGCCTCGGGGACCCCGCACCTCTACGCCGGTGTGATCGAGGGGACCGGTGTGGTGGGGCCGCTGGTGCTACCCGGGGGTTCGGCGTGCGGGGGCTGTCTGGAGGAGGAGCGGGCCGAGCGTGAACCCGGCTGGCCCCTGATGCTCGCGCAGTGGCGCTCCGGTCGCCGTTCGGTCGTCCAGGCCTGCGATGCCGCGCTGGCGACGGTGGTGGCCGGGGTGGCCGCGTCGCACGCGCTCTCCTTCCTCGACCAGCAACTGCCGCCGTCGGTGGGAGCGCGATTGACCTTCGCCCTACCGGGTCTGGAGTGGGAACCGGAGCGGATCGCCCCGCACCCCCGCTGTCGCTGCGGGGCCGCCGCTCCGGCCCCCACCCCTTCTCCCCCGGCCCCGGCCGGAGCGGGGCGGCTCTGAGCGAGCCGCCCCCTCGACCGGTCGAGCCGCGCCGCGGTCCTCCGCGGGGCCACGATCCGGGCGGACCGCGACGCAGCGGAGGGTGGTGGCGCGGACGCTGGTGGCGTTACTGCATCAAGGCCACGGCCAGCGCGCGGCGGGCGCGTAGCGAGGCACGTTCCGCGCGCCTCCGCATACGCCGGGCCGCGGCCAGGCGCGTGGCCTGACGTTGGGAATCGGCCTCGTGCAATCTGTCGTGCATATGAGCACGGGCCAGGGCTTCTGGGAAGAGTTGCATCTCTCGGTTCCTGTTCGGTCGCGTCATGGCCGCGCTGTGGTCGGTGAACTCGGTTGCGCGGATGGCCAGGGGGTCGTCGTGGGCGGGCTTCATCGTCGGGACCTGCTTCTTCGGGTCATGCGTCAGGGGACGGTCGATCGTGCCGGCGGCGGTGGGGAGCGCTCGGGCCGTCTGTCGGGCGAAGGTGCTCATGCCGCGACCGGGTTCTTGCGCGGACGGCCGCGGGGCCGCTTCCGCGGTACGACCACCCCTTGGACGAAGAGCTCCCCGCCCCAGACACCCCAGGGCTCGCGCCGGTCCTTGGCCCCCGCGAGGCAGGCCTCCCGCAGCGGGCAGCTCTGGCAGAGCGACTTCGCGTACTCCACATCGGCCGGCGACTCGGCGAAGAAGACCTCCGGGTCGTAGGAGCGGCAGGGAACGGCTTCCCCCAGTCGCTCGATCTCGTCGTCGAGAGCGGTGAGCCGGGTCGGTTGAGCCAGCGGGGTCAAGGGAGTCTCCAGGTTGTCAGGCGGGTGGATCGCGGAGTCGTGCGCGGCGGACGGAGCGTGCGCTGAGCGGTGCACGGTGGTCTCTTCCTCGTCTGTCGGCCCGGCCGGTGTGTGCCGGGATGTTGGTCGGTGCCGGGAGGCTTCCGATCTCGTCGCCGATCTGCGCAACGAAAAGGGCCGCGGATCCCGGTTCGGGTTCCGCGGCCCTGGAAGGTGCCGACCTGACGATTCGTCAGGCTGGATCTCTCCAGGGTTCAAGGCCACGGAAGGCCCACTTCGGGTGCTGCTTGACCGCTGCGGACGAAGCGGTGGCGGAAGAGCCGCCGATCGGCGTCCGCCGCAGTTCGACACCGCTGGCCGGAAGCGCATAGGCCGCTTCCGGGGCGGCCGCTACCGCCACCGGTGCCAGGAATCGCTCATTGCCCATGAGGACCCCGCGATCGAAAAGACCCGTTCCGGCAGCGTTGGCCCCATTGATGCCGCAAGGCATGGAGACGCCGGACAGGCAGGCGACGGCCTCACGACCGCTCAGTTCGGTGATGCTGATCATGGGAAGCGCCTCCTCTCGGCGTCTCGGGGCTGGTCGGAGCCAGCCTTGGTCTCTTCGGTACAGCAGAAAACAGGTAATGCGGCAGAAGAACAGGCTTGGAGAAGCAGCTCGCCTTCTGTGTTTGGAAGGCTATGGGGATCGCGCGGAGATACGCAAACCATTTTCTCGACGAGTTTCCGTCAGCTCCCGGATCAGGTGTCCGTGTCGGTCGCACCGCTCTCCGCAGCGGTCCCGCCGGCGCTCTCCCTCTCGTGTGCCACCGGCTCCTCCCCCGCGCAGAGCGCCAGCACCTCGTCCCCGAACCGGTCCAGTTTCCGCCGTCCCACACCGGCGATGAGGGCGAGTTGGGAGGCGTCCTCGGGCACGGCCTCGGCGATGGCCATCAGCGTCTTGTCGGTGAAGACGCAGTAAGCGGGCTGGCCCAGTTGGCGAGCCCGCTCCAGCCGCCAGTCACGGAGCCGCTCGTAGAGGGCCTCGTCCAGGTCCGAGGGGCAGCCCTCGCAGCGCATCAGCTTCATCTCCCCCGCGTCGGTCAGGCCGCGGCCGCACACCCGACACCGCAGCGGGCCCCGCTTGCGGCGCCGACCGCCCGCCCGGTCACCGTTCCCGCCGCTTCTGGCGCCGCCCCTGGCTGCCGGCCCCGAGCCGGCGCCCGGTACCAGGCCGCTCAGGAACCTGCTGGGCCTCCTGCCGGCCCGCCCGCCCGGCGTGCGCGACAGCGACCAGGACAGCGTCAGGTGGGCTCGGGCTCGGGTGACGCCGACATACAGCAGCCGACGCTCCTCCTCGACCTGCTCGGCGGTCTTGGCGTGGGTGATGGGCATCATGCCCTCACTGAGGCCGACCAGGAACACCGCGTCCCACTCCAGCCCCTTGGCGGCGTGCAGGGAGGCCAGCGTGACCCCCTCGATGGTCGGGGCGTGCTGTGCGTTGGCGCGTTCGTCGAGTTCCGCCACGAGGTCACCGAGCTTCGCCTCGGGCCGGGCACGGCCGAAGTCCTCCGCGAGCCGGACCAGGGCTGCCAGCGACTCCCAGCGGTCCCGGACGGCCCCGGACCCCGCCGGCGGCTCGGTCGTCCACCCCTTGGTGCCGAGCACCGCCCGCACCTGTGCGGCCAGCCCCACCGTCTCCTGGAGCAGCGGGTCGTTGTCGCCGGCGCGGGCGGCGCCGCGGAGCGCCACCCCGGCCTCCCGCACCTCGGCCCGTTCGAAGAACCGCTCGGCTCCCTGGAGCTGGTACGGCACCCCCTGGTCGGCGAGGGCCTGCTCGTACACCTCGGACTGTGCGTTGATCCGGTAGAGCACGGCGATCTCCCCGGCCGACACACCCGACTCCAGCAGCTCGCGGATGCCCCGCGCGACGCCTTCTGCCTCGGTCGGCTCGTCGGGGTACTCGACGAAGCCCGGCTCGGGGCCGGGGTCGCGTTGCGAGACCAGCTCCAGCCGCTGCTCGGCGCCCCTGCCGACGGCCTGGCTCAGCAGACCGTTGGCCAGGTGCACCACCTGCGGGGTGGAACGGTAGTCGCGGACGAGTCTCACGACGGTGGCGTCGGGGTGCCGGGCGGGGAAGTCCAGCAGGTGCTCGGGGGTGGCACCGGTGAAGGAGTAGATGGTCTGGCTGGCGTCACCGACCACGCAGACGCTCTCCCGACCGCCCAGCCAGAGCTCCAGCAGCCGCTGCTGGAGCGGGCTGACGTCCTGGTACTCGTCGACGACGAAGTGCTGGTACTGCTCACGCACCCGGTCCGCGATGTCCGGGCGGTCCTGAAGCACCCCGACCGTGAGCAGCAGGACGTCCTCGAAGTCGATCGCCCCCCGGTCACGCTTGAGCTGCTCGTACGCCCCGTAGATCCCCGCGGTCTCGGCCGGGTCCCGGGGGGCCTCCCGGCCGGAGTCGGCGATGGCCTTCGGGTACTCCTCGGGCACGGTCTGAGTGACCTTCGCCCACTCGATCTCGCCCGTCACATCCCTGAGTTCGCTGCGGTCCAAGCGGATCCGGGAGCGGGCGGCGGCCTCGGCGACCAGTTGGACCTTGCGCTCCAGCAGCCGGGGCAGCTCTCCCCCGACCGCCCTCGGCCAGAAGAACTGAAGCTGCCGGAGGGCCGCCGAGTGGAACGTCCTGGCCTGCACCCCGGCGGCGCCCAGCTGCCGCAGCCGGCCGCGCATCTCCCCCGCGGCGCGGTTGGTGAAGGTGAGCGCCAGCACACTCCCCGGCTGCATCACCCCGGCCCGGATGCCGTAGGCGATCCGGTGGGTGATGGCCCGGGTCTTGCCGGTGCCCGCCCCGGCCAGCACGCACACCGGGCCGTGCAGGGCCGTCGCGACCTCGCGTTGCTCGGGGTCGAGCCCCTCGAGCACCGCGTCAGCGCCCTGTGGGGCGTCGATCAGGACTGGGAACCGGGCTGCTGAAGTCACCCCGCCATGCTGCCAGGTCCGCCGAGGCGACCGGGACCGTCGTCCACAGCCGGTGGCGGGCGGTCATACGAAACGATGGCCGGGCGAGCGGAATTACCGGGGGCCCGGGGCCGTTGACATGATGCCGGTGGTGTCCCGACACCCGGAGCCCGGGCTTCCGTCCGGATCGCCCGTGGTGCCCTCGGGACGCCGCCGTCGCCATGGACCGCACGCCACCGTCCCTGAAGGAGCACGAGACCTATGCCGGGCACCGTCACGATGTACAGCACCACCTGGTGTGGCTACTGCCGCCGGTTGAAGAGCCAGATGGACCGCGAGGGCATCGCCTACACCGAGATCAACATCGAGCAGGACCCGGAGTCGGCGAAGTTCGTCGAGCAGGTGAACGACGGCAACCAGCTGGTCCCGACCGTCCTGGTGGTCCCGGCTTCGGGCGGCGAGAGCGTCGCCATGGGCAACCCGAGCCTCGCCCAGGTCAAGCAGGCGCTCGAGGCCTGACCTCCTCGCACACGAACCCCGGCGGCTTCCGGGGCGGAGCATGCGCGCGGGGAGGCCGCCTCAGCGGTCTCTCACCGCGATCCCGAGCGCCTGGGCGAGCACGGGGGCGAGATCGAGCAGTTGCGCACTGCTGATCGTCGCCCCCCGCAAGGCCTCGTGCCCCGCCTCGATGTCCAGTCCGGCGGCGTCCCGCAGGTCGACGCCGGCCATCCGCGCGTCACCGAACCGCACCCGCTCCAGGGTCGATCCGGGAAAGTCGACGCCGGTCAGTACCGCACCGCTGAGGTCCACGTCACGTAGCAGGCAGTCCACGAAGGCGACGTCCCGCAGGTGCGCGCCGCGGACGTTGACCGAGTCGAACTTGCAGTTGTGGAAGGTCACCCGGCGCAGCCGGGCGCCGAACACCTGGACCCCGGCGAGGGCAGCGGAGTCCACCTCGGCGTCCAGCCAGTCGGTCTCCACCAGGTCCGTGCCCACCCAACGCACCGCGTGCAGCCACACGTCGTTGAACCGCGCCCGCCGGAACCGGCCTCCGGTGAAGGTCACCGAGGAGAACGCGCACTCGAGGAAGGTGCTGCCGCCGCAGTCCGCGTCCTCGAACCGGCCTCCGTCGAAGTGCCTGCTGTCGTGGCCCTGCTCCCGCTCCAGCCGCCCGCGGAACGGGCTGAGGTGTTCGGCGTAGGGCAGGTCGGCGAGTTCTCGGGGCATCGACTCGACGGGCCTTCCTCGGGGGCGTCCGGTGGGCCGCCCACCGTACCCGGGCCTCCCCGGTGTCAGCGCGGCAGGCCGGCGGGCAGCGGTTCGCCGTACCAGAGTTCGATCAGCCGGGCGGCGATGGAGATCCCGCTCGGCGGGAGCACCTCTCCGGAGCTGAACGCTGCCCGCAGCTCCGCTCGGGAGAACCAGCGCGCCTCGTGGAGCTCGTCGCCGTCCACCTCGATGTCGGAGGATGTCGCGCGCGCCATGAACCCGAGCATCAGGCTACTCGGGAACGGCCAGGGCTGGCTGGCGACGTACTCGACCTCCCCGACCCGCACCCCGGCCTCCTCCGAGACCTCGCGGACCACCGCCTGTTCGATGGACTCCCCCGGCTCGACGAAGCCGGCCAGCGTCGAGAAGCGCCCCTCCGGCCAGTGCACCTGGCGACCGAGCAGCGCCCGGTCCCGCTCGTCCGTCACCAGCATGATCACCGCCGGGTCGGTGCGCGGGTAGTGCTCCGCGCCGCAGGCCGGACAGCGCCGGACGTGTCCGGCCGCCACGATGACCGTCCGCTCGCCGCAGCGCGAGCAGAAGCGGTGCAGCCGCTGCCAGTTCTCCAGTGCGACGGCGTGCGCCATCAGCCCCGCGTCGCGCGGTGACAGCAGCGCGCCGGCCTCCCGCAGCCCGGCGGCGCGGGCCGACTGGTCCAGCCGCCCCGGCAGCGAGTCCTTCTGCAGGGCGAAGTAGCTCACCCCCTGCTCGTCGGTGCCGAGGAAGTAGCGGTGGGTCTCGGTGGGCGGGGCCTCGAACGCCGGGGTCATCACCAGTTCGGTGCCGTCCCCGGTGTCGTCCACCAGCACCTGTCCACCGCTGACCACGAAGACCCGGGTCGACGGGTGGCTCCACGCGGCCGCGAGCCAGGCCTCGTCCAGTCGGTGCCGGGCCGCGCGGTCGATCCCCCCGGTCCGGGTCAGCGGTACGGGCGGCACGGGGATGTCGTCGGTCGGGGTGGTCACGGCTGCTTCCTGCTCACTCGCGGGGCGTGGACGTATCGGTCAACTACGGCGGCCCGGGCTCCGGTGATCTGCTGTTCACCCGGCGACCGGATCCACCGCCTGCGGTCGGCGGCGGTTTCAGGAGCCCGGTCGGAGGCTGTCGGCCAATCCGTCCCACAGGTAGGCGGCGGCCTCCGCTCCCTTGGCCAGCAGATCGACCTCCACCTTCTCGTTCGGGGAGTGCCAGCCGTCGGAGGGCACCGAGACGCCGAGGAACAGCACCGGGGCGTCCAGGGTCTCGTGGAGGTCCGCGGCCGGCCCCGACCCTCCCTCCCTGGTGAAGAGCACCCGCTGCTCGAAGGCGCGCTCCATGGCTCCCACGACGGCGCGGAGCGCCGGGTGGTCGAGGGGGGTGAGGCAGGGCTTGGTGGCGCCCCAGAAGGTGATCTCGTGCCGGATGCCGGCGGGGAGCCCGGCGGCGACCCAGTCCCGCACCGCCTGCTGCACCTTCTCGGCGTCCATCCCGGCGACCAGACGGAACGACAGCTTCAGTTGGGCGTGGGAAGGCACGATGGTCTTTCCGCCGGGGCCCTGGTAGCCCCCCGACAGACCGTTGACCTCGGCCGAGGGACGGGCCCAGATCCGTTCCAGGGTCGAGCGGCCGTGCTCTCCGAGCGTCGCCCGCGAGTGCGCCGACTCCAGCCAGGCGGCCTCGTCGAACGGCAGCTCGGCGAAGAGGGCCCGCTCCTGGTCGGTCAGCTCGATCACCCCGTCGTAGAAGCCGGGGATGGCGACCCGCCGCTGCTCGTCGTGGAGCGAGGCCGCCAGTCGGGCCGCCTCGGTGGCAGGGTTCGGCACCCCGCCGCCGAAGGAACCCGAGTGGATGTCCTGGGCCGGGCCGTAGAGGTCGACCTGGCAGTCGGTGAGCCCCCGCATCCCGGTGCAGACGGTCGGGGTGTCCTCGGACCACATCCCGGTGTCGGAGACGAGCACCACGTCGCAGGCCAGCCGCTCGGCCCGGTCCCGCACCAGCGCCGGGAAGTTCGGCGAGCCGGACTCCTCCTCTCCCTCGATGAGGAGCTTGAGGTGGACGGCGGGGGCGGTGCGGCCGCTCGCCGCGAGGTGGGCGCGCACCCCCAGGGTGTGGAAGAGCACCTGCCCCTTGTCGTCCGCGGCGCCGCGCCCGTAGAGCCGCCCCTCTCGGAGGGCCGGCTGGAAGGGCTCGGTGTGCCAACCGTCCGCGAGGTCCGCGGGCTGCACGTCGTGGTGACCGTAGACGAGCACGGTCGGGGCGTCCGGATCTGCGGCGGGCCAGTGCGCGAAGACCGCGGGCGCACCCGGCGTCTCCCACACCTCCACCTCGGGGAAGCCGGTCTCGGTCAGCTTCCCGGCCAGCCACTCGGCGCTCCGCCGGATCTCCGGGGCACGGCCCGGATCGGCCGAGACGGAGGGGATCGCGAGCCACTCGACGAGATCGTCGAGGAAGGCGGAGCGGTGTTCGGCGATGTAGCTGCGGATGGCGGGGTCCGGACTGGCGACGTTCATGCAGTCGAGCCTAACCGCCGCCCGGCCCCGCTACGACCGCCCGTCTCGGTCCCCGCCGAGCAGGACGCGCTCCAGCTCCGCGCGGTCCGGGAGTCCTTCGGGTCGGACCGCCTCGCCGGTGCGCACGTACAGGAAGGTCGCGGTGACGTCGGAGAGCGGCAGACCGTGCTGCTCGGCCCAGGCGAGACGGTAGACGGCGAGCTGGAGCGGGTCGGCGTTCTGGCTGCGGCCGGTCTTCCAGTCGACGATCTCGTAGCGGTCTCCGGTGCGGTAGACCGCGTCGATCCGCCCGCGGATCACCCTGCCGGCCAGCGCGGTCTGTACCGGCACCTCGACGCGGTACGGGGTTCGGTGGGCGTACGGGGTGCGGCTGAACGCCTCCTTGAGGGCCTGGAGGTCCTCCTCGTCCGCGATGTCCGGTTCGCTGCCCGCCGGCAGCTCGTCTGGGTCGAGCATGGGGAGCGCCAGCTCCTCGAAGCGGGATTCCACCCAGGCGTGGAAGCGGGTGCCCCGCCGGGCCGCGGGGCGCGGCGGGGCGGGCATGGGGCGGGCGAGTTCCCGGGCGAACGCGTCGGGATCCTCAGCCAACCGCACCAGCTGCGATGCGGTCAGCGCGGCCGGGACGAGCACCTCGCGCTCGGTCGACCTGGACCGGCGCAGTTCGTCGGTGAGCGCCGCGAGGTCGCGGTCCCAGGAGGCGATGGTCCGCAGTTCCTCGGGGGTGGGCGCCTGCTGCTCATCCTGGGAGACACCCGGCTGCGCGGGCGCTGTGGCGGCTCCGGACGGCTGCCCGCCGGGGCCGGCCTGCGGTTCGCTCCGTTCGGTGCCCGGGGAGGGCGCTTCCTCCCCCGCCCCGGTCTCCAGGTACCGCAGAACCGTCCGGGCCGCGTTCCGCCGCCGGGCGAGGGCCTGCGGGTCGAGTGGCAGCGGCCACGGCTGGGCGTCGAGCCGGTCCTGCGGTCCGGCCGCCAGCGCCGGATTCTCCTCGTCTGTCCCGGGGGCGTCTGCCCAGGCCTCCACCTCGCCCCAGCCGCTGTCCTCGCAGTGCTTCCTGAGCTCATCCAGGAACTCCGAGGGCCCGCGCGCCTTCTTCTGGGTCGGCCCCCACCAGTGCCCGGAACCGAGCAGCAGCGAGCGGGGCCGGGTGAAGGCCACGTAGCCGAGCCGGCGCTCCTCGGTGGCCTGGTGAGCCTTCATGCCCTCCTTGAACGCCTTCATCCCCTTGGCGTTCCACTCTGCGAGGTCCGGCAGGCCGGACGGCGCCCGGTCCGCGGACGGTTCGCCGGCGTCGCCGCGCAGCGCGTGCGGCAGCACCTTGGCGTTGGCGGTCCACAGGTCGCGCGGCTGTTCACTGGGAAACTGCTTGCGGACCAGGCCGGGCAGGGCGACGACATCCCACTCCAGGCCCTTGGCCTTGTGGGCGGTGAGCACCTTGACGGTGTTCCCGGTGCTCGGCAGGGCGTTGTCGAGCCCTTTCTCGTGGCGGGCGGCGGTCCGCAGGAAGCCGAGGAAGGCGAGCAGCGTCGCCTCGCCGTCGAGCGCGGCGAAGGAGGCGGCGACGTCGAGGAAGTTGCCCAGCGTCTCCCGGCGGCGAGCGGCCAGCGCCCCGGGCGAGGCGGACAGCTCCACCTCCAGACCGGTGGTGGCGAGCACCCGGTGCAACACGTCCATCAGCGGATCGGCCAGCGAGCGCCGTAGTTCCCGCAGCTCCGCCGCGAGCCGGGCGAACCGCACCCGGGCCGCCGCCGAGAACGGCAGGCCGTCCTTGGGTTCGTCGGCTCCGAGGAAGGTGTCGAGCGCGTCGGCGAGTGAGACGCTCTCGGCCGGGTCGACCCCTTCCACCGCGGCGGCCAGCCGCCGGTCCGGCTCCTCTTCCCCGATGTCCTCCGCGGTACGGACGAGGGTGCGGGCCCGGTGGCCGAGGAGCGCCAGGTCCCGCGCCCCGATCCGCCAGCGCGGGCCGGTCAGCAGCCGCACCAGCGCCGCGTTGGCCGTCGGGTCCTGGAGGACCTCGCAGACCGCGACGAGATCGGCCACCTCCGGCAGGTGGAGCAGCCCGGACAGGCCCACCACCTCGACCGGAACCTCCCGATCCGTCAGCACCGCCTGAATCTCGGCGAAGTCACCGGCCGTGCGGCAGAGCACCGCGATCTCACCCGGCGGTGTGCCGGTGCGTATCAGATGTGCCAGCGAATCGGCCAGCCAGGCCAACTCCTCGGCGTGGGTGGGGAACAGGGCGCACCGTACGGTGCCGTCCTGCTCGGCTCCGGGTGCGGGGCGCAGCGCCTCCACCCCCTGGTGCATCTCCCGCAGCCGGGTGGCGAGGTCGTTGGCGAGGTGGAGGAGGCGGCCACCGCTGCGGCGGTTCTCGCTCAGCGCGAAGCGCCGGGCCAACCGGCCGTCGGCCTGCGGGAAGTGCGCGGGGAAGTCGTCGAGGTTGGCCACCGAGGCGCCGCGCCAGCCGTAGATGGCCTGGCAGGGGTCGCCGACCGCGGTGACGGGGTGGCCGGTCGGGTGTCCGAAGAGCCCGGAGAGCAGGATCCGCTGGGCGACCGAGGTGTCCTGGTACTCGTCCAGCAGGACCACTCCGTACTGTTCCCGAAGGAGCGCGCCGACCTCCGGGCGGCTGCGGGCCAGGGTGGCGGAGAGGGCGATCTGGTCGCCGAAGTCGAGCAGGTCGCGGCGGCCCTTCTCCTCTCGGTAGGCGCCGACCAGCTCCAGGAGTTCGAGGCGGGCGCGGGAGACCTCGGGCACCTTCCGCAGGTCGCCGTTGGTGAGCCGTACCCCCTCCAGGGTCTGCAGCAGTTCGCTGTCGTAGCCGCGGAGCCGCTCGGGCGGCACCAGGTGTTCGGCCAGTTCCCCGTCGAGCGCCAGTAGGTCCTCGACGAGGGCGGGGAGGGATTTGGTGAGCGCCGGGTAGGGGCCGGGCGCGGTGCGCAGGACCTGGGCGGCGAGCTGGAAGCGGGTGGCGTCGGCGAGCAGTCGGGCGGTGGGTTCCAGCCCGATGCGCAGCCCGTGTTCCTTCAGCAGTTGTCCGGCGAAGGCGTGGTAGGTGGAGATCCGCGGTTCCCCGGCGGGTTCGGCCGCCTCCTCGGGCGCTCTTCCGGATCCGGCCACCCCGGCCTTGAGCAGGGCCTTGCGGACGCGTTCGGACAGCTCCCCGGCCGCCTTGTTGGTGAAGGTCAGCCCCAGCACCCGTTCCGGTGGCAGTTGCCCGGTGCCGACGAGCCACACGACGCGGGCGGCCATCACCGTGGTCTTGCCGGAGCCCGCGCCGGCCACGATCACCTGGGGGGCGAGGGGCGCGGTGACGCAGTCGAGCTGCTCGGGGGTGAAGGGGATGCCGAGGAGCTCCCTGAGCTGCTCGGGCCGGGTGATACGGGCTGCCACACGAGCGAGGCTAGCCGCGACCGGTGACACCGGAACGGGCGGGGCAACGCGATTCGGGATGTAACGCCCCCGGCTGAGGGGTGTCAGGCCCCCCGGCACCGGAGCCCCGCCCCTCAGGGAGGACCCGTTCCGGGCCGCCACTTCGGACTTGCCGGGACGACGCACCGGCGCCCCGGCTCCTGACCGGAGCGCCCCTCCGGCGGAACCGCTGACGGCGTTGTCCGGGGGCCCGGGGCACGGGGCACGGGCCCGGTCACCCCACGCTCGGCGGCAGCGCGACCGTTCTGCATGGGCATGCCGCTGTGGAAGAATGTAGAAATATAAACGAGGGGGCCATATGAATGAGCGACAGGTTCGCAGGATGCTGCGGGAGATGGCGAGCGGGGAGCCGGTCCTGGTCCGCAGCCCCATGGCTTCCACGAAGAAGCTCGCCCAACTCGCCTTCATCGCCCAGCAGTTCGGCTACGAGTACGCGGACGCCCGCCAGGGCGGTGGCCCCCAGGGCAACGGACTGCTCATGCTCATCGTGCCGGACCCCGGTCCGGAGGCCCAGGCCCGCGCCGCGAAGAACTGGGCCCGGTACCCGAACGCGCACGACGGGGAGTCGCTCCCGCCCCTGGTCCCCGAGGCGGTGGAGCTGCTCAAGGCCCGGATGAAGTTCGACCTCACCAGCCAGTTCACCGACGGCCAGCGGTATCTGGTCGGCGGGATGGTCTTCACCATGCTGGGCCTGAGCATCGGCCTCAAGTTCCGCGACAACGTGACCGCCATCGTCGTCATCGCCATCGTCTGGGCCGCGCTGATGGCCCTCCTGCCGCTCGGGAACTCCTACAACCAGCGCTACGCCGCCAAGTGCGCCGCCCGGCTGCGAGCCGCAGGCTTCCAGCCGGTGACCGACGAGAGCGGGCGGCTGCGCTACGTGCCGCGGGGCGGGCAGCTCCCCGGGCACGGCAACCCCTTCACCGGGAAGGTGTAGTGCCGCGTCCAGCCGGGCTCGACCGCTGAGGGGCGCGGTAGCCGGCCGTCGCGACATCCTGCCGTCACTCCGCTCTTCCGTCACTCCACGATGTGGTGCCCCTCCGGCTGGGCGGAGCAGGAGGCACGGAAGGCGCACTGCCGGCACTGTTGTCCACTGCTGGGATCGAAGCGCTCGTTGAGCACCCGGCCCGCGGCGCGGGCGAGCAGCTCACCGGCCCACTCGCCTTCACCCGCCGCCGTCTCCGCCCCCGGTTCGGGCGGGGGCGGCAGCGCCTGCTGGGCCTGCACCGCCGGCAACTGGTCACCGCCCTCGCTCCCGGCCCCCAGCCGGAGATGGACGAGCTCGGCCCCTCCTGGCTCGGGACGGCCCCCGAAGACCCCGTCCACCGCACCCTCGCCGACCGCCAGCTGGTAGACCGCGAGCTGCGGGTGGCGGGCCACCTCGCCACCTCCGGGCTTGGTCTTGCCGGTCTTGAAGTCGACGACGTAGGCCCGTCCGTCGGCGCCCCGCTCGACCCGGTCCATGCTGCCCCTGATCCGCACCGTGTAGCCGCCCGCCCCGAGCGTGACGTCGAACTCGTGCTCGGTGGCGACCGGGGTGCGGCCGCCGCGGTCCATCACGTGCCAGCGCAGGAAGCGTTCCAGGGCCGCGCGGGCGTTCTCCCGCTCCTGCCGGGACTTCCAGGGCGCGTCGAAGGCGAGGGCTTCCCAGACGGAGTCGAGACGTTCCATGAGGACGGCGAGATCGGCCGGGGCCCGGCCGGAGGCCACTTCGTCGGCGAGTACGTGCAGCACGTTGCCGAACCCCTGGGCGGCGGTGGCCGGCGGCTCCGCCCGCACCTCCCGGCTGAGGAACCACCGCAGGGCGCAGCCACCGCCGGCGAGCTGGTCAAGGGCGCTGCCGGAGAGCAGGACGGGGCGCTCCGGATCGCGTAGCGGGCCGGGGGCACGGGTCGGCTCCAGCAGGCCCCACCATCGGTCCGGGTGGGCGGCGGGCACCAGCGGCTGCCCGTCGCCGGGGCCTCCGCTGTCGTCGCGGAGCGCGGCGAGCCGGGCCAGGCGGCGGGCCGCGGCGTCCCGGAGCAGGGGGGACGCCTGCGGATCGACGGTGGTGGCCCGCAGCTCGGCGACGAGCGCCGCCACCGACAGCGGACGCCGCGGCCGGTGGGTGACGTCCACCGGCTCGACCCCGAGTTCGGCGAGGAAACGGGACGGCTGGTCGCCGTCGTCCGCGGGGGCCTTGACGGCGGTGACCACGAGCCGTTCGGCGGCACGGGTGGCGGCGACGTAGAAGAGCCGCCGTTCCTCGGCGAGCAGTGCGCCGGGGCTCAGCGGTTCGGCCAGTCCGTCGCGGCCGATCCGGTCGGCCTCCAGCAGCGAACCACGGCGGCGCAGGTCCGGCCAGAGTCCCTCTTGGACCCCGGCGACCACCACCAGTCGCCATTCCAGTCCCTTGGCCCGGTGCGCGGTCATCAGCCGCACCGCGTCCGGGCGCACCGCTCGGCGGGTGAGGGTGTCGGCGGCGATCTCCTGCGCCTCGACTTCCGCGAGGAAGTTCAGCGCGCCCCGCCCCCCGGTCCGCTCCTCGGCTCGCGCAGCGGCCTCGAACAGCGCGCACACGGCGTCGAGGTCACGGTCGGCGTTGCGCCCGGCGGCGCCGCCGCGCCGGGCGGCCCGCTCCAGTCGGCCGGGCCAGCCCGTGCCGTCCCAGAGCTCCCAGAGCGCCTGTTCGGCGGTGCCGCCACCGGCCAGGAGTTCGCGGGCCTTGCGGAGCAGCAGACCGAGCTGCCGGGCGCCGCGGGTGTACGCCGGGTCGTGCGCCACCAGCCGCTCCGGTTCGGCGAGCGCCTCGGCGATCAGGACGTCCGAGGGACGGGGCAGCGTGCGCCCGGCTTTCCGCTCCTCCTCGCGCAGCGCCCGCCCCAGTCGGCGGAGGTCGGCGCTGTCCATGCCGCCGAGCGGGGAGGCAAGCAGCGTGAGGGCGGTCTCCACGTCGAACAGCGGGGGCCCCGGGGCGGGCCCGTCGCCCGGTCGGTCGCCCGCACCGGCGGCCTGCTCGGCCGGGTCGGTCGGCGCGTCCGCCCCACCGGCGGCGCCGCCACCGGGCCCGCGCTCTTCCGCCGCCTCGCCGTCGGCCGCCACCGGGCTGCGGAGCGCCGACGGCAGCGCCGCCTCGGCCACCGCGCGGAGCGCCGTGAGCAGCGGTGCCACCGCCGGTTCGTGGCGCAGCGGCAGATCGTCGCCGTCGACCTCCAGTGGCACTCCCGCGGTGGTGAGGGCCCGGCGCACGGCCGGTATGGAGCGGCCCCCGGCGCGGACCAGCACCGCCATGTCGCTCCAGCGCACGCCGTCTTCGAGATGGGCGCGCCGCAGGATGTCGGCGATGTTGTCGAGCTCGGCGCCCAGCGTCGGGTAGGTGCGGACCTCGACCCCGCCGCCGTCCCGCACCGCGGTGAGCCCGCGGTGGGCGCGGACCGCCGCCGCCGGCAGCCGGGTCAGCGGCATGCGCTGGGCCACCAGCCTGGTCGCGGTGAGCAGGGCGGCTCCGGAGCGCCGGGAGGTGCGCAGGACCTCGACCGGGGCCGGTGAGCCGTCCAGCCGGGGGAACTCCTCGGGGAACCTGAGGATGCCGCCGACGTCCGCGCCGCGGAAGGCGTAGATCGACTGGTCGGGGTCGCCGAAGACGACCAGTGTCCTGCCCCCCGGAGAGCGTCCCCGCTCCGCTCCCCCGGAGGGGGCCGCGCGGGGTGCACGCCGTCGGACGGCCGCCGCCCGGGCCGCCCGGCCGTTCCCGGCCAGGGCCTGGAGCAGCCGTACCTGGGCGGCGTCGGTGTCCTGGTATTCGTCGACGAAGACCGCGTCGTAGCGGGCGGCTATGGCCGCCCCCGTCTCCGGTTCCTCGGCCAGCAGCACCGCCCGGTGCACCAGTTCGGCGTAGTCGAGGACCCCCTGGGCGTCCAGCACGTCCAGGTACTCGGCCAGGAAGGCGGCGGCCGCCGCCCAGTCCGGCCGCCCGGTGCGGCGGGCGAATGCGCCCAGCGCCTCCGGGCCGAGCCCCAGCTCCCGGCTGCGGGCCAGCACCGCGCGGACCTCGTCGGCGAAACCGCGGGTGGTCAGGGAGGCCCGCAGCTCGTCCGGCCAGCGGACCGCCTCCCGCCCGGCCCGCTCCAGCTCGGCCTGTCCGGCGAGCAGTTCACGGACCACGACGTCCTGCTCCGGGCCGGAGAGCAGCCGCAACGGGTCGTTGAACAGCTCGGTGTCCTGGTGGGACCGGACCAGCGCGTAGCAGAAGGAGTGGAAGGTGGTCGCCTGCGGGGTGCGCCGGCCGCGGAGCCGGGCGGCCATCCGGTCCCGCAACTCCCCGGCGGCCCTCCGGCTGAAGGTGAGCACCAGCAGCCGCTCCGGGTCGGCGCCCTGTTCCACCCGCGCCGCAACCGCCTCGACGAGTGTCGTCGTCTTCCCCGTGCCCGGCCCCGCCAGCACCAGCAGCGGTCCCTCGGTGTGCTCAACCACGGCGCGCTGCTGTGCGTCCAGCACAGGAGGGTCGACAGCCTCCGGTGGTGTGCGCACCAGGCGGTAGGGGCCCGGAGCGGGCGTGCGCGCCCGCCCGTGCGGGGAGAAGGGCGGAGAGGAGGAGCTCACGTGGTTCGCCGGTCCTGGAGGTTGTGCTGGTTGTCTGCCGGCCGCGCGCTTCGAGCGGCGACCGCGTGGTGAGTGCGTGCTGGGCGCACCCTGTCGTCGCGGGACGAAGGGGTCCGGTGCCGCCCTCCCCCGGCTGCCGGTCGAGGGTTCCGCACGCCGTGTCGCCGGGAGCCTCCGCACACTTTCGGTACGGGGACGGCCCGCCGCCTCACGACCTACGGTCCGCTCGGGCGTGCGGTCCGAGGCCATGGGCCGGTCCGTGCGCCGGGCAGGCACCGAACGCTACGCCGAGGGCTTGGCCCGGGCCAGCGGACGGCGCCCCGGATCTGGCCGGCACTCCGAACGGGTGGCCGGTCCCCTGCGGATCGGCAGCATGGCGGAAGCTGTCAGTTGTGACCCCCTTCGTGTCCGTCACCGTCGGCGGAGCGAGCCTCTGCCGGGCCCCCGTCCCAGCGGGCCCGGGCCATGTCGATCCGCGGTGTGCTGCCGCGTGCGGCGGGGCCGGCCGCTCGCAGCGGCGTCCCCTCCGCACGGTAGCGGGCCAGTGCGCGTCTCTCGCTACCGACCAGCGGCACGCCGTCGGCGCGCACCACGCGCCACCAGGGGACCGCGCCGCCGTAGCGGGCCATCACCCGGCCGACCTGGCGCGGCCCGCCCTCGCCCAGCCACTCGGCGATGTCGCCGTAGGTCAGGACCTTGCCTGCCGGGATCAGCTCGGCCACTTCCAGCACCCGGTCCGCGTACTCCGGGTACCGGGGTGGCACCTCCTCGGGTGCGGCGGCGGTCCGCGCGTCGGCCGCCCGGTCCGGTCCACCGGTCCCGCCCGCTCCGCCGGCCCCGGTCCAACCAGTCATCCGAGACATCCTGCACCATCCCACCGACAGCGGCTCCGACCAGGCCGTTCTCCCCTTGCCCCGGGCGGCGGCACCGCCCCGCGAACTCTCGATATGCACCCTGATGTCCCACCTCCGGGTCCGGCCATGCCACCATCTTCCAGGCGGTGACTGGTGATACGAGACCACAAGAACGAGGCCGAGCAGCAGAGCGGGGAGCGTCCACGAGGGGCTCCCACCTCTGACAGTCCGGCCTGCCCGGAAACCGACCGGTCCCCGCACGCCGGCGCCAACGGCTCCACCGACCACCCGGACCACCCGGCCGCCCCGCCCGACGACCGCGGCCACCGGCCGGAGGACGGAAGCACCGGGAGCCACCGCGTCACCCAGGTTTCCAGCGACGAACCGCTGCTCTCCGCCCGGGTGCACCGCCCCTCCGACCTGGTCCGGCTGCTGGTCGGAAGCCTGGCCATCGCCGTGGTCCTCGGTATCGCCGCCTTCGCCCACGGCACCACCTCCGGGCTGGAGGAGGACATCGGCAAGGGCACCCAACAGGCCCCCTCACTGCTGGTCAGCTTCGCCGGATGGGCCTCCAGCGTGGCCGTGCTGCTCGTGCCGGTGGTCTTCGCCATCGAGCGCCTGTTCAAGCGGGACGGGATCCGGATCGCCGACGGCGTGCTGGCCGCGGTACTGGCCCACGGGGTCTCGCTCGGCACCGACCTGTGGGTCGCCGAGAGCGCCCCGGCCTCCATCCGGGACGCGCTCACGCAGCACGCGCCGAACGGCTCGGTCACCGACCCCGTGCACGGCTACCTCGCGCCGGTCATCGCCTACATGACCGCCGTGGGCATGGCCCGCCGCCCGCGCTGGCGGGTGGTGCTCTGGTGCGTGCTGCTGCTCGACGCCCTCGCCGTGCTGGTCGGAGGCTTCTCCACCCCCTTCTCCATCATCGTCACCGCCCTGATCGGTTGGACGATCGCCTACGGCACGCTGTACGCGGTCGGCTCCCCGAACGTCCAACCGACCGGCCAGAACCTGCTGGCCGGCCTCCGCCGGGTCGGTTTCCGCCCGGTCACCGCGCGCCGCGCCGAGGACCTGGACAGCGCCGACCGCGACCGGCAGGACCGCGGCCGCCGCTACCAGGTGACCCTGGAGGACGGACCACCACTGGATGTGACGGTCGTCGACCGCGAACAGCAGGCGCAGGGCTTCTTCTACCGGGTCTGGCGCCGACTGGCGCTGCGCGGCATCACCCAGCGCCGCAGCCTGCAATCGCTGCGCCAGGCACTGGAGCAGGAGGCGCTGCTCGCCTACGCGGCGATCGCCGCGGGCGCCAACGCGCCCAAGCTGATCGCCACCTCGGAGCTGGGCCCGGACGCCGTCATGCTGGTCTACGAGCACACCGGCGGCCGAACCCTGGACTCGCTCGCCGACGAGGAACTCACCGACGAGGTGCTCCGCAGCGCCTGGCGGCAGGTGCGCGCCCTCCAGTCCCGGCGGATCGCCCACCGCCGGCTGGTCGGCGACGCGATCCTGCTGGACTCCTCCGGCCGGGTCATCCTCACCGACCTGCGGGGCGGCGAGATCGCCGCCGGCGACCTGGTCCTGCGGATCGACATCGCCCAGCTGCTGGCCACCCTGGGGCTACGGGTCGGCGCCGAACGCTCGGTGGCCGCCGCGGTCGACGTGCTCGGCCCGGACGCCATCGCCGACAGCCTGCCGATGCTGCAGCCGATCGCGCTGAGCCGCAGCACCCGCGCCACGCTGCGGCAGCACGCCAAGGCACGCGCCCAGCGGGAGCGGGAAGCAGTGCTGGAGTCGGCGCGGAAGAAGGAACACACCGGCGGCGCGACCTCCGTCCCGGCCGACCGAAGATCGGTGCGGGCCGAGAAGAAGGCCATCGACGAGGCGATCGAGGAGGCCCGGGAGGAGGACCTGCTGGCCCAGATCCGCCACCAGGTGCTGCTGGTCCGTCCACAGGCACCCATCCAGCCGGTCCGGCTGGAGCGGATCCGGCCGCGCACCCTGGTCACCTGGATCGCGGGCGCCTTCGCCGCCTACTTCCTGCTCTCGCAGCTCACCCATGTCAGCTTCACCCATGTGGTCGCGGAGGCGAAGTGGGGCTGGGTGGCGACCGCGGTGCTCTTCTCCGGCCTGTCGTACTTCGGGGCGGCGTTCAACCTGCTGGGCTTCGTACCGGAGAAGGTGTCGTTCGTCCGCACCGTGATGGCGCAGGTCGCCGGCTCCTTCGTGAAGCTGGTGGCCCCGGCCGCGGTCGGCGGGGTGGCGCTCAACACCCGCTTCCTGCAGCGCTCCGGGGTGCGACCGGGGCTCGCGGTCTCCAGCGTCGGGGCGTCCCAGCTGGTCGGCCTGGGCGTGCACACCACCCTGCTGCTGGTCTTCGGCTATCTGACCGGCACCGACCGGACGCCGACGCCGTCCCGAACGGTCATCGCCGGACTGCTGACGGCGGCGGTGCTGATGCTGATCGTCACCGCCGTACCGGCGCTGCGGAAGTTCATCGCCACCCGGTTGCGATCGCTCTTCGCCGGCGTGGTGCCCCGGATGCTCGACGTCATGCAGCGGCCGCAGAAGCTGCTCACCGGGGTCGGCGGGACGCTGCTGCTGACCTTCGCCTTCGTGATGTGCCTGGACTCCTCGATCCGGGCCTTCGGCGGCGACCTGGGCTACGCCAGCATCGCGGTGGTGTTCCTGGCCGGGAACGCGCTGGGCTCGGCCGCCCCGACCCCCGGAGGAGTGGGCGCCGTCGAGGCGACGCTGACCCTGGGCCTCATCGCGGCCGGTCTCCCCAAGGAGATCGCCACACCCGCCGTGCTGCTCTTCCGGCTGATGACCTTCTGGCTCCCGGTGCTGCCCGGCTGGCTCTCCTTCACCCATCTCACCCGTAAGGGCGCCATCTGAGGACCGCTCCCCGGCCGCCTCTCCGGCGGTGGGAGAACCCCGCGTTCCCGCGCTTCACCGCCCCGCGCCCGCCCTGGCTGGCAGCCGGGACGGCTCCAGCCGCCCAGGGCGGAGAGCCGCACCGCGTGATAGAGATCGATTCATCCGGCATCACCCCAGATGTGTTCCACGGTCCAGGATTATTCGAGCGACGACGCGGGGAGCAGCGGTGTCGAAAGCCAGATGGGCCTCGCGCGATCAGCGCGTCAGAACGGGAGCAGCGGTCGCGCTGGCCACGCTCCTCACCACCACCGCCGGCGCCTGTGCCGGCCGCTCGGAGGATGCGCCGTCCTCCGACCCCACCCACGCCTCGGCCGCCGCCCGCGCCGCGGGCTCGGACTCCGACTCGGACCTGCCGAAGTCACTGACCCGGCAGCACCTGGACTGGAAGGACTGTCCCAAGCCCTCCTCGCTCCAGGGCGGCGAGGGCGGCCGCCCCCGGCCGTTGAGCGACGGCACCAAGTGGAGCTGCGCCACCCTCAAGGCCCCGCTGGACTACCGGAAGCCGAAGGGGAAGACGATCGGTATCCAGATGATCCGCGCGAAGTCCAAGGCCAAGGGGGGGCACGGCGGCAAGCGGATCGGTTCGCTGCTGTTCAACTTCGGCGGGCCCGGCGGCTCCGGCGTCACCCTGCTGCCCTCGCTGGCCAAGGAGTACAAGAAGCTGCACGCCCGCTACGACCTGGTCAGCTTCGACCCCCGGGGCGTCGGCAACAGCGACGGGGTCCGCTGCCTCAGCGACAAGGGCCTGGACGCGTCCTACGCGCTGGACGACACCCCGGACGACTCGGCCGAGGAGAAGGCGCTGCTGGGCGACGTCCGCAAGACACGGGACGCCTGCGAGAAGAAGTCCGGGAAGCTGCTGCCCCACGTCGGCACCGAGAACGCGGCCCGGGACATGGACCTGATGCGCCAGGTGCTCGGCGACGACAAGCTCTACTACTTCGGCGTCTCCTACGGCACCGAACTCGGCGGTGTCTACGCCCACCTCTTCCCCAAGCATCTCGGGCGGGCCGTGCTCGACGCGGTCGTGGACCCCACCGAGGACCCGAAGCAGAGCGCGCTCGGCCAGGCCAAGGGCTTCCAGCTCGCGCTGGACAACTTCCTCCAGAAGTGCGCCCAGCAGGGCTCGGACTGCCCGACCGGCGCCGATCCGGCCCGGGGCGTCCAGCGGATCACCGCGCTGCTGAAACGGCTCGACAAGAAGCCGCTGCCCACGGCCACCAGCCGGAAGCTCACCCAGAGCCGGGCCCTGAACGGCATCGCGCAGGCGCTCTACTCGAAGGACTACTGGCCGTATCTGCAGGAGGGGCTGGACGAGGCCGCGCACGGCAGCGGCAACATGCTCCTCGCCCTCTCGGACAGCATGACCGGTCGGGACCGCAACGGTCACTACAGCAACGCCCAGGCCGCGAACACCGCCATCACCTGCGCCGACTCCAAGCAGCGGTACGACGTCAAGGACGTGAAGGCGGCGCTGCCGGAGTTCCGCGCCGCCTCGCCGGTCTTCGGCGAGTTCCTGGCCTGGGGAATGCTCGAGTGCGAGCACTGGCCCGTCAAGGGCACCTCGAAGACCCCGGACGTCCGCGCACCCGACGCGGCGCCCATCCTGCTCATCGGCAACACCGGTGACCCGGCCACCCCGTACGAGGGGGCGCAGCGGATGGCTCAGGAGCTCGGCCCGGGGGTCGGGGTCGCGATCACCTACCAGGGCCAGGGGCACGGCGCCTACGGGAACAGCCGCTGTGTGACCGACACCGTCAACCGGTACCTGCTCGACGGGGTGGTGCCGTCCGACGGCAAGGTCTGCTCCTGACAGCCGCTGCCCGCGGTCCGCGCACCGGGCCGACCGGGTGGGGGGTCCCGCCCGAACACGGCGAGGGGGCCGGGGGCACCGGTCTCCCGGTGCCCCCGGCCCCCTCACACCGTCCTACTCGGAACCGCCTCGGCGGTCAGTAGACCGGCTTCTCCGGCTCGATCTGGTTCACCCAGCCGACCACGCCGCCGCCCAGGTGCACGGCGTCGGCGAAACCGGCGTCCTTCAGGACCGCCAGGACCTCCGCGGAGCGGACACCCGTCTTGCAGTGCAGGACGATCCTCTTGTCCTGCGGCATGTCCTGGAGGGCGTTCCCCATCAGGAACTCGTTCTTCGGGATCAGCTTCGCACCCGGGATCGACACGATCTCGTACTCGTTCGGCTCCCGGACGTCGATGATCTCGATGCCCTCGTCGCCGTCGATCCACTCCTTGAGCTGCTTCGGGGTGATGGTCGACTCGGCCGCCGCCGCCTGCGCCTCGTCGGATACCACGCCGCAGAAGGCCTCGTAGTCGATCAGCTCGGTGACGGTGGGGTTCTCACCGCAGACCGCGCAGTCGGGGTCCTTGCGCACCTTCACCTGGCGGTAGGACATCTCCAGCGCGTCGTAGATCATCAGGCGTCCCACCAGCGGGTCACCGATGCCGGCCAGCAGCTTGATGGCCTCGGTGACCTGCACCGACCCGACCGAGGCGCAGAGCACGCCGAGCACACCGCCCTCGGCGCACGAGGGCACCATGCCGGGCGGCGGCGGCTCTGGGTACAGGCAGCGGTAGCACGGCCCGTGCTCGCTCCAGAAGACCGACACCTGACCGTCGAAGCGGTAGATGGAGCCCCAGACGTACGGCTTGTTGAGCAGCACGCAGGCGTCGTTCACCAGGTAGCGGGTGGCGAAGTTGTCCGTGCCGTCGACGATCAGGTCGTACTGGGAGAAGATCTCCTTGACGTTGTCCGCTTCCAGCCGCTCCGGGTGGAGCACGACCTCGACGTTCGGGTTGATGCCCAGCACCGTGTCCCGAGCGGACTCACCCTTCGGACGGCCGATGTCCGCCTGGCTGTGGATCACCTGGCGCTGCAGGTTGGATTCGTCGACCTCGTCGAACTCCACGATGCCGAGGGTGCCGACGCCCGCCGCGGCCATGTACATCAGCGCGGGTGAGCCCAGCCCGCCGGCGCCGACACACAGCACCTTGGCGTTCTTGAGCCGCTTCTGCCCGTCCATCCCTACATCGGGAATGATCAGATGGCGGGAGTACCTGCGAACCTCGTCTACGGTGAGCTCGGCTGCGGGCTCGACCAGGGGTGGCAACGACACGGGAACTCCGTCTGGTGGGAAAAATACGCTTACCTTCTGGGCAACACTGCCACGCCCCATCTCATTCCGAGACTCCTGTTTCGAGGCGCGAGACAATTTCGTCCCAGTAGCCGGGCAGCGCCTCCCACGGCTCCGTTCCGTCCCCCCGGTCCGTCCGGTCGGTGAACCACACCGTCGCCGCGCCCTGCCAGCGGGCGATCCGCAGCGCCTCCTCCAGATGGCCGAGGGGCAGGCTGTGCACCAGGTGGCAGAAGCGTTCCGGCGCGAGTTCGGCCGTCCACTCCGCCGCCTGCGACCACCGGTAGTCCGCCCAGGAGCCGGCGAACGTCACCAGTTGGTCGGCCAGCTCCACATAGCCGGGGTACGGGTGGGTGTCGTGCCGGAACACCAGATGGGCGGTCTCGCACAGCGCGCGCAGACTGGCGGTGGTCCGTCGCACCGCGCCCAGCCCCGCACGGTCGGCCGGGCAGCGCTGCAGCGAGAAGCCGTCCACCCGGTACCACTCCAGGAAGCGGCCGGCCTCGGCGAGCACCTCGCCGAGGGGACGGGTGCCGTACCGCAGGTCGAGGTGGCCGAGCAGCCGCCCTCCGGCTGCGCGCAGCCGGGCGGCCGCCTCCAGGCAGTGCGGATCGGGCCAGGTGCCCGGGCCGCGCGCCACGTTGAGCACCGCCCAGTGCAGTGGGGCTAGCGGGCGGGCCAGCGCGGTCCACTCCGCGGGGGCGACCAGGGGATGGGCACAGCCGGGCACTCCGAGGCCCAGCTCGCCGGGGTTGGTCGGGGCCGGTCTGGTGCACCAGGAGGTCAGATGCGGCACGCCGCCTCCATCCAGATGTCGGCGAGCGACTCTTCCAAAGCGGTGCCCGCCCGCCAGCCGAGCCGTTCCCGCGCGGTCCGAACATCGGCCTGCTGCCAGTTGCCGCAACCGTCCGGGTGCGGGTGGGCGAGGGCGGGCGGGGCCGGCGACTGTTCCGCCCCGGCTGCGCCGGGGGCCGCGCCCTGGGCCGGGATGGGCACGGCGGCGGAGCCGGGCTGCCGTGCGGCGAGTATTCCAGCCTGGGCCTGAGCGGCGGCGACCGCCAGCGGGGCGCCTCCGCGCTGGGAGGCGGTCTCCACGTCGTGCACGGCTCCCCCGAAGCCGGCAACCCTGGCCAGCACCGCGGCGGCTTCCCGGATCCGCACGGCGCGACCGGTGCCGATGTTGATGACGCCCTTGGCGGCCGACAGGGAGGCCGCGTGCACCGCCCTGGCCACGTCCCGCACATCGACGAAGTCCCGCTGCACCCCGAGGCCGGCCACCCGCAACTCGCTCTCCCCCGCCTGCATGGCGCGCCGCATGGCCTCCGCGAGGCGGCCGAGCGGTGATCCGGCGGGCGTGCCCGGCCCGACCGGTGAGAAGACCCGCAGCACCACCGCGTCCAGACCGGAGGCGAGCACCAGCTCGGTGGCCGCGAGTTTGCTCACCCCGTAGGGCCCTCCCGGGCGCGGCAGCGTCTCCTCCAGGGTGGAGGAGCCGAGCGGTGAGGGGCCGTACTCGGCCGAACAGCCGAGGTGCACCAGCCGCGCTCCGCAGTCGCTCCGGCGCATCGCCTCGCAGACGGTGGCGACGGCCACGATGTTCTGCCGGGTCAGCTCACGGGTGCCGCCCCGGGTGGTACCGGCGCAGTTGACCACCACCGAGGGGTGCACGGCGTCGAGGAAGCGGCTCAGCGCCCCCGGGCTGCCGGAAGCCAGGTCGAAGCGGACGTCCGCGGCGTCCTCCCGGCCCAGCACGACGAGCTGGACCGCGGGGTCGGCGAGGAGGCGATCGGCGACATGCCGGCCGAGGTATCCGTTCGAGCCGAGCAGCAGGACCCTCATCGCCCCTCCTCCCCGCCGCGGCCGGACGGCTGGGGCGTCCGGGACGCCGACCCGCTCCGCGCACCGGGCGGTGAGGCGGTGGCGAAGAGGGACGGGCTCTCTCGGAGGATCGCTACCGGGTGGGCGGCTCTCGTCATCTCTGGGTCTCCTCGGGGAGGTTTCGGGTGTCTCCTGGGCGGCCGGAGGGCCAGCCTCGGTGGAGCGAGCGCCGGGGGTGCGCCTTGGCCGGGGCACCGGTGACGGACTCAAAGGGGCTCATGCAGCTGCGGTTCCGCGCTGTGGGGCATGGCCCGCGGTGGTACGGCGGTGTTGCGGACCAGCAGGACGGCCGCGGCGGTCGCACACGCGAGCAGCGGGAGCGCCGTCGCGCCGTAAGCCGCCACCAGCCTCTCGAGCGGCTTCCCGACGCGCTCCAGATCCGGCAGCCGGGCCGCCAGGATGCTGCAGAGCGCCGCGGCCTCCAGCGCAGCGGCGGCCATCAGGGCACGGACCGCGGCTCCAGAGCGGCCGTGCAGCGCCAGCAGCCGGGCCAGGAAGAGCAGTGATCCCAGGGCCAGGGCGGCCGGCAGCGAGCCGCTGGCGCGCAGTGGGCCGCCGAACAGCGCGTCGCTCACCATCAGCGCTCCCCAGCCAGCGACGAGGAAGACGCCCAGCGCGACGGTGAGGAGCGGTCGGATCCGCGCGGTGTACTCCTCGAGCCGTCTGCTGGTCGACAGCCGTCTCCGCACTCTGCGGTCGTACCACCGGGCGCAGCAGGATGCCGGCGCGAGGGCGAGGCAGAGCCCCACCGCGGTGGCTGAGGCGGCCGGCAGGGACCGCGTGACCAGCGGCAGCGGCGCGTCCGGGCCGCCGGCGAGCAGTTCGCGGAGGAGCGCGTCCCCGAACAGCGCGTACAAGATCAGCCAGACGGTCCACAGCGGCCCGGCGAACGGCCGGTGTGCGCCTTCGCCACCCAGCGGGCCGGTGCGCAGGCAGAGCCGGATGCCCACGGCCGCGATCACCGCTCCGAGCAGGGCCGCAGCCAGGGCGGCGGCGAAGCGGTGCGGGGTGGCGGCGAGTGCGGCGGCGGCCCGGACGGGCACCGGGTCATCGAACAGCGCGGCGACGGCGGTGGCGAGTGCGGCGCATCCGGCAGCGGGCAGCAGATAACGGCCGAGAGCGAGCAGGCGGATCGCCCGGCGCCCCGCGGCCCGTACGCCGCCCACGTCCCCGCCGGCAGCCCCCCGGCCGCGATCTGGAACGCCGTTGGGCCGGCGGCCCTCGCGCGGCGCCCGGGCGTACAGCTCCTCGGCGAGCGAGAAGACGTCGCGGTGGCGGAAGCCGACCGCCGCCCGATCGGTGACGCCGTGTGCCTCCAGCCCCGCCGCGATCTCCAGCGGGTCGGCGGCCCGGGCGCAGAGCTCCCGGTGGCGTTCGAGCAGCGCCTTGACCGGGTCGGCCGGCCCCCACCAACCCGGGGCGGCGCCGGTCTTCGGTTTTCCGGTGGCAGTGCTCATCGGTCGCCCTCTCCCGAGCGCAGCGGCGTCTCCGGCCGCCGGGCCTGCGGAGACCGGCTGCCGGCCGCCGCGACCGCCAACGGCTCCTGCGGGGCGGGACGGTCCGACACGAGCCCGGTGGCGGCCGTCGGGTTGCCCGGCGGCCGCACCCGGCCGGCCCAGCTGGGGGCTCGGCGGCCCGGCCGCTGTCGGCCCCCGGACCGCTGAACGGCCGTCCGCCCCGGCACATGGGCCTCGGGTGGCCGGGCGAACGGCTCCGCTGTCCCTGGAACGTAGGAGCCCTGCCGGTGCACCGGCCACTGCGACATCAGCTCGAGGTAGATGCCGCGGAAGGAGGCGATCTGCTGCTCGGCGGTGAAGAGTTCGAGGGACCGGGCGCGCCCCTCGGCGCCCATCCGGGACCGGCGCACCGGGTCACGCAGCAGCTTGACGGCCGCCTGGGCCATCGCCCCGGGGTCGTGTGGCGGCACCACGATCCCGGTGCCGCCGACCACCTCGCGGACCGCGCCGACATCCGCGGCGACAACGGCCCTGGCGCGGAACATCGCTTCGACCAGACGGACCGGGAAGTCCTCGACAGCGCTGGAGAACAGCACCGTCTCGCCCCCGGCATAGGCGTCGGCGAGGGTGGGCACCGTCGGCCCGCCCACCTCGGCGAAGGTGACGGGGGCTCCGGGATCGTCCCCGAAGAGCCTGGCGGCCAGCGCCCGGCAGTGGGCCGGGTAGCCGCCCGCGGCCTCCGGAGCAGGGCGCCGGGGGGCCGGGGCCCGACCGGGGCCGTCCGGCGGGACCGCGACGAGCCGCAGCCGGGCGTCGGGCTCGGTCCGGTGGACGTCGGCGAAGGCGCGGAGCAGACCGACGAGGTCCTGTGCGGGTTCCAGCGGACCGACCCAGAGCAGCGTCCGCCCCGGGTCCGCCGCCGTCCGGGCTGCCGCGGGCGCCGCGGGCGGGTGGGGCACGGCCGCCTCGCCCTTCCTCGGGGCGGTGAACGCGCCCGCGTCCAGCCCCGGGTGGACGGTGCGTAGTCGGGCGGTGGGGGCACCGCACCGGGCCTGCCAGCGGCGGGCGCCGCCGTCCCCGGGGGTGACCAGCGCGGCCTGGCCGTAGATCTCCTGGGCCAACTGCCGGTGGAAGGAGGCGAGGAGGGTGCGCACCGGCCTGCTGAGACCGGCCGCCGTGGCGGCCAGATGGTGCTCCCGGAGCCCTACCCGGTACTCGGTGACGAGCAACGGGACTCCGAAGAAACGCTTGGCCAGCAGACCCGGCAGCGCCGCCGCGCCGCCGGAGGTCGCATGGCAGAGGTCGGCGGCGGCCAGTCCTGTCGTGCCGGCCCGGTCCGGGGCCGCCGGGCCGTACCAGTCCAGCGAGAGCGGACGGAGCATGCTCTCCAGGGCCCGCACGACGGTGAGCAGGTCGGGCAGTCGGGCGCTGTGGACGGCGGGGAAGACGCCCGGGGCGCGGCAGCCGGCCTGGAGTATGCGCACGGCGGTGTCCGAGCCGAGTTCCGCGGCGATGCCGCCGGTCCGCCGGGCCAGTTCGGCCAGCCCGTAGAGCCCGCGGGCGAAGAGTTCCGGGGAACCGCTGGCCGATTCCGCCGGTGAGCGGTCCGCCGTGCACACCGCCGCCACCAGTTCCTGGTAGTGCTCGGCGAAGCGGCGCCGCTCACTCCGGCTGGGCCCGGTGCGCCGGTACCGCTCCGGGGGAGGCCCCCAGAGCCCCGCGCTGCGGACTCGGCGCACCCGCCGCGGGAGGTCGAGCAGTCCCCCCGCGTCCTGGCGCCGGTTCCGGCTCAGCGCGTAGAGATCGAACTCGTGGTCGCCGAGCCCGCGGACCAGCCGGTCGCACCAGGACGCGGAATCACCCAGCACATACGGATAGCCACCCTCGGTAAGGAGTGCGACGCGCAACGAGTGCCACCACCGATCTCTTCTGGAGCAGCTGCGACGACTGACGGTGAAAAACCGTAGGCGCGGCGACCAGGGGGCATGGACGGTTGTCCATTGCGCTACCAGAAGGGGTGAAGGCCCGTTACCTTCCGGGAGCTGTCGCGTTATGGGTCTTTCGCTCCGGACGGCCGGGGAGGCCCGTCAGCCCGGGACTGCCGCGGCGAAGCGTCCGTACACCCCGCGTACCGGGGCGGGGACAGCCTCGCCGGTGGCCGCGGAGCGCCGTCGGGCCCCCGGACGGGGCGAGCCTCGCCGGGGGCTCGGGGCGCGGCGGCGCCGGGACCGGACGGGCCCTCAGGGAGCGGGGAACGGCCAGGCGTTGGGCTTGCAGGTGATGCCGTTGGTCTTCAGGTATTTCGTCTGCTGCATCATGACCGGCGCGAGCGCGCCCTCCTTGGTGCAGTACTCGTGGTTGAAGCCCAGCCGGTGCCCGACCTCGTGGTTGATCAGCATCTGCCGGTAGGCGTGCATGCGGTCACCGAAGGTCTTCGCCCCCCGGGCCCAGCGATAGGCGTTGATCACGACCCGCTCGGTGGCGGCCGAGTCGCAGGAGACGTTGTCGACGGTGGTGTCCAGACCGGACTTCGCACACCAGGCGGCGGTGGTACCGGGGCTCGCCAGAGTGATCACGAAATCGGCGTGACCGGACGAGACGCGCTGGAAGGAGCGGGCCCCGTCGTGCGTCCAACTGCGGTCGTCACCGAGCGTCTTGCGCACAGCCTCCACGAACAGGTCGGTGTCCAGGGGAAGCCGCTTCTCGACATCGATCCGGTAGCGCAGCACCTGGCCCCGGGTCGGCGTCCGGTCCTGCCCCGGCACGGTGTGGAAGGTTCCCGGGCCGGCGTAATCGGCGGCGAGCGGGAACTTCGCGGCCATGAGCTGGCCGTAGGTCTTCGGGGCCGGCGGAGCCTGGAGCGGCTTCTCCGGCGGCGTGGGACGGCTGTCGGAACGGGAGGCCCCTCCGTCCCCCGCCTCCTCGTGCAGCTTCAGCGCCCCCGCCGACTCCCGGCCACCGTCGGCGACCTGTCCGGCGACGACCACGGTCAGGACCGTGGTCACCGCGGCCGCGGCGGCGCCGGTGAACGCCCGCGCCTTGCCGGGCCGGCGCCGCCGTCCCGGGTCGCCCTCCTCGGCCTCCGGCCCCTCCCCGGGGTCGTCGGGGCCCCCGGGTGCGTCCTCGGCGGGTCGGCCCGGGCCGTCGTCCGAGCGCCGGGGACCGGCGGGGTTCCCGGCCGCGAACACGTCGTCGTCGAAGGCGTCGATGTACTCCTGACGGGGCTGCGGCAGCGGCCCGTCCATCGGGCGCAGCAGTCCACCCGCGGGCGCACCGCCCACCCGCCGCACCGGTCCGTCCGGCGGCGCTCCGCCCGGCCCGTCCGCGGCGTCCGACGGAGCGACCGGCTCCGCGGTGACGGCTCCTCCCGCCGCCGGAGCTCCGGAAGCCCCGGGCCCGAACCACTGCTCCGCCCCCTGCCCCGGCACACTCCTGTGGACGCCCCGCTGCCTGGCGGCGCTGAACCCCGGAGTCTGCGACTGCGGTCCCTGGCTCGGCGCCGGGCCGCGGGGTGTCGGGCTCGCCGCCCAGGGGGCGCGGCCCTCGTGGTGCTGGGGGTGGCCGCCGCGCACGTCGTCGGCCCATCCGTACGGTCCGCCGCCGGGCGCTTCGCGGTACGGCACCCGGTGGGCGTCCGTACCGTCCGGGCGTGCCTGCGGGCGGTACGGCTCCGGCCCTCCGTGGGCCCGGTACCCGCCCGGTGCCCCGGAGTTCGCCGGGAAGCCGGACGGCCCCGGAGCCGGGCCGGCCGGTCGGGCGGGCCCGGTCACCGGTCGCCCTTCCCCTGCCTCGGCTGCGGTGGCGGTACGGTCGTCTGCCGGCTCGCTCGGTGCGGCCTCCCGGGCCACTCCGGTACGGCCTCGGCGGCTATGGCGTCCCACGCCTCGTTTCAGCTCCTGCCCGCGTCAGCGGTCGTCTCGTCCAATAGGTCGCGGAAGGCCCGGGCCACCGCGTCCGGGTACTCCATCATCGCGACGTGCCCGGCCTCGGGCAGGGTCAGCAACCGCGCGTCGCGGAAGGCCCGGGATGCCCGCCTGGCCATCCGGAAGGAGACCAGTCGGTCGCGTCCACCGTAGATCAGCAGCGTGGGCGCGAGCACTCTCTCCGCCTGGCGCCACAGCGAATGCTGGCCACCCAGGGTGTAGGAGTCCACCACCGCGCGGGCGGAACGGGTCATGGCGTCCCAGAAGTACGGCAGCTCCAGCCGCCGTTCGTACTCCGCCACCGCGGCCCTGAACCCTTCCGGATCGACCCTGGCCGGGTCGCCGTAGCAGAGCGCCAGTACCTCCCGGGTGCGCCGCTCCGGGCTCCAGTCCCTGGTCATCCGGGCGAAGAGGCCCGCCACCCCGGGCACCGCGAGCAGCGCGGTCGGCACGGCGGAGAGCTGCGGGGGAAGCTCCGGCAGGGCCGGTGACACCAGGGTGAGGGTGCGCACCAGGTCCGGTCGGACGGCGGCCACCCGGGTCGCGATCGCTCCCCCGAGGGAGTTGCCGAGCAGGTGCACCGGCCCCCGTCCGGTCCCGTCGAGATGGCGGATGACCGCCCGGGCCTGAGCCGAGACGGAGTAGTCGCCGTCGTCCGGTGGTGGAGAGTGGCCGAAACCGGGCAGGTCGACCGCCTCTCCGTCCACCCGGTCGGCCAGTTCCGCCAGCAGCGGCGACCAGTTCACCGACGAACCGCCGAGCCCGTGGACGTACAGCGCCGGCGGCAGGCCGTCCCGGACCGGAGGTCTGTGGCGCACCCGCATCGTCAGCCCGGGCAGACGGGAGGTCCACAGCCGCTCCCCCGGGGAGACCGGCGCGCCGTCCTGGGCTCTGGGCGGAGAAGACGTGGGGGCGCCCGGCAGCTCGGTGGAAGACATGCGGGCAATGTTACGAGAAGATCACACCACCCTTGGTGTGTTCGCCGTCACACTGCGCGCTCCCACCCGGCCGCCTCGCCCGAAGGGCCCCTCGGCCGGTCCGCGGACCCCCTCCCACCACCGGCGGCGGGCGCTGCGCGCGGGGTGCTTCCCTCCCGGGCGGCCCCTAAGCTCGTAGGGAAGGGCACCCGCCCGGGAAAGAAGGTGGATCGGAATGTCTGTGGACCCCGGCGACCCCGACGCCTTCGACCAGGAGGAGCAGCTCGAAGAACTGGCGGAGTTCGAGGAGCTCGAGGACGAGGCCCCCGAAGCGGACACCGCGGAGCAGCAGACCGAACTGCTCCCGGACCGCGACTCGCCGATGCCGGCCGACCCGGAGAGCGCCAACCCCGCGGACGCGGCCGAGCAGGCCCGACTCGTCGCCCTGGACGACGAGGAGGAGCAGTACCGGTGACCGACCGGTTCCACGCAGCTCGATCAGGTCCCGAAATGTGAAATTCTCGGCTGGTCAGAGCGCAGTCGAGTTACTCGAAAGTACGATGGCCGGCGCGGTGCACGGCACCGCGCAGACGAAACGGATCCCATGGGAGGCGGCGTGACAGCCATCGAGCAGACCGAGGCGCGCCCGCGAGGCACACGCCTGCCGCGCCGAGCCCGACGCAACCAGTTGTTGGGCGCGGCACAGGAGGTGTTCGTCGCACAGGGCTACCACGCGGCCGCGATGGACGACATCGCCGAACGCGCCGGGGTGAGCAAGCCCGTGCTCTACCAGCACTTCCCCGGGAAGCTCGACCTCTACCTCGCGCTGCTGGACCAGCACTGCGAGTCGCTGCTCCAGGCCGTGCGCGCCGCGCTGGCCTCGACCACGGACAACAAGCAGCGGGTCGCGGCGACCATGGACGCCTACTTCGCCTACGTCGAGGACGAGGGCGGCGCCTTCCGGCTGGTCTTCGAGTCTGACCTCACCAACGAGCCGGCCGTCCGGGAGCGGGTCGACAAGGTCAGCCTGGACTGCGCCAAGGAGGTCAGCCAGGTCATCGCCGAGGACACGAACCTCCCCGGGGACCAGGCGATGCTGCTGGCCATGGGGCTGACCGGGATGGCCCACATCACCGCCCGCTACTGGCTCGGCTCCGGGCAGAAGCTGCCGCGGGACGCCGCGGCCAAGCTGGTGGCCTCGCTGTCCTGGCGCGGGATCGCCGGCTTCCCGCTGCACGGGGCGGCCGGTCAGTAGGAGGCGCGGTCGCGCGGCGACCCGAATGACCGCCGTGCCGCACCGCGGTACGGGTGTTCGCTGCCGGCGTGGCCGGGCAGCGGCTCGGCAGCGACGGCACACGACTAATGTTGGCGGGTGCGGCGCGGCAGATCGCGCGCCCTTCCCCGGGGCTTCGCCCATGGGGACCCGAAGCGTCGGAGGGACATATCCGTGGAGGTCAAGATCGGCGTGCAGCACGCGCCTCGCGAGATCGTTCTCGAGAGCGGGCAGTCTGCCGAGGAGGTCGAGCGCGCGGTGACGGAGGCGTTCGCCAAGAAGTCGGAGCTGCTGACCCTGGTGGACGAGCGCGGTCGGAAGGTCCTCGTACCGGTCGAGCGGCTGGCCTACGTGGAGGTCGGCGAGCCTTCGGGCCGGCGGGTCGGATTCGGCGCCCTGTAAGCAGTCACTCCCCCGGTTGAGGGAGGCGGCCCACACCCACCAGAGGGTGGGAAGCGGCCCTCGGCGGCCTCGCCGGCCCCGGGGGCCGTTCTGCTGCCCGGACCGCTCCGGGGGCCCGCGGCCGTAGCACACGGTCCGGCCGCGCGCACGGAGGATTACCCCGGACGCACGCCGGGTACCACCGGTGCGAACCGGCAAGCGCCTGGCCTGCCGTTCACCGTGTGGGAGGGCAGCCATATGTTGTGGGAAACCCTGGGATCCGTCCTCGTCGGGCTCGCAGCGGCCTGCGCCTGCCTCCGCTGGCTCCACCGGCGGCTCCCGTCCAGCCGACTGGTGCTGGTCACGGGACCGACGGCCGCACTCTTCGGTGGTCTGCTCACCCGCACGGTCATCGGTCCCGGTCAACTGCTGACCGTCCTGTTCGGCGCGCTCGCCGTCGCGGCGGCGCTGCTCTCCCTGCTGGTCGGACCACCGGCCGCCCAGGTGCGCCGGTCGGCGGTCTGAGAGCCCACACCGGCCACCGGGGTGGCGGTGCCGCCGGTTCCGATTTCTCCCCGGTCAGGCGGCCAGACCCAGCGCCGCCATCCGCTTGGTGTGCGCCTCGGTGATCCTGGAGAACATCCGGCCCACCTCGGCGAGGTCGAAGCCGTCCGCCAGCCCTCCGACCAGCATCGTGGAGAGCGCGTCCCGCTCGGCGACCACGCGCTGGGCCTGGCTGAGCGCCTCGCCCATCAGCCGCCGGGCCCACAGGGCGAGACGGCCGCCGACCCGCGGCTCGGCCTCGATGGCGGCCCGCACCTTCTCGACGGCGAACGAGGCGTGCCCGGTGTCGTCGAGCACCTGGAGCACCAGCGCCCGGGTGTCGGAGTCCAGTCGGCTGGCCACCTCGCGGTAGAAGTCACTGGCGATCGAGTCGCCCACGTACGCCTTGACCAGCCCCTCGAGCCAGTCCGAGGGAGCGGTCTGCCGGTGGAACTCCTCCAGCGCCGCCGCGAAGGGCTCCATCGCCGCGGTCGGCTCGGCGTCGATGGCCGCGAGTCGGTCGCGCAGCCGCTCGAAGTGCCCGAACTCGGCAGAGGCCATCTTGGCCAGTTCCGCCTTGTCCTCCAGCGAGGGCGCGAGTTTCGCGTCCTCGGCGAGCCGCTCGAAGGCGGCCAGTTCCCCGTAGGCCAGCGCGCCCAACAGGTCCACGACCGCGGCGCGGTACTGCGGGTCGGTCGATGCCCGCTCCCAGTCCTCGGCGGCGATCCCGGTGTGTCGCGCGGGTTCAGCAGTCTCCTCTGGCGTCTCCATGCAGCGCACAATAACCCGATGTCCGCGGGGCGGAGGGGGCTGATCGGCCAGCCCGTGACGTCCGCCGGGCCGCTGCCCGGTGTGGCATACCCCACGGCGCGCCGAGGAGGGTGTCCGGATACCGGGCGTATCCAGACATCCCGGCGGAGCGGCGGCCCCTCGGCCGCCCGCGCATCCCCGTCGAGGGTCCCGCGACAGCTCTCCGCAACCGCTTCCGCGGCTGGGACCCGCGTCACTTCGCCGACACATATGCGCGATTCCGGGGTACAGTGGTAAAGGTTCCGCAGGCTATCGGCGGAACGATGCAAAACCCCGAATGCTGAGTGTCCTGAGGACCGCTCCTCAGAGTCCCAGCGGATGCCCGGTCGGTGGCCCGATCGGCTTCCACACAACCGACCGCCCTCGGGTGGTGTGTACGAATCGTACAGATCTCCTACGAGGGGCCCCGCTCGCGGCTTGAGCGCTCGAGCGAAGGCAGTGGTCCCGCACCGTCCGGCCGCTCATGGCCTTCTGGTTTCCGGCGCGGTACTTGACCCCCTTCGCCGCCTCGTGTCGCGTCTCACAGAAGAGGCGAAACCCTGTCTACGTTTCGAGAACTCGGAATCCTCTCCGAGACCGCCGAAGCCCTTGAGGCCGTCGGCATCACCACACCGTTCCCCATCCAGGAGATGACGCTTCCGGTCGCGCTCGCGGGCTCGGACGTCATCGGCCAGGCCAAGACCGGCACCGGCAAGACGCTCGGCTTCGGCCTCCCGCTGCTGGAGCGCGTCACCGTCCCCGCGGACGTGGAGGCCGGCCGCGCGAAGCCCGAGCAGCTGACCGAGGCCCCGCAGGCGCTCGTGGTCGTGCCCACCCGTGAACTCTGCGTGCAGGTCACCAACGACCTGCTGACCGCGGGCAAGGTGCGCGACGTGCGGGTGCTGGCCATCTATGGCGGCCGGGCCTACGAGCCGCAGGTCGAGGCGTTGAAGAAGGGCGTCGACGTCGTGGTCGGCACCCCGGGCCGACTGCTCGACCTGGCGGGCCAGAAGAAGCTCGATCTCTCCGCCGTCCGGGCGCTCGTCCTCGACGAGGCCGACGAGATGCTCGACCTGGGATTCCTCCCCGACGTCGAGCGGATCGTGCAGCTGCTGCCCGCCGGGCGGCAGACCATGCTCTTCTCGGCCACCATGCCGGGCGCGGTGATCTCGCTCGCCCGCAGGTACATGTCCCAGCCCACGCACATCCGCGCCACGGCGCCGGACGACGAGGGCCAGACCGTCGCCAACACCAAGCAGCACGTCTTCCGGGCCCACTCCCTGGACAAGCCCGAGCTGGTCTCCCGGATCCTCCAGGCCGAGGGACGCGGCCTCTCCATGATCTTCTGCCGCACCAAGCGGACCGCGGCCGACATCGCGGACCAGTTGGTACGGCGCGGTTTCGCCGCCGGCGCGGTCCACGGCGACCTCGGCCAGGGGGCGCGCGAGCAGGCGCTGCGGGCCTTCCGCAACGGCAAGGTCGACGTCCTGGTCTGCACCGACGTCGCCGCCCGGGGCATCGACGTCGACGATGTGACGCACGTCGTCAACTACCAGTCGCCGGAGGACGAGAAGACGTACCTCCACCGCATCGGCCGGACCGGGCGGGCAGGGAAGTCGGGTATCGCCGTCACCCTGGTCGACTGGGACGACATCCCGCGTTGGAAGCTCATCAACCGGGCGCTCGACCTGCCCTTCGACGATCCGGAGGAGACCTACTCCACCTCCGAGCACCTCTACGAACTGCTGAACATCCCAAAGGGCACCACCGGCATACTGCCCAGGGCCGAGCGGACCCGCGCCGGGCTCGCCGCCGAGGAGATCGAGGACCTCGGAGAGACCGGTGCCCGCAGCAAGGGCCGGGGGCGCGCCACCGAGCCGCAGCCCGCCGAGCGCCCTCGGCGGAACCGCACCCGCCGCCGCACCCGTGCCGGCCAGCCGGTCGACGGGGCCACGGCCGCCCAGTCCCCGACAGCCTCCGAGGAGCAGGGCGCGTCCGCCGACGGAACCGGCGCCACGGCCACCGAGCGGCGGACTCCGCGCCGCCGTCGCCGCACCCGTTCCTCGGCCACCGCCCCGGAGTCGACGGCGGCCGCCAGCGTGAACGCCGACCGCTCGGCGAAGGTCGCCTGCCAGTCGGAGAGGTCGGCCGAGAGCGCGACCGCACCGGCGGCCAAGACGACTCGCCGCCGCACCCTCGGCGCCTCGGCCAAGGCCACCGCGGAGGCCCCGGTGAGCCCCGAGGCCTCCCCGGAGGCCCGGCAGGACGCCCCGGCGCCCCGCCGCCGTCGTCGGATCCGCTCCTCCGCCCGCTCCGAGGCCGTCTCCGAGGGCTGATCCCGCCCCGTCACGGAAGAGCCACCGGGCCCGGCCACCGCTCGTCGGCGGCCGGGCCGGCCTGTGGGCGCTTCGGTCGAGTGGCCCGGTGCCCCGCGGCCCGACCCTGCGGGGCACCGCCGATGCCCCAGAACGCCTGGAGCCCACTCGTCCTTCCGCACCAAGTCGTTAACCTCGACCCATGAGCAGGCCGCCCTCCCTCACCCTGCCCGGCTGCGCCCGGGCCCGCCGGCTGGAGACCGCGCGCGGTGCCTTCGCCGCCCACGAGGCGGTTCCGCCGGACGGTGTGGCACGGTACGGCAGCGCCCTCCTGCTGCCCGGATTCACGGGGAGCAAGGAGGACTTCATCGCCCTGCTGGAGCCGCTGGCGCGGGCGGGTTTCCGGGTGCTCGCGGTGGACGGGCGGGGGCAGCACCAGAGCCCCGGCCCCGCCCAGGAGGCGGCGTACGCCCAAGACGAACTGGCTCAGGACGTGCTCGCCCAGGCCGAGGCGGTCCAGGCCCGCGACGGCTCTCCGCTCCATCTGCTCGGGCACTCGCTGGGCGGGCTGATCGCGCGTGCGGCCGTGCTGCGGGACGCCTCCCCGTTCACCTCGCTCACCCTGATGAGTTCGGGGCCGGGCGCCATCTCGGCCTCCCAGCGGGCACGGATGGAACTTCTGGTCAAAGCGCTCCAGGGGATGGAAATGGAGGCCGTCTGGCAGGCGATGCGGCAGATGGACTCCGAGGAGCCCGAAGCCACGCCCGGCACCCCCACCGCCGCTCCGACGGCCTCCCAGGACGGTCTTGAGGAGTTCCTGCACCGGCGTTGGCTCGCCACCGTGCCGCAGCAACTGCTCGCGACCGGCCGGCAGTTGATGTCCGAGCCGGACCGGAGCGCGGAACTCGCCGCCGTGGCGCTGCCGAAGCTCGTCCTCTCCGGGGTGGTGGACTACGCCTGGCCGATGCCCCAGATGGACGAGATGGCTGCCCGGCTCAATGCCCGCCGCGCCGTCATCGCGGGTGCGGGGCACTCCCCCAACGCCGAGCGTCCCGCAGAGACCGCGGAAGCGCTCGCGCGGTTCTGGCGGGCGGCCTGACCGGCCTTCGCGGGGCCGTACTCGGCCATCCTCCCGTGCTCGGCGGGCTCCGCCCCGAAGGTCATAGTTAAGCCATCTGAACATTTTCCTAAGTGCAGGGAATGTCTGGCCGGCACTGGCCGTTGAACATGGAGAACCAAAACGTGTGACGGGCGAGAGCCGGCCTTTTTCCATCGGATCGGCGGCTACTCTCCGTGGTCGACCGCCCACCTCTCAGTCGGTCGGCCGCCGCCTCGCCCCGCCGTGACCCCGTAGTTCTCCAGCAGGAGGATCAGCAGAACGGAAGGAGCAAGCTTTTGCACTTCGAGATCGTGCGACTTGACGACATCGACGGCAGCGCCCTGGACAGCACCGTGGTGGACGCCGACTCCGTGAACCAGATCGTGCAGCAGGCCGCCGCGATCGGCCAGCGCATCTACATCCGCCCAGCTAACCCGGCCACCGCCGGGTAGCACCGCCGGGAGTTCGGCGAGCCCGCGCGGAGAGCGTGGCCCACGCCCACCGGAGTCCGGCCCGCTCCCCTGGCGGCGCCTCAGCCGCGCGCGGCCCGCACCGGCCGGGCCCCGGTCGCCCGGCGGACGATCTCCTCGTAGACCTCCGGGTCGGTGGTGTTCTCGCCGAGGGAGCAGCTCTTGCGGCTGCCGTGGTAGTCGCTGGAGCCCGTGGTCAGCAGTCCGAGTTCGCCGGCGAGGGTTCGCAGCCGGTCCCGGGTCCGGCCGTCGTGGTCCATGTGGTCCACCTCGAGGCCGTCGAGGCCGGCCGCGGCCAGTCGGGCGATGGTCTCCTCCTCGATCCTGACCCCCCGTTTCACCGCTCCGGGATGGGCGAGGACGGCCACCCCGCCGGCCTGCCGGACCAGTTCGACCGCCTCGAAGGGGTCGAGTTCGTACTTGGCGACGTAGGCCCGACCGCCGTCTCCGAGCCAGTCGGCGGTGAAGGCGTCGGAGACGCTCCCGACCACGCCGAGTTCGACCAGTGCGGTCGCCAGGTGCGGTCGTCCCACGGACGCGCCCTCGGCGGGGCGGCTGTCCCGGGCGACTCCGGCGGAGGTCCCGGGCGTCGGCACGGACTCCAGGCCGGCGATCCGGGCCACCTGCTCCCAAGTGATGGGCACGCCGAGTCCCCGCAGCCTGTCGACCATTCCCCGCGCCCTCGGCACCCGGTCGTCGCGGAGCCGCTCGCGGCAGCGGGCCAGCTCCGGTTCCTCCGCGTCGAAGAGGTACGCCAGCAGATGGATGCCCACACCGTCGAGCCGGCAGGACAGCTCGGCCCCGGTCACCAGGGTCAGGTCGGGAGGCAGCGCCTCCCGCGCCTCCGCATGGCCGCCCACGGTGTCGTGGTCGGTCAGGGCGACGACGTCGAGCCCCGCCGCGGCGGCGTTCCGCACCAGCTCACCGGGGGTGTCCGTACCGTCCGAGACGGTGGAGTGGGTGTGCAGGTCGATGCGCACGGACTCGTCTCCTGACAAACGGTTGATCGGGTTCCGCAGGGGAGAACCGCACTCTATCCGGGGCCCGGGACACCCGGTCGGGCAGCAGCGGGTTCAGGCGAGGATGTGCGGCGAGAGCGCCCCGCAGGGCACGAGCTCCACCTCGGCGCCTGCTTCCCGCAGATCGGCGAGGACCAGATCGTCGTACATCAGCAACCCGGACTGTTCCGGCCAGACGATCGCCCACAGCCACATGCCGCGCGCCTCCCCGGCGAAGACGGCCCGGTCCTCCGGGGCGTCCTCGACGTGCCAGAGCGGGGTCGGACGGCCGGCGGCGTGGACCTTCGCCTGCGGAGGCCGGTCCACACACATGCGGGGCCCCGGGTCCGGCCCGGTGATCCCGGCGTACCGGGCTCCCAGCCCCACACCGAGTTCCTCGGCGATCAGGAGCAACTCCCCCAGCCCGCCCAGGGGTCCGGGGCCGGAGCAGGCGACAGCGGTGGCCCGTCCGCCGCTGCGGTCGTCACCGGCGTAGGAGACGCCCGTGAACAGCCATCCGACCGGCAGCGGCCAGGGCATCCACACCGGGACCCTGGCCCGGTTGACCACCACCCCGAGCGCCTCGACGCTCGGTGGCAGGACCGGCTGCAGGGGGTACACGGTGCCGTGTTCACCACACTGCCAGGAGTCGGTGAAGAGGCCGGGCGCACTGACCCGGCCACCGCACTTCGGGCAACTGGCTTCGCCCCTCATAAGGCCCCACAGTCCTCTCCGGCCGTCCCCGAGTCAAGGACGGTCACCCGTTCGAGGGTCCCGCCCGCCGGAGTATGGCTCCCGGCGGTGACGGCGGCCCCACAGGCCCGCGGTCACGCCCGAACACCCGGGCAGGTCCCGCATGGCCGGCCCCGACGCCTACGACGGACCGCGTGGAACGCCGCGCGCCGGTCCGCCCGCAGCCGTCCGGCCGCCCTCAGTCGCCCAGCGGCACCGGACCGCGGAGCGGATCGCGCAGATCGACACCGTGCCGCAGCCAGCGCTCCTCCAGCGCGGCGGCCCCGTGCACCCGCTTCCAGGCGGCTTCGTTCGGTCTCATCGGCAGGAGCGGCAGGAAGCGCACCGGATCCATCGGCTCGGGCAGTGGCAGGTCCTCGACCAGCCCTCCCGGCTGCCCCACCAGTACCGACTGGAAAGGGGCGCCCGGCCAGAGCGGCTCACCGAGTTCCAGCGAAGCCCCCGGGGCCATCACGACCCCCTCGACCTGGGGTGCGGCGGCGAGCACGGCCAGCGGGCGGAGCAGTTTGTCGGTGTCCACCGCCGGCGAGCCGTCCGGACGCCGGCGGGCCCGGACGGACAGCAGCAGTTCGGCCCTCGGCCCGCGCACCGGATCCGCGATCGGCTGGGTCGGATCGGCCATCGGCTCCGCGGACATCCCCAGCGTCGCGTAGCGCAGCGTGCGCCCGTCCGGCCGCGCCCCGCCGGTGCCGGCCTCGTCGGCGAGGAAACGGAGCACCTCGATGCGGCCGGTGCCGAGGAAGGTCACCGCGGCGCGGGCGTCCGGCCGTCCGAGCGCCTCGCGGAGTCGGGTCTCGACCAGCGGGAGAGGATCTGACATGGGGTGAGCATAGAAGGTCCGTCCGGGCGCGGAGGAAGCGGCAGCAAGCGCCTGGAACGCCCCCGCGGCTGCTAGTCTTGGCGCGGATCCGGCCGCCGACCGGCAGCTGGCAGCGGTCTTCGGATCCGATCCTGACTGTCAGTCTCGCGGCGGATGTCGCGAACGGTGCTTCCCCGCAAGGGGACCGGCCGGAGGAGGTGGGGCCGCGGTGGATCCCAGTCGACCGTGCAGTACCGACAGCTCTCCCCTGCCCCACCCGTCTCACTGAGCTGAGGCGCTTTCACCTCCGCTTCGCTCGGTGATCTCGGGGGTCTTCTCGCGGGTAGCCGGAAGAGCACTTCCGTTTCGCCCGACACTGAAACGCCGCCCGCCGTGACACCCCGCACCGCCGGCTTTGTGGACGTACACCGCTGTACGCCCTCATTCCCGGCAGTGCTGTGTGCGCCCGGGTGGCCGGCCCGCGAAGGAGCCCGCCATGTCGATGATCCGCGACCTGCGCTCAGCCGTCCGTCCCTCACTGCGGAAGGACCGGCCCGGATATCAGGCCGACGCCCCGCCGGACACCACCAGCGCCGTGGTCGACTGCGCGGTCTACCGCGACGGCCTCCGGGAGCGGGATCGTTTCACCCCCGGCCAGGCCCTCCAGCGGGCCCGGTCCACCGGCGGCTTCGCCTGGATCGGCCTGCACGAGCCGACGGAGCAGGAGTTCGCCGGCATCGCCGAGGAGTTCGGCCTGCACCCGCTGGCGGTGGAGGACGCCGTCCACGCCCACCAGCGGCCCAAGCTGGAGCGCTACGGCGACAGCCTGTTCACCGTCTTCAAGACGATGCACTACGTCGAGCACGCCGAGTCGAGCGCCACCTGCGACGTGGTGGAGGGCGGCGAGGTCATGTGCTTCACCGGCCATGACTTCGTCATCACCGTCCGGCACGGCCGGCAGGGATCGCTGCGGGCGCTCCGGCACCGGCTGGAGAAGGACACCGAACTGCTCGCCAAGGGCCCCTCGACGGTCCTGCACGCCATCGCCGACCAGGTCGTCGACGGCTACATCGCCGTGGCCGACGCCCTCCAGGACGACATCGACGAGGTGGAGATCGATGTCTTCTCGGTACCGGGCGGGCGGGGCGGCGACGCCGGGCGCATCTACCAGCTCAAGCGGGAGATGCTGGAGTTCAAGCGGGCCGTCTCGCCGCTCATCCGCCCGATGCAGTTGCTCTCCGAGCGGCCGATGCGGCTGATCGATCCGGACATCCAGAAGTACTTCCGGGACGTCGCCGACCACCTGGCCCGGGTCAGCGAGCAGGTGCTCTCCTTCGACGATCTGCTGAACTCGATCCTCCAGGCCAATCTGGCGCAGGCGACGGTCGCCCAGAGCGAGGACATGCGGAAGATCACCTCATGGGCGGCGATCTTCGCCGTCCCCACCATGATCGCCGGGGTGTACGGCATGAACTTCGAGTACATGCCGGAGACCGACTGGCATTACGGCTACCCGCTGACGCTGCTGGTGACGGTCGCGATCTGCACGGTGATGCACCGCGGCTTCAAGCGCAACGGCTGGCTCTGAGGCGAACGGCGCGGCCCGCCCTCACGACCCGGCGTGCGATGACGGACGGGCTTCCGGCGCCCAGTCGTTAGGCTTCCCGCATGACGCAGCACAGCCCCCGGAACGGACCGCGGACCGCCCCCAGGCCCCTGACGCTCCAGGAGCGGGCGCTCGTCGAGGAGGGCAGCAGGAAGTCAGCGCTCGTCTGGATCCAGGGCGGCAGCGGTCCGGCCCGCGCGCTGTGGCACGTCTGGCACGAGGGGGCGCTGTACCTCGTCGGTGACGGACCGGGAGAGCAGCCCTTGGCGGACCTCGGCCTGTCCGATGGGGCCCCGGCCACGGTCACACTGCGCAGCAAGGACAAGGGCGGCCGGATCCTGGTGTGGGCGGCTCGGGTCTCGGAGCTGGCGCCCGGCGGCGAAGCCTGGCAGTCCGCCGTCGCGGAGCTGAGGGGAAAGCGGTTGAACGCACCGGACGCCGACCGGCTGACCGAGCGCTGGGCCCGTGAGTGCCGGGTGCTGCGGTTGGAGCCGACGGGTGTGCCGGAGCGCTCCGGGGCGGCGGGTACGGAGCCGGAGACCGGCTCGCTGGCGGCGGCGCCGCTGCCGACCCCCGCCACCACGCGCCGCCCGCTTCCCGCGGCGCTGCCGAGGCTGCTGCTCCGCCGGGGGAAGCGCGGGGGCTGAGGACGGCGGTTCAGCCGCCCTGGATCTGCTGCCCGTAGTCGACGATGTCGCCCTTCTCCGGTTCGCTCAGCTCGAAGTCCTCGTTCCAGTCGGTGAGCCGCAGCACCCCCGCGCCACCGGCACGGTGCACCCGCAGCGGGTACGGGGTGCCCTCCAGGGAGACGTCCAGCATGCCGCCGGAGCCGCCGGAGCCGGCGATGCGTATGGTCCGCAGGCCGCCGAGGTTGCCGCGCTTCCCCTTGGAGAGTTCCCCGTGCAGCTTGAAGAGGCCGTCGAGCAGCACGTCCTTGTCGGTGAAACCGCTGAACTGCCGGTACGCGGGGTCGTCGGTGGGCACCTTGACGTACTTCTGGTCGAGCTTCTGCGCGGCCTCGGCGTCCTCCTGGGCCGCCTCGCCCTTGCGGCGCTTCCAGAAGTCCGCGTCCGCCTTGAGGAAGAGCTGCTTCCCGACGCGCAGGAGTTCGAAGGTGCTGTCCTCGGTGGTGACCCGGCCCGACCCGCCGTCCTTCTTCAGGCGCATGTCGAGCTTGTAGGTGCGGCCCTTGGCGACGACGTCTCCGGTGAGCCGCACGGCGTCCGCGTTCTTCACCGCCTTGCCGGTCCGGTTCTCGATCTTCTCGGCGGAGAGCTTGCCGACGCCGTTGGTCCCCGCGTCCGGGTCCTCGTCCATCGAACACCCGGCGAGCGCCGCCGAGACCGCGGCGCACAGCGCTGTGGCGACCACGGCCTGCCGAGGGGTGCGAGAGCGGGCCAACGCCCCGGAGAATGGGAACACTTCTCTTCTGCCTCCAGCCGCGGGGGGACTCGGACGGGCAGCGTACCGGGGGGTGCGCGAGCGGCCCTCGGCCGGCTCTTCCGACGCCTCATCCACGGCGACATCGAGCGGGGCGCGTTAGCCTTAACCCAGTTTCAGGCCCTTTTGTCCGGCTATAAGGGAGGGTGTGGCATGGTGTCGGCCGCCTCCCGGGTGTACGTCTCCCACCTCGCCGGGGTCGCGGTGTTCGACCCGAACGGCGACCGGGTCGGCCGGGTCCGCGATCTGGTCGCCATGCTGCGGGTGGGCCGCCGCCCCCCGCGACTGCTGGGCCTGGTCGTCGAGGTCCTCAGCAGGCGCCGGATCTTCGTGCCGATGACCCGGGTGACCGGGGTGGAGTCCGGCCAGGTCATCACCACCGGGGTGGTCAACATGCGCCGCTTCGAGCGGCGGCCGACCGAGACCCTGGTGCTGGGGGAGCTGCTCGACCGGCGGGTCCGGCTGGTCGACTCCGGCGAGGAGGTGACCGTCCTGGACGTCGCCATCAGCCAGCTGCCGGCCCGCCGCGACTGGGAGATCGACAAGGTGTTCGTGCGGCGCGGAAAGGGCGGGCCGCTGCGCCGCCGGGGCGAGACGCTGACCTGTGACTGGTCGTCGGTCACCGGCTTCTCCCTGGAGGAGGCCGGCCAGGGGGCGGAGAGCCTGCTGGCCACCTTCGACCAGCTGCGGCCCGCCGACTTCGCCAACATGCTGCACCATCTGTCCCCGAAACGCCGGGCCGAGGTCGCCGCCGCCCTGGACGACGAGCGGCTCGCCGACGTGTTGGAGGAACTGCCGGAGGACGACCGGGTGGAGGTCATCGGGCAGCTGAAGGAGCAGCGGGCCGCGGACGTGCTGGAGGCGATGGACCCGGATGACGCCGCCGATCTCGTCGCCGAACTGCCGGAGCGGGAGCAGGAGCGCCTGCTGGCCCTGATGCGGCCCCGGGACGCCGCGGACGTGCGCCGGCTGATGTCCTACGAGGAGCGGACCGCGGGTGGGCTGATGACCACCGAGCCGATCGTGCTGCGGCCGGACGCCACTGTCGCCGACGCCCTGGCCCGGGTGCGGATGAGCGAGCTCTCCCCTGCGCTCGCCGCCCAGGTGTACGTCGTCCGTCCCCCGGACCAGACCCCGACCGGCAAGTACCTGGGCACCGTCCACTTCCAGCGGCTGCTCCGCGACCCGCCGTTCACGCTGGTCAGCTCGATCGTGGACACCGATCTACAAGCGCTGCCGCCGGAGACCGAGCTGTCGACCGTGACCAGCCACCTGGCGACCTACAACCTGGTGGCGGTGCCGGTCGTGGACGAGAGCGACTCGCTGCTGGGCGCGGTGACCGTCGACGACGTCCTCGACCACCTGCTGCCCACCGACTGGCGGGAACGCGAACCGCAGCTGGGGATGGACGTCGGCCGGGAGCCGGCACGGGAGGACCGGGGCGGCGGCCCGGAGCCGGGCGCGGAAACGGCTCCGGGGAACGGACCGGAGGACCGCGATGGCGGCTGAGCGGGGAGAGCAGGCCGATCGCAGCCGGCTCGACCAACCGAGGGAGCCGCGCCGCAGCCCGCTGCCGAGCTACGATCCGGAGGCCTTCGGCCGGCTCTCGGAGAAGATCGCGCGGTTCCTCGGCACCGGTCGGTTCATCTTCTGGATGACCGTCGTCATCATCGTCTGGCTGCTGTGGAACACCCTGGCCCCGGCCCGGGCCCGGTTCGACGAGTACCCCTTCATCTTCCTGACCCTGACGCTGTCCCTGCAGGCCTCCTACGCGGCACCGCTGATCCTCCTGGCCCAGAACCGGCAGGACGACCGCGACCGGGTCAATCTGGAACAGGACCGGCGGCAGAACGAGCGCAGCATCGCCGACACCGAGTACCTCACCCGGGAGATCGCCGCGCTGCGGATGGGCCTGGGCGAGGTGGCCACCAGGGACTGGATCCGTTCGGAGTTCCGGGACCTGCTCAAGGAGGCGGAGGAGCGCCGGTCGGCGGCCGAGCAGCCGCCCGACCGCTGACCGCCGTACCGGGGAGTAGCGACGGCCCCCGCCGGGCGGGACTCCCCGGAGTACCGGCGCCCGGACCACCCCGGCGGAGCCGTACCATCGACGGTATGGCTACCGACACTCCCCCAGACCCCGGCCGGGTGGCTCCCCGGGGCAGCGCACCGAGCGAGGACGCGGTGCGGGCAGCACTCGCCACCGTGAACGACCCGGAGATCCACCGCCCGATCACCGACCTCGGCATGGTCAAGTCCGTGGAGATCGCCGCGGACGGCAGGGTCTCGGTCGGGATCTACCTGACGGTGTCCGGCTGTCCCCTGCGCGACACGATCACCCGCGAGGTCTCCTCCGCGGTCTCCGCCGTGGCGGGCGTGACCGGGGTCGAGGTCGAGCTGGACGTCATGAGCGACGAGCAGCGCAAGGAGCTCGCCGCCACGCTGCGCGGCGGCAAGGCCGAGCGCGAGGTGCCGTTCGCCCAGCCGGGCTCGCTCACCCGGGTCTACGCCGTGGCCTCCGGCAAGGGCGGGGTCGGTAAGTCCTCGGTGACGGTGAACCTCGCAGCCGCGCTGGCCGAGGACGGCCTGAAGGTCGGCGTGGTGGACGCCGACATCTACGGGCACTCGGTGCCCCGGATGCTCGGAGTGGACGGCCGGCCCACCCAGGTCGAGGACATGATCATGCCGCCCTCGGCCAACGGGGTGAAGGTCATCTCGATCGGCATGTTCACCCCCGGCAACGCCCCCGTGGTCTGGCGCGGCCCGATGCTCCACCGGGCACTCCAGCAGTTCCTCGCCGACGTCTTCTGGGGCGACCTCGACGTACTCCTGCTCGACCTCCCCCCGGGCACCGGCGACATCGCCATCTCGGTGGCGCAGCTGGTGCCCGGCGCGGAGATCCTCGTGGTGACCACCCCGCAGCAGGCCGCGGCGGAGGTGGCGGAGCGGGCCGGCTCCATCGCCGTGCAGACCCACCAGAAGATCGTCGGTGTGGTGGAGAACATGTCCGGACTCCCCTGCCCGCACTGCGACGAGATGGTCGACGTGTTCGGCACCGGCGGTGGCGCCAAGGTCGCCGAGGGGCTGACCAGGAGCACCGGGGCCGAGGTGCCGGTGCTCGGCGCCATCCCCATCGACGTACGGCTGCGGGAGGGCGGCGACGAGGGCAAGCCGGTGGTACTGAGCGACCCGGACTCGCCCGCCGGTAGCGCCCTGCGGAAGATCGCCCAGCAGCTCGGCGCCCGGCAGCGCGGTCTGGCCGGCATGTCGCTGGGCATCACCCCGCGCGACAAGTTCTGAGTCCGCGCACTCCTCGTGCCGCATCGGGCGAACCTGCCCGGTGCGGCACCTAACCGCCCCGCCCCGGAGGTGTCCGAGGCGGGGCGGCGGCGTTCATCCGGCGTAGCGGGCGATGTCCGGGACCCGGCAGAAGCCCAGGCCGTAGGCGCTCAGTCCGCGCCCGTAGGCGCCGAGGTGGACCCCGCCCTGCGCGGCTCCGGCGAGTACCCAGCCGTACTCCGACTCCCGGTAGTGGAACGGGGTGGAGACCCCGTCGACCGGCAGCGACAGGGTCGACCAGCCGCTGCCGTCCAGCGCGTCGGCCAGTTCCCAGGCGAGACCGGTCTGCTGATCCAGCCATTCCTCGCGGAGCGAGCGCTCCATCCGGCTGGGCCAGGTGCAGGACAGCAGCCCGGAGCCGGCCAGCCAGGCGGCCGAGGAGACCGAGGTGGCCTCCAGCACCCCGGTGCCGTCGGCGCTGCGGCGAACCGGGCGGCTGGCGACGGTCACGACCACCGCGAAACGCTGCTTCTCGGGGGTGGTCTCGAACTTGTACGAGGGCTCGTCGCCGTGGCCCGTGGAACCGTGCTCGACGGTGCCGTCCGCCGCGGTGCCGACCCCGGTGAGCCAGCGTCGGCCGGTGAAGGCCTCGTCCAGCCCGTACCAGGGGAAGGTGGCCGACAGATAGCCGTCCATCGTCCGCTGTTCGACGGAGCCCAGCCGCGCTGTGGCCCCCTCCCCGACGTCGGATGCGCTGGACGGCCCGGACGCCCCCCGCGCCGCTACCCGACTCGTCGTCTCCATCTCTGTGGCGCCTCCTCATTGCCCCGTCGTCCCGAGGCGCTCCACGCCCCGTCGTCCGAAGGCGCTCAGCGCCCCGTCATCCAGGGCGCTCCGCCCCTCGGGCGAGCTCACCGGCGGACACTGGGAGGATAGCCACACCGGTCCGCCCAGTCGGTCATAAGTTGCCGTCAGGTGGCGTCGGCGTCGAACGGCGGAAGTTCCCGCGACTCCCGCTCATCGCCCTTGCGCAGCAGGTCGGAGCCGTTCGAGTCGGCGGGTCCGGCCCCGGCGGACTTGCTCAGGGAGAGCTTGGACCCCCCGGATGATCCGCCGCCGGTGGAGTCATCCTCGCTGGCGGCTCCGGTGACCGAGCCGGCGATCTCGTTCATCTCCTTGCGGAGGTCGAAACTGCTGCGGAGCTCCTTCAGGTCGTCGTTCTCCATCAGCTGTTTGCGGACGAACGTCTTCGGGTTGAGGTCCTCGAACTCGAAGTCCTTGAACTCCGGCCCCAGCTCGGAGCGGATGTCGGCCTTGGCGTTCTCCGAGAAGGCCCGCACCTTGCGGATGAACTGGGTGGTCTCGTGGATCACCTTGGGCAGCTTGTCCGGACCGAAGATGAAGACCGCGAGGATTACGAGCGCGACGAGCTCGAGTGCGCCTATGTCATTGAACACCTTGCAGCTCCTCAAGATCTCCGCGGCCGGCAGCCGGGGCGGATCGGGCCCTGATCCACGGTACCGGTACGGCCCCGCCGACCGGTACGGGACCGGTGCGACCGATACGACCGGCCGCGGTCCTGGACGTCAGTCGGCGGTGCCGAGGGTCAGTCCGACGGTGCGCTCCTTCCCTGACCGGCGCAGGGTGAGCTCGAGGTCGTCCCCGGGGCGGTGGCTCCGGATCTTCACGATCAGCTCCTCGCCGCTGTGCACCCGCTCGCCGTCGACCTCGGTGATGACGTCGCCGGACCGGACGCCCGCCTGGTCGGCCGGGCCGTCCCGGACCACGGCCGGGGTGTCCCCGTCGTCCTCGGCGACCCGGGCGCCGTCGCCCGTGTACCGCATGTCCAGGGTGACGCCTATCACCGGGTGGCTGGCCTTACCGGTGTTGATCAGTTCTTCGGCGACCCGCCGGCCCTGGTTGATCGGGATGGCGAAGCCCAGGCCGATGCTGCCGCTCTGGCCGCCGAACCGGGAGTCCCCGTCGGCGGCCCGGATGGCGCTGTTGATCCCGATGACCCGGGCCTTGGAGTCCATCAGGGGGCCGCCGGAGTTCCCGGGGTTGATCGGCGCGTCCGTCTGCAGGGCGTCCACGTAGCTGATGTCGCTGCCGTCGCCCTCCTCGCCCCCCGCGGTGATCGGGCGCTCCTTGGCACTGATGATTCCGGAGGTGACGGTGCCCTCCAGCTCGAAGGGGGCGCCGATGGCCACCACCGAGTCCCCGACCTGGACCGAGTCGGAGTTGCCGAGCACCAGCGGGCGCAGTCCGGAGACCCCGGAGACCTTGACCACCGCGAGGTCGTAGCCGCTGTCCCGGCCCACCACCTCGGCCCGGGCGGTCTCTCCGCCGCTGAAGGTGACCGACACCCGTCCGCTGGAACCGGCCGGTTCGACGACGTGGTTGTTGGTGAGGATGTGGCCCTTCTCGTCGAGCACGAAACCGGTGCCGGTGCCCTGCTTGCCGCCCCCGTTCACATGCAGGGTGACCACTCCGGGCAGCGCCGCGTTGGCGATGCCGGCGATGCTCTCCGGGTCCCGGTCGGTGGGTTCCGGGGCGGCCTGCGACAGCCGCACCCCGCCCACGCCCGCATGCCGCTCCAGATAGATGCCGACCACCCCGCCGACCATGCCGGAGAGCAGGGCGAGAGCCACCGCGCCGGCGAGGAGGCCGGAGCGCCGCCGTTTCCGTTTTGGTGCGCCGCCAGGCCCGCCGGTGTCCCCGGGGGGCGTGGGCGGCGTGGGGGCGGCCCACGGGTCGTAGACCCCCCACTGCACGGCGGGCGTGGGCGGACCGGGGGGCGGCGTCTCGACCGTCCCGCCGACCGGTGCCGGCGGCGGGGGCGGGAGCGGGATGCCGTGCGCCGGGGTGGCCGGGTGCTGGACGGGCGGGGCGGGCGCCCAAGGGCCCGGCCCGCCGTACGGCGGGGTGCCGTACGGGTCCGGCGCGTGCAGCGGCTGTGCCGCCGACGGCTCGGTGGCCGCTTCGGGCGGGGCCGCCGTCGTCCCGGAGGGGGCCGCGGTCTCCGGCGCCCCGGCCGCACGGCGGTCGGCGCTCAATGTCTCCCCGGCCGCCTCAGGCGTGTCGGAGTCGGCCGAGGAGCGGGCGGGAGCGTCGGTCACGGGCGGCTGCCCGGCCCCGGTTCGCGGGTCGAGGGGCTCCGCGGGTGCCGCGGGTGCCGCGGGTGCCGCGGAGTCGCGCCTCGGACGGCTCCACCACTTCGGCTTCGGCCCGACGGCCTTCCCTTCGTCCATGCTCTCCCCACAGTCCACCCGTGCCCGCTACGGGCCGTATCGCCGGGACCCGTCCGAGCGGGCCCGGCAGCGATTCAACCAGGTTCGCCAGCGGCGGCGCAGGACCGTGCGGTGCTCTCCGCCGGGTGCGGCCCGCTCCGGCGGCCCGGGCAGCGCGGCGACCGGTCCGCGTTCCGTCAGCGGACCGGGTCCGGGCCCCCGCCGGAGCCGGCCTCCACCCTCGGCGATGTCGCTTCGCCGGGATCGGCCGGGGGGAGCGGCGCGGATGGGGGCGCCATCTCCGTCGGGTTCGGGTAGCTCTCCCAGTTCCCGGGCGAGCCGAGCTGCGGAAGGTACTGACCGACAGCGGCGGCCCGGTGGAGGAACGGGCTGAGGGAGGCGTCCGCGGCGGGCGGTGCGGCGGTCCGGCGGGAGGCGGCGAAACGGTGGTCGGCGGTGGTCATGAGGGCCGGCGGTACCGTCGCCCCCAGCGCGGGCCACAGTTCCCCCGCTGAGCCGACCGCGCCCTGGTCGTCTCCGGCCCCCGCGGACAGCAGTCCGGTGCCCGGGACCGACTCCGCACCGGTCGCGCCGTGCGCGCGCAGCGCGGTGGCCGCCGGCCCGGTGCCGTCGGTCCGGGGCTTCACTCCCTCGACCGCGGCCTCCAGCGGCAGTGCGCCACCCAGTGCGAAGGCGGCCAGGGACACCGCGCCCGTCACCGCGAACGCCAGTCTGCGGCTGCGCTGCGCCCCCGTGCTTCCGTCGGCGGCGGGACGGCCGACGTCGTGCCGGCCCACGTCGTGGATGCGGAAGCCCGAGCGGCTCCCGCCGAGTCCTGAGCGCCCCGGCTCTCGGACCGGGTGGTAGGCGAAGGTCGCCCGGCCCGGCCGCATGTCGAGGGCGCCCGACGCCGGACCGCCTTCCCGGGACGGGCCCTCCGGCCCCTCCGGACGGTCTCCGGGCAGCCCGCCCGGCAGTCCCTGGAGCCGGGCCAGGAAGCCCTCGGAGGGCGGGGGCGGAGCGGTCTCGGCGAAGACGCTCTTCAGCCGCCGCTGGGCCTCTGCCTCCGCCTTGCACCGGCCGCAGGTGGCGAGGTGCGCGAGCACCCGCTCCCGGGTGTCATGGCCGAGCTCACCGTCGACCAGCGCCGCGAGCCGGTCGCCCAGATGGTGCTCGGCGGGGTCTACGCCACCGGATCCGGTCACGCCGCCCCGACCTCGCCTCCGGCCCCCGGGACCGCGGCGCTCAGCGCGCGCTGCTGGTCGGCCCGAGCCTGCGGGGAGCGGTGCTGGAGCGCCTTGCGCAGGTGCGAGCGCCCGCGGTGGATACGGCTGCGGACGGTGCCGAGCTTGACGCCGAGCGTGGCGGCGATCTCCTCGTAGGAGAGCCCCTCGATGTCGCAGAGCACGACGGCCGCCCGGAACTCGGGCGCGAGGGTGTCCAGCGCCTGCTGCACGTCGGCGTCGAAGTGGCTGTCGTGGAACCGCTGCTGGGGGGACGGCTCACGGCTGGGCAGCCGCTCGGCCGCATCGTCACCGAGCGCGTCGAACCGGATGCGCTGCCGTCGGCGGACCATGTCCAGGAAGAGGTTGGTGGTGATCCGGTGCAGCCATCCCTCGAAGGTGCCCGGCGTGTAGGTGGAGAGCGATCGGAAGACCCGGACGAAGACCTCCTGGGTGAGGTCCTCGGCATCGTGCTGATTGCCCGTCAGGCGGTAGGCGAGACGGTAGACCCGCGCACTGTGGGTGCTGACGATCTCCTCCCAGGAGGGAGGGGTCCACGTCTGCGCATCCCGGTCCTCAGCGAACGACGCGCTCTTGGCGAAGGTCGCGGTGGCGGAGTTGGCGGAGCGGATTCGGTCAGCTGTCTCAGTCACGGATTTCGGCTCGCCGGCCCCTCGAAGGCGTTTCAGCACGCCTCGGTCGCCGGCCGCAGCCGCACCTCCCCTGGGGACTCTGGTGGCGTCCAGTAGAGCCCCTACCATATCCACCTCGCCCGTTAGCTCCGGATAAGGATTCTTGCCCCTTAATTTGTCTAGCGCTCCCGCGGCCATGCTTCCCACCCCACTTCGGATAACGTCCGGTCCGGTCCGCCGGTTCCCGGGGCAGCGGCTACAGTCTCGGTTGCGTCGATCCACGGGGACAGGAGAGGGCCATTACCGGCAACCGGCAGACGAGCTGGGCGTTCGCCGACGCGTTCGTCGCCGAGGACGAGACGCTGCGCTGGGCCCGGGCGCGGGCCCAGGAAGCGGGGCTCCGCCCGGTGTCGACCGGCACCGGAGCCACGCTCCGGCTCCTCGCCGCGAGCGTCAACGCCAAGGCCGTGGCCGAGATCGGCACCGGTACCGGGGTCTCGGGCACCTACCTTCTGCAGGGCATGCGCAGGGACGGCGTGCTGACGACCGTGGACATCGAACCGGAGCGCCAGCAGTTCGCCAGGGACGCCTTCCGGGCCGCCGGCTTCGCCGGGAACCGGGCTCGGACCATCCCCGGCCGCGCCCTGGACGTCCTGCCGCGGCTCGCGGACGGCGGCTACGACCTCGTCTTCTGTGACGGGGACCGCACCGAGTGCCTGGAGTACCTGGAGGAGTCCCTGCGGCTGCTGCGCCCCGGCGGACTGGTCGTCTTCGAGGGCGTCTTCGCCGACGGCCGGACGGTCGACGCCGCCGCCCCAACGCCCGAGGTGCACCGGCTCCGGGAACTGCTGCGGGCGGTGCGGGAGAGCCGGGTGCTGCTGCCGGTGCTGCTGCCGGTCGGCGACGGACTGCTCTGCGCGATCAAGCGCGGCTGAGAACCTCCGGGCAGGGCCGGGGTGTTGGGCGGCCGGCACCGGAAACGCCGCTGCCCCGGCGTGGGTCGCATACGCGGTATGCGACCCACGCCGGGGCAGAAGCGTCAGGATAGCGGTCGAGCCCCTCCGAACCCATGCCCAACGGGCATCCGGTCGGCGGCGCCGGCGTACCGGGCACCGCCCGCCGAGCGGCCGCCGTCAGCGGCTCTCAGCCAACGACCTTCTTCAGGGCGTCGCCGAGCGCGTCGGCTTCGTCGGGTGTCAGCTCGACGACGAGCCGCCCGCCGCCTTCGAGCGGAACGCGCATGACGATGCCCCGCCCCTCCTTCGTCACCTCGAGCGGGCCGTCGCCCGTCCGCGGCTTCATGGCCGCCATGCTCGTTCCCCTTCCTGAAACCAAGCTCATCGCAGCCGGTGACCGCACGTGTCCAGCACAGGTGCCACCCGCATCGAACATATTGCTTCCCAGCCATTATCCCGCATCGAAGGAGCCGATGACCAACATCGGTCTGCATCGCTTGGGCAACGGGCCATCGCAAAACACCCAATTCGACGGCGGTACCGGGCTACCGCGCCCTTTTTCGTCACGGCGCGCTTTGACGCAGGTCACATATCCGCCGGAGAGGATCTCCGCCATGCTGTCCGTGACCGACCGAGCACGACGGAGGGAGCTACCGGCCATGGCCGACACGGTGCTGTACGAGGTGACCGAAGGACTCGCGACGATCAGGCTGAACCGTCCCGACGCCATGAACGCGTTGAACACCGAGACCAAGGAAGCCCTGCGGGACACCCTGCGCCGGGCCGCCTCCGACACCGGGGTCCGGGCCGTCCTGCTCACCGGGGAGGGCAGGGCGTTCTGCGTCGGCCAGGACCTCAAGGAGCATGTGGGCGCGCTCACCGCCGTTCGCGAGCAGGGCGGCGGGGGCGCCATGACCACCGTCCGGGACCACTACAACCCCATCGTCACGGCGATCGCCGGCATGCCGAAGCCCGTGGTGGCGGCGGTCAACGGGGCGGCGGCGGGGGCCGGCGCGGGCTTCGCCTTCGCCGCCGACCACCGCATCGTCGCGGACACGGCCTCCTTCACCACCTCCTTCGCCGGTGTCGCCCTCTCCACCGACTCAGGCGTCTCCTGGACCCTGCCCCGGCTCATCGGCCACGGCAGGGCGACCAATCTGCTGCTCTTCCCGCGCAGCGTGCCCGCCGCCGAGGCCCTGGAGCTCGGTATCGCCGACGAGGTCGTGCCGGCGGCCGAGTTGACCGCCCGGGCCGAGGCCGTCGCCCGGACGCTCGCCGAGGGGCCGACCCTCGCCTACGCGGCGATCAAGGAGTCACTGGCCTACGGTGCGGGCCGTCCGCTCACCGAGGCGCTGGCCAAGGAGGAGGAACTCCAGGTGCGGGCCGGTGCCTCGGAGGACCACCGGATCGCGGTCGACGCCTTCGTGCGGAAGCAGAAGCCGGAGTTCCGCGGCCGGTGAGGCCGTCGCGCCCGGCGCCGCCGTCGGAAGCCCGGAACCGGCGGGGCCTGCCGTCATCCCCGCCGGGAGCAGCACTCCAGCAGGTGGTCGTCGACCAGCCCGCAGGCCTGCATCAGCGCGTAGGCGGTGGTCGGGCCGACGAACCGGAAACCGCGGCTCTTCAGCTCCTTGGCGAGTGCCGTCGACTCGGGTGTGACGGACGGCACATCGGCCTGGGTGCGCGGGGCCGGACGGGCGGCGGGCGGCGCGTACGACCAGATCAGCGCGTCCAGCTCGCCCTCGCCGAACTCCGCGGCGACCCGGGCGTTGGCCACGCTCGCCTCGATCTTGGCGCGGTTGCGGATGATGCCGGTGTCGGCGAGCAGCCGCTCGACGTCCCGCTCGGTGAAGGCGGCGACGGCGGGGATCGAGAACCCCCGGAACGCGGCGCGGAAGCCATCCCTGCGCCGCAGGATGGTGAGCCAGGACAGTCCGGACTGGAACGCCTCCAGGCAGAGCCGTTCGAAGAGCGCGTCGTCGCCGTGGACCGGACGTCCCCACTCGGTGTCGTGGTACTGGAGGTAGTCCTCCGCGGAGACGCCCCAGGGGCAGCGCGGGAGTCCGTCCGGACCGGCGAGCACGGTGCCCTGCCGGACCGGCCGGGCGGTCGCGGCGGTGGGTGCGGCCTGAGCGGTGGGTGCGGCGGGATCGGTCATGACTGGGTCTCCTCCGACCGGACGGCAGCGCTGTCCCGGGCTCCCCGCCGCGCCTCCCGTTCACCGTCCGCCGGTCCGCCCAGCAGTTCCGGGGCGGCGAGCGCCGAGGCCTGCTCCCCCGCGCGGGCCGCCTCCAGCTCGGCGATCCGGGCGTCCCGCTCGGCGAGTTCGGCGCCGAGCCGGGCGAGCGCGTCGTCCACCTCCGACATCCGGTAGCCCCGGGCGGCCAGCGGGAAGCGGAGCGCCTCCACATCGGCCCGGTTGAGCGGACGGCTCGGGGGCAGCGGATCCCGCAGGCCGTCCCGCGGCGCCTCCGGCAGGGCGACGCCGTCGTCCCCGCCGACCACGGCCAGCGTGACCCCGGCGACCACCACGACCAGCGCGATGAGCAAGAACCAGAACACGTCCATCTCCCCGGGGTGCGTCCACAAGGTGTCCGGGAACGATCGTGCCACGCCCGGCCGGGGAGCGGACCGGTGACCGCCGGTGTGCTTGGCGGCGGCTGCCGGCGAGCGGCTAGGGTCGGTCACCGGCGGATCTTCACGGACCGGCACGCTCCACCTGTTGCCTGCGGTCGCGAGGCGTCGGAGAGCTCCTGGTGCCGGCGGCCGGCGATGTCGGACGCGCGCTGCGGGACGCCTCCCGACGGCGGCCGGCTCGGGCCCGGCCCGAGAAGACCCGCCACACGCCCTGGGGCCCGGGCAGCCGGGACGGGCGTGGTCGATCAACGGCTCCGGAGGTGTCCGGAGCATCCCGCCGCCCGAGGGGCGGCCCGAGGAGGTCACTGGTGCTTCGGCTGGGACGGCGCGAGTTCGATGAGCACGAGCCGGTCGTCATGGCGATCGTGAACCGGACGCCCGACTCCTTCTACGACCGGGGGGCCACCTTCGACGACGAGCCCGCGCTCGCCAGGGTCGAGCAGGCGGTCGCCGAGGGGGCCGCCATCATCGACATCGGCGGGGTCAAGGCGGGCCCGGGCGAGGAGGTCACCGCCGAGGAGGAGGCGCGCCGCACGGTCGGCTTCGTCGCCGAGGTCCGCCGCCGCTTCCCCGACGTGGTGATCAGCGTGGACACCTGGCGGCACGAGGTCGGCGAGGCGGCCTGCGCCGCGGGCGCCGATCTGCTCAACGACGCCTGGGGCGGGGTCGATCCGCAGCTGGCCGCGGTGGCGGCCCGGTACGGGGCGGGTCTCGTCTGCACCCACGCCGGCGGCGCCCGGCCCCGTACCAGGCCGCACCGCGCCGCCTACCAGGATGTGATGGCCGACATCCTGCGGGTGACGCTCGGCCTGGCCGAGCGCGCGGTCGAACTGGGGGTCCGCCGGGACGGCATCGTGATCGACCCGGGCCATGACTTCGGGAAGAACACCCGGCACTCGCTGGAGGCGACCCGGCGGCTGGGCGAGATGACCGAGACCGGATGGCCGGTCCTGGTCTCGCTCTCCAACAAGGACTTCGTCGGGGAGACGCTGGACCGGCCCGTGACGGAGCGGCTGACCGGCACGCTGGCGACCACGGCCGTCTCGGCCTGGCTCGGTGCCCGGGTCTACCGGGTCCACGAGGTGGCCGAGACCCGGCAGGTCCTCGACATGGTGGCCTCGATCGCCGGCCGGCGCCCCCCGGCGGTGGCCCGCCGGGGCCTCGCCTGAGTCGGGTCGGCCCTCAGCCCGTGGTGGCGCCGACCTCCTTGCTGACCAGGGCCACCGCCTCCGTCACGTCGTCGGTGAGGTGGAACAGTTCCAGGTCCTTGCGGGCCGCCTTGCCCTCGGCGATCAGGGTGTTCTCCAGCCAGCCGATCAGACCCTTCCAGTACTCCGTACCGAACAGGACGATCGGGAACCGGGTCACCTTGCCGGTCTGGACCAGCGTGAGCGCCTCGAAGAGCTCGTCCAGGGTGCCGAGGCCGCCGGGGAGGACCACGAAACCCCGGGCGTACTTCACGAACATCGTCTTCCGGACGAAGAAGTAGCGGAAGTTCACCCCGATGTCGACGTACTGGTTGAGCCCCTGCTCGAAGGGGAGCTCGATGCCCAGTCCGACCGACACCCCGCCCGCCTCGTAGGCGCCCCGGTTCGCCGCCTCCATGGCCCCCGGCCCACCGCCGGTGATCACGGTGAACCCGGCGGCGGCCAGGGCCCGGCCGAGCTGCACCCCGTGCTCGTACTCCGGGGTTCCCTCGGGTGTCCGGGCGGAGCCGAACACACTGACCGCCGGGCCGAGTTCCGCGAGCGCGCCGAAGCCCTCCACAAACTCCGACTGGATGCGCATCACCCGCCAGGGGTCCTGGTGCACCCAGTCCGAGGGACCTTGCGGCGAGTCCAGTAGCCGCTGGTCGGTCGTGGTCCGCTGCCGCTGCTCTCGGCGGCGCACCACGGCTCCCAGGCGCTGCTCCTCGCGCTCACGATCTCCTCGGACTCTGTCCACCAGGTACCTCCTCCGCTTGCTTCCCCCACCCCCTGGGGGCGAAGGACCGTTCCCGATCAGCCTACGGGCTGTCGCGGATTCTCCGGGGCGATCAGGGCCGAGCGGCAGATCGCCGGCGTCGGCGGGGTACGGCAGAGTGGGTCACCCGGTGAGCCAGTCCCGCAGCTTCTGCTCGGCCTCGAGCACCGAGGCGACCGCGACGTGCTCCTCCCGGGTGTGGGCCAGCTTCGGATCACCGGGGCCGTAGTTGACCGCCGGCACACCGAGCGCCGAGAAGCGGGCGACGTCGGTCCAGGCGTCCTTGGGTGCGGGCGCGCCGCCGATCGCCGCCACGAAGGCGACGGCGGCGGGGTGGGACAGGCCGGGCAGCGCGCCGGGGGCCGAGTCGGTGAGGACCACGTCGAAGCCTTCGAAGACCTCCCGGACGTGGGCGAGCGCCTGCTCCTCGCTACGGTCCGGAGCGAAGCGGAAGTTGACGGTCACCGCGCAGTGGTCCGGGATGACGTTGCCCGCGTGGCCCCCTTCGATCCGTACCGCGTTGAGCCCCTCGCGGTAGGTGAGCCCGTCGATGTCGACCCGGCGCGGCTGGTACTCGGCCAGCCGGGACAGGATCGGGGCCGCCCGGTGGATGGCGTTCTCGCCGAGCCAGCTGCGCGCGGAGTGCGCCCGCCGGCCGCTGGTCTCGACCCGGGCCCGGAGGGTGCCCTGACAGCCGCCCTCGACCCGGGCGTCGGTGGGCTCCAGCAGCACCGCGAAGTCGCCGGCCAGCCAGTCGGGGTGGTTCCGCACCAGCCGTCCCAGGCCGTTGAGCTCCGCGGCGACCTCCTCGTGGTCGTAGAAGACGTAGGTCAGGTCCCGGTTGGGCGAGGTCACTTCGGCGGCGATCCTGAGCTGGACGGCGACCCCGGACTTCATGTCGGAGGTCCCGCAGCCCCACAGCACCCCGTCCGAGTCCAGCCGGGAGGGCACGTTGTCGGCGATCGGCACGGTGTCGATGTGGCCGGCCAGCACCACCCGCTCCGGACGGCCCAGCCGGGTGCGGGCCACCACCGCGTCGCCGTCCCGGTCGACGGTCAGGTGGGGCAGGCCGCGCAGCGCCTGCTCCACCGCGTCGGCCAGCGCCTTCTCCCGGCCGCTCTCGGAGGCGATGTCGACGAGTCGGGCGGTGAGGGCGGCGGCGTCCTGGGTCAGGTCGAGCGTGTGGTCCATGCCCGCGACCCTAACCCCTCTCCCTGACCAGCCGGTTGGCGCACACGGGTACGGTGTGGCTGTGTCCCGAACCGCCGTTCCCACCCGAGGTCGTCGCCTGTTCCGGATGCTCGCCGCCTTCGGCGTGCTCCTGGGGCTGGCCGGTTACCTGCTGGTGCACCACCTCTCCGCTCGCGGCCCTGGGGCGCCCGGCTGCCGCGTGACCGCCGGCGGCGACGGAGCCGACCCCTACGAACTGGGGCTGTCCCAGGCCAGGAACGCGGCCACCATCGCGGCGGTGGGCTCCTCCCAGGGCCTGCCGGAGCGGGCGATCACCATCGCCCTGGCCACGGCGATGCAGGAGTCCTCGCTGCACAACCTCGACCACGGCGACCGGGACTCGCTCGGCCTCTTCCAGCAACGCCCCTCGCAGGGCTGGGGCGAGCCGGAGCAGATCATGGACCCGGTGTACTCCGCCGGGAAGTTCTACGAGCACCTGGTGGAGGTGCCCGGCTACTCGCGGCTGCCGCTGACCGTGGCCGCCCAGAAGGTGCAGCGCAGCGGCTACCCCCAGGCGTACGCCAAACACGAGCCCAACGCCGCGCTGCTGGCCCGGGCGCTGACCGGGCGCAGCGGGGCCTCGCTCAACTGCACCCCGGGGCAGGGCGAGGACGCGGTGGGCGATACCGGGAAGGTGCGCGCCGCGCTCCACCGGGAGTTCGGCGCGGCGCTGCCGGCGGGCTTCGAGAACGAGACGGGCGGCAAGCGCGCCTCCTCCCGAGTGACCGTCCCGGTGACGGGGCGGAGCGGGGCCGAGGCGGAGCGGCGCGGCTGGGCGGTGGCGCACTGGGCGGTGGCGCACTCGGTGGAACTCCGCATCGCGGAGGTCTCCTATGCCGGGCGGGTGTGGAGCGCCTCGGAGGCGGGCGCCGGCTGGCGGCGGGTGGACGAGGACGCCGCCCGGGAAGTGGTCCTCAGCACGGTGCGCTGAGCGCCTCCGTACAGACCGGGGCCCGAGCCCGGGGGGCTGTCCAGGCCGGGTGAGGCGGACGGCGGTACGGGTGTCGTACGCCTCACCGAACCGGACCGCCCGCCGGAGCGGCGGGAGCCGGGCGGCATGGCGCATGACCAACTCTTTACCCCGGCACGCCGCAACCTTCCGCGCCGTCACGCGGTAGTCACTGCGGCTGCCCGACGTCGGGCACCGAGAAGACTGTCTTTCCGCCAAAGGAGCACCATGTCCCTCCCCCTGACGCGTCGGATCGCCCGAGCCGCACTGCTGGTCGCGACTTGCGCGGCGCCCGTCGTCGGCGCGGCCGGCACCGCCGGGGCGGTGGCCCTGCCCAACACCCCGGAACTCAAGGGGCTGAGCACGACCGACGGCGCCGGGCTCGGCGGCGCGGTCAACGATGTCGCCGGGCAGGCCACCGACGCGGTGGCCGAGCACGGCGGCGCGGCGGTGAAGTCGGTGGAGCCGGAGGCCCGCGGCGCGGTCGGCAAGCTCGGTAAGAGCGCCGTCCCGGCGGCCCGCGGCGCGGTCGGCAAGCTCGGCAACACCGCCGTCCCGGCGGCCCGGCAGGCCACCGGGAAGACGACCGGGGCCGCCCGGTCGCTGGTCAAGAAGGCCACCGAGGCCACCGGCCGGCCGGCGCTGCCCACTCGGCGGGTGACCGGAAACCTCACCGACAAGCTGCCGCTCCGCGGCGCGGTCCCCACCCAGGGGCTGCCTGTCCAGGGCCTGCCCACGCAGGGCCTGCCGCTGCTCTGACCGCGGGGTGCCGGGTGGCCCGTGAGCCATCCCGGCACCGCCGTCGGACGTCGAGCGCTCCGGGGAGCCGCGCACCCCGGAGCGCTCTCTCATGCCCGCAGTCGCTCGACCACCGCCCGGATCCGCTCGTCGCTCGCCGTCAGGGCCACCCGGACGAACCGCTCCCCCGCCGGGCCGTAGAAGTCGCCCGGCGCCACCAGCACACCCCGCTTGGCGAGATCTCCGACGGTCTCCCAGCAGCCTTCGTCCTTGGTCGCCCAGAGGTAGAGACTCGCCTCACTGTGCTCGATCCGGAAGCCGTACCCCTCCAGTGCGTCGCGAAGCGCGGTACGACGGGTGGCGTAGCGGGCGCGCTGCTCGGCGACGTGCTCATCGTCCCCGAGCGCGGCGACCGTGGCCGCCTGTACCGGGGCGGGCACCATCATGCCGCCGTGCTTGCGGAGCGTCAGCAGTTCGCCGAGGACCGTCTCGTCGCCCACGACGAACGCCGCGCGGTAGCCGGCGAGGTTGGAGCGCTTGGACATGGAGTGCACCGCGACCACCCCGTCGAACCGGCCACCGCACACCTCCGGGTGCAGCACCGAGACCGGGTCGGCCTCCCAACCGAGCTCCAGGTAGCACTCGTCACTGAAGACCAGCACCCCGTGCTCGCGCGCCCAGGCCACCGCGGAGCGCAGCTCCTCCAGGCCCAGCACCCGGCCGGTCGGGTTGGAGGGCGAGTTCAGCCAGAGCAGCCGCAGGCCCTCCGGGTCCAGCTCGGTCACCTCGTCGTAGAAGACCGGCTCGGCGCCCACCAGCCTCGCCCCGACCTCATAGGTGGGGTAGGCCAACCTGGGCACGGCGACCCGGTCGCCCGGCCCCAGGCCCAGCTGCCCGGGGAGCGCGGCCACCAGTTCCTTGGAGCCGATCACCGGCAGCACCTGGGTGTGGCTCACCCGGCCGGCCCCGAGCCGCCGCTCCGCCCAGCCGGCGATGGCGTCACGGAGTTCCGACGTCCCCCAGACGGTCGGGTACCCGGGGCTGTCCGAGGCCGCCACCAGCGCCTTCTGGACGAGCTCCGGTACCGGGTCGACGGGCGTGCCCACCGAGAGGTCCGCGATGCCGTCCGGATGCGCCGCGGCGGTGGACTTGTACGGTTCCAGCCGATCCCAGGGAAAGACCGGTAGGCGGGAGGAGACTGCGGACACGGTGCTTCACTTCTCTCGGACGGCTGCCGGGCGACGTCTGCCGGGCCGGCTCAGGGCTGGTGGACTGCGGATACCGTGATGCCGGCCGCGGCCGGCATCACGAGCGGGCGGAACGCGCCCGGCCCCGTACGGCGTCGGCCGTACGGGACCGGCGGGGCTGCGTGGTCAGTGGCAGCGCTTCTCGTGACTTGGTGCGCGACGGCGCGTGGATCAGCCAGCGGCGTCATGCGGCTTCGAGCCCGAAGCGGAGGCGGGAAGCGACGCGGAGCGCCGCCGACCGGCAACCGGCGACGGGGTCGCACGACGCCGGGAGCCTGCCCGTCGTCGCGCACCCGGTCGTCACTGCTGCGTCGTCACTGCTGCGGGGGGAGCGCGGCGATCAGCGGGTGGTCCCGCTCGATCAGACCGAGCTTCGATGCCCCGCCGGGTGAACCGAGCTCGTCGAAGAACTCCACGTTCGCCTTGTAGTAGTCCTGCCACTCCTCAGGCGTGTCGTCCTCGTAGAAGATCGCTTCCACCGGGCAGACCGGCTCGCAGGCCCCGCAGTCGACGCACTCGTCCGGATGGATGTACAAGGACCTGGAGCCCTCGTAGATGCAGTCGACGGGGCACTCCTCGATGCATGCCTTGTCCTTCAGGTCGACACAAGGCTGCGCGATGACGTAGGTCACGCTGTCGTTCCTCCTCGATAGGGCCGGCGGACCGATCTGCGGCTCCGCCACGGGGCGCGCGGGAGCGCGGCGTCGTCGATGCCCGCCACTAGTATCTCCGTTCCCGGACACCAGACGTACAGGAGGGGCGAGCAGAGCAGTGGATTTCACCAGCGGCGGACGGCTCGAGGTGCGCATCACCGAGTCGGACGTGGGCAAAAGGGTATCCATCCGACGGCTGACGGGCTCCGCGAAACCCGGGGAGAAGTTCACCGACACGGTCGGTGTTCTCACCTCGTGGAGCGACGGCGTGCTGTCGGTCACCCGGCGCGACGGGGAGACCGTCCGGATCGACGAGTCGACCCTGGTGGCCGGAAAAGTGGTCCCCCCGGCCCCCGCGCGCCGCCGCAGGAGCGCTCCCGACACCGGGCGTCCGGCCGGACCCGGTACGCCGCCGGCCTGAGGACGGAACGGGTGGGAACGGGTATGCACGAGACCGCGGGTGGTCGGCGGAGGTTCGCCGAGGAGGTCCGCTCCGACCGGCCCGACCTGTCGACGGTCTGCCTGCTCATCGGCGCCGAGGCCGACCCCGGGCTGGACGACGCGGGGCTGGACGCCGCCCAGATCGAGCTGGACCGGCTCGCCGGGCAGCTGCCCTACGCCCCGGGCGACGGTGCGCGGGGCTGGGCCCTCGCCCTGGCCGAGCTGCTCGGTACGCGTCACGGCTTCCGTGGTTCGCCCGGCGACTACCGCCGGCTGGAGTCCAGCCTGCTGCACCGGGTGCTGTTCGACAGGCGCGGACTGCCGATCCTCCTGTCGGTGGTCTGGCTGGAGGTCGCCCGCCGGGCCGGGGCGCCCGTCTACGGGGTGGCGCTGCCCGGGCATTTCGTGGTCGGTTTCGACGATCCGGGCGCTCCGGGTGCACCGGTGGGCCTCGGGGCCGTCGGCAAGCCCGGCGGCCCGGTGCTGGCCGACCCCTTCTCCGGAGGCCGGCTGCTGACCGGTCCGGACACCGAGACCCTGGTGCGGGTGGCCACCGGGAGCACCCTGGGCCGCTCCATGGTGGCACCGGCCGAGCCGCTGGACATCACGCTGCGGATCCTCAACAACATCCGGGCCTGGGCCGCCGCCCGCCCGGAGCGGACGGACGTCCAGCTGTGGGCGGTGGAGCTGGCGCTGCTGCTGCCCAGCCATCCGGCCCGGCTGCGCTACGAGCGGGCCCAACTGCTCGTGCGGCGCGGCGACTTCCTCTCCGGAGCGGCGGCGTTGGACTCCTACGCCGAGGTCGTGGAGGCGGTGGACCCGGCGGCGGCCGAGTCGGTGCGCCGGGAGGCGGTCGCCGCCCGGGCGCTGCTCAACTGAGGGCGCGCGCATCCGGTGCTCCGGCCGCCGGCACCGTCAGGCCTTGAGGGTGTCCCGGCGGTAGAGCCAGGCCGCACCTCCGGCGAAGACCACCAGATAGGCCGTGAGCAGGCCGACATCGGCGAGGCGCGGAGCCTCACCGGCTTCCATGGCATGGCCGAGCGCGGCGTACGCGTGGGTGGGCAGCGCATCGGAGATGTGCTGCCCACCGCGGGTACACCGTGGTCGGCATCCAGAGGCCGCCGAGGATGGGGAGTCCGAAGTACACGATCATGGTGATCGGCCGTACGGCGTCGAGCCGATCAGCGCCGACCACTGCCAGGCCTCCAGCCGCGGTGGCGAGGGCGAAGCGGACCCGCTGCTCCTGCCCGCCCGAGAGCTTCTCGACGAGGCGGTCGGCGATGTCCGCGGTCCCGGCGGTGCGGGAAGGGGAACGGGCAGCGAAGAAGGATCGCCGCCCGCCCCGGATCGTTCCCCGCCCTTGACTCGGCTGCCGCTCCGGGTCAGCTCGGGTTGGTCGGGATCACGGCGACCCGGGCCGCCGGGTCGGTCTCCACGAGGGCGCCGCGCATCGCCTGGATGACGTCCTCGGGCGTCACAGGCGTCCGGCTCCCGTCGCCCCGCTCGATCAGCACGCCGTCGAAGACCCCGCCGTAAAGCTCCTTGAGCGCCTTCCGGTCGAAGTGCTCCACCAGACGGCCGTTGACCGGCTTCATCGACAGGAACTTCGGCAGCGAGTTCTCCGGGCTGAAGGAGACGGTGTGCAGGGGGTCGGTCTGGACGGTGACCAGCCCGGACATCGCCGGGTCGGCGAACTCCCGCATCGCCCGGTCGATCTCCTCCCGGTCCACCGCGGGCTGCGGCACCGTGGTGGGCAGCCGCAGAGCGGTGACCGGCCCACCGTCGGCACGCTCCCGGTAGGCCGCGGCCACCGCGGCGACCGAGCGGTCGATGTCCAGGCCCTCCCGGGCCTGCACCACCAGCGGCTTGCCCTCCCGGAACCTGATCGCGCCGGCTTCCGCACCGTCGTTGCCGCTGCCCGGCAGGGACTTCAGCGCGGCGGCGAGCTTCTCCTCGTCCACCGTGATCTCCGGCTCGGCCTCCCGGGTCGCGCCGAAGAGCGAGCCGATCACCGAGACGGGGTTGTAGTCCCGGCCGGAGGCGTTGCGGACGGTGGTCTCGACGTCGATGGCGAGACCGGCGGCCGAGGGCTTCAGCTGCTGCTCCTCGCCGCCGACGAGCACCTTCAGCGGGCCGTTGTTGCGGCTCTCCAGCGAGGTGTCGAGTTTCTGGACGGCCGACTCCCGAGCCATACCGCCTATGTCGACGCCGAGCACCCGGGTGCCGTTGGGTACGTCGGCGTGGTCGAGCAGCAGTCCGGCGCCGTAGGCGACGGAGGCCACCACGGCCACCGCGGCCCCGGCCAGGACCAGTTTGGAGCGGCCCTTCTTCTTGGGGCGGGCGGTCCGTTCGGACGCCGGCTCGCTGGACAGCGGGGCCGGGACGGGGAAGGAGTTCTCCTCACCGGGTTCGGCAGGATCGGTCTCCCGCTCCGCCGAGGGGACCGCGGGTACCCCGCCGACCAGTGTGTCCCCCGCTTCGTAGGCCGTGGCCGGCTCGTCCGCCCCCGGCGCGAGGTCGAGGTCGTCCCCGGCCGGGTGCAGCGGGTCGTGGACGGCGTCGGCACGGCTTCCGTGCGGAGGGTCGGTGAAGGCCGGTGGGGCCATCTGCTGGAAGACGGGGGGCAGTGGCATCTCGCCGCTCGCCGGGCCGGAGGTCGGAGCGCCCGGCGCGTCCGTTCCCTGACCGAAGGTCGGGGTGTGGCCACCACCCTCGAAACCGTTCCGGTCGCCGAGGGCGTACTCCCCAGTCTCCTCGAACGGGGCCTGCGAACCGGGCAGGTAGGGGGATTGGGGGCCCGTGGCGCCGCCCGGGCCGAAGTCAGTGCTGAGGTCGGTGCCGAAGGCCGGCGTGCCGCCGGGCGGGGTGGTCGGCTCGGGCTCCGCCGGGGGAGCGATCGGACCCTTTCGGGGGACGAACCAGTCGCTGGTGCGTTCGGCGCCGCCCTCCTTCGGGGAGGACGTTTCCGCGCCCTCGTCGGCCGCCCCGGGGGCGGCCGACGCGCCCTCGGCATCCGAGGCCGCGGGGTCCGAGGCGTCCGCTCCCTCCGAGGCGGAGGACTGCTCCTCGACCGGGGTGCGCACCACCACCGGGGGGATGGGACGGGACCCGGGGATATTGATCTTGATCCGGGTCGTCAACGTCGTCTCGGTCCTGGGCTCCTGAGGTGGCGGCACCGCACCGCGCTCGGTCCCGGGCCGCTCCAGGCCCTCGGGGGTGTCCGGTACGTCCTGCGCCGGCTCCCGCGACGGATACCGCTCGGTTCCGTACGGCGGGGTTCCCGAGGGGTACGCGGCGCCGCCACGTCCCCGGAATCCGGCGGATGAACTGTCAGATTCACGGCTCAAGGCAGGTTCTCCCGATTGGCTCGCCGCCCGCCACACCTCTCACTGGGACCCCCTGCCGTAGACCGGGGGAGGCTCGGCGGCGCGCACCACCATACTTTGACGGTGCCACCGCGCACCCCGTGCCCGCCGGTTCGGACCACCGCGGGCGGGGTGCCGGGGCAGCCGGAAGCCGATCGTCAGGGCATGTCAGTCACCGAGTCGGGCAGGCGGCTCGGCGGTGAGCGGCAGCCGGGGAATGGTGGCACAGATCACCGCGAGCGCCATCCCGCCGAGGAGGAAAGTGTACGAACCGAACCCGGAGGCGAACAGGAAGTCGCCCTCCGGACGGCTGGTGGTGAGCGCCAGCACCGCCAGCAACCAGCCGCCGGCCGGTGCCACCCCGCCGGTACGGGTCCCGGTCAGCCGGACCCCGCCGTAGCAGAGGGCGCCGATGCCGAGGAGCGCCAGCAGCAACCCCCCTGGGAACCAGGCGCCCTGGACCAGCGCCCCGGCACCTCCGACCAGCAGGCCGGCCACCACGAGCGCGGCCATGAGGAGTACCCTCCCGGCCCTCACGGCTCGATCCCTGCGAAGAGGTCGGTCTCCGGCAGCGGCCCGCCGGGTTCGCCCCGTACCAGGCGGTAGTGCTCCAGGGTCAGCAGCGGCTGTCCCAGGTCGTTGGAGAGCGCGAAGAACGGCCCGTCGACGGCGATCTGGGTGGCGTGGGCACGCATCGCGGCGGTTTTCGCACCGGCGTACGCCCTCCCGTCGATCACGGCGGTGACCTCGGAGTCGGGCACCACCGAGGGCAGGTCGTCGACGCCGGCTACGCCCTCGAAGAGCGCCCCGGCGGCCCGCAGCCGCTCCAGTCCCGCCTCGGCCGCGGAGCGGGGCAGGCAGTTCCAGTAGACCTTCGCGACCTGGTAGGGGTCGCCGAGGTCCCGCCGGAACGCCGGTTCGGCCGCGAGTTCGACGGCCCGCATGGCCACCCGGTGCGCCTGGATGTGGTCGGGGTGGCCGTAGCCGCCGTTCGGGTCGTAGGCCACCACCACCTGAGGGCGGACCCGTCGGATCTCCGCGACGGCATGGCCGGCGGCCTCGTCGACGTCGGCCCTCCAGAAGGCATCCGGACGGTCGTTCTGCTCCAGCCCCATCATCCCGGAGTCCCGGTAGCGCCCGGGCCCGCCCAGGAAGACGTGGTCGGTCACGCCGAGCTCCGCCATCGCCGCGCTGAGCTCGCCCATCCGGTGCACCCCGAGCCGGTCCTCGCGGTCGGCCGCGAGATGGGCGAGGTCGGCCGGGATGACCTCGCCCTCCTCGCCGAGAGTGCAGGTGACGAGGGTGACATGCGCCCCTTCGGCCACGTACTTGGCCATGGTGGCACCGTTGTTGATGGTCTCGTCGTCGGGATGGGCGTGTACCAGCAGCAGACGACGGGAAGGCAGATCACTCATCGTCACAGGGTACGAGCCCGGACCCTCAGAACTTGATACCGCCGATCATCCCCGCGACGTTGGTGGTCAGCTTGCTGATCGTCGGGGCGATCGAGGAACTCGCCAGATAGAACCCCAACAGCACGCAGACCAACGCGTGTCCGCCTTTCAGTCCTGCTTTCTTGACCAACAGGAAGACGATGATCGCCAGCAGCACCACCGCCGAAATCGAGAGGGCCACGGCGGTTCACCTCCTACTAGGTACACGCGGTCTCGGGCAGGACGGGCGGCTCTTCGACGCCACGCCGTTCATACCCACTATGCGCAACAGATCATAACTTTCCGTCGGCCATGGGAGGTGCACGGGAGCAAGGGGGCGCACGGCCTGCCGGCACCTCCCCCACCCCGACTCCGTCCACGTCAACCGAACTTCTCTGCCCGGCCGTTGAAGGCGTCAAACGACGGGTATCGGCCATATCGGCGGCCCTCTCCGCCCTCTCGCCCAGGCCGCCCCGGGCAGCCGCCCGGCGGTCCGCGGAGGCCGGCCGGAGGGGGCGGCGCACCGCCCCGCCCGGGCCGTTACGAGCGGGTGCGAGGTAGTGAGCGGATCGGTGAGCGGTGTCATGCGGCTCAGCTTCCGGCGTTCCCTGGTGACACCGAGAGCCCGCTCGCCCGCGTGCCCCGGTCACCGAGCGCTGCCCCGTGCACCCGTCAGCGATCACGGGAGAGCCCTTAGGGTCGGCCCATGACCGAAAAGCTCTCCTTCCCACGGCAGCACGCCCGCACCCAGCGCTTCACCCTGGGCTCACCCCGAGCCTTCTCGGTGGCCCCGGACGGGGGACGGGTCGTCTTCCTCCGCTCCCGCGGTGGCACCCGGCGGGAGAACCTGCTCTGGGTGCGGGACACCGGAAGCGGTGCGGAGCGGATCGCCGCCGACCCCACCGCGCTGCTGGCGGGCGCCGCCGAGCAGCTCTCCGCGGAGGAGCGGGCCCGCCGGGAGCGGAGCCGCGAGGGCTCGGGGGGCGTCGTGGCCTACGCGCTGGACGCTGCGGCCGAGCTCGCAGCCTTCTCGTTGTCGGGCCGGCTGTTCGTCGCCGAACTCGGTGACACCGCCGCGGCGGCCTCCGCGGCCTCGGCGAGGGAGTTGCCGGTCGGGGACGCCGGGACGCCGGCGGGGTCGTCGGTGGTCGATCCGAGGCCCTCTCCCGACGGCCGCCACATCGCCTACGCGCTCGGCGGGGCGCTCCGGGTCGTGGCCGCCGACGGCTCGGGGGACAGGGCGCTCGCCGAGCCGACCGAGGCCGAGCGGGCCGCCGGCTCGGTCGGCTACGGGCAGGCCGAGTTCATCGCCGCGGAGGAGATGGACCGTTCGCGCGGTTTCTGGTGGTCGCCCGAGGGCGATCGGCTGCTGGTCGCCCGGGTGGACGACGCGCCGGTCCGGCGCTGGTGGATCGCCGATCCGGCCAACCCGGACCGGTCGCCGGCCGAGGTGGCCTATCCGGCCGCCGGCACGGCCAACGCCGAGGTGTCACTGCTGGTGGCCGGGCTCGACGGCTCACTCGTCGAGGTCGGCTGGGACTACGAGGCCTACCCCTACCTGGCCCGGGTGCACTGGTCCAGCGGCGGGCCGCCGCTGCTCCTGGTGCAGGCCCGGGACCAGCGCGGCCAGCAGTACCTGACGGTCGACCCGGACAGCGGCCGCACCGAGGTGCTGCACACCGAGACCGACCCGGTCTGGCTGGACCTCCTCCCCGGGGTGCCGGCCTGGGCGCCCGGCGGGCGGCTGGTGCGGATCTCCGACGAGGGCGGTGCCCGACGGCTCGTGGTGGGCGACCGCCCGCTGACCGGCCCGCGGCTCCATGTGCGGGCGGTGCTCGACGTGGCCGAGGACTCCGTGCTGATCAGCGCGTCCGCCGGGCCGGAGGCCGAGGACGCGGAGATCGGTGAGATCCACGTCTACCGGGTGACCGAGGACGGGGTGGCCCGGGTCTCCTCGGGGGCCGGTGTCCACTCGGCCGCCCGTTCCGGCCCGTTGACCGTCCTGGTGTCGACCTCACTGGAGCGCGGTGGCGCGGAGGCCCGGCTCGTCGGGGAGGACGGCGGGATCCTCGGGACGGTCAGCTCGCACGCAGAAAAGCCAGTGCTCACCGCACGCGCACAGTTGCTGGAAGGAGGCGCACGACGAATCCCCTGCGCCCTCCTGCTCCCAAGCGACTACCGCGAGGGTGACGGCCCGCTGCCCGTCCTCATGGACCCCTACGGCGGTCCGCACGGCCAGCGGGTCCTCGCCGCCCACAACGCGCACCTGACCTCGCAGTGGTTCGCCGACCAGGGGTTCGCGGTCATCACGGCGGACGGCCGGGGCACCCCGGGCCGCTCCCCCGACTGGGAGAAGGCGATCGTCGGCGACTTCGCCGGCGCCACCCTCGACGACCAGGTCGAGGCGCTTCACGCGCTGGCCCGGAACCATCCGCTCGACCTCGGCCGGGTGGGCATCCGCGGCTGGTCCTACGGCGGTTACCTCGCCGCGCTCGCGGTACTGCGCCGCCCCGACGTCTTCCACGCGGGGGTGGCGGGTGCCCCGGTGACCGACTGGCGGCTGTACGACACCCACTACACGGAGCGCTACCTGGGGCTGCCGGCGGAGAACCCGGAGACGTACGCCGCCAACTCGCTCGTCACCGACGAGGGGCTGTCCCGGGCCGCCGAGCCGTCGCGTCCGCTGATGGTCGTCCACGGTCTGGCGGACGACAACGTCGTGGCGGCGCACACCTTGCGGCTGTCCTCCGCGCTGCTGGCCGAGGGACGGCCGCACGAGGTCCTTCCGCTGTCCGGCGTGACCCATATGACCCCTCAGGAACAGGTGGCGGAGAACCTCCTCCTGCTCCAGGTCGCCTTCCTCAAGCGCTCGCTCGGCGTGGACTGAGCCGCCGGCCGGTCGTGGCCCCGCAGAACGGCGGGGCCACGACCGCACTCGCGGCGCGGAGGCCGGGGACGCAGGCCGGCTCCCGCGTCGCCGGCTGTTTTCCGATTGTCGTCCGCATAGCGATGAACGGCTTCAAGTCCTTTGCACATAGCGGCACTTGGCGGTCGATATTCCGGAGAAGTCCGTCAGCGGACCGGCCTGTCAAGCACGTCCGGACCTCAATCTGCGCAATCTTCGCTCAAGAAGCCCCGAGGACGGCCTTCGAGGGCCTCCGACCTCTTGACTGAGCTCTTCATCTGTTGCGAAGGTCCGCTCATCTCATGGCGCCACCGGTGCCGTGTCGCGTTCCGGAAAGAACCGAGTGCGGGGGGCCTTACGCATGACGAGTCCGTCCCAGGCTGCCGCGGCCGATACCGGGGGCACCCCCGAGGCCGGCGGCGACGGCGCCGGCGACGCCTCCTCGGCCCCGACGGAGGGTACCCAGCTCACCGGCCGCTCCCCCGGGCAGCTGATGTGGCGCCGCTTCAGGCGCGACCGCTCCGGGGTCGTCTCGGCCTACATCGTGCTGGCCTTCTTCGCCATCGGCCTGCTCGCACCGGTCATCTCCTGGCTGTACGGCAAGGATCCGTACACCCGGTACGGCCAGATCCGCGACGGGCTGCTCAACGACTTCCAGTACCCGATCAAGCCCAACGGAGGCATCGACAGCGAGTTCTGGTTCGGGATCGAGCCGATCCTGGGCCGCGATGTGTTCACCCAGTTGCTCTACGGCATCCGCACCTCGCTGCTGGTCGCCGTCGCGGTGACGCTGCTCGCGGTCGTCACCGCCATCCTGCTGGGGGTGGCCGCCGGCTATCTGGGCGGCAGGGCGGACTTCTTCATCGGCCGGTTCATCGACCTGCTGATGGCCTTCCCCAACCAGCTGTTCTTCGTCGCCTTCATGCCCATCGTGGTGGCGCTCTTCGTCGCCGACACCGATGAGACACCCACCTGGGTGCGGGCGGTGGCGATGATCCTGGTGCTGTGGTTCCTCGGCTGGATGAGCCTGGCGCGGATCCTGCGGGGCACCGTGCTCTCGCTGCGCGAGCGCGAGTTCATCGAGGCGGCGAAGGTCAGCGGCGCGTCCCCCTGGCGGATCATCACCAAGGAACTGCTGCCGAACCTCGTCACCCCCATCCTGGTGCAGGCCACCATCATGCTGCCCAACTTCGTGACCGCGGCGGCCGGGCTGTCCTTCCTCGGTGTCGGCTTCATCGAGCCCACCCCGGACTGGGGCCGGATGTTCGCCACCGGCGCCGATGTCTTCGAGAACGACTTCACCTACATGTTCTTCCCCGGCGGAGCCATGGTGATCTTCATCGTGGCCTTCAACCTCCTGGGGGATTCGGTCCGGGACGCCTTCGATCCCAAGACCGGCCGATGAGATCCGTCGGCGCAGGCACCACCCATCGGACAACCGCGAAAGCGCTGAAGCAGCAGTCAGGAAACGGGCCACAACGGACGGCAGGTGCAGTGAAGCCATGAGAACAAATCCGGTGCGCAGATTGCGTGCCACCGTGGTCGCCCTCGCGACGGGGGCGCTCCTCCTCACCGCCTGTAGCAGTGGCGGTGGCGGCGGTCCCAGCGACGGCGGCAAGGACGACGAGGCCACCGAGCAGGGCCTGGTCGCCTTCGGGGACGCGGCGGCCTCCGAGGGTCCGGCCGAGGACGTGAAGGGCGCCCAGTCCGGCGGAACCATCCGGGTGCTGCAGCGGGACAGCTTCTCCACCCTCGACCCGGCCCAGATCTACGTCTCCGACGAGATGATGCTCTCCACGCTCATCCACCGCCGGCTGACCACCGTCAAGATGGACAACGACGGCGAGTACAGCGTGATCGGCGACCTGGCCACCGACAGCGGCCAGCGTTCGGACGACGGCAAGACCTGGACGTACAAGCTGAAGGACGGCATCCGGTTCAGCGACGGTTCGCCGATCACGTCAAAGGACTTCCGCCACACCTTCGAGCGGCAGTTCGCCAAGTTCGTCACCGAGGGGCCGATCTTCCTCCAGACCTGGCTCGCCGGTAGCCAGGACTACCGGAAGGCGCTGCCCGACGGTCCCTACAAGGGCGATCACCTGCCCGACTCGGTGTTGGAGACCCCGGACGACAAGACCATCGTCTTCCACTTCAAGGAACCGCAGAACGACCTGCCGTACGCACTGGCGATGGCGGGCTACAGCGTGGTCTCCGAGAAGGCCGACACCAAGGAGAAGTACGCCCAGAACCCGCTGACGACCGGACCGTACAAGATCCAGTCGTTCAAGAGCGGCAAGTCGATGACACTGGTGCGCAACACCGAGTGGGACCCGAAGACGGACGCCTCGCGCCACCAGTACCCGGACAAGTTCGAGATCACCTTCAACCACCAGTACGAGGACTCCAGCAAGCGGATCCTCTCCGACACCGGTGAGAACGCCCGGGCCGTCTCCTTCACCAACGGTGTGGACGCCGGCACGATGCCGCAGGTGCTCGGCGACTCGAAGGTCAAGGAGCGGGTTCGCACCGGCTACCAGATCTACGTCGCCCAGTACGCCATCAACATGGACCGGATCAAGGACAAGAAGGTCCGGGAGGCGATCGTCCACGCGATGCCGATCAAGTCGGTGCTGGCCCCGTACGGCGGTTCGGCCAGCGGCACCCTCGCCGCGGGCGTGCTGAGCCCGCTGCTCCCCGGCTTCGAGAAGGACTACGACCCGTTCGGCAAGCTGAAGAAGCCGCTGGGCGACCCGGAGAAGGCCCGGAAGCTGCTGAAGGAGGCCGGCAAGGAGGGCATGAAGCTCACCTACGCCTTCAACAACAGCAGTGAGGACCAGAAGGTCTCGGTCGCCGTGGCGGACGCCCTCAAGGCCGCCGGCTTCGACGTCCAGCGCAAGGAGCTGCCCGCCGACACCTACTACGACCTGGTCGGGAAGGTGGACAACGGCTTCGACATCTACCGCAACAACTGGGGCCACGACTGGGTCAGCGCCTCCACGGTGATCCCGCCGCTCTTCGACGGCCGGACGATCCAGGACGGCTCCTCCAACTACTCCCACACCAACGACGAGAAGGTGAACTCCGAGATCGACCGCATCAGCGCGATCGCCGACCCGGAGAAGGCCGCCAAGGAGTGGTGGAAGCTCCAGAAGTACATCATCGAGGACGTCACTTCGATCGTGCCCGCCTACTACTACAAGCAGGTCCAGATCCAGGGATCCAAGATCGGTGGCGCGGTCTACAACGACGACCTCAGCGGCGTCGACCCGACGAAGCTCTACGTCAAGCAGTAGCGGCCGACCAGGGCCGTGGGGGTGCCCGCTCCGCGCGGGCACCCCCACGGCGCACCCAGGCCACCGCCGTCCCGGCCGTTTTCCGGCCATCCCCGAAAGCTGCCACCGACATGCTGCGATTCCTGATCCGCCGGTCGCTGGGCGCCGTCGTCATCCTCCTGATCATCAGCGCCCTCACCTTCTTCCTCTTCTACAGCATCCCGCGGGACCCCGCCCTGCTGGCCTGCGGGAAGAACTGCACGCCTGACGCGCTCAAGGTCATCCGGGAGAACATGGGCATCGACAAGCCCGTGCCCGCCCAGTACTGGGAGTACATGATCGGGATCTTCACCGGTCGGGACTTCGCCGTCGGCCCCTGCCCGGCACCCTGCCTGGGCTACTCGTTCGTGGACGACTCGCCGGTGTGGGAGACCATCCTGGACCGCTTCCCGACCACCCTCTCGCTCGCCCTGGGCGGCTCCGTCGTCTTCCTCGTCGTCGGCCTGGGCAGCGGTATGCTCGCGGCCGCCAAGCGCGGCACCCTGGTGGACAAGGTCTTCAGCGCCGGGTCGCTGGTGCTCAGTTCGATGCAGATCTACTTCATCGGGCCGTTGGTGATCGCCCTCTTCGTCTACCAGTTGGAATGGCTCCAGCAACCCAGGTACGTGGAGTTCACCAGCGATCCGGTCGGCTGGTTCTCCGGGCTCTTCCTACCGTGGTGCGTGCTGTCGATCATCTTCACCGCCGAGTACACCCGGATGTCCCGGTCCACGATGATCGAACAGCTCCAGGAGGACCACGTCAGAACCGCCAGGGCCAAGGGGTTGTCGCGGCGGACGGTCTTCTTCCGGTACGCCTGGCGGGGCTCGCTGATCCCCATCGTCACCATCTTCGGGATCCACCTGGGCTCGCTGTTCGGCGGAGCGATGATCACCGAATTCACCTTCACCCTGCCGGGCCTCGGCCGCCTCGCCGTGCAGTCGGTGCTCAACACCGATCTCCCGATGCTGATGGGCGTGATGCTCTTCGCGGCCTCGGCGATCATCGTCTGCAACGTGGTCGTGGACGCCGTGTACGCGTTCATCGACCCGCGGGTGCGACTGTCCTAGGAGACCGCAAGTGACCACCAAGACCAAGCAGGCCTCCGGCCCGGAGGCCACCGGCTCCGAGGCCTTCCTCTCGGTACGCGACCTGTACGTGCGCTTCGCCACCGAGGACGGCACCGTCCAGGCGGTGGACGGCCTCTCCTTCGACCTCGAACGCGGCCGGACCCTGGGCATCGTCGGCGAGTCCGGTTCCGGGAAGTCCGTCACCAACCTCAGCATCCTCGGGCTCCACGACTCCCGGAGCACGACGATCTCCGGTGAGATCATGCTCGACGGCCAGGAGTTGACCGGCGCCCCCGAGCGGACGCTGGAGCGGTTGCGCGGCAACAAGATGGCCATGATCTTCCAGGATCCGCTCACCGCCCTCTCGCCGTACTACACCGTCGGCCGGCAGATCGCCGAGCCCTACCGCAAGCACACCGGCGCCTCCAAGCAGGAGGCCCGGCTGCGGGCCGTGGAGATGCTGGGCAAGGTCGGCATCCCCAACCCGAAGCTGCGGGTGGACGACTACCCGCACCAGTTCTCCGGCGGTATGCGGCAGCGCGCGATGATCGCCATGGCCCTGGCCTGCAACCCCGACCTGCTGATCGCGGACGAGCCGACCACCGCGCTGGACGTCACGGTCCAGGCTCAGATCCTGGACCTGCTCCGCGACCTCCAGCAGGAGTTCGGCTCCGCGATCATCCTGATCACCCATGACCTCGGCGTCGTCGCCCAGACCGCCGACGACATCCTGGTGATGTACGCCGGCCGCGCCGTCGAGCGGGGCAGCGTGGCGGAGGTGCTCAGCAACCCGCAACATCCGTACACCTGGGGCCTGCTGAGCTCGATGCCACGGCTGTCGGCCTCCGTGGACGAGGCCCTGACCCCGATCCCCGGCACCCCGCCGAGCCTGCTGGCACCGCCTTCGGGCTGCCCCTTCCACCCGCGCTGCGCCTACGTCGCCGAGGTCGGCGCCTCCCGGTGCACCGGCGAACGCCCCGCATTGCCGCCCGGCCGGAGCGCCGCCTGCCACCTCACCGCCGAACAGCGACAGACCATCCTCGCCGAGCAGATCAAGCCCCGGCTGGGCTGAGGGGAGAAGAACGTGACGGACGACCCCACCCTGCTCGCGCCGAGCGACCAGGCCCCGGCCACCGCGACGGCCACCGGCGAGCCCCTGCTCGTCGCCGAGCAGCTCACCAAGCACTTCCCGATCATGGGTGGCTTCCCGTTCAGACGGCAGGTCGGCGCCGTACAGGCGGTGGACGGCATCGACCTGACCGTCCATGCCGGCGAGAGCTTCGGCCTGGTCGGCGAATCGGGCTGCGGGAAGTCGACCACCGGACGGCTGCTGACCCGGCTGCTGGAGCCGACCGGCGGCACGATCTCCTACCGGGGTCGGGACATCACCCGCGCCGGCCGCAAGGAGCTCGCCCCGATCCGCTCCGAGATCCAGATGATCTTCCAGGACCCGTACTCCTCGCTGAACCCGCGGCAGACGGTCGGCACCATCATCGGCGGCCCGATGGAGATCAACAACGTCAACCCGCCGGGCGGACGCGAGAAGCGGGTACGGGAGCTGCTGGAGATCGTCGGTCTCAACCCCGAGCACTACAACCGCTTCCCACACGAGTTCTCCGGTGGCCAGCGGCAGCGGATCGGGGTGGCCCGCGCATTGGGGCTGGAGCCGAGGCTCATCGTCGCCGACGAACCGGTCTCCGCTCTCGACGTCTCCATCCAGGCGCAGGTGATCAATCTCCTCCAGGAGCTCCAACGCGAACTCGGTATCGCCTTCCTGTTCATCGCCCACGACCTCGCGGTGGTGCGGCACTTCTCGCAGCGGCTCGCGGTGATGTACCTCGGCAGGATCGTGGAGGTCGGTGACCGCCAGTCGATCTACCAGCGGCCCCGGCACCCCTACACCCACGCCCTGCTGTCGGCGGTGCCGGAGGCGGTGGTCCCGGAGGACAGCGAAGCGGAGAGCGGGCGGATCCGGCTCACCGGGGACGTGCCCTCGCCGATCGATCCGCCCTCCGGCTGCCGCTTCCGCACCCGCTGTTGGAAGGCGCAGGAGAAGTGCGCCGTGGAGCTGCCGCCACTGGTCCAGCTGCCCGGCAACGACTCGGGGCACCTGACCGCCTGTCACTTCCCGGAAGCCGCCCCAGCCGGGGAGACCGCCTCTCCCGCCGCCTCGGCCTGAGCGTCCCTCAGGGCCGCGCGGCGGGCACCGCCGTGCGGCCCGCCGGGCCCGTAGCACCGGGTCTGTGGCACCGGGTCTGTGGCACCGGCGTGGGCAGACCGCTCAGCGGCTACTCCGTGGCGACCCCGGAGGCCGGCCGTTCCGGGTGGTCCACCAGCGCGGACAGTTGTTCCGGGCGTTCTTCGACGACGAGGTGCCCGGTCCCGGGCACCACGCCGAGTTCGAGGCCCAGCCTGTCGCGCACCGCCGGGGCGAGCCGCCGTGGCGGTAGGAAGACGTCCTGTTCACCGGTGACGACCAGCCGGGGGACCGGCCGCGGAGGCAGGGTGGCGAGGCCGGGCACCCCGCTGGAGCGCGCGTGCCGGGCGACCAGGGTCATCCACTCCACCAGTTCCCCGCGGGGTTGCCGGCCGGGCGCGAGCATCGCCCGCAGCAGCCGGGCGCTGCGGCTCGGCGTGGGCAGCAGGAACCAGGCGGTCGAGGCGGCCACCACACCGGGGGACAACCGCAGCCGGCTCAGCCCGCCGGGGCACACCAGGACGAGCCGATCGATCCGGGGAGAGCCGCTGGACAGGGCGATGGCCGCTCCGAAGGAGTGGCCCATCACCACCACCGGCTCGGTCGAGGTCTTCTCGAGCACTTCGCTCAGCCAGGCCCCGTACCAGGGCAACCGGCCGCCGGAGGGGGCGCGCTCGCCCGAGCTGAGACCGGGCTGGCCCGGGACGTCCAGCAGCACGACCCGGTGGCCGGCGGCGACCAGCGCCGTGGCCAGCGGGAGGGAGGCGGCGGCGTTGAAGTTGGTGCCCGGCACGAACACGACCGTCGTCTCGCCGGACCCGGCCAGGACCACATGGGTCTCCGCGCCGTTGGCGGTCAGCGTCCTCCGCTCGTGCGGCACCGACCACGCGGCGAGTTGGTCGAGGCACCAGCTTCGGATGAGCTCCTGGCCCGCAGCGCTGCGGTAGATCGAGTCCACGGGTCGAGTGTGCTGCCTTCCGGCCGCCGCGGCAGGCGATCGACCGTACCGGTCCGGTGAGTTGCGCCACTCGGAAGCTGCTGTCCAACCCGGTTCGGATCAGGCCGAGGTGTCTGGGGCTGTCGAATCCAGGGCGGGGGAGGGAGTCGGCGCGGAGCGTCGGCGACCGACGACGACGCCGGAGGGGCGGGGCCAGACACCTCGGGCCCGGGCCGGGGTCGGACAGCAGCTTCTCAGCCGGCCGGGGGCACTGCGCGGCTCAGCCGCCGTCCACCGCGAGGAGCGGCCGCGGTTCCGGGAAGTGGCAGGCCGAGGCGTGAACCGCCGCCTCCGTCGGCCCGGCCGGGGCCAGCGCTCTCAGCGGTGGGGTCTCCTGGGCGCACTTCGGCTGGGCCTTCCAACAACGCGTACGGAACCGGCAACCCGACGGCGGATCCGCCGGCGAAGGCACATCCCCGGTCAGCAGGATCCGATCCCGACCCTCCCGCGCCTCCGGATCAGGCACCGGCACCGCGGACAACAACGCCTGCGTATACGGATGCGTCGGATGCTCGTACACCTGGGTGTCCGTACCGATCTCCGCCATCTTCCCCAGATACATCACCCCCACCCGATCCGAAATATGCCGCACCACCGAAAGATCATGCGCGATGAACAGATACGAGAGCCCGAACTCGTCCTGCAACCGCTCCATCAGGTTGATCACCTGAGCCTGCACCGACACATCCAACGCCGAAACCGGCTCATCACAGATGATGATCTCCGGATTCAACGCCAGCCCCCGAGCAATCCCGATCCGCTGCCGCTGACCACCCGAGAACTGATGCGGATAACGATGGATGTACTCCGGGTTCAACCCCACCACATCCAACAACTCCCGCACCCGCTGCTGCCGATCCCCCTTCGGCGCCACCTCCGGATGAATATCAAACGGCTCACCGATGATGTCACCCACCGTCATCCGCGGATTCAACGACGTGTACGGATCCTGGAACACCATCTGAATGTTCCGCCGCACCGCCTTCAAAGCCCGCCCCGACAACCGCGTGATGTCCTCACCCTTGTAGAACACCTGCCCGGAAGTGGGTCGTTCGAGATGGACGAGGGTCTTGGCGACCGTCGACTTACCGCAGCCGGACTCCCCCACGATCCCCAGCGTCTCCCCCGGATACAGCTCGAAGGAGATCCCGTCCACCGCCTTGACCGCACCGATCTGCCGCTTGAACAGGATCCCCCGCGTCAACGGGAAGTGCTTGACCAGGTCACGAACGACCAGGATCGGCTCAGGCATCGGTCAACTCGGCCTTCCAGTAGTGGCAGGCGCTGGCGCGCCCGGGCAGTTCACGGCCGTCGACGGCGCTGAGCTGGTGGAGCGGCGGCCGGTCGGTGCGGCACCGGCTCCGGACCCGAGGACAGCGCGGGTTGAACTCGCAACCGAGCGGTACCGCCCTGAGGTCGGGCGGCAGGCCCCGGATCGCTTCGAGTCGGCGGAGCCGGCGGTCGAGGCGGGGAATGGAGTCCAGCAGACCCCGGGTGTACGGATGCGCCGGCCGCCGGTACAGCTCCCCCACCGGAGCGGTCTCCACGATCCGCCCCGCGTACATCACCGCGATCTTGTCCGCCACATCCGCCACCACACCCAGATCGTGGGTGATCAGGATCAGCCCCATGTTGTACTCACGCTGAAGCTCCGCCAGCAGATCCATCACCTGGGCCTGCACCGTCACATCCAGCGCCGTCGTCGGCTCGTCCGCGATGATCAGATCCGGCTCCAACGCCAACGCCATCGCGATCATGATCCGCTGACGCATACCACCCGAGAACTGATGCGGATAATCCCCCACCCGCTGCCTCGCCGCCGGAATCCGCACCCGATCCATCAACTCCACCGCCTTCGCGGTGGCAGCCTTCTTCGACAGCCCCTGATGCACCCGGAACATCTCACCCAGCTGATAACCCACCGTCAGCACCGGGTTCAACGCCGACAACGCGTCCTGGAAGATCATCGCGATCTTCCGACCACGAATCCGACGCCGCTCCTCATTCGACAGCGTCAGCATGTCCCGCCCCCGGAAGAGGACCTGGCCTCCGGTGACGAAACCGGGTGGTGAGTCGAGGATGCCCATGATCGCCTGGGCCGTCACGGACTTCCCGCAGCCGGACTCACCGAGCACGGCGAGCGTCTCCCCGGCCGCCACCTCGTAGTTGACGCCGTTGACCGCGTTCACCACGCCGTCCCTGCTCCGGAACTCCACGTGCAGGTCCCGGACCTCCAGCAGCGGCTGCTCGTCGGTTGGCATGGCCCTCCCTCAACGGAGCTTCGGGTCCAGGGCGTCGCGTACCGCGTCGCCGAGCATGATGAACGCCAGCACCGTGAGGCTCAGCGCACCCGCCGGCCAGAGCAGCATGTGCGGGGCGTTCCGGATCTGGGCGGCGGCGTTGGAGATGTCGATGCCCCAGGAGACGGTGGGGGGCCGCAGCCCCACCCCGAGGAAGGAGAGGGTGGCCTCCAGGGAGATGTAGGTACCCAGGGCGATGGTGGCGACCACGATGACCGGGGCGAGGGCGTTCGGCGCCACATGCCTGAGCAGCGTCCGCCCGCTGCCGGCCCCGAGGGCGCGGGCGGCCTGCACGTAGTCGTGCTGCCTGGCGGTGAGCACCGCGCCGCGGGCGATCCGGAAGACCTGGGGCCAGCCGAGCAGCACGATGAACCCGACGACCGGCCAGACGGTGCTGCTGGAGACCACCGAGAGCAGTACCAGGCCGCCGAGGATGATCGGGATGCCGAAGAAGACGTCCGCCAGCCGGGAGAGCAGCGCGTCTGCCCAGCCCCCGAAGAATCCGGCCAGACCGCCGAGGAGGCTGCCGAGGAGGGCGGCTCCGAGGGTGGCACAGACCCCGACGGTCACCGACGCCCGGGTGCCGTGCACGGTCCGGCTGAACACGTCGCACCCCTGGCTGTCGAAGCCGAAGGGATGGCCGGCGGTCGGCCCGTCCTGGGAGCGGGAGAGGTCGCACTGGAGCGGGTCGGTGCCGGTCACCAGCTGGGGCCAGGCGGAGATCAGCAGCAGGAAGACGATCAGCAATCCGGAGACCAGGAAGACGGGGTTGCGGCACAGCTCGCGCCAGGCGTCGGACCACAGGCTGCGGGAGCGCCCGACGACAGCGCCGGCCGGGTCGTGTTCGGGCTCCCGGTCCAGGGTGCCGGCCCCACCGGGCACGATGTCCGCGCCGCCGCCGCTGCCGGCGGCGATCGGGTGCTGTTCTGGAGCCTCAGGCATAGCGGATCCTCGGGTCGAGCACCGCGTAGACCAGATCGACCAGGAGGCTGGCCAGCAGGAAGACGATGACCAGGGCGGTGACGAAGCCGACGACGGTGGGCGCGTTGTTGCGGAGCACCCCCTGGTAGAGCTGGAAGCCGACACCGTGGATGTTGAAGATCCGCTCGGTGACGATGGCTCCGCCCATCAGGGTGCCGATGTCCGTTCCGATGAAGGTGACCACCGGGATCAGCGAGTTCCGCAGCAGGTGGCGGGTGATGACCCGGCGGCGCGGGAGCCCCTTGGCGACGGCCGTGCGGACGTAGTCCCCGCGGACGTTCTCGGCGATCGAGGTCCGGGTCAACCGGGTGACGTAGGCGAGGGACACCAGGGCGAGCACGGTGCCCGGCAGCAGCAGTTCCCCGAGGCCGGCGCTGGGTGAGACCGACGGTCTGACGAGCCCCCAGCGGACTCCGAGGAGGAACTGGAGCAGGTAGCCGGTGACGAAGGTGGGCACCGAGACGACGACCAGGGTGAGGAGCAGGAGGCCGGTGTCGAGCGAGCGGCCACGGCGGAGTCCGCTGACGACGCCGAGGGCGACGCCGACGGCCACCTCGATGGCCACGGCGACCAGGGTCAGCCGGAGGGTGACCGGGAAGGCGGTGGCCATCAGCTCGGTGACCTTCTGGCCGTTGAAGGCGGTGCCGAAGTCGCCGCGGAAGATCTGCTCCATGTAGTGGAGGTACTGCCGCCACAACGGCTGGTCGAGGTAGAGCTCGGCCCGGATGCGGGCAGCGGTCGCCGGGTCCGGCGCCTTGTCGCCGAAGAGGGCCGCGACCGGGTCGCCGAGCGCGTACACCATGAGGAAGATCAGGAACATGGTGCCGAGGAACACCGGGATCATCTGGAGCAGTCGCCGGATCACGTAGCGTCCCATGGGGGCTCCGGGGTTGCAGGGGCGTGGCCGATCCGGTCAGCTGACCCGGATCTCGTCGTAGACCGGGACGCTGAACGGGTTGAGCCGCACGTGGGAGAGGCGTTCGGAGTAGCCGCCGTTGCCGTTCTGGTACCAGAGCGGAATGGCGGGCAACTGGTCGGCGAGGACCTGCTCGGCTTCCTGGAACCGGCCCACCGCCTGGGTCGCGCTGGGGGCGGCGTTCGCCTTGTCGACGAGCTCGTCGAACTTCTTGTCGCTCCACTTGCCGTCGTTGGAGGAGGCGTCGGTGTAGTAGAGCGGCTGGAGGAAGTTCTGGATCAGCGGGTAGTCCATCTGCCAGCCGGCGCGGAAGGGGCCGGGCATCTTCTCGTCCGCGAGCCTGTTCCGGTAGTCGGCGAAGGTGCCGATCGGGTTGACCACGCACGCCTTGCGCTTGCCGAGTGTGTTGTTGATGCTGTGGCAGACCGCGTCCAGCCACTCCCGGTGCGAACCGGTGTCGACGTTGGAGGTCAGCGTCACCTTCCCGCCGGGCAGTCCGCCGGCCTCCTTGATCAGTTTCTTCGCCTTCTTCGGGTCGTAGTGGCAGGCGTCGCCGCAGATGCCGGCCTTGTAGCCGCCCTTGGCGCCGAGCACCGGTGAGGTCCAGTCGCTGGCCGGGGTACGGGTCCTGTGGTAGATGCGCTCGGTGATCTGCTTCCGGTCGATCGCCATCGAGATCCCGCGCCGGAGCTTCTCCCTGCCCTTGCCCCAGTCCTTGTCGTAGAAGGGGAAGGCCAGCGTCTGGATGATGCCCGCCGGCTGGTTGATGTAGCGGCTGCCCAGGTCCTTCTTGGCGTTCTTCAGCTGGGTCGCCGGCACGTCGTCGAGCAGGTCGAGGTTGCCGGCCAGCAGGTCAGTGTAGGCGGCGTTGTTGTCGGTGTAGACCTTGAGGTCCACCCCGCCGTTCTTCGCCTTGTCCGGCCCTGGGTAACCGTCCCATCTGCGAAGTTTCATCTGCGAGCCCTTGGCGTAGGACTCCACGCGGTACGGGCCGTTGCCGATCGGCTTCTTGATCCAGGCCTCGTGGTCGGTGAAGAACGCCTTCGGCAGCGGGGCGTAGGCGGCGTACCCCAGGGTGTCCGGCCAGGTGGAGAACTTCTGGTTGAGCCTGACGGTGAAGGTGCGGTCGTTCTTGATCTTCAGACCGGAGAGGGTCTTGGCGCTGGGATCGCCGTGCTCCGGGTGCACCTTGTCGTAGCCGTCGATGTACTCGAAGAAGTAGGCGTTCTTCTGGCCGTTGTCGAGGAGCGCCCCGTAGTTCCAGGCGTCGACGAAGGATTTGGCGGTGACCTTCTCACCGTTGCTGAACTTCCACCCCTTCTTGACGGTGATGGTGAAGTTCCGGGAGTCGGAGGTGCTGATCTTCTCGGCGAGCATGTCCTTCGCCTCGCCGGTCTTCGGGTCGTACTTCTTGAGCCCGCGGGTGATCATGTCCAGCACCTTGCCGCCCTGCACCTCGTTGGTGTTGGCCGGCTCCAGCGGGTTCTGCGGGTCGCCCCAGGAGGAACTGAGCACACCGGAGGAGCCACCGGGGTCGCCGCCGGCACCGCAGGCCGTGGCCGAGACGGTGACCACCAGCGCGCACACGGCCGACTTCGCGTGCCTGGCTCCGCGCATGAGGCGCCTCCTCGCAGTCCGTCGAACCACCCCTGTCGGAATTTAGGATCTTCGGTAATACGGATTTATCTCCGCTGTACACGCCCCCTGGACGGAGAACCGCCCGGATGCCCGAAGGGACGTAGGGATGCGTCGCTTGGCGGAGGGTGTTGTGGTAAGGGCTGCGAAGGTCAGGGTTGCCCGGGGGAGCCGTCCGTGCGACCGGGCTCGGCCGCTGCGTCCCGGGCGTTGCCGACCCTTCCGTCCTGGGCGTTGGCCCCGGAGACGATCGGGGACTTCGCCAGCCACAGACTGCCGAAGGCGATCAGCAGCAGGGCCGCCACCTCGGGCAGCACCCGGTAGCCGAGCCTGATCCGCTCGTCGAAGAGCACGATCCCGAGCACCACGCTCAGCAGCGCGTCCCCGAGTGTCAGCGCCGGCTGGGAGGCCGCCAGCGGACCGGCCCGCAGGGCCTCCTGGAGCAGCAGGAAACCCACCAGTCCGGCGGCCGCCACACCATAGAGCTGCCAGGTCGCCAGTACGGCGTGGATCCCGTCCGGGAACCGGCTGACCGCGTCCTTCATCAGGGCCGCGGTGCAGGAGAAGCCGATGGCGGCGGCGGTCCCCAGAACGGCCGCCCTGGCCGAAGGACGGAGGTGCCGGGCCACCGCGACCAGCCCGCCGACCACGGCGAGCAGCGGAACGGCGGCCAGCACCCACCTGTCGTCGGGCACCGCGGACCGGCCCTTCGAGGGGCTGGCCACCGCCAGGAAGACCGCGAGCCCGACCGCCATCACGACGAACGCCCAGCAGGTGCGCCGGTCTGGCTTCCGGTGCAGCGCCAGGCTTCCGACCAGCAGGGTGAAGAGCAGTTCGGTGGTCATCACCGGCTGCACCACCGACATCGGCGCGGCGGAGAGCGCCGAGGCCTGGAACACTCCGGCGAGCACCAGGGCACCGATTCCGCAGAGCCACAGCGGCCGGCGTACCAGTTGACTCCACCAGGACAGCCGTCGCCCGGTGGGGGCGGTGCGCTGGGCGGAGGCCTCCCGGTACTGCAGCACCGAAGCGGTGGCGTTGCTCAGGCCGGCGCCGAGCGCCAGCAGCACAGCGATCACGACCACCAGCGGCACCTGTTCACCGTGATCGCTCCGATCCACCGCCCGACGCCGACACTCCCGGTCCACGGTCGGTCGCCGCCACCGGCCGCCGCGGGGTGCCACGCCGGAGCGGCGTCGGGAGCACCCGATCAGCGCACCGGCCGACCGCCCCCGCCACGCTCTCCTCGACCGGCGGAACGGCGAGGGGCGTGCCGCGGCACCAGCCGTGGCACGCCCCTCGTACGGGCCTCCGTCGCGCCTACGCGGCGCCGACCACGTCCTTCTCCTCCGCGAAGTGGCAGGCGGACTCGTGGGCGGCGCCCGAGTCACTGCCCACGAAACGCTCGGGGATGGCCAGGAGGGGGGTCTCCTGGGCGCACTTCGGCTGGGCCTTCCAACAACGCGTACGGAACCGGCAACCCGACGGCGGATCCGCCGGCGAAGGCACATCCCCGGTCAGCAGGATCCGATCCCGACCCTCCCGCGCCTCCGGATCAGGCACCGGCACCGCGGACAACAACGCCTGCGTATACGGATGCGTCGGATGCTCGTACACCTGGGTGTCCGTACCGATCTCCGCCATCTTCCCCAGATACATCACCCCCACCCGATCCGAAATATGCCGCACCACCGAAAGATCATGCGCGATGAACAGATACGAGAGCCCGAACTCGTCCTGCAACCGCTCCATCAGGTTGATCACCTGAGCCTGCACCGACACATCCAACGCCGAAACCGGCTCATCACAGATGATGATCTCCGGATTCAACGCCAGCCCCCGAGCAATCCCGATCCGCTGCCGCTGACCACCCGAGAACTGATGCGGATAACGATGGATGTACTCCGGGTTCAACCCCACCACATCCAACAACTCCCGCACCCGCTGCTGCCGATCCCCCTTCGGCGCCACCTCCGGATGAATATCAAACGGCTCACCGATGATGTCACCCACCGTCATCCGCGGATTCAACGACGTGTACGGATCCTGGAACACCATCTGAATGTTCCGCCGCACCGCCTTCAAAGCCCGCCCCGACAACCGCGTGATGTCCTCACCCTTGTAGAACACCTGGCCCGAGGTGACCGTCTCCAGGTTCATCAACAGCTTCGCCACCGTCGACTTACCGCAGCCGGACTCCCCCACGATCCCCAGCGTCTCCCCCGGATACAGCTCGAAGGAGATCCCGTCCACCGCCTTGACCGCACCGATCTGCCGCTTGAACAGGATCCCCTGCGTCAACGGGAAGTGCTTGACCAGGTCACGAACCACGAGAATCGGCTCACCCCGGTCGGACCCGGCCGGGCTGGTCTCCCCGGTCGGGGCGGCCTGCTTGGTCAGCTCAGCCATGGATCGTCTCCTTCCAGAAGTGGCAGGCGCTGGTGCGGCCCTCGAGCACGCCGCCGTCCGCCTCGGTGACCTGGTGCAGCTCGGGGAGGTCGGTGCGGCAGACGTCCTGCGCCTTGGGGCAGCGCGGGCTGAACGGGCAGCCGGCGGGGATGCGGGTCAGGTTGGGCGGCAGACCCTTGATCGCGTAGAGCTCCTGCCCCTTCTGGTCGAGGCGGGGGATGGAGTCCAGCAGACCCCGGGTGTACGGATGCGCCGGCCGCCGGTACAGCTCCCCCACCGGAGCGGTCTCCACGATCCGCCCCGCGTACATCACCGCGATCTTGTCCGCCACATCCGCCACCACACCCAGATCGTGGGTGATCAGGATCAGCCCCATGTTGTACTCACGCTGAAGCTCCGCCAGCAGATCCATCACCTGGGCCTGCACCGTCACATCCAGCGCCGTCGTCGGCTCGTCCGCGATGATCAGATCCGGCTCCAAAGCCAACGCCATCGCGATCATGATCCGCTGACGCATACCACCCGAGAACTGATGCGGATAATCCCCCACCCGCTGCCTCGCCGCCGGAATCCGCACCCGATCCATCAACTCCACCGCCTTCGCGGTGGCAGCCTTCTTCGACAGCCCCTGATGCACCCGGAACATCTCACCCAGCTGATAACCCACCGTCAGCACCGGGTTCAACGCCGACAACGCGTCCTGGAAGATCATCGCGATCTTCCGACCACGAATCCGACGCCGCTCCTCATTCGACAGCGTCAGCATGTCCCGCCCCCGGAAGAGGATCTCCCCCTTCGGGATCCTGCCCGGCGGCATGTCGAGGATGCCCATGATCGCCTGGGCCGTCACGGACTTGCCGGACCCCGACTCACCGAGCACGGCGAGGGTCTCCCCGGCCGCCACCTCGTAGTTGACGCCGTTGACCGCGTTCACCACGCCGTCCCTGGTCGCGAACTCCACGTGCAGGTCGCGGACCTGCAGCAGCGGCTGGCCGCTGTCGTCCCCGCCCCGCGCGACCGGGGCGTTCTCCGTCTTGTCGATGATGGTCACGTACGCCTCCCTCAGCGCAGCTTGGGGTCGAGGGCGTTGCGGACCGCATCGCCGAGCATGATGAAGGCAAGGATGGTGAAGCTCAGCATCAGCGAGGGGAACAACAGGACGTGCGGGGCGACGCGCAGCGCGTCCTTGCCCGAGGAGACGTCGATGCCCCAGGAGATGGTCGGGTCCGAAAGGCCGATTCCAAGGTACGACAGCGTGGCCTCGGCCGAGATGTAGCCACCGAGGTTGATCATCGCCACCACGATCACCGGGGCGATCGCGTTCGGCAGGATGTGCCGCGTCAGGATGCGCCGGGTACCGGCTCCCAGCGCCTTGGCGGCCGTCACGTAGTCGGACTGCTTCGTGGTGATCACCGAACCGCGCATCACCCGGGTGATGGACGTCCAGCCCAGGAAGGCGAGCGCCGCCACCACCACCCAGACCTGGCGCTTCTCGAAGGTGGTGAGCACCACCATCGCGCCGAGCAGGAAGGGGATGCCGAAGAAGATGTCGGTGACGCGGGAGATGAGGGTGTCGATCCAGCCGCCGAAGTATCCGGCGAGCAGGCCGAAGATCGTGCCGGTGACGAGCACGATGGCCGTCACCGTGACACCCACGATCACCGAGGCGCGGGTGCCGTAGATGATCCGGGTGTAGATGCTGCGGCCCTGGCCGTCGTAGCCCAGCCACTCGGGCGAGAACCAGTGGGAGAACTGCGGCCCCTGGAGGAAGTGGTTCTGCAGGTCGCCGTCGCGCGGGTTGACGCTGGTGAACATCCCCGGGAAGGCGACGATCACCAGCAGGAACAGGATCAGCGCGGCGGAGACCAGGAACATCGGGTTGCGCCGCAGGTCGTGCCAGGCGTCGCTCCACAGGCTGCGCGGTTTGCCGGGCGCCGGACCGGACTCCAGCTGCTTCTCCGGCGCGGGCGCCGGCCCCGTGCTGGCGGCCGGCTCGGTCGTCGCGAGGGCACCGCCGGAGGCGGCCGCGGTGCTACGCGGTTCGGAGAGCTCAGGCATAGCGAATCCTCGGGTCCAATACGGCGTACAGCAGGTCGACGATGAGGTTGACGACGAGGTAGATCAGGACGATCAGGGTGACGATGCCGACCACGGTCGACCCCTCACGTCGCTGGAGCGCCTCGAAGATCTCCCGGCCGATGCCCTGCACGTTGAAGATGCCCTCGGTGACGACGGCGCCGGCCATGAGGTTGCCGATGTCCACGCCGAGGAAGGTGACCACCGGGATCAGGGAGTTGCGCATCAGGTGCATCGAGATGATGCGGCGCCTCGGCAGACCCTTGGCCACGGCGGTGCGCATGTAGTCGGCCCGCATGTTCTCCGCGATCGAGGTCCGGGTGAGCCGGGCGACGTACGCCAGGGAGAGCGCGGCCAGCACGATGGCCGGCATCAGCAGCTGCCCGATGTTCATGGAGTCCTGGACGGTCGGGGTGATCCACCCCAACTGGTTCGCGAAGATCCACTGGAACAGGTAGCCGAGCACGAACGACGGCACCGAGATGAACAGCAGCGTCAGGAGGAGGACGACGGTGTCCGTCTTGCGGCCCGCCCGCAGGCCGGCGACGAGGCCGAGGCCGATGCCCATGACCACCGTGAAGCCGAACGCCAGCACGGTGAGCCGGATGGTCACCGGGAGGGCCTGCGAGATCACTTCCGCGACCGGCCGTTGGCTCGCGATCTGCTGGCCGAAGTCACCGTGCAGCAGACCCACGAGATAGTCGAAATACTGCACGAAAATGGGCTTGTCGAGCCCCAGTTCCCCTCTGATCTTGGCGATCTGGGCGGGGTCGATGGTCTGTTCCCCCCAGAGTGCGCGCACGGGGTCGCCGGGCAGCACGTACATCATGAGAAAGACCATCAGCGTGGTCCCGATGAACACCGGGATCATCTGGAGCAGTCGCCGAGCGACATATCGCCCCATCGTTCCTCCATGTCGGTCGCAGCCAGGGACCGACGGGCCGGCCCCCGGGTCCGGAGGTGGCCCGTCAGCCCCCACTGGCGCACGGGTGCGGACGGCCGATTCGGCTCAGCCGCACCCGTGCGCTGTCTGCTCGGTGATTACTTGGTGATCTCGATGTCCGTGTAGACCGGGTCGCCCTGGAAGTTGATCCCGAAGTTCTTCACGTTCTCGCCGATCCCGGAGTTCGTCTTGTAGTACCACAGCGGGATCGCGGGCATCTTCTCGACCATGGCCTTCTCCGCCTCCTGGTACGCCTTCACCGCGGCGTCCAGGTCCGTGGCGTTGTCGCCCTGCTTGAAGAGGTCGTCGATCTCCTTGTCGGCGAAGCCGCTGGTGTTGCCGGCGGCCTTGGAGCCGTACAGGTCACGCATGAAGTTGATGTTCAGCGGGTAGTCGGCGACCCAGCCACCGCGGTACATCGACTTGACCTTGTTGGCGTCGCGGGTGTCCAGGTCGGTCTGGAAGTCCGGCTTCGCGTCACCGACGCAGTCGACACCGGTGGCCTTGCGGATGCTGTTGCAGACCGCGTCGACCCACTCCTTGTGGCCGCCGTCGCTGTTGTACTGGATCATGATCTTGTTACCCGGGATGCCGCCACCCTCCTTGATGAGGGACTTGGCCTTCTTCGGGTCGTAGCTGAAGACGTCGCTGAGGTCCTTCTGCTCACCCTTGACGCCCTCGGCCACGAAGCCGGAGGCGGGGTCACGGGTCTCGTTCAGCACGGTCTTGGTGATCGTGTCGCGGTCGATCGCCATCGACAGGCCCTGGAGGACCTTGGGGTCGATGTCCTTGAACGTGTCGCTGTAGAAGGCCGGGACGATCGACTGCACCGCGGCGTAGGGCTGGTCGATGGAGCGGTCGCCCAGGTCGGCCTGGCGCTTGGGCAGGTCCTTCGGGCCGATCTGCCGGATGATGTCCAGGTTGCCGGAGAGCAGGTCCTGGTAGGCGGCCTCGACCGTGCCGTAGTTCTTGAAGACGACACCGCCGTTCTTCGGCTTGTCGTCACCCTTGTAGTCGTCGAAGGCGACGACCTCGATCTGCTTCTTGTGGGTCCACGACTTGAACTTGTACGGACCGTTGCCGACCGGCTTCTCACCGGCGGCCTTCGGGTCCTCGTAGAAGCTCTCGGGCAGCGGCGACCACACGTCGTAGCCCAGCTTGTAGTCGAAGTACGGGATCGAGTCGGAGAGCTCGATGGTGAAGGTCATGTCGTCGACGACCTTCAGGCCCTCCATGGCGTCCTTGGTGGGCTTGCCCTTCTCCGGGTGGACGTCGTCGAAGCCCTTGATGTCGGAGAACCAGTAGCTGTTCGTCTGGTTGTTGTCGATGTTGGCAGCCCAGTTCCACGCCTTGACGTAGGACTCGGCGGTCACCGGGGTGCCGTCGTGGAACTTCCAGCCGTCCTTGAGCTTGACCGTCCAGGTCTTGCTGTCGTCGCTGGTCACCGACTCGGCGTTGGCCATCACGACGTCGCCGTTGTCGTCGAAGCCGACGAGCGGGGTGAACAGCGCCTGTATGACCTGCGAGCCGTTGGACTCCTTGGCGTTGGCGGGCTGCAGCGGGTTCTGCGGCTCACCGACGTCCACGGACACCGACGCCTTGGGGTCGACCTTGCCGCTCGCACCGTCGCTCTTCTTGTCCCCGCCACCACCGCAGGCGGTCGCGGCCATGGCCACGACGATCGCGCTGACGACCCACTTCGCGCTTCTGGCACCGCGCATGAGTGTGCCTCCTCAGGAGTCCTTAGTCATTACCTGGAAGGGCGCCAGTTGCGCGCTGACACCCCTGACAGCAACGGCCGGCCCCCAGTGCTCGAGAGTCGGCGCCCCACAGCGCGTGACCCATAGACCGAGCTCAATGGACCCCACTATCGGTCAAGTTCGCCCAGTAAAACCACACGTAAGGGATCTCGGTTTGGTCACATCAACCGCGCCCCGCATGTCGAAATCTGGACATATCAAGCCCATACAGACAGGCGCGAAACGGACTGTTGTGACCACTTCCGGAGAAGAGGCACCGCTATCCGGACAGTCAACAGAGAAAACCGTTTGACCGCCGAAGCTCCCGCATGAGTCAGCACCGCACCCTCCGGCGACCCGACGGACAGCGGCCGCTCGCACACTGCTTCGCGAGTGGCCGTGACTGCCGCCGGACACCTCACCGGAGGTTCCGGTCCAGCTCCCGGTAACCGGCCGGGCCGTTCCCCGACGTCCCGGGCCGAGAAGGAGTCTACGCGCATTGCGCGAGGATCGGGAGGGCGGGCCCGGACAAGCCGGGGCCCGCCCTCCGGACTACTGCCGCTTGGCTCGGGAGGCCGCCCGGCCCCGCTCCTTCTGGTCCAGCACGACCTTGCGGATCCGCACCGTCTCCGGAGTCACCTCGACGCACTCGTCTTCCCGGCAGAACTCCAGCGCCTGCTCCAGGGAGAGCTTCCGCGGCGGCACCAGGTTCTCGGTGACGTCGGCGGCCGCCGCACGCATGTTGGTGAGCTTCTTCTCCTTGGTGATGTTGACGTCCATGTCGTCGCTGCGGGAGTTCTCGCCGATGATCATGCCCTCGTAGACCTCGGTCCCCGGCTCGACGAAGATCACACCGCGCTCCTGCAGGTTGATCATGGCGAACGGTGTCGCCACCCCGGCCCGGTCGGCCACCAGCGAGCCGTTGTTGCGGGTGCGCAGCTCACCGTGCCAGGGCTCGTGGCCCTCGGAGATGCTGTGCGCGATCCCGGTGCCCCGGGTGTCGGTGAGGAACTCGGTACGGAAACCGATCAGCCCGCGGGAGGGCACCAGGAACTCCATCCGCACCCAGCCAGAGCCGTGGTTGGTCATGGTCTCCATCCGCCCCTTGCGGGAGGCCAGCAGCTGGGTGATGGCGCCCAGGTGCTCCTCGGGGGCGTCGATGGTCATGCGCTCCACCGGCTCGTGGAGCTTGCCGTCGACCGTCCGGGTGACCACCTCCGGCTTGCCGACCGTCAGCTCGAAGCCCTCCCGGCGCATGGTCTCCACCAGGATCGCCAGCGCCAGCTCGCCCCGGCCCTGCACCTCCCAGGCGTCCGGCCGCTCGGTGGGGAGCACCCGGAGCGAGACGTTGCCGATCAGCTCCCGGTCGAGGCGCTCCTTGACCATCCGGGCGGTGACCTTGTGGCCCTTGCCGCCCTTCCCGACCAGCGGGGAGGTGTTGGTGCCGATCGTCATGGAGATGGCCGGCTCGTCGACGGTGATCAGCGGCAGCGCGATCGGGTTCTCCGGGTCGGCGAGCGTCTCGCCGATCATGATGTCCGGGATGCCGGCGACGGCGCAGATGTCACCCGGGCCGGCCACCTCGGCCGACTGCCGGGTGAGCGCCTCGGTCATCAGCAGCTCGGTGATCTTGACGGTCTGCTGGGAGCCGTCCCGCTTGATCCAGGCGACCTGCTGGCCCTTCCTCAGGTGGCCCTGCTGGACCCGGCAGAGCGCGATCCGGCCCAGGAAGTTGTCCGCGTCCAGGTTGGTGACGTGCGCCTGGAGGGGCGCCCGCTCGTCGTACTCCGGCGCAGGGACGGTCTCCAGCAGCGTGGTGAAGAGCGGTTCCAGGTTGGCGCTGTCCTCCGGGACGGTGCCGTCCGCCGGCTGGGTCAGCGAGGCCACCCCGACGCGCGCGCAGGTGTAGACGATCGGGAACTCGATCTGCTCCTCGGTCGCGTCCAGGTCCAGGAAGAGGTCGTAGGTCTCGTCGACCACCTCGGCGATCCGGGCGTCCGGCCGGTCGGTCTTGTTGACGCAGAGGACCACCGGCAGCTTCGCCTGGAGCGCCTTGCGCAGCACGAAACGGGTCTGCGGCAGCGGGCCCTCGGAGGCGTCCACCAGCAGCACCACGGCGTCGACCATCGACAGACCGCGCTCCACCTCGCCGCCGAAGTCGGCGTGGCCCGGGGTGTCGATGATGTTGATGGTGACCGGGTCGCCGCCGTCGGAGGGGTGGTAGGTGACCGCGGTGTTCTTCGCGAGAATGGTGATGCCCTTCTCGCGCTCGAGGTCGCCGGAGTCCATCATGCGCTCGTCGAGCTGCTGGTGGGCGGCGAACGAGCCGGCCTGCCGGAGCATGGCGTCGACGAGGGTCGTCTTGCCGTGGTCGACGTGGGCGACGATGGCTACGTTACGGATGTCATGGCGCGTGGACATACTGCGGGGCTACTCCCGATTCGTGAATGACGTCACGTACGGTCCGGCACGCGCGCCCGCCGGGCGGATCCGCCTCGGTCCTTCCCATCGTACGGCCGGGAGGGGCGGCCGGTTTCCGGCAGGGGAGGGGGCGCCCCGCTTCCGCGGGGCGCGGTTGCCGACGGCTGCGCGACGGCGAGCGGGCTCCTGGCGCCACCCGACCCCGCCTCGGGTTGTCACCGGCCGACGACGCACCGTGTCACCGCCCCTCCTGCGTCCTGGTCCCGAAGCCGCAGGAGGCCCCTCGCTGATCCCCTCGCCATGGCGCAGTCGTTACTTGCGGAAGCCGATGTCCTGGTAGCGGGGCGTGGCGTAGCCGAAGGCGCCGGCGTTCACCAGGCTCTTCCGCGCCACCACCAACTGCGGCCGCTGGTAGAGGGGGATCGAGCCGGCCACCGCCCAGATCCTGGCGTCCGCGCGTCTCATCAGGTCACCCGCCGCGCCCTCGTCCAACTGGCCGGCCGCCTCCTCGAAGAGCTGGTCGATCCGGTCGGTGCCGACCCGGGTGTAGTTCTGGCCGACCAGCAGCGAGCCGTCGGCGCCCGCCTCCGGCTTGCCGTAGATCGCGCGGGCGTCGGTGGCCGGGAAGGGCGTCGCCGGCCAGGAGTAGAGGGCGAGGTCGTAGTCGCCGCCGGCGATGCGGTCCCGGAGGTAGCTGCCGTCGTCCACCTGCTCCAGCTCGGTGCGGATACCGACGGCCGAGAGCATCTCGGAGATCTGCCGGGCCACCGAGCGCAGCGGCTCGGTGCCCGGACTCGACGGCAGCACGAACCGCAGGGCGAGCGGGTCGCCCGCCTTAGTCAGCGGCCTCCGGTCGTACTCGGACCTGCCCTGTGCGGTGTCGGCCCGCGCGGGGCCGGGCCGGCCACCGTCCGACCGCTCCGGATCGGTGCCCGAGCGGGAGTCCTCGCGGCCCTCGCCGTCCGCCTCGACCGTCCCCCTGCCCTGGTGCCAGCCGGCGTCGGAGAGCAGCGCCCGCGCCGCGTCGGTGTCGTGTCGGCCGAGCACACCGCTGTTGTCCTGGTAGCCCTGTTGTCCGACCACCCGCAGGTGGTTGCCGAGCGGTCTGGCCGGCAGGCCGTACGGCTTCAGCGCGGCGGAGGCGATCTGCCGCCGGTCGATCGCCCGCGCCACGGCGCGGCGGACCCGCTGGTCCGCCAGTGGGCCGTCGGCGCCGTTGAGCGCCAGCTGGGTGTAGCCGGGCGCCAGCGACTTGCGGAGCTGGTAGTCGCGCAGCTCGGACTTCCTCCCGGATGTCTGGGCGGCCGCCGCCCCGATCCGGCGCGCCGCCGGGCCCGCCACCTCGGCGAGGTCGATCCGCTGCGCTTTGAGCGCCTCCTCCCGGCGGCCGGCGGGCACCGCCTGGAGGACGAGTTCGTCCAGCTTGGCGCGCTCTCCCCACCAGTTCCGGTCCCGAGCGAGGGTGACGGTGCCGGCCCGCGGATCGCGCGCCTTGATGCGGAACGGCCCCGCGCTCGCCGCCAACCGGGTGCGGGAGCCGTCGTTGAACGCCTCCGGGCTGCTCATCACGGACTTCGGGTACAGGGGGGTGAACAACGCCCGCCAGTCGCCGTAGGTCTTCTTGAAGGTCACCCGCACCTCGTGGTCGCCTTCGCCCCGCTCGACCTTCTCGATCCGGTCGTAGCCGGCGTTGTGCGCGCTCCCGAAGGCCGGGTTCCGGCCGCTCAGCGCCTTCCACTGGGCGGTGAAGTCCGCGGCGCCGATCGCCCGGCCGTCGTTCCAGGTCGCCTTCGGGTTCAGCCGGTAGACCACCACCTGGCGCGGTTCCCGCCGGACGACGGTGGCCCCGGCGAGGTAGTCCTCGTTGCGTTCCGGCCGGCCGTGCCGGTCGAGGGTGAAGAGGGCGGGGAGGACGGCCTCGGCGATCCGGTCGCCGGCGGCGTCGCCGTCCGTCTGGAAGGTGTTGAAGGTGCCGGGCATGGCGTCGATCGCCCAGCGGGCGGTGCCACCGTCCCGGACCAGGCCGCGGGGGGTGGCGGCCAGATCCTGCGGAACCGCCGGAACGCCGGCCCCCGCACCGTCGGTCTCGCAGCCGACCAGCAGGGGGAGTGGCAGCAGCGCGCCCGCCGCCAGGAGGACCGGCCAGCGCCGCGGCCGGCGCTGGCCGGGCGGAGCGGTCCGCCGCCGGACGGAGTCGACGCTCATGGTGGTTACCTCCGGGCCATCGCAGCTTCAGCCGTCAAGGCTCGGCACACCCAGACCACGTACGATCGAACACGCGTGCCGAGCGCCCCTCGCGAGGACGTTCTGCCGCTCATCACATGTACGCCGGGCCTCTGAGGGCGATGGCTCCCCCGCCCCCCGGCGCGCCTCCCGCGGCCACTCGGTTTGCCACCCGGAGGGAGCAACGCGCGGAGCGGCCTCGCGGCCGGGTGAGCCGAGGCGGCACCGCCGCAGAGCGCCGCCGAACAGGGGTCGTGCGACCCCCGGAAGGGCGAGCCGGAGCCGGCGCACACCAGTTCACCCGGGCACATCTCGCATGGTCTCTTCACAAGCACATGTGGGACGCGTCACACTCACGGAGTGTCGCCAGCCGCCAGCACGACGGAGTCTGCCTTGGCATCCAGCACTGACACCCCCACCGGCACCGGCGCCTCAGGCGGTGCACGCCGCGGCGTGCACTCCCCCGACCGCGCCGCCGTCTCCGCAGCCCATCTCCGCACCGACCGCTGGTGGCTGGCGCCCGCCGCCACCAGCGCCGGACTGCTCGCCTTCGTCGTCTACTCCACCTGGCGGGCGCTGTCCAACGCCCACTACTACGCGGCGCCGTACGTCTCGCCGTTCTACTCGCCCTGCCTGGCGGAGAGCTGCCAGACGATGCGGTCCGGCCCGAACTGGCCGCTGTTCGGCGACTGGTGGATCGTCTCCCCCGCGCTGATCATCCTCGTCTTCCCGCTCGGCTTCCGGCTGACCTGCTACTACTACCGAAAGGCCTACTACCGGAGCTTCTGGGCCGCGCCTCCCAGCTGCGCGGTCGCCGAACCCCACGCCCGGTACACCGGTGAGACGCGCTTCCCGCTGCTGCTCCAGAACCTGCACCGCTACTTCTTCTACGCGGCGGTGCCGGTGGCCGGGGTCCTGACGTACGACACCGTGCTCGGCTTCCGCGACCATGACTACGAGTGGGGCCACATGGGGCTCGGCACCCTGGTGATGCTCGCCAACATCGGGCTGATCTGGGCGTACACCATCTCCTGCCACTCCTGCCGGCACATCATCGGCGGTCGGCTGCGGCACTTCTCGAAGCATCCGGTGCGCTACCGCCTCTGGAGCTGGGTGGGCAGGCTCAACACCCGCCACATGGAGTTGGCCTGGGCCTCGCTGATCAGCGTGGCGCTCGCCGACTTCTACGTCTACCTGCTCGCCGTCGGCGCCTTCGCCGACCCCAAGCTGTTCTGATCCCAGCCCGAGCCTGAGAGGGACACGAACACAATGACGCAACTCGAACGGCAGGAGTGGGACGTGGTCGTGGTCGGCGCCGGCGGCGCCGGGCTGCGAGCCGCCATCGAGGCCCGGGAACAGGGCGCCCGCGCCGCCGTCATCTGCAAGTCGCTGTTCGGCAAGGCCCATACGGTGATGGCCGAGGGCGGCATCGCGGCCAGCATGGGCAACGTGAACGCCGGGGATGACTGGCAGGTGCACTTCCGCGACACCATGCGCGGCGGGAAGTTCCTCAACGACTGGCGGATGGCCGAACTCCACGCCCGTGAGGCGCCGGACCGGGTGTGGGAGCTGGAGAGCTGGGGAGCCCTCTTCGACCGCACCCCGGACGGCAGGATCTCGCAGCGCAACTTCGGCGGCCACGAGTACCCTCGGCTGGCCCACGTCGGCGACCGCACCGGCCTGGAGCTGATCCGCACCCTCCAGCAGAAGGTCGTCTCACTCCAGCAGGAGGACTTCCGGGAGCACGGCGACCACGAGGCGCGGCTGAAGGTCTTCCAGGAGTGCACCGTCACCCGGATCCTCCAGGACCCCGACGGCCGGGCGGAGGCCGAGGCCGGCCGCGGGGCGGTCTCCGGCGTCTTCTGCTACGAGCGCGAGACCGGCCGCTTCTTCGTACTGGAGGCGCCCGCCGTGGTGCTGGCCACCGGCGGGATCGGCAAGTCCTTCAAGGTGACCTCCAACTCCTGGGAGTACACCGGCGACGGCCACGCGCTGGCGCTGCTCGCCGGCGCCCGGCTGACGAACATGGAGTTCGTGCAGTTCCACCCGACCGGCATGGTCTGGCCGCCCTCCGTCAAGGGGATCCTGGTCACCGAGTCGGTGCGCGGCGACGGCGGGGTGCTGCGCAACAGCGCGGGCGAACGGTTCATGTTCGACTACGTGCCGGAGGTCTTCCGGGAGAAGTACGCCCAGAGCGAGGAGGAGGGCGACCGCTGGTACGTGGACCCGGACAACAACCGGCGACCGCCCGAACTGCTCCCCCGGGACGAGGTGGCCCGCGCCATCAACTCCGAGGTCAAGGCCGGCCGCGGCTCTCCGCACGGCGGCGTCTTCCTCGACGTCTCCACCCGGATGCCCGCCGAGGAGGTCCGCCGCCGGCTGCCGTCGATGTACCACCAGTTCCGGGAGCTGGCCGACGTCGACATCACCGCCGAGCCGATGGAGGTCGGCCCCACCTGCCACTACGTGATGGGCGGGGTCTGGGTGGACCCGGACACCGCGGCGGCCCGCGGCGTGCCCGGACTGTACGCGGCCGGGGAGGTCGCCGGCGGCATGCACGGTTCCAACCGGCTGGGCGGCAACTCCCTCTCCGACCTGCTGGTCTTCGGCCGGCGCGCCGGACTCCACGCCGCCCGTGCCGCTCTCGACCGGACGACCGGGCGCCCGCGGGTACCCGGGACTGCGGTGGACGAGGCGGCCGCGGAGGCGCTCCGCCCGTTCAGCGCCGAGGCGCTGCCGCCCGGTGAACTGCACGACGCCGGCCCCGCGGAGAACCCCTACGCCCTGCACCGGGAACTCCAGCAGACGATGAACGACCTGGTGGGCATCATCCGGCGGGCCGGTGAGATGGAGCGGGCGCTGGACCAGTTGGCGGTGCTTCGGACCCGGGCCCGCCGCGCGGGCGTGGAGGGCCACCGCCAGTACAACCCCGGCTGGCACCTCGCCCTGGACCTGCGGAACATGCTGCTGGTCAGCGAGTGCGTGGCCCGGGCCGCCCTGATGCGCACCGAGAGCCGAGGGGGGCACACCCGCGAGGACCACCCGGAGATGGACCGCGCCTGGCGGAACAGGAACCTGCTGTGCGCGCTCGCCGCTCCGCGGGACGGTTCCGGGGCGGCCGCCGCCGACACGGCGGCGATCGAGATCGTCCCGACCACGGTGCCGCCGATCCGCCGGGATCTGTTGGATCTCTTCGAACGCGATGAACTGACCAAGTACCTGGCCGACGAGGAGCTCTCTTGACGCAGAATGCGCACTTCAAGGTGTGGCGGGGCGATGCGGACGGTGGCGCGCTGGCCGATTACGACGTCGAGTTCGAGGACGGGGAGGTGGTCCTGGACGTCATCCACCGCCTGCAGGCCACCCAGGCCCCGGATCTCGCCGTCCGCTGGAACTGCAAGGCGGGCAAGTGCGGATCCTGCAGCGCGGAGATCAACGGCAGGCCCCGGCTGCTCTGCATGACCCGGATGTCGGTCTTCGAAGCGGGCGAGACGGTCACGATCACCCCGATGCGCACCTTCCCGGTGATCCGGGACCTGGTCACCGACGTCTCCTTCAACTACGAGAAGGCGCGGCAGATCCCGTCCTTCGTGCCACCTCCGGGGCTGGAACCGGGCGAGTACCGGATGCGGCAGGAGGATGTCGGCCGCTCGCAGGAGTTCCGCAAGTGCATCGAGTGCTTCCTGTGCCAGGACGTCTGCCATGTGATCCGCGACCACGAGGAGAACAAGCCCGCCTTCGCCGGCCCGCGCTTCCTGATGCGCATCGCCGAGTTGGACATGCATCCGCTGGACGCGGCGGAGGAGACGGGCACGGACCGCAAGCGCACCGCCCAGGAGGAGCACGGCCTGGGCTACTGCAACATCACCAAGTGCTGCACGGAGGTCTGCCCCGAGAACATCAAGATCACCGACAACGCGCTGATCCCGCTGAAGGAGCGGGCCGTCGACCGGAAGTACGACCCGCTGGTCTGGCTGGGCAGCAGGATCCGCCGCCGGAAGGGCTGAGCGCCCCGCGGAACCGGTGGAGCGGGCTGCCCGGCGCCCTCCGATGGCCGCGGTTGCCCGATGGTGATCGGCCGACCTAGCATGAATGCGCTTTCAGGCCTCCCCGTCGGGCGCGGGCGAGTGCAGCCACCGAACAGGAGCGGACGGTCGGTCGGGTGAGTGCCCCCACGGTGTACGACGTCGCGGAGCAGGCCGGTGTCTCGATCGCGACGGTTTCACGGGTCTACCGGAACCCGGATTCCGTGCGCCCCGGCACCCGCGACCGGGTACTCCAGGCGGCCCGCGGACTCGGCTACGTGCCGAGCGGCAACGCCCGGGGCTTGGCCAGCCGGAGTACCGGGGTGCTGGGGCTCTGCTTCCCCGACTACGCCGATCCGGACGCCGAAGCATCCGCGGAGTCCGACGAGACAGACGCCGCCGAGATGATGCTCTACTCCGACGAGATCATCCGCGGCATGGAGCGGGCTGCCCGACGCCACGGCTACGCCCTGTTGATCGCGGCCTCGCTGGCCGGGGGGCCGGAGAGTCTGGTCGCCAAGGTCGCGGGCCGGGTGGACGGCTTCGCGGTGCTCGCCCGCACCGTCCCGACCGAGGACCTCGAAGTGATATCTCGCCGGCTCCCGGTCGTGATGCTCGCCGGCCCGCGCGAGATCGACCACCTCGACCACATCGAGGTCGACAACGCCGCCGGTCAGCGGGAGCTGACCCGCCACCTCATCGCGGACCACGGCTACCGTCGGCTCGCCTTCGTCGGCGGTGAACCGGACTCACCGGACGCGGAGGCGCGCTTCCGCGGCTACCAGGCCGCCTGCCGCGAGAGCGGACTGCCGGTGCCGGACCAGCCGGACCTGCGGGCGGAGATGACCCAGGCGGAGGGGCGCCGCACCGCGGCCGCACTGCTGGCGCGCGGCGGCGAACCACCGGAGGCCGTCCTCTTCGCCAACGACCAGATGGCGGTGGGCGCGCTCCAGGCCCTGGAGCGGCGGGGGGTACGCGTGCCCGGCGACATCGCGGTGACCGGGTTCGACGGCATCCCGCTCAGCCGGCTGGTGCGCCCGGCGCTGACCACCGTGCGGCAGCCGACGCGCCACCTCGGCGAACAGGCCGTCGAACTGCTGGTACGGCGGCTCGCCGACCGGGAGCGGGAACCGGTCTCCCTGATGCTGCCGGTGACCGTGACCCGCCGCGCCAGTTGCGGCTGCCCCGGCCAGGACTGAGAGCGGAGCCCTCTGGGGCGCCGGAGCTCCTCCCGTCACCGCCTCGCACGAATCCCCGGCCCGCACCGCGCTGAGCCGGCGCCACATCCTGGCCGAGGCAGGGTCCCCCCCCCGCTCCTCCCCGGCGGACGCTTCCTGCTCACCGCCCGAAGGCGACTGCGGGCGGCCCTCGGGGGTGCACAGGAAGCGCCGGAGCGCAGGGTTACGCCGGACCCGTTACCCAAGCGTGATCTGAATGACTCTTGCGCCTTCCGAACGCCTGCAACAGAGTGATGTATGCGCTTACAAGAGCCCGCCAGGCTCAAGCATCCGCCGGACACCGCAGCCGAACGCACCGGCCTCCCGGAGCTCGAGGAGGAGCCCCCCATGCACCGCACCCCCCGACTCACCGCAGCCGTCGCCGCCACCGCGGCGACCCTCGGCCTCTGCTCGTGCGGGGCTTCGAAGGGCGAAGAGGTCGCCGCCGACGCCAAGCAGACGCTCACCGTCTGGGCGATGGGCACCGAGGGGCAGAAGCTCCAGGCGGTCGCCGAGGCCTACGAGAAGAAACACCCCAACATCACGGTGAAGGTCACCCCGATCGGCTGGGACACCGCCCACCAGAAGCTGGTCTCCTCCGCCGCCGCCGGCACCCTCCCGGACGTGGCCCAGATGGGCTCGACCTACATGGGCGAGTTCGCCGACCTGGGTGTCCTCGAACCCGTCGACACCAAGGCGTTCCAGGCCGCCGACTTCTTCCCCGCCTCCTGGGAGAACAACGTCATCGACGACACCGCCTACGGGGTCCCCTGGTACGTCGACACCCGGGCGCTGTTCTACCGCACCGACCTGGCCGAGAAGGCCGGTGTGACCAAGGCCCCGACCGACTGGCGGGAGCTGTCCGCTCTCGCCACCGCCTACCAGGAGAAGGCCGGCACCAAGTGGGGGATATCCCTCCAACCCCGCGGTCTGGACACCTGGCAGAGCTGGCTGCCCTTCCTCTACTCCACCGGCGGCGAGCTGGTGAAGGACGGTGAACCCGCGCTCGACAGCCCGGCCACGGTCCGGTCCCTCACCGAGTACGGCTCGTACTTCGACAAGGGCCTGGCCAAGAAGAGCGTCTCCCCCGGCTACGACGTGCTGAAGGACTTCAACACCGGCGCGGTGCCGATGTTCCTCTCCGGCCCCTGGCACGTCACCGCCCTGAAAGAGCAGTACCCGCAACTGGACGGCGAGTGGGCGGTAGCCGAGGTGCCGGGCGACACCTCCGGCACCTCCTTCTCCGCCGGCTCCAGCCTGGTCACCTTCCGGGACAGCGCGCACAAGGCGGCGGCCGAGGAGTTCATCTCCTACCTGACCTCCACCGAGCAGCAGACCGATTGGTACCGGCGGACCGGTGACCTCCCCGCCCGGCAGGCCGCCTGGGAGCAGGGCGCACTCGCCGACGACCAGGACCTCAAGGTCTTCGGCGCCCAGATGAAGACGGCCAAGGCAGTGCCCGCCCTGGCCAAGTGGGCCGAGTTCAGCGCCGAGCTGGACACCGCGATCGAGAAGGTCAGCCAAGGCGCGGCCACCCCCGAGAAGGCCGCCGCCCAGGCCCAGTCGGCGGCCTCCGGTCTCGCGGAGTAGGCAGCGGTGAGCTCCGTCGCCCGAATAGCCAGGCGGGGCGGCCGCGGTACGCGCCACCTCGCCGGCTGGCTGTTCTCCACGCCCTTCCTGCTGTTCTTCACCGCCTTCATGGCGCTGCCCATCGTCGCCACCCTGGTGATGAGCTTCACCGACTTCGGGTTGCGCAACGTCACCGACCCGTTCTCCGCCGAGTTCATCGGCCTGGCCAACTACACCCGGCTCTTCTCGGACGAGAAGTTCCTCCGGGCGCTCGGCAACACGGTCTACTTCGTGGCCGTGGGGGTACCGCTGACCGTCCTGCTCGGCATGGGCGTCGCCACCCTGCTCAACTCGGGGGTCGACCGGATGCGCACCGTCTTCCGGATGGGCTTCTACGCCCCGGTGGTCACCAGCATCGTCGCGGTCGCCGTGGTCTGGCGGTTCGTCCTCGACCCCGCCGACGGGCTGATCGCCGGCCTCGCCGCCGAACTGGGCCTGACCGCCCCCGACTTCCTCGGCTCCTCGACTCTCGCGATGCCCTCGCTGATCGCGATGGCCGTCTGGCGGAACCTCGGCACCGTGATGGTGCTCTTCCTCGCCGGGCTCCAGGCGATCCCCGGCGAGGTCCGGGAGGCCGCCCGACTGGACGGGGCCGGCCCCTGGCTGGAGTTCCGCCGCATCACCGTCCCCCTGCTCCGCCCCACCACGCTCTACGCCACCGTCATCACCACGATCGGCTATCTCAACGTCTTCGAGGAGCCGTTCGTCATGACCCAGGGCGGCCCCTCCGACAGCACGCTGACCGTCTCGCTGGCGATGTACCGGGAGGGCTTCGACTTCTTCCACATGGGCTACGCCAGCGCCATGGCCTACGTGCTCTTCGTGATCATCATGGCCGTCACGGTGCTCCAGCTCCGACTGCTCCGGGACAAGACCTCATGAGGGCCCGTGACACGCTGCGCCACGCCGTCGGCTGCGCCGGCCTGCTCGTCATGGCCGCCCCGTTCCTCTGGATGGCCCTCTCTGCCTTCAAGACCGCCCCGGACCTGGCCGCGAGCCCCCCGGTGTGGCTTCCGACGGAGTGGACGCTGGAGAACTTCCGGGAACTGCTGGACCGTCTCGACCTGCCGCTGTACTTCCTCAACTCCACGCTGGTCGCCACCGCGGTGACCCTCTCGAACCTGCTGTTCTGCTCGATGCTGGGCTACGCCCTGGCCAAGCTGGACTTCACCGGCCGCCGCCAACTCTTCGCGCTGGTGCTCGGGGCGCTGATGGTGCCCGGGAACCTGATGCTGCTCCCGCTGTTCGTGCTGATGAGCAAGGCGCGGCTGCTGGACTCCTACGCCGGGCTGGTGCTGCCGTTCGCGGCGGGGGCGTTCGGGGTCTTCCTGATGCGGCAGTTCATGTCGACCATCCCGGACGAGCTGCTGGAGGCGGCCAGGATCGACGGCGCCGGCGAGTGGTTCATCTTCTGGCGGATCGTGCTGCCGCTGGTCAGGCCGGCTCTGGCGACGCTCGCCATCCTCACCTTCCTCCAGTCCTGGAACAACTTCGTCTGGCCGCTGATCGCCACCAACGATCCGGACAAGTACACCCTCCCGGTCGCTCTGGCGACCTTCGCCACCGACCCCCACCGCGCGCACGGCTCCAACGGCGTGCTGATGGCCGGCTCCTTCCTCGTGGTCCTCCCGGTGCTGCTCGTCTTCGCCGTGCTCCAGCGCCACTTCACCCAGAACATCGCGACCGCCGGCCTCAAGTAACCGCCCTTCCACCCGCACGCCCCGAAGAACAGGTCTGCCACACCATGAGTGAGAAGTCCGAAGCCCGGGTCGACTGGGAGCAGCGCATCGGCGCGCCCAGCGACACCCGTCTCACCACCACCGGGGAGCTTCCCCCGCCCCGCGGGCTGGTCGCCCGTGAGGGCACCGGCCATGTGTCGCTCGACTGGTCCGCCGTCCCCGGCGCGCTGGGCTACCTGGTGCACCGGGCCGACTCCGCGGACGGCCCCTTCACCCCGCTGGACCACTTGGGCGGCGACGTCCTGGCCGTACCGCACCCGCCGTACGCGGACACCCTCGCCGAGACCGGCCGACGCTACTGGTACACCGTCGCCAGTTGGTCGGACTCCGGCCCCGGCCCGCAGTCCGCCCCGGTCAGCTGCGCCACCCGGCCGGCGGGCCCCGCACCCGCCGGGGTCGAGGTCGCCGTCGACGCGGGCGCGGAGCCGACCGAGCTGCCCGGCGTCTGGCGGCGGATGATCGGCGCCGAGCACCTCTCGCTGCTCGTCTGGGACGGTCCCGGTCCCGGCGGCTCCGACGTGGCCCGCGAGTACGCCGAGGCGCTGGGCATCGTCCGCGACGAGATCGGGGTGGCATCGGTCCGGGCCCACGGCACCTTCCTGCCGGAGACCGTCACCGTCCGGCCGGACGGCTCCTTCGACTTCTCCGGCCTCGACGCGGTGTACGACCGGTTCCTGGCCACCGGCCTCAAGCCGGTGGTGGAGCTCTCCTTCATGCCCAGGGAGCTGGCCGCCGATCCCGAGTACACCGTCTTCGACTACCGGGCGCTGGTCTCCACCCCCGCCGACTGGGAGCGCTGGGGCGACCTCTGCCGCGAGCTCACCAGCCACCTCTGCGAGCGGTACGGCGCCGACACCGTCGCCGAGTGGGAGTTCGAGGTCTGGAACGAGGCCAACCTGGAGGTCTTCTGGAACGGCACCCAGGCCGACTACCACCGCCTCTACGAGGTGGCCGTCCGGGCGGTGAAGTCGGTGGAGCCCCGCATCCGGGTCGGCGGCCCCTCCTCGGCGGCGGCCGGCTGGGTCGGCGCCCTGCTGGAACACTGCGCCGGCACCGACACCCCGATCGACTTCGTCTCCACCCACACTTACGGAAACGCGCCGCTCGACTTCCGTCCGCTGACCCGGGCCTTCGCGGCCGCGACGGGCCGCGCCGAGCCCGAGATCCTGTGGACCGAGTGGGGGGTGACCCCCACCCATTTCAACCCGATCAGCGACGCGGTCTTCGCCGCCCCCTTCGTACTGCGCGGGATGAAGAGCGCGCTGAGCTCCACCGACTGCCTGGCCTACTGGGTGGCCTCCGACCAGTTCGAGGAGCTCGGCTGGCCGCCGCGGCTCTTCCACGGCGGATTCGGTCTGCTGACCGTCGGCAATCTCCGCAAACCCCGTTTCTGGGCGCTGTACCTGCTCTCCCAGTTGGCCGGTGGCCGGATTCCCGCCCGGGTCACCGGGGACGGTGCCGAGGCGCTGGTGGAGGCGTTGGCCACCCGTGCCGAAGGGACCGTCGACGTACTGCTGTGGAACGGCACCCTCGACCAGTCCAAGCTGGACGGCTCGGCGGTGCTGGACCGGTCCGTCACACTGCGGCTGACGAACCTGGAGCCCGGCACCACCTACTCCGTGCGCTCGCACCGGGTCGACCAGGAGCACGCCAACATCCAGGCGGTCTGGGAGAGGTTGGGGGGCGGTGCCTGGCCGGACACCGACCAGTGGGAACAGCTGCGCGCCGCCGACCAGTTGCCCGCCGAGGAGCTGCCGACGGCCACCGCCGCCCCGGACGGCACCGCAGAGCTCACGATCACGCTGCCCAACCCGGGCATCCGTTTCCTCCGCCTGTCCAGCTGAGAGCGGGTGCCGTCCGGTCCGCACCCGGGCGGCACCCGCCCCTCCCCCGGAGCGGCGAGCACGTCCTCCGGAAGCCCGGCCTCCAGCCGACCGTCCTCTCACCCTCAAGGAGTTCGGACCCATGCACCGACGGACTTTCCTCTCGGCCGGTACCGCCGCCGCCGCGACCGCCGCGCTGAGCGCCGCCGCCCCCGCCTCCGCGACCACCCGGGCACCCCGCCCGGGCGCCGCCGACCAGCGCCTCCTGATGGGCTGGTTCCGTGACACCTACCGCTCCATCGAAGCCATGACCACCGGCCTCGGGCTGCCCGCCGACACCATCGAACTCGACCCGGCCGGCCGCCGACCGCCCCGCCCGTCCGAGAACACCTCCCCCACCAACATCGGCTGCGGCCTGTGGAGCGCGGTCGCCGCGCACGGCCTCGGCCTGCTCAGCGCCGGGCAACTGCACGCCCGGCTCGACCGCACCGTCGGCGCCGTCGAGGGGCTCCACCGCGAGCACGGCTTCTGGCTGAACTGGTACGACCCGCACACCGGGGAGGTGCTCACCGAGTGGCCCGGCACCGGCGAACCGGTGCGCCCGTTCCTCTCCTCGGTGGACAACGCCTGGCTGGTGGCCGGGCTGCGGATCGCGGCCCACACCGACCCCCTGCTCCGGCCGCGCGTCGAACGGCTGCTCGCCGACGCCGACTGGTCGTACTTCTACACCCCCTACCGCGCCGACGACCCGGTCGGCCACCCGGGCCAGCTGCGCGGCGGTGTCTGGACGGACACCGAGGAGCCGACCGCCCACCACTACGGCGCTCTCAACACCGAACCGCGGATGGCCAGCTACCTCGGCATCGCCGACGGCAGCCTCCCCGGTGAGCACTACTGGCACCTCTTCCGCACCCTGGAGCCCGGCAACGGCCAGGAGCAGACCCCGCTCGGCTCCTGGGCGACGGTGGACGGCTTCCCGGTCTGGCGGGGGCACTACGAGCACCGCGGCCGCAAGCTGGTCCCCACCTGGGGCGGTTCGATGTTCGAGGCGCTGATGGTGCCGCTCTTCGTCCCCGAGCCGCAGTGGTCCCCGGACTCCTGGGGGCTGAGCCACCTGCACACCGTGCGGTCCCACATCGACCACGGGCTGAAGGAGGCGCGCTACGGCTACTGGGGCTTCTCCCCCTGCAACGTGCCGGAGGGCGGCTACCAGGAGTACGGCGTCGACGCGATCGGTATGAACCTCGACGGCTACGCCTCCAACACCGACCGCACCTTCACCGAGGAGGGCGCGCCGCCGCCCCCCGCCTCGGCCTACACCAACGGCGTGGTCACGCCGCACGCCTCCTTCCTGGCGCTGCCGTACGCGCCGTCCCGGGTTCTGGACAACCTCCGGGGGCTGGCCCGGGACTTCGGCGCCTACCGGGACGGGCTCGGCTTCCGGGACTCGGTCAACGTCCGCACCGGCCGGGTCAGCGACTTCATGCTCGCCCTCGACCAGGGCATGATCATCGCAGCGCTGGCCCAGCAGCTCCGCCCCGGCCTACTGCAGGGCCCGTTCCGCAGTGGTGGATTCGCCACCCGGGTGAAGCCCCTGCTGCGCCGGGAGCGGTTCGGCATCTGACGCTTCGGACGGGGGGCCGCGGTAGGCGCCGCCCCCCGTCCGCGTCGGCGGCGACCGGGCGACTCGGTGTCCGGCACCCGCACCCTCGTCTTGTGACAGCTGGCCATGGGCCCCGCGTCGAGCCCTGAGGGGCCCTTACAGCACGGCCTTCAGGAACTCCGTCGGATCGGACGTCTCCGCCTGCCCGTCGGGCAGGTCCAACTCGAACCAGACCGTCTTGCCGCGCGGTGTGCGCCGGCTCCCCCATCCGTTGCTCAGCAGATCGACGAGTTGCAGCCCACGGCCCCCCTCGTCGGTGTCGCGGGCCCGGCGACGGCGCGGCTGGACCAGCCCCCCGTCCCATACCTCGCAGACCAGGGTGCGGTCCAACAGGAAGCGGAGCCTGATCTCCCCCTCGCCGTACCGCAGGGCGTTGGTCACCAACTCGCTGACGAGCAGTTCGGTGGTGTCGGCCAGCGGGCCGAGGCCCCAGGAGGCCAGCTGCCCCCGGGCCAGCTCCCGGGCCTGGGCGACGGACTGCGGGTCCCGCGGCAGCCGCCAGTCGCCGACCGCCTCGGCCGGCAGCCCCTGGACCCTGGCCAGCAGCAGCGCGATGTCGTCCTCGCCGTGGCGGGTGTCGAGCCGGCCCAGCACCTGGTCGCAGACGTCCTCCAGCGGCCGCCCCGAGTTGGTCAGCGCGCTCCGGAAGGCCACCAGTCCCTCGTCCAGGGTCTGGTCCCGGGACTCCACCAGGCCGTCGGTGTAGAGGGCGAGGAGCGCACCGTCCGGAAGCTCGACCTCCACCTCCTCGAAGGGCTCACCGCCCACCCCGAGCGGGATTCCGGCCGGCACCTCGAGCATCAACGCCTGCTCACCGCTGCCCGGGTCGACCACCGCCGGCGGCAGATGGCCCGCGTTGGCGAACGTACAGCGCCGGGTCACCGGGTCGTAGACGGCGTAGACGCAGGTGGCCAGGTAGACCTCCGAGAGATCCGAGCCGCCGCCGGCGCCGCCCCGACCGCTCCTGCCACCGCGCTTCCCGGACCGTCCGCCGCCGGCGCCGGCGGGGGCCCCCAGTCCGCGGGCGATCTCGTCCAGCGCCGAGAGCACCTCGGCAGGCTCCAGGTCGAGCAGCGCCAGCGTACGGACCGCGGTACGCAGCTCCCCCATCGCGACGGCCGCCCGCAGTCCCCGGCCCATCACGTCGCCGACCACCAGCGCGGTGCGGTGGCCCGGCAGCTCGATGACGTCGAACCAGTCGCCGCCCACCTCCGTCGCGGTGGTTCCGGGAAGGTACCGGCAGGCGATGTCGAGTCCGGCCGCCTCCGGGTCGCCGGGCGGCAGCAGGCTGCGCTGGAGGATCAGCGCCCGTTCGTGTTCCAACCGGTAGAGCCGGGCGTTGTCGATGCAGACCGCGGCCCGCGCCGCGAGTTCACCGGCCAGCGCGATGTCCCGCTCCCCGAAGGGTTCGCTGCCCTTGGTGCGGGCGAACTGGGCCAGACCCACCACCGTGTCGTGCGCCGTGATCGGGACCGCCAGGGTGGACTGGACCACCACGCCGAGCTCCGGTCCGTCGTCACTGTCCTGACCGGGGATGACTTTCGGCTGTCCGGTGCGCAGGGCCTCGGCGCACGGCGAGTGGAAGGGGTAGCGGTGCACGGCTCCGACGGTCACCGGGCCGGAGGTCGCCGGACACCGGCCGTGCTCACCGCTTGCCCCGGCACTGTCTCCGGCCGTCCGCGGGTCGGCCCCGGCCCTGGGGTGGACCACTCCGTTCCGCCGCTCCGCCGCCGCTCCGCCGCGTTGGGCGCCGCAGGCGCCGTCGCGGTCGGTGCTCCACGGCATGGGAGCGTCGGAGACGGCGCTGGCGAAGGCGACCCGGCGCAGTTCGGCGCTGCCCTCCTCCAGACCGATCCGGCCCACCCCCGCGGCCAGCGCTGTGTCGTCGCTGGTCAGCAGCGCCTGGTACAGATCGACGGAGGCGAGGTCGCAGAACTGCGGTACGGCGACGTCCAGCAGTTCACGCGCGGTGGTCTCGAGGTCGAGGGAGTTGCCGATCCGCGCCCCCGCGGCGTTGAGCAGCGCCAGGTTGCGGCGGGCGCTGGCCGCCTCCCGCTCGGCGTTCCGCCGCTGGGTGATGTCGTTGCCGAGACAGGCGACGCCGATCGGCCGCCCGGAGGTTCCGTGCAGCCGGTAGAGACTGAGCGACCAGCGGCGCCGCTCCGAGCTGCCCGGAGGGGTTCCCACGAGCTGGAGGTCGATGACCGGTTTTCCGCTCTCCAGCACCTGGCGGAGCGCGGCGGAGAGCCGTTCCGCCTCACCGCGCTGGAGGAAGTCGGCCGGTCCCCGGCCCCGGTGGGACTGCGGGGTGCCGCCGAAGACGGTGGCGAAGCGTTCGTTGACCCGCATGAGCCTCAGCGCGGTGTCGAAGAGCATGAAGCCCATCGGAGACTGTCCGAAAACGGCCTGCGAGGCCGCCAGGTCCGTCTCGATCTGCCGCAGCGCCCGTACGTCCACCACGATGCAGAGCGCACCCCGCTCGCCCCGCGCGGTCCGGGAGGGCATCAGGTAGATCTCGGCGAACCCCCGCTGGCCCGGCTCCCTCGGGAGTTGGAAGGGCACGTGCCCGATCCACTCCCGGCCGTCCATGATCTGGTCGAGCGTGTTCCGTCCGGCCGGCCGCAGCTCCTCCGGCAGGAAGGCCTCGACGGGGTCCCTGCCGACCACCTCCTGCGCGCGGATGCCCAGCAACTGCGCGGCCCGCTCGCTCCACTGCTCCACCCGCCCGTCGGGGCCGAGGGAGAAGGAGGCCACCTGGATGTGGTCGTACATCGACCCGGGCGGACTGTTCCGCCACACCGGCGCGGCGCCCGTCGCCCCGGGCACCTGCGGCACCGCTGGTATCTCACCCACGCGCCCGTCCCCTCCAGCTCACCTCGCTCGGACCGGCTCTGCGCCGAGTATCCAGCACTCGGGCCGTCCCGACCACGGCCTGCACGATCACAGCACGATTTCACCTGCCGAGTCGAGCAGTGACCGGTAGTACCTCTGACCTCTTGTCTTCTAACCGGACAAGGCCAGCTCGAACCACACCGTCTTACCTGCTGCGGCGCGCCGGGTACCCCAGCGACGGGAAGCGAAGGCAACAAGCTGCAGCCCGCGGCCGCCTTCGTCCTCCGGAGCAGCGACCCGGGTCAGCGGTGGGTCGGGGAGCGGATCGGACACCTCGACCAGCAGTGTTCCGCCCGGAGTGCGCTCCATACGGAGCCCGATGGGGCCGCTGGCGTAGCGCTGGGAGTTGGTCACCAGTTCGCTCACCAACAGCACCGCCATATCGCCGACGGCACTGACCTGCCATTCCTGGAGGGTGGCGCGGACGGCGGCCCGGGCGCTGCGCACCGCGTCCGGAACCCCGGGGAAACTCCACTCCACGCTGCGGCCGAGGGGGTCCTGGTAGTCATCGCGGACAGGCGTCGGCATCATCGGGTATTCCGGGGCCCCTGCGGTTTCGCTCACGCCGACCACTTCCAGACCACTGACGACTAACAGATCCCACTGTCCGCTTTATGTGGATTCGCGGGACGATTAGTCATCACATACCCGATAGCGGCCTGGGCTACCGCAAGGTGTGGAGCGCAGTGGCACCAATGGCGCAGCGATGGGACCAGCCGGGCTAACGGCCGGCGGGCAGGCGGAAGGACGAGGGCCCGGGATTCACCAGCGATCGGGGCGGACCGAGGAGCCGTCCCGACCGCCATCCGCCGACACCCGCGGGGGGAGTCGCGCGAGCGGCTCAGGAAACGCGCCCCGCGACCCGCTCGACCGTGTAGAGCCGCTCCCCGCCCTGGCCGTCCAGCCGCTCGGCGACCTTCTCCGCCTCCGACCGGCTGGCGTAACTGCCGACCCGGTAGCGATTTCCGTTCCCGTCGTGGCGTATGACGACCCACGGCAGGGCGGGGTCGCCGCCGGCCGTCACGCGGCCTCCGTCGCGACTCCGCGCACGGTGGCGCGCCGGGCCTCGAAATCGTGGAAACCTGCACTCCGCATATGCCGGAGCCTACGCCCGAGTTTCACTCGGCGGACACGAATTCACACCACAAGCAACTCGAAGCAAACACATCCGGCCAGACATTCGAGTTTGGACTTTCCCCTCCACCGCCCCGCCAACCAGGCTCCCGCGGTCTCCGGCGGAGTCCGCCCGGTCGGACGGCAGGCACCCCCGGAGACCGCGGCGGACCGTCATCTGACCGGCAGGTGGTACGAGATCCGGAACCGGTCGGCAGGCACCACCACATCGGCGGTCTCCACCGGGCGACCAGAGGCGTAGAAGGTGCGGAAGACGACGATCACCGCGTGGCCGGGCACTCCGCCCAGCGCCAGCAGTTCCTCCGCCAGCCCCGGCCTGGCCCCGACCTCCTCCACGACGTTGTCCACGACCACATCGATGGCGGCCATCCGGTCCACCACCCCGCGACCGGCCAACGGCCCCTCCTCCGGCAGCATCACGGGCGTCCGGCCGGTGAGCGCCAACGGCTCCCAGGAGGTGACGAGCATGATCGGCTCGCCCTCGCAGCGGTAGAGGTAGCGGGTGCGCATCACCCTCCCCCCGGACTCGATCCCCAGCCGTTCCGCCACCGCGGGCGCGGCCGTCTCCTGTTCGCTGCCGGACTCCCAGGCGCCCTTCATCTGGTCGTCGGCCTGTTCCTGGCGGAAGGGCGTCCGGTCACCCGCCGGCCGGAAGCCCGTCCGGGCGATCCGTCTGGGCACCGGACGATCACGCACGTAGGTCCCGGATCCGGAGCGCCCCTCCACCAACCCCTCGGCCATCAGCACCTTGCGCGCCTCGAGCGCCACGGTGTCGGAGACCCCGTACTCGGACCGGATACGCGCCTGGGAAGGCAGCCGGGTGTGCGGCGGCAACGACCCGTCAACGATCTTCCGCCGCAGGTCCCCGGCGACCCTGAGATAGGCCGGCTGCTCACCAAAAGACATGTGCCCCTCCCACAGCTGGCAGTAGAAGCTTCCGAACCAACGACGCACCGCTCCACAGTTATTGGACAGCCTGTTGACAACGAGCATCAGACTGACGACTCTCGGTGTTCACCGCAAGCAAAGGCCAGGACATCACTTGATGTGATGATGTTTCCGTCTTGCCGCTATGAACAGGCCTATCACCGGGGATGCGCCGACTTGCGAGCGGCGGCCGAGAGGCCCGGAGCCCTTCGGGATCTTCACGGTCCGGAAACAGACGTCGTTGCCGAGAGCCCGGTGTGGGACCAGGAGCACCGCGCCGCCCCCGGGCGCGGACGCCGATGAAGGCGTCCCCCGGGGGCGGCGATGGAAGGCCGGCGGTCCGTGCCGACCGGTCCCTGCTTCTTGCGGTGCGGCCCCTGTCGCCGAGGCCTCGCCGCTACTTCTTGAGGGCCTCGCTGAACATGGGGACCACCTTCTCCAGCGCGTAGGAGACGGCGAGCGGGGAGTCGGTGGCGAAGGCCAGGCTCAGCTCCGACTCGGGCTGGAAGACGACGACGTTGCCCTTCTTCACCGCCGGGATCTCCTGGAAGATCGGGTCCTTGGTCGCCTTGGACGACGGAACACCGATGGGGCCCAGGACCAGCAGGTCGGCGTCGAACATGCCGATGTTCTCGTGGGAGACGGTGGTGAAGAAGTTGGTTCCCGGGTTCTTCTCGACCTCGGGGTTGTTCTCGAAGCCCAGCCGTTCCAGGAAGTCCACCCGGCCACTGCCGCGGACGTAGGCTCCGTACCCCTCACTGGTGAGCGAGGCCGAGGTGACGGTCTTGCCCTTGAACTCCGGGTGGGCCTTGACGGCGGCCTTGAACTCGCCCTTCGTCTTCTTGATCAGCTCCTGACCCTCCTCGTGCAGGCCCAGGGCGTCGGCGACCATCGCGGCCTGCTGCTCCCAGTTGGTGCGGTAGGAGTCGCGGCCCTTCGGCACACCGACCGTCGGCGCGATCTTGCTGAGGTTGTCGTACCGCTTCTGGTCCCCACTGGAGCGGGTGTCGAGGATGAGGTCCGGCTGGAGAGCCGCGATCTTCTCGAACTCGGGCTCCAGGGTGCCGATCTTCTGCGGGGCCTTGTCGTACATGCCCTCGGCCCAGGGCCCGACCCCCTCACCGCCGAACTCCAGCCAGTCGCTCGCGCCCACCGGCTGGACCCCCAGCGCGAGCGCGGTCTCCGCGTCACCCCAACCCAGCGCCACGACACGCTTCGGCTGCTCCTTGATCACGACCTCGCCGAACTTCGTGGCGACCTTGGCCGGGAAGGTTCCCTTCGAGTCGACCTTGCCGGCGTCCTCGCCGCCGGTGTCCGGCGAGGAGGAGCAGCCCGTCAGTACGGCCAGCGCTCCCACGAGGACCGCGGCCGTCGCGCGGGGAGCGCGCAGAGGACGAGGGGCGGCGGAGCGGCGGGCTCGGGAGATGGCGAGAATCGAACGCATGCCGCTCAGGTTAGCCTCACCTCATCAGCGCCTCGGTGGCAGCGTCCCCAACAGCGGGGGCGGCAGAAAGCACGGAGACGTACGGGAGACACGGGCACAGCACTCGGCCGGGCTGCGTCCGCGGAGGGTTGACAACGCTTCGGCACTGTTAGGAGAGGCTTACCTCATGGCTGCTAGGGTGGCGGGCGCTCGTCATTCCGGGCCCCCGTCTGCGAGCGGTCCACGGTCCGCAGGCACGAGAAGCGACATGGTTGCGAACACCGACGACGCCCCTGCAAGTTCCGGACCACGTGTCCACCGAGTGGCCGCCCACCACGCCACCGACGAGGGGGCGGCACGCCGATGACCACCTCCCCTCCGGTCCCGGAGAGCGACGTCCACGAGTCACCTGGTTCCGGCGTCGCCCGGAACGGCGCCTTCCGCAGTGTCGGCTTCCTCCTCGCAGTAGCCCTGCTGGTCCTCGTCGCCCTGGTCAGCATCGCTGTCGGCTCCAAGAACATCGGCCTCCCGGCCGTGTGGGACGCGCTGTTCAGCCCGGCTCACGGGGAGAACAGCCGGATCGTCCGCGACCTGCGCGTGCCCAGGACGGTGGTCGGCCTCGTGGTCGGGGCCGCGTTGGGTGTGGCGGGCGGCCTGATCCAGGCTCTGACCCGCAACCCGCTGGCCGACCCGGGGATCCTCGGCGTCAACGCCGGCGCGGCGTTCTCCGTCGCCCTGGCGGTCGGCATGTTCGGGATCGCCTCGGTCTCGGTCTACATCTGGTTCGCGTTCGCCGGTGCCCTGCTCGTCACGGCCGCGATCTATCTGATCGGATCAGCCGGTCGGGGCCCCGCGGACCCGGTCAGGCTCGTGCTGGCGGGGGTCGCGCTCAGCGCGGTGCTGAGCGGGATCACCGTCACCATGACCCTGGTCGACCGGAAGACCTTCGAGCAGATGCGCAACTGGAACGCCGGGTCGTTCGTCGGTCGCGGCCTCGACGTGGTGGTGCCGGTACTGCCCTTCCTGGGGGTGGGGCTGCTCCTTGCGCTGCTGTCGGCGCGACGGTTGAACGCCATCGCGCTCGGCGACGACATCGCCACCGCACTGGGTGTCCCGGTGGTCGGCACCCGGATCATCGTGCTCGTCGCGGTGACCTTGCTGGCCGGCGGGGCCACCGCCATCGCCGGCCCGGTAGGGTTCCTCGGTCTCATGACCCCGCACATCGCCCGGTGGATCACCGGCCCCGACCAGCGCTGGATCCTGGCCTACACGGCGGTGCTCGCCCCCGTCGTGCTGCTGGTGGCGGACATCGCCGGCCGCCTGGTGATGCGGCCGGGCGAACTCCCGGTGGGGATCGTGACCGCCTTCGTCGGCGCCCCGGTGCTGATCGTGCTGATGCGACGGAGAAAGGTCAGCGGACTGTGATCACCCCCGAGCAGCAGGAGCGGCCCGCGAGCGGGACCGGGCCGAAGCGGGAGGGCGTCGGGCGCCGGACCGTGGTGCTGCGGCGCGGCGGCCTCTCCCTCCGCTTCGACGTCCGCACCCTCGCGGTGTGCGCGGTCCTCGCCGCCGCCTGCCTCCTGGTCGCGCTCGTCTCCCTGGCCAGCGGTGACTTCACCCTCAGCCTGCCGCAGGTCGTCACCGCCATCTTCGACGGCGGGGACTTCGCGCACACGGTCGTCGTCGAGTGGCGCATGCCCCGCATCCTGGCGGCCCTCGTCTTCGGCGCCGCGCTCGCGGTCAGCGGCGCGATCTTCCAGTCCCTGACCCGCAACTTCCTGGCCAGCCCGGACATCATCGGCTTCTCGACCGGTTCCTACACCGGCGCACTCGTCGTGATCATCGTCATCGGCGGCTCGTACCTGGAGGTCGCCGCCGGCGCGCTGGTGGGCGGCATGGCCACCGCGGCGGTCGTCTTCCTCCTCACCGCCCGGCGCAGCCTCCAGGGCTTCCGTCTGATCGTCGTCGGTATCGCGGTGTCCGCCATGCTCGCCTCACTGAACACCTGGATGATGCTGAGGGCCGAACTCGACGTGGCGATGACGGCCGCGGTCTGGGGTGCCGGCACGCTCAACGGCATCGGCTGGCAGCAGACCGGTACCGCATGCCTCGCCGTGGCCGTTCTCCTGGTACTCCTGGGGCAGCTGGTCCGACCGCTCCGGCAACTCGAGATGGGGGACGACGCCGCCCGGTCCCTCGGCGTCCCGGCGGAACCGGTCCGGCTCGGTCTGGTGCTGATCGGCGTCGCGCTGGTCGCGACGGTCTCCGCGGCGGCGGGCCCGATCACCTTCGTGGCACTGGCCGCTCCGCAGATCGCCCGGCGTCTGACGAAGACTTCCGGCCTCTCCCTGGCGCCCGCGGCGCTGCTGGGCGCCCTGCTGCTCAGCGCCTCGGACTACGCCGCCCAGCACGCGCTGTCCACGGCCCTGCCGGTGGGCGTGGTGACCGTCGTCATCGGCGGCTGCTACCTGGCGTGGATGCTCGTCCACGAGGCACGCAAGCGCCTGTGAGCGCGGTAGGGAGCGCTCCGCAGATGCTCACCTTCCACGGCAGAAAAGCTCCCTCCGATGACCAGGGACCCATCGCCACCCGCGGGCCCGCGGGCTGGTCCTGACCTGCGGTTTCATCGCTGGTCGCGTTGGCTGGCATGGTCGTGTGGTCCGCCCGGACGTCACCAGCATCTGGTGTGACAACGAATCCCCGATCCGCCCCCCATGTGGGACCGCGCCAACCCGGATCGCCTCTGGGAGTCCGCCTCAACAAGCCCTGGACGTTCCGCGACTCAACACGAAGAACAGTGAACCTCTTTCATCCTGTGCTGGCGGGTGAAATGGGCTGGTCAGCGGGTGTGGTGACGAGGCAGGGCCCCTCGTCGTTGGCGTGGTGATTCCACTCAGCACACCGGCGACCGAAGGGGCCCTGTTGGTTCCGTATCCTGCCACGCTCGACGTCCCGCATGAGCTCGTCGAGCATGTTGCCTGGCTGCTGTACGAGCACCGCCGCGCACGCGACACCCGCTGGCGGAAGCTCGGCTGTTTCGACCAGGCACTGCTCACGCTGGTCCGCCTGCGCAAGAACGAGACGTTCGCCCAGCTCGGCGCCGGGTTCGCGATATCGCAGGCCACCGCCTGGCGCTACGTGGACGAGGCCCTGGAGGTGCTGGCTTCCTGGGCCCCAGCTCTCCACGAAGCCCTCACCGGCCTCGATGAGGGCGACCACGTCATCGTCGACGGCACACTGCTCCCCACCGACCGCGTCCGCACCGATCAGCCGTACTACTCGCAGAAACACAAGAAGCACGGCATGAACGTGCAGGTCATCGCCCGCCCGGACGGCACACCCCTGTGGTTCTCCCGCGCGACACCCGGCCGCACACATGACCTGACCTCGGCCCGCGCCCACGGCATCGTCCAGGCCTGCCCGACCCGGCAGATCCTTGTGCTGGCAGACCACGCCTACCAGGGCGCCGGCGCCACCTTCCGCACCCCCACCACCACAGCGAACAGCCCGAGCACTACCAGCAGTTCAACCGCGACCACGCTCGACTCCGAGCCCCCGGCGAACGTGCCTTCGCCCGACTCAAGTCCTGGCGCATCATGCGCAGAGCACGCTCCTCCACACGTCATGTCAGCCGCACCGTCCAAGCCAACCACGTACTACTGACCTGCGACTATTCAGGATGAAAGAGGTTCACTGATCTCGCTCCTCGGTGAGGCGTGGCATACGCACACTCCATGATCAACCCTCAAGGTATCTTGTGACCGCGGAGTGCGGTTACGGCCACAATGCCCCTACTTCCGGGGCGGAGCAGACCGGGGTTACTGGCCTTACACACGGCGAAAAAAGGGAGATCACACCGCCACGAGCCGGACGCGATCACCGCACAGCTTGACCATGTCATCGGTATCGGAGGTCAACATGACCACAGGGCGATACTGCCGGTATCTGGCCTCGGCAACCACCGCATCGATCGCATACTTGTGCCGGTTCGAACCGGCATCCATCAGCAGCTTCGAGGTAGTTCTCGCTTCCTCACCGCACACCGGCGCTACGCGCAGCCCGGAGAGCACTCAGTTCAGGCGGGGACTTGTTCGTACGGGGGGTGGACTACCTCGATGGCGGCGAGCGCACTGATCACCCCTCGATGCCTCGCGAGCGCGCCTCAGTAATCAGAGCCACCCCCCGCGGGACTGCAGCATGGATAGGTGACACTTGACCTGGCTTGCTGAGAGGCGGCCTGGAAGCATGTTGTAGTGCCCGAGCCGTATCCGAAGGAGTTCCGCGAGGACGTCGTGCGGGTCGCGCGCAACCGCGAGCCCGGCGTCACACTGGAACCGGTTGCCGCCGACTTCGGCGTCCACCCGATCACGCTGTCGAAGTGGCTGCGCCGCGCCGACGCCGAGGAGGGCGCCGGGCCCGCACCGGTGTCGGGTGAGTCGGCCGAGCTGCGCGAGAGGCCCGCAAGCGCATCCGGCTCCTGGAGCAGGAGAACGAGGTGCTGCGCAGGGCTGCGGCGTATTTGTCGCAGGCAAACCTGCCGTCAAAATGATGTACCCGCTCGTCCGCGAGCTGGCCGCCGCCGATGCCCCTTGCCGGGTGCCGGTGGCGGTGACGTGCCGGGTACTCAATCTGGCCCGCCAGCCCTACTACCGGTGGCTGGCCTGCCTGGTCACCGATGCCGAGCTGGCCGAGGCGTATCGGGCCAACGCCCTGTTCGACGCGCACCGCGACGACCCGGAGTTCGGCCACCGTTTCCTGGCCGACGAGGCCCATGCGGCCGGTGAGCCGATGGCCGAGCGGACCGCCTGGAAGATCTGCCGTGACAACCGCTGGTGGAGCGTGTTCGGCAAGCGCAGAGGCCGGGGCAAGAATGCCAAGGCCGGCCCTCCGGTCCACGACGACCGGGTGAGGCGCGACTTCACCGCCGACGGTCCGAATCGGCTGTGGCTCACGGACATCACCGAGCACGCCACCGGCGAGGGCAAGCTGTATCTGTGCGCGGTCAAGGACGTGTACTCGGGCCGCATCGTGAGCTACTCCATCGACGCCCGGATGAAGTCCGGTCTCGCCGTGAGGGCCCTGGAATCCGCCGTCACCCGTCGCGGTCAGGTCGCCGGATGCATCGTGCATTCCGACCGTGGGTCGCAAGGTGGATTCAACCGGTCGTCGCAACACCTCGATCTCGGAGGTGTGCGACGTGGCCACGGCGGACTGGAGTTTGAAGACCAGCGATGTTCCGGAGGGGCGGCGTCGGCAGTGGCGCGCCGATCGTGCGCTTCGGCCAGCGATGCGTTCGCCGGGGCGGCCTGATCCGTCTCGGGTCGTACAGCGCCAGTTCTGGCAGCTGATCGCCACGGGGGTTACCACGGCGGAGGCGTCGCTGGCGGTCGGCGTGTCATGGCCGGTGGGCACGAGGTGGTTTCGTCACGCTGGCGGCATGCCTCCGATCTCGCTGGCCGAGCCCTCGGGCCGATACCTCACGTTCGAGGAGCGCGAGGAGATCGCCCTGCTCAGAACCCAGGACAAGGGCGTGCGTGAGATCGCCCGCACGCTCGGGCGCGACCCGTCAACGATCTCGCGTGAGCTGCGTCGCAACGCCGCGACCAGGGGCGGCAAGCCGGTCTACCGTGCCGTGGTGGCTCAGTGGAAGGCACAGCAGGCTGCGAAGCGCCCGAAGACGGCCAAGCTGGTGGACAACGACTGGTTGCGTGAGTACGTGCAGGACCGGCTCGCCGGTGACGTGCGCCGACCCAACGGCACGGTCGTTCCCGGTCCCGCGACACCGCCGTGGAAGGGCCTGAACAAGCCCCGTCGCCAGGACAGGCGGTGGGCAACGGCGTGGAGTCCGGAGCAGATCGCCTCACGGTTGCGGGTCGACTTCCCAGATCATGAGTCCATGCGCATCAGTCATGAGGCGATCTACCAGGCGCTGTTCATCGAGGGGCGAGGCGCCCTCAAGCGCGAGCTGGTCACGTGTCTGCGCACGGGCCGTGCACTGCGGGAGCCAAGGGCGCGGTCCCAGAACACGCCGCAGGGCCACGTCACCACTGACGTCGTGCTCAGCGAGCGACCGGCCGAGGCCGGCGACCGTGCTGTCCCCGGCCATTGGGAGGGCGACTTGATCATCGGGACAGGCAGGTCGGCGATCGGCACGCTCGTCGAGCGCAGCAGCCGCTCCACGCTCCTGGTCCATCTGCCGCGGCTGGAGGGCTGGGGCGACAAGCCGTACGTCAAGAACGGGCCAGCGCTCGGCGGATACGGGGCCACGGCGATGAACGCGGCCCTGACGGAGGCGATGACCAAGCTGCCCGGGCAACTACGCAGGACCCTCACCTGGGACCGCGGGAAGGAGCTCTCCGGCCATGCCCAGTTCGCCTTGGAGAGCGGGACCAGGGTGTTCTTCGCCGACCCGCACTCGCCCTGGCAGCGACCAACGAACGAGAACACCAACGGGCTGCTACGACAGTACTTCACAAAAGGCACAGACCTGTCCCGGTGGTCCGCCGAGGACCTCGAAGCCATCGCATACGCACTCAACAACCGGCCCCGCAAGGTCCTCGGCTGGAAGACTCCCGCCGAAGTCTTCGAAGAGCAGCTACGCTCACTTCAACAACCCGGTGTTGCATCGACCGGTTGAACTCACCCAATTCCGCTCACGGAAATTCGTCGTCGTTCTCGCACGTCACAGCATGATCGGATCGATGGGGAGAGTCGGTGCCGCCGGCGACAACGCGGCCATGGACAGCTTCTTCGCGCTACTGCAGAACAACGTCCTCGACCGCCGCCCCTGGGCCACCCGCCAGGAGTTGCGGATCGCGATCGTGACCTGGATCGAGCGCACCTACCACCGACGCCGGCGCCAGAAACGCCTGGCCCGATTGACCCCCCTCGAGTACGAGACCATCAAGACCCCAGCCGCAGCCCTGGCTGCATAAACCCCGCTGTCACCCGATCATGCAGCAGTCCCGATGATCAACCGGACAGATCGACTACACGCATTGACCCTGCGTTCCGGGGCCAAATCCTGATACGACAGCTCGATGGCGGCAGCCACCGCCCGCTCCCCGGCCCACAGCTCGGCCAACCGGTCCCGGGCAGCGACCGGGCCCCCGTAAATCTTCAGAGTCCACGACGAGCGGTGCCTCAACCGGGCCGACAACAGGGAGATCAGCAGGGGCAGGAAGCCACACAGCTCGACAAGCTCCTGGACCACGCCGCGGTGGAAGGACTCCGCCGGCCGTCCGCTGAGCCGCACGAACAACTCGGCCGCATGATCAGGCGGCTGCGCCGCCACCGGCATCACGACCTCCTCACTCGCCGCAAGCCGCTTCCGATCCGTCACCAGCACCATGCTTTTCGGACCACCCGGCAGGAGCGGCTCCAACTGCCGTTGACTGGCCGCGTTGTCGAGGATGAGCAACGCCCGCCTCCCGGACAACCGTGTCCGCCACATCGCCCCCGCGCCTCGGTGACCGCACCGACATCACCTCCGGTCGGAATCTGCCCGACTGGCACCCCGGCCGCCGCGAGCAGCGAGGCGAGCGTCTCACCGGCCTGGACCGGACTCCGGCCGGTGGTGTGACCGTTGAGGTTGACGAGTTAGCCGTCGGGGAACCGGCCCACCATGAGGTGGGCAGCGTCCGCGGCGAAGGCGGACTTTCCGACGCCGGCCATGCCGTTCGATGACGTAGACGGGGAGGGGGTGGTTCTGCTCCTCCGCCTCCCTGACGGAGCTGCCCAGCGCCTCGAGTTTCGCGGTGCGGTCGGTGAAGGCCGCAGCGTCGCGGGGAAGGGGGCGGAGGACCTGGGCGGCACCGAGGGGTTCGGCGCCGGGTGAAGTACCGGACTGGGGTCGGCCCGCCCCGCTGAAGGCGCAGGTTCGTGGCGCTCGGAGAGTGCGGCCACAGTGACGGACCTGGCCACCAGTAGCCCTTCCAGCAACACGAAGGACAGCCTTGCATTCTGCTGGAACCATCCGAGCCAACGGGAGTCCGCGGACACGGCGTTGATGACGCGCCCAACGAGGAGTGTGGTGACGGCTCCGGCGGCGGACACCAAGACGATAGTGAAACCGCGCCGCGAGATCACGGGAGGGCCGCCTGACACGAGGTAGGACTGGAGGAACGAGCCCCCGGTAGGCCAAGCCAAGAACAACGCCCGTCACGAAGCCCCCTGATATCGACACCACGCACAAGAGTCCAATTGGAGGGACCTCGGTCACGAGCAGTAGAAGGTGTCCACTCGGGCGGCGCTGAGCGCGAGACTGAGCCCGCAACCCCGACATCGTTCCAACGGAACGTGTATGCCATCAGTTCAACGTAGCTAACGTCGTCCCTCAGATCATCGAGGACAGCTTCGATTCCGTCCGGGGCTGCGTTCTGCACGGCACGATCGATCAGGACGGCTTCTTCCTCCAGGCATTCTTCGGCATCACGCCAGCTGGGCAGTCCGAGGCACTGGTATTCGTCATGGTCGGTGAAGCCTCGGGCCACGACTTCCGTGCTCAGGTCGGTGAGAAGCGCGGCCCGGTCGTAGTGAGTGCTGACGTCCACATCGAACTCCGGGATCATGTCTCATGATGGCGAGCACACATCAGCAAATCGTCTGGTCATCAGTGAGTTCTGCTGACATCCGACACCCTGCCCTCACTGGAGTCGTCGCTGATCTGCGCACATGACCGGGGCAGGAGCTGCCAGCGAGGAGGAAACAGCTCAACGAAGGTGAGAGCGTGATGGTCGCCGTACTGGCGGGGCATCGGCCATGGCGTAACATCGCTCTCTACTTGGGGTCCAAGAGCGAGCCGACGGTTGGGGACCGCAGGCGGCAAACCGCTGACCGCGATTGTGTCCAACGGCCGTTGCGTTCCTTGTACGTCGTTCCAGGACCAGGAAAAGGGCCGGTGCCGGGGGGCAACATGAGGTACGACATCGCGGCCCCCGAGCCTGCTGGCATGGTGGCCTCGCTGAGCTCGCTGGGCTACTCCCTGCCTGCCGCCATCGCCGACCTCGTGGACAACAGCATCTCAGCGAAAGCCCGCAACGTCGACGTGGAGTTCGCCTGGAGGGGCAGGGATTCCTGGATCGCCGTGGTCGACGACGGGCGGGCCATGGACCAGGACGAGCTGGTCACGGCCATGACCGTGGCCGCGCGGGGGGCACACACGCCACGGTCGGCATCCGATCTCGGGCGGTTCGGCGTCGGTCTGAAGTCGGCGTCCTTCTCGCAGGCGCGCCAGTTGACCGTGTTGTCCAGAAAGGGCGGCCAAGAGCACGTCAGGGTGTGGGACCTCGACGCCGTCGAGCGCCATGGCGAGTGGCGTCTGCTGAGGGAGACCGACAACGAGACGGAGAGCGTGCTCCGGAGAATCCGTCCGAAGGGCGACAGCGGCACCGTCGTGCTGTGGCAACGTCTCAACGGGTACCACGCTGACGACGTCGTGGCCGACGACGAGGCGACGCAGAGGCAGTTCTACGCCGAGGCCAGCAGCACCGAGGCGCACCTGGCCATGGTGTTCGCGCGCTTCCTGACCGGCCGGGGCCGACGGAACCTCAGGGTGTCGGGAACTCCAGTAGAACCGTGGGACCCGTTCATGAGCGCGCACCCCTCGGTTCAGCCCCTGTCCGCCGAGGAACTCTCTGCGGGCATCGGGGGACTCGTGCGGGTGGAGGGCTTCGTGCTGCCCGGAGCACATCGTCTCTCGGCCGAGGAGTACGACCGGGCCGCAGGGCCTCAGGGCTGGTTGGACCAGCAGGGTTTCTACGTGTACCGGCGCAACCGGCTGATCCTCGCGGGCGACTGGCTCGGCCTCCCCAGGATGCGCCGGGAGGAGAAGTACAACCTCGCCCGCATCGCGGTGGACATTCCTGCCGAGTCTGATGCCGAGTGGGGTGTCGACGTCCGCAAGGCAAACGTGGTGCCACCGGTGTCCCTGCGACCGCACCTGCACCGGATCGCCCGTAACGCGCGCGGTAGGGCCGCGGACGTGCTGAGGTACCGGGGCAAGGTGGCCGCACGTACACACGGTGACCCCATGGTCCATGTGTGGTCCGTCCGCCGCCCCGACGGCCGACTGGTCTGCAGGATCAACCGCTCGCACCCGCTGGTCCAGGCGGTTCTTCGGCCAGGCGGTGCCCGTACCGAGGACGTGCACGCTCTGGTTCGCCTTCTCGAGGAGACGGTTCCGGTTACCACCCTGCGCGTGATGCACGAGACCGACGCCTGTGACGACCCTGAGCCATTCGGTGGTGCCGGCCCTGCCGACGATCAGGCGGTCGAGGTCGCGCAGCGAATCTACGAGTCGCTGGTGTCGGGCGGCCGTTCACCGTCCGCGGCCCGCGAACGGCTGAGGACCATAGCACCGTTTGACCAGTTGCAGGGGTTCTGGAGCAACTGACCCATCATGTCCTGTAGAAAGCGTGCCTCGGTTGTGCACGGAGCGCGCGTGCCGGCCTTCCCGTCCTCACTCTCCGACCAGTTGGAGGTCCGTCCGTGACTTCAACCACCGACGATGTCCCGGCGAAGGCCAAGCGCCTCGTACGCAGCTACCTGCCGGGCAACCGGCAGCCCAGTCCTGAGGAACTGCAGGAGGCCGTCGACGTCGCGTACGGCATGCTCACCATGCGCGGGGAGGACCTCGACCGGGAGCGGTTGCACCAAGAGATGAAGGCGATGTTCGCCGTCTTCCAGGCAGGGGCTCTGGGACTTGTGAACAATGAGGGCCACATTCCCTGGCTTCCGGAGGCGAAGAACGACCGGGACTGGGACTTCTGGGAGCGCTACCGCTGGTACATGGAGGACGTCCTCGAGCTGCCCTCCTCGGTGGTCCGTCGCTTGGACCAGACAACGGACGAGGTGCTGGGACAGCTCGAGGATCCACGTCGCCAGGGGCCCTGGCTTCGGAAGGGTCTGGTCGTCGGCCAGGTCCAGTCCGGAAAGACCGGCCAGTACATCGGCCTCGGAGCCAAGGCGGTCGACGCTGGCTACAGGCTCATAGTCGTACTCGCCGGTGTGCACAATGACCTGCGGAGCCAGACGCAGCTGCGCATAGACGAGGGCCTCCTGGGCTTCGACACGCAGCACCAGATGCGGTCCAACGTGGCAGGCAACTTCCGTGCCATGGGCGCCGGCCTGATGCCGTTGGGCAGGAAGCTCGACATTGCCTCGCCCACGAACAGCTCCGAGAAGGGCGACTTCGGCAAGGCGGCGAGCAGTACCATCAACTTCCCCCTCGGCAGTTTCCCGGTCGTGCTGGTCGTCAAGAAACACTGGCGGATCCTGGACTACCTGCGCAGGTGGGTCGTCGACGTCCAGGGCAGGGAGGAGGATAACGGCCGTCGGAAGGTCTACGACGTGCCCCTGCTCGTCATTGACGACGAGGCTGACAACGCGTCGATCAACACGAAGAAGGAACCGGACGCGGACCCTACGAAGACCAACAAGGCCATCCGGGACCTGCTCGTCAGCTTCGACAGGGCGGCGTACGTGGGCTACACGGCGACCCCCTTCGCGAACATCTACATCGACCCCGACGCGAAGCGCGACGACATCGGCGACGACCTGTTCCCCGAGAGCTTCATCCGGACTCTGCGGGCACCCACCAACTATCTGGGCCCGGAGAGGGTGTTCGGCCTCAACTCCGACGACGAGTACGAGGACGACGTCGAGCCACTGCCGTTGGTCCGCCCCGTCCTTGACGCGGAGCCGTGGCTGCGTATCCGCCACAGGGGCAGCGAACGCCCCAAGGGGGACATCCCCCAGTCTCTCCGCACTGCCATCGCGTCCTTCCTTCTCGCCTGTGCTGCCCGCAGGGCGAGGGGGCAGGAGAAGGTCCACAACTCGATGCTGGTTCACGTGACCCGGTTCACGGCCGTCCAGAACCACGTCCGAGAGCAGGTCGAGGACCACCTGCACCTCCTCGTCGACTCACTGCGTGACCGGCACGGCCAGGGCCCGAAGGTCATGGCCGATCTGCAGGCACTCTGGGAGAGCGACTTCGCCGTCACCACCAAGCACTTCGCAGAGGACGAAGCGAAGCGACTGACCTGGGAGGAAGTGTCGGCCGAGCTGCTCGACGCCGCCCGGAAGATCCAGGTAAAGGTGGTCAACGGCTCCTCTCAGGACGCCCTTGAATACTTCGACCACCGTGACACCGGGCTGTCCGTCATCGCGGTCGGCGGGCAGAAGCTGTCCCGTGGTCTCACCCTCGAGGGGCTCACGGTCAGTTACTACCTGCGCTGGGCCAACACGTACGACTCCCTGCTCCAGATGGGCCGGTGGTTCGGTTATCGCCCCGGCTATGAGGACCTGTGCCGCCTCTACACCACGCCCGAGGTCGAGGAGGCGTACGCGGAGGTCACCGAGGTGCTCGACGAACTCCGGCGCGAGATGGAGGAGATGGCGACCCGGGGCATGACGCCGCGCGAGTTCGGGCTCAAGGTCAGGACCTCGTCCCTGGGCCTGCTGGTCACCGCGCGGAACAAGATGCACAACGGCAAGAAGGTGCTGATCAGTTACTCCGGGGAGGGCCCGGAGACCACGATCTTCAACCTCTCGCGGGGAACCGTCAGCGGTAACCTGAAGGCACTCGAGTCGCTTGTACGGCATCTCGACGAGACCATGGACAGCAAGCCGTCGGAGGACGGCGGCAGCGTTGTCTGGGAGGGAGCTCCCCCGGAGGCCGTCTCCGAGTTCCTGTACGCCTACGAAACGGACCGCAAGGCGTTCCGGGTCCGTCCCAACCTCATCGCCAAGTACATCGACCAGTGTGCCAGAGGAGGCGAACTCGCCAACTGGTCGGTGAAACTGGTGGGTAAGGCGAGCGAGGACCCGGTCAAGATCGCGGGCCGCCGCGTCGGCCCCGTGACCCGGTCGCCGCACCCGACGGCGTCCTCCGGCGAGGGCCGGTACACGATCCGCCGCGTCCTCAGCCCGAAGGACGAAAAGCTCGGACTCACCGATGCGCAGTGGACGGCTGCCCTGGAGGACACGAAGGAGCGGGCGGCGGAGCAGGACAGGAAGGCCCCGGAGGTGCCCGCAGGAGCGGACATCCGAGCCCACCGCTCGCCGACCCAGGGTGCGCTGCTGATCTACCCGATCAAGGTCAAGGGCCAGAGCCTGCCACTGATCGGCTTCCAGGTCAGTCTGCCGAAGTCACTCCGCAACGCGAAGATCGAGTACGTGGCCAACAGCGTCTTCCTCGAAGAAGCCGCCCTCTTCACCGATGAGGAGGAGGAAGAGGAGGAGAGCGGGGTATGACGGTCACCGAGAACGACTGGCAGGAGCTGGAGAGCCCCCATTCCACCCCGGGCCGCTCCAGCCGCCTCCTGTACCCCGACGCTCCCCTCGAGGTCCTCCTGGCCGTGTCCTATCCCTCCCGGGAACGCATGCTTGTTCTCAGGGCTGGCACCGACGCCGTCGACCACGTGGTGCGCGCGGTGGGGCGGCTGAGGAGAACGGCCGGCATCGAACTTCAGCTGAGCGCCCTGTCCCGCCTGGAGTACGAACTCCAGGTTGTACTCACCGCCGGAGATCTCCGGGAGGTGTTCAACCCGCTCGTCACGGACGTGGCCGAGACGGCCAGGGCGGCCGGGACGCCGAAGGAAGCGCTCACGGCCACGGTGGACCGATTCGAGCGGTGGCAGGAACTCCTGCGTACCGTCGGCCGGGACGGCCTACGGGCCGAGGCCCGACGGGGCCTCTACGGCGAGCTGGTCGTGCTGGAGCGCGTCCTGGACGCACTTCCCGAGGTGACCGCGGTGGAGTCGTGGACCGGGCCGACAGGCACGAACCAGGACTTCCAACTGCCGTGGCTGGCGATAGAGGTGAAGAGCAGCGCGGCCAAACAGCCGCGGTCAATCCGAGTGGCGAGCGAGAGGCAGCTGGACGACACCGGTGTGCCGCGGCTTCTACTCTGCCTGGCCGTCCTCGACGAACGACGGGGTGGCTCCGGTGAGAGTCTCAACGCTCGGGTGCGGAGCCTGCGAGAACGGCTCACCCAGGCACCGGCCAGGGCGAGCCTGGACCGGTTGCTGATACAGGCGGGCTATCTGCCCACCCATCAGGGGCTGTACAACGAACCCCGGTACGTACCGCGGGAGACCTGCTTCTGGCAGGTCCGGGAGGGGTTTCCACGGCTTGCCGACTCGGACCTGCCAGAAGGGGTGAGCGACTGCACGTACCAGGTGTCGCTCACCGGACTGGACGCCTATCGCGTCCCGGACGAAGAGGTGAAAAGACTTATGGGCGAGAGCGATGAGTGACCAGGACCTTGCCGAGTACTCCCGCGCTTTGCTCGCTGACGTCTACGCGTCGGCGGATGCCGAGTCCGGCAACGCTCCGGACACGTTCACCGACAGGGTGCTGTTCGACCTCGAGGTGGCGGGGGTGCTGAGCAACACGTTCGCCGCCCACCACGGGGCGCGTGGCCACGAGATCCACGGCTACGCTCTGGGCGACTCGCATGACTGTCTTGACCTCTTCGTCACGGACTTCAAGGCCGAGCCGCTGGAGACCAAGCTCACCAGGTCCCAGGTGGAAGCGGCCTTCCGGCGTCTGTTGACCTTCGCCCGCAGATGCCGGGACGGACTTGCACTGCACGTGGACGAGTCCCACGACGCCCATGACATGTGTGTCGCGGTGGAGAAGGCCCTCACCGAGGTCCGAGGGATCAGGCTCTTCCTGTTCAGCAACAGGGTCGCCACCGCCACGGAGTTTCCGCCCGCCGAGTTCCAGGGGACCCCGGTCACCCACGAGGTGTGGGACCTGGCCCGACTGTACCGGCACGAGACGTCCGGCGCCGTCGCCGATCCCATCGTTGTGTCCTTCACGCCGCCGCTGCCCTGTGTCTCGGCACCCAGTTCGGAGGCGGACCACTCGGTTGTGCTCGCCGTTATACCGGGCGAGATCCTCGCCGCGCTCTACGCCGAGCACGGCACCCGTCTGCTGGAGCTGAACGTCCGTTCCTTCCTGCAGGCCCGGGGCGCTGTGAACCGCGGTATCCGGGAGACCATCCTGCACGCGCCCGGACGCTTCCTGGCGTACAACAACGGGATCACCGCGACGGCCTCCCAGGTGGAGTTCGTCACAGGTTCGGACGGCCTGCCCACCCACATCGCCCGGGTGCACGGCCTGCAGATCGTCAACGGTGGACAGACGACGGCCTCCCTGCACTACGCCAGGAGGCGGGATCACGCGGACCTGTCCGAAATCCGCGTCCAGATGAAGCTGACCCAGGTCGCACCGGAGCGTCTCACCGAAATCGTCCCGATGATCTCCGAGTACTCCAACACCCAGAACCGCGTCACTCAGGTGGACTTCAGCTCCAACCACGAGTACCACGTTGCCGTCCAGCGGATCACCCGCTCGCTCTGGGCCCCAGCCACGGACGGCAGCGGACAGGAGACCCACTGGTTCTATGAGCGGGCCCGCGGCCAGTACACCGACGCAATGGCTGAGGCCCGGACAGTGCCGAGGCAGAAGGCGTTCAAGAAGCTCAACCCGACCCGGCAGAAGTTCACCAAGGCGGACCTGGCCAAGTTCGTGCACTCCTGGTGCCAGCTGCCGTACCTGGTGAGCCGCGGTGCACAGAAGAACTTCGTCGAGCTGATGCTGCGGATCGACGAGGCTCCTCCCCGGGTGGACGTGCAGTACTGCCAGCGCGTGATCGCCATGGCGATCCTCTTCAAGGCCGTCGACAGGGTGGCCGCCGGCCACGGGGCGGCCAGTAACAAGAGCCTCGTCACCACGTACACCGTCGCGCGCCTCTCACTGGCCACCGGGCAGCGCCTCGACCTGGATCGCATCTGGCGGGAGCAGGACGTCTCGGACGTGCTCAGGGACGCCGTCGACAGCCTCGTGCCCCGGGTGATGGCGGCTGTCATGCATCCGCTGGTTGGCAACCACGTCGGGGAGTGGGCCAAGAAGGCCGCCTGTTGGGACGCCGTGTCCCGGGTGGGCTGGACTGTGCCCACCGCCCTGGAAGAGGAGCTGCGTGACACTCCGCTTGACGAGACCGCCCTGGCGGGTGGAACCGAGAAGGTCAAGGGGAACGCCGACGAGATCCTCTCCGTACCTGCCGACGAGTGGAACGCGATCGCCCGCTGGGCCAAGGAGACACGGAAGCTCGAACCCTGGCAACGGCAGCTCGCCGCCGCCGTCGGCCGACGCCTCGAGAGCGGAGAGGAGGTTCCGGAGAACCAGGCCCTCCAAGCCCTTCACGCGCGGAGCGAGGCTCTGCGGCTGGGCTTCAACCCGGCAGGACGACGTACAGGAAACGGACGGCGAATGTCAGAGAGTGCCCCACCTCCACCAAGTCGTTGACCGCGTCGGCGAGCCGACGGATCACAATCCGGCCGTCCCCATCGCTGAACGCCATCGCATCAGTACCCGGCGCGATGCCGACCTCGGTGAGGATGCCGAGTGGCAGTTCAGCGCGGCCTCGGTCATCGATACGGAGTTCGGCGGGTTCCCGGAGCATGGGACGAGTGTGGCAGGCTGCCTCCCGGAGGCGCGTACAGGCGGGTGTGGAGCATGGCCGAAAAGACGGCAGGAACGACGGAGGACCGGCAGTGGGTGGCTACCACCGCCGGAGCACACCTCCGAGGCCGTCGCGTGCGCGACACAGGGCCGGAGGTCGCCCTGCGCAGGGCTGTTCACCGAGCCGGCCTCCGGTTCCGCCTCCACAGGAAAGTGGCCCCGCGGTGCACAGCCGACTTCGTCCTGCCCCGGCACCACGTCGCGGTGTTCGTCGACGGCTGCTTCTGGCACGGCTGCCCCGTGCACGGCGCCGCCGGGTTCCGCGGCCCGAACGCCGACCGATGGACCGCCAAGATCGCCGCGAACAAGGAGAGGGACCGACGGAACACCGAGGCGGCCGAGGCCGCCGGATGGACGGTGCTCCGCGTCTGGGAGTGCGAGGTCCGGAAGGACCCGGTGACGGCCGCGCTCAGGATCCTTGAGCAGTGCGCTGCGGCTCATGGCCCGCGGACTGGGCCGGCAACGAAGGACGGGCCTCGGTCCCGATGAGGCCGTTCGCGAACAAGTCCTCCGCAACGTTCTCCCGTCCGGCGCAGTACCGGTTGAGAGGGCACTGATCACACAGGGGCTTTGTGGCGGTGCACACCGTGTTCCCGATGAGCCTCAGGGCCGCCATGCGGAGTGGTGCGTTCGTCTCCGCGCCGACCAGCTTCACCAGATTGACCCGGCCGTCACTCAGGCGGTTGGTGCGGTCCGACTTGTTGCCATGGAGACGGGCCGCGACGCGCAGCGCTCCCTGCCCCACCCAGAGGAGGTCCTCGTTGATCAGCAGCAGATAAAGCGACTTCTCGGCCGGCTTCATGCCGATCTGTTCGGGCACGTCGCGTCGACTGTCCTCAGCCCAGATGCTGCGCTTACCAGCGATGTCGGTAAGCCGGTCGAGACGTCCCCTGGCAGAGGATGTTGGCGCAGCAGCGATCAGTTCCTTCAACGCGGATCGGGTAAGCTTCTCGGCCCCGTCCAGACCCTCCATCATCGCGCGTAGCTGGTCGGGGTTGACCTTGGCGCCGGACAGCACCGCCCCGACCGCCGCCTGCACAGAGGAGAGTGTCGGCAGTTGGTACCAGTCGGGGCCCTGCCTGCGAGCCTCGGCCCAGGCCGTCAACTCCTCCCGTGCCGTGCGCCACTTCGGCCGAAGAGGAGTCCTGGCCGACTCCCCATCGCTCACAGGTGACAGCACCTCAGCAGCGGCCGCGCCGAGCACGGGAGGTACGGCGTTCCCGATCTGCCGGAACGCGTCGCTGCGTGTGCCAGCGAACCGGAAGTGATCCGGGAAGGTCTGAACGCGCGCGGCCTCACGGACGGTCAGTGTCCGGTTCTGGTCGGGGTGGATGTACCAGTAACCGTCCTTGGCGATGTGCGCGGTGATCGACCGGCTGAGGTTGTCCCAGTCCAGCTTCTTGTACTTGTCGGTGAAGTGCTTGGTGCTGTACCGCCGGTGCTCCTCGGACAGTTCGGGGTACGAGGTCTTCGAGGTCATGTTCTGGAAAGCCTCGAAGTCGTCCTGACGCACACGACGGGTCATGTGGTCGTGGATGATGCCCTCTTCTTCGGGCTCGACCTCAGAGCGCATGCTCGCTGCGAACCAGGACTGCTTCTCCGCAGGCGTCGTGTACGGCGTCACGCGTTCGCCCACACGCTCTTTCGGCTCGACGTGGATCTTGGGGAGGTCGCCGATGGCATCCTGAAGCGTGGTCCGCTCCTTCTCGCTGATCTCCGGCTGCCAGTCGAACTGCTCGACATCGTTTCGGGCCAGGAGTATGAGCCGCTTGCGGTGCTGTGGGACACGGTACTTCCACGCGTCGACGAGGCGAACCTGGGTGGCGTAGCCGACATCCTCCAACTGTTGCTCGATCATCCGGATGACGAAGAAGTCGTCACCGAGCCCCATGTCCGGAACGTTCTCCATGAGGACGGCACGGGGACGGATGCGCCGTATGACGTCGAGGTACGCACGCCAGAGTTCCTTGCGAAGGTCCTCGGGATCACGACCGTGGTACTTGACCAAGTGACGGATCTTGTACCTGCCCGCGCGGCTGAACGGCTGGCAGGGAGGACCTCCCGCAACCAGATCGATACGCCCCTTCGCAGGTTCCAGGATCTGCTCCAGCCTGTCCCGTTCCTCCGGCTTGCCGAGATCCATGTGCAGACTCATACCCGGGAAGTTCGCAGCGTGAGTCTCCAGAGCCCGCTCGTCCATGTCGACTGCTGCAGCGGTGGTCCATCCGGCTCGCTGGAGCCCGAGGCTGAGTCCGCCGGCACCCGAGAACAGGTCCACAGCCAGCCGACGGTCCTTACCGTAACCTTCCAACCACTGCGCGAAGTCCTCGGGCGAACAACTGTGCTCGTGCCGCTCCAAGGGTAGGTAGTCGCTCCGCTCCAGGGGAACGCCGTAGTACTGCGACTCCTGCTCCACAGCACACACCTCCACACCGGCGAGAACGACGAGCACCAGGAGATCACGGGGAACGCCAGCTGATCAAGGTAGATCAGGCCAGTTGGCCGCCCAAAAACCCAGTGCGCGACGTGCAGTTCGCCAGTGCCCCGTGTGAATCCGTAGATTCGGGATACCCCTCGGATCGAACCGCAGTTCTGGTACGTTACGAGAGATGATCCTAGTGGACCCTAACGACGCTGTGCGCGTAAGGCCACAGGTTGCACGGTCACGACTGGTCAACGATCGGCCACGCTCGAGGCAACGCCGAGCGCGACTGGATGATGCTCCCTCTCCACTGCGGACCTGCGCCTCTTGCCCATCGACAGGTGTCGGGTCCCCCGGGCCCGACCCCGTGGGACGGTCCCGGTGAGAGGACCGTTTCCGCCCCCGGGCCCTCGTGCGGAGACCCTGGCTCGGCCCTGTCCCCGTCGCGGCAGTCCCCGCGCGGGACCGTCCCCCGTCCGGGGACCGCGACGGGTGGCCAGACAGCCTCGGGTCCAGCCGCCTGACCGGAGGGCGTGCTTGTCAAGTCTGAGGACGTAGCGCCCTCCATAGGCGTATCACCCATCTGTGGCCCGACTCCGAGGAGCGGACTCGGGCCGCCGTCGACAAGGCGTACGCGGACCAGTCCGCCGATGCCCGGCCACAGGTCGACGAAGCGGAGTAACCGCTCCTCCGCGTGCCGGACTCATCCAGCACGCTGCGGACTCTGTGCGGACCGCAAAGGCCGCCCAACCCGCTCCGTCGCAGGTCAGACGGCCTTTCGCCGGACGTATCAGACGTTGAAGCGGAACTCCACGACGTCGCCGTCCCGCATCACGTAGTCCTTGCCCTCCATCCGGGCCTTGCCCCTGGCGCGGGCCTCCTGCACCGAACCGCACTCCAGGAGGTCCTCGTAGGAGATGACCTCGGCCTTGATGAAGCCCTTCTGGAAGTCGGTGTGGATCACCCCGGCCGCCTCCGGGGCGGTGGCGCCCTTCTTGATCGTCCAGGCGCGGGCCTCCTTGGGGCCGGCCGTGAGGTAGGTCTGGAGACCCAGGGTGTCGAAACCGACCCGGCTCAGGGTGGCCAGGCCCGGCTCCTCCTGTCCCATCGACTGGAGGAGTTCGAGCGCCTCGTCGTCCTCCAGCTCGATCAGCTCGGACTCGATCTTGGCGTTGAGGAAGATGGCCTCCGCCGGGGCGACCAGTTTGCGCTGCTCTTCCTTGAAGTCCTCGTCGACGAGTTCCTCCTCGTCGACGTTGAAGACGTAGAGGAAGGGCTTGACGGTGAGGAGGTGCAGCTCGTGGAGGAGCCTGCCCTGCTCGGTGGCCCGGTGGATGCCGGCCGAGAAGAGGGTCCGGCCCGCCTCGAGGATCTCCTGCGCCGCCTCGGCCGCGGCGACGACCTGGAGCTTCTCCTTCTGGAGGCGGGACTCCTTCTGGAGCCGCGGCAGCGCCTTCTCGATCGACTGGAGGTCGGCGAGGATCAGCTCGGTGTTGATCGTCTCGATGTCGCTCTGCGGCGAGACCTTGCCGTCGACGTGGACGACGTTCTCGTCCTGGAAGGCCCGGATGACCTGGCAGATGGCGTCGGACTCCCGGATGTTCGCGAGGAACTTGTTGCCCAGCCCCTCCCCCTCCGAGGCACCGCGCACGATGCCCGCGATGTCGACGAAGTCGACGGTGGCCGGCAGCTTGCGCTGGGAACCGAAGATCTCGGCGAGCTTGTCGAGGCGGGCGTCCGGCACACCCACCACGCCGACGTTGGGCTCGATGGTGGCGAACGGGTAGTTGGCCGCGAGCACGTCGTTCTTGGTCAGGGCGTTGAACAGGGTCGATTTGCCGACATTGGGCAGACCGACGATACCGATCGTGAGCGACACGTGGCGACTTCCCGGAACGAGTGGTGTGGTGTGCGGTGGCGGTCCCTGGTCCAGGGCCGGCCATCCGAGGTCTGTTCCACCGGGGATGACGGAACGGCTCCCAGTCTACGGGGCTCCGCCGGACCACCTCTTTGGGACCATCACTCGAACGCGTCTCCATAGGAGTGCCCGCGGCGTGTCTCGTACCGGGGCCCGTCAGTCTCCGGATCTACGTTGGTCCTGTGGAGCAACCGAGCACACCGATCTCGCGCCTGGCCCAACGCAGCGTCCGCCGGACCGCCCCGCTGCCCCGCCCCACGCGCGGCGGCTCCGAGGACGCCGGCCGCACCCCCGACCTCAGCCCGGAGGCGCTCCAGGAGCTGACCGCCTCCTGCGAGGCCTCGGCCATCTACCGCGCCAGACGGCGGCGCGTGGCGGCAGCACAGCCGACCGCCCCACCGCCCCGGCTCCACTGGCTGCGGCAGATGCCCGGCCCGCGCTTCACCGGATTCGGCTGCGGGGTGCTGGCCTCGATGGCGATGCTGCTGGCCGCCGCGGTGGACCGGTTCCTGCTCGACGGCTCCACCGTCGGCTACGGCGTGGTCTTCCTGCTCGCCTCGGTCGGCTGCGCCCTGTGGGTGCGGTGCACCGAGCTGATCGCGGCACCGGTGGCGGCACCGATCGCGTACACGGTGGGGCTGCTCGCCCTCACCGGCGGGACCGGCCTGGGCGGCCGTCTGATGAACCTGTTCACCGGCCTCGCCGTGAGCGCGGGCTGGTTGTACGTCGGAACGCTGCTGGCGGGTTTCGTCGTCGGCGTGCGGAAGCTGCTGCTGCTCGCCGACCGGGCCGGCCGCCGGCGCCGCAGTTCCTGACCACGCCCCCGCTTCCGCGGCCTCCGGCGGGAGGGCCTCGGGGCCGGCATCCGCCGTCGCCCCGAGGCAGCGCCCTGCCTCCGCACCAGTTGCTCGGAGAGCCGGGCGGACCAGTTACTCGGAGAGGCGTCCGGCCTCGGCCCGCAGGTCCCGCCGGAGCTCCTTGGGCAGGGAGAACGTGATGCTCTCCTCCATCGGCTGGACCACCTCGACGTCGTCGAAGCCCCGCTCAGCCAGCCACTCCAGGACGCCCTCGACGAGCACCTCGGGCACCGACGCCCCGGAGCTGATGCCGATCGTCGACACGCCTTCCAGCCAGGCCTCGTCGATCTCGTCGGCGCTGTCCACGAGGTGGCCGGCCTTGGCCCCGGCGCCGAGGGCGACCTCCACGAGCCGTACGGAGTTGGAGGAGTTCCGGGAGCCGACGACGATCATCAGGTCCGAGTCCGCCGCGATCTGCTTGACGGCGGTCTGCCGGTTCTGCGTGGCGTAGCAGATGTCGTCGCTCGGCGGGCTGATGAGCTTGGGGAAGCGGTCGGTGAGCGCGTCCACGGTCTCCATGGTCTCGTCGACGGAGAGCGTGGTCTGGGAGAGCCACACCACCTTCTCGGGGTCCCGCACCTGGACGTTCTTCACGTCCTCGGGGCCGTCGACGAGCGTGATGTGGTCGGGCGCCTCACCGCTGGTGCCGATGACCTCCTCGTGCCCCTCGTGACCGATCAGGAGGATGTCGTAGTCCTCCTTGGCGAAGCGGACGGCCTCCTTGTGGACCTTGGTCACCAGCGGGCAGGTGGCGTCGATCGTGGCGAGCCGGCGAGTCGCCGCCTCCTCGTGGACGACGGGGGCGACCCCGTGCGCCGAGAAGATCACGATGGAGCCCTCGGGCACCTCCTCCGTCTCCTCGACGAAGATCGCGCCCTTCTTCTCCAGGGTCTTGACGACGTACTTGTTGTGGACGATCTCCTTGCGTACGTAGATCGGCGCGCCGTACTGCTCCAGCGCCTTCTCCACGGCGATTACGGCGCGGTCCACGCCGGCGCAGTAGCCCCGAGGAGCGGCGAGCAGGACGCGGCGGGCGGGCGTAGCAGTCATGGCCTCATCGTAAGCCGTGGTGCCGCGCGGGAAGAATCACGACCGCCGCCGTGGCGCGGGCGGAGGCCTGCCGGTACGGGCGGGCTCCGGGCTTCCGTGGCCGGAGGTGGCCCGGGGAGGTGCTGCGGCCCAGTAGCCTGCCCGGTATGGCGCTCAAGACCTCGGTGGAGACGCCGATCCCCGTCGGTGAGGTGTCCCGGCTGATCGGCGGGTGGATCGACCGGCTCGGCGCGGTCTGGGTCGAGGGGCAGATCACCCAGTTGTCGCGGCGGCCCGGTGCCGGCGTGGTGTTCCTGACCCTGCGCGATCCGTCCCACGACATCTCGCTGACGGTGACCTGCTTCCGTTCCGTCTTCGACCGGGTCGCCGACGCGGTCTCGGAGGGCTCCCGGGTGGTGGTGCACGCCAAGCCGGAGTGGTATGCCCCGCGGGGCCAGCTCTCCCTGCGGGCGGCCGACATCCGGCTGGTGGGCGTCGGCGAGCTGCTGGCGCGGCTGGAGCGGCTGAAGCGATCGCTGACGGCCGAGGGGCTGTTCGCGGCCGAACGCAAACGGAGGCTGCCGTTCCTGCCGCAGCTCATAGGGCTGGTCTGCGGCCGGGCGTCCGCGGCCGAGCGGGACGTCTTGGAGAACGCCCGGCTGCGCTGGCCGGCGGTCCGCTTCGAGGTGCGCAACGTGCCGGTGCAGGGGGTGCGGGCGGTGCCGGAGGTCCTGGCGGCGGTCGAGGAACTGGACGCGCACCCGGATGTGGACGTGATCATCGTGGCCCGGGGCGGCGGGAGCGTGGAGGACCTGCTGCCGTTCTCCGACGAGGAGCTGGTGCGAGCCGTCGCCGCCTGCCGCACCCCGGTGGTCTCGGCGATCGGCCATGAGCCGGACTCGCCCCTGCTCGACCTGGTGGCCGACCTCCGCGCTTCCACACCCACGGACGCCGCCAAGCAGGTGGTGCCCGATGTCGGCGAGGAGTTGACCAGGATCGAGCAGCTGCGCCGCCGCGCGCTGCGCACCATGACCGGCCTGCTGGACCGCGAGGAGCGCGGACTGGCCGCGCTCCGCGCCCGGCCGTCCGTCGAGCACCCGCAGCGGATGGTGTGGGAGCGGCAGGAGGAGGTCGCGGCGCTGCGGGATCGGGCCCGCCGGACGCTGGGGCACCTGCTGGACCGGGCCGACTCGGAGCTGTCGCACACCCGGGCCCGGGTGGTGGCGCTCTCGCCGGCGGCCACCCTGGAACGCGGCTACGCGGTGCTGCGGCGCTCGGGCGGCGCGGTGGTGCGGACGGCGGACGAGGTGTCCGAGGGCGAGCAGCTCCAGGCCCGGCTGGCCGAGGGCGAGCTGACCGTGGTCGCGCGGAAGGACGGCGGCTGAGCGTCACCCGCTCCACCGGGAACGCCGCGCGGAGACCGTAGGCTGACGTCATGGCTGACACCGAGACCGCTGCGGAGACCGTCGCGGAGACCGCTCCGGGATACGAGCAGGCGCGGGACGAGCTGATCGAGGTCGTCCGGCGGCTGGAGGCGGGTGGCACCACCCTCGAGGAGTCCCTGGCGCTCTGGGAGCGCGGGGAAGAGCTGGCGCGGGTCTGCCGGCGCTGGCTGGACGGGGCGCGCGAACGGCTGGACGCGGCGCTCGCCGAGGAGGAGGCGGCCGAGGCCGCCGAGGAGGCTGACGCGGGCTGAGCGGCTGGACTCGTTCGAATCAGCGGGGCGGGGGCTTTCCGGCCGCTACCGAGTGGGCGGCCTGCCGCTATGAAGTGGATCACTTCCGGCCAGTCTTTAGTTTAAAGTTAACCTATACCTCGTAAGCTGGGCCCCGCAACCGAACGGACCAACCTCTCGGAAGGTGCTCCCCCCATGTCTCTCGCCCTCGACGCCGCCGCCCAGGACCTGCTCTTCCGGGAAGCCCGGACGGCCAACACCTTCACCGACGAGCCGGTGAGCGAGGAGCAGGTCCAGGCGATATACGAGCTGGTCAAGTACGCACCCACCGCCTTCAACCAGTCACCGCTGCGGGTGCTGCTGGTCCGCTCCCCCGAGGCCCGGGATCGCCTGGTGCGGCACATGTCGGAGGGCAACCGGGCGAAGACCGCCGCCGCGCCGCTGGTGGCCGTCCTCACCGCCGACCACGACTTCCACCAGAAGCTGCCGCGGCTCTTCCCGCACTTCCCCGCGGCGAAGGACGTCTTCTTCTCCGAGCGCCCGGCGCGGGAGCGCGCGTCCTCGTTCAACGCCGCATTGCAGGTCGGCTACTTCATCATCGGCGTCCGGGCCGCGGGGCTGGCCGCCGGCCCGATGAGCGGATTCGACGCGGACGCGGTCAACAAGGAGTTCTTCGCCGACGAGGACCGCTCCGTGCTCGCCGTGGTGAACATCGGCAAGCCCGGTCCGGACGCCTGGCGGGAGCGCCTGCCCCGGCTCGCCTACGACGAGGTCGTCAGCACGGTCTGACGGCGGACGACCGGCCCCGCCGCACGCCCCGACGCGCGACGGGGCCGAGCTCTGCCCAAAGGCAGGGGCTGACCCGTCTCCGGGGGCTGTGCGGCCCGGCCGCCCGGGAGTCCGGCGGGGCGTCCGGGCGTCACGGCGAGTCGGGCTCCGGCATCTCCAGCGCGGCGGCCATCTCGGCGAGCCCGGTGAAGGATGCGGTCCCCGTGACGACCGTGGTCACGCCGTCCCCTTCCAGGACCAGGGCGTTGTACTGCCCGCCCTCGTAGCGCTGCCACCGCTCGCCGGCGATCCGCTGGCTCTCCCCGGTCTTCTCCGCCCGCTGGCTGACCTTGGCGATGAACTTCTTGGGGTTGCCGTCGCTCTGCTCGACCGCCACGTACTCCTGCTCCGGGTCGAGGAAGCCCAGGTGCCAGCTGGCGCCGTGCTCCCCGTCGGCCCGGTAGGTCACCGAGGTCGCCTGCCAGCCGGCGGGCTTCCCCTCCGGCGGTGCCGCTATGGGATAGGGCGCCGCGCGCCGCGCGGTGTCCATCTCGACCTGGTAGCCGACCGTCTTGACCGAGGCCTTCGGCGAATCGTCGTGCGGAATGAACATGTACACGACGGCGACGACGGCCCCGATGACCGCCATCGACAAGACCATGTCTCGCACTGCCTGCTTACCACGCATACCTGCCACCCCCCCATCGTCTCCCATCGCCGAACCCGCGATGGCCGCACCCCCGGCACCGCCCGCTTGGACGCTCATCAGTGGGGCACTCGGCTCACAATGACGATGAGCGGATACTGTGCTTTTTGCCCGGGCAACTCCCTCAGCCCGGCGGACCACCCTCGTTTTCCGGCCGTCGCCACCCCGTTTCCGGCGAGAACCCAGGGCCAGAGCCAGAAAGGTGCGCATCGATGACGGAGCACCATCCGCCTCCTCCGCTCGACGTCAGCCCCCACGACCCCGACCGCAACCTGGCCCTGGAGCTCGTCCGGGTCACGGAGGCGGCCGCGATGGCAGCCGGGCGGTGGGTCGGCCGGGGTGACAAGAACGGCGCGGACGGCGCCGCCGTCAACGCGATGCGGAACCTCGTCCACACCGTCTCGATGAACGGCGTGGTGGTCATCGGCGAGGGCGAGAAGGACGACGCCCCGATGCTGTTCAACGGCGAACGGGTGGGTGACGGCACCGGTGCGGAGTGCGACGTCGCCGTCGACCCGGTGGACGGAACCACGCTCACCGCCAAGGGCATGACCAACGCCGTCTCGGTGCTGGCGGTCGCCGACCGCGGCACGATGTTCGACCCCTCGGCCGTCTTCTACATGGACAAGCTGGCCACCGGCCCGGAGGCGGCGGACTTCGTCGACATCACCGCACCCCCGTCGGTCAACATCCGCCGGGTGGCCAAGGCCAAGAGGAGCGCACCGGAGGACGTCACCGTCGTGGTCCTGGACCGGCCCCGCCACGAGTCGCTGGTGAGGGAGATCCGGGAGACCGGCGCGCGGATCAAGTTCATCGCCGACGGCGACGTCGCGGGCGCCATCATGGCCGTCCGCGAGGGCACCGGAGTGGACCTGCTGATGGGCATCGGCGGGACCCCCGAGGGGGTCATCGCCGCCTGTGCGATCAAGTGCCTCGGCGGGACCCTCCAGGGCCGGCTGTGGCCGAAGGACGAGGAGGAGCGGAGACACGCCCTCGAAGCCGGCCACGACCTCGACCGGGTGCTCCACACCGAGGACCTGGTCAGCGGCGAGAACGTGTTCTTCGTGGCGACCGGGATCACCGACGGCGAGTTGCTGCGGGGCGTGCGGTACCGCTCGGAGACGGCCACCACGCAGTCGCTGGTGATGCGCTCCCGCTCGGGCACCATCCGGCAGATCGACTCCACCCACCGCCTGTCGAAGCTGCGCGCCTACAGTTCGGTGGACTTCGGCGGCGCCCGCTCCGAGGAGAACTGACCTCCCCTCCGGAGGCGAACCACCCGCTCCCCCGGTGACGGGAGAGGAGGCCCGCACCCCGGGCAGCCTCTCCCCGTCCGGGGATCAGCCCGCCGCGGCGATGGGTCTCACCGCGGGCCGGGCGCCGTTGGGACGTTCGGCGTCCCGTCGGCGCCGCCGGGCCAGCACCACCCGGCGCTCGGCCGCCGTCAACCCGCCCCAGACCCCGTACGGCTCCGGCTGGAGCAGCGCGTGCTCCCGGCAGTCGGCCACGACGGGGCAGCGGGCGCAGACCCTCTTGGCAGCCGCTTCGCGTGACAGCCGCGCGGCCGTCGGCTCCTTGGAGGGGGCGAAGAACAACCCGGCCTCGTCCCGATGGCACACCGCCTCCGAGTGCCAGGGCCCGTCCATCTCGTCCCGAGCGGGGGTGCGCTGCGGGGGCGGGGAGGCGGCCTGCGGGAGCTGATGCGGCGGTTGCAGCACGGTCTACTCCTGACGACGGATTCGCAAAAGAGACACCCTTGCCGTCCCCCTCTGCACGCCCCGGTGCACCCCCGATCGCAGGAGGACGATGCAGCTGTCCCTACCCGCTGTGCGCGCGCCTATTCACTCCGTCGCAGTAGTTCCGTTCCTCCGCTCGTACACCCGGCCGGATTTCAGTCCCCCAGCTCCCGCCGAACCCGGTCGCGGAGGTTCTTCAGCAGTTTGCCGCGCTTGGGCTTGGCCTCCACCCCGCCGAACAGCGCGAAGCCGGTGACCAGGACGATCGGCGCCTGCGGGTCCGGGTCCTCGTGGGTCTTGACGTCGAACCCGCCGAAGACCCCGGTGCCCGCGCTGCGGAGGGTGACGTTCTCCGGCACCCGGATCTCCACCCCGCCGAAGATCGCGGTGACGTTGATGACGATCTCCTGCTGCTGGAAGACCGCCTCCGTCAGGTCGATCTCCACCCCGCCGAAGCAGGCGAAGGCGTTGGTGCGGCGACCCACCCGCCAACGGCCCTTGCGGACCGCGCCGCCGAAGACGGCCAACAGGTTCTCGGTGGGACCGGGCGGGCCCCAGGGCGCCCCACCGGGAGGAGGCGGCGGCACGGGATGGGGGGGGCTGCCGCGGGAACCCCGCCCCCTGGGCGGCCGGCAGGTCCTGGATGAGCGGCTCCAGCTCCCCCATCGTCTTGGCCTGGTAGAGGAGGTCGATCCGCTCACCGTGTTCCTCGGCCGTGAGCCGCCCCTCGGCGAGCGCCTCCCGGAGGATGTCGGCGATCCGGTCCCGGTCCGCGTCGGACGCCCGGATCCCCCCGACCCCGGCTGGCCCGGCGGCCGGCTTCCCCAGCGACACCGGCCGCTCCGGCCGTCGGGGCGCGTCGGGAGAGTGGTCAGTAGGTTCAGGGGTCATGCCCCGAGAAGATGCAGCGTCCACCACAACAGCTTAGCGAAACGCGATAGATCGCGACCAGGGGGACGCACCGGGATTGTTGGGCGGCGGGCGCCGGGAGACCTGCCCGAGCGGCCCGTCGGGCCGGTGGTGCGCGCCGCCTCCCACGGCTCGGCCGGAGGTCTCCCGGCCCGGTGGACGGGTAGCGGCCCACCCGGACCGACCAGAGGTTACCGGAGAGCCCTTAGGCTGATCAGGTGCCCGACCACCGTGCCGAGCCACCGTAGAGCGCAGCCGCGCGCCCGAGACCAGCGGAGTGAGGAATCGTCGCCATGCCCGAGTTCGCTTATACGGACCTGCTTCCCCTCGGTGCGGACAACACGCCGTACCGCCTGGTGACCGCGGAGGGCGTCCGCACCTTCGAGGCGAACGGCCGGACGTTCCTCGAGGTCGCGCCGGAGGCGCTGAGCAAGCTGGCCGCCGAGGCCATGCACGACATCTCGCACTACCTGCGGCCGGCCCACCTGGCGCAGCTGCGGCGCATCCTGGACGACCCGGAGTCCTCCGCCAACGACCGCTTCGTCGCCCTGGACCTGCTGAAGAACGCGAACATCGCGGCGGCGGGCGTGCTGCCGATGTGCCAGGACACCGGCACCGCGATCGTGATGGGCAAGCGCGGTCAGCAGGTGCTGACCGGCGGCGGCGACGAGGAGGCCCTCTCGCGCGGCATCTACGAGGCGTACACCAGGCTCAACCTGCGCTACTCGCAGATGGCCCCGCTGACGATGTGGGAGGAGAGGAACACCGGCTCCAACCTGCCGGCCCAGATCGAGCTGTACGCCACCGACGGCGGCGAGTACCGGTTCCTGTTCATGGCCAAGGGCGGTGGCTCGGCGAACAAGTCCTTCCTCTACCAGGAGACGAAGGCGGTGCTGAACGAGGCCTCGATGATGAGGTTCCTGGAGGAGAAGGTCCGCTCCCTGGGCACCGCCGCCTGCCCGCCGTACCACCTGGCGATCGTGGTCGGCGGCACCTCCGCCGAGTACGCGCTGAAGACCGCCAAGTACGCCTCCGCGCACTACCTGGACGAGCTGCCCACCGAGGGGTCGCCGACCGGCCACGGCTTCCGCGACCGGGAGCTGGAGGAGAAGGTCTTCGAGATGACCCAGCGGATCGGCATCGGCGCGCAGTTCGGCGGCAAGTACTTCTGCCACGACGTCCGCGTCGTACGGCTGCCCCGGCACGGCGCCTCCTGCCCGGTCGCCATCGCCGTCTCCTGCTCCGCCGACCGCCAGGCCGTCGCCAAGATCACGGCGGAGGGCGTCTTCCTGGAGCAGTTGGAGACCGACCCGGCGCGCTTCCTCCCCGAGACCACCGAGGAACAGCTGACCGAGGGCGCGGGGCCGGACCTGGAGGCGGTCCGGATCGATCTGACGCTGCCCATGAAGGACATCCTGGCCGAGCTGACCAAGCACCCGGTCAAGACGCGGCTGTCGCTCACCGGCACCCTCGTCGTCGCCCGGGACATCGCCCACGCGAAGATCAAGGAGCGGTTGGACGCCGGCGAGGAGATGCCGCAGTACCTCAAGGACCACCCGGTCTACTACGCGGGCCCCGCGAAGACGCCGGAGGGCTACGCCTCCGGCTCCTTCGGCCCGACGACCGCCGGGCGGATGGACGCCTACGTCGAGCAGTTCCAGGCGGCGGGCGGCTCACTGGTGATGCTCGCCAAGGGCAACCGCTCCCCGCAGGTGACCGACGCCTGCGCGGCGCACGGCGGCTTCTACCTGGGCTCGATCGGCGGACCGGCCGCCCGGCTGGCCCAGGACTGCATCAAGAAGGTGGAGGTGCTGGAGTACGAGGAGCTGGGTATGGAGGCGGTCTGGAAGATCGAGGTGGAGGACTTCCCCGCGTTCATCGTCGTCGACGACAAGGGCAACGACTTCTTCGCGGACCCGCAGCCGACGCAGCCGTTCGTGACCAGCATCCCGGTCCGCCGGGCCTGACGGCCGCCGCGTCCCCCACTCAGCGGCCACTCGCGGGATCCGGAGCGACGGCTGGTTCCGACGTCGCCCGCCAGGGAACACCGGAACCACCCGGGGGCAGGCCCCGGCCAGTGCGGGGTGTCGAGGAGGAGCAGAGCGATGACCGAAGCGGACCGTGGCGGATACCGCACCGAGCACGACTCGATGGGAGAGGTGCGGGTGCCGGCGTCCGCCAAGTGGCGGGCCCAGACCCAGCGCGCGGTGGAGAACTTCCCGATCTCCGGACAGCGGTTGGAGCGGGCGCACATCGAGGCGCTGGCCCGGATCAAAGGGGCTGCCGCCCTGGTCAACGCCGAGCTGGGGGTGCTCGCTCCCGAGCTGGCCGGGGCGATCGGCTCGGCTGCCGCCGAGGTCGCCGAGGGGAGGTGGGACGACCACTTCCCGGTGGACGTCTTCCAGACCGGCTCAGGCACCTCCTCGAACATGAACGCCAACGAGGTGCTGGCGACGCTGGCGAGCGAACGGCTGGGCTCCCCCGTCCACCCCAACGACCACGTCAACGCCAGCCAGTCGTCCAACGACGTCTTCCCGTCGTCCATCCACATCGCCGCGACCGCCGCGGTGACCGCCGACCTGATGCCGGCGCTCGACCACCTGGCGGCTGCCCTGGAGCGCAAGGCCGCCGAGTTCACGGATGTCGTCAAGGCCGGTCGCACCCACCTGATGGACGCCACCCCGGTGACTCTCGGGCAGGAGTTCGGCGGGTTCGCCGCGCAGGTCCGGTACGGGGTGGAGCGGCTGGAGGCCGCGCTGCCGCGGCTGGCGGAGCTACCGCTCGGCGGGACCGCGGTGGGCACCGGGATCAACACCCCGGCCGGCTTCGCACCGGCGGTGATCGCGGAGTTGCGGCGGACCACCGGGCTGCCGCTGACCGAGGCCCGCGACCACTTCGAGGCCCAGGGTTCCCGGGACGGTCTCGTCGAGGCCTCGGGCCAGCTGCGGACCATCGCGGTGAGCCTGACCAAGATCTGCAACGACCTGCGGTGGATGGCCTCCGGCCCCCGCACCGGCTTGGCCGAGATCCAGCTCCCGGACCTGCAACCGGGCTCCTCCATCATGCCGGGCAAGGTGAACCCGGTCGTGCCGGAGGCGGTGCTGATGGTCACGGCCCAGGTCGTCGGGAACGACGCGACCGTCGCCGCGGCGGGCGCCTCGGGCAACTTCGAACTGAACGTCATGCTGCCGGTGATGGCCAAGAACCTGCTGGAGTCGGTGCGGCTGCTGGCCAACGCGGCGCGGCTGCTGGCCGACCGCACGGTCGACGGGATCACCGCGGACGCCGACCGGGCCCGTGAGTACGCGGAGTCCTCGCCCTCCGTCGTCACCCCGCTCAACCGGTACATCGGGTACGAGGAGGCGGCGAAGGTGGCCAAGCGGTCGCTGGCCGAGCGGCGCACCATCCGCGAGGTGGTGCTGGACTCCGGCTATGTGGAGCGCGGACTGCTGACCGTCGAGCAACTCGACGAGGCGCTCGACGTGCTGCGGATGACCCGCCCCTGACGCGTTCGGGCGCGGGGGCGGAGCCGGAGGAGCCTTCCCGGGGCTGGCCCGTATTCGTCGGGGTCGGCGGGCCGGCCCGTAGGCTTTCTCCCATGACAGCGCATACGGCGGGCCAGGGAACCGGCGGTCGGACCGCCCCCACCGGCGGCGGGGTACCGGGGGCCGACCACAGGTGGGCGCCCGGCGAGCAGGTGCTCTGGCGCTACCGCGCGAACGGTTCGGCGGAGATCCACATCTGCCGCCCGGTGACGGTGGTGCAGGACACTTCCGAACTCCTCGCGGTCTGGCTGGCGCCGGGCACCCTCTGCGTCAGACCAGAGCTGGTCGACGGGACCGCGGTCCACTGCGAGCCGCTGGCCACCCGCTACACCAGGCCGCGCCGGACCGCCCGTGTGCACTGGACGGGCAACGGGGTGCTGAAGCTGGCCCGGGCCGGCGAGCCATGGTCGGTCTGGCTGTTCTGGGAGCCCGGTTGGAGGTTCCGGAACTACTACGTCAACCTGGAGGAACCGCGGCTGCGCTGGCCCGGCGGGATCGACTCGGAGGACCACTTCCTGGACATCGGGGTGCGTCCCGACGGCAGTTGGCACTGGATCGACGAGGACGAGTTCGCGCAGGCCTCCGCGGTCGGCCTGCTCGACACGGAGCAGTGCGGCCGGGTGCGCGCGGCGGGCCTCGCCGCGGTGGAGCGGATCGAGGCCTGGGCCGCTCCTTTCGACGGCGGTTGGGACCGCTGGCGGCCCGATCCGGCCTGGAGCGTGCCAGCGCTGCGCGACGACTGGGACCGTGCGCCGGTGACGGAGCATCAAAGACTCTCTTGATGCGCCCCGGGGCACCAAACGTAGGATCAACATCCGCGCCGGAGGAACCCTGGCAACCCTCGGTTCTCCGGCACCGACCAACGGATGTCGTCAGCAGGATGGGGGAAGCGTGAGCGGGAACGGCTTCAGCGGTTTCGACCACTCGCCGGACGAGCGCACCGGACAGGCCGAGGCCTTCGACGCCATCGGCCCCCGGTACTCCGAGGCCTTCCCCCACAAGGAGGGGCAGCTCGCGGCCGGGCGCTGGCTGCTGGAGGCGCTGCCGCCGGACTCCCGGATCCTGGACGTCGGCTGCGGCACCGGCCTGCCGACCGCCCGGCAGCTCTCCGACGCCGGCCACCGGGTGGTGGGTGTCGACCTCTCGGCCGGCATGGTGGAGCTCGCCCGGGACAACGTCCCCAAAGCCGAGTTCCACCAGCGGGACATGGCCGGGCTGTCCGCCGGCGGCCCGCGGGCGCTGGGCCTCTTCGACGCGGCCACCGCCTTCTTCTCCCTGGTCATGCTCCCGCGGCGGGAGATTCCGGAGGCCCTGCGAACGATCCACGGCCTGCTGCGCCCCGACGGACTGCTCGCCCTCTCCATGGTCGAGGCGGACGTGGACGACTGCCCCGTCCCGTTCCTGGGCCACACGATCCGGGTATCGGGTTATCTGCGGGACGAACTGCGCCAGGTCGTCGAAGCCTCGGGCTTCGAGATCACCGGAGAACATCTGGAGTCCTACGCCCCGGCGAGCACGGACGTACCACCCGAGATCCAGCTCTTCCTGCACTGCCGACGACGCGCCTGACCGACAGCGCGCCCGACGCGCAGCCCCGGATGGATGGAAACCCCACGCGTGACGGAGCACCCGACCTCCCATGACGGCCGGCCGACCGCTGCCCAGCCCGAGCGGTCCCCGGCGGAACCGCAGGGCGCGGTCCAACGACCCGCCGCACCCCCCTCCGACGCCTCGGCCGCCCGGCCCACCGAGCGGCACCCGGCGACCGCCCGCCCCCACCCGGGCGGACCTTCGGCGGCCGCCGGACCCGAGCCCGAGCAGCAGGGTCGGTGCGAGAGCCCGGTGGACCATCCGCAGCCGGGAGGTGAAGGGCCCGTCCCGGGGCCGCTGCCCAGACAGGCCGGCGAGGGCGGCTCGGCTCCCCCCGCGCCCGCCCGCTTGACTCCGCTCCCCGCCGATCCGCCGGACTCCCAGGCGCTGGCACGGCTGCAACGTGAGAGCGACCGGCTGCGGTTCGTCGGTGCCGCCACCCGGCGGGTGGCCCGCGGCATCGACCTCGACGAGATCGTGCTGGGCCTCTGCCGGGCCACCGTGCCCACCTTCGCCGACGTGATCCTGGTCTACCTACGCGATCCACTCCCGGTGGGTGACGAACGGCCGGTCGAGCCGGTGGTCCTGCGGCTTCGTCGCACCGACCGGCTGCCGGACGGCAGGGCGGTTCAGCCCGAGGGGCGGCACCCGGAGGACGGCGGGGGGCCGCTGCTCAGTCTGTCCGCGGACCCGCTGCCGGCCGCCGAGTTGACCGAGGTGCGGCCGGGCGGCCCCCTCGCCGAGGTGCTCCGCGGGGTGCGTCCGGTCTTCGGGGACTCCCCGGCCGCCCGGGCCGCGCTCCCCGAACTCCTGGGAGCGGAGCACCCGATACCCGACGGCTCCCGAGCCGTTCTCGCGCCGCTGCGCGGCCGTCGCCGGGTCATCGGCGCGGCGGTCTTCCTTCGCCGCCCGGACCGCTCCGCTTTCGAGGCGGACGACCTGCTGGTCGCCGCCCAGCTCGCCACGCACACCGCGCTCGGGGTCGACAAGGCCGTGCTCTACGGCCGCGAGGCGTACATCGCCGACGCCCTGCAGCGGGCCATGCTGCCGGACTCGCTGCCCCAACCCACCGGGGTCCGGCTGGCCAGCCGCTACCTCCCGGCCGCCGAGTCGGCCCGGGTCGGCGGCGACTGGTACGACGCGATCCCGCTGCCCGGCAGCCGGGTCGCCCTGGTCGTCGGCGACGTGATGGGCCACTCGGTGACCTCGGCCGCCATCATGGGGCAGCTCCGCACGACCGCCCAGACGCTGGCCCAGCTCGACCTGCCGCCCCAGGAGGTCCTGCACCACCTGGACGAGCAGGCGCAGCGGCTGGGCAGCGACCGCATGGCGACGTGCCTGTACGCGGTCTACGACCCGGTGGCGCACCGGATCGTGGTCGCCAACGCCGGGCATCCGCCGCCCGTGCTGCTGCACATGGGCGGTCGGGCCGAGGTGCTGCGGGTGCCGCCGGGGGCGCCGATCGGGGTCGGCGGGGTCGACTTCGAAGCCGTGGAACTGGACGCCCCGGCCGGTACGACGCTGCTGCTTTACACCGACGGGCTGGTCGAGTCGCGGCGGCGCGACGTCTGGACCGGCATCGAGCAGCTGCGCGAGCGGCTGGTCGCGACCTCGGAGTTGACCGGGGCGGACCATCCGCCGCCACTGGAGGCGCTCTGCGACGAAGTGCTGGACATGCTCGGCCCGGGCGACCGGGACGATGACATCGCCCTGCTGGCCGCGCGCTTCGACGGGATCGAGCCGAGCGATGTGGCCTACTGGTACCTCGAGGCACACGAGCAGGCCCCGGCCAAGGCCCGCCGGTTGGCCCGGTCGGCGCTGGTCCGCTGGGGGCTGGAGGAGTTGACGGACTCCCTGGAACTGCTCGTCAGCGAAGTGGTGACCAACGCCGTCCGGTACGCCGAACGTCCGATCAGCCTGCGACTGCTGCGGACCGACGTGCTCCGCTGCGAGGTGGGCGACGACGTACCCCAGTTGCCCCGGCTGCGGCACGCCAAGCCGTCCGACGAGGGCGGGCGCGGCCTCTACCTGGTCAACAAGGTGGCCAGACGGTGGGGCGCGACGCGCCTGAGCACCGGCAAGGTCGTGTGGTTCGAACTCGGCGGGGCGGCTCCCCGAGTCTGACCGATCGCCGCCGCTCGTCGACCGGCGGCGAGGGGCGAGCGGTGGGTGTTCGCCGCTCGCCCCGCACCTCATAGCTCGAGAGGGCTGTTTCTCCCATACCCGCTATGCCGGTTCACCCGTTCGCGCTATAGTGATATCACTTTGCTAGAGGCGGTCGCCCGACCCCAGGGGCGCACTCGCCTCCGCGCTGTCCAGCCTCCTGCGGCACCGACAACCTTGCAGCGCCGACCAGGCGCCGGAACGGGGAAACCTCATGCCCGACCACCAAATCACCGCCCAGCCGACGGCTCCGCACAACCCGGCGGCCCATCAGCCGGAGTTCAACGAGCACGCAGCCAAGAGCATCGGCGGCGGGCTCGCACTGCTCCTCGGCCTGATCGGCCTGCTCCTCGGCATCACCTTGACCATCGCCGGCGGAAGCCTGATCGACGACGGCAGTGCCGACATCGGCGCACCCTCGCTCATCCTGGGCATCCTGCTCACCCTGGCCTCCTTCTTCGCGATACGCGGACTCAACATGGTCGCTCCCGGCGAGGCCCGGGTGGTCCAGCTCTTCGGCCGGTACAAGGGCACCATCCGCACCGACGGTCTGCGCTGGGTCAACCCGCTGACCAGCCGCAAGAAGATCTCCACCCGGGTCCGCAACCACGAGACCGAGGTGATGAAGGTCAACGACGCCGACGGCAACCCGGTGGAGCTGGCCGCCGTGGTCGTCTGGCAGGTCGAGGACACCGCGAAGGCCACCTTCGGGGTCGACGACTTCATCGAGTTCGTCAGCATCCAGACCGAGGCCGCCGTACGGCACATCGCCATCGAGTACCCGTACGACGCCCCGGACGAGGACGGACTCTCGCTGCGCGGGAACGCCGAGGAGATCACCCAGAAGCTGGATGTGGAGCTCTCCGCCCGGGTGCGGTCGGCCGGCGTCCGGATCATCGAGTCCCGCTTCAGCCACCTCGCCTACGCCCCGGAGATCGCCGCCGCGATGCTCCAGCGGCAGCAGGCCGGCGCGGTGGTCGCCGCCCGCCAGCAGATCGTGGACGGTGCGGTCGGCATGGTCGAGGCCGCGCTGACCCGCCTCGACGCGCGGAACCTGGTCGAGCTGGACGAGGAGCGCAAGGCGGCGATGGTCAGCAACCTGCTGGTGGTCCTCTGCGGCGACAGCGCCCCGCAGCCGGTCATCAACACCGGCACGCTATACCAGTGACCGATGATCCGGAGGCGCCCCGGAAACGGCGGCCGCAGCAGCGCAAACAGGTGCTGCTGCGGCTGGACCCAGCCGTCCACGAAGCGCTCAGCCGGTGGGCCGCCAGCGAACTGCGAAGCGCCAACGCCCAGATCGAGTTCCTCCTCCGCAAGGCCCTGAAGGAGGCCGGGCGCCTGCCCGACCAGGTCGGCCCGATGCGCCGCCCCGGCCGCCCACCGGCCGCGGAGCGGAGTCGACCGGAGAGCGATCCGCCGCACCAGAACTGAAGGTGCGGTCGGACTCCGCCGGCCGCACTCGGAACCAGACGACCAGTTGCGGCCCCGACGACGGCCCCGGCCACCCGCCGGGGCCGTCGTTCGATGTCCTGCCGAGAAGATCCTCCGGTCGGCGCCCGCTGCCGGAGCAGTTGCGGGAGCGCCGGCAGCTGCTGTCCGTCCTCTCGTCGCCTTCGGCACCAGGCACTGCGACGCCGTCCCGTCGGTCGGCCCGGCAGCTCTGAGTTCCGGACCGGCCCGGGGCACGCCCGGAGCAGGACAAGCCGACCGCGCCCGGGGCCGGAGCCGTATCTCCCCCAAAGCGGTGAGCCTGTCTGCTTTTTCCCGGATATCGGATATGACAGTGTTGGTCCGTCCAGCCTCGCGGAAGAGCCGCGAAAGGGCTGATCACCGCCGGAAAGGAAGAGACCGTGCTCACTGTCGGCGACAAGTTCCCCGCCTACGAGTTGACCGCCTGCGTAAGCCTCGACCCGGAGAAGGCGTTCCGCCGGATCAACCAGAAGAGTTTCGAGGGCAAGTGGCGGGTCATCTTCTTCTGGCCGAAGGACTTCACCTTCGTCTGCCCGACGGAGATCGCCGCGTTCGGCCGGTTGAACAGCGAGTTCGCCGACCGGGACGCGCAGCTGCTCGGGGTCTCGGGCGACTCCGAGTTCGTCCACCACGCCTGGCGCAGGGACCACGCCGACCTCCGCGACCTGCCGTTCCCCATGCTCGCTGACTCGGGCCACGAGTTGATGAGCGACTGCGGGGTGCGGGGCGACGACGGTTTCGCCCAGCGCGCGGTGTTCATCGTGGACCCGGGCAACGAGATCCAGTTCACCATGGTCACCGCCGGCTCGGTCGGCCGGAACCCGCAGGAGGTGCTGCGGGTGCTGGACGCCCTCCAGACCGACGAGCTCTGTCCCTGCAACTGGAACAAGGGAGAGGAGACCCTCGACCCGGTCGCCCTCCTGGCCGGGCAGTGATCCGCCGTGGCTCTGGCCGAACTCGCCTCCGCCCTCCCGGAGTACGCCAAGGACCTCCGGCTGAACCTCAGTTCCCTCCTCGGCAACTCGCAGCTGCCGCAGCAGCGGCTCTGGGGCACCGTGCTCGCCTGCGCGATGGCCGCCCGGTCACCGCGGATGCTCGCCGAACTGGAGCCGGAGGCCAGGGAGAAGCTCTCCGCTGAGGCGTACACCGCGGCCAAGTCGGCCGCCGCCCTCATGGCGATGACCAACGTCTACTACCGGGCCCGGCACATGCTCTCCGACCCGGAGTACGGCAAGCTCCGTGCGGGGCTGCGGATGAACGTCATCCGCGACCCCGGGGTGGAGAGGGCCGACTTCGAACTGTGGTCGCTGGCCGTCTCCGCCGTCAACGGCTGCGGAGCCTGCCTCGACTCCCACGAACAGGCCCTCCGGAAGGCGGACGTGGACCGCGAGACGATCCAGACCGCCCTCAGGATCGCGGCCGTGCTGCAGGCCGTCGGCACCACGCTGGAGAGCGAGGCGGTCCTGGCGGCCGAGACGGTCGCGCACTGACCGCTCGACGGCCTCCGGACGGTTGCCGGACACCCATGCGTCGGCCGGGTGGTGGGCCGTACCGCCCGCCCGGCACACCACCACCCGGCGGCCCGGCGCTACTCCGCCGGGTCTGTGGAGCGCTCCGCCGCGGGCGGAGACGGTTCCGCCGACCCGGAGGCGGCGGTGTTCGGGGCGCCCGCCGCGGCGGCGGCCCGCGGTTCCGGGACGGCCAGCAGAGCACGTTGCTTGGCGTGTGCGTGGAGATAGCCGACGACGGTGTTGGTCACCGCCACCAGCGGTACGGCGACCACGGCTCCGCCGATGCCCGCCACCATGGAACCGGCCGCCACCGAGAGGACCACCGCGAGCGGGTGGACCCGTACCGCGCGGCCCAGGATGAACGGCTGGAGGATGTGGCCCTCGAGCTGCTGCACCGCCAGTACCACCACGAGCACCATCAGCGCGGTGAACGGTCCGTTGGTGACCAGGGCGACGATGACCGCCAGGGCCCCGGACACCACCGCGCCCACCAGCGGCACGAAGGCGCCCAGGAAGATGATGACCGCCAGCGGTACCGCGAGTGGCACCTCCAGGAAGTAGACGCCCAGCCCGATGAAGATCGCGTCGATCATGGCCACGATCACCGTGCCGCGCACATAGGCGGTGAGGGTCCGCCAGGCCTGCGGCCCGGCTCCGGCGACGCCCTCGATCGCCTGGCTCGGCACGAAGTGCAGCACCCAGTTCCAGATCTTGCGGCCGTCGTAGAGCAGGAAGAGCGTGCTGAACATCGCGAGCACCAGCCCGGTCAACAGCTCGACGATGACGGTGACGCCCTCCAGACCGGCCGAGGTGATCGCCTCGGCGTTGGCGCCGATGGCATCGCTGAGGTTCTTGGCGATGTCGTTGATCTGCTGGTCGGTCACGTGGAAGGGGCTGTTGAGGAGCCACTGTTTGAGCTCCTGGATACCGTCCTGGACCCGGCTGGAGAGACTGCCGACGTTCTCCATGACCTGCCAGACCACGAACCAGCCGACCAGGCCCATGATGACGAAGCCGGTGATGAAGGTGACAGCGGTCGCCAACCCGCGCGGCAGCCCCATCTGCCGGAGCCGGCTGACCGTCGGCTGGAGCAGCGCGGTGATCAGCAGGGCGACGACGAACGAGAGCACCACCAGCCGCACCGCGCTGATGACCCGCATCAGGATCCAGAGGGTGCCGGCCAGGACGAGCAGCCGCCAGCCGACCTCGGCCGCGACCCGCATCCCCCAGGGGACAGCCGCGGCGGGCTCCGGCCTGGCCGCTACCGAGGGGGCGTAGGACGGTGGCGCGGGCACCCGTTCCGGCGCGCCCTCCGGCGGTTGGGTGCGCGGATCCTCCGGCCCGGAACCGGGTACCACGAGCCCGACGGGGTCAGCCGCGCCGGCACGGAGCGCTTCGGCCTCCGCCCTGCGCTGCTCCAGCTTCGCGGCGAAGCCGGAGAGCCCCCTGCCCACCCCGCCGAGCCACTGCGGCAATCTCGACATCCCGGTGCCCTTCCGTCCCCCGCTTTGCGCGCTCGCTGATCCCTGGTGGAGCTACTCCCGTTGACGTTACACGGGTCGGAGCCCCCCGACCCGGAAGAGGTCGAGGGGCTCCGGAAACTGCTGGGCGTCGGCTGCCTCAGTACCAGTTGTTGGCCTGCCAGAACTCCCAGGCGCCGCACGGGCTCTGGTAACGGGAGTCCATGTAGTTCAGACCCCACTTGATCTGGGTGGCCGGGTTGGTCTGCCAGTCGGCGCCCGCGGAGGCCATCTTGGAGCCGGGCAGCGCCTGCATCAGCCCGTAGGCGCCCGAGGACGGGTTGCTCGCCTGGTAGTTCCAGCCGCTCTCGTGGCTCACGATGTTGCTGAAGCACTGGAACTGGTCGGCGGGCACCATCTGCCGTGCGATCGCCTGGACTTCGGCGATGGTGTACGAGGCCTGCGGGGCGAAGTCGCGTGGGTCGGAGCGGCTCGCCTGCTTGAGTGCCTCGCGCTCGGCCGCCTTGGCTTCGGCGGCCTTGACCGCCGCCTCCTTCTTGGCTGCCGCGTCCTTCGCCGCCTGCTTGCGGGCGGACTCCTCAGCCGACTTCTTCGCCGCCGCGTCGGCGGCTGTCGTCTGGGCGTCCGCCTGCTGAATCAGCGACGCGCTCTGCACCTGGCTCTGATGACCGGCGGATATGTCCGCGAGGAGCGTCGCGTCGGCGGCGGTGGCCTCGACCGGTTCGGTCGTAGCCTGCTCGCTGCCCGAGGCCACACCGACGACGGCGCCGACGGTGGTGACCGCAGTGGCGGACGCCACGGCGAATCCCCGGACCGAAATCCGGCTCACACGGTTTCCTTCCAGCATCGCCCGCTTAGGTGACCTCGCGGACGCGATCGTGCCCCCTGCCACGGACCTCCCCTTGTTCCGGGCCCCGGTGCTAGCAGAGTGGGGTCCGACTGGTCACGGGAGGCACTGGCCCGGCGCGTCCTCCCGGAGGAGTTCCGCTTGGTACTCGGGCGGCGTACGGCGACTCTGTTCAGTTCTTGTGGTGCCACACCGCTGGGGGTGTTGGTTGTGCCGTACGCGGGGCCTGACAGAAACCACACCCTGCCGGATGCCGCCCCCGGAGGCAATTCCCTGGTGCGTGGCAAAGCTCACACACCGTTTACTCCTGCGGGTTTCTGGAAAAGAACGCGCGCGCCGGTACCGCCGGGCTAGGCTCTCCGCTTTCAGCCGACGCCACTTAACGGGACGTCAGTCGGGGCGGGTCCGGGCGATCCGCCCCGAACCCGCCCCGGTCGGCCGCAGCGGCTATACCCGCCCGTCCTCCAGCATTTCCGTCACCAGAGCCGCGATCGGGGAGCGTTCGGACCGGTTCAGGGTGATGTGGGCGAAGAGCGGATGCCCCTTGAGCTTCTCGACCACCGCCACCACCCCGTCGTACCGCCCCACTCTGAGGTTGTCGCGCTGCGCCACGTCATGCGTCAGCACCACCCGCGAGTCGGTCCCGATCCGGGACAACACCGTGAGCAGTACGTTCCGTTCCAGCGACTGCGCCTCGTCCACGATCACGAAGGCGTCGTGCAGCGAGCGGCCCCGGATGTGGGTGAGCGGAAGGACCTCCAACATCCCGCGACCCACGACCTCCTCGATGACGTCCTTGGTGGTCACCGCGGAGAGGGTGTCGAAGACGGCCTGGCCCCAGGGGTTCATCTTCTCGGCCTCGGTACCGGGCAGATAGCCCAGGTCCTGCCCGCCGACCGCGTACATCGGACGGAAGACCACCACCTTGGCGTGCTGCCGGCGTTCGAGCACCGCCTCCAGTCCCGCGCAGAGGGCGAGCGCGGACTTGCCGGTGCCCGCCCGGCCGCCCAGCGAGACGATGCCGACCTCCGGATCGAGGAGCAGGTCGAGCGCGATGCGCTGCTCCGCGCTGCGGCCGTGGATGCCGAACGCCTCCCGGTCTCCCCGCACCAGCCGCACCCTGCCGTCGGCGGCGACCCGGCCGAGTGCCCGGCCGCGTTCGGACTGCAGCACCAGTCCGGTGTGCACCGGCAGTTCGGCCGCCTCCGGGATCCAGGCGTCCTCACCCGCGAAGAGTTCGTCCACCTGTTCGGCGGCGACGCTCAGCTCGGACATCCCCGTCCAGCCGGAGTCGGTGATCGCGAGCTCCGCGCGGTACTCCTCGGCGAGCAGACCGACCGAGGACGCCTTGATCCGCAGCGGCAGGTCCTTGGAGACGACGGTGACGTCGTACCCCTCGGCCTGGAGGTTCCGGGCGACGGCCAGGATGCGGGAGTCGTTGTCGCCGACCCGGCCGCCATGGGTCAGGAAGGCCGGCGGCAGCACCGAGGGGTCGGAGTGGTTCAGCTCGACCCGGAGCGTGCCGCCCAGTTCCCCGATCGGGATGGGAGCGTCGAGGCGGCCGTACCGGACCCGGTACTCGTCCAGCATCCGGAGCGCCTGCCGGGCGAAGTACCCGAGCTCCGGATGGTGTCGTTTGGCCTCCAGCTCCGTGACCACGACGACCGGCAGGACGACTTCGTGCTCGTCGAAGCGGGCCATGGCCGACGGGTCGGCGAGCAGGACGCTGGTATCGATGACATAGGTGCGCCGGTCGAACGAGTGGCGCTTCTTACTGGTCACCACGGGTGGACGAACCCCCTCGGAAGAGGTCGGGGAGCGACGGCGTCGCGGGGAACGGGACCGGGCTCGGCCGCGATGCGCGGGCCGGGCACCGGCCCTCCGCGTCGTCCGTACGAACCGCACGGTCGTCCGTGTGCAAAGGGCCTCCCGGGCGGACGGCCGCCTGCCGCCCGCTTCTGCTCGACGTCCGTGGTCCGGACGCCGGCCTGGAAGTGATATTCCCTCCTTGGAGCGGAGACATGCCAGGCCAGCTACGGCAACTGGGTGGCCGTTCCCCCGCCACCCGGCCGCCTCACCCTCCACGGCCCGCCCGTGCGGCGGCCGTTAGCGAGCCCGTGAGCGGCCCTCGGTGTCGGCCTCCGTGCGGGGTGCGGCGCAGCCCGTCCAGCGGCAGCCGGCTTGGCGCGGGCCCCGGCAGGTCGGTACGCGATGTCAGGCTCGGCGTCGGACCGGGTGCCGCACAGCACCTGATGCGCGCCCTCCGAGGAGGGCGGGAGGCTCCTCAGGTCCCGTAGCGCCGGTTCCGTGCCGCGTAGTCGCGCAGCGCGCGCAGGAAGTCCACCTTGCGGAAGGCCGGCCAGAAGACCTCGCAGAAGTAGTACTCGGAGTGGGCGCTCTGCCAGAGCATGAAGCCGGAGAGCCGCTGCTCACCGCTGGTGCGGATCACGAGGTCCGGGTCGGGCTGCCCCCGGGTGTACAGGTGCTCGGCGATGTCCTCGATGTCGAGCCGCTCCGCGAGGTCGGCGAGCGGGGTACCGCGCTGCGCGTGCTCGGCGAGGAGCGAGCGGACGGCGTCCAGGATCTCCTGGCGGCCGCCGTAGCCGACGGCGACGTTGACCAGTATCCCGTCGACCCCCGCGGTGGCCTCCTCGGCCTGCTTCACCACCGCCTGGGTGCGGGCCGGCAGCAGGTCCAGGGTGCCGACGTGGTGCACCCGCCAGCGCCCGTCGGCGGCCAGGTCGCCGATCGCCTCCTCGATGATGCCGAGGAGCGGGACCAGTTCCTCCTCCGGCCGGTCGAGGTTCTCCGTCGACAGCAGCCAGAGCGTGACCACCTCGACGTCCGTCTCCGAGCACCACCCCAGCAGTTCCTGGATCTTCTCCGCCCCGGCCTGGTGTCCCTGCTCGGTGGTGCCGCCGGACGCCCGGGCCCAGCGCCGGTTCCCGTCCAGGATGACGCCGATGTGTTTGGGGCCCTGCTCGGTGTCGAGTCGGCCCTCCACCCGGCGGGCGTAGAGTCGGTACACCAGATCGCGCAGCACCCGGGGGTATCGGGGGCGCCCCCCGGTTTTACGCAGCATCGCCTTCTCCAGCCCTCCGTGTGATGGCAGCCCCGAGGGGCCGTCCCGCTTTCTCCCGGTGGGCGCGCGAGTCCGGCCGGCAGAGTCGCCGGCCACCGCCCGGGAAGATGAACCTCCGCACCGCGGACACACGCCCGAACAAGCCCGTTCTGCCGAATGCGCCCGGTACGGGGACGCCCCCGCACTCGGCCGGGAGCCTCCCGCAGCAGCCGGCGGGCGCACCGCACCCGAACGCTGCGAGCCGCTGATCCGCTGGGACCCCGGGACAGCCCTGGTACAAGCACTTTACTGCGCACTGCTCCGGGCTGGGCAACCCAGGAGGGTCAGCAGCGTGATAGGCAGGTCACGTGACAGACACTCCCTCTTTCCGCGCCGCCGACGAGCGTTACCGTTCCATGGCCTACCGGCGGGTGGGCCGCAGCGGGCTGCTGCTGCCGGAGGTCTCGCTCGGGCTCTGGCACAACTTCGGCGACGGCCACCCCCTGGCGACCCAGCGGGAGATCCTGCGCCGGGCCTTCGACCTCGGGGTGACCCACTTCGACCTCGCCAACAACTACGGCCCACCACCCGGTGCGGCGGAGGAGAACTTCGGCAGGCTCCTCGCCCGGGACTTCCGTCCCTACCGGGACGAACTGGTGCTGTCCACCAAGGCGGGCTATCGGATGCACCCCGGGCCGTACGGCGAGTGGGGCTCCCGTAAGTACCTGCTCTCCTCGCTCGACGCCTCGCTGCGGCGGCTGGGCGTGGAGTACGTCGACATCTTCTACTCGCACCGCTTCGACCGGAACACCCCGCTGGAGGAGACGATGGGCGCCCTGGCGTCCGCCGTCCAGCAGGGGAAGGCGCTGTACGCGGGCGTCTCCTCGTACACCTCGGAGCAGACCCGGGAGGCGGCGCGGCTGCTGCGCGGAATGGGTGTTCCGGCGCTCATCCACCAGCCGTCCTACTCCATGATCAACCGCTGGACGGAGGAGGACCGGCTGCTGGAGACCCTGGAGGCGGAGGGCATGGGGTGCATCGCCTTCGGGCCGCTGGCCCAAGGGGTGCTCACCGACAAGTACCTCGACGGCGTCCCCGAGGGCTCGCGGGCCGCCGAGGGCAGTTCGCTCGACCCCGGGCTGCTCACGGAGGAGCTGGTGGCTCGACTGCGCGGCCTGAACGAGATCGCCCGCCGCAGGGGCCAGTCACTCGCCCAACTGGCCGTCCAGTGGGTCCTCCGGGACGACCGGATGACCTCGGCCCTGATCGGCGCCTCCAGCGTCCGCCAGTTGGAGGAGAACGTGGCGGCGCTGGACGCGCCCGCGCTGACCGACGCCGAACTCACCGAGATCGACACGTATGCGCGGAGCACACCCGGAGTGAACATCTGGGCGCTCCGGAGCTGAGCCGCCGCGGCCGGCGCGCACCGGCCCGGCAGGACCGGCCGCAAAGGGAAACGGGCCGGTCCGTGGGGGGATGACGGACCGGCCCGAGGGGGGGATCCCCACCATAGCCGCTGTCCTCGGCAATCCGCAGAGCGGCGTGCCCGCGGCGTGGCGGACGACTCCGATCACCGAGCGTCACCACCCGGAGCCGGCCCGCCGGTCGCCGGACCGGTTTCGGTGCTTGATCCTCGCCGGCCCACTGCTTACCCTCACATCCGCCCGAATCGGGCATTCACCCCCGCTGAGACCGAGGGCGCACCCGTGGAAGAACCGAGGCACCGGTCGGTGATGGATCGCCGTCAGGCGCTGGCCGCGATGGCGGGGATCGGGGTGCTGGGCGCGGCCGGGGGCGTGTGGACGGCGGGTCAGCTGGGAGGGACGCGGGCGACCGCTTCCGTCTCCGGCGGGCTGCCGGTGCTCGGCACCGACGACGACTGGGCGACGGCGCTGGCGAAGAACCGGCGTATCCAGTTGGTGCCGGGGGCCACCTACACCCTCCGCCGGTCCGTCGAACTCCCCGACGGCTGTTACATCGCGGGCAACGGCGCGGTGGTGACGGTCTCCGGCACCGGGGTGACCGCGCTGACGGCGACCGGCCGGAGCGACATCACCATCGGCGACGTCCGCTTCGTCGGCCAGCGGGCGGACGCGGCGGGTTCCTCCATGGTCGCCTCGCACGTCGCCGTGGCCCTCTCCCGGTGCACCGACGCGCGGGTGCGCGACTGCCGGTTCTCCAACTGGCGGGGTGCGGGTGTCGTGGTGCGGGGTTCCGCGGCGGACGACTACTTCGGTTACCGGGTGAAGATCCAGAACAACTCCTTCGACCGCTGCTACGTCGGTCTGTCGACAACCGACCGGAGCGAGTACTCGACCTTCACCGGCAACAGCCTCACCTACTGCCGGCTGGCCGTCTGGAACTCCTCCGGCAACTGGACGGTCAACGACAACAACATCGCCGCCTGCTACGGGGCCTACTACTCCATCGCCGCGACCAGTCCGTACGGTGCCCAGAGCACCGACAACTGGAACCACGGCTCACTGGTCGGCAACACCTTCAACCACTCCAACCTCGGAGGTCGGGACCGCTGGGACCGGCACCGGGCGTTCCGGATCGGCGGCCGGGTCCGCGATCCCGGGGCGGGCCTGGTGCTGGAGGGCGTACGGCCGCCGACCTTCTCGGGGAACACCGTCTGGTACACCGACATCACCGCCGCCGACCTGCGCTCCACCCGCTGGCTGCTGTCCGGCAGCGCGCTGTCCCACACGACGGTCCGGTGCCGTGGCCGGGCCCCGGTCCACCTGGTGGGCACCCAGTCCCGCGGGGCGGAGGCGGCGCCGCGGCTGAGCGGGAACGTCCGGGACCTGCTGCCCCGGTCGGGGATGCCGGACGGCTGAGAGGGCGGCAGGGGCCCTGGTCCGGTTCGACGGGCGCCGGGTCCGTGGGCACGCCCCCGGATCAGGCGGTGACCAGACCGCCCAACAGCAGGCCCAGCAGGGCGCCGCCGATCATGAAGGGCCCGAACGGCATGGCCGTCTTCCGCCCCTTGCCGCGCAGCAGTATCAGGCCCACCCCGTAGACCGATCCGAGCAGCAGACCGGCGAAGGCCCCGGCGACCAGCACCGTCCAGCCGTACCAGCCCAGCAGCGCGCCCAGGCTGAGCGCCAGCTTCACGTCACCGAAACCCATGCCGTTCGGATGGATCAGGAACAACAGGAAGTAGAAGGCGGTGAGCGCCAGGCCGCCCAGGAGCGCCCCGGTCCACGATCCCGCGTGTCCCGGCAGCAGCGCGGCGACCCCGAGCAGCACCACCGCGGCGGCGGCCAGCGGCAGGGTCAGTACGTCGGGCAGCCGGTGGACGGCACCGTCGACCATCGCCAGAACGACCGCGAAGGGGGCGATCAACAGCCAGACCGCCAACTCCGGACGGCCGCCCACCGCGGCGGCGAGCGCCCCGCACACCACGGCGAGGACGATCGGGGCACCGATCCGTCCCCGGCCGTACCAGGGCGCACCGGTCCGCGGGCCGGTGGCCGCCGGTGACTGACCGTGGTCCGGGGCGGCGCAGCGGGCCAGTCCCAGCCAGCCGTACGCCGGGCCGGTGACCGGGTGGCCCTCGGGGCAGTCGGCGTGCCAGCGCTCCTCGGGTCCGACGGACAGCCGGTACGCGGCCCGGGGCACGAGCAGTCCGGTGAGACCGCCGTAGCCGGCGGCGAGCACTGTCAGCAGCATCTCCACACCATGACCCTATTGACCTCGGCCACCTGGGGTCATGGGCCCACGGGCCCAAACGGCTCCACACCGCCCTGGTCAGGGACGGTACGATCCGGTTCCGGCACCGGCCGCCGGCCGACCGGGCTCCGGGAGCACCGGGTGGCGGGGGCCACCGCTCAGCCACGTTGACGGAGGGAACCGATGGGTCGCTGGCAGGACGGTAGTGGCAGGCTGCGCCTCCGTGCGGAGGGGGAGGCCCCGACCGCTGCCGGGGAGCCGGAGGCCTCCGAGGGGATCCCGCTGGAGATCGCGGCATCCTACCGCGCACGGACCCGGGGGCTGCTGGGGCGGTACGGAATCGAGGGTGCGCTGCTGCTGACCCCGGCGGGCAGTGTCCACACCTTCCGGATGCGGTTCCCGATCGACGTCGCCTACCTGGACCGGAAGTTGCGGGTACTGGCGGTGCGCACCATGAAACCCGGCCGCCTCGGTCTGCCCAGGCCCCGTTCCCGGCACGTGCTGGAGGCCGAGGCGGGCGCGATGGAACGCTGGGGCATCCGCCCGGGCAGCCGGGTCGTCATCGAGGTGGACCACCGGCCGGTGGAGGCCGGCGACCGGTGAACCGGGGAGCCCGGTGACGGGTGGGGGGCCGTCACCGGACCCCGCGGTCAGCCGCGCCCGTCCATCGACATGTCGACAACCACGGCGATGACGCAGCCGAAGAGGACCGCGACGGTCGGCGCGACGATGCCCCCGACCGCCGACTCCTCCCATCGCAGGGTCATCACCACCCCCCGGGTGGCGATCGGGGCGGTCAGGCAGGCGACCAGGTGCGATGACGGGCGTTCCCGGTGCGGGCTGGGGTGGACACGGGCCGCGGCGAGCGTCGCCAGCAGGGCACAGGCCATCGTCGGCAGCTGGAGGAGAAACAGCCGCCAGCCGGTGTCGTCGGCGTGTTCCGCCGCTCCGAACTGCTGGCTGATGCCCTGCCGCAGCAGGTACTGGAGTCCCAGGAGGACGGCGAGGCCGACCGCCCAGGAGCGCAGCAGCGCCACCAGGGCCGAAGGGCGTCCGGCGGTGTGCTCACCGGCCCATCGGTAGTGCGGTTGGGAGGGGGGCATGAGTAGACCTCTCAGAGTGTGGGGGGTGTCCTGCGGCTGGGCCCACCGGTGGTTCAGCCGTCCTCGGTGGGCCAACT
>NZ_BBZK01000010.1 GCF_001748085.1 Streptomyces sp. TP-A0874
AGTGCTGCGCCAGGCACGGTCCGCCCGTCGAGGAGCGGCGTCCGGTGCGGGTGATCGCAAGGCGGCCGGAAGTCCTTGTGGTGGACCTACCAGGGCTTTCGGCCAACGCAGCGAACGCGCGTGCCGGGCGTCGCGACGGGGTGAACCGTGCCTGGCGCAGCACTAGCGCTGCGCCAGGCACGGTCCGCCCGTCGAGGAGCGGCGTCCGGTGCGGGTGATCGCAAGGCGGCACCGGTGCTGTGAGCGGACGTCCCGCGGTCGCCGGCGCGCCGCGGGGGTTCCGGCGACGGCTACCGAGCGTCCTCCGCACCGTGCAGGTGGGCGCGTTCCCCGTCGAGGTCGAGGATGGTGAGGATCTCCACCGGTCCCCCGTGCGCGCCGATGGCGTGCGGGCATGGTCCGGTTAGCTTGGGGACATGGCGCACCACTTCGACCGACACCATCCGCGCGGCGAGACCCACCACGACCACGAGCACGACGAGTCAGGGCTGGCGGATCTGCTGGACCTGGACGCGGAGGTGCTCGGCTCCTACCTGGACGAGGTGGTCGAGTGGGTCGCCGGGCACGCCCCCGACGCTCCGCGGACCGTCGTCGACCTCGGGGCCGGAACCGGTACCGGCACACTGGCGCTCGCCCGGCGCTTCCCGGCCGCCGAGGTGGTCGCGATCGACCGGTCGCCGCTGATGCTGGACCGCCTCCGGGCGGCGGCGCGCCGGCAGCGGACGGCCGATCGGGTGCGGGCGGTGCGCGCCGATCTGGACGTCGCCTGGCCGGAACTCGGGGGAGTGGACCTGGCCTGGGCGGCGCTGTCGATGCACCACCTCGCCGTCCCGGAGCGGGTGCTCCGCGACATCCACGCGGCGCTGCACCAGGGCGGTCTGCTGGCCGTCGTCGAGTTGGACGGCCCGCCCCGGTTCCTGCCCGACGACATCGGGCTGGGCCGGCCCGGTCTGGAGACGCGCCTTCACGAGGCGGGGACCGAGGCGCCCTGGAACGCCCGATCGGACTGGCGGCCGCTGCTGGAGCAGGCCGGTTTCGAGATCTCCGGGCAGCGGACCTTCACCCCGGCGGGCCGCCCGGCGCCGCCCGGCACCGGGCGTTACGCACAGGCCTACCTCAGCCGCCTCCGATCGGGGGTGGGGGACCGGCTGTCCGCCGACGACCGCGCCACCCTGGACCTCCTCCTGGCGGACGACGGTCCCGAGGCGCTGCCGCACCGGGGCGATCTGGCCCTCGGCGGCAGCCGCACCGCCTGGGCGGCCCGCCGCCCCTGAGCGGCTCCCCGCCGCGCCGAGCAGTCGGCGGTGGCGGGCGGGAGCGGGTCAGTCCAGTCGCAGCGCCCCTTCGGGCAGGGGCGGCACCAGCCCTTCGGCCGCGGCACGGGTCAGCAGCCCCCGTACCGCCGCGTAGCCGTCCGCACCGAGATCCGCGGTGAACTCGTTCACATAGAGGCCGATGTGCTGGTCGGCGACGGCCGGGTCCATCTCCTGGGCGTGCGCCAGCACATAGCCCCGGGAGGCCTCCGGGGTCTCCCAGGCCATCCGGACGGAGGCGCGGGCGGCGGCCGCCAGCCCCCGCAGCCGCTCGGCGCCCAGCGAGCGCTTGGCGATGATCGCGCCGAGCGGGATGGGCAGCCCCGTGGTCCGCTCCCAGTGCTCGCCCATGTCGGCGAGGCAGTGCAGCCCGTACTCGCCGTAGGTGAAGCGCGCCTCGTGGATGACCAGACCCGCGTCCACCTTGCCGTCCCGGACCGCCGGCATGATCTCGTTGAAGGGCAGCACCACCACCTCTCCCACCCCCTCGGGCACCTCGGCGGCCGCCCAGAGCCGGAAGAGCAGGTAGGCCGTCGAGCGCTCGCTGGGCACCGCGATCCTGCCGCCCCGCAGGTCCGCGGCGGTACCGGGGGAGGAGGTGAGCACCAGCGGACCGCAGCCGCGGCCCAGCGCGCCGCCGCAGGGGAGCAGGGCATACTCGTCCAGCACCCACGGCAGCACCGCGTACGACACCTTGAGCACATCGAACTCGCCGCGTTCGGCCATCCCGTTGGTGATGTCGACGTCGGCGAAGGTGACGTCCAGCGCCGGCGCCCCGGGCACCAGCCCGTGCGCCCAGGCGTGGAAGACGAAGGTGTCGTTGGGGCAGGGCGAGTAGGCGGTCTTCAGTGCCTCGTTCAACGGGGATCCTCCTCGATGATGGCGGGGGTCAGCAACTGGAAGGCGAGCCGGAGCGACTCCAGGGCCCGGCCGATCTGCCAGGCGTCCCGGTCCCGCGGCCCCACCGGGTTGGAGATCGTCCGGAGCTCCGAGACCGGCAGCCCGTGGGCCGCGGCGGCTTCGGCGACCCCGAACCCCTCCATCGCCTCCGCGCCCGCGCCCGGGTGACGGTCGGACAGTTCGGCGGCGCGCCGGGCGGACCCGGTGACGGTGGAGACGGTGAGCACCGGCGCCGCCAGCACCGGCTCCGGGTGCCCGGCCAGCGCCTCGCGGAACCGGCCGGTCAGCCCGGCCGGCGGGGGGTGGGCCGAGCGGCCGAACCCCAACTCGTCGACGGACAGGTAGCCCTCCGGGGTCTCGGCGCCCAGGTCCGCGGCGACGATCGGCTCGGCGAGCACCACCGAGCCGACCGGCGCGTGCGGGCGGTGGCCCGGTCCGGTGGCGAAACCCCCGCCGATGCCGGCGGAGAGCACCAGACGGTACGGGGAGCCGGCGAGCGAGGCCGCCGTCAGCGCTCCGGCCGCCCCGGCCGCGGCGGCGGACGGCCCGACCCCGGCGGCCAGCACGTCGACCAGCGGCCCGGCCGCGGCCTCGGGGCCGGCCGAGTAGCGGAGCAGGGAGCGGCCACCGGGCAGCGGCTCCGGTCGGACCGCTGGCAACCGGGAGCGGAGCCCCGCGCCGACGGCCTCGGCCTCGGCGGTCACGGCGGTGACGACCAGTACCCGCGTCATCCGGCTCCCTGCCCCACCGGTCGGCGGGCAGGGCCGCCGGTCAGGAGTCGGACCGCTTCAGGTCGACCCGCCAGACGCCCTTCACGGTGGTGGCGGACTCGTTGATCTCGATGATGGCCAGCCGCACCTCCTTCGGCGCGGGCGAGGGCCCCGACTCGCTCTTCTGCGCGGCGAAGATCTCGTCGTACGGGAACGTCTTGTACGTTTCCTTGCTGGTCTCGGACATCACGCCGCGGCCGTTGACCGTCAGCAGCCAGCCGGTGTTCGCCACCACCGGATCCACGCCCACCCGGATCGGCTGATCGTCGCTGACGGACAGCGTTCCCTGCCCCCTGCCCTCGAAGCACTTCTCCACCCTCGCGTCGGAGAGCCCCTTGCCCTGCCGGTAGCACTCGGCCTCGGTGGAGACCGAGTCCGTGCCGACCGTGACCGTCGCCATCGGCGACGGCTTCTGGCAGGCGGAGAGGGCGAGGCCGACGGCCACCGCGCCCAAGGCGAGGGCCGCCCGGCACGTCGTGTTCCTGCTGCTGAGTCGCATCGGAATGTCGCTCCTCCGCACGAGGCCGGTGATGGTCGAAGGCTATCTGGCCAACGGCTTCAGGCCACGCGAGGGTGCGGCGTGCCGCGCCGGGCGGCTGACAGCAGTCCCCGCACCGAAGCCGCCGCGCCGAGGGCCAGCAGCGCCGCCGCCACCGACATCCCCAGCACCCCGCTGAGCGGCAGCGCGATCCCGATCGCCCCGCCGGCCACCCAGGACATCTGCAGCAGCGTCTCGGAACGGGCGAACGCCGAGGTGCGCACCTGCTCGGGCACGTCCCGCTGGATCAGCGCGTCCAGGGACAGCTTGCCCAGCGCCTGTGAAAGACCGGCCACCCCGGCGACCCCCGCCAGCGCCGGGGCGCTGAACAGCGCGGCCGCCGAGACGGTGGCGCCGAGCGCGATGCCCAGCACCGTCGCGATGATCGCTTCCGGGCCGCGGGACTTCAGCCAGGCGCCGGTCGCCGTGCCGAGCGCGTTGCCGACCCCGGCCGCCACCCCGACCACACCCAGCGAGACGGCGGCGCTCTGGTTCCCGATCGGGTGCTCGCGGAGCAGGAAGGCCAGGAAGAAGATGAGGAAGCCGGAGAGGCAGCGGAGCGCGGCGTTGGCCTGCAGCCCGTGCAGCACGGCCGGTCCGACGGTCCGCAGCCCGGGCTTCCGGGGCCGCGGAAGCCCGCCCCCGCGGCGGCGTACGAGGAAGCGGCGCCGTCCCGGACCGCCGTAGCTGGCGCTCCGCCGCCCGCCACGGGCGCCGAGGCCGCCCCGCGGTTCGGGGCTCTCCTCCGAGGCCCCGGCGGCGCCGATGCCGAGCCCGAACCTGGCCTTCGCCTCCCCCTTCGCGGAGTCCACCGTCGGCGGCAGCGAGAAGGAGAGCAGCATGCCGGCGAGGAAGACCGCGCACGCCCCGTAGAGCGGCCAGCCGGGCCCCACCGACTGCAGACCCACCCCGATCGGGGCGGCCAGACCGGTGGCGAGCAGGCCGCTGAGCGTCACCCGGGAGTTCGCTTTCACCAACGAGAACCGCGGCGGCAGCAGCCGCGGCACCACCGCGGAGCGCACCACCCCGTAGGCCTTGGAGGCGACCAGCACGCCCAACGCCGCCGGGTACAGCTCCAGACTCCCGGTCGCGACCGCCGCCGACATGGTGAGCGCCAGCACCGCCCGGGTCAGCATCGCGCCCGCCATCGCGGCCCGCCGACCGTGCGGCACCCGGTCCAGCAGTGGCCCGACCACCGGGGCGAGCAGGGTGAACGGGGCCATGGTGACCGCGAGGTAGAGCGCCACCCTGCCCCGGGCCTCGTCGGTCGGTACGGAGAAGAAGACCGTGGAGGCGAGCGCGATGGTGATCATCATGTCGCCCGCGGAGTTCACCGCGTGCAGTTCGATCAGCTTGCCCAGACCACTCTCACCGGCGCCGTGGGCGTGCGTCGCCCGGCGGATGCCGCGCGCCGTCGCCGTGAACGGCAACTGGGCCGCCCGGCACACCCCCTTCAACGCCGACATCGAACACCTCGAGCCCCCCGGCGTGTGGAACCCGCGGTTCCCACGTCGGGGCGCTTGCCCCGGGAGGGCCAGTGCGACCAGTCGGATGTCACTCCGTCATACTGCCTCAACCTGGGTGAGAGATGGCAGTTAGCCCGGATACCGGTGATTACCGTCACCGGGGTGGCGGACGCCTCCGGTGCCCGGGCGGGTAGGGCGGGTAGGACGGGTGGAGGGATGAAGGTAGCGTTCCCCACGCGCCACCGGGGCATGTCCTCCGCGTAGCTTTCGGACGAACAGCCACCGGCCGGCGCATCTGTTCGTGATCCAGCGCAATGGTTCCCGTGCAAACGGGGCCGGACCGGTCGGGCACGGGCGTCGACGCGGTCCGCTGGTCCGCTCCGTCCGCGGCCTCCCCGGCTGGCCCAGCTGTGGACGGGGTAGGAGAGAATCGATTCTTGTGAGTGCTGCGACGATGCGAAGCCGTACACCTGACCGCCAGTGCGCCGAAGCGGTCGATCTCGCCCGCTCCGCGGCGGTGGAGGCCGCGGGGGAGGCGGCCGTGGGCGAACACCTGGGCGTGGTCGCCGAGGGCGACCGGGTCGTCACGCACTTCTTCGCCAGTCGGGAGCGCGCCTACCGGGGCTGGCGCTGGGCGGTCACCGTCGCCCGCGCCTCCCGCGCCAGGGTCGTCACCCTGGACGAGACGGTGCTGCTCCCCGGCGACGAGGCGCTGCTCGCCCCCGAGTGGGTGCCCTGGAGCGAGCGGCTGCGCCCGGGGGACCTGGGCCCCGGAGACCTGCTGCCCACCCGGGCGGAAGACCCCCGGTTGGAGCCCGGTTTCTCCGGAGAGGACACCCCGCCGCCGAACTCCGCCGTCTCCGAGGAGATGGAGGAGCTCGTCGAGGCCGAGGACGCCGAGGTCACCGAAGGCCCACCGGCGGCGCTCCCCACGGCCCCCACGACCGGCAGCATCGCCGCCGTAGCCGACGAACTGGGCATGGGCCGGGCCAGGGTGCTCTCCCGCTACGGGCTGCGGCTGGCCGCCGACCGCTGGGAAGCCGCCTACGGAGCCCAGACGGCCATGGCGCAGGCGGCGCCGGCACCCTGTGTGAGCTGCGGCTTCCTGGTGCCGCTGGCCGGCTCGCTGCGGCAGGCCTTCGGGGTCTGCGCCAACGAGTTCAGCCCGGCCGACGGCCGGGTGGTGTCGCTGGCCTACGGCTGCGGCGGCCACTCGGAGGCGGCGGTCATGCCGAAGACGCCGCAGCCGGCCCCGCCGGTGATCGACGAGACCCGGGTCGACACCCTCCAGCTCCGCGCCGACCCGGCGGACACCGCGGCCGAGTAGCGGCGGAACGCCCCGGTCAGCCCCCCGGCCCACCTCGTCCCCCGTCCACCGCCCGTGCCCGCGGCCGCCCCGGCAGAGACCGGATGTGCCGGGGCGGCGCGGTGGGGTACGCGTCCTCAGAAGCTGTTGTCCCACCTCGGTTCGGATCAGGGCGAGGTGTCCGGGGCTGCCGAATCCAAGGCGGAGGAGGAAGTCGACGCGGAGCGTCGGCGACCCCGACGACAACGCCGGAGGCGGCGGTGCCGGACACCTCGGGCCCGGGCCGGGGTGGGACAACAGCTTCTAGGCGGTACGTTCGGCGCTGTAGGCACCGCAGCGGCTGGTGCGCGGGCCGGAGAAGGAGACGAGACGTGAGTGGCACGGCGATGGTGCGGGCGACCACCGGCGGGGAGGACCCGTTCGGCACGGCGCGGCTGCGGCGCGGCGTGCTGGACGCCTGGGCCGCCTCCCCCGCGCGCTTCCGGGAGGACGCGAACGCCGAGGAGGAACTGGCCCTCGGCGGTTACCGGGACCGGCTCGTGGTCGAGCTGGCCCAGAACGCGGCCGACGCCGCCTCCCGGGCCGGGGTGCCCGGCCGGCTCCGGCTGACCTTCCACCCCGCCAGCCAGGAGGCCCCCGCCGTCCTGGCGGCCGTCAACACCGGCGCCCCGCTGGACGAGCCGGGGGTCGAGTCGCTCTCCACCCTGCGGGCCTCCGCCAAGCGGGACGAGGCCGGCGGCCGACGGGAGGCGGTCGTGGGACGCTTCGGCATCGGTTTCTCGGCCGTGCTCGCGGTCAGCGACGAGCCCGCCGTGGTCAGCCGCAGCGGAGGCGTCCGCTGGTCGCTGGCCGAGGCCCGGGAGTTCGCCGCGGCGGCCGCCGACGGAAGCCCGGGGCTCGCCGAGGAACTCCGCCGCCGCGACGGCAACGTGCCGCTGCTGCGGCTCCCGCTGCCCGCCGAGGGGGCCGCCCCCGTCGGCTACGACACCGCGGTGGTCCTCCCGCTGCGCGACGGCGCGGCGGTCGACCTCGTGGACCGGCTGCTGTCCGCGATCGACGACGCCCTGCTGCTCACCCTCCCTGGGCTGTCCGAGGTGATCGTGGAGACGCCGGACGGCGTCCGTACGCTGAGCCGCCGTCAGGACGGCCCGGACGTGGTGATCGAGGACAGCGACCACGGCGCCACCCGGTGGCGGACCGCGTCCGCCGGCGGACGGCTGGACCCGGCGCTGCTGACCGGCCGCCCCGTCGAGGAGCGGCTGCGGCCCGGATGGTCGGTCACCTGGGCCCTGCCGGTCGGCCGGGACGGCGCCCCCGGCCGTGCCGACACCGCGCCGGTGCTGCACGCCCCCACCCCCACGGACGAGCCGCTGGGCCTGCCCGGTCTGCTGATCGCCACGTTCCCGCTGGAGCCCACCCGGCGCCACATCGAGCCCGGTCCGCTCGCGGACTACCTGACGGCCCGGGCCGCGGAGGTCTACGTCTCGCTGCTGCGCGACTGGGAGCCGGTGGGCACCGGCACCGTCGACCTCGTGCCCGGACCGCTCGGCCGGGGCGAGCTGGACGGCGAGCTGCGCGCCCAGGTGCTGCGGCTGCTGCCGTCCGTCCCGTTCCTCCCGGCGGCGGCCCCCGCCCAGGGCCCCGCTGAGGAACCCGCGGAGACCGCCGGCGAACCGCCGACCGGCGGCCTGGCCGGCTCCTGGGACGGGGAGGCCCTCACCGCCGGCTGGGAGAGCCGGCGGCGCGCGCTCAAACCCACCGAGGCGGAACTCGTCGAGGGCGCCGGCGCCGAGACCGTCGCGGTGCTCGCCGAGATCTTCCCCGGCCTGCTGCCGGCCGGTCTGGAACGCCGCCCCGAACTCCGCTCGCTCGGTGTCGCAAGGGTGCCGCTGGGGGAGGCCATCGACCGGCTCGCCGGGGTCGAGCGGGAACCCGACTGGTGGCGGCGGCTCTACGACAGCCTCTCCGGCACCGACCCCGACCGCCTCAGCGGCCTCCCGGTGCCGCTGGCCGATGGCCGCACCACCATCGGCCCGCGGCAGGTCCTGCTGCCGCTGCCGGGCAGCGCCCCGGCCCCGGAGGACTCCCCCAACGCCACCACCCTGACCCGTCTGGGCCTCAAGGTCGCGCACCCCGACGCCGCCCACCCGCTCCTGGAGAAGCTCGGCGCCACCCCCGCCTCGCCCCGCGCCGTGCTCACCAGCCCCCAGGTGCGGGCGGCCGTCGCCGACTCCCTCGAAGGGGAGGAGCTGTGGGACGAGACCACCACCCTGGACCCGGAGGAGCTCGCGGAAACCGTGCTCGCCCTGGCCCGGGACGCCCAACTCGAGCCGGGCGAGGAGCCCTGGCTCGCCGAACTCGCGCTACCGGACGAGGACGGCGAACTCGCCCCCGCGGGCGAACTCGTCCTGCCGGGCAGCGCCTTCCAGCGGGTGATCCGCGAGGACGAACTCGCCGCCTGCGACGCGGAGCTCGCCGAGCGGTGGGGCGAGCAGCCGCTCGCCGCCGTCGGGGTGCTCGCCGACTTCGCGCTGGTGCGCGCCACGGACGTGGTGCTCGACCCGGACGAACTGGAACCGCGCGACAGCGACTTCGCCGAGCCCGACGACGCCGGGCTGCTGGACTCGGTGGACGTCTGGTGCGAGGACGTCCTCGACCAGCTGCCGGACACCCCCGTACCACCGGTCGCCACCGAGATCGTCGCCGTCCGGGACCTCGACCTCGTCGCCGACGACGCCTGGCCGCAGGCGCTCGCCATGCTCGCCCAGCCGCCGCTGCGGGACGCCCTCACCACCCCGGTGCGGGTGCTGCTGCCCGACGGCACGACCGAGACCGTGCGCCCGTACACCGCCTGGTGGCTGCGCGGGCACCCGGTGCTCGACGGCCGCCGCCCGGCGGGGCTGCGGGCCGCCGGCGCGGACCCGTTGCTCGCCGGACTCTACGAGGCGGCGGACACCTCCGGCCTCGGCGGGGCCGAGGAATCGGGCAACCGCTTCGACGAGCAGGTGCTGCGCGCCCTCGGCGTCCGTACCTCGGTGGCCGCGCTGCTCGCCGAGCCGGGCGGCTCCGCGGAGCTGCTGGCCCGGCTCGCCGACCCGGACCGGCCGGTCACGGCGGCCCAGCTGCACGGCCTCTACAGCGCCCTCGCCGAACTCGACCCGGAGCAGGTCACCCTGCCGGACGAACTGCGCGCCGTGCTGGACGGGGAACCGCGGGTCGTCGACGCCACGGCCGCGCTGGTGGCCGACGCCCCGGACCTGATGCCCTTCACCGCCGGCCGGCCCCTGCTGCCCGTGCGGCCCGGGGCCGCCGCCGACCTCGCCGAACTTCTCCAGGTGCGGCGGCTCAGTGAGGCCGTCACCGCCGAGGCGCCCGCCGGAGGCGAACCACGCGCCGTGCCCGAGTCGGTCGAAGCCCTCCTCGGCCCGGCCACCCCGACCTCCTACCTCGAACACGCGGAGCTGCTCGTCGGAGAGGTGGAGCTGGACTGGCGCCTCACCCCCGACGGGACGCTGCACGCCGCCACCCTGGAAGGGCTCGCCGCCGGGCTGGCCTGGGCGGCCGGCGAGTGGTCCCGCCGGTTCGAGGTGGCAGCCCTGCTCGAAGCCCCCGACCGGGCCGAGGAACTCGCCAGGGCCCGCTGGTTCGACAACTGAGCCGGTCGGCGGGGCGCCGGGGCTGTGCTCACGCTCCGCCAGGGATCACGGGCCAGCCCGGGAGGGCGCTCTCAGGAGCTGTGGGAGCGCCCCTCCACCGGGAACTTCCTGCCCACCCAGCGCCAGGCGACCTCCAGCAGCCCCGAGGCCGCGACCGCGATGCCCACCGCCGTCCAAGGCATCACCGTGCCCACCAGCCGCAGTGCGAAGAAGTCCTGGAGCCACGGGGTGAGCAGCACGATCAGGAAGCCCAGCCCCATGGCCAGCACCAGACCGAACCGCCACCAGGTGTAGGGGCGGGCCACGATCGCCAGCACCCACATCGTGATCAGAAACAGCGTCAGGGTGGCGGCGCTGGTCTCCGCCGCCAGCGCCTCCGCACCGGTGTAGTGGTGCCGCGCCAGCAGGTAGGTGAGGAAGGTGGCGGCGCCCGCGATCAGCCCGGCCGGTACGGCGTACCGCATCACCCGCCGCACGAAGTGCGGCTGCGCCCGCTCCTTGTTGGGCGCCAGGGCCAGGAAGAAGGCCGGCACCCCGATCGTCAGCGAGGACAGCAGCGTCAGGTGCCGCGGCAGGAAGGGGTACGGCACCTGGGAGCAGACCACCAGCAACGCCATCAGCACCGAGTAGACGGTCTTGGTCAGGAAGAGCGTCGCGACCCGGGTGATGTTGCCGATGACCCGCCGGCCCTCGGCGACCACCGAGGGCAGCGTGGCGAAGCTGTTGTTCAACAACACGATCTGCGCCACCGCCCGGGTCGCCTCCGAACCCGAGCCCATCGAGACCCCGATGTCGGCGTCCTTCAGGGCCAGCACGTCGTTCACCCCGTCACCGGTCATCGCGACCGTGTGACCGCCGGCCTGCAGAGCGCCCACCATGTCCCGCTTCTGCTGCGGGGTGACCCGGCCGAAGACCGCGCCCTGATCCAGCTCCCCCGCCATCCGCTCCCGGTCGGCGGGGAGGTCCCGGGCGTCCACCGGGGCCTCCGAGCCGGGCAACCCCAGTTTCGCGGCGACCGCGCCGACGGACACCGCGTTGTCCCCGGAGATCACCTTGGCCGCGACATCCTGCTCGGCGAAGTAGCGCAGGGTGTCCCCGGCGTCCGAGCGCAGCCGCTGCTCCAGCACCACCAGCGCGGTCGGCCGGGCGCCCTGGCCCACCGCCGGATCCTCCAGCGCCCGCCCCTCCTCGACCCGGGCCAGCAGCAGCACCCGCAACCCCTCGGCGTTGCGCGCGGCGACCTCGGAGAGGGCCGGATCTCCGGCCGGCAGCAGAACGTCCGGCGCGCCCAGCAGCCAGCGGCTCTCGACACCGCCCTCGGACTCCGCCAGGCTGGCGCCGCTGTACTTGCGGGCCGAGGAGAACGGCAGCGAAGCGGTGCACCGCCAGGGCGCGGCGCCCGGCGGGAACGCCTCGATGACCGCCTGGAGGCTGGCGTTGGGACGCGGGTCGGCGGCCCCCAGCGCGCCGAGCACCCGCGCCACGTACGCCTCGTCCACCCCGGAACCGTCCAGCAGCTTCAGCTCGCTGACGTCCATGCCGCCCTCGGTGAGGGTGCCGGTCTTGTCGAGGCAGACCACGTCCACCCGCGCCAGGCCCTCGATCGCCGGCAGCTCCTGGACCAGGCACTGCTTGCGGCCCAACCGGATGACACCGATCGCGAACGCCACCGAGGTCAGCAGCACCAGGCCCTCGGGGACCATCGGCACGATCCCGCCGACCATCCGGCGGATCGCCTCCCGCCAGTCGTGTCCCTGCACCACCAACTGGCTGATCACCAGTCCGACGGCCGCGGGCACGAGCATCCAGGTGATGTACTTCAGTATCTGGCTGATACCGCTGCGCAGCTCAGACTGGACGAGAGTGAAGCGGGACGCCTCCTCGGCGAGTTGCACGGCGTAGGCCTCCCGGCCCACCTTGGTGGCGGTGAAGGCGCCGGTGCCGGCCACCACGAAGCTGCCGGACAGCACCTTGTCACCGGCCCGCTTGAGTACCGGGTCGGCCTCCCCGGTGAGCAGCGACTCGTCGATCTCCAACCCGTCGGCCTCGGCCACCTCACCGTCCACGACGCACTTGTCGCCGGGGCCGAGTTCGATGAGGTCTCCGAGCACGATCTCCGAAGTCGGGATCCCGGTGGTGACGCCGTCCCGCCGTACGGCCGGCTTCGCCTCGCCGATCACGGCCAGGCTGTCCAGCGTCTTCTTGGCCCGCAGCTCCTGGATGATGCCGATCGCCGTATTGGCGATGATCACGAACCCGAAGAGACCGTCCTGGATCGGCCCCACCGAGAGGATGATCAGGAAGAGCACCAGGATGATCGCGTTGAAGCGGGTGAAGACGTTGCCGCGGACGATGTCCGCGGTGGAACGGGAGGAACGCACCGGGACGTCGTTGACCTCGCCCCGCCGGACCCGTTCGGCGACCTCGGCGGCCGTCAGCCCCCGCGCCGCCGGCTGTGACGAGCCTTCCACCGGGGTGGGTTCGGTCACCTGGATCCCCCCGATGTCGGACCGGATGTGGATACGTCCGTCCGGTTCCGGCTCTTCGATGTCGATCTGGGCCCGCTGCGTCATGGAGGAGACGGTACGGTGCGCCCCTCCGGCTCAGGCACCCGGCTGGCCGTTACCGGCCACGGTTGTCGGAGGAGGGGCCCTCGGCGGCCCTCGTCGCACCGGCCGGAGTCTCGGACGGCACCGCCGCCGCGCTCTCGGCGGCCTCCGCCGCGGCGGCCCGCCTGAGGGCGGCGTCGCGGCCCCGGACGTACCAGATGCCGATGACTCCCAGGCCCGCCCCGGCCAGGCAGGTCCACAACCACCACTGATGGCCGTGCCTGGAGTACCAGCCCCAGAAGGGGAGCTGGACGAGGAACAGGACCAGCCAGAGGACGGTGCCGCCGGTGACGACCGCCACGACGTTGCCCTCAAGGGGCTCCGGGGCCTCGTGCCTGGGGGTCCACTTCTTCATGCGCCCAGCTTAGAGCGCCGTGCGGAATGGCTGGGCACCGCACGGGGCTTGGTACCGTGCGCGGTTTGCTTGGTGGGGTGTTGTTGCTGTTGCCGGGTGGGTGCGGGGTCTCGGTGGCTGGTGTTTCTGGGGTGGGTGGGTGGTGCGGGGGCGGGTCCTGCGTGGGTGGGGGTGCCGCGACCGTCTATTTACGGGGCCGTGCGGGTTGGTGGGAGCCGTTTCCGTTGTAGAGCCCCGCAAATACACGGCAGCGTCTCGGCACCCCCACCCACTCCGGCCCCACCCCCTCACGTCGTCCCGCCTCCGCCCACCGGCTCCGGTTTTAGCGGCTTGCCGCCGCCACCTCTCCCGGAACGTCGACTCCTCGCGTACGCGCACCCGTCTCACGACCTCCCGGCCGCGCGCAAACCGGTGGCGGCAGGGGCGCCGACGGACCACGGCAAGAAGCACCGTAAGCCGCCGGAACCGGAACCAGTGTCCTGATGGGGGGATGGCGGGAAGCCGCTAGGGGACCGGGGTCGGTGGGCGGCGGGGGAGGGTGGGAAGCCGCTGGGGACCGGAGCCGGTAGGCAGAGGAGAGAGGGTGGAAGCCACCAGGAGACCGGAGTCGGTGGGCCAGCGGGGAGACGGCGGGAGGGGGTGGGGCCGGAGTGGGTGGGGGTGCCGAGACGCTGCCGTGTATTTGCGGGGCGGACGGCGAGAGAGCCGGAAGACCGGCCCGCACGGCCCCGTAAATAGACGGTCGCGGCACCCCCACCCACGCAGGACCCGCCCCCGCACCACCCACCCACCCCAGAAACACCAGCCCACCAAAACCAGCCCCGCCACCACCCACCACACCACCCACCCCCATGTCTACGCGCGGAGATGGTGATCTAGCTGCTTATGCGTTCATACTGAACCGGTTCCGGATCTGACTGGATTCTTTCGTAGGATCATCTATTCCGGATCCGGTTGTTCATGTTCAAGGCCAAGCCCGGCCCCTCGCCGTTCCAGGCCCCGTACCACTGAGGTCGTCCATGCCCCCCTCGGCCAATTCGCCGGTCGACGCTGTTCAGCCACCCGACGCCACACCCAAGAACGCTCTCGACCGGTTTTTCCAGATCTCTCGACGGGGCTCGAACGTCCCGCGTGAGATCCGAGGTGGCTTGGCCACCTTCTTTGCGATGGCCTACATCCTGGTGCTGAACCCGATCATCCTCGGGGCCGGCACGGACAAGTTCGGCCATCAGTTGGACAGCGGCCAGCTGGTCACCGGCACCGCGCTGATGGCGGGGCTGACCACGGTCCTCATGGGCCTGATCGGCAACGTGCCCATCGCGCTCGCCGCCGGGCTCGGTATCAACGCCGTCGTGGCGCTCCAGCTCGCCCCCCAGATGAGTTGGCCGGACGCGATGGGGATGGTGGTCCTCGCCGGCCTGGTGCTGATGATCCTGGTGGCCTCCGGCCTCCGGCAGCGGGTGCTCGACGCGATCCCGAACAGCCTGCGGCGGGCGATCGCGATCGGCATCGGCCTGTTCATCGCGCTCATCGGACTGGTGGACTCCGGCTTCGTCACCCGGAACCCGGACGCCGCGCACACCTCAGTCCCCCTGGGGCTTGGCACGGCGGGCCGCCTGGAGGGCTGGCCGGTGCTGGTCTTCGTGATCGGGCTGGCGCTGACCTTCGTCCTGCTGCTGCGGAAGGCCCGGGGAGCGATCCTGATCAGCATCGTCACCACCACGGTGTTGGCGATCGTGATCAACAGCGTGGCGAACGTCCCCGACAAGAGCTGGGGACTGACCGTCCCCGGTGTGCCGCGTCGGATCGTGGACACTCCGGACTTCGGGCTGCTCGGCCAGGTGAGCCTCTACGGGGGCTTCCGGGAGGTCGGGCTGATCACCGGGGTGCTCTTCGTCTTCACCGTGCTGCTCTCCGGCTTCTTCGACGCGATGGGCACCATCATCGGTGTCGGTGAGGAGGCGGGGCTCACCGATCGGCAGGGGCAGCTGCCGGGGATGGGCCGGATCCTCATGGTGGACGGGGTGGGGGTCGCCGGAGGCGGCCTGGGCTCGGTTTCGGCCAACACCTGTTTCGTGGAGTCCACGGCCGGTGTCGGGGAGGGGGCGCGGACCGGACTGGCGAACCTCGTGACCGGCGGCCTCTTCCTGCTGGCGCTGGTGTTCACCCCGTTGGCCCTGGTCGTGCCCTCGCAGGCGGCGACGCCCGCGCTGGTCGCCGTCGGCTTCCTGATCATGGCGAGCAATGTGAAGGAGATCGACTGGAGCGACTTCACGATCGCGGCCCCGGCGTTTCTGACGATGATCGCGATGCCGTTCACCTACAGCATCACCAACGGCATCGGTCTGGGGGTGCTGTCGTTCATCCTCTTCCGGAGTGCCACCGGCCGCTTCCGGTCCATCCCCTGGCTGCTGAACGTCGTGGGTGTCTGCTTCCTGGTCTACTTCCTGCTGCATCCCATCGAGCAGATCCTGGGCATCGGCTGATCGTTCAGGACGAGGGCAGCCGGCGCCCGGCGGTCAGGAGACGCCGTAGAAGCGCCTGGTCTCGTCCACCGAGCTGTTGAAGCGTTCGTCGAAGTCGTCGCGGATGAGCGTCCGGGTCACGTAGTCCTGGACGCTCATTCCGCGTTTGGCCGCATGCTTCCGGACCCGTTCGAGAAGCTCGCGATCGAGTCGCAGGCTGAGCACTTCCGATCCCATGGCAGTACGTTCGCCGTCCACGGCCCCGATGTGTGTCACTTCGCGGAGTCGCCTCACCCGTATGGGTGAGTAGAGCCGCGAGCACGTGTGCCGCGGTTGGTATTTAGATAGAGTAATGAGTTACTCTAACGAACATGCCGGTACGCCCCCGCGATCTGCCCGCGGATGACCAATCCGCAGCCGATACGGCTGCGGTGAACGCTCTCCGCTCTGCGGTGATGCGCCTCTCCCGACGTCTCAAGCACCAACGGGTCGACGAGTCGCTCAGCCCCACCGAGATGTCCGTGCTCGGCACCCTGGCCCGTTGCGGCTCCGCCACCCCCGGCGAACTCGCCCGCAAGGAGCATGTGCAGCCGCCCTCGATGACGCGGATCGTCGCCCTGCTCGAAGCGAAGCAACTGGTGCGGCTCGAACCGCACCCCGAGGACCGGCGGCAGAAGGTGGTCACCCAGACCGAGCGAGCCGAAAGCATGCTCGAAGAGAGCCGCCGACGGCGGAACGCCTGGCTCGCCGAGTTGGCCCAGGGGCTCGACGATGAGGAGTGGGCGGCGCTGCGAGCAGCCGCTCCGGTGTTGGAGAAGCTCGCACATCTGTGACGACCGAAGAGGGACGCCGAAGCGGGGCGACACGACGACCGACTCCCTCATGGCTAGGAGGCGAACGCACTTGAGTACGGGACCCGGAGCAGACTCCGCACCCGCACCAGAACCCGAACACATACCCGCCGCCGACACCGGCGGCGATCGGAGCGGTGACCCTCGGCCGCCCGACGAGACCGGCGGCTCCGGCAGCCGCACCGGCGCCCCCCGCCCGGCGGACGCCCGGGACGCCGCCCCGACCCTTCCGCGGGTCGAGAAGGAGCGGAAGGGCACCTTCAGCTCACTGCGGATCCGCAACTACCGGCTCTTCGCCACCGGCCAGGTGGTCTCCAACACCGGTACCTGGATGCAGCGGATCGCTCAGGACTGGCTGGTCCTGAGCCTCACCGGCTCCTCCACGGCGGTCGGTATCACCACCGCCCTCCAGTTCCTCCCGATGCTCTTCCTCGGGCTGTACGGCGGTGTGATCGCCGACCGCTTCCCCAAGCGGAAGCTGCTGCTGATGACGCAGTCCGCGATGGGCCTCACCGGCCTGGCGCTCGCCGTCCTCACCCTCAGCGGGCACGTACAGGTGTGGCACGTCTACCTGATGGCCTTCCTGCTCGGTCTGGTCACCGTCGTCGACAACCCGGCGCGGCAGGCCTTCGTCGTCGAGATGGTCGGCCCGGAGGACCTGCGGAACGCCGTCAGCCTGAACTCGGCCAACTTCCAGTCGGCAAGACTGGTCGGCCCGGCCGTGGCCGGCGTCCTGATCACGGCCTTCGGGAGTGGCTGGGCGTTCCTGCTCAACGGACTCTCCTTCGTCGCGCCCGTCGCCAGTCTCCTGCTGATGCGCCGCAGCGAGCTCCACGAGGTCAAGCCGACACCGCGCGGCAAGGGCCAGCTCCGCGAGGGCCTGCGCTACGTCGCGGAGAGTCCTCAGCTGATCTGGCCGATCATCCTGGTCGGCTTCATCGGTACCTTCGGCTTCAACTTCCCGATCTGGCTGACCGCCTTCGTGGACGACGTCTTCCAGGGCGACGCCGGCATGTACGGGCTGCTCAACACCCTCATGGCCACCGGCTCGCTGGCGGGGGCGCTGCTCGCCGCCCGGCGCGGCACCTCCCGGATGCGGCTGCTCGCCGGGGCGGCGCTGCTGTTCGGCGTGCTGGAGATCACGGCGGCGCTGGCTCCGACCTTCTGGCTCTTCGCGATGCTGCTGGTGCCGATCGGCATGTTCGGCCTGACCATCAACGTCACCGCGAACTCCAGCGTCCAGCTGGCCACCGATCCGGCGATGCGCGGCCGGGTGATGAGCCTGTTCATGATGGTCTTCATGGGCGGCACCCCGCTGGGCGCCCCACTGGTCGGCTGGGTGACCGACGCGTTCGGGGCCCGGATCGGCTTCATGGCCGGCGGGGTGGTCTCCGCGGCGGCCGCGGTCTTCGTCGGGCTGATGCTCGCCCGGGTCGGCGGGCTCAAGCTCCAGGTCGACCTGCGGCCCGGACGCCGCCACGTGCGGTTCGTGCCGCGGGCGCGGGAGAAGCAGCTGGCGCCGGCCGCCTGACGCGGCGGGCGGTCCCGCGGCCCCACGGGCCGCGGGACGACGCCTCCCGCTCCGGTGCGGGGTGCGCGACACTACGGCTATGAGACTCTTCGCTGCGGTGCTGCCCCCGGAGGGCGTGATGGCCGAGGTCGCCACCGCCGTGCGGCGGCTGCGCCGGCTGCCGCGGGCGGAGGAACTGCGCTGGATCCAGCCCGGCACATGGCACTTCACCCTCGCCTTCTACGGCGAGGTCGAGGACGGTCTCCTTCCCGAGCTGCGGGAACGGCTGGGGCGGGCGGCCCGTCGGCATCGGCCGTACGAGATGCGGCTCTGCGGCGCGGGCCGGTTCACACACCGGGCGCTGTGGATCGGTGCGGAGGGGGACCGGCGGGCGATGGCCCGGCTGGCGGACACCGCGAGCGCGGCAGGACGTCGGGCGGGGCTGCCGATGGGCGGCCATCGCGCCTACACCCCGCATCTGACCATCGCGCGCAGCCGGGACCGGACGCGGACCGATCTACGACCGTTCGTCGACGCCCTGGCCGGGTTCTCCGGAGCCCCATGGCTCGCCGGAGAGCTGACGTTGGTCCGCAGCCTGCTGCCGGTGAGCGGCGTGGAGGGGGAGCAGCCGCAGTACGAGACGCTGCAGAGCTGGCCGCTCAACGCCTGACCGAACCGGCCGGGAGCGGCGTCGGCCGCCCTCGGCGCGGGGCTTCCGGCGGGGGGTCTAGTCTCGAAGCGTGGACCCGAAGACTCGTACCTGGATCGTCAGCGGCGCCCTGGTGCTGACGCTGATCGTCGTGGCCGTGGCCTCCGCGCTCGGCTGACCCCGGTCGGCTGTTCCGCCTGCCCGCAGGCGGGGGGTACTTGCCTTGCCGGACGTGAGGGCGTTGGCTGGCGTGCCATGAGGTACACGCAGCTCGGACGGACCGGACTCAAAGTCAGCCGACTCGTCCTCGGGACGATGAACTTCGGTCCCGAGGCCGACGAAACCACCAGCCACACGATCATGGATGCCGCGCTCGACGCGGGCGTCAACTTCTTCGACACGGCCAATGTCTACGGGTGGGGCGAGAACAAGGGCCGCACCGAGCAGATCATCGGAAACTGGTTCGCCAAGGACGGCTCCCGCAGGGACAAGGTGGTCCTCGCCACCAAGGTCTACGGGAACATGGGCGCCGACGGCGAGCCCTGGCCCAACCACGACCGGCTGTCGGCACTGAACATCCGGCGCGCCGTCGACGCCTCCCTGCGGCGTCTCCAGACCGACCACATCGACCTGTACCAGTTCCACCACATCGACCGGAACACTCCCTTCGAGGAGATCTGGCAGGCGATGGACGTCCTGGTGCGACAGGGCAAGATCCTCTACGCCGGCTCCTCCAACTTCTCCGGCTGGCACATCGCCAGGGCCAACGAGACCGCCCAGCGGCTGGGCTCCTACGGACTGGTGAGCGAACAGTGCCTGTACAACCTGGCCGAGCGTCGCGCCGAAATGGAGGTCATCCCCGCGGCGGAGGGCTACGGCATGGGGGTCATCCCCTGGTCGCCGCTGCACGGCGGGCTGCTCGGCGGGGTCCTGAAGAAGGAGAACGAAGGCAAGCGCCGCGCCTCCGGCCGCTCGGCGACGGCACTCGCCAACAGTGCCATCCGTGCGCAGGTGCAGGCGTACGAGGACCTGCTCGGCAAGCACGGCCTGGAGCCGGGCGAGGTCGGCCTGGCCTGGCTGCTGACCCGCCCCGGGGTGACCGGCCCGATCGTCGGTCCGCGCACCATGGCCCAGCTGGAGAGCGGGCTGCGTGCGCTGGAGCTGGACCTCGACCAGGAGCTGCTCACCGCGCTGGACGAGATCTTCCCCGGCCCCGGCCCGTCGCCCGAGGCATTCGCCTGGTGAACCGGGCCCGCCCCGCGCCCGCCCCCGCACCGCCACCCACCGGCGGCAACCCCGGCACCCCCGCCCAACTGCATACTCTTCTGTCATGCGTTCGCTTCTGTGTGCCCTCGGCGCGGTGGTGATGGCCCTCCTGCCCGCGACGGCCCAAGCCGCCCCCGCGGCGCCTTCGCCGGCCGGAGACCCACCGGCTTCGTTCACCATCGAGGACCCCCGGATCACCGAGTCCAGCGGCCTCGCCGCCAGCCGGAGGCACCCAGGTATCTACTGGACACACAACGACAGCGACGACGGCCCGTACGTCTACGCGGTGGACAGCGCCTCCGGCCGCACCGTGGCGACGGTCACGCTCAGCGGGATCGAGCCGCGCGATGTGGAGGCGATCTCCATCGGCCCGGACAACCGGATCTACGTCGGGGACATCGGTGACAACCTCAACGGCAGCTGGCCGGAGGTGTGGATCTACGAGTTCCCCGAGCCGGAGGAACTGGCGGACACCACGCTCACCCCCACCCGCTACACCGTCCGCTATCAGGACGGCCCACGCGACGCCGAGTCGCTCGTCGTGGACCCGAAGACGGGCAGGGCCTACGTCATCAGCAAGCACGAGGACGGCGGCGGCCTGTACGAGGGCCCGAAGGAGCTGTCCGCCTCCAAGGTCAACACCTTCCGGCGGATCTCCGAGGTGGACCTGTGGGCGACCGACGCGGCGCTGTCCCCCGACGGCAGCCGGCTGGTGGTGCGCGGCTACTTCCAGGCGGCGATGTACCGCTGGCGGGACGGTCGGCCGGAGTGGCTGGGCGCGCCGGGCCTGCCGATGCAGCGCCAGGGCGAGTCGGTGACGTTCACTCCGGACGGCCGGGCGCTGATGTACGGCACGGAAGGCGAGCGGTCCACCGTGACCAGGATCGACCTGAGCGGTGAGCTGCTGCCGGACTCCGCACGGGGGCGGCAGGGCGGCAACGGCGCCGAGCGCGGGCCGGCCGGTGACGCGGCGGGCAGCGAGTCGGAGGGCCGGGAGAACCGCAATCTGGTGCTCGCCGCGCTCACCTTCGGCATGGCGACCGCCGTGGTGATGGGGTTGCGCCGGCTCGTCCGCCGTCGCTGACCCCGTGGGGACCGCTCCGCTGGCGGGAACGCTCCCCGGGGCCGCGGCCTTCCGGGGCCGCTGCGCTCCGTGATCAGCCCAGTTCGTAGTCGAACGTGTAGGCGACGGGCGTCTCGCCGTGCCGGGCGGTGAAGCGGCCGGTGCCGCGCAGTCCGGTCAGCTCTCCGGTGCCGGAACCGGCCACGACCTCGAAGGCGCAGTGCACGGTGGATTCCTCGTCGAACGAGCCGCGCTCCTCCACGGCGAAGGCGCCCTCACGACCGTCGAGGCGGCCGGTGAACATCTCCATGCCGGATGGGCCGGCGCAGCGGGCCCTGCGCATTTCCGACCGGTTCCACCTGGACGCGCCTGGCTGGTTCCGGCGCGCCGATCCGGTGGAGCATCTGGGTGTGCTCGCGCGGGCGGTGTGGGAGGAGCGGGTGGTGCTCGCCCACTACCGGCGCTGGGCCGGTGAGGCGCGGCGGGAACTGCGTCCCCTGGGCATCGTCCTGAAGGGCGGTGTCTGGTATCTCGTGGCGCTCCTCCAGACCGCCCCGCCGCGGCGAGGCGGTCTGGAGGACCCGCCGTGCCGCTTCGCCGCGGCGGGGCGGTAGTCCTACAGTCGCTCGATCACGTAGTCGACGCAGGCGGTCAGCGCCTCCACGTCGGCCGGTTCCACGGCCGGGTACATGGCGATCCGCAGCTGGTTGCGGCCCAGCTTGCGGTACGGCTCGGTGTCCACGACGCCGTTGGCGCGCAGCACCTTGGCGACGGCCGAGGCGTCGATGTCGTCGCTGAAGTCGATGGTGCCGACGACCTGCGAGCGCTGAGCCGGGTCGGTGACGAAGGGGCTGGCGTGCGGGGACTTCTCAGCCCAGCCGTAGAGCCGGGACGAGGAGTCCGCGGTCCGCCGCACCGCCCACTCCAGACCGCCCTGGCCGTTGAGCCAGTCCAACTGGTCGGCGAGGAGGAATAGGGTGGCGAGTGCGGGCGTGTTGTACGTCTGGTTCTTGCGGGAGTTGTCGATCGCGGTGGGCAGCGAGAAGAACTCCGGCACGTGCCGTCCACTGGCGTGCACCCGGGCCGCGCGCTCCAGCGCGGCGGGGGAGAAGACCGCCAGCCACAGGCCGCCGTCGGCGGCGAAGGACTTCTGCGGGGCGAAGTAGTAGACGTCCGTCTGCGCGATGTCGACGGGCAGGCCGCCCGCGCCAGAGGTGGCGTCCACCAGCACCAGCGATCCCTCGTCGGCCCCGGCGACCCGCTCGATCGGGGCGGCGACCCCGGTGGAGGTCTCGTTGTGGGTGAGGGCGTAGACGTCCGCTCCCGCCTCCGCCTCCGGCTGTGGGTGGCTGCCGGGGTCGGAGGAGATCACGGTCGGTTCGTCGAGCCAGGGGGCGGCCTTGGCGGCCTTGGCGAACTTCGAGGAGAACTCACCGAAGCTGAGGTGCTGCGACTTCCGCTCGATCAGGCCGTGCGTGGCGATGTCCCAGAAGGCGGTCGAACCGCCGTTGCCGAGCACCACCTCGTACCCCTCCGGCAGCGAGAACAGCTCGCCGACGCCTTCCCGGACCCGGCCGACCAGGTCCTTCACGGGGGCTTGGCGGTGCGAGGTGCCCATCAGCGATTCACCGGTGGCGGCCAGCGCGCTCAGCGCCTCAGTCCGCACCTTGGAGGGACCCGAGCCGAAACGTCCGTCGGCGGGCTTGATGTCAGTGGGAATCCGGATCTCAGCCACGGAAGAAAGACTAACCAGTCCGGCCTGCCTGTCCGACCACCTGTCCACCGGGTGAGATGGGTGTCCTGCCGAGTCGGTTTCGTCCGGCACTCTAGGCCCATGGCTGATCTGCGGGATGTGCGAGGACTGGAGCAGGAGCTCCGACGGCGAGTGCGCGGCGAGGTGTCCTTCGACGCCACCAGCCGTGCGCTGATGACGATGGACGCTTCGAACTACCGGCGGGTCCCGGTGGGCGTGGTCGCGCCACGGGACGCCGAGGACGTCGCCGCGGCGCTGGCCGTCTGCCGGGACCAGGGAACCGCCGTGGTGGCCCGCGGCGGCGGCACCTCGATCGCCGGCCAGGCGACCGGCACCGGGATCGTCCTGGACTTCACCCGGCACATGAACCAGATCACCTCGATCGACCCGGAGGCGCGCACCGCCACCGTCCAGCCCGGGGTGATCTGCGACGGGCTCCGCTCGGCCGCCGGCCGGCACGGTCTGACCTTCGGGCCGGACCCGTCCACCCACAGCCGCTGCACCATCGGCGGAATGATCGGCAACAACTCCTGCGGCTCACACTCCGTGGCCTGGGGCACCACCGCCGACAACGTCGAGGGCCTGGACGTGCTCACCTACGGCGGCGACCGGGTCCGGCTCGGCCGGGGGGACGAGGGCCTGCCGGCGAATCTCCGGCTCGGGGCGGACGACCTCGTCAGCCGCCACCTCGCCCTCCTGCGCACCGGTTTCCCCGAGCTGCCGCGCCGGATCTCCGGCTACGCGCTGGACGAACTGCTGCCGGAGAAGGACCGGAACTGGGCGCGCGCCTTCACCGGCAGCGAGGGCACCCTGGGGGTCATCACCGAGGCGGCGGTGCGCCTGGTCACCCCGCCCGCGGCCCGGGTGCTCGCGGTGCTCGGCTACTCGGACGAGGGCTCCGCCGCCGAGGCCGCGCACACCCTGCTGCCGCACTCTCCGCTCACCGTCGAGGGCATGGCCTCGGACCTGGTGCCGCCCACCGAGGCCCGGCTGCTGCCCCGCGGTGACGCCTGGCTGTTCGTGGAGATGGGAGGTGACTCCCCGGAGGAGGCACGGGCCCGGGCGGAGGAGCTGTGCCGGGTGGCCGGTGAGGCCACCACCGACCACACCGTGGTCACCACCCAGGCCGAACAGCGGGCCCTGTGGCGGATCCGGGAGGACGCCTCCGGCACCGCCACCCGGATGCCGGACGGCAGCGAGGCCTGGCCCGGTTGGGAGGACTGCGCCGTCCCGCCCGCCCGGCTCGGCGGCTACCTGCGCGACTTCCGTGCGCTGTTGGTCCAGCACGGGCTGCGGGGAGCGCCGTACGGGCACTTCGGGGACGGCTGCATCCACGTCCGGATCGACTTCGACCTGCTCACCCCGGCGGGTATCGGGCGCTTCCGGGACTTCTCGACGGACCTGGCCGACCTCGTGGTGGAGCACGGCGGCTCGCTCTCCGGGGAGCACGGCGACGGCCAGGCGCGGGCCGAGTTGCTGCCCAGGATGTACGGCCCGCGGATGGTGCGGCTCTTCGAGGACTTCAAGGACCTCTGGGACCCGGCCAACGGCCTCAACCCGGGCATGCTGGCCCGCCCGCACCGCATGGACGACAACCTGCGCTTCGAGGTGCTGCCGAAGCAGCCGGTGGACGTGGCCTTCGGCTACCCGCACGACAACGGCGACTTCTCGGCCGCCGTCCGCCGCTGTGTGGGCGTCGCCAAGTGCCGCGACACCGCGCCGTCCGGCTCGGGGGTGATGTGCCCGTCCTTCCGGGCGACGGGCGAGGAGCAGCACTCCACGCGTGGTCGGGCCCGGCTGCTCCACGAGATGCTCGGCGGCGAGGTGGTCACCGACGGCTGGCGGTCGGAGGAGGTCCGGGAGGCGCTGGACCTCTGCCTGTCCTGCAAGGGCTGCCGCACCGACTGCCCGGTGGGCGTGGACATGGCCACCTACAAGGCGGAGTTCCTCCACCACCACTACCAGGGCCGGCTGCGGCCGGCCTCGCACTACGCCATGGGCCGGTTGCCCCGGTGGCTCCGCGCGGCGGCCCCACTGGCCCGCCCGCTGAACGCCGCGGCCCGGGTCCGTCCGCTGGCGGCGCTGGCCAAGCTCGCCGGTGGAATCGCCCCGGAGCGGAGCATTCCGGAGCTGGCCCCCGAACCGTTCACCAGGTGGTGGCGGAAGCGGGCCGGGACCGGCGGGGGCCGGGCGGGCTGGCCTGGGGCCGCGTCGGCCGAGGGACCGGCGGCGGGCGAGGACGGAACGGGGCCGGCGGTGGTGCTCTGGCCCGACACCTTCACCAACCACCTCTCCCCGTCCGTCGGCCACTCCGCCGTCGAGGTGCTGGAGGCCGCCGGCCTGCGGGTGCTCGTACCGCCGGAGCCGGTCTGCTGCGGTCTGACCTGGGTCTCCACCGGGCAGCTCGACCAGGCCCGCCAGGTCATGCGCCGCACCCTCGACGCGGTGGCCCCGGCGCTGGAGGCAGGCCTGCCGATCGTCGGCCTGGAGCCCAGCTGCACCGCCACCCTCCGGACCGACCTCCCCGAACTGCTCGGGGACGATCCGCGCGCCCAGCGGCTCGCCGACTCCGTGGGCACCTTCGCCCAGGCGCTGGAGCGGTACGCGCCCGAGTGGCAGCCGCCCCGCCTGGACCGCGAGGTGGTCGGGCAGACCCACTGCCACCAGCACGCCGTGCTCGGCCAGGACGCCGAGCGGAAGCTGCGCGAACGCGCCGGGCTGACCGGGGAACTGAGCGGTGGCTGCTGCGGCCTGGCCGGGAACTTCGGCTTCGAGAAGGGCCACTACGAGGTGTCGGTGGCCTGCGCCGAGGAACAGCTCCTCCCGGCCGTCCGGGGCGCCGGCCCGGGGACGGAGGTCCTGGCGGACGGCTTCTCCTGCCGTACGCAGGTCGAGCAGCTCTCCGACCGCCGGGCCCGGCACCTGGCCGAGGTGCTGGCCGAGGCCCTGGAGCGGCAGCCGGGGACGGACCGGGGGGCCGCTCCCTGATCGGACCGGCGCGGAACCGAGCCGGCGGGCGAGCGGTGCTCGCCGGCTCCCGCCGCGCCCGGCTCAGTCGGTGGTCGGCGGGTGCGGTTCGCCCGCGGCCCGGCGGTACTGGGCGTTGATGCGCTGGGCTTCCTCGAGCTGGTCCTCGAGGATGATGATGCGGCAGGCGGCCTCGATGGGGGTGCCCTGGTCGACGAGTTCCCGGGCGCGGGCCGCGATGCGCAACTGGTACCGGGAGTAGCGCCGGTGGCCCCCCTCGGAACGGAGCGGGGTGATCAGCCGTGCCTCGCCGATGGCGCGGAGGAAGCCGGGGGTGGTGCCGAGCATCTCGGCTGCCCGTCCCATGGTGTATGCGGGATAGTCGTCGTCCTCGAGACGGCCGATCGGATCGTCCGCTGTCATCGCACCTCTCTGGAGCGCTTGGAGGCCCTGGCGTCGAACGCCACCAGGGCCCCGAAGGAACTGCACGTCTGCCGACCTTAACGCCGGGTCGGCCCGCCGCGTCGGCCCGGCCGCCCGATACCGGGGCGAGGTTCGGGCCCCGGGAGGGTGCGACGGGGCGACCCCAGCTGCTCCGGCCACCGGGCCGCCGCCGCGGCGGCGGGCTGGGGACATGCGGAGGGCCCGACCGGCGTGCCGGTCGGGCCCTCGCTGTTGTTCGGATACGGCTCCCGCCTGCTCGGCGGTCAGACCGCCGCGGGGCCTCCGAGCAGATCGGACGCCTGCTGGACCGGGCTGGCGGAGGGCATGGGCGCCTCCTGCGGGGTCGGTCGGCAGACGAAACCGAGAAGGGTCATGGCCCGGACGACTTCGCCGGCGCTGAAATCACGGCGGTCCTGGCGGGTGATGACGGCCCCCACCTGCTTGGCGGGGTACTGGCGGCGACCGATGGTCACGGACTCCCCGGTGATCGGTTCCGGTTTGACGCCCTTCATTTTTTCCAGCACCTCGCTCTTCGTCAGCTCGAACGGGAAGCGGGCGATGACACAGCGCATGGAGGCCTCACAGGGTGAAGGAGGAACGGGACGAGAACGCGGTCTTCAAGGAGACGGTCGGGACGCCGGTGCGGCTCGGCGCGACAGCCTGGCGGGGCTGTCGAACCGGTGTCAGAAGTGCCTCCAGTGCGGTTGAGCGGGACGGGCGCCAGCTTGCGGGAGGTGATTCCCGCCGGGGACTGCGGGGCAGCCCTCAGGCGGCGGAGGCCACGGCGGACCGGCGCTGGGTGGCACGGCGCGTCGCCTGCGAGGGACGGTTGCGCCGGGAACGGGGGGCGGAGTCGCGCTTGGGGCGTTCGGCCGTCGCCGCCGTGATGACGACCGGGCTGCCGGGAGGGGTTTGCGCGCCGGTGATGCGGCTCAGCTCGGCATCCCCCGAGCGCACCTCGGTGATCCGCGGGCGGATGCCCGCCTGTGACAGGAGGCGCGCCATGCCGCCCCGCTGTTCCGGGGTGACGAGGGTGACGACGCGGCCGGACTCGCCGGCGCGGGCGGTGCGGCCGCCGCGGTGCAGGTAGTCCTTGTGGTCGGTCGGCGGGTCGACGTTGACGACGAGGTCGAGATTGTCCACGTGGATGCCGCGGGCGGCGACGTTGGTGGCGACCAGCACGGTCACGTGCCCGGTCTTGAAGTGCGCCAGTGTGCGGGTGCGCTGCGGCTGCGTCTTGCCGCCGTGCAGTGCCGCTGCCCGTACGCCGCTGCCCAGCAGGTCCCGGGTGAGCCGGTCGACGGCGTGTTTGGTGTCCAGGAACATGATCACGCGACCGTCCCGCGCCGCGATCTCCGTCGTGGCGGCGTACTTGTCGGCGCCGCGGACGTGCAGCACGTGGTGCTCCATCGTGGTGACCGCACTGGCCGAGGGGTCCACCGAGTGCACGACCGGGTCGGTGAGATAGCGGCGGACGAGCCGGTCGACGTTGCGGTCCAGGGTCGCTGAGAAGAGCATCCGCTGCCCTCCCGGACGCACCTGGTCGAGCAGCGCGGTGACCTGCGGCATGAAACCCATGTCCGTCATCTGGTCGGCTTCGTCCAGCACGGTGATGCCCACCTGGTCGAGCCGGCAGTCCCCGCGCTCGACGAGGTCCTTGAGCCGGCCCGGCGTCGCGACGACGACCTCCGCGCCGCCCCTCAGGGCGCCTGCCTGCCTGCCGATCGACATACCGCCCACGACCGTGGCCAGCCGCAGCCTCAGCGACCGGGCGTAGGGGGTGAGCGCGTCGGTCACCTGCTGCGCCAACTCGCGGGTGGGTACCAGGACGAGTGCGAGCGGCTGGCGGGGCTCGGCCCGGCTGCCGGCGGTCCGGGCCAGCAGCGCCAGCCCGAAGGCGAGCGTCTTGCCGGAGCCGGTGCGGCCGCGGCCCAGGGCGTCACGGCCGGCGAGGGTGTTGGGCAGGGTCGCCCCCTGGATGGGGAACGGTACGGTCACGCCCTCGGCCTTGAGCGCGGCGAGGAGCTGCTCGGGCATGTCGAGCTCGGCGAAGGTCTCGACGGCGGGCAGTGCGGGAGTGGTCGTTCTGGGGAGGGCGAACTCGCCCGCCGCAGCGGGCCGGCGGCCGGCCGAGCGGCTCGTCCTGCCGGAGGAGCGGTGGCCGCCCTGTCCGGAGCCGGCGCTGCGGCCACGGGTGCGGGAGAAGCGGTCGTTCGTGCGTGTGCGGTTCATGCGGAACCTTCCTCGATGCGGCGCATGTCAAGGAATTCCCGCAGCGGTTGAGCAGCACGGAGAATTGCAAGAAACGGGCCGAATGGAATGCGGAAGTGATTCTGTTCGACGGCGGACCCGTACGGGCGCAGGGCCGGAAAACGGGGGCCGGAGCGGACTTGGAGCCCGGATGCCGACTGCGGTACAGCAGCGCGAAGTGGCGTCCTGGCGCCGACCGCTGGAATCCTTCCGCGGGGGAGAACTGTGCGGGAAACATGTGCGGCTGGGGCCCGCACCCCGGAGGATGCGGGCCCCAGCTGCGTCATACGCTTCAGCGTCAGGCGGGAACGATGTTCTCGGCCGTCGGGCCCTTCTGGCCCTGTGCTATGTCGAAGCTGACCTTCTGGCCCTCGAGCAGCTCACGGAAGCCCTGGGCGACGATGTTCGAGTAGTGGGCGAACACGTCCGCGCCGCCGCCGTCCTGCTCGATGAAGCCGAAGCCCTTTTCGGCGTTGAACCACTTGACGGTACCGGTGGCCATGGCATGTCTCCTTTGGGGCAGTACATCGGTTTCCGCACCGTGCGGGAACCGTGTCGCCGAGATGATCACCCACCGGAAACAAACTAGCCGGAATCACATGAGGCGGCCCGAGGTGAAACCACCGCCGGGGCACTCGAAGTCTGGGAACCACAACTGCAACTGATATCGACACTAACATGTGGCGGCGGTCCGTATGGCTCGGGGGAAACACTCCTCCCGCTTGCCCTGGGAATTCTTACGGCGCCGCGCGCCGAATTCTCTTCCGGCGGGCGTAGATATTCCGCGCCACTGGGTGGGGTCGTCCCATGCGGCCGTCGCCGGTCCCCACCGACCGGCACCACTGATCCCCAGGCGGCCGTCCCGACCGGCGGGGTGATCCGTCAGCCGGTGGGCGGTACGAACTCCGGCTGGTCGAGCACGCGCAGCCAGCTTCCGTCCGGCTGCCGGCGGACCACCTGCGCCCGGGCGCCGCTGCCGTCCTTCGGCGGGGTGGCGGTGAGGGCGATGTCGCCGCTGACCAGGGTCGGCAGCGGCGGTTCCGGCTCGAACCGGGGGCGGTTGGCCAGCACCTTCTCCCAGAGCGCCCGGATGGCCTCGCGGCCCACCGTCTGCTGGCCCGGCGGGTAGGCCATCACCGCGTTCTCCTCGTAGAGGGCGGCGACCCCGGCCGCGTCCCCGGCGTTGGAGCGTTCGACGAACAAGCGGGTGATGTCCTCGGGGCGCATGGCCTTCTCGCAGTCCGCCACTGTTGGGTCCCTTCATCGCGATCTGGATGCCTCTCGCGCGCTTCCGGAGCGGTCCCCCGTCGCGCGCTTCCAGAGTGGTCCCTGGAAAACGATGAGTCCAACAGATGGATCTTCTGGACACTAGAATTATCGGTCATGGAGCTGCGCCAGTTGGAGTACTTCGTCACCGTCGCGGAAGAGCGGAACTTCACCAGGGCGGCCGAACGCGTGCACATCAGCCAGTCCGGGGTCAGTGCCCAGATACGCCAGCTGGAACGGGAACTCGGGGCCGAACTCTTCGACCGGTCCGCGCGCACGGTCACCCTCACGGAGGCGGGAAGGGCCGCGCTGGAACACGCCCGGGCAGCCCTCGCCGCCGCCGGCGCGGTCAGCGAGGCGGTCGGCGAGGTGACCGGTCTGATCCGGGGGCGGCTCACGGTCGGGATGGTCGTCGGCTGCACCATCCCACCGCTCTTCGACGCCATCGCCGCCTTCCACCGAGCCCATCCCGGGGTGGAGGTCTCGCTGCTGGAGGGCGACTCCGACCACCTCGTCGAGCTGGTGCGCGCCGGCGGTGTCGACCTGGCCCTGGTGGGGGCGGCGGCGGATCCCCTGGAGGGGCTGGGCGAGCTGACCATCGTCAGCGAGCGCCTGGTCGCCGCGGTGCCGGCCGAACACCCGCTGGCCGGGGAGTCGCGCGTCGCCTTGCGGGATCTGCTGCGCCATCCCCTCGTGGCCATGCCGCGCGGCACCGGCCTCCGCACGGTGTTCGAGCAGGCGTGCGCGGCGCAGGGCCTCCGACCGGTGGTCGCGCTGGAGGCGAGCGCAGCCGACGCCATCGCCGGCCTCGCCGGCCGCGGGCTCGGCGTCGCCGTCCTCAGCCACTCGATGGCCGCCGGTTACCGCGACCGCCTCCGGGCGGTCGACATCGACGGCGCCGAGGCGCCCGCCCGGCTCGCCCTGGTCTGGCGGTCCGCCCACCGCCCGGCGGTCCGGGAGTGGCTCAGGTACGGCCGACAGGCGTTCAGCAGCCCCGGCGAAGGGTGAGGCGCTGCCCGGACCGTTCGTGGCGGAGGTGCGGTGATCCTTCCGAGAAGCCGTCCGGTCGGCGCTGCGGCGTATCCGGCGCGACCCGGTTCCACACCCCGAGCTCTGAGGTCACCTGTCAAGTGGGCCGCGGCCACGGTACTTTGAGCAACTCACTGTGCGTCGCCATCGACGGGGAGTAGTGGAATGGGCCATGGGTCACACGGAGAGCAGATCGAGGTCTTACGAGCCGGTGAGGAGCACATCGCGCAGATCGTCGAGCTCGCCAGCTCGCGGAGTCTGAGCCAGGCGGACGCCGAGAGCAGCGTGCCGGTCGAGGGCGGCTTCCTGGTCTCCGGGTACACCGAGGACGACTACCTCGCCCGGCTGACGACGGCCGAACACTTCTACGTGGCGGTGAAGGGCACGGAGGTGCTCGCCTTCCTGCTCGCCTACAGCTCCGACCAGGTCGAGCACGACGAGTGGCTGAACCGGAGGATCAAGAGCACGCTGGGCAGCTTCCTCGTGATCAAGCAGATCTGCGTGGCTCGAGAGGCGGCGCGTCGCGGCATCGCGTCGATGCTCTACTACCACGTGCTCGAGCGGTGGGAGGAGACGCCGGTGATCGCGGCGGTCGTCGACCAGCCGCCCAACGAGACCTCGGGACGCTTCCACCGAAAGCTGGGATTCCAGGAGCTGACGCGGCTCACACCCCCGGACGGCATGCCGCGTGTGGTCTGGGTGTGGCGCAAGCCGCGCGAGGCGATGCTGCGCGCCCAGTACGCGACCTCGGTCGACCTCTACAAACACGAGGACAACACCAACTGGCAGAAGCTGAACAACTTCTTCTACATCACCGCGGGCCTAGCAGCGGCCACCGCGTTCTCGCTGGGCAAGGAGGGGGCGGGGGGCAGCTTGGGGAAAGGCTTGGCCATCGTCATCGCGATCATCGGGTTCGGCACCTCCCTGGCCTTCTCCCAGATGCTGCGTTTCGGGCGGCAGTACCTGCTCGCCCGCAAGTCGGCGGTGATCGAACTCGAGGAGTACATGGCCTGGCACGGCGGCCATCGCATCGTGACATGGCACGCCTCGGAAGGGACCGACGCCTATCTGAAGGTCTCGCCGACCGGCTTGATCATGGTGCTGCTGCCGATCCTCGTCGGGCTCTGCTGGCTGGCCGTCATCGGTGTGCTGATCGCCAACTGAGGCGGCCGGGAGGCAATGCGGGGGGCCGCTTCCGGGAGCCGGGCGGGCGGGCCTTAACGTGCGAGGGTGAAGGATCTGGACAGCGGCGACTCGCCGACCGCAGCGGCTTCGGGCGCCTCGGCCCCCTCGGGCCTCGCACCGGCCGACCACCCGGGGAAGGAAGGCCCTGCGGCCCCCACCCCCGGGTCGACGAGTCTGCGCGGCCGGCTGGGCGCCGCCGTCCTGGTGTTCGGCGGGGGAGTGTCGCTCCAGTTCGGCTCGGCCCTGGCGGCGCTGCTGTTCCCCCGGGCGGGGCCGCTCGGCGTGGTGACGCTCCGCCTCGCGGTGGCGGCGATCGTGCTGCTCGCCGTGTGCCGCCCCCGGCTGCGCGGCCACTCGCGCGACGACTGGCTGACGGTTACCGGCTTCGGCGTGGCGCTGGCCGGGATGAACTCGCTGTTCTACCTCTCCATCGAGCGGATTCCGCTGGGGGCGGCGGTGACGCTGGAGGTGCTGGGACCGCTGACGCTCTCCGTGGTCGCTTCGCGGCGGGCGGCGAACGTGCTGTGGGCGGTGCTCGCCTTCGGCGGCGTGTTCCTGCTCGGCCGGAGCGGCTTCGGCCACCTGGACTGGCTGGGGGTCGGTTTCGCGCTCACCGCGGGCGGGCTGTGGGTCGTCTACATCCTGGCCAGCGCCCGCACCGGGCAGCGCTTCCCCGGGGCGGACGGGCTGGCCCTGGCGATGTCGATCGCCGCCGTGCTCACCCTGCCGCTCGGAGTGGCCACCACCGGGGCCGCGCTGCTGGACCCGGTGACCCTGGGCCTCGGGGCGAGTGTGGCGCTGCTGTCCTCGGTCCTGCCCTACACCCTCGAACTGCTCGCCCTGCGCAAGCTGCCGGCGGGGACGTTCGCGGTCATGATGAGTCTGGAGCCGGCCATCGCGGCGACGGCCGGGGTACTGGTGCTGGGCCAGTGGCTGTCGGTCGGCGAGATGACGGCGATCCTGCTGGTCGTCGTCGCGAGCATGGGGGCAGTCCTCACCCCGAGCCGGCGGCCCGCCCGGACGGATCGGCTTCCGCTGCCCCCGGCCCCCTGAGGGCGCCCGGGGGCTACCGCCGGCTGGGGATCAGCGGCCCGGGGTGGCGGGCGGCCAGGATGGTGCTGCGTACGACGGCCTCCTTGAAGGCGGCGGCGGGGTAGCCGGTGAACACCGAGCCGCGCGGGGAGTCGTCGCGCCGGGTGAGCTGGACGATGCCGTTGCGGCGGCCGAGGCTGATGTTGGTGAAGGCGTAGCCGATCCTGACCGGGGACGGTTTCCGGCCCTCCAGCCGTGCCGCGATCACATCGGCCACCTGCCGCCCCATGGGCAGTGCGGCCTGGCAGGACATACGGGCGACGGAGCCGCCGACGGCCTGCCCCGCGGCGGCGTCCCCCACCGCGTACACCTCAGGGTGGGAGAGGGAGCGCAGGGTCGCGTCCACCGTCATCCGGCCGAGGCCGTCGGTGGCCAGTCCCGCCTGCTCCGCGAGCGCGGCTGCGCGGAAGCCGGTGGTCCAGACGGTGGCGTCGGCGGCGAAGGCGGTACCGCCTTCGGTGCGGACCGCGTCCGGGTGGACTTCGGCGACCCGGGTGTGCTGGTGCACGGTGATGCGCAACCGGTCCAGGGCGCTCCGCAGGTGCTGCCGTGCTCGTGGTGCGAGACCCGCGCCGACCTCGGATCCGGCGAGGAGCCGGACGTTGAGCGAGGGATAGGCCTCGGCCAGTTCGGTGGCGGCCTCCAGCCCGGTCAGACCGCCGCCCACGACGGCGACGGAGCCACCGGAGGGGATCGCGGCGAGGCGGTCCCGGAGCCGTAGCGCCTGGCCGGACTCGGCGACCGGGCAGGCGTGTTCGACGGCCCCGGGCACCTTGTCGACGGCGCTACGGCTGCCCAGGGCGTAGACCAGGGTGTCGTAACCGACCGCGTGCGGCGGGCGGTCGATGCGGACGGCGCGCAGTGAGGGTTCGAGGGCGGTGATGCGGGCGACGACGAGCCGGATGCGGGTGCCGGCGATCAGTTCGGCAAGCGGCAGTTCGCGGAGCCGGTGCCCGGCGGCGAGTTGGTGCAGCCGGACCCGCTCCACGAACCGGTCGTCGGCGTTGAGCAGGGTCACGGTCGCGTCGGTGTGGCGCAGCCGCCGGTCGAGGCGTTTGGCCGCGAGGAGGCCTGCGTAGCCCGCTCCCGCGACGACGACGTGATGGCTCATGACGTGACTCACTCCGGCTCTGTCGACTGCCTGTTGCTCTTCCCGCCGTCCATGCTCGAACGGCTTTGTCGGCATATGTGGGAGGTGGCACTGTCAGAGCGTGTCGCACCGAGTGCGGTCGGTGAGTGTGCGGGAGCGGTCTCCGGGAGGCCCGAGGTGCAGGTCAGCGCGGTACCGTCTCGTGTCCGGCGATCTCCCGCGGATCCCGGGAGGCCGGTCCCACATAGCGGGCGGAGGGCCGGACCAGGCGGCCGGTGCGCTTCTGCTCCAGGATGTGCGCCGACCAGCCGGCCGTCCGGGCACAGGTGAACATCGAGGTGAACATGTGCGCCGGCACCTCGGCGAAGTCCAGCACGATGGCGGCCCAGAACTCGACGTTGGTGGCCAGTACCCGGTCCGGGCGCCGGTTGTGCAACTCCTCCAGGGCGGCCCGCTCCAGCGCCTCGGCTACCTCGAAGCGGGGGGCGGCCAGTTCCCTGGCGGTCCGCCGCAGCACCCGGGCGCGCGGGTCCTCCGCGCGGTAGACGCGGTGGCCGAAGCCCATCAGCCGCTCGCCGCGGTCCAGCGCACGTCTGACGTAGGCGGTGGCGTCGCCGGTCCGCTCGATCTCCTCGATCATGCCGAGGACCCGGGACGGCGCGCCGCCGTGCAGCGGCCCGGACATGGCGCCCACGGCGCCCGAGAGCGCCGCCGCCACGTCCGCGCCGGTTGAGGCGATGACCCGGGCGGCGAAGGTGGAGGCGTTCATGCCGTGTTCGGCGGCCGAGGTCCAGTAGGCGTCGACGGCCCGCACATGACGCGGGTCGGGCTCGCCGCGCCAGCGCCGCATGAAGCGTTCGACGACGGTCTCGGCCTTGTCGATCTCCTTCTGCGGCACCATGGGCAGGCCCTGGCCCCGGGCGGACTGGGCCACGAAGGACAGCGCCAGCACGGCGGCGCGGGCCAGGTCGTCGCGGGCCTGCCGCTCGTCGATGTCCAGGAGGGGCTTCAGGCCCCAGACGGGGGCGAGCATCGCCAGGGCGGACTGCACGTCGACGCGGACGTCCCCGGAGTGCACCGGGACGGGGAAGGGTTCGGCCGGCGGCAGGCCGGGCTGGAAGGCCCCGTCGACCAGCAGCCCCCAGACGTTGCCGAAGGACACCCGGCCGACCAGGTCCTCGATGTCGACACCTCGGTAGCGGAGGGCGCCGCCTTCCTTGTCCGGCTCGGCGATCTCCGTTTCGAAAGCGACGACTCCTTCGAGCCCGGGGACGAAGTCGGACATCGGGCGGCTCCTCAGTCTGGTCGAGGCGGGCGTGGTTCCGGGTCCGGCCGGCGTCCGGACCGCCCGCGGCGTGGCCGGTCACCCCGGTGATGCCCCGCTCGGCGGGTGTTCACCCGGCGGCTGGTCCGGAGCGGTCCGGTGGGCGGGGGCGGGGGCCGGTTCGGTCGGCCGAGGGGCGGAGCGTGAGATGGGGCACAGTCGGCGTCCGCTTGGACAGGGATTAAGCCCCCTTCCGAGGGGGTGAACTCGGGTGGTGCGTTCCCTCCTTCGGGGGATGCTGCAAGATGAGCCCGTGGCACACGTTGACCCTGAACAGCCGATCCCTCACGAGTTCGACCCGGCCGCGATGCGTGGGCAGTACCGAACGGCGGGCCTGTCGGAGGAAGGGCTGGCTCCCGGCCCGATGGAGCAGTTCGGCCGCTGGTTCGAGCAGGCCGCGCGAGCCGGGCTCTACGAGCCGAACGCCATGGTGGTCTCCACCGTGGGGGCCGCCGGCCGCCCCAGCTCCCGCACCGTGCTGCTCAAGCAGTACGACGAGCGGGGCTTCGTCTTCTACACCAACTACCGCTCGCGCAAGGGGCGGGAGATCGCCGAGAACCCGAAGGTCTCGCTCCTCTTCCCCTGGCACCCGGTGGCCCGCCAGGTGCTGGTGGACGGCGAGGCCCGGCGGGTCGGCCGGGACGAGACGGTGGCGTACTTCCGCACCCGCCCGCACGGCTCCCAGCTGGGCGCCTGGGCGAGCGAGCAGTCCTCACCGATAGCCTCCCGCCGGGAACTGGACCGGGCCTACGAGGAGCTGGCGGTCCGTTACCCGCCCGGCGAGCAGGTGCCGGCGCCGCCCGACTGGGGCGGTTTCCGGGTGGTGCCGGAGCGGGTCGAGTTCTGGCAGGGCCGGGAGAACCGGCTCCACGACCGGCTGCGGTACGTCAGCACCGGGACCGGGTGGCGGGTGGAGCGCCTCTTCCCCTGAGCCGGGGCGCCGGACGGCGGCGGGTCGGCGGTCACCGGGCGGAGCCGGATGACGACTCGGCGGCGCCGACTTTCCCGGAACCTGATGTGTGCTGCGTCACGTTCCAGTTGAATGGTCGGGCGAGCGGAGATCCAAACGACCCACCCCAGGGGGTGCCAGGTGACCGCCTCTCTGCCTTCGGGCCCGGACCAGGGCCGCTCAGCGTGCCGGTGCGCCGCCCCGGCGGACGCCGCCGCCTCCGGCCTCCCGGGGCGGCCCGACCCGACGCGGGCCGCCACCGGGGCCGGTGGCGACTGCCCGCCGGACCACCGCGGCGACCGGGACCTGCTCACCGCGCTCGTCGACGGTATGGACGCCGGGCTCTGCGCCTTCGACGCGCAGGGTGTGATCACCCACTGGAACCGCGAGGCCGAGCGCCTACTGGGCTGGTCCGCGGCGGAGGCGGTGGGGCGGCAGGGCTTCGGCGGCTGGGCGCTGCGGCCCGCCGACGCCGGCGAGGTCGCGGAGCGGCTACTGGGCGCGATGTCCCGGAACGGGCGGCAGGTGGACGAGTTCGCCCTGCTGGCCCGGGGCGGCGGCCGGGTGCTGATAAGGGCGCAGACCGGCTGTGTGCGCGACGCGGGCGGGCGGCCCGCCGGCGTCTACTGCGCGTTCACCGAGGTGCAGGCCCAGATCGAGCTGGAGCGGTCGATCGCGCTCAGCGAGGCGCTCTTCGAGGACGCCTCCTGGGGCGTGGTGCTCGTCGACGCCGATCTGCGGCCGGCGCTCGTCAACGGTGAGGGGCTGCGGTCGTTCGGCCAGGATCGGGAGTCGCTGCTCGGCCGCCCGCTGGGCGAACTCCTCACCGAGGGGGCGCAGGAGTTGGAGGGCGCCTTCCAGCAGGCGCTGGTTGAGGAGGAACCGCCGGGGCCCGCCGAGTTCTGGGTGACGCTGCGCGGGCCCGCCGAGCCCCTTACCGGGGAGGCCGGGGCGGAACCGAGGGGAAACGGTTCGGCGGTCGGCCGCCGCCGGTGCTGGCGGAGCGGGTTCGTACGGTTGTCCTCGCCGTTGGCCCAGGAGCCGGTGCCGCTCGGCGTCGGCTGGTTCTTCCAGGACGTCACCGAGGCCCGGCGGCGCGAACGGGAGGCGGCGGTCCTGCGCTTCCGCAGCAGTCAACTGCACCGCGCGGGGCTGGCCGCCGCGGAGTGCGAGGACCCGGCCGAGGCGGCCACCGTCCATCTGGACTTCGCGCTGGCCGGTTTCGCCGACCGCGCTCTGCTGGACCTCCTCGCCGCGGCGGAGGACGGTGCGGACCGGCTGGTGCGGGTGGCGGCGACGCCGGTGGAGCGGAGCGGGAGGTGTTCACCGGCGCTCCGCGGAGGCGCGCCGGTGGGTTATCCGGAGGGACATCCCGCCCTGCAGGCGGTGGAGCGGACCGGGGCGGTGCGGACCTCATGGCCCGGCACCACCGGGGCTCGGGCTCCGGCGGGCACGGTTCCCGGGTCGGCCGCCCGCTGGGCCTCGCTCCGGTACTGGCCGGAGGGCTCGGTGCACGCGCTGTGCACGGTGCTGCGCAGCCGCGGTCGGACGCTGGGCGTGCTGACCTTCCTGCGCGGCGACAGCCGCCGGGCCTTCGACCGGTCGGACGCGCTGTACGCGGAGGACGTGGCGGTGCGGGCGGCCGTGGCCCTGGACCTGGCGCGGAGCCTCCCCGGTGGGACGGCGGGTCGCCGGGGCCGGCCCTGAGAGCGGCGCGCCCGTGGGCCGGTCCTTCCGGCCGTACGGGCGGATCGGGGCGGCGGCGCGGCCGACCGGTGTCGGTGCGGCGCGCCGTCAGCTCAGGTAGAAGATCCGCTCGGTGTGCTCGGCCATCAGCCGCTCGTTCCAGGCGTGGCCGCCGTCGACGTTGCCGGAGCGCAGCAGCGGCGGGGTGATGCCGCGGTCGAGGAGCCGGCCCGCGGCGGAGGCCGTGATCGCCTGCATGACGGCGCTGGTCACCACGGTGGAGGCGGGGCCGAACGGCGCGTCGACGCCCGGCGCGGTCAGCTCCGCGTCCCCCACCGCGATCTTGTTGTCGACGACGGTGTCGCAGTGGTCGGCGAGGAAGGTGTCGGAGGGATGGCGGGACTCGGTCTCCCGGGCGTACCGGACCGAGGTCACCGCGATGGTCCGCAGTCCGAGGGCGCGGGCGTGCTGGGCCATCTCCACCGGCAGCGCGTTGCGACCGGAGAGCGAGATGATCACCAGCAGGTCGCCGGCCCGTGCCGGGCTGTTCTCCAGCGCCGCGGCGGCCAGCCCGGACACCCGTTCCAGCGCGCTCCCCAGGGTGGCGGGCCGGACGTCGACCCCGACCAGGCCGGGCACGGCCAGCAGGTTCATCAGGGCCAGGCCGCCGGCCCGGTAGACCACGTCCTGGGCCGGGAGGGCGGAGTGGCCGGCGCCGAAGGCGAAGAGCCGGCCGCCGTCCGCGACCGTCTCGGCGATCAGCTCGCCGGCGGCCTCGATGCTCTCGGCCTCCTCGTCGCGGACCCGCCGCAGCAGTTCCACGGCCGAGTCCAGGAAGTGGCCGGCGAGGTGGTGCTCGCTGGGCGGTATGTGGCTCGGCATCGCTGGCCTTCCGTGCGGAAACCGGGTGTGGTGGCGATCACGTTGGGGCTCCGGGCGGTCGGCTGTCAACACCGCTTACCGCCGAGCGGGCCCGGTTGTCCGAGGGATGGGCCAGAATTGAGGACAGGGCCGTCGCGACAGAATCTTCAAGGGGCAAAGATGTCCGGACTTATCGATACCACGGAGATGTACCTCCGCACCATCCTCGAGCTGGAAGAGGAAGGTGTGGTGCCCATGCGTGCCCGGATCGCCGAGCGGCTCGACCAGAGCGGTCCCACGGTCAGCCAGACGGTGGCCCGGATGGAGCGGGACGGGCTGGTCACCATCGCCGGGGACCGGCACCTCGAGCTCACCGAGGAGGGCCGCCGGCTGGCGACCCGGGTGATGCGCAAGCACCGGCTCGCCGAGTGCCTGCTGGTGGACGTGATCGGGCTGGAGTGGGAGCAGGTGCACGCGGAGGCCTGCCGCTGGGAACACGTGATGAGTGAGGCGGTGGAGCGCCGCGTACTGGAGCTGCTGAAGCACCCGACCGAGTCGCCGTACGGCAACCCGATCCCGGGCCTGGCCGAGCTGGGGGAGGAGGGCGAGGCCGGCTCGTTCCTGGAGGGCATGGTGAACCTGCTGGAGCTGGACGCCGGCGCCGAGGGCAAGAGCGCGGTGGTCCGCCGGATCGGTGAGCCCATCCAGACCGACGCCCAGTTGATGCACACGCTGCGCAGGGCCGGGGTGCGTCCGGGATCCGTGGTCAGTGTGACGGAGGCGGCCGGCGGGGTCATGGTGGGCAGTGGTGGCGAGGCCGCGGAGCTGCCCGCGGATGTCGCAGCACACGTGTTCGTGGCCAAGGGCTGACCAACAGGCACCCGTCAGCCCGCTCTTTTCTGTACGGTTCTGCCTTCCGCCGCTCCACACTCGGGCCGAGCAGCGACTTTTGTCCGCGGTCAGTCGAGCCTGGGGCGCGCGGAAGCGCTTATTCGAATAGATATTCGATAGTGTGGGCTGTGGTCCAACTCGGCCTCGTCCGCGAGGTTTCCGCAGCCGACATCACGGAGCAGCCGGAAGGATTGGGGGGTGCCAAGACCTATGGCTCGGCGCATCGATGTGACCGGATCCGGGGGAGTGCGGCTCGCCGCCTGGGAGTTCGCCGATCCGCCCAAGGGGGAGGCGGGAGAGTCGGCGACGGACTCCACGGCGGTGCTGTTACTGCACGGGCTGATGGGGCGGGCCTCGCACTGGGCGGACACCGCGCGCTGGATCGCGGGGCGGCGGCGCGCTGTCGCGCTCGACCAGCGTGGCCACGGCCACAGCGAGAAGCCCGTGGCGGGCGGGTACGGCCAGCAGGAGTACGTGGCCGACGCGGCCGCCGCCGTCGAGCAGTTGGGCCTCGGCCCGGTCGCCGTGGTGGGCCACGCCATGGGTGCGCTCACGGCCTGGCAGCTCGCGGCGGAGCGGCCGGACCTGGTGCGGGCCGTGGTCATCAGCGACATGCGGGCCTGTGCGCTCGGTGAGCGTTCACAGCGTGAATGGGAGGAGTGGTACGACTCCTGGCCGGTCCCCTTCGCGACCCTGGCCGACGTCCGCAAGTGGTTCGGCGAGGACGACCCGCGGTTGGAGCGTCCGCGCGCGAGCCGTGGCGAGTTCTACGCGGAGGTCATGACGGAGAGCGCCGACGGCTGGCGTCCGGTCTTCTCCCGCGGCCACATGGTCGAGTCCCGCGAGGCGTGGGTCCACGACGCGCACTGGGACGAACTCGCCCGGGTGCGCTGCCCCGCGCTCGTGGTGCGGGGGGTCGACAGCGATCTCGGTCGGGCGGAGGCGCAGGAGATGGTCCGGGTGCTGCCCCGGGGCCGCTACGCGGAGGTGCCCGACGCCGGGCACCTCGTCCACTACGACCAGCCGGAGACCTGGCGGTCGGCCGTGGAGGAGTTCCTCGCCTCGGCGCTGCCGGCCTGAGGTCGCCCGAGGGTTGGGCCGACGCCGCAGCCGGTCCCCTCCGGAGCCGTTCCGGAGGGGCCGGTGCCCGGAATATCCGGCAGCGGCGGTTGCATGATGCGGCAGAGCACGGCCGGCGATCACAGAAGAGGCACACGCGACCACTGTTGATCGTTGTTGAATGCGATGACAGCGTGGTGCGTCGTCGATGACCGCACCGCGGGGACATCCAGTGCCGCCACGGGCAGCCCTCCCAGGAACGGCACTGGCCGCCGACCGCCAACGTTCCGATCGGACCATTCCGTATGCCGCCGTCGTTCCTGGCCGCCAACCCCTTCGACCAGACCGTCCAGTGGATCCTGACCGTGGTGGCCGTGATCGTCACCGTCGGGGTCCTCTTCGCCGGGGTCTCCGTCGGCGCACGCCGGCTCCTCGGCATCCGGCTCGGCGCACTGCGGACCCTCGTCGCGTGTGCCACCGGCATGACGGCCTTCCAGCTGTTCAACCTCGCGATACCCGACTACGACAGCCGGCTGGCGCTGTCCACCGTCGCGCTGATCCTCTGCCTGCTCTCGGCGATGGCCGTGCTGGTCCTGGCCGAGGTGGTGATCCCCTCCGGGAGTTACCTGCGCCCGGTGCAGTGGGCCCGCGCCGCTCACCGCCGTGTGACCCGCGCCCGCCGCTACTCCCGGATCAGCCGCATCTTCATGCGGCACGGCCTGGGCAGGTACATCCGCGGCCGGGTCCGGCTGGAGCGCGCCGCGACCGCCGGCGAGGCGGGGCGGCAGGCCGCCCGCTCGCTGCGGCTGGCGCTCGAGGAGTGCGGCGGCACCTTCATCAAGCTCGGCCAGGTGCTCTCCACCCGCCGCGACCTGCTGCCCCCGCACGTCATCGAGGAGCTCAGCAGGCTCCAGAGCGATGTGCCGACCGCCCCCTGGAAGGAGGTGGAGACCGTCCTCCTGGAGGAGTTGGGCGCACCGGTTGAGGAGGTCTTCGCGGAGTTCGACCCCGAACCGCTGGCCGCCGCCTCCATAGCCCAGGTCCACCGCGCTGTGCTCCGCGACGGCAGCACCGTCGTGGTGAAGGTCCAGCGGCCGGGCATCCGCGAGTCGGTCGAACGCGATCTGGACATCGTCCTCGCCATCGCGCAGAGCCTGCACATCCGGGCCCGTTCCATGCAGGCCTTCGGGGTCCGGGACCTGGCCGACGGCTTCGCCGTCGCCGTCCGCGAGGAGCTCGACTTCCGCATCGAGGCACGGAACGCGGACGCGGTAGCCGCCGCCAGCGGCGGGCACGCCGCCGACGCCGCGGTCCGGGTCCCCCGCGTCCACCACGAACTCTCCTCCGCCCGGGTGTTGGTGCAGGAGTGGCTGGACGGGGTGACCCTCGACCGGGCCGACGAGGTCGCCGAGGCCCGCGGCCTCGACCGGGACGCACTGGCCCGCACCGTGCTCGGCGCCATGCTCCGGCAGATCATGAGCGACGGCGTCTTCCACGCCGACCCGCACCCCGGCAACATGCTGCTGCTCGCCGGGGAGGCCAGGATCGGCCTGCTCGACTTCGGCTCGGTGGGCCGCATCGACCCGACCGTCCGGGCGGCCATCCAACACCTGCTGCTCTCCGTCGACCGGGGCGACCCGGCCGGCATGTGCGACGCCCTCCTCGAACTCCTCGGCCCCCGCGCGGAGGGCGGCGACGCGCCCCCGGTCGACGTCCTCAACCTCGAACGGGAGTTGGGCCGGTTCATGGCCCGCCACCTGGGGCCGGCAGCCCAGCCGGACGTCGAGATGTTCACCGCGCTCTTCCGGCTGCTCACCCGCTTCGGCCTGACCGTCCCCCCGGAGGTCGCGGCGGTCTTCCGCTCCCTGGCGACCCTGGAGGGCACGCTCAGCCGACTCGCGCCGGGCTTCAACCTCGTGGACGAGGCCCGGCTGGTCGCCACGGAGCTGGTGACCAGCCGGCTGGTCGGCGGTCCGGCCGGCCGGTTCGCCTCCCGCGTCGGCCAGACCTACGCGAAGTGGACCGGTGGCGAGGACCCCGCCGAGGCCGGGCCCGGCGGATCGGCGGCCCTCGGCGCCGCCCGGGGCGGCGACGGCAGCACGGCGCTGGCCCGGACCGTCGCGCAGGAACTCCTCCCGCTGGTCCCGATGCTGCGCCGGCTGCCGCGTCGGGCCGACCGCATCACGGCCTCGGTGGAGCAGGGCCGGCTCTCCGCCCGGGTGCGGTTGCTGGCCGACGAGAGCGACCGGCGGTTCGTCGCCGGTCTGGTCCACCAGCTGCTGGTGGCGCTCCTGGCCCTGGGCACCGGCCTGATGGGGGTGCTGATGCTGGTCTTCGGCACCGGCCGCGGCCCGCGGGTCACCTCCCAGCTGGAGCTCTTCCCGCTGCTCGGGTACAACCTGCTGGCCGTCGGGGCGGTGCTGACCCTCCGGGTCCTCTTCGCCGCCATGGCGCGCCGACCATGAGAGCCCTCCCGCGGTCTCCGGCAGCTCTCCGAGGACAGCCGCGGCGCCTTGCCCGCGGACCGGGGTACGAACCGGTGCGCGGGCGCGCCGTCGCCTTCTGAGGCACCGCTTCCGCCGCCGCCCGCTGACCTCTACGGCCGACCCGGCGGGGCGCCACCGGAGCGGCCTGAGGACTGCCGCCCCGCCCGGTGTTCAGCCCTTGCTGACCGCGGTCAGGATCTCCGGGAGCCTGGCCGCGGTGCGCGGAGCGGCGACACGGAGCCCGATCAGCCAGACGACCACGCCGTAGACGGCGCCGACCGGCAGCAGCAGCCACGTCAGGTCCTCCGAGCCGGACTGGTGCAGCCAGATGGTCAGGGCGATCAGCGGGGCACAGAGCACCGCGCCACCCAGCATGCCCCCGAGGATGCTGAGCCAGGCCAGCCCCCCTTGCCCGGGAGCCACGTTCTTGTAGCCGCTGTCCTGCGGGATCGAGTACGGGAAGAGCGCCGACGCCAGCGCTCCGGTGGCCACCAGCGCGCCCAGCAGGCCCAGGGACAGCCCCATCGTCTCGGGGAAGACCGCCCAGCGGTCCAGCAGGGCCACCGAGCCGAGCACCACCACCGCGGTGTAGGGCAGCGCCACCAGGATCAGCGCGAGGGACCGGCCGCGCAGCTCCAGATAGGCGTCCCGGGGGGAGGAGATCGTCTGGGCCACCATCCAGAAGGCCGAGGAGTCCTGCCCGAACTGGTTGTACATCTGGAGGCCGAGCAGTCCCGCCGCGCCGCAGGCCATGTACACGTTGGGGTTGCCCTGTACGTAGGAGATCACCGGCAGCAGCAGCCCGATGGTCAGCGAGGTCGCCCAGGACGCCCTCGACTTGGGGTCGCGCCAGGCGTAGCGCAGGGTACGCAGCATGACCGTGCCGACCCGGCCGGCCGGCAGCAGTCCGGCCGGTCCCGCCTTCGCCGCGGTCCGCTCCGGAGCGGCCTGCAGGGTGGAGCCGTCCGGCGTGGTCATCAGCTTGGTCAGGCTCCGCTCCCACCACCAGAGCAGGAGCAGCAGCGCCACCAGCGACAGGGCGAGTTGGCCGGCGGCCAGCGGATAGGCGCCCTCGCCCGCCGAGCGTACGGCGTCGATCGCCGAGGCCGGGGGCACCCAGCGCAGCACGTCCGCAAGCGGCCGCAGCACGGCCAGGCCGTCGGGAGAGGAGAGCTGCCGGATGCCGAGGTTGACGAACTGCACGCCGACGGCGATGAACAGCCCGCTGAGCAGCGCCAGATCCCGCCCGCGGCGGCTGGTCAGCAGTCGGATGTTGCCGGCGGCCACCGCGCGGGCCAGCGCCAGGCACACCAGGAGCACCAGCGGTACGGCGAGCACCGAGACCCCCGCCGCGGCCGGGGTCCGGGCCACCGCCACCGCCGAGCCGATCGCCAGGGTCAGGGTGAACAGCGGGCCGATCCCGATCAGCGAGGCCACCAGCAGCGAACGGACCAGCGGGCGGGGCCGCAGGGGCAGCATCGCCAACCGGGTCGGGTCCAGCGTCTCGTCGCCGCCGGTGAAGAACAGCGGTAGCGCCGCCCAGCCCAGCGCCACCACCCCGGTGACCGAGACGACCAGCGCGGGAGCGTCCTGGTGGCCGCGGAGCGCGATCAGACCGATCAGCTGGCCGATGGCGTACAGGGTGGTCAGCACGACGGAGGTGATGAACACCGCCTTGCGGCCGCTGGACTGGTGCAGTCCGTTCCGGAGCAGCGCCCACTTCATCCGTACGAAGACCGCCGTGCTGGTCGGGGTTCCGGCGGAGACCGGCGTCGCGGGGGAGGAGGCGGACCAGGAGGTGGCCGTCGGTGCCGTGCTCACGCGGTGCCCCCGCCCAGCCAGTCGAGGTCCTGCCGCGCGCCGTGGGCGTTGGCGCCCACCAGTTCCAGGAACGCCTCCTGGAGGGACGGAGCGGCGCCGCGCACCTCGTCCAGCGGGCCCTGGGCCCGGATCCGCCCGGTGGCCAGCACGGCGACCCAGTCGCACAGGCTCTCCACCAGCTCCATCACATGGCTGGAGAAGACGACCGTGGCGCCGGAGGCGGTGTAGCGCTCCAGCACCCCGCGGATCGTCTGGGCCGAGACCGGGTCCACGCCCTCGAACGGCTCGTCGAGGAAGAGCACCCTGGGGTTGTGCAGCAGGGCCGCCGCCAACCCGATCTTCTTCCGCATGCCCGTCGAGTAGTCGACCACCAGCTTGTGCTGCGAACCGGCCAGGTCGAGCACGTCCAGCAGTTGGGCGGCGCGCTTGTCGACCTCGGCGCCGGGCAGTCCGCGCAGCCGGCCGGTGTAGGCGAGGAGTTCGACTCCGGAGAGCCGCTCGAAGAGCCGCAGGCCCTCCGGCAGCACCCCGATCCGGGCCTTCACCGCGACCGGGTCGGCCCAGACGTCGTGGCCGTCGATCTCCACCCGCCCGGCGTCAGGACGGAGCAGCCCGGTCACCATGGAGAGGGTGGTGGTCTTGCCGGCTCCGTTCGGGCCGACCAGTCCGACGAACCTGCCGGCCGGCAGCTCCAGGTCGATCCCCGCCACCGCGACCTGCTCGCCGAACCGCTTCCAGAGCCCTTCGATCCGGACCGCGGGCGGCGCTCCTCCGCCCTCCGAGGGGGCGTCGCCGGTGAGTCCGTTGGTGTTCGCTTCCCCCGCTGTCACCGGAGTAGCCCCCTGTCGGTCGTGTCCGCGTCGCTTCCAGGATAGGCGGCCCCGGTGGCGTGTCCCCGGGCACCGACGGGGCCTCCCGGAATGCCGACACGCCGGGTGACGGACGGCATACGGGGCGCATGGGAGCACCGGTAGGGGCGCGCGGTGGTGGGGCTCCGGAGAGTGGGTAGTTCCCTGTGGCCCGCAGCGGCTCGGCACCCCGGCCGCGACCAGGGCCGGTGCGGCCGGTCGGAGCCAGGAAGGCCGCAAACCGTCTGCGAAAACCCCAAATCGTAGGAATTCCCGGTGGTCTGCCGGGGCAGGGAGCACCCGTGGCAACTCAGGAGGAAGCGCCGATGGCTGCCAGGCCCCCCGCGCAGCGCCAGCCCAACGAACGACTCCAGGCGCTCATTCAGGAAGCGGCCTGTTCCAACGCGGGCCTGGCCCGCCGGGTCAATCTCTGCGGTGCCGAGCACGGTCTCGACCTGCGGTACGACAAGACCTCGGTCGCCCGCTGGCTCCGCGGACAGCAGCCGCGCGGCCGGGCCCCGCTGCTGATCGCCGAGGCGCTCGGTCGCAAGCTGGGCCGCCCCGTCACGCTCGACGAGATCGGGATGGCGGGCGGCCGGAACCTCGCCTCCGGCGTCGGGCTGCGCTTCTCGCCCACGGTGGCCGGCGCCGTGGAGCACGCCTGTGAACTGTGGCGCAGCGACGTCGGCCGGCGGGACTTCCTCTCCGGTTCGACCGTGGCCGCCTCGGCGCTGGTCGAGCCGAGCCGGGACTGGCTCATCACGGGCGCCGATCCCCGGGTCGAACGGGACGGCGGCCAGCGGGTCGGCCGCAGTGACGTCGAGGCGGTCCGGGCGATGACGAAGGCGCTGGTGGAGATGGACCACCGGTTCGGCGGCGGGCATCTCCGGCCGCTCGTCGCGCACTACCTCAACAGCGTCGTCTCCGAACTCCTGGCCGGTACCTACCGGGAGGAGGTCGGCAGGGAGCTCTTCGCGGCCGTGGCACGGCTGACCGAACTGGCCGGCTACATGGCGGTCGACACCGGCCAGCCGGGGCTGGCGCAGCGCTACTACATCCAGGCGCTGCGGCTGGCGCAGGCCGCCGGGGACCGCGGGTACGGCGGATACGTGCTCGCCGCGGGCATGAGCCACCTGGCCGTCTCGCTGGGCAATCCGCGGGAGGTCGCACAGTTGGCGCGGGCCGCGCAGCAGGGCGCGGGCGGCCGTGTCACGCCCAGGGTGGAGGCGATGTTCCTCGCCGCGGAGGCCCGCGGCCACGCGCTGATGGGTGACGACAGCGCCTTCCAGACGGCGGCCGGAGGAGCCGTCACCGCGCTGGAGCGAGCCGGTGACGGCTCAAACGGCGAGGACCCCGAATGGATCCGCCACTTCGATGAGGCCTATCTCGCCGACGAACTCGCCCACGGCCACCGCGACCTGGGGCAGGCCGAGCCCGCCCGGCGGCAGGCGGAGCAGGCGCTCGCCGCACACCCGGAGCAGCGGGTCCGGCGCCGGGCGATCGGGCTGGCGCTGCTGGCCTCGGCCCAGGTGGAGCAGCGGGAGGTCGAGGAGGCCTGCCACACCGGGACGCAGGCCGTCGAACTGCTCGCGACCGTACGCTCGCAGCGCGGCCGGGAGTACCTGACCGATCTGGGGCAGCGGCTCGCCCCGTTCACCCGGGAACCGGTGGTGCGGGAGTTCCGCTCCCGACTGGAGCCCCGGGCGGCCTGAGGGATGGTGCCCGGGCCCTGGAGGACGGAAGCCCGGTGCACGAAGCCCGGCTGGACGGATACGGGTGCCGGTGCGCCGGTTGGTGGGCCGGCCCGCCGAACTCCCGCGCGCCTGCCGGGCGGAGGCGGTCAGCGGCGAGCCGCGGGCCCGCGCCGGCCGCCGCGGCGGCCGGGGAACGTGAGGCAGAGCCGAGGGGCGCGCCGCCGGGAGCCGAGGGCCATGGCACCACCGCACGGCGAACCGGTAGCGTGAGCCGACGATTGTCGTATGAGCTCCTCGCAGGATGGGCGCCGTCCGCCGCGCGGCCACGCTGGGAAGGGCTCCAAGCCCCGTACAGTCCATAGGAGTCCCGGTGACGCACAGCGGTCAGGGGAACGAGCCGCAACCTCCTGCGGCCCGGCCCGCCTACGAGGGCGTGGTCCTGCCCTCGAACGGCGAGCCATGGGTGCCCTCGCAGCAGGCCTCGCCCGCCACCGGGCAGCCCTGGGGCCAGCCCTGGGGGCCGGAGGCGTCCGTCCAGCACGGCGCCGGCCAGCCCGTCGAGGGCGCCCCCGTCCGGGGCGAGCTGCCCCCGGCCCACCCAGGGCAGCAGCAGCCCACCCCCCCGCCGCCGCAGGCCCTGCCCCCCGGCCACCTCAACGAGCAGACGCAGCAGTTGCGCGCCCCGGTGCCGCCCCGGCAGCACCAGGAGCCACCCCCCGCGGAGCAGCCCGCCAACGCTGCCGCGGACTTCGAGGCCACCCAGTACCTGCCGCCGGTCGCGCCGGGCGGGCCGCCGCCGGAGAACCCGGCCGAGTCGACCCAGATCCTCGGCCGCCAGGGGCCGCCGCGCACCGGCGCCCCCGGTCCGGCGGACCGGGCGCCGGACGACACCACCCAGCTGCTGCGGTCACCGGTGCCGCCGCAGCAGCCGCGCGCCCACTACGGCGCCCAGCCCACCGGACCGGCGCCGTCCAGCGGCCAGCCCTCCTCGCCCCCGCCTCCGGGCCGCGCCCCGTACGGGATCCGACCGGGCGTCCCGGGGGAGCGCCAGCCGCCCGCGGAGTTCGACGGGCTGTTCCGCGCCGAGACGCACGGCGACTCCGAGGCCACCGCGCTCATCCCGCCGATCACGGACGGCATGGGGCACCAGCAGCAGCCGCCGCAGCAGCACTCCTTCCGGCAGCCCCCGCCACCCTCTCGCGGACCGATGAACCCGGGCCAGCCGGAGGACGGCGGCGGCCGGCGCCGCGGCCTCTCCCGCGGGGCGCTCATCGGCCTGGTGGTGGCGGGCTGCGCGGTGGCGGGGCTCGCCGCGGGCGCCGCGCTCAGCGGCGGTGACGACGACGAGCCGGAGGGCAAGGAGGAGGTCGTGGCCGAGGAGACGGACGGTGGCCAGCCCCAGGCCGACCCGGCCGAGGAGCAGGCCAAGGAGCTCGACAAGTTGCTGGCCGACAGCAGCGACAGCCGGGGCGCGGTGATCCGGTCGGTGGAGGCCATCAAGGGATGCAAGAACCTCGACTCCGCCGCCGAGGACCTGCGGGCCGCCGCCGAGCAGCGCAACGGGCTGGTGACCAGGTTGGACGAGCTCTCACTCGACCAGCTGCCCCAGCACGAGGACCTCGCCGAGGCACTGACCAGCGCCTGGCAGGCCTCGGCCTCGGCCGACAACCACTACGCGGCCTGGGCGGACCAGGTGGCCGGCGAGGGCGGCTGCCCCAAGGGCAAGGCGAAGCACACCGGCGAGACCGCCGCCGGGAACAAGGCCAGCGGTGAGGCCACCGAGGCCAAGCAGCGGGCCGCCAAGATATGGAACGGCATCGCCGAGAAGTACGACCTCACCAAGCGGCAGGTGACCCAGCTCTGAGAGCCCCGAGCAAAACGGGGCTCTGCGAGTGGCCGGGGCGGGCCGGAACCACCGGCGCCGGCCGGGTGTTCCAGGGGGCGGGCCGGCCCGCCCGGGGCGAGAACGTACGATCGGTGGCCGTGCAAGCTTCAGTGAGGTCTTCCCGTCCCGGCCACCGCTCCACCACCATGGGGTACATGCCGATAACCGACATGCCGTGGTGGCGCTGGCGGAGCAACGTCCGCTCCGGCCTGCACATGCTCTCCGATCCGGTCTTCCAGCAGGAGTGCTGGCTCGCGGGGGTGAGCGGGTACGGGGACGTGACCGACGCCGTCTACCGACTGGTCGAGGACACCTGGCTGGACAACTGGTCCGCCGACAAGTACCTGGGCACGATCTTCCGGGACTCGCAGGAGACCTCCCTGGTGGACGTCGCCGTCCTCCGGGTGCTGAGGATCATGCACCAGGTGGGGCCCGACGCCCCGGTCTCCGCCTACCTGGCGCACCACGCCTGGCCGGAGGCGGTACGGGCGGCGCGCGAGGCCCATGTGCGCCTGGCCGGCAACGACGGCGAGGACCCGGACCAGCCGCCCCGCTCACTGGAGCAACTGGCCCTCCTCACCCAGGCGGTCTGACCCCGCGGGCGGCTGCCTGGCGGTCCGCGCCACGCCGTCCCCCGAGCGGCGGGACGCCCGCCGACGGCGCGCGGGGGAGATATGGGACCCTATGGCCTCATGAACCTCTCGCAGCCCGCCGCTCCCGGGGAGTACGTCCTCACCCTCTCCTGCCCGGACAGACAGGGCATCGTGCACGCCGTGTCCAGCTACCTCTTCATGACCGGCTGCAACATCGAGGACAGCCAGCAGTTCGGCGACCGGGACACCGGCCTGTTCTTCATGCGGGTGCACTTCGCCGGCGGCGGGCAGGCGTCGGGAAGCGGTGCGCAGAGCCTGGAGAAGCTGCGGGCCGGGTTCGAAGCGGTGGGCGACGCCTTCCGGATGGACTGGCAGATCCACCCCGCCGAGGAGCGGATGCGGATCCTCCTGATGGTCAGCAAGTTCGGGCACTGCCTGAACGACCTGCTCTTCCGCTCGCGGACCGGCGCCCTCCCCGTCGACATCGTGGCTGTCGTCTCCAACCACGAGGACTTCGCCGAACTGGTCGGCTCCTACGACATCCCCTTCCACCATCTGCCGGTCACCCGGGAGAACAAGCCGGAGGCCGAGGCCCGGCTGCTGGAGATCGTCCGGACCGAGCAGGTGGAACTGGTCGTGCTCGCCCGCTACATGCAGGTGCTCTCGGACGACCTCTGCAAGCAGCTGTCCGGCCGCATCATCAACATCCACCACTCCTTCCTGCCGAGTTTCAAGGGCGCGAAGCCCTACCACCAGGCGCACGAACGGGGCGTGAAGCTGATCGGGGCCACCGCCCACTACGTCACCGCCGACCTCGACGAGGGCCCGATCATCGAGCAGGAGGTCGAGCGGGTGGGCCACGGCCTCACCCCGGCCCAGCTGGTGGCGGTCGGCCGGGACGTGGAGTGCCAGGCGCTGTCCCGAGCGGTGAAGTGGCACAGTGAGCGCCGGGTGCTGCTCAACGGCCGGCGGACGGTCGTCTTCGCCTGAGCCGGCGGTCTCCGAGCAGCTCGTCTCCGAGCCGCCGGCTTCCCGAGCGCCCAGGCCGCCTCCGGTCCGCTCAGACGCAGGAGAGCGAGGCGGTCGCCGAGAGCACGTCCCGGATCGCCTCCCGGTCACCGTGCTGGCCCGCGGCGGCCTCCTCCGGGGAGACGTGCCCCGAGGCCAGCCGGCAGAACTCCATCTCGTCGAGCGCCACATGGGCCACGGCCGCCTCCCGGGAGGCCACCGCGGCCGGCGAGTCCAGCGGGATGAACCAGTCGCCGCCCCCGCTGCCCTCCACCTCCAGATGGAGCGTCCGCCCCGGCGCCCCCGCCGCGACCAGGGTGCGCACCGGACCGGCGAGTCCGGCCCGGCGCCGGGAGGCCAACACCTCCGGGAGCATCCGCGCACCCAGGTCGATCATGTCGTTCAGATGGTGGGGGAGCGGCGGGCTGTACGGGTAGTCGATGGCCTCGGCGATGTCCCCGGCGTGCACCCAGCACTCGAAGGCGCGGTCCAGGAAGGAGTCGCAGAGCGGTAGTGCGAGCCCGCTGGCGTGGGCCACCTCGACCTCGGCCACGGCGGGGCCGGCCCGGGAGGCGGTGCGCAGCACCGCGCGGGCCTGGGCGCGCCAGGGCTCGCGGAGCGCCGCGGGGGCCTCGTCGTCCTGCCGCCCACGGCCGTCCTCCGTCCGGCCGCTGCCGCGCCGCGCCGCCGACCCGGTCCCCGCCTGCTCCGGGATCCCCAGCGCCGCCGCGACCAGGCCGTCGGCCGCCGTCAGATGGCTGATCACTCCGGCGACGGTGGCCTCCCGCTCCATCTGCCGCTCGTCCTGGAACCACTTCAGCCGGACCGGAGCCCGCCACTCGTCCTCACCCATGTCCCGCAGCAGCGCGTCCAACCGGGCGCTCTCGGCGTCGTACGGCGCCGCCCAGCTCGGCAGCGGTATCCGGGCGGGGCGGCGGCCCAGGCAGCCCTCGATCACCCGGGAGCGCAGCAGCGGGTCCAGGTCGAGGCTGTCCTCGGAGTGCAGCAGCCCCACAGCGGTGCGCAGCCGCAAGGCCTCATCCGCGCAGGGCGCGCAGTCGGTGAGGTGCTCCTCCACGGCGGCGGTCTCCTCGGGTGAGCAGGCGGCCAGCGCCCATGCGCCGAGCAGCGACTTCAGCACCCGGTGCTCGTCGGCGTGGCAGACGCCGGCGGGGGCGTGGTTCCTCGGACCCCGGGACGGGTTCGAACGGTCCTCGGGGACGGGGAGGCCGAATCCGCTGTCCTCGCTCACGACCGTCTTCCGATGCCGGGGGCCAGCGCCCGGTGCGGTGGGTGGCTCGCGGTCGACAGCAGTTGGAGGCCGAGCCGGAGCCGGCGGCGGGCCTCGTCCTCGGTCACCCCGAGATCGGCCGCGGTCTGCCGGTAGTCGCGGCGCTGGAAGTAGGCCAGCTCCAACGCCGCGCGGAGGGGCGCGGGCATGGAGGTGACGATGTAGTCGGCGCGGGCGGCGGTGGAGGCCTCCCGCACCTTCCGTTCGACGGTGTCCGGGGTCACCTGGCGGTCGGTGTGCATGAGTGCGGCCTGGTCCTGCCGCAGCCGGTGTACGGAGTACCGGTGGGTGAGCGCGGCCACCCAGGAGCGCAGGGTCCCGTCCTTGGGGGCGTAGGCGTCCGGGTTCTCCCAGATGGCGCAGAAGACCTCGCGGGTGACCTGGTCGGCGGCGTCCTCCTCGCCGAGCACCCGGTGTGCCAGGTGGTGGACGAGGGATGCGAAGCGGTCGTACAGCTCACCGAGCGCCGCCGCCTCCCCCTGAGACAGCCGCTGCTGCATCCTCCGGTCCCACAGCGGTGGTAGCTCGTTCGCCATGCGGCCCCCAATGATTCGGTACTGCCCGTGTCGGTCGTCCCGTGCGGTGCTGTCCGTGATCGGTCGTCGCTTGTCGGCCCTGCTTCTGTTCGAATGTAGTGGGCGGGCGTGAAGGCGCACGCCCCTTTGGCGATGTGCGCCCCCGGAGAGTGGTCGGATGGTATAGATCCCGTCACGGTTGACCGGGGCTTTTCGGGACGCGGGGCGCGCCGTGTGCGTAGGGTCGTGGGGGTAGCGGGACGATGACCGGTGTTTCGGGGGTGCGGGGTCGGGCAGCCGAAGTAGGACGGACCCGTTCCGGTCCGGGTACTGAAGGGACTTCGAGCGCGTGACGTTGAAGGTGTTGGAGGGAGAGCGGGACAACTGGGCCGTTCTGCAGGTCTCCGGTGAGATGGACCTGGTGACCTCGCCGACGGTGCGGCAGCGGGTGCACGAGGCGGTGGCGGAGGGGCGCCGCAGCCTGGTGTTGGACCTGTCCGGGGTCCGGTTCTGCGACTCCAGCGGCGTCGGCGTCCTCATCGCGGCTCGGCGGCTGATGCGTTCCTGCCAGGGGGAACTCCGCCTGATACTCCCTGCCCGCGGGGCCGAGGAGGGCTCGCACGTCAACCGCGTCCTGACGGCCCTCGGAGTCCGCCGGCTGTTCGAGGTCTACCCGGACGTGGCGACGGCCGTGGACCGCTCGGCGAGCCCGCTGTCGGCGTAGCGCCGGGGCCGGCAGGGGACCGGGGGCAGGAGGTCGGCAGGGAGCGGGTCCGCGGGTCGGCGCTCCCGCCCGGATGCTCCGAGCGGTGCGTGGAGGCGGATTTCGCTCGGAGCGAGCAGTCGGCAGAACTATGCGCTGAATGTCCGGAAAGTCGCTTTAAGTTGGGGTGTGTGTCACACCCCGGAGCGCACCGCCCCCGTGGGTGCGCGGCCGCCGTTCACCAGGAAGGTCTTCTTCCTCGCAGTCGGTCTCCCCCCACTGAAAAGCATGCCTACACTCAGGGCGTACGCACCCGGTCGGTTCTGGGACGAACGGAACAGTCCGGTATGTACGCACCACTGAGAGACTCGCTTCCGACATGACACAGAGGCAGCCGTGGACAGCTCCGAGTACGAGCGCAAGATAGCTTCCCGTTTCGCCAGCTTCGACCAGGACGGCAACGGCTACATCTCCCGGGACGACTTCAACGCGGCGGCGGTGGCCGTGCTCAGGGAGTTCGGCGTCGCCGACCGCTCCCTCAAGGGGCAGGACCTCTACGAGGGCGCCGAGGCCTTCTGGCAGGGCATGGCCGGGATGGCGGACCACGACGGCGACCAGCGGATCACCCGCGAGGAGTTCGTGGGCGGGGCTCTCGAGCGGCTCAGGGAGAGCCCGCAGAGCTTCCGTGCGATCGCGGAGCCGTTCCTGAGCGCGGTGATCGCCATCGCCGACGCCGACGGGGACCGTGAGCTCAGCCCCGCCGAGGCGGAGCGCGTACTGCGGGCGCTGGGTGTCGCCCCGGAGCTGTGCGGCCAGGTCGCCGCGGCGCTGGACGCCGATGGTGACGGCCGGATCTCCGAGGAGGAGGTCCTGTCCGCCTTCGCCGCCTACTACACCGCCCCCACCGTGCCGGCCGTCTGACCGGCCGACCGCCGCACGGGTGCCGCCTGGATCTCCGCGGCGCCCCGCTCCTGATCCACGCGGAGCCCGAACCACACGGACTGACGCCCCGCGGCCTCACCGGCGACCGCATCGGTGAGGCCGCGGGGCGTTCTGCCGCGCCCGCCCGGGACGGTTCGGAGCCGGCCGCCCCGTCTTGCTTGTTCACCGCAGACCATCACGGAGAGTCGCCGAACAGGCCGCTCTGCCGCGCCCGTCCTGTCACTGGGCGGAGTCGTGGGCGGGTTCGGGTACGCTCGCCGGGGTGCGACTGGGCAGCGGTGCGATACCGCCCCGAGTAGCCCGAAGGGTGAGCCGGGGCGCGCAAGAGTGCGCCGTTTGCGCCGGGTGTGCGCCGGAAAAGCCCTCGCGTTCGACTCCCGCCCGAGGGCGTCGCACAGTATGCAGCACGCGTACTCCTTTGCGTCGGAATATGCCCGAAGCGCTTGTTGCGGTGACTGTACGTCAACCATGCTGTGCTGCAACGAGGTCACATTCCGTGATCAACTGGAGGCGCGAGGCGATGTGTCCGCCGGTTCGGATGGTGTGAGCGGTGCAGGTGCATCAGGTTCAACTCGAAGTGCGGCCCGACCCCGCGGAGGTGGGACGAGCCCGCCGGTGGGCCCGTACCCAGCTCGCCTCTTCGGGTATAGCGGCCGACGAGCCGACGGCAGAGGTGCTCATTCTGCTGATCTCAGAGCTCGTCACGAACGCCGTGGTGCATACCGGGCGTCCGGCCGTCCTGCGCATGCGGCTGGTGCTCGGGCCGGGCCCGGAGGTGCCCGGTGCCGGAACGGTCCGGGTGGAGGTCCGTGACCGGAGCGAGGTGACGCCGCAGCAGCGCCACGCGGCGGGGGAGGAGACCGGGGGGCGGGGGCTGGAACTCGTCGACGTGCTGGCCGACCGCTGGGGCTGGGACATGGAGGAGACCGGCAAGAGCGTGTGGTGCGAGGTGGACCGGGGCACCCCGGTGCCGATGCCGCTCCAGGGCGACGCCCGCGAGTCCCCGTACCCGCTCCCCAACCGGGCCTGAGCCTCCCGTTGGCGCCGGACCCGGCTCAACGGGACGCCAGATCCACCGCCTTGGCGATCCGGCGGGCGTCGAGAGCCAGTTCCCGGAGCATGCCGCTGATGGGGTTGGTGTAGCCGGTGAAGTACAAGCCGGGGGCGTTCTCCGCCGAGCGGGGGCCGTGGTGGCGCGGCCGCCCCCGGCCGTCCAGCAGGTCGAGATGGCCGACCAGCCCCTCCAGCCCGCGGCGGTAGCCCGTCGCCGCTATCACGGTGTCGGGGGAGACGTCCGAGCCGTCGGAGAGGAGGACCCGGTCGTCCTTGAAGGCCTGCGGGGCCGGCACCGGTTCGACCTTCCGCTTCCGGACCGCGTCGACGAGCCCCACGTCCTGCACCGGGATGGCCCCCTCCAGCACCCGGGAGTAGAGGCCGGTCTCCGGGCGCGGGAGGCCGTAGGGCGCGAGGTCCGGCACCGACCAGCGGGCCATTCGCGCCGCGGCCCGGTCCACCAGCCGGCGCGGCAGCCGGCGGACCAGCACACCGGTCCACTGGGCCGGCCAACCGGCGGTGCTGCGGCGGACGATGTGCGGGGGAGTGCGTACCGCCAGCCGTACCCGCGCCGCACCGTGCTCCGCGAGGTCCACCGCGATGTCCGCGCCGGTGTTGCCGCTGCCGACGACCAGGACGTCCCGCCCCCGGTACGGCTCGGCGTTGCGGTACTCGCCGGCGTGCAGCACTTCGCCGCTGAAGGTATCCAGCCCCGGCCAGTCCGGTACGTGGGGCGTGTGGTTGTAGCCGGTGGCCACGACCACCGCCGACGCCGCCAGTTCGCGCCCGCCGGTGGCGCGGAGCAGCCATCCGTCGGCGGTTCGGTCGACCCGGTGCACCTCCACCCCGGTGACGATCTCCAGCCGATGGTGTTCGACGTACTGCTCCAGGTACCGGACCAGGTCGTCCCGGCTCAGCCAGCGGCCGAAGGAGCGCGGGATCGGGTGGCCGGGCAGGGCGGAGAGGCGGCGGGTGGTGTGCAGCACCAGCCGGTCGTAGTGTCCGCGCCAAGAGGCCGCTACCGCCCTGGACTTCTCGAGTACCACGGCGTGGATACCGCGCTCTCCCAGGGCGGCTGCGACGGCGAGTCCGCCGGGACCGCCGCCTATGACGTAAACGGGTGAGTGGGGGGTCTCGGGCATGCGTCGAGGGTATCCATGGAATTGACATGTAACGGCTCATTCGCCGTCTGGGTCCGTATCGGATGGATTACGGCCGGGCTGGAACACCTCGGTACGCCGCCCTGAGGCGGTTTCAAGTCGGCGCAGGGGGTAACGCCGGTGCCGGAGGGACGGCTTGCCCCGGCGGATCGTCGGGCGGTGCCGGCTGTTGTCCTCGTCCGCGGGTGACAGGAGTTCGCGGGAGGTGGGCCGGTGCGGCCGCCGTGTGGGCCAGGAGGCCGAGGTGGGTGGTCTGTCGCGGTGGACACGGGCCGGCCGGGGGCCGGGACCGGTGCCGCGGGCTCGGGTCGCGTTACTTCGGCGGACGCTTGCCGGTCACGCCCAGGTGGACCAGGAGCGCGAGGTTGGGCCGCAGGTCGGCCTGCTTGACCCCCAGGCTCTGAAAGCCCTTCTGGTGCGCGGCGACCGCGGCCAGCATGGTGACCAGGGAGCCGGCCACCGCCGCCGGTCCGACCTGCGCGTCCACCCGGCCCCGGGACTGGAGGTCCTTGATGGAGTCGGCGAGCGGGCTCGCGACGGCGTTGAGGAGCTTCATCCGGATCTTGCTGAACCGTTTGTCGCCCTCGGCCGCCCCGAGGTCGATCACCCGCAGGATCGCGTCGTTCCGGCGCCAGAAGGAGAGGAAGCCGTCGACCAGGTCCTCCGCAGCCTGCCGACCCGCCTTGCCGCTCCAGGAGCGGTCGGCGACGAGTTCGGACAGGCCGGCGGTGTCCTTGGCGACCGTCTCGGCGATCTCCAGGACGGCGCCCTCGACGTCCGGGAAGTACTGGTAGAAGGTGGCGGGTGAGGTCCCCGCCTTACGGGCGACATCGATGACCTTGACGTCGCGGTAGGGGGAGCTGCTGAGCATCTCACTGAGGCAGTCGAGGAGCTTCTGGCGCGTCGCCTGTCCACGGCGACCGGCCACCCGCCCGTCGACGGTGCGAACTTGTCCTGTCATGCAGTCAGCTTACCGGCGGGGGGTTGACGCGCGATTTGGCAGCGGGCAAACGGGGATCGATCCCGAAAAGCCGGGTGGAGACTCCTGCCGGTTCTTGGTTGATCATTTTATCAACGGCCTGGGGGCAGCCGGGCCGCGGAGGGCCCCAGCGCTCTCCCGGTCCGGCCGCGGCGCCCCCGGCCGACCGGTGCCGAGCGGGCGTCCGCCGTGCTCCGGCGAGCCCGCCGGAGGCTGGGTTACGGTACGCCCGGATCGAGATGTGACACCCCGAATTGGCCCCGGGTTCGCAACCTCCGCCTCCGCCAGGAACAATCATGTTGCGTCCCGGGGTGGTTCGCGGTGGGACGCTGCACGGGGCTCATACCTTCGAGTCCCGCACGGGGAGGTGGCAGGCAAGTGGTGGAGCAGCTGACGCAGCACGACCCGAGACGGATCGGGCCCTTCGAGGTCCTCGGCCGACTCGGGGCCGGCGGCATGGGGCTGGTCTATCTGGCCCGCTCGGCGTCCGGCCGGCGGGTTGCGATCAAGACGGTGCGCACGGAGCTCGCCGAGGACGAGCTGTTCCGGGTCCGCTTCACCCGGGAGGTGGAGGCCGCCCGAGCCGTCAGCGGCTTCTACACCGCCGCCGTGGTCGACGCCGACCCCCGGGCCGCGGTGCCCTGGCTGGCCACCGCATACGTACCGGCGCCCTCCCTGGAGGAGATCGTCAACGAGTGCGGCCCGATGCCCACCCAGGCCGTCCGCTGGTTGGCCGCCGGGGTCGCCGAAGCCCTCCAGTCCATCCACGGAGCGGGGCTGGTCCACCGTGACCTGAAGCCGTCCAACGTCCTGGTGGTCGAGGACGGACCGCGAGTGATCGACTTCGGGATCGCCTCCGGCGTCTCCAACACCCGGCTGACCATGACCAACGTCGCCGTGGGAACCCCCGCGTACATGTCTCCTGAGCAGGCCCGGGACTCCAGCAGCGTCACCGGCGCCAGCGACATCTTCTCGCTCGGCTCGATGCTGGTGTTCGCCGCGACCGGCCACCCCCCGTTCCACGGCGCCAACCCCGTCGAGACGGTGTTCATGCTGCTCCGGGAGGAGCCCGACCTCGACGGGCTCCCGGACGACCTGCGGCCGCTCATCGACTCCTGTATGCAGATGGCCACCGAGCAGCGGCCCACCCCCGCCGACCTCCAGTCGCAGCTCGCGCCGCACCTCTTCTCCTCCGGCGGCGACGACAGCGGCACCGCCTCGGCGTGGTTGCCGGCCGGCGCCGTGGCCCTGATCGAGCGGCGGCGCGGCGGGCGGAACCGGATCGCGCCGCGCCCCGTCGGCGGGGCGGTGCCCGCCCAGCCGTCCGGCGGCGAGCGGTCGGCGCCCCCGCCCGCCGCGGCGGGCGGCCCGCCGCACCCCGGGTTCGCCCCGGGCGGCGGTGCGGACTACCGCCCCCGCGAGCCCGAGGTGGTGCACGGTGGGGCGGGCCCTGAGGCCGGCGGAGGCTTCGGTGTGGACGCGGCGATCGGGCCCGGCCCGGCCGCGATGGGCCGTGGAGCGGGGGTGCACAGCGGGGACCCGCGCGCGGAGGCCGCCAGCATGGCCTGGGACGGCGCCCCGCGGGGCGGACGCCATGCGGCGCCGGCCCCGCAGCACCAGACCCCCGAGGGGTCGGAGAACTCCGTGCGGCTGCCCGGTTCACAGGTGCCGATAGGCCCGGGGCCGCGTCCCGCCGACCCCCAGGGCCGGCCGCACTCCGCCGTGGCGACCGGTTGGGTGCGCCCGCCCGGCGGCGCCCCCGCGGGGCCGCTCGGCGGCGTCGGCCCACCCGGCCCACCCGGCCCTCCCGGGGCGTCCGCCTCGGGCGACGGCCAGACACCCGGTGGGGACCAGCCCGGTGCGGAGACCGGTCCGGCCCGCTGGCGCCCCTGGCGTTTCCGGATGTCCAACGACGTCTGGGGCACCCCCGCGATCGCCGGCGACCTGGTCTACGTCACCTCCTTCGAGGTGCACGGCCTGGAGGTGGCGACCGGCCGACGGCGCTTCAAGACCAGGGACGTCGCCTGGGCGATGGCCGTGGCCGACGGGCGGATACACGGCTCCGACGGGCCGACGCTCTACGCGCTGGACGCGCTGGACAGCCAGGAGCTGTGGCGGCTCAACCTGGACGGCTGGGTGTACTCCCTCAAGGTCGACCGGGGCACGGTCGTCACCGGCACCCGGGGCGGCGGCGTCCAGGCGTGGGAAGCGGCCACCGGCGAGCAGCTGTGGGAACTGTCCGGCGCACAGAGCGACTTCGAGACCGCCGACTGCGGCCCCCAGATCCACGACGGCACCGTCTACGTCTGGTCCGACGCCCGGCTCCGCGCGCTGGAGGCCCGGACGGGCACCGAGCGCTGGTCCTACCCCGTCGGCGACACAGCCTCCTGCGGCGGTGTCCCGCTCCGGCTGCTGACCGCACCGGACGGGGTCGTCTACGTGGCGGCCGGCACCAGGGTGCTGGCCATCGACATCGCACGCGGGGACGTGCACTGGCGATTCGAGGCGCCGGCCGCCTTCCTCAGCCCGCCGGCTTTCCAGCCCGGACCGGCGGTGACCGGCGGTGGCGTCTACCTCACCGACTACCTGGGCACCGTCTACGCGCTGGACGCGGCGAACGGTCGGGACCGGTGGCGGATCGCCACCGAGCCGCGCCAGTCGGTCGAACCCGTGCTCGTCGCCGACGGAGCCGTCCATCTCGGCAGCGGCAAGGCCCTGTACACCCTGGACGCCGTCACCGGTACGCCCAAGTGGCGCTTCGCCGCCGGGGGCGAGGTGGTCGGTGCGCCGGTGGTCGCGGACGGCCGGGTGCACTTCGGATCCGCGGACCACTGCCTCTACACCCTGGACGCCGACGGCGGCCAACTGCGCTGGAAACTGGCGACCGGTGGGGAGATCACCGGTACCCCGGTGGTCTCCAACGGCGTGGTGTACGCCTGCAGCAAGGACCGGTGCGTCTACGCGCTCGACGCGCTGAAGGGCACCGGACTGGCACGGCGGTAGGCCCCGGCCGACCGTGTTCAGGGCTCCCGCCCACCGCCGCCCTCGCCGGGGTCGCGCCAGGGCGGACCGCCCGAGGTCGGTGGCCGACCGGGCCCCCCGATGCCGTCCCCGCCGGGCTCCTCGGGGCTGGGCCTCCTGGGCGGTTCGCCGTACACCTCCGGGATGTCGTCGCCGTAGCGTTCGGTGGACGCGCCGTGCGCCGGGCCCGAGTAGTGAGTGTCGCCGTACGGCTCCGGGGGGTAGGGGGCGCCCTCGTGGCCGCGTCTGCCGCCTCGGCGGTGGCGCGAGCGCCGGAGCGAGCGTCCGCTCATGGAGAGCGCGGCCAGCAGGAGCAGCAGACCGCCGCCAGTGGCCAGGGCCGCGCCGCTGCCGAGCCCCGGACCGCCGGCGGTCAGATCACCGGAGGCCTGGGCCTGGCGGACCATCCAGAGGATGGTGAACACGAGCACCAGCACCCCCGCGAGCGCCACCAGCAGCCGGGAGCGGAGGAGCACCCCGACCACCGTGAGCAAGGCCGCGACGCACATCGGAAGGAGCAGCGAGGTCAGCTCGGAGGCCCCGTGCGTGGTGATGCCCTGGAAGACGTCCTGCAGCCGGATGTCGGTCCCGGTCCGGCCGTTGTACCAGGGGCGGAAGGCACTCCATACGGACGCCAGCGCTCCGATCAGGGCGAGTACTGAGCCGAACATGTTTCGGAGCACGCCGGTCACCACCTCGTCGTATCCGGATCGTCCCCCAACCGAGGCTACGCGCGGCTCAGCCGGCCCGCCACGCGAGGCGAGCCGGCTGAGAGGCCGCGCCGGCTACCGCAGATCGGCCGGAGCGGTCCCCGCCGGGGGTGTCGCCGTCCTCCCGTCGACCGGCACGTGGTTGTCCAGCGGTATGTAGCCCCCGCTGCTCGCCCGGCTCTCCACAAGAGCGTGACCCGATCTGCCCGCCTGCTCCGCGGCCCCGGCCGGGAGCGCGGCGGCCCCCGAAATCCCGATCGCGAGGGCCGTGGTGACGAGAGCGGTCCTACAGCGCGCCATGCTGTCTCCTCCGTGCGTTGTCCTTGCCCGATTTCCGTGCTTCAAGGCCGTAGTTCAGCCTTGCGGCGTTCCTACGCTCTTACGGCAAACAGGCCAAGCGAAGGAACGCTTGGCCTGAAGACACCGAAGTGTGGCGCGTTACCGGCGGGCGGACGACGTGCGGTCGCGGTGGCTCCCCCTCCGAGCCACCGCGACCGCCCCCCACCCCCCAGGCTGAGTCGGCCGCTCAGAGCTACCTGGAGCCCTCGCTCGGCGCGTGGTTGTCGAGCGTGGTGTAGCCCTCGTCCCCGTCGGCGGTGGCGGCGCCCTTGCCGGGGCTGGGGGCGTGGTTGTCCATCGGGCTGATGGGCGCGTGGTTGTCGAGCGTGGTGTAGCCCTCGTCCCCGTCGGCGGTGGCGGCGCCCTTGCCCGGGCTCGGGGCGTGGTTGTCCCGCGTGCCGATCGGCGCGTGGTTGTCGTCCAGGACCTCGACGTCTTCCTGGGCGACGCCGCTCGAGGTCTCAGCAGTGCTCATTGCTTCAACTCCTTGGGGAAAGCAGGGTGTCCGTTCTCGGCGGCCCCGCCCGGCGACTCCCCCGAGTGCCGCCGGGCGAGAGCCCTCAGAGCCGCTCACCCTGATTGGACATCCGCCGCACCGATCCGCCAAATCCCCCCCTCGGGCGGCGGATCACTGCCCATGAGACTGCCGGGGCGCGATAAACGTTCGATGAACGTCAGCCGGTGCTGACGGCGGAGGGGGCGCCCGACCGGGAGACGAAGGCGCCGGCCGGCCATCCCCGAACGGCGCTGCGACGGGCGGAGACGCGTCCGTCAGGCGGCGATGGCGGGCGACAGCAGGAGAGTCCTTACCTCCTCAGCCTCACTCGAACCCAGCCGCTCGAAGATCGCCAGGGCCTCCTGCCAGCAGGCGCGAGCCCGGTCGGCCTGGCCCATCCGCTTCAGCGCCCGGCCCAGCACGGTCAGTACCGTGCCGCGCCGCCACTCGCCACCGATACCGCGGAGCGCGAGTACCTCCTCGGCGTGCGCGGCGGCCTCCGCAGGGTGGTGCGCGGCGAGGTGCACCTCGGCCAGCCGCAGGTGGGTCATGCCCTCCCAGAGCCGTTGCCGCCCCTCCCGGAAGAGGGCGAGGGCCTCCCCGAGCCGGGTCAGCGCGTCATCGGGCCGGCCGGCGCTGTTGAGCGCGAGTCCGTGCGCGTAGAGCCCGTTGGCGAGCCGCAGCGGGTTGTCCATCTCCTGGTAGATGGCGAGCGCCTGCTCGGTGAGGCCGACCGCCTGGCTGGAGCGGCCGAGGTTGATGTGCACCCGCGCGAGGTTGCAGAGCACGCTCGCCTCGCCGTTGCGGTTGCCCAGGGCGCGCCAGGCGGTCAGAGCGTGGCCGTAGTGCGCCTCGGCGTCCTCGTTGCGGTTCTCTATGAAGGCGATGATGCCCCGGTCGTTCGGGGGCCAGGAGGAGGCGACCGGGTCCTCCGTGGCCAACCCCAGCAGCATCGCCGAGCGCGCCTCCTGGTCGGCCTGCTCGTAACGGCCGGCCATCATGTGGCTGAGGGTCAGGGCGACCCGGGCCCGACCCTCCGCGTGCGCGTCCTCGGCCGCCTGTGCCACCTCCTGCAGGGCGGAGGCGGCCAGCTCGTACTGGCGGGAGTTGGCGCCGGACTCCGCCAGGTCCTTGGCCGCCATCAGCAGGTCGACCGAGCGCCGCAGCTCGCCCCGGCCGGCGCACTGCCGGGCACAGGCCAGCAGGCACTCGGACTCGGCGTAGAGCCACTCCAGCGCGGCCGGCTGGTCGGGGAAGGACAGCCCCGGGTGGCGGGTCGGCTCCAGGTGGTCCACCAGCCGGTCGCCCGGCCGCTCCAGCGCGTACACCTCGGTGGCCGTCGCCAGGTAGAAGTCGAGCATCCGGGAGAGGGCGGCGTCCCGCTCGGCCAGCGACTGCTCGTCCCGCTCGGCACAGGCGCGGGCGTAGAGCCGGACGAGGTCGTGGAAGCGGTACCGCCCGGGGGGCCGCGGACTCCAGCAGGGAGATGTCGACGAGCGACTCCAGGACCTCCTCCGTCTCGTGCGGGTCGAGGTCCAGCAGGGCGGCCGCCGTGGCGAGCGAGATGTCGGGGCCGTCCGCCAGCCCCAGCAGCCGGAAGGCGCGCGCCTGGTGCGGCTCCAACTGCCCGTACCCCAACTCGAAGGTGGCCTCGACGGCGAGGTCGCCGACCTGGAGCTCGTCGAGCCGGCGCCGTTCGTCCGCGAGCTTCTCGGCCAGCACCGAGACCGTCCAGGTACGGCGGGAGGCCAGCCGGGAGGCGGCGATCCGGATCGCCAGCGGCAGGAACCCGCAGGCCGCCACGACGTCCAGGGAGGCGTCCCGTTCGGCGGCCACCCGCTCGGCGCCGACTATCTTCGTGAAGAGCTGGAGCGCCTCCCCGGGGCTCATCACGTCCAGGTCGACCAGGTGCGCCCCGGCCAGGCCGACCATCCGGGTACGGCTGGTGATCAGCGCCGCGCAACCCTCGGTGCCGGGCAGCAGCGGGCGCACCTGGGCCGCGTCCCGGGCGTTGTCCAGCAGCACCAGCACCCGCCGGCCGTCCAGCATCGAACGGTAGAGGGCGGCCCGTTCCTCGATGCTCTCCGGGATGGCGGAGTCCGGTGTGCCGAGCGCCCGCAGGAACGCGCCGAGCACGGCCTCCGGCTCGGCCGCCTGCGGGCTGGTGCCCTGGAGGTCGACGTACATCTGGCCGTCGGGGAAGCGCTCCCGTGCCGCGTGCGCCACATGCACCGCCACCGTCGTCTTGCCCACCCCGCCGATGCCCGCGACCGCGGACACCGCCATCACCCGGCCCTCCGCCGTGGCCAGTTGGTGGCCCAGTTCGTCGACGCAGACCGAGCGTCCGGTGAAGTCGGCTACCTTCGCGGGGAGTTGTGCGGGGCGGACCATCGTCGCCGCGGGGCCGCCCCCCTCGTCGTGGGCCGGTGCCGCCAGGGCGGTGTCCGCTCGCAGGATGGCCTGGTGCAGCTCGGCCAGTTCCGGTCCCGGATCGACGCCCAGCTCCTCCCCGAGCAGCCGGCGGGTGTCCGCGTAGACCGCGAGCGCCTCGGCCTGCCGCCCGCTGCGGTAGAGCGCGAGCATCAGCTGGCCGCGCAGCCGCTCCCGCAGCGGGTGCGCGGCCGTCAGCGCGGTCAGCTCCGAGACCGCCTCCGCGTGGCAGCCGGCCTCCAGGTCCATCTCCAGCCGGGACTCCAGCAGCCGCAGCCGCCACTCCTCCAGACGGTGCCGCTGGGTCTGGGCGTGGGGGCCGGGCACCCCCGCCAGCGGTTCGCCCTCCCAGAGGCGCAGGGCGGAGTCCAGCAGCGCCCGGGCCCCGTCGCGGTCGCCGCTGTTCCGGGCCTGGTCGGCCCGGCGCGCGTAGTCCTCCGCGAGCGTGAGGTCGAGCATGCCGTCAGCGACCCGGACCGCGTAGCCGCCGGACTCGCTGAGCAGCGTCGTCCCGGCCTGGGCGCCGAAGGTCTTCCGCAGCCGGGAGGCGTAGGTGCGCAGCGCCGCGAGGGCGGCGTCGGGCGGCTCCTGGCCCCACAGCGCGTCCACCAGCTCGGAGGCGGTGGCGGTGCGCCCCCCGCGCAGCAACAGGGCGGCGAGCAGGGCGCGTTGTTGCGGTGAGCCGGTCGGGAGCGCCTCGGTGCCCCGCCAGGCCCGTACCGGACCGAGCACCGCGAAGCGAAGTGCGCCCGATCCGCTGCCGCCGTCCATAGCCGCCCCCAGCTATTCGAAGTCCACCCGCGCACCCGTCAGTTTGCCTTGTCCCCGACCGCCCCGTCATCAGCGGCAGCGCCATCTCCAAGGCGGCTTGGTACAAGCAGCTTCACTCACCTTACGGGTGATGGCTTACCAGCTCGGGTGACAGTGGACGAGTCCCGCCGCGCGGTGGAGGACCGGTCGCGGGCCGTGGGGGCGTACGGGGGCCCGGATTGTACCGTTCGCTTCCCTCCGCGGTGTCGCCGCGCTAGCCGGGGGCGCGCTCGTGCTCGGCGGGTGGGGCGCCGCGGTGGCGTGGCACCGCCCGGCAGGTGAGCGGGCACGCCCGCCGCGGACGCCCGGGGCCTCAGCGCCGGGGCAGCGACAGGCCCTTGCCGACCACCTTCGCGCAGGGGGCGCTGAACTTGGCGGTGCGGCGCACCAGCGCGGCCTCCCGGCGTGCGGTGCCGGCGGTGTACCGGGCCCGCCAGCACAGCGAGGGGCGTCCACCGGTGTCCGCCGCCGCGACGAGCAGGCCGCCGAGCATCGAGAGGTTCTTGAGGAAGTGGCTCTGCTGCCTGGCCCGTTCTTCGGGGTCCTCGCACTTCCAGAACCGGTGCCCGGCCAGAGTCGTGGGCACCAGACTGCAGGCCAGCGCGAACGCGGACAGCCGCGGCAGCCGGCCGGCCGCCAGCAGGCTGCCGGCGACCAGCTGGACCGCGCTGTTGACCCGGACGGCCTGCTCGGTGTTGGCGAGTGCGGGGGAGACCTTCTCGGAGATCTTGCCGATCACCGCCTCGGCCGCCGGGGCCACGGCGGCCGGGTTCCGCAGGGTGTGGAACCCGCTGTAGACGTAGACGGAGGCCAGCATCGGTCGGGCGATCCATCGCAGTGCAGTCATGCGGTACGCGGTGCCCGTATCGGGGCGAAACATTCCGGGCGATCACCCGAGCGGCCCCAGAACCGGCGTATGACCAGCGCCCGGCCATTCTGCGAGGAGCTCTGACAAAGCCCTCGTATGCTCGACGGATGACTACGCGCGCGCGGGGAAGCGACCAGGAGCGACCGACGGCCAACGCCATGCGGCGGGCTCTTCGCCGGGCCCGGGACGCGGTGGCGCTGGACGTCACCGAGGCAGCCGTGCTGCTGGCCGCCCGCGGATCCGATCTCACGGAGCTGTGCGCCTCGGCGGCCCGGCTGCGGGACGCCGGCCTGACGGCCGCCGGCCGCCCCGGCACCATCACCTACTCGCGGAAGGTCTTCATCCCGCTCACCCGGCTCTGCCGGGACCGGTGCCACTACTGCACCTTCGTGACCGTGCCCGGCAAGCTGCGCCGTGCCGGGCACGGTATGTACCTGTCGCCGGACGAGGTGCTGGAGACCGCCCGGCAGGGCGCGGCGGCTGGGTGCAAGGAAGCCCTGTTCACCCTCGGCGACCGGCCCGAGGACCGGTGGCCGGAGGCCCGTGAGTGGCTTGACACGCACGGCTACGACAGCACACTCGGCTATCTGCGGGCGATGGCCGTCCGCGTCCTGGAGGAGACCGGTCTGCTGCCGCACCTCAACCCGGGGGTGCTGTCCTGGACCGATCTCCAGCGCCTCAAACCCGTCGCCCCCTCCATGGGCATGATGCTGGAGACCACCGCGACCCGGCTGTGGAGCGAGCCCGGCGGCCCGCACCACGGCTCGCCCGACAAGGAGCCCGCGGTGCGGCTGCGGGTGCTGGAGGACGCCGGGCGCTCCAGCGTCCCCTTCACCACCGGCGTCCTCATCGGTATCGGGGAGAACCTCCGGGAACGGGCCGAGGCGCTCTTCGCGATCCGCCGGACGGCCCGCGCCTACCAGGGCATCCAGGAAGTCATCGTGCAGAACTTCCGCGCCAAACCCGACACCGCGATGCGCGCCATGCCCGACGCCGAGCTGGAGGAGCTGGCCGCCGCGATCGCCGTCGCCCGGCACGTCCTGGGCCCGACCACCCGCATCCAGGCGCCGCCGAACCTCGCGGACGGCGAGTACCGGCTGCTGATCGAAGCCGGTATCGACGACTGGGGAGGGGTCTCCCCACTCACCCCGGACCACGTCAACCCCGAGCGGCCCTGGCCGCAGATCGAGCGGCTCGCCGCCCGGACCGCCGAGTGCGGATACACCCTCCGCGAGCGGCTCACCGTCTACCCGGAGTTCGTCCTGCGCGGCGAGCCATGGCTGGACCCGCGGCTGCTGCCGCACGTCCAGGCGCTCGCCGACCCGGAGACCGGGCTCGCCGTCGAGGGGGCCGTGCCCGGCGGTCGGCCCTGGCAGGAACCCGAGACGCCGTCCGCGCTGAGCGCCACCGGACGCACCGACCTCCACCGCACCATCGACACCGAGGGCCGCAGCGGAGACCGGCGGACCGACTTCGACGAGGTCTACGGCGACTGGGAGGCGCTCCGGGAGGCCGCCGCCCCCGGCATGGCGCCCTCCCGCATCGACACCGACGTGCGGGGCGCGCTCGCCACCGCGGCCGACGACCCGACCGAGCTCACCGACGACCAGGCTCTCGCCCTGCTGCACGCCGACGGCCCGGCCCTGGACGCCCTCTGCGGCATCGCCGACGACGTACGCCGCTCGGCCGTCGGGGAGGACGTCACCTACATCGTCACCCGCAACATCAACTTCACCAACGTCTGCTACACCGGCTGCCGCTTCTGCGCCTTCGCCCAGCGCCGCACCGACGCCGACGCCTACAGCCTCTCGCTGGAACAGGTCGCCGACCGGGCCCAGCAGGCCTGGGAGGTCGGTGCCGTGGAGGTGTGCATGCAGGGCGGCATCCACCCCGACCTGCCCGGCACCACCTACTTCGACATCGCCCGCACGGTGAAGCAGCGGGTGCCCGGCATGCACGTGCACGCCTTCTCGCCGATGGAGGTCGTCAACGGCGCCTCCCGCACTGGCCTGTCCATCCGGGACTGGCTGTCGGCGGCACGGGAGGCGGGGCTCGACAGCATGCCCGGCACCGCCGCGGAGATCCTCGACGACGAGGTGCGGTGGATCCTCACCAAGGGCAAACTGCCCACCGCCACCTGGGTCGAGGTCATCACCACCGCACACCGGCTGGGCATCCGCTCCTCCTCGACGATGATGTACGGCCACGTGGACCAGCCCCGCCACTGGCTGGGCCACCTCCGCCTGCTGGCCCGGATCCAGCGGTCCGCGCTGGCCGAGTCGGTCACCGGATTCACCGAGTTCGTGACCCTCCCCTTCATCCACACCAACGCGCCCGTCTACCTCGCCGGTATCGCCCGCCCGGGGCCGAGCATGCGGGACAACCGCGCCGTCACCGCCATGGCGAGGCTGCTTCTGCACCCGTACGTCCCCAACATCCAGACCAGCTGGGTCAAGCTCGGCGCCGAGGGAGCGGCCGAGATGCTCCGCTCCGGCGCCAACGACCTGGGAGGCACGCTGATGGAGGAGACGATCTCCCGGATGGCGGGCTCCGGCCACGGCTCGTACCGCTCGATCGCGGAGTTGACCGCCATCGCCGAGGCCGCGGGACGTCCGGCCCGTCCCCGGACCACCACCTACGGCCAGGTGCCGGCGGAGCGCCAGGCGGTGGCGCTCGCCTCGGACGGCCGACTCCCCCGCCCGCTGCCGCTGCTGGCGGACTCCGCCGCACCCGGGACGGAGACGGTCGGCCGCTGAGCGGTCGGCACGGGGAGCGCTGCCCGGCGGGCTCGGGAGAGCTCCGGACGTCAGGACGGGGGGAATGTTGCCCGAGGTGCTACTAGAGTCCGGGAGGCTGGGGGACTGTCCGCTGACGAGGCTGGGAGGGAACGCGTGACCACCACAGGAACCGCCGTCTGGGGCCGCGCCGAACAGCAGGACTTCCGCAGCCGGGTACGCGGCTGCCTCCTCGGTGGGGCCATCGGCGACGCGCTCGGCGCCTCCGTCGAGTTCCACTCCCTCGACGAGATCCGGAGGGAACACGGCCCGGAGGGCCTGACGGACCTGGTGCCGGCCTACGGCAGACGCGGCGCGATCACCGACGACACCCAGATGTCGCTGTTCACCGTGGACGGGCTGATACGCGCCCAGGTGCGGCGGGACACCGGGGCCTGGCACCCGCCGACCGACGTCCACCGGGCCTACCTGCGCTGGGCCGCCACCCAGCGGGAGTGGGGACCGGACGAACGCCGCGAGGAGGACGGCTGGCTGGCGCGGCAGGAGTGGCTCTACGCGCGCCGCGCCCCCGGCCAGGCCTGCCTCACCGGGCTCGGGGACGACACCATGGGCACCCTCGCGCAGCCCAAGAACCCCGACTCCAAGGGGTGCGGGGCGGTGATGCGCTCGGCGCCGTTCGGGCTTCTCGTCGGGTGGGAGCCGCAGCTGGTGTTCCAACTCGCCACGGAGTGCGCGGCGCAGACCCACGGCCACCCGACCGGCTATCTCGCCGCCGGGGCGTTCGCCGTCCTGATACACAGCCTGGCCCAGGGGGAGCCGCTGGACAACGCCATCCAACGAGCCCTGGCGCAACTCTCCGCACGGCCCGGCCACGAGGAGACCTCGACCGCTCTCAAACTCGCCCTCGGGGCGGTGCGCCAGGGCCTGCCGACCGCGGCTCGGGTCGAGTCGCTGGGGGAGGGTTGGACGGCCGAGGAGGCACTGGCGATCGGTGTCTACTGCGCCCTGGTCGCGGAGGACGTACGGCACGGACTGCTGCTGGCGGTGAACCACGGCGGCGACTCCGACTCCACCGGGTCGATCTGCGGGAACCTGCTGGGCGCGCTGCACGGCGAGACCGCTCTCCCGCCTGGCTGGCTGGCCGAGTTGGAGGGGCGCGCCACGATCCTGGAACTCGCCGACGACTTCGCCATGGAGATGACCCAGGGGCCCGCCCTGCACGGCCCGGCAGGCTCCGCTCCGGGCTGGCTGGCGCGATACCCCAGGAGCTGAGCGCTCTCCGGGAGCGCCGGGGAGGAAACGGCTTCGTCGGCGCCGGACGCGCTCGGCGGGGGCTGAGGATCGGTCGGCCGCGTCCGCGGCGGCTTGGAGCGATAGCCCTCTCGGCCAGGGAGGGGGACGGTCGAGAGGGCTCACGGGGAGCGCCTGCCGGATCGGTGGTGCCGGGATTCGGCGATACCGCGGAGCCGCGGATGGCGCTACCGAATCAGCAGGGGCCGTACGTACCGCGCCCCACCTCGGCCACGAAACAGCTCCACGCTGCCGGCCGGAATTCCAGTGAGGGACCCTCTACGTCCTTTGAGTCGCGTACCGCGACGGTACGTTCGACCGGTGACCTCACCTCGACGCAGGCCCCGTTTCCTCCCGAGTAAGAGGATTTCGTCCAGACGTCTGTAGCGCCTTGCTGGATCGCCATATCCGCTCCGGTTCTGTGCGCGATGGATTACGCCTACACTCCTGAAGGCGCAACCGGACGCTACCGTCCCAACTCACTTCATGCGCACACCAGTTCACTCTTCCGAGGCAAAGTGCGGCGTCTTTCTCCGAGACCCCCGCCCGCACCGGTACCTTGTCGCCCTTCCCGAGGTTGTCGGGATAATCCCCGTGGATCGGCGGGCGGTTAGTCGCAGAGATCACGAACCGGTGGAAGAGGGAATCCGCCTCGGGCATCCGGGGCCGGACCGTATGCCGGGAGGCCCGTGTCCGGTGGATGACCACGCCCCGGCGACCCTCCGGCCGTCGGCCCCTGCGTCTGTCGTTCATTCGCCCGCCAACCGGCGCCCCCGGCGATTACCGGACATTCCGCTGCGGGGTCGCAGGTGAGCGCCGGGACCCGAAACGGCCACCGGCCGGACGCGGCGTGTGTGATCAGGGGTTCGGGCTCAGGGGATTCAGCGACCGGGTGTATTCCTTGGCGATTCGCTCGATGAAGTCCCGGGTCAGATCGGCACTCAATGCCTGCGCCCGCAGATGTTCGTACATCATGCTGTAACTCTGTACGTCGTTCATCTTCTCCAGGTACAGATCGCTGGTGATGCCTTCGAGATACACCACACTGGAGTCCGCCGCGTCCGGGAACTCCAGAATGGCGTACTGCCCGTTCACCCCGGGATGGGCGCCCATGTCGAACGGCATGACCTGGACCGTCACATGGGGCAGCCGGGAAACCTCCAGGAGGTACTCCAACTGCTCCCGCATGATCTGGCGGTTCCCCACGACCCGGCGGAGCGTCGCCTCGTCGAGGACGGCCCACAGCCGCAGCGGGTGCTCCTCGTCGTGGATCCGCTCCTGGCGGCGGAGCCGCACCCGCACCCGCTTCTCGATGTCACCGCTGCTGGCCTCCGGCAGAGAGCCACTCACCACCGCCTCGGCGTAGGCGGGCGTCTGGAGCAGGCCGGGAAGCACCTGCGGCTCGTATACCCGGAGCGAGGCCGCGTCCGTCTCCAGTCCGATGTAGACGCTGTAGGGGATGTCGCCGAACGCGTGCCACCAGCCCTGCTGGCGGGAGTCCTTGGCCATCTGCATCAGCGATTCCACGATCCGGTGGTCCTCGACCTCGTAGACCCCGCACAGGTCCCGGACATCGCGCTGGCTGATACTGCGTCGGCCGTTCTCCAGCCGGCTGATCTTCGACTGCGAGACCAGCAGCCGGTCCGCCACCTCCTCGGCCGTCATGCCCTTGAGTTCGCGCAGTCGGCGCAGCTCCTGGCCCAGCCGACGGCGCCTGACGGTGGGGTTGACGTTCACCACGGGCCGCACACCTCCGACGTGTACCGCGGGTTCATCCTCGCTCACCGGGCAGCCTGCCACTCCCGGGCCGTGCCGCGCTCGGAAACGGGGACACCCGGGCGGACCGCCCCGCGGCGTCCGGTCGGTGCAGTGCGCCGGCTCCGGCGCCCAGGGGAACGAGGGTGCGCCCGCACGTACGGACGTGCGGGCGCAGGCCGTCTCCGCCTTCGCCGGCCGGGGGCGCGTACGGGCACCCGGCCGGCGGGAGCGGTGCGCCGTCCGCCACCGAAGGTGACTCGGGTCCACCGCGCCCGCACCAGGCTTGGCGAGCGGCTCCGAGGCGTTCGGACGGAGGCCGTCCGAACGCCTCGGGCCGTTCTTCGCTGCCCGCCCTGCGCCCTTCCGGGGCGCTGAGGGGCTCTGTGCCGTCGTGTGGGGCGGGTGGGTCCGGGAGCGGGCTGCCGGCCGTGTGGTCCGGTGCTGCTCCTCGGTTCTGCCGTCCGCCCCCGTCAGCGGGCCGCGACGCGGGCCATGCCTCCGCGCCTCGGCTGCGGGGGAACCCCCGCAGGGTTGCCCGGGCCCCGCCGCGCGGCTCCCGGAGCGGCGCGCCGAGGTTGGCTGGCCGCGCCGCTCTGCACGTCCATCACGGCGTGTGCGACCAGGCCGCCCATCGGGTCGTGCCGAATGAGGTCCCGGAGCCGGGAGCGGGAGGACCGCCCCTCGTTGCCGGGGTAGAGATGCTTGCCAAGGCCCACCGCATGGGCCAGCGCGGCGAGCGCCGCGGTCCGTGGGTCCGGCGGTACGCCGGTGCGGATCGCGTTGTCCAACCGGTTGCGGATCTCCCGACTGATCGCCGTGTCCGTCGCCTGGTAACGGGTCGTCGGCAGCACCCCGCACATCTGGCCGGCCACGGCATGCACCATGCCGCACCGCTCCAGATGGGTGAGGTACGTCTGGCGCAGCCCCAGCCGGGGCCCGCCGATCCAGTGCACGGCCCGCACCGGAGCGCCACGGCGGCGCAGCAGTTCCAGTGCGGAGTCCAAAGTCGGATCTCCTGTCGGCCGTGGCAGCACCACGGCGATACGATCCCCGTCAGGGGCTATCCGTCCTGCCAGAGCCAGCTCCACTAGCTGTGCGCCGGCAAGACCGAGGTCAAGCGACTGCGGCTGCGCCGTGGTCCCTGTGGCCGGGTCCAAGGCGAGCAGCAGAAGCTCCTCCGGAATTGTTCTGCGGCTCCTGCCCATCCATGCCTCCCCGCGTGGATGAATGACAGGGTGACCCCTCTCACAATGGTCTGTCGAGAGCGCCTGGGTGCTATGGGTGGGAACCGATAGGTATGTCGTTATCGTCCATCCGGTAAACGGTGTCCGAAAAGGAGAACCGGCGGTGTCGGCCAGGGTGTGGGGGCCGAGTGGAGCGGGCCGGGCGAGAAACTGGCAGTGCGGACGGCAGTGGGATGCACACCGCGGTGTGTGGCTCCCTCCGTACGAAACCACGAGGAGGCATTGGTGGCGGGCGAGTCCCCCGGCAATTCGGAGCAGCGGAAGTCGTCGGGGGTGACGACGGGCGAGGGGCGGAGCGACCCCCGCCTCGGGGTCTTCCACGCGGCCCCGTCCCAGCAGGACGGCGAGGCCGCGGAGCGGAACACCGAAGCGGTCGAGGAGATCGCTGCTGCGGCGGAGCTGCCGCAGCAGGCCGACGGCGGCGAGTCGGCCGAACGCTCCCCGGAGAGTGCGGCAGCAGAGAGCAGTACGGCGGAGCCCGGTACGGCCGAGCCCGGTGCGGCAGAGGACGGCGCGGCGGACACGGAGACGTCCACCGCGACCGGCGGTGGCTCCGGTGCCGGCTCCGGTGGCGCTGACGAGGGCGAGGACAGTGGAAAACCGGCCAGTGACGGGGGCTCGGCCGCGGAAGGGCCGGCGGCCGGGGAACCGGATGCCGGGCGGACCGCCGCGGAGGAGGCGGTCGGAGAAGGAGCGGCCGATGTAGGTTCCGACGAAGCTCCGGTGACCGAGGAGGCGGAGACCGAGGAGGCGGAGACCGAGGAGGCGGAGACCGCAGCTCCGGATACCGGTGCGGCGGCAGAGCCGGTCGGCGCGTCGGAGCCGGCGGAGTCGCAGAAGCACGAGCCGGCGGGGAGCGAGTCGCGGGCGGAGGAGCCGGCGCGCGACGGGACTCCCGAGCCCGTCTCCCCGGCCCGGACGACCGACCAGCCCACAGCTGTGTTCCGGGCACCGAAGCCCGCGGGCACGGATGGCTCCGCGGTGGACGCCGGAGAGGAGTCCCCCGCGGAGCCGGCCTCGGACACACCGCCGACTCCTTCCGAGCCCCCGGCGGCCCCCTCCGAGTCCCCCGAGGCCCCTGCGGCCAAGGAGCCTGTGACCACGGAGCCCGCAGCGGAGGAGCACGGCCCCGAGGACGGCGAGAACCCGCCCGCGGCCTCGGCCGCGAAGGGCGCGGGGGCCGTCGACCAGCCGACCACGGCTCTCCGGGCCGCCGACGCTCGAACACCGTCTCGCGCTGACCAGGGCGATGCCGCGGAGGAGGAGCCCGAGCCCGTACGGAGCAGCCGGTTCGTCCCCCTGAGGTCGGTCGACCCGGAGCCGGTGGAAGCCGTTCGCCCGGACGCTCCGGAACAGCCGGGAGTGCCCGCCCAGAAGAGCGCGGCGGACGGTGGGAGCGGGGCGGCGTCGCATGGCCCCGGCTCGCCCGCCGCGGAGGAACCGGCCGTTCCCTCCGCGTCACCCGCCGCACCCGGTACGTCACCTTCCGGGCCCGGCGCGCCACCGGCCGCCGCCCCGATCCCCGAGGCCGAGCGGACCAGACAGCAGCCGCTGCCGCCGCTCGCCCTGCTGGCGCAGTTGACGAACACACCGCCACCGCCCGAGACCCCGCTGCGCACCGTGATCCGGCGGGTGAAGATCTGGACCCCGCTGGTGGTGCTGCTGCTGATCGTCCTCAGCGTCGCGCAGGTGTTGCGACCGCTGCCCGACCCGACGCTGAACCTCACCGTGGCCGACAGCTACGCGTTCGACGGGGCCGCGCCCTCGGTGCCGTGGCCCAGCGAGGGGCAGGCGGTGCTGCAAGTGGACGGGCTCGGCAGTTTCGGCACCTTCGGCGAGGAGAAGCCGGTGCCGATCGCCAGTGTGGCGAAGGTGATGACGGCCTACGTCATACTCCGCGACCACCCCGTCAAGAAGGGCTCGGACGGTGAGTTGATCACCATCGACCGACAGGCTGCCGACGACGCCAAGAAGGGCGCGGACGGAGAGTCCGTCGTCGAGATCTCCGAAGGGGACAAGATCACCCAGCGGGAGGCGATCGAAGCCATCATGATCGCTTCTGCCAACAACATCGCACGGCAGCTCGCCCGCTGGGACGCCGGTTCCGAGGAGGCGTTCGTCAAGAAGATGAACGACACGGCCGAGGAACTCGGCATGAAGAACACCACCTACACCGACCCCAGCGGCCTGCGGCAGGAGACCGTCAGCACCGCCGCCGACCAGGTGAAGCTAGGCAGGAAGGCGATGGACGACTGGCTCTTCCGGCAGATCGTCCGGCAGCCGAGCTACACCGACTCGAGCGGAGCCAGCCACCGTAACTGGAACGGTCTGGTGCCGCTGGACGGTGTGGTCGGAATCAAGACCGGCACCACCACCCGGGCCGGCGGCAACCTGCTGTTCGCCGCCGAGCAGGAGATCGCCGGCACCAACCAGCTGATCATCGGCGCCGTACTGGGGCAGAACGCGCCCCCGATCATCGACACCGTGCTGGCCGCGAGCAAGAAGCTGATCGACACCGCCCAGGACGCCCTGCAGGCCCGGAAGGTCGTCAAGAAGGGCGAGGTGGTCGGCGAGGTCGACGACGGACTCGGAGGCACCACACCGGTGGTCGTCACCAAGGACGTGACCGCGGTCGGCTGGTCCGGGCTCAGCGTGGACCTCGCGCTGAACGCCGACCGCGACGGCATCCCGCACGAGGCGAAGGCGGGCACCAGGGTCGGCACCCTGACCGTCGGTAGCGGCCCCGGTCAGGTGAAGGTGCCGGTCATGCTCCAGGAGGACCTCGCCAAACCGGGCGTCGGCAGCAAGCTCACCCGGGTCTTCTGAGGCCCCGGGAGACGGGGACGCCGACCGGCCTGGGCGAGTACCAGGGCCGGCCGGCGTCGCCCGACCGCCCGCTCGGGCGCTCCCCGAGCCCTCCCGCCGGCCGAATCCACACCGGGAGGGATCGGATCGAGCGTGTTAGCGTCACGAAGCACCGAACCGCAGCGGCCCGCTCCGGCTGACAGCCGACCAGCCGGCCGGGGAGGACGGGGAGAGCGCTCAAGTGACCACGGTGGGGCCCGCACGGGCTGGCAGCGAAGACGGCGGCGCCAAAAATCGTTCGCGCGTGCGAATACCCGTTGCGCCGTCGCCGACCACGACAGACGACGGGGCGGCGCCCCAGAGCGCGCCGACCCACGGACGGCTGCGGCGCTTCGCCACCCACCCGGTCTTCGTCACCCTCATCGTCGCCTCGGTCCTGCACATCCTGTGGGTGCAGCTCTTCGCGAGCAGCGGAGGAGACCTCGCCGCCCAGGACGCCTGGGCGGAGTTCGTCGGCCGGCACCCGGACTCGGCCTACAACCTCGCCTGGTACGGCGGGATGCACCCCGTCTCCTACAGCGTCGTCTCGCCGTACCTGATGTCGGTGATCGGCGTCCGCACCACGATGATGATCGCCGGCACAATCTCCTGCGGGCTGCTGGCGTTCATCCTGGTCCGCAGTTCCGGGGTCAGGAACCCGATGTGGGCCTCGCTCGCCGGGGCGTTCGCGCTGACCTGCAACGCCGTCTCCGGCCGGGTCACCTTCGGGCTCGGCATGATGTTCGCGCTCGGCGCCGTCGCCATGGTCTTCTGCTGGCCGCGCGCCTGGCGGGCCCGGCCCTGGCAGTTCGCCCGAGCCGGCGCCGCTGCCCTGCTCTCGGCGCTGGCCACGGCCGGAAGCCCGGTCGCCGGGCTCTTCCTCGGCGTGGTCGCCGCGGCCCTGTTCCTGGACCGGAGACGGCCCGCGGCCTACTCGCTGGGCATCACGCCCTGCCTCGTCGTCGGGGTCTCGGCGTGGCTGTTCCCGTTCTCCGGCACCCAGCCCATGAGCTTCGGCAGCGCCCTGCTGCCCCTCATCTGCGGGGTGCTGACGGTGCTCACCGTGCCCCGGCAGTGGCGCACCGTGCGGATCGTCTCCGCCGTGTACGTACTCGGCACGCTGCTCACCTGGCTCATCGACTCCCAGATCGGCAGCAACATCACCCGTTTGGCGATCGTCTTCTCCGGGGTCGTCTTCATGGCCGCGCTGCCCTGGACGGTCCGGCGCTCCCGGAAGTGGTACACGCTGGTGGTGGCGCTGCTGGTGGTCACCGGCTGGCAGGGGTTCAAGACCGTCGACGACGTCGTCAAGACCACCCCCGCCACCGCCTGGGCGCGCGAGCTCGCCCCGCTCCTCGACCAACTGGAGCGGGTCGGGGCCGAGCGGGGGCGGGTGGAGGTCGTACCGGCGCGCAGCCACCGCGAAGCCTCCGCTCTCGCCCCGTACGTGAACCTGGCGCGCGGCTGGAACCGGCAGGCGGACCTCAAACTCAACCCGCTGTTCTACGAGGAGACCCTCTCCTCGGCCGACTACCGGAAGTGGCTGTCGCGCTGGGCGGTGCACTACGTGGTGCTGCCGAAGGGCGAGATCGACAACGCGGGGACCAACGAGGCGGAGCTGGTCGAGTCGGAGCCGCCCTACCTGGACCTGGTCTGGTCCGACGCCTACTGGAAGCTCTACGCCGTCAAGGACCCCACCCCGCTGGCCGACCCCCCGGCCACCGTGCAGCGTGCGGGGGCGGGGGAGTGGACGGTCACCGTCCCGACCGCGGGGACGGTGCTGATCCGGATCCCCTACTCGCCCTGGCTCGGCCTGGTCGACAGCGAGGGCCGGGGCGTCGAGCCACCCGAGCAGTCCGTCCCCGGCGGTCCGTTCAAGAACCTCCACGGCTGCCTGACCAAGGAGCCGGCCGAGGAGGCCGCCGAGGGTGCCCCACAGGACGAGTGGACCCGGCTGCACGCCCCGAAGCCGGGAACCTACCGGATAGCAGCTCCGTACAAACTCCCGCGCGGGACTCCCTGCCCCGAGGAGGCCTGACGGGGGAGTACGACGGGGCGGGGCTCTGGATGGTGATCCCTACGGCGGCTTCGGCCCAGGAGTGGCGAGTGGCGCGTGGTTCAGGCCGGGGCGGGCCCCGCGGGCGGCGTACGCCCTGACCCTATACGCGCGGCTCACTCGGACGCGGTGGTCAAGGCATCTTCCCGCGTTCGGTGACCTGACCCACCTCGGCGGATGGGTCGTGACCGGATTTCTTCGTCAGCGGGCTGGATACCCGACTACTCACGAGGGCTCGTCACCTCACCGCATGTCGCACCCGGAGGGCAGAAGTACCGCAGCGGCATACTGAAGAGTTTTTCGTCAGCCGGTCCTTCTTCACCGGCGCGGTAGACGGCCACGCCGTAAAGGTTGCCGTCGCCGGCCGTGAAGCGGCTGTCGACGACGTACCAGACCTTCCCTGGAGAACCGATCCGGTACTCCAGCCTCAACCCGGAGTTGTTCGCCGTCTTGAAGGGCTCGAGCTCGGCGACTTCTTCGAAGTCCTCCCTGTTGCGGACTTTCTCAAAGGGGCGCCCGGGGGTGGGCTCGGACACCTTGAAAACGCGGAGGAAAAGCGTCCTGTCGGGACTGCGGTAGACGACGTCGAAGGTCCCGGGCGGCGAGTTGGTCTCTGGCCGGTCCCACGCCTCGGGGACGGCGGTGCTGAAGCCCTCTTCATCGTCGACCAGGAGGTAGCCGCCCGGGAGAGCGTCCCCGGACGGGTCGGGAGCGGCAGAGCCGCCGGAGTTGGACGGCGACGGGGTGGCCGATGAGGTGGCGTGGTCGGACGTCCCGCCGCCGAGGGACCGTAGGAACACCAGGGCGGTGACGACGGCGAGTGCGGCGGCGCTGGCAACCACCGCCCACAGGACGCGGCGGCCGGTTCCACCGGGCCTCGCCGGCACGGGCGGGGAAGGCGGAGTGACCGTAGGCGTCCTCCCGCGGTCGGCACTGTCCGCCCAGCTCTGGGTGTCCTCGCTCCAGTAGCGCCGTCGCTCGGTCATCGCACCCCGTCACAGTCCCAGCAGACCGGCGACGGTTCCTGCCGAGGTCAGTACGGTGGTCAGCGAGGCGGCGTCCGTGAGGAGTTCACGCAGGCGCCTCAGACGGCTCTCGCCCGCGCTCCCGGTGCGGGCGATCTCGTCCTCCGCGTCGGCCAGGGCACTGTCGAGCTCCTCGCACTGTCCGGTCGTCCGCGCTCCGGAAAGGTCGGCTCTCAGTTCGCGGAGGGCGGCAAGCAGCCGCTCGGCGTCGTCGTTGTACGACGGAGTGGTCCCGTGGTAGCTCCGGACGTCCGCGCGGCTGCCGACAGCGAACGTGCTGCCCGACACGTCGCCGATGCTGACCTGGGGCTGACGCTCTTCACTGGCCATCTCGGGTAGGTCCCTTCTGCGGCGGTGTCCGCCCACCGCTTGTCGTGCCGGCTTGCTGGGTCGCGGTGGCCCGGGCGTGGTCGCCGATGGCGAACGTGCTGCTCACCACCGACTCGATGTTGACGCCACCGTTGCTGACATGGACGACCTTTTGGGCGAACTCGTCCGTCTGGTACCCGGCTTCCGCGAGCGACATCTTCACGCCGTACGCGATGCGGTCCTGCACGCTCCTCAGATAACGGTCGACGTCCATGGACTGGAAGAGCGATCCGCCCGGCTCCGCGGCGAGTTCACGTACCGACGCTGCCGGGCCTTCGGGAAGCCCGCCTTCGAACTCGCCGGTGAGCCGGTGCCACCCACGGATGGCGTGGCGGCCGAGGACGGCCAGGGCCTGTCCGGGCGCGCTGGTCGTGCGGGTGAGGATGTGGACGGCCTTACCGAGGAGTCTCTTGTCGGCGAAACCATAGGCCTCGTGGTCGGCGTCCTTGAAGTCCCCACGCACGGGGAACAGCACGTGCGGGGCCACTTCCAGCATCAGCATCCGGCCTTGTGTGTGGACGCGTACGAAGACCGTGACGACCAGTTCCTCCTCCCAGCCGCCCACCCGGATCCGCAGGAAGTGGCGGCGCTTCTCGCCGCCCTCCTCGACGGCACCTGCTCGGTGCAGCTCGAACGACGCCTGGTCGTACGGTGCTTCCTCCCGGTGCAGCAGTCCTTCCACCGGGAGGAAGACACACTCGTCGATCCGCAGGTGGCGAAGCCGGTCGCGTACGACCCGACCCTCCCGCTCGGACCGTTCGGCCACCTCGCGCAACTGTTCAAGTAACGGACGTACCGTGGCGAGGACCGTGGCGTTGCCGATCGGCTGCCTCTCCCTCGCCGGATCCGGCCGCATTTCGACCGCGAGGACCCAGGTGTCGTGCGCGGTGCCGGCTCCGCAGAACGGACGCGCCTCGTGGTACATGACCAGCGGGGAGTGCTGTTCGACCCGGATACGGTGCTTGAGCATCTGGAACCGGCGTCCGCCGACCCCTTCGGCCGGGTCATTGGCCGCGTCCGGGAAGTGCCGCGGGGACAACTCACCCCGCAGCACCCGGGTGAAGTGCACCTGCTTACCGGCGGCACACCCCGCCATGGCGAGCAGAGTGGCCAGGGCGAGCCACGCCTCCAGTCCGCTGACGTTGTCACTCCGCAGCGGAGCCGGAAGGAACGGCGACACCTTTTCGTACGTGCCAGCTCCGCTCGATGTGCCGAAGCCGATGGCCAGAGTCGTGATCACCAGGAAGGTGAGGAGTAATCGGGCGGACCAGCGGAGCCAGGCGGAGGGCAGGCGACGACGTCCCGGTGGGTCCTCGGCAGTGCCCCGTATCCAGCGCCCCAGGGCCAGCAGCAGTCCGGGAAGCACCAGGGTCAGCAACCACCCACCGGACGCCGCGACTCCGACCGTCAGCAGCCCCAGCACGCCGCAGGCCCAGACCAGCTCCACCCGGCGGGCGCGCAAGGCGTGGGCCAGGACCCTGGCGGCGTCGAAGCCGAGGGAAGGCGCCGCGACCCGATGCTCCATGAGATAGAGCTCGCCGATGACCCGGTCCCGGTACTCCGCGTCCAGATACGTCCCCGCACAGAGAAGGCGGGTGGCCTCACTCGCGTACGGGGCGTCCACCTGTGGAGCTGCGGTGTCGGGCGGTCTCGGCGGCGGTAGGTGGACGGTGTTCATGGCGCTCCTCCGTGGTCAGGCTGCCTCGGTACGGGGAGTCGGCGTGACGAGTCTCATGGACGGGGCATCAGCATGGCAAGGACGGACAGTACACGTCCCGTCACGCCCAGATGGCTGACTTCCCTGCATACATGGCGGTTGGGCGACTGACCCGGATCCTTGACCGTCCGTGATCTCTCGTGGATCGCATACCCTGTCCGTTCGCTTTCACCCGGCGAAGATGGGGTTTTGCAGGCGAGTGGCGCCGGACCCTGGGTGTTGACGCCGGTCACCGTTCAAGAAGTCCGGCGGGCGTTCTCATTGACAGTGGCGGTGGCGCCTGGCGGTGTGCAGGGGCGAGTGCGCGCGGATCGCCGACTTTCATACCTTCGGGTAGCGATCCGGCCGTAGACCGGTGACCGGGGAGGACCGGCAGGTCGGAGGTGGCACGATCAGGAGCACGAAGCCCCTGTACCGAGCGAGAGTTGAAACGACCGCAGCGGACGGAGGGCTTCGTTCTCCCCTTTTGGCCGTCTGTGCAGCGGGCATTCCATCCGCTGACGACCTTGCCCTGCGCCGCCTCAGCCTCAGCGTCCACCGACTCCGGTCGCGGCAACGGTCCCCGATGTGCCTCGTCGGGACGGGTCGATGGCCCCTCGCTCAACCGGCTGACCCGCTGACCGTCCAGTGGCAGTGCCGCTTGGCCAAGGGCGGCCGGTCCGCGATCCGCGGTGGCGGCGTGCCGCGACGATCACTGAACTGGTCGGTGTGGTGAGCACTTCGGTGGCGTCGAGGGCCGGATGCGTGAGGTAGAGGAGGCGCAGCTCATCGACTTCCCCCTCGAAACGCGGCGGCCAATGTCGCGAGGGGGTGAAGTCGTCGAGGATCAGCACACCACCCGGGGCGAGTAGGTCGACGACGCCTTGGGGGTCGTCACGCTTACCCCCGCCGTCACAGAAGAAGAGGTCGAAGGGCGCGTGAACCTCAAGCAGCCGCCAGTCGCCGGTGAGAACGCTGACGCGCTCGTCGTCGGCGAAGACGCCGGCTGCTCGACGGGCCAACTCCTCGTCGCGCTCGACGGTGAACAGGCGTGCATCGGGTCCGAGACCACTGTGCAGCCAGGCGGTGCCAACCCCTGCGCCCGTGCCGCTCTCCGCGATGACCCCGTCGGGCTTGGCGGCGGCGACGGTCCTGAGCAACCTCCCCACTTCCGGGATGCAGCTCTTTCCGAAGCCCCTCTCGGCAGCGACACGCTCCGCAGCCGCCACCCGAGCCGGGACTGCCCGCTCCACCATGCTCGCGCCCCCTTCACCGAGCACAAGACGCTGTCCCGACGGCGGAGGCGTCCACAGACGTTTCGCCTACCGGTGGGCAGTCGTCCGTGCGGGCCTCAACCCCAACGCTCTTGTCTGGACGTCCGTGTCGGTCGGACGGGCGTTCCGTTCCACGGAACGATCGGTGGCTGTCACCGTGGCGGATGGTGGCCCGGGGATCGGCCGACCGGATGCAGTCACTGAGGGCGGCGAAGGAGACTGGTGGACCGGCCGCCGTGCGAACCGCGCCCAGGCTGACGCTGTCCGAGTCCAGGTCGGCGACTACTGGGCGGGGGAGTACGTAGAACTCCCACTGAGCCGAGTCGAGGGGGTTGTAAACGGCGTGTGCACGGGCGGTCTGGACGGCGAAGACGTAGACGTCGGCGTTGTACGACTTCGCCTCTGAGTAGCCGCCATCAGGTGACCACGTGCGAGCGCGGACCCCATTGAAGCGGATCTGGGACGGTGTCCGCTGCTCCCAGGCTTGCAGGTAGGCGCCGGCCTTGACTTCGATGCGCAGTCCGTCGTCAGTTTCGACGTCGTGGCTGGCCCATTCCACACGGGGCTCACGGGAACCAATCGCCTGCTGGACCAGGAATTCAGCGAACAGGCCGCGTGTGTTGTTCATACGAAGGTCCGGCATGGCGAACCGCCAGAAGTCGACCACGGTTGCGTCCAGGACGCCGACGATTGGCTCGTCGCCGCGGAGTGGTGACATGGGCTGCGGGGTTAGAGCCAGGTTGGCAGGCTGCTTCATGGGCCACAGTCTGCCAACGAGGCATGCGCGTACGCAGGCCTGCTGCCAACGGCCGTTGCTGCGATGCCGGGTGCTGATCCCGGAGGTGGGGCCTGCTCCACAACCCCACCGGCACCGTCACCAAGCGCTAGGACGGCCGTTTCCAGTGCGCGGTCGACGTCCTCCAGCCGGACGGCACCCGTGCCCGCAAGTTCGGCTGCGGCAAGACCTGGGCCGAGTGCGACGCCAAGCGCCGGCAACCGGGGGAGACCACGGCGGCGACGGCCAAGGAGGCACAACGCCCTGCTGCGTTCGGCGCTGTTCTCCGGATGCCGCGAGGAACTGACCACGCGCAACGTCGCCAAGCTCGTCGAGCCTTCCCGCACCGGCAAGTGCGAGCTGAAGCCATGGAGCCCGGACGAGACGCTCGACTTCCTGGGGGCCCTCAGTAAAGACCGGCTCTACGCGGCTTTCGTGCTCGCGATCGCCATGGGCCTCCCGCCGAGAAGAGCTCATCGGGCCGCGCTGGTCGGACGTCGACCCCGTGCGTCCTCTACGTCCGCCAGCAGACGCAGCTGTGCCGGACGCCGTGGACGACGACGATTTCACGAGCCGCCGCCGTCCGGCTGTCCCGCTGCCCGCGCTCTGCATCGCGTCCGCTGCGCTGGCATCGGACGCGGCAGGCGTCGGCCCGGGTCTGAGCAGCGGAGACCTGGCGGGAGTCGGACCACGTCTTCACCAACCGAACCGAGCGCCCGGTCGAGCCATGGAGTCTCTGCTGGCCCTGGGTCCTTAACCCGGTTTGCCCGGTCCGCCGGCCTACGGGTGATCCAAATGCACAATGCCCGGCACCACGGCGACGCTCCTCACAGCGGCCGGGGGCGCGCGCGGCGTGGTGATGGAGATCCTGGGCACTGCAACATCCTTCCAGGCTGCCTCTCAGCAAGCCAGGTCAGGTGTCACCCAACTCTGCAGCAGTCCCCGTCGTGCAGGACACGCAGCCCGAGGCCATGAGCAACATAGACCGGCTACTCAGGAAGAGGCATCCCGGTCGTCAGTGACCGATGCCGTTGATGGCAGAAGTGGATGTCAAAGGCCCCGGATCATGATCGGTCCGGGGCCTTTTGGCTGGTGCCCCCGGCAGGATTCGAACCTGCGACACCCGCTTTAGGAGAGCGGTGCTCTATCCCCTGAGCTACGGAGGCGCGGGGCTTGGAGAAGTCCTCGGAGAGGATCCAGCGAGTGGATCTTCGGCAAGGAGGCCAAGCCCGCTGGTCAGACGCGGTGTGGATCCTGCTGCGCAGCAGAGCTGCCCGACGAGAGCCATGCCATCGGCCGACCAAGGAACAGGGTAGCGGATCGGCGTCCGGCGGAGGTCCTGGATAGCGCGTGCTGGGCGGGGCGAGCGGGCCTGCCTCGCTGATCTGTGGATTCTCCTGGCTCTTCCGCGAAGAGTACGTGCCGGACGGTTGCGCTACGGACGGTCGTACCGGCCCTTCCGGCCCGGGAGTGTGCTGATCGGTGGCAGTCCCCGGCCCAGGGGAGCTTGTTGGCCATATGGGACGAGCCGCGCTCGTTGACGAGGCGGAACTTGTGTATGTGCTTGGCGAGGAGAAGGGCGAGCTGAAGAAGGGGGCCTCCTCTGGCCGATGGACCTCCTCAGAGAGAGGGGGAAGCCGCGCAGCGGACCCAATCACGCCCACCCTCCGGGGCCGTTAGCGCTAAGCGGACTACGCTCCCATCCTCTTCCGCCCCCCCGGCCCGCCCGACGGGATCCGGCCGGACGACCGGGGACTCTCGGCCCGGCCAGCCGCCTGAGCCCGATGGCGGCCGCGTGGACGCCGAGGATGCCCAACGGGAACAGCATGGCGCTGCTCGCGACGTTCCGGGTGTCGACTTGCTGGAGCACTCCGCCGCGCCGCAGCTCGTGCCAAGCCCAGAGTGAGAACGGGGCGACCACCAGCGGCGCGGTGACCACACCCGGCGTGTAGCGCCGCAGGGCGGCGCTCTGGGCGACGTGGGAGACCGCGTGCAGCCCGAAACCGGCCAGCACGGTCTGGAAGAACGGCGACCGTCCACCGGTCCTTGCCCCGTCTGCCGACGCGGCGCCGACCACCAGTCCCATCAGACCGATCGCGGTGGCCGCGTGCCCGGGTGTCACGCGCATGGCGGACCACACCCGTTCGGGAACCTTCGGACAACTCTCCCGCAACCGGTCCACCTGGGCCGCAACCCAGGTGGGCATGGTGGCCAGCTCCTCCAGGTCGTGCACCGCGAAGGCGGCCAGCAGCCCCCAGGTGACAGCCGGAGAGATACCTACGGATTCCGCTCCGTGCTCAGACATCCCGCCCCCGAAGTCTCCTCGACCGGTAGGTCGGGGCTCGACAGAGCCCCGGCTCCCACTATGGCCCACCCGCTGGCGGCACTTGAGGGCCGGGGTTTTCTCCCTGCCGTCGGACTTGCTGGAGGTTGACCGCAGTGGCTCAGTGGCCGCTCGGCGGTTCGATGCAACCGTGCTCCGTGAAGGGACCGTTGGTCTTGACCTCGAAGTTGGACTTCTGGATCCAGCCGGTGACGCACGCGTCGTCCCGGACCCACAGCCCGATGAGCGCCCCGTCCATGGTCACGTACTCCGTGCCGACGTAGGACGGCCGCAGTGAGCGCACGGTGAGCGCGTCGGCCCGGTAGCCGAGCTTGAGGAGTTCCCTGCGGACCGGGGACGGGCCGATGTCGCCGCCGTCCCAGAGCCTCTTGAGCACCGGCCTGATCCGCTCGGCCTCCGCCTCGGCGGCCTTCTCGCTCCCCGGTGACATCGCCTTGGGCTGTCGGTAGGCGTTGTTCTCGCCGTAGTGCGGTGCTCCGTCCCCGCTGCCCGGCTCCCGGTAGGGCGGGGATCCGGCGGCGCTGGAGGAGGCGCTGGGGTGCGGGGACGCGGGGTCGTTGCTCCCGGCCGTTGGCGGGGCTTCGCCGGCGGACGTGGCCGGCGGCGATCCCGCTGGCTGAGCGGCCCTGTCGTCCTCGCCCCGCTGACCACCGCAGCCGACGAGCAGGGCTCCCAGCAGGGCGCCGGCGATCAGCAGTTTCCGCCCGGTTGGAGGAGGCATGGACATGAAGAGGACTCTGGCACGGCGCTCGCCTCGGGGAATCCACCACCCGGCAAAGAGATGGCCAAGCCCGAGAAGTGCCCCGGAGAGACGTCACTGCCCCGGCCGGTGGATGGTAGGGGGTCCACCGGCCGGGGCAGTGGGCCGCGCACCAGCCGGGCCGTTGGCTGGCGGGGCCTCGGAGCCGGTCAGAGGTCCAGGACCAGCTCCGCGCCGCGGCACCGGGAGACGCAGATCATCATCGTCTCGCCGGATGCACGTTCCTCGTCGGTGAGCACCGAGTCGTGGTGTTCCAACTCCCCTTCCAGGACGTCCGTCTCACAGGTGCCGCAGGTGCCCTCCTCGCAGGAGTAGAGCACCGAGACCCCCGCCGCCTCCAAGGTGCGCAGGATGCTGCGGTCCGGTGGGACGGTCAGCTTCCTCCCGGAGCGGGCCAGCACCAGCTCGAAGCCGGTGGCGGTGTCCGGGTCGGGCGCCTGGTCCGCCGAGGCGCGGAAGCGCTCGGTGCGCAGCGCTCCCGCCGGCCAGGAAGCGCACTGCTCCTCGACCGCCGCCAGCAGCGGCTCCGGCCCGCAGCAGTAGACCAGGGTGTCCTCGCGCGGGGCTTGGAGGAAGCCGGCCAGGTCCAGCAGGCCTTCCTCGTCCTGTGGCACAGTGCGGACCCGGGCGGTGCGGACCGGGGCGGCGGCCTCCGTCCCCTCCTGGACAGCGGCCAGCTGGTCGCGGAAGGCCATGGAGGCCCGGGTGCGGCCCCCGTACAGCAGGTGCCAGTCCGCGCCCGCGGCCTCCGCTGCGGCGACCATCGGCAGGATCGGGGTGATGCCGATGCCGCCGGCGACGAAGAGGTAGCGGGCGGCCGGTCGGAGGGCGAAGTTGTTCCGCGGCCCCCGCGCCAGCACCCGCCGGCCCGGTGTCAGGTGTTCGTGGACGTACGCCGAGCCGCCCCGCCCGTCCGGTTCCCGCAGCACGGCCACCTGCCAGCGGAGGCGGTCCTGCGGGTCTCCGCAGAGGGAGTACTGCCGGATGAGGCCCTCGTCGAGGAGCAGGTCGATATGGGCGCCCGGCTCCCAGGCGGGCAGTTGCCCGCCCCCCTGGGAGCGGAGGGTGAGCGCGACGACGCCTTCGGCGGCGTCCACCCGCTCCTCCACCACCAGTTCGATCGGCTCGTTCGACTCGGCCCGGTTGTCGTTCACGGCGTGCTGACGTCCTTTCCGTCCGTGCCGGCCGCCTGCCCGGCGTCCGCAGACGCCACCGAGTGCCCGGTGGGGTGGCTGAGCATCCACTCCCACATCGCGGTCGGGTCCTGGTCGGTGTGCTCGGCGCCGCAGTGGCAGGTGCCGTGCAGGATGTCGGTGCCCGGCAGCCAGTCGATCCGGTAGACCTCGGCGGTGGCCTTGGAGGTCATCGCGTCGCGGGGGAGACGGCGGTGGGGTCGGCGGCCGGTGCCTTCGCGGGCTCCTCGCCCTCGGCGACGAGCCGGGCCAGGATGCGCCGGGCCGCGAGGCCACCGGTGTCGATGTTGATGCTGAGCTCCTGGTAGCCCTCGGGCTCCTTCTCCAGCGCCTTCTGCAGCAGGTTGAGGGCGTCGACGTCCTGCATCACGACCGTGCGGTTGAAGTCGTGCAGGAAGGTGGACATCTCCTCGTCGTCCTGAGCGAAGTCCCGGGAGACCGACCAGAAGTCGTAGACGGTGTCGTCGGTGGACGGAGTGATCGCGTAGGTGATCTCCACGTGGAAGGCGTCGCTGTCGTCCCCGTCCGGGCCCGGCAGCACGCCCACCGGCGCGATCCTGCTGTGCAGCAGGTAGAGGCAGGGGGCGTGGTACTCGATGTCCTGCCAGCGGGTGATGCGCCCCTCGATGCCGGTGGAGCGGGCGTAGAACGGCGGGCACTCGGCGTCGTCCATGTGGCGGCTGACGCGCACGATGCCGGCGCCCTCGTCCACCTCGGTGGTGATCGGGGTCTCGGCCACCTCGGGGGTGCCGATGTAGCCGCCGTGCAGGTAGGTCTCGTGCGACAGGTCCATCAGGTTGTCCACGAGCAGCCCGTAGTCCGCGTCGATCGGCTCCATGCCGCCGACGGTCTTCCACCGGGGGTCGGCGAGCCAGGGCGCCCGGGGGATGGTGTCCGGGTCGGCGAGCGCGGGGTCGCCGATCCAGATCCAGACGAACGAGTCCTGCTCGACGACGGGGTAGGAGCTGACCCGAGCGGTGCGCGGCACCCGCTTCTGCCCCGGCACGTAGACGCAGCTGCCCTTGGTGTCGTAGGCGAAGCCGTGGTAACCGCAGACCAACCGGTCGCCCTCGAGGTAGCCGGCGGTGAGCGGGTAGCGCCGGTGCACGCAACGGTCGGAGAGTGCGACGACCTCCTTGGTCTCCTCCGTCCGGTAGAAGACGATCGGCTCGTTCAGGATGGTCCGGCCCAGCAGTTCCCGGCCGACCTCCCGGCCGTAGGCCGCGACGTACCACTGGTTTCTGGCATGAGCGGTCATGGCACTCCTGTTCCGGTTCTGGGCTGTTCGGGATCGGGGCGCGGCTCGGCCTCCTGCCTGCGGCCGCCGTCGCGGTGGCAACACCTTCACGAGCAGCGCCGTCCGCCCACAACAGACCTTTCGCCCGGTGGAAGCGGAGCCGCCGGATCAGCCGCCGGCGGCCCCGGGGGAGGGCCGCCAGCCGAGCGCCCGGGAGATGCCGAGCGCCGCGACCCGGACGACCGGCACCAGCAGCGGATGCCTGTCCGGTTCCTGGGCGGGGACGACCACCGACACCGCGGCTACCACCTCACCGCGCCGACCGCGCACCGGGGCAGCCACCGAGATCGCGTCGTCGGTGATCTGCCGGTCGCTGACGGCCGCGCCGGTTCGGCGCACCTCGGCCAGGACCCGGCGCAGGGCGGTGGGGTCGGTGACGGTGTAGGGGGTGAAGCCGGTCAGCTCCTCCGCGCAGACGCGTTCCTGCAGTTCGGGGTCGCTGTGGGCCAGCAGGGCGAGGCCGACGCCGGTCGCGTGCAGCGGCCAGCGGGCACCCACCCTGGTGTGCACGTCCACGGCGGCCCGCCCGGAGATGCGCTCGATGTAGACGACCTCCCGGCCGTCCCGCACCGCCAGCTGGACGTTCTCGTGGGTCGCCTCGTAGAGGTCCTCCAGGAACGGCAGCGCCACCTGCCGCAGCCCGAACCCGCGCGGTGCGAGGGCCGCGACCTCCCAGAGCCGCAGGCCGATGGTGTAGGCGCCCGACTCCTCGCGTTCCAGCGCGCCCCAGTCGGTGAGGGTGGCCACCAGCCGGTGGGCGGTGGCCAGCGGCAGCCGGGCCCGAGTGCTGATCTCGGTCAGGGTCAGCGCGGGGTGCCGCTGGTCGAAGGCGCCCAGCACGGCGAGGAGCCGGTGCGCGGAGCGGGCGGGGGGCGGCGCCGCCGGTCGGGAGCGGGACATGCCGGGGCTGGGCGCGGTGTCGAATATGCCGATGGGGATGTCTGCGGACACGATGGCATGCTCCAGGTCGCGGGCCGTGCGGTCAGGCTGCCTCTTCTGTCGGGCCAGCATGCGGCGGAAGGCGCGCGGGGACAATCGGCGGAACGTCCCGACCTCGGTGTGAGCGACGAAGGAGACGGAGGTCGGGTTCGTTGTGGAAGGTGGGAGTGCGGTGTGAGAGTGGGGAAGCGTGGCACCGTGCCGCGGATCGGTTCGGGGAGCGGAGAAGCCGGGTGAACGGGCGCGCAGAGCGGGAACGACGGCGGGGCAGGCGGCTGCCGTGGCCCGCCTCGGACCCCGGCCTGCTGCGGTTGACCGTCGGGCTGCGCACGGTCGGGGCGATGGTGCTCACGCTGGCTCTGCTGGCGCCCTTCCGGCCGTCGGCGCCGCTGCTCGTCGCCGGCGGGCTGACGGCGGTGTTCTCCACCGCGGTGGTACGGGAACCACTGCCCCGCGACCAGGCCGTCACCCTCGCTCTCGGCTTGCCCACCGCCTGCCTGTCGGTCACCGCCGGGACGCTGCTGGCGCCTTACAAGGTGATCGCGGACGCCGTCTTCGTGCTGGTCATCTTCTCCGCGGTGTACGTACGCCGGTTCGGCCAGCGGGGCACGGCGCTGGGGCTGATCGCCTTCCAGCTGTTCTTCGTCTCGCAGTTCATCCAGGCCCGGGCGGAGATACTGCCCGCGCTGTACGGGGTCCTGGTCGCCGCCTTCTCGGCCTGCGCGGTCGTGCGATTCGTGTTGGTCCGTTCCTCTCCGCGGCGGACCCTCACCCGGCTGCTCGGGGCCTTCCAGACTCGGCTGCGGCAGACGGTGGACGCCATGGTGGAGCTGACCGAGCACCCGGAGCAGGCGGCCGGGAACAACCCGCGGGCCCGGGCCGAGCGTCGGCTGCGGCGCCGGGTGGTGCGGCTGCACGAGTGCGCGCTGATGATCCAGGGACGGTTGGATGAAGGCACTCCGGACGCCCCCACGGCCGTCTCCGTGCAGCGCAGGGTGGCCGGGATGGAGATCGCCGCGGAGCGGCTGGTGGCGATCCTGCTCTCCCCCGAACGGCCCCGGCCCACCCCGGTGCTCACCGCGGAGCTGCGCACGCTGCGCGAGGTCGCCGCGGGTGGGGACTGGTTGCAGGGGCTCGACGCCGAGGGGCTGCGGGCCCTTCGGCAGCGGCTGCTGCACTACCGGGAGCACGAGCGGCTGGCCGAGATGCCCGCCCCCGATCGGGAGCCGCTGCGGGCCGCGGGGGAACTGGTCTTCAGCGGGCTGGGGCTGCGGGTGTCGCTGGGCACCGCCGGCAGCGGCCCGGAGGACGACGTACGCACCGCGCAGTACCGGGAGGAGCTGGAGACCGAGGAACTCGGCATGGACACCGGACCGAGGGGGCTGGAGCGGACCACCACCCGGACGGCCTTCCAGGTCACGGTGGGCAGCGCGTTCGCCATCGCCGGCGGCGAACTGCTTTCCACGCAGCGCTGGTACTGGGCCGTGCTCTCCTGCTGGGTGGTCTTCATCAACACCTCGTCCACCGGCGAGATCCTCATCAAGGGCTACCGCCGGCTGGCCGGGACGATCATCGGTGTGGTCGCGGGCGTCGGGCTGACCGGGCTGGTCGCCGGGAACACCTGGCTCACTCTGGCCGCGGTGGTGGTGTGCGTCTTCGCGATGTTCTACACGGCCTCCCTCTCGCACCTCCTGATGTCCTTCTTCACCACGGCGATGCTCGGGCTGCTCTACACGCTGCTGCACACCTACAGCACCGAGGTGTTCATCCTGCGCATCGTGGAGACCGCGCTGGGAGCGGCCTGCGGCCTGTTCGCCGCGCTTTTCGTGCTGCCGGTGCGGACCAGCGAGCAGACCGACGAGCAACTGCGGGAGGTGCTGGAGAAGATGCGCGAGGCGATCGAGGAGGCGGTACGGCGGCTCAGCGGCGAGCAGCCCCGCGAGGAACCCGCTCTCGACCTGCTGGACTGCGTCCACGAGATGAGTCAGGCACTGGACTCCCTGCGCTCCTCCACCGACCCGCTCAGGCACCCGATCAGCCCGCTGCGCACCCGGGGGCAGACCGCGCGCTACCTCGTCCGCCTGCTGGACAGCGCCGGCTACCACGTGCGGGGGTTGGCGGCGACCGCCGAGCAGCTGACCGGCGGCAGCAGGGTGACCCCCGACCCCCGGGTGGCGGAGGCGGCGGCCCGGCTGTCGCGGAACCTCGCGGTCCTGACGGCCCGGCTGGACGGGGAGCGGGAACCGGGAACGGTGGAGGCCGGGGCGGGCCCGATCCCACTCCCCTCCCGGGCGGACGATCCGTCGAACGCGGCCGTCGGTTCCCGCGTGGCACGCCATGTACAGCGGCTGGACGAGATCATCATCGGACTGGCCGAGCCGCTTGAGGTCAGGGTCGGCTGATCCGCACCCGGTAGCCGCCGGAGGCCCGGTCGTGGCCGGTGACCGCGACCGATATGCCCGTCCGCTCGTCGGTCATGCCCTCACCGACGGCGAAGGGGGCGTCGCTCAGCTCGGCGTTCATGTTCGGCTGGTGGCTGCAGCCCCCGCTGTGCGGACTGCTGTCCCGCACGGTGACCGGTCCGTCGCCGCTCTCGGCCCCCGTGTCGATCCAGTAGACGAGGACGCCCGGCTTGCACACCGCCTCGTCGTTGCCCTCCTGGGTGCGGACCTCCAGGGCGTAGCCGGTGGTATCGGTGGCCGGGACGTACACCAGCCTGGTCGCGCGGTGGCGCCCGGAGCGGTCCTCGCCGGCTCCGGACAGCGGGGCTATGGTCCGGGTCTCGTCCCCGCTGCCGTTGACGCAGCTGACCTGCTCGCCGTCGAGCCACCCCAGCCGGCGCTTGTGCCAGCCCAGGACGTCGTTGCCCGGCCCCCAGGTCTCGGACATCAGATCCCAGTGGCCGACCCGGGAGCTGCCGGAGTCCGCGGTGTAGAGGTCCGGCAGCCCGAGGACGTGCGCGTTCTCGTGCGGCAGCACCCGGTAGGCGTTCGCCTTCGCCGTGGCCGAGCCGTCCTCCTGCCGTCCGTAGACGAAGGAGACGTCGCTGAGCGGCACCCCGTCCGCCTTGGGCGCCTCCGTCATCCCGGTGAAGGTGACGGAGAGCACGGTGTGCAGCGCCGAGGGCCCCGCGTTGGGCGTCACCAGCACGTTGAGCAGGTCGTACTTGCCGAAGTCCACCCGGCCCTCGGCGGCCTTGGCGATGTCCCGCACCAGCTTGCGGTAACCGGGGTCGTAGCCGACGCCCCGTTTGATCCCGTACGAGGCGAAGGTGTGCGGCATCCGGATCCAGCTCTTGACCGGCGCCGACGCGCGGTAGTCCAGGGCGCCGTAGGAGCTGGTCCGGTACCACTGGGCGGTCTGGGGGAAGAACTCGGCGAAACGGCCCCGGGCGCTGCCCGCCCCGCGGGCGTCCGGGAAGTCGATCATCAGGGTGAGGGCGCGGAGGGTGCCGGTGCTCCGGCGGTGGCCGGCCTGCCCGCGGATGGCCTCGGACATCCGCACCCCCGGCGCGGGGGAGGGCGAGCAGGTGGCGCGGGCGACGGCGGGCGCCGCGGGCCGGGCCGGCACGGTCGCCGTCGGCCGGGAGGTGGTTGCGACCGACGGCACGACGAGCGCCAGGGCAGTGATCGCGAGCACCGCGGCGGAGCGGCGTGGTCCGCGTATTCGGCGGCATAGCTGCTGCATACGGCTCGCCTTCGGGATCGCCGGCAGCCGTACGGGGTTCGGCTGCACACCGTGCGATCACCCTGGGGCGACACGCCGTGAGGACGCTCGCTGGGTGCATCCGAACGTGCGGAAGGCGTGGTCTGTTGGAGGGCTCCCCGGCCCTCCCGGGTGTGCTGGCCGTCGGGGACTCGGCAACCGACGGACCGGTGCGCGCGGACCACGGCTCGGCCTGGCTCCCCGGGCGGCCTCGGCGGGGCAACCGAAAGGTCGGGCGGCACGTCTTATCGAGAGCGGGCGGGGGCGTGAACAGGGGGCGACAGGGGGTGCCGGAGCCCCGCTCCACCGATCTGATCAGCGGTTCTCCGTGGTTCTCGGACCGCTCACCCCGGTATGCGGCGACGCAGGATACTGCATGATCAGAAAAAGTGGCGGGGCTGATGGGAATTCTGTCCGGATTCCACTCGTTGTCCTCATTGGATCGGGCACCCGGTCGGGTGAACGTCCGCCATAGATTCGCGACCTACTCAGCAAGGGAGCACGCATGGCAACCCGTGCCGTCGCCCGTCAGCCCGCCACCAGCGGAACTGACCGGGCCCGCAGTGTTCGCGCCACTGGCGGGGAGATCGCCGATCGCGACCTGGTCGGCATGTACCTCGACGAAATCGCTCGTACCCCGCTGCTCGACGCCGCCAAGGAGGTCGAGCTGTCCAAGACCATCGAGGCCGGCGTCTACGCCCAGCAGATCCTCGACAAGGAGGTCACGGACACCGACGCGCAGGGGGCGAGCCGCGAGGAACTCCAGGCTATAGCCGCCGCCGGTGAGCGTGCCAAGGATGTCTTCATCCGGTCCAACCTGCGCCTGGTGGTCGCCGTCGCCCGGCGCTACCCGCGCAGTGGTCTGCCGCTGCTCGACCTGATCCAGGAGGGCAACGCCGGCCTGGTCCGGGCAGTGGAGAAGTTCGACTACGCCAAGGGATTCAAGTTCTCCACCTACGCGACGTGGTGGATCCGCCAGGCCATCACCCGTTCCATCGCCGACCAGTCCCGTACGATCCGGCTGCCGGTCCACCTCGTCGAGGAACTCGGCCGGATCCGCCGGGTGCAGCGCGAGTTCAACCGGGAGAACGGCCGTGACCCCGAGCACAGCGAGATCGCGGCCGAGCTGGGGAGCACACCGGGGCGCGTCGGGGACGTGCTGGACTGGGCGCGTGACCCGGTGAGCCTCAACATGTCGGTCGACGACGAGGGCGAGACCCAGTTCGGAGACCTGATCGAGGACACCTCGGAGGCCTCGCCCGAGCAGTCGGTGATGGTGATGCTCCGCCGCGAGGGCCTGGAGGGGCTGCTCGACCGGCTCGACAACCGCACGGCGTCCATCATCAAGATGCGCTACGGCATGGAGGACGGCCGGGAGCGCACCCTCACCGAGGTGGGCAGGGAACACGGTCTGACCCGTGAGCGGATCAGGCAGATCGAGAAGCACGCCTTGGTGGAGCTGAAGAAGATTGCCCACGACACCGGATTCGACGCGGCCGCGTAACCCCGGATGCCGGCTCCCGCGCGGTCGCGCGCGTATCGTGGCGACCGCGGGACAGAAGCCGAGCCCCGACGTCCTTCCCCCCCCCGGACGTCGGGGCTCACCGCTACCTGCGGCCGGGCCTCCGGTGTCCTCGCTCCTCCCGGAGCTCACATGCGGCGTTCCATCGCCTTGAGCGCGGCGTCCTCACTGAGGTAGACCTCGCAGACCGGGCGCCCTCCCGAGGAGAGGCTGTGCTCTACCTCCCAGAGGCTCATCTCGCCCCCGTCGAGGAGCAGGAAGGCGTGCTCGTAGACGGAGAAGCCGGCCACCCGGTCCGGTAGCCGGCAGCGGCGCCGGGTCACCTGGGTGATCTCGTGGGCGAGGGCCGACCGCAGGATCTCGCGGGTCCGCTCGCCCGGCCGGTCGGCGTTCTCCGCCCGCCGCAGCACCCGGCGTGCGTGGTCGGCCGAGTTGTCGGGCACGTAGGCGCGGGGAAGCCGGTGCGGAGCGGTCGCACCGAGCGAGGCGGTGAGGTCGGCTGGCTCGCCGAGCATCTCCTCGCCGGGGAACTGCTCCCCCGGGAACTGCTCAGGGTGTGGCGACGGGGTCGGGAAAGCGTGGAGTCCGTCCGGGGCCCGCAGGCGTGCTGCGGCCGCGTCGGCGGCCTCCCGGCCGAGGTAGACCTCGTGATGGACCTCTCCGCCCGTGCCTATGGTGTGCACCAACTCCCAGAGGGCGGTGTCACTGCCGTCCGGCAGCAGATAGGTGTGGCGGTAGGTGCTGCGGCGGGCCGGGCAGGGCGCCTCGGAGCTGTGGTGACAGGAGTGCAGGTCGGTGTGGCGGGCCAGCGCCGTTCGCAGCCGTCCCACCACGACGGTGGATAGTTCGAAGGGGTTCTGGACACGGGCCAGCAGCCGGTCCGGATGGCCGTCCGGGGTTCCCTCGGGAGGCCAGCCGCCGACATCGCTCTCGCTCCAGTGCTCCATGGGTCCTCGTCGTGTGCGGTCGGGGCGGTGTGCACTCACGGTAGTGTGATCAGCGCTGACCGTATTGGCTGTTTGTGGAATCTGGCCGAAGAGGTGCCGACCGGCGACCGTATCCTGGCCATATGAGTAACGCTCCTGGAACCGGACCGCGCGACCCGGCCGCCGCCCTGGTCTTCGACGACCCGCTTGGCAGGCCCTCGCTCGACGACACCGACGGCGGTTGGGGGGAGCAGCCGACCGGCGGGGCCGACGGCGCCGCCGACCTCGCCCGGTTCCTGGAGGAGAAGCCGCCGCACCATCTGTGAGGGCGGCCCCTCCCTGCCGTTACCGCTGGCGGGGTACGGAGTCGCCACCCTCCGCCCGCTGCGCGAGCAGGGTGTCCCGGATCTCCCGCAGCAGCACGATCTCGGCAGCCTCGGCCTCGGCCTGCTCCTCCTGCTCCTGCCGGAGTCGCGCCGCCCGTCGGGCCAGGTACTTCGACATGGGCAGCACCATCAGGAAGTACACCACCGCGCCGGTGATCAGGAAGCTCAGTGCGGAGCTGAGGATCGACCCCCACATGATCGGGATGCCGCTCACTACCTCGCCCGCCTCGTTGACCTTGCAGGGGGCCCTGAGGCAGGAGCTGTAGTTCTCCAGGTCCTCGGTGCCCAAGGCGCCCACCAGCGGGTTGATCAGGCCCGACACCACGGAGTTGACCACGTTGGTAAAGGCCGCGCCGATGACGACCGCGACCGCCAGGTCGATGACGTTGCCCCGCGTCAGGAAGGCCTTGAAGCCTTCCAGGACGCTCTGTTTCTCCTCGCTCACCGCGATGCCTTCCAAGTCTCCGAGCGGAACCGTTCGTTCCGCAACCTATGGCAGGGTGAGGGGAGAAGGGCCCGATACGCAAAACTACCGGCAACCGCGAACGACTGTCGAACCGTGAACGGCTCCCGAAGCGCCTCCCCGACCGCTTCGACCCAGGCGCCGCCTCGACTCGTGCGCCAACCCGCTGAAGGCCGGCCGTGAGGGACGAATCCCGCCCATCCCGCACCACTCCCAGACCTCTACCCACCGTGCAGCCGCGTCCGATCGCACACCGGACCACCATCTTCCGCATCGCTGAACACACCCCCCAGCAGCAGCCCGCCGGCCAGCAGCAGCGTCACCGCGCCGGCTGCCCGCGGCCCCCAGCCCGCCAGGAACCGCCGCGACCAGCCGTCACCGGCGACCAGCACCGGCTCGAACTCCGGCAACCGCCGGTTGGGGGGAGCCGACCGGACGGGGAGTGGTGGGGAGGAATGGGGGTCGGACACGCCATCACCGCCTGGAGAAGAACAGATTTGCCTGGGCGACACCCAGGTTGCCGTCCATCAGTGCACCTCGCCGAAGGCTGTGGACAAGCGCCCGACTGTGGGTAAGTCCGTCACTCGTTAGGGGGCGCGAGCGAGGAGTAGGCCCATAACGCGGCGTCAAAGTCCATAAGGCCGGCGCAGCGGACGCTGGGGTAGCTCATGGGCGTGAGCCAAGCAGAGCGCTGGTCTGTCGGCGAACGGTTTCCCGCCGAGGTACAGAGAGCGGGGTGGGCTTGGTCCCGGGTTTCCGCACACCGCGAGCCCGTGGGCCCAATACTCGTTCCTCTCGGGTTATACGTGCTGATGGACAGGCCGTCCAGAACGGCGGCCTGCCGATTCGGATGCGTGTTGGGTGACCCTGCCGTCGTAGTCATACCTGCATGTCGCGGGTCGTTGACTCGTATGGCTCAGCCCCGCCTCGCAGGCGGTCAGGCGAACCGCCCCGCTGAGTAGCCAGCCTTCGGGGCAGGGACGGTACGGGCGTCGGCGGTAGACGTTGCGCAGTCCTGTCCATCGGAAAGCCGTGCGTCGCACCCGCACCAGGTCGCACAAGGAGGCGGTCGAAAAGGAGGGTGGGGCGTCTCAGTCGAGACTGCCAGACAGAGCCTCATGGGGCCGACGTAAGCGTCCTGCCTTCGGCGACCGTTTCATCCGGTCCGCGGTACCCCGCACAGGGCGAGCAGGTCGTCCATCATGTTCTCAAACAGAGGCAGGTAGGTATCGAAGGATGAGGAGAGGTGCCCGTAGACGGCCATGCACAGCAGGCCGTAGATCTGACGCCAGCAGGCGAGCATGACCATGGCAACCCCCGCTGGATACTCGTGCTGCATGAGCCGCCCGTAGTGGGTTACCTGCTTCCGAAGCTGCGGCTCTATGTCTTCGTCCGAGGGATAGGACAAGATTCCCCTGCGCCAAAGCTCGGCAAAGGTTTGACCGAACAGGCCACCCAGGTCCCGGATCAGCACATGGTCGACTTGGTGCCCCGAGGAGGCCAGGCGCGCGTAACCGGCACCCATGAGGAGGTCGAACTCGCCGGGGTTGGTGATCGACCAGTCCAGCACTGCACGGGTCGCCGCGTAGAGCTGGCCGCCGAAGTCCTCCGGGGCGGAAGCAGCCGCCGCCTTCGCCACGGCAGCGACCAGATCCTGGGTGACGGCCTCGTAGACGGCCAGGGTCAGATCCGCCTTCCCTCCCTTGAAATGCCGGTAGAGCGCGGGGGGTGTCACCCCCACGGATCGTGCGACCGCGGACAGGCTGAGAGCGTCGGCGCCCTGCGACGCGATGAGTCGGCGTGCCGCACCGATCGCGTCACGCCGCAGCTCCGCCTTCAACCGCTCGCGGCGGGACTGGTGCTGATCACGCTCCCCCTGGGGGGACGGGCGCATGGTCACCTCTCTGATGCTCCGACTTCATCCCTTTACCTTCAGGACCGGTACCGACCGTCGTGGAACCGCCCGCGTCTGGGTGTAGCAGGCCCAGCACATCACATGGCGAGGGGGCAGGCTGCGGGTGGTTTCCACCGCGCGCCGACCGCCTCCCAGCATCGCTGACAGTGACCGCAGCCCTGCCCGATTGCCCCAGACTGCTCATCGGGTCCGGGTACCCGGCCTGCTGCGGTGCTCTCGCATCGTCGAAGTGCCGTAGAGCGCCCCTGGTTGTGGCTCCGACCCTGCGAACCACGTCCGCAACGGTTCCGCTGCTCCGGTTCTTCGCGACGGTGACCTCGCGGGTCCCGCCGGAACCGTTCGGAGTTGCTCCTTGAGCAACTCGTGCCGCGCCATCGCCGGATGGAGGCCGCCGGCGGCGAGTCGGTTGGACGTCTCGTCCACCTCCTCGTTTCATACGACCGGTCACCACACGGCCCGCTTCCGATGTGCCCTCCCCTGTTCCCCATGTCGAACTGCGCTGCCCACCCGGGGGGCGTGCAGTAGCGCTTGGCGGCGCGCACGACACCGCCTTCGCCAGGGGGCTTGCTTTGATCACGCGACTACTGGGTTAATGGTCTTCACTGTGGAAAGTGGCTTCGCTTTTAGGTGGCCGCTCGAGCATCTCGCGGTCGTGCCCGTCGATCGGCGGACAGCGGGTTCCGTCAACCATCACACCTGATCGGAATGGTGATGAATCCTGAAACCCTGACGCTCTTACAGAACGGAGCGACGACCCTGGTGGGCCTCATGGTGACCGATGCCTGGAAGCAAGTCCGGCAGCGGGCGGCCCGGATGCTCGGTGGCCGGGAGGGGGACGCCGGCTTCGAGTCCGCGCTCAGTCGGCTCGACGAGTCTCGTACCGAGGTGCTCGTGGCTCGAGCGGAGGGCGATACGCAAGGTCTCGCCGATATCGAGGGCGAGTGGCGTAGACGGTTGCGCCGGTTGCTGGCCTCCAATCCGGCTGTCGCCGAGGAACTCAGATCGATCGTCGAGGAGTACGCCCCGGCCCTGCCGCCTGCCCAGGGCGGTGACTCCGTCAGGATCAGCGGGAGTTTTTACCACTCCCCCGTGATCGGCCAGGGCACTCAATACATCAACACCGTCCCGCTCCCGCCGCGCCAGGAGGGACCGTGAATGCGGAGCACGTGTCGGTTGACGGCGTCTTCTCCGGGTCTAGCGTGCTGGGGCAGGGCGTACAGCACGTTCACCACACCTACCACCTTCATGCCCCACTTCCGGCAGTCCGCCCACAGGGCCCCGCGGCCCTCGCGTCTCGTGACTACGCGGCCGCCGCGGAGGCATTCCGCGCCCTGCTGCTGAAGCAGCCCGTCGATGCGTCGGCCCACTTCGGGCTGGCGCTCGCCCTCTTGGGCGGCCGGCATCCGTGTCGATGCAGTGTTCGGGTCCTGGAGCGTGTCACCGCGTCTCTGAGGAGCGCTGTCACCGCCGCCCCAGGCCACCGTGCCGCGCGTCTGGCCCTGCTGCTGATCCGGGATGCGGAGCTGAGCCGCTGGGGTCGTCAGCGCCGAAGGCTGACCCGGGAGGACCGGAGGCTCCTCACCAGGATCGCCCCGGCATCCGCCCGGGAACTGGCCACTCACATCCCGGCCGTGGAGAGCATTCTTTGGCAGGAACTGCAGAAGCGCGCGGCAGACGACACGGCGAGTAGCTCCGGACGCTCACGCCGTCACCGCTCCCTGACCGAACCGAAGTCCGGCGCGCCCTCCGGTGAGCCCGCCCGGTCGCCGGACGCCCGCCGTACGGCGACTGCTGGCGGTGCCGAGCCGTCCGCCACATCCAGGCCGCTGGCGCGCCGTCGTTCGGCGTCCCCCCGTGGTCGCAGGAGGACGTCATGACGCCCGCGAGACTCGCGGCAGCCGAAGTGCGCAAGTACTTCGTGGACGCGCCCGATCCTGCCGTCCTCCACCAGGCGGAGGCCGGGCTTCGCGCCGCCGAGGAACTGCTCAGCCGCTCAAGCGATCTGTCTGCGATCCACAAGAGGCGGCAGACTGAGCGGGGGCTGTTCCTCGGAGGTGCCGGCCTGTGCCTCGTTCTCCTGATTCCCGCGTCAGGTGGATCGTTCATTCCGTTGGCGCTGTTGTCGCCCTTCCTGACCATGGGCTTCATCGCCCTGGTCGTCTGCGCTTTCGTGGTTCCCCAGAACAGAGCGCGACGGGCAGAGGAAGCGGCGCGGCAGTCGGTCTTGGCAGCCGAGTACGCGCGAGGGCAGTGGTCCGCCGTCCGGGACGACTACTACCGGCAACTGAGCCTGGCCGAGCCCAAGCCCAGTGATAGCCAAATGGACTTGACTCTCATTCATGACATCGCCGGGCTGCGCTCCCGCGCCATGCGGAGCCTGGCCCTGGTACCCCAGGACCTGGTGCGTCCGTCCCGCCCCGGCTCGCCGGACGATCTGGACTGGTCGCCGTTCAATTCAAACAATCCGCAGGACCCGTTCATCGTGTACGGCCCCGCTTACGGAGAGGGCTTTCCCGTGTCCTCGGCGATGGGAGCGGACGGCCGCCGACGCTACGGGCGCTACTCGATCATGGTCATCTGCACCACTCGGTATCACCTGGCCGTGTACCGCTGCGTCCTGGACTTCTTCACTGGGCAGCTCAACAGCGAAAGCACGGTGGAGATGCATTACCAGGACGTGGTCTCGGTGCGGACCCATTCCGACCCCGACTCGGGACGACGGATCATCGTGGAACCGCGCCCGTCACAGCGACACCTGTTCCCACCGGGCACCGAGCGCTACTTCGAGCTGGTGGTCTCCAGCGGGACCACGCTGCGTATGGTCACCGGCCTGAACAACCGGGAGGCCGCGGCTTTCCGCCGCAGCGGCGCGGAGGGGCTCGTGCACCAGGGCGGTGAGCCGGACTTTCAGGCTGTCGCTGACGCCGTACGCATGATGCTCCGAGAGAAGAAGGGCGGGGTGGACGGGCCCGAACTGGTCCCCTGAGCTGGGCTCGCGGTGGGGAGCGGAACCGTGCCGTGGGGTATGCGATCCCGCACGGCACTTCGTGGGACACGACGGAAGGCCAGCTGGCGGCGGGAGGGCCCGCGCCCGCACCATCCGCCCGGCAACAGCAAACCGCCCACCCGGCAACAGCGAACCGCCCGCCAGGCGGCACACACCCCGGCGCGCCCCGCCCCTCGCCGGAGCAGGCCGCGCGGCGGCGGCGGTCAGGCCGCCGAAGTGCCGCCCGAGGAGGACGTGGAACCGGCCGAGGACGTCTTGGTCGGGGTGGAGGAGGAAGATCCCGAGGAGGAGCCGGAGTCGCTGCCCGAGGAGGAGCTGCCGGTGTCCGATCCACCGTTCGGCGTGGTGGTCTTCTTCGAGCCGTCACCGCTCGAGGACGAGCTGCGGCTGTCCGTCCGGTAGAAGCCGGAGCCCTTGAAGACGACACCGACCGCCGAGAACACCTTGCGCAGGCGCCCCGCACAGCCGGGGCACTCGGTGAGCGCCTCGTCGGTGAACTTCTGCACCGCCTCAAGTGCTTCTCCGCACTCGGTGCACTGGTACTGATAGGTCGGCACTTGCTTCCTCCTGGCACTCTCATTGGGGGAGTGCTAACTCGGGTCCATCTTGCAGTATCCGGCGGGATCAGTCCACTGCGGCGGCCCGATGGTGATCCAGGCCATCCGCCGCCAAGGCCGCCGCCACCGCCGCGGAGCCGCCCCTACCGGCGTCCGGCCTGCTCCCGGGTGCCCTGCTGGTCGGTGGCCCCCCGGCGCTCGTCGGCCCGGTGCTCGCCGGCCCGGTGCTCGCCGGCCCCATGGACGTCGGACCCGTGGTTGGAGTCAGCCCGCCCCGGACGGCCCGGCCCGGTCGCCACCGTGGTGCTCGTCGATCCGGTCGCCAGTCGGCCCCGTAGCGTCACCACCGTCACCAGCGCCAGCACCGTGCCGACCATCGGCACCAGGAAGCCGGCGCTCGCCCCGAAGCCGTCCACCAGCCTGCCGGCCACCGTGACCGCCGCAGCCTGCCCCAGCGCGACGGAGCCGGTCAGCCAGGTGAAGGCCTCCGTCCGGGCGCCTTCCGGAACCAGCGAGTCCACCAGCGAGAAGCCGGAGATCAGCGCCGGCGCGATGGCGAGCCCCACCAGCAGCCCGAGCAGTCCGAGCACCGGGATGGTGCCCGCCGCCCAGAGCGTGGAGGCGAGCAGCGCCAGCGCGGTGTACGCCACGATCAGCCGCCGCTGCGCCGAGACCCGCCAGGCGATGACGCCGCAGCCGATGCCAGCCAGCATGTTCCCGGCGGCGAAGACCCCGTAGAGCACGCCGGTCATCCCCGGCTCCCCGGCCTCCTGGGCGAAGGCGGTCAGTGAGACCTGCATCCCGCCGAAGACCGAGCCGATCCCGAGGAAGACCACTGCCAGCACCGGAACCCCGCGGGTGCCGAGGGCCGACGGGGGACGGCCCCCGCCCGCTCCACCGGATCCGGTGGTCTTCCGGCCGCGCCCGCGGCCCGCGGCGACCTGGGGCTGGGAGCGCCGCTGCGCCGCGAAGAGCAGACCGCCGAGGACGGTGAGCAGCCCCTCGGCGCCGAGCCCGGCCGCCGGATGGACGCCGGTGCACAGCGCGGTGGCCAGTACCGGCCCCACGACGAAGGTGAACTCGTCGGTCACCGACTCGAAAGCCGCCGCCGTCGACAGCAGCGGGGAGGGGGCTCCGGTCCGCCCGCCGTCCGGACCCGCCAGTCTCGCCGCCCACCGGGCGCGGACCATCGGGCTGATCTGCGGTACCGAGGCGCCGGCCGGGACAGCGGCGGCGAACAGCGCCCACAGCGGGGCGTCGGCCAGCGCGAGCGCAGCCAGCAGCCCGACGGCCGCCGCGTGCACGGGCGCCCCCGGCAGCAGGACCGCGGCCTGTCCGAACCGGTCCACCAGCCGGCCGGCGAGCGGGGCGAAGAGCGCCGTGGAGACGCCGGTCACGGCGGCGACGGCGCCGGCCGAGCCGTAGGAGCCGGTGGTGTGGTCGACCAGCAGCACGATGCTGATGGTGAGCATGGCGAAGGGCTGCCGGGCGGCGAAGCCGGGCAGCACGAAGGACCACACACCGGGGGTGCGAAGCAGTTGCCCGTAGCCGGGCCGTTCAGTGACCGTGGACGCCACGGCCGTGCCTTTCCGCCGCCTGGTAGCGCTCCGGCGGTCGTTTCCGCGGGGCGCCGAGAACTGTCCTCTCGCGCCGAACCGGGGTAGATACCGGGCCCGCGCATCCGGGGCCGCGGCCGCCGTACGGTCGCGCCAGCTCTGCTTCAGGCAGAGAGGTGGAGATGTCTTGCCGAAGACACTCTACCGGGAACCGGACCGAATGCCTCCGGCGGAACCCGGCCGTTCCGAAACCCCCTGCCGATCAGCCGCTGGTGCCCAGCCAGCCGGCCAGCTTCCCGCTCTGGGCGATCGCCCGCAGCCGCTTCTCGACCGCCTCGCGCACCGGGTCGGTGGCCACCACCAGCAGTTCGTCGCCGTACCGCAGGACCGTGGTCGGCCCGGGGACGAAGCTCTGGCCGTCCCGTACCACCAGGGTCACCGCCGAGCCGGTGGGCAGCCGGAGTTCGCCGATCTCCACGCCGTTGATCCGGGAGCCGGGGGGAACGGAGACCGACAGCAGGTGCCCGTGGAGCCGCTCCAGCGGGGCGGACTCGATGCCGAGGTCGGCCGGTTTCTCCTCCTCGCCGAGGCGCAGCCGGCGCGCGAGCCAGGGCAGGGTGGGGCCCTGCACGAGCGTGTAGACGATCACCAGTACGAAGACGATGTTGAAGATCCGCCCGCTCCCCGGGACGTCGCCGACCATCGGGATCGTCGCCAGCACGATGGGGACCGCGCCGCGCAGCCCCGCCCAGGACATCAGGGCCTGCTCCCGCCAGTTCATCCGGAACGGCAGCAGGCTCACGACGACCTCCAACGGCCGGGCGACCAGCGTCAGCACCAGTCCCACGATCACCGCGGGGCCGATGTCGTCGATGAGGTCGTGCGGGGTGACCAGCAGTCCGAGGAGGACGAACATGCCGATCTGGGCGATCCAGCCGAGTCCGTCGGCGAAGCCCCGGGTGGCCGGCCAGTGCGGGAGTTTGGCGTTGCCCAGGATGAGCGCCGCTAGGTAGACGGCGAGGAAGCCGCTGCCGTGGACTAGGGCCCCGGCCGCGTAGGCGGTCACCGCGATGGCCATCACCGCGATCGGGTAGAGCCCGGAGGCCGGCAGCGCGACCCGCCGCAGACCGTAGGCGCCGAGACAGCCCACGGCCAGCCCGATGGCCGCGCCGATCGCCAACTCCAGGGCGATCTCACCGATCAGCACGTACCAGTGGCTCACCGGTCCGGCCGCGGAGAAGGCGACCACCAGGATGACGACCGGGGCGTCGTTGAACCCCGACTCGGCCTCCAGCACCCCGGTGAGGCGCCGGGGCAGCGGCACCCGCCGGAGCACGGAGAAGACCGCGGCGGCGTCGGTCGAGGACACCACCGCGCCGATGATCAGCGACTGCCGCCAGTCCAGCCCGACGAGGTAGTGCCCGCCCGCCGCGGTGACCCCCACGCTCACCGCGACACCGAGGGTGGACAGCACCGCGGCGGCCGGCAGCGCCGGCTTGATCTCCTCCCACTTGGTGCTCAGGCCGCCCTCCGCCAGGATCACCACCAGAGCGGCGTAGCCGATCACTTGGGTGAGCTCGACGTCGGTGAAGGCGACGCCGATGCCGTCCGAGCCGATGGCGACCCCGATCCCGAGGTAGATGAGCAGGCTCGGGAGGCCGCTCCGGGAGGAGAGCCGCACCGCACCGACCGCGGTGAGCAGCACGACGGAGCAGACCAGGAGCAGTTCGTTGAGATGCTGGACAGTCAGGGGCCGGGCCTTTCTCGCGAATCGACCGGAACATTCCGCCTGGCCGACCAGAACTTCATTGCCTTACCTAATATTTTACGGGTTCTTGACGGCCTCCGGTTGCCGATCGGGTCAGCAGGTGCGGACGGACCGCCGTTCGGACTGTTGATGACGCGGTGTGAACCTCCCCCCGGCGCTCCGCCTATGGTTGCTCCAGCACTCCGGACCACCCTTCTGCCCCTCGAAGGACAGCGATGCCCGCCAACAACACCGGCGCTTCAGGCAAGAAAAAGGGCCGCCGCGCCCGGATCCTCGTGATCACACTCGTGCTACTGCTGGTGGCGGGCGTCGGTTACGGCACCTTCTGGAGCGTGAGCAGCGTCCGCGCCTCGTTCCCCGAGACCACCGGATCGCTCAAGCTCAAGGGCCTGTCCAAGCCGGTCCAGGTGAAGCGCGACGAGTACGGCGTTCCGCAGATCTACGCCGACACCGACGAGGACCTCTTCATCGCCCAGGGGTATGTGCACGCTCAGGACCGCTTCTGGGAGATGGACGTCCGACGCCACATCACGGCGGGCCGGCTCTCCGAGATGTTCGGCGAGAGCCAGGTTGAGACCGATGCCTTCCTGCGCACCATGGGCTGGCGCGAGGTCGCCAAGGAGGAGTACCGGACCAAACTGTCCGAGCGGACGAAGGAGTACCTCCGGGCCTACACCGCCGGGGTCAACGCCTACCTCGCCGAGCACGAGGGCGCCTCGCTCTCCGTCGAGTACGCGGTGCTCGGGCTCACCGGCGACTACCGGCCGCACAAGTGGTCCCCGGTGGACTCGATCGCCTGGCTCAAGGCCATGGCCTGGGACCTGCGCGGCAACGTGCAGCAGGAGATCGACCGCTCGCTCATGGCCAGCCGGCTCAGCCCGGAGGAGATCGAGCAGCTCTACCCGAAGTACCCGTTCGACCGGAACAAGCCGATCCTCGACCGCGGTTCGGTGGATCCGGTGAGCGACGAGTTCTCTCCGAACGCCTCCGCCGGCACCGGGGAGGGGAGCGGACTGCCGCCCGAGGGGACCGGCCAGCAGGTCCAGGGCCAACTGGCCTCACTCGCCGAGACCCTCGACCAGCTGCCGACGCTCCTCGGCCCCAGCGGCAACGGCATCGGATCGAACTCCTGGGTGATCGCCGGCGAGCACTCGGCCACCGGCAAGCCGCTGCTCGCCAACGATCCGCACCTGGCACCCCAGATGCCGTCCCTCTGGTACCAGATGGGCCTGCACTGCCGCACCGTCGGCGACGCCTGCGGCTTCGACGTGGCGGGCTACACCTTCTCCGGCATGCCGGGTGTCGTCATCGGCCACAACCAGCAGGTCGCCTGGGGGATGACCAACCTCGGCGCGGACGTCTCCGACCTCTACCTGGAGAAGGTCACCAGCGACAGCTACCTCCTGGACGGCAAGCAGGTGCCGTTCAAGACCCGCAAGGAGACCATCAAGGTCGCCGGCGGCGAGCCCCGGGAGATCACCGTCCGCTCCACCGCGAACGGCCCACTGGTCTCGGACCGCAGTTCCGAGCTGGCCCAGGTCGGCAAGAAGGCCCCGGTGAACAACGCCGCCCCGGACCGCGGCAGCGGCTACGCCGTCTCGCTCCGCTGGACGGCGCTGACCCCCGGCCGGTCGATGGACGCGGTCTTCGCGCTCAACTCCGCCCGGGACTTCGACCAGTTCCGCAAGGCGGCCCGGCTCTTCGAGGTCCCCTCGCAGAACCTCATCTACGCCGACACCAAGGGCAACATCGGCTACCAGGCCCCCGGGCGGATACCCGTGCGCGGCAAGGGCGACGGCCGCTACCCGGCGCCCGGGTGGGACTCCGACTACCAGTGGACCGGCTACGTCCCCCAGTCCGCGCTGCCGTACGAGTACAACCCCGAGCGCGGCTACATCGTCACCGCCAACCAGGCCGTGATCTCCCCGGAGGACTACCCCTACGCGCTCACCGACGACTGGGGCTACGGGGCGCGCAGCCAGCGGATCAACGACCTCATCGAGTCGAAGATCAAGGACGGCGGCAAGATATCCACCGACGACATGCAGAGCATGCAGTTGGACAGCAGCAGCGAGATCGGCGAGCTGCTCACCCCGTACCTGAAGACCATCGAGGTCAAGGACCCGTACGTCCGGGAGGCGCAGCAGCTCCTTGAGGGCTGGGACTACACGCAGGACCCGGACTCGGCGGCCGCCGCCTACTTCAACGCGGTCTGGCGCAACGTGCTCAAGCTCGCCTTCGGCGACAAGCTGCCGAAGGAGCTGCGGGTCAAGGGCGAGTGCCTGCGGGTGCGCCCGCCCGCCGACGACTCCGGACCTCTGGAGGACCTGGACGGCAACGCCCGGCTGGTCCGGGAGTGCGGGATGCGCGCCGCCGACCAGGCCCAGCCGGACGGCGGTGACCGCTGGTACGAGGTGGTCCGTTCGATCCTGGAGGACGAGGACAACCGCTGGTGGAAGACGTCCGGCACACCCTCGGCGCCCGGCGCCCGCAACCGCGACGAACTGCTGGCCCGCGCGATGAAGGACGCCCGCTGGGAGCTGACCGCCAAGCTCGGCAAGGACGTCGACACCTGGAGCTGGGGCCGGCTGCACCAGCTGACGCTGAAGAACCAGACGCTCGGCACCGCGGGCCCCGGGGTGGTGCAGTGGCTGTTCAACCGCGGCCCCTGGAACCTCGGCGGCGGTGAGGCGGCGGTGAACGCCACCGGGTGGCGGGCGGCCGGCGGCTACGAGGTCATCTGGGTGCCCTCGATGCGCATGGTCGTCAACCTCGACGACTTCGACAAGTCCCGGTGGATCAACCTCACCGGCGCCTCGGGGCACGCCTACCACCCGAACTACAGCGACCAGACCGACAAGTGGGCCAAGGGTGAAATGCTGCCCTGGGCGTACAGCGACAAGGCCGTCAACCGGCGGACCGAGGACACCCTGGCGCTCACTCCCTGAGCCGCGGGCGGCCGGTGCGGAAGCGGTGGACCCCCGAGGGGGTGACCGCCACCCGCACCGGCTGGTCGTGCTCCTCGGCGGGGACCTCGGGCAGCACCTCCCCTTCGTGGAGGAGCACCAGCAGGGCCGGCTCGGTGCCGGCCTCCGCCAACCGCGCCAGCACCCTGTCGTACGAGCCGCCGCCGCGTCCCAGGCGCAGTCCGCGCTCGTCGACGGCCAGCCCCGGCAGCAGCAGCGCGTCGGCCTCCCGGACGGCCTCCCGGCCCAGCCGCGGCCCGCCCGGCTCGCGTAGCCCGGACCTGCCGAACCGGGCCGCCGGCAGCAGCCGGGCGTCCCCCGAGTACTCCGCCCAGTCGAGGTCGTTGTCGGGCAGCAGCACCGGCAGCAGCACCCGGGTGCCGCGCCGCAGCAGGGCTTCCAGCAGCGTCCTGGTGCCGGGTTCCTCGCCCATCGAGACGTACCCGGCGACGGTGCGGGCCGTCGCCAGCTCGGGCAGGTCCAGCGCCCGCTCGGTGATGGCCAGCTCCCGCCGGGCCAGCTCGCCCGGTGTCAGCCGGGACCTGCTCAGGAGCAGGTCGCGCCGGAGGGCGGCCTTCGGTACGTGTGCTTTCGCGCTGTAGGTGGTCACCTGGGCGACAAACCCCCCTTTAAGGATTTCTGTGGAAAACAGGGATCTTCCGTATATACGCACCGGTTATGGTTCTCGGCATGAGTGACTCGCGCCCTCGCATCAGCAAGGCGGTCATCCCCGCAGCCGGACTCGGTACGCGCTTCCTCCCGGCCACCAAGGCCACCCCCAAGGAGATGCTGCCGGTCGTCGACAAGCCCGCGATCCAGTATGTCGTCGAAGAAGCCGTCACGGCCGGCCTCTCGGATGTGCTCATGGTCACCGGCCGCAACAAACGGCCGCTTGAGGACCACTTCGACCGCAACCACGAACTCGAGGAGGTGCTGCTCCGCAAGGGCGACGGCTCCCGGCTCGCACGGGTGCAGGAGTCCAGCGACCTCGCGACCATCCACTACGTCCGCCAGGGCGATCCGCGCGGCCTGGGGCACGCCGTGCTCTGCGCCGCACCGCACGTCGGCGACCAGTCCTTCGCGGTGCTGCTCGGCGACGACCTGATCGATCCGCGCGACCCCCTGCTGGAACGGATGATCGAGACCCGCGAGCGGTACGGCGGCAGCGTCGTCGCGCTGCTAGAGGTGGACCCCGCCCAGGTCCACCTCTACGGCTGCGCCGCCGTGCGGCCCACCGCCGAGGACGACGTCGTCGAGGTCTCCGGGCTGGTGGAGAAGCCCGAGCCGGCCGAGGCGCCGAGCAACTACGCCGTCATCGGCCGCTACGTCCTCGACCCCGCCGTCTTCGAGGTGCTGCGCAGGACCGAGCCCGGCCGAGGCGGCGAGATCCAGCTCACCGACGCCCTCCAGGAGCTGGCCCGGAACCCCGCACTCGGCGGGCCGGTGCACGGTGTGGTCTTCCAGGGGCGCCGCTACGACACCGGTGACCGCGGGGACTATCTGCGTGCCATCGTGCGGCTGGCGTGCGAGCGTGAGGACCTGGGCCCGGACTTCCGGGACTGGCTCCGCAGTTACGTCACCGAGGAGTTGTAGGACGTGAGCAGCACCGCTGACCGGGCCGCCGGACCGGGGCACCACACCGGAGGCCCGCCGCGGGCGGCCGGACGGGAACCCGAGGACACCCCGCCGGTGCCGCGCCCACCCGGTGGCGACGGCGCGTCGCCTGCCGCCCCCGACCGGATCTGGAGCGTCGACGAGCACCTGGCCGACATCCTGGAGACGGTCCGCCCGCTCCAGCCCCGGGTACTGCCGCTGCTGGACGCCCAGGGCTGCGAGCTGCTGGAGGACGTCACGGCGCCCCTGGCGCTGCCCCCGTTCGACAACAGCTCCATGGACGGTTACGCGGTCCGCACCGCCGACGTCTCGGAAGCCAGCGAGGAGCGCCCCGCGGTGCTCACCGTCGTCGGCGACATCGCGGCGGGCAGCGGCGAGCCGCCCACCGTCGGCCCGGGGCAGGCGGCCCGCATCATGACCGGCGCCCCACTGCCGCCAGGTGCGCAGACGGTGGTCCCCGTCGAGTGGACCGACGGCGGCACGGGTGGTGGGACCGCCTCCGCCATGGCGGCCCACAGCGCGGCCCCCGAGCGCGCGGCCGGCCGGGTGCTGATCTACCGCCCGGCCGGACCCGGCCGGCACATCCGGACCGCGGGCGACGACATCCGCGCCGGCGACCTCGCCCTGCGGGCCGGCACCGTGCTCGGACCACCGCAGATCGGCTTGCTCGCCGCCATCGGCCGGGACACCGTCCGGGTCCGGCCCCGGCCCCGGGTAGCCGTGATGTCGACCGGCAGCGAGCTGATGCCGCCGGGCCGGGAACTCCCCCCGGGGACCATCCACGACTCCAACAGCTTCGCGCTGACCGCCGCTGCCCGGGACGCCGGGGCCGTCGCCCACCGGGTCGGCGCGGTGGCCGACGAGCCGGTGGCGTTCCGCGCGGCCGTAGAGGAGCAGCTGAGCCGGGCCGACCTGGTCGTCACCACCGGCGGGGTCAGCGTGGGCGCCTACGACGTCGTCAAGGAGGCCCTCGGCGGACGCGAAGGTTCCGGCGGCCGGGTCGAGTTCCGCAAGCTGGCGATGCAGCCCGGCAAGCCCCAGGGGTTCGGGTGCCTCGGCCCCGACCGCACCCCGCTCCTCGCACTGCCCGGCAACCCGGTCAGCTCCTACGTCTCCTTCGAACTCTTCGTGCGGCCCGCGATCCGCACCCTGATGGGGGTGGGGCCGATCGAGCGGGAGACCGTCCGGGCGGTGTGCCCCGAGGGCGTCGCCTCCTCGCCGGCCGGCCGCCGGCAGTTCCTCCGGGCGCGGTACGCCGACGGGCTCGTCCACCCGGTCGGCGGGGCGGGATCCCACCTGGTCAAGGCGCTGGCGGAGGCCAACGCCCTGATCGTGGTGCCCGAGGAGGGCACCGCGGTCGAACCGGGCGCGGAGGTGGCGGTGGTGCTGCTCACCTGAGGGCCGCCCGATGGGGCCGGCGCTCCCGGCACGTCGACACCGGCCGGGCCCGAGCGGCCTGGGCCCGGCCCCACCCCGGTACGGTGGCTGCCCTAGAGCGAAGGGCCGCCGTCGTACGCCCGCCAGGCGATCACGGGACAAGCCCTCAGGCAACGGGAGAACGATGAGCAGCGCCCAGCAGCACCTCACGCACCTCGACGCCGCCGGGGCGGCGCGCATGGTCGACGTCTCAGGGAAGGACGTCACCGCGCGCACGGCCCGGGCCAGTGGCCGGGTACTCGTCTCGCCCGCCGTCGTCGCACTGCTGCGCGGCGAGGGGGTCCCCAAGGGAGACGCCCTGGCCACCGCAAGGATCGCCGGGATCATGGGGGCCAAGAAGACCCCGGAGCTGATCCCGCTCTGCCACCCGCTGTCGGTCTCCGGCGTCAAGGTCGAGCTCTCGGTGGCGGACGACGCGGTGGAGATCGCGGCGCGGGTGAAGACCACCGACCGCACCGGAGTGGAGATGGAGGCGCTGACCGCGGTCGGCGTCGCGGCGCTCACCGTCGTCGACATGGTGAAGGCCGTCGACAAGGGGGCGGTCATCACGGACGTGCGGGTGGAGGAGAAGTCCGGCGGCGAGTCCGGGGACTGGCGGCGGGCCGGCGGCGCCGCGGCGGACGAGCCGGCCGAGGTGGACGATCCGGCGGAGCCGGGGCGGCCCGGAGCCGGGAGGGCCCGGTGAGCCGTCCGCAGGCCGCCGAGCCGGGTGCGCCGTACCGCGCGCTGGCGGTCACCGTGTCCAACCGGGCCGCCGCCGGGGTCTACGCCGACCGCGGCGGCCCGCTGCTGGTCGGCGGCCTGACCGCGTTGGGGCTCACCGTCGACGGCCCGGAGGTGGTCCCGGACGGCGAACCCGTCGCGACCGTGCTGCGGAAGGCCGTCGCCGCCGGCTACGACGTCGTCCTCACCACCGGGGGCACCGGTGTCTCACCCACCGACCGCACCCCGGAGATGACCCGCGGAGTGCTCGACTACGAGATCCCCGGCATCTCCGAGGCGATCCGCGGCGAAGGGATGCGGAAGGTTCCGACGGCCGCGCTCTCCAGAGGACTCGCCGGGGTGGCCGGACGGACCCTGATCGTCAATCTGCCGGGCTCCAGCGGCGGGGTCCGCGACGGGCTCGCGGTCCTGGAACGGCTGCTGCTGCACGCCGTCGACCAGCTCCGGGGCGGTGACCATCCCCAACCCGAGGGCGGCGTCCAGGAACGTTCCGGAACCCCTCGGTGACCTCGGCGGTCTGGCCAACCCGACTGGTGGACGGCGACGTCCTCCTCAGGCCGATGAAACTGCGCGACCAGCGGACCTGGCGTGAGGTGAACCTCCGGAACCGGGACTGGCTGCGCCCCTGGGAAGCGACCGTGCCGCCCCCCGGCCCCGCCGGGCCGGTCGCCCGCCGCCCCACCTACCGGCAGATGGTGCGCCATCTGCGGGCCGAGGCGGGTGCCGGCCGGATGTTCCCCTTCGTCATCGAATACCGGGGCCGACTGGCGGGACAACTGACGGTCGCCGGAATCACCTGGGGCTCGATGTGTTCGGCGCACATCGGTTACTGGGTCGACGCGGCGGTCGCCGGCCGGGGCGTCATGCCGACCGCTGTCGCACTCGCCGTGGACCACTGTTTCCGCACCGCCGGACTGCACCGGGTGGAAGTCTGCATCCGGCCGGAGAACGGCCCGAGCCGCCGGGTCGTGGAAAAGCTCGGATTTCGGCAGGAGGGGCTCCGTCCGCGATATCTCCACATCGACGGCGACTGGCGTGACCACCTGGTCTTCGCGCTGACGGTGGAGGACGTGCCCGAGGGGCTGCTGACCCGGTGGCACCGGAGCCGATCAGGTCTGGAATATAAATAAGATAAATGTTCGAAAAAGACTTGGAGTCGCCTTCCAGCTTGGGCCCTCGAACGCGATAATGCCGAGAAAGCGTCGAGGTGTCCGTCAGATCGTGCGACACACCGGTCCAATTGGCGTATGGCCGCGAGTAAACCCCTCTACCGTGTGAGGCGTGAGCAGCAGCGGCCTCATCTACGCAGCCATCGTCGGGGCCTGGGCTGCCTATCTGGTGCCGATGTGGCTCCGTAGGCAGGACGAGCTGAACGAGGCCCGTCCGACGGAACGGTTCTCCACCGCCATCCGGCTGCTCTCCGGGCGGGCCGGGATGGAGCGCCGATACGCCAAGGACCTCCAGCAGCGGGACAGTGGAACCGCCGACGAGCCCCAGGGCTCGGACGAGGCGGCCGGCCCCTCCGGGGCGGGGGACCAGGTGGACCTGCGGTCCTACGCCGTCTCGGCCGCAATGCCGGCGCCCGCGGAAGCGGAGCCCGAGAACCCGGCCGCGCAGGCCGGCGGCGACGCGGAACGGGCCGGGCGGCGGTCCCGGAACCGGCAGGACGACGGAGAGCGGGTCGCGGCCCTGCCGCGCACCAAGCGGATGGCCGGCACGGGATCGGGCGAGCCGGCGCGGCCCGAACAGGCCCGGGAACGGCAGGGGGCGGCCCCCGGCCGGTCCACGTCCGCCGCCGCGCTGGAACGAGCCAGGCGCTCCAGAGTCCTGGCGCGCCGCAGGCGGACCACGATGGTGCTCTTCCTCGCGTTCACGGGGGGCGCCGTCCTGGCGGCCGTCCGCGGCCTGGCCTTCCTCTGGGCGCCAGCCGTCCCGGCGGCTCTGCTGAGCACCTACATCATCTATCTGCGGGCGCAGGAACGCCGCCGGTTCGCGGTCAACATGGACCGGCGGCGGGCCGAGGAGGCCGCCCGGCAGCTACGGGCCCGGCGGCCCCGGGAACGCGTCCAGCGCGGCGCGCGCCAGCAGCGGCCCGCCGCCGCGGAGAGCCGCTCGGCCGAGAAGTCGTCCGACCGCAAGGTCGAGCCGCCGGCCCCCGAGCCGCAGCAGCCGGCGCCCGAGCCGACCTCCCCGGAGACCGCCGGCCGTCGGGCCCTGGTCGAGGAGACCGACCACGCCGAGTGGGTGGACCAGCAGCGCTACAGGGGCGGTGAGGGGGAGAGCTGGGAACCGGTGCCGGTGCCGCTGCCGACCTACGTGACGGCCCCCGTCGCCCCCCGCGCCGCCGGACCGCTCGACCTCGAAGCACCCGACGCCTGGAGTTCGGGGCGAGCCACCGCGCCGGAGGCCGCGGCCGCCGAGGCCCGCCCGGAGCCCGTCCAGCCGGCCGCGCCCGAAACGCCGGCGCCCCGGGCCGTTCGGCGCCCCGCGGCCCGCCGCATCCGTGAGCGCGGCCGCACGCCGCTGTTCGACCAGTACGCCGAGGAGGACCGCCCGCGGGCGGCGAACGAGTGAGTCCTTCTCGGGCTGACCAGCGGGAGAACGGATTTCCAAGCAACCCGGCGGAGGTGCTAGAGTTTCACTCGCTGCAAGGGCCTGTGGCGCAGTCTGGTAGCGCACCTCGTTCGCATCGAGGGGGTCTGGGGTTCAAATCCCCACAGGTCCACGCACGACTCTCCTTGAGTTGACTCAGAGAGTTCACGAGATCCCGTCGATCATCAGATCGGTCGGGATCTTCGTCGTTGTCAGTGTCCTTCGAGACCGTCCGGGGCGGTGGAGGGCGGCCTGGGACTCGTGCGCATGCGGGGTAGGTGTCCTCCCCGACCTCTTGAGTGAGGCTCTCCCGACCCTTGGCCGGGGCGGCATCCGCGAAGCGCACTTCCCAGTGGCCGTCTGCTGCCGGTGGTGCGACGCGGTCGCCGCGGCCTGCGGTCGGACGGTGCCCCGCGGGTACGGTCCGGTCCTGCTCGGCCCGCGCTGCGGTGGTGAGGACCAAGCCCTCACCGTCTCCGCGGTGCGGGAGCAGTCGTGTGAGCGGCTTGGGCCGGACCGGCAGAGGTGAAGGCGGTGGCGATCCGGTCGAGCAGGGGCGCTGCCCGGGGATGGGGCTCCCGGCGTGGGGTGATCGCGTAGATGCCGCGGGTCGGGGGATCCACGAGGCCGACGGCGGTGACGTCGGGCCGCAGCGCGCAGGCCAGCACCCCGGGCACCAGCGCGACGGCGTGACCGGTCGCGACCAGGGCCAGCTTGCCGAGCAGATCGGCCGCGGCGAGGTCGATGCGGGCGCTCACCCCGGCCCGGGCGGCGTGCTGGCGGAGGAGCGCTGCCGAGCCGTCGTTGTCCTCGACCCAGGTCTGGTCGGCCAGCTCCTGAACGGGCACCGGACCGCGTCCGGCCAGCGGGTGGCCGACCGGCAGTACGACGACCATCTCGTCCAGGCCGAGGAACCGGCGTTCGACGCGGGGGTCCATGGGTAGCCCCGGCGGGGCGTCGGTGACGACGGCGGCATCGAGATCGCCGGCGATCGCCCGGCTGTGCAGTTGTGCGCTCAGACCGGGGAGCAGGCTCCACCGGATGGTTCCCGACTGCTTCAGCAGGTCCTGGACCGCCCGTGGCACGATCCCCGCGGCGAGAGAGGGCGTAGCGCCGATGGCGAGCGGTCGATGGGACGCCCCCTCGCGAACGTCCCGTGCGGCGCGGACGGCCCGGTCGGCCTCGTTGAGCGTGGCCAGGGCGTGGCGCCGGAACACCTCGCCGGCCGGTGTCGGGTGAACCCCACGCGCATGGCGCTCCACCAACGGCACGCCGAGTTGCCGCTCCAACCCGGTGATCTGCCGGGAGACAGCCGACTGCGTGTGGTGGAGTTCGGTCGCCGCCGCCGAGAGCGACCCGAGCCGGCACACGGTCACGAAGGTCCGCCACACAGTCAGGTCCATGGCGGCAGTATGCCCAGCCGGTATGCGAGTTGGGCAGACCTCGCCTGCGAAATCTGCGCTTGTCGCATCCGTCGCGGTGCACCACCGTGGCGCGTATGACCACACCGCACACGATCGCCGTCCTCGGCCTGGGGCGGATGGGCCGCGCGATCGCGACACGACTGGCTGCCCAGGACTGGGACGTCGTCGGCTGGACGCGATCCGGGCGTATACCAGCAGCCGTCAGGGCGGCCGGCGACCCGAAAGAGGCCGTGGCCCAGGCCGACCTCGTACTCCTGGCCCTGTTCGACGGCCCGGCCTGCAGCCAGGTCCTCGAGGATGTCCGTGATTCGCTGCGAACGAACGCGGTCGTACTGAACACCAGCACCGTCTCCCCCGCCGAAGCGGCGGAGACGGCCCGACGACTCGGCTCGTCCTACGTCCACGCGCCCGTGCTCGGCTCGGTGCCGGTGGTCTCCGCCGGCGCCCTGCAGATCCTTGCCGCTGCCGAGCAGGCGGCGTTCGATCGAGCCCGCCCGGTGATGGAAACGCTGGGCGCCGTCCGGTTGGTGGATGACGCCGCCACCGCCGCCGCGCTCAAGCTGATCGCCAACCACAGCCTCGCCGGCTCGGTCCTCGCGCTGCGTGACTCACTACGGCAGGCCGACGCCCTGGGCCTGCCCCGCACGCAGGTGCTGGACGTCCTCGAGCTTGGCCAACTGGGCGGGCTCGTGGCCCGCAAGCGCCTCTTCCTCGCCGACGAACCGCAGGCTGCCACCCCTGAGTTCACGGTCGGCGCGCTGGCCAAGGACATGGCTCTGCTGGCCACCGCGTCCAACTCCCCGCTGGGCGGCGCAGCCGGCCTGGCCGGCACCCCTGCCGGTCCCGAGGCGGACATCGCGGCCGCCGCCACGGCCCCCGCCGTGGCGGAAGCCGTGCTCGAACCGCTCAGCGCCTACATCCGCGGCCACGCCACCGGCGACCCCGCCCACTTCCGTGACGCGTTCCTGCCGACCGCCCATATCGAAGGGCTCCGCGACGGCGCGTTCGTTTCGTGGCCCCTGGACGAGTACTGCGCTCTCTTCCCCGGGCAGCCGGCCCGGGACGAACCGGCCCGCTCACGCCGCGTCGACACCGTCGAGGTCCACGGCACCGTGGCGACCGCGACCATGACGCTCTCGCACGGCGCGGACACGTTCACCGACGTCTTCCTGCTGGTCCGCGCCGACTACGGCTGGCGCATCGCCAACAAGGCGTACCACCGGCACCCCTGAGGGGGCGGAAACGAACCGGCCGTTCACGGTTGGTCCGGGGAGGGTTGAGGAGATCCCGACCGATCTTCCCGGTCGGTCGGGACCTTCGCCGCTCGCGGGCCTTCGGGACCGGACGGCGGTGTTTCCGGATGCCGCCTGGGGAAGCCGTCAGGGACCGCGGCCCTCGTTCAGCGGAGACTTCCCGCCCGGTGCCCGTAGTCGCCCGACTGCGGGCACCAGGCGCTCTCAGCGGGAAGGGGTTTTGGCGAGGTGGACCACGCCGTCGTCCGTGGGCGCGGGCAGCGGTGTGTACCCGGCGCTCTTGTAAAGGGCGAGGTTCTGGCTGCTGGCGGCGCCGGTGGACAGGAGGATCCGTCGGCACCCCTCGCCGGCTGACTCGGCCGTGCGCAGCAGCCATCGGCCCAGTCCGAGCCCGCGCAGGTCGGGGACGACGGCGAGCCGCCCCACCTCCAGGTCGGCGCCGTGGCGACGGGTCCGCACCATCCCGAGGAGCCGCCCGTCCCGCCACAGGCCCGTCGCCTGCCATTCGGCCAGCCAGTCGCGCACCTCCTCCGGCGACTCGTGCAGGGGCGGTATCGCCAGGGTGCCGTTGGCGATCGCCTCGTCGGCCCAGCAGCAGCGCTGCACCACCGTCACCTCGGGCGCGTCGTCCGGGTGTAGTCGCCGTGCGTACGAGCCCGGGACAGGCCCCGGGACCGCGGAGGCGCGCTCCCGGAGCGGAGCCAGCGCGTGGGCGACCCGCACGAGTTCCGCGAGCACTCCCTCGGCTGCCTCGGCGAGGGGGGCGGCGGGCTGGAAGCGGCCCTCCTCCAGCACCTCCCCGATCCGGATCGCGACGGTCGCGCCGAGGGGGACGAGGCGGAGGGTGGTCACCACCTGCTTGGCGTGCTGGACGGCTCTGGTGCCGGCCGAGGTGTTGCCGTAGCTGACGAAGCCGACCGGCTTCCAGGCCCACTCGGGGCCCAGGTAGTCCAGTGCGTTCTTCAGCGTCGCCGGCATCCCGTAGTTGTATTCCGGGGTCACGATGATGAAGCCGTCGGCCTCGCCGACGATCGCGCTCCACCGCCGGGTGTGCTCATTGCGGTAGACGCCTGACGAGGGGTGCTCCTCCTCGTCCAGGAAGGGCAGTCGGAGGTCGCCGAGGGCCAGTGGCACGAGGTCCACGTCGAGCGTGCGGGCGCTCGGTGCGAGCGTCTCGGCCAGCCACTCGCCGACGGCCGGGCCGAGTGCGCCGGGGCGGGTGCTGCAGACCAGTACGAGAACGCGCGATCGTTTCGTTGACATGGAAACGAAGCTAGCTGGTAGGTTGATTACATGTCAACGAAATCCTCGGATGGTGCTACCCGCTGGCTCGCGCCTGGGGAGGAGCGCGCCTGGCGGGCGTACCGCCGCATGGTGATCGCCGTTCAGGCCCGCACCGCGCAGGACCTGGCCGAGGTCGGCTTGTCCGAGCCCGACTACGAGGTGCTCAGCACCCTCTCGGAGCGCTCCGACGGCACCAGCGGCCTGCGTGAGCAGGCGGCCAAGATGGGGTGGTCCCGCAGCCGGCTGTCCCGCCACGCCACCCGTATGGAGGCGCGCGGACTCATTCGCCGTGCACCGGATCCGGCTGATGGCAGGGGCTGTTTCCTGGTGCTCACCGAGAAGGGGCTGGACACGCTCCGGCAGGCCGCCCCCGCCCATGTCGCTTCGGTACGACGCCACTTCGTCGACCGGCTCGACCCTCAGGAACTCGCGGTTCTCGGTCGCATCGCCGACAGGCTCGCGGGCGGGCCGGAGGAATCCCGCGATGCGCCGGCGCCTCGGTCGGGCGGTGCGGCAGGAGGCCGCTGATTCTGCCGCACGGGCGGCGGTGGTGGCCCCGGGGTCTCGGCGGGCGCCCGTCTTGGCCGAGGTGCCACCGAGGTCCGGGATGGCCGGCCGAGGCTGTGTCCACGCGCTGGCGCGCTTTCCGGCGGTCCGGCGGGCTTGAGCGTGCGGTCGCGGCTTGTGAACCCTCGTCCCGCCCCTGTGGACCCGGCCGCACCCCGTCCCCGCGGGCTCGGCTGCCCTCTGCGCCCGGTGGAGTCCGACCAGACCCGCCTGGCGCACCCGAGGCGGCTATCGTTCAAGGCTCGGCGAGCGATCTCGTGCCGGCTCCGCACGGACGCGTACCGCGCGACGCGCCCGCGCATCGAAAGCGATCGGGGCCCGCTCGGAGAACCGCTCGTCGGCCGACCTGGACCGAAGCCGCCGAACCGAGGAAGAACGCAAGCCATGCCCGCCCCAGAGCGCACCGCCGGACCCGACCCCTGGAGCACGCTTCTGGACGTACTGGTGTGCCCGCTGTGCGGTGGGCGGCTGGCGACCTCCGGCGGGTCGCTGCGCTGCCCGGCCGGCCACACCTTCGACATCGCCCGGCAGGGCTATGTCAGCCTGCTCAGCGGAGGCTCCCGGGCGGCCGGAGCCGACACCGCCGCGATGGTGCGGGCACGGGCGGAGTTCCTGGACTCGGGCCACTTCGCGCCGCTGGCCCGGCTGCTGGCCGAACGCACCGCCGCGTTCTGCCCCGCGGGCGGCACCGTGCTGGAGGCCGGGGTGGGCACCGGCCACCACCTCGCCGCGGTCCTGGACGCGCTCCCCCGCGCCGTCGGGCTCGGCCTGGACTCCTCGAAGTTCGCGCTCCGGCTGGCCGCGCGGGCGCATCCACGACTGGGCGCGGCCAGTTGGGACCTGTGGCAGCCGCTGCCGGTCCGCAGCGGGTCGGTCGATGTGCTGCTGAACGTCTTCGCGCCCCGCAACGGCGAGGAGTTCCACCGGGTGCTGCGGCCGTCCGGTGCCCTGCTGGTCGTCACACCGACCGCCCGGCACCTGGACGAACTGCGGCAGCCGGTGGGGTTGCTGTCGGTCGACGCGACGAAGGAGGCCAGGCTCCACCGCACCCTCTCCCAGCACTTCCGGCGGACGGGGACGGAGGTCGAGGAGGCCGTCGTGGGGCTGGACGAGCCGGCCGAGGTGGAGAACCTGGTGGCCATGGGGCCCACCGCGCGCCATCTCGCCGCTGAGGAGTTGCACCGGCGGGTGGCCGGGTTGGACCTGCCCGTGCGGGTCACCCTCTCCTTCCGGCTGTCGGTCTACCGACCGCTGGTGCGATCGGAGCAGTGAGCCCGGACAACCGTCCTCGAAGCAGGTGAGCCCAGCCCGGTGAGCCCAGCCCGGTGAGCCCGGGCCCCGCGCTCACCGGCCCGGCGGTGGCCCGCCCGCCGGGACCGGCTGCGGCAGGGTGAGCCGGCCGTCCCGCACCTCCGCCACCTGGTCGGCCGCCGCGAGGTGGGAGGCATCGTGCGTCACCAGCACGGTGGCGGTGCCGCGCTGCCGGGTCAGCGAGGTCAGCAGCGCCATGACGGCGGCTCCGCGTTCCTGGTCCAGGGCGCTGGTCGGCTCGTCCACCAGCAGTACCGCCGGGTCGTTCATCAACGCCCGCGCGATGTTGACCCGCTGCCGCTCGCCGCCCGAGAGCTGGTGCGGGCGGCGGTGCGCGCGGTGGGCGAGGCCGACCGCCCCCAGGAGTTCCGCGGCTCGCTCCCGCGCCGCGCGGGCGGGCCGGCCGTCGAGATGGGCCATGGCCCGCAGCTGCTCTTCGGCGGTCAGCGAGGGCAGCAGGTTGGCCTGCTGGAAGACGATGCCGATCCGCTGCCGGCGGAGCGCGGCCAGCTCGGCCCGCGACAGACCGGCGGTGTCCCTGCCGTCGAGGACGACCCGGCCCCGGTCCGGGCGGACCAGCGTCGCCGCCACCGCCAGCAGACTGGACTTACCGGATCCGGACGGTCCGACGACGGCGGTGGTGGTGCCGGCCGGGACGGTCAGGCTGACCTCGTCCAGCGCGGTCAGCCGGGAGTCGCCGTCCGGGTAGGTGAGGGTGATGTCGGTCAGTTCCAGGCTCATCGAGTGCTCCCCAGAGCGGTCAGCGGGTCGACGGAGGTGACACGGCGCACGGCCAGCCCGGCACCGACGGCGCCCAGCGCGATCATGGTCAGTGCCGGCAGCAGGATGGTCGCCGGCTCCAGCAGGAACGGCACCCGGCCGCCGACCAGCGCCCCCGCGCCGACCGCGATCGCCGTACCGGTCCCCGTGCCGAGGAGGAGCAGGACGAGCGCCTGCCCCAGTGCGTCGCGGAGCAGGTAGCCGGTGGACGATCCCAGCGCCTTCAACACCGCGATGTCCGCGCTCCGCTGGATGGTCCAGACGGTGAAGAAGGCGCCGATGACCAGCGCGGAGATGGCGAAGAGGAAGCCGCGCATCAGTTGGAGGGAGCTGTTCTCGGCGGCGAAGGAGCCGATGGCCTGCAGGGCGTCCTCGCGGGTGACGGTGTGGGTGCCCAGCCGGGCGTCCGCGGCCGCGAGTTCGCTGCTCGGCGTGCCGGGCTCGGTGTCCAGGGCGATCACCGTGGCCTGCGGGGGCCGCTCCGCGTCCGCCGGCCGCCCGCCACCGGACAGCCGCTGCCAGTCGCCGAGGTCGGTCCAGACCACCGGGGTGTGGCTGTACGAGGCCTGGCCGGCCACCGCCGCCACCCGCAACGGCTCTCCGGCGACGGTGAGCGAGTCGCCGGGGCCCACCCCCAGTTCGTCGGCGGCCGCCCCCGAGAGCACCGTCTCCCCGGCGGCGACCGGCGCCGGGGAGAGGCCGGACCCGGGCCGTACGCCGAAGGCCGAGACCGCCGAGCCCCGTCCGTCCGCCGTCTCCGCCCGGGCGCCCAGGATGCCCAGCGGCTCCGCGGCCTTCACTCCGGGCACATCGCCCCACCGCTGCCAGGCCGCCTCGCCCACCCGGGACTCGGCGAAGGACACCTTCTCTCCGTCGGCGGCGGCGAAGGCGAGACGGTCGGCGGGCAGCCCGGTGATCGCCGAGGTGTTCTCCCGGCCCAGGCCGGCCGTCAGACCGGACAGCAGCCCCACGAGCACGGTGATCAACGTGATCACCGTGCCCATCAGGGCGAAGCGTCCCTTCGCGAACCGCAGGTCCCGCCAGGCGACGAACACGGGCCGTGCTCCTTCCCGTCCGTTCGGTGGGGCGGCCCCGACCGGCTGCCCCACCACCGCCGGGCTGCTCCCGGCGCTCGACCTCCAACCTCGCCGAAACCGGTCCGCCGCCGCATCGGGCCGCGGATCGCTTCGAAACGGCCGAAGAGTCCACCCGGATCTCCACCTTTCGGCCGATGCGGCACCCGGAACCCGGCCACCGGGCACCTCCGCGCGGGGGGAGGTCCGGTCCGCGGCCCCGGAAGCCCCCGCCGCCGTTAGCCTGGAAGCATCGTGAAGCGTTCCCCCATCCCCGTCCCGCGGCTGCTCGCCGGCTGCCTCCACCTGCTGGTGGCGGCGCTGCTGGCGCTCACCGCCGCCCGGGCCGTCGTCACCGGCGCCCCGGGGGCCCGGGCCGTGGTCGCCACGGCGCTCGCGGTGGCCGCCGGCTACGCCCTCGGTCCCGCGCTGCCCGCGGTGCGGCGGCGGCCCGCGGCGGCGGGGCTCTGGTTGGCCGGGGTGCTGCTCGGCTGGCTGGCGCTGCTCTGCCTCACTCCGGACGGGATCTGGCTCGCCTTCCCGCTCTTCTTCGTCCAGCTCCACCTCCTGCCGCGCCGCTGGGGCGTCGCGGCCGTCGTGTCGACCACCGTCGCGGCGGTGGCCGGTTTCGCCTGGCACCGGGGCGGGCTGAGCGCGGGCACCGCCCTCGGTCCCGCGCTGGGCGCGGCCGTGGCCGTCGCCGTGGTACTGGGCTACCAGGCGCTGTACCGGGAGAGTGAGCGCCGCCGCCGCCTCATCGCGGAGCTGACGGCCGCCCGCACGGACCTGGCGGCCGCCGATCGGGCCGCCGGGGTGCTGGCCGAGCGGGAGCGGCTCGCCCGGGAGATCCACGACACGCTCGCCCAGGGGCTCTCCAGCATCCAACTGCTCCTCCTGGCCGCCGAGCGGGAACTCGGCCGACCGGCGGGTCCCCCGGCCGCCCCGGGAGACACGGCGGCAACCGGGACCCGGCCCGGCGTCGAAGCGACGGCCGGGGAGCCGCGGCCGGAGCCCCCGGCCCGGCCGGGCGTGGCGCTCCAGCACATCCAGCGTGCCCGCCGGGCGGCGCTCGACGGGCTCGCCGAGGCCCGCCGCTTCGTACGCGACTGGACGCCGCCCGACCTGGAGGCCGGCGGGCTGCTCCCGGCGCTGGAACGGCTGTGCGCCCAGGTCGCCGACTCCTCGGGGCTGACGGTGCTCTGCCACGTCTCCGGGACCCCGACACAACTTCCGGCGCCGCACGAGACCGCCCTGCTCCGGATCGCCCAGTCCGCGCTGGCCAACACCGTGCAGCACGCCGAGGCCACCCGCGCCGAGCTGACCCTCAGCTACATGGGCACCGAGGTGGCGCTGGACGTGGTCGACGACGGGCGCGGTTTCGCACCGCAGGCCCTCGCCCCGCCCGGGGACGGCCCCGGTGAAGGCGGCTTCGGTCTCGCCACGATGCGGGCCAGGGCCCGCGCCCTGCACGGCGTGCTCGCCGTCGAGTCCGCCCCCGGCGAGGGCACGGCGGTGGCCGTCACACTCCCCTGCGCCCCGGCCGAGACCGCGGCTGGCTCCGGGGCCCCCGCCGCACCCACCGGAGCCTCCCGGTGAGCGGGGAGCGGCCGATCCGCCTGCTGCTCGCCGACGACCACCCGGTGGTCCGGGCCGGGCTGCGGGCCGTGCTGCAGACCGAGCCGGACTTCGAGGTCGTCGAGGAGGCGGAGACCGCGGAAAGGGCCGTCGAGCTCGCCGCCGAACTGGCGGTCGACGTCGTCCTGATGGACCTGCAGTTCGGTGCGGGGATGCACGGCTCCCAGGCCACGGCGGCGATCACCGGCAGACCCGGGTCGCCCCGGGTGCTCGTCCTCACCACCTACGACACGGACGCGGACATCCTCGCCGCGATCGAGGCGGGCGCCACCGGCTACCTGCTGAAGGACGCGCCGCCGGAGGAGTTGGCCGCGGCCGTCCGAACGGCCGCGGCCGGCAAGTCCGCGCTCGCCCCGGCGGTGGCGCTCCGACTGATGGACCGGGTCCGCACCCCCACCGCGGCGCTGAGCAGACGGGAGACGGAGGTACTGCAGCTGGTCGCCGAGGGGTTGTCCAACCAGCAGATCAGCCAGCGGCTCTTCCTCAGCCAGGCCACCGTGAAGTCCCACCTTGCGCACGTCTACACCAAGCTGGGGGTGGACTCCCGCACCGCCGCGGTGGCGACCGCCACCGCCCGCGGGCTGATCCGCCGCTGACCCGCGCGGACCGACAGCCGGGAACCCGCGCGGAGCGACATCCGGCAGTCAGGCCGGCGGCTGTTCGGGTGACCCGCCGTCCTGCCCCTGCCCGGCCTGCTGCTCGGCCACCGACTTGTGCACCTCGGCCATGTCGAGCTCACGGGCCTGCCCGATGACGTCCTCAAGCGCCGCCGCGGGTAGCGCACCGGGCTGGGCGAAGACCGCCACGTTCTCCCGCACGATCATCAGGGTCGGGATGGAGCGGATGTCGAAGGCCCCGGCCAGCTCCGGCTGCGCCTCCGTGTCGACCTTGGCGAAGACGAGGTCCGAGTGGCGCCCGGCCGCCTCCTCGTAGACCGGGGCGAACTGCCGGCACGGCCCGCACCACTCGGCCCAGAAGTCGATCAGCACGAAGTCGTTGCTGGAGACGACGTCGTCGAAGTTGTCCTTGGTCAGCTCTACGGTGTTCGTCATGGCTACCTGCTTTTCGGGGGAGACGTTCGGTCGGAGTGTCCGCGCGGGGAAATCGGGCGCCCGCACGACGAGAGAGAGCCTGTCCGTATTCAGATGATCCATGTGGCCGGGGCGGCGAAGCGTTGGAAGGATGGCTGACAGTGGCTAGCGCTGCCACCGCCCCTCCGGCCCCGACACCAGCGTTCCGTGCTCGATCTGAGAGGCAGAGCCGATGAACCGGACCTCGGACCAAGCCGCGCAGAACCCCTCTGAGGAACCGTACGACGTCATCGTGCTCGGCGCCGGTCCGGTCGGTGAGAACGTCGCCGAGCGGACCGCGGCCGCCGGGCTGTCCACCGTCATCGTGGAGGACGAGTTGGTGGGCGGCGAATGCTCGTACTGGGCCTGTATGCCGAGCAAGGCCCTGCTGCGCTCCGGCGCGGCGCTGTCCGACGCGCGCGCCGTGGGGGGTGCGAAGGAGGCGGTGACGGCGGCGCTCGACGACGCGGCCGTCCTGCGGCGCCGTGACGGCTTCGCCTCCCACTGGCGGGACGACTCCCAGGTCAGCTGGCTGGACTCGGCCGGCATCGAACTGGTCCGCGGCCGCGGACGGCTCGACGGTGCGCGCCGGGTCGCCGTGGAGGCCCCGGACGGCAGGCACCGGCTGCTGGTCGCCCGGCAGGCGGTGGCCGTCTGCACGGGCAGCCGGGCCGCCCTCCCGCCGCTGCCGGGGCTGGACGCCGCCCGTCCCTGGACCAGCCGCGAGGCGACCTCCGCGAAGGAGGTCCCGGTCCGGCTGGCCATCGTGGGCGGCGGGGTGGTCGGCGCCGAGATGGCCACGGCCTGGCGGTCGCTCGGCTCGGCGGTGACCATGCTGGTGCGGGGCGACGGGCTGCTGCCCCGGATGGAGCCGTTCGCCGGGGAACTCGTCTCCGAGGCGCTGACCGAGGCCGGGGCGGAGATCCGCACCGGTGTCTCGGTGACCGGAGTCCGGCGGGAGGCGGCCGCCGGCGGCCCGGTGAGCGTGCTGCTCGACGACGGGGAGCAGCTCGTGGCCGACGAGGTGCTCTTCGCCACCGGCAGGGCACCGCACACCGACGACCTGGGGCTGGAGAGCATCGGGCTGACCCCCGGCAGCTGGCTGGAGGTGGACGAGTCCTGCCTCGTCACCGCGGTTCCGGGCGGCTGGCTCTACGCCGTCGGGGACGTCAACCACCGTGCACTCGTCACCCACCAGGGGAAGTACCAGGCGCGGATCGCCGGAGCGGTGATCGGGGCGAGGGCCCACGGGGTGCCGCTGCCCGAGGAGGAACCCTGGGGCGCCTACCAGGCGACCGCGGATTCGGCCGCCGTGCCGCAGGTGGTGTTCAGCGAGCCCGAGGTGGCCTCCGTCGGGCTGACGGCGGCGGAGGCCGAGCGGCGCGGGCTGCGGGTGCGGGTCGTCGACCAGGACCTCGGCTCGGTGGCCGGGGCGGCGCTCTACGCCGACGGCTACCGCGGACGGGCCCGGCTGGTGGTCGACCTCGACCGGGGGACGGTGGCGGGAGCGACCTTCGTCGGCCGGGGCGTGGCCGAGCTGCTCCACTCGGCGACGGTGGCGGTGGCCGGCGAGGTGCTCCTGGCCCGGCTCTGGCACGCGGTCCCGTCCTTCCCCACGATCAGCGAGGTCTGGCTGCGGCTGCTGGAGGGCTACCGGGACGGCAAGTGAGGCCGCCGCCGCCCCCGACTCAGGGCCCGGCCGGCCGGGAGACCGGTGGGGCGACCAGCGGCTTGGCGAAGCAGCGGCTCTCCTCCTCGTAGCGGTAGTAGCCGAACTTCGGGGCGGGGACGTAACCGGAGGAGACGTAGAGGGAGATCGCCTCGGGCTGCTTGGTACCCGTCTCCAACACCATCCGCAGCCGACCGGCGCGCAGCGCGCTCTCCTCCAGCAGCGCCAGCAGCCGGCGCGCCAGCCCCCGGCCGCGCGCCTCGGGCACCACGTACATCCGCTTGAGCTCGGCGTCGCCGTCGCTGTAGCCCTCGTCGTTGCGCTCCTGGCGGCGCCAGCCACCGGTGGCCACCGGCACCCCGTCGTCGTAGGCGATCAGGAACAGCCCGCGGGGCGGATCGAACTGTGCGGCGTCCATCTCGGTGAAGTCCGGGTCGCCGTAGCGCTCGGCGTACTCGAGCTGCACCCGGTCGTTCAGTTTCCGGGCGTCGGGGTGGTCGTAGCTCGTGGTACGAATCTCCATGACCGTCATCGTATGGGCCCGATGTCCCCGGGGCGGAGCGGGATCTCCGGCGGCCGGTAGGGTGCCGGGATGCTCCAAGTGTCGACTGTGAACGTGAACGGCCTCCGCGCGGCCGCCAAGAAGGGCTTCGTGGAGTGGTTGGCCGCCACCCCGGCCGAGGTGGTCTGCCTCCAGGAGGTGCGGGCCGAGCCGCACCAGCTGCCGGCGGAGGTCCGGGAGCCGGAGGGCTGGCACACCAGGCACGCGCCGGCGGCGGCCAAGGGTCGCGCCGGGGTCTCGGTCTACACCCGGCGGGAGCCGGAGCGGACCCAGGTGGGTTTCGGGTCGACGGAGTTCGACGGCAGCGGCCGTTACCTGGAGGTCGACCTGCCGGGGGTCACGGTCGCCAGTCTCTATCTGCCGTCCGGCGAGGTCGGCACCGAGCGGCAGGCGGAGAAGGAACGCTTCATGGCGGAGTTCCTCCCCTACCTGAAGGAGCTGCGGGAGCGGGCCGCCGCCGACGGCCGGGAGGTGCTGGTCTGCGGCGACTGGAACATCGCCCACCAGGAGGTCGACCTGAAGAACTGGAAGGCGAACCGGAAGAACGCGGGCTTCCTGCCGGAGGAGCGGGAATGGCTCTCCCGGGTGTTCGAGGAGGGGGAGTACGTCGACGTGGTGCGGCGACTGCACCCCGAGGTCGCGGGGCCGTACTCGTGGTGGTCCTACCGGGGTAAGGCCTTCGACAACGACAGCGGATGGCGTATCGACTACCACGTGGCGACCCGGGGCCTGGCCGAGCGGGCCGTGAAGGCTGAGGTCGAGCGGGCACCCAGCTACGACCTGCGGTGGTCGGACCACGCTCCGGTGACCGTGGCGTACCTCTGACGTACCGGTTCGCGGCCTGCCCCGGGCACAAGGCGCCGCAGCGGGCCGCGAACCGGCCGCGCCCGGGGTGCCACGAGGGGCGGTCACCTTGATAGGGCCTGAGCTGGTCGTCGTGCAGCAACAACTCGACAACCCTCGACTGTGGTCAGTGACGTCCCGGCTGATGACGTTGTACGCCAAGACGTTCCCGGGCAACGACGGGTCCAAGGCTGTTCACTGGTACCGCATGGCTGCCAGGGCAGCCGACGAGTCCGGAGACGAGCAGACACGCGTGTGGGTTCGTGGACGGGCCGCCATCGCTCTCGGCTATGAAGGCGCCTCTCCAGGAGTCGCGGATGCGCTCGCGGACCAGGCGATGCAGATCAGCGAACGGCCCTCTCTCGGATTGTTGAACGCCGCCATGGGCCGGGCGCACTCCGCCGCTCTCCGGGGTGATCGCGCCACCGCCCTCGCCATGCTGGATCACGCGCGACGCATCCTTGACCAGGTCGCCTCGGCCGAGCAGACCTCGGACTACGCCGGGCCCTGGTGGCGGATGAACGTCTTCGTGTCGCTTCTCCTCGCCCGCCTGGGGGATGAGCGGGGCGCTGTGGAGGCGCAGGATGCGGCGCGGCGCGAATTGCCCGCTGAACTGCCCCGTTTCGCTACGCACCTGGAGATGCGCCGGGGCCTCATGCTGGCCCGGTCCGGCGACAAGTCCGGCGGGGAGGCGTACGCACAGCGGGCGATGGACGCCCTTCCGCCGGAGAAGCACTCCCTCACCCTGCGCATGCTCATGGACGAGGTGCGGGCGTAACTGATGCCCCCCGGTGGGCGGACCACGCTCCGCCTGACGATCGCCTACAGCTGACGTCAGGGCCGTCTCACGACTCCCGGCCCGCTCACTGGAGGAGACCGCCGTGTCCGAGACTACCCAGCTCCGTCTGCTCCCCTGGCCCGCCCCCGAACGGGGGCCCGGCGTACCTCTCGACAGACGCCCTGAACGGCTTTCTGTCGACGCTGGCGGACGGCCTGGAGGAGGAACAACTTGTCACCGCGGAAGCCGTGTCGGAGTTCTCGGCGGAGATGCTGGACGCCGGCCGACGACTGTCGCCGGACGAGTGCGCGTACGTGACGCGACGCCTGGCGGAATGTCTTCGAGACGCCCTCCGCGTGGCCCGGTCGCGGGCGGATCGACTGCCGGCGGCGAGGAGTCGGACATGAATCCGGAGATTTCGACCACTGCATGACCCTTGCCCACCTTGATTGTCCGACGCTTGCGCCGGGCTGCGACCTGCGGTCGGGACCGGGCGCGGGTCACGCTCTCCACGGGCCGGCCGCTGGGCGGAGATCCTTACGAACGGGGCTGCCGGGGCTCCTCCTCGGCGGTCCGCGGGCCGGTGGCGGGGGGCTGCGCGCGCTCCCGGGGCCAGAAGGTCAACTCGCCGCGGATCCGGCGCTCCATGGCCATCGAGAGTTCGGCGTCCAGGACGGCCCGGGCGATCGGCCTGAGACGTTCGACGGTCTCGCCGAGACGGGCCAACTCCTCGGTGCTGAGCGGCGCCGCGGGCTCGGCGCCGGGTGGTGCCGCGGTGGTGGTCGAAGGCGCCTGGTCGAGGATGTCGGCCAGTACGTGGGTGCGGAAGAGGTCGGTGAAGATCCTCGCGAGGGCTTCGGTGTGGGTGCGGACCTCGCGGGCGGCGGCGAGCACCGCGGAGAGCGGCACGCCCTCCGCGACCAGTGCGCTGGAGGCGTCCAGTAGCCGTCTGCTGACGTGGACCATCCGGTCGCCCTCCAGGGCGAGGTAGCCGATGTCGAACGAGGCGGCCAGGTTCGCCGCGGTGATCTGCTCGCCGAAGCGGTCGGCGAGGTCCTCGGGGGACAGCCTGACCGGGGTCTCCTCCGACCACGGGACGAGCGCGTCACCCTGTAGTTCGAGGAGTTCGCCGACGCCGCGTCCACTCTCGAAGGTCATGAGCAGGTCGGCGATGCCGCTCAACGTGTGACCCCGGTCGAGGAGTGCGGCGATGGTCCGGAGCCGGGAGAGGTGGTGGCTGCCGTACCAGGCGATCCGGCCTTCGCGGCGAGGTGGCGGGAGGAGTCTGCGCTCCCGGTAGAAGCGCAGGGTGCGGACGGTGATGCCGGCGGCCTCGGCCAGCTCGGCGGTCCGGTACTCGCGGGCCGCGCCTGTCGGCGTCCCGGCCGTCTCGTCTCTCGTCACACCGGAAGGGTAGGCGCGGCCGCTCTCGGCCCGAGCCGACCGGTGGCCACTCGCCTCCGCCCCACCCCTACCGGTGAGTACGTTCCTGGCCTACCCTCCAGACCGTGCCAGTGATTACTGGCGCGATCTCTTTCTTCCAGGCTCGGGAGGCGTGGCTATGGCCGAATGGCGCAGTGCACACGAGCATGTGCGGGTGGCGGTGATCGGCTCCGGCTTCGGCGGCCTGGGGGCCGCGGTCCGTCTGCGCCGGGCCGGCGTCACCGACTTCGTCGTGCTGGAGCGGGCCGAGGCGGTGGGGGGCACCTGGCGCGACAACAGCTATCCCGGCTGCGCCTGTGACGTGCCGTCACACCTGTACTCCTTCTCCTTCGCGCCGAACGCCGAGTGGCCGCGGAGCTTTTCCGGGCAGCCGCACATCCGGGCGTACCTGGAGCGGATCGCTGACGTCTTCGGACTGCGGCCGCACATCAGGTTCGGCGCGGAGGTGATCAGCGCCCGCTGGGACACGGCCCGGCTGTGCTGGGAGATCGAAACGCCGAGCGGGACGCTCACCGCCGACATGGTGATATCGGCGACCGGCCCGCTCTCCGACCCCAGGATTCCCGACATCCCGGGGCTGAGCGGCTTCCCGGGCGAGGTCTGGCACTCCGCGCGTTGGAACCACGACTACGGCCTCGGGGGCAAACGGGTCGCCCTGATCGGCACCGGGGCGTCCGCCATCCAGATCGCGCCGGCCATCCAGCCTGAGGTACGCAGCCTGACGCTGTTCCAGCGCACCCCGGCCTGGGTTCTGCCGCGACTGGACCGGAGGATCTCCAGGGCCGAACGCTGGCTGCACGACAGGGTGCCGGTGAGCGGCACGCTCCGTCGCGGACTGCTGTGGGGCGTGCGCGAGTTGCAGGTGCAGGCGTTCACCAAGCGACCCGGCCAGCTCGGTGCGATCGAGAAGCTCGCCGGGGCCCATATGCGCCGGGTGATCAAGGACCCCGTGCTACGGGCGAAGCTCACCCCGGACTACCGGATCGGCTGCAAACGCATCCTGCTGTCCAACAGCTACTACCCGGCGCTGGCCAGGCCCAACGTCGAGGTGGTCGACTCCGGCCTGGCCGAAGTCCGCGGCTCCACCCTGGTCGCTGCGGACGGGACGCGGACCGAGGCCGACGCCGTCATCTTCGGAACGGGCTTCCAGGTCACCGACGTGCCGATCGCCCACCGGATCGTCGGAGCCGACGGCGCCACGCTCGCCGAGGAGTGGCGGAACGGCATGTCGGCGCTGCGCGGGAGCAGCGTTCCGGGGTTCCCCAACCTCGTCACGGTGATCGGTCCCAACACCGGGCTCGGCAACAGCTCGATGGTCCTGATCATCGAAGCCCAACTGAACTACGCCATGGACCTCCTGCGGCAGTTGGACGCCCTGGGCGGGAAGGCCGCCCTCGACGCCCGGCGGTCCGCCACCGAGGTCTGGAACCGGAGGCTCCAGCAGCGGATGGAGCGCACGGTGTGGAACACCGGCGGGTGTGACAGCTGGTACCTGGACGCGGCGGGCCGCAACACGACCGTCTGGCCCGGCACCACCCGCGAGTTCCGCAACGCGACCAGCCGGATCCGCCTCGCGGAGTACGAGGTGCTCCGTGCCCGCGGCGACGCCGAACCGGAAGCCCCGGTCGCCGGGGCCGGCAGCGAGGGCGGTGCCGTCTGATGCCGGGGCGGGGCAGGGAAGAGGCGGCCCGGCGGCAGCGTGCCGTGGCCCGGAGGGCCGGGCGGTACGCGCCGCCGCTCCCGGAGCGGGTGGAGCGGGTCGCCTCGGCCGACGGCACCCGGATCCACGTCGAGGTGTACGGCCCGGACGGGGCACCGGCCGTCGTCCTGGCCCACGGCTGGACCTGCTCGACCGCCTTCTGGGCGGCGGTGGTGCGGGAGTTGGCGGCGGAGTACCGGGTGGTCTGCTACGACCAGCGGGGGCACGGCCGCAGCCAGGCTTCCGCGACCGGCCGCTACAGCACCCGGCTCCTCGCCGACGATCTGGAAGCGGTGCTCCGCGTGATCCTGGCCGACGGGCAACGGGCGGTCGTCGCGGGGCACTCCATGGGCGGGATGACCCTGATGGCCGCCGCCGGTCGGCCGGTCATGGCGGAGCACGTCGCCGCGGCGGTGCTCTGCAACACGGGCAGTTCCGAACTGCTCGCCCAGTCGGTGGTGGTTCCGCTGCCCGCTGGCCGGGTCCGCACGGCGGCACATCGGGCGCTGCTCGGTTCACGTCTGCCGCTGGGGCCGGTCACCGCTCTCTCCCGAGCCCTGCTCAAGCGGGCGACGATGGGCCCGGGGGCCACCCGGGAGCAGGTGGAGACCTGCGCCCGCATCGTGCACGCCTGCCCGCGCGGCGTCCGCGCCGGCTGGGCGAGGCAGGTGCTGGCCGAACTGGACGTGGACTCTGCCGTTCCACGGCTGACGATGCCGACGGCGGTGGTCACCGGCACCGCGGACCGACTGACTCCGCCGCCGCTCTCGGATCGACTGATGGCGGCCCTGCCCGACTGCGTCGGGCTCACCACCCTGCCCGGGCTGGGCCATATGACGCCGATCGAGGCACCGGAAGTGATCGCCGGGCTCATCCGTGAGTTGGCGGCCGAACACCTCGCCGGCCCACCCGGATTGGCGGCCGAAGCCGGCGACGAGCCGACTGAACCGAAGGAGTCAGCATGAGGACGGGTGGAAAACTCGACGGCCGGGTGGTCGTCATCACCGGCGCGGCGCGCGGGATAGGGGCACTGCTGGCCGGCCGACTGGCCGCCGGTGGAGCGCGGATCGCCCTGCTCGGCCTGGAACCGGCGGAGCTGCGCCGGGTCTCGGAGTCGCTGCCGACCGAGTCGGCCCACTGGCAGGTCGACGTCACCGACGAGCAGGCCCTGGCGCGGGTGGCCGCCGAGGTCGAGGAGCACTTCGGCCGGGTGGACGCCGTGGTGGCGAACGCCGGAGTGGCCGCCGGCGGGCGCTTCGTGGACTCGGCGGCCTCGGTCTGGAACCGCGTCGTCCAGGTGAACCTGCTGGGCAGCGCCAACACCGCCCGAGCCTTTCTCCCCATGCTGCTGGAGAGCCGGGGCTATCTGCTGCAGATAGCCTCGCTCGCCGCCCTCACCCCGGCGCCGCTGATGTCGGCGTACTGCGCATCGAAGTCGGGCGTCGAGACGTTCGCCCACTGCCTGCGCGCCGAGCTGGGCCACCGCGGCGTCGGGGTCGGGGTCGCCTACCTGAGCTGGACCGACACCGACATGGTGCGGGGGGCGGACGAGGACGAGGTGATGCGGGAGCTGCGTTCCCGACTGCCGTGGCCCGCCAGCCGCACCTACCCGGCGGGGCTGGCCGTCGCCCGCATCGCGAGGGGCGTCGAACGTCGGTCGGCCCGCGTCCACATGCCGTGGTGGCTGCGCGGGGCGCAGATCGCGCGTGGCTTCTCGCCCACCGTCATGGCGCTGGTGGGGCGGTACGAGATGCCGAGGGTCGACCGGCGTTTGGCGGCGGTCGGCATGCGGACCGGGCTGATCGGCGCCGGCGGCGCGGCGGACGACCGGGCCGGGAGCGAGAAGGGCGACTGACGGACGGTGCCGTCAACCCCCGGGCGGGGGCAGAACACCTGAAATGCGGAGAACCCCGGCCCGTGGGAGCCTGCTTGGAGGAGTACTGCTTCCCGTCTCTCACGATGGAGTCAGCACCTATGGGCATCCAGGAGCAGTTCAAGCGGAAGGCGCGGCGCCTTGAGGAGAAGGCCAGGAAGCGCATGGAGGAGGACGCCGAGAAGGAGTTCGGGGGCGGGCAGGGAGCGGAGGACGGGCGGGCAGGAGAGTCCGGTCGGCGTCGGGACGAGGGCGGCAAGGGGCGTCCCGAGGGGTGACCGCGGGCGGGGAGCCGCTGGGCTGAGCCGATGCGGTGGCGGGGGACGTGGCCGGGAGTCCACGTCCCCCGCCACCGTGTCGGCTCAGCCCCTTCCGCCCGGCGGCGGCCGGGCGGAAGGGGCTGCTCCCGGGTGGTGTCACCCCTGCCGCCGTGGCGGTAGGGGCGGGCGGCTGCGGTCGGGCACGTCCGAGTAATCGGGCGGCCTGGCCGCCGGATGCCGCTCCAGGAGTTCGAGGGCGAGTTGCACGGCGTCGTCCATCTGCCGGTGCCGGCCCTCGGCCCAGTCCAGTGGGGTGCGGTCGATCTCCAGGTCCGGTTCCACCCCGTGGTTCTCGACGTCCCACCCGTAGTGCTCGAACCAGGCGGCGTTCATCGGCACGGTGATGACCGTGCCGTCGACCAGCCGGTGCCGACCGGTCATCCCGACCACCCCGCCCCAGGTGCGGAGGCCGACCACCGGTCCGATGCCGAGCAGCTTGAAGGCCGCCGTGATCATGTCCCCGTCGGAGGAGGTCATCTCGTCGGCCAAGGCGACGATCGGGCCGCAGGGGGCGTTGGAGGCGTAGGAGACCGGCTGGGCGTTGCGGGTCAGGTCCCAGCCCAGGATGGTGCGGGTCAGCTTCTCGATGACCAGCTCGCTGATGTTCCCGCCGGCATTGCCCCGGACATCGACGATCAGCGCGGGACGGGACATCTCCATCCGCAGGTCCCGGTTGAACTGGGCCCATCCCGAGCCGCCCATGTCCGGGATGTGGAGGTAGCCGCACCGGCCGCCGCTGAGTTCGCGCACCACCTGCCGACGCTTGGCCACCCAGTCCTGGTAGCGCAGCGGCCGTTCGTCGATCAGCGGCACGACCGCCACCCGGCGGGAGCGCGCCGGGCCGTCGGGTGGCTCGAAGGTCAGCTCGACGGTGCTGCCGCCGGCCGCGGAGAGCAGCGCCGAGGGCCCGGCGACGGAGGGGACCGGTCTGCCGTCCACATGGGTGAGCACCGCGCCGTCCCGGATGCCGGAACCGGCCAGCGGGGAGCGGGCGCGGGAGTCGGAGGACTCGCCGGGCAGGATCCGGCGCACCGCCCAGCGGCCGTCCTTGGCGCGGGTGAAATCGGCGCCCAGCAGACCGATCGGACGCTGGTAGTGCGGCGGCCCCTCGTTGCGGCGAGCGGGGACGACATAGGCGTGCGAGGTGCCGAGTTCGCCCATCACCTCCCGCAGCAGGTCGGCGAACTCGTCGGGGGAGGCCACCCGTTCGACCAGTGGGCGGTACTGCTCCAGTACGCCCTCCCAGTCCACGCCGCACATCCGCGGTTCCCAGAAGTAGGCGCGGACGATCCGGCCCGCCTCCGCGTACGCCTGCCGCCACTCGGCCTCCGGGTCGACCTGGTGCTGGATGCGCCGCAGGTCGATGAAGACGGAGGTGTCCGCGTCCCCGGGTTCGGTGGCCGGGATGGCTCGCAGTTCACCGTCGTCGTTGACCACGAGCCGGGTCCCGTCGCCGCTGACCGCGAACGAGTCCAGATGGGCGAGGAGTTCGGTGCGCTTGGCCTTCGTCACGTCGAAGTGCTCCAGCGTGGGCTGCCCCGAGGTGTCCGCCGGGTTGGCGAAGGTCTCACCGAGCGCGCCGGAGATCGGCCAGCGCAACCACACCAGTCCGCCTCCGGCGACCGGCCGCAGTGAGGAGTACTTCGACGCGGCGACCGGGAAGGGGGTGACCCGGCTCGCCAGGCCCTCCTCCTCGACGAGCACCGACCGCTGTGCGACCCCGCCGCCGTCGACCGCCCCGTCCGTGGCGAAGGCCGGCCGGGTCTCGTCCGGGTCGAGGACGCCCGCCGCCGTCCGGCCCTCCGCGGACAGCGCGAAGGGGGAGGGGGTGGCCGAGGACAGGGGCACGAGGTAGGGGCGGCAGCCCAGCGGGAAGGAGAGGTCGCCGGTGTGCACGTCGTAGACCGGGTCGAAGCCGCGCCAGGAGAGGAAGGCCAGGTAGCGGCCGTCGCGGGTGAAGACCGGCTGTTCGTCCTCGAAGCGGCCGTTGGTGACGTCGATGACCGTCTGGTCCATCAGTCTGGCCAGTTTGATCTGGCGCAGTGAGCGCCCGACGCCGGGGTGCGACCAGGTGATCCAGGCCGAGTCGGGGGAGAAGGCGAGGTCGCGCACCGGGCCGTTCTCCGAGCGGATCAGCTCCAGCGTCTCGCCCTCGCCCTCCTCGGTGGCGTCCACGATCAGCAGTCGCCCGTCGTGGGTGGCGACGGCCAGCAGTTCGCCGTCGGGTGAGGACAGGAGCTGGTGCACCCGCCCCAGCCGGCCGGCGGCGATCCGCTGCGGGGCCCGGCCGCCGCTGGCCCGCGGCAGGTCGGCGATCTCGATGGCGTCCTCGCCCGGCGCGTCGGTGACGTAGGCGACCCGGCCGGTGTTGTTCAGCATCTCCGGGCGCCGGACGCGTACCCCCGGGGTGTCGGTGATGGTGCGGGCCGGGCCGTCCCGGTGGGTCAGCCAGTAGAGGCTGCCGCGTACGCACACCGCGCTGGCCCGGCCGGTGGTGTCCACGGTCAGTCCGTTGATGTGCGCGGCGGCGGGCACCTGATAGGAGCGGCGGCCGTTGCGCGGCCCCGCGGTCCGCACCTCCAGCCGCCGCGGGCGGCCGGCCGGGCCGAAGTCCTCGACCAGCCAGAGGTCGCCCGCGCACTGGTAGACCACCCGGTTGCCGTCGGTGGCGGCGTGCCGGGCGTAGAAGGCGTCGTGGTCGGTGTGCCGGCGCAGGTCGGAGCCGTCGGGCAGGCAGGAGTAGAGGTTGCCGATGCCCTCGTGGTCGGAGAGGAAGGCGATCCGGCCGTCGACGAACATCGGGCTGTCCAGGTGGCCCTTCAGCTCCGGCAGCAGTCTGGTGCCGTGCAGGAACAGCCGGCCGGTGGCCCCTCCCCGGTAGCGCTTCCAGGCGGCTGGTTCGTGCGGCGGCTTCCCCGCGAGCAGCAGGGACATGTGCCGGCCGTCGAGGTCGGCGGTCGCGATGTGGGAGACCGGCCCCCAGGGCAGTCGGCTGCCGGGGCTCCCGTCGGTGGGCACGCTGTAGGCCCAGGAGAAGTAGGAGAAGGGCTGGCCGTGGGAGGCCACGGCGAGGATGTCGCCGTCGGGTGACCAGCCGCAGACCCGGGTGTCGGTGCTCCCCCAGTAGGTGAGTCGGCGGATCGGCCCGCCGTCGACCGGGGCGAGGTGGATCTCGGGGTCGAGGCTGCGCCAGGTGGTGAAGGCGATCTGCCGGCCGTCGGGGGAGAAGCGGGGGTGGCCGACCCTGGTCCGGTCGGCCGTCACCCGCCAGGCCCGCTCGGGGGAGGCGCCCGCCCCGGCCAGCGGAGCGATCCACAGATCGTCCTCGGTCACGAAGCAGAGCAGGTCACCGTGGAGGTGCGGGAACCGGAGATACGCGCCGTCGTTCACGCATCCATGGTTCGGCCGCGTGGGGAGCCCGGCAACTCGTGGTGGAGCCGGGAGCGAGCGGCGGAGCGGGGTGGCGGCTCGCGGAAGGGGGCCGAGCCCTGTCCTGGCGGACCCGCGGGTGAGGCCGCACAAGAAGCACGAGTGCAATGACACACGAGGCGCTCTTGCAACCGTGATGCAATTAGCTTCACCATGGGTCGACACCCAGCGACGCAGAAGCGGAGCCCCGCCATGCATGTACCCGACGGATTCTTCAACGCCCCGATCTCCGTGGCCACCGGAGTCGTCGCGGCGGCGGCGGTCGTCGTCTCGCTCCGCGGGGCGCGACGCGAACTCGACGAGCGGACCGCGCCACTGGCCGGTCTGGTCGCCGCGTTCGTCTTCGCCGTGCAGATGCTGAACTTCCCGGTGGCCGGAGGGACGAGCGGCCATCTCCTCGGCGGCGCACTCGCGGCGATACTCGTCGGCCCCTACACGGGGGTGCTCTGCGTCAGCGTGGTGCTGCTCATGCAGGGCCTGCTCTTCGCCGACGGCGGGCTCACCGCGCTCGGCGTCAACATCACCCTGATGGGCGTGGTCACGGTGGTGGTCTCCTACGGCCTCTTCCGCGGGCTGCTGCGGCTGCTGCCGGAGGGCCGCCGCTCGGTCACCTCGGCCTCCTTCGTCGCGGCGTTGATCTCGGTGCCCGTCGCGGCCGTGGTGTTCACCGGCCTCTACGCCCTGGGCGGCACCACCGAAGTCGCACTCGGCAAGGTGTTCGGAGCCATGGTCGGGGTGCACATCCTGATCGGCATCGGTGAAGCGGTGATCACCGCGGCCACCGTGGGGGCGGTCATCGCCGTCCGGCCCGACCTGGTGCACGGTGCCCGCGGCATGCTGCCGGCACCGCCCCTGACCACCAGCGGCACCGGCCGCACCAGCAGCGAGGAGGCGACCGCCTGATGTCCGCCAACGACCCCACCGCCACCACGGCGCCCCCCGCCCGAAGCGGCGGACGGCTGTGGATCGTCGGACTCCTCGCCGCGCTGTTCTTCGCCGGCGGACTCAGCTACTACGCCTCCGCGAGCCCGGACGGGCTGGAGAAGGTCGCCGCCGACCACGGCATCGACCGGATGGAGAAGGAGCACGCCGCCGAGGGCTCCCCGCTCGCCGACTACGAACTGAGCAGCGTCGGCAACAGCAGGCTCTCCGGCGGGCTGGCCGGGGTGATCGGGGTCGGCGCCACGCTGGCCGTCGGCTCCGGCCTCTTCTGGGTCGTCCGGCGGCGCCCCGCTCGTCAAGCGGAGGGCGCCCCGCTGACCGGGGGCGCCACCGGCCAGGGCTGAGCGTGGGTTCGGGCCATGCCCGGGCGCTCTACCTGCCCGGCACCTCGGCGGTGCACCGCCTCCCCGCGCACTGCAAGATCGTGGCCGGCCTCTGCTTCGTGCTGCTCGTCGTCTCCACGCCGCGCGAGGCGGTCTGGGCCTTCGGCGTCTACGCGCTCCTGCTGGCCGGGGTCGCCGCGGTCAGCCGGGTGCCGGCGGGCTTGCTGCTGCGCCGGCTGCTGATCGAGGTGCCGTTCGTGCTCTTCGCGGTCCTGCTGCCCTTCGTCGCCGAGGGGGAGCGCACCGAGGTGCTGGGGGTGGGGCTGTCCGTCCCCGGACTCTGGGGGGCCTGGAACATCCTGGCCAAGGGGACGCTCGGGGTCGCCGTCTCCGTGCTGCTCGCCTCGACCACCGAACTCCGCTCGCTCCTGCTCGGCCTGCAACGCCTGCGGATGCCACCGCTGCTGGTGCAGATCGCCTCCTTCATGATCCGGTACGGGGATGTGATCGTGGACGAGATGCGCCGGATGCGCATCGCCCGCGCCTCGCGTGGCTTCACCGCCCGCGGCATCCGGCACTGGGGTGTGCTGGCCAAGTCGGCCGGCGCCCTGTTCATCCGCTGCTACGAGCGGGGCGAGCGAGTCCACCTCGCGATGGCCAGCCGCGGCTACCGCGGCACCATGCCGCTGATCGACGAAGTGGGCGCCGGCACCGCGCAATGGACCCGCGCTGCCCTGCTCCCGACCGCCGCGGCGGGGGTCTGCCTGATGGGATGGCTCACACTGTGACCGAAACCGACACCCCAGCACTGGAGATCGAGGGTCTCGCCTACGCCTACCCGGACGGGCGGCAGGCCCTCTTCGGGGTCGACCTCACCCTCCGCAGGGGCGAGCGGGTCGCGCTGCTCGGCCCCAACGGAGCCGGCAAGACCACCCTTGTCCTCCACCTCAACGGGATCCTCCGGGCCGGGGCGGGCGCCGTACGGATCGGCGGGCTCCCGGTCACCGAAGAGCACCTCGCCGAGGTGCGGCGGCGCGTCGGCATCGTCTTCCAGGACCCGGACGACCAACTGTTCATGCCGACCGTCCGGGAGGACGTCGCCTTCGGCCCGGCCACGGCCGGGATGCGCGGCGTGGAACTGGAGGCCCGCGTCACCCGGGCGCTGGAGCAGGTAGGCCTGGCGGACCTCGCCGACCGTCCGCCGCACCACCTCTCCTTCGGCCAGCGCCGCCGGGTGGCCGTGGCGACCGTACTCGCCATGGAGCCGGAGGTCCTCGTCCTCGACGAGCCGTCCTCCAACCTCGACCCGGCCTCGCGGCGGGAACTCGCCGACGTGCTCCGGAGCCTGGACATCACCGTCCTGATGGTCACCCACGACCTGCCCTACGCCTTGGAGTTGTGCCCCCGCTCGGTGGTGCTCAGCGCCGGTGTGATCGCGGCGGACGGAGGCACCCAGGAGCTGATGTGCGACCCGGAACTGATGCGCTCCCACCGGTTGGAGCTCCCCTTCGGCTTCGACCCGGGCTCCGTCACCGTCCCGGTCCACTGACGGCGGTAGGGGCCGGCCGGGTTGTGCGGACGGCGGGCACCGAACGGTGCAGCACCGGTCCCTCCGCCAGTAGCACCTGGATCTCCGGGCCGCCCCGCCGCACCGGCCGGACAGGCCACCAGGCACCATGGGGAACGCGTTAACGGCACGTTCGGCGGGAGAAACAGCAAGTGGTGGACGTTCACGGCACGGTGGTGGACGGCTTCGAGCCGGTCCGGGAAGCCTTCGTCCGCAACTTCGAGCAGCGGGGCGAGCACGGCGCGGCCGTCTCCGTCTACCACGCCGGGGCGAAGGTGGTCGACCTCTGGGGCGGCACCGCGGAACCTGAGGGCGCCGAACCTTGGGCCGAGGACACCGCGCAGATCGTCCGCTCGGTCGGCAAGGGGATCGCCGCCAGCGTCCCGCTCCTGCTCCACCAGCGCGGACAGCTCGACCTGGACGCCCCCGTGCGCAGGTACTGGCCGGAGTTCAAGCAGCACGGCAAGGAACGGGTGCTGATCCGGCAGCTCCTCTCGCACAGCGCCGGTCTGCCGGTGCTCGACACCCCGCTCAGCCCCGACCAGGCGATGGACGGGGTGAGCGGCCCGCGCGCCCTTGAGGCCCAGCAGCCCGCCTGGGAGCCCGGCAGCCAGCACGGGTACCACGCCCAGACCTACAGCTGGCTGCTCGGTGAACTCACCCTCCGCGCCACCGGCCGCACCATCGGACGGTGGATCGCCGAGGAGATCGCTCGACCGCTCGGCCTGGACCTGTGGATAGGGCTGCCACCGGAGGAGCGGCACCGCGTGGGCCGGATAGCCGAACTCGAAACACCGGCTCCGGCACCCGGCCAGGGTCTGCGGCTCCGTCCCAAGCCGGCCGTGGTCGAGGCGTACCGCGACCCGGGGTCGCTCACCCGCCGGGCCTTCGGCGCGATCGACCCGCTGCCGGACGAGAACACCCCGGCCTACCAGGCCGCCGAACTCGCCGCCTCCTCCGCGGTCGCCACCGCACGCGCGCTGGCCGGCTTCTACGCGGCGCTGATCGGCCCGGTGCCCGGCGGCGGCCCGCTCTTCGCACCGGCCACCCTGGCCCTCGCCCGCTCGGAGGAGACCGTGGGACCGGACCGGGTCCTGGTGGTCAACACCCGTTTCGGACTCGGTTACATGCTGCACGGCACCGCGTCCCCGCTCCTGGGCCCCGGCTCCTTCGGACATCCGGGCCGCGGCGGCTCCCTGGCCTTCGCCGACCCGGAGTCCGGCACCGGCTTCGGCTACGTCACCAACACCCTGCACCGCAACGTCACGGCCGACCCCCGGGCGCAGTCGCTGGTGCGGGCGCTCCGCCGCTGCCTCTAGCGCCGCGGCAGGCAAGGTTCGCCGGTCGCGACGCCCGGCACGCTCCCCCCGAGCTCTTCGAGCAGGGGGCCCCAGCTCGCTGCGTTGCCCGAAAGCCCCGGTAGGTCCAGCACAAGGACTTCCGGCCGCCTTGCGATCACACGCACCGGACGCCGTTCCTTGACGGGCGAACCTCGCCTGACGCGGCACTGGTACCGCCTCAGACGGCGTTCGCCCGCGAACGAGACGACCCGTTCGCTCCGACTGGCGGTCACGGCGAAGCCACAGCCCTTAGGCTGCCCACGGGGGCGGGCCTGGCCTCTTGGAGCCGAATCTGAGTCGCGTGGTGAGGAGTTCGGGGTGACGGAAGCGGTGGGACGGACGGTCGCGGGTTCGGCGGGAGCGGTACCTGAGCAGGGGCCGCGGGCGGCCGGGCGGCCGGCGGCCCGGCGGTTCGACGGCTACGGCGTGCTGATCACCGGCGCCGGGCGCGGTATCGGCGAGGCCACAGCCCGGCGGCTGGCCGCCGAGGGCGCACGGGTGCTGGTCACCGATGTGGACGGCGGGCGCGCCGAGGCGTCGGCGGCCCGCGTCCGGGAGGCGACCGGCGGTACCGCCGAGCCGCTCGTCTGCGACGTGGCCGACGAGGAGTCGGTCGAGGGGGCCGTGGCGTTCGCCGTGGAGCGGTTCGGTTCGCTCGAGGTACTCGTCAACAACGCGCTGTCCTGCACCCCGGAGCCCGCGCTGCCGGAGGAGGTGCGGTACGAGAACTGGTACCGGGACCTGGAGATCACCCTCACCGGCGCGTTCCGCTGCTCCCGAGCGGCGCTGCCGCACCTGGCCGCGGCCGGCGGCCGGGGGACGATCGTCAACATCGGGTCGGTCAACGGCGAGCAGGACTTCGGCAACCACGCCTACAGCGCGGCCAAGGCGGGCCTCGCCAGCCTGACCCGCACCCTCGCCGTGCAGAGCGCCGAACGCGGCGTCCGGGTCAACCTCATCGCGCCCGGCACCGTCTCCACACCCAACTGGGCCGGGCGGGAGGCCGATCTGGAGCGCGCCGCGAAGCTCTATCCGCTGGGTCGGGTCGGGCTGCCGGACGACATCGCCGCGGCGGTCGCCTTCCTCGCCTCCACCGACGCCTCCTGGGTCACCGGCATCACCCTGCCGGTGGACGGCGGTCTGCTGGTCAGCAACCTCGGTCTGCGCAGGGTCCTGTCGACCGACGGTGCTCCGTCGACCGGCAGCGTGCCCCCGACCGACTGACCCCGCTCGCGCGCGGTGGCCGGCCGGTGCCTCAGCCGGCGGCCTCGCGCACATCGACCAGTTCCCCACCGGCGTGGTCGACGAGCGACTTCGGGGCGAGCGGGAAGACCGTGTCCGGGGTGCCGGCGGCCGCCCACACGGTCTCGTGGTCGAGCAGCCGGCGGTCGGCGAGGACCCGGGTCTTCGTCCGGTGCCCGAAGGGCGGCACGCCGCCGATCGCGTAGCCCGTGGTCTCCCGCACCAGCTCGGCGCTGGCGCGCCGGACCCGCTGGGCGCCCAACTCGCCGCGGACCAGCTCCGGGTCGACCCGGGAGGCGCCGTCCAGGAGGACGACCACCGGCTCACCGTCGGCCTCGAAGACCAGCGACTTGACGATCTGGCTCAGTTCGCAGCCGATCGCCTCCGCCGCCTGGACCGCCGTGCGGGTGCCGTCGGGGAAGCGCCGCACCTCGACGTCGAGGCCCAACTCGGAGAGCGCGGCGGCGAAGCGGGGGTGCGCGATGTCGGTAGTCGTCATGAGCAGAGGCTAACCGCGATCCCTCCTGGACCGTAGGCTGCCCGCAGGGCGGGGAGAGCCGCGCCCGCCGGCAGCCTACGGCGGGCTCAGCCGCCCGCGCGGAGGATCTCCGCCACGATCGGGCCGGCGGTCTCCCCGCCGTGCCCGCCCTGCGGAACCACGCCCGCCACGGCGAGGTCGTCGCGGTAGGCGGTGAACCAGCCGTTGGGCTTCTCCTGCCCGTCGACCTCCGCCGAGCCGGTCTTCGCGCCGATGTCGCCGCTGAGTCCGGCCATCGCCTGAGCGGCGGTGCCCGAGGTGGCGGTGAGCCGCATCAGGTCCCGCAGCTGCTGGGAGATGCCCGGCTTCATGGCCCGCGGGGCCTGCGCCAGCCGCCGGTTGTCGACGGACTGCGGCACGATCACCGGCTGGTGGAAGGTGCCGGTGGTCGCCGTCGCGGCGACCGAGGCCATGTTCAGCGGGTTCATCCGGACCCCGCCCTGGCCGATCAGCGAGGCCCCCATCTGGGCCTGCTGCTGCACCGGCACGCTGCCGTCGAAGGTCGGCACACCGGTCTGCCAGTCGAGGCCCAGCCCGAAGACGTCGCGGGCCTCCTTGGTGAGGTCGTCGTCGGAGAGCTCCGGGGCCTGGGAGATGAACGCCGTGTTGCAGGACCGGGCGAAGCTCTGCGCGAAGGTGCCGCCCGAGATCTCGAACTTGTCGTCGTTGTGGAACTTCCAGTGCCCGTAGGTGAAGTACTTCGGGCAGGGGTGCTGCTCGGCGGGGGAGGCCAGGCCCTTCTCCATCAGCATGGCCGCGGTCACCACCTTCATCGTGGAACCGGGCGCCAGCGAGCCCTGCAACGCGGAGTTGAAGCCCTCGGCGGGGGAGTTGGCGACCGCCAGGATCTCCCCGGTGCTGGCCTTGAGCGCCACCACGGAGGCCTTCGAGCGCTTGTTCACGGCCTGTTCGGCGACGGTCTGGAGGCGTGCGTCCAGCGTCGTGCGGAGCGTCCCCGGCACTCCCTTGGAGAGCACCTTGAGCGTCTCGTCGGGCCGCTCCGCCGCCTTCTCGTCGGCGGCTCCGTCCTTCTTCCCGGACTTCCCCTCGCCGCGGGAGATCCACAACTCCACCCCGGCGGTGCCGTCGGTCTTGTCCCCGTAGCGTTCCCGCAGGCTGTTCAGGATGCCGGCGAGCGCGGGGTGCTCCTCGGGGGTCAGCTCGACCCCGTTGCGGTCCACCGCCTTGATCGGCGGCGCCTCGGCCTCACCGGTCTTCAGGGTGTCCCCGTCCTCGAGCCCCGGGTGCACCACCGACGGCTGCCAGTCCACCAGCGCCGCGCCGGTGGACTTGTCCCGCTCCACGGTGAGTTCGGAGTCGTAGGTCCAGGTGGTGCGCTGCTCCTCGTAGACGACGTCGGCGGTCACCGAGAACGGCACCTTCCGGCCCTTCGGAGTTCCGGCCTCCAGCGCCACCTTCTCGATGTGCGCCTCGTCGCGGTATCCGGTGAGCGCGGCTTTCGCCGCCGCTGTGTCGTCGGTGAGGGCAGCGGCCTCACCGAGATCGCCGGCGGCCCAGGAGCGTAGGAAATCGGCCGCGGTGGTCTTGACTTCGGCCGCGCTCGGCGGCCCTGTCCTGACTTTCACGGTCTCGGCGCCCGAGGTCTTCTCGCCGGTTTTTCCGGCCCCTTCGCCGATGAGGTTGAAGACCCCGTAACCGGCGGCTCCCGCCACTGCCGTCAGAACGCCGCCGACAATCGCGACTTTCGCGCCTTTGCGCATCGCAATACCCCTGGTCGCTGATCCCTGAGGGCTGTCCCTTGAACCCCGGCGGGTGCACGGCGTCAGATGCGGTGCGCTGATCCGTCAGGGATTACGGGACAATCCTTACTCACCCGATCAAGAGCGAGATGCCGCGCACTCTACAGCCTTTCGTCCCACGGCCGTTCGGGGCCATGGGGAAGCAGGGGGGTATTCCGCCGCGGTGCGGCGGTCAGATCCAGGTGCTCAGCCACATGCGGTCCCGCCAGGAGTCGATGGGGATGCTCTGCCCGCTGTAGATCGGATAGAAGTAGACGAAATTCCAGATGATCAGCAGGACCAGGGCGCCGGCCCCAATGGCGCCGACCACCCGGCGGCGTTCCGAGGAACCCGGCGGGCCCAGAATCGCCCCGATCATCATCGTCACCGCGAGACAGAGGAACGGCACGAACACCACCGCGTAGAAAAGGAAGATCGTGCGTTCCTGGTAGAGGAACCACGGCAGCCACCCGGCCGCCAGCCCGCAGAGCACCGCCCCCGCCCGCCAGTCCCGGGCGAAGCCCCAGCGGTAGAGCAGGTACAGCACCGCGAGGCAGCCGGCCCACCACAGCAGCGGTGTCCCCAGGGCCAGGACCTCGCGGGCGCACCCCTCGGCGGCGTCCGCCGGGCAGCCGTCCCGCCCGGCCTTCGGCGACTCGTAGAAGTACGAGACCGGGCGGCCGAGTACCAGCCAGCTCCAGGGGTTCGACTGGTAGGTGTGCGGCGAGGTGAGCCCGACGTGGAACTCGTAGACCGCGTGCTGGTAGTGCCACAGGCTCCGCAGCGCCTCCGGTACCACGCTCCAGGCGCTCTCCCTGCCGTTCGCCCACTGCCGGAAGTAGCCGCCCTGGGTGGCGAACCAGCCGGCCCAGGAGGCGACGTAGGTGACCACCGCCACCGGGATGAGGGAGAGGAACGCCGGGAGGACGTCCCGCCGGAGCGTCGAACGCACCGGCCGCCGGGCCCCGGCCGTGCGGCGCGCCCCCACGTCCCACAGGACGGTGAGGAGGCCGAAGGCGGCCAGCACGTACAGGCCGTTCCACTTGGTCGCGCAGGCCAGCCCCAGGCAGAGTCCGGCCGCCAGCCGCCAGGGCCGGGCCCCCAGCCGCGTCCGGTCACCGACGAGGGGGTCGGGCCGCACCTCACCCTCGCCGCGCTCCGAATCGCCGACCGGGCGCTCCCGGCTCGCCCGCTCCAGCGCCGACGCCAGCCCGGCCCGCGCCTTGTCGCGGTCGACCAGCAGGCACCCGAAGGCCGCCAGCAACCAGAAGCCGAGCACCAGGTCGAGCAGCGCGGTCCGGCTCATCACGAAGTGCAGCCCGTCCACCGCGAGCAGGGCTCCGGCCAGGCAGCCGAGCGCGGTGGACCGGAACAGCCGGCGGCCGATCCGGCAGAGGAGCAGCACCGAGAGGGTGCCGAGCAGCGCCGTCATGAACCGCCAGCCGAACGGCGTCAGGCCGAACAGCCACTCACCGACCGCGATCGTCCACTTGCCGACCGGCGGATGGACGACGTAGCTGGCCTCCGGGCTGAGCAGGATCTGCTGCGGGTCGCCCAGCAGCGCGTCGTTGGCCTCCTTCGACCAGGTGCCCTCGTACCCGTACCGCAGCAGCGACCAGGCGTCCTTGGCGTAGTAGGTCTCGTCGAATATCACCGCCTCCGGACTACCCAGCCGCCAGAAGCGGAGCACCCCGGCGAACAGCGCGACGAGCAGCGGCCCGCCCCAGGCGGACCAGTGGGCCAGCTTCCGCGCCAGTGCCGGATCCATGCCGAGCGAGGTCCACACCCTGGCCCCGGGGGCCCGGAAGGGCGGCACCAGCCGGCTGCGGACATCGGTCCGCTGCGGCGCCAGGTAGCCGAAGCGGCGTAGTCGCAGCTGCCAGGCGGTCGGCTCGACTTCGGCCCCGGGGGCCGCGGAGCCACCGTCCGGTTGCGGGTCACGCCGGGGTTCGGTAGCGGTGTCACTCGTCACCGCGCCATCGTAAGGAACCGGCCCGCCGCTGTGCCCGGCCCCGGGTGGCCGGAGCCGGTGAGGTGCGGGCCCGCACCTCACCGGTGGGGTCGGCGGGCGGCCGGAGCCTGCGAGGATGGCCGGGTGACTGGAACGCTGGTACTCGCGGGAACCCCCATCGGCGACGTCGCGGACGCCCCGCCGCGGCTGGCTGAGGAGCTGGCGGCGGCCGACGTTGTCGCGGCCGAGGACACCCGCCGGCTGCGCCGGCTCACGCAGGCGCTCGGGGTACGGCCGGCGGGGCGGGTCGTCTCCTACTTCGAGGGCAACGAGACCGCCCGCACACCCGAGCTGGTCGAGGCGCTCACCGGCGGCTCACGGGTGCTGCTCGTGACCGACGCCGGGATGCCGTCGGTCTCCGACCCCGGCTACCGACTGGTGGCCGCCGCCGTGGACGCCGGGGTCAGGGTGACCGCGGTGCCCGGCCCGTCCGCGGTGCTCACCGCGCTCGCGCTGTCCGGACTGCCGGTCGACCGCTTCTGCTTCGAGGGCTTCCTGCCCCGCAAGGCCGGTGAGCGGCTCGGGCGGCTGCGGGAGGTCGCCGCGGAGCGCCGCACCCTGGTCTACTTCGAGGCCCCGCACCGCCTTCGGGACACCCTCGCGGCGATGGCCGAGGTGTTCGGCGGTGAGCGCCGGGCCGCCGTCTGCCGGGAGCTGACCAAGACCTACGAGGAGGTGCGGCGCGGACCGCTGGCCGAGCTGGTGGGCTGGGCGGCCGAGGGGGTGCGCGGCGAGATCACCGTCGTCGTGGCCGGTGCGGAGGAGGCGGGGCCGGAGCAGCTCGACCCCGCGGAGCTGGCCCGCCGGGTAGCGGTGCGGGAGGAGGCGGGGGAGCGGCGCAAGGAGGCCATCGCAGCCGTCGCCTCGGCCGCGGGTCTGCCCAAGCGGGAGGTTTTCGACGCGGTGGTGGCGGCGAAGAACGCCGAACGGCGGTAGCCCGCCGGGGAGCGGTGCCGACCGAGCGGGCGATGGCCGTACCCGCGTGAAGAGGACCATCCGCAGGTAACGGGCTATCGTGATAAATGCCTGCGGACAAGGGGGGCTGGCTCGACTTCTCTCCCTCCTGCCGGAGGGGGTGCAGCGGTCGCCCGCTGGGGTCCCCGCTTCACCGCCGACTGCCCGTCCGGAAGGACTCCCGTTGAGGTCTCACACCGTCCCCACAGGCAGACGCCGCCAGCCCGGCGGCCGGAGTGCCGCGTGCCGCGTTCACGTCGCGGTCATGCTCTGAAGGCCCGGGTATCCACGAAGGAGAGACCCGATGAGTGAATCCGCACGCTCCTCGCACGACGACCCCCCTCTCCCGCCGGACGAGTCCGGACTCAGTGAGCTGCCACCCGTTCACGAAGCGTATTCGTTCGCCTGCATGCGGTGCGGACACGGCTGGGAAGAGGAGTACGAGATCGAGCACGGCCGGGACGACGCGGGCCATCCGACCGTGGTCTACAAGGCGCGCGGCATCCGGGTGCCCTCGCCGCTGAGCCAGCCGCACTGCAGCAAGTGCGGGGGGAATGTCGTACGGATCATGCGGCCGGGACGGGTCGACTCCGCGCGTCCGGACCTGCACACCGGGTTGTCCTACGACGTGCCGCCGGCCGCCCGCCGACAGACCCGGGAGCGGGCGCCGGCCGCCGCGAAGCACCCGGTCGGGACCGGCGGCAGGCAGCGGGCCGGTGCGGAGGGCGGCCCCGGGAAAGCCGAGGGCGGTGCCCGCCGGGCGGCCGTCCGAGCGCGCCACCGCCGGCGGACCCACCACTGGCACCTGTCGGACCTGCTGCGCCTCTTCCGCCGCAGGCGCTGACCCCGCCCGCCGGCGGAGCCTCCGCCCCGCCGACCGCAGGAGGGGCCGCCGTAGGATCCCGTCCATGGCGACGACGACCTCATCCCAGGGCCCGGGCGGCGACCGCAGGAGCGCTTCCGCCCCCAAGGAGGCCCCTCCGCTTCCCGAGCCGCTGCGCGTGCCGGTCGCCGACTCCCACACCCACCTCGACATGCAGTCCGGCACGGTCGAGGAGGCGCTGGAGAAGGCGGCCGCGGTCGGGGTGACGACCCTCATCCAGGTGGGCTGCGACGTCGCCGGCTCCCGCTGGGCCGCCCAGACCGCCGCCACCCACCAGAACGTGTGGGCAGCCGTCGCCCTGCACCCCAACGAAGCCCCCCGGATCGTCCACGGCGACCCCGACGGCTGGTCCCGGCAGTCGGCCAGGGCGCCCGGCGGCGAGGCCGCCCTGGAGGCCGCCCTCGCCGAGATCGACGCGCTCGCTGCGCTGCCGGGGGTCCGCGCGGTCGGCGAGACCGGGATGGACACCTTCCGCACCGGGCCCGAGGGCCTGGCCGCACAGGAGCGCTCCTTCCGACGCCATATCGACATCGCCAAGCGGCACGACCTGGCGCTGGTCATCCACGACCGGGAGGCGCACCAGGACGTGCTGCGCGTCCTGGAGGAGGAGGGCGCGCCCAGCACGGTCGTCTTCCACTGCTTCTCCGGCGACGCCGAGATGGCCAGGACCTGCGCCGACCGGGGCTACCACATGTCGTTCGCCGGCAACGTCACCTTCAAGAACGCCCAGCCGCTGCGGGACGCGCTCGCCATCGCACCGCTCGACCTGCTGCTCGTGGAGACGGACGCGCCCTTCCTCACGCCGGTGCCGTACCGCGGCCGACCCAACGCCCCCTACCTGATCCCGGTCACGCTCCGGGCCATGGCCGAGGTCAAGAAGGTCGCCGAGGACGAACTGGCGAGCGCCGTGGCGGCCAACACCGCCCGCGCCTTCGGCTACGGACCCGGCTGACCGGCGGCCCGGTCACCGGGTCCGGGCCGGGCGCTCCAGGGCCGCCGACCGCTCCGGGCGCGGGGCCTCCCAGCCGGTCGAGCCGAACGCCGCGCGCCAGGTCGTAAGCTTCCCCCGTGAGCACCATGCCCGTCACCGATCCCGTACCCGACGGGTCCGGCCCGCTACTGGGCCCCGCCGAGGTCCGCGAGCTGGCCGCCGCGCTGGGCGTGCGGCCCACCAAGCAGCGCGGCCAGAACTTCGTCATCGACGCCAACACCGTGCGCCGGATCGTCCGCACCGCCGAGGTGCGCCCCGACGACACGGTCGTCGAGATCGGCCCGGGGCTCGGGTCGCTGACCCTCGCCCTGCTCGAGGTGGCCGACCGGGTCGTCGCCGTCGAGATCGACGACGTGCTCGCCGCTGCCCTGCCGACCACGGTCGGTGCCCGCCTGCCGGAGCGCGCCGACCGGTTCACGGTGGTGCACTCCGACGCGATGCGGATCAGCGGGCTGCCCGGACCGGCGCCGACCGCCCTGGTGGCGAACCTCCCGTACAACGTGGCCGTGCCGGTACTGCTGCACATGCTGGCGGGGTTCCCCAGCATCGAGCGGACGCTGGTGATGGTGCAGGCCGAGGTCGCCGACCGGCTGGCCGCGGCACCCGGCTCGAAGGTCTACGGGGTGCCGTCGGTGAAGGCCGCCTGGTACGCGGAGGTCAAACGGGCGGGGGCCATCGGCCGCAACGTCTTCTGGCCCGCCCCGAACGTCGACTCCGGCCTGGTCTCGCTGGTTCGGCGACGGGAACCGGTCGCGACGCGGGCCCGCCGGGAGGATGTCTTCGCGGTGGTCGACGCGGCCTTCGCGCAGCGCCGCAAGACGCTCCGGGCGGCGCTGGCCGGCTGGGCCGGCTCGGCAGCCGCGGCCGAGGCCGCGCTGCGGGCCGCGGGTGTCTCGCCGAGCGCCCGGGGGGAGTCCCTGACCGTCGAGGAGTTCGCGGCGATCGCGGAGGCCGCCGGGCCCGGAACGGCGGGCCGGCCGCCGGCGGCGGCGAGCACGCCCGCGCCGCAGGACGGCGCACGCCAACCGGGCCGGGGCGCAGCCGCCGGCCCGCGGAAGGAGTCCCCGTGACCAGCGACACCAGCACCGGCGTCGACGCGGTGCCCGCCCCGGCGACCGCCACCGCGGTGACCGTGCGGGTACCGGCCAAGGTCAACGTCCAGCTCGCCGTCGGAGGGCTGCGGGCGGACGGCTTCCACGACCTGGCCAACGTCTTCCTCGCGGTGAGCCTCCACGACGAGGTCACGGCCGCCCCGGCCGAAGAACTGCGGATCACCGCCTCCGGACCGGACGCCCCCCTGCTGCCGACGGACCGCGCCAACCTGGCCGCCCGGGCGGCCGAACTCCTCGCCGACCGGTACGGCATCGAGCCCCGCGTCCACCTGCACATCGCCAAGGACATCCCGGTCGCCGGCGGGATGGCCGGCGGCAGCGCCGACGCGGCCGCCGCCCTCGTCGCCTGCGACGCGCTCTGGGGGACCGGCGCCAGCCGGGCGGAACTCCTCGAACTCTGCGCGGTGCTCGGCAGCGACGTGCCCTTCAGCCTGGTCGGCGGCGCGGCTCTGGGGCGCGGCCGGGGAGAGCTGCTCACCCCGCTGGAGACCGCCGGCACCTTCCACTGGGTCTTCGCGGTCGCCGACGGCGGCCTGTCCACCCCGGCCGTCTACCGGGAGTGCGACCGGCTGCGGCTCGCCTCCGGCCGGGGCGCCACCGTCGCCGAGCTCCCCGACCCCGAGCCGTCCCCCGGACTGCTGGAGGCGCTGCGCACCGGCGAGGTGCGGGCGCTGGCCGCCGCGCTGACCGAGGGCGGCTCCAGCAACGACCTCCAGGCGGCCGCGCTCTCCCTCCGCCCCTCGCTCAGCCGCACGCTGGCCGCCGGCGAGGAGGCCGGGGCGCTGGCGGCGGTCGTCTCCGGCTCCGGGCCCACCACGGCCTTCCTCGTCGAGGACGGGCCGGGCGCGGAGGCCGTCGCCGGCGCGTTGCGGGACTCCGGCCTCTGCCGCAGCGCCCGGACGGCGCTCGGACCGGTGGCCGGCGCCCGGGTGGTGCCGCTCGGCGGAGGGGCGCCCGGCGCCGGAGCGGCGGCCGGCCTGCCGTAGCGGCGGGGGCGGACCTGTGGGCCGCCGCCCGCGGCGCACCGGCCGGCCCCGGGCGGCGACTACCCTGGAAGGTCGATCGACAGCGCCCGCCGCGGCGCGGAAGCAGGAGCGCAGGTGGCCATCAATCTCGCCAATCTGGAAGCCGTCAGCAAGGTGTACGGGACGCGTGCGCTGCTCGACGGTGTCTCCCTCGGGGTCAGTGAGGGAGATCGGATCGGCGTCGTTGGCCGCAACGGCGACGGCAAGACCACCCTGATCCGCCTGCTCGCCCGGGTCGAGGAGCCCGACAGCGGCCGGGCCACCCACGCCGGCGGCCTCCGCCTCGGGGTCCTCACCCAGCACGACTCGCTCGACCCGGCCGCCACCGTGCGGCACGAGGTCATCGGTGATCTCGCGGACCACGAGTGGGCCGGAGACGCCCGGATCCGCGACATCCTCACCGGTCTCTTCGGCGGTCTCGGCCTGCCCGGCTTCCCGCAGGGCCTCGACACGGTCATCGGCCCGCTGTCCGGCGGTGAGCGCCGGCGGATCGCGCTCGCCAAGCTCCTCATCGCCGAACAGGACCTGATCGTTCTCGACGAGCCGACGAACCACCTCGACGTCGAGGGCATCACCTGGCTCGCCGGCCACCTCCGCGCCCGTCGCTCGGCGCTGGTCGTCGTCACACACGACCGCTGGTTCCTCGACCAGGTGGCCACCCGGATGTGGGACGTGCAGCGGGGAGCGGTCCACGAGTACGAGGGCGGCTACTCCGACTACGTTTTCGCGAGGGCCGAGCGAGAGCGCATCGCCGCCGCGGAGGAGAGTAAGCGGCAGAACCTGATGCGCAAGGAGCTGGCCTGGCTGCGCCGGGGCGCCCCGGCGCGGACCAGTAAGCCGCGCTTCCGGATCGAGGCGGCCAACGAGCTCATCGCGGACGTCCCGCCGCCCCGGGACAGCGCGGAGCTGATGAAGTTCGCCAACTCCCGCCTGGGGAAGACGGTCTTCGACCTGGAGGACGTCACGATCCAGGTGGGGGCGCGGAAGCTGGTCGAGCACCTCACCTGGCAGCTCGGCCCCGGAGACCGGATCGGCCTGGTCGGCGTCAACGGCTCGGGCAAGACCTCGCTGCTGCGGGCGATGTCGCAGGCCGCCGACAGCGGTGGCGAGCGGCAGCCGGCCGCCGGCCGGGTCACCGTCGGCAGGACGGTCCGGCTCGGCTACCTCTCCCAGGAGGTGGCCGAACTCGCCGCCGACTGGCGCGTCCTGGAGGCCGTGGAGCGGGTGCGGCAGCGCGTCGACCTCGGCAAGGGCCGGGAGATGACCGCCTCGCAGCTGTGTGAACGGTTCGGCTTCGGCAAGGAGAAGCAGTGGACCCCGGTCGGCGACCTGTCCGGTGGTGAGCGGCGTCGGCTGCAGCTGCTGCGGCTGCTGATGGACGAGCCGAACGTGCTCTTCCTCGACGAGCCGACCAACGACCTGGACATCGAGACCCTGGCTCAGCTGGAGGACCTGCTCGACGGCTGGCCGGGCTCGCTCGTCGTCATCAGCCACGACCGCTACTTCGTGGAGCGGACCACCGACCGGGTCTACGCCCTGCTCGGTGACGCCCGGCTGCGGATGCTGCCGCGCGGTATCGACGAGTACCTGGAACGCCGCGCGGCCATGGCGGAGGACGCGGCCCCGGCGGCTCCGAAGCCCGCTGCCGAGCCCCGGCAGCGTCCGGCCGGCGTCCCAGGCTCCAAGGACGCGCGCGCCGCCAAGAAGGAACTCCAGCGCATCGAACGCCGGTTGGACCGGATCTCCGAGGGGGAGTCCCGGTTGCACGCGGAGATCGCGGCCAACGCCACCGACTTCGAACGGGTGGCGAAGTGGGACGCCGAGCTGCGCGAGTTGGCCGCCGAACGGGATGAGCTCGAAACTCGCTGGCTGGAACTGGCGGAAACCGGCTGAGCCCTGACTCTCCGGCGCCTCACCGCGGTCACGCCGCCCGCCGCCGGACCGGGATGCCCGGGGGCGGATTCCGCCCGGTGGACCTGCTTGCAGGGACCCGCGGTTCTCCTCGGTCGGCAACGGCCGCGTCACGGAGCGGTCTCAGGTGCTCGATAGCCCTGCGGCTGCCCGCTGACTGTCATACGACCGAGTGATACAAAGAACTCCCGCGCGACTTGCCGTTGACCAGCGGGAATCGGCTCCGATCCACTCCAACCCGGAGGTCGCCGGCTTTCGGGAGAGCGGGGGAGGCAGGTCGGACCACGTACCCGCGTTGATGAGGAACACTGATGTCTCAGCCGCCCCAGCCGCCCAACCAGCCGCCGCAGGGCGGCCATGGAGGGCAGCAGGAACCGTCGTACGGATACCCCCCTCAGCAGCCGCCGGCGCAGACGCCGCCGGCCGGCCCGCACTACGAGCCGACCCAGGTCGCGATGGAGCCGGTCGACTCCGGGGAGCAGCCGAAGCCGCCGGAGGGGGGCGTGCACGCCGAGCCGACCCAGGTCGCGATGGCCGCCCCGGGCGGGCCCACGCCGCCGCCGGGGCCGCCGCCGGGTCAGCCCGCGCAGCCCAATCAGCCCGCGCAGCCCAGTCAGCCCGCGCAGCCCAGTCAGCCCGCGCCGCCGGGGCAGCCGCCTCAGGCGCCGTCGTACGGCTACCCGGGCACTCCGCCCGGGGGGCAGCCGGGTGGGGCGCCCGCCTACGGCTACCCGGGTACCCCGCCGGGGCAGCCGCCTCAGGCGCCGTCGTACGGCTACCCGGGCACTCCGCCCGGGGGGCAGCCGGGTCAGGCGCCCTCCTACGGCTACCCCGGCCCCAACCAGCCCCCGCCCGGTGGCCCGTACGGCCACCAGCCGCCCGGGGGGTACCCGCCGCAGGGGCCGTACCCGGGTATGCCGCCGGCCGGCGGTGGGAAGCAGTCCACCAACAAGATGCTGGCGATAGTCGGCGCCGTCGTGGCGCTGCTGCTGGTCATCGGCGGTGGCGTCTACTTCGTGACGCAGCACGTCGGTGACGACGGCGGTAAGAACGACGCCCGCAACTCCGACGGGAACGAGGCGAAGGGCGGTGGCGGCGGCAGCGAGGAGGAGCCGGGCACCGATCCCACCGGCAAGCCGGCGAACACCCGGGGCAAGCTGCTCTTCGAGCTGGAGCGGCCGAAGCTGGACGACGTGACCCGGGTCTCGGGCCTGTGGGTGACCGACAAGGTCTTCGCCACCGGCTCGCTCAACTCCGTCGTGGGCTACGACAAGAGCAGCGGCGAGAAGAAGTGGACCGTGCCGCTCGACGGCGAGCTGTGCTGGTCCTCCAAGCACGCCACGGCCGACCACAAGACCGCCGTGCTGTTCAACGACAAGTCGGATGACAAGCGTTGCACCCAGGTGGCGCTGATCGACCTCAACACCGGTAAGAAGGAGTGGCAGGTCGAGTCCAAGCAGGGGGACCGGGCGGTCGTCTTCGATGAGGTCACCGTCGGGGACGGCGTCGTGGCCGCCGGCGGACTGCGGGGCGGTGCCGCCTGGTCGGTCGCGGACGGCAAGTCGCTGTGGAGCCCGGACGAGACCTCCGACTGCTACGACACCGGCTACGGCGGTGGCGCGGCCCTGGTGGCGGTCCGCCGGTGCGGCTCACTCGGCAACAACGCCACGATGGAGGTCCAGAAGCTCGATCCGAAGTCGGGCAAGCCGAAGTTCACCTACCGGGTGCCGGACGGGATCGAGTACGTCTACGTGGCCTCCACCGATCCGCTGGTGATCGGGTTCGACGCCGGCAGCACCTATGACGTGACGGACTTCGTCGCCCTCGACGACAAGGGCAAGGAGCGCAGCCGCATCTCCACGGAGGGCGGGAAGTTCGAGCCCGACTGCGGGGCGACCGATGTCGAGAACTGCAAGATGCTGGCCGTCGGCAACGACAAGCTCTACCTGCCGACCAAGTCCCACCCCGGAGACGGCGAGTACGCGGACGCCAACGAGATCGTCGCCTTCGACCTGGGCACCGGGAAGCAGAAGGGGCAGGCGCTCTCCGGCGACCACGGCACCATGACGCCGGTGACGATGGAGGGGGACACCCTCATCGCCTACCAGGAGGGTGACTACGACACCGGTGGCCGGGTCCTGGGCATCGACCCCAAGACCTACAAGACGACGGTGTACCTGGAGAACCCGGACACCACCGTGAGCGTGGAGCGCAGCTTCCGCCCGGAGCTGAACGTCGAACTCCACTATCAGGGCGGGCGGTTGTACATGGCCCAGAACCTGATGTCGGAGGACGACTCCGGTATCTACAAGTACCTGGGGCTGGTGTTCGGGGCCGAGTGACCCGCCGCAGCCGGCGGACGGTCCTGAGGGGCCCGGGGGGAGTGGACGACTCCGCCCGGGCCCCGGGCGGTTCCGCGCCCGGGGCCCGGCCGCACGCCGGCGCACGACTCGGAGTTCTTCGCGCCAACCGGCGTGCGGAGGCCGGCTGGGCGTGTAGCTTCGGGGCTAAGGGCCGGGCCTGGTGGGAAACGGGGGACTCATGGGCGTGCGGCTGGTGGTGGTCGACGACCACCGGCTACTGGCTGAGGCGCTCGCCTCGGCGCTGCGGCTGCGGGGCCACCGGGTGCTCGCCGCGACGGCGCCGAGCGCCGGGGCCGCGGAGCTGGTGGTGCGCCGGACGCCGGAGGTGTGCCTGCTGGGGACCGGAGACCCGACCCGGCCGGGCGCGTTCGAGTCGATCGAGCGGATAAAGCGGGAACGTCCGCAGGTCGCCGTGGTGGTCGTGGGGCCGGTGCCGAGTCCGCACGGGATAGCGGCCGCCTTCGCCGCCGGAGCCTCCGGCTACGTGCGGCAGGACGAGCGGATCGACGGTGTGGAGCGGGCGGTGCTCAGGGCCAGGGCCGGGGAGACGGCGATCGCCCCGCAGTTGCTGCGGCGCGCCTTCACCGAACTGCTCAACCCGGAGGAGCCGAGCGACGAGGCCACCCGCATCCTCCGGTCGCTGACCCGCCGTGAGGCCGAGGTGCTGTTGCGGATCACCGAGGGCGAGAACACCCGGCTGATCGCGGCGGGGATGGGGGTGGCGCAGAGCACGGCGCGCACCCATGTGCAGCGGGTGCTCACCAAACTCGGCGTGGGGACGCGACTGGAGGCGGCCGCGCTGGCGGCCCGGGCCGGGATCGTGGAGCGCTGGGAACGGCCGGCCGTCCGGAGGCCGACCCGGCCTTGACCCCCGATGTTTGATCATGCTTAATTGCGTTTGATTCTGTTTGGGGTGGGTTGGTGTGAAGAAGACGGTGACCCGGCTCGCGGACGGCCGTGAGCTCCTCTACTACGACTCCCGCACCGACACCGTGCGGGACGCCGTGGACCGCCGCCCGTTGGATGCCGCCCGCACGGTCTCCGAGATCCGTCGTGATCCGCTGCTGGGGGACCATGTGGCCGTCGCCTCCCACCGCCAGGGGCGGACGTACCACCCGCCGGCCGACGCCTGCCCGCTCTGCCCCTCCCGGGAGGGCCGGCTCAGCGAGATCCCGGCGGACGACTACGAGGTCGTGGTCTTCGAGAACCGCTTCCCCTCGCTCGCCGGCGACACCGGGCGCTGCGAGGTGGTCTGCTTCACCGCCGACCACGAGGCGTCCTTCGCCGATCTCAGCGAGGAGCAGGCCGCGCTCGTCCTGGCGGCCTGGACCGACCGCACCGCGGAGCTCGCCCGGCTCCCGGCCGTGCGGCAGGTCTACTGCTTCGAGAACCGCGGCGCCGAGATCGGCGTGACCCTCGGCCACCCGCACGGCCAGATCTACGGCTACCCGTTCGTCACACCGCGCACCGAGGCGATGCTGCGCTCGCTCGCCGAGCACGCCGCCCGCACCGGTGGCAGGAACCTCTTCGACGAGGTCCTGGCCGAGGAGCGGTCCAAGGCCGACCGAGTCGTGCTGGAGGGCGAGCACTGGACGGCCTTCGTGCCGCGCGCCGCCCGCTGGCCCTACGAGGTGCACCTCTACCCCCACCGGCGGGTCCCCGACCTGCCGGCCCTGGGGGCGGAGGCGCGCGAGGAGTTCCCCCGGGTCTACCTGGAGCTGCTGAGGCGTTTCGACCGGATCTTCGACGCCGCCGGGTCGGCCACGCCGTATGTCTCCGGCTGGCACCAGGCGCCGTTCGGCGACTGGGCGGAGGGCGGCCCGGCGCGCGGTGACTTCGCCCTCCACCTCGAACTGTTCACCGTCCGGCGTACGGCGGGAAAACTGAAGTTCCTGGCGGGTTCGGAATCCGGTATGAGCGTGTGGATCAACGACGTACCGCCGGAGACGGCGGCCGAGCGACTGCGGGAGGTGGCGAGCCGGTGACCCGAGGGGCCACGGCAGAGCCGAAGAAGTACCTGGTCACCGGTGGGGCCGGGTACGTGGGCGGGGTGGTGGCCCAACATCTGCTGGAGGCCGGCCACCGGGTGGTGGTGCTCGACGACCTGTCCACCGGCCACCTCGCCGGGGTCCCGGCCGGGGCCGAGTTCGTGGAGGGACGGGTGCAGGAGGCCGCCCGGCTGTTGGACGGAACCTTCGCGGGCGTGCTCCACTTCGCGGCCTCCTCCCAGGTCGGAGAGTCGGTCGAGGAACCGGGAAAGTACTGGCGGAACAACGCCGGCGGCACCCTGGACCTGCTGGAGGCGATGCGGGGAGCGGGCGTGCCGAGACTGGTGTTCTCCTCCACCGCCGCCACCTACGGCGAGCCGCGGAACGTGCCGATCAGCGAGACCGCCCCGACCGCCCCCACCAGTCCGTACGGAGCCTCCAAGCTCGCCGTCGACCACATGATCGGCGGAGTGTGCGCCGCCCACGGGCTGGCCGCGGTCTCACTGCGCTATTTCAACGTCGCCGGTGCCTACCGCCCGGTAGGCGGCCCGGACGGCCCGCTGCTGGGGGAGCGGCACGACCCCGAGTCGCACCTCATCCCCCTCGTCCTCCAGGTGGCCCTCGGTCGGCGGGAGGCCGTCTCGGTCTTCGGCGACGACTACCCCACGCCGGACGGCACCTGCGTCCGGGACTACATCCACGTCGCGGATCTGGCCGAGGCCCATCTGCTGGCCCTGGAAGCGACCAGTCCCGGCGAACACCTGGTGTGCAACCTCGGCAACGGCAGCGGCTTCTCGGTCCGCGAGGTGATCCGGACCGCCCGCGCGGTGACCGGTCACCCGATCCCGGAGAGGGCCGCTCCGCGCCGGGCGGGCGATCCGGCCGTGCTGGTCGCCTCCGCGGAGTTGGCCCGCCGGCGGCTGGGATGGCGGCCGAGCCGTACCGAACTGGCCGGTATCGTCGCCGACGCCTGGGAGTTCGCCCGGCGGCAGGACGGCTGGAAGGGACCCGAGCGGTGACGGCCGAGCGGGTGTCCGCAGCCTTCCGGGAACTGTACGGGACCGCCCCCGAGGGGGTGTGGGCGGCACCCGGCCGGGTGAACCTGATCGGGGAGCACACCGACTACAACGACGGCTTCGTGTTGCCGCTCGCCCTGCCGCAAACCGCTCGGGCGGCCGTCGCCCGGCGCGCCGACGGCCTGCTGCGGCTGCACTCCTCGGACGTGCCCGGCGGGCCGGTGGAGCTGAGCCTCGACCGGCTCGGGGGGCGGCCCGACCGGGGCTGGGCCGGCTACCCGGCCGGTGTCGTCTGGGCGCTGCGGGAAGCCGGCCATCCGGTCACCGGGGCTGATGTGCACATCGAGTCGACCGTGCCGACCGGGGCCGGGCTGTCCTCCTCGGCGGCGTTGGAGATCGCCACCGCCCTGGCCCTGAGCGACCTCTTCGGGCTCGGGCTGTCCCGGCTGGAGTTGGCCCGGCTGGGCCAGCGGGCCGAGAACACCTTCGTCGGGGTGCCCTGCGGGATCATGGACCAGACCGCCTCGGCCTGCTGCACCCGGGGCCACGTGCTGCACCTCGACACCCGGGAGCTGACCAGCCGCCAGGTGCCCTTCGACCTCGCCGCCGCCGGGATGCGGCTGCTGGTGATCGACACCCGGGTCCGGCACGCGCTCGCGGACGGGGCGTACGCGGCCCGGCGGGCGAGCTGCGAGGAGGGGGCGCGCGCCCTGGGCGTGCCCGCCCTCCGCGATGTCGACTCCGCTGAGCTGCGGTCCGCGCTGGGACGGCTGGCGGACGGGACGGTGCGGCGCCGGGTACGCCATGTGGTCACCGAGAACCAGCGTGTGGCGGAGACCGTCGCCCGTCTGGAGGCGGGTGCGATCCGGGCCATCGGCCCGCTGCTGAACGAGGGGCACGCCTCCTGCCGGGACGACTTCGAGGTGTCCTGTCCGGAGTTGGACCTGGCGGTGGGTGCGGCCGGCCGGGCCGGGGCGCTCGGCGCGCGGATGACCGGTGCCGGCTTCGGCGGCTCGGCCGTCGCGCTGGTCGAGGAGGAAGACGCCGGGCGGGTGGCCGAGGCGGTTGCCGAGGCGTTCGCGACGGCCGGCCACCGCGAGCCGCGGGTCTTCTCGGCGGTCCCCTCGGCGGGGGCGCGGCGGCTGCTGTGAGAGCCGTGAACCGCCGTCCTCTTTCGCCGAACCCCGTGCCCGCCGTCGCGGCGTCCCCTTAGGCTGTGGGTTTCCTCGGAAGGGACGCGCGCGGCCGGCGGTTGAGGCGGGCGGTGGAGCGGACCGTTTCCGGGGCCGAGTTCCGCGGCAGGGCATCGGGTGGGGACCTGGTGCCGGTCCGGGCAGGGTCCGCCCGTTGCGGCGGCCTCCGGCGTGGGTGATCGCAAGGCAGGTCGGAAGTCCTGGTTGGGGAGCCATCGGGGCTTTCGTCAGGGCGGCGAGCATCCGCGACGGGAGTCGCGAGGGGGCGGGCCCCGCCGGACGCGGCACAAGCCCGGCCGTGGCTGTGAAGTCGTCGGGGAGGGACCGGGCGAGCGGGGCGGACCGGGCAGGTCCGGGGGGCGCTGGAGCTTTCCCCGGGGCGCCCGGCCGTCGGCAGCCCGGCGAGTGGGGGCGCTGTGAGACGTATCCGGGTGCTGGTGGTCGACGACCACCGGGTCTTCGCCGAGTCGCTGGCGGCGGCGATGGGTACCGAGCCGGACGTGGAGGTGGTGGCGACCACCGGCAGCGCCTCGGCGGCGCTGCGCTGCCTGGACCGCGCGCAGGTCGAGGGGCGCGGAGTCGACGTGGTGCTGGTCGACGCGGATCTCGGAGTCCGCGCACCCGGCGGGCCGGGTGCGCGGATGACCTGGCCCGACGGCGCCGCGGACGGCGTCTCGCTCGTGGCCCAGGCCCTGGGAGGCCACCCCGGGGTGCGGCTGGTGATCCTCGCCGACCGGGACGACCCGCAGCGGGCCGCCGCCGCACTGCAGGCCGGGGCCCGGGGGTGGGTCGCCAAGGACTCCTCGCTCTCCCGGCTGCTGGCGGTGGTCCGCGGCGTGCTGCGAGACGAGACCCATCTGCCGCCGGCGCTGCTGACCGGGGTGCTGGGAGAGCTCTCGACGGCCCGCAGGAGCCGGACCGAGAGCGAGCGGCTGGTCGAGTCGCTGACCCCCCGGGAGCTGGAGGTGCTGCGCTGTCTGGTGGCCGGGCTGGGGCGGAAGAGCGTCGCCGAGCGCCTCTTCCTCTCCCCGCACACCGTCCGCACACACACCCAGAACGTCCTGGGGAAGCTGGGCGTCCACTCGACCCTGGCGGCGGTGGCGGTGGCCCGCAGGGCCGGGGTCGAGCCGGCTGACTGAGCCCGTGGCCGGGTCCCTCCCAGGAAGCGCGCGCGGCGCCCGGAGCGGGGCTGCGTCCCCGCGGGTCTCCCCGGTGGGCCGGCTCAGTTGGGTGTGTTGTCGAACGGGGCGGTGAGCCGGCGCAGCAGGCCCGCCAGCTCCCGGTGCTGGGGTGCCGTGAGTTCGGCGAGGATGGCGCGCTCCTGTTCCAGCAGTTCGGCGAGGGCCCGGTCGGCGCGCTCCCGTCCGCTGTCGGTGAGCCGTACCAGCACCCCGCGTCGGTCGTTCGGATCCGGCAACCGTTCGACGAGGTCCTTCTTGGTGAGCCGGTCGATGCGGTTGGTCATGGTGCCGGAGGTGACCAGGGTCTGGGTGAGCAGCTGACCCGGGGAGAGCTGGTAGGGCGGCCCGGCCCTACGCAGAGCGGTCAGTACGTCGAACTCCCAGGTCTCCAACCCGTGCTCGGAGAAGGCCAGCCGCCGCGCCCGGTCGAGGTGGCGGGCGAGCCGACTGACTCGGCTCAGCACTTCCAGCGGCTCGACATCGAGGTCCGGGCGTTCCCGGCGCCACGCTGCGACCAGTCGATCGACCTCGTCCTGCATGGAACCAGTGTAATAGGTCTGTCGACGTGAAGTCTCTTGACATCAAGATGCATTCCGGGGGACGGTGTCGGCACAGCGATTCCGCTTCTGGTGCACACCTGCCGCGCACCACCGTCCAAAGGGGTTCCACGTGCAGACGCCGATCTGGGATCCGCAGCAGTACCTCCGCCACTCCCGCCATCGGACCCGGCCCTTCCACGACCTCCTCGCCCGGGTGCCCCGGCTGCCCTCCGAGGACCGGGCGCCGCGCATCGCCGACCTCGGCTGCGGGCCGGGCAACGTCACCGTGCTGCTCGCCGACCGCTGGCCGACGGCCCGGATCACCGGATTCGACAACTCCGCGGAGATGCTGGAGCAGGCCGCCGAGTACGCGGGCGCCACCCCCGGGGGCGGCAGCATCGACTTCCGCTCTGCCGACCTCGCTGACTGGACCCCGCAGGAGCGTTACGACCTGATCGTCACCAGCGCCACCCTCCAGTGGGTGCCCGGGCACACCGCCTTCTTCCCCGCCTGGATCGACGCCCTGACGCCCGGCGGCACCTTCGCCCTGCAGGTGCCGAGCAACTTCTCCGCACCGACCCATGTGCTGCTCGGTGAACTCTGGGACTCCCCCCGGTGGCGGGAACGGCTCCCGGACCGGCGGCGCCAGGTGGACGTCCCTGACTCGGCGGAGTACCTGGACCGACTCGCCGACCTGGGCTGTGAGACCGACGTCTGGGAGACCACCTACCTGCAGCTCCTCCAGGGAGAGGAACCCGTCTTCGACTGGGTCAAGGGCACCGCCCTGCGGCCGGTGCTGACGGCGCTCGCCGACGACGAGAAGGCCCGGGAGGAGTTCCTGGCCGAGTACCGCGAGCGTCTACGCAAGGCGTATCCGGCCGGCCAGCACGGCACGGTCCTCCCCTTCCGGCGGATCTTCGCGGTCGGGCGGAGGTCGGCATGAGCCTGCGAGCGGTCGACCACGTGCTCCTCGCCGCTCCGCCCGGCTGCGAGGAGGAGTTGCGGGCGTACTACGGAGGGGTGCTCGGCATGACGGAGATCCCGAAACCGCCGGTGCTCGCCGCCAGGGGCGGGTGCTGGTTCCAGGCGGGGGACGTCCAGTTGCACCTGGGGGTGGAGCACGGGTTCCGTCCGCCGAGGAAGGCGCACCCGGGGCTGCTGGTCACCGGTATCGAGGCCTTCGCCGCCCGACTGGAGGCGGCCGGGGCCCTGGTGGTCTGGGACGGCGATATGCCCGGTCACCGCCGCTTCTACTCGGAGGACCCGGTGGGCAACCGGCTGGAGTTCCTCGAGCCCACCGGCTGAGGACCCCGGCGACCCAGGCGTCCCCGCTCGCCGAGGGGCCCCGGCGGCGGAGCCGCCTCGGGGGAGCGGTGACGAAAGCCGCCCCGGCCCCGGACTGCGCATGGTCCGGGGCCGGGGCTCCCCGCCCGGTGACGTCACGGCCGGAGTCAGTTCTTGCGGTGACCGATCAGCCGCGGCTTCTGCTCCAGCCCGTCCAGGCCGTGCCAGGCGAGGTTCACCAGATGGGCGACGACCTCGGGCTTCTTGGGCTTCCGGGCGTCCAACCACCACTGCCCGGTCAGCGCGACCATTCCGACCAGCGCCTGTGCGTAGAGCGGGGCGAGCTTCGGATCGAAGCCGCGGGACTTGAACTCCAGGCCGAGGATGTCCTCGACCTGGGTCGCGATGTCGTTGATCAGGGAGGCGAAGGAGCCCGTGGACTGGGCGACGGGGGAGTCCCGGACCAGGATCCGGAAACCGTCGGTGCAGTGGTCGATGTAGTCGAGCAGGGCGAACGCCGCCTGCTCGCACAACTCCCGTGGATGGCCGGCGGTCAGCGCCCCGGTCACCATGTCCAGCAGAGTGCGCATCTCCCGGTCGACCACGACCGCGTACAGCCCCTCCTTGCCGCCGAAGTGCTCGTACACCACCGGCTTGGAGACCCCGGCCTTGGCCGCTATCTCCTCCACCGAGGTGCCCTCGAAGCCCTTCTCCGCGAAGAGCGTGCGGCCGATGGTCAGCAGCTGCTCGCGCCGTTCCTTCCCGGTCATCCGGACCCGGCGGCTCCGTCTGCCTCCCGGGGTCGCCGTCTTCTTGCTCTTCTCGCCGTCGTTCTTTCCGTCGCTCGCCACGCGGTCAATCATGCCGCCTTCGCGGGAGCCGGTTCACTCCCCTCCGACCTGCGGCGGGAGGCGATCCGGGCGGCGCTGGGCCAGCGCACGTCGTGGGCCCAACCGAGCAGTTCGAACCAGCGGATGATCCGGGCGCTGGAGTCGATCTGTCCGCGCATCACCCCGTGCCGGGCCGAGGTCGGGTCCGCGTGGTGCAGGTTGTGCCAGGACTCGCCGCAGGAGAGCACCGCCAGCCACCAGACGTTGCCGGAGCGGTCCCGGGACTTGAAGGGCCGCTTGCCGACGGCGTGGCAGATCGAGTTGATCGACCAGGTCACGTGGTGCAGCAGGGCCACCCGGACCAGTGAGCCCCAGAAGAAGGCGGAGAGCGCCCCCTGCCAGGACCAGGTCACCAGTCCGCCGACCAGGGGCGGGAGGAGCAGGGAGAGCGTCGTCCAGACCAGGAAGGTGCGGGAGACCAGCCGGAGCGCCGGGTCCTTGATCAGGTCGGGGGCGTACTTCTGCTGCGGAGTCTGCTCTTCGTCGAACATCCATGCGATATGGGCCCACCACAGGCCCTTCAGCAGCGCCGGGACCGTCTCGCCGAACCGCCAGGGGGAGTGCGGGTCGCCCTCGGCGTCGGAGAACTTGTGGTGCTTGCGGTGGTCGGCCACCCAGCGCACCAGCGGGCCCTCGACGGCCATCGACCCCGCGATGGCCAGGGCGATCCGCAGCGGTCGCCTGGCCTTGAAGGAGCCGTGGGTGAAGTGGCGGTGGAAGCCGATCGTGATGCCGTGGCACCCCAGGAAGTACATGAAGACCATCAGGCCCAGATCCAGCCAGCTCACCCCCCACCCCCAGGCCAGCGGGATCGCCGCGACCAGCGCGACGAACGGCACTGTGATGAACAGCAGGAGGGCGATCTGCTCGATGGACCTCTTGTTGTCGCCGCCGAGGGTGGCGGAGGGCGGTGGTGCTTCGGAAGGCCGGGTCGGGCCCTCGAGTACATCGGGGCTTGGGGTCATAGAAGGTCCCTCATTGTGCTGGGGTTCATGGTCCGTGGAGCCGCTCTGGTTGGTTACGCCTCCGTAACCTACGGCATCGTAAGTATGGGCAGGGCGCGGTGCACGGTCAACAGGGCTGTGGACAACGGGTGCTTTCCGCCGGCGGTGGGCTGTTCAGGTGCCTGCCCGGTGGCGTCCGGAGTGTCGTCCCCCCCGCGGTCGACCGGACCACGGCCGGCCGCACCCGCCCGGCCGTGCCGCCGACCGGAACCGACGGGGCGTCAGGGAAGTCGCCCCTTATCCTGGTGACCGCCGGACAGCGCGGTCCGCACCCGCCCGAATGTGCTATCCACGCAAGGAGCCGCACCTGTGAGCAGTGCCGACACCCCACTGACCTCCGGCACGGGCGAACGCCCGGACCCGGCTGTCGACTCCGGGGCAGCACCCTACGAGCCCAGCGACAACGCCCCGCTCCGCGCCGACATCCGGCGCCTGGGCGACCTGCTGGGCCAGACCCTCGTCCGGCAGGAGGGCCCGGCCCTCCTGGATCTCGTGGAACGGGTCCGCGCACTCACCCGTACGGACGGGGAGGCCGCGGCCGAACTCCTCCGCGAGACCGACCTGCCGACCGCGGCCAAGCTGGTCCGGGCCTTCTCCACCTACTTCCACCTCGCCAACGTCACCGAGCAGGTGCACCGCGGCATGGACCTGCGGGCCCGCCGCGCCGCCGAGGGCGGGCTGCTGGCCCGTACGGCCGACCGGCTGAAGGAGACCGATCCCCAGCACCTGCGCGAGATGGTCCGCCACCTCAACGTGCGGCCGGTGTTCACCGCCCACCCCACCGAGGCGGCCCGCCGCAGCGTGCTGAACAAGCTCCGCCGGATCGCGGCGCTGCTGGACTCCCCGGCCGCCGCCGGCGACCGGCGCCGGACCGACCTGCGACTCGCCGAGAACATCGACCTCATCTGGCAGACGGACGAACTCCGCGTCGTCCGGCCCGAACCGGCCGACGAGGCCCGCAACGCCATCTACTACCTCGACGAACTCCACGCCGGCGCCGTCGGCGACGTCCTGGAGGACCTCGCCGCGGAGCTGGACCGCGTCGGCGCACCACTGCCGGCCGACACCCGCCCGCTCACCTTCGGCACCTGGATCGGCGGTGACCGCGACGGCAACCCCAACGTGACCCCCGAGGCCACCCGGGAGGTGTTGATCCTCCAGCACGAGCACGGCATCACCGACGCCCTGGAGCTCATCGACCAGTTGCGCGGCCTGCTCTCAAACTCCATCCGCTACACCGGCGCCACCGACGAACTGCTCGACTCGCTCGGCACCGACATCGAGCGGCTCCCCGAGATCAGCCCGCGCTACAAGCGGCTCAACGCCGAGGAGCCCTACCGGCTCAAGGCGACCTGCATCCGGCAGAAGCTGCTGCACACCCGGGAGCGGCTGGCCAAGGGCACCCCGCACCAGCCCGGCCGCGACTACCTGGGCACCGGCGAACTGCTCCGGGACCTCACGCTCATCCAGGAGTCCCTCCGCGTCCACCGCGGCGGCCTGTTCTCCGACGGCCACCTCGAACGCACCATCCGCACCCTCGCCGCCTTCGGTCTGCAACTGGCCACCATGGACGTGCGGGAGCACGCCGACGCCCACCACCACGCCCTGGGGCAGCTCTTCGACCGCCTGGGCGAGGAGTCCTGGCGGTACGTCGACATGCCCCGGGAGTACCGCTGCAAGCTGCTGGCCAAGGAGCTCCGCTCCCGCCGGCCGCTCGCCCCCACCCCGGCCCCGCTCGACGCCGCCGGACAGAAGACGCTGGGCGTCTTCCGGACCATCGGCGACGCCCTGGAGCGGTTCGGCCCCGAGGTCGTCGAGTCGTACATCATCTCGATGTGCCAGGGCGCCGACGACGTCTTCGCCGCCGCGGTCCTCGCCCGCGAGGCCGGCCTCCTCGACCTGCACGCCGGCTGGGCCAAGATCGGCATCGTGCCGCTGCTGGAGACCACCGAGGAGCTCCGGGAGGCCGACCGCATCCTCGACGAGATGTTGGCCGACCCGTCCTACCGGCGGCTGGTCGCGCTGCGCGGAGACGTCCAGGAGGTCATGCTCGGCTACTCCGACTCCTCGAAGTTCGGCGGGATCACCACCTCGCAGTGGGAGATCCACCGCGCCCAGCGCCGCCTGCGCGACGTCGCCCACCGGTACGGGGTGCGGCTGCGGCTGTTCCACGGCCGCGGCGGCACCGTCGGCCGCGGCGGCGGTCCCACCCACGACGCGATCCTCGCCCAGCCCTGGGGCACCCTGGAAGGCGAGATCAAGGTCACCGAGCAGGGCGAGGTGATCTCCGACAAGTACCTGGTGCCGTCCCTGGCGAGGGAGAACCTCGAACTGACGGTGGCCGCCACCCTCCAGGCCTCCGCCCTGCACACCGCCCCGCGCCAGTCCGACGAGGCGCTGGCCCGCTGGGACGCCACCATGGACACCATCTCCGAGGCCGCCCACACCGCCTACCGGCAGCTGGTCGAGGACCCTGACCTGCCCGCCTATTTTTTCGCCTCCACCCCGGTCGACCAGCTCGCCGAACTCCACCTCGGCTCCCGCCCCTCCCGCCGCCCCGACACCGGCGCCGGGCTCGACGGGCTGCGGGCCATCCCCTGGGTGTTCGGCTGGACCCAGTCCCGGCAGATCGTCCCCGGCTGGTACGGCGTCGGCTCGGGGTTGCGGGCCGCCCGTGAGGCCGGACTCGACACCGCCCTGGAGGAGATGACCGGTCGCTGGCACTTCTTCCGCAACTTCCTCTCCAACGTCGAGATGACGCTGGCCAAGACCGACCTGCGGATCGCCCGCCACTACGTCGACACCCTGGTGCCGGCCGAGCTGCGGCACATCTTCGAACTCATCGAGGCCGAGCACGCCCGCACCGTTGAGGAGGTGCTCCGCATCACCGGCGGCCGGCGGCTGCTCGACTCCAACCCGCTGCTCCAGCAGACCCTGCAGATCCGGGACGCCTACCTCGACCCCATCTCCTACCTCCAGGTCGCCCTACTCGACCGGCAGCGGAAGGCGGCGGCCGCCGGTGAGGAGCCGGACCCGCTGCTCGCCAGGGCACTGCTGCTCACCGTCAACGGTGTGGCGGCCGGGCTGCGCAACACCGGCTGAGCCGGCACGGTCCGGGGCGCCGCCGAACACCGGCGGGTGCCTCGGACCGGGCTTCCGGCCGGAGAGGGACGTGAACGGCCTCAGAGCGCGACGAACGCCGCGGCCAGCAGCACACCGCCGGACAGGCCGACCGTCCAGGCGGTACGCGGCATACGCAGCCCTCCGGCCACCACCAGCGCCGCCAGCAGCAGGGAGCCGGCCAGCGGGATCCAGGCGTAGAGCACCCCGGCGAAACCGGTCCGGACGACCTCGTCGGTGCCCGGCTTCACCGCCACCGGCAGGCTCTCACCCTCCGGCCGGGCGACGGCCTTGTCTATCGAGACCCGCAGCCGGTCCGATCCGGTCGCCTCGTCCGGCTCGAACGGTCCGGTGCACCGGTCGCTCGTGCAGCGCTGGACGGCCATCGTGCCCCGCTCCCGGCCCTCGGTCAGCATCACGTGCTGCGCGGTGTCCCAGGAGGCCCAGACCCCGCCGGCGAGCAGCAGCAGCGCCACACCCGCCATCAGCAGGTTCTTGCCGAGCAGGAGCAGGCCGAACCCGCTCTCCGCGGCACGTCTCGTGCGACTGCGCTTCCGCTTGTTCCTGCTTCCGGTCCCGGCCATGACCGGGATCCTTGGCCATCGGTTACCGATCGGTCAACCGACGGGACGCGCCTGACGCCCTATCGGGGCCGGCCACGGGCGGCCGCACGGCCACGGCGCCAGGCCCCGACCGCGGCCGGACCGGAGCGCCTGTCAGGAGTTGTACGTGCCCTGCGCCCGCTCCAGACCCTCCTCGACGAGGCTCTCCACGGCGTCCGCCGCCCGGTCCACCAGGTAGTCGAGTTCCTTGCGCTCCGCGGCCGAGAAGTCCTTCAACACGAACGCGGCGACGTCCATCCGGCCCGGCGGCCGGCCGATGCCGAACCGCACCCGGTAATACTCCGGGCCCAGCGACTTCGTCATCGACTTCAGACCGTTGTGCCCGTTGTCGCCGCCACCGAGCTTGAGCCGCAGCTGCCCGTAACCGATGTCCAGCTCGTCGTGGACCGCCACGATGCGGTCGACCGGCAGCTTGTAGTAGTCGCGCAGCGCCGTCACCGGGCCGCCCGAGAGGTTCATGTAAGTCATCGGTTTGGCGAGGATCACCCGGCGGCCGGCCGGGCCGGGCGGGCCGATCCTGCCCTCGGCGACCTGTGCCCGGGCCTTGTGCGAGGTGAAGCGGGCGCTCATCCGGGCGGCCAGCAGGTCGGCCACCATGAAGCCGACGTTGTGCCGGTTCGCCGCGTACTGGGGGCCGGGGTTGCCGAGACCGGCGATGAGCCAGGGGGTGTCCGGATCGCTCAAGGTGCGCTCTTCTCCTCGGATCGGAAGGTGCCGGGTCGACGCGGGTTCGGGGGAGGCGTCCGTCGAGAAGGGCCGTCGGCCTTCGGTCCCGGACGCGTCCGCCCGCCGTCCCACTCCCCCGGGGAGCGGGACGGCGGGCGGAAGGCGGACTCGGGGGCGGTCAGCCCTCGGCGCCCTCGCCCTCGCCCTCCTCGGCCTCGACGGCCTCGGTCTGGGCGGCGATGACCTGGAGCAGCACGCTCTCCTCGTCCTGGGCCAGCGAGGTGCCCGCGGGCAGCTTGACGTCCTTGGCCTGGACCGAGTCACCGGCGGACAGGCCCTCGATGGAGACGGTGAAGGACTCGGGGATGTTGGTCGCCTCGGCCTCGACCGTCAGGGTGTCGAGCATGTGCTCCATGATGTTGCCGCCCGGAGCCAGCTCGCCCTCGGTGTAGAACGGCACCTCGACGACGACCTTCTCGCCCTTCTTCACACCGAGCAGGTCGACGTGGACCAGGAAGCCGCGGATGGCCTCGCGCTGGACGGCCTTGGGGATCACCAGCTGGCTCTTGCCCTCGATGTCGAGGTCGATGAGGGCGTTGGAGCTCTTGAGCGCCATCATCAGGTCGTAGCTGGGCAGGGTCACGTGGACCGGGTCGCCGCCGTGGCCGTAGATGACGGCCGGCACCCGCTCCTCGCGGCGGACGCGGCGGGCGGCACCCTTGCCGAACTCCTGGCGGAGCTGAGCGGAAATCTTGTAATCGGCCATGGCTGCACTCCTCGTTTCAGCGCATCCTGCGGGATCGCTGTTGGGGATCCGACGGGCGTCACCCGGCCCACGACGGACCTACTACGAAGAGCGCGTCGATAACGGACCGCCGCACCGAAGAGTGCGGCCTCCCTCGCCGAGCAACTCCAGAAGTCTACCCGGCGGGGGAGGCGGCCACGAAATCGCCCGCGATGGGCGCTACGTCACTCCCGGCGGCGGCCTCTGAGCGTGGTCGCCCCGGACGCCACCGCGGTGCGGACGGTCAGGCGTCCTCCTCGAACAGGCTGGTGACCGAGCCGTCCTGGAAGACCTCGCGCACCGCCCGGGCGATCGTCGGGGCCATCGACAGCACCGTCAGCTTGTCCAGCTCCAGCTCGCCCGGGGTGGGCAGGGTGTTGGTCAGGATGAACTCGCTCACCTTCGAGTTCTTCAACCGGTCCGGGGCGGGCCCGGAGAGCACACCGTGCGTGGCCGCCACGATCACGTCCTCGGCGCCGTTGCCGTACAGCGCGTCGGCCGCGGCGCAGATCGTGCCACCCGTGTCGATCATGTCGTCGACCAGGACGCAGACCCGGCCCCGCACATCGCCGACCACCTCGTGGACCGTGACCTGGTTCGCCACGTCCTTGTCCCGCCGCTTGTGGACGATGGCCAGCGGCGCGCCGAGCCGGTCGCACCAGCGGTCGGCCACCCGGACCCGGCCGGCGTCCGGGGAGACCACCGTGAGCTTCTCCCGGTCCACCTTGGCGCCGACGTAGTCGGCCAGCACGGGCAGGGCGAAGAGGTGGTCCACCGGGCCGTCGAAGTAGCCCTGGATCTGGTCGGTGTGCAGGTCCACGGTGAGGATCCGGTCGGCTCCGGCGGCCGTCAGCAGATCCGCGATCAGGCGCGCCGAGATGGGCTCCCGACCACGGTGCTTCTTGTCCTGGCGGGCGTAGCCGTAGAACGGCACGATCACGGTGATGCTGCGCGCCGAGGCGCGCTTCAGCGCATCGATCATGATCAGCTGTTCCATGATCCACTTGTTGATGGGGGCCGTGTGGCTCTGGATCAGGAAGCAGTCGGCGCCGCGGGCCGACTCCTGGTAGCGGACGTAGATCTCACCGTTGGCGAAGTCGAAGGACTTGGTGGGGACCAGGTCGACACCGAGCTGGTCGGCGACCTCCTCGGCCAGATCGGGGTGGGCGCGGCCGGAGAAGAGCATCAACTTCTTCTCGCCGGTCGTCTTGATCCCGGTCACAACAACTGTCTCCTTGTTTCTGCCTTGCCTGCTTCGGCTGGGTTCCTCACCGCGCGCTCCGCGCGGTGGTCCTCTGAACGGTCACTTCCGCCCCTCCGTCTCCTCGTGGGAGGCCGCCGCCTGGGCGGCGGCGCTCCCCGGGCGCTTCCGAGCGACCCAGCCCTCGATGTTCCGCTGCTGGCCGCGGGCGACCGCCAGCGAACCCGAGGGCACGTCCCTGGTGATGACGGAGCCGGCGGCGGTGTACACGCCGTCCCCGACCTGGACGGGCGCCACGAACATGTTGTCCGCGCCCGTCCGGCAGTGGGAGCCGATGGTGGTCCGGTGCTTGCTCACACCGTCGTAGTTCACGAAGACGCTCGCCGCGCCGATGTTGGTGTGCTCCCCGACGGTCGCGTCACCCACGTACGACAGGTGCGGCACCTTGGAGCCCTCGCCGATCTCGGCGTTCTTCATCTCCACGTAGGCGCCGGTCTTCGTCCTGGGACCCAGCTTGGTCCCGGGGCGCAGGTAGGCGTACGGGCCGACGCTCGCCCCGGCGCCGATCTCCGCGCCCACCGCGACCGTGTTCGCGATCCTGGCGTCCTCGCCGACCGCGGTGTCGGTCAGGGTGCAGCCGGGGCCCACCTCGCAACCGGTGGCCAGGTGCGTCGCACCGTGGAGCTGGGTCCCGGGGTGGACCACGGCGTCCGGTTCGAAGGTCACCGTGACGTCCAGCCAGGTGGTCGACGGGTCGACGACCGTCACCCCGTCCGTCATCGCCGCGTTGAGCAGCCGTTCGTTGAGTAGCCTGCGGGCCTCGGCGAGCTGCACCCGGTTGTTGATCCCGAGGATCTCGCGGTGGTCGCCGGCGACGGCCGCGCCGACCCGGTGGCCGGCCTCCCGCAGGATGCCGAGCACATCGGTGAGGTACTCCTCGCCCTGGCTGTTGTCGGTACGTAGCTTGCCGAGCGCGTCGGCGAGCAGTTGTCCGTCGAAGGCGAAGACCCCCGAGTTGATCTCGCGTACCGCCCGCTCCGCCTCGGTGGCGTCCTTGTGCTCCACGATCGCGGTGACGGCCCCGCCCACCGGATCCCGCACGATGCGTCCGTATCCGGTGGCGTCGGGCACCTCTGCGCTCAACACGGTCACCGCGTTGCCCTCCGCCACATGGCTCTCCGAGAGCCGCCGCAGCGTCTCGCCGGTGAGCAGCGGGGTGTCGCCGCAGACCACGACGACCGTCCCGTCGACGGCGGTGCCGGCGGCCGAGAGCTCGTCCAGGGCCATGCGCACGGCGTGCCCGGTGCCGTTCTGCTCGTGCTGGACGGCGGTGCGGACACCGGGGTCGATGTCGGCCAGGTGCGCGGTGACCTGCTCGCGGGCGTGCCCCACCACCACGACCAGTTGCTCGGGGCCCAGGTCGCGGGCTGCCGCGACGACGTGGCCGACGAGCGAACGGCCGGCCAGGGTGTGCAGGACCTTGGGGGTTGACGACCGCATACGGGTCCCCTCACCCGCTGCGAGAACGACGACGGCTGCCGGGCGGTTGGCGCTCACGGGATGCCCTTCGGCTTCGGGTGACGGACACCCGAAGGATACCGGTGCCCTTTTGACCGGAAACGCGGGCGGGGTCGGTAGAAGTGGGAAAAGCCCGAACCGGGGCCGGGGGAACCGGGGTTGCGCCACCGGTCGAGAGAGAGCTCCGCCGCCAGGACTCGAACCCGGACTTACTGGACCAAAACCAGGAGTGCTGCCGATTACACCACGGCGGATCGCTCTGTACCCGATCCGTCTGCCGGTGGCTGCCGGATCGAGCGGTACCACTATGCCGCAACACCGGCCCGGGACGCGACGGTGCTTCGCCGAAACACCCGCTCGACCACCCCGCGGCAGCCGTGCCGGCACGGTGGGTGACGAACGCCCTCCGGAACGCGGGCGGATCCGCCCCGCAGCCCGCTGCGTCCGCTGCCGTGCACTGATCCACCAGCGGTTACGCGACAGGCATCGGGCCCACCGGGGGCGACGGGGCAGCCCTTAGGCTGGCCCCATGACGACAGCGGGGGAGACGGAGGCGGCGGGCGCGCGCCCCGCGCCGACCGGTCCGTGGTGGTGGTCGCGACGGCGGAGCATGTTCCTCGACCTCCTGCTGACGGTCGTCTCCGTCCTGGAGTGCGCCGAACAGGGACTGTCCTTCGCCGACGAGGCCCGCATCCCGGTGCCGGTCGCGGTGGCGCTGGGGGTGCTCGCCGGAGCGACCATGCTGCTGCGGCGGCGGCTGCCGGTCGCGGTGGTCCTGGTCTCGGTGGCGGTCACCCCGGCGGGCATGGGCTTCCTGCTGAGCGTCGTCGGGCTCTACACCCTCGCCGCCTCCCCGGAGGTGCCGCGCCGGATCATCGTCCTGCTCACCGGTATGTCGCTCGGAGGGACGCTGCTGGTCACCTCGATCCGCTTCGACCAGGGACTCCAGCAGGAGGACCTGGGCACCCCCGCCTGGGCGTCGCTGCCGGTCTCGCTGCTGGTGTCGTTCGGCGCGACCGCGCCACCGGTGTTCCTCGGCCTCTACGTGGCGGCCCGCCGACGGCTGGTGGAGAGCCTCCGGGAGCGGGCCGACGGACTGGAGCGGGAGCTCTCGCTGCTGGCCGAGCGGGCCGAGGAACGGGCCGAGTGGGCCCGTAGCGAGGAGCGGACCCGGATAGCCCGGGACATGCACGACGTGGTGGCCCACCGGGTGAGCCTGATGGTGGTGCACGCGACGGCGCTCCAGGCGGTGGCGGTCAAGGACCCGGACCGGGCGGCGAAGAACGCCGGTCTCGTGGCGGACATGGGGCGGCAGGCGCTGACCGAACTGCGCGAGATGCTCGGGGTGCTGCGGGCCAAGCCGGGGCAGGACGACCCGCCCGGCCAGGCGGGCGCGGCAGTGCGGTCCGGCGGCGTGCCGTCCTCGGCCCAGGACCCCGCGGCCGTCCCGGAGCGCCCCGGGGCCGGGGCGGGCGGGCGAACGGCCCCGCTGCCGGGCGCGCGGTCACCGGTCGGGGCGGTCGGAAGCGGCGCCGCCCCCGACGGGGGCCGATCGGCGCCCGTGGCCGAAGGGCCCACGCTCGGAGAGCTGGAGACGCTCCTCGATCAGTCCCGCACCGCCGGGATGTCCGTGGAACTGCTGGTCGAGGGGGAGGGGCGGAGCTACCCGCCGTCGGTCGAGCAGACGGCCTACCGGGTGGTCCAGGAAGCGCTAACCAATGTGCACAAGCACGCCTCGGGGGCCAGGACCAGGGTCCGGGTGGCGCACCGGGAGGCCGAGATCGCGGTGCTCGTCGAGAACGAGCCCTCGGGCGGTGGATCGGACGCCGGTCTGCCGAGCGGAGGCAACGGACTGCTGGGGATGAAGGAGCGGGTGGCGGTGTTGGGGGGCGGCTTCGTCTACGGGCCGACCGAGAGCGGTGGTTTCCGGGTGTCGGCGGTGCTGCCGGACCGCTCCCGCTGACAGCGGTCCGTACCGCGTGCCCTGGCCCGCACCTCCCCGCGGGCCTCCGCGGACCGCTTCCGGCCGGTGTCCGAGGGGGCCGATGGGTGAGCCGGGCCCCGGATCAACCGCTGACCAACCGCGCCCCGGATCAACCACCCACCGGGCTGAGCCGGACGGGGCAGCAGCCGGTGAGCAGCCGGGTGAGCGCCTCCTCGACGTCCCGGCCGAGATACCAGTCCCCGGTGTGGTCGAGGCTGTAGACCCGGCCGTCGCTGTCCATGGCCAGCGCGGCCCGGCCTCCGCCCGGACCGTCCGGGCCCGGGGCCTCCTCGCCGAGCGGGCAGATGTCCGTCCCCAGCGCGCGGCCGAGGTCGGCGAAGGTGCGGGCGAGGTGCAGACCGCACAACGGGTCGATGAGCAGTTCCGTCGGCGCGATCTCGCGGCCCGGTCCCGGGGCGGCCACCCGCAGTCCGCCGAACGCGGCCCAGGCCTCGACGGCCGCGGGCAGGATGGTGTGCCGGTGGCCGGCCGGCGAGACGTACCCGTGGAGGGTGTCCGCCCAGATCTCCGCCTGCCGTATGTCCCGCCGTCCGGGGTGCCAGCCGGCTCGGTGCAGGGCCTCCCGGACGGTGTCGGGGAAGTGGCGCTCGGAGAGGGGCGGTCGGCCCGGGTTCGGCACCTCAGGCTCCTCGCGGGGTCGGCTCGGCCGGGTCCACCGGGCGTACTCCGAAGTGCCGGAGCAGCGGTTCGCAGGAACGGCACGGTGGAGCGTAACCGCCGTGCCGCGGGTCGCCGTCCTCCCGGATGTGCCGGGCGGTGAGCTTCGCGTTCCGGAGCGCCCGGCGGGCGTCGGCCGGGCTCAACGGCCTGCGGGCGGCGCGCTTGCCCCGGGCCCGGTCCACGGTGGTCAGGTAGCGGGAGAGCAGGACGGCTTCGGGGCACCGGCCGAGGGAACGCTCGCGCTGCTCGGTGGGGAGGGCGTCGAGGAACTCCCGGACCAGCGGGTGGAGCTCCGGCGGCCGGTCGGTGCGCCCGGCGGTGGCGGTGAGGGTCTCCCCGCCCACCGAGAGGGCGGCGCCCACAGCGGGCAGGATGCCGTCCCTGCGGTGCCGGAGAACCGGGGGGCCCGGGTCACCCGCGGTGACGTCCGGGACCCCACCCCCGTCCTGCCGGGGTACATCACCCGGCGTGGCCTCTCCGACCTGCTCTGCTGTGTTCCTGATCACGCTTCCCCTCCGGTGCGGTCCCCCGGTCGCGCGGCAAAGCCTGCCAAACGTGCAGGTGATCTGGAAGCTAGCAGCCCCTTACGGGTGCGTCGTAGTGGTGGGCCCATCTTCCCAAGATGCTCTGAAAATATGACGTAGCGTAATCGTATCTCGGCTGCCCGGCCGTGGTTCCGTACCATCCGTCAACGACCGCGGAGGGCGGCGAGTCACTTTCCGTAGCGCGGCGCCGGCCCGCGCTCCGCCCTCCTCCCCCGTGAGCTGCGGGAAGTCCTCCACGGCGAGGCATCCGGCCCGGCGGCAGCGCATAGGGTGTGCGCAGTACGCAGACGCAGCAGGGGGCAACCGCCATGACGACAGGTCGGCTCGGTCAGCAGGCCTCGCCACCGAATGCGGCCTATGCCGGGCAGGTCGTGCACTTCCCGGACCCGGTCCGTGTGACCAGATACCCGAAAGGAGTATCGGTCGACGCCGACGGATACCCGGACTTCTCGCCGTACGCCAGAGCGGCGGCACAGATCGCCGACCCGCCGGACGGCTTCGGCGTCGACGAACTCCGGCTCACCGACTACGTGTCGGCCAACGCGGCGCTCCACGCCGACGGCCACGAACTCTGGGAGAGCCTCCCGCCGGTGGCCACGCCGCACGGCTGGACCTGGCACCACGTCCCCGACAGCCGCCGGATGGAGCTGATACCGGTCGAGGTGAAGGCGCTGCTGCGCCACCACGGCGGCCTGGCCACCGCACCGGTGGACCAGGGCAAGCGAGGCACCCGGCCGCTCCAGGAGACCCGTCCGGTCCACTTCAAGCTCCCCAGGGGCACGTCCCTCTCGGAAGCGCGGGTCGCCGAGGCCGAGGAGAGCCTCGGTTACCGGCTCCCCGACGCGTACCGCTCGTTCCTGAAGGCGGCCGGCGGCTGCGCCCCCGTCGGCCTCGGGCTCGACGCCGAACTCGGCCTCCTGGTCGACCAGCCCTTCTTCACACTGCGCGACGAAGCGGCCGTCAACGACCTGGTCTACGTCAACAAGTGCCTCCGCGACCACCTGACCAAGGACTACCTGGGGGTCGCCTTCGTCCAGGGCGGGATCCTCGCGGTCAAGGTGAAGGGGCAGGCGGTCGGTTCGGTGTGGTTCTGCGCCTACGACGACGCCCGGGACCGCGACGGCGCCTCCACCCAGGAACGCGTCGAGCAGCTGCTGCTGCCCTGCGGAGAGGACTTCGACGTCTTCCTCAAGCGGCTGGTGGGCAGCCCCCCGGAGCTGGAGACGGTGGCGAACCTGATGGTGGACGGCGGCTTCGCGCACGTCGTCCCGGTGGAGGGATGAGGCGGCGATGGTGACCTTCGCGCAGGCACAGGAGCAGGGCGAACGGTGGATCAACGCCGAGGTGCCCGCCGAACACCGCCGCGAGGTCCGGGTGCGGGAGTTCGACCTGGGCTTCGTGGTCTGGGCCGAGGACCGCGCCGACGGCCCGGCCACCGGCGGTGGGCGCTCGCTGCTGGTGGTAGCGGGGGACAGCGGTGACACCACGCTCTGGCCGGACCTGCCGGTGAGCGATGTCATCCGGGCCTACCGGGAGTGGTACGGAGCCCCTCAGGGCGAGGACGACCGGGCGGAGCCGGAACCGCCGCGCCGAGTGGATCTGGAGGCCACCTCCTTCCTGCTGACTCCGCCCCAGTGGCTGCAGGACGCCGCCGACAAGATGGGCATCCCGGACCACCGCCCGACCGGCCCGGCGGCCCCGGCTTCCGAGCCGACCGGCGGCCCCGGCGAGGCGGACACCGACGGCACCCCGTGGGCCGGCACCGACACCTCGGGAGGGGGCGACGACAGCGACCGGTCCGTCGGTCTGCCCCAGACCGTCTTCGCCGCACCGCTGGTGGAGCACGGGGACGAGCCGGCCCCGGCCGGCGACAGCTCCGAGGCCAAGACCCAGCTGATGTCCAGCGGCAGCGCACTGCCCCCGACGGCCATCGCCCCGGCCATGGACCTGCCGGGGCCGGGCACCCCGCCACCCGGCGCCGCCGACATCGCCGCCGAGGCCACCGCCCGCGGGCCCGGCCCGGGGCCGAACACCCCACCGCCGCCCGGGGTCCCCGGGCCACCGGGCTCCGGACCGGGCGCCCCGGGGGTGCCCGCGCCCGGCTATCCGCCCCAGCCGGCAGCCGGCCCGGACGGGCCGCCCGGCGCCCCCGGCGCCGGTCCCGGCACACCTCCCCCGCCTTCGCCTCCTCCTCCGCCCGGCGGGGGTCCGGGGGGCGGCGGGGTGCACCACGCACCCACGATGCTGGCCGACACCAACGGCTCGGGCCTGCCCGGCGCCGGCGGCGGGCCGGGGACCCCGCCGCCACCGGGGCCGCCCGGTGTCCCCGGTGCCGGCCCCGGCACACCTCCTCCGCCTCCGCCTCCACCGCCGGCCGGTGGGGGAACGGGCGGCGGGATGCACCACGCCGCCACGATGCTCGCCGGATCGGGCACCGGCGGTCACCCCGGCCCGCCGGGACCGCCGGGACCGCCGGGTGCCCCCGGCGGCATGGCCCCCGGTGCCCCCGGGATGCCGCCTGCCGGAGGGCAGGTTCCCCCCGGCTACGGCTACCCGCAGGCCCAGCCCGGCGGGCCGGCCATGGTCGGACCCGGCTACATGGCCGTCCTCCGCTACCGGGCGCAGGACGGTTCCGAGCAGCAGGTGATCCGGCGCTCCGCGCCCGGCACACCACACCCCGAGTGGCAGATCCTGCACGAGCTGCGCGCCATGAACGTGCCGCCCCAGCAGGTGCTGGAACTCCACACCGAACTGGAGTCCTGCGACCTGCCGGGCGGCTACTGCGCTCGGATGGTGCGCGAGACCTGGCCCCAGGTGCGCATCAGCCACACGGCTCCATACGGCGCCGACCACGCCAGCCGCCAGCAGGGGGTACGCCACCTCGTCGAGCACCAGGGTGAACTGCACCAGGTCGCGGACGGGCCGGCACGCCCCGCGCCGAACCGGGTGCCGCTGCCGCACCCGAGCCAGGTGCCGCCGGTGCCGCCGGTTCCGGTCGAGGGCATCGCCCACGAGCTGCTGCAGGGCTTCGGTCCGCAGGGCGTCTTCCGGTTCGACCAGCGGGCGGTCTCCCGGCAGGGGGTGCCGGAGATCGTCGCGCAGCTCCTCGTCTGGGCCGGGCTGCCGGTGGACTTCGGGCCGTTCTTCTGGGCGCAGGCCCAGCCCGGCCGCCCGGTGCCCACGCTCGCCGAACTCGCCGCCGAACGCGGTGTGCGTCCCGCCGCCGACGCCGGCTCCTACCTGGTCATGGGCAACGACTACGGCCGGCAGCTCTGTGTGCAGTACGGCACGGCGCACATCGTGGCGGTACCGCTCGAAGGGGTGGACGGGCAGCCCGCGCCGACGCAGTTCGTCAACTCGGGGCTGCCGGAGTTCACCCGCTGCCTCGGGCTGCTCGGTCGGATGTGGCGGCTGCGGTTCGGGCTCACCCCTGAGCAGGCGGGCCGCTGGACGGTCGATTTCCAGGCCCAGCTGGCCTCGCTCGACCCGCCGGCGCTCGCCTCGCCGGAGAACTGGTGGGCGGTGCTGCTGGAGCAGATGTGGGACGGGTTGTTCTGATCCGGTCGGCCGGCTGAGGGCCGACCAGGGTGGAGCCGGGTTCGCCGCGTGACGCGCGGGGACCCGGCTCCGTGCGCTGGTCCGTCAGGGGTGTCGGGCGGACCTCAGCGCTCCTCGTACTTGGCCAGTGCCAAGCCCAGGCCGAAGAACGTGGGTGCCCATTCGCCCACGAAGATTCCCCAACGGTCGGCTCTGTCCGTGCTTGCCGACTCCCCCTTCAGCGAGCCGGCCCAGGAGAGGAAGGCCAGCCCGATCGACGCCACGGCCGCCGTGTAGGCGTGGTCACTGCGCAGTCCCATGTCGTGCAGCTTCTTGATCACCATGGAAACCCCTGAGGTCTTGGCTTCTGCGGACCCTTCGACCGTCCTGGAGGTCCGCGGCGTTCGCCACAGCATGCCGCCGAACGGATGAGGCAGGGGCCGCCGCGACCCGGGAGGGAGCGGAGTCGGGGCTTTGGCGTATGTATGGCGGAGTGTCGCATTGTGTGTGTTTCATTCGCATCCAGGATGATGTGCTACCGAAGTGTGATCTCCACCTACCGGGCTAAAGGGGCTTGAGGATGAGTGCGAGTGGGTCCGCGGCACGCTACGACTTCGCCGTCGCACGTGGCCGGGAGCGCGGCTACCGGCCCGAACAGGTCGACCGCGCCGTCACCGGGCTGGCCACCGAGCGGGACGAGGCATGGGAGCGGGCGGCTCGCCTCACGCTGCTGGCCAAGGAGATGGAGGAGGAGCTGGAGCGGCTGCGGGAGCAGGCCGAACGGGCGGCCCCGCAGACCTACCGGGAGCTCGGCCCCCGCGCCCAGGAGCTGCTGGCGATGGCCGAGGCCGAAGCAGCCGACCTCCGCGCCGCCGCCGAGGCCACCGCGGACGAACTGCGGAGCGTCGAGGAGGAACGCGGTCACACGCTGCGGCAGAGCGCCCGCGGGCACGCGAAGCAGGTGCTGGCCGAGGCCGACCGCTGGGCCGAGGAGCATGTGACCGGTGCTCGTCGGGAGGCGGAGCAGCTGATCGGCACGGCTCGCACCGAGGCCGAGGAACTCACCAACGAGGCGGCCGTCGGTCTGCGGGAGTCCCGGGAGCAGGCCGCCACGATCCTCGCCGACCAGGAGACGGAGCTGGCCCGGTGGCGGGAACGGGCCGACCAGGAGTTCGCCGAGGCCGAGACGGCGGGGGACGCCCGCGTGACCGAGCTGGGTGAGCGGGCGGAACGCCTGCTCACCGAGGCCCGCGCCGCACACGGGCAGGCGGAGGAGATCGCGGCGCGCCTGCGGTCCCAGGCGGAGGCGGAGGCGGCGGAGATCCTCGCACTGGCCCGCTCCCGGGCACAGGCCACCGAGCGGGAGACCGACCGGGTCCTCCGGGAACACGCGGACCGCGCCGACGAGGTCAGCTCGCAGCTGGAGCACGTCCGCGCGACCCTCGCCACGCTCACCGGCAGGGGGATGAACACCGTCCCCGGCCCGGCCGCGCCCCCCGGCTCAGAGGACTGAGCCGCAGGACGGGCCGCGGCGGGAGATCAGGACACGATGGTCGTGAGGAACTCGCCGGTCCACGCCAGCAGCTCCCGGCCCACCAGAGGCTTGCCGCCGATCCTGGCCGTCGCCGGACGTGGCACCAGCAGCTGCCGGGTGGCCGGCTTGAGGACCGCCCGGGGATGCAGCCGCTTCAGCCGCAACTCCTGGGACTCACGCAGTTCCACCGGGCCGAAGCGGATGTTGGAGCCCTGCAGGGTGATGTCGGTGACGCCGCAGGACCGTGCCAGCACCCGCAGCCCGGCCACCAGCAGCAGGTTCTCCACCGGCTCCGGCAGCTTGCCGTAGCGGTCGGTCAGCTCCTCCCGGACCGCGGCGATCTCCGCCTCCGAGGCCGCCGCGGCGATCGAGCGGTAGGCCTGCAGCCGCAGCCGCTCACCCGGCGCGTAGTCGTGCGGGATGTGCGCGTCCACCGGAAGTTCGATCTTCACCTCCAGCGGCGGCTCCTCCTCGCTCTCCCCTTCCAGCGCCGCCCGGTAGTCGGCGACCGCCTCGCCCACCATCCGCACGTACAGGTCGAAGCCGACCCCGGCGATGTGGCCGGACTGCTCGCCGCCCAGCAGGTTGCCCGCGCCCCGGATCTCCAGGTCCTTCATCGCCACGTACATGCCCGCACCCATCTCGGTGTGCTGGGCGATGGTGGCCAGCCGTTCGTGGGCGGTCTCGGTGAGCGGCTTCTCCGGCGGGTAGAGGAAGTAGGCGTAGCCGCGGTCCCGCCCCCGGCCGACCCGGCCGCGCAGCTGGTGCAGTTGGGAGAGGCCGAAGTTGTCGCCCCGCTCCACGATCAGCGTGTTGGCGTTGGAGATGTCGATGCCGTTCTCCACGATCGTGGTGGCGACCAGCACGTCGTACTTCTTCTCCCAGAAGTCCACCACCACGCGTTCCAGCGCCGACTCCGACATCTGCCCGTGCGCGATGGCGATCCGCGCCTCCGGCACGATCTGCCGCAGCCGGGCCGCCGCACGCTCGATCGACTCGACCCGGTTGTGGATGTAGAAGACCTGCCCCTCCCGCAGCAGCTCCCGGCGGACGGCCGCGCCGATCTGCTTCTCCTCGTAGGGGCCGACGAAGGTCAGCACCGGGTGCCGCTCCTCCGGCGGGGTGGTGATCGTCGACATCTCCCGGATACCGGTGACCGCCATCTCCAGGGTGCGCGGGATGGGGGTGGCGGACATGGTCAGCACGTCCACGTTGGCGCGGAGCTTCTTGAGCTGTTCCTTGTGCTCGACGCCGAAACGCTGCTCCTCGTCGACGATGACCAGTCCCAGCTCCTTGAACTTCGTCTCGGAGGAGAACAGCCGGTGGGTGCCGATGACCACGTCCACCGAGCCCTCCCGGAGCCCCTCCAACACCGCCTTCGCCTCGCTGTCCGACTGGAACCGGGAGAGCGCCCTCACCACCACCGGGTACTGCGCGTACCGCTCGGAGAAGGTGCTGAAGTGCTGCTGGACCAGGAGCGTGGTGGGCACCAGGACGGCCACCTGCTTGCCGTCCTGGACGGCCTTGAACGCCGCCCGGACGGCGATCTCGGTCTTGCCGTAGCCGACGTCGCCGCAGATCAGCCGGTCCATCGGGACCGACTTCTCCATGTCGTCCTTCACCTCCGCGATGGTGGTGAGCTGGTCGGGTGTCTCGGCGTACGGGAAGGCGTCCTCCAGCTCCCGCTGCCAGGGCGAGTCGGCGGCGAAGGCGTGACCGGGGGCGGCCATCCGCGCCGAGTAGAGCTTGATCAGGTCAGCGGCGATCTCCTTGACGGCCTTCTTCGCCCGCGCCTTGGTCTTCGTCCAGTCCGCGCCGCCGAGCCGGTGCAGGGTCGGGGCCTCACCGCCGACGTACTTGGTGACCTGCTCCAACTGGTCGGTCGGCACGAACAACCGGTCGCCGGGCTGGCCGCGCTTGGCCGGCGCGTACTCCACCAGCAGATACTCGCGGGTCGCACCCTGCACCGTGCGCTGCACCATCTCGATGTAGCGGCCGACGCCGTGCTGCTCGTGGACGATGAAGTCACCGGTCTGCAGGGTCAGCGGGTCGATCGTCTTGCGGCGCCGGGCCGGCATCCGGCCGATCTCCTTGCCGGCCGTCCGCTGGCCCGAGAGGTCGGTCTCGGTGAGCACGGCGAGCCGCAGCCCCGGAGCGACGAAGCCGTGCTCCAGCGAGCCGCAGGAGACATGCACTACGGAGGGGGTGAGCGTGCCGAGGTCGCTGTCGAGCCGGGCCGGGACCCCCTCGCCGCCCAGCACCTCGACGGTACGGCTCGCGGTGCCGTGGCCCTCGGTGACGTAGACCGTGCGCCAGCCGTCGGAGAGCCAGCCCTTGGTGTCGGCGAGCGCCCGGGCGGTGTCGCCGCGGTAGGTCTCGGGGGCGCGCAGGCCGAGCGTCAGGGTGTCGCCGTCCTCCTCCAGGTCCTGGTCCGCGGCGAACGGGCTGACCGACCACCACATCATGCCGAGTTCCCGGGCACGCTCCCGGACCTCGGCGATGCCGCGCAGCGAGGCCGCGCCCAGGTCGATGGGGGCCTGCCCGCCGTCCGCGCTGGCCGCCCAGGAGGCGTGCAGGAACTCCTGGCTGGTGGCGACCAGGTCGGCGGCCCGGGTGCGCACCCGCTCCGGATCGCAGACCACCGCCATGCTCCCCTGGGGCAGCACGTCGAGCAGCAGCTCCATCTCGTCGACCAGCACCGGGGCCAGGGACTCCATGCCGTCCACGGCGATGCCCTCGGCGATCCGGCCCAGCAGGTCGCCCAACTCGGGATGCTCCTCGGCGAGAGCCGCGGCCCGCCGCCGCACCTCCTCGGTGAGCAGCAGCTCCCGGCACGGTGGGGCCCAGAGCCCGTGCTCGGCCACTTCCAGGGAACGCTGGTCGGCCACCTTGAAGTAGCGGATCTCCTCGACCTCGTCGCCCCAGAACTCCACCCGGACGGGGTGTTCCTCGGTGGGCGGGAAGACATCGAGGATGCCGCCGCGGACCGCGAAGTCCCCGCGCTTCTCGACCATCTCGACGCGGGCGTAGGCCGCGGCGGCGAGCGCTTCCACGACCTCCTGGAGGTCGGCGCTCTGCCCGCCGGCCAGACTCACCGGTCGGAGTTCGCCGAGCCCCTTCACCTGGGGCTGGAGCACCGCGCGCACCGGGGCGACCACCACGCTCACCGGCCCGGTGGCGGGGTTGTCGGGGTCCTCAAGACTCGGGTGGCTCAGCCGGCGCAGGACGGCGAGCCGCCGTCCGACGGTGTCCGAACGCGGCGAGAGCCGCTCGTGCGGGAGGGTCTCCCAGGACGGGTACTCCACCACCATCTCGGGCGGCAGCAGCGAGCGCAGCGCCTCGGCGAGGTCCTCGGCCTCCCGGCCGGTGGCGGTGACGGCCAGCACCGGCCGCCCGGCGGACCGGGCGAGGGCGGCGACGGCGAACGGGCGGGCGGCCGGCGGGCCCACCAGGTCGAGATGCGAACGGTTACCCTCCGAAGCGGCTCGGACCGCCTCGGCGAGCCCGGGCTCATCGGCGACGACATCGAGCAGACCGTGCAGGCTCATGTGGGCGGCAATCCATCCTGGTGACAACGCGAACCACCCGACAACGTCCTCGCCCGCTGCGGCGGGACGGCGGACGGCCGGGTCCTGAAGCGCCCGGCCGGCGGTCTCAGCCGCGCCGGTCGTGGCACTGGAATCCAGAATACGTCGCGCGCGGTCTGGGGGTGCGGGGGCGCTGGTCGGTGCGGGGGCGGGGGCCGGAGTGGGTGGGGGTGCCGCGACCGTCTATTTACGGGGCCCTGCGGCGGAGCTGATCAACCTCGGGGCGTCGAGCCCCGCAAATACACGGCAGCGTCTCGGCACCCCCACCCACTCCGGCCCCACCCCTCCCGCTGGCAGTCAGCAGCCGCCCTGTCCTTCGGTCTGGCCGACCCCTCCCGTTGCCGGTCGGGGGTTGCCGTGTCTCTGCTGGTCTGGCTGTGGCCCTTCCGGCCTTCAGCGCCCGCTGCCGTTGCTTCCACGGCGCCGCCCCCGTCCGCTCAGCGGACAGGGGCGGCGGGGTGTACGGAACTCACTCGGTGGCGATGGCGTTCAGCACGTTCATCCGGCCTGCTCGGTACGCCGGCACCAGCGCGGCCACCAGGCCGACCACCGCGGAGCCGGCGAAGACCGCGATGATCGTCGGCCAGGGGATGTCCAGCACCTCCAGGCCCTCCAGGGCCAGCAGCCGCTGGGCCGCCGTGCCCCAGCCCATCCCCAGGCCGAGACCGAGCAGGGCGCCGAAGAGGGCGATGACCACCGACTCCAACCGGATCATGCGGCGCAGCTGGCGACGGGACAGACCGATGGCCCGCATCAGGCCGATCTCCCGGGTGCGCTCCACCACGGAGAGCGCCAGGGTGTTCACCACGCCCAGGACGGCCACGATGATCGCCAGGGCGAGCAGACCGTAGACCATGTTGAGAAGCTGGCCGATCTGGTCCTGCAGCAGTTCCTTGTACTCGACCTGGTCCCGCGCCTGGTACTGCGGGTACTCCGCGAGCTGCGACTTCAGCGCGGCGAAGGCCTGCTCGGACTTGCCGTCCTCGGCCTTGGCGAACATCAGTACGTTCAGCGGCATCCGGTCGGCCGGCAGGTACTGCCGGACGGTCTCGATGCTCGTGTACATCGAGCCCCGGTCGACGTTCCGGTCGTCCGGAGTGATCGCCTTGACCCGGAGCTGGGCGGTCTGGCCGCCGGTGAAGGCGACCCCGATCCGGTCCCCGAGGGCGAGGCCGTGCTTCTTCGCGAAGCCCTCGTCGACGGAGATGCCGTCCTTCTGGTAGGCGTCCGACAGCTTGCCCTCGACCGTCTCCACCCGGACGTCCTCGGCGTACGAAGGGCTGGCGGCGGTCAGGTGCTCCTTCGCGGACCAGCCGTCCGGGGTGGTCAGCGTGACGTCCACCCACTTGTAGTCGGTGACCCGCTCCAGACCGGGCGTCTCCCGGATCTTCTGCTCCACCTGCGGGTTGATCGGTTGGAAGGAGTCCGACTGGACGATGAAGTCGGCGCCGACCGTCCGGTCGAGTTCCTCGGTGGCCGAGGCGACCATGGAGGACCCCACGACCGACAGGCTGGCGACCAGCGCGAGGCCGATCATCAGCGCCGCTCCGGTGGCGCCGGTACGACGCGGGTTGCGCAGCGCGTTCCGCTCCGCCAGGCGGCCGACCGAGCCGAACACCCGCAGCAGCACGGCGCTGAGCACCCGCACCACGAAGCCGGCGAGCAGCGGGCCGAGGGCCACGAACCCGATGAGGCTGAGCAGGATGCCGAGCGCCAGGTACTGCGAGCCCTCAGCGGCCTCGTCGGCCCGGCCGGCGGCCACCAGCCCGGCCGCACCCGCGAGGGTCAGCAGCGCCCCGAGCACGGCCCTGAGCCGGCCGGTCCTGCTGCGGGCCGGCACCCCGGTGTCCCGGAGCGCGGCCATCGGCGAGATCTTGCCGGCCCGGCGGGCGGGCAGGTAGGCGGCGACCACCGTGACCACGATGCCGAGCGCCAGCCCGACGACCGGGGTGGTCGCCTTGATGGTCAGGTCGGCCGTGCTGAGCTTCATGCCGGCCTGCCCCATGAGCTTCATCAGCCCCACGGCCAGGCCCACGCCCAGGCCGACACCGACGACCGACCCGACGATCCCCAGCAGCAGCGCCTCGATGAGCACCGAGCGGTTCACCTGCCGGCGGCTGGAGCCGATGGCCCGCATCAGCCCGATCTCCCGGGTCCGCTGGGCCACCAGCATGGAGAAGGTGTTGACGATCAGGAATATGCCGACCAGCAGGGCGATGCCGGCGAAGCCGAGCAGCGCGTACTTCAGCACATCGAGGAAGGAGCCGATGTCGTTCTGGTTCTCGGCGGAGGTCTCGGCGGCGGTGGCCACCTTGTAGTCGTCGCCCAGCGCCTCGCTCACGCTCTTCTTCAGCTGCTCGTGGCTGACGCCCTGCTCGGCGGTGAGCGCGATGCTGGAGTACGCGTCGGCGGAGCCGAGCAGCTTCTGCTGGGCGGTCGCGGTGTCGAAGAAGACGATCGCGGCGCCCGGGTTGGTGGTCTGGAAGGCGGCGATGCCGGAGATCCTGGCGGTCCAGTCGCCGGTCACGGCGATGGTGCGGAGCTTGTCGCCCACCTTCAGGTGATGCTTCTCGGCCGTGTCGGCGTCCAGCATCACCTCGCCGGCGCTGCGAGGAGCGCGGCCCGAGGTGATGTCCATCGACTTCGCCGACTCGCTGTTCCAGTTGCCGGCGATGGTCGGAGCACCGGTGGACGGGCTCAGGTTGTTGTTGTCCCCGTCGACGATGGTGACGCCCATGCTCTCGGCCATGCCGACGGCGCGCTGCACCCCCGCGGTGCCGCGCAGTTCGGTCACGGCGGAGGCGGGGACGGTCTCCGGCTTGCCGGTCGCCGGTACCTCCTCGCCGCCCTTGGCCTGCTTCGGGGAGACCGTGACATCGGCGGCGGTGTCGGCGAACAGCTTGTCGAAGGTGGTGTTCATGGTGTCCGTGAACACCAGCGTGCCGCAGACGAAGGCCACCGACAGCACCACCGCGATCGCGGAGAGCGCCATCCGCCCCTTGTGCGCCAGGAAGTTGCGCACCGAGGTCCTGAAGATGGTCACGAGACTCTCCCGCGAGCGTCGAAGGCCTTCATCCGGTCCAGCACGGTCTCGGCGCTGGGCTCGTACATCTCGTCGACGATGCGGCCGTCGGCGAGGAAGACGACGCGGTCGGCGTAGCCGGCGGCCACCGGGTCGTGGGTGACCATGACGATGGTCTGACCCAGTTCGTCCACGGACCGGCGGAGGAAGCCGAGCACCTCGGCGCCGGCCCGGGAGTCGAGGTTCCCGGTCGGCTCGTCACCGAAGATGATCTCGGGTCGGGCCGCCAGGGCGCGGGCGACGGCGACGCGCTGCTGCTGGCCGCCGGAGAGTTCGGTGGGGCGGTGCTTGAGGCGGCCGGAGAGGCCGACCGTGTCCACCACCTGGTCGAGCCAGGCCTGGTCGGGCTTGCGGCCGGCGATGTCCATCGGGAGGGTGATGTTCTCCAGGGCGTTCAGGGTGGGCAGCAGGTTGAACGCCTGGAAGATGAACCCGATCCGGTCCCGGCGGAGCTGGGTGAGCTTCTTCTCCCGCAGCCCGGTGATCTCGGTCTCGTCGATGAATATCTCGCCCGAGGTGACGCTGTCGAGCCCGGCGAGGCAGTGCATCAGGGTGGACTTGCCCGAACCGGACGGTCCCATGATCGCGGTGAACCGACCGCGGGCGATGTCCACGTCGACGCCGTCGAGCGCCATGACCCTGGTCTCGCCCGAGCCGTAGGCCTTGACCACCTGACGGGCCCGAGCGGCGATGGCCGCATGTCCATCACTCCCCCCGGCCTTGGGCGCTTGCACAGCCGTTGTCACGCTATTTCTCCTCATACAGAAGTCCGGGGCCGACAGCCCGATACCCAGCCTGCTGGTTTTCCGCAGAGCGCTACCGAACGGCGCGCGGTACGGCGTTGTCGGTGAAGCCGGCCTTCCCCCCCGGGAGGCCAGCCGGCGCTTTCGATGCCACAAGCCTACGGAAACGGTCGGCCCGCTCCCCTCATCCGGTGGTACGAACCCCGGGTGGGGGCCCGTGCGGAAGGTCCCCTAAGGGCTGCTCCTGGCATGCACCTGATCCCGGCCGCCCGAAGTCTTGGCGGAACCAGTAGCTACGATCCCGCCTAGTCCCTAACATCGATCAACGATTGGTCGATGCACCGCCGCAGAAATTGCTCGCCAGGAGGCTTCAGATGCCGCGTTCCACCGGGGGACTTCCTCCGTTCGCCACCAAGAGTCGGGGGATCGGGCTCACCGCCGCCGCGGTGCTCCTCGCCTCGCCGCTCCTCACGGCCTGCGGTGGCGAAGGCGCTTCGCAGAGCGGGGCCGCGGCCGTGGTCGGCGGTGAGCGGATCGCCGTCTCCGAACTCCAGGCCCAGGTGCAGGACATCCGCGACGCCCAGCGCGCCAGTGACCAGTCCGAGCAGCTGATGAAGGGGACCGGCCAGCTCAACCGGGCAACCCTGCACAGCATGATCTTCAACCGGGTGCTGGAGCAGGCCGCCGAGGACGCCGGCGTGACCGTCACCCGCGCCGACGTCGAGGAGAGCAGGGAACTGGCGGAGCGAGGCGCGGGCGGTGCCAAGCGGCTCCGCCAGATCTGGCTCCAGCAGTACTCCATCGCCCCCAACCAGGTGGACCAGACGATCCGCAACCAGGTGCTCATGGAGAAGCTGACCACGGCGCTCGGCGTCGACGGCCGGACCCAGAGCGGACAGGCGAAGGTCATCGCCACCGTCCAGCAGACCTCGAAGAAACTGGCCATCGAGGTCAACCCCCGCTACGGCGCCTGGGACAACGAGCAGGTGCAGCTCGGCAACATCGAGCAGCCCTGGGTGAAGAAGGACGACGCGGAGCGGGAAGAAGCCTGAGGCTCCGCTCCTCCCGAATCGGAGTCCGCACTACCCGGTAGTGCGGACTCCGTACTTTTCACCACGCGCCGGCGGTCTGGGTTACGTTCGACCCGTGAATGCCTCCGCCACGGCCCAGGTGCCACCGTCCGGCCGCATCGTGCTGCTCACCACCAGCCACCGGGTCGCTCCGGGACTGCTCTCCTGGCCCGCCTGGCAGCTGCTGCACGGCGCCGACCGGGTGGTCTGCGCCGACCCCGACCACCCCCAGCTCCCCTACCTGCGGGAGGCCGGCGTCCAGGTCGAGGAGGCGGACCCCTCCGCCGAGCAGCTGGTGGCCGACTGCGCCGCCACCGGCTCCGAAGGCCGCACGGTGGTGGTCCTCGCCGCCGGAACGGGCGGCGGCCCACTCACCGACGGGCTCGCCCGACTCGCCGGATCCGGCAGGGTCTCGATGCCGGAGCTGGAGCTGCTGCCCGCCTCCTACGACCTGCCCGGTGCCCGGCTGATCGACCTCGTGCAGGTCATGGACACCATCCGCGCCGAGTGTCCCTGGAGCAGCACCCAGACCAGCGAGAGCCTCATCCGCTACGCACTCGAAGAGGTGTACGAACTCGCCGAGGCGGTCGAGGAGGGGGACCGCAGGGCGCTCTGCGAGGAACTGGGGGACGTTCTGCTCCAGGTGGTCTTCCACGCCAGGATCGCGGAGGAGGACCCGGAGGAGCCGTTCTCCGTCGACGACGTGGCCGGCGCCATCGTGGACAAGCTCATCCGCCGCCACCCGCACGTCTTCGGCGAGGAGAGCGCCGACACGGCCGAGGAGGTCAGGGAGCACTGGCTCCGGACCAAGGCCGAGGAGAAGCGGCGCGAGTCGGTGACGGAGGGCGTTCCCCTCAGGCAGCCGGCGCTGGCGCTCGCCGCGAAACTCGCGGGGCGGGCGCGCACCGCGGGCCTGGACGTCCCGCCGCCGGTGGAAGCGGACGAGGGCGTGGGCCGGGACCTGCTGGAACTGGCGATACGGGCGGAGCGGAGCGGGGTCGATCCGGAGGCGGCGCTGCGCGCCACCGCCCGCGCCTATCGGGACGCCATCCGGGAGTCCGAGCGCTCCGATTGACCGGACCGACCACGGGTACCCGGCGGCCATGTACGAGCTGAGCTGGGAAACCTTCGCGGCGGAACGGTCCCTGCTGATCGGCATCGCCCCCTTCATCCTGGGCATCCTGATCGTGGCCGCGCTGATCGGCGCGGTGGCCTACGGCCGGCGGATCAGGAGCCGTGAGCCCCTGCCGCGGCGCGAGCCGCAGAAGCGGGCCGGCTCCTGGCAGACCCGGGACGAGTACGGGCACACCACCCCGCCGGACCACGGCCCCGGGCACCAGGAGGCGGAGGGTGAGGGAGAGATCACCGAGCCGCCGAAGATGCACTCCCACGAGATGCACCCCAACGGCAGGCGCCACATGCCCTACGAGTTCGGCCGCACCGAGGAGATCCCGGAAGAAGAGGAAGGCCACGACTCCCGCTCCGAGGGCCCCCCGCCCGAGCGCCCCAAATGGCACCGCGGCGGCAGCAGTCACGGCACCGGCTGACCAGCCCCTGGAAGAGCCCGTAGCCCACACCCCATGACCGGAGGGTCGACCGGCAGGGGAACCCGAAGGCGAGAAGGTGACCGCAGGGTCAGAGGCGACCCGGTGGTCGCCAGACGACGGAAAGGTAGCTGCCAACGGGAGGGGCGGAGGCCAGCCCCGTCACGAAAACTGACCGCGAGGTCGGCGCCGGCGGGAGGGGCGGAGGCCAGCCCGGTCACGAAAACTGACCGTGAGGTCGGCGCCGGCGGGAGGGGCGGAGGCCAGCCCGGTCACGAAAACTGACCGTGAGGTCGGCGCCGGCGGGAGGGGGTGGGGCCGGAGTGGGTGGGGGTGCCGAGACGCTGCCGTGTATTTGCGGGGCTCAATGACCTGAGGTGGATAGGCTCAGCCGCACGGCCCCGTAAATAGACGGTCGCGGCACCCCCACCCGCGCAGGACCCACCCCCGCACCACCCACCGACGAGCCCGCACCACCCACCCCGCACCCCCGCACCACCCACCCCGCACCGCCCGACCACCAGAACGACCGCCCCGGATACGGTGCTCAGGTGTCTCCGCAGTCGTGCCCCCGCACCCCGCCCGCCCTCTTCACCTGGCAGTTCGCCACCGACCCCTATCCGACCTACGCCTGGCTGCGAGAGCACAGCCCGGTGCACCGCACGGTCCTCCCGAGCGGTGTCGAGGCCTGGCTGGTGACCCGGTACTCCGACGCCAGGCAGGCCCTCGCGGACGCCAGGCTCTCCAAGAACCCCGCGCACCACAGCGAGGCCGCCCACGCCAAGGGCAAGGTCGGGATCCCCGGCGAGCGCGGCGCCGATCTGATGACGCACCTGCTGAACATCGATCCGCCGGACCACACCCGGCTCCGCCGGCTGGTCTCGAAGGCGTTCACCCCCCGCCGCGTGGCCGAGTTCGCCCCCCGGGTGCAGGAGTTGGCCGACGGCCTCATCGACGGTTTCGCGGCCCGGGGGACGGCGGACCTGATCCACGAGTTCGCCTTTCCGCTGCCCATCTACGCCATCTGCGACCTGCTCGGGGTCCCAGGGGAGGACCAGGACGACTTCCGGGACTGGGCGGGGATGATGATCCGTCACGGCGGCGGTTCTCGCGGCGGCGTGGCCCGTTCGGTGCGGAAGATGCGCGAATATCTGACCGACCTGATCCACCGCAAGCGCGCCGATCTCGGCGACGACCTCATCTCCGGTCTGATCCGCAGCAGTGACCACGGTGAGCACCTGACGGAGGGCGAGGCGGCCGCGATGGCCTTCATCCTGCTGTTCGCCGGTTTCGAGACCACCGTCAACCTCATCGGCAACGGGAGTTACGCGCTGCTGCGCAACCCGGACCAACGGCAGCGGCTCCAGGAGTCGTTGGCCGCGGGGGAGAGCGCCCTTCTGGAGAGCGCCGTGGAGGAACTGCTGCGATACGACGGCCCGGTGGAGTTGGCCACCTGGCGCTTCGCCACCGAACCGCTCGAACTCGGCGGCCAGCGGATCGGGGTGGGCGAGCCGGTCCTGGTGGTGCTCGCGGCCGCGGACCGGGACCCGGAGCGGTTCGAGCAGCCGGACACCCTGGACCTCGCCCGCCGCGACAACCAGCACCTCGGTTACGGGCACGGCATCCACTACTGCCTCGGCGCCCCGCTGGCCCGGCTGGAGGGGCAGGTGGCCATCGCCACGCTGCTGCGCCGACTGCCCGACCTTCGGGTGGACGCGGACCCGGAGGAACTCCGCTGGCGTGGTGGGCTCATCATGCGCGGACTGCGCACGCTTCCGGTGGCATTCTGTCCGGCAACCCCGTGACCAGCCCGATGAGTTGACCGACATCGCCGTGTGACCTGTGCGTGATCTCCACTACATCGACTTGTGATGCCTCGGAGGTTTCATTACCTTCTACCGACGACTCGACTCAGACAGGCGTCATCGGTCTCTCGAAAGGCGAAAACGCATGCTCTCCGGGAACGGTCGGCACCGCCGCCCCCGTCAGGCTCCGGCTGTCTTCGTCACCGCAGGGGTGACCGGAGCGGGGATCGCTCTTCCGCTGCTGGGAGTGACCAGCGCTGACGCGGCGTCCAGCACCACCTGGGACACGGTCGCCGAGTGCGAGAGCGGTGGGGTGTGGAGCGCCGACACGGGTAACGGCTACTACGGCGGGCTGCAGTTCCCGCAGAGCGTCTGGGAGAAGTACGGAGGCCTCGACTACGCTCCGCGCGCCGATCTCGCCAGCCGCGCCCAGCAGATCGTCATCGCCGAGAAGGTACTCGCCGCAGAGGGGCCGGACGCCTGGCCGAGCTGTGCCGTGAACTCCGGGCTCGACCAGGACGGCATCGTGCCGGAGGTGGACCCCGGAAACCTCGCGGCGGGCCTGCCGGTCGGGTCCGGTTCCTCCGGGGAGGCCGCCGAGCCGTCCGAGGAGGCGGGTGAACCGGCCGGCGATGACGGCGAGGCCGGCTCCGGAAAGACGGCGTCGCCCGGCTCCACCGGTGAAGGGACGCCCAGTGCCGAGCCGGGCACCGGTAAGCACCGCGGGCAGCCCGCCGACGAGGGTGACTCGGGCGACGCCGAGTCCCCCAGCTCCGGAAATCCGGACTCCGAAAGCCCGGATCCCGGGTCCCCGAGCCCCGAGGCTCCCGACGCCGGTGACCCGGACGCAGGCGCGGAGACCGGCGGGGCTGCGGAAACCGGTGGTGCGGGCGCTGGTGACGGCGGGTCGGCTGATGCGGCCCCGGACGAGCAGGACTACACCGTCCGGCCGGGTGACAGCCTGTCGGCGATCGCGGCCGAGCATGCGCTGCCCGGCGGCTGGTCGGAGCTGTACGAGGTGAACAGGTCCTTGGTCGGAGGCGATCCGGATCTGATCCTGCCGGGGCAGAACCTGGACCTGGGCGAAGTCCTCCGCTGACCGCGAGGGTTCGCCCCGCACCCAGTCGGCCCGCCACTTCGAGCGCCCGCGACTCACCGCGTTCGGCCGGCTCTCGGCGCAGCTGCGAGACGGTGGAGCACCGTCGTACCGCCGGTGCTTCTCCGCCCGGGTCGAAGCCGATGTGGCGCCCCTCAGCGACCGACTCGCCGCCGCGCGCGGGTCGTCACCAGGAGGCCGGATCATCATGCCTGGCGGACCGTCACCGGTACCGCCGAGGCTGGTCGGTGCGGAGCTGAGCGGCTCGCCGCCCGGGGCCGGAACGGCGGTCCCACGCACGGCGCGCGATGAACCGTTCGGATGAACTGAGGTTTCTCGGCAGACCGGGCTGGTTTCCGCATCTACCTGCGAAGATGTGATGAGACGTAAGATTTCACGCCAAGTGCGGGGGTATGTCGGTCGTTGGGGCTTCAATGCCGGTGTGCTTAACGTCTTTACCGCTCGCCCTTGCGGGCACCGCCGATCACACACGCCGAATCCTGCCGGTGATCGGAGGAACATCCGTCGCGTAAGCGCCGCAGGCAGGAGCGGGGGACCCAGGTAAGCCGCCGTACGGGCCGCCAGCAGGGACCGTTTCGGCTAGGGGTGAAGCCCAGTGCGTGAGCACTCGGCAGGGCGACTCACAGCCCGAACCCGACAGCTCACCTCGCAGGCGTCGGTGAGGAGACCACCATGCTGCTATCCGGTACGGGCAAGCACCGCCGCCCTCCCAAACCCTCTCGTTTCGCCGCGCGTGCCGGTGTCACCGGCAGCGTGGTGGCCATTCCGCTGATCGGCGCCGGTTCGTCGGCATCGGCGGCCTCCGTGGACACCTGGGACGCCGTCGCCCAGTGCGAGTCCAGTGGGAACTGGAAGATCAACACGGGGAACGGCTACTACGGCGGCCTCCAGTTCGCCCAGTCCAGCTGGGTCGCGGCCGGCGGCACCCGCTACGCGCCGCGCGCCGACCTCGCCACCAAGGACCAGCAGATCTCCGTCGCCGAGCGGCTGCTGGAGATGCAGGGCCCCGGCGCCTGGAGCTGTGCCCAGGCCGGTGGCCTGAGCGCGGACGGTCCGGAGCCGCGGATCGACCCCGAGGGCGACGGCTCCCCGAACGTCAGCCCCGACCCCTGGGAGCACCTGTCCCAGGGCGGCTCGGAGCAGCCGCAGGACGCCGACCACACGGCGACCCACCACACGGTCAGGACCGGCGACACGCTCTCCGAGATCGCGGAGGCGTACGGGGTCGAGGGCGGCTGGCAGCAGCTCTACCGGCTCAACAAGGAGCTCCTGGACGACGCCAACATGATCTTCCCGGGACAGCAGCTGCGGCTGGGTTAGGACAGGGCCGGGCCGGCCCGCCCTCCGAGCCCGGCCCGCAGTGCGGAGCGAACGGCACCGCTGCGCCTCCGTCGGCCCCCCGAAGCGGGAGCCGACGGAGCGGAGAGTGCCGGCTCACGGGCGGACGCCGAGGTGACCGGCGCGCGGGGAAGGGACAGCTCCGCCACCACGCGCCGTTCCGGCGGCCGCTCCGGGGCCACCATCCTGGGCTGAGGGACGTGATCCCCGGTGGGCCACGGCGCCTCGCCGGATCGCCGGGGGTTTCCGGGACAGCCTTCGGAGGCGTCCTTTCGCTCCCAGCGTCCAGCCGGTCGGCAGGGCGAACCGGCCGGGCGGATAGGCTCATCCCGCACAGTCCCCGCAGAGCCACCGGATTCTGCGGTCCAGCGTCACATCCCAGAAGGAGATGCTCGTGCCGTCCATCGACGTCGTCGTAGCCCGGGAAATCCTCGACTCCCGAGGCAATCCCACGGTCGAGGTCGAGGTCGGCCTCGACGATGGCAGCACCGGCCGCGCCGCCGTGCCGTCCGGCGCCTCCACCGGGGCGTTCGAGGCCCTGGAGCTCCGGGACGGGGACAAGGGCCGCTACGGCGGCAAGGGTGTGGAGAAGGCCGTGCTCGCAGTGATCGAGCAGATCGGCCCGGAGCTGGTCGGCTACGACGCCACCGAGCAGCGGCTGATCGACCAGGCGATGTTCGATCTCGACGCCACCCCGGACAAGTCCTCGCTCGGCGCCAACGCCATCCTCGGCGTCTCGCTGGCCGTCGCGCACGCCGCCTCGGAGGCCTCGGACCTGCCGCTCTTCCGCTACCTGGGCGGCCCCAACGCCCACCAGCTGCCGGTGCCGATGATGAACATCCTGAACGGCGGATCGCACGCCGACTCCAACGTGGACATCCAGGAGTTCATGATCGCCCCGATCGGCGCCGAGTCCTTCTCCGAGGCCCTGCGCTGGGGCGCGGAGGCCTACCACACCCTCAAGGGCGTGCTGAAGGAGCGCGGGCTGTCCACCGGGCTGGGCGACGAGGGCGGCTTCGCGCCGAACCTCAACTCCAACCGGGAGGCGCTGGACCTGATCGTCGAGGCGATCCAGAAGGCCGGCTACGTGCCCGGTCAGGACATCGCCCTCGCGCTCGACGTCGCCGCCACCGAGTTCTACAAGGACGGCGGCTACCTCTTCGAAGGCAAGCAGTTCACCGCCGAGGAGATGACCTCCTACTACGCCGAGCTGGTCGACGCCTACCCGCTGGTCTCCATCGAGGACCCGCTGAACGAGGAGGACTGGGACGGCTGGTGGGAACTCACCCAGCGGCTCGGCGAGCGGATCCAGATCGTCGGCGACGACCTCTTCGTCACCAACCCGGAGCGGCTCGCCCGCGGCATCGACAGCGACACCGCCAACGCCCTGCTCGTCAAGGTCAACCAGATCGGCTCGCTCACCGAGACCCTCGACGCCGTCGAGCTGGCCCAGCGCAACGGCTTCAAGTGCATGATGTCCCACCGCTCCGGCGAGACCGAGGACGTCACCATCGCCGACCTGGCCGTCGCCACCAACTGCGGTCAGATCAAGAGCGGTGCGCCGGCGCGCTCCGAGCGGGTCGCCAAGTACAACCAGCTGCTGCGGATCGAGGAGATCCTCGACGACGCCGCGGTGTACGCGGGCCGTTCCGCGTTCCCGCGCTTCGGCAAGTAGCCGCCCGGCCACCTCTCGCGCCCCGTCTGGTGCCCGTCCCCGGCTGCGGTCCCGTACCGTTGCCGGGGACTACTGGCGCAGTGACGAGGGAGGCGGCGTGGCCGGTGAGCGCGGCGGAAGCGCCCTCCGGGGCGGTTCGGGCTTCTCCACCGCCACCCGGCTCAGGGCCTTCGGTGAGGAGGCCGCCGCGCGCGTCTACCGGGCCAGCACCCGGCGGCGGACCCCGCGTCGCGGCCGGCTCACCGGAAGGGCCGCGCTCCTCGCCCTCGTCGTGTGCTCGCTCGTGGTGGCCCTCGCCTATCCGATGCGGCAGTGGATCTCCCAACGCGCGGAGATCGCCAGGCTGGAACGGCAGGCCGAGGAGACGGGCAAGGCGGTCGAGAAGCTGAGGGACGAGAAGCTCCGCTGGCAGGACCCGGCCTACGTCGAACGCCAGGCCCGCGAGCACCTGCACTACGTGCGTCCCGGGGAGATCGGCTACACCCTGCTCAGCCCCGACCGCGAGGACGGCACCCAGCCCGGCCCCGACCCGGCGCGCCCGAACCGAAACGACTGAAGAGACCCGTAGGCATGGACACCCCTCCTCCGAAGACCGCACACACCGCGCCCTCCCCCTGCGACACCGCGGCGGTGCGGGAGCAGCTCGGCCGCACCCCCAGGGGGCTGCGGGCCGTCGCCCACCGCTGCCCCTGCGGGCAGCCGGACGTCGTCGAAACCGCTCCGCGGTTGGAGGACGGCACTCCCTTCCCGACGCTCTACTACCTGACCTGCCCGCGTGCGGCCTCGGCGATCGGCACGCTGGAGGCCGACGGGGTGATGAAGGAGATGACCGCCCGGCTCGCGGAGGATCCCGCTCTGGCGGCCGCGTACCGCGCCGCCCACGAGGACTACATCAAGCGGCGGGACGCGGTGGAGGTGCTCCAGGGCTTCCCCAGCGCCGGCGGGATGCCCGACCGGGTGAAGTGCCTGCACGTCCTGGTGGGGCATTCGCTGGCCGCCGGGCCGGGAGTCAACCCGCTGGGCGACGAGGCCGTCGCGATGCTCCCGCAGTGGTGGCGGAAGGGGCCCTGCGTCGCGCCGTGCGACCACCCCGGCGCCGACCACGGGCAGCCCGGGAACGGCCGGGCGGCCGCCGGTGCGGACGAGGGCGCCGAATGACCCGGGTGGCGGCCGTCGACTGCGGCACCAACTCCATCCGGCTGCTGGTCGCCGATGTCGACCCGGGTGACGGCCGGCTGACCGAACTGGACCGGAGGATGACCATCGTCCGGCTCGGGCAGGGGGTGGACCGCACCGGCAGGCTCGCCCCCGAGGCGCTGGAACGCACCTTCGCGGCCTGCCGGGATTACGCCCGGATCATCGGTGAACTCGGCGCTGAGCGCGTCCGCTTCGTCGCCACCTCGGCCTCCCGGGACGCCGAGAACCGCGATGACTTCGTGCGCGGTGTCGTGGACATCCTCGGGGTCGAGCCGGAGGTGATCAGCGGGGACGAGGAGGCCCAGCTCTCCTTCACCGGAGCCACCGCGGAGCTCGCCGGCAGCGGTCTGGAGCGGCCGTACCTCGTGGTCGACATCGGCGGCGGCTCCACCGAGTTCGTGCTGGGCGACGAGCGGGTGCGGGCGGCACGCTCCACCAACGTGGGCTGCGTCCGGCTGACCGAGCGTCACCTCCTCCGCGACGGCCGGGTGGTGGCGGACCCGACCACGGCCGCGCAGATCGCCGCGATAAGGGCGGACGCGGACGCCGCCCTTGACCTCGCCCAGGAGACCGTCCCACTCGGAGAGTCCCGCACCCTCGTCGGACTGGCCGGCTCGGTCACCACCGTCGCCGCCATGGCCCTCGGGCTCGACTCCTACCGGCCGGAGCGGATCCACCATGCGCGGATCAGCCTCCAGCAGGTGCGCGAGGTCACCGAGGGACTGCTGCGCTCCACCCACGCCCAGCGGGCGGAGATCCCGGTGATGCACCCGGGTCGGGTCGATGTGATCGGCGCCGGGGCCCTGGTGCTGCTGGCCGTGATGGAACGGTCCGGCGCCCGCGAGGTGGTCGCCAGCGAACACGACATCCTCGACGGCATTGCTCATCACGCGGCGAGCGAGGTGCGTTGAGGAGCGGTGGCAGGCGGCGGGGGTGCCGGGCGGGGCGTCACAGGTCGCGGTAGACGTCCCGCTGGTCGCCCACTTTGACGACGAGGACGAGGAGTTGTCCGTTGTCGATCTGGTAGGCGACCCGGTAGCTCCCGACCCGGAGCCCGTAGAGGCCCGACGGGCCGGTGACCTCGCCACCGCCCGGGGCTCGGTGGTGGGGCCGGCCCAGGTGCGGACGTGCTCTCCGGTGCCCGGGGGACGCGGTCTCGCGAGGGGTTCCGGCGGGCGGGGCCGGGTGAGGAAAAAAGCTTTGTGAATCTCTTCACATGAAAACCGGCCCGACTGGAGGCATCTCTTGGCCGGGCGGGGGCGGAACGGCCTCGATCGGCCCCTTCGGAGGTGCTTCCAGAGTCGGTCCGCGGACGGGCGGCGGAGCCCGCGGAATGCCGGCCGGGCTGGAGGATGGGGAGACAAGTGCAGGCCAGAGCGGGTGTCAACGTCCGCCCGGCGGTGTTGGCTCCCCTTCGGTGCCGGGAGAGGGCTGCGGGCGGACCGTGCCGCGTGAAAGAAACCGCGCACTATAGCAGATCTGCGAGGCGGTCTTGTGAAGGGCTGCACGAGCACCCCCCATCCGAGTGCTGGATACTCGAATCATGAGCACCACGGAGCGTCCTCGGATCCTCGTAGTAGGCGGCGGGTACGTCGGCCTGTATGCGGCGCGTCGCATACTGCAGAAGATGCGGTACGGCGAGGCGACCGTCACGGTCGTCGACCCGCGCTCGTACATGACGTACCAGCCCTTCCTTCCCGAAGCTGCCGCGGGCAGCATCTCCCCCCGCCACGTCGTCGTCCCGCTGCGCCGGGTGCTGCCGAAGGCCGAGGTGCTCACCGGCCGGGTCACCGCGATCGACCAGGACAGCCGGGTGGCCACGGTCACTCCGCTGGTGGGCGCGGCCTACGAGATCCCGTTCGACTACCTGGTGGTCGCGATGGGAGCGGTGTCCCGCACCTTCCCCATCCCGGGCCTGGCCGAGAACGGCATCGGAATGAAGGGCGTCGAGGAGGCCATCGGTCTCCGGAACCACGTGCTCGAGCAGCTCGACAAGGCTGACTCGACCATGGATGAGGAGATCCGCCGCAAGGCCCTGACCTTCGTCTTCGTCGGCGGTGGCTTCGCCGGTGCGGAGACCATCGGCGAGGTCGAGGACATGGCCCGGGACGCCGCCAAGTACTACCCGAGCGTCAGGCGCGAGGACATGCGGTTCGTCCTCGTCGACGCAGCGGACCGGATCCTCCCCGAGGTCGGACCCGAACTGGGCGCCTGGGGGCTCGAACACCTGAAGAAGCGCGGCGTCGAGGTCTACCTCAGCACCTCGATGGAGTCCTGCGTCGACGGCCACGTGGTGCTGAAGAACGGCCTCGAGGTGGACGCCAACACCATCGTCTGGACGGCCGGCGTCAAGCCGAACCCGGCGCTCGCCCGCTTCGGACTGCCGCTCGGCCCCAAGGGCCACATCGACACCACCGAGACGCTCCAGGTGCGCGGCAGCGACCACGTCTGGGCCGCCGGCGACAACGCCCAGGTACCCGACCTCGCCAGTGGTGAGGGCGCATGGTGCCCGCCGAACGCCCAGCACGCGCTGCGGCAGGCGAAGGTCCTCGGAGACAACGTGATCTCCGCCCTGCGCGGCTTCCCGCAGCGGACTTACCGGCACGCCAACAAGGGCGCCGTCGCGGGACTCGGCCTGCACAAGGGCGTCGCCATGATCGTGGTCGGCAAGGCCAAGATCAGGATCAGGGGGCGGCTCGCCTGGTACTTCCACCGTGGGTACCACGGCATGGCGGTGCCGACCTGGAACCGGAAGATCCGCGTTCTGGCGGACTGGACCCTCGCCACCTTCCTCAAGCGCGAGGTGGTCTCCCTCGGTGCGATGGAGAACCCCCGCGAGGAGTTCTACGAGGCCGCCCGCCCGGTGGCCGCGGCCGGTGCCACCGCTGTGCCCGTCGGCGCAGGCAACGCCTCCCAGCAGAGGGAGAGGGCCGGGGCCTGACCTCGACCGGCAGCAGAGCCCGAGGGGGCGCCCGCCAACCGTGGTGCGGGCGCCCCCTCGGGCGCTTTCCCGGCCTGGTGCCGTGAGCCCGGGCTTCGCGGATTATGCGCCTTTTGCTCTTCCCTTACGAGTGAAGAGGAGTGTTTTGCTCCGCTGATCGGTATCCCTCTGGGGATGGCACTCAACCGTCGCGCCGTCGCAACTGCCACCACGGAGGTGTACGACATGGCCGACGCCGCTTCGCGGCTCACCGCTCTCGCCCAGGACCTGCTCGGAAGTCCGCTGCCCCTGCGGGTCCGGGCCTGGGACGGCACCGAGCACGGGCCGCCGGGTGCGCCGGTCCTGGTGGTGCGCAACCGGCGTGCCCTGCGGCGGCTCCTCTGGCGGCCCGGAGAGCTGGGACTGGCCCGGGCGTGGGTCGCCGGCGACCTGTCGATCGAGGGCGACCTCTACGAGGCCTTGGACCTGCTCGCCGGGTTGATCTGGGAACGCCCGGCCCACCCCGGAGCCTCCGCCGCGCCCGAGGGGACCGGCCGCTCGCCGGCCGCGGCTGTCCGCCGCCGCGGCCGGCGTCTGGCCAGGAACGCTGCGGCCGTCCGCGATCCCGCCCTGCGCTCCGGCTTCCGGGAGCTGGTGTCCCTGGCCGGCCCCGGGCTGCCTCCCCCGCCGCCTCCGGAGGAGGCCCGCCGCAGCGGGGGCGTGGTGCACAGCCTGCGCCGGGACCGGGCCGCGATCAGCCACCACTACGACGTCGGCAACCGCTTCTACGAACTCGTCCTCGGCCCCTCGATGGTCTACTCCTGTGCCTACTGGGAGGAGACCGCGGATCTGGAGACGGCCCAGCGGGCCAAGCTCGATCTGATCTGCCGGAAGCTGGCGCTCCGGCCCGGCCAGCGGCTGCTGGACGTCGGCTGCGGCTGGGGCTCGATGCTGCTGCACGCGGTGCGTGAGTACGGGGTCAGCGCCGTCGGGGTCACGCTCTCGAGAGAGCAGGCCGTCTACGCTCGCAAGCGGCTCGCCGCGGCCGGACTCACCGACCGGGTGGAGGTGCGCGTCCAGGACTACCGGGAGGTGGCGGACGGGCCCTACGACGCCGTCTCCTCCATCGGCATGGCCGAACACGTCGGCTCCGTCGCCTACCGCGACTACGCCACCGGCCTGTACCGGCTGCTGCGGCCGGGCGGACGGCTGCTCAACCACCAGATCGCCCGCCGCCCCGTGCAGGACGAGGACGCCTACCGCGTCGACGAGTTCATCAACGCCTACGTCTTCCCCGACGGCGAGTTGGCGCCGGTCGGCCGGACCGCCGCGCTGCTGGAGGAGGCGGGGTTCGAGGTGCGGGACGTCGAGGCGCTCCGCGAGCACTACGCCCTGACGCTGCGCCGCTGGGTGGCGAATCTGGAGGAGCACTGGCCGGAGGCGGTCCGCCGCACCTCGCCCGGGAGGGCCAGGGTCTGGCTGCTGTACATGGCCGCCTCCGCACTCGCCTTCGAACGGAACCGCATCGGTGTCAACCAGATCCTCGCCGTGCGCACCCCCGAGGACGGGCGCTCCGGCCTCCCGCTGCGCGCCCGTGAGTGGGCCGCGGCACCGGAGGGCTGAGCGGCAGCCTCGGCCGCCCCATCGCTCCGAGGGGAGCGGCCCGGGCGGCTCCGGCTGAACGGCGGCCGGGCGTCCCCCAGCAGACGACGGCCGGGCCGGCCGTCCCGGAGGGAGGATCCGGGACGGCCGGCCCGGGGCCGGTGGGGACGGCGGAGCTACTCCGCCTTGATCGACTCCAGCATGTTCAGCTTGGCGGCACGCCTGGCCGGCCAGACCGCGGCCAGCACACCGACCAGAGCGGCCAGTCCCAGGAACACTCCGATCCGCTCGTAGGGGATGGCGAGTGAGTAGGTCTCCAGCGATGCGCCGATGGCCGTGCCGGCCGCCCAGGCGAGGAAGATGCCCAGGCCGACTCCGAGCGCCGCGCCGAACAGCGAGATGACCACCGACTCCAGCCGGACCATCCGCTTGACCTTCTTCCGGTCCAGCCCGATCGCCCGCAACATCCCGATCTCGTGCTTCCGCTCGAAGACCGACATGGCCAGTGTGTTCACCACCCCCAGCACGGCGATCAGCACGGCCATCGCCAGCAGCCCGTAGAGCATGTTGAGCATGAGGTTGATCATCTGTCCGACCTCGTCGCTGATGGCGTTCTTGTCCTGGACCTTGATCGCCGGGTTCTTCCCCAGCGCATCGACTATCGTCTCCTCGGCCTCGGCGGACGGGCCGTCCACCATCTTCACCAGCACCTGGGCGTCACTGACGCTGTCCAGGTGGGGGTCGATCACCTTGGTGGGGGCGAGGATCCCCCAGACCATCTGGTTGCCGGTGAAGACACCGGCCACCGAGAGCTTCTCCGAGCGGCCGTCCTGGAAGGTGTAGGAGAAGGTGTCGCCGGTCTTCAGTCCGGCCTCCTCGGCGCTCTCGTGGTCGAGCACCGCCGAGCGTCCGTCCTCCAGACCGGCGAACGACCCGCTTTCGAAGTCCAGGTTGAGCAGTTCGCCGATGCTCGCCGGGTCGACCCCGGTGATGCGCGAGTAGGAGCCGTCGATCTCGCCGTAGGCGTCGCGCCAGGGAGAGCTGGCGGCCACCTCGGGAAGCTCGTCCAGCTTCTCCCGCACCTCGGGGCTGAGGCCGGTGTAGTTGGCCATGCTGATCGAGTAGTCGGACTTCAGCAGCCCGACGGCCATCCTGTTGATCGCTCCCTGCACCGAGGTGGCCACCACCGTCATGGCGGTGATCAGAGTGAGGCCGATCATCAGCGCGGCGGCGGTGGAGGCCGTCCGGCGAGGATTGCGGAGCGCGTTCTTCCGGGCGAGTCTGCCGGCTACCCCGAACCGGTCCAGCAGGGGCGCGGTGGCCGCGATGACCGGACGGGAGATGAGCGGGGTGAGCACGATCACTCCCACCAGCATCAGGCCGGCCCCGCCCGCCATGTACGGCTTACCGTCGCTCTCGGTGGAGGCTCCCAGGAAGACCAGGGCGGCGCCGAGCGCGGTGATGAGGGAGCCGATGGTGTTGCGTACCACCAGGCTGCGGGTGGTGGGGGTGGCGTGCACGCTGTTCATCGCGGCCACCGGCGGCACCTTGGCGGCCCGGCGGCCGGGCAGCCACGCGGAGAGCATCGTCACCAGCACTCCGATGGCGAGCGCGTACAGCCCGGTCGACGGGGCGATGACCAGCGGCCCGTCCGGAAGAGTGGCGCCGGTGGCACCGACGAGTGACCGGAGGCCGACCGCGATGCCGATGCCGAGCAGGAAGCCCAGCACCGCCGCCGCCAGGCCCACCAGGAAGGCCTCGAGCAGCACCGACCGGGTCACCTGGCGCCGGGTGGCTCCGATGGCGCGCAGCAGCGCCAACTCCCTGGTGCGCTGGGAGATCAGCATGGTGAAGGTGTTGGCGATGATGAAGATGCCGACGAAGAGCGCGATGGCGGCGAAGTAGAGCAGCAGCGTCGCCATCTGGCTGGTCTGTTCGGTGATCATCTCGGCCTGCTCGTCGGCGAGCACCTTCCCGGTGACGGCCTGGGTCTCGGCCGGCAGGATCTCCTCGATGGCCGCCTTGAGCCGGGCCTCCGAGGTGCCGGGGGCGGCCTTGACGGTGATCTCGTCGTACTCGGTTGTCTTGCCCAGCAGTTTGCGCGCGGTCTGGTTGTCGAAGAGGACCAGGCTTCCGCCTGCCGCGACGTAGCCGTCGTCGGTGTCGAAGACCCCGCTGACCTCCGGCTGCCGTACCGGGCCGTCCACCGACAGCCGGACCGTGTCACCCACCCGGTAGCCGGTGCGCTCCGCGGTGCGGCTGTCGATCGCCACCTCGTCGTCGGCGGTGGGCGCCTTGCCCTCGGTGAAGGTGTAGCGGAGGTCGCGGCCGTCCGGTCCCGGGTAGTGGTTCCCGCCCTGGGTGTCCCATCCCTGGCCGACGAGTTTGCCCTGCTTGTCGGCGAGGGCGGTGAACCCGGAGACCGAACCGGTGGCGGACTCGGCGCCGGGGAGGTCGGCGATCCGCTTCAGCAGGGCGTCGGTCAGCTTCGGCTTGACGCCGGAGTCGTCGTCCTCCTGCTGGTTGACGGGCGCGGGCGAGCCGGCCTGGTGCCGGACGGCCACCGAGACGTTCTCGAAGCTCTGGGCGGACTTGTTCTGGAAGGCTTGGCCGACGGTGTCGGTGAAGACCAGGGTGCCGGAGACGAAGGCGACGCCGAGCATCACGGCGAGCACGGTCATCAGCAGCCGGGCCTTGTGCGCGAGGACATTGCGCAAGGCGGTGCGGAACATGGTGTTGTCAGTCCTGGGGAGAGATCGGGCGGCCGTCCCTGGACGCGAAGGGCGGCCGGTGGCGGGGGGTCCGGGGCTCAGCTCACCCGTCCCTTGGTGTCGAAGGCCTTCATCCGGTCCAGTACGGTCTCGGCGGTGGGCCCGTACATCTCGTCGACGGTGCGGCCGTCGGCGAGGAAGACGACGCGGTCGGCGTAGCCGGCGGCCACCGGGTCGTGAGTGACCATCACCACGGTCTGCCCCATCTCGCTGACCGAGTTGCGGAGGAAGCCGAGCACCTCGGCGCCGGCCCGGGAGTCGAGGTTCCCGGTGGGCTCGTCGGCGAAGACGATGGCGGGCTTCCCGGCCAGGGCGCGGGCGACGGCGACGCGCTGCTGCTGGCCGCCGGAGAGTTCGGTGGGGCGGTGCTTGAGGCGGCCGGAGAGGCCGACGGTCTCGACCACGTGGTCGAGCCAGGCCTGGTCGGGCTTGCGGCCGGCGATGTCCATCGGGAGGGTGATGTTCTCCAGGGCGTTCAGGGTGGGCAGCAGGTTGAACGCCTGGAAGATGAAGCCGATCTTGTCCCGACGGAGCTGGGTGAGCTGCTTCTCCTTGAGGGAGGTCAGCTCGGTGTCGCCGATCCGCGCGGAGCCGGCGGAGATCGAGTCCAGCCCGGCGAGGCAGTGCATCAGGGTGGACTTACCGGAGCCCGACGGTCCCATGATCGCGGTGAACTCGGCCTGCCCGAAGCCGACGGTGACCCCGTCGAGAGCGAGCACCCGGGTCTCACCCGCGCCGTAGACCTTGGTCAGGTCGGTGGCCCGGGCGGCCAGCGCGGTGGGACGGGCTGCGGTCTGGTCGCCAGGGATGGTGGTGCTCACGGCGGAGGCTCCTGTGTGTCGAGGTGCGGCGGTCAGGCTGCCGGCCGCCGGGGACAACCATCATCCTCCCTGGCTGGAGGGGGTCTGGCATCAGCCCGTACTCCGGTTCGAAAGTAAACCAGCGGGGTATTCTGAGCCGACCGGGTCCTACCTGGGAATGACGGGGGACCCTGAGGCGGAGACGAGTTTCCGTCAATCCCAGAACACCTGCTCGACGAGGCCCGACGGCCCGGGCAGCAGCCTTCTCCACCGCACCTACCTGACGGGCCTTCAGTTGCTCCTAAAATCAGACAACTTCCTTGTGGCTGGGCGCTGTTCATCGAGTGGGGCCCGGATAGGCTCGCTGCTGCGCCCCTGGCGGAGGACCAGTCATCCGCTCCGTTCGGAGGGTCCGGAAGCCGGCCCTCAGGGGGGATCCGCCCGGATGGTGGAATGGCAGACACGGTGAGCTTAAACCTCACTGGCTTTCGGGCCGTGCCGGTTCAAGTCCGGCTCCGGGCACCATCCCCCTCAACCCGGCTGACCTGGGGAAATGGCCTGTTTCCTCAGGTCTTCTCTCCTCGCGTTGGCGCACGGTTGGCGCAGCATCCCGACCATGCCCCGCATGGCCTATGTACAGGCGTCCAAGAACAGACATGGTGAGGTCACCAGCTACCGGGTGCGTTGACGTGCCGGAGGTGCCAGGGCCGGGGAGTTCCAGACCGAGCGTTTCGATGGCGCGGCGGGGGCCGGTGGGGGCAGAATTTCGTTCTCGGCCCTCAGCGGATCGTCGGGCCGAAGGGCGGCTGTGTCGGCATTGAGCAGCCTGTCACCGTAGCCCTGCCGGGCTGCGGGAAGTGCCCCGGGAAGGCGTCGTGAGCGTGGAGCTGGGGATCCACTGACAGCTCGGCACCGCTGGTCGCGATGGCGGGGATGGAGGAAGCCCTGTCGAGATCGAGCTGCTCGTGGGTTGGAGCGAGGGCATCGGCCTGACCTTGACCTTCGTCCGCACCGAAAAGGCCGACGCAGCCCAACTCACCCGCAGGACCCCAGCGACCCGAAGTGATCGGCCACGCTCACGGGGCGCTTCGATCTCACTGACAGGTTCCTTCTGGTGAGCGAGCAACTCCCCAGTGGCGGCATCAAACTGTCTCCCGCCGAGCTCGATGCCCTTGACGCCAGGTGGTCATCCTGCTGGACCCCGAGTGATGTCGCACAGCACCTGTCCGGGATCGCCGCGCCCTGGTGCGTGGCCGCTGGCTGGGCGCTGGACCTGTTCCGCGGCACGCAGACGCGCGAGCACGGGGACATCGAGATCGCGATCCCCACTGCCGACTTCCCCGAGGTTCGCAACCGCTTCCCCGGATACGCCTTCGACGCCGTCAGCAGCGGGCAGATCTGGGAGAACGCCACACCGGACGTGCTGGCCGCCACACACCAGACCTGGCTACGCGATCCAGGCACCGGCAGCTACCTACTCGATGTATTCCGCGAACCCCACGACGGCAAGACCTGGATCTGCCGACACGACGAGACGATCCGGCTTCCCTACAGCGAGATCATCCACCACACCCCAGACGGCATCCCGTACCTGGCGCCTGAACTGGTCCTGCTGTTCAAGGCCGAGCACGCACGCCTCAAGGATCGGGCAGACTTCGACGCGACCCTCCCGCACATGACTTCAGCTCAGCGCACGACACTGGCCGAGTTCCTCGCCCGCGCGCACCCAGGCCATCGCTGGCTCGGGAACCTGTGATCCACCTCAGACAGCTTCGTGGCTGTCGCCCACAAGTTTGACGAGCCGGGAAACGGCGACGCCTCGCGCGTTCCACCTGATGCGTTGACGTCAGCCGCGATCGCCCGACTTGACTTGGTGCAGAGAGTTCCTGTGGGCCGTCGACGTTCCTTCCCGCCGAGGCCCGGCGGATGGCTGCCAGCGCAGCGAGCGCACTCGACCAAGAGCACGTCGACTACCGATGCCACTGGACGACGTTCGGCCCGGTGACAGCGGAGCTGAAAGCGGTTGAGGACCTGGCGGTCACGGGGGATGCCCCGAGGGGTGCTTCGCCGGGCCGACGAGGGGATCCTCTCCCCGAAAGCGCTCAGGAAGTTCGGCAGGCCCAGCGCCGACAACTGGGAAGCTCCAGCCCGTCGTGTGAGGCGGAGCCCCCTGACGAAGGGGCGTCAATCCGTGCTTCGGCAGTGGAAGATCGGTGAGTGCTGGTGCTGCGATCGTGCCGGCCTTCCGGTGCTGTGGATCGGGCCGGTGCGGACCAGCCGGGGAACAGCCGGCCTGACGGCCTGCGAGAGCTGTATCCACCGGCTGGAGGAGCGTGTCGAAGAGCACCGGATGCGGCGGGTCACCAGGCCCGCGACCTGACCGTGCCGGGTGTCGGTCCCCCCCCACGCGCTCCTGGTGAACGTGCCGCCGCCGGCGGCACGTTCATCCATCTACCCGCAGCCCGGTCAGCCGGACGCGGCGGACAGGAGCACGTCCACGAGTCTTTCCGCCGCGTCCGGCCGCCCGTGTGCCCGGGCCGACTCCGCCATCCCGGCACGCCGCGCCGGGTCCGTGAGGAGTGGTCCGAGAGCGTTTCGGAGCCGGTCTGCGGTGACCTCACCGGTGAGCGCTACGGCCGCGCCGGCGTCCTCCAGGTGACGGGCGTTGTGCGCCTGCTCGTTGCCCGCGGACGAGGCGAGCGGCACGAACACGGCCGGCTTGCCCAGGGCGGTGAGCTCCGCGAGGGTGCCGGCACCGCTGCGGGAGACCACGACATCGGCGAGCGCCAGCACGTCGGGGAGCTCCGGGCCGACGAACCCGGTCAGGTGGTACCGGCCCGCCAGTTCCGGTGGGAGCCCGGCCGCGTTGGCGCGCAGTGCCTCCACGTTCGCCGGCCCGCACTGGTGCACCACGTTGGCGCGCTCCAAGAGCCATGGGAGCGCCTCCGCGACGACGTTGTTGATCTGCTGCGCGCCCTGCGCGCCGCCGGTCACGTAGAGCGTGGGGAGCTGCCGGTCGAAGCCGACCAGGCCGAGCGCGGCGACCGCCTTGTCGGCGTGCCCGCTCAGGATCTCCGGCCGCACCGGGTTCCCCGTCACGACCGCCGTGGACCGTACGGCCTCCGGGAGGAGCGGCAGCGTCGACTCCGAGGAAACCGCGATCCGCGCCGCGGACCCGGCCAGCTTCCGGTTCGCCAGCCCGAGCCGCACCGTCTGCTCGTGGAGCACCAGCGGGACCCGACACAGTCGGGCGGCGAGACCGGCTGGGACGGCGACGTACCCGCCGGTCGCGAGCACGACGTCCGGTCGGAAGTCACTCACCGTCTTCCGCGCCTGGGCGACGCCGAGGGGCACCCGCGTCATGTCCTTGATGTTCGCCGGGGACACCATCTTGAGCGGGTTCGCCGACCGGCGGATCTTGCCCGTCGCGACCGTCGTGAAGGCGATGCCCTCAGCCGGCGCGACGCGGGCTTCCAAGCCGTCGGGTGTACCGATCCAGAGGACGTCGAGTGCGCGGTCTTCGGCCGTCAGCCGGGCCTGCAAGGTGCGGACCGCGGTGAGCGCGGGATAGGTGTGGCCGCCTGTCCCTCCCCCGGTGACGATCAGACGGAAGGAGCGCGGGGATCGGGAAACACTGTTCACCCCGCGCAGCCTACTGGCCGCCGCCGGTCGGGGCGCTGCGCCCGGATCCCGGAGCAACGACTCGGCAACGGCGCAACCACCCCGCTGGAGACGGCACGGAGCGGGTGTGAGGGTGGGGCGCATGATGTGTCGCGCCGTCCCGCCCACCCGCGCCGCGGCCTGCGCCGCCCTCCTCGGGCTCGCCCTGCTCACCGGCTGCGGCAGCGGTGAGGCGGGCGGGCCGTCCTCGGGCGGCGGTATTTCGGCGACGGGACTGCCCGACGTGCCCTCGGAGAGCCGGGCGCCGGTGCCGGGTAAGGGGACGAAGGACCCCGACGACATCAACGGTGACGGATACCGCGACCTCAGGGTCTCGATACCCGGCGTCTCGAAGGTCGCGGTGCTCTACGGCTCCGCCGAGGGGCTCGACCTGTCGACCCGGACGCTCCACGGCCCCCGCGCGCTGGGCCTGCCGGTTCCGGCGGACCAGCCGGTCGGGGACGAGGGGTTCGCCCCGGACGCGGTCGCCGACCTCGACGGGGACGGTTTCCCGGACTTCGTCACAACCCTCCAGGAGGACCCCTCCGCGCAGCAGAAGCAGGCGGAGCGTACCGCCGTCCCCTGTGTGACCTGGGGTGGCCCCGAGGGGCCCGCGGCGGCGGAGGGCGGGGCGACACCGCTGCGACCGCCGTCGAGCGTCTCGGCGCACGGCCTGTCGCATGTGACGCGGGGCGACTTCGACGGGGACGGGCACCACGACCTCGTGGCCCGCGCGATGACCGAGTCGGTCATGGGCAAGTCGCCCCTGGTGGTGCTCTACGGCCCGTTCACACGCTCCGGTGAGCCGGCCCGTACCGACACCAGCCCCCCGGTGGAGGACGGCGAACTCGTCGTGGACGACATCGCCCCGTCCGGCGGGGCGCGGGCGACCCCCCTGCTGGTCCACGAGATCAGCGACGGTGAGCAGTCCGGCAACCTCCTCTACTCGGCTGAGCGCGGCCGAGGCCTGTCCTGGGAGGGCAGACGGCTGCGGGAGGGCAACGCCCGCGCCTTCGGCGACTTCGACGGAGACGGGCGGCGCGATGTGGCCGTCGGGGACGACGGCAGCCACAACAACGAGCCCGGCGCCGACTCCACCGACCCGGCGGTCATCGGATCGCTCGACGTGTACCCGGGCGGTGGCGGCGGACCGGTCAAGCACCGGCTGCCCGAAGTGCCCGAGGGCGCGGGCACTTACTACGGCCCCGGCGGGTTCGCCGCCGCGGACCCGGACGGGGACGGCCGCGACGGCATCCTGGTCGCCACGTACGAAGGCGCCGTGCTCATCGAGGACGACCAACGGATCCCGGTGCTCCGCGAAATGAAGGAGGGCCCGGATGAGTGGCGGCATGCCCGGCCCGCCGGGGCCGCCGACTTCGACGGTGACGGAAAGGACGAGCTGGTCCTCAACTGGGCGACCGGCACGATCTTCGGCCTCTACGGTGCGGGCCCCACGCACTGGTGGATCACCGACGGCACGACATCCCGGGACCAGGCCGCCTTCGTGTCCACCGGGCTCGTGCCGAAGAGCCCCTGAACTCCGCGAAGGAGCGGTGGGAGTGGGCCGTCCGGGGCGGTGAGCTACCCCGCAGGGGCGAGTGGACGACACACCCCGCGCCCACTTTCGGCTGCTCGTCGGGGACGGCGCGGCCGGGGCCAGCGGTGGCCTGCCGGGCGGAGGGGCCGGACCGGCGCGTGTCCTGACCCTGCCCGTTCGGCGGTCGTGCCTCGTTCGGCCCGGCCCGCGGCACGGTCCCGGAGGAGCTCCGTACGCCCATCTGAGGACGGGCGATGCCGGAACTTCTCAAAGATCCTCCTAGCGCACTAGGGTGCAACTTTTGCCGACCCATTACTCTTAGCGGTGAGGTCGCGCAGGGCGGCCATGGAGGAGTGAGATGAGGAGCAGCAACCCGGTCTTCTCGCGACGGGGGTTCAGCCGCGACAACGGCTACGCGGGCTTCAACGCGGCGCCTCAGGCCGGGGGACCCGCCGCAGCCCAGGGTGGCAACCCGTACGCAGCCGGAAACCCGTATGCCGCTGGTAACCCTTATGCCCAGGGTGGCCCGCAGAACCTGAGCCCGCACCAAGTACAGCAGCCGTACGGCGCTCCGCCGGCCGGTGCGGTGCACACCGGCCGGATGACGATGGACGACGTCGTCATGCGCACCGGCATGACGCTCGGCACCGTCATCGTGGGCGCGGCCATCGGCTGGATCGCACTGTCCAGCCCCGAAAGGCTCGGACTGGCCATCGGCTGTGCGCTCGTCGCCATGGTCCTCGGCTTCGTCCAGGCCTTCAAGCGCCAGGCCTCGCCGCCGCTGATCCTGGCCTACGCCGCCTTCGAGGGCCTTTTCCTGGGTGGCCTCAGCGGTGCCCTGAACGAGCGGTTCAGCGGCGCTCCGATGCAGGCGGTGCTCGGCACCATGGCGGTCTTCGTCGGTGTGCTGGTCGCCTACAAGACCCGCTTGATCCGGGTCGACCAGCGGTTCGTCCGGTACGTGATGGCCGCCGCGATCGGCTTCGTGCTGCTGTCCATGGTCAACATGCTGTTCGCCGTCTTCGGCGGCGGTGACGGCCTCGGCTTCCGCAGCGGTGGCCTCGGCATCATCTTCGGCATCGTCGGTGTCGTCCTCGGTGCCTGCTTCCTCGCCATGGACTTCAAGCAGGTCGAGGACGGGATCGCCTACGGTGCGCCGCGCGAGGAGTCCTGGCTGGCCGCCTTCGGCCTCACCCTGACCCTGGTGTGGATCTACCTGGAGCTGCTCCGTCTGATCGCGATCCTGCGCGGCGACTGACCACGGCGCCGGATGCCCGGCGAGCAGCCGGTGCGGTCCGGCGGCGGACCGGTAAGCGAAAGCGGACCGGTGAGCGAAAAGGGGCTCGGAGAAGTGTTCTCCGGGCCCCTTTCGCCTGTCCGCGGACCTCTCGGCGGCGGTGGACCGCACGGCGAGCCTGACCGCCGGCCGCTGTGGCGTGGGGCACCCGGATAGGATCGCCGGATGCCCGATGTGAGCCCATTGCTGACCGCCGTCGACCGACTCGCCGACCGGCTGCGCGCCGCTCCGCAGAGCCGGTTGCGGCGCGGGGCGGCCGCCGAGGGTCTGGCGCTGGCCCGGTCGTTGGCGGAGCGGGCGCAGCGGATCGAGTTTCCCGGCCGGGAGCCGCGGCTGATCCCGGACGCCGGGGAGTTGCTGGTGGCTGATCAACTCGCCGTCGCAGGCCACGATCTGGCCGAGGCGCTGCTCACCGGTGAGGTGGTCGGCGAGGAGGCGGAGCGCCAGCTGACCGAGGCGCTGGCCGAGGTGGCGGAGGCGGCGCGCCGCTGCGGGTTGTGAGGTGACGCGTCCGCTGGGGGAGAGGCGGCCCCGGCGGGGGCTCCGGGGCAGGGCCCGGGTGGCCCGTGAGCACTGGTCGGCTCAGAGCGAGGCGACCACCCGGTCGGCGAGCACGTAGACGCTCTCCCGGCCGCAGTCGAAGGTCAGCGTGTAGGCACCGGAGACGCTCGAACCGCCCAGCAGCACCGGGGCGGTTCCCTCGTGCAGCGCCCGGGCCAGTTGCTCGGCCGTCCCATGGTCACCGGGGGTCACGCAGACCGTGGTGCCGTCGGTGAAGACGTAGATGTCGAGGGTGCCCAGCGGACCGGGGCGCACGTCCACCAGCGGAGTGCGGCTCTCGGCCAGCTGCTGGAGGTGGGCGAGGGTCTCCTCCGCGGTGGCGACCGGGGAGGGCTGGTTCGAGGGGTGCGAGGGGTGCCGCCGGCGGGCCGCCGCCAGCTCGGGGGACTCCGCGGGCTCCTCGGGGGCGCCGTACGGTTCCAGGCCCCCTGCGTCGTCCAGCGGCTCGATGCCGATCAGGTCCGCCTGGCGCGGAAGGTACAGCGGGGCGTCCTCGTACCAGTCGGTGCCGGCGAGGCCGGGGGGCTCGCCGTTCTCCCGGGCCTCCTGCGCGGCCCAGAAGGCCCGCGCCTCCGCCAGGTCGCGTTCCCGCTCCTCGGCGAGGGCGTCGGTCACGGCGGCGCGTATCTCGGCCAGATGGTCGTCGGTGAAGTGGATGTCGACGGGGCGCCGCTCGGCGCGGGCCGCCGGCAGCGAGACGGTGTGATCGGTCTTCCTCGCCAGCGAACTGAGCTCTTCGCGCACCGTGGTGAGCTGGCTGCTCAGAGCGGTGAGCTGTCGGCGCAGCCCGTGAGCGGTGTACAGGGCGGCTGCTCCCATGGCCGCGGCGGTGGCGGCGGCCAGCGGCAGGGCAAGGGTCATGGCGCTCACTGACGTACTCCCGATTCGACGGTCCCCGAAATTCCTACCTCAGCCTGGCAAGCTCCGTGAGCGGCCGACAGTGCATAACGTCATGAATCGGTCGGGACTTTCGGCCAGTCGTTTCCAATTCAACCGCTCTGAACTGCGGTAAGGCTCTCCCCCGGGACGAAGGTCACATCCTGGGGGAGATTCGATCACGAACGTGGACCAGGGGTTTCGGGGGAGGCTGTTAGCTCATTCGTTCGATGATCATGGCCATTCCCTGGCCGCCGCCCACGCACATGGTCTCCAGGCCGAACTGCTTGTCGTGGAACTGCAGCGAGTTGATCAGCGTGCAGGTGATCCGGGCCCCGGTCATACCGAAGGGGTGGCCGACGGCGATCGCTCCGCCGTTGACGTTCAGGCGGTCCAGATCCACGCCGAGGTCCTGGTAGGAGGGGATGACCTGGGCCGCGAAGGCCTCGTTGATCTCGACCAGGTCCATGTCGCCGATGGACATGCCGGCCCGGGCCAGCGCCTGCCGGCTCGCCTCGACCGGGCCGTAACCCATGATCTCCGGCGACAGCGCGGAGACGCCGGTGGAGACGATCCGGGCCAGCGGGGTCAGGCCCAGCTCCCGCGCCTTGGTGTCCGACATGATCACCAGTGCGGCGGCGCCGTCGTTCAGCGGGCAGCAGTTGCCGGCGGTGACCCGGCCATCGGGTCGGAAGACCGGCTTCAGCCCCGCCACCCCCTCCATCGTCACCCCGCGGCGCGGGCCGTCGTCGGTGGTCACCACGGTGCCGTCCGGGGCGGTCACCGGGGTGATCTCCCGCTCCCAGAAGCCGTTGTCCAGCGCCTGCTCGGCGAGGTTCTGGGAGCGCACGCCGAACTCGTCCATCTCCTGGCGGCCGACGCCCTTCAGCCGGGCCAGGTTCTCGGCGGTCTGGCCCATCGCGATGTAGGCGTCCGGCAGCTGCCCCTCCGCCCGAGGGTCCCGCCAGTCCGCTCCGACCTGCTCGCTGCGGGCCGCCGTGCGGGCCTCGGCCTCGGCGAAGACCGGGTTGTGGGTGCCGGGCATCCCGTCCGAGGAGCCGTTCGCGTACCGCGAGACCATCTCCACCCCGGCGGAGATGAAGACATCGCCCTCTCCGGCCCGGATCGCGTGCATCGCCATCCGGGAGGTCTGCAAGGAGGAGGAGCAGTAACGGGTGATCGTGCAGCCGGGCAGATGGTCCATGCCCAGCTGCACGGCGACGATCCGGCCGAGGTTGTGGCCCTGCTCGCCACCGGGCAGGCCGCAGCCGAGCATCAGATCGTCGATCTCGCGCGGGTCCAGCTCCGGCACCTTGTCCAGTGCCGCCCGGACGATCCGGGTGGTCAGGTCGTCGGGACGCACCTCCCTCAGCGAGCCCTTGACGGCCCGGCCGATCGGGGAGCGGGCGGCAGAGACGATCACGGCTTCGGGCATCACGGCTCCAGAGGGCGAGAAGGGCAAGGGCTGGATGGGAAGCTACCGCTCCGTAGTGCCGGGGTCACGGTCTCCCGGCTGTGACACGGGCCTCTTTTCTAAGCGGATGCTCAGCTGGCTTCGGGTTCCGCGGTCCCTCCGGTCCGGCCCGCCCTTTCGTCTTCGGGCTCCTCGCCCTCGGCCGGGGCCCGGACCTCTCCGTCCTCCGGCTCCGCCCGGGAGTGCTCGCCGTGGCTCTCCTCCTCGGGCCCGGCGGCCTCCGTCCCGTCCTCCCGGTCGGGCAGCCGCTGCCGTCGCCGCCGCTTGAGCAGCGCCCACGGTGCCCGGCGCCCCACCGGCTCCGCCGCGGCGACCTCGGTACCCCCCTCGGAGGCCGCCTGTGCCGCGGCCTCGACTACCGGAAGGATCCCTTCCCGCCGTGACAGGTCCGGCCGCTCCGGCTCCGGCCAGAGCCCCAGCGAGGCGCAGAGCGTGGGCAGCACCGCCATCGCGGCCGTCGCGTACCCCTCGGCGGAGGGGTGGTAGTTGTCCGGGCCGAACAGCTCGCGCGGATTGGCCTCGAACTCCGGGCCGAGCAGGGCGCCCAGCGAGACGGTACGGCCGCCCTGCTCGACCACCCCGATGGTCTGCGCCGCCGCGAGCTGGCGGCTCAAGCGGCGGGCCACCCAGCGCAGCGGCTGGTAGACGGGTTCGATCGTCCCCAGGTCGGGGCAGGTGCCGACCACCACCTCGCAGTCGGCCGCCCGCAGCCTGCGTACCGCGTCGGAGAGCAGCCGGACCGAACGCGCCGGCGGCATCCGGTGCGTCACGTCGTTGGCGCCGATCATCACCACGCAGACGTCCGGCACCTGCCTCGGGTCCGCCAGCAGCAGGGTGACCTGGCGGTCCAGGTCGTCGGACATCGCGCCCGGCTGTGCCACCACCCGGAGCTCCACCGGACGCTCGGCCAGCGCGGCCAGCCCCGAGGCCAGCAGGGCGCCCGGTGTCTGCCGGGCCCGGTGCACGCCCTGGCCGGCGGCCGTCGAGTCGCCCGCGAAGCCCATCCGCAGCGCCCGCAGGCCGGAGTACCGGGTGAACGAGGCCCCGTAGCGGCCGTCCGCGAACGGCGGTACCGCGTCGGAGCCCCCGACCGTCCGCCGGGCCAGTTGGACCTCGGTGAGCAGCAGCCCGATCGCCGCCCCGCCGATCAGCCCGATTCCGCCCCCGCCGTAGGCCGCCGCGGCGGCGATCCGGCGTGCCACTCTCGCCCGTGACAACGACATCTGTCAGGAACACCTCCCGCTGTCCGCGTCCGTGCACTGATTAGTTGCCCCGTGCGGCCCGGTCCGCAACGCCCCCGTCCGACGGGTGGCTTCCGGCGGGCCGAATAGGCTGGTGGAAACGGGCACTGAACAGCGCCGCCCCCGATCGCGGAGATCCCGCCAAACCAGGAGACAGCGTGCAGTATCGCGATTCGATGATCGAGCTTGTCGGCAACACCCCGCTGGTGCGGCTCGGCCGTGTGACCGAGGGGATTCAGGCGACGGTCCTGGCCAAGGTCGAGTACTTCAACCCCGGTGGGTCGGTGAAGGACCGGATCGCCGTCCGGATGATCGAGGCCGCCGAGCGCTCCGGCGAACTGAAGCCGGGCGGCACCATCGTGGAACCGACCTCCGGCAACACGGGCGTGGGGCTGGCGATCGTGGCCCAGCAGAAGGGCTACAAGTGCGTCTTCGTCTGCCCGGACAAGGTGTCCACCGACAAGATCAACGTACTGCGGGCCTACGGCGCCGAGGTGGTGGTCTGCCCGACCGCCGTGGACCCGGAGCACCCGGACTCGTACTACAACGTCTCCGACCGGCTGGTCCGCGAGACCCCCAACGCCTGGAAGCCGGACCAGTACAGCAACCCCAACAACCCGCTCTCCCACTACCACTCGACCGGCCCGGAGCTGTGGGAGCAGACCGAGGGGAAGATCACCCACTTCGTGGCGGGCGTCGGCACCGGCGGCACGATCAGCGGAACCGGCCGGTACCTGAAGGAGGTCTCCGACGGCCGGGTCAAGGTGATCGGCGCCGACCCGGAGGGCTCGGTCTACTCCGGCGGCTCCGGCCGGCCGTACCTGGTCGAGGGCGTGGGTGAGGACTTCTGGCCGACCGCCTACGACCCGAAGGTGGCCGACGAGATCGTGCCGGTCTCCGACAAGGACTCCTTCCAGATGACCCGGAGGCTCGCGAAGGAGGAGGGCCTGCTGGTCGGCGGCTCCTGCGGGATGGCGGTCGTCGGGGCGCTGAAGGTCGCGGAGCGGCTGGGCCCGGACGACGTGGTGGTGGTGCTGCTCCCGGACAGCGGGCGCGGCTACCTCAGCAAGATCTTCAACGACGAGTGGATGGCCGACTACGGCTTCCTGGAGGACGAGGGTCCGGCGGCCCGGGTCGGCGATGTCCTCCGGTACAAGGAGGGCAACCTGCCGTCCCTCGTCCACATGCACCCGGAGGAGAGCGTCGGCGAGGCGATCGACGTGCTGCGCGAGTACGGGGTCTCCCAGATGCCGATCGTGAAGCCGGGCGCCGGGCACCCGGACGTGATGGCCGCGGAGGTCATCGGCTCGGTCGTGGAACGCGAACTGCTGGACGCCCTGTTCACCCAGCGGGCCACGCTGGGCGACCCGCTGGAGAAGCACATGAGCCCGCCGCTCCCGCAGGTCGGTTCCGGTGAACCGGTGGGCGACCTGATGGCCGTCCTGGAGGGCGCCGACGCGGCGGTCGTCCTGGTGGAGGGGAAGCCGACCGGTGTGGTGAGCCGCCAGGACCTGTTGGCCTACCTCGCCCGCGGCGCGGCGCACTGACGGGGCTTCTGACGGGGGCGCTCGGACCATCCGGTCCGGGCGCCGTTCCAGCCGGGGCTCCCGCGGCTCAGTAGCGCCGCTCGGCCTCGTGCTCGGACCGCTGCTGGCCCGGCCACCGCCGCTTGGCGTGTACGAAGTTCACCCCTGTGATGCCGAGCCAGGTCACGATCAGCCCCAGCAGGTGGCCGTTGGTGGCGCCGATCGCCGACAGCGGTACCGCGAGCACCAGTGAGATGATGCCGAACCCGTAGCGCTCACCGAAGGTGCTGCCTGACACCGGCGGGGGAGCCACCGGCCGGGCACCGCGCGCGACCACCATCTGCTGCTCGGCGATCTGCCGCCGCACCCGGTTGTCCACCGAGCTGTCGAGCTTCTCCAGGAAGGACTCGATCAGCTCCGACTCGTACTCGGGCCCCAGTTCCCTGCGGGCGTGCACAGTCGCCTCGAGTTCCTTCTTGAGCTCTGGTTCACGGGCATCCATGGGCTCGACGGTAGGCGTGCCGGTGGCACCGCGCACTGGGGGTAGCCCCCCGGTGCGCGGTGCCGCGGGCGTCAGGGGCGCCCGTGCCGCCCAGGGCTGCACGCCATGGGGACGGTCCGGCGGCGGGGGCGGAGGAGCGGGCCGCCCACGGGCCGCAGGCGCCCAGCGCCCCGCTCCTCGCCCCAGCCGACGTCGTCGAGCCGGACCTGCCAGCAGTCAGTCGGCGCCCGGCTGTCCGCGGGTGACCTGCTCCCGGAGCTCGACGAGCGCCCGAAGGGCCTGGCTGTACATCTGGATGCTCTTCTCGCTGTGGGTGTCGACGGCGGTCCTGAGCTCGTTGAAGGTCTTGGCGATGACCTCGTCCAGGTCCTTCTCGTTGATGGCGTCCATTCGCTTCTCCTTTTCTGGTGGACGGTCGGGGCCGGGGCTGCGCCGGCCCGAAAGGGGCGGTCCGGCCGGGAAGGCTCGGAGCGACGGCACTTCTCCGCGAACTACAGGGCCGGTCGGCCGCCTCCTCGATCGGTCCGGGCAGTGCGGTCATCGAGCCGTGTGCCGCTGCCCCTGAGTCCTCCCCTCTCGCGCACTCGGGCGTCCCACATTGTGGTCCACGGGCTGGCTCGCTCCGGCGACTGCCCTGGTTGCCGTTCCGGGGCAACCGCTGGCGAAGTCGCGGCCCGGGCAGCCCGGTTGCGCTTCCGGGACGGGGACCGAGCCGCCCGCCCCAGCCGCTTTCCGCATGACTCCATGCAGACTCATGGTTGACTGAATAAATCGCCCGGGGTGGCCGGGCGAGTGAGTGGGAGGGCGGCGATGGCCGGGAACGGCGGCAGTGGACGGGACGACGGCGGGCCGCCAACCGGCGCCGCCGCCCGGCTGCAGAAGCTCTTCGAAGGCCATCGGCTGACGCCGACCCAGCGCAGGATCGCCCACTGCATGGTGCGCCGGGCCTCCGACGCGCCGTTCCTCTCCAGCGTGGAGTTGGCCGAGCTGGCCGGGGTGAGCCAGCCCTCGGTGACCCGCTTCGCCGTGGCGCTGGGTTTCGACGGCTACCCGGCGCTCCGCCGCCATCTGCGGGAGGTGGCGCCGGCCGAAGCCGCCCGGCCCGCCGCGGCGAGCGAGGCCAACTCCTACCAGCAGGCGGTCCGGGCGGAGATCGAGAACCTCCGGCATCTGTCGGCAGCGCTGCTGGCCGACCCGGGACCGATCGAGCGAGCGGCCGGACTGCTCGCCCGTTCCCGGCCGTTGCCGGTGCTGGGGCTGCGCGCCGCCTCGGCCCAGGCGCGCGGTTTCAGCTACTTCGCGGCCAAGGTCCACCCCGATGTGCGGCTGTTGGACGAGAGCGGCAGCATGCTCACCGACCGGATCGACGCCGCCGTGCGGGCCGGGGCGACCGCCCTGCTCTGCTTCGCACTGCCCCGTCATCCCCGCGAGGTCCTGGACGCGCTCGACCAGGCCCGGGCGGCGGGCCTGACCGCGGTCACCGTCGCCGACAGCGCGTTCGCCCCGGTGGCGGCCCACTGCGACCTGCTGTTGCCGGCGGCGGTCGGCACCGGGCTGTCCTTCGACACCGCCTGCGCCCCCATGCTGCTGGGCCGGGTGCTGCTTGAGGCGATGTGCGACGTGCTGCCGGAGGCCCAGGCCCGGCTGGAGGAGTTCGACGTCCGGGCGGCCGAGCGAGGTCTCTTCGCGGAGTGAGCCGGACTCGCCGACGGCCCGGACGTCAGCCGCGGCGGAGGTGGGACATCAGCTGCGGCGCAGCCTCGCTGCCAGGGCGGGGGAGTGGTAGGCGGTGGTCTCGCCGGAGACCCAGGCCGGCAGGTCGGGCGCGGTCGGCCGGGCGCCGCCGAGCCGGTAGACGCCGATCAGGAACAGCCCGCCCACCACGGTGAGCAGCAGCATGATCGCCACCGCCAGGTGGAAGCCGCCCACGACACCCGCCGTCATCGTCAGGTGGAGGAGGATCGGACCCACGAGGAACGCCGCCTCCGAGCGGAGCAGCTCCACCAGGGCGAAGGTGGGCCCGATCTTCGTGGAGAGCACCGAGAGCCCGGCGAGGAAGAGTCCGGGCACCACGCCCGCGCCCGCCCCGTATCCGAGCAGCAGCGCCGCGGGGGGCACCACGAAGAGGACGTTCGTCGGTGAGAGGAGGAGCAGCAGGCCCGCGGCCACGGCGACGCTCAGCAGGCCGGAGAGGGCCAGGTAGGGCGTGAAGCGGGTGGGCAGGACCCGGCGGAAGAGCGCCGCGGCGATGAGCACCCCGATGAGCTGCGGGGCGAACAGGGCACCGATCAGGAGCGGTTGGTAGCGGGGCACCGCCGCGAGGTAGGTCTCGGTCAGCTCCAGCAGGGTGGTGAAGGAGGCCCCGACGAGCATCGCGCCGGCCGTCCCGGTCACCGGCAGGGTGTTGCTGATCGGGCGGACCGGCATCAGCGGCTCGCTCTTGCGGTACTGGCTCACGATGAGGAAGACCCCGAGGAGCAGTCCGACGATCACGGGGCCGACGAAGAGCGGGTGGAGGAAGTAGGAGCGGGTCAGCCAGGAGACGCCGAAGAAGGGCAGCATGGTGGTGCCGAGGGCGAGCGGCATCGCGAGCCAGTCGAAGGCCGAGCCCTGGGCCGGCGGTTCGTTGGGTTCGAAGGAGAGCGCGCCGATGGTCAAGCCGATCGCCGCCAGGGCGGCGATGCCGCCGAACAGCGCCCGCCAGCCGCCCAGCCCGCCCACGACCCCGCCGATCACCGGCCCCAGGGTGACCATCCCGAAGAGTCCCAGGCTGATGACGGCCGCCGTGCTGGGGAGCCGCTCCACGCCGTGCGTGGTGATCAGCGGTGGTAGCGCGGCGACCAGCAGCATCCCGGTGAACAGGCCCTGGAAGAACATGCCGGTGGCGAACAGCGGGATGCCGGTGGCCACCACGGCGAGCAGCGAGCTGATCACGAACCCGCCCTCGCAGACGAGGTAGACCCGCCGGCGCGGCAACCGCTGGATGAGGTCGGCGGCGGCCACCGCTCCGAAGGCGTAGGCGGCGTTGGCCAGTCCGCTGGTGAGTTGTACGTCGAACTGGCTGGCCGCCAGGTCCTTGACGAGCAGCGGGCGCAGCAGGGGGATGGCCGTGGTCAGCACGAGGTAGGGGCAGAGCGCCAGCAGGGCGAGGGCCACGGCCGCCGGATATCTGCCGGCCAGCGGGACCCGGGTGAGGACGGCGGGCACAGCAGGGCGGAACCGCATGGCTGCCTCCGACGCTTGGGTGGACGGGGCCCGCTGGGTGCGGGCGCCCGGCACCGGATCCCGAGGCATCCCGGGCGGTATGTCCGGTACGTCGGTTCAGCGTACGGCGGGGGATGCCGCCGGAGGGTCGGCTGACACGCCCCGGCCCCGGTCCGCGTCCACGGGGCCGGCTCCAGCGGCCGACGCGTGGTGGCGGCCCTCGCCGGGCCGCCACCGCTCGGTCCGCGGGGCCGCTACTCCTTGGCGGCCCGCAGTACCAGCTTGTTCACCCCCCACAGCAGGACGCCGATGCACACCAGCACCCCGGCCCTGATGTAGACCTCGGCCGGGCGCTCGGCCAGCGGGCTGGCCAGCAGCAGCGCGGTGATCGCGCCGAGCACCGGCAGCGCGGTCGGGGTGCGGAAGTGCTGGTGGCCGACCCGGTCCCTGCGGAGTACCAGCACCGCGACGTTCACCACGGCGAAGACGCAGAGCAGCAGGAACGCCGTGGTGTCGCCGAGCCCTTCGATCTCGCCGGTGGAGACCAGGCCGATGGCGAGTGCGGAGGTGAACAGGATGCCGGTGATGGGAGTCTGGCGGCCGGCCAGCACCCTGCCCATGGCGCGCGGCAGGATCCGCTCGTTGGCCATGCCGTAGCAGAGCCGGGAGGCCATCATCAGGTTGATCAGCGCGGAGTTGCTGACCGCGAAGAGGGCGATGAGCGTGAAGAGTTTCGGCGGGAAGTCGGTGCCGCCGGCCTTGACGACCTCCAGCAGCGGCCCGGATGAGCCCTCCAGTACCCGGTAGTCGACCAGGAGTGAGGAGACCAGCGCCACCAGGATGTAGATGGTGCCGGTCACCGCGACGCCGACGAAGATCGCGCGGGGGAAGGTGCGGGTGGGGTCCTTGGTCTCCTCGGCCATGTTGACCGAGTCCTCGAAGCCGACGAAGGCGAAGAAGCCCAGGGCGGTCGCCCCGAGGACGCCGGTCATCAGCGCGAAGCCGCTGCCCTCGGTGTGGAACTCCCCCAGTCGGGACGGCTCGCCGCCGCCGGTGAGGACGGCGTAGGCGCCGATCCCGAGGATGATCAGGAGCCCGGTGAGTTCGACCACGGTCATCACGACGTTGGCCTTCACCGACTCGGAGACGCCGCGGAGGCTCAGCGCCGCGAGCGCCAGGATGAAGAGGACGGCCACCAGGACCGGCGGGACGTCCGCGAACTCCGAGAAGTAGTCGCCACCGAAGGCCCGGGCCGCCGCGCTCGCCGATGACAGGCCCGAGCACATCACCATGAACGCCACGATGAAGGTCAGGAACGGGACCTTGAACGCCTTCTGGGTGTAGAGCGCGGCGCCGGCCGCCTTGGGGTACTTGCCGACCAGCTCCACGTAGGAGGCGGCGGTCAGCAGGGCCACCACGAAACCGATCGCGAACGGCAGCCAGAGCGCACCGCCGACCTTCCCCGCGACCTTGCCGGTGGTCGCGTAGATGCCGGTGCCCAGGATGTCGCCGACGACGAACAGGATCAGCAGTTTCGGGCCGATGGCCCGTTTGAGGGGGGTTCCGCTCTCGCTCTCGGTGGGTGTGGCGGTGGGGGGTGACGCGGGCTTGGTCATACGCGCTGTGTTCTCTCTGTGAGTGCTCACCGCAGCTCGGAGAGCGCGTTCCGCTGCCCACCCCCGCTCTCTGCCACGATCTCGTCGACTGTCTGCGTGGAGCGTACGAGCCCGAAGCGCACGCCACCAGACCCCGTCGGAGCGGTGACGAAACCGTGGACGGCCGGGCGCGGCAGACTGTTGTACGCGAAGTGGTTGGAGAAGTAGTAGGCGCCGGTGTCGAGCAGCGCCACCAGATCGCCCTCGTCGAGCCGTGGCAGCGGCCGGTCCCGGGCGACGAGGTCGCCCGCGAAGCAGCACGGGCCGGCGACGTCCTGCGCCACCGCCGGGCCGGACTTGGGGCGTCCCTCGGCGTCGTACGCGACCACCCGGATGGGCCACGAGGCGGGGGCGAAGACGGTGCGGGTGGCCAGTTGGGCGCCCGCGTGGGTGACCGCGATCGGGCGGCCGCCGGCCGACTTCGCGTACTCCACCCGCGCCAGGGTGAGGCCGTTCTTGGCCAGCAGCGACCGGCCGAACTCGGTGACGATGCCGTACCGGCCGTCGAAGGCGCCGGGCACCTCGGACCGCAGCAGCCGGGCGTACTGGCGGTAGGAGGGGGTGAACTCGTCGGAGTCGAAGTTGACGGGCAGTCCGCCGCCGATGTCGAGGGTGTCGATCTGCCGCCGGCCGGCCGCGGCGTTGATCTCCTCGGCCAGGCCGTAGGTCTCGCGCACCCCGGCGGCCATCAGCTCCAGCGGCATCCCCTGGGAACCGACGTGGGCGTGCAGCCGGGTCAGCCACGGCCGGTCGAGGAAGGCCCGGACCACCCACTCCCGGGCGCCCTCGTCCTGGAGGGCGACGCCGAACTTGGAGGTGGCGGTCGCGGTGCTCATCGCGCCGATGGTGCCCCCGCCGAGCTGGGGGTTGACCCGGACGCCCACCCGGGAGGCCGGCTGCCCGGCGGCGACCAGGGCGTCGATCCGGTCCAGTTCCCTCGGATTGTCGGCGTTGAGGGCGATGCCGAGTTCGAGTGCCGTGCGCAGCTCGGCGGGTGTCTTGGCCGGGGAGTCGAGCAGGATGCGTTCCGCGGGCACCCCGGCCGCCCGGGACTGGGCCAGCTCGCCCGGGCTGGCCACCTCGCAGCCCAGCCCCTCCGCGGCGAGCAGCCGCAGCACCGGGACGAGCGGGGCCGCCTTCACCGCGAAGGCGTGCAGCACCGGGGTGCCCGGCGGGGTGATCTCCTCGAAGGCCGCGCGGAGTCGGGTCGCGCTCTGCCGGATCCCGGCCACGTCGAGCAGTCCGACGACCGGCTCCGCCGCGCCGATCAGCCCGTGTTCCACGGCTGCGCGTACGGCCTGTTCCCGGCGGTGCGCGGACGCCGCTCCGGACGCGTTCTCCTCGAAGGTCATTCTCGTTCCTTTCTTGGCGCCCCGTCTTCGGGAGGGAGGGGAAGCCAGGGGAGCACTCCACCACCCGGCGCCGACGGTGGCCAGACGGAGACGGAGTCACCCGTGTCACTCTCGCGCGTCGCCGCGGCGGTGGCGGCACGCCGCCCTGTTGACTGGCTCTATTCATCGCACGAACATATGCAGTAATTCATTCATCGGGACTTTTCTCCGTGTTCTCTTCCCGGCGGCGCCGGCGAGCCGCCACCCCTCTAGGAGGCAGGGCCATGTCAGGACCGCGACCCGTGCGAGCACCCCGGGGCACCCAGTTGAGCGCGCTGGGCTGGCCGCAGGAGGCGGCCTTGCGGATGCTCCAGAACAACCTCGATCCCGAGGTCGCCGAGCACCCGGACAAGCTCGTCGTCTACGGCGGCACCGGCAAGGCCGCCCGCGACTGGGCCTCCTACGACGCCATGCTCCGCACCCTCCGCACGCTCAAGCAGGACGAGACGATGCTCGTCCAGTCCGGCCGCCCGGTCGGGGTGATGCGCACCCACGAGTGGGCGCCGCGGGTCCTCATCGCCAACTCCCACCTCGTCGGGGACTGGGCGAACTGGGAGGAGTTCCGCCGCCTTGAGGCGCTCGGCCTGACCATGTACGGGCAGATGACCGCCGGTTCCTGGATCTACATCGGCACCCAGGGCATCCTCCAGGGCACCTACGAGACCTTCGCCGCCGTCGCCGCCAAACGCGCCGCCGAAGGGCGCGGGGACGGCGACCTCGCCGGAACCGTCACCCTCACCGCGGGCCTGGGCGGCATGGGGGGCGCCCAGCCGCTGGCCGTCACCATGAACGGCGGGGTGGTCATCTGCGTCGACTGCGACCCGCGGGCCATCTCCCGCCGGATCGAGCACCGCTACCTCGACCGGCGCGCCGACGACCTCGAAGACGCCCTCCGGCTGGCCACCGAGGCGCGCGACCGTCGCGAGCCCCTCTCCATCGGCCTGCTGGGGAACGCCGCCGAGGTCTTCCCCCGGCTGCTGGAGATGGGCGCGCCCATCGACATCGTCACCGACCAGACCAGCGCCCACGACCCGCTGAGCTATCTGCCGGTCGGTGTCGCCTTCGAGGACATGGCCGGCCTCGCCGCGGAGAAGCCCGCCGACTTCACCCAGCGGGCCCGGGAGTCCATGGCCCGCCACGTGGAGGCGATGGTCGGTTTCCAGGACGCGGGCGCCGAGGTCTTCGACTACGGCAACTCCATCCGCGGCGAGGCGCGACTCGCCGGATACCAGCGGGCCTTCGACTTCCCCGGCTTCGTCCCCGCCTACATCCGGCCGCTGTTCTGCGAGGGCAAGGGACCGTTCCGCTGGGCGGCCCTCTCCGGCGACCCGCGGGACATCGCCCGCACCGACCAGGCGATCCTCGACCTCTTCCCGGAGAACGAGTCGCTGGCCCGCTGGATCAGGCTGGCCGGCGAGCGGGTGCACTTCCAGGGACTGCCCGCCCGGATCTGCTGGCTCGGCCACGGCGAGCGGGACCGGGCGGGGGAGCGCTTCAACGACATGGTCGCCACCGGTGAGATCACCGCACCGCTGGCGATCGGGCGCGACCACCTCGACTGCGGCTCGGTGGCCTCGCCGTACCGGGAGACCGAGGCCATGCTGGACGGCTCGGACGCCATCGCGGACTGGCCGATGCTCAACGCCATGGTCAACGTCGCCTCCGGCGCCTCCTGGGTCTCCCTCCACCACGGCGGCGGGGTGGGCATGGGACGCTCCCTCCACGCCGGCCAGGTGACGGTGGCCGACGGCACCCCGCTGGCCGGGGAGAAGATCCGGCGCGTCCTCACCAACGACCCGGGGATGGGTGTGATCCGGCACGTCGACGCCGGCTACGAGTCCGCCGAGACCGTCGCCCGCGACCACGGGGTCCGCATCCCCATGCGGGAGGACGCGGCCGAGTCCGCGCAGGGGAGCGGAGCGGCATGAGCATCCCGGAGCACCGGGCGCCCGCCGCCTCCGGCACCGACACCTTCGGCGGCATGTGGCGGGAGCTGCTGCCCATCGGCCGCCACGCGCCCACCGGTGGCTACCGCCGCTACGCCTGGACGCCCGCGGACCGCGACTGCCGGGCTTGGTTCCAGGACCAGGCGGAGGCGCGCGGCCTGAACTACGAGACCGACCGGAACGGCAACCAGTGGGCCTGGCTCGGCGACCCGGCCGCCGGCGACGCCGTCGTGACCGGCTCCCACCTGGACTCCGTCCCCGACGGTGGGGCCTTCGACGGTCCGCTCGGCGTGGTCTCCGCACTCGCCGCGGTCGACGAACTCCGGGCCCGGGGAGCCGACCTCCGACGGCCGCTGGGCATCGTCAACTTCGGTGACGAGGAGGGCGCCAGATTCGGACTCGCCTGCGTCGGCTCCCGGCTGACCGCCGGCCAGCTCACCGCCGAGCAGGCCCGCGGACTGCGGGACGCCGACGGCACCACCCTCGCGCAGGCGATGGAGCGCGCCGGCCACGATCCCGCGGCGATCGGCCCGGACCCCGAACGCCTAGCCCGGATCGGCGCGTTCGTGGAGCTCCACGTCGAACAGGGCCGTGCCCTGGACCAGACCAGCCACGCCGTGGGCGTGGCCTCGGCCATCTGGCCGCACGGGCGCTGGCGGTTCGACTTCCACGGTGAGGCCAACCACGCGGGCACCACCCGGCTGGCCGACCGCCGCGACCCGATGCTCGGCTACGCCGGCACCGTGCTGGCCGCCCGCGAACAGGCCCGGGTCTTCGGCGCGCTCGCCACCTTCGGCAAGGTCGACGTCCGGCCGGGCGGCGTCAACGCCATCGCCGCGGAGGTCCGCGGCTGGCTGGACTCGCGAGCCCCGGACGAGGAGACGCTGGCCACCCTGGTCGGCGCCATCGAACGCGAGGCGGTCGAACACGCCTCCCGCGAGGGCGTGGAGGTGCGGGTCACCCGCGAATCCTTCACCCCCGTCGTGGAGTTCGCGCACGGTCTGCGGGACCGGCTGGCCGGGTTGCTCGGCGGCGCGCCGATCCTGCCGACCGGGGCCGGCCACGACGCCGGCATCCTCTCGGCCGTCCTCCCCACCGCCATGCTCTTCGTACGGAACCCGACCGGCGTATCCCACTCTCCCCACGAGCACGCCGACGAGGCAGACTGTCTCGCCGGAGTGATCGCTCTCGCGGATGTACTGGAGGGGCTGGCGTGCCGCTGACCACTTACTGGGCGGAGTACGCCTGGACCGGTGGAACCGTCGAACAGGGGGTGGCGATCACCGCCACCGCCGACGGCCGGATCGGGCGGTTGACGGCGGGGGTCACGGCCCCGCCCCCGGGCGCGACCGTGCTGCGCGGCCTCACCGTCCCGGGGCTGGCCAACGCCCACTCGCACGCCTTCCACCGGGCGCTGCGCGGCACCGTCCAGGTCGGCTCCGGCACCTTCTGGACCTGGCGCGAGGAGATGTACCGGGTCGCCGCCCGGCTCACCCCCGACAGCTACCACGCCCTGGCACGAGCGGTCTACGCCGAGATGGCGCTCGCCGGCATCACCGCCGTCGGGGAGTTCCACTACCTGCACCACGCGCCCGACGGCAGCCGCTACGACCAGCCCAACGCCATGGGTGAGGCGCTCGTCCAGGCCGCCGCGGACGCCGGGATCAACATCACGCTGCTGGACGCCGCCTACCTCGCCTCCGGCTTCGGCCGAGGGCGGGCCGGGGAGCCCCCGAACGACCGCCAGGCGCGGTTCAGCGACGGCACCGCGGAGGCGTGGGCCGAGCGGGTCTCCGCCTTCAAGACCTCCGCCCCGCACGCCCGGATCGGCGCCGCGGTGCACTCGGTCCGGGCGGTCCCGGCGAGCCAACTGCGCACCGTGGCCGAGTGGGCCCGGCAGCACAGCGCCCCGCTCCACGTCCACCTCTCCGAGCAGACCGCGGAGAACGAGGCCTGCCGCAGGGCGCACGGCTGCACCCCGACCAGGCTCCTCGCCGACCACGGGGTGCTCGGCCCCGGCACCACCGCCGTCCACGCCACCCACCTCATATCCGACGACATCCGGCTGCTCGGCGGCAGCGGCACCGGCGTCTGCATGTGCCCCACCACCGAACGCGACCTCGCAGACGGCATCGGCCCGGCGACCCGGCTCCAGGCCGCCGGCACCCCACTCTCGCTCGGCAGCGACAGCCACGCCGTCATCGACCTGCTGGAGGAGGCCCGGGCGATGGAGCTGAACGAGCGGCTGAGCAGCCACACCCGCGGCCACTGGAGCGCGGCGCAGCTGCTGCGGGCCGCCACCGCCGACGGACACGCGGCGCTGGGCAGGCCCGAGGCGGGAACCCTGGCGCCCGACGCGCCGGCGGACTTCACCACCATCGCCCTGGACTCGGTCCGCACCGCGGGCGTCCCGCCCCGGCTGGGGGCCGAGGCGGCGGTCTTCGCGGCCACCGCCGCCGACGTCAGGCACACCGTCGTCGCCGGGCGGCAGATCGTCCGCGACGGCGCGCACACCCTGGTCGACGACGTGCCCGCGGCCCTCGCCGAGGCGATCGCCGCGCTGCGCGACTGAACCGGCGCACCGCCGTCCCGAGCAGCTTTCGAGAACCGCGCCCCCTCCCGCACCACCGACCGACCGTAGGGACCCGCCATGTCATCCGTGCCCACCAGGACCGCCGCGAGCCAGCCGAACCACCCGGGCGCTGAGGAGGAGGCACCGAGGAGCCAGGCCGTCGTCAACATCGGCGCCCTGGTGACCAACGACCCCGCACAGGGGGACGGCGGCCCGCTGGGGCTGCTCACCGACGCCGCGCTGGTCATGGCCGGCGGCCGGATCACCTGGGTCGGGCCCGGCGACCGGGTGCCGGCCGCCGACACCCGCTACGACGCCGCCGGCCGGGCCGTCGTCCCCGGTTTCGTCGACTCCCACTCGCACCTGGTCTTCGCCGGTGACCGGACCGCCGAGTTCAACGCCCGGATGTCCGGCCGGCCCTACACCGCGGGCGGCATCCGCACCACCGTCGCCGCCACCCGGGCCGCCACCGACCGGGAACTCGCGGCCAACGTCGCCCGGTACGCGGCGGAGGCGCTGCGGCAGGGCACCACCACCCTGGAGATCAAGTCCGGATACGGCCTCACCCCGCACGACGAGGCGCGCTCGCTGCGCATCGCCGCCGAGTACACCGCGGAGACCACCTACCTGGGAGCCCACATCGTCGCCCCCGAGTCCGCGGAGGACCCGGCCGAGTACGTGGCGCAGGTCACCGGCCCGATGCTGGAGGCGTGCGCACCGTACGCGCGCTGGATCGACGTCTTCTGCGAGCAGGGCGCCTTCGACGGCGACCAGGCGCGGGCGGTCCTCACCGCGGGGGCGGCCCGCGGCCTGGTCCCCCGGGTCCACGCCAACCAGCTCTCCTACGGCCCGGGGGTGCAGCTGGCCGTGGAGCTCGGGGCGGCCTCGGCCGACCACTGCACCCACCTCACCGACGACGACGTGGACGCCCTCGCCCAAGGGGAGACGGTCGCCACCCTGCTGCCCGGCGCGGAGTTCTCCACCCGCGCCCGCTACCCGGACGCCCGGAGGCTGCTCGACGCCGGGGCGACCGTGGCGCTCTCCCCGGACTGCAACCCGGGCTCGTCCTTCACCAGCTCCATGGCCTTCTGCGTCGCGCTGGCCGTCCGCGAGATGGGGATGACGCCGGACGAGGCGCTCTGGGCGGCCACCGCGGGGGGCGCCGCGGCCCTGCGCCGCGAGGACGTGGGGCGGCTGGCGCCGGGCGCGGTGGCCGATCTGGCGCTGCTGGATGCGCCCTCGCACGTCCATCTCGCCTACCGCCCCGGGGTGCCGCTGGTCACCGAGGTCTGGCGGGGCGGCCGGTCGGTGAGCGGTGCTCGGCCGTGACCGGACCGGCCGCGGCGGAACGGGGCATGCGGGCGGCCGGCAACGTGACTGTGCGCGTGACCGCCGGCAGCTCCGGCGGTCACGCGCACAGTCCACGGCGCTGAGGGATGGCCCTGCTCAGCCGTCGATCATCAGACCCTTGCGTAGTCGGCCCAGTGTCCGCGACAGCAGCCGGGAGACGTGCATCTGGGAGATGCCCAGCTCCTCCCCGATCTCCGACTGCGTCATGTTGGCCACGAACCGCAGCGACAGGATCTTCCGGTCGCGCGGGGGCAACTCCGCTATGAGCGGTTTCAGCGACTCGACGTACTCGATGCCCTCGAGCCCGTGGTCCTCGTAACCGATCCGGTCGGCGAGCGCGCTCTCGCTGCCGTCCTCCTCGGGCTGGGCGTCCAGCGAACTCGCGGTGTAGGCGTTGCTCGCCGCCATGCCCTCGACGACCTCGTCGTGGGTCAGCTTGAGCCGTTCGGCGAGTTCGGCCACCGTCGGCGTCCGGTCCAGCTGCTGGGCCAACTCGTCGCCGGCCTTCGCCAGGTCGAGTCGGAGCTCCTGGAGCCGGCGCGGGACCCGTACCGACCAACTGGTGTCGCGGAAGAATCGCTTGATCTCGCCGATGATGGTCGGCATCGCGAAAGTGGGGAACTCGACGCCCCGGCTGAGTTCGAAGCGGTCGATGGCCTTGATCAGCCCGATGGTGCCGACCTGGACGATGTCCTCCATCGGTTCGCTGCGCGAGCGGAACCGGGAGGCGGCGAACTTCACCAGCGCCAGGTTGAGTTCCACCAGGGTGTTGCGGACGTACGCGTACTCGTGCGTGCCTTCTTCGAGCGTTTCCAGACGGCTGAAGAGCGTCTTGGACAGTGCCCTCGCATCCAGCGGCCCGACCTCGTCGTAGGGCGGGATCTCCGGCAGTTCCGCGAGGATGTCCTCGAGCGAGCCGTCGACCTCGTACTCGATCTGCTGGGGCGGGATTGTCGACGCCGCTGCCGGTGCGCTCTCATAGGAGTCGTACTCGGTATGCGGTTCGTCGAGCTGGGGTGACATGGAAATCCTCCGTCGTTCTCGGCGTATGGCCGCCGATGCCGATATCTCCTTCTTGCGGTGTGCGGCGCCTCCAAAGCCGGCGGGGTTGAAACGGGTCTCTTCTAGCCCTACCCGCTCCACCCTGACCGAAGCAAGGTCATATTCTGATAGTATGTCCGGTTTGTGGTCATGTTCGGCTACCGAGTGACGTACCGAAGGCGTATTGTTCAAAGAGCGTCACAAGCAACCAGAAGGGGTGCGCATGGACCGCGGGATGGTCGGCAGAGCCAATCGGGGCCGACTCCATGTCGAGGTTCGACACCACGGTGCCAGTGCGGTCTTAACGCCCGTCGGTGAGCTTGACCACCACACCGCGGAGCTGCTGCGAGAGCCCCTGGAAGCCTGTGTGGACGAGGGGTACCCGCGACTGGTCGTGGACTGCACCCAGCTGGAGTTCTGCGACTCCACCGGCCTCAACGTGCTGCTCGGCGCCCGGCTGAAGGCCGAGGCCGAGGGGGGCGGCGTCCACCTGGCCGGGATGCGTCCGGTCGTTGCCCGGGTGTTCGAAATCACCGGGGCCGAGGCGGTGTTCAGCGTCCATGAGAGTGTTCAGGCGGCGCTCGCCGACTCCGCCACGGAGTGATCCGGGTCCTCCTTGTCACCCCTGCGTGACCCTGACGTTATGTGCGTCACACCAACCACATCGAAGAAGTGGGTGTTCTCACGGTGCGGCAGGGCAGGAGACAGCTGAATCCGCAGAATCCGTCGGATGTCTACGTCGAGCTGTCTATGGGCGAATCGGTGAGGTGAAGCGTTGATGAGCACCGCGCGGCCGTACTCGCCGGGTGACCGTGGCCCGGATCAGAGTGTGCAGGCGGTCGTGTCCGGACTCGCCCAAGTGCGCAGGCTGCACCTGGTGGGTGTGAGCGGCATCGTGCCGGCGGCCCGCGACTTCACCCGGCAGGCGCTGTACGACTGGGGCTGGCTACCCGCGCAGGGTGCCGACCAGCGCGCCGCCGCCGAGGACGTCCTCCTGGTGGTCTCCGAGCTGGTCACCAATGCCTGCCTGCACGCCGAGGGACCCGAGGAGTTGCGGGTGGGGCACGCCAACAAGCTGCTCCGGCTGGAGGTCGTCGACCTCGGATCCGGGACCCCGGCGCCGAGGACCCCGCACCGGGCCGGACGGCCGGGCGGGCACGGCATGTTCATCGTCCAGCGGCTCTGCCTCGACTGGGGCGTTATCCGCAACCCCGGTGGAGTCGGCAAGACCGTGTGGGCGGAGCTGGCCGCCCCGGTCTGAACCCGCGGCGGGCCGGCAGGAGGAGCGCCGCTGCGGCGAGAGCGGACGACACCAGTACGAGCCGCCGCCCCGTGGTCCACGAGGACCACGGGGCGGCGGCTCGCGCCGTGTCGGTTCAGTGCACGTCGCCCGTCAGCGTCTCGACCCGCTTCCGGAAGAAGAAGACCGCGACACCCGCCAGTACCGCCAGGCCGGCCTCCACCAGAACGGCCCCCGGCCCGCTGAGGTCCACACCGCCGGTGGACAGCAGGCTGGTGACGCAGTCCCCGGCGGTCACCGCGAGGAACCAGACCCCCATCATCTGGCTCGCGTACTTGGCCGGAGCCAGCTTGGTGGTGATCGACAGCCCCACCGGCGAGAGGCAGAGCTCACCGATCGTCTGCGCCAGGTAGATCGAGAGCAGCCACATCGGGCTGACCTTGCCGCCGCCGTCCGACAGCAGCATCGGCACCACGAAGATGAAGAAGGAGACGCCGATCAGCAGCAGCGCCATGGCGAACTTCACCGTGGTGGACGGCTCCCGGTTCCGCCGGGCCAGCGCCAGCCAGGCCCAGGCGAAGAGCGGTGCCAGCGCCATGATGTAGAGCGGGTTGACCGACTGGAACCACGACGAGGGGAAGTGCACGCCGAAGACCGAACCGGCGGTCTTCGTCTCGGCGAACGCCGCCAGTGTGGAGCCGCCCTGGTCGTAGATCATCCAGAACGCCGCAGCGGCCACGAAGAACCAGATGTAGCCGTTCATCCGGCTCTGCTCGTCCCCGGACAGCTCCTTGTCCCGCTTGATCCGCACCAGCACGGCCACCGGGATGACCAGGCCGAGCACGGTGATGGGCAGCACCACCCAGTTCATCGAGAAGTGGCCGCTGAAGGCGACGGCACCGTAGAAGGCGGCGGCGACCGCGAGCCAGAGCAGGCCCTTCCGCAGCCAGCTCCGCCGCTCCTCGGCGGCGAGCGGGGCCGGGACGTGGCTGCTCCGCGGGCTCAGGTGCTTGGAACCCAGCAGGAACTGGATCAGGCCCAGCCCCATGCCGACACCGGCCGCGGCGAAGCCGAGGTGCCAGTTGATCTGCTGGCCGATGGTGCCGATCACCAGTGGTGCGGCGAAACCGCCGAGGTTGATGCCGATGTAGAAGAGGGTGAAGCCACCGTCCCGCCGCGGGTCCTGCGGGCCGTCGTACAACTGGCCCACCATGGTCGAGATGTTGGCCTTCAGCAGACCGGAACCCAGCGCCACCAGGCCGAGGCCGACGAAGAACATCGCCTCGCCGGGGACGGCGAGCGAGAAGTGGCCGAGCATGATGATCCCGCCGGCGATGGCGACCGTCTTCCGCGGCCCCCAGAGCCGGTCCCCGAACCAGCCGCCGGGCATGGCCAGCAGGTAGACCATGGCCAGGTAGACCGAGTAGATCGCGATCGCGCTGGCCTCCGGCATGGCCAGCCCGCCGCCCTGGTTCTCCGGGTTGGCGTCCGGGCCGCCGGATATCAGGTAGAGCACGAGCAGCGCCCGCATGCCGTAGAAGCTGAAACGCTCCCACATCTCCGTCATGAAGAGGGTCGCCAGGCCTCGAGGATGGCCGAAGAAGGTGCTGCCGCCGGTGGTCTCCGGCCAGGCACCGTCCTTGGTCGCGGTGGGCGCCATGTCGTTCCTCGCTCGCTCGGGACGCGTGCCACGGTGGGGTGTCCGCGCGCCGCTGTGTGGGGGGTGTGCGCGGGAACCACCGGTGGTGACCGGTCCCGCGCGTAGCCGGGCGGAGTCCTGGGCCCACGAAAGAGCGGCGGGCTTACGTCCGGCTATGGATGATTTGCCACCCTACGGCAGGATTTGGGAGTCCCGGCAGGCTTGAGAGATACCTCACAAGCCGCTCGCGCCATCTCCCATCTGCGGTTTCGTGGCCACCCTCCAGCTTCGCACAGCGGCGCCGACCCCTTCGTCCAGGACTGGCCGGGAGGCGCGCGGACTACCATCGGTGCATGACCCGTGTACTGCTCGCCGAGGATGACGCGTCGATCTCGGAGCCGCTGGCCCGTGCCCTGCGGCGCGAGGGATACGAGGTCGAGGTGCGGGAGGACGGCCCCGGCGCGCTCGAAGCCGGCCTCCAGGAGGGCACCGACCTGCTCGTCCTGGACCTCGGGCTGCCCGGTATGGACGGCCTCGAAGTGGCCCGCAGGCTGCGTACCGAGGGCCACACCTTCCCGATCCTGGTGCTCACCGCGCGCGCCGACGAGGTGGACACCGTCGTCGGGCTGGACGCCGGGGCCGACGACTACGTGACCAAGCCCTTCCGGCTGGCGGAACTGCTCGCCAGGGTCCGCGCGCTGCTGCGGCGGGGCGCTGTGGAGGGCCTGTCGCAGTCCCAGTCGACCCACGGGGTGCGGATCGACGTGGAGTCCCACCGCGCCTGGATGGACGAGGAGGAGCTGCAGCTCACGGCGAAGGAGTTCGACCTGCTGAGGGTGCTGGTGCGGGACGCCGGCCGGGTCGTCACCCGCGACCAGCTGATGCGGGAGGTCTGGGACACCACCTGGTGGTCCTCCACCAAGACGCTCGACATGCACATCTCCTGGCTTCGCAAGAAGCTCGGCGACGACGCGGCCAACCCGCGCTACATCGTCACCGTGCGCGGTGTCGGCTTCCGGTTCGAGAAGGACTGAGGGGCTTGTCGGGACGGCGCGTAGACAGCGGACACGCCCTCCGGAGGGGCCAGTGCGCCGCCGGCTGATCAACTCCACGCTCGCGGTGGTGCTGGTGGTGATCGCGGTCTTCGGCGTCTCACTGGTGATCGTGGAGACCCGCACGATCAAGAACAGTGCCCAGGAGAGCGTCGAGTCCGAGGCCGTCCGGCTGATGAGCATCGTCAACAGCCGTCTCGTCCACGACGAACAGGTCGTCGGCGGGGTGCTCGGAGAGCAGATCAGCGCCGACCGCTACGCCGTGGTGGAGGTGCCCGGCCACCCTCCGGTGCGCATCGGTGAACGCCCCGGCGGCGACGTCATACGGGCGGAGGTGACCGGTGACGAGGGGGAGACGGTCACCGTCGAGGAGTCGGCCGAGACCGTCAGCCGGGAGATCGGCCGCACCCTGCTGATCATCCTCACCGTGGCGCTGCTGGCGATCGTCGCGGCCGTGGTGCTGGCCGTGCGGCAGGCCCGTCGGCTGACCACCCCGCTGACCGACCTGGCGGAGACCGCGGAACGGTTGGGCTCCGGAGATCCCAGACCGCGCCACCGGCGCTACGCGGTGCCGGAGCTGGACCGGGTCGCCGACGTGCTGGACTCCAGCGCCGAGCGCATCGCCCGGATGCTCACCGCCGAGCGCCGGCTCGCCGCCGACGCCTCACACCAGCTGCGGACCCCGCTGACGGCGCTGTCCATGCGGCTTGAGGAGATCTCCGCCACCGACGACCTGGAGACGGTCAGGGAGGAGGCCGCCATCGCCCTCGGGCAGGTCGAGCGGCTGACCGACGTGGTGGAACGCCTGCTGACCAACGCCCGGGACCCGCAGTCCGGCTCCGCCGTCTCCTTCGACCTCGACGAGGTCGTCAAGCAGCAGATCGAGGAGTGGCGCCCGGCCTACCGGGGCGAGGGCCGGGCCATCGTCCGGTCCGGGAAGGCGGGACTGCGGGCGGTCGGCACCCCCGGCGCGGTGGCCCAGGTGCTCGCCGCCCTGATCGAGAACGCGCTGATGCACGGGGCCGGGACGGTGGCGCTCCGCACCCGGGTCACCGGCAACCAGGCGGTCGTCGAGGTCACCGACGGTGGACCGGGCGTCTCCCCGGAACTCGGGGCGCGGGTCTTCGAACGTACGGTGAGCGGCCGTAACTCCACCGGCATCGGACTGGCCGTGGCCCGCGACCTGGCGGAGGCGGACGGCGGGCGGCTGGAACTCCTCCAGCAGCACCCACCGGTCTTCGCGCTCTTCCTGAGCCGGGCCCCCGTCCCCTGAACGGCCCTTCCTCCCGGGACAACCGGGCTCCCGGGGGGTCAGCGCTCGTACGGGGCCTCGACCGGCGCCGTGCCGTTCGCCGTCAGCGAACTCTCCACGTCCGGGGCCGTCTCCGGGAGGGGCAGCGCCTGGAAGACCCAGGTCCGGTAGGACCAGAAGCGGAAGACGGTGGCGGTGCCGAGGCCGATGACGTTCTTGGCGACGTTGTCGGCCAGCGCCGAGGTGTAGCCGAGACCGTAGTGGGAGAAAGCCAGCGCGCCGTTCTCGATGATCAGACCCACCCCGCTGAAGAGCAGGAAGAGGGTGAGCTCCCGGCTGCGCCGGTTCTTGTCGCAGTGGCGGTAGGTCCAGTGGCGGTTGCCGAGGTAGTTGGTGCCGATGGCGATCGCCGTGGCGATCACCCCGGAGCGGACCACGGCCAGGCCCAGCAGGTGCACACAGAGGTTGAAGACGACCGCGTTGACCAGGAAGCCGATCGCACCGACCGCGGAGAACTTGGCCAACTCGCGGAGCAGCCGCTCCAGCCGTGAGCGCAGTGTGCGCTCTTCGCCCATAGTGCTGGCTCCGTTGCTCGGCGGTGCTGGGTCGTTCGGTGACGCCGTACGCCGACCCTCTGCTCCGCGCTCCTCCCCGGAGGAGCGCTCCGCTGATCGGCCGGGCCGCATCATGCTAACCACTGCGCGGCCCCGGGGTGTGCCGCTCTTCGCGATCAAGGACGCGATGTGCGGGGCCCGATGGGCCGTCCGGCCGCAGCTGCCGTCCGGGGGGAGGCGGATCCGCCGACCGGGGCTGGAGGAACCTCCAAGGCGGGCGACGGGGAGCCGGGCGGAGGCGGATACGCTGGGGCGTGTGACATTCCCGGTAGTCGGTATGGTCGGCGGCGGCCAGCTCGCCCGTATGACCCACGAGGCGGCCATCCCCCTCGGCATCAGGTTCAAGCTGCTCAGCAACTCTCCGCAGGAGTCCGCCGCGCAGGTGGTCAACGACGTCGTCGTCGGTGACCACCGAGATCTGCCGACACTTCGTGCTTTCGCACGTGAGTGTGATGTGATCACCTTCGATCACGAGCATGTTCCCACCGAGCACCTCCGGGCGCTCGAAGCCGACGGCGTCCTCGTCCGACCGGGCCCCGACGCCCTGGTCCACGCCCAGGACAAGGGCCTGATGCGCGCCCGGCTGGACGAGATCGGGGTGCCAGCCCCGCGCCACCGGATCCTCACCGACCCGGCGGACGCCGCGGCCTTCGCCGAGGAGGGGGAGGGCTTCCCCGTCGTCCTCAAGACCGTCCGCGGCGGCTACGACGGCAAGGGGGTCTGGGTCGTCCGGTCCGTCGAGGAGGCCGCCGAGCCGTTCAAGGCCGGGGTCCCGGTGCTGGCCGAGGAGAAGGTGGACTTCGCCCGGGAACTCGCCGCCAACGTCGTCCGATCCCCGCACGGGCAGGCCGTCGCCTACCCCGTCGTGGAGTCGATCCAGGTCGACGGCGTCTGCGACACCGTGATCGCACCGGCGCCCGGCCTGCCGGAGGAACTCTCCCTCCAGGCCCAGCGGACGGCGCTCACCATCGCCCGCGAGCTCGGTGTGGTCGGGCACCTCGCAGTCGAGCTGTTCGAGACCCGGGACGGCCGGCTGCTCGTCAACGAGCTCGCCATGCGCCCGCACAACTCCGGGCACTGGACCCAGGACGGCGCGGTCACCTCGCAGTTCGCCAACCACCTGCGGGCCGTGCTCGACCTGCCGCTCGGCGACCCGCGGCCGCGCTCCCCCTGGACGGTGATGGCCAATGTGCTCGGTGGCGACTACCCGGACATGTACCCGGCGTATCTGCACTGCATGGCCCGCGACCCGGGGCTGAAGATCCACATGTACGGCAAGGACGTCAAGCCCGGCCGCAAGGTCGGCCACGTCAACACCTACGGCGAGGACCTCGCCGAGGTCCGGGAGCGGGCCCGGCACGCCGCCGGCTATCTGCGCGGCACCATCACCGAGTAGCGGTACCACCACCCACGAGGAGCTCCCAGCCATGACAACCGCTCCCGCCGTCGGCATCGTGATGGGTTCCGACTCCGACTGGCCGGTGATGGAGGCCGCCGCCGAGGCGCTCGGCGAGTTCGACGTCCGCTACGAGGTCGACGTCGTCTCCGCCCACCGGATGCCCCGGGAGATGCTCGAATACGGTGAGGCGGCGGCCGGACGCGGCCTCAGAGCGATCATCGCGGGCGCCGGAGGGGCGGCGCACCTGCCCGGGATGCTCGCCTCCGTCACCACCCTCCCGGTCATCGGGGTGCCGGTCCCGCTGAAGTACCTCGACGGCATGGACAGCCTGCTCTCCATCGTCCAGATGCCGGCCGGTGTGCCCGTGGCCACCGTCTCGGTGGGCGGCGCGCGGAACGCCGGACTGCTCGCGGTCCGGATGCTGGCGGCGCACGACCCGGAGCTGAGCGGCCGGATGCGGGAGTTCCAGGAGAACCTCGGCGAGCAGGCGGCCGAGAAGGGCAAGCGGCTGCGGGCCAGGGTCGAGCACGCCACGGGCTTCGGCTTCGGGGGCTGACGGGACGCCGTCGGACGGTCCCTGACGCCGATCCCGAAACCGCCGCGGAGTTCGACGCCGCCGGAGGGGATGATGGGCGGCATGACCGATCACCTCGCACAGGCACGCGAACTGTTGGCCTCCCACCCCGTCGTCGACGGGCACAACGACCTCCCCTGGGCGCTGCGCGAACAGGTCCGCTACGACATCGACCGGCGGGACATCGCCACCGACCAGAGCGCGCACCTCCACACCGACCTGCCCAGGTTGCGCGCCGGCGGGGTCGGCGCGCAGTTCTGGTCGGTCTACGTACGATCCGACTTCGACGGGGACCAGGCGGTCAGCGCCACCCTCGAACAGATCGACGTGGTGCAGCAGCTCATCGAGCGCTACCCGGCCGACCTGCGCCGCGCCCTGACGGCGGACGACATGGAGGCGGCCCGCGCCGAAGGGCGGATCGCCTCGCTGATGGGCGCCGAGGGCGGTCACAGCATCAACTGCTCGCTCGCGACCCTCCGGGCCTTCCACCGCTTGGGCGTCCGCTACATGACGCTCACCCACAACGACAACATCGCCTGGGCCGACTCGGCCACCGACGAACCGCGCGCCGGCGGCCTCACCCGCTTCGGGGAGGAGGTCGTCCGGGAGATGAACCGGATCGGCATGCTCGTCGACCTCTCGCACGTCTCCGCGGACACCATGCGGGACGCGCTCCGCGTCACCGAGGCGCCGGTGGTCTTCTCGCACTCCTCCTCCCGCGCGGTCTGCGACCACCCGCGCAACGTCCCGGACGACGTCCTGGCGCAGCTGCCGGCCAACGGCGGCATCGCGATGGCCACCTTCGTGCCGAAGTTCGTGCTGCCCGCCGCCATCGCCTGGACGAAGGCGGCCGACGAGAACATGCGCGCGCACGGATTTCACCCGCTCGACACCACGGAGCCGGCGATGAAGGTGCAGCGCGCCTTCGAGGAGGCCAACCCCCGGCCGGAGGCGACCGTCGAAACCGTGGCCGACCACCTCGACCACATGCGGGAGGTGGCCGGGATCGACCACGTCGGCATCGGCGGGGACTACGACGGGGTGGCGTTCACCCCCACCGGGCTGGACGACGTGGCCAGTTACCCGAACCTGATCGCGGAGCTGTCGCGGCGCGGCTGGTCCACGGCCGACCTTTCCAAGCTGACCTGGGAGAACGCGGTCCGCACGCTGCGGGCGGCGGAGGACGTCGCCCGCGCGGTCCAGAGCACGCGCGGACCCTCGAACGCCACGATCGAGGAACTGGACGGCTGACGGCCGTCCGGTCGTCCCCGGGATCCGTCCGGCCTCGCTGGAGGCCGGGCGGACAGCCCCCAGCGGCTGGCGTCATGTCAGCTGCCGCGGCCGGGGGCGACGGGTCAGGCCCGCGGCCGTCCCAGGGCGCGGTACGTCCAGCCGGCCTTGCGCCAGAGGTCCTTGTCGAGCGCGTTCCGCCCGTCCAGCACCCGCCGCTCGGCGACGACCTCGCCCAGCACCGCGGGGTCGAGCTCCCGGAACTCCCGCCACTCCGTCAGGTGCAGCACCACATGTGCCCCACGCGCCGCCTCCAGCGCGGTGGGGGCGTACTGCAGGGTCGGGAACACCCGGCGGGCGTTCTCCATGCCCTTGGGGTCGTAGACGGTCACCTGGCCGCCCTGGAGGTGGATCTGGCCGGCGACGTTGAGCGCGGGGGAGTCACGTACGTCGTCGGAGTCCGGCTTGAAGGTGGCCCCCAGGACCGCCACCCGGGTGCCGAGGAAACGCCCGCCGAGCGCCTCCCGGGTCAGCTCGACCATGTGGGCCCGGCGGCGCATGTTGAGGGAGTCGATCTCGCGGAGGAAGGTGAGCGCCTGGTCGGCACCGAGCTCGCCGGCGCGGGCCATGAAGGCCCGCAGGTCCTTCGGCAGGCAGCCGCCGCCGAAGCCGATGCCCGCGCGCAGGAACTTCTTGCCGATCCGCTCGTCGTGGCCGATGGCCTCGGCGAGCTTGACCACGTCACCGTCGGCCGCCTCGCAGATCTCGGCCATCGCGTTGATGAAGGAGATCTTCGTGGCGAGGAAGGAGTTGGCCGCCGTCTTGACCAGCTCGGCGGTGGGGTAGTCGGTGACGATGAAGGGCGAGCCGTCCGCCAGCGGCGCCGCGTAGACCTCGCGCAGCAGCTTCTCCGCCCGGTCGCTGGCGACCCCGACGACGATCCGGTCCGGCCGCAGGGTGTCCTGCACGGCGAAGCCCTCCCGCAGGAACTCCGGGTTCCAGGCGAGCTCGGCGGCCTCCCCCGCCGGAGCGGTCTGAGCGAGCCGGGCCGCGAGCCGGGCCGCGCTGCCGACCGGCACCGTCGACTTGCCGACCACCAGGGTGGGGCGGTCCAGGTGCGGGGCGAGCAGTTCGAAGGCGCTGTCGACGTAGCTCATGTCGCAGCCGTACTCGCCCTGCTTCTGCGGGGTGTTCACACAGACGAAGTGGACGTCGCCGAACTCGCCGACCTCCGCGAACGAGGTGGTGAACCGGAGCCGTCCGGTGGAGCCCTCCAACCCGGCGACGTGCTTGCGGAGCATCTCCTCCAGCCCCGGCTCGTACATCGGCACCTTGCCGGCCGAGAGAAGTTCGATCTTCTCCGCGGAGATGTCCAGCCCGAGCACCTCGAAGCCGAGTTCGGCCATGGAGGCGGCGTGAGTGGCTCCGAGGTAGCCGGTGCCGATCACGGTGATCCTGGGTGCCATGGGTGCTCCACGATTGCGTTGGGGCCGGACTGCCGACCGAGCATATCCGGGAGCCGGCCGGGGCATTCTCCCCGCTGTCGCCAAGCTCACCTATGCCGCTCGGCCGGCGCCCACTAGAATTGGGTTACTTAACGGTAGTTAGCAGTTCTGGGGAGTGAGGGCACCTTGTCGTCCAGCGATTTCGACCTCTACCGGCTGTCCGAGGAGCATGATCTGCTCCGCGAATCGGTGCGCTCACTCGCCGAGACGAAGATCGCCCCGCATGCCGCGGAGGTGGACGAGGAGAGCAGGTTCCCGCAGGAGGCGCGGGACGCGCTGACCGCGAACGACCTGCACGCCGTCCATGTGCCGGAGGCCTACGGGGGCGCCGGGGCGGACGCGATCTCCACGGTGATCGTCATCGAGGAGATCGCCCGGGTCTGCGCCTCCTCCTCGCTGATCCCGGCGGTCAACAAGCTCGGCTCGCTCCCGGTCGAGCTGTCCGGCTCCGAGGAGCTGAAGCGGAAGTACCTCGGCCCGCTCGCCAAGGGCGACGCCATGTTCTCCTACTGCCTCTCCGAGCCCGACGCGGGTTCGGACGCCGCGGGCATGAAGACCCGGGCGGTGCGCGACGGGGACTCCTGGGTGCTCAACGGGGTCAAGCGCTGGATCACCAACGCGGGCATCAGCGAGTTCTACACCGTCATGGCGGTGACCGACCCGGAGAAGCGGAGCAAGGGCATCTCCGCCTTCGTCGTCGAGAAGGACGATCCCGGCCTCTCCTTCGGGGCGCCCGAGAAGAAGCTGGGTATCAAGGGCTCGCCGACCCGCGAGGTCTACTTCGACAACGTGCGTATCCCCGCCGACCGCATGATCGGGGAGGAGGGCACCGGGTTCGCCACGGCGATGCGGACCCTGGACCACACCAGGGTCACCATCGCGGCGCAGGCGCTCGGCATCGCCCAGGGCGCGCTCGACTACGCCCGCGGATACGTCCAGGAGCGCAAGCAGTTCGGCAAGCCCATCGGGGACTTCCAGGGCGTGCAGTTCATGCTCGCCGACATGGCGATGAAACTGGAGGCCGCCCGCCAGCTGACGTACGCCGCCGCCGCCCGGTCCGAGCGGGTCTCCGGCGGCGCCACCAAGGAGGACCTCACCTTCTTCGGCGCCGCGGCCAAGTGCTACGCCTCGGACGTCGCCATGGAGATCACCACGGACGCGGTCCAGCTCCTCGGCGGCTACGGCTACACCCGGGACTACCCGGTGGAGCGGATGATGCGGGACGCCAAGATCACCCAGATCTACGAAGGCACGAACCAGGTGCAGCGGATCGTCATGGCGAGGAACCTGCCGTAGCCGGGTGGTCAGTCCTTACACCTCGCCGATGATCACCGCTGACCGCACGTTTCCGCGCCGGCCCCCACCAGCAAGATCGTGATCAACAGGCGGAGGGCTGACCAACCGGGCGATGCCCCGGCCCGTTCAGGCGGATTCCACGGGCCGGGGTATCGCATTTCGGAACCGGGTACGGGGTGGTTGGTGTCTGCGCCGGGGCGAGGGCGCTGACCGTGGTGAGCGCTGCCTCGCTCAACTGCGTACGTGGGCCAGGACCAGGCCGACGGGGATTGTCACCGCCAGGACCAGGAGCAGTGCGCTGTAGGCCCACAGCCGCGGCCGTGCCCTTCCGCCGCGTAGCGTCGACGCTGCCAAGACGACCACGCCGAAGAGCAGTAGGCCTCCGACATCGACGACGAAGGGGAGCTGTCGAAGTGTCCCGACGACCACGAGCGCGTTGCCGACGTTCCAGGCCACAAACTGCGTCGCCCACAGTCGAGTCGAGACCGGTCGCGGCGACAGCGATTCCTGCCATCTCCCCAGAGCCGCCTGAGCCACCCCGCACACCAGGACGAGATAGGCCGCAAGCCAGCTCCCTTTCTCAAGCTGCAGGGGGCTGGCGACCGCGGCGATCAGGCCTCCGGTAACGACGAAGGCAACACCCACGGCATAGAAGATCTTGCAGGGCTGAATCCGTGCCGAGGTGTCGATCCGCAACGACGCCGATCTTGCATCGACCATGAGGCGCGTCCTTCCGTGACGCCTCAGACTACTCCGGCCCTAGATCGTGATCTTGCTGGCGGGGGCCGGTGCGCAGACGGGTGCGGTCACCGCCCACCATCGTGAGGTGCGAGGCCTGACGGCGCCCTTGCCGACCCGGCGTCGGGCGTCAGGGTCCGGAGCCGCGGTCCTGGGTCAGCAGGCGCTCCATGCGGTCGAAGCGGGCGTGCAGGGCCCGCACCTCCTCGCTGACGTCCGCCTTCCCGTCCTGCCCCGCGTGTTCGAGGGCCTGTGCCACCTGGCGGGCGCGGTGCCCGGCGCTGCCCACGAACCAGGTGGCGAGGGAGGCGGTGACGACGCTGAACACCGAGATCCCGACGAGCATCACGACGCCCGCGATGACGCGTCCGGGCGCGGTGACCGGATAGAGGTCCCCGTATCCGACGGTGGTGGCGGTCTCCAGGGACCACCAGAGCGCCAGGGGGAACGAGGTGATGCTGGCCCGGGGCGCCGAATGCTCGTAGGGGACGATGATCCAGGAGCCGAGCAGCAACACCAGCACGAGCCCCAGCACCGCCCATACGGACGCCTTCACGTGCAGCCGCTGCCAACGCTCGCCGCCCAGCAGCTTGCGCAGGAGGAAGAGCGGCGAAAGCGGAGGCATGGTCCTGAAAGTAGCGGTGGACGTATCCACGGCACGGTAGGACACTCCGCTGGTGGCAGCGCCCCGGCGGAGTGTCCTACCGGCAGCCTCACGCCGTCAGCGGCCGGTGCCCTGACCCTTCTCCGTCCTGCCCGAGCACCGCGCTGCTTCGGGGGTCCGGTATCAGCGATTTTGCTGCCTTCGCCCCTTCTTGCATGTGATGGAAGGGTGAAGGTTCAGGGGTCGTACTGGGGTGGACGTGGATTTTGAGGTGAGCATGATGATTGTCGCCGCGCGTAGGAACGTCGCCGGCGGCTCGGCCGAATTCCTCCCACATGCGTCGGCCGATATCCCCCACTCGAAGGACCGCACCATGTCACTTCGCTCACGGGTGAGCCGCCGGGCTCGCCTCGCACTGGCGTCAGTCGCCGCCGGTGGCCTCGCAGTAGCGGGCATCGCGCTCGTCCCGTCTTCGGCGACCGCCACCACGACCACTTCAACATCCCGGGCCGCCGCGGTCCAGACGCAGGCCGACACCATCACCCCGGCCGAGATGCTGCGTCGGGCCGCCACCTGGCTCACCGCCAACAACGGCTCCCAGGTGCCGTACAGCCAGACCTCCGTCTGGTCGGACGGCTACCGGCAGGACTGCTCCGGCTACGTGTCGATGACGCTCGGCCTCTGGAAGTCCGGCCCGAACACGGTCGAGCTCGCGAGCAACCGCAGCCTGACCACCCCGATCTCCCTCGGGGACCTCAAGCCGGGCGACCTGCTGATCGACGCCGAGGGCTCCAACACCACGCGCCACGTGGTCATCTTCGAGAAGTGGACCGACTCCTCGCACACCGCCTACTCGGCCTTCGAGCAGCGCGGCGGCCACGGCACGGACCACCGGGTGCTCACCTACGGGCTCAACGCGGGCAGCGAGTACAAGCCGTACCGTCCGGTCAAGCTCTCCGGCGAGACCCCGCCCGACCCGCCGGCCGCGGACTGGCCGATGCTGACGGTGGGGTCGCAGGGCGCCAACGTCACCACCGCGCAGTACCTGCTCCGCGCCCAGGGGCAAAGCCTCGTGGTGGACGGCTCCTACGGCTCGGAGACGGCTGCTCGGGCCAAGGCCTTCCAATCCGCCAAGGGCCTCGTGGCCGATGGTGAGATCGGTCCCAAGACCTGGCCCCACCTGGTGGTCGAGGTGAAGAACGGCTCGCAGGGCGATGCGGTCCGAGCGCTCCAGACCCAACTGGTGTCCCACGGCTACAAAGTCACGGTGGACGGCTCGTTCGGCCCCGAGACCCAGAAGGCCGTCACCGACTTCCAGGGCAGCAAGAAGCTGGTCGTCGACGGCCTGGTCGGCCCGGTGACCTGGGAAGCCCTGCTCTGATCCACCACGGCCGGGTGGAACGGCCGGCACCCGCCGACCGTTCCCGAGCGGCCTGAGCGTTCGACGCCCGCTCCCGCCCCCTGAATCCGGGGCAGGAGCGGGCGTCCGCGTTTCCGGCCGGTCAGGGGCTGGAGACGGTGACCTTCTCGTCGTTGTTGAGCTGGTCGACCAGCTGCTTGATCTTCGGCTTGTCCAGCTGGAGGGAGCCCAGCGGCGCCGGACCGCCGGTCGGAAGGTTGATCTGCTCGCCCTCGCCGCCGGAGACGCCCTTCATGGCCCAGAACATCGAGGCGAGGTTCCACAGGCTCATGTCCTTGTCGACGGTGAGGGTGTCCAGCCCCGCACCCATCGCCGGATAGAGCTTGAAGGGGTTGAGGACGGTCGAGGGGGTGGCGGTCTGCGAGGCGAGCGCGGCCAGGAACTTCTGCTGGTTCTTGGTGCGCTCCAGGTCGCTCCCGGCCTCCTTGCGGTTCCGGACGAAGGCCAGCGCCTGCGCGCCGTCCAGGGTCTGCCGGCCCTTCTTGAAGTCGGCACCGGAGTCCCGGTCCTTGATATCGCGCGGGATGTCCATCTCCACCCCGCCGATCGCGTCCACGATCTTCGCGAAGCCGCCGAGGCCGATCTCGACGTAGTGGTCGATCTTCAGACCGGTGTTGTACTCGACGGTGCGCGTCAGCAGCCAGCCACCCTCCTTGACGTGCACGGAGTTGAGCTTCGCCTGCTGCTCCGGGATGCGCCGGCCGCTCTCGGTGCCGGTGAACTCGGGCACGGTGACCCAGGTGTCCCGCGGCAGGCTGACCATGGTGCTGCCGTTGCTGCCCACATGCAGAATGATCATGGAGTCGGTGAGCTGGCCCTCGGAGCTGCCGGTGTGCAGCCGCTGCTTCTCCTCCGCGGAGAGGCCCTTGCGGCTGTCCGAACCCACGATGAGGTAGTTGGTGCCCTTGCCCTCGGCCGGTCGGTTCTCCACCAGGCTGAGGTCCACCTGGCGGTCGAGCTTGGAGTCGGCCCAGAAGTACGTCCCGAGGGAGACGGCGAGCAGGACCACCACGAGTGAGAGAACCGTCACCTTGAACCGGCGGCCCCAGTTCGGCCGGGACGGGCCGTACGGGCCCTGGCCTCCGCCGCCGTAGACCTGGCCGGGGCCGTAGCCGTCGATGTCCTCGTAGCCCTGGGACTGCTGGCTGGGGATGCGGCCGTGCGGAGAGAACTCGGGAGGCAGCGGCGGCTCACCGGTCGGTCTGCCGCCGTAGCGGGGATCGCCGCCGCGCTGGACGTGCCGCATGGCGCGCGCCGACTCCGGCCGGGGAGCAGCGCTGCCGCGCCCGTAGCCGTCCCTGCTGTCCTCGGTCCACCCCTGGGGCCAATCACTCATACGAGAAAGTGTGCCTGGCGGATGCGTCCGGGTGACAGAGCGGGGGAAGGGGGAGAGGGGATCTGTAGCCGAGCTGATGCAGAGCGTCCCGCGGAGGACGGTGCCGAGCCGGTTGGTACCGCCGCATACAGTGGAGGACATGACCGACCAGCCCGAAACCCCGGATTCTGCGCTTCCGGGGAAGCCGACCGCCGCTTCCCGCACCACCCTGTCGCACATCATGACCGGGGCGGACACCAACCTGCTGGGCACCGTGCACGGCGGGGTGATCATGAAGCTGGTGGACGACGCGGCCGGTGCGGTCGCGGGCCGGCACTCGGGTGGACCGGCGGTCACCGCCTCGATGGACGAGATGGTCTTCCTGGAGCCGGTCCGGGTGGGCGACCTGGTCCACGTCAAGGCCCAGGTGAACTGGACCGGCCGGTCCTCCATGGAGGTGGGCGTGCGGGTCCTGGCGGAGCGGTGGAACGAGTCCACCCCCGCCACCCAGGTCGGTAGCGCGTATCTGGTCTTCGCGGCGGTGGACGAGAACGGCCGGCCCCGGCCGGTGCCGCCGGTGCTGCCCGAGACCGAGCGTGACCGGCGCCGCTACCAGGAGGCGCAGATCCGGCGTACCCACCGGCTCGCCCGGCGCCGGGCGATCAAGGAGCTCCGGGAGCAGCGGCAGGCGGACTGACCGCGTTCTGTCTTCCGGCCCCACGGTCGACGTTGTGCGCCCCGGCCGGTAGCTGCCGTCGCCGACCTACTCGAAACGCAGGTCGGCGATCGTTCCGAGGTCGAGGCCGTACCGGGCGTAGACCCTCGTGGTGTTGATCGACGTGAGGCGGTCGCGTTCGAAGCCGAGCATTTCGGCCGCGGCCCAGACCTGCGGCTCGTCGTGTACTCGGACGGCTACACAGGCAGCTATGGACCGGTCTGATCTCACCGGCGGCGACAGGGACTGGTTCAAGAGCAGCTACAGCAACGGCCAAGCGGAATGCGTCGAGATCCGAATCGGTGCGGATGCTGTGGCGATGCGCGACAGCAAGAACCCGGGTGGCCCGGTGCTGTCGTTCTCCTCGGAGGGATGGCAGGAGTTCGTGGCCAGCGCGGCAGCAGGCGCTTTCGACCAGATGTAGTCACACAGCGCAAAACGATGCCCCTCGTCCGGCATATTGTGCCGGACGAGGGGCGTCGTTGTTCACTGGGCAGTCACGTTCGGTTTCGTCCTGCCGCACGCATCGAGACCGTGCTCAGCGACGTCGAGTCGCTGGCCTGTCCGCCCTCTGCGCTGCACCCAGACGCCAGGCCATAAGGAGTATCCGGGAGCGGCGGGGCCTGCTGGAGGACTGACGGAGCGACGATTCCGCAAGGAGCGGCCGGACGACGGCGGGAGGGGGTGGGGCCGGAGTGGGTGGGGGTGCCGGGACGCTGCCGTGTATTTGCGGGGCTCTCCAACCGAGAGGCTGCCCACCGGCCCGCACGGCCCCGTAAATAGACGGTCGCGGCACCCCCACCCGCGGAGGACCCGCCCCCGCACCATCCGCCCGGCAACCCACCAACAGCACCCGGGCCCGAACCCTCAGCAGCCGACCTCCTCGCCGTTCAACGCCCGCCCGTCCTCCTGCGAAGGATCGTCCAAGCGCACCTTGCGCACCGTGTGGTGGGCCGTCCCGAGGGTGACCGTGGCGACCGGACCGTGCCCCCGGACCGCCTTGAGCTCAGCCCCCGGCAGCGCCGCGCCCAGCGTCCGCGCGGAGCGGTCCCACTCCGGGTCGTAGGTCACCTGGGTGCGTTCCACACCGGTCCGGTCGGCGTCCCTCGGGTCGCCGGTCGTGGCGAAGCCCGTTGCGCGCAGGGCCTCCTCCACATCGCGGGCGAGCCCGTTCCGCGTGGTGCCGTTCTCGACCTGGACCCGGACCTCCCGGGGGGCCACGTCGACGAGTACGGGCGCGTTCCGCTTCTTCCCCGCCCCGCCGGACTCCTCGGAGAGCGGCCGGTCCTCCCGGAGCGCCTCGAAGAGTTCGGTCGCGCGCTTCTCGTTCCACCGCACGGTCGAGCCGACACCGGGCACCGGATACGAGGGGTCCTTGACCGGTACCGAGGCGAACTCCGAGGAGGAGGGGGAGAGCCCCTTCATGGCCCGGCCGAGTTCGAGCAGTTCCCGGCTGTCCAGGCCCTCGTCGGCGCGGACCGAGTCCAGCAGGGCGGAGGCGACCGCGTTGAACTTCACCGGGTTCACCAGGGCCCCGCTGTCGCTGACCTGGCGCAGCAGCGCGGCGAGGAAGCGCTGCTGGCGCTGCATCCGGCCGAGGTCGGCGGCGCCGTCGACATGCCGGGAGCGGACGTACTGCAGGGCCTGTCCGCCGTCCAGCCTGCTGGTGCCGGCCGGCAGGTCCAGCCCGGTGTGGTCGTCCTTGAGCGGGCGGACGGTGCAGATCTCCACCCCGCCGAGGACGTCCACGGTCCGCATGAAGCTGGTGAAGTCGACCTCCAGGTAGTGGTCGATGTGCACACCGGTCAGCTGCTCCACGGCACGCACGGTGAGGCCGGGGCCGCCGACCGCGTAGGCGGCGTTGAGCTTGGCCGGTCGCGCGGGGGTGTCCCGGCCGGTCTCCGGGGCGCGCTGCGCGGGGAGCTCGACGTAGGAGTCCCGGGGGATGCTGACGATCCTGGTGTGCTCCCGGTCCGCCGACACGTGGACGAGGACGATGGTGTCCGTGCAGTGGCACGGTTCGCCGCCGAGGCGGTACTTCTCGCGCTCCCGGGCGGTGATCTGGTCCCGGCCGTCGGTCCCGACCACCAGGAAGTTCAGGGCGTCGCCGGTGGCCCGGGCGGGGCGGTGGTGGAGTCCGACGAAGGGGTCGAGGCGGCGGATGCCGGTGTCGAGCCGGCCCACCACGGCGTGCCCCACCCCGGATGCGGCCAGCACCAGCACCGCGGCGCCGCCGGCCAGCCGCAGGCCCCAGCGGCGGGGGCGTCGGGGACGCCCGCGGCGGTGGGGCCGCTTTCGGGACCGGGAACCCAGGGGGCGGTGCGGTGCGGGCATGGAAGAGGCTCCTCCGCGGTGGCCGGGCCAGGGACCGAACCGACCATAAAGCCATATGATCAGCTCTCCGCCACCCCACGCCGCCGCGCGAATCCCGGCCACCCGGGCGCGTGCCGCCCCCGTCCTCCGTTCGCGGTACCGTGAGACGCGATGAACGCATCCCCTGAACAGTCACCGCCGGCTGTCTCCGTGATCATGCCGGTGCTCAACGAGGAACGGCATCTGCGGAACTCCGTCCGGCACATCCTGGAGCAGGAGTACGCCGGCGAGCTGGAGGTGGTGATCGCCCTCGGTCCGTCCAGCGACCGGACGGACGAGATCGCCGCGGAGCTCGTGGCGGAGGACCCGCGGGTGCACACGGTGCCGAACCCCACCGGGCGCACCCCGGCCGCTCTCAACGCGGCGATCAGGGCCTCCAGGCATCCGGTCGTGGTGCGGGTGGACGGGCACGGCATGCTCTCCCCGAACTACATCGCCACCGCCGTCCGGCTCCTGGAGGAGACCGGTGCGCAGAACGTCGGCGGCATCATGCACGCCGAGGGCGAGAACGACTGGGAGCGGGCCGTCGCGGCCGCCATGACCTCCCGCATCGGTGTCGGGAACGCGGCGTTCCACACCGGCGGCGAGGCTGCCCCGGCCGACACGGTCTATCTCGGCGTCTTCCGGCGTGAAGTGCTCGAACAGCAGGGCGGTTACAACGAGGAGTTCATCCGAGCCCAGGACTGGGAGCTGAACTTCCGTATCCGCGAGGCCGGTGGCCTGATCTGGTTCTCACCGGAGCTCCGGGTCTCCTACCGCCCGCGGCCCAGCGTGCGGACGCTGGCCAGGCAGTACAAGGAGTACGGGCGGTGGCGCCATGTCGTCGCCCGTTACCACCGCGGTTCGATCAACCCCCGCTACCTCGCCCCGCCGACCGCGCTGCTGGCCATCGCGGCGGGACTGGTCGTCGGTGCCACGCTCACCCCTTGGGCCTTCGTGGTGCCGGCCGGCTACCTGGCGGGCATCGTGGCGGGTTCGCTGGCGGCTGGTCGCGGCTTGCCGGTCGGCGCGCGGCTCCGGATCCCGGTCGCGTTGGCGACCATGCACATGTCGTGGGGCTGGGGCTTCCTGACCAGCCCCCGAGCGCTGGCCCGCAAGGTGAGCGCCAGCCGCCGCCCGGCCGTGGTCCAGCCGGGCTGAGCCGACCGGGCCGGACCTGCGCCTCCGGCATCAGGTCTTCCGCACCGCGGGGGCCGGTCCACGACGGAGTGAGTTCCCTCCGGCCGTGGACCGGCCCCCGCGGTGCGTGGCGGCGGCCCGACTCGGCCGCCGGGCCGCCGCTCACCAGGTGTGCAGCGGATTCACCGTCATGCACGCGCCCTTGTCGTCGCCGTTCAGCGCGTCCGCGCTGTCCGGAGCCTTCTGGTCCCCCTCGTCAGCGGAGCGCTGGTAGGTCGTACCGCTGCGCCAGTCGGCGCCGACGACCAGCGTGATCTGCTCGGTGGAGGCCGACTGGCGCACCGCGCTCGGCGGCAGGCCCAGCTCCCGGGCCACCGCCTCGGCGTTCCCGCGCTGCTCGGGGCTCGGATACGAGACGGAGCTCTCGGCCTGCGACTGCGGCGCGGAGTCGACGGTGGTCCGGGCGAAGCCGAGTTGGGTGAGCTGGTCGGCGACGACCGAGGCCCGACCCGTCACCGGCGGCTGGAGATCGCTGCCGGTGCCGTTCCGCACGCTGACCGGGATCTGGTCCTTCGGGTCCGCCGGAGCGCTCGGCGACCGCTCCTCGCCGGCCCCGGACTTCTTCGCGTCCTTGCCGTCCAGGGCGGTGTCACCACGCACCAGGGAGAAGATCTTCTCGGCGTCCCCCGGCTTGGGGACGACATGGGCAGGGTCCTGCGGGTCCTGCGTCCAGGGCATGGTGACCATGGTGATCCGCTCGGTCGGCACCTGCTTGAGGTCCTCGCCCAGGTCGTAGAGCTTCTTCACGGTGCCCAGCCCCTCGTCCACCGTGAGCGCCTTGGTCGCCGCCTCGGCGAGCTTCCGCAGCTTGCCGGGGTCGGTGAGCTTGGTACCGGCCTTGAGCTGGCGCACCATCGAGCTCATGTACATGCGCTGGGCCTTGGTGCGCCCTATGTCGCTGCCGTCCTCGAAGCCGTGCCGGGTACGCAGCCACTGCAGCGCCTGCTCGCCCTTGACCAGCGAGTCGCCCTTGCGTAGCCGCAGGCCGGACTTGGAGTCGTAGACGTTGGCGTCGACGCAGACCGGAACGCCGCCCACCGCGTCGGCCATGTTCACCACACCGGCGAAGTCGATCATCATGAAGTGGTCGATCGGGATGCCGGTGAGCTGCTCCCAGGTGGCCACCGTGCAGCCCGGGCCGCCGTTCTGGAGGCTGGCGTTGATGGTGCCGTCGTACTCCGCGTAGACCCGCCCGTCGTCGCCGTCGGTGCACTTGGGGATGGTCACCCGGGTGTCCCGGGGGATGCTGATCACCGACATGTTCTCCCGGTCGGCCGACACGTGCATCAGCATCTGCACATCGGCCAGCGGTTTGCGGTCGCGGTCCGCTCGGGCGCCGCCCAGCCGGATGTTCTCCTCGCTGTTCCTGCTGTCGGAGCCGAGCAGCAGGATGTTCAGCGGCGTCCGGCCCTTGTGGTCCGGGGCACCGTGTTCCAGCTTGTGGTCGCCGAGGTTGAGCGAGTCGCTGACGATGTTCCCGTTGAGGTGCCGGTAGTACAGGTAGCCGGCCGCGGGGAGCAGGAGTATCAGCACCGCGAGGGTTACGGCGAACCAGCGCAGCACCCTGCGCCCGCGCCGTCCACGGCCGGACGCCCCGGCGGGCTCGGCGCTGGATCGCTCCTCGTCCCCCGAGCGGTCCGGCGGCGGGCCGTCGCCCGGTTCCTGGTAGAGGCTGTCGTCCCAGCCCAGGTCACGGGCGTTGGGGACGCGCCGCCGCGCTCCCCGGTGGTGAGTGCTGCTCTGCCGCATCGAAGTCCCCCGTCATTCCGGTCGAGCGTCGGGACCGACGGACGGCCGGGTCACTTGACGCACTGCTTCTTGTCATCCGCCTCGATCCTCGAAATCTCCTTCGGAGCCTTGCTGGGCGCCGCGATCGGGGTGCCCGCGCCCTTGAAGTCGGCGCCGAGAGTGAGCGTCATCGGCGTCTTCGGATCCGCGTCCTCTGTGCTCTGCTTCAGCGCCGAGGCGGGCAGCCCCATCAGGTCGGCGAGTTGGCGGGCCTGGTCGGCCTGGTTGGGCGCGAACTCCAGAACGGACTTCTTCAGCTTCTCCCCGGTGGCGTTGCCGCCGTTGGTGGAGAGCGGTACCCCCTGGGTGTTCTGCAGCCAGTCGACGGTGTCCTGTGCGGCGCCGAAGGGGCCGCCGCCGTTGAGGACGTCCACCCTGACCTCCGCGGGCGGGGCCTTGGGGCCTTCGAGCAGGGCTTTCTGCTCGTCCTTCGCCGCCTTCTCCTTCTTCTTCACCTCGGTGAGGGAGACGTCCTCCCTGACCATCGCCAACAGCGGGTCGGCCACGGATTCGTTCACCGAGACCGTCGCGCCGTCGGTGTTGTCCACTACCGGCAGGGTGGTGAAGGTCACGTTCTTCAGATCGACCTGGCCGATGTCCCGGGCCATGTCGGCCAGCTTCTTGGGGGAGCCGATCCCGGTGTCCACGGTGAGCGCCTTGGTGGCGGCGCTGCTCAGCTTCCACAGCTTGCTCGGGCTGGTGAGTATCTTGTCCGACTTCACCTTGCGGAGCATCGAGCTGAGGAACTGCTGCTGGAGCTTGATCCGGTCCAGGTCGCTCTCGAAGCCGACGCTGTGCCTGGTCCGTACGAAGGCCAGCGCGTCCTCGCCCTCCACCAGTGACACACCCGCCGGCAGGTCCAGTTTCGACTTGGGGTCCTTTATCGGCCTGGTGAGGCAGACCTCGACGCCGCCGACGGCGGTGGACAGCGTCTTGACCGCGTTGAAGTCGGCCATGAGGAAATGGCTGATCTCCAGGCCGGTCAGCTTCTCCACGGTCTGCCAGGTGCAGCCCGGGTCGCGGTCGGATTGGCCGAGGCTGGTGTTGAAGCGGGCCTGCTGGCTGCCGGGAATGGTCTTCTCTTCACCGTTCTCCAGCTTTACGGTGCATTCCGGGATATCCGTTATCACATCACGCGGAATGCTTATCGCGGTCGCGTTCGTCCGGTCCGCGGAGACGTGGTAGAGGATCGTGGTGTCGGCGTGCCCGACGCTGCCGTTGTCGCCGTAGCCCTGGTTGCCCTTGCCCGTCCGGGCGTCGGTGCCGATGACCAGGATGTTCACCGGTCCGTCGGTGACCGCGGCGTTCTCCTCGCCGACGTCGACCTTGGTGATGTTGCCGTTCAGTTCCTGGTAGACGATGTAGGCGGCCGCCGAGCCCCCGACGAGTACGAAGGCGGTGGCGCCGGCCACCCAGTACAGCGCCTTCTTCTTCCCCGACTTCTTCGGCTTCTGCCTGCGGCGGCCGCCCGAGGCCGCCGGGGCCGCGGACCGTTTTCCGGCTCGGCGGCTGCGCTGCCGGGGGACGTCGGGGCGATCGCCGTCCGGAGGTTCTTCGGGAGCGGCGGAGCGTTTGGGGGGCGGTGTGGAGGCGGTGCGCTGGGCGGGGGGAGTCGGTCGCTCTCCGGTCGGCTCCAGTCGCAATTGGTAATCGCCGGTATTCGGATCGAACACCCACTGGTCTGCGGGGTCGATTTCCTCGTCCCGCCCCGGGCCTTGCGCGTCCACGGTTGTCTGAATCCTCCGTCGGTGCCACGCGGCGCCTACCCCAAAGGCGCTCGGTCATCCTCACACAGTGCGCGCACCCCCGGTCAGGAGCGCGGAAGCGCTCACACTATCCGGCTGGTTCTTCTGTGAGCGACGCCGGTGGCGCCGTCGTATCCCTACAACTGGGCAATCTGCCCATTCCTTTCGTTTTCTTGGTCACCCCTTTTGAAAATCTTCATCCGCACACGCCGTCGCCCGCCGTTCCGCCGCCCTCTGCCGAAGGGGCGTCGGGCGCACCGCTCGGCCCGCCGCCGGGGGTGGTCCGCGGCAGCGGCGGCTCCTCGAGTTCGACGCGCAGCGACTGCGGATGGTTCACCGAGGCCTCGACCGCCGCCACCGGGCGGTCCTGGCGCAGGCTCTCGAAGAGCTCGGTGGCCTCGGGCTGGACCAGCTCGTCGCGGTTGGCGTCGAGGGCGTACGGCTGCCGGGGTGCGGTGAGGAAGCGTATGCGCTCCGGCGGTATGTCCGCCATGCCCCGCACCAACTGGTAGAGGTCCTGGAGCGAGGCCAGCTGCTCGTCGGTGGTGAGGGAGGAGGTGACGGCCTCCAGCAGCGAGTAGAGGCGGGCCGGGTTCCGCAGTGTTCCGCTGCTGTGCGCGCCTTCCGCCAGTGCGCCGAGGAACTCCTGCTGGCGGCCCATCCGCTCGGTGTCGCTGCCGTTGCCGAGGCTGTACCGGGCCCGCACGTACCCCAGCGCCTGCTCGCCGTCGAGCCGCTGGCGACCCGCCGGGAGGTCCAGGTGGGCCGCCGTGTCGTGGATCGGATCGGGCAGGCAGAGCTCCACCCCGCCGAGCACGTCGACGACCTGTTTGAACCCGGTGAAGTCGACCACCACGTGGTGGTCGACGCGGATGCCGGTCAGGTTCTCCACCGTGCGGATGGTGCAGGCCGGGCCGCCGATCTCGAAGGCCCAGTTGAACTGGGCGAACCGGGCGCCCCGCGCGGTTCCGTCCGGGCCCCGGCAGTCTGGGATGTCCACCATGAGGTCACGGGGGATGCTGACCGCGGTGGCGCTCTTCCGGTCGGCGGCCAGATGGAGCAGGATCGTCGTGTCCGAGCGCTGGGTGCCGCTGTCCCGCCCGTACCCGCCGTTCTCTCCGCCGCGGTCGTCGGAACCCATCAGCAGGATGTTCTCGGCCTCCCGGGCGACCGCGACGGGCTGGGGGCGTTCGTCCTCGTGCCGCGCCAGCTCGTCGGCCGTGGCGGTGTCGACCGTGATGTTCCGGTCCAGTCGCTGGTACAGCACCCAGCCCGCCCCGCCCCCGGCCAGCAGCGTGATCGAGGTGCCCAGCGCGACCCAGCGCGGCCAGCGCCGGCTTCGCCGCCGTGCTCCGCCGTCCGCCGGGTCCGTGGTCCGTTCGACGGCCGGGGCGGGTATGCCGGAGCTGCTGTCGGTCACCTGTGGGTCCATTCCTCGCCGCGTCGGCCGGCCGCTCGGCGTCCGCCCCCGGAGCGTCGGGGGCACCGGCGTCGCAAACCGCTACCTACCGACTAGACCCGTGGCCCGCCCGCAGGGTTGTAGGGAGACGACCCCCACGCCCGGCGCCGACTGCCCCGCACTCGCCCCATCTGGGACTCCGTCGTCAGGGACGGAGCCGACGCTCCGTCACCCGATGGCGAGTCGCCCCTACGGAGCCACCCGACGGGGAGTCAGTCGATCGGCCGAGCTCGTCAGCCGGCGGTCGCGGTGATCCGTTCGCTGTCCCGCCGCTGCTCGAGGGCGTCCGGTGCGAGTCGGTCGAGGTGCCGGCAGAGCACCACGGAGCCGCCGGCGGCCAGCGGCGCCAGCAGCCCGGCGGAGAGCCCGCTCCACCCGTCGTACGGCAGTCCGGAGAGCAGTCGGGAGCCCGGGGCGAGGCCCAGCGCCGAGGCGTCCTCCCGCGCCCGTGCCACCACCTGGGAGCCAGTCAGCTCCCGGGCGCCGCCGAAGGCGAGTGCTCCGGCCTCCGGGTCCACCGGGGTGTAAGGGGTGAAGTGGTCGCCCTGTCCGGGCACCTCGACCGCGTAGTCGAGGAAGCCCTCGGGCGCCTGCGGGAAGCGCGCCCCCATGGGCCGCAGGCTGAGCGCCACCCGTTCCCCCGGGCAGCTCCGCGCCTCGACCAGGGTGTCCGGTCCGCTGACCACGAGATCCGCGGCGGCCGGGTCGCCGGCGACGTCGACCACCACTCCGGTGGAGAAGCCGGCGAGCAGCCAGACGGCGGTCTGCCAGTGTGCCGGCAGGAGCAGTGCGAGACGGTCGCCGGGCTCGGCGCCGAGGTCGTCCTGGAGCAGGTTGGCGGTCTTCGCCACCCAGTTGGCGAAGGTGGCCACGGAGAGTTCGACGCGCTCCCCCGAGGAGTCGTCATAGAAGGTCACCAGCGGACGACCGGGGTCTCCGGTGAGAGCGGTCCGCAGCAGGTCGGCGGGGGTGCGTTCGGTGGCGTTCATCTCCGCAAGGGTACGCGCCGCCCCGGTTCGGCCGGACGGCCCGGCCTGCCCCGAACGGTCGACAGGTCATCAGATCCCCGTTAGACAGATTGAAATACCCGTGTCCAGTATTTCTCTTATGCGTGCATTTCTTACTCTCTCCGTCGCCGTGGCCGGCTCGGCCGCACTCGTCCTGCCCGCCTCCTCCGCCGCCACCGCGGCCCCACCAGCACCCGCCGCCTCCCCGGCCGGGGCCACCCGATCGCTGCCACTGGGCCCGCTGGAGCAGTCGGCCGACCGCGCCGGCGCCGCCGTCCGCGGGCTCCCCGCCCGCCAGGTACAGCCGTTCTCCCTGCTGGGTGTGGTCTGGAAGGACCCGGACACGGAGTTCCACGGCAAGGTGCAGGTGCGCACCCGGTCGGCCGCCACCGGCGAGTGGTCCGGATGGCGGGAACTCACCTCCCACAGCGACGACCGCCCGGACTCCGAGTCCGCCGAGCAGCGCGACGGCCGGACCCGGGGCGGCACCGCGCCGCTGTGGGTGGGCCGCTCGGACGGCGTGGAGGTGCGGGCGGTACCCGAGACCTCGGCGCACCGCACGGCCGCCGCGGCCCTCCCGAGCGGCCTGCGGCTCCAGTTGGTCGACCCCGGCGAGACGACCGGCACGACCCCCGAGGCCGCCGCCGCGTCCGCGGTCAACGCCCGGCTGGCACCGCTGGGCGCCACTGAGATCGAACCGCTGGACAGGCAGGCGACCGAGGCGATGTCGCGGCGCGACATCAAGGCCGCGGCGAAGTCGCACATCGGACCCCGGCCCGGCATCGTCACCCGGTCCGGCTGGGGAGCCGACGAGCGGCTCCGCGAGCGGGAGTTCCTGTACACCAGGACCGTGCGGGCGGCGTTCGTCCACCACTCGGCGACCGGCAACGACTACGCCTGCAAGGAAGCTCCAGAGGTGCTCCGCAGCATCTACCGCTACCACGTGCAGAGCCTGGGCTGGCGCGACTTCGGCTACAACTTCGCCATCGACAAGTGCGGGACCATCTACGAGGGCCGTGCCGGAGGGGTGATCGAGCCGGTGATGGGGGCGCACACCGCCGGGTTCAACGACGACACCATGGGCATCGCCGTCCTGGGCACCTTCACCAGCAGCGAGCCGACCAAGGCGGCGGTCGAGGCGGTCTCCAAGCTCACCGCCTGGAAGCTCGGCCTGTTCGGGGCCAATCCCAGCGGTGACGTGAACCTGGTCTCCGGCGGCGGGAACAAGTTCCCGAAGGGCACCTCGGTGAAGATGAAGGTGATCTCGGGCCACCGGGACGGGTTCGCCACCGAGTGCCCGGGTGCCCGCCTCTACAGCAAGCTCGGGGAGATCCGGAAGCTCGCGTCCAAGCTCCAGGGCCGCTGAGGGAGGCCGGGGCCCGGCCACCGGATCCGGCGGCCAGTGCACTGCATACACTGGCCGCCGATCTTCCTCCGGCCCCGGCGCGGAGGACGCCCGACCCTGGCAGGAAGCAGAGAGCGACAAGTGACTGAAGCGATCCTCCTGGTCGGGGGTGAGGGCACTCGGCTGCGACCGCTGACCGTGTACACGCCCAAGCCCATGGTCCCCGCCGCGGGCGTCCCCTTCCTCTGCCACCAACTGGGACGCGCCCGCGCTGCCGGCGTCGAGCGGATCGTGCTCGCCACCTCCTACCTCGCGGAGGTCTTCGAGCCGTATCTGGGTGACGGGTCGGCCCTCGGCCTGCAACTGGAGTACGTCACCGAGAAGGAGCCGCTCGGCACCGGCGGCGCGATCCGGAACGCCGCGGCACGGCTGAGGTCGGCACCGGACGAACCCGTCCTCGTCTTCAACGGCGACATCCTCACCGGTCTGGACATCCGTGCCCTGCTAGCCGGTCACGAAGCCTCCGGCGCCGACGTCTCCCTCCACCTCAGCCGGGTCGACGACCCCCGCGCCTACGGGCTGGTGCCCACCGACGCTGACGGCCGGGTCACCGCGTTCCTGGAGAAACCGCAGACGCCGCAGGAGATCGTCACCGACCAGATCAACGCCGGCGCCTACGTCTTCACCCGCTCCGTCATCGACGCCATCCCCGCGGGCCGCCCCGTCTCGGTGGAGCGCGAGACCTTCCCCGGCCTGCTGGCCGCCGGCGCCCATCTGCACGGCATGGTCGACTCCACCTACTGGCTCGACCTCGGCACCCCGGAGGCCTTCGTCCGCGGCTCGGCCGACCTGGTCCTGGGCCGGGCGCCCTCGCCGGCCGTACCCGGCCGCTGCGGTGAACGGCTGCTGCTCCCCGGAGCACGGGTCGCCGAGGACGCCAAGCTGAGCGGCGGCACCGTCATCGGGGCCGGCGCCAGCGTCGGCCCGGGAGCCCGCGTCGAGGGCAGCGCCGTGCTGGACGGCGCGGTGGTGGCCGCGGGGGCGCGGATCCGGGACTCGATCATCGGCGAGGGAGCCGGTGTCGGCGAACGGACCACCGTGGAGGGCTCGGTCATCGGGGACGGGGCGCAGGTGGGCGCCGACAACGAGCTGCGGCACGGCGCCCGGGTATGGTGCGGTGCGCGGATCCCCGCCGGAGCGGTGCGCTTCTCCTCCGACCGTTGAGGAGAGCCCCCGAAGGAGCGGGAGGACGATCCGCCGTATCGCACGGGGCCCGGGCCGGAAGCGCCCGGTGAGTTCAGGGAGAGTCGTTCGCCGTCGTGAGAGCCGCCCCGTGACCCAGCACACCGCCGCCGCGGCGCGCGTCCGCCGCTGGACGCCGCCCTGGCCGCTCGATCTCGGGCTGACCCTCCGCCCGCTGCGCCGCGGCCCCGGAGACCCGGCGTTCCGGGTCACGGCCGACGGCTCGGTCTGGCGGGCCAGCCGAACCCCCGAGGGGCCCGGGACCCTGCGCGTGGCCTCCGGCGCCGGACAGGTCGTGGCCGAAGCCTGGGGGCCGGGCGCGGAATGGCTGCTGGAGCGGCTTCCGGCTCTGCTGGGCGCCGACGACGACCCCGCCGCCTTCACCCCGCGCCACCGGCTGCTCCACGAGGCGCACCGCCGCCATCCCGGCCTGCGGCTCACCCGTACCGGGCTGGTGCTGGAGTCGCTGATCCCGTCGGTCCTGGAGCAGAAGGTGACCAGCGACGAGGCCTACCGGTCCTGGCGCCGACTGCTGCAACGGCACGGTGAACCGGCCCCCGGACCGGAGCCGATGCGGGTCATGCCGACGGCCCGCGGCTGGGCCGTGATCCCCTCCTGGGAATGGCACCGGGCCGGCGTCGACAGCAAGCGCTCGCAGACCATCGTGCGCGCCGCGCAGGTCGCCCGCCGCCTGGAGGAGGCCACCGGGATGGAACTGGCGGAGGCCTCCCGGCGGCTCCGCCTGATCCCGGGGATCGGCCCCTGGACCGCCGCCGAGGTGCTGCAACGCAGCAACGGAGCCGCCGACGCGGTGACCGTCGGCGACCTCCACCTGCCGCGCATCGTCGGCTACGCCCTCACCGGGCTCCGCGGTGCCGACGATGCCCGGATGCTCGAACTGCTCAGCCCCTACGAGGGCCAGCGCCACCGGGCCTGCCGGCTGATCATGCTGTCCGGCCGGATCCCGCCGCGGCGCGCACCCCGCTTCGCGCCGAAGGACATCAGCACCATCTGAGGGCTGTCCCGCGAACCCGACGCCGTGCGCCCAGGGGGCGCGCCACCGCCCGCCCACCCGGGCGGTGGGAGCCGCCCGGCGCTCAGCGCACCTCGACGAAGGCCTCGGCGGTCCGTGCCGGGCGCGGCCGGGGCGGAGCGGCGGGGTACCCGACCGCGACCGCGCCCATCGGGTCCCAGTCGGCGGGCAGTTCGAGCACCTCCCGCACGACTTCCCGGCAGAACATCGTCGAGGACACCCACGCCGAGGCGAGCCCCTCCCCGGCCAGGCCCACCAGGAGGTTCTGCACCCCGGCCCCGGCGGCGACCACGAACATCTCCCGTTCCGCGGCGGCCCGCCGCGCGTCGGGATATCGGTGCGCGCCGTCGGCGACCAGACACGGCACCACGAGGTAGGGGGCCTTCCGCAGCACATCGCCCCGGCGGATCCGGCGGGCGATCCGCTCCTCGGAGAAACCGTCACCGCGCAGATCGGCGACCCAGGCGTCCCGCATGGCGTCCAGCAGTCGCAGCCTGGCCCCCTCCGACTCCAGCAGCACGAACCGCCAGGGGGCGGTGTGGTGCGGGGCGGGGGCCGTCACGGCCAGGGCCACCGCGCGCCGCACCGCGTCGCCGTCCACCGGTTGCTCGGTGAACTCCCGTACCGTGCGGCGGAGCGTCACCGCCTCCCGCACCGCCTCAGAGGTACCCAACCGGAACATGTCGTCCACCGCGGAGCGCACCAGAGCCCGGGCGCCGGAGTCGTCCCCGTCCGCGCCGGCGGTGCGATCCGCCGCCGGGTCGACGACCCGCGGCAGACCGCGCAACACGGCGACCGGGAGCCCGTCGGTCTTGCCCTTCACGAGGTCGCCGGCGGCGGCGAGTTCGTCGGCGGTGGCGACCACCGTGGCGCTGAGCGGGTTGCCGTGCGGGTCGCTGCCGCCGCGCAGGTCGTCGAGGACCCGCACACCGGAGGCGCCGACGGCCACATCGGTGAGGCCGTTGCGCCAGGGCCGGCCGAAGGTGTCGGTGACGACGACGCCGACCTCCACCCCGAGCAGTTCCCGCAGCCGGAGCCGGAGCGCCCGCGCGGAGGCGTCCGGGTCCTCGGGCAACAACAGCACGGTGCCCGGTTCGGTGTTGGAGGCGTCGACCCCAGCGGCGGCCATCACGAAGCCGTGCCGGGTCTCGACGATCCGGGTCGGCCCGCGGCGGGCCACCACCCGGACGGTCTCGGCGTCTATGGCCGCCTCCCGGTCGGTGGCCCGCAGGAGTCGGCCCTCCGCCTTGCTGACGATCTTCGAGGTCACCAGCAGCACGTCGCCCTGGGCCAGGCCCGGTGCGCCGGCGGCGCCGGCGGCCCCCGCGATCAGCTTGGCGAGGTCGTCGCCGGGACGGACCTCCGGGATGCCCGGCAGCGCCCACACGGTGTACGAGGGCGCGGTGTCCGAGGGCGCGGTGTCCGAGGGTGCCGTGTCCGAGGTCGCGGCGGCTTCGGCGTTCATACGCGCACCTCCTCGGCGAGGGCGAGCGCCGCGGCGGCCATCCGCTCGGTCGCGTCGACGTCGCGCATCATCAGCGGCACCGCCTGGCAGCGGATTCCCGCCGCCTCGACCTCCGGGACCGCGTCGACGTCGACCGTGTCGACCAGCCAGCCGTCCAGCAGACCGGAGCCGTAGTGCCGGGCGACGGCGGCGGCGGTGGCCTCCACGCCGACGGCCGCGAGCACCTTGTCGGCCATGCCGCGCACCGGTGCCCCGCCGACGATGGGGGAGAGGCCGACAACCGGTACGCCGGCGTCCGCGATCGCCTCCCTGATGCCCGGGACGGCGAGGATGGTGCCGATGCTGACCACCGGGTTGGAGGGCGGGAAGAGCACCACATCGGCCCCCGAGATGGCCTCCAGTACCCCGGGAGCCGGTTTGGCCTGGTCGGCGCCGACCGGCACCACGGCGTGCGCGGGCACCGAGGCGCGTAGCCGTACCCAGTACTCCTGGAAGTGCACCGCCCTGCGCCGGGGCGCACCATCCGACGCCGCCGGGCCGCCGGAGCCGTCCGGCTCTGCCGCCGGGCCGTCCTGGTCTTCCGGGGCACTGATGAGCACATGGGTCTCGACCCGGTCGTCGGTCATGGGCAGCAGCCGCACGCCGGGCTGCCAGCGGGCGCAGAGCGCCTCGGTGACGGCGCTCAGTGGATAGCCGGCGGCCATCATCTGGGTGCGGACGATGTGCGTGGCGAAGTCCCGGTCACCGAGCCCGAACCACTCGGGGCCGACGCCGTAGGCCTTCAACTCCTCCCGCACGGTGAAGGACTCGTCGGCCCGGCCCCAACCCTGCTCCTCGTGGATCCCGCCGCCCAGGGTGTACATCACGGTGTCCAGGTCGGGGCAGACCTTGAGCCCGAAGAGATGGATGTCGTCGCCGGTGTTGCCGATCACGGTGATGTCGGCGTCCGGGGCGGCCGCTCGTAGGCCGCGGAGGAAACGGGCGCCGCCGATACCGCCGGCCAGAACCACAATGCGCATGGGGCCAGTCTGTCAGCCCGGTGCTGCCGGCCGGGCGGGCCGTGGGCCGAACCACCCCCGGGCGTGCCGCTCCGGCACGTCCTGACCGGCCGGCTGGCGGGCCGTCAGCCCCGTGCGGTCTTCACTTTGCGAACGGATGGGTGCTTTGGAGTGAAGGTTTCACTCCATCCGGTCATGGGGCGTGGTGAAAGGTTTGTGCCGCGCGCCGGGCGGACAGGTGGCGCAGCAGTCCGGCGGTGAGTGGCTGTTGCGCTTCTGTGATCTGGTCGTGATCAGCCATCCGGCGGTGTGCGGACTCAGGTGGTTCGAGTCGCGGGCGCGTCCCTCCCTCTGCGAGCCGCATCATCGGTTGATGGAGTTGTTGTGTCATGGTTTCTGGCGATATCAACACTTTCCGTCTGGGCTTGGTTCCGCAGAGTGAATAAGGGGCCTAATAGCAGATCTCGGCTTGACTGGCCCGGATCGGCGCACTTGTAATTTCACTCGTGTCGTTCGGCCGCCATCGGTAACGACGAGATCACGGGGACGCGAAGACAGACGAGGGGCGTACATGACCGAGCTGTTCCAGCAACTGCTGGTCGAGGAGGCGGACGAGGAGCTCGGGTGGCAGGAGCGGGCGCTGTGCGCGCAGACCGATCCCGAGTCGTTCTTCCCCGAGAAGGGCGGTTCCACCCGAGAGGCGAAGAAGGTCTGCCTCGCCTGCGAAGTGCGCTCCGAGTGCCTCGAGTACGCCCTCGCCAACGACGAGCGGTTCGGTATCTGGGGCGGTCTGTCCGAGCGTGAGCGGCGGAGGTTGAAGAAGGCCGCGGTCTGACGGCTCGGTGCGCTCGTTGTCGCGCGCCGGGTCGTAGGGGGCGCCGGCTGGCCGGGGAGGCCGGGAGCCGGGTTCCCGGAGCGCCGGACTGGCCCGCGGCGGACGTGGCCGGCAAGAGGTCGCCGCGGAGCCGATAGTGTGGGAGCCCGTCCGAGACGTGCCGCCGCCCCCGCGGGGCGTGCGCGTCCACCGCAGTCCAGTGAACCGGGGCCCGCACCTCGATGTCCGTGCACAGTCACGCGGCTGCCCAGTACAACGCAGCCACTCCTGAATTCCCACGGCACGTCGTCACCGCCGTGCTGGTCTCCCACGACGGCGCCCGCTGGCTGCCCGAGGCGATCTCCGGCCTGCTGGCCCAGGAACGCCCGGTCCAGAACGTGATCGCCGCCGACACCGGCAGCGCCGACGACTCCGCCGCCCTGCTGGCCGAGGCCTTCGGGCCGGACCGGGTGCTCCACCTCGCCCGCCGCTCCAGCTTCGGCACGGCTGTCGACGAGGCGGTCCAGAACACCGAGGTGCTGACGCCGGATCAGCTGCCCTACCTGAAGCGGCCCAGTGGCTGGGACCCCGCCACCCGCACGTGGCGGGACGACATATACGACTTGCCGGAGCTGCCGCACGGCGAACCCGTCCAGTGGCTCTGGCTGCTCCACGACGACTGCGCACCCGAACCCGACGCGCTCACCGAGCTGCTCCGGGTGGCCGACTCCAGCCCCTCGACCGGGATCGTCGGACCCAAACTGCGCGGCTGGTACGACCGCAGGCAACTCCTCGAAGCCGGCGTCACCATCGCCCACAGCGGCCGTCGCTGGACCGGCCTCGACCGCCGCGAACAGGACCAGGGCCAACACGACCAGGTACGCCCGGTGCTCTCGGTCTCCAGCGCCGGCATGCTGATCCGGCGGGACGTGTGGGAGGAGCTCGGCGGCTTCGACCGACGGCTGCCGCTCATGCGTGACGACGTCGACCTGTGCTGGCGGGCGCAGTCCGCCGGACACCAGGTGCTCATCGCCCCCGGCGCGGTCTTCCGGCACGCCGAGGCGGCCGCCCGCGAACGCCGGCCGATCGACTGCGCCGGCCGTTTCGCGGCCAGCCCGCACCGCGTCGACAAGGCCGGTGCGGTCTACACCATGCTGGTCAACACCCGCGGACCGGTGGCGCTGTACGTGCTCCTGCGGCTCGTCCTGGGAACCCTGCTGCGCACCCTCGCCTACCTCGTGGGCAAGGTGCCCGGTCAGGCCCTGGACGAAGTGTCCGGACTCTTCGGGGTGCTGCTGCGGCCCGGCAGGATCCTGGCCGCCCGCCGCCGACGGGGCCGACCGGTGACGGAGGCGAGCGAGCTGCGGCCGCTCTTCCCGCCCCCCGGCGCCACCGTGCGGGCCACCCTGGAACAGGTGGTGGGCAACTTCAGCGGGCGCTCCGAGCCCGAACTGGCCTCCAGCGGACGCCACGGCGCGGTCGAGTCCGGTCCCGGCGTCGACGACGACTTCCCGGAGGTCGAGCAGTTCGCCCGGCTGAAGCGGGTGGCGCGCAACCCCGGCCCGGTGCTCTTCCTGGTGCTGCTGGTGGTCTCGGTGGTCGCCTGCCGGGGGCTGTTCGGCTCCGGCGCGCTGGCCGGGGGCGCCCTGCTGCCCGCGCCCGAAGGGCTCGGCGAGCTGTGGTCGAGCTACACCTCGGCGTGGCAGCCGGTGGGCGTGGGAGGCACCGACCCGACGCCCCCGTACCTGGCCGCCGTCGCGACGCTGGCCAGTGCGCTACTCGGCAGCACCGGGCTGGCAGCCACCCTGCTGCTCGTCTGCTCCGTGCCGCTGGCCGGCTTCACCGCCTACTTCGCCGCCCGCCCGCTGGTCGACTCACGGCTGCTCAGGGCCTGGGCGAGCGTCGCCTACGCATTCCTGCCGGCCGTCACCGGGGCGCTGGCCGGCGGCCGGCTCGGCACGGCGGTGCTGGCCATCCTGCTGCCGCTGCTGGCCCGTGCCGGTGTCGCCGCGAGCGGCCTCTCCCTGGCGGAGAGCGGCGCTCGGTCAAGCTGGCGCGCGGTGTGGGCCTTCACCCTGCTGGTGACCTTCAGCACGGCCTTCACCCCGATCGTCTGGCCGATGGCGGTACTGCTCGGTCTGGCCGTGACCGGCATCCACCTCCGGCGCGGCGCTGGACTGGCGGGGTATCTGCCGCGGCTGGCCGCGGTGGTCCTGACGCCCATGCTCGTCCTCGCCCCCTGGTCGCTCTCGCTGCTCGGTTCGCCGGGCGCCTTCCTCCGCGAGGTCGGAGTGGAGTTCGGGGTCGGCAGCGCCTCCGCCCTCGACCTGCTCACCCTCAGCCCCGGCGGCCCCAAGACCACCGGGGGGCTGCTGTTCGTCGGCCTGCTGGCCGCCGCGCTGGCGGCCCTGCTGCGCGAGGAGCGGCAGCAGACCGTCCGCGCCGCCTGGGCGGTGGCGCTCGTCGGACTGCTGTTCGCGGCGGTCTCCAACGGTTCCGCCTGGGCGGGCCCGGCCACCCTCGTCTACGGTCTCGCCCTGCTCACCGCCGCGGCGGTCGGCGCGGAGAACGTGCGGGAGCGGGTCACCGCCCAGGACTTCGGCTGGCGGCAGCCCGTCGCCGGCCTCATCGCCCTCGCCGCCGCCGTGGCCCCGGTGGTGGCAGCCGCCGGCTGGATGGTGCGCGGTGCGGACGGGCCGATCTCCCGACGGGACCCGGTCCAGGTACCGGCCTTCGTCGCGGAGGAGAGCGGCACCCGCGACCAGCCGCGCACCCTGGTGCTCGGCGGCGACTCGATGGACGAGATCGCCTACATGCTGGTCCGCGGCTCGGGGGCGCGGCTCGGCGACGCCGACGTGGCCGCCGCCGCCCACGGCGGCAACCGGCTCGACGGCGTGGTGGCCAACCTGGTCGCCGGCTCCGGGGCCGACCAGAGCCGCCAACTCGGTGGTTTCGCGGTGCGCTACGTCCTCCTCCGGGAGGACGCCCCGCGGGAGATGGGCAGGGTGCTGGACAGCACCCCGGGGCTGACCCGGCTCAGCCAGGAGGACGGCAGCGCGCTGTGGCGACTGGACCGGCGCGTCTCGCGGGTGACCGTCGTCCCGCCCGAGGAGAAGAGCGGTACGACCGAGGAGCCGGTGGCGGTAGCCGCCGGCCCGGTGGAGGTGCACACCGAGGTGCCGGATGGACCCGAGGGCAGGGTGCTGCGCCTCGCGGACCAGGCCGACCCCGGCTGGCAGGCCACCCTGGACGGGAAACCGCTGACCGCCACCACGGTCGACGGCTGGGCGCAGGGCTTCGCCCTTCCCGCGGGCGGCGGACGGCTCGACGTGACGTACCAGGCGCCGTTCACGCACACCCTCTGGCTCTGGGGCCAGGGGCTGCTCGCCCTGGTGGTGCTGGTGCTGGCCCTGCCCGGCAGGCGCCGGGAGGTCGACGACGATCTGCCGGAGGCGGTCGCCGCGGTGCCCGCCCAGCCGGTGGAGGGCGAAGGGCGGCGTGCCCGCCGGTTGCGCGCCGCTGCGGAGGCCGAGGCCGCCCGGAACGACGGCGCGGGTGAGGCGGCCCACCCCGCCGAAGCGCCGGCGGACGGGGCCGTCGGTCCGGAAGCGCCGGTCGCCCAGGAGGCGTCGGAGGCGCATGTCGGCCCCGCCGAGGAGGTCCCGGGCGCGCCGGGCCCGGCCGAGCAGCAGCAGTTCCCCGCCGAGGGCTATCCGGGCGGCTACCAGCAGCCCCACCAGGACTGGACCGGCGCACAGCCCTACGACACCGGCTACCAGCAGCCCTACCAGCCTTACCAGGAGGTCGGCGGGCAGCCGTACCAGGACGGCCAGTACCCGGTCCAGGAGGGCGGCTACCACTCCGACCCGTACGGGGCCGGCGGGTACGGCGGCGGGCAGTACGCCGATCCCTACTACGGAGGACTGCCCTACGACCCCTACGCCGAGGGCGGCTACCCCGCCCAGCCGGGCGACAGCACGTACGGGACCGGCGGCGAGCCCGGGACCCGCCGCGACGGGAGCGACCAGTGAACCGCACCACCATGTCCCTGATCGGCGCCGTGGCGGCGCTGGCCGCCGTCACCGGTGCGGCCTCGGTGTTCGGCACTCCGGACGACGACGGGAAGAGCGGCCCGGCCGCCGCCGAGCGGCTGCCCGTCCAGCGGTCCTCGCTGCTGTGCCCGGTGCCCTCCGATTCGGAGCTGGCCGAGACGGTTTACACCTCCTTCACCCCCGCGGGGTCGGCCGGCGCGCAGGGCAGCGACCGCGCGGAACTGCTGCCGGCCGAGAACCACTCGGCCGACCGTGCCGAAGGGGACGAGGGCGAGAAGGCCGGCAAGGGGAAGAAGGCCAAGAAGCCCAAGGGCGAGGCCAAGCCCGTCGCTCCGCTGAAGAAGACCGGCCAGCCCGTGGTGGCGAGCGCGAGCAACTCCGACGCCCCGGCCCTCATCGGCAGCGCGGACGGGGCGTTCGCCCCCGGTTGGACGGTCCAGCAGACCACGGTGATATCGGCCGGCCCCAACCGCGGCGTACTGGGCGTGTCCTGTTCCGCGGCCGACACCGACTTCTGGTTCCCGGGGGTGAGCACCGCCGAAGGCCGACAGGACTACGTCCAGCTCACCAACCCCGACGACAACGCCGCCGTGGTCGACCTCGAACTCCACGACAAGGAAGGGCGGGTCACCGCGCCGACCGGCGAGGGCATCACCGTGCCGCCGGGCTCGTCGGTCTCCGTGCTGCTCTCCACGCTGACCGCCAAGCCGACCACCAACATCACCGTGCACGCCGTCGCCCGCGCCGGCCGGGTGGGGGCCTCGGTGCAGGCCTCGGACGACAAGCTCGGCGGCGACTGGCTGCCGGCCGCGGGAGAGCCCGCAGGCAGTGCCGTCCTGCCCGGCATCCCGGCCGACGCCACCTCCGTGCGGCTCGTCGCCATGGCCACCGGTGACCGGGACGCCGACCTGCGACTCCAACTCGCAGGGCGGACCGGCAAGCTCACCCCGGCGGGCCACGAGACCCTGCATCTGAAGCGGGGCATGACGGCGGCGGTCGACCTGGCCGACGTCACCAAGGGGGAGGCCGGCTCGCTGCTGTTGAGCCCGTCCGACGAGGGCCGGCCGGCGCCTTTCGTCGCCGCGCTGCGGGTCACCCGGGGTGAGGGCGCCAGTCAGGAGATGGCGTTCATCCCGGCTACCTCGGCGATCGAGCGGCACGCCAGCGTCGCCGACAACCGGGCCAAGGGCACCAGCCTCTCCCTGGTGGCGCCGGAGAAGACCGCGAAGGTGAAGGTCGTCAGCTCGGCCGGGTCGAAGGGCGGCGAGCCAACGGAGAAGACCTACACCGTGAAGGCCGGTACCACGCTCGAGGTTCAGCCCTCACCCCCGACCGAGGGCAAGGGCGCCTACGCGCTGAGTGTGGAGCGGGTCTCCGGCGGTCCCGTGTACGCGGCGCGGATGCTGGAACTCCCCGAAGGCGGCATTCCGATGTTCACCGTCCAGACCCTCCCGGACGACCGCGGAAGCGTCGTGGTGCCCGGAACGAGGCAGGACCTGTCGTTGCTGACCAGCTGACCGGTCGGGCTCTGCGCGCCCAGGCCCTTCCACGTCAGGGCCGGAGGCCGCGACGCCGCGGAGAGCCGAACGCGAGGGCATGAGATTTGTCCCGTAATCCCTGGCGGGCGCACGACGACAGCTGCGGCACCTCGCCGCGTCGTCGGAACATCCCGATACGCCCAGTACCGGGGCGTCCCTCCGCCTTGCGATGCACCGCATCTGACGCCGTGCGCTGATCCACCGGGGACTACGGGACAACCCTTAGTCCTCTCCGTACTTGGGGTCGATGGACTCGGGGGAGAGCCCCAGGAGTTCGGCGACCTGCTCGACCACGACCTCGTGCACCAGCAGGGCCCGCTCGTCCCGACTTCTCGCCCGCATCTCCACCGGCCGTCGGAAGACCATGATCCGGGGAGGCTCGCCGGCGCGGGCCGTCGTCAACCCGCCGAGCGGCACCACGGAGTCGTCATGTGCCCAGCCGTCGGAGAGAGCGTCCGGCCGCCCCTCGTCGAGGGGCACCTCCCGCACGGTGAAGCCGATGTCGGCCAGCTGCGGCCAACGCGGTTCCAGTCGCTCCAGGGAGTCCCGCACCAGGTCCTCGAAGGACTCCGCGCGGCTGATCGCGAGCGGCACCTGCGGGGGAGCGATCGGTCCGCGCACTCCGCGACCGTGACGGTCGCGTCGGCGCGGTCGTGGGCCGGAGGGCTGGGGCGGTCCGGGGCTGTTCAAAATGGCTCCCTGGCCGGAGGCGCCCCGGTCCGGGGACCGGGGCGGTGAGGACGGCCCCCGCCCCGGGCAGGGCGGGGACTTTCGCGCGGCGGGGCGGCGGGAAGCGGCGAGCCGGTCGCCCGGCCGGTCGGGGCCGGCGGCGGACCGGTCCGTTCCGGAACGCCGCGCCGCGGTGCCGACCGCGCCGTCTGTCGGAGGGGCCGCCGCGAGGTCGGCCGACCGCTGCCGGTGGCGCTGACACAGTGCCTCAACGACATCCTCCGGGACAGGCCGGTCGGTGGCGGAAACGGTATACCCGCGGCGCGGGCCGTCGGCCCCCTCGGCTCACGAAGGGGGTGATCGACGACCCCCGAGCCTAACCCGAGGCAGCTCCCCCAGGGCGGAGCCGCCCAGCATGGCCCGAGGGGCCCCCGAGCCGCTTACCCGCCTCGGGGGTGGGCCGGCGGCCCGCGGTTTCGGACATTCTGTTGGCTGATTCCCTCGGTCGCGGATCAGCCCCGGCGATGAGTGGCCCCGGGTGTGCGGGCGGGTCCGCCGCCGGGAACCCGGCCTCGGCCGGCGCAAGTCCGCTCCACCGCGGAAGGCGTGTACACCGAACCACCGGACCGGCCGCTTGCTCCCGGTATATGCGCTCCGGCGGCCCAACCGCTCCGTCCGGTACGACGAAGCGCGGTGCGCCCGGAAGACTCTCCGCGGCGCCTCCGCGGTCGTCCTCTGAGCTGATCCCGAATCAGTAACTAACGGGCGGACCGGGCGACACGGTGCGGGTGAGCATCAGGGGAGTCGTCGCGGCCCGCTCAGGAGTGCGGTACCGTCCAACATCGTGAGCCCTGTACGTCGATGTTCGCGCACCGCGTGTGGCCGTCCCGCCATCGCGACACTCACGTACGTCTACGCGGACTCGACCGCGGTTCTGGGGCCGCTCGCCACCTACGCCGAACCGCACTGCTACGACCTCTGCGCCGAGCACTCCGAGCGCCTGACCGCGCCGCGCGGCTGGGAGGTCGTCCGCCTCGCCGTCGACACCGGTCCGGCGCGGCACAACAGTGACGACCTGGAGGCGCTCGCCAACGCCGTTCGGGAGGCGGCCCGCCCCCAGCAGCGCACCGCGGAGGGCCCCGGCCGCGCCGGCCGGGAGACCGACCCCATGGAGACCGCCCGCCGGGGCCATCTCCGGGTGCTGCGCTCGCCGGAGTCCTGAGCCGCGCGCCGCCGGGGGCCGGGCGGCCCGCGGCGGTTCGTGCCGGAGGCGACCCCCTTCCGCGGGTACGTCCCTCCCCGAATCCCGTTCGTCAGGTGCGAAAGCTGTCCGAGTCATTGACTCGTCTTGTTGTGGACACGACCATGCCTTCCACTCCCGGGAGATGTCTTTCCACTTTGCGGAACCCCCCGGGTGTCAACCATGTCGGGAGGCCCGCGTGTTCACCCAGCAACTGCAGCCCGTAGCCGATTCGCAGACACTCTCCGCCCTGGTCGCGGTGGTACCTCTGCTCACCGTGATGGTCCTGCTCGGCGTCGTCCGGATGAGAGCCCACTACGCCGGGCTGATCGGTCTCGCGGCGGCGGTCCTCGTCGCCTGGATCCCCTACGGGATGCCGCTGGACCAGACGCTCTCCAGCGGGGTGCAGGGCGCCCTCTTCGGCCTCTTCCCGATCATGTGGATCGTCATCAACGCGCTCTGGGTCTACCGGATGACCGTCCGCACCCGACACTTCGACGTACTCCGCCGCTCCTTCGGCCGGCTCTCCGACGACCCCCGCATCCAGGGCCTGGTCATCGCCTTCTGCTTCGGCGCACTGCTGGAGGCGCTCGCCGGCTTCGGGGCGCCCGTGGCCATCAGCGCCGTGATGCTCGTCGCCCTCGGCTTCGACCCGGTACGCGCCGCCGTCGTCGCCCTCGTCGCCAACACCGCCCCCGTGGCCTTCGGCGCCATGGGCACACCCGTGGTGACGCTCGCACAGGTCACCGGGCTGCCGCTGGACTCGGTGGCCTCCGTCGTCGGACGGCAGACCCCGCTGCTCGCCCTGGTCGTGCCGCTGCTGCTGGTGATGCTCGTCGACGGCCGCCGCGGGCTGCGGGAGACCTGGCTGCCCGCGGTGGTCTGCGGGGTGGCCTTCGCCGCCGCCCAGTTCGTCGCCTCCAACTTCGTCTCCGCCCAGCTCGCCGACATCGCCGCGGCGCTCGTCGGCGCCGGCGCGCTGGTGGCCCTGCCCAGTGCCCGCAAGCCAGCCGACGAGGCGGTGCGGGCGGCCGTCCTCACCGGGGCCCGCAGCGACGACCTGGACCGCGAGGACGCCCGACCGGAGGTGCTGCGGGCCTACGCCCCGTACGCGCTGATCGTCGCGATCTTCTCGATAGCCCAGATAGGCCCGGTCAAGGAACTGCTGGAGAAAGCCACCCAGAGCCTCCGGTGGCCGCTGCTCGACGTGGCCGGCCCGGAGGGCGAACCCGTCTCCGGCAACGTCTTCTCACTGCCGCTGGTCGCCACCGGCGGAACCCTGGTGCTCTTCGCCGGGATCGGCACCGCGGTGATCCTCCGTGTCCGGCTGCGCACCGCGCTCTCGGAGTGGGGAGCCACGGTCCACGAACTGCGGTTCGCGATCCTCACCGTGACCTCGGTGCTCGCCCTCGCCTATGTGATGAACCTCTCCGGACAGGCCGCCGTCATCGGCCACGCCGTCGCCGCGGCCGGCGCGGGGCTCGCCTTCTTCTCCCCGGTGCTCGGCTGGTTCGGAGTCGCCGTCTCCGGCTCCGACACCTCAGCCAACGCCCTCTTCGGCGCCCTGCAGGTGACCGCGGCCCACCAATCCGGGCTCTCCCCCGAACTGCTCGCCGCCGCCAACAGCTCGGGCGGGGTCCTCGGCAAGATGATCTCACCCCAGAACCTCACCATCGCCTGTGTAGCGGTGGGGCTCAAGGGCCGGGAGGGCGACCTGCTGCGCAAGGTGCTGCCGTGGAGCCTGCTGCTGCTGATGATGATGTGCCTGATCGTCGTCGCCCAGAGCACCTTCCTCGCCGTCATGCTCCCCTGACCCCAGGCCCGGTGACACCCCGTCCGGTCCAAGCGGGAGCGGGCGGGGTGCCGTGGTGTCCGGTCGATTCCCCGCCCGGAAGGTAGCTTGGATCCGAACACCGGACTCCAGGAGAGGTTGGCTGTGGCTGATCTGTCGCAGATCGTGAAGGCGTACGACGTCCGCGGTGAGGTTCCAAGCCAGTGGGACGAGGGACTGGCCGAGCTCTTCGGCGCGGCCTTCGCCCGGGTCACCGGGGCGAGCGAGGCGGTCGTCGGCCACGACATGCGGTCTTCCTCCCCGGGACTCTCCCGGGCCTTCGGCCGCGGCGCCGCCGCCCAGGGGGTGGCGGTCACCGAGATCGGGCTCTGCTCCACCGACGAGCTGTACTTCGCCAGCGGCTGGCTCGACCGCCCCGGGGCGATGTTCACCGCCAGCCACAACCCCGCGCGGTACAACGGCATCAAGATGTGCCGGGCCGGCGCCTCCCCGGTCGGCCAGGAGAGCGGACTGGGCGAGATCCGGTCGCTGGTCGAGGACTGGATGGAGACCGGAGCCCCGGAGCCGGTCGACACCCCGGGCCGGATCGGCTCGCAGGACGTGCTGGCCGACTACGGGGCCCACCTCAGGTCGCTCGTCGACCTCACCGCCGTCCGCCCGCTCAAGGTCGTGGTGGACGCCGGCAACGGCATGGCCGGACACACGGTGCCGACGGTCTTCGACCCGCTGCCGATCGAGCTGGTGCCGATGTACTTCGAGCTGGACGGCACCTTCCCCAACCACGAGGCCAACCCGCTCGACCCGGCCAACATCGTCGACCTCCAGGCCAAGGTGCGGGAGACCGGCGCGGACGTCGGCCTCGCCTTCGACGGCGACGCGGACCGGTGCTTCGTGGTGGACGAGCGCGGCGAGCCGGTCTCCCCCTCGGCGGTCACCGCCCTGGTCGCCGCCCGGGAGCTGGCCAAGCACGGCGGGGGGACGGTCATCCACAACTGCATCACCTCCTGGTCCGTGCCGGAGGTGGTCCGAGAACAGGGCGGCGACCCCGTCCGCACCCGGGTCGGCCACTCCTTCATCAAGGCGGAGATGGCGCGCACCGGCGCGATCTTCGGCGGTGAGCACTCCGCGCACTACTACTTCCGGGACTTCTGGAACGCCGACACCGGCATGCTCGCCGCCCTGCACGTGCTCGCCGCCCTCGGCGGGCAGGACCGGCCGCTCTCCCAGCTCGTCGCCGAGTACGACCGGTACGCCGGTTCCGGGGAGATCAACAGCACCGTCGACGACCAGCCGGGCCGCATGGCGGCGGTGCGGGCCGCCTACGCAGACCGCCCGGAGACCGAACTCGACGAGCTCGACGGCCTGACCGTCACCACCGCCGACTGGTGGTTCAACCTGCGTCCCTCCAACACCGAGCCGCTGCTCCGCCTCAACGTGGAGGCCCGCGAGCAGCCGGTGGTCGAGCGGGTCAGGGACGAGGTCCTGGCCATCGTGCGCGGCTGATCCGCACCGGGCACCGCCGAACCGGGGGAGCGCCGCGGGCCCGGGTCCGCCCGGCCGGAGGCGTACCGGCAGGGCGCGGCCGTCCAGCGGTACGCTGAGGACCGCCCAGTGATCCCGGCGGGCACACGACGAGAGCCACGGGGCCTCACCGCGTGGGCCGTAGCACCCGAACCCGTCGCGGTCGGGTGCCCACCGCTCCGCGAGGCACCGCGTCCGACGCCGTGCGCCGATCCGCCGGGGGCCACCGGGGCCCCGAGCCGAACCGAACACCTCTCCCCGACGCAGGAGAGTTCCGCCCCCGAAGGGACACCCCATGCCGCTTGAAGCCGGTCTCCTGGAGATCCTCGCCTGCCCGGCGTGCCACGCGCCGCTCCGGGAGGAGGGGTCGGGCGCCGGGCGGGAGGGCGGCGACCGAGCGGAGCACGGCGAGGAGGGCCCCGAGGGCGGGCGCCGCACCGAGCTGGTGTGCACCGGCGACGGCTGCGGACTGGCCTACCCCGTCCGGGACGGCATTCCAGTGCTCCTCGTCGACGAGGCCCGCCGCCCCGCCTGAGCAGTCGCGGCGCCGGCGCGCCGCAGCCCCAGGCGGGCCGCCGGGGCGGACCAACGCGGGCGAGGAACCGCCCAGGTGATCGGAGGCTCCACCACGATGCTCGACGACTCGCTGCTCGAGAGCCCGGAAGCGCTCGCCCGCGCCGACGCCGGCGGACTGCTGCGCGGTGCGGCGGAGTCCGGCGCCCGGGTCCGTACCGCGGCCCGCGACGCCACCGAGGCGGGGCTCGCGGACCTCAAGCCCGACGGCCGGCCCCGGGCCGTGCTCGTCGCCGGCCCCGGCCCGTCCACCGGCTGCATCAGCGATCTGCTGGCCGCGCTCGCCGGCGGCGCCGCGATGGTCAGCCTGATCCCGCCGACCGGCCCGCAACCCGCCCCCAGCGCCCTCCGCTGGACGCTCCCGGGATGGGTGGGCCCGCTCGACCTGCTCCTGCTGGTCACCGCCGGGGGTGCCGAACCAGGGCTGACGGCACTGGCGGAACACGCCTACCGGCGCGGTTGCACGGTGGTCGCGGTGGCCCCGCCCCGCTCCGAACTCGCCCAGGAGATCGGTGCCAGCCGAGGGCTGGCCATACCGCTGGCGCCCCCGCCCCACGACCGGCCCGAGCCGCAGCCGTGGGCCGAACCGGCGTCGGATCCCGGAGCCGAACCCCCCGGGACCATGTGGGCGCTGCTCACCCCGCTGCTGATCCTCCTCGACCGCATCGGCCTCCACCCGGCCTCTACCACCGCCGTCCAAGGGCTCGCCGACCGCCTCGACAGCGTCGCCGAGCGGTGCGGCCCGGCCGTCCCCACCTACTCCAACCCCGCCAAGTCCCTGGCGGCTGAGCTGGCCGAAGCGATGCCGCTGATCTGGACGGAAGGCCCGACGGCCGCCGTCGCGGGCCGCCACTTCGCCCGCCGGCTGGCCGCGGTGTCCGGCCGCTCCGCGCTCTGCGCCGAACTGCCCGGCGCGCTGACGGCCCACGGGGGCCTGCTCTCCGGACCGTTCGCCGCCGGAGCCGGCGAGGACGACTTCTTCCGGGACCGCGTCGAGGACTCCGCCGTGCCCCGGGCCCGCGCTGTGCTCCTCCGCGACGGGACGACGGTCTCGGACTCCGCGATCCCCGCGGCCCGGGAACTCGCCCACGCCCACCACGTCCCCGTCAGCGAGATGAGACCGGCCGAGAACGGGCCGCTGGAGTCCGCCGCCGAACTCATCGGGACGGCCGACTTCGCCGCCAGCTACCTCCGACTCGCCTCCGTAGCGCCGTAGTGCGCCGGGCCGGACCCGGGCGACCCGCCCGGCCGGGCCCGGGCAGGCACCGAACCGGCGCGCCAAGCCAGTGACACAGTCAGGGAGCCGTACCCATGGACCGCCTCAGCAACACCGTGCGCCCCTACGCCTGGGGCTCCACCACCGCCATCCCGCAACTGCTGGGCACCGAGCCGAGCGGTGAACCGCAGGCGGAGCTCTGGATGGGCGCCCACCCCGGCGCACCCTCCGTCGTCGACCGCGGTACCGGCCCGGTCCCGCTCTCCGAAGTCATCGCGACCGACCCCGCCGGGGAACTCGGCGGCGCCACCGCCGAGCGCTTCGGACCACGGCTGCCCTTCCTGCTCAAGGTGCTGGCCGCCGCCTCACCGCTCTCCCTGCAGGTGCACCCCGACCTCACCCAGGCGGCCGAGGGCTTCCAGGCCGAGGAGGCCGGAGGCGTCCCGGCCGGAGCGCCGCACCGCAACTACAAGGACTCCAACCACAAGCCGGAGCTCATCTGCGCCCTCAGCCGGTTCGACGGCCTCTGCGGCTTCCGCCCCGCACCCGAAGCCGCCGAAATCCTCGCGGGGCTGGAAGTGGACTCCCTGGTGCCGTACGTCGACATCCTGCACGCCGGCCCCGAGGACGCCGCGCTCCGCGAGGTGCTCACCGCACTGCTGACCGCCGAGCCGGCCGCCATGGCCGAGTCGGTGCGGCTCGCCGCCGAGGCGACCACACGGCTCGCCGAGCGGAGCGGCCCGCACCAGACCTCGTACGCCGCCTACGCCGCCATCGCCCGCCACTACCCGGGCGACCCCGGCGTCATCGCGGCCATGCTCCTCAACCACGTGCGGCTGCAACCCGGCGAGGCGCTCTTCCTCGACGCCGGGGTCCCGCACGCCTACCTCGACGGCCTGGGCGTCGAGATCATGGCCAACTCCGACAACGTGCTCCGCTGCGGACTGACCCCCAAGCACGTCGACGTCCCCGAACTCCTGCGCGTCACCCGCTTCGAGTCGACCGTTCCGGCCGTACTGCGACCCGAAGCCGTCGATGGCGAGGAGGCCTACGAGACACCGGCCGAGGAGTTCCGGCTCTCCCGCTACGTACTGCCCGAAGGAGCGCAGCCCCGCCCGCTGGCGGCAGGTGCCCCGCAGATCCTGCTCTGCACCTCCGGCAGCGCCCTGCTGCGCGCCGCGGACGGCGCCGAACTGCGTCTCGGACGCGGTGAGACGGCCTACCTCGCGGCCGCCGAACGGGTCGAACTCTCCGGCGACGGCACGGTCTTCCGCGCGACCGTACCGCTGTGACCCGGACCGGGGGAGGCCGCGCGGCCACCCGCACGGGCACGGAGGTGCGCCCTGGGACCGAAGGGCGGTTCGAGGTAGATTCGTCAGCGGACAGACGTCGCTGCTGATGGCGGTCGGCCGGCCGCCAGCGCGGACCGGCCGAGGGAGAGAGGGATCCGACGGACTGCGCTGCGCGGGGGACACCTGTGTCCACCGCCGTCTCAGCCGTACCACTTCGCCCGACCACGAGGAGCAGCCGAATGACGAACGCCGCAGGCGGCCAGGACTTCAAGGTAGCCGACCTCTCCCTGGCTGACTTTGGCCGCAAGGAGATCACCCTCGCCGAGCACGAGATGCCGGGGCTGATGGCGATCCGCGAGGAGTACGCCGCCAGCCAGCCGCTCGCCGGGGCCCGGATCACCGGATCGCTGCACATGACGGTGCAGACCGCCGTGCTGATCGAGACCCTGGTCGCCCTCGGGGCCCGGGTCCGCTGGGCCTCCTGCAACATCTTCTCCACCCAGGACCACGCCGCGGCCGCGATCGCCGTCGGTCCGAACGGCACCCCGGAGAACCCGCGGGGCGTGCCGGTCTTCGCCTGGAAGGGCGAGACCCTCGCCGAGTACTGGTGGTGCACCGAGCAGGCGCTGACCTGGCCGGACGCCGCCACCGGCGGCCCCAACATGATCCTTGACGACGGCGGTGACGCCACCCTCCTGGTCCACAAGGGGGTCGAGTTCGAGAAGGCCGGTGCCGTTCCGGACCCGTCGACGGCCGACAACGACGAGTACCGCGAGATCCTCACCCTGCTGGGCCGCACGGTCAGCGAGAACCCGCAGAAGTGGACCCAACTGGCCTCCGAGATCCGCGGTGTCACCGAGGAGACCACCACCGGGGTGCACCGCCTCTACGAGATGCAGCAGGCCGGCACCCTGCTCTTCCCGGCGATCAACGTCAACGACGCCGTCACCAAGTCGAAGTTCGACAACAAGTACGGATGCCGCCACTCGCTCATCGACGGCATCAACCGCGCCACCGACGTGCTGATCGGCGGCAAGGTCGCCGTGGTCTGCGGCTACGGCGACGTCGGCAAGGGCTGCGCCGAGTCGCTGCGCGGCCAGGGCGCCCGGGTCGTCGTCACCGAGATCGACCCGATCTGCGCGCTCCAGGCCGCGATGGACGGCTACCAGGTCACCACCCTCGACGAGGTCGTCGAAACCGCCGACATCTTCGTCACCACGACCGGCAACAAGGACGTCATCATGGCCTCCGACATGGCCAGGATGAAGCACCAGGCCATCGTCGGGAACATCGGCCACTTCGACAACGAGATCGACATGGCCGGCCTGGCGAAGATCCCGGGCATCGTCCGCGACGAGGTCAAGCCCCAGGTGCACACCTGGACCTTCGCCGACGGCAAGGTCCTCATCGTGCTCTCCGAGGGCCGGCTGCTGAACCTCGGCAACGCCACCGGACACCCGTCCTTCGTGATGTCCAACTCCTTCGCGGACCAGACCCTGGCCCAGATCGAGCTCTTCACCAAGCCGGAGTCCTACCCGATCGGCGTGTACGTGCTCCCCAAGCAGCTCGACGAGAAGGTCGCCCGGCTCCACCTCGACGCGCTCGGGGTCAAGCTCACGGCCCTCCGCCCCGAGCAGGCCGCCTACATCGGGGTCAAGGTCGAAGGACCGTACAAGCCCGACCACTACCGCTACTGACCGCACCCAGCAGCCGGAACCAGGCCCCCGCCGAGCAGGCGGGGGCCTGCCCCGTCAAGGAACCCCGATGCCCCGCGGCCGCTACTCGCTGCACGACCCGCACGACCGCACCCGCCTCGCCGAGGAGCGGTTCCAGTGCGCCCCCGGCCCCTCCGGATGGCGCTACTCCGCCCAGTTGTCCACAGCCTCCGGCGATCCGTACGGCGCCGTCGACCTCACCGTCGACCGGCTCTGGCGCCCGATCCGGCTGGAGCTCCAGGCCCGCGGCTGGCAGGTGCGGGGCGCCGCGCTGAACGGCGTCACCTGGGTCCGCACCGACGCCGGGGGCATGCACGCCAGGGAGGGCAACGCACACGCACCGGCCTTCAGCGGCAACTCCCCGGCGTTCCTCGTCACCACCGCACGGCTGCTGGGCCTCACCCCCTCGGCCCCCTCCGGCCGGATTCGACTGGTGGCTTTCACCGAGCCCGTCCTGGCGCCCCGCACCGTCGACCAGGACTGGACCCTGCTGAACAGCCGATCACACCCCACCGACAGCGGGCCGCTGATCGTTCGCGAATACCGGGTCACCGATCTGAGCACCGGTGAGTCCGGATCGGTCCACCTCTCCGGGGACGTGGTGCTCGCCGCCCCCGGAGTGGAGTTGGAGGAGCTGGAATCCCCGCCCTCCACACTCACCGAGACGGGCTCCGAGGAGGGGCCGGCCGCGGACGGCGACGACCCCCGGTGATCAGGCCGGCGGCGCGAACCCGGTCGCGGCCGGCCCCGCCGGGCCCTCCGGCGACCGGCCCGCGGGGGACGTCGCCGCCCGCCCGGCCGCCTCGTCGACCGTGAACCCGGGGCCCCAGGGCGTCCCTCCGCCGGCCCCGGGCGCCGCGGCGGTCGGCCCCGCGGGCGGCGGGGGCTGGGGCTGCTCCGAGCGCTCCCGCCCGGCGGCCGGAGCCGGTGCGGCGGAGCCGAAAGCCCGCTGAGCCTCCCGGGCCTGCCGCTCGGCCACCACCCCGGCGAGATAACCGGCGGGCGGGACGCCGGGTGGCACCGCCACGCCCGTACAGGCCGACAGATCCAGCGCCAGCCGCTCCGCCATCGCATGGCTCACCTGCGGATCGAGCTGCCGGGCCCGGGTCGTGTACTGCCGGACGGCGAGCCACAGGCCGTCCGGCACCGAGGACAGGTCCAGCGCCCGCAGCTCCTCCGCCAGCCAGTCGGGCGGCGCCGGCAGAGCGGACCGCCGCATGGTCGGGACCCGCTCGCGGACGACCAGCGTCCCCGCGAACACATCTCCCAGCCGCCGTCCCCGGGCGGAGACCAGCGAAGCGGTCATGGCGATCACCCCGAAGGTCAGCAGGATCTCGACGAAGGCCACGGCCCCGCGCACCAGCGCATGCCGGAACCGGATCGGCCCGCCGTCGTCCCGCACCACCCGCAGACCGCAGATGGCCTTGCCCAGGGAGCGCCCGTGCGACAGCGTCTCAACCGCGATCGGCAGGCCCACCAGCAGCAGGACGAGGGCCGCCACCGAGACGGCGGCACGCGCCGCCTCGTCCAGCGAGGAGGTGGCGGAGACCAACAGCACGGTGCCGGCCAGATAGATGGAGACCGTCACCAGCAGGTCGATCAGCACCGCCAGCGCCCGGCTGGGCAGCCTCGCCACCCCCAGCTCCAGCACCACCGCGTCTCCGGTGACCAGTCCGCTCATGCCCGCCGCCCCTCCCGTTGCCTGACTCCAGTCTGCCGAGCCCCGCGGGCGGTCTGCCAAGCTGGGGGTCGACCGCACGGCCATGTCGCGCGACACGCCGATGCCAGCGAGGAGCAGCCCCCGATGGACCTGGACGTCTTCCTCTCCGCCCACCAAGCCGAGTGGGCGCGCCTGGAGGCGCTGTCGCGACGCCGGCGCCGGCTGACCGGGGCGGAGGCCGACGAACTGGTCGTTCTCTACCAGCGGGCCGCCACACACCTCTCCCAGGTCCGGTCGACCGCGCCCGACCCCCAACTGCTGGGGCGCCTGACGCAGCTCGTGGCCCGTGCCCGGGGTGCCCTCACCTCACCGCGGCAGTCGAGCTGGCGGGACGCCGGGAGGTTCCTCGCCGCCGGCTTCCCCGCGGCCCTGTACCGCATGCGCCGCTGGTGGCTGACGACGGCGCTGGTCTCGACCCTCCTGGCCGCGGCGATCGGCTGGTGGATCGGAACCCATCCCGAGGTCCTGCCGACCATCGCGGCGCCGGAGGAACTCCGCGGGCTCACCCGGCCCGGCGGACAGTACGAGACCTACTACTCCAGCCATGCGGCGACCGCCTTCGCCGCCCAGGTCTGGACGAACAACGCACAGGTGGCGGCGCTCTGCCTGGTCCTCGGGATCTTTCTGGGGATCCCGGTCCTCTGGGTGCTCTTCCAGAACGTGCTCAACCTGGGGATAGGCATCGGACTGATGTCCTCGGCCGGCCGCCTCGACACCTTCCTCGGACTGATCCTCCCGCACGGACTCCTGGAGCTCACCGCAGTCTTCGTCGCGGCGGGCACCGGCCTGCGGCTGGGATGGACGGTGATCGACCCGGGGCCCCGGCCCCGCCGCGCGGCCCTCGCCGAGGAGGGCCGCGCCGCACTGGGCATGGCCATCGGGCTGGCCCTGGTCCTCTTCGTCTGCGGGGTCATCGAGGGCTTCGTGACCCCCTCCGGGCTGCCGACCTGGGCGCGGATCACGGTGGGCATCGTGGCCGAGCTGCTTTTCCTGGCCTACGTCTACGGCCCGGGGCGCCGGGCCGCGCGGGCCGGGGAGATCGGAGATGTCGAGGCCGCGGACCGCGGCGCGCGGCAACCCGTCGCGGCCTGATGTGCATTCGACGGTGCCGAGCTGCTACTGTCTCGGTTGCCGCCAATCCAGCCGTTGACACGGGTGGGGCGTTGCGGTAGATTAGAACGGTTGCCACGAGCTGGACAAGCTCACTGAAGGTGGCCTAGGATAATCTCCGCTTCCAGGGAAGGTCCGCCGATAGGGTCGACTTCCACCTGGGCAGCAATCCGCCGAAAGGCAAAAGGCTTTCCAACGGCCTCTGGAATGGAATTCGGTCCGGTTATCGGGTCGAGGG
>NZ_BBZK01000011.1 GCF_001748085.1 Streptomyces sp. TP-A0874
GCTCTTTCAGCTGGGCCACTGGTCGGGTGATGGTCGTGGGGTGCGCAACGCACGAAGCTCCCGTGCCGTTGAGGGAGGTGTTCGAAGTCTCAACCCACCGGCACAGGAGCCTCGTTGGTTCCCTACCCTGCCGCACTCGACCTTCCTCACGCCCTGGTCGAGTGGGCCACCATGCTCATCGTCACCCGCGAGGGTGACCGCCGCTGCAAGCTGCCCCCGCACCAGCGTGCGCTGGTCGCCCTGGTGTACCTGCGCAAGCACGACCCCCTCGCCCAGATCGCCGCCGGGTTCGGAATCTCGCTCGGCACCGCCCACGCCTACACCGCAAAGACGATCGATCTGCTCGCCGACCAGGCACCGGGCCTGCTCAAAGTTTTGCGCGAGAACGACCCTGACTACGTCCTGCTCGACGGCACCCTTGCCGAGTGCGACCGCACCGGCGACGGCCGGGCCGACTACTCCGCCAAGCACCGCCGCCACGGTGTGAACGTGCAGGTCCTCACCGATCCGGCCGGCAACGTACTGTGGATCTCGCCCGCACTGCCGGGGCGGTCTCACGACCTGACCGCAGCTCGCACGCACCGGATCATCCGCATCTGCGAGCGCCAGGGCGTTCCGGTCCTCGCCGACCGGGCCTACCAGGGCGCCGGCCCCTGGGTGACCGTCGGACTCAAGCGGCCACCCGGTGGCGAACTCACCCCGACCCAGCACACCGTCAACCGCGCTCTCGCCACGGCCCGCGCACCTGTCGAGCGCGGGATGGCACGACTGAAGTCCTGGCGCATCTTCCGCAGGTCACGCAGCAGCCCGAATCGAATGACGTCAATCGCCAAGGCCGTACTCACTCTCGAGCGGCAACGCTGAAAAAGCTCAGTGATCTTCATCTCGAAGTCGCGTATCCCTTCCTCGTCGAAGAGCCGGATGTTGTTCTCCGGTCCAGCTGCGGGGTCCGGGCGGTGAGGGAACTTCGCCCGGTCACCGCCGCCGTCGGGCTTGGTCAGATACAGCGAGTGAATCCGGTCGCCGCGGTCGAACCGCGCGCGCAGTCCGTGCAGTGGGAGTAGCCGGCCTTCCAGTGAGGCCGTGACCGCGTGCTCGTACAGGACGAGGTCTCCGAGACGTCCCAGCTCCGTGCCGCGGCCTGGGGCCTGTAGGAGTGCGACCTCCCGCTCCAGTCTGGCGACCAGTTGTTCGTGCTTTTCGCGTTCCGCCTTGACCTGCCCAGCTGCCTCCGTCTCCGCCTGGCGCTGGTCCTTGTCCACCGCGCGCAGTCTCCTGCGCGCCTGGGTGAGCCGGGCGCGCTCTTCGGCGTATGCCGTGTGAAAGGTGTGGGCCCATGCTCCGGGGAACAGGCTGCGCCGCCAGGCCGACCAGATCCCTGCACCCACCATGAAAGCAGCAGCACCCGTAGGGCTTCGACCATGTCCTCTCCCCCCTGTCCTGTTCGCTCGCGTTCTGTCCTACCGTCACCGGCCCTTCTCAGTGTCCGGATCGGGCCATGCAGGGCGGGGAAGCCTGTGAACGTGGCGGGCACGGGGGCCGGGTAGAGCTCCGCGAGCTGCTTGAGCAACCGCGCGTACGCCTCACGCTCGGGGCCGCGCGGTTCGGTCGTCTTCTTGGTCGACTCCCAGGCGGACACCGTGGCCCGCCGCACCTTCAGCGCACCGGCGACGTCGTCCAGCGTCAGGCACTGTATGCCCGGATCGTGCGGCCGACGCCTTCGGGATGATCGCTGCGGACCCTCGTCGGCAGACGGTCTAGCACCAATCCCATCCTGAGCGAAGCGTGGGCGGCCTACCCCTGGGGAAGTCGCCCAACTCCGCCCCACCCGGTCGCGGCCATGTGCGACCACTCGGCAGCGCGGCGCTCAATCTTCGGTGAGAAGTCTCGGATCTTGACAGGTGCAGAGGATGTGTGACCTGTCGGCGGCGGGCGCGTTGTGCCGTGGGGACACGTGCGCGTCCCCACGGCACTCGTGCGAGCGGGCCCCGATCCACCGCACGGCACTCGGGACCTGCTCATCAGCGGCGAGGGCGCCAGCGGGTGAAGGCGCACTGGCCGTCGCCTGCGCCGAGCCGGAATGGCAGGGCGATGCGGTCTAAGGGCTGTCCCGTAACTGCTGGTCGCAGGTTAGATGATCTTGCTGTGTCTGGTGTGATCACGGCGTCGGAGCCGTCCTGGATAGCCCCGTTCACCGGGCTGAGCCCGCGCCAGTTCGGCAAGCTGATCACCGCGCTCCGGCGTGAGGGTGCAGATCCGGTACGCAAGGGCCGGCCCTGGAGCCTGCCACTGGAAGACCGCGTGCTCCTGGTCGCCGCGTACTGGCGCACGAACCTGACCCTGCGGCAACTGGCACCGTTGTTCGGGGTGTCGAAGTCGGCCGCGGACCGCATCATCGACCACCTCGGGCCCGCGCTCACGCTCCAGCAGCGCAAGCGCTTCCGCAAGGACACCGTGCTGATCGTGGACGGCACCCCGGTCCCCACCCGCGACCACACCGTGGCCGAACAGTCGAAGAACTACCGGTACTCCACCAACCACCAGGTCGTCATCGACGCCGACACCCGGCTCGTCGTCGCCGTCGGCCGGCCGGCCACCGGAAACCGCAACGACTGCAAGGCATGGGAGCTGTCCGGCGCGAAGGACGCCGTCGGCCACACCACGGTGATCGCGGACGGCGGCTACCGTGGCACCGGCCTGGTCATCCCGCACCGCCGCGACCCCGGCCAGAGCAAACTCCCGGACTGGAAAGAAGAGCACAACCGCTCGCACCGCAAGGTCCGCGCCCGCGTCGAGCACGCCTTCGCCCGCATGAAGACCCTGGAAGATCCTCCGCGACTGCCGCCTGAAAGGCGACGGCGTCCACCACGCCATGCTCGGCATCGCCCGCCTGCACAACCTCACACTGGCCGGATGAGAGACAACAGCACTGGTCAACCGGCATGCCGTAGATCATTTACGGGACAACGCTTACCCATCGGGACTCGAACTGTCCAGCCGGGCCCCGCAACCCAAGCGCGGACACACACGCGGAAAGATCATGATCTACATCTGAAGCCGGGGCATGGCGCAGATGCGCCAGCCCGCCAAGCGAGGACCTTGGCGGGCTGACGTTGACTGCTCAGAGCTGGACGTCTACCACTGACGGATGCGCGGGTCCGACTGGAACGCGGCACAGGGCGCCCTCGCTACTTCGCACCTAAAGCTCGCAGATAGGAGGCCAGATCCGACGTGGATCGGTCCAGCCGGGGGGCTTCTATTTTCCGTCGGCCTCCGCGAGCGTGTGGGCGACAAGAGCATTGGCGTGGCCGTGCCCCAGGCCGTGTTCGGCCTTGAGCCAGCCGACCAGTTCCATGTGCTTGGACAGCGGTGACGTACGGATGAGGTTCTTCCACTCGGCTATGGGCCGACCGTACTTCTTCTCGATTGATGGAAAGTAGCTGGCCGGTCCCTTCACAGGTTCAGTCATGACCGCAGCATGTCACCCACCACCGACAACACAGCCCGACCGTCACCGGGTGTCACACAACAGCAGACCTGAAGCAGCTTCTGGCTTTACCGAGTGGAGTGGATACTTGCACATCGTCGGTGCCACGGGGGCGATGCACAGCATCGGGCGCGCGGTATCGGGTCGGCTCAGTGGCCGGCCTCCCGGCCGCGGTGCGGTCCGGGCTCCCGCAGGCAGTGTGCCTGCTGGTGGCGCTCACGCACCGGATGCGGCCTCTCGGCATCGTCGCGGTACGCGTAGTGGTCCATCGTGGCGCGGACCGGTCTGCCGCAGCGGCGAACGCGTCCCCGAGGTGGCGCAGCCGCTCTCGCCGTGAGAACGAGGGCTTCCATGTCCGTGCGGGATTCCCGCAGGGCCATCAGGTCGAAGCTTCCTGGTGGCCGGGCTCCGACTCCCGGTCGCCGTGCTCGGTCGGCCGACTCGGGCGCGCGGCAACCGGATCGCGCCCCCGCTCCCGAGTTCGGTCACTGGTTCGATCGTCACGCCCACCCCGCCCTTCCAACTCTGTCGCAGTAAATGCGTACACCTCACCCCGGCGGCCGGAATGGCCCGCCGCGTGTCGCGATAATCACGGCAGAGGCTCCGCCGCAGTAAATCCGGCATTTACTGCGGCAGGAGCGTTGTCCGCTCTCGGCGGTCTCAAGGCATCCTCACCCCGCGCCGACTCCTGCGAGAAAAGGAGTTGCGCTTGTTGGCTTCTGGTCGTCAGGGTGCGGTGGTGATCGGAACAGAGATCGAACTCCCCGTCGTGGACGGGGTCCTCTCGGGTGTGGACTTCGGCGGCCACGGTGAGGAGGTGCTGCTGGTCCACGGCAGCGGACACGACGCCGCCGCCTGGGGGGATGTGGCGTCCAGTCTGGTGAGCGAGTGTCATCCGATCGCCATCGACCTGCGTGGCCATGGGCAGACCCGGCTCGACTCCACCGGCCCCGAGCAATACTGGCGAGACATCGGTGGCGTCGTCACCGCGCTGGGCTGGGACCGTCCCGTGCTGGTGGGCCATTCCACCGGCGGGTACGCGGTGACGGCTGCCACTGCCAGTGGCCTCGTGGAACCGGCCGCCCTCTGCATCGTGGACGGCATGGTGCTCGATGACCGTAGCGCGTCACTCGCCGAGCATGCCGCTGCACGGACCACGGAGGCGGCGGGCCGTTTGCGGACGATGTTCCGCTACGGCTGGGAAATGAATGACGACCAGATGCATGCCTATGTCGAGCAGTGCGCCCGGGAGGCCGGAGGGGACTGGCTCAACGCCGGAGCACGGCACGAACTTGTCGAGGAGGTCACGCGGCGCTCCTTCCTGCATCGCGGCCACCGGTGGGTACGGCGACCGGCCATCGAGGAGATCGTGACTGTCACCGCCGTGGAGGCCGACGCAGAAGTCTTCCCGAGTATCGAGGTGTACGACCGCCTCACCTGTCCGATGACGATCGTGCTGGCCGAGGATGGTTTTTACGCCTCGCGGCGCGACGAAGTGCGTGCCGTCGTCGATGCCGTCCCTGGCCGCCGGCTGATCGACATCAGCGCGAACCACAACATCCCCATGACCCGGCCTGCTGACCTCGCCGCGATCATTCTCGACCTGGTGCGAGACCGAGCTGCGGCATCGGTCGGGAACCTCGGTTGATCCCCACCCCTGCAAGGAGTTGCTGTGGCCGTAAGCGAGATGTCCGTGGCAGACAAGGGCGCTGGGCCGTACGGCATCGCGGCCGGACCTGACAGCGCACTGTGGCTCACCTTCGCGCACAGCGGCCGCATCGCGCGCCTCACCCTCGACGGGGAACTCAACGAATACCCCCTGGAATCGCCCGAGTGTCGCCCTACGGTCATTACGCCCGGGCCCGACGGAGCACTGTGGTTCACCCGATTCCAGGACCACCGGATCGGCCGCATCACCGCCGACGGTGAAACGGAGTCCTTCCCCGTGCCGACGCCCGACAGCGGACCCTTCGGGATCACCGCCGGTCCGGACGATGCGATGTGGTTCACGGAGATGAACACCGACCGGGTCGGCCGCATCACCAGCACGGGAGAGATCACCGAGTTCGTCCTTCCCTGTACGGGCGCCTATCCCTCGGCGATCACGGCAGGCCCTGATGGGGCCCTGTGGTTCACACTCAACCAGGCGAACGCGATCGGCCGCATCACTGTCCACGGAGACATCGTTATCCACCGGCTCCCCACCCCGAGCGCTGCACCCGTGGGCATCACCAGCGACGGCGTCGCCTTGTGGTTCGTCGAGATCTCAGCGGGCCAGATCGGCAGGATCTCGGTGGACGGCGCGATCAAGGAGTTCCCGCTCCCTGACCGTACGGCCAAACCCCATGCCATCGTCGCGGCCTCTACCGGGGACTGCTGGTTCACCGAGTGGGGAGCCAACAGCATTGGCCACATCACCGGTAGCGGCAAGATCGCCGAGTACAGCCTGCCGTCACCGTCGTCCGAGCCGCACGGCATCACCCTGGGTCCCGACGGCGCTCTGTGGGCGGCCCTTGAAACGGGAGGGGTCGCGCGGCTTGAACCGTAGCCTCAGGACGAAGAACCGCCCACTCCGGAGCACCGCGCACACATTTCGAGCACGCTCAGGGTAGCTGTGTGTCGGCGTCGTGCCACGCGAGACGCCGGCGCGGCCCGCTCGCAGTGCCGTGGAGGCGCAGGTTCAGACCTTCTCCACAGTGGATCACGCGGCGGCCTGATCGTCCGGGGCCCGGGGTCCCGGCAAGGAGGCCGCGGCGAGGTTGAGACGAGCGCCCATGTCGAGGTTGACCTCACCGTAGGGCCGGACATGGGACCAGAACAGCGGGGTCAGGCCGCGCCGGTCGGCGAGCGTGAGGAGGTCCGCCCACTCCGGTTCGCCGAGGATGTCCTGGAGCATCAGGGTGTTCACGTCGACCAGGGCCGATTGCAGAATCCGCAGGCACAGCACGAACACCTCCTGCTCGTCGCGCCGGTTCGAGGCGATCTCCCCGCCCCTGCCGTAAGCGATCACGGAGTTGGCGCCGTTGGAGGACTCCATGACGTTCAAGCCCTCCTCGATCTCCCGCTGAAGGTCGCGAAGCCGCAGGTAGCGGGCCATTCTGTGGAATCCGAGATGTCAAGTGGCGCCGAGGATCCTGCTGCTCCGAATATGCGCTGGCCGGTCGGGCTGAAGCCCGGGAGACTCCCTGCTGTGGACATGGGGATCTCTGGTTTCAAGCCGTCCTTCCTGGTCGGGATCGAGGCGGTTCGGCAGGCGCACGGATCACTTCTAGCGGTGCTCGCCGGTAGGCGGCTGACGGGGTTCGCCCTGGTGCGCTTCGTCGAGGACGAAAACTGGTTCGCCGACTGCCCGGTGGTGCTGGACTTCGACGGCGTCCAGGTGGAGGTCTGTCACTCGCAGCTCGACCTCCTCTCGATCGGCTGGGACACGATCGACACTGCGGCGACGATCACCGGGTGGGAGTGGTTCGAGCTCACACCCCAGTGGTCCCACAGTGATGAACGCCTGGAACCGTTTGTCGGCCAGGAGCTGTGCGAGGTCGCGTTGCTTGAGTGGCGGCCGGCAGACCATGACCTGGCAACCGGCACGGTGGCGGTGGAGTTCGTCTTCGCCGGGGACTGTCTGCGGATCGTCAACGGCCTCGACGAGAACCGCATCGAGGTCGGTACGGCCCAGCCGGATTACGTTCGGCACCGGCTGGACCGTTGAGCGCTACTGCCCTGTCGGATGCCGGTTGATCTCAATGACAGGCAGCACGGTGGCCTGCGCTGGGATACCGATCTGCCGGGGAGTCGGCCCGCCCGGAGTGGGGACGTCGGTGAGTCGCTCCAGTAGCTGGTCGAGGGCGGCTTGGCCGTCATCGACGGCGGCGCGCTCGTCGTCGGTCAGCGGGATGGTGGCGAGCATCTTCTGCAGGTTCTCCTTGGCGTCCAGGAGCTGGCTCTTGCTGGACGCCTTGGGGGTGTAGAAGTCGCAGCGTGCGCAGGCCATACGGTGCTGACAGTGCTCGAAGAAGGTGTAGGTGCACCAGCTGTGGCCGAGGTCGTAGTACTGCCAGGGGTCGCCCTTCGCGGCGGCGCCGGAGCTGACCGCATCTCGATCGACGAGCACTTCGATGGTGCGGACGTTGCGCTCGAAGTACCCGGCGTCGCTGTACGCCTTGACCAGCTTGTTCGGGCTGATCTCGACGTAGTGTTGAGTCGACTTCTGGCGAGCGGTGTCCGAGCCAGGCTTGCAGCTCGAACAGCGTCATCGGGCTCCTTGGCGTTGCAGAGCTGGCTGGCGATGGGACAGCAGGTGACGAAAACGTAGGGGCCCGTGCCGACAGAAAGTACGGTACAAGACCAGATCAACAACAACCAGACCAACAGCAACCACGGCGAGCGCCTTCGGCGCGTAGCGCCACTGAACGCCGGAGGCTGTCTACCGGTAGCAGGGGAAGCCATGCGAAGGCGGCTTCGCCGCGACCAGCGGCGCCTCGGCGCCGACCAAGTCAGGCCCCCGGGTGGGAAGGGACACCGCCCGCGTCCTGGCCGGCTTCCCGGACCCGTTGGTCCAGGCTCTGCGGCAGGCGGCCGGGACCGTCCGGCCCCGCACTCTGGTCGCCCAGATCGAGCGCGAACTGCGGACTGCCACGGTCGAGCGCCTCACCGGCCGGGTCACTCGGCGCTGGTCGACCCACGGATATGCCGACCTCCACGCTGCCGGCCAACTCCGTAGCCCAGTCAGCGCCGCGGCAGCCATCGTCAAGTCGGTGTGCCCAGCCCCTCGCTGCGAAGACGGGATCCTCGAGGCAGAGGGGACCATCTGCCGTGTGCGTGCACCGAGCGGGAGAAGGACCGAGCCGCTGATCGGGCGCGCCGACGGAGGACTCCGGATCCGTCGGGGACCGGCTGCTCGCTGTGTACGGACGGCGGGAGGACGGCGGCTTCGCCCTGTCCCAGCTGCTGGTAGGTGATCTCCGAGGCCGTCCAGGCGCTCAACGATGCCTGCGATCGTGCGGCGGCAGCCCGACCCGAGTGCGCGTCAAACGCGCGTGCCCACGTCCGGGAGGTCGCAGAGCGAGCGAGGACGCGCGCCCGGTCAGCTGGAGCCAACCTCTTGGGGCAGGCGATCGCCGTACGACTGGAGGTGGCGGACATGGACCTGAGAGAGAGTCAGGGGCTTGGGCCGGGCTCGGCCCAGGGATGGCATATGCGTAATCTTCCGGTTACAGAACTGATTGCTGCCGTGCACGTGGTCCGTGCCGGCTACCACACATCAAGAGGGAGGCGCGATGGCATCAGCATCGCTCTGTCGCAATCGCCGTATCGGTTCTCTCATCGTGCTGGGCGCGCTGGCGCTGGGAGTGTCGGCCTGCTCGGACGCCGCCCAGGAGGATCCGAAGCCGTCTGAACCCAGCTCCTCCAGCCCGTCCCCCGCCGACCCCCTGGCCGCGGACAAGAAGGAGGTCCTGGCCACGGTTGCCGGGATGAGGGCTGCTCAGAATAAGGCGTACGCCAAGGCGTCGGAGAAGGGCACCGATCTGGAGACCTACACCAGCGACACGGCGCTGGGGAGGATGCGAGCGGACCTGGCCAATTACCGGGACGCCGGTCTGATTTTCCGCGGGGAGATCACCGCCTCCCAGAGCAAGGTCACCGCGATCGACGTGGAGAAGTCCCCGAAGACGGCGACGGTCACCGAGTGCGTGGACACAACCAAGTGGATCCCGGTGGATAAGGAGACCGGGAAGGAAGACCCGCTGGAAGATCAGCCCCGCAGGTACAGGGTCACCGAGTCCCTGCGCACGATCGGCGACCGGTGGGTGGTTGTGAGCTACGAGCTCGAGAAGAGCCTCCCGTGCTGAGCCGGGCACAGGTGGCGGATGTCGGCGTGGCCCTGGTGCGTTCACCGTCGCTTCGGAAGCAAAGGGGCCAGCCATCCCAGACGGCGGCATCCCTACCGCCCAACTTCCGCTGGACGCCTCAGCGCCGGACGTCAGGTTGTCGAGCGTGCGGGGCCACACCTCGTCGGACTAGTGCAGCGTGTACATGACCGGCACCGCGCGATGACAGGCGAGATAGTGGTGGCGTCCAGGCTCGCCAGCCGCCGTGCCGCGACCTGCAGAGCGACTGCTCCAGGCACTCGTCGGTACGGACGCTCCTCGGACTCCGTGCCCCCGGCCCCGTACGCAGGCCCCGACCCACCAACGGATGACGTGCACGGCATAGCGGCTGCGTGGTCTCCCACGTCTCCGATCTGCCCGTGAACGGCGACCAGGCCACCGACGGGCGTAGCATGCCGGCTCCCGCGAAGATGTGCGCCAGCTCGTAGCCGCACGCATCACCACACAGTGGACGGACGTCCGGACCGCGGCCAAGCTCCGCCCCGTGCCACATGGGCGGCTGGGTCAGGGCATCCCCCGCAGCTCCCTCACGAGCTGGAGGAAGCACTCCAACCAGCCAACGACCGCGTACCGTGACCGGATAAGCGCGCACTGTTTGCACGGAAGGCAACCACGGTGCGGGCACACCCACAGGCAACGACACCCCCGGCCAGAGCGGTTCGGGAAGAAGTGTCATGGCCACGCGGTTCGCGCGTCAGGTCCGGTCGGCGGTCAGGTCCTGCGGTCCTCCACGCCCAGGCCCAGGGCCCGCACCACGTCCTGCACGTTCTGGAACTCCCTGCCCTCCGGAAGCCCGCTCGCCATGTCGATCAACCGGTCGGGAGCGTTGTTCTCCCGCAGGGTGTCCAGGACGACGACGCGGTCGCCCGGGAAGGCGGCAAGGCCAAGATGACGGGCCAGGTCCGAACGGACTTCCACATCGTCCTGGCTCATGCCCGGAGGAGTACCGCCGTGCAGGGCCTCGTCCGGAGCCCGACTCACCTCGGGTTGATCCTCACCCGAAGGCTCCATGTCCCGCTCCTCCTCCGCGCGTGTGGCGCGGTCAGCCTTGAGCTCACCCTGCATCTCGGCCTTCATCTCCTCGTCATGCAGCGGCCCCGTCTTGTCGCTGGCCATGTCCAGTCCTCCAAGCGTCGAAGAAGAGTGATAGTCGGGGTGCCTCGCAAGAACGAGACCAAACGTCACCGGCACCCCCTGCGACTTTCGACAGCCCCCGCCCGACCGGGGCAGCGACAGCAGTAGTCCACAGACCGACCGCCCCACCCAGGCGGATACGAGACACAGAAACCCGAGGACGCCCAAGGGGCGCCTGCGGTCACAGGGACCAGGAGCCCCCGGGCATCCCGCACGTCTCGCTCAGCCACCACATCGTCCAGCTGAGAGGACCTCCGAGGGCCGACAGGCCCCACTCGGTCATCTCACACTCGTCCAAGGCGAACCACTCCGTGGGCCCGCGAAGGCCGCTGATCACCCCACGACTGCGAAGCCTCCGCTCCAGGGGACCTTCTCGCTCACGGCGAGGTGAGCCGGAGGGACCCGACCGCCTCCAGCTCGCGGGCACGCTCCAGCGAGCCGGCATCGACGGCGCGCAAGCCGCCGGCGGTGACCACACCGGCCAGCAGGGATTTGGCGTCGGCGTCATCGCCGGCGACGAGGACGGTGGTGGGGCGCTCACCGACAGTGCTGGAGGCCAGAGTGGCGGCGAAGGTCGGACCTGCCGAGCAGGTCGACAGTGCTGCCGCCCTTGGTGGCGACAGTGGCGATGGCCCGGCCCATGGAGCCGGACCCGATGATGCTGAGCTGTGCCATGACGACTCCCGAGGAGGATCGAAGCGACAAATAGTTGCTGTTGTTGACAATCACGCCATACCGGAAAGATCGTAGTGACAAGTTTCCGCCTGGGAGAAACAGCGCCGTGGACACACGATGTCTGGAGGACGAGGAAAAGGCAGCCGGGGTGCGCCGAATGGCGGTACCGGAACCGCTGCCCGGAGCACTCGACCCGCGGCTCCACTACAACGCCGGGCTGACGCACTCCGACCACCGCACCCCGGCGACCTGTCGGAACGGCCCGGGCGCCCCCTGCGGACGGCGTGGAGTCCCACCTCGTAGCCAGCAACGAACTCGTCGAGCCGTGTCGCGATGACACGAAACCGCTTGAGCCGGCCGAAGCAGCCTCCGACAGCGTTGTAGGGCTTGCAGAGGGCACGGTCGAAGAGCCGTGGCCCCGCTCCCCCGCGTCGCACGCGGCCGGTCTCCCCTGAGGACAGCCCGGTACGTGAGTGGCGCTGGTTGCGGGGGATGGTCTGGTCGGGGCCGGCTGAGTACTGGCTCTTGGCGCCTGAACTTCGTCGTGGTAGTCGGCGGTAAGCCCGTGGGCAGGATCTGATCGGCATCGACTTCGCCAGGTTCGGCAAGGTGACCACTTTCGCCTGACTCAGCCCGGATGTGCGCGGTGGCGGGTTGGGGAAGGAGATGGCGCCAGGCGTGCCGCATCCGCCCTTCGGAGGGCTGGGTGCCGGTGGGGCCGGCAGTGATGCGTTCGTCGACAACCATGCCTCGAACCGTGCCTCTGAGGCCCTGGGGTATGTGCCAAACGGTGTCTCCTGGGACACTCGGCGGGGCGAGCGGGCACAGATCGAATGCTGGCCGTTGACCTACGAGGACTGGACCAAGGAGCGGCGTGACGACATCGAACTCGTCGCAGTCGCCGACTGCCTGCCAGCTCTCAAAATCCACCCGCCCCCGCCGACATAGGGACACTGTTGGCGAATCCGGGGCCTGGACGTGACGTCGGCCTTCGTGACCCGTTGTGGTCGTGAAGGCCGACGTTGTATTTGGGGAGGGTGTCGGTGTCTCTGCACACCAGGAAGGTCGACGGGGTTCCTGAGGAGACGGCCCGGGTGGCACGGGCTGCGTTCCCGAAAGGCAGCCTGGCGATGCGGATCCGAGACGAGTTGGGCGAACTCTTCCAGGACGCGGACTTCGCCGGGCTGTATCCGAGCAGGGGGAAGCCGGCGTGTCGCCGGGCAGGCTGGCGCTGGTGTCGGTCATGCAGTTCGCCGAAGAGCTTTCGGATCGGCAGGCCGCGGACGCCCTGCGCGGACGGCTGGACTGGAAGTACCTCCTCGGGCTGGAGCTGGCCGATCCGGGGTTCGACCACTCGGTCCTCACCGAGTTCAGGGACCGGCTGATCGCGGGAGACGCGGGGGCCAGCTTCTGGGCCGGGTCCTTGAGGCCGCCATGGAGCATGGCGGCCTCAAGGCTGGTGGCCGGGCCCGCACGAACTCCACGATCGTGCTGTCTGCCGCGCGGCAGATCAACGTGCCCGCCTCGGGCTCACGCCGAGGCCGGGTGCCTCACTCGTGTATGGCCCACCGCCCAGGCCGGTGGAGCTGTCGGGTGATCCGCCTCCGTGGCGGCCGGCCACGGCTTCCGGACCGGCACGGTAGGGAGGAACCGGACCACGGCTCGGGCCCGGTTGGTGTTGCTGTTCCGCGGCACCGTCCGATGCGCGTGGAGCGACTACGAGTTGAGCGCGACGCTGCACCCGGACCACGCCGAGGGAACGCTGCTCGGGGAAGTGCCTCGGTCTGCCAGGACCTGCCTGTCGCTGAGCAGAGGTGTGACCCTGACCCGTTGCCGTGTACCTGTAAATTGTGCGACTCTCGGACGTCCGTGGAGTGGACGGGGGCTCATCTCCAGAGGCGATCCGCAGCCCCTCGTCGGCTCCCAACACGATCGAACCAGGGAGACAAAGCGTGCAGACCCCCCACAGACGCCTCTTCAGCCGTACCCGGCTCGGTGCCGCCGCCGTGGCCGTCGGCGCCACCCTCGCCTTGGCGGTACCCGGCGTCGCCCACGCCGCCCAGAGCGGCACGACCGATGTCGGCGCCATGGCGAAGCTGACCCACGCGCAGGCCACCGCCAAGTTCAAGGCCAAGGGCATCACCTGGAGTTCCAGTGGTGGTTGCTCCGACCGCAACAAGTCGAACTGCACCTCGTTCGACCAGATCAACTCGGCCACCGTGGACGGTGTGATCACCCTCAAGTCGGCCAGCGGCTGCGCGATCCGGCTCACCGGCGGGACCGAGACCGGCCACGCCAGCGGCACCTACAGCCACTGGAACGGCTACAAGGTCGACATCGGCATGACCAGCTGCCTGACCAGCTACATCAAGAACCACTTCAGCTCGATCGGCGGCTCGAAGTGGAAGTCCGCCAGTGGCAACGTCTACTACAACGAAAGCAACCACTGGGACGTGACCTACTACAACTGCGGCGGCTGCCTAGCCCCCAACCGCGCCGGCATCTGACGGCGAACACCCCGCCCTAACGGCGAGCCTGGCCGCCGCACCGTCGACCACGGTGCGGCGGCCAGTGTGGAACCGCACCGCGCCCCGGGAAGCCACCGTGACGCGCTGGTGCGCGGAAGAGTAACGCCCATCACCGCGCCCGCGCTCCCCCATCCACCTGGCCGCCAACTCAGCAGCGGCCGCCCGCAGACCATCTGACCTCACACCTGTCGAGCGGAAGTGTGCCAGCACGTACGGCCCTTCCGGGCAGACCGCAGCCGCCGACGGCGCCCTCGCGGACTGGCTGCTCGTCCGCCACCGGTAGCCCACCTGCCGTACCGGAGCGACCCGGCCGAAGAACGATGGCCTGTTCATCGAGCCACCGCGTGTCGAGTGGGAACAGGACGGGTATATGTGAGCAGATGCTCACTCTGTTCATATCGGTCTTCGGTGGAATTGCAGCGGTGGTCCTCCTCACCGTCCTCATCCTGCTTCCTGGGGAACGGCGTTTGCGGCGGAAGGGGGAGGAGGAGAACAACGGACGCCGGGCGGCTGCCGAAGCGGCCGGCTGGCGGATCGTCGAGGAAACATCGGAGCTACCGGCCTTGGTGCGCCGCGACGCGCGCGACAAGAGCACGTGGCTGCTGGCCCACAAGCACGTCGACAACGTCGACATATGGGTCGCCTGCCAGGAGGGAGTCGGAGGGGGAGTCGGGGGGCTCACCACTCAGCGCTCACTCATCGCCCACCTGCGACCCAAGGACGGCGCTGAGGAACTGCCCGAGTTATGGCTGAACCAGCACGACCCCTTCATTCCGCGGTTCTGGAAGAAGCTCGGCGCCTTCGATCGCCGCTACACCATCCACCCCCACAAGCAGCGTCAGCTAGTGACCGAGGACATCCGCACCCTGACGGTGAAGCTGGGACCGAGGAGATGGTCTCTTCGAGACGGCATTCTGACCGTGTTCTTCAACGACCGTACCGTCCCCAGCGACCTCCAGCATCGCCAACTCATCACCCTTCTCAGGCAGCTGACCGTATTGACCGGTCCCGAGGCCACACCAGGTCCTCGGACCTGAGGGACCCCTGCGGGGAACGACAGCGCCCAGGCAGGTCCGGCACCGTCAGACCGGGAGGGGTATCCGACCCCCGGGTTCGACACCCGGCCTGCGCGAGGACCACCACGTCTTCCCGCCGGCCAGAACCTGCTCGACGAGCGCACGAATCGTCATATACGAGTGGTGACGGGTCGCAGATCAGTGGACGACACATCCCAGCGGCCCAGCAGTGGAGCCCACCAAGGCGAGCCGTTCTCCCCAGGGCAGGCGCATGGGCAACTCGGGCAGAGCGTCAGCACCGCTACCTGACAAGACCTGCGTGGTCACTGCCGCTCACCCGGACGACGCCATGGGGACGAGGCCCCTACAACTGCGGAACCGGCAGCAGGACCGCTCCGACGCGGACGCGGGAATCGATGACTCCTGGATTGAGGGAAGCTGCCGCCCCTGCCCATGCCCCGCAAGGCGCCACCGAGCACCCACCAGAGCTGAACACAGACACCCAACCGTCACCGGTAGGCATGAGGTTCCCTTCAGGCGCGGTGACGGGCTGGCTGCGATAGTGAGAGCGGTTCAGCCGGTCGTGCTGGTCGAGATGAGCGGGAATGCGGTCAGGACCTGCTGGAGGTTCAGAGCCTCGCGGGGGACAGTCGCCGTCGGAGGTACCGACGGCGGGGGCTGGAAGTCGATCAACACGGTGGCGAGATCGCCGTAGCGGTGCGCGAGGGCTGTGAACGGGGCGAGGCTGACCGAACAGTCACCGCCGAGGTGGTGATCCGCGCCGGGTCGTGGCGGCGGATGATGTCCAGGCCGTCGTCACCGAGGGAACGGGGACGGTCTCGGTGGGCCTTCGTGCTCGGGCAGCATCGCCTGGAGGATCCGGTTGCCGGCGACGAGCGGGGTGGAGAACGGGAACTCCGGCACAGGAGCTGACCGCCCCGGCGCCCTGCCACTCCGGCCAGACGAGCCGCAGACTCCTGCCGCCGCTGGTGCCGGCGCCGGCGGGCGTGGAGATCGTCATGCGGGGTTCCTTCCGTGCGCTGGCGCGCGCCCCCCCCCCCGGCCTCGGAACAGCCATCCCGGGCTACGGTGCCCTGCACATCAGGAAGCCTCGAACTGATGGGCGGGGCCACCGCGCCACTCCACCCACTGCGGGTCGTCCAAGATGGTCTCGGGGTCGGCGACGCCGGCGTCCTCGAGGAACACGACCAGGTCACGGTCGCTGTAGGCCGTGCCGAGGATCTCGTCCCGACCATGGCTGTGCACGGTGACTCTCCGGCCGCCCCTGCGGGACGGGCGGTGCACGGTGATCGGTGCGCTGGCCACGCCTCCCAGCGTGCCTCGGGACGGTCCGATGGGCGAGCCGACCATGACCGGTCAGGGAAGGACACCGGTGTCGCTCCCTTGGCCCGTCCGGTGGTTTCGAGCAGCTGGTCAGTGTCCCGTCGACCAGGCAGGCCCAGAGCGATTCCCGCGTGTGAGTGGGTGACGAGAGCTGGGGCGCGGGGCCAGCACAGCCGCGAGCGGTGGCGTTCGAGGAGTCCTGCCTCCTCCGCGGCGGCGGAAGGTGAGGTGCTGTGGTCTGGCGCGGCAGGCGGGGCGGTGAACGGGCCGGGGCTTCGCCCTCCGGCGGAAGGCGCAGCCTGCACGCTGGAGCGTTGACGTCGCTTCCGCCTCCGGGCGAGGGACGGTCGGCCAGGAGCCGGCCGATGCCGAGCCCGAGGGCCGTTCACCCGACCAGCCTTCCAGCCGCCGACAACGCGGGCGTTACCGAGGGTCGCTCTCGGGCTTGCCCGCGTTGTCGGTCGTCGTGGCTTACCGGGGTCAGGTGAGGAAGTAGGAGCCGGGTGTCGCCGTCCTTCTGCTGGGCAGGGCGGTAGCCGCTCTGGTGCCGCGCTCGGTGCCGATCCGCGCCTGCGCGTGCTCATCGCGCGGGTGCTCCGGGGAAGGAGCGAACCGCTCGATCGGCAGGCGGGAGGAAGGCCAGCTCCAGACCGTTGTCGATAGGTTCGCACCTCGGCAGACAGGGTCCTGCCGGTTCGACCGCGGTCGGCGGGAGTGATCAGCCGAAACCGAGATCATGACTGGATGAAGGCCCTGACGATCGACGTGCGATCTTTGACGCTCCGTGTGTCACGGGGAACGGAAACCGTCTCCGGCCTTGGCGCGGCGGCCGAGGTAGAGCACGATCAGACCGCACAGGGCGGAGGGGACCGCGAGGGTGAGGAACAGCTGTTGGTGGCTCCACCCCGCGGTGAGCAGGGCGCCGACCAGGAGGGGGCCGGCGATGCCTCCGACGCGACCGATGCCGAGCGCCCAGCCGACGCCGGTGGAGCGGACTTCCTCGGGGTAGTACACCGCGGCGAGGGCGATGACGCTCTTCTGGCCTCCGCTGACCGAGCAGCCGATCAGGAAGATCGCGATCAGCACCACCCAGACCGGAGCGCCGAGGGCGACACTCATCAGCGTGAGGAAGCCGCATCCGGTGAGATAGAGCGTGCCGAGGGCTCCGAAGGAGCCGATCCGGTCCATGGCCGGGCCGATGACGAAGGCGATCACGATGCCGCCGACGGTGGTCATCGAGGCGGCCGTGGCCAGGGTCGAGGCGGAGTAGCCGCGTTCGCTGAGGATGGTCGGCATCCAGCTCTGCAGGCCGTAGAACATGGCGAGGTTGATGGAGAAGACCAGCCACAGCAGGACGGTGCCGAGTAGCTGACCGCCTGAGACGAGTTGCCGCAGCCTGACCCGCTTGCCGGGGCCGGCGCTCTCGGTCTCGATGTGCGGTGCGTCCACGTGCAGCAGAGTGGGGTCGATGCGGCGGCACAGTGCGTACGCTGCGGAGGTTTGGCCGCGGCGGATCAGGTGGGAGATCGACTCCGGGAGCCGCCACAGCAGGATGACGACCAGAGCGAGCGGGGCGACCGCTCCGGCCACGAAGACCGACCGCCAGCCGTAGGCGGGGATCAGCCAGTCGGCCGCGTAGTTGGCGGCCACGAAGCCGAGTGAGAAGCCGCAGTAGATGGCCAGCACGAGGCTGGCGCGGACGCGTTTGGGGCTGTATTCCGCGGTCAGCGCGATGGTGCTGGGTGTCGCTGCGCCCAGTCCGATGCCCGTGACGAAGCGCATCGCCAGCAGTTGCTCGGGGTTCTGTACCCACACTGAGGCGAGGGTGGACAGTGAGAAGGTGAGCACACCGACGACGACGAGACGCTTGTGGCCGAACTTGTCGGAGAGCGGGGCGATGAGCAGGTAGCCGATCATCAGGCCGACCAGGGCGGCGGAGAAGATGGGGCCCATCGTGCTCTTGGACAGGCCCCAGTCCTCGGTGATGGCCGGGGCCATGTAGTTGATCGCCTGGGTGTCGAAGCCGTCGAGGAACATCACCAGGCCGCACAGCAGTACCGTGCCGAGCTGGAATCTGTTGGGTCGTCGGTTGTCGATGAATTCGGGGAGGCGCAGCGGCGTGGCCGTTGCGGTGGTGTCGGTCATGGAGTAACCCCACTGGGAGAGAGAGCCGTCTGGGGCGTTCCTCAGACGGCGGCCGGAGCACCGGCGGCCGAGACGAACGCGTCGGCGTGGAAGCGTTCGGGGTTTACGCCGCGTTCGCGGGCCAACGCGTCGGCTGCAGAGTTGGTCATGGCTTCGCTGCCACAGGCATAGATCTGGTGGGTGTGCAGATCGGTGTGGTCGGCGATGAGCACGTCTTGGACGTGCCCGGTCGCGCCTTCCCAGCCTGGGTGGGGGCGGGAGAGGACGGGGGTGAACCGCAGCCAGGGATAGCGCTTGGTCCAGGTCTCGACGGTGTCGAGGAGGTAGAGGTCGTCGAGGGTGCGGGCGCCCCAGTAGAGGTGGATGGGGCGGGTGAGTCGGCGGGCCGCGTGGTCGAGGATGATCGACCGCATCGGGGCGAACCCGGTTCCGGTGGCCAGCAGGGTGATCGGGGCTTCGGAACGGTCGTCCACGAAGAACTCGCCGAAAGGCGCCTCGATCTCCACGGTGTCGTGGAACTCCAGCTGCTGAAGGATCCTGGCGGAGAACACACCGCCCGGCTCGTGCCGGACGTGCAGCTGAGCCAGGTCGTTGTACTGCGGCGGGTTCGCCAGCGAGTACGACCGGGTGTCGCCGTCGTCAAGGATGATGTTGAGGAACTGCCCGGCCCTGAACGGTGTGCGCCGCCCGATGGGGTAGCGCAGATCGAGGATCGTCACGCCTGGCGCGACCTGGCGTCTGCGGTGCACGGTCGTGGTCAGTCGCTTGCGGACCGGAGGGGTACGCTGCTCGACCCGCTTCGGCGCGATCTCCACATCGCTCTTGGGGTGGGCGTGGCACAGTCGCACCTCGGCCGGGCCGGATACCTTGCCTCGGCCGGGGACCTGGAATGTGCCCGCGACCAGGGTGCCCACGCAGGAATCGCAGACGCCCTTGCGGCAGGAGTACGGGATCGCCCAGCCGGCTCTCTCGGCGGCGTCGAGGACGTTCTGCTGCGGACCGCAGTCGAAGGCGATCTCGGAGTCCTTGACACTGACGGTGAACGTCATTTCAGAGCTCCCGGGGCGGTCGGGGCGAGCAGGCGTAGCGCGGCCAGTACGGCGCTGGGGTCGGCGGCTCCACGGCCGGCGATGTCGAAAGCGGGGCCGTGGCCCACGCTGGCGAAGGGGGCGCCGGCGCCGATGGTGACAGCGGCGGCGGTCCGGCCGGCCAGCGTTTTGATCGGGATGTGCCCTTGGTCGTGGTACATCGCCAGGTAGGCGTCGTGGTCGCGTTCGCCGCCGAGCAGGATGTCGGCGCCGGTCGGGCCTTCCGCCCGCAGCCCGCGCTCCCGCATGGCCAGGACCGCCGGCTCGGTGATCTCCTGGTCCCCGGTGCCGAACAGGCCGCCTTCCCCGGCGTGCGGGTTGATCCCGAAGACACCGATCCGCGGGGTCGGGATCCCCATGGCGGCCAGAGCGGAATGCAGCGCGAGTCCGGCTTCGGTGACGAGTTCGGTGGTGAGCCGGGCCAGCGAGTCGGCGAGCGACTCGTGCAGCGTCACGTGGGCGATGCGGAGGCCGCCGCCGACGAGCATCAGGAAGACCCGGTCGACGGGCGTGCCGGTGAGTTCGGCGATCAAGGGCGGGTATCCGGCGAAGCTGATGCCCGCCTGGTGCACCGCGGTCTCGGAGTGCGGGCAGGCGACCACGCCGGCGTAGCTGCCGTCCATGGCGAGCCGCACGGCCCGCTCGGCGTAGGCGATGGTGGCGGCACCGGCTGCCGCGGTCGTCTGTCCGATCTGAAGGTCGGCGGGCGCCAGGGCGCCGACATCGACGATGTCGCACGCCCCGGCCTCGGCCGTCGCGCCGGGAACGGCGTCGCGCAGCGTGAGGCCTGCCTGCCTGGCGGGGCCTTCGAGCGCGAGGCGGTCCCCGACGAGGACCGGCGCTGCGGCGCCGGACTCGGCGACCGCCTTGGCGGCGATCTCCGGGCCGATGCCGTTCGGGTCGCCGATGGTGAGAAGCAGGCGGTTCACAGCGGCAGCACCAGCAGGGTGTCGATGCGGGAGCTGTCGCAGACCACGATCCGCTTCTTGAGGAGCGCCCTTCCCTCGGCGAACACGTACTCGTCGAGGTAGCGGCCGCTGGCGAAGATGTCGGTCGGGCCGTTGCCGGTGATCCGTACGACGAGGAAGGACGTCTCACTGGTCGCTCCGGTGTCGTTCTCCTCGGCGATCGCCGGCTGTCCGAGCAGGTGCCGGTAGGCGTGTGGCTCGTAGATGTTGGCTTCCTTGAGCGCGGAGATCCGGTCCTTGAGCATCGCCTTGTTGTCGGCCCAGATGACACCGGCGGGCAGCCCGCGGCGGTGGTTGTCCGCGGTGGTCACCTTGTAGAAGGCGTCCTCGGTGAAGTGCTCGGGCCAGTCCTCGATCGGGCCGTCGTCAATGGCACGGACGTAGCTGCCCTGAGCCCGGCTGATGCGGGTGAACGCGTCCGTCACTTGCCTGCTCCTTCGGTCTCGCCGATGCTGAAGCCCATCGCCTCGCGGTAGACCTTCCAGAAGCCGCGGATCGAGGCTTCGGTGACCCGGCTCTCGCTGGAGACCGCCTGGTCGCCACCCATCTGCAGGGTCGCGGACTCGCTGCTGGCCCCGGCGATACCACGCTGGACGAAGCCGCCGATGGCACCGTCTTCCATCGAGACGTAGCCCGCTGGCCCGACCAGGTTGGACTGCTTCATCCGGGTCAGCTGCTGCTTCTCGGTGTCGTCCTCGAATCCGAGATAGGTCCAGTTGAGGCTGGTGGTGTCGACCCCGGTCGGCAGGACCTGGCGCACCGCGATGGAGTTCTGGATCTGCTGCAGGACGAATCCGGGGGAGACGGAGAGGATCTGCAAGGTGATGTCGTCGCCGACCTCGCTGAAGCTGTCGACCAGAGACGGGTCCTGGAGTTGGTACTCCGAGTCGGAGCGGATGTTCTGGTCCTTGTACGTCGACGCGGCCTTGGCCTCGGCTTCACGGTTGATCGCCGACCAGCTGACGTGGTGGCCGCCGTTCTCCGAGACGATGATGCCGCCCTTCTGGTTCAGCTTGTTGAGCCCGAAGGTGGTGAAGAACAGGTGCAGGATGCTCGCGTGGTAGGAGTCCTTGACGTTCTCCATGTAGAGCTTCCAGTTGTTCGGCAGCTCCTGGGTGAAACGCCCCAACACGACCGGCTTGCGGCCGCCGAGCACCCGCTCGATCCGGTCGAGGATCTCCTGGCCGAGGTACTCCTCGATCTCGGGCACGTCGTTGTCGAGGCTGCCGAAGATCAGACCGTGCACGTTGGCCAGCCGTAGTCGGCGCGGGCTGTGCGCGGCCTTGCAGAAGTCCTTGCCCATGCCGCCCTTGCCGTTGATGCCCTCCTCGAAGGCGACCCCGGTGAGGTCGCCCTGGAGGTTGTAGGTCCAGGCGTGGTAGACGCAGGTGAAGTCCCTGGTGTGTCCGTAGTGCTCCATCGCGATCAGTGCACCGCGGTGGGCGCAGCGGTTCTCGAAGGCGTAGATCTGACCGTCGTGGTCACGGGTCACCAGCACCGGCTGCTCACCGATGAAGGTGGCGCAGAAGTCACCGGGCTCGGCCAACTCAGCCTCCAGGCAGAGATAGCTCCAGAACGGCCCGTGGAAGATGTTCTCCTGCTCGGCCCGGTAGACCTCCTCCTCCTGGAACACCCAGTACGGCACCTCGGTCAGTGATCGGGGCCAGCTGCGCCCGGCCATCGCCGACGCCGCCCTGTTGCCGTCTGCCATGCATCCTCCTCGGCCATGCGACGCTTGACGCACAACAACTTGCGTTCGGATAGCGCACACATGTATGTTTTGCGAACAGCGCTCAGTAGAATGGCTGGCATGACGTCTGTCAAGGGGGACATCTATGAGCAATGAGGGAATGGCCGGCCTGGCCAAAGGCCTGGCCGTGCTCGAGGCGTTCGGGACGAAGGCACCGCGCCTGACCATCAGCGATGCCGCGGGCGCGACCGGTCTGAGCCGAGCGGCCGCGCGCCGCTGCCTGATGACCCTCACCGAGCTGGGCTACGTCACCTTCGACGGCAAGTTCTTCTCGCCGACCCCGCGCGTGCTCCGCCTGGGCGCCACCTACGAGGAGACCGCGCAGCTGCCGCAGCTCGCGCAGCCGCACCTGGTCGCGATCCGGGACACCGTCGACGAATCCGCCTCGCTGGCCGTCCTGCAGGACGACGGTTCCCTGTTCGTCGCCCGCAGCGAGACGACCAGGATGCTCAACACCGGCGTACGCGTCGGCGCCCGTCTCCCCCTGTACGCCTCAGCCACCGGGCACGTCCTACTCGCCGGACTCGCCGACGAGGAAGTGGCCGCACGACTCGCGAAGACAGAGCTCCTGGCACGCACACCGACCACGCCGACCGACCCTGAGGCCATCGCCCAACGCGTACGCGAAGCGCGCAAGAACGGCTACGCGCTCACCGACGAGGAACTCGAACTCGGCCTGCGCTCGATCGCCGTGCCCGTCGCCGACTCCACCGGCGCCACAGTCGCCGCCCTCTCCGTCAGCGCAGCCACCGCCCGGGTCTCGGTCGACGAACTGCGAACACGTCTCTTTCCCGTCATCCAGGAGCACGCAGTCCTCCTGAGCCGACAGCTATGACCCTCTCCCCCAGCTGGCCCGCGAGATATGCCACGGCAAGAAGGGCACCATCCACCAGGCATACCGGGACGGGATGGAAGATCAGCTGGGGTCGCTGGGTCTCGTTCTCAACGCCGTGGTGCTCTGGACGACGAGGTACATCGACGCCGCCCAGCTCCGTGCCGAGGGCCACGAGATCAAGGATGAGGACGTTGCCCGGCTCTCCCCGCTCAAGCACAAGAATCTGAACGTCCTGGGCCGCTACAGCTTCACCGCCTCCCAGCCGGTCGACGGCCTGCGCCCGCTGCGCGATCCGGAAGCCGTCGATCTCGACGACGATGACGACGGCCAGGACGAGTGAGCCCGGTACGGGATGGCTTCGGCATCATGAGGACCATGGACGACGTCGAAGGCCCTCCGCGACGCCCAGGAGGCCGCCGTCCGGGACTTCAGGCGCCGCTGTCATCAACCAACTTGCCGCCCAGATTGGACGCCCACTCGGCAGCATCGGGCGGCAGCGCTAGAATTTAGTTCTTCTAGTTCTAGGCGAACTATAGTCGCCAAGGAGGCCGCATAGACCACCAAGACCAGACTTCCCGTGCCCAGCATCCGAGCCCGTTGCGATGGTTCGCCGGGTTTCCCTGCCTGGTGGCAACATTAGTGGTGGCTGTGGTGTTCATCGTGTCGTGGCCGAAGCTGCCGGATCCCATGGCCATCCACTTCGGTGCGGGGGGGAGGTGGCAACCGCTCAGCGTCCCCGGTTGAGGTGCTGCTGATCCCTGAACTAGTGCCGCATCAGGCAACGTTTGCCCTGTCGTGGCGGTAGCGTTACGGCCGGACGGTGATCTCCTACCGGCGCATAGGGGCGATTCATGAACCAGCAGTTGAACCTGGTGACATTGGGTGTCGAGGACTTGAAGGTCAGCCGCCAGTTCTACAGCCATGGCCTGGCCTGGACACCACTGCTTGATATGGAAGAGATCGTCTTCTACCAGATTGGCAAGGGGCTGGCCCTGGGACTGTTCCCTCTGGCTGACCTTGGCGCTGACACCGGACATCCAGCAACAGCCGGGACGCCCTTCACCCTCGCCCAGAACCTCGACTCGTCCGCCGAAGTGGACGAGGCCATGCAGCGGGCCCGTGTGGCAGGAGCAACTGTCCTCAAAGAGCCGCAACGCGCGGCGTTCGGCGGCTACCACGGCTACTTCGCCGACCCCGACGGCCACCGCTGGGAGGGTATGCCACAACCCCGGCTGGTCGGTCGCAGACGACGGCACCGTGACACTGACGGCTGTCGACGCATCCGACGTAGACGATTGACGCCGCTTCAGCCCCCTTGATTGTCATGCTGTGCGGGTGGCAGAACCAGTACACGTCCGTGAGATCGACGATGACGAGGGGCAGCGCCTGCTGCGGATCATCCGCAGAGGCACCGGGTCGGTGGTGACCTGGCGGCGGGCCCAGATCGTGCTGCTGTCCGCGCAGGGCATGCCCGTATCGAAGATCGCCGAGGTGACGTTCACCAGCGCGGACCGGGTTCGGGACGTGATCCACAACTTCAACGCCGACGGCTTCGACGCCCTCTACCCGAAGTACAAGGGCGGCCGGCCCGAGACGTTCACGCTGCCCGAACGGCGTGAGATCAAGAAGATCGCCAAGTCCAGGCCCACCGAGCACGGCCTGCCGTTCTCGGCCTGGAGCCTGACCAAACTGGCGGACTTCCTGGTCGCCGAGGGGGTGGTCGACGACATCAGCCACGAGGGCCTGCGCATCCTGCTCCGCGAGGAAGGCGTCTCCTTTCAACGCCTAAAGACCTGGAAGACCTCCCGCGACCCCGACTACGCAGCCAAGAAGGCCCGTGTCGAACACCTCTACGCGATCGCCGACGGCGAGGTCATACCCGAGGACGGCGAGCCCGACGTCGTGTTCTGCATGGACGAGTTCGGCCCGCTCAACCTCCAGCCTCACCCTGGACGACAGTGGGCCGAACGCGGCGGCCAGCACAAGGACCCCGACCGCGAGCCCCGACCGCGACGGCGGGCGACCTACACCCGCCCGCACGGCGTCCGGCACCTGTTCGCCGCCTACGACCTGGCCAAAGACAGGCTCTACGGCCACATCAAGAAGACCAAGAAGCGAACCCAGTTCCTGGAGTTCTGCCGCTACCTGCGCACCCTCTACCCGCCCGAGATCCGCATCGCGATCGTGTGTGACAACTACTCCCCGCACCTGACCACCAAGAAATGCCGCCGGGTCGCCGACTGGGCCGGGGACAACAACGTCGAGATCGCCTACACCCCGACCAACTCCTCCTGGCTGAACCGCATCGAGGCCCAGTTCACCGCCCTGCGCTATTTCACCCTCGACGGCACCGACCACCCCACCCACAAGGCCCAGGGCAGCATGATCCGCCGCTACATCATCTGGCGAAACCGCCACGCCAACGACCAGCGCCTACGCGCCGTAGTCGACAGGGCAAACGTTGCCTGATGCGGCACTAGCCCTGCTCGGCTTCGGTGTTGGGCTGTCCCGGAGTGCGGTGCGGGGATCGCTCTCTCTGCGAGCGCTCTATGCCGCTTCTGCGGCCGCGGCTGCATTTCTGGGATATCTCTTCACAGTGTTGGTACTGGTAAACGCCAACGCCGCTGATGCTGACGCAGTGCGGATGCCGCTGTGGCATCTGGCCGTCGCAGTGGCGTTGGCCGCGGCCGCAGCTGGTGGGGTGTGGGCGCTGATGTTCCAGAAGCGCCCTGCTGGCAAAGACCAGCCGACGGCCTCTGGCACTGTGGGCTTGCGGCGGGGCGAAAAGGCCGTATGGGTCCGCAGTGTTGGCCCCCGCTGGCTGGTAGCCGCCGGGATGCTGGGCGCGGTTGTCGCCGTGGCAGCTGGAGTACTCGGATGGAGCCCTGGATTTTGGCTGTGGCCCATAGGGCTGCTGTTCGCGGCTGTGGCCGCCACCCAGGTGAGTATTGGTGGCGAGGGACTGACCATCCGACCGCCGTTGCTCCGAGTACCCCGGGTTCATATCCCGCTTCAGCGGATCGAGAGGGTGTGGGTCGCGCAGGCGCGGCCATTGCCCGATCTTGGAGGCTGGGGCTATCGGGTCGCCAAGGGCAGGCGCGGGCTTGCGCTGCGATCCGGGGATGCGGTGTGGCTTGACCTGAATGATGGCGGGCAGTTCGTCGTGGTCGTCGATGACGCTGCGACGGCTGCCGGGCTGCTGGGGGACCTACTGACCAAGGACACCCGACAGGACATCTGACATGCTCATCCGTATCGACACCTGTTCTACCCTCCCGCTGGCAGAGCAGATCGCCGCCTCTGTACGGCGGGCGCTGGCCGACGATGCTGTGCGTGTCGGTGAGCGACTGCCCGCCGCTCGGGAGGTGGCACGGCTTCTCGAGGTCAATGTGCATACTGTCCTGCGGGGCTACCAGCAACTGCGCGATGAGGGGTTGATCGACCTCCGGCGTGGCCGGGGCGCCGTGGTAATCGCCGCCCCGGCCCAAGCACGACTGCACGAAGTCGCCTCTCAGCTGGTGACCGAGGCTCGTGAGGCCGGTTTCTCGGAATCCAGAACCGTCGCCTTGTTGCGCTCCTCTTGGAAGGAGGCTCGGTAATCCGCGGGCGGCTTGCGTGCACGCAACTCCCCGCCCAGTGGCAGGCACAGAAGAAGCAGGCCTGCCCACATCGCCAGAGCGAAACTCCACAGGCCCATCATGGTGGCGATGCGAAGATGGAAGCACACGCCGGCTGTCAGGAGCATGTAACGCACCCGCTGGGGTAGCAGCAGCGTCACCGCCAGGGAGATCTCGATGAAGAGCGGGACCCAGGTCAGTGCGGCGACGCCGATGGGGTTGTCGAGTACCGGGCCGACCAACGTGTGCAGCCACCCGGATGCACCGAAGGCCAGGCTGTTGCCCCAATACCACATCCCAGTGCCGTCGGCCCACTCTGCGTGCGGCAGCTTCGAGACGGAAGATTGGAAGTACACGAACGACATCTGCAGACGCACCACGACCAGGGAGCTGGCCCCGGCCATCAACACCCACCGCGGCTGCGTGGCCTCGGAGCCGGCAGTACTCCAGTGCCATCGCCGGCGGTCGCCGAGAGCGGGCAACACCAGCAGAAGGGTCAATACGGTGGTCATCTGGTCGCCGCCGTCACCGATTGCGATGCCGGTGAAGACACTGAAGCTGATGTACGCGTGGGGAAGTGCGGTCAGCCGTGGCCGCCAGCCGCTGGCCACGGTGAGCAGGACCGCTACACAGGCCCACCGCATTCCATCCAACCCGTCGCTGGAAACGAGACAAAACGCTCCTCCAGCTTCGATTCCGTGGCACGTGGGGTGGTTGCCCTGGAAGGCCACTGGGCGGAAGAGGGTTGCGGAATCGCTGAAGGCCAGGGTGAGGAGTGTGCCGAGCGCGAGAAGGGTGCGGGCTAGTACTCCAGCTGTAGATCGTGATCTTCATGTCTGGGCTGCGGCTTGTCGCCGGTAGTGACTGGTGCGTGATCGTGCCTGGTGGCGTCGGCGCCAGCCGGACCAGGCAAGCCGGTGGGCCGCGTCGTGGACGGGCCGGACGACGAGTGCGATGAACAGGCGGCAGATCTCGTTGCAGGACAGCGGGATCAGGCCGTCCGGGGTGGGTCGGTGTGCGTGTTCGTCGGCGCGGACGACAGCGAGGAAGGCGTGGGCCAGCATCGCGAGGGTGACCCAGCAGGCCCAGGAGGGGTAGCGGCGGACCTGGTGCTCATCCAGCCCGGCCAGCCCCTTCTCAGTTTGGAAGGTCTCCTCGACTCTCCATCTGGAGCCTGCGACCTTGACCAGGGTGGCCAGGGATGCCGACGTGGTGGAGTGACAGCGGTAGTAGGCGAGTTCACCGGTGCTGCGGTTGCGGCGGATCAGCAGCTGGTGGCGGCCCGGGGCCGGCTCGGCGAGGTCGATGACGGCCCAGTCGTAGAACCGCTGCCCCTTCGCGCCGCGCCCGGCCGAGAGTTTCTGCCAGGCCCACTTCGGCACCTTCTTCGCCAGGGCATCGGCGCGGAACTTCCCTGCACCGGTGGGTACTTCGGCTGAGCAGGCCACCGCGAGGACGTAGCCGATGCCGCGTTCCCCCAGAGCCGTACGGAGTTTCGGGTTGCCGCCGTAGACCTCGTCCCCGGTGACCCAGCCGACGTGGTGTCCGGTGTCCAGGAAACGTTCGATCATCGTGCGGGCCAGGTCCGGCTTGGTCGCGAAGACGGTGTCCTCGCCGAGTCCCGCGGCCCGGCAGCGGTCCGGGTCGCTCGTCCAGGAGCGCGGGATGTACAGCTCCCGGTCCACTGCCGCGAGCCCGCGTGTCCCGGGGTAGACGAGGTAGACCGCGACCTGGGAGTTCTCGATTCGCCCGGCCGTTCCGGTGTACTGGCGCTGGACCCCGACCGTGTGGGTGCCCTTCTTCACGTCGCCGGTCTCGTCGACCACCAGCACGGCGGCCTCGTCGTGGAGGTGTTCGACGACGTATTCGCGCACGTCATCGCGGACGGCGTCGGCGTCCCAGACGGCCCGGCACAGCAGATGCTGCATGCCGTGCGGGCTGCTCTCCCCGGCCCACTCCGCGATCGTCCAGCAGTTCTTTCTCGGCAGGTCCGACAGCAGCCCCAGCACCAACCGTCCGGCCCGCAGACGGGGTTCGACCCGCGCGAACCGGCCCGCTATACGGCCCATGGCCACCTCGAACGCCTCCCGCCAACGGACGGGATCTATGCTGTGACCTGCGGCCACCGTCTCATCGTTACTCCACACAAGTCACGATGATCAACGGTGGCCGCACCCGTCTCCACACCAGCCCCGACCAGCAAGATCACGATCTACAGCTGGAGTATTAGCGCTAATGGCTGTTCCGATGGTCCCCAAGGCCGTGGAGGCCCGCGAGTTCACGGAAACTGAAGGACTTTCCGTGGGAACCCGAGGGCGGACGGTCGTGTTCTCGTGGGTTCGTGCCCCGGGTTCATGCGAACACGCGGGGTGGGTGCCGAGCGGGCCCACCCCTGGGTGCCTTCCCTGAAAACAGTGCTGCCACCGTAGGAGTCATGAGAGCAGAAGGAACGACACCGGAACCGGAAACCTCTGTGCAGAGTGGGCTCACATCTCTGGGTGAGGTGGCGTGTCGTTATCAGGCGGATGAGATACGCCCGGAGGATCTGCCGATGATCGCTGCTGAGGCGCTCGCAGCCGGACTGGACACCCCGACATTGTGCGAGCTCGCCGGTTGGCCTCGCAACGCGGATGCCCGCGATATTCGCGAAGCGTTCGAGCAAGCACTTACCGAGTCCGGGATCGGGCTGCCGGATCGGGGCCTGGCACGGCGCCACGCTCTGCGCCGGATGGCGGCGAGACTCATCGCTGGAGAGATAACTCCCGCCGACCTGGCGACCGACGACTGGTGGGAGACGGAGGTCGAGACCGAGGCGGAGCAATCGTTCGTGGCGCTGATCCCGCAATGCGATTGCTGCATCGAGTACACCTTGGGGCTTGACCAGCAGACATGGGCGGCCCAGCTGCGGAACGCCGCCCTCGCCCTGACGTCGTCTCCGCCGATCGGCCCCGGATGCTGACTGTGCCTCGCGTGCGCATCCTCAGCAAAGGCGTGGACCGGTCAAGCAGACTCATTGAAGTGGCTGTTCAGCGGCCTGGTGCAGCAGCGCCCGTGCGGAGTCCGCGTAGCGCATCGCGGTCTTCTCGTCGAGCCCGAACACCTCGGCGAGGTGGAGCGGGTCGGGCCCGTGGGTCATGGCCTCTTCGAGTTGGCGGTCGATGCGGAGCCGTTCCAGCGTCGCGTCCTGCCCGCGCATCGCGGCGCTGATCCAGTGGTTACTGGCGCGGCTGGTCTTCGTGGCGGTCTGGTTGTTGATCAGTAGGTGGAGGGTTCGCGGTGTTCGGCCACCGGTGGCGCCGGTGCTCCAGCCAGTCCAGCAGCAGCTTCAGGGTGAGGTCGTCGAGCGGGCGGACACGTCCGGCGATGGTCAGCCGCCGGTTGCCGATGTCGAGGTCGTCGAGCGTGAGGGTGGCGATCTGGGCGACCCGGGCGGCGTGGACCGCTGCGAGGGCGAGGATGAGCCGCGTCGCCGGGGTGGTGGCCGCCGCGACGGAGCGGTCGACCTGCTCGGGGACGAGCGGTTGCAGCACGGCGTACTCGTATTGCCCGACCTTGATCCGGCTGGTGGGGTTGCGGAAGATCAGCCCGTTCCGCTTGGCCCAGGTGAACAGCGAGCGCAGGGCGATGAGTTGGTCGTGGCGCTGGCGGCCGTGCAGTGTCTTGATGTAGGCGAGGACGTCGTCGCGGGTCACCTCCCGCAGGTGGTCGTAGGGGTTCGACCATTCCAGCAGGGCCGGGCGGACCCGGTTGAGGTAGAGCCAGACCGTGCCTTCCCGTCGCGGGAGGCTGCGGGGGCCGCCGTCCCGCAGGACGCGGGTCCAGCGCTCGGCCTCCGAGCGGATGCCGGGTGCGAGACCCTCCAACCTCTCGGCGAGCCAGCGTTCGAAGGAGGGTTCGCTGTCGTCCTCGAAGATCCCCATCTCGTCCAGGACCGTGACGGTGTGGCCGACCGGTAGGTCCAGGGCCCGCAGCGGGGCGAAGATCTCCGTGTGTCGGATGAAGTCGCCCTCGACGTAGCCGGTGAGGACGAGGGCCAGGCCGCGGTTGACGGCGAAGCGGATGTTACGTCCCCAGCCGCGGGCCTCGGCGAGCCGGTGGGCGAGGTACTTTGCCCAGGCCAGCCACGGGCTGGCCAGGTCGGCGTCGGCCAGAGCGAGCCGGCTGTAGTCACGGAGGATCTGTGTGAACAGCGGTAGCTGCCGCCAGCTGGGATCCGGGCGCCAGGCCGGTGCAGGGGGCGGCTTGGGCGGGGCTCCCCGCCGTCCTCCGCGGGGCCGAGCCGCGGGGGTCGCTCTCCTGCGGTAGTGCATCCCGACGAAGAACAGTTGGTGATGCCGGACGGCGGCGAGTCGGTCCCGCACGTCCGTCTCGTCCGTGGGCTGGCCGACGACGGCCTTTGCGCTGAGGCGGGCCTGGCACCAGCACAGGCGGCAGTATTTCCACTTCAGCGGCTGGACGCGGTGGCAGCCGGTGCATGCGGCCGCGTCGTGGCCGCGGCCGAACATGTAGCAGGTGGGGCAGAGGCGGCCGCTGAAGTTTCCCCAGGCCAGGCAGCTGTCGCAGGAGTCGGTGGGCTTGACGTAGCCCTTCGGGAACCGTGCCATCGGCTCACTCCGGCGGCAGCGACCGGCCGTCCCGGCGCTTGGGGATCACCTTCGGTGCGGCGGTTCCCGCGCCGACCGCGGCCCGTTCGGTCTCCTCTGCCTGGCCAGGGCGGCGGACCTTCTCCGGTTCGGGGATCAGCAGGTCTCCGATCTCGCAGCCGAGGACCACGCAGATGACGTCCAGGTCCTCCAGCTTGAGCGAGACCGGCTGGCCGGACCACAGCCCGGACATCTTGCCGGCTGAGATCACCAGGCCGTGCTCGGCCAGGCTCCGCTGGAGTTCGGACGCCTTCCAGATGCCCTTGTTCGCGGCGGTCAGCCGCAGGTTCCACCTCATCGGGCCAGTCCTTCCAGCCGCTTCGCGGCCCGTTCCATCCCGGCGACCCAGGCGTCCTCGACCCGGGTCTGCTGCACGTGGATATACCGCATGGTCGTAGCGATCCAGGAATGTCCTAAGACCTCCTGGATAGCGAGCAAGTCCAACCCGTTTCCGTAGAGTTGGGACGCGCAGAAATGCCGCAGGACGTGCGGTGTCAACCTGCCCGTCCAACTCGCCAGATGAGCCTGGACCGCGTTGTCGAGCCCGTTGCGCAGGGCGTCGTCGCCGACCCGGCGGGCGGAGCCGTCGGTGTTCTTGCGCTCAGAGGGGAACAGCGGGGCACCAGGGCGAGTGTGATCGTCATCGAACTGGCCCCACACGTCCTCGATGAACCAACGCAGTGTCCGGTCGGCACCATTGATCAGCGGAACCATCCGCTCGCGCGGCCCCGAGCCACGGGCCCCCTTGCCGTGGCGGACGTGGAGTTTGCCGAAGCGGCCCAGGTCCCACTTGATGTCGTCCAGGTTGAGCCCACATGCCTCGCTCGCCCGCAGGCCGACCTGGGACATCAGCTTCGAGGCGGTGTAGTTCCGGGCGGTGGGGGCGAACTTCCGGCAGGTGGCCAGCTCGCCGCCCCAGCCGGTGAACAACGTCCCGATCTCCGGCTCACTCGGCGGGATCCGCAGCTGGGCGTCCTTGGCCCCGCGCGGCCGGTTCATCTCGTCGATCGGGCACTCGACCACCCGGCCGGTCATCCGGTGGACTTCGACCTTGTGTCGCAGCTCCAGGAACATGAAGTACGTACTCAACGCCTGCGACCGGCCCAGCCGGGTGCCGCTGGGCGAGTGCCGCAGCACCTTCCCGAAGTACACGTCCGCGTCAGCGGGCTCCATGTCCCACAAAGGCCGGCCGAACCAGGTCCTGATCTGATCCAGGTGACCGACGTCCCCGCGGATGGTGCCGTCCGCCAGCCCTGCTGAGGCCCGCGCGAGAACGAACCCGGACAGCACATCGGTCTCGAACCGCTCCAGCTCCTCAGCCGACGCGGGCGCCCAGTGCTCACGCAGGTCCCGTACGACTGCCAGCGCCGCCAACCCGAGCCTCCTCACCTTCGACCCGACTGCGAATCGGTCGGACGAGATGAGAACGCTTCAAGAATCCCGAAGTTACGTCACAAGCCGGCAGAGCACACGAAGGAGGAAGAACCCGCTGGCCACGGGCCCAGGGACTCAGCGGGGCTCAGGGGAACTCACGGGATGTCGCACAGAAGCGGGCACTGCTGGTCGAGACGGGGACGATCGTCCCACCGTCCGCCTTCCTTGTCCCGGTCGACTTCGAGAAGGCGTCCGCCCGGTCACTTGCCGATCACCTCGTGCAGGCCGGCTTCGACCCGGGCCGACCCTCCCTGGTCAGCTGGCTCGGGGTCACGATGTACCTGACCTCGGAGGCCATCAGGCAGACCCTTGCCGTCATCAGCGGCTTCGCACCCGGAACAGAACTCATCGTGGAACATCTCCTCCCGGCCGAACTCCGCGACGACACAGGTCAGGCGTATGCGGAACTGGTCACGGCAGCGGCGGCCGAGCAGGGTGAGCCATGGAAAACGTTCCTCAGCATCGAGCAGATGGACGCCCTCCTGCTTGAACACCGGCTCCAGCCGATCGAGTACGCCCGGCAACGCGAGACGATCGATCCTGCGGAGTGGGAACGTACCGACGCGCTCCGCCCGTGCGAGTTGTCCGTCCTCGCCCACGCGAGTGTCCCCGCCCGCTTGCTCAACACGACCTGACACGAGCTCGACGACAGGAGCGGCCACTGCCCGCCGTCCCCCTGTCCGTTCCTTCTGCTCTCCGGCACCCATCACCTCCCCACACCGGGCCAGGGCCAGTCCGCCGGGGTTGGCAACGCTGGCCGTTGTCCGACTCCGCCGCCTGGGCAACTGGCGTACCACGTAGGCTGCGGCCATCAAGGGAGCCCGGGGGAAGAGACTGCAGGTCATGGCAACGGGAATACGGAATCGGCGGTGGCTGCCGAGCAGGTGGACGCTGGGGGTCGCGGCTGTGGTGCTCGCTGCCGTCGCAGGGGTCGGCTGGCTGGCCAAGCCGATGTGGCAGCCCTGGTGGTACGCCGCGTCGCTGTGCGGGGGCAACCTGTCCGGCGGCGATCTCGCCGAACTGCTGCCGAACGAACGTCTACGGGCGGCCAAGGACACCTTCGGATCCGGGGGCGACGCGCTCAGGTGCGGGGTGGACGAGAGCGACGGCCGGCACTTCGTCCTCGATGTCGAGGCACAGATCGACAATGGCGAGCGGCTGGGCCCCCTGGCCATGGAGTTCATGGTCCCCAGGGACCTCCACTACGTCTACGGCAGCTCAGTCCCGGGCTTCTACGGCAAGTTCGGCCCCGTGATCATCCAGGAGTGTCCGAAGCTCGGCCGCGATTCCGAGGGGCGCAAGCGTCGCCTCGTCACCAAGGTGTACACGCACGGAGTGGAGAGTGCTCCCTCTCCTCAATCCCTGCGCACGGCCGTGCGTATCGCCAACGGTGCCAACACCGAGATTGGCTGCGGGGCCGACCCCCTGCCACTGCCGGACCGTGTCGAACCCGTCCGGAAGCTGTCCCTGAGCCAGGCGGAGAACACGATGTGCGGCTGGTTGGCCCGGAGGGCGCTGCCCAAGAGCCCGTCCGGCAAGGAGTGGCGGGTCGTCGCGCCCACCGGCGAGCGGGCCCCGATCACCAACTGCTCGCTGATCGACTCCGGTACGGGCGAGTCCGCCTTGAACCTCAGCGGCTGGTACGGCGACTGGACCGATGAGCCTTTCGAGACCCTGCTCATGGAAAAGGTGGAGATCCCGGAGGGGCTCAGCGCTCGCGACGCGCTACTCGGCGGCGACTTCGGTCGCGCCAAGGCCCAGTGTGCCGGGGAGTCCGCGAACTTCCTCGCCACCAGCCAGGGCCGGGACCGCTCTCGGCCGGTGCTGCCGATGAGCGAGGTTCGGAGGCTTCTCACGGGGTTCGTGGAGGACCAGAGCAAAAGGCGCGGGTGCACCGACCTGGAACTGCCCGGCCACACGGTCCACCCCGGTTGGCGCTGACGGCTCAGCCGCACGGGGAGCAGCGGGCGCGGAACGCCGCCGAGTCACATTGCACACCTGGTCTCGTCAGGAGAACGAAACAGACCGCCTCTCATTTTGAGCGGCTGAGACAGCTCGCCTCCAGCCCACCGCACCAGTCCGGCACGTACCCGGTGTCCGGCACTGCCGAGTCGGTGGGAATCACGGTGGGCCCGTGGTTGGCGCCGGCGAAGACCTTACCCGCACCGAGCGCCGCGGCAAGGTCGCACAGTGCGGCGGCGCTGATCCACCAGGGGCGACAGGACCGTTCTTGGGGGGGTTGACTTCCTCAGGGAGACGACATTAGATGTGCCAAACCGGTTACCAAACCGGTTTGCAACTCCTCTTGGAGGTCCCCATGGCTGTCTCGATCGGTGATGTCGCCCATCGAGCCGGCGTCAGCCGGACGACGGTCTCCCACGTCATCAGCGGCAAGCGTCGCGTCAGCGAGGCAGTGACCAAGCGTGTCCGCAGCGCGATGGAGGAGCTGGGGTACGTCCCCAGCAGAACGGCGCAGAACCTGGCCCATGGGACCACCCGCACCATCGGCCTGCTCGTTCCGGACATCGGGAACAGCTACTTCGCCGACATCGCCAAAGGCGTGGAGGGGGCCGCGATACGGCGCGGCTTCAATGTCGTTCTCTGCAACACCGGCTGGAACCTCGAGCGCGAACTCTTCTACATCGAGACGCTGAGATCCCGGGCCGTGGACGGCGTCGTCTATGCCGCAGGAGTTCCGGCGCCCTCCTCCCAGCTCACCGAGATGCTGGCCGGAATGCCGGTCGTCGCGGTCGACGAGGAACTCGGCGATGTCGCCCTCGCCACCATTGTCTCCGACAACGAGGCGGGGGGCCGTATGGTCGCAGAGCATCTCGCGGACCTCGGGCACACCCGAGCACTGATCGTCGGCGTGAATTCCGGTCTCGAAAGCGCCAGACGCCGCGTGGAGGGTTTTTCCGCCGTATGGGAAGAGCGCACCGGATCCCTACCGAGTATGGTCGAGGGATCGTTCGAGGAGAAGTTTGGTTACCACGCGGTCAAGGACCGCGCCCCCTCCATAGGCCGTGACGCGGTCACCGCCGTTTTCGCCCTCAACGACATGGCCGCTCTCGGCGTCCTGCGGGCGCTGGCAGAGGAAGGGCTGTCCGTGCCCGACGAGTGCTCGGTCGTCGGGTTCGACGATATTTTCACCGCCCGACATACCACCCCCGGTATCACCACCGTCCGGCAGGACGCGGTGGCCATGGGCTCCATCGCCGCTGACACGCTGCTCAACGTCCTCGACGGCGCTTCCGACGGCGGCCCGGTGCGTGACCGGGTTCTTCCCGTCTCTCTTATCGAACGCCAGACGACGGCGCTCGCTCGTCCGAGCGGATCATAAGGTGCGGACGGCGGCGGCGACCGAGTCGAGGCAGGATTCGGCCGTCTTTCCGAAGAGCACGGATCCGCGATTCACAATTCGATCCGAAAATCCTGGGCGCGTATTTCCCGTTATCGTGTTCCGTACACATGAGAAAGAAAGGCAGGGCGCCGTGCGATCCAACCTTGCTCGTTCGAGATCTGTGGCCCTCCTCGTGGGACTCATAACCGTTTCGATGGCAGCCTGCAGCACCTCGACCGCGGGGTCCTCGTCGAAGGACTCCAAATTCGATGTCACCTACGTCATGTCGGACAACCTTGGCGACAAGGGTTTCAATGACTCGGCCGCTGCCGGATTCAAGAAGGCGGAGCGCGAGGGGTTCGGTACGAAGCTCCTGCAGGCATCGCCCACCGACCCGCAGCTGTGGCGCCAGAACCTGGAAGCGGTTTCCGGCTCCGGCAAGTACCGGCTCGTCTTCACCGGTCCCGGAATGCACGACAACCTCGCGGCCGTGGCCCCGCAGCACCCGGACCAGAAGTACGTCTTCTTCGACGACGAGCTGAAGGCCCCCAACGTCCTGTCGATCCGCTACGCGCAGAACGAGGGTTCGTACCTCGCGGGCGTGCTCGCCGCCACCGCGGCCAGCGACCCCGAGTCGTTCCCGCTGGTCAAGGGAACCAAGAAGATCGGCGTCGTCGCCGGGGAGGACCTGCCGCCCATCCAGGACTTCATCATCGGCTTCAAGCAGGGCGTCGCCGAGGTGGATCCCGACATCCAGGTCAAGGTCTCCTACGTCGGCAATTTCAACGACGCACAGAAGGCGTACGACCTGACCACCACGATGTACGGCTCCGGCGCCGACGTGGTCTACAACGTCTCCGGTCCGGCGGGCCTCGGCATCCTCAAGGCCGCGGCGGACACCAACCACTACGCGATCGGGGTCGACTCCGACCAGAACGCGCTGTACCCGAAGAACGTCCTCGCCTCGATGCTGAAGCAGATCGGCGCCTCGGTCCACGACTCGATCCAGAAGGAGCAGAGCGGAGACCTCAAGATGGGCGAGACGGTCATCTACGGCCTCAAAAACGACGGTGTCGGCCTCGTCTACAACGACGAACTCGTGCCCGCGAAGGTGAAGCAGGCCATCGACGACGCCAAGCAGAAGGTGATCAGCGGCGAGGTCAAGGTCAAGTCCAACACCTTGAAGTAGCCACCTCCCGGCGCAGCCGCCGTCCGGTCCGCCAGCCCTCGGCCCGGACGGCGCAGCTTCCCAGCCACCCTCACCCCTGACCATCGGAAGGAACGACGTGGACGGCAACACTCCCGGTGGGCCGGTTCTCCAACTGAACGGAATCAGCAAGATATTCGGCCGAAAGGTGGCCATCAGGTCCATGGACCTGGAGGTCGCCCAAGGCGAGGTGCACGCCATCTGCGGCGAGAACGGCGCCGGTAAGTCCACGCTGATGAACATTCTTGTGGGGTTGCACCAGCCCGACTCGGGCACCATCCGGATCCGTGGCGCGGCCGAGCGCATCGACGGTCCCGCGGACGCCTCCCGCCTGGGCATCGGCATGGTGCACCAGCACTTCACACTCGTGCCGTCCATGACGGTGGCCGAGAACGTCTACCTCGGCCGGCAGCCCCGGCGCTGGGGGATCCTGGCGGACCGCGAGGCGATGCGCACCTCCTGCCGGGCGCTGCTGGAGCGCTACGGCTTCGATCTGGACCCTGACCAGCGCGTCGGCTCGCTCACGGTCGGGCAGCGGCAGCGGGTGGAGATCATCAAGGCGCTGGCCTTCGACGCCGACATCCTCATCCTGGACGAGCCGACCGCGGTGCTCACCCCGTCCGAGGTGGACGAGCTGATGGGCATCATCGCGAATCTCCGGGAGCGCGGCTGCACCGTGCTCTTCATCACGCACAAGCTGCGGGAGGTGAAGGCGGTCGCCGACCGGGTGACCGTGATCCGTCACGGCGAGAGCGTCGGCACCCGGTCCACCGAGGGGCTGGCGGAGGCGGAGATCGCCAGTCTCATGGTCGGGCGCTCGGTCTTCCTCGCCGAGCGCAAGACCACGGTCCCGCGCACCGACGGTGTGCCCCCGCTTCTCAGGCTCGACCGGCTCACCTGCCAGAACGAGGAGGGCAGGCGGGTGCTCGACGAGGTGAGCCTGGCTATACGCCCGGGCGAGGTGCTCGGCATAGCCGGTGTGGAGGGAAACGGCCAGACGGAGCTGGCGGAGGCCGTGACGGGACTCCGTGCCGTCTCCTCCGGCGCCGTCGTGTTCGAGGAGCGGGATGTGACGTCCTGGCCGGCGCACCGCCGGCGCCAGGCCGGATGCGCGTTCATCCCGGAGGACCGGCTGGACCGCGGACTGAGCGTGGCGATGTCCGTCGCCGAGAACCTCGCGGCGTCCAACTACCGACGGGCGGGTCTCACCAGTCGCGGGCTCGTCTCCCGCCAGGGGCTGGAGGAGTTCGCCCACCAACAGATCGACCGCTTCGACATCCGCGGTGCCAGGCCGGAGACCCCGGTGGGCACCCTGTCCGGTGGCAACATGCAGAAGGTCGTGGTGGCCAGGGAGCTGGCCCGTGAGCCGAGCCTGCTCGTGGTTGCCCAGCCGACCCGCGGAGTGGACATCGGGGCCAGTGAGTTCCTGCACCACCAGATCCTCGCGGCGGCCGCCCGCGGTACGGCCGTACTGCTGATCTCTTCGGAGCTGAGCGAAGTGCTCGCCCTGTCGGACCGGATCGGCGTGATGTTGAAGGGCAGCCTGGTGGACGTACTGGACGCTGCCGAAGCCACGGAGACCCGGATCGGCCTGCTGATGAGCGGCGGCGGACAGGAGGCCGCGTGATGATCCCCCAAGAGACCGCGAAACCGGAGGCCGCCGCGAACGCGGCAGCGGGCGACGCGGCGCTGTCCGCGGCCCCCCGACGGGCCCAGGGTCTGTGGGAAGCGGTCCGCAAGCCCCTGCTGGCCGCGGGTCTGACCCTCGCGTTCGGTTTCCTGATCGTCGTCCTCGTCTCGGACCAGCCGCTGCTCGCCTACGAGCAGTTGCTGCTGGCGAACTTCTCCACGCCGGCGGCCATCGGCTCGCTGCTGACCAGGACGTCCTTCCTGCTGATGATCGCGCTCGGCATCGTGTTCGCCTTCCGGGCCGGTGTGTTCAACGTGGGTGGCGAGGGCCAGCTCTACGTGGGCGCCGTGAGCGCGGCGGCCGTGGGGCTGGCGCTGCCGGACCTGCCCGGGGTAGTGCTGATCCTGCTGTGCCTGGCGGCCGGTGTGCTGGCCGGGGCGTTCCTGGGATGGATCCCGGCCGAGTTGAAGGTGCGGTTCGGTGTCGACGAGGTCGTCACCACGCTGATGCTGAACTTCATCGCCATGCTGCTGACCTCCTACCTGGTGGCCAAGCCGCTGCGGGATCCGCAGGCGTACGGCGCGACCAGCAAGATGCTGCCCGAGCAGGCGGCGCTGCCGGGGGTGCCCGGCCTGCAGGGGGCCAACATCGGGCTGCTGATCGCGTTGGTCCTGGTACCCCTCGCGTGGCTTGTGCTCTTCCGCACCACCTGGGGTGCCGATCTGCGTGCCTCGGGCACCAACCAGCGGTTCGCGGAGACCGTCGGGGTGCGGGCGCACCGCGAGATCGTCCGGGCGATGCTGCTCTCCGGCGGCCTCGCCGGTCTGGCCGGGGCGGTGTACGTCCTGGGGACCGGGCACCGGTTCGAGCAGAACTTCTCCCCGGAGTTCGGCCTGATCGCCCTGACCGTGGCCCTGCTCGCCCGGCTGCATCCGGTCGGCGTCCTGCTGGCCAGCCTGTTCTACGCCGTGATGCTCAACGGGGCCGCCTACATGCAGATCGCCACCGATGTGCCGAGGTCCCTGGTGAGCCTGCTCACCGGTCTGCTGGTCCTGTTCATGACCGTCGAGGTGCGGCGGCGGCGCCGGCGCGGCCTCAGCAAGGAGGTGTCGTCATGAGCGAGTTCCTGTTCGCCGCCCTGCTCCAGACCACGCCGGTGCTCCTGGCGGCCCTCGCCGCGCTGTTCACCATGCGGGCGAACATCCTCAACGTGGCCGTGGAGGGCATGATGCTGATGGCGGCCTTCACCGCCATCGCCGTGGGGCTGATGAGTGGCAGCATGCTGCTCGCCCTGCTGGCGGCGGTTGGCGCCGGCCTGCTGATGGCCCTGCTCTTCGGGGTGTTCACCCTCGGCCTGAACACCAACCCGCTGGTCGCGGGCCTGGGCATCAACCTGCTGGCCGGAGGTATCACGGTCTTCCTGCTGGAGCGGGTCTACGACAACCCCGGCGGGCTGCGGCCCGACTCATTCCCCGAGCTGTGGAAGATCGAGGGTGCCTGGCTGAAGGCCGTCCCGGTCATCGGTCCCGCACTCAACGGGCAGAGCGTCATCGTCTTCCTCGCTCTGCTCCTGGTGCCGGTGTGCTCGCTGGTGCTGTACCGGACGCGTTTCGGCTACACCCTGCGCGCGGCCGGGGAGGACGAGCACGCGGCCAAGGCCGCCGGGATCAACGTGCCACGGGCCAGGCTGGTGTCGGTGCTGATCAGCGGTCTCCTGGGCGGGCTGGCGGGCGCCCAGCTCGCGATGGCCACGCTGCACTTCTTCCTGCCCGACATGACCAGCGGCCGGGGGTTCCTGGGACTCGCCGCGATGCTCTTCGGCGGGGCGACCCCGGGCGGCTCGTTCGCGGCGTCCGCGTTGTTCGGCACGGCCGGAGCCGCCGCCGACCGGCTGCAGGGCGGAGCGATCCCGAACCAGCTCGTGCTCGCGGTCCCCTACATCGCGGCGATCCTGGCGCTGACCGCCGCCCGGATGGGGCTGTTGCAGCGGCTGCGCGCCAAGCGGATGCGAACCACGTGATCGCGGGGAGCGCCCCGCCCGCCCCACCAGCCGACCCCAAGATCCACCGCAGAAAGGCACCACCCCCATGACCATCCCTCTGCTCTACGACTGTGACCCGGGCAATGACACGGCCGTCGCGATCATGGCGGCGGCCGGGCACCCGGAGATCGATCTGCTGGCCGTGACGACAGTCGCCGGGCACTCCCCCGCCGAGCAGTCGGCGCACAACGCCGCGATCGCCGTACACCACGCGGGCTCCGCTGTCCCCGTGACCCGTGGCAGTGAGAAGCCGCTGGTCAGGGATCAGGTGCTGGCGGGCATCGTGGATCTGGAGCGCGGTCTCGACCGGTTCCGGGACGATCTGCCCGCGGTGGAGCTCGACTCGCGCCACTCTGTTGATCTGATCGTCGAGACCGCGCGGGAGCACCCCGGCCTGGTCGTCGTGGCGAGCGGTCCGCTGACCAATATCGCCTCGGCGCTGCGCAAGGACCCCGGTGTCGCCGGAAACATCGCCCGGGTCGTGACCTTGAGCGGCGCCTGGGGCCTGGGTGGGAAGACGGCCGCGGCCGAGTTCAACGTCTGGTGCGACCCCGAGGCGGCTTCCGTGGTCTACGGCAGCGGGTTGCCGCTGACCGTGCTGCCGACGGATGCCACCACCACCGTTCCGATCGATGACCCGCTCATCAGCCGGGTCGCCGAGCCGGGCACAGCCTCGGCCGTCCTGTCGGCGGAGCTGCTGAGTTCCCTGAAGACCACGCATCGCACCGGGGTGTTCGGCCCCACGCCCGTCCCCCTGCACGATCCGTGCGCCGTCCTGTACGCCGCGGACCCCTCACTGGGCCAGAGCGTGACGGTGCGTGCCGATGTGGAGCTGGCCGGCAGGTACACGTACGGGCGCACCGTGATCGATCTCGGCGGGAAGTCCTCGGAGGAGCCCAACGCCGATGTGGTCATCAGGCTGGATGCCGCGCGCGTCCATGACGCCCTCGTGGACGCCCTGAGGAGGTTGCCCGCCCGGGCCGGTGTCTGATCCGCCCCGGTCTCGCACAACCCCGCCTTCGCATAAACGTTTCCCCCCGCCACTGAGGAGTGACCCATCATGAGCCGCAAGTCCGTACTGATCGCCGGCGAGTCCTGGACTGTCCACAGCATCCACCACAAGGGGTTCGACAGCTTCACCACCACCGAGTACTCCGAAGGGGTGGGCTGGCTCCGTGACGCGCTCGAGGCCGGCGGCTGGGACGTCACCTACCAGCCCGCGCACGTAGCCGCCACGGACTTCCCGGCCACCGCCGAGGAACTGGACGCCTATGACTGCGTGGTCATCAGCGATGTCGGTGCGAACACCTTCCTGCTGCACCCCGACACCTTCACCAAGTCGGTGGCGCTGCCCGACCGGCTCGCGGTACTCCGCGACTGGGTGTACTCCGGCGGCGGCGTGATCATGGTGGGCGGCTATCTGACGTTCCAGGGGATCGACGGCAAGGCCCGGTACGCCGGAACGGCAGTCGAGGAGGCGCTGCCGGTCACCATGCAGTTGTTCGACGACCGGTCCGAGCGCCCGGCGGGCATCACGCCCTCGGTGGAGATGAAGGACCACCCCGCGCTCTCCGAGGTACCCCCGGCGGACTGGCCGGCCCTGCTGGGCTACAACGTCGTCAAGCCCCGGCCCGAGGCGGATGTGCTGGCCACGGTCGGCGGCGACCCGCTCATCGCCACCTGGGAGTACGGCAAGGGCCGCGGCGCGGTCTTCACGTCCGACTGCGCCCCGCACTGGGCCCCGAGCGCCTTCACCGACTGGGAGGGCTACGCCCCGATGTGGCAGGGGCTGGTCTCCTGGACGGCGGGGCAGAACCGATGAGTGCACCGGCCCTGCCCCTGAACGTGGCCGCCTGGGGAAGGCCCGGGGACCCCGTCTGCCTCTGCCTGCACGGGATCACCTCGAACGCCGCATCCTGGACGGCGGTCGGTCCCCGGCTGGCGGCGCTCGGTCTCCGGGTCCTCGCCCCGGAGCTGCGCGGGCACGGCGAGAGCCCCAAGCCCGCCGGGGGATACGACACCGGCACGCTCCTCGCCGATCTCGGCGCCGTCGTCCCCGACGGGATGGACGTCCTCATCGGCCACTCCTTCGGCGGGTACCTCGCCCAGGAGGGCGTCCTCCGCGGGCTGTTCCGGCCCCGGGCCATGGTGCTGGAGGACCCCGTTTCCCACCAGCCCGACAGGGAGGTGCCCACCGCCATGCTGGAGTGGGACCGCACGAACCTGCCCCGGGACATCGACGGCCTCCTGGCGCTCAACCCCGGGTGGAGCCGCCTGGACGCGGCGGGCAAGCTGCTGAGCCTGGAGCAGACCGACTGGGACGCCGCGCGGGCCGCCTTCGCCGGCAACGCGCCGTGGGACCTGCGGGAGTCCGCGGCCGAGGTCGCCCGCCACGTGCCGACCCGCTGGCTGCTGCCGGGCGAGAGCCGGTTCGTTCCCGCGGCGGACGCGGAGTCCCTGGTCGCGGCGGTCGGGCCGGAGGCGGTGGTCACCGTCCCCGAGGCCGGGCACAGCATCCACCGGGATGCCCTGGACACCTTCGTGACGGTGGTCGACGACCTGTACCGGACGGCGGCCGGGTCATGAGGCGTATCGAGCCGGGCGAGGGCGAGTACGCGTTCACCGTCGGCGGGCGCGAGGCCATGGCGGCCGTGGGGCTGTGGGAGGAGTTCGAGGTCTTCACCGAGGACTGCTTCTCGGGGCGGCTCTCCACCACCTCGGGGAAGCCCCGCGAGGTGGCCCCGTTTCCCCGGGTCAACCCGCTGACCGGGCCCATCGAGCTGACCGGGGTGCGTGCCGGGGATGTCGTGGCCGTCCACCTGAGCGCGGTCGAGCCCGCCCGTGACTGGGGCGTGTCCACGGTCTCCCCCGGCTTCGGCACGCTGTCCGGCACCCGGTTCAGCCCCAACCTCCAGCCGCAGACCGAGGAACGGGTGTGGATCTGGCGGACCGACCCGGCCTCGGGGACGGTGCGCACCACGGTGGACGGCGGGCATGCGCTCGCCGTGCCGCTGCGCCCGTTCCACGGCACGGTCGCGGTCGCACCCGCGCATGGAGAGGTGCGCACCAGCGCTGTGCCGGACGCCTACGGCGGCAATCTCGACCTGCCGGTCGTCGCCGCGGGCACCACGCTGTACCTCCGGGCCAATGTCGACGGCGGTCTGCTGTCCATCGGCGACGGCCACCTCGCCCAGGGCGACGGGGAGTTCGCCGGAACCGCCGTGGAGGGGGCGATGCTCACCCGGCTGCGTGCGGGCGTCCTGTCCGCCGGGGCGGCGCGGGACGCGGACGGCGTGGACTGGCCGCGTGCGGAGACGGACGAGGAGATCGTCTCCATCGGCTGCGGGCGTCCGCTGGAGGAGGCCTACCGGGTGGCCGTGGCGGACCTGGTGCACTGGGTCGCCGGCGTCTGCGGGCTGTCGCGGCTCGACGCCTACCAACTGGTGTCCCAGGGCTGTACCGCACGCGTCGGCAATCTGGTCAATCCCTCGTACACCGTCGCCGTCTCGCTGGCGAAGGAGCTGCTGCCCGGAAAGCCCCGGCTCATGGGCGGCGTCCACGACCGGCTGCGTGCCCCGCGCGGAAAGGAAGGCGAGGCGTGAACCTCAACCGTGAGGTCGTCGTGGTCGGCAGTGTCAACGCCGACCACCGGATCGAGGTGGAGGCGCTGCCGCTGCCGGGCGAGACCGTCCTCGGCGGTCCGGTCACCCTGTTCGCGGGTGGCAAGGCCGCCAACCAGTCAGTCGCCCTGGCCCGGCTGGGCCGCGCGGTGAGTCTGGTCGGCGCCGTCGGGTCGGACGCGGCGGGTCGGCGGCTGCTGGACGGGTTGCGCGCCGAGGGCGTGGATGTGGGCTGCCTGCGGCAGGCCGAAGACGTCCCGACGGGGCAGGCCGTCGTGCTGGTCGACCCGCACGGGGAGAACAGCATCGTCGTCTCGCCGGGAGCCAACGCCCGGGTCGGCGCGGAGGAGATAAGAGCGGCGCGGCAGCGGCTGTCCTCGGCCGCGGTGGTTCTGGCGCAGTTGGAGATCCCCGTGGCGGCCGTGCTGGAGGCGGCCCGGTTGGCTGCGGGCACATTCGTCCTCAACCCCGCGCCAGCGGCTCAGCTGCCCCAGGAGTTGTGGCGCCACGTGGATGTGGTGGTCCCCAACCGGGGTGAGCTGGCCCGGTTGTGCGGCGCCGAGGTGCCGGGGGACACCGCGGAGGTCGTCCGGCTCGCCCGTGAGCTGCCGTGCGAGCGGGTGGTCGTGACGCTCGGTGGCCGGGGGGCCGTCGTGGTGGAGGGGCCGGAGGCGACGCTGATCCCCGCACCCGCCGTGACCGCCGTGGACACCACGGGCGCCGGTGACTGTTTCTGCGGGGCCCTCGCCGACGGCCTCGCCGGAGAGCTCCCGCTGCCGGAGGCCGCGGCCTTCGCGGTACGCGCCGCCTCCCTGAACGTACGCCAGATGGGGGCACAGACCTCCATGCCGACCAGAGCGCAGGTCGAGGCGTTCGCCGCCCCGTCCACCGGTGGCCTGTCCACCGACACGCCGTCCACCGATGAGGAGGCAACGTGAGCACTGGGAACTCCGCGTGCGGGCAGCCGGAGGGCCTGCTGCCCGTCCCCGATGCCGTCTCCCGCGCTACGAGCGCGGCCGGGCCACTGGCCGCGCTCGGCCGGGAGGGCCGGGCGGAACTGCTGGAGGCCATGGCCGCCCGGTTGCTGGAGCGGCGTGAGGAGCTGACCGCCACCGCCCGGCGGGAGACCTTCCTGGCCGAGGACGCCCTGGCGGCCGAGGTGGTGCGGACGGCCGACCAGCTCCGGCTCTTCGCCGAGGTGCTGCGGGAGGGTTCGTACCTGGAGGCGACGGTGGACACCGCCGCGCCGGGTGGCGACGACGCCGACCTGATCCGCCGGTGGCTGGTGCCGCTCGGCCCGGTCGCCGTCTTCGGCGCCTCCAACTTCCCGTTCGCCTACGGCGTGGCGGGCGGTGACACCGCCTCCGCGCTCGCCGCCGGCTGTCCCGTCATCGCCAAGGAGCACCCCTCCCACCCCGACACCTGCCGCCTGGTCCTCAGTGCCCTGCGGGAGGCCGCGGAGAGGGCGGGGACGACCGCCGACGTGGTGACCATGGTCAGCGGCTTCGAGGCGGGGGCCGCGCTCGTCCAGGCACCGCCGGTGCACGCGGTGGGGTTCACCGGTTCGGTCGCCGGGGGCCGCGCACTCTTCGACCTGTGCGCGGCGAGGCCCGAGCCGATCCCGTTCTACGGGGAGCTCGGCAGCGTCAACCCGGTGGTGGTGCTGCCCTCCGCCGGGTCCGCCCGGCCCGCCGGAATCGTCGCGGCACTGGAGGCCTCGCTGCTGGTCAGGGGTGGTCAGGTCTGCACGAAGGGGGGCCTGATCTTCGTCCCGGACCAGTGCGCCGATGTGGTGGACGGTCTGCGGGACCGGCTGGCCGCCGCGCCGGAACCGGTCCTGCTGAGCCCGTCGATCCGGCAGGCGTACCTGGCTGGGACCGCGGAGCGGGCGGCCCTGCCGGGGTGCGAGGTGCTGTTCACCCGGAACGTGAGCGGGGACACCGGCGGCTCCCCCGTGCCTCCGCTGCTCCTCTCGACGGACGTGGAGACACTGCTCGACCCGGGGCACCGGTCGCTGCTGACGGAGTGCTTCGGCCCGTACGCGGTCGTCGTGCGCTACCGGGACACCGCGGAACTCGCCCGGGCCCTGGCCGCGCTGCCCGCCTCGCTGGTCTGCGCGGTCCACGCCGACCCCGAGGACACCTCCGCCGTCCGTGACCTGCTCCCCCTGCTGGCCGCCGGTTCCGGCCGGGTGGTGTGGAACGGGCCGACGGCCGGTCTGCGGGTCGGATGGGCCACCCACCACGGCGGCGGATATCCGGCCTCGACGGCTTCCGGTACGACGAGCGTCGGTGCGGCTGCGATCAAGCGCTGGCTGCGCCCCTCCTCGCTCCAGGGGCTGCCGGCCGAGCTGCTACCGGAGGAGCTGCGGTGCGGCCCCGGGGGTTCCGACTGCCCGGTACCGCTGCGGTTCGACGGGCGCCTGCTCACCACTGACACCGGCGCGCGGGGAGCCGGGGCGTGAGCTACGTCGTCGTCGGGGCCGGCATCGTCGGTCTGTCCGTGGCCAGGGCCCTGCTGCTCAGCAGGCCCGGCAGCGCCGTGACCGTCCTGGACAAGGAGCCGACCGTCGCGGCCCACCAGACCGGCCACAACAGCGGTGTCGTCCACGCGGGCCTCTACTACCCGCCGGGCTCCCTCAAGGCCGTGCTGTGCCGCCGGGGCGTCGGGCTGCTGGAGGAGTACACGGCCGACAAGGGCATCCCGTACCAGAAGCTGGGCAAGCTGCTGGTCGCGCTCGACCGCGACGAGGAGAGCCGTCTGCTCGGCATCCGGGAGCGTGCGCTGGCGAACGGCGTACCCGACATCCGGATGCTCGGCCCGGACGGACTGCGCGCGATCGAGCCCCACGCCACGGGGCGTGCCGCCCTGCACTCCCCGCACACGGCCGTCGTGGACTTCCCCCGGGTCGCCCGCTCCCTCGCCGAGGACATCACCGCCCTCGGCGGGCAGGTGCTGCTCGGTCGTACGGTCCGCGCGATCAACCAGTCGGCGGGCGCGGTCCGGGTCTCCACCGGCGCGGAGCACGTCGTCGCGGACCAGGCGGTCCTGTGCGGCGGGCTGCACGCGGACCGGCTGGCGCGGTTGGCGGGCGGCGCGCCGGGCCCGCGGATCGTGCCGTTCCGGGGCGAGTACTACCGCCTGACCCCGCAGCGGGCGTCCCTGGTCCGCGGGCTGATCTATCCGGTCCCGGACCCGCGTTACCCCTTCCTCGGTGTGCATCTGACCCGCCGGCACGACGGCTCGGTGGACGTGGGCCCCAACGCGCTGCTGGCGCTCGCCCGCGAGGGCTACCGGCACCGCGACGTCGACCTGCGCGACCTGAGGGAGTCGCTGGCCTGGCCCGGGTTGTGGCAGTTGGGCCGCCGGCACTGGCGGACCGGAGCGCGGGAGTTGGCCGGTTCGGTGGTCAAGAGGCGTTTCGTCGCGGCGGCTCGCGCCTACGTGCCCGAGCTGGACCCGGCGGATCTGCGCCGGGCGCCGGCCGGGGTGCGGGCCCAGGCGCTCGACCGCGACGGCGCCTTGGTCGACGACTTCCGCATCGAGACCGTCGACCGGGTCGTCGCCGTCCGCAACGCGCCGTCCCCCGCCGCCACATCGGCGCTGGCAATCGCCGAACACGTCGTCGGTCGCATGCTGACCGGGAGGATCTGAGTGAACGCAGAGGGGACACGGCCGCACGCTCGCGGTGCCGAGGCGGCGGACCTGGCCCGCGCACTGGCCCGGGCCGTCCGCGGTGAGGTGCGCTTCGACACCGCCGAGCGCGTGGTGTACAGCCATGACGCCTCCAACTACCGGCAGATGCCGTTGGGCGTGGTCCTGCCGGCCGATGCCGCCGATGTCCGGGCGGCCACGGCCGTATGCCGGGAGCACGGGGTGCCGGTGGTCGCGCGGGGGGCGGGCACCAGTATCGGCGGGCAGGCCATCGGTCCGGGGGCGGTGGTGCTCGACTACCGACGACACGTCAACCGGGTGTTGTCCGTGGACCCCGAGCGCCGTACCGCACGGGTGGAGCCCGGGACCGTCCTCGACGACCTGCAGGCCGCCGCCCGCCCGTTCGGGCTGCGGTTCGGCCCCGATCCCTCGACGCACAGCCGCTGCACCATCGGCGGGATGATCGGGAACGACGCCTGTGGTTCCCACTCGGTGGCCTGGGGCCGTACCGCTGACAACGTGGAGTCACTCGACCTGCTGCTCGCCGACGGCACCGAGTTGACCGTCGGCGGTCCGGCCACGCCGGAGGAGCGACGTCGGCTGCGCTCGCTTCCCGGCAGGGAGGGCGAGCTGCACCGGGCGCTCCAGGACCTGGCGGGGGACAACCTGTCGCTGCTCCGGCAGGGTTTTCCCACCCTGCCGCGCCGGGTCTCCGGTTACGCCCTGGACGCGCTGCTGCCCGAGCGCGGGTACGACCTGGCGCGGGCGCTGACCGGGAGTGAGGGCACCTGCGCGCTGCTGCTCGGCGCGACGGTCAGGCTGGTCGAGGCGCCGGCCGCACGGGTCCTGTTGGTCGCCGGGTACCCCGACGAGACGGCGGCCGCGGACGCGGTGCCCTCGCTGCTCCCCCTGCGCCCGCTCACCCTGGAGGGCATGGCGGCGGACCTGGTCGCCGCTCTGGTGGCCGCCGGTCCCCGTCCCCCCGCGCTCGACCGGCTCCCGGACGGAGGCGCCTGGTTGTTCATGGAGGTCGGCGGCGACAGTCCGGAGGCGGCGGAGGAAGCGGCCCGGGCCCTGGCCTCGGCGGTGCGGTCGGAGCGCGGCGCGACCGCCGCCGTCCTCACCGACGCCGGTGAGCAACGGCAGCTGTGGGCCATCCGGGAGGCGGCCGCCGGGATCGTCACCCGGCTGCCGGACGGTTCGGAGGCCTGGCCCGGCTGGGAGGACTCCGCGGTTCCACCGGAGCACCTCGGCGCCTACCTGCGGGATCTGCGCAAGCTGATGGCGGGCTTCGGGTTCCAGGGCGTCCCCTTCGGGCACTTCGGTGAGGGCTGCGTCCACTTGCGGGTCGACTTCCCGTTGACCGAAGCCGGTGGCCGGGACGTCTTCCGCCGGTTCATGGAGGAGGCCGCCGACCTCGTGGCCTCGCACGGCGGCTCGCTGTCCGGGGAGCACGGCGACGGACAGGCCCGCGCGGAGCTGCTGCCCCGGATGTACCCGCCGGAGATCATCGACCTGTTCGGCCGCTTCAAGCGGATCTGGGACCCCGAGAACCTGCTGAACCCGGGCAACCTCGTGGACCCGAGGCCACTCGACCGCGATCTGCGTTTCGACCCGCCGCGGGGGCCGCACCGGAGCATGCGCGAACTGCCGCTGGCCTTCCCTTACGACGAAGACGGCGGCAGCCTGACCAGGGCGGTGCACCGCTGCGTCGGCGTGGCCAAGTGCACCGACACCAGTACCGGCGTGATGTGCCCCAGCTACATGGCGACCGGGGAGGAGCGGCACTCCACCCGGGGACGTGCGCGGCTGCTGGCCGAGATGCTGCGCGGCGAGGCGATACCCGACGGCTGGCGCTCCCGCGAGGTGCGCGAGGCCCTGGACCTGTGTCTCGGCTGCAAGGGCTGCTCCAGCGACTGTCCCGTACACGTCGACATGGCCACGTACAAGGCCGAGTTCCTGCACCAGCACTACCGGCGGCGGCTGCGCCCGGCCGCTCATCTCTCGATGGGCTGGCTGCCGCTGTGGCTGCGCGGCGCGGCCCTGGCACCTCGGCTGGCGAACCTGGTGAGCGGACGACCCCGCCTCTCGGCACTGCTCAAGCGTCTCGGCGGGATCGACGGCAGACGTCAGCTACCGGCCCTGCCTGAACGGACGTTCACCCAGTGGTTCCGGGAGTACCGGGCCGAGCACCCGGTGCCGCGGGACGCCCCCCGGGTGCTGCTGTGGCCCGACACCTTCTCGCAGTACATGGAGCCGGAGGTGGCGCAGGACGCCGTGGAGGTCCTCGAGCACCTCGGCTTCGCCGTCGAGCTGCCGGGCGGACAGGTGTGCTGCGGCATCACCTGGCTCTCCACCGGGCAACTGGACACCGCGCGTCGGGTGATGCGGCACACCGCCGGCAACCTGCGGGAGCAGATCGCCGACGGCACACCGATCGTCGGCCTCGAACCCAGTTGCACGGCGGCCCTGCGCGAGGAACTGCCCCGGCTGCTCGGCAACGATCCGCGGCACGGTGAGGTGGCCCGGGCGCTCGGCGCCCGGGTCCGCACCCTGGCCGAGTTCCTGGACGAGCACGCTGACACCGTCGAGCTGCCCCGGCTGCCGCCTTCCGACCGTCAGGCCGTCACCCAGGTGCACTGCCACCAGCACGCGGTACTGGGCACCTCGGCCGACCGCCGGGTCGAGTCCAGGATCGGACTCGACAACGAGGTGCTGGACTCGGGATGCTGCGGACTGGCCGGGAACTTCGGCTTCGAGCGCGGCCACTACGACGTGTCCGTGGCAGCGGCCGAGCGGGTACTCCTGCCGGCGGTGCGCACCGCCGGTCCGGACACCGTGGTGCTGGCCGACGGCTTCAGCTGCCGCACCCAGATCGGCCAACTCGGCAGCGGACGCCGGGCGGTACACCTGGCACAAGTGCTGCGGCGGGCGATCGGAACAGACGGGAAGTGACCCGCCGCGCTTCCGCGCCGCTGCACCCCGCGGCCTTCAGGCGTCGTCCGGAGGGGGAAACCCGTGTACGGCCGGCAGGAGCGGCGCCCCGCGACCGCGCCTGCCGCGCTTGAGGACGTTCGGGCGGCAAGCGCGTCTTGGTGGACGGGGGCTATTCGGGCCAGGCGGAGTTCCTGATGACCTCGACGAAGTCGCCCCGGACGAACCCCGGCACGTGGTGGGCGAGCACATCGGCCTTGACGTTGCCGAAGGTCGTCTCGGGGCGGTCCTTGATGCCCTCGGTGAAGGCCGCCAGGATCTGGGGCTTGAAGTCGGGGCGGGGATGGGCGGCCACCACGGCGGCGCGTTGTTCGTCGGAGACCGCGTGGTAGCCGATGCCCAGCACGTCCAGTTCCACTCCCCTGGTGACCAAGGCGATCTCGGGGGCCATGTGCAGGGGGATCTCCGGCGTGGTGTGCAGGGCGATCGCCGTCCAGACCAGGTCGGCCGCCTCGCCGGTGACACCGTGGGCGTGCAGGAAGCGCCGCGCCTCGTCGGCACCGTCGATCTCGAACCGCTGGTCCGTGCGGCGGAACCGCTCGGTCAGCCCCAGGTCGTGGAACATCGCCCCGAGGTAGAGCAGCTCCGGATCGAACTGGAGCCCCTGTTCGCGTCCTCGCAGCGCTCCCCAGAGGAACACGCGCCGGGAGTGGTCGAACAGCAACGGTGAGGCCACCTCACGGACCAGCTCCGTCGCCTCACGCGCCATGGCGCTGTCCGGGATCGGCACTTCCGCGATCATCTCGCTCATAGGTGTCTCCCTGCACTTCCTCGTGTCGACGGTTCTTCGCCCGCTCTCTTCCAGCATCGCCGAGCACGTACCATGGCGCCATGTCCTTCCTGACAGAAAAACCACGGATTCGGACATGACGAGCCGCGTGGGCTTCATCGTGTTCGACGGTGTGACCATGCTGGACGTCAGTGGACCGGCGGAGGTCCTGCACCAGGCGGGCCGGCTCGGCCACCCCTACGACCTGGTCCTGATCTCCGGACGTGGCGGGGAGGTCAGGACCTCGACCGGGGTGCCACTGAGCGGCACCGTGACGGCGGCCGAGGCCGGCCGCGTCGACACGGTGCTCGTGGCCGGCGGAGACCGCCTGGTCGAGCAGCCGGTGGACGCGGAACTACTGGCCACGACCCGTACCGCCGCCGTGCGGGCGGGGCGCGTGGCCTCGGTGTGCACCGGCGCTTTCGTCCTGGCCGAGCTGGGTCTGCTCGACGGGCGTCGGGCGACCACGCACTGGCGGCACGCCGGCACCCTCGCTCGCCGCCACCCCGGAGTGCGCGTCGAGCCGGACGCGATCCATGTTCGCGACGGACGGTACATCACTTCGGCGGGGATCAGCGCGGGCATCGACCTGGCGCTGGCTCTCGTGGAGGACGACCACGGAGCCGAGACAGCCCGCCGCATCGCACGGGAGTTGGTGGTCTTCCTGCAGCGCCCGGGAGGCCAGTCGCAGTTCACCACGGCCGCCACTCCGCCCGCACGCAACGCCCTACTGCGCACTCTGATCGACTCCGTACTGGCCGATCCGGCCGCCGATCACGATCTGCCGTCCATGGCCCGCACCGTGGCCGTCAGCCCGCGGCATCTGACCCGGCTGTTCCACACCGAAGTGGGCACCACCCCCGCCCGCTGGGTCGAACGGGTCCGACTCGACCACGCCCAACGACTGCTCCTCGACGGTCACAGTGTCACCACCGCGGCCCGGAAGAGCGGATTCGGCAGCGACGAGACACTCCGCCGCGCCTTCGACCGCCATCTCGGCATCACCCCCACCGCCTACCGCCAACGCTTCACCACCAGCAATCCGGCTCCATCAGCGCCGCCACCCGGGGACGGACAACTCCACAACAACTGAAGCGCCTGCTCGAAGAGCCCTGGGCAGCGTGCCGGGCGTCGCGACGGGGGGAATGCCGCCTGACACGGCAGTGGGGCGCCGGTCGAGGCCCCACGCAGCCCGCCGAAAGTCTCTGAACCGCGTCAGAACCTTCATCCGACCGAGTGATTTGCCCCCTCAGGAGCCATACGGGCGAAGCGTTACTGCTGATCATGAGCCAGTGATCCCTGAACACCGACCCACAGCCACCGCGCGTCTCGGCCGCAAGGCCCTTCCCCTGATCGCCGGACTGCTGTCGTGCTCCGCCCTGGCCCTGCCCGCCGGCCCGGCCCACGCCGTCGACGTGCCCGACCGGTGGCCGACGACCGCCTCCGAGGCGAACACCCAGGCCTATCTCGACACGATCCGGGACGACCCCCGCCGGCTGTCCCGCTTCTTCACCGCCCTGCCCAAAGGCGGTGATCTGCACAACCACCTCTCCGGCGCCGTCACCACCGAGTACCTCGTCGAACTGGCCGGCGAGGACGGCCTGTGCATCGACACCGCCACCATGACCGCTGTCCCACCGCCCTGCGGACCCGGCACCCGTCCGGCCACCGACGCACGCACCGACGAGGCCTTCCGCGACGCCATCGTGCGCGAGTGGTCGATGCAGGACTTCCCCGCCGACGGCAACGGACACGACCACTTCTTCGCCACCTTCGGCAAGTTCGGCGAGGTGACCTGGCGCCACCGCGGCAAGCTCCTGGCCGATGTCGCCGACACCGCAGCGACGCAGAACCAGTTCTACCTGGAGACGCTGGTCACCCCGGCCTCGGAGGGAGCGAAGAAGCTCGCCACCGACGTCGGCTGGGAAGACGACCTGGACAGGCTGCACGGCAAGCTCATCGCCGGCGGCAGGCTCGACAAGCTGGTGGACGAGGCCGGTGTGGAGGCCGACGACGCCGACGCCGAGTTCCGCGCCGCCGCGCACTGCGGCACCGAGCGCGCCCAGCCCGGCTGCGACCTGACCGTCCGCTGGATCTCCCAGGTCTCCCGCGGCAGCTCCCCCGAACGCGTCTTCACCCAGATGGCGTTGGGCATGCGACTGGCCGAGCGTGACGACCGGTTCGTCGCCGTCAACCTCGTCCAGCCCGAGGACGGTGAGACCGCCCTGGCGGACTACCGCCTCCAGATGCGGATGCTGAAGTACCTGCGCGGTGTCTATCCGAAGGCCCACCTCACCCTGCACGCCGGCGAGTTGTGGCCTGGCCTGGCCAAACCCGAGGACCTCGCGTTCCACATCAAGGAAGCGGTCACGGTGGCCGGAGCGGAGCGCATCGGCCACGGCGTCGACCTCGTGCACGAAGACAACTGGCAGAAGACCGCCCGCACCATGGCCGCCCGTGAGATCGCCGTCGAGGTCCCCTTCACCAGCAACGCGCAGATCCTCGGGGTCAAGGGCGACGAGCACCCCTTCGCGACCTACCGCCGTTTCGGGGTGCCGGTCGTGCTCGCCACCGACGACCCCGGTGTCTCGCGAACCGACATCGGCCATGAGTACCAGTACGCGGCCAGGACCTACGGCCTGACCTACCCCGAGCTCAAGGACCTCGCCCGCTCCTCCCTGGAGTACGCCTTCCTCCCCGGTCGGAGTCTCTGGGCCGGCAACCCCACCCGTAACGGCTACGTCCCCGTCGGCGCCTGCCGCCACGAACACCCCGGCAGCTCTGCTCCCGGCCCCCGCTGCCGCGCCCTGCTCCGCTCCAGCGAGAAGGCCGCCACCCAGTGGCGTCAGGAATCCGCCTTCCATCGCTTCGAGCACACGGTCACCACACGGCGCTGACCTCGCGTCGCGCAACGGAGCACCCGAGCGTCAGCGATGCTCGGGTGCTCCGTCGTGCGACGCGGCCGGGTACCGGGGCCGACGCCGCGCGCCTGCCGCCGAGAACCGGCTCGGACATCTGGCGGAGACACGGAGAGCGCCGGGTTCAGGCACCTCTCGGGCGGCCGGGCCAGGACCGGCCAGGCGTTGTTCAGCCGTTGCCCGAGCGGGACCGGAGCGGCGGCCGCCCCGGAGGGGCCCGCGGAGCGCCCCTGCCGTCGACGGAGGCCGTTGAGGCAGGGAATCGGATCGTTGGCGGCGATGATCCCCATCAGACGCGTTGGCCTGAGATGTGAGTTGCGTCACCGCCATGTATCCCAGCACCATCCGACGCGTCAGGTGACGCTGGGTAAAATCCCAGCTCAGCACCGGTTACCGACCGTTAATAATACTACGATCCGAATATGCCTCCGTGCTGTGCGTGATATTCGTCGAGCCGCGCATGCGTGTTCGGCCCCCCGGAGCGATTGAGTGGTGTCTCCAACGACGCGGCCTCTCCCGGGCCGCGTCCCGACTTCCTCTCAAGACGGAGGTATGCCCCGTGACTGACGAAGACCCCCGCACGGACGGCACCCGGGCCCGTCCGGCCGTCGACACCGTGCTGCCGCTGCCCCTCGAGTTCGAGGCGCACTACCTCGCCCATCAGGAGGAGTTCCACAACTACGCGCTCTTCTTACTGGGCTCCAACGAGGCGGCTGAGCAGGCGGTCCACCGCGCGGCCCTGGAGACCCTCCACCACTGGGACGCCCTGCTGGCGGAGGACAACCTCCAGCAGCAGATCTGGGCCATCCTCCGGCGGGTCGTCATATCGCAGGCACTGATCGACTTCCGCGAGAACCTGGCCCTGCTGGACGGCGACCTCGGACTGTTCACCGCGCTCGGCAGCCTGCCTCCGCGTCAGTTCGACGCGATCGTCATGCGGTACGTCCTGGGGCACGACACCAAGAGGATCAGCTGGTACATGGGGGTGACCGCAAGCACCGTCGACTACCACTGCCGCAAGGGCAGGGAGCGCCTGTACGCCGCGGTCTACCCGCGCGCCGAGGAGAAGAGGGACCGCACATGACCGCCATGGAACAACTGCTGGCCGACGCCGGGGCGGCGGTGCGCGAGGCCCGACGCCCCTTCGATGTCGCGGCCGGGCTGCGCCGCCTGGCCGAGGACGCCGGTTACGTCGGGCCCGGCAGCTCGGTGCGGAGGAGTTCCCGGGCACGGCGTCGGCTGTCCGCCGTGGCGCGCTGGTCGCTGACCCAGCCGAGCGCCCTGGACCACGTCGAGCGGCTCACCTCCGAGATCGGCGAGGAAGGGGGCGAGGTCACCCGCGCGCCGCTCAAGGACCTGGACGTCGAGGGCGCCCAGGTGTTCGCCTGCCTGCTCTACCTGTCGGACCATCCTGAAAGCGCCCAGTTCTGGTGGCAGCTGGCCGCCGGAGCGGGCCACCTCAGGGCGGCCTACTGCCTCCACCTGCACCACCTGTCCCTCGGTGAGATGAGGGAAGCCGCCTTCTGGGAGGGCCAGCTCCCCCACGCTCCCGACGGCCCGGGGGAGATCCAGAGCACGGGTCACGGCTTCACCCACGCCATCCCCGCCCCGGTGCCCAGCGGGCTGCGGGACGAGCTCGAACGTCTCGCCACCGACGGCGACGTCGGCGTACTGGTCTGCCGTCCGGACCGGCGGCTCGCAGACCGCCTCCAGGACCTCACCGGCCGGCGCTGAACCGTGAGGAGCCCGATCCAGCGGCCACGGTTCCGAGGCCACAGGCCGCTGGCGGGCTCCTCACGAACGCCCTTCCAAGACTGAGAAAGGCCACCTGATGAACCTTACGGCACCCTCCCCCACCACCGACCGGAACCGCCGGTCGGGCCGCGCCCGGAAGTGGCTGGCCCGCTACCGCCGCACGATGGCCGTGAGCCTGGTCCGCGGCGCCTGCTACGGCCTCGGCGCCGGCGCCGCCGGACTCGCCTTCTGGTGGCTGGAGCAAGCCCTGTAGCACCCGGCGCGGCCCGCGGAGGCCGAGGAGCGGTGCGCGGGCCCCGGAGGCGGGCAGGCTCTGCTCAAGCGATCGCCATCACCGCGTCGTCATCGCCGCAGCAGCAGCGAGGTGACGCGGAGTCGACCGCTGTGGATCCAGACGTCCGAGTACTCCACCGGCCGTCCGTCGGCGAGGTAGGTCACCTGTTGCAGGTACTGCACCGGGGCATCGGGCGCCACCGCCAGGGCCTCCGCCACCTCCGGGGAGGCCGCCTCCGCGCTGAAGGTGCGCCGGGCGGTGGTGATCTTCAGCCCGTACTCCCCCTCCAGCACCCCGAAGAGGCTGCTGGAGGCGAAGTCCACCTGCTCGATTCCGGGCGCCAGGTCGGTGCGGACGAAGTTGAAGAGCAGGGCGACCGGTCCCTCAGCCGTGCTCCGCACCCGGACCAGCCTCAGGACCCGGGTGCCGGCGGCCACGTCGAGCAGGGCCGCGACCGGCTTGGGCGGGCTTATCAGGGAGCATTCCCGGACCTCCGTGCTGGTGAGGACTCCCTGGCTGGCGAAATCCTCCGAGAGGGTGCTGAGCTTCTGGGCGATGGCCGGTTCGATCGTCGTGGAGGTGACGAACGTGCCCCGGCCGCGCACCTGCCGCAGCAGGCCCTCGGCGATGAGGGTCGCCAGAGCTCGTCGGACCGTTCCACGGCTGACGCCGAACTCGTGGGCCAACTCCGGCTCGCTCTTGAGGCGGTAGTGCGCCGGCCATTCGCCACTGGCGATGCGCAACCGGATGTGTTCGGAGATCTGGGCGTGGATCGCGGTGGGTGCGTCCCGCCTGATGTCCGGAAGCTCGCCTTCGGCCGTCACGGTCGCGTGTCTCCTTCGATGAGAGTCTGTGGGGCCCACCGTGCCCCGGCCGAGACGGGGCCGCGGCACGGTGGACGGCCGGTCAGTAGCTGACGGTCGAGTCGTCGCCGGTGTCGGTGACGATCGCTATCCCGGCGCTGGTGCCGAGCAGTACGGCACCGGCCCGCAGCAACTCCAGGCCCTGCTGGTAGCTCTTGATCGATCCGGAGGCCTTCACCTTGACGCCGTCTCGCGCTCGGTCAACAAGGTAGCGAACACTCGTCGGATTCGCCGTCTCGATCTGGCCACTGCTGGCGTTCTTCAGGTACGCGGCACCGGCCTCCATGGCCAGCTCGACCGCGATCTCCTTCTCCTCGGCGGTCAGCAGGGGGAGTTCCAGCATGACCTTGACCGGCCCGCCGAAGGCTCGGACCACGCCGGCGATGTCCTCGCGGAACTCCCGGTGCATACCGCTCTTGAGCCAGCCGATCTGCACCCCGATGTCGAGCTGGGTCGCTCCGAGGCGGGCGATCTCGGCCGCCTCGGCTGCCTTCCCTGCGCTGGTCATGACGCCGACGGTGGGGAAGTCCAGGGCCGACGCGACGCCGATCCCCGTGCCGCGCAACTCGGCGGCGACGACGGGGACCCAGGAGGCGGGCACCATCGCGGCGTTGAAGCCGTAGGTCGCGGCCTCCTGCGCGTGGGCGACCATCTGCTCCCGGGTGGCGTCGGACTCGATCCTGGTGTGCTGGATGTAGGGCGCCAGTTCAGCCGCGCTGAGGGGCAGCTCGGCAGTCGCCACAGTGCTGTCGGACACGAGGTCTCTCTCCTTGTGATCAAACGGATGCGGTCGGTTCACCGCAACGTCTCAAAGCTTGGATGCGTAGTAGTCGGGGACGATGACGCCTTCGCCGCCGAACCACCGGGGGACGTCCACGCCGCAGAGGAGACCGATGTTCCCCCACGGCTCGAAGGCACCGGTGCGCACGATGACCTTGGCCTGCCGGGCCAGTTCGCCCAGCATGTCGGCGTGTGGCCGGGTGGTGAACTCGGCGTCCGCGAAGCGGTCCCGCAGCCAGGCGTCGAGGCGGGGGTTGTTGCTCGGCACGTCCTCGGCGCGCACCACGCCCTCGACGATCAGTTCGTCGGCGATCAGTCCGAGTACGGTCCGCAGGTCCGGCAGGTTCTCGGCGAGCGCGAGATCCACTCGGTGGGCTTCTCGCGGAATGGGGAAGCCCGCGTCCACCACCATCAGCAGGTCGGTGTGGCCGAGTGTGGCGAGCGCCCCGCTCAGTTCGGCGTTGAGGATGCCGTTGCGTTTCATGGTTCGTTCCTTTCCTGGAGGCGGAGGGCGGAGGAGGGCTGTCGTCCGGGGGTCAGGCGGCCGGGGCCGCACCGGTGGCCAGCGTCATGATCGATTCCTCGGTCGCCTCGGCGGTCGGGACCGTGGTGACCAGGCGCCCCTGGCTCATGACCAGGATGTGATCGGTCAGGGTGAGGAGTTCCGGTAGGTCAGAGGAGGAGCAGAGGATCGCCAGGCCCCGGTCCGCCAGCGCGAACAACTGCTCGTAGATCTCCGCTTTCGCCCCGACGTCCACACCGCGCGTCGGTTCGTCGAGGATCAGCACGTCGGGGTTGATCGCCAGCCAGCGGCCGAGCACGGCCTTCTGCTGGTTGCCGCCGGAGAGACTGGTGATGGGCTGTCCCATGGAGGCGGTCTTGACCCGGAGCCGCCCGGCCTGCTCGGCCGCCTGTCGGTCGAAGGCGCGGCGGCGGATGAGGCCGAACCGGCTCAGCGACTTGGCGGTGAGCACACCGATGTTCTCGCCCACGCTCATGCTGCTGAGGAGGCCCTGCGCCCGTCGCTCCCCCGGCACGAACGCCAGGCGGCGCTCGACGCTGGCGATCGGGGTGCGCTGCTGGTAGGGCTTCCCCACCAGCTCCACCGTGCCCCCGCTCCCCCGCTCGCCGCCGAAGATGTTGTGGAGCAGTTCCACCCGGCCGGAGTCCGGCAGCCCGGCGACGCCGAGGATCTGCCCCGGCCGCAGCTCGAAGGAGACGTCGTGGTGACGGCGCCCGCTCAGCCTGGTCACCCGCAGCGCGGGCTCTCCCGAGGGTTCGGCCGAGGGCGCGGTCCGTCGGGAGAACTGGCCGAGTTCCCGGCCGACCATCGCGGCGACGGCCTGGTCCGGGGTGGTCTGGGCGCTGCGCCAGGAGGCGACGTGGGCACCGTCCCGCAGCACCTCGATCTGGTCGGCCAGCCGGAAGACCTCCGGCATCCGGTGCGAGACGTAGAGCATCGTGGTCCCGCCCGCCTTGAGCTTCTCCATCAGGGCGAACAGTCGCTCGGCCTCGGCGGGGGTCAGCATGGCGGTCGGCTCGTCCAGGATCAGGACGCGGCAGCCACGGGCGACCGACCTGGCCACCACGATGAGTTGCTGCGTGGCCAGGTCCAGGGACCGGACGACCGCCGTGGGGTCCAGTCGCAGATCGAGTTCGGCCAGCAGTTCGGTGGTGCGCTTGAGCATCTGGCGCCTGGAGGGGAACCACCGGTGTCCCGGCTCGATGCCGCTGAGCACGTTCTCGGCCACGCTGCGGTCGGGCAGCAGCGCGAGTTCCTGGGGAACGATCGCGACACCGTGTCGGCCGAGCATGGTGCTCGGGGAGAAGGAGGTGACCTCCTCACCGAAGACGGTGACGCTGCCGTCGCTGGGCGGCTGGAGACCGGCCAGGATCTTCAGCAGCGTGGACTTACCGGCGCCGTTCTCCCCGAGTAGCGCGGTGATCTCGCCGGTCGGGACGTCGAAGGAGACATCGGTGAGGGCGCGCACCGGGCCGAAGTTGCGGGACAGGCCGCGGATACGGATGGCCGGGGTGGGCACGCCCTCAGCCTGCTGCTGCGGAGCCGGGCTGCCGGACGGGTGGATGTCCCGGGAGGTCGCCCTCCCGGAGACGGCGTGGCGTGCGGCCATCAGTCCTCCACTGTCGCTTCGTCGAGGTTCTTCTTGGTGATGAACTCCGAGCCGGTGTCGACGCCGGTGATCTCCTTGCCGTCGGTGAGGAAGTCGTGCAGCACCTTCACCGCCTGGTAGCCCTGCTCAGCGGGGTTCTGGCTGATGGTGAAGTTCAGGACTCCGTCGTCGAGGTACTCGGCGGTCTGGGTCAGCAGGTCGAAGCCGCCCATGGAGATGGCGTCGCTCTTGCCGGACTGCGCGACCCACTTGGCGGCGGCGGTGGTGGAGCAGCAGTCGAGACCCGCGATGGCCACGACGTCCTTCTGGCCCGCCATGGTCGATTCGACGGTGTTGTAGGCGGAGCTGGGTTCGTTGCCGACGTTCACCGGGCCCACGACCTTCAGACCGCTGTCGGCCAGGCCCTTCTTGAATCCGTTGAACCGGTCGTGCGACCAGCCTGCGCCGGTGTCCACCGAGAAGACGACGACCTTGCCGTCGTTGGTGCCGTCCAGTTCCTTGCGCAACTGCTCGGCCTGGGCCTTGCCGGACTTCTTGAGGTCCTGGCCGACGAAGCCCATCTGCTTGGAGTCGGGGTTGTCGGTGTTGAAGGAGATGATCGGGATGCCGGCGTCGTATGCCTGGGCGATCACCGGCTTGAGCGCGTCGCTGGAGGCCGAGGAGACGGCCAGGCCGTCCACCGCCTTCTGCTGGATGAGCGTCTGTATCTCCGACACCTGCTGGCCGGCGTCGCCGCCGGTGGGGCCGATGAGGTCGACATCGGCGCCCAGTTCCTTGCCGGCGCTCTTCATGCCGGCGCCGATCGGCGTGGCGAAGGCCAGCGAGGGGTCGTGGTAGCTGAGCTTGATCCGCAACGGCTTGCCGTCATCGACGCGCTGCTGGATGTAGGAGGCGAGTTCGAAGGACCCGTCGGTGGAGCCCCCGGAGTTGCCGGAGGTGACGACTCCGCAGGCGCTGAGGGTGAGGGCGAGGGTGGTCGCGACGACGAAACTCTTGGCTGTGGTGCGAGGGGACATCGGGGCGCTCCTGGGTCTGTCCGGGGTCCGACGGGAGGGAGGGGTGACGGGTACGGCGAGGGGCCTGCCGGCTGGTCGCCGTTGGTGGTCGGAGATCGGAGCCGTGGCTCAGGCCCGGCTCTTCCGCTTGCGCTGCCAGGTGTCGGCCGCGACGGCCGCGATGATCACGAGGCCGGTGACGACGGTCTGCCAGAAGGAGGAGATCCCCTTGATGTTGAGGATGTTCTGCAGCAGGCCGATGAAGGCGACACCGATGATGGTTCCCCACATGGTGCCGGAACCGCCGAAGAGTGCGGCGCCGCCGATGATGACCGCCGAGATCACGGTCAGTTCGAGCCCCTGGCCGGTGACTCCCTGCACATAGGAGAGGAAGGACAGGCCGAGCACTCCGGCGAGCGCGGCGGTGAAACCGGAGAGGACGAAGGCCGTCAGCTTGACCCGCTTGACGTCGACGGCCACCAGTCGGGCGGCCTCCTGGTTGCCGCCGACGGCGTAGGTGTTGAAGCCGAAGCGCGAGCGGGACAGGAGCAGGACGCCGGCGGCGGCGACGAGGGCGAAGAAGACGAACTGCATCGGGATCAGGCCGAAGAGCCGCCCCTGCCCCAGGAGGTTGAAGTCGGCTACACCTGCCTGCGAGGAGCTCAGGGAGATGGGGGCGCCGTCGGAGATCAGCAGCGCGATCCCGCGGAACACGCTGAGGGTACCGAGGGTCACGATGAAGGACGGCACGCCGAGCACGACGACGGCCAGGCCGTTGAGGAGTCCGGCGACGGCCCCCACGGCGAGGCCCAGGCACATCGCCAGCGGCCAGCTCCAGCCGTTCGAGATCAGCATGCCGGTGCAGATCGCCGAGAGGGCGTAGGTGGAACCAACGGAGAGGTCGATCTCACCGTTGAGGATCACGAAGGTCGCGCCGACCGCCATGATGCCGATCTGCGCGATCTGCTGGCCGACCGAGAGGAGGTTGTCGGACTGGGCGAAGCTCGGCGAGAGCACGACGCCCAGCAGGAAGAGCAGGACGAGCGCCGCGAAGACGCCCGATTCCCGGGCGTGCAGCAGTCTCCGGAACGACAGGGACAGTTCCCTGGGGGAGGCGGTGGTCGAGGTCATGGGGCGGTTCCAATCCAGGCGTTCAGCTGGTCTCTGGTGGGCAGCGCGGGAACGACACCGGCGATGGTCACGGTGTGCGCCCCGGCCGCGGCGGCGAACTCCGCTGCCTGTTCGAGATCGCGCCCTTCGGCGAGGGCGACGGCCAGGGCGGCGTTGAAGGAGTCACCGGCACCCGTGGTGTCCACGACGTTTCCGACCCGGTGGGGCGGCACCAGCGTGACGCCGGAGGGGTCGGCGATCAGTGCGCCCTCGGCTCCCCGGGTGAGGACGGCGGCTCCTCCGGTGCGCTCCTGCAGGGCGCGGACCAGCTGCCGGTCCTCCCGTCCGTGCTCCTCTGCGAGGCCGAGGACGACCGAGGCCTCGGTCTGGTTGGGGGTGATCACGTCGATCAGCGACCAGCTGCCCTCCGGCAGCGGTCGGGCGGGGGCCGGGTTGAGCACCGTCCGGGTGCCGACCTCACGGCCCGTCCGGAGTGCGGCCAGCACCGCGTCCTCGGGGATCTCCATGGAGACGACCAGAACGTCGGCGGAGGCGATCTCCGCTCCGAACGACTCGACCGCGGCGGCGTCCAGCTCGTCCAACGCTCCGGGAGCGATGGTGATCCGGTTCTCCCCGGAGGGCTCGACCATGATGAAGCCGACCATGGTCGGTGCCTGGCCCGTCAGCACGTGCTCGGCCCCGACACCTTCGCGGCGCCACAGCTCCCGCGCCGCCCGACCGTAGTCGTCGTCGCCGACGGCTGTCAGCAGCGACACTTCGGCGCCCAGCCGAGCGGCGCCGATGGCCTGGTTACTGCCCTTGCCTCCGGGGCCCGGGTCGAACACCCCGCCGGAGACGGTCTCGCCCGGTGCCGGGGCCTTCGGCACCCGCATGGTGAGACCCGCGCCGTAACTGCCTACTACCGCGATCTTCATCTGAACAACACCCCCACTTTTTGTGTGGAGACAACCATAAACAACTCTGAGCCTATGTACAGAGATGTCTACGGTCAATGATGGAGGTCTCAGCGAGATCGCACAAAAAACAACATTTCTGAACGAGCGATGAGGAGTATGTTCCGGCGCTCTCACGTCGATCCGACCACCGGCCGGTCGGGCGTGTTCGAAGTTGTTCCTTCCCGCACTCGCCCGACCGGCCGCAGCCGGGGGGTCAGACCTGCCGGGCCTGCCCCTCGGGGGGCACCTGCTCCGCCGCCGGCACGGGTGGCGGCGGGGTGCCGTCGCCGAAGGGCCGCCCGCCGAGCTGCTCACGGCCGTGCGGCGTCAGCCAACCGCTCAGGTCCGGCCCCAGGGGGACGATCCCGGTCGGGTTGATGTTGGTGTGCACCTGGTAATAGTGGCGCTTGATGTGGGCGAAGTCGGTGGTGTCACCGAACCCCGGCGTCTGGAACAGGTCGCGGGCGTAGGCCCAGAGCACGGGATCCTCGCTGAGCTTGTTCCGGTTGCACTTGAAGTGCCCGTGGTAGACGGCGTCGAAGCGGGCGAGCGTGGTGAACAGCCGGATATCGGCTTCGGTGATCGTCTCGCCGACCAGGAAGCGCTGCCGCGACAGCCGGTCGGAGAGCCAGTCGAAACACCGGAAGACCCCCTGGAACGCCCGCTCGTAGGCGTTCTGCCGCCGGGCGAAACCGGCGCGGTACACCCCGTTGTTGACCTCCCGGTAGACCCTCTCCATCACCTCGTCGATCTCCTGGCGCGACTGCTGGGGATAGAGGTCCGGCGCCCCCTCGCGGTGGAGCGCCCCCCACTCGGTGGCGAAGTCGAGGGTGATGCGCTGGAAGTCGTTGGTGACGAGCCTGCCACTGGGGACGTCCACGATCGCGGGAACGCTCACTCCACCGGGATAGTCCCTCTCCCTCGCGTCGTACGCCTCGCTCAGGAAGCGGATGCCGAGCACCGGGTCCCTGTCGTCCGGATCAAGGGTGAAACGCCAGCTCCGCTCGTCCTGCAGGGGATCGGTGATCGCCAGCGAGATGGCGGACTCCAGTCCGAGGAGCCGCCGCGAGATCATGGCCCGGTTCGCCCAGGGACACGCCCGGCTCACGACCAGCCGGTAACGTCCCGGTTCCACGGGCCAGCCGTCTCTGCCGTCCGCGGTGATACGGTCCGCGAAATGGCTGACGGACCGGTGGAACTCGCCCTTCTCCGCCTGGCCTTGCCGCTCCTCGGCATTCAATTCCCAGCCTCCTGCCTGGTCGGTGGTACTGAGACTGTCGCGCCATCAGGGCGATGATGACATTCCCGTCTTCCGCAGGAAACGCCGCAGGCGCGGCAGCGGCCAGGCGTTGATCACGTCCTCGGTCGTCAGCCAGCCCCGCTGCGCCGTGCCCACCCCGTAGCGCAGGTGGTCGAACTCGACGGGTGAGTGGGCGTCGGTGTTCACCGCGAACTTCACCCCGTACCGCTTCGCCCGCAGGATGTTCTCGTCGGAGAGGTCGAGTCGGGCCGGGTGGGCGTTGACCTCCAGCGCAGTGCCGGTACGGGCGCAGGCCGCGAAGACCTCGTCCAGGTCCGCCTCGATCTCCTTCCGCTTGCCGAGGATCCGGGTGGTCGGATGCCCGACGATGTTCACCCGCGGGTTCTCACACGCCCGGACCAGGCGCCGGGTCGCGTCGGCTCGGCCCTGTCCGAAGTGCGAGTGCACCGAGGCGACGCAGACATCGAACTCCGCCAGGAACTCCTCGGGCCAGTCGACACCGCCGTCCGGGTCGATGTTGAGTTCGACCCCGTGCAGCAGGCGCAGGTGCCGCTGGCTGCCATCCAGTTCGCGCACGCGTGCCCGCTGGGCCAGCATCTTCTCGTCCGTCATCCGCTGCATGTACAGGTTGGGGGCGTGGTCGGTGACGGCGAAGTACCGCCAGCCCCGGCGTGCCGCGGCGGCCACCATCTCCTCCAACGGGGCGAGGCCGTCGGTGAGGTCGGTGTGACTGTGCAGGTCCCCCTTGATGTCCGACTCAGCCAGCAGCTCCGGGAGTTCGCCCCGCAGACCGGCCGCGACCTCCCCGCGGTCCTCGCGCAGGGTCGGCGGGATCCACGGCAGCCCCAGCCGCGCGTACACCTCCTCCTCGCTCGCCGAGACGATCTTCCTTCCACTCTTCGCGTGGAAGAGTCCGTACTCGGAGAGCTTGTACTTGTGGCGTACGGCCATCTCGCGAACCCGGATGTTGTGGGCCTTGGAGCCGGTGAAGTACAGCAGTCCGGCGCCCCAGGAGTCGGGGGGGACCACCCGGAGATCGACCTGTAGGCCCTCGGCCGTACGGATGGAGGTCTTCTTCTCTCCACGGGCGATGACCTCGGACACCTGCGGCAGCGCCGTGAAGGCCTCCATGAAGGGCCCGGAGCGGTCCGCGGCCACGAGGATGTCGACATCGCCGACCGTCTCGCGCATTCTGCGCAGCGACCCCGCGTACACACAGTCTTCGCAGCCGGGAACCGAGGAGAGCTGTGCGACGATGCCCTCGGCGACGTCCATGGCCACGCTGATCGGCACCCGGTCGCCGACCTCCCGCATCAGCCGGATGCCGTGGAGGATGTTCTCCTCGGTCTTCGGGCCGAAGCCCTTGACGCCGCGGAGCTGTTCCCGCTCGATGGCCGCGACCAGCTCCGACACGGAGGAGACCCCGAGGTCCTCGTAGAGCGTCGCCGCCTTCTTCGGGCCGAGGGTGGGGATGGCCATGAGCTGGCGGACCCCGGCCGGCACTTCGGCCCGGGCCTCCTCCACCACGGGCATCGCCCCGGTGCGCAGGTACTCGGTGACCTTCTCCGCGATGGACTTGCCCACGTTCGGGATCTCCCGCAGCCCTTTGGTGTCGAGCTGGGAGACGTCCGCGTGGTGGCCTCCGATCGCACGTGCGGCCTTCTCGTAGGCTCGCGCCTTGAAAGCGTCTCCGCCGGTGATCAGGAGCAGCTCCGCGTACTCCTGGAGCAGAGCCTCGACGTCCTTGTTCGGTCGGGCCATGGGTCCAGGGTATTGCGAGGAGCGGGCTGCTTCCTGCGCCGTTGGGCCGAAAGGACGTCACCCGCCGCGATCAGCGCTCGTTTACTTCCGCAAGCCGTGGGGGAGGGAACCGACCGCCACCGGCGCAAGACCGTCGGCAGCCGGTCGCGGCGGTTGCGGGCACCCTCCGTCGGAGCGGCTCCTGGCGGCCGCCCCGCCCACGCGCTCCTCGCCCGGAAGGGTTCTCGGCCCTTGAACACGATCACCGACTGGCTGGCCGGCCTTCCGAGCACCGCCGTCTACGCGGTCATCACCGCTCTGGTCTTCTTCGAGGACGCTCTGTTCTTCGGTTTTCTGCTGCCGGGGGAGACGGCTGCCATCGTCGGCGGGTTCCTGGCCTCACGGCACGATGTCTCGCTCTACTGGATGGCGGGGCTCATCGTGTTCGCCTCCGTCGTCGGGGACTCCGTCGGTTACGAGGTCGGTCGCCGTGCCGGGCCCAGGGTGCTGGCCACCCGTGCGCTGCGCCGTCACCGGAGCCGGGTCGACAGTGCGCAGAACCTGGTCCGCCGGCGGGGGCCGGCCGCGGTGTTCATCGCCCGCTACCTGGCGTTCTTCCGCGCGGTGATGCCCGCCCTGGCCGGCGCCTCGCACATGCGGTACCGCACGTTCCTCCTCTTCAACGCCCTGGGTGGGGTGACCTGGGGCATTGGGTTCACCCTTCTGGGCTATCTGGCCGGCCACGCCTACGAACAGGTGGAGCACCTCACCGGCCAGGTCAGCGCCGTGGTGATCGCCGTACTGGTAGTCGCGCTGCTGACCGTGTGGCAGGTGCGGCGACATCGCAGGGGCCGACGGGCCGAGCCGCAGGATCGGGAAGAGGACCGCAGGCCTCCGCCGTGAGCAGCCGCGCACAGGCCCCGCTGCTCCCCCGGAGCCGGGCCGTCGCGCGGCCTCACTCGGGAGGGGCCGCCTCCTCGGACGGCAGGCAGCTGACCCGCCGCAGGCGCCAGAGGCCGCGGCGGTGGACGCGGGCGAGCGCGCGTGCCGCGGCGCGTGCGCTCCGGTAGCCCCCGATCTCCTGGGCGCTGCCGACCGGGGTGGCGATCCACCGCGGGGGGCCGCCCGTCCGGCTCAGGCGGATCCGGCCCAGTTGGCGGCCGTCGAGGGTGACGACCTGGATGATCGGGTGCTCGGGGAAGAGCGGGGCGCAGGCCAGTCCGGGGCGGCCGGCGAGACGGGCCAGCGCCCGCGCCTCGCAGATGCGCCACTTGGCGTTGACCGCGATCAGCTCCGCCTCACGCAGGGCCGCTCCGGCCGCGTCCGGTTCTGCTCCCGTCATGGCTGCTCCTGCACGTCACGGGGTGGGCACCGCGTCAGCTGCGGGCGAGCCGGCGGTGGGTGACCGCATGGGGGCGGGCGGCCTCCTCGCCGAGCCGCTCGGCCTTGTTGGCCTCGTAGTCGGCGAAGTTCCCCTCGAACCAGAACCAGTTGGCGCCGCCCTCCCAGGCGAGGATGTGGGTGGCGGTCCGGTCCAGGAACCAGCGGTCGTGCGCGGTGACCACGGCGCAGCCGGGAAAGTCCAGCAGCGCGCTCTCCAGCGAGGCGAGGGTCTCCACGTCGAGGTCGTTGGTGGGCTCGTCGAGCAGCAGGAGGTTGCCGCCCTGCTTGAGGGTGAGCGCCAGGTTGAGGCGGTTGCGCTCTCCTCCGGAGAGCACCGCGACGGGTTTCTGCTGGTCGGGGCCCTTGAAACCGAAGGTGGCCACATAGGCCCGGGAGGGCATCTCGGTGCGGCCGATCGGGATGTGCTCCTGCCCGCCGGAGACGGCCTCCCAGACGCTGAGCGACGCGTCGAGCCCGGCCCGGCTCTGGTCCACGTAGGAGATGCGGACCGTCTCACCGACTCGCAGCGTTCCGGCGTCGGGCTGCTCCCGGCCGGCGATCATCTGGAAGAGGGTGGTCTTGCCGACGCCGTTGGGGCCGAGCACGCCCACGATGCCGCCCCGGGGGAGGGAGAAGGAGACGTCCTCCCACAGGAGGCGACGGCCGAAGCCCTTGGTGAGGTGGTCGGCTTCCAGGACGAGGCTGCCGAGGCGGGGGCCGGGCGGGATCTGGATCTCCTCAAAGTCCAGCTTGCGGGTGCGGTCGGCCTCGGCGGCCAGCTCCTCGTAACGGCGCAGGCGCGCCCTGGACTTCGCGTGCCGTCCTCGGGGGCCGGAACGCACCCACTGGAGCTCTTCGTTCAGCCGTTTCTGCCGCTTGGCGTCCCGCTGTCCTTCGACGGTGAGCCGGGCCGCCTTCGTCTCCAGGTAGGTGGAGTAGTTGCCCTCGTAGGGGTGGGCGTGGCCGCGGTCGAGCTCCAGGATCCACTGGGCCACGTTGTCCAGGAAGTAGCGGTCGTGGGTCACGGCGACGACGGTCCCCGGATAGTCCGCCAGGTGCTGTTCCAGCCAGCCCACGGACTCGGCGTCCAGGTGGTTCGTCGGCTCGTCCAGCAGGAGCAGGTCCGGCTGGGAGAGCAGCAGCCTGCACAGCGCGACCCTGCGTCGTTCTCCGCCGGACAGCGTGGGCACGGCGGTTTCGGGGGGTGGGCAGCGGAGGGCGTCCATGGCCTGCTCCAACCGGGAGTCGAGGTCCCAGGCGCCGAGGTGGTCGAGGGTCTCCTGGAGGGCGCCGAGTTCGTCGAGCAGTTGCTGCATCTCCTCCCCGTCGGCCTCGGCGAGCCGGGCGGTGACCTCCTCGTAGCGGTGCAGTTTGTAGCGGATGTCGGCGACGGCGTGTTCGACGTTGCCGCGGACGGTGGTCTCCTCGTCCAGGGCCGGCTCCTGTTCGAGGATGCCGATGCTCGTACCGGGGGCGGCGAAGGCGTCGCCCCCGGTCGGGGTGGAGAGTCCGGCCATGATCCGCAGCACGCTCGACTTCCCCGCGCCGTTCGGGCCCACCACGCCGATCTTGGCCCCGGCGAGGAAGGCCAGGGTGACGTCGTCGAGGACGACCTTGTCGCCGTGTGCCAGCCGCGCCTTGCGCATGGTGTAGATGTACATCCCGCACCTCCGCTGCGAGGGGGTCCGTCGGGCCGGTCCCGCCCTGCCGGACGGGACCGGGTCACCGCACGGTCGGGCAGGACCGATGCGGAAGGGTCAGCTCCAGGGTCGGGACGTGGATTCGGAGGGGCACGCGTCGAACCGTCGGGCGGGCGGCGGTCGGCCGCTGCGCGGGCGTGCGCGGCCAGGCCACCGCCGTCCGCCGTACGGTGCGATGACCCCGTCACCTGAGGCGGCGGGGTCTCCCCCGGCATGAGGGGCCGCGCCGCCTCAGACGCGCGGCTTGACCTCGAACCGGGTCCCCTGGTCCGGGGTGTCGCCGCCCCCGCCCTGGAGTTCGGTGACCAACCGGTGCACGGTGGCCAGGTCGCGGAGGAGGGCTCGGGTCTTCCCGCGCTCCATGTCCGCCTCCCTGGCGATCTCGTCGAGGAACGGGCCCCGTCCCTCCCTGGCTTCCAGCGTCGACACCGCGCTGAAGACCTGCTCGTGCGCGTCGGAGTACCGCGGGGCGCCCCGTTCGCGGAAATTCCTCTCGGGCTCCGGCGCGGGCTCCGGTCGCATCCGGCGTTCATCGAGCCGGTCGGGGTCCTGCTGCTTCCCCTGGTGCAACGTCGCCACCCGCTCCTCGTGCGTCACCGAGCGGCGCCCGGTGAGGTGCGAGGGCTGCTTCGAGGCGCCCGTCGTCTCGTGGAGATCGCTGGGATCCTTCTCCTGACGCTTGGCCGCACGGCCCGCCGCGCGGCGCTGTTCCTCGTTCCCCTCCATCTTCTTGCCCACCATGACGCATGCTCCTAACGGTCGGCTGGCCGGCTTCCCCAGCCGACGGGTCGGCAGGTTCCTGCGCATCCGGCGTGCACGGTGCCGCGACGCCCGATGTGCACCACCGTTGTGCGCGGGTTCCCGCCGCGGTCACCGGGCAAACGCCGCTCCGCGGTGGCACCGGGGCCAGGCGCGCGGTGGATCTCCCCGGTACCCCTGCGGGCGGGTGAGGGGTGCGCCGCGGTGGTCACCTGGGCTGGTGCAGGGGCGCGCTCGGCTCACAGCCCGGGGCCACCGTGCCTGGCGTAGAGGTCGACCAGCTTGGTGCGGGACGTCTCAAGGCGGCGGGCGAGGATCTCGGCCACGGAGCGCGCCAGCCCGTAGCCCAGCGCGGGGTCCTCCTCGCACAGGCTCCGCACCCGGCCGCTGTCGAACTCGTAAGCGCGCACCGTGCTGAAGGCCTCGGCACCGAAGTGCCAGGTGTACGGCGGGAACAGCCAGGACCAGCCGAGCAGGTCGCCCATGCCGAGGTTCTCGACCGTGATCCGGCCGCGTCCCGGGACTTCCAGGTCGAGGCTGACGGTGCCGGAGTGGATGATCCAGAAGTTCTCGGCCGGCCCGCCCTCCTCGAAGATCCGGGTGTCCTGCGGGAACACGACGTCCCTGGCGGCGCTGGTGAGGGCGTCGCGGTGGTAGTCCGGTAGGGCTCTGAACAGGCGGGGGGTCATGGGGCAGCCTCCTGGTCGTCGGACACGTTGGTGGTGCTGACGGCCCGCCGGGGTGTCCCCTCGGGCCTCGTCCTGGTGCTGGCGCGGGGCGGCGTGCTCCACGGGCGTCGGCGGCCTCATCCGGGCACCCGGAGGGCGAGCAGGGCGACGTCGTCCTGGTAGTCGATCACCATGCGGGCCAGCAGTTCGTCGCAGAAGACGTCGAGTGGTTGACCGGCCAGCGCGGCGGCGTGCTGCCGCAGCCGGATCAGGCCCTGGGTGAGGCTCTCACCCGGCCGCTCGACCAGTCCGTCGGTGTAGAGCAGCAGGGTCGAGTGCGGGGGCAGCGTCTCCAGGTGATCGGTGCGGCTGAGTCCGGTGTCCGCCCCCAGGACCGGGTCCGGATCGGCCTCCAGCAGGCTGGTCCGGCCGTCGAACCTGGTCACCAGGGGAGGCGGGTGGCCGGCGTTGCTCCACTGCAGTTGGCCCTCGCCGTTCGGGAGCATGCGGATCCGCCCGATGATCGCGGTGACCAGCTGGATGTCGGTCAGGCCCTGCATGACGCGGTCCAGGCGACGCATCACCCCGCCCGGGGTGTCCCTGCTGTCGTAGGTGAGCGCCCGGGCCATGTTCCGCAGCTCGGACATGTGCAGCGCGGCGGTCAGGTCGTGGCCGATGACGTCCCCGATGGCCAGCATCGTCGAGCCGTCGGGAACGTGGAAGGCGTCGTACCAGTCTCCGCCGACCTCGGCGCGCTCCTGGGCCGGCAGGTACCTGGCCGTCAGTGGCCACTCTCCGAGGCTGTCGAGGTTGGGCAGGAGGGAGCGCTGTACTTCCTCGGCCGCCCGCTGGTGCAGGCGGTAGAGGCGCGAGTTGTCCAGCACCAGGGCGCCCCAGTGCCCGAGTTCGGCGGCGAGCGCCCGCTCCTCCTCGCCGAAGGCCGGGTCGGTCGGGGAGCGCAGGAAGGTGAGCGCGCCGAGGATCCGGTGACGGGCCACCAGCGGCACGATGAGCCCCGACCGCGCGTCGAGCGCGTAGCAGAGTCTCCGCTGCGCGTCGCCGAGAGCGGTGCCGGAACCTGCTTCCTCGACCATGTCGGCGACGGTCAGCGGTCCGGCGCCGCGGAGCACCCGGGTGAGCGTCAGCGCGGAGGCGTCCGGGAGGGCGAAGCTCTCCGAGGCGAGCGTTCCGAGCAGCGCGTCCGAGGCCTCCGCGTGCGCCACCTCCACGCGTTGGATGCGGCGGCCTTCGAGGAGGTCGACCACACACGCCCGGCCGAGGCGCGGAACGGTCAGGCGGGCGAGTCGGCGCACCCCCTCCTCGCCGTCCGGACTGCTGGCGAGCGCGGTGGTGGCCTCGGCCACCAGTTGCAGATAGGCGCGGGCCTGGTCCAGTGCGCTGTCTGGCTGGGGATCGCCGGTCATCTGACGACTGCTCCTTCACCGATTGCGCGGCCCGGACGGTCCGCTGCGGCCGCTCTGCGGTCCCGGGGACGGTGGCCCTCGCGGCCTCCGCTCCTGGGCGTAGGTTGCCGTACGACGGTCACGGTTGCCGGGAGCCTCGGCCTGCCGGGTGTTTCTCAGGTGATGTGCAGGATGTCCCCGATCCAGGTGACGGCCACCGCCCCGCAGCCCATCGCCAGGGCCCACCGTCCCTTACGCCCCTGGAAGGCGTGGGCGAGGGAGGCTCCCAGCGCCGAGAGGGCCGCGATGGCCAGCAGGATCACGATCCAGGAGGGGCCGGGGATCAGCACCCCCAGGAGCAGGGGAAGACCCGCGCCCACGAAGCTGGAGACCGCCGCCACGGCCATGGCCCGGGTGGAGCGCATGGCCGCCAACTGGCCCAGCCGGGTGGTGGCGAGATGTCCCCGGCTGATCAGGTTGAGCTCTTTGGCGGCGCGGACCAGGTGCGCTCGCTGCTCGGCGTAGTCGGCTACAAACATGGTGAACGCCGAGGTCACCAGGGCTACGCAGCCGACCCGGGCGGCGAGCGAGAGGGTGGCGGGGGATCCGGTGCCCAGCAGGGAGGAGCTGGCGAGTGTGAGGGCGTTGAGGAGCCCGTCGGTCAGGCCGAGGACGGTCGGCAGCCGCGTCTGGCCCGCCAGCCGTCGAGCCGCGTCGATCACCGTGATCGCGGCGTGTGCTCGAGCGTGTAGTCCCCGGCGACCACCTCGTCCACACTGTGCACCACGGCCCCGGTGCGTTCGATGTTCCTCGTCAGCACTTCGACGTCGATGTCCTCGCCCTCGACGGTGACGTCCGTACCGACCGTCTCGATGTCGATCTCGGTGACACTGATGTTCACCGCCCGGACCCCCGGGGACTCCTCGATGGCCCGAGCGAGGTCCACCAGACGGGGTTCGGCGACGGTCTTGTCGATGTCGAGCACCAACCTGCGGATGGGCATTTCGCGCTCCTCGTGGTCGTGGTGACGGCTCGGGCGGCGGTGGTCGGTCCGGTGGTGCGGCGGAAGTACACCGACCGGGTGGCTGACCGGACGACCGCCGTGACCGGCGGCTCGGGCCGCCTCCGACCGCCGGTCACGGCGGTCGGCCTTCAGGGGGTGCTTTCGGCTGCCGAACAGGTCGGGCAGAGGATGCGGCGGGCGGCCGGGGGTCCGGTGGTCGGGCCGGTGCCGCGGACTCGGTGCGGGACCTGCGGCCGGCTGTGGAGATGGGACGGGCAGAGCGCGGCGCCGCAGTTGCGGCAGACGGCGACGGCGGTGGTCCGCCGGTCGCCGATGTGGCACTCGTAGCAGTCCAAGGGAAGGTCCGTCCTTTCCGGAGGTGACAGGCGTGGGGCTGCCCCGCGGCCCTGTGGCGGGGTGCGGTGTGCGGGGCGACACCGGGCGCCGCTGCGGCGGGCTGCTCCGCGGGCGGTCCGGTTGGCGGGCGGGTCGGGCGGTTTCGCCGGCCGGAGCGGCGGTGAATCCGCGTGGTGCGGGCGGTCGGGCAACGCAACGGGCGGTGTCCCGGCGTTCCCTCCTCTCCCCAGACGTTCTCCGCACACACTCAGCTCCACAGCGCCTGGGCACCGGCCACACCGGCGAAGGCGGCCCCCAACCCGAGCAGCACACCGGCCGCCACGTTGGCCGCCGCGAAGAGGCCGGCTCCTTCCTCGGCCAGGCGCAGCGTCTCGTAGGAGAACGTCGAGTACGTGGTCAGCGCACCGCAGAATCCGGTGCCGATCAGGAGTCGGAGCTCCGGGGAGACGCTCCCCCCTTCGGCCGCCCCGAGGAGCAGGCCGAACACCAGGCAGCCGAGGAGGTTGACGGTGAGGGTCCCCCAGGGGAACAGCGTGTCGTGCCTCCTCTGCACGGCTCGGTCGGTGAGGTAGCGCAGTGGCGCTCCGACCATGGCACCGACGATCACCAGGAGCCAGTTCACTGCCCGTCTCCTCCCTCGGCGGTGTAGCGGATGACCTCGCAGTCGTCGAGGACGACCAGGGCCTCCACCAGCAATTCGTCCAACTGCCCGAGGAACGCCTGGATCCGCTCGTGCGAGTCGATGATCACCACGGCTACCGGGAGGTCCTCGCTCAGCGACAGCAGCCGTTGGGTGTGGATCATCGACGACGCGCCGAACCCCTCGATGCCCCGGAAGACGGAGGCGCCCGGAAGTCCGGCGGCGTGGGCGCGGTGCACGATCTCGGCGGACAGCGGCTTGTGGCGCCAGGAGTCGTTCTCCCCGATGAGGATGGTCAGGCGCTGTGCCCTACCGGTGAGTTTCACGGCTGCCTCCCGGAGATGACGCGACGGGTGAGGGCCGCGCTCACCCACACCGCGCCGAGCGCCGCCGCCAGTGTGAGGGCGAGGTAGCCGAGCCCGGTGCGGAGGTGTCCGCCGCTGAGCAGACGCTGGATGTCGACGGCGTAGGTGGAGAAGGTGGTGAACCCGCCCAGGACCCCGGTGCCGAAGAAGGGGCGCAGCAGCGGGTGCGGGGTCCACAGCTCGGTAATGACCACCATGAAGACGCCGATGACGGCACAGCCGACCACGTTCACCAGCAGGGTCGTCCATGGGAAGGCACCGGTCGCGGTGGGCCACAGCAGCGCCGCCCCGTACCGGGCGGCTGCTCCCACGGCACCGCCGACCGCGACCGCGACGACGATGGGGAGCTGACCGTGTCGGCGCCCGGGGCGCCGCGGCGGCAGACGGAGATCGACGTCGGGGTCGGTGGGTTCGTTGACCATGGGGGGCGGTGACTCTCCCATGTGCTCTCCTACTCGCTGGGGCGGGCATGCCTGGGGGCATGACGCGTCATCACAAGTAGGGACCGTTGGCGGCGGCCGCGCCGCGGTTCGGGTACGGCGGGCCCCACCGCCGTGCGGCCTGGGCACGGCCGCGCGGCCAGCTTAACGCGGTCGTGCCCGGTCCGCCCGGCCGGAGCGGGCAGCGGCGCTGCCGAAGCGGTGGCGACCGCCCGTCGCCGGCAGGCCGACCGGGTCATCTCACGGCGACCCCGTACGGCAGGGAGTCCGCGGTCGCGTCGTCGATCTCCAGGAGCCGGTTGTACTTCGCGACCCGCTCCCCCCGCGCCGGTGCGCCCGACTTGATCTGGCCGCATCCGATGCCGACGGCCAGGTCGGCGATGAAGGTGTCGTCGGTCTCCCCGGAGCGGTGGGAGACCATCTGCCGGTAGCCGGCCTCCCGGCAGACTCGAACGGCTTCCAGGGTCTGGGAGACGGTGCCGATCTGGTTGACCTTGATCAGGGCTGCGTTCCCGATGCCGCTCTCGACGGCCCGCCGGAGGATCGCCGGGTTGGTGACGAAGATGTCGTCGCCCATGACCTGAGCGCGCGGGCCGAGCCGTGCGGTGAGCCGGCTCCACCCCTCCCAGTCGTCTTCGGCGAGCCCGTCCTCGACGCTCCACACCGGGAACCGGTCGATGATCTCCTCGTAGCGGTCGATGAGCTGGTCTGAGCTGAGCTCCGCACCGGCGACCCGGTAGTGGCCGTCGGCGCGGAACTCGTTGGCGGCCGGGTCCAGGGCGATGGCCACACCGTCGCGGCCCGGTGTGTACCCGGCGTCCTCGATGGCTGCCACCAGTTCGCCCAGGACCTCTTCCGGGCGCTCCAGCGCGGGCGCGAACCCGCCCTCGTCCCCGAGCGAGACGGTGTGGCCGGCGGCGGCGAGCCGGGCCTTGAGCCGGGTGTAGACCTCCGAGGCGGCCCGTACCGCCTCGGCCATGCTCGGAGCGCCGAGGGGGGCGAGCATGAACTCCTGGAAGTCGAGGGCGTTGGCGGCGTGCGCTCCCCCGTTGACCACGTTGAAGTGCGGCACCGGCAGTCGCGGGGCCGTGCCGGAGAGCTCGGCGAGGAACTGCCAGAGCTGCTGCCCGCGCTGGGCGGCCTCGGCACGGGTGGCGGCGAGGGAGACTCCGACGATCGCGTTGGCGCCCAGCCGGGTCTTGTTCTCGGTGCCGTCCAGCGCGATCAGCTCGGCGTCCACCGCGGCGGCGGTGGGGAAGCTCCGACCGACCAGCTCCCGGGCGATCTCACCGTTGACGTGGCCGACGGCCCGCAGCACGCCCTGCCCCTGGTACCGGTCGCGCTCACGGTCGCGCGACTCCACCGCCTCTCGTGAGCCCGTCGAGGCCCCGGCGGGTACGGCGGCACGGACCTGTACGCCCTCGGGGGTGGCGAGGGTCACGGCGAGGGTCGGTCTGGCCCGGGAGTCCAGGATCTCCACGGCGTGCAGATGGCTGATGCGCAGGGTCATCGCAGGGTCGCTCCGGCTGTTTGCGAGCCCTCAGCCGGGCTCTTCGTTGAGGCGGCGGGCCGCCCGGTTGTTGAGCGCGGTGACAGCGCGCTCGATCCAGCGGACCCGCCCGCCGAGCCGGCCGGCAGCGCGGTGGCCTTCCAGCGGCTCCCGCTCGGTGGCCGCGGAATCCGTCCTGGGCAGGGCGCGCGCGACCAAACCGCAGGCGCGGGCCGACAGGCCCGGGGCCAGCCCCGCGGCGCGGGAGAGGAGCGCGGCCGGCAGTCCGACGGTCACCTCGGAGCGGCGGAGCAGGCCGGCGCGGACGATGGCGCGGGCCGCCCGGTCGGCGTCGGCGGACAGCACGGGGAGCGCGGCCGCGGTGGAGAACCAGGCGTACTCGCGCTCCTCCCGGCCGCGGAAGAGGGCGCGGCGGTCCGATCCGGTGCGCATCAGCCCGGGTACCACGGTGGTGGCGCTGATGCCGGTGCCGGCGAGTTCGGCGTGCAGGCCCTCCCCCAGGCCCACCGCGGCGAACTTGGCGCAGACGTACGGCAGCAGGTGGGGTGCGGCGACCTTGCCGCCGATCGAGGTGACGGTCACGATCCTGCCGTCGCCCTGGGCGCGCATCACCGGCAGCACGGCGCGTACCAGGGCCAGCGGAGCGAAGAACATCACTTCCATGGCCGCGCGGAAATCGTCCTCGCGCATGGCGCTCATGGGCCCCACCTGGATGATGCCCGCGTTGTTGACCAGCCAGTCGATGCGTCCGAAGCGCTGGCGGGCAGCGGTGACGAACTCCTCCGGGGCTCCGGGTTCGGTGAGGTCGGCGGTGTGTGCGAGTACCTCCGCACCTCGTCCGAGCAGGTCGTGGCAGGCCCGTCCGAGTTCCTGCCCGTCCCGGGCGCAGATCGCCAGCCGGTAGCCGCGACCGGCCAGCTCCCTGGCCACGGCGAGTCCCAGGCCGCGGGATCCGCCGCTGACGAGTGCTACCGGCGGGCCGGGAGGCGGCTCCGAGCCGACGTGCTCCTGCATCGCTGCTCCTGTGGTGGTTCGACGGCGGGGTGGTCTCCAGGCTCCCCCCGTCCTGTCCGCTCCTCATCCCGGGCACCGTCAACCGGCGTAACCGGCTGCTGAGGGGGGTGGCACGATGGACCTCGTCCCGGCAGGAAGCCTGGCGCCGGGACGGCCGTCCCGGCGGCCCGTGGCTGCCGTCGGGATCCTCGTATGCGCCGGCCCGTGGCGTCGGGGACCGTCGGGACCGCGGAGTTGCGGTGGCTGGTATCGGACTCCGCCCCTACCGCGGCCGACCTGCATGGTTGAGGAATGGACCATTCCGGAGCAGGCTGTTCTCACACCATCCGAAGAAGGGACATCTTCCATGACGGCAGAGTCGGCGACCACACCCTCCTCGAAGGCCGCCTCTCACCCGCTTCCCCCCTTCCGGGCGGACCATGTGGGAAGTCTGTTGCGGCCGCCGGAGCTGAAGCGTGCCCGTGAGGACCACGCCGCCGGACGCATCGACGCGGCCGAGCTGACCGCCGTCGAGGACGAGGCGGTGCGCGCGGCCGTGGCGATGCAGCGGGAGGCCGGGCTGCGCGGGGCGACCGACGGGGAGCTGCGGCGCGCCTCCTGGCACATGGACTTCATCTACGCCCTCGGCGGTGTCACCAAGGTCGAGGACAAGAATCTCAGCGTCCGGTTCCACAACGCGGACGGTGATCTGGAGTTCACCCCGCCCTCGGCCCACGTCTCCGACCGGGTCCGGCTGGAGCAGACGATCTTCGGGGAGGCCTTCACCTTCCTGAGGGACTCCGTCGCCGATGGGATAACCCCGAAACTGACCATCCCCTCGCCGAGCATGGTCCACTACCGGGGCGGGCGATCCGCCGTGGACGAGTCGGTCTACCCCGAGATGGACGCCTTCTGGAGCGACCTCACGGATGCCTACGCCGCCCAGGTACGCGGTGTGTACGAGCTGGGATGCCGCTACCTCCAGCTCGACGACACGAGTCTGGCCTACCTCAACGACCCCGAGCAGCGCCGGCACGTGGCGGCGATCGGAGGCGACCCGGAGCGCCAGCACGAGACGTACATCGCCCACATCAACCGCGCGCTCGCCGACCGGCCGGCCGACCTGCGGGTGACCACCCACCTGTGCCGGGGCAACTTCGCCTCCTCCTGGGTGGCGTCCGGCGGATACGACTTCGTCGCGGAGTCGCTGTTCAACGGGTTGGACGTGGACGGCTTCTTCCTGGAGTACGACGACGAGCGGTCCGGTGGCTTCGAACCGCTGCGGTTCGTCCCGAAGGGGAAGCAGGTGGTCCTCGGTCTGGTGACCACCAAGGGCCCCGAGCTGGAGAGCAAGGACGCGCTCAAGCGGCGCATCGACGAGGCGGCCCGGTACGTCGACCTCGACCAGCTGAGCCTCTCCCCTCAGTGCGGCTTCTCGTCCACGCTGGAGGGCAACAACCTGACCGCGGACGACCAGCTGGCCAAGCTCCGGCTCATCGTGGAGACCGCCGAGGAGGTCTGGGGCAGCGCCTGACGCCGCCTCCTCCGGAAGGAGCCGGATCCCCGGCTCCTTCCGGAGGCCACGTCCGACGCCCCGGATCGGCCGCCCGCGAGGCTGGCGGGCCGAGCGCCCCTCAGCCGGTCACCCGCGACCGCTCCCCGCTCCGAAGTCCCGTACCGCGGTCCGGACGATCTCCTCCAGCCGCGCGTGGTGTGCTCCCCGCCAGTACACCCGCCCGCAGGAGCGGCACTGGGCGAAGACGTCGTAGGTGCGCTCGGTGCCGCTCTCCAGCCGCTGCCGCACCGTCTCCTTGTCGCTGTCCTCCAGCAGACCGTTGCAGGCGGTGCACCGGGTCCAGGGAGCCAGTGCCGGACGGAACCTGTCCAGCACGTCCCGCAGCTGTTCGTCCGGACGGTGGCTGTGGACGTAGGCCCCGGACCAGATCTCCCGCCGGTGGAGCAGCCCCCGGTCCCGGGAGAGCAGCACCCGCCGCTCGGCCGCCGACAGCCGGGCGAGCGCGGGGTCGCCGGCGTCCTCGCTGTCGTAAGCGGCGTCGACTCCGAGCAGCCGCAGCCGCCGGGCCAGCGTTCCCAGGTGCACGTCGAGCAGGAACCGCAGCGGTGCGCCGGGCACCCGCTGGGGTCGTGCGACCGGCCGCACCTCCACCGCCTCGTCCCCGGTGGGAACGAACGAGACCGGCGCCTCCCGCCCGTCGACGAGCAGCTCTCCGACCTCGGTGAGCGGAACGCCGAGCGACTCGACGACGTGTCCGAGGCTGGAGGTTCCGTCGACGGGCACCGCCGCCGATGCCCGGCGGCGGTCGGACTGCACGAAGAAGCGCAGTTCCGGGGCGAGACTGAGGCGGATCTCCGGTCGGTTCACATCGCCAGCATGCCACCGGCCGTCCGGAGGGATCAGGCGGAGAGCCGGGACGGGCTTCAGGCTCCGCCAGTGACCGGTCCGGGTTTCCGGCGGCGCCTCTCGCCTGGTCGGCCAACGCCCCTCGGCGACCGCCGGCATCCGCAGCTGGGCGCCGCCCAACGCCGGCGGCAGGACCACGGCGAGCGGGGGGAGGGCGAAGACGGTGAAAGCCCCCTACTCGCCGAGGCCGGTGCTCATCGGCACACCGCCCAGCCAGGGCGCAGACATCGCCCCGATTTTCGCGACGGACGAGGCCCCCGCTCCCCCGTTGGTGCGGATCGCGATCGGGTAGCAGGTGGCCGTAGGCGTGGGCGAAGCCCAGCGTCAGGGCGCCGAAGCACAGGACGCAGATGGCTGCAGGTGGCTCACTCTCGGCACCGTCGGGCCGTCGAGGAACGTCAGCAGGCAGCAGACGCCGAACAGCGGGAGGCAGGCGGCGCCGCGCGGCCCCTCGATGATGGGGGCGGTGGCGACGGTGTGGGGGCGGTCAGGCCAGCAGCCCGGCCAGTTCAGCGGCGTGCCGCAAGGTACCGCGGAGCATCTCGGCGGTCAGGGTGCCGGTGAACATGTTGCGCTGACTGGGGTGGTAGCAGCCGATCAGCCGGAGCTGCCGCTCGCCGCAGGCGTCGCCGAGCAGCACCTCCGTCGCGTGCCCGAAGGCCGGCCGTGGGCTGGGGACCTGCCAGCCGGCCCGGCTCAGCACGGGGAGGAGCGCCTGCCAGGCGAAGCCGCCGAGCGCGACGATCGCCACCAGTGTGGGCCGCAGCAGTTCCAGCTCGCGCGCCAGCCAGGGCCGGCAGGTGTCCCGCTCCTCCCGGCTGGGCCGGTTCTCCGGGGGTGCGCAGTGGACGGGGACGGTGATCCGCACCCCGTGCAACCGCAGGCCGTCGTCCCGGTGTTCGACGACCGGTTGGGAGGCGAGCCCGATGTCGTACAGCGCGGCGTAGAGTGCGTCGCCGGAAGGGTCCCCGGTGAAGATGCGGCCGGTGCGGTTGCCCCCGTGTGCGGCGGGTGCCAGCCCCACCACGGCGAGTCTGGCGTCCGGCGGCCCGAGGCCTGGGACCGGCCGGGCCCAGTACGTCCAGTCCTGGAACGCCTTCCGCTTGACCCGGGCCACCTCCTCGCGCCAGGCCACCAGCCGGGGGCAGGCCCGGCAGCGGACGACCCGGGAGTCCACTCCGGCGAGGTCGGTCGCCCCGGGCGCGGACCGCGCCGGGAAGTCCGGCTGCTCGGTGCCGCCGCGCCGGCCCGGTCCGCTGCTCCCGGCCTGACGGTGGTGCATACGGCCTCCTCGCTGCGGGGTCCGGGCCGGCGTCATCCGGGCTGGCCGACTGCCCGGCCGCAGTGGCCGGGTGGGGTTCGAGGGCGGCGCGTCCGTCACCACCGCCGTCCAGACGTTACGTGATGGGAGCCGCCGACCGGCGCGTTCGCGCCCCGGGCGAGGCGTTGAACGGCGGGACGGCTGCTCAGCCCGGACGGGACAGGAGTACTCTCCATCGCGCTAACACTCCAATCGACCGCGCACTGACAGGACGTCAGTGCGTGTACGGAGGACCTATGTCCGTACGAAGAAGTTCCCGGCTGCGGCCCGGTGCCCTGATAACGGCCTCGGCCGCGGGCCTGCTCGCTGTCGGGCTGAGCGCCGTTCCGGCGTCGGCGCACACCCCCAGGTGGTCGGTGACCTGCTCCGAGGTGAGCATCGACCTGACCGCCTACAACGGGGGTGTCACCAACACCGTGAGCGTCACGGCGGGCGACGAGGAGTTGCTGTCGGCCGAGACGTTCGGCCGGGAGTTCCACCAGCAGCTCACCCTGCCGGAGCACCACGCCGAGCTGGACGTCCGCCTCGTGGTCAAAGCCGGGGACGGCGAGCGTTTCTCGCTCGACGAGACCAAGACCGCACCGGTGTGTGAGGACGACACCCCGGCTCCCAGCCCCACGGTGTCGGAGTCCACCCCGCCGCCCGCGGAGCCCACCACCGAGGCACCGCCCGCCACCTCCACCCCCAGCGCCGCCCCCGCGCCCCAGGGCGGCTCGTCCGATCTCGCGGAGACCGGCAGCTCCAGCGCCACCCCGATCATCGCCGGTGTGGCCGCCGCGGCCCTGCTCGCCGGCGGCGGCATCCTCGTCGCCACCCGGAAGCGCCGGGCCGCCCAGCGCTGACGGACCGGCACCCGGTGCAAAGCCCGGCGGCCCTAACCGGCCGCCGGGTCTCCGCTTCCCTCCGCGCCACACACCGCTGACGAGCCGAAGGGTGCCCGCGTCAACCGGACGGGCCGACGTCCCCGCCCGCCGCGTGACGCACCCGCAGATCGACGACGGCGACCGCGAGGGCCAGCAGTACGAAGACCACGGAGACCCCCAGGCCACGGCGGAGGGCAGCGGCCCAGTCGCTCCCGCCGGTGGAGGCCAGGGTGGAGAAGAAGACGCTCCCCACGGCGGCGATACCCATCGCCGACCCCATCCGCTGACCGGTCTGCAGTACCCCGCCGGCGCTCCCGCCCTGCGCCGGTGGCACCCGGGCCAGGGTAAGCGTCTGGTTGGGCGCGATGACCAGTCCGCTGCCGAGGCCGGCCAGCAGCAGCGGAGCCACCGCCGCCCAGCCCGCGCCGCGCCCCGGCACCTGGAAGACGGCGAAGACGACCCCCGCCAGGCCGGTCGCCACCATGACCAGCCCCACCACCACCAGCGGACGCCCGAACCGGCTCACGGTACGGCCACCGACCGATGCCGCGGCGGCAGATCCGAGGGCGAAGGGGGTGGTCGCCAGCCCGGCGAGCAGGGCGCTGTACCCCAACCCGGACTGGAGGTAGAGGGTGAAGACGAAGAAGATCGAGGTGAACCCCGCGAAGTAGAAGAGCATGATCAACGCGCCGAGGCTGTAGGTCCGTTCCCGGAACAGCCCCAGGTCGACCAGTGGCGCGGCACGCCTGGCATGGCGCTTCTCCCAGCGGACGAACAGCACGAGCAGAACGGCCCCCACCGGCACCAGCAGCCACTTGACGGCTCCGCTCCACTGGCGTACTTCGACCAGCGGCAGCAGGAACAGGGTGACCGCGGTGCCCAGCAGTACGATCCCGACCGGGTCGAGGTCCTGCCGGCAGGCCTTCGGCCGGCTGTCCGGTCCCGGTAGCAGGACGCGGGCCGCCAGCAGGGCGCCGATCCCGATCGGCGCGTTGACGAAGAAGATCCACCGCCAGCCGTGCGTGGCTCCGAAGAGTTGGATGATCAGCCCGCCGAGCACCGGACCGACCGCGGTGGAGATGCCGATGACCGTGCCGTAGGCACCGAAGGCGCGTCCCCGCTCGGCTCCCCGGAACATCTGCTGGATGAGCGCGGTGACCTGCGGAGTCATCACTCCGCCGGCCAGCCCCTGGAAGAAGCGGGCGAGTACCAGCCAGAGCGCCGTCTGCGCCGCCCCGCACAGCACGCTCGCCGTCGTGAACAGCACCAGACCGGTCATGAACATCATGCGTCGGCCACGGGCGTCGCCGATCCGTCCCGCCGGCACCAGCATGAGGCCGAAGGTGAGGGCGTAGCCGGACAGCACCCACTGGAGGTCGCTCTCGGAGGCGTGGAGCCCGTCCCGGATGGAGGGCAGCGCCACGTTGACGATGGAGACGTCGAGCAGCGTCATGAACCCGGCCACCAGGCAGACCCCGAGCGCCTTCCACCGGTTGGGGTCCGGGGTGAAGGAGGGTTCGGCGGGGGGTGTCGTCTGGCCCACAGAGCTTCCTCTCGCCGGCGCACCCACTACGGCCGGCCCGTCCGACAGCCTTGATCAGTTCTTTGAAGACTATGGGTGGCGGGCCGGACTCGCCCGATCGCCCCTCCTCCGGCGGCCGCGGTCCACCGCCGGGCCGGACTCGTCGGCCTCCGGGGTGGCCGGCCCTGCGGCGGCCCGGCCACCCCGGTTGTTCGACCGCGGCCCCCGGGTCAGCCGGTCTTGCGGGCCACCGCCCCGTACATCGCGATGTCCTCGTCCCGGATCGTCCCGTCCTGCGAACCGTCCGGACGCCAGTGGTGGACCTGCGTTATGCCGGGCTCGGACAGCTCCATGCCCGTGAAGAACTCCTCGGCCTCGGCGCGGGTACGCAGCCGCATCGGCATGTTCCGGGCGGCGTACTCCCGGGCCACCCTGCCCACCTCGTCGGGGGCGAAGTCGGCGGTGCCGATGGACATGGCGAGGTAGCTGCCGACGGGCAGCGGTTCCATCAGGCGCCGGACGATGCCCACCGCGTCGTCCTCGTCGAGGACGAAGTGCACGATGGCGATGACGGTCAGCGCCACGGGGCGGTCGAGGTCGAGGGTCTCACGGAACTCGGGAGCCCTCAGGATGGTGGCCGGATCCCGCATGTCGGCCTCGATGTAGGCCGTCCTGCCCTGCGAGGTGCTGGAGAGCAGCCCCTGGGAGAGGGTGAGCACGATCGGGTCGTTGTCGACGTAGACCACGCGGGACTCGGGGGCCACCTCCTGGGCGATCTCGTGGAGGTTGGGTGAGGTGGGAATCCCGGTGCCGATGTCGAGGAACTGCCGGACCCCGGCCTCCTCCGCGAGGTAGCGGACGGCGCGGTGCATGAAGTCCCGGTTGGCCCGCATGTGGATCGGCAGCGCCGGCCACTCCCGGGCCATCGCCTCCCCGGCCTCCCGGTCCGCGCGGTAGTAGTCCCTACCTCCGAGGATGTAGTCGTAGATACGGGCCGAGTGTGCGTTCTCGGTGTCGATTCGGTCGGCAGGCCATCCGTTCTCTGGCAACGCCGCCCCTCCCATCGGTCGTTGTGTCAGGACGCTCCGCACCCGTCCGGGCGAACCCGGCCGGATGCGGACGGCAGTGGCCGGCGCCGGGCCGGCGGTCTCGCGCGGTGCTGCGGGCGGACGGGCCCGGTGCCGCTCCCCGCGGTGCGGTCGGGACCGCACCGTCACAGGTCCTCGCGCACGGCGGCGAGCAGGCTCTTGGTCCGCTTCTCCTGCGCGGCCTGGGCGCAGAGCCGGTCCAGCGCCTCGCGGTAGTCGAAGACGTCGTCCGGCTTGTCGAGGTAGACGGCCCCGATCAGGCCGCTGACGTAGACGACGTCGGGCAGTTCGGGGAGCCGGAACCTGAGGAGTTGGAAGGTACCGGCCGGCGTCGCCGGGTGGGGGCCGTTGGCGAACGGCATGATCTGGAGTTTGACGTGCGGCAGCTCGGCGACCTCGAGCAGGTGATCGATCTGGGCGCGCATCACTCTGGCGCCGCCGACCGGCCACCGCAGGACCGTCTCGTCCATCACCACCCACAGCAGCGGGGGGTCCGGACGGTGCAGCACCTCCTGGCGTTTCATGCCCAACGCGACCCGGCGCTCGGTGGCCTCGGTCGGCGCGTGCGGGTTGGCCGCCAGGACGAGGGCGCGCGCGTACTCCTCGGTCTGCAGCAGCCCGTGGACGAACTGCCCCTCGTAGGCGCGGACGTGGAGTGCGGCCTGCTCCAGGCTCAGATAGGCGCCGAACCAGTCCGGCATCACATCGCGGTAGGTGTGCCACCAACCGTGTTTGTTCGCCTCACGGACGAGTTGCAGGAAGGTGGCGATCTCGTTCCGGTCGGCCACCCCGTAGGTGCGCAGCAGCTTCTCGATGACCGGCACCCGGAGCCGGGCCACTTTGGCCGCCTCCATCCGGCGGATGGTCGAGTGGCTGACGTCGATGGCCTGGGCCGCCTGGTCGTAGGAGAGGCCGGCACGGGTCCGCAACTCCTCGAGCTGGCGGCCGAGGACCATCCGCAGAACGGTGGGAGCCCCGCCCCAGCCACTGTCGGCCGCCACTGCCCTGCCTCCCCGCTCAGGCTTTCGTACCCCCGTAGTGTGCCATGTCGCGATCAAGAAAAATGACAGCCTGCAATTTTCAATTTAGCGCTTGCGACCTGTCTCTGGCAGTCATCATAGTTGTGGACAGTAACGCAGGATGTTGCTGCGGTGACGCAGCATCACCATCAGCGGGAACGGCCGAGTGCGGCCGCCAGCCGGCGGCGGTCGGCTTCCGCCGCGTTCACAGGCCCCTGAGCATCCGCCGCGGTCAGCCACGCCGTGCCGGAGGCGCGGGGACCGCGAAGGAAAGGCGACAGACATGGCCCCCTCCGCCTCGACGGAACTCACCACCGCTCCCGTCCACGAGCATCCCGGCCAGAGATCGGCCCCGGCGGCCCGTGGCTCCCTGAGACCACCGCGGCGCCCGGGACGGCCGGGCAGGGCGACCCGCTCCAGCCACGAAGGACGGCCGGCATGAGCCCGTTCGCAGACCACGGCCCCCTCACCGCCTCCCCGCAGCAGGGGGCTCCGCCGACCTTGAACCGGGCGGCGGGCACGGCGTGCGCGCCCCGTCTCGGGGGTCGAGGGGCGCTGCGGCTTCCGTCCACTCTCCCGGCGGGGCTGCCGTGTGACGCCGTCGAGATGTCGGAGGCCACCGGGCAGGCGGTGCTGGCGAGCCTGCCGCGCACCGGTTGTGTCTTCTCAGGCGATGGCCGATGGGGTCTGGTGGTGCCGGAGGGCTCGGACATCGGAGTCCACTGGCCCTCCATCGTGCGGTACTCCCCGCGCGCCATGGTGACCGTCCCGTACCGGGGGAAGCCGGTCCCGGACACCCCGGGCCGTCGGCTGGTGCACTGGCCCGAGGACGCGGTCCCGTACACGCATCCGATCCTGCTGTACATCGCGGTCTGCGCCATCGCCGGGGTGCCGCCGGTCTGGTCCGCGGTCGGCAGGGGGCGGCAGGAGGCTCCGGCGGTGGACGGACCGCCGCGCCGCCACGCGACCGGACGTACCCCGCCGGTGGGGTCGGGCGCCACCAGCTCACACTCCGGCCGGGGCTGAGCCCGGTACCGACAGCGCGGCCCGGCTCAGCCCCGGCCGGAGTGCCGAATTTCGCTGGCACGGGCCGAATCGGGGTGACAGGGTGTCGCGCCATGGAACGCCGACAGATCAGTGCCCTTGCCCACGCCGACCATCCGGTCGCCGCCCCGCTCAGCGACGGCTCGGTCGCGCGACTCCTGGAGCGGGCGCTACCGGCCGAGGGCCGCGTCCTCGATCTCGGTTGCGCTGAGGCGACCTGGCTGTCCCGGGCCCTGCGGCAGCGCCCCGCACTCCGGGCCGACGGTGTGGACATCGACGCCGCCACCGTCGCCCAGGCCCGCCTGCGGTTGGCCGACGAGGGCCTGGACGACCGGATCACCCTCCACGCCCAGGACGCTGGGGAGTTCCCTGCGGACGGCGGGTACGACCTGGTGCTGTGCGTCGGGGCCGCCCATGCCTTCGGTGGGCTGCTGCCCACCCTCCGGGCGGTCCGCCGCCACCTCGCCCCGGGCGGCGCGGCGCTCGTCGGCGACGGCTTCTGGGAACGGGATCCGGATCAGCGCTGCCTCGACGCGGGGTTCCGCTCCGACGACTACACCGACCTCGCAACGACCGTGGAGACGATCACGGCTGACGGCTGGACGCCGACCTACGGGCACATCAGCACCATCGAGGAGTGGGACGACTACGAGTGGTCCTGGACCGGATCGCTCTCCCGCTGGGCCCTGGAGCACGACTGCTCACCCGAGGGCGCGACGGCCCTGGAGGCCGCCGCCGAGCATCGCACCGCCTGGTTGCGCGGCTACCGCGGCACCCTCGGCTTCCTCACGGTGCTACTCCGTGCGACACCGGGGAGCTGAGCCGTCGGAGCCGCCCGCTCCGCTTGGAGTCGGGCCGCACCGGGGCGGGCGGGAGGCCGGCGGCTCCGGCCATCGGGAGAGGCGGCGGTGACCGTTCTGGGGATCGAGGAGTACGGGCGGCTGTCCGCCCGGCGGATCGCCGCCGCGGTGGGTTCGGGCGATCTCTCGGCGCATGAAACCGTCCTGGCGGCGCTCGCCCGCATCGCCCGGGACGACCCGGCCGTTCGGGCGTTCACCGAGGTGTGGCCCGAACAGGCGATGGCCCGGGCCGCCGAGGTGGATCGTCAGGTGCGGGCAGGTGAGCACCTGCCGTTGGCGGGGGTGCCCCTGGGGGTCAAGAGGACCGAGGGCCGCGATTCGCACCAGTCGGTGAGGCTGCTGCGGGCCGGCTGCGTCCCGGTCGGAGCCACCGCCACCCCGGGCCGGGGCACCCCGTGGCAGACCTGGGGCGCCACCGACCGCGGCCCCACGCTCAACCCCCGTGGGAAGCAGTGGAGCCCGGGCGGTTCCTCGGCCGGCTCGGCCGCGGCGGTGGCCGCCGGCATGGTGCCGCTGGCCACCGGTAGCGACGGCGCCGGGTCCGTACGCATCCCCGCCGCCTGGTGCGCGATCACCGGCCTGAAACCCACCAACGGGCGGGTGCCCGCCCGGGACCGCGCCGGGCTGAACGTCGCGGGACCGCTCGCCCGCTACGCCCGCGATGCCGCCGTCTACCTCGACGCCCTCGCCGGCACGGCGCTCGGCCCGTACCTCGCACGGCCCGCCCGGCCGCTGCGCACCGCGTGGTCCGCGACGCTCGGCTTCGCCGACACCCTCGACCGGGTGGCCGAACCGGCCAGCGCCTTCCTGGACAGGCTCGCCCGCGCCCGGGCCGTCGTCCGGAGCGACGCTCCCGTCCGGCTGCCCGACCCGGCGGAATGCTGGTACGCCCGGCGGGGGCGGACCTCCGATCGCCCCGCCCCGGAGCCGGGGAGCGGCAGTCCTTCTCTGCACCGGGCGCTCGACGGCGCGTTCACCGGAGTCGACCTTCTGGCCACCCCCACCACCCCCCACCCACCGCACGGCCACCAGGGGCCGGGCAGCACCATCAACACCGCGTTGACCTGGGCGTTCAACATCACCGGCCACCCGGCCGTCAGTATCCCCGCCGGCTGCACGGCCGCCGGGGAGCCGGTGGGCCTCCAACTGGTCGCCCGACATGGCCGGGAGGCCGATCTGCTGGCCGTGGCCGCCGCGGCCGAACAGATCACCGCGCCGCACTGAGGTTCCACCGCTCCCCCGTCGGGGAGCGGCCGAGTCCAGAGGACGCGGGACCCGGACCATCGGGACGGGCGGGGACCCCTCGCCCGCGGCGGAACGGAGTCCGCACCACCGCCGTCACATCACCACCGCGCGCTCCGCCGGGGCACACGCCTTCCACAGCGGGAGGCCACCGCCGGTTCCGCGGGAACGCTTCGACCACCTCTGGATCAGACAAATCCCCCTTACGGGCATATCGTATGACTGATGGCAGGGAAGTCTGCCATTCTTCCCAGTCCCCTTCCGAGCTCGGCCGAAGGCGGTGTACCCCACGGAGAGCGGCACGAAGACCGATGCGAAGAGCGGAAAGGCCGCGGCGCTGGCCCGTGAGATCGCGAAGTTCGGCGCGGTCGGCGGGCTGGGGATCGGCGTCAACTTCGCGGTGTTCAACCTACTGCGCTCGATCTCCGCCCTCTCGGTGCTGCGGTGCAGCATCATCGCCACCGTCGCCGCCATCGTCTTCAACTACCTGGGGCTGCGCTACTACGCCTACCGCCACCGCGCCGGCCACGGCCACGCCCGGGAGTTCACCCTTTTCTTCCTGTTCAGCGTGGCGGGCCTGGGTATCGAGAACGGCGTGGTGTACGCCGCGACCGACTGGCTCCACCGCTACTCGTCGTTGGAGACCAACGTCTTCAAGTTCACCGGGGTCGGAGTCGCCACGCTCTTCCGCTTCTGGTCCTACCGCACCTGGGTCTTCACCGTGCCGGGCGCACGGCAGGCGGACCGGCGCGGCTGAGGCGTCTCCTTCGACTCTTCGCGGGGGCCCGAGACCGGCCGCGGCACCTCCTTCCGCCATCGCGTCGCACGAGCACATCCCGGTCATGCGGCAACGCGGCGAGGCTGGCGGTCGACGTGCGTCCGGCGGAGAACTCGGGACGCCTCGGAACGAGGCGGGCGGGACTCAGCGACTCCGGTGCTGAGCCGGCGGCAGGTAGACGCGGTGGCCCCGGAAACGGCTGGACTTCGTGAGGGTCACCTCACGCCAGGAGCGGGCGTAGGCCGGCGGCCGGTCATGCGGCGCGACCATGACGCCCACCGGCAGACGGCGGGCGGCGGCCACCACCCCGGCGGGGGTGATGCTGGTGTCCGCCCCGGCGGTCTCCCGGGTGACGCAGCCGGTGTACACCGAGATGCGGACGTCCATGTGACCCGAGATCAGGCAGGGCGGCCGCAGGCCGAGCGTGTGCAGTTGGGCCGCGACCTTCTGGTACTCCCGGCGCATGTGCCGGTTGCCCTCGGTGACCCGGTTCAGCACCCCGTACTGGACGGCGAGGTGCCCGGTGAGCACGGCGACCACCGCCAGGGCCCCCAGCGGTCGCAGACGGCCGGCCGAACCGCTGACCAGCCGCCGCAGGCAGTCGGCGGCGGGCAGCGCGAGCAACGCATAGGTGGGCAGCAGGAAACGCGGGGCGGCGTAGTCGATCAGGAACAGGTAGGGCACCGCCATCGCGCCGGCGACCACGATCGGCACCACCACGGTGGCGGCCCTCCGGCTGCGGACCGCCACCACGCTGCCGGCCGCCACCACCAGCGGGAGGAGGAACCACCACACCGCGGTGACGGGGTCCCGCCAGGGCACGTCGCACGGCCGGCACAGCACCCGACCGTCCAGGCTGCGCACCTGGTCGTCCACGGCCATATGCCATCCCATACCGCCCTGGATCTCGCTGGCGCGGTGCAGGCGGGCGGACAGCCCCCCGTAGTGCGTGTACGCTTCCACCACCCATTCGAGGGATCCGGCAACCACACCGGCCAGGATGACCAGCAGGATCGCCGGACGGCGCCAACGCCGGACCGCCAGACTCAGAATCCCGAGCCCCACCGCGAGCCACACCGCGTCGGGCGGGCGCATCAGCGCCACCACCGCGATCCCCGCCGCCATACCCGCAAGTGCCTTGCGGTCTGTGCGGTCGCCCGCGGCGCGCAGGAAACAGCCGGTGGCCGCCAGCGCACCGAAGGCCGTCCAGACGTTGGGCATCACCTGCGGCGCGTAGTACAGCGTGATCCACAATGTGCTGAACAGCGCCCCCGCGGCGGCGAGCACCCCGACCGGCAGCAGCCTCCGCCAGGCCGACAGCGCCAGGAAGAGCCCGGGTCCGGAGAGGACCGCCAGGTAGATCCGGAGCGCGGTCGCCGAGGAGGTGAACGCGGCGATCGGCGCCACCAGGTAGGAGATCCCGCGGGCGCGTGGAGCGCTGAGGAAGGCGGTGGGCAGGTCCCTGCTGACCTGGCTGGTGTAGATGCTCTCGTCCCAGCCGAGCCCCGTCCCCGGCACCACCAGCAGGCACTGCAGCGCGACGAAGACCACGCACAGAATGACCAACCAGGGGACGGTACGAGGCGTACGGGACGTCTCCAGCCGCACGTCATGCTGCGGCGCTGTCCGGGGATCGGGGGACAGCCGTTCCTGCATAGGGGGACCTCTCGGGCGTCCACGCCGGCGGAGGTGACGGCGTCTGGCCTCCACCCTCATCCGTGCCGACCGGCGGCAGCTCTCGGACTGGGCCATCCGGAGCAGCGAATTCACCGTCGGAGGGGTCGGCGGCCGGCCGTGGCCCTGAAGATCCGGCGGAGGTGGTCGGTGGGGGCCGGACCACCGCTGCACGGCCGGGACGACGAGGACGGCGATCAGCCGAGGCGGCTCAGCAGGCCCTGCAGGAACTCCTCGGTGGCCGCGGGGGGTTCGGACTCCGCCCGGAGTCGCTCCATGATCGAGGAGTACCGCAGCAGGTCGCCCTCCTTGTCCAGGTAGACCGCACCGGTCAGCTGCTCCAGGTAGACGAGGTCCGGAAGGTCGTGCTCGTCGAACCGGAGGATGGTGATGGGACATCCGGCCGCAGCGGGGTCCCCGGCGCTGAACGGGGCGACCTGCAAGGTCACGTTGGAGGAGCGTGACATCTCCAGAAGGTGCTCAAGTTGGGCCTTCATCACGGCGGCGCCGCCGAACGGACGGCGCAGCACGGCCTCGTCCACCACGGCCCAGAGCCGGGGTCCGCCGCCGCGTCTCAGCGCCTCCTGACGGGCCATGCGCAACTCGACCCGACGGTTCACCTCTTCGAGTGAAGCAGTCGGATGCCCCAGTCGGGTCACGGCCTGGGCGTAGGCCTCCGTCTGCAGCAGGCCGGGCAGGAACTGGACTTCGTAGGTGCCGATGCTCGAGGCGGCCCCCTCCAGTCCGATGTGCAGCTCGAACCAGTCCTCGAGCACATCGCTGTAGGGGTGCCACCAGCCGGGAACGTTGGCCCGGCGGGCCAGCGCCAGGTAGCCGGCGCGCTCCGCGCCGTCGACCACGCCGTAGAGGCTCAGCAGGTCCTCCAGGTCGCGCTCCTTGAAGCTCACCTGGCCCAGTTCGAGACGGCTGATCTTCGTGTGGGATCCACGGATCCGTTCGCCGGCGGCCTGCCGGCTGATCCCGGACCGCTGGCGCAGCCGGCGGAGCTGAGCGCCGAGTACGATCCGCAGGGCCGTCGGCCCCGTCCACTCCCGCTCCAGGTAGCGGCTGACGGGCAGTTGGCTGTCGGGTCGCGTCGTGGCGCTCAATCGGGCTCCCGTGGGTGGGCTTGGGTCGGGGTCAGTCTCGCACTCGCGTCCGGCCGTGGCGCCGGGCGCCTCGATCGGCTGTCGCGTCGGCGACGGGCATCCGTATCGTCGACACGCCCGCCCCGGCGCCGTTTCGGACATACGTCCGACAGCCAGTCAAACACCTGTGCACGTGCATCTGTACTTACTGATGTGCTCACGAATGTAATTGCAGATGCGCTTGCAGCACGAGCGCCGAGCAGGGAATAGTGGTGCCGGATGGCCCGTTCGTGACGACTGCCGAGAGGCTCCACGGAGATCGCGATGACTGCACATCCCGCCGGTTCAGTAGATGACGTCGTATCCGGCAGGTCCGTGAGCCACTGGCTGGCTCGAGCCGCGCGTGAGATCCTTCCGCCGGACGCCGGCGGAGTCAGGACCACGGGGTTCGCGGCGTGTTCGCTCAGCGCTGACAAGCAGGCCGCCGGCGAGGCCCGCAGGTTCACCCGGTCCACCCTCAGCGGCTGGCAGATGGGCCCGCTGGTGGACAACGTGGCCCTGATCGTCTCCGAACTGTTGAGCAACGCCCTGCGCTACGGGCTGGCGGACACCGCACGGAACGGCGATCAGGCGGCCGTGCCACCGAGGCCGGTCCGGCTGGGCCTCCTGCACCGGGGGCAGACCGTGCTCTGCGCGGTCTGCGACCTCAGCAGTAACGTTCCGGTGCTGCGCAGCCCCGACTACCTGGCACAGTCGGGCCGGGGACTGCACATCATCGACTCGCTCAGCGAGTCGTGGGGGTGGACCACCCCGAACCCCGCGGGCAAGGCGGTGTGGGCGGCGGTTTCCTCGTCCAAGTGACCCGGCCGCAGCGGCGGACCGCCTCGACAGCCGCCGGCCGATTCGCTCCGCGCGATGGACGAACCCCGTCCGGTCCCGGCGCTGCCGGGTGCGGTGACATCGGCGACGCAGCCGAGAGCACGGCTCTCCCCCGCTGCTCCGCCCCGACGGAACGGCTGCTCCGCGAACGGTGCCGCACAGGCGCCGGACGCGGTGGCATGCCATGGTGATTAACGTTCGCGCTCGCACGAGGCGCCGCCCGAGGGCGTGATACCGCCGGGCCGCGGTAGCGGTACGGAACCGCCCCGTGACGGGGCCGCCGCCCGGCAGGGCCGTAGCGGGCGCCTGCCGACGCCCGAAAGACCTATGAGGGAGAAGTAGCGGTGACCACAGTTCCGCAGCGCACGCTCAACGACGGCCGTACAATGCCGGCCCTGGGCCTGGGCACCTACCCGCTGCCGGACGGCGTCGCCGAGGAAGCGGTGGCCGATGCCCTGGGCACCGGCTACCGACTGATCGACACCGCCGCCAACTACGGCAACGAGACCGGTGTCGGTCGCGGCGTCGCCCGTTCCGGGGTGGCCCGGGAGGACATCCGGGTGACCACGAAGCTCCCCGGTCGCCACCACGGTTACGAGGAGACCCTGGCCTCCTTCGAGGAGTCCCGCGCCCGGCTCGGCCTGGAGTACGTCGACCTCTACCTCATCCACTGGCCGCTGCCCCGCCAGGACAGGTACGTCGACTCCTGGCGGGCGATGCTGAAGCTCCGCGACGACGGTCTGATCCGATCCGTCGGCGTCTCCAACTTCACCCAGGAGCAGATCGAGCGCCTCGAGCTGGAGACCGGTGTCCTTCCCGCGGTCAACCAGATCGAGCTGCACCCGCTCCTCGCCCAGCCGGAGCTCCGGGAGTTCCACACCGCGAAGGACATCATCACCCAGAGCTGGAGCCCGCTCGGCCGGGGCAGCTCCCTCCTGGACGATCCGGGCGTCACCGCCCTGGCCGAGTCGCACGGCGTCACCCCGGCTCAGGTGATCCTCCGGTGGCACGTGCAGCTGGGCGCGGTGCCGATTCCCAAGTCCGGCGACCCGCAGCGCCGCCGCAGCAACCTGGACGTCTTCGGTTTCACGCTCACCCCCGACGAACTGGCGCTCGTCTCGGCCCGCCCGCAGCGCCGCCTCGGCGGCGACCCCGAGCACCACGAGGAGTTCTGAAGGACGCGTCACTTCGTCAGCCGGCGGCACCGGGCCGGTAGGCGGCCGGCGGGCCGTCGACCGGGACATCCGGCGGGAGGACACCAGGCGATGGCGGCGGAACGGGGATGAGCTCGGTCGGCTTCGAGGTCCTCGCGGTCCTCCTGCTCCTGGGCGTCCTGGGGTTCGCCGTGCTGCGCCCGCGCCGCCTGCCCGAGGCGGTGGCGGCGGTGCCGGCGGCCGGGCTGCTGGTGACCGTCGGCGCGGTCTCCCCGCCTGAGGCGTGGGCCGAGGTGCGGCAGCTGCTGCCGGTGGTCGGGTTCCTCGCCGCCGTACTGGTACTGGCCCAGCTCTGCGCCGACGAGGGCTTGTTCACCGCTGCCGGACAGTGGTTGGGCAGCGCCTGCGCCGGCCGGCCCACCCGGTTGCTGGGCGGGGTCTTCCTGGTGGCTTCGCTGGTCACCGCGGTGCTCAGCCTGGACGCCACCGTGGTCCTCCTCACCCCGGTGGTCTTCGCCACCGCCGCCCGGGCGGGCGCCCGCCCCCGGCCGCACGTCTACGCCAGCGCCCACCTGGCGAACGCGGCCTCGCTGCTGCTCCCGGTCTCCAACCTCACCAACCTGCTGGCCTTCGCCGCCTCCGGCCTCACCTTCACCCGCTTCACCTTGCTGATGGCACCCTCCTGGCTGTTCGTCATCGCGCTGGAGTACGCGGTGTTCCGCTGGGTCTTCCGCGCCGACCTGGCCGTGACCACCGCCCCGCCCGAGCGGGCGGAGCCCGTCCGGGTGCCCGTCTTCGCCCTGGGCGTGCTCGCCCTCACCCTCGCCGGCTTCGTCGTCACCTCTTTCGCCGGGCTGCCGCCGGCGTGGGCCGCGCTGGCCGGCGCGCTGGTGCTGGGCGGCCGCGCCCTGGCCCGGAAGCGGACCACGGTGGGTGCGCTGCTCGGCTCGGCCGGGCCGCTGTTCTGCCTGTTCGTCCTCGCCCTGGGCGTCGTGGTCAAGGCGGTGGTGGTGCACGGTCTGGACACCGCGGTCGGAGCCGTGCTGCCGCTCGGCCGGAGCCTGCCCGAACTCCTGACCGTGGCGGCGACCGCCGCCCTCCTGGCCAACCTGATCAACAACCTCCCCGCGGTGCTGGCCCTGCTGCCGATCGTGTCACCGGGTGGAAGCGGTCCTGTGCTGGCCGCCCTGATCGGGGTCAACCTCGGCCCCAACCTCACCTACGTGGGTTCACTGGCCACCCTGCTGTGGCGGCGCGTCCTCCACGAGCACGATGCCGATGCCGGTCTCCGACTCTTCACCCGTCTCGGGCTGTGGACCGTGCCGCTCGGACTCCTCGGTGCCACGATGGCGCTGTGGGCGATGCTGCTGACGGTCGGAGGATGACTCGGTGACGGCGATCGTGTGGATCGTGGAGGACACCTGGCGGGCCACGGTGGACGCCGCCCGCGCACAGGTGCCGGCGGAGGTGGACCTCGCCCTGCTCCATGTCACGGGTGACGATGTCGCCGCCGCCGCGCACGGGGCGTTCGCCGGTCTGCTCGGCCGCGGCCGGCGGGCGCCGGACCCGGGCGAGCGGGTGGCGGACCTCTCCCGGTCCGCCTCCGACGAGTTACTCGAGGCCGCCGCCCGCCGGCTGGAACGCCCCGCCGCCCGACTGCGGCGCCACGGCCGGGTGGAGCGCGTGGTGGTCGAGGCGGCCGACGGTGCCGACCTGCTCGTCTGTGCCCGGGACGGGGACCTCCGCACGCTGGGGCCGCACAGCCTCGGGCCCGCGACCCGGTTCGTCGTCGACCACGCCCCCTGCCCGCTGCTGCTGGTGTGGCCCGAGGCCACGCCCGGAATCGACTCGCTGCCGCCGCCTCCGCCCCGACCACCACCGCCGCCACCGGCTCGATGACGTCTCACGGCCCGGCCGGTCGTCCGGCCGGCGGCGGGACCTGGCTCAGTGGTGGAAGGCCGGGTGGCGGCGCGGCGGCGCGGCACCGGTGAGTTCGTCGAGGCAGCGGCGGAGGTCCTGGGTGAACAGCGCCATCTTGTCCTCGCTGATGCCGTGCCGGATCAGGACCCGGTGGATGACGGTCTCCTGGCGGTTCGCCGGCAGCGGATAGGCGGGCACCTGCCAGCCGCGGCTGCGGAGCCGGTCGGACAGGTCGTAGAGGCTGAAGGACGCGGAGCCGGGGTCGGTGAGCGTGTAGGAGACCGCCGGCAGGGCGCCCCGGCCGTCGTAGAGGAGGCTGAACGGGCCCAGGCCGGCGATGTCGTCGGCGAGCCGTACGGCGGTCTCGGAGCACCGCCGCTGCACTTGGCGGTAGCCCTCCCTGCCGAGTCTCAGCAGCAGGAAGTACTGGGCGACGACCGCGCCTCCGGGCCGGGAGAAGTTCAGGCCGAACGTCGGCATGTCACCCCCCAGATAGCTCACCTTGAAGATCAGTTCCTCGGGCAGGTCCCCGGTCTCCCGCCAGATCACCCAGCCCACGCCGAGCGGCGCCAGGCCGTACTTGTGCCCCGAGGCGTTGATGGAGGCCACCCGCGGCACCCGGAAGTCCCACTCCAGTTCGGGATGGGCGAAGGGAGCGAAGAACCCTCCGCTGGCCGCGTCCACGTGGAGCGGTACGTCCAGGCCGGTGTCCCGCTCGATGGCGTCGAGTTCGGCAGCGAGTTCCTTGACCGGTTCGTAGTCGCAGGTGAAGGTCACTCCGAGGATGGCCACCACACCGATGGTGTTCTCGTCCACGTAACTCCGCAGCTGGCCGGGGCGCAGGCCGGTGGCCGAGGGCTCCAGCGGTACCTGCCGCAGCTCGACGTCGAAGTACCGGGCGAACTTCTCCCAGCACACCTGCACCGGCCCGCACACCAGGTTGGGCCGGTCGGCGGGCTTGCCGGCCTCCTGCCTGGCCTTCCGCCACCGCCTCTTGAGGGCGAGGCCGCTGAGCATCGCCGCCTCGCTCGACCCGGTGGTGGAGCACCCGATGGTCGCGGCGCTGTCCGGCGCGTTCCACAGGTCGGCGAGGAGGTGCACACAGCGGGACTCGACCTCGGCGGTCTGCGGGTACTCGTCCTTGTCGATCATGTTCTTGGCGAGGTTCTCGTCCATCAGCCAGTGGACCTGCGGTTCGCTCCAGGTCGTGCAGAACGTCGCCAGGTTCTGCGCGGCGTTGCCGTCGATCTCCAGTTCGTCGTGGAGCAGTTGGTAGACGGTGAACGGATCGGTGCTGCCGTCCGGGATCCGCCACTTGGGAAGTGAGGCTCCGCTCAGCGTGGTCGCGTAGACATCCGGGCCGCTGTCGCTGCGGCCGCGGTCGACCGAGTGCAAAGCCATGACGTCTCCTGGTGTCCGGTGGATCGGCGTGTCCGGTGGATCGGCCTGTCCGGTGGATCGGCGGAACGCCTCCACTGAACCCGCTGGCCAGCTGGTCCACCAACGGCGAGGCGCGATCGGGGGACCCGCCCCGCCCCCGGCTCCCGCCCCGGGGGCTGCCTCGAGGAGTGGGAGCGGGTGCGGCGGATCAGTCCGGGAAGCCCGTGACCCCCGCGTCGTGCGGCACCACGACCACGGGCAGGTGGGCGTGGTGGACCACTTCGGTGCTGGTCGATCCCAGCCGCAGTCGTCCCCAGGCGCCCGACCCCCGACTGCCGACCACCAGCAGGCAGGCGTCCTCGCTCGCTTCGAGGAGGACCTGTGCCGGTCGGCCGTCCTCGACCCGGGTCTCCACCTCGACCGCCCGGCCCCCGACTTCGCCCTGCAGCTCCGCCACGCTCTCCCGCACCGCTTCGAACGTGGTGTCGCGCAACTCCGTGATGAGCCCCCCACTCACCTCCGGCTGGGTCATCCACTCGTAACCGGTGTAGCGGACCGTGCCGTACTGGTAGGCGCAGACGGCTCTGAGTGGTGCTCCCCGCAGCTGGGCCTCGCGCAGCGCGAAGAGCACCGCCTGACGGGCGGTCGGGGAGCCGTCCGTGCCGACGACGATCGGACGGTCGCTCGGGTTCGTCGGTGTGCCGGTCATGCGCCCTCCGAGGACAGTGCTGCCGGGGTGGCGGGCATTCGGGGTGCCCGGTCAGTGGTCGCCCGCCGAGGCGGCGATCGCCTCGCGGGCGAAGGCCGGGATGATCCCGCCGACCAGCATGGCCTCCCGCTGCCGGTCCGAGAGCCGGTGGCGCACCGTGTACTCCTCGCCGTCGGTGACTGAGCGGACCGGGATCGTCGGGCCCGCGCCCGGTGCGAGGTGCGCGTGGAGGTCCTCCATCCGCAGGACATCGCCCGCGGAGATCCGGTCGTAGTCGGCCGGGTCGTCGAACTCGAGGGCGAGGATGCCGAAGTTCACCAGGTTCTGCCAGTGGATCCGGGCGAAGGACTTCGCGATGACGGCCCGCAGGCCGAGATAGCGCGGGGTGATGGCGGCGTGCTCGCGAGAGGAGCCCTGGCCGTAGTTGTCGCCCCCGACGATCAGATGGCCGCCGCCGTCCTTGAGTTCCCTGGCCCTCCTGGGGTAGTCGGGGTCGATCCGGACGAGGGTGAACTGGGAGAGTTCCGGGATGTTGGACCGGAAGGGGAGCGCCTTGGCGCCGGCCGGCGAGATCTCGTCGGTGGAGACGTTGTCACCGGCCTTGAGCAGGACCGGCACCTCGATGGTGTCGGGCAGGACGTCGAACTGCGGCATCGCCGAGATGTTGGGGCCGCGCTCCAGTTGAACCGTCGAGGCCTGCTCCGGCGGCAGCGGCGGCTCGAACATCTCGGTGTTGACGGTGGCGCGTTCCGGCGGTTCCAGCCGCGGTGCGGCCATGCCGACCTCGGCGGCCCAGTCGCGGGGATCGGTGATCGCCCCGCTGAGGGCCGAGGCGGCGGCGGTCTCCGGCGAGCAGAGCCAGATGGAGTCCTCCTCGGTCCCCGAGCGGCCGGGGAAGTTCCGGGGCACGGTCCGCAGCGAGTTCCGGCCGACGGCGGGCGCCTGTCCCATACCGATGCAGCCGAGGCAGCCCGCCTGGTGGATACGCGCGCCGGCGGCGATCAGCTCGAAGGTGTCCCCGGACCGGGTGAGGTCCTGGAGGATCTCCCGGGAGGTCGGGTTGATGTCGAGGCTCACCCGGCCGGAGGTCTGCCGTCCCTGCACCATCGCGGCGACCACCGCGAAGTCGCGCAGGCCCGGGTTGGCCGAGGAGCCGACCACGGCCTGGTCGAGTGGTTCCCCCGCGACCTCCCGCACCGGCACCACGTTGCCCGGAGAGCTCGGTTTGGCGATCAGCGGCTGGAGGGCGGAGAGGTCGATCTCCTCGTGCAGGTCGTAGCGGGCGCCCGGCTCGGCAAGGAGCTCGGTGAAGTCCAGTTCCCGCCCCTCGGCCCGCAGGAAGTCGCGTACCGCGTCGTCGGCCGGGAAGACGGTCGTGGTCGCGCCCAGCTCCGCCCCCATGTTGGCGATGACGTGCCGGTCCATCGCGGTGAGTCCCGCCAGTCCGGGGCCGTGGTACTCCAGGATGCGGTTGGTCGCGCCGTGGACGCCGTGCCGCCGCAGCATCTCCAGGATGACGTCCTTGGCGCTGACCCAGTCCGGGAGGGTTCCGGTGAGCCGCACGCCCCAGATCTCCGGCATCCGCACGTACAGCGGCCGGCCCGCCATGGCGAGCGCCACCTCCAAGCCGCCCACGCCGACCGCGAGCATGCCGAGGGAACCGGCGGCGCAGGTGTGTGAGTCCGAACCGACCAGGGTCTTTCCGGGGACGCCGAACCGCTGCATGTGGGTGGGGTGCGAGACGCCGTTGCCGGGTTTGGAGAACCACACGCCGAAGCGCTGGGCCGCCGACCGGAGGAAGGCGTGGTCCTCGGCGTTGCGCTCGTCGGCCTGGAGGATGTTGTGGTCGACGTACTGGACGCTGATCTCGGTGCGGACCCGGTCGAGGTCGAGCGCCTCCAGCTCCTGCATGACCATGGTCCCGGTGGCGTCCTGGGTGAGCGTCTGGTCGACCCGCAGCCCGATCTCCTGTCCGGTCTCCATCCGTCCGTCGACCAGGTGGTCCGCGATCAGCTGGTGTGCGACCGTTCCGCCGCTCGCCGTACCGCCCATGGGGTGATCCTCCGTTCGTCGCGCAGCGTGGGAACGTCGCGGCGGTGTGTCACGGATGGCTCCGTGCCGGGGCTCCGGTCCGCCGGGGCGCCGGGTGCCCGGATCCGGCCGTTGCACACCTGCGGACGCGTTCGGTCGTCCTCCGGCGGCAACGGACCGGGGCCACCCCGCCTGACGGCGGGGTTTGGCCCGGTACCACGGCGGTACCCATGTGACTCACGTACGGCGAGCAGCAACCGGTCGTGCGTCACGAGTACGGCAGAAGGGAAGTTCACCGTGGCCGCAAAGAACGCCTCCTCGCTCGAATACACCGTCCCCGGTATGTCCAAGACGCAGGGGGTTGAGGTCATCGACCTGCTGCGGATGCGTCTGCACGCGCTCAACGACCTGGCCCTCACGCTCAAGCACGTGCACTGGAACGTGGTGGGACCGCACTTCATCGCGGTGCACGAGATGCTCGACCCGCAGGTCGACGCGGTCCGGGAGATGGTCGACACCACCGCGGAGCGGATCTCGACCCTCGGTGGGTCGCCCGCCGGGACCCCGGGCCGGCTGGTCGCCGAGCGCACCTGGGACGACTACTCGATCGGACGGGCCGAGTCCATCGCGCACCTGGGAGCCCTGGAGCTGGTCTACAGCGGCATCATCGAGGCCCACCGGGAGGCCGTACAGGCCACCGACAAGTCCGACCCCATCACCCAGGACATGCTCATCGAGCAGCTGCGCACGCTGGAGCTGTTCCAGTGGTTCGTCCGCGCGCACCTGGAGAACCCACGCGGTCAGCTGAGCGTGGCGGGGAGCTCCTCGGAGGACACGGCCGCCCGCAAGGCGACCAAGCACGCCCTCAGCCAGCCCTGACGGTGCCGGGCCAACGAGTGGATCGGCGAGGCGGGTCATGCCCACAGCAAGGGTGAAGTACTACGACGCCGACCGCGGCTTCGGCTACCTGACCCCGGACGACGGCAGTCCCGACGTCGTGTTGGACGACACCGCGCTGAACGTCACCGACTCCCTGGACGCGGGGCAGCACGTCTCGTACGAGCTGACCAGGGGCAGCGGTGGCGAACTGCGCGCCATCAACGTGGTGCCCCTGTGAGGAGGGGGTCGGGAAACGGCGGACGGCGGCCCGCGCCGGGCCGCCGTCCGCCCCGTCAGGAGCCGCCCGCTACTGCTCGGCCCGGCCCTCGGGCAGGAGCATCCGGATGTCCTTCGGCAGGACTCCGTACAACTTGTCCATCAGCTCGGGGCTGACGGCCGAGTCCAGCACCTCGAAGAGGGCCGCCGACTCCCGGATGGCCTCCTCCTCGGTGGTCCCGGCCCGCCAGGCGACCCGGCCCGCGAAGCCGGTGAGGTTGAAGGACTCGCCCGACTCCCGCCACCGGGCCCGCTCGCCGGGGGACCCCGCGTGGGAGGCGGTCACCCGGTACAGGCACTCCGCCGCTTCGTGCGGAAGCTGGGCGGCCATGTGGTCCGCGAACCCGTCGGGCACCCGCTCCGCCAGTGTCTCCAGCGTGGCGCGGACCGATCGTTCCGCGGACTGCCGGTCGGGCAACTGCGCCCGTGCCTGGACCTGGCCTGTCAGTTCGCCGTAGTGCATCTCCAGCACCGCCTCAGATGGATTGTCCGGTCCCCGTCCGGGTCACCCCCGCCGGGCGGAGTGACACCTGTCGCCTCCGAGCGGCCGGCGCGTCGGGTCCGCGAGGCGCGGCAGCATGCACCGGCCGGGCGGGGGTACTCCGGCCCAGACGCAGAGTTCGAACAGGCGGAGGTGGCCATGGTCTCCGAGACAGCCCGCATCGTGGACGGTCAGGCGACCCTCGTGGGCGATCTCGTCCTGCCGGAGCCGGCTCACGGTGTGGTGCTCTTCGCCCACGGCAGCGGCAGTTCCCGGCACAGTCCGCGCAACCGGGCGGTCGCCGAGGTGCTCCACCGGGCCGGCCAGGGGACACTGCTGCTGGACCTGCTCACGGAGGACGAGGAGCGGGTGGACCTGGTCAGCTCGGAGCACCGGTTCGACATCCCGCTGCTGGCCCGGCGCCTGTTGGCCGCCGTGGAGCAACTGGCCGACACCCCGGCCACCGCCGAGCTCCCGCTCAGCCTGTTCGGGGCCAGCACCGGCGCCGCCGCGGCGCTGACCGCCGCGGCGGAACGCCCGGAGCTGGTCCGCACGGTCGTCTCACGCGGCGGGCGGCCGGACATGGCGGGGGATGCGCTGGGACGGGTACGGGTCCCGGTGCTGCTGATCGTCGGTTCCGAGGACCGCGAGGTGCTACGGCTGAACAGGGAGGCCGGGGAGCGCCTCGGAGGACCGCACTCGATCCACGTCGTGCCGGGCGCCACCCATCTGTTCGAGGAGCCGGGCACACTCGACGAGGTCGCCACCGAGGCGGCCCACTGGTTCGCCCGACTGGCCGCGGACGCGGCGGGCGATCGGGGGTAGTCACGGGGAGATGGGCCTCCGGAGCAACCGAGAGAGTTCCGTGTCGGCTGGCACGATTGACGGGGTGCGCGCACTGATGCCGTCGAAGCCCTCGGACGCGCGAGCAGGGCGTCCGCCGCGGTGGAAGCGGCTGTCGGCGCGCCTGCGCCACTCGGCCGCCGGGCGGGTGTGGGCGTGGGGCACCGACATCGAGTTGCTCCACCGCGCCATGGGGTTCGCGGCGCTCGGCTTCCTCACCCTGGTCCCGCTGCTGGTCGTCGTCTTCGCCGCAGATCCGACCAACGGCCGGGGCTTCGCCCAGTGGCTGGGTGAGGGGCTCGGTGTCTCGCACGACTCGAAGCAGGAGATCAACCGGCTGTTCGCGCCGTCCCGACAGGCGCTGCGGACCACGACGTCCTTCGGCCTGGCCGCACTGTGCCTCTTCGGTCTGACCTTCGGGTCGGCGGTGCAGACCGGTTACGAGAAGGTCTGGGGTCTTCCCCCCGGCCGCTGGCACGCCCGCTGGCGGCACGTCCTGTGGCTGGCGGTGCTCATCGCCTTCCTGGTGCTGTCGGCCGACACCACGCTGTGGGGGGCCTCCCGGACGGAGACCACGCTCCGGGGCCTGGTCGCCGCGCTCAGCGCCGTGCTCTTCTTCTGGTTCTCGCAGTGGCTGCTGCTCGCCGGGCGGATCGGCTGGATGACGCTGCTGCCCGGCGCCCTGGCGACCGTGGTGGGACTGCTCGGGCTGAGGGTCTTCTCCAATCTGGTGTTCTCACCGCTCATCGCTTCCAACGCGGTCACCTACGGATCGTTCGGGACCGTGCTGGCCGTGCAGTCCTGGCTGGTCGGAGTGGGGTTCGTGGTTTTCGGTGGGGCGCTGTTCGGCCGCTGGCTCCACGAGGAGCACTCCTCCGGCCAACTCCGTCCGCCGCCGGGGCCGCACCGCCCGCGCAGGAGCCGCGGGCGGTGAACAGGGCAGCGTCTCCCCGGGCTCCACTCCGCCGTCCGGGCGACCGAGCGGCGCTGGGACGGCCCTCACCCGAGAGGCTCCACCGACGGCAGGCGCGGTGACTGATAACCACCACTCGCCAGCATCCGCACCTCGCCGGCCGGGCTGATCTCCGCCAGGAATATCCCGGTCACATCGCGGTACACCGGGTTTCCTCCCGGCCCGACGTCATCCGTCCGCTCGACGACGACCTCGTCCGTCGCCGCGCCCGCACCACCGGAGTCCCCGGGGCGCGAGAAGATCAGCCGATAACGGTGGACGGCGTTCATGGCAGGCTCCTTGCTCGGCACAGCCGATCAGTCGCACCAGCTTCCACCATGGCCCGCTCCCCCGCCTCTCGCCCGTGTGGCGGGACTTCTCGGAAGCGTCGCCCTCCGGTCGGCCGGGCGCGGTCCGCCCCGCGGTCACGTTCCCGTGCGACCACCGCCCGCACCGCCGGCCGCCTCCCCGGCCGGCGGGCCGTCGCATTCCGGACACCACCCGTCGGCGCCGCCCTCGCGGATCCGGCCGCACTCCTCGCACACCTGGTCCAGCCAGCAGGCCGGGTCACCGCCCGCTTCCCGAAACTCACCGTCCATGGTGCCGATTCTCCCCCCGGGCACAGCGGTCCGTGCCGGGCGGGAGGCCACCGGTCCGGTCTATGAGGTCACCGGTGGCCGACGCGCGGACCGGTGTCCTCAGCCGGCGCCGGCTTCCGGTGCGTCCCCGGAACCGAGTTCGAGACGGACCTCGACCTCCTGGTCCCCCGCGACGGATCCGCGGTCGACCACCCGGAAAGCTCCGGCCAGCGCCTCTCTGACCCGGTCGACGCCCTGGTGACCGCCGGAGAGGGAGGCGTCGACCGGGCCGGAGAGTCTCGCCGACCGTGCCGGAGCCCCACTCTCACTGGCGGCGTCCACGGTCAGGGCCCACACCGTTGCGTGTTCCCGCCGGGGCGTCACCGTCCGAGCGGCACGGTCGGGGGACGAGGAGAACAGCGATCCCAGGACCCCGAACACCGCCTCGGCGTCCTGCTGGCCGCAGTGGCTGAGCTGGACGCTCACCTCGTAGGCGTTCTGCTGAGTGGTCATCGGCGGTACTCCTCTGCCCCGTAGGGCGGTGTGCGGAACGGCTGCCGCCCGGTGGGCGGGACGGTCGGCTGAAGGCCCGTGCCTCCGACGGTATGCAAGGGCGGGGCCGGCTGCGCGTGGGACTCGCCCGGTCCGGCGCCTCTTCGGGCTCCGGGGCTCCTCGGGCCCTCGGGGCCCGAGGAGCGCTCGGCGCGACGATGAGGCTCCGCCCTTCCGGTGCCGGGCCCCACCCCTCTCACCCGTTCGGCCTAACCCTTCGATCCTGTCGGATCCGGTCGCGGCCGTTCGTCCAGGCATCGGACGGCGCAGCGCGGAATGGTCGGGTCCGGCGCGGTCGCAAGCTCGGCTCTTCTGTTGCGCAATGGAACCAGGACGCCGATTCCCGCACTGGCGTCCGAAAGGAGATGAGCGTGATGACTGCTCCACAGGGCCCCACGCCCCAGGATCTGGCCGGTCTCACGGTCGCCGACAAGGAGGGCCAGAAGGTCGGCACGGTGCAGCAGATCTACCTCGACGACGCCAGCGGCGCCCCGGAGTGGATCACCGTGCGGACCGGTCTCTTCGGTTCCCGGGAGAGCTTCGTGCCGTTGAGCGGCTCCCAGCGATCGGAGGGACGGCTGCAGGTGCCGTACGCCAAGGAGGAGATCAAGGAGGCTCCCCGCATCGAGGCGGACGGCCACCTGGCCCCCTCTGAGGAGGAGGACCTCTACCGCCACTACGGGATGTCCGGCAGGGCCGCGCCCCGGGCCGAGGAGACCGGCGCGCCCCCTGAGACGAGGGGCACCGCCGAGACGGCCGGCATGGCCGGGACCACCGGCCGACCGGAGAGCACGGGTATGACCGGTCCGACGGAGACCTTCACCGACCGGGAGACCGCCGGCGAGCCGGAGATGGCGGGCTCGGGCGTCCGCGGCATGCACGAGATGACGCGCTCGGAGGAGAAGGCCTTCGTCGACACCGAGGAGCGTGAGGCCGGGCACGCTCGGCTGCGCAAGCGCGTCGTGTCCGAGGACGTCACGACCAGCGTCCCGGTCAGCCACGAGGAGGTGCACGTCACCCGGGAGCCCGTCAACCCCGACGAGCCCGTCGGCGAGGGCAGGACGGGCCGGATCGAGGAGGGCGAGGTCGAGGTGACCCTCCATGAGGAACGCCCGGTCGTGCACAAGGAGACGGTGCCCGTCGAACGCGTCCGCCTGGAGACCGAGAAGGTGACCGAGCAGGAAGAGATCTCCACGAAGGTCAACAAGGAGCAGATCGAGTACGAGAGCGACAGGGGTGACCGGGAGGGCCGCGGCGGCCCGGAGGACTTCCGGTGAGCGTTCTCCCCGAGGGCCGGCCGCACCACGTCGGCCCCTCGGAGAGCGGCAGTCGGCGCGGACGCTTCCCGCTCCACCGGTGACGCTCCCCCTCCCCCGTGTCAGGCTCCGCGCCACCGTGGGAGGGGGAGCGTCGGGCGTCCGCCGCCGGCCGCCGTGCCGGGAGGGCGGCACCGGTCGGCGTCCGAGGGTCCACCCGGCCACGCTCCGTACGGAGTTCTCCCCCGTCAGCGGAGATCACGCGCACTCTTTCGTGTGAACGCCGCATCCATCCTCGTTCTGTCGCGTTGGGCAGATCCTCCGCGCTTTTCAGTGTGGAGGTCTTCCTTCTGCGTGAATATCGAAAGGATCCGGCTTCATGTCGCGAATCGCCAAGGCCGCTGTCGTCACCATCGCCGCAGGCGCTGCCATCGCCGGCGGCACCGGTGCCGCCTTTGCCGACTCCGGTGCCAAGGGGATCGCCGAGCACTCCCCCGGCGCCGTCTCCGGCAACACCATCCAGGTGCCGGTGCACGTTCCGGTCAACCTGTGCGGCAACACGATCACCGTGATCGGGCTGTTCAACAACGCCGCGGGCACCTTCTGCCACAACGGCTGACCCACTGCTGACCCACTAGGGCCAGAGACCGGGCCGGTGGCGCCCGCCGCGATCCGCGGTGGGCGCCACCGGCGTCTTCGTTCCAGATCGCACCGCCCGTTCCGCATGAGGGGCGGGTCCCGAGGGCACCCGGAGGCCGCGGAGACTCGACGGAAGGAGTCCGCGCCGTGAACAGCCCACACGACCCTGGCCGGAATCCGGAGGACGAGGGGATCCCCGATCTGCAGGACGGCACTCCGGAGCAGCAGGAGGCCTCGGATCCCCAGCGGCAGTCGGTGCCGGGAGACGAACCGACGGCGGTCGAGGACCACGGCACGACCCTCAGCGAGGCGCTGCGCGGTGAGTCGCTCGACGATCGGTTGGCCGAAGAGGAACCCGAGGTAGACCCGGTGGAACTCGCCGAAGCCGACGGCGAGGGCGCCGCTCCCTGGGAGGACCCGGAGCGGGACGGACCACCGCCCCCCGGCCCGGAACGGGAACAGGCCGGGCTGCTCTACGACGAGCCGGACCCGGACCTCCCCCGGGAACAGGACGTCTTCTCCCAGGAGGGCTCCGTCGGAGGGTTGTCCTCGGAGGAGGAGGCGGTGCGCGTCGTCGACGATGACGACGAGCAGTTGTGACCTCGTAGGGGCCCCGGCCGAGGTGGGCCCACCACCCGTCGGAGGGGTGATCGCGTCGTTGCTCCGGACGGTGCAGCGCCAGGTGTGATGCGCCGTAGACCGGGGCAGTGTCCGTCAGGTCCTCGCGCCGACCAGGGAAGTGGGAAGCCGGATGAGCCGCATCACCTCGGTCCACGCCGTGCTGCCACCTCATCGACACACCCAGCAGGAGGTCACCGATGTGGTGGCCCGCACCTGCCTGCCCCCAGGCCGGGACCGGGGGGTGCTGGACCGCCTCCATGCCAACGCCGGCGTCCGCGCCCGTCACACCGCGCTGCCGTTGGACCGGTACGCCGAGTTGAGCGACTTCGGAGCGGTCAACGACGCCTTCATCGAATCGGCGCTGGATCTGGGCGCCGAAGCGATCCGGGGCGCCCTGGACCGGGCCGGGCTCTCCCCCACCGACGTGAACCTGCTGCTGTTCACCTCGGTGACGGGTATCGCCGCCCCCTCGGTGGACGCACGACTGGTCGGCCGCCTGGGGCTGCGCCCGGATGTCAAACGCCTGCCGGTCTTCGGTCTCGGCTGCGTGGCCGGGGCGGCCGGCATCGGCCGGCTCCACGACTACCTGCGCGGCTGGCCCGACCACGTGGCGGTGCTGCTCTCGGTGGAGTTGTGTTCGCTGACCTTCCAGCGGAACGACGACTCGATGGCGAACCTGGTGGCCAGCGCCCTCTTCGGGGACGGCGCCGCAGCCGTGGTGGCCTGTGGCGCCCAGCGGGCGGTCGACGCCGCGGGACCGGAGGTGGTGGCCGCTCGGAGCCGGCTCTACCCGGACACCGAGCGGGTGATGGGCTGGGATGTGACGAGCACGGGTTTCCGCGTGGTGCTGGGCTCCGGCGTACCGGAGGTGGTGCGCCGGTACCTCGCGGACGATGTGGACGGTTTCCTCGCGGAGCACGGACTGGCCCGCGACGACGTCACCGGCTGGGTCTGCCATCCAGGCGGGCCGAGGGTGCTGGAGGCCGTGGCCGAGACGCTAGGACTGCCCCTCCGAGCACTTGACGTGACCAGGAAATCGCTGGCCGAGAAGGGCAACCTCTCCTCGTCCTCCGTGCTGCACGTCCTACGCGACACCCTCGACGGCGCTCCGCCGCCGCCGGGCACACCCGGGCTGCTGCTCGCCCTCGGGCCGGGCTTCTGCTCGGAACTCGTCCTGCTGCGCTGGTAGTCGGGGGCCCTCTTGTTCTGGTACACGACACTGGTCCTCTCGGTCGCCGCTGAACGCATCGCGGAACTGGCCGTCTCCCGCCGGAACGCCCGCCGGGCCCTGGCCCGCGGCGGCGTCGAGGCCGGCCGGGGCCACTACCCGGTGATGGTCGCCCTGCACAGCGCTCTCCTCGCGGGCTGCCTCGGTGAGGCGTGGCTGGCCGGGCGGCCGTTCGTGCCCCTGCTGGGCTGGCCCATGTTCGCGGCCGTCTGTGCGGCGCAGGCGCTGCGCTGGTGGTGCATCACCTCCCTGGGGCGGTGCTGGAACACCAGGGTGCTCGTAGTCCCGGGTCTGCCGCTGGTCTCGCGGAGTCCCTACCGGTTCCTGGACCACCCGAACTACCTGGCCGTGGCCGTCGAGGGCGCGGCGCTCCCCCTGGTGTACGGGGCGTGGTGGACGGCCGCCGGCTTCACGGCGGCCAACGGCCTGCTGATGGTGGTGCGGATCCGCTGCGAGGACCGGGCACTGTCCTCGGCGGGCCGCGCCACGGTGCGCCCGGCCGGTGCCGCGCCGTCCGACGGCCTCACCGGTGACGCTCCGCTGTGACCGGCCGCTCGGGGGCGGGTACCGGTCCGGTGGGCTGCGGTCGAGGGGAGGTTGGGGGGCCAGCGGTTCCGCGACCGCCTCGGTGAGCTCAGCGCCGGTGGAGCAACGCGTCGAGATCGTAGCGGACCGGCTCTTCCAGTTGGGCGTAGGTGCACTCGTCGGGCCGGCGGTCCGGCCGCCAGCGCCGGAACTGTGCGATGTGCCGGAAGCGGTCGCCCTGCATGTGGTCGTAGGCGACCTCGCAGACCCGCTCGGGCCGCAGAGGTGTCCAAGACAGGTCCTTTCCACCGCTCCACCTGCTCGGCGCGCCGGGCATCCGGCCCGCCGCCCGCGCCTCCTCCTCGGCCCAGTCGGCCCACGGGTGGCCTTCGATCGTCTCCATGCGGAGCGGCTCCAGCTCCGCCATGAGTTCGGCCCGCCGCCTCATGGGGAAGGACGAGCAGACCCCGACGTGGAGCAGGGTGCGGGAGTCGTCATAGAGACCGAGCAGCAGGGAGCCGACCACCGGGCCACTCTTGTGCCGCCGGACACCGGCCACCACGCAGTCCGCGGTCCGCTCGTGTTTGACCTTGGCCATCGCTCGCTCACCGGGCCGGTAGGGGAGGTCGAGGGGTTTGGCGACGACGCCGTCCAGCCCCGCGCCCTCGTACTCCTCGAACCAGCGCCGGGCCACCGCCAGGTCGTGGGTGGCGGGGACGGTGAAGACCGGGTCGGCGGCGTCGGCGAGCGCTTCGGTCAGCGCCGCCCGGCGCCGCCGCTGGGGTTCGGAGAGGAGTGACCGGTCGTCGAGGGCGAGGATGTCGAAGGCGGCGAAGCTCGCCGGGGTCGACGCCGCCAGTTGCCGGACCCGCGACTCGGCCGGGTGAATGCGTTCGAGGAGCGCCTCGAAGTCGAGTTGCCCGCGCCGGGCGATCACGATCTCCCCGTCGAGCACGCAGCGTGCGGGCAGTTGCGACCGCAGAGCGTCGGCCAGCTCCGGGAAGTACCGGGTGAGCGGCTTGCCCGATCGGCTGCTGATCTCCACCTCGCCTCCGTCGCGGAAGACGATGGCCCGGAAACCGTCCCACTTGGCCTCGTACTGCATGCCGGCGGGGATCTCGGCGACGGGTTTGGCCAGCATCGGCTTGACGGGCGGCATCACCGGCAGGTCCATGTGGCGATTGTGCGGCCCGTACCGCCGTCCCGCCCGCCGGCGCTCCCGCATGGTCGGCTGCGCGTCGCGGTCCCGGACGACCTCGTCTAGCGTGGCGACATGGCCAGGTCCGTGGAGCTGAGCGTCGGGGAGCGCGTCGTCCGGCTGTCCAACCCGGACAAGGTGTACTTCCCGGCGCGCGGGTTCACCAAGCTCGACCTGGCCCGCTACTACCTCGGGGTCGGCGAGGGAGTGCTGCGCGCACTGCGTGACCGGCCGACGACGCTGGAGCGGTACCCGGACGGGGTGGAGGGCGAGTCGTTCTTCCAGAAGCGGGCGCCGCGCAACCTCCCACCGTGGATCCCGACAGGTCATATCTCCTTCCCCAGCGGCCGGTCCGCTGACGAGATCTGCCCCACCGAGGTGGCCGCCGTGGTCTGGGCGGCCAACCTCGGCTGTCTGACCTTCCATCCCTGGCCGGTTCGGCGCACCGACACCGAGCGGCCCGACGAACTGCGCGTCGACCTCGATCCGCAGCCGGGCACCGACTACGAGGACGCCCGGTGGGCCGCGCAGCGACTCGGTGAGCTGCTGGGAGAGCTGGGGCTGACCGGTTGGCCCAAGACCTCCGGGGGGCGGGGGGTGCACGTGTCGGTCCCGATCGAGCCGCTCTGGTCGTTCACCGAGGTGCGGCGGGCCGCCATCGCGCTGGCCAGGGAGCTGGAGCGGCGTGCGCCGGAGCGGATCACGACCGCCTGGTGGAAGGAGCAGCGGGGCGCGAAGGTCTTCGTCGACTACAACCAGACGGCCCGGGACCGGACGATCGCCAGTGCCTACTCCGTTCGGCCCAGGCCGCACGCACCGGTCTCGGCACCGCTGCGCTGGGAGGAGCTCGCCGACGCCCGGCCGGAGGACTTCGACCTGGCGACCATGCCGGACCGATACGCCCGACTGGGCGATGTGCACGCCGGGATGGACCGCCTCGCCCATCGGCTGGACTCGGTGCTCGAGCTCGCCGACCGGGACGAGCGCGAGCACCGGCTGGAGGACCTGCCCTATCCGCCGGTCCATCCCAAGATGCCGGGTGAGCCCAAGCGGGTGAGCCCGAGCAGGGCGAAGCGGAGCTGAACCGGCGTCCGCGGAGGCCGGTCAGACGAACCGGTGGGTCGACAGCACCCTGAGTGCGGCGGCCTGCTGCCGGTCGCCGGCCCACACCGTGCCGGCTACCGGAGGACGGGCCAGCACCCACTGGCCGGCCATCTGCTGCTGCCGGTCGACCGGTTCGGACTCGACCCAGGCACGCTCGTCGGGCGGCAGGGCCGCCAGGAACCGGGAGAGCACATCGCCCAACTTCGCTTCCATGAGGAACAGCTCCCTTCGGCGCTGATGTCCATGACCGTCACATACCCGAGCGCTCAAATGTGCACGCATGCGCCCGTTCGTTCACTGTGCCACGGAGAGCGACGGCGTGCAGCGCGTGATCGGCTGTCCGGGAGGAAGAACCGCGCGCCGGCTCGGTGGGGCGCGCCCGTTCGCCGAGACGCGCCCCGGTACGGCATCGGGCGAGGTCAGGTGGCTTGGGCTGGTTCCCCCGTCCGGCGCGCGCCGCACGGGTGAGCTGCCGTGCCGGAGGCGGCCCGGGGTGGCACAGTAGCCAGCGGACCGCCGGACCACCGCGCGGCACGAATCCGAGAGAGCGAGGCACCCGGATGTCGGTCTCCATGCAAGCCCTGCAGGGAGCGCCGTGCTGGGTGAGCCTGATGTCCCGGGATCCGGAGGCCGCCAAGGAGTTCTACCGCGAGGTGCTCGGCTGGGACTACCAGCCCTCCGGACCGGACGACGACTACACGGTGGCCATGGCGGGCGGCATCCCCGTCGCGGGGATCAACACCACCTCCCGCACCATGCACTTCCCCGTCGCCTGGGCCGCGTACTTCGCGGTGGAGAGCGCCGACGAGGCCGCCGACCGCATCCGGGAGCGTGGCGCGACCGTGGCCGTCGGCCCGATGAAGTTCGGCAACGGCCGAGTCGCCTGGGCGGCGGATCCGGCCGGCGCGACGTTCGGGATCTGGGAGGGCGTCAGCGATCCCGACTGGCGGGTGGGCCGTGGTGCCGGGGCTCCGGTCTGGCTCGAGCTGCGTACCCGGGACGCCTTCGCCGCGGCGATCTTCTACGGCGAGGTGCTCGGCTGGGACCCCGAGGGTCCGGGACGCTCGGAGGTCCGCTACGAACACGACCAGGTGATGGTGCGGATCGGGGGTTTCACCGTGGCCGGCCTCCGCGGCGGCGCGTTGGAGACCGCGCCCAACCCGCACGTCAGACCGCGGTGGCACGTGTACTTCGCAGTCCCGGACGTCGATCTCGCGGCGCACCACGCGGAGCAGTCCGGCGGGCGGGTGATCACCGCGCCCAACGACTCCCCCTTCGGGCGCGAGGCCACGATCTGCGACCGGGAGGGCGGCCTCTTCACGGTGTCGACCGGCGGCCCCTGACCCGGGGGTTCCGCCGAGCGGCCGAGACGGCCGAAGGACGGCCCGGCCCGCAGCACAGGGGTGACAGCCGCGCACCCCGGTTTCACCCACTGCGGTTCGGGTTACCGAAGGTGAAGTCTGTCCGCTCCGAAAGGCAGGAGCCAGGAACCCATGGGCCCACCGGTTCACTCGAGCGCGGTCACCCTCTACGTCAATGCGAAGGCACACGAGTTGGAGGTGGACAACCGCACCACCGTGTTGGACGCGCTCCGTGAGCGACTGGACCTGGTGGGCACCAAGAAGGGCTGCGACCACGGGCAGTGCGGAGCGTGCACCGTCCTGGTCGACGGCAGGAGGATGAACAGCTGCCTGCTGCTGGCCGTGGCCCACGACGGGGCCCGGATCACCACCGTCGAGGGACTGGCCGAAGGTGAGCGGCTGCATCCGCTGCAGCAGGCCTTCCTGGACCGCGACGCCTTCCAGTGCGGTTACTGCACACCCGGTCAGCTCTGTTCCGCGGCCGGCGCGCTGGAGGAGATGGCCGGGGGCGAGCCGAGCGCGGTGACCTCGCCCGACGCCTCCGTCAAGCAGCCCGTGCCCCCGTCCGACGAGGAGATCCGGGAGCGGATGAGCGGAAACATCTGCCGCTGCGGGGCGTACGTGAACATCCTCCGCGCGGTCGACGACGTGGCCCGCGCGGGCCTGGTCGAAGGGCGGGAGGAGGGAGTCCGATGAAGACGTTCCGCTACCAGCGGCCTGACGATCCGGAGGCTGCCGTCACCGCTCTGGCCTCGGTGCCGGGTGCCCGGTTCCTCGGCGGCGGCACCAACCTGGTCGACCTCATGAAGCTCGGAGTGGAGTGCCCGGACCTGCTGGTGGACGTGGGGCGGCTGCCGCACGGCTCGGTGGAGCCCACCGAGAGCGGCGGGCTGCGCATCGGCGCCGCGGTCAGCAACAGCGCCCTGGCGGCGGAACCGACGGTCCGCGACCGCTACCCGGTGCTCTGCCAGGCGTTGCTCTCCGGCGCCTCGCCCCAGTTGCGCAACGCCGCCACAGTGGGCGGGAACCTGCTGCAGCGGACCAGGTGCCTGTACTTCCAGGACGTCAGCAAACCGTGCAACAAGCACGATCCGGGCTCCGGCTGCCCCGCCATCGAGGGGGTCCACCGCGACCTGGCCATCCTCGGCGCCTCCGAGCACTGCATCGCCACCAACCCCTCCGACATGGCGGTGGCCCTCGCCGCACTCGACGCCGAGGTGCTCCTCCGCGGGCCGTCCGGCGCTCGGCGGCTCCCGGTCACCGAGCTGCACCGGCTCCCCGGGGACCAGCCGGAGCGCGACACCGTGCTGGAACACGGCGAACTCATCACCCATGTCGAGTTGGGGCCGGTCCGGCCGACCGTGCGGTCGGCGTACCGCAAGGCCCGCGACCGGGCCTCCTACTCCTTCGCGATCGGATCGGTGGCCGCGCTTCTCGAGGTGGCGGAGGGCACGGTGCGGCAGGTGCGGCTGGCCCTGGGGGCGGTGGCGGCCAAACCCTGGCGGGCCAGGACCGCGGAGGAGCAGTTGCTGGGCGCCCCGGCCACCGTCGAGTCCTTCTCCTCGGCGGTCGAAGCCGAACTGGCCGCCGCCGAGCCGCTGCGGGACAACGCATTCAAGGTGCCACTGGTGCGGAACATGGCCGTCCGGACACTTCTGGAGCTGGCCGGCGGGGCATTCGCCGACTGGGAGGAGGATCAGTGGTGACCACTTCGGAGGAGCTGGGCTCGCCCGCCGTCCGTCTGGAGGGCCGCGCCAAGGTGACCGGCACCGCCCGCTACGCTACGGAACACCCGATGCCGGGCTGTGTGTACGCCTGGCCGGTGACGGCGGCGGTGGCCCGGGGCGAGATCACCTCGATCGCCACCTCGGAGGCGCTCGCCCAGCCCGGTGTGCTGACCGTCCTGACCCACCTGAACGCGCCCCGCCTCGCCGACGTGGGCGACGGCACCCTCGCCGTGCTCCAGTCGCCCCGGGTGGCACACCGAGGCCAGTGCGTGGCGCTGGCCGTCGCCGAAACCCTGCAGACGGCGCAGTCCGCCGCCGCGGCGGTCCAGGTCGAATACCGTGCCGAACCGCACGACGTCCTGCTTCGGGCGGACCATCCCGGGCTGTACACGCCGGAGAAGGCGAACGGAGGGTTCCCGGCCGACCGGGAGCGCGGGGACTTCGACACGGCGTTCACCGCGGCGCAGACCCGGTTGGACGCCGTCTACCGCATCCCGGCACTGCACAACCACCCCATGGAACCGCACGCGTCGACAGCCGTGTGGGAGGACTCCAGGCTGTTCGTCTACGACTCCAGCCAGGGGGCCAGCCCGACCCAGGAAGTCCTCGCCGCCCTCTTCGACCTCGACAAGGCGCGGGTGACCGTGGTGTCCGAGCATGTCGGCGGCGGCTTCGGCTCCAAGGGGAGCCCCCGCCCGCAGCTGCCCCTCGCGGCGATGGCGGCCCGCGAGACCGGCCGCCCGGTCAAGCTCGCGCTCGGCCGGGCGCAGATGCCCTCGCTGGTAGGCCATCGGCCCGGCACCGAGCAGCGGATGCGTCTGGGAGCCGACCGGCGGGGCCGGATCGACGCGCTGGCACACGAGGCGGTCACCTACAGCTCCACTCTCAAGGAGTTCGTCGAGCAGTCCGCCACCGCGTCCCGGACCATGTACGCCAGCCCGCACAGCCGTACCACGCACCGGGTGACCCGGCTCGACGTACCGACCCCGTCGTGGATGCGCGCCCCGGGCGAGTGCTCCGGCATGTTCGCTCTCGAGTCGGCGATGGACGAACTCGCCTTCGCTTGCGGCATCGACCCGGTCGAGCTGCGGTTGCGCAACGACACCGCGACCGAGCCGGACTCCGGACTGCCGTTCAGCAGCAGGGGGCTGGCCGAGTGCCTGACCGAGGGAGCGCGGCTCTTCGGCTGGGCGGACCGCGATCCGCGGCCGGCCTCCCGGACGGAGGGCAGGCTGCTCATCGGTACCGGTGTGGCCTCCTCCGGATACCCGACCGAGGTCGCCCCCTCCTGCGCGGAGGCACAGGCCGAGCCCTCCGGTGGCTACCGGGTACGGGTGAACGCCACCGACATCGGCACCGGGGCCCGGACCGTACTCGCCCAGATCGCGGCGGACGCCCTGGGCGCACCGCTGGACCGGGTGCACATCGAGATCGGCAGCAGCGACCTGCCCCGGGGATCGGTGGCCGGCGGCTCCAGCGGCACGGCCTCCTGGGGATGGGCGGTCCACCGGGCCTGCCGGGAGCTGCTGCGGCTGCTGGCCGAACACGACGGACCACTGCCGTCGAACGGCCTGGCCGCCTTCGCCGACACCACCGAGGACATCGCGATGCTGTCCAAGGAGTACGCCAGACGGGCGTTCGGCGCACAGTTCGCCGAGGTCCAGGTGGACATGGACACCGGCGAGACGCGGGTCCGGCGGCTGCTGGGCGTGTTCGCCGCCGGTCGCATCCTCAACCCGCGTACGGCCCGCTCCCAGTTCCTCGGCGGTATGACGATGGGCGTGGGGATGGCGCTGATGGAGAACAGCACCATGGACCCGGCCTTCGGCGACCACGCCGAGCGCGACCTCGCCTCCTACCACGTACCGGTCAACGCCGATGTCCTCGACGTCCGGGCACACTGGATCGAGGAGGAGGAGACGCACTTCACGCCGACGGGTTCGAAGGGCATCGGTGAGATCGGCATCGTCGGCACGGCGGCGGCGATCGCCAACGCGGTGCACCACGCGACCGGGGTGCGGGTGCGGGACCTGCCCGTCCAACCGGAGAAGCTGCTCCCCGGGATGGCCGAGTGGGCCCTGCCACGCGGCTGACCGAAGCTGGTCGGGGACGGCTGACGGCACAGACGGCTGGCGGCCTCAGCCCTTCGAGTTGGCCTTCCACTCCTCGGCGAGGAGCCCGAGCAACACCTCGTCCATGAACTCGCCCATCACCCAGGCCGCGGAGCGGAGCACACCCTCGCGGACGAAGCCGTTGCGCTCGGCGGAGCGCAGCATAGCGGCGTTGTCCGACAGCGTCTCGATCTGCAGCCTGTGCAGGCCGCGCACGACGAAACCGTAGTGGCACAGCACCGCGACCACGTCGGTGCCGTACCCCTTGCCACGGGAGGACGGCAGCAGCCCCAGCCCGATGTGCGCGGACCGGTTGTGGTTGTCGATGCCCCACAGCGCCGCGGTCCCGGCCAGGGTTCCGCCGTCCAACTCCACGACGGAGAACGGGACGAGGCGCTGCTCCTTGTCGTCCACCGCGAACTGCGAGCCCTCCGAGCCCGGGGTGATCGGCCGCCAGGGCGCGCCGTCGGAGCGCGAGTGATTGACCACGTCGTCGTGGAGCTCGGCCTGCAGGATCGGGATGTCGTCCTCATGCCGGGCTCTGAGCCCGACCTTGCTGCCCCTCAACATGCGAGCTTCCTATCCGAACGGTTTGTCCCGCGGCAAACGAATCAGGGCGACGCGGAGTCCTGAACGTCGACGCCGTGGGCGCGTAGGTAGCCGAGCGGATCGATGTCGGACCCGTAGTGGGGTCCGGTACGGACCTCGAAGTGCAGATGCGGACCGGTGCTGTTCCCGGTGGAGCCGGAGCGGGCCACCTGCTGCCCGGCCGCCACGGACTGCCCCGCGCGGACGGACAGCTGCGACAGATGGGCGTACTGGCTGTACCGGCCGTCGGGATGCCGGATGACCACCTCGTAGCCGTAGGCCCCGGCCCAGCCGGCGGAGACGACCGTGCCGGCGGTGACCGCCTTCACCGAGGTCCCCAGGCGCACCGGGAAGTCCACGCCGGTGTGGTGGCCGCTGGACCAACTGCCCCCGGCCGCCCGGTAGGCGGTGCTCGGTGCCACACCGCGGACCGGTGCGGTGAACCCCGCGGAGGCAGGTCGCTTCCGGTCGTTCCCCGGCTTGGCGGCCGGCTCCGACTTCGGGGCGGCCCTGGCAGGGGCTTCCGCCTTGGGCGAGGCCTCAGACCGGGGCTCCTCCTTCTTGTCCCCCGCCGGGCGGTCGATCTTCTTCGACGCCCCGGGCCGGTCGGCCTTCTTCGGTGGGGAGTCCCGGTCGGTGGACGGGGCCGGGCTGGCCGCCGCCTCAGGCAGCGCGAGGCGCTGTCCGGGGAAGATCAGGTCCGGATCGGCACCGACCACCTGCCGGTTGGCGCGGTAGAGGCTGGGCCAGCCGCCCTCCACGGTCTGCCGCTCGGCGATCGCGGAGAGGCTGTCGCCGCCGACCACCACGTACGACGCTCGGGTGCCCACGTGGGCCGAGGGCGGTGTGGTGACGTCAGTGGCGGCGGATCGCGGTGCCGCCTTCCCGTTCGACTCCGCGGCCGGCTGCGGCGCCTTTCCGGGGGACGCCTCCCTGTCGTCCACCGAGGGCTCCGGGTGCTGTCCGCCCCCGGTCTGCCGGGCCTCGTCCCGGGTGTCCGCCGAGGCCGACCCGGCACCGGCCACACCCACCAGTGGGAGGGCGAGCCCGGCGCCGCCGGCGGTGACGGCGAGGGATGCCTGTCCGACCCGGTTGGGTTGGTACCGGCGATGGCGTCCACGTCCGGACATGGCACCTTCCTCTCCCGTGGCGTGCGCCGGGAAGCCGGTTCACGCCAGTGCTGCCGCGGAAAGTGCCCGCGGTGAGGTGTCGGCGGGCGTTCAAAGGCTAGGGACCCGGTTCCATACCGGCAAGAGCACATACGGGGGAAGAACCGGAACGAAACGGTCCGGGATCCCCTCCGGCGACGGCACCGGATCAAGGGGTCGACCGCCGCTCACCGCCCAGCGTCCGCCGACCGTCGACGGGGGCGGACCGCACTTCCGGACTCCCCGAACCGCGGGGCACCGAGGCGCTGTGACGCTTGCCGGCCGGTCGCGGGCCCCACCCCTTTCAGGTGCTGTCATCACGGCGGTTCCCGCCCGTGGAACGACGAGTGCCCGTCCCCGGTTCTTCCCCGGGGACGGGCACTCGTCCTGGCAGACGGGCCAGCGGTGCGGCCCGAAAGGCGCCGGACTCAGAGGTTGACGCCGTGCTCCCGCAGGTAGGCGACGGGGTCGATGTCGGAGCCGTAGTCGGGGCCGGTGCGGATCTCGAAGTGCAGGTGCGGACCGGTGCTGTTGCCGGTGGAACCGGACAGCCCGATCTGCTGGCCGCCCTCGACGCTCTGGCCGACCTGGACCGACAGCTGCGAGAGGTGGGCGTACTGGCTGTACTTGCCGTCCGCGTGACGGATCACGACCTGGTTGCCGTAGGCACCACCGTCACCGGCGGCCACGACCTCACCGGCCGCGATGGACTTCACCGGGGTCCCACTGGCGGCCCGGAAGTCCACACCGGTGTGGTAACCGCTGGACCAGCTGCCGCCGCTCTGGTGGTAGGGGGTGCCGATACCGGCGTCCACCGGGGAGGTGTAGCCGGAGGTGTTGGAGGCCGTCTGCTCGGCGGCCTTGGGCTCGGCCTTCTGCTCCGCCTTGGGCTCGGCCTTCTTCTCAGCCTTGGGAGCGTCGGAGGTCTTGGTGGCGGCCGCCTGCCCCCGGGCGGTCAGGGAGAGCTTCTGGCCGGGGTAGATGAGGTCCGGGTCCTCGCCGACCACGGCGCTGTTGGCCTTGTAGAGCGTGGGCCAGCCACCCTTGACACCCTCCGCCTTGGCGATCTTGAACAGGGTGTCGCCGCTGACGACGGTGTAGTCCCCCTCCTTGCCCGCCGGGGCCTGGGCCTCGGCCTTCGACTCGGAGTCCTTCTTCTCGACCGCCTTGGGCTCGGACTTGGGCTCGGACTTGGGCTGGGCCTTCGCCTCAGCCTTGGGCTCGGTCTTCTGCTCCCCGTCCGGGTTGACCTGCGGAGCCGCGCCGCCCCGGGTGAGCCCGGCCTTGACCGAGCAGAGCGGCCAGGCGCCGGGGCCCTGCCCCTCGAGCACCTTCTCGGCCACCGCGATCTGCTGGTCCTTGGTGGCGAGGTCCGCCCGAGGCGCGTACTGGGTGCCCCCGAAGGCCTGCCAGGTGGACTGCGTGAACTGCAGACCTCCGTAGAAGCCGTTGCCGTTGTTGATGCTCCAGTCGCCGCTGCTCTCGCACTCGGCGACCTTGTCCCAGGTGTCCACCGAGGCGGCACTGGCGCTGGTCGCGCCGACGAGCGGCAGGGCGAAGCCCGCGCCGCCCACGGCGACAGCCAGACCGGTGAGGGATATGCGCTTCTTACGAGGACGGCGATGACGTCCGCGAGACATAGGATGCTTCCTCTCCTACGCCTGCGAGGTGAGCTGTCGGGTTCGGGCTGGAGTTGCCCGGCCGCTGTCGCGGCTTCACCCCAAGCCGTGCACGCGAGTTCGCATGTACGGCACTTACCTGGGTCCCCCGCTCCTGCCGTGTGCGTAGTCAGTTGCTCCCAGCCGGCGGCAGGATTAGGCGCTCCGGCGGATGGACGGCCGCCCACTGGTTTCGGCGGCAGCGCAAAAGCTAGACGGATGCATTTCCAAAGAGCAAGAAAGTCGTCAGAGCCCGCCGGACACCGGTCACGATACGGAGCGGATCTCTGCCGATATGCGACCAGATTGCTCACTCACTGCCTTTGGGTGAATGCACACAGTCAATGAAGTGCGGATCCGGGGCCTGGCGAGTGCGCTTCGTCACCGAAACCACCAGAGGGTGTGAGACGCGTCACCACTGTCCGATTAGAAACTTTTGCGGCTTGTCAACAGGGCCGGCTGGCGCCAGCCGCCCCCGTTCACAGGGCGGAGAGCATCTGCTGCCGCTCGCCGGGCGCGAAATCGGTGAGCCACCGCGTCGCCCCGTCGGCCACCGAGGTGCGGGGGGACACCGCGTGGTGCACCACCATCTCCACCGCCTTCCCCAACCGTTCCGGAAGACCGTTCAGCAGGGATCCTCCCCCGGTCAGCACCAGTCCCCGGGCCGTGATGTCGTCGACGACGGCGGTCGGGCAGCGCCCGAGGACGAGGCTCACCGCGGCGGCGATGGACTCGATCTCCGGTTCGACGACGCTCCGCAGCTCGGAGGGGGTCAACAAGGCGGTTTTCGGCAGGTCGGTGACCCGGTCGCGGCCTCCGACGCGCAGTCGCTGCTCACCGTCGGCGCCCTTCGCCGCCCGGCTGAGGGCCACCTTGGCTGCTTTGGCGGCCTCCGGGCTGAGCGCCACGGAGTGCTCGCGCAGCAGGTGGCGGCCGAGCGTGGCGCTGAAGGCGTCCCCGGCGGCGTTGGTGGACTCGGTCGCCAGCACGGTGCCGAAGGCGAGGGCGGCCACCTCGGTCGTGCCGGCACCGATGTCCACCACCAGGCTGCCCGTCGTCTCCCGCACGGGCAGCCCCGCGCCGATGGCGGCCAGTGCTCCCTTGGGCAACAGGTGCACCGCTCGGGCGCCGGCCTGCGCCAACGACTCCTCGGCGGCCCGGCGCTGCACGGGTGTGGCGCGGGCGGGGACGCCCATCACCACCCGGGGCGCCATCCAGGCCCGCCGAATCCGCCGGCGGCCCCCGCCCATGGCATACCAGAGCAACCGGGTGGCCGCGTCGAAGTGGGTGATCACCCCGCGGCTGACCGGGGCGATCGCCTCGATGGCCGGCGGGGTCCGCCCCACCATCCGTAGTGCGTGGTCGCCGATCGCCACGACCTTGTGGTTCGAGGTGTCCACGGCGATCGCCGAGGCGCCTTCGAACAGCAGTTTCTCCGTCCCTCTCACCCGAGTGCGAGAGGTGCCGAGATCGACCGCGAGAAGTGATCCGCCCGGAGACGGAGACCAAGGCATGAGCAGCCCTACCTTTCGCCGTGAGCCCCGGCTCTCCAGCCTCACGGCTCAGCCGTCGGGGACCGGCTCGCCACTCTGTGCCTCCCTCGAAAGAGTGTGGCGATCCAGCCGCGCGGACGGCAGGACGGCCATCCGCGCGGCTGATGGTTCAGTCGGTCCGCTGCTCCGTGCGGTCACCGCTCCAGAGTGTGTGGAAACTGCCCTCCCGGTCGGTACGACGGTAGGTGTGGGCCCCGAAGTAGTCCCGCTGCCCCTGGGTCAGCGCTGCGGGCAGGCGTTCGGCGCGGAGCGCGTCGTAGTAGGCGAGCGCGGCCGAGAAGCCGGGGGTGGGGATGCCGTGGGCGACAGCCGTGCCCACCACGGTGCGCCAGGCCTCCTGGGCGGCGCCGAGTTCGGCGGCGAACTCCGGGTCGGCGAGGAGAGTGGGGAGCCCCGGATCGGCGGCGAAGGCTGCCCGGATCCGGTCCAGGAAGGCGGCTCGGATGATGCAGCCGCCGCGCCAGATGGCGGCGACGGCTCCGAGGTCGATGTCCCATCCGTACTCCTGGCCGGCCGAGCTGATCATGTTCCAGCCCTGGGCGTAGGAGACCACCTTGGAGGCGTAGAGGGCCTGTTCGACCTGGGCGGCGAAGCGCTCGGCCGCCTCCGGGCCGAGCGAGCCGGCGGCCGGGCCGGGCAGGCCGTGGGCCGCCGCCCGCAGGTCGGCGTGGCCGGAGACGGCGCGGGCGAAGACGGCTTCGGCGATCCCGGAGACGGGCACCCCGAGGTCGAGCGCGGTCTGCACGGTCCAACGCCCGGTGCCCTTCTGCTCGGCGCGGTCGGCCACGACGTCCACGAACGGCCGTCCCGTCTCGGCGTCGGTGTGGGCCAGGACCTCGGCCGTGATCTCGATCAGGTACGAGTCCAGGCGCCCGGTGTTCCAGCCGCGGAAGATCTCGGCCACCCGGCCCGGGTCGTAGCCGGCGACACCGCGCAGCAGGTCGTACGCCTCGGCGATGAGCTGCATGTCGGCGTACTCGATGCCGTTGTGCACCATCTTCACGAAGTGCCCGGCGCCGTCCGCACCGATGTGGGTGCAGCAGGGGGCGCCGTCCTCGGCCTTGGCGGCGATGTCCTCCAGCAGCGGGCCGAGCGCGGCGTAGGACTCGGCCGATCCGCCGGGCATGATGCTCGGCCCGTGGAGCGCCCCCTCCTCACCGCCGGAGATCCCGGTGCCGACAAAGTGGATCTGCTGCTGCCGGAGCGCCGCCTCGCGCCGGCGGGTGTCCTCGAAGTGCGCGTTGCCGCCGTCGATGATCATGTCGCCGGGCTCCAGCAGCGGTGCGAACTCCTCGATCACCGCGTCGGTGGGAGCACCCGCCTTGACCATGACCACCAGCCGGCGGGGCCGCTCCAGGGAGGCGACGAACTCCTCGGCGCTCTCGGCGGGTACGAACGTCCCCTCGTGTCCGAACTCCTCGACCAGCGACCTCGTCCGGGCGGCCGTCCGGTTGTGGACGGCGACGGTGTGCCCGTGCCGCGCGAAGTTCCGCGCCAGGTTTCGTCCCATCACCGCGAGGCCGGTGACCCCGATCTGCGCCATTGTGCCCATGTGTTCGACTCCAGGATTCGGTTGGATCGGGCTTCAACTCCAGGACCACTCGCGGATCTCCGGCATGTCCTCACCGTGCTTCCGGATGTACGCCCGGTGCTCGTTGCGCTTGTCCTTCATCTGCTGCCGGACCCCGATGGCCCTGAGTGCCAATCCTGGCACCCGGTCGATGGTGTCCATCACCAGCCTGAAGCGGTCCATGTCGTTGAGCACCACCATGTCGAACGGGGTGGTGGTGGTTCCCTGTTCCTTGTAGCCGCGGACATGGAGGTTGTCGTGCCCGGTACGGCGGTAGGTGAGCCGGTGGATCAGCCAGGGATAGCCGTGGTAGGCGAAGATGACCGGCTTGTCGGCGGTGAAGACGGCGTCGAAGCCGCGGTCGTTGAGCCCGTCGGGGTGCGCGGTGTCGGGCAGCAGCCGCATCAGGTTGACGACGTTGACGACCCGGACGGCCAGTTCCGGGAGGTGCTGCCGGAGCAGGGCGGCCGCGGCCATGGTCTCCTGCGTCGGCACGTCCCCGGCGGCGGCCAGTACGACGTCCGGCTCCCGGTCGGTGCGGTTGCCCGCCCACTCCCAGACGCTGATGCCGCGGTCTACGTGGTGGACCGCGTCCCGCATGGCGAGCCAGTCGAAGCACGGCTGCTTGCCCGCCGCCACGATGTTGATCAGGTCCCGGGAGTCCAGGGTCCGGCCCGCCACGGCGAGCAGCGTGTTGGCGTCCGGCGGCAGGTAGACCCGGATGGTCTCCGGGTCCTTGTTGACCATGTGGTCGATGAAGCCGGGGTCCTGGTGGGAGAAGCCGTTGTGGTCCTGCCGCCAGACGTGTGAGGTCAGCAGGTAGTTCAGGGAGGCGATGGGCATCCGCCAGGGCAGTCCTCTGGACACCTGGAGCCACTTGGTGTGCTGGTTCGCCATCGAGGTGACGATGTGGATGAAGGCCTCGTAGGAGGAGAACAGCCCGTGCCGCCCGGTCAGCAGGTAGCCCTCCAGCCAGCCCTGGCAGTTGTGCTCCGAGAGGACCTCCAGCACCCGCCCGTCCCGGCTGAGGTCCTCGTCCACCCCGAGGACCTCAGCCTGCCAGCCCTTTCCGGTGGCCTCGTAGACCCGCTGCAGCCGGTTGGAGGCGGTCTCGTCCGGGCCGAAGAGGCGGAAGTCGCGGCGGTCGGCGGTCCGCCGCATGAGGTCGCGGAGCAGGTCGCCGAGGACCTGGGTCGGCTCGTGCAGGGTGGCGCCGGGACGGGGCACGTCGACGGCGTAGTCGGCGGGGTCGGGCAGCGGTAGAGAGCGCACCAGCCGGCCGCCGTTGACGTGCGGGTTCGACCCCAGCCTGCGGTCCCCGGTCGGAACGTGCCGGAGTACCTCCGGGCGCGGGCGACCGGCGCGGTCGAAGAGTTCCTCCGGGCGGTAGGAGCGCAGCCACTCCTCCAGTTGCTCGAGGTGTTCGGGGTTCTCCCGCACCTCGGGTAGCGGCACCTGGTGGGCGCGCCAGGTGTTCTCGACCGGGCGTCCGTCGACGGTCTTCGGCCCGGTCCACCCCTTGGGTGTGCGCAGTACGATCATCGGCCACGCGGGGCGTTCGGTGATCCCCTCCTCCCGGGCGGCCCGTTGGTGCTCCGCGATGCGGTCCAGGCAGTGGTCGAGAGCCGCGGCGAGAGCGTGGTGCACCTCGGTCGGGTCGTCGCCCGTGACATGGACCGGATCATGGCCGTAACCGCGCAGCAGCTGGTCGAGTTCCGCCATCGGGATCCGGGCCAGCACCGCCGGATTGGCGATCTTGTAACCGTTGAGGTGGAGGATCGGCAGCACGGCGCCGTCGTGGACCGGGTCGAGGAACTTGTTGCCGTGCCACCCCGCGGCCAGCGGGCCGGTCTCGGCCTCACCGTCCCCGACGATCGCCGCGACGATCAGGTCGGGGTTGTCGAACGCCGCTCCGTAGGCGTGGCTGAGCGAGTAGCCCAGTTCGCCGCCCTCGTGGATGGACCCGGGTGTCTGCGGAGCCACATGGCTGGGCACGCCGCCGGGGAAGGAGAACTGCCGGAACAGCTGCGCCATGCCGACTCCGTCGCGCGGCACGTCCGGATAGGTCTCCGAGTAGCTTCCGTCCAGCCAGCAGCAGGCCAGGGTGGCCGGACCGCCGTGTCCGGGGCCGGTGATGTGGATGGCGTTGAGGTCGCGCGCCGAGATGACCCGGTTGAGGTGGGCGTAGATGAGGTTGAGTCCCGGTGTCGTCCCCCAGTGGCCCAGCAGCCGCGGTTTGATGTGCTCCGGGGTGAGCGGGCCCGCGGGCAGCGGGTTGCTCAGCAGGTAGATCTGAGCGGCGGCGAGGTAGTTGGCCGCCCGCCAGTAGCGGTCGATGGTGGAGAGGTCCTCGTCGCTCAGACCCGGTACCGAAGCCGTGGCCATGCTCAACGCCCTTCGCTCGCTGACGTGCCCCTGCCGTTCCTCATCGCAGGGAAGGCTGTCGATTCGCTCGATTATCTGCTATTCGATGCGTTATTCCCGGATTTGCCGGCGGCGCGCTGCCCGACCCCACAGCCGTCCTCCGGACCGGGAGGCGGCCGCGCGCCGCCACCCGCGCGGGGACGCGGGGACCGCCGGACGAGGAGGACGGTCCCGGGGCCGCGTCAGGCGGCCGGCACGGTCTACTCCTCCTCGTCCGCGGCCCGTTCGAGCGCCCGACGGACCCGTCGGGCGCGCTTGCGGTCCTCGACCGAGGCTTCGGTGATGTCGAGGAAGATCTGGTCGACCACCGGCCACCGCGCTCCCATCGCCGACTTGATCCGCTCGCTGACCTCCTCGACCTCCTCGCTGTCCAGCCCGCCGACCAGGTCCACCCGGACGGCGACCAGCGCGGACTCCGTGCCCATCCGCATCGTCAGCAGCGCGGCCACGGCGTCGATCTCGGGCTGCTCGTCGAGGAAGCGGTGGATCTCGCGCTGCAGGCCCGGGTCGAGCGCCTCCCCGATCAACTGCTCCCGCGTCGCCCGGCCCAGCTGGTAGGCCACGTAGACCAGCAGGGCGCCGATGAGCATCGAGGCGCACGCTTCGTAGACGATGTCCCCGGTGACCATGTGCAGGCCCACCCCCACCATGGCCAGCAGCACCCCGAGGCAGGCTGTGCTGTCCTCGGCGAGCACGGTGCGCAGGGCGGGGTCCTTCCCGCTGCGCGCCTCGCGGAGCAGACCACGGCCCGCCCGCCGCGCCTGGCCCCGTACCTGGAGCACGGCCTTGGCCAGCGAGGCGCTCTCGGCCGCCAGGGCGAAGACCAGCACCCCGAGGGCGACGAGGTAGCCGGTCCGGTCCTCCGAACCGCGCGATCTGAGGGCCTCCACGCCCTGGAAGAAGGAGAAGCAGCCGCCCATCACGAAGATCCCGACGGCCGCCAGCAGCGACCAGAAGTACCGCTCCTTGCCGTAACCGAAGGGGTGTTCCCGATCGGCGGCACGCCTGCTGCGTTTGAGTGAGGCCAGGAGGAAGACCTCGTTGAAGCCGTCGGCGACGGAGTGCGCGGCCTCGGAGAGCAGCGCGGGGGAGCCCGAGAGGATGCCGGCGAAGGCCTTGGCGACGGCGATGACGAGATTCGCGGCGAGCGCTACCAGCACCGTCCGGCGTGTGGTCCGGTCCTCGCCCCTGCCGGCCCACCGGCCGCCAGGCCGGGGCGGGGGATCTGCTCCGCCCGGCGGCCCTTCGCGACCGCTCGTCTCCTCTGCCGCGGGTCGCTGGTACCTGCGGGAACCGGCCATCGGCACCCCTCACCGTCTCAGAGTTCCGCCCCGGAGCCGGCGCGTGCCCGGGGCTGACGCACCCTCATGGCGCTGTCGGCCACCGGCGCGTCGCGCTGCCAGCGGCCCGCCGGCGCCTCGCGGGTGCGCACAGCGGACGCCGCCCGCCGTCCGAGGCTCCGGCACGGGCCCCGGACGGCGGGCTTCCCGATCCCGGCGGCGCTGGCGCTGCCGGGCGGGGCCTCGGGGATCAGTCGCAGTTCAGCTCCTTGCCGGTCACCGCGGCACCCGAGACGCTGCTCCGGTCGTACACCACCGGGGTGACCTTGCCCGAGCCGCCCCGGACGGTGACCTGGAAGACCTGGCCGTGGCCCTCGACCGGGCGCACCCGGGCGTTCGGGAGCGCTGTGGTCAGCGTCGACAGGTAGCGCTCCCAGTACGGGTCGTAGACGATCTCGGTCTGCCCGGCGTCCGGATCACGAAGGCTCCGGTCGGCCTCGGGCGCCCGGGAGTCGTCGACGACGGTGAAGCCGTTCTCCCGCAGCCCGTCCGCCACTCGGCTGGCACCGGTGTCCCCCCGCCACCCGGCCACGCGGACCTGCACGCTGCTCGGCTCCATCTCGGCCGGCTTGGGACGGCCCGGGCGGGTCCGCTCGTCGGGGGTGAGGGGCCGGTCCCGCCGCAGTTTGTCGAAGAGTTCGGCGGCTCGGTCCTCGTCCCACAGCAGGGAGGAACCCCACTTCGGGTCCCGGTGGTCGAAGTCGGCGATGGGCACCGTGGCGAACTCGGTGTGCTCCGCGGACAGGTGACGCAGCGATCTGCCGAGCGCCACCAGCCGGGCCGGGGTGAGGCCCTTGTCCGTGCGGACCGAGGTCAGCAGTTCCCTGGCGGTGCCGATCGCGGACACGGGGTGCTCCAGCGCCTCGCGGATGGAGAGCTTGCTCATCAACTCGGAGACGAGGCGCTGCTGGCGGCGGACCCTCCCGAGGTCACCGGGCGGGTTGAGGTGGCGGGCCCGGACGTACTGGAGCGCCTGGCGGCCGTCCACCCGGTGGGTTCCGGCGGCGAGGTCGAGCCCGGAGTTGTCGTCCTTCAGCGGCTCCGGGGAGCAGACCGTGCCGCCGCCGAGCCGGTCCACGGTGTCGACGAAGCCGCTGAAGTCGGTCTCCAGGTAATGGTCGATACGGAGGCCGGTCGCCTGTTCGACGGTGGCCACGGTGAGCGCCGGCCCGCCGTGGTCATAGGCTCCGTTGATCTTTCCCGAGTGCCGGGTCACCGCGCTGCTGGTGTCGGAGCCGGTCTCGGCACGGCCGTCCAGGTCGGAGTGGGGGGCGAAGGGCAGGTAGGAGTCGCGGGGAATGCTGACCACGCTGACCCTTCGGCGGTCCTCGGAGATGTGGGCGAGCATCATCACATCGGTGCAGTTGCACTCGGCGCCCCCGACGTGAAGACGCTTCTTCTCCTCTGCGGAAAGGTTCCTGCGCTGGTCGAGGCCGACCAGGAGCAGGTTGACGCCGGGACCGGCCTTGGGGCGGTCCTTCAGCCCCTTGAAGGGGTCGAGGGTGTCCGCCCCCCCTGCCTCCGTGACGGCCCAGACCGACCCTCCGGAGGCCAGCGCCGCGCAGACGGCGGCGGCGACGGTGATGCGCCGCAGCGGCGGGAACCTGCGGCGCGGGGCGGCGGGCGGTTGAGGACCGGCGGATCCGGAACGGGAAACGGCGGGAGTACGGGACACGGTGCACCTCCGCGGAACAGGACTGACGGTGCAGGGATCCGCCCGCTGCGGAGCGTCTCCGGCGCCGTTGGCCGCGAGGCGGCCGGAGCTCCCCGGAAGCGGGCTTGCCAGGGCTTCCGGCCGTTGCGGCGGCGAAGGCTCCAGCGGTGGCCGGGGCCTGCGGAGCAGATGCGGCGGCGGGGCGGACCCTGCCTGAAAGGGCACCAGCACGTTAGCTCCGGCGCGGGGTCCGCAGGTGCCCCCGCGCCGCCCGGCGCCCCATCGCCACCCGGACGGACCGGAGCCCCGGGCCCGGCGCCCCGTCGCGTACGGTGTTGCTCCACAGAACCGCCACCACCCGTTTCCGCGCCGCGCAGCCGGGCCGCGGTCGGGCTTCGGGGGCGCGATGCAGGAGTGAGGGGGCACAGCCATATGGTCGTGGTCGATTCGAGCCGGACGAGCACTGCCGAGGCCCGTCGTGTGACCGCCGAGTTCCTCTCCACGTTCCGCGCCTGGGTGGACATCGAGGCGGTGGTGCTGGTGGTCTCCGAGCTGGTGGCGAACGCGGCCCAGCACACGGCAGGCTGGTGGCGGCTGTGCCTCTGGGTGAACCGCGAGCGGCTGGTGGTGGACGTGGAGGACCTGAGCAGGACCGCTCCCGTCCCGCGCCGCGAACCGGACCTCTCGGGCGCCGGAGGGCTGGGTCTCCTCATGGTCGAGCGGCTGGCCGGAGGGGTGGAGGTCCTGCCGCGGCCGGACGGCAAGACGGTGCGCGCCACCTGGTCCCTCTCCGGACCGGGCGCGCTCTGATCGCTCGGGAGAGGCCCGTCCGTCACCCGGCGGCGCGTCGGGCCGCCAGTCGGCCGCGGGCGGGCGAACATCGTCGGCAGGAACCCAACTCCGCCACAGAAGGGACCATCGTGGCCACCACACGCACCGCGCACACGGTCTGGACCGGCGATCTGCCGCAGGGAAAGGGGACCGTCTCCTTCGACTCCTCCGGCATCGCCGACCAGCCGGTGTCCTGGCCGGCCCGCGCCGAGAAGGCCGGCGGGAAGACCAGCCCCGAGGAACTGATCGCGGCAGCCCACTCCAGCTGCTTCGCGATGGCGCTCTCCAACGGTCTCTCACAGGCCGGCACGCCTCCGGAGCGGCTGGAGACGCAGGCCGAGGTGACCCTGCAGCCGGGCACCGGTATCACCGGGATCGCGCTGAGTGTGCGGGGCCAGGTGCCCGGCATCGACGAGGAGGCCTTCCTCCGCGCCGCCGAGGAGGCCAAGGCGAACTGCCCAGTGAGCCAGGCACTGGCATCCACCACCATCACCCTCACCGCCGCGCTCGACTGAGGGTGACCGGGACCGGGGGACGCCCCCCGCGCCGACCGCACCGGGGGCTCCGGCCCGCCGCAGCGGGCCGGAGCGGTCCGGCGCGGGCGTCTCAGAGGTGGACGTCGTGGCGGGCGAGGTAGCTGACCGGATCGACGTCGGAGCCGTAGCCGGCGGCCCGCCGCACCTCGAAGTGGAGATGCGGACCGCTGCTGTTACCGGTGTTCCCGGAGTATCCGATGAGTTCGCCCCCGCTGACCCGGTCGCCCTGGGTGGAGGTGACCTTCGACAGATGCGCGAACAGCGTGTGGTGGCCGTCCTTCATTCGCACGATCACCATGTGGCCGTAGTCACCACCCCAGCCCGCGAAGGTGACCGTGCCGGCGCCGACCGACCGGACCGGTGTGCCGTCGGGTACGGCGAGGTCGATTCCGGTGTGGTGGCCGGCGATCCAGCTGCCCGGTACTCCGTAGGGTGTCGACACCCAGAACGACGAGACGGGCTGGGCCCAGCCTCTCGCCGGACTCCGCCGGGCCGGGGCCGGCGCCCCGTGGCCGACCGCGGCGGCCGCCTTAACCGGCCGGTCGGAACGGTGTCCCCGCCACGGGCCGTCCACCCCCGTGCCCCCGTGGTGGTGATGCCCCCCGCCGGTATGGAGTTGCACCTCGGCGTCCCTACCCCGACTCAGCTCCCAGACATCCGGTTCCCGGGCGTGTTCCGTCCCCCAGACGGTGCCCGCGGCGAGCAGCACACAGGCCATGCCCAGGGCGCTGCCGCACATCATCTTGGAGACTCGACGCGCCCCGGGTGCCTCTCCTGACGTGAGGGTCGCTGTCCGTGCACCGTTTATCGAGACCGGGCTCATGGGATCTCCCTTTCTGCTCAGCGATATCGATCCGTCACACCGGAACCGGCGGCCCCGGATGGGTGGGGCACCCGTTCGGCCCGCACCGCCCAGGCAGCGGGCCGGCGGAGCGTCCGCGGTCGGCATCGGCGTCCGTCTCCTTCGGCGCCGAAGGAGACGGACGTGGCGGAGGGGACACCGTCCCCGCCCGGCCCCGCGCCGGCCCCGCGCCGGGGCCGGGGGTGGATCCGCTGCGCACCGACGGGCCGCGAGGGTGTGGTGGGCGATCACCTCGCGCATCCGCCCGCCTCCGGACCTCCGGGGTCTGCCGGGCACCGGGGTGACGCCCCGGGGTGGTCGGCGACCTGGCGAGCCCCGGCTCGACGAACGGGGGCCGGCGCGGCCGCAGTCGCCGAGAACAAGTGCCGCGTGCAGCGCATGGCGGTGCTCCTGGGCGGGAGGCGGGGCGTCTCCCCGCTGCGTCTCCGTGCCTTCCGCCACCCATGCAAACCCGACACCCCGTCAAGCGCGCAGCGCCACGACCCGCGCCGGATCCAGCGAACGGAGCATCAGCCGGTCCACCGAATGCCACGATCGCGCAGGTCGGCAGCCGTACCGAAGTCGGCACGGTTTTTCCGCGCGGACCGCCTCCATCGGGTGAGCGTTGCGCCGTCCGGTACCAAGGGCCGTCCCGCACCCCCGGCGGGGCCCGCGACGACAGCCTCGACACCTCGGCCGCGCCCTGACGCTCAGCGGCCCCGGAACAGCCCTTAGGGTGCGGTCGGTGGACACCGAATACCTGCCCCTCGCCCCCGCCGACGGCGACTCGCTGGCCGACTTCCTGGTCGGAGGCTCATGGCCGTTCCACGGCGCCCCCACGCCGGATCGCGACACCATCCGGCAGCGGGTCCTCGAGGGCCACTACGACGGTGCCGGGAGCCGCACCTACTGGATCGTGGAGAGCGGCGAGAGGGTCGGCCTGGTCCGTCTGTTCGACCTGGCAGACGTATCCGACGGCGGAACACCGCTGTTCGACCTGAGGATCGCCCCCGCCCGACGAGGGCGAGGCCTCGGGCGCCGGGCGCTGACCTGGCTCACGCGGCATCTCTTCACCGAGTTCCCGGATCTCCGGCGCATCGAGGGCACCACCCGCCAGGACAACCACCCGATGCGCCGGGTCCTCCGGTCCTGCGGCTATGTCAAGGAAGCCCACCATCGGGAGGCCTGGCCCGGTGCACAGGGGCAGGTCCACGATGCCGTCGGGTACGCGATCACGCGCCGCGACTGGCTCTCCGGCACGGTGACGCCGCCCGACTGGGACGACGAGGAATCTTCTGCCGGGGCGTCAGGAGCGCGGTAGTTGGCGGCGACGATCACTGACGGGGAATCACCTGGACCAGCCGGCTGAATATCCCGACTAATCACCCTTTTGGATCTTTCTCCGGGGAAGACTTGCTGTGACGATCGAGGGACTCGTGGTGACCTCCCCCAGCAACCAGGAGAGACCTCATGATCCTGACCATCTCGGGCGTCGTCCTGCTCGGCATCATCGTCTTCCTCTTCTTCCGGAAGGACGGTCTCAAGGCCTCCCACGCCGCCGTCTGCGCCCTCTTCGGCTTCTACCTCGCGGGTACGGCTCTCGCCCCGAGCATCAAGGCAGGTGGGGCGAGCCTCGCCAGTCTCCTGGGGAACCTCCAGTTCTAGGCAGGAGGCCCCGTGGCCCGGCGCCCCCTCCCCCGCATCCTCACCTCCGCCGCCCCCAGCGGCCGCGGTCGCGCGATCGTCCGGACGGCCGGTGACGGCGCCGGCGACGTGCTCCACCCACTGCTCGTGATCAGCCGCGGTCTGCGCCGCCTGGCCAGCGCCGGGCGGCGCGGCTGGTCGGCACTCCCCCGCCAGCGGCGCGGCCCCGCGGTCCTGCTCGGCGCGGGGTGCCTACTGGCTGTCGCCCTGCTTCCGCACGGTCCCCAACTGGCCTTCGCCGCGCTGATGCTGACCGCCGCCTGGGCCGGTCGGGAGGGGCCTCGGAGCGAACCGGGGCGGGCGGGGGAGGAGAGCGAACGGCTCGCCGCGCTCTACGAAGCGCTCATCCCCTCGTTCTCCGCCCCCGAGGATCCCGATCCGCTCTACGCCCACGGCGGTGACTGGCGAGCCGCCCTGACACCCCACTCCTTCGACGAGGACGGGCGGCCCACCAGGCTGGAACTGCGCTACCCCGCGTACTTCCCCGACGGCGAGCCGACCGCCCGCGGGAGGATCGAACACCTGCTCAGCGCCAAGTGCGGACGGGGCCGGGAGTACCTGTTCGACTGGGACGAGGAAGGAAACCGCCTCACCGTCAGCGTGCTCCCGCCCTTGGCCGGCGACATCTGCGCCCAGCGGTTCGTCACCGCTCCGGGCGAGACGGTGCTCGGGTTCACGGATCCGGCCGGGGCGGAGCGGAGCATCCCGGTGGTCGACCCCGAACACGGCACCGAGCGCCAGGCCTTCCCTGTCCTGTGGCGCACCGGACCCCGCCCCGCCGAGCCCCATCTGGCCGTCCTGGGCCGACCGGGCAGCGGCACCAGCACCCTGCTGCGCTCCGTAGCCCTGCAGGCACTGGTCCACGGGGACGTGCTGGTGGTGGACGGCGGGGGCCACGGTGACCACGCCTGCCTGGCCGGCCGGCTGGGAGTGGCGGCCGTCGTGTGCGACCTCGACGGAGCCCTGAGCTGGCTGGAGTGGGCGGCGCGGGAGACCGAGCGGCGGTTGCGGTCAGCACACCGGGCACACCGCCTCGGCCACCCCCGCAAGGACGCCGGCCGACCTCTGTGGATCCTCCTCGACCGGCCCGCGCTCCTCGGCCACCTCGCCGAGGCCCAGGGCCGGACCGACCCGCGCCGGTTGCTGGACACGCCGTTGCGGCACGGCCGGGCCGCGAACGTGACCGTGGTCGTCGCGGACCGGCTGGAGACCGCGGCCAACGGAGCGGGCGGCGGCTGGGGGGCCTCCACGGACCAGCGGCAGGAGAGCCTCCTGGGGCATTGCGGGACCCGGGTGGTGCTCGGTCCGGTATCGGCCGCCCGACTGGAGGAGGCGCTCGGGGTGCCTCCGCACACCACACCGCCCGCCCACGTCCCGCCGGGCCGCGGCTACGTCCGGTCGGGGTACGGTCCCGTGCAGCGCCTCCAGGTGCCCGCCACACCCGACCCGTACGACCAGGACAGCGCTCCGGCGCGGCGGCGAGCGGTCCTCGCCCTGCTTCCCGAGCGCGCCCGTGACGATGGCGTCGCGGCGGGCGCCGAGGGCTGAACCCGCCGGATCAGGCGGCGAGACCGCCCGGGCCGTGGACGGGTCCGGCCGCCCCCGCGACCGCCCGGCTGGCCGCCGCCAGCCGGGCCACCGCCGTCTCGGCGAGCATGCCGTCCACCGTGAACGGCATGCGCACGAAGCCCTCGAAGGCTCCGTCCACACCGAACCTGGGGCCGGACGGGACCCGCACCCCCAGCGGCACCCCCGCCTCGGCGATCCGGGAGCCGGAGAGTCCGCCGGTGCGGACCCAGAGCGTGAGACCGCCGTGCGGCACGGTGAACTCCCAGTCGGGCAGTTGGCGGCGGAGAGCGCCGACCAGCGCGTCGCGGTTCCCCCTCGCCTGGGCTCGGCGGTCCTCCAGCGCCGCCGACCAACCGCCGTTCCGCAGCAGCCAGATCAGCGCCAGCTGTTCCAGCACCGGTGATCCGAGGTCGGTGTAGGCCCGGGCGGCGACCAAGGCCCGGATGACCTCGGGGGTGGCGCGCACCCAGCCGATCCGCATGCCCGTCCAGAAGGCCTTGCTCGCCGACCCCACGGTGATCACGGTGCTGCCGGCGGGGTCGAAGGCCGAGACCGGCGGCGGCATCTCGGTCTCCGGGTCCAACCGCAACTCCGCCATGGTCTCGTCCACGACGAGCAGGGTGCCCGCGGACCGGGCGGCCGCCACCAGCCGGCGGCGCTGCTCCTCGGGCACCAGCGAGCCGGTCGGGTTGTGGAAGTCGGCCACCACGTAGGCCATCCGCGGCGCGGCCTCCCTGAGCACCTGGCGCCAGGTCGGGAGGTCCCACCCGGGCGGATCGCCGCCCGCGGCGACGGGCACCAGTCGGGCTCCGGCCTCCCGCATCAGCTGCAGGACGTTGGCGTAGGAGGGTGACTCGACGGCCACCCGCTCCCCCCTGCCGACGAACAGGTGGCAGATCGCCGCGACCGCGCCCATGGCTCCGGTGGTGACCATGATCTGCTCGGGCATGGTGGGGATGCCACCGGCCGTGTACCGGTCGGCCAGCAGCCGGCGCAGCTCGGGCAGGCCGGCCGGGAAGTCACCGTGGGTCCGGGCGTAGGGGGGCAACTCCTCGAGCGCTCCCTGCACGGACCGGGTCAGCCAGGGCTCGGGCGCCGGCAGCGCCGCGGACCCCAGGTCGATCATGCTGCCGGCGGTGTCCGGGGGCAGCGGGTCCAACCCCCGGGTGGGGAGCGGGCGTCCGGCCGGGAGCGTGGTCCAGCTACCGGCCCCGCGGCGCGACTCCAGCAGCCCCTCGGCGCGAAGCGCTTCGTAGGCGGAGGCGACGGTGGTGCGGCTGAGCGCCAGGGTGGCAGCCAGCTCGCGCTCGGCGGGGAGCCGCGCCGCGACCGGTACGCGTCCTTCGAGGACGAGCAGCCGCACACCGTCGGCGAGCGCGCGATAGGCCGAAACCCGTCGGCCACCGGCCGCCGTGCCGTTCGCGTACGCCTTCTGCGACCGCAGCAGCCTGGCGAGCTGCTCGGCGCCCACCACTGAGGTCCACTCACCCATCTGTCGCGGTCCACCTCTCGGGAACTGGCCGGGGGAAGCCGTCGATTCCAGGCCATATGGTGTCACGGTTCCGGGCGCCGCTCAGTCCACCCCGAGCCGCCCGAGGCGGCTCGCAGCATCGGCTACCGGCCGCCCGCGCGCCGCTGACCTGCCCGCCGTAGCCCGGAAGCCGGTCGGGGCCGCCGGCGGATGGCACGGCCGGGCCGAGGGAGGTGGCACGCCCGCCCCGGAAGGGATTAGAGCCGGGAGGGAAAGGGCGGTAGTGTACGCCCTCGGCCTGCCGAGCACCCCGTCACCGACCGGAATGACGGGCGAACACTAGGTGACTCCGCATCTCAGGATGTGACAAACCGGGCGCCGGTGGGTACAACAGGGGGCGGCACGACAGGCCACGACGGGCGACGCATGTTCCGAAACGGGAATCTTCACCGCCGACCGGACGTTGAACGGATGACGACGACAGCGACACCTGTCCTGTGGGCGAGAAGCCCGGGAGGCACGATTCATGAGTGAGCGAGCTCTCCGCGGCACGCGACTCGTGGTGACCAGCTACGAGACCGACCGCGGCATCGATCTGGCCCCGCGCCAGGCGGTGGAGTACGCATGCCCGAACGGCCATCGATTCGAGATGCCGTTCTCGGTAGAGGCGGAAATCCCTCCGGAGTGGGAGTGCAAGGCTTGCGGGGGCCAGGCACTTCTGGTGGACGGAGACGGCCCCGAGGAGAAGAAGGCCAAGCCCGCACGCACGCACTGGGACATGCTCATGGAGCGGCGTACCAGGGAGGAACTGGAGGAGGTGCTGGCCGAGCGGCTGGCGGTCCTGCGGTCCGGTGCGATGAACATCGCCGTGCACCCGCGCGACAACCGCAAGTCCGCCTGACGGCGGTCGTCGCCGACGATCGGCTCGCCGAGCGCGATCTGCGGGGCACCGACGCCGGGCGCACTGACGGATAACAGTGCACGACACAGCACAACGACAGAGCGCCTCGGGACCGGATATTCGGTTCCGAGGCGTTCTGTTCCTCTCTGTTCTCTCCCTTCCTCGCCCGTCCCGGGCGACTGCGCTGTCCGCCGGGAGCGGGTGGGCAGCACAGTGGGCGGGCGGCACAGTGGGCGGACAGCGCAATTGGACGGACAACTCCGCTTCCACCGTCCGGTCGGGGCTGCCGCCCGTCGGGAGGGGCGGAACGGGGCAGTCTTCGACCCTCCGGTCAGTGATCAGCCGTCCCGGGGCGGCTCGTCACCCTGCTCGCCGCGGTGCTCGTCCGGCCTTCCGGGGCGTTCGTCCTTTCCTTCGGGCCGCTCGCCGTCCCGGACGACCTCGCCCCGCACGATCTTGCCGTCCGGACGCTGCGTCCACGCCCGCTGGTACGCCTCACCGAGGCCCCCGGGCTGGGACTGACCGATCCTCCGAGCCAGGGTGCGCTCCGCCGTACGGCGGATCACCGCCCGAGTCGGCGGGAAGAGGCAGAGCAGTCCGGCGACGTCGGACAGCAGCCCCGGCATCATCAGCAGCATTCCGCCCAGCATGGGCAGCGTGTTCCCGCCCCCCGTGCTCCGGCCCGCCGTGCTGCCGGCTCCCGGCTGCTCTCCGGGGTGCTGGACCTGGCGCAGGTTCTCGCCGAAGCGCTGCCAGGCGCGTCGGCCGGCCCGCTTGATCACGTAGGCACCGAGGATCACGCCCGCGATCAGCAGGAGGCAGACGGTGAGCCCGCCGGCGGCCTCGGCGACCAGGATCAGCAGCCAGATTTCCAGCACGATCCAGGCGGCCACGCCCAGGGGTACGAAGCTTCGCCGACGTGAGCGTCCCGGGCGGGAGGGCGGACGTTGCTGTGGAGTACCGGTCGTCATAGTCCAAGTGTGCCTGCGCTCCCCCCTCGAACGGGAGCGCCGACGGCGTCGGTTCGCGGTTCACCCCCCGGGGCGATGGGCGACTCGCCGCTGGCCGCCGCACTGATGACGTACCGGCGCGACGCTGGCGTGGATCCCGGCTTCCGGGCCGGGCAGCCCCTACGCTCGCAGGGACGCGCGGCGACGGAGGTGTCCGGAATGGCCGGGCTGTTGGAAGTGCTGGTGTGGTGGACCCTGCTGACCGGGCTCTGGCTGGTGCTCATCTCCAGGGTGGAGCCCCTGGAGATCGTCGTGGGCGGCTCGGTGGCGCTGCTCTGCTCCGTGGCTGCGCGGGCCGCGCGACGGGCGGTGACGCACCGGTGAGCCCTTCCGACGGTTGGCTGGTCGCCGCCCTGGCGGGGCTGTTGGCGCTGCTCCCGGTGTTGTGGCGGATGGCCGTGGCCGCGCCGAGGGAGCGCCTGGTCGCCCAGAACCTCACCACCCTGCTGGGGGGTCTCGTCCTCCTCCTCGCCGGCCAGGGGTTCCAGAGGCCCGCGTACACCGACCTGGCGCTGCTGCTCGCCGTGCTGGGACCGGCCGGCACACTGGTCTACTCACGCTTCCTCGGCGGACTGCCCCGCTCGGCCCTGGTCTCCCGGGTGGCCTGGTCGGCGGTACCGGCGACGCTGCTCGCCCTGGGGTTCGCCACCGGGCCGGGACGGGCCCTGGTGAAGTTGCTGCTGATCGGCGGGTTGCTGATCGCCGGCAGTGTGGTGACCAGCACCGGGACGCGAGCCGCGGTGTCCGCCCAACGGGGCAGCCGAGGCGGGGTGGGGGCGGCAGGCGGTGGATGACGTCCTCATCACCCTGGCGCTGGTGATGGTCGCCGGCACGGCCACGGCCGCCGTCCTCAACCGCGATCCGGTCAGGCAGGCGCTGGTGCTCTCCTCCCTCGGCCTCTCCCTGGCGCTGCTGTTCACCTTCCTCCAGGCCCCGGACGTGGCCCTGTCCCAGTTGGCCGTCGGCTCGGCGGTGACTCCTCTGATGATCCTGCTGACGGTACGGAAGGTGCGGCTGGCGCCTCGGGGAGGCCGTGGTCGGGACACCGGCGCGTCCGGTCCGCCGGACGGGCAGGTGCACGGCCGGGGCGAGGCGGAGTGAGCCGGCGGGGGAGGCTCCGGCTCTTTCTCGCCGGAGCCGCCGTGTTCGCGGTCGTCTTCGTGCTGGGCAGCTTCGCGCTGCCGCCCTTCGGCGGGGAACACCACCCCTACGGAGACCGGTCGGTCGCCGCCGCGCTCCGGCAGCACACGGCCAACGCCATCGCCTCCGTCAACTTCGACCAGCGCGCCCTGGACACGTTGGGTGAGCAGTCGATCCTCTTCTCCGCCGTCCTCGGGACGGTGGTCCTGCTACGGCAGACACGTGACGAACGGCGTACGCCCCCGGAACCGGCCCGGGTCTCCCGTCGGATCAGGTGGTTCGGGGCGCTGATGCTGCCGCTCACACTGGTCGTCGGCCTGTACATCGTGGCGCACGGCCATCTCTCCCCCGGCGGCGGTTTCCAGGGCGGGATCGTGGTGGCGACCGCCCTGCACCTGTTGTACGTGGCCGTGGACTACCGGGCGCTCGAGCACATCCGGCCACTCGGGCTGTACCGGCTGGGGGACGCCCTCGGTGAGGCCGGCTATGTGATCACCGGGTTGGCCGCGATGGCGGGCGGTGCGGCGTTCCTGACGAACGCTCTGCCGCTGGGCACCTTCAACACCCTCGCCTCGGGCGGTTCGGTCGTCGTGCTCAACACCGCGGTCGGCATGGAGGTCGCCTGCGGGATCGTGGTCCTGCTGGCGGGATTCCTGGACCAGGCGGTGGAGATCGAGGACGGGGACGGGGCACTCCGGGGAACGGAGCGGCCTTGACCGTCTTCCCCTACCTGGTCGCAGGTTGGATCTTCCTGGTCGGCGTGTACGGGATGGTGTCCAGCCGGAACCTCATCCACGCGGTGGGCTGTCTCGCCGTCACCCAGTCGTCGACCTATGTCCTGCTGCTCGCCGTGGGGTTCCGGAGCGGCGGCACGGCACCGGTGTTCTCCGACGTCCCGACCGACCGGCGGGTGGTCGATCCGGTCGTGCAGGCGCTGGCCCTCACCGACATCGTGGTCGGTGCGACCGTGACCGCCCTCCTGCTCTCCCTCGTCCTGCAACTGCGGAAACGCCACGGAACCATCGACCCCGACGAGTTGTCGGAACTGAAGGGCTGAGGGTGGACACCGCGAGACTGCTGCCGCTGGTGGTCGCCGTGCCACTGCTCGGCGCGGCTTTCCTGGTGGCCGTCGGCAGCCGGTTGCCCCGGGCCGCCGCCTCCCTGGTGAGCTGTGTGTTCGCGGTCGCGGGCAGCCTGCTGGCGATCACCGTGCTGCGGCGGGTGACCGGTGCGGCGGCCTACTCCGTGGAGTGGGTGGCCGGTTGGCGTCCGGGGCAGGACGGCCACGGAGTCGGGATCGTACTCGTCGCCGATCCGCTCGGTGCCGGTCTTGCGGCCACGGCCTCGCTGCTGGTCGTCGCCGTGCTCGTCTACTCGTGGCGGTACTTCGAGGCACCGCAGCGCCACCAGACGGGAGCGTTCCCGGCGCTGATCCTGCTCTTCCAGGCGGCCCTGTGCGGTTTCACGCTCACCGGCGACCTCTTCAACGCCTTCGTCTTCTTCGAGTTGATGGGCGCGGTGGCCTACGCGCTGACCGGTTTCCGGGTCGAGGAACCGAGGCCGGTCCACGGGGCGCTGGCCTTCGGCGTGGTCAACTCGCTGGGCGGCTACTGCCTCCTGCTCGGTATCACTCTGCTGTACGCCAGGACCGGTGAGCTGGGTTTGGCGCAGATCGGCCGGCAGCTGGACGGCGGCGGACCGACCGCCCTGGTGCTCGCCGCCTTCGTCCTGGTCTCGACCGGGCTGCTGGTGAAGGCGGCGGCCGTACCGTTCCACCTCTGGCTGCCGGACGCCCACGCGGTGGCACCGACCCCGGTCTGCCTACTGCTGTCCGGGATCATGGTGGAGCTGGGCGTCTACGGGGTGACGCGGGTGTACTGGACGGTCTTCGCCGGTCCCGGGGGCGTGCCGCAGCAGAGTTTCACCGACGCCCTGCTGGTCGTCGGGGTCCTGACGGCGCTGCTGGGAGCGGTGATGTGCTGGCAGCAGCGCCATCTCAAACGGCTGCTGGCTTTCTCCACGGTCGCCCATGTCGGACTGTTCCTGATCGGCGTGGCGGTGCCCGGGCCCGAGGGCACCGCGGGATCCGCCCTGTACGTACTCGGTCACGCGGGCGTGAAGGCGGCGCTGTTCGCCTGCACCGGGATCCTGCTGGACCGGTACGCCTCGGTGGACGAGCACGAACTCCACGGGAGAGCCCGGGAGTTCAAGGTCTTCAGCGCGGTGTTCCTGCTGGCCGGGCTCGCCCTGGCCGGAGCGCCGCCGTTCGGTCCCGGGCTCGGCAAGGCCACCGCCGAGGCGGCGGCGGCCGTGACGGCCCCCTGGACGCCGGTGGTCTTCGTGCTGGTGTCGGCGGTGACCGGCGGGGCGGCGCTCCGCGCCGGACTGCGGGTCTGCCTCGGTATGGGGCACCCGCCGGCGGACACCGAGCGGGCCCGGAGCGGGGAGGGCGAGACCAGTGGCGGCGGTGAGGAGCCCGAGACGCAGGGCAGACTCGTCCGACTGCCGCTGCCGATGCTCGCGGTGCCCGCCACCCTGCTGGCCGGGGCACTGGCGGTCGGGGTGGTGCCCGCGGTGGCCCGGGCCGCCGGGCACGGCGCCGCGCTGATGACCGACCGCGGGGCCTACCTGGCGGCGGTGCTGGACGGCGTGGACGCACCCCCGGTGGTCTTCCGGTCCCCGTCCTGGACGGGGTCGGGCCTGGGCCTCGGGGTGCTGTCCGCGGCGCTCGCCGTCTCCTTGGCGGTACTCGCCGTCCGACGTTCCCCCGACGCCCCGCCCTCGCGGCCGATCGCGCGGCTGCGCCGGTTCCAGTCGGGCCACATCGGCGACTACGTCGCCTGGACCATGGCGGGGGTGGCGTTGCTGGCCCTGCTCACTGCGCCGGGGATACTGGGGTGAGGCCGGACCGTCCACCGGGCCGGCCGCCCGAGTCGCTCCAGCGGACCTCTCCGTCGACCACCGTGTCGGAGGCGCTCAGGCCGAGAGAGCGCGCGATGGAGATCGACGCGTGGTGCCCCGGACGGATGTACGCGACCAGTTCAGTAGGCGTTCCGGAGGGCGGGCAGGAGCGTGCCGCCAGCCCACTCTAGGAAGGCCGGTTGGCTCTCGCCGCCCACCTGGACGAGGGCGATCTCCGTGAAGCCGGCCTCCACGTAGAGCCTGACCGCCTCGACGAACTCGGAGACCTCGTCACCACAGGGGATCGTCTCGGCCACGTCCTCCGGCCGGACGAACTGCGTGGCGCCCTCGAAGGAGGTCGGGCCGGGGAGTTCGGAGTTGACCTTCCAGCCGCCGGCGAACCAGCGGAACTGGTCGTGGGCGCGGCGCACCGCGGCCTCCCGGTCCTCGTCGTAGCAGACGGGGAGCTGTCCGACGCGGGGCTTTCCCGCTCCGCCGTACCGGTCGAAGGACTCCAGCAGCGCCGGTTTCGGCTCGGTGGCGATGAGGAGGTCGGCGTAGCGTCCGGCGAGTTCGCAGGACTGCTCGCCGGAGACCGCGATACCGATCGGCGGGGGCGTATCCGGGAGGTCCCAGAGCTTGGCGGACTCCACGTCGTAGTGCTCCCCGTGGTGGTTGACGTAGCCGCCCTCGAAGAGCGCCCGGATGATCCGGACCGCCTCGTCGAGCATCTCGTGGCGTACGTCGGCCGGTGGCCAGCCCCCGCCGATGACGTGCTCGTTGAGGTTCTCCCCCGCACCCAGCCCGAGCCGGAAACGGCCGCCGGAGAGGAGTTGCAGGGTTGCGGCCTTCTGGGCGACGACGGTCGGGTGGTACCGCATCGTCGGGCAGGTGACGTAGGTCATCAGCGGGATGCTGGAGGTCGCCTGTGCCGCGGCACCGAGGACCGCCCAGGCGTACGGGGCGTGGCCCTGGGAGGCCAGCCACGGGAAGTAGTGGTCGGAGGTGACCGAGAAGTCGAAGCCCGCCGCTTCGGCGCCGACCAGGTGGTCGACGAGATCCCGCGGGCCGGCCTGCTCCGTCATCATGGTGTAGCCGATTTTCACCATGAATCCCGATTGCCCTGCTTGTCAGGCAGGAAACCCGGAGCGGTGGCCGGTGCCGGGAGCGGGAGGGGCGTCCGAAAGGACACCGGCCGAAACCGTCAGCGCCTGGGCCGGCCGAGGAGCCGGTCGACCCGGGAGCCGACGCCCCAGGCGGTCACCCGCCACAGCGCCTCGGCCACGATGTCCCGGCTCATCTTGCTGCTGCCGTGTTCCCGATCGACGAAGGTGATGGGCACCTCGACGACGTGGAACCCGGCCTTCACCGCGCGCCAGGCCAGGTCCACCTGGAAGCAGTAGCCCTGGGAGGCGACCGCCGCCATGTCCAGCCCTTCGAGGGTCTTCCTGCGGAAGGCCCGGAAGCCGCCCGTGACGTCCCGGATGGGCACCCCCAGGAGGAACCGCGAGTAGGTGCTGCCGCCACGGGAGAGCATCTCGCGGTACTTCGGCCAGTTGACGACCCGCCCACCCGGCACCCACCGGGAGCCGAGCACGAGGTCGGCCCCGCCCAGCGCGGTGAGGAGCCTCGGCAGTTCCTCCGGCTGGTGGGAGCCGTCGGCGTCCATCTCCACCAGCACGTCGTAGCCGTGTTCGATCCCCCAGCGGAATCCCGCGAGGTAGGCCGCTCCCAGCCCCTCTTTCCCCTTGCGGTGCAGCACGCGCACCCGCTCGTCCTCGGCCGCGAGTTCGTCGGCGAGCTTCCCGGTGCCGTCCGGGCTGTTGTCGTCGGCGATGAGCACGTGGGCCTCGGGGACGGCCGCCCGGACGCGACCGACGGTCGCCTTGACGTTCTCGGCCTCGTTGAAGGTCGGGATGATCACGAGGATCCTGCCCAGCGGGCCGTACCGCCTCCCCCGGTCCGCGGCGTCCTCCCCGGCCCCAACACCTTCGTTCACTGCTCACCCTTCTCGTCCGAACGTCCCTGCCGGCCCTGCCTGATCGCGGCGGCCCAAGCCAGAAGGCCAACCATAGCGAGCACCCACTCCGGAACGGCGCCGACTCGGTCGGCCACCGTCGTGTCGTCACGGAGCGGGAGGCTCGCGGTCAGTACGTCGCGGGTGAACTCCTCGGTGCGCTGCCGGACGGTTCCGTCCGGCCCCACGACGGCGCTGATGCCGCTGGTGGCCGCGGTGACGACCGAGCGTCCGTGTTCCACGGCGCGCAGTCTCGACATGGCGAGCTGCTGTTCGGGCTGTCCGGTGCGGCCGTAGGTGGCGTTGTTGGTCTGCACGACGAGCATCCGGGCACCGTCGTTGACGGTGTCGCGGACGATCCCGTCGTAGGCGACCTCGAAGCAGATGACGTCGCCCAGCCGCGCCGGTCCGGTCTGCAGCACACCGCTGCGGTCACCGGGGTAGAAGTCGCGCGGGACCCGCTGCAGCCTGGTGATGACCTTGCTGAGCTGCTCGCGGTAGGGGACGTACTCACCGAACGGGACGGGGTGCTGCTTGGTGTAGGAGGCGCCCGGGCCGGTCCGCGGATCCCAGACGATGCCCTGGTTCTCGACGTATCCGGCTTCGGTGGGGTGGTTGACGAGTGCACCGACGAGGAGGGGGACGCCGATGGCGCGGACCGCCTGCTCGATCCGGTCGTACGCCTCCGGGTTGAGGAAGGGATCGAGGTCCGAGGCGTTCTCCGGCCAGATCACCAGATCGGGCTGCGGGGCGTGTCCGGACCGTACGTCGTCGGCCAGTTCCAGGGTGGCCTCGACGTGGTTGTTGAGGATCTTCATCGGGCGGCCCAGGAAATCCATGCCGGGTTGTTCGACATCCCCCTGGACCACCGCGACTTGGACGGTATCGTCGGCCGCCGTGGGCACGGGTACCGCCTGGCCGGCGACCGTGACGGCCCCGGCCAGGACCGCGGCCCCCGCGCCCGGCAGGGCCTTTCGCAGCGCTCCGGCGCCACCGCGCAGCGGGTGCAGCAGGATCACCGCGGCGGCGAGCAGCGCACCGCTGAGCGCGACGGCGAAGGTGACCAGCGGCGCACCGCCCAGCGCGGCGAGCGGCGTGTACGGGGAGCCGGTGTTCGCGAAGGCCAGGCGCCCCCACGGGAAGCCGCCGAAGGGCAGCCGGTCCCGGGCCAGCTCCTCGGCGACCCAGAGGCAGGCGGTCCACAGCGGCCACAGCGGGAGCCTGCCGACCAGTGCCAGACCGGCGCCCAGCGCGGCGATGAAGACCGCTTCGACCAGGGCCAGCCCGAAGACCGCGTCGTAGCCGATCACATGGAGCCAGCGCAGCAGGACGAAGAAGAACGGCAGCCCGAAGGAGAGTCCGAGCCAGGCGCCCTGCCCGGCGGTGCGCCCGCGCAGCAGCAGGCTCAGCGCGGCGACGGAGAGGATCGACAGCGGCCACCAGTCGTAGGGCGGGAACGAAAGGGCGAGCCCGACGCCGGCGAGGGCGGCGAGGGCCGTTCGAGGGGCCTGGGCGCGGGCGGCCGACAGCAGACGGCGCAGCCGCCCCGTCAGGCCCGCTCCCGTGTCCCGGGGCGTCTCGGGCCTCGCCTGGTCGTCCGGTGCGACACCGGCGCCCGAGCGGGCTGCGTGCCCCGGGCCGTGGCTGGGCTCGGCTCCCTTGGCGGAGGCGGCGGAGGGGATGGGGCCCGAGGGCACGGTCTGGCCTTCCTGGGGTCGTGCGGTACGGGAGGGCGCCCGATCTCCGGGGGCTGCCGGCGCGGGCGGGCGCCGGTCGCTGATCCGGCCGGGTGCGGGACGCTCCTCGGCCCGAGGGTACCTCGCGTCACGACGGCCGTCCGGGGCCCGGTGCCCGCGGCCGTCCACGGCCCGGTGGTCCGGTCCAGCGGAGCTGTCCGGCTCCCGGACCCGCTGCCCGGCAGCCGGAGGAACCGCTGAGACCGCGGTCGGTTGAGGTCTGCGGATCGGGCCCGGCGCCCTTCGGGCCGGCCTGGGACCCGCTGGCTGCGGGTCGACCGAGAAGCCGTTGTCTACTGAGCGTCCGGGCCCCACCCGGGTCACACCTGCCGACTGTCGAAACCCTCCGGCTCTCCGTGCGCGGGCGCTGGACCTGGCTCCCAGGGGTGGCGCGCTGATTCGGCGCACCACCGATGGCCCAGCGGCGTTCGAAGAACTCCTGGAGATCTCCCCGGTCGGACGTCCTTTGGTGGACTCGCCGAACCTACCGGCCGCCGACCGCCCCCTGTCAACAGTCGTTCGACCTGGGGCGTTTCGGAGACACGGCAGGTCAGCGTGGAAGACCCGCAGGTAGTGCGAGAACGGGGGCCGCGTCGCAACGCGTCACCGGGCGGCTACGTCACTCGTTCGGCCGTGCGTAGACCGTACGTCCGCCCACCACCGTCCGCAGGCAGCGCGGCAGGGCCTTCCCGGGCGTGAGGTCGGGTAGTCCGGGGACACCGGCCCGAGGGTCGGTGGACCAGCCCGCCACCCGTTCGTCCGGCACCTGGACGACCAGTTCCGCCGTCTGCCAGACGGCGAAGTCCGCGGGGGCCCCCGGCAGCAGGACGCCCGCGTCGTCGCGTCCGGCCGCGCGCCAGCCGCCGCGGGTGTGGGCGGTGAAGGCGGCGCGGACGGAGATCCGGTGTTCCGGCGTCCGGTGGAAGGCGGCGGCGCGGACGGCCTCCCAGGGCCCGAGGTCGGTGACCGGGCTGTCGGATCCGAAGGCGAGCGGGACACCTGCCCGCAGCAGCGCGGAGTAAGGGTTGAGGGTCGCGGACCGGTCCACTCCCAGGCGCTCGGCGTACATGCCCTCGGGCCCGCCCCAGGCGGCGTCGAAGCCGGGCTGCACCGAAGCGGTGAGGCCGAGCTCAGCGAAGGCGGCCACGGTCCGCTCGTTGAGCATCTCGGCGTGCTCGATGCGGTGCCGGGCGGCGCGGATCCTGGCCAGGCCGGTCTTCTCCGCGGCCTGGCGGACGCCGTCGACCACCGCGCTGAGCGCCGCGTCCCCGATGGCGTGGAAGCCCGCCTGGAGGCCGGCCTCGGTACAGGCGGTGACATGGGCCGCGATCTCGGCGGCGGTCAGCCGTTCGCTGCCCCGGGTGTGCGGTGCGTCGGCGTAGGGCTCGTGGAGGTGGGCGGTGTGCGAGCCGAGCGAACCGTCAACGAAGAGGTCCCCCGCGGCTCCTACGGCCCCCAGCCGCCGGACGCGTTCCCCTTCGCGGGCCGCGGTGAGCGCCTCCGCCCAGTAGCCGAAGACCCGGGGACCCGGGCCGTCGGGGGACGTGGACAGGGCGAGCAGGGCCTCCAGGTCGCCTTCGTCGGTGATGTCCGGGCCGGCGCACTCATGGACGGCGCCGACGCCGAGCGAGGCCGCGCGCCGGAGTGCGGAGCGCTGCGCCTCGGTGCGCTGGGCGGGCGTGACGGCGGCGAGGGCGGCGCGGCGCACGGCGTGGTGGGCGGCGCCCGTCAGAGGCGCCTCCGGCGTGTATCCGGGCAGCCGGGTGGCGCCCGGTACGAGGTCGAGGAGGGCGCCGGTGACCGCGGCCGAGTGGACGTCCACCCGGGTCAGGTAGAGCGGCCGCCCCCCGGTCGCCTGTTCGAGTTCGCTCCTGGACGGCGGTCGCCGCTCCGGCCAGCGGCTGGCGTCCCAGCCGTGTCCGAGCAGGATCCGGTCGGCCGGGCGTCCGGCGGCATGGGCCCGCACCTCGGTGAGCGCCTCGCCGAGGGAGCGGCAGCGGGACAGGTCCAGTCCGGTGAGTGCGAGACCGGTCGCGGTGGTGTGCACATGGGCGTCGGTGAAGGCGGGGGTGACCAGTGCTCCGTCGAGGTCGAGGACTTCGTCGACCCCGTCGGCGAACGAGTCCGCCGCGCCTTCGGAGCCCACCCAGGCGATGCTGCCGCGGTCGACGACCATGGCGGTTGCCGAGGGGTCGGCCGGGTTGTGGATCACCCCGCCGCGCAGCAGCAGAGTGCCGGGCAGCTCCCGGTCGGGGGTGGAGTGGTCGTCGGGCACTGCGGACCGCCTCGGGTGTCGTGGCGCGCCGGCCGTGGCGAGCGGTGGTGCGGGCCCGGCCGTCGCTCTTCTCGGATGGTTGCTCGTGGGCATACGCCCTCGGCCGCCCGAGCCGGGGCGGGGGCGTCAGATGCGCGGCGGGCGCGACTCGTAGGGCGTGGAGAGGACCACGGTGGTGCGGGTGGAGACCCCGGCGAGGCTGCGGAGCCGGGAGAGCAGGTTCTCCAACTGCAGGGGCGTGGCGACCCGCACCTTGAGGATGTAGTTCTCGTCGCCCGCGACACTGTGGCAGGCCTCGATCTCGGGCACTTCGGCGAGCCGCTCGGCGATGTCGTCGGGGGCGCTCGGGTCGAAGGGCTTCACCGAGATGAACGCCGTCAGCGGCAGGCCCACCGCTTCGGGGTCGACGATCGCCGCGTAGCCCCGGATCACCCCGCGCTGCTCCAGGCGGCGGACGCGTTGGTGCACCGCCGAGGTGGACAGGCCGGTGGCCTTGCCCAGGTCGGTATAGCTCATGCGGCCATCCGCCACGAGCAGTTCCACGATCTGCCGGTCCAGTTCCTCCACAGCGCAAGAACCTACCGTGCCCGGGGCCGCCGGGGGCACGCGCCCACCCGCGCCGGGGCCGGTCGGCCGGAATCCCGCCCCGACCGCGGCGCTCCCGGTTCCTCGGTCCTCGGTCCTCGGGGAAGCCTCTCGTTCCTCAGGGGAGGGGTGTGGGCTCCGTCCTCGCAGGGACATCCGGCGGGTCCTGTTGGGCGGGCACGAGTTCGGCCTGGGGGCGCTCCCGAGCGCGCTCCAGGAACTCCACCGGGTCCACACCGGTCTGCAGGGCGGGCAGGAGGAGGCGCCAGAGGTCGACGAGGCGTTCCTCGATCATCTGCCGCCCGTCCAGCGCATCGGCGATGGTGTGCAGCCCGAAGAACGCGCAGACGACGCTGTGGGCCGCCGCGGCCGGATCCACGTGGGGTGCCAGATCGCCTTCGGCCCTCGCCCGGGACAGCAGGCTCGTCATGGTGCGGATCCAGCCCAGGAAAGGCACCGGGAGCGTCGCGTCGATGGCTTTCTGCTCGGCCCACAGCCGTGCCCCGGCCCGGACGATCACATCGTCCCGGAAGGTGGCGGCGACGGCGAAGCTGAGCCGCACCACTCCTTCCAGGGCAGGCTGGTCGGGGCTGGCGTACCTGGCGATGAGCGAGGGCCAGGTGGCCAGGTGCTCGTGGACCACCGCGAGGGCCAGTTTCTCTTTGTTGCCGTAGTGGAAATAGATGGCACCACTGGTGCGCCCGCACATTTCACTGATGTCGCTGATGCTGGTCTCGGTGAATCCTCGATCATCGAACAGATGCGCCGCGGCCTCGAGAATGGACCTGCGGGTCGCCTCCGCGCGCTTCTGCACGTACGTTCCACCCACAATCTTCTTGTCTTCATGGCTGACGGAGGAACCTAGCGGCACCCCGGGTACCTTTTCACCGATTACGGCGGACGCCGTCATTCCCAACTCGTTCGGAGGAGACTTCATGATGTCCATTGACGGCGTCCGATGTCTGGTTCTGGCCGGAACCAGGCTGCTCCTGACCGCTACCGTCGGCAGTTCCCGAGGGGCGCCCACCCGCCGCTGACGGGTCGACCGGGAAGCCGCCGAGGCCGACCGGGCGGCGCCTGACGTGCGTTCCGGCCGGGTTTGTTATCTGCTGATATGTATGAGCGTCGATGTCGGGTCACACCCGGTTCCGGTTCGGGAGTCAAGGCCGCTGAGTTGGTCACGCACGGTGCCCCGGGAGCTGGTCCACCGGGTCTCGGTGGCCGAAGTGCTGCTCACGGACGTCCGTTCGCTGGGCGACGGTAATTTCGAGGCCGCCGGTCAGTGGACGAGGTCCCACCCCACCTTTCCGCGGGGCCGAGGGGATCGGCACCACCCCCTGATCATCCTGGAGACGCTGCGCCAGCTGGGGATCTACATACCCCTGCGTTACTACCCCGTGGATCCGCAGGCTCACTTCCTCATCAAGAACATGTCCTTCGCGGCCGATCCGGTGGCCGAGCCGCGGGTCGTGGACGGGGCCACCGAGGTGACCTGCCTGGTCTCGGTGAGCGAGGTCCGCACCGACCGTTCAGGGGCGCTGACCGGCATGCGCATGTGCTCGCGCTACCTGACCGGCGGCCGGGTCTTCGCGATCGCGGAGGGAAGCGCCCGCATCGTCGACTCCGCGCGCTACGCGGCCCTCCGCGGCACCGCCGCCCTCCAGCTGAGCGACACCGCCGGCGCCTCCTCCCGGGACCCGGTGGACGCGCTGACCCGCCCGGCGCCGACCGGGCTGGACCTCGCCTCCCCACTGGACGTCATGCTCCAGCAGGGCCGGGAGGACCGCCTCGCCCTCCTGGTGAGTCCCGCCGATATGCGCCACCCCTTCTTCTTCGACCACGCGAGCGACCACGTACCGGGCATGGCCCTGCTCGAAGCGGCCCGACAGGCGGCGGCACTGCGGACCCAGGGCGCCCTGCTCCGCCCGGTCTCCGGCCGTCTCCGGGCCCAGCGATTCACGGAGTTGACCCCGCCGGCACAGGTCGAATGCGTTTTCCGTAATCGAGTCTGTGTTTTCAAACTGCGCCAAGGCGGCACCGCGACGGCTGCGGGCGTATTTCGCTACTCATAGTCAATTCACTTGAAATCACTTTTAAGTGACCAATTGACTGCCAAGCTCCCCGGAAATTAACGTAGCGTTCGTTATGTTCCACCGGGAGCTTCCCGATGGACGTCGAATCGCGGTCTCCCCACCCGTGGGACCGCCACGTCGAAAAAGCGGTGTACGGCCGCCCACGACAGCGACCCCTTTCCGTGTGCTCCTTCACGCTGCGTGGAACCGCGCGCCCCGCCGCAGTTCACAGACACCCATCGAAGAAGGTCGAAAATGGCTGCAGACCGAATCCTCAACTGGACACCCACCGCCGTCGTCTTCGACTGCGACGGCACCCTGATGGACACCGAACGCCACTGGCAGGAGGCCCGGGAACTCGTACTACGCAGGTACGGGGTGGCGCTGGACGCGGATTTCGCCGAACGCGCCAAGGGAATGCACTACACCGAGTGCGGGCGGCTGCTGGCGGAGACCGCGGGCCGCCCAGAGCTGACCGAGGAGATGACCGGCCGGCTTCTCGGGTGCTTCCGGGCCCTGGTCGCCGACAACCCGGTCACCACCCAGGGGGCACCGGAGTTCGTCGCCCTCACCCACGAGTTCGCGCCGCTGGCCGTCGCCAGCAACTGCCCGCGGGACGTCGTGGAGACCTGCCTGGACACGGCGGGTCTGCTCCCGTACTTCGGCCACATCTCGGTGCCGGGTACCGGGGTGCGTCCCAAGCCCCACCCCGACGTCTACCTGACCGCCGTCCGGGAGTCCGGCGCCGAGCCGACGGACTGCCTGGCGATCGAGGACTCGCTCTGCGGGATCAGGTCCGCCGTCCGGGCGGGCATGCGGGTCCTCGGGGTCGGTCCGCATCCGGACGAGGAGAGCCTCGCCCTGGTGGACCTCTGGGTTCCGTCGCTCGACGACCCCCGGCTGCTCGCCTGGGCCAAGAGCCGCGTCCTGCCGGAAGTGGCCCGCTGAGCGGGCGCTGACCGTCGAGGACGACGGACGCCGGGCGGATCTCCGACCGCCCGCCCGGCCGGAGCGGGGGCCGTCAGGGCCTCCGCTCCTCCTCCGCCCGCTCCGCCAGCAGCGGCGCCAGTTCGGTGACCGTACCGTCGGCGGAGGCGAAGAGGAGGGCGATCCCCACCGCGCCCGGGTCGGCTACCCCGGAGACCCGGTCTCCCAGGTAGCTGGCCCGGCCGCGCCGGGCCCGCAGGTGCGCGGTCTCCCGCACTCCGCCCCAGGCGCCTTCGGCCGCGGTGACCAGGGCCTGGTCGGGCGTCAGGTCCGCCGGGCACCGGCGCAGCGCCTCGGCCGCCGGAGCCAGCGCGTCGATGAGCGTCTTGTCCCCGGGGGCGGCCTCGCCCACTCGTCTGACGGCCGCCAGCCCGGCCTCGGTGCCGGCCGCGAGGCCCGGCGTGGTGAGCACCGGCGCGGTGTCCTCCGCCGAGACGGCCAGCTCCTGGAAGAGGAGCCCGAACAGTGGTCCGCTGGTGCCGCCCACTTCGTCCAGGAAGACGGTGGCCGTGATGTCGAGTGGGACCCGCGCCGCCCCGGCCCCCTCCCCGGCGGACCGGTCACGGTCCAGGGCGCGCACCGCCAGGGTCAGTCCGGCGCCGAGGTTGGCGCCGAAGTCGCCGTCCCCGGCCTGCTGGTCCAACTCCGTCAACTCCGGTTCGGTGGCCAGCACCGAGTCACCGAACCGGCGGATCCAGCCCTCGGTGAACGTTCTGTCGAAGATCATGGCATCAGCCCCTGGACTAGTGCTTACCACCGCCACGCCGCGGTATGGACCGGCGCGTCGAACAGAGCGATCTCCTCCTCCACCACGAGGAGCAGGGTGAGGGAGAAGCCCCTCATGTCGAGAGCGGTCACGTAGTCACCGACCAGGCTGCGCGCCAGGTGTACACCCCGGGCGTCCAGAAGCTGGCCCAACTCCCTGGTGATCGCGTACATCTCCAGGCGGGTGATCGATCCCAGCCCGTTGACGAGCGCGATCACGCTGGCGCCCGCGGGGGGCTCCAGAGCGTTCAGCAGCGTGTCGGTCATCCGTTCCACCAGGGCGTCCAGCGGTTCGTGGACGATCGAGCGGTCCGCCCGTTCCCCGTGGATCCCGACCCCGAACTCCAGGTAGTTCGCCGGGATCTCGAAGGCCGGCAGACCGTTCCCCGGGGCCGTGTGAGCGGCCGAGGCCGCGGCGATGCTGCGGCAGCGGCTGGTCAGCGAGGCACCGAGATCGGCGAGCTCCGCCAGCCCCAGACCGGTGTCCGCGGCGGCGCCGAGGATCTTCTCGACGAGCACGGTGGCTCCGGTGCCCCGCCTCCCCACGGCGATGTCCTCTGAGTCGGAGGCGAGGTCGTCGTCGATCAGCACTCTGGCACAGGGGATGCCCTGGTGCGCCAGGCGTTCGGCGGCGATCGCGAAGTTGATCCGGTCTCCGGTGTAGTTCTTGACGATGTGCAGCACCCCGTCGGCTCGGGCCACCGCCCGGGAGGCTTCGAAGATCTGCCGGTTGTGGGGTGAGGCGAAGACCCGTCCGGGGCAGGCGGCGTCCAGCATTCCGGCTCCGACGAATCCGATGTGCAGGGGTTCGTGACCGGAACCACCTCCGGACAGCAGGGCCACCCGTCGCTCCGGGGAGCCGCGCAATGCACGGACGTGTCCGTGCTCGACGTTGTGTTCCACCAGTCCCCGGTGCGCCAGGGCGAATCCGTCCAGGGCATCGGACACCAGCGACTCTGACTCTCTCGCGAAGTACGAGGCCATGGCGGCTCCCTGAGGTGATCATGGCCAATGGGGCACTCGCTGTGACCGAACCTCTCGTTCTGCCCATCGTGCGGCGACCTCGGGGGGACGGCAACTCGTCAGGGCGGCCGGAGGGTCCCGCGGGGGATGGATGGCACGTCCTCCGACCGCCTTCCACCCGGCTGGACGCCGGCGGAAGGAAACCGGGCGGGAGCCGGCCCCCCCGAAGCCCCTGTGACCAACGTCACTCCCTACGGATCGTGTCCGCACGTGTGCAGCGATTACCGGGCCCGCGAGCAGGGAAATCCTTGCTGTGGTCGAGGCCGATGCCGCCCCGATCAGCCCATTCGAGGGGGAAGATGCATATGCGCAGTAGGCGCCCCAACCGCAGTGACCGCAGCCGACCGGCCTCCGCCGCGGCGATTCCCGAACAGTGCGCCTTCGAGGCGGTCGACGCCCCGGACACCGCCGAGCCGGACAGCTGTGACGACACGTACGAGATCTTCCGGGTGATCTGCCCGGACTGCGCGCGACCGATCGCCCTGCTCGCCGACGAGCAGGCGCTTCCGGAGCACGCGCTCTGCCCCACCCCCTGGAACCCCTTCGGGCTGCGGGTCTGCCCGGGCACCGGGCGCGCCGTCACCGACGCCAGCCCGGCGGACGACACGCTCCACGCCCACGAGCAGGACGCCGCGCTCCTGCTGACGCTGCCCGAGGGTCTGGACTGGCGGACCCAGCCGTTCTCACACGCCGGCGGACCGGGCTCCCGGCCGGTCCGGGTAGCGGTACTCCAACACCACTAGAAGTCGTCTCCGCTCCGGTGGATCACGGGTTCCCCGCCCCCCACCGGGCGCCCCCTCACATCCGGCCGCCAGCTCGCGGCGCCTGGGCCACGGACACCGGCGACGCACCAGACCGCCGGAGGGGTGAACGGCGCTGCCGGCCCACGCCACCCGGACGAATGTCATCCCCCGGCTCCCCGAAAGGCTTACGGGGTGGCGCCACACCTTCCCGAACGACAGCCGGGACCCCACTTCCGCTCGAGCTTCGCCGGCATGCCCGCACGGGGCCGGGCCCTGTCCGAGATCAGCCCCCGACGGGCGCGAACGCCCAGGTCCCACCGGGCGGTCCCGTAGGACGCCCGGTGGGACCTGAGCCGGGCTCGGCTCAGCGGCTCTCCGGACCGGCCAGGTGCCGGGCGACGACCATACGCTGGATCTGGTTGGTGCCCTCCACTATCTGGAGCACCTTCGCCTCCCGCAGGTACCGCTCCGCTGGGAAGTCGGCCGTGTAACCGTAGCCGCCGAGCAGTTGGACCGCGTCCGTGGTGACCCGCATCGCGGTGTCGGTGCAGAACAGTTTCGCCATCGCCGCCTCCTTGGAGAACGGCAGACCCTCGTCCCGCAGCCGCGCGGCCGACAGGTAGAGGGCGCGTCCGGCCTCCAGCTGGGTGGCCATGTCGGCCAGCATGAAGCGCAGTCCCTGGAAGTCGACGACGGGTCGGCCGAACTGCCGGCGGCCGGCGGTGAAAGCGAGCGCCTCGTCCAGTGCGGCCTGCGCCACACCGATCGCGCAGGCGGCGATACCCAGCCGGCCGGAGTCCAGCGCGGAGAGCGCGACCGCGAACCCCTGGCCCTCCTCGCCCAGCCGCCGGGAGTCGGCCACCCGCACACCGTCGAAGTGCACCTGGGCGGTGACGGAACCGTTCATCCCCATCTTGCGCTCCGGCGCCGCGGCCGAGAGGCCCTCCGCGTCGCCGGGCACCAGGAAGGCGGTGATGCCCCGGGCGCCCGGTCCCCCGGTGCGGGCGAGCACGGTGTAGAAGTCCGCGATCCCGCCGTGGGTGATCCACGCCTTGGTTCCCTCGAGTATCCAGTCGTCCCCGGACCGCACCGCCCGGGTGCGCAGGCTCGCCGCGTCCGAACCGGAGGACGGCTCGGAGAGGCAGTAGGCGCCCAGCAGACCGCCGCCGAGCATGGCGGGCAGATGCTCGGCGCGCTGCTTCTCGCTGCCGAAGACTGCGGTGCCGTGGCAGGCGAGACTGTGGACGCTGACCCCCAGCCCGACGGTGAGCCGGGCCGCGGCGAGCTCCTCGAGCACCTGGAGGTAGACCTCGTAGGGCTGGCCCCCGCCCCCGTGCTCCTCGTCGTAGGGGAGGCCCAGCAGGCCCGACTCCGACAGCAGGGTGAAGATCTCGCGCGGAAAACGCCCTTCGGCCTCTTGCTCGGCCGTCTGCGGGGCGATCTCCTGCCGGGCCAGTTCACGGACGAGGTCGAGGAGGTCCCGGGCCTCTTGGGTGGGCAGCCTGCGCTGCACCGGCTGTGGGACGCGGTCGGGCATGGCGGCGCTCTCCTCCTTGTCGGGCGCTGCGGCGTCGTTCCGCTCGGGGTGTCGCGGTGAACGCCGTTCGAGGTGCTGCGCCGCCGGGCGGTCTAACCCGTCCCGGATCTCGGCACAGGCTGACCAGCGGCTGCGGCCAGTTGAGTATGCCCGATCATTGGCGCTCCGTCACGGGCGACCTTGGTGCCTCCAGCCACCACGAGAATTGGTCCGAACCATTGACCCTAATGGTCTAGTCCTCCTACGGTGCGGACACGACGCTCCGCACCCCCGGTGCGGGCGAGGCTCTCGCTCTCCCCCCCACTCCAGAGGAGATCCCATGACCGGACGACCAGTCCGTCCGTCCCGCAGCAGGAAACTGTTCACGGTGCTCGCCGCGTCCGTCACCGGAGCACTCACCGCGGCGCTGCTCGCGGGAACCGCCACCGCCGAGCAGTCCGAGTCCGCCGAAGTGGCCGTGGCGGCGCCCGACAAGGTGATCGGATACTTCACCAACTGGGGCGTCTACGACCGCGACTACCACGTCAAGAACATCGAGACCTCGGGTTCGGCGGAGAAACTCACCCACATCAACTACGCCTTCGGCAACGTCACCGGCGGCAAGTGCGTGATCGGCGACTCCTACGCCGACTACGAGAAGGCGTACACCGAGCAGGAGAGCGTCGACGGCGAGGCTGACACCTGGGACCAGCCGCTGCGCGGGAACTTCAACCAGTTGCGGAAGCTGAAGGAGCGCCACCCGGACCTGAAGGTGCTCTGGTCGTTCGGCGGATGGAGCTGGTCCGGAGGGTTCGGGCAGGCCGCCCAGGATCCGGCGGGCTTCGCCCAGTCCTGCTACGACCTCCTCGAGGACCCGCGGTGGGCCGGTGTCTTCGACGGCATCGACATCGACTGGGAGTACCCGAACGCCTGTGGGCTGTCCTGCGACACCAGCGGCAGGGAGAGCTTCACCGAGGTGATGTCGGCGCTGCGGGCGAAGTTCGGTGACGGGAAGCTGGTGACCGCGGCGATCACCGCCGACGCCTCGGACGGCGGCAAGCTCGACGCCGCCGACTACGCGGGGGCCGCCCAGTACGTCGACTGGTACAACCCGATGACCTACGACTTCTTCGGAGCGTTCGACGCCCAGGGGCCGACGGCGCCCCACTCCCCGCTCACCGCCTACGAGGGCATTCCGCAGCAGGGCTTCGACTCGGACTCCGCCATCCGCAAGCTCAAGGGGATGGGTGTCCCGTCCGAGAAGCTCCTCCTCGGCCTGGGCTTCTACGGCCGCGGCTGGTCGGGCGTCAGCCAGCAGGAGCCGGGCGGCAGTGCGACCGGCGCCGCACCGGGCACCTACGAAGCGGGGATCGAGGACTACAAGGTGCTCAAGGACCGCTGCCCGGCCACCGGAACCGTCGGCGGCACGGCCTACGCCTACTGCGGAGACGAGTGGTGGAGCTACGACACCCCGTCCACCATCGCGGGTAAGTCGGACTACGCCCGGGAACAGGGGCTCGGCGGCGTCTTCTTCTGGGAGCTCAGCGGCGATACCGTCGACGGAGAACTCATCAAGTCGATCAGCTGACAGTCGGATTTTCCGCCTTAGGAGCAGACTGGGAGCGTACGGTCCGAGGCCCGTCCTCGGACCGTACGCTCCCGCTCTCCCTCGACCCGAGGAGATCCCGCCATGACTGTGCCCCCCGACTCCACCACCCTCGACACCGGTTTCTTCCTCCGATGGCTCGAACGCGCCACCCAGGTGATCGAGGAGCAGGCCCGTCACCTGACGGAGTTGGACTCCCCCATCGGGGACGCCGACCACGGGACGAACCTCAAACGGGGCTTCACCTCGGCCCTGGCGGCGGTGAGCGAAAATCCACCGGAGACGCCGGCGGCCCTGCTGAAGTCCTTCGGCACACACCTCACCAACACCGTCGGGGGTGCCTCCGGTCCCTTGTACGGCACGGTGCTGCGGCGCGCCGCGCGGGTACTGGGCGGGGCGGAGACGGTGCCGCCCGAGGCACTGGGCGAGGCGCTGAGCGCGGCGGTCGCCGGCGTCGGCAGGCTCGGCGACTCCGGTCCGGGGGACAAGACCATGCTCGACGCGCTCACACCGGCCGCCGAGGCCTACCGTGGCGCGCTGGAGAACGGCTCCAGCACCGCCGACGCCCTCCAGGCCGCGGCGCGCGCCGCACGGGAGGGTGCCGAGGCGACCATCCCGCTGCAAGCCCGCCGCGGCCGTGCGAGTTACCTCGGCGCTCGGAGCGTCGGCCACGAGGACCCCGGCGCGGCCTCCTCGGCGCTGCTGATCGGAGCGCTGTACGAGACGGCGGTGGAGGAGCCGAGCGGCACTGGCGGAGCGGCAGGGCGGTCGGGGACGGCAGCCGAGGGCGCGGAGGCGGGCGCCCCCGAGGCGTCGGCCGCCGCCGGGGACACCGAGGGGGCGGTCGCGGAGGAGGCCCCGGCCTCCTCCGCTCCCGCGACCGGCGAACCGGCGGCGCCGGGACGGGTCGGGGTGGTGCTGGTCTCACACAGCCGGGAGGTGGCGGTCGCCACCGCGGAGTTGGCCGAAGCGCTGACGGGCTCGGGCACCCCCGCCCCGGTGGCCGCGGCCGGGGGCGCGGTGGACGGCTCCATCGGCACCAGCTCGGAGCTGGTCAGGGAAGCGGTGCGGCGGGTGGACGAGGGCAGGGGCGCGGTCGTGCTGTGCGATATGGGGAGCGCGGTGCTCACGGTCAAGGCGCTGCTCGGCGAGACCGGTGAGAGCGCGCTCCCGGAGAACGTCCGGATCGCAGACGCGCCCTTCGTCGAGGGGGCGGTGGCGGCACTGGTCACCGCCTCCACGGGGGCGGATCTCGACATGGTGCTCAGCGCCACCGACGACGCCCGGAGTTACCGGAAGGTCTGAGCCTCCGGTCGTCACCTGCCGGGTGGGGGCGGGGGACCCATGGCCGCGTGGGCCGTGTCCGGTCGGCGGCGCGGAGCGTCCCCTCTTCACCGGGACTGTCGCCTCAACGGCGTACGGCGCTGAGCAGCAGCACCGAGTCCTCGACGATCTCCAGGTCGCGGCTGGCCTCGGGCACGGGGAGCAGATCCCCGTTGCTCGCCTCGACCGCGGACTTGCCGCTGCCCGTGCGGACCCGGCCGGTGAGCACCAGTACCGTGGCGTCCCCGGGACTTCCGTACTCGGTCATCTCCTCCCCCGCCCGCAGGGCGATCACCGTCTGCAGCAGCCGCTCCCCACTGGTGGCCACCGGCACGGCCGACCGGCCGTTGGACGCCGTGCGGGCCGCCGCCAACTGCTCACCGGCCACGGTTCTGAGCGAGATCTTCTCCATGCGACCACTGTGCTCGCGTCTCGCCGCGGAACCCCGTTCGGCTCGCGGCGGCCGAGGGCACGGCTCACCGCGTTGGCCGACCGCGGGGACGTCCCGGTCCGGGTCGGCTCGCCTTCCCGGCGGCCGTGGCGTCGAACCCGGGGAAGGACGGCCGGCCGCGCCGAACCCCATCACCTCATCGGCTTTTCGGGTGACCTGCCGGGGTGCCTCCGCAACGCGCCCGGAACGGGCGGCAGACTACGGGACAGGACGGGGGCAGGTCCTTCTCCACCCTCCGATGGGGGTCACAATGCTGAGTCGAAAAATGTCCCTCGTGGTGGCCGCCGCAGTGCTCGGGATCGTACTCGGCGGCGCCAAGTGGTCCTCCTCAGGACCCGGGGAGCCGGCCAAGGCCCAGAGCGGAGACCAGAACCCGCTCCCCGCCTTCGGACCGAACGCACCCGGGCAGTCCCCGAAGCCGGCACCCGACGCGCCGCTCTTCGCCTACGGCCAGGGCGGGTTGCTGGATTCCATCGACAGCCCGCGGGTGGGCATCTGCTATCCGCTCGACGGGGAGGCGGCTCCGGACACCTTCCGCAACGGCAGCGAACTGCCGGCCCAGTTGTTCCCGGCCGCCGACTGCGGCGGCACTCCCGATCCACTGCTGTCCCCCGGTGGCGAACAGCAGCGGACCGAGCCGCGTCGGAGCGTGGTGTTCCTGGCCCCCGACGGAGACTCAGACTCCCGCTGACAGCCGGCCGGCGGGCGGCTCCGCGGCGGAACCTCGGCACTGGTACGCATACGGCGGTGACGCCCCGCCCGAAACGTGTTCGGACGGGGCGTCACGGTTCCGCCGTCAGACGCCCCGGGGCCGCCGGGTCAGGCTGTAGCCGGCCACCCCCGCCAGGGCGGCGAGGACACCGCCTCCCCCGGTCCACAGCCAGCGGCTGGACCACCAGCCGCTCCAGCCGCCCTCCGGCTCGGCGAGCAGCACCTGGTCGCGCTCCCCACTCCGCGCCGCGGACGGCGACGGCTCCGGTTCCTCTCCGCCGGAGCCGTCCGGCACCTCGTTCCCCGGCTCGGCTCCGCTCTGCACGACCGGGGTGAGCGGTGCGGCCAGATCCCCGCCGACCGCGGAGGAGCCTCCGGCGTCCTCCGTCCGGGCCTCGATCTCGGCCCGCACCGGGAGGCCCAGGTCCTCGTCCGGCCCGTCGACGACGGTGAGCCGCAGGTAGTAGGCGCCCGGCAGCGGGTCGGAGGACCAGGGCTCGGCCCAGGCCCGGACCGTGCGGAGGGTGCAGCTCAAGGAGACCGACTCGGTCTCCTTGGCCGCGGCCACCGCTTGGTCGCCGGAGACGCACGCCTGCCGCCTGCGCAGCCCGTCGAAGACGTCCAACCGCCAGCGGGCCTCGCCATGGCGGCTCGCCGAGTCCGGGAGCGTCACGGTCGCCTCCGCCGTCGCCGTCCGGCCCGCGCCGACCGGGAACACCCAGTAGAGGTAGTCACCGGTGGACGCCACCGCGGTGGCCTTCCTACCCTCCTCTATCGCCGTGGCGGTACGGAACGTGGTACCGGCCTCGGTAGGCCCGGCCTCGCCCTCAGCGCTGGCGCTCGGCTCGGGGCTGTCGGCTGCGGCGGCTCCGGCCAGGGTGAAGAGGCTCGTGACGGCCAGCGCCGCGACGCCCAGGGAACGGATGCGCATCAGTGGGTCCTCCCAGCGGTGAGACGCGTGACCAGGCCCCATACGGCGCCCACCACCAGCCCGGTGCCGGTGAGGACGACGAGCAGGATCCAGCCGCTGCCCAGGCCGAAAGCGGCGAGGTCGGCCGGCTCACTGGGGGCGTCCACGATGTCGATGCTCAACTCGACCGGGAGCCCGGGCTCCCGCTTGACGCCGGGCGGCGCCGAGAAGGAGTTGGCGACCTCGAGGCACGCCACCCGGGCACCGTCCTCCTCGGTGGCGTCGCCGCTGTCCGAACCGTCCGAGGTGGAGCTCTCGGCCTCGTCGGCGTCCGCCGCGTCATCGGTGAACGGGTAGCGCAGTCCGGCGGAGACCACGTCGGTGCGGCCGCTGTCGGCGTCCGTGCCGCGCACCAGCTCCCGCCCGTTCTCGTCCAAGGTCCGCAGCAGCACCCCGTAGTCGTTGCCGACCTCCCGGTCGGCCGCCACGCTCACCGAGGCGCGCAGTTCCTGCCCCTGCTCGACCGGAACCCGGTACCAGCGGTGCTCCTCGAACTTCTGGCGGTCGGTGTAGACACCGGTCCCGAGGACCGGAGCGTCCTCGCAGCTCCCGGCGCCGATGACCGCGGTGGGCTTCTCCACGGGAGTGTCCGCGGACCGCCGGACCAGCTGCTGGAGCCGGTCGGAGAGCTGGTCGGTGTGCTGTACCGCCGTGTAGGTGCCGCCGGTCGCCTCGGCGATGCAGCTCAGTTGCTCCCGGACCTTCTCGTCGAGGGTGAGGCCGAGGGTGTCGACGACCAGGTGGGTGCCCTTGGCCGCGAGTTCCCTGGCCACGTCGCAGGGGTCGGGCTGGCCGCAGGAGTCCTCACCGTCGGTGATGAGCACGATCCGGCGGGTGCCGTCGCCCTTCCCGAGGTCCTCGTCGGCCCGGCGCAGGGCGTAGCCGATGGGGGTCCAGCCGGTGGGCCGCAGGGTGGCCACGGCCGTCTTGGCCTCGGTCCGGTTCACCGGACCGACCGGGTAGAGCTGCTCGCTGTCCTGGCAGCCGATCTTCTTGTCCTCGCCCGGGTAGTTGGCACCCAGCGTGCGTATGCCCAACTGCACTTCGTCGGGTACGGCGTCGATCACCTCGTTGAACGCCCGTTGGGCCGCCGACATCCTGGACTGGCCGTCCAGGTCGCGGGCGTTCATGGAGCCGCTGACGTCGAGCACCAGCTCGACCCTGGGGGGCGGGGGCTCCGCCTGGCCGTCGGCCGCGGCTGCGGGAAGGGTACCTGCCGGCAGTAGGGCGAACACGCTGCACAGCGCCGCCGCCAACCATCTTTTCCTGATCATCGGCAGATCTTATGGATCATCACCTCCAGGGCTCAAAACGAGGTCGCAAAGCCAGCGGAACCGGCTCTTTCCGAGCCCGGAGGGCATCGCGCGGCGGTACCCCAAGGGACGAGCACCCGGTCGACGCCCGTACCGGGTGCTCTCATCGCCGTCCTGGCTTCTCAGGGTTGACGGCCCAGCAGGGCCACCAGCCGGTCCTCGGCGCTCGCCGACTCCGGCACGGGTACCGGCTCGTCGAACAGTCCGGAGGCCCGCCATTCCGCCGCCTGGGGCGCCACCTGTTCGTAGACGGTCGCGGTGAGTTCGTCATCGAGCGGCTCTCCGCCCTCGATACCGCGGTCGAGGTCCCAGGCGTGCACGGTCAGGTCGGTGGTCATCTGCCAGCCGTACTCCGTGGTGGGCGAGGGACCGGCCGAGGTGTGCACCACCCCGTCCAGGGCCTCCGGCCGGTGGAAAGCGGCCTGCGAGCGGGCGGCGGCCCGTTCCCAGGCCACGACCGGGTCGTCGTCGAGCAGATCGCCGTCGAAGCGGCCGCCGACCTCCTCCAGCGTCGCACCCCTCAGGAGCCACGGCGCCCAGAGGTGTTCTCTGACGAGGTGACCGACCAGGTCCCGTACCGTCCATGCCTCGCAGGGGGTGGCGTCCTGCCACTGGTCCTGACCGACCCGATGCACACGGTGGTCGAACTCCGCCCACGAGGCGTCAAAGGCGTCCAACAGGTCCACCACACTCAGCCCCTCTCTGCCCCACCCACCGGGCTGGGGCTCGGGGTCGGCTCCGGTGACGGATCCGGCTGGGTCGGGCCGGGCGGCACCGGAGGGATCGGGTCCGGTTCTGGTACCGGCTTGGGTCCGGGGCCGGGGCCCGGCTGCGGCCCGTCCGGCCCGGGCTTGGGGCCCGGTGTCGGGGGCACGGGTTCGGGACGCGGAGTCGTCATCGGATGCCTCCCCTGGGGTGGCTCACTTTCTCGTCCTTCTCGGCGAGCGGGTTCGCCGGTGGGTCACGGGTACCCCGTCGCTCGGCGTTCAGCCGTCCCAGCGGCCGCCGGCCCGGCGGGAACGGCCGGGCTCAGGCGCCGTACCAGATCGTCGTCGTGTTGCAGAACTCCCGGATGCCGTGGCCGGACAGTTCCCTGCCGTAACCGGAGCACTTGGTGCCGCCGAAGGGCATGGCGGGGTGCGAGGCTGTCATGCCGTTGAAGTAGACGCCGCCGGCCTCCAGGTCCCGGGCGAAGTGCCGCTGCTCGCCCTCGTCGCTCGTCCACACATTGGAGCTGAGTCCGAAGCGGCTGTCGTTGGCGACCTCCAGGGCGTGTTCCAGATCGGTCACCCGGTAGAGCGCGGCCACCGGCCCGAAGGCCTCCTCGCGGTGGATGCGCATGGACTCGGTCACCTCCGCAAGCACCGTCGGCTCGTAGAACCATCCCTGCCAGGGCGCGTCGGGGCGCTCCCCGCCGCAGAGGACGGAGGCGCCGCGCTCACGGGCGTCGTCGACCAGCTCTTCCAGGCTGGTGCGGGCCTGCTCGCTGGAGAGGGGACCGACATCGGTGGAGTCGAGCATCGGGTCGCCCACCCGCAACGCCGCCATACTCTCCACGAAGCGGGCGGCGAAGTCGTCGTAGACGTCCGTGTGCACGATGAAGCGCTTGGCCGCGATGCAGGACTGACCGTTGTTCTGCACCCGGGCGGTCACCGCGGTCCGCACCGCCGCCTCAAGGTCGGCGGAGGGCATCACCACGTAGGGATCGCTGCCGCCCAACTCGAGGACGGTCTTCTTCACGCAGTCGCCGGCGGTCGAGGCCACCGAGCGGCCGGCGGGCTCGCTGCCGGTCAGCGTGGCCGCGGCGACCCTGGGGTCCCGCAGGATGCCCTCGACGGCGCTGCTGCCGATCAGCAGGGTCTGGAAGCAGCCCTCGGGGTAGCCGGCCCGCAGGAAGAGTTCTTCCAGGTAGAGCGCCGTCTGCGGCACGTTCGAGGCGTGCTTGAGCAACCCCACGTTGCCCGCCATCAGGGCCGGGGCGGCGAAGCGCACGACCTGCCAGAGCGGGAAGTTCCACGGCATGACGGCCAGCACGGCGCCCAGCGGCCGGTAGCGGACCACGGCTTCGGAGGCTCCGGAGTCCCGGACGTCGGCGGGGGCCGGGTGCTCGTCCGCCAGGAGTTCTTCGGCGTGTTCGGCGTACCAGCGCATCGCCTTGACGCACTTGGCGGCCTCCGCCCGTGCCGCCGCCAGGGTCTTGCCCATCTCGGTGGTCACCGTGCGGGCGATCGACTCCTGGTCCTGCTCCAGCAGGTCGGCAGCGCGGCGCAGCAGGTCGGCCCGCTCCGCGAAGCCGGTGAGGCGGTGCCGGCGGAAGGCTGTCACGGCCCGGTCCAGCCGGTTGCCGATCTCCTCGGCACCGATGGGATCGAAGGTCTTGAGCGTCTCCCCGGTGGCCGGGTTGACGGTGGCGATCGCCATGGGTTCCTCCTCGCGCACACGGTGAACTGCCGGCTTCCTCCACTTCAGGTAACCCTCTCGGCCCCGCGTACTCCCCCCGCGGCTCAGCCGCGGGCCCCGGAGCCCGGCTCCAGAGCTCCGGCCGCGGCTCGGAGCCACTCCGGCGGCTCGATGATCTCGAGCAGGAGAAGGAGCCGGTCCAGGGCGTCCCACTCCTCACACTCGCCCTGCACCGCGGCGGAGGGCTCTCCCGGCGGTCCGGTGCCGGCGGACGCGATGGACGGACCTGGCTCGGGCGGCTCCCCGGCCCGGTTCTGGCGCTCCTCCGTCATCCACCACTCCCCAGCGCGTGTCGTGCGGTTGCCCGGAACGTTCGGCTCTGCCATCGTCGCCCAGTGCACTTACCGCTGCAAGGACATCTGCAATTACAGGTGCAAGAACATCAGCTCTGGGGCAGGATGCGGGCGGCGGTCCGTGACGCGCGCCAGTACGTCAGTACGTCAGTGATGGAGAAATGGGCATGGAGCAGTTCGAAAACGGTGTGCCGGCCACTCGCCTCGAAGGAGTCAGCTGGCAGAAGAGCCGTCGGAGCAATCCGAGTGGGAACTGCGTCGAGATGGCCGCGCTCCCCGACGGCGCGTTCGCGGTGCGCAATTCCCGCCACCCGTCAGGGCCGGCGCTGGTCTACACCCGAGCCGAGATGGTCGCCTTCATCCTGGGCGCCAAGGACGGGGACTTCGACAACCTCATCGACTGATCCCGCTGGCATATGCCAGCGGCACGCGCCGATCCGACTGTACTT
>NZ_BBZK01000012.1 GCF_001748085.1 Streptomyces sp. TP-A0874
TTTTGTTTTCGAGGTCGCATCAAGGGGACTAGGAGCATTCTCACCGTATGGATCCGTGCTGTCACGTTCTGAACGGTCGAGCGATCTTCCGACGCTGGTACTAGCATCGGAAAATGGACTATCAGATTCGTACGGTGGGACCGGAGGACTGGCCCGCGTTGAGGGACCTGAGACTCGCCGCCCTCCGCGACGAAGCGGCACCGATCGCATTCCTGGACACTTATGAGAACAGTGTGGCCCAGGCTGACAGCTTCTGGCGTGGCCGGGCCACCCCGATCGAGCAGGGTGGAGCTGCGACCACCCTGGCGGCTGTGGATGCGGGCGGTACATGGGTCGGCATGTTGGCGCTGTTGGACGAGACCGGTGGTGAACCGCCGGCGCAGGTCCACGTCGTCAGCGTGTACGTACGGCCTGAGCAGCGCGGTACGGGGCTGGCGGAGGCGCTGCTCCGCAGGGCCGTCGACTGGACCTGGGCGAACACGGGCGCCGAGCGGATCCGCCTGTGCGTGCACGAGGCCAACGTCCGTGCCCGTGCCCTCTATGGCCGTGTCGGCTTCACGCCCACCGGGGAGACCATGGTCTTCCCGCCCGCACCGAATGAGGTCGAGCACGAGTTGGCGCTGGAACGCCCTTGAGTCCTGTGAGCAGCTCACCGGAGGTTCCGTGGCTGGACGGAGTCGCTGACTCCGGGGTGAGCGGCGTTCCGCTACTAACTAACCGAGCGACTGCCGTGGCCACCGGGCACGCGCTTGCTCCTGGGAGCGTACGAGAGCCAGCGTGGGGAGCCCTTCCGTGGAGCCCGCCCTGATCAGCTCCGGAAGCTGCGGCAGTGGAGCGACGGCTGCGATGTCGTCGAGGACCAGGGTGAGTGGTGGGTCGAGCCGGCCGGAGGATGACCGTGCGGCCATGCGGCGGCCGTGCTCGACCACGCTGGAGATGAGTGCTGTCAGCAGGGGCATCGCACCGGCGCGGGTGCGTGGGTCCTCGATGGCTTCACCCACCGCATAGAGCGTTCCCCCTTCTGCGATGAATGATTCCACGGCGAGCGAATCGGCCCTACGCGCCGTGCAGGCGTCGCGGATGTGAACCGAGGAGAGCGCGCTGAGCGCGCGAGCCGTCAACTCCTGGGCGGCTGCCCGGCGCTGCGGGTGGGCGGTGAGCATGCCCTCGAGCTCGCCCGCTGAACCAGCGGCGGCCCTGGGGTGGGTGCGGAGAGTGCGGACGGGTTCCTCCGGGGAGTTGCCGGAGGCCCAGCGGTGTACCTGGCGAAACGGTCGGCCGTCGATGGCCGCGGCGTGCAACCAGCAGCGCAGCAGCGTCTCGGCGCATTCGGCGGTCATCGCGTCGAGAGCGTGCGAGGGCCGTACGGGGGCCAGGAGCGCGGTGGCGCGGGCCGCCGCGATGTCCCGTGACTCGCAGCCCGTGCTGGGCGACCAGCGGAGTCTGTCCGGGGTGTCGACCAGATGGTTCGGATCGTAGAGATGGACCGGGCCCAGTTTGGCCCGGGGGGCCCTGCTCTCCGCCCAGACCGCCGGATCAGCGGTGACGACCAGCAGGGCACCCTCGGCCTCCAGCGCCGTGCGGAGCGCCAGTTCGCGGTAGGTCTCGCGGTCGTGCCCGGTGAAGTGCAGTCCGTGGGGGCCAGGCTCCGGAGGGGTCCGGTGGAGGCCGGCCGTAGTCGTGCCCGTCGGGCTGGAGACCGCCGCCTCCGGTGTTTTGGGGTCGTCAGACCAGTCCTCGGCCACCGGTGTCGGACTCGGTAGGGAGACCTGGGGAGGTCCCACGGGGACCCGGTGCTCGCTGGGTGCCGGCGGCGGGGACTGAACCGGCGGCGGCACGTCGGCCTGGACGGACTCGGCCGCGGCCGACCCGGCAGCTTCCTTGCGGCGTAGCCTTCGTTGAGCGCGCCATCTGCTCAGGGTGCCGAGGACGAAGATCGAGAGCACTGTGAGTACCAGGAACTGGCTGATGAAGACGCCCCAGAACAGGCCGTAGCCCGGAAGGGCGGCAGGGTCCGCGGTGGGCCAGGCGGCCGGTAGGTCGTGTGGCTCGGAGAGCAGATGGCGAATCGCCAGCGGGGTGCGAGTGAAGGCGACCCCGGAGGGGAAGGCGCCGTGGGCCAGGAGAGCGGACAGTTCCGCGGCCGTCCACACCAGCACCGTCAGCGCCAAGAGGAACCCCAGGATTCCGATGAGGAGTCCGTCTGGGATCCCGCCACCGGTGGGGCTGCTCGGCGATGGGCTGTGCGGTGTTCTTCCGCTGCTCACCGCCATCTCAGGCCACCGTGGATTCCGAGGACTCGGCGGTGGCCTCCTTGGCCAGTCTCCGCTCCATCACCGCTGCCCGTTCCTCCACTTCCGCCTCCGCCGCCCGCTGGAGGGCCAGGGATTCGCTGTTGCTCGAGGACTCGGTCATGGCCCGGTCGGTGTAGACGAGAGGCCGCTCGTCCTCGGTGATCAGATGTTTGACCACCTGCACATTGCCGTTGACGTCCCATACCGCGATACCAGGAGTCAGGGTGGGGATGATCTCCACGGCCCATCTGGGCAGCCCCAGTACCTGCCCCGTGGAGCGGGCCTCGTCCGCCTTCTGCGCGTAGATGGTGCGAGTCGAGGCCATTTTCAGGATCGCGGCGGCCTCCTTCGCCGCGGCTCCGTCCACCACGTCGGAGAGGTGGTGGACGACTGCTACGAACGACAGCCCCAGCCGTCGGCCGAACTTCAGGAGGCGTTGGAAGAGCTGCGCCACGAAGGGTGAGTTGATGATGTGCCAGGCTTCCTCGACGAGGAAGATCCGCTTCTTGCGGTCCGGCCGGATCCAGGTGTGTTCCAGCCAGACGCCGACGATCGCCATGAGGATCGGCATGGCGATCGAGTTGCGGTCGATATGGGAGAGGTCGAAGACGATCAGCGGGGCGTCGAGGTCGATTCCGACCGTCGTCGGGCCGTCGAACATCCCCCGCAGATCACCGTCGACCAGCCGGTCCAGCACCAGAGCCACGTCCAGGCCCCACGCCCGTACGTCGTCCAGGTCGACGTTCATTGATTCCGCGGACTCCGGCTCCGGGTGGCGGAGTTGCTCGACGATGTCGGTGAGGATGGGCTGCCGGTCGGTGATCGTCTCGTTCACATAGGCGTGCGCCACCTTCAGCGCGAACCCGGAGCGCTCGTCGAGGCCGTGCCCCAGCGCCACCTCGATGATCGTGCGGAGCAGCGCCAACTGACCGGTGGTGGTGATCGCGGGGTCGAGCGGATTGAGCCGGACGTTCCCGTCGAGGGCGGCCATCGGGTCGAGCCGGATCGGGGTGATCCCCAACTCCTGGGCGATGAGGTTCCACTCGCCGACCCCGTCCTCGCCCTGTGCGTCCAGGACCACCACCTGCCGGTCCCGGAACCGCAGCTGCCGCAGCACGTAGGTCTTCTCCAGCGCGGACTTGCCGTTGCCGGACTCGCCCAGCACCAGCCAGTGCGGGGCCGGCAGTTGCTGCCCGTAGAGCTGGAAGGGGTCGTAGATGTACCCCTTGCCCGAGTAGACCTCCCGCCCGATGATCACGCCGGAGTCGCCGAGCCCCGGAGCGGCCGTCGGCAGGTAAACGGCCTGGGCCTGCCCTGTCGACGTCCGGACGGGAAGTCTGGTCGTCTCCACCTTCCCGAACAGGAAGCTGGTGAATGCCTCGGTGAGGGCGGAGAGCGGATCGAGCATGACGGCGATGCCTCCTAGCGGCGGATGCCGGTCGCGAACGGCAGGGTGTTCACGAAGGCCCGGTGGTGCTCCCGGTCGCACCACTCCAGCTTGAGATAGGACTTGCCGGCCGAGGCGCGAATTGTCCGCTTGTCCCGGGCCAGCGCCTCGGGCGAACGAGAGGAGACGGTGATGTAGCCGACCAGGTTCACCCCCGCCGCGCCGCTGGCCAGGTCTTCGCCCCGCTGGTCCAACCGGTTGTGAGCGGCGATGTCCCGGGGGTCGACGGTCCGGTTCATCTTGGAGGCCCGGCTGGCTTCCGCTTCGTCGTTCGTCTTCTCCGTCAGCATGCGTTCGATGGCCACCTCGGTGGGTTCCAGGTCCATGCAGACGGCCACCGTGCGGATCACGTCCGGGGTGTGGACGAGCAGCGGTGCCAGGAAGTTCACGCCGACCGGTGTCATCGGCCACTCCTTCACCCAGGCCGTCGCATGGCACCAGGGCTCCCGCGTGGCGGACTCCCTGGTCTTCGCCTGCAGGAAGGTCGGTTCCGTCGCGTCCAGCTCAGCGGGCCAGGCGTTCCGCCTGGTCATCGCCTGGATGTGGTCGATGGGGTGGTCCGGGTCGTACATCGCGTGGATCAGCGAGGCGAGACGGCTCTGCCCCAGCGGCTGACGGACCCGGATATCCGCCTCGGTCAGGCGGGCGCAGATGTCCGTGAGCTCCCTCGCCATGACGACCGCCAGGCCCGCGTCCTTGTCGAGTCTGTTGCTGCCGCGCGCACCGCTCTTACGGGAGGCACGCGCTATCGCCTGGGCCTCGGCGGCGAGGTCACGGGTGTAGTGCATACAGGCGACCAGGTAGGCGCGGTGCTGCTCGGAAGAGGTCGACACCATCGACTGGAGCTGGTTGTAGGAGTTCTGCAGCCACTGCGGGGAGTTCGGGTCACCGCGCCGATCCACGTCCTTCGCGTGCGCGTCGGGGTCGGCCGGGAGCGTGCGTGCCAGCATCTGGAGGCGGGTGACGAAGCCGTCGCCGTTGGCCACATGCTTGAGCAGCGTTCCGAATCGGTCGACCAGGGCCTCCTGGTCCTCGCTGTCCCGTAGCCCGACGCCGGGCCCCTCGATCTCGATGGCGGCCGTCACCGTGCGGCGGTCGGCGTGCAGCAGCACCGCGATCTCGTCCGGGCCGAAGGGCGCGGCCAACCAGTTGATCCGACCGACGCCCGGGGGCGGACCGACCTCCACCTCACGCCCGTCCAGCCCCACACCCGCCTCCGCCACCCCGGAGCGGTAGACGGCTCCGCGGCGGACGATGCGCCGATAGGAGCGGTTGATCTCGAACCACCTGTAGAAAGTCCGCTGCTTGTAGGGAACGTAGACGGCGGCCAGCGCCAGCAGGGGGAAACCCGTGAGAGCCGCGATGCGGAGCGGCAACGCCGGGATGAGCAGACCGCCCATCATGCCGAGGAAGGCGCCGACGATGATCAGAGCGATCTCGCCGGTCTCCCGGTTCTTGCCGATGATCGCGTTCGGTCGGGCCCGGCCGATGAGGTACGTGCGTCGGGGCGCGACCGACTGGGTGTGGACCGTCAACGCCGCTCACCTCCTGAGGATTTGCTGGTGCTGGTGCCGGATCCGCCCCGGTCATGGGTGCGGGGGGCCGGCGGCGCGGACCTGGAACCGCCCGTGTCGCCCGGGCGGGAGCTGTGCGCGGCCACGCCGCCGGAGACGGCCCCGGTGGACTGCGGGGGCGGTTGCGGAGCGGAACCGCTGCCCCGGCTGCTGTGGGTCTTGATGCCCTGTTTGACGAGAGCGGCGGGGGAGGAGATGACGGCAGCGGCCTGGCTGCCGTCGGTGGCGTTCTTGCGGCCCCTGTGGGCGGAGGCCATCTCGTCGCCGAAGCCGGGTACGAACTTGTAGATGACGGCGCTGGCGAAGATCGCCAGCAGGATGATGGCGAGGCCCGAGACGACGGCGGACAGGGCGTTCGGTCCGTCGTCCGAGGTGCTGAGCGCTCCGGCGAGCCCCAGCACCACCACGATGACCGGTTTCACGAGGATGACCGCGATCATGATGCCCGCCCAGCGCCGGACGTGGCCCCACATGTTCTTGTCCACCAGTCCGGCGTAGACGGCGGTGCCGAGCAGCGCGCCGACGTAGAGCAGAGCCGCCCGGATCACGAGTTCCAGCCACAGCACCCCCGCGGCCAGCACGGTGACGAGGCTGACGACGATCAGCATGATGGGGCCGCCGCCGATGTCCTCGCCCTTCCTCAGCGCGTCCATGAACGTGCCGAAGAAGACATCGGTGTTCGACGAGGTACCGGCGGCCACGACATCGGTGACGGCGTCCGTCGCCGAGACGACCGTGTACAGGATGAGCGGGGTGAAGGCCGAGGCGAGGACGGTCAGCCAGAGGAAACCGATGGCTTCGGAGATCGCCTCGGTGAGGGGGACGCCCCGCACGGCCCGTTTGGCGACGGCGAGCAGCCAGAGGACGAGGGTGAGGACGGAGGAGGCGGCGAAGACGACGGCGTACTGGCGGAGGAAAGCGGTGTTGGTGAAGTCCACCTGTGCGGTCTCCGTGACCGCCTTGGAAAGTTTTCCGACGATCCATGCTGCTGCTTCGGCACAGCCCTTGGCGAGGGAGGAGAGGGGGTCGAGGGGGTTGTCGGAAAGTCCTTGCCGGGTGGGGGAGCCGTCTCCGCGTTCGCAGTAGTCCCTGGCTGGACCATGAATCAGGTCACAGGGTTCATTACTCCCTGATGGTGTCGGGGATGGCTCTGCGAAGGCACGGCTGGCGAGGAGGACACTGGCTACCTGCACCGTGGCCAGTGCAGATGTTATGGAGAGAGCACGTTTGCCGTGGCTAGCGGGCATAAGTGAACCCTCCATAGTTTTCTACCGCCTCCGAAATATCCTTGGCACTGGAAGCCGTTGTGTCGCTGCGTACCGGGGCTGGGCCACTCTTCTGAGAATGTGACTCAATTCTCCAGTCATTTTCGGACCATTTGAGGGTAATGGTGATAGTAAACCAGTCGTCTGCGACTGGTTTCGTCGAGCCTTCACCAGCCAGGCCGAACAAGCTGGTTGACCACACCTCGACGGTCGCAGTTTCCTGCCCGTAATCCGCTATCTTGGTCCCGACAGGAATTGTTCGGCTGATGAAAGTCATACCGTCAGGTGCGGAGCCGTCAGCGTTTAGGCCGATGCTTTCTTTGAACGACCTGTTGTAAGCCTTGTCCAGACCGCGCTGCATGTCGTCCCGTGCCGAGGATGTCGTGAGTGCCGCTATGGCTCGGTGACGCTTCTCCTCATCGAACATCAGGTCGGAGCCCAGAACCACCGCGTAGTTGGCCGCCGCGCTCTGCGCGCCCTGCTCCGTCTTGGGGAAGCCGGACGGGATGCCGGCGTTGGAGCCCGTCACCGGGTCTTCGCCGGTTGGGGCGGTCGGTTGGGGGCCGTTGGCGGAGCCGCCGCTGGAGCCGGAGTCCGACTGGTCCTGGCCGCTGCGGTTGGCGAACGCGATGGCCGCGATCAGCAGGACCACCACGCTCACGACCGTGAGCAGGCTCCTGGGCGAGCGGTTGGCGCGCTTGGCGCCGCCGTAGACATCGCCGGTCTCCGGGAGTCTGGTGCGGGTGCCGTGGCCGTCGTCGCCGGAGTGTCCGTCGGAGTAGTCGTCGTAGCCGCTGTAGTCCTCGCCGCTCTGAGTCATGTCGCCCACGTCCCCTCGTGCCCGGCAGCCGTTCTGGCCTCGCCGTGTGCACAGTCTTCACAGCCGTAGTACGACGGTAGCGCTGGTTGCCGCGCGGGCGCGGTGTGATGACATGACATCGGAAAGTTGCAACCTCAGCCGGTGGGGCGACGGACGGTGTCATGGCCGGGTGCGGACCGCTCCTCGGGCGTGACGGAGACGCGGTCGCGGTGGCCGATCGGTTGGGGTGGGCGTCGGGTGTGGGCTGTCGTCCGGATCGCCTTGGCGTCGCGTGCCCCGGCAGGCCGGGGCACGCCGGTAGGCCCTGCGGGCTCCGCCACGAGGACGTTCCGGCCCGTGCCGTTGGCCGTGCCGGGTCGCGCCCTCTGCCTCGGGGGGATCCGAACGGCAGCCCCTAGACGGCCATGCCGTAGACGATGGTGAACAGGGTTCCGAGTGACCCGATGATGAAGACACCGGTCAGTCCCGCGATGATCAGGCCCTTGCCCTGCTCGGCGCTGAAGGTGTCACGCAGGGCCGTGGCGCCGATCCGTTGTTTGGCCGCCCCCCAGATCGCGATCCCGAGGCAGAGCAGGATGGCTACCGCCATCACGACTTCGATCATGATCCGGGCCTCTTGGCCCAGAGTGCCGAACGGCCCCCAGTCCGGGGCGATGCCGCCGATGATCGTGGTGATGTCGCCTTTCTCGGCCGCCAGGTACATGTGGAACTCACCGCCCCCTGTGGGTAGTTGCCTGCCCCGGTGCCGTATGACACGGGGCAGGGTCCATCTTCGCTCAAGTTGCCGCCTGGTCCTGTCGACTTGACGGCATTTCTCGGTGGATCCGGTGTGGATCTCGGGTTGGCTCGCGCCTGCGAGGCGGCGAGGAGGCTTCTGAGGTCCGAATGATTACTCTGTGTATCACGCTCCGTGACCAAGGGCAATGGTCGGTCCGCGCCTCGGACCTCCGCCGCGCTGCGGGAGGAATGCCGGAGCCTGCAATGGGTCCGCCAGCTCGGGCCGCCCGGCTCCGTCGGCCCCGCAGGGTGGCCGTGGTGCCCTTGGGTCGGTCTTTCCGGCAGCGGAGCTAACGGCCTGTGATGTTGGGCGCACTTCCGGGCTTCCTCCGCCTGCGGTCGTGGTTCAGTCGCTATTGATGGCCTGTCGGGCGCTCCGAGTCGTTCGGTGGTACCGCCGCTGGCCGGCGCCTCCGCCCGGCGCACGGTGGCACGTTGGGTCGGCGCCGTGCGCCCGTCGCGGAAGGGCCGCGTGCGCTGTACCGTCCGAAGGAGCGCTGGGCGGCCGGGGAGTTGGGGGAAGGAAGCGGGATGCGGAAGCTCTGGCTGGGGCTGGGTGTCGGGTTAGGGCTGTCGTTGAGCTTCCTGGCCCTGCTGGTGGTGGGCACGTTCACCGCCGCCTCGAATCTGCTCGGTGGCGTGGCGGGTCGGGGCACCGGTCTGGCCAAGGGGGCGGTCCCGGCGGCCTACAAGCCGCTGGTGCAGCAGTGGGGGAACCACTGTTCGGCCATCACCCCGTCGCTGCTCGCCGCCCAGCTGTACCAGGAGAGCGGTTGGAACCCGAGGGCGCAGAGCCCGGCGGCGGCGCAGGGCATAGCCCAGTTCATCCCGAGCACCTGGGCCGTGCACGGGCTGGACGGCAACGGGGACGGCAAGCGAGATGTCTTCGACCCGCAGGACGCGATTCCCTCGGCGGCCGCCTACGACTGCAAGCTGGCCGAGTATGTGAAGGACACGCCGGGCGACCCGACCGAGAACATGCTCGCCGCCTACAACGCCGGGGCGTACGCGGTCATCGAGCACGGGGGTGTGCCGCCGTACCGCGAGACCCAGAACTACGTGAAGACCATCACCACGCTCGCGAAGAGCTTCGAGGCCCCGGAGAGCAAGATCCCAGCTTCCCGGCAGGCGGCCGGGGCGATCTACTACGCCCAGCAGAAGCTGGGCACCGAGTACCTGTGGGGCGGTGACGGCCGGGAGGACCAGGGCGGCCGCTTCGACTGCTCGGGGCTGACCAAGGCGGCTTACGCCTCGGTCGGGATCGAGCTGCCCCGGGTCGCCAACGATCAGTACAACGCCGGGCCGCACCCCCAGCGGGACGAACTGATGCCCGGTGACCTCGTCTTCTTCTCCGACGACCTCGACGATCCGCGGGCGATCCGCCATGTGGGGCTGTACGTGGGCGGCGGATATATGATCAATGCGCCGTACACAGGGGCCGTGATCCGGTTCGACAAGATCGACACGCCGGATTACTTCGGGGCCACCAGGGTTACCCAGGACGGCGCGCGGGCTCTTCCGGGGGCCGACACCGCGTAGGCTGTCCCCCACCTCCCCCAAGCCGTCTGAGCTGCGACGATGGATCACCCTTCGGTAACGTACTGGTGGTCTTTCCGTGGAAAGCGGAACGTCGGGCGGGTGGTTGGGCGTTCCCTGGTGGCGAGGTTGATGTGCCCCCGAGCGGGCACGGCAGCCCCAGGGGGACGTGGGGGCCGACAGCGGGCAAATCGATCAGGGCGACAGACAAGGGGCCGCGTCAGATGGCTGGAACCGCAGTGGGACTCCCTTTGTCGGTGGACTCCGCGACAGCGATGGACTCCCTGGCCTCGGCGACCTCGGAGCCCCTCACCGCCGCGGCCGGTCCGGTGGTCGAGGCCGAGTCCAATCTCGATGTCGAGCTGCTCTACGACATCAACGGGATCGGCACTGACGCCCCGCACTGGTTCGACCGCACCGTGGAGTGGGTCGGGGAGTACGGGATCCTGGTGGCGATGGCGCTGCTGATGCTCTTCTGCTGGTGGGGAGCGCGGAAGCGGAGCGGTGCACCGGGTGTGGTGGCCGGTCTGGTCTGGGCGCCGATCGCGGCCGGCATCGCCCTGCTGGTGAACATCCCGATCCGGGAGATCGTCGAGCGGCCGAGGCCCTTCCTGGACCACGAGGGACTGCACGTCCTGGTGGAGGGCAAGACCGACTACTCCTTCGCCAGCGATCACTCGACGCTGGCCATGGCCATCGCGGTGGGCGTCTTCATCGCGCACCGGAGGTACGGTCTGGCGGCCCTCGGGCTCGCGCTCCTGGAGGGCTTCTGCCGGATCTACATGGGCGTCCACTACCCGACGGACGTGGTGGGTGGCTTCGCGCTCGGTACGGCTGTCGCCCTGCTGCTGGCCCCGCCCGCGATGGCGCTGCTCACACCGCTGGCGCGGACGGTCGCCGACTCCCGGGCCGGATGGCTGGTGCGGGCGGGCGGCGCGGGCGCCTCGGCCTCCGAGGGGGAGGCCGACTCGAACGGTCCCGCCGACGGCTCCGGAGGCCACCGGAACGACCTGGCGGCCTGAGGGCCTCCTTTCACCACTCCCGGCAGCCGCGCGCCCGCCGCGCTGTCGCGCTCCGAGGGTGGCCCGTGATCGGGGTGCCCCCGGGGGCGCGCCGCGGTCGCCCGAGGGCACCCACTGACGCACCGCGGATCGAACCGGCGGCGCGGGGTGGGCGAGAGTGGCCGCGGTGCTGGAGTGCGCCGGCCGCCGACCGTGACGGTTCGCCCCGGACGCTCGTTGTCCAAGCGAGTCGCAGCGGGACTACTGGGGGTTGTCGGCCATGGCAGGGCAGCGAGGGCGTCGAGGCGGTGGTGTCATCGTCGTCGCCGTGTCGGGCAGCCTGCTGGCCTCGGCGGCCGTGACCGGCTGTTCGCAGCCGGATGTCGCGGTGGACCAGAAGCCCGCGGCTGACAGCCGGCCGGCGGACGACGCGTTGTCCCAGGTCCGGGACGCGGCCGACGTCCTTCTGCGGTCGGGCAGCTCCAGGGCCCGTACGGCGATGGAGACCGCGGTGGGCGGCACCAAGGTGACCACCCGGGGCGAGGGCGCCTTCGACTACACCCGGCGGATCGGTCGGCTGCGGGTGGTGCTGCCGCGGGATGCCGCCGGTCTGGCGGAGCACCGTCCGGTCACCGAGTTGATGACGGCCGGGGAGCTGTACATGAAGGACCGGGGGGCCGGGGTTCCGGCCGACAAGTGGGTGCGCCTGGACACCACGGAACTGGTGGACGGGAACCTGGTGAGCGGTGGGGCGGCGGATCCGCTGATCGCGGCGGAGCTGCTCCGTGGGGTCCGGCGGGTGAGCTACCTCGGTGAGACCGAGGACGGGAGTGGGCGGCGGCTGCGCCACTACCGGGGCACGACGGACATCGGACGGGCCGCGGAGCGCGCCTCGGAGTACGCCCGGGGTGCGCTGTCCGCCGCGGTGCGCGGCTTCGCCGCCGAGCCCGTCTCCTTCGACGCCTACCTCGACGGCCGGGGCCGGCTCCGTCAGGTGCGGTACCGCTTCGTCTTCACCGCGGGCGGGCGGGGCCCGGGTGAGGCGGGTGGAGTCGGCGCTCCGGGGGCGGGGAGCGGGGTGGAGGTGGTCTCGACGACGCAGTTGTTCGATTTTGGTGCTCCGGTCGACACGGTGCTGCCGGCGGAGCAGGACATCTACGCCGGTGAGGTGTCGATCTCCGGGGTCTGACCCAGGCCGACATAGCCTTTCGGCGCAGGAGAGATGGTCCGTTCGTGCCATGCGCGCACTCTGTCCCGGTCTCTACGCTGAGCGGGCAGTACGGGGGAGCAGTGGATGCTCGCCGGGGGAGGAGGTGACGCGCGTGGTGCCATCCCGCGGTTGTGCCGTCCAGGACCACGTGGCCCTCGCGGAGATCGAACTCTGCGGTGAGCTGATGATCGCGGCCTCGGCGGCGGAGGGGGACAGGCTCAGCCCGGACCAGATCGACGAGGTGCTGGAAGTGGCGAGGGAACAGCGGTAGGAGGGGCTGGATCCGGCCCCTCCGGCGCGTCGACGCGGATCCATGGTGAGTTTTTCAGCTCCGGAGCAGCCGGGCGACCGCCGCGGTGGCCTCGGCGACCTTCGCCTCCATCTCCTCGCCGCCCTGTACGGCGGCCGCGGCGACGCAGTGCCGCAGGTGCTCTTCCAGCAGTTGGACGGCGAAGGACTGCAGCGCCTTGGTGCCGGCCGACACCTGGGTGAGTATGTCGATGCAGTAGACGTCCTCGTCCACCATGCGCTGCAGCCCGCGGATCTGGCCCTCGATCCGGCGCAGCCGCTTGAGGTGCTGTTCCTTGTTCTTGCTGTAGCCGTAGGACGCCGGGGCGTCGTCGGTCAGGTGGCTGTCGGCGCGGCCGCCCGCCGCCGGGCCCGAGGCTCCGCTCCCGCCGCTCACGTCGGCCTTCGAGGTCGGCACGGTATGTCCCCTCCCGGTTCCGCCGCCGGCGGCTCCTGTGGTGCTTCGAAAGTCCGTATACCCCTACCGGGTATACGGTAGCCAATTCCTCCGCCGATATCCGGGGGCCGCTGCCGGGGAGCCCGTTCGATGGGCGACACTGAGGTAACGGCGGTTAGCCGTGGCTGGATGATGCGCCTAGCATCAGCCTGACCGAATCCGATTGCACCCCGAGGAACTCACGTGCGATTTCGTCTGACCCCCCGGGAGACGAGTTTCTATGACATGTTCGCCGCATCCGCGGACAACATCGTCACGGGCTCGAGGCTCCTGTTGGAACTGCTCGGGGCGGACTCCTCCGCTCGGGCTGAGATCGGCGAGCGGATGCGGGCAGCGGAGCACGCGGGGGACGACGCGACCCACGCGATCTTCCACCAGCTGAACTCCTCGTTCATCACGCCCTTCGACCGCGAGGACATCTACAACCTCGCCTCCTCGCTCGACGACATCATGGACTTCATGGAGGAGGCGGTCGATCTCGTGGTGCTCTACGAGATCGACGAACTCCCCAAGGGGGTCGAGCGGCAGATCGAGGTGCTGGCGCGGGCGGCGGAGCTGACCGCCGAGGCGATGCCGAACCTGCGGACCATGTCCAACCTCACCGAGTACTGGATCGAGGTGAACCGTCTGGAGAACCAGGCGGACCAGATCCACCGCAAGCTGCTGGCCCACCTGTTCAACGGCAAGTACGACGCCATGGACGTGCTCAAGCTGAAGCAGATCGTGGACGTACTGGAGGAGGCCGCGGACGCCTTCGAGCACGTGGCCAACACCGTCGAGACCATCGCGGTCAAGGAGTCCTGACCTCCGGTGGACACCCTCGCGCTCGTCGTGACCATCGGGGTCGCGCTCGGTTTCACCTACACCAACGGCTTTCACGACTCCGCGAACGCCATCGCCACCTCCGTCTCCACCCGGGCACTGACCCCGAAGGCGGCCCTGACCATGGCCGCCGTGATGAACCTGGCCGGGGCCTTCCTGGGCAGCGGCGTCGCCAAGACGGTCAGCCAGGGGTTGATCGAGACGCCGCACGGCTCCCGCGGCATGGCGATCCTCTTCGCCGCGCTGGTCGGCGCCGTGGTCTGGAACATGATCACCTGGTATTTCGGCCTCCCCTCCTCCTCCAGCCACGCTCTCTTCGGGGGGATGGTGGGCGCCGCGCTCGCGGGATCGAGCGTCGTCTACTGGATGGGTGTGGTCGAGAAGATCGTCATCCCGATGATCCTCTCGCCGATAGTCGGGCTTCTCTTCGGCTATCTGGTGATGGTCGGCATCCTGTGGCTTTTCCGGAAGAGCAATCCGCACCGGGCCAAACGCGGCTTCCGGATAGCGCAGACGGTGTCGGCGGCGGCGATGGCGCTCGGCCACGGTCTGCAGGACGCGCAGAAGACCATGGGCGTCGTGGTGATGGCCCTGGTCATCGCCGACCTGGAGCAGCCGAACGCGGCGATCCCGGTCTGGGTCAAGCTCTCCTGCGCCCTGGTGCTCTCTCTCGGTACCTACGCGGGCGGCTGGCGGATCATGCGCACGCTGGGCCGTCGGATCATCGAGCTCGACCCGCCGCAGGGGTTCGCGGCCGAGACGACGGCGGCCTCCGTGATGTACACCGCGTCGTTCATGTTCCACGCGCCGATCTCCACCACGCACGTGATCACCTCGGCGATCATGGGCGTGGGGTCGACCAAGCGGTTCAAGGCGGTCCGCTGGGGCGTGGCCAAGAACATCATCATGGGCTGGTTCATCACCATGCCCGCCGCGGCGCTGTTCGCCGCACTGAGTTTCTGGACCGTCAAGCTGGCCTTCGGCTGACGGCGGACCGGCGCACCCGCCGGCACGGACGAGCCCGCCCTCGGGAGCCAAGGGCGGGCTCTGGGCTTCGCGGCCGCACCGCCATGCAGCACCGCGGAGCCGATCGTGGTCGGGTCAGCCGAAGCGTCCCGAGATGTAGTCCTCGGTGGCCCGTACCGACGGGTTGGAGAAGATCCGCTCGGTGTCGTCGATCTCGACGAGGGTGCCGGGCTGCCCGACGGCGGAGAGGTTGAAGAAGGCGGTACGGTCCGAGACCCGCGCCGCCTGCTGCATGTTGTGGGTCACGATGACGATGGTGAACCGCTCCTTCAGGGTGCTGATCAGGTCCTCGATGGCGAGGGTGGATATCGGGTCGAGGGCGGAGCAGGGCTCGTCCATCAGCAGCACCTGAGGCTCGACCGCGATCGCGCGCGCGATGCAGAGCCGCTGCTGCTGGCCGCCGGAGAGACCGGAGCCGGGCCGGTGGAGCCGGTCCTTGACCTCGGTCCAGAGGTTGGCGCCGCGCAGCGAGCTCTCGACGATCTCGTCCAGCTCGCCCTTCCGCCGGGTCCCGTTCAGCCGCGGACCGGCGACCACGTTCTCGTAGATCGACATGGTCGGGAAGGGGTTCGGACGCTGGAAGACCATGCCGACGGTCCGGCGGACGGACACCGGGTCGACGTCGGGTGCGTAGAGGTCCTCGTCGTCCAGCAGCACCTTGCCCTCCACCCAGCCCCCCGAGGTGACCTCGTGCATCCGGTTGAGGGTGCGCAGGAAGGTGGACTTGCCACAGCCCGACGGGCCGATGAAGGCGGTCACGGAGCGCGGCTCCACCGTCATCGAGATGTCCTCGATCGCCTTGTGGTTGCCGTAGTAGGCGGTGAGGCCGCTGACGTCGATGCGCTTGGCCATGTGTGGCTCACATTCCTTCCGGGGGGCTCCGCCCGGCGGAGCCGGGTTCTCTGCTGCTCCGGCCCGCCGGCGCCCTGTGGGGCGTCCGGGCCTCTCGATGGTGGCGGCCGGCGGGTTCAACGTCCGCTCCTGGGGGCCTTCCACCGGGCGATGGCGCGGGCGACCAGGTTGAGGATCATGACGAAGACGATCAGGACGAGCGCCGCCGCCCAGGCGCGGTCGATCGCGGCCGGGGTGCCGATGGCGTACTGCTCGTAGACGTAGAGCGGCAGCGAGGACTGGACGTCGGAGAACGGGTTGGTGTTGATGAACATGCTCCCCGAGACGAGCAGCAGGATCGGCGCCGTCTCACCGGTGATCCGGGCGACCGCCAGCATCACCCCGGTGGTGATCCCGCCGATGGCGGTCGGCAGCACGACCTTGAGGATCGTCCGCCACTTCGGCACGCCGAGCGCGAGGGATGCCTCGCGCAGCTCGTTCGGCACGAGCTTCAGCATCTCCTCGGTGGAGCGGACCACGACCGGCATCATCAGGATGGCGAGGGCCATGGCGCCGGCGAAGCCGGAGTAGCCCATTCCGAAGGTGAGCACCCAGGTGGAGAGGATGAACAGGCCGGCGACGATCGAGGGGATGCCGGTCATGACGTCCACGAAGAAGGTGACCGCGCGGGCCAGCCGGCCGCGGCCGTACTCCACCAGGTAGACGGCGGTGAGCAGGCCGACCGGCGCGGCGATGGCGGTGGCGATGGCGACCTGCTCCAGGGTCCCGACGAGGGCGTGGTAGATGCCGCCGCCCGGGGCGCTGTTCGACAGCCCGGCCATGGAGTGCGTCAGGAAGTAGCCGTCGAGCACCTTCACCCCGCGGGCGACCGTGGTCCAGGCGAGGGAGAGGAGCGGCACGGTCGCGAGGACGAAGCAGAGCCAGACCAGGCTGGTGGCGATGCGGTCCTTCGCCTGGCGGGGGCCCTCGACCGCGGCGGTGGCCAGATAGCTGGCGAGGACGAAGAAGAGGGCGGCGAGGATGCCCCACTGGACGCGGCTGTGCCAGCCGGCGGCGAGGCCGAGGCCGCAGCCGGCGGCTATCGAGGCGAGGGCCGTGACGGCCGGGGCCCAGCGGGGGAGCCGCCGCTGGGAGAGGGTCCGCCGGGGCGGTGGGCCGGCCTCCCCGAGCAGGGGCTCTTCCAGGGTGAGGTGGCTCATGCGTTGGCTCCCGAGTACTCCTTGCGCCTGGCGATGATCAGGCGGGCGGCACCGTTCACCAGCAGGGTGATGGCGAAGAGCACCAGGCCGGAGGCGATCAGCGCGTCCCGGCCGAACTCGTCCGCCTCGTTGAACTTGGCTGCGATGTTCTGGGCGAAGGTGCCGCCCCCCGCGTCCAGCAGATGGCCGGAGAAGACGAAGGACGGCGAGAGGACGGTGGCCACGGCCATGGTCTCGCCGAGGGCCCGGCCGAGGCCGAGCATGGCGGCGCTGATGATCCCGGAGCGGCCGAACGGCAGCACCGACATCCGGATCACCTCCCAGCGGGTGGCGCCGAGTGCCAGCGCCGCCTCCTCGTGCGCCTTCGGCACCTGGAGGAAGACCTCGCGGGTGACGTTGGTGATGACCGGCAGGATCATCACGGCCAGCAGGATGCCGACGGTGAACAGCGACCGGGCGGGACCGGAGTCGGACTTGTCGAAGACGTAGGCCCAGCCCAGGTAGGCGTCGAGCCAGCGGTTCAGCCCGTCGAGGTACGGCACGAGGACCAGTGCGCCCCAGAGCCCGTAGACGATGCTGGGCACGGCGGCGAGCAGGTCGATGAGATAGGCCAGCGGGGCGGCGAGTCGGCGCGGGGTGTAGTGGGAGATGAACAGTGCTATCCCGACGGCCACCGGCACCGCGATGGCGAGCGCGATGATCGAGCTCACCACCGTGCCGTAGGCGAGGATCGCGATGCCGAACTCGACGGGCCGGCCCTGCGGGTTCCACTCGAACGCGGTGAGGAAGTTGGCTTCGTTCCGGGAGATCGCGATCGAGGCGCGGTAGGTCAGGAACACCGCGATGGCCGCCATGATGACCAGCAGCACGATCCCGGAACCCCGGGAGAGTGTGAGGAAGACCCGGTCTCCGGGGCGGCTGGCGCCTCCCCGGCTCGGCCCTCGGGGCGGCGGCGCGGTCGGGCTGGGTGATTCGTCGTCCATGGCTTCTCCGGTCTGCGGGGTGGGGTTCCCTGCTGTGCGGCGGTGCACCGGATGGTGGGAGGCGGAAGGGGGCTGGCGGCTTCGCCGGCCGGGGCCGGCGCGGCCCCGGCGGAGTGACGGGGCCGGCGGCCTGGTCAGGAGAGGGTGGGGATGACCTCGCGGACCTTCGCCGCGATCTCGGGGGGCAGCGGGGCGTAGCCCTCGTCGGCGAGCAGCGACTGACCGTCCTCGCTGGCCGTGTAGCTGAGGAAGGACTTCACCGCCTCCAGGCTCTTCTCCGGGTTGCCCTGGTCGCAGACGATCTCGTAGGTGACCAGGATGATCGGGTAGGCGCCGTCGGCCTTGGTGGCGTAGTCCAGTTCGAGGGAGAGGTCCTTGTCCTCGCCGACGACCTCGGCGGCCGCGATGGCCTTTGAGGCGTTGTCGGTGGTGGCCTCGACCGGCTCGGCGGCCCCCGTGTCGATCTTCACCGAGGTGAGGTCGTTGCTGGTGGCGTAGGAGAGCTCGAAGTAGCCGATGGCCCCTTCGACCTGCTTGACCTGCGAGGCCACTCCGGAGGAGCCGCTGGCGGACTGACCGCCCTTGGCGGGCCAGGACTTCTCCGCGTCGTACTTCCACTCGTCGGGGGCCGAGGCGGAGAGGTACTGGCCGAGGTTCTGGGTCGTGCCGGACTCGTCGGACCGGTGGAACGCCTGGATCTCGGTGGACGGGAGCTTCGCGTCGGGGTTCAGCTTCTGGATCGCGGGATCGTCCCACTTCTTGATCTTGGAGTCGAAGATCTTGGCGATGGTGGGAGCGTCCAGTGTGAGGTCGTCGACGCCCGGGAGGTTGTATCCGAGGGCGACCGGCCCGCCGACCATCGGGAGGTTGATGCCCTGGCCGGTCTTGCAGACCTTCCTGGACGCCTCGACCTCCTCGGGCTTCAGCGCCGAGTCGGAGCCGGCGAAAGCGGTCGATCCCTGGTTGAACTGGGTGATGCCACCGCCGGAGCCGATCGGGTTGTAGTTGATCTGCACGCCGGGGCAGGCCGCCATGTAGTCGGCGATCCACTTGTCCATGGCGTTCTTCTGGGCGGAGGAGCCGGAGGCGAGCAGCTTGCCGTCGCTGCCGCACTTGATGTCGCCGGACGGCTTGGCCCCGGATTCCCCGCCTGCCTTGGTGTTGTCGTCCGAACCACAGGCGGCGAGGAGGAGCGCGGCGGAGACTGCGACCGCACCGGCGGTCAGCGTCCGTGTTCCGCGGCCGAAGCTACGCTGGGGTTTCACCTTCGAGTGGTCCTTCCTGGAGGCTCGCCGTGGGCGGCCGGGCTGGGGGTGGGTTCCGACAGCCGTCCGTGGCTGCTGGACCCTCTGGTAAGGCCGAAATTAGGTAGATGAGATGAATCCGTCACCGGTGGCGAGTGAACGGCGAGTGAACCTCGTCCATCGCCATGGCGACCCGGATTTGTGGCAACGGCGGAGCGTGCTCCAGCGCCCTCCGGTGTCACGGTTCGCTGTCCGCTGACAGCACACGGTGGGGGAGTCGAGTGGCGTGGCTCACCCCGGGCTGGGGCGCGGCCGATGGGACCGGGTGGGTCGGGGGCGGCTATACCGCGTCTTTTCGGCCGGAAGGGTGCCGGATCCTGTCGGCATATGCCGCCGGTAGTAGACCGTCCGGCGTTCCGCTCGCGCGCGCCCTACCGTTAGGGTCGCCTGGACAGCGCGCCGGGCGCTCTGCCGCGGACCCAGGCCCGCGCCCTTGTGCGCGCCGGGACGGCGGTACGCCGCTCGGGCCGCCGAGCCCTCGGGGGGAGAGAAGGAACCGAGTCATGCCCGTGCCACAGCAGGGGGAGGCTTCGGCCGTGGGAACCGCTGCGGCCGGCCTGCCCTCGCACCGCTCGCCGGAGGGCGCGACCGCCCCGCCGGGGCGGGGCGGTCCAACGGGCGAGCCAGGTGTTCCCGCGGGGGAGGCGGTGGACGTTCCCCGGCCGCCCGACGGCGACACGGCTCCGGTGGAGAACGCCGGTGGCGGGCTGACCCTCCTGGTGATCGAGGACCACCCTTCGGCCCCCTTCTCCCTCCCGGAGATGCCGAAGCCGGGCGGGAAACGGGTGCGGGTGCGCACCGCCCGCAATCTCACCGAGGCGGAACGCCTGCTCACCGACGACGTCCACTGCATCCTGCTCGACCTGGCCCTCACCGGGCCGCGGCCCGGGCAGACGCAGGGAGCGGAGAACGGTGTGCGCGGCGGGAACGCCCCGGGGGCCGAAGACGGCCCGCCGCCCGAGGACGAGCTGGAGATCCTGCGGGAGGTCCTGCGACTGGCCCCGAACCACGCGGTGCTGGTGCTCACCGACGAGGCGGACGCCGAGGGCGGGGCGGCGGCCGTCCGGGTCGGGGCCCAGGACTACCTCTTCCGCGGTGAACTGGACGGCCGGATCCTCCACCGGGCCATCCGCTACGCCGTCGAGCGCAAGCGGGCCGACGTGGCCCAGCGCCAGCTGACCGAGTCGCGGCTGCGGGGCCAGGAGAACTCGCGGCTGGAGCGCGGGCTACTGCCCAAGCCGCTGCTGGAGGGCTCCGACCTGCGGTTCGCCTCGCGCTACCGGCCCGGCCGGAGCCGGGCGCTGCTCGGTGGGGACTTCTACGACACCGTCCGGATGGCGGACGGGACCGTACACGTGATGATCGGCGACGTGAGCGGACACGGCCCCGACGAGGCCGCGCTCGGCGTCGAACTCAGGATCGCCTGGCGGGCGCTGACCTTCGCCGGTCTCTGCGGCGACCAGCTCCTCCGCACGCTGCAGCAGGTCCTGGAGAACGAGCGCGCCGACGAGGAGATCTTCGCCACCCTCTGTACGGTCGACATCGCACCGGACGGCCGACGGGCCGGGCTCTGCCTCGCCGGGCACCCGGCGCCGCTCGTCGCCCGGGACGGACGGCAGCCGCTGCTGATGCCCTACGAGGACGGCGGTCCCGCGCTGGGGCTGCTGCCACAGGCCCGCTGGCCCCGGCAGGAGGTGGAGCTCGGCAGCTCCTGGTCCCTGATGATGTACACCGACGGGCTGATCGAGGGCCGGATCGGGGAGGGCAGGGAGCGGCTCGGGCAGGAGGGGATGCTCGAGATCATCGCCCGGCAGCAGGAGCTGGGAATGCGGGGCGAGGAGCTGCTGGACGCCGCGATGGCGGAGGTCAGATCGCTCAACGGGGGCGAGTTGACGGACGACGTCGCCGTGCTGCTGCTGGACCGCGACCACCGCTGAGCCGGCGGTGGCCGCGGTTGCGACCCGGAGCCGGTCCAGCGGTGGTCGGTCGGGATGGTCGGCGGGCTCGGCGGTGTAGGTCGAGGTCAGCGGCGGCCGTTGAACGGCCCGTAAGGGCCGTCCGAGCTGCTGCCGCCCGGCCGTCGACCTCCTCGGCGGCCCCAGCCGCCGCCTCCCGAGACCTGCTTGAGGGCCGGCCGCACATCGACGATGTACACGATGGTCGCGATGAGCCCGGCGATCTGCAGGATGCCCAGGATGTTGTTGAAGAGCCAGCTGACCACCGCCGTCAGACCAAGGATGATCAGCCAGAACACCTTGTTCTGCTTGCCGGCGGCACGGTAGGCGTCCTCCCGGCGGAGGACCGCGTCGACGAAGGCGAGCAGCGCGGCGATGAAGAGCCCGAAAGAGGCCCAGCCCAGTAGTTCGTCAAAACCTTGTGCCAACATGCCGTCCACCGCCCGATCCTTCTCGGGCCCCCGATCGAGCCCACATCGTCGCTGTTTGTCCTATTCGCCCCCGCCGATCCAGCGTACTGGAGTGCGGACCGCGGTTTCCTCCCTTCCAGATGCCCGAAATGCTCCGGCTCACTCGGCGGACTTCGAGTCGCCGTGCTCTGGGCCGGCGTCTTCGGCCTGCTCCGGGGCCGCCGCCGGACCGTCCGTCTTCTTCACCGGCCCCGGCCCTTCCGCCCCGGCCGGAGCGGCCAGCTCAGCGGTGGGTGCCGTGGGCTCGGTGCGCCAGTTCTGCACGGTGTGGCGGCCGCGCTCGGCCAGCTCGTCGTAGGTCTCCCGGGCCTTCACGGCGTACCCGGCGGCCCGGCCGGCGCCCTGGAGTGCGTAGCCCTGCGCGGTCTCGCGCAACTTCCTCAGGTCGTTGTCGAGCGTCCCGAGCACCTCGCTGACCTTCGTCCTGACGGTCTGCTGTGCCTCCTTGGCCTGGGCGGTCACCCGCTGCTGCACGGCCTTCGGGTCGGTGGACCTGATGGCCTCGATCCGCTCGGGCGCCTCCGCGCGGATCCTCTCGATGAGTGCGGGCACTTCACGGAGCTTCTCGGCGGCCAGGTCGGCGGTGCCGACGGCGGCGTAGAGGGGGGTGGGGTCGGTGAGCGTCTTGCGTACTTCGTCGGTGGTGGCCATGACGATGGTCCTCCGGGTGGGGCTGGTCAGTTCGAGGGGCCGGCCGCTCGCTTCCCGCCGTGCTCTTCCTCGCTCGTTCCGGTGCTGCCCGACGACGAGGCGTTCTCCTTGCGGAAGGACTCGTAGATCTGCAGCAGCACCTGCTTCTGGCGCTCGTTGATGGCCGGGTCGGTCAGGATCGCGCTCCGCACCCCGGCCTCGTCCGGATCCCGCTCGTCGAGGATCCCGGCTCGCACGTAGAGCGTCTCGGCGGAGATCCGCAGCGCTTTCGCGAGCTGCTGCAGGATGTCCGCGCTCGGTTTCCGCAGTCCGCGCTCGATCTGGCTGAGATAGGGGTTGGAGACCCCGGCCGCCTCGGCGAGTTGGCGCAGGGAGAGCTGGGCGTTCCGCCGCTGCTCACGCAGGAACGCACCGAGATCCCCGACCTTCAACGAAGCCATGCGTCGATGGTGACGCATGGTGCTAACTTTTGCAAGCGTCCGCTTGCAAAAGTGCTCTGCGGGGTTCGGTAACGGCTGTCCGTTCCGACTCTTATGGCGGCCGGGTGACCGGGCCCGGCGGGTCAGTCATACGCCGGACTACTTCGTGCGCCGTCGGGACGGCTCCGCCGTGGTGCTGGATGTGCGCCCTGATGACCTGATCGAGCCCGAGGATGCCGTGAAGTTCGCGGCTACAGCGGCGGCTTGCGCCGTGGTGGGCTGGGATTTTGAGCGGGTTGGCGTGCTCGATCCGGTGTTGGCGGCGAATCTGCGCTGGTTGTCGGGCTACCGGCATCCGCGGGTGCGGCGAGATCCGGTGGCGGCGGAGTTGCGGGCGGCATTCGCCCGGCCTCGGGGACTGCTGGCGGGGGTGGGTGCGGTGGGTGATCCGATCGCCGTGGTTCCGGTGCTCTTCCACCTGCTCTGGTGCCGGGAGCTGGCGGTGGATCTGGAAGCTGGTCTGCTGTCGGCGGCCACGCAGGTGCGCCCTGTGCCCATGGTCACGAAGGAGGTGGGCGGGGATGCCGGCGTGTCCGCGGCTGCTGTCGCTGGGTGACAGGGTCCGCTACGACGGGCGGGAGCACACGGTTGCCGCCCTGCACGGCACGTCGGTGCGGCTGGTCGATGACGCCCAGGCCGCCAGTGTTGTGCTGCTGGGACAGCTGCTGGCGTCGGAGGGTTTCACCGTGCTCAGCACCGCGCTGAGCCGCCCGCCACTGCCGGAGGCCGGGGTGCTGGAGGGACTGCCGGAGGAAGCGGCACAGCGGGCTGAGTGGTGGCGACGACATCTGACCGAGTTGCTCACCGGCCGCCCGGACGGCAATACCAACGTCCCGGTGCGCGCCGAGTACGACCCGACGGTGCACTCTCTGCGGCAGCGGGAGCTGACCAAGGTGGCCGAGCTGCGGGACTGCGGTGAGGAGGTGGGGCTGAGCACACTGCGCCGAATGCGGTCCCGCTTCGAGAACGAAGGGGTGGTGGGCCTGGTGGACGGCAAGCTGCGCAAGCCTGCCACCGGCACGAGCCGGACCGATCCCCGGGTGGTCGAGGCGATCGTGAAGGTCGTGGGCAGCCGGACGGACGAGCCGACCGTCTCCGCGCAGGTGCTGCGCCGCCGCGTTGAACGTCTCCTGGTCGCCGAGCACGGTGCTGGAGTGGTCCGGATGCCCTCCAGGGCGACGTTCTACCGTCTGCTGAAGGTGGTCTCGACCGGGCAGCATCTGTTCGGTTCGGCCCGCACCCGCCGCTCGCTGGGCAAGCAGCCGAAGCGGATGTTCGGGGAACTGACGGCGGCCCGGCCCGGCGAGGTGATGGAGATCGACTCCACGCCGCTGGACGTCATGGTCATCCACGATGACGGGACGGTGGACCGCTGCGAACTGACCGGGCTGATCGACCTGGCCACCCGGACTCTGGCCGCCGCGGTGCTGCGGCCGTCGACGAAGGCGGTCGATGCCGCGCTGCTGCTGGCACGCGCCATGACACCGGAACCCGTGCGGCCCGGTTGGTCCGACGCACTGCGCATGTCGCGCTCCGTGCTGCCCTGTGCCTCCTTGCTGTCGCAGGACGAGCGGCTGGACAAGGCCGCCGCAGTCCCGATGATCGCTCCGGAGACGGTGGTCAGCGACCACGGCAAGGCGTTCATCTCGGACAACTTCCGCAACGCCTGCCGCCACCTGGGAACCTCCTTCCAGCCCACGCACCCGGACACCCCGACCGACAAGCCGCACATCGAGCGGACGCTGGGCTCGGTATCGACGATGTTCGCCCAGTACGTGGCCGGCTACACGGGACGCAGGGCCGAGATGCGGGGAAAGGACCCTGCCGCGCATGCGGCCTGGTCCCTACGGCGAGAGCGGCTACCGAGGCAAGTGGGGCGAGCACTTCCCCCGAACTGAACTCGAAGCCCTCAGACGCCTCTGACGCACTCACCAGCATCCCCAAGAGACGTAGCCGGGACACAGACTGCTCAGGTTGAGTGAGACAAGTCAGCAGGACAACTGTCACCGCTCAGCTCGGCGGACTCCCGTACAGGTGAGGACTGCGTCGGCGTCGTCGGAGAGGAAGAACATGAAGGCCCACGTCCGGTCCGGTGAGAAGATGCAGCCGATCCTGACTTGAGCGGCTTCGAGCCGGGTGAGGATGTCGACGGTGGACGGCAGGGCGAGAGTCTCAGCACCTCGCTTCCTCGCCCGTCGGAGAGGCGCCGCGTAGATGCTGGCAAGCTGCTGACTGGGGACGCGGCCGTCCCATGCGACGAAGTCGCCTCCGGCGAGAAGCGCCTCCCTGGCGGCTTCGCAGGCCGTGGTCGGTCGCCCAGCATCCCGGCGAGTTCCGCCCGGTCCATCTGTCCTCCTCCCGCCTGCTGTCCCGCTGTCCCGCTCAGTCGTCGAAGTGGAGGCCGGGCCGGGTCCAGAGTGTGAGGTCACTGCAGGTGGCGACCGCCAGGGTCAGGCCGGAGGGAGAGAACCCGGCCGCGCGGAGTTCTGAGTACTCGGAGTGGAAGACGTGCCACCACATCCCTCCCGCCGGGCCTTTGTGGGACCCGCCGTCGGCGGAGAGGATGACCCGGTCGTGGGGCCACTCGGGACTGACGACGTCCAGGGTCCAGCCGTCCGGCGTGGTGCTGTGCAGGCCGCCGCCGAAGAGTCCGGCTATGCGTACCGGGACGCCCGCGATTGGGCCGAGCCCAGGGCAGGTGAGGTCCGGGTGGGCGTCGGGGGTGCTCGTTTCCGGGTCAGGGTCCCGGTCGCGGGCGATCTTCTCGCCGGTGACCGCGTCGAAGAGTCCATGGCCGTCGCTGGACACGACCATGATGAGGTCGTGTCCGCTGTCGGGATGGACGGCGAATCCAACACCAAGAAGGCCCCCGATGGGAGTCCTGTGGTCCATCACCGGCTGCCATGGCTCGGGAGCCGGCATGACGGTGGCGGCGAGATAGCGCTCGCGCAGCTTCTGCTGGTACTCCGTGATCAAGTCGTCTCCTCGGTGCGATCCGCGTCGAGGGTCTCTCGCGCAGCGGTCCACGTCGACTCGAATTCTTGGCGGGTGATCTCGGCAGCGCCGTCCGCTTCTTGCCATCCGCGCAGTGCGCTTTCCGCGAGGACGCCGTACTGCCGCTCGTAGGCGGCCATGGCCGCGAGGTCGCCACGGTCACGGATCTCGATGACCTCCGCCAGAGAGGCTGCGGTCACGGGCCGACGCGGAGGCCCTTGCAGGTCGACCTGGCGCAGGGCCCATTCCTCGCCGTCGAGCTCGAAGTACGACCAGACATCGCTCTCGCCGTCGTAGGCGCGGATCCACAGCATCACGCTCACATGATCTCTCGGTGAGGAGAAGGCGCGTTCGGCGAGGCCCACGGGCCGACCGCTTCCCGCTGATCCAACTGCGACGCCGTCCGACTCGTTTAAGCGAACGATCGCAGAGGAAACATCACGCTCAGTCTCGGCAGTTTGCGTGCTGCCTCATGCTCGCGTCGCACGTCCCACCGCTGACCGAGCGGCCCCGAACTGCCCTCTCCATCCCCTTGTTCGGCCTCGACATCCTCATAAAACGCCTCGCTGCAGTCGTCGTCGACACCGGTCAGGCCCCGGCACGCCTCCATCGCGACATAGTCGAGAGACTCCCACTCGGGCCAGTCGTCGTTCCACATCTCCCGCGGGCGTCCCACCAAGCACTGGACCTCCGGAACGTCGGCCAGAGAGTCCGGATCAGCCAGTGCCCTGGAGAAGGCATCACGGCCGAGCCCCACCATCCACAGGCCGAAGTAGCAGAATCCGTCATCCGAACACCAGCCACCGAAGATCCGGTCCGCTGCTGCCCACAGATCCCACGTGAACGCCTCGTGCGTCACCTCGTCCAAGCGCACCTGGAACTGCGCGATCTCAACCAGCGACCTTCGCGACAATGCGCCACGCAGCCACGCGAGCCGCTCGTCCGGGCCCTGCGCCTGACGCCGGCACTCCTCGATGAGCTCCCAGAAGGAATCAATGCCCACAACGGCACTGTGCCAGGCACCTCTGACAGCGCAGGGTCGACGAACTATGTTCGAGGGGTGGAGAATCCGGAGATCATCATCAAGCTCACCTCGGATGAGGCGCTGGTCCTGTCGGACTGGCTGGAGCAGGTTCAGATGACGGACCTCAGTCGTCTCGTAGGCGATGCAGCGGTCTGGGCGCCCCTTCACCGCATTGCCGGAACGCTCGACAAGTCGCTACCGGAGATCTTTGCGGCGGACTACGTCGAACGTCTGGAGGCGGCCCGCAGCAGGCTTCGTCCAGACCTGGACGACAGCGCCAGTGACGAGGAGGGTGCGGACGCATGACGCCCCTCTCGGAGATGACTGAACGCGAGTACTTCGCCAGCATCGGCCAACGTCCCGGCGTGTTCGTCGGCAAGACCTCCTTCCACATGCTGACCGCGTTCCTGACCGGTTATGACCAGCATGCTCTCCGGCACGGTGGGCCCGGGCTCACCGGCTGGCACGACCGGCTCGTCGCCCGTCGCGGACGCGACTGCAACCACGCCTGGCCCGGCCAGGTCCTCCACATCGCCCTCCCGAACGGCTGGGACGACTTCCGGAACCTTCCGCTTGAGGACGAACAGCACGCGATCAAGGTCCTGTTCGAGCTCCTCGACGAGTTCGCTGCCGAGCGCGAGGCAGCGCAGGACTCACAGACCTCAGATTGAGTGAGACGCCGCGCCGCACCGCGTCTCACTCAAGATGAACCACTGTCGGTCAACGCCTCGTCATGGTTCACCTCAACTGAGACGGGACAGATAGGTGTCGTATTTGCAGGACAACTGTCGTGCAAGTGCGTCCCAGCCCAGAGGAACTCTGGTGACAACGGGTGTGGTGCTGGCCTAGCGTTCGGCTCATGACCTCTCCAAACGGTGGCAGCTCCACCGACGAGCAGCTGGGTGTGACCATCCGCTGCCAGGACAACCTGTCCGTCGGTGTGAAGTTCTGTGATCGGTTCAGCTTCGACGAGGACTCCGTGCACTACGCCGTCGAGGCATGGGCTCCAGGGCTGACCGCTCGCGTGAACGAGGTGGTGGCCTGGGTCTGGGATAGCGATCTCGCACCGTTCCTCGAGGAACTGGCCGCGGACTACCGAGGGTGGGACGGCGAACGGAGCTGGCAGACCAACGACCAGGACCTGGCCGTCTCGGCCGTGTTCCGGTCCGGCGGGCATGTCGGTCTGACCTGGACTCTGCGCCCGTGGCCGAAGGCCGCAGGCGGGTGGAGCGCCGCGGTAACCACGTGGCTGGAGGCCGGGGAACAGATTCGACTTTCGCGGCTGACATCCGGCACTTCCTCGCGTTCTCGCAGGGGTGAGTGGCCGTGACCGCTGACTTTCGGATCACCTGGACGCTGGCTGGACATGGCTGGGCCGACTGCGCGGTCGAAGCGAACGCAGCGAAAGCCGAGCTCACCGCCTCGTATATCACGAGCGCTGCCGAGGACCTGCTGACTGCTGTGGCCCGGCTCGTCGCCGGCGAGCCGGAGACGCGGGTGCAGTTCGAGGCGGAACCGACCGCCTTCCGCTGGATCTTCTATCGCGAAGAGGACGCCGTCTGGCTCCGCCTGCTGGAACTCCGGCATGGCGGTGAGCACGACAACGCCGGAACCGAGCTGTGGTCCGGAACGCTGAGCGTCGATGGTCTCGCCCGTGCGGTGGTTCGCTGCTTCGACGAGGTCGCGACGGTCTATGGCGAGAGCGGGTACCGAGGCAAGTGGGGTGAGCACTTCCCCCGGAGCGAGCTCGAAGCACTCAGGCGTATTTGGCAGGCTCACCGTTCCGCCGAAGATCCATAATCCGACCGTGGACATCTCAGACGGTGGCCTGGAGCTGGCCCCCGAGTGGCGGGAGGCGACAACAACCTGTGTGGTGTTCTGAAGGGACGGAGCACTTCGGCTGTGGCCGCGTACTTCGTCGGGGCCGGCTGGAAATCCCGGTCATCGTCCTGGGACGCGTACGAAGTCGAGACGAACTGGTGCCGGGTCGAGCTTGATCCGGTCGACGGATCGGACACCTTGCTGAACGGTGTCATCGACCCTGGCAAGCTCGACGGCCTCGCGATGCTGCTCTCGCAGTTCCGGCTGAGCTTCGGTCTAGAGCTGTATGACGAAAAAGGCGGCCTGCGCCGCGAAATCCACGGGTGAGCGATCATGCTGTAGCCCTTCTGCCCGTCGGAAGATCCATGACCGCTTGCCTCAGCGAGACCGAGATCCAAGACGGGCGGCGAAGCCAGGTGCTCAGTGCGAGGTCGGCCTCCCTCAGCCGTTGAACGAGCGGCACCAACCGACGCCGGGCGTCTCCCGGATCGTGTGTGTCGAGCAGGTTCGCCGCGACGTCGAGTGCCGCGCCGGTGGCGAGACACTCCGTGGGCGGCGCGGTGTAGGGCTTGGAGGTCTTCTTCTTGCCCGGGGTGTTGAGCAGAGGCTTGGCCTGCGCGACGCGGGAGGCGTACTCCGCATCGAGGGCGGCGGCCAGGCGGGGTGTGCCGGCGTACTCGCGGGCGACGGGCCAGGACCGGAAGACCATGGCGACCGTGGCTCGCAGGTCGGCGAAGTAATGGGCGACAGGGACCGGTGCGCCGGCGCTCATCGCGGTCTCGGGGCCGCTCGCGGCGAGCAGGTCCATGAGTTGTCGCTGGACTTGTAAGAGCACGGCCATGGTGGCCGTGTCAGGTTCCTCGGGAGGCGGATCAAGCCGGGTCAGGTCTGCTGCGCAGGCTGTTTCGGGCTGCTGCAGTGGTACCGGTCGCGCAGTGAAGCGGCACTGCGATGGGTGGAGTGTGTCGTCGGTCAGGCGCGCGATGGCGTTTGCCGTTCGGACGAACTGGGCGGGGGTTCTGCATCCGGGGCATTCGTGCTGAAGGAGGCGTCGATGCTGCAGGCAGAGGAAGACCACGGGGAGGCGCCAGATTCGCTTCCAGGCACCGCCGTGGAGTTCCTGAATGGCGTCGCCGTCGCCGACGAGGCAGAACGGGCAGTAGCGAGTGGAGCGGGTCAGGATCCATGCGTTGTCGTAGATCATCCGCGCTGGTGTTCTGCGTGGAGTGAGCGCGGGGTTCAGCGGTCCGTATCGCTTCCCGAGCGGGGCGAGGAGCAGTCCTTCCACCTCGCCGGGAGTCAGGTGGGTCGCGTGGGCGAAGTCTGCGAGGTGTCCGCCGTTGAGGTGATGCAGGAAGCCGAGGGGCAGACGAGTGGGCAGTCCCGGGCGGCCTTGAGGAGCCAGGCCGGTGCGGACGGCGATCTCGCCAGGTGTCGTGCCCAGTCGGTGGGCGAGTCGCAGGACGAATCCGGTGAGGGTCTCGTCGGGCAGGGGATCAAGGCTGCGGGGCAGCGGCCGCATGCGGTTCACAGGGCGCGAGCCTGGGCCTTCGTTCGGGACTTCGCCGCAGCGTGGGCAGAGCCGCTCGTCAGCGACGCGGGGACGCGAGCACAGGAACTGGAGCGAGCCGAGGAGACGCTGGGGCTCACACTGCCGACCGCGTTGCGCGAGGCGTACTCGCTTCTCGGTACGCGTCACGACCTCACCGGCAACCAGGACCCACTGCTACAGCCTTCCGAATTGTTCGTGCACGACGAGTTCGACGGAGTGCTCGTCTTCCGCAGTGAGAACCAGGGGTGCGCCTTCTGGGGAGTGCGGCTGCGGGATCTCGACCAAGACGATCCGCCGGTGTTCGTCCAGTCGCGGGATGGCTGGGTTCCCTTCCTGGAGCGGGTCTCCCTGGCCTGCGTCGAGCTCGTCCTCAGCGAGACGCTGCTCGGCGGCGAAGGACGGCTTTACAACGCGTGCGAGCTTCCCGCCGACCTGATTCGGGAGCTGCCGATTCGGTTCGCGCGGGTGGAGTTGCAAAAGTATCCGATGTGGACGGGAAAGGAGGAGTCACCCGTGTGCTGGTTTTCCGCACCGGGGAAGCTCTTGCGGCTCGACGGAATGAGTGACCACAGCTGGCTACACGTCCGGGGAAGGACACCGGCCGACCTGGAGTCACTCTGCGCCACTGTCAACGGCCACTGGGTACATGGATACTCAGACCCGCTGGAAGCAGGCGACCTGCCCTTCTAGGCACTCGATGATCTGCTTGGATGACTGGGAAGAGCTGTGATCCGAGCCGATACGGGGGCGTGAGAATGGCTGATCCGTACGTCATTCTCAACTCCTTCTCGCCGGAGGCAGAGCTCCACCTCTGACGCAAGCCCCCTCTGCCTGAGGAGGACGGCTCGCCCGGGGCCTGGGTGAGACGGCCCCGCGGGGTCCGTTCCCCGTCGCAGCGGGCTGCTGTCGGCTGGGGGGCCGACTGGCGGACGCGGATCGTCAGTCGATCAGGCCCCGCCGGCGGAGCAGTGGCAGAAGCTGATCCCGCAGCGCCGGGGACAACCGCACGTCCGGTTCGCCACCGGAGATCCACCGCAGCTCCGCCAGCTCCGCCGCCGGGCGAGGGGGCCGGCTGAGAGCCGCCTCGAAGACCGTCAACTTCATGGGCACGCTCTCAAGCGCCGCCAACGCTTCGATCTCGACCAGGAACCGCGCCTCCAGCGGACGGGCTCCCAGTTCCTCGTCCAGCTCCCGGGCCAGGGTGTCCAACGGCTCCTCGCCGGGCTCGGGCTTCCCACCGGGCAGGTAGAAAACCTCGGGAGCCGCCTTCTTGCTCACCACGAGGAGACGCCCCTCCTGGACGACCACGGCGGCCACGACCACCAGGGGGGCTGCCCGCTCACGGGCTTCGGGAACGACCACGCTGCCGTCTTGTGTCATGCGCACCATTTTCCCGGGTGCGGCCCCGGCGACCCGGCCGCATCCCGGCGACAGGGGGCCGGCTTGAGCCGCAGGGGCCTTGAGTGGAGCCGGATCGTACGGGAAACCAGAGGCGCCGCCCCCCAGCCCGGGTGGTGAACGGAGTAGCCCTCAGGGCACCGGTACGCGTCGACTGCCGCCGCGAGTTCCGGTTTCTCAGGGCGCCTTGGAGAGGTTGCCGGTGATGGCGGCGAGCAGGGTGTCACCGGTGGTGGCCGGGTTCTCCGTAGCCCAGCAGATGTAGCCGTCGGGGCGGATGAGCAGGGCGGTGGCCTCCGGTGCCTCGCCGCTGGTGGCGCGGACGAGGTCGACATGAGAGGGGGGGCCGGAAGTCGCCCGGGACCGCCCCGGCCAGGTCGAGCAGCACGGAGTGCCCGGCCTGGAACAGCGTCGCGGACCGGGTGGGCCCGTCCTCGGTGACCAGCTCGGTGTCGGGCATCCGCCGGCCGGTGAGCGGATGGTCCCCGGGCAGCGGGTAGCGCAGCGAGAGGCCGGATATCAGACCCGCGATGTGGCGGTTGGCGTCAGGCAGCCGCAGCAGGTCGACGACGATGTCGCGCAGCGCGGACACGTCCTCGCCGGGGTCCGGGTCCGCCAGGACGCGCTGCGCCGACGTGTGGTGCAGGACCTGGGCCGCCACCGGGTGCCGTTCGGCGTGGTAGCTGTCCAGCAGGCCGCTCGGAGCCCGGTCCCGGACGGTCGCGGCGAGTTTCCAGCCGAGGTTGAACGCGTCCTGGACGCCGAGGTTCAGCCCCTGGCCGCCCAGTGGTGGGTGGATGTGGGCGGCGTCGCCCGCGAACAGGACGCGGCCCGCGCGGTACTGCTCCAGTTGGCGGGTGGCGTCGCCGAAACGCGAGGAGTTGTCCACGGAGCGGAGGATGGTCTCGGCTCCGTAGACGCTCTGGAGCGCGGCGGCGATCTCCTCGCGGGTGACCGGGGTGTGGCGGTCCGCCCCTGCCCGGGCCGCCTGGTCCGTGCGCCCGAAGGTCAACCGGTACCGGTCGCCGCCGAGGGGGACCAGCATGGTCCAGTAGTCGTCCGTCGTCCGGGTCAGTGTGCTCATGTGCCCGAGCCGCCGCGGTACCAGTGGCGATGTCGCGGACAGGCGGATGTCGGTCAGCACCGCCTGGTACGTGGCGGGTCTGCCGGGGAAGGGCAGTCCGAGCCGTTTCCGCACCGTGCTCCTGGCGCCGTCGCAGGCCACGAGGTAGCCGGCCCGTACCCGCGGACCGTCCGTGGTCACGACCACGCCGTCGCCGTCCGGCTCGACTCCGGAGACGGCGGTGCCGCGCAGGACCCGGGCGCCGGCCGCGATCGCCCGCTCCTCGAGCACCTCCTCGATCTCCCACTGCGGGATCGAGATCGGGAAGGGGTGCCCGGTCTGCCAGGGCGTGCAGTCCAGGGGCACGGGCAGAGCGGCGAAGTGCCCGCCGACCCGCTCCCGCGGCGTGGCGCGCGGCAGCAATGGTTCCAGTAGTCCGCGCGACTCCAGCAGTTCGGCGGTGCGGGGCTGGATCCCGCCGCCCTTGACCTGTTCGATCCGGCGGGACAACTGCTCCAGGACCAGGGTCTCGACCCCGCCCAACGCCAGTTCGTACGCCAGCATGAGCCCGGTCGGCCCGGCACCCACGATGGCGACCTCGGTCTCGGCCACTGCATCACTCCCCGTCTGCCTGTCATTCTCGCCTCGGAGGAAATGTATACCAGGTGTAGAAATGCACTTGGGGGAGGTGAGGCTGCTACGGTGCCGGCGTGGACGACAAGCCAGGGCTGCGGGAGCGGAAGAAGCAGCGGACCCGCGCCGCGATCTCCGACGCGGCGATCGGCCTGTTCCTCGAACACGGCTTCAACCAGGTCTCGGTGGCCCAGGTGGCCGACGCGGCGGAGGTGTCCAAGCGCACGCTCTTCGCCTACTTCCCCAGCAAGGAAGACCTTGTGGTGCACCGCCTCGCCGACCACGAGACCGAAGCCGCCCGGGTCGTGCGGGACCGCCGGCCCGGCACCGCCCCGCTGACCGCCCTGCGCGAGCACCTCCTCGAGGGGCTGCGCGAGCGCGACCCGATCACCGGGCTCAACGACCATCCACAGGTGCTGAGACTGACCCGGATGATCCTGGACGCGCCCTCGCTGGTGGCCCGGATGGAACGGTTCAAGAACGGCGCCGAACAAGCCCTCGCCCGGGCCCTGCGGGAGACGGCGGAGACTCCGGAACTCACGGCGCGGCTGGCGGCCGTCCAGATCGTCGCGGTCCAGTGGACCCTGGCGCTGGACAACACCCGGCGCCTGGCCGACGGGGAACCGGCCGATGTGCGGTACGCCGGTGCGGTGGCCGACGCCGAGCACGCGTTCGCGCTGCTGGAGGACGGGTTGCGCGGACTGGCCCCGCGGCGGTGAACCCGGCCTCCGGCCGGTGCGCCGAGCCGAGCGCCGGCGCGGGCTGAGCGGGGTAACCCGTGCCACACCGCTGCGGCCCCGCACCGTCACACGGCCGTGCCATGCTGGTCGGGTGAGGCTTCCGGACCTGGTCCGGCTCCGCCGGGCCCGCGACCAGATGGACCGCGACTACGCGGAGCCGCTCGACGTGCCCGCGCTGGCAGCCGCGGCCCACATGTCGCCCGGCCACTTCTCCCGCAGCTTCCGCGCCGCCTTCGGGGAGACGCCGTACAGCTACCTGATGACCCGCAGGATCGAGCGGGCCAAAGCCCTGCTGCGGCGCGGTGACCTCTCGGTGACGGAGGTCTGCTTCGCGGTCGGGTGCACCTCGCTGGGTTCGTTCAGCTCCCGTTTCACCGAGTTGGTGGGGGAGAGCCCGAGCGCCTACCGGGCGCGCGAGCACGGACCGGGGGCGGCCATTCCGGCCTGCGTCGCCAAGGTCTTCACCCGGCCGGTCAGGGGCGCGGAACCGGCCGGTCGGGGCCGAGCCGTCCGACGCGGTGGAACCGGTCAGGAACGGAGAAGCGGCGCAGGCGGTCCGCCCGTAGCGTGAACCGTATGGACATCAGACTTTCGCAGTGCTTCATCGCCGTCGACGACCACGAAGCGGCGCTCGCCTTCTACCGGGACGCGCTCGGATTCGAGGTGCGGAACGACGTCGCCTTCGAGGGGATGCGCTGGGTGACGATCGGCTCGCCGTCCCAGCCGGACGTGGAGATCGTCCTGGAACCGCCGCTCGCCAACCCGAACGCCTCACCGGCCGACAAGCAGGCCATGGCGGAGCTGCTGGCCAAGGGCATGCTGCGCGGTGTGATCTTCTCGACCGACGACTGCGACGCCGCCTTCGAACACCTCCGAGCCTCAGGTGCCGAGGTGCTCCAGGAACCGATGGACCAGCCCTACGGGGTGCGCGACTGCGCGTTCCGCGATCCCGCGGGTAACATGCTCCGCTTCACCCAGCGCCGCAGCGGGTGATGTCGGCCGGCCGGGTACCGGCCGGCGTCGGTCCGTGGCCACCGGCCGTGCGTGCGCACCGGCCCCGCCACCGGAAACCCGCCTGGGACCGGCCCAGGCGACCTGACGGGGACCGGAGGCGGTCCCCGCGTCCGAACATGGAGAGAGAATGAGCGCGGCCGAGAAGGCGCAGATAGCCCAGTCGGCGCTGCACCGTGCCGACAGCCACGACCTGATCCGCGTGCACGGCGCGCGGGTGAACAATCTCAGGGACGTCAGTGTCGAGATCCCGAAGCGCCGGCTGACGGTGTTCACGGGCGTCTCCGGATCCGGCAAGAGCTCGCTGGTGTTCGAGACGATCGCCGCCGAGTCGCAGCGGCTGATCAACGAGACCTACAGCGCCTTCCTCCAGGGCTTCATGCCGGCGCTGGCCAGACCCGAGGTCGACGTACTGGAGGGGTTGACGACCGCGATCGTCGTCGACCAGCAGCGGATGGGGAGCGATCCCCGTTCCACCGTCGGCACCGCCACCGACGCCAACGCGATGCTGCGCATCCTCTTCAGCCGGCTGGGGCAGCCGCACATCGGCCCGCCCAAGGCGTTCTCCTTCAACGTCGCCTCGATCAGCGGAGCCGGCGCGGTCACCCTGGAGCGCGGCGGCAAGACGGTGAAGGAGCGCCGCGAGTTCAGCATCACCGGTGGCATGTGTCCGCGCTGCGAGGGCCGGGGATCGGTCACCGACATCGACCTCTCGGCCCTCTACGACGACAGCAAGTCGCTCAACGAGGGCGCGCTGACCATCCCCGGCTACAAGGCGGGCGGCTGGAACCACCGCCTCTACAGCGCCTCCGGCTTGGTCGACGCCGACAAGCCGATCCGCGACTACAGCGAGACCGAGCTGTACGACTTCCTCCATCGCGAGCCGACCCGGATGAAGATCGAGGGCATCAACATGACCTACGAGGGGCTGGTCCTGCGGGTCAGGAAGTCGATGCTCGCCAAGGATCGGGAGGCGATGCAGCCGCACATCCGGGCCTTCGTCGACCGCGCGGTCACCTTCACCGCCTGCCCGGAGTGCGAGGGGACCCGGCTCAGCGAGGCGGCCCGGTCCTCACGGATCGACGGGACCAGCATCGCCGACGCCTGCGCGACGCAGATCAGCGACCTCGCCGAATGGGTCCGCGGGCTCGACCGGCCCTCGGTGGCGCCGCTGCTCACCACGCTCCAGGAGATCCTCGACTCGTTCGTGCAGATCGGCCTCGGCTACCTCTCGCTGGACCGGCCCGCCGGCACCCTGTCCGGGGGTGAGGCGCAGCGCGTCAAGATGATCCGTCACCTGGGCTCCTCGCTCACCGACGTCACCTATGTCTTCGACGAGCCCACCATCGGGCTGCACCCGCATGACATCCAGCGGATGAACGACCTGCTGCTGCGGTTGCGGGACAAGGGCAACACCGTGCTCGTGGTGGAGCACAAGCCGGAGACGATCGCGATCGCCGACCACGTCGTCGACCTCGGCCCCGGTGCCGGGTCGGCGGGCGGCACCGTCTGCTTCGAGGGCAGTGTGGCCGGACTGCGGGCCAGTGGCACCGTCACCGGCCGCCATCTCGACGACCGGGCCCGGCTCAGGGAGACGGTGCGGAAGCCCGACGGGTGGCTGCCGATCCGCGGCGCGAGGGCGAACAACCTGCGCGATGTGGACGTCGACATCCCGCTGGGGGTGCTGGCGGTGGTCACCGGCGTCGCCGGCTCGGGCAAGAGCTCGCTGCTGCACGGCTCGCTGCCCGGGCAGCCCGGGGCCGCCGACGCGGCGGTGGTGTCGATCGACCAGAGCCCGATCCGCGGTTCCCGAAGGAGCAACCCGGCTACGTACACCGGGCTCCTCGAACCGATCCGCAAGGCGTTCGCCAAGGCCAACGGGGTGAAGCCGGCGCTCTTCAGCGCCAACTCCGAGGGTGCCTGCCCGGGTTGCAACGGCGCCGGCGTCGTCTACACCGACCTGGGGGTCATGGCCGGCACCGCCACCACCTGCGAGGAGTGCGAGGGCAAGCGGTACCAGGCCGAGGTCCTGGAGTACGAGTTCGGCGGGAAGGACATCAGCGAGGTGCTCGCGATGTCGGTGGCGGAGGCCGAGCAGTTCTTCGGCTCCGGCGAGACCCGGTCACCGGCCGCGCACCGCGTCCTGCTCCGGCTCGCCGACGTGGGGCTCGGCTACCTCCACCTCGGCCAGCCGCTCACCACGCTCTCCGGTGGGGAGCTGCAGCGGCTCAAGCTGGCCACCCACATGGGCGAGAAGGGCGGCGTCTACATCCTCGACGAGCCGACCACCGGCCTCCACCTCGCCGATGTCGAGCAACTGCTGGGACTACTGGACCGGCTGGTCGACTCCGGCAAGTCGGTCATCGTCATCGAGCACCACCAGGCGGTCATGGCGCACGCCGACTGGATCATCGACCTCGGACCCGGCGCCGGCCACGACGGCGGCCGGATCGTCTTCGAGGGCGCCCCGGCCGATCTCGTCGCCGCCCGCTCGACCCTGACCGGTGAGCACCTGGCCGATTATGTGGGCGGCTGACGGCGCCGTGACCGACCGTCCTCGGTTCGGCTCCGGCCCCGCCGGTTGACCTTCACCCTGGGGAAGGCCCCAGCATCGGCGGGGCCGGGCCGGAGCGCCCGGTACGAGGAGGGGCCGGCATGGAGCTGCTGAGCATCGGGGCGTTCGCCAGGGCGTCCGGTCTGTCACCGAAGGCGCTGCGTCTCTACGACCAGCTCGGGCTGCTGCCACCGGCGGATGTCGACCGGGTGTCGGGGTACCGCCGCTACGCCCCGGAGCAGCTGGAGCAGGCCCGGCTGGTCGCCTGGCTCCGCCGCCTGGGCATGCCGCTCGCCGGGATCCAGCGGGTCTGCGCACTGGGCAGGGCCGAGGCGGCGGAGGAGGTCCGAGCGTTCTGGGCCCGGATCGAGGCCGAAACGGCTGCTCGGCGCGGTCTCGCCGCCTTCCTCGTCGGACATCTGTCTCGGGAGGAATCCATCATGTCCGCTACCGCACAGCCGCTGGAGATCCGTTGTGCCGGGCTCTCCGACACGGGCCTGGTCCGGGAGAGCAACCAGGACGCCGTCTACGCGGGGTCCCGACTCCTCGCCGTGGCCGACGGTTTCGGTGACCGGGGCGCCCCGGCCAGCGGCGCCGCCGTCGAGGTGTTCAAGGGCCTGGAGGGGGACGACTGTCCGGCGGGCAGCCTGCTCGAGGTGCTCGAAGAGGCCGTGGAGCGGGCCGGACGGGCCGTCCACGAGATCGCCGGGTCCTCGGCGCCGGACCGGTCGGAGGTGGGCACCACGCTCACCGCGATGCTGTGGACGGGGTCCCGACTGGCCCTGGTGCACATCGGCGACTCCCGTGCCTACCTGCTGCGAGACGGGGAGCTCTTCCAGATCACCCACGACCACACCGTGGTCCAGACGATGCTGGACGAGGGGCGCATCACCCCCGAGGAGGCGGCCTCCCACCCGCAGCGTTCGCTGCTGGTGCGGGCGTTGACCGGTGGCGGCGGAGCCACCGCCGACATCCGTCTCCACGAGGCCCGGCAGGGGGACCGGTACCTCGTGTGCTCCGACGGGCTCTCGACCGTGGTGCCGGTGGAGCGGATGCGTCGGGTGCTCCGTACGGCCGGGGAGCCGGCGCGGGCGGTCGCCGAGCTCGTCGCCCTGGCCAACCGCGCCGGAGGCCCGGACAACGTCAGCTGCGGGGTCGCCGATGTCGTGGCGCTCGGGTGCTGAACGGGCGGGGCCGGGGGCCGCCCCACCGAGAGGGAGAGGAATAGGCTCATGCTTCCTGATAACCCGGCGGGGATACCCGTTTTCCCCCACTGTTCATCAGGAGTGGGGACGAAGCAGAATATCCGGTCGCCCTGATGCAGGTCCCGATGTAGCCGGGGGCGCACCCGTGACCTGCCACGGAGCGGTCGGCGGAGGCTGTCTTCGCAGCTCAGTGTGGTTGGTCATGCGGTGTGCGGAATGAGTTTCGAGAAGATGTGCGGGGGCGGTTGGCCTATCGGACAATGCATATAAAGTATGCGGGTCAGTCGTTTCGGTCCGAGCGACATCAAACCCGTATGGAGGCTCGATGGGCGCCGCCCGGCCCTCTGCCGCCGACGGCAGAGGTGTGAAAGCCGTCCTCTTGCCGGCCCGTTCCCGGGTCTGCCGCGAGGTCCACCGCAGAGAGCTGGTGTCGCCCGGTGCGGGCCGCCGGGTGTGGGGCCGGCGCCGGGAGGAGAGCCCGTCCGGTCGGAGGCCGGGGGGCTGCCGGTGATCCAGCGGATAGAGACCAAGTGGCGGGGGAAGATCGTCATCGCCGTGCTGGCCTGCGCCGGCGTCACGGTCTCGGTGACGCAGACGCTGGCGGTGCCGTTGATCGGCCAACTCCCCGCGGTGCTGCACACCACCGCCTCGAGCGCCTCCTGGGCGATTACCGCCACCCTGCTCTGCGGGGCGCTGGCGAACCCGGTCGTCGGGCGTCTCGGGGACATGTACGGCAAGCGGCGGATGATGCTCGCGAGCGTCGCCCTGCTCATCGTCGGCTCGGCGGTGTGCGCCCTCGCCAACTCGGTCGTTCCGATGGTCGTCGGCCGGGCGCTCCAGGGCTGTGCGATGGGGATCGTGCCGCTGGCCATGAGCGTGATGCGCGATGAGTTGCCGGCCGAGGAGGTCGGCTCCGGGATCGCGCTGATGGGCTCTTCGCTCGGCATCGGCGGTACGGCCGGGCTGCCGGTCGCCGCGCTGGTGGCCCAGACCTTCGACTGGCGGGTGCTCTTCTGGGTCTGCGGCGCGGTGGGTGCCGTCGTGCTGGCTCTGATCCTCCTTCTCGTCCCGGAGTCCCCGGTGCGTACCGGGGGCCGGTTCGACCTGCTCGGCGCGGTGGGCCTGTCGGGCGGTCTCGGCTGTCTGCTGCTGATGGTCTCCAAGGGGGGCGACTGGGGGTGGACGAGCTTCACCACCTTCGCCTTCCTCGCCACCTCCGTGGTCGTCCTCTTCGTCTGGGCCGTCTGGGAGTTGCGTACCCCGGACCCGCTGGTGGACCTGCACACCACGCTCCGCCGACCGGTGCTGCTGACCAACGCGGCCTCGGTGATGGTCGGTTTCGCGATGTACGCGATGACGCTGATCGTGCCGCAGTTGGTGCAGTTGCCCTCGGCCACCGGGCACGGCCTGGGCGGTTCCATGGTGGTCGCCGGGCTCTGCCTCGCACCCGGAGGCCTGGTGATGCTGCTGTTCGCCCCGCTCGCGGCGCGACTGTCGGCCGCCCACGGGCCCAGGGCCTCGCTGATGGTCGGGTCCGGGCTGATGGGGCTCAGCTATGTGATGGGGCTGGGTATGACCGACACCATCTGGCAGGTGGTCACGATCTCCACGGTCGTCGCCGGGGGGATCGCCTTCGCCTACGCCTCGCTTCCGGCGCTGATCATGGCCGAGGTGCCGCAGTCGAAGTCCGCGGCGGCCAACGGGCTCAACAGCCTGATGCGCTCCATCGGCACGTCCACCGCGAGCGCCGTGGTCGGCGTGGTGCTGGCCCGGATGACCGTTCCGTACGGCGCCTCCTCCGTGCCGTCGCTGGCCGGTTTCCGTACCGGTTTCCTGATCGCGACCGCGGCGGCTCTGGTGGCGATCGGAATCGGTATGTGCCTTCCGGGGCGGCGCCGGCAAGGTCCCGCCAGCGGGTCCAAGGCCTCCGGGGTGGGCGCCAAGGCGATCGTCGCTTCGCAGTCGAGTTGACGGACGGCTGACGGCCGAACTTCCCAACCACCGTGACCACATGGGCAGATCGGGCATATGGGCAGATCGGTCATACAGTCATTGTATTGCGGTGAAGTCATGCTGGAATCAGCCGAACCCGCCATAACATAGCGAATGTTCTGTATTCTCTTCTGAGTCATCGGGCGCCGACGCAGGACACCGATGGTGCAACGCGGGGCATTTGCCGCGCACCGCGTTGACGTGCGAAACCAGCGCGGAGCCATCCTCCGGGCAGGGCCCGCGTGCCCGGTCGCGCCGCCCCGGGGCGCCCCCTGGCGAGGCCCTCCCCGGACACGTCGTCAAACCCACTACCGGCCGCGACGGGCGGCCGGAACCGCTACCGACCGATGAGCCCTGGGGACACCTGTTCCTGCTGGACGGCCCGGCAGCCACCGACGAGACCGCGTCGACTCCGGGCGAGGAAGGTACGCATGACCGCCGATGTAAGCGCCAGTCCCAAGACGACCCCCAGCAGCTCGCCGGCAGCAGGCGCCACCGTGCGTGGCATCGGCGGACTGGCACCCGCCTCCTTACTCATGCTGCTCGGCATGCTCACCACCCAGATCGGCACCGCCTTCGCCAAGCACCTGTTCGGAGTGGCGGGCCCGGCCGCGCTGACCGTGCTGAGACTCGGCTTCGCCGCAGCCGTCCTGCTGCTCTGGTGGCGCCCCTCACTGCGGCTCGACCGGCGGACCGCCGCCACCGTCGCGGCCCTCGGAGTCGCGATCGCCGGCATGAACGTCACCTTCTACCTCGCCATCGTCCGGATGCCCGTCGGTGTGGCGCTGACCGTCGCCATGGCAGGCCCGCTGATGGTCGCGGCCCTGTCCTGCCGGCGGGTGAGAGACCGGCTGTGGACGGTACTGGCCGGCGCCGGAATAGGGCTACTGGGCTGGCAGGGAGGGGCCGGCGGAGCGGCCGGGCTGCTGATCGCCATCGTCTGCGCGGTGTTCTGGGGGGCCTACGTACCGCTGTCGACCAGGGTCGGCGTGCTCTGCCCCGGCGGCGGGGGGCTCGCCCTCGCCATGGGGTTCGGCACCCTGTGCACACTGCCGATCGGGCTGGCCGACGGCGGCACCACGCTGCTGCGCCCCTCGGTGCTGGCCTTCGGGTTCGCCGTCGCGATGCTCTCCTCGCTGGTCCCGCACACCTGTGAGATGGAGGCGCTGCGCCGGGTGTCGGCGCTGGTCTTCGGTGTGCTGCTCAGCCTCGAACCCGCCATCGGCGCACTGGCCGCCCTGTTCGTACTGGACGAGAAGCTCACCGTGGTCCAGCTGCTGGGGCTGCTTGCGGTGTTCCTCGCCTCGGTCGGGGTACTACGGAGCACCCGCCGCTCGGCGGACGACCCGAGCCCGCCGAGCGGTGCGGAGCCCGTGACCGCCCGACCGCCCGCCGCCCGCACCGCACGGAACACGGGCACCCGCCTGATCCGCGGTCCGGTGGCGGGCCACGTCTGGGGGACCGGCACCAGATGCAGCCGCGGGGCGGTGCTGACCGACAGCGCCGTGATCTCCTTCAGCGCCTGCAGCCGCATCGAGGAGTCCACCGCCACGGCCAGGGCGCGCGGTGGGCGCAACGTGCCACCGCCCACCGCGGTGGTCGACGGCTGAGGAGGGCGTCCGGCCACCACCACCCGGCCGCTGCTCGCCAGGCCGGGGACTCCTCCGGACGTCGTCACCGGGGACGCCGGGCAGCCGTCCCCGAGCGTCCCCGAGGGCCCTACCCCGTCGTCCGAAGGGCCGACCGCGCCGGCCCGGGGTTCATCACATAGGCAGAACCTCGTAGTCTGATTCGCCCTGTTCGGGTGTCCGGGGAAGCCGGGCGTGCGGAAGGTGTAGAGGAGAGGCACCTCAGCCGGACACCAGGGAGCGGACCGTGGATTCTTCCTGCCCGTACTGCGGCTGGCCGGACGCCGACCCGCCGCGGGAGCTCTCCCGGCACCGGACGTCGACGGGCGAGACGGTGTGGACCCGCTGCGGTTGCGGCTCGCTCCAGATGCGGTTGCTCGACGAGACGGGGGCCGAGATCGCGGCGCGGAGCCGGCCCCCCGCCGACTGCCGCCCGGACGGCTCCGAGCCCCGCCCGGGCGAGCTGCCGGAGGACGGGGCTCCGTCGCCCGGACGCTGACAGCGGAGGCCGGAAGCGGACGCGTGGCCCTCGGAGCGGCGCGGATGCCTTCCCACGATCGGCGAGGCGCACCCGAACGCCTCCGCCGGCGTACGGCGCTGCGGTCCGCTTCCTGCGGCGGAGCACCGCTGGCGATCCTCCGCCAGTACACCGAGCAGCGAGAACCTCCACTCTCGGGTGCGCGTCGGTACTCCCGCGAGTGTTCAGCCCCGGGGTGGACACCGGGGCTTTCAGCAAGGAACCGGTAAGCCGGTGGATCAGTGCGTAGTATCCGCACTTGACGGCCCCCTGCCTTAGCCGAGGGGTCTCACGGCCCACGCCGTGATCCGTCCTGCTTCGCCGCCGACTGCCCCGTCCGGGAGTACTCCCGTTGAGGTCTTACGCCAGCTCCACAGGCTGTCACCGCCCGTTCAGCGGCCGGCAGGTTCTTCGCCGCGCCCGCGTCCCGGGCGGGGGCGAACGCCGCCCGGAGACGAAGGCACCACCGCAGCGGCACGGACGCCACCCCGCCCGGGCGGGCCGGCTCTCCGGCCTGCTGCCACACCGTCAGTACCGAAGAGCGGGTGTCGCGGTCGCTGCGCTCCCGGCGGATCGTCCCCGCCTCGTGAGCGGGAGGTACCCCCACTCCGCCGTGAACGGCGGAGCACCCACGGAGGAACCCTGATGAGCGCCCCCGGACTGCTGGTCCTCACCCCGCAGCACACCTCCACCGGGCTGCTCCTGGCGCAGGCCGCGGAGGCGCGCGGCCTGCTGGTCGAGCAGTTGCCGGGCCGGGTGGTGCCCCAAGGGCTGCGGGACCTCCGGCCGGCGCACCTCTACGGCGGGCCGCTGTTCGCCGAGGCCGTCGCCCCGCAGCTGGGGATACGACTGCTCCAGCCGACCGCCGAATGGCTGGCGATGCTTCCGCCGCACCTCACCGGTCGCTCCATCCGCCTGCTCTACCTGGAGCACGCCCGAGACCTCCACGAACCGTTCTTCGGCAAACCACCCTCGGAGAAGCTCTTCGCCGCGGAGATATACCCCAACGGCGGTTTCCTCCCGACCGACCTTCCACCGGAGACCCTGGTGCAGGTCAGCGACATCGTGACGTTCGCGTCCGAGTTCCGGCTCTTCGTGCTCGACGGGGAGGTGCGGACGGCCGCGCGCTACGCGACCTTCGGCCGACTGGACCCGGCGCCCCTCGCCGACTGCCCCGAGCGCTTCTCCCTGCTGGAGTTCGCCGACGTGCTGCTGCGGGACCCTACCCCCGGGCTGCCCAGGGCCTGCGTCCTCGACATCGGCCTGATCCTGCCGGACGGAGCCGGAGAGCCTCGCTGGGGAGTGGTCGAGGCCAACATGGGCTGGTTCAGCCATCTGTACGCCTGCGCCCCGGAGGACGCCCTGGACGTGGTCCTGGGCTCGGCCGCCTCGCCGGAGGCCAGCTGACGCGGCGCCTCCTACGCGCCCGCGCCAGGGACCCGAGGGCAGCTCAAGTGCGGGGGCCGACGCGGGTCTTCCGGCAGGGGCGGTGGCGCTGCTGTCCTGGGCGCGGTGACGACTGTCCGAGGCCGGGCCGGGGCCGCTGCGGAAGGCGGGCTCTCGGTTGAGCGGACCTCAGAACATGTCGGGGCACCAGGGGCGGCGCGCGGTGCGGAGGAGCAGGTCCGCCCGCGCCGCCGCGCCCGCTCGCTCCTCGGAGACCCGGCCCAGCGCAGCCAGCCGCAGCGCCGACTCGTCGCCCAGGTAGAGCGCGGCCAGATCGGAGGCCGACAGGGCGAGATCCGCCGCCGAGGTGGTGGACGTGCAACTGGCGCCCTCGGGGCCGGCGTCCAGCCGGAAACGGCCCGCCGCGTAGCCGGAGGGATCGTGCACGTCGAGGACGAGCGAGCCGGCGGCGCGGTAGCTTCGGGCCTCCAACGCGCCCGGCACGTCCAGCAGCCGGACCCACAGGTAGTCGCTGTCGGTGGTGACCCGCGCGGCCCGGGGATCGGGCAGCAGTAGCGGCAGCAGGTCGTCCGGCGCCCGGCGGCCGGACTCCACCCGGGTCACCCAGTCGATGGAGAGGAGGAAGTGCCACAGGGCGCGCTCGGCGGCCGGCGAGTCCGCCAGGAAGTCGCGCACCCTGGCGGTGACCCTCGGCATCTTGCCTTCCCACTCGTCGTCCGTGGTGTAGGAGACGAGACCGTCCACCCGGCCCTCGGCGGAGCGGTAGACGGCGTAGAACGCTTCCTTCCAGGGGATGTGGGGACGCCGCAGGTCCCCGGTCATGAGGCGCCAGAAGCGTTCGGACCGGTCGATGAGGCCGTGCCGCCGGGACCGCAGCCGCTCATGCAGCTCGGGCCCCAGCCGGCGGACGTCGGCCCCGTCCACCAGCTCGACCCGGCCTCCGTCCTCCGGCCCCGACCAGCGCGGGTCCAGACCCGACCGCAGGGTGTCCACCCGCCACTCGGTGATCTGGGTGGCCGGTCCGAAACCGTGGCGGCCGTAGATCCGGTACTCGGCGGCGATGAGGGTCGACAGAAGGTCGCCGCGATCCTTGGCGCGTGCCTGGTCGGCGGCGAGCATCCGGCTGAGAAGTCCGCGCCGCCGGTGTGTGGGGGAGACCGTCACGCTGCTGACGGCGTCGCTCGTCACCTGGCCGCCGCCGGGGACGGTGAGCCGCTGGGTGAAACTGCGGTAGGTGCCGACGCAGTGCCCGGAGTCGAAGGCGCCCAGGGTGCGTTCGGGCTCCAGCTGCGGCCGCTGCTGCTCCACCTGCTCCGCCAGGGCCTCCGGCGGCCGGAGGAACCCGGTGTTCACCGCCCGGACCCATTCGTGCAGGTCGGCCTCGGTGATGTTGCGGACCTCGAGACTCATACGGTCACGCTAAGCGCTCGTCCGGGCCGGTGTCGCCCGGATTTCTCAGTGCTCGACGCCTATCGGGGGCGTCGACGGTGGCGGCCCTGCCGAGCGCCCCAGCGGAGCGGAGCCGGGCCGGGAAGCCCCTGGGATCGGCCGGGCGTGGGCGTGCGGGGGGCCGGTCAGCCGAGGAGGTCGTCGATCCGGGCCTCGCCCTCCCGGTAGCGGCGGGCGATCTCCGCGCTGCAGTCGTCCGCGGTCCGCTGGAGGCGTTGGCGGTGGCGGGAGACCTGCCGCTCGTAGCCGCCGAGCCGGTCCATCGCGGCCCGCAGTTCCCCGTCCGTAAGGGCCTTGGGGTCGGAGAGCGCGACCTCGGCGAGCATCTCCTGGGCCAGCTGCCGGTACTCCTCCCCGCGCGGCGTGCCCATCGTGACGTGCCGGGCTGAGGACCGGACCCGGGACGGCTCGTCGGCCAGGATCTCGGAGAGCTGTTCGACGACGAGTCGGTCTCCCGCTCTGCCCTCGGCCTCCTCCCGCCGTTCGGTGGGGGAGCCCTCCACCGGCTGGGCGCCGGGGACCGGTGCGGGCCACCCCGTCTCCGCTTGGGTGGGAGCGGGGACGGCCGTGCCGCCCGCCGCGGGGTGTGCCCGGCCGGCCAGTTCCGCCTGGAGGATGTCGATCCGCCCCTGGAAGAGCCGCCGGAGATAGCTGAGGTCGGCCTCTTCGCGCTGGGCCTCCCGACGCAGCGCCCGCAACTCCGGGAGGCCCAGGCCGGCGAGCTCCTGCCACTGGGGCGCGGTCAGCGGACCCGACCGCTGGAGCGGCGGGCGCGGTGGCAGGGGGGCGGCCTGGTCGAGCAAGGACCCATCCTTGGTGCGTGGCCAGCCGAAGTGGCCGGCGGAGGCGGCCGGGGTGTCGGTGGGCGTGGTCAACGGCGTGCTGCTGGTCGTCATACGGGCCTTTGGTGCGGGGCCGGGCTGGTGCCGGGGGCCGGATCTGCTCATGCGTATCCCCTTCGTCCGGCGCGGGTCGGTTTCGCCGACGAGCGCACCGTATGGATGCATCGTGCCACTGCGGGTGCCGCACGTGCACAGGAAGCGCCCGCGATCGGACCCGGATGGCGGCAGGGCATGATGGTCGTATGCGTGCGGTGGTACAGAGAGTGAGCGGTGCGAGCGTCTCGGTCGACGGCGAGGTCGTCGGGAAGATCGAGGGCGAGGGCCTGTGCGTGCTGGTCGGGGTGACCCACCAGGACACGCCGGAGAAGGCCGCCCAGTTGGCCCGAAAGCTGTGGTCGGTGCGGATCCTGCGGGACGAGAAGTCCTGCTCCGACCTGGACGCACCGTTGCTGGTCGTCTCCCAGTTCACCTTGTACGGGGACGCGCGCAAGGGACGGCGGCCGACCTGGAACGCGGCCGCCCCGGGGGAGGTCGCCGAGCCGCTGGTCGACGAGGTGGTGGCCCGGCTGCGGGAGTTGGGCGCTCGGGTGGAGAGCGGCCGGTTCGGAGCGTCGATGCAGGTATCGCTCACCAACGACGGGCCGTTCACGGTCCTGCTGGAGGTCTGACCGGCTGACGGCCGGGCGGGCGCCGACCGGGACGCCGGACCGCCCGCCGCTTCGGCGGTCAGGGTTCGACGACCACTTCCTGAGCGGCCGCGGTGTCGTCGGCCAGCAACTGCGCATCGAGGGGGACGTTCCGCTTCACCAGCGCCAGGGCGATCGGCCCCAGCTCGTGGTGGCGGGCCGATGTGGTGACGAAACCGAGCTGGCGGCCACCGGCGCCGTCCGCCGCCAGCCGCAGCGGCGCGCCGTGGCCCGGCAGCTTCACCTCGCTGCCGTCCAGGTGGAGGAAGACCAGCCGGCGCGGCGGCTTCCCCAGGTTGTGGACCCGGGCGACCGTCTCCTGGCCCCGGTAGCAGCCCTTCTGGAGGTGCACCGCGGTACCGATCCAGCCCAGCTCGTGCGGGATCGTCCGGTGGTCGGTCTCCAGACCGAACCGCGGGCGACGGGCCTCCACTCGGAGCGCCTCCAGCGCCAGGACGCCGATCGCCGGGCCGTGGTCGGCGGCGAACGCCTCCAGACCGCCCCGCGGCAGGAACACGTCCCGGCCGTGTGCGGTCTCGCGGACGACCACACCCGGCGGCGTCTCGACGATCGAGCCGGCCGGGAGGTGGACGACGGCGAGGTCCTCGGTGGCGTCCCGCACCTCGACCCGGTAGAAGAACTTCATGCTCTCCAGGTAGGAGATCAGCGCGCCCTGGGTGCCGGGCTCGACGTGCGCCCAGGTGGTCTCGCCGTCGTCCACCAGGTAGAGCGCGTGCTCGATGTGGCCGTTCGCGGAGAGGACCAGGGCCTCCGTGGCCTGCCCGGCGGGCAGCTCGCTCATGTGCTGGGTGATCAGCAGGTGCAGCCAGCTGAGCCGGTCCTCGCCACCGACCGCGATGACACCCCGGTGTGAGAGGTCCACGAAACCGTCGCCTTCGGCGAGTGCGCGCTGCTCGCGGAACAGATCGCTGTAGTGGCCGGCGACTCCCTCGTCCGGGGCCTCGGCGGGTACCGCGCCGGGGAGCGACAGCAGGGGGCTCTGGAACTGGGATGACTGCATGACCCCAGCCTACGGCCGACCGGCTGACTCTTCCGTGGGGTGTTGGCCGGGCGAGCTCCCGGACTTCGCGCTGTCGGCGGCCTCGGCCGCCGCGGTGCAGTCGCCGCACCGGCCGTAGATGGCGAAGTGCTTGAGGTCGGTGTCGAAACCGAAGGTCTGCCGGAGCTGCTCGGTGAAGTCGGTGGCCACCGAGGCGTCCGCTTCGATGACCTCCCCGCAGTCCCGGCACACCAGGTGCAGGTGGTGGTGGCGGGCCGCCAGGTGGTACGTGGGCGCGCCGTGGCCGAGGTGGGCGTGGCTCACCAGGCCCAGCTCCTCCAGCAGCTCCAGCGTGCGGTAGACGGTGGAGATGTTGACGCTGCCGGCGGTGCGGCGCACCTCGTTGAGGATGTCGTCCGGTGTCGCGTGCTCGAGCTTGTCCACTGCTTCCAGCACGAGTTGCCGTTGCGGCGTCAGCCGGTAGCCGCGCCGTCGGAGGTCCGTCTGCCAGTCGGTGGTCACCACGCCACCAGTGTAGGCAGTCCGGCGGCGGAGCGGTCCGGACGCCCGCCGCCCCTCCCCGACCGAGCGCGGCGGGCTCACTTGAAGAAGGCGATCCCGTCGTCCGGGAGGTCCGTCAGGTCCTTGGCCAGCTCGCGCAGGTCGACCACCTTCCGCAGGTGGGCCGACATGTAGGGGCGCAGCTCGATCTCCGGCGTGGCCTTCTCACCGACCCACATCAGGTCGCTGTTGACGTAGCCGTAGAGCCGCTTGCCGCCGGTGTACGGGCCGGCCGCGGCGGTGCGGGCGACCGCGTCGGTCACCAGGTCGATCTGGGGCTTCTGGTCGGCCAGCCGGCCGTACCAGACCTCCACCACGCCGTCGTTCCTGACCATGACGACCTCGACCTCGCGGTCCTTGCCCACCCGCCAGAAGCCGCTCTCCGACTCCAGCGGGCGGACCTTCTGACCCTCGGCGTCCAGCTCCCAGGTGTGGGAGACGTACTCCAGGAAGTCGCGGCCGTCGTGGCTGAAGCTCACCTCCTGGCCGAAGTTGCACTTCTTCCCGCCGGGGGAGTCCTCGTCCTCGACGAGGGGGGCGTAGACACCGGCCCCCTCCCAGTTGCCGAGGAGGAAGGCGATGGGGACGAGGTCCGGGTGGAGGTCGGACGGAATCTCGATCATGAGCTCAGACGATCTGTGGGAAGGGAAAAGGGGAAGAGGACGGGATCGGGGCGGTCGGGGTGGCGAGCGCCCCCTCGGGCGGTCAGCGCTGACCCTGGTAGAGCCTCTTGACGGCCAGCACCGTGAAGGCGACGACACCGAGGCAGACCAGCGTGAGCAGGGTGGTGAAGAATGCCTCAAGCACGGGCGGCTCCTCGGGACGGCGGAGTCAGGGGGACCGGGTTCGAGTCTAAGGGGTGCCCGTGCTCCCCGACGGGTCAGCGCATGGCGCCGTCGGTGGTGCGCCCGCGGACGGACGGACGGGCGCGCCGCACCCGGGTGCACCGGGCTCTTCCGGTGCCGGGGTGAGGCGCTCCGAACGGCGGGCGGGGGCTCCAGCCCGTCACCGTACGTCCGCGCGCGGCCGGCCACCGGCCGCGGTGGCCGCCTCCGAGGTGGTCAGCGCTTAGGGTGGCGGGTATGGCGAAGAAGCTGGTGATCAAGGTTACGGCGGGCGCCGACGCGCCGGAGCGCTGCTCCCAGGCGTTCACGGTGGCCTCGGTGGCTGTCGCGAGCGGGGTCGAGGTGTCGCTCTGGCTGACCGGGGAGTCCTCCTGGTTCGCGCTCCCGGGCCGAGCGGCGGAGTTCGAGCTCCCGCACGCCCCGCCGCTGCCCGACCTGCTCGACGCCGTGCTCGCCGGCGGGCAGGTGACGTTGTGCACCCAGTGCGCGGCACGCCGGGACATCACGGAGAAGGAGATCCTGGACGGCGTCCGGATCGCCGGTGCGCAGGTGTTCGTCAGCGAGGCGATGGCGGACGGGGCGCAGGCGCTCGTCTACTGACCCACCCGGCCGGTCACGGCGCGCCGGTGGACGTCGCCCGTCCGCTGGCCGGTCGTGCGGTCAGCGGTCTCGACGGCGCTTCCGCCGGAGCCGCTCCTCATGCTGTTCGCGCCTCAGCTCCTCCCGCCGCTGCCAGTCGGGAGGCTTCGGCGGTTCGGGCTCGTCCCACCAGCGCTCGCCCGGTGCCCGGCGATTTCCGATGATCACCGCCACCGGTGGGATGAGCATCGCGAACAGGCACATGCCGATGGCGCCGGGAAGCGACCACATGCGCACCCCGGCCCAGGCCAGGATGAACAGCGCCAGGCACGTCAGCATCATGGCCAGGTAGACGCGACGGCGTCGTCGCCGGTACATGCCCTCAGGCTACGTCCGGTGGGGTGGGACTTCAGTGTGGGCGGGCCGATCGGTGGGTGCTGCGGGTGCCGGTGGTCTTGGTGGTGGGTGGGGGCGGGCCTTGCCGGCTCGGTGGGGCTGCCGGCTCGGGGGGCGTGCGGTGGGTGGCGTGCCGGTGGGTGGTGCGGGGTCGTGGCCTGCGCGGGTGGGGGTGCCGTGACCGGCTATTTACGGGGCTGTGCGGGTGTGTATTCGGGTGCGGGTGGGTTGGCCCCGCAAATATCCGGCGCCGTCCCGGCACCCCCGCCCGCTCCGGCCCCGCCCCCTCCCGTCCGTCGTCGCGCACCGTCCGATGCTGGCGGCCTGTGGTGGTTTCGGCTGTCGCGGTGGCTCGGTGGGGTGGCGAAGGGCTGCGGGGACCTGGTGCTCCGGAACGGGGCCGGGCCCCAGCGTCGGCTGGGGCCCGGGTGGGTTCGATCGTGTCCGTGGTCAGAGGCTGATGGTGACGTCCGCCGCCGAGCCGCGCTGGGCGACGACCGTGCGGTCCACGGTCGCCCCGGGCACCAGGGCCCGGAGCGTCCAGGTGCCCGGCGCCGCGAAGAAGCGGAACTGTCCGGTGGCCGAGGTCGGGACCTCGGCCGTGAACTCGCCGCCGCCGTCCAGCAGCCGCACGTAGCCGGAGACCGGCTCGCCGTCGCGGACCACGGAGCCCTGGATGATCGTCTGCCGGGTGACATCGACGCCCGTGAGATCCGGGCCGCCGACCGTCGCTCCACACATGTTCTTCCTCCGGCTTCGGTGGTTTGGGTCAGTCGGCGGGGCCGAGCGCGATCGGCACGCCCACCAGGGAGCCGTACTCCGTCCAGGAACCGTCGTAGTTCTTGACGTTCGGCTGGCCGAGCAGCTCGTGGAGCACGAACCAGGAGAGCGCGGAGCGCTCCCCGATGCGGCAGTAGGCGACGGTGTCCGTCGACAGGTCGACGCCCTCGGCCTCGTAGAGCGCCCGCAGCTCCTCCTGGCTCTTGAAGGTGCCGTCGTCGTTGGCGTTCTTCGACCACGGGATGTTGCGGGCGGTGGGGATGTGCCCGGAACGCTGCGCCTGCTCCTGCGGGAGGTGCGCCGGGGCGTTCAGCTTGCCGCTGAACTCGTCGGGGGAGCGTACGTCGACCAGGTTGAGCTTGCCGATCGCGGCCACCGCGTCGTCCCGGAAGGCCCGGATGGAGAGGTCCTGCTCCTGGGCCCGGTACTCCGTCGCCGGACGGGTGGGGACCTCCTCGACGAGGTCGCGGGAGTCCAGCTCCCACTTCTTGCGGCCGCCGTCCAGCAGCCGTACGTCCTGGTGGCCGTAGAGCTTGAAGTACCAGTAGGCGTAGGCGGCGAACCAGTTGTTGTTGCCGCCGTAGAGGACGACGGTGTCGTCGTTGGCGATGCCCCGGGCGGACATCAGCTTCTCGAAGCCCTCCCGGTCGACGAAGTCGCGGCGGACCGGGTCCTGGAGGTCCTGGCGCCAGTCGATCCGCACCGCGTTCTTGATGTGGTTCTTGTCGTAGGCCGAGGTGTCCTCGTCCACCTCCACGATGACCACCTTGGGGTCGTCGATGTGGGCCTCGACCCAGTCGGCGTCCACCAGGACGTCACTGCGGCTCATGCTCTCTCCTCCGGGGCAGGTGCGGGTGCGCGGTACGCGCGGGGGTGCGTCGACGGGCAGCGTTCGGCTGAGGCTCGGTTCGCTGTGGCGCCGGGGCCCGGTCGGACGCGCTGGGCGGGACGGCCCCTGCGAGGGGGCGCGGGCGGGGGGAAGCGGAGTGGGGAACTCCGGCTCAGACAGGGCGACAGAGCATGGCGGCCATACGGCACAGGTCTACTGCCCGCCGCTCTGTGAGATCCGCCTGTCGCTTCATATCCCCGATCGTAAGGAGCTGAGCCCGGCATGTCACCGGCATGTCGAATGTTGAGACACGAATGGTCGAATAATGAGATAGGTGGTGGGGTGGCGGGGCCTGGGCGGCCCGCACCGGCCGCCGGTGCGGGCGGTTCCGGAGGCTCTCTTCCTCGGCTGTCCGTATGCCGAAACGGGGGGCGGGATCCGGCCTTACCGGGGCGGGACGCGCAAGCGGCGGGGCGCCGCCCGGTTTCGGGCGGCGCCCCGCCGCTCGGGCGGGCGACCGGCGAGGTCAGCCGGCGAGCTTGACGCCCTTGCCGCTGACGGTCAGCTCTATGCCGTCCTTCGTCGCGTTGACGCTCTCCAGCGACAGCTCCTCGGGGAGGCCGCCGATCTTGCTGTCCATGTCGATCTTCTCCCGGACCATGTCCTCCAGCCCCGGGATCTGGCTGGCCGGGATGGCCACGGCGCGCAGCCGCACGGTGTGACTGCCGCTGACCGAGACGGTGCTCACCACGCTGTGCTCGAAGGACTGACCGAGCGGCAGCGGCACGTTCGCGGTCACCTTGACCTGGCCCTTGCCGTCCTTGTTCTTGCCGCCGTAGCCGAGGGTGACGTTCTCGTCGGCGGCCTTGGTCAGGTCGTCGTAGCCGATCAGCGCGGTACCGGTGGCCCGCTCGGCGGTGGCGGAGGAGAAGTCCCCGCCGATGCGCACATCCGACAGCCGGGCCGACAGCGAGCTGACCCGGATCGTGTGGCCGGCCGCCTCGTGCTCTATGCCGTCGAGCTCCAGGTCGACCTCACCGAACTTCTTGCTGATCACCTGGGTCAGAAAGGGGAATCCCTTGATCGACACCTTGGGGGTGCCGGGAAGGCCCTGGCTGCTCTGGATCTTCTCCGCTGCCTTCTTCTCCGCGAGATTGACCGCGAGGCGGTCGGCAGCGACGAAGAGCCCGCCGAGCACTACGACGAGGATGAGGATTATTCGCAATGCCCGCATCGGTCCGTTCCCCCATGTCGATCACATGTACTGAAGGGTTGTCCTTGAGCCCCGTGCCCCCTGGCGAGCTTAACCGGACGGTCAGGCGATTGTTCGACTCAGTACGTAGACGATGGGGCCCGCCATGGTGAGCGGCAGCGCGACACCGGCCGTCATATGCACGAAACGAGAGGGGTAGTCGTAACTCGCCACGCGCAGCCCGATGAGCGCGCAGAGCCCGGCTGTGAGACCGGTCACGGTGCCGGTGAGGTCGTTCAGGGCGAGGAGCCGTCCCACTCCCAGACCCGCGCCAGCGGCGACGGCCAACGCGAGGACCGGGGAGAGCGGAGCCGGCAGCGGCAGCGCGCGGACGAGCACGGCGGCGGCCACCGCGACCGCCCCGGCGACCACCAGGTCGGACGACTCCGCGGCGGCGGCCAGATGACCCGCGGCCAGTACGGTGACCGCGGCGGCGGCGACCCCGGCGGTGAGCGCGTACAGCCGCTCGTCGGCCGAGCTGCGGTTCCGCAGCTGGAGCACCAGCACCAGCAGGCACCAGACACCCAGGGTGCCCAGCGCCACGGTGGGGGCGTGGGACCGGTCGACCGCGAGCAGCCCGACGTCCGCGACGACGCCCCCGGCGAAGGCCAGGGCGATGCCCTGCCGGGCCGGCCACATGCCGTTCAGCCGGTACCAGCCGGCCGCCGTCACCGCCTGGAGCAGCACGACCGGAACGGCGGCCAGCGGGCGGGGGAGCGGTGCGGCGAGCGCGACCAGCCCGGCGAGGACGACGGTCAGCAGCGCCGGCTGCAGGCCGGGGGCGATGATCGGCGAGCGGCCCTCGGCGCGCGCCCGCTGGGCCGCCGTCAGCGGGTTCGGCGGTGCGGGCGACGGCTCGGGAGCCGGTGGGGCCGGGCTGCCCGCCGAGGCGGCGTCCGGGGCGGTCGCCGTCGGCGCGAGCGGTCCGGTCGGCGTGCCCGGCCGGCCGGGGCCGTCCGGCTCCGGGCGGAGGTACGGGTTCTGAGACTGGTCGGTCATGTGCGGGGGGTCACCCTCCGGCGAATGGTGGGAGCACCTCGACCGTTCCGCCCGGGGTCAGTTCGACCGAGTCGTGGCTCCGGCTGCCGACCGGGTCGCCGTCCACCAGGAAGGAGCAGCGGACCAGCACCCGGGCGAACTCGGCGGTGTGCCGCTGCCGGGCCGCCTCCAGAGCTTCGGCGAGCGTGCCCGCCTCGTAGGGCTCTTCGGCGGTCCGCGCTGCGGCCTTGGCCGCCGCCCAGTACCGGATGGTGCCTGCTGTCGCTGCCATGGGTGACTCCTGTCGTCGCGGGTTCGTGCCGGATCCGTTCTGGCGAGGGGTCGGGGTTCTTCGGCGGCGCCCGGCGGACGCCGCCCCCATCATGACGTGTTTCGCGGTGCGTTGTGCCGCTGCCCCGGCCCCGGCGAGCTTTCGGCCAGCCAACCGGCGATCCGGGTCAGCAGCCGGTCGTCGACCGCGTTCTCCGCGTGACCCAGGCCGCGCTCGATCCAGAGGTCGGCCGCCCCCGCCGCGGCTTCGGCCAGGGAGAGCGGATGGTCCAGCGGGAAATACCGGTCCTGGTCGCCGTGGACGATCAGCAGTGGGGTCGGGGCGATCAGCGGCACGGCCGCCACCGGCGGCAACGGCACCGGGTCCCAGTCCTCGGTGTGGATCCGGGTGCGGAGCCCGTAGCGGCCCACCACCCGGCCCGCGGGCCGGGTGATCACCCAGTGCACCCGCCGCATCGGTGCGGTGCCGCGGTAGTACCAGCGGGCCGGGGCGCTCACCGAGACCACCGCGTCGGAGTACGCCGGCAGCCGGTCGCGGTGCGGCACGGTGCAGCCGGTCGCACGGGGGCCGAGCGGGGTCGCGGCGGTGGGGCGGTCCGGCCCGCCCGGCCGGTGGAGCGCGGCGTGCCGCAGCACCACCGAGCCGCCCATTGAGAAGCCGATCGTGGCCACCCTCCGGTGGCCGAGCGACCGCGCCCAGCGGACCGCCGAGGCCAGGTCGAGCACCTCGCGGTCGCCGACGGTGGAGCGTCCACCGGAGCGGCCGTGGCCGCGGAAGGAGAAGGTGACGACCGCCGCGTGCCGCCGGAGCACCGCCGCCACCCGCCGGACCGCCGGCCGGTCGAGCGAGCCGGTGAAACCGTGCGCGACCACGATCGCCGGGCCCTCGCCCGGTTGGGCGGTCTCTCCACCAGCCCCGGTCCTGGGCTGGTGGAGAGCCTCGATCCGCACTCCGTCGTCGGTCAGCAGGGCAGCACGCGTCCCGCCTCCGCCCGGTCGCCCCGGTTGCTTCGGAGGCCGGGCGGGCTGGGCGGGCTGGGCGGCTGAGTGGGGGAAACGGCCGGATTCGCCGGCTGACTGGGAGGACACGTGCGTTATTGTGACCGGGAGGATCCGGGCAGCGCCGCCCCCGGGTCCTTTCGTGCTTCCGGTGCCCGACGCGGCACCGGGCACCGCCCGTGTGCGCGGCGCTGGGCCTTCGCGGGCGAGGAGGGACCGACGGTCATGGCCAGCGGACGATGAGCACCCTGCTGCTCCTCACGGACACCCCCGCCGACCAGCCCCGCACGCCCGGAGAGGTGCTCCCGGCCCTGGACCTGCTGCTGCACGAGGCCAGGGTGGCGCCGGTCGAGGGCGCGGCCCTGGTGCACGCCCCGACGGCGGAGGTGGTCCTCGTCGACGGGCGGCAGGACCTGCCCCGGGTGCGTTCGCTGTGCCGGCTGCTGCGCACCACCGGGCTGGACGCCCCGCTGCTCCTGATCGTGACGGAGGGCGGACTGGCCGCCGTCCACGCGGACTGGGGAGTGGACGACGTCCTGCTGGACACCGCGGGTCCGGCGGAGGTGGAGGCGAGGATCCGGCTGGTGACCGGGCGGCGGCGACTGGCGGCCGAGGACCTGCCGGACGAGATCCGCGGCGGAGACCTCGCGATCAACGAGGCGGCGTACAGCGCGAAGCTCGCCGGCAGGGTGCTCGATCTCACCTTCAAGGAGTTCGAGCTGCTCAGGTACCTGGCCCAGCACCCCGGCCGGGTCTTCACCCGGGCCCAGCTCCTGCAGGACGTCTGGGGGTACGACTACTTCGGCGGCACCCGCACGGTGGACGTCCATGTGCGGCGGCTGCGCGCGAAACTCGGGCCGGAGCACGAGTCGCTGATCGGGACCGTCCGCAACGTCGGCTACCGCTTCGTACTGCCGGAGCGGGCCGAGCGGACCACCGCGCCGCGGGGGGCGGGCGCCGCCGCGCCGGTGGCCGCGGACGTCCGAGCGGGCTGGGGGAGTTGAGGGTGGAGGCTGAGCGGCGGGTGTGTGGAGGTGTTGGAGAGGTGTGTGGGGGCTTTGGCCCCGCGCCGCCATGCGCCCTGCGATCGCCCACGTCATCCCGCGTAGACTACGCACTGTGGCCAAGGTGACGCGGGACGACGTAGCGAGGTTGGCGGGTACATCCACCGCCGTGGTGAGCTACGTCATCAACAACGGACCGAGACCGGTCGCACCGGCCACCCGTGAGCGGGTGCTCAACGCGATCAAGGAGCTCGGCTACCGGCCGGACCGGGTCGCGCAGGCGATGGCCAGCCGACGTACCGACCTCATAGGCCTGATCCTCCCGGACGCGCGGCAGCCCTTCTTCGCGGAGATGGCCCATGCCGTGGAACAGGCCGCCGCCGACCGCGGGAAGATGGTGCTGGTCGGCAACTCCGACTACCGGGACGAACGCGAAGTCCACTATCTGCGAGCGTTCCTCGGTATGCGGGTCTCCGGGCTGATCCTCATCAGCCAGGGGCCGAGCGAGCACGCGGCGGCCGAGATCGAGGCCTGGGACGCCCGGCTGGTGCTGATGCACCGGCGGCCGGACGCGATCGACGACATGGCGGTCGTCACCGACGACGTGGGCGGCGCCCAGTTGGCGACCCGGCACCTGCTGGAGCACGGTCACCCCTACGTGGCCTGCCTGGGCGGTGTCGAGTCGACGCCCGTGATCGGCGACCCGGTCACCGACCACATCGAGGGTTGGCGGCGGGCCATGCACGAGGCCGGCCGTTCCACCGAGGGCCGGCTGTTCCAGTCGCTCTACAACCGCTACGAGTCCTACCAGGTCGCGTTGGAGCTGCTCGCCGGCCCGGACCGGCCGCCGGCCATCATCTGCGCCACCGACGACCAGGCCATCGGGGTGCTGCGGGCGGCGCGGGAGCTGCGGATCGACGTGCCCGGGGAGTTGGCCGTGGCCGGTTTCGACGATGTGAAGGAAGCGGCGCTCACCGACCCGCCGCTGACCACCGTCGCCTCGGACCGGCGGGCGATGGCGGACGCCGCGGTGGGGCTGGTCCTCGACGACGGACTCCGGGTGCCCGGCCCCCGGCAGGAGCGGCTCAAGCAGTTCCCGTCCCGACTCGTGGTACGCCGCTCCTGCGGCTGCGCCTGAGAATCAGCGTCTCCGGGGCGTCGGACCCGGGCAGCCTGCTCGGTAGACCGGGCGGGTTTCCCTGACGGCGCCGCTGGTTGCCGTGGGCCCGTGGTCCGTCATTCCGCGTTCCTGGGGTCGTTCCGCGTCCGTCGATCGCCGACCCCCACCGAATGGGTCGACAGGCGCCGCCTGGAAGCCGGCGGCGCCGGGTGGCCGGGTCCAGGTCGATCGATCTCGCTGCGTGCCAAAGGGAGTTGGCGGAAGGGCCCGATCGATGGCGGTTGGTTAGTCTATTTAGACTGATAGAGTTCGATCATGCCACGCCGCGCTCTTGACAACCCGATCGTTCTCGCGGTGCTGGGCCTGCTGCTGGAGCAGAGCTCGCATCCCCATCAGATCCTGTACGAGCTGCGAAAACGCAGCGACAACCACGCCTCCGCGATCAACCGGGGCACGCTCTACAACACCGTCGCCGCCCTGGCCGAAGCCGGCTGGATCGCCTCGCAGGGCCAGCAGCGTTCGGGCAACCGCCCGGAAAGGACGGTCTACGCCCTCACGGAATCGGGCCATGAGGAGCTCGTACGACGACTCGACTCGCAGATCCGGAACCCCCGGCGGGAGTTCGCGCAGTTCCTCGGAGCCGTCACCTACCTCGGTGCCCTCGGGCCGAGCGGAGCGGAGGAGGCGTTGACGGAGCGCTCCCGACGTCTCCGGGAGCGCATGGCGGCCGATGAGAAGCGGCTCGCGGACGCCCTGGCGGCCGGTGTGACCCGCCTCCACGTCATCGAAGCCGAGTACGCGCTCAGCCTGGATCGTGCCGAGACGGCCTGGATCGACGCCGTCGTCGAGGACATCCGCACCGGCTCCCTCACCTGGCCGGCCGCCTCCTCGGCGACCCCCGGGTCTCCCATGTCCCTGGACGGAGAGGACTCCAAGGCATGACAGCGACAACCCATGACGGCCTGCTCTTCGGGATATACCCCGGTGGAGTCTGCGGGGACGACGCCGGCGGACTCACCAGCGGTCCGCCCGACGACCCGACCCGGGTGGCGAGCGTGCTCGACCGTCTCCAGGGCCGAGCAGGTCGCCCCTTCCTGGTACGCGCCTACCTCGGCTTCGACGACACCACCCGGCTCGGCGAGCCGCACCTGACCGAGACGCCCACCGCCGCGGACCAGTACGCCGTGCGGGGGCGGAGACTGGACCTGGTGGCGCAGTACCGGTCCGCCGCCGCGGATGTCGACGGCTACTGCGACTTCCTGCGCGAGCTGGTCGAGCAGTACGGCGCGGTCACCAGCACCCTGCAGGTGGCGGAGGAGCCGAACGTCGCGTCGAACCCCGTGCTGGACGGCTATTACCCGGCGGTGCGGGAGGCGATCGTCCGAGGTGTGGCCGCGGCCAAGGCGCGGGCCCGAGAACTGGGACACGGACACCTGCGGGTCGGGTTCAACACCACGCCGCTGTTCGGACCGGCCGCCTCGTTCGTCGCCGAACTCACCGGCCGGGGCGGGGAGGAGTTCATCGGCGACCTGGACTACGTGGGCCTGGACTTCTTCCCCGACGTCTTCCAGCCCGTCGCCGCCGCCGAACTGGCACCGGCGGTCGAGGGGCTGCTACGGCACCACCGGGACGCGTTGCTGACCCCGGCGGGCCTGGGGCACCTGCCGCTGCACATCACCGAGCACGGCTGGCCCACCGGACCGGACCGACCCGCCGACCGCCAGGCCGATGTGGTCGAGACCGTGGTCCGGACCGTCGCGGCTCATGCGAGGCGGCTGGGACTGAGCGGCTACACGCACTTCTCGCTACGGGACTCCGACAGCTCGAACCCGGGGCTGTTCCACCAGTTCGGTCTCACCACCGACGACTACGCGCCCAAACCCGCCTTCGAGACCATGTGGACGCTCGTCGAGGAGTTCAGCGTCTGACGAGGGGCCGCGGTTCGGCCCGGCACCCCACGCCTCCCGCTCCGGCGCAGCCTGACGCGACAGCGCCCCGCTCACCGGCCGATCCGCGGCCGTGAGCGGGGCGCGCCTACTCGGCGGTCCGCGCCTACTCGACGACCGTGATCCGGTCCGCCTTCGGCGGGGCCAGCGGGGAGTCGGCCGAGGAGTTCTCGGTCAGGTAGGCGTTGAACGCGTCCAGGTCGGAGGCGCCGACCAGCTTGTTACCGCCCTCCGCCAGCACGGTGAAACCGTCGCCGCCACCGGAGAGGAACTCGTTCATCGCGACCCGGTAGGTCCGGCTCGGGTCGATCGGCTCACCGTTCAACCGCACCGAGTCGACGACGATCCGATCCGCGCCGGACTTCGTCATGTCGAGCGTGTAGCTGAAGCCCTCCGAGACCTGGAGGATCTTCGGAGACTCCTCGTTGCCGCCGCTCACCTGCTGCCGCAGCGCGGTGATCAGCTGCTCTCCGGTCAGGTCGATGGCGGTCATCATGTTGGTGAACGGCTGCACCGTGAAGGCCTCGCCGTAGGTCACCACGCCGTCGCCCTCGCCACCGGATGCCGGGTACGACAGGTCGGAGCGGATACCGCCCGGGTTCATCAGCGCGATCTCCGCACCGCCCTTGTCCTCCGGTGCCATAGCCGCCAACTGCGCGTCACTGATCAGGTCACCCAGCGGGGACTCCGGGGTCGTCGCCCCGCGGCCGGGGATGTCGTCCGAGATGTAGCCGACGGCCTCGTTGGCGATCGGCGCGGCCAGGTCGTTCCACCGCTTGATGAGAGCGGTCATGTCCCGCGCCGCGGGCTGGTCCCGGCGCACCACGTGGTTCGCCGTCCGGCCGCCGGCCGAGGCGACCGAGGTCCGCACGATGTCCTTGGTGCGGCGGTCGTAGGTGAGCGTGGTGTCGGTGTAGAGCTTGCCGAAGGAGGACGCCGAGGTGACCGTGCGCGGCTTGCCCGAGGGGTCCGGGATGGTGCAGGTGTACGCCTGGTGGGTGTGGCCGGTGACCAGCGCGTCGACCCGGGAGTCGACGTTCTTGGCGATGTCCACGATCGGGCCGGAGATGCCGTCGCCGGGGCCCGGGCTGTCGCAGTCGTAGTTGTACGCGCCGCTGACCGGTTCGCCGCCCTCGTGGATCAGCGCCACGACGGACCTAACGCCCTGCCGCTCCAACTCCTTGGCGTACTTGTTGATCGTCTTGACCTCGTTGTGGAACTTGAGGCCCTTGACCCCCTCGGCGGTGACGATGTCGGGGGTGCCCTCCAACGTCACACCGATGAAGCCGATCTTGACGCCCTTGTGCTTCCAGACGGTGTACGGCTTGAGGATCGGCTTTCCGGTCTTCTCGTCGGTGACGTTGGCCGCGAGGTACGGGAAGTCGGCGCCGCCGAAGACCTTGCCCTTCTCGAAGCAGCCGTCCTCCGGGTGGCAGCCGCCCCGCTGGATGCGCTCCAGCTCCGCGCGCCCCTCGTCGAACTCGTGGTTGCCCACGCTGGTGACGTCGAGACGGAGCTTGTTCATCGCCTCGATGGTCGGCTCGTCGTGGAACAGCCCCGAGACCAGCGGGCTGGCGCCGATGAGGTCGCCCGCCGCCGCGGTGATGCTGTAGTCGTGGCCCTTGCGGGCCTTCCGCAGCGACGAGGCCAGGTACTCCACACCACCGGCGTCGACCTGCTCGCTGGTCCCGTCCGGGTGCTCCACGGTCACCTGGCCGGAGGATCCGGTGGGCGGTTCGAGATTGCCGTGGAAGTCGTTGAACGAGAGCAACTGCACGTCGACCGTGGGGCCCTGGCCCTTGCCGTGGCCCTTCCCGTGCCCGTGCCCGTGGCCGTGGTGGCTACCGGCGGAGTGCCCGCCGGTGGCGCCGGCCGGCACGGCGGCCGACAGCACTCCGGCGGCGGCGAGCACGGCCGCACCGGCTGTCAACCGGCGTGCGAAACGGCGCCGTTGAGGTTTCGCTGGCATATCTTCCCCTTTTGGTGACGCTGGTGGCCGCCGCGAACTCCCGCGCTCCGGCGGGCGAACCGCACCGCAGAACAGCGGTACGTGACGATGAGGGGCTCCGCACGGAGTGGTCGCCCGGCACACCACGTTCCCCAGCGGTCAGCTGGGGAGCCCTGAGCTCCGGCAGCCTACAGTTGACGCGCGTAGGTGTCAGCGGTCGGGCGTGATAATGACGTACGGGGGAACGGCGCCGGAAGAGTTCGGGTCCGGGGCGAACAGCCGGGGGAAAGTCGAGCCGGGTTGATCCGTCCGTCCCCCGGCGCGTCGTAGGCTCGACGGTATGAGCGACGCAGTGGAGCGGACGGGCATGGGGCGCGCGATCGATGTCCTACGGGAACCGGCACCCGACGTGGTGCGGGAGGTAGTGCAGCTCATCGCGGAGGGCGCCCGGACGGACGGCCGGGAAGCCGTCTCCGAACAGGGCCGGCTGCTGCTGGCCGGCGGAGCCCGGGAGGGCGTCCGCCACCTGCTGCTGCGGGCGGCGGACGGCACCCTCATCGGCTACGCGCAGATCGACGGGACCGACCCGGTGGAGGCTCCGTCCGCGGAGCTCCTGGTCCACCCCGCCCACCGGGGCCGCGGCCACGGCCGGGCGCTGGCCCAGGCGTTGCTCCGGGAGACCGACCGGCGGCTGCGGGTCTGGGCGCACGGCGGCGGGCCCGCCGCCCGGCATCTGGCGCAGGTGCTGGGCATGACGCTCTTCCGGGAACTCCGGCAGATGCGCCGCCCGCTGGCCGGTCTGGAACTGGACGAGCCGAGGCTGCCCGAGGGGGTGACGGTGCGTACCTTCCGGCCCGGTGAGGACGACGAGGCCTGGCTGGCCGCCAACGCCGCGGCCTTCGCCCACCACCCCGAACAGGGCTCGCTCACCCAGCAGGACCTGGACGCCCGCAAAGCCGAGCCCTGGTTCGACCCGCTGGGTTTCTTCCTAGCGGTGCGGGAGGACGGCCGGCTGGTCGGCTTCCACTGGACCAAGGTCCACGCGGGGGAGGGGCTGGGCGAGGTGTACGTCCTCGGTGTCGACCCGCAGGCGCAGGGCGGGGGCCTCGGCAAGGCGCTCACCGCCATCGGCCTGCGCCACCTGGCCTCCCGCGGGCTGCCCACCGCCATGCTGTACGTCGACGCCGACAACGCCCCGGCGGTGAAGGTGTACGAGGGCCTCGGCTTCACCACCCACGAGACGGACCTGATGTTCCGCACGGAGTCCTGACGGGGGTCACCGTTCTGATGCCGGACTCGGTACCGACGCCGCCGGTCCGGCCGGAGAGCCGCCTGAAAGAAGTCGAGCGGCCCGCTGTTCCGCGGACGGCCCGGTGCGCTGAGGCACCGGGCCGTCACTCGGGTCGGAACCCGTTCGGCAGGTCACCCCGCGCTCTCCGCACGGGCCACGAGGTCCAGGGCGATGTCGGTGATCATGTCCTCTTGGCCGCCCACCATGCCGCGGCGGCCGACCTCGACGAGGATGCTGCGGGTGTCCAGGCCGTAGTGCTCGGCGGCGGCCTCGGCGTGGCGCAGGAAGCTGGAGTACACCCCCGCGTAGCCCAGGCTGAGGGTTTCCCGGTCCACCCGGACCTCCCGGTCCTGCAGCGGGCGGACGAGGTCGTCGGCGGCGTCCATGAGCGGGAACAGCTCGCAGCCGTGCTCCCAGCCCATCAGGTCCGCGACGGCGACGAAGGCCTCCAGCGGGCAGTTGCCGGCGCCCGCCCCCTGGCCGGCCAGCGAGGCGTCGACGCGGGTGCAACCGTTCTCCACGGCGACGACGGAGTTGGCCACGCCCAGGGCGAGGTTGTGGTGCGCGTGGATGCCCAGCTCGGTGCGTGGATCGAGGACTTCGCGGTAGGCGCGGAAGCGGTCCCGCACGCCGTCCATGGTCAGCCGGCCGCCGGAGTCGGTGACGTAGAGGCAGTTCGCGCCGTAGGACTCCATGAGCTTGGCCTGACGCGCGAGTTCCTCGGCCTCGGCCATGTGGGACATCATCAGGAAGCCGGCGACGTCCATGCCCATCTCGCGGGCGGCGGCGATGTGCTGGGCGGAGATGTCCGCCTCCGTGCAGTGGGTGGCGACGCGCACCGAGCGGATGCCCAACTCGTAGGCCCGCTTGAGGTCGTGGAGGGTGCCGATGCCGGGCAGCAGCAGCGTGGTCGGGACCGCGTGCCGGGTGGCGTCCACGACGGCTTCGATCCACTCCCAGTCGGTGTGGGCGCCGATACCGTAGTTGATGCTGGAGCCGGACAGGCCGTCGCCGTGGGCGATCTCGATCGCGGAGACGCCGGCGGCGTCCAGCGCCGCGGCGATGGTGCGGGCCTGTTCGACGGTGTAGCGGTGGCGGATGGCGTGCATACCGTCTCGCAGGGTGACGTCCTGGATGTACAGGGCGGTCGGGGTGGCGGCCCTGTCGGTGTCGGTCGTACTCATCGGGCGGCCCCTTCGCCGGCGCGGTGGGCGGCCATGTGCTCCGCGGTGCGCAGCGCGGCCGAGGTCATGATGTCGAGGTTTCCGGCGTAGGCCGGCAGGTAGTGGGCGGCCCCCTCGACCTCGAGGAAGACCGAGACTCTCAGCGCCTCGCCGCCGGTGGCCCCGGTCGGCAGCAGGGAGCGCAGCGGGTCGTCCGTCGCCACCCGGTGGAACTGCACCTTCTGTTTGAGCCGGTAACCGGGCACGTAGGCCTGGACGCGGCCGACCATCCGCTCGACGGAGGCCGTGATGGCCTCGGTGTCGCAGTCGGAGACCAGGCAGTGCACGGTGTCCCGCATGATCAGCGGGGGCTCGGCGGGGTTGAGGATGATGATCGCCTTGCCGCGGGCGGCGCCCCCGACCTGCTCGATGGCGGCCCGGGTGGTCTCGGTGAACTCGTCGATGTTCGCCCGGGTGCCGGGGCCGGCCGAACGGGAGGCGATGGAGGCGATGATCTCGCCGTAGTGGACCGGGGTGACGGCGTTGACCGCGGCGACGACGGGGATGGTGGCCTGACCACCGCAGGTGACCATGTTGACGTTCGGCGCTCCGAGGTGGGCGTCGCCGTTGACCGGCGGCACCACGTAGGGGCCCAGGGCGGCCGGGGTGAGGTCGACCAGGGTGCGGCCGAGTGGGCGGAGCACCGTCTCGTGGCGCTGGTGGGCGCCGGCGGAGGTGGCGTCGAAGACGATCCGCACGTCGGCGAACTCGTCCATCCGCACCAGGCCGTCGACGCCCTCGTGGGTGGTGGCCACCTTCAGGCGGCGGGCGCGGGCCAGGCCGTCGGAGGCCGGATCGATGCCGGCCAGGGCCGCGACCTCCAGACTCTCCGACAGCCGCAGCACCTTGATCATCAGGTCGGTGCCGATGTTCCCCGACCCGATGATCGCCACCTTGGTCCGGGGGGTCGTCTCACTACTCATTCGTTCTCTCCTTCCGCCTCGAAGGCGACCCGGACGGAACCCAGGTTCGAGATACGGGCTTCGAAAGCATCACCCGGGGTGACGGTCACCATCGGCCCCAGGGCTCCGGTCAGAACGAGGTCCCCCGCCCGCAGCGGGTCCCCCATCCCCGCGAGGGTCGAGGCCAGCCAGGCGGCCGCGTTGAGGGGGCTGCCGAGGCAGTCGGCACCGGTGCCCTCGGAGACCGCCTCACCGTTGCGGAGCATGGTCATCCGGACGGTACGGAGGTTGAGTCCGGTCAGCGGCACGGGCTGACCGCCCAGCACGAACAGGCCACTTGAGGCGTTGTCGGCGATGGTGTCGGCGATGGTGATGTCCCAGTCCCGCACCCGGCTGTCGACGATCTCCAGGGCGGGAAGCGCGAAGTCGGCCGCGCGGATGACGTCGACGACGGTGCACTGGTCGTGCGGCAGGTCGCTGCCGAGAACCAGCGCGACCTCGGCCTCCACCTTGGGTTGCAGGAGTCGCCCGGCGGGCACCACATCGCCCTCGGCCACGGCCATGTCCGCGAACAGCGCTCCGAAGTCCGGCTGGTCCACGCCGAGTTGGCGCTGCACTGCCGGAGAGGTCAGCCCGATCTTGCGGCCGACGATCCGGCGCCCGGCGGCCACGCCCTGCCGGATGTTGAGCCGCTGCACGGCGTAGGCGGCATCGGTGTCCGCCGCGGACAGGAGCGGAGCCACCGGGGGGCACGGCACGCCGGTCCGGGCGGCCTCCGCCAGGGCGGCTGCCGCCTTTGTCACGGCGGTGGAGTCACGGTCGCTCATGGCCGCCTCACTCCCCGGGCGGTCAGGCTGCGGTACGGAACGGACATACGGGTTACCTCCGGCGGGGGGACGGGTGAAGCGGTTGGGAGAATTCGGAACGGCCGGTGCGGGCGCGTCGTGACGGCGGTCATTCCTTGGGCCCGAGGCCGGCTACGCGGATGCCGGAGCGGACTTTGTAGCGCTTGTTGACGCTGATCAGCACGGCGGTGAGCGGCTCCAGCTGACGGGCCAGCCGCAGGGCGCCGGCGTCGACGCCGGGGCGGCCGGTGACCGCGCGTGCCAGTTCGACGACCACCGCCTTGGCCTCGGTGTCGTCCCCGCAGACCAGTACGTCTTCGTGGTCGAGCAGCCCGGCCTGGTTCCACAGGCTCGGCGCGGAGAGGTGATGGAAGGCACCCACCAGCCGGGCCTCGGGGACGATCCGCTGCGCCTCCTCGGCCGCGCTGCCGTCGGGGACGTCCAGACCATAGGGGCCGCGCCGGTCGAAGCCGAGCGGGTTCACACAGCTGACCAGCGTCTTGCCGGCCAGCCGGGGGCGGAGCGATTCCACCAGGGCGGCATGACCGTCGTAGGGCACCGCGAGCAGCACGACGTCCGCGGACTCGGCGGCGGTGGCGTTGTCCACCCCGCTGACGGGGGCGGTGTCGCCGGCCCGGCGCAGGATCTCGGTCGCCGCCTGCTCCGCGCGCTCGGCGGACCGGGAGCCGAGAACGACCGTGTGACCGGCCCGGGCGAACCGGTAGGCCAGGCCCTTGCCCTGGGGGCCGGTGCCGCCGATGACGGCGATCTTGTAGCTGGTCATGCTGGCTCCTCACGGATCAGGGGATGCGGATGGGGGTGTTCCTCGGGGGGGGGGAGACGGAGCAGTGGGGAGGCGGGAACGCTCACCGCCGCAACAGCCGGCACAGCGTGTGCCGCAGGTCGCCGACGTCGGGCACGGTGTCCAGGGACAGACACCGCTCGATCCACTGTTCCCAGCGGCCATCGCCCTCCCTGGCGCCGACGTTGCGGCGGAACTTGGCTGTGACCGCGTCACCGGGCACGGTTCGGGCGGCGCCCCCACCGCCGCTCAGGACCTCCTGCTCGGCCCGCTGCCCGTCCGCGAGATCGACGATCACTCGTGCGCCCCAGCGGTCCGGTAGGTGGGCGTCGAGTCCGGGGGCGTGGCCCAGGGCCACCTCCGGTACGCCTCGCGGCAGCGCGCCCCTGAAGAAGCGGACGTCCGCGGCGGCGCCGTGGAGCCACGCCGCGACGGCGAAGACCGCGCTGGCCGCGGCCTCGGTGGGGCCCGCCGGTGCCCGGTCGGCGGTGACGAAGCGGAGGAGCGCCTTGGGCAGCAGGATCTCGATACGGCGGGCCGACGCGACCGGCAGCCCCCGCGCCGCCAGCGCCTCCAGGGCGTCCAGCGCCGCGTGCAGCGGCCGGGCACACGGATACCCCTTGAACACGCAGTTGTTCAGGTGCGGCTCGGTCTCGGCGGAGGCCGGTGCGGCGCCGGTGCCGAGCGCCGCGGCGGCGGGCCCGTCCAGTAGGGTCCGACTCGCGGTCGCGCCGACGCGTGCCAGTTGGGCCGCCTCCACTCCGTCGGCCGCCGCGCGCCCGGCCAGCAGGTAGTGGCCGGCGCCGAGTTCGTCCGCGCTGAGCAGTCCGCCGAGACCCGCCGCGGCCAGGCCCAGGGCCGCGGTGGTCTCCTCGTGCCCAAGGCGCAGCAGGCTGGCGGCGGCAGCGGCCGAGCCCAGTGCGCCGAAGACCGCGGTCGGCCACCAGGCGGAGCCGTAGAGGCGGGGTCCGCCGAAGCGCAGCCCCGCCTCGACGACCACCTCGTAGCCGGCGATCACGGCGTCGACGACCGCCCGGCCCGGCAGTCCTTCGCGGTCGGCCACGGCCAGGGCGGCCGGGACCACCACGGCCGCGGGTACCACGGCGGCGGCGGGGTGCAAGGCGTCGTACTCGTCGGCGTGCCCCAGTACCGCCTCCGCCCACACTGCCGTGCGCAGCCCGTGCCGGCCGGCCAGGGCGGGAGTGCGCAGCTCACCGGAGGCGCCGGTGTCCGCCGCGAACCGGGCGAGCTGAGCCGCGACGGGGTGGGAGGCTCCGGCCGCCACGCAGCCCAGCGTGTCGAGGACGTGGAGGGCGGCCGACGACCGGGTGCCGGCGTCGGCCTCCTCCGCCCCACGCCGGCCGCGCAGTGCCAGCTCCTCCAGCACGCTCACCGGACCGCTCCCGGCCGCAGAGCGGGCAGCACCGCGGAGCCGACGCTTTCGATCAGCTCGGTGGGCAGGTCGTAGGAGCCGACGTGTTGGAGGAACACGCCGTTCACGCCGGTGGCGTGCAGTTCCCTGAGCCGTTCGGTGATCTCCTTGGCAGTGCCGAACAGACAGAACTCCTGGGCGAAGCGCAGGGCTGCCGCGTCGCTGACCCACTCCGAGCAGATCTCCACCGCGACGTCCCAGTCCTCGGCGTGTACGAGGTCCGGGTAGACGCCCTCCACCTGGTCGGGGACGTCCAGTTCGATGCCCGCGAGGGCGAGGAAGGGCGCTCCGCCCATCTGCGCGATCGACGCGCAGATCGGCTTGAGCTGTCGCGCGTCGGCCTCGATGTCCTCGGTCACGGCGCAGAACGCCGAGACGGTCAGCGGCACCTCGTCAGCGGTACGGCCCGCGGCCTCGGCGCCCTCCCGCACCCGCGCGGTGGCGCCGGCCAGGGTCTTCGGCGAGGCGCCGCTGAGCAGGATGACGCCGTCCGCCGTCTCCCCGGCGAGCCGCAGGTTCCGCGGGCCGCTGGCGGCCACGTGGATCGGCACGTCCGGCTGGGGGTCGCGGAGCCGGGAGCGGACGCCGTCGAAGTCCCACTCCTGTCCGGACAGCAGCGCCCGCAGCAGGCCCAGTCCCTCGCGCAGCGCCGCCCCGGTGCTCGGGCGCAGGCCGATCGGGGCGACCGAGCTGTTGCCGACGCCGAGGCCGAGGGTGAACCGGCCGGGAGCGAGCTCGGCCACGCTGCGCGCGGCCGAGGCGACGACGGCCGGGTGCCGGGTCACCAGGTTGGTGACCGCGGTGCCCAGCCCGATTCGTTCGGTGTTCAGGGCGGCCGCGGTCAGCACCGTGAAGACGTCCCGCCACAGCAGCTGCGAGTCGGGGAACCACACCTGGTCGAAGCCGAGTTCCTCGGCCCGGCGCACGGATCCGACCAGCCGGTCGGCCCGGTCGCACGGCGGGATGCGGACGCCGACCCGCAGTCCGGCGTCCGCCGCTCCGGCCGCTGCCGGGGTGGTCAAGACCGCCCCCGGCCGAGGAACTCCAGCGCGAGCTTGTTGAACCGGTCGGCGTGCTCGTGCTGGGGCCAGTGCCCGCACTCCGGGAAGATCTCCAAAGTCGAGCCCGGGATGGACTCCTGCATCCGGTGCGCTTCGGGCACGTCGCCGAAGGGGTTCTGCGCGCCCCAGACGATCAGGGTGGGCGCGGCGATCCGGGCCATCTGCTCCGGGCTGAGGAGGTCCTCGGTCCGGTTCTCCATCTTCTGGAGGCACAGCAGCTCGTCGATTCCGGCGACGAACTCCGGGCGGTGGTAGATCGCGTGGCGGACGTCGACGAGCTCCTCGGAGACGTTCACCGGGTCGTGCATGAGCAGCTCCAGGCGGCGGCGGGTGAGGTCCCGGTCGTCGCTGGTGACGGCCGCCTTGGTGCTGGTGCGGATCCGGTCCATGACCTCGGGGTTGGCCACGGTCCCGCCCGGGGCGACGAGGATCAGCCGCCCGACGCGCTCGGGGTGGTCGGCGGCGAGGCGGCCCGCCACCCAGCCGCCGAGGGACTCGCCGATGAAGTGGGCCCGCTCGATGTTTCGGCTGTCGAGGTAGTCGAGCACGTGCCGCACATAGCGCGGGATGCGCAGGTCGCCGCCCGGGTTGTCGGTGTAGCCGTGGCCGAGCATGTCGAGGGCGTGCAGTTCGAAGCCCTCGGACAGCTCCGGCACGTTGCGCACGAACGCCTCAAGGTGGCCGCTGGTGCCGTGGAGCATCACGACGGCCTCGCCCTCGCCGGCGCGCAGTACCCGGGTGCGTGCTCCGTTCACCGGCGCGTAGGAAAGTTCGAAGCCGGTGCCGGTCAGGTCGGTCCAGATGGTCATGCCGATGTCTCCTTGGACGAGGGGGTGAGGAGGCTGACGCCCATGCCGGTCAGCCAGTCGGGGACGGCCCCGTAGGCGAGGGTGCGGCCGGTCGGCGGCCCCCCGGGAGAGGTGAGGGCCGCGGTCATCGCGATCCAGGCGCGCAGTTCGTGTGCGCCGTTGCCCGCCTCCTTCTCGATCTGTTCGTCGGTGTGGTCGAGGAGGGCGGAGAGGTCACCGGTCTCGAGCAGGCGCAGGAACCACTGGTCGAACTCCTCGTTGATGTCCGGCTCGGCGGCCCGGATGATCTGCCGGCGGCGCACCTCGTACTCGCTCCAGGAGGTGCGGCCGTTGAGCCAGGCCTCGACCAGGAAGCGGTCGTCGTCCGAGAGCGTGTCGAACCACTTGGGCCAGGGCAGCCGGTGGGAGAGCCCGCCGGAGGCGATGACCGCGATCCGCTTGTCCTGTCCGTCGCCCTGGACGGCGGCGCGGAGTGCGGCGCCGAGCGTGTGGCAGCGGGCGAGGGAGGGCAGCGGCGGCGCGAACATGTTGATCACGACGGGAACGATCGGCACGTCGAGGGCGGGCAGCAGGTGCTGCAGCGAGTGGGTGATGCCGTGGTCGACGGTCAGCCGCAGCGAGAACGCGGGGTCGAACCCGTCGGTGACCAGGCCGTCGACGATGCGGCGGGCCAGGTCGGTGTCGACCGGGAGCGGTCCGCCGGGTGTGCCGGCCTCTCCGGCGCCCCGCACCTCGCCGACGCCGATGGTGAAGGCCGGCATCAGGTCGAGGAACATGCCGCGGAAGTGGTTGGAGCCGATCACGACGACGGCGTCCGGGCGGGCCTCGGCCAGTGCGTCACGCGCCTGGGCGAGGCCGTCGCGGAACCGGTGCGCCGCGGGCAGGTGGTCGACTTCGGCCCAGTGCGTGTTCATCAGGGTGCTGTGTGAGGACCCGACGCCAAGTACCAGTCGGCTCATGAGTCCTCCTCTCCGACGTGCGGCCGCGTTCGCCGGGCCGCCGGGTGTGACGGTGATCCGCTGCGCCCGTTCATGCGGCGCGCCGTTCTCCGGTGCACACCGCGATCGCGGTGTGCACGATGGCCCGGGTCAGCCGGACGGCCTCCCGGATGTCGACGACGTTCATCCCGGCGGGGAAGTCCAGCGGCAGCGGGGCGTCCGGGCCGATCCGGTCCATGCCGATCCGGGCGGTCGGCAGGCCCCGTGCGCGCAGGATGTTGGCGTCGGTCGCGCCGCTGTTGGCGACGATGGGCTCGTGCGGCCGGCCGGCGATCTCCTCCCACGCGGACTTGGCCGCCGCGACGACCGGGGCGTCCTCGGGCGTGTGGGTGCCGGGAATGGCGAGCACCATGTCCCAGTCGAGCTCGATCTGCGGGTGTGCGGCCTTGATCGCGTCGATCGCGGTGGCGAACTCGCGGCGTACGTCGGCGGGTGTCGAGCGAGGGTTGGTGCGCAGGTCGACCTTGAACCGGCAGAGGGCCGGGGCCACCGCAGCCATTCGCGGCCAGCCGCCCTCCACGGAGGAGATGATGCCCTGCGGTGCCACCAGCCCGTCGGTGTGCCGGGCGGCGTACTCGGGGAACCAGCGCTCCAAGGCGTCGATCACGGTGGCGGCGTGGGCGATGGCGTTCGCATAGGGCATCCGGTGCCGGCTGCCGACGTAGGTGTAGGTGCCGCGCACCCGGACCTCGAACCAGCAGAGTCCCACCTCCTCCCAGGAGACGGCCCACCCCGGCTTGGCGATCAGGGCGTGGTCGGCCCACCAGCCCTGTTCCAGCAGGAACGAGCAGCCGCTGCCCTGGCCGGCGTTGTGCCGGGTCAGACCGCGGGTGGTGCGGCCGTTGGTCGGCATCCCGCCGGCTCCGAGGCCGACGACGAGGTCGCCGCGCAGCGGTATCCGGGCTCGGGCGATCGCCTCCGCAGCGGCGACGACCGCCGCGCCGTGGCCCTTGGGGTTGCTGGCGCCGAGCCCGAGCACATGGTGACCGTGCACCTGGGCGCGGGGCTGCATGTCCGCCCGCAACTCGGGCCCGATCCAGGGCACGTCCTCCTCCGCGTCGCCGACGGTGAGGGTGTCGGTCGGGGCGTAGAGCAGCAGGTCCTCGCCGCTGCCGTCGCCACGGAGCCGGCCGACGGCGTTGGCCTGGCGGTCGTCGATCGCCTGGTAGTGGGCCTCAAGCCCCGCGCCATCGAGGGTCGTGGTCAGCCAGCGGGCGAGTGCGGCCTCCTCACCGGTCGGGCTCGGGATGTCGACCATCCCGACGACGAGTTCGGTGAGCCGTTCGGGGGTGATGAGCTTCCAGGCAGCCTCCGTCCAGGACTGTTGCCGCGTGTTCAGCCGGGTCATCGCGCACCCGGGCGGACGCTGCGGACGGTGGTGCCGCGCCCCAGCCGGACGAGCAGTCCGGAGCGCTGCGCGGCCACGGCGGCCGCGACGGTGGCGAGGGTGATCAGGACAGCGGTGCGAGAGGACACGGCAATCAGCTCCTGTGGGTGAGGAACGCGTCGGCGAGCGCGGCGACGGCCGCCGGGCGCTCGGCCTGCGGATGGTGGGAGGTCCGGCCGACGACGGCGAGGTCACCGCGGGGCAGCGCGTCGGCGAGGGCCGCCGCGTAGTCGGGGCCGGCGAAGGGGTCGTGGCGCCCCCACAGGACGAGAGTGGGGGCCTTGACGGCGCCGAGGGCCTGGCCCAGGTCCTCGGCGGGGGCGGGCAGGCCGGCGGTCGCGAGCGCGCCGGGGGTGACGCTGGCCCGGTACCGGGCCAGTGCCGTCGACTCAGGGATGCGGGCGGTGTCGTACCACTCCGACGCCGCCATCAGCGCCCGCATCTTGGCCGGACCGGGGCCGTCCCCGCCGTAGTACTCGGCGCGGACCCGGGCGCCGAGCCCCGGATCCGTGCTCAGTGGGCCGGCCCCGCCCGGTGCGGGTGTGGGCTGGCTGCCGATGAGCACGATCCGGCCGATCCGCTCGGGCCGGTCGGCCGCGAGCCTCAGCGCGACCAGCCCGCCGTACGACTGGGCGAGCACGTCGACCCGGGCGGGTGCGACCCGTTCCAGCAGCGCGGCGAGGACGCCGGCGGCCGCCGAGGGGGACAACCGCGCCGCGGAGGGCTCCGTCCCCGAGGCGCCGTAGCCGGGCAGATCCACCCAGAGCCACCGGCGTTCGGGCCGCAGCGTCAGCACCGCACCGAAGTCCGAGGTCGCGTGGCAGCCCGGGCCACCGCCGTGCAGGACGACGGTGACCGGGCCGTCCGCGGCGCCGGCCCAGCCGTGGGCCGGCTCAGTGACCGACACGGCGTTCGGTGGGCTGGACGACCGGTGCCACCTGTTCGACGTGCCGGCGCCAGGCGTTGATCGACAGGTCGGGCCGGTACAGCCGCTCCGGCGGGGCGTCGGTGACGTTGACCATCCACGCGTCCTGCCGGGTGAACTGGCCGTGGAACAGCCAGCGGAAGGCAGCCAGGTACTTCGCCTTGAAGGCCAGTGCGGTGGCGCCGGTCTCGAAGCGCACCATCATCTGCACGTAGCGCACGTGGTCGGCGTCGACGGGGACGTACCACTCGTAGTGGATGAACTTCGGGTAGGCCACCCGGAGCAGGCCCGGCATCCGGACCGACACGAAGCCGGGGATGTCCATGGCGGAGATCACCGGGTTGGCGTCGCCGTTCTTGTCGGGGTGGTCGGGCAGCGGCACCCGCTTCCACCAGCGCTTGTTGGTGAAGGTGCCGACGCCGGGGAACTCCGCGTCGTAGTGCAGTTCGTCCTGCACCCGGACCAGCCAGCCGTCCTTCTCGACGATGCGCGTCTTGTTCCAGGTCGGCATGACCTTGAACAGTCGCCACAGCGCGGTGTTGTGCAGGTACTTGGCGTGGCCCTCGTCGAAGCCGTTCTCGGCACCGAACCGCCAGTTGCCCTTGCGGACCTCCGACCGCCCGCCGAGCACCAGCGTGTTCTCGGTGAGCTCGGAGGGGATGTCACGCTCGACCGGCGGCGGGTCCTCGCCGGGCGGGACGTCGCCGATGTAGACCCACAGCATGCCCAGGAGCTCTTCGACGGGGTAGGTCGCGACGGAGATCTTGCCGCAGATGGGGCTGTCGGGGCCGTCGGTGATGACGGCGTCGAGCCTTCCGGTCTCCAGGCCGAAGGTCCAGCCGTGGTACGCGCAGCTGATCGTCCCGGGAAACTCCTTGCGGCCCAGCGACAGGGGCACGCCACGGTGCGGGCAGCGGTCGTGCAGGGCCCGGACCTTGTCACCGTCGCGGACCAGCGCGATGCGCTCGCCGGCCAGGGTGATCGGCACCGGCTTCTCCTGGACCTGATGCGCCCAGATGGTCGGGTACCAGTAGTTGCGGAATCCCAGCTCGGCCGAGTTGTAGATCGGCCAGGCCGACCAGTCGGTGCCGTCCTGGACGGGCGGGCCGGGCTCGACCGGCTTCGTCGACGAACGTCCCGCGGCGCCGCGGCTGCGCGGCACCTTGCGGGGTGCGGCTTCGGGGGTCGGTTCGGTGGATGCGCTCACGATGTCTCCAGTCAACGGGGGTGCGCACGGCGTGCCGTGCGATCGTCAGAGTCGAGGACCGGGCGGTCTCACAGGTCGAGCACGAGCTCGGGGGTCTGGGCGCGCGACACGCACGGCAGGAACGCGTCGGTGCGGTCGGGCTCGGTCAGCGAGTCGCGGTGCAGGGGTCGGCCCTTCAGGACCGGGAGTTCGCAACTGCCGCAAACACCGTCCCGGCAGGCGTTCGGCACGTCGATGCCGGCCGCGTCCAGGATGTCGAGGGCCGTGCAGTCGGGGGGTACGGAGAGCCGTCGGTCGGACCGGCTGAGGACCAGTTCGAAGGCCTGCAGATCGTCCTCGTCGTCGCGGGGACGGGCGGAGAAGCGCTCGACGTGCAGCGTCCCCGCCGGCCAGGCCTCGCACCGCTCTTCGACGGCCGTGATCAGGCCTTCCGGGCCGCAGCAGTAGACCGCCAGCCCCTCGGTCGGTTCGCCCAGGGCCGCCGCGAGGTCGAGGTGGCCGAACTCGTCGAACGGCCGCGGTGCCACCTTGTCCCCGTAGGGCGCGAGCTCGGGCAGGAACGCCATCGAGCGGTGGGAGCGCCCGCCGTAGAGCAGTCGCCAGTCGCGGCCCTCCGCCTCGACTCGGCGGATCATCGGCAGCAGCGGCGTGATCCCGATGCCGCCCGCGATGAACAGGTAGCCCTCCGCCGCCACGAGCGGGAAGTTGTTGCGCGGTCCTCCCACCTCGACGAGTTCGCCCGGGCGCAGGGTCTCGTGCACATAGCGGGATCCACCCGCCGAGGCGGGTTCCCGCAGCACCGCGATCCGGTAGCGGTGCCGCTCCGCCGGGTCGCCGAGCAGTGAGTACTGGCGTACCTGTTCCGGCAGCCAGAGGTCGATGTGGGCCCCGGGCTCCCAGGCCGGCAGCAGACGCCGCTCGGGATCGGCCAGCTCGACGGAGAGCACGCAGTCGGACTCCCGCCGTAGGGCGACGACCTCGAGTTCCAGGACGCCTGTCTCGCTGTCGGACATCTCCACCTCCAGTTTCGGTACTAAGTACGGTACATATTACGAGCAAGGGTTGGGAAGTTCCCGCGGAGCATCTCGTACTTAGTACGGTACGCATCTTGAGGCGTTCTGGGAAGCCCCCTGAGCAGCCGGTACCGCTGAGGCGGTTCGCCCGGGCGCCGATCACCGACGTACCGGACCTCGAACGGGACGTCGTCCGGTACGGTTTGACCGGACGATCAGGAGGAGCCCCATGGCGCGGCAGCAGAGGCGGTCTCAGCGCGGCGACGCCCCGCTCTCCGCCGAGCGGATCATCGAGGCGGCCCTGCGCATCTCCGACGCGGAGGGGGACCTGGACCGGCTCACGGTGCGGCGGCTCGCCACCGAGCTGGGCGCCGGCACGATGACCCTCTACAGCTACTTCCGTAGCAAGGAGGAGATCCTCGACGGCATGGCCGACCACGTCCTGGGTCGGATGCGGCTGCCCGCCGAGCCCGACGCCGGACCGGCCGAGGCGCTCCGCACCGTCGGGCACGCCTTCCTCGCGATGATGCGCGAGCATCCGAGCGTCGTCCGGCTCTTCTCCACCCGCATCACGGACAGCCCCACCGCGCTGCGGGGCGCCATGGAGGCCGTGCTCCGCCGGCTCGTCGGCGCCGGCATTCCGGGGCCGATGGCCGTGCGCTGCTACGGCTTCCTCATCACCTACGCCATCGGCTTCGCCAGTTACCAGACACCCCGGCAGTGGGGGAAGGCGACCGCCGAGGAGGGGGCCGAGCAGCGCCGGCAGCGCCGCCACTTCTACGCCGCGCTACCGCTCGAGGAGTTCCCGCTGGTGGTGGAGTTCGCCGCGGAGGTCACCGAGCTTCCCTCCGACGCCCAGTTCGCCGCCGGCCTCGAGGCGTACATCGACAGCACGCTCCGCGCGCTCGAACGGGACACCGTACGGCCCTGAGCCCGGCTGTGACCGGCTCTTTCTCCGTTCCGCTGGTCCCCTCGCAGGCATCCTGGACCGCTCTTCCACGCGGGCCGGAAGCAGGCTCGCGCCCGGAGGCGTGAAAGCTCGGCGCCGGGAAAAACCTCGTCCGACCTCTTGACGCTCGCACAGTGGACCGTACACAGTACGATTCATTGCACGATGCTTCGTACGAAGTTTCTGTCCGACCGATGGCGACCTCGTAGTCCGTACCTGTGCATCCCCCCTACCTCAACGTCTGCCCGGCCGCGCCGCGACCGATATGAGCTGACATTGGCCAGATGTACGCGGGACCAGGGACCCTGGGAACTGAACGCGGATCTCGCCGACATCCCTTTCGACCGGCCGCCCCGTTCGGCGACCCACATTCCGGAGGACGCATGACCACGACGCGTTCCGCAGCGCAGCAGAGCAGAAGGGTAGTGTTCGCGAGCTGGATCGGCACGACGATCGAGTACTACGACTTCGCGATCTACGGCCTGGCCGCCTCACTGATCTTCGCCCCACTGTTCTTCCCGTCCACGGACCCCGCGGTGGGAACGCTGCTGTCGCTGTCCAGCTTCGCCGTCGGCTACCTGACACGGCCGCTCGGCGCCCTGGTCTTCGGGCATTTCGGCGACCGCATCGGCCGCAAGATGGTGTTGGTCGTCACGCTCGTTCTGATGGGCGTCTCGACCTTCGCGATCGGGCTGCTGCCCAACTACGCCCAGATCGGCATCGCCGCCCCCATCCTCCTCATCGTGGCCCGCCTGCTGCAGGGCTTCTCCGTCGGCGGCGAGTACGGCGGCGCCGTACTGATGACGGTGGAGCACTCCTCGGACAAGAAGCGCGGCCTGTTCGGTTCCGTGGTCAACACCGGCGCGACCGCGGGCCTGGTGCTCGCCAACCTGGTCTTCCTGCTGGTCTTCCAGCTTCCCGATGACCAGATGCTCTCGTGGGGCTGGCGCATCCCGTTCCTGGCCAGCAGCCTCCTCGTGGTCATCGGGCTCGTCTCACGGTACTCACTGGAGGAGTCGCCCGACTTCGCCGAGGCCAAGCAGCGGGGCACCGTCCGGGAACTGCCGCTCCTCGACGTGCTGCGCCACCACCTCGGGACGGTGGTGCTGGTGGCCGTGGGCATCATCGCCGCCGGCAGCGCCTTCACCATGACGACGGTCTTCTCCCTGACCTACGGCAAGGAGGCCCTCGGCCTGGAGAACAGCACGATGGTCTCCGTGCTCCTGCCCTCGACCGTGGTGATCCTCATCTGCCTGCCGCTGTTCGGCAAGCTCTCCGACCGGGTCGGGGTGCGGCCGGTGTTCCTCGCCGGTGCAGCCGCCCTCGTCGTGCTGCCCTTCGCGTGGTTCGCACTGCTGGAGACCCGCAACTACGGCCTGATGGTGCTGGGCTTCGTGCTGCTGTTCATCGGCTACTCCGCAAACTACGCGGTGGTGCCCGCCTACTTCTCCCAGGTCTTTCCACCGGCCGTCCGGTTCACCGGCATGTCGATCGGCTTCACCCTGGGACTCATCGCCGGTAACGCCATCGCTCCCGCCACCTCCGCGTGGCTTCTGGACGCCACCGGAGGCTGGACCGCCATCGCCTGCTACATGGCGGTCACCGGTCTGGTGTCCCTGGCGGCCGGACTCCTCCTGCGCATACCCGGGGCCGACACCGACCGGCAGCCGGCCGCCGAGGTGCCGGTCGAGACCGAGCAGGCCGTCGGGTGACCGTGCCCGACCCGACCCCGCGCCGCAGGTACGCCGACACCCGCCACGGACAGGTGCACTACGTCGAGCACGGCAGCGGCGCCCCGGTACTCCTGCTGCACCAGACCCCACGGTCCTGGGACGAGTACCGCGACGTCCTGCCGCTGCTCGGCGGGGAGTTCCGGGCCATCGCGATGGACACCCTGGGCTTCGGCCAGTCCGCCCGACCGTCCGGGCCCTGGAGCATCGAACTCTTCGCGGCCGGGGTGCTCGACCTCTGCGAGGGACTGGGACTCGACGAGTTCTCACTCGTCGGGCACCACACCGGCGCGGTGATCGCACTGGAGGTCGCAGCCTCCGCTCCGGACCGGATCCACTCCCTCGTGCTCTCCGGCATGCCGTTCGTCGACGCCGAGCGTCGGCGGCGGGTGGCCCGGCGGGCACCGATCGACCATGTCGTGCCGACGCCGGACGGTTCGCACCTGACGCGGCTCTGGCAGAACCGAGCCCCGTACTACCCGGCGGACCGGCCGGACCTGCTCGACCGCCTGGTGCGGGACGGGCTGGGCGTCCTCGACCGGGTCGAGGAGGGCCACCTGGCGGTGAACCGCTACCGCATGGAGGAGCGGATCGGGCTGATCCGCTCACCGGCGCTCGCCCTCTGCGGCGAACTGGACGAGTTCTCGCTCCCGGACCTTCCGAAGATCACCGCCGCGATACCCGGGGCCCGCGCGGCGGTCCTGCCCGGCACGGGAGTGCCGGCCGTTGACCACCAGCCCGAGCAGTTCGCGGCGACGGTCCGCGCCTTCCTCGGGGACCCGCACGGTTGCCCGGCGCCGGCCGGCGGGCCCCGCACCGGACCGCTCACCGACCCCGCCCCCCGCTGACCTCCCAAGGAGCCGAGCCATGGATGTCCACCACCGGACCGTCCCCCTCCCCGGAACATCGCTGTCCTACCACGTGAGCAGGCCGGCCGCCGACGGAACGCCGGTCGTCTTCCTGCACCCGTGGTTCGGCTGCTGGCAGTTCTGGACCTCCACCATGCGGCACCTGACCGGACGGCCGTGCTACGCCGTCGACTTCTACTCGCCCGCCGCCGGCGAGTGGTCCGCCGACCCCGGACCGACCACCCTCGCCGACGCCGTGGTGGCGATGATGGACGCCGAAGGACTCGACCGGGTCGACGTGGTCGGCAACTCGGTCGGCGGGATCGTCGCGCAGGTCATCGCCTCCACGACCCCGGAGCGGGTGCGCCGGCTCGTCCTGGTCGGCACCGGGGCGAGCACCCGGGGCGCCCTGCCCGGCTTCGCCCGGGCCGTCGACCGGTGGATCGAGGCGGGGCGGGAGGGCGGGGCCGCGTCCCGGGCCGCCGCTGAGGACACCGTCGGGATGCTGTTCACCGGCCGCCCCGACGACGCGACCTGGGACACCTACCTCCAGGCGGTCGTGCGCACCGACCCGGCGTACCTGGCAGCCGTCCTCGGCGCGGCGCGGGAGCTGGACCTCACGCCGCGACTCTCCCGCATCAGCGCGCCGACGCTGGTGGTCCGCGGCAGTGAGGACTGCGCTCGAACCGCGGAACACGCGGCCGTGCTCGTCGCGGGAATCCCCGCCGCCCGCTCCGTCGAACTGCCCGGCGCCGGACACTCTCCCATGGTCGACCAGCCGGACCGGTTCGCCGACCTCGTCTCGGCCCACCTCGACGAGGAGGCCGCCGAGCCCGTCGGCGGTGGCCGGTGAGCCTCGGCTTCGGTCACCTCGCCCGTATCGGCCACCTGTATCCGTCGGGCGGGCTGTGCGACTACGAGATCCAGTTGATGGCCCCGCAGGGGGTGCAGTTCGTCACCACCCGCCTGCCGTTCCGCAACACCGGCACGGCGGACGACCTGCGCCTGGTCGAGAACGTGGAAGAGCACGCCCGGCTGCTGGTGGATGCCGACGTCGACATCATCGCGGTCAACTGCACCGCCGCGACGCTGCTCGCCGGGCCGGAGCGGCTCCGGAACCGGATCGGCGAGGCGACCGGGATCGGCTCGGTCACCACGATCGAGGCGGTGCTCGCCGCTCTCTCGGCCACCGGGATCCGCCGACCCGCGTTGCTGACCCCGTATCCCGACGAGGTCGTCCGAGCGGAGACGGAGTTCCTCCGCGAGCGCGGCATCGAGGTCGTCACCCACCTGGGGCTGCCGCGGGCCACACCGGTCGAGCAGGCCATGATCGAACCAGCTGGCTGGCTCGCCCTCGCGGACACCCTCGACCCGTCGTTGATCGACGGTGTGCTGCTGAGCTGCGCGGGCATCCGCATCGCGGACGAGTTGCAGCGGATCGAGGACCGGCTCGGCCTGCCCGTGGTGGCCAGCAACCAGGCCCTGCTCTGGCATCTGCTCCGCACTCTGGACATCCCCGCCCGGCCGGACCGGTACGGCGCGTTGCTCGCGGGCCGTTTCGACACCGCGGCACCGAGCCCTGACGGCGCGCACTGAGCCTGCCGGAAACCTCGCCCCGGGCCGTCCCGCGACCCCGGCCGGACACGGATCGGCGCCGCGCCCGAGAAGGGCGCGGCGCCGCTCGTACCCCGGGTGGACCGGTTCAGTCGCGGACGCCGCTGACGTCCGAGAGGAAGTGGGACCAGGGGGACATGGTCACCCGCAGGGCGGGGATGTCCACGCGCTTTGAGTCCGCACATGGACCGCATGGGCGGACGTGGCGACTTCCACGCAGTCTCCGCCGTCGGGGCCGCTGTGGCTGCTCTTGAACCAGACGAGTTCGTCAGGCGCTCTGGCACACTCTTCAGTGTTCATTTCTCCCCTGCCGCGCGCTCGATGAGACGTGCAGACTCCTCGGTCTGCAACAGGCCCGGGACCAGTAGCTGGTCGTAGGAGAAGCGGCTCACCGCCTCCGTTTCGAGCAGGGCGAAGTCGCGGAAGAACTCCGGGAGTTTCGCCCGGTCCACGTCCTCCTGGAGTACCCGTAGTGCCCCGCCGGCGCCCAGCGCGCGCTCGGCTGCCTCGGTGAACATCGCCTTCGCTGGGCGGCGGCCCTGTTCAACGGAGGCCACCAACTCCAGGGAGTACCCGATGGCCTCCCCGAGCGCCTGCTGGGTGAGTGCGGACCGCTCGCGGCACAGGCGGACCAGCTTGCCGTACGCGCACCAGGCCGCCGGCCGGTCGCTCTCCGGTCGGCGCGGCCCCGGCACCGCCGCCGGACGTTCGCCTGCGCCGCCCGTCCCGCCCCCTTGGTGCCGTCCGGCCGCCTTGTCGCGCAGTCGGCCTGTCGATCCGCCGCGTCTGGGCAACGTCCGCTGTCCGGTGCGGGGCACGGGCAGTTGCCCGTACAGCTGCCGTACACGTCCGCCTGGTTCCCGTACCCGGCGGCCGATGCCGCCGTCCTGCCTGGTCAGGCTCGTCCCACGCCGGTCCAGCCCCTAGGCCAGTTCCCTCTCGAACCCGGACAGCAGCGCGTCGAGGGCGAAGCCGAAGCCCGCGCGGGACGGAGTGTCGCCCGCCTCCCGGGCGGCGCGCACCAGCACCGGGTAGGTGTCCGGGTCGACGTCGGCCAGATCGGCGGTCTCCCCGTCGGCGCGGCCCGCCTGTACGGCGGCATGGCCGAGGGCGAGGCTGGTCACCGAGTGGACGACGTCCAAGGCCCTGGGCAGGGTGAGGCCCGCCTCGTGCAGCGCCGCCACGGCGGCCTCCATGGTCCGCAGGTTGCGGGGTGTCACGGCGGGCCGGGACATCAGCAGCGGCACGATGTACGGGTGGGCGCCGAGCGTGGTGACGAGCGCGTCGGCGTAGGCGCGGAGGCCCTCCCGCCAGGTGGCCGCCCCGATCTCGGGAGGCGCGGCCTCCGCGATGACCAGCTCGACCATCCCGTCCAGCAGCGCGTCCTTGTTCGGCACATGGTGGTAGATGGTCATCGCCTCCACCCCCAGTTCCGTACCGAGACGGCGCATGGAGAGGGCCTTCAGCCCCTCCTGGTCGGCGAGGTGCACGGCCGTCTCCAGTACGGCTTGCCGGGTCAGTCCCGCCCGTTGCCCACGCGCCCTGTTGGCCGCCATGCCGCCCCCTTTCGTACCGGACGTCTCAGCCCCGGGTTTGACGATTCTTACGGCGTAAATATAGCGTGCGGGAAGTTTACTTACGATGTAAGAATCTTGTGGGGGGCTGACGACCGTGACATCCCGCACCGCCATGTACCTGGGGCTGGCGCTGACCGCGGCAGCCGCAGTGCTTCCGCTGGTCGACATGGCCACCGTGGACAGCGTCACCAGCCATGTACGCGACGCCTATCCGGACTGGCCCGACTCGGATGTGCGCAAGGACCGCACCGCCATCACCGTCTACCTGACTGTCGTCTGGGCGCTCGGCATCCCCTGCTGGCTCTGGGCGATCCGCTCGGTCCGCGGGGGAGCGCGCCGTGCCCGCACGGTGAGCGTCACGCTGTTCGTGCTCGGCGCCTGCCTCGCCCTCTTCGACCTCACCTACTCCGCGGCGCCCTACGACCGCATCATCCCGCTCTCCTACGGCCTGCTCGGGCTGCTGCCCTGCCTGGCAGGGCTGCTCGCGGTCGGCCTGGTGTGGAAGGAGAGCACCGATGCCGCCCCGGGCGACGGGCGTACCGGTGGTTTCCGGAGCCCGGTGGATACGGTGTGAGGCCTTAGCCGGCAGCCGTCCGCCGCGTTCACCGGCGGGGGCGCGGAGTGGTCGCCCACGCGGTGGCACCGTCCCCCCGGCCCCGGGCACCCGCCGGCCCGTCAAGTCGCGGTACGGCATTGGAACTTTCAGGGCACGGAGGTCCTGAGCGGCCCACCGGCGGGAAGGATACGGGCATGCAGCCCAGCGTTCCCGAACCGGTCCCCGAGGTGGTGCGGCAGACGGCCCGACAGGCGGTGCCACGGCCCCGGCAGCAGCCGGAGCCGCCGGACGCGCCCGCGATGCGGCAACCCGTCGGGATGGACGCCGTCCCCCCGCCCGGCACCTTGGCGGCAGCGGCGCCCGAACTGGACCCGGATCTGGACGCCGATCCGGACGCCTACGAGGGAGACGCCGAGGGGAGCGAGCTGCCGCCGGACCGCTTCCTGGACCGGGAGCGCAGCTGGCTGGCGTTCAACGAGCGGGTGTTGGAGCTCGCCGAGGACCCGGCGATCCCGCTGCTGGAGCGGGCCAACTTCCTCGCGATCTTCGCCAGCAACCTCGACGAGTTCTTCATGGTCCGGGTGGCCGGGCTCAAACGGCGGATCGCCACCGGGGTCGCCACCCGCTCCGCCTCCGGTTACCAGCCGCGCGAAGTCCTGCAGCAGGTCTGGGACCGGTCCCGGGAGCTGATGCTCCGGCACGCCGCCTGCTTCCGGCAGGGCGTGCTGCCCGGCCTGGCCGCCGAGGGCGTGGAGCTGATCCGCTGGCCGGAGCTGACCGAGCAGGAGCAGTCCCGGCTCTTCACGCTCTTCCGGCAGCGGATCTACCCGGTGCTGACTCCGCTGGCGGTCGACCCCGCGCACCCCTTCCCCTACATCTCCGGCCTCTCGCTGAACCTCGCGGTCGTGGTGCGGAACCCCGTCAGCGGCGAGGAGCACTTCGCCCGGGTCAAGGTGCCGCCGCTGCTCTCCCGTTTCCTGGAGGCCTCGCCGCAGCGGTACGTGCCGCTGGAGGACGTGATAGCCGCACACCTGGAGGAGCTCTTCCCCGGGATGGAGGTGCTCGCCACGCATCTCTTCCGGGTCACCCGCAACCAGGACCTGGAGGTGGAGGAGGACGACGCGGAGAACCTCCTCCAGGCCTTGGAGAAGGAGCTGATGCGCCGCCGCTTCGGGCCGCCGGTCCGGCTCGAGGTGGAGGAGGACATGGCTCCGGAGGTGCTGGATCGGCTGGTGCGGGAGCTGAAGATCTCCGCGGCGGAGGTGCACCGGCTGCCCGGCCCGCTCGACCTCACCGGGCTGTTCGGGATAGCTGCGCTCGACCGCCCCGAGCTGAGGTTCCCGAAGTTCGTGGCCGGACCCCACCCCGACCTCGCCGAGGCCGGAGCCGGCTCCGCCGCGGTGCCGGACGTCTTCGCCGCGCTGCGGGAACGGGACGTGCTGCTCCACCACCCCTACGACTCCTTCTCCACCTCCGTGCAGGCGTTCCTGGAGCAGGCCGCCGAAGACCCCGACGTGCTGGCGATCAAGCAGACGCTGTACCGCACCTCGGGCGACTCACCGATCGTCCACGCGCTGATAGACGCCGCGAACTTTGGCAAGCAGGTGCTCGTCCTGGTCGAGATCAAGGCGCGCTTCGACGAGCAGGCCAACATCAAGTGGGCCCGCGCGCTGGAGGACGCCGGCTGCCACGTCGTCTACGGGCTGGTCGGCCTGAAGACGCACTGCAAGCTCTCCCTGGTGGTCCGGCGGGAGGGCGACGCCCTGCGCCGCTACGCGCACGTCGGCACGGGCAACTACCACCCGAACACCGCCCGGCTCTACGAGGACCTGGGGCTGCTCACCGCCGACCCGCAGGTCGGCGCGGATCTCTCGGACCTCTTCAACCAGCTCTCCGGGTACTCGCGCCGTACCACCTACCGGCGGCTGCTGGTCGCTCCCCGCTCCCTCCGCGAAGGGCTGGTCCGGCGGATCGCGGCGGAGGCCGAGCACCGGCGGGCGGGGCGGCCGGCGTACGTCCGGATCAAGGTCAACTCGATCGTCGACGAGGCGGTCATCGACGCGCTCTACCGGGCCGCCCGCGCCGGTGTGCGGGTGGACGTCTGGGTGCGCGGGATCTGCGCCGTCCGCCCGGGGGTGGCCGGGCTCTCGGAGAACATCCGGGTCCGCAGCGTGCTCGGTCGCTTCCTGGAGCACTCGCGGATCTTCGCCTTCGGCAACGGAGGCGACCCCGAGGTCTGGATCGGGAGTGCCGACCTGATGCACCGGAACCTCGACCGCCGGATCGAGACGCTGGTGCGGGTGGCCGACCCGGGCCACCGGGCCTCGTTGGTGGCGCTGCTGGAGGCGGGGATGTCGGAGACCGCCGACTCCTGGCTCCTCGGCCCGGACGGCGAGTGGAGGCGGCGCGGGACGGACGGGGACGGGGCGCCGCTGCCCAACGTCCAGGAACGGCTCATCGCCGCCCGGCGGCGGGGGCGAGGCCCGGCGCTGAACTGAGGCGCGCGGTGGACGGGCGCCGGGGGGCGCCGCTCAGCGCGGCGCCAGCGCCCCCCAGGCCACGCTCACCTCGCCCTGCCGCCACCGCTTGGGCCCGTCGGTCAGCGGCCAGTCGGCGGCGAGCGAGCGGACCGAGCGCATCCAGCGCTGCCGGACCCCGAGCGGCGCGTAGGGCGCCGCCGCCGCCCAGGCACGCTCGAAGTCGGAGAGGAAGGCGTGTATCGGTTCGCCGGGGACGTTGCGGTGTATCAACGCCTTCGGGAGCCGCTCGGCGAAGACGGCGGGGCTGCCCAGATGGCTCAGCCGGGCGGCGAAGGTCACCGTCCGCGGACCGTCCGGCCCGAGCGCTATCCACACATGGCGGCGCCCTATCTCGTCGCAGGTGCCCTCCAAGAGCAGCCCACCGGGGGCCAGCCGGGAGCAGAGCCGCTCCCAGGCCGCCGCCACCTCGGCCTCCTCGTACTGGCGCAGCACATTGGCGGCCCGCAGCAGGACCGGGCGGGCGTCCCCCGGCAGCGGGACCTCGAAGCCGCCGCGGCGGAAGGAGAGGCCGGGGCGGGCGTAGGGCTGGGCCGCCGCCACCCGGTCCGGATCTATCTCCAGGCCGACCACCTCGGCGTCAGGCCGCACCCGGCGGAGCCGCTCCAGCAGTTCGACGGCGGTCCAGGGCGCCGCCCCGTACCCGAGGTCGACGGCGAGCGGGCGGCGGGCACGGCGCAGCACCTCGGTCCGTTCGGCGGTGATCCAGCGGTCCATCCGCCGCAGCCGGTTGGGGTTGGTGGTCCCCCGGGTCGCCGTGCCGACGGGACGGGAGGGTGCGGAACGGCCAGCCATGGGTTCCAGTGTCCCGCCCCGCTGGCGGAGCCCGTGCAGAGGGGGGTCGCTGACAGCACAGCCGACGGCCGAGACGTTCGGTCACCGTTTGGCAAAGTGGAAATGGTTGGGGTGATTCCGGTGGTTGCAGGCGGGAGAGGGGTGGTTCGCGCCCCGGGTCGAGGAGGTCTCGCGCGGTGAGCCAGCAGGTGTCCCGGTGGAGTGTGCAGAGCCAGCGATCCGGGGGCGGGCTCCCCGCCGCCAGACACCCCGGGATCAGCACGCTTCCCCCGGCCCGGCAGGGCGGCCCCCGCCGGCCCCGGCGCGTCGCCATGCTCAGCGTGCACACCTCCCCGCTGCACCAGCCCGGGACCGGCGACGCCGGAGGGATGAACGTCTACATCGTCGAGCTGGCCCGGAAGCTGGCCGCCCTCGACATCGAGGTGGAGATCTTCACCCGGGCCACCAGCGGTGACCTGCCGCCGACCGTCGACATGGCGCCGGGGGTGCTGGTGCGCCACATCGACGCCGGGCCCTACGAGGGGCTGGCCAAGGAGGAACTCCCGGCACAGCTGTGCGCCTTCACCCACGGCGTGCTGCGGGCCTGGGCCGGGCTCCGGCCCGGCCACTACGACCTGGTGCACTCGCACTACTGGCTCTCCGGGCAGGTCGGCTGGCTGGCGGCGGAACGCTGGGGTGTCCCACTCGTCCACGCCATGCACACGATGGCCAAGGTGAAGAACGCCGCACTGGCGGAGGGGGACACCCCGGAACCCGCGGCCAGGGTGATAGGGGAGACGCAGGTGGTCCGCGCCGCGCACCGGCTGATCGCGAACACCGAAGGCGAGGCCGCGGAACTGGTCCACCACTACGCCGCCGACCGACGTCTGGTCGACGTGGTGCACCCGGGCGTCGACCTCGACCTCTTCCATCCCGCCGACGGCCGCGCCGCGGCCCGAGCCCGCCTCGGGCTGCCGCAGGAAGCGCTGATCCCGCTGTTCGCGGGGCGGATACAGCCGCTCAAAGCACCCGACGTCCTGCTCCGCGCGGTCGCGGTTCTGCTCCGGGAGCGGCCCGATCTGCGCGGGCGCACCCTCGTGCCCGTGGTCGGCGGTCCCAGCGGCAGCGGCCTGGCCAGGCCCGACCGCCTGCGGAGCCTGGCGGAGCAGCTCGGCATCGCCGACGTGGTCCGCTTCCAGCCGGCGGTCGGGCAGCGGCAGCTCGCCGACTGGTACCGGGCCGCCTCAGTCCTCGTCATGCCCTCCTACAGCGAGTCCTTCGGACTGGTCGCGATCGAGGCCCAGGCAGCCGGCACCCCCGTCCTCGCCGCCGCCGTCGGCGGGCTACCGGTGGCGGTACGCGACGGGATCACCGGTTTCCTGCTGCCGGGACACGATCCGGCCGACTACGCCCAGGTCCTGCGCCGCCTCGCGGACCAGCCCGCGCTGGGCGAGGAGATGGGCCGGGCCGCGGCCCGCCACGCCCGCGGCTTCGGCTGGGACGCGGCGGCGGCCGCCACCGCGGAGGTCTACACGGCGGCGCTGCGCGCGCACCGTCACCTACGATCGCACCATGGCTGAGGCGGTGGCGACGGCGCGGGAGATCATCGAGCGGACCCTCCGGGAGGCGGAGCTCGACTGGGAGAGCCCGAAGGACGGGCACTACGTCGTGAAGCTCCCCGGCACCGCCAAGCTCTCCACCACCTGCTCCCTGGTGGTCGGCCGGCACTCGCTCTCCGTCAACGCCTTCGTGGTCCGCTGCCCCGACGAGAACGAGGCGGCCGTCCACCGCTGGCTGCTGGAGCGGAACACCCGGCTCTTCGGGGTCGGCTACGCCGTCGACCGGCACGGGGACGTCTACCTGGTCGGCAAACTGCCGCTCTCCGCCGTCACCCCCGAGGGGCTGGACCAACTGCTGGGCACGGTGCTGGAGAACGCCGACGGCAGCTTCAACACCCTCCTGGAGATGGGCTTCGCCACCGCCATCCGCCGCGAGTACGCCTGGCGCACCGCGCGGGGGGAGTCCACCCGCAACCTCCAGGCCTTCGGACACCTGACGGGCCGGGATGCCGAGGGCATGGAAGGAGAGTCCACCGGCACGGGCTGAGCAAGCGGCGGGCCGGCAGACCCCGTCGATTAGGCTCGGGGGCATGGCCGACGCACCGTACAAGCTGATCCTCCTCCGCCACGGCGAGAGCGAGTGGAACGCCAAGAACCTCTTCACCGGATGGGTGGACGTCAACCTCACCGAGAAGGGCGAGAAGGAGGCGCAGCGCGGCGGCGAGCTGATGACCGCCGCCGGCCTGCTCCCCGACATCGTGCACACCTCCGTGCAGAAGCGCGCCATCCGCACCGCGCAGATCTCCCTGGAGACCGCCGACCGCCTCTGGATCCCCGTCAAGCGCTCCTGGCGGCTCAACGAACGGCACTACGGCGCGCTCCAGGGCAAGGACAAGGCGCAGACGCTCGCCGAGTTCGGCGAGGAGCAGTTCATGCTCTGGCGCCGCTCCTACGACACCCCGCCGCCGGTCCTGGAGGACGGCGCGGAGTGGTCCCAGAGCGACGACCCCCGGTACGCCGACCTCCCCAGCGAGGCGCGCCCGCGCACCGAGTGCCTCAAGGACGTCGTCGCCCGCATGCTGCCGTACTGGTACGACGGCATCCTGCCGGACCTGCAGGCGGGCCGCACCGTGCTGATCGTGGCGCACGGCAACAGCCTGCGGGCGCTGGTCAAGCACCTCGACCAGATCTCCGACGCGGACATCACCGGTCTGAACATCCCGACCGGCATCCCGCTGCTGTACGAACTGGACGCCGACTTCCGGCCGATCACCGCGGGCGGGGCCTACCTCGACCCGGAGGCGGCGAAGGCGGCCATCGAGGCGGTCAAGAACCAGGGCAGGAAGAAGTAGGCCCATACCCGAACAAGCCCCCTGCCCGCTGTTTGCCTGCTGGTAAGGGGCTTGTTGCTGCCCCGGGGCAGGTCTCCCGGGGCCGTCAGATCCGGGACGGGCCGGACCGGGTGGGGTCGAAGACGGTGGCCAGGGGCGAGGTCGACCGGACCTCGGCGATCACTGACCAGGTGTGCCGAACCGCTCGGATCGCGACGGTGCGCGGATCCGCCGGAGGCCCGGTGGATCCGCGCACTTTGCCACTGTGTGCTCTGCGCTGCGGTGTCAGCGCAGCGGAGGCTGCCGCCGCGGCGCTCCGGGAACGTGTCCCGGAGCCCGCGGCGACCCTCTTGGTGCGGGGTCAGCCGCAGCCGCCGCCGCACTGGCAGGCGCTGCCGCTCTGGCAACCGCAGCTACATCCTGAGCCGCAGCCGCAGTTCCTCGGTGCCGGGTCGGGTGTGGTCGTGGTGGGGAAGTCGGCCATGAGTACCTCCTCGATGGCAATGCATCCTGATCAACCGTTCGTTACTGCACACCAGTTCGCCCGGGCGCGTCAACGGCGCGCGGGAGCACGTAGGAGATCGTCGGAATGCTCGTGAGCCGGTTCCGGAGGCCGCTCCGCCCGGCCCGCGCCGGCGGACGTCCGGAGCCGCTGTCCGCCCCAGCACCACCCCCCGCCGGCCGCCGGGCGATGCCGGAGCAGCCGACCGAGCTGGCCGACCGTCCCACATCGAACCGAGCCGAACCGAACCGAGCCGAACCGAGCCGAACTGAACCGAGCCAACCGAGCCAACCGAGCCGACCGGTCGCCGGCCGGGTCAGCCGCCCTGGACCGGGCCGCCCTGCTCGATCTCGTCCGCGTGCTCGCCGGTCACCAGGTAGACCACCCGCTGGGCGACCGAGACCGCGTGGTCGGCGAACCGCTCGTAGTAGCGGCCGAGCAGCGTGACGTCGACCGCCGTCTCGATGCCGTGCTGCCAGCGTTCGTCCATCAGGCGCCGGAAGAGGTCCCGGTGCAGCAGGTCGATGGCGTCGTCGTCCTGCTCCAGCTGGAGCGCCCGGTCGACGTCCTTGGTGATGATCACTTCACCGGCCTTCACCATCAGCCGCTGCGCCAGTTGCCCCATCTCCAGGATGGTGGCGTGCAGGTCCTGCGGTACGGCCGACTCCGGGAAGCGCCGCCTGGCGAGCTTGGCCACATGCTGGGCGAGGTCCCCGGAACGCTCCAGGTCGGCGCTCATCCGCAGGCTGGTGACGACGGTCCGCAGGTCGGTGGCGACCGGCTGCTGCCGGGCCAGCAGGGTGATCGCCCGGTTCTCCAGCTCGCGCTGCAAGTCGTCGACCTTCTCGTCTCCCGCGATCACCCGTTCGGCGAGGTCGAGGTCGGCGTCGAGTATGGCCGTCGTCGCGCGGCCGACGGCCGAGCCGACGAGCCGGGCCATCTCGACCAGATCGGCGCCGATCTGGTTCAGCTCCTCTTGGTATGCGTCCCGCATGGTGTATCTTCCCTCGCTCTGTGCACCTGGCGGCACAAGGCGTGCCCTGATGCCCCACCGTGCGGGGCCCACGCGTCCGGCTCCGACATCCGGGGTGAACCCGTGCCGACCCCGGGGTGAACTCTCGGTGACGAGTGTCGAAGACGACATCCCGGCCCATGGGAGGTCCTCGCCGACCTGCTTAGTCTTGACGTATGGACGGAAGCGCGGCGATCGCCGCCGTGGCCGCGATCGCCGGAGCAGGCACCGGCGTGGCCGCCATGTTGGCGCTCCGCTGGAGCGAGCGGGAGCAGGCCGGGCACCACCGTGCGGCCCGGCCGGCCCAGCCGGTGCTGCCGCCCGGCGTGGACACCGTGCTCTCGGTGCTCCGCTCCTCCGCCGTCGTCCTCGACGACAGCGACGGGGTGGTCAAGGCGAGCTCGGCCGCGTACGCCCTCGGCCTGGTGCGCGGCGGCGAGCTGGCGGTCGAGCCGATGCTCAGGATGGCCCGCGAAACCCGCCGGGACGGGGAGATCCGCCAGGTCGAGCTGGAGCTCCCGCGGCGCGGTACCGGCCGGGGCGAGGAACTGGCCGTCTCGGCGCGGGTGGCCCCGCTCGGCTCCCGGCTGGTGCTGCTGCTGGTGGAGGACCTGACCGAGGCCCGCCGGATCGAGGCGGTCCGGCGGGACTTCGTGGCCAACGTCAGCCATGAGCTGAAGACCCCGGTGGGGGCGCTGTCGCTGCTCTCCGAGGCCGTCATGGACGCCTCCGACGACCCCGAGGCGGTCGACCGCTTCGCCCGGCGGATGCAGACCGAGGCCACCCGGCTCACCAATCTCGTGCAGGAGCTGATCGACCTCTCCCGGGTGCAGAACGACGACCCCCTGGAGGACGCCGAGCCGGTCTCCGCGGACCAGCTGGTCGCCGAGGCGGTCGACCGCTGCCGGCAGCAGGCGGGCAACAAGCGCATCGCGATGGTCGCCGGCGGCACCGCCGGCCTGTACATCTGGGGGAACCGCGGCCAGCTGGCCGCCGCGCTCGGCAACCTCGTCGAGAACGCGGTCAACTACAGCCCGCCGCGGACCAGGGTCGGAATCGCCGTCCGGCGGGTGACCGGCCCCGGCGGCGACTTGATCGAGATCGCCGTCAGCGACCAGGGCATCGGCATCCCCGAGCGGGACCGGGAACGCGTCTTCGAGCGGTTCTACCGGGTCGATCCGGCCCGCTCCCGGGCCACCGGCGGCACCGGGCTCGGGCTCTCCATCGTCAAGCACGTCGCCGCCTCGCACGGCGGTGAGGTAACCGTCTGGAGCGCTGAGGGCCAGGGCTCCACCTTCACCCTGCGGCTTCCGGAGGCCGAGGGCGTCCGGAAGCGGGACAGCGGCCCGCCGTCCGACTCGGTGGGCCCGGACGGCTGCGACCACCCGGCCGGACCGGCCGGCGCCGACGCGGCGGACCAGCCGCCCGCGACCGGTGGGCGAAATGCTCCGGAGCCCCTGGCCCACCCCGGTGGCCCGGACACTCCCGCCCTCGCCGCCGGTTCCTCCGACCGTTCGGAGGAACCGGCGGGAATCCCTGTCGGCCCGGGCTCTCCGCCTCCGGAGACGCCCTCCACCAACCTTTCGGAACAAGCGCTCCGCGCCCCTGATACAGCCCCGGAGGTCCTTCCGTGACCCGAGTGCTCGTCGTCGAGGACGAGGAATCGTTCAGCGATGCCCTTTCGTACATGCTCCGCAAGGAGGGGTTCGAGGTCGCGATCGCGACCACCGGGCCGGACGGCCTGGAGGAGTACGACCGCAACGGCGCCGATCTCGTACTGCTCGACCTGATGCTGCCGGGCCTGCCCGGCACCGAGGTCTGCCGCCAGCTGCGGAACCGCTCCAACGTGCCGGTGATCATGGTGACCGCCAAGGACAGTGAGATCGACAAGGTGGTCGGTCTGGAGATCGGCGCCGACGACTACGTGACCAAGCCCTTCTCCTCGCGCGAGTTGGTGGCCCGGATACGCGCGGTGCTGCGCCGCCGCGGGCAACCCGAGGAGACCGTCTCCACCGCGGTGGAGGCGGGTCCGGTGCGGATGGACATCGATCGCCATGTGGTGACGGTCGGCGGCACCAAGGTGGATCTGCCGCTCAAGGAGTTCGACCTGCTGGAGATCCTGCTGCGGAACGCGGGCCGGGTACTCACCCGGATGCAGCTCATCGACCGGGTCTGGGGAGCGGACTACGTCGGCGACACCAAGACGCTCGACGTCCACATCAAACGGCTCCGGGCGAAGGTCGAGCCGGACCCGGGCGCCCCCCGTTACCTGGTCACCGTCCGCGGGCTCGGCTACAAGTTCGAACCCTGATCCCGGCACCGGCTCCGCCCGGTACGGGGGCGGCCCCCGGAACGCCGTCAGCGTTCCGGGGGCCGCCCCCGTCGTCAACCGCCGCTCACCGGGAGCGGCCGCCGGTCACTCGTCCGCGGCGTCCCCGCTGTCGGAGCCGGCCTTCTCCTCGTCGGACTTCTCCGCGTCCGCCTTGTCGGAGCCGGCCTTGTCGGAGCCGGACTTCTCGGAGCCGGCGGAGGCCGAGCTCGACGGCGAGGGCGCGCTGCTCGGCCCGAACTTCTCGTAGTAGTGGGTCGCCGGGACGACGAAGACCGTCATCTTGATGGCCCCGGTCCTGCTGAGCCGGAAGACGACCTGCTGGGTGTCGCCGTCCTCGCCGACCTTGCCGCTGTCCTCCAGGATCGCGGAGGCGTTGCCCTCACCGCCGAGCAGCACGGAGCCCCCGGCCGGCACGGTCACCGGACCGGAGCCCTTGGCCGGCGAGAGCACGACCGACGAGCCGGTGCCGGGCACGGACACCGACTCCAGGGTCTGGTCCTTCCGGCTCTGGTTGAAGATCCGGGCACTCACCGAGGCCGGTCCGCCGGGGCCGTCGGCCTCCGTGATCAGCACCGCGTTGTGGATCTGGATGTCGTCGATCGTCGTCGCGGCGTTGTCCGGCTTGACCTGGAGGGTCTCGGCGTCGAACCCAGCGGCGCAACCGGTGAGCGCGACGAGCGACAGCGCGGCGGCGGCTACGAGGGCACCACGTCGAAGGCTCGGGGTACCCCCGGCCGGAGGTTGGGGCAGGCTCACGGCGGCGGCATCTCCTAGTACGGACTACGGCGGCCGAACGGCTCACGCCCGGACGCGGATGGACAGCTGGGGTTCGGACACGGCCCGTCCCCGTGTATCAGCGGCCTTAGATTACCCAGCCGCCGTTTCCGCTCCGCACCCGACCCGCACCCTACGGCCCGGCCGCCCCGGGAACGCTGCCGAAGCCGCTGACGGCGGCGGGTGCCTGCGCGGCGGCGGCGCAGCCGGACAGCGGGGTGGTCGGACGCCGGAGGCGGCGGCGGTGTGCCGTACGTCACCCGCGCCGCCGGGGAGTGAAGTGCTGCCCGGCCAGGACTCGCTGACCGGTCGTTCCGCAGCGCGCGGTTGCGGTCGCGCCGCGGGCACGCTGCGGAGAAAAACGGGCGGCGGGTCGCCGTGGCTGGTAATCGGAGGGGAATGCCCGTGCGTTGGGAATTCGATCAGTCGCCTGTTTGATCGAATTCAGGAAAACTCCCCGAAGTGAGTGCGCCCGGTGTCGAACGGAGTAGCGCAAGTCACTTCTTGGATTCCGGCAAACCGGGACGTTCGGTTGCTTCGGAGGGGTGGTGAGGCTCTCTGTGGCGCATCTTTCACTTCACCCCCACAGCCCCTCCGACCTGCGAATACCTGCTGGAAGCGGGGCCGCGCAGCATGTACCGCCCGTGGTTGTCAACCCCCGAGAACCGCCCTGACCTGCGAAAACACCATTCAGAACGGTCCGTTCCCGTGTTACTCTGGATAGCCACGGAAGGGGTACCTGTCACATGACGTTCAAGGTTGGCGACACCGTGGTCTATCCCCATCACGGGGCCGCGCTGATCGAAGCCATCGAAACTCGCCAGATCAAAGGCGTGGACAAGACCTACTTGGTGCTGAAGGTCGCGCAAGGCGATCTGACCGTTCGAGTGCCCGCGGACAATGCGGAGTTCGTCGGCGTTCGCGATGTGGTCGGGCAAGAGGGACTGGACCGGGTCTTCGAGGTGCTGCGTGCACCGTATGCCGAAGAGCCGACCAACTGGTCCCGCCGCTACAAGGCGAATCTCGAGAAGCTCGCCTCCGGCGATGTGATCAAGGTGGCGGAGGTCGTCCGCGACCTGTGGCGCCGTGAGCGCGAACGCGGACTCTCCGCGGGTGAGAAGCGCATGCTCGCCAAGGCCCGCCAGATCCTGGTGAGCGAACTCGCTCTGGCGGAGAACACCAACGAGGACAAGGCCGAGGCTCTGCTCGACGAGGTTCTCGCGTCCTGATCTGAGATCCGGACCTCCGACAGCCTTTCCGAGCGCCCGGTGAGCAGATTTTCGCGGTGGCCCGGCGTCGTATCGCCGGGCCACTGGCGTGGCGGGTTGGAGAGGACTCGACCCGGGCTCGCCCGGGTGGGCCGGCATGGCTGTTCGAGTCCGGACTGCCCGCCGGAACACGGGTGCTTGCCGGCCGGCGGGTGGCTTGGGAATGCTGTTGGCGTGCCGGGCCCGGGCAGCTCGCTCGGCCGGTTGTCACGGAAGGGACCGGTCGGGGCGTCGCGCCCGGCACGCTGTGGCCCATACCCATCCCGGTCGAGGAAACAAACCTGAACGCCAACGCAGCTCCGCAGTCCCGGGCGTCCGTGTCGACGCCCGAAAGTCCCGGCGACGTGACCGCGGCGGTCATCCCCGCGGCGGGCCGAGGGGTCCGGCTGGGTCCGGGCACCCCCAAGGCGCTCCGCGCCCTGAACGGTGTGCCCATGCTGGTGCACGCGGTCCGGGCGATGGCCCGTTCGCGGGACGTCTCCCTCGTCGTGGTGGTCGCTCCGCCGGACGGCGCACAGGAGGCGCGCACGCTCCTGGACGACCACGCGCGACCCGATTCGACCGAACTGGTGGTCGTGCCCGGCGGCGGCACCCGACAGGAGTCGGTGCGGCTCGGCCTGGCCGCGCTGCCGCCGGAGGTCACCGTGGTGCTGGTGCACGACGCGGCCCGGCCGCTGGTCCCGGTGGAGACCGTGGAGACGGTCGCCGCCGCGGTCCGCGGCGGCGCCCCCGCCGTGGTGCCGGCGCTGCCGCTGGCCGACACCGTCAAGCAGGTGGAGCCCCGGGCCGGCGGCGGGCCGGAGCCCGTGGTGGCCACCCCCGACCGCGCCGCGCTGCGGGCGGTGCAGACCCCGCAGGGCTTCGACCGGGCCACGTTGGAGAAGGCGCACCGGACGGTCGCCCTGGAAGGCGAGGGCGTGACCGACGACGCCGGTATGGTCGAGCGGCTGGGCCTGCCGGTGGTGGTGGTGCCCGGGCACGAGGAGGCGTTCAAGGTGACCCGTCCGCTGGACCTCGTGCTGGCCGAGGCCGTACTCGATCGTCGGAGGGCTACCGATGGCTTCGCCTGACCGCGACAACGGGGGACCGGCCGCCCGGTCCGCCGGGATGATCGGATTCCCGCTGCCGCAGGTGGGCATCGGCACCGACGTGCACGCCTTCGAGAAGGGGCGGGAGCTGTGGTGCGCGGGCCTGCGCTGGGAGGAGCCGGGCGGCGGCGTCCCCATCGGGCTGGCCGGCCACTCCGACGGCGATGTCGCCGCACACGCCGCCTGTGACGCGCTGTTCTCGGCGGCCGGTCTGGGCGACCTCGGGGAGCACTTCGGGACCGGACGGCCCGAGTGGGCCGGCGCTTCCGGCGTGACGCTGCTGACCGAGGCGGCGCGGATCGTGCGGGCGTCCGGTTTCGACATCGGCAACGTGGCCATCCAGGTGATCGGGGTCCGTCCGAAGATCGGCGGACGGCGTGCCGAGGCGCAGCGGGTGCTGTCGGAAGCGGTCGGCGCACCGGTCTCCGTCTCCGGCACCACCACCGACGGGCTGGGGCTGACCGGGCGCGGGGAGGGGCTGGCGGCCACCGCCACGGCCCTGGTCGTGCCCGGGGGCGTCGTCACTCCTTGAGGACTGTGCCGTAATCGCGCCCGGCCGCCGGAGGGAGCGGTGTGCGGGGACACGGGACGGCTGCGGGAGACCGGGGCGTACGGCGGCGTCGGAGTCAGTACCCTGGTCCCGTGACTATTCGGCTGTACGACACCAGCGCCCGGCAGATCCGCGACTTCGCCCCGCTGACGCCGGGCTGTGTCTCGATCTACCTCTGTGGCGCGACCGTGCAGGCCGCCCCGCACATCGGACACATCCGATCGGGACTCAACTTCGACATCATGCGCCGCTGGTTCGCCTACCGCGGCTACGAGGTGACGTTCGTCCGCAACGTCACCGACATCGATGACAAGATCATCGCGAAGGAGGCGGAGAGCGGCGAGCCGTGGTGGTCGATCGGCTACCGCAACGAGGGCGCCTTCAACGCCGCCTATGACGCCCTCGGTTGCCTCCGGCCGACCTACGAGCCCCGCGCCACCGGCCACATCCCCGAGATGATCGAGATGATGCGGGGGCTCATCGAGCGCGGGCACGCCTATCCGGCCGACGGCAACGTCTACTTCGACGTCCACTCCTTCCCGGAGTACCTCGCCCTGTCCAACCAGGAGCTGGACAACCTCCTCCAGCCCTCCGGCGAGGGGGAGACCGGCAAGCGGGACCCGCGCGACTTCGCCATGTGGAAGGCGGTCAAGCCCGGGGAGCCGAGCTGGGAGACGCCCTGGGGGCCGGGTCGGCCCGGCTGGCACCTGGAGTGCTCCGCGATGGCCCACAAGTACCTCGGCAGCGCCTTCGACATCCACGGCGGCGGCGTGGACCTGGTCTTCCCGCACCACGAGAACGAGATCGCCCAGAGCCGGGCCTTCGGCGACGACTTCGCCGCCTACTGGGTGCACAACGCCTGGGTGACGATGAGCGGCGAGAAGATGAGCAAGTCACTCGGCAACTCGGTGCTCATCTCGGAGATGGTGGCGCGCTGGCGCCCCGTCGTACTCCGCTACTACCTCGGCACCCCGCACTACCGGTCGACGATCGAGTACAGCGAGGAGGCGCTGCGGGAGGCGGAGTCCGCCTTCGGGCGGATCGAGGGCTTCGTGCAGCGGGTCACCGAGCTGGCCGGGGTGACGGAGCCCGCGCCCGAGGTGCCGCCGGCCTTCGCCGAGGCGATGGACGACGACCTCGGGGTGCCGCAGGCGCTCGCCGTCCTGCACACCACCGTCCGGCAGGGCAACTCCGCACTCACCGCGGACGACAAGGAGGCGGCCGTCGCCCGGCTGGCCGAGGTGCGGGCGATGCTCGGCGTGCTCGGCCTCGACCCGCTGGACCCCCGGTGGAGCGGCGCGGGAGAGCAGAGCGAGGAACTGCACGACGTGGTCGACTCCCTGGTCCGCCTGGTGCTGGAGCAGCGCCAGGCGGCGCGGGCCCGCAAGGACTACGCCACGGCGGATGCCATCCGCGACCGGCTCCAGCGGTCCGGGCTCCTCATCGAGGACACCCCGTCCGGGCCGCGATGGGAGATCGGCCCGCACTGACGGTCCGCCGACCGCCGGCGAGCACAGCAGTTCAGTTCCATACAAGTTACGCAGCAAGTTACGCAGCCAGTACCGCCGAGCAGCAGCCGGCGGGCAGAGAAGTCAGGTGACCCATGGCCGGCAACAGCCAGCGCAGAAACCGCCGCACGTCCGGCAAGAAGGGCATGCAGGTCGGCAGCGGCGGCCAGCGTCGCCGAGGCCTGGAGGGCAAGGGGCCGACTCCGCCCGCCTCGGCCCGCAAGGGGCATATCAAGAACCGGCTGGCCAACGAGAAGGCGCGGCGGGCGGCGGCCCGCCCCAAGCGCCGCGCCGGATCGGGCAGCAGCGAGATGGTGGTCGGCCGCAACTCGGTGGCGGAGGCGCTGCGGGAGGGCGTCCCGGCGACCAAGCTGCACGTCCAGCAGTACATCGACAGCGACGAGCGGGTGCGGGAGGCGCTGCAGGCCGCCGTCGACCGGGGGCTGCCGCTGATGGAGGCGCCGCGACCGGAGCTGGACCGGATGACCGGCGGCCTCAACCACCAGGGCCTGGTGCTCCAGGTGCCGCCGTACGACTACGCCCACCCCGAGGACCTGGCGGCCGCCGCGCTGGACGACGGTGAGGACCCGCTCATCGTGGCGCTGGACGGGGTCACCGACCCCCGCAACCTGGGGGCCGTGGTGCGGTCGGTGTCGGCCTTCGGCGGGCACGGTGTGGTGGTGCCCGAGCGTCGCGCGGCCGGGATGACCGCGGCCGCCTGGAAGACCTCGGCGGGCACCGCGGCCCGTACCCCGGTCGCCCGGGCCACCAATCTCACCCGCGCGCTGGAGGCCTACCAGAAGGCCGGGCTGTTCGTGGTGGGGCTGGCCGCCGACGGTGAGGCCGAGATCCAGGACGTCGAGGCGCTGGACGGGCCGGTGGTGATCGTCGTCGGCAGCGAGGGCAAGGGGCTCTCCCGGCTGGTGAGCGAGACCTGTGACCTCCGGGTGCGGATCCCGATGCCGGGCGGCGCCGAGTCGTTGAACGCCGGGGTCGCCGCCGGTGTCGTGCTGTACGAGGCGGCCCGCCGCCGCTCCTGAGCCGTGCGGACCGGTGCGGCCGGCTGGGGGCGCCACCGGGAAGCTGGGCGCCGCGTCGGCACCGGGGAACCGGAGATCTTGACGGGTCTCGGACAGATCGGGGCAGTGCGGGCAGTGTCTTAACCGGGGGTCACTCGGTTAGATGAGTGTGGACACCAGAACACCTCGCTCTACCGGGGGCGGCTCGCCCGGTTTCAGCGGCGAGCCCGGGCTGAGCACGGTGAAGGTGCCGTGTGATCCCGCCCAGGTCATCGTCAACCACGCCAGCTTCCGGGTGCGGCTCGCCAGGCCGGTGCCAGGCGGTATCCCCGTGCCGGCCGCGCTCCGGCGGTCCGCCGCCACCACGCCTCCCCGACCGGTCGGCGCCACCCCGGCCGCGGGGTCGCGGCGCCGCACACCCGTGGTGTGGAGCGGACGGACCAGGCCCGGTGACCCGGCCGCCGGCCAACTCCTGCAGGCGGTCCGGAACACGGGAACGGGGCTGGACGGGACCGCGCCGTTCCCGGCCGTCGACGGTGCGGAGGACCCGGCGACCACCCAGGTCCTGCCGCAGCTCCGGGGCGACGCGCCGCAGCCGCCCGGAGTCGTCGCACCGCGCCAGCCGAGGCCACCGGAACCCGGGCCGCTGCTGGGGCTCCGACCGTTGCGCGGGCTGGAGTGGGAGGAGGCCGGATACGAGGGGGACGGCCTCGCCGGCGAGCGGGGAGCCGACCCGCCGCGGTCTCCCGCTGAGTTCGAGGAGCTGGCCGAACCGTGTCCGCCCGAGCCGCAGCCGCTCGAACCCTACCGAGCCGAGCCGTACCCGCCCGACGACGGCGGACCGCGGGCGTTGGTCGGGGAAGCCCCGGCCGGCCGTCGCCGTACCCTCCTGGAGCACCGCGCCTACGAGGAGTTCGACGCCGACCCGGAGACGGACCGGCAGACCGGGAGCGACCGGGCCACCGATGACCTCACGGCGGCCGGGAGCGGAGACGGCACGGGGGAGGGCCGCCGGGGGCGGCGGCGCTCCGCGGACGCCGTCCGGCACGCCTACTACCCCGACCGCCGGATCAACCTCGGCGTGGTGCTGCTGCCGCTCCGGGTCTTCCTCGGCCTGATCTCGGTCTACGCCGGTATGGGCAAGCTCTGCGATCCGGTCTACTTCGACGCCGCACAGGACGGCTCCCTGGTCTCCTGGCTGCGTTCGATGCGGCCCTGGTCGGTGGCGGCCCCGCTGCACGACCTGGCCCTGGCCCATCCGTTGGGCGCCGGGCTCACGGTGGCCTTCCTGCAGATCGTGGTGGGTGTGCTGACCATCTGCGGACTCTGGCAGCGGCTGGCGGCGGCGGTCGGCGCCCTGCTCTCGATCGCGCTCCTGCTGACCGTGAGCTGGCAGCAGGGGCCGGTCTACGAGTTGCCGGACATCATCTACCTCGCGGCCTGGAGCCCGTTGGTCATCGCGGGCGCACCGGTGTACTCGGTGGACGCCAGGCTGTCAGGGGAGGCCTGGCGCAGTCTCGGGCCCCGTGCCGAGCTGTGGGACCTCCGGCTGCGGGTCCTCAGGCGCGGCGCGGTGCTGGGAGCGATGATCGTCGGTGTCACCCTGCTGACCGGTTCGATGCTCGGCGGCGCCGTGCGGTCCACCGATCTCACCCGGCTGCCCGGACCGGAGGAGGCGCCCCGCAACCACCTGCCGGGCTCTCCGCTGCCGCAGCGGCCGGAACGCCGCCCGTCCCTGGACCCGTCCTCGGGTGCGGGTGCCCGCGAGACCGGAAGTCCCGCGAGCCCGGAGGCTTCGGTCTCGCCGTCCGCGCCGGAGGAGTCGGCCGGCGCGGCGACCTCCGGCCCGGCTCAGCCCACCCAGGGCACCGTCGGCCCGCCCGCCCGACAGCAGGCGCCCCCGCAGCAGCCGCCGAGCCGCACCGCGGGACCGGGGTCCACCGGCGGCTCGGCACCCGACCCGGGGAGCGGTGGTGACGAGGGCGCCGACGGGAGGACCGGCGGCGATCCCGACGAGGGCGCCCTGGGCGGTCTGCTCGGCTGATCCGGAGCGTGGTGCGGGTGGCCCCGGCCCGGGGCCACCCGCAGGGCGTCAGCTCTGGTGCGCCGCGAGTTCCCTGGCCGCCTCGGTGAGGTCCTTCTCGGTGTCGATGGCTCGCCAGTAGGCCCCCTGCGGCAGGGGATAGCCGGCGAGTCGGCGTTTCCGGGCCAGCCGCGGGAAGGTGGTGCGCTCGTGGTCGCCGCGGGTCGGGAGCATGGCGGCGAAGTTCGCGGAGAAGACGTAGACCCCGGCGTTGATGAGGTACGGCGAGGGGGGCGCCTCGATGAAGTCCACGACATGGCCGTACTCGTTGGTCTCCACCACGCCCCAGGGGATGCGGGGCCGGGCCAGCGAGAGCGTCGCCTCCGCACCGCGCTCGTGGTGGAAGTCGGCCATCTCCCGGAGCGAGAAACGCGTCCAGATGTCGCCGTTGGTGGCGTACCAGGGTTCGTCGGGACGCGGTAGATAGGCCGCGGCGTGTTTGAGACCGCCGCCGCGACCGAGTGGTTCGTCCTCGGTGACCGTGGTGACCCGGCAGGGCAGCCGGTCGGCGGTGGAGGTGAGCCACTCCTGGAGCACCTCCGCGAGGTGGCCGCAGGAGATGACCGCGTCGGTGACGCCCTCGGCGGCGAGCCAACCGAGTTGGTGGCCGATGATCGGCGTCCCGGTGCCCGGAATCTCGACCAGCGGTTTCGGCCGGTCGTCGGTGTACGGGCGCAATCGTGAGCCCTGGCCGCCGGCGAGGATCACGGCCTGGGTCGGGCGCGCGGAGGAAGCGTTGGAGTCACCTGTCATGAGCCGCACCATATGCGGTGTTGTGCCGCTGGCCGTACGCGCGCCGGGGGCGCGGCCGGTCGGAAGGCGACGAGGTGGGCTCGGGGGGAGAGCCGGGCCAGTTGCTGAGGTCCGGTCGGTTCCGTCAGTGCGCCGCCTGGGCCACGCCGTAGGCGAAGGAGGTGTCGCAGACGGGCCGGGAGAAGCTCTGGGCCCGCTCCACCGCGCTGCCGTACTTGGCCACGGCCGCCCGACCGAGCGCCCGGGCGATCCGGCCGCAGTGCTCGGCCAGCGAGGGGTCGCGTTCGGTGGCCTGCTGGAGGTGGGTCAGCGCCACGCCGGGGTCCTTCTCCCGGAGTTCGGCGATCAGCCGGTCGCGGAGCCGGTCCTGCGGAGTGCTGGCGGTCCCGGCGGGGCTTCGGTCGGTCTGCTCGGCGGAGGCGTTGAGCATCGAGGACTCGCCTTGCGGGGTGGACCAGTTGACCTGGCTGACCGCGAGAGTGCCGGAGAGTACCAGCACGACGGGGAGGGCGAGCGCGAGGGAGCGGCCGATTCGGCGGGCTACGGTGTTCACGCGGCGATGGTAGCGATCCGTAGTCGAAATGCCACATTCCGTCACTCGGGCGAGGGAGCTGCGGAGAGGGCCTTGGGCGACTGTTCGACCGGGGCGGGAACGGTGGGTGTGGACGGGGGCGAGCCCGATGCGCCCGAGCGGGCCCGAAAGGGCGGACGGCGCCGCACACCCCGTCAGCCGGGGGCGCGACGCCGTCGACCGCTGACTTCGGCAGCGGCACTGCTCAGTCGGTGAGACGGGTCCCGCTGGAGGTGGAGAAGACGTGGATCTCGTCCGGGCGCGGCACGACGTGGAGCGTGCTGCCCTTCTCCGGGATCTTGCGGCCGGGCACCCGGACCACCAGGTCCTTCTCGGAGTCGCCGACCTTGGCGGTGCCGTAGACGTAGCCGTCGGCGCCGAGCTCCTCGACGACGTTGACGGCCACGGCGAGACCGGCCGGCGCCTCGTCGCTCTCCTTGCTGAGCGACTGGGCGGTGGCGCCGTCCTGCTCGACGACGTCGAAGTGCTCCGGGCGGACGCCGACGGTGACCGTGCGGTCTCCGCTGTCGGCGGCAGTCGACAGCGCCTCGCGGGAGACCGGCACCACGCTGTTGCCGAACTTCACGCCGCCGTCGGTGATCGGCACCTCGACGAGGTTCATGGCCGGGGAGCCGATGAAGCCGGCGACGAAGAGGTTGGCCGGGCGGTCGTACATGTTCCGCGGGGAGTCGACCTGCTGGAGCAGCCCGTCCTTGAGCACCGCCACCCGGTCACCCATGGTCATGGCCTCGACCTGGTCGTGGGTGACGTAGACGGTGGTGATGCCGAGCCGGCGCTGCAGCCCCGCGATCTGGGTCCGGGTGGAGACCCGGAGCTTGGCGTCGAGGTTGGAGAGCGGCTCGTCCATCAGGAACACCTGGGGCTCCCGGACGATGGCGCGGCCCATGGCGACGCGCTGGCGCTGACCACCCGAGAGCGCCTTCGGCTTGCGGCCCAGGTAGTCGGTGAGGTCGAGGATCTTGGCGGCGTCCTCGACCTTCTTGCGGATCTCCGACTTGTTGACGCCGGCGATCTTGAGGGCGAAGCCCATGTTGTCGGCGACGGTCATGTGCGGGTAGAGCGCGTAGTTCTGGAACACCATGGCGATGTCCCGGTCCTTGGGCGGCAGGTGCGTGACGTCCCGCTCCCCGATGCGGATCGAGCCCGCGTTGACGTCCTCAAGCCCCGCGAGCATCCGCAGCGAGGTGGACTTGCCGCACCCGGAGGGCCCGACCAGGACGAGGAACTCGCCGTCGGCGATCTCGATGTTGAGCTTGTCGACCGCGGCCTTGCCGGAGCCGGGGTAGACGCGTGTCGCGTTGTCGAACGTGACCGTAGCCATGGTGTTTCCCTTCACCGGCAGGAACGTGCCGGACGATCCGAGTAAAGGTGAGGCGTTGGGAGCCGCCGCCGGTCCGCCGCCCTCGCGAACGGTGGCTGCCGATCGACGGCTGCGGTTGGTCCACACCAGGTGGACTGCTGGGTGACGCTACCCGGCCCACCTGCGGCTTGTCAGTAGCGGTGCGGTCTCGATCGCGCCGCGCCCGACCGCGGTGTACGGAGCGTGGCGCGGGTTCCGGGGCGGAGGGGCGCCCGGTCTGCTCCTCAGATGACGCCCGCGGCGGCGCGCGGTGACCCCGGCGGTACGGCGGTCCGGCTGTGTAGAGTGGTGGTGCCCCGCGCTCGGCACCGGATCGAGGCGGCACGCGCCGACTTAGCTCAGCTGGTAGAGCACCGCTCTTGTAAAGCGAAGGTCGTCGGTTCGAGTCCGACAGTCGGCTCGACTGTGAGCAGGAAGAACGCCCCGGACCGATCCTGGTCCGGGGCGTTCGGCGTCCGTGGACGGCGTCGGCGAGGTCGGTCAGCCCTGGTCGACGCTCCGCTTCCACGGCCGGTTTCCAGGTGGCTGACGCCGCTTCCCGACGGGTGTCCTGCGCGAGCGTCCCGGCTCGGCGGTTGTCTTCCCTCGGAAGGTCTACCTGGTTGAGCCAAGGAGGCAGGTGGGGTGAAGGGCATGTGGAAGCACGGGTGCGCCGTGAGCCAGTGCTGTATCGCCGGTGTCTTGTGCGTGGCGTGGATGTAGCAGACCAGGTGCACCTCCAGTCCCTCGGGCACCTCCTTGTCGATGCGGGCGAGGGCCATCGGCGGGCCCCTCAGGGGCAGGTGACGACCTGGCCCGCCCAGGACAGGCCTCCGCCGAAGCTGAACAGCAGCACGGGGGCGCCCGCGGGGACCTCGCCGCGCTCGACGAGCTTGGACAACGCGAGCGGGACCGAGGCGGCGGAGGTGTTGCCCGAGTCGACGACGTCCCGGGCGATCACGACGTCATCGCGCAGTGCGAGGCGTCGGGTCAGTGCCTCGATGATCCGCAGATTGGCCTGGTGGGTGACGACTGCGGCGAGGTCGGTGGTGGCGATGCCGGCATGGCGGCAGGCGTCCTCGGCGATGGCGGGCAGTTCGCTGGTGGCCCAGCGGAAGACCGCCTGGCCTTCCTGGGTGAACTTCGGCTGCCAGGCGTCCTGCAGCCGCACCGCGTTCCCGCGGGTCGGGTCGGAGCCCCAGACGACGAGGCCGATGCCCTCGTGGTCCGCCTCCGTCGAACTGATGAGGGCTGCGCCCGCGCCGTCGCCCAGGAGAACGCAGGTACTGCGGTCACTCCAGTCGGTGACGTCGGACATCTTTTCGGCGCCGATGACGAGGGCGTGCCGGGCCGCTCCCGCCTTGAGTGAGTGATCCGCGCAGGCGAGGGCCGTGGTGAAGCCGGCGCAGCCGTTGTTCAGATCGAAGCAGACGGCGGATGGGATCTCCAGGCGAGCGGCGACCTGGGCAGCGATGGAGGGGCAGCGGTCAACGGCGGAGCAGGTCGCGACAGTCACCAAGCCGATTTCTGCCGGTGCGAGACCGGAGGTGACCAGAGCCTTCGCCGCGGCGGCTGCGGCCATGTCGGTGACGGACTCGTCCTCGCGCGCGATCCTGCGGGTGGCGATCCCGGTGCGCTGACGGATCCAGTCGTCGCTGGTCGCCACGAGTTGCTCCAGGTCCGCATTGCTCAGCACTCGGGACGGCTGATGGTGGCCCATCGCAGCGATACGGGTTCCCGGCATGGAGTTTCTCCTCGGTCGGACTGCGCGGCAGGTCGGGCAATGCCCGCCGGAATATAGCAACCGATCGGTCGGAAGCTAAAGAGGTGGCGAGCGACTAGCATGGCTTGTCATGAGTCCTCGCAACTCCGTCCTTGAGGCCGGCCGCACCCGTCAGCGCATCGTTGACCGTGGTCTGACTCTCGCGTCCGTGAATGGCCTGGAGGGGCTGACCATCGGCCGACTGGCAACCGAACTGGGGATGAGCAAGGCGGGAGTGCTCGGCCACTTCGGTACGAAGGAGAGCCTGCAACTCGCCGTCGTCGACGCCGCGGCGGAGATGTTCGCCCGCGAGGTGCCGCAACGAGCCCGGGGCGTGCCGCCGGGACTGGCGCACCTGAGCGCGTTGTGTGAGGCATGGGTGTCGTATCTGGAACGTGAGTTGCTGCCCGGCGGCTGCTTCTTCACCGCCGTGGCGGCGGAGTTCGACGGCCGCGGCGGACCGGTGCGTGATGCCATCGCCGGCCTGGACTCACTCTGGCGCCGCGACCTGAGCATCCACATCCGTCGCGCCGTCAACGTCGGCGAACTGCCGACGGATACTGACCCCGGCCAACTGGTGTATGAGCTGGTCGGGATCATGCTGGCTCTCAACCACTCCCTGCAGCTCCATCACGACGAGCGAGCACCTGGGCGTGCCCGACGCGCAGTGCGACGGCTTCTGGAAGTGCACTGACGCACCTTCACGAGACCACCCCTCAGTCGGGGCGAAGGGATCTTTGACCCGCGGCCTCTCGGCCGCCGATGTCACTCAGCGCTCGCGCGGATTCTCGCCGTGCGCCCACCAGGGATTACGGGACAACCCTTACGTGTGGCCGGTCGTCCCCGTCGCTCGGTGGACAGCGGTGCCCGGGTGCCTGGTTGCTTCCGCTGCTCCAGCCACCGTCCGATGTCGTCGCCCTGGAAGGCATATCGGGCGCGATGTCGGGCAGCACGCCGCCGGCGTCGACCAGACCGGCGAGGACGCGGTAGTGCCGCTGCCAGCTGGGCGGCCAGGGGCAGTCAGTCGGGGTCGATCGCCGCCAGCTGTCGGGCCGTCACGCTCGGCGAGAAGTCCCGCAGGTTCACCGCGGCGGTCGGGTTCTCGCGTTCCACTGGTGCGTGATGTCCTTCAGCGCCGCCTCGAAGGACGGATCACGCCCGGCGTCGGAGGTCATGGGGGCGGGCAGGCGGAACGAATCCCCGTCGTGGCGACTGACGCGGATCCAGTAGTCGTACCTTCCGTGGAATCCGCCCACCTTGTCCACGGTGATCTCCGAGATCTCGTGCCAGGCGGCGGCGGAGCCGCCGAACGGCTTCCGCGCCTGGACGCCGTCCGCGTCCACGATCGTCCGCCCGAGCGCCATACGGGCCAGCCACGGGGCTGCTGGAATCCCCATCAGGCCGAATGCCGAGGGGAACGAGCCGATAGAGGTCTCTCGTGACCACCCTGTCTGCAGAGCGAAGACGGAGTAGGCGGACAACACGAGCGCGGCTCCGAACCACAACCACCAGGTGCGCCGCTGAGCAGGTCTGTATTCGATTTTCTGCACGATTCCACCATAGGTCAGCGCTGCCGGTTCAGGGCTTGGTCGGTCGCGGTCCCGCCAGCTCGGTGCCGTGCAGTGCGGGGTGGCGTCCCTGCCGCCGCGGCCACCCGAGGAGCGGTGGCGCCCCGCGGAACACCGGTCAGCAGGGCGCGGGTCAGTCCCCGTGCGGCCGGGCGATCGCCGCGGCGGCGGGGCCGGGGGCCTCGATGTCGGTCACCGTCCACAGCTGCGGGGTGCCCGGTGCGCCGGCGGTGATCCGCACCGGACCGTCCTGCTCCGGGTGGCTCTCGACCAGCGTCAGATCGGTGACCATGCCGATGCCCACCGCCTTGAGCACCGCTTCCTTCCGGGTCCAGCAGCGCAGGAAGGCCCGGGTGCGGTCGTCCTCGCCCGCGAGCGAGCCGAGGTGCGCGCTCTCGGCGGGCGAGAGGGCGGACGGGGCGAGGAGTTCGGTGCGCACGTCACGGACGCGCTCCACGTCGAGGCCGACCGGGGAGTCGGCTACCGCGAGGCCGCCGATGCCGGGGGTGTGCGAGACGCTGATCCACAGGTCGTTGGCGGGGTGGACGACCGCCGGAGGACCGTGGTCGCCGTCGCCGCACTCGGGGCAGGCGCGGCGGCCGAGCTCTATTCGTTCCGGAGTGGTGCCGAGCACGTCGGCGAGGATGCGGCGGACGGCTGCTCGGTAGGTGATGAACTCGGTCGCGCGGGCCGAGGACCGCATGCGCGCGGCGCGCTCACGTTCGGCGGGGCCGAGTAGGTCGAAGTCGGCCGGGACGGCCGCATCGGGCGTCTTCCACCACCAGACGTCGGTGTTGGCGAGCGTCGTCGGCGTGATCATCGCGGCACTCTATCCGGCCGGGACGGCCGACTCGCAGCGGGGCGGGAAAGGTTGAGCCAGGCATTGGCATCAAGCGGCCAATCAATTGGAGGAATGATCGCTGAACGTCGTTGTGTGAATGCGCTCCGTCATCGCGCTCGCGGTTATATCCGAAAAGGCACATCCGGGCGTGCAGCAAGGTGACATGAGTGTGCCGTTTTGTTACCTGCGTAGTACGTGGTCCGGAAACGCCGTGGCGCTGACGGGGTTTGAACTGTGGGCGGAGCGTTGACTGGCTCAGGGCCAGCGAACTAATGTCGGCGCGGTAGCCGCCCGGACTGTGCGGGGCCTTTTGGGGTTGTGACCGGGCGGTTCGCGACCTTTAACGCCAGATCAATTCTGGGTGTTGCAGGCGTGGACAGAAGGTGTTTCGACTTCCGTTAACGTCCGTGCGGCCATTTTGACACAACGACCGGTGAGGCTGCGGCGGACCGAATGTTGTGGACCCAGGGGGATTCATGGCTGACCTGCTGACGACACCCGATACCTCAAGACGGGATGAGGTCGAACTCGCGTTGATGCAGGCGCGGGAGCTGATCGAGTCCACCGTTTCCATCCACCGCAGCAGGCCGGCCCAGCGTTCGCTGATCGTGATGGGTTCCGACGACCGCTCGCTGGCGGAGGCCGTCCAACGCCTGGTGGGTGGGGCCCGACACAGCGTCAGCGTCGCTCTGCCGGGAGGCCCCGGGCAGGAGCAGGACGTGCTCCGCACCTCGCTCGGCGTGCTGTCGGCCGCCGCCCGCCGAGGGGTTCGGGTCCGCCTCCTCACCGGGCCGCGGATGCTCCCGGCGGCGGAGGCCTTCGCCGCGGAGAACGGTGAGCCGGAGTGCGAGGTGCGGGTGGTGCAGGGGGAGTTGCAGCCCACCTTGGTGGTGGACGGCCGTATCGCGCTGGTGCGTCCGGCCGCCGAGCGGGCCCGTCGGCACACCTCGCTGGTCCGGGATCCGGCGGCGGTGCGGGCGCTCGACCTGCTCTTCGCCGGGGCGTGGAGCAGCGCCGTCCGGCTGGCCGAGCACGTGCGGCTGAACGAGAGCCTGCGGGGCGAGTTCGTCGGCCGGATCCTGGAGCGGCTCTGTGCCGGGCGCACCGACGAGACGGCCGCCAGGGAGATCCAGGTCTCGCTGCGCACCTACCGCCGGCACGTCGCGGAGATCATGCGCGCCCTGGGGGCGAGTTCGCGCTTCCAGGCGGGCGTCCGGGCGGTCGAGTTGGGCCTGCTGCCGGCGCGCTGAGCCGTTCACGGCCGGCGCTCCCGAGCCGGCTCGGACGCTCGGCGTCCGCAGGATCAGGCGGGTTTCCCGACGGAGTCACGGGGTGAGTTGGGTGAAGGACGGTTTGCTGCCGGAGCAACGAACCGGGCGGCACGAGGAAGAGGACGGCGTGAGCCCGGCCGAGCTGGGCGACGACCTGGAACAGGCGCTGCTGGAGGTGCGGAGCCTGATCGAGACCACCGTTCTCAAACACCGGGACCGGCTGTCGCGGCGTTCTCTGGTCTCCGAGGTGAAGGCTGAGGCGAAGGCGATCTCGGCGGCCGCGGCGGAGATCATCAGTGAGGCGACGGAGAGTGTCGACGTCGTGCTCGCGGGGGACGGCGCACCGGCCGCGGCGGTGCAGTCGGCGCTCTGCGGGCTGCTGGAGGAGGGCGATGAGCAGCTCCGGGTGCGGGTGTTGTGCACCCAGGCGGTGCTCAACTCGGACATCGTCCGCTGCCCGCTCCGCGGGGACGGCCGACTCCAGGTGCGGATCGCCCGGTTCCCGATGCTGGCGGCGGTGATCGTCGACGGCAAGGCGGCGCTGGCCTGCGCGGAGTCGGCGAGCGGCCGACGGGCCTCGGTGATCCGGGCGCCGGCCGTGATCCGCACGCTGCTGACGCTCTTCGACGGCGTCTGGCGGAACGCGGTCGTCGCCACCGACCGGTTGGACTTCGGTGACCGGGCGCGAGCCGAGATCAGCCGGCGCATCCTGGAGAAGTTGTGCGCCGGGGTGACCGATGAGGTGGCCGCTCGGGATTTGTCGGTTTCGGTGCGCACCTACCGGCGCTACGTCGCCGAGATCATGGTGCTGCTCGATGCCAGTTCGCGATTCCAGGCCGGGGTGCGGGCCGCGGAGTTGGGACTGCTGGCGGGCCGCCCCAGATCGCGTGGCAGCTTCCTGTAACGGGCGTTGATGGGGAGGGGTTCGGGCCGTTAGATATGACGGTCGGGATTCAAGCGGAAAGCTAAATTCCGGAATCCCCCATGTGGAAGGTGAATCCATTGAGTGCCGAACCGATCGGTCGGGCGTTTCCGCTTCCGGGAACGCGCCGCCGGGAGGCCCTCGGGCGTGGGACGGCCACGCCGCCGCGGCTTGCCGCGGCTGTCGTTGAAGAGGCCCGGACGGGCGGTCTGGTGAAGGAGTCCCGCGGATGACCGCAGTCGGCACCGAGAACAAGTGGTTCCGCCGGTACCCGGCGACCGGGGTGCTGCGGAAGCGGCTGGTGGTCCTGCCGCACGCGGGCGGTTCGGCCACCTTCTACCACTCCTGGGGGCAGGCCTTCGGGCCCAATGTCGAAGTGCTGGTGGTCCGCTATCCCGGCCGCCAGGAGCGGCTGGTCGAGCCGTGCGTCGAGAGCATGGGCGCACTGGCCGACCAGGTAGCCGCCGCCTTGCTGCCGTTGGCCTCGCAGGTGCCGCTCGCCCTGTTCGGCCACAGCATGGGGGCCTCGTGCGCCTACGAGGTGGCCCTGCGGATGGAGAACCTCTACGGTGTCCGCCTCGCCGGGCTGTACGTCTCCGCCCGCTCGGCGCCGCACCGGGTCTCGCCCAAGCAGACCTACCTCGGGGGCGACGAGGCGCTGTTGGACGAGGTCAGGCGGCTCGGCGGCACGGACGCGGAACTGCTGACCGACCCCGACCTGTCGGAGTTGCTGATGCCCGCGATCCGTGCGGACTTCCGGATCGTCGGCACCTACGGCCCCCGCCCCGCCACCCCGGTCCGCTGCCCGGTCACGGCGTACGCGGGCGAGAGCGACCCGGCGGTGGAGCCGGCGGACGTCGCCGCCTGGTCCGAGGTGGCGCCCGCCGGATTCGAGTCGAAGGTGCTGCCGGGAGGGCATTTCTATCTCCTGGAGCAACACGACGCGGTGGTCGGCGACCTGGCCCGGCGACTCGACCCCGGCGGTTCCGGCGAATAATGCTTTAGCAGCTTGTTGCAGCCTGCCTTGTCCCTGTGCATCGGCGCCGTTAGAAACGACGCACGGAAGTTGTCTATCTGCCTTGCGACCAGCGAGGGCTTTTCCGGCGACGGAAATGTTGAAAGGTGCGAAAAGCGTGACTGAGAACCAGCGTGCCGAGCGTCTCGAGACCATGAAGGAAATCGTCTGCGACATTCTCGAAATCGAAGAAGACGAGGTCACCGAGACGAGCCTCTTCAAGGAGGACCACGGTGCGGACTCGCTGCGGGCCATTGAGATCCTCGCCGCTCTGGAGAAGGAGTTCGGCGTGGTGATCAACCAGTCGGAGCTTCCCCGCATGGTGAACCTGACCAGCGTGTACGAGGTCGTCGCGGAGTCGGCCGGCTGGTAATCGTGCCACCGCCGCCCCCCGTGGGCGGCGGATCCGGCCCGTGACGGTGGATTGGGAGGCAGAGATGTCGGCAGCAGTGCACGCCGAGGCCCAGGGGGGGATGGGACCGCACCGCGTGGTCCTCACCGGGCTCGGCGTGATCTCCAGCATCGGGCTGGGGGCGGAGCAGTTCCTACAGGGACTGCGTGAAGGGCGTAGCGGCGTCAAACCCATCACGGTGTTCGACACCGAGGGTTTCGCGCATGCCAACGGCTGCGAGGTCACCGACTTCGATCCGGAGCAGTGGATCAGCACCCTCGACCCGGGGCAGCTCGGCAGGGCGACGCAGTACTCGGCCGCCGCGGCCCGGATGGCGCTGGAGGACTCCGGTCTCGACATCGAGGAGCTGCGCGGGCAGCGCGGTCTGATCTCCATCGGCACCACCGACGGCGAGTCCTACGACCTCGACCAGCTGGTCGAGGTGGAGCTGGCCGACGGGCCGACCGCGTTCGACCCGGCCGCCGTCCGGCGGGTGCCGGCCGCCCGGCTCTCGGTCGCCGTCGCCCAGGAGCTCGGCCTGGAGAACGTCGAGGCGGTCACCGTCCCGACGGCCTGTGCCGCCGGGAACTACGCCATCGGCTACGGCTTCGACGTGGTCAGCTCCGGCGAGGCCGACTTCGCCTTCTGCGGCGGCGCCGACGCCATGTGCCGCAAGACCTTCGCCGGCTTCTACCGGGTCGGCACCATCGCCCCCGACCACTGCCAGCCCTTCGACATCGACCGCAAGGGCATCCTGACCGGCGAGGGCGCCGGGGTACTGGTGCTGGAGCGGCTGGAGTCGGCGCTGGCGCGCGGCGCCACCATCTACGCCGAGGTGCTCGGCTACGGCCTCAACTGCGACGCCTACCACCAGGTCGCCCCCAACCAGGCGAGTGTGGCCCGCTGCATGGAGCTGGCGCTGGAGAACTCCGGCGTCAAGCCGGAGCAGGTCGACCTGATCTCCGCGCACGGCACCGGTACCAAGGCGAACGACATCACCGAGGCGAGCGCCATCCGCGAGGTCTTCGGCGAGCGCGCGCCGCGCACCGTCTCCATGAAGTCGATGCTCGGACACAGCATGGGCGCGGCGAGCGCGCTGGCGGCGATCGGCTGCGCGCTGGCCATCTCCAACCGCTTCATCCCGCCGACCATCAACCACGTCACCACCGACCCCGAGTGCGATGTGGACTGCGTACCCAACCACGCGGTCGAGGCGGAACTCCGGGTCGTGCAGAACAACGGCCTGGCCTTCGGCGGCAACAACGCCGCGGTGCTCCTGGGCCGTTACGACGGAGCCGAGTCCGCCGCGGCACTGCCCGCCCTGGAGGCGTCATGACGAGTCGGCCCATCGTCGGGATGGGGGCGGTGGCCAGCACCGGCTCCGGCGTCGACGAGCTGTTCGAGAGCCTCTGCCAGGGCCGGAGCGGGCTCGCCGCACTGCACGGCTTCGACCACACCCGGTACCGCACCCGGCACGCCTACGAGGTGGACGACCGCCCGGTGGAGGGCGAGGACGTCCCGGCGCGTGCCACCGCACTGCTCACCACCGCCATCGCCGAGGCGCTGGCGGACGCCGGCGTCGGCGAGGACCTGAGCGGGGTGCCGGTGCTCATCGGCACCGGGCTGCGGGAACTGCGCACCGCCGAGCAGTGGTGGCGGGACGGCACCGAACTGACCGACGCCGGGCTGCACTTCGGCACCGCCCTGCGCGAGCGGTTCAACGCCGACGACACCCACACCTTCTCCAACGCCTGCTCGGCCTCGCTGTACGCGCTCGCGCTCGGATCCGATCTGCTGGAGCAGAGCGAGGACGAGGACGCCATGGTGGTCATCGCCGGCGTCGACGTGCTGACCGAGAGCATGTTCGGGCTGCTGGAGTGCGTCCAGCCGACCTCTCCGGACGCGGTCCGCCCCTTCGACCGGAACCGTGCGGGCGTGCTGATGGGCGAGGGCGCGGCGGCGATCGTGCTGCGCCGGGGCGAGCCGGCCGACGGTGCCTCGGTGCACGGCCGGGTCCGCGGAGTCGGGATCAACTGCGACGCCTACCACGTCACCGCCCCGTCCCCGCCCGGTATCGCCGAGGCGATGCGCACGGCGCACCGGAACGCCGGAGTCAAGCCCTCCGACGTGGATCTGGTGATGGTGCACGGCACCGGGACGCTGCTCAACGACGAGGCGGAGGCGACCGCCCTGGCCGAGGTGCTCGGCGAGGACGTGGAGCGCCCGCTGATGACCGCCGTCAAGTCGATGACGGGGCACACCTCCGGCGCCTCCGGGCTGCTGAATCTGATCGTGGGCCTGCGGGCCATGAACGAAGGGCGGGTGCCGCCGACCGTGGGCCTGGAGGATCCGGTGGACGAGGCCGCCAAGTTCCGGTTCGTCACCGGTGAGCAGCAGCGCGCCGCCATGAACGTGGCCCAGCTGAACGCCTTCGGTTTCGGCGGGATCAACGCCGTCGCGATCGTGGAGGCGGCCCGATGAGCGCCAAGGTCCTGGTGACCGGTGCCGCCGTGGTACTGCCGGGCGCCGACTCGGTGCGTGCGCTGGCCGCCGGCCCGGCGGCCGACGCGGAGCCCGTCGCCCCGGCCGAGCTGGTCGGGAAGAAGGGCCTGCGCTACAAGGACCGGGCCACCCAGCTCGGCTACTGCCTCGCGGACGCCGCGCTGCGGGACGCCGGGCTGGCCGGCGAGCGGGAGGTGCCGGACCAGAGCATCGGCGTGGTCGCCAGCTCCAACTTCGGCAACCTCGACACGGTCACCCGCGCGGTGGACACCATCCGTGAGGAGACGGTCTCCGGGGCCAGCCCCATGGACCTGCCCAACGCCTCCAGCAACGTGATCGCCTCCTCCATCGCCATCCGCTACAGCCTGCGCGGCCCCAACCTGATGGTGTGCAACGGCGCCACCGGCGGGCTGGACGCCCTGCACTGGGGCGCCACCATGATCGCGGCGGGCCGGGTGGAGCGGATGCTCGTGCTCGGCGTCGAGCCGGACAACGACGTGGTGCGGCGGCTGCTGGCCGGTGACCGGGCGGTGGACGGCGGCGCGGCCGTCGTCCTGGAGTCCGCGGACGCCGCCCGCGAGCGCGGCGCCACCTCCCGGGCCGCGCTCGGCCGGTACGTGCGCACCGCGGGGCTGGAAGGCGTCGTGACGCGGCTGGCCGGTTCCGCCGCCGCGCCCACCCGGTGGCAGCTGCCCGACCCGGTCGGCGCGCCGCCCGCCGCGGAGCTGCTGCCCGGTGTGGAGCGGGTCGCCCTCCCGGCCGAGGCCGGTCGGGCCTCCGGCGCCCTGGGGGTGCTCCAGTGCGCCGCCGCGGTGGGCTGGTTCGACGGCGGCGGCTCCGGCCCGGTGCTGGCGGTGTCCGGGACCGACACCGACGACGCCAGCGCCGGTCTGGTACTGCTCGCGCCCGAGGCGGCCTGATGCAGACAGGCGCTGAGGACCCGCGACCGGTCTCGGTGCGCAGACGCACCGAGCCGTCGCGGGGCGGGGCGGACGACCCACCTCCGCAGGCCCCGGCCGAGACGCGGCGGATGCTGCTCGTCCACGGCCTGGCCGCCAACGACTCGGTGTGGGACGCCTGCCTGGGTCTGCTCCCCGCCGACCACGAGGTGTGGACGGCCCGGCTCCCCTGGCGCGGCGAGAACATGGCCGCCTGGGGGCAGGACCCGGATCTGACGGCACGGCTGGACGAGGCGCTGCGCAAGGTGCCCGGCGGTCCCGACGTCGTCGTCGCGCACTCCATGTCGGCCAACGTCCTGCTGGAACTGCTCGACCGGAGCGGCCGGCAGGGCGTCGACCCGTTCGCCCACTACGGCATCGGCTCGCTGGTCCTGGTGGCGCCGTTCTACCGGCGCTCGGCCGAGGACTTCGACTGGAACGCCCTCAGCTACTACGTCAACGACTTCCACCTGATCATGGAGGAGGGGGTCCGGGCCCACTCCGCGGGCCGGTTCGCCCCCGAGATCCAGCGCGCCATGGGCCAGCGGGTCCGCGACCGGGTGGGGCCTTACGGCTGGCTGCGCTTCTTCGAGATGTACCTGCGCACCCCCCAGCTGCGGACCTCCGAGATCGCCGTGCCCTGCCTGGTGCTGGGCGGCGACACCGACTTCGCCGCGCCCCCGCGCGAGGGCGAGGCACTGGCCGCCGCGCTGCCCGACGCGCGGTTCCGCCTCCTGCCCGGCAGCGGGCACTTCCCCATGATCGAGGAGGCCGAGCGCTTCGCCTCCGAGATCGGCGCATTCGTCAACTCATCGGCGGACGCGGGCCGGTTGCGCGGTCCCGACGTCCTCAGCACTCTGGAGCCCCAAGCATGACCGCCGTCACCGGCACCGCCGTAAAGGCGCTTCTCACCTCTTCGACCACCGTGACCGTGCGGCCTCGCTACGAGGGGTCCAACATCGGCACCTGGATCGGCTTCAAGCACATCAACTACCTGATCGAGGAGGCCGTCCTCGACCACTTCCGGCAGGCCGGCCTGCCGGCCCGCGGGCTCTACGGCGACCACGGCCTGGGTCTCGACCTGGTTGGTCTCGACACCCGGATCCTCAGCTCGATCCACATGGACGACGAGGTCCGCGCCGAGGTGCGGCCGTTCACCCGGGACGGCGACGAGACCATCGGCTTCAAGGTGGCCCTGCACGTCGAGCGGGACGGCGTCGACGAGAAGGCCATCACCTCCAAGGTGCGGGTGTCGCTCCGGATCGACGACTACCTGGAGCCGGCCGCCGAGGTCCCCGCCGAACTGGCCGGGTACGCGGTGCGGAAGCTCGGTGACGACCTGGACGAGAAGCCGGCGGTCACCCCGGCCGAGGTGACCGCCGCGGTCGCCGAGGCGCTGTCCTCCCGGCCCGCGGAGGCCGACGGGACCGACCCGGTGCTGGCGGCGCTCACCGCCGGGCAGAACGCCTACGCCTGGAAGTGGCGGATCGGCTACCCCTACTGCCACTTCACCGAGCGGCTCCAGATGTCCGGCTACCTCCGGCTGATGGAGGAGGCCAAGGACCGCTTCGTCTACGACCGCGGCATCTCCATCAAGACGCTGCTGGACGAGTGCAAGTGGATCCCGGCCGTCCCGCACTCGCAGATCCGCATCCTCGACGAGGCGCGGATGGAGGAGGACCTCTACACGGTCTACACCGTCGAGAACATCTTCAAGGACTTCGTCTACACCTCCCGGATGGACTGCTACGTGGTCCGCGACGGCGAGCTCGTGCTGGTCGCGACGGGCAAGATCACCCACGGCTACGCGGTGATCGAGAACCGCCGTGACTGGGGCCTGGTCAGCTTCGACGAGCGGGTGCTCGCGGCCCTGCGCGGTGACGCGCGCTCCGCGTGACCGGGCACCGCGGCGGCAGCGACCGCCGGCACGACAACCGAAGGGTGTGTTCCGCATGACGTCATCCGCGGTCTCCGCCGCGACCGGCGAGCGTCGGCCGGTCATCACGGCCTGGTCGGCCGTCTCACCGTTCGGCATCGGCCGGACGGCCTTCAGCGAGGGGATGCGGGAACGCCGCACCACGGTCGCCGAGGTCGGCGAGGGCTTCGGGGCCACCCCCGAGGGCGCCGCCTGCACGGTGCCCGACTTCGACATCCGCAAGGTGCTCGGCCGCAAGGGCACCCGGTCGATGGACCGGGTCAGCGGGCTCACCGTGGTCGCGGTCGGGGCGCTGCTGGACGACGCCGAACGGAACCGGGCCGTCTCGACCGGGGAGCGCGCGGCGTTGGCGCTGGGGACCACCACCGGCAGCGCCCAGTCGATGATGGACTTCATCCGCGACTCCTACACCGGCGACCAGCCCTACTTCGTGGACCCGGCCCGGTTCCCGAACGCGGTGATGAACTGCGCCGCCGGGCAGAGCGCCATCTGGCACCAGCTCAAGGGGCCGAACACGACGATCGCCGGCGGGCACACCGCCGGCCTGCACGCGCTCAACTACTCCCGCCGACTGCTGGCCGCCGGCCGCGCGGAGACGGTGCTGTGCGGCGCCGCGGAGGAGTTCTCCTCGGCGCGTGCCTGGCTGGAGCACCACAGCAGCGAGGCCACCGACAGCACCCCGCACCTGGGCGAGGGCTGCGCGGTGCTGCTGGTCGAGCCGCCCGGCGGCGCGGACCAGCCGGTGCTCGCGGAGATCCTCGCCGTCGAGACGGCCGTCTGCCTGGACGGCGACGTGGGGCCGGTGCTCACCCAGTGCCTGCGCCGCGGGCTGCGGCGGGCCGAGGTCGAACTCTCCGAGATCGTCGCCGTCGCCCGCTCCGGTGCCCCGGGCAAGGAGGGGGAGGCGGAGCGGGCCGCCGTCCAGGAGGTGCTCGCCGACGCCTCGGCGGTCGATCTGAACCCCGCGGAACTGATCGGCGACACCGGCGCCGCGGCGGCCGCCTTCCAGGCGGCGGCCCTGCTCGCCTACGCCGAGGACCAGCCGGAGCGGGCCGCGGGCCGAGTGGGCGTGCTCACCTCGGTCGACCGCACCGGTTCGGTCGGCTGCGCCGTCATCGCACTGCGCTGACCGACCACCGGAACCACCAGCTCAACCCGTGAAACCCGACGAAGAACAGAGGAAGACGACAAGCATGAGTGCTCCTGCGGTACTGGACAAGGAAGACCTGCGCGAGACGGTCGCACAGGCCCTGGACACCGAGGCGGACCAGGTCACCGACACCGCGAGCTTCGTGGACGACCTGGAGGTCGACTCGCTGATGTCGCTCGAGGTGGTGGTGGTCCTGGAGAAGAAGTACGGGGTGAAGTTCCAGGAGGCCGAGCTGAAGCAGGTCAGCTGCCTGCAGAACGCCTACGACCTGCTCGTGGAGAAGCTGGCCTGATGACCGCTTTGACGACACCGGCGACCGAGCCGGAGCGGGCGACCGGGCTGCGCGCCGGTCCGGTCGCCGGGGCCGTCGAAGTGCTCGAGGCCCCCGGGGAGTCGCAGACCGCCGTCCGCTTCACCGTCTCCGCCGACGAGTTGGTGCTCCCCGGCCACTACCCGGGCTTCCCGATCTTCCCCGGCGTCTGCCTGGTCGAGTGCGTGCACACCGGGGCGCTGGCCACCGCACCGGGTCGGCCGGCCGGGATCCGGCTGGCCGGGATCGAGTCGGCGCGCTTCACCGGGCCGGTCTTCCCGGGCGACGAGTTCACCGTGACCATGGACTGGAAGGCGGTCGAAGGGGGTTGGCGCTGCAAGGCCAAGCTCCGCTCGCAGCGCGGAGACGCCGCCCAGGTGCGGCTGCGCTACCAGACCTTCGGGGACGGCGAGGGCGTCGACGCCCGGTCGGCCGCCACCGCGCAGAACCACGAGGACGGCTGACGTGACCGCGACTCAGGCGCAGATCCGCGGCAGGTTGCCGCACCGCTACCCGATGCTGCTGGTGGACCGGGTGACCGAGGTCAGCCCCGGCGAGCGGCTCACCGCCCTGAAGGCCGTGAGCTGCAACGAGCCCTGGTACGCCGGGCTCGGACCGGACACCCCGGACGAGGGCTTCGGGTATCCGCAGACGCTGCTGATCGAGTCCTGGTGCCAGGCCGCCGGCGTGCTGGCGACCTGGGAGGACCCCAACCCCGACGTGCTGGACGGGCAGGTGATGCTCTTCGGCGGGATGTCCGGCGTGGAGTACCACCGCACCGTCTTCCCCGGAGACGTCCTCGAACACCGGGTGGCCATCTCCCGAGCGCTCGGCGACACCGTGATCTGCGAGGGCCAGAGCCTGGTCGACGGGGAGCCGGTGATGACCGTCGAGCGGTGCGTGATGGCCTTCCGCCCCGCCGAAGCGCTCCGTCCGACCGAAGAGCCGAGCCCCGCCCAAGACCCGCGGCCAGCCGAGCCGACGGCCGACGCACAGACCGACTGACGGAAGAGACATGGACGACAACACCACCACGCGCACCGCCCTGGTCTCCGGGGGGTCCCGCGGCATCGGCCGGGCGACCGTGCTGGCCCTCGCCCGCGACGGATTCCACGTCGCGTTCTGCTACCGGTCGGACGAGACCGCCGCGTTGGAACTGGAGAAGGAGGTCGCCGAGACCGGAGGGCGCGCCACCGGCCGCCGGGTCGACGTGGCCGACGCCGCCGCGGTGCGCGCCTGGGTCGCCGAGGTCGAGGAGGGCATCGGCCCGGTCGACGTCGCGGTCACCGCGGCCGGCATCACCCGGGACAACCCGCTGGTCCTGATGGAGGACGAGCAGTGGCACCAGGTGATCGAGACCAACCTGGACGGCGTCTACCACGTCTGCCGCTCGGTGGTGTTCGGGATGATGAAGCGCCGGGCCGGCGCCATCGTCAACATCTCCTCGGTGGCGGGTGTGTACGGCCACGCCTCGCAGACGAACTACGCGGCCTCCAAGGCCGGCATCATCGGCTTCTCCCGGTCGCTCGCCAAGGAGGTGGGCCGGTCCGGGATCCGGGTCAACGTGGTGGCTCCGGGCTTCATCGAGACCGACATGACCACCGCGATGAACGAGAAGGCGCGCAAGGACGCCCTGAAGGCCATTCCGCTGCGCAGGATGGGCCGGGCGGAGGAGGTGGCCGACATGGTCGCCTACCTCGCCTCCGACCGTGCCGAGTACGTGACCGGATCCGTCCTGCAGATCGACGGTGGAATTACCATCTGATGATTGACGACCGATAACCTCAGGAGTTCGCCATGGCCCGACGGCCGCCGCGCTGGTATTTCTCCTTCCGAAGCCCCTACTCCTGGATGGCCTACCGGGACCTGCTGGAGCACTATCCCGACGTGGCGGACGCCATCGAATGGCACCCGTGCTGGGAGCCGGAGGAGCCCGTCCAGCAGCAACTGGACAGTGCGGGCGTGCGGCTTCCGTACGTCCCGATGTCCAAGGAGAAGCACTTCTACATCCTCCAGGACGTCCGCCGGCTCTCCCGGGAGCGGAACCTGACCATGACCTGGCCGCTGGACGAGGCGCCCCGTTGGGAGGTCTCGCACCTGGCGTACCTGGTCGCGGAGGAGCAGGGGCTGGGCAGGGAGTTCATCGCAGCCGTCTACCGGGCGCGTTGGGAGAACGGCCAGAACATCTCCGACCCGGAGGTCATCGGCGCGATCGGCAAGGAGCTCGGCCTCCCGCCGGAGCTGCTGGCCGGAGCACACGAGGACCCGGCCGTAAGGGAGCGGGGCATCACGGCTCTGAACAACGTCCACCGGGACGGGGTGTTCGGGGTGCCCTTCTTCATCAACGGGTTCGAGAAGTTCTGGGGCATGGACCGGCTGGCCGGCTTCGCGGCGTCGATGCGCGCCCGGGCCGAGAAGGCCGGTGACCGCCCCTGAGCGCCACGTCGGGGCGGACCGCCCGGCACCACACCGAGAGATGAGAAACCCGGACCGAGCCAGGGCTCGGTCCTTCACGAGCGAGGAGAACGATCGTGGCGACCAACCCCTTCGAGGACGACAACGCCGAGTACTACGTCCTGGTCAACGAGGAGAACCAGCACTCCCTGTGGCCGGCCTTCGCCGAGGTGCCCGCCGGCTGGACCGTCGTGCACGGTAAGGACGGCCGGCAGGCCTGCCTGGACTACATCAACGAGAACTGGACCGACATGCGGCCCAAGAGCCTCGCGATGGCGATGGACTCCTGAGGCCTGCGTCCGACCCGGGCCCGGTCCCACACCGGAGTCGGACGACGACCTCTGACGGCTACGGGCCGCCGACCGGCCGCCGCGCGGCCGGTTGGGACCACATCCGCGACGGGCGTTGGCAGGTAGTTGCCGCGCCCGTTGCCGCTGTCCGCGGCCCGTGCGACCGTGAACCGGATTTCCTCCTGCCTTGAATGTCGAGAAAGCGATTGTCGCTCATGGAATTTTCGCTGGTGTGCCTGCCCTTCGCCGGGGGCGGCGCGGGCTTCTACCGTGGCTGGAAGGAGCTTCCCGAGGGGGCTCCTCGGATCGTCCCGGTACAGCTCCCGGGGCGTGAGGAACGCTTCATCGACGAGCCCTACCGCGATGTGGTGCGGGCCGCCGAGGAGCTCGCCCCGCAGTTGGAGAAGGGGCTCGCCGAGGACGGCCGCCCGGTGGCGATCTTCGGCCACAGCCTGGGCGCCGTGCTGGCCTACGAGTTCGCGCGGCAGCTGGAGAAGAGCGGCGTCCTCGACCTCCGCCACCTGTTCGTGAGCGGCTCCCCGGGGCCGTGGACCGGGCGCACCGGCCGGGCCACCGGTCTGGCCGACGACGAGTTCCTCGCCCGCGTCCAGGAGTTCGCCGGTTACCAGCACGACGCGCTGGCCGACCCGGACATGCGGGAGCTGCTGCTGCCGCTGCTCCGGGCCGACGTGGAGATGCACGAGAACTACAAGCCGGTCTCCGACGAACCGCTGTCGGTCCCGATCACCTCCCTCCGCGGCAGCGAGGACGAGCTGGTCTCCCGGGAGGAGGCAGAGCAGTGGCGGGCCGCCACCAGCGGCGCCTTCGAGCTGGTCGAGATCCCCGGCCAGCACATGTACCTGACCGACTCCCCGCTTCCGCTGCTGGAGCAGGTCTCCCGGACGCTGGGCCGGTAGGGCGAGCGCCGGCGAGCTGAGAGAAGGCGGAAGATGCTGCTGCAAGGCAAGAATGCCGTGGTCACCGGCGCCGCTCGGGGACTGGGGCGGGCCTGTGCCCTGCGCTTCGCGGAGGCCGGCGCCGATCTGGTGCTGATCGACGTCGGCCAGGACATCGCCGGTGTGCCCTACCCGCTGGGCTCGGAGAGCCAGCTGGAGCACACCGCCGAGCTGTGCCGCAAGTACGGCGGTTCGGTGCTCACCGTCACCGCCGACGTCCGGGAACCGCGCGACGTGGAGCGCGCGGTGGGGCAGGCGCTGGACCGCTACGGCACCCTCCAGGTGCTGGTGAACGGCGCCGGCATCGCCGCGCCGTCCGGCAAGGCGGTCCACGAGATCACCGAGGACGAGTGGGACCTCATGATCGACGTGGACCTCAGCGGTGCCTGGCGGATGATGAAGGCCGTGGTCCCGGGGATGGTCGAGCAGCACGCGGGCAGCATCATCAACATCTCCTCCACCGCCGGGTTGGTCGGCTACCGCCACTTCGCCGGCTACTCGGCCGCCAAGCACGGCCTGATCGGGCTGACCAAGGCGGCCGCGCTGGACTACGCGCCGTTCCGGGTGCGAGTGAACGCGCTCTGCCCCGGCTCGGTCCGGGACGACCCGGTCTTCGAGGGCCGCATGCTGGCGGAGATCGCCCGCTCGCTGGACGTCGCGGTCGACGAACACGAGCAGATCTTCGTGCAGGCGCAGCCGATGAACGCGCTGATCGAGCCGGACGACATCGCCGGTGCGGCGCTCTACCTGGCCGGCGACGACTCCCGCCAAGTGACCGGCACCACGCTCACCGTGGACGGCGGTTTCAGCGCCCGCTGACCCCTGGCCCTGTCCCCGACCCCTCCAGCTTCTCGCACAACAACTCCACTTGGCAGGAGATCTGCTCATGGCGACAGCAGTTCGGTATCGCGTGGCCGTCCCCACCGACCAGGACCGAGGCCCGGCCGGCCGGGCCGTGGCCTGCCACAGCCTGGTGGTCCGAGCCGAGGCCGCGGTCGACCCCGACCTCCTCCGCTCCCGGCTGCGCTCGGTGGTCGAGGGCCCCGAGCCGCTCCGGCTCTGGGACGAGCGGATGTCCGTCGCGGCGGACGACGAGGCCGCCCGGGCCCGGGTCGAGCTGGAGGCCGAACGGCCCCTCCGGGCCGGTGGACCGCGGCTGCGCGCCGTACTGCTGAGGTATCCGGACGGACAGGCCGACCTGGTGCTGGTGGCGCTGCGGGCGGCGGTGAACGCCCGGGCGCTCCGGGCGATCGCCACCCGGCTGCTCGAAGGCCCGGACGACGGCGGCGAACTCGCCGTCGGCAGCGGCTCCAGCGCCTCCTGGACGCCCCCGGTCGGGCCGGTGACCAGCCGCCCCGGCCTGGAGTGGGGACTGGGCGAGCCCTCGCACTCCGGACGGAAGGGCTCCGTCGCCTTCGGACTCCGGGCGGAGAAGCCCTCGTACGCCCTGCTGGTCTGCGCGGTGGGCCTGGTGCTGGCGCGATACGAGGCGGCGGACACCGCCACCGTCGGCGTGCTGGACGTCGAAGGCGTCGGCGGCGACGTCTCGGTGCGCGCCGTCTCCGCGGGCCCGGAGCGGACGGTCGGCGAGTACCTGGCCCAGTGGGAGGGGCCCTACGGCGGGGAGCCCGCCGAGCAGCGCCCGGTCCCCACGGTCGGGGTGGTGATGAGCGAGCGGGCGCCCGGGGTCGACTACCGGCCGTTCCTGGCGCCGGTGCTGCCGATCACCATCCACTGGCAGCGGCAGCCCGACCACTCGGTGCGGGGCGTGCTCTCCTACGACCGGGGCGAGACGGATCCGGAGATCGCCGAGGGGTTCGCCCGTCATGTGGCCCACGTCGCCGACCAGTTGGCCACCGCGGGTTCGGACCGGACGCTGGGTGAGATCGAGTTGATGACGGAGGAGGAGGCCCGGCGGACGCTGCGGGCGGGGGCCACCCCCGCCGTCGGCGGCCCGGTCTCGACCGAGCGGACCATCCACGGCCGCTTCGCGGAGATCGCCGCCAGCCACCCCGACGCCGTCGCCCTGACCGACCGGAAGACCTCGCTCAGCTACGCCGAGCTGGACGAGCGGGCGGACCGGATGGCGGCCGGGCTGCAGGCGCTCGGCGCCGAGCCGGGCAGCCTCGTCGGGGTGGCCCTCGACCGTGACGCGGAGCTGGTCATCACCCTGCTCGCGGTGTTGAAGGCCGGCTGCGCCTATGTGCCGATGGACATCCGCTACCCCGCGGACCGGCTGCGCTACACGGTGGAGAACTCCGAAGCCCGCGTGGTGATCGCCGGTGACGGCTTCCCCGAGCTGGAGGGGGTGCGGGTGGTCTCGCCCGCCGAGCTCCGGGCCGAGGGCGAGCAGCGCTCCGGCGAGCAGCCGGTCGGCGGGGTCGACGGGGACGGCGCCGCGTACGTGATCTACACCTCGGGCTCCACCGGCCGCCCCAAGGGCGTGGTGGTCCCGCACCGCAATGTCGCCGCACTGGTCGAGGCGACGCGGGGCGACTTCGGGCTCGGGCCCGAGGACGTGTGGACGCTCTTCCACTCCAGCGCCTTCGACTTCTCGGTGTGGGAGATCTGGGGCTGCCTGCTGACCGGCGGCCGGCTGGTGGTCGTGGACCACTGGGTCACCCGGGACACCGACCTCTTCCACGAACTGCTCACGGAGGAACGGGTCACCGTCCTCAGCCAGACCCCGTCGGCCTTCGCCCAGCTCATCGAGGCCGACCGGCGGCTCGGCGGGCGACTCGTGGTGCGGCTGGTGGTCTTCGGCGGGGAACCGCTGGACGTGCGGATGCTCGGTGAGTGGTTCGCCCGGCACTCCCACACCCGCTGCCGGCTGGTGAACATGTTCGGCATCACCGAGACCACCGTGCACGTCACCCAGCAGACGGTCACCCCGGTCGAGATGGTGGCCGGCAGCCGCTCGGTGGGGCGCGCCATGCCCGGTTGGTCGCTCTCGGTGCGCGACCCGCGCGGCCGGCTGCTGCCGGCCGGTGCCTCGGGGGAGATCTGCGTGGGCGGCGCCGGCGTGGCCGACCGCTACCTGGGCCTTCCGGAGCTGACCGAGGAACGGTTCATCACCGATCCCTACGACGGCTCGTCGCGGATCTACCGCAGCGGTGACCGGGGCCGGCTCCGGCCGGACGGCCGGCTCGACCACCTCGGCCGGCTGGACAGCCAGGTCAAGGTGCGCGGATTCCGGATCGAGTTGGACGAGATCCGCAACGTTCTGCTGGGGCACCCGGCCGTCGCCGCGGCGGCGGTCGTCCTCAACCACGACCGGCCCGGTGACGCGGCGACCGCTCGACTCGACGCCTACGTGGTGCTCCGTGAGACCACGCCCACCGGCGAGATCCTCAGCCACGCCGGCGGTGTGCTGCCCGCCTACATGGTGCCGGCCAGCGTCACCGAGGTCTCCGCCATCCCGTTGACGATCAACGGGAAGCTGGACGCCGCCGCCCTTCCGCCGCCGGCTGCCGCGTCGGCGCCGGCCGGCGGTGCGCCGGGGATGGCGCCCGGGGAGACCGCGGGTGCGGCGGGGGGTGACGCGGAGGACACCGCGGACCCCATCGCCGACCGAATCCTGCGGCTGTGGAGCCAGGTGCTGAATACCGAGGTACGGCTGAGTGACAACTTCTTCGAACTCGGCGGTAATTCACTGCTGGTGATCAGAGTGCTGCGCGAAATGCGGGACGGCGGCCTGCCCAGAGTCTCGACACAGGATTTCTACCGGAACTCGACCGCCGCTCAGTTCATCCAGCTTGTACGCGCTGTTTGATGGCCTTGAGAAGTGCTTTGCGAGTGAGACCGCTGGGGCCGCGTATGATCATCCAGTAGCGGCCGAAACGGTTGCGGGTCTCGGTGTCGGTGGCGTAGATGCGGGTCTCCGAGCTGAGCACCCCGTCGGCGTACCGCACATTGAATCCGACCTTGGTGTAGCCGGGCTCCTCGAAGTCCCGGTACGCCTCCGCCATGGGGCGTTCGGGCTGGTGGGGGCCTTCGTCGGAGCCGATGCCGCCGTAGACGAACTCGTTGCCGCCGACCGACAGGACCGTCTGGCCGTCAGCTGCGAACTGGTCCAGTATCCGCGTCTCGCCCTTGATCTCGTTCCTGGTGAAGAGCAGGAAGAAACGGGCGACCGGGGCCTCCTTCCAAGTCGCCTCCTGAGCCGCCTGGATGACCGCTTCGGTGGGGGCGTCAATGCGGAGTGAGTGATACTCGCGGAAATGCCAGACAGGCATGAACCTATCGAGTTCGGTGACAGGAAGTTTCTTGTTCTCGGTCATACAGCGAAGCTAGCACGCGGCCTAGTTGGGCGCAGTAGCAACTTGCTGCAACCGATGTTGTGAGAGGCCATTCCTGCTGTTAGACATGGCCGAGCCGTCGTGTGCTGGACTGTTTCCGTTTTGGTAAGGATGAATGGTTGTGTCTGATCATCGGGACGCCCACCTGCCGTTGACTGCCGCCCAGTCCGGTGTGTGGTTCGCGCAGCAGCTGGACCCGGAGAACACGACCTTCAACACCGGCGAGTTCATGGAGATCGACGGCCCGGTGGACGTCTACCTCTTCGAGGCGGCGCTGCGCCGGGTGGTGGACGAGATCGAGGCGCTGCGCGTGCGGTTCACCACCGTCGACGGTGCGCCCGCGCAGTACGTCGTGGACTCCACCGAACTCGGCTGGCAGCTGGACCGGGTCGACCTGACCGGGGAGCGCGACCCCTGGGCGGCGGCGCGCGAGTGGATAGACGCCGACCTGGCCCGCCCGCTGGACCTGCTGCACGACCGGCTCTTCCGCTTCGCGCTCCTCAAGCTCGCCGAGGACCACTACCTCTGGCTCTACCGCTACCACCACATACTCGTCGACGGCTTCAGCGTGGCCGCCGTGGGCCACCGCACCGCGGAGGTCTACTCCGCGCTGGTCGCCGGCGAGCCGGTGAGCGAGAACCCCTTCGGTCCGCTGGAAGCGCTGCTGGACAAGGAGATCGGCTACCGCGACTCCAAGAAGTACGGCGTCGACCGGGACTACTGGGTGGAGCGGATGGCCGGCTGCCAGGAGCCGGTCAGTCTCTCCGGCAAGCCCCTCACGCCCGTCCGCGGGCTGGTGCGCCGGACGGAGTTCCTCGGAGCGGAGGAGACCAACCGGCTCCGCCGGCTGGCGGACACCTCCGCCATCCCCTGGCCCCCGGTGGTCACCGCGGCCATCGCCGTGTACCTCCAGCGGCTGACCGGTGTGGACGAGGTGGTGCTCGGACTGCCGGTGACCGCCCGGCTGGGCAAGGCGGCCCGCCGGTCGCCCGGCATGGTGGCCAACGTGCTGCCGCTGCGGCTGGCCGCCCCGGCGGGGGCCACCGTCGCCGAACTCCTCGACCGGGTCACCGGCGAGATGCGCGGAGCCATGCGCCACCAGCGCTACCCGCTGGAAGACCTCCGACGCGAACTGCGGATCCCGTCCGGAGCACGTCAGCTGGTCGGCCCGCACGTCAACATGATGTCCTTCGACTACGTGGTGCCGTTCGCCGGCCACTCCGCCCGGCCGCACACGCTCAACATCGGCCCGGCCCACGACGTCTCCTTCGTCGTCTACGACCGCGGGACCGACGGCGGTCTCCAGATCGACTTCGACGCCAACCCCGACCTCTACTCGGAGGACCGACTCGCCGCGCTGCAGCGGAGTTTCGTGGACTTCCTGCACCACCTGGGCGAGGCCGACCCGCAGGACGTGGTCGACCGGATCGAGATAGCCACCGACGGCGTGGCCGTGACCGCGGCCCCCGCCGCCGACCCCGCGGCGGCCCTGCTCGGCGGCGGTGTGGACGGCAGCGGCGCGGCGGCGGACGGCCGCGCCCCGCGGAGCTCGCAGGAGGCCCAGCTGTGCGAGCTGTTCGCCGAGGTGCTGGGCGTGGAGGAGGTGTCGATCGACGACAACTTCTTCCTGCTGGGTGGTAGTTCGCTTCAGGTCACCCGGCTGGTGAGCCGGATCCGCTCGGTCTTCAAGGCGGAGCTCACCCTGCGCACCGTCTTCGAGTCCGGCACCGTCGCGGTGCTCGTCGAGCGGCTGGGCCTGGCCGAGGAGGCGCGCCCCGCGCTCGGGGTGCGGGAGCGTCCGGCGGCCGTACCGCTGTCGCCGGCACAGAACCGGCTCTGGTTCCTCAACCAGATGCAGGAGTCCGGAGCCACCTACAACGACGGCGTCGCCATCCGGCTGACCGGAGAACTGGACACCCCCGCACTACGGGCCGCGCTGCACGACGTGGCGGCCCGCCACGAGAGCCTGCGGACGGTCTTCCCCGAGGTCGACGGGGAGCCGCGGCAGCACGTCCTCGACGCCGAGGACGCCCGCCCGGAACTGACCGTCACATCGGTCACCGGCGAGGAACTCGACGCGGCGCTGGCCGAGGCGGCCCGGCAGGGGTTCGACCTCGCCACCCAGACCCCGCTGCGCGCCACCCTCTTCCGGCTCGGCGCGGAGGAGCACGTCCTGCTGGTGGTCATCCACCACATCGCCGGTGACGGGTGGTCGGCGGCCCCCTTCACCCGGGACCTGTCCACCGCCTACACCGCCCGCCACCGGGGCGCCGCTCCGGAGTGGACGCCGCTGCCGGTGCAGTACGCCGACTACACCCTCTGGCAGCGGGAACTCCTCGGTGCGGAGGACGACCCGGGCAGCGTCCTCGCCGAACAGCTGGACTACTGGCGCTCCACGCTCGCCCACCTCCCCGAGGAGCTGGAACTCCCCACCGACCGGCCGCGCCCCGCAGTGGCCAGCTACCGCGGTGGGCGGGTGCCGTTCCATCTGTCGGCGGAGAGCCACGCCCGGCTCACCGAACTGGCCGCCGAGAGCGGCAGCAGTATGTTCATGGTGGTTCAGGCGGCGGTGGCGGCGTTGTTGACGCGGTTGGGTGCCGGGGTGGACGTGCCGGTGGGGAGTGTGATCGCCGGTCGTACGGATGAGGCGTTGGAGGACCTGGTCGGGTTCTTCGTGAACACCCTGGTGCTGCGGACGGATGTCTCCGGTGACCCTTCCTTCCGGGAGTTGCTGGGTCGGGTTCGGGAGACGGATCTGGCGGCGTACGCGCATCAGGACGTGCCGTTCGAGCGGTTGGTGGAGGTGTTGAGTCCGGCGCGGTCGCTGGCCCGGCACCCGCTCTTCCAGGTGGCGCTGGCCCTGGACGACAACGCCGACCCGGTGCTCGACCTGCCCGGACTCGCCGCCGAGGCCAGCCCGATGGACACCGGCACCGCCAAGTTCGACCTCTCCTTCCACCTCGGCGAGGCCTTCGCGGCCGATGGTGCGGCGGCTGGTCTGGACGGCAGTGTCGAGTTCGCGGTGGATCTGTTCGACCGGTCGACGGTGGAGGGGATCGCGGATCGTCTGGTGCGGTTCCTGGAGGCGGTCGCCGCTGATCCGGATGTGCGGGTCGGTGGGGTCGAGGTGTTCGGCCCGGGTGAGCGGGAGCGGGTGCTGGGGGAGTGGAACGCCACCGCGGCCGAGGTGCCGGGGCAGACCTTCCCCGAACTCTTCGCGGCCCGGGTGGCGGAGGACCCCGAGGCGCCGGCGGTGCTCTTCGACGGCGGTCAGCTGACCGCGGCGGAGCTCGACGGCCGGGCCAACCGGCTCGCCCGGTACCTCTCCGAACGCGGCGTCGGCCCGGAGGGGTTCGTGGCGCTGGTGTTGCCGAGGTCGGTGGAGATGGTGGTGGCCGCGCTGGCGGTCATGAAGGCGGGGGCGGCCTATCTACCGGTCGACCCGGCCTACCCCGACGAGCGCATCGCCTACATGTTCGAGGACGCTCGCCCCGTCTTCGTGCTGAGCACCAGCGAGTTCGTCGACCGGGTGCCCACGGGTGCGGGCCCGCGGGCCCTCCTGGACATCCTCGACGTCTCCGCCTGGCCGAACGCCACCCCGCACGTGGAACTCTCCACCGCCAACCCGGCCTACGTCATCTACACCTCGGGTTCCACCGGCCGGCCCAAGGGGGTGGCGGTGTCCCACTCCGGTATCGCCAGCCTGCTCGCCAGCCAGCGTTCCGCCTTCGGGGTCGGTCCTGGTTCGCGGGTGCTGCAGTTCGCCTCCCCCAGCTTCGACGCCGCCTTCTGGGAACTCTGCATGGGGTTGTTGTCGGGTGCGGCGTTGGTGGTGTCGTCGGCGGAGCGGTTGGCTGCTGGTGAGGTGTTGGCTTCGACGTTGTCGGGGTTCGGGGTGACGCATGCGACGTTGCCGCCGGTGGTGTTGGCGGCGATGGGTGGTGCTGGGTTGCCTGAGGGCATGGTGTTGGTGACGGCGGGTGAGGCGTGTTCGGCTGAGTTGGTGGGGCGTTGGGCTCCGGGTCGGTTGATGGTGAACGCTTATGGTCCGTCGGAGTCGACGGTGTGCGCGACGATGAGTGGGCCGTTGGTGGCTGATGGGGTGGCGCCGTCGATTGGTGGTCCGGTGGTGAACACGCGGGTGTTCGTGCTGGATGAGTGGTTGCGTCCGGTGGTGCCGGGTGTGGCTGGTGAGTTGTATGTGTCTGGTTGTGGTTTGGCTCGGGGGTATGTGAATCGGCCGGGGTTGTCGGCGGAGCGTTTTGTGGCGCATCCGTTCGGTGGTCCGGGGGAGCGGTTGTATCGCACGGGTGATGTGGTGCGGTGGGCTGCGGATGGTCGGTTGGAGTATGTGGGTCGGGTTGATGATCAGGTGAAGGTCCGGGGTTTCCGGATCGAGTTGGGTGAGATCGAGGCCGTGTTGGCGCAGCACGTGGGTGTTGGCCAGGTGGCTGTTGTGGTGCGGGAGGATCGTCCGGGGGACAAGCGGTTGGTGGCGTATGTGGTTGCTGCTGATGCTGCTGGTGGTGTTGATGTTGGTGGGTTGCGGGGGCATGTGGCGGGGGTGTTGCCGGACTATATGGTTCCGGCGGCGTTCGTGGTGTTGGATGCTTTGCCGGTGACGGCGAACGGGAAGTTGGATCGGCGGGCGTTGCCGGTTCCGGAGTTCGGTTCGTCGGTGGGGAGTCGGGCTCCGCGGTCGACGCAGGAGGAGATCCTGTGTGGGTTGTTCGCGGAGACGCTTGGTGTGGAGCGGGTCGGTATCGATGACAGCTTCTTCGAACTCGGCGGCCACTCGCTGCTCGCCACCCGGCTGATCAGCCGGGTGCGCACCACCCTCGGTGTCGAACTCACCGTGCGCAGCCTCTTCGAAGCCCCCACGGTCGCGGCCCTCGCCGCCGCGCTCGGCACCGCCGGCGGCGCCCGGGAAGCGCTGCGCCGGATGGAGCGCCCCGCCGTGCTCCCGCTCTCCCACGCGCAGCGGCGGCTCTGGTTCCTCGGCCACTTCGACGGCCCGAGCGGCACCTACAACCTCGGCCTCTCGCTCCGGCTGAAGGGCGCGGTGGACGCCGAGGCGCTCCGCGCCGCCCTCGCCGATGTCGCCGAACGTCATGAGAGCCTGCGCACGATCTACCCCGACGAGGACGGCCACCCCCGCCAGGTGATCCTGGACAGCGAGGCCGCCCGGCCGGAGCTGCGGCTGAGCACCGTCTCCCCGGAGGAGTTGGACAGCGTCCTCTCCGAGACCGCCGCCACCGGCTTCGACATCGTCAACCAGACCCCGCTGCGCGCCGAACTCTTCACGGTCGGTCCGGACGACCACGTGCTGCTGGTGCTCCTGCACCACATCGCCGGTGACGGCTGGTCGCTGGCGCCGCTCGCCCGGGACCTGAGCGAGGCGTACCGGGCCCGGACCGCCGGCGGTGCGCCGGAGTGGGCACCGCTGCCGGTGCAGTACGCCGACTACACCCTCTGGCAGCGGGAGGTGCTCGGCGACGAGGAGGACCCGGACAGCGCCCTCGGCAAGCAGCTGGAGTACTGGCGGGAGCGGCTCTCGGGCCTGCCGGAGGAACTGCCGCTGCCCACCGACCGCCCCCGGCCGCCGCGGATGAGCTACCGCGGCGACACCCTCCCGTTCACCCTCCCGGCCGCGCTGCACCGCCGCCTCACCGCGCTGGCCAGGGAGACCGGCACCAGCCTCTTCATGGTGGTGCAGGCCGGTCTCGCCGCGCTGCTCACCCGGCTCGGTGCCGGGACCGACGTGCCGCTCGGCTCCCCGATCGCCGGTCGCACCGACGAGGCGCTCGACGATCTGGTCGGCTTCTTCGTCAACACCCTGGTGCTGCGGACAGACACCTCCGGCGACCCGTCCTTCCGGGAGTTGCTGGCCCGGGTGCGGGAGACCGACCTGGCCGCGTACGCGCACCAGGAGGTGCCGTTCGAGCGGCTGGTGGAGGCGCTCAACCCCGAGCGTTCGCTCGCCCGCCACCCGCTCTTCCAGGTGTCCGTGTCGGTGCAGAACTCGCCGGAGGCCGCCGTGGAGCTGCCCGGCGTCCGGGTGAGCCGGCAGCCGGTGTCGATCGACACCGCCAAGTTCGACCTCGCCTTCACGCTGGAGGAGAGCTACGACGGGGGTCTGGAGTCCGGCATCCTCGGCTCCGTCGAGTACGCCCGGGACCTCTTCGACCGCGAGACCGTGGAGGGCCTCGCCGACCGGCTGGGCAGGCTGCTGGAGAGCGTCGCGGCGGACCCCGAGGCGCCGATCGGCGCGGCCGAGGTCCTCTCCGAGGAGGAGCGGCGCCAGCTCCTCGAGGAGTGGAACGACACCGCCCGCCCGATCGAGCCGGTGAGCCTCCCGGACCTCTTCCGCGCTCAGGTGAGCCGCACCCCGGACGCACCGGCGGTGATCCACGAGGGCGAGGAGATCTCGTACACCGAGCTCAACGCCCGGGCCAACCGGCTGGCCCGGCTGCTGATCCAGCGTGGGGTGGGCCCGGAGCGGGTGGTGGCGCTCGCGCTGCCCCGCTCGGTGGAGATCGTCGTCGCACAGCTCGCGGTCGGCAAGGCTGGCGCCGCCTACCTGCCGATCGATCCGGACTACCCCGCCGAGCGCATCGGCTACATGCTCTCCGACTCCCAGCCGGCGCTGCTGCTGACCGATTCGGCGGCGGCCGAGGGGCTGCCGGACGCCGGCCCGGTCCCCGTGCTGCTGCTGGACCGGACCGACCTGTCCGGCTACCCGTCCACCGACCCCGGTGCGGAACTGCCGCTGGCCCACCCCGCCTACGTCATCTACACCTCCGGCTCGACCGGTCGCCCCAAGGGCGTCATGGTCACCCACGAGGGCATCGCCAGCTTCGCGGCGGCCGAGGTGGAGCGGTTCGCGGTGGACGGCGACAGCCGGGTGCTGCAGTTCGCCTCACCCAGCTTCGACGCCTCGGTGCTCGAGATCTGCATGACCTACGCGGCCGGCGCCGCGCTCGTCGTACCGCCGCCCGGCCCCCTCGCCGGCGAGGTGCTGGCCGACCTGCTGGAGGAGTCCGGGGTCACCCACGCGCTGATCCCCCCGGCCGCGCTGGCGAGCGTTCCCGACCGCGACTTCCCGGCCTTCCGTTCGCTCGTGGTCGGCGGTGACGCGACCTCGGCCGAACTGGTGGACCGCTGGGCCCCCGGCCGTCGGATGGTGAACGCCTACGGCCCGACGGAGTCGACCGTGGCCGCCACCACCAGCGGTCCGCTCACCCCCGGGCAGGGCCTGCCGCCCATCGGCACCCCCATCCCGAACAGCCGGGTGTACGTGCTGGACGAGGGCCTGCGGCCGGTCCCCGCGGAGACCCCCGGCGAGCTCTACATCGCCGGTGTGGGTTTGGCTCGGGGGTATCTGGGTCGGCCGGATCTGTCGGCGGAGCGGTTCGTGGCCAGTCCGTTCGGTGGTCCGGGTGAGCGGATGTACCGGACCGGCGATGTGGTGCGGTGGGCCGGAGACGGCCAGCTGGAGTACCTGGGGCGTGCGGACGACCAGGTGAAGGTCCGCGGTTTCCGGATCGAGCTGGGTGAGATCGAGACGGTGCTGGCCCAGCACCCGTCGGTGGCCCAGGTGGCGGTCGTGGTCCGGGAGGACCAGCCCGGTGTCAAGCGGCTCGCCGGCTATGTGGTGCCCACCGACCCGGGCGACCTGGAGGACAGCGGCGCGCTCGCCGGTGTGCTGCGTGGGCATGTGGCGGGGTTGTTGCCGGAGTATATGGTTCCGGCGGCGTTTGTGGTGTTGGGTTCGTTGCCGTTGACGGGTAATGGGAAGTTGGATCGTCGGGCTTTGCCGGCGCCTGATTTCTCGTTGGTCGTTGGTGATGATCGGGAGCCGGGTTCGGTTCGTGAGGAGTTGTTGTGCTCCCTGTTTGCTGAGGTTCTGGGCTTGGAGCGGGTTGGTGTCGGGGACAGTTTCTTTGAGCTGGGTGGGGACAGTATTGTCTCGATTCAGTTGGTGTCTCGGGCGCGTAAGGCTGGTTTGTTGTTGACGCCTCGTGAGGTGTTTCAGCATCGGACGCCGGAGGCGTTGGCGGGGGTTGCGGTCGCGGTTGGGGATTCCGTGGCTGGTGTGGTTGAGGATCCGTTGGCGGGTGTTGGGCCGGTGGTGGCTACTCCGATTGTGGAGTGGTTGCGTGAGTTGGGTGGTCCGGTCGACGGGTTCAATCAGTCGATGTTGGTGCAGGCTCCGGTTGGTTGTTCTGAGGAGTTCCTGGTTGGGGCTTTGCAGGCGGTGGTGGATCGGCATGATGCGCTGCGTCTGCGGTTGGATCGGGGTTCTGCTGACTCGTCTTCGGGTTCTGGTTGGTCGTTGGAGGTTCGGCCGGCTGGTTCGGTGGTTGTGGGGGATGTTTTCCGGCGGGTTGCGCTGGATGGTGCGGATATTGCGGGTGAGGCTCGGGCGGCTCAGGGTCGGTTGGATCCTGGTGCTGGTGTGATGTTGCAGGTGGTCTGGTTCGATGGTGGGCCGGGTCGGGCTGGGCGTTTGTTGTTGGTTGCGCATCATCTGGTGGTTGACGGGATCTCGTGGCGGGTTCTGTTGCCGGATCTTGCTGAGGCGTATGGGGCGGTTGCTGCTGGTGGTGTGCCGGTGTTGGCGCCGGTGGGTACGTCGTTCCGGCGGTGGGCTGAGTGTTTGGTTGAGGAGGCTCGGTCTGCTGGGCGGGTTGGTGAGTTGGGTGTGTGGTCTTCGATGTTGGAGGCTGCGGATCCGGTTCTTGGGGCTCGGGCGTTGGATCGGGAGCGGGATGTTGCCGGTTCGGTGCGTCGGGTGTCGTTGACTTTGGATGCTGAGTGGACGGATGCGTTGTTGACGCGGGTTCCGGCTGCTTTTCATGCGGGGGTCAATGATGTTTTGTTGACTGGTTTTGCTTTGGCGGTTGCTGATTGGCGGCGTCGTCGGGGTGGTGTGGGGTCCTCTGGGGTGTTGGTTGATCTGGAGGGTCATGGTCGTGAGGAGTTTGTTGAGGGGGTTGATCTTTCTCGGACGGTTGGTTGGTTTACGAGTATGTTCCCGGTTCGGCTTGATGTGGGTGTTGTCGAGTCAGAGTGGGATGAGGTTTGGGCTGGGGGGCCGGCTGCTGGTCGGGCGTTGAAGGCTGTGAAGGAGCAGTTGCATTCGTTGCCTGATCGTGGTCTTGGGTTTGGTTTGTTGCGGTATTTGAATCCGGAGACGGCTGGGGTTTTGGCTGGCGGGGCTGTTCCGCAGGTCGGGTTCAATTATTTGGGCCGGTTTGATGCGGCGGATGGTTCTGGTGATGGGGCTGTCGCTGATTGGGCTGTGCGGAGTGACGTCGATCTGGGTGATGGGCGTGATCCGGGTATGCGGTTGCATCATGCGTTGGATGTGAACGCGGTTACTCAGGATCATGTGGATGGTCCTCGGTTGGTGGCTGGTTGGTCCTGGCCTGAGGAGTTGTTCACTGAGGTTGAGGTTCGGGAGTTGGCTGAGGGCTGGTTCCGGGCTTTGAAGGCTTTGGTGACGCATAGTGAGGATCCTGAGGCGGGTGGCTACACGCCGTCCGACCTCCCGCTGGTCAACCTCAGCCAGCACGACATCAATCTTGTGGAAGCCGAGTGGGGGATGTTGAAGTGACGAAGTCCGGCCTGGAGGACATCCTTCCGCTGTCGCCGCTGCAGCAGGGGCTGCTGTTCCACGCGGTCTACGACGAGGAAGCCTCGGACGTCTACACCGTGCAGCTCGCCTTCGAGATCGAGGGCCGGCTGGACACCGAAGCGCTGCGTGCGGCCGCCGAGGCCCTGCTGCGGCGCCACGCCAACCTCCGCGCGGCCTTTCTCTACGAGAAGCTCGACGAACCGGTGCAGGTCATCCCTTACGAGGTGGAGCTGCCCTGGGCCGAGCACGATCTCAGCGACCTGCCGGAGAACGGCCGCGTCCCGGCCCTGGAGCGCTGGCTGGCCGAGGACCGCGCACGGCGCTTCGACCTCCGCCGCCCGCCGCTGATGCGGTTCGCGCTGATCACCATGGGGCCGGACCGCTACCGGTTCGTCATCACCAACCACCACATCCTGCTCGACGGCTGGTCGATGCCGGTACTGGTCACCGAGTTGTTCGCGCTCTACGCCGAGCGCGGCGACGACACCTCGCTACCGAGGATCACTCCCTACCGGGAGTACCTGGCCTGGCTGGCGAAGCAGGACCGCACCGCCGCCGAGACCGCCTGGCGGCAGGTGTTCAGCGGCCTGGAGGAGCCGACGATGGTCGCCCCCAGCGACCACGACCGCGGTTCCGCGGTGCCGGACCGGGTGACCGTCGACCTTCCGGCGGAGCTCACCCGGGACCTCACCGCCCGGGCCCGTACCGGTGGCTACACCCTCAACACGCTGCTGCAGGCTGCCTGGGCGCTGGTGATCGGTCAGCTCACCGGCCGCGAGGACGTCGTCTTCGGCGGCACCGTCTCCGGCCGTCCGCCGGAGATCCCGGGCATCGAGTCGATGGTCGGGCTGTTCATCAACACCCTGCCGGTCCGGGTCCGGCTGGACCCGGCCGAGAGCCTCGGCGAACTGCTCACCCGGCTCCAGACGCAGCAGGCCGACCTCATGGCCCACCAGCACCTCGGGCTGACCCACATCCAGGAGCTCGCCGGTATCGGCGAACTCTTCGACACGCTGGTCGTCTTCGAGAACTACCCGCTGGACTCCGCCGTACTGGAGATGCCGAGCAAGGACTTCCAGATCGCGGGCATCGACGGGCGGGACGCCACCCACTACCCGCTGATCCTCACCGCCGTGCCCGGTGACAGCCTCCAACTCCGCCTGGACTTCCGCACCGACGACTTCGACCGCGCCGCCGTCGAGGCCATGGTGAACCGGCTGGTGCGGGTGCTGGAGACCGCCGCCGAGCGGCAGGCCGAGCCGGTCGGCAAGACCGACCTGCTCTGCCCCGCCGAGCGCCGGCAGGTGCTCCGGGAGTGGAACGACACCGGGGACGACGAGCCCTCCGCCCTCTCCGTGCTGGAGTTCTTCGCCGCACAGGTCGGTTGGAGCCCGACCGCCCTCGCGGTGATCGCCGACGACGAGACCCTGACGTACGGGGAGTTGGACGGCCGCGCCAACCGGCTCGCGAACCGGCTGATAGCCGAGGGGATACGCCCCGAGAGCCGGGTCGCCATCCTGATGGAGCGCTCGGCCGAACTCGTCGTCGCCGTGCTGGCGGTGCTCAAGGCGGGTGCGGCGTACGTGCCGCTGGACGCCCGCTTCCCGGCCTCCCGGATGAGCGCCATCATGGCGGAGACCGGAGCCGCGGTCCTGCTGGCCGACTCGGCCGCGGACGGCGCCTCCTTCGAGCACAACGCGCAGGTGATCGAGGTCGGCAAGGTGCTCGACGGCGAACTCGCCGCCGACGAGGACGGCCCCGCCGAGGAGCCCGCGCCGGATGTGACGGTCCACCCCGCGCAGCTCGCGTACATCATGTTCACCTCCGGCTCCACAGGTCTACCCAAGGGCGTCGGGGTTACACACCGTGATGTGGTGGCACTCGCCCGCGACCGGCGTTTCGAGTCCGGGCACGAGCGGGTGCTGCTGCACTCGCCGCAGGCCTTCGACGCCTCCACCTACGAACTCTGGGCGCCGCTGCTGGGCGGCGGCAGCGTCGTGGTCGCCCCGCCCGGGGACCTGGACGCGGTACGCGTCCGGGACGTCGTCACCCGGCACGAGGTGACCGGACTCTGGCTGACGGCCGGTCTGTTCCGGCTGCTGGCCGAGGACGCGCCGGACTGCCTCACCGGCGTGCGGGAGGTGTGGACCGGCGGAGACGTGGTGCCGGCCGCCGCCGCCCGGCGGGTGCTGGAGGCCTGCCCGGGCCTGGTGCTGGTCGACGGCTACGGTCCCACCGAGACCACCACCTTCGCCACCACCCACCGGCTGGAGTCGGCCGACGCGGTGCCCGAGACGGTCCCGATCGGCCGCCCCCTCGACGGGATGGCCGTCTACGTCCTGGACGCCCTGCTGCGGCCGGTGCCCCCCGGGGTCCCCGGCGAGCTGTACATCGCCGGTCCGGGACTCTCCCGCGGCTATGTGAACCGCCCGGCGCTCACCGCCGAGCGGTTCGTCGCCCACCCCTTCGGCGCCCCCGGTGAGCGGATGTACCGCACCGGCGACGTGGTGCGCTGGAACGCCCGCGGAGAGGTCGAGTACCTCGGCCGCGCCGACGACCAGGTGAAGGTCCGGGGCTTCCGGATCGAGCTGGGCGAGATCGAGGCCGTGCTGGCCCGCCACCCCCGGGTGGCACAGGTGGCCGTCGTCGTCCGCGAGGACCGGCCCGGCGACAAGCGGCTGGTGGGCTACGTCGTGCCCGAGGGCGGAACGGACGCCGGGATCGACGCGGCCGAGCTGCGGTCCCTGGTGTCCGCCGCGCTGCCCGAGTACATGGTCCCCTCCGTCTTCGTCACCCTGGACACCCTTCCGCTCACCACCAACGGGAAGGTCGACCGGAAGGCGCTGCCCGCGCCCGGCGTCGAGGGGGCGCCGGTCGGCCGGGCGCCGCGGACGCCGCAGGAGGAGATCCTCTGCGGCCTGTTCGCCGAGGTGCTGGGGCTGCCCCGGGTCAGCATCGACGACAGCTTCTTCGACCTGGGCGGCCACTCGCTGCTCGCCACCCGGCTGGTCAGCCGGGTGCGCACCGCCTTCGGTGCGGAACTCGCGGTGCGGTCCCTCTTCGAGGCCCCGACGGTCGCCGCGCTCGCCGCGCTGCTCTCGGGCGCCGACGGGGCCCGCAAGGCGCTCCGGAAGGCCGACCGTCCCGAGGAGGTCCCGCTCTCCCCGGCCCAGCGGCGGCTGTGGTTCCTCAACCGTTTCGAGGGGCCGAGCGCCACCTACAACCTGCCGCTCTCCCTGCGGCTCACCGGCGACCTGGACGCCGACGCGCTGACCGAGGCGGTGGCCGACGTCGTCGCCCGCCACGAGACCCTGCGCACCGTCTTCCCCGACGTCGAGGGCGCCCCAGTGCAGCGGGTGCTCCCGGTGACCGAGGCGCGCGTCGAGCTTCCGGTGGTGCCGGTCACCGCCGAGGAACTGCCGGCGGCGCTGGAGGAGGCCGTCTCCGAGGGCTTCGACCTGTCCCGTGAGATCCCCCTCCGCGGGCGGCTGTTCCGCCTCGACGAGCGGGAGCACGTCCTGCTGATGTCGGTCCACCACATCGCCGGTGACGGCTGGTCGGTGGCGCCGTTCATCCGCGACCTGTCGGCCGCCTACCAGTCCCGGTCGGTCGGGGCCACGCCGCGCTACGAGCCGCTGCCGGTGCAGTACGCCGACTACACGCTCTGGCAGCGCGAGGTCCTCGGCAGTGAGGAGGACCCGGCCAGCGAGCTCGCCCGGCAGGTGGAGTACTGGCGTACCGCGCTGGCGGGCCTTCCCGAGGAGTTGGCGCTGCCGGCCGACCGGCCGCGGCCGGCCACCGCCAGCTACCGGGGCGCCAGCGTCCCCATCGAGGTGTCCGCGCGGACCCACGAGCGACTCGCCCTGCTCGCGCGGGAGAGCCAGGCCAGCCTCTTCATGGTGGTGCAGGCCGGTCTCGCCGCACTGCTGAACCGGCTCGGCGCCGGCACCGACATCCCGATCGGCAGCGTTATCGCCGGCCGCACCGACGAGGCCCTGGACGAGCTGGTCGGTTTCTTCGTCAACACCCTGGTGCTCCGCGGCGACCTCTCCGGCGACCCGGACTTCCGGGAGCTGGTGGGGCGGATGAAGGAGACCGACCTGGCGGCCTACGCCCACCAGGACGTGCCCTTCGAGCACCTGGTGGAGGTGCTCAACCCCGAGCGCTCGCTCGCCAGGCACCCGCTGTTCCAGGTGATGCTGGCCTTCCAGAACAACGCCGGCGCCGAGATCGACTTCCCCGGGCTGACCGCGACCAGCGAGCCGGTGGGCGTCGACGCCGCCAAGTTCGACCTGCTCTTCTCCCTCGAGGAGCGCTACGGCTCGGACGGCACCCCGGCGGGCCTGCACGGCATCGTCGAGTACGCCACCGACCTCTTCGACCGCTCGACGGTCGAGACCATCGGTGAGCGGCTGGCCCAGCTGCTCGACATGGTGGCCGACGCCCCGGACACCGCGCTCAGCGCGCTGGAGGTGCGTTCGGCCGCCGAACGCCGTCGGCTGGAGGAGTGGAACGACACCGCCCGGGAGGTGCCCGTCACCACCCTGCCCGAGCTGTTCCAGGCGCAGGTGGCCCGCACCCCGGACGCCCCGGCCGTACTGCACGTCCCGACCGGGCAGCAGAGCGGCACCGAGCTGACGTACGCGGAGCTGAACGCCCGCGCCAACCGGCTCGCGCGGCTCCTGGTCGAACGCGGTGCCGGCCCCGAGCGGCTGGTGGCGCTCTCGCTGCCGCGCTCGGCCGACATGATGGTGGCCGTGCTGGCCGTGCTGAAGACCGGCGCCGGCTACCTGCCGGTGGACCCGGGCTACCCGGCCGACCGCATCGCCTACATGCTCTCCGACGCCCGCCCGGCGCTGGTGGTGACCAGCGCCGAGGCGGCCGCCGGCCTGCCGGACGGCGAGGCCGGACCGGAAGCCGCCGAACGGCTGCTGCTGGACGACCCCGCGCTGGTGGAACGCCTGGCCGGGCAGTCGGCGGACGACCTCACCGACGCCGACCGGCGGCGCCCGCTGCTCCCGCAGCACCCCGCCTACGTCATCTACACCTCCGGATCCACCGGCCGCCCCAAGGGTGTGCTCGTCGCCCACCAGAGCGTGGCCGACCTGGCCGCCTGGGCCGTGGCGGAGATCGGCCCCGAGCGGCTCTCCCGGGTGCTCGCCGCCACCTCCCTCAACTTCGACGTCTCGGTGTTCGAGATGTTCGGCCCGCTGCTCAGCGGTGGGCGGGTCGAGGTGGTCCGCGACGTGCTGGCGCTGCTGGAGATCCCCGGCGGCGGCTGGAGCGGAACGCTCATCAGCGCCGTGCCCTCGGCGCTGTACCAGACCGTCGAGGGCGGCGGCGTGGAGATCGCCGCCGACACGGTGGTGCTGGCCGGAGAGGGACTCTCCGCGCACCAGGCCAACGCCATCCGGGCCGCCGTGCCTGGCTGCCGGCTCGCCAACATCTACGGCCCCACCGAGGCGACGGTCTACGCCACCAGCTGGTACACCGACGAGGAGATCGACCGCACCCCGCCGATCGGCCGGCCGCTGCACAACACCCGCACCCTGGTGCTGGACGCCGCGCTGCGACCGGTACCGGTGGGTGTGGCGGGAGAGCTCTACCTCGCGGGCACCGGTCTGGCCCGCGGCTACCTGAACCGCCCAGGGCTGACCGCGGAGCGGTTCGTGGCCGATCCGCACGGTCCGGCCGGCAGCCGGATGTACCGCACCGGCGACCTGGCGCGGTGGACCGCCGACGGCCAGATCGAGTACCTGGGCCGGGTCGACGACCAGGTGAAGGTGCGCGGTTTCCGGATCGAGCTGGGTGAGATCGAGACGGCGCTCGCCGGTCACCCGGGCGTCCGCCAGGTGGCGGTGATCGCCCGCGAGGACCGACCGGGTGTGCAGCAGCTGGTCGGCTATGTGGTGCGGGACGGCGAGGTGACCGCCGACGAGCTGCGCTCGCACCTGGCGGACTCGCTGCCCGACTACATGGTCCCCTCGGCCTTCCTCATGCTGGACGCCCTGCCGCTCAACCCGAACGGCAAGCTGGACCGCCGGGCGCTGCCCGCCCCCGACTTCGCCGCCCTGGCCTCCGGGCCCCGGCGCGCGGCGCGCGACGAGCGCGAGGAGCGGCTGTGCGGGCTCTTCGCCGAGGTGTTGGGGCTGGCCCCGGCCGAGGGCGAGGAGAGCGCGGCCGTCGGTATCGACGACAGTTTCTTCGCGCTGGGCGGGCACTCGCTGCTGGCGACCCGGCTGGTGAGCCGGGTGCGCACCGAGTTCGGTGTGGAGATCCCGGTGCGCGCCCTGTTCGAGACGCCCACCGTGGCCGGTCTCGTGGAGCTGCTGCCGCAGGCGGAGAGCGCCCGTCGGGCGTTGGCGCGGATGGAGCGTCCGGCGGAGATCCCGTTGTCGCCGGCGCAGCGGCGGTTGTGGTTCCTGGGCCGGTTCGAGGAGCGGAGCGGCACCTACAACCTCCCGCTCGCGGCCCGCCTCTCCGGTGCCCTCGACATCAGGGCGCTGGAGGCTGCGCTCGCTGATGTGGTGGAGCGGCACGAGAGTCTGCGGACGGTCTTCCCGGATGTGGACGGCCGCCCGCGGCAGCAGGTGCTGACGATGGACGAGGCCCGTCCGGGCCTGCCGGTGGTGCAGGTCGGTGCGGACGGACTGGAGGCCGCGCTGGCGGAGGCCGCCGGGGAGGGCTTCGATCTGGCGGTTGAGCCGCCGGTGCGCGCCCGGCTGTTCGCGGTGGGACCGGACGACCACGTGCTGTTGGTGGTGGTGCACCACATCGCCGGTGACGGCTGGTCGATGGCCCCGCTCGGCCGGGACCTGAGCGAGGCGTACCGGGCGCGGACCGCCGGCGGTGCGCCGGAGTGGGCACCGCTGCCCGTCCAGTACGCCGACTACACCCTCTGGCAGCGGGAGGTCCTCGGCGACGAGAACGACCCCGCCAGCGAGCTCGCCCAGCAGGTGGAGTTCTGGCGTTCGGAGTTGGCGGGGCTGCCGGAGGAGTTGGTGCTTCCGGTGGATCGGCCGCGGCCGGCGGAGATGAGTTACCGCGGTTCGACGGTGGATCTGGAGCTTTCGGCGCAGACCCACAAGCGGTTGGCGGCGTTGGCCCGGGAGTGCCGGGCGAGTGTGTTCATGGTGGTGCAGGCCGGTCTGGCGGCGTTGTTGAGCCGGTTGGGCGCGGGGGATGACATTCCGATCGGTTCGCCGATCGCGGGTCGTACCGACGAGGCGCTGGACGAGCTGGTCGGGTTCTTCGTGAACACCCTGGTGCTGCGGACGGATGTCTCGGGTGATCCGAGCTTCCGTGAGTTGGTGGAGCGGGTTCGGGAAGCTGATCTGGCGGCGTACGCGCATCAGGACGTGCCGTTCGAGAGCCTGGTGGAGGCGCTCAACCCGGAGCGCTCGCTGGCGCGGCACCCGCTGTTCCAGGTGATGCTGTCCTTCCAGAACAACGCCGCCGCCGAACTCGACCTGGGCGGTGTGCGGGCGGCCCCGCAGCCGGCCGGGGTCGACGCGGCCAAGTTCGACCTCTCCTTCCAGCTGGGGGAGCGGTTCGGGGAGGACGGCACCCCGGAGGGCGTCGAGGGCCGGATCGAGTACGCCACCGACCTCTTCGACCCCGAGACCGCCGAGCAGCTGGCGACCCGTTTCGTCCGGCTGCTGGAGGCGGTCACCGAGGACCCGCAGCTGTCGATCGGCGCGGCCGAGGTGCTCTCCTCCCAGGAGTGGGAGGAGATCCTCAAGGACTGGAGCGGTTACGACCGCACGGTGCCCGAGACCACCCTGCCCGCGCTGTTCGAGCGGCAGGCCAGCCAGACCCCGGACGCGACCGCCCTGGTCTGCGGCGAGGAACGGCTCTCCTTCGGGGAGCTGGACGCCCGGGCGAACCGGCTGGCCCGGCTGCTGATCCGCCGCGGCGCCGCTCCCGAGCGGAACGTCGTGGTGGCGCTGCCGCGCTCGGCCGACCTGATCGTGGCGCTGTTGGCCGTGCTCAAGTCGGGGGCGGTCTACGTGCCGCTCGACCCCGAGCAGCCGACTGACCGGCGGGAGTACCTGCTGCGCGAGACGGAGCCGGTGGCCGTGCTCACCGAGGCCGGTGAGATACGGGAGGAGGCCCAGGGCTTCTCCGCCGAGCCGTTGACGGACGCCGACCGCGGTGCGCCGCTGACGCCAGACAACTCCGCCTACGTGATCTACACCTCCGGCTCGACCGGTCGCCCCAAGGGCGTCCTGGTGGGGCACCGGGGCCTGGTCAACCTCTTCCACAGCCACTTCGACGAGCTGTACTCGGGGGAGATCGCGCTCTCCAACGGCCGTCGGCTGCGGGCGGCGCTCACCGCCGCCATGACCTTCGACGCGTCCTGGGACCCGCTGCTGTGGATGGTCGCCGGACACGAGCTGCACCTCATCGACGACGACACCCGTCGTGACCCGGTGGCTCTGGTCTCCTACGTGGCCTCCGCCGGCATCGACTTCATGGAAGTCACCCCCACCTACCTTGAGCAGCTGCTCGAACACGGACTGGTGCGGGACGAGAAGGCCCGGCCCAGGGCCCTGGCGCTGGGCGGCGAGCCGGTGAGGCCGGCGCTCTGGGCCGAACTGCGTGACACCCCGGGCGTCAACGGCTACAACCTGTACGGTCCGAGCGAGTGCACCGTCGACGCGCTCTGCGCCTGCACGACCGACACCTCACGGCCGCTGATCGGTGAGCCCGTCCCGAACAGCCGGGTGTACGTGCTGGACGAGAGCCTGCGGCCGGTGCCGCCCGGTGCCGCGGGCGAGCTCTACATCGCCGGTGTGGGTTTGGCTCGGGGGTATCTGGGTCGGCCGGATCTGTCGGCGGAGCGGTTCGTGGCCAATCCGTTCGGTGGTCCGGGTGAGCGGATGTACCGGACCGGCGATGTGGTGCGGTGGGCCGGAGACGGCCAGCTGGACTACGTCGGCCGCGCCGACGACCAGGTGAAGGTCCGCGGTTTCCGGATCGAGCTGGGTGAGATCGAGACGGTGCTGGCCCGGCACCCGTCGGTGGCCCAGGCCGCCGTCGTGGTCCGGGAGGACCGCCCCGGAGTGAAGCAGCTGGTGGGTTACGTCGTCCCGAACGGTGCGGCCACCGGCGACTCCGGGGAAGCCGACCTCGACACCGGTGTGCTGCGTGGGCATGTGGCGGGGTTGTTGCCGGAGTATATGGTTCCGGCGGCGTTTGTGGTGTTGGGTTCGTTGCCGTTGACGGGTAATGGGAAGTTGGATCGTCGGGCTTTGCCGGCGCCTGATTTCTCGTTGGTCGTTGGTGATGATCGGGAGCCGGGTTCGGTTCGTGAGGAGTTGTTGTGCTCGC
>NZ_BBZK01000013.1 GCF_001748085.1 Streptomyces sp. TP-A0874
GCATGTGGGTGTGTGGTCCCGGGCCCAAGACCCTTTTTGCGTCCTGGAGCACCCGTGAGGGAGGCCGGCACCCCCTGTGCGGGTATGCCTCCGGATCCCGGTAAGGTCATGGGGTACCGTCGTCATTTTCCCCAGGAGGCTCTCGGGTGGAGGTCCAGGAGACACGCGTCCAGACGGACCGAGTACTCACCATCCCGAATATTCTCAGCATGGCCAGACTGCTGGGCGTGCCGCTCTTCCTCTGGCTGATCCTTCGGCCGGAGTTCGGCGGGCCTAACAGCGACGGCTGGGCGCTGCTCGTCCTGATGCTGAGTGGAATCAGTGACTACCTCGACGGGAAACTGGCGCGTCGATGGAACCAGATCAGCCAACTCGGCCGGTTGCTCGACCCCGCCGCCGACCGGCTGTACATACTCTCCACCCTGTTGGGCCTCACCTGGCGCGGCATCCTCCCGTGGTGGGTGACGGCGGTACTGCTCTCCCGGGACCTGATGATGCTGGTGATGGTCGGCATCCTGCGGAGGCACGGTTATCCCCCACCGCAGGTGAACTTCCTCGGTAAAGCAGCGACGTTCAACCTGATGTACGCGTTTCCACTACTGCTGTTGAGTGATGGGACCGGCTGGTTGTCGTCACTTGCTGCTGTTTTCGGATGGGCATTCGCCGGATGGGGTATGACGCTCTACTGGTGGGCAGGGATCCTTTACGTGGTTCAGGTCCGCCAGCTTGTCAGGCTGGATGCCACAGCCGACTGAGTTCGCCCCGCTGATGTGGCGCCCAGGTACTCCGGGTGTGCGAATCGAAGACGGACAGACACCCGGATGGGTCAAGTCGGCAAGACCGTCGTCTCTTCAAGGAGGACGCTTCCGACATGAAGGCCGTCGTGATGGCTGGTGGCGAAGGCACCCGTCTTCGCCCCATGACCTCGAGCATGCCCAAGCCGCTGCTGCCAGTGGCCAACAGGCCGATCATGGAGCACGTGCTGAGGCTGCTCAAACGGCACGGTCTCACCGAGACCGTCGTGACAGTGCAGTTCCTCGCCTCGCTGGTCAAGAACTACTTCGGCGACGGCGAGGAGCTCGGCATGGAACTCACCTATGCCAACGAGGAGAAGCCGCTCGGTACCGCCGGAAGTGTCAAGAACGCCGAGGAGGCGCTCAGGGACGACACCTTCCTCGTGATCTCCGGCGATGCCCTCACCGACTTCGATCTCACCGACCTCATCTCTTTCCACAAGGAGAAAGGCGGCCTCGTCACGGTCTGTCTGACGCGCGTCCCCAATCCGCTTGAATTCGGTATCACCATCGTGGACGACGAGGGCAAGGTCGAGCGCTTTCTGGAGAAGCCCACCTGGGGACAGGTCTTCTCGGACACCGTCAACACCGGTATCTACGTCATGGAGCCGGAGGTCTTCGACTACGTCGAGGCGGACGCCTCGGTCGACTGGTCCGGTGACGTCTTCCCGCAGTTGATGAAGGAAGGCAAGACGATCTACGGGTACGTCGCCGAGGGTTACTGGGAGGACGTCGGCACCCACGAGAGCTACAGCAAGGCCCAGGCGGACGTACTCGAAGGCAAGGTCGACGTCGAGATCGACGGATTCGAGATCTCACCGGGCGTATGGGTGGCCGAGGGCGCAGAGGTACACCCGGAGGCCACCCTCCGCGGACCGCTCTACATCGGCGACTACGCCAAGGTGGAGTCCGGGGTGGAGATCCGCGAACACTCCGTCATCGGATCGAACGTCGTGGTCAAGAGCGGTGCCTTCCTCCACCGTGCCGTCGTCCAGGACAACGTCTACATCGGGCCGCAGTGCAATCTGCGCGGCTGCGTCGTCGGCAAGAACACCGACATCATGCAGGCCGCCCGGATCGAGGACGGGGCCGTCATCGGTGACGAGTGTCTGATCGGCGAAGAGTCGATCGTGCAGGGCAACGTGCGTGTCTATCCCTTCAAGACCGTCGAGGCCGGGGCTTTCGTCAACACCTCGGTGATCTGGGAGTCCCGCGGACAGGCACAGCTCTTCGGGAGGCGCGGGGTCTCCGGCATCATCAATGTCGAGATCACCCCGGAGCTGGCCGTGCGGCTCGCCGGAGCCTACGCCACGACCTTGAAGAAGGGCTCCACGGTCACCACCGCGCGGGACCACTCGCGTGGCGCGCGGGCCCTCAAGAGAGCGGTGATCTCGGCGCTCCAGACGAGCGCCATCGACGTACGGGACCTGGAGAACGTCCCCCTGCCGGTGGCACGCCAGCAGACGGCGCGGGGGAGCGCCGGCGGCATCATGGTGCGTACCTCGCCCGGGAACCCGGAGTCGGTCGACATCATGTTCTTCGACGAGCGCGGAGCCGACCTCTCGCAGGCCCGCCAGCGCAAGCTCGACCGGATCTACGCACGGCAGGAGTACCGCAGGGCTTTCCCCGGGGAGATCGGCGACCTGCGCTTCCCCGCCAGCGTCTTCGACTCCTACACGGGGTCGCTCCTGCGTGCGATCGACACTTCGGGGGTGCCTGAGGCAGAGCTGAAGGTGGTGGTCGACGCTTCCAACGGCAGCGCTGGGCTGGTGCTGCCGAGCCTCCTCGGTCGGCTCGGGGTGGAAGCGCTCACCATCAACCCCGGGCTCGACGAGTCGCGTCCCACCGAGACGGCGGAGGCCCGCCGCGCGGGGCTGGTACGACTCGGTGAGATCGTCGCCTCCGCCCGGGCCGCCTTCGGAGTGCGGTTCGATCCGGTGGGGGAGCGTATCTCCCTGGTGGACGAGCGCGGCCGGATCGTCGAAGACGACCGGGCCCTGCTGGTGATGCTGGACCTCGTGGCCGCGGAGCGGCGGAGCGGCACCGTGGGGCTTCCGGTGACCACCACCCGGATCGCGGAGCAGGTCGCCGCCTACCACGGCACCCAGGTGGAGTGGACGGCCACCGCTCCGGACGCGCTCGCCCGCGTGAGCGGTGACGAAACAGCCGTCTTCGGGGGCGACGGCCGCGGGGGCTTCATCATCCCGGAGCTCAGCAGCGTCTTCGACGGGGCCGCCGCTTTCGTCCGGCTGCTCGGACTCGTCGCCCGCACGCAGCTCACGTTGAGTCAGATCGACGCCCGCATCCCGCGTGCCTACGTGCAGCACCGCGATGTGCCCACGCCCTGGGCGGTGAAGGGCCTGGTCATGCGCCATGTGGTGGAGGCCGCGGGAGACCGGGCGATCGACACCACGGACGGGGTGCGGGTCGTCGAGGACGACGGTCGCTGGGTGATGGTGCTCCCCGACCCCTCCGAGGCGGTGACCCACCTGTGGGCTGAGGGGCCGGACGACACCTCGTCCCAGACCCTGCTCGACGAGTGGGCGGCGGTGGTCGACAGCGCCGGCCGCTGAATCCGGTGCGCCGGGAGATACCGGCGGTAACTCCTTGGTGGCGCCGCGGGGCACCCGCCTCGCGGCGCCCGGGAGCGGGCCCCGTTCGGCGGCGGCGGCAGTGACGTGCGACGATGTGCGGCATGTCTCAGCGGTCCCCCGTTCGGAGCAGTGTGCGCCCGCGTGCCCGGGCCGACGCCTCCATGTCGCTGCTGACCAACGTCATGGAGCACAGCCTCGACGACGGCTACGCCGAGGCGGCCGCCCGCCGGAGCGCAGCCGGACTCCCCAGGACACTCGGGTCCAAGCTCGGACTCGCCGCCGGCCTGGTGCTCGCCGCGGTCGTGGTGACGATCGGCGCCGCGCAGGCCCGCGTCTCCGCCCCGGAGATCGCCAAGGAGCGCGAGGAGCTGATCGAGCGTGTCGAGGAGCGCGGCTCCGGCGTCGAGCAACTGGAAAGCAGGGTGGAGGCGCTGCGCCAGGAGGTGGACGCGGAACAGCGTCGGGCCCTCGAAGCCGGTGGAGGCAGCGAGAACGGAGAGCTCCTCAGAGTGCTCTCCGGGGCGGTGCCCGTAAAGGGGCCCGGAGTGAAGCTGGTGGTCGACGACGCCGACCAGGCGGACCAGGGCGGCGGTGGCCCCCGAGAGAGCAACGGCTTCTCCGACAGTGGCCGGGTCCACGACCGGGACCTGCAGTGGATCGTCAACGGCCTCTGGGAGTCCGGCGCGGAGGCCATCGCGGTCAACGGTCAGCGGTTGACCGCCCTCTCGGCGATCAGGGCTGCGGGAGACGCGGTGCTGGTCGACAACAAACCGCTGGTCCCGCCCTACACCGTCCTGGCCGTCGGGGGAGCGGAGCAGCTGCTCGACGCCTTCTGGAGCAGCGCCGACGGGCAGTACCTCAAGGTCCTCCAGAAGGAGTACGGGGTGCGGGCCGACCTCTCGGCCCAGCAGGAGGTCCGGCTGCCCGCGGCCCCGAGCCTGACCATCCGCCATGCGGCACCGAGGGACCCAGCCGACAACAAGAGCACCGCCGACACAGAGAAGGACACATCGTGATCGCCGTACTGGGCCTCGTCGTGGGAGTCGTGGTCGGATTCTTGGTCCAGCCCGAGGTGCCGGCGATGGTCGAACCATATTTGCCGATCGCCGTCGTGGCCGCGCTCGACGCGGTCTTCGGCGGCCTCCGGGCCATGTTGGACGGCATCTTCGACGACAAGGTGTTCGTGGTCTCGTTCCTGTCCAACGTCGTGGTGGCCGCCCTCATCGTCTTCCTCGGGGACAAGCTCGGCGTCGGCGCCCAGCTCTCCACCGGGGTGGTCGTGGTGCTCGGCATCCGTATCTTCTCCAACGTGGCCGCCATCCGGCGGCACGTGTTCCGGGCGTGAGGCCGATGAAGGACGACGAGAGGCAGACGCCTCCCACCTCCCAGAACGGCTCATCCGGTCGGGGCGAGCAGCGCGTGGCCGGAGGGGAACTGCCCCGGCCGCGGCAGGCGGAGCGCCGGGACGACGGCAACGGTCCGACGGGGGACACCGACAAGGTGCCCGCGCGCGCCGATTCACCGGGACGTGTGAAGAGCGAGCTGCCGGTCGACCGGTGCGACGACGCCTCGGCTGAGGGCGGGAGCCCGGCGCGGGCGGGCTCCGTGGCCGGGGACGCGGACGGCGCCTCCGGCCCGAGGCACTCCGGTGCCGAGCCGGGCCCGGCTCCTTCCCGTCCACAACTGCCCGAGAACGACCCCGGAGCGCCGACTGGGGCCGAGGAGGAGGACGCGCCGGCCAACGGACGGCAGCGGCTGCTCGCGGCCCTCTGGCCGCCACGGATCTCCCGCGCCCAGCTGGTCGTCGCTCTGCTGCTCTTCGTGCTGGGCCTGGGGCTGGCGATCCAGGTGAGCTCCACCAGCGACAACAGCCCCCTGCGGGGCGCCCGGCAGGAGGACCTCATCCGCATCTTCGACGAGCTCGACAACCGCACCCAGCGCCTGGAGGACGAGAAGAGCCGGCTGGAGCAGCAGCGGACGGAGTTGGAGAACAGTTCCGACCAGGCGGAGGAGGCCCGCAGGCAGACCCTCCAGAAGGAACGTCAACTCGGTGTGCTGGCCGGTACCGTCGGCGCGGAGGGGCCGGGCATCAACCTCACGGTGAGTGATCCTCAGCGGGCGGTGGAGGCGGATATGCTGCTCGATGCGATCCAGGAGCTGCGTGCCGCGGGCGCCGAGGCGATCCAGGTCAACGGCGTCCGGATCGTGGCCGACAGCTACTTCGCAGATACGGATGGCAAGGTGCTCATCGACGGGAAAAGGGTAGGTCAGCCATACCGGTTCAAGGTCATCGGCAAGCCGGAAGACCTCGAGCCGGCGCTGAATATTCCCGGTGGAGTGGTGCAGACTCTCAGGAGGGAACAAGCCGAGGTGTCCGTCACCCGGGCGGACAAGATCATCGTGGACGCCTTGCGACCGGCGGAACAGCCTGACTACGCTCGGTCGTCATCACGGTAAGAGAGAGTGCATGGGGGGCAACGCCGTCCGGGCATGAGATTGCGGGGGGTCGGAGCACTGTGAGCGCGGTGCGTGGTGGAAACTGTCGGCCGGCCACGGACGTTGTCCGTGTGTCAGGGTCGGTCGGTGAGAGCGTCGAGGGTTCCTGCCCCACGGGCGGGTCTGTTTCGGTCAAGGGGAATCGCCCGTGAAGTTGTTTGGGAAGTTGTTCGGTAAGAGCTCCCGTGGAGAGGCCGGAAGCGGCAGCGCCACCCGTGGCGAAGGGCGGTCCACCGGGGGAGACACCCCGGATGGGGAGCGTCCGCTGTTCCGCGACGAGGTCGGGGAAGGGCACGGCGGAGTGCCCGGGGGGCCCGCGGCGACCGGTTCCATAGGGTCAGGCGACCAAGTGGCCTCGAATGCGGGCGGCGGCTCCTTCGCTGATCCGCACGCGTCCCAGGCTGCCGCAGGGCAGCCGCGGCAGGAGGAAGTGCCCATGTCAGCGTCGCTACTGTGCACCCGGTGCCAGCACCGGAACGCCGAGGCCAGCCGGTTCTGCTCCAACTGCGGAGCGCCGCTGCGCGCCGGTTCCTCGTCCGAGCGCCCCTCGGAGACCACATCGACGATCTCCATCTCGGGGCTCGAGGCCTACGAGGCCGAGGTGACCGGCCAGCCGACCACCTCGCTGTCGCCGGAGACGCAGGCGGCCGTCGACGCACTGCCGCCCGGCTCGGCCCTGCTGGTCGTGCGGAGGGGGCCCAACTCCGGAAGCCGCTTCCTCCTGGACGGAGAGGTCACCACCGCCAGCCGTCACCCCGAGAGCGACATCTTCCTCGACGACGTCACGGTCTCCCGGCGCCACGTGGAGTTCCGCCGGCAGCCCGACGGCGGCTTCACCGTCGTGGACGTGGGCAGCCTCAACGGCACCTACGTCAACCGGGAGCGGATCGACTCGGCCGCGCTGTCCAACGGGGACGAGGTGCAGATCGGCAAGTACCGGCTCGTCTTCTACGCGAGCCAGCGGGGTCTCTGACGGCGGAAGGAGCCATGCGTCACGGACCGTCGGGCGGTGCCGGCACCGGCACCGCCTCCCGTGAGGGCGGACTACTCGGCATCGGAGCGGTTCTCCAACTGCTGTCCGAGGAGTTTCCCGAGGTCACCGTCTCCAAGATCCGGTATCTGGAAGCGGAGGGGCTGGTCGAGCCCCGAAGGACCGCCTCGGGGTACCGCAAGTTCACCCCCGGAGACGTGGAGCGACTGGCCCGGGTGCTCCGGCTGCAACGCGATCACTACCTGCCCCTGAAGGTGATCCGGGAACACCTCGCGGCCCTGGACGCCGGCGAAACGGTGCGGTTGCCGGCGCCGACCCGGGCGGAGGGGCGGGTGCCGACTCCTGATCCGGTGGAGGAGAGCCCCAGGGGGCACCGGATCGGGCGGGCGGAGTTGCTCGCCGAGGTGGATGCCGAGGCCGACGAACTCGAGGAGTGGGAGTCCTACGGGCTCATCTCCCCGGTGGCGGAGGGCCGCTATGACGCCGAGGCCGTCGCGGTGGCCAAGCTCCTGGCCGAGCTGCGCCGCTTCGGTCTGGAGCCGCGGCACCTCCGTGCGGTGAAGGCCGCCGCGGAGCGGGAGGCGGGGCTCGTCGAACAGGTGGTGGCGCCACTGCGGCGGCACCGGAACCCCCAGACGCGCGAACACGCGGAGTCGACGGCGCGCGAACTGGCGACCCTCTCCATACGGCTGCATGCGGCCCTCGTCCGGTCGGCTCTGCGGGGCCGGTTGCAGTGACCGGGGGGTGCCCGACTACCCAAACCCGGCGAGCACGTCCTAGGGTTGCTGTGTGAACGAGCTCGACGTCGTGGGTGTCCGGGTGGAAATGCCCTCCAACCAACCGATCGTGCTCCTGCGAGAAGTAGGGGGCGACCGCTACCTCCCCATCTGGATCGGGCCGGGAGAGGCTACGGCCATCGCCTTCGCCCAGCAGGGCATGACCCCGGCCCGGCCGCTGACGCACGACCTTTTCAAGGACGTGCTCGAAGCGGTCGGCCAGGAGCTGACACAGGTCCGCATCACAGACCTCCGCGAGGGTGTCTTCTACGCGGAGCTGATCTTCGCCAGCGGTGTGGAGGTCAGTGCCCGTCCGTCCGACGCCATAGCGCTGGCGCTGCGCACCGGTACGCCCATCTACGGCAGTGAGGGCGTGCTGGACGATGCGGGGATCGCGATTCCCGACGAGCAGGAGGACGAGGTGGAGAAGTTCCGCGAGTTCCTCGACCAGATCTCGCCGGAGGACTTCGGCACCAGCAACCAGTAGAGCAGGCCTCTGCTGCGCGCTGGGCCTCGAGCGGGTGCCCTGATGCCCGGTGCAAGGGCACGCTAAACCACTCGTAGGGTGATTATCACTCGGCGTGCCCAGTGTGGCGATCGTTGACGCACCGCGGGTGACTGCCTACCTTCAAGGAGGCAGTTCGAGGACGGAGGTCGGCGTGAGAAGCACCGGCGACGGTACAGCGGCGGGGACTCCCGTTCCACTCCACGGGGGAGTCGCCGCGCCCAAGCCCAGGCGCGCCGCCCCGGAGCGGGAGGTCAACCCTCCCGAGCGGTCAGCGGAGCAGATCGGCTACCGGGGGCCAACGGCCTGCGCGGCCGCGGGAATCACCTACCGGCAACTGGACTACTGGGCTCGGACCGGGCTCGTCGAGCCCAGCGTGCGGCCCGCGTACGGCTCGGGAAGCCAGCGGCTCTACAGCTTCCGGGACGTGGTCGTCCTCAAGGTCGTCAAACGTCTCCTCGACACCGGGGTGGCGTTGCAGAACATCCGCACGGCGGTGCGTCACCTGCGCTCCCGGGAGCTCGCGGACCTCGCTCAGGTGACCTTGATGAGCGACGGGGCCACCGTGCACGAGTGCACCTCGCCCGACGAGGTGGTGAGCCTCCTCCAGGGCGGCCAGGGGGTCTTCGGGATCGCCGTGGGCGTCGTGTGGCGGGATGTCGAGACCGCTCTGGCGCAGTTGCACGGGGAGCGGGTCGACACCGGGGAGACGCTCGTCGGTCAGCACCCCGGGGACGAACTCGCCCGCCGACGCAACCGGGCCGGCTGACCCCGGGCTCTTCCCCGCCGCCGGCACGCCCTGGGGGCGGCTGTCAGTGCCCTGGTGCACCATCGGTGGTTGTGAGATCCGCGCCGACCATCCTCCACCTGGACATGGACGCGTTCTTCGCCGCCGTGGAGCAGGCCGTCAAACCCAGTCTGCGCGGCAAGCCCGTGGTGGTCGGAGGGCTCGGCCCGCGCGGGGTGGTGGCCACAGCCTCCTACGAGGCCCGGAAGTACGGCGTCCGCTCGGCGATGGTCATGGCCCAGGCGCGGCGGCTGTGCCCGCACGCCGCCTATCTCGCCCCCCGCTTCGCGGTCTACCGCCAGGTCAGTGAGGCCGTCATGGCTCTCCTCGGGGAGTTGTCACCCCTGGTCGAACCCCTCAGCCTCGACGAGGCCTTCGTCGACCTGGAAGCCGGTGGGGTGCAGCCTCGGGAGAGCGCTGTGCGGGCCGTTGGAGCGCGGCTGCGCGCCGATATCCGTGCTGTGACCACGCTCACCGGCTCCGTGGGCCTGGCCGGCTCCAAGATGCTCGCCAAGCTCGCCTCCGAGCAGGCCAAACCGGATGGCCTGAGGGTGATACCGCCCGGAAGCGAGCGGGAGGTCCTCGCACCGCTCTCCGTGCGCGCGCTACCCGGCGTCGGACCGGCCACGGCCGAACAACTGCGAAGATCCGGCATCGGCACGGTGGCGGAGATGGCCGAGGCCGGTGAGGCGGAGTTGGTGCGGATGCTGGGCAGGGCTCATGGAGGCTCGCTGTACGCGCTGGCCAGCGGCCGGGACGAGCGCCCCGTAGTCGCCGAGCGGGACGCGAAGTCCGTGTCGGTCGAGTCGACCTTCGACGTCGATCTGCATGACCGGGGCATGGTCCGGGCCGAGGTCGTGCGGCTGGCCGGCCGCTGTGTCGACCGGCTCCGCGCGGCCGGGCGCTCGGGGCGTACGGTCGTCCTCAAGGTCAGACGGTTCGACTTCTCCACCCTGACCCGCTCCGAGACCCTCCGGGGACCCACCGACCATCCGGCCGTGATCCGGGAGGCGGCCGGGCGGCTACTCGAAGGGGTGGACACCACCGGCGGGGTGCGGCTGCTGGGCGTCGGGGTCACCGGGCTGAGCGACTTCACCCAGGAGGACCTCTTCGCCCAGCTGACCGCCGAGGAGTCGCCGGGCGAGGAGCCGGCGGCCCCGGTCACCGCGCGGCCCGCGGGCACGACCGGGGACGGCGCGGGGGAGGCCACGGAACGGGAGGGCGGCCTGCCGGTCGGCAGCCCGGTGGCACACCGCTGGCTCCCCGGACAGGATGTACACCATGCGGAGCTGGGCCCCGGCTGGGTGCAGGGCAGCGGGGTCGGCAGGGTCACCGTCCGCTTCGAAGGGCCGGAATCGGGGCCGGGCCGGGTACGCACCTTCCCCCTCGACGACCCGGCGCTGGAGCCCGCCGAGCCCGTTTCACCGCTCCTCGCCCGAAGGGGTCAGCCGCCGGCTCCCGGGGTCTGACCGAAATCCTGGTCTCCCGCTCCCTCACCCTCCGGGGCGCCGACCTCCAACCCGTAGTGCCGGTAGAGCTGGATCTCCTGTTCGGGGCTCAGGTGGCGGCCGACACCGAAGTCCGGCGCCTCCTTGACCAGCGACCGCCGGTAGGGCACGCGCAGCGCGTCCTCGACGAACTCGCTCGGCTCCAGCGGTACGAAGGCGTCGCGACCGAAGAGGCCGGTCCGTACCGAGGCCCACTCGGGCATGCCTGTGGCGTCGTCCAGGTACACCTCGTCCACGATGCCGATCTTGGCGCCCTCGCTGTCGTAGGCCTTGCGGCCGATCAGGATGCGCGGGTCGATGCTGGTGTGCACGGTCCCTCCAACCGTTGGCCCGAAAGCTCCCCCTTCTACAAAAGGCCACATCGGGAGGTGCGGCCACTTGGGGGAACGCGAACCCCTTCCCGGCCGGAGCCTCGCTGCTAGGCTGGTCAGCGGCTGTTGACCCTGTGCGGGAGAGCTCTTCGTCGACGGGCGGAGGGCGCCGAAGGAGCAAATCCTCCCCGGAATCTCTCAGGCACACGTACCGCGCGGGTGAGGTCACTCTGGAAAGCAGGGCGGGTGACGGGGGAAGACCTCCCGGCCGCTGCCCTCACCGACGGTGAAAGCCGGAGCGCGCCCAGGGGCGGTCCGGTGAAGCTCTCAGGTCGATGACAGAGGGGGAGGCCGATCGGGTACCCGTGCCGTGGTGCTCGCAGGCCGTACCGACCAGGAGGCCCCCTGATGACCACCGACCGCCTCTCCCTCACCGAGCTCGAGCGAGCAGTGCCGTTCGAGCACCGCCATATCGGCGCTGACAGCGGCGCGCAGGCCAAGATGCTCGCCCAGGTCGGCTATGGCTCGCTCGACGAACTCACCACCGCCGCCGTCCCGGAAGTGATCAGGAGCACCGAGGCACTCCGGCTTCCCGAGGCCCGCGGGGAGCGCGAGGTCCTGGCGGAGCTCCGCGAGCTGGCGGACCGCAACCAGCTCCTCACGCCGATGATCGGGCTCGGCTACTACGGCACCTTCACCCCGCCGGTGATCCTGCGGAACGTCATGGAGAACCCCGCCTGGTACACCGCGTACACCCCCTACCAGCCGGAGATCTCCCAGGGCCGGCTGGAAGCCCTGCTGAACTTCCAGACGGTCGTCTCCGACCTCACCGGGCTGCCCACGGCAGGCTCCTCGCTGCTGGACGAGGCCACCGCGGCCGCGGAGGCGATGGCTCTCTCCCGCCGGGTGGGCAAGGTCAAGGACGGCGTCTTCCTCATCGACTCGGACTGCCTGCCGCAGACCGTCGCCGTCATCCGCACCCGCGCCGAACCCACCGGGGTCGAGGTGGCGGTCGCCGACCTGAGCGAGGGCATCCCGGCCGAGTACGCCGAGCGCGGTGTCTTCGGCATGCTCCTGCAGTATCCCGGGGCCTCCGGCCGGATCAGCGACCCGAGGAGCGTCATCGAGCAGGCGCACGGACTCGGCGCGGTCGTCACGGTCGCCACCGACCTGCTCGCCCTGACGCTGCTCACCCCGCCCGGCGAGCTCGGTGCCGACATCGCGGTCGGCAGCAGTCAGCGGTTCGGTGTGCCGATGGGGTTCGGCGGGCCGCACGCGGGCTTCATGGCCGTCCGCGAGAAGTTCGCCCGCAACCTCCCCGGACGCCTGGTCGGAGTGTCGGTCGACGCCGACGGGGACACCGCCTACCGGCTCGCGCTCCAGACCAGGGAGCAGCACATCCGCCGTGAGCGGGCCACCAGCAACATCTGCACCGCTCAGGTGCTCCTCGCCGTGATGGCCGGTATGTACGCCGTGTACCACGGCCCCTCCGGGCTCGCCGGGATAGCCCGGCGCACCCACCGCTACGCGGCACTGCTCGCCGAGGGCCTGCGACGGGGCGGGGTCGAGATCGAGCACGACGGGTACTTCGACACCCTCACGGCCAGGGTCCCCGGCCGGGCCGGCGAGGTCGTCGCCGCGGCCAGGGCGGCCGGTGTCAACCTGCGCGCAGTCGACGACGACCGCGTCGGGATCGCCTGCGACGAGACCACCGGGCGTGAGCAGCTGGCCGCGGTGTGGACCGCCTTCGGGGTGCGTGCGGAGGTCGAAGAGCTGGACCCGACGACGGCCGACGCGCTTCCGGAGACGCTGCTCCGCTCCTCCGACTACCTCACCCACCCGGTCTTCCACGAGCACCGCTCGGAGACCGCGATGCTGCGCTACCTGCGCCGGCTCGCCGACCGGGACTACGCGTTGGACCGGGGCATGATCCCGCTGGGGTCCTGCACCATGAAGCTCAACGCCACCGCGGAGATGGAGCCGGTCACCTGGCCCGGATTCGGCGACCTGCACCCCTTCGCACCGCTGGACCAGGCCGACGGTTACCGCGTCCTGATCACGGAGCTCGAGGAGCGCCTGGCCACGGTCACCGGCTACGACAAGGTGTCCATCCAGCCCAACGCCGGCTCTCAGGGGGAACTGGCCGGGCTGCTCGCGGTTCGGGCCTACCACCGCGCCAACGGCGACGCGCAGCGCACCGTCTGCCTCATTCCGTCCTCCGCGCACGGCACCAACGCCGCCAGCGCCGTGATGGCCGGGATGCGGGTCGTCGTGGTGAAGACGGCCGAGAACGGCGAGGTGGACGCCGAGGACCTGCGGGCCAAGATCGAGAAGCACGGCTCGGAACTCGCCGTGCTGATGGTCACCTATCCGTCCACCCACGGGGTGTTCGAGGAGCACATCGACGAGATCTGCGCGGCCGTGCACGACGCGGGCGGACAGGTGTACGTCGACGGGGCCAACCTGAACGCCATGGTGGGGCTGGCCGAGCCGGGCCGCTTCGGCGGTGACGTCTCGCACCTGAACCTGCACAAGACCTTCTGCATCCCGCACGGGGGCGGTGGACCGGGGGTCGGTCCGGTCGCGGTGCGCGAGCACCTCGCTCCCTACCTTCCCAACCACCCGCTCCAGCCGGCCGCAGGCCCGGAGACGGGGGTGGGGCCGATCTCCGCCGCGCCGTGGGGTTCGGCGGGCATCCTGCCGATCTCCTGGGCCTACCTCCGGCTCATGGGGGCGGACGGTCTCCGCCGGGCCAGCCAGGTGGCGGTGCTGGGTGCCAACTACATCGCCAAGCGGCTGGAACCGCACTACCCGGTGCTCTACACGGGGCCGCGCGGACTGGTCGCGCACGAGTGCATCATCGACCTGAGGCCGCTCACCAAAGCGACCGGGGTGACCGTGGACGACGTCGCCAAACGGTTGATCGACTACGGCTTCCACGCGCCGACGATGTCGTTCCCGGTCGCCGGCACGCTGATGATCGAGCCCACCGAGAGCGAGGACCTGGCGGAGCTGGACCGCTTCTGCCAGGCGATGATCGCGATCCGGGCGGAGATCGAGCGGGTCGCCTCCGGCGAGTGGGCGGCGGAGGACAACCCGCTGCGCAACGCCCCGCACACCGCGGCGATGCTGGCCGGTGACTGGGAGCACCCCTACAGCCGGGAGACGGCGGTCTTCCCCGAGGGGGTCAGGGCCTCGGACAAGTACTGGCCTCCGGTGCGGAGGATCGACGGAGCCTTCGGCGACCGCAACCTGGTCTGCTCCTGCCCCGCCGTCGAGGAGTACGACGGCTGACCTGCTGAGTCCCGGCGGGGCCGGTCCGCTGCCCTCGAAGCGGGCGAACCGGCCCCGGGGAGCCGGGTCTGTCCGGACGGTGCCGCGCCATGGTGGCGCGGTCAGGGCTGGGGGAGCAGGATCTGGTCCGGGCCGCTCCGCAGCCGCAGCAGGGGCAGTAGTTCGGCCACCGGGTGCGGCCGATGGGACGCGATGCCGGGTGGGGCCGGGGCGAGCGGGACGAGGAGGTCGGCGGGGGCCGGCTGCCCGCCGGAGGCCTCGGCACCGGTCTCCGCGCGCAGCCAGAGGGTGAGCATGTAGAGCCCCGGTACGGAGAGCAGCCGGGGCTGGTAGGCCGTCGGCAGGGCGGCGGCCTGGGCCAGGGCGCGTTCGGTCGAGGCGATGTACGGCCCTTCGAAGAAGTGGGAGAAGGCCCAGCCGTCCGCGGTGAGCACGGTTTCGGCCGCCGCCACGGCCCGATCGGCGTTCCGGATCAGGAAACGCCAACCGGTCAGTCGGGAACGTGGTGGCTCCTGCCGCCCGTCGACGTGTTCGAGCACATGGACCGGTAGTGGTGAGTCCGGGCTCAGCGGGCCTGTCTGGGAGCTCAGCGCGGGCGTGCGGTCCCGGTGGACGGCGGTCGGAGAACCAAGGGCCGTGACAGCACACCGTAGGGCGGGCTCGGGCGCCGGAAGGGCAAGCAGCGGCATGGTCGGGTCGCCTCTCACTTCTGAAAGACACGGTTTTGCGAACGCACGCGGACGACGATGTCAGCGGTGGGGGGTCAGCGGGCAGCCGAGTTGTGACCGATTACCGGCGGCGCGGTTTCGCTGACCGTACGCAATCCTATACGACAAGTGTTCGCCCGGTGTTTCGCCTAGCCGTTCCGCCATTCGCCGGCAAGGGCGTATCGAGTCTTTATGGCGAGGCGTTTGCGCTGGATCCATCCGGTGGCCGGCTGCGCTACCTCGCCTTTCGCTCCTGACAGGGTCGGCTGCTTTTCGTCTCTGCTTCACGGGGCAAAGGCCGGGCGCCGTGTGCGGTGGAGATGGCATGCCAAGAATATGGCGACGGTGCGGATCTCGCGTCACGAATCCGGTTTTCCATGCCTGCTCGACGGGGCGGCGGCCCCTCCGTTCACGAGGAATCGAGACCACCCCTCGGATCGGGCGGGACGGAGGCGTGCCCGCCACACCCGGCCGGTTCCGCACCGAGATGCGAGGCGCCGGAGGTGGGCGCAGTCTGGAAGGGCACACACCGGCTGAGTGAGGAGTGCTCAATGGCTGACGACGGCGCGATGGACAAGATCAAGGGCAAGGCGAAAGAGATGGTCGGGAAGGCCAAGCACGACAAACAGATGAGTTCGGAGGGCGACACCGACCAGATGAAGGGCAAGGCCAAGGAAGGCATGGAGGAGGCCAAGAAGCGCGCCTCCGGCATGAAGGACTCGATGAAGCAGGAGAAGGGCAAGGGCAAGGACCAGCAGTAGCGGGTAACGACCGCGAAGCGGTCCCGCCGCAGCCGGTCGCTGCGGTCCGTCGGGCCGTCGACGCCGAGGGGACGGAATCTGCGGCCGTCCTTCTCGGCATCGACGGCGGCCCGACCGCGTTCTGCCTTCCGGAGCAAGCGCTGGGCGTGCCGGTACCGGCACGCCCAGAGTCGTCGGTCAGGGTCGTCGGAAAATTGCGTGGGCGCGCCCGAGTCAGCGGCCCGACCTTTCCGACCAGGGTCGACGGCTGCTGTGACCGGTCTCGACCGGGGTCGGGAGAGGACTCCGGGCGAGGTTGGGCGACCCATGGGCATCTGGCCTCCACAGGGCGTTATGAACCACACTGCCTGGGCAGCATCGGTGCACGGCCCGCTTGAGGAGGCGCTTCGATGGGTGAGAAGGTCGCGGCGGGCGGGTTCGACCTGTCCGATCCGCAGCGGTACCGCGAGAAGTTGCACCAGTGTCTCGCGGGGCTGGAGCGGCTGTTGGAGGAGAAGCGTTTCGACCGCCCCAAGAACCTGATGGGTCTGGAGATCGAACTGAACCTCGCCGGGGCCGACGGAATGCCCCGGATGCTGAACGCGGAGGTCCTCGACCGGATCTCCAGCGGGGATTTCCAGACGGAACTCGGCCAGTTCAACCTTGAAGTGAATATCGTGCCCCACCGGCTGACGGGCCGCGTTCTGGACCAGCTCGCCGAGGAGCTCCGAACTGGTCTCTCGTACGCCGATCGCAAGGCCAACGAAGTCTCCGCGGGCATAGTGATGATCGGTATCCTGCCCACGCTCACCGCTCCGGACCTGGTCTCGGGAAACCTCACCGCGGTCGACCGGTACACCCTGCTGAACGACCGGATCATCGCCGCGCGGGGCGAGAACATATTCCTCGACATCGAGGGCGTCGAGCGGCTGACGTACACCAGCGGGTCGATCGCCCCCGAGGCGGCCTGCACCTCCGTGCAGTTGCACCTCCAGGTGACCCCCGGTCGATTCGCCTCGGTGTGGAACGCGGCACAGGCGGTGGCAGCCGTACAGATCGCCGTCGGCGCCAACGCGCCGTTCCTGTTCGGTAGGGAGCTCTGGCGCGAGTCCAGGCCACCGCTTTTCCTGCAGTCCACGGACACCCGGCCGCCCGAGTTGAAAGCCCAGGGGGTCCGCCCCCGGACCTGGTTCGGGGAACGATGGGTCGACTCGGCCCGGGATCTGTTCGAGGAGAACCTCCGCTACTTCCCCGCCCTGCTGCCGATCTGCGACGAGGAGGACCCGATGCGGGTCATCGAGGCCGGCGGTGTGCCCAGCCTCCAGGAACTCGTTCTGCACAACGGCACCGTCTACCGTTGGAACCGGCCGGTCTACGGGGTCGCCGACGGCCTGCCCCACCTCCGGGTGGAGAACCGGGTGCTCCCCGCCGGGCCCACCGTGGACGATGTCATCGCCAACGCCGCCTTCTACTACGGGCTGGTGCGCGCCCTGGCCGACGAGTCCCGCCCGGTGTGGTCCCGGCTGCCCTTCCAGGACGCGGCCGCCAACTTCGACACCGCGTGCCGCTACGGCATCGACGCCACCTTGCGCTGGCCCCGGTCGGGGCGCACCGGGGGAGTGGCCGAGGTCCCGGCGGCCCGACTCGTCCAGGAAGAGCTGTTGCCCCTGGCGGCAGCCGGCCTGGACGCCTGGCAGGTGGCGCCGGCCGACCGGGACCGGTACCTGGGGATCATCGAGGAACGGTGCCGGCGACGGGCCAACGGCGCGTCCTGGCAGGCGGCGGTCTTCCACCGCGCCATGGAGCGCGGGCTCGACCGGAGATCCGCGCTGGCCGCGACCACCCGGCGCTACTGTGAGCTGATGAGAACCGGGGAACCGGTGCACGCCTGGCCCATCTCCTTCCCCGGCTGAGCCACCCGGGACCGGGGGCGGCCGTCAGCCGCCTCTCCCGGAGCGGCGCCCCGAAGGCGCCGCCGTGCCCCCGCGGGTGTAGGAAGAGGCAGGGCCGCGCGGACGGCGTCGCCGTCGGAACGTCACCGATCCGACCCCGCGCCGAGCCCCGGCACAGTGGTGGGCGATGAGACGGCCCGGCGTAACGGGAGGCAAGTGTGCAGGCAGAACCGGGTCGGACGGTCGATCCCCCACTCCTCCCGGGGCTCTCGCCGCGCACACTGCGCCAGGAGACGCTGCTTGTGCTGGGACTGTCGCTCGGAGCGAGCGCCGTCTCGGCCCTGATCAGCTTCGTCGGTTCGGTGACCGCACCGGGCGGCCTCCAGGACCGGGCCGCCAAGCTCAACGTCTCCCGCGCCCCCGGGCGTCCCTGGCTCGACCTGGCCTGGCAGCTCTTCAGCATCGGCACCGCCCTGCTCCCGGTGGCCCTGGTGGCCTACCTGCTGCTGCGGGAGGGCGCCGGGGGGCTGCGGGCGATCGGCCTGGACCGCCGCAGGCCGATGTTCGACCTGAGCCGCGGCGCGGCGCTCGCGGCAGCGGTGGGAGGCACCGGTCTCCTGTTCTACCTGGCCGTTTGGTCGGTCGGCGGGAACCTCACGGTGGTGCCGGAGTCGCTGCCGTCGGTGTGGTGGAAGTTCCCGGTACTCATCGCCTCCGCTCTGCAGAACGCCCTGCTGGAGGAGGTCGTCGTGGTCGGCTACCTCCTGCGCAGACTGGCGCAGCTGGGGTGGACGCCGCTCGCCGCTCTGGCCGCGAGTTCCGTGCTGCGCGGTTCCTACCACCTCTACCAGGGCGTCGGAGGACTGGTCGGCAACATGGCCATGGGTGTGCTCTTCGTGCTCCTCTACCGTCGCTGGGGGAGGGTCGGCCCGCTGGTGGCCGCACACGCACTGATCGACATCGTGGCCTTCGGCGGCTACGCGCTGCTGGCCGGAGAGGTCAGCTGGCTCCCCACCGCCTGACCCCCGGAGCGGCCCGGACGGTCGTCGTCGGCCTACCCGGGCCGCCGGCCGGGTAGGCCCGGGTCACCAGCCCGGGAGCAACTCGCCGTCGACGACGGTGACCGCTTCCCCGGTGAGCAGCGTGCGTTCACCCCGCAACCCGGTACGCACCAGCCCGGTGCGCGCTGAGACCTGCAGGCCCGTCAACTCCTCCCGCCCCATGCGCGGCGACCAGAACGGTGCCAGAGCGGTGTGGGCGCTGCCGGTGACCGGGTCCTCGTCGATACCGACGGCCGGACCGAAGAAGCGCGAGACGTAGTCATAGCCCCGCCGCCGGTCAGCGGCCGGCGCGGTGACGATGACGCCCCGGTGGCTTAGTCGGCCGATGGCCGCGAAGTCCGGGGCGACCGAGCGGACGGTGGCCTCGTCGGCGAGTTCCAGCAGGAGGTCTCCGCAGTGCGGCCCGGTGTCGTGAGCCGAGAGGGGCTCCGCGCCCAGCGCCGCGCCGACCGTGGCCGGTACGCCGACAGGGGAGAGCGGAGCCGTCGGGAAGTCCATGGTGATGGAACCGTCCGCGCCGGGCGTCGCGGACAGGACGCCGCTGCGGGTGGCGAAGCGAACGCCTCCGGTGGCGGCCCCGGTGCCGCGGAGTACGTGGGCCGTCGCCAGTGTCGCGTGGCCGCACAGGTCGACCTCGGTCACCGGGGTGAACCAGCGGAGCGCCCAGTCGGCCCCGGTACCGGAGGCGAGGGGGTGGGCGAACGCCGTCTCGGCGAGGTTGACCTCGGCGGCCACTTGTTGGAGCCACCCGTCCTCGGGGAAGCCGCCCCGTTCGAGGAGCACCACCCCGGCCGGGTTGCCGGAGAAGGGGCGGTCGGTGAAAGCGTCGACGATTCGGATGCGCATGGAGAGGACCCTAAGGTCTCGGATCGGTGGCCCCCTCGGCTCTACGGCAGCGGTTCCCGGTGGCCCGTCTCCAACCAGGCGCTCAACGAGTCGCCGTCCCGCACGACTTCGGCGCCGAGTCCGACGAGAAGACGCTGGGCCGCGGTGTTCTCCGCCTTCGTGTTCGCCAAGACCCTCCGAAAGCCGTCGGCGCCCGCCCGCTGCACAAGTTGCCGGAGCGCCGCCCCGCCCACGCCGACCCCGCGCACCGGACGGCCCAGCCAGATTCCGGCCTCGGCCGCGTGCGGCTTTTGGGGCACCGGGCGAAGCCGGGCGGCGCCGACCACGGACCGCCCCACGAGCACGGCGTACGTCGCCTCCACCGGATCGGCGGCCAAGGCCCGGGAGCGGTGGAACCGAAGGAAGGCGGTCCGCCGCTCCGGAGTCCAACCGGGCGGTCCGGGAGTCGCCGGCATCACCTCACGGGGCTCCGCGTCGGCGACGGCGGTGGCCAGCAACTCCTCCAAGAGGGCGGCGTCGAGCGGGCGGAGCGTGACATCGGGGCGCATGGTCGCAGCCTTCCACCGGGGTGGGGCGTCCGGCCAAGGGTTTTCCGCTCCGGGGCCGGCCCGACGCCGTGCTGACGTCCGGGGCCACCCCGGACGGCGCCCCCGTACCCGCCTGCGATGATGACCCGATGCAGGTTTCCCAGCGAAGGAGCGCGGGTCTCGGACTCGCCCTCGCCTCGGCGTTCGCGTTCGGCGGCTCCGGAGTCGCCGCCAAACCACTGATCGAGTCGGGGCTGGCACCCCTGGACGTGGTCTGGCTGCGGGTCGCCGGCGCCGCGCTCGTCATGCTTCCGCTGGCCTGGCGGCACCGGGACCTGGTCCGCCGCCGCCCGGGGCTCCTGCTCGGCTTCGGTCTGCTCGCCGTCGCGGGCGTCCAGGCCTGCTACTTCGCCGCGATCTCCCGCATCCCGGTGGGCGTGGCCCTGCTGGTCGAGTACCTGGCGCCGGCGCTCGTTCTCGGCTGGGTACGGTTCGTACAGCGCAGGCCGGTGACCAGGGCGGCCGCGGTGGGGGTCGTCTTGGCGGTCGGCGGGCTGGCCTGCGTCGTGGAGGTCTGGGCCGGTCTCCGCTTCGACGCCGTCGGACTGCTGCTCGCCCTGGGTGCCGCCGGCTGTCAGGTCGGCTACTTCGTCCTCTCCGACCACGGCAGCGCCGGGGAGGACGCGGCGGATCCCATCGGGGTGATCGCTCACGGACTGGTGGTCGGCGCCGCTGTGCTCACCGTGCTCGCCCAGCCGTGGCGGATGGAGTGGTCGGTGCTCGCCGCGCGGTCGACGATGGGGGGCACGGCGGTGTCCGCCGTGCTGCTGGTGGCCTAGATCGTCCTGGTGGCGACGGTGCTGGCCTATCTGACCGGGGTGCTGGCGATCCGGCGGCTCTCGCCGCAGGTGGCCGGAGTGCTGGCCTGCCTGGAGGCGGTCGTGGCTACGGTGCTCGCCTGGGTGCTGCTCCGCGAACACCTCTCGGCCCCCCAGCTGATCGGTGGCGCGGTGGTGCTGGCCGGTGCCTTCGTCGCACAGACTTCCACGCCCAAGGCGGTCGACGGCCAGGCGGTGGCCGGCTCCGCGCCGGTGGCCCGGACGGCGGACGAGACCGCGGGTCAAGCCGGCTGAGCGGCCACCCCTTCCGACTGCCGGGCCGGTCGAACCGGCCCCGTGCGCGCCCAACCGACCTCGCGGCGGCCGGGTCGACCCGGAGTGTCCGTGCCCGAGGGGGTGCCTGTGCCGGGCAGGCGGGCGGCTCATCGGTGTCGGCGCGTCAGGTGGGCAGTCGCCCGCCATCCCATCGGGCGGGTCGGGGGCTGCGGCGATCGGGGGAGTGGGGCGGGTACCGCCGGTTCCGGCAGCATCGGCGCGGGAGGTGGGCCGTTGACACCGCGTGCCAGGGCTTCTAGCGTTTCGCCAACCGGGTTACTAAGCGGTTGCTCACTAAGATCGGGGTGCTGATCGCACCGAACCGGACAGCCGGCGTCGCAGTGAGCCGCACCAGCAGTCGAGCGCGAGGAGAGTTCCGCATGTCAACCACCGACCAGCGGGTCGCCGTCGTCACGGGCGCCGCCCGCGGAATCGGCGCGGCCACCGCCCTGCGCCTGGCCGGAGAGGGGCGCGCCATCGCCGTGCTGGACCTCGACGCGGAGGCCTGCGCGGAGACCGTGGCGCAGATCGACGCCGCCGGCGGCCGGGCGCTCGCCGTAGGCTGCGACGTCTCCGACGCCGGGCAGGTGCGGTCGGCGGTGGACCGGATCGCCACGGAGTTGGGTGCACCGCAGATCCTGGTGAACAACGCCGGAGTGCTCCGCGACAACCTGCTCTTCAAGATGAGCGACAGCGACTGGGACACCGTCATGAACGTGCACTTGCGCGGTGCCTTCCTCATGACGCGCGCCTGCCAGTCGCACATGGTCGACAGCGGTTTCGGGCGGATCGTGAACCTCTCCAGCAGTTCCGCGCTGGGCAACCGGGGCCAGGCCAACTACTCCGCCGCCAAGGCGGGGCTCCAGGGCTTCACCAAGACCCTGGCCAAGGAACTCGGCAAGTTCGGTGTCACCGCCAACTCCGTCGCCCCGGGGTTCATCGCGACCGACATGACTGCCGCCACGGCGGCGCGGGTCGGTATGGGCTTCGAGGACTTTCAGGCGGCCGCCGCCAGCCAGATCCCGGTGCAACGGGTCGGCCGCCCCGAGGACATCGCCAACGCGATCGCCTTCTTCACCGGGGAGGCGGCCGGCTTCGTCTCCGGGCAGGTGCTGTACGTCGCCGGTGGCCCGCTCGACTGAGGAGGCAGCGGAGGATGACCGAGGAGATCAGGCCCGACAGCTGGCGCGTCGCACTGGTCACGGGGGCGAGCCGGGGCATCGGGTACGGCATCGCCGAGGCCCTGGTGGCCCGGGGCGACCGGGTGTGCATCACCGGGCGGGACCAGGAAGCCTTGCGGGAGGCCGCCGAGCGACTCGGCGCCGACCGGGTGATCGGGGTCGCCGGCAAGGCGCACGACACGGACCACCAGCGGGCCGTCGTCGAGCAGGTCATGGAGGCCTTCGGCCGGGTCGACTACCTGGTCAACAACGCGGGCAGCAACCCGGTCTTCGGACCGATGGCCGATCTCGACCTGGCGGCCGCCCGCAAGGTCTTCGAGATCAACGTCTTCTCGGCGCTCGGCTTCGCCCAGCAGACCTGGAGGGCCTGGCAGAAGGAGCACGGCGGCGCGATCGTCAACATCGCCTCCGTCGCCGGGGTCTCCGCATCGCCGTTCATCGGGGCCTACGGGATGAGCAAGGCCGCCATGGTCAACATGACGCTCCAACTGGCGCACGAGTTCTCCCCTGGTGTGCGGGTCAACGCGCTCGCCCCCGCCGTCGTCAAGACCCGGTTCGCCAAGGCGCTCTACGAGGGACGAGAGGAGGAGGCGGCCGCCTCCTACCCGCTCGGACGCCTCGGAGCGCCGGAGGACGTCGCCGGCGCCGCGGAGTTCCTGCTCTCGGAACGGGCCGGCTGGATCACCGGCCAAACCCTCCTCATCGACGGCGGGATCTTCCTCAACGCCGGCCTCGGTTGACCGGCGGCCGCGGCCCCCGGAACCGAACCGGCGGCTGCGGCTCGGCGGGACTTGTCAGTGACCCCCGGTAGGTTCCTCTTACCAAGGTGGAACCATCCCGGAGGCAATGAAGTGATCGAAACGCTGCCCGAATCCTGGCGCGCCGTTCTCGGGCAGGAACTCGAAAAGCCGTACTTCCAGGAGCTCTCGGCGTTCCTGGCGGAGGAACGGGCCAGGGGACCGGTCTACCCGCCGGTCGAAGAGGTCTTCGCCGCGCTGGAGGCCACCCCCTACGACCGGGTGAAAGTACTGGTCCTCGGGCAGGACCCGTACCACGGTGAGGGGCAGGGCCACGGCCTGTGCTTCTCGGTCCGCCCGGGCGTCAGGACCCCGCCCTCACTGCGGAACATCTACCGGGAGATGCACGAGGACCTGGGCCACCCCGTGCCGGACAACGGTTACCTGATGCCGTGGGCTCGACAGGGCGTGCTCCTGCTCAACGCGGTGCTGACGGTCCGGGCCGGAGAAGCGAACTCGCACAAGGGCAAGGGCTGGGAGAAGTTCACCGACGCCGTCATCGGCGCTGTGGCGCGCCGCCCCGAGCCGGCTGTCTTCGTGCTGTGGGGCAACTACGCCAAGAAGAAGCTGCCGCTGATCGACACCGATCGGCACGCGGTCGTCCAGGGAGCGCACCCCTCCCCGCTGTCGGCCAGGAAGTTCTTCGGCAGCCGACCGTTCAGCCAGATCGACAAGGCACTCGCGGACCAAGGACACGCGCCTGTCGACTGGCGCATCCCGAGCCTTTGAGCCTGTGATGGTTCCGGCACGGGCTTCTGGCCGGTCCGGGACGGCGGGCGGGGCGGCCAGACGAGCCCCACGGAGCGAGGAGAAGGAGGCGCAGGTGGCGGAGGAGCGGCGGGAGGTCGAGGCTGTGAACGCGGTCATGACCAGGATCGGTCAGGCCGTCATGTTGCACCGGGCAGGTGACCGGGAAGAGGCACGGAACCGTTTCGCATGGCTCTGGGAGGAACTCGGCGAGGAGGGGGACCCCGTCGAGCGCTGCACCCTCGCCCACTACATGGCCGACACACAGGACGATCCCGTCCAGGCGCTCACCTGGGACCTGCGGGCACTGGCGGCCGCCGACGACGGCCTCGACGACGCCCGCAGCCGGCGGCGGCTCTCACCCGCCATCCGCTGCCTCTACCCCTCGCTCCACCTCAACCTGGCCGCCGACTACGACAGACTGGGCCGGCCGGACGAGGCCCGCGCGCAGCTGGCCAGGGCCCGGAGCACAGCGGCGGCGCTCGCCGAGGACGAGTACGGGGACGGTGTCCGAGCGGCGATCCACCGTTGGGAGCAACGCCTGTCCGGCGGTGCCGATCAGTTGCCGTAGACCTGCCGGCAGGCCTGGGCCTCCTCACTGCCGTGCTGCCACCGGCCGTACCGTTCGCCCAGGTCGCAGATGCCGGTGTCGGGCTTCTCCCCGGTGGGCGCGGCGGACACCTCCCAGCCCGGTGCCCGGCCGGCTCGCTGTGCGGCGCTGCCCGACTTCTCCTGTTCGCCCTCCGCGGTGCGGCGGGCAGCGGGCGGAGGAGGCGCGGCGGCTTCGGGAGGCGGTGGCTGGGGAGCCGGCGGGCGGTGCCCCGAGAGCCCGCCGGGGAGCGGGGTGGCGGCTCCCTCCGGAGCCGGCGACTCCTCGCCCGGCGGACGGGCCGGCCTCGGGGCGGAGGGCGACGCAGTGGGTCCGCCGGTCTCGTCCGAACCGCCGGACAGCGTCACGCACCCCGTCAGTACCGGGGCCACCAGAAGGGTCATCACTGCTGCACGTCGCACACCGCAACAGTGCAGGAGGGACGGGCGTCGTACGGTGTCAGCACAGCGCGATGGCCCTTATGAGTGACAGCCGGCTCACTCTCCCGTAGTACCGTCGACGCGCTCGCGGATCAGGTCGGCGTGCCCGTTGTGCCGGGCGTACTCCTCGATCATGTGGACGTAGATCCACCGCAGCGAATACCGCTCACCGCGCCTGGTGCCGGTGCTCAGGTCGTCCAGTGAGCGGTCCGTCACGGTTTCCCTGGCCGCGGTCACCTCCCGGTGCCAGGTCCGGTGGACCTCATCCCAGCCGTCGTCGGCGGTGACACGGAAGTCGCCGTCCAGATCCTCGTCGCTGTAGTAGAGCGGTGGCGCTTCCTCCCCGCCCAGCACCCGGCGGAACCACGCCCGCTCGACCTCCGCCATGTGCCGCAGAAGGCCGAGCAGCGTCAGGGGCGAGAGCGGAACGGCGGCCTGCCGCAGCCGTGCGTCATCCAGGCCGGCGCACTTCCGGAGCAACGTGGCGCGATGGAAGTCGAGCCAGCTCTCCAACATGCGCCGCTCCCCGGCGACGAGAGGGGGATCGATCCGTTCCGGGACAGCGGGACCAGTGGATGTCGTCATGGGCTCACAGTGGACCCGGAACAGCCCGGTCCGCCACGGGTTTTCGCTCCCCCGAGGCGCCCGGACGCCGAGCCGGACCCGCCTCGCCTCCTGACAGCGGGCCCCGCGGTGCCGTCGGTCTCCCGTTACCCGCCGCGGGGATCCGGAGGACGCCCCCGCAGAGCCGGCGGGAAGCATTCCCACGGGCCGTTCCTCACCCCGGCGGGCGCGTCGCCGGCGTCTCGGCCGGCTGGCCGGGCTCCAGCCGCGGCATCGGGCGCCGCCGGGCCAGGAGCCGGAAGGCCTCCCACGCCCCGAACGCGCCGACAGCACCCAGTGCCGTCCAGACGATCCAGTCGCCGAAGCGGACGTACGGACTGCTGCCCACACCCAGCGGCACCTCGTACACCGCCGCCCCGCTGCCGGTGGTCGAGAGCCGTTCGCCGACCTGCTCGCCCCCCGGGCCGTAGACCGCGCTCACCCCCGTGAGGGTGGCGTGGACCACCGGCCGCCAGCTCTCCGCCGCCCGCAGGGCCGCCAACGAGGCGTGCTGCCACGGCGCCCAGCTGTGCTGGAAGCTCGACGTGGAGGACTGGACGACCAGCACCGCGCTGCCGCGCCGCACGAGACGCCTGCCCATGTCGGGGAAGGCGGACTCGAAGCAGACCAGGGGGCCGATCCGCGGCCCGCCGCCGTCGGTCGGCTCCATCACCACCGGGGCGGCGCCACGCATCCGGTCCTCCCCGGCTGCCTTGCCCAGCGAGGTGACCCAGCCCAGCAGCGAGCGGGCCGGAACGTACTCGCCGAAGGGCACCAGCCGCATCTTGTCGTAGCGCTGACCGTCCGGGCCCGCCGGCCCGATCAGCACCGAACTCTTGAAGATCCCCTGCCGGCCGGGGCGCCGCGCGTCCACGTTCACCAGGAGATCCGCGCCGACCCGCCGGGACAGCCGCCGCAGTCTGTCCCGCAGATCGGGGCGGTCCTCCAGGTCGTACCCCACGCTGCTCTCGCCCCAGACCACCAGTTCCACGCCGCGGCCGGCCAGCCGCCGCGTGAGGCGCTCCTGCAAGGCGAACCGCCGCTCCGCACCGGACGGACCAGCCACCACCCCCGGCTGCACGACGGCGACGCGCAAGTTTCCCGCGGACTGCGGAAGCGGCGTCCACACCCCCGCAGAGCCCACCACCCCAGCCCAGGCGAGCAGGGTCACCGCGGCGGAGGCACGCGCCGAGGGCACCGCCACCAGCACGGTGAGCGCGGTGTTCACCGCGACCACCACGAAACTCACCAGCCAGACCCCGCCGAGTGAGGCGAGCCGCAGCGCCGGCGGGAACTGCCACTGGCTGGAGCCCAGCAGCCCCCACGGGCCGCCCAGGTACTCCCAGGACCTGACCAGTTCGACCGCCAACCAGCCGGACGGCACCAGCAGCGTCGCGAGCACCGCGGCCCCGCCGCGGGGACGGTCCGCCCCCAGCAACCGCCGGACGAGCAGGCCCCAGGGCGCCCACAACAACCCGAGCAGCCCGGCGAGGAGGAGCAGGAAGACGTGCAGACTCGGCAGCAGCCAGTGGTGGACGGCCAACATGAACCCGGTGCCGCCGAGCCAACCCCGGAGGGCAGCCCGGCGGCCACTGTCGGCCGAGCGCAGCAGCAGCAGCCAGGGCACCAGCGCCACCGGGGCCAGCCACCAGAGAGCCGGTGCGGGAAAGACGACCGCTGGCAGTCCACCGGCGAGTACGGCCGCGGACGTCGGCCAGCGGCCACGGGCGGGGACAGACCGGTCTCGACGCTCGGTACCGGCCTCCATGCTGCAATCCCTCCGCTCGCCGCGTGTGACGGTGCTCAGTCTGCGCGATGGCGACGCCCGCCGGAGGTGCACCTCGCGCACCCGGCCGGTCGCAGACAGACCAGGTGGGTGAAGCCTGCGGGCCTTCCGGCGGTCCGGCGCCGGGGGAGGCGGCAGGGTCAGGGAGCCAGGACCGCCAGCAGCCGGGCTGCCGCCGTCGACATCTCTTCCCGTGCGGGCGCCAGGTACCGGCGAGGGTCGACCAACGACGGCTGGTCGGCGAGGACCCTGCGCACCGCCGAGGTGAACGCGATGTTGAGCGCCGTACCGATGTTGATCTTCACCATGCCGGCGCCGACCGCCCGCCGCAGCTCCTGATCCGGCACACCCGAGGAACCGTGCAGCACCAGCGGAACGTGCACGGCCGCGGCGAGCCGGCAGATCAACTCGTGGTCCAGCGACGCGGTCCGCTCGGTCATGGCGTGCGAACTCCCAACCGCCACCGCCAGCGCGTCCACCCCTGTCTCCGCGACGTACCCGGCGGCCTCCACCGGATCGGTGCGGACACCGGGCGCGTGCGGGCCGTCCTTTCCACCCACCTCACCGAGTTCGGCCTCCAGCCAGACACCGCTCCGGTGCGCCAGCCGCACCGCCTCGGCCGTCGCGCGGACGTTCTCCCCGTAGGGCAGCCTCGAAGCGTCGAACATGACGGAGGAGACCGCCCGGGAGGCGATGGCGGACCGGAGCAGATCCGGGCTCTCCACGTGGTCGAGGTGGAGTGAGACGGGCACCGAGGCGCCTCGGGCCACGGCGGTGGAGCCTTCCAGCAGGGGCTCGGGGCGGCCGTGGAACCGCACCGCGTTCTCGCTGACCTGGAGCACCACCGGCAGAGCGGCCCGCTCAGCCGCTCGTACCACGGCGTTGGCGTGTTCGAGGGTGATGACGTTGAACGCGGCCAGGCCCCGGCCCGCGGCCCGTGCCTGGTCGACCAGTTCGGCGGTGGTGGCCAGCGGCATCGGTCAGCCCAGTACGACGGAGCGGGTGAGGTTGCGAGGCTCGTCCGGGTCGAGCCCCCGGGCCTCGGCAAGCGCGACGGCCAGGCGCTGCGCCCTGACCAGTTCCGCCATGGGGTCGACGCCGGCGTCCGCGACCAGCTCCCCGCCGACCCGGGAGACGTCCTCGGCGAGCCCGGGGGGCACCTCGCCGAGCATCCAGGCGACCCGCCCCGGACCGGTGATGCTGATCGGCCCGTGCCGGTACTCCATCGCCGGGTAGGCCTCCGTCCAGGCGCCCGCCGCCTCCCGCATCTTCAGCGCCGCCTCCTGGGCGAGTCCGTAGCCCCAGCCCGACCCTAGGAAGGTGTACTGCTCGGCCCCCAGCAGCGAGGCCGGCAGCGGCTTCGACAGCGTCCGCTCCGCGTCGGAGACGGCGGCCGCCAGATCCTCGCCCAGGTGGGCGCGGAGCAGCGCCAGGGCGCTGGTGGCGAAGCGGGTCTGCACCACCGAGCGCTCGTCGGCGAAGTCCAGGACGGCGATCGCGTCCGCGGACTCCGCCACCGGGGTCGCCGGGTCGGCTGTGATCGCGGCGGTCGGCACCCCGTCGAGCGTCGCGAGGAGCCGGAGCACCTCGGTGGTGGTTCCGGAGCGGGTGATCGCCAGAACCCGGTCGTAGCGGCGGCCTACCGGGAACTCCGAGGCCGGGAAGGCGTCGCTCTCACCCTGCCCCGACCCCTCCCGCAGGGCGGCATAGGCCTGGGCTATGAACCACGAGGTGCCGCAGCCGGTCACCGCGATCCGCTCACCGGGCCGGGGGAGCCCCCCCAGGGTGGGGGCCAGCGCTACGGACCGCCGCCAGCAGTCGGGCTGGGAGGAGATCTCTTCTGCGGTGCGGGAGATGGCCATGAGCGGGCTCCTCAACTCGGGCGAGCGAGCGCTGGTCGGTGCCCGGTGATTGTTCCACGCCCGGGGCGGCCAGCACAGCGCTCGTCGAGCGGAGCCGCCGGATCACCGCCTCACTCGGCCGGGGCCTCCGGTTCCTGCGAGATCCGGTACCGCAGCCTGTCGTTCTCGGTGTCGACGTCGATATGGCTGTGCGGCTGGAGTTCGCCGCTGAGCAGCATCCGCGAGAGCTGGTTGTCGACTTCCCGCTGGATCGTCCTGCGCAGCGGCCGTGCTCCGTACTCCGGCTGGTAGCCCCGGTGCGCCAGCCAGTCGACGGCGGCCGGGGTGAAGTCGACCGTCATGTCCTGGGCCCGCAGCCGCCGCCTGGTCTCCTCAAGGAGCAGGTCGGTGATGCGCCGCAACTGGTCGTCGGTGAGCCTGCGGAAGATGACGATCTCGTCGATCCGGTTCAGGAACTCCGGCCGGAAGTGCTCGCGCAGCGGCCGGAGCACCCGCTCCCGGCGCGCAGCCTCGTCCGCCTCCAGGTCACCGGGGCCGAAGCCCACCGCGGTACTCCGGCCCGTGAGGGCCTCCGAACCGAGGTTGCTGGTCATCACGATCACCGTGTTGGTGAAGTCGACGGTACGGCCCTGGGAGTCCGTCAACCGCCCGTCGTCCAGCACCTGGAGGAGGATGTTGAAGACATCCGGGTGCGCCTTCTCCATCTCGTCGAGGAGCAGCAACGAGTACGGGTGGCGGCGCACGGCTTCGGTGAACTGGCCGGCCTCCTCGTGTCCGACGTAGCCCGGAGGGGCACCGACCAGCCGGCTGACGGTGTGCTTCTCCTGGTACTCGCTCATGTCCAGCCGGACCATCCGGTCCTCACTCCCGAACAGCGCTTCGGCCAGCGCGCGGGCGAGCTCGGTCTTGCCGACGCCCGTCGGCCCCAGGAAGAGGAAGCTCCCGATCGGGCGCTGCGGACTGGACAGCCCGGTGCGGGACCGCAGTACGGCGTCGGAGACCGCGGTCACCGCCTCGTCCTGGCCGATCACCCGCTGGTGGAGGTGCTCCTCCAGACCGAGCAGCCGGTCCTTCTCCTCCTCGGTGAGGGTGCTGACCGGGATCCCCGTCTGCCGGGAGACGATGTCGGCGATGTCGTCGACGGCGACCTCGGCGATCCGTCCGTTGGGATGCTTCTCGTTGCCCTGCCGGATCCGCTGGTCGAGATCGGCTATCCGGTCCCGGAGCCGGGAGGCCTCCTCGTACTGCTCGGCGGCGACGGCCTGGTCCTTGTCGCGGTTCAGCTGCTCGAGCTGGCGCTCCAGGGCGCGCACGTCGGTACCGCGCGTCGAACTGCGCAGCCGGACCCGGGCACCGGCCTGGTCCATCAGGTCGATGGCCTTGTCCGGCAGGAAGCGTTCGGTGAGGTAGCGGTCCGAGAGCTCGACGGCGGCCAGCAGCGCCTCGTCGGTGTAACGCACCTGGTGGTGCGCCTCATAGCGGTCGCGCAGCCCGCGCAGGATCTCCAGGGCGTCCGCGGAGGTGGGCTCGGGGACGAGGATCGGCTGGAAGCGGCGGGCGAGTGCCGCGTCCTTCTCGATGTTGCGGCGGTACTCCTCGAGCGTCGTGGCGCCGATGACGTGCAGTTCACCGCGGGAGAGCGGTGGCTTGAGCATGTTGCTGGCGTCCATCGAACCGCCTTCTCCGCCCCCGCCGCCGGCTCCGGCGCCGACGAGGGTGTGCAGCTCGTCGAGGAAGACGATCAGCTTCTCGGAGTTGGCCCGGATCTCCTCGATCAGAGCGTTCATCCGCTCCTCGAAGTCACCGCGGTAGCGGGTGCCGGCCACCACGGCCGACAGGTCGAGCTGGACCACGCACCGGTCGAGCAGGATGTCGGGCACGTCGCCGTCGTTGATGCGGTGGGCGAGCCCCTCGACCACCGCGGTCTTGCCGACTCCGGCCTCGCCGATGAGCACGGGGTTGTTCTTTCCGCGGCGGGCGAGCACCTCGACGGTCTGCTCGATCTCCTGCTCCCGGCCGATCACCGGGTCGATCCGGCCCTCCCGGGCGAGCTGGGTCAGGTCGCGGCCGTACTTGTCGAGGTTGGGTGTGTTTCCGGCGCCGGTGGTGGTCCGCTGTTCCGGGCCGCCGGGTGCCTGGCCCCCCGGTTGCGCGTGCCTGGGGTCGATGCGGGCGGTGTGCAGGATGTGACCGGCGGTGGAGTCAGGGTTGGCGGCGAGGGCGGCCAGCAGGTGTTCCGGGCCGATGTACGAGGCGCCGGCGGACCGGGCGACGTCATGGGCGTCGAGCAGGGCGCGTTTGACCGCGGGGCTGACCGCGACGGTGTTCCGCGCCGGTCCCTCTCCGACCTCCCGGTCGATCTCCTCGGCGAGTTCGTCGGGGTCGGCCCCCGCCCGGGCGATCATCTCGCGGGTCGGCTCACTGCTGAGAGCCGCCCGCAGCAGGTGTTCGGTGTCCAGGTCGGGGCTGCCGTGGTCGGCGGCGTAGGAGGCGGCGGCCGAGACGAGCTGCCGCGCCGGTTCGCTCATCAACCGTCCGAAGTCCAGGTAACGGGGCGCCGACTGTCTTCCGCCGGGGGTCGCGCCGAGGAATCGAGCGATGAAGTCTCCGATCGGGTCCCGACCGTAGTCTTCGGGACCCGGGTACCCGCTGGTCATAGGTCTCCGTCCCGCCGGCCCCGCGACCGGGCCTGGCTGTCGCGGATCGTTGCGCCCAGCCGGGTTCCCGCGTGTGCCGCCCCGACACCTGTCACCGTGGCCTTCCCTGTCCGGCCTCGGAGAGGGGCGGAAGGCATCCGCCCGTCGGGAACGGCGACGCCGACCGTTGACAGCCGAGTCCCGCGAGGCCAGACTCGGGGGCCGATCGTTGATGAACGAAAGTTCACCAGGCGAACGCCTGCCCCCGGTGTGACTCGAAGGAGCGTCATGGATCTGCTCGACTCCACGGTGTGGGGCGGCCGCGGCTGGGCCGGGCACTGGCAGCCGCTCTCCGGCGGCGAGATCGACATCGTCGAGCCCGCGACCGGCGGTGTCCTCGCCCGCACCGGCCTGGCCGGCGCCCCGGACGTCGACCGCTCCGCCGAGGCCGCGGCGGCGGCCCAGCCGTCCTGGGCCGCGGTCACCTTCCAGGAACGGGCGGCGGTCCTGCGGCGTGCTGGGGACCTCTTCCAGGAGCACGCCGAGGAGATCAAGGACTGGCTGGTCCGGGAGGCCGGCAACATCCCCGGCAAGGCCGACTTCGAGGTCCACGTCGCGGCCCAGGAGTGCTACGAAGCCGCTGCCCTCGCCTCCAGGCCCCCCGGCCAGATCCTCGCCACCGAGGCCCCCCGCCTCTCCTACACCCGCCGGGTGCCGGTCGGCGTGGTCGGCGTCATCTCGCCTTTCAACGCGCCGCTGATCCTGTCGATCCGCTCGGTGGCCCCGGCGCTCGCGCTCGGCAACTCCGTCGTCCTCAAGCCCGACCCCCGGACTCCGGTCTGCGGTGGCTACGTCATCGCCCGTGTCTTCGAGGCGGCCGGTCTGCCGGCCGGACTGCTCCACGTCCTGCCCGGTGCCGCCGAGGCCGGCCAGGCTCTGGTGGCCCACCCGAAGGTGCCGGTCATATCCTTCACCGGCTCCACCCCGGCGGGGCGGTCGGTGGGGGAGGCGGCCGGACGCCATCTCAAGCGAGCCCACCTGGAGCTGGGTGGCAACTCCGCGCTGGTGGTCCTCCCGGACGCCGATCTCGATGCCGTCATCTCGACCGCGGCCTGGGGATCCTTCTTCCACCAGGGCCAGATATGCATGACGACGGGCCGACACCTCGTCCACGAGTCGCTGTACGAGGAGTACGTCGAGCGGTTGGCGGCGAAGGCCGACTCGCTGGTGGTGGGCGACCCCGCCCGCGAGCAGGTCCACCTCGGGCCGATCATCGACGCCGGGCAGCGGGACAAGATACACGGGCTGGTCACCGAGAGCGTGGCGGCCGGGGCGCGACTGGCGGCCGGCGGCACCCACCAGGAGCTCTTCTACCGCCCGACGGTCCTGGCCGGGGTGGACGACCGGACGGCCGCCTACGCCCAGGAGGTTTTCGGTCCGGTCGCGCCCGTCCGGCCCTTCGCCACAGAGGAGGAGGCGGTGGCGCTGGCGGCCGACTCCGAGTACGGGCTCTCCCTCGGCATCGTCACCCGTGACGCGGCTCGGGGGCTGGACCTGGCGGCCCGGATCCCGACCGGGATCGTGCACGTCAACGACCAGACCGTCAACGACGAGGCGGTCGCACCGTTCGGTGGCGTCGCGGCCTCCGGAACCGGTTCCCGGTTCGGGGGCGACGCCAACATCGAGGCGTTCACCGACACCCGTTGGACAACGGTCCGCTCCAGCGCGGCGACGTACCCGTTCTGAGATCCGCGCTCCACGCCGCCGGCTGCCGGAGACCCGGGAGCCGGCGGCGCCGTCGTTCCCGCAGCCGGCCTGAGGCTTTGTCCGGAGGGCGCCCCCGCATGCCCTCCCGCCCCCGGCGGCCGCTTCCGCCGCTGTGCGGTCCGCGCTGTGACGGGCTCTGGTCAACGCGCGTCGATGCGCGCATCATGGGGTTGCTCCGCCAGTAACAGGCGCCCCCTGGTAGCACCCGAGTCCCGGGACCCGTCCCTGAGGTCGGGCTCAGCGGGCGACTGCGTCCTGGAATCTGTCATGTCTGCGTCAACCAGCAGACCTGGCACCCCCCACGAGAAAGGGACAGCAACATGGCTTGCGGATCGACCAGCCTATGGGCCGGCGAGGCCAGCTGGTTCTGCTGCGGCAACGCATGGGGCCCGTGTGGCAGCGCGGGCGGCGGCGCCTGCGGCAACTGCCAGTCGAGCGCCAACCACGGGGCCTGGCCCAACGCCTCCCAGGCGTGTTGGGACATCACCCGGCCCGACCTGTGCGGCGAGAACATCCCCCGCCGGGGCTGCGGTTCGGTGATGAACGTCAAGCACGCCTGCTCCGGTGCGACGGTGTGCATCACCATCACCGACTGCGGGCCCCGCACCAAGGAGTGGTGCGGTGAGGCCAGCTGCTGCGGCAGCGAGTGCCGCACCAACCGGGTCGTCGACCTGACCCCGGCGGCCTTCTCCGCCATCGGCAACCTCGACTCCGGCAAACTGCCGGTCTACCTCTACGAGTGAGGAAGGGACAGTCATGACCGCATCTGACGCGAAGAACGGCGGCCTCGGCAGACGGCGCTTCCTCACCAGCGCGGCTCTCGGTGGCGCCACCATCGTCGGTGCCACCGCACTCGGCGGCCTCGACGCGGACGCCGCCTTCGCCGCCGAACAGCCCTCCCTCGACCCGGCCATAGCCAAGACCTCGTTCGTCGAGGGCCGGATCACCGGGATCACCGGGAGCGTGCTGGAAGTCGCGGGCTCCTACGGCGACCACTCCCGGGTCCAGATGACCAACGTCACCAGCGTCTGGAAGGTCCGCCCGGCCACCGCCGCGGTGATCGAGGTGGGCGACGGCCTCTACGCCCGCGGGGTGGAGATGCCGGACGGCACCATCGCCGCCGACGCGGTGTGGGTGAACATCGTCAACCTGTACACCACCATCCGCGGGGTCGAGAAGAGCCGGTTGCACTTCGCCCACGGCCAGCACGAACTGGTGGGCAACATCGTCGCGGACACCACCAACGCCACCTACGCCGGCGGCGCCCCGACGGCAGACCTCTCCCGGCTGCGGATCGGGCAGAGCGCACAGGTGCTGGGCGCCTGGCGGCCGGCCGACGACTCCGTGGACGTCGTCCGCGTGTCCGTCGGGCGCTGAGCCCGGGTTCGAGGAGGTGGAGATGCTCTCAGCGACAACGGGCCCGGCGGTGCTCGCGCTGGCCGGGCTGCTCGGCTGGACCGGTGCGGTCAAGCTGTTCAGCACGGGCACCGCACGCCAGGCCCCTCGCACCGCGCTCGCCGTCCTGCTCCGCAGCAGTGAGCGCGCCACGCTCGCCCTGCGCGGGGTCGGCGGCGTGGAACTGGTCCTGGCCGCAGGGCTGCTGACGCTGCCCGGGACCGCGGCGCCCGGGGCCGCCCTGCCGGGCGTCGGGACGGCCGCTCTGGGCGCGGGGTTCCTCGGTTACCTCGCCTACGGTCGGGCCGCCGCGCCGGAATCCTCCTGCGGCTGCTCGGCGAACGAGACCGCCGTGATCACCTGGCGTGCCTTCGTCCGCGCCGGGCTGGTGCTGGTCGGCGGGGTGGTCGCGGCCCTCGCGACCGTTCCGTGGTGGACCTCCATCGCCGAGCGGCCGGTCGCTCGACTCGGCCTGCTGGCCGCCGCGGTGGGGGTGCTGGTGGTGCTCTCCGCCGACCTCGACCGCTGGTGGCTGCTGCCGTTGCGGCGGACCCGGCTGCGGGTCTTCGGGCACCCGCTGGGCGGCACCGCGGGCCGTACCGATGTCCCGGTCGCCGCGACCGTCCAGCTGCTGGAGAGCTCGCTGGCCTGGCAGGCGGCTTCGCCGGTGGTCCGGTCCGGACTCCTGGACCACTGGGAGGAGGACGGCTGGCGGCTGCTGCAGTACTCCGGTGTCTACGAAGCCCCGGTGCACGGCGGTGCCGAGGAGTCGGCCTCCCCGGGGGCTCGACCGGTCTCGGTGGTCTTCGCCCTCGACGCCGGGGCCAGCATGGACACCCCCGGCGATCCTCTCGTCAGGGTCGGAGTCGTCGACTCGGAGAGCGGGGAACCGATCGAAGTCCGCCTTCCGACGCCCAGTGTCCGAAAGGAGCTGCCCCTGGTGAGCTGAGGCCACCACGGCCGCTCGGCAGGAGCGGTGCGGCGGTGGTCGGGGAGCCGGACCGGTCCGGCTCCCCGACCACCGCCGGTGTCGTTCCCCGAGCATGGGAACGGCGCCGGCACCGCACCGGGCAGCCTGCCGGAGACGGTCCGCGGAAGGCGTGGGGCGCAGCGTGGATACTGGCAGTCATGCGTATCGACTTCGAGCCCGAGGCCCTGGGCCGGACCCCCTTCTACAAACTGCTGACCTCGGTGATCGTGCCGCGTCCGATCGCCTGGGTGTCGACCCTCTCCGGTGAGGGGGTGGCGAACCTGGCACCCCACTCCTTCTTCACCGTCGCCTGTGTGGAACCACCCGTCGTCCAGTTCACCTCCGTCGGCCGCAAGGACTCGCTGCGCAACGCCGAGGAGACCGGTGAGTTCGTCGTCAACCTGGCTCCTGAGCACCTCTTCGAGCAGGTCAACGCCACGGGGACGGACTTCCCGCCCGGGGTCAGCGAGTTCGAGGCCGTCGGCATCGCCCGGGAACCCAGTCTGCGGGTGAAACCGCCGCGGGTCGCCGCCTCACCGGTGGCGCTCGAGTGCGAGTTGCACAGCACCACGAGGCTGGGCGACTCGACGGTGGTCTTCGGGACCGTGGTGCACGCGGCGGTCTCGAAGGAGGTGATCGTCGAGGGGCACCCCGAGGTGACCAAGCTGCGCCCCCTGGCCCGGCTGGGCAAGAACGAATGGAGCTCGATGGGCGAGATCCTCGAGATCGAGCGCATCCGGTACGCGGACTGGCAGGACGGCGCCCGCCTCACCCCCGGCTGAGCGGTGGTCCGCCGATCCACCGCCCGCCGGTCCTGAAAGGCTGTCCGGCGCCGGCACCGCCGGCGGCCGGGCGGCACGCCCGGCCGGACCTCCGTTCGGCCCAGGGATCCGCCCCTTCTGGCCCAGCCGCACGGGCTCTCGACTGTCGGCTTCCCGTCCCTCGCTCCAGGCTGCGGGTATTCGCCCGATGCCGAGGAGTGAGGTGGGCTGTCCGTGAGACGGAAGATGAGGATATGGGCGGTGGGAGGAGTGGCGGTCGCCGTGCTGGCGGCCGGCTGCACGGTCCGGAGCGGCTCCGGGCACCTGCAGGCGGTAGGGAGCGGTGGCGACGACCGCTCCCGGAGCTCCTTCACCGTCGTCGCCACCGGCGACGTCATCCCCTACCCGTCGATCATCGAACAGGCCCGGCGGGACGCCGGTGGCTCCGGCTACGACTTCCGTCCGGTGTTCGCCGGTGTCAAACCCGTCGTCGCCTCCGCCGACCTGGCGATATGCCATATGGAGACGGTGTACGGACCAGCCGGCGGTCCCTTCACCGGGTACCCGATGTTCCAGTCCCCGCCGCAGATCGCCGAGGCGCTGCGCGCCACCGGCTACGACAGCTGCTCCACCGCCTCGAACCACGCCCTGGACAGTGGGGCCGCCGGTATCCGGCGCACCCTCGCGGCGCTCGACAAGGCGGGCGTCCAACACGCCGGAACCGCCCGCAGCGCCGCCGAGGCCGCCCGCCCGGCCTCCCTCCGAGCAGGCGGGGCCGAAGTCGCCCATCTCTCCTACACCTACGGCACCAACGGCGTTCCGCTGCCGAAGGGGCAGCCCTGGGCGGTCAACAGCCTGCAGCCGAAACGGATCCTGTCCGACGCCCGCCGAGCGCGCCAAGACGGGGCCGACGTCGTCCTGGTCAGTCTTCACTGGGGCAGCGAGTGGCAGCAGGAACCCGACGCCCGGCAACTGGCGGTGGCGAAGCGGTTGACGGCGGCGCGCACCGACGGCCGCCCCGACATCGATCTGCTGATCGGCACGCACAACCACGTGCCGCAGGCCTACGAGAAGGTCAACGGGACCTGGGTGGTCTACGGACTGGGCGACCAGGTCGCCAGCTTCGTCCCGGAGAAGTACCGGGGCAACGACGGCAGCATGGCCAGGTTCACCTTCGCCCCGGCCGACGACGACCGCTGGAACGTCTCCAAGGCCGAGTTCCTGGTCGGCCACTCGGACACCGGACCACCATTCCGGGTCACCCGGGCCACTCAGGAGCACTTTCCGGAAGTGCACAAGCGGGTGCGGGAGGCCGTCCTGAGCCGTGGCGCGCAGCGGGACGGTCTCGTCGAAGGGAAGTAGCAGCGGCGCGCCGGTGAGCGGCGGCGGGGTCCCGGACGGCGGGGACCGCCGCCGCTGTCGTACGTGCCGTTCCCCACGCCAGCGAGCGCAACGCTCAACACCCGAGCACGGGAGGGACAGTGCCGCAAGCTGGTACGCGCGTCCCTCGCCACCACAGGCGCCTCCCGCACCCCGCCTCCGGATTCGAGTAATAGCCGGTCAGAAAGCGGCTTACTGGGCATAATCTCCCGTACAAGCAAGCTCCGTGCCCGGTCAGTTGAGCGCACGGAGTCTGCCAGCGCGGCGCTCGGGGAAAGGGGAGACCGTGGCGACACCGATGACCGCTGACCAGATGGTCAAAGCGCTGAAAGCGGAGGGTGTGCGCATCAAGGAGCACCGGTCGTGGCGTAGCCACAACCGCAATCACAAGGGTGCCTGGGGCGGGGTGAACGGCGTGGTCATCCACCACACCGCCGGTGTCGGCTCGGGCATGGCCGACTACTGCTACGACGGCACGGCGGACCTGCCCGGCCCGGTCTGCCACGCCTTTGCCTCGAAGGCCGCCACCGTGTACCTGGTCGGCAACGGCCGGGCCAACCACGCCGGCACGTTCGCCAACAACGCCCACCAGGCGGTGATCCGCGAATCGAGCACCCATCCCAGGCCGGACGCCGCCGAGCCGATCGACGGCAACACGCACTACTACGGCATCGAGACCGAGAACCGCGGCGACGGCAGCGACCCGTACCCAGCCGCCCAGTACGACCAGGTGGTGCGGTGGGCTGCGGCCATCTGCCGGTTCCACAAGTGGTCGGCCGACTCGGTCATCGGGCACAAGGAAGGCACCCGACGCAAGATCGACCCGTCGTTCAGCATGGCCACCTTCCGCAAGGACGTGGCCGAACGGCTCTCCCATCCGGCCGGTTGGAACCCCGGCGGTACTTCTCCGGAGGACGACATGCCCATCCGCACCAGCCTCGGCAAGGACAAGTCCCAGTCCGTCCCCTGGGGTGAGTGGACGGCCGTCACCTGGGACGTCGAACACGCCGACCCCCACAAGCAGCACGGGGACGGGAACCACCCGGGCTACCTGCCGAAGACCAGCTCGTGGGCGGACTTCAACGGCCGGCTCCGGGTATCCGGCATGGAGCCGGGGGACCAACTGCAGGTCCGGTACGAAGTCCACGACTGGAAGAACGGGAAGTCGACCGGGGTCTGGACGGAGATCATCGCCGACCACCAGGCGACCCCGGGCGACCAGTTCGTGTCGGTCCCGTTCTCCAAGGGACTGAAGAAGGGGCAGCACGTGTACGTCGCGGTGAAACCGATCCCGGCTCCCGAACGGGCTGACGCGAAGGCACCTTCGGTGACCGACGGACGCTGGGCGATCCGGCAGGACGGGTAGGCGTGTGGTCGGACACGCGGAGAGCCAGAGCGCCGAGGGCTTCCGCGGGCTCCGGTGCTTCAGCGCGCGGCGCGGGACCTGGTGCGGTGTGAGGAGCAGGGCCGTCCGGACACCGGCCGTGTCCGGACTTCCCTACGATGCGGCGCGGTAGCCGGGGAGCGCCGCAGCTGTCGTCCCGCGCCCACCAGGCCTTCCGGGACGGTCCTTGGCCCACAATGGGAGCGTGAACGAGTCCGTACCCGTCTCCCGAACCGTCGACGGCGGTCAGGCCAAGCTCATGCCCGACGTCGACCGGGAACGCGCCTGGCTGCTGACCGTGGACGGCGCGCCCCAGTCCTATGTGGACCTGGCCGAGCCCGCCCATCTCGAGTTCGAGTACGCCCGCCGCCTCGGACACCTCCTCGACACGGTCGCCGAGCCCGGCCACCCGCTGGACGTCCTCCACCTCGGGGGCGGGGCACTCGCCCTTCCGCGCTATGTGGCCGCCACCCGGCCGGGATCCCGGCAGACGGTCATCGAGGCCGACCGAGGGCTGCTGGCCTTCGTCCGGGAACAACTGCCGCTGCCGGAGCGGAGCGGCATCGACGCGCGGTGCGCCGACGCCCGCGTCTGGCTCGAGGCCGCGCCGGCGGGGAGCGCCGACATCCTCATCGCCGACGTCTTCGCGGGATCGCGGGTGCCGGCCCATCTCACCTCCGTCGAGTACGTCCGCCAGGCCGCTCGTGTCCTGCGTCCCGAGGGACGGTACGCCGCGAACCTGGCCGACAGGGCACCGTTCGACTTCCTCCGCACGCAGATCGCCACCCTCGGCTCGGTGTTCCAGCACGTGCGGCTCGTCGCTGAACCCGCCGTGCTCCGCGGGCGCCGCTTCGGGAACGTCCTGCTGATCGCGTCCCGGAACGAACTGCCGGTCCAGCCACTGGCTCGCCGCTGTGCGGCCGACGCCTTCCCGGCCCGGGTGGAACCCGCGGCCACCCTGGAAGGGCTCTTCGGTCGTGCGGAGCCGGTGACCGACTCCGACTCCCGGCCCTCCCCACCACCGCCGGAAGGCGCCTTCAGCATCGGCTGAGTCGCGGGTGCACGACTACTGGCGGCCGGGGAGCAACGACGGGAGGAGACGGCGAGTGGAGCGGGCGGGAGGCAGCGCCCGAGAGCCGATCACACCCGGGGCGAACTCTCAGTCCTGAGGCACCGTCTTCTCGGCTGGGCCGGCATTCGGCCCCAGCCCGTCCGGTTCCGCCCTGACCGCCGCCGTGCCGTCCGGAGCCGCTCCGCCGGCCGCCGACTCGCGGACGGTGAGCCGACGGACATCCGGCACGGTCAGGACCGCGGCCGTCAGCAGTACGACGAGCGCGGAACAACCCCACAGCGCCGGCGCCCGACCGAAAGCCTCCGCCGCCGGGCCGGCCAGCGCGGTGGCGGCCGGCAGCAGGGCGATCGATCCGAGCCAGTCGTAGGACGAGACCCGGGAGAACTTCTCCTCGGGGATCTCCTGGTGCAGGGCCAGCATCCAGGTGACCGCGAAGATCTCGATCGACACGCCGCTGACGAACATCGTCAGCATCAACCACCCGGCCGACAGCGGAACCGCGAGGGCGGCCGGCGGGAGCGCGAGCGGGAAGACGCTGATCGCACCGGCCAACAGGATCCGACGCGGTTTCCAACGGGTCATCAGTATGGCGCTGCAGAGCGTGCCGGCCCCGAACGCCGCGAGCGCCATGCCCCACGGCCTGGCACCGCCGAGATGGTCCTGGGCGACCAGTGGTCCGTAGACCGCCTCGGCAGCTCCGACGACGGCGTTGACGACCGCGAACTGGATGACGACACTCCACAGCCAGGACCGACCGGAGAACTCCCGCCAACCGTCTCTCAGGTCGCTCAGCAGTCCCCCGTCCCTCGGCCCTCGCTCCGGCATGCCGCTGAGGTCGAGCAGTGCCCGCAGGCCACCGGCGACGGCGAAGGCCGCGGCGTCGAACGCCAGCACCCAGCCGGGGCCGGCCGCGGCGACCAGCGCCCCGCCGAGCGCGGCGCCCGCGATGCTCGCTCCGTTGGAGCCCAGCCTGAAGTAGGCGAACGCCCGGCCCGCCTGTTCCCCGGAGACGCTGGAGAGGACCATGCCCTCGGCCGCCGGGCTGAAGAAGGCCTGACCGGTGCCGCCCAGAGCGGACAGCAACGCCATCTGCCACAGGGCGGGCTCGCCGGTGAGCACCAGAACGGCGAAGACGCCCTGGGAGAGGCAGTTGAGTGCGTTGGCCGCCACCATCACCCGGTGCCGGGGCAGACGGTCGGCCACCGCTCCGCCGATCAGCAGGAAGAACACCAGCGGCACCGTGCGGGCGGCGGCGACCAGCCCGACATCGGTGCCGTTGCCGCCGGCCCCCAGTACAGCGAACGCTGCCGCGATCAGCGCCCCGGAGCTTCCGAGGTTCGTGATCACGGCAGCGGCTGTCAGCAGTGTGTAGTTGCGTCCCGCCCAAGCCGGGCGGACCGGTCGGCGGACCGGGGGCGTCGGGTGCGTCACACGCCGACTGTGGCCGTGGAAGAGGCCGAACGCCAGCCGTTTTTCTCCCGGCGGACACCGGAGCGGGCCGCCGGTCGGCGGTTACGAACTCGGCTTCAGCGGGCGCAGGGAGTTCATGATCTTCTTGATCGTCGCGTCCGGGATCTCGTCCTTGACACCCTTGGCGGCGTACAGGACCCAGGTCCCGTAGTCACCGCTCTCCGCCACGTAGCTCACAGCGAAGGCCTTGCCGTCGGTGGAGCACTTGTTCTCCTTCTTGACACCGGTGACCGTGGCCGAGGCGACGGACCCGGTGAGACCGTGTTCACTGGTGAACGGTTTCGCCTTGGTGCTGTGGAACGTACCGGTCTTTCCCTGGTCGTAAGCGGCGAAGACCCAGCTGAGGGCTTCGTTCTCGGCCGCCTCGTCGGTGCTCTTGGCGCCCTGGGCGCCCTTCGAGCCGGCGGCGGCGAGTTCGGTTTCGTGCTCCCGGTCGTTCTCCTTGTAGGTGCACCACTCGGGCTGGGCGAAGGCGGGCGCGCTCATGGTCACCAGGGGCGGTGGAAACTCCTCGTCCGAGTTCGAGTCCTCGAAACCGATGGACAGGCCCTGCGACTCGACCTTCCACTCCGGCGGGACGTCGAAGGCGTTCTGCCGCTTCCGGCTGACCACCGTCTTCCAGCCCTTGACGACGGGCTTCACCTCCCCGCCGCCCGCGCGCGGGTTGTCGACATCGCCGTCGTCATCTTCCGGTTCGGGCTCCGGTGTCTGGCTCTTCGACGGCAGCGGTTCGGCGGACGGGGAGCCGCCGCCCTTGGCGTCGTGGCTCGGCTCCTTGTCGTCGAAGAGCACGAAGTAGCCGGTGACCGCGGCGCCCACCACGAGCACGGTCGCCGCGGCGATGGCTATCGCCACCGGTTTCTTCTTCTTCCCGCCACCGTTCGGCGGTGGGAAGCCGCCGGGCCCGCCGCTCTCCCACCCCTGATTGGGCGGCACCGGCTGACCCTGCTGGTATCCGGGCTGCTGGTAGGGGTTCGGTTGCTGGTATCCGGGCTGTTGGTACGGATTAGGTTGCTGATAGCCCGGCTGCTGGTACGGGTTCGCGTTGGGATCCTGCGGATGCTGCTCGCCCCCGGGCGGCTGTTGTCCTGGCCACATGGCGAATAACCATAGAGGGGCCGGGGAAGGGCTGCTACGCCCACCCGCCCCAACTCCCCGTGCCGGACCGCCGCCCGGACCGGCCCGCCACGCTCACGTGCCTTGATGGGGCGAAGATCACAGCTGCCCCCGAAGTACGCCGAACCGCGGCTGAGTACCGTGTTCCGGGTGAGGAGAGACCAGAACGTGTTCTCATCGCTGGGCGGTTTCTACCGACGGGCCGTCTCCCGGGCCGTACACCGGGGGTCGCGCTGGGCGCGGGAGGCCGGAGCGGTCACCGCGGCCCGGCCAGGGCCCTACCGGTTCGGTCGGATCGGACCCGGGACCAGGCTGGCGTTTCCTCAGGGGACCATTTTCAACGAGCGCTGGATACGACTCGGTGACCACTGCGTCATCGCCGAGCAGGTCACCCTCACCGCCGGAATGGTGCCCGGCCTGGAGCTGGGACCGGACCCGGTGCTGCGGCTGGGCGACGGCGTCGTACTCGGCCGCGGCAGTCACGTCGTCGCCTCGCGGCCGGTGGTCCTGGGCAACGACGTCTTCTGCGGGCCGTATGTCTACATCACCAGCGACAACCACTCCTACGACGACCCCGGACAGCCCATCGGCAAGCAGTGGCCGCGTACCGGTCCGGTCGAGATCGGCGACGGCAGCTGGCTCGGCGCCGGAGCCGTGATCCTGCCGGGAGCGAGGCTCGGCCGTAACGTCGTGGTCGCCGCGGCCGCCGTCGTGCGGGGCGAGGTGCCGGACCACGCGGTGGTCGCCGGAGCCCCCGCCAGGGTGGTGCGGCGCTGGGATCCGGAAAGGGGGTGGCAGCCACCGCTGCGCACCCCGCCGCCGGCGCCGGTGCCCGAAGGCGTCAGCGCCGAGCAGTTGCTCGCCATGGCGGAACCGGCGCCCCCTCCAGCGGAGACCGCGGAACAGCAACCCGAGGGCCCCTGCTGAGCGGCAGTCGGACTCGCTCCCAGGTGCCCGGCGCAGCCGTCACCAACCGGCGGCCGGCGACCGACACACGGTCACCCGGACTCTCCCAGTAGCGGGATCTCGATCGCCGGGCAGCGGTCCATCACCATGTCCAGACCGGCGGCGGTGGTCCGCTCCCACGCCGCTTCGTCGACCACGCCCAGCTGGAACCAGACGGCCTTCGCGCCGATCGCCACCGCCTCGTCGGCGATCCGGCCGGCCAGTTCGCTGTTGACGAAGACATCGACCACATCCACCGGGAAGGGAATCGCGTCGAGCGTGGCGTAACCCTGCTCTCCGCCCACCGTCTCCGCCCTGGGGTGTACCGGCACCACCCGTTTGCCGAAGCGCCGCAGTACGGCGGCGACCCCGTAGGCCGGCCGGTGCTCGTTGCCGGAGAGCCCGACCACCGCCCAGGTGTCACCGGAAGCGGTCAGGATCCTGCGGATCGTCTCTTCGTCTCCGTACATGTCCGGGCCAACAAGCCGTCCGCGCCGACCATTCCCGCGACCACATAGGCTGGTCGGATGGAGGAGCAGCACCGCACGGTCGCGCGCGAGGGCCGGCACGAGATCGAGGTCAGGAAGTCCCGGTTCATCACCACCCTCGCACCGGCGGCGACCGAGGAGGACGCCCAGGCGGTGATCCGGCGGATCGGCACCCAGCACGCCGACGCCACACACAACTGCTTCGCCTACGTCATCGGCGCGGGCGGTGCCGTCCAGAAGTCCAGCGACGACGGCGAACCCGGGGGAACGGCCGGCGTCCCGATGCTGCAGATGCTGCTGCGCCGCGACCTCCGTGACGTGGTCGCCGTCGTCACGCGCTACTTCGGCGGCGTCAAGCTGGGTGCGGGCGGACTCGTCCGGGCCTATGGAGGTGCGGTCGGCCAGGCGCTCGACGCACTCGGCACGGTGACGCTCAGACGCTTCCGCCTGGCGACGATCACCGTCGACCACCAGCGCGCGGGGAGGCTGGAGAACGACCTCCGAGCCGCCGGCCGGGCCGTACACGCGGTCCGCTACACCGCGGAGCGAGTGGAGATCGATGTCGGGGTGCCCGAGAACGAGACCGGCGAATTCCGTGCCTGGCTCGCCGACAACACGGCCGGCAGCGCGGGCCTCGCACTCCAGGACGTCTACGTCAGCGAGATCGGCTGACGCTGCGGGCCTCGGCGCGACCGGGCCGAAGTCGATCTCTGAGAATGGTCCTCAGCCCCGAGAGGACGTGCGTAGGGCCAGCAGCACGACGTCGTCCTCGTTGTCGTCCGGACGTACGCGGCTGAGCAGGAGATCGCAGAACGCCTGCAGAGGGCGGTGGGCCAGTGCTGCCGCATGCCGGCGCAGCCGGTCCAGTCCGTCCTCGAGAGAGTGGGAAGGCGATTCGACCAGGCCGTCGGTGTACAGGAGCAGGGTGCATTGCGGCGGCAGGTGAACGAGGTCGTCGGTCCGACTGGCCGGGATTCCCGTGCCCACCAGTGGGCCGTGTCCGCCCTCAAGGAAGATCGTCTGTCCGTCATGTGTGACCAGCAGTGGGGGCGGGTGCCCGGCGTTGGCCCAACGCAGTTGCTGGTGGTCGTCGAGGACGTTCTCGATTCTGCCGAAGATCAGGCTCGCCAGCGAGACGTCGGTGACGTGTTCGAGGGCTTGGTCGAGTCGGTGCACGATGGCGCTCGGTGGCTCGCTGTACGACCAACCGTAGGCGCGCAACATGCTGCGTACCTGCGCCATGTTCGCCGCGGCCTCGAGGTCGTGCCCGGCCACGTCGCCGATGACGACGGCCAGGGCCCCGTCGGGGAGGGGGAAGGCGTCATACCAGTCACCGCCGACCTGGGAGGCCTGTGGGGCGGGTACATAGCGGCTGTACATTTCCAGTCCTGCCGCCCCCGACAGTTGCGGCAGAAGATGGCGCTGCATGGTTTCCGTGACGTGGCGTTGCCTTTGGTACAGGCGAGCGTTGTCGAGAGCCAGCCCGGCGCGGCGGGCGATGTCCTCCAGCAGGGCGAGATCACTGAACGGTTCAGGCCGGTCCGAACAGCCGAAGGTGAGGGCGCCGAGCACTTCACGCAGACCGCGAATGGGCGCGATTCCTGCGGAGTGCATACCGGTCGCACGGAAGAGCTCTCGCTGCGCCACCGCGATACCGGCGTCCGGAGGGCCGTGGTAGGCCTCCGGTCCGGTCAGCGTCGATGCCGCTCCGCGCAGGGCCCGCGAGAGCGGCATGGTCGACTTCTGTGGAATCGGCGGCATCGGCCCCCGGAGGTCGTCGCGGAACACGACGTCGCCGTCTTCGTGCGTGGCCACGGTGCGGCGGTAAACCTCGTCGCCTTCGGTGATCAGGTCCACGATCACCCAGTCGACGAGTCGGGGCACGACCAGGCGGATCAGCCCTCGCAACGCTTCGTCGATGTCCAGCGTCGAGGTCAGCAGCGTGGTGGTCTCAGCGAGGAGGGCCAGGCGTTCGAGTAGCGGAAGCGCACCCTCGTCACCGTTCCCAGCTTCCGTGCTCTCACCCGGCGATGACGGGTAGAAGAGGACCAGCGCGCCGCTGCGCCCCGAGGGGCCGGCGCAAGGCGTCGCGATCCACGAGACGGGTAGCAGGGATCCGTCTCCCCGTTGGAACCAACCCTCGTCCCTGCAGGTCCTGCCGGCGAAAAAGGCCTCTGTCAGGGAGCACTGAGTGCGGGAGAGGTTCTGGCCCACGCTGCCCCTGTGCAGCAGTTCATGGGCATCCTCACCGAACAGGTCCGCGGTGCTCCGCCCCAGCAGTCGCTCAGCGGCGCGGTTGACCTCGATGATCTTCTCGTTCTCGTCCACGAGGTACAGCCCGGCGTGGACGGTCTCCGGCAGAGGTCGCGGGGTGGCGTTCTCCGGCGGTGTGGGACGGTGGTCGGCACCGCTGCTCTCATCGACGCCCACATCGCACCTCACGCGATTAACCGGTCTTCCCGAACAAGGGCCTTGTTCCGCTCACCGCTCCGCGGATCACCCGGTACCGGGCTCGCTACTGAGTTCGGAACCCGCGCACACCTCATTTTGAACGACGTCGGACGAGTCTCGGGTCAACGACGCGAGATGTCGTGCCGTGGAGCGCTCAACGAACCGATCTCACCCGTTCGGGATGGCGATGCCGCTGAGGCGGGCCTGCGCTCCGACCGGCCGGACGGCTCGGCGAGTGCGGCCGGCACCGTGCGGGCCGTGGCTTCCTCGCGGGGTCTGGAACACCGAGATCTCAGTGGCCGGTGCCGACGGTTCGCACCGCCCGATACGGTGGCGGCTGAGATCCCGTAGCGCCGCCCGGCTTGCCCCGGCCGGCGTGATCGGTGCCGACAGGGCGGACTTGCGGGTCCGAGCCCGGGGAGCAGGGGCGGAGTAAGGCGAGGCGGGGTGGAGTGACCTCTTGAGATTCGTGCACACGTCCGACTGGCATCTGGGTCGGTCGTTCCACCGGGTGAACCTCCTGGACGCCCAGGCCGCCTTCCTCGACCATCTCGTGGAGACGGCCGAGCAGCAACAGGTTGACGCCGTACTGGTCGCCGGGGACATCTACGACCGGGCCGTGCCCTCACTGGCCGCCGTCGAGGTCTTCGACAGCGCGCTGCACCGGCTGGCGGGTCTCGGTATCCCCACCGTCATGATCTCCGGAAACCACGACTCCGCCCGCCGGCTGGGCGTCGGAGCCGGGCTCATCGAACGAGCCGGGATCCATCTGCGCACCGACCCCGCGGACTGCGGTCGGCCCCTGCTGCTCTCCGACGAGCACGGTGAGGTCGCCGTCTACGGCCTGCCCTACCTGGAACCGGTGCTCGCCCGGGAGCAGTTGGCCGCTCCGGCACCCAGCCACCCGGCCGTGCTCCAAGCGGCCATGGAACGCGTCCGGAGCGATCTGGCCACCCGCCCACCGGCGACCCGGTCGGTCGTCCTCGCCCACGCCTTCGTCTCCGGAGGGTACGCGAGCGACAGCGAACGCGACATCACCGTCGGCGGGGTCGCCTCAGTGGCCGCCGACACCTTCGCCGGGATCGACTACGTCGCGCTCGGCCATCTGCACGGCTGCCAGACCATCACCGAACGGATCCGCTACTCGGGTTCCCCGCTCGCCTACTCCTTCTCCGAGAGCGACCACCGCAAGAGCATGTGGCTGATCGACCTCGGCGGAGACGGAAGCCTCACCGCCGACCGTGTCGACTGCCCCCTACCCCGCCCCCTCGCTCGGATCCGCGGAACGCTCGACGGACTGCTCACCGCCCCGGAACTCGAACGCCACCGGGGGGCGTGGGTGGAGGCCACCCTCACCGACGCCGTCCGCCCGCACGACCCGATGGCCCGGCTGTCGCGGCGGTTCCCTCACACGCTGAGCCTGCGCTTCGCTCCCGAACGCCCCGAGGAGGACCCGCTGATCTCCTACGCCCAACGGCTCAGGGACCGGACGGACGAGCAGATCACGGAGGACTTCGTCGCCCATGTGCGGGGCGGCAGCCGTCCCGACGAACAGGAACGCGCCGTCCTCCGGGAGACGCTCGACGAGGTGCGCGTCGAAGACGCCGCGAAGGAAACCGCCCGATGAGGCTGCACCGGCTGCGCATCACCGCCTTCGGCCCGTTCGGCGGCACCGCGGAGATCGACTTCGACGAGCTGTCCGCCGCGGGGCTGTTCCTCCTGCATGGCCCGACGGGCGCGGGGAAGACCTCCGTACTCGACGCCGTGTGCTACGCGCTCTACGGAGGAGTGCCCGGAGCACGCCAGCAGGGACATGCCCTGCGCAGTGATCACGCGGACCCCGAGACAGCCACCGAAGTGCTCCTCGAGTTCACCGCGGCGGGTCGCCGACTGGAGATCACCCGGCGGCCCGAGCAACTCCGTCCCAAGAAGCGCGGCAGCGGCCTCACCCGTGACAAGGCCCAGTCCTGGCTACGGGAACACGCCGCCGGCGGCTATCGGGCGCTGAGCCGCTCCCATCAGGAGATCGGTGCGGAGATCGCCGAACTCCTGGGTATGAGCAGGGAACAGTTCTGCCAGGTGGTGCTCCTGCCGCAGGGCGACTTCGCCCGGTTCCTCCGGGCCGACGCCGAGGCCCGGGCCCGGCTGCTGGGACGGCTCTTCGACACCCGCCGCTTCGCCGCCGTCGAGGACCGGCTCGCCGAACGGCGTCGCCAAGCCGAGCGGGGGGTCGGCCAGGGCGACGAAGAACTGCTCCGGCTGGCGCACCGGATGGCCCAGGCCGCCGGAGACTCCCCGGGCCTGGCCGACCGGCCCTTGCCGGACCTGGTGCCCGGCGAAGCGGAGCTCACCGAATCCGTCCTGGAGTGGGCGGCGGTCGCTCGGAGCGGCGCCCGGGAACGACTGGCGTGCGCGGAGTCGGCGGTCGTGGCCGCAGACTCCGCCCACCGGAAGGCCCGCCGCGACAACGACGCGGCGGCGGAACTGGCCGCGCTCCGACGAAGACACAGTGAGGCGCAGGCGCGAGCTTCCGAACTCCGGAGGCAGGGAGCGGAGTTCGATCGGTTCCGTGCCCTGCTGGCCCGAGCCGAGTCCGCACGGGCGGTGGAGCCCGCACTCGAACTGCGAGCGGAAGCGGATCGGGAGCACCGGGCCGCGGTCCGGGAGGAGACCGACTGCAGGAGGCTACTGCCGGCCGATCTGGCGCAGGCCGGCGGCGACCACCTGATCGAGCTGGAGCGCCGGACCCGGGAGGAGCTGGGTGCGCTCGCCTCGGCCGGGCGGGCCGAACGGCGGATCAGGGCGATCGAAGCGGAACTTGCCGCTCTGCGGCGGGAGGCGGTCGCGGACGAGCAACTCCTGGAGGAGAGCTCGCAGTGGCTGGCCGGATGGGAGGCGACCCGCCGCGCGCTTCAGGAGCGGGTCGACGCCGCACAGCAGGCCGCCGTCCGCGCTGAACGGCTCAGCGTCCGGACGACCACCGCACAGCGAGCACTGGAGGCCGCGCAGCGCCGCGACGAGCTGACCGTAGAGGTCGAGCAGGCCGAAGAGACCCGGCGGCGGGCCCGGGAGGCGGCCGCCGAGGCGCGCGAGCACTGGCTGGACACCAAGGAACGCCGGCTCCGTGGCATCGCGGCGGAACTGGCCGAGGCGCTGACGGCAGGTCAACCCTGCGCCGTCTGCGGTGCCGTCGAGCACCCGGCCCCCGCCCGGCCGACAGCGGGACACGTGGACCGTGCGACCGAGGACGAGGCGCACCACGGGTACCGGCTCGCCGAGTCCGATCTCGGGCTGGCCGAGGAGAGGGAGCGGAGGCTGCGGGAGTCACTGGCCGAAGCACATGAGGAGGCCGGTTGCGCCTCCACCGCGGAGCTGCGTACCGCCTTGGCGGAAATCCGAGCCGATCAGGAGGCCGAGCGAGTCACCGAAGCCGGGGGGAGCGAGGCCCACGAGGCGCTCTCCCGGGGGGAACGGGAGCACGAGCGCAGGCAGAGCAGCCGAGAGGAGGCCGAACGCCGTGCCGCACTCCGCGTTGCCCGCCACGCGGCGCTCGTCGCGGAACTCGACGAGCTGCGCTCGGAGTTCGAACCCCTCGGGACGAGGGAAGAGAGCATCTCCGAACGGGCCGACCGGCTGGAGGAACGAGCCGGGCTGCTGGCTCGGGCGGGCGAGGCCGTGCTGGCGGCGGAGCGCGCCACCGATCGGCTGAAGGAGGCGGACGCGAGACTGGCCGACGCGTCCTACCGGGCAGGCTTCGACACCCCGCAGGCCGCTCTCGACGCGCTGCTCAGCGAGCCGGAGAGACACCGGCTCCGAGAGCGGCTGGAGCGCTGGGAAGCCGACCTCCGGGCCGTCACCGCCGTCCTGGACGAACCGCAGATCCGGGAGGCAGCGACCCGCGAGCCCGCTGATCCGCAGCACACCGAGGCCGCACTGGCAGCCGCCACCCAGCGGTTGCGCGACACCTCCGCGGCCCTGGCCGCCGCGCAGACGCGCTGCACCGAACTGGACCAGCTCTCGGCGCGGGCCGCACGGCACGCCAGGCGGCTCGCGCCCCTCCGCGAGAAGTACGTACGGCTGGCGCGGCTGGCGGGGCTGGCCGCCGGCACCTCAGCTGAGAACGAGCGCCGGATGCGCCTGGAGTCCTACGTCCTTGCGGCCCGTCTGGAACAGGTCGCCGCTGTGGCGAGCGCCCGGCTGCAGCAGATGACGGAGGGGCGCTACACCCTCGTGCACTCCGACGCGAAGGTCGCCGGCCGCAGCCGCTCGGGCCTGGGGCTCCACGTCATCGACGCCTGGACGGGGAAGGAGCGGGACACCTCGACGCTCTCCGGCGGAGAGACCTTCGTGACCTCGCTCGCCCTCGCCCTCGGGCTCGCGGACGTGGTCACCGAGGAGGCGGGCGGCCTCCGGCTGGACACGCTCTTCATCGACGAGGGGTTCGGCAGCCTTGACGAGACCGCGCTCGACCAGGTCCTCGACGTGCTGGACTCACTTCGGGAACGGGACCGGGCCGTCGGCATCATCAGCCATGTCTCAGAACTGCGGCAGCGGATTCCGGTACGGCTGAAGGTCGACAAGGGACGGGCCGGTTCCACCCTGCAGCGTCACACCACGGCGGCCGGGCGCGCTCCCGGCCGCTGAACCCACGACGCTTGCCGGCCCCGCCCCGCCGCCGACTTGTCCAGTAACGCGGATTCGGCCAGTCCCGATGACTTTGTGTCATTCGTCGGCAACCTGTCACCACGGTGGGGGAGGGCAACTGGAAGCGGCCGGTCCGCCACGAGTCATCGGGGCGGACCGGCCGAACGAGGGCTCAGTTGGGGGTCAGAGCCGGGAGAGCTCCTTCTCCAGATCGTCCAGACCGAGCGAGCCCAGGGACAGCGCCGCCATGTGCCACTTCTTGGGATCGAAAGCGTCCCCGTGCGCCTTGCGGGCCGCCTCCCTGCCCTTCAGCCAGGCGCGTTCGCCGAGCTTGTAGCCGATGGCCTGCCCGGGCATGCCCAGGTAGCGGATCAGCTCGCTCTCCACGAAGTCCGCCGGTCGACCGCTGTGCATCCCGAAGAACCGCTGAGCCAGTTCCGGCGTCCACCGCTCGCCCGGGTGGAACGGCGAGTCGGCGGGGATCTCCAGTTCGAGGTGCATGCCGATGTCTACGATCACGCGGACCGCACGCATCATCTGCGCGTCGAGGTACCCGAGCCGTCGTTCGGCGTCGCTGAGGAACCCCAACTCGTCCATCAGCCGCTCCGCGTACAACGCCCACCCCTCGGCGTTGGCGCTGACCATGCCGATCGTCGCCTGGTAGCGGGAGAGCTGGTCGGCCACGTGCGTCCACTGGGCGAGCTGCAGATGGTGGCCCGGGACACCCTCGTGGTACCAGGTCGACACCAGGTCGTACACGGGGAAACGGGTCTCGCCCATGGTGGGCAGCCAGGTGCGCCCGGGGCGGGAGAAGTCGACGGAGGGCTGCGTGTAGTAAGGGGCCGCGGCGCCGCCGGGCGGGGCGATCCGGGACTCCACCCGCTTGACGCGTTCGGCGAGCTCGAAGTGGGTGCCGTCCAGCTTCTCGATGGCCTCGTCCATCAGCCCCTGGAGCCAGACGCGCACCTCCTCGACGCCCTCGATGTGCTTGCCGTGCTCGTCGAGGTGGGCCAGCGCCTTCCACGGCGTGGCGGCCCCGGGGAGAACCTTCTCCGCCTCCACCCTCATCTCGGCGAGCAGCCGGTGGTACTCCGCCCAGCCGTAGGCGTACGCCTCGTCGAGGTTGATGTCCGTGCCGTTCCAGTACCGCGACCAGCGGGCGTAGCGCTCCCGTCCGACGATGTCCGGCGAGCCTTCGACGGCCGGCCCGTAGGTGTTCTTCAGCCAGTCGTGGAGGTCCTCGAAGGCTCCGGTGGCGATGGCCGCGGCGGTGTCGAGGTCGCTGCGCAACTCCTCCGGGCCGTCCGCGGTGAAGCTCGCGAACCAGCTCCGGTCGGTACCGACCCACTCCTCCAACTGCCCGATGACCGTGGCCACCTGCCGGGGGCCGGCGGGCATGTGCCGTTTGAGCCCCTCGGCGAGGGAGGCACGGTAGCCGTCCAGGGCCGCCGGCACGGCGCGCAGCCGCTTCGCGATCGCCGCCCAGTCGTCGGTCGTCTCGGTCGGCGTGACGGTGAGGATCTCTCGGACGGCGTGGACGGGGGAGTGGATGTTGCTGACGGCGCGGAGCCGCTCCCCGGCCTCGTGGACGGCCAGTTCGGCCTCCAGACGCTCTCGGAGGAGTCGGGCGCAGCGGCGCTCGGCGTCGGCGTCGGCCCCTGGCCGGGACTCCGCCTCCGTCAGCCGGGCCAGCGTGGCTCGGGCCAGCTCCGCGGTCTGCTCCTGACCTTCGGGTGAGAAGTCCGGCAGCCGGCTGGAGCTCTCCGGAACTCCCAGATAGGTGCCGGCGATCGGGTCGATGTCGACGTAGGAGTCCACATAGGCGTCGGCGACTTGCCGGGGCAGTTGGTTGTCGATGTTGTCGGGCATGGGGCCATCCTCGTACGGGACGGGGCGCCGCGTCACCATCGACAGCGGGTTACGTCGCTGACGCGGTGCGCGGCGGCGGTGCAGAGGGGGGGAGCAGCGGTCCGCACTCCCACTGCTGGAAGATCAACCTGGTGTCGACCCGCGCCACCTCCCGCCTGGAAGTGAACTCGTCGAGCACCAGCCGCTGCAGATCGGTCATGTCCGCGACCGCCACCCGTACCAGGTAGTCGTCCGGGCCGGTCAGGTGGAACAGCGCGCGTGATTCCGGTAGCGCACGCACCCGGTCGACGAACGGACCGATGAGTTCCCTCCGGTGTGGACGCATCTGCACCAGCAGCAGCGCTTCGAGTCCGCGGCCCAGCTTGGCGGGGTCGAGCCGCAGCTGGTGGCCGAGGATCACCCCGGCGCGCCGGAGCCGGGCCACCCGGTCCAGACAAGTGGAGGGAGCGACCCCGACCTCGGCGGCGAGCTCCCGGTAGGTGGTCCGGGCATCGTTCTGCAACAGTCGCAGAATATGCAGATCCACCGGATCGAGAGACACCGAATCGGGCATCGGGCGAACGTAACACGGAAACGGGCCGAGAAGAGCCGGTAGCTGTTCAGTATGCCCCGCATGGAGACGACAGCCGCGCAACCATCGCCCGCACGATCCCTGTCCACCGAGGCGGTCCACGCCGGCCGCGAGGACCTGGCCGGTCTCGGACTGCACGCCCCGCCACTGGACCTGTCCACCACCTACCCCTCCTACGACAGCCGGGCCGAGGCCGCCCGCATCGACGCCTTCGCGACCACCGGTGAGCGCCCGGACGGACCTCCGGTGTACGCGCGCCTGGACAACCCCACCACCGCCCGGTTCGAAAACGCCCTCGCCCGGCTGGAAGGCACCGAGAGCGCCGTGGCGTTCGCCAGCGGCATGGCCGCGCTCACGGCCTGCCTGCTGGCGCGAGCCGGAGCCGGCCTACGGCACGTCGTCGCCGTCCGGCCGCTGTACGGCTGCAGCGACCACCTGCTGACCGCCGGGCTGCTGGGCACCGAGGTCACATGGGTGCAGCCGGAGGGCATCGCCGAGGCGATCCGCCCGGACACCGGTCTGGTCCTCGTGGAGTCGCCGGCGAACCCGACGCTCGCCGAACTCGACCTGGCGGCGATCGCCGAGGCATGCGGAGAGGTGCCGCTGCTCGCCGACAACACCTTCGCTACCCCGGTGCTCCAGCGGCCCGCCGAGAGCGGCGCGCGGATCGTTCTGCACAGCGCGACCAAGTACCTGGGCGGTCACGGAGACGTGCTCGCCGGCGTCGTCGCCTGCGACGAGGAGTTCGCCCGACAACTGCGGCAGGTGCGGTTCGCCACCGGGGGGGTCCTGCACCCGCTCGCCGGCTATCTGCTGCTGCGCGGGCTCTCCACCCTGCCGGTGCGGATGCGGGCGGCCTCGGAGACCGCGGCCGAACTCGCCCGGCGCCTGGGCTCCGACCCGCGGATCGCCAGGGTGCACTACCCGCGCCTCGGGGGCGCGATGGTCGCCTTCGAGGTGCACGGCGATCCGCACGAGGTGATCTCGGGGGTGCGTCTGATCACCCCGGCCGTCAGCCTGGGAAGCGTCGACACGCTCATCCAGCACCCGGCCTCGATCAGCCACCGGATCGTGGACGCCGGCGACCGCAGGGCCGCCGGTGTGAGCGACCGTCTGCTGCGGATGTCCGTCGGGCTGGAGAGCACCGAAGACCTGTGGGCCGACCTCGACCAGGCGCTCGGCGCGGAGCCGGCTCGAGTGGACCGAACCGGACCGCGGGCCGAGACGGCAACTGCGGCAGCCGGGCGGTGACCACCAGCACCTCGTCCTCGAGTCGGTGCTCCACCGGCAGGTCGAGACCGCTCATGGCCGCCGCCATGCCGGCGTTGGTGGCGCCCATGACGGCGTAGACGTTCGAGCAACCCTGGTCGGCGGCGATGACGAGAAGGCGACGCAGCAGCTCGGTGCCGATGCCGCGCCGCTGCCATTCGTCCTCCACCAGGAGCGCCACCTCGGCCTCGTCGCCGTCCCAGAGCAGGTGACCGAGCGCCACCACCTGGCCGGAGGCGGTGCGCGCCGCCAGGGTCTGCCCGAAGTGCGGGCTGAGCAGGTGGTCCAGGAGACGATCCGCCTCCTCGGCCGGGCTCCGGTAGCGCGAGCGGAGGGTGTCGGGGGAGCAGCGGTGGTGCATCTCCCGGGCGGCCGAGAGGTCGGATCGGTCCGCGCGGCAGAACCCGACGGGCGGGACCGCTCCGAGCGGATCCGGGGCGGGGATGTCCGCCGACCGGGTCCGTGCCCCGGGCACGCCTAAGGCCCGCCCGGGATCGCGGGCACCGTCGGCGGATGTTGCGTCAGTCATGGGAGATAGCCTGTCGGAGCTGTATTGCACGATCTCGAACGTGCGGTGACTGATGCGTAACAGCGGTTTATGCGTATCTACGCCTCGGTCGTGAAAACTTGGGCAAGTCTTTGTCCTCGGTGGCGTGGTAGACGTACATCTGGTCGGCTGCGGGACGGTGCCCCGCACCCCTCACTGGCCGACCAGACCGGGCTGCAGGACCTTCGTGAACAGCACCTGGCCGCCCTCCTCCAGAAGCCTGACCGTCAGTTCCCCGCTGTGACCGTCGATCTCCACCTCACCGTAGTACTGGCCGCCGTCCATTGGGGAGGTGTTGGCGTGTGCCGGAGACTTCACGAACGGCTGGGCCGGGCCGAACGTGCCGTCCAGCTTCAGTGCGGGGAAACCACCGGCGTTGAGCGGACCGGAGACGAACTCCCAGAACGGCGCGAAGTCCTTGAAGGCCGCCCGGGCAGGATCGTAGTGCTGGGCCGAGGTGTAGTGCACGTCCGTGGTCAGCCAGAGGGTCCCGGTGATCCGGCCGTGTTTGATGTGCCGCAGCAAATCGGCGATCTGCAACTCCCGTCCCAGAGGTGCGCCCGGATCGCCCTGGGCCACCGCTTCGGCGTCGTCGCCGTCCGGTACGACGAGGCCCAGCGGCATGTCGGAGGCGATCACCTTCCACAGTGCCCGGGAACGGGACAGCTCGCGCTTCAGCCAGCCCAACTGCTCGGCCCCGAGGATCCCCTGTTCGTCCGCGGTCTGGAGGCCGGGCGAGTTCGCGTTGCGGTAAGTGCGCATGTCGAGCACGAAGACGTCCAGCAGCGGACCGTGCCGCACCACCCGGTAGATGCGGCCGCCGCGGTCCGGACGTGGCGTGGACAGCGGGAAGTACTCGCCGAACGCGCGCCGGGCGTTGGCCGCGAGCACGTCGACCCGCTTCTCCGTGTAGCGGTCGTCGTCCAGGATCTCGCCCGGGTACCAGTTGTTGAGCACTTCGTGGTCGTCCCACTGGACGATGTTGGGGGTCCGCGCGTTGAACCCGCGCAGGTTCTCCGCGAGGAGGTTGTAGCGGAAGTTGCCGCGGAACTCCGCCAGGGTCTCGGCGACCTTCGACTTCTCCTCGGTGGTGACGTTCCGCCAGATGCGGCCGTCCGGCAGGGTCACGCGCTCCTCGATCGGCGAGTCGGCGTAGATGTTGTCGCCGCTGCACAGGAAGAAGTCCGGATCCCGGCGGCCCATCTCGTCGAAGATCGGGTAACCACCGCGATCGGGGTTGATGCCCCACCCCTGCCCCGCGATATCGCCCGACCAGAGGAAACGAACGTCGGTGCGCCGGTCGGCCGGAGCGGTACGGAAGGTCCCGCGCACCGGTTCGCCGGCCCGGCGCGGATCCTCCGGGTCCGTCAGCAGCACCCGGTAGTGCACCTGCTCGCCGGCCGGCAGCCCGTGCAGGCTCGTGGTCCCGGTGAAGTCGCTGCCGGCTCCGAGCACCGGCCCGATGTGCCGGCGCACGTTACGGAAGGAGTCGGACGCCGAGGTCTCCACCACCATCCGGGCCGGCCGGTCCGAACGCACCCACACCACGCCGGAGCTGCCCGTGACGTCCCCGACCTGCGCGCCCCACCGGGCCGCGGGCCGCCCGGACAGCCTCTGCGCCGGAGCCGCACCGGAGAGGGCTGGTAGGACGAGCCCGGTGCCGGCGGCGGCCGCCGCACCGCGGAGCACCGACTGGCGGGCGACGGCCGGATCGGAACCTTGCGACATGAGGTACCTCCCGTGGACGGGCGCGGCTGACTCCCACAACAGTGCACCCGGCCCGGTGCCGCGGCCAGGTGCCACGCGCACCAGTGAACAACCCCGAAGCGGGCTCCGGAAGACGGCCCGCTCCGATCCGTATTGGTCTTGACCAAGTCCGGGCGCCCGCCCTATCGTCGCTGAATAGTGCAGGAACCTTTAATAAACAAGGGCGCATAACGGTGACTCTCCCGGCGGTCGGACACCGGGTGACGGAGACGGCGACGGCGGAGGACAGGGTGGGGACCACGCGAGTCGACACGGCGGCGGAGCCGAAGTACTGGCACCTGAAGACCGTCCTCAGCGAGGCCTTGGAGACGGAGTTCACGGTCGGGGAGGTCCTGCCCAACGAGCGCGAACTGGCCGCCAGGTTCAACGTCGCCAGGGCGACGCTGCGTCAGGCGCTGGAGCAGTTGGAACTCGAAGGCCGACTGCAGCGGCGCCGCGGGGTGGGCACCACCGTCGCACCCCCGCGGGTGGGCGTCTCGGTCATGGAGGAACGGCCGGCCTGGCCCGGGGCCGACGGCGAGGCCTGGCAGACCGTCGACTGCGCGGACAGCACCCCGCTCCCCGCCGTGGCCCGACTGCTCGGCACGGCTGCCGGCGAACGGGTGCACACCGTACGCCGGACCCGTCTCTCGTACGGGGTGGCGGTCGCGGCCGAGTCCCTGTACGTGCCGGCGGCCTCCGTACCCGGCCTCTCCTCGATAGCGGCATCGGGAGGTCCGGCACGGGCCCGCGCGGTGCTACGCGAGTTGAACCGCCTGGAACTCCAGGGCCAGGAGCGGTCCGTGGAACTGGGCTCGGCCCGCGCGGACGACGCCAGGCAGCTCGACCGGCTTCCGGGCGCTCCCGTCCTCGTCGTCACCAGCCGGTACCGGTCCGCCGACCGCACGGCTGCCGTCGCGGTCGCCACCTACCGCGCGGACACCTGCCGGCTGACCTTCGGCGAGAGCGGCGGCCTGGTCCACCAGCAGGACCTCGCGGCATCCTGACCCCGCCGACCGCTGCCGGGCCGGAGTTCGGCCCGGCGCGCGGTGAGGTGCGCCACCGAGGACCGAGCGCCGGACGTGCCCCGGCGGATCAGCGGCGGAAGCCGACCGCTCCTGACTCCGCCGTGCCCGCCACGGCGAAGAGCTCCTCCTCCAGATGTTCCACGGCCAACCGCAGTGCGCCCGTCGCCACCGCCGCCTCCCCGAGTGCGGAGAGAACGACCCGTGGTGGACGGAGGCAGTAGCGGGCCAGTTCGCGCCGGAGCGGCTCCAGCACCCCGTCCAACCCCGCGGCCCAACCGCCCACCACCACGAGCTCCGGGTCCAGCGCCAGCACCAGAGCGGCCACATCGTGCACCAGCCGCTGGATGAACCGCTCCACGGCCTGCTGGGAGCGCCGATCCCCCTCGCGGGCCTGCTCGAACACCCGGGCTACGGCTGCCTCGTCGAGCGGGTGGAGCGGTTCGCCGGTGGTCGACAGCACCTGCTCCGGCTTGGCCTCCCGTCCCAGCAGGTGCAGCGCGCCGATCTCACCCGCCGCGCCCCCGTGGCCTCGGTGGAGTCGGCCGCCGATCAGGGATCCCGCGCCCGGGCTCAGCCCGGCCAGCACCATCACCAGGTCGTCCGCACCGCTTCCCGCGCCCTGCCAGTGTTCGGCGAGCACGGCGGCGTTGGCGTCGTTCTCCACCAGGACCGGGCAGCGGAAGGAGCGCCGCAGCCGCTCACCGAGCGGAAGGCCGGTCCAGCCGGGCAGCGCAGTGCCGAGGCGTACGGCGCCGTCCGCCTCCACGATGCCGGGCGTGCCGACCCCCACCGCCCGCAGGGTGCTGCGCGGCACCCCCTGGCGGCGCAGCAACTCCGCGACCACCCCCCGGGTACGCTCCAGCCGCTCCTCGGCCGAGGCGGTAGCGGCCAACACGGCCGCCCCCGAGCCCAGCACACGGCCCCGCAGGTCGCTCAGCAGGGCCGACACGCGGTGCGGACCGATCTCGATGCCCAGCAGGTGACCGGCCTCGGCGTGGAAGCGGAACCGGCGCGCCGGGCGCCCCTGGCGGCGGGTCTCCCCACTGGCGGGCCGGACCTCCACCACCAGGCCGCTCTCGATCAGTCCCTCGACCACGCCTTCGACGGTCGGGCGGGAGAGACCGGTCAGCCGTACCAGATCGGTGAGCGTGGGGGCTGCCGACGAGGCATGCGCCAGGCCGTCGCGCAGTGCGTGCAGCACGACAGCGGAGTTGATCCGTCGTAGCAGGGACGGATCCCCGCCGGTGAGCCGTCCCAACGCCGGCCTCCCTCTCCGCACTCTGCCCGGATGGTATCCCCTCCGCGCGGAGACGGGCCCCGTCGGCTGCGCGACCCCCGTCCCGGGAAAGGATTCAGAGGGCTGCGGTCAGAGGATGGCCCCGGGCCGGTAGCCGGCGGCCCCGGGGTACCGGGCACTGACCTCGGCGACGCGTTCCAGCAGGGCCGTGATCTGGTCCGCCGCCGCCCCGGTGAAGGAGAGCCGGTCCGCCATCAGCGCGGCCAATTGCTCGCGGTCCAGCGGAATTCGCTCGTCCGCCGCGAGCCGGTCCAGCAGATCGTTGCGCTCGACGCCCTTCTCCCGCATTGCGAGCGCGGAGGCGACGGCGTGTTCCTTGATGGTCTCGTGGGCGATCTCCCGGCCCACGCCGGCGCGTACGGCGCCCATCAGCACCTTTGTTGTGGCCAGGAACGGAAGATACCGGTCCAGCTCACGGGCGATGACCGCCGGAAAGGCGCCGAACTCGTCGAGTACGGTCAGGAAGGTCTCCAGCAGACCGTCGAGGGCGAAGAACGCGTCCGGGAGCGCCACCCGGCGCACCACCGAACACGAGACATCGCCCTCGTTCCACTGGTCACCCGAGAGTTCACCGGTCATCGAGGCGTAACCCCGCAGGATCACCATCAGCCCGCCGACCCGTTCGCAGGACCGGGTGTTCATCTTGTGCGGCATCGCCGAGGAACCGACCTGGCCGGGCTGGAAGCCCTCGGTGACCAACTCGTGCCCCGCCATCAGCCGGACCGTCTTCGCGACCGAGGAGGGCGCTGCGGCGAGCTGCACCAGGGTGGTGACGACCTCGTAGTCCAGGGAGCGGGGATAGACCTGGCCGACCGAGGTCAGCACCTTCTCGAAGCCGAGGTGCGAGGCGATCCGCCGCTCGAGTTCGGCGAGCTTGGCGGCGTCCCCGCCCAGCAGGTCGAGCATGTCCTGCGCGGTGCCCACCGGCCCCTTGACCCCGCGCAGCGGGTAGTGGCCGAGGAGCTCCTCCAGCCGTCCGAAGGCGACCAGCATCTCGTCCGCCGCGGTCGCGAAACGCTTGCCCAGCGTCGTGGCCTGCGCCGCCACGTTGTGGGAGCGCCCGGCCATGACGAGTTCCGCGTGCTCACCGGCCAACCGCCCCAGTCGGTCGAGGACGGCGACCGCGCGGTCGCGGACCAGCTCCAGCGAGAGCCGCACCTGCAACTGCTCGACGTTCTCGGTGAGGTCCCGGGAGGTCATGCCCTTGTGTACGTGCTCGTGCCCGGCCAGGGCGTTGAACTCCTCGATCCGGGCCTTGACGTCGTGCCGGGTCACCCTTTCGCGTTCGGCGATGGAGGCCAGGTCCACCTGGTCGAGCACCCGCTCGTAGTCGGAGACGGCCTCTTCCGACACCTCGATGCCCAGGTCCCGCTGCGCTCGGAGCACGGCGAGCCACAGCCGCCGTTCCAGTCTCACCTTCTCCTCGGGAGACCACAACAGGGCCAGCTGCGTAGAGGCATAGCGGTTGGCCAGGACGTTCGGAATGCGGGGCTTGGCAGTCACATGAGGAGATTCTACGCAGCCGGCCGAGGCCCGCCCGGCTCCGGTCAGCCCTGTGGATCCTTCGCCGGGTGCGGGCTGCCCTCCGGCCCCCGGGACGGGGCCGTGGACTCCTCGACTGCCTCGTACGAGCTCGGCTGAGCGGGGAGCGAGGGCGGCCGGTACGGGCTCAGCTCCGCACGCTTGGGTTGGCGCCCGTCCCCGGAGGATCGGCCGGTCAGGCGGCGTCCGATCCACGGCAGCAGGTGCTCACGGGCGAACCGGAGGTCACTGCCGCGCCGTGCCGCCCAGCCGGGCGGCACCGCGGCCGGCAGCGGTGCGGTCCAGTCGTACCGCGGCTCCCCGCCGACGGCCTGCCACACCGCCTCCGCCACCCGCCGGTGCCCTTCCGCGGTCAGGTGCAGCCGGTCGACGTGCCAGAGCCGCGGATCGGCGAGGACGCCCGCCCCGTACAGGTCGACGACCGTGGCCCCGTGCCGCTCGGCGAGCTCCTCGACGAAGTCGAAGAGCCCCTCCATCCGGGGACGGACCCGCTCCAGGACCGGGCCCTGACGACCGGGGCTGCGCATCAGCACCAGCCGACCGCACTCGGGTGCCAGGGTGCTCACCGCCTCCTCCAGCCGGGCGCACACCCGGTCCATGTCGCACCGCGGACGGAGGACGTCGTTGAGCCCTCCGACGAGGGTCACCAGGTCGGCCCGCATCGCAGCCGCGGGAGCCACCTGCTCGTCGACGATCTGCCCGATGAGTTTGCCGCGGACCGCCAGGTTGGCGTAGCGGAATCCGGAGGTACGGGAGGCCAGCCGGGCGGCGAGGAGATCCGCCCAACCGCGGTAGGAGCCATCCGGCAGTTCATCCGACATGCCCTCGGTGAACGAGTCGCCGAGGGCGACGAAGCTGTTGTATCGGGCACTCATCTGCATGGCGCCCCGATACTACTCCGCGGTCATCCGACCGCCCGCCCCACCAGCTCCCGCAGTACGTCCTCCATGGTCACCAGCCCGGTCAGCCCCCCGTTCGGGCCGATCACCGCGGCCAGGTGGGTCCGTGTGTCGCGCATCGCGCCGAGCACGTCGTCCAGCGGTGTCTCGGCCCGCACCCGGGCGATCGGACGCAGGGCGGAGGTCGGGAACGGCAGATCCCGCGGCCCCACCTCAAGGGCGTCCTTGACGTGCAGGTAGCCGAGGATCCGGCCGCTCCCGTCGACCACCGGGAAACGGGAGAACCCGGACTGGCTCGACAGCCGTTCCAGCCCCTCCGGGGTCACCCCGATGCGGGTCGAGACCACCCGCTCCACCGGGCGGACCACCTCGTGCACCGGTCGCCGCCCCAGTTCCAGGGCGTCCCGCAGCCGCTCGGTGGCGCGGGCGTCGAGCAGCCCGGCCGCACTGGACTCCGCGACCATGCGGGCCAGCTGCTCGTCCGAGAAACTCGACTCCACCTCATCCCGCGTCTCCACCCGCAACAGGCGCAGCAGCGTGTTCGCGAAGGCGTTGACGGAGAAGATCACCGGCCGCAGCGCACGGGTGAGCGCCACCATCGGTGGCCCCAGCAGGAGCGCGAGCCGCACCGGTGAGGCCAGGGCGATGTTCTTCGGCACCATCTCGCCGAAGAGCATGTGCAGATAGGTGGCCGCGCCCAGGGCGATGGCGAACGACACCGGGCGGACCAGACCGTCCGGGATGGCCGTCGCGTCGAACAGAGGCGCCAGCAGATGGGCGATCGCGGGTTCGGCCACCACGCCGAGCACCAGTGTGCACACCGTGATGCCGAGCTGCGCCGCGGCCATCAGGGCCGAGACGTGGCGCAGCGCCCACAGCACCTTCCCGGCCCGGCGGTCGCCCTCCTCCGCCAGTGGTTCCACCTGGCTGCGGCGCACCGAGACCAGGGAGAACTCGGCGCCCACGAAGAACGCGTTGGCGACCAGGGTGAGCAGCCCGATCAGCAACTGGAGCGCCATCACCGGTCCTGACCCCCGTCGTCGGCGGTGTCGGCCTCGGGGGCGGGCGCGGTCAGCCGTACCCGAGCGGCCCGGCGCCCCGTGGCGTCCCGGACCACCAGCAGCCAGCCGCCCACCTCCACGGTGTCCCCGACGGCGGGGATCCGGCCGAGCTCGGTGGCGACCAGTCCGGCGAGCGTGCCGAACGGCCCCTGCGGCGGGCGCAGGCCGATGGTCTCGAGCTGGTCGGTGCGCGCCGCACCGTCCGCGTCGTAGAGCTGGCGGCCCTGGTCGTCCCGACCGGCCGGAGCGAGATCCGGCAGCTCCCGCGGGTCGTGTTCGTCCCGGACCTCTCCGACGACCTCCTCGACGATGTCCTCAAGGGTCACGACCCCCGCGGTACCGCCGTACTCGTCTATCACCACAGCCATGCTCCGGCTGGCCGAGAGGCGGTCCAGCAGGCGGTCGACGGTCAGGGACTCCGGCACCAGCAGCGGTTCGCGCAGCAGCCCGGAGACGGGACGGCGAAGCCGCTCCTCGGCGGGGACCGCCAGCACGTCCTTGATGTGGGCCACCCCGACCACCGTGTCCAGACCGCCGCGGTAGACCGGGAAGCGGGACAGCCCGGTGGCGCGGGAGGCGTTCGCGACGTCCTCGGCCGTGGTCTGCACGTCCAGCGCGATGACCTGAACCCGGGGGGTCATCACGTTCTCCGCGGTCAGTTCGGCGAGCTGGAGGGTGCGGATGAACAGCTCGGCGCTGTCCGGCTCCAGGACACCCTGCTCGGCGGAGTGCCGGGCCAGCGCCACCAGTTCCTGGGGGCTCCGGGCCGAGGCCAGTTCCTCGGTGGGCTCCAGCCCCAGCCGGCGCAGGATCCGGTTGGCCGTGTCGTTGAGGTGGCCGATCAGCGGACGGAAGGCGGCGCTGAACAGGCGCTGTGGACCGCTGGCCGCTCTGGCGACCCTCAGCGGGTTGGAGATGGCCCAGTTCTTGGGCACGAGTTCGCCGACGACCATCAGGACGACCGTGGAGACCGCGGTGCCCAGGCCCAGCGCGACCGAGGCGGAAGCCGTGGACGACAGTCCGGTCTCGGACAGCGGCCCGGCGAGCAGCTTGCCCAGCGAGGGCTCGGCGAGCATGCCGATCACCAGCCCGGTGACGGTGATGCCCAGCTGTGCCCCGGAGAGCTGGAAGGTGAGTGTGCGGACGGCCTTGAGGGCACCGTCCGCGCCCCGCTCCCCGTCGGCCGCGGCCCGTTCCAGAACGCTCCGCTCGACGGTGGTCAGCGAGAACTCGGCCGCCACGAAGACACCGCAGGCGAGGGTCAGCAGCAGGGACAGCGCCAGCAGCAGTACTTCGGTCACCGGTTCACCTCCGCCCCTGGGCCAGGGAGGGAGGAGAACACTGCGCGGCATCGGCAACTGGGAGGCTCGCCCATGGGCGACGCTCACACCTCTCGTTTCGGCGAGCGGAGCCGGGGGGCTCCGGAAGGGACAGTCCATCGTAAAGGAGCGGCAAAAGGTGGAGACGCCGGTGCTGGTCGAGAGGGCCCCGAGCCTTCCCCCGAGGCCCTACGGTTGCCGGTGCTAGCGCATGGGCGCTAGCGTGGGGGCGTGGCCAAGACCCAGCTGAACGTCCGAGTGGACGAGACGACCGCGGAGACCGCGCGCGAACGTGCCCTCCAACGTGGGGTGAGTATGAACAAGTACATCGAGGACCTGGTCCGGAAGGACGCCGCGGAGGTCGGACACACCTTCGTCGAGGCCGCCGCCGACTTCATGAAGCAGTACGAGAACGTCTTCGCCGAAGAGTTCGTCGAGGCGCGGGGGACCGCTCGCAACCGCCGTGCCCGGTCGACGGACCCCGTGGTGCAGGCCGCCGACGCGGACCGCAGTGGCACGTGACGTTACGGATAGATCTCGCCTGGCTGCTGATGGTCGCCGAGCACAACACGCCCGGCGATCCTCAGATCACCGACTGGGGTGCCCTGGTCGCCGCCGTCAGCCGGCATGACGCCGAGATATTCGGCGTCCCGGTGTACGAGGACGCACCAACCCGTGCCGCCGCTCTGCTGCAGTTGCTGCTGCACGTGCCGGCGCTGGAGCGGTCGAACGCCATGTTCGCCTCCGCCGTCGCCTACGCGTACCTGGTGGCCGGCGGGCAGAAGGTCTCCACCTCGCCCGAGCGCGTGCGCGACCTGGCGCGACTGGTCAAGGACGGCACCGCCGACCTCGAGACCATCGCCGACGAACTCAGGGAATGGTGCCGGTAGCCGGGCCGACGGGCGGTTCGCCCAGAGCCTCCGGGGCCGCCCGGCGTCAACCCCACGAACGACTTCAGCCGTTCACCTCCGGGACGGAGCCGACCGAAGCGGCGAAACACTCCGCCTCCCAGCCGCCTCCCAGCCGGGGAGCCAGCCACCGGGGTGACCGCTCGCGGAAGACCGGCGGGGGGAGCGCCGCCGAACCCTCGGGGATCGCTCCGAGCAGCGGAGCACCGGCCGCCGCCGGGAGATCGGTGACGTTGCAGCGGGAGGCGAGACAGGGCCGGGCGGGCCAGCTTCCGATGAGCACCCCCAGGCAGTCCAGACCGCGGGCGCTCAGCGCCTCGGCGGTGAGCGCGGTCGCGTTCAGGGTGCCGAGCGCGGCCGCCGCCACCAGCACCACCGGAGCCGCGAGCAGCCGGGCGACATCGGCCAACTGCCCTCCGGAGTCGTCGAAGCGGACGAGCAACCCGCCCGCTCCCTCGACCAGCACCAGGTCGTGCCGGCTCGACAACCGCCGGGCGGCCTCCGCCACCTTCGCCGGCCGCACCGGAGGCATTCCTGCCCGCCGGGCCGCCGTGGCTGGCGCCAACGGCTCGGGGAACCTGGCCACCTCCACCGCCGTACCGGCCCCGGAGAGCCGAGCGGCCTCGGCCGCGTCCCCCGGGACGCCCTCGGCGAGCCCGGTCTGGGCGGACTTCAGCACGGCGACCGAGCGGCCCTCGGCCACTGCCACGGCGGCGATCGCCGCGGTGGCCACCGTCTTGCCGACCCCGGTGTCCGTCCCCGTCACGATGATGACCGGCATCCGCCGGCACCGCCCTCCATTGTTCCCGTCCGTCTCCCGCAAGCCGCCCGGCTCCGGTCAACCCGCCTTGGCGGCGGCGCACACGGCCGCGCAGACGCGGCTCAGATCACCGTCGCCGGTGACGTACGGCGGCATGGTGTAGATCAGATCGCGGAAGGGGCGGAGCCAGACACCCTCCCGCACCGCCGCCCGGGTGGCCGCCGCGATGTCGACCTCGTGGTCGAGCTGGACCACCCCGATGGCGCCCAGCACCCGCACCTCACGCACGCCCGGCAGCCTGGCGGCCCCGGACAGACCGGCCCGCAGCCCCGCCTCGATGCGGTTCACCTCCCGCCGCCAGTCCTGTGCCAGGAGAAGCTCCGTCGAGGCCCCGGCCACCGCCGACGCCAGTGGATTGCCCATGAACGTCGGGCCGTGGGCAAGGGCCGGCATCTCCCCGCTGGAGATGCCCTCCGCCACCTCAGAGCTGCACAATGTCGCCGCCAGAGTGAGATAGCCGCCGGTCAGAGCCTTGCCGACGCACATCACATCCGGACCGACCCCGGCGTGCTCCGCCGCGAAGAGCTCCCCGGTCCGGCCGAAACCGGTGGCGATCTCGTCGAAGACCAGCAGGACGTCGTGCTCGTCGCAGGCCTCCCGCAGCACCCGCAGATAGCCCGGGGAGTGGAAGCGCATGCCGCCGGCGCCCTGCACGACCGGTTCCACGACCACCGCCGCGAGCTCCTGCGCATGCCGGGCGACCAGCTGCCGGAGCCGGTCGGCGTAGGTCTCGTCGAGCCCCTTCTCGAAACCGGGCGGCGGAGCGTCGGCGAACACCTGCCGCGGCAGCAGGCCCGACCACAGCTCGTGCATCCCGCCGTCCGGGTCGCAGACCGACATCGGATGCCAGGTGTCGCCGTGGTAGCCGCCCCGCCAGGTCAGCAGGCGCTGCTTGGCCGGACGGCCGCGGGACCGCCAGTACTGCAGGCACATCTTCACCGCGACCTCGACCGAAACCGAACCGGAGTCCGCGAGGAAGACGTGCGACAGCGGTTCCGGGGTGATCTCCACCAGCCGGGCGGCGAGCCGGACGGCCGGCTCGTGGGTGAGTCCGCCGAACATCACGTGACTCATCCGCTCCAACTGCCGGTGCGCGGCAGCGTTGAGCACCGGGTGGTTGTACCCGTGGATGGCCGACCACCACGAGGACATCCCGTCGACCAGTTCGCTCCGCCCCTCGGCAGGCTCCGCCAGCCTCAGCCGGACACCCGAGGCCGAATCCACCACCAGGGGTGCCTGGCGGCCGGGCATCGGGCCGTAGGGGTGCCAGACGTGTTGTCGATCGAGGGCCAGCAGTTCCTCGGTGCCGAGCCGCTCAGGCATTGGGCGGCAGCTCGGTCCCGGTGCCGCGGCGACGGACCGAGACGAGGTCGGCCCGCGCCTGCCCGGCCCGCGGTACGGGGGAGCCCGTGCCTGCCCGATGTTCCGGCAGCGTCTCGGTACGCACGCCCTCCACCTCGAAACCGGCGTCGGCGATCATGTCCAGGTCCGCCCGTCCCGCCTGGCCCTCACTGGTCAGGTAGTCCCCGAGGAAGATCGAGTTGGCCAGGTGGAGCGCCAGCGGTTGGAGCGACCGCAGGTGCACCTCGCGGCCCGCGGCGAGCCGGACCTCCACGTCGGGGCAGACGAACCGCACCATCGCCAGGATGCGCAGCGCCCGCTGTGGCGTGAGGTGCCACTCCTTCGAAAGCGGTGTGCCCTCGAACGGGATCAGGAAGTTCACCGGAACCGAGTCGGGATCGAGGTCGCGCAGCGCGAAGACGACATCGACGAGATCCTCGTCGGACTCTCCCATCCCGGCGATCAGCCCGGAGCAGGCGGACAGACCGGCCGTCTGCGCCTGTCGCACCGTCGACACCCGGTCGGAGAAGTCGTGGGTGGTGCAGATGTCGCCGTAGGTCGCCTCAGAGGTGTTGAGGTTGTGGTTGTAGGCGTCGGCCCCCGCCGAGCGCAGCCGCTCCGCCTGCCCGTCGGAGAGCAGACCGAGGCAGGCGCACACCTCGACGCCCTCGTTGGCCGCCTTGACCGCCTCGATGGTCTGCGAGACCCGGTCCACGTCCCGATCGGTCGGGCCCCGCCCGCTCGCCACCAGGCAGACCCGCTTCGCCCCGCCGGCCACGCCGGCCTCCGCGGCGGCTGCCGCCTCCTCGGGCTTCAGCCAGGTGTACTTGAGGATCTCGGCGCGCGAACCGAGCCGTTGCGAGCAGTATGAGCAGTCTTCGGGACAGAGCCCGGACTTCAGGTTGACCAGGTAGTTGAGCTTCACCCGGCGGCCGAACCAGCGGCGGCGCACCCGTCCGGCGGCGGCCACCACATCGAGGAGTTCGTCGTCCGTCGTCGCCAGCACGGCGAGCGCCTCGTCCCGGGTCGGCGGTTCGGGCCGCAGTCCCTTGTCCACCAGCGTTTTCAGCAGCTCCATGGCCTCGATCCTCCACCACGCCGCCGAGCCGCACCAAGGAGGGACCGGACAACTCCGCAGCTGGCAGGTCTGTGCGTCGCGACACCCGTAACGGCTCGCCACGGGACTACCGTCGGCACGAGCCCCGCCAGCGGCGCGGTGGGCAGGAAGGGGAGCGGGATGCGCCAGGATCCGTTCGACTGGCTCGGGGAACATGCCGACGCCCGGGCCCGGTCAGGGCTCGTGCGGACCCTCCGGCCGCGTCCGGCGGAGGACGCCCTCCTCGACCTGGCGGGAAACGACTACCTCGCCCTGGCCCGCCACCCGGAGATCGTCGAAGCGGCCGCCGGCGCGGCGCGGCGCTGGGGCGCCGGCGCCACCGGCTCACGTCTGGTCACCGGCAGCACCGAGCTCCACGCGGAGTTGGAGCGTGAACTCGCCCGCTTCTGCGGTTTCGAGGCCGCGCTGGTCTTCTCCTCCGGGTACGCCGCCAACCTCGCGGCGGTCGGTTCGCTCAGCGACCGCGAGACTCTGGTGGTCTCGGACGCGGCCAACCACGCCTCCCTCATCGACGGCTGCCGGCTCTCCCGGGCGAAGACGGTCGTGGCCCCGCACGCCGACCCGGGGGCGGTGGGCAAGGCCCTCGACGGTCACGACGGCAGGTCGATGGTGGTCAGCGACACGGTGTTCTCCGTCGACGGTGACGCCGCCCCACTGCCGGCGCTGGCCGCCGTCTGCCGGGAGCGCGGTGCAGCACTGGTGCTCGACGACGCGCACGGTCTCGGCGTGGTCGGAGCCGGGGGCCGTGGAGCGGCGCACTCGGCAGGTCTGGCGGGAAGATCGGACACCGTCGCGACCGTCACCCTCTCGAAAGCCTTCGGCAGCCAGGGGGGCGCGGTTCTCGGCCCGGCCCGGGTGATCGACCACCTGGTCAACACCGCGCGCACCTTCGTCTTCGACACCGGGCTCGCTCCGGCCGCCACCGGTGCCGCGCTGGCCGCGCTGCGCCTCCTGAGCGACGAACCCCGGCGGGCGGAGCGGGTGCGGGAGGTGGCAGGCGAGCTCCATGAGCGGTTGACCGACGCCGGTATCACCGCCGCCCGCCCCGACGCCGCCGTGATCTCCGTGCAGGCCCCGTCGCCCGAGGCCGCCGCGCGCTGGGCGGCCGACTGCCGGTCGGCCGGGCTCCTGGTCGGATGCTTCCGCCCGCCGTCGGTGCCGGACGGCGTCTCCCGGCTGCGGCTTACCGCACGCGCCGACCTGTCGCCGGCACAGCTGGCGACGGCGGTCGAGACGATCGCAACCACCGCCCCCGCCGGCTCGTAGCCGTCCGGCACCCGCCCGGCACCCGTCCGGCGTGCCGGCCGCCGCGGGAGCCGGAGCACCGGCACGTCGGACGGGCACGTCGGACGGGAAGTGGGGGCACGGTCCACGGTGTCCGGCGCTCAGCCCACCCGGCCGTACCGGACGGCTTCGGTCCAGATCTTCTCCAGCCGCACCACCGAGCCGCTCTTGGGCGAGTGCCAGATCTTTCCCTGGCCGGCGTAGATCCCCACGTGGTAGACGTGGCCGGCGGAGTGGAAGAACACCAGGTCGCCCGGGGCGCGTTCGGCGGCACTGATCCGGCGGGCGCTGCGGAACTGGGCGTCCGCCGTCCGCGGCAGCTGCTTCCCCGCCCGACCGAAGGCGTACAGCGTCAGGCCCGAGCAGTCGAAACGGTGCGGTCCCACGGCGCCGTACTGGTAGGGCGCGCCCTTCTTCGAGGCCGCGATCCGCAGCGCCTTGGCCGAGTGGGTGGCCGCCTGGGCCGGGGAAGCCGCGGCGGGAGCCAGCATCGTGCAGGCGACAGCCGCGGAGGTGAGGGCGGAGGCGGCACCGAGTCGGGAGAACCGTGAGCGAACGCGGTGCGGGGAGCCGGATCCGTATGCAGGCAATGCACAACCCTTCGTCGGCAGCCTGTGGTGGCCGGCCTCGTCGGACGCGCACTGGCGAAGCCGTCCGGTCGGGCTTTCCCCGGTCCCGTTCGCTCCGCGTGGGCGCTCCGACATCCCAGGCCGCCTCCACTCCTGCCGCCACCGCGGTGTCGACCAGAGGTCCGAGGCGGCGGCAGGACTCGGCTTCCGCCCCGGACCGCCCCGCCGTGGTGGCGGGGGCTTGCCCGTCTCCGGGATGGTCGCGCACCAGGCCGCTGCTTTCCGGAACGCGTCGACGCCGTGTCACCTGACGATCGACCCTCTGCCTCCAGCGGACCCGAGGGGGCTCGATGCCCTCCCCGAGGCGCCCGCCCCCTCGCCCACCAGCGGCGGAGCGGCACGGGGAGGGCGGGCGGACGGCTGAACGGAGCGCCGTCAGGGGGCCTTTCGCCGGTGACACCGGATAGCCCGATCGCGGTAGCCCGTTCGGAGCCATCGGTGTCACCCGGCGTGTCGCGACCGGATCAGGTGCTGAGCTCCCAGACCGCGTGTGCGATGGCGTCGCTGTTGTTGTCCAACGCGGTGTCGTCGATGTTCTCGGTGGTGTCGCACGAGGAGTGGTAGCAGGGGTCGAAGGGGGCTCCCGCCTGGCCGCCCCACTTCTCCGCCTGCTCGCTGGTCATCCGGGTGCTGGCGCCCGTGAAGAGCCCACCCACCGGAATTCCGGCCGACTTGAAGCTGGCGTGGTCGGAACGCCCGTCGCCCTCGGTCTCGATCTCGGTGGGAATGTCCCTGGCGGCGTACCAGTCCTTGAAGACCTTCTCCAGGGCCGGGTCGTCGTCGTAGACGAAGTATCCGGGGTTCGGCGAACCGATCATGTCGAAGTTGAGGTAGGAGGCGATCTTCGACCGTTCGTCGGAGGCGAGGTCGTTCACGTAGTGCTTGGAACCGACCATGCCGAGTTCCTCGGCTCCCCACCAGGCGAACCGGAGGTGTTTGGCCGGCTGCAGGTCGTTCTGGGCCACGGCGAGCGCGACCTCCAGTATCCCCGCCGATCCGGAGCCGTTGTCGTTGATGCCGGGACCGGCGGTGACGGAGTCCAGATGAGACCCGACCATCACCACCGCGTCCGGGTCGCCGCCGGGCCAGTCGGCGACCAGGTTGTAGCCGGTGGTGCCGCTCTGGGTGAACTCCTGGACGGTGGTGGTGAAGCCCGCGGAGTCCAACTGGCCCTTGATGTAGTCGAGCGAGGCCCGGTATCCCGGCCGTCCGTGGGCGCGGTCGCCGCCGTTCGCCTCGGCTATCGACTGCAGTTCGCCCAGGTGTGCCTTGACCTGTTGTATCGGGATGTCGGGCGCCGCCAGGGCGGGCGCCCGGGCGGCTTCGGCTCCGTTGGCGGTGCCGAGGAGTCCGGTGAGCAGCGCGGTGCAGGCGGCAGCGGCCACGGCTGTGCCGCGCAGACGGAAGTGACGTGTCACGGTGGGCTCCGATGAGTGTGGGGGGTACCGGGCCTTCGCGTAATGACGCGGACATGATGGTTCACGGGTGCGTGGGGTGCGTCAAGTGCGCTGACCGGACAGCCCGTACCACTGAGCGGTGTGGTCGGGGGCCCGCGGGAGGCGCGCGGCAGAGCCGGCCGCCGCGGAGGCGTGCCGGCTGAGGCGGTGGAACAGCCCCTGAGGCGGGGCGAACCCTGAGGCGGGTCCCGAAAGAGCGGCCGAGTCGTCAGCTCGGGCACAGACCGCGGAGCGGTGGAACAGCCCCGTCCCGGAGCGGTGCCGGGGCGGAGGGGGGCTCCTCAGGTGAGTTGGGTCAGCCGCCTGTGCGCCGCGTCACGGCGAGCCCCAGCGTCATGAGGCACAGCACGGACCAGGTCAGCCACAGCCAGGCGCTGGTTCCCAGCGCCACCGTGTAGGCGGTGACAAAGATCAAGCCGACCACCGTGCAGCCCGCCATCGTCTTCGCAGCACCGGCCATCTCGGCACCCTCCTCGCTACCCCGGCCGATCCAGCGGTCCCGGCCGGGGACCGGAACCCGGGCCGGGGGCCGGACAGCCATCGTCGCCCCGAGGAGAGGAGGGCGCTACCGGAGTCGGTCGGGCTACTGCCCACGCCCCTGGAGCGAGGCCAGGTAGGCGTTGTAGGCCAGCAGCTCCTGGTCGCCGTCGCGGTCGGCCGCACGGTCCGAGCGGCGCGAGGCGCGCTCCTCCGACCGGTACCACTGGAACAGCAGCGCCACCAGCACCAGCACCGAGGGCACCTCGCTGAACGCCCAGGCGATGCCCCCCGCCGCGTTCTGGTCGGCCAGGACGTCGATGCCCAGCGAGGCCGGTGGATCGAAGTAGGTCGACACCATGGGCTCGCTCGCCATCATCAGCGCGATACCGAAGAACGCGTGGAAGGGCATTCCGGCGAAGAGCGAGAGCATCCGCATCACGTAGCCGGGACGGTGGGGGCCCGGGTCCACACCGATGATCGGCCAGAAGAAGAAGAGTCCCACGACGAGGAAGTGCGCCATCATCGTGATGTGCCCGACCCTGTTGCTCATCAGGGCGTCGAAGATCGGCGTGAAGTAGAGGCCGTACAGGCTCGCGATGAACATCGGGATCGTGAACACCGGATGTGAGACGACGCGCACGTACCGGCTGTGCAGCAGCGCCACCAGCAGTTCCCGCGGGCCCTTGCGACCCCGCCCCGCCGAGGGCAGCGCACGCAGCAGCAGTGTCATCGGAGCGCCCAGTAGCACCAGGATGGGGGAGAGCATGCTGATCACCATGTGCTGCACCATGTGCACGCTGAACATGACCATGCCGTACTCGTTGAGAGCGGTGCACATGGTCAGGGCGACGGTCAGCACTCCGACGACGAAGGCGACGGTGCGGGACACCGGCCAGCTGTCGCCTCTCCTGCGCAGCCGCAGCACCCCCCATCCGTAGAGCACCAGCGCCAGCACACTGCCCACGAGGAAGAACGGCTCGCCGGTGAACTCCAGACCTCGCCCCAGCGTGAACGGCGGCAGATCCATGATCATGCCGTGCCCGCTGTGATCCATTCCGCTCTCCTCATTTCACACCGAATCGCACCACCAGACTAGATCGGCACCCGGCCGGGAACTCGGCCGGGTGCCGATCGCAGCCCCGCTGCTCTGCGACCACCGCCCGGGGGAGGCCGGTGGTGCCGGCGTCCTCCCCCGGGCGGTGGAACGAGCCGGCTCAGGCCGACTGGGTGGCGGCGGCGATCCGCTCCTCCCGGAGCGCCTCGTACCAGCGGTCGTCGGTCGGTGGCAGCGTGTCCACCTCAAGGGCGAGCTTCAGCAGCAGATCGGCGATCAGCGGGTTGCGGGCCAGCACCGGACCGTGCATGTAGGTGCCGAACACGTTGCCGCTGTAGGCGCCTTCCGTACCGTCCCCGCTGCCGTTGCCGTGACCGAACCGCACCCGTGCGAACGGCTTGGCCCCCGCGCCGAGGCGGGTGATCCCCTGGTGGTTCTCGAAGCCGGTCAGCGGCGGAAGCCCCAGCGTCCCGTCGATGTCGGCGAGCAGGTCGCCCACGCACCGCTGGTCCCCACTGCGGGTGCTGACCACGTCCAGGACACCGAGCCCGGCCTCCCGCTCGCCCAGATCGTTGACGAACTCGTGCCCCAGGATCTGGTAGCCGGCGCAGACCGCGAAGACGGCCGCACCGTCGGCGACGGCCCGGCTGAGCCCCCCGTCCCGGCGGAGACGCTCCGCGGCCAGCCGCTGCGGGCGGTCCTCTCCGCCGCCGATCAGATAGATGTCGCCGGAGGTGGGGAGCGGCTGGTCGCTCCGTACGTCCAGGCGCGTCACGTCCAGTCCCCGCTGCCGGGCCCGGCGCTCCACCACCAGCGCGTTGCCCTGGTCACCGTAGGTACTCAGCAGGTCCGGGTAGATCCAGACCAGACGCAGGCTGCTCTCGCTCATGCTCGGTTTCCTCTGTGGGTCGGGGCCGGGTCAGTTGCCCACGCGGCGGCGCAGGTCCTGGAAGGCCGTGTAGTTGGCGATCACCTCGATCCGGCCGGGCGGAGCCTGCCGCACGGCCTCCTCGGCCGTCTCGCAGACCCGGAAGTCGAGCCCCGCGACCTCGAGGCGGACCGCCAGGTCCAACTTCCGTTCGCCGATCACCAGGATCGGGTGGCCGGCCAGGCGCGGATAGTCGACATCCCACAGCCAGGAGGTGTCCGTGCCGTCCGCGGGGCGGGCGTTGACCGAGAGGATCACCGGGGCGGGCGGCGGCTCGATCAGCGAGAACGTCTCCAACCAGCCGGCCGGGTTCTTCGCCAGCAGCAGCCGCAGTTCGCGCCCCTGGAAGGAGATGACGTCGTAGCGGCCGGCGACGGCCTGGACGTCGTACATCCGCTCCAGAGCGACCTGCGGCGGCACCCCGAAGACCGCGGCCACGGCGGCGGAGGTGGTGGCGTTGGCCTTGTTGGCCCGACCGGGGAGCTGGAGCCGGATCGGCCACGCCGATCCGTGCGGGTCCAGTACCGAGTCGCCGGAGAGGGCCCAGCTGGGCGCCGGCCGCCGGAAACCGCAGTCGGCGCAGAGCCAGTCGTCGTCGGGGCGCTGCAGGACCCCTCCGCAGGACGGGCAGGACCACGCGTCGTCCTTCCACTCCTGCCCCGCGGCGACCCAGATGACGTTGGGGGAGGAGGAGGCGGCCCAGACGATGAGCGGGTCGTCGCAGTTGGCGATGGTGATCGCCTTGTTGCCGGCCAGGCCCTCCCGCCACTTCTCGGCGAGCATCCGGGTCTCGCCGGCCCGGTCGAGCTGGTCGCGGGAGAGGTTGAGCAGGGCGATCGCCTTCGGGGTGACGTCCCGGGCGACCCCGGCGAGGTACTTCTCGTCGACCTCGATGACGCCGTACTTGGCGTCCGAACCTCCGGCGAGCGCGGAGGTGATGCCGGCCGGCATGTTCGCGCCCAGCGCGTTGGAGACCACCGGGCCACTGGCCCGGAGCGCCTCGGCGATCAACCGGGTGGTGGTCGTCTTGCCGTTCGTCGCGGAGACCAGGACGACGTCGAGGTGCTGCGCCACCCGGGCCAGCAGGTCCGGGTCGAGCCGCAGCGCCACCTTGCCGCCGATCACCGATCCGCTGCCGCGGCCTGCCGCTCGGGATACCGCCGCCGCTGCCCTGCCCGCCGTCACGGCCAGTTTGGCTCGCGGCGACAACGGCTCCGTGTTGCCTGACATCGTCCCTGCTCCTCCTCGAATCCCGCGCCGCAGCCCGCAGCCAGACCCGGTCCGCCGAGGAACGGACGCTCTCCACGCGCCGAATCGCCGGCCGGGAGGCTTCGGTCAGGCTCAGCCTACCGAGATCAACTGCCCATCCCGAACCCCGCCACCCGCCGACTCGACGGCTCGCGGCCCATCCGTATCCTTCTCCGCATGCGACACGGCGGGATCCCCGGCAGCTCAGGGTCGGTGCAGGCGCTGCGGCGGTACGGCGATCCGGTGCTCCGTCAGCCGTGCGCCGAGGTCACCGAGTTCGGCGCGGCCCTGAGCGGACTCATCGAGAACATGTACGCGACCATGTACGCGGCGCGCGGCGTGGGACTGGCCGCCAACCAGGTCGGGGTGGCCCTGCGCGTGTTCGTCTACGACTGCCCCGACGACGAGGACCGCCGCCACCTCGGACACGTGGTCAACCCCCGCCTGGTGGAGATCGGCGAGGAGTTGGTGGTCGGTGCGGAGGGATGCCTCTCGCTGCCGGGCGTCGAGGCGCGGACCCCCCGCTTCGACCACGCGGTCGTCGAGGGGGTGGACGCCACCGGTACGCCGGTCCGCGTCGCCGGCACCGGCTTCTTCGCGCGGTGCCTGCAACACGAGACGGACCATCTCGACGGCCTGGTCTACGCGGACCGGCTGAGTGGTTGGCGGCGGCGTCGGGTGCTCCGCTCAGCCGCCAGGGCACACCGGGCGCGGAGCTGAGGACGGTTGCCGGGGGCTCCCTCCGCCGGGCGCCGGCGGACCGGCGTCCAAGTCCTCGCCCGCCCCGCTCCGCCGCGGCGGCGCCGTGCCGGCGGCGGCTCAGCCCCCGCTGGCGGCGGGCCGATCGCCCACCGCAGCCAGTCGGCCCCACAACAGGTCGGTGAGGTGCCCCACCAACTGCCCGCGCGGGAAAGGGCGCTCGCGGAGCCACCAGTCGCCGGCGGCGTACATCATGCCGACGATGCCGTGCCCCCAGGAACGCGCGGCTGCCTCGCCGTCGGGGCCGAGATCGATCCGTTCGATGACGACCTGGGCCAACTCCTCACCCATCCGCCGGAGCAGGGGAGCCGAGTGCCGCCCCGTCTCGAAGCCCTGTCCCGTGGCGCGGTCGTCGTCGCTCGGGTGCATCAGGAAGCGGTATACCTGCGGCCGTGCCTCGATCGCCGCCAGGTAGGTGTCCAGGGTGGCCTCGACCTGGGCCCGGCGCTCGGCCGGCGCGTCCAGCGCCGCGCGCAACCCGGCGAGCAGGGCGTTGGTGTGGCGTACGGCGAGAGCCCGGTACAGGCCGCTCTTGTCGCCGAAGTGCCGGTAGAGGATGGGTTTGGTGATGCCGGCCTCGGCGGCTATGGCGTTCATCGACGCGCCGGGACCGTCCCGCAGCACCACCCGGTCGGCCGCCTCCAGCAGCTGTCTTCGACGGCGCTCGGACGCCTCCTGCCTGACCGCTCGCTGGCTGGTCGCCGTCTCCCTCTCCATCGCCCGGGACCTCTCCTTCCTCACGTTGCCCATCGTTTCCCCACCACGCCTGACCAGTCGCTGCAGCGCAACGTAACACCAGACCAGCGGAGCGCTACCGGGGGCTGAGGAGTTGACATGCCCTACTCGCTGGTAACAGACTTTGGTTACCGTAAGTAAGTGCAGGTGGAGGGGATATGGCGGAGTTCACGCTCGATCTCAACGAAGATCAGCGGGCAGTCCGGGACTGGATCCACGGTTTCGCGGCCGAGGTCATTCGGCCGGCCGCGGCCGAATGGGACGAACGAGAGGAGACCCCCTGGCCCGTGATCCAGGAGGCGGCCAAGATCGGCCTGTACTCCCTGGACTTCTACGCCCAGCAGTACTTCGACCCCACCGGTCTCGGTATTCCGCTGACCATGGAGGAACTCTTCTGGGGCGACGCGGGTATCGGGCTGTCCATCGTGGGCACCGGCCTGGCCGCCGTCGGCGTCCTCGCCAACGGCACCGAGGAGCAGATCGGCACCTGGGTGCCCCAGATGTACGGCGACGCGCAGGACGTCAAGGTCGCCGCGTTCTGCTCCTCCGAACCCGACGCCGGATCCGACGTCGCGGCGATGCGCACCCGCGCTCGCTACGACGAGGCCAAGGACGAGTGGGTGCTGGGCGGCACCAAGACCTGGGCCACCAACGGAGGGATCGCCAACGTCCACGTCGTGGTCGCGGTCGTCGACCCGGAACTCGGCTCCAGGGGGCACGCCTCCTTCGTGATCCCGCCGGGCACGCCGGGCCTTTCCCAGGGCCAGAAGTTCCGCAAGCACGGAATCCGGGCCTCCCACACCGCGGAGGTCGTCCTGGAGGACGTCCGAGTCCCGGGACACTGCCTTCTCGGGGGCAAGGAGAAGCTCGACGAGCGGCTGGCCCGGGCCCGGGAGCGCCTGAAGAACCCCGACAGCGGCGGGGAGAGGGTCAGGAACGCCGCCATGGCCACCTTCGAGGCCTCCCGCCCGGCCGTCGGAGCGCAGGCGGTCGGCATCGCCCGTGCCGCCTACGAGGTGGCCCTGGAGTACGCCAAGACCCGGGTGCAGTTCGGCCGGCCGATCATCGACAACCAGGGAGTCGCCTTCCAGCTCGCCGATATGCGCACCCAGATCGACGCCGCCCGGCTGCTGGTCTGGCGCGCCTCCTGGATGGCGATGGCGGGCAAGCCGTTCACCTCCGCCGAGGGGTCCATGTCCAAGCTGTACGCCGGTGAGGTGGCCAAGAAGGTCACCGCTCAGGCGATGCAGATCCTGGGCGGCAACGGCTACACCCGCGAGTACCCGGTGGAGCGTATGCACCGCGACGCGGCGATCTACAGCATCTTCGAGGGGACGAGCGAGATCCAGCGGCTGGTCATCGCCCGCACCCTGTCCGGGATGCCGATCCGCTGAGCCGCCCGGCGTCGGCCGCCGGGCGGCCCCGGTGGGAAGCGGGTGGGCCTCAGGGCTCCACCACGATCTTCCTGCCCTGCCCGGAGCGGAACTGTTCCATCGCCTGGGGGTACCGCTCCAGGGGCAGCCGGTGGCTGATGAAGACCTCCGGGTCCAGCACACCGGTGGCGAACAGCTCGGCGGCCCGCTCGTAGCTGTGCAGCACGGCCATCGAGCCGGTGATGGTGATCTCCTGGTTGTAGATCTTGTACGGCTCGATGGTGGCGGTGGTCGCGTAGTCGGAGACCCCGAACTGCAGGAAGGTGCCGGCCTTGGCCACCCGGCCGATCCCGTCCTGGATGGCCGCGGCGTTGCCGGTGGCGTCGATCACCACGTCCCAGCCCTGCGGCCGGTCCAACTCCTCGGCGCCGGCGGCGGCCCGGGAGCAGCCCAGCTGCCGAGCCGTGGCCAGCCGCTCCGGATTGACGTCGACGACGTCGACCGCCGCTGCCCCGGTGCGCTTGGCCAGTTCGAGCATCATCAGCCCCATGGTGCCCGAGCCGTAGATCAGCACCTGGGCGGCGAGTCGGCTGCCGAGCACGTCGTACCCGCGTACCGCGCAGGAGAGCGGCTCGATGAGCGCGGCGTCGGCCACCGACACGTGGTCCGGGAGCCGTACGCAGTTGGCCACCGGAGCGACCGCGTACTCAGCGGCGCCGCCGGAGACGGTCACCCCGATCGCCGCCCACCGGTCGCACAGGTTGTTGTGCCCCGAACGACAGTAACGGCACTCGTAGCAGTACAGCGACGGGTCGACCGCGACCCGGTCGCCCAGGGCGAGTTCGCTCACCTCGCTGCCGAGGCCCACGACCTCACCGGCGAACTCGTGTCCGGGGACGATCGGCAGGGTCGGCGCGAACTCGCCCTGCAGAATGTGCAGATCGGTGCCGCAGAGGCCGCAGGCCGCCACGTCCACCACGACTTCCCGCGGGCCCGGGGTGGGGTCGGGGACGGTGGTGAGCGTTACCTTGCCGGGGGCTTCGATGAGTGCGGCCCTCATTTGACGGCTCCAAGAGACAGGCCCTGGACGAGTTTGTCCTGGGCGGCGAACCCGGCGACGAGCACCGGCAGGGAGATGACGACCGACGCGGCACACAGCTGGGCCAGGAACAGCCCCTGACTGGTGACGAAGGTGGTCAGGAAGACCGGCGCGGTCTGGGCGACCACCGCGGTCAGCACACGGGCGAAGAGCAGCTCGTTCCAGCTGAAGATGAAGCAGATCAACGCGGTCGCGGCGATGCCGGGACCGACCACCGGCGCCACCACCCGGGTGAGGACGGCCGGCAGCCGTGCCCCGTCGATCTGCGCCGCCTCGATCAACGAGTCCGGCACGTCGGCGAGGAAGGACTGCAGCATCCACACCGCGATGGGCAGGTTCATCGAGGTGTACAGGAGGACCAGCAGCCAGATGTTGTCGAGCAACCCGGTGTTCTTGGCGAACAGGAAGATCGGCAGGAGCCCGGCGACCACCGGCAGCATCTTCGTGGACAGGAAGAAGAAGAGCACGTCGGTCCACTTCTTCACCCGGCGCAGCGAGAGCGCGTAGGCCGCCGGCAGTGCCAGCACCAGCACCAGCAGGGTGGAGGCGGTGCTCGCCCACAGCGAGTTGAGGAGCGGCGGCCAGGGGCTCCCTCCACCGCCGGAGCCGAAGAACTGGCGGTAGGCGTCCAGCGTGAGCGGCGCGGCCAGCGAGGGCGGGCTGGTCGCCGCGTCCGGCTCGGAGTGGAAGGAGGTCAGCACCATCCAGACCATGGGTAGGACGAACAGCACCCCGACCACCCAGGTGAGCAGGGTGAGGGCGGCACCGCGGCGGCGGCCGCGGACCAGGGCGGGCGCGTTCGGCGGTACGGATTCCGTCGGGATGCTCACGCCCGGGACACCTCCTCGCTGAAGAGGGACGAGACGACCCGCAGGGCGAAGGTCGCGATGACGATGGAGCCGATCACCACGAGCACGCCGGCGGCCGAGGCCAACCCGTACTCGTGGGCCTGGTAGAAGGTCTGGTAGACGGTGTAGGGCAGGTTCGCGGTGCCGAGCCCGCCGGAGGTGATGGTGAAGACGGCGTCGAAGTTCTGCACGATGTAGATCGACCCGAGCAGCACCCCCAACTCCAGGTAGCGGCGCAGATGCGGGAGGGTGAGGTAACGGAAGATCTGCCAGCTCCCCGCGCCGTCCAGCCGGGCCGCCTCCACCGTCTCCAGCGGCCTGCTCTGCAACCCGGCGAGCAGGATCAGCATCATGAACGGCGTCCACTGCCAAACCAGGGAGGCCTCTACGGCCAGCAGCGGCATCGAGGAGATCCAGTCCGGCTGCGGCGGATCGGCGCCGAAGAGCTCCGCCACCCAGACCAGCGAGCCGTTCAGCAGGCCGTACTCGGGGTTGTACAGCACGTGCTTCCAGAGCAGCGCCGCGGCCACCGGCACCAGCAGGAACGGTGCGATGAGCATGGTGCGCACCAGCCCCCGGCCGCGGAACGAGCGGTCCAGCAGCAGTGCCAGCAGCAGCCCGAGCACCACACTGGCGATGACGACCGTCGCCGTCAGCAGGGCGGTGGTGAGGACGGAGCTGCGCAGGTCGGGATCGGTGGCCACCTCGCCGTAGTTCGACAGTCCGGCGAAGCTCCGGTTTCCTGGGGAGAAGGCGTTCCAGTCGAAGAACGAGATCACCAGGGTGGTGACGAAGGGCAGCTGGGTGACGATGATCAGGAAGACCAGGGCCGGCAGCAGCGGGGCCCGGGTCACCCAGGCCTTGAGCCGGTCGGACTTCCCGGAGCCGGCCCGAGGGGGTTCCCCGGAGGCCGGAGCGACCGTGCGCGGAGCGGGGTCCGCCAGTGGGGTACTCATCAGTCCCGGTACTCCTCTCCGACCTTCTCCGCCAACTTCTGCGACCTGCGGAGCGCCGACTGCACGGACTGCCTGCCGGCTATCGCGGCGCTGATCTCCTGGGAGACCTTCGTGCCGAGATCGGAGAACTCCGGAATGTCGACGAACTGGATGCCGATGGTCGGCCGCGGCTGCTTCCCCGGGTCACGTGGATCGGCGCTCGAGATGGAACGGCGGGTGACCTCCGAGAAGGCCGCCGACGCCTTGCGGTACTCGGGGTTCTCGTAGGTGGAGGCCCGTTTGCCGGCCGGGACGTTCTGCCAGCCGATCTCCTCGCCGACGAGCTCCTCGTACTCCTTGCCGGAGGCCCAGGAGATGAACCTCCAGGCCTTGTCCGCCTTGCGGGAGACCTTCTGCATGCCCCAAGCCCAGGTGTAGAGCCACCCCGAACTGTCCGTCTCGGCGACCGGGGCCTGGACGTACCCGATCTTCCCCTTCACCGGTGATCCCGCCGCCTCCAGCGACCCCGCGGCAGCCGTGGCGTCGTACCACATGGCGGTCTTCCCCTGGGTGAGGTTGTTCAGGCACTCGGCGTACCCGGCCTGCGCCGCGCCCGCCTCGCCGTGCGAACGCACCAGGTCGACGTAGAACTCCGTCGCCTTGGTGAACGCCGGTGAGGTGAGTTGGGCCTCCCAGTCCTCCGTGAACCAGGTGCCGCCGAACGTGTTGACGACGGTGGTGAGCGGAGCGATCAACTCGCCCCAGCCGGGCAGCCCGCGCAGGCAGATGCCCTTCATCCCCGGTCTGGCCCCGTGGGTCTTCGCCGCGAACTCCGCCACCTGTTTCCAGGTCGGACGGTCGGGCATGTCCAGACCCGCTTCCTCGAAGACGTCCTTGCGGTACATCAGGAAGGAAGACTCACCGTAGAAGGGCTGGCCGTAGAGCTTCCCGTCCTCGGCGGTGAGGGAGTCCCGCATCGGGCGCAGGATGTCGTCCTGGTCGAACTCCCTGTCCGCCTCGACGAACTCGTCCAGTGGGTGGAGCCAGTCGTTCTTGGCATAGAACGGGATTTCGAAGTTGCTGAGCGTGGCGACGTCGTACTGGCCCGCCTGGTTGGCGAAATCCTGGCTGATCTTGTCGCGCACGTCGTTCTCGGGGAGCACGGTGAACTTGACCTTGATGCCGGTCTCCGCGGTGAAGTGCTCCGCCGTCAGCTTCTGCAACTCGACCATCTGCGGGTTGTTCACCATCAGGACGTTGATGGTCTCCCGGTCGGAGCCGAGTCCGCCCGCCCCCGCGCAGCCGGTGAGCAGAGCACCCGAGGTCGCGGCCACCACCAGGGTTCGTATCAGATGTCGTCGTCGATTCGGCATGGGTTCTCCCAACCGCTCGTCTGAGCTGGTCGTGGGCCGGGGCGCTCCGGAGCGCGGGGCGGGCGGGGGGACACTTGGCACTGCTGCCCGGGGGTGGGGCCGTCCCGGTGGACGCGGCTCACACCCGGATGACCTGCGGTCCGAGGAGCGAGTAGCGATGGGCCTCGGACAGCGGCAACCCGGTGTCGGTGACGATGGCCTCGAAGTCCGGGACTTCGGCGAACCGGCAGAAGCTGGCCGCTCCGAACTTGGTGTGCACCCCGGCGAAGACCCTCCGCCGGGAGACCCGTACTGCCTGGGACTTGACGGCCGAGACCGCTGGGTCGGGTGTGGTCAGGCCGTGTTCCCGGGAGATGCCGTTGGCGCCGATGAAGGCGAGGTCGATGACGAAGCCCGCCAGCATCCGGGTCGCCCAGTGGTCCACGGTGGCCAGCGTCCCACCGCGGACCCGTCCGCCCAGGAGGACCACGGTCGTCCGCTCCCGGTCGGCGAGGCCGCCGGCGGTCGCGAGTGAGGAGGTGAGGACGGTCAGCGGGCGGTCGTCGGGGAGTACCTGGGCGATCAGCTGCGGGGTGAAGCCCTCGTCGACGTAGACGGTCTCGGCGTCCCGGACCAGATCGGCCGCGGCCGCCGCTATCCGGGACTTCTCCGGTACGTGCATGGTGGTGCGGAAGGCGAGGGTGGTCTCGAACCCCGCGCTCTCCACCGGATACGCGCCGCCGTGCGTGCGGCGCACCAGACCGTGGTCTTCGAGCACCCGCAGATCGCGGCGGACGGTCTCCTTGGACACCTGGAACTCGGCCGAGAGCTTCCCGACGTCCACCGAGCCCGAGCGCCGGGCGAGCTCCAGGATTCCCCGGCGGCGTTCTTCGGCGTCCAACGGCACAACACCTGTTTCCATGATCTGTCTGGCGGGCCCGGCGATGCCCGTTCGGGCTTGCGAAGACGTTTCTACCGGTAGGACAAGGCTCTGGCCAGGTTCTACGGAGGGCGGATGATGACTGTTTGTGCCCGCTTTCGCTGCCTGCGGTGCCCAGCTCAGCGGCCTGGAGCGAGCCGGAACCGCCGACCCGGGTGCCCGATTCGGTGGTTGGACGGCCCGTTGCCTGCCTGCGGCGGGTTTCCGTTGGTTCCGGGGCGGTCATCGGCGTGCCGTCACACCGGCCGGGTGGTGTGACGAGGACGACACACCGCGGACGGTGTTCGGGGCAGTGGCTTAGGGTGCCGCTCAGCGGGTACCACGGTCCTTCGGCAGCCACGGAGGGAGCCGGAGCATGCGATTCCGCGACCGCAGACAGGCAGGTCAGGAGCTCGCCGATCGGCTGCGGGAAGAACGAGGGCGGCTGCCTGACCCCGTCGTCCTCGGGCTGCCCCGGGGTGGTGTTCCGGTGGCCGACGAAGTGGCCCGGGCACTCGGGGCGCCGCTGGACGTCCTGGTCTCCCGCAAGATCGGCGCACCGTTCAACCCGGAGTTCGGTGTCGGCGCGGTCGCCGGGGAACAGCCCCCGATCTACGACGAGCGGTCAATCGCCGCCCTCGGTCTGTCCACCGACCAACTCGCCGCCGCGGCGGAGGAGGAGCGCGCCGAAGTCCGGCGCCGGGAGGCGCTCTACCGGCGCGGTCGGGAGGCGCCGGAACTCCGGGAGCGCAGCGTGGTGGTGGTCGACGACGGGCTCGCGACCGGGATCACCGCCCGGGCCGCGCTGGCCTCGGTCCACGACCGTGGCGCGGCCCGACTGCTGCTGGCGGTCCCGGTGTCGGCTCCCGACACCGCGGAAGCCTTCCGGAATGCGGGTGAGGACCTGGTCTGCCTCTACGAACCCCAGGGCTTCACGGCCGTCGGACGGTGGTACGAGGACTTCGCCCAGGTCAGCGACGACGAGGTGGTCAGTATTCTCATGGCGCCCCGAACGGTGAGCTGAACGCCGGAGGACCGTCGGTCCCGGCCGTCTGGGCCGTCGTACCACCGGCGGCGTCCGCCCGACCCTTTCCGACTGGTGACCATGCTCGGGGGCAACCGCGTACCGCCCGGTCGTGCAGGACGAGTTTCCGCTTCCCGAAGCCCTGTCCAAGAGGACGCACCGTGGGTGCCCCGGTCACGGAGGGTCCGTTCCCCCGAACGGAGGGCCGGGAAGGTGTTCGGGTTTGCCTGGATTTCCCAGAGTGAAGCGTGACGAAGTCTCGTTTCACTCTGGGAAAAGGGGAGCACGTCATGTTCAGGTTCGCGCAGTTGGCCCGCAAGCCCCATCTCAAGGCCGCCGGAGCAGTGGCCGCCCTGCTGATGGCCGGGAGCCCGGCAGTCGCCGCGGCACCTCCGGCGGCCGTCGCCGCCCCCGCCAAGCCGTACGGAACGGTCATCGCGGTCCAGGGGGTCAAGGAGCGGCAGTTCCCGAGCACCGACTCGTCGGTGAAGGGCACGCTGCCCCACCGCGCACAGATCGGGCTGAAGTGCAAGGTCCGCGCGGAGAACGTCGAGGGCAACAACATCTGGTACCTGCTGCGCGACCGCCCGGTCTGGGTGACGGCGAGGTACGTGGAGAACACCGGCACCGTGCGGTTCTGCAACGAGGTCCTGCGCAGCCCGCTGACGGACGGCAAGCAGGCCAAGCACGCCAAGGGGTGAAGCCGCGGGGCTGACACGGCGGGCCCCACGGCTCGCCGCCACGAGGGTGCCGCGCCCCGGGCGACGGCACCCTCGTCCGCGTCCGGTGGCACACGGCCGATCCGTCACGTCCGAGAGGCGCCTCGGTCCGGCAGTACCGTCGCGCGACTGATAACCCTCTGATCACCGTCGACGACGAACGCTTGTCGCACCGGACCGGCTCGGAGAGCGTGGAGCCGAAACGGACTCGACGGTGGAAGAGGTGGCCCGATGGCCCACACGGCCGATGCGATCGTGGTCGGTGCCGGACTGGCCGGACTGGTGGCCGCCGCGGAGCTGGCCGAAGCCGGCCGCCGGGTGATCGTCCTGGACCAGGAGCCGGAAGGCTCACTCGGCGGACAGGCCCACTGGTCGTTCGGCGGACTGTTCCTGGTGGACTCACCCGAGCAGCGTCGGCTGCGCATCCGCGACAGCCACGCGCTGGCCTGGCAGGACTGGCAGGGCACGGCCGGCTTCGACCGGCCGGAGGACCACTGGCCCCGCCGCTGGGCCGAGGCCTACGTCGACTTCGCGGCGGGGGAGAAGCGGTCCTGGCTCCGCTCGCTGGGCGTCCGGCTCTTCCCTGTCGTGGGCTGGGCCGAGCGCGGAGGTTACGACGCACGCGGACACGGCAACTCGGTGCCCCGTTTCCACATCACCTGGGGCACCGGCCCGGGGCTGGTCGAACCGTTCGAGCGCAGGGTGCGTGAGGGCGTCGACCGCGGCCGGGTCGAGCTGCGCTTCCGGCACCGGGTCGACGAAGTCGTCGTCACCGACGGCCGGGTCCAGGGGGTGCGGGGCGCCGTCCTGGAGCCCAGCGGCGTCCGGCGCGGCGAGGCGAGTTCGCGCACGGTGGTCGGTGAGTTCGAGCTGACGGCGGGGGTGGTCATCGTCGCCTCCGGCGGTATCGGCGGCAACCACGAGCTGGTGCGGCGCAACTGGCCCGAGCGGCTCGGCCCGGCGCCCAGGCGCATGCTGTCGGGGGTTCCCGCCCACGTCGACGGGCGGATGCTGGAGATCACCGAGCGGGCCGGCGGCGCCATCGTCAACCGGGACCGCATGTGGCACTACACCGAGGGTGTCCAGAACTGGAACCCGGTCTGGGAGGGGCACGGGATCCGGATCCTGCCCGGGCCGTCCTCACTCTGGCTCGACGCCGGCGGGAAGCGGCTGCCGGTGCCGCTCTTTCCCGGTTTCGACACGCTCGGCACCCTGGAGCACATCCTGCGGACCGGTTACGAGCACACCTGGTTCGTGTTGAACCAGCGGATCATCGGCAAGGAGTTCACCCTCTCGGGGTCGGAGCAGAACCCGGACCTCACCGGCCGGAGCGTCCGCGGAGTCATCGGCCGGGCGCGCGCCGAGGTGCCGGGGCCGGTCAGGGCGTTCATGGACCACGGAGCCGACTTCGTCGTGGCCCGGGACCTGGCCGCGCTGGTCCGGGGCATGAACGGACTCACCGGGGAACCGCTGATCGACGAGGCGGAGCTGCGCCGGGAGATCACCGAGCGGGACCGGGAGGTAGCCAACCCGTACACCAAGGACCTCCAGCTGACCGCCGTGCGGGGCAGTCGCAGGTATCTCGGCGACCGGCTGGTCCGCACCGCCGCCGTGCACCGCGTTCTCGACGAGCGGGCCGGCCCGCTCGTCGCCGTCCGGCTGCACGTCCTCACCCGCAAGACCCTCGGCGGATTGCACACCGACCTGTCCGGTCGCGTCCTGGACGCTGAGGGCGAGCCCGTGCCCGGCCTGTACGGGGCCGGGGAGGCGGCCGGCTTCGGCGGCGGCGGAATGCACGGCTACCGCTCACTGGAGGGCACTTTCCTCGGCGGCTGCCTCTTCTCCGGCAGGGTCGCCGGGCGAGCGGCCGCCCGGGCGACCTCATGAGCGGCGGCGAGAGGAGGTAAGGTGATTGAAGCGTAAACTACCTAGGGAGTGGGCCCAGTGATGCAGTTCGGGATCTTCACCGTGGGTGACGTCACCCCTGACCCCACGACCGGCCGGACGCCGACCGAGCACGAGCGGATCAACGCGATGGTCGCCATCGCGCTCAAAGCCGAAGAGGTGGGGCTGGACGTCTTCGCGACCGGAGAGCACCACAACCCGCCCTTCGTGCCGTCCTCGCCGACCACCATGCTCGGCTACATCGCGGCCCGGACCGAGCGGCTCCTGCTCTCCACCTCCACCACGCTGATCACGACCAACGACCCGGTGAAGATCGCCGAGGACTTCGCCATGCTCCAGCACCTGGCGGGCGGCCGCGTCGACCTGATGATGGGCCGCGGCAACACCGCACCGGTCTACCCGTGGTTCGGCCAGGACATCCGGCAGGGCATCCCGCTGGCCATCGAGAACTACGCCCTGCTGCACCGGCTCTGGCGGGAGGAGGCGGTGGACTGGCGGGGACGCTTCCGCACCCCGTTGGAGGGGTTCACCTCCACACCGCGGCCCCTGGACGGCGTCCCCCCGTTCGTCTGGCACGGCTCGATCCGCAGCCCCGAGATCGCCGAACAGGCCGCCTACTACGGCGACGGGTTCTTCGCGAACAACATCTTCTGGCCCAAGGAGCACTTCGCCCGGCTGATCGGGCTCTACCGGGAGCGCTTCGCCCACCACGGCCACGGCACCCCCGAGCAGGCCGTGGTCGGGCTCGGCGGGCAGGTCTTCATGCGGCGGAACTCCCAGGACGCGGTGCGGGAGTTCCGGCCCTACTTCGACAACGCGCCGGTCTACGGCCACGGCCCGACGCTGGAGGAGTTCACCGAGCAGACACCGCTCACCGTGGGCAGCCCCCAGCAGGTCATCGACAAGACCCTGACCTTCCGTGACACCTTCGGCGACTACCAGCGGCAGCTGTTCCTCATGGACCACGCCGGACTGCCGCTGAAAACCGTGCTCGAGCAACTGGACATCCTGGGGGAGGAGGTCGTGCCGGTCCTCCGCCGGGAGTTCGCCTCCGACCGCCCCGCATCGGTGCCGGACGGCCCCACGCACGAGGCGCGCCGCGCACTCCGGGACGCCGGCGGCGCCCCGTCCACCGCTGGCTGAGCGCCCGTGGCCACCGCCACGGCCCGTCGGGCCGGGAGGCCCTGCTCTCTCCCCGGCAGGGCCTCCCGCCTCCCGCTACGGCTGCGGCTCCTCAGAGCTCCGCTCGGTCCGGGAACCGTCGTTCCGCTCGGGCACCCGATCCCCGTTGAGCAGCGAGTGGCGGTAGGAGTAGCAGAAGTAGACGGTGATCCCGATGACGAACCACACGGCGAACCGGACCCATGTCTCCCAGTTCAGGAACGTCACCAACCAGAGCGAGAAGACGATGCCGATGACCGGGACCACCGGCATCCCCGGGCAGCGGTAGGTGCGCGGCAGCTCGGGCTGCCGGTAGCGCAGCACGATGACGGCGCTGCACACCACGACGAAGGCGAGCAGGATGCCGATGTTCGTCAGCTCCGCCGCCTCCGCGATCGGCAGGAAGCCCGCGATGACCGCGGAGACACCCCCGGCGATCCAGGTGACCCGGGTCGGCACGTGGCGGGTCGGGTGCGTCTTGGCGAACCACCTGGGCAGCAGGCCGTCCCGGCTCATCGAGAACCAGACCCGGGTCACCCCCAGCAGGAAGGTGAACATCACCGAAAGGATGCCGATGATCGCACCGACGGCGATCACATCGGCCAGTCCGCTGAGACCGACCGACTTGAACGCGGAGGAGAAACCGCTCTCCGGGTCGATTTCCCGGTAGTTCTGCATCCCGGTCAGTGCGAGACAGGCCAGCACGTACAGCACCATGGCGATCGCCAGGGAGTACAGGATCGCCCGCGGCATGTGGCGCTGTGAGTCCTTGGACTCCTCCGCCGCGGTACTCATCGCGTCGTAACCGAAGACGGCGAAGAAGACCGTGGCGGCGCCGGTGAGCGCCCCACCGACGCCGAACGGGAAGAACGGCCGGTAGTTGCCGGTCTTGACGTGGAAGAAGCCCACCACGATCACCAGCAGCACCACCAGGACCTTCAGGCCCACCACGACCATCTCGAACCGGGCGGCGTTCTTGATGCCCAGGGTCAGCAGATAGGCGATCAACAGGCACAGCAGAGCGGCGAACAGGTCGACCCGGTGCCCCTCCCCGGTCCCCGGCGCACCGAGCATCCAGGCGGGGATGTCCATGCCCAACTCGCCGACGAGGAACGAGAAGTAGCCGGATATCCCGATGGCGACGACGGCGACGATCGCGGTGTACTCGAGGAGCAGGTCCCAGCCGATGAGCCAGCCCGCCAGCTCGCCCAGCACCGCGTAGCCGTAGGTGTAGGCCGAACCGGCCCTGGGGATGAGCCCGGCGAACTCCGCGTAGGAGAAGGCCGCGGCGGCGCTGGCGACACCGGCGATCAGGAACGACAGCAGTACCGCCGGCCCCGCGGTGCCGTTGGCGACCGTGCCGGCCAGGGTGAAGATCCCGGCGCCGATGATCCCGCCCACTCCGATGGCGGTGAGCTGCCAGACACCCAGCGTCCGGGTCAGCTGCTCGCTCGGAGCGGCCTCCTGGATCTGTTCGATCGGCTTGCGGCGTAATACGCCCTTTCCCATCTGGAGTCGGCCCATGGGAGTTCCTCTCTCCGTCGGAGGTCGGCGGCTTATGATCGCCGATCTCGACGGCCGTCGGAACCCCGCGGGCGGGAGGGATCCGGAACCTCGGCGGACCGGCCCGGAGCGCGACCGGCGAGGCCTTCGAACACGCCGCCACGGGCTTGGCGGCGCAGCCGGGGGAGCCCGGACCGCACCGAGACGCCTCGCGCCGCGGCCGGCCCTCGTTTGCCAGGGCGGTCCACGGGCACGCGGGCGGTATGTCCGCTCAAGGCGAGAACGAGGCACTCCGCCGGTACCACTCCAGGAGGCGGCCGGCCCGCACCCCCGAACCCATGGGGGCGCCGCCCCGGCCGGGCGGTGGCCGCAGCCGCTTCGTGATCCAGAAGCACGCCGCCAGCTCCCTCCACTACGACTTCCGCCTGGAGACGGACGAGGTGCTCGTCTCCTGGGCGGTGCCCAAGGGCCCGTCCACCGACCCCGGGGAGAAGCGGCTGGCCATGCGTACCGAGGACCACCCGGTCGAGTACCTCGACTTCGAGGGCGTCATACCGAGCGGCGAGTACGGTGCCGGACAGGTGATCGTCTGGGACACCGGCGGCTACCGCAACCTGACCCACCGCGCGGACGAGGAGATCCCGATGTCGGCCGGCCTCAGCCAAGGGCACCTCACCGTCTGGCTGGAGGGTGAGAAGCTCACCGGCGGCTACGCCCTGACCCGCACGGGACGCTCGGGTGAGAAGGAGCGCTGGATCCTGGTCAAGATGCGAGACGACCGGGCCGACCCCCGACGTGATCCGGTGGCCACCGAACCGGCCTCGGTGCGGACCGGCCGCACGGTCGAGCAACTCGCCGACGAGGGCTGACCACCACCGGCCGTACCGCCGAAGAGCGCCGGCGGCCTCCGGGAAGAGCCTGCCGGCCGAGGGGTAGTGTCGTCTCGTCCCAACCGTCTACCGGGCGAGGAGCCGACTCTTGCGTATCGCGGTCCTGGACGATTACCAGAACGCGGCCCACCGCTTCGCGGACTGGAACACGCTCGACGCCGAGGTCGTCTTCTTCAACGAACACGTGTCCAGCACCAATACCCTGCTCGAACGGCTGCGCGGCTTCGACACGCTGGTGGCCATGCGGGAGCGGACAGCCTTCACGGCAGAGCGGCTGGCAGGCCTCAGCGACCTGCGGCTGCTGGTCACCACCGGGCGGGCCAACGCCGCCATCGACCTGGAGGCGGCGAGCCGTCACGGGATCACCGTCTGCGGTACGGACAGCGTTCCCCACGCCACACCCGAACTCACCTGGGGCCTGATCCTCGCCCTGGTCCGCCGCATCCCCCAGGAAGCGGCGGGCATGCGGCAAGGGGGCTGGCAGCACACGGTCGGAGGCGATCTGCACGGCCGCACCCTGGGCATCGTCGGGATGGGCCGACTCGGCGCACGGGTCAGCGCGATCGCCGGGGCGTTCGGCATGCGGGTGCTGGCCTGGAGTACCAACCTCGACCCCGACCACGCCCGGGGCTGTGGCGCGGAACCCGTCAGCAAGCAGCAGTTGTTCTCCGACTCGGACATCGTCACGCTCCACTACAAGCTCAGCGAGCGCAGCCGCGGCATCGTCAGCCGCCGGGAGCTCGCTTGGATGAAGCCGACCGCCTACCTGGTGAACACCTCCCGCGGTCCTCTGGTCGACACCCCGGAACTGATCGCCGCCCTGGGCCAGGGCCGGATCGCCGGCGCCGGACTCGACGTCTACGACACCGAGCCGCTGCCCGCCGACCACCCGCTGCGCATGCTGCCGAACGCCGTCCTCACCCCCCACCTCGGATATGTGACGGAGGAGACCTACGAGGTCTTCTACCGTCAGGTGGTGGAAAATATCGCCGCATACCGGGCCGGGGCCCCGATCCGCGTACTGACGGCCTGAGCCACCGAAACATGCGAGGCCGGCCCGCGGGCCGGCCTCGCACGTTTCGGGCATCCGGGTCGCCGGCACGGGCCCGGCGCAGCCGGCTCCAGTCTCCGAGGCTATCCGCGGGGCGGCGGCGGGGTGGCTCCCGGCGGCGGACCCGAGCGGATGCGCATGCCGGGGCGCCGGACATGGACCGTCAGATACGAGAGCCCCGCCTGGCCCGCGCGGAGGTCGCGGGTGGAGCCGTGCGGCAGCCAGACCAGCAGACCCGGGCGCAACTCGACGGGTGAGGTCTCGGTGCCGAGCGTCCCGTCTCCCGCGACCACCAGCAGCAACACGTCGAGATCCGGCTCGGCATGGCTGCCCACGAGCCCGTGAGCCGGCAGGTGGACGAGGTTGGAGTCCAACTGGCGTCCGGATTCCGCCAGTCGCCACAGCGCCCCCGAGGGAGCGGACAGGTCGGCGGTCAGCGCCGCCGTGTCGCACAGCACCTGCGGCACCGGAGCTTCCGCCTCCGGGCGCCCGGCGCGGCCGACGTCAGGCATCCTCCGCCGCCCGCCCGATGCGCACCTGCCACCGCTCCGGGCCCGACTCGAGGTAGTCCCAGGTGAAGCCCGCGGGGTGGGTCGCCTCGAACTCGCGGCGCAGCGGTTTCGGGTCGTGGTTGTTGACCAGGACGAAACCCTCACCGGGAGCGAGTCGCGCGAAGCGGGCGAAGATGGTGGGGTGCCGCTGACCGTGCGGGATCTCGCGCACGTCGATGGTGTCGGGCTGCTCCAGCCGGCCTCCTCCGAGGACCGTCTCCAGATCGGCGACGCAACGGGCCAGATCCACCCCGGGAAGTTCGGCCAGCGCAGGGACCAGCACCGTCTCCTCGACCGTCAACTGATGGTCCAGCAGCGCCGCGACCGCCTGGGAAGCGGCTGTCGCGGAGGCCGGGTCGGCGGCGTTCGAGAGGGCGTCGAGACGCGCTTCCAGCGCGGCCGCCCCGCTGCGGAGGGCTCGTACCAGCAGGCGGGTGCCGGCCGCGCCGGATGCGGGTGCGTAGAGCGCGTCCGCGGCCCCCGCCAGGTAACGGCGGAGGGTGGCGACGCGGTCCTCCGCCGCTCCGCCCCGGTCCTTCCCGGTGAAGTCCGTGCGGAGAGCCTGGTGCACCTCGCGGAGTGTCGATGTGGCCCGGACCGCGGGGTCGGTCTCCGTGGCCTGGATGTAGATCTCTGACGCCGATGTCACGGCAGTCCTCTCTCCTCGCCTGCACAGTTTGCTCATTATTACATGTAGGATTCGTAAAAACCCCGGGAGGCGCCCGGCGGATACCGTGAGGGGGCAGTCAGCCATGACCTACGTGATCGCCCAGCCATGTGTGGATCTCAAGGACCGGGCCTGTGTCGAGGAGTGCCCGGTCGACTGCATCTACGAAGGGCGCCGCTCTCTCTACATTCACCCCGACGAGTGCGTCGACTGCGGGGCATGCGAGCCGGTGTGCCCGGTCGAGGCGATCTTCTACGAGGACGACACGCCGGCTGAGTGGCAGGGCTTCTACCAGGCCAACGTCGAGTTCTTCGACGAACTCGGCTCCCCCGGCGGAGCTTCGAAGTTGGGCGTTATCGAGCATGACCACCCGCTGGTCGCAGCGCTGCCGCCGCAGAACCGGGAGGGCTGACCGTGGCACGCCGGTCGGAAGGGGCACGAGGGCCGCGGCAGCGCTCCCGTCGCCTCGAAGTGCTGAACACACTCCGCGAGGCTGACGCCCCGTTGGGCGTCACCGAGACCGCCGCACGAGTCGGTGTCCACCCCAACACCGTCCGGTTCCACCTCGACGCGCTGATCCGGGACGGCCTGGTCGAAACGGCTGCCGAGGAACGGACCGGGCCGGGACGCCCACGGACGGTCTACGCACCCCGACAGGGCATGGACCGGGGCGGGACCAGGAGCTACCTGCTTCTCGCCCGGATGCTGCTCGGACAGTTCCTGTCCGGTCAGGAAGAGCCCGGAGCGGCGGCCACCGAGGCCGGCCGGACCTGGGGCCGACACCTGGTCGAGGAACCACCGCCATACCAGCGGCCCACCGCGGACGAGGCCGTCGCCCGGCTCAACGCCCTCCTCGCCGACCTCGGATTCGACCCGCACCAGGCCCCCGGGCGGAGAGACGGGGAGGGCCGAGCCGAGCAGGACGGTCTCGAGAAGGAGGACGGGCCCAGCGGCTTCGAGCCGGTCCGACTGCGCCACTGCCCTTTCCTGGAGCTCGCCGAGGAGTACGGATCGGTCGTCTGCCCCATGCACCTGGGGCTGATGCAGGGGGCGCTCGAGCGACTCCGGGCTCCGGTGGCGGCCACCGTGCTGGAGCCCTTCGCCGAGCCGGCCGCCTGCCTCGCCCATCTCTCTCCGGTCGAGGCGGCCTGACCACCCCCGCGATCACCGGACCGCGAGCCTCAAGCCACCTGTTCCCCCGAACCGCAAGGCACCCGCACCACGACTCACCAACACTCGAAGGAGCACCGTGCACGTCACCCACGCCCACGAAGTACCCCGCCGCCGCGCACCGATCGCCAACGGCCCCGCCGTAAGCGTCCTGACGCCCGACGAGGCCTCCGACCAGGTCGCCGTCATGCGCATGGAGCTCCCGGGCGGCGCCCGGCTGCCGGAACACGACCACGGAGCCTCCGAGATCGTGCTGGTCCCGCTCTCCGGAGCCATCGAACTACGCCACGAGGGAGAGGAGCACCCGCTCTCGCCCGGCTCGACGGCGCACATCGGAAAGGGCGAGCGGGTGAGCCTCGCCAACCCCGGTACGGAAGCGGCGACTCTGATGGTCGTGGCCGCGCCGCCGGAGTTCGTCCGCGGACTGGATGCCTGGCCTGTGGAGTAGGGGCTCCCTGAAGAAGAGGGGAAGCCCCTCGACGATCGGGTCGAGGGCAGAACGGGAAATGGAGGAGGGAACAACCATGAACGCGGTACCGGCGGCCATAGCGGGCGCCACCACCTTCACCTGGCTGGGCATGGTGCTGGCGATTTCCTTCCTCGAGGCGCCGCTGAAGTTCCGCGCCCCGGGGGTGACCGTCCCCATCGGCCTCGGCATCGGACGTCTGGTCTTCCGTGCGCTCAACCTGGTCGAGGCCGTACTCGCCGCGGTGGTCGTCGTGGCCGTCGCGACGGCGGCGGCACCCGTCCCGGTCAACGTGCTCACGGGGCTCGTGGTCGTCCTCCTGGCGCTGCAACTCCTCGTGGTGCGACCCCGCCTGAACCGCCGGTCCGACCGGGTGCTGGCGGGGGAGGAGCTGCCCCGCTCCCGCGGGCACCTGTACTACGTCGTGCTGGAGGGCCTGAAGGTACCGGCGCTGCTCGGCCTGGGCGTCGCCGTGGTCTCCGGGTGACCTGGCGCCCGTCCGAGCAGGCCGGCGGCGGGTGGCCGATGGGTAGGATCACCGCATGGAGCAGCGAATACTGGGCAGGACCGGCCGTGCGGTGTCCGTCGTCGGGCTGGGCACCTGGCAGCTGGGCGCGGACTGGGGAGAGGTCGGCGAGCACGAGGCCATCGCGGTGCTGGACGCGGCCCTCGAAGCGGGAGTCACCTTCCTCGACACGGCCGACGTCTACGGAGACGGTCGCAGCGAGCAACTGATCGGCCGCCACCTGCGTGAGCGCCCGGACGCCGACGTGCTGGTCGCGACCAAGATGGGCCGCCGGCAGGAGCAGGTGCCCGAGAACTACGTCCTGGACAACTTCCGGGCGTGGACCGACCGCTCGCGCAGCAACCTCGGGGTGGACACGCTGGACCTGGTGCAGCTCCACTGCCCGCCGACGTCCGTGTACTCCTCGGACGCCGTCTTCGACGCACTGGACACCCTGGTCGCCGAAGAACGGACGGCCGCCTACGGCGTGAGCGTCGAGACCTGTGCAGAGGCGCTGACGGCGATCTCCCGGCCCGGCACCGCGAGTGTGCAGATCATCGTCAACCCGTTCCGGCTCAAGCCGCTGGAGGAGGTGCTGCCCGCAGCCGAGGCGGCGGGCGTCGCCATCATCGCCCGGGTGCCGCTGGCATCCGGGCTGCTCTCCGGCAGGTACACCACCGAGACGGTGTTCGCGGCGGACGACCACCGGACGTTCAACCGGCACGGCGAGGCCTTCGACCGCGGGGAGACCTTCTCCGGCGTGGACTTCGCCACCGGTGTGAGCGCGGCGGCCGAGTTCGGCGAACTCGCCCCCGCCGGGGCCTCCCCCGCCCAGACCGCGCTGCGCTGGATCATCCAGCAGCCGGGGGTGACCTCGGTCATCCCCGGTGCCCGTTCACCGGAACAGGCGCGCGCCAACGCGGCGGCCGCGGCGCTGCCGCCACTGCCGCAGGGGAAGCTCGACGCGGTGCAGAGCCTGTACGACCGGCGCATCCGCCCCCAGGTACACGACAACTGGTAGGCGAGGGTGGCGTCGAGAGCTCTCAGCCCGCGGCCACCGCGGAGAACCGGAGTGCCACACGCCGCCAGACCGCCTCCGCCGCCGGCTCATCCCCTTCCGCGGTGCGCTGCAACTCCTCGGGGTCGAAGCCCTGCTGCCGCAGCCGCTCCGGGTTCCAGCCGCGGATACGTTCCGCTGCCGCCTCGGGGTGGAACTGGACCCCCCATGCCCGCTCACCCACCCGGAACGCCTGGTACGGGCACCGCTCGCTCTCCATCAGCCACACGGCCCCCGGCGGGAGGGCGGTGATCGAGTCGACATGGCGCTCGATTGCTGTGACCCGGCCCGGGAGGTTGTGGAAAAGAGCGTCGCCCGAGGCGTCGGCCCGCAGCCGCAACGGGGTGCTGCCCGCCTCGGGCGCCCCGTGCCGCGCCTTGACGGTGCCGCCCGCGACATGGGCCAGTAGTTGTCCTCCCAGGCAGATACCGAAGAACGGAGCACCCTGTTCCAGGGCCTGGGCGGCCAGCCGCCGGGTCGCGGCGAGCCAGGGTGCCCGTCCGTCCTCGTCCGGCATGTAGCCGCCGCCCAGGACGACCAGGGCCCGGCCGTCGAGCTGCTCCGGAACCGGTGCGCCGTCGTAGGCGTGCACCACCTCCAGATTCAGTCCGGCCTCGGTCAACCAGGTGCCGAACCGGCCGGGTCCCCCGGTGGCATCGTTCTGCACGACCACGACCCGCCCCATCGACACGCTCCCTCTCCGTAACGCACCACCGAAGCCTGTCTTCCTCCGGGGCCGCGGACGAAACCTCACTCCCGCGGAGCTCCAGCCGACAGCCGCACCTGCCCGCTCTCGGCACCGAGGAGGGCCGGAGTGGTCCGGCGGTCCGCTCAGGGTTCGACCTCCCGCCTGAGCTGGCCGGTCGGTAGGATTCCGGTATGGCATCAGGGGAGGAGACGGTGCGGACCGACGCCTGGATCTGGTCCGTGCGGCTCACCAAGACGCGGGCGATGGCAGCCACGGCCTGCCGGGCGGGTCATGTCCGGGTCAACGGGGAGCGGGCGAAACCCGCGCAGGTCCTGCGGGTCGGAGACGAGGTGCGGCTGCGGCACGCCGGGCGTGAGCGGATCGTCGTGGTCTCCCGTGTCGTGCGCAAGAGGGTCGGCGCCGCTGTCGCCGCGGAGTGTTTCGTCGACAACAGTCCGCCCCCGCCGCCGAGGGAACAGCTGGTCGCGGTCGGGCAGCGAGAGCGTGGTGCGGGCCGACCGACCAAGCGGGACCGGCGGGAACTGGACCAACTCCGAGGCCGGTCGGGTTAGCGGCTGCGGACGGCACCCGCGCCGACGGTCTGGCCGACCAGCGCGGAGTTGCGTTATATAGGTTCCTGCCGAAGAGACGGCTTCCCACCGCGGGCCGGTCGGTTTCTCCGGCGTGCTCGACAGCCGTCAAGACAGGACGCAGGCAGCCGCAGGAGGGGCCATTGTCATGGGCATGCTTTCCTCGCCTGGCCGGTGCCCCGCCGCCCCCGCTCCCCGTGCCCTTGGGCACGGACCGTGCGGCTGATCGGCTCGGCCTTCAGCGGCTGCGAGCCGCAGGGTCGGGCGGAACCGCCCGACATCCCTCGAGAGAAGGAACCCCCCACATGAAGAAGATCGTGATGAGAGCCGCGGTCGCCGTACTGGCGCTCGCCCTGTCGCTCCTCGCGTCGCCGGCCACCGCTCAGGACCTCGCGGGTGCCGCGGAGAACGTCACCACGGTGACGCACGATACGCGCGGCGCGGCCGCGAAACTGAGCCACTCCCAGGCCATGAGCCAGCTCAACGCGGCGGGCATCGGGGTCACCTCCAGTGGTGGCTGCACTGACCGCAACAAGCCCAACTGCACCTCTCTCGACCAGGTGAACTCGGAGACCATCGCCGGCGTGATCACGCTGAAGAGCGCCAGTGGTTGTGCCATCACCATCACCGGCGGCACGGAGACCGGGCACGCCGACGGCACCTACAGCCACTGGAACGGCTACAAGCTCGACCTCTCCATGACGAGCTGCCTGACCAACTACATCACCAGCGCGTTCACCTCCATCGGCGGCAGCAAGTGGCAGTCGGCCGCCGGGAACATTTATTACAACGAGGTGAACCACTGGGACGTGACGTTCTACAACTGCGGTGGTTGCTGACACCGGTGTAAAAAGGGCGGGCCGGGTGTTCCCGCAGGGAACACCCGGCCCGCCCCTTGCGGTGCCGACGCTCAGTCCCGGAAGACCAGCCGCTGGCCAGCCTGCCCCGGGAGCGCCGCTGCGCCACCGCCGAAGGCGGCCTCGACCTTGGCCTTCTCCGCGGAGTCCGGGTAGGGGTTGGTGCACGCCGTGCCGGTCGAGGCACCCGACATCAGGCTCGAGCACGGACCGGGCTTGACGTCGGGCAGGCCGAGGATGTGCCCGAGCTCATGCGCCGAGATGCGTACGGTGTCGTACCCCTCGTCGACCGCCTCCCGTCCTATGTAGACCGTGCCGTTGCCCAGGCTGGTGGTGATGGCGCGCGGCCAGCCGTCGTCGGCGATGACGCGTACGTTCGCCCGCTCTCCGGCCGCGGCGGGACGTAGTTGCACATTGCTCACGCTCTCGTTCCAGATCGCGGCGCCCTGGTGCACGGCGTCGACGAACTCGGCGGCCGCGGAGGCGTCGTACACCACGACCCGCGCGGCGGTCGGATCGGATGCTGCGGCGGCGGCCTGGCCGCTCAACAGGGCGATGCCCGTGAACAGGGCCGCGAAGAACGCGTAGACCCTCTTTCCTGGCAACACGTCGATCTCCTTCGGTGTGGGGGGAAGGAAGCGTCGCTGCAGGCGGGCCCACCGTGAGGGCCTCCTGTCGTGTGCATGACGCATCGCATTTATAGCGCAGCCCCCGCCCCGAATCGAGTACGCCCTGCGGGCTGGACAAGCATCGCCGACCTCCCGGATCTTTGATCGACCACGCTCTTGGTCACCCTCAGACCCCCCCGGGCGAGCGGCGGCGCCAGCACCGGCGAGCTGTCACAACAGGGCCGAATGCGGTGTCCTGGGGCCATGAGAATCGCCGTTGTCGGAGGAACGGGCACGCTCGGACGCCAAGTCGCCGAGGAACTGGGCCGGCGCGGACACGAGGTGCGGGCGCTCAGCCGCGGGGCCCGGGAGTTCCCGATCGACCTGCGGACCGGTGAGGGGCTCCCTGAGGCGCTGGAGGGCTGCGATGCCGTCGTCGACGCCAGCAACGCCTCGTCGGCCACCCGAGCGGCCGAAACCCTCGTCGAAGGATCCAAACGGTTGCTGACGGCTGAGCGGACGGCCGGCGTGCGCCACCACGTCTGCGTCTCCATCGTGGGGTGTGACCAGGCCGGACTGGCCTACTACCGGGTCAAGACCGAACAGGAGCGGGTAGTTGAACAGGAGCCGGTCCCATGGACCATCGTTCGTGCGACCCAGTTCCACGAACTGGTCGACGCTCTGTTCACCACGGCCGCGCGCTGGCGGGTCATCCCCGTTCCCCGTGTGCCCCTGCAGACCGTGCGGAGTGCCGAGGCGGCGCGGGCCGTCGCCGACATCGCCGAAGGAACGGCTCTTCGGGAACGCGTACAGGTCGCCGGTCCGGAGATCACCGAGCTGCCAGAGCTCGCCCGGAGTTGGAGGTCGATCACCGGCAGACGGGTGCTCCTGCTTCCCCTGCCCCTTCCCGGCAGGCTCGGCCGAGCGCTGCGTCGCGGCGCGCTGACCGCCGAACAGCCCGACACCCATGGCAGTACGACCTTCGGGACTTGGCTCGCCGCCGCGCACGGACGCTCCCGGAAGTGATCCACTGGTGACGACCCCTCCCGGCGTGCCGGGGCCCACCGCTGTGACCGGCTCCACGGACGAGTCGGTAAGCGGGGCGGCTGACCGTTCCCCCTGCCAACCTGACGAGCATGCGCATCGGCTTCCAGTGCCCCCATCATGGGGGGACCAGAGAACACGCGGAGCACACACGCACAGTCGCCATCGCCGCCCCGGAGGCGGCCCTGGGAGCGTGCCGGACACGAGAAGGGGACCATCGGGCGGTACAGGGGCCGGCAGGGAGGAGTGGCTGGTGGTAGGCGCTGACGAGGGAGACGATCTCGCCACTGCCCCGGCTTCGTACGCCGCGGCCACCCTGCTGGTGGACGCGAGCGGCGCGGTGGCGGCCTGGAGTTCGAACGCCGAGCGGCTGCTGGGCTACCCGGCCGAGGAGGTCATCGGACAGCCGGTGGGCGCGCTGCTGGCTGCGGAGGAGCGTCAGAGGTTCCCCGCCTACGCGCGTAAGAGCCGAGAAGAGGAAGCGTGGGTGGGGTTGCTCTCGGCGCGGCACCGCGACGGCCATGAGAGCCGCCTCCGGGTGCGGGTCTGCAGCCTGCAGAAGGGCGGTGAGGACAGGACCTGGCTGGTGATCGCGAAGAACCTGTCCCGTTCGCCCGGCTGGTACATGAGCCGACCTGTTATCGAACGTATGATCAGTCAGTCTCCGATCGGCACCGCGGTGGTCGACACCGATCTGCGGTACGTGTGGTCCAACGCCGCACTGGAGCGGTTCGGTGGAGGATCACTCGAACGGCGGCTGGGACGCCGACTCGGTGAGGTCCAGCCCGGCATAGATGTCGAAAGGCTCGAGGACCAGATGAGGCAGGTGCTGAGAACCGGGCAACCGATCATCGACTACGAGCACACCGGCCACCCCAGATCAGACCCCCGCCACGAACACGCCCACTCGCTGTCCTTCGTCCGCCTCGAAGACGAGGACGGACGACCCCTCGGCGTGTACTACACGGTGATCGACATCACCGACCGCTACCGGGCGCTGCGACGCCTGACCCTGCTCGACAAGGCCAGCAAGAACATCGGCCGCACCATGGACATCCTCCGGACGGCGCAGGAGGCAGCCGAGGTCGCGGTGCCGGACTTCGCAGACGCCGTCAACGTCGACCTGCTGGAGGCGGTGACCAAGGGGGACGAGCCGGCACCCGGCCCGATCAGGGGGGCGAGCACCATCCGGCTCCGCCGCAGTGGACGGTGCTCGGTCACCCCGCCGCCCGGATCGGACATCTCGGTGGAGGTGGGAGAGCTCGCCGTCTACCACTCGTGGTCCCCTCCCATCCGATGCCTGGCCACCGGCGAGTCCTGGATCGCCGAAGAGATGGACCCACAGGAACCGGTCTGGTCCGCCGGTGTCCAGGCGGGCCGGACACTGCGCTTCGGGGACTTCGGATTCCACACGGCCATGGCCGTTCCGATCCGCGCCCGCGGGGTCACCCTCGGGGTCGCCACCTTCTTCCGGGGCCGGCAGACGGACGCCTTTGACCGGGGGGACCTGCGGCTCGCCGAGGAGTTCCTCGGCCGCGCAGCCGTCTGCATCGACAACGCCCGCCGCTACACACGGGAACGGGAAGCCGCACTGGTGCTCCAACGCAGTCTGATCCCGCGCGGCCTCCGTGGTCAGGGGGCGGTGGAGGTCGCCTCCTGCTACCGGCCCGCCGACGACATGGCAGGCGTGGGAGGCGACTGGTTCGACGTGATCCCGCTGTCCGGAGCCCAGGTGGCCCTCGTCGTGGGCGAGGTCGCCGGGCAGGGGATCGAAGCGGCCGCGATCATGGGCAGGCTCCGAACCGCCGTGCAGACCCTCGCCGATCTCGATCTGCGCCCGCAGGATCTCCTCGCCCACCTCGACGACCTCGTCGTCCGGGTGTCCCGAGAGGGGAGTGCCGGGCATCAGGCCAGCGGTGAGAAGGCGCTGGGAGCGACCTGCCTCTACCTCATCTACGACCCCGTGACCCGTCGCTGCTCCATGGCCAGCGCAGGCCATCCAGGCCCGGTGATCCTGAAACCGGACGGCACGGTGGACTACCCGCAGCTGCCCGGCGGCCCGGCTCTCGGCGTCAGCGGCCTGCCTTTCGACAGCGCCGAACTCCTCCTGGAGGAAGGCAGCATCCTCGCGCTCTACACCGACGGCCTGCTCATCGCCGGGGAAGACGACCGAGAAGCGGAGCGCACGGAAGGTCAGGGCCGGCTGGGGCAGGCTCTGACCAGCTTCCGAGGAGCGGAACTCGAGAGCCTCGGTCAGGCCGTCGTGGACGAACTCGTGCCCGGCCGACCGGTCGACGATGTGGCCCTGCTCCTGGCCAGGACCCGGGCCCTGGGACCGGACCGCGTGGCCACCTGGGAGTTGCTGACCGATCCCGCCGTCGTCTCTCGGGCGCGTGAAATGGCCACCCGGCAGCTGAGCCAGTGGGGCCTGGACGAGCTGATCTTCTCCACCGAACTGATCGTCAGCGAGTTGGTCACCAACGCCATCCGACACGCTTCGGGGCCGCTGAATCTGCGCCTGATCCGCGAGCGCTCGCTGATCTGCGAGGTCTCCGACTCCAGCAGCACCTCGCCCCACCTGCGTCACGCGCGAACGACGGACGAGGGCGGCAGGGGGCTCTTTCTCATCTCCCAGCTCACGGACCGCTGGGGCGCCCGCTACACCCCGAAGGGCAAGGTGATCTGGACCGAACAGCCCCTCACCCCCGAAGGCGTCGGGCGGTGAGAGGCTCCTGCCCGATCGCTTCCCGGACCTGCGGAGACATCCTGGGAAGGGGAAGGGAACCGGCGGTTCAGAACCGGAAGACCGGGCCCGCGTAGGCATCCAGTGCGCAGGGGTTCGCGAACTCCTTGCGCCAGTGGATCCGCTTTCCGCGCCAGCTCCCGTCGGCAGTGGCCGTGACCGGTTCAGAGTGGAGGGAGCACGCGTGCGGATCACCGGGCAGCCGGTTGAGGTTGCCCCGAGCTGCCCTCAGGTCCTGGCAGGCCGCCAGAGCGTTGGGGTGCCGAACACCGTCGGGCGGGCACGACAGACGCACTCCGCGGACCCATGAGTGGTTGTTGTCGACGACCCTGAGGAACAGCTGGTCTGGTTCGACCGCCTGGGCAGTGCCGGGAAGCAGCGGGGTGCTGGCGAGGGCAGCGGCCGCGAGAACACGGACACAGTGCCGCAGCACATGGTGAGCCTTCATGACCGTCCCAACGAGTCACCCCCCTGGTGGGTAACTCCCGCGGTACCCGAGCGGCGTGGACAGCGGTGTTCCGGCCCTTCCGCTTCGTGGGAGTCAGGCCGAGGAGCCACCGAGCCGGTTGCGGTGGTCTCCGAGCAGGGAGCCGACGCGTCGAAGCCGCTGCTGATCAGTTTTGAGCGGCCATCCGCTCGACTGCCTCCTTGGCCTCCTGCAACCCGGCGCCCGTGATCTCGCGGTATTTCTTGATCGCCGCTATCTGCTTTCCCTCCCGCAGGAGTGCTTCTATCGGCGCCAGATCGGCTGATTCGACTTCCTCAATACCCAGGTTCTTCGAAATGGCGTCGACTTTGCGGGCCAGCCGGTCGAGTTTCCGTTCAATACGGGAGGACCTGAGCTCGGTTGCTATGAGCAGGATAACGAAGAATGTGCACAGGACTGGAACACTCATGACCGGAGTCTACAACGGCAACGGTGTGAGGCCTCCGGTAAAGGACAGCTGAGCCTGGAGTGCTTTCCTGCCCGGGGCCCGCAGGTCGCTGATGGAGCGCCCGGGGCCGCTGAGGAGGACTTCCCTGACGGCCCCGGGCAGTTGGCCGCTCGTCCGGGCCTACGGGGAGGTGATTCTGCTCCCTCCTGAACCCCGTCCGCAGTCAGGATCGGCATACACGACGGCCGTACGCGGCCGTGAGTAGACGGTGCTTGTGAATTACCTGTACACGGTGTTACGTGCTCGGACCGTGTCGTCGGGGCGGCAAGGCTCCGGATTTCAGCCGTCAGCGGATGCTTTCGGTGCCTCGGCAGTATTTCCTGGCAGAGGTTCCTTTGCCCGCCGGGAGGCCGCGAGGAAGGTGACCAGGATACTGGCGACGGTGTAGACGGCCAGAGTGGTCAGCGGGGTGTCGATGGTGTGCGAGGGGAAGTAGACCGTGTCGCGGATGGCGCTGGTGGCGGCCCCGGTCGGGATGTGGTCGCCGAGGGCCCGCCAGAACGGCGGCAGGAGTGAGGACGGGTAGACGCCGCCGGCGCTGGGGTTGCCCAGGACGACGAAGACCAGGATCGCGACGCCGACACCGAGGAGCCCGAGCAGCGCCTGCAGGGCGACGGTGGTGACTGCGGCGGCGTAGACGGTCAGGACGCCCAGTGCCCATAGTGCGCCGAAGTGTCCTGTCAGGGCGCCGAGTACCGGATCGGCGATGATGGCGCCGCCCAGTCCGGAGACCACGGCGTAGACCGCCAGCACTCCGAGTCGGACGGCGGTGTGCGGGGCGCCCTTCGGACGGGCCCCGCCGGCGATGCCGAGGATGGCCGCTGCCAGGTATCCTCCGACGATCCACCCGATGGCCAGGTAGAACGGGGACATTCCGCGACTGTCACCGGGAGCGGGCGGAAGGATGTCTTCCGTGGTCACCTGCCGGCCCTGGGAAGCCTCGACGTTCTCGGCGATCTCGGTCGCGCTGGCGGCGACTGCCGGTCCGCCGGCAGAGGCCACGAGCAGGGTGTCGGTGGCGCCCCGGGGGTTGACCAGGATGGCCGCGTCCACGCTCCGGTCCAGCAACGAGGCCCGGGCGGCGGCCTCACTCTCGGCGGGGCGGGCCTCCACCGGAGTGCCGTCCAGGTCGTTGAGCTGCTGGACGACCTGCCCGGATACGTCGGTCGGCGCGACCACGGCCACCGGGATCTTGTGCGGGGTGGGGGAGTGGAAGGCCCCGATGTAGGACAGGATGAAGGCCAGCTGAAGCAGGAGCGCTCCGCAGATCAGCAGGAGGCCGCGAGAGCTGAGGGCAGCGCGCACCTCGCCGAGGAGGCGCCGTGGGCGCGGCTGTGAACGGTGCGGTCGTTCGTCGGTGGTGGTCGGGTCGCTCATGGTGTACGGGTTCCTTCGTCTTCTCGGTTGTCGCGCCCCGGCCGGGAGCCTTGCCGCGGAGTCCCGTCGGACGGGACGCGGGTGGTCAGGGCATCGAGCAGGTGGGGGGCGATGCGGTCGGCCAGTTCGTGGTTCCCTGCGTGGTTCCCGCGGATCAGCCCCATGGCGGTCAGACCCCTGGAGATGGCGATGACCAGTCGCGTCAGGTCATCCGCGGCGATGGCTGGACTCAGGCCGTCACGGGCGAGGGTCTTGCCGAAGATCTCGGAGAGTCCGTGGATCAGACGGTCCTCATGGGTCGCCAGTGCCTCCGCCACTTCCGGGTTGCGGGCGGCGTGCAGGGTGAACTCCATCGACACCAGGAACCACTTGCGTTCCTGCGGGGTGCGGCCGGCGATGTACTCCAGGAACTGCTCGACCGGGCCCTGTCCGGGCCTCAGGCGGGCCGCCGCCTCCTGGAGCCCGGTCAGCAGGGTGTCGGTCCGCGCGTCATAGAGGGCGAGGAAGATTTCCTCCTTGTCGCGGTAGTTGGAGTAGAAGGCCCCGCGGGTGAGCCCGGCGCGCTGGACGATGTCGCTGATCGAGGTGGCATGGAAGCCGTGGTCGGTGAAGAGGGCCAGTGCGCTGTCGGCGAGCGAGGCGAGCGTGGCGGGGCGGCGTTTGGTCGGGGACTTCGGCACGGGTACGGCTCTTTCGTTCGGCAGGGATGAGCGGCCGTCTTCGGGGCCGCGGGGCTCCCCGATCGCTCGCGTCCTGGTGCGCGGCTCCGGCCGCGGAAACCGAACCCCGTCTCTTCGGGCGTGGGCGGAGGCGTCGAGTGCCGCTGGATACAGAGTGTATCGGATACAGGGTGTATCGAAAAAGTGGACGAGCATCTCGCAGAGTGCCCATACCGAGGCTCTCTGTGAGTGGTGCGGCGGGTGCCGTCGGGCAGGCGGGCAAGCTGTTCCCCTCCTGCGCTGCCCTGCCGGGAGAAACCCGTCGAGCTGGCGGCCGTACCTCTGAGCGGGCGCCCTGCTCTGTCAGAATCGACATGTGGACAGTGGGGGGCCCGAGGGCCGGTTCGTCATCGGGAACGGATACGCGATCTATCGGGGCCCGGTGGCCGACAGTGTCATGCACGCCCATGCGGCGTACCAGATCGCTGTCGCGGTACACGCCGAGGTCGCGGTGATGGACGACTCGGGGGTCTGCCACCGCGGCGCGGTGCTGGTAGTGCCCCCGATGACACGGCACCACCTGCTGCCCGACGAAGATCTGCTGACCGTCTTCGTCGAGCCGCAGTGCGATCTCGCCGACCATCTGCGCGCACTGTGCGGCCAGGGTGAGCCGGATGTGCCGGCGCGCCCGTCAGGCGCGCTCGATCCTCGTCTCAGGACCGCGATGGACGCGGCGCTGGCGCGCGAAGTACCGATACCCGAACTCGCCGCCCTCGCAGGTCTGTCGCCCCAGCGACTACGCGCGCTCGCGCGACACCAGTTGGGCATGCCGTTGTCCCGCTGGCGCATGTGGGCACGGCTGCGACGCACCGTCGAGGCGTTGGGCGACGGCCACTCGCTGTCCGATGCGGCCGTCGCCGGAGGGTTCGCCGACCAGGCCCACCTCACCCGGCGGATGCGCGAGTTGATGGGTGTCACGCCCGGGTCCGTACTGCCCGTTCTCCGGCATCAGCTGAGGGACGCCCCATGAGCCCCGTTGGAACAGCGGACGGCCTAAGGGTTGTCCCGTAATCCCTGGTGGGCGCACGACGACAGCTGCGGCACCTCGCCGCGTTGTCGGAACGTCCCGATACGCCCAGTATCGGGACGTCCCTCCGCCTTGCGATGTATCGCATCTGACGCCGTGCGCTGATCCACCGGGGATCACGGGACAACCCTTAGGACCCGGTGCATCGCGAAAAAGCCGAGTTCACCGTGAAGGAGGACTGTTCAAGGTCATTCCCCGACAACGCGGGGAGGGGCCCAGCCGTCGTCGGGATCTCGCCGGGGTTTCCGCGACGGCCCGCACGACGGGCCGTGTAGAGGGAGATCGACCCGGTGACCGTGCGCAGGACATCGTCCTCACGGACGTCCTGGAAACCGGCCTCGGAGATCAACTCGGGCAGAACACCGTCGGCGTTCGGTTGGGTGTCCCGCACACCGTCGGCGAACTGAACCAGGCGAAAGGCCAGACGGGAGAGGCGGGTTCGCTGCAGTCCGTAATCCGCGATCACCAGTCGGCCGCCGGGGCGCAGCACCGCGAACATCGAGGTGAGGATCGCCCGCTTCACCGCCATCGGGCACTGGTGCAGCACGAGCGAGGACACCACGGCGTCCACCGTGCCGGCTTCGGGCATCGTCGCCAGACCGGCGCCCATGCCGACCCGCCACTCCACGTCGACTCCCGCGCTCTTCCGCCGGGCACGGGCCAGCACCCTGGGGTCCGGATCGACGCCGATGAAGCGGCCCTCCGGCTGCGCACGCTTGAGCAGCAGTGCGAGTGTGCCGGTGCCGCAGCCCACATCGACCACCAGCTCGCCGGCGCGCGGCGCCACACGCGCCACGAGCAGGCCACGCCATACGCGCTCGCGCGTCACGGCTCCGACGACCGCGTCGTAGAAGCGGACGGGGGCGAAGCGGCCCAGCGCGGGTGTGAAGTCCGTGTTCGTCATACCGGCAGTGTCGGCCGCACGGACGAGCCGCGTCTTGAACGAATCGCTCGTCCTCCGGCATCCGTCGCCGCCGGGGGCAGCAGCCAGCCCCGCCCAGAGCGCCCCGCCAATTCCCGCCCGGTAGCGTTCAGTTGCATGACCGATGTCGTGAAGATCGTTGTCGAGCGTCAGTACGCCCCGAACCCGATCGACTATGAGCGCTTCGTCTCGCTGGTCGAGTCCACCGGCGAGCGCGTGGTGTTCACCGAGCATGGCGTGCCGGTGAGTGTGCTGCTCCCGGCGGGGACTGTGGCCCGGCTTGAACACTGGGCCCGCGCCGACTACGCCGCACTCATGTCACCGGAGGGCGAAGAGGAGGAGGCGAAGGAGCCGAAGTGGGACGTCGGTCGGCTGCGGATCGAGCCGTTGGCGCGACCGCGGGAGTACGGACCGTACACCCGGTACGTGCGCCCCGACGGCAGGCGGGTGAGCTTCGCGTCACGGAGCGGGATCGTGGTGGCCGTGCAGCTGACTTCCGACGAGGCGGACTGGCTCGAAAACAGAGCCATGCACAAGCGCCAGACCTACATGGACCCCAAGCAGGCAGCGGCATTCGAAGAGTTCCTGGCCCGACAACCACCGGTGGGCGAGCAGTGATCTCGGGCCGGACCCGGTCCAGCGTCGCCCTCGGAACGGGGTGTTGAACCACCGCCAGCTTCGCCCGTCCACTCCCTCCACCCGCTCTCGTGTCGTCCAGGACGCACGTCCTGGACGACACGGGCCGTGTCCCAGGAGGCCGACGGTGCGCTCACCCGGGGAATCCTCGTCTGCCCAGGCCCTTTCAACTTTCGGAGAGCGGCACCGGACGCGGGCGGAGCGCTACCACGCCCGCGGCCACTGTGGCGGCCAGCTCGGCAAGGCCCTGCGACAGAAACCGGGCGGTGTCGTGCGGTAGCCACTCCCCAGGATGCGGACGGCGCTCGAGATCCGGGTGAAACCGCGCAAGGTGATCTCAGAGCCTCCGCCTCCGCCTCCGTCTCCGCGTCCGTCTCCGCGTCCGCCGAGTTGCACCCAGTCGAGCACCCTCGCGTGCTCGGTACGTGCCCCGAGTACCGCCTCCAGCGCGAGCTCCGTCGGCGGGCCCCCACGTAGTCGAGCACCACGTCGACCTCTGCCCTGACCTCGGCGTACGCCGCCGCGGTCACCTCCGGGGCCGGAGCGAGGGGGACGATCGCGTCGGCGCCCTCGGACAGTAGCTCCTCCAAACGGGCACGGTTCCGCCCGGCACCGACCACCCGCCCGCGCCTCCCGCATCGTCAACCTGCCGTTCGACCTCTTCCGCCACGACATGCTGATGACGCCCGGGGCCCGGTGCCCGAGGAAACCATCGTCGAGATCGTGGACGAGGTCTGGCTGCCGCTGCTGAAACCGTCAGCGACGCGCTGATCTCTCCTTCCCGCCAAAGGTCAGCCGCGAGGTGCCGTCGGCCGGTGAGGGCGTCGGCCGACAAGCCCGCCCGGAGTGGAGTTGCCGAAACCCCCCTGGGAAAACCGCGGGAACGGCGTCCGGGTGCTGTGTGACAGCCCGTGGGAAAAGGAGGTGAGGCGTTGAACCGGCTGTGAAAAGCTGACCGGGCATGGGCTCTGCACCACGTCCCACAGCCTGCCGGAGGAGAGTCGGATGTCCACGCCGCCGCGTCTGGTTCCGCTGCTGCGGCAGTTCGACTTCGCGCGCAAACGACTTGCCGACCGGCTGACGGGCCCTGTCGTGGACAGCGGCAACGGCACGGACATCGAGGTCGGCTCCATGACCGACGAAGAGTACCTCTGGGAGCCGGTGCCCGACTGCTGGTCGGTCCGGCGAAGTACGGAGCGGCCGGGACCGCGTGCGAGGATCCTGGTCGGATCCGGCCGTTGGCGGCGAGACGCCTGGCCGGCCCCCCACCCCACCCCACCACCCTTCACCACGATCGCTTGGCGGCTGAGTCACCTCAGTGAACTTCTGGCCCTCCGTGCCGACCACACGGCCGGCAGCCGCAAGCTGACGCGGGACGACTACCGCAGCAGCGGAGACGCTGCCGGGGCCATCGCGGCCTTCGAGGCCGGAGCCACGGCGTGGCGGGCGGCCCTGCTCAGTGTGGATGACAGTGACCTGGACACGATCGGGCACAGCGGCTACCCCCACGGCAGCGACCCCGAGGACCCGTTCATCGACGTCGTCTGGTGGGTCAACCAGGAACTGCTCCACCACGGAGCAGAGATCGCCCTGATACGCGACCTGTACCGCTCCCGGCAGCGCTGACTACCCGGCGCCAGGGCAATCGGCGGAAGCCCACGGGTCGGCCGTCGGTCGCCCAGCGGGCAGTGCCGGGGCTCAGCGGCGCGGCGACCGGTGGGTGACGCCGGCGTCGCCCTGGGCGACACCTTCCGGACACGCAGCCCGGCGTCCGCCCCGACTACTGCTGTACGCGGCCGCGGTCGTCAGTGCCGCGATCCGGCCGGTGGATCGGCGAGAAGCCCGTGAAGCATCCCGGTGGCCTGGCCGACTTCGATGAGGTAACCGTCCGGGTCGCGTAGATAACACCGGATCTCGGCCTTGCGGTCGAGGGGTTCGGTGAGGAAGTCGGCCCCCTTGGCGGTGGCGTCGGCGTAGAAGGACTCGATGTCGGCCACCCGGACGTTGAGGAAGCCGGACACCATCTCGTCGGTTGTCGGCGGCGCCAGGGCGACGTTCGGTTTGTCCGGGGTCGGGCCACCTCCCGGGTTCATGATGATCCAGCTGTTGGCCACCTTCACGATGGCGGGGTTCTCCTCCAACACGATCTCCCCGCCGAAGATCTCGGCGTAGAAACGTCGTGACTTCTGGACATCGCGCACGGTCAGGAAATGGGTGAGAACGAGCCCCTGCTCAGGGGCTGGCAGATTCCCGTGGGTCGCCATCGCCTTGGTCCTCTCAGGATGCTGGAGACTCGGCTGGATCGGACAGGGGTACGCCACGCCCGATCCACCCGAACCGGGTATCCACTCCCGGACCGGGATAGACCTGTCCCGCCGCCACCGCCGCACGGACCGGTTCCCGACGTGTGCGAAACGCGGCGGACGACGGCCCCCGGACCAGGGTGGGGAGTGTTGCCGAGGCGGACCTGGCGGGGCCGGGTTGCCGGTCGGCCGCAGAACGGTCAGCCTGAGGGAAGGAAGCCGGTCGGGGAGTTCCGCGGTGCAGCCGTACAGGTAGCAGACCCGAGGCATCTCCGTCGGCACTGCTCAACGATGTGTTGCCGCTGACGCCCCAAGGTGGAGCAGGCGGCGAGTCAGGATTCTCCGACTTCTGGCGGCGGCGCCGGGACGACTTCCGGTGGCGGGGCCGAGACACAGGCGGCCCACCTGCGCAACTCGGGAATGTCCACGGCGCTGACATAGGAGGCAGAGCGGTGACGAAACAGGCAGCGACGCTCTCAGCCTGGCCGCGTCTACTGGTGGCCGACTGGGCGGAAACCAGAGACACCCTGCACATGTGGACGCAGATCGTGGGCAAGGTACGGCTCTCACACGCCCCGCTGGTCAATCACTGGTGGCAGGTCACGCTGTATGTCAGCCCACGTGGACTGACCACGTCCGCCATTCCGTACCGGTCCGGATCCTTCGATATCGAGTTCGATTTCGTTGATCACGAACTGAACATCCGCGACAGCGGAGGAAGCACCAGCCGAGTGGGTCTGGAGCCAAAGTCGGTGGCCCAGTTCTACGACGAGACGATGCACGCCCTACACGACTTGGGCATCGAAGCGCCGATCCAGCCCCATCCGAACGAGGTCGAGCCGGCGATCCCGTTCGCCGAGGACCACACACATACCTCCTACGACCCTGCTGCCGCCAGCCTGTTCTGGCGCCAACTCCTGCAGGCCGATCGCGTCATGAGCGAGTTCCGGGCACGCTTCATGGGCAAGGTCAGCCCGGTGCACTTCTTCTGGGGGTCCATGGACCTGGCCTGCACGAGGTTCTCCGGACGTTCTGCTCCACAGCACCCGGGCGGTGCACCGAACTGCCCGGACCGGGTGATGGTGGAGGGCTACTCACGGGAGTTGAGTAGCTGCGGGTTCTGGCCGGGAGGCGGCGAGGAGGGGGCGTTCTACGCCTACGCGTATCCCGAACCGAAGGGCTTTTCCGAACACCCGATCGGGCCGGCAGGCGCCTTCTACAGCAGGGAGAACGGGCAGTTCCTGCTGCCCTACGAGGCGGTGCGCACCGCCGACGATCCTGACCTGAGACTCATGGAGTTTCTGCAGACCACCTACGAAGCGGCGGCTGAACGGGGTGGCTGGGACCGGAACATGCTGGAGGACGACCCGCACCGGTGGGACGACGTCCGATAACGTCCCGGGTCCAAGGCGCACGCGCTGTGACGCGGCGGCTGGGGGCGGTGGGCTCCCGTTGGCCTCTCGCCAGCCGGCGTACCCGCGGGCTGGCGAGAGGGGGGGGAGCGGCCTACTGAGGCTGCCGCACTTCTCGCTTCCTCACGCGGGGTTGATCTTCCACATCTGGACGGTCGAGGGTGTGCCACCCCACTGACGGGTCACGTTCACATAGGTGTCGGCAGCGGGCAGCCCGCGGTAGGGGCCGAGCGCGTAGTCGGTGTCGTTGACCGGGACGATGGTGTGCACGTAGGAGCGGCTGCTGGTCTCAGAGATCCACCAGGCCTGGCGGGAGTCGCTGCTGTTGCAGCGCCTGACCCACACCGCCCCCTCCCCACTGCTGTTCGGAGCCTTCTCGTTGCTGAGACAGAACCGCGGATTGCTGCCGTACGGCTCGCTGGGGGAGATGCTGTAGCTGCCGTCTCCTCGGGGAGAGAGGCGCCAGACGCTGCCTGCGCCGTTGTTGGCCATTGGATCCCTGTCCCAGATCTGTACACGCTGTCCCTCGGCGACAGTCTGGAAGTCGGTGGACAGGTACCAATTGCTGGCGTAGCCGCTGATGATCACGTCTTGGCCCACCGGGACGGCGGCGTAGGCGGGCGAGAGAGACAGGCCGGCGGTGGTGAGCGCGGCCAGCACGGCAGTCAGCAGGACCCGGAGGGTTCCCCGGAACGGCATACTGTTGTTCCTTTCCGTAGTGGATCAGTAGCTCTCTGCTACTGAACGACCAGGTCAGTCTGACCTACTGCCTGACTGTCCGGTGAGGGCGTGGCGGTGGTGGTGGATGCATGCCGACCGGACGTTCGCGCGCCGCGGCGCATATCCGGTATGACCACTCCCTCCTGTCGGGTGAAGGGCCTCAAAGCGAGAGTCGTAGCCAGCGGTCTCGTCGGCGTTCTCATGGGGAGTGATGTGGTTCGCGTTCCGGGCGGGGAAATAGTTAGAGGAAAAGACTTCCTTGAGGTGGAGCGGGATTGTGTAAGGCGCCGAGGGGGGGGCGATTTCTGGGCGGATCGCGATGCCCGTCCACCTGGCCTGGCGGCGCTTTCTGTGTGTCCTTTTCGAGTTTCACCACGGCCTGATAGGTACAGATTTTAGAGTCTTTCTATCAAATTTCCGGTTTGCCTCCTTAGATATCGTTTGGTGGAGGGCAGGCGTTTTGTCGTTAGGGGTGATTTATTCCTTTTGGGTGGGTGCGGTAGAGGCTCTTCGGCGGTGAGGTCGCAGTTGCGATGGGTGAACGAAGGAGTGCAAACGAGGGGGTGAATGTTTGGAATTGAGAGGTATGGGGCGTTTTGCTGGGTGGTGGTTGTGGGGTGGTTGGTGCGTTTACGGAGGCGGCGGTTGGGTGTGGCGAAAGATTGCAAGGGGTCGTGGTTGGCGCGGGGAGCTGTTAATGTGCGATGGGTTTGCGGGCCCAAACAGGCCTGCGTTGGATTGGCTGGCTCCCCCGATGAGGCTGTGGGGGGCTTGGAGTCTCCGGCTGATCCGGGGCGCGTTGGTCGCCCTTTCCGGCTGTTATGCCGGATTTTTTGCTGGGTGAGGCTCCATGAGGTGATGGAGGTGCGTACGTGGCCGGGGTGGAAGCGGCGAAGTTCAGTGCCGTGGTGGTGCTGGCTTTGTTGGTCTTCTTCTATGGTGGAACGTTCCTGATTTCGACGCGAATCGGGAGGAAAGACGAGAACGCTGACGCCTATATGACCGGTGGGAACAACATCGGTTTCGGAATCTCCGCCGCCAGTATGACGGCGACGTGGATCTGGGCGTCTTCGATGTACGCGTCCGCGACGTCGGGTTACGCCTACGGCATATCAGGGCCGATCCATTACGGGCTATGGGGCGCCCTGATGATTCTGTTCATCTATCCTTTCGGGAGGCGTATTCGCTCCATTGCCCCGAAAGCGCATACTCTGGCTGAGGTCATGTATGCCCGGCATGGTCGTTCCAGTCAGCTGATGCTCGCTGGTTCGAATATCGTCGGCAGCCTCATCAGTTTGATGTCGAACTTCATCGCTGGTGGTGTGCTGATTTCGCTGCTGTCGCCGTTCAACTTTATTCAGGGCGTTTTCGCGGTGGCGGCGGGCGTTTTGCTCTATACCTTGTGGTCTGGTTTCCGGGCTTCGGTGCTGACGGACTTCGTCCAGGTCGTGGCGATGCTCGGCGCGGTCGCTGTGGTCGTTCCCTTCATCTTCTTCGCATCGGGTTTCCCTGCCGCGTTCGAGAGCGGAGCAGCGAACCTGACCCCGCAGCAGGGCAACTTCTTCTCCAGTGATGCGTTCATGCGGCAGGGCGCCCCCTACATTGCCGCAGTGCTGGCTTACGCCATCGGTAACCAGACGATCGCGCAGCGGTTGTTCGCGGTGAAGCCCACCCTGATCAAGCCCACGTTCATCACCGCGACCGTGGGCTACGGTGCGATGGTGATCGGTGTGGGCATGCTCGGTGTGCTCGCTCTGTACCTGGGCTTCGAGCCGTCCGGTGGTGATTTGAACAACCTCATCCCGGAGATGGCCGCGTCCTATCTGCCGCCGGTCTTGCTGGCAGTGTTCTTCATTATGATCGTCGGGGCGCTGTCCTCTACGGCCGACTCCGACCTCGCGGCTCTCTCGTCGATCATGATGGCCGATGTCTACGGGCAGAACGTTGCGGGTAAGGAAAATGCCAACCCCAAGACGATGCTGCTCGTCGGACGTATCACCATGGTGTTGGCTACCGCGGCAGCGGTGGCTTTCGCGAGTCTGCAATTGAACATTCTGGACTTGCTCGTGTTCGTGGGCGCGTTGTGGGGTGCCCTCGTGTTCCCGGTGCTGGCCAGTTTCTATTGGGACAAGGTCACCAACAAGGCGTTCACCACCTCGGTGATCGCGGCGCTCGCGATGTTCCTTCCGGTGCGTTTCGGCTGGATTCCCACGGACGGTGTCTTCGGGATCGTCGTTGATGTGTTGTCCGTCGTCGGTATCGGCGTTGTCATCGGGTTGATGGTGTTCGGCTTCCTGGGAGGCAGGCCGGCGAAGATCGCGGGCGTGCTGGCAGTCGTGGTTTCCGCGCCGTTCGCCATCGGTTCTCTGCACGAGTACGCGACGCTCTGCGGCTCTCTCGTCGCCTACGCGGTGAGCACCGTCGTGTGCTGGGCGATGTCTGCTGGACAGGAGGGGCGCTTCGACTTCGCCCTCCTCGCTCAGCGGACGGGTGACTTCGATGACGGGGCAACCGCCGTGCAGGTGTCCGTGGAGGCCGACAGTGGGGCGCAGGTCCCACGACAGGCCTCCGACCCTGACGGTGAACCCGAGCCCGCCGCAAGCCCTAAGTGAACGATCAGGAGGGACGATGAGCACCTTCGTGCTGAGCGTATACGTGCTGATGTGGCCGGTCATCGTAGCCGGTGTCCTGTTTGTGATCTCTCGCGGTTTCTTCCGTGAGTGGTCCGAGGCCCGGCGCAACGGACAGGGCATGGTCTGAGCGGAGGCCGGCGGCCACACCGACTTGTGGCTCGACGCGGGCATACCAGCTCGCGCACCGCTGCCTGTCGGTAGCCGTCAGCACTCTCGTCTTTGCCCCCGCCCTCTTGTGGGCGGGGGCAAAGACGTTGAGGAAGCGTCCTGACGCTCGGAGGGGGACTTGTTGGTGCACGGGGCGACGGCTGGCCTGGTGGATTGCTGGCTGGTTGAGAGGCCGGGTGAGCGGTTTACGCGGGGGCCAGGCTGTGTGAGCTGGGGTTGTGTTGTTTGCGCTGAGGGGGCAGGACTCGTTGTAGATATCGGTAGCGCTTAGAACTCCTATCGGAATGACTTCAGGCGTCGCCAGCAGATGAGTGCGCATCCGAGGGTGAGGAAGGCTTCGTGGATGTCGTCGCGGATCTCCCAGCGGATGCGCAGGCGGCGGAACCAGTGCAGGTGGGCGAACGCGCGTTCCGCGACCCAGCGTTGGGTGCCGAGTCCGGAGCCGTGCTCAGTGCTGCGGCGGGCGATCTGCGGCTTCACACCGAGGTCCCAGACCAGTCGGCGGTACTTGTCGTGGTCGTACCCGGGGTCGGCCAGCACCACGTCTGGTCGATGGCGCGGCCGGCCGCGCTTGCCCCGTACCGGCGGAACTGCCTGGAGGAGCGGGATCAGCTGGGTCACGTCATTGCGGTTGCCGCCGGTGAGGGTGGCGGCGAGAGGGATGCCCGTGGCGTCGGTGATCAGATGATGTTTGCTGCCAGTTCTGCCCCGGTCGACGGGGCTTCGTCCGGTCTTGGTTCCCCCTTTAACGCCCTGATGTGGGAGCCGTCGACCGCCGCCCGGGAGAAGTCCAGAGCATTCACGCCACGCAGCTTCGCAAGGAGCACCTCGTGCAGTCGGGGCCACACCCCGGCTTCAGTCCACTCGGCCAACCGCCGCCAACAGGTCATGCCCGAGCCGAAGCCGAGTTCCTGCGGCAGGTGTTCCCAGGCGATCCCGGTATGCAGCACGAACAGGATGCCCTGGAACACCAGCCGGTCCGGATGCCGCTTCCGCCCGGGATGCCGGGCCCGACGCTCGACCTTCGGGAGCAGAGGTTCGCTCACCGCCCACAACTCGTCATCGCCGTCCCACGGCTTCGGCCGAGCCACCCCACACCCCCGGATCAACAGTCCCCGGAGTGATCCAACCACCTCGAAGATCATTTCGTTAGGAGTTCTTATTCGCCCAGGAGCAGGCGCATGATGAAGGCGGGGAGACGCGGTACCGGATGGGGCGCAGGGATGCCTGGGCCTTTAAGGAGGCATAGCCAGCCAGCCTGCGGATACTCCGGGGCTGCGAGGGCTGGCGTAGCCGGGCCTCGGGGCCTGCGGCGTGGCGGCCGTTGAAAGGGGTGTCCGGATGATGATAGGGGGAGTTTTCGGGGCTGACGGCCGGGCGGAGCAGTCACGGGACGTCTCCTCCGCTCCAGGCGGGCTGCTGGACGTGCTGGGTGTCGCGGCCGTTGTCCTCGGTGCGGACGGGCGGATCGTGCTGTGGAGCCCGCAGGCCAAGGACCTGTTCGGCTACACGGCCGAGGAGGCGTTGGGTCAGTACGCGGCCCAGCTGCTGCTTGAGGAGGAGCACGGGGAGCAGGCGATCAAGCTGTTCGACCGGGTCATGGCGAGCGGCGAGAGCTGGGCCGGCGGTTTTCCCGTCCGGTGCAGGGACGGCCACACACGGATGGTGGAGTTCCGCAACATGGCTGGAGGGCGGCCGGGGAAACTTCTATGCCCTGGGCATCGCCACCGACCAGACCGTCCTGCGGGAAGTGGAACGGGGGCTAGCACTGTCGGTACGCCTGATCGAACAGTCTCCGATCGGACTGGCCGTTTTGGACACCGACCTGCGGTTCGTGACCGTCAATCCGACATTGGAGCGGATCAACGGTGTGCCTGCCGCCGACCACATCGGCCGACGCCCTCGCGAGGTCATGCCGCATCTGGATACCGACGTCGAATCCACGATCCGCCAGGTGTTGGAGAGCGGAGTCCCGCTGCTGGACCAGCTTGCTGTCGGCCGCACCGCGGCCGACCCCGGCCACGAGCATGCCTGGTCCGTCTCCCGCTACCGGCTGGAGGACCCCGGCGGACGGGTGCTGGGGGTGGCCGCCTCGATCGTGGACGTCACCGAGCAGCGCCGAGCGGAGATCGAGGCGGCCCGTGCCAGGCAACGCCTCACACTCCTCGCTGACGCCTCCCTGCGCATCGGCACCACACTCGACCTCGAGCAGACCGCCCGCGAGCTAGCCGAGGTGTGCGTGCCAGACCTGGCCGACATAGCCGCGGTGGACGTGCTCGACAGCGTCCTGCAGGGCCACACGGCGGAGACCCATGAAGGACCCGCGCAGTTCCTCCCCCTCGCCGTGACCACGGCTGGCCCCACCGAGACCACCCCCGCCGCCGACCCGCCCGGCGAACTCGCCGTCTACGACACCGACCGCCTAGCCGCCCAGTGCGTTAACCTCCGCCGCCCGGTCCGGGTGCCCCGCGTGGACGGCCGCGACCTGCCACGCATCGCCCGCTGCCCCCAGGCGATCGAGCTGCTAGCCCGCGCCGGGCTCCACTCCTACCTGGCCGTGCCGCTGACCGCCCGCGGCGAGATCCTCGGGGTCCTCGACCTCAAGCGCACCCGCAACCGCGAACCGTTCACCCACGACGACGAAGTCCTAGCCGGCGAGCTGGCCACCCGCGCCGCCCTGTCCATCGACAACGCCTGCTGGTACCGCAGCCAGCGACACGCGGCCCTCACCCTCCAGCGCCACCTGCTCCCCCAGCACCCACCGCACACGGTAGGCCTGGAAGTCGCCAGCCGATACCAGCCCACCGCAGCCGCCGTCGAGGTCGGCGGCGACTGGTTCGACGCCATCCCCCTGGACGACGACAAGACCGCCCTCGTGGTCGGCGACGTCATGGGCAGCGGCACCAACGCCGCCGCCACCATGGGCCAGCTGCGCACCGCCACCCGCGCCTACGCCGACCTCGACCTCGCCCCCGCAGAAGTTCTCGCACGCCTCGACCACACCACCACCCGCCTGGAAGAGACCATCACCACCTGCGCCTACGCCATCTACGACCCGCACCGCGCACAGTGCCGCATCTGCCTCGCCGGCCACCTGCCCCCCGCCCTGGTCCGCCCCGGCCGCGCCCCCCAACTACTCGACCTGCCCGCCGGCACACCCCTCGGTGTCGGCGGCAACCCGTTCCGGACCGCCACCTTCGACATGGCCCCCGGCGACCAGTTGGTCCTCTACACCGACGGCCTGGTCGAGACCCGCGACCAGCCCATCGACCAGCGCCTGAACACCCTCCTGAGCCTGCTCGACGACCCGGAGCGTCCCCTGGAGGAGACCTGCGACCGGCTCCTGCACGCCCTGCGCCACCCCGACGACCACGACGACGTCGCCCTGCTTGTCGCCCGGGCCCGGCCCACCCCCGACAACCAAGCCTCCCGGCCCTGACACGCCGTTATTTCGGCCGCCGCAGGCACCCACGGGTGACTCCGCCACGCCCCCATGCAATCGCCCTCTTCATCCAAAGACTCCGCTCTTGGGTACTTGGTGACAGAGGGCGATGGTCACGCCCACTCCACGCCCAGCTCCCGCAGCGCGGCTGTCCAGGAGCAGTAATTCTGATCAGAGGCAGGTGTTCTGGCCTGGATTGATCAGATTGGTGGTGGCTGTGGTCAGGCGGCGCTGGTGTCTCGGTAGCCGTGGTGAGTTCGTGCGCTGGTCCTGGGCTGGAGCTCTGGCCTGCAGGTTTGTCAGGTAGCGGGCTGTGGTGATCAGGTCCTGTCATCTGTACTGCGCGCGGTGCGTTCTCGGTGATTGTTGGTATGCGACGGTGCTTGGGACGAGCCGCCCGCTCCGGCCCGAGGCCGGCCAGCGCCTGGAGCTTGTCGGCGGTGAGCTTGGCACGGGCATCTTCGTCACCGAGCGCAGAAGCACTCAATGTCAGTGAACCTCTTTCATCCTGTGCTGGCGGGTGAAATGGGCTGGTCAGCGGGTGTGGTGACGAGGCAGGGCCCCTCGTCGTTGGTGTGGTGATTCCACTCAGCACACCGGCGACCGAAGGGGCCCTGTTGGTTCCGTATCGAGCCACGCTCGACGTCCCGCATGAGCTCGTCGAGCATGTTGCCTGGCTGCTGTACGAGCACCGCCGCGCACGCGACACCCGCTGGCGGAAGCTCGGCTGTTTCGACCAGGCACTGCTCACGCTGGTCCACCTGCGCAAGAACGAGACGTTCGCCCAGCTCGGCGCCGGGTTCGCGATATCGCAGACCACCGCCTGACGCTACGTGGACGAGACCCTGGAGGTGCTGGCTTCCTGGGCCCCAGCTCTCCACGAAGCCCTCACCGGCCTCGATGAGAGCGACCACGTCATCGTCGACGGCACACTGCTCCCCACCGACCGCGTCCGCGCCGATCAGCCGTACTACTCGCAGAAACACAAGAAGCACGGCATGAACGTGCAGGTCATCGCCCGCCCGGACGGCACACCCCTGTGGTTCTCCCGCGCGACACCCGGCCGCACACATGACCTGACCTCGGCCCGCGCCCACGGCATCGTCCAGGCCTGCCCGACCCGGCAGATCCTTGTGCTGGCAGACCACGCCTACCAGGGCGCCGGCGCCAGGCTTCCGCACCCCGTACCACCACCACAGCGAACAGCCCGAGCACTACCAGCAGTTCAACCGCGACCACGCTCGACTCCGAGCCCCCGGCGAACGTGCCTTCGCCCGACTCAAGTCCTGGCGCATCATGCGCAGAGCACGCTCCTCCACACGCCGTGTCAGCCGCACCGTCCAAGCCAACCACGTACTACTGACCTGCGACTATTCAGGACGAAAGAGGTTCACTGTCGCCCAAGAGACCTTTGCGGCCTCCGTGGACGACGCAGATCCAGAGGCGTACAGGGAAAAACGCGCTCTCGTGCTCAAGACTCTTGCCAGCTTTCGAAACAAGCTGCCACCCGCCTATGGTGCTGCTCCCACATGCGGCGCTTGTAACGGCGTCGCAGTGCCTGGAACTGCCGAGGCCCGGAGCGGCAGACCTGGGACGTTCTGGTGATGCGAAACATGCGCAAGTCGAGTGGGGGACCGTAAGCCCTTGTAGCTGGAGAGTGATGACATTCGCGTCCGGCCCGGGGCCGCTTCCCGCCCGGCGGGCACCGGTGAAGAAAGTTCGGCCGCTGCTCCCGCCTGGCGGGACGTGCCGCTGATCGGTCTTTCTTGCAGGTCAGAGCCGGTGGCGTGGTCTGCATGACAGTGGATATCAGGGTCGTTCGGGCCGGTCAGAGGTACCGCTACTACCTGCGCGAGACCGTTGTCGGCGATGGCCGCCGCCCGGCACGCACCCCGCTGCACATCACCCAGGAGCAAGCCGGTGTCCCGGTCGGGCGATGGACGGGCCGCGGCCTGGCCCTGCTGGAGCTGACGCCGGGTGAGGAGGTCACCGAGGCGCAGCCGCGGAACCTGTTCGGTGAGCGGGGCCGCCACCCGTACGCGGACCGGATCGAGGCCGACCGGCTCGCCGCGGGCGGCTCCCCGAAGGAGGCGTTCAAGGCTGGCGCCCTCGGACGCCGGGTGACGGTGACGGTGACGGTGACCGGAGTCGACTTCGTCTTCCGGCCGCAGCCGACGATGCACCTCCTGTGGGCCCTGGGGGGTGAGGAGACCCGGCTGGTGAGCGAGGCCGCGCACGAGCGGGCGATCGTACGGGTGCTGGAGTGGATTGAGGACGAGGTCGCGGTGATCCGGTACGACAAGGACGGCATCTACCGGGTGCGGCCAGGGGCTTCACCATGTTGTCACTCCAACTGCCGAACTACAGAGGCAGGTTGGAAAGGGCTCAGTGTCGCGATCGCCTCCAACGAGTCCTTTGGTGGTTGGACGAAGACGTTCACGGACCCGCGGCTCTGCGCGGCCATCGTCGACCGCCTCACCTTCAACGGCACCGTCATCGAAACCGGCACCGACTCCTACCGCCTCGCCAGCATACGAGCTCGCGCTGAAGAGCCCGCAAAGGCCGGCTGACCTCAGATAGTCCCGCATCCGGGCCGCCACCCAGCGGGCGGCGGCCCGGATGGGACACCGAGGCGGCCGTGATGAGACCGCTCATCACCGGTCGAGACCGCCGCTTTGCTCCAGGTCA
>NZ_BBZK01000014.1 GCF_001748085.1 Streptomyces sp. TP-A0874
TGCCAACACCGGTCCGTCACCGGTCGACCGCAGGAAGACGGGCAGCAAACACCACCTGATCTGCGACGGACACGGCACCCCGCTCAAGGTCATCACCACCGCCGCCAACGTCAACGACGTCACCCAGACACTCGCCCTGATCGACGGCATCCCGCCCGTCGCCGGCTGCCCCGGACGTCCCCGCCGCCGCCCCCAAGCCCTGCTCGGCGACAAGGGCTACGACTCCAATCCCAACCGCGCAGAGCTACGCAAGCGGCGGATCCTGCCGGTCCTCTCCCGCAAGGGCGCCCCGGACATCAAGGACCTGGGCAAGCTCCGGTACGTCGTGGAACAGACCTTCGCCCTCCTCCACCAGTTCAAGCGCCTCGCGGTCCGCTGGGAACGCCGAACCGAACTCCACGACGCCTTCCTCTCTCTGACCCGCAGCCTCATCTGCTGGAGACGCCTCAAGAAGGCCCAACCATGATCGTGTTACAAGCTCATAGGCTGCTCGTACCGCCGCACCTCACCACCCCCGTCGGTACCGGACCGCCGGTCACCTTCCTGGTGTGGCCGCCCATTGCCGCGATCCGTGCAACGGGTTGGAAGCGCAGGCGTCGAGCACGCCCGGCTACGCCCAAGCAACCCACGAAAACCGCAGGTCAGATCCCCGTTGCATTAAGCTCCAGAATCGCCACGCACTCCTCATGAGGCGCCCTCGCCTCGTCGAACGTCAGGAAACGGGGAACCAGGTCGCGAGGCGCTTGGCGATCGCCGGTACATCGACGCTGTCCTGCGCGACTGCCTCGACGAACGGGCCGGCCACGGAAACGGGCGGCGGGACGGTACTCGCGCTGACGCCGTTGAACCGCAGGAAGACACGCATGGCGAGCCAGGCGGTGCGCTCGTTGCCGTCGATCAGCGCGTGGTTGCGGGCGACAGAGTGCAGCAGCGCCGCAGCCTTCTCGTGCAGCGTGGGATACAGCTCGGCTCCGAACACGTTCGTCCGGGGTCGCTCGATCGCCGACACCAGAAGGCCCATTTCACGCACGCTGTGCTCCGTACCGTTGACCGTTCGGGCGATGGCCAGGATTTCGTCGAGCTGGATGTGGCGCACGTCGGTCACTTCAGGTAGTCCAGGATCTCCGCATCGCTCTCCATGAGCTCGGCCAGGACGTCATCGACCTTCAGCTCGGCCCGGTCCTGGGCGTCACGGATGGCCTCAATGGCAAGTTCCTGCTTGCTGCGCCCCTCCCGACGAGCCCGCTCAGTGAGCTTCGCGTCAAGGTCGTCGGGAAGTCGAAGTGTCATCGCCATACAGAGATGATACCTGGCAGGTATCAAGGGGCGGTCGGGCCGCGCTCGGCTCCGGAGAGCGTGGGACCAGGCGGCCAGGACTTCCTTTTTGAGCGTCATCCGAGCGTCAAGAATCCCGCAGGAGCCACTGGAGGCCGTCGCCGTTGCAAGCTCCTCGTTCACGAATTCGCAGGTCAGAGAGCTGTCAAAGAGCCATCCGTCCGCTCGAACCGCTACACGGAGGGAAACAGGTCGAAACTCTCCAGAGGAGCAAAAACGCAGGTCAGGCACCCTTCGGGACCGGCTCAAGGATCGCCACGCACTCCACGTGATGCGTCATCGGAAAGAGGTCGAAGGCCTGCATCCAGCGCGGCCGGTAGCCGCCCTCGCGGAAGTAGGCGAGGTCGCGGGCGAGTGCGGCCGGGTCGCAGGCCACGTAGGCGATCCGGCGGGCGCCTAGCGCGGCGAGGTGGCCGACGGTGCGCCGGCCCGCACCCGACCGGGGCGGGTCCAGCACGATCAGGTTCGCCTCGTCGATGCCGGTGCGGGGCAGCACCTGCTCGACCTTGCCGTGCTCGATCCGTACCCGGTCCAGGTCCTGGAGGTTGTGCCGGGCGTCCTCGGCGGCCCGCTTCGATGACTCGACGCCGAGCACCGCACCGCGCTCCCCCACCCGCTCGGCGAGCGCCCCCGCGAAGAGTCCGGCGCCGCAGTAGAGGTCGAGGGCCATCTCTCCCTTGCGCGGTGTCAGCCCCCGCATCACCGTCTCGACCAGCAGGTCGGCGGCCCGGTGGTGCACCTGCCAGAAGCCGCCGGCGCTGATCCGCCAGGTGCGGTCGGCCGCCCGTTCCCGGACGAAGGGCCGCCCGTGGACCCGGTGCACGCCACCGGTCTTCTCGTCCACCCGGGCCACCGAGACCGGCTTGTCCAGCTCGACGATCGGCAGCCGCCCGCCGGGCTTCGGGGTGAGGATCACCTGGCGGTCGTGGGAGCCGGTGGCGGCGATCGCCTCGACGGCCGCGATCTGCGGCCACTCGCGCTTCTCCACGCCGAGTTCGCTGACGCCGGGCGCGGCGATGAGACAGAAGTCGATCGGTTCCACTTCGTGCGAACGGTGCCGGCGCAGCCCCGCGCGCCCCTCGGCGTCCACGGCGTACTGCACCCGTGTGCGCCAGGCCGGGACCTCGCCCTTGGCCACCTTGTCGCCCGGGGCCGGTATCACCGTCCCGTCCCAGCCGGCCTCCTCGGGGGTGAGCCCGGCCAGGTGGGCGAGTTGTTCGGTGATGACGGAGACCTTCAGCCGCCGCTGCCGACCGGGGGTGGCGTGCTGCCAGTCGCAGCCGCCGCACCTGCCGGGCCCGGCGTAGGGACAGGGGGCCGGGATGCGGTCCGGGGACGCCTCTAGCACGCGCACCGCGTCCGCTCGCAGGAACCGGGAGTCCTCGGTTCCCTCGGTGACCTTGGCGATCACCCGCTCCCCCGGAAGGGTGTGCCGTACGAAGAGGACCTGGCCGGCCGCGGTGCGGGCGATGCAGTGCCCACCGTGTGCCACCGGCCCGACTTCGACCTCGTGTTCCTCGCCGACGACGGACGGGCTGGGTTCCTGGGACGTCATGGCGGGGGTGCTCCTGGGCTGGTGGAGGGGTTCTGCTGCGATTTCGGACCGAGGTGTTTCCGGTGCCGGGTGCGCCGCACCGGCCGGGGCGGACGGTGTACGCACGGCCGCCGAGTCTACGTCCTGTCGCTCCGCACTACCGCCGCCCGCCCGGCCGCTGCTTCTCGGCCGGCGGCGGACCCACCGGTCCGCGGCGCACGCTGCCCGGCGCATGCCATTCGGCGCGCCGCCGCGCCCGCAGCCGGGCGGCCTCGGAGGACTCCAGCTGGTAGGGCACGGAGGTCACCATCACCCCGGGGGTGAAGAGCAACCGTCCCTTGAGGCGCAGGGCGCTCTGGTTGTGCAGCAGCTGCTCGTACCAGTGTCCGACCACGTACTCGGGGATGTAGACGCTGACCACGTCCCGCGGGCTGTCCCGTCGCAGGCCCTTGACGTACTCGATGACCGGCCGGGTGATCTCCCTGTAAGGGGAGTCCAGGATCTTCAGCGGTACGTCGATCCCGCGCTCGGCCCACTCCTCCTGGAGCGCCCGGGTCTCCTCCGGGTCGACGTTGACGCTGAGCGCCTCTAGGGCGCCCGAACGCATGAGTTTGGCGTAGGCGAGGGCGCGCAGTGCGGGGCGGTGGATCTTCGAGACCAGGACGATTGAGTGCACCCGGGAGGGGCGTCCGGTGTCGTCGCCGGGTTCCTCGGGGGCGGCGATCTCCTCGGACACGCGGTCGTAGTGGCGGCGGATCGCACTCATGGTGACGAAGAAGATCACCATGCCGAGCAGGGCGACCCAGGCACCGTGGACGAACTTGGTGATCAGGACGACGACGAGGACCAGTCCGGTGAGGAAGGCCCCGAAGGTGTTGATGATCCGGGAGCGGATCATGTGGCGGCGGCGGGAGGGGACGTCCTCGGTCCGCAGGTGGCGGTTCCAGTGCCGGACCATGCCGATCTGGCTGAGGGTGAAGGCGACGAAGACGCCGACGATGTAGAGCTGGATGAGGCGGGTGGAGTCGGCCCCGTAGGCGTAGACGAGCACCGCGGCGGCGCCGGCCAGCAGCACGATGCCGTTGGAGTAGGCGAGTCGGTCGCCCCGGGTGTGGAGTTGCCGGGGCAGGTAGCGGTCCTGGGCCAGGATGGCGCCGAGCAGCGGGAAGCCGTTGTAGGCGGTGTTGGCGGCGAGGAAGAGCACCAGGGCGGTGGCGGCGGCCAGCAGGACGAACAGGACGGTGTCGGGGCCGAAGACGGCGGCGGCGGTCTGGGTGATCACCGGGTGCTGGAAGTAGTCCGGCCCGACCGGGGTGCCGTCGCGGAGCAGGTTGACGGCCGGGTTCTCGGCCATCTTGACGTCGGTGGCCATCGCGAGCGCGATGATGCCGCCGAACATGGCGATGGCCAGCCCGCCCATCATGGCGAGCGTGGTGGCGGCGTTCCTGCTCTTGGGCTTCCGGAACCCGGGAACGCCGTTGCTGATGGCCTCCACGCCGGTGAGCGCCGCGCAGCCCGAGGAGAAGGCCCGCAGCAGCAGGAAGACCAGGGCGAAGCCGGCCAGTCCCTGCTGTTCGACCCGGACCTCGAAGCCGGCGGTGGGTGCGCTCATGTGCTCGCCGAGGACGAGTCCGCGGACGGCGCCCCAGAAGATCATCACGAAGACGCCGGTGACGAAGATGTAGGTGGGGATGGCGAAGAGCTTGCCGGACTCCTTGACGCCGCGCAGGTTCATCAGGGTCAGCAGGACGATGACGGCGATGGCGGAGCCGGTCTTGTGGTCGGCGATGAAGGGCACGGCCGAGCCGAGGTTCTCGATGCCGGAGGAGATCGACACGGCGACGGTCAGCACGTAGTCGACGAGGAGCGCGCTGGCCACGGTGAGGCCGGCCCGGCGTCCGATGTTGGTGTTGGCCACCTCGTAGTCGCCGCCCCCACTGGGGTAGGCGTGCACGTTCTGCCGGTAGGAGGCGACCACGGTGAACATCAGGACACCGACCGCCGCGGCGATCCAGGGGCTGAAGCGGAAGGCTGACACCCCTGCCACGGAGAGCACCAGCAGCACTTCGCCCGGTGCGTAGGCGACGGACGACAGGGGGTCGGAGGCGAAGACGGGAAGCGCGATGCGCTTCGGCAGAAGCGTCTCCCCCAGTCGGTCGCTGCGCAGGGCCCGTCCGATGAGAATCCGTTTGGACAGGTCGGTCAGTTTGGACACGCAGTGGATGGTAGGCGCTCCGGGGGCACGAGGGCCGCCCGCAGGTGGTCCGGCAGGAGTCCTTGACGGAACCCGAACGCGGTGCGCCGCCCGCTCCACCGGGGCGGCTTCCCGCCGCGGAGGCGGTGGTGGGGCCACACCGCGGCACCGGGATGACCTTCGCGGGGCCCATGCCGGGTAGCGTTACCGGCGAGCACGCGCGTGGACAGTCGCCCCGATCCGGGGCCGGAAGGATGATGGCCGGTGTTTGTGCAGGTCACAACGGTTGCGGAAGGTTCGAGGTAAGAGAGACCTCATGCACATCGTGATCATGGGCTGCGGCCGGGTGGGCTCCGCTCTCGCCCAGACCCTCGAACAACAGGGGCACACGGTCGCCGTCATCGACCGGGACCCCACGGCCTTCCGCCGGCTCGGCTCCGGCTTCGGCGGCCGCCGGGTGACCGGTGTCGGTTTCGACCAGGACACCCTGCGGGAAGCCGGCATCGAGGAGGCCGGCGCGTTCGCCGCAGTGAGCAGCGGCGACAACTCCAACATCATCGCTGCGCGGGTGGCCCGGGAGATGTTCGACGTGGAGAACGTCGCCGCCCGTATCTACGACCCGCGCCGCGCCGAGGTCTACCAGCGGTTGGGCATTCCGACGGTCGCCACCGTCCGCTGGACTGCGGACCAGATGCTGCGCCGTCTACTGCCGTCGGGCGCGGAGGCGCTGTGGCGGGACCCGAGCGGCGCGGTGCAGCTCGCCGAGGTGTACACCTCGGAGGCCTGGGTCGGTCACAGGGTGAGCGTGCTCCAGGAGGAGACGGGCGTGCGGGTCGGGTTCATCACCCGGCTGGGGGAGGCCATACTGCCCACCGCGCAGACCGTCCTCCAGGAGGGCGACCTGGTCCATGTGATCATGCGCTGCGACGACATCGAGAAGGTCGAGGCGGCGTTCGCCGAGGGGCCTGAGGAGGGGCAGCGATGAGGGTCGCGATCGCCGGTGCCGGTGCCGTCGGCTGTTCCATCGCGGGCGAGTTGCTGGAGAACGGTCACGAGATCCTGCTGATCGACAAGGCGCCCACCGCGATCTCCGTGGAGCGGGTGCCGCAGGCGGAGTGGTTGCTGGCCGACGCCTGTGAGATCACCTCGTTGGACGAGGCGGCCCTGCAACGCTGCCATGTGGTCATCGCGGCGACCGGTGACGACAAGGTGAACCTCGTCGTCTCGCTGCTGGCCAAGACGGAGTACGGGGTGCCGCGGGTGGTGGCGCGGGTGAACAATCCGCGGAACGAGTGGCTGTTCAGCGAGGCGTGGGGGGTCGATGTGGCGGTGTCCACCCCGCGGCTGATGTCGGCCCTGGTGGAGGAGGCGGTGAGCGTCGGTGATCTGGTGCGGCTGCTCCGCTTCAGCCAGGGGGACGCGAACCTCGTCGAGTTGACGCTGCCGCCGGAGGCGGCGCTGGCCGGCACCCGGGTCGGGGACGTCGACTGGCCCGAGGACACCTCGCTGGTGACGATCATCCGCGGGGCCAGGGTGCTGGCGCCCAATCCGGACGACGCCCTGGAGGCCGGCGACGAGTTGCTGTTCGTGGCCTCGCAGGCCCGGGAGGAGCAGTTGGGCGAGCTGCTGTCGGTCCGCCGGGAGGACTCGCGGTGACGTCCTGAGACGGCGCGCCCCGTTCCTCTACGGCTGCGGTGCGGAGCGCTCGCCGGTCCGGAGGCCTGGCGTCAGCGTCTCTTCCCGGTGGATTCAGGAGGTCTTTCCGGTGCGCCGCTGAGGTTCCCTCCGGGCGAGGCCGCCGGAGACCGGCGCGGTGTCGAGGTCGGCTTCCCCGTCCCGGTGGCGCAGCACCCAGTCGTCGAGGTCGAGGGCCGTCTCCAGCGGTTCCCTGATCATGTGGCCCCGCAGACTGCTCGCCTCCCCTCCGGCTGCGCCCGAACCGCTCACCGCGGCGGAGGGCAGCTCTCGCCGGAAGGCGGCCTCGGACATCGTGAAGCGCACCCGGGCGGTGCGGGGAGGCACCCCCAGTACGTCGCCGATGAGCTGCCAGTCGGCGCCGCTCACCCGCTCGAACACGGCGGCGGCTTCGAAGAACCGCTGTGCGGCGGCGAGCACTCGGGCGGCGTCGGCCAGCACGGCGCCGGGCGTGCGGGTGGTGCCGTCGGGGTTGAGCTCCTGCTCGCCGATCGGGACGTTGGCGCGCGCGAGGTCGGCCAGTTCGCACGCTTCATAGGCCATCAGCAGCCTCGCCCGCGCCGCGTCCGTGTACGGCGCGGCGGCTCCCGTGCCACTTCCGGTCATGTGGGTCTGCCTCCGCTTCCGAGGATGAGGGTGATCACTGCGCCGCCCGGGTGCTCAGCCGCGCAGGAAGTACAGGACGGTCATGACCACGGCCGTGGTGAGGATGACGCGCCGGAGCAGCCGGGCGGGGAGGCGGCGGGCCAGGTGGGCGCCGGCGAAGCCCCCGGCAGCGGCGCCGACCAGCATGGCGGTGAGCAGGAGCGGGGCGCTCAGGGTGTCCGAGGCGATGAGGAACAGGGCGGTGGCGCTGAGGTACACGGCCGCGAGTTGGGCGATCCGCATGGGGTTGCTGACCGCGGTGTCGAGACCGAGACCGATGTTCCACAGGGCCAGCATCATGATGCCTACGGCGCCGCCGAAGTATCCGCCGTAGACGGCTAGGAGGAACTGCCCGATGAGAACTGCTCGTGAACTCATGCCGACCGAGCGGCCCAGGGCCGTGTTCAGGGCCGTGGAAAGGTGGCGGCCGAAGGCGAGGACGACTGTGGCGAAGGCGAGCAGCCACGGCGCCGCGCTGTCGAACGAGGACGCGGGCAGCACCAGCAGCAGACCGGCACCGGCCGCACCGCCCATCAGACTGGTCGCTGTCAGCGCCTTCGTGGACGTGGGCCCGACCGGGGCGAGGTCGTGCCGGTAGACCCAGGCGCTGGCCACCGCGCCGGGTACGAGGGCGACCCGCGACACCGCGTTCGCCGTCACCGGTGGCAGGCCCAGGGCGACGAGTGCGGGCAGCGCCACGAACGTTCCGCCACCGCCCATGGCGTTCAGGACTCCGGCGGCGACACCGGCCAGCAGGACAAGCGAGAACTCGAACACCTGTCGAGCATCGCCGTGTGAGGAGCTGATCCACAATGCGTTATCGGCATAGCCAGCCTAAGGCTGAGCCTTAGGCTGGATCGGTGCGCTATGACCTGGATGACCTACGGCTCTTCCTCCAGATCGTCACGGAGGGATCGATCACGGCGGGCGCCCACCAGATGCACCTGAGCCTGCCCTCGGCCAGCGCCAGGGTGCGCTCGCTGGAACACCACGCCGGCGTGGCACTGCTGGTCCGCGGCCGGCGGGGCGTGCGGCCCACCCCGGCGGGGACGACGCTGGCCCGCCACGCACGCGACGTACTCGCCCAGACCGCGCGACTCGACAGCGCGGTCGCGAGCTACACCAGGTCGCCGACCGCTCCGCTGACCCTGCTGGCTGGCGGCTCCGCGATGCACCGGCTGGTGCCGCAGGCGCTGATCTCGTTCCTCCGCGCCCACCCGGACATCGACGTGACGGTCTCCGAGAGCAGGACCCCGAGGACGGTGCGGATGCTCGCCGACGGCGAAGCGGACCTGGGCGTCATCGTCAACGACGAGGCCCGCGACCACGGCCTGCGCGTGGAGCACCTCGGGGACGACTCCCTCGTCGTGGTCGGCCAGACCGGGGGCGTCCTCGCCGGGCGGACCGCGCTGACCTACAGCGAGGTCGCCGAACACCCGCTGGTCGGCCTCGACGCCGACTCCTCGCTGCGCCGCTGGATCGAGAAGCACCTCGGGCCCCACGCACCGGCGGTGCGCCACCGCACCACCGTCGCCGACCTGGGCGTCCTCGTCTCCCTCGCCGCCTCGGGCGTCGGGCTCGCCGTCGTACCGCGTCGCGCCATCGACCCGCGACTGCCGCTCGACGTGTGTGAACTTCGGGAGCCCTGGGCCCGCCGCCACCACCTGCTGGCCCGGGGCGTCAAGGACCGGGGCCCGTCGACGGCGACCGCGGCGCTCGCCGAACACCTGTGCGGCGCGGCCGCGGCCCTGTCCGAGCCTTCCTCCCTCGGCGCCCGCGGAGACCGGGCGGCCGGCGCAGCCTCTACGAGGGCTGACTGAACACCGCACACGGGCGGCGGCCCGGCTAGGGCTTCTCCTCCGATGCCGGGGCGACGCCCCGCTCCCGCTCCGCGGCCTCCTCCGCCTCCAGCTCGGCGATCACATCGATCGGCGGCGGCGCCTTCGCCAGGAAGATCCAGGTCAGGTAGACGCAGAGCAGGAACGGCGGGATCCCGAGGGCGACCTTCACCCAGCCCAGCTGGGTGGCGTCGCCCCACCAGTAGAGCGGGAAGAGGATCGCCGACTTGCCCAGCAGGATGAGTCCCCAGGCCCAGGTGGCCTTGGTGTAGGCCTCGAACCGGCCGGGGTTCCTGGTCCGCCAGGAGAGGTTCTCCCGCAGGATCGGCCCCAGCAGCACTCCGATCAGCGGGAAGCGGAAGATCGCGGAGAGGATGTAGAGGAGGGCCAGGCCCAGCCCGTACAGCATCCCCGGTAGGTAGAAGTTCTTCGCGTCCCCGGTCATCATCGCGAAGACCGCGCCGATGGCCACCCCGAAGACCCCGCTGAAGGCGTGCTTGAGGGTCTCCCGCCGGATGAGCCGGGCCACGGCGAGCACCAGGCTCAGGCCGAGCGCGGCGATCGCCGCCAGATGCAGATCCCGCTTGATGGTGAAGATCAGCACGAACACCAGGCCCGGCACGGTTGTGTCCACCATGCCCCGTACACCGCCGAAGGCCTCCAGCAGCGCGGTGTCCGCGGCCGCTCTCCGCTCGGCACCGCCCTCGCCTGGGGTTGGGGTCGGGGTCGGCTTGTCGACAGACGCCACCGGCTACTCCTGTCCGAGCGGTCGCAGTTCGTATTTCGGGTTGAAGAGCACCAGACGGCCGTGGTTCCGGGAGACCCGGCCTGTTGCGATGAGGCGGCGCCCCGGCTCGATGCCGACGATCGCGCGTCGACCGAGCCAGACCATGTCCAGCGTCGCCGAGCCGTCGAACAGCTCGGCTTCCAGGGCCGGCACGCCGGCCCTGGGCCGGAGGGTCACGGTGCGCAGGGTGCCGGTCACGGTGACGATCTCCCGGTCCTCGCAGTCGGAGATCCGGGTACAGCCCGTCTGCTCGGCGTCCTGCCGCAGCTCGTCGGCGTCCAGCTCCTCCTGGGAGGAGGCGAGCCGGTCGAGCATCCTGCGGAAGCGTCCGGCCCGTTTCTCCGCCTCGGGGCGAGGTGCAGCGCTCATGGGGGCAGCCTACCGGGGTGGGGGGTGATGGGTGGATCACCGCTCGAAGCGGTAGCCCATCCCCGGTTCGGTGATGAAGTGCCGGGGGTGGGAGGGGTCCACCTCCAGCTTACGGCGGAGCTGGGCCATGTAGACCCGCAGGTAGTTGGTCTCGGTGCCGTAGGAGGGCCCCCACACCTCGCGGAGCAGCTGCTTCTGCCCGACCAGCCGGCCGGGGTTGCGCACCAGTACCTCCAGCAGGTGCCACTCGGTGGGGGTGAGGCGTATGTCCCGACCGTCGCGGTTGACCTTCTTGGCCGACAGGTCGACGGTGAAGCTGTCGGTGGCCACGACCCGCTCCTCCGCGGCGGGCGGGATGGGCTCGGCCCGGCGGACCGCGGCGCGCAGCCGGGCGAGTAGTTCGTCCATGCCGAAGGGCTTGGTGACGTAGTCGTCGGCGCCGGCGTCCAGCGCCGTGACCTTCTCGTCGGAGGTCTGCCGGGCGGAGAGCACCAGGACCGGGGTGCGCGTCCAGCCGCGCAGCTTCCGGATCACGTCCACGCCGTCCATGTCGGGGAGTCCGAGGTCGAGGACGATGACGTCGGGCTGGAAGACGGCAGCCTTCCGGAGCGCGGTGGCCCCGTCGGCGGCCGAGTCGACCTCGTAGTGGCGCGCCTTGAGGTTGATGACCAGGGCCCGGACGATCTGCGGCTCGTCCTCCACCACGAGCACCCGCCGGGGCGCGGGATCGGTCTCAGCCGCTGACTGGGACATGGCGGAAGCCTCTCTGTCGGGCGGATCCTGCTGGGGAGTCGACGTGCCGCGGCCGGCGCCGGTCGGCCTGCGGTGGTCAGCCGCGGCGGTGCGGGAGGGCGTCATGGTCCGGCTCCGGCGGATAGGTCGACGGCGGACGGGTCGACGCGGGCCGGTGCCGTGGTGGGCCGCTCCACCGCCCGCAGCGTGAGCACCATGGTCAGCCCGCCGCCCGGGGTGTCCTCGGCGGCGAGCGTGCCGCCCATCGCCTCGGCGAAGCCGCGGGCCACCGCGAGCCCCAAGCCGACACCGGCGCCGCGCGGGGCGTCCCCGTGGCGCTGGAAGGGCTCGAAGATGCGGTCCCGGTCGGCCTCCGGTACGCCGGGGCCGCGGTCGACCACCCGGAGCTCCACCCGCCGCCCCAGGGCGCTCGCGGCGACCAGTACCGCGGTCCCCTCCGGACCGTGCTTGACGGCGTTCTCGACGATGTTGGCGACGCTGCGCTCCAGCAGCCCCGGGTCGACCGCCACCATCGGCAGCGCCTCGGGGATGTCCAGCACCACACTGCGTTCCGGGACCCCGCCGAGCGCCATCGGCACCACCTCGTCCAGGTCGACCTCCCGGATCAGCGGGGTGACGGTGCCGGTGTGCAGCCGGGACATGTCCAGGAGGTTGCCGACCAACTGGTGGAGCCGGTCCGCGCCCTGCTCGATGCCGGCGAGCAGCTCGGCCTCGTCCTCCTCGGACCAGGCCACGTCCTCGGCGCGGAGCGAGGTGACCGAGGCCTTGATCCCGGCGATCGGGGTGCGCAGGTCGTGGGAGACGGCCGCCAGCAGGGCGGTGCGTATCCGGTTTCCCTCGTCGAGTTCCCGGGCCCGGGCCGCCTCGTCGACCAGTCGTTGCCGGTCCAGCACCACCACCGCCTGGGCGGCGAAGGCGGCGAGCACCCGGCGGTCCTCGGCCGGGAGGACCCGGCCGCTGAGGGCCAGCGCGGCGTGGTCGCCGACCGGCACGTCCACGTCGGCGTCCTCCGGTCGCAGCAGCGGCAACGGGCCGACGCTGCCGGCGCAGGTCCACGGATCCACGTCGCTCTCCCGCTCCAGCAGGGCGACGGAGTCCATGCCGAAGGTCTCCCGAACACGCTCCAGCAGCGCCTCCAGACTGGTCTCGCCGCGCAGCACGCTGCCGGCGAGGAAGGAGAGGATGCCGGATTCGGCGCGCAGCCGGGCGGCCTGCCCCGTACGGCGGGCGGCGAGGTCGACCACCGAGGCGACGGAGAGGGCGACGGCGAAGAAGACCACGATGGCGACGAGGTTGCTCGGGTCGGAGATGGTCCAGGTGCCGGTCGGCGGGGTGAAGAAGTAGTTGAGCAGCAGCGAGCCGACGGAGGCGGAGGCCAGCGCCGGCAGCAGTCCACCGAGCAGCGCCGCCAGCACGGTGAGGCAGAGGAAGAGCAGCACGTCGTTGGTGAGGCCGGGTCCGGGGTCGAGCCGGGCCAGCACCACCGAGAGCAGCATCGGTCCCACCACCCCGGTCAGCCAGCCGGCGATGATGCGGGAGCGGCCGAGCCGCGCCCCGCGGGCGACGGGCAGCCCGCGGCCCTTGGCGACCTCGTCGTGGGTGACGATGTGCACGTCCAGGTCCGGCCCCGACTCGCGGGCCACGGTCATGCCCACGCCGGGTCCGAAGACGTACTGCCAGCTCTTGCGGCGGCTGGAGCCGAGCACGATCTGGGTGGCGTTGACCCCGCGGGCGAACTCCAGCAGGGCGGTCGGCACCTCGTCGCCGATGACGTGGTGGTAGGTGCCGCCCAGGTCCTCCACGAGCGTCCGTTGCACCGCCAGTTCCTTGGGCGAGGCGGAGGTCAGCCCGTCGCTGCGGGCCACGTAGACGGCGAGGATCTCGCTGCCGGAGCCCTTGGCGGCCATCCGGGCCGCGCGGCGGATGAGGGTGCGGCCCTCGGGTCCGCCGGTGAGACCGACGACGATCCGCTCCCGGGCCCGCCAGGGGGAGCGGATCCGGTGTTCGCTGCGGTAGCGCTGGAGGTACTCGTCGACCCGGTCGGCGGTCCACAGCAGTGCCAGTTCGCGCAGCGCGGTGAGGTTGCCCGGCCGGAAGTAGTTGGACAGCGCCGCGTCGACCTTGTCCGGCGCGTAGATGTTGCCGTGCGCCATGCGTCGGCGCAGCGCCTCGGGCGACATGTCGACGAGTTCGATCTGGTCCGCGCGGCGCACCACCTCGTCCGGCAGGGTCTCCCTCGGCCGAACTCCGGTTATGGACTCCACGACGTCGCCGAGCGACTCCAGGTGCTGGATGTTGACGGTGGAGACCACGTCGACGCCGGCCTGGAGGAGTTCCTCGACGTCCTGCCAGCGTTTGGCGTTCCGGGAGCCGGGGGCGTTGGTGTGCGCCAGTTCGTCGACGAGGGCGACGGCGGGGCGGCGCTCCAGTACTGCGTCCACGTCCATCTCGGTGAGGATTCGCCCCTGGTGGCTGAGCCGGCGGCGGGCGACCTGCTCCAGGCCTCTCACCAGCTCGGCGGTGCGGGGCCGGCCGTGGTCCTCGACGAAGGCGATCACGGCGTCGGTGCCGCGCTCGACGCGGCGGCACGCCTCGGAGAGCATCGCGTACGTCTTGCCGACGCCGGGTGCCGCCCCGACGTAGATCCGCAGTCTGCCACGACCTGACATGGCTCCATTCTGCCCCTCGCCGCCGGTGGGCCGGACGGCCCGGGGAGCGGGACCTCCGGAGGGGCAGTGGGCCGGACGCCATCGGGGCCGGGGTGCGCGTCGAGGCCCGGACGCCGCGGGTCCTCGGTACGCGTCGGGGCCCGGGGCGGTTGTTCACTCGCCCTCGGGCCCCTCGGTGTCGGTGGGCTCAGCGCACCTCGGTGATCTCCGGGCCGCGGGAGAGCCGGTCGACGCCGCCGGCGAAGCGGGAGCCGCCCTCGCTCTCCTCCTGCTGTACGTCCTCGGCCAGCATCTGCGCGTCGTCCGGCAGCTTCAGGACGATCGGGTCGCGCGGGGCCATCGGCGAGTCACCGCGCACCACGACGGTGTCGCGGAAGACCTGCTCCAGCAGACCGGCGGTCTGCGGCTGCACCGCCCCCTGGCCGGAGATCACGCCGCGCAGGAACCAGCGGGGGCCGTCCACCCCGATGAAGCGCACCAGCTGGACCCCGTGGGCGCCGTCGGGGAGCCGCACCGGGACCTGGGCGCGCAGCTCCCAGCCAAGCGGCCCCTCGACCTCGTCGACCACTCCGCCCTGCTGGGTGATCCCGGAGGCGATCTCGTCGCGTACCTCGCCCCAGATACCCTCCCGCTTGGGAGCGGCGAACGCCTGGAGTTGCACGGCGCTGTCCTGGAGGACCACGGTCGCGGCGACGATGGACTCGCCCGCCACCTCGACCCGCAGCTCCATGCCCTCCACGCCCGGAACGAGGATTCCGCCCAGGTCGACCCGGCCTTCGCCGGGCTCCCGGACCTCGGAGACGTCCCAGGGTCCGTCGGGGCGGGGGGCCGGCGGCAGGCTCACCCGCTGCTCCTCGGCGTCGGCCGCCCCGTCCGCCGCCGGCTGGTCCTCCGGGACGTCCTCGTCCGAGTCGGCGCCGTCGACCGGCGTCTCGACCGCGTCCGCGGCTTCTGCAGAGTCTGCGTGTCGCTTGCGACGACGTCCGAACACGTCACTGTCCTTCCCGGTCGGCTACGACCGAAGCGTAATGGTCTACGTCAGTGGAACCGCCGGCCGCGGCGTGACCGCCGGTGGACCCGAAGCCCCCCTCGGCCCGCGCCGAGCCGGGAAGCTCCGCCACCTCGTGGAAGCGCACCTTCTCGACCTGCTGGACGACCAGCTGGGCGATCCGGTCGAACCGCTCGAACCGCACGCTCCGGCGTGGATCCAGGTTGACCACGATCACCTTGATCTCCCCACGGTACCCGGCGTCGATCGTCCCCGGAGCGTTCACCAGGGCGACGCCGCAGCGGGCCGCCAGGCCGGACCTGGGGTGCACGAAGCCCGCGTACCCGTCGGGAAGCGCGATCGACACACCCGTCGGGAACACGCTCCGCTCCCCCGGCGCGAGCACGGCGGCCTCGGTGGTCACCAGGTCGACCCCCGCGTCCCCGGGGTGGCTGTAGGCCGGGATGGGCACCTCGGGGTCCACCCGCCGGATCAGGACGTCCACGGGCCCGCGCATCAGGGGTTCACCCCGAAGGCCCGGGTGATGCGCTTCTGGTCGGGGTCGTCGAGGACCGCCCGGATCTCCTCGGCGGATCCGTGCTCCACGAAGTGCTCGGCCTTCACCTCGACGAACAGGGCTCGGGCACGGACCGCGACCGGGCCGTCGGCGCCGCCTATCCGGCCGACCGCCTCGGCGTAGATCTTCCGGCCCGCGACCGCGGTGGCCTCGGCCTCCAGCCGGAGCACACTTCCCACCGGCACGGGTCGCACGTAGTCGGTCTCCAGCCGGGCGGTGACCGAGGCCGCGCGGAGGAGCCAGTTGAGCGCGCCGAGCGTCTCGTCCAGGGCCGCGGCGAGCACACCGCCGTGGGCCAGTCCGGGAGCACCCTGGTGGGCGGCGTGGACGGTGAACTCCGCCGTGACGGCCACCCCCTCCGCCGCGCGGGCGGCCAGCCGCAGCCCGTTGGCCTGGCTGTCACCGCAGCCGAAACAGTGTTCGTAGTGGGCCCCGAGCAGCTCCCCGGGAGCGGGGGCCTCGGGGTGCCGGGTCGGTGGCAGAGCGTCAGCCGGTGGCGTCAGCGAAGAAGTCGGTGCACTCACGAGGGGAGACCCTACCCGCGCGCAGCCAAGCGGAACGCAGCCGTGCCAAGCTTGGCAGCATGCAGTCCTACGACGAACGCCTGACCGCGCCCCGCTCCTGGTGGGCGGTGGCGGTCCTGCCCGGTGCGAGCCTCGGTCTGATCCTGCTGCCGTTCGGTCCGCTGCCGCTGCTGGCCGGGCTCATCGGCGGGACGGCGCTGGCGATGGCCGCGGTCAGCGCCTACGGCTCGGCCCGGATCCGGGTGGTCGCCGACTCGCTGGTCGCCGGCGAGGCCAGGATCCCGGTGAGCCACCTGGGGGCCGCGGAGGTGCTGGAGGCGGAGGAGGCCGTCGCCTGGCGGACCTACAAGGCCGATCCGCGGGCGTTCCTGCTGCTGCGCAGCTACATCCCGACGGCGCTGCGGGTGGAGGTCGACGACCCCGCCGATCCCACGCCGTACGTCTACCTCTCCACTCGGAACCCGAAGGCTCTCGCCGAGGCGCTCGCGACGTCGCGAGGCTGAGCCGTTCTCGGCGGGCCTGCTCCGCCGGCGGTCACTGGAGGGACTTGGGGCTGCCCGGTTCCTGCGGGGCCCCTTCCAGGAGGTCCCAGCGGATCTGCCGGACGCGTAGATCGGACCGGACCTTCTCGGCGAGGGCGCTGGTCCGCCGTACGTTGAGCACCGCGCCGACCACCGCCCCCAGCAGGAAGGGCGTGAGATTGGGGAGGGTGCGCAACGAGCGCTTCATGACCTGGCGGCGGAGTTCTCGCCGCACCTGGCCCCCGAGCGCCGCGTCGAGGGAGCTGAGCTGGCTGACGTCGATACCGCGCTCCCGGGACCACGCGCCGAGGTACGCGGTGGAGCGCTGGCCGAGGTTTCCCGGGGGTCTGACCCCGTAGACCTCGTGTAGTTCGGCGATGAGTTTGAACTCGATCGAGGCGACGCCGATCACCTCGGCCGCCAGTTCCGCGGGCATCGCCGGCGGGACCGGCAGCATCGCGGCTGCGCCCACGCCCGCGCCGACCGCCGCCGAGCCCTTGGTGGCCCCGGCGACCAGCCTGTCGGCGAGTTGCTCGGGCCCCACTCCGGGGTGGTGGACGCGGAGGGCAGCCAGGTCCCGCACCGGGATCCTCGGGGCGACCTCGACGATGCGTTCGGCGATACCGGTCAGGCTCACTCGGGTGCCGCGCCAGCTCCGGCTGAGCCCACTGCCGACACCCCGTCCGGCCGTTGCTGCGAGCGAGGCCGTACGGCCTCGCTCGTCGCGGTTGTCGACGGTGGAGGCGGTCGGCCCCTGTTCGGTGCTGTCCGCCTGTTCCGTCGGGTGGGCGGTCTGGTCCACGGGCGCCGGAGCGCCCGGTACCGGGCCGACGCCGCCCTCGGGTACTTCCTGATGAGCCCCCCTCCGCCGGAAGGGGTTCTTCCGGGAGGCCCCGGAGCCTGCCACGGGCCGGCCGGTCAGGCCGCGCAGTCGCGGCAGATCGGCTGGCCGTTCTTCTCTGCGGCCAGTTGGCTCCGGTGGTGCACGAGGAAGCAGCTCATGCAGGTGAACTCGTCCGCCTGCCGGGGCAGCACCCGGACGGACAGCTCCTCGTTGGAGAGGTCCGCACCGGGCAGTTCGAGGCCCTCGGCCTGCTCGAACTCGTCCACGTCGACGCTCGAGGTCGACTTGTCGTTACGACGCGCCTTCAGCTCTTCGAGGCTGTCCTCGTTGAGTTCGTCGTCGGTCTTGCGTGGGGTGTCGTAGTCCGTGGCCATGTAGCTCTCCCCCTCTGGGTGTATCGGTGTCTCAGCGCACGTAACGCGTGAGGGGCCGGACTTGTGCCCGACCCAAGGCGGAGATTTTGCCTCACATCAAGCTCTGTTACTCAATCGACACCCAACCGCGCCCCCGTGGAGGCGATCGCGGTGGATGCGGTGGGGACCGTACACGGTCCGGTATCGCCCGTCACAAGCACCGTCCCCAGGTACTTCCCGTGGCACCGGCCCCCGGAAACCCGGATTTTCCGGGCTTTCCGGTGAGCGCTACGGAACTCGGAGCACCTGATCGGTGACTCGTCTCTGTGATCGATTACACACAGTCCTTACGGGAACGGCCCCCCGAATTCCGCTCAAAGCGAACCCGTCCCGGGCAAGCATCTCAGACCGGAAGGGTGACTCGCATCACGAGCCCGCCACCCTCCCGCGGATCGGCGGTGATCCGCCCGCCGTGCGCCCGCGCCACCGAGCGGGCGATCGACAAACCGAGGCCGACCCCCTTGTCGCTGCCGGTGCGCTCGGTGCGCAGCCGCCGGAACGGCTCGAAGATGTCGTCCAGCTCGTAGGCGGGGACGACCGGCCCGGTGTTCGCGACCACCAGCGTCGCCTGGCCGGCCTGGGCGGCCGTACTGACCTCCACCCAGCCGTCCGGCGTGTTGTAGCGGACGGCGTTCTGCACGAGGTTCAGCGCGATCCGCTCCAGCAGCACGCCGTTGCCCGACACCACGGCCCGGGAGCGTTCCCCGTGCAGCCGCACACCGCTCGCCTCGGCCTCGGCACGGACCTGCTCCACGGCCTGCGAGGCCACCTCGGCGAGGTCCACCGGCTTGCGGTCGACGATCTCGTTGTCGCTCCGGGCCAGCAGCAGGAGCCCCTCGACCAGCTGTTCGCTCCGCTCGTTCGTGGCCAGCAGCGTCCTGCCGAGCTGGACCAGCTCCGGGGGCGCCTGCGGGTCGGCGAGCTGCACCTCCAGCAGCGTCCGGTTGATCGCCAGGGGGGTGCGCAGCTCGTGGGAGGCGTTGGCCACGAAACGGCGCTGTGCGTCGAAGGCCCGGTCCAGCCGGTCGAGCATCTCGTCGAAGGTGTCCGCGAGCTCCTTGAGCTCGTCGTCCGGACCGTCGAGCTCGATCCTCCGGGACAGGTCGGAACCGGCCACCATCCGCGCGGTGCGGGTGATCCGGCCCAGCGGGGAGAGGACCCGGCCCGCCATGGCGTAGCCGAAGGCGAAGGCGAGCACGCTCAGGCCCAGCAGCGCCAGCAGGGAGCGGCGCAGCAGCCCGTCCAGGGCCAGCTGCCGCTGGCTGTCCATGCAGACGTCCAACGCGGCGTTGAACTGGTCGACGTTCTCGGTGGAGGTGAGCTGCGGGCAGGTGCTGCTGGTGTTCCGGACGCTGCCGCCGAGCAGTTTGAAGGGCAGGTCGTTGCCCTGCCGCAGCGCCTGGGCGGCCAGCAGGTAGATGATCGCCAGCAGCAGGATGCCGGCGATGAGGAACATCCCGCCGTAGAGCAGGGTGAGCCGTATCCGGATGGTGGGGCGCAGCCAGGGGAACTGGCGGCCCGGACCGGCGGGGTTCCAGGTCGGTTTCGGCGGGGCCGGTGGAGGTGCGGGAAGCGGGGTGTGGGCCATCTGGGATCAGATCCGGTAGCCGGAGCCGGGGACGGTGATGATCACCGGCGGCTCGCCGAGCTTGCGGCGGAGGGTCATCACGGTGACACGGACGACGTTGGTGAACGGGTCGGTGTTCTCGTCCCAGGCCTTCTCCAGCAGTTGCTCGGCCGAGACGACGGCGCCGGCGCTGCGCAGCAGCACTTCCAGCACCGCGAACTCCTTGGGCGCCAGCTGCACCAGCCGGCCGTCCCGGTGGACCTCGCGCCGATTGGGGTCCAGCCGGATGCCGGCCCGTTCCAGCACGGGCGGCAGCGCGGCGGTGGTGCGCCGCCCCAGGGCGCGTACCCGGGCGGTCAGCTCGCTGAAGGCGAAAGGCTTGGGCAGGTAGTCGTCGGCTCCGATCTCCAGCCCCTCGACCCGGTCGCTGACGTCGCCGGCGGCGGTGAGCATGAGCACCCGGGTGGGCGACCCCAGCTCGATGATCCGACGGCAGACGTCGTCCCCGTGGACGAGCGGCAGGTCCCGGTCGAGGACGACGACGTCGTAGTCGTTGACCTCGATGCGCTCGGTCGCGGCGGCGCCGTCGTACACCACGTCCACGGCCATGGCCTCCCGACGCAGGCCGGTGGCCACCGCGTCGGCCAGCAGCTGCTCGTCCTCGACGACGAGTACGCGCACGGCGCCTTCCCTCCCGGAAACGCCTGTGATCAGGCGTGATGGTTCTTCCTCTTACGCCTTCCATCCTGCCTCCACCGGTCGTAAACCGGGAGTAAGGGAGGAACGCCGAGGGGTGGGGGAATCCCAGTCCGCCCGGCTCCGGAGGTTTCCCGGCGGCAGCGTGTGGGGATGACCAGTTCCATCCGAGATCACGCCCTGTGTGCGGCATGCCATGAGTTGCCGCCCCCGCCCAGGTGGCGCGTGATCACCACCGTCGGCACACCCCCGTGCCAACCGATCCACCGACGAGGGGGCGCAACATGGACGCGTTCACCGCAGGACTTCTGCAGCGCATAAAGAGCACCGAGTCCGACCTCATCCGCGCTCGTGAGTCGGGCGACGAGTTCCTCGCCGAGGTCGAGCAGGCGGAGCTGGACGACCTGCACCGGCTCGCGGCCGAGCACGGCGTGGAGGTCGGCTCCCTGCGATCCTGACCCGCCACGGTCGACGGGGGACGCCCCGGTGCCAGGAAGGTACCGGGGCGTCCCCCGTCCGCTGCGGCCCCCTGGGCCGTCCGGTCAGTCGTGCCAGGCCCCCAGCTCCTCCAGCAGCCCCTGGAGCGGCTCGAAGACCCCCGGCGGCGCCGCCACGGCGAGATCGTCGGAGAGCGGCGCCCCGGGACGCCCGCCGGTGAGCGCACCCGCCTCCCGGGCGATGAGCGCGCCGGCCGCGTAGTCCCAGTGGTTGATACCTCGCTCGTAGTAGCCGTCGAGCCGGCCGGCCGCCACATCGCACAGGTCGACCGCGGCCGCGCCGCCGCGCCGGATGTCCCGCACCCGCGGCAGCAGGGAGCGGAGCACCTCGGCCTGGGCGGCGCGGCGGTCGGCGAGGTAGCCGAAACCGGTGCCGATCAGCGCCTGCTCCAGGGCGGGCGACGGCCGGCCCGCCAGGCGGCGCTCCCCCAGGTACGCCCCCCGGCCGCGGACCGCGCGGAAGGTCTCGGAGCGCATCGGTACGGCCACCACTCCGACCACGGCCTCGCCCTGGACCTCAGCCGCGATGCTGACCGCCCAGGAGGGCAGGTCGTAGAGGTAGTTGACCGTCCCGTCGATCGGGTCGATCACCCAGCGGACCCCGCTGCTCCCCTCGGAGCTGGCCCCCTCCTCGCCGAGGAAGCCGTCCTCCGGCCGCCGCTCCGAGAGGTAGCCGGTGATCAGCTTCTCGGAGGCCAGGTCCATCTCGGTGACCACGTCGATGGAGCTGCTCTTGGTGGCCGCCACGCCGAGGTCGGCCGGCCGGCCCTCGACCAGCAGGGCGCCGGCCCGCCGGGCCGCCTCCAGGGCGAGGGTGAGCAGCTCGTCCTCAAGCGCCTCATCCGTACCGGTCGTCGTCCGGTGCACGCCGTTCATCTCCGCCCTGCTCACCGGGTGCCCCCGCTCACGAACGGGTCGTCGGCGCCGGCGGCGGCCGGTCGGGCGACGCGGGCCGGGCAGCAGCCCACCGGGCAGACGTCGTGGTCCGGGCCGAGCGCCCCCAGGGCGCACCGCTGCTCGACGGCTCCACGCTCCGTCGTGGCCCGCTCCAGCAGCAGTTCCCGGACGGCGGCGGCGAACCTCGGATCCGCGCCGACCGTGCCCGCCCTGGTCACCGGCAGCCCCAGTTTCTCCGCCACCCCCATGGCCTCGGTGTCGAGGTCGTAGCGGACCTCCATGTGGTCGGAGACGAAACCGATCGGGACCATCACCGCGGCGGGCGCTCCCGAGCGGTGCAGCTCCTCCAGGTGGTCGCAGATGTCCGGCTCCAGCCAGGGGATGTGCGGGGCGCCGCTGCGCGACTGGTAGACCAGCCGCCAGGGGTGTTCCACCCCGCCCTCCTCGGCCACCGCCTCCGCGATCAGCCGCGCGACCTCGAGGTGCTGCGCGACGTACGCGCCGCCCCCGCCGTGCTCCTCAACCGGTCCCGAGGTGTCGGCCGCGGCGGTCGGGATGGAGTGGGTGGCGAAGGCCAGGTGGGCTCCGGCACGGACCTCCGCCGGCAGCCGGTCGAGCGCCGCCAGCGTGGCGTCCACCATGGGCCGCACGAATCCCGGGTGGTTGAAGTAGTGCCGGAGCTTGTCCACCCGCGGCACCGGCAGCCCCTCGGCCTCCAGCGCGGCGAGCGAGTCGGCGAGGTTCTCCCGGTACTGCCGGCAGCCGGAGTAGGAGGCGTAGGCGCTGGTGACGAAGGTGAGGATGCGGCGGTGCCCGGCCTGGACCATCTCGCGCAGGGTGTCCGTGAGGTACGGCGCCCAGTTGCGGTTGCCCCAGTAGACCGGCAGCCCGAGGCCGTGCTCCGCGAAGTCCCGACGGAGGGCGGCCAGCAGTTCGCGGTTCTGCTCGTTGATGGGGCTGACTCCGCCGAAGAGGAAGTAGTGCTCGCCCACTTCCTCTAGCCGCTCGCGCGGGATGCCGCGGCCTCGGGTGACGTTCTCCAGGAAGGGGATCACGTCGTCAGGGCCCTCTGGGCCGCCGAAGGACAGCAGCAGTAGGGCGTCGTAGGGAGCGGAGAGTGACTGATCGGACATGCCTCGATCCTGCCACCCGGCCCACGTGGGGGAAAACCGGTGACTCGTCCGCCGGGCCTCCCGCCGCGGCGGCCGGCCCGTCGTCCGCGGTGGTCCGGCGCGCGGCGTCTCCGCGAGGCCGGGAGACCCCCGGTACTGGGGTCCCGGATGTTCCGAACGCCGAGGTGCTGTGGCTGCAGAAGTTCGGCCGCCGGGGATGACGGCGCCCCCGTAGAGTGGGGCGGAGGCGGGCGGCCCTTGGCCGAGGGGGGTACCGGTTCGGCTCTTGCCGCCCAGCCGGATCGACCAGCAGGTCACAGCCTCGGAGCCGCTTTGCCCAGTCCCTACCGCGCCATCTTCGCCCGCCCGGGCACCCGGGGGTTCTCCACGTCCGGCCTGGTGGGCCGGATGCCGATCGCGATGCTCGGCATCGGCGTCATCACCATGGTCTCCGAGCTCACCGGACGGTACGCGCTCGCCGGTGCCCTGGCCGCGACGCTCGCACTGTCGACCGCCACCTTCGGACCGCAGATCGCCCGGCTCGTGGACCGCCACGGCCAGCGCCGGGTGCTGCGCCCCGCCGTACTGGTCGCGCTCGCCTCGCTGACGGTCCTGCTGGTCTGCGTGCGGCTGCGGCTGCCGGACTGGATGCTCTTCGCCGCGGCCATGGGCAGCGGCTGCATGCCGAGTCTGGGGGCGATGGTCAGATCCCGGTGGGCGGCGATCCTCGAGGACGCGCCCCGCGAGCTCCACACCGCGTACTCGTTCGAGTCGATCGTCGACGAGCTCTGCTTCATCCTCGGACCGATCATCTCGATCGGGCTGTGCACCGTCTGGTTCCCCGAGGCGGGCCCCCTGCTGGCCGGAGTCCTCCTCGCCATAGGGGTCTTCACGCTCACCGCGCAGCGCGCCACCGAACCGGCGCCGCACCCGCGCGAGCAGCACGGCGGCGGCTCGGCGCTGCGCTCCCCGGGGCTGCGGGTGCTGGTGGCGGCCTTCGTCGCGGTGGGCGTCATCTTCAGCTCCGTCGACGTGGTGACCGTCGCCTTCGCCGAGGAGGCTGGCCGCAAGAGTGCGGCGAGCCTGGTGCTGGCGGTGTTCGCGCTGGGCTCCTGCCTCGCCGCGCTGGTCTTCGGCCTGCTGCACCTCCGCGGGCCGGCGGCCCGCCGATGGCTGCTGGGGGTGAACGTGCTCGCCGTGAGCATGATCCCGCTCCGGCTGGTCGACGGTCTCCCGCTGCTGACCTGCGCGCTCTTCCTGGCGGGGATGTCCGTCGCCCCGACGCTGGTGACCAGCATGGGCCTGGTGGCCGAGCACGTGCCCCGGTCGAAGCTCACGGAGGGCATGGGCTGGACGAGCACCGGCATCGCGGTCGGCGTGTCGATCGGTGCGGCGGTCAGCGGCTGGGTCGTCGACAACGCCGGGGCGCGTGCCGCGTACTCGGTGCCTGTCGTGGCCGGAGTGCTCGCGGCCGGGGTGGCGTTCCTGGGTTACCGGAAGCTGCTGCGGCCGCCGCACCGCACCGAAGGGTTCGGCGTGCAACGCGACTCGGGTACCCCTGACGGGCCTTCGACGACCTCGCTGGGCAGGACCGGCGGAGGCTGAGGCGACCGGCCGTGTGGTCCGGGGCTGGCGCGACCGCCCTCGATTGCGGAGGTTCGGTGAAACTCCCTTGACCGCGCCCGAATTTCACCCGTTCGACGGGGATCGCCGGAGGAGCTTCGGCGGCGCGGCGGGTCCACCGATGTGGGCCGTATGGAGTACTGTGGCGAGCCCGGACTCCGGTAGCCGTTCAACCTGCCCGAACTGCCCGGAGAGGGGCCTGAGGTGACACTCCGACCGGCGGAGCCTCGGCGGATCGGGTACGGAACGGGACGACGGGGTATGGTCACTCAGAGTTGTTGCGAAGTACCGCACCAACACGGCGCATCGAGTCCCAGACCCGACACGCCGGACGACTCGGGAATGCTGTGGCAGGCTGCACCCGGGCAGGCCACACTCGTCTAGCGGAAGCAGCGACGCACGTGACGTCGGCAGGCACCACCCGGGAGGTCCCCATGCCCGAACTGCGTGTCGTGGCCGTCAGCAACGACGGCACACGGCTGGTGTTGAAGGCTGCGGACAGCACCGAGTACACCCTTCCGATCGATGAGCGGCTACGGGCCGCGGTCCGTAACGACCGGGCCAGACTCGGGCAGATCGAGATCGAGGTCGAGAGCCATCTCCGGCCCCGCGACATCCAGGCCCGGATACGAGCCGGCGCCTCCGCGGAGGAGGTCGCCCAGGCTGCCGGGATCGCGGTCGAGCGGGTGCGGCGCTTCGAGGGACCGGTGCTCGCCGAACGTGCCTTCATGGCGGAGCGGGCGCGCAAGACCCCGGTGCGGCGCCCCGGCGAGAGCACCGGACCGCAGCTCGGTGAGGCCGTGGCGGAGCGGCTGATCCTCCGTGGCGCGGAGCGGGAGAGCGTCCGGTGGGACTCCTGGCGCCGGGACGACGGCACCTGGGAGGTGCTGCTGGTCTACCGGGTCGCCGGGGAACCGCACGAGGCGAGCTGGACCTACGATCCGCCGCGGCGTCTGGTACAGGCGGTGGACGACGAGGCACGGGCTCTGATCGGCGAGGCCGACGACACCCCCGAGCCGAGCATGCCGTTCGTACCCCGGATCGCACGGCTGCCGCGCGACCGGCCGCTGGACCGGTCGGAGGCGCCGGAGCGCTCGCGGTCCCCCTCCCCCGAGGCGGGCCCGGAGGAGAACCCGGCCGGCGAGCGGGACTCGCTGACCAGCCTGCTCGAGGCGGTCCCGAGCTTCCGCGGCGACATGGTCGTGCCGGAGCAGACCTCCCCCTCGCGGGTGGACTCCGGCGAGGTGCCGGCTAAGGAGCCCGAGACCCAGGAGCCCGCTGCGGCGGCGGGCGCCGGGTCGGCCTACGCGGACGTGCTGATGCCGCGGTCGGTCTCGGGCCATGCCGACCGGTTGAAGGGCACGACCGACCGCCAGGCGGAGGCCGACGGCGTCCGCCCAGGGCGCCGGGCGGCGGTTCCCAGCTGGGACGAGATCGTCTTCGGCACCCGCCGCAAGAAGCAGGACTGACCGGTTCCGCGGGCCGGGCCCGCGGAACCGCTTCATGCTCGCCGTCAGCCGCCCCCTCAGGGCCGGGATTCCCGCGGTTCAGCGTGCGGCCGGACCGCCGGGTCTCATCCGGGCTCGGCGCCGGTCGCCACCGGCCGATCGGGGTCGGCCGACCACTCGCTCCACGAGCCCACGTACAGGTCGGCCGGGATCCCCGCCACTTCGAGTGCGAGCACCTGGTGCGCCGCCGAGACCCCGGACCCGCAGTAGACGCCCACGGCGGTGCCCGGGCGCGCCCCCAGTTCCCGGAAGCGGTCGGCGAGTTCGGGGGCGGGACGCAGCCGACCGTCCGCTGACACGTTCTCGGTGGTGGGGGCCGAGACCGCGCCGGGGATGTGCCCGGCGGCCCGGTCGAGCGGCTCGGTCTCACCGCGGTAGCGCTCTGCCGCCCTGGCGTCCAGGAGCAGTCCGCCGCGGGCTCGTTCGGCCGCCTCCTCGGCGGTGAGCAGGCCCCGGCCCGGTGCGGGGACGAAGTCCCCGGGTGGCGGTGCCGGCGGTTCGGTGGACAGCCGTCCTCCTGCCGCGGTCCAGGCCGGCAGGCCACCGTCGAGCACCCTGGCCGCGCGGTGGCCGCTCCACCGCAGCAGCCACCAGGCGCGCGCCGCACCCCAGCCCTGGCCGCCGTCGTAGACGACGACTTCGCGGTCCGCCGAGACCCCGGCCCGGCGCATGGCGGCTCCGAAGGTCTCCAGGTCCGGGAGCGGGTGTCGGCCGGACGGCCCGGGCGGCCCGGCGAGTTCCGTGTCGAGGTCGACGTAGACCGCGCCGGGGATGTGTCCCCGCAGATAGGCGGGGCGACCGGCGGTACCGGCCAACTGCCAGCGGACGTCGAGCAGGGCCCGGTCGGCGGGCTCGGCCAGGAGGTCGGCCGCGGTGATGATGGCGTTCATGACGCCATCCTCGCGCAGTGGCGTGTCCGGGAGGCGTGGACAGGACGGCGAGAACCGAAATCCGGACAGTCGAACGATGAGTATCGGACTGTCATACTGGTTGAGCGGATGAGGCGCAGCTTTCCGGGCATCCTCCGCGGAAGCCCGGGCAACTCGGGCGCGGTCCGTGTGTGTTGGACTACAGATGGTGACAACATCTGGTCGGGGCGGCCAAGGCCTGAGAGCGTCGATGGCCCCCGACACATGAGGAGAGTTGACGAATGACGGAGGTAGCGCCCCGGCGTACACCGGGAACACCCTGCTGGGTCAGCCTGATGACGCACCGCCTGGCGTCGAGCGAGGAGTTCTACAACGGCTTGTTCGGCTGGACCTTCAGCCCCGGTCCCTACGTCAGCGCGTTGCTCGACGGCTGCGAGGTCGCCGGTATGGGCGAGTTCCCCGACGAGAGGCGGCTTCCGGCCGCGTGGACCACGTATCTCGCCACAGACGACGCCGACGTGACCGCCGAACAGGTCCGCGCGTGCGGCGGCACGGTGGCGGTCGGCCCGCTGGACGTCGGAGAGGCCGGCCGCGTGGCCATCGCCGCGGACCCGCTCGGCGCCGTGTTCGGCGTCTGGCAGGAGGGACGGCGGGGAACGCGATCCGGCGGCGGGCCTGGCACCCCGGTGTGGAACTCGCTGACCACCCTGGAGACCACCGGGGTGGGCAAGTTCTACGCCGTGGTCTTCGGCCTGGAGGCGGTCGCCAGCGGGCCTGAGCAACTGACCCTGCGGGTGGACGGCCGCGCGGTGGCCGAGGTCAACGGTGTCGGCGGCGAACTGCCCCCGGACCGGGGGCCGCACTGGATGACCCACTTCGAGGTGGCGGATGTGGCGGCCACCCTGCGCCGGGCGACCGAACTCGGCGGCCGGGTGGTCGAGCAGCCCCGGGAGGCTCCGGCCGGAATCTCGGCCACCGTAGCCGATCGCGAGGGCGCGGTCTTCACGGTGCTCCAGCCCGCGGACTGACGGTCCCGGCGGGCGGGGTCGGGGACGCAGCGCTTCCGCTGTGACCGGAAGGGTGTGCCGGGAGGCCCTTCCGGTCACAGCGCCAGCGGCACGCGGCAGCACACGCCAGGGATCCGGGCTCGTCGACGCTGAACATGATGGCCCCTCAACGCCCCTGGCTGAATCAGGGTTGGCGGGTGGCGTAGACGGTGACCCGTGACAGGTTGACATGCTGGGGCTGGGCGACAGCGAACGCCACGACCTGGGCGACGTCCTCCGCCTGGAGTACCTTGACACTGCTGAACGGCTGCGTCATGTACTGGTCGTACATCGGGGCGTTGGCCTGCTTGAGCAGGTCCGTCTCGACCACGGCCGGCTCCACCGCCGTGACGCGCACCCCCTTGGGGCCCAGCTCGGCACGGAGGTTGGCCGACAGATGACTGGTCGCCGCCTTCGAAGCCCCGTAGGCGGCCATGAGCGGATTGACCACGTCGGCGGAGATCGAGGAGACCACGACCAGGTCGGAGGGCTTACCGGCGGAGCCTGCCAGCAGCAGGTCGGGCAGGAAGGCGTCAATGCTCCTGATGACCCCGTTGACGTTGACATCGATCAGTTCCTCCCACCGGGCGAAGTCGCCTCCTTCGGCCATCTCGACCACCAGCGTCCCCGCGCTGTTCACCAGCAGGTCCGTCGGCCCGAGGGTCTGACGGACCTGGTCGCTCGCAGCAGAGAGGGCATCCGGATCGGTGACGTCCGTGACCACCGGCAGGGCTTCCCCACCGGACGCCTTGATCTGCCGCGCCATGTCGTCGAGCCGGTCCGCACGGCGCGCGAGCAGCGCCACCTTCGCCCCTTGGTCCGCCAGTAGCCTGGCGACCGCTGCTCCGATCCCTCCGGAGGCACCGGTCACCGCGGCGACTCGGCCGGCTAAGGGTTGTCCCGTAATCCCTGGTGGGCGCACGACGACAGCTACGGCACCTCGCCGCGTTGTCGGAACATCCTGATACGCCCAGTATCGGGACGTCCCTCCGCCTTGCGATGTACCGCATCTGCCGTCGTGCGCTGATCCACCGGGGATTACGGGACAACCCTTAGGGGGCGAAGTGCATGAGCGTTCACTGTTCACTCCTGTGGATTGCCGAACTCTTTCCCCAGGAAGCCTTGAGGAGTGTCGGGCATTCAGCCAGGACCGGGTTGAACCTCTGACCTGCTTGCCTGGGTTCGGCAGAACCAGGATCGACTTCCACCGGCCGTGCGACACTGCGGGGCATGACCGGAACCGTCTCCGAGCTGACGGACTTCCTGCGCTCACGGGGGCGAGGATCCGCCCGGAGGACACAGCACTACCGATGACCGGCACCGGCCGGCGTCGGGTGCCGGGGCTCCGGCGCGAGGAACTGGCACAGCTCGCGGGGATCAGCGCCGACTACTACACACGCCTCGAACAGGGGCGTCTACGGAACGTGTCAGAGGGGGTACTGGTCGCTGTCGCCCGGGCTCTGCGACTGGACGAGACCGAACGAACCTACCTGTACCACCTGGCCAAGCCGTCCCGGAGACCACGGCGGGCCACCGCCGGACACCGGGTCCGCCCGAGCGTGAACTGGCTGCTGGGCTCTCTCACCGACACCCCGGCGTACGTACTGGGGCAGCGCACGGACATCGTTGCCTGGAACGATCTGGCCAGCGCCCTGCTCATGATCGACCTCGACGAACTCCCGCCCGAACGGCGGAACATGGCACGGTTGCTCTTCCTCGATGACACGGCACGCGATCTGTGGCATCCATGGGAGAAGAAGGCGCGGGATGTGGTGGGCGGGCTCCGCGCGCACGCCGGCATGTACGGGGACGATCCGGAACTCGCCCGCCTGGTCAGTGAGCTGTCCCAGCACTGCCGCGAGTTCGACGAGATATGGGCGGAGCACCAGGTCTGGGCCAGTCCACATGGAGGCATGACTCTCCAGCACCCCGTGGCGGGGCGGTTGGACCTGGTCTTCGAAGCGTTCGGTGTGCCCGACTCGAGCGACCAGTCGCTGGTGGTCTACACCGCCGAGCCCGGTTCCCCCGCGGACACCGGCTTGCGTCGGCTCGCCGAGTGGTGGAGGTCAGAGGACCGTGCCGGCCGGACCCGTCCGTTGGCACGCGGGCAGTCCGACGCGGCCGAGGTTCTCTCCCGGTTCCGTGGCTGACGGCCCTCCGTTGACGCGGTCGGCGCGTTCCCGTACCGACTCCCACTCACGGAGCGAAGGAACGGATCAGGACCGTCGGGGCGACGCCGCGGGCGGGCGACCCCGTGATGGCGAAGCGCGCCGGTCGACTCACATGCGTGCGGGTTCCCGGGCAGTCAGGCGAGACAGAACTCGTTGCCCTCGATGTCCTGCATCACGAGACACGACTCGTTCTCCTCATCGGCGGTCAGGAGTCGCACGCGTACCGCGCCGAGCGCGACCAGCCGGGTGCATTCGGCCTCGAGTGCGGTCAACCGTTCCTCACCGACGAGCCCGGTGCCGACCCGTACGTCGAGGTGCACCCGGTTCTTGACGACCTTCCCTTCGGGGACGCGCTGGAAGTACAGGCGCGGGCCCGCCCCCGAGGGGTCGACGCAGGCGAACGCTGCCCCCTGCCGCTCGGGTGGCAGCGCGCGATCGACGTCGTCCCAGGTGGCGAACCCCTCCGGTGGCGGGGGTACGACGTAGCCCAACGCCTCGCACCAGAAGCGAGCGACGCGCTCAGGTTCCGCGCAGTCGAAGGTGACCTGGACCTGTCTGATCGATTTCATCGGGCCATCGTAGAAGCACCTGGCCCTCAGTCTCCACGGTGGGGTCCCTCGTCGGGGCCTGAACACGTCCGGCCAACTCCCGGGTCGCGCCTTGCCGTTGAGCCGTGGGGTGACGAGTACGAGCCTCCTCGGCCGGTGCCGGGGCCTGGCTGCGCGGCGGGCCGCTGGGCCGGCTCGGGTACCGGGGAGCACGGCCGACGGGGGGCGGCGGCGCGTCGTGCGGGAAGGGGCCCGGTCCCGGCGCCCGGCGGTCGGGCACTATGGAGGAGTCCGCCAGGGGCCGGTCTCGCGGGAGCGGCCGAGCCGCGGCACCGCGTCCACCGGCACCTGGGCGACCCCCGACCGACCGCCGCCCGGCCTCGCCAGAAGGCCGCCACACGGAACGTAATAACCGCAGGTCATCGGGGGGTAATGGGGCCCCCTCGCTCCGGCCTACGTCACTTGTCCCGGGACGGCCGCGACGGTCGCCAAGGTCAGGTCCGGTCATCCGCGTGATCCCGGGTGAAGCGCGGCCTCCTAGCGTCTTAGCAGGTCCGGAGTCGATGTTGGGAGAGCCGTTCCAACCCGCACCCCGGATGCCCGACACAGCAGGACGCACGGAAGGGTTCGTACACGATCATGGCTTCGGAGTGCCCGGTGGCCACGGCCCGCACCAGGTGCCTGGTCGACGTGCCGGGCGGCGTCGCTGCGGCGCGGGCCCGAGCGCTCACCGCTTCTCCGGAGACCACCGGTCGGCTTCCCCGAGCCGGAACTCCGGCCTCGGCGCGTATGAGGACCGGCGCAGGGCCGATCACCCCGCCCCGGGTGCGCTGCGGGGCGCCCCCGGAGGACGGCTCTCAGGACATCCTGCCGACCGTCGCCCCCGCCCCTCATGTCAAGTTCGCCCGCACCCATCAACGGAGCAAGTGATGACGTCGGTGAGAAACGCCCAGGAATCCACCCCCCGTACCGGGAGCCGCTCGTCCGCCCGGCCGGCGAGGGCAGCGGTGGCGGACGCGCTGCGCAACGCCACGTACGAGATCCTGCCGTTCAAGAGCGCCGAGGAGAAGGTGCTGGCACACGTCCCCACGGACGTCGCGCTGACGGTGACCACGACCGAGGCCAAGGGACTGGAACCGACCCTCGAACTGGCGAGCCGGCTGGGTGAACAGGGATACCGTGCGGCCCCGCACGTCGCGGCGCGCCTGGTTCGCGACGAGGCACACCTCACCGACATCGTCTCGCGGCTGCGGGAGTCCGGCGTCGACCGGATCTTCGTGATCGGCGGAGACGCCGCCGAGCCGGCGGGGGCCTTCCCGGACGCCCTGAGCCTGCTCGAAAGCCTCCAGAAGGTGGGGCACCCCTTCGTCTCCGTGGGGATCGGCGGCTACCCCGAGGGCCACGGGAAGATCAGCGACGACCTGATCGAGAAGGCGCTGGAGGACAAGGCCCCGCATGCCGGCCACGTCATCACGCAGCTGTGTTTCGACGCCGACACCACGATCCGCTGGGCCCGGGCGGTGCGGGCACGCGGTGTCGATCTGCCGATACGCGTGGGCATCCCGGGCGCGATAAGCCGGCAGAAGCTGATCCGTGTCTCGGCCGGCCTCGGTTTGGGGCAGTCGGCCCGGTTCCTCAAGAAGCAGCAGAACATGCTCTGGCGGTTCTTCCTCCCTGGCGGCTACAGCCCCAACAAGCTGATCGAGCGGCTCACCCCCGCCTTCGGCGCGGCCGACAACAACCTGCACGGCTTTCACGTGTTCACGTTCAACGACCTGGACAGCACGGAGGCCTGGCGGCAGTCCTGGCTCGCCCGCCTGTCCTGACCGCCGTGCCACCCGCGCCGGGGTCCGGCGCACAGTGCTCCCACGGGCCGGCCGCGGCGTCTCTCCGGTCTGCCCGTGGGTATCCAGTGGAGGAGTTGCAGAACCGATGAGTGCCCAGGTGATCGACGGCCGCGCGTGCGCCCGCTCCCTCAAGGAGGGCCTGGCCCGCGACGTGGCACGCCTGGCGGCGGACGGGATCGGGGTCGGCCTGGCCACGGTGGTGGTGGGCGAGGAGTACGCCTCGGCCGCGTACGAGCGGCGCCTGCGGCGTCTCGCGGACGAATTGGGCGTCGTCTACCGGCCGCGGGCCCTGCCCGAGGGGGCCGGCGAGTGCGAACTGATCGATGTGATCACCGAGCTCAACGACGATCCGCGGGTGTCGGGGATCCTCGTACTGCGTCCGCTCCCCCGGCACATCGACGAGGCGTCCGCCTTCCGCGCCATCGACCCGCGCAAGGACATCGAGGCGGTGCATCCGGAGAACGCCGGACTCCTCGCCCTTGGGGTCCCCCGCTACGTCCCCTCCACCGCGGCTTCGGTGTTCCATCTGCTGGACGGCTGGCTGGACTCGGTGGGCGAGGACCGCGCCGACTTCTACCACCGGTCCCGGATCGTCGTCGTGGGCCGCTCCAACAACGTGGGCAAACCGGCCGTCTCCCTGGGCTACCAGCGCCAGGCCACCGTCGAGTCCGTCGACGAGTGGGCGGACCGGACCAACGGACTCGGCCGGCACACCCGCCAGGCCGACGTGCTGATCGTCGCCGCCGGCAAGGCGGGGCTGATCAGGGCTGAGCACGTCCGCAGGGAGGCCGTCGTCATCGATGTCGGGATCAACCCCGGCAGGGACGCGGAAGGCAACGTCCGCATGGTCGGTGACGTCGATCACGACTCGGTCGCCCCGCGGGTGCGGGCGATCACCCCGGTGCCCGGCGGGGTGGGTCCGGTGACCGACGTCTGGTTGTTCCACAACGCCGTGCTCGCCGCCCGACTCCTCGCCGGTCGGCCGCCGCTCTCCGGTGCGCTCTCCGGCCCCGGCTCCACCGAACCCCTCTTGGAGGCGTCATGACCTCGCCCGCTGCCGCCCAGCGCGGCGTCCTGCTGCTGTCCTGCCCCGACACACCCGGCATCGTGCACGCCGTCACCGAGGTGCTCGCCGGGGAGAAGTGCACCATCGTGCAGAGCCAGCAGTTCGGCAGCTCCACGAGTGACATCTTCTACATGCGGGTTGAGTTCGCGCACGCCGACGGCTCGCCCCTCGACCTCGACGCCCTGCGCCGCGAGCTGAAGCCCGTCGCCAAGACGTTCGGCATGACGTGGCAGCTGACCGACGCGGCGCGGCGCCCGCGCGCGGTCATCATGGTGAGCAGGTTCGCTCACTGCCTCAACGACCTGCTGTTCCGCAATTCGATCGGCGAGCTCAACCTCGACATCGTCGCCGTCGTGTCGAACCACCCGGACCTGGGACGGATCGCGGACAACTACGAGGTGCCGTTCCGGCACCTCCCGGTCACCCCGGAGACCAAGCCGCAGGCCGAGGCGGCGCTGCTGGAACTGGTCCGGGAGGAGCGGGTCGACCTCGTCGTGCTCGCCCGCTACATGCAGATCCTCTCCGACGGGCTCTGCCAGCGGTTGGAGGGCCGGGCGATCAACATCCACCACTCGATGCTGCCGAGCTTCAAGGGAGCCCGGCCGTACCACCAGGCCCACGCCCGCGGGGTCAAGTACATCGGCGCCACCGCGCACTACGTGACCGCGGACCTGGACGAGGGGCCGATCATCGAGCAGGAGCTCATCCGCGTCGACCACTCGCTGGACCCGGCTCAGCTGGCGGCCCGCGGCCGGGAGGCCGAGACCCGCGCGCTGGCCCGCGCGGTGCGCTGGCACAGTGAAAACCGGGTGGTCGTCAGCGGTAATCGGACCGTCGTCTTCCAGTGACCGGTGGTTCGGGGACCGCGCCTCGGGCGGGCGAACGCGGGGGTGCGGCGTGAACACGCGGCGCGGAGTGGTGGCTGGGGCGCCGCGGGGCGGCGGAGCGAGCGCGGAGCGCGCCCACGCCCGCAGGCGGGTGGTCGACGCCGTGCGCGAAGCCGCCTCCAGCGGTGAACTCGCCCCCCGCCAGTGGCTGGTCGAGGCCGAGCTCTCCGAGCGGTACGGCGTCAGCCGGGCCTGTGCCCGGGAGGCCCTGCTGGAGCTGGCCGCCGAGGGCCTCGTGGAACGGGTGCCGCACCGCGGCGCGCGCATCCGCGTGGTGGGTTCCCGAGAGGCGGTAGAGATCACCGAGGTCCGCAGGGCGTTGGAGGAGCTGAGTGTCGCCCGGGCGGTGCAGCGGCTGCGGGACGAGGAGTCCGACCGGCTCGGCACCATGGCCACCCGGATGTGCCAGGTGCTGGACGCCGGGAACCTGACCGGCTACGCCCGGCTCAGCACCGACCTCCACGCCCGAATCCGCGTCCTCGGTGGCCAGGAGACGGCCCGCGCCGTGGTGGACCGCCTGGAGGGCCGCACTGCCCGGCACCAGTTCCGGCTGCTGCTGCGCCCGGGCCGCCCGGCGGCCTCCCTCCGGGAACACCTGCGGATCATCGACGCCGTCCGGGAGCGCGACCCCGAGCGGGCCGTGCACGCCGTCCGTGCCCACCTGACGAGGGTCGCCACGCTCCTGGCTGTCGGTGGCGAGGCGGAGAGCCGCCGGTAGGGCGGCGCCCCGGCGGCCGTTTCCGCGGTTCCGGCGGAATGGGGGACAATCGACTTAGCTGCGTGTTCGGGACGAAGCCGGACGTTGTGCGGGGTGACGTGGGCGTCCCCGACGGGCATGCTGTGACGACACTGCTGACGCCGGCGGGGACCCGCCGCGTCGAGGGCTTGGGAGGAGGCGGTATGCCCAGCCGAGGCCGAGAGGTCGTGGAAACTCAGCGAGGGGCCGAGGACGGCGCGGGGGCAGACGCCGCCGGGGCCCCGATGGCGTGGGCCGAACTCGTGGACCACGCGCCGGACGGACTCGCCGTGATCGACGAGGACGGCCGTTTCGTACAGCTCAACGCCGCCGCCGTCGCCCTCTGCGCCCGCCCGGCCGAAGCCCTGATCGGCAGGCCGGCGCCGTTCGACGTCGCCCGGGGTTCCTCGTCCGACGCGCTCGGCCTGCTCGACGACGGTGGGGCCGAGCAGGTGTGCACCTGGGCCCCCGCGGCCGGGGTCGGCCGCAAGTTCGCCTACCGGACGCGGACCCTGCCGGGAGATCCCGCCCGCGCTGTCGTGGCGTTCCGCGACGTCAGCGGGGAGCACCACCGGCAGCGCCGGGTCGCGGCCATCGCCCGGACCGCGGCCAAACTGGCCTCGGACGGCTCGATCGCCACCCTCCTGGACGCGCTCGCCCAGGAGGTGCTCCGCACCGACATGCTCGCCGGGGTGCAGATCCTCATCCTCGACGAGTCCGGCGAAAGCCTGCAGATCATGGGGTCGGCCGGGTTCCCCCACCGGCCCGACTTCTTCGACCTGCTCATGGAGTGCCGGGCCCGCGGGGCGCACCTGCGGATGCTCGACGCCTTCGAGCAGCGGGAGCCGGTCGTCATCCCGGACCGGGGTGAGGTCATCCAGGCGGACCCCGACTGGGAGCCTCTCCGCGAGCACATGGGCGCGCTGCGCTGGGACTGGTTCGCGAGCGTCCCACTGCTGATCCGCGGCCGGGCGACGGGCATCATGAACGCCTACTTCGCCCCGGGGCAGGTGGTGGGCCAGCGCACCTTGGAGTTCCTCCAGGCCATGGCCCACCAGGCCGCCGTGGCGGTGGACTACGTGGCGCTGCTGCGCAACGAGCGGGAGCTGGCCCGGCGCGAGGAGCGTCAACGGCTCGCCCGCGACCTGCACGACTCGATCGTGCAGCAGGTGTTCTCCATCGCGATGCAGGCCAAGGTCATGGGGGTGCTCGGTGCCCGCACCGAGACCGTTCCCGCGGACAGCGTGCGGCGGATCGCCGAGGAGGTGGGGGCGCTGTCGAAGACCGTCCTCACCGACCTGCGGGCGATGGTGCACGAACTCCGGCCCTCGGTCTCCACCCAGCTCGGACTGGAGGAGGCCGTGCGGTCGCTGGCGGAGAGCACGACCAACCGCACCGGGCTCCGCTTCGACCTCGTCGTCGGCGCGGGGCTGGAGCGGGTCGGGCCGGAGACGGCGGAGGACGTCTACCGGATCGTCGCCGAGGCCATCCACAACGTCGTCAAACACGCCGAGGCCCGGTGTGTGACGCTCCGGATGGGAGTGCGGGAGCACAGCCTGGTGGTGATGGTGGCGGACGACGGCAGGGGCATGCCCCCGGCGGAGGAACCGGAACCCTCGACGACCGACGGCTACGGGCTGACCAGCATGCGGGAGCGGGCCGAGCGATGGGGCGGCACGGTGCGGGTCGGCCCCGGGGCGGAGACCGGCACATCGGTCCGCCTGGCCGTCCCGCTCCCGGTCTCGGTGCCCCGCACCACACCTCCCCGGCCGGAGGACCGGGCGGACGACCCATTGGACTCGAAGGAGGGCGCGACGCCGTGAACACCCCCACCCCGTCGGCCGCGGAGCCGACGAAGGAACCGACGGCCCAGATCCGCGTGATGATCGTGGACGACCACGCGGTGGTCCGCCGCGGCATCCGTGCCTACCTGGAGGTGCTGGACGATCTCCAGGTCGCCGCGGAGGCCGCCAACGGGCAGGAGGCCCTCGACCGGCTGCAGGAGATGTCCGTCCGCGGCGAGCTGCCGGACGTCGTCCTCATCGATCTGCTGATGCCCAAGATGGACGGGGTGGCGGCGACCGCCCACATCACCCGGAACCATCCGGGCGTCAAGGTCGTGGTGCTGACCAGCTTCGGGGAGATGGAGCGCGTGCACGCGGCCCTGGCCAACGGCGCGTCGGGCTACCTGCTCAAGGACGCCGAACCGCACGAGGTCGTCGCCGCGCTGCGGGCGGCGACGCGCGGGGACGTCTTCCTGCATCCCTCGGTGGCCCGCCGGCTGACCCAGGAGATCGTCTCCCCGCCCACCGGGCTGAGCACTCTGACCAACCGCGAGCGGGACGTCCTCACCCTGGTCGCCCAGGGCTGCTCCAACCAGGAGATCGCGGACGAGTTGGTGATCAGCGAGCGGACCGCCCGGACACATGTCAGCAACGTGCTGCGCAAGCTCCAGCTGACCTCCCGGACGCAGGCCGCCCTCGTAGCCGTCCACGAGGGTCTCGTGCCGCAGCAGCAGTAGCGGGGCGGATCGGCGGTCACGGGTGAGGGCGGCCGGCGTCGACACGCCGGCCGCCCTCACCTTGGACGGTCCCCGCCTCCGGCGGCAGGGGTTCGCGGGTACGCCGCGCGGGCCCCGCCGCCCGGAGTGTCAGGCGGTGCCGGCCGTGCGCCAGCCGGGCTGGTAGCTGTCGCGGGCCATGGCGGTGTAAGGCGTCGGGCTCACTATCGCCCGCACCTCGAACTGCTCGTGCGGCTGCACCGTCGTCTTCTTCGAGCCGCCGTCCGGCTCACCCCAGACGACCTTGACCTCGGCGCCCAGCGGCACCTCCGGGTTGACGGTGGCCAGCGACAGCGCCTTGCGCTCGTTGGCGCTGTAGCCGGTGAACAGCGAGAGGCCGACGGTGTTGCCGTCCGCGTCCTGCACCGCGTCGTAGTTCGACGAGCCGTAGTTGGCGTTCGGCAGGTCGAAGAACTGGTAGCCGGGGCCCTCCTGGACCGGGGAGGCCAGCAGCTTGGAGACGTCCTCGGTGTTCCACTCCAGGGTGACCTTGCGGCGCTGGGTCGCGGGGTCGATGGCCTCCAGGGCGCTGCGGCCCACGAAGTCGTGGTCGAACTTCACGAAGCTGCCGTAGCCGAGCTCCCAGGGGTTGAGGTAGTAGTCCTCGATGTTCTCGGAGACGAAGCTGCCGGCGAGGGCGTTGACCGCCTCGTAGCTGTCCGCACCCAGCCACTCGCGGTACGGACGCAGTTCCTCGCTGGAGTAGACGGCGGGCAGCGGCGAGGGGATCCAGCCCGACTCCAGGGTGTTGCAGGAGTAGGCGCGGCAGCCGGCCGGCTCCAGCCCGAACTCCCGACCGGCCTCCAGGATCGCGTCCCGGACCTTGTCGTAGCTCTCGTACGGGCCCCAGATCTCCAGGCCCGGAGCTCCGGCCATACCGTGGCGGAGGGTGCGGATCCGCTCACCGGCGATGTTCATGTAGCCCATCCGGAAGAACTTCACCTTGTCGACCGGACCGCCGTTGACCTTCTCGATGACGTCCCAGGCCAGCGGGCCCTGGATCTGGAAGCGCCAGACGTCCCGGGTCACCTGCTTGCCGTACGGGCGGGAGGGCGAGCGGTCGTCCTGGCGGATGTCGACGTTGTACCCGCGGCCGCCCTTGTACGTCAGCCAGTTGGCGACGGGTGCTCGGCCGACGAAGACGAACTCCTCCTCGGCGAGGCGGAAGAGGATGCCGTCACCGATCACCCCGCCCTCCGGGGAGACCGGGACGAACTGCTTGGCCGAGTCGACGGGGAAGTTGGCCGTGCTGTTGATGCCGGTGTCGGTGAACAGCTTCAGGGCGTCCGGGCCCGAGACCCACAGGTTGACCATGTGGTGGGACTGGTCGAACAGCACCGCGGTCTTCTGCCAGGCGGTGACCTCGCGGCGGAAGTTGGTGAACTCGGCCGGTACAACCGGATAGATGTACGCCCCGAGCTGGGAGTTGCGCAGGAGTTCCACCGTGTTGCCCGACCGGTCCAACACGTCCTGCAGGTTCTTGGCGCTCATGTGCTATCCGTCCTCACTCACGGTTCCAGGCCACCCGGCCCCAGGCAGGAGCGGCCGTTCCTCGGCTATGTACTGCGATGTCGTTCAGCGATCTCTCCGCTCGGCGGAGCAGCGCGCTGCTTGCGCGGGCCCGCCGACGGGGCCGGCAGCCATGTGGCTCACGCTAGGGATGTCGGCTGCCGAGCGGCACAGAGGAATGGCTGGTCCCGGGCGACCGGGCCCGGCCATAGGGGGCGAGTCATATGACGTAGCGGCGGCCGGGTACGTCATATGTCCCGCGGCGGCCTCGACAGGAAGCCCGTGCGGTCGCGACGTGTGCGCGATGGCCCGGTGCCGACCGCGCTCTACGGTCGGAAGCGATCGCTGCCGGCCGTGCCCTCGTGCCGAGCCTCGAGCCAGGGAGCCACCCATGACAAGCCAGAACCGGCTGGACCCACCGGGAACCTACGTCTTCGACGGCCCCACCAGCCGCCGCGGGCACCGCATGAACAAGCTGTTCATGTCGCTGCGGGAGGAGGCCGCGCGCCAGGACTTCCTGGGCGACGAGGCCGCCTACTGCCGTCGATTCGAATTGTCGCGGGAGCAGACGGACGCCGTCCTCCGGCGCGACTGGCAGGCGATGCTCGACCTCGGCGGCAGCATCTTCTACATCTACAAGCTCGCGATGATGGACGGGCTGTCCATGCAGTACCTCGGCGGTGTCTTCACCGGCATGTCCGAGGCGGATTTCAAGGCAGCGATGCTGGCGGGAGGACGGACCGATGTCTGAGGTGATCTGGGGGCTGGCCACATCGCACGTCCCCTCCATCGGGGCGGCCATGGACCGCGGCATGACGGCGGACCCGGTCTGGGCCCCGCTGTTCGAGGGTTACCGGCCCGCCCGCGAGTGGCTGGCGCGGAACAAGCCCGATGTCGCCATCCTGGTCTACAACGACCACGCCAACGGTGTCGACATGGACGTGGTGCCCACCTTCGCCATCGGCACGGCCGAGGAGTACCGGGTCGCCGACGAGGGCTTCGGCCGCCGTCCGGTGCCCGACATCAAGGGCGATCCCGAGTTCTCCTTCCATCTGCTCCAGCAGCTGATGGACGAGGGCTTCGACATGACCGTCTTCCAGGAGCTGGACGTCGACCACGGCTTCACCGTCCCGCTGTCGGTCTGGACTCCGGAACCGGGCGACGCCTGGCCCTGCCCGGTCATCCCCATCATGGTCAACGTCATCCAGTACCCGCAGCCGACGGCCGCGCGCTGCTACGCCCTCGGCAAGGCGCTGGGGCGGGCGATCTCCTCCTACGCGGGGGCCGGGACCGTGGGCGTCCTCGGTACCGGCGGAATGTCGCACCAGCTGGCGGGCGCACGCGCCGGGTTCATCAACCCCGAGTTCGACCACATGTTCCTCGAGGCCATCGAGAAGGACCCGGAGAAGCTCGCCGCGCTCAGCCGCGAGGACTACATCCGCGAGGCCGGCGCCGAGGGCATCGAACTGATCATGTGGCTCGTGATGCGGGGCGCGATGAACGAGCAGGTGCGCAAGGTCCACTCGGCCTACCACGTGCCGGCCTCGAACACGGCTGCCGGACTGGCCCTGTTCGACAACCGCACGGACTGACCGGCGCGGTACCGACCCGCACGCCAGCACGAGGAGTGGCAGCGATGTCCGTCCAGACGACCGCCCCGGCAGCCTCCGGTGCACGCACCGGGTGCGCCGGGCAGTGCGTGGTGATGGGTGTCCTCAACGTCACCCCCGACTCGTTCTCGGACGGGGGCCGGTACGCCACCACCGCGTCCGCGGTGGAGCACGGTCTGGCGCTGCGGGCGGCCGGCGCCGACTACGTGGACGTGGGCGGCGAGTCCACCCGGCCCGGCGCCGAACGGGTCGACGTGGCCACCGAGACCCGGCGGATACTCCCGGTCGTCGCCGAGCTGGCGGCGGCCGGGGTGGCGATCAGCGTCGACACCACCCGTGCCTCCGTGGCCGAGGCCGCGATCGACGCGGGTGCGGTGCTGGTCAACGATGTGAGCGGCGGCCTCGCCGACCCGCTGATGGCCCGGCTGGTCGCACGGACCGGGGTGGACTGGGTGCTCAACCACTCGCGCGGTACCAGCCGGGACATGTACGCCGCAGCCGTGTACGAGGACGTCGTCGGCGAGGTCTGCGCCGAACTCCTGGAGCGGGTGGACGCCGCGGTGGCGGCCGGCGTGGATCCCGGGCAGCTGATCCTCGACCCGGGGCTGGGTTTCGCCAAACGGGCCGAGCACAACTGGGAACTCCTGGCCCGCCTCGACGCCCTGCGGACGCTCGGCCTCCCCGTGCTGGTGGGGGCCTCCCGCAAGCGGTTCCTCGCCTCGGTGCTGACCGGGGACGAGGGAGCGCGGGCCGCCGACCGGCGGGACGCGGCGACCCTGGCGACCACCGTCATGGCGGCCCAGGCCGGTGCCTGGGGCGTCCGGGTGCACGATGTCGCCTCGTCGGCCGACGCCGTCCGCGTGGTGTCGACCGTGGGGCAGACCGCTCGCCGCCGTCATGCGGTTCGCCGGTTGACCGGCCCGGCTCGTTGAGGGACCGCTGCCCTGGACGAACCGGAACACGGTCGCCGATGTCGAGCGCGCACCGTACTCGGTCCTTCGAGCACGCACCATGCCGGTGGCCCCGCCCGGACGCCGTCCAGCCCCAGCGTGCCGCGGGGGGACGCTGGAGCTCGACGCCCGGGGCCGGACTTCAGTGCAGCAGCCCGCCGCCGTCGCAGACGATCGACTGGCCGGTGATCAGACGCCCGTCCGGAGAGGCGAGGAAGGCGACGAGACCGGCGAAGTCCTCGCCGGTCACGAACTCCTGGATCGCCTGGCGCGCCATGGTCCGGGCGAAGACCTCGTCGTCGGAGTGCGCGCGGGTTCCGGGCGTGGCCACCTGCGCGGGCAGCACGGCGTTGACGGCGATGCCGTGCTCGCCGAGCTCGCGCGCCATCACCCGGACCATGCCGATCAGGGCACCCTTGCTGGCGATGTAGGCGATACGTCCGGGTTCTCCGGTGAAGAAGGTCCGGGAGGCGACGTTCACCACCCGCCCCCGGTGCGGGCTGTCCCGCAGGTGGGGAAAGCATGCCTGCACCATCAGTAGAGGGCCCACGGCGTTGACGTCGAAGTAGCGGTGCAGTTCCGCCGGTTCGGCGTCCAGCAGACTGCTCCTCCCGGAGAGCAGTCCGGCGTTGTTCACCAGGACGTCCGGACCGCCGAGCCGTTCGGCCACCTCCCGAACCGTGGTCCGGACGGCGTCGGCGTCGGTGACGTCGCAGGTCCAGGGCGTGATGGAGCCGCTCAGGCCGGTGTCGACCGGCTCGCCGGCCTCCGCGATGTCGAGTGCGGCGACCGCCGCACCCTCGGCGGCGAGGCGGTGCGCGATCGCCCGCCCCAGCCCGCCGGCGGCTCCAGTCACCACGGCGACCCTGCCGGTGAGACGGGCGGTGGCCGTCCCCTCGCGCCGGGATGCCGTGTCCATCACTTCTCCTGCGGGTGGGTGGCGAGCGCTTCCACGGTGACGTCCATCCACTTCCACATGGGGAGCGAGGTCAGCGCCTCGTGCAGTGCGGCCGGGTCATCGGCCTCGTAGAGGCCGACGGTCGCGTTGCGGCCCGGGACCCGCCACAGCCGCTTCAGGATGCCGGCCTCGCGCAGCTCCATCGCGCGCTCCCGCTCGCCCCGGCGCAGGTCTTCGCGGACCTCCACCGGGGTGTCGTTCGGCAACAGGTTCTCGGTACGGACGAGGAACTCCACGTCGTTGTCCTCCTTGCTTCCGCGGCGCACGGCCGCGCTCGCCGGTGTCCGCGGCGCCGGGCCGCGGTCGTGCTGGGCCCGCGGCCGCAGCCACGGGCGGTCCTCCGGTCGCGGGCGCTCAGGCCGCGGCGACGTCGAGCAGCAGCCCGGCCAGTTCCCCGGGTGCGGTGACCATGGCCTCGTGCCCGGTGGCGATCTCGTGGACCGGCCATCCCCGGGCGGCGGCACGCTCGGCTTGCGGGGTGAACACCCGCATCCAGTCCACGCATTCGATGAAGACGGCCGGCACCTGCTCCGCACCCCCGGTGAGCCGCAGCGGCTCGGTGTAGGTCAGCCAGGGGTGCGGGGTCAGCCGGGGCGTGAGCCAGTCGAGGTCGGCCTGTTCGGTCACCCCGAGCTTCTCGAGCGGCCGTACCGGCACCAGCCAGCCGAACCCCGGCCCGGAGACGGCCTCCCGGTAGTGCCCGGCCACCGTCTCGGGGAGCAGGTCGATCGCGGCGTCGCCGTCATCTCCCACGAAGGCGTCGAGGTGGATCCGTTTGGCCAGCCGGCCCGGCACGCGGTCGGCGACGCCGGTGACGACCTGGCCCGCGTAACTGTGCCCGACCAGGACGACGTCCCGGGCGTCGTGCGCCTCCAGCAGCGCGACCACGTCCTGGATGTGCGTCTCCAGCCCCACCTGGGGGTTCAGCAGGTGGGCCCGGTCGCTGAGACCGGTGAAGGTGGGGGTGTGCACCTCGTGCCCGGCGGCGCGCAGCGCCGGGACGACGCGCTGCCAGGCCCACCCGCCGTGCCAGGCGCCGTGAAGGAGGACGAACGTACTCATGGAAGGACCTTTCGGTGGCTGCGGTCGCGGCGGCTGCGGTCCGGTTGGGCTCTTGTCGTGGGGGCCGGGCCGGAGCGGGCCGCGTCTGGTGTCGGGAAGGTGGCCACCCCCTCGGCGAGAGCGGGGTGGCCACCTGCGGGCAGGGGCCGCCGTCGTTACGGGCGGTCACCCGCGGGTCACCGAAGTTCGTCACCCACGGTGGGGAAGACCCGCTGGTACGCCTCGGCCTGCACGATCGACTTGTCACCGCCGTTCCGCACGGCCTGGACACCGCGGCGCAGCCCGAGGTCGGTGTAGTAGCGCAGGAGGTGCGACTGGGCGCTCATGCACTCCATCGCCTTCTGCTTGCGGTCGAAGACCGAGGTGATGTCGAGCAGCAGGTTCGGCCGGAAGCCGCACTGCTCGGACTGGTGCGGCTCGAACTGCATGACCTGCGGGGCGCCGATCGGGCTGGTGGTCCGATCGTGCCCCGCGGCCTGCGCCACCTGCCGGGCGAGCAGCGTCGCCTCGTGCGCGGCGTTGTGGTCCCGGTTGTAGGGGTCGTTGGCCACGTGGGTCAGCAGGACCTCCGGCTGCGCGTCGCGCATCTCGCCGACGATGCGCTCCAGCGCGGCTTCGTCGATGCGCAGCGGGTAGTCGCCCAGGTCGAAGAAGGTGATACTCGCACCGAGCGCCTCGGCCGCGGCCTCTGCCTCCGCCCTGCGGCCCGCCTTGGCCTTCTCCAGGGTCATGCCCTCCTGCCTCCACAGGCCCTGGGACTCGCCGCGCTCGCCGTAGCTCAGGCAGACGATCCGCACGTCGTAGCCGCGTTCGGCGTACAGGGCCAGCGCGCCGCCCGCTCGCCACACGAAGTCGCCGGAGTGGGCGCTGATCGTCAGGACGGTGGGACGCTTGTCGTCGGTGTTGCTCAAGGCGTGGCCTTTCTCGGCGGTGCTGCCGCCGGGCAAGAAGAGGACATGGCCGTCTCCCGGTTCGGGAACCGGGCAGCCGGTGCGGACCGGAGCCCGAGCGCCCGGTTCACTCAGGGGGTGTGCCGCGACCGGCTCTGCCGGCCCCCAGGCCGGCAACGGTTGCTTCCGCGAGGTGCGCCACCGGGTACCGAGGGGCGGGGCGCCTGCGTTACCGACGCTATGAAGCGGCGGAAGATCTGGTAACTCGCGAATGACCGGACCCGCGCGGAGCCTTGTCCCGCCGGATCTACGTCATCCGTCGTGCAGCGGGCGCGGCTGGGCGGGGCAGGAGTGGGAGCCCGCGTGAACTGGGACCGTGGGCCGGGTCGTGGGGTGTCGACCCGGGCGTTCCGCCTCATCGGTCCGATGAGGCGTCCTCGCCGTCGCGGCGAGGCGCGGTCCGTCCTGCCCCGGCCGCGCGCCGGTCACCGTGGGATCGGTGTCCGGGCCGGTCGGCGCCGTTCCGTCAGCCCTTGCCGCCGCTCCCCGCGGCCACCGCGGGCGCGGGCAGGTCCGCGGCGTCGGTCGGCGCCTTCGGGACGCGGAGTCCGAGGATCGCCACGAGGCTGATCAGCGAAAGGGCGGACACGTAGCAGGCGATCACCGTGGAGGACTTGGAGGCGTCGAACAGCGCGGTCAGTGCGATCGGGGTGATGGCACCGCCGATGACACCACCCATCTGGTAGGCGATCGAGATTCCGCTGTAGCGGACCGCGACGTCGAAGATCTCCGTGAACAGACCTCCCTGCGCGCCGGCCATGATGCCCTGCACGACGGCCGCCACCATGAAGGCGACCAGGGCCAGCCCGACGCTCTTGGTGTTGACCATGGCGAACATCGGGATGGGCCACAGCACCGCGGTGAGCGTGCCGATGGTGTAGATCCTCTTCGACCCGAAGCGGTCGGAGGCGAGGGCGGACACCGCGATGGCGAGGACCCAGACCAGGGTCGACAACAGGATCAGCGTGAGCAGGGTGTTCCGCTCGAAACCGACTTCCTTGGTGCCGTAGGTGAGCATGTAGACGATCACCGTGTAGCCCACCGCGGGCGGCGCGATGGAGGCGAGGCTGCCCAGCACCAGGTTGCGCGGCTGCTTCCGGAACAGCTCGGCCACCGGGACCTTGCTGACTTCCTGCTTCTGCTTGATCTGCTCGAACTCGGGGGCGTCCTGCAGCCGGGAGCGGACCATGAAGCCGATCACGACCATGAGCGCGCTGACCAGGAACGGGATGCGCCAGCCGTACGACCGGAAAGCGTCGTCGCCCAGCTGGGACACCAGGAGGAAGGCGAGGTTGGAGGTCAGCACTCCGATCGGGAGACCGAACTGCGCGAAGCTGCCGTAGAGGGCGCGGCGGCGCGGGGAGGCGTGTTCGGTGGCGATCAGGATGGCGCCGCCCCACTCGCCGCCCACACCGAAGCCCTGGATGAGGCGGAGGGTGACGAGCAGCAGCGGTGCTCCGATCCCGATGGCCGCGTAGGTGGGCAGCAGGCCGATGGCGAAGGTCGATCCGCCGGTCATGATCAGGGTGAGGACGAGCATCGACTTGCGACCGATCCGGTCGCCGTAGTGGCCGATGACCGCCGCACCGAGCGGTCGGGCGACGAAGCCGACGGCGAAGGTGGCGAAGGCCGCCAGGGTGCCCGCCACCGGGGAGAACCCGGGGAAGAACAGATCACCGAAGATCAGCGCCGCGGCGGTGCCGAAGATGTAGTAGTCGTACCACTCGATCGACGTGCCGACGAAACTCGCGGCGAATATGCCTTTTCTGGAAGGCGCTGTGCTGCTTGGTGCAGAGGACACGGTGGGTACTCCTCGAAACGCCGAAATGACAGGTGGGGTGAGACCTCCGGGGAGGTGGCAAGGCCTCACAGGGCTCTGGACGAGTGAGTCCAAGCCCTGGTCAGTGGCCGTGGCGACCAGGACCTCCGACCAGGACGCGGGCGGGTGTGGCTGCCGCAACGCCCTGGCCGGGACCGGTGGGCGAGGCGAATCGCGGCACCCACGCGGAATCCGAAAGTCGGGACTCCGACTCGCTCGTCCAGGAATGTAAGTGAGTCTGGCCGCCACGTCGTGGGTCTTCTGTGGCCAGCCGCCTACGTCATGTGTCGCGCTCCGTATGACCGGAGGAACCCGTCAGCCGAGTTTGCGCGTCTCAGCCGTGATCGGGAGCTCCAGGAGTCGGGGGCCCCGGTCCGGGGCCACGGCGGCCAGTTCCGCGGCGAGTTCCGCACCGTCGGTGATCCGCCGCGACGGCAGGCCGTACCCCTCGGCCAGCCGCCCCGCGTCGATGTCGGGCAGGTCGAGCCCGGGCGCGCCGCTGACACCGAGCTGGTCGACGAAGCTGCGCAGCGCGCCGTAGGAACCGTTGCGCATCACCAGGAAGGTGATCGGCAGGTTCCACTGCACCGCGCTCCACAGTCCGACCACGCCGTACTGGACGGCGCCGTCGCCCAGCACCGCCACCACCGGGCGGGTGGGGTCGGCCAGCGCGGCCCCGACGGCCGCCGGCAGCCCGAAGCCGAGCCCTCCCGCGGCGGGGAAGAACAGCCCGCGCGGCCGGGAGAGATCCAGGTGCTCCCAGAACTGCGCGGTGTTCGAGGTCGACTCGTTGACCAGCCGTACCCCGGCCGGCAGCGTGCGCGCCATCAGCGCGAACACCCCGTCCGCGGTGAACGGCGCATCGGCCGGGTCCGGAGCGAGCGCGGGGCGCCGTACGGGCGCGGGCGTCGGCCGCACCGGCGTGGCGGGGAGCGCGTCCAGTAGCTGGGCGGCGACGGAGGCGACATCGGCCACCAGCGCGTCGCCGAAGGCGGCGCGCGCCGCGGAGGACGGGTCGGCGCTCACCGCGACCAGTTCGGTGCCCTCGGGCAACCAGGGCCCCGGCCGGTAGGCGTGGTAGCGGAAGACCGGCGCACCGAGCACCAGCACCAGGTCGTGTCCGGCCAGGTGTTCGCTGACGCCCGCGATGCTCGGCGGCAGCACGCCCTGCCACAGCGGGTGCCGGGTCGGGAACGGGCACCGCGGGGGCGTGGGCGCCGTCCACACCGGTACCGCCAGCCGCTCGGCCAGCGCCACGACCAGCTCGAAGGCGCGCTCGTCGTCGGCCTCGGGCCCAACCACCAGCACGGGGGCCTGGGCGCGGCTCAGCCGACCGGCCAGTTCCTCGACCACCTCGGGGACGGCGGCCCCCGCTGAGCGCACCCGCCGGGTGGCCAGATGGGCCACCTCGTCAACGTCCACCTCCTGGGCCCAGTCGTCCAGCGGCAGCGACACGAACACCGGGCCGGCCGGGGGCAGGGTGGCCAGGTGGAACGCCTCCGAGAGCGCACGCGGTACGTCCTGTGCCCGGGCCGGCTCGAAGGACCACTTGACCTGCGGCTCCGGCACCCGGGTCATCGCGGGTTCGGCGAGCACCGACCCCAGCCCGATCATCGCTCGGGCCTGCTGTCCCGCGGTCACCACCAGCGGTGTCTGGGAGGCCCTGGCGTTGGCGAGGTTGCCCATCGCGTTCCCGAGCCCGGCCGCCGAGTGGAGATTGACCAGCGCCGGGCGGCCGGTGGCCTGGGCATAGCCGTCGGCCATCGCCAGCACCGCTCCCTCGTGGAGCCCCAACACGTACCGGAAGTCCGACGGGAAACCGTCGAGGAAGGGCAGTTCGTTCGAGCCGGGGTTACCGAACACGGTCGTCAGTCCCCAGGCGCGCAGAAGGTGGTAGGTGGTCTCGCGAACTGTTGGCATGGAGTCCTCCACGAGGATCGAGAGAAAGGCTCCGGGGGCGAGTGGCTCCCGGAGCCCGCGCACCCTACTAGCCGTTCCGGCCGACGGCCGAGCCGCCGACCTGCGGCTACGTCGGATGTCTCGGCCCTGCTCGCCCGAACGCCCCGGACAGATCGGGTCCTCTGCCCCGGGGAGCCGCGTCACGCCTGCGGTTACGGTGGCCCTGAGCCGGCAGGGAGGCGGCACTCCCCCGCCCGCCTTCCCCGTGCGACGATCCGGAGGTACGCCGATGACACCGCTGAACCAGCCCGACCAGCTGCCCGAGATCAGGACCGGGCTCTACCTCGACGGCGAGACGCACGAGGCCGGCGACACCCTGCGGGTGGTCGATCCGGCCGACGGTCAGTCGCTGGTCGGCTACGCCGCGGCGGCCTCGGCCAAGCAGGCCGAGGCCGCCGTCGGCGCGGCCCACCGGGCGTTCCCCGGCTGGGCGGCCCGCAGCGCCCAGGAACGCGCCGCCCTGCTGACCGCCGCACTGGCGCCGCTGGAGGCGGACCGGCCGGCGACGGCCGAGGTGCTCACCAGGGAGAACGGCAAGATCCGGATGGAGTCCGTCATCGACTCCGTGGTGTTCGAGCACCGTTTCCGGCTGGCCGCTGGACTGGCCGGGGAGGTCGAGCGGGTCACGACCCTGCCGGCTCCGCCGTACCGCACCGAGATCTCCTACCTGCCGCTCGGTGTCGTGACGATCATCGTGCCGTTCAACTGGCCGCTGGCGATTCTGGCGGCCGCACTGCCGCAGGCGCTGCTCGCCGGCAACACCGTCGTGGTCAAGCCGCCGCCCACCGCGCCGCTGGCCACCACCCGCACCGTGCAGTTGGTGGCGCAGGCGCTGCCGCCGGGTGTGCTCAACGTCGTGACCGGCACCGACGCCGAGGTCGGACCGACACTGATCCAGGACGACAGGGTGAAGAAGGTCTGCTTCACCGGCAGTTCCCACGGCGGCAAGCGGATCATGTCCATGGCTTCGGAGTCGCTGACCCGCGTGGCGCTGGAGCTGGGCGGCAACGACCCGGCGATCGTCCTGGAGGACGCGGACCTGGGTCCGGAGGCGATGCAGCGGCTGTTCAGCGGCACCTTCGACTCCACGGGCCAAATCTGCATGGCGACGAAGCGGCTGTACGTGCACCGCTCCCGCTACGACGAGGTCGTGGAGGGGCTGTCCGAGCTGCTCGGCGCCGTCCGGCTGGGCCACGGTCTGGCCGAGGGCGTCACCATGGGGCCGCTGCACAGCCCCCGACAGCGGGACTACGTGCGCGAACTGTTGGCCGAAGCGCGCGCGTCCGGTACCGAGGTCCGGGAGTTGGGCGAGGCGGCTGAGGGCCAGGACGTCTCCCGCGGTAACTTCCTCCGGCCGTCGCTGGTGCTCGATCCCGCCGACGACGCCCGGGTGGTGGTGGAGGAGCAGTTCGGCCCGACCCTGCCGATCCTGCCGTTCGACGGCGAGGACGACGCGATCGCCCGCGCCAACGACACCTGGGCGGGGCTCTGCTCCTCGGTCTGGACCGAGGATCTCGACCGTGCCGCGGCGGTCGCGGCCCGACTGCGCACCGGCTACACGTTCGTGAACGCCCACGGTGCCGCGCACCTGGACGAACGGGCGCCGTTCGGTGGTTTCGACCACAGCGGCATGGGCCGTGAGATGGGCATCGAGGGGGTCCGGGAGTTCATGGACACCCACTCGGTCAGCTTCCCGGCCTGAGTCACTCCCCCCTGCCGGCCGTGGTCCCTCGGGCATGGTCCCGAGGGACCACGGCCGGGTCCTACGGAGGGCCGGGTTCCCGTGGCGTTCCGCCCCCGGTACAGGGGAGACGCCGCAACGGCCCGCGGCGACCGGTGCGCCGGGGCTACCGTGCGGGCATGAGTGGATGCGATGAGGGCGCGGACGGTCGCCGGGGAGCCCGCATGAGACAGCGGATCCGATCGGCGGCGCCGCTGGCGGCTCTGGCCCTGCTGACCGGGTGCGGGGGTTCCCCGAGCAGCCATGAATGCACCCTGCGGGACGCACCCGCCGGGATCAGTGTCGAGGTCCGCTCCGAACTGGCGCACACGGTCGCCGAGGCGACCCTCACGGCCTGCTGGGACGGCGCCTGTCGGAAGCGCTCGCTGCACCTGCGGGAGCCCGGGCCGGAAGAGGCACTGCCCCCCGGGGACCCGGCACTGACCACGCAGTCCGCGACCGCCCCGGAGAGCCCCGGGATGAGGACCCCTCCTCCCCGCACCACCGAGCCCTTCGTCCTGCCCGGTTTCGCGCTCGTACCCGACCTTCCGGAGAAGCCGATACGCGTCACGCTGGTGCTCAGGAACCAGCAGGGCGCCACCGTCCTCGACCAGCGGGTCAGCGTCACCCCGGAGCCCACCTACCCCAACGGCCGATCCTGCTCGCCGGGTAGTCCGCAGGCACGTCTGGCGGTCACGGAAGGGGGCGCGCTGATCACCCGCTGACCGCGGGACCCGGCGCCGACGGCACCGGTTCCGGACCACCGCGGAGTGGGCCGGCCGGGTCCGGCCGGCGAATCAGGCGGGGGCGACCGGCAGGACTTCCGGCGACAGCGCGCCCGCCCGGGCCGAAGCCGCGGTCATCCGGCGCAGGTGGTGGCGGCGGCAGAGCACCTCGTAACCGATCTGCCCCGCCGGTCGGTTCACGTCGCCGACGACCACCTGGGCGCCTTCGACCACCATCTCCCCGTCCAGGGTGCGGGCGTTGTGCGTCGCCCGGGCACCGCACCAACACAGCGCCTCCACCTGGAGGGCCTCGATCCGGTCGGCCAGTTCGATCAGCCGCTGTGATCCGGGGAAGAGCCGGGTGCGGAAGTCGGTGGTGATGCCGAAGGCGAAGACGTCGAGTTCGAGGTCGTCCACGACCCGCGCCAACTGGTCCACCTGGTGCGGCGCGAGGAACTGCGCCTCGTCGACGATCACGTAGTCGACCTTGCCGCCCTTGGACAACTGGTCGACCAGGTATCCGTACATGTCCAGTCCGTCCGCGGCCTCCACCGCCTCGGTGACCAGACCCAGTCGGGAGGAGAGCTTCCCCTCCCCCGCCCGGTCGTCCCGGGTGAAGATCACCCCGCGCAGCCCTCGGGCCGAGCGGTTGTGTCCGATCTGAAGTGCCAGGGTGCTCTTGCCGCAGTCCATGGTTCCGGCAAAGAAGACCAGCTCGGGCATGGTGGGTGGACGGCCTTTCGGTCGCGGGGAGCAGGTCAGGTACGTACTTCGAGGAGCGGGACGAGCTGTTCCGCGGCTGTCATCGAGCCGTGCAGCCCGACCATCGACGACTCGTTGGGCTCGGTCTGCGAGGCGATGACGGCGATGTCGTCGCGGGCCGCGGCGACCACGTCGCCGATCCGGCCGCGCACCCGGCTCTCGACCGGGCCGAACCAGCCGGCCGCGATCGCCTCGTCGCGACCGGCGATCCACATCCGGTCGCCGAGCACCTCGCGCCAGACGGCGGCCACGTCGGCGGCGGCACCCGGCAGAGCGTAGATATGCCGGGCGCGGCCCTCACCGCCCAGCAGCCGGACGCCGGCCCGCAGCTCCCAGTCCTCATCGAAGTCGATCCGGGAGTCGGGATCGAAGGGGACGTCGATCATCCCGTGGTCGGCGGTGACGTAGAGCACCGCGCGCGGCGGCAGTTGCTCGGCGAGCCGCTGGGCCAAGCGGTCGACGTACGACAGTTGGTCGCGCCAGGCGTCGGAGTCCACACCGAAGCGGTGGCCCTTGCCGTCCACGTCGCTGTAGTAGGTGTAGACCAGCGAGCGGCCGGCCGCGGCGAGCCGGTCGGCGGCGAAGTCCATCCGTTCCTCGCCGGTGAGTCGGCCGTGGAAGGTGCCGCCGCTCAGCGCGACCTCGGTCAGCGGGGTCTTCTCGAACTCCGGGGCCGTGACCTGGCAGGTGGCGACCCCGGCAGCCGACGCCAGCTGGAAGACCGTCGGATACGGCTGCCAGCGGTGCGGATCGGTCCACGGCCTCCAGCGCAGCTGGTTCATCAGCACACCGGTGTCCGGGTCCTGGACGGTGTAGCCGGCCAGCCCGTGGGACCCGGGCGGCAGACCGGTGCCGACCGAGGCGAGCGAGGTGGCGGTGGTCGAGGGGAAGCCGACGGTTATCGGCTCACCCCTGCCCCCGTGGGAACTCGGCAGCAGCGAGGTCAGGAAGGGCGCCTGCTCGGGGTGGGCTCGCAGCAGCTCCCAGCCCAGACCGTCGACCAGGAAGACGCAGACCCGGTCGGCGGGCTCCAGCCCGAGACCGCTGCTCAGGCCGGGGACCCCCTGGCCGGTGGCGACATCCGGCAGCAGGTCGGCGAGGGAGCCCTTGCCGTAGGCGGGCAGGGGCGCCGAGCGGGGGTCGAGCGGAGGGGGATCCGCCGGCCAGCCGGTGGCGGGATGTGCCATCAGCGGTTCTTGGCGGCGACGACGGTCGCCTCGGACAGCGCCTGCGCGAAGGCGAGGGTCTGGCGCACGGAGTCCGGCCCGTCGCCCGCCTCGCTCACCCGGAGGCTGAGGTCGTCGGCGGTGGCCGAGCCGGTGTAGCCGTGGTCGGCCTCGCAGTTGGGGTCCCCGCAGGCGGCCGGTTCGAGGTCGATGCGGTTGACCGCGCCCCAGCCGATGGTGAGCACCACTTCGCGGGGCTGGGTGCCCCGGGTGTAGGCCTCGGGGTTGGCCACCACCCTGCTGAGCACGACCGAGGAGATCCGCTCCAGTCGGACGGACTCGGTGGAGGTCGTGGCGTACGGCGAGGGGGAGGTCCCGTCGGCCGCCTGCTCGTCGGTGTGGCTGACGATGAAGCGGGTGGCGGTCAGGGCGAGGACGGTGACGTGCCGACGCACCTCGTTGGAGTCGAAGGTGGTCTCCTGGTGCACCAAGTACGAAGCCACGGGCTCACCGCCCACGGCGGCCTCCACGGCCTCGGCCACGAGGGCCGGATAGTAGCCGCTGCGCTCGATCGCCGCGCGCAGCCCCTGGGTCGTCGTACCGGTCTTCGCCATGCGGTCCATCCTAAGGGCTGTCCGCCGCTCCCCGGCCGGTGGACGACGACAGCCGTGGCAGCTCGCCGCGTCCGCCGGGACACCCCGGTACGACCCTGTATGGGCGATGGCCGACGCTTTGCCACCGTCCCGGTCCTCCCCGGCGGCCACTGGCGGAGAACCTCCGACGCGGCCCACGGCCCCGGGACGCCGTCAGTAACGGGGGAGCCGACGCGGCGCGAGGTCCGGGCTGGCCGGAGCCGGGGCCAGCTGGACAGCGGCTCCGAGCACGGTCAGCCCCCGGGCGGCGACCACCACCGGCTCCAGGTCGACGGCCACCACCTCGGGATGGTCGTCGACCAGCCGGGAGAGCCGCTGAAGCAGTTCCTCCAGAGCGGCGGTGTCCACCGGCCGGGTGCCGCGCCAGCCGAAGAGCAGCGGCGCGGCCTGGATCGAGCGCACGAGTTCGGCGGCGTCGCGGTCGGTCACCGGAACCAGCCGGTGCGCGGTGTCACCGAGCAGTTCGGAGGGGACCCCGGCGAGACCGAAGGAGACCACGGCCCCGGCGGCCGGATCGATCACGGCCCGTACCACGGTGTCCACCCCGCGCGGCGCCATGGCCTGGACGACGAGCCCGAGCTCCGCCGCGCTGCCGAGTGACCGGGTCAGTTCCCGGTGTGCCCGGCGCAGCTCGCTCTCGGTCGGCAGGTCGAGTCGGACGCCTCCGAGGTCGGGCCGGTGGCGCAGGTGCGGCGCGGTGGTCTTCAACGCCACCGGAAAGCCGAGCTCGGCGGCGGCGGCCACCGCGGTCTCCGGATCGGAGGCGGGGCGTACCGCGCTGACCTCGATGCCGTAGCGGGCGAGTAGCGCGTGGCCGTCCTCGCTCCGGAGGGGAAGGCCGGTCGCCCCGCCACCGACCGGTCGGGACCCCAGCAGGGCTTCGATGTCGGCCCCGGCCCCCGCCTCGTCGATGTCCTCGAACTCCGGAACCCGGCCCGGTTCGGCGCTCTGCCGTCGCCAGTTCGCGTAGCGCACGGCCTCGCCCAGCGCCCTTACGGCCCGCTCGGCGGCCGGATAGGCGGGGATGCCGGGGCCACATGGTTCCTCGGGCGGCTCGGAGCCCTCCCCGGCGGACGGTGCGTCGCCCTCCGCACCGGCTGGCGGTTGCGAATGGGCCGGGTGCCGCGGCTCCGTCTCCGCGGCGAGACTGCCCAGGGCAGCCGCCAGCCCCTCGATCTCCAGGTGCACCACCGCGACGGGCTTGGTCCTTCCGCTCCGGGATACCGCCGCCTGGAGCGCCGCGGCCAGGACCGGGCCGTCGCCGCCCCCGGGGCCTTGTTCGGTGTGGTAGTCGCCGTTCGCACCGACACCGGGGATGGCCGTGACGATGACCGCGTCGCAGAGGTCGTCGGCGAGCGCGGCCGCGAGGGCGTCCCGGAAGTCCGCCGGAGTGGCCGAGGTGGTGAGGTCGCGCGGCGGCAGCGGCTCCAGCCGCTCGGTGAGGCAGGCGTCGTAGGCGAGCAGGCCGAGGGAGTCGCTGTTGCCGAGGATCGCCACCCGGGGGCCGGCCGGCAGTGGCTGGCCGGCCAGCAGCAGACCGGTGTCGACGAGTTCGGTGACGGTGTCCACCCGGACCACGCCGGCCTGCTGGAACAGCGCGGACACGGTGGCCTCCGGAATCCTGGTGGTGGGCACGGCGTGGCCGGTGGGCGCCGCACCGCTGTGCCGGGCCCCCTTGACCACCACGACGGGTTTCCGGGCGGCCGTGCGCCGGGCGAGCCGGGTGAACTTCCGGGGGTTGCCGATGGACTCCAGGTACATGAGGGCCACATCCGTGTCCGGATCGTCGTGCCAGTACTGCAGCAGGTCGTTGCCGGAGACGTCCGCGCGGTTGCCCGCGGAGACGAAGGTGGAGACGCCGATGCGACCGCTGCCTCGCCGGTGCAGTCCGGAGAGCAGCGCGATGCCGATGGCACCCGACTGGGTGAACAGCCCGATCCGCCCGGCGCGCGGCAACTGGGGCGCCAGCGAGGCGTTGAGCCGTACCTCGGGCGAGGTGTTGAGGACGCCGAAGGCGTTCGGTCCGATGATCCGCATGCCGTGGGAGCGGGCCTGGCGGACGAGTTCACGTTGCCGCCGCCGGCCGTCGTCGCCGCTCTCGCCGTAGCCGGCCGAGAGCACCACCAGGCCCTGGACCCCCTGCTCACCGCAGCCGTCGACCACCTCGGGCACGGCCGCCGCGGGCACCGCGACGACGGCGAGATCGACGGGCTCCCCGATGTCGCGCACCGACCGGTAGGCGGGGACGCCTTCCGGCTCCAGGAGCGTCATCCCCTCCGGGAAGGCGTGGTTGACGGCGAACAACCGCCCGGGGAAGCCGCCTTCCACCAGCGCGCGGAGGGCGCTGCGGCCCACCCCGCCGGGCTGGCGGCCGGCGCCGACGACCGCGACCGATCCCGGGGCCAGCAGCCGCTGGACGGAGCGCGCCTCGGCGCGGTGCTCCCGGGCCCGCTGGACGGCGAGGGAGCGCTCGGTGGGCTCCAGGTCGAGTTCCAGCCGGACCACGCCGTCGGTGAAGCTGCGCTTCTGGGTGTAGCCGGCATCGGTGAAGACCTTGATCATCTTGCTGTTGGCCGGCAGCACCTCAGCGGCGAACCGCCGGATGCCGCGCTCGCGCGCTACCGCGGCGATGTGCTCCATCAGCGCGGAGGCGACCCCCCGCCCCTGGTGGGCGTCCTGCACCAGGAAGGCGACCTCCGCCTCCTCGGCGGCGCCGCGGGCCGGGCGGCCCTCCGGGTCGATCCGGTCGTAGCGGACGGTGGCGATGAACTCTCCGCCGATCGTCGCGGCCAGCCCGACCCGGTCGACGTAGTCGTGGTGCGTGAAACGGTGGACGTCGCGGTCGGAGAGGCGCGGGTACGGTGCGAAGAAGCGGTAGTACTTCGACTCGTCCGAGACCCGTTCGTAGAAGTCGACCAGCCGCTGGGCGTCGTCCGGGGTGATGGGCCGGATCCGTGCGGTACCGCCGTCGCGCAGCACCACGTCGGCTTCCCAGTGGGCCGGGTAGACGTGCTCTGACGGCGTCTCCATGGAGCCACCCTAACGACTTGGTGCGCGGTGGCGGGGGTTCGGCGGGTGGCGCTGCGCGGCTCGGCCGTAACGGAAAGCGTGGCTGGGCGGAGGAGCCGGCACGGCAGTGGACCGGGGCGAGGCCGCGGCTCGCAGGCTCAACCGATGTTTTTCGAAAACGTCCTAAGATGACCGAAGGCGACCTGAAGGGCAGCAGACATGGTTGAACGCCGCGTCACCATCGGCTGGGCCGAGGGCTTGCACGCCCGCCCTGCCTCGATCTTCGTCCGCGCCGCGACCGCGTCGGGGGTGCCGGTGAAGATCTCCAAGGCCGACGGCGCGCCCGTCAACGCCGCCTCCATGCTGGCCGTGCTGGGCCTCGGGGCGGAGAACGGCGACGAGGTGACCCTCACTTCGGAGGCCGAGGGGGCTGAGGGGGCCCTGGACCGGTTGGCCAAGCTGGTCGCCGAAGGACTGGACGAACTGCCCGAGACCGTCTGACCGCCGCAGCGTCGCCGTCGCTCCGGCCACGGCGTCGGCCGGCGGCCACAGGGCTCCGGAGCACGTGTTCCGGGAGCCCGTGGCCGCCTCCCGGTCAGCCCGGGACCACCTCGACGCGGCCGATGCCCAGGGCCCGTACCGGCTCCTCGATGACCGCGGCGTCGCCCACGAGGACCGTGACCAGCCGATCCGCCGGGAAGGCGCTGACCGCGGCAGCGGTCGCCTCAACGGTGCCGGTCTCGGCGAGCCGCGAGTAGATCTGGGCCTGGAAGTCGTCCGGCAGATGCTGCTCGACCTGGTCGGCCAGGGTCCCGGCGACGGCCGAAGCCGTCTCGTACCTCAGGGGCGCCACGCCCACCAGGTTCTGCACCGCGACATCGCGCTCCTCCTCGGTCAACCCCCCGGCGGCCAGCGCGCCCAGCACCTTCCAGGTGTCCTCCAGCGCGGGGCCGGTGACCTCGGTGGCCACCGAACCGCTGATCGCCAGGATCGCGGCACCGCTTCCGTCCGGACTGGAGCGCAGCACCTGGCCGAAGGCGCGCACCCCGTAGGTGTAGCCCTTCTCCTCCCGGAGCACCCGGTCGAGCCGCGAGGTGAGCGTCCCGCCCAGGCAGTAGACACCGAGCACCTGTGCGGGCCACACCCGATCGTGGCGGTCGGGGCCGATCCGGCCGATCAGCAACTGGGTCTGCACCGCACCGGGCCGGTCGACGATGACCACCCGGCCGGTGTCGTCCGCGCGGACGGGGGGTGCGGTACGCGGCTGGGCGCTGTCCCCGGTCCAGGCGCCGAGGGTGTCGGCGAGCGTCTCGGCGAGCGGGATTCCGGTGAAGTCCCCGACGATGACCACCGTCGCGGTGGCCGGCCGGATGTGGGCCCGGTAGAAGGCGCGCACGGCCGCCGCGTCGATCGCCCGGACCGTCTCCTCGGTGCCCTGACGGGGCCGGGACATCCGGAGATCGGCCGGGAAGAGTTCCTTGTAGAGCTCCTTGGCCGCCCGGCGGGCCGGGGTGGCCAGCTCGTGCGGGATCTCGTCCAGGCGGTTGCTGACCAGGCGCTCCACCTCGCCCTCCGGGAAGGCCGGAGCGCGCAGCGCGTCGGCGAGCAGACCGAGCGCCCTGGCCAGCCGGGAGGCCGGCACCTCCAGGGTGACCCGGACACCCGGGTGGTCGGCGTGGGCGTCGATGGTCGCGCCGCAGCGCTCCAACTCGGCGGCGAACTCCTCGGCGGAGTGCTTGTCGGTACCCTCGGAGAACGCCCGCGCCATGATCGTGGCGACGCCGTCGAGTCCCTCGGGTTCGGCGTCCAGCGGGGCGTCGAGCACCACCTCGACCGCGATGACCTGTTGGCCCGGCCGGTGGCAGTGCAGCACGGTGAGCCCGTTGGGCAGGACATCGCGCTCGGGCGCCGGGAAGGCCCACGGCCTGGGCTCGGTGCCCTTCGGCTGGGGGTGGAGCGTCATGGTCGTGCCGGCGTCGCTCACTGGGCCGCCGCCTCCTCTTCGTCGTGACCGTCGTCGCCGGACTCGGTGCCGGCGGACTCCGCGGGTTCGTACACCAGGACCGCGCGGTTGTCGGGCCGCAGCCGGGCGGCGGCGACCTCGCGGACCTCCTCCGGGGTGATCTCCAGAATCCGCTGGACGGCGGTGAAGGCCAGCTGCGGGTCGTCGAACAGCACCGCGTAGCGGCAGAGCTGGTCGGCCCGGCCACCGGCGGTGGCGAGTTGGTCCAGCCACTCGCGCTCCAGCTGCGCCTGGGCGCGCTCCATCTCCTCCGGGGTCGGACCCTCCTCGGCGAACCGGGCCAACTCGTCGTCCACAGCGGACTCGATCTCGGGGACCTCCACCCCGCCGGCCGCCTTGACGTCCAGCCAGCCCAGCGAGGGGGCGCCGGCGAGCCGCATAAGGCCGAATCCGGCGGCGACGGCCGTACGGTCCCGGCGCACCAGGCGGTTGTGGAGCCGGGAGGACTCCCCGCCGCCCAGGATGGTGAGCGCCAGGTCGGCGGCGTCCGCCGCGCGACCGCCGTCCTGCGGCAGCCGGTAGGCGGCCACCAGGGCACGGGCCGGGACCTCCTCGACGATCTCCTGCCGCAGTTGTTCCCCGATGATCTCCGGGAGCGTTCCGTCGCGCGGCGGCTGTTTGCCGTCGTGGGAGGGGATCGTGCCGAAGTACTTCTCGATCCAGGCGAGTGTGGTGTCGGGGTCGATGTCGCCGACGACCGAGAGAACCGCGTTGTTCGGCGCGTAGTAGGTGCGGAAGAAGTTCCGGGCGTCCTCGAGGGAGGCGGCGTCGAGGTCGGCCATCGAGCCGATCGGCGTGTGGTGGTAGGGGTGTCCCTCCGGGAAGACCTGGGCGGTCAGCCGTTCGAAGGCGGTGCCGTAGGGGACGTTGTCGTAGCGCTGGCGCCGCTCGTTCTTGACGACGTCGCGCTGGTTCTCCATGCTCTCCTCGTCGAGCGCCGAGAGCAGGGTGCCCATCCGGTCGGCCTCCAGCCAGAGCGCGAGCTCCAACTGGTGGGCGGGCATGGTCTCGAAGTAGTTGGTCCGCTCGAAGCTGGTGGTGCCGTTGAGCGACCCGCCGGCGCCCTGCACGAGTTCGAAGTGTCCGTTGCCCGGTACGCTCGCCGAGCCTTGGAACATCAGGTGCTCGAAGAGGTGAGCAAGGCCGGTGCGGCCCTTGACCTCGTGGCGCGATCCCACGTCGTACCAGAGGCAGACCGCGGCGACCGGGGTCAGGTGGTCCTCGGAGAGCACCACGCGCAGGCCGTTGGCCAGCCGGTGCTCCGTCGCTGTCAGGCCTGCCCCGGCCTGGGGCGTGGCCGTGTGACCCATGGGCATGTACGTCCCTTCGATCGCTGGTGGTGCGGTGCTGACACTGTATGCAAGCACGTGGGAGCCCGGGGAAGTTCCCGTAGCGTGCGGGAGCGTGCCGGGTCGCGGATCACGCTGTCACCCGCTGGGTCCACAATGGTCGTCGGCACCGGCACATGGAGCCCCGAACAATATGCGTGCCAGACGCCACAAGCTGATCAAATCCCCATATTGTTCGGAGCCCTTACGCCCACCCGCAGTCGTTCGAGCAGCTAAGGAGCAGCAGCCGAGATGGCCCGCCGCAGCAAGACCCCACCATCGGGAGGCGACTCCCGGGCAGAGACGGGGACGGACTTCGAGGAGCGCATTCTCGACATCGACGTCGTCGACGAGATGCAGGCGTCCTACCTCGAGTACGCCTACTCGGTCATCTACTCGCGCGCGCTCCCCGACGCCCGGGACGGCCTGAAGCCGGTGCACCGGCGCATCGTCTACCAGATGAACGAGATGGGGCTGCGGCCCGACCGCGGCCACGTCAAGTGCGCCCGGGTGGTCGGCGAGGTGATGGGCAAGCTCCATCCGCACGGTGACGCCTCCATCTACGACGCCCTGGTCCGGATGGCCCAGCCGTTCTCGATGCGGCTTCCGCTGGTGGACGGCCACGGCAACTTCGGCTCGCTCGGCAACGACGACCCGCCGGCCGCGATGCGCTACACCGAGTGCCGGATGGCCGCCGCCACCTCGCTGATGACGGAGTCCATCGACGAGGACACCGTCGACTTCGCGCCGAACTACGACGGCCAGGAGCAGGAGCCGGCGGCCCTGCCGGCCGCCTATCCGAACCTGCTGGTCAACGGCGCCTCCGGGATCGCGGTGGGCATGGCGACGAACATGCCGCCGCACAACCTCGGCGAGGTGATCGCCGCCGCCCGCCACCTGATCAGGCATCCGGGGGCGGACCTGGACACCCTGATGCGGTTGGTCCCCGGGCCCGACCTGCCCACCGGCGGCCAGATCGTCGGCCTCGAGGGGGTGCGGGACGCCTACGAGTCCGGCCGGGGCACCTTCAAGATGCGCGCCACGGCGGCGGTGGAGGAGGTCACACCGCGCCGCAAGGGACTGGTGGTGACGGAACTTCCGTTCGCCGTGGGCCCGGAGAAGGTGATCTCCAAGATCAAGGACCTCGTCGGCGCGAAGAAGCTGCAGGGCATCGCGGACGTCAAGGACCTGACCGACCGGGAGCACGGACTGCGGCTGGTCATCGAGATCAAGAACGGCTTCAACCCCGAGGCGGTGCTGGAGCAGCTCTACAAACTGACCCCCATGGAGGAGTCCTTCGGCATCAACAACGTCGCGCTGGTGGACGGCCAGCCGCTGACGCTGGGGCTGAAGGAACTGCTGGAGGTCTACCTCGACCACCGCTTCTCGGTGGTGCGCCGGCGCAGCGAGTTCCGTCGCACCAAGCGCCGGGACCGGCTCCACCTGGTCGAGGGCCTGCTCGTAGCTCTGATCGACATCGACGAGGTGATCCGCATCATCCGCTCCAGCGATGACTCCGCGGCCGCCAAGACGGGGTTGATGACCCGCTTCCAGCTGAGCGAGACCCAGACCCAGTACATCCTCGACACCCCGCTTCGGCGGCTGACCAGGTTCGACCGGATCGAGCTGGAGTCCGAGCGCGACCAGCTCAACACCGACATCGAGGCGCTGACCCGGATCCTGGAGTCGGACGCCGAGCTGCGCAAGCTGGTCTCAAGCGAACTCGCCCAGGTGGCGAAGAAGTTCGGCATGAAGCGGCGCACGGTACTGCTGGCGTCGGAGGACGCCCCGGTGGCGGCGGTGCCGTTGCAGGTCGCCGACGACCCCTGCCGGGTACTGCTCTCCTCCACCGGGCTGTTGGCGCGGGCCGAGGGTGAGGCGCCGCCGTCGGAGGCGGGAGGCGGCAAGCGGACCAAGCACGACCTGATCGTCTCCGCCGTGTCCACCACCGCCCGCGCCCACGTCGGGGCGGTGACCTCCAGGGGCCGGCTGCTGCGGCTGCCGGTCATCGACCTGCCCCAGCTGCCTCCCTCCACCGGGGCGCCGAACCTGGCCGGCGGCGCTCCGATCGCCGAGTTCCTCTCGCTGGAGGAGGACGAGCAGCTGGTCTGCCTGACCTCGTTGGACGAGAACTCACCGGGGCTGGCGATCGGCACCGCGCACGGGGTGGTCAAGCGGGTGGTGCCGGACTATCCGGGCCACAAGGAGGAGTTGGAGGTCATCAGCCTCCGGGAGGGTGACCGGATCATCGGGGCGGTGGAGCTGCGCACCGGTGAGGAGGACCTCGTCTTCGTCACCGACGAGGCGCAGCTGCTGCGCTACCCCGCGTCCGCGGTGCGACCGCAGGGCCGGCCGGCCGGCGGCATGGCGGGCGTCAAACTGTCGGGAGGAGCGAGGGTGATCGCGTTCAGCGCGGTCGACCCCGCGGCGGAGGCCGTGGTGTTCACCGTGGCGGGCGCCGAGGGCACCCTCGCCGGCTCGGTGCGGACGGCGAAACTCACCCCCTTCGACCAGTACCCGCGCAAGGGGCGGGCGACGGGCGGGGTGCGCTGCCAGCGCTTCCTCAAGGGAGAGGACCGTCTCGTCTTCGCCTGGGTCGGGCCCGTGCCGGCCCGGGCTGCGACCAAGTCCGGGGCCCAGGTGGCACTTCCGGAGATCGACCCCCGCCGCGACGGCTCGGGGACCCCGTTCACCAAGACCGTCGCCGCGGTCGCGGGCCCGGCCTAGCCCCTCGGGTGGCTCCTTCCCCACGGGTGGGGTGGGAGTCACCCGTTCCGCGGGGGCCGCGGCGGGGGCGGCCGAGGGGGCGGCGCTCCCCCTCCCACCCGGTGCGGTGGCGTGTTCCGGCACCCCTTACTTTCGTCCCCATGAGCACAGCCACCCCGCTGGAGCGCGGTCCGGCGTCGCGATGGCGCATCGGCCGCCCCCGCCGCGTCTTCTCCCAGGTGCTGCTGATGCAGTTGGCCATCGCAACCGGGGTCACCACCCTGGCCACCGGCCTCTTCCTCGCCCCGCTCGGTGACCAGCTCGACGACCAGTCGATGCGGCGCGCCCTCGCCATCGCCCAGACCACCTCGGCCCGTCCGGTCCTCGCGGACCAGTTGAGGAGCACCCGGCCCAGCCCGGAGGGCCCTATCCAGGCGTACGCCGAGCGGATCCGCCGCTCCACCGGTGCGGAGTACGTGGTGGTCATGGACCGCTCGGGGATCCGCTGGTCGCACACCTCCCCCGAGCAGATCGGCCGGCGGGTATCGACCGATCCGAGCAGTGCGCTGGCCGGGCAGGAGGTCATGCAGATCGACGTGGGCACCCTGGGCCGCACCGCCAGGGGCAAGGTGCCGTTGCGCGACGGCAACGGCCGGATCGTCGGAGCGGTCTCGGTCGGCATCGCCTACGAGAGCGTCCATGACCGACTGCTGTCGGCCGTGCCGGGGCTGCTGGCCTACGCCGGCGGCGCACTCGCGGTGGGTGCCCTGGCGGCCTACCGGGTCTCCCGCAGTCTGCAGCGCCGCACCCACGACCTGGCCTTCTCGGACATCTCCGCCCTCCTCGCCGAGCGTGAGGCGATGCTGCACGCCATCCGCGAAGGGGTCGTCGCGCTCGACGGAGCCGGCCGGGTGCGGCTGGTCAACGACGAGGCGCAGCGGCTGCTCGGCCTCGACGAGACGGCGATCGGGCGGCCGGCGGCCGAGCTTCTGGGACCGAGTCGGACCGCCGAGGTGCTCGCCGGCCGGGTGACCGGGGACGATCTGCTGACGGTGGCCGGTGGGCGGGTGCTCGTCGTCAACCGGATGCCGACCGACGACGGCGGGGCGGTGGTGACGCTGCGCGACCGCACCGAATTGGAACGGCTCGGCAGGGAACTCGACGGCACCCGCGGGCTGATCGACGCACTACGCGCCCAGGACCACGAGCACGCCAACCGGATGCACACCCTGCTGGGGTTGTTGGAACTGGGCCTCCACGAGGAGGCGGTGGAGTTCATCACCGAGGCCGTGGGGGCGCACCGGGCGACGGCGGAGCAGGTGGCTGAGCGGGTGCGCGATCCGCTGCTGGCGGCACTGCTGGTGGGGAAGGCCACGGTCGCGGCGGAGCGCGGGGTCTCGCTGCGGCTCTCCCCGGGCACGCTGCTGCCGGACCGCGTGGTGGACCCGCCCGGTCTGGTGACCGTGGTCGGCAATCTCGTCGACAACGCCCTGGACGCGGCGAGCGGCAGCGCGGAGCCGGAGGTGGTGGTGGAGATCAGGGCGGACGGCCGCCGGGCCGTACTGCGGGTCGAGGACTCCGGACCTGGCATCCCTGCGGAGCAGCGGGAGTCGATCTTCACCGAGGGCTGGTCCACCAAGGAGCCGCCCGCTCACGGCGGTCAACGCGGCCTGGGCCTCGCGCTGGTGCGGCGGCTGGCGCAGCGGCAGGGCGGCAGCGTCCGGGCCGGGGTCGGCGCGGGGGGCGGGGCGCAGTTCACCGTCGTACTGCCGGAAGCCCTCACGGACAGGGAGACCGCCGGGCGGTGACCTTCGGGTAGGGGTGCGGCTGCGCGGCGGCCCGCGAAGCCGCACCCGCGGGGAGAGCGCCGGCCGGTCGGCTCCTCCGGGCCGGACCGGCGCTCCCCCCTCCGGATGCGGTTCAGGCGTCGATGCGCGATCGGTCCAGGGTCGCGGCGGAGCTGGTGATGAACTCCTTGCGGGGCGCCACGGCGTTGCCCATCAGCAGGTCGAAGATCTGCTCGGAGGCCTCCAGATCACCGATGTTGATCCGGCGCAGGGTGCGGTGCCGCGGATCCATCGTGGTCTCCGCCAACTGGTCCGCGTCCATCTCACCGAGGCCCTTGTAGCGCTGGATCGACTCCTTGTACCTGATCCCCTTGCGCTGGAACTCCATGAGGGTGGCGCGGAGTTCGTTGTCGGAGTAGGTGTAGACGTACTTGTCCTGGCCCTTCTTGGGGTGGGTCAGCTCCACCCGGTGCAACGGCGGGACGGCCGCGAAGACCCGTCCGGCCTCGACCATGGGCCGCATGTAGCGCTGGAACAGGGTGAGCAGCAGGCAGCGGATGTGCGCCCCGTCGACATCGGCGTCCACCAGCAGCACGATCTTGCCGTAGCGAGCCGCGTCAAGGTCGAAGGTCCTGCCGGACCCGGCTCCTATGACCTGGATGATGGCACCGCACTCGGCGTTCTTGAGCATGTCCGAGACCGAGGACTTCTGGACGTTCAGGATCTTGCCGCGGATCGGCAGCAGCGCCTGGAACTCCGAGTTCCGGGCGAGCTTCGCGGTACCGAGCGCCGAGTCCCCCTCCACGATGAACAACTCGCTCCGCTCGACGTCGTCGCTACGGCAGTCGGCGAGCTTCGCGGGCAGCGAGGAGGTCTCCAGGGCCGTCTTCCGCCGCTGTGCCTCCTTGTGCTGCCGGGCCGCGATCCTGGTGCGCGCGGCGGCGACGGCCTTCTCCAGGACGGCCCGCGCCTGCTGCTTGGCGTCCCGCTTCGTGGAGGTCAGGAAGGACTTCAGCTCCTTGGCCACCACGTTGGCGACGATCCGGGAGGCCGCGGAGGTACCGAGCACCTCCTTGGTCTGCCCCTCGAACTGCGGCTCGGCCAGACGTACGGTGACCACCGCCGTCAGCCCCTCGAGGGCGTCGTCCTTGATGATGTCGTCCTCCGCGACCCGCAGCAGCTTGCTGGAGCGGAGCACCTCGTTGACCGTCTTGGTCACGGAGCGTTCGAAGCCGGATACGTGCGTTCCGCCCTTCGGGGTGGCGATGATGTTGACGAAGGAGCGGACCGTGGTGTCGTAGCCGGTTCCCCAGCGGAGCGCGATGTCCACGCCGAGGTCGCGTTTGACCTCGGTCGGGGTCATGTGGCCGCGCTCGTCCAGGACCGGCACGGTCTCCTTGAAGGAACCGTGTCCAGTGAGCCTCAGGACGTCGCAGACCGGCTTGTCCTGGGCCAGGTACTCGCAGAACTCGCTGATCCCGCCGTCGTACCGGAAGGTCTCCTCGGTCGGCCGCTGCTCGGCGCCGTCCGCGCCGGTGAGCATGCGCTCGTCCCGGACGACGAGGGTGAGCCCGGGGACGAGGAAGGCGGTCTGCCGGGCCCGGGCGTACAGCGTCTCCAGGGAGAGCCTGGCGTCCTTGAGGAAGATCTGCCGGTCCGCCCAGTAGCGCACTCGGGTCCCGGTGCGGTTCTTCGGCACCTTCTTCTTCCTGAGCAGACCGCTGCCCGGGTCGAAGGGCGCGTCCGGGCCTGACTCGGTGAAGATCCCCGGGACACCCCGCCGGAAGCTGATGGCGTGGGTGTGCCCGCCCCGGTCCACCTCCACGTCGAGTCGGGCGGAGAGGGCGTTGACCACCGAGGCTCCGACACCGTGCAGACCCCCGGAGGCGGCGTAGGTGCCGCCGCCGAACTTCCCGCCGGCGTGCAGCTTGGTCATCACCACTTCGACACCGGACAGTCCGGTCTTGGGCTCGACGTCGACCGGGATGCCTCGGCCGTTGTCCCGGACCTCCACCGACCCGTCGTCGCAGAGCACCACCTCGATGTGGTCGCAGTGGCCCCCGAGGGCCTCGTCGACGGAGTTGTCGATGATCTCCCAGAGGCAGTGCAGCAGTCCCCGGCTGTCGGTCGATCCGATGTACATACCGGGGCGCTTGCGCACCGCCTCGAGGCCCTCGAGGACGAGCAGGTGCCGCGCGGTGTAGTTGGAACCGTCTCGGTCTGCTCCGGTCAGAAGCGCTGTGGACGGCACGGACGTCTCGGCGGTCACGCGGTTCGCTCCTCGCTGAATTTTTTGTCCGGCCCGTTCCCGGGCCAGGTCGGCTTGGGTCACCGGTGAGAGGGTACCGAGGCCTGGTAGAGCCTTTGTGCAGCCACCCAAGAGAAAGGTCACGACCATGATAATTCGATCGCGCGTTCGATAGACTGGGGGTGTGACGCGTACATCACGTTCCTTTCCGCGCATGAACCCTTTAGGCTCCGGGCACGTCCTCATGGACAAGCCGGCAAGCCAGCCGGAAGGACGAACCCAGACAAGCGCGATGAATACGTAAGCCCACGCACTACGGCTCATTCGCCGCCACCCGGCAACATCCGCACCACTTCGAAGAAATTTCGAGCGGAAGGGCAGAAGCGGGAACGTTTTCGGCCCGATCGGGTGTTGACCCTGGTACGACAGCTCGTCGAGCTAGAGAAGAGGCGACGTGACTACAGTTCTGACCCCCGCGAGCCCCCTGACCGCCGCCGATCGCTGCGACCGTTGCGGCGCCCAGGCTTATCTGCGCGTCCTGCTCAGCAGCGGTGGCGAGCTGCTCTTTTGCGCCCACCACGGGCGCAAGTTCGAGCCGGAGCTCAAGAAGGTCGCTGCGGAGATACAGGACGAGACGGAGCGACTCACGAGCGATTCGGCCTCCAGGACCGAAGAGGAACGCTGACACATCGCATCCACGACGAGCCACGCCGGCCTCCCTGGCCGGGGTTCGGGCGGTGCTTCTGGAGACAGAAGCACCGCCCGAACTCGTCTTGGCTGCCGCTCCACGGCCGCGGCCCCTGACGGGCCGAGCCGGCTCGCCCCCGGGCGGGGCGCACCCGCCCGAGCTCCGACGCGGCGCTCACATCCGCGCCGCCACGGCATCCGCGACCGCGGAGATCTTCGTGTAGACGCCCGGGCTGCCCGCCCGCCCGCAACCACTCCCCCATGACACCAGGCCGATCAGACGGCCCCGAGCGACCAGCGGCCCGCCGCTGTCACCCTGGCAGGCGTCACCGCCGCCACCCGGCTCCCCCGCACACACCATGGAGCCGGCCTGGTAGGTACCCTCGGGGTTTCCCGGGTAGGCCCGCTCACAGACGGCGTCCGCCAGCACCCGCACCGGTGCCGCGTGCAGCACGGCGGCGTAGTCCCCCTCACCGCTCGTGTCGCCCCAGCCGTACACCGTCGCTTCGGTGTCCGGCCTGTACCCTTCGTCATCCGGCTCCTCCGCCATCGGCAGGACATACCGCCCGGGCAGTGGCTCGCGGAGCGTCAGCACCGCGAGATCGCCCCGATTGGTCGTGCTGTCGTAGTCCGGATTGACCCAGCTCCGGAGTACCGGCAGCTCTTCACCCCCGCTCCGGCCCAGGTCCTCGCGCCCCGCGATCACCCGCAGGTCCCGCACCTTCGCCCGGTCCACCCCCAGCACCTTCTCACTGAGGCAGTGCGCGGCCGTCAGAACGGTGCTGCGCCCGACCACCACGCCCCCGCAGAACTGGCCCGACCGGTGGTCGCCGAACCGCTCCCGGCTGCCCAGCGCCACCGCCCAGGGGCTCTCCTCCACCTTGGCCGCCTGCCCGCCCACCACCACCTGGTCGGCGGCCGCGGACGGCGCGCCGGCCAGCAGCAACGCCACAGCGCCCGGCAGCAGTACCGGCAGTCCGCTCAATGCTCGCGAGATAGGGCCCATACCGTCTCCTCACTACGCGGTGCATCGGCAACACCCAGAGTGAGCCAGACGAGACCGGCCTGCCACCCGGACGGGGCACGGCGGCAGGCCCGGAACCCAGGTCGGGTTCCGGGCCTGCCGCCGTCGTATACCGGGAAACAGTCCTGCCGGGGATCAGTCGAGGTAGTCGCGAAGGACCTGGGAGCGGGACGGGTGCCGCAGCTTCGACATCGTCTTGGACTCGATCTGCCGGATGCGCTCGCGGGTGACGCCGTAGACCTTCCCGATCTCGTCCAGCGTCTTCGGCTGGCCGTCGGTGAGCCCGAAGCGCATGGAGACCACGCCGGCCTCCCGCTCGCTGAGCGTGTCCAGGACGGAGTGCAGCTGCTCCTGGAGCAGGGTGAAGCTGACCGCGTCGGCCGGCACCACGGCCTCGGAGTCCTCGATGAGGTCACCGAACTCGCTGTCGCCGTCCTCACCGAGCGGGGTGTGGAGGGAGATCGGCTCACGGCCGTACTTCTGGACCTCGATGACCTTCTCCGGGGTCATGTCCAGTTCCTTGGCCAGCTCCTCCGGGGTGGGCTCGCGGCCCAGGTCCTGGAGCATCTGGCGCTGCACCCGCGCGAGCTTGTTGATGACCTCCACCATGTGCACCGGGATGCGGATGGTGCGGGCCTGGTCCGCCATCGCACGGGTGATCGCCTGCCGGATCCACCAGGTGGCGTACGTGGAGAACTTGTAGCCCTTGGTGTAGTCGAATTTCTCGACGGCCCGGATCAGACCGAGGTTGCCCTCCTGGATCAGGTCGAGGAAGAGCATCCCCCGGCCGGTGTAGCGCTTGGCCAACGAGACCACGAGCCGGAGGTTCGCTTCGAGCAGGTGGTTCTTGGCCCGTCTGCCGTCCTCGGCGATGATCTCCAGCTCACGCTTGAGCTTGGGAGCGAGCTTGTCGGAGTTGGCGAGCTTGTCCTCGGCGAACAGCCCCGCCTCGATCCGCTTGGCCAGCTCCACCTCCTGCTCGGCGTTGAGCAGCGGCACCTTGCCGATCTGCTTGAGGTAGTCCTTCACCGGGTCGGCGGTCGCACCGGCCGCCGCGACCTGCTGCGCCGGGGCGTCGTCCTCGTCCTCGTCGGACAGCACGAAGCCCTGGCTCTCCGGTTCGGCCTCGACGGCAGGCCCTTCGGCGCCCGGCTTGGCCGCCGAGGGAGCGGCGGTCTCCTCGGCCACGCCGTCGACGTCGAGCAGCGCCTCGGTGTCCTTCTTGGCCGCGGTCTTCTTGGCGGTCTTCTTCGCCGCTGCCTTCTTGGCGGTGGTCTTCTTGGCCGCCGTCTTCTTCGCGGCCGCCTTCTTCGCGGGCGCCGGCGCCTCGTCGGCGGCTTCGACGGCCACGGGCTCGGCAGCCTTCTTGGCCGCCGTCTTCTTCGCGGTCACCTTGGTCGCGGTGGTCCTGGCGGAGACGGTCTTGGTGGCGGTGCGCTTCGCCGGAGCCTTCGCTGCGGCGCTCTTGCGAGTGCGCTTGGGTGCTTCTGCGGCACTGACCATCAGCGTCACACCCTCCTCGTCGAGGACCTGGTTGAGGCTGCGCAGAACGTTCTTCCACTGGGTTGGCGGAATCTGGTCAGCTTCGAAGGCCCGACGCACGTCATCGCCGGCGATCTGCCCCTCAGCCTTTCCCCGCTCGATGAGCGCCATGACAGACTCGGACTCGGCAATCTCCGGCGGGAGCGTACGGGAAGTGCTGGCCGACACGAACAACCTCTCGGAACGATGGAAACGGCTTCCGACCCCGGGGGATCCGGAGCCGACGACCGCCGGCGGGGATGGGCCGACGGCGCGCGGGCGGAGCCGCAGAGCAACTCAGCGTCGCGAACGACGGCCGTATTCCTGCAGCGGCTATCACCTCTTAAGTCATCGCGCTTCCCCAAAGAGCGTTACGCCCATCCCGCGTGTCCCGAGTCACACCGCACAACAGATCGAAACCCCGCAAAACGGTACGTACACCCCCAGCGGGCCCGTCAAACCGGGCGCTCAGGGACCTTCCAGGCCCGCACCGACGCTCCGGCGTCGGCGGTGCGGGGCCTGGAGCGTCGGGGCGGGGCGACGGCGTCCGCTGCTCCGTCAGTGCTCACGCGGAGCCGGAACCACTCGTTCCACCTCGGGCTGCGCGGTCAGCAGATGCCGCATCGCGGACTCGGCGGCTGCGGCGTCACCGGCGGCCACGCCCTCCACCACCCGCGCGTGGTGGCCGACCGAGGTCTCCGTCGGCCGGTCACATCCGGTGGCCTGCCCACCGGACACCTGGAGCGCCGAGGAGACGATTCCCGCGAGGTGCTCGAGCATCCGGTTGCCGGCGAGCTGCAGCAGCAGACCGTGGAACTCCGCGTCGGCGCGGGAGAAGGTCAGGGCGTCACCCTGACCGAGGGCGTGGCCCATGATCTCGGTCATGTCCCTGAGCCGCTGCTGGACCTCCTCCCGGTTGCGGCCGGCGGCCAGCCGGGCCGCCAGCGGCTCGATGGCCCACCGCAGCTCGGACAGTTCCCGCCGCTGGTCGTCGCGCTGCGGCCCGAAGGCCCGCCACTCGATGATGTCCGGGTCCAGCAGGTTCCAGTCGCTGACCGGACGGACCCTGGTGCCGACATTGGGGCGGGCGCTGACCAGGCCCTTGGCCTCGAGGACGCGCAGCGACTCGCGTACGACGGTCCGGGAGACCTCGAAGCGCTGGCCGATCTCCTCGGGCACCAGCGGCCGGTCGGCGCCGAGGTCGCCGGAGACGATCATCTGCCCGAGTTGCTGGACGAGTTGCCCGTGGAGTCCGCGACCTCGGTTCCCCGAGGCTCGGCGGCCGACCCGGCCCATCTCGCTCTCGCCCTCCCAGGAAGGGCTGCCGGTGCGGTCGCCCACCGGGGAATCGGCGTAGGGGTAACGGTTGAGCTCGCCCGACCCGGCGGAGCCGGGATCGACGGAGCGAGCCGTGGTCATCATGGTGTGCGCAAGGGTACTCACGCATCCTTTGTCGGCGGCCTTTCGGGCACCCTTGAGGTCTTTGGTGAAAAGCACACGAAAGGGTGATCGCCCATTACCGGATAATTGACGCTAAATCATTATGAACTGGGGTGCAAGCACTGACTCTGTGGTGGCCACTCGCCATGAACTGCCGTTATCCGCCTCCGCGCCCCATGGACTGCCGGCTCGGCGGCGGCCGATCCCCGGACGGCGATCGGCGAAGGTCTCGGCCAACACGGCGAGCGCTGCCGCCGGTTGGGAGAGCACCCGCCTGAGAACGCCTCGCACTGCTGCCCTCGTAGTTGTGGGACAGCCCTCGGCGCCTGGATGCGCCGGGGCCGGTGAATCCGGCGTCCCGGACCGCTGTCTTCGGCGGGGCGAGGCCCTCGCGTCCGCGGCAACCGGACCCCGTAAAGCAGGCCGACGCGCGTTATCCGCACGCCGCCGGTGTGCTGCCCGCGGCGGGGGGCCGTCTCCGGTCCGACTCACACCTCGGGGCGGAGCATGGGCGGGTTGAGGACCGTTGCCCCGCCCGCGCGGAAGAGTTGGGCGGGGCGACCGCCCTGGCGAGTGGTGGTTCCCCCGGTGGGCAGGAGGAAGCCGGGGGTTCCGGTGACCTTCCGGTGGAAGTTGCGCGGATCGAGAACCACCCCCCAGACCGCCTCGTAGACGCGCCGCAGCTCGCCGACCGTGAACTCCTGCGGGCAGAAGGCCGTGGCCAGCGAGGAGTACTCGATCTTGGAGCGGGCTCGTTCCACCCCGTCGGCCAAGAGCTTGGCGTGGTCGAAGGCGAGCGGTGGAGGGCTCGGCTCGGTCCCCCTGCCACCGTCCTTGCCGAGCAACTCAGACACCGGAGCCCAGCGTGCCCCGTGGACGTCGCCACCCGCCCGGGGCGTCGGCAGGTCCGGGGCCAGGGCCAGGTTCGCGACGCTGACCACGCGCATTCGCGGGTCCCGGTGCGGGTCGCCGTAGGTGGCCAGTTGCTCGAGATGGGCCCCCTTGCCACTCGCCGAAGTCGTCGGCCCGTCCGCCGAGATACCGGTCTTCTCGGACAACTCGCGAGCCGCCGCCTCCGCCAGGTCCTCGTCGGCACGGACGAAGCCGCCCGGCAGCGCCCACCGCCCCTGGAACGGCGGCTCACCCCGTCGGACCATCAACGCGCAGAGGGCGTGGCGCCGCACGGTGAGCACGACCAGATCGACGGTTACAGCGAAGTGGGAAACGGCCGACGAATCGGAGGGCGACATGCCGTGATCATAGTTGGCCCCTCCGCGGTGAACAGGCTCTTCACGGCCACTTCATCGGCGGCTCCTGGCGCCCCTTGAGCGGGATCCCCGAAAGGCGGCCCGCCGTCCGGCCGGGCGACTGCGGGACGTCCCGCCCCGGGCGGTACCGCTCCGCACCGGACGCCGGCACCTGAGGGCCTTCTTCCGCGGCCGCCTCGCAGCAGGCGCCCCCGGGGGCGCCTGCTGCGAGGCGGCGGGCGGGGCGTCCGGTGCACGCCGCGCGTCACGCTCCGCGCGTTCCTCCCGCAGGCAGCTCCGCAACTGCTCTGGATCCAGCCCCTCGTTCACGCCCTGGTGCAGGAGCCTGGCGAAGACGTAGTCCGGGTCCGCCTGCAGCGCCAAGGCCAGGGCCACCCGGGCAGTCGGTTCGTCACCGGTGGACCAGGCCACCCAGCCCGCGAGGGTCAGTGGTGCCGCGGCGTGATCGGCATAGGCTCCGACGCAGCGACGGGCCAGCGCGCGCCATAGTCGCAGCGCCGGCGCGGCTTCCGGCCCTTCCATCCACTCCGCGGCCCGGTCCCGGGTGGTGCGGTCCTGCAGACCGAGAACGACCGCCGCGGCCTCCTCCGGTGCCAGCAGCCCGTCGTCGACGGCGTCGCCCTCCGGGCCGTCTCCCTCCGGGAGCACGCCGGCGAACCGGGTCAGCAGCAGCCGGACGAGTTCCAGGGTCTCGGTCTCGACGACCTCCCGGTCCTCACCGCCCAGGATCCGGGGGACGAGATCGGCCGCGGCCTCGTCCAGCGCCTTCTCCTGCTCCTCGCCTCCGGGGCCGGACGGCGGTGCGAACCTCGCTTCCATCTCGCTGAGTGAGCCGCGGACCCTCAGGCCCGCGTAGGTGGCCGCCGCGGCCATCACCGAAGTGCCGGAGAGGGCCAGCGGTGCACCTTCGGCGGGGCAGCAGCGGGGGTCGGGGCAGCAGTACGACCAGTAGCGACCGTCCGAGACGCACAGCGCCTCCAGCACCGGTACGTCGCGTGTTCCGCAGGCCCGGCGGAGCCGCTGGGCGAGCGGCCGCAGCCACTCCATGACCTCCTGTGCGCTCTGGTCTCCGGTCGGCTCCTGACAGAGGAAGAGGACGACTCCGTCGGGCTTGCCGGTCCGCTTCTCGCTCCCCGAGATCAGGCACTCGGCGAGTTGCTCGGAGACCTCCCGCCACTCCTCCCGGTGGTCCGGGATACCGAGCCGGAGGCGGCCGCCGAAGCGGCCGCGGCGACCGTGCAGGGCCACCATCACCACGCTGTCGTTGGGATAGAAGCCCATGAGGTACGGCAGTGCGTCGGCGAGTTCTTTGGGGCTGCGCAGGGTGACCTGGTTCGCCGTCGTGGACTCGAAGGACCGGGGTGGTTCGCTGTTCTCCGTCATGCACCGAGGGTGCCGCCGCACCGGTCGTTTCCACCACCCCTGTGGATATCCCGCCCATATCCTCTGATTTTCCCTGTGGATTGTCTCGCCGGAAACCGGCAGCATCACCGACCGATCCGGGGGCAAATCCGGTTTCCGCGTGCGGTCTGCACGGCGGCGGAGTGGCACCCGGCAGGACGCGGCCGACGAGGTCGACCCACCGGATCAGGCCGAGCGGGCTACCGCCCGACGACCTGCTCTGCCGTTCACCCGACCGGGCTCAGGCCTGGCCGGCTGCGTGCCGGACGGCTTGACGGTCGGGCAGCCGGAGCAACTCCCCTCCGCCTGCCCACGGACTCGGTGCCCTGGACGGAGCCGCCTCGCGACCTCCCGGCTCGCCGGAGGCACACCTCCGCTGACGGTCTGTTTGGCGATGCCGCGCGCGCGGTAGCACAGATGCCTGGGCCGGCAGCGGCTCTGCAGCCGGTTCCCGCAGTGAGGAGACAGACCCGCTATGCCAAGCAGAACAGGGCGCAGACTGGCGGTGGTGACCGGTGGGACCGCCGGAGTGGGCCGGGCCACGGTGCGCGAGTTCGCCGCCCGTGGATACGACGTCGCCGTGCTCGCACGTGGTCGGGCGGGTCTGGACGGCACGGTGCGGGACGTGGCGGAGCTGGGTGGCGAGGCCCTGGGTATCCCCGTCGACGTCGCCGACCACGTGGCGGTGGGAGAAGCCGCCGAGCGGGTCGAGCGGGAGTTGGGCGAGATCGATGTGTGGGTCAACGCGGCCTTCGCCGGCTCGCTGGCCTTCTTCCGGGAGACCTCGCCCGAGGAGTACGAGCGAATCACCGCGGTCACCTACCTCGGTCAGGTCAACGGCGCCCGGGCCGCCTTGGAGCACATGCGGCCCCGCGACCGTGGTGTCATCGTCAATGTCGGCTCGGCCATGGCCTACCGGTCCATCCCCCTGCAGTCGGCCTACTGCGGGGCCAAGCACGCGGTGAAGGGGTTCACCGAGTCCGTCATCTCGGAGCTGATCCACGAACGGAGCAACGTCAGGATCTGCATGATCCAGCTGCCGGGACTCAACACCCCCCAGTTCAACTGGAACCTCAACCGGATGCCGCGGCACCCCATGCCCGTCCCCCCGGTCTTCCAACCGGAACTTCCGGCCAGGGGCATCGTCTTCCTGGCCGAGCACCCGAGGCGCAACATGTGGGTCGGGCTTTCCACCGCACTCACGATCTGGGGCGCGCGGCTGGCACCCAGGCTGGTGGATCTGTACCTGGGGCGCACGGGCGTGGGAAGCCAGCAGACCGAGGAGGACGATCCCCGCTGGGAGCCCAACCTCTTCCAGCCGTCCGACGCCGACACCGACCGCGGAGCCCACGGCCCCTTCGACCGCCGGGCCCACGACCGCGACCCGGTGCTGTGGATGTCGCTACGTCGGCGCCGCCTGGTCTGCGGTTTCGCCGCCGCGGCCGCGCTCGGCGCGGCCGCCGTCGGTGCGCGGGTGTGCGGGCGGGCCACGAGCGGTTCGAGTACCTGACACCGCACCGATCCCCGGTACTGACCACCCCGCCAGGGGCACCGCCCCTCCGCCGGGGCCGTACCGGACGGCTCACCGGATCGGCGGCCGGCGCAGGTCTCAGGGCAGCGGACCGGAGGCGTCACTGAGACGGACCGCGCACTCCAGCAGGGCGGCGTGCACGAATACCTGGGGCAGGTTGCCGCGCAGCTGCCGCTGCCGCACGTCGTACTCCTCCGCGAAGAGTCCGGACGGTCCGCAGGCCGCTCGGGTCCGCTCGAACCAGCGGAGCGCTCCGGTACGGTCCCCTAGACCGTCGGTGGCCAGCGCCATCATGAACCCGCACAGCAAGAAGGCGCCCTCAGCCTCGCCGAGCCGGGTGCCCGGGTGCTCGAAGCGGTAGACGTACCCGTCGGTGGCCAACCGCTCCTCGATGAAGGCGCGGGTGACCGCGGCCGCCTGGGGGTCGCGGGACGGACAGTGGCGGGCCATGGGGACGAGGAGGGCCGCCTCGGGCCCGTCGTCGTCGGCGGCCCGCCGCCACCGGCCGTCGGAGCGCAGGCACCGCCGCCGGGTCTCACCGAGAACGGCGTCGGCGATCTCGTCGAACCGGCGGGCCGCCGCCCGCGGCATGACCTCCGCGACGCTGCGGAGACCGCATACGACGCTCAGCCGGGAGTGGGTCCACCACCGGTCCTCCAACTCCCAGAGCCCGGCGTCGGGCCGCCGCCAGTTGCGCTCCACCGCCTCCGCCGCGATGTGCACCGCGCGCTCGGCGTCCGGCGTGAGCCGGTCGTGCCGCGCCGCGGCCGCCATCAGCTGCAGCACCTCACCGAAGGTGTCGAGTTGGAACTGCGCGGAGGCCTGGTTCCCGATCCGGTCGCTGCCGCCCGGGTAGCCCAGGAGTCGCAGCGGGCGCTGCTCGGGTACGGGTTCACCGGTGACGGCGTAGGCCGGCCGGACGTGTTCACCGTCCTCGATCAGGCGTTCCGCGGCGAACTGCACGGCTCTGTCGAGCAGGTCGTGGGCCCCGTGGGCGGCGATCGCGAGGCCGGCGTAGCACTGGTCCCGCAGCCAGGCGAACCGGTAGTCGTAGTTGCGCCCGGTGTCGGCACGCTCCGGCAGGGAGGTGGTGGCTGCGGCGACCATGCCTCCGTCGGCACTGGTGAGACCCCGGATGACGGCGTAGGCGTGTCGGGCGTCGCGTGGCGCGGCGAGCGCTGAGCAGTCCGGTACGGCGCTCGCCCACTCCTGCTCGGTTCTCCGCCACAGCTCGGCCGGATCGAGCGGGCCGGTGGACGGCCCGGTGGCGATTTCCAGCACGATGTCGTGCCGTTCTCCCCCGCGCAGCCGGAATTCACCGCTCAGCCCGGACCCGGGGTGCCAGCCGGCTCGGTCGGCGCCGAGCAGCCGCAGCCGCAGCCCGGGGGACTCCGCGGTCCACACTCCCCCCGCCTCCAGACGGTGGTTGCCCATGCTCCGCGCGCCGAACCCCGGGCGCGGATCGAGGCTCAGCCGCAGCACGGCCTCCCCTCGCTCGACGCGCATCCGCCGCAGCAACACCAGGCGATCGGCCGAAGCGGGCATCGCCAGCGCGTCCCGGCACTCGATCACGGAGTCGGCGGTCAGCCAGCGACTCACCCGGATGAGGGTGCCTTCCTCGTAGTAGCCGCCCCAGACGCGCCAGCGGTCGACCGGCTCCACCGAGAAGTGCCCACGCCCCCCGATCAGGGAGGAGAAAAGGGCGTCGCTGTGCCAGCGGGGCGCGCTCAGCCACACGATCCGCCCGTCGGGGTCGACCACCGCACCGCGCTCGCCGTCGGCCAGGACCGCGTAGTCCCGCAGGACCCGGGGCGGACAGGGGCCGTCCCGGGTCTCTGCTGGCATATCGGCTGTCCCGTTCGTGAGGCTCCGGTGCCACACCACCGAAGCGTTCGGTCGCGCCTCTCCCCGGCCGGGCGTGGGTGCGAAAGTGGGTGCGAAAGGGGCGTCTTCGAGGTCAGTGAAGTGGTGGGGCCGGCGGAGGCCCTCCCCCGCGCCGGCGAGGGCTCCGTAGGCCAAGGTAGGCGGCCGTCGCCGCCGTCGCCACACGTGCGCGACGGCGGCCCGGGAGGCCGGCGGGAGAACGCGCGCGGTGCCGATCCGCTCTCCGCCGCGCGGCGTCGACCGGCCGGTCAGCCCGCCGCGGCGAGGACCAACGGCAGAACTTGTTCGCTGCCGGCCCGACGGAGCAGGCGGGCGGCGACCGCGAGGGTCCAGCCGGAGTCGGTGTAGTCGTCCACGAGCAGGACCGGTCCCGAGGATCGGGCCAGCGCTTCGGCCAGCCCCTCCGAAAGGGTGAAGGCGCCGGACAGTGCCCTGAGCCGTTGGGCGGAGTTGCTGCGGCGTGCCGTGTGTGCGCCGTCCGGCCCCGTGTACGTCAGGGTGCCCAGGAATGGGAGGCGGCCGACGGTCGCGATCCCCTCGGCCAGCGAGCCGACCAGCCGCGGACGGGCCAGCGACGGCACGGCGACCACTCCCACCGGCCGGGCGGAGGCGTCCGGCACGTTCGACGCCCAGCCGCCGGGAGACCGGGCCCAGTCGGCCAGGACCTCGACCGCGGCCCGCAGGACGTCGTCGGGGACCGAAGCGTCGGGGGCGTTCTCGGCGAGCAGTGGGCGCAGCCGGTTTCCCCAGCCGATGTCCGAGAGACGCCCCAGGGCGCGCCCGGTGGAGCACTGCTCCTTGACCGGGATGCGCCCCTTGAGGTCGACGCCGAGTGCGGGCATCCCCGTCGGCCACATCCGGCGCGGCTCGACCTCCACCCCGGGGCGGTCCAGTTCCTTCGCCGCCCCGGTCAGCACCTCCGCCGAGACGGCGGCATCGGCCCAGGCCCCGGCGCAGTTGTCGCAGCGGCCGCAGGGGGCGGCGCCCTCGTCGTCCAGCTGCCGGCGCAGGAACTCCATCCGGCACCGGGACGTGCTCACGTAGTCACGCATGGCCTGCTGCTCGGCGGCGCGCTGCCGAGCGACCCAGGCGTACCGCTCGGAGTCGTAGGCCCACGGCTCGCCGGTGGCGATCCAGCCGCCCTTCACCCGCTTGACCGCGCCGTCGACATCGAGCACCTTCAGCATCGTCTCCAGCCTGGTCCGCCGGAGTTCCACCGACGCCTCCAGGGCGGGTACGGACAGCGGCCGCCCCGCGTCGGCGAGAGCCGAGAGAGTCTGCCGGACCTGCGCCTCGGGAGGAAAGGCGGTGTCCGCGAAGTAGCGCCAGATGGCCTCGTCCTCCTTGCCCGGCAGCAGCAGCACGTCGGCGTGTGCCACACCGCGGCCCGCGCGCCCCACCTGCTGGTAGTACGCGATCGGGGAGGACGGCGAGCCGAGGTGGACCACGAAGCCCAGGTCGGGCTTGTCGAAGCCCATCCCGAGAGCCGATGTCGCGACCAGCGCCTTGACCCGGTTTTCCAGCAGGTCGGCCTCGGCCTGCAGCCGGTCCGCGTTCTCCGTGCGCCCGGTGTAGGAGGCCACCGGGAAGCCGCGCTGCCGCAGGAAGGCCGTGGCCTCCTCGGCCGCCGCCACCGTCAGCGCGTAGACGATCCCCGAGCCCGGCAGTTCGTCGAGGTGCTCGGCGAGCCAGGCCAGCCGGTGTGCGGCGTCCGGTAGCCGGACCACCCCCAGCCGCAGGCTCTCCCGCTCCAGCGGGCCGCGGAGCACCAGGGCCTCGCCGGCGCCGGTACCCAGCTGCTCCGCCACGTCCGCCGTGACCCGTGCGTTGGCGGTCGCGGTGGTGGCCAGCACCGGTACCCCGGGGGCGAGTTCTGCGAGCATGGCCCGCAACCTGCGGTAGTCCGGGCGGAAGTCGTGGCCCCAGTCGGAGATGCAGTGGGCCTCGTCCACCACCAGCAGGCCGGTCGTGGCCGCGAGCTTGGGCAGCACCTGTTCCCGGAAGTCCACGGAGTTGAGACGTTCCGGACTCACCAGGAGGACGTCGGTCTCGCCCTGCTCGACCTCCTGGTAGATGGTGTCCCACTCCTCGGGGTTGGCCGAGTTGATGGTGCGCGCCCGGATACCGGCCCGGGCCGCCGACTCGACCTGGTTGCGCATGAGCGCCAGCAGCGGCGAAATGATCACCGTCGGCCCGGAGCCGCGCCGGCGCAGCAGGGCGGTGGCGACGAAGTACACCGCCGACTTACCCCAGCCGGTGCGCTGCACCACCAGCGCACGCCGGCGCTCCTCCACCAGAGCCGCCACCGCCTGCCACTGGTCCTCCCGCAGTTGCGCCGAGCCCACCGGGGCGCCGACGAGTTCGGCGAGGATGGCATCGGCTTCGGTCCGGAGCTCCAGATCGTCCATGCCCCCATGCAACCGGATGGCACTGACCATCGGCCAGTTCACCCGGTGTGACATCCGGCTCGCGGGCCGTTCCGGTCAGGGGGCGTGCCCGGCGGCGGGCGGGTACCTCGGCCGGACGCCCGTTCGGCGACTGCGAGGATCCGCCACCGCCGCTCGGCGTTGCTCCCCGGCCGGAGAGCCGGGGGGCCGGCCGGTGGCCACCGGTCGCCCCGATGTTCCCGCACGGAGCAAGGACGGCACCGGCGGGCGGCTCTCGCGACAGCCGCCTCCGGTGCCGTCCAACTGGATCCGCCGGTGGAATCCGGGGCGGAACTCAGCCGTTCGCGGTCAGCGCGTTGATCCGCTGCGGGTCTCCGCAGACGATGAGCAGCGCCGCCGCTTTCGAGCGCGCGGCCTGCAGCGCCCGCTCGGCTGTGTCGGCCGTGCCACCGTTGAGGGCGAGGACCACTACCGGCCGGGCGGCCGCTCGCTCGAAAGCGGCGGCGTCGGCGTAGAAGACGTCCTCCCCAGCATCGTGCTGCGCCCAGTAGGCATCCGCTCCGAACGACAACTCGTGGACGGCCCAGGGGTGTTGTTCCCCCGAGGTCAGCAACAGGACGTCGCTCGGCTCGCGACCCGAATCGAGCAGCAGGTCGACGGCTTCCTCAGCGGCGTCCAGCGCGCCGTGTTCAGCGGCGGGGATGAGCTGGATCTGCGGCGCCGACCCGGCCGGAGCGGCATCGGCCGCCACCCTCGCCTCCGACGGCGTCGCGGAGGCGGCGGCCGACTCGCCGGCGGCACGCTGCGCGGGCATCGAGGCGGGAGTGGTTCGGCCGGGCCGCGCTGGTCCCGGTCGGGGGCCCGGGCGCGGAGGACCGGGACGGGGGCCGGGGCGAGGGGTCGACGCGCTACGTCCGGTGGCCGGGGTCGCGCGAGGACCGGGGACTCTCTCGTGAATCGGTGGCTCCTCGGGGGTGAGAGGCATGGGCAGTTGTCTATCAAACACCGGTGCGACTCGGACAGCGGGGGCGGGGTTGGGCAGCGCTAGAAGTCAAAGCCGAGCTGTTCTTCAGTTCCGGCCGCTTCGGTCGGGGCGACCCGCTGCTTCCTGAGGTGCTGCCACCGCGGCAGCGCGTCAAGAAAGGCCCAGGAGACCCGGTGGTGCCTGGTCGGGCCGAACTTCGCCAGTGCGGCTCGGTGCACCGGGGACGGGTACCCCGCGTTGTCCTCGAAGGCGTACTCCGGGCAGTCGGCCCCCAGCTCGGCCATCAGAGCGTCCCGGCGGACCTTGGCGATGACCGACGCGGCGGCCACGACCACGCAGGACTGGTCGCCTTTGATGACCGTGCGGACTCGCCACGGCGGGCCCAGGTAGTCGTGGTTGCCGTCGAGGATCACCGCCTCCGGACGGACCGGAAGCGACTCCAGCGCTCTCGACGCCGCCAGCCGGAGCGCCGCGGTCATGCCCAACTCGTCGATCTCCTGCGGACTGGAGTGGCCCAGCCCGTAGGCGGTCACCCAGCCTTCCAACAGCTCGGCGAGCTCCGCACGCCGCTTGGGCGCTATGAGTTTGGAGTCGGTGAGCCCTTCGGGCGGCCGCCGCAGGCCGGTCACGGCGGCACACACGGTGACCGGCCCGGCCCAGGCGCCCCTGCCGACCTCGTCGACTCCGGCGACGATCTTGGCACCGGTGGTGGCTCGCAGGGAGCGCTCGACGCGATGGGTCGGCAGTTCGTACGGCATGACAGGGGTCAGGTTACGCCGGGCGCTCCCCGGACCCGAGGGCGGCCCCGCCCCGGACCCGGTTCTCGTACAGCGGCCAGCAGGACAGCTCCTTCGGGGCCGGCCGTCGGTGGAGGAGCGCCCGCGCTCGGCGCTCACCGAGACTGCTGGCGTACCAGGGCTTCGCCGCTTCCTCCGCCTCCGGTCCGATCCGCCGGGTGAGCGAGAGGAGGGAGCACGAACGCGCCGGTTCCGGTAGCCGGTCCAGAGCCGGTACCGCGTCTGCGGAGAGCTGCTGGAGGTACAGGACGTCGATCTTCCCGGTCCGCTGGTAGCGGGCCACGTTGTGCTCGGCGATCAGCGCGTCGGGAGAGAGCAGTCCGAAGAGCAGTACGGCGGCTCCGGCGCTGGCCAGCACCGCACGGGGCAGCCACCGCCCGCCGACCACCCCGGCGACCATGGCCAGGACCAGGACGACGCCCAACCACAGCTCCACCCCGGCCACGGACAGCCGCAGACGGGTCAACCCGTAGGCGTCGACGTAGAAGTCCATACGGCGGAGCGCCGCGGCCACCACGACCAGGGTGAGGACGCAGAGCGCACCGAGCACGGCACGGACGAGCACCCGGTCCCCGGGGCCACCGCGGGGCGCCCAGCGCAGCGCGAAGGCGATCACCACCAGACTCAGCAGAGTGACCGCCAGCAGCTGCCAGAACCCCTGTCGGGCGTATTCCGCGTACGTCAGCCCGGTCTCCTCCAGCACTCTCCGGTATCCGCCGAAGAGCACCGCCAACTGCACCGCTATGAAGGCGGCGAAGAGCACGTCCAGCAGGATCAGCGGCAGCGCCCACTCCAACCTGCCGCGCGGACGCCCCGGCTGGAACTCGATCCGGTCCCAGCGCAACGGGGCCGCGGCCGTCCTGGCGGCGGCCAGCGATCCCAGCAGGCCCAGCAGGAAGAACAGGGCGGACAGCGGAGTACCGTCCACCGCCAACTCGGGAGTGAGACCGTCGAGCAGCTCCGCGAAGGCCGCGTCCGCCCCCGCGAAGAGCGCACCGAAGACGAGCAGCAGCAACAGCGCCACACCCAGCGCCCGGATCACCCGCCCCCACTGCCCGCGGGAGCCCTTCAGCAGCACCACCCGGGCGCCCCGCCATCCCCAGCGCAGGCTCGGTCCCACCGAACCGAAGGTGCCCACGGTGCCCAAGAGGACACCGTGCCAGGTCCGTCCGCCGTGCAGAGCCAGCGAGGACAGCAGAACGGCGGCGCCGACCGCCAGGCCGCTGGGCCAGCCGGCGTCCCGCAGAGCGGGGACGGCGAGCAGCGCAAGGCCACCGATCCCCCAGACCAGTGTCCAGGGCCGGACCCGGCGCCCGGCTGTTCGCGCCGCGAAGGCCGCCGCCAGCGCTGCCGGGAGGGCGACCAGCAGGAGGTTGAGACCGAGTCCGTCACCGTCCAGAAGCACCGCGCTCAGCACAGCGGTGGCCAGTACGGCCCACAGGGTGTCCGGTCCGATGGCCGCTGCCGGTTTCGAGGGGTCGACCGCCGTGACCCAAGTCGGCACGGCGGCCTGCGCCCCGTGGGGCCGGCTGCTCGCGGTTGTTCTCCGGGGAGCAGCGGCGGGCGGCTGCCCCTTCGGTTCCGGTGAGACGGACACTTCTTCGGTCATCGCTAGCGGCTCCCCTCCCTGCCGGGCGCACCGCCGGGAGCGGTGTGAACGGACCCGGCCCTGTGCGAGCGGTCCCTGGCGTCCCGGCACTGTCTCTGCGCCGGCCGGAGTTGTCCTGAACCGATCGGCGACAGCGTAGGGGCCCGGAGACACGCACAGTGGATCTCGTCCCAGCCACGGCACACAGCTGTGGCATGACCGTGACATTGATCGGGTTTTGGGTTGTCCTGCCGCGCAGCGGACGCCGGCGCCGCGCCCCACGAGGTCGGCCCCGTCACGATGCCCGGCAGGCGCTCCCGGCCACCGCTGGTGGTTCTCACGCCGCACCGTCCTGGAGGCCCTGGCAGGGCGAGCACGAGGAAGACCCCCTTGCGGCCGCCCGCTATCGGCCGCCATTCCTCAGCGGACGGCCTCCGCCTGACGCGGCACTAGCTGCTGGCCCCGTACCACTCGGGCACCCGCCAACGCTGGAACGGGCGGTCCAGCGCGTACCGTCCGTCCTCGCCCAGCAGGAGCATCCTGCTCTCGGCGTTGTCCGGGTTGGTCAATGACTCGAATTCGGCCACCGTCCAGTGGAACCAGCGCATGCAGAACAAGCGCATGGTCAGTCCATGGGTCACCAGGAGCACGTTCGGCGGATGGTCCGGTTCCTCGAAGCTGCGGTGCAGACTCTCCAGGAAGGCCCCCACCCGGTCGTAGACGTCGGCCCCCGACTCCCCCTGCGCGAACCGGTAGAAGAAGTGGCCGTAGGCGTCACGGTACGCCTTCTGCAGCCGGACGTCCTCGGCGTTCTGCCAGTTCCCCCAGTCCTGCTCGCGCAGCCGGGGCTCCTCCCTGACCCGCATCCGGGAGGGGCTCAGGCCGAACAGCCGAAAAGTCTGGTGAGTGCGCCGGTAGGGGGAGACGTAGGCGCTGACCCGTTCCTCGCCGAAGAGCTCGCGGAGCCGTTCACCGGCCCGCTCCGCCTGCTGCTCACCGCGCTCGGTGAGCCCCAGGGCGTGGTCGGGCTCCCGTTCGTAGATCGTGTCGTCGTCGTTCCCCACGGACTCGCCGTGCCGGATGAGGACGATGCGCTGGGGCCGTGCCATACAGCCACCCTAAGAGCTCCGCCGGCGAGAGTACCCGCGGTCCCCGACTGCGGTCGGCGTCCGGCGCCGGTTCGCACCTTCCGCGCCGTCGGAGGGTCACGCGAACGAACGCTGTCCGCCACCGACCGGCCCACGCCCCACGAGCGTCAGATGGTCCAGGACGGCTCGAGGTCGACCACCGCGCCGTCCAACTCGGCCACATCGGCTTCCAGGCGCGCCCGCAGGGCGAGCCGCGCCACCCGATCGGCCCGGTACTTCCCGTGTTCGGCGGCGGACGACCAGAGGGAGAACACCACGAACTCGCCTGCCGGTGCCTCACCGAAGACACCCCGCAGCATGCCCGGCGACCCGGCCATCGCCGGGTTCCACACCTTCTCCTGCATCGAGGCGAAGTGCTCCGCCTGGCCTTCCCTGACCCGGCAGTGGGCGACCCGCGCCACGTCCGCCTCGGCGAACGTGGGACGGAACCCAAGCTTCACATCGAACTTGCGCTCGAACAGTCTCACCTGGGCGTCTTTGAACGTGCCGGTCTGCGCCGAGCCGAGCCGGTCATGCGAACGCGCCATGAACGAGTCGTAGAACGCACGACTCTCCCAGAAGCCGAAGAGATGGGCGACATCCGGTCGGCCCCGGCACCAGCCACCCCCCTGCGCCCGGAAGCCCGGCTCACCGAGCAACCCCGCCCACTTCCGCTGTCCCCGCTCGAAGCCTCGGCGGTCGACCACCGTGCAGCGAATCCACTTGACCAGCACCGCGCCATCGTACGGCCAGCACCCGACCCCACGGCACACCGCAGCGGCCCGACCACCCTGGGCCACCGCGGAACGTCGGCACCATCTCCGACTGGCGCGATCTTCGGATGACGCCGGAACAACTGGCGGCGCTCAACGCGGAGCTGATGGCCGTCATCGCCCGCCACACTCCTGACCCGGAATCCGAGCCGGCACCGGACGCCCTGCCCGTCGTCATCCAGCTCCAGACGTTCCCCCGCAAGCAGCGTGACACGTGAGCGGGGGTACACGCGGCGGCCTTCTGCGCCGCCACCGTGATTTCCGACTGCTGTGGTGCGGCGAGACCGCCGGCAAGTTCGGTGCCTCCGTCACCGGAGTGGCGATGCCCCTGGTCGCCGTCTGGACCTCGCATGCGAGCACCTTCGAGGTTGGACTGCTGAGCGCCGCGGCCTGGCTTCCCTGGCTACTCATCGGCCTGCCGGTCGGTGTCTGGGTGGACCGGCAGCGACGCAGACCCATCATGCTGGCCGCCGCCGCAGCCTCTCTCTTACTCTTCGTGAGCATCCCGGTTGCCACATGGTTCGGCACTGCTGACGGGCGTGGCGGCCGTCTTCTTCCAGACCGCCTACACCGCCTACATACCCAGCATCCTGAAGCCGGAAGACCAACCCGAGGGCAACGCCAAACTGCCCGGCAGCGATGCCACCGCCCAGATCGCGGGCCTCGGCTCCGCTGGCCTGATCGCTCAGTTGGCGGGCGCCGTGAACGGATGTTCGCCAACGCCGTGACCTTCCTCGTCTCCTTCCAAGCGATTGGCGAGGTACATCCGCGGGTTCAGAGCTTTTCCACGGGTAGTGCAGTTCCAATACGCCGGAGAGGGTGCCGACCAGCAGTCGGCACCCTCTCTCAAGTGCGGCCCGGCACCGTCGGCAGCTGGTACCTCAGCGCCGCATCAGACGCGACTCCGCCCCGGCTACTGGCGGAGATCACTTATTCCTGGCGTGTCGTATTCCTCGCCTCAACCGCGCTTCGTGCTCGACGTCGCGGGCCTGGCCAGCGGTAGCCGAGCTGATCGGCGAACTCCTTTGAACCGCCGCAAACCTCGGCGACCTCGCGAGGGTCTTCGGCCGTGAGACGCGCCTCAAGGCGCTCTGCTTGGTCACCCGGGTCATCTCCGGAGACCGGAAGGATCATCCTGAACTGAAGCCAGGGATGGTCTTCTCTGATCGCGGAACGGCCGGGATGGAACAGGAAGACACTGATCTGGTCAGGTTCCCAGTGCCAAGCTGAAACGGCTCCCAGTTCGCATTTCCAGGTCGTCAGCCAGCCGACACGCTCCCGGAGCCGTTGCTCCAGCAGCCTGGCGACCGTTCGGGCCGGCCACTCCCAGCTGTGGTCGGTCGAGGCCCGGCGGACCTCCGCGTCGTACTGATTGACGTCGAATCGAAGCTCTGAGAGGTCGATATCGTCCTCATCCGGGTTGCGCCAGCCGCTCCAGATCACGTGTTGTCCCTCGCGCCTGATGGTCACGTAGACAGCGCCGCAGCAACCTTCCGTGCACTCGGCCTCGGCAAGCCGAACCTCGCGGGGGGTGTCTGTCGCGTGAAGCGGCGAATCCGGCGCCAACAGATACCGAGGGTCATCTGCCGGCCCCTCGTCGAACACGTCGGCCAGGATGTCTCGTCCGTTGATGATCGGTCGGCATTCCACGGTGCCGTGTCGGCTTCCCAGCGGTGGCACGATGATGCGGAGGGACAGCAGATGCGGTTCTGTGGTCATTGGCCGATGGTCTCGGAGTCAGTGGCAGTTGTCCTGCGTGTTTCTGCTTGAAGGGAGACGGGCGACTCCGTCCTGGACATTCTTGCTCGGATGCGTCCGCATGTCGTGGGCTCGGGCGGCGAGGTAGTCGGCCCAGGAGGTCTTGGCGAAGCCTGACCAGCGGAGGCGGTGTTGGGATGGAGGCCGAGGATGCTGGCGAGGACCGGTGCGGGCAGGTCGCCAGCGAGCGCGACCAAGGCCGCGTTTCGGGCTGGCCGGGTGTCGATTCCGTGGGGCAGGAGTTTCGAGCTGAGGCCCGTCTGGGACGTGGGGCGGCCGGGGACGAGGCCGCGGAAGAGCCAAGGCTCGCCGCGGTTGGTGCGGGTGAGGGCGGCCCGGGTGTGGGGTGCTTCGGCCAACTGGTGGAGGAGGCTGGCGAGGCGGGGCGGTAGCAGGATCGGGTGCCGGTCGATGGTGAGGTAGCTGTTGCCGTCGCGGCGGCTGAGTTGGGGCGCGGAGAGGTGCCGGACGTGGGACGCGTGCAGGCCGAAGAGCAGGATCAGTGCGCCGGCGGCTCGGGTGTCCAGGGCCATGGTGGAGTCGGTCAGGCACCGTTTCAGCAGCTGCCAGCGGCCGTCTTCGTCCATCAGTTGGCTGGGCTGCTGACGTGGGATGGAAGGGACCACGAGCTTGTCGGTGAGGCCACGGCCGGTAGTCCAGGACAGGAAGTAGCGGATCGTGTAGGTGCGGGTGTTGCCTGCGTCCAACCAGCGGTCGAGGTCGTCTTGTCGAAGTCCTCCCAGGTCGAGGCCGTGATCGTCGAGCCAGGCAAGGAGCTCCAGGGCCACCAGGACGCGGGTGCGGAGGAACGAGCCCGGCTCCGCCGGGCGGCGGCGCTGGGCGGCGCGTCGTCGGGCTCGTCGCAGCAAGTGCCAGCGTGCGTAGGGACGGACCAGCTGGACGTGGCCGGCGGGACGGTCGGCCAAGACCGTCTCCAGCCAGGCGGGGATGCGGTCGAGTTCCTCATCGCGCTCTAGGAGGGCGCCGAGGTGCACGAGGGTGTGGCAGACGTAGTGCAGGTGTCGGCTGGGCGGGAGCTGATCGAGCCGCTGGTGGGTGATCGGTTCGCCGGACGCGGCCAGGCTGGCGACGAGGGCGGCGTTCGGGATGTGCTTGAGCCAGTGCAGGATGCCGCGGGGACGATCGGCCAAGGCGAGAGCGTCCCGCAGCGGCTGTAGCGGTGCCGGGATGCGCCCGTCGGGACCGGACAGTAGCTGCTGGAGGCGGGCGATGAGGACGCAGCGGGCGCACTGCGCGCCGGCGTAAGTCCGGCCGCCGAGCCCGCAGGTGCGGCAGGTGTAATCGAAGGCGGTGCCCGCGCAGGCTCCGCAGATCCCGGTGCCGTCCTCGGCGATCCCGATCAGCGGCTGGTGGCGGCCGCAGCCTGTGCAGGTTGCGGCCGCGTCCAGCACGACGGTGTAGCAGGTCGAGCAGACCGGGCCGATCGGCCAGCGGGTGTGGACGCGGCGGGCCCGTCCGCAGCGGCAGCACTCCTGGGTCAGCCCCGGGCGGCAGGTCCGGCAGGTCCATGCGCCGTCCGTCCTGCGGTGGCAGGGGCGGACTTTCCCGCAGGAGGAGCAGGTCTTGGTGGGCCCGTTGTAGCAGTCCTCGCAGATGTCCGGCCGCGAGCCGGTGGCTCGACGAGCGATGCGTCGTACTTGTCCGCAGCGGCCGCATTCCTTGATCGGCTTCTGTCGCTGGTGGTGGCAGGACGCGCAGAGCGGCCCGTCGGGGCCGTTCGACTTGGCTGGGCCGGGGATGCCGCAGCTCACGCAGGTGTACTGGGGGCCAGTCCAGCAGGACGCGCAGAGGGGCGAGTTGTCTGCGCGGCGGGCGACCGGCATGCGTAGTTGGCCGCAGGCGACGCATTCTTCGACGACGTCCGGGTCGACGCGGTAGCAGGAGTAGCAGATGAGGCCCTCGGCTCGGCGGGCGGCGAGCCGGGTGTCGGTGCGGCCGCATCGATCGCAGATGCCCTTGCTGCTGCGGGCGGAGCAGTTGAGGCAGAGGCGTCCGTTGGGGCCGAGCCGTGGGAGGTCCAGGTTGGATCTTCCGCAGTCGGTGCAGGCTGGCCGGACCACGGCTGTGTGTCCCGTGGTGTGCAGGATCTTGGCGAGGCGGACTATGACAGGCGGGCAGTGGGCTTCGCCGGAGATTAGGGCCTCGGGGTGGTCGGCGAGGTGCTGGTCAAGGTCGCGGAGCGGGATGCCTCGGGCGGCCCGTGCCTCGGAGACAGCCTGAACGGCCTCCGCGCGTTCGAGGCCGGGCAGTGAGGCCATAAGGGCGGTGATCACCCGGTCCAGGGCGGCCTGCCGCTGTTCGACTCTCCGGCGGTCGCGGGCCTTGGTCATAGTCCCTCAGGCCGGCGGATCATGGTCCGCCGGGCGGTCGGCAACGGCCGGACCGGTGCTTCATCTGCGGTCTTGCGGATCTCCTCGTTGATAACCCGGACCTCGATGAGGTCGCCGGGTTGGCAGTCGAGGATGTCGCAAAGCGCCGCGAGGGTGTCCATCGACAGCCGCTGCGGGGGCTGGGTGACCAGGCGGAAGACCTGTTCGCGGGAGAGGGTGATGCCCCGTTCGGCGAGCGGTCCGACCAGGTCGGTGGTCTGGAACATCTGCCGTGTAGCCATGATCTGCCGCAGGTGCCAGCGGTAGCCCATCTTCTTGATCACGTCTCGTCGTCCTCCCAGAGATCGCCGTGCCGTTCCTTCAACACCCGCTGGAGCAGCCGGTTGCGGTACTCGTCCGAGACGCCGGTGTAGATCGCGGTAGTGCTGGCGTATGCGTGGCCGACCTGGTCCTGGACGAACCGCTCGGGGTAGCCGAACTCGACGAGATGCGTGACGTAGCTGTGGCGGAGCCCGTGCAAGTCGAGTTCTTCCGGCAGATCCGCGGCCTTGCGGGCGGTTTCGAAGGCTTCGTCCAGACGCCGGGTCGACATCCTGCCGCGGCGTTCGGTGATCCAAAGGGCGGGGTGTTTCCCCGGGGAGAAGGCCGGGCGGACCTCCTCCAGGTACTGATCGAGGAGGCCGACGCTCCAGTCCAGTTCAGGGACGGTCAAGACGGTGCGGCGCTTGGGCGGGCCGCCCTTGGAGGACTTTCCGTAGCGTACGAACAGGCCGCCGAACCGACCGTACTGCGGCATCTTCGGGTTCCGCCGCATGTCTGCCAGGTCGAGGCCGCATGCTTCCTGGCGGCGCAGTCCGTAGGCGTAGATGGTCTTGAGGAGGATCGCGTCCCGAAGGGCGGCGAGGGATCCCTTGCGGCGCCGGGCCCGGATCTCGTCGACCCGTGCGTCCGCTGCGTCGAACAGGGCCTGGACCTCGTCGTAGGTCAGCGGGCGCCGACTGGCGTCGCCCTCGTATTCGCTGCTGTGGGTGACCGTGTTCCACTCGTGCAGGATCTGCACGGGCGCCTGGCCGAAGCGTTCCAGACAGCGCACGGGCCAGCCGTAGCGAGCGTCGGTGGCGTACTCGCAGAACATTCGGAGGGCGTTCTGGTAGTTCCGCCCGGTGGACACGGCGAACTTTTTGCGGCGCGACCTCAGGTGGTCGATGAACGCCTCGACCTCGGCAGGTTCCCACTGCCAGGGGTACTGGTTGGTGAACTCCGCGAACCGCCGCACCACCGACAGCCGCGGTTTGATCGTCCCGTCCTCATCCAGGAACCGGGTCCTCTGCTGCCGGGCCCAGCCGTCCAGCATCGCCTCGAAAACCGCTGGCTCCGGCTCCAGATGCACGACGCCGTCGGCCAGCACCAGGTGCGCGGCACCCGGAAGATCCACCCCTCGACTCACGATGCATTTAACGCAACATCGTTGAATCAGTTACGGCGGCGTCCCTGGCCAGGGGAAACGGGACTGGCCGCCCCGGGTGTAGGCCCGGGGCGGCCAGGTGTCACTTCTTCTTGGACTTGCCGGTCTTCGTCTGCGACAACGCGCTGGCCGCCACAGACTTCTGCGCCGGGGTCGACTTCGGGCTGTTCAGCTGCTTGCTGGCCTTCGCAGCAACCTTCTTGCTGGTCTGACGCTTGTTCGTCATGTTCATCACTCCCTCCCTGGTTGCTTTTGCATCGCAGACCAGGACGTGATGTCATGCAGGTTCCTACACGCGCAGGACATTACGTTCCTGACTGCAACGACCGCCCGGCCTCCTACAAGGCTGGGCGTTCGTCATTCCAGGGGCTTGAGCCCCTGGAACGATCTCTTCTCGCGCCTTCGGCGCGACGCGTGTCCTCAGAACGCAGCCGTGGTGTACCAACTGCGGAAAGGGAGGGGCGTCAGCCCAGGGCTGACGCCCCTCCCTCACAGAGATCACACTTCAGATTCAGCTACGTCGGGTGTTGCATCCGACGCAATTCCGCCCGGTATCAGCTGCAGCCGCTGGTCGAGCCGCAGCCTTCGCAGAGGTAGCAGCTGCCTGCCCGCCGCATCTTGGTGCCGCAGGAGAAGCAGAGCGGTGCGTCCGCGTTCACCCCGAGTTGCATCTCGACCAGTTCGGTGGAGCTGTGCGCCTGCTTCGGTGCCGGAGTCGCGGCGGCAGCGTGGGCCGCCTGGGCTGCCGACGGCCGCTGCGGCTGCTCCTCCAGGCGGCGCGGAGCGGTCTGTGCGAGCGTCTCCGCGTCGAACTCGTCGTCGGCGTGCTCGTAGGAGCCGGTCTCCAGGTGCCGCTGGCGCTCCTCCGCCGAGTGGATGCCGAGCGCGGACCTCGTCTCGAACGGCAGGAAGTCCAGGGCGAGGCGGCGGAAGATGTAGTCGACGATCGACTGCGCCATCCGCACGTCCGGGTCGTCCGTCATGCCGGCCGGCTCGAAGCGCATGTTGGTGAACTTCGAGACGTAGGTCTCCAACGGGACGCCGTACTGCAGCCCGACCGAGACGGCGATGGAGAAGGCGTCCATCATGCCCGCGAGGGTGGACCCCTGCTTGGACATCTTCAGGAAGACCTCACCCAGCCCGTCGTCCGGGTAGGAGTTGGCCGTCATGTAGCCTTCCGCGCCCCCCACGGTGAAGGACGTGGTGATACCGGGACGGCCCTTGGGCAGGCGGTTGCGGACGGCACGGTACTCGGCCGGCCGACCACTCGACGGCTCGGGCTCCGCCTTGGCCTTCTCCTCCCACTTCTTGGTCGAGAGAGGCTGGCCCACCTTGCAGTTGTCGCGGTAGATCGCCAGCGCCTTGAGGCCGAGCTTCCAGCCTTCGAAGTAGACCTGCTCGATCTCCTCGACGGAGGCCGACTCGGGAACGTTCACCGTCTTGGAGATCGCGCCGGAGAGGAACGGCTGCACGGCCGCCATCATGCGGACGTGGCCCAGCGGGGAGATGGAGCGCTCCCCCATCGCGCAGTCGAAGACCTCGTAGTGCTCGGACCGCAGACCGGGGGCGTCGACGACGTTGCCGTGCTCGGCGATGTGGTCGACGATCGCGTCCACCTGCCCCTGCGGGTAGCCCAGTCGCTTGAGGGCCTTCGGCACCGTGTTGTTCACGATCTGCATCGACCCGCCGCCGACCAGCTTCTTGTACTTGACCAGAGCCAGGTCGGGCTCCACGCCGGTGGTGTCGCAGTCCATCATCAGGCCGATGGTGCCTGTGGGCGCGAGCACCGACGCCTGGGCGTTCCGGAAGCCGTTCTTGGCCCCTGTCCGGATCACGTCCTGCCAGGCCTCGGTGGCGGCGGCCCAGACCGGTGTGTCCAGGTCGTCGACCCGCTTGGCGTCCGCGTTGGCGTCGGAGTGCTGCTTCATGACGCGCTTGTGGGCGTCGGCGTTGCGGGCGTACCCCTCGTACGGGCCCACCACGGCGGCCAGTTCGGCGGAGCGCCGGTAGGAGGTGCCGGTCATCAGCGAGGTGATCGCGCCGGCGAGCGCCCGGCCGCCGTCCGAGTCGTACGCGTGGCCGGTGGCCATCAGCAGGGCGCCGAGGTTGGCGTAGCCGATGCCCAGTTGGCGGTAGGCGCGGGTGGTCTCAGCGATCTTCGGGGTCGGGAAGTCCGCGAAGCAGATGGAGATGTCCATCGCCGTGATGACCAGCTCCACGACCTTGGCGAAGCGTTCGGCGTCGAACGCCTGGTTGCCCTCGTCGTCGTCGCGCAGGAACTTCATCAGGTTGAGCGAGGCGAGGTTGCACGAGGAGTTGTCCAGGTGCATGTACTCGCTGCACGGGTTGGAGGCGGTGATCCGGCCCGACTCCGGCGAGGTGTGCCACCGGTTGATGGTGTCGTCGTACTGGATGCCGGGGTCCGCGCAGGCCCAGGCGGCCTCGGCCATCTTGCGGAAGAGCGCCTTGGCGTCGACCTCCTCGAGCACCTCTCCGGTCATCCGGGCGCGCAGCCCGAACTTTCCGCCCTGCTCCACGGCCCGCATGAACTCGTCGTTCACCCGGACGGAGTTGTTGGCGTTCTGGTACTGGACGGAGGTGATGTCGTCGCCGCCGAGGTCCATGTCGAAACCGGCGTCGCGGAGCGCTCGGACCTTCTCCTCTTCCTTCACCTTCGTGTCGATGAAGGCCTCGACGTCGGGGTGGTCGACGTCGAGCACCACCATCTTGGCCGCGCGGCGGGTGGCGCCGCCGGACTTGATGGTGCCGGCCGAGGCGTCGGCTCCGCGCATGAAGGAGACCGGTCCTGAGGCGTTGCCGCCGGAGGAGAGCAGTTCCTTGGAGGAGCGGATCCGGGAGAGGTTCAGCCCGGCTCCGGAGCCGCCCTTGAAGATCATCCCTTCTTCCTTGTACCAGTCGAGGATCGACTCCATCGAGTCCTCGACCGCGAGGATGAAGCAGGCCGAGACCTGCTGCGGCTGCTGGGTGCCGACGTTGAACCACACCGGGGAGTTGAAGCTGAAGATCTGGTGTAGCAGGGCGTGGACCAGTTCGTGATCGAAGATCTCGGCGTCCGCGGGGGAGGCGAAGTAGCCGTTCTTCTCGCCGCTCTCCCGGTAGGTCCTGACCACCCGGTCGATGAGCTGCTTCAAGCTCCACTCGCGGTCCGGTGAACCGACCGCGCCGCGGAAGTACTTGCTCGTCACGATGTTGACCGCGTTCACCGACCAGAAGTCGGGGAACTCGACGCCACGCTGCTCGAAGTTGATCGAACCGTCACGCCAGTTGGTCATGACGACGTCGCGGCGCTCCCAGACCACCTCGTCATAAGGGTGCACGCCGGGGCTGGTGTGGATGCGCTCGATACGGAGTCCCTTGTTGGCCTTGCTTCCCCTGGAGCGCGAACCCCGTGCCGGGCCACTCGTCGTCTCTGTCATGCCGCCTCCCTGTACGGGCGAAAAACGCCCTGCTGTGCCCGGTTCTTCCTTGGCACGGTGTCTGTTCTGATCCGCCGGAACGCTGCCCACGCCCCCGCACGTCTAGGTGGCCGTCAGTCGGCCCGATGGCCGCCGGCCCGCGCCCCCGCGGTCTCCGGCTCGGCCTGCGGCCCGGGCACCCGGCGACCGGCGGCCGGGACCTCGTCCGCCGCCTCCGGGTCTTCGGCCGCGGGGTCCTGCCGCTGCTGCCGCAGTTCGGCCACTGCCGCCTCGAAGTCCTCAAGGGAGTCGAAGGCCCGGTACACCGACGCGAAGCGCAGGTACGCGACCAGGTCCAACTCCTGCAACGGACCGAGTATGGCGAGCCCCACGTCATGGGTGGACAGCTCGGCGCTCCCGGTGGCCCGCACCGCCTCCTCGACCTGCTGGCCGAGCTTGGCGAGGGCGTCCTCGGTGACCGGGCGCCCCTGGCACGCCTTGCGCACTCCGGAGATGACCTTGTCCCGGCTGAACGGCTCGGTGACCCCGCTGCGCTTGATCACCATGAGCGACGCGGTCTCCACCGTGGTGAAGCGGCGGGAGCAGTCCGGGCACTGGCGCCGTCTGCGGATAGCGGTTCCGTCATCGGCGGTGCGACTGTCGACGACACGACTGTCGGGATGCCTGCAGAAGGGGCAGTGCATACCTCTCCCTCCCTCCTCGACCCTCGGTGACCGGCGCACGGCACAGCGCGACTCCACGGCTCCGAAAGGCCCGGGGGACTCTCTCGGATTCTCCCACCAGCATAGGCGATACCCACCGGGCGTGGAGACCCGGGGACCACAACTTATGGGTGGTCAGCGGCTATCTAACCACTAGATCTGGTAGTCGGCAGCCAGCTGCACCCTATCCCGCGTGTCGACCGACCGGGCCCGCCCAAACACTATCGACGTCCGTCGGCCGCGCCCCACAGAGGGCCACCGACATCACGTTGCGTGACGACACCACGGCAAGCCCCGGGGGTCGGCGGCGCCCAGGCGCCGACGATACGGTGCACCGGGCACCGGATCCCGGGGGCGGTCCACGGACGCCCCGTGGCGGCAGAGCGGCGGGGCGAGAAGGGGCCGAAAAGAACCGGACACACGCTCCATACACCCGACCCTCTGATCGCGTCAGGTAAACCCATAATTTTCACTCGAACGTGTGTTTGGCGCAACCTTTCGAAAGCAACTACCGTTGTCCAGCTAGGGAGAACATATCGAGAGGGGCCGACGTGACCACCGCCGCAGAGAGCGCCACCATCACCGCAGAGGACCGCTCCCAGCATGGACTCGAACAGACACCGCCGATGACGGAATCAGCCACGGAATCCGAGGGACAGCAGCCCGCCCGCTCCCTCCCCGGCCGACCTCCGGGCATCAGGGCGGACAGCTCGGGGCTGACCGAGCGGCAGCGGCGGGTGATCGAGGTCATCCGTGACTCCGTGCAGCGGCGGGGCTATCCGCCGTCCATGCGGGAGATCGGCCAGGCGGTCGGGCTGTCCAGCACCTCCTCCGTCGCCCACCAGCTCATGGCCCTGGAGCGCAAGGGCTTCCTCCGCCGCGATCCGCACCGGCCCCGCGCGTACGAGGTCCGCGGCTCGGACGGTGCGCAGACTCCCCCCGCGGACACTGCGGGCAAGCCCGCCGCCTCCTACGTGCCGCTCATCGGCCGCATCGCCGCCGGTGGCCCGATCCTCGCCGAGGAGTCCGTCGAGGACGTCTTCCCCCTCCCTCGGCAGCTGGTCGGTGACGGCGAACTGTTCGTCCTGAAAGTGGTCGGCGACTCGATGATCGAGGCTGCGATCTGCGACGGCGACTGGGTGACGGTCCGCCGTCAGCCGGTCGCGGAGAACGGCGACATCGTCGCCGCCATGCTGGACGGCGAGGCCACCGTCAAGCGCTTCAAGCGGGAGGACGGCCATGTCTGGCTGCTGCCGCACAACGCCTCGTACCAGCCCATCCCCGGCGACGACGCGACCATCCTCGGCAAGGTGGTCGCCGTACTGCGACGCGTCTGACCCTCTCCGAACCGAGGTCCCCGGAACCACTGTGCCGGCTCCGGGGACCTCGGCCGTTGAGTGGCCTGCCGCGGACCGTCAGAAGGTCCTGCTCCACCCCTGAAACGGCGACGGCGACGAGGGTCGCCCAACACCCCGCCAGGAAACCTAGCCGGCCATCAGCGCCCCGGGCCGGTTGCGACAGCCGCACGTCAACTACCGGCCGCCAGAACAAGCGAGATCACGCCTCGGTTCCGCCCGACCGTTCAAGAGCAGCCGCCGGGGATCAACCTTCCTCATCCCCGGTAGCCGCCGCGTCGATCGCTGCCAGCGAGCGCCGCACCTGGTTACGGTCGGTGGTGCACCAGAAGTCCGGCATCGAGGCGCGCAGGAAACCGCCGTAGCGTGCGGTCGCCAGCCGGGGATCCAGTACGGCGACCACCCCTCGGTCTCCGGAGGCCCGGATAAGGCGCCCGGCCCCCTGAGCCATGAGCAGCGCCGCGTGCGTGGCCGCGACGGCCATGAACCCGTTCCCACCCTTCTCCTCTTCGGCCTTCTGACGAGCCCCCATCAGTGGGTCGTCCGGCCGCGGGAACGGGATCCGGTCCATCACCACCAGTTGGCAACTGGCGCCGGGGACGTCGACCCCCTGCCACAGCGAAAGGGTGCCGAACAGGCAGGTCCGCGGATCCTCGGCGAACCGTCGGATCAACTCGCCAAGCGTCTCCTCCCCCTGAAGCAGGATCGGCACCTCCAGCTCGGCCCTGAGTGTCTCCGCCGCCCCCTGTGCCGCACGCATCGACGAGAAGAGCCCCAGAGTCCGTCCCCCGGCCGCCGACACCAACTCGGCCAGTTCTCCGAGCATGTCGGTACGGCTGCTCTCCCGGCCGGGCGGTGAGAGGTGCCGGGCGACGTAGAGAATCCCCTGCTTCCGGTAGTCGAAGGGTGAGCCGACATCGAGCCCCCGCCACCGCGGGCCGTCCTCGCCGTTCGGGTCAGCCTGCCGGGGGCCGCCTGGCAACTCGGGAACGCCCGGGGACTCAGGGCCGAGCCCGAGCGAGGCGCCGACTCCGTTGAAGTCGCCGCCGAGCTTGAGAGTCGCCGAGGTGAGAATCACTGAGCGGTCGGTGAAGAGCTTCTCCCGGAGCAGCCCGGCCACCGACAGCGGAGCCACCCGCAGCGAGGCTCCGAAGCGGTCGTGGCGTTCGTACCAGATGACGTCGTCCTCCGCCCCGGCCACGATTCGCTCCGCCACCGCGTGGACGTTCTCCACAGAGGCCACCGCCTGCCGACGGACCGCGTCCTCGTCCGCCAGCGACTTGTCCCGGGTGTTACCGAGGGCCGTGAGCACCGTGCGGGCGGCGTCCCGCAGGGCGCTCAGAGCGTAGCCGAGGTCTTCGGGGATCTCCTCGAGCCGGCCCGGCAGGGCCAGCTCCATCAGCCGCTCGAAGCTCTCGGCCGCGGTCTGCAGGTCATCGGCGACCTTCTCGTCGACCAACTTCGCCGCGCGCCGCACCGCCCGGTTGACGGACCCCGGAGTCAGTTCGCCGGTCGTGGCACCCGTCACCCGGGAGACCAGTTCGTGGGCCTCGTCGATGACCAGCAATTCGTGCTCCGGTAGCACCGGGGCGCCCTCGATGGCGTCGATGGCGAGCAGCGCGTGGTTGGTCACCACCACTTCGGCGAGCTTGGCCCGCTCGCGTGCCGCCTCGGCGAAGCACTCGGCACCGTAGGCGCACTTCGCGGCGGACAGGCACTCCCGGGAGGTGACCGACACCTGGGCCCAGGCCCGGTCGGAGACCCCGGGGGTCAGGCCGTCCCGGTCTCCGGTCTCGGTCTCCTGGGCCCAGTCCCGCAACCGCAGCAGGTCCTTGCCCAGCTTGCTGGTCGGCGTGGCGGACTTGAAGACGTCGAAGAGCCCCTCCTCCTCTTCCTGCGGGACGCCCTCGTGCAAGCGGTGCAGGCAGAGGTAGTTCGACCGGCCCTTGAGCATCGCGTACTCGGGCCGGCGGCGCAGCAGTGGGTGCAGCGCCTCCACGGTGCGCGGCAGGTCCCGCTCCACCAGCTGACGCTGGAGCGCCAGGGTCGCCGTAGCGACGACCACCGGCTGGCCCTGTGCCAGTGCGGGCACCAGGTAGCCGAGTGACTTACCGGTGCCGGTACCGGCCTGCACGAGCAGGTGGGAGCCGTCGTCGACGGCCTCGGCAACGGCCTCGGCCATGGCGATCTGGCCGGGACGCTCGGTGCCGCCGACCGCCGTGACGGCCGCGTGCAGCAGGTCGGAGAGAGAAGGCTTCGTCATAGCTGCTCCACCCTAACGACTGGGTACGACTGCCGGTGATCTCCTGCGGGACCGGAAGGCGCCGGAGGCGCCAGCCGATGGCCCCCTTGCCGGGCGCCCCCGCCCGGTATGGCGGGGTGCGGCGCACCGGTCGCCCTCACACCCCGGCGGTCGTACCCAGCCCGTGCGGGCGGCGGCGACCGCCTCAGACTCCGTGGAGGGGGTTCGGCACGGTTCCGTGGACCGCTGCGTGCGGACGCTCCGAGCGGTCGCGGTAACCGTCCATGTGGAGTCGGTTGCGATTGAGGCAGAGGCGCTCGATCCGCGGGGAGAGCAGGTCGAAGGCCTCGAACCGCTCCTTGAGCTCCGGAAAGCGCGCGTGGTACCGCAGGATCTCCTCGCGGACCAACGCCCAGAACTCCGCCTCAGGCACCTTCAGTTGTGCTTCACAGAGTGGAGCCAGGTACCGGAAGACCCCGATGAAGAGCCCGGAGTGGATGAATTGCGGCAGGAACCCCGGCGCCTCGGTGAGCAGCACCTGCCGCACCTCGGCGGGCATGCCGACGTGCTCGGGCAGGGGTTCGGCGCTGATGTTCACGTCGTCCACGAAGTCCTTCACCGCGAGCCGGACGGGTACGTCCCGCTCGTCGAAGACGACGATGGCGTTCTCACCGTGCGGGGAGAAGACCGTGCCGTAGCGGTAGAGGAAGTGCAGCAGCGGCGGGAGCAGGGCGGCGAAGAGGTGGCGCAGCCAGACCTGCGGCTCGAGACCGGAGCGGCGGACCAGTTCGGCGGTGAACGACCGGCCCTGGGGGTCGGTGTGCGGCAGGGCGGCGAGGGTCCGGGCCCGCTCACCCGGCGCGAGCTGTGGTTCCAGCGGCTCCCGCCAGATGCATCCGAGCAGTTCCCGGTACTGGTAGGGCACGCCCGGCAGTCGGTCGTAGATCGGGTGCTCCACGGTGACCGAGGCGGTCTCACCGAGCAGGACGACCCGCGTCTCCTCGCCCAGGAAGGGGTCCGAGTCGCGGATGGCGTGCACCCAGCCGGTGACGGCCGGGGCCGCGAGCGTCCGTTGGGTGGGCAGGCCCCGCCAGACCAGGGTGTTGAGCACCGAGAGCGGGAGTTTGACCGAGCGCAGTTCGGGACGGCTGCTGTTGAGGAAGGTCCGGATGGACTGCTGGGGCAGCCGAAGGTCGCCGTCGGTGGGGAGCGGCACGATCTCTCCGGCCGCGATCTGTGGTGCGAAGAGGGTCGCGATGCTCTCGTCCCACTGCCACGGGTGGACGGGGAGCCAGAGGTACTCCTCGGGGTCCCTCCCCAGTTCTGCGACTGTCCGCGCGAAGCGGGCCCGGGCGGTGGTGGGCAGTTCCTCGGCGTAGAGGCGGTCTGGGGTGTCCAGGCCGGGGACGCCTCGGTACCGGGCGAGGCTCCGGTGGACGGCCAGCCAGGGCAGCCTCCGCGAGGTCCGTGCTTCCGGCGCCCACTCGGCGGCGTCCTGGCTGGAGAAGCCGATCCGCCCCTTGTTCGCCACGATCCACGGGTGGCCGGTCTGGTGGCCCTCCAGCTCGGCCGAGCCGAGATCGGCGAGTTGCCCGACGGGCAGCGCGGTGGCCGCCGACCGTACGTCGGCGGCCAGGGTCGCGGTGAGTTCGCGCAGCAGGTGGCCGGTGGTGTCTCCGGTGAGTCCCAGGACGGTGTCGTGGGCCTCGCTCAGGAACTTCAACGGATCGGCGGACGGGCTGATCGAGTCCGGGTCGACCCGCCAGTGGCCGTAGCAGCCGCGGGCGGCCCGGAAGCGGTAGGTGACGTCCGGCCTGACGGTGAGGCGGTACTCGTCGAGGGCGTCACCGTCCGGCTCCGGTGTGATGATCTCCTCGTAGGCGAACTCCGCGAACATCTTGGCGAGCATCCGACGGCCGGCTCGTTCCCAGTCGGCTGCGCCGGGGGGCGGGGTTGCGGACACGGTCTGGTCCTCCTCGGTTCGGGGTGCCGGTGGTGCGGGGTGGTGGTCAGTGAGGCGCGGGTCCGCTGCGCGGCCGGCACCAGTTGACTCGGCGGTGGCCGGCTGGGCCGTCGGAAGAGTTTGGAGCGGACGGGGCTGCCGGTTTCACCGGGCCACCGGGTTGGCGAGGGTGACGTAGACGGACTGGGTGTCGACCGGGCCGACGAGTTCGTCGAGCCCCTGCAGCCTGGTCAGGAAGTTCGCCTTGCAGCGGAGGGTCGGAGAGTCCAGAAGCCGTTCCGGGAGCGGGGATCCGCTGCCGGACGCCTCCTCGACGAGGAACCCGCGGAAGGCGGCGAGCAGCGTCTGTTCGTCGGCCAGCCGCTGCGAACCGAACGCGCCGATCAGGCCGAGGACGTTGTTCAAAGCCAGGTAGTAGGTGAACCGCTCGTCGGTGACCTGGTCGGAGACGAAGGTGTCGCTCTCCAGACCGATGCCGGGCAGCCGCCGGTCGAGTTGGTCACGGCGCGACTCCCGGAAGTAGTACCCCTGGTTGTCCCGGTAGCGCCCGCCGACCGGCCATCCCTCGGGGTCGAGCAGGACGAGCGTGTTCTGCTGGTGCGCCTCCAACGCGACCCCCGCGACGCCGTCCAGCCACAGGATGGGCCGGACCACCGTCCGCAGGTAGCGCAGCAGCCATTCCACCGCCACCACCCCGGCCGGTCGCCCGGCTCGGTCGGCGAGTCGTTCGATCAGGTCCGCCAGTCGGGAGCGGGTGACCGGTGGGCCCGAGGTGGGCCAGGGGCGGGGGGAGACCAGCCCTGCGAGGCAGACGGCGTCGTCCAGGGGGCCGAAGGGGTTGTGGCGGACGACCACGTCGGCCCCGTGCAGGGGTTCGCCGTCCAGGTCGGACACGGCGATCCACGCCGGGTCCCGGATGATGTCGAAGGTCGGATGGACGCTCTGCCACTCCTGTCCCAGGCCGGTCCGGAGCAGGCGGTGCACCTCCACCCCTCGACGCAGCTCCTTGCGGAGGTTCTCACGGCGGGAGTTGGTGATCCGTACGCCGAGGGAGAGCTTGAGCATCGCCGAGGCACCCGTCCGGTGGACCGTCCGGATCGAGGAGGTCGGGTGCCAGTCGGGGCCGTACGGGCCCAGGTCGCGCAGCAGTCCCTTGGCGAAGAGTTCGGCGGCGGCCGGCCTGCTCCGCAGCTGACGCGCCTGCCACGGGTGGAGCGGCAGCGCTGCACAGCCCTCGGGCAGTGGCAGGCCGGGGCCGGCCAGTCGGAGCGCGAGCTGTTCGGCGGGGACACCGCGGCCGCGCTCGGTCCAGGCCGAGTCGGTGGCCAGCACCGACCGGTCGACGGCGTACCAGTGCAGGGGGAAGGAGCCCCTCAGCTCAGGCGAGTAGGCACGGCACTCGCTCTCGGAGAGCTCCTCCCTGCTGTTGGGGGTCGGGTGGAGCGGGTGCCCGAGGATGAGGGACTGCTCGCCCTCCAGGTAGCGGTCGGTCGGCCCGGGGTGGGGCGCCGCTGCCGGGTGCGCCCTCCGGTCGGCGAGGAAGACTGCGGTACGGCGGACGGAGTCGGCGACTCGGGCCACTGTTTCGCGGCCCGCCTCCGAGGCGGCCACCGGACCGGGATGTGTGGCCGCGCCCCGGTCGTCCGCCACCGAGCGGCGGTGGCGGTGGTCGGCCTCCCTGCTGAGGAGCGCCGCGAGGGTGACCGCGTCGACCGTCGGAGCGTCGGCGGGCGCGTTCTCCAGAAGGGCCGGGCCGAAGCGGTGCCATCCGGTCGGCGACCAGTACCTGACCGGCGCCAGCAGGGCTCCGCCCGTCGCCGCGAGGTCGATGCGCAACCAGGCGGCCGGGGGGCGCGGCAGGTCGTGTTCGCGCACCCAGCAGCGCAGCAGGTTCTCGACGGTGGCGGCGTCCGCCGCCGCCACCGGGTCCGGATGGTCCAGCGGATCGACTGCGCGGCCCGCTCCGGCGCCGGCGCCGCTCTGGCGCGGCACGGTGGGCTCGGTCGCCCGCCCCTGGTCGGACCGTCCGGGCAGCACGTTCCTGGGCTCATCGGTGTTCATGGGCTGACCGGCGAGTGCTCCCGGCTTCTGGCCGGGGCGACTCACCGCCTCCTTCTCGGTCATCGGTGGGGAACGGCCATGGCGGGAGTCCTTCCGGCTGGACGGCCGGCCGTCGGTCACCACGGGGATCCCGACCGACCGCGGTACGGCGGCCGACTCCCGGCGCCGTCCGGACCGCTCGGCGGGGTGCGGTGTCCCCGTGGAGACGGAGCGGTACCGGGGCGGAACCGGCTGTCCCGTCCACCGTTGATCGCCCCTCCCGTCCTACGGCTGAGGACCGTCCCTGTAGGGACAACGACGGTGCGGGCGAAGGAACACGGGCCAGGTGGGGAGAAGCTCGGAGGGGCGGCCCGGAACCGAGGGCCGGCCGCAGCCGTCCTCAACTTCACCGGCATAGTGGCCTCAGCAAGCCGTCAACCTCAGGACCGTTCCGTCCTTCCGTTCCTCCAGGGGGAGTTCTACCCATGGCATCGATACGCCGGCCGGCTCTCGCCGCCGCCGCGCTGGTCGCCGCACTCACACTCACCGCGACCGCGTGCGATCCGCAGGACGAGGCGGGCGGCAAGCCCGACTCCACTGCCGACCACAGCAACAGCGACCTCGCCAAGGGGCTGAAGGAGCGGTTGCGCGGTCTGGGTGTCGATCTGGAGAAGTGGAAGGGCGGCGCCTGGAAGGACTGGGACCGGGACAACTGGCTCCGTGAAGCCAGCGACTTCATCAACCCGATCATCGACAACCTCTGGGATCCGGAGCGCATGCACAAGGCGAAGGATCCCGCGAACGAGGTCAACCCCGAGGCTCTCAACGAGCAGGGCGTCACCGACCCGGTGCCCGCCCCCGTCACCGCGAAGCCCGTCCCCACGCCGTACCACGAGAACGCCGCCCCGGTGGGCAAGGTGTTCTTCGACAGCCCCAAGGGGGCCATGGTCTGCTCGGCCACGGTCGTGAAGGATCCGAAGAACCCGGGCAAGTCCAACCTGGTCTGGACGGCCGGCCACTGCGTGCACTCGGGCAGCGACGGCGGCTGGTACCGGAACATCGCCTTCGTCCCGTCCTTCAACGACACCGGTGTGGAGCCCTCCCAACTCTCCAGCACCCCGCGCGAGAAGATCGCGCCGTACGGCCAGTGGTGGGCCGACTGGGCCTCCACCTCGAGCCAGTGGATCTCCGGTGGCTCCAACTCCGGCGGTGAGGGCGCACCCTACGACTTCGCGGTACTCCACGTGCAGCCGGAGAACGGGGGCGGCAAGTCCCTGGAGGAGACCGTGGGAGCGGCACTGCCGGTCGAGTTCGCGGCACCGGCCATCACGGAGCTCGACACCATGGGTGCCTGGGGCTATCCGGCGGCGCCGCCCTACAACGGGGTCAAGATGCACTCCTGCGTCGACAACCCCAGCCGACTGTCGATCAAGGCCGGGCTGCCCACGATGTACCGCATCGGCTGCACGATGACCGGAGGTTCCTCCGGAGGCGGTTGGTTCGCACCGCAGGCCAACGGACAGCCGGCGCTGGTGTCCAACACCTCCATCGGTCCCGCCAGCGGCAACGGCTGGCTCGCCGGACCACGGCTCGGCTCGGAGGCCAAGGCCGTCTACACCGCCGTCAGCGACAAGTTCGCCGGCAACTGAGTCTCCGGGAAACGACGCGCAGAGGGCCGTGGGCCCGTGCCCCTTGGTGGCACGGGCCCACGGCCCTCCGTCTGTCTCCGCTCACGCCCGTGTCTGTCCCCGATCACGCCGTCTGTCTCCGGTCGCTCACGGCATGGCGTGCGGGTCTCCGTGCGGCACGGAGACCCGCATGGCCCGCATGGTCCCGGTCTAACGCAGCGTGGCGAGCGCGTAGGGTCGAAGATCGGCGGCGAGTTCCTCGGACACCCTTGCCCTGAGCAGGGTGCCCTCGCCGGTGTGCTCCTCGGAGAGCACCTCGCCGTCCGCGTGCGCCCGGGAGACCAGGCCGCCCTCGGTGTACGGCAGCAGCGCCTCGACCTCCACCTTGGGACTCGGCAGCGATTCCTCGATCAGCGTGAGGAGTTCGTCGATCCCCTGTCCGGTGCGCGCGGACACCACCACCGAGTGCGGCTCCGCCCGCAGCAGCCGTTGGAGGACCAGCGGGTCGGCGGCGTCGGCCTTGTTGACCACCACGATCTCGGGGATGTCCCCCGCCTCCACGTCGCGGACCACCTCGCGGACGGCGGCCAACTGCTCCTCCGGCGCCGGGTGTGAACCGTCCACCACGTGCAGGATCAGGTCGGAGTCACCGACCTCCTCCATGGTGGAGCGGAATGCCTCCACCAGGTGGTGCGGGAGGTGGCGGACGAAGCCGACGGTGTCGGCGAGCGTGTAGCCGCGCCCGCTCGGGGTCTCGGCCCGGCGAACGGTCGGGTCCAGGGTGGCGAAGAGCGAGTTCTCCACCAGTACCCCAGCCCCGGTCAACCGGTTGAGCAGCGAGGACTTGCCGGCGTTGGTGTAGCCGGCGATAGCCACCGAGGGGACCTGGCGGCGCCTGCGCTCCTGCCGTTTGACGTCCCGGCCCCGCTTCATGTTCGCGATCTCCCGGCGGAGCTTCGCCATCTTCTCGCGGATCCGGCGCCGGTCGGTCTCGATCTTGGTCTCACCGGGGCCGCGGGTGGCCATACCGCCACCGGTGGAACCGGAGCCACCGCCACCCATCTGCCGGGAGAGCGACTGGCCCCAGCCCCGCAGCCGGGGCAGCATGTACTGCATCTGGGCCAGCGAGACCTGTGCCTTGCCCTCTCGGGACTTGGCGTGCTGGGCGAAGATGTCGAGGATCAGGGCCGTGCGGTCGACGACCTTGACCTTGACGACGTCCTCAAGGTGGATCAGCTGCCCTGGAGAGAGTTCTCCGTCGCAGACCACGGTGTCGGCGCCGGTCTCCAGGACGATGTCACGCAGTTCGAGCGCCTTGCCCGAACCGATGTAGGTGGCCGGATCGGGGGTGTTGCGGCGTTGGATCACGCCGTCCAGCACCATCGCGCCGGCGGTCTCGCTGAGCGCGGCGAGTTCGGCGAGGGAGTTCTCCGCGTCCTGGATCGAGCCGGAGGTCCACACTCCGACGAGAACCACGCGCTCAAGGCGCAGTTCCCGGTACTCGACCTCGGTGACGTCCTCGAGTTCGGTGGACAGGCCCACGACCCTCCGGAGCGCCGCACGGTCCGAGCGGTCGTACTGCCCGCCGTCGCGCTCCGCGTCGGTCTCATCGCTCCAAGCGACGTCCTCTTCCATCAAGGCGTCGGCCCGGAGGCTCTCGGAGCGGCGCTGGGCGTCCTGGGAAGAGAAAGAAGAGGAGGTCATTGCATCCTTTGGCTTGGGATTAAGTCCTTGTCCGGACAACGCCGCGTGCGCTCGGGAGATTCCCCCGGCTCCGGCCCTGCCGACCCCTCAATGGTCCCACGGCGGGTGCGAACCGTCACTCCGATTTGCGCTCGCCGGCCCGCCCCGCTCCCCGCACCGGCCCCGGCTCCACACCGGGATCGGCGCTCGACGGCAGCGCCGCGGGGCCCGGCCGACTGCTCCGCTCCACGTCGTAGACGCCCGCCACCTCGCGCATCGCCCTGATCAAGGACGGCAGGCCGGCGGCGTCCGCCAGCCGCAGGGTGTAGGTGTGGCGGACCCGCTGCTCGTGGGGCGGCTCGACCTCGGCGGAGACCACGGCGGCTCCGGTCCGGGCGATCGCCTCGGTGAGGTCGGCCAGGAGGTGAGCTCGGCCGAAGGCCCGGGCGACCAGCGTGACCCGGTGGCCGCCGCGCGCCGGCTCCCCGCGCCCGCGCCAGCGGACTCCGACGGTGTCCCGCCCGGCGACGGCCATCCGGGAGACCGCCGGACACTGGGTGCGGTGCACCGTGACGGCGCCCGCCCGCGCTTCGATGCCGGTCACCTGGTCGGGGGGCGCGGGGGTGCAGCACCCGGCGAGCCGTACGGTGGCCCCGGGCAGGTCGGTCTCGGCCGTCGGCTTGTCCGGCGTGGCCTCCGCTCTGGGCACCCGCCGTCCGAGAGCCGACGGCCGAAGCGATTCCGCGCAGCCGGTCCCCGCAGGTTCCCCCGTGACGGCCGGAGCGGGGCCGCCGCACTCCGGCTCGGGGTGGGCGTCCAGCCAGCGGCTGATCGCGATACGGGCCGACGGCGTACGGACGTGCCCGAGCCACTGGGGCGAAGGCCCCGCCGTGGGGTCCTGGGACATCAGCAACTGGATGGTGTCCCCGTCCCGGAGGACGGTGGAGAGGGTGGCCAGACGGCCGTTGACGCGTGCCCCGATGCAGGTGTGCGCGGCCTCGCCGTGGAGGGTGTAGGCGGCGTCCACGCAGCTGGCCCCCGGCGGGAGGAGCAGGGTGCCGCCCTCGGCGCGGTAGACCGTGACCTCCCGGTCCTGCGCGAGTTCCTCCCGCAGCGAGGCCCAGAAGGTGTCCGGGTCGGGTGTGGCCCGCTGCCAGGCCAGCAGCCGGGAGAGCCAGCCCGGCCGGGTCGGATCGCCCGGCTCGCCCTCGCCGGCGCCGCAGCCGTCGTCCGCGACGTGCGGGTTGCCCAGTGCGATGACGCCCGCCTCGGCCACCCGGTGCATCTGGCGGGTGCGGATGAGGACTTCGGCCACCGCTCCGCCCGAGCGGGCGGCGACCGCGGTGTGCAGCGACTGGTAGAGGTTGAACTTGGGAACGGCGATGAAGTCCTTGAACTCGGAGATGACCGGCGTGAAGCAGGTGTGGAGCTCTCCGAGGACCGCGTAGCAGTCGGCGTCCTCCGAGACCAGTACCAGAAGGCGGCCGAGGTCGGCCCCGGTCAGCTCGCCTCGTTTGAGGCTCACCCGGTACAGCGAGAACAGGTGCCGGGGGCGGATGAGGACCTCCGCCTCGATACCCGCCTCCCGCAGTATGCTCCGGAGCTCCTCGGCCATGCCGGGCAGCGGATCGGGGCGCCCCGCTCGGTCCAGCACCAGGCGGCGGGTGCTCTCGTACTCCCGTGGGCGCAGCACCCGGAAGACGAGGTCCTCCAACTCGGTCTTGAGCGCCTGGACGCCCAGCCGCTCGGCGAGCGGGATCAGGACGTCCCCGGTGACCCTCGCGATCCGGGCCTGCTTCTCGGGGCGCATCACGCCCAAGGTGCGCATGTTGTGCAGACGGTCGGCGAGCTTGATCGACATGACCCGCACGTCGTTGCCGGTGGCCACGAGCATCTTCCGGAAGGTCTCGGGCTCGGCCGCGGCCCCGTAGTCGACCTTCTCCAGTTTGGTGACCCCGTCGACGAGGTAGCCCACCTCGTCCCCGAACTCCGCCTGGACCTGCTCGAGCGTCACTTCGGTGTCCTCGACCGTGTCGTGGAGCAGAGCGGCCGTCAGCGTGGTGGTCTCCGCTCCGAGTTGGGCGAGGATCAGGGTGACGGCCAGCGGGTGGGTGATGTACGGATCCCCGCTCTTGCGCATCTGACCCCGGTGCGAGGACTCCGCCAGCAGGTAGGCCCGGCTCAGGGTGTCGAGGTCGGCGGCGGGATGATAGGCGCGGTGCACCTTCGCCACGTTCTCGATGGCGTCCGGCAGTCGGTGCCGCGGCGGCGGTCCGAGAAGCGCGGCCCGGCTGAGTCTGCGTAGGTCGATGCTGGGTCGGCCGCGCCTGCGGCCGAGTGAACCGTGCGGCGTGTCCGCTGCACTCATGGGCTCCTCCGGCGGCGTCGACCGGTTGGTCTGGGGCGGCCGTTCCGCCCGTGGCCCCGGTGCGGGCCCACGGCGAGATACCCCTGGACGCCTGTCGCGTCCGGAACCGGTGCTTGATGCTACCGACCCCGGAGGCCGCCGTCGCACCGCACCCGCCAGGAGTGAACGGGATCACCCGTTGGGGCCGTTCGACAAACGGACGTTCGATCAGCGGGCGGCGTCCGATGGTGTTTCAAAAGCCGACGGAACGCCCGGTGGAAGGCTCCGGGACGTGCCGGCGAACTGACCGGAGCCGGAGGACCCCACCCGCGACGATCCGAGGGGTGGGGGCGCGGAGTTCAGTGGTCGGCGGAGGTTTCGGGGTTGCGCTGCTCCAACCAGGCGGGGTCGATCGTGCCCTCGGCGACGATCTCCGCCGGACCGGTCATCTCGACGGTGCCGTCGACCGCCTCGGAGATGACCAGGCGGCCGCCCGGCAGGTCGACCGTGTAGGTGACGGGGTGTCCGTCGGCCCCGGGGTCGAGGCCGTCCCGGCGCGCGGCAGCCACCATCACGGCGCAGGCCCCGGTGCCGCAGGAGCGGGTCTCGCCGGAACCGCGTTCGTGCACCCTCATCGCGACGTGCCGCGGGCCGCGGTCCACGACGAACTCCACGTTCACGCCCTCCGGGTAGACTCCGGCGGGGGCCACTCCCGGCGCCCGGAGGAGGTCCCCGGCGTCGGCGAGGTCGTCGACGAAAACCACGGCGTGGGGATTGCCCATGTTCACGTTGCGGGCGGGCCAGCCGCGCTCACCGACGGTGACGGTGACCGGGCCGTCGGGCAGGCTCACCGGCCCCATGCCGACCGTGATCTCCCCGCCGCGACCGGCCGACGCGCGCTTGGCGATGTGCACCCGCCGAACGCCGGCCCGGGTCGCGACGGCCAGGTCGCCCTCCCCCGTGAGCCCGGCACGCTGGAGATGGCGGGCGAAGACCCGCACGCCGTTGCCGCACATCTCGGCGATACTGCCGTCGCTGTTGCGGTAGTCCATGAACCACTCGGCCTCGGCCGCCATCTCGGCGGCTTCGGGGTGTGCGGCCGACCGGACGACCCGGAGCACCCCGTCCCCACCGATTCCGGCCCGGCGGTCGCAGAGCAGGGCGACGGCCGCCGGCGACAGTTCCAGCCGGTTGTCCGGATCGGGGATGATGACGAAGTCGTTCTCGGTGCCGTGCCCCTTGAGGAACGGGAGGTGCTCGGTGCTCACCCGGCCAGTGTAGGAGCTCCACCCCCAGGCCGACGTCCGGGCGTCCGGCCCACTGGACGGGGCTCGCCTGCGGGGAGACCGGGCGCGGTGCGGGCAGGCGCGGCTCAGCGCAGCCGGGCCACGCGCCACAGGGCCAGTAGCGCCAGGGTGGCCACCAGAAGGGCGTAGAGCGCGATCACCCGCCAGTCCCGGGTCCGGCCGTCCTGCGCCCGCAGCCCCGGCCAGGTGTATCCCACCCGGCGCGCCGCCATCATTCCCCAGCCGGCGGCACAGCAGCTGATGAGCAGCCCCAGCATGGCCACGACCGCCCCGCCGTCGCCGAACTCGAAGGCGAGCGGGAAGGCGAACATCAGTGAGCCCAGAGCGGCCAGTGCGACGATCGGGGCCAGCTGCCACAGGCGCAGTCGCCGCGGCGGGCGCAGCTCCCGGAAGGATTCCCCGCCCTCCGGACCGCCGGTCCCGGAGCCCCGCTCCTCTTCTTCGACGCCTTCCGGAGCAAGCAGCCTCGCAAGGTCCTCCTGCTGCGGCTGCGGTCTGTCGCGAGGGCCGGCTTCCATCGCCACGCGCCCTCCCAACTCAGACATCATGGCTTGATCGAAGTCGATGATGACACGCCCGACAGTGCCCCGAAGACACACCGAGCGTCCCGATGCCATCACGTGATCAGGATGTGACCGTCCGTTCGACCAGGGCCAGTGCCCGCTCCAGGATCTGCCCTCGGTGCGTGGCCGATCCGTCCAGCCAGTGCACCCGGGGGTCGCGTCGGAACCACGAGTCCTGACGTCGCGCGAAACGCCTGGTGGCCCGTACCGTCTCGGCCCGCGCCTCGTCCTCGGTGCACTCCCCGGCCAGCGCGGCGAGCACCTGTTGGTAGCCGAGCGCCCGGGAGGCCGTACGCCCCTCCCGCAGCCCCTGTTCCTCCAGGTCCCGCACCTCCGCCACCAGCCCCGCGGCCCACATCCGGTCGACTCTCTCGCCGATCCGCGCGTCGAGTTCCGGTCTGGCCACGTCGACGCCGAGCTGGAGCGTGTCGTAGACCGACTCGGGCCGCGGCAGGTTGGCGGTGAAGGGGCGTCCGGTGATCTCGATGACCTCCAGCGCGCGCACGATCCGCCGTCCGTTACCCGGCAGGATCGCCAGGGCGGCTTCGGGGTCGGCAGCCGCCAGTCGCGCGTGCAGCGGCCCGGAGCCGTGTTCCGCCAGCTCCTCCTCCAGTCGGGCCCGTACCCGGGGGTCCGTGCCGGGGAATTCCATGGCATCGATGGCACCGCGGACGTACAGCCCGGAGCCGCCGACCAGGACCGGGGTGCGGCCCTCGGCGAGCAGCTGGTCGATCTCCGCCCGGGCCAGCCGCTGGTACTGGGCGACGCTGGCGGTCTCCGTCACGTCCCACACGTCGAGCAACCTGTGCGGTACGCCCTGGCGCTCCGCGGCGGTGAGTTTCGCGGTACCGATGTCCATCCCCCGGTACAGCTGCATGGAGTCGGCGTTGACCACCTCACCGCCCAGGTGCCGGGCGAGGGCCACACCGAGGTCGGACTTGCCCGCTGCGGTCGGGCCGACCACTGCGATGACGCGAGGGGAGGTTGCGGAGCTGTTCACCGCTCCAGTCTCGCAAACCCGGTGTCGACCACCGAATCACCGAGCGTGAGCCGTTCTCCGGTGCCTGGAGGTTGCTTGAGACCAGGAGCGGCCGGTGAGGCCCAGAGCCGTCAGGACCACGCCGCGACGAGGTAGCCGACGCCGTACGGGGCCTCGTCGTAGAGCAGCTCGCCGCTCAGCGCGGCCCCCTCCCCGGCCCCGGCGAGCACCTGCCAGGGAGCCCGCCCGACCGCCCCCAGCTCCTGTGCGAGCCCGGTGTCGAGCGCCAGCAGGCCGGCCGGGTCCGCGCCGCCGAGGGCACGGGCGGCCTCGGCGTCGAAGTCCGCGGCCCGCTCATCGAGGTAGCCGGGCGCCTTCACGCTGCGGCAGGCGCTCCCGTCACCCATGACCAGCAGCGCGACCCGGTCCGCGGGGGAGGCCGTCTCCGCTCCTGCCTCGGCGCACCGCTCCGCGGACAGCGACGTGTCGATCCCGAGTCCTTCGACGGGTGCGGCCGCCCACCCGGTATGCTCCAGCAGCCAGGCCGCCACGGCGAGGGAGGCGGGCAGCCCGTCCTCGGCCGGCCGTTCCCCGGCCGCCTCGCCCAACCGCACTTCGAGGTCGACCCCGAACTCCCGGAAGGAGCCCGCAGCACCCTGCGGGTGCCGGCTGATGCCCGGCTGCTCCGCCGGGCCGAGCACCACGAGCCGGTCCGGTCGGGCGGCGGTCACCACGGCGAGCGCGTCCGAGCAGGCGGCCCGCAGCGGCTCCACTTCGGCGGCCGCCCCGGCCGCGACCTGGGGAACCAGCAGCGGGGGGCAGGGACAGACAGCGGCAGCGACGAGCATGGCCGAGACCCTAGCAAGCTGCCCCGGCGTCACCGCAGAGGTGACCACCGCCGGCCCGTTGGTCGCACCGGGGGAAGCGCCGTCAACGCACCGAGCAGCCGTCCGTCACGGGCGGCAGTGGCTCGGGAACACCGACCTTCGGCAAGCCGAGCAGTACTCCGCCCGCCCCCTGCGGAGTGGCGTTCCGCCTCTCCCAGGCATCCCCCGCCCGGGTTCGGCGGACCTTCCGCACCGGCCCCTCGGCCAGCAGGTGGTGCGGGGCGGCGTAGCTGACCTCGACCGTGACCACGTCTCCCGGGCGCACTGGCTCGTCGGGCCTGTCGAAGTGCACCAGCCGGTTGTCCGGAGCCCTCCCCGAGAGCCGCTGGGTGGCGCCGTCCTTGCGCCCCTCGCCCTCGGCGACCAGGACCTCGAGCTCCCGCCCCACCTGCTTCTTGTTCTCCGCCCAGCTGATCTCCTCCTGGAGCGCGACCAGACGCTCGTACCGGGCCTGGACGGTCTCCTTCGGGATCTGGTCGGGCATCTCGGCCGCGGGGGTGCCCGGCCGCTTCGAGTACTGAAAGGTGAACGCCTGGGCGAACCGCGACTCCCGGACCACGTGGAGCGTCTCCTCGAAGTCCTCCTCGGTCTCGCCCGGGAAGCCCACGATGATGTCGGTGGTGATGGCCGCGTCCGGCATGGCCGCACGCACCTTCTCGATGATGCCGAGGTAGCGCTCCTGCCGGTAGGAGCGCCGCATGGCCTTCAGCACCCTGCTGGATCCCGACTGCAGCGGCATGTGCAGCTGCGGCATGACATTGGGCGTCTCGGCCATCGCCGAGATCACGTCGTCGGTGAAGTCCCGGGGGTGCGGGGAGGTGAAGCGCACCCGCTCCAGGCCCTCGATCCGACCGCAGGCGCGCAGCAGCTTCGAGAACGCCTCGCGATCGCCGATGTCGGAACCGTAGGCGTTGACGTTCTGTCCGAGCAGGGTGATCTCCGAGACCCCCTCGGCGACGAGCGTCTCGATCTCGGCCAGGATGTCGCCGGGCCGGCGGTCCTTCTCCTTGCCGCGCAGCGCCGGGACGATGCAGAAGGTGCAGGTGTTGTTGCAGCCGACGGAGATCGAGACCCAGGCCGCGTAGGCCGACTCGCGGCGGGTGGGCAGCGTCGAGGGGAAGGTCTCCAGCGACTCGGCGATCTCGACCTGCGCCTCCTCGCGGACCCGGGCCCGCTCCAACAGCACCGGCAGACTGCCGATGTTGTGGGTGCCGAAGACGACGTCCACCCAGGGCGCGCGCGCGACGATGGCGTCCCGGTCCTTCTGGGCGAGGCAGCCGCCGACGGCGATCTGCATGCCCGGTCGTCGGGCCTTCATCGGCGCCAGGCGACCGAGGTTGCCGTAGAGCCGGTTGTCCGCGTTCTCCCGCACCGCGCAGGTGTTGAAGACCACGATGTCGGCGTCGCCCTCGGCATGGCCGTCGGGCGCGCGGACATAGCCGGCCTCCTCCAGCAGTCCGGAGAGCCGCTCGGAGTCGTGGACGTTCATCTGGCACCCGTAGGTGCGCACCTCGTAGGTCTTCGCGCTCATCTCGCACACCAGACTACGTGCTTGGGCGGTGTGCCGGCCCCCGAGTCCGGGACGCGGCTCACCGCCGTCGACCGCCCCTGGTCACGAGGGTGCCGGAACTGGCAGGATTCCGGACATGGCCACGGCCCGTCCCCACCCAGGCCGCCGCACCGTGCAGGTCGCGGCGGCCGCCGCGGTGGCGCTCGCGCTCCTGCTCTGGTGGCTCGCGCCGCTGCGGAGCAGCCCCGACCCGCACGGGCGGGTGTCGTTCACGACCGGGGTCTCCAGCGGGGTCTACTCGCGCTACGGCGAGCTGCTGAAGCGCTATCTGGCGGAGGACCTGCCCGGGGTGGACGTCCGACTGCTCTCCAGCGAGGGCTCCGTGCAGAACATCGAGCGGCTGGTGTCGGGCGAGGCGACCTTCACCATCGCCACCGCCGACGCCGTGGCCGCCTACCGCGACGAACACGGTGAGGCCGGACTGCGGGCCTGCGCACGGCTCTACGACGACTACATGCAACTGGTCGTGCCCGCGGACTCGCCGGTCAGGAGCGCTTCCGACCTGCGAGGGCTGCGGGTGGCGATCGGCCAGCCGGGCTCCGGTGTCAGTCTGATAACCGGCAGGTTGCTGGAGGCGGCCGGGCTCGACGAGGAGCGGGACATCGACGCGGTGCGGGTCGGCATCGCCGAGATGCCCCGGATGCTGCGCGAGGGAACCATTGACGCCTTCTTCTGGTCCGGCGGGCTGCCGACCGGTGCGGTCAAGGACCTCGCGAAGGACTTCGATGTCCGGCTGGTGCAGCTCGGCGACCTCGTCGACGCCCTGCACGAGCAGGGCCGCAAGGCGCAGTACTACCGGGCGGCGGTGATGCCCGCCGACGCCTATCCCTCGGTGCAGCGCGGCGAGCCGGTCAAGACCGTGGCCGTGGCCAACCTCCTGGTGACCACCGACCGCACGGACCCGCAGCTCACCGAAGGGGTCACCCGGGCCGTGATCAACAGCCGCGACCGCATCGGCGGTCAGGTGCACGCCGCGCAGTTGGTGGACCTCCGCACGGCCATCTACACCGACCCCCTGCAACTGCACGAGGGAGCCAGCCGCTACTACCGGTCGGTCAAGTCCTGACCGAACCGAACCGCCGCCGAGAACCAGCGCCGCACCCCGACCGGGACCGGCACCGGAGCACTTCCCGATCCGTCGTCGACCGCGCACGTCCGCAACCGCACACCGCGAGCCCCGGGAGTCGCCGCCATGCATGATGACCGCAGCATCGTCGAAGACCGCCTCCACCGTGTCCTGCGGGAACGCGTCCGCCCCGCCGTCCACAGCCGCCCGCTGCCGCTGGAGGTCCGGCGCTGGGACGCCCCCGGCGAGCCGGTGCCGGTCGCCGAGGGGTTGGCGGCGTCCTACCGGCCGGCAGCCGCCGGTGACCGCTGGGGTCCGGCGTGGGGCACCACGTGGTTCGAGGTCAGCGGGCGGGTCCCCCGGGAGTGGGCGGGACGCACCGTCGAGGCGGTCCTGGACCTCGGATTCGACCGGAACCTGCCGGGTTTCCAGTGCGAGGGCCTCGTCTACCGGCCGGACGGGCGCGCCGTCAAAGGCCTCCACCCCCGGAACGACTGGGTGCGCCTCGGCAGCCCGGTGACGGGGGGCGAGGAGGTGCTGCTGTACGTGGAGGCGGCGGCCAACCCGATCCTGACCGGCCAGTCGCCCACCCGACAGGGCGACCGGCTGACGGCGAGCTCCCGACCGCTGTACCGACTCTCCCGCATGGATCTGGCGGTGTTCGAGGAGGAGGTGTGGGAGCTGGTCCAGGACCTGGAGGTGCTCGGCGGGCTGATGGTCGAGCTGTCCACCGGGGACGCCCGACGCTACGAGCTGCTGCGCGCGATCGAGCGTGCGCTGGACGCACTGGACCTGTCCGACGTGGCCGCCACCGCCCCGGCCGCCCGGGAGCGGCTGGCCTCCGTGCTCGCCTCGCCCGCCCACCGCTCCGCCCATCGGCTCAGCGCCGTGGGGCACGCCCACATCGACTCGGCCTGGCTGTGGCCGCTGCGCGAGACGGTGCGGAAGGTGGCCCGGACCTCGGCCAACGTCGTCAGCCTGATGGACGACCATCCCGGGTTCGTCTTCGCGATGTCCCAGGCGCAGCAACTGGCCTGGCTCAAGGAGCACCGGCCGGAGGTCTTCGCCGGGGTCAGGGAGAAGGTGTCGGCCGGAGCGTTCGTACCGGTCGGCGGCATGTGGGTGGAGTCGGACACGAACATGGTCGGCGGGGAGGCGATGGCCCGGCAGTTCCTCTACGGGAAGAAGTTCTTCCTGGAGGAGTTCGGGATCGAGACCAGGGAGGTCTGGCTGCCCGACTCCTTCGGCTACACCGCGGCGCTCCCGCAGCTGGTCAAGCTCTCCGGTTCGCAGTGGTTCCTGACCCAGAAGATCTCCTGGAGCCAGACGAACAAGTTCCCGCACCACACCTTCTGGTGGGAGGGCATCGACGGCACCCGGGTCTTCACGCACTTCCCCCCGGTGGACACCTACAACTCCGAGCTGAGCGGCGCGGAGGTGGCCCACGCGGCGCGCAACTACCAGGAGAAGGGGCGCGGGTCGCGCTCGCTGGTGCCCTTCGGCCACGGCGATGGGGGCGGCGGTCCGACCAGGGAGATGCTGGCCCGCGCGGCACGGCTGCGGGATCTCGAGGGCTCGCCGACGGTGCGGCTGGAAGCACCCGCCGACTTCTTCGAGGCGGCGCACGCCGAGTACACGCAGGCCCCCGTCTGGGCCGGCGAGCTGTATCTGGAGCTGCACCGCGGCACGTACACCTCCCAGGCGAAGACCAAGCAGGGCAACCGGCGGAGCGAGTCGCTGCTGCGGGAGGCAGAGCTGTGGGCGGCCACCGCGGCGCTCCGGGTGCCGGGGTACTCCTACCCGTACGACGAGTTGGAGCGGATCTGGAAGACGGTGCTGCTCCACCAGTTCCACGACATCCTGCCCGGTTCGTCGATCGCCTGGGTGCACCGGGAGGCACGGGAGACCTATGCCCGGGTGGGCCGGGAGCTGTCGGAGATCATCGCCCGGGCACAGGCCGCCCTGGCCGGGGACGGACCAGGCACGGTGGTCTTCAACGCCGCCCCGCACGCCCGCGGCGGTGTTCCCGCCGCCGGCGCCGCGGTCGCTCCCGGGCAGGTGGGCGAGCCGGTCACCGCCGTGCAGCGCACGGGGGGCGGGTACGAGCTCGGCAACGGCCTGCTGCGGGTCGCGGTGGACCGCCGCGGGCTGGTGGTCTCCGCCCACGACCTGGAGGCGGACCGGGAGGCGGTCGCTCCCGGGCTCGCCGCCAACCTGCTGCAGGTCCACCCGGACCTCCCCAACCACTGGGACGCCTGGGACATCGACGAGTTCTACCGGCACAACACGACCGACCTGGTGGAACTCGACGAGTTGACGCTCGCCGAATCCTCCCCCGAGCGTGCCGTGGTCCTGCTGCGCCGCTCGTTCGGTGATTCCTCGGTGGCCCAGCGCCTCCTCCTGCGCCGCGGCGCCAAGAGGCTGGAGATCGACACCGAGGTCGACTGGCAGGAGTCGGAGAAGATCCTCAAGGCCGCCTTCCCGCTCGATGTGAAGGCGGAGCGGTCGGCCTCGGAGACCCAGTTCGGCCACGTCTTCCGGCCCACCCACACCAACACGACCTGGGAGGCCGCGAAGTTCGAGATCTGCGCCCACCGCTGGCTCCACGTCGAGGAGCCCGGCTGGGGAGCCGCGGTCGTCAACGACTCGACCTACGGCCATGACGTCACCCGCGATGTGCGGGAGGACGGCGGCCAGACGACGACGGTGCGGCTCTCACTGCTGCGCGCGCCGCGCTATCCGGACCCGGAGACCGACCAGGGCCGCCACCGGCTGCGCTACGCGCTGGTGCCGGGCGCCACGATCGGTGACGCGGTGCGGGAGGGGCACTGGATCAACCTGCCGGAACGCGAGGTGCCGGGGGACCGAGCCGTCCGGCCACTGGTCTCGGTCGACGACGAACGGGTCGTGGTGGAGACGGTCAAGCTGGCCGAGGACCGCAGTGGCGACGTGGTGGTGCGGCTGTACGAGTCGGCCGGCGGCCGGGGCGGTGCCCGGCTGACCACCGGTTTCCCCCTGGGCGGCGCGGTCGTGACCGATCTGCTGGAGCGCCCGATCCCGGACCCGGCGGCCTGCCGGCAGGAGGCGGACGGTTCGATCCGGCTCCGGCTGCGGCCGTTCCAGATCCTGACCCTCCGGTTGTCTCCGGCAGGGTGACCCCCCGGGGCCGGCTGAGGGGCGCGTGCCGCTCAGCCCTGTGGCTCGCTTCGGGGCACCGTCACCGTCACCAGCAGTCCTTCCGGCTCGTTCTGGGCGAAGTCCAGGGAGGAGCCGCCGGCCGCCAGCAGGGCTCGGGAGATCGACAGCCCCAGCCCCGAGCCGGAGACGTTCTGGTGCCGGCTGCTGCGCCAGAACCGGTCGCCGACCCGCTCCAGCTCCGTCTCGGTGAGGCCGGGACCGCCGTCGGCGACCCGGATCCGGGTGGTGTCCCCGTCCGCCTCCACCGACACGGTGACCGTCCCCGGCTCCGCGGTGAACTTCACCGCGTTGTCGACGATGGCGTCCAGGGCGCTGGACAGCGCCACCGGGTCGGCCCAACCGGTGGCGCCCGCGGGCCCCTCGTAACGGAGCCCGACCCCCTTCTGGTCCGCCACCGGACGCCAGGCGCCGACCCGCTCCGAGGCCAGCTCGGCGATGTCGGTGACCTGGAGGTCCGCGGCCGTGTGCTCGGCGTGCGAGAGGTCGAGCAGATCGTCCAGGACCCGGGCGAGCCGTTTGCCCTCCGCCCGGACCGAGGCGACCTCCTCGTTGCCCTCCGGTAGCTCCAGGGCCAGCAGCTCGATCCGGAGCAGCAGCGCCGCCAGCGGGTTGCGCAGCTGGTGGGAGGCGTCCGCGACGAATGCGCGCTGCTGCTCCAGGACGTGCTCGACGTTGTCCGCCATCTCGTTGAACGAGCGGGCCAGCCGGCGCAGCTCCGGCGGCCCGCCGGCCGCCGCGACCCGGGAGTTCATCCGGCCGGTGGCGATGCCGTGGGTGGCGGCGTCGAGCACCTTGACCGGTCGCAGCAGCCAGCCGGTCAACCGGTAGGCGGCGACCACCGCCAGCAGCATGGCGGCGGCCTCCCCGGCGGCGATCACCAACCAGCCGTGCAGGATGCGCGCCCGGAGGGCTCCGGTGGGCGAGTCGGTTACCACGACCGCGACGACGTCGCCGTCCCGGACCACCGGGGAGGCCACCGCCAGCCGGGCGCCGCGCTCCCACGGCCAGACCTGTCCGGGGTCGTGGCTGCGCCGGCCGGCCAGCGCCTCACGGAACGCCCGGTCCCCCTCGCCCTCGGTGGGGATGTCCCAGCCGTCCGGAGCCGCCGCCATGGCCGAGCGGTCACGGTAGAAGACCCCCGCCCGGATGCCGTACAACTCCTGGTAGCGGGTGAGCTCCGCGCGCAGGGTGGCGAGTCGGCCGCCCTCGTCGTCGGACCGTTCGGGGTCCTCCACGGTCGGCCGGGCCGTCACGTACTGGGCCAGCGAGGCGAACCGCGCGGTGTCGTCGATCCGGTCCACGATGACCCGCTGCTGCTGCCCGGCCGCCAGGCTGCCGGCGAGCGGGAAGCCGAGGGCCAGCAGCACACCGGCCATGAGGACGATGAGCAGGGGCAGCAGCCGGGTGCGCATGGGTCGCGGGCCGTCGGGCTATCGCGCGGCCGGCACGACGAGCCGGTAGCCGACCCCCCGCACCGTCTCGATCAGAGCGGGCATCCGCAGCTTGGACCGCAGCGAGGCGATGTGCACCTCAAGGGTGCGGCCGGTCCCCTCCCAGCTGGTGCGCCAGACCTCGCTGATGATCTGCTCCCGGCGGAAGACCACACCGGGGCGCTGGGCGAGCATGGTGAGCAGGTCGAACTCCTTGCGGGTGAGCGCGATGGACTCGCCGTCCACGCTGACCCGTCGGGTGGGCAGTTCGATGGTGACCCGCCCCAGGTGCAGGGTCTCGCCGGCCTCCGACGGGGCCCCGGCGCCCTGGGCCACCGCGGCGTTCTCCGCCGCTCCGACGTCGGCGACCGCCCGCCTGCTGACCGCGTGGATCCGGGCCAGCAGCTCGCCGGTGTCGTACGGCTTGACCACGTAGTCGTCGGCCCCCAGATTGAGCCCGTGGATCCGGGACCGCACGTCACTGCGCGCGGTCACCATGATCACGGGGGTGCTGGTGCGTTTGCGGATCTTGCCGCAGACCTCGAAGCCGTCCTGGTCGGGCAGGCCGAGGTCGAGGAGGACGACGTCGAAGGGCGCGCCTCCGTCCGGGAGCAGCGCCTGGAGGGCCTCGCCGCCGCTGCGGGCGTGCGAGACCTCGAATCCGTGGCGGGCGAGCACGGCGGACAGGGCCGCCGCGACCCGGTCGTCGTCCTCGACGAGGAGCAGTCTCATCGACTCCCTACCGCTGTGCGACGCGCTGCTGTGGTC
>NZ_BBZK01000015.1 GCF_001748085.1 Streptomyces sp. TP-A0874
GACGTCCAGCTGGTCGGCGACCGCCCGGAGCATCCCGGCGATCTTCCGGCCCTGGGCGCGTTCGGGATAGCGGCCTCGCTCAAGCTGCTGCGAGACGCTCTCCAGCACCGTGGTGAGGTCCTGGACGATCGAGGCCAGTTCGTCCGGTTTCCGCCGCTGGGCGGCGGCCACGGACGGCGTCGGGTCCAGCACGGTCACCGAGAGGGCCTGGTCACCGCGGTGCCCTGCGACCACGCCGAACTCGACCCGCTGACCCGGCTTCAGCGTCTCGACTCCGGCCGGAAGCACCGAGGAGTGCACGAAGACGTCGCCGCCGTCATCACGGGAGAGGAAGCCGAAGCCCTTCTCGCTGTTGAACCACTTGACCTTGCCGGTAGGCACGTCCGTCCTCGTCCTCGTCCTCGTCGGGCCCATGGGAGACACAAACAGCTCCGAAGAGCGTTAGAGCGGTCCGCAGACCCGCCCCGGGTTCCGCACAGAACGGCCGCCCGACCCGCGCTCCGGTGGAGCACGCTTCGGACGCCCGTTCTGTGCGGAACCCTAAGGCTAATGATCGCGCACCCGGTGACAAGGTGTCGCCGGATGGCTCCCGTCTGTTCGCGGTGTCCCCGCGTCCGAGGACCCCATCCGGATCTACCCTGGTCCGGTGAGCGGTGAAACCCCGGCGAGCAGCGCCGGACCAGGCGACCGGCTGGTGCTGGTCGGCGCGGTCATCTTCCTGGTGGGGGCAGTCGCCACCGTGGTCACCGTGGCACCGCTGTTCCTGGGGGTCGCTCCGCTGCCGATCGCCGCCTACCTGATGAGCATGCTGATGGCCCTGGGATTCCTCCTCGCCGGAGCCGGATTCCTGCGGTCGATCGCCGCCCAGCGGCACCGGGACGGCTCGGAGCCGCCCACTCCCGGCCCCCGGTGAGGCCCCGGGCCCCGCGGACGCCGCTCGGCCCTACCGCTCACCGTGCCCGGCCAGCCACCGGGGGAAGGCGGTCAGATCCGGCAGCACCACGTCGGCGCCCGCGGCGCGCAGTTCCTCCGCGGTGCAGGGCCCGGTCGGGACCGCCACCGAGAGCGCCCCGGCCGTCCGGGCCCCGCGCACATCCCCGGTGTGGTCCCCCACGTACACCGAGGCCCCGTACTCCCGCAGCGCCTCCCCCTTGGCCTCCGCCCAGAGCCAGCCGATGACGGCGTCCGGCTCGATGCCCACGTGGCTGAGGTGGAGTTCGGCGTTGGGCTGGTGCTTCGCGGTGACCACGATCACCCTGCCGCCCGCCCGCCGTACCGATTCGACGGCCTCCCGGGCCCCGGGAAGGGGCGGCGAGGGGCTGATGGCGTGGCGGGGGTAGATCGCCCGGTACCGGTCGCCCACCTCCTCGATCCGCTCGTCGGGGAACCAGTGGGCGAGTTCCTGTTCCAGCGGCGGCCCGAGCCGGGAGACGGCGAGGTCGGCGTCGATATGCGTGCCGGTCTCCGCGGACAACGCCCGGTAGGCCGCCCGGATGCCGGGCCGTGAGTCGATGAGCGTCATGTCGAGGTCGAAGCCGACCGTCAGCGCAGGTATTGCCACACCTCCATTCTGCCGGACCCCACCCCGTACACTTAGGCTCGCCTAACTTCCACTCCGCTCACGGTGCGGAGACCGAGCCTCGCGTGGATGGGAGCCGATGTCGGCCGTCGTCGCTGATCCCAGAGCGGCTCTGCTCCGCCGCCGCACCGCCTGGACGGCCGCCGCACTCCTCGCGCTGCTACTGGCCGTGGTGCTGAGCCTGGCCGTCGGCAGCCGTCAACTGGCCCCCTCCGAAGTACTCGGCGCGCTGCTGCACGGCGGCTCCGGCGACGCCGCCCAGGTGGTCCGCGACCTCCGGTTGCCGCGCACCCTGATCGGCCTCATGGTCGGCGCGGCGCTCGCCCTGGCCGGCACGGTGCTCCAGGGCCTCACCCGGAACCCCATCGCCGACCCCGGCATCCTGGGGATCAGCCAGGGGGCGGCGGCCGGCGTGGTGCTGGCGATCGCCTTCGCGGGGGTCCACACCCTCGTCGGCTACGTCTGGTTCGCCTTCGCCGGCGCCGGTCTGGCCGCCGTGGCGGTGTACGCCATCGCCTCCCGGGGCCGCGGCGGAGCCAGCCCGGTGAAGCTCGCGCTGGCCGGCGCGGCCGTCAACGCCCTGCTGGTCTCGGTGATCCATTCGGTGCTGACCACGGACGCGGCGACACTCGACGAGTTCCGCTTCTGGAACGTCGGCTCGATCGCCAACCGGGACCCGGAGGTGGCCGCCCGGATCCTCCCCTTCCTGCTGGTCGGCGCGGTCCTGGTGGTGGCCTCGGCCCGCGGCCTGGACGCCCTGGCGCTCGGCGACGACGTCGCCCGGGGGCTGGGGCGGAACATCGCGGCGGTGCGGATCGTCGGCGGGCTCGGCGCGACGGTGCTCACCGGCGCCGGCGTCGCGGCCGCCGGCCCTATCGCCTTCGTCGGCCTCGCGGTACCGCACATCGCGCGGGCCCTGCTCGGCACCGACCACCGGTGGCTGCTGCCGATGGCCGCCCTGCTCGGCCCGGTGATGCTGCTCCTCTCCGACGTGGTGGGCCGGATCGTCTTCCCGCCGTCGGAGGTCCCGGCCGGGGTGACCACCGCTCTGCTCGGCGTGCCGTTCCTGGTCGCCCTGGTCCGGCGGAAGGCGGTGGCGGTGTGACCACCACCGTCTCCCGGCCCGCCTCCGCCGAGTCCGCCGTCCGGCCGTTCCAGCCGGCCGGCCACCACACGCTCCGGGTGCGGCGCGCGTCGTTCCTGCTGCACCGCAGATCGGCGGCGGTCACCGCCGGGCTCGGGGTGCTGCTGGCGCTGGCCGCTCTCGGCTACCTCTGCGCCGGCGAGACGGCGGTGGCTCCGCAGGAGGCCCTGAAGGCGGTGCTCGGCCAGCCGTCCGAGGCGGACTTCGTGGTCGGCACCCTCCGACTGCCCCGGCTGGTGGTGGGCGTGCTGGTCGGCGCGGCCTTCGGCCTGTCCGGCGCGCTGATCCAGACCGTCGCCCGGAACCCGCTGGCCAGCCCCGACATCATCGGGGTCAGCCACGGCGCCGGAGCGCTCACCGTCGGCGCGATGACCTTCGGCGTCACCTCCTACACCGTCCTGCCCTATCTCTCCGTCCTCGGCGGCCTCACCGCCGCCGCCCTCGTCTACCTCTTCGCCTGGCGCGGGGGGCTGCACGCCGGCCGGTTCGTGCTCATCGGCATCGGCTTCGCGATCGCACTGCGCTCGATCACCCAGCTGTTCCTCACCAAGGGCGACCAGCAGATCGCCCTCCAGGCCCAGGTGTGGCTGACCGGCTCGCTGAACGGGCGCGGCTGGGACGAGGCCGGCCCACTCGGGTGGACGCTGCTGCTCCTGCTGCCGTGGCTGGTGTGGGCCGGCCGGGCCCAGCGCCGGGTCGCCATGGACGACGACACCGCCACCGCGCTCGGGGCGCGCCTCGCCCCGACCCGCCTGGGCCTGGTGCTGATCGGCGTGGTCCTCGCCTCGGTCGCGACCGGCATGGCCGGCCCGGTCGACTTCGTGGCGCTGCTCGCCCCGCAGATCGCCCGGCGCACCGCGCGAACAGCCCAGATCCCCCTGGCGGGGGCCGCGTTGACCGGAGCGCTGATCGTCGTCCTCGCCGACCTGCTGGCCCGGGTGCTGCTCGCCCCCACCGAACTGCCCGCCGGTGTGCTGACCGCCGCCGTCGGGGCGCCGTATCTGATCTGGCTCATCGTGCAGAGCCGCAGCCGCCGAATCGGAGGGACAGCGTGACCGCACCGACCCGCCCGACGACCGAAACGGCCGCCCGGCTCGCCGCACGCGACCTGACACTCGCCTATGAGGACCGCACCGTCGTCGACGGACTCGACCTGGCGGTCCCGCCGGGAGAGGTCACGGTCATCGTGGGCCCGAACGCCTGCGGCAAGTCGACGCTGCTGCGGGCCCTGGGACGGCTGCTGAAGCCGAGGCGCGGGGCGGTGCTGCTGGACGGCACCGAGCTGAGCCGACTGCCGACCAGGAACATCGCGCAGTCCCTCGGGCTGCTGCCGCAGTCACCGGTCGCCCCCGAGGCGATCACCGTCGCCGACCTGGTGGCCCGGGGCCGGCAGCCGCACCAGCGCTGGTGGCAGCAGTGGTCGCCGGAGGACGAGCGGGCGGTCGGCGAGGCCATGGAGCGCACGGACGTGGCGCGGCTGGCCGACCGGCCGGTCGACGAACTCTCCGGCGGGCAGCGGCAGCGGGTCTGGATCGCGATGGCGCTCGCCCAGGAAACCGAACTGCTGCTCCTCGACGAGCCGACCACCTACTTGGACATCGCCCACCAGGTCGAGGTGCTGGACCTGGTCCGGCAGCTCAACCACGAACGGGGGCGCACCGTGGTGGCGGTGCTGCACGACCTCAACCAGGCCTGCCGGTACGCGGGGCACCTGGTGGCGATGAAGGACGGCCGGATCGTCGCCCAGGGCGAACCGGCGAAGACCGTCACCGAGGAACTCGTGCGGGAGGTCTTCGGACTCAGCTCGGTCGTCGTCCCCGACCCGGTGACCGGAGGCCCGCTGGTGGTGCCGGGCAGTCCCTGGCACGCCCCTTCCGACACCGGCGCCCAGACTCCGTAGAACCACCGTCCGCCCACCGGAGGCCGTCACGGCCACACACCAGAGAGGTGTTCCAGACATGTTCGCTCATCACACTCCCCGCACCGGCCTCCGTCGGCGGGCGGCCACCGCGACGGCCACCGCACTCGTCGGCTGCCTGGCGCTGACCGCCTGCGGCGCCGACTCCGGATCCGACGAGGCGAACGGCGGCGCCAAGGCCCAGCGCACCGTGAAGACGGCGATGGGCGATGTGCGGGTGTCCGAGGCGCCGCGGCGGGTGGTCGTGCTGGACACCGCCGAGTTGGACTCGGCGATCACCCTGGGCGTCAAACCCGTCGGGGCCACCAACGCGGGCACCAGTTCCGGTTTCCTCAGCTACCTGGACGAGGACGAGGTCTCCGGCGTCAAGAACGTCGGCACCATCGGCTCCCCCAACCTCGAAGCGATCAACGCGCTCAAGCCCGACCTGATCCTGAGCAGCAAGGTCCGGGACGAGAAGAACTACAAGAACCTCTCCCAGATCGCACCGACGGTGCTCACCGAGACCACCGGCTACCCCTGGAAGGAGAACTTCCAGGTGCATGCCGAGGCGCTCGGCAAGCAGGCCGAGGCGGAGAAGGTGCTCGCCGACTACGAGAAGCACACCCGGGAGGTCACCGAGGCGCTCGGCGGCGCCGACAAGGCCGGGGACACCGAGGTCAGCGTGGTCCGCTTCGTCGAGGGGGCCGACACCCGCCTGTACGGCGAGAAGAACTACATCGGCACCATCCTGGAGGACGTGGGCCTGGCCCGCCCCGCCATCACCGCGGAGGCGCCGGACGGCTTCGCCTTGGAGGTCAGCCCCGAGCAGATCGACAAGGGCGACGCCGACACGGTCTTCTACGCCACCTACGGCGACCCGGACAAGGCCAAGGAGAAGCAGATCACCGGCGGTGGCCTGTGGAAGAACATGAAGGCGGTCAGGAACAGATCCGCGTTCCCCGTCGACGACGAGCTGTGGATCCAGGGCATCGGCTACACCGCCGCGGACAAGATCCTCGACGAGCTGCAGGAGAAGCTGACCTCCTGACCTCCGGCCCCCGACGACCGGCGGCGCCGGACGTCGGGGCCGCTCAGGCCCTGAGCCGCCGAGCCCGCCACACCAGGAAGAGCGCCGAAGCAACGGCCGCGGTGCGCAGCGCGACCGGCCAGGTGTCGACGAGCACATCGGCCATCCCGCCCTTCGGGACCGCCTCACCCCAGCGGCCGTCGAACCGTCCCCACACCCAGACCAGGGCACCCGCCGCGACAAGGCCCGGCAGTCCCAGCACCGCCCACTTGGCCTCCGCCCGGGAGAGCCGGCGCGTGGCGTAGGCGATCAACCAGCCCGCCCCGAGGACCACCAGCGACCCCACGATCGCCCCGCTCACCAGGAGCGCGGCGGCGAGCAGCAGCAGCGGACTCATCGACCCGGAGCCGCGCAGCACCCGGCCCAGCAGGCCGCCCCCCGCACGGCCGGGCTCGGCCCACTCGCCCTCCTCGGCCTCAGCCGACCGCTCCGGTTCCTTCGCCCCCTTGGACGCCTTAGCGAAAGGATCCTGCGGCGGAGGGCGCAGCATCTCCGGGATCTCGATGCCGCCCACGAACCCCGGCACCGCCTCCCCCGGACCGAACCGGGCCCCCTCCGTCCCCCCGAACGGTCCGGGCTCGACCCGCCACCAGTCCACGTCGGCCGCTCCGCTGCCGACCTCGTCCTCCCCCGCCAGGTGCGGCGGGGCGGGGCCGTCCAGCGGCACGGTGGGAACGTACAGCGGGTCCGCCCCATCCGCTTCCCGCCCCTCCGGCGGCCCGCCCTTCTCCTTCACCGGGCGGTCAGGGCTACGCGGCCCCGGAACCTTGCCGGCCAGACCACCGAGCCGCCGCAGCAGCCCCAGCCGCTCCCGGGGGCTCGGCGGTCCCTGCGGTCCGGAGGGCGGCTCTTCCGCCTCCACCGGCCGGTGAACCGGCCGCGCGGGCTCCTGACCGTCATCGGCCACCCCGCCACCGGCCTTGCGCACCACCTCCTCGGGGGTGCCCAACTTCCCCAGGATCCGCTTGACGGCACCGGGGGTGTCGGAGGCACTGGACCGCTGCCGGTCGATCGTCTCCCTCAGCCCGGAGACGAGCCGCATCCGCTCAGCGGACGACAGCTGCTGTTGCTGCGCCAGGTCGCCGACGCGGCTCAGGTAGTCGTATACGAGCTGATCGCTTTCGATCCCCACGAAATCCCCTGCGGGTACGCGCTGTTGGTGGCCGCCGCCCCTGACGTTACCGGTCCCCGCCCACATCGGGGTGCGTACGGGGCCGACGTGCTGTTGCTGTTGCCGGGTGGGTGCGGGTTCTCGGTGGGTTGCTGTTGGTGGGGTGGGTGGGTGGTGCGGGGGCGGGTCCTGCGTGGGTGGGGGTGCCGCGACCGTCTATTTACGGGGCCGTGCGGGCCGGTCTTCCGGCTCTCTCGCCGTCCGCCCCGCAAATACACGGCAGCGTCTCGGCACCCCCACCCACTCCGGCCCCACCCCCTCCCGCCGTCTCCCCGCTGGCCCACCGACTCCGGTCTCCTGCCGGTTTCCTCTCCGGCTGCCCTCCGCCGTTCCCGCCCGGTCCGCAGGGTCCTGCCAGGGGAAATGGGTCCGGAGAGAGGGGGCTAGCACCGATGAGATCTCCCGTCTGGATTTCCACACTGGGGCCACCGACATGCTGACCGAGGGATGCTGAGCGGGGGTACGGCGATGAGCCTGGCGACCGGCGAGTTGAGGGACAGACGTGCGAATCCAGGAAACCCGGTCATTCTGGTGCTGCGAGGGGTCGTGTTGACTGGGCTGGCGATCGCGGAAGCCCTTCTGCTGCTGTGGGTCGCATTGGCCGCTTGTCTGGTATTCGTTTGGGGTCGGGGTTTACCTGCTGCCCGGGGCGTTGCAGACGGCGCGCAGGACACCGATCGGCAGCGCCGTCTGGCTCGCACCTGGTCCGGCGTCAGTGTGCCGGTCGTCCACCGCTCCGAGCGCGTGGAAAGGACCGGAGCCCCGGCTTGGCGGCGCGCGTTGGGGAAACTGACCGACGCTGAGACCTGGCGCGACCTGCTCAGGCTGCTGGTGAACCCCGTGGTCGGCCCGTTGCTGGCCTTCCTGCCCGCCGTCCTCGTCGTCGACGGCCTGTGGGGGCTGCTGATGCCGTTCTTGTGGGAGCCGGTGACCACTGCCTGGGACGGCGTGTGGTTCGCCTTCATCCCCGTCGGCGGTCAGACCACAGCGAACCTCGCAGCGGTGCTCGGCGTGGCGGAGATCGCCGTCGGACGCTGGCTGGTGCCCGGACGACTGCTGGGGGCGCACGGACGATGGGTCCGACTCATACTGGGCCGGGACCGGGAGGCCCGAGCCGCTGTCTCGACTCAGCGGGACGGGCTGCTCGTCAGCTGACTCGGTGTCCGAATGGCACGGTCGGAGGGATTTCAGGCGGCCGGTTGACGGAACGGCGCGATGACGGCACGGATTCGTAGACGCGAACAGGCCGGGCTACGAGGGGGCTACCGGGGTGCCGAGGGAGACGACGTGAGGGGGTGGGGCCGGAGTGGGTGGGGGTGCCGAGACGCTGCCGTGTATTTGCGGGGCTCTACAACCGAGAGGCTGCCCACCGGCCCGCACGGCCCCGTAAATAGACGGTCGCGGCACCCCCACCCACGCAGGACCCGCCCCCGCACCACCCACCCACCCCAGAAACACCAGCCACCGAGACCCCGCACCCACCCGGCAACAGCAACAACACCCCACCAAGCAACCCGCACAACACCCCGACCGGAAGCCCATCCCCTCCGAAGCTCCTAAGGTGGGATCCGAAAGCCACCCAGCGACAGCGGAGGCGCGTGTGGAGTCACCCACCGACCGGGCCGGGCACTCCGACCGCCAACCACGCACGCTCTCCGAGGAGCTGCGTGGCCGCTCGGAGGAGCAGTTGGCCGCGCTCCTCCGGGCCCGTCCCGATCTGCTGTCCCCGCTGCCCAGCGACCTCACCCAACTCGCGACCCGGGCCGCCACCCGCGCGTCGGTCACCCGCGCCCTGGGACGGCTCGACCGGTTCGTCCTGCAGACCGCCGAGGCGCTCGCCGTGGCCGCCGACCCCTGCGACTACGACACCCTGCTCATGCTGATGGCCGGCGACGACCGCGGGCAGAGCGCCCCAGACACCGCACGGGAGCTGCCGCGGGCCGTCGCCGCCCTGCGCGGCATGGCCCTGCTGTGGGGCGGCGAGGACCGCCTCCACCTGGTGCGCACTGCCCGGGAGCTGCTCGCGCCCGGCTCCTCCAAGCCGTCTCCGACCGGTCTGGGACCGACGGTGGCCGAGGCGACCGCCGGGATGTCCCCCGGCCGCCTGCAGGAGATCATCTCCACCGCGGGGCTGGGCACCACCCCCGATCCGGTGACCGCCGTCGCCGAGCTCACCTCGTTGTTCAACGACCGTCGGCGACTGGCCGCGCTGCTCGACGGCGCCCCCGCCGACTCCCGCTCGGTGCTGGACCGACTCACCTGGGGTCCCCCATACGGCACCGTGCCGGCCGACCCCGCCGCCCCCATCAGGTGGCTGCTCGCCCGGGGCCTGCTGCTGCCCACCGGCCCCGGCTCCGTGGTGCTGCCCCGCGAAGCCGCGCTGCATCTGCGCGGCGGACGTGCGCACCGGCGGCCCGAGCCGGTGCCGCCGGCGTTGGAGACGGCCGCGGAGTACCCGGTCCGGGTGGTGGACGCCACCGCCGCGGGGCAGGCGTTCGCCGCGGTCAGCATGGTCGAGGAGTTGCTGCGGCAGTGGGACACCGGCGGCCCGTCGGTGCTGCGAGCCGGCGGGCTGAGCATCCGGGACCTGCGGCGGACGGCCACCGCGCTGGAGGTGGACGAGCCGACCGCGGCCTTCTGGCTCGAGGTCTGCTACGCCTCCGGCCTGCTGGCCGCCGACGGTGAGAGTGACGAGCGGTTCGCCGCCACTCCGGCCTGTGACGACTGGCTGCGGCTGCCCCCACAGGAGCGCTGGGCCGCGCTGGTGTCGGCGTGGTTGCCGGCGACCCGCACCGCCGGAGTCGTGGGCGACGTCGACAGCAAGGCCCGGCCGCTCGCGGCGCTCGGCCCGGGGCTGGACCGTTCGCCGGCGCCGGAGGTCCGCCGCCGGACCCTGGCGCTCCTGGCTTCCCTGCCGCCCGGTTCGGTGCCCTCCCCCGAGAGCGTCCACGCGCGGCTGCGCTGGGAGCACGGCGACCCGGCGGATCCGCAGCGGTCCGCGGAGGAGCCCACCGCCGCTTCGGGGCTGCGGGCCCGGATCGCCGCCTGGACGCTCTTGGAGGCGGAGCTGCTGGGCCTGACCGGTCGCGGCGCGCTCGCCGGCCACGGCCGCACGCTCCTGGCCCCGTCCGCGGTCCACCCCCCGGAGGCGGCTGAGGCGGCCCAAGCCGCTGCCGCCGAGCTCGCCCCGCTGCTGCCCGAGCCGCTCGACCACATCCTGCTCCAGGCCGACCTGACGGCGGTCGCCCCCGGTCCGCTCCAGCGCCCGCTGGCGGAGATGCTGAGCGTGCTCGCGGAGGTGGAGTCGACCGGCGGGGCGACGGTCTACCGCTTCACCCCCGCTTCGGTGCGCCGGGCGCTGGACGCCGGCCGTACCACCGCCGACATCCACGCCTTCCTCGCCGACCACTCCCGCACGCCGGTGCCGCAGCCGCTCAGCTATCTCGTCGACGATGTCGCGCGCCGGTACGGCCGACTCCGGGTCGGCGCCGCCTCCGCCTACGTGCGCTGCGACGACGAGGGGCAGCTCGCGGAGATCCTCGCCGACCGGCGCTCCGCGGAGCTGCGGCTGCGCCGGCTCGCCCCGACCGTGCTGGCTGCCGAGGTCGACCCGGGGTCGCTGCTGGAGGGGCTGCGGGAGATGGGCTACGCGCCGGCGGCCGAGTCGGCCGGCGGTGATCTGCTCGTCAGCCGGGCCGACTCCCGTCGCACCGGCCCGCGCACCCCACCGGAGCCGGTGCCGGGCGGTCCGCCCGCCCCGGGCGGCACCCTGGTGTCGGCGGCGGTCCGGGCCATCCGCGCGGGGGACCGCGCCTCGACCGCCGTCCGCAAGCCGGTCTCAGGGGACGGCGGCGGGGACGGGCTGCCGCGGACCAGCCCGGCCGAGACGCTCGCCACCGTGCAGGCCGCCGCGCTCACCGGAAGCCATCTGTGGATCGGCTACGTCAACGCCGAGGGCGCCGCCAGTCAGCGGGTGATCGCCCCGGTGCGCGTCGAGGGCGGGTTCGTCACCGCCTACGACCACACGGCCGGTGAGGTCCGCACCTTCCCGCTGCACCGGGTCACCGGTGCAGCGGAGCTGGCCGACGACCCGGCCTGACCGGCGGTTTCCCTCGTCATCTCGGTTATCGCGGCCGGCCAAGTAGACTTTCCTACTTCGCGCTGGGTCAAGACCCGAGCCGTGGCAGGTGTGGTGTCTGTCACATGAGACGAGCCTATCCGCGGAGGTACGCGTGTCCTGTCTGATCGTCCAGAGCGACAAGACGCTGCTGCTCGAGGTGGATCACGAGCAGGCGGATGCCTGCCGCCGCGCCATCGCGCCCTTCGCGGAGCTGGAACGGGCCCCCGAGCACATCCACACCTACCGGCTGACCCCGCTCGCCCTGTGGAACGCCCGGGCGGCCGGTCACGACGCCGAGCAGGTCGTGGACGCCCTGGTGCAGTACTCCCGCTACCCCGTGCCGCACGCCCTGCTCGTCGATGTCGCCGAGACGATGGCCCGCTACGGCCGGCTGAGGCTCCTGAAGCACCCCACCCACGGTCTGGTGCTGGAGACCACCGACCGTCCGGTACTGGAGGAGATCCTCCGCTCCAAGAAGATCCAGCCGCTGGTCGGCGCCCGGATCGACCCCGAGACCATCGCCGTGCACCCCTCGGAGCGCGGCCAGATCAAGCAGACCCTGCTGCGGCTCGGCTGGCCCGCGGAGGACCTCGCCGGCTACGTCGACGGCGAGGCGCACCCGATCGAGCTCCACGAGGACGACTGGCAGCTGCGCCCCTACCAGAAGCAGGCCGTGGAGAACTTCTGGCACGGCGGCTCCGGTGTGGTCGTCCTGCCCTGCGGCGCCGGGAAGACGCTGGTCGGCGCGGGGGCCATGGCGACGGCGCGTTCGACCACGCTCATCCTGGTCACCAACACCGTCTCGGCCCGGCAGTGGAAGGCGGAGCTGGTGCGGCGCACCTCGCTCACCGAGGACGAGGTCGGCGAGTACAGCGGCACCCGCAAGGAGATCCGGCCGGTCACCATCGCGACCTACCAGGTGCTGACCACCCGCCGGAAGGGCGTCTACCCGCACCTGGAGCTGTTCGACTCCCGCGACTGGGGCCTGGTCATCTACGACGAGGTGCATCTGCTGCCCGCTCCGGTGTTCAAGTTCACCGCCGACCTCCAGGCGCGTCGCCGGCTGGGCCTGACGGCCACCCTGGTGCGGGAGGACGGCCGGGAGTCGGACGTCTTCTCGCTCATCGGCCCCAAGCGCTTCGACGCGCCCTGGAAGGAGATCGAGGCGCAGGGGTACATCGCCCCGGCCGACTGCGTGGAGGTGCGGGTCAACCTCACCGACTCGGAACGGCTGGCCTACGCGACCGCCGAACCGGAGGAGAAGTACCGCTACTGCGCCACGACCGCCACGAAGCAGGCGGTCATCGAGACGCTGGTCGGGCGGCACGCCGGCGAGCAGACCCTGGTCATCGGCCAGTACATCGACCAGCTCGACGAGCTGGGGGAGCACCTGGACGCGCCCGTCATCAAGGGGGACACCTCCAACGCCCAGCGGGAGAAGCTCTTCGACGCCTTCCGCCGGGGGGAGATCTCCGTCCTGGTGGTCTCCAAGGTGGCGAACTTCTCCGTCGACCTGCCCGAGGCGACGGTGGCGATCCAGGTCTCCGGCACCTTCGGCTCCCGTCAGGAGGAGGCCCAGCGGCTGGGCCGGGTGCTGCGCCCCAAGGCGGACGGCCACGAGGCCCGGTTCTATTCGGTGGTCGCCCGCGACACGGTGGACCAGGACTTCGCGGCCCACCGGCAGCGGTTCCTCGCCGAGCAGGGCTACGCCTACCGCATCGTGGACGCGGCCGATCTGCTGGCGGACGAGGGCCTCTGACACCGCCGGCCGCGGCGGCGGAAAAGCCTTCGCCCCCGCCGGCCCCGCTGACTAGAATCCCCTCCCCCGCCTCCCGACCCATCGCCGCCGGAGAGTGCAGCCGACCGGACGGTAACCGGTCGGCACTCCACCCACCGCCGACCGGAGGCAGTCTCGTGCCCGCGCCCAGCCGCCCGCCCTCGACCACGACATCCGCGCCCGACGAGAGCGCCGACACCCCGCTGATCCGCGAACAGCTCCATCTCGCCGCGTCCCGGGCCGCGCTCCGGGCCATGCGGCAGGAGGTCGAGTCCCTCGACATCAGCGACGTGACCGCGAACTGGGTGAACGCCCTGGCGCTCAAGGCCCAGGTCGACGACCGGATCAAGGCGCTGGCCGACCAGGCGGACACCCCGCTGTTCTTCGGCCGTCTGGACCGCCTGGACTCCGCCCGCTACTACATCGGCCGCCGCCACGTCCACGACGCGGACGGCGATCCGATGGTCATCGACTGGCGGGCACCGGTCTCCCAGGCCTTCTACCGGGCCTCCGGGAAAGAGCCGATGGACGTCGTCCTGCGCCGTCGTTTCGGCTACACCGGCGGGGAGCTGACCGCCTACGAGGACGAGCACCTCGGCGACCCGGCCGAAGCGGAGACCGGCACGGCCAGCAAGCTCCTCCAGGCCGAGATCGAACGCCCCCGGGTGGGGCCGATGCGGGACATCGTCGCCACCATCCAGCCGGAGCAGGACGAGATCGTCCGGGCCGGACTGGCCGAGACGGTGTGCGTGCAGGGTGCGCCGGGCACCGGAAAGACGGCCGTCGGCCTGCACCGGGTCGCCTACCTCCTCTATGCCCACCGGGAGCGGCTGGCCCGCTCCGGCACCCTCGTCGTCGGGCCGAACCGCTCCTTCCTCCGCTATATCGAGCAGGTCCTGCCGGCGCTGGGCGAGCTGGAGGTGCGGCAGGCGACGGTGGGAGACCTGACGTCCCACCTGGAGGTGCGCGGCGGCGACTCGCCCGAGGCGTCCCGGCTGAAGGGTGACGCCCGGATGGCGGAAGTGCTGCGCCGGGCGGTCCGTTCGGGGGTGACGGCGCCCACCGAGCCCTGTGTGGTCGTCCGCGGCTCCCGGCGCTGGCGCGTCCCGGCCTACGAGTTGGAGGAGATCGTCACCGAACTGCTGGACCGGAACATCCGCTACAACGCCGCGCGGGAGGCCCTTCCGCAGCGCATCGCGCACGCCGTGCTCACCCGGATGGAGGCCTCCGGCGAGGCGCCGGACGACCGGGTGCAGAACGCGGTGGCGCGCAACAGCGCGGTGCGGGCCACCGTCAGGGCCTGCTGGCCGGTGGTCGACCCGGTGCGGCTCGTCTTCCGCCTCCTCTCCGACCGGGAGTTCCTCGCCGCCAACGCGGCCGGCGTGCTCACCGATGAGGAGCAGCGGGCGATCCGCTGGGCGAAGCGGCCGCGCGGTGTCGGCAGCGCCCCCTGGTCGCCGGCGGACGCCGTCCTCGTCGACGAGGTGAAGGACCTCTTGGAGCGCACCCCTTCGCTCGGCCATGTGGTCCTCGACGAGGCCCAGGACCTCTCGCCGATGCAGTACCGGGCGGTGGGCCGCCGATGCTCGACCGGTTCGGCGACCGTCCTGGGCGACATCGCGCAGGGCACCACCCCGTGGGCGACCGGCAGTTGGCCGGAGGCGCTGCTCCACCTCGGCAAACCCCAGGCCGCCGTCGAGGAGCTGACCGCCGGGTTCCGGGTACCGCGCGAGGTCATCGCGTTCGCCTCCCGGCTGCTTCCCACGATCGCGCCGGAGCTCACCGAGCCCACCTCGATCCGGGAGTCCGCCGGCGACCTGCGGCTCTGCCCCGGAACGCCGGAGAGCCTGGAGGAGCGGACCGTGGAAGCCTGCCGGCAGGCGCTGCTCCGGGAGGGATCGGTGGGGTTGATCGCCGCCGACGGCCAGGTCGAGGAGTTGGCGGAAGCGTTGCGGCGGGCGGCTCTCCCGTTCCTGTCGCCGGGTGAGGAGGCGTCCGCGCAGGCGCGGCTGACACTGGTACCCGCCTCGCTCTGCAAGGGTCTGGAGTACGACCACGTGGTCCTCGCCGAACCGGCCGCGGTCGTCGCCGGGGAACCGGACGAACGGACCGGTCTGCGCCGACTGTACGTGGCCCTGACCCGGGCCGTCTCGGGGCTCGCCGTCGTCCATGCCGCACCACTGCCCGAGGCGCTGGCGGACCGGGCCCCGGGCGGCGTCGAGGGCCGGTCGGGGGGCTGAGGCGCCCCGACCCGTGACTGGTACCGGAAGACCGGAGGACAGCACCATGCCGAACACCCCCGCCGTCACCCTGAGGGACGTCCGCGACGCCGCCTCCCGGCTGAGCGGCGTCGCGCACCGCACCCCGGTGCTGCGCTCCCGCACCCTGGACGAGCTCGTCGGGGCGGAGACCTTCCTGAAGTGCGAGAACTTCCAGCGGGTGGGCGCGTTCAAGTTCCGCGGCGCGTACAACGCCGTCTCCCGGTTGCCTCCGGAGCAGTTGGCCAGGGGCGTGGCCGCGTACTCCTCGGGCAACCACGCGCAGGCGGTCGCTCTCGCCGCACGGGAGTTGGGCGGTTCGGCGGTGATCCTGATGCCCGAGGACGCGCCTCCCTCCAAGGTGGCGGCGACCGCCGGTTACGGCGCGGAGATCGTCACCTACGACCGCTACCGCGGTGACCGGATCGCGATCGGTGAGGCGTTGGCCGCCGACCGCGGTCTGGCGCTCATCCCGCCCTACGACCATCCGCACGTCATCGCCGGCCAGGGCACCGCGACGCTGGAGCTGTTGGAGGAGGTCGGCCAGGTGGACGCCCTGGTGGTGCCGGTCGGCGGCGGCGGACTGATCGCCGGCGGTGCCACGGCCGCCAAGGGGCTGCGGACGGGGGTGCGGGTGGTCGGTGTGGAGCCGCTGGAGGGTGATGACACCAAGCGGTCGCTGGAGGCGGGCAAACGTGTCTCCGTCCCGGTGCCGCGCACCATCGCCGACGGCCAGGCGGTGGCCGTCCCCGGGGAGTTGACCTTCGAGCTGAACCGCCGGCTGGTCGACGAGGTCTGCCTGGTCGGTGACGACGAGATCCGCGCGGCGATGCGGCTGGCCTTCGAGCGTCTGAAGATCGTCGTCGAGCCGAGTGGCGCCACGGGGCTGGCCGCGCTGCTGTCGGGCCGGGTCGGCCGGCTCCCGCGCCGGGTCGCAGTGATCATCAGCGGCGGCAACGTCGGCGCCGCCCGGTTCGCCGCGCTGTGCGGGGACTGACCGGCCCTGCCTCCCGGTTCCGGCGGCGGTGTCCTCAACCCCCTGTCAGCTGGGAGCACTCCGCGCCGATGGCCTCCGCGGTCTCCTGGAGCCGGCGCAGCCAGGAGTTCCGCATGGTCTCCAGGGAGGTGCGGCTCGCGGTGGTGGAGATGTTGACGGCGGCGATGACGCGGCCCCGCTCGTCGTGGACCGGCGCCGCGATGGAGCGGAGCCCCTGTTCGAGTTCCTGGTCGGTGACCGTCCACCCCCGCCGCCGGATGCGGTGGATCTCCTTGCGGAGCTGGTCGGGGTCGGTCTTGGTACCGGCGGTCAGCTGCCGGAAGTCGGCTCGGGCGAGGTGGCTCTCCAGTTCGTCGTCGTCGAGCCCGGCCAGCAGCACCCGACCGGTGGATGTCACATGGGCGGGGAAGCGGGTGCCGACGGCGATGGCGACCGTCAGGATCCGGAATCCGTGGACGCGGGCGACGTAGACGATCTCGTCGCCGTCCAGCACGGTGAGCGAGGTGGTGTCGCGCACGTCGGCGGCCAGCCGCTCCAGGGCCGGGAGGGCCAGGTCGGGCAGGCGGAGGCTGGAGAGGTAGGCCCGTCCCAGCTCCAGCACCCGGGGTTGGAGGACGTACCCCCGGCCGTCGAAGCGCGCGTAGTCCAACTCGACGAGGGTGAGCAGGAACCGGCGGCTGGCGGCTCGGGTGAGGCCGGTCCGCCTGGTCACCTCGGCGAGGGTCAGTGAGGTGGGGGCGTCGCCGAGCGTGCGCAGCACCTGCAGTCCGCGCTCCAGGGACTGGACGAAGGGCATCTCCCGGGTGGTCGCGTCAGGCATGGGCCCCTCCTCGTGGGGTGGCGGCGGGGTCGGCCGGGTAGCTGTGCAGGTCGGCTTCGATGCGGGAGGCGGTGGAGAGCAGCGGCGGGAGCAACTGGCGGCGGATGTCCTCGACGCTGGTCCGGTTGGCGTGGGTGGAGATGTTCACAGCCGCGAAGGTGACGCCGGATCGGGAGCGTACGGGCACCGCCACCGCGCGGAGTCCCTGCTCGAGTTCCTGGTCGACGATGGACCAGCCCTGCTTGCGCACCTGCGCCAGGTCCGCCCGCAGCGCTTCCGGTTCGGTGAGGCTGTGGCTGGTCCAGGCGGTGAGGGGGGTCCGGGCGAGGTACTCCTCCAACTCCTCCTCGGGGAGCCCGGCGAGGAGGATCCTCCCCATGGAGGTCAGGTGGGCCGGGAGGCGGGTGCCGACACCGATCGCGATCGCGATGATCCGCGTTATGGAGACCCGGGCCGCGTAGACGATGTCGTCGCCGTCCAGGATGGAGAGCGAGGACGACTCGTGGACCTCGGTGGCCAGTTGCTGCAGGTGGGGCTCGGCCACGTCCCGGATGGACAGCCGGGAGAGGTACCGGTAGCCCAGGTCCAGCACCCGGGCGCGTAGTTGGTAAACGCCCCGGTCGTGGTCGTGGTCCACGTAGCCCAACTGCGCGAGGGTCAGGAGGAACCGTCGGGCGGTGGCGGGGGCCATGTCCGTGGCGCGGGCCACCTCGCTGAGGGTCATCCGCGGGTGTTCCGCGTCGAAGGCGTTGACGATGGCCAGCCCCCGGGCGAGCGACTGGACGAAGTCCGTGTCGCGGGGTGAGCGTCGAGTCCCGTCGGTCATCCGGTCCCGCTTTCTGCTTCTGCGGCAGGGGTGTGGGTGCGTGGAATGGTGGCCAGCACCTCGTTGACCCATGCCGAACCCATGCGCATGTCATGCGCATGTCGCACGCTAGTCGCCAAAGCGAAGAAATGGCAACGCGGCCGCCGCTCGTCCGACTCGACGATCCTCGCCTCAGACGCGGCGGGAAGTCCATTCAAAGGCATTGTCAGCACCATCCGGCCTCTCACGATCTTTCGAACCCACCCCTTGACGGCACCAATCGGCAGTTCTACGGTGCAATCACTTTACGCACCAACGTTCGACATGCGAAAGGGGGACCGGTGGATACTCCTCATCCGAACCGCTCCCGATCGGGCGTTCCCAGGGGCTTCGCACCAACGCTCGCGCTGTCGATGGGTGTCGGCCCGCTGGCCCTCTACGGACTCACCGCCACCGCCCCGTTGGTCACGGCCGACCTCGGGCTCAGCCGAGCCGGTCTCGGCTCACTGCCGACCGCGGCGTTCCTGACGGCCGCCCTGCTCTCGCCCCTGGTGGGCCGCTGCGCGGATCTCTTCAGTCCGCGGACGGTCCTCGCGGTGCTGTTCGGCGTGGCGGGACTGGCCCTCCTCGGTACGGCGAGCGCCGCGTCCTACGGCTGGCTGCTGGCGGCGGTCGCGCTCTGCGGTGCGGCCCAGGCCATGTCCAACCCGGTCACCAACCAGCTCATCGCGGCCCACGTCCCGCGGGGACGGCGCGGCCACCTGATGGGCCTGAAGCAGTCCGGGGTGCAGATGAGCCAGTTCGCGGCCGGCCTGCTGCTGCCGAGCGCCGCGCTGCTGTGGGGCTGGCGCGGAGCGGTGGCCCTGGCGGCCGTCGCCGCCGGGGTGGGCCTGGCGCTACTGCCGAGTTCGGTCCCCGCCGGGCGTCCGGCGCCACCGGCCGGCGGGGAGGGCGGATCAGGCGGACTGCCGCCGGTCGTCTGGTGGCTCACCGGTTACGCGTTCGCCGCCGGTGCGGCGCTGCAGGCCACCAACGTCTACCTGCCCCTGTACGGCTTCGAGCGGCTGGAGATGTCGGTGCGGACCGCTGGGCTCACCGCGGCCATCGCCGGCGGTATCGGCCTGGTCGCCCGGATCACCTGGGGCCGGATAGCCGACCGGGCGCAGCACTCCCGCGGCCCGCTGCTCACCCTGGCGGTCGTCGCCGCACTCGCCTCCTGCCTGCTGCTCGCGGCGGAGCAACTCCACACCCCGGCGCTCATCTGGGGCGGCACCGCCCTGTTCGGGGCGAGCGGCATCGCCGCCAACGTCGTCCTGATGCTCGCGCTGATGCGGGCCACGCCCGTCCACACCGTCGGCATCGCCTCCGGGATCCTCGCCGTCGGGCTGTACCTGGGATTCGCGGTCGGCCCCATGGCCTTCGGCCTCATCGTCGACCACACCGGCTCCTACCCCTCGGCCTGGCTCACCGTGATGGGAGCCAACGCCGTCGCCGCGGTCCTCGCGCTCTTCCCACGCCGCGAGCACCGCCCCACTCCAGCTCTCCGGCCGGCCTGACGGCCCACGACCGGCTTGGCGGAAACACACCAGAGAGGTAGACATGCTCACTCAAGACCAGAACGAACTCCTCACCCGGACCGGCCCCGGCACCCCGATGGGTGACCTGTTCCGCCGCTACTGGATACCGGCGCTGCTGGCGGAGGAGATCGCCGAGCCGGACTGCCCCCCGGTCCGGGTCAAGCTGCTGGGCGAGCAGCTCATCGCCTTCCGGGACTCGCAGGGCCGCATCGGCCTGCTCGACGAGTTCTGCAGCCACCGCACCGCGTCGCTCTTCTTCGGCCGCAACGAGGAGTGCGGGCTGCGCTGCTCGTACCACGGCTGGAAGTACGACGTGGACGGCAACTGCGTCGACATGCCCTCCGAGCCGGAGGGTTCGGCGTTCAAGGAGCGCATCAAGCAGCGCTCGTACCCCTGCGTGGAGCGCGGCGGTGTCATCTGGACGTACATGGGGCCCGCCGAGCAGAAGCCCGCGCCGCCGGAGCTCGAGTGGGCCATGCTCGACGACGACCAGCGGTTCGTCTCCAAGCGCCTCCAGGAGTCCAACTACCTCCAGGCGATGGAGGGCGGCATCGACTCCAGCCACGTCTCCTTCGCCCACCGCTTCAACATCGACGACGACCCGATGCACGCCGGCACCGCGGGCCTGGAGTACATCAAGGCGGACACCCGGCCGAAGTTCGAGGTCGTGGAGTCCGACGGCGGACTGGTGATCGGGGCCCGGAGGGTCGTCGACGAGGAGAGCTACTACTGGCGGATCACCCAGTGGATCATGCCCTGGTACACGATCATCCCGCCGTTCGGCACCCACAACCCGCTCGGCGGACACGCCTGGGTCCCCATCGACGACGAGAACTGCTGGGCCTGGAGCATCAACTACCACCCCACCCGCCCGCTCCGGGAGGACGAACTGGCGGCCATGCGCGCCGGTGACGGGATCCACGTCAAGTACGTCCCCGGGACCTACCGCCCGGTGGCCAACCGGGAGAACGACTTCCTCATCGACCGGCAGGCCCAGCGCGAGGGCCGGAGCTTCAGCGGTGTGGAGGGCATCTCCATGCAGGACGCCTCGCTCCAGGAGAGCATGGGCCGCATCTGCGATCGCACCAAGGAGCGGCTGGGCACCAGCGACGCCGGCATCATCCTGGCCCGGCGCAGGCTCCTCGCCGCGCTGGAGGAACTCCAGGAGAGCGGCGACGACGCGGAGCTGCCGGGCACCGACCCGGAGCACCAGCGGGTCCGCTCCACCTCCATGGTCCTGCCGACCTCCGTGCCCTTCCAGGAAGGAGCACGCGATGCCCTGGTCGCCGTGCCGGGAGAGGACTTCGTCTCCATCTGACTTCCGGAGGGCACCCGCCACCGGCCACGGCCGCCCCGGCGGGTGCCGCCGCTCCGACCGACTCGACAGACAAGGGAAACTGGGCGTGAAGGACAAGAGCAGGCCCGCGAAGGGCCGCACCACGCGGAGAGCGAGGGCCGCCGCGGCCGCTGCCACGGCCTCCCTGGCGCTGCTGGCCACCAGCTGCGCCGGCGACTCCACCGAGGCAGCCTCCGGCGGCGACGTCTGCGAGGGCAAGACGGTGCGCGTCGGCGTCACCAAGAGCGCCAGCGACGCGCCGTTCTACGTGGCCAAGGAGAAGGGCTACTTCGAGGAGCAGGGGCTGAAGGTCCGCTTCCTGCCGTTCGACTCGGCGGCGAAGATGATCGCACCGCTCGGCTCGGGACAACTCGACGTGGGGGCGGGCGCCCCCTCCGCCGGCTTCTACAACGCCGTGGCCCGGGACGTGAAGCTGCGCATCGTCGCCGACAAGGGGTCGATGCCCGAGAACTACGGCTACATGCCGCTGATGGTCCGCAAGGACCTCTACGACAGCGGAGTCAAGAGCATCCGCGACCTGAAGGGCCTGAAGCTCGCCGAGCCCGCGCAGGCGACCGCGACCTCCAGCACCGCCGCCGTCATGCTGGACAAGGAGGGGCTCGGCTACGACGACGTCAAACACGAGTACCTGGGCTTCGCCGAGCATGTGACCGCCTTCCAGAACAAGGCCATCGACGCCGGGCTGACCACCGAGCCCTCCGCGAGCATCGCCGAGAAGCAGGGCTTCGCCGTCCGGATAGCCACCCCGCCGGACTACTACGACAACCAGCAACTGGCCGTGGTGCTCTACGGCGGCGCGTTCGCCGAGAAGGACAGCCAGGTGGGCAACTGCTTCATGACCGCCTACCTCCGCGGCGCCCGCGACTACACGGCCGCGATGTCCGACGGCAAGGTGACCGGCAAGGGCTCCGAGGAGATCGTCCGCATCGTCAGCGAGGCCACCGGCATCGAGCCGAAGCTGTACCAGTCGCTGGTGGCGAACTACGTCCACCCGGACGGGAAGGTCAACGTCGAAAGCCTCCACCAGGACTACGACTTCTTCGAGAAGCAGGGCTGGCTGGAGGGCAAGGCCTCCGTCGACGACCTCGTCGACACCTCGTTCGCCGAGGCGGCCGTCAAGAAGCTCGGCCCGGCCGACAAGTCCGGCTCCTAGCACCGCATCAGGCGATGTCCGCCCCGTCGCGACGCCCGGCGCGCGTCCCCCCGGCCACCACCGGGAGGCGCCCGCCCGCCGCGTTCACCGGAAGTCCCGGTGGATCCAGTACGAGGACTTCCGGCCGCCGTGCGGCCACCCGCGCCGGACGCCGCTCCCGGACGGGCGGACGCTGCCCGGCACTGCGCCGCTCGGTGGGTCGTTCGGCTCCCTCCGGGGACCGGACGGCACACCCCCGCCCCCGTCCCGACCCACCACACCCGGCACGCACCACCCCGGCCCACCGCCGGCGGCTGCCCGCAGCCGCGTTGCCGGTCCGGTCCGAGTACGCGAAGTACGAGGACGCCCCTGCGACTCGCGCTCGCAGGCCGCAGCCGCCGCAGGCCACGCCCTCCGGGCCGGCGGCGCTATCTGTCAGACAGGGCCTGGGCCACCACCGGCCCGGCCCCGAAGGAGTGCTCATGTCCCCTCCAGCCACCTCCACCCCGACCCCCGCCACCAGCCCGGCCCGGGAGACCGCCCCCGAGAGGAGCGGTCCGCCCGCCCGCCGTGAACCCCGGCTGAGCCCGCGGCAGCGCGACCGCCTCCTGGCCGTCGTCACCCCGCTGGCCCTCCTGCTGGTCTGGGAGGTCCTCGCCCGCACCGGCGCCATCGACGCGCGGTTCTTCCCCGCCCCCAGCAACATCTTCCAGCGGATGATCGAGTCGGTCTCCAACGGCGAGCTGTGGGGCCACACCTGGGCCAGTCTGCGGCGACTCTTCTTCGGCTTCTGGCTCGGTCTGGTGCCGGGCCTGCTGCTGGGCGTCGTCATGGGACTCAGCCGAGGCGTGCGGGCCGCGCTCTCGCCGCTGATCTCGGGCACCTACCCGATCCCCAAGAGCGCGCTGCTGCCGCTGATCCTGCTGGTCTTCGGGCTCGGCGAGATGTCGAAGGTCGTCATGGTGGCGATCGGCGTGTTCTACCCCGTCATCCTCAACACCACCGCCGGTGTCCTGCAGATCCAGCCGATCTACTACGACGTGGCGAAGAACTTCGGGGCCAAGCGGCTCCAGGTCTTCCGCACCGTGGCCATCCCCGGGGCCATGCCCAGCATCATGACCGGCATCGAACTGGGGGCCGGACTGGGTCTGATCCTGATCGCGATCGCCGAGATGGTGGGCGCCGAGTCGGGCCTCGGCTTCATGATCTGGAACGCCTGGCAGCTCTACTCGGTCGAGACGATGTACGTCGGCCTGCTGGTCATCGCCCTCATCGGGTACGTCATGTCGCTGCTGCTCGACTCGATCGCCCGCGCCATCACCCCCTGGAAGGCCGACCGATGACGAACCAGAAGGGCATCACCACGCTGCCGGGCGCGGAGCCGGGCGCCGCCGCGGAGAAGCCGTCCACCACCGACACCCCCGCCGGCGCACCCTCCCCGGCCGCCGACATCAAGATCACCACGCGGGGGCTGCGCAAGGAGTTCCGCACCCAGGGCGGTGTGGTCACCGCGCTCGACTCCCTCGACCTGGACATCCCCCGGGGCCAGTTCTTCATGATCGTCGGCCCCAGCGGATGCGGTAAGACCACCCTGCTGCGCATCCTCGCCCGACTGGAGAAGGAGACCAGCGGGCACGTCGAGGTGTGCGGGCCGACCGCCGGCCGCCCCGAGAACTCCCTGGTCTTCCAGGGCGACTCGCTCTTCCCCTGGATGACCGTCCGGGAGAACGCCTCCTACGGGCTGCGTATGCGCCGGGCCCCGGAGAGCCAGATCCAGGAGACCGTCGGCCACTACCTGGCCAAGACCGGGCTGACCCAGTTCGCCGACTGCTATCCGCACCAGCTCTCCGGCGGTATGCGACAGCGTGTCTCCATCGCCCGCGCCTTCGCCAACGACCCCGACATCCTGCTGATGGACGAACCGTTCTCGGCGCTCGACGAGCAGAACAAGACGCTGCTCCAGGAAGAACTCCTGCGGATCTGGGAGGAGACCCGCAAGACGGTCGTCTTCATCACGCACAGCGTCGACGAGGCGGTGACCCTCGGCGACCGGATCATGGTGATGACCGCGCGCCCGGGCCGCGCCAAGGCGTTCTTCGACGTCCCCTTCGAGCGCCCCCGGCACGTCCTCGAACTGCGGCAGCAGCCGGAGTACGGCGAGATGGTCTACGACATCTGGCAGCACCTCCGCGAAGAGGTCGACAACAGCCAGGCCGCTCCCCCTCCCCCCAAGCGCCGGAGGTTCCGGCGATGACGGCGATCCTGCCCAACACCGCCCTGGCCGCCGTGGCCCTCCCCGAGGGCGGCACCGAGGTCCGCTCCTTCCCGCTGCCGCCGAGCGGTGCGGAGAGCGGCTGGCTGCGGGTGGAGGCCAGCGGTGTCTGCGGCACCGACGTCTCCCTCTACGCCGAGGGGGTCGACCAGCCGACCGTCCTGGGGCACCACGTCCACGGCCGGATCACCGAGGTCGGCGATGTCGCCGCCCGGCGCTGGGGCGTCGCCCCCGGAGACCGGGTGGTGGTGGAGGAGTACCTGCCGTGCCGGGACTGCGAGCAGTGCGCCGCGGGACGGTACCGGCTCTGCCCGCGCACCGACCTGTGGCAGGGCGGCCGCCGCGTCGGCCTCGTCCCCACCGACGACGAACCCTCGCTGTGGGGCGGCAACGCCCAGTACCTGCACCTGCCGCCGGAGGCCGTGGTCCACCCGGTGCCGGAGGAGGTCCCGGAGGAGCTCACCGCCTGGACCCTGCCGCTGGCCAACGCGCTCGACTGGGTCCTGGGCGCCGGGCAGCTCCGGAGCGGCGAGACGGTCGTGGTGCTGGGGCCCGGCCACCACGGGCTCGCCGCCGTCACCGCCGCCCTGCACGGCGGGGCCGGCGAGGTCCTCGTGGCCGGGCTTCCGCAGGACCGAGCCAGGCTCGCGATCGCCGCCGACCTGGGGGCGGACACCGTGGAACTCCCCGGAGCCGCACCGGCCACCGGGCCGCCGGACACGGACCCGGATTCCGACCGGCCGCGAGGGGAGGCCGCCGCGGACTCCGAGAAGGCACTGCGCGAGCACGTCACCCGCCTCACCGGAGGTCGGATGGCCGACGTCGTCCTGGACCTCACCGGCTCCCGGGCCGCGACCGCCACCGGGGCCCTGGAGCTGCTCGCCCACGGAGGCCGGGTCGTCGTGGCGGGCGGCACCGGGGCGGCCCCCTCCCCCCTGGACACCGGGCGGCTGACCCGGCTCAACGCGACCATCCGCGGGGTGCGCGGCCGGGCACCGGCACGGGTCACCCAGAGCATCCAGCTCCTGGCCACCGACGGATCGACGCTGGCGAAGGTACCGACCGTCCACCTGCCGCTCGGCGAGGTCGGCCCGATGCTCGACCGGCTGGCGGCCGGTACGGGTCCGCAGACGCCGCATGTCGTCGTCCGGCCGTGGGCCGAACCCGATCGGACAACAGGTCAAGAGCGAGAGGAAATCCGATGAACAGCACACGGCGCTCCTACGAGGCGAACGTTCTCGTCGTGCCGCTCGGCGCCGACGCCGTACGCACCCAGGAGGCGTTCGCCGACCGCGGCCTGGACCGGGTGATGACCGTGCACGGCGTCGCCGAACTCGGCTCAACGGACCGCGCGGACATCAGGCTCGCCTGCGCACCGCTGCACCGGGACGGCTGGCGGCCCTCGGCCACCGGACTCGACGTCGACGCCCTGGTGGACGGGGCCGACATGGTGGTGCTGCTCGCCAGCGACCTCGCGGAGGTGCCACCGACGCTCTGCCACGCCGTCGCGGACGCCGCCCGCGCGCAGGGCTTGCTGATAGCCGCCCTGATCGTCGGCTCGGAGAACTGGGACACCCCGCGCGGCAACACCGCGATGGCCGCGCTGCGGGAGGCCGCCGACATGCTCGTCGTGGTGCGCGGCGTGGCGCTCGCCGCCCCCTTCCTCGACGTCCTGCGCGGTGGCGCCCGCGAACCCGTGGCAGCCCCGTAAGCCGCGCGCCCCCGTGTCCGCCCACAGCCCGACGTCACGATTGCGATACCGATGACCGACCTGTTGAACCCTCCCCCGGCACCGCTCGCCGCCGCCGACACCCCAGCCGACCCGAGCACCGGCGGCAGCGAGGCGGTGCGCGAACTCCTGGTGCAGAACGTCAGCTGGCAGGCCGACGGCGTGCTGTCGCTGCGTGTGGTCGACCCTTCCGGCGCTCCGCTGCCGCCCTGGAGCCCGGGCGCCCACCTGGACCTGGTGCTGCCTTCGGGCCTGGTCCGCCAGTACTCGCTCTGCGGGCGCCCGGAGGACCGGCACGGCTACACGGTCGCCGTGCTGCTGGTCGAGGACGGCCGCGGCGGCTCCCGCGAGATCCACGAGACCGCCCTCGTCGGCAGGACGGTCTCGGTCCGGGGCCCCCGCAACCGCTTCCCGCTGGCCGACGCGGAGCACCACCTCTTCATCGCGGGCGGCATCGGCATCACACCCATTCTGGCGATGGTGCGGGAGGTGAGCGCCCGGGGACTGGACTGGCGGCTGGCGTACGGCGGCCGGTCGCGGTCGTCCATGGCGTTCACCGAGGAGCTGCGGGGGCTGGGGCCCGACCGGATCGAGTTCGTGCCGCAGGACGAGCGCGGGCCGCTGGACCTCGACGCGCTGCTCACCGGTGTCGAGCCGAACACCGCCGTGTACTGCTGCGGACCGGAAGGGCTGCTCACCGCCGTGCAGCAGCGTCATGCCGACAGCGGGGCCGCGTTCGAGCTGCACTTCGAGCGCTTCGGCGCACCGGTGACCGCCGACTCGGACGCGGACTCCGGCGAGTCGGGCGACGCGGACGGTGCGGAGAGCCCCTTCGAGGTCGAACTCCGCCGCTCCGGCGAGGTCCTGACGGTCCCGCCGGGCCGCTCGATCCTCGACACGATCCGCGAGGTGGCGCCGGAGGTGATGTCCTCCTGCGAGGAGGGCTTCTGCGGCACCTGCGAGACCCGGGTCCTGGAGGGCGTCCCGGAGCACCGCGACACGCTGCTGAGCGAGCGGGAGCGGGAGCGCGGCAAGACGATGATGATCTGCGTCGGCCGGTCGAAGACGCCCCGGCTGGTGCTCGACCTCTGAGAGCGTCCTGCCGGACGCGCTCCGGCGCGTCGACAAACGCCGCCGTGCAGAAGGCCGGCACCGCTCGGTGGCTGCTTCGGGCCGGCGTCGGTAACTGGTCCCCGGCCGGCTCAGCGGCCATCTCCGGCTCGCCTGCCGCGTGCCGTCCACGCACCGGACGTTCCCAGCGAGGGCGCCTGATCCTGGCGGGCAGGTGGCGGGTGGCGGACCACCTTTCCCAGGCGGGTCCGTCCCCAGCGCCCCTTCGTCGGTTCGCCGCGGGGAGTGGCCGGCCTCACAAGGCTGAGGGGGCGCGGAGGCATCGCAATACTGAGAGTGCTGGACGGGGATTCCCCCTCCCCGCGACCGGCCTCACCGGCTGCGGAAGGTCACCTCCTTCGAGTCCTCGCCGCGTTCGAAGGTGCCCGCGAAGCCCCAGTTCTTCCATCCGCCGTCGCCCTTGTTGGTGATGGTCCCCTCGTCGATGGCGAACACGTCGACACCGTCGACCACCGCGAGGTGTTCGAGACCGGACACCCCGGAGAAGGAGAGGTCGTTGAACGACTTCACCGCGATGATGTTGGTGTCGGGGAAGGCGCGGCTGTACTCCTCGATCAGTGAATGGGTCAGCTCGGCGTCGTCGCCCGGCACCTTGCCGGAGTAGTCGGTACCGGGGTACGGCCCGCCGTCGGTGTACTTCGGCTTCCCGTCGTTGAAGTTGACCTTGCCCTTGCCGGTGAGGGAGGAGTCGGCGTCGAGGTCGGCGGGTTCCGGCTGCTCGAAGGTCACCTTCCCGCCGTCGCGGTCGAAGTCGCCGTAGAAGGCCCAGTTGATGTAGCCGCCGTCGCCGTCGTTGCTGAAGGTGCCCTTGTCGAAGACGTAGAGGTCGAAGACGGCCCTGCCGGACTCGATGTCGTCCCCGGTCTCGTCATCGTGGTACTTGGTGGAGTTCAGCCGGTACCTGCCCTCGTGGATGAAGGAGTCCGGCTTGTCGACCCAGTGCGAGGACTGCTCGGAGTGCATCGCGACCACGTTGTAGTCGGGGAAGCAGCGGCGCATGTCGTTCACCAGCATCCGGACCGCCTGGGCCGACGCCTCCTTGTCCAGTGGGGAGTAGGTGTTGTAGTACCGGCTCCGGTCGGGCAGTTCCTCCCCCTCGATCTGGCAGCCCTCGTCGCCGGGTTTCCAGTCCTTCTTCCGCTTGCGACGGGGCGGCTCCTCGAAGGTGACGGTGCGCCGGTCGTCGCTGACGTCGTAGTAGCCGCGGAACCCGCGGTTCTTCCAGCCGAGGTCGGCATCGTCCGCCCAGGTGAACTTGCCGCTCTTGAACGCGTAGACACGGTACGTCGTACCGCTGATGTCGACAGTCTCGATCAGCGCCGCACCGTCCATCTCCTGGAGGTTGCCCTCGTGCGGCTGGGCGATGACGATGTTGTGGTCGGGCAGGCAGTAGGCGAGGTCCTCGATCGCCTTCTGGACCCGCTTCTCCTTCTTCTTCTCGTTGTTGATCTTGTCGATGACGAAGTTGACCAGCCAGGAGTAGCCCCAGGCGGCCGCCGTGCTGACGGGGCCGTTGCCCGGGACGGAGATGTTCGAGTTCGAGGCCCGCTCCCGGGGCTCGAAGCACAGCTCGGGGAGCGCGTTCCCGTTGCCGCCCTCGGCCTTGCCCTCGGATTCGCCGTCGTGCCCGCTGTTGTCCTCCCCGGAGGCGGTGGCGGGCTCGACGTCTCCGTCGGGATCGGAGTGCTGCTCACCGCCGTCACCGTCGCCCGCACCGTCGACATCGTTGTCGGAGCCACAGTCGGCACCGAAGGCGCGGCAGATCTTCCGGTGTGCGGTGCTGGAGACGTCTCCCACGACGGCGGTGCTGAGGAGCGCGCCGACAACGAGGACGATGAGGCCCACCATCCCCAGGTACTCGACCGTCGTCTGCCCCGCGCCCGTGTGCGTTCCGCGGCGTATCCGGTCCCTGTGCTTCAACGTGTCACCTCGACGTGGTTCGCTCGCGTCACCGGGGGCCCTACGCCCGCCGGGGATGGAACCGTAACGGCGGCACGGGGGCCCACCGACAGGGCCCAAAGGCCTATACCAGGCCCAAAGTCCGCAGGTGACGACCGCGCGGCCCCGACCGGAACCCGCCCGCTGCACCGCGCCCGCCCCCCGACGGCGGCAGAGCTACCGGCCTCCGGCGAGCGGGGCTCACAACCGCTCGCGCCAGGCCCTGACGGCGGCGGCGTCCACCGGACTCCGCCAGCCCTCGGGCCGGGCCGCGCCGCCGATGTGGAAGGCGCCGACCCCGGCCGCCCGGAGTTCGGCGAGGTGCTCCAGCCTAAGACCGCCGCCGACCATGAGCCGGGGTTCGTAACCCGGTTGGCCGCTCCGGGAGGCTTCGGTCCGCAGGGTGGTGAGACCGGTGTCGACGCCCTGCGGGGCGCCGGCGGTGAGGTAGGCGTCCAGCCCGGGCAGGTCGGCGAGTTGCTTGCGCAGCGCGTCCCGGTCGGCGGCGTGGTCGATGGCCCGGTGGAAGGTCCAGGGGCACCCCTCGATCACCTCGACCACTCGCTCCACCGCCACCAGGTCGGCGTGGTGGTGGGCGTCGAGGAAGCCGAGGACGAACTCCCGGGCGCCCTGTTCGAGCAGTGACTCGGCCGTGGCGCAGAGCGCGTCGATGTCGCCGGCGGCGAAGTCGCCCCGGGACCGGAGCATCACCCGCAGGGGGAGGTCGACGGCGGCCCGGACCTGCGAGAAGACCCGGCCGGGCGGGGTCAGTCCGCCGGCATCCATGTCGGCGACCAGTTCAAGGCGGTCCGCCCCTCCGTCCTGCGCGGCGGCCGCGTCCCGGGCGTCGAGGGCGATGACCTCGAGCAATGGTCTAGACATAACCCCAGACTGCCATACGCCGTACCGCACCGAAACCCGGTGACGGCGCTTTGCGGGCACGGAATCGGGGCGGTTCTGGCCCACAATGGGGATCATGGCCGATCCCCTCCTCACCCGCTGGAGCGAGCTGCTGCGCCGCTGCCGGCAGGACACCGCTCCGGACCCCACACCGTTCGGGGAGGAGTTGCTGGCCCGCTGGTCGGAGCCGCAGCGGCACTACCACACCACCCGCCATCTGGCGGCCGTCCTCGACCGGGTCGACGAGCTGGCCGACCACTGCGGTTCCCCGGACACCGTGCGGCTCGCCGCCTGGTTCCACGACGCCGTCTACCGTCCCGACCGCTCGGAGAACGAGGAGCGCAGCGCCCGTCTCGCCGAGCGGGCGCTGCCGGAGGCCGGGGTCGATCCGGCCCGCACCGCGGAGGCGGCGCGGTTGGTGCGTCTGACGGTGCGCCATGACCCCGCGCCGGGCGACCGCGAAGGCGAGGTGCTCTGTGACGCCGATCTCGCCGTCCTCGCCGGGCCCCCCGAGGCCTACGCGACGTACGCGGCGGCCGTCCGGCAGGAGTACGGCTTCGTACCCGACGCGGAGTTCCGGGAGGGGCGGGCGGCCGTCCTGCGGGATCTCCTGGCGCTCCCCCGGCTGTTCCGCACCCCTGCCGGGCACGGCCGCTGGGAGTCGATCGCCCGTCGCAACGTTCTGACCGAGCTGGAGTTGCTGGGTTCCCAGGAATAGCCGGAGGTTCCGGAACAGCTGGTTCCGCTGGGCCGCCGGCCGCCCCAGGAATAACCGCGGCCGGTGCCGCGCTGCCAACGACCGTGTCAGACAGCGATTCCCGCATGCCCATAGCCGTCTACGTACTCGGCCTCTCCGTCTTCGCCCTCGGCACCTCGGAGTTCATGCTCTCCGGGCTGCTGCCGCCGATCGCCGAGGACATGGAGGTCACCATCCCGCAGGCGGGCCTGCTGATCTCCGCCTTCGCCATCGGCATGGTGGTCGGCGCGCCACTGCTCGCCATCGCCACCCTGCGACTGCCGCGCCGGACCACGCTGGTCGCCCTGCTCGCCGCCTTCGGGGTGGGTCAGGTCGCCGGCGCGCTCGCACCGGACTACCCGTTGCTGTTCGCCTCCCGGGTGGTCAGCGCCCTGGCCTGCGCCGGCTTCTGGGCGGTCGGTTCGGCGGTGGCGATCGCGATGGTCCCGGTGACCTCCCGGGCCCGCGCCATGGCGGTGATGATCGGCGGGTTGAGCGTCGCCAACGTCCTCGGGGTGCCGGCCGGTGCCTTCCTCGGTGAACACCTGGGCTGGCGCTCGGCCTTCTGGGCGGTGGCGGCGGCCTCCGCGGTGGCCCTCGTCGGGGTGGTCACGCTCGTTCCGGCCATTCCGCTGCCGGCGGAGCGGCCCCGGGTCCGTACGGAGCTGATGGTCTTCCGGCAGCGTCAGGTGTGGCTCGCCATCGCCACGGTGGCGCTGGCGGCCGGCGGCACGTTCTGCTTCTTCAGCTACCTCGCCCCGCTGCTCACCGAGGTCGCGGGGTTGGCCGAGCACTGGGTTCCGATGGTGCTGGGGCTCTTCGGCATCGGCGCGGTGATCGGCGCCGCCATCGGCGGCCGGGTGGCGGACGCCCATCTGTTCGGGGTGCTGCTCACCGGCACCGGGGCCTCGACGCTGCTGCTCGTCACGGCCGGCCTGACCGCCGGCCTGCCGGTGGTGATCGTCGCCGTCTCGTTCCTGCTCGGCATCTCGGCCTTCTACACCGCCCCGGCGCTCAACGCCCGGATGTTCAACGTCGCGGGCGCCGCCCCGACCCTGGCCGGTGCCACCACCACCGCCGCGTTCAACCTCGGGAACACCGGCGGCCCCTGGATCGGGGGCACGGTCATCGACGCCGACCTCGGATTCGCCGCCACGGGGTGGGCGGGCGCCGTGCTCACCGCCCTCGCACTGGGCACGGCGGCCGTCTCGCTGCGCTACCAGCGCCGGGAGAGCAGCCGCCTGGTCGCCTCCTCCCTCCCACGGCAGGAGGTGCCGCAGCGCCCGTAGCCCGCATCCGCGTAGCGAGGGCGGCTCATCGGGACTCCAAGGTGGCACGGACGCCGACCGCGGGCGCACACCTGCCCTTGGGGCGCCGCAGGCCGGCGGCGTGCAGCAGCCGCACCAGCTCCTTGGAACCGATCTCCACCGCGCCGGCCGTCACCGCCGGGGCGTACCACTCGCTCGGCAGGTCGTAGTGGTCGCGTTCGAAGGCCCGCGGCGGCACACCGAGCTGTGCGGCGAAGGCGTGCAGCTCCCCGAAGGAGCGGTCGCTGATCAGGTGGGACCACATGCGCCCGTGGCCCGGCCAGTTCGGCGGGTCGATGTAGACCGTCACCCGGTCAGCCCCTCCGCACGCTGTTCAGCGCGCCGATCCGGGCGACCGCCACCCCGGTCTTCGGGCAGACCCAGTGCGGGTCGGTGCCCAGCTCGGGCTGGATGTCGAGCGGGTGCGGGTCGTTGAGGTCCGTGCAGACCGGGCAGAGCGGCCACCGTCCGTACCGTTCCAGCAGCGCGTCCTGCACGTCCTGGGCGACCAGGCCCGCCACGAAGCCGACCCCCTCCGGCCACTGCTCCACCCACCACCGCCGGTGCGCCACCGCGTCCTCGACCAGCGACACCACGTCGGCGACCGCCACATCGTCGGCCGACAGATCGGCGAGCACCAGCGCCCGGGCCGCGTGTAGCGCCTGTTCCAACTCCATGCCCCCATCCTCCCGCTTCGGTCCGCCGGGAGCACCTCGCGGCGGATCTTCCGCGACCGCGGACGCGGCCGGCGCGGCGGAGGGGTTGACGCCACCCGCCGATGAAAATAGATTTCAAATATGAGCAGCGACCTGAAGGAAAGTTTCACCAGGCCGCCGTCGTCCGGCCCGTCCCCCGCCGTGCTCCCCCCGCCGGCCGCGCTCGCGGCGAAGGTCAGGACGCTGGGGCCGTCGATGACCCGTTCCATGCAGCGGGTGGCCGAAGCGGTGGCCGCCGACCCCGCCGGCTGCGCGGCGCTCACCGTCACCGGTCTCGCCGAGCGTACCGGCACCAGTGAGGCCACCGTGGTCCGCACCGCCAGGGTCCTCGGCTATCCGGGCTACCGGGACCTCCGGCTGGCGCTCGCCGGTCTCGCGGCCCAGCAGCAGTCCGGGAACCCGCCGGCGGTGACCGCCGACATAGCCGTCGACGACCCGATCGACGATGTGGTCGCCAAGCTCGCCGAGGAGCAGCGGCAGTGCCTCGCCGACACCGCGGCGGGGCTGGACGCGGCGCAGTTGGAGCCGGTGATCGAGGCGCTGGCCACCGCCCGCCGCGTGGACGTGTACGGCATAGGGGCCTCCAACCTGGTGGCGCAGGACCTGGCGCAGAAGCTGCTGCGCATCGGTCTGATCGCGCACGCGCACCCGGACACCCATCTGGCGGTGACCAACGCCGTGCAGTTGCGCCCGGGGGACGTCGCGGTGGCCATCAGCCACTCGGGGCGCACGGTGGACGTCATCGAACCGTTGCGAGCCGCCTTCGACCAGGGGGCGACGACCGTCGCCATCACCGGTCGCCCGGACGGGGAGATCTCGCAGTACGCCGACCACCTGCTGCCCACCTCCAACGCCCGGGAGAGCGAGTTGCGGCCGGCGGCGATGTCCAGCCGGACGAGCCAACTGCTGGTGGTGGACTGCCTGTTCGTCGGGGTGGCGCAGCGCACCTACCAGACCGCGGCGCCCGCGCTCTCCGCGTCCTACGAGGCGCTGGCGCACCGGCACAGCCCTCGGCAGTGACCGAACCTCCCTCCTCGTCGTTGCTTCCTCCCGTCGTTGCTCTGTCACCCACGGATCCCAGCGAAAGTAGAGCCCCATATCCATGACCTCCACCGCCGACTCCGCGAGCCCCGAATTCGGTGAGCTTCGGGCCCAGCTGGACACCCTCGCCACCGAGGCCTTCCGCAGTGAGTTCGCCGAGATCGACCGGCTCCCCACCCCGGAGATCGCGAAGATCATGAACGGTGAGGACGCCTCCGTACCGGCCGCCGTGGCGGAGCGGCTGCCGCAGATCGCCGCCGCCATCGACGCCGTGGCGCAGCGGTTGGCCGGCGACGGACGGCTGATCTACATCGGCGCCGGCACCGCCGGCCGGCTCGGCATCCTCGACGCCAGCGAGTGCCCGCCGACCTTCAACACCGACCCGACGAAGGTCGTCGGGCTGATCGCGGGCGGCCCGTCCGCGATGGTGAGCTCCGCCGAGGGGGCCGAGGACAGCCGCCAGTTGGCCGCCGAGGACCTGGACCGCATCGGGCTCACCGCCCAGGACGCGGTGGTGGGCATCTCGGCTTCGGGCCGCACCCCGTACGCCGTGGGGGCGGTCGAGCACGCCCGGCGGCTCGGCGCGCTCACCATCGGGCTGTCCTGCAACCCCGGCTCGGCGCTCGCCGCCGCCGCGGAGCACGGCATCGAAGTGGTCGTCGGCCCGGAACTGCTCACCGGGTCCACCCGGTTGAAGGCGGGCACCGCTCAGAAGCTGGTGCTGAACATGATCTCGACCATCGCGATGATCCGGCTCGGCAAGACCTACGGCAACCTGATGGTCGACGTCCGGGCGTCGAACGAGAAGCTCCGGGCGCGTTCCCGCCGGATCGTCTCGCTGGCCACCGGCGCCTCCGAGCAGGAGGTGGACGCGGCGTTGACCGCCACCGGGGGCGAGGTGAAGAACGCCATCCTGGTGATCCTCACCGGAACCGCGCCCGAGCGGGCGGCCGAACTGCTCGCGGCCACCTCGGGCCATCTGCGTGAGGCGCTGTCGCGGACCGCGGACTGAACACGGGCGGAGGGCCTCTCCCGCCCCGGTTGGTCCCGGGTGCACGGCGGCGGGAGCGATGGCGGTCGGCGTGCGGCGGTCCCGGTCCGGCGCACGCGGACCGTGGCCCGGTGTTCCGGCGGACGTGACCGTCGGAAGACCCACCGGGGCCCACGCACCGCCCTCAGGCGTCCCGGCGTCGGTCCCGGACCTCCGGGAGCCGCTGGAAGCCGCCCGACGCGTAGGTGGCGACGGCGCCGGCGTTGGAGCTCGGGGTGCAGACGAGCGCGCTCGACGAGCCCAGCTTCCGGAGCGCGGCCGCCGCGGCGACGGTGATCGCCCTTCCGTAGCCGTGACCGCGGTGCTCCGGGTGGACGCCCATCGGTTCGAGCAGCCCGGGCTTCCCCGGCCCGGCCGACCACACCGTCACCGCCGCCACCGCCTCGCCCCGGCCGTCGTACGCGACGAGGCACCGGGCGTCGGCGTACGGCGTTCCGGCGGCCATCGCGTGCCAGCGCTCGTCGGTGAACGTCGGGCTGTCGAACGAGGCCCGGTGCACGGCGGTCCGCTCGGGCACCCGCTCCGGTCCGGTCACCTCGATCCGCACGCCCGGGTCCCGGACGGGCTCCGCTAGGTCGCGGCGGAGCGGGGTCCACGGCTCGTCGGTGTCCCAGCCGGCCGCGGAGAGCAGCTTCTGGACGAGCGCGCCCGCCGGCGCCTCGACGTACGCCTTCCCCTCCGGCAGTACACCGCGCCCCGGCTCGCTCAGGTCCGCGACGAGCCGCCGCGCCAGTTCCTCGTCCCGCCGGGCGTCCGGCGCGATCGTCAGCCGCAGCAGGCCCGGGCCGTCCAGCAGTCCGACGGCGAGGATCCGTCCGTCCCGGCTCCAGGTCCGGACCGCCGCGGCCGTCGCCTCCGCCCCGAACCGCCAGTACCAGCCCACATCGCCCGGGTGCAGCTGCATCGGGGCCCCGTCGTACTGCCAGTCGCGCAGCGCGCCCAGGGCACCGTCCAACCCGTCGACTCCCGGCTTACCCAACACCATGGCCATGGCCCGATCCCACACCACCGGCCGATGCTCCGCACCCGGTTTTCGGACGACACGGCGCGGGCTCCCGCCGACGCTCGGAGCAGGCGCCGGGAACGGCGCGAGGGCGGCACCCCCCGGTCAGGGGGTGCCGCCCTCGGTACGTCGCCTGGACGGCTGATCCTTGAGGGATCAGAAGTCCATGTCACCGCCGGGCATACCGCCCGGAGCGGCCGCGGCGGCCTTCTCCGGCTTGTCGGCGATGACCGCTTCGGTGGTGAGGAAGAGCGCGGCGATCGACGCGGCGTTCTGCAGCGCGGAGCGGGTGACCTTGGCCGGGTCGATGACGCCCTCGGCGATGAGGTCGCCGTACTCGCCGGTCGCGGCGTTCAGGCCGTGGCCCGGGGTCAGGCCGCGGACCTTCTCCACGATGACGCCGCCCTCAAGGCCGGCGTTGACCGCGATCTGCTTGAGCGGGGCCTCCAGCGCCAGCTTGACGGCCTGCGCACCGGTGGCCTCGTCACCCTCGAGCTCGAGCTTCTCGAAGACGGAGACGGTCTGCAGCAGGGCCACACCGCCACCGGCGACGATGCCCTCCTCGACGGCGGCCTTGGCGTTGCGCACCGCGTCCTCGATGCGGTGCTTGCGCTCCTTGAGCTCGACCTCGGTCGCGGCGCCGGCCTTGATGACGGCCACGCCGCCGGCCAGCTTGGCGAGCCGCTCCTGGAGCTTCTCGCGGTCGTAGTCCGAGTCCGAGTTCTCGATCTCGGCGCGGATCTGGTTGACCCGGCCCTGCACCTGCTCGCTGTCGCCGGCACCGTCGACGATGGTGGTCTCGTCCTTGGTGATGACGACCTTGCGGGCGCGGCCGAGCAGGTCGAGACCGGCGTTCTCCAGCTTGAGGCCGACCTCCTCGGAGATCACCGTGCCGCCGGTGAGGATGGCGATGTCGCCGAGCATGGCCTTGCGGCGGTCACCGAAGCCCGGGGCCTTCACCGCGACGGACTTGAAGGTGCCGCGGATCTTGTTGACGACCAGGGTGGAGAGCGCCTCGCCCTCGACGTCCTCGGCGATGATCAGCAGCGGCTTGCCGGACTGCATGACCTTCTCAAGGAGCGGCAGCAGGTCCTTGACCGAGCCGATCTTCGAGTTGACGATCAGGATGTACGGGTCGTCGAGCGACGCCTCCATACGCTCCATGTCGGTGGCGAAGTAGGCCGAGATGTAGCCCTTGTCGAAGCGCATGCCCTCGGTGAGCTCCAGCTCCAGCCCGAAGGTCTGCGACTCCTCGACGGTGATGACGCCTTCCTTGCCGACCTTGTCCATCGCCTCGGCGATGAGCTCGCCGATCTGGGGGTCGCCGGCGGAGATGGAGGCCGTGGAAGCGATCTGCTCCTTGGTCTCGACGTCCTTGGCCTGCTCCAGCAGGGCGGCGGAGACGGCCTCGACGGCCTGCTCGATACCGCGCTTGAGGGCCATCGGGTTGGCACCCGCGGCCACGTTGCGCAGGCCCTCCTTGACCAGCGCCTGGGCCAGGACGGTCGCGGTCGTCGTGCCGTCACCGGCGACGTCGTCCGTCTTCTTCGCGACCTCCTTGACCAGCTCGGCGCCGATCTTCTCGTACGCGTCCTCGAGCTCGATCTCCTTGGCGATGGAGACACCATCGTTGGTGATCGTGGGGGCGCCCCACTTCTTCTCGAGGACGACGTTGCGGCCCTTGGGGCCAAGGGTGACCTTGACGGCGTCAGCGAGCTGGTTCATCCCGCGCTCGAGACCGCGCCGTGCCTCCTCATCGAACGCGATGGTCTTGGCCATGTGAAGTGGTCCTCCCAGGACTTTGGGGTCCCCCCGGCCTAAGGGGGGAGGATTTCTCCGGACCGCGCTGGCGCCCGCGACGGACGGCCTGCCTGCCGTTCGGTTCCTTGCCCCGACGGCCTGCGGACCTCACCGACCCGGTCCTTCTGTCACTCTCACTAGGAGAGTGCTAACGCAATGATTAGCACTCGACCCATCCGAGTGCAAGCGGGCACCGCTGACGGCCGGCCACCGAAGGACCCCGCCGCGGGCGACGACGGGCGCGCGACCCGCTCCCGGGAAGGCCGAGGGGCCCGCGCCCCGTCGGGACGCGGACCCCTCTCTCGATCGGATCAGTCGCGCTAGCCGGCGACGCGGACCATGTCCGCCTGCGGCCCCTTCTGGCCCTGCGAGATCTCGAACTCGACCCGCTGACCTTCTTCGAGGGTGCGGTAGCCGTCCATCTGAATCGCGCTGTAGTGCACGAAGACGTCCGCACCACCGTCGACCGCGATGAAGCCGTACCCCTTCTCCGCGTTGAACCACTTGACGGTGCCTTGAGCCATCCCTAACTCCCCTATTACTGGCCCTTGCGCAGGACCGCACTCCGCGGACCCGGGTCAGACCTCGCCACACCTGAGCCCTCCCATACCCGGACAGCAAGGGAGAGACCCCCATGGGGCGTGCGCCGGAACGCGTCGACCGCGGCTGAATGTATCTGCATAGCTGCCCTCTGCAACAGGCCACCAGGACGAGAATTCTGACGGCCCGCAAAGGAAGATCTCCCCGCAATTCCGCGGATCTCCGGGCAACTCGGGCCAGGCAAAACGCACTTACGCGACAAATGGCATTCACACTTCAGATGCATCTTGTCGCGTTTTCATAACGGGCCACCGAGGGCCAACGCGGGGATCGCCACAACTGTACCGCGCTCAAGGGCATGGAATTGCCCCCTCCGCTTGTCGGCGGAGGGGGCAGCCCACTCCTCGGCTCAGGCGCCCGGACCTTCGGGCTGTGCTCGGAGGTGTCCGGAGCCGCCGGCGACCGCGGGGATGATCGACACCCCCACGCCGTCCGGCGTACGGGTCTCCAGCCCCTCGGCGAAGCGCACGTCCTCGTCGCCCACGTAGACGTTGACGAACCGGCGGAGCTTCCCGCTCTCGTCCAGCACCCGGGCGGCGATCCCCTCGTGGTTCCGCTCCAGGTCGGCGAGGACGTCGGCGAGGGTGGCGCCCTCGGCCGTCACCTCGGACCGGCCACCGGTGTAGGTGCGCAGAATGGTCGGAATGCGAACGTTGACGCTCATGCGAGTCCTGCCTCTCGGAACGAGTCCAGATCCGGACGGATGATGGCGGACGGTCCGGCGGTCTCGGCCACCGCGTCCAGGGTCTTCAGCCCGTCGCCGGTGTTCAGCACGACGGTCTCCTCGGCCGGATCGATCCGGCCGCTCGCCAGCAGCTTCCGCAGCACCCCGAGGGTCACTCCACCGGCGGTCTCGGCGAAGATCCCCTCGGTGCGCGCGAGCAGCCGGATCGCCTCGACGATCTGCCCGTCGTCGACGTCCTCGACGGCCCCGCCGGTCCGCCGCGCGATGTCCAGCACGTAGGGGCCGTCGGCCGGGTTGCCGATCGCCAGCGACTTGGCGATGGTGTCCGGCTTCACCGGCCGTACGACGTCCCGGCCCTCCTTGAAGGCCCGCGCCACCGGGGAGCACCCCTCCGCCTGGGCGCCGAAGATCCGGTACGGCTTGTCGGCGACCAGCCCGAGCCGGACGAGCTCCCGCAGCCCCTTGTCGATCTTGGTGAGCTGGGATCCGGAGGCGATCGGGATGACGAGGTTGTCCGGCAGCCGCCACCCGAGCTGCTCGCAGATCTCGTAGGCGAGCGTCTTGGAGCCCTCGCCGTAGTACGGGCGCAGGTTGACGTTGACGAAACCCCAGTCCGCGCCGATCGGGTCCCCGATCAGTTCGCTGCAGAAGCGGTTGACGTCGTCGTAGGTGCCCTCGATGCCGACCAGGTCCCCGCCGTAGACCGCGGCCATCACCACCTTGCCCTGTTCCAGGTCGTGCGGGATGAAAACGCAGGAGCGCAGTCCGGCCCGGGCGGCGGCGGCTCCCACGGCCCCGGCGAGGTTGCCGGTGGAGGAGCAGGACAGGGTGGTGAAGCCGAAGGCCCGGGCGGCTTCGACGGCGATCGCCACCACCCGGTCCTTGAACGAGTGGGTCGGGTTCCCCGAGTCGTCCTTGATGTGGAGCCCGCCCTCGATCCCCAGCTCGCGGGCGAGGTTCTCGGCCTTCACCAGCTTGGTGAACCCCGGGTTCAGGCTGGGGTGGGCGGCGGCGTCGGCGGGCACCGGGAGCAGCGGCGCATAGCGCCAGATGTTGTCCGGCCCGGCGGCGATCCGCCGCCGGAGGGCCTCCGGGTCGCCCTCGGGCAGCTCGTAGGCGACTTCGAGCGGCCCGAAACAGGCCTGGCAGGCGAAGCTCGGGCCGAGCGGGGAGCGCTCCCCGCACTCCCGGCAGGAGAGCGCCGCGGCGGGCCCCAGATCGACGGCGTCCGCGGTGTCCCGGGTGTTCTCGGCGTGTGTGGTGGTTGGCGCAGCCATGTAGGCGAGGCTCCTTCTCCTCATCTTTCCCACGGCGTACTTCGCCATGAGCCGGAATTGGCACCTTCCCCTCGTCGGGAGCCTCGCGCCGCGGTGACGCTGAGCGCGTCCACCGACACGAGACCGACGGGATGGTTGCCGGGGCTTCTACGGGCCGTTCCCTCTGCCCCTCTGGATGAGCGGTATGGCACCGGGTGCGGAGCACTCGGGCATTTGTTCGCGCGGCGGCCCCCGTGTGGAGGCCCGACACGCATTGCTCAAGACTGTAACCGAAGGGCAGGGGCGGTCGAGCCGCCGTCCGAAACCCGAGATGGCCTCGGGAGATCACTGACACCAGGGAGACGAGAGCACGTGCTGGAAGAGGTCGAACGCTGGATGGATCGGCGCTCCTGGTCGGCCGCCGACCGTTCGCTGGAGCTGCTGCTCACCGCGAAGAAGGCGGCGGGCGCGGCGGGGACGATCAGCGTGGTGCTTCCGGCCCTGGACGAGGAGGCCACGGTCGGTTCGATCGTCCGGACGATCCGCGAGGAGCTGATGACGCCGGGCACACCGCTCGTCGACGAGTTGGTGGTGCTGGACTCCGGCTCCACCGACCGGACCGCCGGGGTGGCGGCCGAGGCGGGGGCCCGGGTGGTGCACCGCGACTCCGTGCTGCCCCGGCTGCCCGCGCTGCCGGGCAAGGGAGAGGTGCTCTGGCGGTCGCTGCTGGTCACCAGCGGCGAGATCGTCTGCTATGTCGACTCCGACCTGCGGAATTTCCGCTCCCGCTTCGTCTCCGGCATCGTCGGCCCGCTGCTCACCGATCCCGAGCTGCAGCTGGTCAAGGCCGTCTACGACCGGCCGTTGGAGAACGGCGGCGGGCAGGGCGGCCGGGTCACGGAGTTGGTCGCGCGGCCTCTGCTCAACCTGCACTGGCCGCAGTTGGCCGGCTTCGTGCAGCCGCTCGGCGGCGAGTACGCGGCCCGCCGCTCGCTGCTCGAACGGCTACCGTTCCCGGTGGGCTACGGGGTCGAGTTGGGCATGCTCGTCGACTCGTTGGAGCTGGTCGGTCTGGACGCGCTCGCCCAGGTGGATGTCGGTGTGCGCCACCACCGCCACCAGGACGACCCGGCGCTGGGTCGGATGGCCGCCACCATCTACCGCACCGCGCAGGCCCGGCTGGCGGGCCGCGAGCGGTTCGCCGGGAGCGGGCCGGTGCGCCCGCTGCTGACCCAGTTCCACCGCTCCGCGGAGGGCGGTTTCGAGCCGAACGTGCACGAGGTGCCGACGGAGGAGCGTCCGCCGATGGTGACCGTGCCGGAGTACCTGGCCCGGCGGGCCGCGGGCCGCGTCGCCTGACCCGCCGGGGGGCCGGGGGACGGCCCCCCGGCCCCCGGCGGGCGCACCGCGCCGCCGGGGACGCCATGGCGTCGTCGTGTGGTGGTCGGACGGGTCCGGGGTCAGGAGACCTCGGAGGCCGCGGTCAACGAGTAGAGGTAGTGCATCAGCCGGAGCAGTACGTCCCGGCTGGAGGACCGGTCCCGCGCGTCGCAGTACAGGATCGGCACGGCGGGCGGCAGGTCGAGAGCGGTCCGCAGTTCCTCGATGGAGTGCTGTTGCGAGTCGGGGAAGTTGTTGACCGCCACGACGAACGGCATCTCCAGGTCCTCCAGTCGGCCCAGGACGTCGAAGCTGACGTCCAGCCGCCGGGAGTCGACCAGGACGACCGCGCCGAGCGCCCCTTCGAAGAGGCCCTTCCAGAGGAACCAGAAGCGTTCCTGGCCCGGGGTTCCGAAGAGGTAGAGCACCATGCTGTCGCTGATGCTGATGCGGCCGAAGTCCATCGCGACCGTGGTCTCGGTCTTGCTGGCCACTCCGGCGGTGTCGTCCACCCCCACCCCGGCCTGGGTCATCGTCTCCTCGGTGGTGAGTGGCCGGATCTCGCTCACCGCGCCCACCATGGTGGTCTTCCCGACCCCGAATCCGCCCACCACCACGATCTTGGCTGACGTACTCACCGATGCCGGCAGCCGGTCCTCGGCCCTCGGCTGGTCTATCGTCTCAAAGCTGTTCGAGTCCATGGATCACCGCTTGGATCAGTTCACGGTCAGGTAGCAGGGCGGCCGGAATACTCGACCGGGCGCTCACATGGCCCTCTTCCAGCAGGGTGGCCAGCAGAGCGGTGATCACGCTGACTGGGAGGTGGAGGTAGGAGGAGATCTCCACCACGGAGAGTGGAGAGCTGCACAGGCGCACGATCGCCGCGCGCTCCGGCTGCATACGGGAGTCGGGGGGCGACTCCGCGCAGATGAGCGTCGTCAGGTCAAGCGGTTCCTCTCCCGTGCCGCTCCGGCCGCCGGTGATGACGTAAAACCGGTCGGGTCGCCCTTCGTCCCATTCGCTCTCCTCCGGTGTGCTCATGTGCCTTACCTGCCATCGCGGGGTGGACTCGTCAGGTGCTCGCCGATACGGGCCACCAGGTCGCGCATGCGCTGCCCCATCAGCCCGGAATCGACCCCATCGTCGGCCAGGACCGCCAGGTAGGCCCGGTCACCGGCCGCCATGAGATAGAAGAAGCCGCCACTGACCTCGATGACGACCATGCGCATGACGCCGTCGCCGTGCGGGAACTCCGCCCCGACAGCGGCCGACAGGCTCTGCAGGCCGGCACACGCCGCCGCCAACCGGTCGGCGGTGTCCATCTCGGTGTCGTACCTGGCCATACAGAGACCGTCCGCCGACAACACGACCACATGGCGTGTGTGAGGGACACTGGATGCCAGGTCCTTGAGCATCCAGTCCATGTTCTGCTGGATCACAGCTCTTCCCTCTTCTGCTCGGCCCCGTCGCCGTCGCTCTGCGGCCGCTCCGGGGGCGTCCTGTCTTCGCTCTGACTGCTGGTGAAGGCGGCCAGCCACTCGCCCGGGGGACGCGCCGGCTGGTCCGTGGCGGCCGTCGCACCCCGGTCCGGCTCCATCCCGGAGGTCCCGGTCAGCGGCCCCGTGGGCGGCGCGGTGTCCTGCGTCCGGCGCCGGCGGCTGCTGCGCTGCGGGAGGCCCCCGGTGGTGCGGCGCGGGCTTCCGTTGACCATCCCGGCCGGCTGCCTGCTCCGGCCGGTGCGCTGCGGCAGTCCGCTGGCGGTCTGCTGAGGGGTGCCGCCCATCGTCGGACGCTTGGTGGGCCGGGCGGTGGCGCCGGCGGCCGCGGCGATGCCGTACAGACGCCCGTCGGCCGGCTCGGTGGTCAGCGCCTCGCGCGGGATGACGAGCACGGCGCGGACGCCGCCGTAGGCCGACTCCCGCAGGGAGACACGGAAGTTGTTGGCCCGGGCCAGACGTCCGACGACCGCCAGGCCGAGCCGCGGCGTCTCGCCGAGGTCGTCGAGGTCGATGCCTTCCTGGGCCTGCCTGAGCATGACCTCGGCGCGCGTCCTGCCTTCGGCGCTGAGCCCCAGGCCGCCGTCCTCGATCTCGACCGCGATACCGGACTGGACCTCGGTGGCGGAGAGGTGCACCTGGGTCTGCGGCGGCGAGTAGCGGGTCGCGTTGTCCAGCAGTTCGGCGACGGCGTGGATGAGCGGTTCGACGGTGGGCCCCACCACGGCGATGTCGCCGACCGGGTGCAGCGTCACACGCGGGTAGTCCGCGATCCGCGACATCGCCCCGCGCAAGACGGTGACCAGGGGGAAGGCGCTGCTCCAGCGGCGTCCGGAGCGGGCTCCGCCGAGGACGGCGACGCCGTCCGCCAGTCGACCGGTCAGCGCGTTGTAGTGGTCCAGCTGCATCAGGTCCTTGACGACCTGCGGGTTGCTGCCGTGCCGGTTCTGCATCTCCCGGACTTCCTCGGCCTGCTGGTGCACGATCGCCTGGACCCGGCGGGCGATGCTGACGAAGGCGCGCTGTGCCGAGTCGCGCAGCCCCTCCTCGGCCGCGACCGCCTCCAGGACGGTGCGCACCACCGCGGTCCTCGCCCCGTGCAGCGAGACCCCCTGGTCGGGGTCGGAGCTGACCTGGTGCAGTACCTCCTCCACCGAGGCGCCCTGCAGCAGCAGTTCCACCGCGTCCGGCAGCACCTGCTCGGCCAGCAGGAGCATGTCGGCGTCCTGGCGCTCGCTCTGCCGCTGCAGTTCGTCGGCGCGGCCCGCCAGTGCGGCGGAGTGGGCCAGCAGCCGGCGTCTGGTGACGGCCGTCGCCACCCACAGCAGCACGAGCGCGACGCCACCGCACCAGGCGACCGGGACGCGGGCGGCGGGGTGGACCAGGAAGCAGATCAACACCGTGGCCGCGATCAGCAGGCCACTGGCGGCCACACCGGGCCAGGCTGACGCCGGTCGGTGTTCTCCGGATGACTCTCCGGAACGAACCATTGACATCCTCGAACCATGGGAAGGGAATCGGGGGCGGGATCAGCCTGAGAACGCTGTTCGGAGGCAAGCGAACAGGCGACCGGCCGTGGGCCTGAGGCGGTACCAGTGCCACAGCAGGCAACGTTCGCCCGTGGAAGGGCGGCTTCCGGCGGCTGCTCGCGGCGCGCCGGTCAGAAGCTCGTACTGGTACTCGGACTTCCGGCCGGTGTCGGCGAGAGCGCGCGTCGGGCGTCGCGACGGGCGAACGTTGCCTGTTGGGGCACTTGTTGCCTAAGGGTTGTCTCGGCCGCCCTGGCCGACAGGGCGACCGAGACAACCCTTAGATCCTTACGGCAGTGCTGATCGGTTCGCAGCATAGCCACAGCTTGATCGACCGCATATAGAACGAGCCAATTTCTGAACGGAGTTGTTCGCTCATCGTCGCTAGCCGGGAGCGGACAGCCGAGCTGATTCCGGTGCACACACACTTCTTCGGGGACTTCAGCGGTCCACCGGACATAACGCCGACGGAACCGCCGAGCCGAAACCCATCGAGTACCACCCCACATACCGTCACTCCGGCATGAATGGGGGCGAGACCAACCGCTCCCCCGCCACCCGGCCGACCACCGAGGACTCTTGGCCCGGAAGGCCCCCTCGGCCGGCGGCACCGGCGAGGCCGGCACCACGGGTGGCCGAATCATGTCGCTCTCCCGGAGGGCGGCCTCGCTCGCTCACCGCCGCGGCAGCCGAATGGCCCTTTTCCTCCGGGGAGTTCCACCAGAACACTTGTTACTTGCAGCAGTGAAACGACTACGATGCGGCGCAGCGTTCCATACCAAAGGACACCCCCCACCCTCGGAAGGCGCGACCGTGGCCCAGCACGACGCCGGCGGCGACCCCCGGTCCATCGACCTGAGGCTCGACAGGGCGCACTCCGCCCGCATGTACGACTACTACCTGCGCGGCAAGACCAACTACGCGGCGGACCGGGCGGCCGCCGAGAAGGTCGCGGAGACCTGGCCCAGCGTCTTCGTCTGCGCCAAGGAGAACCGCTCCTTCCTGCACCGGGTCACCAGAGTGCTCGCCGAGGACCTCGGGATACGCCAGTGGCTCGACATCGGCACCGGCATCCCCACCTCGCCCAACCTCCACGAGGTCGCCCAGGAGATCGCCCCAGAGGCCAGGGTGGTCTACGTCGACAACGACCCCATCGTCCTCACCCACGCCCGCGCGCTGCTCACCAGCTCACCCGAGGGCCGCACCGCGTACATCCAGGCGGACGCCACCGACCCGGAGGCGATCCTGGGCTCCGGAGAACTGGCCGACACCCTCGACCTGCGGCGGCCGGTGGCTCTCTCCCTCAACGCCCTGCTGCACTTCCTCCCCGACAGCACGGACCCCTACGGCACCGTCGACCGCCTGATGGGCGCACTGCCCTCGGGGAGCACACTGGCCATAACCCACTGCACCGCGGACTTCGATCCCGGCACCTGGGGGGACATCCAGGCCATCTACGCCGCGGCCGGCACCGCCACCCAGGTCCGTTCCCGGAGCGAGGTCGAGCGGTTCTTCAGCGGTCTGGAGATGCTGGAGCCCGGAGTGGAAGTGGCTCACCGCTGGCGCCCGGTGGCCGACGGCGGCCACTCCTCGCCGGAGCCCGTCGAGGCGCTCTCCGACAGCGAGGTCAGCCTCTGGGTCGGGGTCGGCGTCAAGCCCTGACCGTCGCCAGTGGGAGAACTGACTCCCCGTGAGGTGGCGCTCCCCCGTCGGAGCTACGCACCCGCACCGAGGAGCTCTGCCCGGGCCGGGCACGTTTGAGTCGATCTGTCACGGGCTAGGCTCGCGTCATGGTCGCTGCGCACGCTGCCCGCATCCTCGTCGCGTCCAACCGCGGCCCCGTCTCCTACACGCTGGCCGAGAACGGCTCCCTGACCGCCAAGCGCGGCGGCGGCGGACTCGTCTCCGGTCTCTCCGCTATCAGCGGCACCGAGGCCGACACCGAGACGCTGTGGGTCTGCGCCGCCCTCGGCGACGGCGACCGGGAGGCGGTACGGCGCAGCGGGGACCGGTTGGACCCGGACGACAGCGGCGGACAGCGGGTCAGGATGCTCGGCATCGAACCGAAGGTCTTCTCCACCGCCTACAACGGCATCGCGAACTCGGTGCTCTGGTTCGTCCACCACATGCTCTACCAGACTCCGCTCGAACCGGTTTTCGACGCCGACTTCCGTCGGCAGTGGGCCGCGTACGAGACGTACAACGCCGCTTTCGCCGACGCCCTCGCGCAGGAGGCGGCGGAGGGCGCCGTGGTGCTCGTCCAGGACTACCACCTCGCCCTCGTCCCCGGGCTGCTCCGCGAGCGCCGCCCCGATCTGCGCATCGGCCACTTCTCCCACACCCCGTGGGCCCCGCCCGAGTACTTCCGGCTGCTCCCGGACGACATCGCACGGCAGCTGCTGCGGGGCATGCTGGGGGCGGACCGCGCCGCCTTCCTCACCCAGCGCTGGGCGGACGCCTTCACCGCCTGCTGCCGGGACCTGCTCGGCGAGGAGGCCGCCGGCGCCACGCGGATCGGGGTACACGGGCTCGGGGCCGACCAGGAGTTCCTGCACGAGCGGTCCCGGCGGCCCGATGTGGAGGAACTCATGGCCGCCCTGCACGAGCAGATCGGCGGCGGCCACCGCAAGGTCGTGGTCCGGGTGGACCGCACCGAACTGTCGAAGAACATCCTGCGCGGACTGAACGCCTACCGTGAGCTGCTCACCGAGCGGCCGGAGTGGCAGGGGCAGGTGGTGCACATCGCCTTCGCCTATCCGTCCCGCCAGGACCTGGCCGTCTACCGCGACTACACCGCCGAGGTCCAGCGGGTGGCCGAGGCGATCAACGCCGACTTCGGCACCGCCGACTGGCAGCCGGTCATCCTCCATGTGCGGGACGACTTCGCCCGCTCGCTGGCCGCCTACCGGATCGCGGACGTGGCGCTGGTCAACCCGATCCGGGACGGTATGAACCTGGTGGCCAAGGAAGTGCCGGTGGTCTCCGACGAGGGCTGTGCGCTGGTGCTCTCCCGGGAGGCCGGGGCCCACGAGGAACTGGGGGCGGACGCGATCACCGTGAACCCCTACGACGTGACCGGCACCGCCGACGCCCTCCACCGGGCCCTGACGATGCCGGTGGCCGAGCGCGCCGAGCGGAGCCAGCGACTGGCCGCGGCGGCCACCGCCCTGCCGCCGCAGAAGTGGTTCCTGGAACAGCTGGCAGCGCTCCGCTGACCTGGTCAGACGCTGCCGGTACCCCGGCGGGCGCGGCTCCCCGCGAACCCCGTCAGGACAACCGGTCGGCGAGCCCGGCCAGCAGCGCCACCACACCGTCGGGGCCGTCCACGACCAGGTCCGAACGGTCGGCCAGCTCCGTCACCTCCGTGCTGCCGCTGCAGACCAGCAGCCCGGCCCGGCCCTCCGCGCGGAGTTCGTCCACCGCCGAGAAGGCCGCCAGGTCGCCCAGGTCGTCTCCGGCGTAGCAGACCGTCTCCGCACCCGTCTCCCGGACGTATTCGGCCAGGGCGACGCCCTTGTCCATACCGGGCGGCCGGAGTTCGAGGACCATCCGGCCCGGCTCGACGATCAGCCCGTGCCGCCCGGCCAACTCGCCGAGCGGCCCCCGCAGGAGTTCGAGGGCGGCCTGCGGGTCGGCGGCGCCTCGGGTGTGCACGGCCACCGACCGGGCCTTGTCCTCCACCCGGGTGCCACCGGGGGCTCCGGCCCGCTCGAGCACCTCGGGCAGTTCGGCCTGGGCGGTGGCGACCCCCGGGTGCGGGGCCGGGGCCCGGACGCTCCGGGACGACGCCTCCCAGCGCTCGGACCCGTAGTGGCCGAGCACCACCAGCCGGTCCAGTCCCGGGACCCCGGCGAAGCCCCCGTAGCGCACCGCGAGCCCGGCGGGCCGACCCGTTATCACCGCGACCGACAGCAGCCGCGGGGCGAGCGCCGCGAGGGCGGGCACCGCCCCCGGATGGGCACGGGCCTGGTCCGGGTCGGAGACGATCGGTGCCAGGGTGCCGTCGAAGTCGAGCGCGAGCACCGCCCGCTCGGGCCGCTCCAGCAGGGCTGCGAGCCCCTGACGGCCGGCGGGGGTGCTGGGGGTGGGGAGGGAATCGCCCATGGGGCCGATCCTAACGACCCGGCGCCCGGTGGCGAGTGGACCCGACGGGCGGCGTTGTGCGAGTCGGCTACCGGACGGCGCGGGATCGTGGCGGTGCGCCGCCGACTACGAGGTCCTCTGGAGACGACCGCCCTGCGGGCAACACCGCGCGGTGCCGGGGGCTCTCCTCAGTCACGCGCCGCCCCTCGCGGCCAGACGATCCGCACGGGCACACCGGTCCGCTCGGCGTGGGCGACGACGTCCGCCGTACCGCCATAGCCCCGCGCCGGCTCGCCGTCCCAGACGGCCACAAGCTCCTCGACCAGTCCGACGAGGACCTGAAGAAGGCCCTCACCCGACGCTGTTCGTCAGGCGAGGGCACGCTTACGCGTTGCGCTATGCGTCGAGGAGGCCGTCGCGGACAGCCGACACGAAACTCGCTATCCGCCCCCGTGACAGCAGCAGGGCAGGCCCCGTCGGGTTCTTGCTGTCCCGCACCGCGACCGCTCGCTCATCTACGATGCCGAACTCGACGCAGTCGGTCTGGGCGCTGTGTGAGGACTTCCACCAGGCAACGGCGAGTTGCGAGGAGTCGTCAATGCTCATGCGTTTTCCTCATCTGTGTGATGCGGTCAGCGGACTCCTCGACCGGTAGCGCGGCTGCACGCAACCGCTCGAAGGCGTCCCGGTAGACGCTCACCTGTCCGCCGTCCTCAATGTACAGAGACGATGTCAGGCTCTCGACGTGGACGACGTCCAAATCCATGTGGCCCTCGAACCCCAGGATCGAGTACGAGCCCGTCTGCCCCACATGCGGTGGGGCATCGCTCGGCAGGATCTGGATATTGATGTTCGGTCGTCGCGTGAGAGAGTCCAACCGTGCGAGTTGTTCGCGCATCACTCCCTCACCGAGGCACCGTGTACGTAGCGCGCTTTCGGCAATGATGACCCACAGATCGAGCGGCTGCTCCCGGGTCAGCACCGCCTGTCTCGCCAAACGCACTTCCACGAGAGCGTCGACGCGCGCCTCCACTGCCGCTGACATGGCGGTCGCTGTGGTGATCTCCCTCGCGTACTCACCGGTCTGCAAAAGGCCGGGGATGAGGCCGGCTTGCCACATGCGAACAGTGGACGCCTCAGCCTCCAGGCTGATCAGGTCCTCGTACACGGGTGACAGGACATCGCGGTAGGACTGCCACCAACCCCGTTGAGCGCCTGCCTTGGTGAGCGCGAGCAGCGCTGTCCGCAGCTCATCATCCTCAACCCCGTAGAGGTCGAGCAGTGTCTCGACGTCGGCCGCCTTGGCGGCGGTCCGGGCCGTTTCGAGGCGCGAGAGTTTGGCGGTCGTGAAGTTCCCTGACTTCTCGGCCACATCCTCCAGGGTGAGCCCCCGGTCGTCTCGGAGCGCGCGCAGCTGGGCACCGAGACGGCGTCGACGCACTGTCGGTGTACTCACTCTTCCTCCCTCGGCTTGGCGCCCAGTCTGCCGCCCACAGCGCTGCGCTGTCACCTGACTACCGCATACCACCCCTCGAAGGTATGCAATTTTGCATGAGTGCCTCAACTTGCTTGCGCTGATAGCGGATCAGGCCTCAGAGTGCATGTGACAGATAGCACTCATCCAGCGACAGCGCGCATGGGTGTTCCCGTGCCCCCATGCCTGCCTGAGACAGGAGCCAAGATGGACGCGCATGAGACCGAGCCACCCAGCATCACGAAGGCTGCCGCGTCGGCGGAGGCGGCAGAGGCCCAGGCCGTGCTGGACGGCCTTCGCCTCGCACTCCGGGAGGCGGGCATCAAGCTCCCGTCACTCCGGGTGCACTACTCGGCGTGGGCCACCGCAGGCTCCTACAGCCCGGGCAGCCTCATCGAGTTGGGCGGCTGCAACCTCGCCACTGCCCGCGCGCTCACGTCCGCCCTTCGGAACCGGCAGCCGTGAGCCACCGCCTGACGACCGCTCGCCGCCGGTCAGTTCGGCGGCACCGATCTGGAGACATCACCGCAGTGATCCGCAGCATCCGAGACCGCGTCATGACCACCTGCGGCCTGTCCGGCCCGTTCATACTGCTCGCCGTCGGATTCGGCATCGGCTTCACCCTCGCCATCGCCTGGCACTGAAAAGCCCCCGCCCCGGCCGAAGAGGCCGGCCCGCTGCCCCCGGCGGCCATCCCCGGCCCAGGCGGGCCAGGCTCGGGTGGCACCCATCCCGCACCCGGTGCCACCCGAGCCGTCCCCTCCCCCGAGACGACCGCGCCACCGGTCGGGTGCCCCGGTCGCGCGTCTCTGCCGGACCAGCCGCAGGACGAGTGCGGCGGCCCCTTCAGACAGCGAGGTCGTCGTCTTCGGCCGGCTCGTCCTGAGCCATCAGGCCTGCCACCCAGAGCGGCATCAGCCAGTGCACCGTCAGGACCGCGATGATCATCGGCGCCGCGTAGGCGGTCAGGGCATGGCCGTCGACCGCCCCGACGATCAACAGCCCCGCGGCGGTGGCGGCGAGGAGGAAGGTCATCGCCCGGTGGGCGCGGGCCTGCACCCGGAGACGTTCGGCGGACTGCCGCTCGTCCAACGCTCGTTCGCGCAGTTCGAGCAGGCCGCGGGTGGCACCGTTGATCGCCCCGGTGGCGACCATCCACGGCAGCATCAGCACCGCCATCACCACGACGGCCCAGATCTCCTTCCCCTCCGCGAGGTAGAAGTAGGTCAGGAGTCCACCGATGCCCACGGTCAGCAGCACATGCGCGGCGAGGACCGAGCGCCGGCGTGCGGCCGTGGCGTAGAGCGGTTGTGCCCGGCGATCGTTCATCACCCGCAGCATGCTGCGGTCGTAGCGGGTCAGCGGCTTCGCTGTCATGACTTCCTCCCGTAGATCTCGTCCGTGAGCGGCCGGAACGGTTCGAGTGAGAACAACGCTTCCACCGGCAGTTCGAAGAACTTGGCGATCTTCAGCGCCAGGTCGAGGCTCGGGTTGTACTTTCCGCGCTCGACGTAGCCGATGGTCTGGTAGTGCGCCCCCACCGCTTCGGCCAGACGCTGCCGCGACACCTTCCGCTCAGCGCGCACCATGGCCAATCTGTTGTGCACCTGCTCGCTCATGTATAAGAACTACTACATATGGAGAGAGTCGTGCAACTGTCGAGAACACTTCTGTGATCGGTCTGCTCCGGCCGACCGCGGCGCTGACCAGCGGGAACCGGAACGCTGACCAGCCAGAAGGAGAGTCGGAGCCGGCGGGGGGAGCCGGGGCCGGTGGGGGGAGCGGGGCATTCAAGGCGAGGGCTCACTGCCGCAGGCGCACGTCACTCTGGGCGGAAAGGGCTCACTATCACCCGCAGCTGCCATACCCCGGGATACACTGCGCCGCGCCATCCTGACCGGAGGTCACCTCAGTGTCCCCTGCACGGCTACTTGCCGGCGCCCCGCTGGCTCTGGTGATTCTCGCCCTGTCCGGCTGTTCTTCTCTCTGGAGCTGCACCGACACGACGGCGGAGCGCGGTGAGGCCGGTGTGAGGGTGCAGGTCGAGAACGCGTCCGGGCAGCCTCTCGGCGTCACCGCCGAGGTCGTTGACTGGCGCCTTGAGCCCCACCCGCAAGTGCCCTCCAGAGGTGACCAGGTCCACTTCCACTTCCGCTTCGGCGGCGCCGACGAGGTATCCGATATACACGGCCCTGCAGTGGATGCCTGCGCGGTCGATGAGGAGCGCGTGGTGTTGGGGTGTCATACCGTCTACTCGTCTCAGGCGTTCGGGCCGGCCGACGATCCCCTCACGGGCGACGACTGGATGGCTGTCGAGAACCCCGAGCAGGTTGCGGAAATGCTATTGATCCCCAATGACCAGTCCCACCCAGGACGAACCTGCGAGCAGGACATCAAGGACGGTGGCGGGCCACATCCTCCAGAAACACCCGGGAGGGGGGACCAGTTGTAAGGCGGCGGTCGAGGCGGTTGAGCACGAGGTACGGGTCTGCCGGCGCCCCAGCTCACCCCGCGCGTGCTTGGCGACGGTCGCGTCCACGACTTCCGGCGTGAACACCTTGGTCAAGATCCCTGTGCGTGACCGGCACCCCGGCCACCCCGCCACGAGCTGACCCACGCCCCAGTCGACCCCAGGGCAACCGAATTAGCCGACGGGGGTTCCCCGCGACGCGGTTCAGCGGTTGCGGCGCCGTGAGTCGCGGAGCCGGCGGAGGCGGCCCACCGTCACCGGATCGTGGGCGAGTGCCCGCGGATCGTCCAGCAAGGCGTTGAGCAGCTGGTAGTAGCGGGTCGGCGAGATGCCCAGCCGCTCCCTGACGGCCCGCTCCTTCGCTCCCGGCCCCGGCCACGGAACGCGCTCCAGGGCGAGCACGGCGAGATCCCGGTCGGACAGTCCGTGGTTCTCGCCGCTCATGTCCGACAAGGTTACCGGCGGCCTCCGACGCTCCCCTTCTGCCAGGCCACAGAGCTGCCGAATGGACTAGACCTCTCGGCCCATCCAGGCGACACTGTCCCCCGTGAAATACGCGATCGCCCTCGACGTGGGCGGCACCTCGATGAAGGCCGCACTGGTGGGAACCGACGGCACGGTCCTCCACCGCTCCGAACGCCCGACCCGGCGGGAGCGGGGGCCCGAAGCGGTCGTCGGCTCGATCCTCGACTTCGCCGCCGATCTGGGTGAGGAGGGCCTCGGGCGCTACGGCGTTCCCGCGGCCTCGGCCGGTGTGGTGGTTCCCGGGGTCGTCGACGCGGGCGGCGGGACGGCCGTCTACGCGGCCAACCTGGGCTGGCGGGACGTGCCGCTGAGAGCCCTGCTCGCGGCCCGGCTGAGTCCGTCCGACGGCTCCCGGCTGCCGGTCGCGCTGGGCCACGACGTACACGCCGGAGGTCTCGCCGAGAGCCGGATCGGCGCGGGCGGCGGGGTGGACCGCTCGCTCTTCCTGGCGTTGGGCACCGGTATCGCGGGCGCCATCGGGATAGACGGGCGCACGGAGGTGGGAGCGCACGGCGCCGCCGGGGAGATCGGCCACATCGTGGTCCGTCCCGACGGTCCGCGCTGCGGCTGCGGTCGGGACGGATGCCTGGAGACCGTCGCCTCCGCCTCCGCCGTCTCCCGGGCCTGGGCCGCGGCGTGCGGGGACCCGGAGGCGGACGCCGCCGACTGCGCCCGGGCCGTGGAGTCGGGCGACGCCCGGGCACTCGCGGTCTGGCAGCAGGCGGTGGACGCGCTCGCCGACGGCCTGGTCACCGCCGTCACCCTGCTCGACCCGAGGGTGGTCATCATCGGCGGCGGTCTGGCGAAGGCCGGCGACACCCTGCTCGCACCGCTCCGCTCCGCGGTGCTGCGGCGCATCACCTTTCAGCGAACCCCCCACATCGTTCCGGCGGCCCTCGGGGACATCGCCGGATGCCTGGGCGCCGCCCTGCTCGCCTGGGATCTACTCGCCACGGAGGTACCCAACTGATGGTGCAGCGTCAGCTCGACACCCCGGCCCCCGACTCCGGGCGCACCGTCCTCACCGGTGCGCGACTGGCGCTGCCGAGCGGTGTCGTCGAGGACGGCCGACTCGCCGTCGAGGGGCGCACGATCGCCCCGCCCGCGGGTGGCGGCGGCACCGTCTGGGACCTCGCCGGCCACTGGGTCGTGCCCGGCTTCGTGGACATGCACGTCCACGGCGGCGGGGGCGCGTCCTTCTCGGCCGGCAGCCCGGAGGAGGCGCTCCGCGTCATCGCCACCCACCGGCGGCACGGCACCACCACGATGGCCGCCTCGACCGTCACCGGCGATCTGGAGGACCTCGCCCGGCAGGCGGCGGTCCTGGCCGAACTGGTCGAGCAGGGCGATCTCGCGGGTATCCACTTCGAGGGACCGTTCATCGCCCCCGGCCGCTGCGGCGCCCACGAGCCGGCGCTGCTGCGGGAGCCCGATCCGGCCGATGTGCGCAAGCTGCTCGGTGCCGCGCGGGGCACCGCCAGGATGGTGACGCTGGCGCCGGAGCGCCCCGGCGGGCTGGAGTCCGTCCGGCTGCTCGCCGAGAGCGGGGTGATCGCCGCGATCGGGCACACCGACGCCACCTACGACGCCACCCGAGCCGCGATCGACGCCGGTGCCACGGTGGCCACCCACCTGTTCAACGCCATGCCGGCGCTGCACCACCGGGAGCCCGGCCCGATCGCCGCGCTGCTGGCGGACGAGCGGATCACCGTCGAGCTGATCAACGACGGGGTCCATCTGCACAGCGCCGTGCTGCGGCTGGCGTTCGACCGGGCCGGCGCCGACCGGGTGGCGTTCATCACCGACGCGATGGGCGCGGCCGGCAACGGAGACGGCCGCTATCCGCTCGGCGGGATGGAGGTGGAGGTGCGCGAGGGGGTCGCCCGGCTGGTCGAGGGCGGTTCGATCGCCGGCTCCACGCTCACTCTGGACACCGCCTTCCGGCGGGCGGTGACGGTTGATCGGCTACCGGTGCCGGAGGTGGTGCGCGCCCTGTCGGCGACCCCGGCACGACTCCTGGGCTGCTACGACCGGGTGGGCTCGCTGGAGCCGGGGAAGGACGCCGACCTGGTGGTGCTCGACGAGGGCTTCTCGGTGGCCGGGGTGATGCGGCGCGGGGAGTGGCTGATCACACCCAGCGTGGTCGGGCGACAGGGCGGTTGATCCCCGAGCGGGTCGAGCACCCGTCCGGGTGAGCGTCAGGGCGGGTCACGACGGTCCCTCGATGAGCGGGGCCGTCCCGTCCAGCAGGCGCTCCAGGCCGAACTCGAAGAGCACGTCGAGGTCGAGTTCGTAACCGGTCGCCAGGAGCCGCTCGAACATCGGGAACCGGCCGGCGGCCAGGATCTCCTGGAGGGCGGGCTCCTGGGTGTCCATCCACTCCTCGTTGTCCATCCCGGTGAGTGCCTCCGCCTCCGCCTCCAGTTCCAGGTTGAAGGCCGTGCCCCGGACGTAGTTGAGCACCGTCAGGTGGATGGTGAAGAGGGTGTCCAGGTCGAGCCCGTAACCGTCCAGGGCGTCCATCACCCATTCGGTGAACGGCAGTGCGTTGGCCACCGCCTGAGGTCTGGTCAGCGACAGGGCGGGGGCGAGCCAGGGGTGGCGGCGGAACATCCGCCACATCGTCCGGGCCGCCAGCGCGAGCCGCTCCCGCCAGCCCTCCGGCGGTTCGGCCGGGAGCCTCCACCGGGCGAAGGTGGCGTCCAGCATCCGGGCCAGCAGGTCGTCCTTGTCGGCCACGTGCCGGTAGAGCGACATGGTCGCCACTCCGAGTTCGGTGGCGATCCGCCGCATGGAGACGGCGGCCAGGCCCTCCGCGTCGGCGACCGCGACCGCCGAGGCGACTATCCGCTCGACCCCCAGCGTCTGCTCCCGACCGGCCCGCCGGGCGGCCGTCGGGGCGGGCTGGACGCGGGTCCGGGCGGCGCTCGCGCGCGGCCGTTCCGGGGCGGCCGGGGCCGCCGCCACGACGGTGCCCACTCCGGGGACCGCCCGGACCAGGCCCTGGTGGCGGAGTTCGGTGAGCACCTTGGTGGCGGTCGCCATCGCCACACCCCATCGCCGGGTGATCTCGCGGGTCGACGGGACCCGGTCGCCCGGCGCCAGTTCGCCCGTCTCGATCCGGCGCCGGAGTTCGGCGACGATCTCGACGTAGCGGCTCCCACCCGTTCGCTCCAACGAACCCTCCGCACTAGTGCGCCAATGGGCTGCCGACCACCCTACGAGGCGCCCGCCCGCCCCGACGGACGCACGCTTCGTCGGCGGCGCGACGGCAGCCCACGGTCGCCTGCTGCGCCAAGCCCCGACCCCGCCAGGGCGGCCCGGACGAACACCCGACAGGGGAACCACCCCACACCCTTCGCGCACTAGTGCAGTGCGCTGAATATCCCTGACTGAGTTGCCTCACTCTCTGCGTACGCCGTACATTCAGCCATATGGAGAGCAACGACATACTCATCTCCGGCGCCGGCATCGCCGGGCCGGCCCTCGCCTACTGGCTGCGCGAAGCCGGTTTCCACGTCACCGTCGTCGAACGCGCGCCCGCGCCGCGCCCCGGCGGGCAGACCGTCGACCTGCGCGGCGCCGGCCGCGAGGTGATCAGCCGGATGGGCCTGATGGAACGGGCTCGGGCGGTCAGCGTGGAGCAGCGCGGTATGGCCATGGTCAACGCCTCCGGCCGGTTCACGGCGCGGATGCCGGCGGACGGCTTCGACGGCGAGGGGATGGTCTCCGAGATCGAGATCCTCCGCGGCGACCTCGGCCAACTCCTGTACGAGGCCACCCTCCCGGACGTCGAGTACCTCTTCGACGACACCGTGACGGGGCTCAGCGAGGACGACGAGGGAGTCACCGTCACCTTCGAGAAGGCCGCCGACCGCCGCTTCACCCTCGTCGTCGGCGCGGACGGGCTGCACTCCCGGGTGCGCTCCCTCGCCTTCGGTCCCGAGTCGGAGTTCGTACGCCCGCTGGACCTCTACACGGCATGGTTCACCACCACCGAGGAGCTGGAACTCGACGGCTGGTTCCAGATGTACAGCGCGCCCGGCGGGCTGGTGGCCTCAGCGCGCCCCGGGCGGCTCCCCGGCGAGACCAAGGCCGGTCTCAGCTTCCGGTCGGCGCCGCTGAGCTACGACCGCCGCGACACCGCCGCCCAGCAGGGGCTGCTGGAGCGCCGCTTCGCTGGCCTCGGCTGGCACGTCCCCCGGCTGCTGCGCGCCATGCGGACGGCGCCGGACTTCTTCTTCGACTCCATGGGCCAGGTGCGGCTCGACCGGTGGTTCCGCGGCCGGGTGGCCCTGGTCGGCGACGCCGGCTACTGCCCGACGCCGCTGACCGGACTGGGCACCAGCCTGGGCCTGGTCGGCGCGTACGTCCTGGCTGGCGAGCTCGCCACCGCCGGCGACCACCGGGTGGCCTTCGAGAACCACGACCGGATCATGCGCCCCTACGTCCAGCAGGCGCAGCAGCTGCCGCCGGGCGGCGCGAGGAGCTACGCACCGGGCAACGCGCTCGCCATCCGGCTGCGGGACCTGTCGATGCGCTCGATGACGAGTTGGCCGCTGCGGAGCTTGTTCGGCGCGCAGTTCGCCAAGGCGGGGAACATCGAACTGCCCGACTACGACCACACCGCCGCCCGGTAGCGCGCTGGCCGCCTCCCCGGTCGTCCTCCGGTAGCCGAGCACAGGCCGCCCACTGGGCCTACCGCCGCCGGTTTGGCATGATCGTCCGGTCAGACGTCCGCACCGGACTCGGCCGGGCCACCGCGCACGGGAGGGAAGGCACCCGGTGATTCTCACCGTCACGCTCAACGCAGCACTGGATGTCACCTACCGCGTCCCGCACCTCCGGCCCGCCGCCTCCCACCGGGTGGCCGAGGTGGTGCAGCGGCCGGGCGGCAAGGGGCTGAACGTCGCCCGCACGCTAGCGGCCCTGGGCCATCGCGCGGTCGTCACCGGCTTCGCCGGCGGACCCACCGGTGAGGCGGTCCGCGGCATGCTGGCGGAGGCGGCGGCCGACGAGGGCCGCGGCAGGGTGGTGGACGCGCTCACCCCGATCTCCGGTGCCACCCGCCGCACGCTGGCTGTGGTGGACGCCAGCAGTGGCGAGACCACCCAGCTCAACGAGGCCGGGCCCACCATCACTCCGCAGGAGTGGTCCGCCTTCCTCGCCGCCTACGAGCTCCAGCTGACGCAGGCCCGGGCGGTGGCACTCTGCGGCAGCCTGCCTCCCGGGCTGCCGGTCGGCAGCTACGCGCAACTGGTCCGCTCGGCGCAGAGCGCCGGCGTGCCGGTGCTGCTCGACACCAGCGGCGAACCGCTGCGCCGGGGCATCGCGGCCCGTCCGGACGTGGTCAAACCCAACTCAGCGGAGCTGTCCGCCCTCACCGGTTCCACCGAGCCGCTGCGGGCCGCCGGGGACACCCGACGGCGCGGCGCCCGCGCGGTCGCCGCCTCGCTCGGCGCCGAGGGCATGCTCGCGGTGACCCCGGACGGCAGCTGGCGGGCGGCCCCTCCGCGCCCGCTGCGCGGCAACCCAACCGGGGCGGGCGACTCCGCGGTCGCCGCGCTGCTGGTCGGACTGGTCGAGGGGGCGCCCTGGCCGGAGCGGCTGGCCCGGGCGGTGGCGCTGTCCGCCGCGACGGTGCTCTCCCCGGCCGCGGGCGAGTTCGACGCTCCGGCCTACCAGGAGCTGCTGCCGCAGATCTCGGTCAGTCCCTGCTCGGAGTGAGCCCCGGCCCGAAGACCGCGGAGGCTGCCGGAGCCCGTCGGACGGACCCGGGCTCAGCCCTGTTCCTCCTTCAGCCACACCTGGTCGAGATTGACCTCGCAGCTGTTGCCCTTCTCACAGGAGAGCTTCACGGCGTTGGTGCCCTCGTTGAGGTGGACGATCGACCAGGTCTCGGTCCAGCCGCGGGCCCAGTCGCCCTCCGGGGCGTGGCCGAAGTTCTTCATGCTCACCGGCCGGCCGTCCTGCTTGCCGTTGACGGTGAGGGTGAGGTCGGCGTCCTTGCCGGGCACACCGTAGCGGACGTACAGCCGGTAGGAGCCGCCCTCCTCGACGTCCACCTTCCAGGAGGCGGAGGCGCCCTCGGCGTTCATGTTGGCCACGTACGTGCCGCCCTTGGCCTTGGCGCCCTCGACGTCCGAGGCGACCGAGGCGGGGCCGTCCAGCCGCAGCGACGCCGCGTCCTGCTTCGGCAGCTCCGGCTTCGGCTCCATGGAGGGCTTCTCGGAGGGCTCCTCCGACACCGTCTCGCTGGGCGCCGGGCCGCCCCCCGTGTCGTCCGGCCCCTGCTCCTCGGAGTCGCCGTTGGTGAGCATCGCCGCGCCGATGCCGATGACGACGACCGCGACCACGGCTATCGCCCCGATGAGCAGCCCCTTGCTGTTGGGGCCGGAGCCCCGGCCGCCGCCGTGTCCGGCGGCGCGCCGCGGGGCGCCGCCCGGCAGGGTCTCCGGAGCGGCGTAGGTCGGGTTGGCCGGCTGCTGGCCGTAGGGCTGCTGCTGGCCGTACTGGCGCTCGCCGACGCGGGTGGGGCGCTGGTAGGAGGTGCGGGGGACCCCGGGCTGCTGCGCGGGGCCGCCGTACTGGGATGCCTGGCCCTCACCCGGCCCGCCTTCGCCGCCCTCCGAGCGGTACAGGTAGGCGAACGGGTCGTCGCTCTCGGGCGTGCCCGAACCATTGTTGCCGGCCGTCATCCCTGTCACTCCCAAACTCGTCCCGGACCACCAGTGCCCCCGCGATCCGCATCGCGCCCGGGCCGCCGCCGGTCCTCCCGAAGGCCCGCGCTGCCCGGCTGGTCACTGCTCATGACCGATTCAGCGTCGACGGTGTACGCCGTCGGCCGAGCCTACCCGTTCCCGGGCACCGGATCGCACGTACGGCCGGTCCCTGAGAACGGCTGGGGAGCGCTCAGCCGGCCCGGCGATGGGACGAGCGGGCGCGGGCCCGCTTCTCGACGTACATCCGCTGGTCGGCCGATTGCAGCACCTCGTCGGCCGACATGCCGCAGCCGGCCCAGCTGATGCCGAAACTGGCCCCCACCCGCACCGCGCGGCCCTCGTAGCGGATCGGCGGGATGATGGCGTTGCGCAGCCGGACCGCCAGGTCCTGGGCGTCCGCCCGGCCGAGGCCGTCGGCGAGGACGACGAACTCGTCGCCGCCGAGCCGGGCCACGGTGTCGCCGTCCCGGACGCCGCTCGCCAGCCGCCGCGCGACCTCGATCAGCACGGCGTCCCCGGTGTGGTGGCCGAACCGGTCGTTGATCGACTTGAAGCCGTCCAGGTCGCAGAAGAGCACGGCCAGGCCCTTACGGCCGTCGTCCGGCCCGTCCTCGTCCAGGGCCACGGCGTGCACGTGTCCGTCGAAGGACGGCAGTCCCGGCAGCGGGGGCTCGCCCGCCTCGCCGTACGCCGACCCGTAGGCGGAGCCGTCGGCACCGGAGACCGCGTAGCCGTCCCTCTCCGGCGGGAACGGCGGCCGGTCGCAGAGCCTGCTGCTGAGCCGGGAGCGGAGTTCGGCGCTGTTCGGCAGTCCGGTGAGGGAGTCGTGGCTGGCCCGGTGGGCCAACTGAAGTTCGTGGCGCTTGCGTTCCTCGATGTCCTCGACGTGGGTGAGCAGGAACCGCGGCCCGTCGGCGGTGTCGGCCACCACGGAGTTGCGCAGGGACACCCAGATGTAGGTGCCGTCCCGGCGGGCGAAGCGCAGTTCGGCCCGGCCCCCCTCGGCGGAGGTGCGCAGCAGGGTGCCGATGTCCTCGTGGTGTACGAGGTCGGAGAAGGAGTAGCGGCGCATGGCGGCCGCCGGGCGGCCGAGCAGCCGGCAGAGGGCGTCGTTGGCGCGGAGCAGCCTGCCGTGGTGGTCGCCGCCCATCTCGGCGATGGCCATACCGCTCGGCGCGTACTCGAAGGCCTGCCGGAAGCTCTCCTCGCTCGCCCGCAGCGCCTGCTGCTCGCGCTCCAGGCGGACCAGCGCCCGCTGCATGTTCGCGCGCAGCCGGGCGTTGCTGATGGCTATCGCCGCCTGGGAGGCGTACATCTGCAACGCCTCGCGGCCCCACGGGCCGGGCCGGCGGCCGTTGCTCGGCCGGTCGACGGAGATGACGCCGAGCAGTTCGCCGGAGGAGTACATCGGCGCGAACAGCCGGTCCTTGGGGTGCCACTCGTCGGCGAAGCGCGGGTGCGGGCCACCGCTGTGCCACTGCGGCACGTCGTCATCGTCCAGGACCCAGCCCTCGGTGTGCGGTATGAACCGCAGTTCACCCCAGCTGACGCCCATGGCGAGGCGGCGGTCCCAGGAGTCGCGTGAGCCCACGCGGCCGGCCATGAGCGACTCGGCGCCCGCGCTGCCGGCCACCGCGGCGACGACGAGGTCGCCGTCAGGTCGCACCAGGTTGACGGCGGCCAGCCCGTAGTCGAGCCCCTCGACCGCTCCGTCGGCCACGGTCTGCAGGGTGTCCGCCAGGCTCCGGGCGCTGCTCAGGTCCGCGACAGCACGATGGAGCTGACGCAGCGCCGCAAGACGGACATAGGGTTCCGACTCCTCCGCCTCCATCGCCTGTCTCCCCGCTACCTAGAACTACCCCTGGATACATCTCCTCCGAATACCACGAGCCACTGAATCACAGTGCGCTGCCCACCCGGTACACAGGGTCAGCAATTACCGCCTGGTGTGATCCATGTCACCTCGTGTTGCTGTGGATTTCCACGAGCCGAACTGTGGCGATTTCGGGTTCTGTCCGACAGGGTTCCGCCGGCCCCGGGGCCCCGGACGGCGGAACGAGAGGGTTCCCGGGATCGGGACTTCCGGCCTAGATCCCGCCTGGTCCCGAGGCCCGATCCGGGCGGTGGATCGCTGCCGATAGCGTTCACCGCGTGTTGCAGCAGCCCCCTCCCCAGCGCCACACCGATCAGATCCCGCATCCTGGTGGCGTGAGCGAAGACAAGTTCCGCGCCGCACTTTCCCGGCTGACCGCCGGGGTGGTGCTGGTGACCGCGCACGACCCCGAGGACGGCGAGGACGTCGGCATGACCGCGACCTCGCTGCTCTCGGTGTCCCTCGACCCACCACTGGTGCTGGTGAGCGTTCGCAACGGATCGCGGATGGACGACCTGCTGGAGCGGCAACCGCTGTGGGCGGTGTCGATCCTCAGCGGGGCGCAGCGGCAGGCCGCCGGCTGGTTCGCCATGAAGGGCCGGATCAGCGACCGGCTGCTCTTCGCCGACCTCGCGCACACCCGCGGAGAGGTGGCTGGGGCTCCACTGGTCGACGGCGCACTGGCGCTACTGGAGTGCCGCACCGAGCAGCGGGTGACGGCGGGCGACCACACCCTGGTGGTGGGACGGGTGCTCACCACCAGCACACCGCCGGTGGACAGCGGGCCGCTCGCGTACTTCCGGGGCCGCTACCGCGGGCTGGACTGAGCAGCCGGCCGCTCACCAGTCGCGGCCGGAGCGCCCCCGCTTCAGCTCACTGCGCCGCCGCTTGTTCCGCAGCCGACGCTCCACGACCCCCTTCGGCACCTTCCGCGCCTTGCGGGGGGCCGGCGGCGGCGCCGTCGCCTGGGCCAGCAGGGCCGCCATCCGGACGGCCGCGGCCTCCCGGTTGCGCCACTGGGAGCGATGCTCCGAGGCGCGCACCGTGATGACCCCGTCGACCAGCCGGTCCGCCAGCCGCTCCAGCGCACGCTCCCGCCAGACCGGGGGCAGCGACTCGGTCCGCGCCAGGTCGAAACGGAGCTCCACCTGGCTCGAACTGGTGTTCACGTGCTGGCCGCCGGGCCCGGAGGAGCGGGAGAAACGCCACATGAGCTCCTGCTCGGGGAGCGAAACAGCGCCTCTGATGACGTACGGACCGGACATATGTCCAGGGTCTCGCACCCGCGCCGTCGCGTCACATGCTTTCCCGCCCACGGCGCCCGGCGTGAGACCGGCCCCCGCCAGGGCGCGGCACGGCCGGCACCGGCCCCGGCCGCGGTGGCAGTTGCGCGGAAATGCCGGAAAGTGGGGTGGAGCTGGAACTGGCCCGACCGGTGGAGGCGTTGGGAGAGTTGACGGGGACTCCGGCCCCGTCGTCGAAGCCCAACACGCCAGCGCAGGAACTCAAGAAGGGGACATCCCATGCCTGTAAGCCTGTCCAAGGGCGGCAACGTCTCGCTCACCAAGGAGGCACCGGGCCTTTCCGCCGTCACCGTCGGCCTGGGGTGGGACGTCCGCACCACCACCGGCACCGACTTCGACCTGGACGCCAGCGCCATCGCGGTGGACGCCAGCGCCCAGGTCGTCTCCGACAGCCACTTCGTCTTCTTCAACAACAAGTCCACGCCCGACCAGACCATCGTGCACACGGGCGACAACCTGACCGGCGCCGGCGAGGGCGACGACGAGCAGATCAACGTCAACCTGACCGGGCTGCCCAGCGAGGTCGACAAGATCGTCTTCCCGGTCTCGATCTACGACGCCGAGAGCCGCAGCCAGAACTTCGGCCAGGTGCGGAACGCCTACATCCGAGTGATCAACCAGGGCGACGGCAGCGAGATCGCGCGCTACGACCTGAGCGAGGACGCCGCGACCGAGACCGCCATGGTCTTCGGCGAGCTGTACCGGCACGGCGCGGAGTGGAAGTTCCGTGCGGTCGGCCAGGGTTACGCCTCCGGCCTGAGCGGCATCGCCCAGGACTTCGGCGTCAACGTCTGAGTCGGCGACAGGCACGCCCCCAGCCGCCCGGCCCGGCCGCGAGCCCGGCACGGGCGGCGCGGTGTGCCGGTGTGCCGGTACGCCGGTACGCCGGTACGCCGGTACGCCGAACGGCACCGGTTGACGACCGGCGCACCGACCGGACGCACCGGCCGACGGCGGCGCTCACCGGCCGACCTGCGGGTCCGCCCCGCCCACCACCTCCGCCGACTCATCGACCGGGCAGAGGATCGGATATTGGACGCCGGACGCCATACGTACGAGAGTGGACCTGCTACCGGCCGCCCGGCGGAAGCTCGGAGAGATGAAGGAAGGGCTGTCTACATGGCACAGGAAGTCCGTGGCGTCGTGGCTCCCGGCAAAGGTGAGCGGGTGCAGGTCCAGACGATCGTCGTACCGGACCCGGGGCCGGGCGAGGCGGTGGTGAAGGTGCAGGCCTGCGGTGTGTGCCACACCGACCTGCACTACCGGGAGGGCGGGATCAACGACGAGTTCCCGTTCCTGCTCGGGCACGAGGCCGCCGGCGTCGTGGAGTCCGTCGGTGAGGGCGTCACCGATGTGGCCCCGGGTGACTACGTGATCCTCAACTGGCGTGCGGTGTGCGGTCAGTGCCGGGCCTGCAAGCGTGGTCGGCCCTGGTACTGCTTCAGCACCCACAACGCCTCCCAGCCGATGACGCTGACCGACGGCACCCCGCTCTCTCCGGCGCTGGGGATCGGTGCGTTCGCGGAGAAGACGCTGGTGGCGGCCGGGCAGTGCACCAAGGTCGACCCGGCGGCCTCCCCGGCCGCCGCCGGTCTGCTGGGCTGCGGGGTGATGGCCGGGCTCGGCGCGGCGATCAACACCGGCAACGTGGGCCGGGGCGACTCGGTCGCGGTCATCGGCTGCGGTGGGGTGGGCAACGCGGCGATCGCCGGCGCCCGGCTCGCGGGCGCGGCCCGGATCATCGCGGTGGATCTGGAGGACCGGAAGCTGGAGCTGGCCCGCTCGCTGGGCGCCACGCACACGGTCAACAGTCGCACCTCGGACGCCGTGGAGGGCATCCGGGAGCTGACCGGAGGCTTCGGTGCCGACGTGGTCATCGACGCGGTCGGCCGCCCGGAGACCTACGAGCAGGCCTTCTACGCCCGCGACCTGGCCGGCACCGTCGTCCTGGTCGGGGTGCCGACGCCGGAGATGAAGCTGGAGCTGCCGCTGCTGGACGTCTTCGGCCGCGGTGGTTCCCTGAAGTCCTCCTGGTACGGGGACTGCCTGCCGGAACGGGACTTCCCGATGCTGATCGACCTCTACCAGCAGGGCCGACTCGACCTCGACGCCTTCGTCAGCGAGACCATCGCCCTGGACCAGGTGGAGGAAGCCTTCGACAAGATGCAGCGAGGCGACGTGCTCCGTTCGGTGGTGATGCTGTGATGTCGGCCGTCCGTATCGACCACCTGGTCACCTCCGGCACGTTCTCGCTGGACGGCGGCACCTGGGAGGTCGACAACAACGTCTGGCTGGTCGGCGACGACCACGAGGTCTACGTCATCGACGCCGCACACGACGCGGACGCGATCATCGCCGCGATCGGCGACCGCCGACTCCTCGGCATCATCTGCACCCACGGGCACGACGACCACATCGACGCCGCCCCCGAGGTGGCCGACCGGACCGGCGCCCCGATCCTGCTGCACCCGGACGACATGGTGCTGTGGGAGATGAAGCATCCGGACCGCAAGCCGGACGGGGCGCTGACCGACGGCGAGGTGGTGGCCGTCGGCGGCGTCGAACTGCGGGTACTGCACACCCCCGGGCACAGCGTGGGCGCTGTCTGCCTGTACGCACCGGAGCTGGGCACCCTCTTCTCCGGCGACACCCTCTTCCAGGGTGGGCCGGGGGCGACCGGCCGCTCGTACTCGTCGTTCCCGACGATCATCGACTCCATCCGGCAGCGGCTGCTCACCCTGCCGCCGGAGACCGTCGTACGCACCGGCCACGGGGACTCGACCACCATCGGGGCCGAGGCCCCGCACCTGGACGAGTGGATCGCCCGCGGCCACTGACAGAGGGTTGTCCCGTAATCCCCGGTGGATCAGCGCACGACGGCAGATGCGGTACATCGCAAGGCGGAGGGACGTCCCGATACTGGGCGTATCAGGATGTTCCGACAACGCGGCGAGGTGCCGCAGCTGTCGTCGTGCGCCCACCGGGGATTGCGGGACAACCCTAAGCGGGGTCCTGTTCGGGGGGAGCGCCCGCTCCCCCCGAACAGGACCGCCCGCGTCCCTCGCTCCGCCGCATGACACCATCGCCGGGTGATCGACCTCGGCTACGGGCTCTCCCGCCGCTTCCCCGACCCACCGCAGACGGACTACCGGACCGCCGACGTCCGGGCGCTGCGGCACGACCTCTTCTGCGGCGACGTCTACCTCGCCGACACCGAGACGGACCGGGAGCTGTCCACAGCCTGGGGATGGGTGCCGGTGCTCGACTTCGCCTGGGCGCTCTGCGACATCGTCGAACAACTGGACCGCGACCCGCTGGGCAGCCGCTCGCACCTCGCGCAGCACGCCGAGTTCGACTTCACCGAGTCCACCGACCGGCTGCGCTTCACCCGGCGCTTCGGCTGGGTGGAGATCACCGCCGACTGGACCGGGGCCGACGAACCGCCGCTCACGGTGAACCACGGGGCGCTGCGCCGGGAGGCCCGCGACTTCCTGCACGACCTGATCGCCGACCTCACCGATATGCACGAGGGGCTGGGCGACAACCCGGCCCTCTGGCAGCTCCAGGCCCGCTTCCCCCGCGTCTGAGGCGCCTCTTCGATCAGGGGAGGTCGTGGTGATGCACAGCTCGTGGTGATGCACAGCTCGTGGTGATGCACAGCTCGCGGCGATGCACCGGCCGCTCTCCCGTACCGGCCGGCCGGTCCGCCCGCCGGTGGAGCGCCGGGGCCGGCTGCCCCATCGCCCACGGATAACGCGGCGGGAGTTCCAGGCACCACCGCTCTGCCGTCTCCACCCGTGGCGCACATGAACCGCGGCACCCGAATTCCCCAGGCGGAAGAGGTGGCGGCAGGCCCGTCACCGTCCTCTGGACAAGACCGCCCCGAAGCCGCCCCTCCCGCTGCTCGCCGTACAGCCGCGATCATCAGCCACGACGCCCGGCCCTCGGGGCTCTGCGCCGGTCCGCCAAGGCCTTCGGGAGAGGGCTTGACACCGAGACAACTCAACGGCTCCGCATACCGGTTGAGCTGGACGAGACGCTGCGGGGGCCTTGTGTTGGGCTTGCTAGGCTACGTGCGGTTCTGCGGCCATGAGCGGGGAGACTCGGCCGGTCGTGGACCAGCACCCGCTTGTCCGTGTCCGTGTTCGAGGCTTGAGAGCGCCGCTTCTCGCCAGGACACCTCGGAGCATAGATGGCGAGTGCCTCCTTCTCCTTGCCGCGACTTCGGAGGCTCGTATGACATCCCCCAGCCCAGACCACGCCCCCACCGGCGCGCGGGACGTACCGCCCCCGGGATGTCCCGCCCACGGTCTGGTCTCCGACGAGCTACTGCAGTTGGACGGCCCCGAAGGAAACGCCGACCCCCGGGGCATGTATGAAAAGCTCCGCAAAAAGCACGGCTCGGTAGCCCCTGTCGCACTCGCGGACGGTACTCACGCCTGGCTGGTCCTGGGTTACGACGAGAATCGCGAGGTAATGCGGAACTCCTCGGTGTACTCGCGGGACTCGCGGCTGTGGACGCAGTCGCTTCCGGAGAACTCGCCATTGGCACCGACGGTCCAGTGGCAACCCGTCTGCGTCTTCGCCGACGGCGAGGAGCACCAGCGCCTCCGGGAGGCGCTCACCGCCAGTCTGGATCGCTGCGACCGCCGCGGCCTGCGCCGTCACATCACCCGCTTCGCCAACCAGCTGGTGGATTCCTTCGAAACGGGGCGGAGCGGGGGCCGCGTCGATCTGGTCGCCGAATTCGCCGAGCAGCTGCCGATGCTCGTGATGACCCAGCTGTTCGGAATGCCCGAGGAATACGGTCCCGATCTGGTGACCGCGGCCCGCGACCTGATGAAGGGCACCGAGAACGCCCAGGCGAGCAATGCGTTCCTGGTCGAGAAACTCGAAGAGCTCGTGGCCCGCAAGAAGAGCCGCCCGGGCCCGGATATCGCCTCCTGGCTGCTCCAGCACCCGGCGAACCTGACGGAGGAGGAGGTGATGCAGCATCTGCGTCTCATCCTCGTGGCCGCGAACGAGACCACGGTGAGCCTGATCTCCAGTGTGCTGGAGATGAACCTGACCGACGCACGTTTCCGCGGGAGCCTCGCGGGCGGCCAGATGACCCTGTCGGACGGGCTCCAGCACGTCCTGTGGGACCGCCCGCCGCTCTCCGTGGTCCCCGGCCGCTGGGCGACCGGCGACACCCGCCTCGGCGGCCAGGACATCAAGGCCGGCGACATGCTGCTGCTGGGCCTGGCCGCGGCCAACACCGATCCGGCGGTCCGACCCGACCTCTCGGAACCGATGCACGGCAACAGCGCGCACCTGACCTTCAGCCTCGGTTCCCACGAGTGCCCGGGCGGGAGCATCGGCCGAGCGATCACCGAAACCGGGATCGATGTACTGCTCGAGCGGCTGCCCGACCTACGGCTCGGGGTCGAGCCCAGGGAGCTGACGCGCACCTCCTCGTGGCTGAGTCAGCGGCTCGACACGCTCCCGGCCACTTTCACACATCGAAACGAGCCAAAAACGATCAACACCCGTACCAAGAAGGCCACCGCACCCAAGCCCGAGGCCGTCTCGCCCGTGGCGGACGACTCCGAGAACGCTGGCCGGCACCCACGAAAGCCGCTCTTCCGCTTCTTGGCCAGGCGATAGACGCTGGTCAGCGCAGCCATCTAGTTGACACCCCATCAGCTACGCGACGGTGTCCGGATCTGCCCCCTCGCGGCGACCGGACGTCGTCGAGCGCCGTCCCGCCGCGGAACGGCCGTGGGGAGCGACTGCGCACCGACCACCGACAAGACCGCTATGTCCACTAAACACCCAGGTGACCAGCGACCGAGATGACTGTTTGCCTATGCCTGACGGAGGGTAATCGGGCCTGCTCTGTGCGCCACCGAGTGGCGTGAAATGATCTCTGGGGCAGCGGCTCAGCCTGTGGCACAGTCTCGTTGAACGGCTCAACTGATGGGCGCGGTTCGGTATGCCCGCACACAGTTGGGCATACCGAACGCCGGCGACCGTTGGGCCTGGGTGCCATCTGGACAACTGAGAGGCGAGCACGGTGACGTTGACCGTACCGGAAATATATTCCCCCCTCCCGCCGGCCATTCACCCTCGTCACGCGGAGATCGACGCACAGACATCCCAGTGGGCACATGAATTCAAGATCGGCTCCGAGGACTTGCGCAGCCGGCTCATCGCCCATGATATCGGCACATTCGCCGCACGAATACTGCCGGAAGGCGACGAGGGCGCTGTCAGCATCATCGCCGACTTCATCCTGTGGCTTTTCGGCGTGGACGACGGACATTGCGAGGAAGGGGACCTGGGTACCCGTCCCGGCGAACTCGCCGGGGAACTCTCGCGGCTGCTGCGGGTGGCCCAGGACCCGCAGGCGCCGCTGCTCCCCGACGATCCGCTGGCCGACGGGCTGCGCGATCTCCGGCTGAGGCTCGGGCAGTACGCCACCGACAGCCAGATCGCCCGCTGGGTGGACGCGCTGCGCGAGTACTCCCTCTCGGTGGCCTGGGAGGCCGCCCATCGGGCCGCCGGAACCGTGCCCAGCCTGAGCGACTACACGCTGATGCGTCTCTACGACGGCGCCACCTCCGTCATCTACCCCCTGCTGGAGATGGGGCGGCGTTACGAGCTCAGGCAGGAGGAGAGGGACCGCAGAACCGTCCGGGCCATCTCGGAGATGTCCTCCTTCATCATCGCCTGGGACAACGACATCTTCTCCCACCACAAGGAGAGTCGGAGCTCGGGCTACTACCTCAACGCCATCCGGGTCCTGGAACACCACGAGAACCTCGACCCGGGCACGGCCCTCTCCGTGGCCATCCGCCAGCGCGATTCGGTCATGGCGCATTTCCTGTACGTCCGTGACCGGCTTCTGCAGGACGCGAGTCCGGAGCTGGTCCAGTACCTGGAAAGCCTGGGGCATTTCATACGCGGCGCACAGGACTGGGGAATCAGTTCACACCGCTATACCACCCCGGAGGATCCCGCGGATCTGCCCACCGCGTTCTCCTCCTCCTTCGCGGACACGAATCAGGCTCCGCTGGATATCCCCGTCATCTCCCACTGGTGGGACCCAGACCTCTTCTCATGGTAGCCAGCCGCCAGTTCAACGGCACAAGAAACGAGAAAGGGTACCTGATGTCCACCGCGCTGAAATCCGTTCCGCGGGCCCCCGGAAAGATACCGCTCCTGGGACACACCTGGCCGCTGCTGCGCGACCCCCTCGGTTTTCTCAAGTCCCTCCGCGAGACGGGGGACCTGGTCCGCATCGAGGTGGGGACGCTACCGGTCTACATGGCCGTCAGTGCGCAGATGGTGCAGGAGGTGATGGTCCGCCAGGCCCGCAGCTTCGAGAAGGGCAGGCTGTACGACCGCGTGCAGAAACTGGTCGGTCAGGGCCTCGCGACAGCGAGCGGGGAAGTCCACCGCCGGCACCGCCGACTGGTGCAACCGGTCTTCCACCACCAGCGCATCGCGGGCTACGCGGAGGTCATGAGCAAGCGCGCCTGGGAGCTGTCCGAATCCTGGAGTCCCGGCCAGGAGATAGCCGTCGACCAGGTGATGGGGCAGCTCGCGATCGAGATCCTGGCCGAGACGATGTTCTCGGCGGACATCGGCCGCCCGGCCGTCGAGGCGGTGCGGCGCGACCTGCCGGTGATCCTGAAGAACATGCTGATCCGCGCGGCGTCCCCGAAGATCCTCGACCGGGTGCCCATCCGCCCCAACCGCGACTTCGACCGCGCCGCCGACAGCATGCGCCAGGTCATCGACGAGGTGATCGCCAACACCCGCCGGTCCGGTCAGCAACCGGGGCAGGCCGACCTGCTCTCCCTCCTCCTCGACGCGCGTGACGCGGACACCGGCGAGGCGCTGACCGACGCCGAGGTCAGGGACGAGTTGACGACGATGCTCTTCGCCGGCACGGAGACCACCGCCTCGACCCTCTCCTGGTCGCTCCACGAGATCGCCCGGCACCCGGACGTCGAGAAGCAGGTGCGTGCGGAAATCGACGAGGTGGTCGGCTCCCGCCCGGTGACCGCCGAGGACATCCCGCGTCTGCCGACCATCCGCCGGGTGCTGGACGAGGTGATCCGGCTGCACGGGGTCACCCTCGTGATGCGCCGCACGCTCGAACCGGTCGAACTCGGGGGCTACCACCTTCCGGCCGGTGCGGAGATCGGGATCAGCCTCTACGCCATGCACCGCTCTCCCGACCTCTACGACGATCCGGACCGCTTCGACCCGGACCGCTGGCTGCCCGAACGCCGGGCGGCCGTGCCCCGGGAAGCGTTCGTACCCTTCGGCGCGGGAGCCCGGAAGTGCGTCGGCGACGCGTTCAGCTGGACCGAAGCCACGATCGTCCTGGCGACGATCCTCGCCCGCTGGTCCCTGGAACCGGCCCCCGGCCACACCCCGAGGGAGGCGGCATCCGCCATGGCCCACCCCGACCACGTGCCGATGGTGATCAGGCCCCGGGACAACTGAGCCAGTCCCAACGAAGCCGTCCCGGAGGCCAGGAGCCTCCGGGACGGCTTCGTTCGAGAAGCGGAAGGGGCCACGCCCCACCTCCCGCACCCACCCCCACGCTCCTCTCCCCTCTCACCCCGCCGCGGGCGCGGCGCCCAAACCCACCGGAGGGGTGCCGGCGCCGGGTGGGCGGCGACGGGAGGGGAGGGGCGGGGTCGGAGCGGGCGGGGGTGCCGAGACGCTGCCGGATATTTGCGGGGCCAACCCACCCGCACCCGAAGACACACCCGCACAGCCCCGTAAATATCCGGTCACGGCACCCCCCGCCCGCGCAGGCCACGACCCCGCACCACCCACCGGCACGCCACCCACCCAGCACCGGCAGCCCCGAACCCCATCCACCGCCCGCCCCATTCCACCGCCCGCCCCACCCACGTCGCACCCCCTCCCCCTCCCCCCCTATCGTCGTCACGGAGACGAGAGCAGGTGGCCATGGCCGAGAGGGAGAGTGAGGCACCGGGCGGCGATCCGCACCGCTGGTGGGCGCTGGTGGTGATCGCGTTGGCCCAGCTCATGGTGGTGCTCGACGCCACCATCGTGAACATCGCGCTACCGTCCGCCCAGCGGGAGCTGCACATCTCCAACGGCAACCGCCAGTGGGTGCTGACCGCCTACACGCTGGCCTTCGGGGGCCTGCTGCTGATCGGCGGCAGGGTCGCCGACCTGGTCGGCCGGAAGCGGACCTTCATCATCGGGCTGATCGGCTTCGCCGTCGCCTCCGGTCTGGGTGGCGCGGCCGAGAGCCAGGGCATGCTGTTCGGCGCCCGTGCCCTCCAGGGCTGCTTCGGGGCGCTGCTGGCGCCTTCCGCGCTCTCCCTGCTCTCCACCACGTTCACCGACCCCGCGGAGCGCGGCAAGGCGTTCGGGGTGTTCAGCGCGGTGGCCGGCGGGGGTGCGGCGATCGGCCTGATCGGCGGTGGGCTGCTCACCGAGTACCTGGAGTGGCGGTGGTGCCTGTACGTGAACGTGCCGGTGGCGCTGGTGGCGGTCCTCGGCGCGTTGACGCTGCTCCACGACCGGCCCGGGCACGCCGAGGTCCGGCTCGACCTGCGGGGCGTCGTGCTGGGCTGCGGCGGTCTGCTGGCGCTCGTCTACGGAGTGAGCGAGGCGGAGTCCCGCGGATGGTCGAGCCGGCTGGTTCTGGGGCTGTTCGTCGCCGCCGCGCTGCTGCTCTCCGGGTTCGTCCTCTGGCAGCGGCGCGCCCCGGCCCCGCTGCTGCCGCTACACATCATCCGGGACCACAGCCGCGGTGGCTCGATGCTGACGATGGCGCTGGCCACCACCGGGATGTACGGGCTCTTCCTGATCCTGACCTACTACTTCCAGCGCGTGGTCGGGTACTCGCCGATCCGGACCGGCCTCGCCTTCCTCCCGCTGGCCGCGATGATCATCATCGGTGCCACCCAGATCTCCGCCCGGCTGCTCCCCCGGGTCGCCCCTCGGCTGCTGATGGCCCCCGGCATGCTGCTGGCCGCCGTGGGGATGCTGCTGCTGACCCGTCTGACGGCCGAGTCCTCGTACGTGTCGGAACTGCTGCCGGCCGAGCTGCTGCTCGGGCTGGGCATGGGACTGACCTTCATGCCGGTGATGGCCACGGCCACCGCCGGGGTGGCGCCGCGGGACTCGGGGGTGACTTCGGCGTCGGTCAACACCGCCCAGCAGGTCGGCGGCTCGATCGGCATCGCGCTGCTCAACACGATCGCGACCAGCCAGGGGCGGCACTACATCACCCCCCGGCTGGCCGAGGCGGCCCGGAAAGGGCATCTCACGCCGTCGGCGCGGGAGGCGATCCTCCGCGACGGGGTGGTGCACGGCTTCACCGTGGCCGCCGCCTGGGCGGCGCTGATCATGCTGCTGGCGGCGGTGGTCGCCGGCACCCTGGTGACCCGGGGGCCCGGGAACGCCCCGACGCCGCCCTGAACCGCGGCCGGCAGTAGCAGCCCCGCGGTCCCCCCAGGGTCGTCGGCCGCGGTGGGTCAGACCAGGCCGACCTGCATCGCGCGCACCCCCGCCTGGAAGCGGCTACGCGCGTCCAGCGCGACCATCGCCGAGGCGACGTCGTTCCGGACCGTGCGCACGCTGCACCCCAGCCGGCGGGCTATCGCGTCGTCGGTCAGGCCCTCGGCGAGCAGCCGGAGCACGATCTCGGAGCGGGGCCGGCGCGCCCCGCCGGCGTACGCCGGACGGCCTGCCTGCCGGACGGCCGCACCGTGCTCCCAGAGCCGGTCGGCGAGTGCGCCGAGGCGTTCGAGTTCGGCGGGGGCCCGGATCACCCGGACCCGGTCGGCGTCGTTGAGCAGCACCGCGACCACCCCGTCCATGATCACCGCGCGGAAGGGCACCACCCCGACCGAGCGCGGTGGGGTGTCCTGCTCGGCCAACCACTGCGCGTGGGCCGCCGCGGCGGGGGTCTGCAGGACGGACGAGGCCCAGACGGCCCGCACCGTGGCTCCGCGCCGCAGCGCCATGTCGACGATGGGGCGGGAGAGTTCGAAGGCGCCCTCGACGTAGCCGGGCACCAGGAAGACGATCTCCCGCTCGACCTTGGCGACCATCCGCTCGATGGTGACCGAGGCGTTGTCCCAGCTGTCGGATGCGGCGATGGGTCCGCCGGTGCGCTCGGCCGCCCGCTCGTGCAGCGAGATGAAGCGCTCGACCTCGACCGGCCGCGGCTGGGGCGCCCGCCCCTGTCTCATCCGGCGGGCGAGCAGGGCGGGGAGCGCGATGCAGGGTTCGACGGCGCGCACCGCTCCGCCCACGTCCCCCGAGCCGCTGGCCAGTCCGTCGGCGCGGAGTCCTTCGACGAGCGCGACGACCTCCCCCTCGGGCCAGCCGAGCGCGCCGGCGAGTTCATCCGTCCGCCATCTCGCCCGGAGCAGCAGCTTGCGATAGACAAGCTCGGAGCGCCTGTCCAGACCGATCCCAGCCACGACCAACCTCGCCGAACCTCGCCGTGCGGAGGGGTTCACCCCGCCCGCTCCATCGGGGCCAACGTATGTCCATCCCGCGTCGATCAGCCCACCTGAGCGTCGCTTTCGACAGCTTGGTGCCACGGCCGGGCGGTTTCCCACCGCAAAGCCATGACGGCCGGTGACTACCGGCCATGCGCGACGGGCGGGTTCCCCGGTTTCAACGGGTGGTGTGGGTCAGCTCCGGCACGACTGGTTCCCCGTCACACCCCCTCCGCAGCCGGGTCCGCCCGGTCGACGGGCACCAGCTGGCCGTCCTCCGCCCAGCGCACGGTCAGGCCGGTGCGGTACATCCGGTCGCCGGGCTGGCCGTACGGATCGGCCGGGAACCGCTCCGCGGTGCGGGCGGGGCCGTGCTGGTAGCCGCGGGCGAGGGCGGGGCCGGCGAGGTACAACTCGCCGACGGCCCCGGGCGGCACCTGGCGCAGCGCCCGGTCGAGCACCTGCGCCCGGGTGTTGACGGCCGGGGAGCCGATCGGCAGCGTCCCGTCCGCCTGCGGACGGCTCCACAGGGCGGTGTCGGCCATGGCTCCGCCGGCTCCCCTGGTGCCCAGGACCGGGCGGTCACCGGCCGACCACCGGCCGGCCGCGGTCCCGACGGCCGGGCTCGGGTCGGCGATGACGACGGTCATGCCGGCCGGTACCTGCCCGGGCGACAGCTGCTCCAGGGCCGTCCACGGGAGTACGGCGTGGGTGACCTGCTGTTCGGTCAGCAGCGCGGCCAGCGCCTCGCCGGGTGCCCGCTGTCCCGCCGTCTCCAGCACCAGGGTGCCGCCGGTGAGCAGCACCGCGCAGAAGCCGTGCGGCACACCACCGGGGTGGGCGTCCGCGGAGTCGACCGGGGACTGCACCACGACACGGCTCTCCGGACCGATCCGGAAGCAGCGGCTCCAGGTCTCGGCGAGGTCGGCGACCCCCGAGTGCGGGACGAGTACGCCAGCGCGGTCCGCGCCGCCGGCCGGGTGCAGCAGGTAGGCCGCGTTGGCCGGGCGCAGCGGCGCCTTCCGGTCGGAGTCCGAAGGGTTGTCGTTGCGCGGCTCCACCAGCCGCACCCGCATGGTGCTCTCGGGGTCCACCGGACCGGTCATCCGGCGGTCGGCCATCTCCTCGATGACCGCGGGATCGTCCAGCAGCAACCGTCCCACACCGTCGACGGTGGGCAGCCCCGGCGCGGTGGCGCTGTCGGTGACCACCAGCATCGGCCGGGCCTCGGCGAGCAGGCCTTCGATCCGCTCGGCCGGGGCGTCCGGGTCGATGCTCAGGTAGGCGGCGCCGGACTTCAGCACCGCGAGCATCACCACGACGAGTTCGACCGAGCGCGGCAGGGCGAACGCCACCACCCGCTCGGGGACCGCGTCACAGGTGATGAGGAGTCTGGCCAGCCGGTTGGCGCGCTCGTTGAGCTCCCGGTAGGAGACCTCCTGCCCGTCGACGACGAGGGCGATCGCCTCCGGCTGCTCGGCGACCCGCTGCTCGAAGAGCTCCGGGTAGGTCAGCCGGCTCAGCTCGACCGCGGTGTCGTTGTACGCCGCCAGCAGCTGCCGCTCCTCCCCGGAGAGCAGGTCGACACCGGCGGCCGGCTGCTCCGGGTCGTTGGCGGCCGCGGTGAACAGTCGCAGCAGCCGGCCCAGCAGCCGCCCGGCCTCCGGGTAGCCGAAGACGTCCGGCCGGTACTCCAGCCGCAGCCGGATCCGCGGGCCGGGGGTGACGACCAGGCCCAGCGGGCGGGTGACGGCGTGGTAGGTCTCCATACCGAGGACGCTGAGTTCGCCGGCCGTCCCGGGCAGGGCGTCCCGGCCGGCGGGCCCGTCCTCGACCACCGTGGTGGTGTCGAAGAGTTCGTCCGCGCCGCCCGCCGGCAGCGCCTCGGCGAGCCCCAGGTGGCCGTGCCCCTCAAGCAGCGACCGCTCCTGTGCCACCCGCCCGAACAGCCCCAGCAGGGACTCCCCGGCCACGAGCCGCACCCGGGCGGGCAGGGTGGCACCGAACTGGCCGACCACGGGGCTCTCCCCGGGCAGCGGATCGGGCCTGCCGCTCGTGTGGGCTCCGAAGACCACGTCGTCCTGACCGGTCAGCGAGGCCAGCAGCAGCGCCCAGACGCCCCGCACCGCGGTGTCCAGCGTCATCCCGTGGCCCCGCAGCCCGGCGGTCAGCCGCTCGGACACGGCCTGCGGCAGCGCGGTGGAGACGGAGGCCGGGGCCACCGGGCCGGCCGTCCGCACCGCCGGGGCCAGCAGCGTCGGCACCGGCTCGGCCAGCGCCCGCCGCCAGGCCCGGCCGGCGGCGGCCGGGTCCGGTGCGGTGGCCGACGGTACGAGGTGGCCGCGGTGCGGGACGGCCGGGGAGAGCCCGGCGTCGTCGCCGCCCGCGACGTACAGCCGCAGCAGTTCCCGGCCGAGCAGCTTCAGCGAGCGGTCGTCGAGCAGGATGCGGTGGCTGGTGAGCAGCAGCCGCGCCCGCTCCGCCGGAAGCCTGATCAGGGTGCAGCGGAACAGCGGCGGACGGGCGAGGTCGAAGCCCCGTTCGCGGTCCGCGCCGAGCACCCGCCACAGCTCGGCCTCCAGCCGGTCCTCCGGCACTCCGCCGAGGTCGTGCTCCCGCCGCTCCGGCTCGGCCTGTGCGGCCACCACCCGGACCGGCCGATCGGCGCCCACGACGACGAAGCCGGTGCGCAGGGCGGGGTGCCGGCGCAGCAGGGTGCGGGTCGCCGACTCCAGCGCCGCGGCGTCGAACGGGCCCTGGAGGTCGATGGTGAGCTGGACGCAGCCCGCCACCGCCGCCCCGTCCTGCTCCGCGGAGAGCAGCAGCTCCTCCTGGAGCGGCGAGAGCGGCAGGACGTCCTCGACGGGTGTGCCGCCGTCCTCCAGTTCGAGGATCTGCTCCTGGGAGAGGTCGACCAGCGGCAGGTCGGAGGGGGTCAGGCCGCCGACGCCCGGTTCACCGGCGTGCTCGGCCAGGGTCTCCAGCGCGGCGAGCCAGCCCTCCGCGAGGGCGCGCACCTCCGCCTCCGGGAGCAGGCCACCCGGCCAGGACCAACTGGCGCGCAGGACGGTCCCCTCGGGGGTGTCGACGGTGCGGGTGGTGAGGTTGAGCGCGTGCGGCGCCGGGGCGGCCGGGTCGGCCTCGCCCAGCACCTCGGCCTCGGGCGCCGCGGTCCAGTCGGCCCGGCCACCACTCGCGCCGGGCTCGGCGGCCGGGGCGGCCACCGCGGAGCGGCCCGCATGGTGGAAGCCGATCTGGGCCGCCGGGGCGTTCGACAGCCGCTCGGTGGTCTCCGGGTTGAGGTGGCGCAGCAGGCCGTGGCCGAGGCCGCCGCCGGGCACCGCGCGCAGTTGCTCCTTGACCCGCTTCACCGCGGTGGCCAGGGCCTCCGCCCGGTCGGTGGCCGGGAGTTCCCCGGCGTCCAGAGCGACCGGGTAGGGGCTGGTGCAGCGGCCGACGGTACGGGAGAGCTCGGCGCCCTCCAGCGCGGTGGCGCGTCCGTGGCCCTCCACCTCGACGAGCACCCGGGTGCCCTGCGCGGTGCGCCGGTCGGCGACCGCGGTCGCCAGCGCGGTCAGCAGGACATCCTCGGTGGTGGCCCGGAAGGCCTCCGGGACGGTCCGCAGCACGCCGGCGGTGGCCCGGGGCGGGAGGGCGACGGTGAGGTGCTCGGCGGGTGCCACGGTGTCGAGCACCGGGTCGAAGGGGCGGTCGGTGAGGGGCGGGTCCGCCACCTCGGTGACGGCCTGCCAGAGGTCGAGTTCCGCGGTGCGCCGGCCGGCCTCCTCGGCCAGTAGCAGCGCCCACTCCCGCAGTCCGGTGCCGACCGGTTCGAGGGCGGGGCGGCGGCCGGCCGCCAGCGCCTCGCAGGCCGACCGCAGGTCCGCGACGAGGATCCGCCAGGAGTCCTCGTCGGCCACCAGCTGGTGCACGGCGAGCAGCAGCCGGCCCGGTCGGGCGGAGCCGGCGTCGAACCACACGGCCCGCAGCAGAGTGCCGTCGGCGGGGGAGAGTTCGGCTTCCGCCTGCTCGCCGTACTCACGGACGGTCTCGCGGAGCGTCTCGTCGTCCATGCCTGCGACGTCCACCCGGCGCAGCAGGTCGCCGGTGTCGACCGCGCCCTGGGCGGCGAACTCCAGGTACCAGCCGTCGCCGTGCCGGACCGGGCGGGAGCGCAGCGCGTCATGGTGGTCGACCAGGGCGCGCAGCGCGCCGGTCAGGTGCCGGTGGGCGAGCCCGGGGCGGACGGTGAGCAGCCGGGACTGGCCGGGCCGGACGTCGGCCCCGCCGCGGTCGAGCAGCCACAGCACGGCCGGGGTGGCCGGTGCGGTGCCGGCTCCGGAGCGCTCCTGGCCGGCGGGGCGCCGGCCGTTCTCCTCGGCCCGCTCGGCCAGCTTCTCCGGCGTGCGCAGTTCGAAGACCTCGCGGGGGGCGAGTTCGAGTCCGGCGCGCCGGGCACGGGTGGTGAGCCGCACCGAGCGTGCGCTGTCTCCGCCGAGGGCGAAGAAGTCGTCGTGGGGGCCGGCCTCGCCTTCCAGCAGTTCGCTGAAGAGTCGGCAGAGCGTCTCCTCAGCGGGGCCGCGCGGGCTGCGCCGGGCCGGCAGCCCGGCGAAGTCGGGTGCGGGCAGGGCGGCCCGGTCGACCGCGCCCGAGGGCAGCAGCGGCAGCGTCGGCAGGGTGACGAAGGCCGACGGAAGCATGTGCTCGGGCAGTGCCTCAGCCAGGTGGGCGCGGAGTTCGGTGGCCTCCGGCGCCCGCTCCCCGGCCGGCACCAGGTAGGCGGCGACCCGCGGCTGTCCTGCGCTGTCCTGGCGGCTGGTCACCGCCGCCCGTTCCACGGCCGGGTGGCGGGAGAGCACGGTCTCGATCTCGCCGGGCTCCACCCGCAGTCCGCGGATGTCCATCCGGTCGTCGGCCCGCCCGAGGTACTCCAGCGAGCCGTCGTCGTTCCACCGCGCGATGTCGCCGGTGCGGTACATCCGCGTGCTGCGCCCCTCGAACGGGCAGGCGACGAAACGCTCGGCGGTGGGTCCGGGCCGGCCGGCGTAGCCGCGGGCCAGGCCCGCGCCGCCGATGTACAGCTCACCGGCCGCGCCCGGCGGCACCGGGCGCAGCGCCGCGTCCAGGACGTAGACGGTGGTGCCGATCACGGGCTTGCCGAGCGTCGCGGTGGGCGCCGTGCCGGACAGCGGTCCGGTGAGCGTCGCCGCCAGCGTCGACTCGGCCGGCCCGTAGGCGTTGACCATGCGGCGCGCCGGCGACCAGCGCCGGAGCAGTTCGGTGGGGCAGGGCTCGCCCCGCACCACCAGCGTGGCCAGTTCGGGAAGATCCATCTTGGGCACCCCGGCGAGCACCGTCGGGGGCAGTACGGCGTGGGTGACCCGCCACTGTTCCAGCACCTCGGCGAGGGCCTCACCGAAGGGCTCCCCGGTCGGCGGCAGCACCAGCGCCGCACCGGCCGACAGGGCGGTGCAGACCTCCATCACCGAGGCTTCGCAGCCGGGCTGGGAGTACATCAGCAACCGGCTCTCGCCGGACACCCCGAACCGCTCGGTGGCGGCCTGGCAGAAACTGGCCAGGCCGGCGTGCGGGATGACCGCGCTCTGCGGCTGCCCGGCCGGCCCCGAGGTGGGGACGAGGTAGGCGGGGTGCACGGGGAAGAGCCGGCTGACCCGGTCGCGGTCGTCCGGGTTGCCGCCGCTGATCTGGGACAGCTCCATCACGGTGTCCGGGCTGTCCATCACCAGCCGGGCCGTGTCGCCGGTCGCGGTCAGGCCGTCGGCGACCTCCCTGACGGTCAGGACCATCGCCGCGCGGACGTCCCGCAGGATCGTCGAGAGCCGCTGGGGCGGCTCGTTCGGGTCGACGGGCAGGGCGGCGGCTCCCGCCTTGGCCACCGCGAGGACGGCCACCACGAGTTCGACGGAGCGGCGCATCGGCAGCGCCACCACGTCCTCCGGCCCCAGGCCCCGGGCGATCAGCATCCGGGCCAGCCGGTTGGCCCGGCCGTTCAACTCGCCATAGGAGAGCACGCCCTGGTCGCCGACGAGAGCCGGGGACTGCGGCTGCCGGGCCACCTGGGTTTCGAACAGCTCGGGCAGGGTCCGGGCCCAGACCGGCTTCCCCGAGCTGTTCCAGTCGGCGAGCACCCGGCGGCGCTCGTCCTCGCCCAGCAGGTCGATCAGGCCGAGCCGGCGCTCGGGGTCCTCGGCGAACAGTCCCAGGACCTCCCGCAGGCGCTCCGCGAGGCGCTCCACGGTCGCCGTCTCCAGGGCGTCCGGCCGGTAGCCCAGCCGGATCCGCAGCCGGGAGTCCTCGGCGCCGGTGACGGCGGTGACCGTCAGGGTGTGGTGCGAGATCTCGTGCCCGGGCACCTCGCGCACCCGCACCCCGCCCAGGTGGACCAGCCCGGTGGCGGCCCCGTCCTCCAGCGCGGTGACGGTGTCGAAGAGTTCGCCGGTGGCGCGCAGTTGCCTGCGTATCGCGGCCAGCCCGAGATGACGGTGGGGCGCGAGCTCCTCGTGCCACCGCCGCAGGCCGCGCAGCATGTCGGCGAGGGTTTCGGCGGGGTCGAGCCGGACCCGGACGGGCAGCGCCTCGGCGAACGCCCCCACCGTCCGCTCGATGCCGGCCACGCCCTCGGGGCGCCCCGGGTCGACGGCGCCGAACAGCACGTCGTCCCGTCCGGTGAGCGAGGAGAGCAGCAGGCCCCAGGCGCCCTGCACCACGGTGTGCAGGGACAGTCCGTGTTCCGCCGCGAGCGCCTCCAGCCGGCCGCTGACCGGCTCGGGGAGGTCGAAGACGTGCTGTTCCCGGACGGCCGGCGCGGTGCCGACCGCGGCCGGGCCGAGCAGGGTGGGTTCACCGGAGGCGAGCGCCTCCCGCCAGGCGCGTTCGGCCCGCGGCCGGTTCTGCCGCGACAGCCAGCCGACGTACCGCTTGTAAGGGGTGACGGCCGGCAGGTCGCTGTCGTCGCCCGCGCTCTGGTAGAGCGCGAACAACTCCTCCAGCAGCAGCGGCACCGAGCGGCTGTCGAGCAGCAGCCGGTGGTGGGTGAGGAGCAGCCGGAAGCGGTCGGCGGCGATCCGGACCAGCGTGAACCGGAGCAGCGGGGGCGCGGAGGGGGTGAACCTGCGGGAGCGCTCCTCGGCCGTCAGCCGGTCCAGCTCCCGACGCAGCGCCTCCCCGCTCAGTCCGGAGAGGTCGGCCTCCTCCCAGGGGAGGGGCACTTCGCGCGGCACGACCTGGAGCGGCCGGCCGAAGGTCTCGTGAAGGTAGCCGGTGCGCAGGGCGGGATGGCGCCGCAGCAGGGTGCGGACCGCGGCCCGCAGCCGGCCGCCGTCGAAGCCGGCGGCGGACTCCCCCTCCGGGTGGACCACCAGATCGAAGGCGCGCTGCACGGTGCCGGCGTCCGGCCCCTGGTCCGCCTGGAGATGGAGGGCCTGGAACAACAGCCCCTCCTGCAGCGGAGACAGCTGCAGTACTTCTTCGAGTCCCTGCTTGCTCATTCCCACAGTCCTCATTCCACGGCCAGCCCACTGGGAGTGTCAGGGGTGCCGCAGCTTCCCCACAACGACGTGTGCAGCTAACTGCACGTGATCAGCGTGTGTTTGATGCGTGCTGTTTCAGCCGCAGCCGCCGGCGTGCCCCTCGTCGAATCCGGGCACCGCGGTGAGCGAGTCGATGTAGGCGGCCAGCAGGCTCGTCCAACGGTCGCACTCCAGCCCGCGCTCCGGGCTGTTCTCGTAGTGCTTCTCCATCTCAGCGATCATGTCCATCACCGAGTCACCGCTCATTTTCGCTCCTGACGTCGTTACTGCCAATTTCCGACCTGCCTTCCCGCTGCCCTCCGGGTCGGCGCTTCACTCCCGGGCCCGCGGCGTCCTGCCGGTTCATGCCGTTCGGGATGACACGAAGTCACACAGTGCGTCGAGAACTTTGACCGCCGGCAGCTGCGGCACCGCGCCCAGCGCGAGACGGGCCTGCGCCAACCGGTCGTTCATGATCGAACGCGCCTGCGGAACCGCCGGCGAGCACTGCAGCAACTCCAGCGCCCTGCGGTGCCGCTCGCCCTCCACCGCCCCGCCGCCGGCCAGCAGCCCGCGCAGCTCCGCGCCCTCCGGCCGGTCGTCGGTCCGGGCCAGCAGCACCGGGAGACTGGCCACACCGGCCGACAGGTCCCGGCCCTGGTCCTTGCCCGACTGCGCCTGCGGCGCCGTTATGTCCAGCAGGTCGTCGGATATCTGGAAGGCGATGCCCAGGTGCTCGCCGTACTCCGCGAGGGCCGAGCTGACCTCGGGGGGCGCGGCCGCCTGGATGGCGCCCAGCCGTATCGAGACGGAGATCAGCGCCGCGGTCTTCCCCGCGGTCACCGAGAAGTAGTAGGGCAGCCCGTCCTCGCCGGGCTGCGGGCCCAGGAGTTCCCGCAGTTGGCCCAGGATGAGGCGGTCGGATGCCTCCGCCTGGAGCCGCACGGTCTCCGCGCCCAGCCGGGCCGAAAGCCGCGCGGCACGGGCCAGCAGCCAGTCCCCCGCGAACACGGCGGTGGGCTGGCCCCAGCGGGCGTTGGCGCTGGGCACCCCGTGCCGGGTGAGCGCCTCGTCCATCACGTCGTCGTGGTAGAGGGAGGCGACGTGCACGAGTTCGGCCACCACGGCCGCCTCGTGGACGCCCTCGGCGTGGGTACCGAACTCGGCTCCCAGGAGCGCCAGCAGCGGTCGGAGCCGCTTCCCGCCCGCGGCCACGAGGTACCCGACCGCCTCGGCGACGTAGGGATCGGAGGCGTCTGCGACGCACTCCCGCAGCCGCTGCTCCGCGCGCTCGAGACTCCGGCTCAGCCGGGAGTCCAGCTCCCGGTCCTCGATGGACAGTTCGTTGAGCAGCCAGCGCGCACGCGCTGATGGGGACAGCGTGGACATGTCTCTTCCTTCTCCTTGTCCTCCGTCAGCGCGTCAGTGTGTCAGCCCGCCGACCCCACCGACGCCACCAGTGCCCTGGTCAACCCGCCGGTCCGTCCCGCTCACCCCTCGACCACCCCGACCGCGCGGAGGATCTCCAGCACCGTGCGGACGTCCTCGGCCGCCTGCTGCTCCGTCGTATCGCAGGAGTCGCGGATGTCGCGTGCGGCCTCCTCGACGCCGCCCCCGGCGAGCAGGGCGCGGGTGCCCTTGGCCGCCGAGGGACTGAGGTGCCAGAAGTCCCCGCTCTTCCGGTCGAGCAGGAGCCCGCCGTACTCGGTCTCGGTCAGCGCGAGACGCTCCTGGTCGCGCAGTTTCATGTCGTACTCCTGGTCATGGGACGGGGACCGGCCCTTTCAACCGCTGCCGGGAAACGCGAAATCTGGGGGTGTCCCAGCCCGGCGTGTTTTCTCGTCACTGGGCCACGGGACAGCCCTTGGAGAAGCAGGTGCAGGAGAATTTCGCACGCATGGACATTCAGGGAATGGGACGTTGGCGACCGTTCCAGTACGACCTTTTGGAGCACAAGCCTCCTGGCAACTTGGTGCCAGCGCCTGGCACCTACCGGAAGCGCCCCGCGCCTTCTCCGCCGTACGGAGGAGAGCCCTTCTCCACCATGAGTATGAGGGCACCTGTCCTCCGGGTCGATTTCCGGATTCCAGATTGCTGTCTCAATTGGCGTTCCCCTACCGTGACGGAGCTGTCTCACGGTCCGGTGCCGGCAGCGCGGAAATCATCTTGAAGGAGCTTCATGTTCGGCAGGATTGGGCGCTTCTCAGTCGGGAGGCCCTGGCTGACTATCGCCGCCTGGGTCATCGCGGCCATAGCGCTGGTCACCCTCGCACCCCAGATGAAGGCGACCAACGACGAAGTCGAGTTCCTTCCGTCCCACTACGAATCCGTACAGGTCGGAAAAATCCAGGAGCGCTCGTTCCCGCAGCGCGAACAGCCGGCGGCCATCGCGGTGTTCCAACGCGCGGACGGCGGCAAGCTGACGGCCGACGACCGGCAGGACGTGCTGGAGGTCGCGGCCGGCCTGCAGGCCAAGAAGCACGACAAGATCAAGAAGGTGGAGAGCAGCCCGGCGGCCGTCTCCCCCAACGGGAAGATCGCCCTGGCGAACGTGGTCGCCACGGTCGAGGACCCCTACGACGAGAAGCTCGCCGAGTCGATCAAGGATCTCCGCAGCGACGCCGCCGAGCTGCTGAAGGACACCGATCTCAAGATGGGCGTCACCGGCGCGGCGGCCAGCGCGGTCGACGCGGCCGAGTCCTCCGGCGACACCGACGCCATGATCATGATGGCCACGCTGGTCCTGATCATCACGCTGCTCGCGGTGATCTTCCGCAGCCCGCTGATCGCCCTGCTGCCCGTCCTGATCATCTCGGTGGTCTTCGCGGTGGCCAACAGCCTCATCGCCACCGCCGCCGAGCTGGCGGGTCTGCAGGCCGACAGCTCGATCTCGGCCATCCTGATCGTGGTGCTGTTCGGTGTCGGCACCGACTACATCCTGTTCCTGCTCTTCCGCTACCGGGAGAACCTGCGGACCGGGCAGCCCGCCAAGGCCGCGCTCTCGGACGCCGTCGCCAGGGTGGGCGAGACCATCGCCTCGGCGGCCGGCGCGGTGATCGCCGCCTTCCTCGCGCTGCTGCTCTCCTCCATGGGCATGCTGCGCTCCATGGGCCCCTCGCTGGCCATCGCGGTCGGCGTCACCCTGATCGCCGCCCTCACCCTGGTGCCGGCCGTCTTCTCGCTGCTGGGCACCAAGGCCTTCTGGCCGTCGAAGGCCTGGCAGCGGCAGCCGAAGAACGCCATGGCCGGCCGGGTCGGCGCGCTCTCCGCCCGCCGGCCCCGTACCGTGGCGGCGCTCTCGGGTGGGCTGCTGATCGTCCTCGCCGCCGGTGTGCTGGGCTTCAAGGCAGAGTTCGACACCGACAGTTCGCTGCCGCAGGACCTGGAGTCCGTGGTGGCGATGAAGGACCTCCAGCGCGGTTTCTCCGCCGGGCAGACCGACCCGACCATGGTGTACCTGAAGTCGAAGGACGGCTCCAAGCTCGACCAGGCCGAACTGGCCGAGTACGAGGGCGTGCTGAAGAAGATCGACGGGGTCGACCAGGTCTCGCCGCCGATGGCGAGCGAGAAGGGCGACGTCGCGCAGTACAACGTCATCCTGAAGTACCGGCCCACCGAGGACAGGGCCATCGAGCTGGTCTCCGGCGACCTGCGGGACACCGCCCACCAGGCCGCTCCCGCAGGCTCCGAGGCCCTGGTCGGCGGCACCACCGCGGTCCTGGCCGACATCGAGACCGCCGTCAACCACGACTACAAGATGGTGTTCCCCGCCGCCGGGCTGGCCATCATGGTCATCCTCGCCCTGCTGCTGCGCAGCGTGATCGCCCCGATCTACCTGATGCTGTCGGTGGCGCTCGGCTTCGGTGCCACGCTCGGCAGCACGGTCTGGCTGTTCCAGGACATCCAGGGCAAGAACGGCCTGCTGTTCACCCTCCCGGTGATCGTCTACCTCTTCGTGGTGGCGATCGGCACGGACTACAACATCCTCGTGGTGGCCAGGCTCCGGGAGGAGATCCGGGACGGGAAGTCGCCGAAGGAGGCCGTCCGGCTGGCGGTCACCCACTCCGCGCCGACCATCGGAGCCGCCGCGATCATCCTCGCCGGGACCTTCGGGGTGCTCATGCTGGCCAGCAACTCCATGCTCCAGCAGATGGGCTTCGCGGTGGCGTTCGGCATCCTGCTCACCGCATTCGTCATGGCGATGCTGCTGGTGCCCACGCTGACCTCGCTGATCGGCAACCGGGCCTGGTGGCCGGGTAACCGCAACCAGCCCCCGGCGGTCCCGCCGGCCGGCCAGGACGGCTACCAGCAGCCCGGCTCGTACCAGCCGAGGACGGACCAGCACGCGTCGGCCTGACGCAGCGAGCGGTTGAACGCGGAACGGGGGAGGGTGGCAGACACCCTCCCCCGTTTTGACGGATAATCCCCCACTGACTCGGAACCCATTCGACCAACGCGACGGAACGGCACCTGAAGTTATGACCACTCAGCTCAACACCGGTATCGGCAACCAAGCACCCACCGGAGAGACGCCGCCGCCGCGCTGGGCACGGATCACCGCGCACCTGGCGGTCCTGGTGACCCTGCCGGCCGGTCTGTGGCGGATCGCCATGGGCATCGGCATCCCCGTCGGCTACAGCGACGAGGTGCTGAGGTCGGTCTACGACGTGCCGGGGGCGGGGACGTTCGCCAACATCGGGATCAGCGTCTGCCAGGAGTGCGTCGCCCTGCTCACCCTGGGGCTGGTGTCGCGCTGGGGCGAGGTGGTGCCGCGCTGGATCCCGTTCCTGGGCGGCAAGCGGGTCCACCCGCTGGCCGGCACCATCCCGGCGGCGCTCGGTGCGGCCGCCCTCACCGTGATCGCCCTCAGCCAGCTGCTGCTCTGGGACAGCGTCACCGACAGCGCCCTCCAGGGCACCGGGCGGACCGTCATGGGCTGGTGCTACCTGCCGCTGATCCTCTGGGGGCCGCTGCTCGGGCTCGTCACGATCTCCTACTACCGCCGGCGCCGCGGCGCCCTGGGCTGACCCGCTCGGCTCGCCCGGAGCACGACAGACGTCGAACCCGGCCCCCTCTCGTAGGGGGCCGGGTTCGACGTCTGTAGGGGTTCTCGTCCGTCCGGCGCCCCGGAGGACGCCGAAGGCCGTGCTCAGCGCGAGGCGGCGGCCTTCTGGTAGGCGCGGCCGGCCAGCGGGATCACCAGGAGCAGGAGCCCGCCGGTCACCGCAAGCGCCATCGGGACGGGGTGCGACCCGGGGAAGGAGTCGGTGCTCATGCCGGTCTCGTTGCCGAACAGCTGCCGGCAGGCGGAGACGACCGAACTCACCGGGTTCCACTCGGCGATGACCCGCAGCCAGCCGGGCAGGCCGTCGAGCGGCACGAAGGCGTTGGAGAGGAAGGCCAGCGGCATCATGATGACGCCGGAGAGCGCGGTGACGGCCTCCGGGTTCCGCAGCACCAGGCCGATCAGCGCACCGAGCCAGGACATCGCGAAGCCCAGCATCAGCAGCAGGGCGAAGCCCGCGAGCGTCTTCAGGATGCCGTTGTGGGCGCGCCAGCCGATGAAGTAGCCGACGATCGCCATCACCGCGCTGGTCCAGGCGACCAGTACGGCGTCGGAGACCGTACGGCCGATCAGCACGCTCGACCGGCTGATCGGAAGCGAGCGGAACCGGTCCACCAGGCCGTTGTTGAGGTCGTTGACCACACCGACGGCGGTGGTGGAGATGTTGCTCAGCATCACCTGCACGAAGATGCCCGCCATGATGTATTCCTGGTAGCCGCCCTCGCCGGGGACCTCCATGGCGCTGCCGAAGATGTAGCCGAAGACGACGACGAAGGCCACCGGCATGATGGTGATGCCGAGCAGCTGCTCCGGCATCCGGCGGATGTGTCGCATGTGACGGCCCACGAGGGCCAGGGAGTCACTGATCGCCTCGGTCATACCGCGGCCTCCTGCTTCCGCTCTCCGGTCGACGGCCCGCCGGTCGCCGCGCCGCTGTCGTTGCTTCCGTCCTCGTCGCCGCCCGCGGTCTTGCCGGTGAGGGCGAGGAAGACGTCGTCCATGGAGGAGCGGCGGACCGCGAAGTCCTCGGGCTCCACGCCCGCGGCGGCCAGTTCGCCGGAGACCCCGGCGATCGCCTTGATCCCGCCGCCCAGCGGCACCGAGACGGTCCGGTTCTCCTCGTCCACCTTGGGCGCCTCGAAGGACACCCCGCACAGCACCCGCACCACGGTGGCGAGGTCGGCGGGCGAGCTGACGGAGACCTCCAGGCGGTCACCGCCGACCCGGCGCTTCAGCTCGTCCGGGGTGCCGTCGGCGATGACCTTGCCGGTGTCGATGACGGCGACCCGGTCCGCCAACTGGTCGGCCTCCTCCAGGTACTGGGTGGTGAGGAGTACCGTCACGCCCTCGTTCACCTGCTCCCGGATCATGTCCCAGAGCGCGAGTCGGCTGGTGAGGTCCAGGCCGGTGGTGGGCTCGTCGAGGAAGATCACCGGAGGGCTGGCCACCAGGCTCGCCGCCAGGTCCAGACGCCGGCGCATACCGCCGGAGTAGGTCTTGGCCGGCCGGTCTGCCGCCGCGGTGAGGGAGAACTTCTCCAGCAGCTCGTTCGCCCGCTGCTTGGCCCGGCGCCGGCCCTGGTGCAGCAGAACGCTGATGAGCTGGAGGTTCTCCCGGCCGGTGAGCCGCTCGTCGACGGCCGCGTACTGACCGGTGAGACCGATGTTCCGGCGCACCTCGCGGGGCTGCTTGAGTACGTCGTAGCCGGCCACCCGGGCGTAGCCCTGGTCGGGTGAGAGGAGGGTCGTGAGGATGCGCACGGTGGTCGTCTTGCCCGCACCGTTCGGTCCCAGCACGCCGAGGACGGTACCCGCCGGCACGGCGAGGTTGACCCCGCTCAGCGCCTGGTAATCGCCATAGCGCTTGCAGATCCCCTCTGCATATATCGCTTCTTGCATTCCTGCACACTCCAAGGATGATGGCTGAGCCGCAGCCGGATCAGGATAGGGCCGAATCCGGTCTCATTCCCGCTCCGTCAGCTTCGAGTAAATGGTCCTGGCAATCTCAGCGGCTGGCTCCGGCTGCAGGAGATGCCCGTGGTGCGCGGCGACGGTGCGGGTGGTGATCGCACCGCCGACGTACGGCTCCCAGGAATTCACCGAGTCAGCGACCTTCGCCTCGGCGGTTTCCGGGTCGAGGGTGGAGACGAAGAGCAGCAGGTCGCCGCTGAACTTCTCCGGCCGGAATTCGGCACCGAGTTGGTGGTTGTTGACACCGACCTTCACGGACGCGGCGATGTGATGCTCCTCCAGAGTGGCCAGCACGCTGTCCCGGCTCCGGATGATCCGCATCGTCTCGGCGTAGTCGAGCGGTTCGTCGCCGAGTGTGGAGATGTCGTAGCCGATGAAGTCGAGCAGTGTACCGAGTACGTCGCTCTCGGTCGGAACCACGTAGTCGTCGTCCCAACTCGCGTCGTACGGCGGCTGGTCGAGGTTGACCAGCAGCCCCACCTCGTCACCGGCCGCCTCCAGCTGGGTGGCGATCTCATGGGCGACGAGCCCGCCGAAGGACCAGCCGACGAGGTGGTACGGGCCGGAGGGCTGGACGGTGCGCATCTGCTCGATGTAGTCGGTGGCCATCTCCCGGACGCTGGTGGCGATCGGTTCGTCGCCGCCCTCGAGCCCCCTCGCCTGGAGGCCGTAGACCGGGTACTCGGGGCCGAGGTGCTTGAGGAACACGGAGTACGGCCAGCTCAGGCCACCGGCGCCGTGCACACAGAACACCGCGGGCCGCTCGCCGTTGGCACGCAGCGGCAGCAGCACCTCGAAGCCGTCGGAGCCGTCGCCGGAGTCGAGCTTCTCGGAGAGTTCGGCGACCGTCGGGGTCTCGAAGATGCCGCGGTTGCTCAGCTGCACGCCGAGGACCATCCGGATCTTGCTGACCAACTGGATCGAGGTGATGCTGTCGCCGCCGAGTTCGAAGAAGCTGTCATCGATACCGACCCGCTCCACACCAAGCGTCTCCGCGAACAACCCACACAGGATCTCCTCCTGCGTCGACCGCGGAGCCCGACTCCCCACCGACGAACCGAACTCGGGAACCGGCAACGCCCGCCGATCCAACTTCCCGTTCGCCGTCACCGGCAAAGCATCCAACACCACGAACGCCGCCGGAACCATATAGTCCGGCAACACCCCCGCCACATGCCCCCGCAACCCACCAACATCAACACCACCAGCAGCATCAGCAGCAACCACATACGCCACCAACCGCTTGTCCCCCGGACGATCCTCCCGCACCACAACAGCCACCTGGCCAACACCCACGTGCTGCGCCAACACGGCCTCGATCTCACCCAACTCGATCCGGAAACCCCGGACCTTCACCTGATCATCAACCCGACCCACATACTCCAACCGACCATCCGCAGCCCACCGCACCACATCACCCGTGCGATACAACCGCTCCCCCGGACCACCGAACGGATGCGCCACAAACCGCTCCGCCGACAACCCCGGCCGATTCACATACCCCCGAGCCAAACCACAACCAGACACATACAACTCACCAGCCACACCCGGCACCACCGGACGCAACCACTCATCCAGCACGAACACCCGCGTGTTCACCACCGGACCACCAATCGACGGCGCCACCCCATCAGCCACCAACGGCCCACTCATCGTCGCGCACACCGTCGACTCCGACGGACCATAAGCGTTCACCATCAACCGACCCGGAGCCCAACGCCCCACCAACTCAGCCGAACACGCCTCACCCGCCGTCACCAACACCATGCCCTCAGGCAACCCAGCACCCCCCATCGCCGCCAACACCACCGGCGGCAACGTCGCATGCGTCACCCCGAACCCCGACAACGTCGAAGCCAACACCTCACCAGCAGCCAACCGCTCCGCCGACGACACCACCAACGCCGCACCCGACAACAACCCCATGGCCACTTCCCACATCGAGGCGTCGAAGCTGGGGGAGGCGAACTGCAGCACCCGCGAACCAGGACCGACCCCGAAGGCCTCGGTCTGGGCCGCCGCCATGGAGGCGATTCCGGAGTGGGTCACCAGCACGCCCTTGGGCCGGCCGGTGGAACCCGAGGTGTAGATGACGTAGGCGGCGTCCGCCAGAGAGACCGGAGCGGGGCGCTCCGCCGTCTCTTCAGCGCCCGTGGCGGTGTCCACCAGCAGCCGGTCCACTCCCTCGGCCTCGGGCAGGCCGGCGGCGAGCTCGTCGGTGGTCAGCAGCAGCGCGGGGCTGGAGTCGCCCAGGATGTAGCTGATCCGGTCGGCCGGGTAGGCCGGATCGACCGGCACGTACGCCGCACCGGCCTTCATCACGGCGAGCAGCGCGACCACCAGGTCGACGGAGCGGGGCAGGGCGACCGCCACGCACTGGCCGCGCTCGACGCCCCGCTCGGTGAGCAGTCGCGCCAGGCCGTTCGCCCGGCGGTCGAGCTGGCCGTAGCTCAGCTCGCCGCCGTCGTGGAGCAGGGCGGTGGCGGACGGGTCGCGGTCGACCCAGTTCTCGAAGAGTTCGGGGAAGGTCCGCTGCGGCACCTCGGCCGCGGTGGCGTTCCACTCCCCCAGCACCCGCTCCCGCTCACCCGGGCCGAACACCTCGACCCCACCGACCCGCACATCCGGATCAGCGGCGACCGCCTCCAGGAACCGCACCAGACGATCCGCGATCCCCTCCACCGTCGACCGGTCGAACAGATCCACCGCGAACTCGACACTGCCGTCCAGACCAGCCGCCGCACCATCGGCCGCGAACACCTCCCCCACCTGGAAGGAGAGGTCGAACTTGGCGGCGTCCAGCCCGACGTTCTGCGGGCCCACGCGGACCCCGTCGAGGTCGAGGCCGGCCTCGCTGTTGTTCTGGAAGGCGAGCATCACCTGGAAGAGCGGGTGCCGGGCCAGCGACCGCGCCGGACTCAACACCTCCACCAACCGCTCGAACGGCACGTCCTGATGCGCGTACGCCGCCAGATCCGTCTCCCGAACCCGACCCAGCAACTCCCGGAAGGAAGGGTCACCGGAGACATCCGTCCGCAGCACCAGGGTGTTCACGAAGAACCCGACCAGGTCCTCCAACGCCTCATCCGTACGACCGGCGATCACACTCCCCACCGGCACGTCCACCCCGGCACCCAACCGCGTCAACAACGCCGCCACCGCCGCCTGAACCACCATGAACATACTGCTGCCGGTGGTACGGGCCAGCTCGGCCAGGCCCTGGTGGGCCTCGGCGGGCAGGGCGAACGGCACGGTGTCGCCGCGGTAGCTCATCCGCGCCGGGCGCGGCCGGTCGGCGGGGAGCGGCAGCTCCTCCGGCACGCCCTCCAGCGCGGTGCGCCAGTACTCCAGCTGACGGGCGAGTTCGCTGTCCGGCTCGCTCTCCTCGCCGAGCACCTCCCGCTGCCAGAGGGTGTAGTCGGCGTACTGCACCGGCAGCGGCGTCCACTCCGGAGCGGCGCCCGCCGCTCGCGCCCGGTAGGCCTCGCTGAGGTCCCGGCCCAGCGGCGCCAGCGACCAGCCGTCACCTGCGATGTGGTGCATCACGATGAGCAGGACGTACTCGTTCGCGCCCAGCTCGAACAGGTCGGCGCGGAGCGGCGGCTGCTCCGCCAGGTCGAAGCCGCGCTGGGCGGCCTCGGCGAGCACCTCGTCCAGCCGGTCCGGCTCGACCGGGGTCACCGGCAGCTCCGGGCAGGCTTCGTCGGTGTCCAGCACCAGCTGCCGCGGCTGGCTCTCGGCCATGGGGAAGACCGTCCGCAGGCTCTCGTGGCGCTCCACCACGTCGTGCAGCGCGGCCCGTAGTGCGGCGGTGTCCAGTTCGCCGGACAACCGCACCGCGAGCGGGAGGTTGTAGGTGGCGTTGGCTCCCTCGAACCGGTTGAGGAACCACAGCCGTCGCTGGGCCGCCGACAGCGGCACCACCTCCGGCCGGTCCATCCGGGTCAGCGCCTGCCGTGCGTCGGCGGCATCGCCCAGCAGCTCGGCGAGCCCCTCGACGGTCGGCGTCTCGAAGAGCACCCGGACGGCCAGTTCCACGCCGAGCACCGACCTGATCCGGCTCACCAGCCGGGTGGCGAGCAGCGAGTGCCCGCCGAGCTCGAAGAAGCTCTCGTCGATGCCGACCTTCTCCAGCCCGAGCACCTCGGCGAACAGCCCGCAGAGCTGGGCCTCCTGCCGGTTGCGCGGCGCCCGGCCGGTGGACCGGCCGCCCAGGTCGGGGGCGGGCAGGGCCTTCTTGTCGAGCTTCCCGTTGGCGGTCAGCGGCAGGGTGTCCAGCATGACGAAGGCCGCCGGCAGCATGTAGTCCGGCAGGGAGCCGGCCAGGTGCGCCCGCAGCTCGTTCGCCTCCGGCGCGGTGGCATCCGGCGCGCACACCGCGTAGGCGACCAGCTGCTGGACGCCCTGGCGGTCCTCGCGGGCGAGGACCGCGACCTGGGCCAGGGCCGGGTGGGTCGCCAGGGCCGACTCGATCTCACCCAGTTCGATCCGGAAACCGCGGACCTTCACCTGGTCGTCGGCGCGGCCCAGGTACTCCAGCTGGCCGTCGGCGGTCCACCGCACCACGTCGCCGGTGCGGTACATCCGGCTGCCGTACGGCCCGTAGGGGTCGGCCACGAACCGCTCGGCGGTCTGCCCGGGGCGTTTGACGTACCCCCGGGCCAGGCAGGCACCGGCCAGGTACAGCTCGCCCGCCACACCGGGGGCGACCGGCCGCAACCGACCGTCGAGCACGTAGGCGCGGGTGTTCACCAGCGGCCGGCCTACCAGCGGCCGGTCGGAGTCGGCCATGGAGGCGCTCAGGGCGTCGACCGTGCACTCGGTGGGACCGTAGAGGTTGAGGCCGGTCAGGCCGGGAACGGCCCGCAGTTCGGCCAGCAGCGACTCGCCCAGCGCCTCACCGCCCAGCTGGACGATCCGCGGCCGGTGCCCCTCCTCATCGAGCACACCGGCCTCCGCCAGTTGCTGGAAGTGCGAGGGCGTGGTGTCGACGATGTCGATGGCGCTGCCGTCGACGTACTCGGCCAGAGCCAGGGCGTCCAGCCGGGTCTCGTCCTCGATGAGGTGCAGCTCGTGTCCGGCGACCATCCACAGCAGCGGGTCCCAGGACGCGTCGAAGGTCATGGCGGCGACCAACGCCACCCGGAACCGGGCGTCCTCGCCGGCGGCCGCCAACTCGGGCCGGTAGCGGTGGTCGAAGTGGTTGTGGAAGAGGTTGACCAGGCTGCGGTGCTCGACCGCCACGCCCTTGGGGCGGCCGGTCGAGCCGGAGGTGTAGATCACGTAGGCGGGGTTGGCCGGCCGCAGCGGCGCGCTGCGCTCGGCGTCCGTCAGGTCACCGGAGGGCAGGTGCCGGGCGGCCTCGTTCATCTCCTCGCCGTCGGAGAGGAGCACCACCGGCCGGCAGTCGCCGAGCATGTACTCCCGGCGGTCCTCCGGCTGGTCCGGGTCGAGCGGCACGTAGGCGGCTCCGGTCTTCAGCACGGCCAGCAGCGCCACGATCAGGTCCGCCGACCGGGGCAGCAGCAGCGCCACGGTCTGCTCGGGGGCCGCGCCGCGGCGGATCAGCAGCCGGGCCAGCCGGTTCGCCCGGGCGTTCAACTCGCCGAAGGAGAGCCGTTCCTCGCCGCAGACCAGGGCGGTCGCGTCGGGGGTCCGCGCGGCCTGCCGCTCGAAGATCTCGATGACCGTGTCCGGCCGGGTGACCGGGCCGTTCCAGTCCATCAGGATCTGCTGACGTTCCTGCGGGGAGAGCACCTCGGCCGCGCCGATGGGCTGCTCCGGGTCGGCGGTGACCGCTTCGAGGAAGCGGACCAGCCGGGTGGCCAGTTGTTCGGCGGTCTCGGGGTCGAAGAGGTCGGTGGCGTACTCGATACCGCCTTCGATGCCGTTCGGGGTGCCGTCCTCGGTGAACCGCTCCCCCAGGGCGAAGGCGAGGTCGAAGTTGGCCGAGCTGAGGCCGACGGTCTGTCCGACGGCGGTCACTCCGGGCAGGTCGAGTTCGGCGGCGGCGTTGTTCTGGAAGGACAGCATCACCTGGAACAGCGGGTGCCGCGCCAGCGAGCGGACCGGGTTGAGCGCCTCCACCAGGCTCTCGAACGGCACGTCCTGATGCGCGTACGCCGCCAGGTCAGCTTCCCGAACCCGCTCCACCAACTCACGGAAGCTCGGATCACCCGAGACATCCGTCCGCAGCACCAGGGTGTTCACGAAGAACCCGACCAGCTCGTCCAGCGCCTCGTCGGTACGACCCGCGATCGGCGAACCGATCGGAATGTCATCCCCCGCGCCCAACCGGCTCAACAACGCCGCCAGACCGGCCTGCACCACCATGAACACACTCGCCCGGCACTCCCGGGCCAAGGCCGCCAACCGCTTGTGGGTCTGCGCCGAAAGCTCCAGATCCACCGTCGAACCGCGGTAACTCATCTCCGCCGGCCGCGGCCGATCCACCGGAAGCACCAACTCCTCCGGCAGCCCCGCCAACTCCGAACGCCAGAACTCCACCTGGCGGCCCATGGGGCTGCTGGGATCGCCTTCGGCTCCCAGCACCTCCTGCTGCCAGAGGGTGTAGTCGGCGTACTGCACCGGGAGCGGTTCCCAGCCCGGAGCGCGCCCCTCGGAGCGGGCCACGTACGCCTCGCCGAGATCGCGGGCCATCGGGGCCATCGACCAACCGTCGCTCGCGATGTGGTGCACCACCACCAACAGCACGTGGTCGTCGGGGGCCACGGTGAACAGCCGAGCCCGCAGCGGCGGCTCGGTTCCCAGGTCGAAGCCCTCCCCGGCGGCCTCCGCCAGCGCGGCCTCCAGCCCGTCCGCACCGACCTGCACCACCGGCAGGCCCGGACGGGCCTCGTCCATCGTCAGCACCTGCTGCCGCGGGCGGCCGTCCACATCCGGGAAGACCGTCCGCAGACTCTCGTGCCGCTCCACCACATCGCCCAGCGCAGCCTCCAGCGCCGTGATGTCCAGCGTGCCGGTCAACCGGACCGCGAGCGGGAGGTTGTAGGTGCCGCTCCGCTCCTCGAACCGGCCCAGGAACCACAACCGCCGCTGCGCCGGCGACAACGGGATCTCCGCCGGCCGCTCCATCCGCGCCAACGCCCGACGGCCGGTGTCCTCCTCGCCGCCGACCAGTACGGCCAGCCCGGCGACGGTGGGGGTCTCGAAGAGGGTGCGGACGGGGAGTTCCACGTCGAACTCGGTGCGCACCCGGCTCACCAGCCGGGTCGCCAGCAGCGAGTGCCCGCCCAGCGCGAAGAAGCTGTCGTCGATACCGACGGCCGCGCTCTCCTCGCCCTCGGCCGGGGCCAGCCCCAACACCTCGGCGAAGAGCCCGCACAGCCGCCGCTCGGTGTCGTTGCGCGGCTGCCGCCCGCCGCTGTCCGCGCCTTCGGGGGCGGGCAGCGCCCGGCGGTCCAACTTGCCGTTGGGCAGCAGGGGGAAGGCGTCGAGGAGGACGAACGCCGACGGGACCATGTAGTCCGGCAGGCTGTCGTCGACCTGGGCACGCAGTTCGTCGTCCGAGGGCGCGGGGCGGCCGGCGGCCGGCACGACGTAGCCGACCAGTTGCCGGATGCCCGGCCGGTCCTCCCGGGCGACGACCGCCACCTGGCCGACGCCGGGGTGGCCGGCGAGCGCGGTCTCGATCTCACCCAGCTCGATCCGGAAACCGCGCACCTTCACCTGGTGGTCGCTGCGGCCCAGGTACTCCAACTGGCCGTCGGCGGTCCACCGCACGATGTCGCCGGTACGGTACATCCGGCTGCCGGCCGGACCGTGCGGATCGGCCACGAACCGCTCGGCGGTCATTTCCGGGCGGTTCAGGTAGCCGCGGGCCAACGGGGCGCCGGCCAGGTACAGCTCGCCCGGTACGCCGGGGGGCACCTGCCGCAGCTGCGGGTCCAGCACGAGGACGCGGCCGTTGTGGACGGGGCCGCCGATGGAGGCGCGGGCCGGCCAGTCGGCCGGGTTGCCGGGCAGGGTGCAACCGGTCACCACATGGCTCTCGGTGGGACCGTAGTGGTTGTGCAGCCGCCGGCCGGGCACCCGGCCGCAGAAGTCGCGGATGTGCTTGTTCAGCACCAGCGCCTCGCCGGCCTGCGCGAGATGCCGGAGCGCCGGCAGGTCGAGGCCCTGCTCCTCGGCGGCCTCGCAGACGGCGTCGATGACGAGGTTCGGGGCGTACAGCTCGTTGATCTGGTGCTGGTCCAGCCACCGGGCGAACCGGGCGGCGTCCCGCCGGATGTCCTCGGGGGGTATGACGAGTTCCCGGCCGGACAGCAGGCTGGCGAGGATCTCCTGGGCGGAGACGTCGAAGCTGATGGCGGTGAACTGGGCGGTGCGGGTGCCCGGACCGCCGGGCAGCGCCTCCTCGTGCCAGGCGATCAGGTTGACCAGCGGGCCGCCGGGCATCGTGACGCCCTTGGGGCGCCCGGTGGAGCCGGAGGTGTAGATGACGTAGGCGGGGCTCGTCGGCAGCAGCGGCGCGGTGCGCTCGGCGTCCGTCGGGTCCGTCTCCTGGCGGGTCAGCAGTTCGGCCGCGGTCGCCGGGTCGTCCAGGACCAGCCGCGGCGGGTCGCCGGCCTCGGCCGCCGGCAGTCCCCCGGCGACCTCTCCGTTGGTGAGGACGAGCGTCGGCCGGGCATCGGAGAGCATGTAGGCAATGCGGTCGGCCGGGTAGCTGGGGTCGACCGGCAGGTAGGCGGCGCCGGTCTTGAGAACCGCCCACAGCGCGGTGATCATCTCGGCCGAGCGGGGCAGCGCCAGCGCGATGGTCCGCTCCGGCCCGGCGCCGCGCTCGATCAGCAGGTGGGCGAGCCGGTTGGCGCGGGCGTTCAGCTCCGCGTACGTCAGCTCGGTGCCCTCGTGCCGGACGGCCGGCGAGTACGGGGTCCGCTCGACCTGCTGCTGGAAGAGCTCCGGCAGGGTGGCCTGCGGGACGCCCGCCCACTCCGTGGCGTTCCACTTCTCCAGCACCCGGGTGTCCTCGGGCGGCAGCGGCAGAGCGATCTGCCCCACCGGCTTCCGGGCGAAGTCCTCGACGTCGGCCAGCAGTCCGAGGAGGCAGTCGCCGACGGCCTCGACCCGGCTCCGGTCGAAGAGGTCGGGGCGGTAGCTGAGTTCCAGCATCACCGAGGCGCCGACGTTCACCATCAGGCTGAGCGGGTAGTGGGTGCCCTCGTGGCTGTGCCCGTCCACGATGCCCAGGCCGCCGGCGGAGCGCTGGAGGTTCTCGGCGTCGACCGGGTAGTTCTCGAAGACCAGCAGGGTGTCGAACAGCTCACCGGTGACCGGTGTCATCCGCTGGAGGTCCGGAAGCCCCAGGTACTGGTGGTCCATCAGCCCGGCCTGCTGGTCCTGCACCCGCTCCAGCAGGGCGGCGAAGCTCTCGGCCGGGTCCAGCCGGACCCGGACGGGCAGGGTGTTGATGAACAGCCCCACCATCGTCTGGATGCCCGGGATCTCCGGCGGACGGCCGGAGACCGTGCCACCGAAGACGACGTCGTCCCGGCCGGTCAGCCGGCCGATGACCATCGCCCAGGCCGCCTGCAGCACGGTGTTCGGGGTCACCCCGTGCGTCCGGGCCCACCGCACCAGCCCGGCCGTCACCTCGTCGGACAGCTCCAGCCGCAGGCTCTCCGGTTCGACGGTGGTGCGCGGCGCGTCCGGACCGGCGAGCAGGGTCGGCTCCTCCAGACCGCCGAGCACCTCCCGCCAGGCGCCCTCGGCGACCGCCCGGTCCTGGCCGGCCAACCAGACCAGGTACTCCCGGTACGGAGTGACCGACGGCAGCGCCGACTCGTCGCCCTGCCGGCCGTACAGCTGGAAGAACTCGCCGATGAGCAGCGCCCGGGACCAGCCGTCCAACAGGATGTGGTGGTTGGTGAACAGGAAGCGGTAGCGGTCGCCGCCCAGCCGGAACAGGGTGAAGCGGACCAGCGGCGGCCGGGCCAGGTCGAACCGGCGCGCCCGGTCCTCGTCGATGAGCCGGTCGGCCTCCGCCCCCCGGTCGGCCTCCGGGAGTTCGGTCAGGTCGACCTCCGCCCAGGGCAGTTCGACCTCGCGCGCGATGAGCTGCACGGGTTCGCCGTTCTTGCGGTACCGGAAGCCGGCCCGCAGGTTGGCGTGGCGTCGCAGGATCGCCGCGGCCGCCGCGCGCAGCGCGGCCACGTCCAGCGCGCCTTCGATCTCGAAGACGAACTGCATGGTGTAGACGTCGTGCGTCTGCCCGTCGAACTGCGTGTGGAACATCAGTCCCTGTTGCAGCGGGGACAGGGTCAGAACGTCCTCGAGCCGTGACTTCTTCATGTCGCCTCTCCGCTCAAAAGCCCTAGCTCGTCTTCGAACTCATCGATCTCGTCCTGGCCCAGCTCGACGAGCGGGGCCGCACCGGCGCGCGGTGACTCGAGCATGTCACTGCCGGCATCCGGGTTCTCGGCGTAGGTGACCACGGCCTTCAGGGCCCGGAACCAGCCCTCGGCCAGCGCCCGCACCTCCTCTTCGGCGAAGAGGGCACCCGGCCAGGACCAGGTGGCCACCAGGCGGGGGCCGTCCGGGTGGACCTGGGTGAGCGCGTTCATCTCCAGGGCGTGCGCCATGGGCATCTCGGGGTCGCTGCCCCCGAGGCCACCGGTGTCGCCCGCGGTGTCGGCGGCGGCCTCCTCGGGTGCGCCGCTGGCCTCGAACCGGCCCAGGTAGTTGAAGCCGATCTGCGGGGCCGGCAGTCCGGCCAGCTCCGGCTTGGTCTCCGGGTTGAGGTAGCGCAGCAGACCGTAGCCGACCCCGTTGTCGGGCAGCGCGTCCAACTGCTCCCGGACGGCCCGCAGGGCCCGCCCGACGGCCGGACCACCGGACCAGACGTCCTCCCACTCCAGGGACGAGACGGCCGGGTCCAGCCGCACCGGGTAGAGGCTGGTGAACCAACCGACCGTGCGGGAGATGTCCGCGCCGGGCACCACGTCCTCGCGGCCGTGGCCCTCGAGGTCCACCAGCACCCCGCGGGACGCGTCCGCGCCCCGGCGGCGGCGCCAGTCCGCGACCGCTAGCGAGAAAGCGGTGAGGAGCACCTCGTTGACCCCGGTGCGGAAGACCGCGGCGGACTTCGTCAGCAGCGGACCGGTCCACTCGGGCGGCAGGGTCATGGTGATCTGCCGCGCGGTGCGGAAGAGGTCCTGGGCGGGGTCGAGGGCGCGCGCGCCGAGCGGCGGTTCGGCGGGGACGTCGAGCATCTTCGTCCACACCGGCAGCTCGGCGAGCCGCTCCGGCGCCGTCGCCTCCCGGGCCAGCCCCTGCGCCCACTGCCGGAAGGAGGTCCACACCGGCTCCAGCGCAGGCTCCCGACCGCTGGCCACCGCCTCGTAGGCGGCGGTCAGGTCGGGCATCAGGATCCGCCAGGACACCCCGTCCACCACCAGGTGGTGGACGATCAGCAGCAGCTGACCGGGGGCGGTGGGGCCGCCGTCGAACCAGACGACCTGGACCATCACGCCGTCGCCGGGCGCCAGCCGGTTCTGGGCCAGCTGCGCCTGGCTGGTCAGCGTGGCGTGGAGCTCCGCACCGGCCAGCCCGGTGACGTCCACCCGGCGGATGAGCTGCTCGGCGTCGAGCGCCCCCTTCGGCGGGATCCGGAGTATCCACTCGCCGCCGACCCGGTCCAACCGCATCCGCAGCGCGTCGTGGTGGTCGATCACGGCCTGGATGATCTTCGTCAGCTGGGCCGGTTCCAGACCGCCCGGCACCGGGGCGACGATCGACTGGTTGAAGCCGTCGATCGGGCCGTCGACGCCGCGCAGCCAGTGGATGATCGGCGTGAGCGGCAGGGCGCCCACGGCGGGGTCGCTGCTGCCGGCGGCCGGTGCGGCCTCGGCCGGAGTCTCCTCCTCCGGCAGCGCGGCGGCCAGCGCCTCCACCGTCTTGTGCTGGAAGACCTCCCGCGGGGTCAGCACCAGGCCGACCTGGCGGGCCCGGTTGACCAGCTGGATCGAGACGATGCTGTCGCCGCCCAGGGCGAAGAAGTTGTCGTCGACGCTCACCTGCTCCAGGCCCAGCACCTCGGCGAAGAGCCGGCAGAGCAGCTCCTCGCGCGGGGTCCGGGGCGCCTGACCGGTGGACAGCAGGCTGAAGTCCGGGGCGGGCAGCGCCTTGCGGTCCAACTTGCCGTTGGGGGTCAACGGCAGCGCGTCGAGTGTCACGAACGCCGCGGGGACCATGTACTCCGGCAGCACCTCGGCGACGTGCTCGCGCAGGTCGGAGGAGGCGGCGGGCCCGCCCTCGGCGGGCACCACGTAGCCGGCGAGCCGCTTCACGCCCGGCTGGTCCTCGCGGACCACCACGGCGGCCTGGGCCACCAGCGGATGCTGGACGAGCACGGTCTCGATCTCACCGAGCTCGATCCGGAAGCCTCGGACCTTCACCTGGAAGTCGGTGCGGCCCAGGTACTCCAACCGTCCGTCGGCGCGCCAGCGGACCACGTCACCGGTGCGGTACATCCGGCTTCCCGGCCTGCCGTACGGGTCGGCGGTGAACCGCTCGGCGCTGAGGCCGGGCCGGCCCAGGTAACCGCGGGCCAGCCCCTCACCGGCGATGTACAGCTCGCCGGGGACCCCGGGGGCCACCGGGCGCAGCGCGCCGTCGAGCACGTACACCAGGGTGTTGAGGATCGGCTCGCCGATCGGCGGGGTGCCGGGCGTGCCGTCGAGCACGGCGGCGGTGGACCAGATGGTGGTCTCCGTCGGCCCGTACACGTTGGTGACCTCGGAGCCGACCTCGGTCATCTCCGCGGCCAGGCCCGGCGGCACCGCCTCGCCGCCGATGAGCATCCGCATTCCGCGGAGCGCCTCGTGGCCGTGGCTGAGCAGCGCCTGCCAGTGCGAGGGGGTGGCCTGGAGCACCGTGCCGCCGTGCCGGGTGACCAGCTCGGACAGGAGCGCCGGGTCGTGCACGCTCTCCGGGTCGGCGAGGACGATGCCGGCTCCGGCGAGCAGCGGCAGGTACAGCTCCAGCGCCGCGATGTCGAAGGAGACGGTGGTGACGGCGATCAGCCGGTCCTGCCGACCCATCGGCAGCCTCGCGGCCATGGCGGCGAGGAAGTTGTCCAGGCCTGCGCGCGGCACCATCACGCCCTTGGGGCGGCCGGTGGAACCGGAGGTGTAGATCGCGTACGCGGTGGAGGCCCCGACGGCCTCCGCTCCGACGGCCCGCGCGGCCGCGGGGTTGCCGGTCGGCTGGGCGGACAGCTCCCGCTCGGTCGCCGGGGCGTCCAGCAGCAGCGCCTCGGTGCCCGTCCGGGGCAGCGCCTCGGCGGTCTCGGAGGTGGTCAGCAGCAGCCAGGGTGCCGCGTCCTCGAGTACGTACCCCAACCGCTCAGCCGGGTGCTCCGGGTCCAGCGGTATGTACGCGGCACCGGACTTCAACACGGCCAGCAGCGCCACGAGCAGGTCGGGCGTGCGCGGCAGGGCCACCGCGACGTACCGATCGGCGGCGGCGCCGCGCTCGATCAGCAGGTGGGCGAGCCGGTTGGCGCGGGCGTTCAGCTCCGCGTAGCTCAGGCTCTCCTCGCCGCAGATCAGCGCGGTGGCGTCGGCGGACTCCACCGCCTGCCGCTCGAAGAGCTCGGTGAACGGCTCCAGTCCGGGCTCCTCGGCGACCGTGCCGCACCAGTCGGTGAGCACCCGCCGCTCGTCGGCCGGGGAGAGCAGCCGCAGCCGGCCGACCGGCTCCGCGGTGTGCGACTCGGTGTTCTCCAGCAGCCGGAGCAGGCAGTCGCCGAGGGCGTCCACCCTGGCCCGGTCGAAGAGGTCCGGGCGGTAGGCGAGGTCCAGTCCCAGAGCGCTGCCCAGGCTGACCGTGAGGCTCAGCGGGTAGTGGGTGCCCTCGTGGTTCCGGCCGTCGACGATGCCCAGTCCGCCGGCCGTGGAGCGCAGGTCGGCCGCGTCCACCGGGTAGTTCTCGAAGATGACCAGCGAGTCGAACAGCTCGCTCTGGCCGGCGCTCTTCTGGATCTCGTTGAGGCCGAGGTGCTGGTGGTCCATGAGTTCGGCCTGCTGCGTCTGGATGCGCGCGAGCAGTTCGCCGAGGCTCTCGGCCGGGTCCAGCCGGACCCGGACCGGCAGGGTGTTGATGAACAGCCCCACCATCGACTCGATGCCCGGGATCTCCGGCGGACGGCCGGAGACCGTCGCTCCGAAGACCACGTCGTCGCGGCCGGTGAGCTGACCGATCACCAGCGCCCAGGCGGCCTGGACGACGGTGTTGACGGTCACGCCCCGGCTGCGCGCCCAGCGCGAGAGCGCCTGGGTCAGTTCCTCGGGCAGCTCCAGCCGGACCCGCTCCGGTGCCACCGGCTCCCTGGTCGGGTCCGGTACGGCGAGCAGGGTCGGCTCGTCCAGTCCGGCGAGCGACTGCTGCCAGGCGGTCTCGGCGGCGGTGCGGTCCTGCTCACCCAGCCAGGCCAGGTACTCCCGGTACGGGGTGACCTTGGGCATGCCGGTGTCGTCACCGTGCTCCCGGTAGAGCGCGAACAGCTCGCCCAGCAGCACCGGCATCGACCAGCCGTCGAGCAGGATGTGGTGGTGGCTGACGGCGAACCGGTAGCGGTCCGGCCCCAGCTCGATCAGTGCGAACCGCATCAGCGGCGGCTGGGTGAGGTCGAACCGGCGGGTTCGTTCCTCGTCGAGCAGACGCTCCAGCTCGCGGTCCCGCTCCTCGGCCGGCAGCCCGCTCAGGTCCGCGTCGGTCCAGGGCAGCCCGACCTCGGCCGGTATCACCTGCACCGGTTCGTCGAGGTCCTGGTGCCAGAAGCCGGCGCGCAGGTTGTCGTGGCGCGCGAGGAGGGTGCGCACCGCTGCCTGGAGCGCCGCGCGGTCCGTGGGACCTTCGATCTCGAAGTCCAGCTGCACGGTGTAGACGTCCGAGGCTTCCTCGTCGTAGACCGCGTGGAACAGCAGCCCCTGCTGCAGCGGCGACAGCGGAAGTACGTCCACCAGGTTCGGCTGGCCCGCGGCGAGACGGTCGATCTGCGGCTGGCTGAGGTTGACCAGCGGGAGGTCGGACGGCGTGTAGCCACCCGCCTCAGGATCCTCACTATGCGTCACCAAAGCCTTCAAAGCCCGGAACCAGCCCTCAGCCAACTCCCGAACCTCAACCTCAGTGAACAACTCCTCAGGCCAGGACCAACCAGCCACCAACCGAGGACCATCCACATGATCCTGAGTAACCGCGTTCACATCCAACGCATGATGCAACCGCATACCCGGATCACGCCCATCACCCAGATCGACGTCACTCCGCACAGCCCAATCAGCGACAGCCCCATCACCAGAACCATCCGCCGCATCAAACCGGCCCAAATAATTGAACCCGACCTGCGGAACAGCCCCGCCAGCCAAAACCCCAGCCGTCTCCGGATTCAAATACCGCAACAAACCAAACCCAAGACCACGATCAGGCAACGAATGCAACTGCTCCTTCACAGCCTTCAACGCCCGACCAGCAGCCGGCCCCCCAGCCCAAACCTCATCCCACTCTGACTCGACAACACCCACATCAAGCCGAACCGGGAACATACTCGTAAACCAACCAACCGTCCGAGAAAGATCAACCCCCTCAACAAACTCCTCACGACCATGACCCTCCAGATCAACCAACACCCCAGAGGACCCCACACCACCCCGACGACGCCGCCAATCAGCAACCGCCAAAGCAAAACCAGTCAACAAAACATCATTGACCCCCGCATGAAAAGCAGCCGGAACCCGCGTCAACAACGCATCCGTCCACTCAGCATCCAAAGTCAAC
>NZ_BBZK01000016.1 GCF_001748085.1 Streptomyces sp. TP-A0874
GCGCGCGCTCCGCTCCGCGAAGACGACGCGCCGTCGCTACGCGACGGATACATCGCGATGCTCCGCATCGCTGACACTACGTCACTCCGTGACGTAGGCCGGCCACTTCGTGGCCGGTTGAGATCCCGCTCCGCGGTCTCTCGGCGAAGTTCGCTCCGCGAACTCCTGAGGCTGGCTGCAGCGGTGAGGATGTGTCAGGCTGCTTGAGTTTGCGGGAATCACGCGGATACGGGTCGTGCTCTGCGGCGAGGGACTCTCCCTCCGAACCTGAGTGTCTCCCCTGCTGAAGTCCCCACAGTAGCACTTCCGGGGTGCTTCCTTAGTGGAATTGTGAGCAGAAAAATTACGGGATCTCTGAGAGTCCGGGGCGCTCCTCTCCGGCGGGGGCAGCGCTGGTTTCACGGAGGATGCTCTGGATCAACTGGCTTCTGCCTTCGGAAAGTTGACCGTCCTTCTGGGCGGTGCGGATCTTGCAGAGCCAGGGTCCGATCATCACGTGCTCTCCGTCGACCTCGATCCCCTCCCGGGCGCCGGGGGGACGGCCGTGCCGTTCCACGAAGGCGCGCAGCAGTGTGGCGGTCTGTTCGAAGGAGCGGCGTCTTCTGCTCTTGGGGGTGCTGGATACGGCGGAGGCGGTGGTCTTGTTCGTCGTGAGGGTGATGTGGGTGGGGGTGATGCTCAGGCGGGTCAGCAGGTGGCGTTGGTCGTCGTTGAGGGTGTTCCAGGTGGTGAGTTGGCGGTGCAGCCAGATGCCGATTTTGACGTGGCCGATGACGGTGTCGCGGCGCAGGGTGGCGGGGTCGTGTCCGGTCTGAAGGTGGCGGGCCAGGAGGTGGTACTTGCGGTGCCAGTCGGGTCCGTGCGGCAGAAGCCAGTCGGGGTCGAGGGCCGTAAGACGCGCGTGGCGGGTTTCGAGGAGCCGGCCTTTGCGGGCGAGGCCGCGTTGGTCGACGAGGAACTGGCCGCCGGGATCCTGGGCGGGGATGGCGAGGTGCCCGTGCTCGGCATGGAAGGCCTCGACGAGGGTCATGTTGCCCTCGAAGGCAGCCTCGTTCTCGTCCCAGATCATGCCGAGGGACTCGAGTTCGGCAATCCAGTCCGCGGTCAGGGTGCCTCGGCGGTGGGCAGTGCGCTGGCCGGCGATGAAAGCTCCCAGGCGGTAGCCGTAGGCGTCGGTGTAGTCGACCGGAACCCTCAGGTGGCCGTGTTCGGTGTGGTAGCGGAGGGCGGCGGCCAGGCCCGCGCGGCGGGGTGCAGAGAGGACCGCGCCGGTGGAGGGCCAGGCCAGTAGGTCCATCGCTTGGGCGATCGCCTGGGGGTCGAGGGTGAAGTCGAAACGGAACCGGCGGGTGATCAGGCGGTGGGTGGCACTGTCCAGGCGGTGCGTGGTGATCTTGCGCGGGGCGCGGGCCGCGATGGTCTGGTCGTGGTGGCGCAGCGCTGCGGTGATCAGCCAGAGGGCCTCGTAGGGCGTGTCAAGGAGGTCGGTGGGGTCGGAGTCGGGTGGGGTGTAGGCGGGGATGACCAGGCTCGCGGTCTTCACCTCGACGGTGGGGGGTTTGCGCAGGGCGCGGCCCAGGGCCTGGACGATCCGGCGCACGCTCTCGGTGCGGGAGGCAAACACGATCGCGTCGACGGCCGGCAGGTCGATCCCCTCGGACAGGACCTGGGCGTTGGTGATCACAGCGCGGTCGGCGTTCGCGAACTGGTCGAGGAGTTTCGCGCGCTGATCAGGTGTGTGGTTGCCGTTGATAGACGAGACGGACAGGGTGCCGGCCCAGGAGGGGCGCTGCTCGGGTGGGAGGGTGCGCAGGGTGTGGCCGAACTGGCGGGCGAAGTCCGCGGCGTCCGCGACCTGCTGGAAGTAGACGATCACATGCTTGAGATCGTGCTCGGTCATCGCTTTGAGGACCGCCAGGTGCAGGGCGGTCGTCCGGCGCGTGGTCGGGGCGAATCCGGTGTGCGCGCCATCGGGGTCGGTCAGGACCGTGCGCAGGTCGGTGTCGGTGATGGTGGGGACCAGGAGTTGGTAGTCGGCCAGGACGCCGTCCTCGATCGCAGCCGCGTGGGTGTAGGTGTGCAGACGGGGGCCGAAAACCTTCGGATCGTCCATCGAGGCGATCAGGGACGGGGACTCCCACGCCGGTACGCTCGACGCGGTCCGCTTCGGGCGCGGGCGGGCATCCGGGGCCTCAGCCAGGCGCGGCGCCTCCCACTCATACGGCGTGGCAGTCAGATACAGGCGGCGCTCCGCGCGGATCCGGGAGGAGTCGTGGACCATCGTCCATTCCTTGTCCCAACTGCCCGCGGTGCGGTGCGCCTCATCCACGATCGCGAGATCGAAGACCGGAGCCGGGAAGACGGAGTGCTGGATCTCCTCGATCCGCCGGAGCGAGTCGAGGGTCACGAACACGGTCGCCGGCTCGTTCTTCTTGGCACGCTGGGCCAGCCAGTACGCCAGATACTCCCCCGACCCCGTACTGCTCGCGCCTGCCTCGGCCAACACGGGATGCCTGTCCGCGTTGAGCGACGACACCGCCATCAACGACTCGGTCCTGCCGTCTGTGCGGGCCGTTGCCGCCCACTGCGCGATCAGATCCCTGGAGGGCACTACCACCAGCAGGAACTGGATGCCGAGAGCCTCGGCCGTCCGCAGCGCGATCAATGTCTTGCCCGTTCCGCACGCGGAGACCATGTGCCCGCGGCTCCCGGGCTTCCTCAGACCGCGTACCCCACTGTCCACCGCCGCCTGCTGATCCGCGCGCAGCGTACGGCGGACAGACGCGAAGGTGCCGGCCTCGGGCGTGCAGGTGTCCGGGACGACAGAGCTGGGGTCGATGGCCATCAGGTGGGTCCTCGGGAGCATCTGCGGAAGGTTCGCAGGGGTGGGGCGGGCGGGTGTCACTGGTAGAGGAAGTCGGTCCACCACACCTGGAATCCGTCGACCAGAGCGACAGCATTGTCTGCCACCTGACGGCGCTGAGCGGTTTCATACGTGGCATACACAGCATCGAAGGCCAGCCCGGGATTGTGGTATTCCGCGGCGAGTCGGCAGAAGAGGGGTGAGGGGCGGAAGACGGTTGTCGCCGCCTCGTCTTCGTCCACCAGCTCCGCGGGAAGCCCGCCGTACATCTCAGAGGCGATATGGCAGGCCCAGTTGACCAGCTTGCGCGTCGCGGTCGCATCGGCCGCGACGCGGTCGAGGAGCAGCGGGCGGCAGTTGGGATCAGGGCATTCGTCCACCGTCGCATAGAACAGCTGGTCCAGCAGAGCGGTGTCGGCCTTCGTCGCGAGGTGCGAGTGCAACTCGGACGGCGGCACGAACGTGCGCTGCCGACGGCGGACCGTCGCCGCAGTGTGCACATGGCCAGTGCCGATCACGACTTTCTCCACGGCATCCTCCAACAGGCTCATTTCCCGGCATCACCGTTCATCGTCGCGCGCCCTGGATGCGCGGCGGCCGTAGAACAACGAACACGCCGCACAGCGGTAGATCTTCTAGTACGGAGGGAGCCGCCCGCTCCTCCGCCCTGCGGCACCTCACCGAGGCCACCGCGCCCCTTCTTCGACCGCACGTCCGGCTTCGTTGTATGACATGCGCAGGCGGATGCCTCAGGGCGATGCAGGACCGGGCTGAGGCTGGGCGGGCACTGGTTGGCTGGCCGCGGGCGTGGCGGTCTGTTCGGCGAGTTTGCGATAGCCCGTCGCGGTGAGAGCACGCCAGACACGGTAGAAGCCGAAGGCGGTCGCCAGGCCGAAGACGGTGGTGGCGCAGAGGATGAGCAGGCGGTGCTCGAAGGAGTAGCGCAGCATGGCTAGGACCGCGGTGAGGGTCAGGGCCAGGGTGTTAAGGGCCCATCCGCGGCAGATCCGCATGCGGGAGCGTGCGTAGTCCGCCCGTGCTGCCAAGACCGGGAAGTCGGCCAGGCGCGAGCGTGCTTGGGCGTACGCGGTGTTGGAGGGGAAGAAGCGGGTGCGCAGCCGACGGCGGTGCGGCGTGAGGGCAGTATCGGCCGCCCGGTCGATGAGGATGCCCAGGGCGTAGGCGGCGGCGAGCGCTACGCCTGCCACCGCGGACGAGCCCGCTAGGGGGGCGATTTTGGCCGTGGTAGCTGGGCCGATCAGAGCAACGAGGAGGAGCACGGCTGCGGTGAGCGCGCCGATGCCGACCACGAGGACCTCGATGAACATCGCGGTGGCGGCCGCGAGAGCCGGGGGCTCGGGCTGTGTTGGGCCCGTCATAGGGAGACTCCCCAGATCTGGGCCATGTCGGTGATCATACTGTCCGGTAGCTCGCTGTTCTTCCAGGCGATGTGCAGGTCGAAGCGGGAACGGATCTGGGATAGCCGTTCAAAGATGATCAGGCTTTCTGGTTGGCTGGCCAGCAGGTAGCGGCCGTGCTTGAGGAAGAGGGCGCTGGTGGGTCCGTACTCGGTGTAGGCACGTTCGAGACGCTCGCGGAAGCGTTCGGTGAACTGGGTGAGTTGCTCGCTGTAGGCGGTGGTGTCGTCGATGGTCTGGGAGAGGGTGTCGATGACTTCGTGGGACAGGTCGGTGCTGTAGGGGTGGTCAGTGAAGGTGCGGTAGATCTGTTCGGCCGTGTTGAGGAGGTGGTTGCTGTGTGCAAGGTCAGGGTGCTGTGCCATGGCTTCTACCCCCCGTTCGACCTCGAGGTCGAATAGTTCGACCAGGGCAATCAGACGGTACAGCGAGCGTCTGACATCGGGGGGTGGGGTGACGCCGGGCTTATACAGGAGCTTGTGGGACATGCGTGACCACAAGTCGACTGCCTCGGTGCGTAGTTGGATCTCACAGTCGTACGGGTTGCCGTCGGGGTCTTCTTCCCCGCCGACCATGACGGCTTGCACGTGCAGGCGGGGGTAACGCAGGCGGTCCTCGTCGCCGGGAGTGTCCCGGTCGTCCTCTACCCACCGGACGTCGAGGCAGTCTTTGATCATTTCTAGGGCGGGGTCGAGCAGACCTCTGTGGGGCACGATGACGCGTACGCCGGCCTTGTCGGTGATCTCCTTCCAGGGGTCGGTGTAGCCCTTGCGGTACATCTTCGTGTTGAAGCTGCTGACCTCCTTGGCGCGGGCGGTCACCTCGCAGGCGATCCCGCGGAGGGCGGTGTGATGCTCCAGGTGTGCCTTGGTCGCCTCGGCTGCCTTTTCGATGCGGGGTCGTTCGTGTTGATAGCGCTGGAAGGCCTCATCGGCGCTCAGGGGCACGGCTGACCCAGCCAAGCGTTGGGGAGGGTGCCGCGGAACATCACGCCCGGGCCGGTGGGAGCGCGTGTCCGTTGTGGGCAGGCGTGGCTTGTTTGGGGAGGGCGCGGATTGTCTCGAATCCAGGAAGTGTCTCGGCCTGGGTGGGCAGCTCAGGGCGCTGAGTGGGTGGTTTGGGAGGGCGGCCCGCTGCTGCTCCGCTGCTGGTCTTGGTGATGGTCGAGGTGACTGTCACTGTCGTCCGGCCGTCGCCGAGGTCCTCTACTTGGATAGTTCCGTCCTGCATGGCTTCTACCGGGGCGACGAGGAAGGCACCGTTGGACAGGTCCACCCGCATCTTCTGGAGCCTGTTACTGATGAGTTCGGTGTTCTTCTCGAAGGTGCCGATAGGGACGTCGTTTTCGGCGAGGAATGCGGCAAGGTCGGCCTGGTGCGCGTCGCGCAAGTGGGTGCGGATAAACTCCGTGGGGTCCAGTGTCGGGGTAGGGCTCTGGAGTTCCACCATAGTGGCCAGGACGTAGTTCATACGGGTGTCTGAGTCCGTGCAGCGGCTGTTGACCCAGTTCATCGCGGTGTCATGGAAGCGGCGGGTCAGTTCCCTGGGGTCGTTTTGATGCCGACAGCCCAGGAACTTCTCGAGGAAGAAGCGGGCAACGTCCTTGCCCGATGTCTGGGGGTCTGCAGCCCATCCCTGAAGCCCTGATTCAGCCAGCCCCTCTTCGGAGAAGAGGGCTACTTTGTACACCTTGGATTTCTGGGTGAGCAGGAGGTCATCGAGGTACTGCATGGCGAAGGTGCGCAGGCCGTCGGTGACGATCTCGTTGGTCTGCATGCCGGTCTCGTGCTCGAGTTTGACCATCAGCAGCGCCTGCTGGCTGTCCAGGCGTGCGGAGGCGACCAAGAGAAGCCCGGCCGGATTGTTTCCTCCTTGGCTATCGCGCAGTGCGTGTGCCAGCTCCCCGGAGACTTGGACGAGGTCCTGTTCAGCGCCAAGGAAGGCGCGGACCGCGTCGGGCAGGGGGGACTTGAGTTCCGGGTCCTCAATGACCTCGCGCCCCAGACGGGCGAAGACGTCACGCAGTTTGCCCTGGAGTTCGTAGCGCACGTCTTCGTCTAGGCGGCAGAACGTCTGGCTGAGCTGGAGTGGAAAGAGCTCCTCGCCTTGAGCGCGCCTGGGCACTACGTGGACGATGGCCTGGTCCACGACGAGGTCCCCGAAGTCGGTCCGCACTGCCCACCCCACGCATCCCGCCCGCACCCCCGTAGGCCGGACGCCGTCTCGCCAGACCCAGTCCGGAGCGGAGCCAGCCCCGTCCCGTGGCGTACGTCTGTGCGACATCACCTGGCCCGGGGCAGGGCAGGCCCGTTCTGGGCCTGTCCGTGTCACGTGCCACCAATCGTGCCGCTCATCGTAACGGAGCGTACGAAGGCCATGGCAGGGATACCGGGAGTGGTGGCTGAACTTCGCCGGTGCGATGAAGCGTGCCGACGGCTTGGTACTCGTACGCCGCCCTCCGACGTGTCCACTTGCGGCCGTGCATGATTTCCTTCGGTTCCAGGGGTGGCGTCGCACATGCGCTGGCGCCGGTTGTAGGGGGGTTGGAAGTGACGCATGCACCGCAGGACATCGTCGACCTGCCGCGCAGGATGAAGCATCTGGCGGTCGATCGTCGCGGCTATCCAGTGATCGCAACGGTGGACCGTGGCCCGCAGAAGGTGGACTTCGGATCCATCAGCGAGCGGCGGAAGCTGGCCTTGGCCGCGTTCGACTGGTGTGCGGTGTGCGGGCTGCCCTTTGGTGACGAACTGCGCTGGCAGATGGTCTTCCAGGAGGGACCGCTGCCTGCGACGGTCATCAGCGGCGAGGCACCGGTGCACGAGGTCTGCGCACTGTATGCGGCACAGGTATGCCCGTATCTGTTCTCGCCTCGCTCACGGCTGGGAGACGAGGCCCGCAAAGGCATGATGCGCGATGCCGTGGTGCGGTTCGCGGGATTCGAATCGACCCACGCGGTGTTCGCCCATGAGTCGGGACTGCAGCCCGGCGTCTACACGCTGCACTTCGAGCACCGTGGCCAGGCGGATGAGTTCTCCTACCGCAAGGCCGGCGAGATCCGAGAACGGTTCGCCGAGGCCTTGGCGCGTGAACAGGAGCTGCCCGTCAGCAACTGGGAGAACGTGCTCGTGCGGCTGTTCAACCGGATCGACGACGGGGGCGAGGGAGATGTGGTCACGGGCGCGGCACTCGCTGCGGGGGCGGCCTTCGCCAAGGACATCTTCAAACTGCAGGGGCTGAAGGCCTTCCGGGGCAAGAGCTACCCCACCGTTGCCGGACTGCTGTTGAAGGGGACCGAGCAGGAGATCCGCGAGTTCTCCGCTGCTTCGCAGGACGAGGCTTTCAGCGCGGTCGGCCCCTGGATACTCGAACGTGCCGGGAGCTTTCCCGTTCCGCTGCAACGCTGGCGCAGCCGCGGGCAGGGCATGGTCAGCCACAGCCGGCCTCAGGTGCCGGACGGCCCCGGACGCAGCGTCGCCAGGAACGCGCCCTGCCCGTGCGGGTCAGGGCGCAAGGCCCGCCGATGCCACCCCGCGGGAAGCCCCGCCAACTGACAGTGCCTTCAGGGGGAAGGACGGACACGGTGCCAGTGCGCCAGGTACTCCCCCGTGCGCCTACGCGCACCGCTCCCCATGTCGGCGGGCTGCGGATGTTTGCCAGGGTCGAAGAAGGGAGGGCCGTCAGCGGCTCGCAGCGGCCGTCCGCACGGACTGCCGCTGCCCACTTGCCGATCACCAGGCTCGGTGCCGCCGCCAGCAGGTGGTTGGCTCCGGGGGCTTCGGCTGGACACGGCGTGGTGTGATATCGCGGCGCAACTCGGAACAGAGGGCGGTGTAGCAGAAGCAGGGCTCCTGCTACACCTCGGTAGGCCGCCGACGGCAAAGTGCTGGTGGGTGGTGCTTTGCGTCTCGTGGAGCACGGTTGTTATTCCGGTTCGTGGGAGATCTGTCAGTGGTGTCCTTCAGACTGGGAAGCCCTGTACGCGTGGGGAGCGGACGAGGCGAGGGGCGGTATGGATCAATCGCGACAGTGGTGGCGGAGCGTTCTGTCCAGCGACTGGACTGTGTTCGCTCTGCCCGAGGATCTGGTGCGGGAACGCTATACGGCCCTGTTGGCTGCGTTGGAGGAATTGTCTACCCGCGGCCCGATGTGGACACCGGCTCAGATTCTCGATCAACTGCGCACCGTGGGTTACCACGATGGGCTGGCCGAGGAGCAGTTACTGTCGTCGCTTGAGCAACTGGCCAAGTGGGAGCTCGCCAAGCCGTTCAGGGACTATGCGGCACCGGTGCGCAACTATCGCGGGGTGATCTCGCGGCAGGAGGCCTGGGCGTTGACGCTGCGGGGCCGGGCGCTGGTAGCCGCCGTACGGGCAGCGGTGCTGGACTCCCGTCGTGCACTGCAGCTGCCGAGCCGGCTGCTGGACGGTGTCGAGCAGACGGTCCGCCGGATGCTGGAGCATTTCAAGAGTGATCCTGGGCTGCTGACGGGTGATCTCGATGATGTGCGGACCCGGATCGACGAACTCCAACGCGTGACGGCCGACTTCTACGGTGCACTGGCGCAGATGGTCCAGTCCGATGTCACTGACGACGACGTGTTCGGCAAGAACCGGGACCGGGTGCTCGAGGCGCTGCGGCAGTTCCCGCGGGAGTACGGGCGGGCGCTGCGGCGGGTGGGGGACGCGCTGGCTGCGTTGCGGGAGGTGGGCCACGGTCCGGTCGTGGAAACCGCGGCCGCGCACGCGGGGCTGGTGGATCCGGCCGAGCAGCAGCACTGGGTGGACGAGCGGATGCGTCGCTTGGCCGACTTGGAGGCGTGGTTCACGCCTGACGGGACGGTTTACCGGTTGATCGCTTCGGCGACTGGTGCTGTGCACACGCTCCTGATCGCGATCGACCGGCGGTATGCGGCCAGGAGGCGGGGGGCGGATCTGGGGGCTGACTTCCGCTCTGTGGCGCGTAGCTTGTACCGGCAGGGCGGCGAGGAGCAGGCGCGGCGTGTGTACGGGGCGGCGTTCGGGGACTGGCCGGCGTGGCACGCGCAGGTCGGGCCAGCCGAGGAGGACGTGGCGCATGCGACGGTGGCGGCAGCCGGGCTCACGGTGCACCGCATAGAGGTGACGCTGCGTGAGCATGAGCGGGTGGGAAGGCCTGGGGGCAGGCCCCGGAAACTGGCGGACACTACCGTGGACCGGGAGGACGCGCTGGCGCGGGCACGCGAGGAGGCGCAGCTGCGCCGCCGGTTTGCCCGGGTGCTGGTGACGCCTGGAGAGGTGGGGCTGGAGCATTTCGCGGGGTTGGCCGCGGATGCTTCGGTGATCTTGCTGCGGGCGGTGGAGGCGGCGCTGCAGGAGTTCGACCCTGCGCTGGGGTTCGGGTCTGCGGTGGCCGAAGGAGCCAACGTCGTGGTGCGGGTACGGCCGGGAGTGGCGGACCGGCAGGTCCGGGTGGAGTTGGCCGAAGGGGTGCTGACCGGCCCGGATCTGCGTATCCGTGTCGATGCGAGCGAGCGGGCCGACGAAGCGATCGCGCGGGGGGCGGCATGAGCGGCGAGGTGCTGGAGGCCGATCTGCGGGATGCGGCCCGGATGCTGTTGGATCGAGGACGGCTTCGGGCCGAGGCAGAGCCGGAGCTGTACCGGGCAGCTGTGAAGGGGCAGGCCGCGCTGGCGGGGCTGTTCCGGTCGGAGCTGGGCTGGACGTTCGAGGTGCTGGAGGTGGCGCAGCTGGTCCGGCTACACAAGCGGCGTGTGGATGTCCCTGGTGACCGGGGGCCTTCGGTGGTCCGCGGCGGGGGTCGTCCGGTGCTGCTGTCGCAGGAGGCGCTGGTGCTGGTGTGTCTGGTGTGTGAGCAGTTGTGGCGGCGTCCGCGGTTGAGCGTGCGGGAGTTGATGCAGGCGCTCGCGCAGGTATGCGCGGAGGAGGCCGCCTCGGGTGGGCTGCCGCGGTTGCAGTGGGTGGCCGGGGAGGGGACGTCGAAGCAGGAGGCCCGCTGGCACCGGCAGAATCTGGTGGACGCGTTGCAGGTGCTGGAAGCCGAGGGATCGGTGGAGGCGGACTCCGACCTGGAGCGCGTCGTGGTGGACGAGGACGCTGACCTTGTGGTGACGGCTTCTAGGGACCGGTTGGCGGCGCGGTTCTCGTCGCTGTCCCCCGCGCTGCTCGGCTTGGACGCGCTGCCCCCGCAGGAGCACGCGGCGGCGTTGTCGACCGCTTCGTTGCTCGACCCGGCAGCACCGGAGCCGGACCAGGTGGCGTCGGTGGAGGAACGGCGGCTACAGGCGCTGCGGCGGCTGGTGGACGACCCGGGCGTGGATCCCTTCGACGAGCAGACACCGGGGACGGCGTATCTGCACACGCTGGCCGGCAGGGAGCGGGGGCTGGCGCTACTGGCCGGCTTGGGGCTCGGGGTGACAGTGCGCCGGGACTGGTGGGAGGTCACCGATCCCAGTGGGCTCGGAACCGCGATGGACTTCCCCAACGGGCGGCGGATGGAGCGGCAAGCCGCGCTGGCGCTGCTGGCTCATCTGTCCGAGCGGGACCGGGCCGGTTCGGTGGTAGAGGTGGGCGACGTGGTGGGGCTGCTGGAGGAGGTACGGGCAGTGATGCCGAACTGGGCGGCCGGTTACAAGGCGCAGCTTCCCTCGCTGGCGCGGGCAGCGATCGGTGAGCTGGCGGCCGCGCGGCTGCTGGTGCCGGTGGTGGGTGAGACGGAGCAGTGGCAGGCGACGCCGGGAGTGCACCTGTGGCGGGTGCGGGTGGCGCACGCCGCCCGCGGCGCGGCCGGAGCCCGGTAGGGCGTTTGGAGACGGGTGAGGGGGACATGTGAGGATCGCCGGAAACGGGCCCGTCGGGGCCGGTGACGTCGGGCTGGGGGCGCCGGTCGCGGAGGGCCGGTGGCAGCCCACGCGGGCCGGGGTGGTGAACTCCTGGGCCTGGGCAGAGGAGGAGCTGCTGTTCGGCAACGGGTGGCTGACACTCGCGGGGCCGAACGGGTCGGGGAAGTCCTTGTCGGCGTCGATGCTGGTCACGGTGCTGCTGGACGCGGATGTGTCGCAGACCGCCTTGTCGGTGTCAGGGAAGGCGGCGGGGACGTTGCTGAGCCGACACACCGACCGGGACGAGCAGCAGGACCGCACTGGGGTGTGGTGGCTGGAGTACGGTCGGCGCGCCGATGGCGGGGCTGTGGAGTATGTGACGACCGGGTTGTGGCTGAGGGCAGTGGGCAAGGCGGTGCACCGGGTGTTCTTCCTGGCGCGGGGGCGGGTCGGGGAGCAGCTGCGGCTGCAGGTGGACCGGGAGCCGGTGCGGATCGGTGACCTTGCAGCGCAGTTGGCTGCCTGTCAGGGGCAGGCCTTCACCTCCAGCGCTTCGTCTGCGGCGTCGAACCGGGCTCGGTTGTCGGAGCATCTGCGGGTGGTCGGGGACGAGCACGACTACCGGCGGGTGGTGCGCGAGGAGTTGTTCGCGCCGCTGGACGAGGTGCAGTTCGACGCGCTGGTGGGGGTGCTGCGCAGCCTGCGCAGTGTGCGTACGGCGGAGGCGATCTCCGCGGCGGAGATGGGCCGGTTGCTGTCCAGCGCGTTGCCTGCGCTGGACGGTGAGCGGCTGACGGTGATCGCTCAGGCGATGGAGCGGATCTCTGAGCTCGAGGACCAGTTGGAGCGTGCCCGGGCGGAAGAGAAGCTGCTGCAGGGCGCGGAACGGGCGTATCGCCGGTATGTGGAGGCAGTGGCGGTGGTCGAGGCCGCCTCGCTGATCGCGGCGAACACCGGGTTCGACGCTCAGACCAGGCGGGAGCGCCAGGCGAGTGAGGAGGCGCAGCAGGCCGGGGTGCGGGAAGCCGAGGCCGTGGAGCTGCTGGCCGGGACGCGGGCCGAGATCGGGGAGTTGGAGGGGCGGAAGAACGCGGCGGAGGAGGAGCTGCGTGGGCACGCGGGCGCGGTCCTTCCGCAGCGTGAACAGCGAGCGGTCGAACTGGCCGTTGCCGCCCGCACGGCGGCCAAACGGTCGGATGAGGTCGGTGGCGAGGCTTCCCGGGCTGAGGCCGCCGCCCGGGAGTCGGCGGATGGCGTCCGGTCGGCGCAGGGCGCCGTGTCGGCGGTGTCCGGGCCCTTGCGGGTGGTGGGGGGCCGGCTGGGCGCGGATGCGGCCTTGGAGGGACTGCTCACCCTCGACGAGCGGCTGGTGACGGCCGAGGGCGCGGCAGTGGCCGCAGGCGTGGTCGACGAGGCGTGCGCGGCACCGCTGGCGTGGGTGGACACCCGGATCTCTCAGATGCGGAAGGTAGAAGCCGCGCTCGGAGACCATGCGACGGCGCAGGGAATGGAAGTCGCGGCGGCGGCCGATCTACGCGAGGCCGAAGCGGTCGAGGAAACGGACCGGGCCACGGCCGACCAGACGAGCAGGACGCGGGCGCGGGCCGAGGACACGCTGCTGGAAGAGATGCGCCAGTGGGCAGACACGGCAGTGGAGTTGCGCGGTCCCGCCCTCGAGTTGCTCGTGCGGGACAGTCGCGGCGACGGGGAGCGGTTGCCCGTCGGGAAGCTGACAGCAGGGCTCGCTCAGGTCGCGCGCGAGGCGCGGGCGAGGGTCGACGCGGCAGGGCACCACCGGCAGGCAGCTGCGGACCGTGCGGTGGCCGAGCAGGCGGCCGAGGCATGCGAGCAGGCACGCACGCTGTGGGAGCAGGAACGCGGCGCGGCCGAGCACGCCTCGCAGGCGTTGCACGGGGCACAGGAGGAGGCCCGGGAGCAGAACGCGGCCGGGAAGGAGGCCCGGGAGCAGCACCAGGAGACGCACCTGCGGCAGGTCGCACAGGCGGAGGCCGCCGTCGCGCAGGCTCAGGAGGCAGCGGACGGGGCCGGATCGGCGGCCGTGGCGGCCTGGGAACAGTGGCAGGGCCTGGTCGGCGTGTGGCGGCGTGACGCGGTACTGATTGACGTCGGCATGGTGCCGGAGCCGGCCGGGGACGGGGCCACGGTCGACGCCACGCGGACAGTCGCGCAGATCCAGGTGTCCCTGGAGCGGGCGCACGCAGCGGCCGCCGGGCGGCTCCAGCGCGTGGTGGACGCCGCCGATCAGGCGGCGGGATTCGCGCAGGAAACGGTCCGTGACCTGGAGCAGCAGCTGGAGCGGGCCCAGCAGGCGGCGCCGGTGCCACCTGCACCGCTGTGGCGCAGCCGGCAGCCCGTTGACGGCACCCCGTTGTGGGCGCTGGTGGACTTCGCCGGACACCTGACGGACGAGGCCAGAGATCGCCTCGAGGGTGCTCTGCTGGTCAGTGGCCTGCTGGACGCCCTGGTGCGTGCCGACGGGCAGGCGGTGGCAGGGGATGTGACCCTGCGACCTGGAGCTGCGGCGGCGTCGGGGGCGAGTCTGGCGGACGTACTCCGGCCCGACGCGCAGGGCCGGATCGCCCACGAGCGGGTCCACGAGCTGCTGCGGTCGATTCCCCTGGATCCGTCGGCGGGCGATCAGGTCACCATCGCGGTGGCGACCGCGGTCGCACCGGCCGGCTACCAGGCGCGGTTCATCGGGCGAAGTGCCCGCGAACGCGCCCGGCTCCGGCACGTAGCCGACCTGGAGCAGCAACTCGACCAAGCGCAGGGGGCATTGCACCGGGCACGCGAGGAGACTGCGCGTGCTCGCGCCCGGGTGAACGCCGCCGCGATGGAGCGGGACCGGTTCCCCTCCCCCGCCGGGTGGGAGCAGGCCAGCGAGAGGTGGCAGGGCCTTCTCCGGGCGCTGCAGGAGACCCGCAACCGGTCCGCTCAGGACATCCGCCTGGCCGAACGCGGGCTGGCGCAGGCACTGCGCGCCCTGGACGCGGCTGCCGCGCGGCGCCGCAGCGCGCTGGAGATGCTGGCCCAGGAGGCACGGCACACCGAACAGGTGGCGGCCGCGGCACTGGCCGCAGCCCGGACGGCTGAAGGTGTTGCACGGGAGACGGCCGGGACCGCAGCCGCCAGCCACGCCCGGTGGGAGCAGGCGAAGGAAGCCCAGACGCAGGCAGATGCCGAGCAGGCCGGTTTCCCGTCGCCGGATCAGGTCCTCTCGGCCCAGCAGCAGGAGGACGACGCGACCGAGCAGCTGCAGCACTCCATCAGGCGCACGGCCGACGCACGCGAGCGGCACCGCCGGGCCGGCGAGGCCGTGCGCCAAGCGCTGCGGGCGCTGAACCGGGCAGCCGACGCGGGCGGCGGCACCGTGCTGCCCACGGATCCGAAGGCGGCCGACGCCCACCGCGAGGACACCACCTTGATGTTCCGGCAGGTCGAGGCCTGGCGGGGCGCCGCAGCGCGGGTGATCGACCTCGCGGGACGGGCACGCCAGGACGCGGCAACCGCCGAACGCTGGCGGACCCTGGCGGACGACGCCGCCCGGGAGGCAGAGCAAACCGCCGTGGATGCGGGGCGCGAGAAGGCGGCTGTCGAGGAGATGCGGCGCCTGCACGGCGCCGAGTACGAGGAGCTGCGCGCCTCGCTGCAGGAGGTCACCGGTGCGCTCGACCGCGCCCGGGCGCGGGTGGAGGAGCTGCAGCGCGCCAAGGAAGAGGCTGCTGCTGACGCGGCGTCGGCCCGGGCACGGCTGGATGAGGTCGCACCGCTGCGCCAGGCGGCCGAGGAGCACCGCGATACCTGCCTTATCCAGTTGGGCCGGCTCGTCGACGAGGGCCTGGCCCTGGTCGACGAGGACATCTCCACCGGGCCGGAGGGCCGGCCCGCGAACCTGACCGCGGGACTGGCCTGGGCCAGGCACCTGCTGGCCGACCGCCCCACCGGGCCAGGCGCGGGAGTGGGGGCGGACCGGCTCGCCGCAGCGTCCCGAGCCCGGGACGCTGCGCTGAAGACCCTCGAGGGCGCCGCCCGCACCGCCAACAGCGCACTGGCCCGGTTCAACCGCCAGGTCATCCTCACCAACATATCGGGCACCGGTTGGCAGCGTGCCGAGGTCGCCGACCCGGCCGCCGCTCGCGGCCAGGACCTGCGCGCAGCGGTGGAGGCACTGCGCGCGGCAGTCGCCCAGCTGGAGCAAGACCTGCGCGCCGACATCAAGAAGGCCATCAAGACCAGCATGTTCGCCCAGCTGCAGCGCGACGTTCAGGTCCGCCAGGATCTCGCACAGCAACTGGTGCAGCAGATCGGCCAGACCCTGGCGGACGTGCGTACTGGGGTGGCCCGGGTGGGCGTGAAGGTCGAGTGGTCGGTACGCAAGGACGCGGACGCGAAGGCCATGGTGGAGCTGGTGAAAAGTCCCCCCTCGGACGAGATGTTCGAGCGGATGTATGACGTGCTGCGGCAGCGGATGGACGAGTCCGTCGGGGACACGTGGGCGGACCGGGTCGCGCACACCTTCGACTACCGGGCCTGGCACGAGTGGACGATCTCGGTGACACACTCCTCGTTCAGCGACGGGGACGGTGACCGCTTCAAGGAGGTCAAGCCGCGCGGCATGAACCCGCTGGAGACGCTGTCGACCGGGGAACGGCGCCTGGCCACGATGCTGCCCCTGCTGGCGGCCGCGTGGTCGATGTACAGCGGGGAGTACCGCGGGCCGCGGCTGCTGTCGATCGACGAACTGGACGCGGCGTTCGACGACGCGAACCTTCGGCAGATGCTGGGACTGCTGCGCCGGTGGGAGTTCGACGTGCTGGCGACCGCGCCCTCGATGACCCCGGTGATCAAGAAAGAGGCCGGGCAGGTCGTCATCCACCAGGTCATCACCAGCGGGAAGCACCGTGTGACGGTGCCGTGGCTGTGGCAGGGCCACGGGGAGGCGCAGCCGCTGACGCTGGACCTCGGCCTGGGCTTCGACGGCGGGATGGCCAACTGATGGGCACGACATGGGAATGGGTCGCGGGCGATGAGGCGCTGGCCCCACTGTGGGCCGCCGTGCACGACCGGCTGTGCGCCGGGACGGATCCTGCAGCAATGGCAAGTGTGCGGGTGACCGGGCTGCCGCCGGCAGGGGTAGCGGCGTTGCGGGCGTGGCTGGACGACGCGGGCCGGCTGCGGCGCGGCATGTCTGCGGTGGTCGTGGACGCCCGCGGGGCGCGAGTGCCGGTGCGAGCGCTGTGCCAGGTGCTGCGGCTGGAACCGCAGGACTTGGTGGCGCTGGTGGAGCAGGCTGTGGGACGGCCGGTGGTCAACCGTGCGCGGAAGCGCGTGAGCGAGGCGGCGCTGCGCCAGGATGTGTGGCAGTACGCGGCCGCACAGCTGCCGGCGTGTCCGGGGCTGGTCTCACGGATGCGCGCCGCCGGGATCGGCGTCGACGAAGGCACAGAGGTGCGCAAGCTGGTCGACGCCCTCGCCGCCGTGGCAAAACGGCTGCCGATCGACCCGCCGGTCTCACTGCCCAAGCTCGCCCACGACACTGCTGGCGACCCCCACTTCTTCGACCTCGACACCCTCGCCGGCAGCCGGCTTGTCACGCTGGTCGCCGAACTGACCGGACAGGTGGAGCCGACACGGCCGGACCGGATCCGCGCTCTGCTCGAGCAGAGCGGAGTCGTCCCTGACCGGCTCACCGCCACCGTGCTGCTCCACCGTGTGCAGGCAGTCGGCGACGGACCGGTCGACCGGCGCCTACGCGACGCCGTCGCCCCGGTCGCGCTGCACCTGTTCGACCTGACCCGCACTCCCCCGCGTCTGAACCAGACCCAGATACTCACCGTCGTGGAGAACCCCTCCGTCCTCGAAGCCGCTCTCGCCTGCGGCCACACTGCGCCGATGGCCTGCACCAGCGGACAGTTGCGTGCCGTCGACCACGCCCTGCTGCAACTCGCCGTCGACCAGGGCGTGGCGCTGCGGTACGCAGGCGACCTGGACGGGCCAGGGCTCGGCATCGCGCACACCGTCGCCCGTCTGTACGGCGCCAGACTCGTCGCCATGGACCTGGCCACACTCCACGACGCGGGAACTCACCCATCCAGAGTGCTGCTGGGCCCGCTCACCGACGAAGACATCGACCTGCAGCTCGCTCGCGAACTGCGCGACATGGGACGGGTGGTGTTCCAGGAACATGACGCCGTTCTGGACCGTCTCCTCCCGCCCTCCTCCACCTAGGTGGCCAGTCCGGATCGAGATCGTTGTCCGGCGCACGGGTGTGCACGTGCTTCGGCACATGAGACCGTGCAGCGAATCTAAGACTCTACAGCAGTTCAGGCGGCGAAGCCGATGTTGGTGACGTACTCGTACTGGCCCCACTGCGAGCCGAGGTCGACGATCTTCTCGATCCAGGCGTCGTCCAGGGCACGGTCGTCGCCGGTGGACCAGGCGTCGATGATGGCCTCCCAGTGGCGGATGTTGAGGGTGCGGAATTCCACGACCCGCTGGTAGGAAGGTCGCACGCCGGACTGGTTGAGCGGGTGGATCTCGACGCGGGTACCGCGGCCTGTGCGGTTGAGGCGGGCCAGGAGGTAGCGGGCGACGTTGTGGCGGCGGACCGTGCGGTAGGCGGCTTCGACCCGGGCGAGGTTCTGCCTGGTGGGGTTGCGGGTGCCGGCCAGCCATGCCTTCAGGGTGCGGCCGGTGACGGTCAGGCCCGCGTCGTAGGCAGCGGTGCGGGCGTGAGGGGTGCGGGTGAGGTAGTGCAGACGGGCCATAAGGCCGCGCCGGGTGGTGACAGGAGAAGTGATGAAGTCGGCGAGGGCGTCGAGCTGGCGGGCGACGGCCTCGTGGCCCTTGATGCCTTGGGCGCCGTACTTGCCGAAATCGATGGTGCGCTCGGGCACGTGAACTCCTCCCCTGTCAGTTCTCGTCGGTGTGTCCGGCGGCGGCCGGGTCGGTGGGTACGGTGCCGACGGCGTACACGTCCTTGACCTTCACCTCGGAAACCCCGCGGCCTTCCGGGAAGACACGGCGCCAGTTGCCGACGACGTGGAGTTCGTCGGTGCCCATCACGCGGACGACCGTCAGGCCGGCGTCGTGTGCCTTGAGGGCTTTGGCCCAGAGGTTGGCGAAGGCCTGCGAGCGGATCAGGTGCATCCAGTCGGGGCGGTACAGCTCACGGTTGTAGTTCGATTCCCCCATCGTGGAGACGAACTTCGAGTACATCGCCTTCACGTACTCCAGCGTGACCTCGTCCCCGCCGGCGATCGCGGTGTCGCGGGCGTCCTTGAGCGTGATGCGGAACTTCTCCAACAGGCTCTCCGTCGCCCCCGAGGTGAACGACTCGTGGATCTCGGGGGGTTCGCACAGGGCGTACTTCGGGCCGGACAGGCGCAGCAACAGGCGCAGGGTGGGTTCGGTGACCCACAGGGGGCCGGGTTCGTCGCGGTTGCCGATCGGGTTGGGCAGGTGGGCGCCGTGCTCCCATGCGGGCGGGGTGATCAGGTGGACGCCGGCGCGGCGGCGGTCGTGCATGTTGCCGACTGTGTGCTCCAGCTGGCCGAGCGGCAGGTGCGTCTTGAGCGCGCTGAGATAGGCGCCGTTGATGTCCAGGGCCGTCACCTCGTGCCGGTCTGCGGGCAGTTCGGGGCGGGTCCACTTGGGGCGGGCCTCCCAGATCTGGTCGGCGCCGCGCGCGGACTGCTTGCGCAGGATGTCCGGGATCCAGGGGTGGGCGACGATGGCGTAGCGGCCGCCCCTGCGGCAGTCGTCCAGCAGGGCCATCGCATCCGGGATCGCCCGCTTGACCAGGGATGCGGTCGCCGCTTCCACATCGCCCTCGTGCGCCTCGAGCGCCTCGGCCACGGCCGCCGCGATCGGGCCGGACGGGTCGGCGTCGGACACGGCCCGCGCACAGCGGCCCGCGGGCACGGCCTTTACCGGCTTCGCGGTGCGGCCCTCCATCCGCCTGGCGGGGGTGTCGGGTGCGGGGGCTGTGGTGGCGCACTGGGCGGGGTCGAGGTGCTGGGGAAAACCGGCGACCTGGTGGCGGGCCAGCTGCCCGCACAGGACACACGGCTCAGGCGCGGCCAGAGCTTCGACGTCGTCCATGTCGTCGTCTGCGGCCAGGCCGCCGCCGGCTGCCGGGGCTGGTGTGCTCTCGTCCAGTGCGGGCCGGGGCGCGGAGGCTTCGTCTGCGGGCTGTGGGGCGGGGGGTGCGAGTTTCACGGCCAGGCCGTCCAGGAGGTAGGCGTACTTCGTCCTGAGCTCCCCGGAGGGGTCCCGGCCGGTCTCCCACCCCGTGACCGTGGAGGGGCTCACTCCGAGAGTCCGGGCCACCTGGGCCTTCGACAGGCCGGCCCGCTCACGCAGGTCACGGCGTACCTGAGCTTCGGGGAGCGCGGGCTGGGGGGTGAGGGAGGCGAGCAGCGAGTCGATCGCGTCGAAGTCGCTCATCGTTCTGCGGCTCTCAGATGTAGGTGACGGGGTTGCGGGACATGTGCGGGCTGGGCGTGGGCTGGCCCACGCGCGGGTCACCGCGTAGCAGGTCGCCCTCGAGGGCGTAGCGGGCGCCGTGCTTGGAGATCCCGGTGATCCTCGCGACGGCGAGCACCGTGCCGTCGGTGTTGATGATCTGTACCTCGTCCTGGGACAGAGCCCGGTCGGCGTTGAACTTCCAGATGCCGCGCCCTGCCTGCCAGGCTTCATCTTCAGACATCCCAGGGCGCCATCCGATCGTGGCGCGTCCCAGACCGTCGCCGGTGTCGGCGGGCCGCTCGGCTCCCAGCTGGATCTGCAGCACCCCGTCCACCCTCCCGCCATTCAACTCTTTAACTTGTTGTGAAGTTACCAGCCGGGGGTAACTTCACAACAAGTTAAAGAGTAATCCACTCACTCGGCGGACGGACCCGTCCGCCACCACCGAGCCAACCAGGGAAAGCGCATGGCCAAGACCTACAGCGAAGTACTACGCGGCGTCCGCGAGGGCACCTGCACCGCGTGCGGCACACCCCGCGCCGAGCTGGTCCACGTGCGGTTCACCCCCGACGCGGACATCCGGCGCTGCGGCGAATGCGGCGGCGACACCCCGCTGGAGATCCTTGTCTCCGCCCCGCCGAGCGAGGCCACCCACCCCGGCGCCGACTAACCGGCCTGGTGGGGCGGCCCCGCCGCGCCCGGCGCCATCTTCCCCACAGCCGTCGTTCACGCCGCCCGGCACACGGCCTGCCGGGCACCCCACCGACGGGGCCAGGGAGATCACGAAAGGTCAACAGTACGGCCAGGACATCCCCTGTCCGCCACCCGTGATCGCACGCCACTCAACGACGGGAACACGGCCCGCGGCGGCATCGATCACCCACCTGCTCGCCGAGGCCGGCCGCGACGCCGACGACAGAACGCCAGCCCCGCCAGTGCGGACAGTATCGGTTGAAGCGCCGGAGGCCGCTGCGCCGAAAGAACCTTCCTCGATCACCTGGGGCTCTCAAGCCAGCCCGGTCTTCAGGAGCCTGGAGCTGATCCACTCGGCGGTGGATGCCCGAACGAACCCTCTCTACCAACGCCACGGCATCCACCGCGCCGACTATCCCGTTCTCGACGCCCTCACCCCACACACGTCTTGGCGCCCACGCAACTGGCCCAGCAGCTGGCGATCACCACTGGCGCCCTCACCCCCGGCTCGACCGGCTCGAAGCATCGGGGCTGATACAGGGCCTCTCCGTACCCGGCGACCGCCGCAGACTCCACATCCAGCTGACCCTCGCCGGACAGCGCTGCGCCGGGGCCATCAGACTCGACCTGAGCAGCCACCTGCAAGAGGCCGTCCAAAGCATGGGGAAGACCCGGCTCGACGAACTCTCCTCGCTTCTGGCAGGGGGTGAACTGTGTCAAGCCGCCGCGTGCCTGTGTCTTCGGGCGGGTGCGCGAGGGCCGCCAAGCGGATCAGCCCACTGCCGCGGGGGCGTCGGGGTGCTCGTCGAGCCAGGCCAGGCCGGCCGGGTCGAGGTGGTGGCGGGCGCGGGTGACGGCGACGTAGGCCAGGCGGGCTTCGTCCGGGTCGATGGGGCCGGGTACGGGGCGGCCTGCGGCGTCGAGTTCACCGGTGTCGGGGGGTGGGGTGAAGTCGGGGGCGATGCGTACCCGGGGCCATTCGCGGCCCTTGGCCTTGTGGGCGGTGGAGACGGTGATCTGGGCGTGGGTTTCGGGCACGAGCCGGTCGACCGCGTGGAGGATGGCGTCGGGGCCGTGGCCGTCGACGAGGCCGACGAAGGGCTGGAGGTCGGCGCCGGCAGGGTCGAGTTCGGCGTAGTCGCGCAGTTCGTTCCAGGTGGTGAACAGCACCAGTTCGGGGTGGTGAGTGCGCCGGCCCTGGATGAGGTCGCGGGCGGCGTGGGCCAGGGCACGCAGCGCGTCTCCCCCGCCAGCCAGTGCGGTGGGGGTGCCGGTCTGCTGGAGGGCGAGGATTTCGGTGACGGCGCCGATGTTGGTGCGGCACAGCACCGCGCCGGTCCGGCCGGTGGACGGCCCGATGGTGGTGGGCAGGCCGGTGCTTCCGCTCAGGCGGATGGGGGCGCCGGCGAGGGTGAGCCAGCGGTTGGCTTCGGCGGCGAGCGCGGGGCCGAAGCGGAAGGAGCGGGTGAGGGTGAGGTGTTTGCCGGTGAAGCCGGTCATGACGTCGCGGGCGCCGCGCCAGCCGTAGATGGCCTGGGCGGAGTCGCCGACCATGACGATCTGGGTGCGCTCTCTTTGGGCCAGGACGATCTGCTCGAGGACGGGGTTGGTGTCCTGGGCCTCGTCCAGGAGCAGGTAGTCGGCGTCGAGGACGGGTTCGGTCAGGGCCCACATCTTGAGGTAGTGGTCGTGTTCGAAGCGGACGGTGCCTGCTGCGGGGTCCTGCAGGTCGTCCCAGGCTTTGGCGGCGTACGGCAGGAGCAGGTCGGCGAGTTCGGCGTGTGCGGCTTCGGTCTCCAGGCCGCGCAGGTGCGGGATGTGGTGGCGGGCGAGTTCGGTGTCGGCGGACTGGCAGTAGCGGGTCACGGTGCGCAGCACCGTGTTGGACAAGGTGGCCGGCAGCAGGTCGCGGCCCTGGATGCGGTGCGGGGTGTTCAGGCCGAGGTCCGCGCCGGTTTTCCAGCCGGGCCGGCGGGGGCTGTTGAGGCGGTCGCGGTAGCGGTGGCCGAGGGCGGCGTAGGCCAGGGAGTGCGCGGTCTTGCATTGCACGCTTACGGGGAAGCGGGTGGTGGCGTCCTGGGCGATGGCGCGGTTGAAGGCGAGGTAGCGGCCGCGGCGCTTGGGGGTTTGCTGCGCGAGGAAAGCGAGGGTGGAGGTCTTGCCGGTGCCGGCTCCGGCCTGGATGGCGAGGTGTCCTCCGCTGGTGAACGCCTCGAGGGCGGCGGCCTGTTCTGCGGTGGGGGTGAAGGTCATGGCAGAGGGTCTCCGGGAAGCCGTGGCAGTCCGCGGGGCGCGGGCATGCGGAAGGGCCCTGCACCGGGCGGTGCGGGTGCCGGAGTTGAAGGTGTCAGCCGGTGTGCCTGTTTCCGGTGCGTGTCACGCCCGGCCCCCTCCCAGGGGTGATGGAAGGGGAACACCTCAGCGGTATTCGAGCGGGTGGGCGACCTGGATGTCCCGTTCGGGTGGTGGATTCGGAGAGGTTCAGTCCGCGGGGTGCGGGGGCTCGTGGTCGGCACACAGGGGCGCCAGGAGCTCTCCCAGGGGGATGTTGAAGGCGTGGGCGAGGGCGTGCCAGGTGGCGAGGGTGCCGATGGTGCGGCCCTGTTCGATCTCGATGAGGGTACGCCTCGAGAGGCCGCTGCGAGCGGCGAGTTGGTCGTAGCTCCAGCCATGCCGCGCCCGCAGCCGGGCCAGGGACTGGCGCAGTGCCGTCGGGTCCGGCTCCGGCGGCGGGAAGATCGTCACCCGTCCATCCGACGGGGCAGACCCCTGCCCTGACAGTGCAGATCTCTGCCCTATTTGTGTGCGTCCGGGCGGCCTCCAGCAGGGCAGGAGTCTGCACTACGGTGTCCGCTCGCCGCACACGCTCCCCCGGCGGGCCCGATCCCGCCCCGACAACCTGGCCGAAGGGACCTCATGGCCGCTGTGCCCGCACGCGCCTGGAGCGTGACAATCACTGCGCACGCCGGGCGCCCGGCCCTCATCTGCAGCGCGTGCCGCTCCGTCGTCGCGCAACCCGGCATCCCGGTGTTGCGCCAGGCGCGCCGTCACCTCGCCGGGCACCTCGCCGACACTCCCCTGCCCCCTCACCTGCGGATCTGCCAGTGCCGTGACCACGGGTGCATCTGGCACCGGCAGCCCGCCCCCTGCTCCGGTCCGCTGCGGCTGCTGCTGATCTGCAGCGCCAACGGCCGCACCTGGCACCTGGCCGACACCTGCCGCGGCTGCGCCCGCGCCATCCCCCACGCCGCCACTGTCCCCGAACCCCCTCATGCCACCGACCTTCCGCCCTCGCCCCGGCCCGCTGCGCCAGATGCCGACCACGATGAGTGGGTGGAGGCCCTGTGAGACGACCGGCACCACGCCACCACCCGCATCCGCGGTCACATCGCCCTCTTCCGCTCTTCCGCCCATCTGCGGGACGGCGTGCGGCCCGCCTGCCGGAAGCAGAGCCTGTCGGGGAGCGCATACGGATTCCCGGCCCGGCAACCGGACACGGCACGGGACCGTCGGTGCAACGCCGCGCTCACGCTGTGGCCTGCGCCGGATCGGGTGGGCAAGCCGCGCGCGTTGCCCACCCGATCCGGTGGACGCGCGCCCGGCCCCGCTTCCCGTACCGGGACTGGCCGTTGGAGCACCCGGCAGACAGTCGGTCAACCCGAAGGAACCGCGGTGGCAAGGGACTTCTTCTGTGAGCGGCTCGTGCTCACGTCGGACGGCGGAGTGCGGGATATCGATCTGGCGTACCCGGTGGTGTGTGTCTTCGGGCCGATCGACACCGGCAAGACCACGCTCGTCGACTGCATCAAGTACGCGCTCGGGCTACCCGTCGCCTGGCGTGAGGTGCCCGGTGAGCGCCTGCAGACGGTGACGCTGTTCGTGCGGGTCGAGGGGATGCGCATCGGGCTGCGCCGCTCCGTGGTCCGGGACGCGTCCAGCGTCGAACTCCTGGACAGCAGCACAGGCGGCGTCGAGGAGATCCTCGACGTGGAGCCGGACAGCGATCGGCGGGTGGTGGGCGAGGTTTTGCTGGACCTGCTCGGCCTGGGTGAGATGTTCGCGCCGCCCTCGGCCGTGGCCCTGCTGGGAGCCGGGGCACGGCTGACGTTCGAGCAGTTGTATGCGATGTGCTACCTCGCTCAGGACGTGGTGGACGGCACCGAGTCGGTGAGGGGCAAAGCCAATACCGCCCAGTCCTACCGAACCGTGGTCGAGCTGCTGCTGGGGCTGACCGACGGCCCGATGCGGGTCCTGACCGCCCGCAGGGACGGGCTGTCGCGCACCCTGAGTGATCTGAGGCGGCGGGCGGAGACCATCAGCACGTTCTTGACCGGCAGCGCCGCCGACCTCGAGGCGGAACTGGCCCGCTCACGCGACGAGGAGCACGCAGCGCTGCAGCGTCTGGAGGAGTTCAAGGGCCGAATGCGGGCGGCCACCGCCCACGCCGACCCGCTGCGCCGCCGCGTCCAGGAGGCGGAGCAGTTCCTCGAGCGGTGCCGGCGCGCGGTCGCCGACGGCGAGCATGCGCTGGTGCGCCTGCAGCAGAAGGTCAGGGAGCTGATCCGCGAGCATGACAACGGTCCTGCGCGGCGCTCTCCCTGCCCGGTGTGCTGCGCCGATCTCACACTGCGGCCCGTCCCCGAAGGGGACTGCCCGTGGTGCCTGAGCGAGCTCGATCCTGCCGTCCTGGCGCGGGCCCTGCAGGCGGCGCAGGACGCGCTGGCGGCGGCGGAGCGGCAGCTGACCGAGCAGGTCAAGGCCCACAGCGAGGCGCAGGCTACCTGGGAGCAGGCACGCATCGAGCTGGATGCTCGCACCCGGGAGGAGATCAGCCCGTTGGCCGCGCAGATCGAAAGGCTGGCCGCGGCGCACGCGACGGCCCGCACCCGGACCATGATGCTGGAGCGGGAGCTGGAGCCGCATCGCCGGCTGGCCGAGCTGCACCGCTCCGTCCAGACGTGCGAGGACGAGCTGAAGGGGGTGCGGGAGGAGATCCGCACCCGCAAGAACCTGCTGGCCGGGCGGCAGACCACGCTCGGCGAGTTCGAGGAGCACTTCACCGGCCTGGCCGGTTCCGTCGGCCTGCCCGGCGATCCGGGCGCCCGGCTCAACCACAGCTCGCTGCTGCCCCAGGTCCGCGCCGGCAGCCTCACCAAGGTCGGGCACGGGGTGCGCTGCGCCATCAACGTCGTGTACCGGATGGCGTTCCTCAGCTACGCCCTGGTGACCGGGGCAACGGACCTGCCGTCCTTCCTCGTCATCGACTCGCCCCGCAAGAACGTCGGATACGGCCACGACGACCAGGAGCTCGTCGGCCGGCTCTACACCCACTTCCTCGACCACATCGCCGGGGTACGCAGCGGCGGTGCGCTCCGCACCCGGCCCCACCAGATCATCATCGTGGACAACGACCTGCCCCAGCTGCCCAAGCGCCTACTCGATCAGATGCGCATGATCGAGCTGACCCGCGACAACCCGCTCGTCCCCTGAACGCCGCGAGCAGACCCAACGGCTCGCGAGCCGCAGCGCTGACACCGGAACCCGCTGGTGCCCCAGCGGGTTCCGGTGTCACCCACCAAAGACCGCTTGGCAGGCCGCTTTGCCCTGTGCAGCAAGTGTCGTCAGCCCGGCGGTGACAGTGGTGATGCCGTCCAGGCGTGCCCGCACCCGCTCGTAGGCGGCACGGCCGCTGCACCTTCACCACTGGCGGGGTCGATGTAGGCGGCGGGGGTGATGGGGACGACAGGTGTCACGGCCTTGCTCAGCGCGGTGGGGCGATGGGCTCGGTGGGGTCGTGTGCCCAGAAGGCGGCGGTGACGCGCTGAACGAGGAGGGACTGGTCGCTCGGCGGGTCATCATCGCTGTCCACGGCGTGCGGCACGAGGACCCTGGTGCGGGCCACGCGCCGTCCGTCTTGTGCCATGAGCGGACGCAGGACGTTGACGAGTTGTGTGGCGGTGCAGTTGGGGTCCGGCAGCACGATGGCGTCGAGGTCGCGGGGCAACGGGTTGTAGCTCCTGCGTACGCAGCGGATGACCGGCTGGTCGTGTGCGTACCGCCCTGCCGGCGGGTCGTCTTCCAGGAGAATCGCCGCGTCGAGCATGTCCACCGCCAGTTGCATGCCGAACTTATGGGCCTCGCCCTTCGTGGCCAGTACGACCGCGACACGGCGCAGCCGGAGCCGTTCGATAATCTGCGCGGTTGCGCTGGCTTCGGTGGACCATTGCCGCGGACGCCGCGAGGCGAGGTTTCTGCGGACGCGGACCACCGCCAGCTGGCAGGGCGCCAGCAGTTCTTCGTCCTCCAGCGCCTGCCGGCTCGTCGGGACGACGTGGCTACCGAAGATCTTTTGTGCAGGCATGTGAACCGCCCAGTCCACGTCGCGCGCCTTGAGGCCGGGTGCCATCTGGCGGGGGATGCGTGGAGTGGCCGTCAGATAAATGCGCCGCCGGGCCAGGATGCGGTCGTCGTAGTGGATGCCGGCATAGGGGTGTTCCGGCGTGATGATGCCCTCTGCCGTGCGGTGCGCTTCTTCGACGACGAGGTGTCCCCAGGCAGGCAGGTCGTGGCGACGGTGGCTGTCGGCGACCAGTCGGGCATCTGCGTAGCGGGCGAACACCAGCGCTCCGGGCGGCTGCTGTCTGATCCAGTCGGCCAGATCGGCAGCGCTGGTCAGACGGGCACCACCGTGCGGGCCGAAGCCCAGGCCCGCCTGCGGCCTGTCGCCCACTTTCCGCCAGGTGGCGGCGGCTTTGCGGAGGTAGAGCACATCCGGGCCGAGGATCAGGCAGGTTTCCGGGGCAAGTTCAAGCACGGCGGACGCGATGGTGGTGGTCTTGCCTGCTCCGGCAGGCATGCTGATCAGCGTCCGGCGGCCGCCCCCGCCGAAGATCATCGGGGCCAGGCCCGGTGGCGGCTCGCTCTCGGCCGTCCAAAACACCGGGCCGTGCGCACCCACCAACGCGGCAATGTCCTGGAGAGCCGGTTCCTCCCCAGCCGCGGAATTGCTCGTGACGGCAGCGGGGGTCTGTGTTGATGGAAGCGGTGCCGGCGGCGTCTGTGCGCGCTGGGAAGCCGGTGTCCACTCCATGGCCAGTGCGTCCAAGGATGCGATCTCCTCGCTGCTGAGGGCACCTTGGCGGGCCTGGGCACGCAGGTCGGTGATCCATGGGCCGAGCGGGAAGCGTCGGTCGCCTTCGCCGGCGTGGAAGTCGGGCGGGACCTGCAAGTGGTGGTGCTGGCGGTAGAAGTGCCGGGCGGCGCGCAGGCCGCCTGCGAAGTGGTTGGTGGGGGTGCGACGGAGCGCCAGGGCCAGCGGGCTGTCCTTGAACGGCAGTGCCGCCAGTTGCTGGCGCTGCTCCTTGGCCAGGGTGGGGAACATGTCGAACTGCCGGTCGAGCCATCGGGTTACGTGGTCTGCGTCACCGGGCAGAGGGCCGGGGGTGATGACGGGAGGCGACGTGCTGTCGCGGACCCGTGCCAGGGTGCGCTGCCATGCGTCGGACCAGTGAGGGTTCCACCAGCGGTCGATGTCACGCAGGGCGCGTCGGTAGGGGTCGGGCAGGGTGCCTGCGTCGTCCTGGCCGCGCTGCTGCAGGAGCCACTGCGCGAGAGGGCGGCGCAGGTAGGTCTCCTGCGGGTCGTGGGGAAGGAGGTGGCCGTGCTCGCGTGCGTAGGCCTGGGCGGTTTCGAGGAAGGCCTCGGTGCTGTCCGGGTCGTGGCGCCAGGTGATGTTGAAGGTGGCCAGTGCGGCGACGCGGGCGGCGGGCAGGTGTCCGGCGGCTTTGAGGGCGCGCTGATAGCCGAGCCAGCAGCCGAGATGAAATCCGTCGTCGGTGATGTGGTTGCTGGGGACGTTGAGGTGTCCGTGTTCGGTCTGGAAGGTCCGGGCAGCGGCCATCCCGGCGTCCCAGATGTCTGGTTCGGGTTCCATGATGCGCAGCATCAGGTGGGGGGCGATCTCCAGGGCACGGGCGGGGCGGACGGCGTAGTCGGGGGTGGAGATGAGCAGGCGGCGGCCGCTGATCGGCAGGCGGTAGAAGTAGTGCTCGTCGTAGGCCCGCAGCGCGATCATGACTTGGTGGAGCAGGTGGTAGGGCGTGCCGAAGGTTGCTTCTTCGGGGCGCTGCCCGGGGCCGAACAGAACGGGGATGATCAAGGTGGAGACCTTGTTCATGCCGGGGCCGATGCGCAGGGCCCGTCCGATGGCCTGGATGATGTCGATGGTGGACTGCTTGGGGTCGGCGAACAGGACAGAGTCGGCCAGTGGGAAGTCGACGCCTTCGACGCACAGGCGGACATTGCACAGGACGCGGAGTTCGGCGAGCGAGCCTTCGGGCCGGGCTGTCGGGGCTTGCCCGAAGTGGCTCATGCGTTCGCGCCGCACCGGCCGGGAGTGCTTGTGGTGGATGCTGGACACCCACAGGCCGTCGGCGTGTTGGCCGGGGATGGCGGCGGCGGTCTGCGGGAGGGTTTCGGCGAGGGCTTCGCACTGCGCGATGCTGCGGCTGAAGGAGACCGTCCGCTGAATGTGGTGGTCCTCGCGGGCTTTGAGCAGGGCCAGTTGGGCTGCGGCGACCCGCGCGGCATCGGCCTGCGGGGTGCGGCCCCGCTTGGTGCGGCTGGTCAGGAAGGCGCGCAGCTGCGGGTGGTGGATCTCGGGGGCCGCGATGCGGTAGTCGGCGAGTCTGCCTTCGTGGATGGCCTCGGCCAGGGAGTAGCGGTAGGCGACGGTGCCGTAGAGCGATACATCGTCCATGGAGGCGATCGGTTCGGTGACGACGCCCCGGTTGACGTCCCAGATGCGGGGTGTGGCGGTGAGGTAAAGGCGGTGGCGGGCGGGGATGGCGGCGTCGTCGTGGATGACGCCCCAGGCCTTGCTGCGGGCTCCGGCGGTGCGGTGGGCTTCATCGACGATGGCGATGTCCCAGCGGGGCAGTTGATGGTCGCGGTGGGCCAGGCGGAGCTTCTTGAGGGCGGCGTAGGTGGCGAAGACGTTGACCGGGCCGTCGGCGTCTCGTACGGCTTGGGCCAGGTGTGCCGGGTCGCTTGTCATGGTGAGGATGCCGTCGAGGACGGGCTCGCTGGTTTGCGGATCGGAGCAGACACCGAGGTAGCGGCCCGGGCGGCCAGCGGTGTACCAGACGCGGGCGGTCTGGTTCAGCAGGTCCAGGGTGGGCAGCAGGGTCAGGCTGCGGCTGTTGGCGGTGATCTCGTGGGCGATGTGGACGGCGAGGTGGGTCTTGCCGGTACCGCACGGCATGATCACCTGTTGTCGTGTGCGTCCCATCGCGAACGCGTTGAGCACACAGTCCGCGGCATCACGCTGGCGGGTCCATAGCTTGCTGGACAGGCGTCCGCCGGGAAGATCAAGCTGCACGGGTGTCAACTCCGCGGTTCTGGCAGGTCAGTGGGTCTGCCCGAAGATTGCGCAGGGCAACGACCGCGTACTGCCCGCCCGCGGTGTTGCCACACGATCAGGTGAACCGCCGTACGAAACCGACCTGTTCGGTGTTCGCGCGCGATCTAACTGTTCAGATACAGCACAGGTGGCGGCTGCGCGAGGCCGATCTGTCGGCAGGACGGAGGGCCGCATGGTGTGGGGCCGGAGTCTGGCACGCGTGTCGGTACGGCTGGCCGGCCATGAGTCGAACTGCTCGCTGCTGTGGCGTGTGGCGGCGGCTCAGGGCGTGGACATCGCCTTCCTGCTGGACGAGTTGGGCGAGGGAGAGCCGGGGCAGCAAGCGGTGCAGCCGCATCTGGCCGAGGTTTTCTTGAGCGCTCCGGCCGCAGAGCGGCTCGCCGCGATGCTGAATGTGGAACTGCCGAGGCTGCAATGGGCGCTGCCTCATCTGCGCGCGACCCACCTGTTGCCCGGGCAGCAGGCCCGGTGGGAATGGCCGTGGTATCCGATGGAGCACTATCTGATCCCGGCCTGCAGCCGGTGTGTGGCGCTGCGCGGCGGCGGGTGGGGCCCAATCTGGCTGGTCTGGCCCGAGTCCTGGAAGATCTGCGACCGGCATGGCCAGTTCACCCATGTGCGCCAGTCCGGCTCCGGCGTGGAGTTGGCCCCTCTGGCGCAGGTGGCGCGGGCCCACCGGCAGCACCAGCGGTTCGCACGCCGACACGGACCCGTCGGGGCGTACCTGACCGCGGACGGGTTCGCAATCACCGGCTGGTGGTGGCGCACGACGGTCGTGGAGTGCTGGGCACGGCGGGCACATCGCGCCGGGCGGCCGGAGGGCGACCTGGAGTCGGCGTGGCTGTGGATGTACCCGGAGGCCGTCGCAGTGGCCCGCGCACTGCTGGACTACGAGCGGCAGCGCGCGATGCGGCCCGGCGGGCCGTGGGCAGCGGCCGAGGCGCAACTGCTGGAGCGCCTGGGGCAGCTGGCCGCTGCGCTTGAGCTGCCGTCCGGGACGTGGCAGATCCCGGTGGCACAGTGGCTGCACCAACATCACCGATGCAGGCCGCCGATGGCCGGGCCGGGCCGGCCGGTGACGGCACTCATCCACGCCGACGACGAACAGCAGCAGTCCCTGGTCGAGCGGTGCTGTCTTCCCTGGGACTGGAACGACCCGTCCGTGCCCGTGTGAGGCGGCGCGGCAGCGCCTGTTTGCCGCCCGCGGACCACAACTGCTCAGGTTTCGAGCTGGCGTTCACTGGGCCCTTCATCCGGGTGATCGGCTGCTGCGGTGGCTGCGGGCGCCACCCTGCTCGGCGGATCATGGAACGGGTCTGTCTGAGGCGGGCCTGCCTGGCAGCGAGCGGATGGAGGGGGCGCGCGTGCCGGATGCTCCCCTTAACCAGCAGGTGATCACCGTCTGCTATCTCGACCGGTTCGGGCGTCGGCGTGAACTGCCGGTGGAGCAGGTCGCTCAGGTGCCGTTCGAGCAACTGGCACCCCTGCAGATGCCGGTGCCGTATCCGGGCCGGCGGTCCTTCGTCACCAAGGCCTGGGCCTCGGCCACCGGCCAGTCGCTGGCGTGCGGTTCGCTGCGCCAGCAGCGCTGCGCAATGCTGCTGGACCGGGATCCGGAGGTAGCCGCGCGCAGCGCCGGGCCGATGGAGCTGCACTGGACGCGGGACGGCTGCGTACAGAGTCTGCAGCCGGGCTTCGTCGCCTTGCGGGCGGGACGGCGGGAGGTCATCTGCGTGGCTCCTGAGGAGCTCACCGACGCCTGGCACGCCGGGCAGGAACTGCTGGCCCGGGCCGCCGCCGTGGCCGACTGGCGGGTGCACGTCATGCGGCCGCCGGACGGTGTGGAGCTGGACAACCTGAAGCTGCTGTACGCCGCCCGCAGCCCACAGCAGCTCTCCCCGGACGATGTCGAGGCGCTGGCCCGGCACTTCACCTCGGCGCGCACCATCCGCTCCGGAGTGCGCGCGGCGGGCCTGCCCACATTCGCGGGCATCGACCTGGCCTATCACCTGATCTGGAAACGGCGGCTGCACACCGACATGACCAGACTCCTGACGCCGTCGTCGACGGCATGGCTCGGGGAGGACGGATGACCGCACCGCACGACGCGGCACCGCCCGTCCCGGTATCAGACGGCGCCGACACCCTGGCCCTCGGCGACACCATCACCTTCAGCCGAGCGCACTGGCTGGTGACCGCCTTTCACGGTCCGCGGGTCTTCCTCACCGCAGTCGGGGACACCACGGCCGAGCCTTTGATCATCCTCCAGCCGGTGCTGACGTCCGCGAAGGACTTCGCGGTCCTGAGCCGTGAAGCCCCTCGTACCGTGGTCGCCCACCGCGGACACGAGCTGAAGGCCCTACCCGCCGCCCTGCGCCGCGAGGTCACCCGGTGGGAACGCATCGTGAAGGAGGTACTGCACCAGCAGGCCCCGAACGTGCCGGCGACCACCCGGCCCAAACCCGCCTTCGACCCGGAGCTCCACACCCTCAAACAGCGCTACCGCACCAAGGCCAACCAGCTGACCGCGGCTGGCTGGCCGACCTCACCCGCCACCGTCGAGCGCAAGTGCCTCGCCTGGCGCAGGGAGGGCTTGCTGGGGCTGGTCGACCGGCGTGGCCAGCGCGCCGCCTCCGCGCACGGACGCGTCGATGAGCGGGTGATCGACCTGGTGTGGGAGATCCTGGACGGCGAACGCGAAGCGGGGCTGTCGCCGGGCACCTTGTCGCGGCTGATCGGCCGTGTACAGCAGACAGTTCAGGCCCGCTATGCCAAGGAGCTCGCCGACGCCGATGCCGCCACCACGGCTGCTCTGCTGCCCAGCCAAGCCACGTACTACCGGCTGCTGCAGCGCCTGGGGATCACCGCACACAATGCGCATGTGGTCTCGGCCCGGCGTGCGGCCGACCCGCCGCTGTCGGTGGCCCGGCCCGGCAGCCGGCGGGCGACCACGGCACGCTGGCCCGGGGAGCTGGTGCAGATCGACACCACCGGGCTGGATGTCCTGGCCATCGGTGACGACGGGCAGGTCATCTCGGTGGAACTGACCATTGCGATCGATGTGGCCACCCGCAGCATCGTCGGTGCGCTGATCGTGCCCAAGCGGTTCCGCCGCACTGCCGGTACAGGCCGGTGGCTGGGCGGGCGGGCCACCCGCAGCTTCGACACGGTACAGGTCGTGGCGCAGAGCACCGCACCGCTGCCGGTACGGCCGGGGTGGGCCCCGGAAACCTTCATGGACGGCTCGGATCTTCCCTTCGCTGAACTCCTGGCCGCCGACGAGCGGTTCGCCGGTGCGGCCGCCCGGCCGGTCATCAAACCCGAGACACTCGTCGTCGACCACGGCTCCCCGTTCGTCTCCGCAGACTTCACCCGCTCCTGCAACTCCCTGGGCATTGAGGTGCGCGAGGCCCGGCTGCGCACCCCCGTCGACAAGGCGATCGTCGAACGCGCCATGCTGGCGATCAAGACCGGCTTCAGCCAGCACCTGGCCTCCTACACCCACCACCGTCTGGACCTGCGCGGCAAACACGTCCGCAAGCAGCCGCTGTGGACGATCGCCCGGCTGCAGGAACTGTTCGACCAATGGGTGGCGCTGCACTGGCAGCAGACCCCGCACGGCGCGCTGCGCAGCCCGTTCACCCCGGGACTGAAGCTCACCCCGAACCAGATGTACGCGGCGCTGATCTCGCTGCGCGGCTATCGGGCCACGGCGCTGACCGAGGGCGAGAACCGCAAGCTGCTACCGACCGTGTGGGTGCGCATCAACCGCAAGGGCTTCCAGATCAACAACCGCACCTACAACCTGGACAAGGGGACCCTGGATCCCTTCCGCGGCTCGTCCGGGCTCGCGGCCTTCCAGGGACGCTGGGAGGTGCACTACTCCCCCAACCAGCCCGAGGTCGCCTGGCTGTTCGACCACCGGGCCGACCCAGACGGCGACCCGTGGGTGGAGGTGCCCTTCATCCACCGGCGCCTCCTACGCGACCGGTGGACCGAAGAGAGTTGGGAGCAAGGGCTGCAGGTCCATCTCGCCGCCGGCGGCCGCCGCCACGACGAGGCCGCCATCGCCCGGGCCACGCAGCGTCTGCTGTCCACAGCCACCGACGGGCCCGGGCCCGATGACATGCCCGCTGTCTCCGCCCGTTCCCTGCCCGCGCCCCGCCTCCGGCCAGTGGCGCCCAAAGAGCCCTATGCCGCCGGGATGCCGCCGCTGGATCCACAATCGGTACGGCCTTTCCGCCGCCTCGATCGCCCCGCTGCACAACTGTTCACCGCCGGCGAGTCCGCCCAGGACAGCGCACAGAGCGTCGATGCCTTCCTCGCCTCACTGCCCGAACTCAATCCGCCCGCCGACGGTGAGAACGGCCCAAGTGGCCAGCAAGGACAGGACATTGAAAGCACCGGTACGTGATCCGCAGTCCCCGCCCGCTCCCCCAGCCCCGCCGGCCCCCGACCTCGCCGGTCCGCCGACTACCCTGCTGGGGTGGCGCACCCGCCTGCGGCAACCGCCCTTCCAGCCCCCGCCCCTGGTTCCACTGCCGCCGCAAGACCCCTCCTGCGCCGACAGCGAGGAGGCACGGGAGAACGATCCCCGCGTCCGCTACCACGCCGACCTCGGCCTGATCGAAACCACTGACATCGAGCGCGGACTGCACCTGGCACGGCGGATGCTCCGGCGAAACGGCGAGCGCCGCCAGATCGGCCCGCACGTCGCCATCGACAGCGACTACCGCGGCACCGGCAAACGCACCCTGCTGCACCACATCGGCATGGGCCACCAAGGCCGCCACGAGAAACTGCACGGCATCGACGACACCCGCATCCCGGTCGTCTGCATCAACGCCCCGCCCACCCCGGGCACCCCGGCCGACTGGTCCGCCGCCCTGGCCACGTTCCTGGGCTGGGACCTCTACCGCGCAGACACCGACAGCCGACCCGTGCAGCGCGTGAAGGACTTCACCGGGCCCGCCGTGCACGTGATGCGCACCCACCACGTGGAGGTATGCCTGGTCGACGGCGTCGACCGGCTGCGCACCGAGGACCTGCAGCCTACCTTCGACTTCTTCGACTACCTCGCAGACGAACTGAGCCTGACCATCTTCTGGAGCGGCATTGGCTCCAGCGACATCCTCCGCGAAGCCCGCACCGCCCGCATCCCCGCCCTGCGCCGGACCAGCGACGCCGCCCCGCTGCGCCAGCGGCCCGTACCCACCTTGTGGGTCAACCGGCTGCCGCCCCGCTGCCCCGAACACCCCGACGAATGGCCCCGAGCCCTCGCCAGCTTCGACGGAAGACTCCAACTGTGCCACCACCGGCCCGGCAGCCTCCTGGAACTCGACGAAGAACTCTACGAGATCACCGACGGGCTCATGGAGAACCTCACCCCACTGCTCAGCATGGCCGCGCAGATCGCCATCCTCGATGGCACCGAAGCGGTCACACCCGAGGTCCTGCACGACGCCGCCCGCTACCTCGATCTGCCGGGCAAGGATGACACCAACGGCGCATGGTGACGCACAGCGCGCGGGCGTGGGGGTCCTGGTCCCCTCCCAGGGCCGCGAGGTATCAACTCCCCCGGGGCCCAGGCGCAGTACCCGTTCTGCTGATCGGCGGTCGTCTCAGGCGACCCCGAAAACGGCTAGGAATAGAGCCTTCTGCCGAAAGGCACAGACCATGCCGAGGCCTGGGTGGGCGGACCTGGTGACGGGCCCAAGCCTGCGCGGTGAGTTCACTGTTATCGCGGGTGCGTACCGGCCGGGTTGAGGGCTGCGGGCGGCGATGGCGGGTTCGTCGTGCGGTGACTCGGGTGCCAGCCGGTGCGGAGGCCGGAAGCGCCATGGCCGGGGAGGCGGGTCTTCTCACCTCGGCCCGTCCACGGGGCTGATGGTGAGTTCCACGGGGGCGACACGCCGGCCGTGGCAGGTCCAGGCGGCACCCGTCCAACGGCCTTGCCGGGGAGCGAAGACCACTGCGATGACGCTGTGGAAGCCCAGCTCGGGATCGTCCAAGAGATCTCGGTAGGTGGCCGTGTCGCGCGCGCTGGGGACCGGACGCCCGGTGGGGTGGGTGTGCCATTCGCCGACCCAGACGCTGCTGTCGGCCGCGAAGGCCGCGTCGGCGAGCGCCTGAGCGTGCGCGAGATCGCGCAGGAAGTACGTGGGGGTGCGTACAGCGGCGGGTCCGGGAGTTCCGGCGTGGTGGACCGTGACGGTGTCACGGGTGTGGTGTCCGAGCAGGATTCCTCCGGTCTCGGTGGTGTGGTCGGCCGTGCGCAGTTCGGTGGTGATCACGCGGGCGGCCGGGGCAGTGAGGTGCACGACGGCCACGGGCTGTTGGGTCATGGCTCTTCGCAGGTGGGGCAGCCGGGTCTGGGTGGGGTAGCGGGAAGCCAGCGCAGTTCGGCGGTGCGGTGGAGGTCGAAGGGCGGGGCCCAGCCGGGTTGGCGGCGCAGTCCGAGCAGGGCGTGCTCTCCGGGCAGGCGCTGGTCGGGGTGTCCGGCGCGTTCGAGGAGAGTGGCGACGGCGCTCTTCGCCGCGAGGTGGGCGACGAGGTGGAGGTCAGGTCCGACAGCGGTCATCGGCCGGTGCCGCGTGCCGGTGCCGTATCCGGCGTCCAGAGCGGGCTCGGGGTCGACGCTGCCGGCTTCGGCGAGGGTTTGCCGCCGACAGGTCAGGCAGCCGTGCTGGGGCCAGGGGCGCAGTCGGAGGATCTCGCCGAGGGCTCCGTCCTGCAGGACGCAGGCGAGGACGGCGGTGAGGCCCGCTCGGCGGGCCAGGTGGCCGGTGACGCGGCGTGCGGCCACGCCGTCGGCCGCGCACACGACGAGGTCGGTGTCTGTGAGGAGGGCTCGGATCCGGTCGGCGTGCTCGATGACGTCCAGGGCCAGGGGCGCCACGCGCGTGTCGGGGCGCAGCTGGGTGAGTTCCTCGGACAGCGCGGTGACCTTGGTGCGGCCGATGTGTTTGCGGGAGCTGGTGTGTCGGACGAGATTGTGCCATTGGAGGCGGTCGGGATCGACGAGGGTGAGGTGGCCGACGCCGTAGCCGGCCAGCGCGTGCGCGGTGGCCGAGCCGATACTCCCCGCTCCGATCAACATGACGCGGGTGCTACGGAGTTCTTCGACGGGCCAGTGGCCCTCGAGCTGCAGAACCCCGGTGACTTCGGGCTCGACCGACACCTCAAGCGGCTGGATGCCCGCACGGGTGACGTGCCAGGCGAGGAGGTCGGGCAAACCGCTTTCGGGAAACGCGTCCTTCACGCCGGGGGCGTGGGTGATGGCCACATAGCCGCCGTCGCCCGGCGTCTTGAAACCACTGGATACGGCGTCCTTGAACGCATCGAGCTTCAAGGACGTGCCGCGCCGTACTCGCAGGAGGTACCAGAGCGCGTGCAGTTCGCCGGTGGCCCGGTACCAGTAGCCGGTGGGAAGGGAGTCGCAGCCCGCCAGCAGCCGGTTTCCGGGTGCGGGATCCACCGAGATGATGGATCCGTCCGCTCCGTCGGAGATGCCGCTCACGACGGCAAGGTCGTCGGGCCGGCTGATGCGCAACGACAGCCGGCCCGATGGGCCCGCGGTGCGGAGTCTGGTCACGGCGCCCTGTGGGATGAGGATCAGCACGCGGGACCGTCCTGCCCGGCGGTGTCCGGCTCACCGTGCCCGGTGGTGTCCGCGGGTGTCGGGGGCTGGGCCAGGAAGTGGTCGAGGCGACTGTCGGTGACGATTCCACTGCCGGTCATCTCCTCGATCGTCTGGTGCTTCATCAGCGCGTACTCGATCCGCCAGCCGGCGGCCTTCAGCAGCAGGTCGCCAACGGACTCGCGGCCCGTCCATACGTCGTCGCGCAGGAGGCACAGGCTGGAGTCGCCGTTGACATGCCAGCGGTGCTGGGTCCACTCGAACGGTTCGGGCAGCGGGTCCAGAGGGAAGACCCGGGGGGCCACCATGGGGTAGGCCTGGCCGTATTCCAGGCGCAGCCGGAGGCCGCGCTCGCCGATCCAGTCGGTGAGGTGGGCGGGCTCGGGCCGGTCGAACGGCCAGCGGGGCAGCATGCCCTCCCATCCTCCCGCTCCCTCGTCGCTGAAGACGAGGTGGGGAAAGTGGGCGGGGATCTCCTCCTGGTCTCGTCGCAGTCGGCGTGGTTCGCACTCCCACCAGGTGATGGAAGTGCGGGTGCTGCGAGCAGGTGCGGTCGTCATCCCTGGGGTGCGTCCTTGATGGGGCGGGGAGTGATGAGCGCGGGCGCGCCGATCAGCGAGGTGGTCTTGGAGGCAGGGGCGGGCGCCGGGAAGTCCTCGCCGAAGATCTCCTGCCACAGTCGCAACGCCTCGTCGGTGTCGCCTTCGACCGCCGCCGCGCAGGCCTGGTCCGCCAGGTCCGCGGCATTGGCGAACGCAGCCGACAGGCCCTGGCGGTCCAGGTCGGGCTGGACCTCGCCGCACAGACCGGCCGGGTCCCACACGCCCTCGTTGACCCGGGTCGCGGCGGCGGTGAAGAACGTCTTCAACCCCTGGGAGCGGTTGCCGGACATGGGCAGGCACTGCAGGGCGAGGACCTCCATGACGAGGGACTTGACGCGTCCCTCGACCGGTGCGTCGAGCCGCCACTGCTTGAGCAGCCTGACCAGCGGCCGGAAGTATGACCAGGAACGCTGGTGTTCGGCGACCAGTTCGATCAGGTATTCGGGGTTGGCCGGCACCCACCTGGCGCTGAGCTTCTCGGGTATGAGCAGCGAGTTGTCGGGCTGCCGCAGCGCGGTCATCACGTCGACGGTGAAGGCCTCCGGGTCGTCGGGGTCGTCGAGGAAGCACTTGACAGCGTGGTTGCGCAGCAGGGTGTGTCGGACCACGGTGGCGTGGGTGCCTTTGCTCTGGCTCAGCAGCCGGTTGACCTGGGAGCGGATGTGCTCGAGGGCCTCCTCCGCGCTCGGCCCGCTGCTCCCCCACTCAGGGTGCTCGTCCGGGTCGTAGACGACCACGATGTCGACGTCGTGGATGGGCTTGAGCTGCGTGCTGCGGCTCAAGGAGCCCGATCCGAACGTCTCGAGGACGTCGGGCTCTTTCAGCAGCGCCTCCTTGAACAGGTCCCGGCGCCCGCGGGCCAGCCTCGTTTTCTCAATGTCCTCGTCGACGGTCTTCTGCAGCGCGTCGAATGCCTCGTCGATCCTCATGCGGTGTGCCTCCTCGGGCTCGCCGTTCAGCCCGATGCACGCCCCGGACGCGGCACCTCTGTGGTGCGCGGCCGAAAAAGGACGTTCGATGGCTGCTCGTTGCCACGGTACGGGCCCCCACTGACAACGCCCTTCGGATCAAACCGCATTGATCTTCAGGGTGAGGTGCTGTCCCGTGCCTGTCGCCGATCCGGCTGCCGGGGGCAGCGCGTCGGAGCGGTCAGGAATCTGCCCCGGCAGGCATGGAACGCTCGCCCCGCAGAGCGGGATCGCACGCAGCGCGCTCCCAGAAGAGCGCATTCCGACCGAAGAGTTGGGGGGGGTGGGCATGAGATGGCTCGGGCACTTGAGGCGGCTTGCACTGTCCCGGGAAGGCGGCGGCACGATGGTGATGACAGCAAGCACGGCCGTCGCGCTTGGTGTCGTGCCGAACATCCTGGAGCAGTTGACCAGCCGGCCGTGGGTGTTCGCCGTGGTCTTCGCCGGTGCGCTGGCCTTGGTCGTCGTGGGATGGGGACTGCAGCGCCCGCGCGGCCTCGGCGTGGTGATCAGCCTGTATCCGGCACGCCGCACGCGGGCCTCGCGGGTCGTGGCCTTCAAGGCAGGCCTCCCGCCAAGCGCACAGCACGACGCTGGTCGTCGACCGCGCGGTCCTGTGGCCAGGCGAGCCCTCCGCCCCACACTGATCGTCCGTCTGGCATCGGCCGCTTCCATGGTCGACGACGCCCGCCACGTGGCAACCACCGGTCAGGTCGCCCACGGGCCGGGACACCACACCGGCTACCACCTCCCGCCCGAGGGCACCACCGGTGCGAACAGCCCGTGCGGCGCCTACCTCGTCATCGACACCGGCAACGCCTACCTGCCCGACGACTCCGCGCTCCATGCCGCCTTCACCACCCACATATGGGAGTGCTGGCAGACGGCACGCCGGCAGTGGGCAGCGCAACTCGGCGACGCCACCCCGGTGGAGGAGCTGCTGTTCTTCCATGGCCCGCTGCCGATCGCTGTCGCGTTGGGCTGGCTGACGGCCCGTGACCGCCTCATCCTGGTCCCCCACGACCTGCACGAGGCGCGCTGAGCAACGGCTTCACCCGGGCAGCGTGATGGTGGAGAGGCGGGGGGTTTTATGCGTCGACGACGAACGCCTTTTCATACACCTGCTGCGCGTTGACGTCCTCGTACACGGTGGTGGGGCGCAGGCGGTTCCACCGGTTACCCAGCAGCAGAGCCAAGCCCATCGGGCCAGCCTGGAAGAGGTGGATCGCAGGATGCGCGCGGCAGGCACGACGCAGCAGATCCCGGATGCCGACGGCAAGGGCGCTGGCCGTCGCCGCATCCGGGACGGAGTTGTCCTTGGCGCCACCGGGCGGGCGCAGCACCAGCAGCCGGGAGACGGGTACACGCTGCTCCCGCAGGAAGTCCAGCACATCCTCGGTGGGGTCGATGGCGACCGCGATGGCCACGGCGAGCTCCGGCCCTAGACCGAGAGCGTGCTCGTCGACCTCCGGGGCCAGCACAGCGTCGTACCCGGCAGCGGACGACCACACCTGTCCGCGCTGGGCCACGGCCAAGTCGACTCCAGTCACCATGCGGAAAGCCGCGCCGACCACGAACGCGGGCGCCAGACGCAGACTGCCGGTGACGGCGATGGAGGTCGTGCCCGGCGGCATCCGAAACGGTGCCGCTTCAATGTCCGCCTGCAACTGCGCCCAGGTCGCCGGGGCAAGCGGACGCCGCTTCACGTAGGGCGAGGCGCCCTCGAAGCGGTCCGCCCAGTCCACCGTGTAGTCGGCGTCCTCCGCCATCGGGTCCGGTTTCAAAGTGGCGACGGAAAGCACCGCCCGTGACGTGCCGGCCTCCAGACGCAGAGACCGGATCGCCTCCCTGACGTCCGCCAGGGACAGCCTGCGCTGCCCATCGGCGACTCGGCGGGCCACCCAGTCCGCGCCGGCGTGCATGGCCTCCTCATCGAACCGCAGCCCGGCAGCGAACATCAGCATCTGCAAGTGCTCATGCAGGTGCATCACGTCCCGTGCCAGGTCGAAGCGCAGCACCTTCAACAGATCCAGCAGCCTGTCCTCGCTCAGCCCGATACCGGCGGCCCAACGGCTGCGCGCCTGCCCCTTCTTCGATCGCGGTCCCTGCTGCGCCGCCTTCGGTACGAGCAACTGGGTGCGGGAATCCCTCAGTGAGATCAGCGGATCCCCGGCATCCGGGGACCGGTTGCTCAACAGGGCAAGATCGACCGGAGTGCCGTCCCCGGCGAGTTGCTGCCAGGCCTGCGCCACCTTGCGCAGGATCGACGGGCCGCCCTGGTCGCTTGGCTTGAGCAAGTACTCCTCGTTGACGGGTGAGGAACTGTCTGCGGCGTACTTAACCTGCATGTAGGTGTGCGGCGGCTCCTCGCGGTACAAGACGACGTCATCCACGTTTCCCACGCCGTCCACCTCAACACCGACCGCCACCACCGGGTTCGGCACGCGCAGCGCCGCGTCACGCACCGCCGTGACACAACCCTGCCACGCGACCAGCCACTGGTACCGGTCACCGGCGATACGAACACCCGTCGAACTCGGGGCAGGCAAGTCAGGCACGAAACACGGTCTCCCACTCGAGCGGCCGCCATACCGCAGCCAACGAGCAGATCATCACCCGCGAACCCTCCCCGCGCCCAGCCCATCAACGCTGGAAGCCCGTCGGGCTGAACGACGGCGTTCTCGGGCCCGCCCGACGCTGACCAGCTTGCAAAGATCAACGAAAGGGCGCAGAGCGGGCATCTGCGCTCCCCCAGCCACTGCTCTATACGCGTCGGGAGCACTTGATGCCCAGTCCATGACAGACGCCCACCGGCAAGGGTTCGTCAGCCGAAGGCATGCAGACACCCCTGGCCGCTACCGGAATTCTCAATACATCTGCGGGATTCTCATCAAGCCTGCGGTACTGCAGCTCAAGGTCCTGATCCGCACGGAGAAAGCATAGCGAGGCATCTCTCAGCCATCTGCATCCTCGCAGGTCAGAGCGATCTCTCTACCGCAAGAGAAATGAGAACTCACATGCAAGATCGCTTGTGCCCGAACGGGGGCTTCGAACGCAGGTGATCATGGCGACCGGGTCTGGGAAGACCCGGGTGGCGGTCCGCAGCGCGGAGGAGCTCCACGCGGGCCGTGTGCTGGTGCTGGTGCCCTCGCTGGACCTGCTGGCGCAGACCGAGGCCGCGTGGCGCGAGGGGGGCCGCCGGGGGCCGATGATCGGGGTGTCCTCACTGAGGGGCGAGGAGGTGTCCTTCCCCAACACCACGGACGTGGACGAGCTGGTGGAGTGGACGCGGGGCCTGGACAAGGTGACCGTCTACGCCACGTACGCCAGCCTCGGTCTGGGCACGCTGGAGCGGGCGCACGCCGGGGGCCTCGCGGCTTGGGACTTGATCGTCGTGGACGAAGCCCACCGCGTTTCGGGCCGGATCGGGAAGCCGTGGGCGGTCGTCCACGACAACCAGAAGATCCCGTCCCTGCGCCGCCTCTACATGACGGCCACGCCCCGGCTGTGGCAGCTCGGGGACGAGGACGAGGCCGGCGCACCGGGCGAGCTGGTCGCGAGCATGGAAGACGACCCCGAGGGCCCCTTCGGCAGCCGCTGCTTCACCTTGACGCTCTCGGAGGCCATCGACCGGGGAATCTGTGCCCCCTACCAGGTTGTATGCGTGGACGTCACCGACACCGCGCTCCAGGCCGCGCAGCTCCTGGGCGCCGAAAGCCGCTCGGCAGAGGTCCGCGGGGCGCGGCTCGCCGCTCTGCAGACCGCTCTGGTGAAGGCGTCCGCGGAGGAGAACTTCCGGCGCACGCTCGTCTTCCACCACGTCCTCAAGGAAGCCGAAGCCTTCGCGGCCGGCCTTCCGGACGTCGCCGCGCAGCTGCACGCATCCGACCCCGAGCTGTACCCCAAGACGATCTGGGCGGACTGGCTGTGCGGCGACCACAAGCTGCTCCACCGCCGCCGGCTCCTCGGGGAGTTCGCGGCTGGGATCGCCACGGACGGCACCGTGGTGGAGAAGTGCTTCCTGTGCTCGGTGAAGGTCCTGGGCGAGGGCGTCGACACCAAGAACTGCGACTCCGTGTACTGGGCCGACGTACGCGGCTCAATGCCCGACCTCGTCCAGGCCGTGGGCCGCGCTCTGCGGATGCAACCCGGCGAGGGCAAGACGGCCTCGCTCGTGGTGCCGGTCCTGCTCGGGCCGGGCGAGACCGCGGACAACATGCTCACCTCCCGGGCGTTCGGCGGGCTGGCCAAGCTGCTGGAGGCGCTGCGGGCGCACGACGCCCGGATCGTGGAGAGGCTCGCGGAGCAGCAGGCCCCGAGCCGCTACAAGCCTGTCAGCAAGGACGACAGCGGCAAGAGCACGGGCGGGAGCGGCGAAGGCTCCGGAGACGTCAGCGCCCCCGCCAAGGCCCTGCTCAAGTTCTCCACGCCCCGCGACCCGGCCGCCCTCGCCGCGTTCATCAACCTGCGTGTCCTCAACCCCGAGCACGAGCACTGGCGGCGCGGCGTGGAAGCCGCCGTCATCTACGCACGCGAGCACGGCGACCTGAAGGTGCCGTTCACGTTCCGCGTGCCCGCCGTCGACGGCCAGGAGGCGGAAGGCGCGGGGTGGCCGGCCTCGCTCGCCGGGTTCCCGCTCGGGCAGTGGACCGCCGACTGCCGGCGGTTCTACGCCCGCGGCCGTCTGGACGAGGACCGCATCGCGCAGCTGGAGAAGCTCGGCATGATCTGGTCGCACTACGACGTCGCGTGGGAGGAAGGTCTCGCGGCGGCGCGCGGGTGGGCAGCCGAGGCGGGGCACCTCCTGGCCCCGCTGGACGCCACCTTCCAGGGCGCGAAGGTGGGCATCTTCCTGAAGAACGCGCGGGCCGCCGCCCGGAAGGCGGCTGAGAACGAGCAGCGGCGGGCCGAGGGCCTGCCGGTCCAGTCGTCGGCCGGGGCCCTGTCGGACGAGCGGCGCGAGCAGCTGGAGGAGATCGACGCCTCTTGGTGCCCGTCGTGGCCGGTGGAGTGGCAGCGGTGCTTCCACCTCGTGCGAATGCACCTGGACGCCGGTGAGGCGCTACCCACCGAGGCGGGCGAGATCCTGCGCCAGGGCGAGGACCTCGGACGGTGGGTGCAGTCGGTACGGCTCGGCTGGGACCAGCTCACGACCGTGCAGCAGTGGATGTGCGAGCAGGTCCTCGGAATCGAGCCCGCGGCCGAGGACGAGAAGCCGCCCCCGCGCCGTACGCAGGCCGACAAGTGGGCGCTGAACTACGCGGCCGCCAAGCAGTTCTACGAGCGCGAGGGACACCTGCGAGTGCCGAGGAAGCACGTCGAACGGATCGTCGGCGAAGACCAGGAGGAGCGGGAACACAAGCTGGGGTCCTGGATCGGGAACCAGCGCAGCCGGGCCGCGACCCTGACGCCGGAGCGGATGGAGCAGCTGTCCGCCATCGGGATGCGGTGGTCGTAATGGGCGTCGTCCTCACCACCGCCACCGCGCTCGCAGCCGGCTACCCGCTCGGGCGGCTACGCCCGTGGCAGCGGCTGAGCGACTGAGCGACCGACCAGGTCCGCTTCACCGGGACGTGGTCCGGGGCGGCGCCGCCCGTCAGGCCGTCGTCGTCTTGGTCCACGCCGTCACCGCGCCCCGCACCAGCTGGCGCGTCATGCGCGCCCCGGCCACCGAGACCCGAGCGCAAACGCCCGTACGCGATCCGGACTGGATCGCCAACCGCACCCGGACAGGCAAGGGAGGCACCCCGTGAGCACCGAGCAGCACCACGCCGACGCGTACGGCCAGGAGCTGGCCCGCATCAGCCACCACCAGCACGAGGCCACGGCGGCGCGCTTCACCGTCTTCCAGGCCCCGGCCGCCGCCGGGATCGGACACGAGCAGGCCGACGACATCGTGGCGAAGCAGGAGGCCGGGGCGGTGGCCGGCGCCCACACCTGGATCTCCGAGAGCAGCCCTCCGCACAAGTCCGAGCCGCAGTTCGAGGACGGCTGGTTCGCCGGGGTCCGCGACGTCGCCAGCTACCTGCTGCGCATCGCCGACACCACCGCCCACGCGGGGCGCGGGCGCGCCGCCCCAGCGCCATGCTGGTCGCCCACCTCCAGCAGCCAGCCTCCCGCACCCCGGAGGAGACGACGGCGGACGAACCCGCCCCGGCCTCGGTGCCGCCGCTGGAGGCGAAGGACGTCCTGGCGGCGGCGGAACGCTTCCCGTGGGCCGTGGCCGCGCCGGGGACGCGCCACTGGCCGGACGGGTCGGACTTCCTGGACGTCGCGCTGAGCGCGGTGGGCACCGAGGAACGCCCGGGGTTACATCGAGCGCCTGGAGGCGTTCGTGGAGGGGCACCGCGACCGCCTGGAAGAGCTGCTGCGCGCGTACGGGCCGGGCAGCAGGCCCGCCTCGCACGGCCGGTACGCCCTGGTCGGGCAGCCCGAGACCCTGGTCATCCTGGAGCGGATGGAGGCCGTGCCGTTCCTCCTGCACGGCCGGTGGGAGGAGGAGCTGGTGGCTTTGTTCACGAGTCGTGAAGCCAGTTGTTCATGGGTTTGGGAGACGCCCAGATCCACGGATGGGTGATGTTCACGAGTTTTGAAGGCGTTGGAAGGCTTGCCGGCACAGCATCAGGACGTTCCCGGGTGAAAGGTCCTGGTCATGCCGCAGATGTCCAAGGTGGAGCTGTACGCGGCGATCCGGCGTGACCAGCGGGGCGGCATGTCGGTCCGTGCCTTGGAACGCAAGTACTGCGTGACGTGGCGGACGGTGCGGAAGGCGGTCGACTCCGCTTGGCCGGAGCCGCCGAAGAAGCTGCCGCCCCGGCCTTCGGCTGAGTCCTTCGGCGGCTGGACCAAGACCTTCACTGCCCCCGCCTCTGCGCGGCCATCGTCAACCGCTTCACCTTCAACGGCACCATCATCGAAACCGGTACCGACTCCTACCGCCTCGCCAGCACTCGTGCACGAGCCGAAGAGCCCATCAAAGTCGGCTGAACCTCTCCAGGGCGGTAGCACGATGACTTGACCAGTGCGCGAGAATCATCTGACATGACCTACTTAATCACCGCTGCTCACCCCGACGACGCTGTGGCGTTGGGGCCCTTGCACCTGCGGAACTGGCTCCAGAACTACCCCAACGCAGAAGCCGGCATCGATGAGTCCTGGATCCGTGAGCACCGCGCTTCGTCTGCTACTGCGGAAGGAATCGAGCAGTGGGAGACTTCATTGAAGTAGCAAACCAGCACCCTGCCCCGCACTTCTGTCGTGTCGTGCGGTCTGAGACGGAGATCGTCGGCTATCTCTGTGGCCACTGGGACGAGTCGGTCACCCTCGGACCGATGTATCTGCTGAGCCATGCCCAAGGCCACGGACTCGGTGGCCGCCTGATGGCCGAGTTTTTCATCTGGGCAGGACCTGCACGCATCCGCTTGGGGGTCGCCGACTACAACAAACGGGCGATCCGGTTCTACCTACGCCACGGTTTCGAAATCACAGGTGAGCGTCACCTCTGGCGAGGAAGAATGCCCACCCTGCTTATGACCCGCGAGGCCCCAGCAACCGTTGACGTCAGCTGAGCCCAGCCACCGGGCCGGACACACGGTCATGGCCCGCCGTCATTTCCCGTGAAAATCTCGAGCTGGGCTGGTCAACAACCGCCGTCGAAACTCTTCGAGAAACGCTGTCACTTGGAGTGAACGAAGCCAGTTAGCCTTGTTCACTTTCAGCAGCAGCGTTTATCGGCCTGTTTGGGAGGCGGCGGGTAATCTAATACTCTGCAGATGTGGACGAGAAATAACGTGCGCTCAGGACGTTCGGGGCATGATCGGAGGACGACCGCGGATCTGTAAGGCGAGGAGGCACTGCGATGGTGATCAGAGGGCTGCATCCGGAGAGGACTGCCCGGCTTGAGGCGCTCGTGGATGAGTGCCGACCGCTGCTGACGAATGCTGGTGGAATGGCTGTCGTGCAGAGGCTGCTGACTGAGCGCCGGGTCGAGGTGCTCGACGCGGTCGTGATCACGCGCGAGCTACTGGGGGCTGGCCCCACGGCACTCGGGGAAGCGAAGACCATCGTTCTGACGAGTCCGGGCAGAGGCCGCGAGCTTCGAGTGCACGAGCAGTTCATGGA
>NZ_BBZK01000017.1 GCF_001748085.1 Streptomyces sp. TP-A0874
CTTTGTTTCCTCAGGTATGGAGGGGCGGCAGATGGCCCCTTGGACACCGGCAAGTGGTCCCGGAACAGCAGGTGCTCAAATGGCAGGGCTGAGTGCCGAGCGAGGCGACAAGAGACCAGCGGAAGCGCTATGATCTTCTCGACCGACAGGCCCCAATAGCTCAGTCGGCAGAGCGTCTCCATGGTAAGGAGAAGGTCTACGGTTCGATTCCGTATTGGGGCTCCACTTCTGATGTCCCGTCCGATCAAGTATCGGACGGGACATCAGCGTTTCCGGCCGTTCTGCCGGCGGGGTCCGGCACCGCTGGTTCGGACCCTCAGCCCTGCTACGGCGCCGGTCCCACCGCAGGATGCGGTTCCGGCATCCGCATCGCGAGAATCGCCAGGTCGTCCGAGGCCGGCTCGACGGCGAAGCGCTCCACCGTCCGCAGGATCCTGGCCGCCACGGCACCCGCCGTCAGACCGGTGCAGACACTCAGGGCCTCGGCCAACCCCTCGTCTCCGAGCATTCGGGTGCCCTCACGGCGCTCCGTCACCCCGTCGGTCACACACAGCAGCACGTCGCCGGGTTCGAGGCGCACGGTCTGCTCGTACAGCTCCAGATCCTCCAGCACCCCGAGCAGCGGCTGAGGGTCGGCCGCGGGCTCTACGGTTCCGTCCTGACGGAGCCGCAGCGGCAGCGGATGTCCGGCGCAGACCACCTTCAGGGTGGCTCTGCCGTCCGCTTCCGGACGCAACTCGCCGTACAGCAGGGTGAGGAACCGGCTGCGTGCCCCCTCGTCGAGGATCGCCGCGTTGAGCCGCTCCAGGACCGCCGGACCGCCGAAGCCCTCACGGGCGAGGAGACGTAGTGCGTGGCGGGCCAGCCCCGTCACGGCCGCCGCCTCCGGTCCCGTGCCGCAGACATCGCCGATCGCAAAGCCGTAGGTGCCGTCACTGATGGGGAAGACGTCGTAGAAGTCGCCACCGACCTCGTTGCCTTCGCCGGCCGCACGGTAGACGACCTCCACCTCGACGCCGGGGACTGCCGGCAGTTCGGGAGGCAGGAGGCTCCGTTGCAGAGACTGGCTGATGGCGGTGCGTTCCGAGTAGAGGCGCGCGTTGTCGAGCGCCAGGGCGGCCCTGCGGGAGAGGTCCTCCGCCAACTCCAGGATCTCCTGCCGGAAGTGCTCCCCGGAGGGCTTCCCCAGCGTCAGCATGCCGATCACCCTGTTCCGGGCGACCAGCGGAAGAACGACCGTCTCCCCACCGACCGCGGCCGCGGTGGCGAGTGTGGGGCCCGGACCGGGCGTCTGCGTCGGGTCGTTGAGACCGAGGTCCCGCAGCGAGGCGCGGAGCGCCGCGGAGTGGACCGTCTCACTGGGAGCGCTCCAGACCCGGGCGCCCGGCTCCGGAACGGGATCGGGCGGATCGAGCTTGCCGAGCAGGGTCTTGAGGCCGTCGATGCGGTCCTCGTCCTCATGGAGCACGAAGGAGAGCTCGGGTTCGGAGGAGAGGTCCGCGACGGTGTAGACCGCACACCAGGCGGCCAGGGTGGGCACGGTCATCTGGGCCATGAGGGCCAGGGTCTGGTCCCGGTCCAGGGTTCCGGCGAGGAGGTCGGAGGCCTCGACGAGGAACGAGAGCGAGCCGCGCCGGAGACGCTCCAACTCGGTCAGCCGGGCGCGTTCGACCGCGAGCGCGATCCGGTCCGCGGCGAACTGCAGCCGCAGCGCCTCCTCGTTGGTGTAACGGCCGGCGGACTCCGCGGCGACGCCGAGCGACCCGGTCAGCCGCCCCTCCACCTTGAGCGGCACCGTGACGACCGAACGCATGCCGGTGCCGGACAGGAGGGGCACCGCGCCGGGCACCGCGGTGAGGTCCTCGTGGACGGCCGGCATCCGAGCGGAGCCGTAGCGGCCGCTTCCGGCCTCCACCGGGACGCGGGCGAAACGCTGGCGGGCGGAGGGCAGCCCGGTGGAGGCGCGGACCTCGAGCTCGGTCTCGTCGTCGGTGGCGAGCAGCAGGTAGGCGGCGTCGCCGTCGAGCATGTCCCGGGCGCGCTCCACCGTGCGTTGGAGCAGGCCGTCGAGGTCGTCCGGGGCCGGGGAGCCGATGAAGACCTCGAACGGGTCGGTGGCCGTCCCCGAAGGCTCTCCGGGCGTCTGGGCGGTGGCGTCGCCGGGAGCGGTCCGCTGCGCGGTCTGGAGGACGGCGCGCTCGTGGTCGCGCACCAGCAGGCAGACGGTGGAGGGGGCGCCCTCGGAGTCCCGCACCCGAAGGTGGGAGGCGTAGACGGGGACGACCCGGCCGTCCGCCGCCCGCATGCCGTAGGAGCCCTCCCAGCGGGAGAGCTGGAGTGCTTCGGCGAGGCCGGTTCCGGTGCCCGGGGTGTGCGGCCAGGCGGCGAAGTCGGCGAGCGGTCTGCCGACGGCCTCGGAGGAGTTCACTCCGAAGAGTTCCTCCGCGTCCTCGTTCCAGGAGTTGACGCGGCCGTCCTCGGCGATCTGGACGACGGCGACGCGGACCCGCGGATCGGCCACCGGCAGTGCGTCGGTGGGCAGGGCGGGGCCGGCCGATCGGGTCCCGGCGGGGTGCTGGGTGAGGTCGAGCTGGAACCAGACCCTCTTGTGGGTGGCGGTGTACTCCACGCCCCAGCGGCTGGCGAGGGCACCGCAGAGCATCAGCCCGCGGCCGCCCTCGCTGTCGGGGTTCACGCTGCGCTGGCCGGCTCCCTGGAGGGGGACGTCGCGCTCCGGGTAGCGGTCGGCGACCTCGACCCGCACGCCGCCGTCGGTCCGCAGGCAGAGGACGTCGGCGGCGGTCCCGGCGTGCACTACCGCGTTGGTGACGAGTTCGCTGGTCAGTACCACGGCGTCATCGACGACATCGGTGAATCCCCAGCCCTGGAGCGTGTCCCGGACGAAGGCGCGGGCACTGGCGACCGAGCGTCCGACCGGCTCGAAGGTGGCGGTGGCCCGTGCGCTGATCACGGTTCTCCTCATAGCTGTGTGCTCGCCCGGCCTCCGTATCGGCGGGAGAGCGGTGCCGTCCGGTGCGCCTTCGGCCCGGTCGGATACGTTCGCCGGCGCGGTGCCGTTCGGGCCGGCCGCTGCGCGGCCGACGTCACCGCTCTCGGCGTGCTGCCGGGCCAGGCCCTCGCCCCGCTCCTTCATCCTACTCCCTACCGGACAGGCCCCTGCCGGCACCGTTCCGCTGCCTTGCCTCGCTCGTGTCACCGCTCCTGACCGTAGAAGGGCGGTGGACAGCCGGATGCCAGGTTACTTACCTTCGACCTCCGTGCGGGTGCCGGTCTTCGGTGATTCCGCCTGGAGTGTGTGCCGGCCGGTGTGCGAGGCTGCCGAACTGTTATGGCCTTGTTCGGCTGGGGTGAAACACTGGGCAGTCTTCAGGAGATGGTCCTGAGGAGAAGGTCGACCCGCGGGAGGGACACGGTGGAGTCTGGCGCGGCTGCGCGGGGCGCGAGTACACGCCCGAAAGGACGGTCCCGCGGTCACGGGACGACCGAGGTGGACACAGCGGCGCTGAACAGACTCCGCACGGCACTGGTGGCCATGCGGGACGGGAACTTCCGCAAGCGCCTCACGGTGTCGGGTGACGGTGTCATGGCCGAGATCGCCGCGCTCTTCAACGAGGTCGCGGACCGTAACCAGCACCTCACCGGAGAGATCGCCAGGGTGCGGCGGGTGGTCGGCCGTGAGGGAAAGCTCACAGAGCGCCTGGAGACCGGCGCCTGCGAGGGGTCCTGGGCCGCCGCCATCGACGCCTCGAACGCGCTGGTGGACGACCTGGTGCGGCCGGTCTCCGAGGTCGGTCGGGTGCTGTCCGCGGTCTCCGAGGGCGACCTGGAACAGCGTATGGACCTCCGCGCCGCCGGCGCGGACGGCGCCGCCCATCCGCTGCGGGGGGAGTTCCTCAAGGTCGGTCGGACGGTCAACGGGCTGGTCGACCAGCTCTCGGCGTTCACCGACGAGGTGACGCGGGTCGCCAGCGAGGTGGGCACCGAGGGCAAGCTGGGCGGTCAGGCGAAGGTGCGCGGGGTCTCGGGTTCCTGGAAGGACCTGACGGACTCCGTCAACACCATGGCGTACCGGCTCACCGCCCAGGTGCGTGACATCGCGCTGGTGACAACGGCGGTCGCCAAGGGCGATCTCTCCCGCAAGGTCACGGTGCACGTGGCCGGCGAGATGCTGGAGTTGAAGAACACCGTCAACACGATGGTGGACCAGCTGTCGTCGTTCTCCTCCGAGGTGACGCGCGTCGCCCGTGAGGTGGGCACCGAGGGCGAGCTGGGCGGACAGGCCCAGGTGCCCGGCGTCGCCGGTGTGTGGAAGGACCTGACGGACTCCGTCAACCTCATGGCGGGCAACCTCACCGCCCAGGTGCGCGGGATCGCCCAGGTGACCACGGCGGTCGCCAACGGCGACCTGTCGCAGAAGGTCACGGTCAGCGCGCGGGGGGAGGTCGCGCAGCTCGCCGAGACGATCAACACGATGACCGAGACGCTGCGCACCTTCGCCGACGAGGTGACCCGGGTAGCGAGCGAGGTGGGGGCCGAGGGCCTGCTGGGCGGCCAGGCGCAGGTGCCGGGTGCGGCAGGCATCTGGAAGGACCTGACCGACTCGGTGAACACGGCCTTCCGTAACCTCACGGCGCAGGTCAGGGACATTGCCCAGGTGACGACGGCGGTGGCCAACGGTGATCTCTCGCAGAAGGTCACCGTGGACGTCGCGGGCGAGATGTTGGAGTTGAAGAACACCGTCAACACGATGGTGGACCAGCTGTCGTCGTTCGGCGCCGAGGTGACGCGCGTCGCCCGGGAGATCGGGGTCGAGGGCGAGCTGGGCGGTCAGGTGCCGGGTGCGGCGGGTACCTGGAAGGACCTGACCGACTCGGTGAACACGGCCTTCCGCAACCTCACCGGGCAGGTGCGCAACATCGCCCAGGTGACGACGGCGGTGGCCAACGGTGATCTCTCGCAGAAGGTCACCGTGGACGTCTCCGGCGAGATGCTGAAGCTGAAGAACACCGTCAACACGATGGTGGACCAGCTGTCGTCGTTCGCGGACCAGGTGACGCGGATGGCGCGGGACGTGGGGACCGAGGGCCGGCTGGGCGGTCAGGCCCGGGTGGACGGCGTCTCGGGCACCTGGAAGGACCTGACGGACTCGGTCAACTTCATGGCCGGCAACCTCACCTCTCAGGTGCGGCAGATCGCGCAGGTGACGACGGCGGTCGCCCGGGGCGACCTGTCGCAGAAGATCGAGGTCGACGCGCGCGGCGAGATCCTGGAGCTGAAGAACACCATCAACACGATGGTCGACCAGCTGTCCTCGTTCGCCGACCAGGTGACCCGGGTGGCCCGGGAGGTCGGGACCGACGGGCGGCTCGGCGGCCAGGCGCAGGTGCCGGGGGTGGCCGGAGTCTGGCGGGACCTGACCGACTCGGTGAACGGCATGGCCGGCAACCTCACCTCTCAGGTGCGCAACATCGCCCAGGTCGCGACGGCGGTCGCCCGGGGCGACCTGTCGCAGAAGATCGAGGTCGACGCGCGCGGCGAGATCCTGGAGCTGAAGAACACCCTCAATACGATGGTGGACCAGTTGTCGTCGTTCGCCGAGCAGGTGACGCGGGTTGCGCGTGAGGTGGGCACCGACGGCATCCTCGGCGGTCAGGCCGAGGTCCAGGGTGTCTCGGGCACCTGGAAGGACCTCACCCAGTCGGTCAACTTCATGGCGAACAACCTGACTTCCCAGGTGCGGAACATCGCCGAGGTGACGACTGCGGTGGCCGAGGGCGACCTCTCGAAGAAGATCACCGTCGACGCCAAGGGGGAGATCCTGGCCCTGGTCACCACCGTGAACACGATGGTGGACCAGTTGTCGTCCTTCGCCGAGCAGGTGACGCGGGTTGCGCGCGAGGTGGGCACCGACGGCATCCTCGGTGGCCAGGCCCAGGTCCGGGACGTCTCCGGGATCTGGAAGGACCTCACCGACAACGTCAACCTGATGGCGAACAACCTCACCTCCCAGGTGCGGAACATCGCCCAGGTGGCGAGCGCGGTCGCGGGCGGGGACCTGACGAAGAAGGTCACGGTCGAGGCGCGCGGTGAGGTCGCGGACCTGGCCGACACCGTCAACACCATGGTGACCACGCTGTCGTCCTTCGCGGACGAGGTGACGCGGGTCGCGCGCGAGGTGGGCACCGACGGGCGGCTGGGCGGTCAGGCCCGGGTGCCGGGCGTCTCCGGCACCTGGAAGGACCTCACCGAGTCGGTGAACTCGATGGCGTCCAACCTCACCGGCCAGGTGCGGAACATCGCCATGGTCACCACCGCGATCGCCAAGGGCGACCTCACCAAGAAGATCGACATCGATGCCCGCGGTGAGATCCTGGAGCTGAAGACCACCATCAACACGATGGTCGACCAGCTGTCCTCGTTCGCGGACCAGGTCACCCGGGTGGCGCGTGAGGTGGGCACCGAGGGGCAGCTGGGCGGTCAGGCCCGGGTCCGGGACGTCGACGGCACCTGGCAGGACCTCACCGAGTCGGTGAACGAGATGGCCGGCAACCTGACCCGTCAGGTGCGGGCGATCGCCGCCGTCGCGGCGGCTGTGACCCGCGGTGACCTCAACCTGAAGATCGACGTCGACGCGGCGGGCGAGATCCTGGAGCTCCAGGACAACATCAACACCATGATCGCCACGCTCCGCGAGACCACGATCGCGAACAAGGAGCAGGACTGGCTCAAGGGCAACCTCGCCCGTATCTCCGGGCTGATGCAGGGGCGCCGGGACCTCCAGGACGTCGCCCGGCTCATCATGAGCGAGCTGACGCCCGTCGTCTCCGCCCAGCACGGTGCCTTCTTCCTGGCCACCTCGACGCTCGACCCCGCTGAGGTCGGAGCCGACGAGGAGGGTCCGTACGAACTGCGTCTGGTGGGCGCCTACGGCTACACCCCGGGTGCGATGCCGACGACGATCCGACCGGGCGAGACGCTCGTCGGTACGGCCGCGGAGGAGCGGCGGACCATCCTCATGGAGAACGTGCCGCCCGGCTACCTGAAGATCGCCTCCGGGCTGGGGGAGGCCCCGCCCGCTCATGTGATCGTGCTGCCGGTCCTCTTCGAAGGGCAGGTCCTCGGCGTGATCGAGCTGGCGTCGTTCCAGCCCTTCGCGCAGATCCAGAAGGACTTCCTGAGCCAGATCGCCGAGATGATCGCGACGAGCGTCAACACGATCAGCGTGAACACCAAGACCGAGGTGCTGCTGAAGCAGTCGCAGGAGTTGACCGAGCAGCTCCGGGTGCGCTCCGAGGAACTGGAGAACCGACAGAAGGCGCTGCAGTCCTCCAACGCCGAACTCGAGGAGAAGGCGGAGCTGCTGGCCCAGCAGAACCGGGACATCGAGGTGAAGAACACCGAGATCGAGGAGGCCCGGCAGGTACTGGAGGAGCGCGCCGAGCAACTGGCCGTCTCCATGCGTTACAAGTCCGAGTTCCTGGCGAACATGTCGCACGAGCTGCGCACGCCGCTCAACTCGCTGCTCATCCTGGCGAAGCTGCTCGCGGACAACGCGGACGGGAACCTGTCGCCGAAGCAGGTGGAGTTCGCCGAGACCATCCACGGGGCCGGCTCCGACCTGCTGCAGCTGATCAACGACATCCTCGACCTGTCGAAGGTCGAGGCGGGGAAGATGGACGTCAGCCCGTCGCGGATCGCGCTGGTACAGCTCGTCGACTACGTCGAGGCGACCTTCCGGCCGCTGACCGCGGAGAAGGGGCTGGACTTCTCGGTGCGGGTCTCCCCCGAGCTCCCCTCCCATCTGCACACCGATGAGCAGCGGTTGCTCCAGGTACTGCGGAACCTGCTGTCGAACGCGGTGAAGTTCACCGACAGCGGGGCCGTGGAACTGGTCATCCGACCCGCGGGACCCCAGGTGCCGAACGCCATCCGGGAACAGTTGCTGGAGCACGGCGTACCCCAGGGGAGCGGCCCCGACATGATCGCGTTCTCGGTCACCGACACCGGCATCGGTATCGCCGCCAGCAAGATGCGGGTGATCTTCGAGGCGTTCAAGCAGGCGGACGGCACGACCAGCCGGAAGTACGGCGGTACCGGTCTGGGGCTGTCCATCAGCCGGGAGATCGCCCGGTTGCTGGGCGGTGAGATCCACGCCTCCAGCGAGCCGGGGCGGGGCTCCACCTTCACGCTCTACCTGCCGCTGACCCCGGCGGAGCTGCCGGCGCAGAGCTACCCGCAGCTGGCCACCGGACTGGCGGCGCTGGAGTCCGGTGGCGACGGCGGGGCCGAGACGGAGTCGAGCTTCGGTGAGGAGCCGACCGGTGAGCCGGCTCGGGAGGAAGAGGCGCCGGAGAGCGCCTGGGAGCAGCCTCCGGCGGCTCCGGAGGAACCGGTGCCCGCCCCGCGGCCGGTCGTCGCGCCACGGCCGGCGCCCCGGGACGCCTGGCTGGAGCAGGCACCCGGCCCGGGGGAGGGGAGCGGGCTCTCCTTCCACGGCGAGAAGGTGCTGATCGTCGACGACGACATCAGGAACGTCTTCGCCCTGACGAGCGTGTTGGAGCAGCACGGGCTGTCGGTGCTCTACGCCGAGAACGGCCGGGAGGGGATCGAGGTCCTGGAGCAGCACGACGACGTGGGCATCGTCTTGATGGACATCATGATGCCGGAGATGGACGGTTACGCGACGACGGCGGCGATCCGCCGGATGCCGCAGTTCGCCGGGCTGCCGATCGTCGCGCTGACCGCCAAGGCGATGAAGGGCGACAAGGAGAAGTCCATCGAGTCCGGCGCCTCGGACTACGTCACCAAACCGGTGGACACCGATCATCTGCTGTCCGTCATGCGGCAGTGGATGCGGCCGTCGGGCGACTAGGGCGGCGGTGCGGGTGTGGAACCGCCGGCGGCGGGGAACCTTCTGGTGTCCTCCCGCGTTTCCGGTATGTGCACAGTGACATCGCGGTGACAGGGTGTGGCGACAGACGGGGTGCGGTTACGATGACCGGCACGAGGGCGGACGGCGTAAGGGAGTCGTCTCCCGGGGCGGCGCCCGGTGCACTGCCGGGGCGAGGAGGGCGCGCCATGGTGCAGAAGGCCAAGATCCTCCTGGTCGATGACCGGCCGGAGAATCTGCTGGCGCTGGAGGCCATTCTCTCCGCGCTCGATCAGACGCTGGTGCGGGCATCGTCAGGTGAGGAAGCGCTCAAGGCGCTGCTGACGGACGACTTCGCGGTGATCCTGCTGGACGTCCAGATGCCCGGTATGGATGGTTTCGAGACGGCGGCGCACATCAAGCGGCGGGAGCGGACCCGTGATATTCCGATCATCTTCCTGACCGCCATCAACCACGGTCCCCACCACACCTTCCGCGGTTACGCGGCGGGAGCGGTGGACTACATCTCCAAGCCTTTCGATCCCTGGGTGCTCCGTGCGAAGGTCTCGGTCTTCGTGGAGCTGTACATGAAGAACTGTCAGCTCCGGGAGCAGGCCTCACTGCTGCGCCTGCAGCTCGAAGGCAGTGACCGCCGGGAGGCGGGCGACCCGAAAGCGGCCGCCGCCGTGCTGGCGGAGCTGTCCGCCCGGCTGGCGGCGGTGGAGGAGCAGGCCGAGGCGCTCTCCAAGGAGCTGGACGAATCATCGGAGGCGGCCGCGGTCTCCGCCGCCGCACACCTGGAACGCAAACTGACGGGGCTGCGGCGCGCGCTGGACGCTCTGGAGCCGGGATCCGGCGAGGGAATCCAGGGCGCGCCCTCCAAGGGCTGATCCACCGGGGATTACGGGACAACCCCTGAGCCGGCCGTCAGCCGCTCCGGCGGTTGCCCGCATGCCGACGGCGCGGTGCCCGTGTGCCTCCGCTGATCCCCCTCCGGCAAGCAACTTGCCCCAACGGATGGTTGACGTCGGGTCAACCGGACGAAGCCGGTGGTCGCCGTAACGACACGGAAGGCTGAAGCGGCGGGCACGGATGTCACGTCCAGCTGACAGCGGTAACCTCACGGCCATGGCCTCACGTACCTCCGGAAAGGGCTCCAAGGGGGCGACCGGCACTTCTCAGGGGCGCGGAAAGGCTCCGGCGGGCAAGGGAACGAAGAAGGCGGCCCCGGCCCGCAAACCGCCCGGGCGCAAAGCCCCGGCGAAGAAGGCCGCGCCCAAGCCGGCCCCGTCGCCCACGAACGGCGTCTACCGCCTGGTGCGCTCGGTCTGGCTCGGCCTGGCCCGGGCCGTCGGTGCGATGTTCCGGGGGATAGGCCGCGGGGCCAAGGGGCTGGACCCGGCGCACCGGAAGGACGGCTTGGCGTTGCTGCTGCTCGGCATCGCCCTGGTCGTCGCCGCCGGTACCTGGTCGAACCCGGAGGGACCCGTCGGCGGTTTGGTGGAACTCCTCGTCACCGGGGCGTTCGGCCGACTAGACCTGCTGGTTCCGATACTGCTCGGCGTGGTCGCCGTCCGACTGATCCGGCATCCGGAGAAGCCCGAGGCCAACGGACGGATCGTGATCGGCCTCTCCGCGCTGGTCGTCGGGGTGCTCGGGCTGGTCCACCTCGGTTGCGGAGCGCCGGGCCGGGGCGCGGGCGCCGTGACCATCCGGGATGCCGGTGGACTGATCGGTTGGGCCGCCTCCAAACCGCTGGTCTTCACGGTCGGGACGGTACTGTCCTGGCCGCTGCTGCTGCTGGTCGCCGTCTTCGGACTGCTGGTGGTGACCGCCACGCCGGTCAACGCGATCCCGCGCCGGCTGCGCGCCCTGGCCGTCCGGCTCGGGCTGCTGGGCGGGCCTGCGGAAGAGCAGCGCCCTTCGAGGCCGGCGGACGACGAGGAGTACGAGCAGCAGTGGCGCAAGTCGCTCGCCGAACCGCGCGGCAGGGCTCGGCAGGCCGCTGGGGAGGCCGCTGAGACGGCGGAGGAGCAAGCCCTCGCCCGCCGGCGTCGGGGGGGCCAGCCCCGCGCCGGGAAGCAGCGCTCGGACGCGGTGGACGTCGCGGCCGCCGCGGCGGCTTCCTTGGACGGCGCTGTGCTGCACGGGGTGAACCCCTCGCCGCTGGTGGCCGGGTTGAGCCACGGCATCTCCGGAGGTCGGGCGGGCGAGTTGCCCGCGGCCCGGGAGGCGGAGCCGGGCGGTGGCTTGCAGGGGCCGCCCGACCGGGACCGTCCGGAGCCGGGCGGTGGGGCGGGCGACCGGGGGGAGGTGCCGGACCTCACCAAGCGGCCCCCGGAGCCTTCGAAGGGGTTGCCGCCCCGTGCCGAGCAGCTGCAGCTCTCCGGGGACCGGACGTACACGCTGCCGCCGCTCGGCCTGCTCTCCCGCGGTGGCCCGGGGAAGACCCGGAGCGCTGCCAACGACGCGGTGGTGGCCTCGCTGACCAACGTCTTCTCGGAGTTCAAGGTCGACGCGGCCGTCACCGGCTTCACCCGGGGACCGACCGTCACCCGCTACGAGGTCGAACTCGGCCCGGCGGTCAAGGTCGAGCGGATCACCGCGCTGGCCAAGAACATCGCGTACGCGGTCGCCAGCCCGGATGTCCGTATCATCAGCCCGATCCCGGGCAAGTCCGCCGTCGGGATCGAAATCCCCAACACCGACCGGGAGATGGTCAACCTCGGTGACGTGCTGCGACTGGCCGACGCCGACGGGGACGAGCATCCGCTGCTGGTGGCGCTCGGAAAGGATGTCGAGGGTGGCTACGTCATGGCGAACCTCGCCAAGATGCCGCACATCCTGGTCGCCGGTGCCACGGGGTCGGGCAAGTCGTCCTGCATCAACTGCCTGATCACCTCGGTCATGGTGCGGGCCACCCCGGACGACGTGAAGATGGTGCTCGTCGACCCCAAGCGGGTGGAGCTGAACGTCTACGAGGGCATTCCGCACCTGATCACCCCGATCATCACCAACCCCAAACGTGCGGCGGAGGCGCTGCAGTGGGTGGTGCGTGAGATGGACCTGCGCTACGACGACCTGGCGGCCTTCGGGTTCCGGCACATCGACGACTTCAACGCGGCGGTGCGCGGCGGAAAGGTGCGGGTTCCCGAGGGCAGCGAACGGGAGTTGGCGCCCTATCCCTATCTGCTGGTGATCGTCGACGAACTCGCCGACCTGATGATGGTCGCCCCCCGGGACGTCGAGGACGCCATCGTCCGGATCACCCAGCTGGCACGGGCGGCCGGGATCCACCTGGTGCTGGCCACTCAGCGCCCCAGTGTCGACGTGGTCACCGGTCTGATCAAGGCGAACGTGCCGTCCCGGCTGGCCTTCGCCACCTCCTCGCTCGCCGACAGCCGGGTGATCCTCGACCAGCCAGGTGCGGACAAGCTGATCGGCAAGGGCGATGCCCTGTTCCTGCCGATGGGAGCGGGGAAGCCGACCCGGATGCAGGGGGCTTTCGTGACCGAGGAGGAGGTCGCGGCCGTCGTCGCCCACTGCAAGAAGGAGATGGCCCCGGTCTTCCGGGAGGACGTCACGGTGGGTTCGGCGAAGCAGAAGAAGGTCGACGAGGAGATCGGAGACGACCTCGACCTGCTCTGCCAGGCCGCGGAGCTCGTCGTCTCCACACAGTTCGGCTCCACCTCGATGCTGCAGAGGAAGCTCCGGGTGGGCTTCGCCAAGGCGGGCCGGCTGATGGATCTCATGGAGTCCCGTGGGGTGGTCGGGCCCAGTGAGGGCGCCAAGGCTCGCGATGTTCTGGTGAAACCTGATGAGTTGGATGGAGTGCTTGCCCTGATTCGGGGGGAGAATCACTCGTAAGGGTGGCGGGGGAACCAATTCTTCCGCCGATACGTCAATACGAAGAGAGGCGAATAATTGGGTGCCCCGGCGGCTGAGGGCAGTAGGACGGTGTGACCGTCCCGATGGCGTACAAAACCCGTCCTCCTGGTTGCCTCACCCTTTCGCCCCACCCCTAGACTGAACCTCCAGCAGGTGGCTACACGCTCGAAAGGCGCCCCCGTGTCCATCGGCAACTCCTCCGCGGACGACCGTCCTTCCATCGGACAAGCTCTTCAGCAGGCCCGAATCGACGCCGGATTGACCGTCGGCAACATCAGCAGTACCACGCGCGTGCGCTCTCCCATCGTGCACGCTATCGAGCAGGACGACTTCTCGGGCTGTGGCGGCGATGTCTACGCCCGGGGTCATATCCGCACGCTCGCGACGGCCGTGGGGCTCGACCCCGCGGAGCTGATCGCGCAGTTCGACGCGGAGCACGGGGGACGGCCCGAGCCCTCCGCCACCGCGCCGCTGTTCGAGGCGGAGCGCTTCGGCTCGCAACCCCGACGGCCCAACTGGAGCGCCGCCATGGTCGCCGCGATCGTCGCGGTCGTGGGATTCGCCGGCTTCACCCTCTTCCGGGGAGGGGACGAGCCGAGCACCGAGGCCGTGGGCGACGCACCCTCGGCCGAGGCCAGCTCCTCGCCGGAGGCGGACACCACCGAGCCCGCCGACCCCAAACCCGATCCGACCGAGAGCGCCATCGCCGCCGCGCCCGGGGACAAGGTCACCATCAAGCTCACGGCCGCCAAGGGGCGGAGCTGGATCTCGGCGCAGGACCACAACGGTCGGCTGCTCCACGAGGGAGTGCTCGAGAAGGGCGACTCCAAGACGTTCACCGACGACCAGCGGATCCAACTGGTGCTCGGCAACGCCGGCGCGATGGAGCTCTACGTCAACGGCAAGCAGATCAAGGACCACTGGAAGACCGGTCAGATACAGCACCTGACCTACACCAAGGGCGACCCGGAAGCCGGCTGACCTCCCCCCGAGGGCTGTCCCGAGCCCCTGGCGGGCGCAGGCGGACGGCCCCGCCGCCTCACTGCGGGGCCGCGGCTGACACCGTGCGCCGACCTGCCAACGGCCGAAGAACGGCTGATACTCCGACCCGGCCGACCGGAGCGGCGGGGCGGACAAAGTAGGCTGGGCCCATGCCCGAACGCCGTACCGTCGCTCTCGTCACCCTTGGCTGCGCCCGTAACGAGGTGGACTCGGAGGAGCTCGCAGGCCGCCTGGCGGCGGACGGCTGGGAGCTCGTCCCGGAAGCCGCCCAGGCCGATGTCGCCGTCGTCAACACCTGCGGCTTCGTCGAGGCCGCCAAGAAGGACTCGGTCGACGCCCTACTGGAAGCGAACGACCTCAAGGGCCACGGCCGCACCCAGGCCGTGGTCGCGGTGGGTTGTATGGCCGAACGGTACGGCAAGGAACTGGCCGAGGCGCTGCCCGAGGCGGACGGTGTACTCGGCTTCGACGACTACACCGACATCTCCGAGCGGCTCGGAACCATCCTGGCCGGCGGCGTACACGCCTCGCACACCCCCCGGGACCGGCGGAAGCTGCTGCCGATCAGCCCGGTCGAGCGGCAGGGCGCGACGGTCGCCCTGCCCGGTCACGCGGACGCCGCCCCAGGTCCCGAGGACCTTCCCGAAGGGCTGGCGCCCCCCTCGGGCCCGCGTGCGCCGCTCCGCCGGCGGCTCGACTCCAGCCCGGTCGCCTCCGTCAAGCTGGCCTCGGGATGCGACCGCCGCTGCTCCTTCTGCGCGATCCCGGCCTTCCGGGGCTCCTTCATCTCCCGCCGCCCGGCGGACGTCCTCAGCGAGACCCGCTGGTTGGCCGAGCAGGGCGTCTCGGAGATCATGCTGGTCTCGGAGAACAACACCTCCTACGGCAAGGACCTGGGCGACATCCGACTGCTGGAGACCCTCCTGCCGGAGCTGGCACAGGTGGACGGCGTCGAGCGGATCCGGGTCAGCTACCTCCAGCCCGCCGAACTGCGCCCCAGCCTCATCGACACGCTGACCTCCACACCCAAGGTCGCGCCCTACTTCGATCTCTCCTTCCAGCACTCCGCCCCAGGGGTGCTGCGCCGCATGCGGAGGTTCGGCGACACCGACCGGTTCCTGGGCCTGCTCGAGCAGATCAGGGCCAGGGCCCCGCAGGCCGGCGCCCGTTCGAACTTCATCGTCGGCTTCCCCGGGGAGACCGAGGAGGACGTGGCCGAACTGGAGCGGTTCCTGACCGGGGCGCGACTGGACGCCATCGGGGTGTTCGGATACTCCGACGAGGAGGGCACCGAGGCGCTGGGCCTCGACGGCAAGCTGGAGGCGGACGCCGTCGCCGAACGGCTGGCCCGCATCACCCGCCTCGCCGAGGAGCTCACCGCCCAGCGGGCCGAGGAGCGGCTCGGGGAGACCGTGCGGGTGCTGGTGGAGTCCGTGACGGCCGAGGGCGACACCATCGACGGAGCACCCGGAGAAGTGGTGGGGCGGGCCGCCCACCAGGCGCCCGAGACGGACGGCCAGACCTACCTCACCGACGCCCGGGGACTTCTTCCGGGACGGATCGTCGAGGCGAAGGTGGTGGCGACCGAGGGTGTGGACCTGATCGCGGAACCGCTCGGCGGCGGGGTGGGCCCCGAGGAGGCGGGCGGATGACCGGAGTACCCGCGTCCGCGGCGGAGGGCCCCAGACGCGCGGCAGCCGTACGCGGCAGCACCCGGGCGGAGGCGTCGGCGGTGCCGCAGGCGGGACTGTGGAACATCGCGAACATCCTGACGATGGTGCGGCTGCTGCTGGTGCCCGGCTTCGTCCTCCTACTGCTGCACAACGGCGGCTACGACCCGATCTGGCGCTCCTACGCCTGGGCGGCCTTCGCCATCGCCATGATCACCGACCTCTTCGACGGGCATCTGGCCCGCCGCTACAACCTGGTCACCGACTTCGGCAAGATCGCGGATCCGATCGCCGACAAGGCGATCATGGGTGCCGCTCTGATCTGCCTCTCCGTACTGGGCGATCTCTGGTGGTGGGTCACGGGCGTGATCCTGCTCCGGGAGGTCGGAATCACCCTGATGCGGTTCTGGGTGATCGAGCACGGGGTCATCCCGGCCAGCCGTGGCGGAAAGCTGAAGACCCTGGCCCAGGGCACCGCGGTCGGCCTGTACGTCCTGGTACTGACCGGGCCGCTGGCCACCATCCGGTTCTGGGTGATGGCTGTGGCCGTACTGCTCACCGTTCTCACCGGCCTGGACTACGTGAAGCAGGCCGTGGTGCTGCGGAGCGGCGGGCCGCACGAGCAGCGCCAGCCCGAGCGCGAGCACGCCTCGGGGAGCGCGGGGAAATGAGCGTCGGACCCGCCGAGACGTCACTGCAACTGCTCGCCGAGCGGGGGCAGACCCTCGCGGTGGCGGAGTCGCTGACCGGTGGACTGGTCGCCGCGGCCCTGACCGCCGTGCCCGGAGCCTCACGCGCCTTCCGCGGATCGGTGACCGCGTACGCGACCGAGGTCAAGCACAAGGTGCTGGCCGTGGACGGAGCGCTGCTTCAGACGAGGGGGGCCGTCGACGCCCAGGTCGCCGGAGAGATGGCGGACGGGGTGCGGCGGCTGCTGGGTGCGGACTGGGGGGCGGCGACCACCGGGGTGGCGGGCCCCGACCCGCAAGACGGTCAGCCGGTGGGCACGGTCCATGTGGCGGTCGCCGGGCCGGGGGGCACCGGTCGGCAGCGACTGCTCAGGCTGGACGGCGACCGGGAGGAGATCCGGAGGCGGACCGTCCAGGAAACCCTTGAATTGTTGATGACAGAACTGATCGGAAATGCGCGGGAACGGAATATGGAACACAGCGGGGGGAATTGATGTTTGCAGCCCTGGGTGAACACGTCAGCGCTCCCCGCACAGCCACCGCCCGAGGCGGTACGGTGGGGCGAGAAGGATCCGAGGTCCGAGGAGGGAGCCACCGATGATTCTGCTCCGTCGCCTGCTGGGTGACGTGCTGCGTCGGCAGCGCCAGCGCCAGGGGCGGACCCTGCGCGAAGTCTCCTCGTCGGCGCGGGTCTCCCTCGGCTATCTTTCGGAAGTCGAGCGGGGGCAGAAAGAGGCGTCCTCCGAGTTGCTCTCCGCCATCTGCGATGCGCTGGAGGTGCGGATGTCCGAGGTCATGCGTGAGGTGAGCGATGAACTGTCGCTCGCCGAACTGGCGCAGTCGGCGACGAGTGAGACCGTACCCGTCCCGGTGCGTCCGATGCTGAACCCGGTTTCCGTGACATCCGTGACGGGTGTGCCCGAGGAGCGCATGACGATCAAGGCTCCTGCGGAAGCCGTGGACGTCGTGGCGGCCTGACGTTACAGCCGGCGTGGCTGATCTGAGCCCCGGGCGGGTGACCACCGCCCGGGGCTCAGCTGCGTCCCAGTGCCCCTGCGCCAGTCGTGACGGTGCTGTTTCCGGGCTGGTTGTGACCGGAATCACGGACCGTTGCGGAAAGGCGGCCGGCGGCCCCCTGAGCACGCTCGGCTGACGAGTCGTGACCGAGAGGATTGCCCGGAGGAGCACGGGGAACTCGGATCTCTGTGGTCCGATGACGCGCGGAGGCCGAGCGCCGGTGCCTGCCCGGGAGGCCCGGCCGAACGAGCCGGGTCGGCCACGAGCGGCGGCTCGACCAGGCGGTGGCGCCGGATCGCTCCGGAAGACCTCTGGACCCGTGAAGGAGGCGACCATGGCGAGGTGTGACATACGGTGGCCCGACGCGCTCCGCTGGACGGTGATGCCGACCGCTGCGGTTCTGTGCTGGTGGACCACGCTGCGGTGGGCCGTCGAGCCGGCCGCGGTGGCGACCTGGGAGGCGGCGCTGGCCGCCGGAGGGTGGGGACTCGGCCTGATACCCGTCCACTGCGCCCCGCGCCCGGGCGGAGAGAGCCGGACAGGACCCCGGTCCCCGGAACGCACCGGTTGATCCCGACCCGCGCTCTCCCAGCCCTGACCTCCGCGGCCGTCACCCCGACCGTGCGGAAGGGCTCGGCCTGCCGACGGGCGGGCCGGGACCTCGCTGGCAGCCGGGGCACCAGTAGGTGACCCGCTCCTCGCCGACCGGCCCCTGGCCGCCGGAGCGCCGTACGGCCGCACCGCAGCGCAGGCAGGGGCGGCCGTTCCTCCCGTACACCCAGAGCCGCTGACCGGGGTGGGGGCTCGGTGTGGTGACCCGGTCCCAACGCCCCCGGTTGGCTCTGAGCAGCTTCTCCCCGAGGTCGACGAGACGCTCGAGAGACGGGGTCTCGCCGACCGGCAGCCAGGGCGTGACGCCGATCAGGAAGCAGAGCTCGGACTTGTAGACGTTGCCGATACCGGCCAGGTTCCGCTGGTCGAGGAGGGCTTCGCCGAGTGGTCGGGTCGGAGCCGTGAGCAGCAGACGCCGTGCCTCCTCGGGGTCCCAGTCAGGCCCCAGCAGATCAGGACCGAGGTGGCCAACGAGCCGGTCCTCGTCCTGGGAACGCATCAGGTCGAGCGCGGCCAGCCGGTAGCCGACGGCGGTGCGTGAGGCCGTGGAGAGAATCGCCCGGATCTGGTGGCCGGGCCCGCCGCGGAACCGCTCCCCCGCGGCGTAGAGCCGCCAGGCGCCGTCCATCCCCAGATGCGAGTGGAGAGTCAGGGGGCCGTCGACGCGGAGCATCAGGTGTTTGCCGCGAGCGACCACCTCGTTGACGACTCGGCCGGTGAGGTCCGCCGTGGCGAGCCGGGGTGTCCGCAGCTCGCAGCCGGTGAGGCGCTCGCCGGCGAGCGCCAGGTGCAGACCGTGGGCCGTCCGCCAGACCGTGTCTCCCTCGGGCATGTGGCCATGATGCCTCCGCCCGCCCTACTACGGTGGGCGGAGCGCTCCCAGGCGGGCAGGGGAGCGCTGACTCAGGCGGCGCGGAGGCGCATGCCCCGGGGGGTGGCGTGGAAGCCGGCGGTCTCCAGCGCCGGACCCAGCGGAGAGGAGAGGGCGGCAGCGCCGTTGACCCGCTCCACCGTGATGGTGCCGAGCTCCCCCCGGGTGGCCGCCTGGGCCAGAGCCTCCACAGCTGGTGCGACGCTGGTGTCACCGCCGGACTCGCCGGTCTCTGACCAGCACAGCAGGGTCTTCCCGCCCCGCTCGAGGTAGAGCACCAACTCGCCGTCGACCAGCACCACCAAGGCTCCCGCCTTCCGGCCGGGGCGCTGAGCGGTGCCCGGCGGCGGCTCCGGCCAGGGGAGGGCGGCGCCGTAGGCGTTCGCCGGATCGGCGGCGGCGAGCAGGACCGCCCGTGACTGGCGAGCCGAGGGCGGTAGCCCCGGGAACGGGGAAAGGGCCGCGGAGCCCTCGCGCTCCCGGGCGGTGTTCGACGCCCGGAGCCGGTCGACGGCTCCTTCCATGGCGAACTGCGCGGCCCCCAGCCCCTCCACCACATAGCCCCGCCGGGCCTGCCCCGTCTCCTCGAAGGCGGACAGCACCCGGTAGGCGGCCGAGAAGCCTCCCGCCACCCCCTCGGCGGCCACCGCCCCCCGGGTGACCACTCCGTGCCGGTCCAGCAGGGTGTGAGCGAGGGCGTGCGCCCGGTGCGTCGGTTCGGTCTCCCGCTGGGGCAGCAGCGACCACCGGCCGGCGACGGTCGGCGGGCCGCTGCGTGAAGCGGTGGGGCGGAGCGAGGGCCTGGCGAGTGAGCCGTAGCGCCCCCGCGGAACCGACCGCTTGGCCCGGTGGGCGGTGGCCCCGGCCGTACGGCCCGATCCCAGGAGCGAGCGCAGTGGCGACAGGGTGTCGTTGGTCAACAGGCCGGCCCAGGCGAGGTCCCAGACCGCCGCGGCCAGTTGGGCGTCGGCGCAGTCCGGTTCGCTGATCCTGACCTGCTCGGCGATCTGGTGGAAGAACAGCCCGTAGCCGCCGGAGAGCGAGTTGAGCACCGCCTGGTGGACCGGTGTGAGTTCCAGCGGGTGCGGTTCGGGGAGCAGCAGCGGCGCGGCCTCCGTGAGGAACAGCGTCACCCAGCCGTCCTTGCCCGGGAGCGCGCCGGCACCCGCCCAGACGACCTCCCCCGCGCTGGTCAGCTCGTCCAGGAGACCGGGGGAGTAGTCGGCGACCCGGGAGGGGAGCACCAGCCGCTCCAGGGCGGAGGCGGGCACCGGGGCACCCTGCAACTGCTCCACGGCGCGTGCCAGGCCGTCGACCCCGCGCAGGCCGCGGTCGGTGACGTGCTGCCACTGGGGGAGGAAGGAGCCGAGGACGGCGGGCGGCACCGGTTCCAGCTCTTGGCGGAGCGAGGCCAGCGACCGGCGGCGCAGCCGCCGCAGTACCGAGCTGTCGCACCACTCCTGCCCCGCTCCGGCGGGATGGAACTCGCCCTGGACCACCCGGCCGGCCGAGGCGAGCCGCTGGAGTGCGCCCTCGGTGACCGCCACGCCCAGTCCGAACCGCTCCGCCGCGACAGCGGAGGTGAAGGGGCCGTGGGTGCGGGCGTAGCGGGCGAGGAGGTCGCCGAGCGGGTCCTTGACCGGTTCGGTGAACGCCTCCGGAACACCGACCGGCAGGGCGGTGCCCAGGGCGTCCCGCAGCCGTCCCGCGTCCTCGACCGCCGCCCAGTGCTCGGCGCCGGCGATCCGAACCCGGATGGCTCGCCGGGCCTCCGCCAGCTCGGTGGCCCAGCCGGGCTGCGCGCCGCGGTCGGCCAGCTCCGCCCCGGTGAGCGGGCCGAGGAGGCGTAGCAGATCGGCCACGCCTTCGGCGTCCTTCACCCTGCGGTCCTCGGTGCGCCACTGGAGTTCGCGCTCCAACTCCGTCAGCACCTCGGCGTCCAGCAGCTCCCGCAGCTCCGCCTGGCCCAGCAGCTCGGCCAGCAACCGGGAGTCCAGGGAGAGCGCGGCGGCCCGGCGTTCGGCGAGGGGCGAGTCGCCCTCGTAGAGGTACTGGGCGACGTAGCCGAAGAGCAGCGAGCGGGCGAACGGCGAGGGCTCGGGGGTGGTGACCTCCACCAGGCGGACCCGGCGGGCCTCGATGTCACCCATCAGCTCACGCAGCCCCGGGACGTCGAAGACGTCCTGGAGGCACTCCCGGACCGCTTCGAGGATGATCGGGAAGGAGCCGAACTCGCTCGCCACCTGCAGGAGCTGGGACGCTCGCTGCCGCTGCTGCCACAGCGGTGTGCGCCGCCGGGGATCGCGGCGGGGCAGCAGGAGGGCCCGGGCGGCGCACTCGCGGAAGCGGGCGGCGAACAGCGCCGAACCGCCGACCTGGTCGGTGACGACGCTCTCCACCTCGCCCTTGTCGAACACGACGTCGTCGGCCCCGACCGGGGAGCGCTCGGGATCGTGTTCGGGGGTGTCCACGTCGAGCAGGTCCAGGCCCATCAGCTCGGTGTCCGGCAGCCGCAGCACGATGCCGTCGTCGGCGTGCATGACCTGGGCCTCCACGCCGAACCGCTCCGCGAGCCGGGCCCCGACCGCCAGCGCCCAGGGGGCGTGTACCTGGGCGCCGAAGGGGGAGTGGACGACTACCCGCCAGTCACCGAGTTCGTCCCGGAAGCGTTCGACGACGATGGTCCGGTCGTCCGGGACGTGGCCGCAGGCGCGCCGCTGCTCCTCGAGGTAGGCGAGGAGGTTGTCCGACGCCCAGGCGTCCAGGCCGGTGGCGAGCAGTCGGAGTCGGGCGTCCTCCGCCGGGAGGGCGCCGATCTCCCGCAGGAAGCCGCCCACCGCGCGGCCGAGCTCCAGTGGGCGGCCGAGCTGGTCGCCCTTCCAGAACGGCAGCCGACCGGGCACCCCCGGGGCAGGCGTGACCAGCACCCGGTCCCGGGTGATGTCCTCGATCCGCCAGCTGGTGGTGCCGAGGGTGAAGACGTCGCCCACCCGGGACTCGTAGACCATCTCCTCGTCGAGCTCGCCGACCCGGCCACCGCCCTTCTTGGGGTCGGCGCCGGCGAGGAACACCCCGAACAGGCCGCGGTCCGGGATGGTGCCGCCCGAGGTGACCGCGAGCCGCTGGGCCCCCGGCCGACCCGAGACGGTGTCGGCCACCCGGTCCCAGACGAGGCGCGGGCGCAGCTCCGCGAAGGCGTCCGAGGGGTAGCGGCCGGCCAGCATGTCCAGCACACCGGTGAAGGCCGACTCCGGCAGCCCGGCGAAGGGTGCGGCCCGCCGCACCAGCGCCAGCAGTTCCGCCACGTCCCAGACGTCCATCGCGGCCATCGCGACGATTTGCTGGGCCAGCACGTCCAGCGGGTTCGCCGGGACCTTCAGCGCCTCGATCGCGCCAGAACGCATCCGCTCGGTGACCACCGCGGCCTGGACCAGGTCCCCCCGGTACTTGGGGAAGACCACCCCGGTGGAGACGGCACCGACCTGGTGCCCGGCCCGGCCCACCCGCTGGAGCCCGGAGGCGACCGAGGGCGGCGACTCGACCTGCACCACCAGGTCGACGGCGCCCATGTCGATGCCCAGCTCCAGGCTGGAGGTGGCGACGACGGCCGGCAGCCGGCCGGCCTTGAGCTCCTCCTCCACCTGGGCGCGCTGCTCCTTGGAGACCGATCCGTGGTGGGCCCGGGCGAGCAGCGCGGGGGCCCCCGAGGCGGCGCCCGAACCGCCCATCAGCTCGGCAGGCGAGTGGTCCTCCGGCAGCGGCTCGCCGGTGGCGCGCTCGTAGCCGATCTCGTTCAGCCGGTTGCACAGCCGCTCGGCCAGCCGCCGGGAGTTGGCGAAGACGATCGTGGAGCGGTGGGACCGCACCAGATCGGTGATCCGCTCCTCGACGTGGGGCCAGATCGACGGCCGCCGGACGGCCTCGGAGTCGGCGTCCCGCGCCGGGGCCCCGCCCAACTCGCCGAGGTCCTCGACCGGGACCACCACCGAAAGGTCGAACTCCTTCGCGGAGGGCGGTTGCACGATCCTCGCCCCGCGCTGCGGCGAGAGGAAGCGGGCGACCTCCTCCACCGGGCGTACGGTGGCCGACAGCCCGATGCGCCGGGCCGGACGGGGCAGCAGCTCGTCCAGCCGCTCCAGGGAGAGGGCCAGGTGGGCGCCCCGTTTGGTGCCGGCCACGGCGTGTACCTCGTCGAGGATCACCGTCTCCACCCCGGCCAGGGCCTCCCGAGCCGACGAGGTCAGCATCAGGAAGAGCGACTCGGGGGTGGTGATCAGGATGTCCGGCGGGCGGTTGGTGATGGAGCGGCGCTCCGCGGCCGGGGTGTCGCCGGAGCGGATGGCGACCCGGATCTCCGGTTCGGGCAGCCCGAGGCGGACGGACTCCTGCCGGACGCCGGTGAGCGGACTGCGGAGGTTCCGCTCGACATCCACGGCGAGGGCCTTCAGCGGGGAGACGTACAGCACCCGGCAGCGCCGCTTGGGTTCGGCCGGTGGCGGTGTGCTCGCCAACCGGTCCAGGGCGGCGAGGAAGGCGGCCAGGGTCTTGCCGGAGCCGGTGGGGGCGACCACCAGTACGTCCGAGCCCTCGCCGATCGCCTGCCAGGCCCCCTCCTGGGCGGCGGTGGGCTCGCTGAACGCCCCGGTGAACCAGGCGCGGGTCGCCGGGGAGAAGCTGCTGAGGGCCGAGTCCGGTCGCTCCGACATGCTTCCCATCGTGCACCCGGACACTGACAACGTGCAGGCAGCGGGGGCGGCGGCGTTCCGACCAGTGAGATCTTCGCCGGGCGGAGAGCGGCCGGTGGGCGGCTGCTCGTAGCGTGTCTGTTGTGAGAGCGCGAAGTGGTGTGAGAGGCAGGAGTGGCGGGCGGGGCCTTCCGGGTTTGGGACGGGTATCGGTCCGCTCGCTCTCCGGAGCGGACGCCGCGGTGGCGCGGGACGCGCTCGGCGTCGGGGTCGCCGTCGGGCTCTCGGGCTTCGCTTTCGGTGTGACGGCGGTGGGCGCCGGGCTCACCGTCCTGCAGAGCTGCGTGCTGAGCCTGCTGGTGTTCACCGGCGCCTCCCAGTTCGCTCTCGCCGGTGCGCTGGCCGCGGGCGGGAACCCGTTCACCGCGGCCGCCGGCGCGTTCTTCCTCGGTGTGCGGAACGCCTTCTACGGCCTGCGGCTGTCGCAGTTGCTCCGGCTGCCCCGCGCGATCCGCCCGTTCGCGGCGCAGTGGGTCATCGACGAGACGTCCGTGGTCGCGCTGGCCCAGGACAGCACCCGGCGGGCCAGGATCGGGTTCACCGTCACGGGCATCACGGTGTACGTGCTGTGGAATCTGACCACCCTGCTCGGGGCGCTCGGCGCGGCGGCGCTCGGAGACCCCCGCGCCTGGGGGCTGGACGCGGCGAGCCCCGCGGTCTTCCTCGCCCTGCTCTCCCCCATGCTCCGCAGCGGTGTCGAACGCGCGGTGGCCGGGCTCGCCGTGGTGTTCGCGCTGGTCGGCGTGGTGCTGCTGCCGGCCGGGGCACCGGTGCTGGTGTCGGCGCTCGCCGCACCCGCGGTGCTCGCCGCCCGCCGCCTCCTGGTCCCCGGGAGTTCGGGCGCGGAGGACGAGGCGCCCTCCGGTGCGGCGGAGGAGCCCGCGCGGTCCGGCGAAGAGGAGCAGAAGGAGAGGTCCCGTTGAACGTCTGGATCGCCATCGGCGTCACCGCCGTCGGCTGCTATCTGGTGAAGTTCCTGGGACTGTCCGTGCCCGCCGGGGCGCTTGAGCGGCCGGCGGTCAAGAGGCTGGCGGCGCTGCTGCCCATCGCGCTGCTGGCCGCGCTCACCGCCGAGCAGGCCTTCGGGGACGGCGGGCGGTTGACGCTGGACGCGCGGGCGCTCGGGGTGGGGGCGGCCGGGTTGGCCTTGCTGCTGCGCGCTCCCTTCCTCGTGGTGATCGGGGTGGCGGTCGCGGTGACCGCCGGGGCGCGGGCCTTCCTCGGGTGAGCGAAAGGGGGCGCGGCGGTCGTCCGGTCACGCCCCCGCGCTGTTCAGGTCAGCCGTCCTCCGGCGGGATACTGGTTGCATGCGGTTGACCGACTTCTGGCAGCGAATGGCGGAGCACTTCGGCGAGGGCTATGCCGACTCCTTCGCCCGGGACCACGTGATGTCCGAGCTGGGGGGACGGACCGTGTACGAGGCGCTGGACGCCGGGTGGGACGCCAAGGACGTGTGGCGCGCGGTCTGCGTGGCGGTGGACGTACCGCCCGAGAGGCGCTGAGCCCCGACCAGCGGTCGGGGCCGCCGCGATCACGGGCGTCGTGCCAGGAAGACGAGCTCCCTCCCCGGTCGGTCGGGCGCGTCGCGTACCTCGTCCACCACGTAGCCCTGCTCGACGAGATCCCGCTCGACCTCGTCCCGCTCCCGGAAGCGCAACGTCGAATCCGAGGTCAGCACCTCGCCGTCCGCGGCGAAGACGTAGGTCCAGCGGAACGTCACCAGTGGCCCGCTCACGTCGATCACCCGGACCCAGCTCTCCACGGCGCCGACGCCCGGAACCTCCGTCACGCTGTGGGAGTTGTCGCGGCTCCACTCCTCCCAGGCGCGTCGGGCCGGATCGCGGGTCTCGAAGACGAGGCGCCCGCCGGGCCGGAGCGCTCCGTGGGCTCCCCGCAGCGTCTGCCGCCAGCTCTCCGGACCGGTGATGGCCTGGGCGACGTTCGCCGTCATCGTCACCAGGTCGACCCGGAGCGGCGGCGGGTCTGTCGCGTCGCCGCAGATCCAGCGCGCTCGGTCGGCGCCCGGTTTGGCCCGCGCGATCTCGACGGACGCCAGGGCCGGATCGACGCCGACGACCTCGAGACCGCGGTCCGCCAGGAGCAGAGCGAACACCCCTGTGCCGCAGCCGATGTCCAGCACCCGGCGGGCGCCGAACTCCTCCGCCATCCGCAGGTAGGCGTCGAGATCGCTGCGGTCGGGGTCGAGCGGGTCGTAGAGGGCGGCGAGCCGGGGATGGGTGAAGCAGGTGTCGGTCATACCGCCGAACCTGAAGGGTGGCCGGGACGGCTGCCGAGCCGTTTTCCTGTCCCTCCCAGGGTGCCGCCGCCCGCCTGGCGGTTGCGTCCATGTCCCAGGCCTCGCCTGCCGCACGGTGTTCTGTGCCACCGGCCGGTGAGCCGCCCGGCGGCTGAGTGGCGCCGCCTGGGGTGGGCTGCGGGCTGACTTGACAAGGAAATCGAACATCTATTCATATGGGTTGGCGGCCGAGTTATCCACAGGTCGACAAGCGCCCGGGCACGTTGTCAGTGGCAGGCGTTAGCGTCGTGGACGTGAAGCGATCGACTCAAGCAAACCGGGTGGAGCCCATGGCAGGTACCGACCGCGAGAAGGCGCTCGACGCCGCGCTCGCGCAGATTGAACGGCAATTCGGCAAGGGCGCCGTCATGCGCCTCGGTGATCGGCCGAACGATCCCATCGAGGTGATTTCCACCGGTTCCACCGCGCTCGACGTCGCGCTCGGGGTGGGAGGGCTGCCGCGCGGCCGGGTGGTCGAGGTCTACGGTCCGGAGTCCTCCGGTAAGACGACCCTCACCCTGCACGCCGTCGCCAACGCTCAGAAGGCCGGCGGCACCGTCGCCTTCGTGGACGCCGAGCATGCGTTGGACCCGGAGTACGCCAAGGCGCTCGGAGTCGACACCGACAGCCTCATCCTCTCCCAGCCGGACAACGGTGAGCAGGCGCTGGAGATCGTCGACATGCTGGTCCGCTCCGGGGCGCTCGACCTCATCGTCATCGACTCGGTTGCCGCGCTGGTGCCGCGGGCCGAGATCGAGGGCGAGATGGGCGACTCTCACGTCGGTCTCCAGGCCCGGCTGATGAGTCAGGCGCTGCGTAAGATCACCAGCGCGCTGCACCAGTCGAAGACCACCGCGATCTTCATCAACCAGCTCCGCGAGAAGATCGGTGTCATGTTCGGCTCGCCGGAGACGACCACCGGTGGTCGGGCGCTGAAGTTCTACGCCTCGGTGCGGATCGACATCCGTCGGATCGAGACGCTGAAGGACGGCACCGAGGCGGTCGGGAACCGTACCCGCTGCAAGATCGTGAAGAACAAGGTCGCACCCCCCTTCAAGCAGGCCGAGTTCGACATCCTCTACGGCCAGGGCATCAGCCGGGAGGGCGGCCTGATCGACATGGGGGTCGAGCACGGCTTCATCCGCAAGTCCGGCGCCTGGTACACCTACGGCGGCGATCAGCTGGGCCAGGGCAAGGAGAACGCCCGCAACTTCCTCAAGGACAACCCCGGTCTGGCCGACGAGGTCGAAGCGAAGATCAAGGAGAAGCTGGGCATCGGGGTCAAGCCGGATGCCAAGCCGGAGGCCGAGGAGGATGCCGCTCCCGCGGTTGCGGCGTCCGCGGCCAAGGCGGTACCCGCCGCGGCGAGCCGGGCCACCAAGGCCTCCAAGGCCGCTGCGGCCAAGAGCTAGCGGTGCCGCGGCGGACCGGACGACCCCGCGGCGCCGACGAGGACGCCAGCGGAGGGCCGAGCACCGGCGAGCTCGGTAGTGAGGAGTCGAGCGCCGCTGTGGGCGGTGCCGCGGACCTCGCCCAGAACGGCGTTGGTCCCTGCACGTCGAGGGCCGGGCAGGGACCAACGCGCAGCCCCGAGGAGCAGGCGCGGGCTATCTGCCTGCGGCTGCTCACCGGGTCCCCCCGCACCCGAGGACAGCTGCTGGACGCGCTGCGCCGACGAGGCATCCCCGGCCAGGCCGCCGAGGCGGTGCTGGCACGCTTCACGGAGGTCGGCCTCATCGACGACGCGGCCTTCGCCGAGGCGTGGGTGGAATCCCGGCACCACAGCCGGGGGCTCGCCCGCCGGGCGCTCGCCCGCGAACTGCGGGGCAGAGGCGTGGCGCCGCCCCTCGTCGACCAGGCCGTGGGGCAGCTCGATCCCGAGCAGGAGGAGCGCACCGCCCGTGCGCTCGTGGACCGCAAACTGCGGGCCACCCGTGGCCTGGAGCCGGAGAAGCGGCTGCGGCGACTGGCGGGCATGCTGGGACGGAAGGGCTACCCCGAGGGACTCGCGCTGCGGGTGATCAGGCAGGCGCTGGCGGCGGAGGGGGAGGACGGCGAGCTGCTGGACCAGCACTTCCCCGACCACTGAGGTCGCTCGGTCCTTCGGAGCCCGGCAGCTCCACCCGGGACCCCCGGCATCGGGGGCGCAGCTCCGGCCGACCGCCTCAGCTGCGGTCACGGGTCCCGGCTTACCGCACCGCCCCGTGCCGCGTCCGCGCACTCGTGCAGCTGGGACGGGTGGACGCCGGCCATCGCCGTCACCAGGTGCCCGTCGGGGCGGATCAGCAGCACGGTGTGGGCGGCGGCCCCGGGGTAACTCTCGGCCACCAGGAACTCGGCCGGAACGGGCAGTGTGGTCACCGCCTCGGTGAGCCGTGGCATCAGCCCGGCGTCCAGCCAGTGCCGGTGATCCCAGACGGCAGTACCGGGGGCGATCAGCAGCACCAGCATCCGACCGCCCAGCAGGTCGTGGAGCCGGGCCGCCGAGCCATCGGAGGTGATGACCTCGACATCCGCCACCTGGGCGCCCACGCTGGTGTCCACCGAGGTCGAGGAGGCGGGCGGTGGCGGGACGAGAGGGGAGTCCGCGTGGACCGGCGACGCCCCGAGCGGTCCACTGCCGAGGTGCCCGCCGGTGAGGAGATCCTCCTGGGATCGCGCGGCACCGGGCAGCAGGGAACGGCGCACGGCGGGCCAGGTGCCTTCGGAACGGAGCAGCGGCAGCAACTGGTCGGTGGCGCGCAGTCGGGCGCCCACCGCCGACCGGCGCTCCGCCTGGTAGCTGTCGAGCAGCTGCTCCGAAGCCCCCTGATGCCAGGCGAGGGCGAGCTTCCAGACCAGGTTGGCGACGTCGCTGAAACCCTCGTCGAGCTGTTGCGTGCCCAGGGAGCCCAGCAGGTGGGCGGCGTCGCCGGCGAGGAAGGCCCGGCCGACGCGCCAGCGTTGGGCGAGCCGGTGGTGCACGGTGTAGACGCCGGTGTCCAGCAACTCGTAGGGCGGCGTTCCCGCGGCGCCGCACCAGCCGTCCAGGGTCGCGCCGATACGGTCGAGCAACTCCTCCGGCGTGATGAGGTCCCCGCGGGAGGGCACCAACCAGTCGATCCGCCAGACCCCGTCGGGCAACGACCGGGCCAGCACCTCGCCGCCCCCGGGTGGCGAGCGGTGCAGTACGGCTTCGCCGGGCCAGGGAAGCTCGGTCCGCAACGCGGCGATGGCCTGCCTCTCCACCGAGGTGCGGCCCGGGAAGCGGACCTTGAGGAGCTTGCGCACCGTCGACCGCGGCCCGTCGCAGCCGATCAGGTAACTGCCGCGCCACCAGCGGCCGCCGGCGCCCTGGGTGAGTACCGACACCCCGGTCGGATCCTGTTCGAGGGTGTCCAACCGGCAGTCGGGGACGACCTCCGCCAGGCTCTGCTCGGCCAGGGCCTCCCGCAGTCGGCGGGTGAGGGCGTGCTGGGGCAGGTGGAGTGGCGCCCGCGTACCGAGGTCCTGATGCCGGACGGACTGCCGGCGGTGCAGCATTCGCCAGGCCGACCAGTGCGTCCCCTCGGCGGAGAGCCCGGTGCAGCCGATCCGTGTCAGGAACGCCGCGGTCTCCGGGCGGAGCACGGTGGTGCGGGCGGCGCGCTCCACCTCGGTCTGCGGGCCCTCGTCGAGCAGCACCGTGGGAACGCCCAGCCGTGCGAGGGCCAGGGCGGTGCTGAGGCCGACCGGGCCGGCACCGGCGACGATCACCGGGTCCACGAGGCCGTCCCCTCGACCGGTCGGGTCTGGCGGGAGCTGGCGGCGGAAGCCCGATTGACGATCACAGAACGTATGCAATCCACTGGGGGTGCGCTCGTCAAGTGAGAGGGGCGGTGGCCGCAGGCCACCGCCCCCTCGTCAGTCAACTCCGGTCAGGTCCTCAAGGGTTGGGATGCTCGGGCGGGGGTGGAGCGTCCGCCTTGTGGAGTGGGCCGCTGCCCCGACCGCCGTCACCGGCCGAAGCCGCCGCACCGTCGGGGCCGGTCCCCGCGGCCACGGGAGCGGCCGGCGCGGTGTCCGACATCTCCACCAGGCCCGGTGCCTCCCCCGGCTCGGCCGCCGCGGCGACCACGATTCCCGTCTTCGCCCGCCGGCCCCGCTTCTCGATCCAGGTGGCGAGCGCGGACAGGGCGAGGCAGAGCGCGATGTAGATCGCGCCGATGACGATGATCACCGGGACGTAGGGGTAGTTCCCGTCGACCAGCGTGTTACCGGCGATGAGCCGCGCGGTCTGAAGCAGCTCCGGGTAGAGGATGATGAAGCCCAGGGAGGTGTCCTTGAGCGTCACCACCAGTTGGCTGATGATCGTCGGCAGCATCGACCGCACCGCCTGCGGAAGCAGGACGGTCACCATGACCTGCGACTTCCGCATACCCAGTGCGTAGGCGGCTTCTCCCTGGCCCGGGGGAACCGCGCCGACGCCGGCCCGCAGCACCTCGGCCTGCACACAGCCGTTGTAGATGGCCAGACCGAGGATCAGAGCCCACATCGGGGTCATCTCGACGTTCCCCGGCAGGTGGAGCACGTCCGACCACAGGGTGTCGACGAGTCCGACCCAGAGGGCGAAGATCGTGATCAGCAGCGGGATGGAGCGGAACAACTCGACGAAACCGGTGGCCAGCCAGCGCACCGGGCGGTGGTCCGAGAGCCTGCCGACGGCCAGCACCACGGCGAGCACCAGTGAGAGCACGGCGGCGAGCGCGAACACCTTGAGCGTGGCGACCAGGCCGTCGAGGATGTTCTGCCGGATACCGGAGTAGTTGAAGATGTCCCACATCGCCGGGGCGACCTCGCCCTTGGCGATCAGCCGGACCACGATCGCCGCCAGCGCCCCCACGACGAGCAGGGAGCAGGCGACCGTGTAGAGGCGGTTGCGCCGCCGGGCCTTGGGGCCCGGCGCGTCGTAGAGAACGCTCGCGCTCATCGGGCTACCTCCAGGCGGCGCTCGAGCAGCCGGAAGAGGCCGCTGATGGTGAAGGTGATGATCAGGTAGGCGAGGGTGATCCAGATGAAGATCAGGCCGATCTCCAGGCCGTCGTTGCTGAGCGTCTTCTGGATGTTGAAGAGCTCCACGTTGTTGAAGGCCCCGGCGATCGCCGTGTTCTTGGTGAGCGCGATGAGGATGCTGCTCAGCGGGGGGACCACGCTCCGGGTGGCCTGCGGGACCACCACGATCCGCATGGACTGCATGAAGCTCATCCCGATGGAGCGGGCCGCCTCGGCCTGCCCCATCGGCACCGTGTTGAAGCCGGAGCGCACCGCTTCGCAGACGAAGGACGAGGTGTAGACGCCCAGGGCACACATGGCCAGCAGGAAGGAGTTGATTCCCGGGAAGAGGATCCTCGGTACGACGAAGAAGGCCACGAGGAACAGCAGGGTCAGCGGAGTGTTCTGCAGCAGCGTCACCCAGGCTGTGCCGAAGGCGCGCAGCGGCGCCACCGGGGAGACCCGGAAACCGGCTATCACCACGCCCAGCACCAAGGCGAGCAGGGCGCTGGTCACGGTGAGGGTGACGGTGCCGATGAAGCCTTCCCGGAACAGCGCAAGATTGTCGAGCAGTACGTTCATGAGGTCTCCGCGGGGGCGGGCGTCGGCGGTCGGTCGGACAGGGCCTGAACGGCGCTTGAGCGGGGCCGTGCCCCGTACGGGGCTTGCGTACGGGGCACGGGCACCCGGATGCCCTCAGAAGGGGCGTCAGTCGCGCTCGAGGGCCGGCGGCTCGATGTAGTCCGAACCCGAGAGCCCCAGCGTGGCCTCGTAGGCCTTCTTGTAGTCGCCGTTCTTCTCGTGTGCCTCGAGGGAGTCCAGCAGGGCGGTCTGGAGCGCCTTGTCGCCCTTCTTGAGACCGATGCCGTACGGCTCGTCGCTGAAGGTGTCGCCGACGACCTTCAGGTTCTTCGGGTTCTGGGCGGCGTAGCCCTTGAGGATCGCGTCGTCGGTGGTGACGGCGTCGACCTGCCCGTCGATGAGCTGCTTGACGCAGTCCGAGTACTTGCCGAGTTCGGTGACCTTCGCACCGTACTTCGGCTGCTTGATGGTCTGCAGCGGAGTGGAGCCGACGATGGAGCAGACCTTCTTGCCCTTGACCGTGTCCGGCCCGGTGATCTCCTTCTCGTCCTTGCGGACGAGCAGCGAGGCACCGGCGTGGTAGTACGGGCCGGCGAAGTCGATCTGCTTCTTCCGCTCGTCGTTCATGGTGTAGGTGCCGATCATCAGATCGACGTCACCCTTGGCGACCGCGGTCTCACGGGCACCGGAGTCGACGGTCTTCCACTCGATCTGCTTGGGGGAGAAGCCGAGGTCCGCCGCGACCATCTTGGCGATCTCGATGTCGAAGCCGGAGCGCTCCTTGGTCGCCTGGTCCTCGAAGCCGAGGTAGGGCTGGTCGGCCTTGGCGCCGATGACGATCTTGCCGCGCTTCTGGGCCGCCTTGACCACCGGCGAGTCCACGTCGACGTCCTTCGCCACCGAGTACTCGGGAAGCTTGGGGGCCTCCTCGCCCGAGGCGCCGCCGGGCTTGTCGCCGGCGGAGCCTTCCTTGCCGCCGCAGGCGGTGGCGGCGGCGGTCAGGGCCAGGACCACGGCGGCGGCCGCGGCAGTTCTACGGATCTTCACGGTAAACATCCTTTTCCTGTCATCGGGCGTCGTTCAGCCCGGAGCGGCAGCGGTCAGTGGTGGAGGATCTTCGAGAGGAAGTCCTTGGCACGGTCGCTGCGGGGGTTGTTGAAGAACTGGTCGGGCTGCGCCTCTTCGATGATCCGGCCGTCCGCCATGAAGACCACGCGGTTCGCGGCGGACCGTGCGAAACCCATCTCGTGGGTGACGACGACCATGGTCATGCCGTCCCGGGCGAGCTGCTGCATGACCTCCAGCACCTCGTTGATCATCTCGGGGTCGAGCGCCGAGGTCGGCTCGTCGAAGAGCATCACCTTCGGGTCCATGGCCAGCGCGCGGGCGATCGCCACGCGCTGCTGCTGGCCACCGGACAGCTGCGCCGGGTACTTGGCGGCCTGGGTGCCAACCCCCACCCGGTCGAGCAGCTCGCGGGCCCTGGTCTCGGCGGCCTTCTTGTCCTTCCGCCGGACCTTGATCTGGCCCAGCATGACGTTCTCCAGCACCGTCTTGTGGGCGAAGAGGTTGAACGACTGGAAGACCATGCCGACATCGGCGCGCAGCCGCGCGAGCTCGCGTCCCTCCTGGGGCAGCGGCTTGCCGTCAATGCTGATGGAGCCGGAGTCGATCGTCTCCAGCCGGTTGATCGTGCGGCACAGTGTCGACTTGCCGGACCCGGACGGCCCGATGACGACGACGACCTCGCCGCGCTTGATGGTCAAGTCGATGTCCTGGAGCACATGCAGCGCGCCGAAGTGCTTGTTGACGCTGGCCAGCACGACCAGGTCGTCCGTCTGCGGCGCCACGTCCTTGGTCACCGGTACTGCGGTCATCGAGCCTTGCTCCGTCCTCCTCGGTTGGGGGGACCTTAGTGATCCCGGTGAAGCATCGTCACCAGATCTGAGCGGAACTTGAGCATAACGATCCGGCCTCAACCGGGCCGGTGAGGATTGAGGGCCGCGTACGGAGAGTTGCCGCCCTTGGCTACCAGATCAGTAACGGATGCAAATCCCGGGTCGGCATACCCTTGACTGGCCGGCCCTCGTGGGGCTGGATTCCTCT
>NZ_BBZK01000018.1:0-2493 GCF_001748085.1 Streptomyces sp. TP-A0874
CACAGTGAACGCGAGCACCTGAGGACAAGCCCTCGGCCTATTAGTACCAGTCAACTCCACACCTCACGGCGCTTCCATATCTGGCCTATCAACCCAGTCATCTACTGGGAGCCTTACCCCATCAAGTAGGTGGGAGCCCTCATCTCGAAGCAGGCTTCCCGCTTAGATGCTTTCAGCGGTTATCCCTCCCGAACGTAGCCAACCAGCCATGCCCTTGGCAGAACAACTGGCACACCAGAGGTCCGTCCGTCCCGGTCCTCTCGTACTAGGGACAGCCCTTCTCAAGACTCCTACGCGCACAGCGGATAGGGACCGAACTGTCTCACGACGTTCTAAACCCAGCTCGCGTACCGCTTTAATGGGCGAACAGCCCAACCCTTGGGACCGACTCCAGCCCCAGGATGCGACGAGCCGACATCGAGGTGCCAAACCATCCCGTCGATATGGACTCTTGGGGAAGATCAGCCTGTTATCCCCGGGGTACCTTTTATCCGTTGAGCGACGGCGCTTCCACAAGCCACCGCCGGATCACTAGTCCCGACTTTCGTCCCTGCTCGACCCGTCAGTCTCACAGTCAAGCTCCCTTGTGCACTTACACTCAACACCTGATGACCAACCAGGCTGAGGGAACCTTTGGGCGCCTCCGTTACCCTTTAGGAGGCAACCGCCCCAGTTAAACTACCCACCAGACACTGTCCCTGATCCGGATCACGGACCCAGGTTAGACATCCAGCACGACCAGAGTGGTATTTCAACAACGACTCCACACACACTGGCGTGCATGCTTCACAGTCTCCCACCTATCCTACACAAGCCGAACCGAACACCAATATCAAGCTATAGTAAAGGTCCCGGGGTCTTTCCGTCCTGCTGCGCGAAACGAGCATCTTTACTCGTAATGCAATTTCACCGGGCCTATGGTTGAGACAGCCGAGAAGTCGTTACGCCATTCGTGCAGGTCGGAACTTACCCGACAAGGAATTTCGCTACCTTAGGATGGTTATAGTTACCACCGCCGTTTACTGGCGCTTAAGTTCTCAGCTTCGCCACCCCAAAAGATGACTAACCGGTCCCCTTAACGTTCCAGCACCGGGCAGGCGTCAGTCCGTATACATCGCCTTACGGCTTCGCACGGACCTGTGTTTTTAGTAAACAGTCGCTTCTCGCTGGTCTCTGCGGCCACCACCAGCTCAAGGAGAAAATCCCATCACCAGCAGCGGCCCCCCTTCTCCCGAAGTTACGGGGGCATTTTGCCGAGTTCCTTAACCATAGTTCACCCGAACGCCTCGGTATTCTCTACCAGACCACCTGAGTCGGTTTAGGGTACGGGCCGCCATGAAACTCGCTAGAGGCTTTTCTCGACAGCATAGGATCATCCACTTCACCAAAACGGCTCGGCATCAGGTCTCACCCACAACGGCGCGCGGATTTACCAACACACCAGGCTACACCCTTACCCCGGGACAACCACCACCCGGGCTGGACTACCTTCCTGCGTCACCCCATCACTCACCTACTACCCCCTCGGGTCAGCGGCTCCACCACTCCCACCAACAGCAAAGCTGAAGACAGGCGGCTTCACGGCCTTAGCATCAGAGGATTCAATGTTTGACGCTCCACAGCGGGTACCGGAATATCAACCGGTTATCCATCGACTACGCCTGTCGGCCTCGCCTTAGGCCCCGACTTACCCTGGGCAGATCAACTTGACCCAGGAACCCTTAGTCAATCGGCGCACACGTTTCCCACGTGTGTATCGCTACTCATGCCTGCATTCTCACTCGTGAACCATCCACCACTACCTTCCGGCGCAGCTTCACCCGGCACACGACGCTCCCCTACCCAACCCAACAAGCGTTAACTCTTCACGCTGGGCTGACACGACTTCGGCGGTATACTTGAGCCCCGCTACATTATCGGCGCAGAATCACTAGACCAGTGAGCTATTACGCACTCTTTCAAGGATGGCTGCTTCTAAGCCAACCTCCTGGTTGTCTCTGCGACTCCACATCCTTTCCCACTTAGCATACGCTTAGGGGCCTTAGTCGATGCTCTGGGCTGTTTCCCTCTCGACCATGGAGCTTATCCCCCACAGTCTCACTGCCGCGCTCTCACTTACCGGCATTCGGAGTTTGGCTAAGGTCAGTAACCCGATAAGGCCCATCGCCTATCCAGTGCTCTACCTCCGGCAAGAAACACACGACGCTGCACCTAAATGCATTTCGGGGAGAACCAGCTATCACGGAGTTTGATTGGCCTTTCACCCCTAACCACAGGTCATCCCCCAGGTTTTCAACCCTGGTGGGTTCGGTCCTCCACGACCTCTTACAGCCGCTTCAACCTGCCCATGGCTAGATCACTCCGCTTCGGGTCTTGAGCATGCTACTCAACGCCCTCTTCGGACTCGCTTTCGCTACGGCTACCCCACACGGGTTAACCTCGCAACACACCGCAAACTCGCAGGCTCATTCTTCAAAAGGCACGCAGTCACGA
>NZ_BBZK01000018.1:3129-3938 GCF_001748085.1 Streptomyces sp. TP-A0874
CGACGCTCCCACGGCTTGTAGGCACACGGTTTCAGGTACTATTTCACTCCCCTCACGGGGTACTTTTCACCATTCCCTCACGGTACTATCCGCTATCGGTCACCAGGGAATATTTAGGCTTAGCGGGTGGTCCCGCCAGATTCACACAGGATTTCTCGGGCCCCATGCTACTTGGGAATCTTCCAAACGAGCCGTACAGATTTCGACTACGGGGGTCTTACCCTCTACGCCAGGCCTTTCGCATGCCCTTCGCCTATCCATACGGTTTCTCACTCGCCGACCAGCCGGCAGACCAGTCACAGAAAAACCCCACAACCCCGCACACGCAACCCCTGCCGGGTATCACACACATGCGGTTTAGCCTCATCCAGTTTCGCTCGCCACTACTCCCGGAATCACGGTTGTTTTCTCTTCCTACGGGTACTGAGATGTTTCACTTCCCCGCGTTCCCTCCACACTGCCTATGCGTTCAGCAGCAGGTGACAGCCCATGACGACTGCCGGGTTTCCCCATTCGGAAACCCCCGGATCAAAGCTCGGTTGACAACTCCCCGGGGACTATCGCGGCCTCCCACGTCCTTCATCGGTTCCTGGTACCAAGGCATCCACCGTGCGCCCTTAAAAACTTGGCCACAGATGCTCGCGTCCACTGTGCAGTTCACAAACAACAACCAACCACCCGTCACAACCCGCCAACAAGCAGGCCTACACCGGGGTCGGCACCAAGAGAAACACGACCAACGGCCGCACCCTCAGACACCCAACAGCGCGCCCAACACCCCCAGCCACCCCAGCCCACCCTCCACACCC